>NZ_JAZGPY010000001.1:0-4838970 GCF_052217125.1 Yersinia sp. 2545 StPb PI
GTGTCACTTTCGCTTTGGCAGCAGTGTCTTGCCCGATTGCAGGATGAGTTACCTGCCACAGAATTTAGTATGTGGATACGCCCCCTACAGGCGGAACTGAGTGACAATACTCTGGCGCTTTACGCCCCTAATCGTTTTGTACTGGACTGGGTCCGTGATAAGTACTTAAACAATATCAATGGCTTACTTAATGACTTTTGTGGTTCCGAGGTTCCTTTACTGCGTTTTGAAGTAGGGAGTAAACCGGCGGTAAGAACACACAGCCATCCAGTAACCGCCAGTGTTAGTGCACCTGTCGCTCCGGTTACCCGCAGCGCCCCTGTACGCCCGAGTTGGGACAGTTCGCCCGCTCAACCTGAACATTCTTACCGTTCGAATGTGAACCCGAAGCACACATTTGATAACTTCGTTGAAGGTAAATCCAACCAACTGGCTCGTGCTGCGGCACGTCAGGTTGCTGATAATCCGGGTGGCGCATATAACCCGTTATTCCTCTATGGCGGTACAGGTTTGGGTAAGACTCACCTGTTACATGCAGTAGGGAATGGCATCATGGCGCGTAAAGCCAATGCCAAAGTGGTTTACATGCATTCGGAGCGTTTTGTGCAGGACATGGTTAAGGCCTTGCAGAACAACGCAATAGAAGAATTTAAACGCTATTATCGTTCCGTTGATGCATTATTAATCGATGATATTCAGTTCTTTGCCAATAAAGAGCGTTCCCAGGAAGAGTTTTTCCACACCTTTAATGCCTTGTTGGAAGGTAATCAGCAGATCATTTTGACCTCAGATCGCTATCCAAAAGAGATCAATGGCGTCGAAGATCGTTTGAAATCGCGTTTTGGCTGGGGTTTAACGGTTGCCATTGAGCCGCCGGAACTAGAAACCCGAGTCGCGATCCTGATGAAGAAAGCGGATGAAAATGATATTCGCTTGCCCGGTGAGGTTGCGTTCTTTATTGCCAAGCGTCTGCGTTCCAATGTGCGTGAGCTGGAAGGGGCATTGAACCGTGTGATAGCTAATGCCAACTTTACCGGTCGGGCAATCACCATTGATTTCGTGCGCGAAGCTCTGCGTGACTTGCTGGCATTGCAGGAAAAGCTGGTTACCATCGATAATATTCAAAAGACTGTCGCAGAATATTATAAAATTAAGGTCGCTGACCTGCTCTCCAAACGGCGTTCTCGTTCGGTGGCCCGCCCGCGCCAAATGGCGATGGCGCTGGCAAAAGAGCTAACCAACCACAGCCTGCCTGAAATCGGCGATGCGTTTGGTGGCCGCGACCATACCACGGTGTTGCATGCTTGCCGCAAGATTGAGCAATTGCGTGAAGAAAGCCACGACATCAAAGAAGATTTCTCTAACTTAATCAGAACATTATCCTCCTAGCGCTATGAAATTTATCATTGAACGTGAGCATCTGCTAAAACCGCTGCAACAGGTCAGTAGCCCGCTGGGTGGACGTCCTACGTTGCCAATTTTAGGTAACTTGTTGTTGCAAGTGACCGAAGGCTCTTTGTTGCTGACGGGGACCGATCTGGAAATGGAGATGGTCGCGCGCGTGGCGCTGTCTAATCCCCATACCCAGGGAGCAACCACCGTACCGGCCCGGAAGTTTTTTGATATCTGGCGCGGTTTGCCAGAAGGGGCAGAAATCACGGTGGCGCTGGATGGTGATCGTCTACTGGTGCGCTCTGGCCGTAGCCGCTTCTCGCTGTCTACCCTGCCCGCGGCGGACTTCCCTAATCTGGATGATTGGCAGAGTGAGGTGGAGTTCACCTTACCGCAAGCCACACTGAAACGTCTGATTGAGTCCACTCAGTTCTCGATGGCTCATCAGGATGTGCGCTATTACTTGAACGGTATGCTGTTTGAGACTGAAGGTGAAGAGCTGCGCACTGTGGCGACCGATGGCCACCGTTTGGCGGTATGTTCCATGCCAATCGGGCAGACATTACCTTCACATTCGGTGATCGTGCCGCGTAAAGGTGTGATGGAGCTGGTCAGGTTATTGGATGGGGGTGATACACCACTGCGCCTGCAAATCGGCAGCAACAACATCCGCGCGCATGTGGGGGATTTTATTTTCACCTCTAAGCTGGTTGATGGCCGTTTCCCTGATTATCGCCGGGTATTGCCGAAGAACCCTGACAAAACGCTAGAAGCGGGTTGTGACTTGCTGAAACAGGCTTTTGCCCGTGCAGCAATTTTGTCAAATGAGAAGTTCCGCGGCGTTCGGCTCTATGTCAGTCACAATCAGCTCAAAATCACCGCCAATAACCCTGAACAGGAAGAGGCGGAAGAAATCCTCGATGTTAGCTACGAGGGAACGGAAATGGAGATCGGTTTCAACGTCAGCTATGTACTTGATGTGCTGAATGCACTGAAATGCGAAGATGTGCGCCTGTTATTGACCGATTCGGTCTCCAGTGTGCAGATTGAAGACGGTGCTAGTCAGGCTGCGGCCTATGTTGTCATGCCAATGCGTCTTTGAACTATAGCGGGCTATCTTACTTGCCAGCTTGGGATTGGGCAGTGCTCACCATCCTCACGTACATTAAGTACGCTCCGGTGGTTGTGCGCTGTCCGCACCCAATCTGTCTGCGACAATTACGCCCTCTTTCAGAGGTAATGCGATAACGCCCTTGATGGTTTGATGTTCAATAATGAAGACATTTGCAGCATGGCTCTGACACGGTTGTTAATTAAAGATTTTCGTAATATCGAATCGGCAGACTTGGCGCTGGCAGCGGGGTTTAATTTTTTAGTTGGCCCCAACGGTAGCGGTAAAACCAGTGTGTTAGAAGCGATTTATACCCTTGGCCATGGTAGGGCTTTTCGTAGTTTACAAGCAGGCAGAGTGATCCGTCACGACTGTGCCGAGTTTGTGTTACATGGCCGGGTTGATGTGAATGAACGTGAATCATCTATTGGGCTAAGTAAAAGCCGGCAGGGTGATAGCAAGGTGCGGATCGATGGCACTGACGGCCACAAAGTGGCCGAATTGGCGCAAATGCTGCCCATGCAATTGATCACCCCTGAGGGGTTCACCTTATTGAATGGCGGGCCAAAATTCCGGCGCGCTTTTTTAGACTGGGGTTGCTTTCATAATGAACCCGGTTTTTTTACGGCCTGGAGCAATCTAAAAAGATTACTTAAGCAGCGCAACGCCGCGCTGCGCCAGGTTAGTCGCTATGCGCAAATCCGGCCTTGGGATCAGGAAATTATCCCACTGGCTGAACGCATTAGTGAGTGGCGGGCGGCATACAGTGATGCAATTGCGGCAGATATTTCAGCCACATGCTCCCTGTTCCTGCCAGAGTTTGCCTTGAGTTTCTCTTTCCAGCGCGGCTGGGATAAAGAGAGTGACTATGGTGAGTTGCTGGAACGCCAGTTTGAGCGTGACCGCGCGCTAACTTATACCGCCATCGGGCCACATAAAGCGGATTTCCGCATTCGGGCCGAGGGTACGCCGGTAGAAGATTTGCTATCGCGTGGTCAGTTGAAGTTGCTGATGTGCGCACTGCGGTTAGCGCAGGGTGAGTTTCTCACCCGACAGAGCGGGCGGCGTTGCCTGTATCTGCTTGACGATTTTGCTTCCGAATTGGACACCGGCCGTCGTCGATTATTGGCCGAGCGTCTCAAGGCTACCCAGGCACAGGTTTTTGTCAGCGCAGTGAGTGCTGAGCAAGTTGCCGACATGGTAGGCGAAAAGGGCAAGATGTTCCGCGTGGAACATGGCAAAATAGAGGTTCAACCACAGGATTAAAAATGAGCGAGAAACGTTGATGTCGAATACTTATGACTCCTCAAGTATCAAGGTATTAAAAGGGCTGGATGCGGTTCGTAAGCGTCCGGGCATGTATATCGGTGATACTGATGACGGTACCGGTCTGCACCACATGGTATTCGAGGTTGTGGACAACGCTATCGACGAAGCCCTCGCTGGCCACTGTAAAGAAATTATAGTCACCATCCATTCGGATAACTCTGTTTCTGTGCAGGATGATGGCCGTGGTATCCCAACCGGTATGCACGAAGAGGAAGGGGTATCAGCCGCAGAGGTCATCATGACCGTGTTGCATGCTGGCGGTAAATTTGACGATAACTCTTACAAAGTTTCCGGCGGTTTGCACGGCGTGGGCGTGTCCGTTGTTAACGCCCTGTCTGAAAAGCTGGAACTGGTCATTCGCCGTGATGGCAAAGTTCACGAGCAAACCTACAAAATGGGCGTGCCTCAGGCACCGCTGAAAATGGTGGGTGAAACCGATCTGACCGGGACGACCGTGCGTTTCTGGCCAAGTTTCCAGACCTTCACCAATAACATCGAATTCCAGTATGAAATTCTGGCTAAACGCCTGCGCGAGCTGTCGTTCCTGAACTCCGGTGTATCAATCAAACTGAAAGACAAACGTAACGACAGAGAAGACCACTTCCATTATGAAGGGGGTATTCGGGCGTTTGTTGAGTATCTGAGCAAAAACAAAAACCCGATCCACCCGAAAGTGTTCTATTTCTCCACCATGAAAGATGATATCGGTGTGGAAGTGGCATTGCAGTGGAACGATGGTTTCCAAGAAAATATCTACTGCTTCACCAATAACATTCCGCAGCGCGATGGTGGTACTCACTTGGTGGGCTTCCGCACGGCGATGACCCGTACGCTGAACAGCTATATGGACAAAGAAGGCTACAGCAAGAAAGCGAAAATCAGCGCCACTGGTGATGATGCCCGTGAAGGCCTGATTGCTGTTGTTTCTGTTAAAGTGCCGGACCCTAAATTCTCCTCACAGACTAAAGATAAATTGGTTTCTTCTGAAGTGAAAACGGCGGTCGAAACGCTGATGAACGAGAAGTTGGTTGAGTATTTGCTGGAAAACCCAACCGACGCCAAAATCGTGGTTGGCAAAATTATCGATGCTGCCCGTGCACGTGAAGCTGCACGTAAAGCGCGTGAAATGACACGCCGTAAAGGCGCGCTGGACCTGGCAGGTTTGCCAGGCAAACTGGCAGATTGTCAGGAACGAGATCCGGCGTTGTCCGAACTCTACTTAGTGGAAGGGGACTCTGCGGGCGGCTCTGCGAAACAAGGCCGTAACCGTAAGAACCAGGCCATTTTGCCGTTGAAAGGTAAAATCCTGAACGTTGAGAAAGCGCGCTTTGACAAAATGCTTTCTTCGCAGGAAGTCGCAACGCTGATTACTGCATTGGGTTGTGGTATTGGCCGGGATGAATATAACCCTGACAAACTGCGCTACCACAATATCATTATCATGACCGATGCCGACGTGGATGGTTCTCACATCCGCACGTTGCTATTGACCTTCTTCTACCGTCAGATGCCGGAAATTATTGAGCGTGGCCATGTGTTTATCGCTCAGCCGCCACTGTATAAAGTGAAAAAAGGCAAACAAGAGCAATACATCAAAGATGATGATGCGATGGAACAGTATCAGATGACACTGGCACTGGATGGCGCTGCATTGCACGTCAATCCTGAGGCACCACCGCTAGTGGGCGAGCATTTTGAGAAACTGGTTGCTGAGCATTATAGCGTTCAGAAGACCATTGCTCGTATGGAGCGCCGTTATCCGCGTGCTTTGCTGAATAACCTGATTTATCAGCCAACCTTGAAAGAAGAGGATTTGAGCGATAAAGCAGTGGTGACACAGTGGATTGATTCACTGGTGGTGTTACTGAATGAAAAAGAGCAGCACGGCAGCAGCTACAGTTCTGTGGTGCGCGAAAACCGTGAGCGTCAATTGTTCGAGCCAATATTGCGTATCCGTACCCACGGTGTAGATACCGATTATGATCTGGACTTTGATTTTGTCCACGGCGGTGAGTATCGCAAGATCTGCCTACTGGGCGAAAAACTGCGTGGCTTAATTGAAGAAGGCGCATTTGTTGAACGTGGCGAACGCCGAGTTCCGGTTTCAAGCTTTGAAGATGCGCTGGACTGGTTAGTGAAAGAGTCTCGCCGTGGCTTGGCAATTCAGCGCTATAAAGGCTTGGGTGAAATGAACCCAGAGCAGTTGTGGGAAACCACCATGGACCCAACCAGCCGCCGTATGCTGCGAGTGATGGTGAAAGATGCCGTTGCAGCGGATCAGTTATTCACCACCCTGATGGGTGATGCGGTTGAGCCTCGTCGTGCCTTTATCGAAGAGAATGCGTTACGCGCAGCCAATATCGATATTTAATCCGATAAGCGATTGATCGGATAGAAAAGCCCAGGGCAGTAAGCTGCCTCTGGGCTTTTTTTTGCCTATTTGCACCCCATTGAGAATTCATCGGGTTATGACATTCAAAATCAACTCAAGAGCAGCAAACCAGGTTTACGCTATGTCGGATGTGCCAATGGGGCGATGTCAGTTTTGCGTGAAGCTAGCGTGCTGTTTGCCGTGGTGATAGGTTGTGTATTTCTTGGCAAATCGCTGTCCATCAGAAAAGTGGTGGCGTGCACCGTAATTGCTATCGGTGCGATCCTCATTAGGTAACGGTTGGGGGGCATGGAATATCCCAATCAGGTTGCCGCAGGACAGCATAGGATAATCAGGAGAATGAAAGATGTCTTTGAATCCAACCATTGCGCTTATTGGTCCGGGCGCTATTGGCACCACCATCGCAGCAGTACTGCATGAGGTGGGACGTACACCGGTACTTTGCGGTCGAACTGCGCATTCGCAGCTAGAGCTACGCTATGACGGCGGCCAGATTATTGTACCCGGACCAGTGCAGATCCATCCCGCAGCGATTACCCGGCCGGTCGATCTGGTTTTTGTTGCTGTAAAATCGACTCAGGTTGACGCGGCAGCGCCATGGCTGGCGACTTTATGCAATGAGAATACCGTGGTGTGCGCACTGCAAAATGGTGTTGAGCAGATGAGCCAACTTGCGCCTTACGTATGTGGCGCCACCGTTCTGCCTTCAGTAGTGTGGTTCCCCGCACAGCGTGAACCGGATGCTTCTGTATGGCTGCGTGCTAAACCACGTCTTACCTTGCCGGATTCTCCGCCGGCGAATTTGGTGCTCACCGCGCTAAGTGGCACCCGTTGCTTAGTCGAGCTGGCGGCTGATTTCACCTCTATCGCCTGGCGCAAGCTGCTCCAGAACGCGGTGGCGGGGTTGATGGTACTGGCGAATCGCCGTGCTGGCATGTACACACGTCCCGACATCACCGAGTTGGCACTCGCTTATCTGCGGGAATGCCTCACCATCGCGCGAGCTGAAGGCGCAAAACTAAGTGATGACGTGCCGCAGGAGATTGTGGATGGCTTTCATCGCGCCCCGGCTGATTTAGGTACTTCGATCCTTGCCGACCGTCAGGCGAATCGTCCGCTGGAATGGGATATTCGTAACGGCGTGGTGCAGCGGTGCGGGCGTGCGCATAATATTCCAACACCGTTCAGTGATGTCATCGTTCCACTTCTTGCGGCAGGCAGCGACGGGCCTGGGTGATCATGCTAATTGAGGATAAAAAACGCATCATTCGTACATCCGGTTTACGCAAAGAAATCTGTCACCCCAATACAAGATATATGGCGGGAAATTGTGCTGATGCCAGTTGCAGTGCCAGTCCAAGTCGGGACTGTATATGCGTCGTTACCTGATTGATTTCTCGCGCGTACGCTTTTATTCCATTGGCTCTCATACCCCATTCACTAGCATTTGAGCGCTGAATCGCGTTAGCATGAGGCATTAGTTAAATAAATGTGAGGACCTATGGCTATTGAACTGATCGCTATCGATATGGACGGCACGTTACTGGATCCGCAGCACGAAATCACTCCACGGGTAAAGCAGGCTATTGATGCTGCCCGGGCTAAAGGGGTCTGTGTGGTATTGGCCACGGGTCGGCCCTATATTGGGGTCCAACGTTATTTACGTGAATTAAATATGCAAAACAGTGGTGATTATTGCATCAGCAATAACGGTGCATTAGTGCAAAAAGCCGCCACGGGTGAGTGTATTTTGCAGGAAACTATCAGTTTTGAGGATTACCTCTATTTCGAGGCTTTATCGCGCAAAATGGATGTTAGCTTCCAGGCTTTTGATTTTGATACCTTATATACCGCGAACAAAGACATCAGCAAATACACCCTACATGAAGTGTTATTGACCGGTATTCCATTGAAATATCGTGCAATCGAAGAGATGGACCCAACATTACGCTTTCCTAAAGTGATGATGATTGACGAGCCAGAAAAACTGGATCGTGCCTTAGCGATGATGCCAGCCGAAGCTTTTGAGCGTTTCACTATCATGAAGAGTGCACCGTTTTATCTGGAAATCCTGAGTAAGCGAGTGGATAAAGGGACTGGGGTGAAAATGCTGGCAGATCACTTAGGCATTGCGCAGGAAAATGTGATGGCTTTGGGTGATCAGGGTAATGATATTGCGATGGTTAACTATGCTGGTGTCGGTGTTGCAATGGGGAATGCTATCCCTGAATTGAAAGAGATAGCGCAGTTTGTCACGTGCACCAACAGTGAAGACGGTGTGGCGGTAGCGATAGAGAAATTTGTACTTTGATATTTAACTGATGCAGTAGCTCATTAATTTGCTGCTCGGATCAGGTTTCGGTTGATATTCAATTTGTTGCTATTGCCGACCGTTATGCCTCAACCGAGCAAGAGGGCTGGCCGGCCCTCCTGCACCTGCGGCTTGCGCGAAATATTGTGGCTTCGCCATACCCTCCGGCAGCTTACCGGCTAATCGAACCGGTGCTGACTCGCTCCCAGCTCGACAGCACCTTTCGCCGCGTCCATGCGGCTCATTCGGCCTGTAAACTTTGTCGGCAATATTCCTGATTGCGCTCAAGGTCAACAGAGAAAATCTAAAAGCCTACCCTCTCTTTTATCACCCTAGAATCCCTTTCACTATTTGCACATCCTGAATCCCTAATCCGGTTAAATCCGCCAGAGTGATCTGTTGGTCATTATCTCTAAAAGAGATACCTTGCGCTAAAACTGAACCCACCTCAGTTAAGGTGTGAGTTGCTAATAGCCCTTGCTGGAATGCCTGCGAAATCTCACCAAATTCTGAGCATTGCGCCCATGAGTCCAGCAAGATTTTATCGGCTTTAGCTACCAGTTCAGGGGATAGCTCATGTTTACCTGCACTATCTGCACCGACCGCCGTAATATGGGTTCCTGGCTGAATATCCGCCGCTTGCAAGATAGGTTCTCTGCTCGGTGTGGTGGTGATAATCAACTGGCATTGACGGGCTAACTTTGCGGCATTCAGTGTAGTATTAACCGCGAAACCTTCATCTTCAGCATACTGCCGATACTCCTCTAATGCCGTTTCACTGCGACCCCAAACCCATAGCTGACGGCATGCCACCACACTTTTTAGGTACATCAGATGTAGCCGTGCCTGCATACCGGTACCGATGATACCAATAGCACTGATATGTTTTGGTGCGCAAAGCTCGGCGGCAATTCGCCCGGCCAGCGCAGTACGCAGCGCAGTTAGCCACCCCTCATCGAGCAAGATAGCTTGTGGCTCGCCAGTAAGGGCGGAAAAGGCCATCATCAGCCCTTGATTACTGGCCAATCCTTGCGCGGGATTATCATAGAAACCGCCGGAAACCTTTACCACAAACTGACTGTCACCTTGCAAATACCCACTTTTAATACAGCAATCACCGTTGGCTTGCCCAAACAGCAAATGTTGCACTGGGGGCATTTGCACTTGCTGCTGGCTATATGCAATAAAGCCCTCTTTGAGCAGCAAGGTGATGGCATCTGCATCGAACTTGTCAAGAATTTGTTGCTTACTCAAAATTAGCATTCGGCGATGGCTCCCAGATATTTTTCCAGTACGATATTTTTACCGCACAGCACCACTGCCACTTTCTTACCTTGCCAACGTGGTGCCAGTTTCAACGCTGCCGCTAATGCCACACCAGCAGCACCTTCAATCATCCAACGGTCTGTGTGGGCAATCAAGCGCATGGCATCTTTGATTTCCTGCTCACTCACCAGGACTTTCTGATCGATCAACTGTTGGCAAAGTGCGAAGGTGATGGCTCCGGGTTCAACACCTCCGGCGGTACCGTCAGACAGGGTTTCCTGCTCTGCCACTTCCTGAATTTGGCCATTTTGCAGGCAGGTATACATGCTGGTGGCATTCGCCGGCCAGCAACCAATCACCTGTGTTTTATCCGATAATTTCTTTAAAACTGTCGCAATACCAGAAATCAGGCCACCACCGCCAACGGCAATAAACACAGCATCAAGGTCTGGTTGCTGTTCCACCATCTCCATGCCACAGGTACCTTGCCCGGCAATCACTTGCGGGTCGTTATAAGGAGAGATATAGACTTTGCCCTGCTGCTCTGCGGCGATACTCGCAGCCAGTTCGGCATTTAAAGCATCTCCTGCTACCAGTTCAATATGGCCGCCCAGTGCGCGAATAACTTCCAGCTTGATAGCTGCCGCTTGCTCTGGCGCATATATGGTGGCTTTCACTCCTGCCAGTTTCCCCGCTAGCGCCATAGCTTGCCCGTGGTTACCGGTCGAGGCAGTAATAACGCCGTTCTGGCGCTGTTCATCGGTCAACAAACGCAACTTGTTACTGGCTCCACGAAATTTAAAAGAACCGGTATGTTGCAGATGCTCACACTTAAGATAGATTTCGCAGCCACTGTGCTGCGATAGCAATGGGCTATATTCCAGCGGCGTCACTCTCACTTGTGGGCGTAATACCTGATGAGCTTCTTTAATGGCATCGAATAATGTATTCATGACGGTTCCTTAAAATCCTTTAGCTAGTTTTTATATTTTTCAAATGGTTATAAACAGTCGCCCGACCAATGCCGAGGATTTTTGCCACGTAACCTGCTGCATTCTTACCGTTGAATGCGCCCTGTTGATAGAGGGTCTCAATGAGCATCCGGCGGCTAGCATTATTCAAAGCTGCTAGCGTGAGCTGCTGCTGCTGTAACCAATGATGGATATAAGTGTTGATGCGTTCCTGCCAATCATCCTGAAACAGCACATCCGGTTGTGGCTGTAGTTGTTGCCCTGACAGGAATAGCTCCAGTGCTGCTTTGGCACTTTCAAATACGGTGATATCCAGATTGATACATAACAATCCAATTGGCTGCCTATTGTCATCACGTAATACCGTGCTGATGGAACGCAGTTGACGGCCATCCCAATTACGCTTTTGGTAAGGCCCGATCACCTGTGAGTGCTGATCAAATCGCAACTCACTGAGATTGGAGTCTTCCCCTAATTCCCGCTGTGAATAGTTGTTGGCGATATAAACCAATTTTTGGCTGGTTAAGTCATGAATGACGACTTCTGCATAGGGAGAGAAAAGGGTGGCGATTGCATCGGCAATGGGCTGGTATCGATTAAGCATAGGTCATTTTATTTGGAATTAAAAATCCATATTAGACTTTTATTTCTAAATGCACAGGGGTTATGCCGTTTTTTTCATTCATTTTGTGATGGATTGCTTATTTTGCGATCCAAATTGTAGTACAAAAATAAAGTATAGCTCTACAATCTGTTTGTGTTGAATGACAAAGTTTGAAAATTGTGCGGCGTTGTGGGGACGGTTAATCAAGAGATGCGTAAAGTAAGGGAATCATTATTGGTTAACCTGAAATAACCGGAGCGAACATGACAAAAGAACAACTCAGTAAAACAGACCGCATTATTTTGGTTATTGGTCAGCAGATTGTTGAAGGCAAATATCCACCGGGCTCACCGTTGCCTGCCGAAGCGGAAATTTGTGAGGAATTTCAAACCTCTCGTAACATGATTCGTGAGGTTTTTCGGGCGCTGATGGCAAAGCGATTGATTGAAGTGAAACGCTTTCGTGGGGCGTTTGTCCGGCCACGTAATCAGTGGAATTATCTCGATACCGATGTACTGCAATGGGCGCTGGCCAGTGATTATGACCCACGGTTAATCAGTGCGATGAGCGAAGTGCGTAATCTGGTCGAGCCAACTATCGCCCGCTGGGCTGCCGAAAGGGCAACCTCGAAAGAGCTGGCGGTGATTGAAACGGCACTCAATGAAATGATCGCCAATCATCAAGATAGAGACGAATTTAACGAAGCGGATATCCGCTATCACGAGGCGGTATTGGCTTCGGTACACAATCCGGTATTACAGCAACTCAGTGTGGCAATCAGCTCTCTGCAACGGGCGGTGTTTGAACGAACCTACATGCCTGATGAAGAAAACATGCCGCGCACATTACAAGAGCATCAGGATCTTTATGACGCTATTCGCCATCAAGATGCTGATGCGGCAGAACGGGCTGCGTTAACCATGATAGCCAGCTCCGCTAAACGGCTAAAGGATATTACATGAGTGAGCAGAGTTATGGATAAAAGCTATATCGCCATTGATTGGGGATCGACCAATCTGCGTGCTTGGCTTTATTTACGTGGTGAATGTGTAGATATGTTGCGCTCAGAAGCTGGGGTCACTCGCTTTAATGGGCAAAGTGCGCAGCAGATATTTCAGCAGGTTATCGCGCCGTGGCGCGAGCAGCAGCAACAGTATGACTTGCCAGTGCTGATGGCGGGCATGATTGGCAGCAATGCGGGTTGGATTTCAGTGCCTTATCTTGCTTGCCCAACCCGTCTTACGCAGGTATCGCGTCAATTAACTTGTGTGGCGGAGGCTGAGCCAATTCGGGCATGGATTATCCCCGGTTTATGTGTTGATAAGCCAGATAACCGCAACGTGATGCGTGGTGAAGAAACCCAACTGATCGGTGCGTATAGCGAACGGCCTTCATCAGTCTATTTAATGCCGGGAACTCACAGTAAATGGGTGCAAATGCAGGGTGATCAGGTCATGGATTTCCGCACTCTGATGACAGGTGAATTGCACTATTTGCTGCTGAATAATTCATTGGTGGGGGCAGGGCTGGAGGCTCAATTACCGGACAATACTGCGTTTATCGATGGCCTGACGCAAAGCTTTAATGACAGCAATATCATGCGTTGTCTGTTTGAGACGCGTGCTGCCCATGTGTTGGGTCGATTGAAGCGAACATCGGTCGGCGACTGGCTTTCTGGCCTGCTGATTGGCAATGAAATCGTGCAGATGCAGCAGCAATATCCGCTCGCTGCTGGAGAGTGTATTACGGTGATTGGCAATCCTAAACTGGTTGAGCGCTATACCCAAGGGTTAGAGATGGCTGGGATGCTTTATCAGGTGTTGGATGGCGATCAGGCTTTTCAAGCGGGAATCAGGAGTATTGTAAATGAAATGGAATACTAACATGCCATTGATTGGCATTTTGCGCGGCATCACACCGGCGGAAGTTCATGACCATGTGGCCGCTCTGCTTGATGCAGGCTTTGATGCGGTTGAAATTCCGCTGAATTCCCCACAATGGGAAGTGAGTATCGCGCAAACGGTCGCGGAATTTGGTCATCGTGCATTAATTGGTGCGGGCACGGTACTGAAACCCGAGCAACTGGATGTGTTGCATAGCATGGGCAGCAAGCTGGTGGTCACGCCGAACACCCAACCGGCGGTGATCCGTCGGGCTGTTGAGTTAGGCATGACGGTTTGCGCTGGGTGTGCCACCGCATCTGAAGCTTTCACGGCGCTGGATGCAGGCGCGCAAGCCCTGAAAATTTTCCCCTCGGTCTCTTTTGGTCCCGACTATATCAAAGCATTAAAAGCCGTATTGCCCCCTGAGGTGCCGGTGTTTGCCGTTGGTGGGATTACACCTGAGAATTTGTCTATTTATTTGGCTGCGGGTTGTGCTGGTGCTGGTTTGGGCGGTGACCTTTACCGCGCAGGCCAATCGGTATCTCAGACCGCACAACAAGCGGCTGCGTTTATTAAAGCCTTTAAGGATGCTACAAAATGAAAATTACCAAGCTAACCACTTACCGTTTACCCCCACGCTGGATGTTTCTGAAAATCGAAACCGATGAAGGCATTATTGGTTGGGGTGAACCGGTAATTGAAGGGCGTGCTCGTAGCGTTGAAGCTGCGGTACATGAGTTATCGGAATATGTTATCGGGCAAGACCCGGCGCGTATCAACGATATTTGGCAGACATTATATCGCGGCAGTTTCTATCGCGGTGGTCCTATTCTGATGAGTGCTATTGCCGGCATCGATCAGGCGCTATGGGATATTAAAGGTAAAGCGTTGGGAGTTCCGGTTTACCAATTATTGGGTGGATTGGTTCGCGATAAAATTAAAGCTTACAGTTGGGTTGGCGGTGATCGTCCGTCTGATGTGATTAGCGGTATTAATAAACTTACTGAGATTGGTTTTGATACGTTTAAACTCAATGGATGTGAGGAAATGGGCCTGATTGATAATGCCCGTAAAGTTGATGCCGCAGTAGCGGTCGTAGCACAAATTCGTGAAGCCTTTGGTAACCGTATTGAATTTGGTTTAGATTTTCATGGTCGGGTTAATGCGCCAATGGCAAAAATCCTGATTAAAGAATTGGAACCTTATCGCCCATTGTTTATTGAAGAACCCGTATTAGCTGAACAGGCAGAATATTATCCCCGTCTGGCGGCACAAACCCATATTCCTATCGCAGCAGGCGAGCGGATGTTCTCCCGTTTTGAATTTAAACGGGTATTGGCCGATGGCGGGCTGGCAATTATTCAACCTGACTTATCTCATGCTGGTGGCCTGACTGAGTGCTTTAAAATTGCCGCTATGGCAGAGTCTTATGATGTGGCATTAGCACCACATTGCCCACTTGGGCCAATTGCATTGGCGTCTTGTTTGCACCTTGATTTTGTCGCCCGCAATGCAGTCTTGCAGGAGCAAAGCATGGGGATTCATTACAACCAAGGTGCTGAGTTGCTGGATTATGTGATTAATAAAGACGATTTCAAAATGACCGATGGTCATTTCTATCCACTGACAAAACCCGGCTTAGGGGTAGAAATCAATGAGGAATTAGTGATTGAACGCAGCAAGAATGCCCCTGATTGGAGAAATCCGGTTTGGCGCTATCCTGATGGTGCCGTCGCCGAATGGTAAGTTGCCCTCGTTCGATTAATTAATAAATTATCTAATACAATTATCAGGGAAATAATCCTAACAAAGATAAAGCGTATATCAGCCGTTAAAAAACTATTTTCTTCCGGTTAATAATTCGGGTGGAAAAATAGAAATTATATTAAATAACAATTTATTGCGACCCTACACGCAGGAGTTCCCTTGCGCCCAAAATACGGTAATGCGACAGTGTTATCAGCAATTTGGGCAGGGAGCTTCGGCGTATATTAATCCGATTATAATTGGGATCATTACCATGGAAATGACCTTAGCTACTGCCCCAAGCAAAAGGCGCTATCTGACACTATTTATGATATTTGTCACGGTTGTCATTTGTTATGTTGATAGAGCCAACCTTGCCGTTGCTTCAGCCCATATTCAGGAAGAATTTGGTATCACCAAAACCCAGATGGGTTATATTTTCTCCGCTTTTGCCTGGACCTATACCTTATGCCAGATCCCCGGAGGCTGGTTCCTCGATCGCGTTGGCTCCAAAATGACGTATTTCATTGCTATTTTGGGGTGGTCAGTCGCGACCTTATTACAGGGGTTTGCGAACGGGCTGGGCACCTTAATTGGTTTACGTGCGATTACCGGTTTATTTGAAGCGCCTGCTTTCCCAACCAATAACCGCATTGTCACCAGTTGGTTCCCAGAGCAGGAGCGAGCCTCGGCAGTTGGTTTTTATACCTCAGGTCAGTTTGTCGGCCTGGCATTTCTGACTCCATTACTTATTTGGGTACAGGAAGTCCTCAGTTGGCACTGGGTATTTATTATCACTGGGGGGATCGGCGTTATATGGGCATTGATATGGCACTTTGTTTATCAGCCACCACGTAAATCCAAAGGTATTAATCAGGCCGAACTGGATTACATTCAATCGGGTGGCGGTATTGTTGATGGTGATGCGGCGAGCGAGAAAAAAGCCCGAACCCCCATCACCGCTGCTGAGTGGAAACTGGTATTTAACCGCAAACTGGTTGGCGTCTATATTGGGCAGTTTGCCATAACCTCGACGCTGTGGTTCTTCCTGACTTGGTTCCCTAACTATCTGACCCAAGAGAAACATATCAGTGCGTTGACTGCCGGTTTTATGACCACCGTACCGTTTTTGGCGGCTTTCTTTGGTGTATTGCTCTCTGGGCTAGTGGCCGATCGCATGGTGCGCAAAGGCAAGTCCATTGGCTTTGCCCGTAAAACACCAATTATCTGCGGTTTATTGCTTTCTACCTGCATTATGGGGGCTAACTATACCAACGATCCGTTCTGGATTATGGTGTTAATGGGGTTGGCTTTCTTCGGTAACGGCTTCGCTTCTATTACCTGGTCACTGGTTTCATCATTGGCACCAGTGCGGTTGATTGGCCTGACGGGTGGCGTCTTTAACTTTGTCGGTGGGCTGGGGGGGATCACGGTTCCACTGGTGGTCGGTTATCTGGCACAGGATTATGGTTTTGCTCCTTCCCTGATTTATATCGCAGCAGTGGCATTTATGGGCGCACTCTCTTATATCTTCCTGGTCGGAGATGTAGAACGGGTGGGATAAACCCTGACTCTGCATGTCGCTGATAGTGGTGATATGCAGAGCATTTGACCAGAGACAGAGCACCGGGTGGTGATATAATTCGTATAAATGATTTAGCCTTCCGTATCACCGGAGCCAAGATGACCTGTCAGCAAGATGCCCCTTCACAAGAACAGCAACTCACCTTTGATCCTCGCGGTCATCAACTCACTAATATCAATGTCTGGACCCCTGATAGCCAATGGTTGGCCTATGATGTGCGGCCCAATGGTAGCACTTTTAGTGGCTTAACGATTGAGCGGGTTAATTGTATTACTGGTGATATTGAGGTGATTTATCGCGCTCAGCAGGGGGCGCATGTTGGTGTGGTGACGGTCAGCCCAGACTCACCCGCGCGTTATGTGTTTATCCACGGGCCAGAGCACCCGGATAGCCACTGGCACTATGATTTTCATCATCGGCGCGGTGTGATTGTGTCCGAACCGGATAGAGAGCTGGCGGTAACACTGGATGCGATGGATATCACCCCGCCCTATACCCGTGGGGCATTGCGTGGTGGTAGCCATGTCCATGTTTTCAGCCCAGACGGCAGCCGCCTTAGCTTCACCTATAACGACCATGTATTACATGAATTAGACCCGTTATTGGATTGTCGCAACGTGGGTATTGCACTGCCGCTGCATGGCGTGAATCCACCTAAACAGCATCCTCGTGAATATGATGGCAGCCATTTCTGTGTTTTGGTCAGTCACACCACGCCCATACCACAAGCGGGCAGCGACCAGATAAATCGGGCATACGAGGAGGGGTGGATTGGTACGCAGGGGTATCTTAAAACGGACGGTACCCGTCAGCGTTGGGCATTGGCCTTTATCGGCGACACCCTTTCAGCACAGGGCGAAAAAATCCCAGAAATCTTTATTGCTGATTTGCCCGAACATGACCGAGAGTATGCCCATGCCGGAACGATGCCACTTGAGGGGACGCAAAGCACGCTACCTGCGCCACCCGCAGGGGTGATTCAGCGGCGGCTAACTTACACCAGCGAGCGGCCTTTCCCTGGTCTTGCTACCAGCCCGCGTCATTGGTTGCGTTCATCGCCGGATGGCAGTGCCATTGCTTGTTTGATGAAAGATGATAGCGGTATCGTACAATTATGGCTGGTTTCCCCCAATGGTGACTCACTACGGCAACTGACATTCAGCGAGGGAGGGATTCAATCAGCATTTAGCTGGCATCCACAGGGCGGTAGTTTGGCTTTTGTCTGTGATAACAGTGTGATGCTCTGTGATAGCACCACCGGTCAACTGCGCCGTTTGACGGCTCGCAGTACGGTTGCGCCACTGGCGGATGCGGTGGTTTTTGCACCAGACGGTAATAAGGTGGCATTTATGCGGGAAATAGATGGGTGGGTGCAAATCTTTACTGTGAATGTAAGCTAGGCCCCTTAGCTAATACGGTCAGGGGCTGGAGAGGCCACGAGCTGTGATTACTGTATCGGTGCACTGACAGTTTGTGTCGGTTGCTGATTTTGTGTTTCCGATTGGCGGATACGCTCGCGCGGTGAGCTGGCCATTTTGTCTTCATTGTCTGAGCGCAGATAATCGTAGGGTAGGAGCAGGGTATCCATCACCGCAGAGAAGGGCAGATCTACTGCCAACAGGGGCCGTAGCGCCCAGCCGGTATTGTCATCTTTAAGCATCGCCACATTGGCTTCAGTGCCGGAGTAGTAGCCCTGACTGCTGCTGGTATGGGTCATAATGCTTGAGCAGCCACTAACGAACAGCAGAGAACAACCGGTAACAAAAGGGATAACTGTATTTCTCATTGTTGTACTCAGCTCTCATGATACCGTGATTAACTGACACGACACTATGTCAGGTTTTGTCGTAAATTGTTACACCCATTTACAGACACTTCCGATGGTCAAAGATTCAATCTTGTGGACTGATTTAACTTAAGTGTAAGTTATAACAGCTGATTTATCGAATATTAGTTTAATAAACATCCTATTGAGATTTTTCGTGTAAATTTTTTTTGATTTTACTCTTGAAAAAAACAAGACCGATACCATCTTATTATCAGGTCAGAGAGAATACGCCGATAGGGTATTCAGACCATTAGTCTGTCCATAGTGGAAGGCTTAATTAAAAATAGGATAACACCCTTGCTAATATATTTAGGAGGCAGTTTTTATGCGTAATTCCGAGCTTGCTCCATTGTACCGTTCAGCTATCGGTTTCGACCGGTTATTTAATCTATTAGAATCCGGCCAGAACCAAAGTAATGGCGGTTACCCTCCCTATAACGTCGAGTTGGTAGATGAAAACAACTACCGCATTGCTATTGCTGTGGCAGGCTTTGCAGAGCAGGAGTTGGAAATTGTTACTCAGGATAACATATTGATTATTCGAGGGTCTCATGCTGGTGAGCCTGTGGCTCGCACCTATTTATATCAAGGTATCGCTGAGCGTAACTTCGAGCGGAAATTCCAGTTGGCTGAGCACATTAAAATTAAAGGTGCCAACTTAGTGAATGGCTTACTGTATATCGATCTTGAGCGATTGGTACCAGAAAGTTTAAAACCGCGCCGTATTGAAATTAAGCAATCAGCTTAATATGTTTTTTCAATAATATGGCTAAGTCACATTATTAATAACTGAGCCAAGTCTGCCGTAATCGGGGACTGACCGGCTTTCTATTATCTCGCTTCTTAGAAGGAGTTATATTTATGCGTAATTATGATTTGTCACCTTTACTTCGTCAGTGGATTGGTTTTGATAAACTGGCCAGCTCAATGCAAGGCAGTCAGGATGCCCAAGGGTTCCCGCCATATAACATTGAGAAAACTGATGATAACCACTATCGCATCTCACTGGCATTAGCCGGATTTAAGCAGAGCGAACTGGATATCGAAGTAGAAGGCCCACGCCTGACGGTACGCGGTAAGCCCGCGCCAGTAGAAAAACAGGTTGAATACCTGCATCAAGGCTTGATACGTAAAGAGTTCTCATTGACCTTTACTCTGGCTGAGCATCTGAATGTAGATAATGCTCAGTTTGAAAATGGCCTGCTGCATATTGATCTGCTGCGCCAAGTGCCAGAAGCGCTGCAACCACAGCGTATTACCATCGGCAATGCTGCACCTGCGGAGCGTCAAGTATTAGATAGCCCGGCGGCAACCGAGCAAACTGAACAGCAGTAATTATGATGACCGGTACCTCTGTGTGAGGTGCCGGTATACCCTTCTTACTTAACGCCGCCGCTTTGTTAGCGGCGTTTTCTAACCGAGAGTTTCCCCGCTCTCCGGTGCATTTTGTGGTGTATCACACATTCAACCGTTCCCCCTTCTGACAGAATCCCTACTAATTATATGTCCGTCATTCTTCAAGCTGCATGTACGTTGGCTGCGTTCAATCACCCGAATCACTTACTCATGTAAGCTCATCGGGGTTCTCTCGCTTGCCGCCTTCCTGCAACTCGAATTATTTAGGATATAAGAATTTAAGGCTATGTATGACATTGGTGATATTTCACATGGCCGACCGGTTTTTAAACTTAGGCAAGGAAGTGATTTATGAGTGCTATCGCCCTTACCGTCAGTATGTTGGCGCTGGTCGCTGTATTGGGGTTATGGATCGGTAATTGGAAGGTCTATGGTGTTGGATTAGGTATTGGCGGGGTGCTGTTTGGCGGCATTATTGTGGGCCATTTTGCACAAACCTATGACGTTGTTCTTAATGGGGACATGCTGCACTTCATTCAGGAGTTTGGTCTGATTCTGTTTGTCTACACTATTGGTATTCAAGTCGGACCGGGGTTCTTCTCTTCACTGCGAGTATCGGGGTTACGACTTAACTGCTTTGCCATTCTGATGGTGATTGTCGGTGGGTTAGTGACTGCCATTATTCACAAACTGTTTGCCGTGCCGCTGCCGATTATTTTGGGGATATTTTCGGGGGCGGTGACTAATACACCGGCACTCGGGGCGGCACAGCAGATCCTTACTGATTTGGGGTCACCACCTCAATTGGTTAGCCAAATGGGGATGGGTTATGCCATGGCATACCCATTTGGGATTTGTGGCATTTTGCTGGTGATGTGGCTGATTCGTTTATTCTTTAAAATCAACGTCGATCGTGAGGCCAAAGAGTTTGATAGTAGCCACGGGCAGAATCGTGAATTGTTGCAAACCATGAACGTTGCGGTGCGCAACCCTAATCTGAATGGTTTGTCAGTACAGGATGTGCCGTTGCTCAATAGTGATGAGGTGGTCTGTTCCCGATTGAAACGTGGTGATTTGCTGATGGTACCGTTGCCCGCCACGGTGATTGAACTGGGGGACTATTTGCATTTGGTTGGTCAGCGTGAAGCTTTAGAAAAAGTGCGGCTGGTGGTGGGGGAAGAGGTGGACGTTACGCTTTCCACTGCGGGGACGGCGTTGCAAACCGCCAGGGTGGTAGTCACCAACGAAGCGGTGTTAGGTAAGAAAATCCGTGACCTCAATCTGAAGCAGAAGTATGACGTGGCTATTACGCGCCTTAATCGTGCGGGTATCGAACTGGTGGCCAGTAACAGTGCCAGTCTGCAATTCGGTGACATTCTTAATTTAGTGGGTCGCCCAGAAGCGATTGAGGCGGTATCCGCTGTCGTGGGTAACGCGCAACAGAAGTTGCAACAAGTGCAGATGTTACCGGTATTTATCGGTGTCGGTCTGGGGGTATTGCTGGGGTCGATACCGCTGTTCATTCCTGGGTTCCCGGCAGCATTACGGCTCGGGCTGGCGGGTGGGCCACTGGTGGTGGCGTTGATTCTTGGGCGTATTGGTAGCATCGGTAAGTTGTATTGGTTTATGCCACCGAGTGCCAACCTGGCTTTGCGTGAACTGGGGATTGTGCTGTTCTTGTCAGTGGTCGGGCTGAAGTCCGGCGGTGATTTTATTAATACGCTGGTTAATGGTGATGGGCTGGCATGGATTGGTTATGGCGCGATGATTACCGGCATCCCGTTGCTGACTGTGGGGATTCTGGCACGCATGTTAGCTAAGATGAACTATCTGACGCTGTGCGGCATGTTAGCCGGGTCAATGACCGATCCTCCGGCGTTGGCATTTGCTAATGGCCTGCACCCAACCAGCGGTGCGGCAGCGCTCTCTTATGCCACGGTTTACCCACTGGCGATGTTCTTACGAATAATGTCGCCGCAGATATTGGCCGTGCTGTTTTGGACATTGTAATGGATAGCCGATTATCCTGCGTATAGGGTGTTAATACAGTGAGAACAGGCAGATCGTAAAGACGCCGTCAATCCATCCCGGGAGGCTCGAGCCGCGCCATCCCTGGCGCGGACGCTTTACTCTTCTGCCTATCCTCACCGTATAAAGACTAAGGTGATATTTTCCAAAGGAATAGCAAGTTACGCAATTTGCTGCTTAATAATCACTTCGCTTCTTGAAATGCCAGCTCAATCTCTTCGGCCAGAATTGCGACACCCTTTTCGATTTGCTCAGGCGCGGGCACATAGTTCATCCGCATACATTGATGGGTGTGCGGCCAGTCATGTTCCAGACCAGGGAAGAAATAGTGGCCCGGTACCATCAACACCCCCCGTTTTTTCAGGCGCTGATAAAGTAGTTCGGTGCTGATCGGCAGCTCTTTAAACCATAACCAGAGGAAAATAGCACCTTCGGGTTTGTGGATCAGGCAGCGTTCAGGCGGCAGGTATTTGCGCAGGATAGCGATAGTTTGCTGCACCCGTTCAAAGTAAAATGGCCGGATCACCTCATTGGATAAGCGCAACAAATCACCACGCTCAATCATTTCGGCAGCGATCGCAGGCCCCATACTGCCGGGCGATAAGCTGATAATGCCATTCATATTGGTGATGGCCGAAATCACTTTCTCATCGGCAATCACAATGCCGCAACGAGAACCGGGTAAACCCAGCTTGGACAGGCTCATGCACAGGATGATATTCGGATTCCACAGTGGGGTCGCATCAGTAAAGATGATGCTGGGGAAGGGCACACCATAGGCGTTATCAATCAATAACGGAATATCACGTTGCTGAGCTATTGCATCAAGGCGAATCAGCTCTTCATCGGTAATTACATTACCGGTAGGATTGGTTGGCCGCGATACACATATCAGGCCAATATCATCGGTAATATTGAGGTGATCGAAATCGACGTGATATTTGAATTGGCCTTCTGGCAGCAGCTCAATATTCGGCTTGGCAGACACGAACAGGTCTTCATCCAAACCTGCATCGGCATAGCCTAGATACTCCGGTGCCAGTGGGAACAGCACTCGACGGCGGCTGCCATCAGCATAGCGACCAGCGAATAAATTAAATAAGTAGAAAAATGCGCTCTGACTGCCATTTGTCAGTGCAATATTCTGTGGCTCAATTTGCCAGCCCAACTCCTCGCGCAGCATTTTTGCCAGCGCTTTCAGCAGCAAGTCTTTGCCTTGTGGCCCGTCGTAATTACACAGCGCCTCAGTCAATTGCCCGCGCTCCAGCATCTCCTGACACAGTTGTTGGAAGTAGGCATCCATCTCTGGAATATGTGCCGGATTACCGCCGCCAAGCATGATAGAACCTGGGGTTCTAAGGCCGTCGTTGAGGTCATCCATCAGTCTGGTAATACCCGCGTAGCGGGTAAATTTATCGCCGAAAAGTGAAAACTTCATAAATGAAAATTTATTGTTATCCGTAAGTGAACAAGTACCATACGCGTAGATAAAAGTGGGTGCAATGCGGAAAGATTTCTTCCTGCCGATGGAAAGTGTCGGCAGGGAGTGTTTTTGCGGGATAATATTCTTATTTACTCTTTCTTGTCTCCGACCCAAACCACCAGCACATTATCCCCCTGATACTGGCGACTAAAAGCATAATAATCATCAGTTTGTTGGGATTGTTGTACTCCGGCACCAATCGCCGGATGGCGAGCGCGGAACTGACTGACTTTTTGCCAGTGTGTCAGCAGCGCACCTTTGGCACCGGTGAGTTCATTCCAGTTCATATCTGATCGGGTGCCCTGCAACGGATCTGAACCCGTTGGGCCGAATTGCCGCCCACTTTCATCGCCATAGAAGATTTGCACTGCACCTGGGGCCAGCAGCAGCAGTGAGCCCGCCTGTTGCTGTTTCAGTAATGACTGCTGGGCATCATCTTTGAAGAATAATCGGGTATCGTGTGATGACAGGTAACTCAATACATTGAAACCTTGCAGTTTTTCAGCCATTTGCTGATAGGTGCTATCAATAGAAGAGAAGCACGCTAGCGCTTGTTTCGCCTGATCCTGAAAATCAAAGTTAATCATCGCATCGAAGCCGTTTTGGTAGTAATCGCTCTTCATCACACCGTGGCCCCATGCCTCTCCGGCCATCCAGAACGGTAAGTTATCCAGTGCTTGTTCAGGATGAGCCGCTTTCCATTCAGCCAATGCGGCGGTAGTTTGTTGTTTAAGCTGTTGCCATGCTGGTTTCTCCACATGCTTGGCAGTATCAACTCGAAAACCATCGATACCGTAATCACGTACCCATTGGCTCAACCAATGAGTAAGGTAATCACGCGGTGTGGCGCCGGTAATTTCCCGCGCTGCGGTATCGGGTTTATGCCGATAAAACACCGGTAAGCCGCTGGGTTGGGTGGATTCAGTTTTGATGTCCGGTAAGAAAGCTAATGACATGGTCAGGTCGTCATAACCCGGTGAGTCGTAATCGCCAATATCGGTGCGGATCCACTGCTTGCCCCACCAGTTGTCCCAGGTGGTTTTATCACTGAAATTGATGTAATCATTAAAACTATGCCAGGTTTGGCCTTTGCCGGGCGTCCAGTCGGTCCATTTTTTACCCAGTGTTTTTTCCAGTTGGTCGCCTGGCAAATAGAGTGCCCCGAACTGGTAACTTTGCATATCCGCTAAAGTGGCGTATCCCACATGATTCATCACCACATCAAATAGAACACGGATACCGCGTTTATGGGCTTGTTCAACCAGCTTATGTAAATCCTGTTCAGTCCCCATATTGGCATCCAGACGGGTCCAATCCAGCCCGTAATAGCCATGATAGGCGTAATGCGGGAAATCGCCTTTAGTACCGCCACCGACCCAACCGTGAATCTGCTCCAGTGGCGAACTTATCCACAAGGCATTAACGCCAAGTTGTTGCAGATAATCAAGTTTCTCGGTTAAACCCGCCAGGTCGCCACCGTGGAATGTGCCAATTTCCTGCATACCATCGCCATGGCGGCCGTAGCTGTGGTCATTGGCGGGATTGCCATTTTTAAAACGATCCGTCAGCGCAAAATAAACAGTCGCATTTTGCCAGCTAAATGGCGCGGCATGTTGAGTTTGGGCTGATTCCAGTAGTAATAAACCACCGCTTTCGGGGGCCGGTTGTAGCGTGATTTTCCCCAGCGAGACTGTTGCCGTTTGGCCGGAATAGAAATCCCGTATCGTTTCGCCTTCAGCAAAGGTTTTGCTCACATCTACGGTAACAGGCAAGCCATTCCAGCGCTGGCAACTGTGGGTTACGACTTTTGCCACTTCCGCCACAGGTTCTGTGAGGCTTAAAGTGAGCGTCGGCGTACCGCTGCGGGTATCAATGCGTGCCTGATACTGACCATCACGGAACAATCGCCACTGAATATCGGCCTTATTCTGACAGGGTTGCAGCGAAAACGTCTGGTTCAACTTCACCGGTCCGGTGGGTTGCCAGCACTGTTTATTCTGATAAAACTTAAGCGGATACTCCCCTTTAGTCAGTGCGCTATTACTGACAAAAATACCATTGTCCTGCTCGGTGAACACCGGGAAATGCTGGAGTGACCAGTTAGCCATCGCCGCCGGTGAAAGTAGCAGCAGCAAGGATGTTTTGAGATGTTTCATGGCACATCTTCCTATTTAGGGAGCGAGAGGTTTATGCGAATTGAGGCTGACTTAGTGTGCCGTTTGGTGAGGAAATAGCCTCATCCCTGAGTGGATTTTATGGGGAGGAGACGCGCGGAGGAGTGGGAATTGGCCTGCTAGCAGGCCAATGGGCGTGGTTAGGCTTTCTGCAAAACCTGCGGATTCACGCAGTTTTCCGTCACGGTACCGGTTAGCGCGGCGATCAGGTTATCCACTGCACAGGCAGCCATGTTGTAACGGGTCTCGGTGGTGGCGGAACCAATATGTGGCACGGCAACGACATTGCGCAGTGAGAGTAAGGGCGAATCTATCGGTAGCGGCTCTTGTTCAAACACATCCAACCCAGCGCCATGAATCGTGCCATCTTGTAGCGCGGCAATCAGCGCTGGCTCATCGACAACCGGCCCACGGCCCGCATTAATCAGAATTGCGCTGGATTTCATTTTAGCCAGTTGGTCACGGCCAATCATATGGTAGGTCTGCTCGGTCATCGGCAGCGTAATACAGAGAAAATCAACTTCAGCCAATAAGGTATCGAGAGAACAGCGACGGGCATTAAAGCGTTTTTCGGCTTCTTCATGTGGGCGGCGGCTGGTATACAACACCGGCATACTGAAACCGAAATGTGCCCGCTGGGCCAGTGCCATCCCAATGCGACCCATACCGAGAATGCCGATAGTTTTGTGGTGAATATCAACACCATACCAGTCATCGCCAATGCTATCTTGCCATTCACCGGCTTTCACCCGTTCAGCCAATTCAACCACTCGACGGGCGCAAGACAGCACCAAGGCCATCATGGTGTCGGCGACGGTTTCCGTCAGTACCGTTGGTGTGTGCATCAAGGCCACACCACGCTGGCTCAGGGCATCAACATCAAAGTTGTCATAACCGACAGAAATGGTTGAGGCAGCGCGCAAACGCGGTGCTAATTGTAGAAAGTCCTGATCGATTTTACCGCCGGAACCGATAAGCCCCTGTGCCTGTTGCAACGCAGACAATAGCTCTGGCTGATTATCAGGCGCTAAGCCATCAAAACTGTTTACGGTAAAATGTTGGGCTAAACGCTGATGCAGATCGCTGGGAATACTTTTGTACAGCACAATAGAAGGCTTCATCGCAAACTCCAATGACGTTACCCTTCATACTTGAAGTCGTAGGGGGTTAGCTTCATTCACTAATCCGAATCACTTGACTGTGTAAGTTCATCGGGGTTTGCATCACTTGATGCCTGCCCGCAACCTCAATTACTTTGGGTGGGTGAAATTTAAAGCCAGCATACCAGTGATCACTATTGTGGGATCAAGCGCTAATCACCTTCGTCATGTTACAACGCATGAAAACCAACCTGCGTTGGCAGGTCGGTGACGTCGAATTATTGTGCTTCGCTGCGGGCGGTATTTTTAGCCGTCAGGGTATGCGAACTGATGGCAGCGCAACGTAGTGCGGTAATAATCGCCAATGCGGGTGCGATGGCAAACAGAATAAACAGCCAATGGGCGGTATTTTCTGCCCCCGCTACTCCCCCTGGGGAATTAAGGCCAGAGAGGTTGGCTACCATGCCAGCCATCGCCGCACCGAGTGCGGTGGCAAACATCTGAACTGTGGTAATCGAGGCTCCGGCAATGTCTTTATCTTCTTCAGCAGCCACTTGCAGAATACGGGTCAGCAAATGTGGCCAGCCAAAACCGATACCAAAACCGACCAGTGTTAATGCAATAGCGATCGGCACCATATGTTGCCAACCACCGAGTGAACCGGCTGGCATCAAGATAGACAGTGCCACTAACCCCACTAGCACAATAATTGGGCCGCTGATAATCGCCCAGCGGACGCCTGATTTCTTCCAACCCGCGCTCATTACTTCAGAAAGGGTCCAGCCAGCCGCCATGGTGGCTGCAATATAACCTGAAATCAACGGTGACTGACCATGGAGGATTTGCAGGAAGTAAGGGACGAATATCTCACAGGTAATGCCGATCGCTAGCAGAGAAATGGTGATATAGAGTGCTGCCAGCGGTGAGTTAAGGCGCAATGCATCTTTTGGCAGTAGCCGAGAGGTGGCACGTGACTCGATGCGCAGTAACAACAGCAACAGTAAGATGGCAAACACCATACCCACCATGTTTATTAGGCCGCTACTGGCAATACTGCTGGCAGAAATAGTCAAAACAATCGCGGTTAATAACATCAATTGCGTGACGGGTAATGCCGACGCTGTCGTGGTATTGGATCGGCCCGCTGGCAGGATTCGCCAGGTAAAAATGGCATAAATAAGGGTGATGGGGAGTAGCGTCCAAAACGCAAAACGCCAGGCATTCATTTCAGCAAAGATGCCACCAATCGCAGGGCCAACCAGGGTAGCAACACCCCACATACCTGAAATCAGCGCCATTGCCCGCGGCCATAACGATTGTGGAAATACCAGATTAATCATGGCGTAAGAAAGGGCAAACAGGAAACCACCCCCTAAGCCTTGCACAGTGCGGCCCAGCAGCATCAGTGGCATATTCGGTGCCATGGCACATAACGCACTGCCGAGCATAAAGATTAGCGAGGCAAACAGGTATGCGCTACGTGGCCCGTAGCCACTGAGTAAGCGCGCAGAAAGGGCAGAGCCGAGGATCGAGGCGGTAACGAATAGCGTGGTATTCCAGGCGTACAAGCTCAGGCCGTCAATATCCAGCACCACGGACGGTAAAATGGTGGTGGCGATGTAGATATTGATGGCATGTAACACCACACCACCTGACAGGGCTATGGCAAAGGCCGCATTTTTACCGGAGAACAGGTCACTCCAACGGCTTGCATCATTTATTATCACGTTTCTATCCTGCCAGAAATCTGGTTGTTGAGTTGAGTTGATTTGGTGGTTACGATAAAATTAAACAAGTAAATTCTTGGAATAACTTAGGGCAGTTACTAATAATAAGTCAAGCATGCGCTTGGAAAATGTTATGCTGGCATTGATTGATCAAAAATAAAAAACCTAGCAATGATACCGGGGAAGATATGAATATCGACCATACCACCAGTCAGCCACAATCGGTGGCGAAACGCCTACTGATGCTGCTTAAAACTCGTGGTCCGATGCAAGCGAGTGATGCCGGGATGATTTTAGGCACGACAGGTGAAGCGGCCCGGCAGCAATTCGTCAAATTGGCTAAGGAGGGGTTGGTGGTCTCCGAGGCGCAAACGCGCGGTGTGGGTCGGCCGATTCAATTATGGCAGCTAACCGAGGTGGGTAACGCGCAGTTCCCTGATACGCACAGCGAACTGACGGTACAACTCTTAGGTTTAATCCGTTCTCAATTGGGTGACAGCGCCCTTGAGTTGCTGATTGATAGCCGCGAACAGGAAACCCGCACTCAATATTGTCAGGCGATGGTGGGGGCAAATAGTGTGACCGAGCGGGTTGAGCGGCTGGTGGCCATCCGCAGCCGTGAAGGTTATATGGCACAAATGCAGCAGGAGGCTGATGGGTCACTCTTGTTGATCGAAAATCACTGCCCGATCTGTGCCGCAGCGGCCAGTTGCCAGGGTTTTTGTCGGGCGGAGTTAGCCGTGTTCCAGCAGGTGTTAGGGGTACCGGTTGAGCGTGTTGAGCATATTCTATCCGGCTCGCGCCGTTGTACTTATCGCATTAGATTGGCGTCATTATGATGACCGATTGGCTGCTGCTGTAATGAAAATGCGGATAAAGCCTGAGGCACTATCCGCAGAGAAAGTATTAAGAATCACAGCGGGCTTAAGGTGATTTCAACCCGGCGGTTTTGTGCTTTACCGGCGGCGGTGCTGTTGCTTGCGACCGGATTGTCCGGGCCTGCACCACTGGTGCGAATACGATTAGCGGCCACGCCCTGCACGATGAGTGCGCTACCCACGCTGTCGGCGCGTTGTTGTGAAAGGGTCATGTTATGAGCTCTGGCACCGGAGCTGTCGGTATAACCCGTCACATTGACGGCGGTTTTATCATACTCTTTCAATACCATCGCCACGCCGGTTAAGGTGTTGGCACCCGCGGGTTTCAGATTGCTGCTGTCAGTATCAAATGTGACATTATTTGGCATATTCAACACGATATTATCGCCCTGACGGGTGACACTAACACCGGTACCGTTCATTTTTTCACGCAGTTTGGCTTCCTGCACATCCATGTAATAACCGGCACCACCACCCAACGCGGCACCTGCTGCTGCGCCAATTAACGCCCCTTTGCCCCGATCGTGTTTCGATGATGACAACATACCAATGCCAGCCCCTAATGCCGCACCAATACCAGCACCGTAACCGGATTTTCCGGCTTGAGACTCGCCAGTATAAGGATTGGTAGTACAAGCGGAAAGCGTAAGCGCCACAGCAACGGCGGCCACCGTGGCCAGAATGCGTTTTTTCATTGAATTTCCCTTAAATGGCACTCTATTTTGGCGAAAAGATAGATAACGTCGCCCAATAGCAGATTAAAAAATCAGTAACCAGCATTAAGTCCTGTTGCTGGTTTTTATCTGCCATCGTTATCCGGTAAAAAGGGGGGGAATACCATTGAGAAAACTCTCATAGTGCTGTGGCGTTAGTCTAAATGCTGTGTTTGTCGGCAGAAAAAGCACAGAAAAGCGCTTTACTCGCTGCCGGGTATTTCAGGAAACCGTAAAAGTGTTAACTATCAAAACTCATCATGCTGGAAGCTGAGTTTTGTGGCTACTCGCGCAGCGGGCTGACTCGGGGTGCGAAAACGTAAAACTTTTACCCCATGTTGTTGTAGATAACGTGCCAGCCCGTGCAGTGCGGCGCTACCGGCCCCGCGAACACTTCCTTCATCATCAGGCAGCAGCACATAGTTGGGATCAGTCACAAAAAATTCGATGTAGTAGTTCTCGTGACTATTTTCAAAAGTCTCATCTCTGCGGGCTGCCAGAATGTTGACAATATCTCCTTGCAGCCGTACCGCCACGTACACATAGTTATTTTCGAAAGAGATCAATTCGCTATACAGGACGAAGTTGTTTATCCGCCCGGCTTCGATAGTGCGGTTATGTTCCGACCAGGGTTCGCTAGTTATGTGGTAATAGATGGGCGCCTCGTTATAAATGTCTGACCATGCGCCTACCGCCGCTAAGGCATCATCCATAAAGGCGGCATCGATATCTGGCCGTATCGGAATGGTGGTATCAAAAATATCGACATCAAAATATAAATCGGGGTGGGTGACCCACTGATCATTCTCAAGCACTCGTACGGTAGGCGGATCGGTGGGGTAATGATAAGAGGCTAAAGAGAGTGAATAGGTGCCTAATGGCAAGCGCTGTGCACCAGAGGGAGGGGCAGTAGCGGTAGGGTTATGTAGCAAATAACGTGCGTAATTTAATCTCGTATAATCAAAAGCCTGAGATAGTTGGCGGATGGTTTCATCTATTCCGAATTGACGAACAACTAACTGGACCTCATTCACCAGGCGACTTTCTGCTGCCGGATCACTGGCCGCATAGCCCGTGGTATCATTAGTATGGATTTGCATTAATACCCGGCGTAGAACATCCAGAGTCCAGTCGCGCAGTGAATCACCGAATAACAGCGTGAAATCGGCTAATACTCTTGCTACCCACAGTTGGCAGTTTAAATTTACGTCTCGGGGATAGCGCTCGGCGAGGATATTATCTATCGAGGTTTTACAAAATTGCGCCGCGGCGGGGAGTGTAAGAGCCTGATTATGTAGTTGGGTGTCGAGCTTGGTTAACATCAGTCCAGCGCTGTCACTATTTTCTGGGCGTTGTGGCTGTGGCTCAAGTAAGGGTGGCTTGGTGGTAATCACAACCGATTTATCTTTGTTATCATCAGAAAACCAATGTTTTACTTTACGCCACAGCGTATCGCCCTGATTGCAGCGGCTGTGAGTGACGTAATTATAAATCGCCAGCGCGGGAATAAAGGCACAGCCTAATGTTCCGGCGGTATCCCGTTCGCTTCTGTGGTGCACAGGCTGAATATCTTCAGTGCTGGCAACCATCACTATTTGGTCGATGATCAGTGGCTGGCTGGCATTGTTATTAATGGTTAACCTTGCATCAAACTGGGAATTATTGAATGGGAAGGTGCCAAGTTCAATGGTGGGCGATAAGGCAATTTGTTCGGTTCCACGACTTTCCATATAATCTATCGCAATCCTGTTACTGTTCAAATGGAATGTCAGGGATAAACGATTGGCATCTGGGTGGAGATGGAAAACCAATGGTTCGTCACCAACCTGGCCAAAAATGGAAAGTTCTCTGTTAGATAACCATATGACTGGGGCTTGTGGTAAACCCACCATAAAGTCACTGGTATTATTAATATCGAAACTTAATAAAACCTGTTTGTTAGGGTGATTTATATTGTTCCAGTATGAGGCGAAAATTTTGGATAAAGGAAATTGCATTCGCTTTAAAATGATACAACGTTCACTACAGACTTTAAGGGGAGAATTAGCAACTATAACGCTGCTGATTTGATTATCCATATCCAAAGCAGCTAAATCACGCTGCCCGATTGACTCGGCTAAATTAAAGTAAGGCATATTGTAACTATCATTTTTATAGATGGTGGCGAACATGCCATTTGGAATGGAGATTGAGGATATACTGTCATTTCTAATAACCTCATCATCTTGATCGATAAAATCGATTCCTTGCTCATGAGATAAGCACATCGATTCTCCCTGAAAATCATCTTCATTATATAAACAAACCTTTGTGTTGTTTATTTGAGGGATATATCTGTTATTAGGTGATAAATGATTATGCTTAATGCAGTCGCGGTCCATTTCATGAGACATGGTCATCGGCGATAATATTATTAATGAAAGCAACATAAATTTATTAGTTATGACTTTTAATTTCATGGTTTTACCTCTATTCGTTTTCTCCGAAAAGTGGAAGGGGGGGAATATCAAAACTCATCATGTTTGAAGCCTAGTTTCATTTTTACTCGGGCAGAGGGTTGTGAAATAACGGTAGAACGTAGTGTTTTCACCCCCTTTTCTTTCAGATAACGAGCCAATTCATACACTGCTGCGGTACCTGCCCCGCGAATATTTCCCTCTGCATCTGGCGTTAGCACATTGCGCGGTGCGCTCACCGAAACATCGATATAGAACTCATCGTTAGCGTTCCCCTTCGCGGCCCCCAGCACGCTAACAATCTCGCCCTCAAGCCGCACCACCACAAACAGATAGTCATTACTGGTGTTTTCCAACTCGAGCAACAGCGAGGTACTGGTGGTGCGTGCGGCACTGATGGTGCGATCAAGGTCAGTTAGAGGATTGTCTTGCTGGTCAGTTTCTAATGGTGTGAAAAGATAAGTATTAAACCAATGGTCCATCACTGTGTGCGCACGAGTAATCGTTGATCTATCTGTGGTGCTGGCATCAATGATCTCCACCTCAAAATGTAAGTCGGGTCTGGTCACCCATGCATTACGCTGACGAATGCGGACGGTAGGTGGCTCGGCGGGATAGTGATAAGACTCCAGCGAAAGTGAATATTCCCCTAACGGAAGACTTTGTGCAGCGGCAGGTGATTGTGTGGCGTTGGGATTATGTTCGACATAATTGGCATAATTTAATTGGGCATAGCGAAATGCGCGGGTGATCTGCCGGATGGTTTCAGCCAAGCCAAATTGTTGGATAATCGCACGGACACCACTGACCAGATGACCCTCAGTGGCCTGATCGTTACCTGCATAGCCCGTCGTATATTGTTCATCAATCCGCGTGACGACATCCTGTAGTTGCTCTGGTGTCCAGTCCCGCACAGAATGACCGAATAACAGGGTAAAATCTGCCAAGACTTTTGATACCCAATGAGGGCAGTTTTCATCTGGGCTGCGGGGATAGCGCGCGGCGAGGAGATTCTCTAGCGAGGTTTTACAAAATCTTGCGCTGGCTGGTAATGTCAGGGCTTGATGATGTAATTGCGTATGAACTTTACTTAATATAAATGCGAGCGGGCTGGCTTGGTTATTGTTGTTTTCGCGGCGGGAGGATTGTGGCTCAAGTAAAGGAGTGTTGCCGGTAATCAAGACTACCTTGTCTTGATTATCATCGGAAAACCAATGTGATATCTGACGCCATAATTTATCCGCCTGATCACAATGGCTATGGGTAACATAATTATAAATCGCCAATGCGGGGATGAAGGTGCAGCCTAGCGTGCCTGCGGCATCCCGTACCTTTCTACTGCATCCACTATATTCAATGTTATCCGTTACGGCAGTATCAACTTGATATTTATCTTCAGAATATAAACAAACTTCTCTGATTTTAATGCCATCGGCAATGGCTAATTGGGAGGATGTTATTAAGAAAATTAAGGCTAATTGGATATTTAGCAATGTCCCTATCATATTAAATCCCTCACTTAATTCCCACAGGAAAATAGGCTCAGGAATAGAGTAATGCAATTATGGATTTGAACCGGTTATTAAAATTTGTCAGATGCAGGGAGAGTTAAAGCAGGGATGAGTTAAATGGGCGCTGCCAATGCAGGGTCAGGATAGTGTTTTTGGTCTCTGCATTATAGGTTTTCCCTACTACGGTAAAACCTTGTTTACGATAGAAGTGATAGGCACGCTGATTTCGTTGGTAGACCTCTAGAGTTAGCGCGCAGTAGCACTGTTGAACGTAATCCATCAACGCTTGCCCAATCCCCTTACCGTGCAAGGATTGGGTGACGAACAGCGCGCCGACCAGTTGTTCTTCGAGAATACTAATAAAGCCTGCAATGGGGTTAGCATCACCGGTAGTTTCCGCTGACAAATATAGCCAAGTGCGTGCCGCCGGGAGATAGGTATTCCGTACCAACGGGGCGCTCTCGTGCCAGTATTGTTCGGCCACAAAAGGATGCGCAGCAATGGTACTGGTCAGCCACAATTGCATCAGGTCATCGAGATCGCTTGGTTGGTAAGGTCGAATCATTTTACGGCGTTATCCGGGTGACAAAAACAGCTTGCCAGATGGTCGTTCACTAAACCGCTGGCCTGCATAAATGCGTAGCAAATGGTGGAACCGATAAATTTAAAACCTTTTTTTTTCAATGCTTTTGACATTGCATCTGATACGGGTGTGGTTGCGGGTGACTCCGCCAGACACCACCAATGGTTAATTTTTGGCTCGCCATCAACAAAACTCCAGATAAAGCGCGAAAAATCCTCACCGTTGGCTTCCATGGCCAGATAAGCCTGTGCATTGGTGATAATGGCCTGAATCTTACCGCGATGACGGATAATACCGCTGTCCAGCACCAGTTTTTCTACATCGTCTGGCCCCATTTTCGCCACACGCACCGGATCAAAATTATGGAAGCACTTGCGGTAGTGTTCACGTTTTTTCAGCACGGTTATCCATGACAGTCCGGCTTGTTGCCCTTCGAGGCAGAGCATTTCGAACAGCGCCTGACTGTCGGTCCGTGGGATACCCCATTCAGTGTCGTGATAAGCGAGATAGAGAGGATCAGAGGTGACCCAACCGCAGCGTTGTAGACTCATAACTCGTCTTCCTTTTTATTATCTGACTTAGCAGAGGATGATCGCTGTTCATTAGCTGATTAGCAACCTATCGACGGACTCTTTACCTTTGTTGGCGCAGAGCAGAATAATCAGTTGGAATACAGTGAAAGGCTCATTTTATCGACAAATCGATCTTGATTGTTGCATCTTGCCGGATTCTGGCTGTATATCTTACGGTCAACGGGTATACTGACTCATTCCATTTTAATCCACTTGTATCGCGTGCGAATCCAACATGCAAAAGTTTGATACCAAGACCTTTCAGGGCCTGATCCTGACGTTACAGGACTATTGGGCGCGCCAAGGCTGCACCATTGTTCAACCACTGGACATGGAAGTCGGCGCGGGTACCTCCCACCCAATGACCTGCCTGCGTGCACTTGGCCCAGAGCCAATCGCTGCCGCTTATGTACAACCTTCACGCCGCCCGACCGATGGTCGCTACGGTGAGAACCCAAATCGCCTGCAACACTATTATCAGTTCCAGGTGATCATTAAGCCTTCACCAGACAACATTCAGGAGCTGTATTTAGGCTCGCTGAGAGAACTGGGTCTGGACCCGACTATCCACGATATCCGCTTTGTCGAAGACAACTGGGAGAACCCGACCTTGGGTGCCTGGGGTCTGGGCTGGGAAGTGTGGTTGAACGGGATGGAAGTGACGCAGTTCACTTACTTCCAGCAAGTGGGCGGTTTGGAATGTAAACCGGTCACTGGCGAGATAACCTATGGTCTGGAACGTTTAGCGATGTACATTCAGGGTGTAGACAGCGTTTATGACCTGATTTGGTGCGACGGCCCGCTGGGCAAAACCACTTATGGCGATATTTATCATCAGAATGAAGTGGAGCAATCCACCTATAACTTCGAATACGCCGATGTGGATTTCCTGTTCTCCTGCTTTGAGCAGTATGAGAAAGAAGCTCAGTCGCTGCTGGCACTGGAAAACCCGCTGCCGCTGCCCGCTTATGAGCGCATTCTGAAAGCTGGCCATACGTTTAACCTGCTGGACGCCCGTAAAGCCATCTCGGTGACCGAGCGCCAACGCTATATTCTGCGCATTCGTACGCTGACCAAAGCTGTCGCCGAGGCTTATTATGCTTCCCGCGAGGCGTTGGGCTTCCCTATGTGCAAAAAGAATCAGAACTAAGAGGCTGTCATGACTCAACAGACTTTCCTGGTGGAAATCGGCACGGAAGAGTTGCCGCCGAAGGCTCTTCGTTCTCTGGCCGAATCTTTTGCTGCCAACTTTACTGCTGAACTGGATAACGCCAACCTGCCTCATGGTGAGGTGGTTTGGTATGCTGCGCCGCGCCGTCTGGCGGTAAAAGTGGCCGATTTAAGCGCGGCTCAGGCGGATCGTGAAGTTGAAAAACGCGGCCCTGCCATTGCGCAAGCTTTTGATGCTGAAGGTAAACCGAGCAAAGCCGCCGAAGGCTGGGCACGGGGTTGTGGTATTACTGTCGATCAGGCTGAACGCCTGGTTACTGACAAAGGCGAATGGCTGCTGTACCGCGCCCATGTCAAAGGCCAATCAGCACAATTACTGCTGGCAGATATGGTGAATAGCGCGCTGAGTAAGCTGCCTATTCCAAAACTGATGCGCTGGGGTGATAAAGAAACCCAATTCGTTCGCCCGGTTCATACTGTAACCCTGCTGTTAGGCAGCGAATTGCTTCCAGGCACTGTGTTAGGTATCGATTCAGACCGCATTATTCGTGGTCACCGCTTTATGGGTGAGGCTGAGTTCACTATTGATAACGCTGACCAATACCCGCAGATTTTGCTGGAGCGCGGTAAAGTCATCGCTGATTATGAATCACGTAAAGCTATAATCAAGCGTGATGCAGAACTGGCAGCGCAGAAGATTGGCGGTATTGCTGATCTGAGTGAAAGCTTGCTGGAAGAAGTGACATCACTGGTTGAATGGCCGGTGGTGCTAACCGCCAAGTTTGAAGAGAAATTCCTAGCAGTACCTGCGGAAGCACTGGTCTACACCATGAAAGGTGACCAGAAGTACTTCCCGGTTTACGATGCTGCCGGTAGCCTACTGCCAAACTTCATTTTTGTTGCCAATATCGAATCTAAAGATCCTCAACAGATTATTTCCGGTAACGAGAAAGTGGTTCGTCCGCGCTTGGCTGATGCGGAGTTTTTCTTTAAGACTGACCGTAAAAAACGTCTGGAAGACAATTTGCCGCGTCTGGAAACCGTGCTGTTCCAACAGCAATTGGGGACGTTGCGTGACAAGACCGACCGTATTCAAGCATTGGCGGGCTGGGTTGCCGCACAGATTGGCGCGGACGTTAACCATGCTACCCGTGCAGGTCTGCTGTCCAAATGTGACCTGATGACCAACATGGTGTTTGAATTCACCGATACTCAAGGTGTGATGGGGATGCACTATGCCCGTCACGATGGTGAAGCTGAAGATGTTGCTGTAGCGCTGAATGAGCAATACCAGCCACGGTTTGCCGGTGATGATTTGCCATCTAACCCAGTTGCTTGTGCATTAGCGATTGCCGATAAGATGGACACATTGGCCGGTATTTTCGGCATTGGTCAACATCCGAAAGGTGATAAAGACCCGTTTGCGCTGCGCCGTGCGGCGTTGGGAGTACTGCGCATTATCGTCGAGAAGAACTTGCCACTTGATCTGCAAACGCTGACTGAAGAGGCGGTGCGCCTGTATGGCAGCAAGCTGACCAATGGCAACGTGGTCGATGAAGTGATTGAGTTCATGCTGGGCCGTTTCCGTGCCTGGTATCAGGATGAAGGTCACAGCGTTGACACTATTCAGGCGGTACTGGCTCGTCGTCCAACCAAACCGGCTGATTTTGATGCGCGGGTGAAGGCGGTGACCTATTTCCGTACCCTGGATGCCGCAGCGACATTGGCTGCTGCTAACAAGCGTGTATCGAATATTCTGGCGAAATCCACTGATACCCTGAATGACCATGTGCATGCCTCGGTGTTAAAAGAGCCGGCAGAGCTGAAACTGGCAACACATTTAGTGGTGTTGCGTGACAAACTGGAGCCAGTCTTTGCTGCGGGTCACTATCAGGAAGCGCTGGTGGAACTGGCAGCTCTGCGAGAAACGGTCGATGAGTTCTTCGACAGTGTTATGGTTATGGCAGAGGACGATGCAGTGCGGATCAACCGTCTGACATTGCTGAGTAAATTACGCGAGCTATTCTTGCAGGTTGCTGATATTTCGTTATTACAGTAATTCTGTACTTGGCTGGTCACAGGGGAGCGTATATCGCTCCCCTTAGCTATTCTTATTACTCACGTTAGATGATAAGAATGGGATTTTGTGAAAATAAGTACTTACTACAGGAGTAGTTTCACATGACTTTTGCACTGAATACAGCCCGATATTCACGTTGGTTAGCGCCATTACTGGCGTTACTGGTGGTGTTCCAATTGACCGCCTGCGGGGATAAAGAGCCAGAACAACGTAAGGCTTTTATTGATTATCTGCAAAATACAGTGATGCGTAGCGGGATGAAACTGCCAACACTGAGCGAAGATCAAAAACAGAAATTTGGCCCTTATGTCAGTGATTATGCGATTTTAGTCACTTTTTCACAGCAGCTTACCAAATCTGTTGATGCCAGCTTGAGCCCGGCGATTGCTCAAATCAATGAGATTCGCGTGGCGCAGGATTATCTCGCCAAGCGTGATGCATTACAGCAGTCCGCAGGTGCATTGAACTTGTTAGTGCAACAGATTCGTACGGCAAAAACACAAGCCGATAGTGCGGTTGCTGCATTGAAACAGCCTGATGATTTGAAAGTGGTATTTAATAAAGCTTTCGATAATATTGTGACTCAGCCAGCCAATGTGTTGATCCCAGCAGTGCCGGTGATTTCTGCTTTTGTGCAGGATCTGGCACAAGTTGGTGATTTCTTGCAGCAGCAGGGAACGCAGGTCACTTTCAATAATGGCGGCGTTCAATTCCAGACCCCACAGCAAGCAGCGCTATATAACACGATGATGGCTAATTTAGTCGCCAAGTATCCGGCGATGATGACGGCACAGAAGAGTGTTGCGAGTGTCATGCAGTGATGGTTTTGGTTGATTTGATTTGATTTGGTGATCGGTTCGGTTGTTAGGACTGATCGAGTTATTCTTTCGGTTAGTATTTGATAAGTGAATAAGTTCGGTTGTTAAAGTAACTGAATTTACTTAACCTGCGATGAACCAACCGGCAAAGGGGCCATAAGCGTGGCCCCTTGTGCAATCCCGCGCTTGCGCGAAATATTGCCCTGCGGGTAAACCGTCCGCGTCTTTCGGGCTGACGAGCCAGCGCGATTCGCTCCTGCTCAAGCGCGCTTTTCGCGGGCGTCCATGCCCGCTCACTCTACCCTCATTCCTTGTCGGCAATATTCCTGATTGCGCTCAACGTCAAAACCATCGCTTTAGGTTTTGATTTTCTCTTTTGACTTTAAAAGCACATTTGAGCGAGGGAACCTGCGCAGCAGGCAAGCGATACGTGCGCAAGCGCGGATTGTTAAGGCCCACGCTTATGGGCCTTAACTCGGTTGAGGCGACTGAGCTAAAATGACCTCTGAGCGTTTATCAACCGAAACCTGATCCGAACCTAAGCACTAAACCCATATCAACCGAAACCCGCTCCAATAATGTGCCCCCTTCCCCCTGTTATTTTATTACACATTTCTACCGAGAGTTGAGTCTGAGAGGTTATTAGCAGGGTGAATGTCTCATCTCCTCTCTACGAGCAAAAATAACTTGTGATTAACATCACATTTTCAAAACAAACTAACCCACGCAAAATGTGATTTATATCACTCTTATCGAGCTTTTTAGCTTAAAAATTCGTCGTCGTGGTTTTCTTACAGTCATTTAGTGTGATCTGCGTCAACAAACACACCCCTATAATAGGGGGTTTGGTGTGACTTATGTCACATAAATGCAGTGAGCTACGCGTGAATAAAGGAGCATGCTAGAGTTTGTTTTGCATACAGCGTGTTTGTATTCGATAGCACCGGCGGGTTTTGCAGAACTGCCTCAACAAAACAATTATATCGCGCTCTTATTGTTAGCGCGTACCAATAGGGGTGTTTTATGTTTTCACCAGACGCAAAGGTCAGAATTCAAAATTTTGGCCGATTCCTCAGTAACATGGTTATGCCCAATATCGGGGCGTTTATTGCCTGGGGTATTATCACCGCACTGTTTATTCCAACCGGCTGGCTGCCAAATGAAACACTAGCCAAACTGGTTGGCCCAATGATCACCTACCTGTTACCACTGCTGATCGGTTTTACCGGTGGCCGTTTGGTGGGGGGTGATCGCGGTGGTGTGGTAGGTGCTATCACCACCATGGGTGTTATCGTTGGTGCGGATATGCCAATGTTCCTCGGTGCGATGATTGTGGGTCCGCTGGGTGGCTGGGCAATCAAACACTTTGACCGTTGGGTTGAAGGTAAAATCAAAAGCGGCTTTGAGATGCTGGTTAACAACTTCTCAGCCGGTATCATCGGTATGCTGTTGGCGATTTTGGCCTTTATGGCGATCGGCCCATTTGTAGAAGTGTTGTCTAAAGCACTGGCTGCTGGTGTGCATATCATGGTGCAGCTTAACCTGCTGCCATTAACGTCTATCTTCGTCGAACCAGCTAAAATCCTGTTCCTGAATAACGCGATTAACCACGGTATCTTCTCACCTCTGGGTATCCAGCAGGCGACTGAAACCGGTAAGTCTATCTTCTTCCTGATCGAAGCAAACCCAGGCCCAGGTATGGGTGTGTTGATGGCTTACATGTTCTTCGGTAGAGGCAACGCTAAGCAATCTGCTGGCGGCGCGGCTATCATCCATTTCTTCGGTGGTATCCACGAAATCTATTTCCCATACGTGCTGATGAACCCGCGCTTATTGCTGGCGGTTATTCTGGGCGGTATGACCGGCGTGTTCACTCTGACTGTGCTGAACGGCGGTCTGGTATCACCTGCGTCTCCTGGTTCTATCCTGGCAGTATTGGCGATGACACCTAAAGGTGCTTATTTTGCCAACATTGCTGCAGTTGCTGCTGCGTTTGCTGTGTCCTTCGTGGTGTCTGCTATCTTGCTGAAAACCTCTAAAGTCAAAGACGACGAGGAAGACAGTCTGGGAGATGCGACTCGCCGTATGCAAGATATGAAAGCGCAATCTAAAGGCGCACAAGCGGCGAATGCTGCCGCTGCCGCAGGCGACCTGACCACCGTACGTAAAATCATCGTAGCTTGTGATGCGGGTATGGGTTCTAGTGCGATGGGGGCCGGTGTGCTGCGTAAGAAAGTACAAGATGCGGGCTTGAGACATATCTCGGTGACTAACTGTGCTATCAACAACTTACCAGAAGATGTGGACTTGGTTATCACCCACCGTGATTTGACTGAGCGAGCCATGCGCCATGCGCCACAGGCACAACATATCTCGTTGACCAACTTCCTTGATAGCCAGTTGTACACCAACCTGACAGCACGTTTGGTGGAGGCGGCTAACACGACAGCAAGCACTCAGAAAGTGATTGAAACGCTGGACGATAGCTTTGAAGCCTCTGAAGCCAACTTGTTCAAGCTGGGCGCGGAGAATATTTTCCTCAATCAACACGCAGCCACCAAAGAGCAAGCTATTCGCTTCGCTGGTGAGCAGTTGGTGAAGGGCGGTTATGTTGAGCCGGAATATGTTGAAGCGATGTTGGAACGTGAAAAACTGACCTCCACCTATCTGGGCGAATCTATCGCGGTACCACACGGTACCATTGAAGCGAAAGACCGTGTGTTGAAAACCGGTGTAGTATTCTGCCAATACCCTGACGGCGTGCGCTTTGGTGACGAAGAAGATGAAGTGGCGCGTTTGGTGATTGGTATCGCGGCCCGTAATAATGAGCATATTCATGTTATTACCAGCCTGACGAATGCGCTGGATGATGAGTCGGTGATTGAGCGCTTAAGTAAAACTACCAGCGTGCAGGAAGTATTGGACTTATTGGGTGGCAAAAAGTAACCCAGCAATAACTGAATAGGGCCGTTGGGAGAAACGGCCCTTCTACAGCAAAAGGTAACGAATATGAAAGCATTACATTTTGGCGCAGGTAACATTGGCCGGGGCTTCATTGGTAAACTTCTTGCTGATGCCGGTGCGCAACTGACCTTCGCAGATGTTAACCAGCCGCTGCTGGACGAACTGAATAAACGTAAAAGTTATCAGGTCAATGTGGTTGGTGAGCAGGCGCGGGTTGAAGAAGTCAAAAACGTGAGTGCAGTAAACAGTAGTAGCCCAGACGTGGTGGCGCTGATTGCTGATGCCGATATTGTCACCACCGCTGTTGGACCGCAGATTCTGGCACGTATTGCCGGCACCGTGGCACAAGGCTTAGTCGCTCGTCATCAACAAGGTAATACTCGTCCGCTGAATATTATCGCCTGTGAGAATATGGTGCGCGGTACCAGCCAGTTAAAACAGCATGTCTTCGCTGCGTTACCGGAAAGTGAACAAGCGTGGGTTGAGCAACATGTCGGTTTCGTCGATTCCGCGGTAGACCGTATTGTGCCGCCATCAGAAGCGGGCAGTACAGATATTCTGGCAGTGACGGTAGAGACCTTCAGTGAGTGGATTGTTGATGGTACCCAGTTCAAAGGGCAGCCACCGGAAATCGCAGGTATGGAGTTGACCGACAACCTAATGGCGTTTGTGGAGCGTAAACTCTTCACCCTGAACACCGGTCATGCGATAACGGCCTATCTGGGGCAACTGGCCGGCCATCAAACCATCCGTGATGCCATTCTGGACCCAGCAGTACGCCAGACAGTGAAAGGCGCGATGGAAGAGAGCGGTGCAGTGCTGATTAAACGCTATGCTTTTGATCCACAAAAACATGCCGCTTATATCAATAAAATCATCTCCCGTTTTGAGAACCCTTACCTGCATGACGATGTTGAACGTGTTGGCCGTCAGCCACTGCGTAAACTGAGTGCCGGTGATCGATTGATCAAACCGCTATTGGGTACACTTGAGTATCAACTGCCACACACCAATCTGGTAACCGGTATTGCGGCGGCCATGAGTTATCGCAGTGAGCAAGACTCACAAGCTCAGGAGTTGGTTGAATTACTGGCGAAATTGGGGCCGAAAGCTGCTTTGGCGCAAATTTCAGGCTTACCCGCTGATGGCGAGGTTGTCGAACAGGCGGTGAGTGTGTATAACGCCATGCAGGACAAGCTGACGCACTAATTTTGTGATGAACAAAATGAGTTTGCGTTAGGTGATATACCCTAAATAATTCGAGTTGCGGGAAGGCGACAAGCGAGATACAAATCGGTCGGGAACCGATTTGTACAGCATTTATGCTAGCCCGTAGGGTGAGCCTCCAGGATGAGGCTCATTAATCCCGATGAGCTTACGCAGTCAAGTGATTCGGGTTATTGAACGTAGCCAACGCACATGCGGCTTGAAGTATGACGGGGATAAATACCGTGTCAGATTGCGCGGTATTTATCTTTTCGTAGCCCGATATTCTGAAACCACCTCAGTGACAAGCGATGATTGAAAAAACACAGGCATTTGAGAATCGGGTACTTGAGCATCTGAACGCAGGCAAGACCGTTCGGAGTTTCCTGATGGCTGCTGTCGAATTATTGGCAGAAGCGCTGAATATTCTCGTGGTGCAGGTTTTTCGTAAAGATGACTATGCGGTGAAATATGCCGTGGAGCCATTGCTGGTTGGCGATGGGCCGCTTGGTGAGCTATCTGTGCGACTAAAGTTGGTTTATGCCTTGGGTGTGATCACCCGTCATGAATACGAAGATGCTGAGCTATTGATGGCGCTTCGTGAGGAGTTAAACCATGATGGCACCGAGTATCGCTTTACTGATGACGAAATCCTCGGGCCATTTGGTGAATTACATTGTGTGGCTGAATTGCCGCCAGTGCCCACTTTCCTGCGCCCGGATGAAGCAGACGCGTCGCTGATTGCCATGCAACGCCAGCGTTATCAGCAAATGGTGCGTTCCACCATGGTGCTCTCGATTACAGAATTGCTCTCCCGCATCAGCTTAAAACAGGTTTCCAAGCTGTCACCACTCGGTCATGCCTGAGTTACGGCAACACACTGAGCCATTCGTCAACTAACAGCCACAATGCTGTTATTGCCATCAAGCCCCCCATCACTCCATTGAATAATCGTAGTTTCCAGTTAACCCGTAACGCATGGCGTAACTGATCCCCCATCACCGCCCAAACGGCCACACAAGGCAGATTTAACAGAGCAAAACCACTAACAATCAGTAGGGTATGGCTCAGCGTAGCACCTTCACGTGGTGTAAATAAGATGGCGACATTCATAGCCATCAGCCAAGCCTTTGGATTAATGGCCTGGAATAAAGCCCCCTGGATAAACCCCATTGGTTGCTGGCCATCTCTTGACTTCGGGCTACCGGAATTAAAAATTTTCCACGATAACCAGAATAAATATGCACATCCCAGCGTCACCAGTGGCAAGCGAATTACCCCCAGCCAACTGAGAATTAATGCCAACAATGTGGTCATTAATGCACATTGCAACGCGCAGCCAAAGGTAATCCCCAACATCATTGGGAAGGTACGACGTAAGCCAAAATTGACACCAGATGCAGCTAATAACAGGTTATTTGGGCCTGGAGTGATCGACATAACGGTAACGTAACTGATGAAAGCACTGTCTAGCATGGGATATCCTCCCCTTTCGTACTTGAAGCTGCACGGGTGAGTAAGCTTGTTGCCTACCTGCAACTCCAATTACTGTGGGTATTATATTATTGATGTTATCGAGAGATTCAGCATAAACAGCAATCCGCTATGGCGTCAGAAGCAGAAGTTATCTATTGTTGTGGGTACAGTTTGTATAAGATTTAACTGTACCCATTGAACCTGCGGAGAACTGTCACCATGCCCGTTGTTATGAATGAAATTCGCTACTTGCAAGTGGCTGACAATCTGGCGCAGGCCATTAAGAAAGGCAGTTTGCTGGCGGGTAGCCGCCTGCCATCAGTGCGCGGTTACGCCAAAAACCATCAGGTGAGTATCAATACGGTGGTGGCAGCTTACCGTACGCTGGAGGATCGAGGCTTGATTGAAGCGCGTCCGCAGTCAGGGTTTTATGTTTGTAGTCCGTCAACGGCGGTGGTGCCAACAGCGACAGTCGGCAAACCGGTAAATGAGGTGCTGGATTTAATTGATACGGTATTTGCCGCACAACAAAACCCTCGCTTTACCAATATCTCGCTCGCCTGTCCACAAACGGCGGATTTTTACCCCAGCGCCAAGTTGGGCCGCATCATGGCATCACTATTGCGTCGTGAGCCGCAGTTAATCAGTCAGTACGCGTTGCCACCAGGATGCCAGCGCCTGCGTCAGCAAATCGCCCGCCGCGCCATGACCCTAGGGATGCTGGCTAATCCGGCAGATATCACTATTACGCATGGTTGTATGGAGGCGTTGCAGTTAGCGTTGCGGGTCACCACCAAGCCGGGTGATTGTGTCGGGCTGGAATCGCCAACCTATTTCTATCTGATGCCATTACTTGCCAGTCTTGGCCTGAAAGCCGTGGAGATTCCAACCGATCCACAGCAAGGTTTATCGTTGGATGTGTTGGAGTTACTGCTTCAGGAGGGGCGGTTGAATGCATTGATCGCTATGCCAACGGTGCAGAATCCGTTAGGTTTTACGATGCCACTGGCGGCGAAAAAGCGCCTGGCACAGTTGATGAACGATCATCAGGTGCCGCTGATAGAAGATGGCTTATATGCAGAAATACAATTCGGTTCTACTTTGTCCCCAGCGGTAAAAGCCTTTGACCGCGACGGTTGGGTGCTGTTCTGTTCCAGCTTCACCAAAACACTGGCCCCGGACTTCCGTATCGGCTGGATTGATGGTGGCCGCTTCGCTGAGGCATTACATAAGCTCAAAGCGGTGTCGTCGATGGCGGAACCGGCGTTATTATCAGAAACACTGGCACTGTTTCTGGAGTCTGGCGGTTACGACCACCACCTGCGCGGGCTACGGCGCCGTTATGCGCAACAAGTACAGCAGGCGCAGCAACTCATTGCACAGTACTTCCCTCGTGGGACCAAAGTGACCCAACCAGCAGGGGGTTTTGTTTTCTGGGTCGAGTTCCCTGCTTGTGTCGATACCGTGGCGCTATTTCATCAATTGCTACAAGAACAGATATGCCTGACCCCCGGTACGCTTTACTCGCCGAGTGGCCGCTATCGTAATGCTTTTCGCCTCTCGTGCTGTTATCCGTTCAACCACCACTATACCCAAGCTTTGGTCAGGCTCGGGGAGGTTGCTTGTGAAATTAGCAGCCTACCGGCCGGCATGCAGTGGCAACCAATACAGGAGGCTGCTGCTGAAAAGCACGCATCCTGATACACTCTCTATCTTGATGCACAATCAGTGCTATCCTATCCCCAACTTTAGCGAAATATCGTGCCCATCAGTGGCATGTACGGGCCAATACTATGAAAGAACATGCAGAAATCAAACGTCTAAGCGATATGCTGGATGCGTTGAACCACAAAGACCCTACCGTGATCCAACAGGGTAATATGGATTTGATCGCGCAGCATATGAAAGAAAAAGAGAAACTGGCGGCTGAAATTCAGCGCCTGAAAGAAGTGCGGGTTAAAAACCTGAGTGCTGAAGCACAAAAGCTAGCTCAACTGCCGTTCAGCCGTGCTATTACTAAAAAAGAGCAGGCGGATATGGGCACGCTGAAGAAAGCGGTACGCGGTATTGTGGTGGTACACCCAATGACGGCATTAGGCCGTGAGATGGGCTTGAAAGAAGTGACCGGCTACGCGAAAAAAGCGTTCTAATTGCGACTTTCGAAATAACCGGGTGTGTGGCATGGCCGCTACCCGGTTTGTTGTGGGTTTTCATCTCTCTTGACATATGCTAAGCATATGCTAGTGTCTTTAGTGACACGATTATCAGGAGTAAAAATATGAGAACAGTCTCTATTTTCAAAAATGGCCAAAATCGGGCAATACGTTTACCAAAAGATATGGACTTTGCGGGTGTCACCGAACTGGAAATACTCAAAGATGGCGATAATATCATTTTAAGACCTATCCGCCCTACATGGGTATCATTCATGGATGAAGATAAAGCGGATAACGATTTTCTTACGGAAAGACAAGACGTTATCGAAGAGGGACGCTTCGAATTATGATGAAAAGAATATATATGCTCGATACGAATATTTGCTCTTTTATTATGCGGGAACGCCCTGCTGAATTAATTATAAAATTACAACAGTGTATTGAGCATCAGAATAAAATAGTCGTTTCAGCCATTACATACTCAGAAATGCGGTTTGGTGCAATTGGTAAGAAAGCATCACCGAAACATAACTATTTAGTAGATGAATTTGTGAAACGATTAGATGCTATCTTGTCGTGGGATGCAGCGGCTGTAGATGCTACCACTAATATTAAAGTTGAGCTGGCAAAGCAGGGTACGCCAATTGGCGGAAATGATGCAGCAATAGCCGGACACGCAATTTCGGCTGGAGCAATATTAGTGACTAATAACATTAGAGAGTTTGAAAGAGTTAAAAAGCTGCGAATTGAGGATTGGAGTAAATAATCATCATTTCTAATAAAATTTACAAATACAACCCAATCATATATTCAAGGTGGTGATTAAAATTACCTATTTAATTACTGCTCTTTCATATAACTTGCCGTCCTTGGCAAGATCGTGTGTTGTATTATTTGATAATTAATACATCAAGAACCTAATAACCGCCGATTGAAATCCTCGATCTTTCCTTGCGAAAGACGCGTTAGCATAGTTTTACTCCAACTGGTGGATAATCCTGATACAGCCAGCAAGCGGTGATACTGTTCTTTATCGAAAGGCATATGCCAGGCGATGGCAATCGCTTCTGCCACCGAGATATCACTGGTGCGCGCCAACAGCTCTAATGCATGGCCCTCACTAACAATACCGGTGGAAATTACGCGATACAGCCAGCCGCAATAACCGGTCTGCTGCATCAGTGCCGACATTTCCTCGATAGCGAAATGGAAGTTGAGCTTGTAACAAGGTGAACGCGGTTGAGTCACCTGAATGATTGCCCCTCCCCAGCGGTAGATATCCCCCATATAGACATTTTGTTCCGTCATGCCGAGGGTTGAGATATTTTCGCCATAGGCTGGTGCTGCGAAAATATCTTCCTGTGCAGGGAATCGCTCTATCCAGTGGGAGTAGTGTTCTCGTGGATAATGGCATAAGGCGCGGTCCGGCCCACCGTGAAAGCGGGTCTCGGCTTGTTCATCCCCTTCCAATCCCAGCGTCGTGAGCATGATGCCACCCTGAACCTGACGTTTACCAATCGCGCTCGGGGAACTGCCGTTATAAGGCTCGATTTTACCGATATAAACCTGAGGATACTTCATCTGCTCTCCTTGTCTGCGTTGGGAAGGGAGAATCAGAATACCCTGCCTGACCGCAGGGTTCCAAGGTAAAAGAGGTTATCGATAGGATTGAGCGAAACGACGAGATAGGCAGGAGTAACCGCATTGGCTACTCCTGCCGGGTAACGCGGTTTAGCGGATAATCAGAAGGTTTCCCAATTATCGTGCTGAGTGGTGCGACTGCTTTCTGTGCCAGAGCGAGGTGTTGGGGTACTTTTAGGTGCCACGGATGCACCGACGTTTTTCTGTGCCGATTCTGCCTCTGCATCGGATAGGCGGAACACGGCGACGGCCTGTGCCAGTAAAATGGCTTGTTCAGCCAGTGAGTCGGCGGCGGCGGCAGACTCTTCCACCAGGGCCGCATTCTGCTGAGTGGTGCTGTCCATTTCAGAGATAGCCTGGCTAACCTGCGTGATACCACGGCTCTGCTCATCGGATGCTGAGGCAATTTCCGCCATAATATCGCGCACATGGGTCACTGAGCGGACAATATTCTCCATCGTTTGCCCGGCATTTTGCACCAACGTGGTTCCGGCATTTACCTGAGTCACTGACTCGCCAATCAAGCCTTCAATTTCTTTCGCCGCTTGTGCACTGCGTTGTGCCAAATTGCGAACTTCGCTGGCGACAACGGCAAAACCACGGCCTTGCTCGCCGGCGCGGGCGGCTTCAACCGCAGCATTCAAGGCCAAGATATTGGTCTGGAAAGCAATACTGTTAATGACTGAAGTAATCTCAGAGATACGTTTGGAGCTACCGGAGATATCGTTCATGGTGCGCACCACATCGTTAACCAGCTTACCGCCCTGTTGTGCGGTTTGTGATGCCTCGGTTGCCAGTTGATTAGCATGGTGGGCATTATCGGCATTCTGCTTAACCGTGGCATTCAACTGCTCCATGCTGGCAGCGGTTTCCTCTACAGCCGCAGCCTGCTGTTCGGTGCGGGAAGATAAATCGGTATTACCGGCAGCAATTTCGCCGGAGGCATGAGACACCTGACTGACACCAATGCGGATCTCATCAATCATGGCGCGCAGGTTTTCATTCATCCGGGCGACGGCATTCATCAACAGGCCCAACTCATCGGTACGGTTTGATGTTGTCGCCGCAGTTAAATCACCGGTAGCAATGCGCTCTGCCATCGCCAGTGTGGTGCGCAGTGGTACCGTGATCTGGCGGGTCATGCGCCATGAAATCAATAGACCAAACAGCAGTGCGGCAATGGCAGCAATAGTTAACTGCAATTGCGCATTATTGATTTCTGCGTGGGTCCCTTGCAGCTCTTGGGTGAACAGATGGGTGGCCAGTTTATTCAATTCGTTGGCATTCGACTCCATCACTTTACCGGTCTCCAGCTCTTGCTGATAAGCCGGTAAATAGGCCAGTACGTTATCTTTATAGGTACTCAGGCTGGAGATAACCGGAGCCAGCAGCTTTTGCTGTTCGGCCGATAGCACCGGCATAAAAGCATTTGCGGCACTATTAGCGATATTGATTGAGGTAATCAGCGAGGACTCTGCATCCTGGTTGCGATCCAGCAATAAGCCGCGTGCGTTGTAGCGTACGGTCATCAACTTCTGGTTCATCTCTGCTAGCAGGATTTGGGTATTGGTATCTGCCCCTTCATTAAGTAGGCTTTGTTGCAGCTCGTTGAGGTTCTTCTGGGTTTCAGAAATATTCCAGCTTTTGCGCACATCATCTTTATGGGCTACGGCATTGACGAAGTTACTCTGCTGCTGCAGATACTCCTCTACCACATCGGAAATACTGCTAATGGTTTTGCGGTTATCTGCCGACCAACTAAGACTTTCGCTCTGGGTCAGAAGATTTTTTATATTATTGATATGTTGAGAATTTTCTTTGATGTATTGCAGAGAGTAGGTACGTTCATATAATGCGCGATTATATTTTGCCTGATTGGATTCATCGTTAACTTTGTAACTCAGGTCAACTTTATAAGCATGATCTTCAATCACGGAGAAATGATAAGCGGTGGTACCGGCGATGATCCCGACCAGCAACAACATCAGGAAAAAGCTTAATCCCAGCTTTTTACCGACTTTCATATTTTCAAAGCTGCCAAAAACGTTGCTAAATACTGCCATGTTCTTCTCCGTTATGCGGTGTCTCTGATGCAAATCAATCAGCGTAGGTGAGTTTGGGGAGGTCTAGTTATTAGAAGATTTTGGGGAGTTGGTGGTATGTGGGGTAGCCTTGGCAAGAGTACTTATCCCAAACGATATACCCGTCATACTTCAAGTTGCATGTGCGTTGGCTGCCTTCCTGCAACTCGAATTATTTAGGGTATAGTTCATGAGCTTTATATCCATGAATACCAACGCCCTTCTTGGACAATCTATCGGCAGAAATTGGCTAAACTTTAGCAATAAAAATGCCAGCAAGATGACCTTGCTGGCATGTATCCTTCGGACTTGAAGCTACAGGGTTGTTAGCTGCAACTCCACGTTCTTTGGATATGCAACATACGGTTTATGCGGCTTATTTGGCTTGAGTGAAACGCGCTGCTGCTTCGTCCCAGTTAACCACGTTCCAGAATGCTTTGATGTAGTCTGGGCGGCGGTTTTGGAATTTCAGATAGTAAGCGTGTTCCCACACATCCAGGCCAATAATTGGGAAGCCTGATGCGCCAGAAACTGCTTCGCCCATCAGTGGGCTATCTTGGTTAGCAGTAGATACAACCGCCAGCTTGCCGTCGTCTTTCAGAACCAGCCAAGCCCAGCCAGAACCGAAACGGGTTGCCGCAGCAGCTTCAAATTTCTCTTTGAAGCTATCTACGCTGCCGAAATCGCGCTCAATAGCGGCTTTCAGATCACCCTTCAGGGTTGTGTCCAGTTTCAGCCCTTTCCAGAACAGGCTGTGGTTAGCGTGGCCGCCGGCGTTGTTACGCATAAAAGTGCGTTTTTCAGCAGGAACTTTGTCCAGATCTTTGATCAGGTCTTCAACGCTGAATTTAGCCAGCTCAGGGAAGCTCTCCAACACCGTGTTTGCATTGTTAACATAGGTCTGGTGGTGTTTGGTGTGATGGATTTCCATCGTCTGCTTATCGAAGTGGGGTTCCAGGGCGTCATAAGCATAAGGCAGGGATGGCAGTGAGTAACTCATAATCATCGTCTCCGTAGTGTAGGGCGGCGCAAAAAAAGTAAGCGCCGCGTAAGCATTCGGATCATTATAGTTAATTAAATGATATTGAAAATGATTATCAATGCCGTACTAATTGTATGGTCTTTCTATTCGCTAATCCGCTGCGGATGGGTGTAAACCGTTGCTCTACCGGGTTTACTGAAGCCAACCAGCGTCAGATTACAGCGCTCGGCAACTTCAACCGCTAAGGTTGTTGCAGCAGAAACAGCAAATAAAATCTCTGCACCGCACATTGCGGTTTTCTGCACCATCTCATAGCTAGCACGGCTGGAAACCAGCACAGCACCTTGCTGCCACGGCTGTTTGGCCCGTATCCCCAGCAGCTTATCCAGTGCGACATGGCGGCCCACATCTTCACAACCACCCAACAATTCACCTTTCGGATTAATCCAGGCCGCAGCATGAGTGCAACCCGTCAACTGACCCACAGTTTGTACCTGCTTGAGTTGTGCCAGTGCGTTATCGAGTTGATTCAAATTAAAGGTCTGAGTGAAAGGCAGAGGGGTGATGGGGCGAAAAATATCATCAAGCTGTTCAATACCACAGACCCCACATCCGGTGCGGCCGGCCATAGCCCGGCGGCGCTCTTTTAAACCGGCAAAGCGACGGCTGGATAACTCAATGTTAACTTCTATGCCATTACAGCCTGGTGTCACATCAATGGCGTAGATATCTTGTGGGGCGCTAATAATGCCTTCTGACAACGAAAAACCTAGCGCGAATGCTGCCAGATCTTTCGGGGTTGCCATCATCACCACATGGGAAATGCCGTTGTAGACCAGCGCTACCGGCACTTCCTCCGCCAGCCAATCCAATTGCGGCTCGGCCATTTGATGGCGCTGTAGCACGTTAAGTTGTTTTGCACCGCAGATTCCGGTGGAGAGGTCAATTGTTGAAGGTTTGATCTGGCTCACTATGCGGCCCTGAAAGTTATAACCCATAATCACAATGTGGTAACATTCACATTAAGAATGGTATGGGTATAATTCTATTTCCAGAAGAATGTATCCCACACCGATAAAGGTGATATCGCGTAAGCGATTTTAGCGCTTCCGGTTTCGTTGAGGGAAGTGTGAACTGAAATAATGTGACAATGAACGAAGGAGAGACCCATGCAGGTCAGCAGAAGGCAGTTCTTTAAGATCTGCGCTGGCGGTATGGCAGGAACCACGGTCGCGGCACTCGGCTTTACGCCGTCAGTGGCGCTGGCGGAAACGCGCAATTACAAATTGCTGCGCGCCCGTGAGACGCGGAATACCTGTACATATTGCTCCGTTGGTTGCGGGCTTTTGATGTATAGCCTCGGTGACGGCGCAAAAAACGCCAAAGAGAGTATTTTCCATATCGAAGGGGACCCGGACCATCCGGTAAACCGTGGCGCGCTGTGCCCGAAAGGTGCAGGGCTGGTGGATTTTATCCATAGCGAAAGCCGCCTGAAATATCCTGAATACCGTGCTCCGGGTTCAGATAAATGGCAGCGAATCACTTGGAATGATGCATTTGACCGCATTGCCAAGCTGATGAAAGAAGACCGGGACGCTAACTTCATTAAGACCAACGACGCCGGTGTTACCGTCAACCGTTGGCTGAGTACCGGTATGCTGTGTGCCTCGGCATCCAGTAACGAAACGGGTTATCTGACCCAGAAATTTAGTCGCGCTCTCGGCATGCTTGCCGTAGACAACCAAGCACGTGTCTGACACGGACCAACGGTAGCAAGTCTTGCTCCAACATTTGGTCGCGGTGCGATGACCAACCACTGGGTTGACATCAAGAACGCAGACTTAATTATCGTCATGGGCGGTAATGCGGCAGAAGCGCATCCGGTGGGGTTCCGCTGGGCGATGGAAGCCAAAATCCACAACAATGCTAAGTTGCTGGTGATAGACCCACGCTTTACTCGTACTGCATCGGTGGCGGACTTCTATACGCCAATCCGCTCAGGTAGCGATATCGCGTTCCTATCCGGCGTGTTGTTGTATCTGATGACCAACAACAAAATTAACCGCGAATACGTCGAAGCTTATACCAACGCCAGCTTGCTGGTGCGGGAAGACTTTACCTTTGATGACGGCCTGTTCAGTGGCTATGACGCCGAAAATCGCAAATACGACAAAACCACCTGGAATTACCAGTTGGATGAAAACGGCTTTGCCAAACGCGATGTCACGCTGCAAGACCCGCGCTGTGTGTGGAACTTGCTGAAAGAACACGTCAGCCGTTACACGCCAGAGGTGGTCTCCAATATTTGCGGTACGCCAAAAGAAGATTTCTTGCAGGTTTGCGAATATCTCGCCGAAACCAGTGTGTCCAATAAAACCGCCACATTCCTGTATGCGCTGGGCTGGACACAACACTCGGTTGGCGCGCAGAACATCCGTACCATGGCGATGATCCAGTTGTTACTGGGCAATATGGGCATGGCGGGGGGCGGTATTAACGCCTTGCGCGGTCACTCTAATATTCAGGGTTTAACTGACCTGGGTTTGCTGTCACAAAGCTTGCCGGGCTACCTGAATCTGCCGTCAGAAAAACAGCCGGATATTGACACTTATCTGAAGGCCAACACGCCGAAAACCCTGTTGCCGGGCCAGGTTAACTACTGGAGCAATTACCCGAAATTCTTCGTCAGTTTGATGAAAAGTTTCTACGGTGATAAAGCCCAGAAAGAGAACGGCTGGGGCTACGACTGGTTGCCGAAGTGGGATAAAGGCTATGACGTATTACAGTATTTCGAGATGATGTCGCAGGGTAAAGTGAATGGCTATATTTGCCAGGGCTTTAACCCAGTCGCGTCGTTCCCGAACAAAAACAAAGTAGTAGCATCACTGTCGAAACTGAAATTCCTGGTAACTATTGACCCGCTCAATACTGAAACCGCGAATTTCTGGCAAAACCACGGTGAATTTAACGATGTCAGTCCATCGAAAATTCAAACCGAGGTGTTCCGCTTGCCATCCAGTTGTTTTGCTGAAGAAAACGGTTCAATTGTTAACTCCAGCCGCTGGCTGCAATGGCACTGGAAAGGTGCTGATTCACCGGGCGAAGCATTGAACGATGGTGCCATTTTGGCAGGTATCTTTAGTCGTCTGCGTGACATGTACCATCGGGACGGTGGTGCAGTGCCAGAACAGGTGCTCAATATGACCTGGGATTATCTGACGCCAGACAATCCAGAGCCAGAAGAAGTGGCACAGGAAAGCAATGGTAAAGCACTGGCTGATATCACCGATGCTGACGGCAAAGTGCTGGTCAAAAAAGGCGAGCAGCTCAGTACCTTCGCTCATCTGCGTGATGATGGTACTACCGCCAGTGGATGCTGGATCTTTGCCGGTAGTTGGACACCGGCCGGTAACCAGATGGCACGCCGTGATAACGCTGACCCATCCGGCCTTGGCAATACACTGGGCTGGGCGTGGGCATGGCCGCTTAACCGCCGCATTCTATACAACCGTGCCTCTGCTGACCCACAAGGTAAACCGTGGGATCCGAAACGCCAGTTGCTGGAGTGGGATGGCACCAAATGGGGTGGCGTTGATATCCCAGATTACAGTGCCGCGGCACCGGGTAGCGATGTCGGGCCGTTTATCATGCAGCCAGAGGGCATGGGCCGCCTGTTTGCCATCGACAAAATGGCAGAAGGACCGTTCCCGGAACATTATGAGCCATTTGAAACGCCGTTGGGCACCAACCCGCTGCACCCGAATGTGATATCCAACCCGGCCGCGCGCGTGTTTAAAGACGATTTGGCCGCAATGGGTTCTCATGAGCAGTTCCCGTATGTCGGTACCACTTATCGTCTGACCGAGCATTTCCACTACTGGACTAAGCATGTGCTGCTCAATGCTATCGCACAGCCAGAACAGTTTGTGGAAATTGGCGAAAAACTGGCAGCGAAAAAGGGCATTAAGCAGGGCGATACCGTGAAAGTCAGTTCCAACCGTGGCTATATCAAGGCCAAGGCGGTGGTGACCAAACGTATTCGTACGCTGAATGTTCATGGGCAGGAAGTTGACACTATTGGTATCCCGATCCACTGGGGATACGAAGGGGTGGCGAAAAAAGGCTTCCTGGCCAATACCCTGACACCGTTTGTCGGTGATGCCAATACGCAAACGCCAGAGTTCAAGGCGTTTCTGGTCAACGTGGAAAAGGTGTAACGGAGAGAACCTATGTCACTGCAAACCCAAGACATTATACGGCGCTCCGGCACCAACTCCCTTACGCCGCCGCCACAGGATCGTAACCACCAGCAAGAGGTGGCCAAGCTTATCGACGTCACCACCTGTATCGGTTGTAAAGCCTGTCAGGTGGCGTGTTCGGAGTGGAATGATATCCGTGATGAAGTCGGTCATAACGTCGGGGTGTACGATAACCCCGCAGATCTGACCGCTAAATCATGGACGGTGATGCGTTTTTCTGAAGTTGAAGATGAAGAGAGCGGCAAGCTGGAGTGGCTGATCCGTAAGGATGGCTGCATGCATTGTGCTGACCCCGGCTGCCTGAAGGCATGTCCGTCGGAAGGGGCAATCATTCAGTATGCCAATGGTATCGTCGATTTCCAGTCAGAACACTGTATCGGCTGTGGTTACTGCATCGCCGGTTGCCCGTTCGATGTGCCGCGCATGAACAAAGATGACAACCGGGTGTATAAATGTACCTTGTGCGTCGATCGCGTTGGTGTTGGCCAGGAACCTGCCTGTGTGAAAACCTGCCCGACCGGAGCGATTCACTTTGGCACCAAAGAGTCGATGAAAGAAGTCGCTGCGGGCCGGGTTGCTGAGTTGAAAACTCGTGGCTTTGATAACGCAGGGTTATATGACCCCGCTGGCGTGGGGGGTACCCATGTGATGTATGTACTGCATCATGCGGATAAACCGCAGCTCTATCATGGTCTGCCGGAGAACCCGACCATCAGTCCGACAGTCACCTTCTGGAAGGGGATCTGGAAACCACTGGCAGCGGTGGGCTTCGCTGCAACCTTTGCGGCCAGTATCTTCCATTATGTGGGTGTCGGCCCGAACCGGGTTGAAGAAGAGGAGGACGAAGACGATAAGCCGGATTCAACACCTGCTGACACGTCATTGCCGCCACCGGAGCAGACCACCGCTGAGCACTCAGACGACGGGGAGACGCCCAAATGAAAAAAGAAAAACGCATCCAGCGCTACAGCGCGCCGGAGCGCATCAACCACTGGATAGTGGCCTTCTGCTTTATACTGGCCGCTATCAGTGGTTTGGGGTTCTTCTTCCCGTCATTTAACTGGCTGATGAATATTTTTGGTACGCCGCAGTTGGCACGCATCCTTCACCCCTTTGCCGGGGTGATTATGTTCGCCGCCTTCCTGATCATGTTTTTCCGTTACTGGAAACATAATCTGATCAATAAGGAAGACCTGGAATGGGCTAAAAATATCCATAAAATCGCCATGAATGAGGAAGTCGGCGACACGGGGCGCTATAATTTCGGTCAGAAGTGCGTATTCTGGGCTGCTATTATCAGTCTGGTGTTGTTGTTGGCCAGTGGTGTTGTTATCTGGCGGCCTTATTTTGCGCCTTCCTTCCCGATCCCGCTGATTCGCCTGGCACTGCTGGTGCATTCGCTGGCGGCGGTCGGGTTAATTATCGTGATTATGGTGCACGTTTATGCTGCCCTGTGGGTTAAGGGCACCATTACCGCGATGGTAGAAGGCTGGGTACCGGCGGCGTGGGCGAAAAAGCACCATCCGCGCTGGTACCGTGAGGTTAACGCCAAAAGTCAGCGTCAGAAAAAACAGGAAGAGAAACCCTGATGAGTATTCGCATTGTCCCTAAAGATCAACTAGGAAAACAAAGCGAAAAAGGCACAACGGCGGGGAATATCCCGCCGTTACTTTTCGCGAATTTAAAAAGCCTGTATACCCGGCGCACTGAACGTTTACAGCAACTTGCGCTGGATAACCCGTTGTCCGATTATCTGGATTTTGCGGCTAAAATTACCCAAGCGCAGCAAAAAGCGCTGCATGACCATCCGCTGGTGTTGGATATGCAGGCTGAGTTGGAGCAATCCGCTGCCAGCGGTAAACCGCCCCTGGATCTGAGTGTTTTTCCTCGCACTGAACATTGGCGTAAGCTCCTGTCAGCACTGATTGCTGAACTACGCCCTGATGCCCCGGATCATATTGTGGCCGTATTGGATAATCTGGATAAGGCATCGGTACATGAGCTGGAACTGTATGCTGATGCGCTGTTAAACCGCGAGTTTGCCCAAATCGGCAGTGAAAAAGCGCCATTCATCTGGGCGGCTTTATCGTTGTATTGGGCGCAGATGGCCAGCCAGATCCCCGGTAAGGCGCGAGCTGAATATGGTGAACATCGCCAGTTCTGCCCAGTCTGCGGCAGTATTCCGGTCTCCAGCGTGGTGCATATCGGTACCCAAAACGGTTTACGTTATCTGCACTGCAACTTGTGTGAAAGTGAGTGGCATGTGGTCCGAATCAAATGCAGTAACTGCGAACAGACCCGTGATTTGAATTACTGGTCACTGGACAGTGAACTGGCGGCAGTAAAAGCGGAAAGTTGTGGTGATTGCGGCACTTACCTGAAAATTCTCTATCAGGAAAAAGACCCACAAGTTGAAGCGGTTGCTGATGATCTGGCCTCGCTTATTCTTGATGCCAAAATGGAAGGTGAAGGATTCGCCCGCAGCAGTATCAATCCATTCTTGTTTCCAGGGGAATAGGTTTCCGGGTCACAAAATAGAAGTATAGTTTGTATGGTTATTATACAATGGTCGCGCTCACATGTGATGGCCATTGTAACTACTGTTGGTTTTATTGACAGGCGCTACTCCATCATCCGAGCGATACGCTAACTTAAATAAGGATATTTATTGTATGTTGAAGATAGTCGCAAAACTGACGGTAGTGATGGTGTTGGTAGGTGGTCTGGCCGCGTGTGATAACAGTAAGGAGAGCAAGGAAAGCACCAACAATGCCGCCCCTGCATCGACCCCAGCTACAACACCCGCGCCCGCTCCGGTAGCCTCTACACCCGCAGTAACTCCGCCAGCAGCAACCACGCCAGCCGCTAAACTTTCCGCTGACCAGCAGCAGGTTAGTCTATTTGATGGTAAGGTTACCTTTGTATTACCAACATCATTTGTTGACCAAACTAAATTGGCGGGTGACGTAAACAATGAGCAAAATCAAACGTTGTTATTGATTGATGCTGCCGGTAAACAAATGGCCGTCACTGCGGTGACTAACCCGCCGGGCGTTGAATTGCTTGATACCAGTGATTTGTCCCTTGATGCGTTAAACAAAGGGTTATTGCAGGGGTTCAGTGCTCAGTACCAGAATATTAAACAAACCGGACAAAAAGACATCACCGTTGATGGCCATAAGTTCCGCCTGTTTGATACCAAGCAAAAAATACAAAATTCGCCGATGGTAGCGACTACAATCTTTACTGTGTTAGATAAGAAAGTGGTATTTATTCAGATGGTCTCTGCCGCTGAAAAAACCAAGCAACACCAAACGTTAGTGAATGGCGTGGTTGATTCTATCGCGCTACACTAATTACTCAGACCGAGCGCCGTACCATTATTATGGCGCTCTTTCGACCTTATTACCTGAGTGAGTATGAGCGCAGAACCCCATCAGTTATACAGTCAGTTACCCGCAATAGATCGCCTGCTACGCGAGCCAGATGTTGCCCCTTTAGTGGCTGAATATGGCCCTGTTTTATTGACCGATATTTTGCGTCAAATGCAGGTTGAGGCTCGTGAATATATCCGCCAATTTCATTCACTGGCTGATTGGTGCAGTGACTGGCCAACAGCATTAAAGCAGCGTTTACATAGCCGCCAATCCGCGTTAAAACCCGTCTTTAACCTTTCCGGTACCGTATTGCATACCAACTTGGGCCGTGCCCCATTGGCTGAATCAGCTATTGCTGCGGTGAATGATGCGATGCGTGGCGCGGTAACACTGGAATACTCTCTGAGTGGTGCCGGGCGTGGCCATCGTGACCGGGCTATCGCCGATTTGCTGTGTGAGCTGACCGGTGCGGAAGATGCTTGTATCGTGAATAACAATGCTGCTGCGGTGTTTCTCATGCTGACGGTAATGGCGGCGGGGAAACAGGTAGTGGTTTCTCGCGGTGAGCTGGTGGAGATTGGTGGTGCTTTTCGTATCCCGGATGTGATGCGACAGGCGGGGTGTGAATTGGTCGAAGTGGGTACCACTAATCGCACGCACCTTAAAGATTACCGCCAAGCCATAAATGAACACACTGGCCTGCTGATGAAAGTGCATACCAGCAATTACAGTATTGAAGGTTTCACCGCCTCGGTTGCCGAAGCGCAACTCGCAACATTAGGCCATGAATTCTCCATCCCGACCGCCACCGATCTGGGCAGCGGTTCGTTGGTGGATATGACCCGCTATGGTTTGCCAGCAGAACCAATGCCACAGCAATTGATTGCAGCGGGTATCGATTTAGTCACCTTTTCGGGCGATAAACTGCTGGGTGGCCCACAGGCCGGGATTATTCTTGGCAAAAAACAGTGGATTGAGCAGCTACAGCAGCACCCACTTAAGCGGGTGTTACGCGCCGATAAAATGACGCTGGCCGCACTGGACGCCACCTTGCGTCTCTATCAGCAGCCAGACCGGTTGACAGAGTTGCTGCCAACCATGAGGTTACTCACCCGGCCAACACAGGTTATCGCCGAGAGTGCACAACGGGTATTGGGTGCCCTAACCGCTCGTTATGGCACCGATTTCACGCTGGCGGCAGAACCTTGCTGGTCGCAGATCGGTAGCGGTTCGCTACCGGTAGACCGTCTGGCCAGTTGGGCGGTAACGTTCGCACCAAAAGAGGGGCGTGGAAGTGCTCTGGAAGCCCTAACAGCGCGTTGGCGCGGTTTGGCTAAGCCGGTTATTGGCCGCGTGGCTGATGGGCGTTTGTGGCTCGATTTGCGTTGCCTGGAGGATGAGGCGGCGTTGCTCAGGGAATTGGCTCGATGATTATTGCAACAGCAGGCCATGTCGATCATGGCAAAACGACACTCTTACAGGCTATCACCGGGGTGAATGCGGATCGCCTGCCGGAAGAAAAACAGCGCGGCATGACCATTGATCTGGGTTATGCCTATTGGCCCCAGCCCGACGGCAGCGTTATGGGTTTTATCGATGTCCCCGGCCATGAGAAGTTTTTAGCCAATATGTTGGCGGGCGTGGGCGGTATTGATCATGCTTTGCTGGTGGTTGCCTGTGATGATGGTGTCATGGCACAAACCCGCGAGCATCTGGCGATTTTGCGCCTCAGCGGTCGCCCCACGTTGACCGTGGCACTGACCAAAGCTGATCGGGTTGATGATGAGCGTATCGAACAGGCTCGCCAGCAGGTGCTGGCAGAGCTGGCGGCACAGGGCTGGCAAGCAGAGCAAGTCACTTTGTTCGTGACGGCGGCGGCGACCGAGCGTGGCATTAACGAATTACGTGAACATCTGGCGCAATACCACCAACAAAATGCACAGCACAGCCGGTTACAGCGGCGCTTTCGTCTGGCTATCGATCGTGCATTCAGTGTGAAAGGGGCTGGCTTGGTGGTAACGGGCACGGCGTTGGCAGGTCAGGTGGAACTCGGTGATACCTTATGGCTCACCGGCGGCGACTGTCCGGTGCGGGTGCGTGGTATCCATGCCCAAAATCAAAATACATCACAGGCGCAAGCTGGCCAGCGTATCGCCCTGAATATCAGTGGCGATATCAGCAAACAACAGATCAACCGCGGTGACTGGCTATTAAGGCAACAGCCGCCGCAGGCCACGGAGCGGGTACTTGTCATTGTGGATGCTGATACACCGATCCAACATTGGCAACCTTTACATCTGCATCATGCCGCCAGCCATATTACCGGGCGTTTTTCGCTGCTGACCAATCCACAACCTACCGACGAGAACCCCCAGCCGATACTTGCTGAACTGCTGTTGGATAACCCGCTATCGCTGGCTGAAAACGATCGTCTTATTCTGCGTGATATTGCGGCGAAGAAGACCTTGGGCGGTGCTCGGGTGATTCATCTGACGGCCCCCAAACGCGGCAAACGGCAACCTGCGTATTTATCTTGGTTAACCGCGCTGGCCCAGGCAGCCTCTGACCGTGAATTGCTGGATTTACATCTGGCTCAAGGGCCGATTTCTTTAGATGATTTCAGTTGGGCGCGCCAGCTAACCGAACGCGATATGTCGGACTTACTGGCACAGACCGATAGTGTTGTCGCCGGTGATATTGCACTCTCTCGCCCTCATGCTCAGCAAGCGCAACAAACTTTATTACATGTCCTGTGCCTGTATCATCAACAGCATGGTGATCAGTTAGGATTAGGGCGGGCGCGCTTGCGGCGTATGGCGTTGCCAACGCTGGATGAAGGGCTGGTATTCCGTTTGATTGATGATCTGCTGGCTGAAGGGGCGCTAAAGAATACCCGTGGCTGGCTACATCTGCCAGCTCATGGCCTGGCATTTACTGCCGAGGAGCAGGTTCAGTGGCCGCAGGTCGCATCCTATTTTGCCGATGACCCTTGGTGGGTGCGCGATTTGGTGGCACAGATGCAGATTGAAGAAGGTGAGATGCGCACACTATTGCGCAAAGCGGCACAACTGGGCTATATCACAGCAATTGTTCCTGATCGCTACTATCGCAGCCAGCGTATTGAGCAATTCGCTGATTTGGTACGTGAGCTGGATGCCAGCCAGGGCAGCGCCTGTGCCTCAGATTTCCGCGATAGACTGGGTGTTGGCCGCAAACTGGCGATTCAAATCCTTGAATTCTTTGACCGCAGTGGGTTTACTCGCCGCCGAGGTAACGACCATTTGTTGCGTGACAGTGGGCTATTTCTTAATACATCTCCTAATGTGTAATTTTTACGATATCCAGCGCATGAGATGTATTAATTGTTGGGTGCTGCTTTTGGCGCTAACCTAATTCGCAAGGATAGTTATATGGCGTGACAGCTTTTCAGCTTTAAAGTTACGCTAACAAAAATATTTAGCGGGAGAAAAGCGCTGCTTCTCTCCCGCTTTAAAACTACTCCGCAGTAACCGCCTCCGGCTGACGGCGAATAAATATCATCACCAAGCCCAGCCACAGCAAGCCACTGATCAGATTGAACAGGTTAAAGATACCGCTGTTGCCCCACAAGTAAGCGATTTTGGCAAACTCAATGCCGAAGGTGAATACCATCATACTGATCATCCCCATGGCGGCAGATACCGTACCTTTACTGATATCACTGGCGAACAGTGTCAACCGCACCAAACCGGCATTAGCCAAGCCAATACCAAAGGCATACAGGCTCAGTCCTGCCGTCATCCACAGATAAGCATGGGATGAATAGAGCGTTGAGCCTGCGGCAATCAGCAAGCCAATAATCATCGGACCGGCACCGTAGCGGATAAGACGTGGAATACTGGTTTTGCCGCTCAATCTCGCCAGTGTCAGATTACCAATAATCAGTGCGCCGAAAATGGGCACCTGCAAAACACCATATTCAACAGTGGATAGCTGCTCACCGCTGATCAAAATGACAGGTGATTGCGCAATCCACGCCAGCAATGGCAGGCTGGCAAAGCCTAACGCCAGGGAACCACACATGAAACGGCGGTTGGCGAGCACCAGCTTATAGTCATGCCACATCGCTGCCACTGACAGTTTCTCCCCTTTCAGAGCGGCGGTTTCCGGCATGGCGCGCCATAAGCCCACAAATGAAATGGCCCCCAGCACGGCAAATAGCACAAACATTGCCTGCCACGGAGCGACATGAATCAAGGCGGCCCCCGCCAGAGGGCCGAGTAATGGGGCAATCAAGGCGACATTGGCCATTAACGCGGTAATTTTAATACAGACCGCTTCTTCAAATGATTCCTGAATAGTGGCGTAACCGACGGCACCAATAAAGCATAAGCCGATCCCTTGCAGGAAGCGCATGGCGATGAACTGTTCGATACTATTGACCAGCAAGATGGCAAGGCATGTCACCACAAAGAATGCGACACCGAACAACATTACCGGGCGGCGCCCACGGCGGTCTGACAACGGCCCAAGTAACCATTGCAAGAACATCCCGCCAGCCAGATAGGCAGTCATAGAGGTCGGAACCCACTCAATACTGGCATTAAAATCAGCCACTACGGCGAGCATACCTGGCTGGATCATATCGTTAGCGATATAAGCGGCAAATTCGAACAATACTAAACAAAGAGGGAATAAAAGCGCCCGTCGACCTAAACGTGTCGCGGGTGAAAATGAAGTTTGCATAAATTAAGCTATTAATAATAAACGTAAAAAAGGATACGGCTCAGGCAGGGTGTGCATTCAAAGCGCGTCAGGTCGGTTATTTTGCCGTCAATAGAGGAATATGGCAATGCCAATTATTTTGGGGATACGTTAAATTTACGTTATTGTTTGCAACCTGATTATTGATGCCGTAAATAGATCAACGCTTTTAGTATGCTGACAGGTGATAGAGAGTATGCATGACCAATAAGATTGGCTGGATTGATAATTTGCGGGCGGTGGCCTGCATTATGGTGGTCATGATCCATGCCACAACCTATTACGTCACCAGTGGTGCTCAGGTGGGTGAGGCTAACTGGGATATTGCCAATCTGCTCAATTCTGCTTCTCGTGCCTGCGTGCCCCTGTTCTTTATGATCTCTGGTTATCTGTTTTTTGGTGAAAAAAGTGCACAGCAAAAGCACTTCACCCGAATTGGGCTATGCCTGCTGTTCTACAGTGTGATTGCCCTGATTTATATTTCGATCCTGACGCCGATCAACGGTTGGAGCTCACTACAGAATATCCTGCAAAAACCGGTGTTTTATCATCTGTGGTTTTTCTACGCCATTATCGTGGTTTATCTGGTATCACCACTGATTAATGTCAAACCGGTGTCAGGCCGCTATCTGGCGGTGGTGATTTTACTGCTGGCAGTGCTAGCCAATCCCCAAGCCAGCAAATATTCGATTGGCGGTTTCCATTTATTGCCAATCAACCTCTATATCTACGGTGATACTTTTTATTACTTGCTGTACGCGCTGTTGGGGCGGGCAATTGGAATGTTGGAAACCAAAGGCAGGGTGATCAGTTGGGGGGCGGCATTGCTGTTTATCACCAGCGTAATATTTATTGCCATCTCAACTGAAAAGCAGACGCGGATTAATGGCAGTTTTGCGGATACTTTCTATATGTATTGTGGCCCGCTGGTGTTCGTTGCGGCGGTATCACTGCTGGTGTGGTTTAAAAACTGCATGAACCAGCAAATTGGCTGGCTAAGCTGGCTCGCCGGGCATTCATTGGCGATTTACGGCTTCCACGCGCTCATTATTCACTTTATTCGCACCCATCATTACGATTTTACGGGTTATCCGATACTGGATATTTTCTATGTTTTCGCACTGGCTCTCGCCCTGAGCACTTTGCTATCCATGGGATTACAGCGCATTGACCGGCGGCGTCTGGTCAGTTAACCACGACCTGCCCACGCTGTTGTGCGCGCCGAAGCTGGCGGCCGGAGGAGAACCCGGCAGCCAGTGCGGCTTTCTCCAGATTAAACCCTTCTTGCAGGCGAACTTCGGCCACTGCGACTCGCAATTGTTCGTGAAATTCACGCACACTGATCCCGACATGTTCGCGGAATAATCGTGTTAAATGGCGGCTACTGACATGTGCTTTCTGCGCGACCTGAAGCAGTGACCATTCGGCTTCCGGTTCTGCCGACATCACATCCTGCGCACGGTGTACGGCGGGATGCAGGTGATTGCGGTAACGTAACCAGGGGGAAAGCTGCGGATCATCGCCAGACCGTCGAAAATAAACCACCATTTCCCGTGCGACTTCTAATGCAGTTTGTGGGCTGCAATAGCGGCTAATCAGATGCAAAGAGAGATCAATACCCGCCGTAATTCCGGCGCTGGTATACACGCCACGGTCTTCAACAAAGATACGGTTTTCTTTGGTTTGTGCGGCGGGTGCCTGCTGACGTAATCGCTCAAGTACATTGTGATGAGTGGTGCATTGGTAGCCATCCAGTAGCCCCGCTTGTGCCGCCAGTAATGCACCGGAGCAGACACAAACCAAGATTATTTTTTGCTGTGTAATGGCTATTTTTTGCTGTTGTAACCAGTGACGGGCCACTGCGGCCGTTTCGGTTGCAAAGTAGTGGCGTGAGTCGCTCACTCCCGGCACGACCAGTAAACTGCCCTCTGGCAAGCTGTCAGGCAGTGGTTGTAACTGGCCTAGCACCATGTCGGTGGAAGCCGTCACTTGCGGCAATGGACTGATATAGAAGAGATTAAATGACCCTGCCAACCGTAAGGTTTCAGCCGGGCCAGTTAAATCCAGCGACAGCACGCCGGGAAGCAATAGGAAATAGACATTTCGTTGCATGGTTAATCCACAGTTACCGTCAGATAACGGTTCAGATAAGCCGGAATATCCGGGGTGTGCTGTAGCAAAGTAGCAACAAAAGCATCGCGTTCAAAGGCCATAACCTGCAAATCCCACACACAGAACGATTCATCCCGTGCCGCACGCCACACTCCCTGCTCTTGTACCCAGACTTTCACGCGCAATTCATTCTCATTGTCCCACCATCCAACAATCAGGTAATTCAGTGTTTTCCCCTGATGCTCAATCACAAAACCAATGCCTGGGCGGTTCACCGTTTCTGCTTCTTCAGGTAACCACTGCCCAACTAACTGATAAGCGGGGGCGTAATATGGTGTGTCACCTTGGGCCTGCGAGTAACGAATAACATAGCGCTTCAACTGCCACTGCTTAAGATATTTAACGTCAGCAGGGGTGATATCTCGTGGCAAATAAGGCTGTGGCTGCCAGTTTACTGTTTTTTCTGCAACCACCTCTGACGGCCGAGTATCCAGAGCATCCAGTGTTTTCGCAACGGTACGGATGGTGGCAAACCGATCGACTAACACGGTTTCAGTGCGCAGCTTTAATTCTTCGCTACTCAATACCACACCATTTGGCTGCATCATTGGGAAGGTTAGCGTAGCTTCAGTCACGAAGGTCACTTGATAACCTAAATCCGATGCCACACGGGCGGTGGTTTCACAGCATTGCTCAGTACGCATACCGGCAATAATTAGATGATCTATCTGCCTTTCCTTTAGCCACTGATCCAGACCTGAATCAGTCAGCGCGTTATGTACCCGCTTTTGTACGGTAACATCTGCCTGATGGGAAACCAGCGACATTGGTTTAACATAGCCTGACGCCAGTGAGAAAGGCCCTTCTGGGGCGACATGAAAAACATCGACCAGTGCCACTCCTCGCAGTTTACAGCCGGTAATTAATAGATTCAGTGCCGCCGAGAAGGCGGGTAAGTCTTGCTGCTGCCAAAAAGATTTATGTTCGAAAGATTGTTGAACATCAATAATCAGTAATGCGCTGTTAGTCATTTCCGGCCCTCCGCCGTATGGATGTAGCTCAATCATGGGCTGGTTTTAACTAGAGCGGAATGCCAAATCCGGCCATCATAGGGTGTAAAAGGGACCAGTTAACCATTTGTTTATACCCCTTATGCTTCAACTTGCTGGTGTATTAGTTGTGCTAGCCTGCATTTTGCAATCTCGGGATATATATCATTTGGTTTCCAACATCTTTTTTATCGACAAAATTTGACATTAAAAATGTATTCATTGCTTATTATATACAATTTGAATTAATTAAAAGAATAGTTCTATTGATGGCGTATGAATATATTCCTATATTTTGTAGGATTTTTCCTTCAACATTGTTGATATCTCTGATTTGTCGAATAAACACAGATAAGATTTATTGCTGATATTATAAAAATATTTGAAGTATAACCTTGCTTAGTCAAGCCTATTTGGCATAAATAACTGGGTTTTGATCATAAACATGGCATAAAACACCAAATAAATTATATATAACGATCGATTTGGCCGATAAATTCGTATTTACTAGATAAAAAGATCGCGTATAGTCCTACCCATGTCCAGTCGGGGCGAGAACAGCCAGATAATATAAATACATGGGAGTTTATAAAGTATCGGTTACTATTTAATATAAATTACACTTTGATGATTATAATTTAAATGTCGAGACTTAATTCTGGGATTTTTATTCTGGAATGCATTTCTACAATTTAATTTTAGTGTCATTTTGTGATTTCATCTTATTGCATTTTTACTTTCATGTTTTTTATTTATTTTATCGTGGTTATAGCCATCGGTAATGACGTGAGCCGTTGATGGCATTCCATCAGCGTATTCTTTAAATATGGTGTCTAAATAAAGGTTTTTTAATATGTCTAATTTTAAGAAAAGTGCATTGATTATTGCGTTGGCGTCTTCTGCTTTCATTTCCCAAGCATTTGCTGCAGATGAAGGTAATGGCCGTATTCATTTTACCGGTACTGTTATTAATGCACCATGCTCTATCGCGCCGAACTCTACTGATATCAGCGTAGATATGGGGCAGGTAGCGAATAAATTACTGGAAACCGGTAATAAATATTCTCAGAACGTTCAGTACAACATTGACCTGCAAGATTGCGATCTGACTGAACAAACCGCAGGTTCAGTAACTTACCCTGCAATGTCTAAAGTTACCGTAACTTTCGGCGGCGTTTCTGATGCAACCTCTCCAGCATTGCTGGCAAACACCGGTAGCGCAGGTGGTGCAGGTATTCGTCTGATCGACACTAACGGCGCATTGCTGAAAGTGGGTGATACCGGTGCTGATGTTAATCTGGTAACTGGCCCGAATCAGATAGTATTCGCAGCGCGCGTTGAAGCAACTGGCGCACCTGTAACAACCGGTACTATCGTGTCCCAGGCTACTTACGCGCTGAACTATAAATAAAATTACCCTTCGTACTTGGCGTTGCAGCAGCGTTAGCGGCACTTGTTTGCTGCTTTGCTGAAACACCAATTACTTTGGGTCATACCCTGCTTATTTGACGTTACAGCGGCGTATGTAGCTTCAATTTAAGGGGAGGATACTCCCCTTTATTAATACTTTGCCATAAGACAGTGATTTATTTATGCAATATAAATCTAGAAGAAAAGAAATGATCTTTCGAATGGTGCAAATATTAACATTGGCAGGTTTGAGTTTATTATTGCCTGGAATGGCTGCAGCAGTAGAGTTTAATACCAATATTATCGATGCAAAAGATCGCAGTAATATCGATCTGTCTCGTTTTGAGGTTGATGATTATACCCCTCCTGGTGATTATCTGCTTGATGTCCTGATTAATGGCCGGCTGTTACCTGAGCGCTACCTGATACCCTATTTACCTGTCGATGATGGGAAATTAACTAAATTATGCCTGTCTCCAGATTTAGTTGATCTGCTAGGGTTAGCTCCGGCTGTGCGTGAGTCGCTGACATTATGGAATGATGGCAAGTGTGTCTCTATTGATCAAAAAGAAGAAATTACGGCAAATTACGATAAAGAAAAACAATATTTAATTATCTCTATTCCACAAGCATGGTTAGCTTACAGTGATCCTAATTGGGTGCCGCCTTCTCAATGGGATGATGGCATTCCCGGCGCTATATTGGATTACAACCTGTTTGGTAATCGTTATGCGCCGAAAAGTGGTAGTAGTAGCACTAATTTTAGCAGCTACGGAACTGCGGGCGCCAATATGGGGCCATGGCGTATCCGTGCTGATTACCAATATATCAATAATGAAACAGAAGGCTCGCACTACAGTAATTTTGACTGGTCACAAGTGTATGCATTTCGGGCTATCCCAGCGATAGGGGCTAAATTTATTGGTGGTCAAACCTATCTCAGCTCCAGTATTTTCGATTCATTTCGTTTTCTGGGGGCATCACTTTCCAGTGATGAGCGGATGTTGCCACCGACACTGCGTGGCTATGCACCGCAAGTGATCGGCATTGCTCGCACCAATGCCAGAGTCATTCTGAGCCAAAATGGCCGTACCCTTTACCAAACCAACGTTGCTCCGGGGCCGTTTGTTATTCAAGATATTAGTGAGGCGGTACAGGGCAATATTGATGTCCGCGTGGAAGAGGAAGATGGTCGTGTAACCACTTTCCAAGTTAGCGCCGCAACCGTACCATTTTTAACCCGCAAAGGTGCCATCCGCTATAAAACGGCTTTGGGCCGTCCGATGCAGGGCAGCAATAACGCGGTAAGTGATCCGACTTTCTTTAATGGTGAGTTTTCATGGGGGGCATTTAATGATGTTTCCTTGTATGGCGGAGTGATTGCGACGTCACAGGACTACACCGCGATAGCCATGGGTGCTGGGCAAAATTTACATGATTTCGGTGCGCTGTCTGTCGATGTTACACATTCCCGCTCTCAGTTACCGCATGAAGGGAAGCAGAGTGGTGAAAGCTACCGGGTTAACTATTCCAAGCGTTTTGACCAGACTAATAGCCAGATTACCTTTGCCGGATACCGTTTTTCCGAAAAGAACTTTATGAGCATGAGCCAGTATTTGGATCGGCTAAATGGCAATAATTATCTACAAAATGATAAGCAAACATACACCGTGACCGCGAACCAATATTTGGCCTGGCCGGATATCACTATGTACTTATCTGCTACCCATAAAACTTACTGGAATGATGTATCCAGTAATAATTACGGTGTTTCTGTCAGCAAAATTTTTGATATTGGCTCTTTTAAAGGCATTTCGACGACAATCTCTGCCAATAAAGTGAAATACCAGTATGAAAGCGAAAATCAGGTGTTCTTCTCATTCAGCGTCCCGATTGGTGTTGGGCAGCAGGTCAGTTATGACGCGCAACGTGATAAGAACAACGGCTACTCGCAGAATATCTCCTATTTCAACAGCCAGGACCCGAGGAATATCTGGCGTGTCAGCGCCGGGGGCGCCAGCCCTGAAATACAGCAAGGAAATGGCGTGTTCCGTGGTGGCTATCAGCATAGCTCCCCTTATGGTGAGTTTGGTGTCGATGCCAGCCATAAAAATAATGAATATAACTCGTTGAATACCAACTGGTATGGCTCGATAACCGCGACTGCGAAGGGTGTTTCAGCTCACCAGAATAAATCGGGTAATGAGCCAAGAATAATGATTGATACCGGCAATGTTTCAGGTGTGTCATTGAATAATAATTCGGCGATTACCAATCGGTTTGGTGTGGCAGTGGTAAATGGCGTTACCAGTTATCAGCAGTCAGACGTTCGGGTTGATGTGCAAAGCCTGCCGGAAGATATTGAAGTCTATAGTACTGTTATTCAAAAAACCCTAACCGAAGGTGCTATTGGTTACCGTGAAATTAGGGCAGTAAAAGGTCAGCAAATTATGGCCATAATCCGCCTCAATGACGGTAGTTTCCCACCACTTGGGTCATCGGTTATTGCTGATAAAACCGGAGCCGAGGTAGGTATTTTAGGCGAAAGTGGCTTGGCCTATTTGGCTGGCTTAGAAGATGCCGGGAAACTGACGGTTCAGTGGGGCAAAAAGCAGTGCAAGATAGTATTGCCGGAAAATAACGGCATGAATTCAGGGAAAATTCTACTTCCTTGTCAGTAGGTTAGGCAGCGATATGGAAAAATATTAATTAAAATAGTTTATTGACCGAAAACTATTATTGACCGTAAATTATTTTTTACCCAAAACTGTTGCTTACTTAAAGCAGTTATTCACAGCATAACGATCTAATTTAGAGCGGAACAGAAAATGAAAGACCTTAATAACATGATGCTGGTTAGGAAGAACCAGCAGATAAATAATGCCATAGTAGGGATTGCCTTATTGCTTACCACGATGGTCAGTGAGGCGGCGATTAATCTTGACCGGACACGGATTATCTTCAACAGCAGCGATAAATCAGCCAGTGTTATTTTGCAAAATCAGAGTAAAACATCACCTTATTTAGCGCAATCATGGTTAGAAAATGCCGCTGGCCAGAAAGTAGATAACCCATTGGTTGCTTTACCGCCAATGCAGCGGATTAATGCCGGCCAAAAAAGTCAGGTGCGCATTATGAAACTGCCTGATGCTGATAAATTAGCTACAGATCGCGAGACGCTATTCTATTTCAACGTGCGGGAAGTACCACCAAAAAGTGAAATGACCAACGTGGTACAAATTGCGATTCAAAATAGAGTGAAGCTATTTTACCGCCCTACGGCGATAAAAGCAGATTATAACGAGGTCTGGCAGGAAAAATTACAGATTAGTAAGCAAGGTGAAAGTCTAAAAATTCATAACCCGACACCGTATTACATCACGTTAGGGTATTTAAGCCAGGATAATCGCGGTAATTTCCCCGGTTTCGATAGCCTAATGATCGCGCCTTTTGGTACTGAGATTGCCAAGACGCCAGGTTATAGTGGCAGTCGTTATAGCATTGGTTATATGGATGATTTTGGTGGCATGGTCATCCGTATTTTTAACTGCTCGGCTGTTGATTGCCAAATTCAACCTGCGGAAAAGAAAAAGTAATGCGCGCAGCCTGTTCCGGTACCGGTAAAGGAATGACAATGACTCATGCTATGTTAAATAAAATGGGCCGGATGGGTGGCTCGGTAGTTATTTTATTGGTGACGCTGCTGTTATCGCAGGCGGCCTATGCCCTTGATTGTGTTGAAAAGGGAACCGGTATTGTGATTAAGCCTGCGATACCTATCGGGCAATTAGCGATACCATCGAATGTTGCGGCAGGGACGAAAGTCTGGGAATCGAACGATATTACTGTTACAGCCTATTGCGATAACGTATTAGGCTCGACGGTTGACCAAGTGTGGTTCTATTTTAACCCGCTACATCAATCGTTGGGGCAGGGGTTGCAATTAGGTGTCAGTTATAATGGGCAGGATTTAGAAACTAACGCGGCCCGTTTAAATACCAATTCCTCTCCGATTGTTAAAGGGCAAAACGTTACCGTTACGGTGACTTTCCGGCTATATATTAAAGTGACCGGTAACCCACCTTCGAGCGGTTATTATGTGGGTGCAGATAACTTCACGGTATTCCAACTTGATGGTTCAACTGGGCTGAATCTGACCTCTGGGGCAAAGAACTTGCGCTATGCCTTATCAGGGTTAACGGGAGTACGGTTTATTGCCTGCGGTGCGGACTTGGTGGTATATCCAGAATCGCAAATCGTGAATTTTGGCGTATTCAATAAAGCGTTGCTACAAAATAGCGGCAATAATATTAGTCAGCCGTTTTCCATTACCGCAGTGAAACAAGGTTGCTTGTCCAATTTTTCTATTCAGGCGCAGTTCTCAACCACGAATCCGTTAGTGGGTGATAATGCCATTGATATGCAAAACGGCACGAAATTGACGATTTATAATGATGCCAGTCAGGCGATTGTATATAACCGTTATAACGAGTTCGCACAGTTGAACGATGTGAGTCAGGTGACAAAAAATTATACTGCCAGCCTGAATGCTATTGCCGGGCAATCAGTGAAATTAGGCCAATTTGATGCCACAGCCATCGTGAAAATCAACTATTACTAATACGCTCAGGGCTGAGGGGTATTACTCACCAGCCCTGAGGTGTTATTTACTCACATAACGGCAGTAATTGCTGATAGAGCTTTTTGAAGATTGTCCGTTGAGCAGTGTAATAGTGATGGCGATCTGTATCAGGTAAATGGGTTTGTTCCAATATCAGTTCAGGTAATAAGTCCGCTAATGGCGTTTCTGGGTTCAGTGCAATTTGAGCCAACCGGGCTGCGCCCAACGCTGGGCCGATATCCCCCCCGGTACGATATTCCAGCGTTTGGCCACTGATATCAGCCAACATTTGCCGCCAATAGGCACTGCGAGCCCCCCCGCCAATCAATGTGACTGATGTCGGCTGCAATCCGCTGGCATGCACCGCATCCATCCCATCAGCTAAAGCAAATCCCACCCCTTCTAACACCGCACGGGCTAAATCTGCCCTGCCATGTTGGTGGGTAAAGCCCCAGAATGCCCCTTTAGCATTGGGGTTATTATGGGGAGTCCGTTCGCCAGAAAGGTAGGGTAAGAACCATACCGGGGTAGCCGCTGGCGGTGCTTTCTCCACTTCTGCTATCAGTGCAGGAACATTATCGACGCCGGTGAGTTGGCAAGCCCAGTCAAGACAGGATGCGGCACTTAGCATCACCGACATCAGGTGCCAAGTATGTGGTAATGCATGGCAAAAACTATGAACTGCGCTGGCGGGGTTGCTGAGAAAGCCGTCACTGACGGCAAAATAGACGCCGGAGGTACCCAGCGACAACATCGCCTGTCCGGTCTGATACAGACCAACACCAATAGCACCGGCAGCATTATCACCGCCTCCGGCCACTACCGGAATGGTGTTGATACCCCAGCGGTGGGCAATAGCTGTACTGACATGGCCGGTAATCTGGCTGCCTTCAAACAGTGCTGGCATGTGCTGGCGGTTTAAACCGCAGGCGGCCAACATCTCATCACTCCAGTCACGCTGCGCGACATCCAGCCACATAGTACCGGCGGCATCGGACATATCGCTGGCGAAATCACCACTGATCAGAAAACGAAGATAATCTTTTGGTAACAGTACCTTATCAATACGACTAAAAATATCTGGCTCATGCTCAGCCAGCCATTTCAGTTTTGGTGCGGTAAACCCGGGCATCATCAGATTACCTGTAATCTGGCGCGACTCGGGTACTGCTTGCTCCAGTGCCTGACATTGGGCAAAACTGCGACCATCATTCCATAGAATGGCTGGGCGCAGCACCTGATGTTGTTTATCCAGTAAGGTTGCGCCGTGCATTTGCCCGGTTAACCCAAGGGCTTTTACCTGCTGCAAATCATGTGCTGCGGCCAGAGCCTGCATGGCCTGATCGGTTGCCTGCCACCAGTCAGCCGGGTTTTGTTCCGACCACAACGGGCGTGGGCGCGAGACGGATAAAGCGGCACTTTGGCTCGCAACTACTTGCCCGTTTTCGGCCAGTAGAATTGCTTTGACGCCGGAGGTGCCCAAGTCGATGCCAAGGTACATATACCTTCCTTATAGATGAGATTGGGGCAGCGGGTGCCCCATCTTAAACATCAGCCGAATAAATAGCGGTTAACCAGATTTTCTAACTGCTCCTGATGACCACTCTGATGTTGCGGATTCAGGTTATGCTGTTCGGCATAGCGTGCCAGCTCTTCCAGCGACAGTTTACCTTGCAGAATTTGCTGACCCATCTCAGTATTCCAACCGGCATAGCGCTTGGCAACGCGTTGATCCAACTGACCATCTTCAATCATTTTGGCGGCAACTTTCAGTGCCAGCGCCATGGTATCCATCGCCCCAATATGGCCATAGAACAGGTCATATTTATCGGTACTTTGGCGGCGTACTTTTGCATCAAAGTTCAGCCCACCGGTAGTAAAACCACCCGCTTTGAGGATCTCAAACATCACCAACGCATTTTCTTCTACACTGTTTGGAAACTGATCGGTATCCCAGCCCAACTGTGGATCACCACGGTTAGCATCTACTGAACCGAAAATACCTAAGGCAATAGCACTGGCGATTTCGTGATGGAACGAGTGGCCCGCCAATGTGGCATGGTTGGCCTCAATATTTACTTTAATCTCTTTTTCCAGCCCAAACTGCTTGAGGAAGCCATAAACGGTAGCCACGTCATAGTCGTACTGATGCTTGGTGGGCTCCTGTGGCTTAGGTTCAATTAATAGCGTGCCCTGGAAACCGGTTTTATGTTTGTGCTCCACCACCATCTGCATAAAGCGGCCAATCTGCTCGCGTTCCTGGCGCAAATCGGTGTTTAACAGTGTTTCGTAGCCCTCACGCCCGCCCCATAACACATAGTTTTCACCGCCGAGTTTTTTGGTGGCATTCATGGCAGTAAAGACTTGAGTTGCAGCCCAACTAAAGACTTCTGGATCAGGGTTAGTGGCTGCCCCCGCGCCATAGCGTGGATGGGTAAAGCAGTTAGCTGTACCCCATAATAATTTTACGCCGCTGCTCTCTTGTTTCTCGGCCAATACCTCGGTCATAACGGCAAAATTATTAAGATACTCTTTCATTGACGCGCCTTCTGGCGAGACATCGATATCATGGAAGCAGTAATAAGGCACATTCAGTTTATGAAAGAATTCAAATGCGACATCGGCTTTGCGTTTTGCCAGAGCCAGTGCATCCCCCGGATGCTGCCACGGGCGATCAAAGGCATTGCTGCCAAACATATCGGCCCCGCCCCAGCAGAAGGTATGCCAATAACAGGCCGCAAACCGGAGGTGGTCGGCCATTCGCTTACCAAGAATAATTTCATCCGGGTTGTAATGATGAAATGCCAGCGGGTTAGCGCTCTGGCTGCCTTCGTAACGCACTTGTTCTAATTCATCAAAATAAGATTGCATGCAATACTCCTTGGAAGCTGGCCCCGCTTTTGCCGGGCTGATGAGCTTTTATCTTCGGAGTTGTTAGCGATTCTCTCAATTACGTTATTTCACACTTAAATTCAGAGAATTATTAATTGTGGTGTAGATCTCATAAATAACCGCTTAATTATAAAAATGCTTAGATATTCATTACACGGATAACATCCCGTAATGGAATTATGCATTTTATGAGGAAGAAAACATGATCGTTATCATAAAATTAACATTAAACCAAAAAACATAATTGGCGGATGAAAATCTGTAATTGCCGATGTGCAAATAAGCGTCAACAATCCCTATTGCAGTCGATGTTTACCGTTTCTCTTACCCTGCTTGCACAATAAGAAAGGTACCGAAAGATGAAATTTAAGAACATTTTACTCTCCGCATGTGCCGCTCTGGTGATGATTAGCCAGCCCGGATTTAGTAAAGAAATTAAAATCGGTATGGCGATAGATGATCTCCGCCTGGAACGTTGGCAGAAAGACCGCGACATTTTTGTTAACAAAGCTGAATCACTTGGCGCTAAAGTATTTGTGCAATCTGCAAATGGCAATGAAGAAACACAGATGTCACAAATAGAAAATATGATTAATCGTGGCGTTGATGTGTTAGTTATTATTCCCTATAACGGTCAAGTATTAAGTAACGTTATCGCCGAGGCTAAACGGGAAGGGATAAAGGTATTAGCGTATGATCGTATGATAAATAACGCTGATATTGATTTTTATATCTCATTTGATAATGAAAAAGTGGGTGAGTTGCAGGCGAAAAGCCTGGTTGAGCGGGTGCCGCAAGGCAATTACTTCCTGATGGGTGGGTCACCCGTCGACAACAATGCCAAGTTGTTCCGTCAAGGGCAAATGACAGTGCTTAATCCACTGATAAAAGAGGGGAAAATAAAAATTGTCGGTGATCAGTGGGTTGATGCCTGGTTACCAGAAAATGCCTTGAAAATTATGGAGAATGCACTCACTGCCAACAATAACAAGATTGATGCTGTGGTGGCATCCAATGATGCAACTGCTGGCGGGGCAATTCAGGCGTTAGCTGCACAAGGGTTGGCAGGGAAGGTGGCTATTTCCGGTCAGGATGCTGATTTGGCTGCAATAAAACGAATTGTTGCGGGTACGCAAACCATGACTGTATATAAACCAATCAGTAAATTAGCCAATGATGCGGCAGAAATTGCAGTCACCTTGGGTAAAGGTGAGGAACCAAAAGCCAACAGTAAATTAAATAATGGTATAAAAGATGTTCCTGCTTATTTATTAACACCGATTCAAGTTGATAAAAGCAATATTGATAGCACTATCATAGCCGACGGATTCCACAAAAAAGCAGATGTTTATTGATTGGCATATTGCTGATTGGACTTTGTAATAAACGGCCAGTTATTTAATTTATTAACATGGCCGTTATTTAATGTAGCCGCAATGCTATAAAATCAGCAGTATTAAGGAGGGGTTATGCCCTACCTGCTAGAAATGAAAAATATTACTAAGCAATTCGGTGTGGTTAAAGCCGTAGATAATATCAGCCTGACATTAGAGGCCGGACAAGTATTATCGTTATGTGGTGAAAACGGTTCGGGGAAATCCACACTAATGAAAGTGTTATGTGGTATTTATTCCACCGGTTCTTATCAGGGAGAAATATTTTTTTCAGGCGAAATGTTACAGGCCAAAAATATTCGTGAAACAGAGCAAAAGGGCATTGCGATAATTCATCAGGAACTGGCGTTAGTGAAACAGATGTCGGTGCTGGAAAACATGTTCCTCGGTTCCGAATGGGGGCGCTTCGGCATTATGGATTACGATGCCATGTATTTACGCTGCCAGCGGATGTTGGCACAGGTCAAACTGGTCGTCGACCCTCACACTCCCGTCGGTGAGTTGGGCCTTGGGCAGCAACAGCTCGTTGAAATTGCGAAAGCGCTGAATAAACAAGTGCGGCTACTGGTATTAGATGAACCTACCGCCTCACTGACTGAAAGTGAAACCGCTATTTTGCTGGATATTATCCGTGACCTGCGAAACCACGGTATTGCCTGTATCTATATCTCGCATAAATTGAATGAAGTCAAAGCGATATCCGATCATATCTGTGTGATCCGCGATGGTCGTCATATTGGTACCCGCCCGGCGGCGACCATGAGCGAAGATGACATTATCGCTATGATGGTAGGCCGCGAACTGAAAGAGCTTTACCCCCATGAAGCCCACCATATTGGCGAAGAAATTCTACGGGTGGAAAATCTCTGTGCCTGGCATCCGGTCAACCGCCATATTCGCCGGGTCGATGAGGTCTCTTTCGTGTTGAAACGTGGCGAGATTCTAGGTGTTGCCGGGTTGGTAGGCTCAGGTCGAACCGAAACAGTGCAATGTCTGTTCGGCGTCTATCCGGGCCGTTGGCAGGGAGATATTTTTATTGATGGTAAACCGGTGACCATCAACACGTGTCAGCAGGCGATGAAACTGGGCATTGCGATGGTGCCAGAAGATCGCAAAAAAGACGGCATCGTACCGGTGATGGGGGTGGGCGCGAATATCACACTGGCGGCCTTGGATGATTTTACCGGTGCTTTTAGCATGCTGGATGATGCCAAAGAGCAATCCACCATTGCGCAGTCTCTGGCGCGGTTAAAGGTCAAAACCTCTTCATCAGAGCTGGCGATTGCCCGCCTTAGCGGTGGTAATCAGCAAAAAGCGATTCTGGCTAAATGCCTGTTACTGAACCCGAAAATTTTGATTCTCGATGAGCCAACTCGTGGTATAGACATCGGCGCAAAATATGAAATCTATAAACTTATCAATCAATTGGTCCAGCAGGGAATTGCGGTCATTGTGATTTCCTCTGAATTGCCGGAGGTTTTGGGATTAAGTGATCGGGTGCTGGTCATGCATCAGGGGCGCATCAAAGCTGATCTCATTAACCATAACCTGACCCAAGAAAAGGTCATGGAAGCCGCACTCAGGAGTGAAACCCATGTCGCAAGCTAATCAGTCTGAACTGAATACACCAGAAAATGGCGTTAAAAAGCCACTATTTCGGCTAAAATCAGTTAATTTGCAAGTTTTTGTCATGTTGGCCGCTATTGCAATTATTATGCTGTTTTTCACTTTTACCACTGAAGGGGCCTATCTCAGCGCCAGAAATATCTCGAATCTTCTGCGCCAAACGGCGATCACCGGCATCTTGGCGGTGGGGATGGTGTTTGTCATTATCTCAGCGGAGATTGATCTGTCGGTCGGTTCGATGATGGGGTTGCTGGGCGGTGTGGCCGCGATTTTTGATGTGTGGCTTGGCTGGCCGTTGCCGCTAACCATTGTGGTTACGCTAGGCTTGGGGCTAGTACTGGGGGCATGGAACGGTTGGTGGGTTGCCTATCGCAAAGTTCCTTCATTTATTGTCACCCTTGCCGGAATGCTGGCTTTCCGTGGCATCTTAATCGGTATTACCAACGGCACCACAGTATCGCCAACCAGTAATGCGATGTCACAAATCGGTCAAAGCTACCTGCCTAATGGATTCGGTTTTGGTATCGGGGCGATTGGCCTGATGTTGTTTGTGGCCTGGCAATGGCGTCGGCGTAGTCACCGTATTCGGCTGGGTTTGCCGGTTGCGGCACCCCAGGGAGATGTTACTCGCCAATCTATTACTGCTGTAATAGTTCTTGGGGCTATATATTTATTGAATGATTATCGTGGTGTCCCTACCCCGGTATTAATTCTTACGGCGCTGATGCTGGCCGGTATATTTATGGCTACCCGGACTGCTTTTGGTCGCCGGATCTACGCCATTGGCGGCAATATCGATGCAGCCCGTTTATCTGGGGTCAATGTAGAACGCACCAAACTGGCGGTATTTGCTATCAATGGATTGATGGTGGCAATAGCCGGTCTGATTCTTAGTTCCCGCCTGGGGGCGGGTTCACCTTCTGCGGGTAATATTGCCGAATTGGATGCCATCGCAGCTTGTGTGATTGGTGGTACCAGCCTTGCAGGGGGTATCGGCAGTGTTGCTGGTGCCGTGATGGGCGCATTTATTATGGCTTCTCTCGACAATGGGATGAGCATGCTGGATGTGCCGACTTTCTGGCAGTACATTGTCAAAGGTGCGATTTTGTTGCTGGCTGTATGGATGGATTCCGCGACCAAACGCCGGGTTTAACCCTATCTTTTTGCAGAGAGATCAATGCCATACTGCGTTGATCTCTCTGCTTATTGAGTCTTGATATCCCACCTATTTCAGGAGCCATTCCCATGTTTGAGAAACGCTACCGGATAACCTTGCTGTTTAACGCTAACAAAGTATACGACCGGCAAGTGGTGGAAGGGGTCGGTGAGTATTTACAAGCTTCACAATGTGATTGGGATATTTTTATTGAAGAGGATTTTCGTTGCCGTATCGATAACATTCGAGATTGGCTGGGTGACGGTGTTATTGCCGATTTTGATGATCGGCAGATAGAGCAATTACTGGCGAATGTAGATGTCCCGATTATTGGCGTGGGTGGTTCTTATCATCAATCGGCAGATTATCCGCCGGTCGATTATATTGCGACGGATAATGCAGCGCTGGTTGAGGCTGCTTTTATGCACTTGAAAGAAAAGGGTTTAAATCGTTTTGCTTTCTACGGACTGCCTGCCAGCAGTGATAAACGCTGGGCACAGGAGCGAGAATATGCTTTCCGACAGTTAGTGGCGGCCGAGCAATACCAAGGGGTGGTTTATCAAGGAATGGCTACCGCGCCGGCTAACTGGCAATACACCCAGAACCGCCTGGCGGACTGGGTGCAGACCTTACCACACCAGACCGGGATTATTGCTGTGACGGATGCGCGAGCGCGACATTTGCTCCAAGTGTGCGAGCATCTGGATATTGCGGTACCCGAGAAGCTGAGTGTTATTGGTATTGATAATGAAGAGTTAACCCGCTATTTATCGAGGGTGGCACTCTCTTCGGTGGTGCAGGGAACCCGACAGATGGGCTATCGGGCAGCTAAGTTGTTGCATCAACGCCTTAATCAGCGTCAGAAACAACAAGAGACAGCGCCATTACAGCGCATTCTGGTGCCACCGGTTAAAGTCATGGCCCGCCGCTCAACCGATTTTCGCTCGCTACGTGATCCGGCAGTGATTCAGGCGATGCATTATATTCGCCATCATGCTTGTAAGGGGATTAAGGTTGAGCAGGTATTAGATGCGGTAGGAATGTCGCGCTCAAATCTGGAAAAACGCTTTAAGGATGACATTGGGCAGACCATTCATGGCGTAATTCATGAAGAAAAGCTTGATCGGGCGCGTAACTTATTGGCTGCCACTTCCTTGCCTATCAATGAAATATCGCAAATGTGCGGCTATCCATCGCTACAATACTTCTATTCGGTATTCAAAAAAGGCTATTCCATTACCCCGAAAGAACACCGCGATAAATATGGCGAAGTGAGCTATTAACTGATTCGGTACTCTCAATAATGTCTCATCCCACTCTTACTTGAGGGGATTATTCATCATGTTTATTGAATGGCTAGCACCATACAATAAACAAGCTATAATCACCGCCTTACACCATTCTTCCAAATGGAAGATCATCGTCCCCGGTGGGGCGGCTGGACTTCAAATCCAGATGGGGCCGCCAGCGGTCCCTGGCAGGTTCGACTCCTGTGATCTTCCGCCAAAAATTTTTTTTGCCTATTCCTCAGCACTTACAAAATATCCCCATTTTAAGTAAATATGAAAAATAAGTAGAATCAGCTTGTTGAAGTTATGATGATTCGATACGGATGATTTTGTATGATTCTAAACCAATAAAATGCCAAGTTATTTTCAGTAGTACTGATAATAAAAACATGTTCTTAAAAACAGTATTGACATCTGGTACAGAACACGTAGATTGGAATTCAACACCGGTGCAATTAGTAACGAACTCTTTATTTAGCCGGTGTCCATGTAGTTGATTTAAAATAATGCGATAAAGGTCACGAAATATTTTTTATGTGAGATTCGCGATGGGTTTTTAATAATGGACTCGTGCGATGATGATTTCAGGCCACGTAATAAATCTTTACGATCGCATATGTGGACCAAAACGCGATGAGTTAAGGCTTTGTTGTTAATAGTAATGTTCGCGATTTGTGTACGTAAGTATGAAGTCGAGGATATCGCGAAGAAAGTAAAGCCATGTAGTAAGAGTATATATCGCGAGGGTGATGTACTAATTTAGTCAGTGTTATCATAAGCATGGCTAAATGTAACAAACGGGAAATGTTATCATTCAGTTAATATATTGGAGGATAGAGTTAGTTGTAAGCACCAAATATTCCTGTAGAAATAGGTACATCTTTGTAAATAGTACTAAGATAAGTGTCACGTTATTAAGTTGATTAATGTTTAATTTTAAATCTGTAGTACCTTAAAAGCCCTGACTATTGTAGTCGGGGCTTTTATCATTGTGGCTTTATAAGGTTTTGTATTACTGCGTTTTATCGGGGCGATCCAATGCTGTTATCCCGATAAGAACAAAATAACCGCCATGAGGGCGCCCCAATCCCATCAATAACTGAAGCTTTTAACCCGCGCCAGCACATGCTCCCCTACCGGCATAGTAAGTGACGTACATCCTATATAATCGCCAACTAACCCCAGAAAAGACGTAAATGTCTTAAATACATTGATGGCTTCGTTTAATATTGTTTTCTTTCATTTTATCCGATGGGGTCACCGATGATCGCAGTTATCTTTGAAGTTGAACCGGCAGAGGGTGAGTACCACGCATATCTGGATTATGCCGGGGCACTGAAACCTTTATTGGAACAAATGGACGGTTTTATTTCAGTAGAACGTTTTCAGAGTTTAAGTAATCCGCAGAAGTTGTTATCGCTATCATTTTGGCGCGATGAGGCGGCCGTTAAGCAGTGGCGGAATATTGAACAGCATCGTAGCGCACAAGCCGCGGGGCGTGCGAGTGTGTTCGCCGGTTATCGCCTGCGGGTAGCGGCGGTGGTACGGGACTACGGCTTAACTGAGCGAGAGCAAGCGCCTGTTGATAGCCAGGTTCATCATAAACAATGAGTTATAGGTAACGATGGATACATTTTGTGTTTGGTGGCCCCTTAATGGTCAACCGCGGAACCGTATAGTGTATTTGGGACGATATCGCCGATTTAGTGTGTCACAATGTAAAATCCATGTGACGTATATGTGACTTCGTGCGCAAAAACACACCAATTTTATGCTGATTTCATCAGTAAAACCACGTTGAAAATCCTTCTACTCTGCCTTAACGCAGAACGAAATTAATTATAACTAATTAATTTAAAACACTATTCATAATATTATTTTTTTTGGGTACGGCAGAATATTGCCTTTTTACCAGAGCTTGATTGTACTTGTCTATACGAGTATATGTTAATAAATACTCAAGCTAAGTAATGTCGTTGATACCTGAAAAACTGGTTGAAGGAAATTGCCGTGACTGCCCCAAATAGATTCCGTGATACTGAGATTCGTGCCCCGCGTGGTACGCAACTTACGGCCAAAAGTTGGCTGACCGAAGCCCCGTTACGTATGCTAATGAACAATCTTGATCCAGACGTGGCTGAGAATCCAAAAGAATTAGTGGTTTACGGCGGTATCGGCCGCGCAGCCCGCAATTGGGAATGCTATGACAAGATTGTTGAAAGCCTGACCCATCTGAATGACGACGAGACGCTACTGATTCAGTCAGGTAAGCCCGTCGGTGTCTTCAAAACCCACAGTAACGCCCCTAGAGTATTGATTGCCAACTCGAATCTGGTGCCTCATTGGGCCAACTGGGAGCATTTTAACGAACTAGATGCCAAGGGGTTGGCGATGTACGGCCAGATGACCGCAGGCAGTTGGATTTATATCGGTAGCCAAGGCATTGTGCAGGGTACCTATGAAACCTTCGTCGAAGCCGGTCGACAGCACTTTGGTGGCAGCCTGAAAGGGCGCTGGGTATTAACGGCAGGTCTGGGTGGCATGGGCGGGGCACAGCCACTGGCGGCAACCTTGGCGGGTGCATGTTCTCTGAATATTGAGTGCCAGCAGAGCCGCATCGATTTCCGTCTTAAAACCCGTTATGTCGATGAACAAGCCACCGATCTGGATGATGCGTTAGCGCGAATCGAAAAATATACTGCGGCGGGTGAAGCTGTTTCTATTGCACTGTGTGGCAATGCGGCTGAAATTTTACCTGAGCTGGTTCGTCGTGGGGTTCGCCCAGATATGGTGACCGACCAAACCAGCGCACATGACCCGCTAAACGGTTATCTACCAAAAGGCTGGAGCTGGGAAGAGTATCGTCAGCGCGCCCAAAGCGAACCCGCATTGGTGGTTAATGCCGCTAAAACTTCCATGGCGGAACATGTTGAAGCGATGCTGGCCTTCCACAATATGGGTATTCCAACCTTTGATTACGGCAATAATATTCGCCAGATGGCACAAGATATGGGGGTCACTCATGCTTTTGATTTCCCTGGTTTTGTCCCTGCGTATATTCGCCCGCTATTCTGTCGCGGTATTGGCCCGTTCCGCTGGGCTGCGCTCTCTGGTAACGCCGACGATATTTATAAAACCGATGCCAAGGTTAAGGAACTTATCCCTGATGATGAGCACTTGCATCACTGGTTGGATATGGCCCGCGAACGTATCAGTTTCCAAGGGCTACCGGCCCGTATTTGCTGGGTAGGCTTGGGGCAGCGCGCTAAATTAGGTTTGGCTTTTAACGAGATGGTTCGCAGTGGTGAACTGTCGGCCCCGATTGTCATTGGCCGCGACCATCTGGACTCCGGTTCAGTTGCCAGTCCTAACCGAGAAACCGAAGCGATGCAGGACGGCTCTGATGCCGTATCTGACTGGCCGCTGCTCAATGCATTGCTCAATACGGCCAGTGGCGCAACGTGGGTTTCTCTGCACCACGGTGGTGGTGTCGGGATGGGCTTCTCCCAGCACTCTGGCATGGTGGTGGTCTGTGATGGCACTGATGATGCTGCTGAGCGCATCGCCCGGGTATTACATAACGATCCGGCTACTGGTGTTATGCGTCATGCAGATGCAGGTTATGACATTGCCATTAATTGTGCACAAGAGCAGGGGTTGAACCTGCCGATGGTTGCTGCAACTCAAGGTAAAAAATCATGAAAACAGTCAATAAAACAGTCAATAAAACAATGGTACTGCACCCTGGGCTGATGACGTTGGCGGATTTGCGACATATATACCAACATCCAGTCAACATATCGCTGGATGAAAGTGCTGATGCGGCTATCCAGCAGAGTGTGAAGTGCGTACAGGCAATATTGGCAGAAAAGCGTACTGCCTATGGCATTAATACTGGTTTTGGCCTGTTAGCATCGACTCGCATCGCTACCGAAGATCTGGAGAACCTGCAACGTTCGATAGTCCTTTCCCACGCGGCCGGCGTCGGAGAGCCGAATGACGACGCCATTGTGCGGCTGATTATGGTGTTGAAAATCAATAGCCTGGCGCGTGGATTTTCAGGTATTCGTCGGGAAGTCATTAATGCGTTGATTACGTTAGTTAACGCAGAGGTCTATCCGCATATTCCGCTAAAAGGATCCGTGGGTGCTTCCGGTGATTTAGCACCGTTGGCGCACATGAGCTTGCTGCTGTTGGGAGAAGGTAAAGCGCGTTATCAGGGCGAATGGCTTGATGCTCGCACGGCTCTGACGAAAGCGGGCCTGGAACCGCTCACCTTAGCGGCCAAAGAAGGGTTAGCATTACTCAATGGCACTCAGGTTTCAACAGCTTATGCACTACGTGGTTTGTTTGAAGCCGAAGATCTCTATGCTGCGGCGTCTGTCTTTGGCAGCCTCACCGTGGAAGCGGCTTTAGGCTCCCGTAGCCCGTTTGACGCACGTATTCATGCGGTGCGAGGCCAGCGTGGTCAGATTGACGCGGCCAATACTTATCGCCACCTGTTGGGCGATCGCAGTGAAGTCTCTGAATCTCATAAGAATTGTGACAAAGTACAGGATCCTTACTCTCTGCGTTGTCAGCCGCAGGTGATGGGTGCCTGCCTGACTCAAATGCGTCAGGCAGCAGAGGTGCTGGCTATCGAGTCGAATGCAGTATCAGATAATCCGCTGGTGTTTGCCGAACAAGGCGATGTGCTGTCAGGCGGTAATTTCCATGCTGAGCCGGTGGCTATGGCAGCGGATAATTTGGCATTGGCACTGGCTGAAATAGGTTCATTAGCCGAGCGTCGTATTTCACTATTAATGGATAAACATATGTCGCAGTTACCACCATTCCTGGTGGAAAATGGCGGCGTAAACTCTGGTTTTATGATTGCACAGGTGACTGCTGCTGCATTAACCAGCGAAAATAAAGGGTTGGCATACCCTTCCAGTGTTGACAGTATTCCTACATCTGCCAATCAGGAAGACCATGTCTCTATGGCACCACGTGCGGGTAAACGCTTGTGGGAAATGGCCGAAAACGTGCGCGACATTCTGGCTGTTGAGTGGCTAGCGGCATGTCAGGGGTTGGATTTGCGCAAAGGTTTGAAAACCTCGGATGCATTGGAGCCTGCCCGCCAGCTATTGCGCCAACATGTAGCCTACTACGAGAAAGATCGTTTCTTTGCCCCCGATATTGAAGCGGCAAGCCAACTCATTGCGCAGCGTCATATGAATGAACTGATGCCTGCGCACCTACTACCCAGCCTTTAATAACGATTTGTCCACTAATAACCGTTCATCAACTAATAACAATTAATCTACTAATAACAACGGTCACCAGTTATTACATCAACCTATGGGTGGTCCCGATTACCGGGATCACCCTCTCTGAACCCCTGCCTGAAAAGGCACAAATTTTGCGAGAATGTACCATGAAGAATGATTCATCCACGCTCAAACGAGGCCTCAGTGCCCGGCATATCCGGTTTATGGCGTTAGGTTCCGCCATTGGGACCGGTCTGTTTTATGGCTCTGCCGAGGCGATTCGTCTGGCGGGACCAGCAGTTTTACTTGCTTACCTCATCGGCGGAGCGGCCGTGTTTATGGTGATGCGCGCGCTGGGTGAGATGGCAGTGCATGACCCGGTAGCAGGCTCTTTCGGTCACTATGCCAGCCGTTATCTTGGGCCGCTGGCCGGTTTTCTCACTGGCTGGACCTATACCTTTGAGATGATTATTGTGGCGTTGGCTGATGTCACCGCATTCGGTATCTATATGGGGTTATGGTTCCCTGATGCGCCACAGTGGGTTTGGGTGCTGAGTATTATTTTCTTTATTGGTGCGCTGAATCTCTGCTCAGTCAAAGTGTTTGGTGAAATGGAGTTCTGGCTATCGTTGCTAAAAGTGACGGCGATTATTGCCATGATTGCTGCCGGCTTGGGCATCATGATGTTTGGCTTTGGTGCAGGTCATGAGAGCACCGGTGTCAGTAATCTCTGGTCTCATCAAGGATTTATGCCGAATGGCTTGACGGGGGTGATTGCATCATTTGCCGTGGTGATGTTTGCTTTTGGGGGGATAGAAATTATCGGTGTCACGGCCAGTGAGGCAAAGAACCCAGAAAAAGTACTACCACGTGCCATTAATACCGTACCGATACGCATTCTATTGTTCTATGTTTTGACCTTGTTTGTGCTGATGGCTATTTATCCATGGAATAGTATTGGGCAAAATGGCAGTCCTTTTGTTGAGATTTTCAGTAGTTTAGGTATCAGTTCTGCTGCTAATATTTTGAATCTGGTGGTTATTACCGCGGCTATTTCCGCCATTAACAGTGATATTTACGGTGCGGGTCGCATGATGTACGGCATGGCGCAAGAAGGGCTGGCACCGAAGTGTTTTAGCCGTCTGACCCGTAATGGTGTGCCATGGATGACTATTTTGGTGATGGCAATCGCACTGTTATGTGGTGTGGTGCTGAACTATCTGATCCCGAAAAATGTATTCCTGATTATTGCCTCGATTGCCACCTTTGCGACGGTCTGGGTATGGCTGATGATCCTTATCTCGCAAGTGGCGATGCGCCGCTCTATGAGCAAAGAGAATATTGCCCGGCTGACATTCCCGGTACCGTTCTGGCCAGTGGCACCGATTCTGACCATCATCTTTATGGCATTTATTATCGCGGTTTTAGGTTACTTCCCTGATACCCGTATCGCCATGTATGTTGGGGTGGCGTGGGTAGTATTAATGACTCTCGCCTGGTGGGTCTGGTTACGCAAGGCTTCACCACGGTCTCTTCAAGAACCGATAGAGAGTTTGCAAAAACAGATAGAAAGTCGCGAGGTTTAGTCACGACTGGCCGCTGATGATCGATTCAGCGGCCATACTGTTGCTTTTTAGCTCTGTGGGGGGCGAGTCGGCACATTGATCACCAATTTTTGGTGTAATTCTAACGCCATGGTTTCAAGGCGGGTGGTTAATTGATTGGTCAGGGTGGTGAGTTCTGTATTCTGCCGCAGTAACTCCAGCATTTGTTCCGCATTTTGCGCTGCCATTCTTTGCCGCTCTTCATTCGCAATGGCTAGTGCCTCGCGATGTTGTGCATCGGCTTGTGCATTAGCCTTATCACGTTCTGCCTGGCGGGTTTGCGCCAATAAAATAAGGGGTGCTGCGTAGGCCGCCTGTAAGCTAAAAGCCAGATTTAGCAAAATAAACGGGTAAATATCAAATTTGACAATACCCATCACATTCAGACCAATCCAGATCACCACAATGAGTGTTTGTGCGCCAAGGAAGACTGGCGTGCCGAAAAAACGGGCAAAAGCTTCTGCTTTCTGGGCAAACCAACTGTTGCCGAAAGGGGTTGATAAGTGTTCATGAGCACGATGGTAGCGGAGATAATCGACTTTACGTGTCTGTAGTGGCGGCTGCTCGGTCACGGGTTCAGTTTTTTTCATAGGATGTTACCCCGGTAGATGAAGGATTCTGTTGAGGTCAGCTCACGACAAAATTAAATCAGGTTACTTAATGCTTCAGACTATTTAATTATAGAGTGGGGTCCGATGAGCAATGGATAATTACCCCGTCTAAAGATGTTGAGTTGATGGAATAATCACATATTCATTTTATTGTTATCGCACTATATACCAAGATAATGTTTTGCGTTTAAAGTAGCGGCGTGGCCAGATGGTGATAAACTGACCTCAATTGTGAAAAATTATATACATACGGAGTAGCGGCCCATGCCTGCCATAGCCATTAAGCGGTGGATTAAACGGATTGTACTGGTCTTGGTGGTAATGTCAGTTACCATACTGGCGATACGAATTTACGATACACAACGTGGCCCAAAGCTCGAGCTTTGGCATACGTTTGTTCCTCATGATATGCGCGCGGCTGAGATTGATAAAGCCAGTTGGGCGGATTACATCAAAGCTGAAAATAACCTTTTCGATGAAGTGCGGATTAATGTTACCGAGAAACTGGAACCAAGGAATGAAATTCCATTAAATCGTTATTACTCTGGTAGCTCGATTTACCCCCCACATTTCAAAAATGACTGGAATCGCTCATATATTCTTGAGCCAGAAGGTAAACCTAAAGGTGCTGTGGTCTTACTGCATGGTTTAACTGACACCCCTTATAGCCTGCGTCATATTGCTGAAAATTATCGTCAGCGTGGATATGTTGCCATTGGTATTCGTTTGCCCGCTCACGGAACAGTGCCTGCGGCTCTGACCGATGTTGAATGGCAGGACTGGCTGGCGGCAACGCGCTTAGCTGTTCGTGAAGCCAAAGCACTGAGTGGCCCTGATTTACCGCTACACGTGGTCGGCTTCTCCAATGGCGGCGCGTTGGCAATGAAATATACGTTGGATTCAATGGATGACCCAACACTGGCGAAACCGGTGCGGGTTATCTTGATATCCCCGATGATCGGTGTCACCAGTTTTGCGCGTTTTGCCGGTATTGCCGGTTGGCCCGCTATCTTCCCGGCCTTTGCTAAAGCTGCCTGGTTGGGGATTGTGCCGGAGTTTAATCCTTTCAAATATAACTCGTTCCCAGTGAATGCTGCCCGTCAGTCTTATTTACTGACGTCTGTGCTGCAACAGCAAATTGCACGTGATGCCAGAAACAATAAGATGGAGGAGTTACCTCCGATTCTGACCTTCCAGTCGTTAATGGATTCAACGGTCAGTACTCGTGCGGTTGTTACTGCTCTTTATAACCACTTGCCGAAGAATGGTAGCGAAGTGGTGCTGTTCGATTTGAACCGTGCCGCCAGTTTCGGCCCGCTATTAAGAACTTCTTCTTATACTGCTCTGGCGCGTTTGTTGCCTCCACCACCACGTAATTATAGCGTAACGGTGATTACCAACGTTTCACCGCAAAGTAATGAAACAGTGGCGCTGACTACCTTGGCGGGTGAGACTAACGAGGTTTCAGTACCTACCGGCTTGATTTACCCACCGGACATTTTCTCGTTATCCCACGTGGCATTGCCATTCCCAATGAGTGATTCGCTGTATGGCCGCTATCCAGAACCGCGTGACCAATACGGTATCAGCTTGGGGACTTTTGCCGCTCGTGGTGAGCGGGCGGTACTGGTTGTCGGGTTAGACTCACTGATGCGTATCTCATCAAATCCATTCTATTCGTACATGTTGCAGCGGATAGATGACAAGATAGACGCACCAGCGAAATAAGATGATGTTAAAGCCTCCGAATCGGGGGCTTTTTCATAATGAGTGCCATACTTTCAAGTCGTAGCTGTTGTTCATATTTACTGACCCAGAAAGGAAAGCAAAATGTCTATTGAAAAAGTCGTATACCGTGCCAAAGCTAAAGCCACTGGCGGGCGTGATGGTCGGGCAACATCCTCAGATGGCGTATTGGATGTGAAATTGGGCGTCCCAAAAGAGATGGGTGGGGCGGGGGGCGCTGTGACTAATCCAGAACAGCTCTTTGCTGCAGGCTATTCAGCTTGTTTCCTTGGTGCGCTGAAATTTGTGGCATCAAAAGAAAAGGTGAAAGTGCCGGATGATGCCAGCATTGAAGGTACCGTGGGTATTGGTGCCATTCCAACTGGTTTTGGTATTGAAGTGCAACTGGATATCAGCTTGCCGGGTATCGAGCGTAGCGTAGCAGAAGATTTGGTGAAAAAGGCACATGTTGTCTGCCCATATTCCAATGCCACGCGTGGCAATATTGATGTGACATTGAATATCAAATAAGCCAATTTCTCATCTCAGCAGCCCATAAGAATTATCTTGTGGGCTATATGCTGCATCCCCGAATTTTCTGCTCTAACTTCAAATAAATAAGCCAATATATCCTCTAGAGACTATGCGCTAGTTCGTGGATTGACGAACTAAGAATTGTTAAGATAATTCTTGTAACTAAAATCAATAGCATGCTTATTGATCTCGCACTGAACCTGAGGGGGGGTTCACTGTCTGACTGATTCAAGCCGCAAATAGTGTCTCTGGAGACCTGGCGTTATATGGACAGAGTTAAATCTTTATCACAGCAAAGCATTTCTTTGTTGTTGGCTGTTTATATTGGTATTTTCCTGAATATATCTGTCTTTTATCGTCGTTTTGACTCCTTTAGCCAAGGTATCCAAGGCATAAAAGTCGTGTCTGCTATCATCGAAGTGATGGCCATTATTCTGTTTACCTTTTTTGTTATGAGGGTGATCTCCCTCGGTGGCCGGTGGTTTTATCGTGTTATTGCCACCCTGCTGGTCCTAATTTCTGTCGCTGCCAGCTATTACATGACTTTTTTCAATGTTGTCATTGGCTACGGCATCGTTATTTCGGTGCTGACCACCGATACAGATTTATCGAAAGAAGTCATCGGGTTACATTTTGTCATTTGGATGGTATTGGTCAGCACACTACCGTTACTACTTATCTGGAAAAACACTCTGCGGCTAACCCTGCTTGAGCAATTTTTGACACCAGGGCAGCGTATTAAGCCTGTTTTGTTGATGGCGGTTGCTGTGGCGCTGGTTTGGTTGCCGTTACGCTATCTGGATAATGTACAAGATGCTAATGAGCAACTGAAAACGGTGGATTTGCCGAGTTATGGCGGTGTGGTTGCTCACTCATATTTACCCTCTAACTGGTTGGCTGCATTGGGTTTATATGCTTATACCCAATATAACGAGCGTTATGATGCGGTAACATTGTATAACCCGACCGAACACCATACTTATATCGCGCCTGCCGGTATTGATGACACCTATGTTGTGTTTATCATTGGCGAAACAACGCGTTGGGATCATATGGGGTTGTTGGGATACCCACGTGATACCACTCCTCGCCTGAGTAAAGAGAAGAATTTAGTCGCTTTCCGTGGCACATCTTGTGATACCTCAACCAAACTTTCACTGCGCTGCATGTTTGTGCGCGAAGGCGGCACTGAGAATAATCCACAGCGCACATTGAAAGAGCAAAATGTGTTTACGGTGATGAAATCATTGGGTTTTACCTCTGAACTGTTTGCCATGCAGAGCGAAATTTGGTTCTACAACAATGCGAATACTGATAATTACTCGTTCCGTGAATTGATTGCTTCAGAGAAGCGCAACGATGATAAGCCGGTAGATGACATGCTGCTGGTTGATGAATTGAAGGAGTCTCTGGGACGTTATCCTGTAGGCAAACATTTGGTGGTATTGCATACCAAAGGCTCACATTACCTCTATTCCCAACGCTATCCCCGCAGTTATGCCCGCTATCAGCCTGAATGTATGGGGGTCGATGATTTTTGCAGTAAGCAGCAATTGGTGAACGCTTTTGATAACAGTGTGCTGTATACCGATTCGTTTATCGCAAATGTGATTGACCAAATGCGGGATAAAAAAGCATTAGTGTTTTATGCATCGGATCATGGTGAGTCTATTGACGAGAACTCCCACTTCCATGGAACACCACGTGAAATGGCGCCCCCGGAGCAATTCCGTGTGCCATTGATGGTTTGGGCCTCGGACAAATTCCTGGCGCAACCGGATCATCTCGCAGCTTTTGAGCAACTACAGGCTGAGCAGCGGGTGGGTAAGACCCATCGTCAGGTTGAATTGTTTGATTCTATTTTGGGTTGTTTAGGTTATACCTCGCCAGATGGCGGCATTAATGCCCAGAATAACTGGTGCCAGGCACCGGGGCGGCCCGCAAAATAAACATTTAGCACAAGTATAATCCGATACGGAATGATTTTTGATTCCAATCCCATTGTCACTTTTAGGTTACGGTATACTCCAGTTCCAATCCCTACTGGCTGGAGTCTTCCATGACTTACCGTGTTGCCTTTATTGATGATCATGACATTGTGCGCTCAGGTTTTGCCCAGCTACTTTCTCTGGAAGACGATATTCAAGTGGTGGGGGAGTTTAGTTCAGCAAAACAGGCACGCCTCGGATTACCTAGCCTACAGGCGAATATCTGTATTTGTGATATCTCGATGCCTGATGAGAGTGGTTTAGATTTACTGAAAGACCTCCCTTCAGGGATGGGGGTCATTATGCTCTCGATGCACGACAGCCCAGCGCTAGTGGAAATGGCGTTGGAGCGTGGTGCGCGGGGGTTCCTATCCAAGCGTTGTAAGCCAGAAGATCTGGTTTCCGCTGTCCGTACCGTTGGCAGTGGCGGCGTCTATCTGATGCCTGAAATCGCCCAACAATTGACTCGTATTGCTGTTGACCCCTTAACCCGACGTGAGCGGGAAGTTGCCTTGTTATTAGCGCAAGGAATGGAAGTGCGCGAGATAGCCGAGTCACTTGGCCTGTCACCGAAAACCGTGCATGTTCATCGCGCTAACTTATTTTCCAAGCTCGGTGTCAGTAATAACGTTGAGTTAGCTAAGCAGGTATTGAATCTATGATGCAGCGTTTTATTATGCTGCTGGCATTGTTATTTATTTATATCACTGCAGCTTTCTGTTTATGGTCCGTTGGCACTCAATTAGTTGATCGGCCGTTACAGGCACTACTGCTGTTCCCGTTTGGCCTGCGGATGGGCATTTTATTGCAAAGCCCACGTCAATATTGGCCGGGCATTCTGTTGGGTGATGCACTGCTATGGTGGCTGCTGACCGATCAGTTTGGCTATCCTTATAGCTTGCTGTGGGCTGCGATTCCCTTACTGCTGGCGACCACGTTATTGGCGGTTATCGCTTCTCCTTGGCTGTTGCGCAATCAGAGCAGCGGCAGTGAATGGAAGTGGCCCTTGATGCAAGGTGTGGTGATTTTTGGTGCTGCATTGATACAAGCATTAGGATGGCAAATTAACAGTGGTCAGGGTGCGATGGCGCTGTTATTGGGGTTGGTGGGTGGATTTACCATCGCGCCGATTTGTCTGTTGTTGTGGCACTATCTGGCGCGTCAAATCTGGGCTCCGCTGGAGCCGGGGCTGATTCATAAACCCATTAATCTACGTTTGCGCCATATCCTGTGGTATCTGCTGCTATTCGCCTTGAGCATATGGCTACAACATCATGTCACCGAGTCAGATTTGTATTTGTTTGCACCGTTCTGTTTGGCAATCCCGATTGTATTTATGTCTTATCGCTATGGTTGGCAAGGGGCGGTGGTGGCCACATTGCTCAATGGCATGGTGTTATTGATCAATACCCCCGCAGAATTAGATTCACACCGTGATTTGTTGTTGTCGTTATTGGCGCAGAGTTTGACCGGCTTATTATTAGGTGCGGGGATCCAGCGTCAGCGCGAGTTAAATTACCAATTACAGCTACGGCTGAATGAAAATCGTGAGTTGGCTAAAGCATTGGTGGTGGCCGAAGAACATGCCCGGCGTGATGTTGCACGTGAACTGCATGATGAGGTTGGGCAGACAGTGACGGTTATCCGAACCCAAGCCAGTATTATCAAACGGTTAACTACCCAACCACAGGTATTGGCCAGTGCCGAAATGGTCGAGACGCTGGCGTTGCGGGTTTACGATGGTGTCCATGATGTTTTGGCGAAACTGTGGCCTGCGGCATTGAATAATCTGCCCTTATCGGCGGCTATTGCTGCACTAATACGTGAACTTATTCCGCAGGATCAATCAGTGACCGGTGTGCTTAACTGGCAACTCAGTGACGCTGATATAGATGAAACACTGAAAATCACCCTATACCGTATCTGTCAGGAGGGAGTAACCAATGCCTATCGCCATGGTGCTGCCAGCCGGATTGAAATTAATGCACAACAGAATGATAGACAGATAACACTGACGATTCGCGATAATGGAAAAGGTGTTGATTTGGCGACATTAACCCCAGGTTATGGGCTAAGAGGTATGCAATCACGGGTGAGTGCTTTAGGGGGGGATTTTACGCTGAGTGTCGATAACGGCACCTGTTTAAATGTGATCTTGCCCACAGTTTCTCTGCCAGCTAATGAAAACTAAGAAATATTCTCGGTTTTTGCAGGGTTTTTTCTCATTGGTTTTGTACGCACGAGGAACATGATGACTCTACTTGAAAAAATTTCTGAGGTTCACATGTGGTCTTTCCTCAAAAGCCGCGATAACGTGCCGCCCGTCACGGATCAAGCGCAAATTGATTCGTCTTATAAATATTGGCGTATTCAACTAATGTGGACGATGTATATCGGCTACGCTGCGTTCTATTTCACCCGTAAAAGCTTTAACTTCATCATGCCTGCAATGCTGAGTGATTTAGGGCTGACCATGTCTGATGTCGGGATTTTAGGCACACTCTTTTATATCACTTATGGTTGCTCTAAATTTATCTCCGGCATGATAAGTGACCGCTCAAATCCGCGCTACTTTATGGGCATTGGGTTGGCTATGACCGGGGTTATCAATATCCTGTTCGGCATGAGCTCGTCACTGCTTGTGTTTGGTTCTTTGTGGATCCTTAATGCCTTCTTCCAAGGTTGGGGTTGGCCGCCTTGTTCCAAAATCCTGACCAGTTGGTATTCGCGCTCAGAACGCGGGGGTTGGTGGGCGATGTGGAATACTTCGCATAACTTTGGTGGTGCACTGATTCCCTTGTTGGTCGGCTTTATTTCTCTGCACTTTAGCTGGCGTTACGGCATGATTATCCCTGGTATTATCGGTGTAGTGATCGGTTTACTGATGTGTTGGCGCTTGCGTGATAAGCCGAGCACGATGGGGTTGCCGAGTGTGGGTAAGTGGCGCAATGATGCGATGGAATTGGTCCAGGAATCTGAAGGCCAGGGGCTATCAAATAAAGAGATTGTGAAGCGCTATGTATTAACCAACAAATATATCTGGTTGCTGGCGGTATCTTACGTGCTGGTTTATATCGTTCGTACTGCTATCAATGACTGGGGTAACCTTTATTTGACACAAGAGAAAGGTTATTCATTGATGACGGCCAACTCGGCGATTTCACTGTTCGAGGTGGGGGGTTTTATTGGCTCGTTGGTGGCAGGTTGGGGTTCTGATAAGTGGTTCCGTGGCAACCGTGGGCCAATGAACTTGATATTTGCTATTGGAATTTTCCTCTCGGTGGCGTCGTTGTGGATTATGCCGGGTGTCAGTTACATCTTGCAGGCGAGTTGCTTCTTTGCCATTGGCTTCTTCATTTTTGGCCCGCAGATGTTAATTGGTATGGCTGCCGCTGAATGCTCACATAAGGATGCTGCGGGAGCTGCTACCGGTTTTGTTGGGTTGTTTGCCTACTTGGGTGCGGCCTTATCTGGCTACCCCATTGCCCGCGTGATGGAGGTTTGGCACTGGAATGGTTTCTTTGTGGTTATTTCCATTGCGGCCTGTTTATCTGCATTCTTCTTGCTGCCATTCCTACGGGCGCAATCGCCAGAATTAAAGCAAGCGGAAGCCTGATTTACGTGCAAATGCGTCAGTTTTAGCCGTTGGTGATGTTTTTAACAACAGTCACTCAGCGTTTGTTAAAAAGTGATTGACGGCCAAAAATCGTAGCAGTAAGATGCGCCCCGATTCGGCGAGTAGCGCAGCTTGGTAGCGCAACTGGTTTGGGACCAGTGGGTCGGAGGTTCGAATCCTCTCTCGCCGACCAAATTTAAGAACCCTGACTTTTAAGTCAGGGTTTTTTTTGTGTTTTTTCTGCCAAATTTGCCTATCCATCCCGCTATTTCCTTAATCTAAATCGCCCCCACTGACATGATTTGGTCACCGATAATATCTGTTGCGCAGTCATGCACTCATAAGGGGCACCATTAGGGTGCACTTTCGTATGAAGCCTTGCTATCTCTTGGACGGTGAGGGGGGTGGCAAGCTGACTTTGCTTTTTTAACGGCACGCAAGATGTGTGAAATTCTGGCTGGGTGTGACAACGATCACGTCACTTATCGGCTGTCACGACAGCATTTCCTCCTGTTTTCTGTCGAGATTACAAAAAAATCCGACCAGATATGCATCATTTAGCAACAAAGTTTTTTCGTTTGTCACTGGATGTTGCGACTGCTTTATTCTAATTGGCCAGTCAATATCGCTGGTATATTACCGCTAGCATAATTTTTCATGCTAATAATGTTAACGAGAAGTTTTTTTTATGTTTGCATGCTGTTTCTCATTGTCTTGATAAAACCTTTCAGACCGTATTGACGTTGCCACCAACTGTTGCCAAATTGGTACCCTCAGGGGGAGTCATAGAGAGCAGTTTGGGTGATTCAATGCATTCAAAATTGCTGTCGTGATAGCTTTTATCCGACATCTCAATCCCGCATCCCTGCGGCTAATGAGCCAAAACGGTACAGTCCACGGACGAAAAAATTATAGGGTCTGGCCGTACACACAACACACATCACCATAATGGAGCACAAGCGATGACGATTTCCTTGGGAAAAACAGGGATACTGAAATTCGGTATTGGGCTGATTGCACTGACCGTGGCGGCCAGTGTACAAGCAAAAACATTAGTCTATTGTTCTGAAGGTTCACCTGAGGGTTTCAACCCGCAGCTCTTTACCTCTGGCACAACGTATGACGCCAGCTCGGTACCCATCTACAACCGTCTGGTTGAATTCAAACTCGGTACTACCGAAATTGAACCTGGTCTGGCTGAAAAGTGGGAAGTTAGCCCAGATGGCAAAAGCTATACTTTCCATCTGCGTAAAGGCGTGAAGTGGCAAGATAATAAAGACTTCAAACCGACCCGTGATCTCAATGCTGACGATGTGATCTACTCCTTCATGCGTCAGAAAGATGACAAACATCCGTACCATAAAGTGTCTGGCGGCAGCTATGAATACTTCCAGGGCATGGGTATGGGTGATTTGATCACCAATGTGGTTAAAGTTGACGACAACACCGTGCGTTTTGAATTGGCGCGTCCTGAGTCGCCATTCCTTGCCGATCTGGCGATGGACTTTGCCTCTATCCTGTCTGCTGAATATGCCGACAAGATGCTGAAAGCAGGCACCCCGGAAAAAGTCGATTTGAACCCAATCGGTACCGGCCCATTCCAGTTGCAACAATACCAAAAAGACTCCCGTATCCTGTACAAAGCCTTTGAGGGTTTCTGGGGTACTAAGCCGAAAATTGATCGTTTGGTGTTCTCTATTACACCAGATGCGTCAGTCCGTTACGCTAAATTGCAGAAAAATGAATGTCAGGTTATGCCATACCCTAACCCGGCTGACATTGCTCGCATGAAAGAAGACAAAACCATCAACCTGATGGAGCAACCTGGCTTGAACGTCGGTTACCTCTCCTTCAACGTTGAGAAAAAACCATTGGATAACGTGAAGGTTCGTCAGGCGTTGACCATGGCTGTTAACAAAGAAGCGATTATTGATGCGGTTTATCAGGGTGCTGGTCAAGCAGCCAAGAACCTGATCCCACCGACTATGTGGGGCTACAACGATGACGTGAAAGATTACGCTTACGATCCGGCTAAAGCGAAAGAGCTGTTGAAAGAAGCGGGCCTACCAGATGGATTCGCTATCGATCTGTGGGCAATGCCAGTTCAGCGTCCGTACAACCCGAATGCCCGTCGTATGGCTGAAATGATCCAGTCTGATTGGGCGAAAATTGGTGTGAAAGCCAAGATAGTGACTTACGAGTGGGGCGAATACCTCAAGCGTGCTAAAGACGGCGAGCATGAAACGGTGATGATGGGCTGGACTGGGGACAATGGGGACCCAGACAACTTCTTCGCCACCCTGTTTAGCTGTGATGCGGCCAAGCAAGGTTCCAACTACTCCAAATGGTGTTATAAGCCGTTTGAAGACGTGATTCAGCCTGCTCGTGCTGAGTCTGATCATGACAAACGTGTCGCACTTTACAAACAAGCTCAGGTTGTTATGCATGATCAAGCTCCGGCGCTGATTGTTGCTCACTCAACTGTGTATGAGCCAGTGCGTAAAGAAGTGAAGGGTTATGTTGTAGATCCGTTGGGTAAACACCATTTCGAGAACGTGTCCCTGGATTAATTTTAACCGTGCATAAGACCGGTGAGTATGTGTAAAAGCATATTCGCCGGTTTCTTATTGATACCCAAAATAATTCGAATTGCAGGAAGGCGGCAAGCGAATGAGTCCCGATGAGCTTACTGAAGTAAGTGATTCGGGTGATTGAGTGTAGCCAACGCACATGCAGTTTGAAGTATGAAGGGTATAGGTTAAAACAGATACAGATGTGAGCCATATAACCTCTCCCAATAAGTGTCATTGTCGCAGAAATTTTGAGCATGGACAGCGCGCAAGCACTGGAGCGGACACCATGACCTTGTAAATCATGGCTACGTGACGGTGGTGAGCACTGCCCTAGGTCAAAATGGCAAGTAAAATAGCTTATTAGGAAGGTTTTAATAAGCTGGGTTGCCCACGAGCAGCCCGGCATTCTATACAGAGAGTTCGGGATATGTTGCAGTTCATACTCCGACGTTTGGGGTTAGTTATCCCAACGTTTATCGGCATTACTTTGCTGACCTTTGCTTTTGTCCATATGATCCCAGGTGACCCGGTGACCATCATGGCTGGGGAACGCGGCATCTCCACCGAGCGTCATGCTCAAATCATGGCGGAAATGGGGCTAGACAAGCCTCTCTATCAACAATACTTCCATTATGTGAATGGCGTATTACATGGCGACCTCGGCATCTCGCTGAAAAGCCGTATTGCTGTCTGGGAAGAGTTCGTCCCACGCTTTAAAGCGACACTGGAACTGGGGATCTGCGCGATGCTGTTTGCTATCGCGGTGGGTATTCCGGTGGGGGTGTTGGCGGCAGTTAAACGCGGTTCAATATTCGATCACACCGCTGTTGGGATCTCCCTTACCGGCTATTCGATGCCTATCTTCTGGTGGGGCATCATGCTGATTATGTTGGTCTCGGTCCAATGGAACCTGACTCCGGTTTCCGGGCGCGTCAGTGATACGGTGTTCCTTGATGACAGCCTGCCTTTGACTGGTTTTATGCTGATTGACACCTTTGTTTGGGGTGAGCCGGGTGATTTCAAAGACGCGGTGATGCATATGATTTTGCCTGCCATCGTTTTAGGGACTATCCCTCTTGCCGTCATCGTGCGTATGACGCGCTCCTCGATGCTGGAAGTCTTGGGTGAAGATTATATCCGTACTGCGCGGGCGAAAGGCCTGAGCCGGATGCGGGTGATTGTGGTCCATGCACTGCGTAATGCTTTGCTGCCGGTGGTTACCGTGATTGGTTTGCAGGTTGGTACCATGCTGGCAGGCGCTATCCTGACGGAAACCATCTTCTCCTGGCCGGGGTTAGGGCGCTGGCTGATGGATGCTTTGCAACGCCGTGATTACCCAGTGGTTCAGGGTGGTGTGTTGCTGGTCGCAATCATGATTATTTTAGTTAACTTGCTGGTAGATGTGCTCTATGGCGTAGTTAACCCGCGTATTCGTCACAAGAAATAAGGGGCGCAGAATGTCTCAACTTACTGATTCTACAGTAAAAAGTGCGCCGAAGCCGATGACTCCATTGCAGGAGTTTTGGCACTATTTCAAGCGCAATAAAGGGGCTGTTATCGGCCTGTTCTACATTATTATTATGCTATTGATTGCTGCCGGTGCTACCTGGCTTGCCCCGCACGGGCCGGCAGAGCAATTTCGTGATGCGTTACTGAAGCCGCCGGTCTGGGAAGAGGGCGGCAGTTGGAAATTCCTGCTGGGTACCGATGATGTGGGCCGTGATGTCTTATCTCGCCTGATGTACGGTGCTCGCCTCTCGCTGCTGGTGGGTTGTCTGGTGGTGGTGCTATCACTGGTGATGGGCGTGATTTTCGGTTTATTGGCCGGTTATTTTGGCGGTATCGTTGATGCCATCATCATGCGTGTTGTCGATATCATGCTGGCACTGCCAAGCCTGTTGCTGGCATTAGTGCTGGTGGCGGTATTTGGCCCCTCCATCGTTAACGCCTCGCTCGCATTGACCTTTGTTGCCTTGCCGCATTATGTGCGTTTAACCCGTGCCGCGGTGCTGGTTGAGGTTAACCGCGACTACGTAACGGCCTCAAGAGTGGCTGGGGCGGGTGCGATGCGCCAGATGTTTATCAATATCTTGCCCAACTGCCTTGCGCCGTTAATCGTGCAGGCTTCTCTCGGCTTCTCTAACGCCATTCTGGATATGGCGGCTCTCGGCTTTCTCGGCATGGGTGCGCAACCGCCAACACCGGAATGGGGCACCATGCTCTCTGACGTGTTGCAGTTCGCCCAAAGCGCCTGGTGGGTCGTGACCTTCCCCGGTGTGGCGATCCTGCTGACGGTTCTGGCGTTTAACCTGATGGGGGACGGCCTGCGTGATGCTCTCGACCCCAAACTCAAGCAGTAACAGAGGTAGAGAGAGATGGCACTTTTAAATGTAGATAAATTATCGGTGCACTTCGGTGACGAAGGTGCGCCGTTCAAGGCCGTAGACCGTATTAGCTACAGCATTGAGCAAGGGCAGGTGGTAGGGATTGTGGGTGAATCCGGTTCCGGTAAGTCGGTCAGTTCACTGGCGATTATGGGACTGATTGATTACCCCGGCAAAGTGATGGCTGACAAGTTGGAGTTTAATGGCCGTGACCTGACCAAGATTTCCGAGAAAGAGCGACGTCAGTTAGTGGGTTCGGAAGTGGCCATGATCTTCCAGGACCCGATGACCAGTTTGAACCCGTGCTATACCGTCGGTTTTCAGATTATGGAAGCGCTGAAGGTGCATCAGGGCGGCAACCGTAAAACCCGCCGTCAGCGGGCGGTGGATTTGCTGACGCTGGTGGGCATTCCTGATCCCGCGTCACGTCTGGATGTGTATCCGCATCAGCTTTCCGGTGGGATGAGCCAGCGCGTGATGATTGCGATGGCGATTGCTTGTCGGCCGAAATTGTTGATTGCTGATGAGCCAACGACTGCGCTGGACGTGACCATTCAGGCCCAGATTATTGAATTGCTGCTGGAGTTACAGCAGCGTGAAAATATGGCGCTGCTGTTGATAACCCATGATCTGGCACTGGTGGCTGAGGCGGCTCATCATATTATTGTGATGTATGCCGGTCAGGTAGTGGAAACCGGTAAAGCCTCGGAAATCTTCCGCGCGCCACGGCACCCGTACACTCAGGCATTGTTACGAGCCTTACCGGAGTTTGCTCAGGATAAAGCGCGTCTGGCGTCGTTACCGGGTGTGGTACCGGGTAAATATGACCGTCCTGACGGGTGCTTGTTGAACCCACGTTGCCCGTATGCCAATGATCGTTGCCGCCGTGAAGAGCCAGAACTGCTGGGGCCAGCGGGGCGTCAGGTTAAATGTCATACACCGCTCGATGATGCGGGGAGGCCGACCTTATGAGACAACCAACTGATATGAAAAAAGAATCACAGGTGTCCAAGCCGCTATTACAGGCTATCGACCTGAAAAAATACTATCCGGTCAAAAAAGGGTTCTTTGCACCAGAGCGTCTGGTTAAAGCACTGGATGGGGTTTCTTTCACCTTGGAGCGCGGTAAAACATTGGCCGTGGTTGGCGAGTCCGGTTGTGGTAAATCCACACTGGGCCGCTTGCTGACCATGATAGAGATCCCAACTGGCGGTGAGCTTTACTACCAGGGTCAGGATTTGCTTAAGCCGGATGAAAGTGCGGAAAAACTACGGCGTCAGAAGATTCAAATTGTGTTCCAGAACCCTTATGGCTCGCTGAACCCACGTAAGAAAGTGGGGCAGATTCTGGAAGAGCCACTGCAAATCAATACTAATCTCAACAGCAAAGAGCGGCGTGAGAAAACATTGGCAATGATGGCAAAGGTCGGCCTAAAAACCGAGCATTATGACCGTTATCCCCATATGTTTTCCGGCGGTCAGCGCCAGCGTATCGCCATTGCTCGTGGGCTGATGTTGAATCCCGATGTGGTGATTGCCGATGAGCCGGTTTCTGCACTGGATGTTTCGGTGCGGGCTCAGGTATTGAACCTGATGATGGATTTGCAGCAGGAACTGGGTCTGTCGTATGTCTTTATTTCCCATGATTTATCAGTGGTTGAGCACATTGCTGATGAAGTGATGGTGATGTATCTGGGGCGCTGTGTTGAGAAAGGCAGTAAAGAAGCCATTTTTAATAACCCACGCCACCCTTATACACAGGCATTGCTCTCTGCTACCCCTCGGCTGAACCCTGATATGCGCCGTGAGCGAATTAAATTGACGGGTGAGCTACCTAGCCCCATGAGCCCGCCACCGGGGTGCGCATTTAATGCCCGTTGTCGTCGGGCGTTTGGGACTTGCACCCAACTACAGCCGCAACTGAAGCAATATGGTGATCAAATGGTCGCCTGCTTTGCGGTTGATCAGGATGAAGCAGAAAAAGCCAGCTAACACGAGTTAAGGCCCCAGCGCTGTTGGTTGGGGTCCAATCGACGAGTGCGATATCAATTACAACAACGCCGATAATTCGGCGTTTTTTTATAACTGAAAATAGCCTTCCACTGACTATTTATAACTTCATTTTAAAAATAATTACTGTAAATGTGAATGTAATATTGTAAATAAATAGTTACGCAACAATTTAATATTGCTGAATGTGACTTAATAACCGAGTACTCCTGTTATTTAGGTCGAGATTAACATTCGCTTAAAATGATATAGATCACATTTTTAGTTCTATCTGGCAAATGCAGTCACTATCGATGTAAACATCATTTTGTTGATATGTGAATAATAAAGGGTGCAATGAATGCACCCTTTATCAAATAGCCGAAGACAATACTATTCGGTTTTTATTGTGGGTAAGGCACCCAGTCACCGCCATTTAATCGAATATAAGGTTTTCCCTGATATTGAATCACAATGGCATTATCGTTTTCCGATATTACCGCTGTTTGCGGCAATCCTTGTGTCAGGGTCTGCCAATTGATAGTCGGCGCAGTAAATACTTTGCCATCGACCATACGTGATACTAATTCAGAAAGCGCCAGATAGCTGCTTGGCGTATTGATAATCACCGGGCTGGCGGGCTGTGGCGCTTTGATTCCCATTAACGTAATCCCAACAGGGATATGCGTGATACTTGGGCTGGGGATATCCCTCAGGCCGGACATCTGCATTTTATCGCCAACCAGCGCGGCTCCATGCTCTGGTACCACCACCACCATAACTTTGCGGCCTGATTTTTCCAACGCCGCCAAAAACGTATTCAATTGGTCAAATAGCGTTTGGACGCGAGCGTGGTAATCAGCCGTTTTATTGGTACCAACGAAACGGTTACCATCATGTAACGGTATGATATTCAGGAAGGTTGCGCTGCGGCTATCCCCCCCTTTCTGCTGCTGTTCCAGCCAGCAGTTGAGCAGTTCCAGATCATTGTAAATTGGCTCACCATCGAAGGACGCCAATTGATTACTGATGCCTTTTTGTGACATCAGCGGCGCGCGCATATTGCCGTCATCTTGAATGTTTTGCAGATAATTACCAAATACACCTGAGTGGTCCATCATCAACTGAGATGTGAAGCCAAGTTTCGAAAGATTATCAAACAGATAACACTGCTGCTCTTGTGGCAGATAGAGGTCTTTGTGCGATGACTGGCCACAACTGGCGCGCAGTAGTCGAATAGAGGCTGGGCCACTGTAGGCGGTGGCAGAGTTGAAGTTCTTGAACAGAATATCAAACTTATTCCACAGCGGGTGCTTATCCAGTTGGATAGCTTCAATGTCTGACCAAGACAGCGAGCAGATATTAATAACTAACAAATCAAAAGGTTGCGCATCTGTTGGCAGCGATGTAGGGAATGCCGTATGGCGGGTTTTCTCCTGCTCATAAAATGCATTCAGATAAGCAGTCAGATTGGCATCGGTTGGTGGGCCATTGGCCGCCACCTGATGACTATTAGGCGTTGGCGGCTCAGCCCCCAGTGTTACTGGAGATGATGCTACCGACGTTTCAGCGGCAGGTGCCAGAGAAAATGCCGGTGCGGCGATGCTGGTAACATTCAGCCAAATCATGGCTGCAACAACAAAAACCGTCACTCGAATCCACTGTGAAATAAACAGGTAGCCCACCAGAATAACAAAGGCGGTCCCTATCATGGCCCAGTTAATAAAACGGCTAATTAATTCAATTAGATAACTGAAGCTAAAGCCCGTAATCTGCGAGCCTTGGCTCAGGATACTGTTGAGCCCCGGTAGCCAGGTGTCGTGATATAGCAAACCAATACCTATTGGTATCGCAATCCAGTGACGCCAGCGGTGGACCCTATAGGCCGGGATCGGAAATAGCAGGAAAGCAATAAACACCAAGTTAGCCAGCGGATGGAAGTTCAGGTAACCAAACCACAGCAAGGCAAACTTTAGCAGGAAATAGTAATTCCATGCGCAAAGACCACGCCAATAGCGCCACGGGCTCGGTGATTCTTGCAGTTTATTCTTTGCATTCATGGTTGTTTCTTCGTCAGTGAAGAGGAGCCATTACGCAACCAAACCCCTTCTGATTTTAAATATCGCGCAGATAAAAACAGATGTTGTCTTTTCTCCCACCAGCGTGGAAACCAACGGTGTGCTACATAACCCAGAGGGAAAAAGATAACCGCAGCGCACAGCAGGATTTGCCAGATATCGTTGAGATTCATTGGGTTCGCTCCTTGTTCGGTCCGACATTCAGTGCCAGAGGCACGGGGACTCGTCGGCTAACTTCGGCTTGCTCAGCTGTATCAATTTGTTGCGTATAGGATTTTTTGTCACCGGTCATTTGCCATGCATCGGGGGTATTCATCCGATGAATCTCAGCGATAATTGCCTGATCCTGATACCACACCCGTTGATTACTGAAAATTTCAGCCACCGGCAAACGGAATATATACTTCAGAGCGGTATCTAAATCATTGATACGGCAGGTAGAAAGGAATAATACCACGTGGTTATCAGCTACCGTTACCACATCACCATAGCGGCGTAGATGGCACAGTGTTAGTGCTTGTCTGGCCTGTAACCCAGGGACTGTCCGCAGAGCAACCATGACACCTTTGCCGTTTTCTGGCAGCAGCGTGTTGTTCATCAGTTGCAAAACAGAGTGGCAGAACTCAGCGGGAGGTAAATAACCTTTAAGCTGAAGTGGGCGTAACGCCTCCAATAACGCATTGATATCTTGAGGAACATGTCGAGAGGAATGTTGGCCCTGAATACCTTCTAACATGGTAAGAAAGCGTGACAGCGGTGCGATGTGAGGCACGATCAGATTCGCGCCGCAGGCCAGCAATAAACGTTCATCGCTGTAACGCAGGCTGGCGTTCATTTCACGCACCACAATTTTGATAGCATCACCCCGTTGGCGGCGTATGTTATGGATCTGATGTGCTAAATCGTCAATTTGCTCACTTTGATTAAGGGCAAAAATCAATGTGGCGGCATGAGCACTTATTGCCCGCTGCGCCAATACTACATTATTATCAAGTAGTTGCCAGTTGGTAGAGAGTGGCGGAGCGCCTTCCAAAATAGTGCGCTCCGCCAAATACAGATGCTCATCATTACGTGAAAGCGGCAGTGCCTGTTGAACTTCATCCGCCATGCTCCAGCCTTGTTCATCTGCTTCCAATCGGACTAACTGATTGGCCGTAACCCCTTTTTCAGTGCTCCACCAAGAGGCAACATACTGGGCATTATCTTGCTGCCATTGCAGGCTAGCCAATCCTTGTAAATAACGGTGCTGGCTAACTAATTGATTCTTAATTTTATTAATACCAGAACTGTGGCAAATTACGATTAACGTACAGTTTTGCGCCTCCAGCCATTGCTGAATATGCTGTAGCCACTGCTGCATCTCTTCGCCAGTGAATGTTTGCCATAAACTGGCCGGTGCTAACAGAATGAACAGTCGCTGTTGCGGCCGTAATGAACGCATTAAATCTTGAGTTAAATGTAGTAATGCTTTTCTTTGTGCCGGTAAGGTAAAAAGTGGCAATTTATAGGGGCCATAACCCACAATATTTGCCAGTAATTTCTCAGGTTTTAGCCCGCAACAAATCAAGGCGGCCCGAGTATTTTCAGATTGGTTACGAATAAGTTGCTGACAGAATAAATTAGCATCAATTTGACGTTCAATATTGACCCAATAAAACCCAGGCGCCTGCATCACGGCTAATTCATCCCAGATTTTTCGAATACCTAATGTGAAAGATCGTGGCATAGATTCTTTATCTGCTTGGTTAAAATGCGATTGGGCCAATTACTGGATAAATTCAGTGAACAATTGTAACATTGCAATAATTATTAACCAATGTCTTTCCCGTGATAATAATCTAAGACTCATCTTATTGGGAGAAAGTATACTCGAATTATTGTTATAATTAATTACCATAGCCTATTTTCTAAAGGCGGATAAATGAAAACCATAATAAATCGATTTCACGCCAAAACATCGCTCGAATCTCAGGATGATCTACTAGCATTAACTCAGGCTTTCTCATTACCAACGTTAAGTTATATCGATATCGTCCGTCAGGAACGATTAACTCAGATGATGGCTCGCTGGCCATTGTTGGCTGAACTGGCACAATCCACAGGGAGTGAATAGTTTATGCCGGTACTGGCGTTACAAGGGATAAGAGGGGGGACTGGTACCACATCGGTAACCGCCGCGCTTGCTTGGGCATTGCAACAACTGAAGGAATCAGTTCTGGTGATCGATTTTTCACCGGATAATTTATTGCGGTTGCATTTCAATATGCCGTTTGATCAAACCCGTGGTTGGGCCAAAGCTGAAATTGAGGGCCAAGGTTGGCAGCAAGGGGCGATGCGCTATACCGAAGGGTTGGATTTTCTGCCATTTGGCCAACTAACTCTCATTGAAACTGAGCAACTGAACTCGTCCTTACAACAGCACCCCGGTCAATGGCGAGAAAACCTGTCTGCGTTGCAAGCCAGCGCGCCCGATTGCTGGATTCTATTGGATATCCCTGCGGGTGATAGTATATTCACGCGCCAAATTTTAGCGCTGGCTGATCTGGTGCTGGTATTGATCCATGCCGATGCCAGTTGTCATATTCGTCTACATCAGCAAAATCTGCCTGTCGACTGCCATTTCCTGCTGAACCAATTTTCTGCCAGTAGCCATCTACAACAGGATTTACATCAGCTTTGGCTACAAAGTCTAGATAACTTATTGCCTACATTTATTCATCGCGATGAAGCAATGGCTGAAGCGTTGGCGGCCAAACAACCATTGGGTGAATACAGTGAGCAAAGTTTGGCTGCTGAAGAGGTCACCACACTGGCAAATTGGTGTTTGATTACTGTGGCGAACAATAGGCTATGAACTACTTGATGCGGATGTTATTTCTGACCCCGGTTTATCAGGGGATGCGCCGTCGTTATCATCTGTATATGCAGCAAGGTTGCACCGTGCTCACCGCCTTTTTGACCACGTTGGCGCTGCCGTTGTGCTGGATTTTTCTGCGTCTGGAGTCGCCCAGTTGGCAACGTGTAATACAAAACCGCACTTACTGGTTCCCACAGATTTCACCTATTCGCCCACGGCTTGGCGATGGCCTACGGTATCTCTTGCAAGGGCTGTGGCTGCTACTGACTTATCCTGAATCGCGCAATGAAAAGAGGCACCAGCCTGCCGCAGTCGGCAAAAAGTGGGTAAAACATACCAGACAAGGTTATATCCGTTGGCTGGGGAATATGCCCGAACGTTTTGAACTCCAGCGACTGGAACAATCGCTTATCACCCGATTAACCCCGTCATCAAAGCGCACCCGCCGAGTCCTGTTTATTATTTTGGGTATTTTTACCGGCATATTAGCGTTGCTGTGTATTTCTCAGCCGTTTGGCATGATGGCGCAGTTCGTTTTTGTGCTGTTGCTTTGGGCGTTGGCGATGGTGGTGCGACGGGTGCCGGGTCGCTTACCAACCTTAATGCTTATCGTGCTGTCTTTAACCGTCTCCTGCCGCTATCTGTGGTGGCGCTATACCGAAACTCTGAACTGGGATGACCCCGTCAGTCTGGTATGCGGCTTATTGTTGCTGTTCGCTGAAACATACGCCTGGGTGGTGCTGGTGCTGGGTTACTTCCAGACCATTTGGCCGCTTAATCGCCAGCCGGTGGCAATGCCGGATGATATCAATAGTTGGCCGACCATTGATTTGATGGTGCCGACCTATAACGAAGATCTTGGCGTGGTTAAACCAACTATTTATGCCGCTCTTGGTATTGATTGGCCAAAAGACAAAATCAATATCTATATTTTGGATGATGGTAACCGACCCGCGTTTAAAGCATTCGCTGCTGAGGTCGGGGTGCACTACATTGCCCGACCCACCCACGAGCATGCTAAAGCCGGTAACATTAACCATGCACTGAAACAGGCTAACGGTGAGTTTGTCGCCATTTTTGACTGCGACCACGTGCCGACCCGTTCTTTCCTGCAACTGACGTTGGGTTGGTTCTTTAAAGATACCAAGTTGGGCATACTCCAGACGCCGCATCACTTTTTCTCTCCCGACCCCTTTGAGCGAAACCTGGGGCGTTTTCGTCAGACGCCGAATGAAGGCACACTGTTTTATGGCTTGGTGCAAGACGGTAACGATATGTGGGATGCCACCTTCTTCTGTGGCTCTTGCGCTGTGCTGCGCCGCAGTGCGTTAGATGCTATTGGCGGTATTGCGGTAGAAACAGTGACTGAAGATGCCCATACCTCGTTGCGTATGCACCGTAAAGGATACTCCTCCGCCTATATCCGCATTCCGCAGGCCGCAGGCTTGGCAACAGAGAGTTTATCGGCGCATATCGGGCAGCGTATCCGCTGGGCGCGGGGCATGGTTCAGATCTTCCGGCTGGATAATCCGCTACTGGGTAAGGGGCTGAAGTTAGTCCAGCGCTTATGTTATGCCAATGCCATGCTGCACTTTTTATCCGGTATTCCACGCTTAATCTTTCTAACCGCTCCGCTGGCTTTCTTGTTGCTGCATGCTTACATCATTTTTGCTCCGGCACTGGCGATTGCACTCTATGTGTTGCCGCATATGATCCATGCCAGTCTGACCAACTCCCGCCTGCAAGGGAAATACCGCCATTCCTTCTGGAGTGAAATCTATGAAACGGTGTTGGCATGGTATATCGCCCGTCCGACCACCATGGCACTTCTCAGCCCACACAAAGGAACGTTTAATGTGACGTCGAAAGGGGGGTTGGTTGAAGAGCAGCATGTGGATTGGGTGATCACCCGCCCGTATATCGCGCTGGTTCTTCTCAACGTTGCCGGCCTGATTGCGGGTTTGTGGCGTTTGGGTCATGGCCCGTCGAATGAAATTATGACGGTGGTTATCAGCTTGGTGTGGGTGATTTATAACATGACGATTTTAGGCGGTGCCGTCGCGGTGGCAGTTGAAGCTAAACAAGTGCGCCAGTCACACCGGGTCGAGATAGCCATGCCAGCCGCAGTAGCCCGTGCTGATGGTCACTTGTTCTCCTGTACATTGCGCGACTATTCCGATGGTGGCGTGGGGATTGAAATGCGCGAAGCCGGATTACTGCAAGAGGGTGAGGCGGTTCATTTACTGCTCAAACGTGGGGCGCAGGAGTACACCTTCCCCTGTGAGGTGACCCGAGCCTTCGGCACTAAAGCCGGGATGCGAATGCATCAACTGAGCGTGGCACAACATATTGATTTTATACAGTGTACCTTTGCCCGTGCCGATACCTGGGCGCTGTGGCAGGATGGTTTTCCTGAAGATAAGCCGATTGAAAGTCTGCGCGATGTGTTGGCGCTGGGCTTTAGAGGATATGTCCGTATGGCCAGCTATGCGCCACCGGTAATGCGAAATGTATTGGTAGGATTTACTTCCCTGATTGCCTGGATAGCGTCATTTGTACCCCATGGCGTCGGTAAGAATCAGGCTCCGAGTAGCCAAGGCCAGACAGTGGCTCAACATTGATGATGGTATGGTGATGAGAAAAATAACATGGTTTACCGCATTGGCTTTGGGATTGACGTCATTCACCCATGCTGAAACTCCAACGGTACCGTCAGCTCAATCGGCGGTCATGGCCACTGACGTGGCGCAGATACCCGCAATATCGGGTGATGTACCGATGCGCGACGTAGAATATTCGTTTGCCAAAATCGCGCCGCCGCCGGGGACCTTCTCCTTGCGTGGCACTAACCCTGAAGGCCAGCTTGAGTTCGGCGTGCGCAGTGATGAGGTGGTGACTCATGCGACCTTGAATCTTGAGTTTACGCCATCACCTTCGCTGATCCCGGTGGAGTCGCAGGTGAAAATTTTGCTGAATGATGAACTGATGGGCGTCATGGCGATCACCAAAGATCAGCTTGGTAAACCCACCCACCTTCAATTACCGATCGATCCGCGTTACATCACTGATTTCAACCGCTTGCGGTTAGTTTTTGTCGGCCATTATCAAAATATCTGTGAGAACCCAGCGAGCAATACCCTGTGGTTGGATGTCAGTAAGTCCAGCTCACTGGATTTGCGCTATCAATCGCTGCTGGTTAAAAATGATTTATCCCACTTTCCTGAGCCATTTTTTGATGCGAGAGATAATCGCCCGCTGATTCTACCCGTGATATTTGCTGCTGCACCTGATGTGTCGCAGCAGCGGGCCGCCGCTATTCTGGCCTCATGGTTTGGTGATAAGGCGCAATGGCATGGGCAGAACTTCCCGGTATTGTATAACCAACTGCCTACTCAGCATGGCGTAGTATTCGCGACTAATGCTCAACGCCCTGATTTCCTAAAAGATTACCCGCTGGTGAAAGCTCCAACGGTGGAAATCATCAGTCATCCGAATAACCCGTATGTGAAGTTATTGCTGATTCTGGGGCGCGATGATAATGACCTGATTACTGCGGCACAGGGGATCGCGCAAGGCAATATTCTGTTTCGTGGTCAGAATGTAACGGTGGATAAGGTTGAGCCATTAGCACCTCGCCTGCCTTATGATGCACCAAATTGGGTGCGTACCGACCGCCCGATGACATTTGCTGAGTTGCAGCAATATCCTGAGCAACTGCAAACATCGGGATTACTGCCGCCGCCGATTTCATTAGCGATGAATCTGCCACCGGATTTGTTCTTGACTCGCAGTGCTGGTATCGATATGCGCTTGATATATCGTTACACCTCAACACGTTTGATGGATGGTTCCCGCTTAAGTATTAGCTTGAATAATCAGTTTGTGCAGGATTACCCACTGTCACCGAATATGCCCGAAGACAGTAAGATCCTGCGTCTGCCATTGCTACAAGGCTTACAGGATGCTGCCAAAAGGCTAAGCATTCCGTCCTTGAAACTGGGCGCGACTAACCAATTACGTTTTGATTTTGATTACAGCACCTTGCTGGCAAGCGGTGCCGAGGGGCGATGTGAAACCTATTCTACCGCGCCGAATCACGCGGTAATTGACGGTAACTCTACTATTGATTTCTCCGGTTACCGTCACTTTATGGAAATGCCTGATCTACGGGCATTTGCCAATGCTGGATTCCCCTTCAGCCGTATGGCTGATCTCTCCGAAACGCTAGTTCTGGTACCACCAAACCCGGCGCCAGCACAGATAACCACCCTACTCAATGCGGTGGGAAATATCGGGGCGCAGGTGGGTTACCCCGCGGTCGGTATTAACATTACCGATGATTGGTCACAGGCGGCGGAGAAAGATGCGGATGTGTTGATTATTGGCACCATTCCGCCAGAACTGCGCAATGATCGAAAGATTAACGTACTGGTGGAACAGACCCTGAGTTGGGTAAAAATGCCAAATCGGCAAACCGGCTTACCAACCATGATGGTACCGCAATCAGATTGGGTAGCAGACAGCCAGGCGACGATAAGCTCTGAAGGGGCGATGTCGGCGATTATCGGTCTACAGTCACCTCACTTCCCTCAGCGCAGTATTGTGGCGTTATTGGCCGACAGCTCGCGTGGTTATACCTTGCTGAACAATGCCATGCTCGATACTGGCAAACGCGAAGCGATATTTGGCTCAGTCGCGGTTATTCGCGAGTCGGGCGTCAACAGCCTGCGGGTTGGTGAGACCTATGATGTCGGTCATTTACCGTGGTGGGAACGTATCTGGCATACCTTATCTACCCATCCGGTACTGTTGGCAGGGGTGGCCGTATTGGTCGTGGTTATGGCTGCAATGATGGTCTGGCGTGTATTACGTCTGATCAGTCGCCGCCGGTTATCACCTGATGAGCGAGATTGACGTTGAAGGTCGTGATGTTTAAGCGACAGATCTGTGCCCTGCTGCTCGTCAGTTTTGGTAGCGCAGCAACATGTGATTGGCCAGCATGGCAGCAGTTCAAACATGACTATGTCAGCGATGGCGGGCGCATTATTGATCCCAGCAGCCCGAGGAAAGTCACCACGTCGGAAGGACAGAGTTATGGGTTGTTTTTTGCTCTGGTTGCCAATGATCGGGAAACCTTTGACCAATTATTGTCCTGGACGGAAAACAACCTGGCCGCCGGGGATTTAACCGCACGTCTGCCGGTATGGCTATGGGGACAACGCAAGGATAATAATTGGGATGTTCTGGACCCCAATTCGGCCTCTGACGCGGATTTATGGATTGCATACAGCTTGCTGGAAGCGGGGCGGTTATGGGATAGCCGCCGTTACCAGACGATGGGTACTTTGTTGCTGCAACGTATTGCTCAAGAGGAAGTGGTGAATATTCCGGGCCTTGGCGAAATGCTATTGCCGGGGAAAATTGGTTTTAATGATGATGACCGTTGGCGGCTCAACCCGAGTTATCTGCCGCCACAACTGTTGGCCCGCTTTGCCTCTTTGGCGGGGCCGTGGAAAGCGATGGTTAAAGTCAATCAGCGCTTATTGCTTGAAACGGCACCCTATGGTTTCTCCCCTGATTGGGTGGTTTGGCAAGAGGGCAAAGGCTGGCAACCTGATGAGACACGGCCCGATGTCGGTAGCTACGATGCGATACGCAGCTATTTGTGGGTTGGTATGTTGTCCAATAACAGCCCAGAAAAGGCTGTATTAATCCAGCGCTTCCAGCCAATGGCGGCGGTAACCCAACAACGTGGGGTACCACCAGAAAATACGGATACCAGCAACGGTAAAACCAGTGGTAAGGGATCGGAAGGGTTCTCGGCGGCATTACTGCCATTTTTAGCCAGTAGCCCTGAACCCTATAATCAGCAAACCTTGAGCGTGCAACAACAACGTGTGCAAGATTCGCCACCGCCCGCAGATGCCTATTACAGTGCGGTGCTAACACTGTTTGGTCAGGGATGGGCGCAGCATCGTTATAGTTTCAATCGTCAGGGTGAGCTTCAGCCCTCATGGAACAGTCAATGCGCAACATTAAAATATACTGGCTCTTAAGCTTAGCGCTGTTGTCCCAAGCCTTTACCACTCCGGCGCAGGGCGCTGAGCCTATCTCACCGACCCAGTTTTTACTGGAGCAGGTACGGCTCGGGGAAGCAACCAATAGAGACGAGTTGGTTAAGCAATCACTGTATCGCTTGAATATGATGGACTCGAATAACCCGGAAGTGGTGGCGGCAGGAATGCGCCAAGCTCTGAGACAGGGTAATTTGGCTGAAGCACAAAAACAGTTGGATAAGCTGCAACAATTGGCACCCGACTCAGAGGCTTATCAGCGGGCTAAACTGCTGTTGGCGCTGACTAAGCCGGAGGTTCGCCAACAATTACAACAAGCGCGTCTGTTAGCGACCGCCGGGCGGGTGACTGAGGCCAAAGTTCAATATGATCAACTGTTGCAAGGCAAACCACCAACACTGGATCTTGCTGTGGAATACTGGCGGTTGGTCGCACGTGTACCGGGGCAGGAAGCTCTCGCCACCCAGAAATTAGCCGCGCTTGACCAACAATACCCCGGTAATGTCGCGCTGCGAATGGCCTTGGCGCGCCTGTATTTCAATCAGCAAAATGCCACGCAAGGCTATGCCACATTGGAGAAAGTGGCCGCGGACCCAGTGGGAGCTTCAGATGCCGCAGACTTGTGGATGGAGACTGTCAAAACCATGACTGTCAGTCCACAAAGCGTGGCGGCGCTGACCCATTTCCTCGACATCTTCTCGTCTGGTCCTCAGGCTAATATCGCCCGTCAAGCATTGGCCAGCCAGCAGGCCATGCTGGCTTCACCGACTTATCAAGCGCGTTTAAGTGGATTGGCAAAAGTAGACAGCGGTGGCGGGGCGGCGGCTATCCCCGCACTAAAACAGGCACTGGCTGCCGCACCTAATGACCCCGAGATACTCGGCGCGCTGGGTCTGGCATATGCCCGTAGTGGTGACCGTGCCCAAGCTCTGCGCTTGTTTGAACTGGCGCAAAAATCAGATAAAGATGGTCTGAAAAGCGACAAGTGGATCAGCCTGATAAAAACCAATCGCTACTGGCTGCTAAATGACGAGGGGGATAAAGCGCTGAAAGCCGGTAATACCGGGGTGGCACAACAGAAATACCAGCAAGCGCGCCATATTGATGGCAGCGACAGCTATGCATTGATTGGTTTGGCTGATGTTGCCGTGGCCCGTCATGATGATAAAACGGCCGAGCAGTATTATCAGCAGGCACTCCGTCTGGACCCATCAAACGGCAGTGCGGTACGAGGGCTAACCCATATCTACCAGCGCGAATCGCCGCAAAAAGCACTGAGTTATCTGAGCAGTTTACCACGCAGTCAACAAGCCAAAATGCATGACACATTAGACAGCCTGCAAGTCGATATGCTGAAACAACAAGCCGAAAATCTGGCGGCGCAGCAACAATGGCATCAAGTAGCGGAAAAATATCGCCAGGCGCTGAAGATGGCCCCGGACGATGTCTGGATAACCTACCGGCTGGCACAAGCGTTAGCGCAAGAGGGGCATTTGGTGGAAGCTGACGCACAGTTCCACCAATTAGCGAGCCGTAAGCCGAAAGATCCCGAGCAGGTATATGCCTATGCGCTGTATCTCTCCAGCACCGGGCGTGATAGTCAGGCATTGGCGCATTTGGCAACACTGCTAACCCTGCACTGGAACGATAATATCCGCGCTTTAGACCAGCGCTTGAAATTTGCTCAGCTACTGACATTAGCTCGCCAACTGCGGGCTAGTGGTGATGAAGTGGGGGCGATAACCCTATTACGTCAACAGCCAGCCAACACTGCCATTGACTTGACGCTTGCTGATTGGGCGTTGGAGCGTGGTGACTATCACACAGCGCTGGTGGGGTATCAGCGAGTTCGGGCGCGCGAGCCACAAAACCCCGATGCTATTCTGGGTGAGATTGAGGCTTATATTGCCGAAGGCCGTCTCAGTGACGCTCGCCAATATTTACAACATGAGCCACTTTCCGGTGACGGGACTAACTCAAGCGCCCAGCGGCGGATAGCCAATGCCTGGTACGGCGTGGGCGAGCCACAAAAAGCGGCAGAGATCTTCCAGCGCTTGAAACCGGCGGCAGCTAAAGGGGGGCCCTCACAGGATAATGCATTGATATTTCGTGATTCAGGTCGATTAGCACAAGCGCAGGGGCAACCCGCTGCGGCACAAGATGATTTCAAACATGCCATGGTAGCCAGTGGTATCACACCGACACTGGCGGCGGATAACGACAGTTATACCTTGCTGACCCGCAATCAGGCCACCGATGACTGGCTTAAGCGGGGCATTCGTTCTGATGCCGCTAACCTTTACCGCCAGCAGGATACCCGTATCACGATTGATCACGACTACCTGCGGTCAAGCGGCACGGAAGGGATCTCTGATCTCCGGGCGCACAACACCATGTTGCAGGTAGATACCTCGCTGGCTGATGGTCGGGCTTTCTTACGAACAGATACGGTGCAGATGGATGCCGGGACCTTTGACAAGAATGCCCGATATAAAGCCGGTACCTGTTACCAGACAGAAAAGCCATGTCAGACTAATCTACATCAACAGGCAACGGGTACCAGTGTTGCCGTGGGCTGGCAAAATGACAGTTGGGAAACTGATCTCGGTACTACACCGATGGGTTTTGATGTCGTTGATGTGGTCGGTGGGCTGGCATACAGCAATAGTTGGAATCATATTGGCTGGACCGCCACGGCGTCACGTCGGCCAATATCCAGCTCGATGCTGGCCTTTGCTGGAGCCAAAGATCCGAATACCAATGTGACCTGGGGGGGCGTGCGTGCCAACGGTGTGAGCCTGGGAGCCAGTTATGACCGAGGTGAGGCTCACGGAGTGTGGGGCGATTTAAGTTTTCACTATCTGACCGGGCAGAATGTGGCGGATAACCAGCGGCTGCGCTTTATGACGGGTTATTATTACAAGCTAATCAACGAAGATAACCGCCGTGTTACCGTCGGTTTGAACGGGATGTGGTGGCATTATCAAAAAGACCTCAGCGGTTATACGCTAGGTCAGGGCGGGTATTACAGCCCGCAAAAATATCTGTCACTGGCTATTCCGGTAAATTATCGGCAGCGGACGGCTAACTGGTCGTGGGAGTTGGGTGGGTCGGTGTCTGTTTCACATTCTGCAACTAGCTCACGGGCACGTTATCCACTGCAAAATCTGCTCAGCCACAGTATCCAGACTATTCCAGACCGGTATGAACCCGATGATGGTGATAGCAGTAATGGGGTGGGTTATACCTTGCGCGCCTTGATCGAGCGCCGGTTGAGTTCGCATTGGACATTGGGAGCTGGGGTTGATATCCAGCAGGCGAAGGACTATACCCCAAGCCATGCGCTTATCTACTTGCGTTACTCTCTGGCTGGATGGCAAGGCTCTCTGGATATGCCACCACAGCCATTGGTGCCATACGCAGATTTTAAGTAATCATTGGGTCGTGATGATTTGCACGAAAAAACAACGTTAGAGTGAGAAATAGCACTCTGACGTTGCGATCCTGATAGGAAAAGACTGAAACCCACGGTATTCTTCCCCTCCGGTTTGGTTTCACCAGATAAAATCTGAACGCGATCGAGTATCATACACCCAAAGTAACTGACTCGCTGTGAGCGAGCCATAAGCTGATGCTGGTTAGTGCTTCGTGAGTGGAGAGCCGCTAACATCGCTGCAACTTCAAGCAAGAAGGGTATACTCAGACAGCATCGACGAGTCGCCATATCACCATGGCACTCTCTTATATTATTCAGTTGGCATTGGCGGAGAGCGAGTTTGCAGGTAAGGCGTTCATTAACGATTAAACAAATGGCGGCAGTGGCAGTTGTGGCACTGGTGACCATCTGTATTTTTATCGTCCTTCAGTTGTTCCACTTTGTGCAGCAGCGCAAAGATGACTACGCCAAGCAGTTGGAGAGCATTGCATATTCGGTTCGCCAACCGTTGTCAGAAGCCATACTAAGTGTCGATGTCCCACAAGCCAAAAAAATCCTCAATAGCTTGTTACCGATTGGTATTCTCAGCCGCGCTGAAGTGATATTACCGAATCAGATTCAGGTATTACATGCTAACTTCCCCACAGAACGGCCTGTTCCACGCTGGGCTAAGCGTATTTTTTCCCTGCCAGTACAGATAACAATACCGCTGTATGCACTGGAGCGGGTATCCGCAAATCCGCAGCCACTGGCACATTTAGTGTTGCGAGCCGACTCATTTCGTATGTATCAGTTCATTCTCAGTGCATTGTCGGCCATGCTATCGACCTATTTGTTACTGGCATTGGTACTTTCGGTCTCTATCGCCTGGTGTATTAATCGCCTGATTATTCATCCATTGCGGGCGATCGCCAAAGAGCTGGAAAAGATTGGTCAGCAAGGTGTGCTTAACCACCAACTGTCCTTACCTGCCCACCATCAGGATGATGAATTAGGCGTACTGGTACACAATTACAACCGTAACCAGCAACTATTAGCCGAAGCTTATACGGATATGACCCGTATAAATACCCGTTTCCCGGTGACTGAACTCCCCAACCGCCCGTTGTTTATGGCTCTACTTGAGCAGGAAATTGCAGCTGGCATGCATGCTGAGAAATTCCACCTGTTAGTCATTGGCATTGAAACATTGCAAGAAGTGTCCGGCGTAATGAGTGAAGAGCAGCACCGGCAGCTCTTGCTGACTATGGCACAGCAACTTGAACAATGCATTGATGAAAACAGCTTGCTGGCGCAACTGAGTAAAACTGAGTTTGCAGTACTTGCCAGAGGGATCAGCCGCCCGTTCCCGGCGATGCAGTTGGCGCGGCGGATTATGCTGCAAATTACTCAACCCTTAGTCTTTGGCAATATGCAACTGCGGCCCAGCGCCAGTATTGGGATTACTGATTACCAATACCAAGATGAAACAGCCGAGTCTCTGATGGGCAATGCCAGCACTGCGATGATGGCCGCTCACCATCAGGGGCGAAACCAGATTATCGTGTTTGAGCCGCATTTGACTGAGAAAACGCAAAAGCGACTGACTCAGGAGCATGACATTTTACAGGCAATTGAAAATCACGACTTCAGGCTGTTTTTACAACCCCAATGGAATATGCAAGATCAGCGGGTTATCGGTGCAGAAGCGTTGTTACGCTGGCCCCAACCGGATGGCAGTTATCGTTCCCCTTCAGAGTTTGTCCCCGGAGCGGAAGAGGGGGGCGTGATGATGCCACTAGGTAACTGGGTACTGGAAGAGGCATGCCGCATTCTGGCTGACTGGAAAGCACAAGGGATTACCCTATCTTTGGCAGTAAATATTTCGGGTTTGCAGGTGCAGAGTGATCAGTTTTTACCGCATCTGAAAACCATCATCGATCAGTATCAAATCGACCCGCGCCAATTATTACTGGAAATAACCGAAACCGCCCGTATTCAGAATCTGGATGAAGCTCTCGGGCTACTGCGCGAATTACAAGGGCTAGGTTTGTCGATCGCTTTGGATGATTTTGGTATGGGATATTCAAGTCTTCAATATCTCAATCATCTGAAAGGCCTACCAATCAGCATGATTAAGCTCGATAAATGCTTTGTGGAGCACTTGCCAGAAGATGATGTAATGGCGCGAATAATCGCCACTATCTCAGAAGTATTAAAGCTGCGAGTGATGGCCGAAGGTGTCGAGACCGATGAGCAACGTCAATGGTTGCTAAACCACGGCATTTACTGCGGGCAGGGTTTTTTGTTTTCGGAGCCGTTACCGCGAGAGGTGTTTGAGGCGCGCTACATCCTTCGTCCTTGACGCCGCAGCGTTGTTAGCTGCACTCGTATACTCGGCCCATCCTTGGGCCTCGCCTCGTTGAGGCCGCTGCAAGCAGCGTTCAAATCTGCTCCCGGCAGATTTGTCACCCGAATCACTGACTTGAGCCAGCTCATCGGGATTCATTTGCTGGCTGCCTGGCTGCAACGACAATGACTTTGGCTGTTTCCTTCGTCCTTGGCGCCGCTGAAAGCAGCGTTCAAATCTGCTCCCGGCAGATTCGTCACCCGAATCACTGACTTGAGCCAGCTCATCCTACGGGCTAGCATAAATGCTGTCCAAATAGATTCCCGACCAATTTGCCGTTTGCTGGCTGCCTGGCCGTTATTCCATTTCAGGGGTATTGCGTTGAAGCCAGCGGTAAGTTTATCACTACTGGCTATGTGCAAATTACCAAAAGATGGGCCTTGTATTTTTATAAAAAAAAGCATGATGTTAGTTTGTATTTATCGAGAATTAAGTTAAATGAATGTAGGATAAATGTACTAACACAGGCAAATAAAAAATAAAATTCCCACTCCGTTGTAGGAATTTTATTTTTTATCTGTAGGCTAAAATACTGGGTGTTTGGGATTGATTACCCCCCAAAATGGAAATGGATTATTTTATTCTTTAAAATAAAAACATAATAATCTGCTAAAATGATCTTAATCCACATTAACGATTACTTTTCTATATGTAGACGATCTAAAAATCTTCGGAAAAGACAGTATTCGGTATAATATACTGCAAACCAATATTGCTTTCAGACCATTGATCTGTGATATCGATGTTTACTAGATGAATCGATCGCGTATACTTTAATCCATAGCAAGTGAGCACAGCGACAAGGATGTTTCAGGTTTCTAAGTCGCTTAATATACAGCACGGACATTGTGAATATTAGAAACTCGCTTTACTCCCGCTCTTAAAAGATATTTAAAATATCGTTTTCGCTACCTAGTATATATATTGAGCTTCGACATTTATTGGATGGTTGAAAAAACTCATTACTGGTCTTATTGCCCAGCAGCGATAAATAAATATCTAATGGATTCTTGTGGAATAACCACCACCAAATTAACACAACAGTACTGAGTTATTTAACTCATACATCTATTATTAATTGGAAATATAAATGAAAAAGTTAGCTATTATTGCCTCAATCGTTGCTGCATTCGCGGGTGTTAACGCTGCTCAAGCCGCTTCTACCGGTACCATCACCTTTAACGGTGAACTGACAGCGTCTACTTGTGACGTATCCGTCGACGGCCAGGGTGCAGACGCAACAGTGGTACTGCCAACTGTCGGTACCAACCAGTTGACTTCTGCTAACCAGGTTGCTGGTAGCACAGGCTTTAACATGGCGCTGAGCGACTGTGCTGGCACCCTGAAAACAGTTTCTGCTTTCTTTGAAGCAGGCCCAAGTGTCGATGTGGTTACCGGTCACCTGAAAAATGTAAGCGGTACTGCCGGTCAGGTTAGCCTGGAACTGCTGGACGCGTCTAACGCCATGACGCCAATTAAAGCCGGTAACAGCAACCAGACGACCAGCACGACTTATATTGATGCTTCTACGGGTTCTGCTTCACTGCCGTATGCGGTTCAATATTATGCTGATGGCGCAACCACTGCCGGTACAGTTATCAGCAACGTGGTTTACTCTATTCAATACAAATAAGTATTAACGAGTAACATATAAATTTTAAAGGGCAGATATCTGCCCTTTTTGACGATAATAACTAAAATTAAAGCATGCACACATTCAATAAGTGTCGAGGTTGTTATGAACAGCACTAACCGTCTTTTATTAACAGTATTTTCAGCCTTGTTCTTGATTCTATTTGTCGGACGCTCTGTTCAGGCCAGTGTGGTTATTACCGGCACCCGGGTAATTTATCCGGAAAAACAAAAAGAAGTGACGGTAAAGGTTAATAACACCGGCACCGGCCCGGTGGTATTACAAAGCTGGATTGACAATGGGGATGTGAATGCCCGCCCGGAAACCTTGAAAGTGCCTTTTGTGCTTACGCCTCCAATCAATCGCGTCGAGCCAAATAAAAGCCAGACATTACGCATCAGTTATACCGGAGCCTCTTTACCCACAGATAAAGAATCGGTGTTTTGGTTGAACGTATTGGAAATTCCCGCGAAAGTGGATTCGGGTAGCAGTCAGAATTATTTGCAGATGGCGTACCGCTCCCGTATTAAATTGTTTTTCCGTCCCGCAGGGTTAGTGGGTAATGCGAATGATGCTGCACAATCTTTAGTCTGGACCAAAGTCCCTGGCGGACTTAAAGCCACCAATCCGACACCGTTTCATGTTTCTTTGGTCACGGTGGGGATAACGGGCAGTAAAACAGCGCCGGTTGAAGGCCAAATGATTAGCCCTAATAATTCGCTGACCTTTTCGTTACCGGGAAATACCGCCGGCAATAACGTTGATTTTGAATTTGTTAATGATTATGGCGCACTCAATAAACTGAGTCAGCCCATTAAACCTTAATTTAATTTATATACAGCAGTTATACACAGCGTCCGCTGGTTATCTCGTGGGGGCGGAATACGTCTGTACACTACGGAATAATTGAATAATGAAACACCCTGCAATGCCTTTTTCAGCAGAACGGCGTACCCGCAATGTTGGTTTAACACCCGTTGCGGCGGCGGTTATTACCGTTTTTTTGTCACCAACTGTTTTTGCTGTTGATAGCATTGGAAAAACAGAGAGTACTGTATCACTTGAGCCTAATAAACCTCAGGCGGTGGAGTTTGACAGTATTTACTTAAATACCGAACACGGTGGTTCCGGCATTGATTTAAGCCGCTTCTCGAAAGGGGGCAGCGTGTTACCCGGCACTTACCGGGCTGACATTTATTTAAACAATACCCTGATTGGCAATGAGAATGTGGAATTTAAGGCCCGCGACGATAAAAGTGTCCATGCCTGCTTATCCTCGTCGGTCATTGCCAGTCTTAATCTCAAGACAGAAGCATTGCCGCCTGAATCACTGGCCCCGCTGAAAAAAGAGGACGGCTGTGTTGATCTGGCGTCGCTGCTCCCCGATGCCCAGGTGGCTTTTGACAGCGGCGAACAACGGCTGGATATCGCTATTCCCCAGGCATTGTTACTCCGTACCGCCCGTGGCACCGTCAACCCCGCGTTGTGGGACAGCGGCGTGACATCAGGGATGTTGGGCTATTCACTCAATGGCTACAGCTCCTCCGCCAACGGACAGACATTTAACTCGGCTTTTGCCGGGATTAACACCGGGGTAAACCTCGGCTCATGGTATTTCCGTCATAACGGCTCGTATAACTGGCAAGAAGACGGTGACAGCAAATACACCAGTATTAACAGTTATGTGCAGCGGGATGTCCCGGCTGCGCTGGGCCGGGTGTTGCTGGGACAATCCAATACCACCGGGCAGTTATTCGATACCGTGCCTTTCACTGGAGCACAATTCAGCACCGATGACCGCATGTTGCCAGAGTCCCTGCGTGGCTATGCGCCGGAAGTGCGCGGGATTGCCCGCACCAATGCGCTGGTGACCGTGCGCCAGAGTGGTCAGGTGTTGTATGAAACCACGGTTTCACCGGGCGAATTTATCATTGATGACCTCTATCCGACCGGTTACGGCGGCAATCTGGATGTCACGGTGCGTGAAGCCGACGGCAGCACACAGAATTTCCAGGTGCCGTTTGCGGCAGTGGCGCAATTGCTGCGCCCCGGTTCGCAGCGCTACAGCCTGACGGTGGGTAAAGTGCGCAATGATTCGCTCTCCTTTACCCCGGGTCTTTATCAGGGAACCTATCAGCGTGGTCTGAATAACAGCATTACCGGTTATACCGGGGCGCAGGCCAGTGAAGACTACTATGCCGTGCAGGTCGGGACTGCGTTCAGTACCCCGATTGGGGCGGTGGCGATCGACGTGACCCAGGCCAATACCCGCCTGCGTAACGGCAATGAAAGTGGCCAGAGCTATCAGGTTAGTTACAGCAAGGTGATTGCTGAAACCAACAGTAACCTGAGTGTGGCGGCGCACCGCTTTTCGACTCAGGGCTATCTCGATTTCGCCACGGCGATGCAAACCCTTGATGCCGAACGTCAGGGCTATGACGCCAACAGTATCTACCGGGCAAAAAACCGCTTAACCGTGACCGCCAATCAGGGATTACCGGACGGCTGGGGCCAGATGTATATCAGTGGTTCTTTGCAGGATTACTGGAATAAAGGTGGCAGTGACCAGCAGTATCAGGTGGGTTACAGCAACAACTATAAAAGCATGACCTACGGCGTCAGCGTGAACCGCAGCCGCTCCGGGTTTGGCGAGATGCAAAATACTTATCTGGTCAGTATGAGTTTCCCGTTGGGGCGTAATGACCAGCAGAACGTGCCGCAAATGCGACTGGAAATGAACCGCAATGGTCAGGGCAACTGGGGCGAACAGGCATCGGTTTCAGGCAGTGCTGGCGAGCAAAGCCAGTTCAGTTATGGGGCAACCGCCATGAACAGCAACGGCGGGTCGGGGGCCAGTGGCAGTGTCAATGGTCAGTACCGCGGTTCTAAAGCCACCAGTATGGCGTCTTACGGTGGCGGTCGCGACTATCAGAGTGGCTCGGTCGGCATTTCAGGCAGCATGATTGCCCACCCCGGCGGCGTGACATTAACGCCGTACAGCAGTGAGACCTTTGCGGTGGTGGAAGCTAAGGGCGCTGAAGGGGCCGAAGTGTCCGGTTACTCCGGCGTGAAAATTGATTCACGGGGTTATGCCGTGGTGCCGTATCTGAGTGCCTATCAGATGAATGAGATAACCATCGATCCGAAGGGGACCTCTTATGACGTGGAGCTGGAATCCACCAGTCAGAAAGTGGCGCCGAATGCCGGTGCGGTGGTGATGGTGAAATATAAAAGTACCAAGGGCTATCCGATATTGGTGAACGCCACCCAGTCAGATGGCGAGCCGGTGCCGTTTGGCGCACAAGTGTTAGACACCAAAGGTCAGGTAGTGGGTTCTGTCGGTCAGGGTGGGCAGATTTATGCGCGGGTGAGCGAGGAGCGTGGCCGTTTGCAAGTCAGTTGGGGTGAAGGTACCGGCCAGCAATGTTACCTGAACTATATTCTGCCGCCGCAATTAGCCAACGGTAAAGCCAGCGCGATGATGCGGTTTACCTCGACCTGTGTGCCCCAAGGACAAGTCAGTGAGCATCGAGCCATCACAAACTGAGAAGAACGGCATACAGAACTAAAGGGGGAATAACCTGTGCGTAAAGTATATTTAAATCAATTTTGTGTTCTGTCGATGACCGCCAAAATAGTGAACGTAATGCGTAGTTGTGCCAAAGGTGAACGAATGAAAAAAATAATACAAAGTATCGCCGGGCTTGTTTTACTCATGATGACCAGCCATAGCGTTTGGGCTGAGGTGGTTTGTGCGCCGCTGAATGGGGCCCCCCGCACGGATACGGTGCAACTCACTCCTCCGGCGATTTCAGCCGGTGCAGATATTCCAGTCGGAACGGTGATTTATCAGGGGCGCTGGAATAGTGGATCCACTGGCCTTAGCGTGATGAAATGCACATCCCCAGTAGATACCACTATGTGGCTCAATATTGCATGGGGGATTGAGCAAGCCCCTTTGCCACTGGCTAATTGGACGGGTAGCCCCTTTAGCGGTGCGGTATATCAGACCAATATTCCGGGTGTCGGGATTGCCATATCCCGGAACAACAACGCTGATGCAGCTATTTTGGGCCAGGCTAACTATCAATTCCCTGCCGATGTACAAAGTCCGGTAGCGGGTGGGTCTTATGAACCTTTCCTGAATGGCAGAACCGTCTATGTCTCATTGATCAAAATCGGCACGATTACACCTGGAAATTATAGTCTTGATGCGTCAACACTGCCGTCTGCCAGTATCTCTATTGTTAACCCACTGACTCACTCTGCAACAACAGGGCTTCCGGTCAAAGCTAATGTGATCAAGTTTCAGGGGCAGTTAACGGTCTCTGCCCAGACTTGCACGACACCGAATGTGAATGTGAACATGGGGAGTTATGAGAAGCGGCAATACTTTACGGCTATTGGTGCTACGACGCCGTGGATAGATGCCTCGATTATATTGACAAATTGTCCTACTTTTTATGGCTTCTATAATGCGAACAATAGCACGCTGATGTTTGATTACAGCACCGGCACGGGTGCTGTAGCAACGTCAACCAGTAACAGTATTGGTGTGCGATTAACACCCACTAGCAATGTTATTGATTCGACAAGTGGAGTAATGGCTATCGATTCAACAGTATCAGGAGCCGCATCGGGTGTAGGCATACAAATCGGTTGGGGTGTGAGCAACCAGACGCCAACACTCTTTAACTTTGCCGCAGAACAAACGTTAACGCTGCCAAAAGATGGCAGTTCTACGATACGCGTTCCACTGGTGGCTCGCTATATTCAAACAGAAGCGAACCCCATGCCAGGTAAAGCGAATGGTAAAGCCGTATTCTTGATCAATTACTATTAACTAAATTGTTGTATCAAATTTAATTAAATTAATAACATGGCCTTTATGGGAGGCGAGGTGCCGCTGAAGATAAAGCGGCACCGTTGCAACGTTGGTTTTGGTGCTTACCAAAAAACGGGTTGAGGTAACCGGTGGTATTGGCCATTCGCTGGCTGCTCCTCTTGGTCTACAGATTGTGCTGGTGTAATCACTGCAATATGGCTAGATATCAGAACTTTCATCTATGCAGGAAATATCAAGATATTATCTTTTCTTATATTAATTAACCTTAATTTTTAATAAGAAATATCCGTCACACCTTGGTTCGGCGTGTATATCCACTAATCCTTTGCCCACAAGAAAATAGCAAATATCATCTGTAGTGTAAAAGTGATTAAAACTATCAATAATACCCATATGAAAATATTGGACTAGGATGTATTTGCCTTATATTCGCTTGTACCTACAATATTATTGCCTACCACGTCAAGACTATTTATCCCTCACATTATCCTCTTTAAAATAGCGACAATCCCTTGCTATGCCTACGTTGCAGCAGAATTATTACAGACGAGAGACATTGGTTAAAACTATTTACTTTGAACCATGTCACATAAATGGATATTGGTTTTATTAATTTCAAACTATCGGTCATGGATCTCGGAACTTAATATCAAAATAAATAGAATTATGTTTCATAAATGTCTTTTGTATTTATCATAATAATACTTATCTTTATTAAAATAAGGGAAATTGGAATGAAATTTAAATTACTATCTCTGGCAATGGCATCACTTATCAGCACTAGCGCAATGGCGGTAACTATTGACTATCGTCATGAAATGCAAGATCAAAGTGGTAACACCCACAAAGATCGTTTATTAATGTCACATCGTTTTGCAAATGGCTTCGGTTTGTCACTGGAAGGCAAGTGGAAAGGAGCTCAGGACAAAGATAAAGCATTTAATGAAACAGTCAGCAATGGTACTGAAGTCGTTGCCAGCTATGTATACAAAATTGATAATACATTTTCTATTGAACCAGGTTTCTCATTAGATTCAAGCTCCACAGCCAATAGTTATCGTCCTTACCTGCGAGGTAAGGCTAATATCGTTGACGACCTCTCTGTTTCCTTCCGTTATCGTCCTTATTACAAACGCACCAGCGCCAATATTAATACGCCAAAAGATACATCTGAAAATGGCTATAATCTGACGAGCGTGGTTAGCTATAAATTCTTTAAAGATTATCAATTAGACTATGAGCTGGACTACAAACAAGCCAATAAAGCTGGGGTTATACTGGCAAATAACGAGAACTACGATTGGAGCCACGATTTTAAATTGACTTACAAGTGGGATAAAAACTGGTCTCCTTATATGGCAGTGGGTAACGTTGCTGGCAGCAAAAATACCAACGAACGTCAAACCCGTTATCGCGTTGGGGTGAAATACAGCTTCTGATCCATTATTGAAATAATCAGATTCTGACCTCAGGGGGTCACACCTCACATAACGATTTTTGACAGGTAGCAAGTAATGAAAAAAAGAGCGTTATTCTTGAGTATGGCAGCGCTGGCAACGCTGTATATACCCGCTGGACAGGCAGCGGATACCGATCGTCTCACTGTCGTGAAACAGTATGTCGATAACGTGTTAAGCAAAGCTTCAGATACTTACCACGGCGATAAGCCCAGCCCGTTATTGGCGGATGGTGTTGACCCCCGTACTGGCCAACAAATGGAATGGATATTCCCCGATGGCCGTCGGGCTGTGTTATCAAACTTCTCAGCACAACAAAATCTGATGCGTGTCATGAGCGGCCTGAGCCAGCTTACTCAGGACGCCCGTTACCAAAAACGCGCTGAAGATATCGTTCGTTATCATTTCCAAAATTATCAGGACCCGAGCGGCTTACTCTATTGGGGCGGCCATCGCTTTGTCGATTTGAAAACGCTGCAACCAGAAGGGCCGAGTGAAAAAGAGATGGTGCATGAACTGAAAAATGCCTATCCCTACTATGACCTGATGTTCAGTGTTGATAGTGATGCCACTGCCCGGTTCATTCGTGGTTTCTGGAACGCCCATGTTTATGACTGGCGTATTCTCGAAACCAGCCGCCACGGCGAATATGGCAAACCAATGGGGAAATTATGGGAAAGTAAATTCGAGCAACAGGCCCCCTTCTTTGCAACCAAAGGGCTTAGCTTCCTCAATGCAGGTAATGATCTGATTTATTCCGCCTCTCTGCTTTATAAACATCAGCAGGAGCCAGAGGCATTAGTGTGGGCTAAGCGTTTGGCCTCGCAGTATGTATTGCCACGTGATGCGAAAACCGGTCTTGGTGTTTATCAGTTTACCCAAGCTCTTAAACGGGAAGAGCCAACAGATGACGCAGATACCCACTCCAAGTTCGGTGACCGCGCCCAGCGTCAGTTTGGCCCAGAGTTTGGCCCAGCAGCATTGGAAGGCAACATGATGCTCAAAGGGCGCACCAGCACGCTTTATTCTGAAAATGCGCTGATGCAACTGCAACTGGGTAAAGATCTGGGCAATCAAGGGCAGGATTTATTGAAATGGACCGTGGATGGCCTAAAAGCATTCGCGCAATATGCTTATAACGATAAGGACAACACCTTCCGCCCAATGATTGCTGATGGGCAGGACTTATCCAATTATACACTGCCGCGTGATGGCTATTACGGCAAAAAAGGCACCGTACTCAAGCCGTACAAAGCGGGCAACGAATTCCTGATTTCATATGCCCGTGCTTATGCCATTGATAATGATCCACTGTTGTGGAAAGTGGCTCGCGGTATTGCAAACGATCAGGGGCTGGGTGATCTCGGCACAGCACCGGGTAAAGAGGTGAAGATCAAGTTGGATACCACCAACAGCGATCCTTACGCATTGTTTGCTTTGTTGGATCTCTACCATGCCAGTCAGGTGGCGGAGTATCGGTTATTAGCAGAGAAAATCGGCGATAACATCGTTAAAACCCGCTATATCGATGGTTTCTTTATGGCTTCACCGGATCGTCAATATGCAGATATAGATGCCATTGAGCCTTACGCTTTATTGGCGCTAGAGGCTTCACTACGCAATAAACCACAGGCAGTAGCCCCTTTCCTGAATGGTGCTGGTTTTACTGAAGGTGCTTACCGAATGGACGACGGTTCAGCCCGGATCTCAACCCGTGATAATGAACTGTTCTTGCTCAATGTGGGTGAGAAGCTGCAACCGAACGGCCGTAAATAGTCCCGACAGCGGCCCGTGCTGGGGCCGCTGTTGGTAAAGTGCCGGGCAGTGGCTTCCCAGGGTTGCTTGTCCCGGCGCTTTCCTCTCGGGTTTCTGTGTCGTGATAAAAAGGATAGGTTGATGAAAAAACAGGTTTTAGCCACTCTGGTGTTAGGTTCGTTGTTCTGCGCATCGGGTTATGCCGCGCAGATTGTTGCTGTCACTGCATCGGGTTATGACAGTGAGAAAGGCCATGTTCCGGCGAATATTGCCGACGGCGATGTAAAAACGCGTTGGGCAGCATCGGGAGATAGCTGGATTCAACTGGAATTGGATAAAGCGCAATCCATTGAAAATATTCTCGTGGTTCCATTTAAACCCACCGAACGCAAGCTGAAGTTCTCCATCGCCTATTCCAGTGATGGGAAGAGTTGGCAGCCGCTGGCGCAAGGGCTGGAAACCTCTACGGCGAACAAAAGCGGTGAGAAGCTGACTTTTACACCGGTGACAGCCAAATATATCAAGCTGGACACTTTTGGCACAGATATCAATAAGTGGAGTGCCATTAACGAAGTCGCCATTAACAGTGCTGCCACCGCGCCCACCCGGGCAATTAAATAAGCCTACTGGAAATGGCTAACTCGCCCCCTTGACCAATCATCCTTAAAGGGGGCTATTGCTGCAATACATCGGCTGTTCACGTCGTTCAAAAACCTTCTTTTTCCCCGACACACCATCCCGATTATTTATCTCATTTCTACCCCTTCTGCGGACTAATCATTTTGGTTAATTGTCTGGTTGATCTGTCTGTTTTTCCGTTGTTGCTCTCGCTTGAAGCGTTTCAGTTCTTAATTTCGTGTTAAGGGTGCAATCCAGTGCAACTAATAATTTCCATATTGTTATGAGGGTGTTATTTTCCGCGCAAGCACGGATAAAAAAGAAGTGTCACTCAATCATCACAAAGAGTTAAGCGACAGGCTGCCGTGTATTTACCCAAAAGGACATAGTCATGAAAGTTTCAATATTTAAAAGTCTTTATTTTCAGGTGTTAACGGCGATTACCTTGGGCGTATTGTTAGGGCACTTTTACCCTGACCTCGGCGCTCAGATGAAACCTCTGGGTGATGGATTTGTTAAACTAATTAAAATGATTATCGCACCCGTGATTTTCTGTACCGTGGTTACCGGTATCGCGGGCATGGAAAGTATGAAGGCCGTTGGCCGTACCGGTGCGATTGCACTGCTCTATTTTGAAATTGTCAGCACCATTGCACTATTGATTGGGCTGGTGATTGTTAACGTGGTGCAACCCGGTGCCGGTATGAATATCGACCCGGCAACTTTGGATGCCAAAGCAGTTGCACTTTATGCCGAACAAGCCTCGCAACAAGGGATTGTGCCATTCTTGCTGGATATCATCCCAGGCAGTGTGGTGGGCGCGTTTGCCAGCGGTAATATTCTGCAAGTATTGATGTTTGCTGTTCTGTTCGGTTTTGCCCTGCACCGTTTGGGTGAAAAAGGTCAGCTCATCTTTAATGTTATCGAGAGTTTCTCCCGCGTTATCTTCGGTATCATCAATATGATTATGCGCCTGGCGCCGATTGGTGCTTTCGGTGCGATGGCCTTTACTATCGGTAAGTATGGTGTCGGCAGCTTGGTGCAACTGGGGCAGTTGATTATTTGCTTCTACGCGACCTGTATTCTGTTTGTGGTGGTGGTGCTGGGGTCAATTGCGAGATTCAATGGCTTTAACATCTTCAAATTTATCCGCTATATAAGAGAAGAACTGCTGATCGTATTGGGGACGTCATCTTCTGAGTCCGTGCTCCCGCGCATGCTCGATAAGATGGAGAAAGCAGGGTGTAAGAAATCGGTGGTGGGGTTGGTTATCCCGACCGGTTACTCCTTTAATCTGGACGGCACCTCTATCTACCTGACCATGGCGGCAGTGTTTATTGCGCAGGCGACCAACACCCATATGGATGTTATTCATCAGGTCACATTACTGGTAGTACTGCTGCTCTCCTCAAAAGGTGCGGCCGGTGTGACAGGCAGTGGCTTTATTGTGTTGGCGGCGACCATCTCTGCGGTTGGGCATTTACCACTGGCCGGGTTGGCGCTGATTCTGGGTATCGATCGCTTTATGTCCGAAGCTCGCGCCCTGACTAACCTGATAGGTAACGGTGTGGCAACTATTGTGGTTGCCAAATGGTGTAAACAACTGGATAACGACCAGTTGCAGGCGGTGTTATCAAACAAAACACCACCTAACAGTGAGATAAAAAACGGTCTTTCTTCTTCGTAGCATCAAGTGCGAAAGATATAACCAAGATTCAGTCGATTAGTACGACCAAATCACTACCGGTGGCTTGCTGTCACCGGTAGCACCTCTGCACTATAATCGCGAAAATAATGCCCCGCGATCCATTTTCTGGTGTTAAATACCCTTTAGCTACTATTTTTTACTCTGTTGAGTGACATCGGCAAAAGCATGCGGTCTAACAGAATGGTACACTGCAACCTCCGGTTTTCACGGTGGCGTTGACCGTTGATTTTTCGCCTAATAATGACGGCAGAGCGATCAGTTTGTGATGGCTGGACTGGGGTTATTAAAGCTGGATTGGTTTATGCATGTCTTTATGGCTGCCATATCGATGGCGCTGACAAGTTAAACATGGGCTGTTCGGGTGAAAACACGACTGGCTGGTGTAAATTTGTATCGTTTTAAAATTGGATAGTTTATTAAGTAGGGGTTCACATGCAGGGCACCAGAATTCGTCTCATAGTTGGTGGATTATTGTTGGCTGCCGCCAGCAGTAATGTGCAGGCTGAAGCACTACAACCCGATCCTGCTTGGCAGCAGGGGAAGTTAGAAAACGGGTTCTCATGGCAGTTGCTGGCTACGCCGCAACGCCCAAGCGATCGGATCGAGTTACGTCTAGTTGTTAATACTGGCTCATTATCTGAAAGCGCACAGCAAGTTGGCTTTGCCCATCTGCTACCACGCCTGGCATTAATGAGTAGCGCGAGTTTTACTCCCGCCCAACTTCAGTCGCTGTGGCAACAAGGGGTCGATAACGAGCGCCCGTTGCCACCGGCCATTACATCTTATGATTTCACGTTATACAGCTTAAGTTTGCCCAATAACCGCCCCGACCTGATGAAGGAAGCGCTGGCCTGGTTATCTGATACCAGTGGCAAGCTGGCTGTAAATGAACAAACCGTTAATGCAGCACTGAATGGTGCCACCGATCCTATTGCCACTTTCCCGCAAAATATTCAGGAACCTTGGTGGCGTTATCGGCTTAAAGGTTCTTCTTTGATTGGGCATGATCCGGGTCAACCTGTGGCGAAGCCGGTCGATGTCGAAAAGCTAAAACAGTTTTATGAACAGTGGTACACCCCGGATGCGATGACGTTGTACGTGGTCGGAAACGTGGATAGCCGCAGCATTGCCGCCCAAATTGGTAAAGCGTTCTCTGAGCTGAAAGGGAAACGCGCGACACCTGCACCGATTGCGATGTTAGCGCCATTGCCGCCAGAGCCGGTAAGCCTTATTAATGAACAAGCGGCACAAGATACGCTATCGCTGATGTGGGATACCCCATGGCATCCTATTCAGGATTCCATCGCATTGAGCCGCTACTGGCGCAGTGATTTGGCGCGCGAGGCACTGTTCTGGCATATCCAGCAAGTGTTGGATAAAAGTGATCAGAAGAACCTGAAGCTGGGCTTTGATTGCCGGGTGCAATATCAGCGTGCGCAATGTGCTATCCACTTGAATACGCCGGCTGAAAACCTGACGCCAGGGATGAGTTTTGTCGCCCGTGAACTGGCTAGCTTGCGCGCTAATGGCCTGAGTCAGGCTGAGTTTGATGCGTTGATGGCGCAGAAAAATGATCAGCTAAGTAAGTTGTTTGCAACCTATGCCCGGACTGATACCGACATTTTGATGAGCCAACGTTTGCGTTCACAGCAAAGTGGCGTAGTGGATATCGCCCCGGAACAGTACCAGAAGTTGCGCCAGGCATTCTTGTCGGGTTTGACGCTGGCTGAGCTTAATCAGGAATTGAAACAGCAGTTATCGCAAGATACCACGTTGATTCTGACGCAGCCGAAAGGCGAGCCAGAAGTGAATGTGAAGGCATTACAGGCGGCGTATAACGCAATTATGACACCCCATACGGTGGTGCCAGAGGATGCCACGCCAACAGTAGCGGCAGCGGAAGCAGCACCACCAACACCGACCACTGCGCAGTAATCAAAAAAGCCCGGGCGGTATGTGCCGGGCTTGTCGTTAATGAAATGAATTCATGACGATATGAAGCAGCAGAGGCGGACCGTAGCGACGTCAGTCACCGGCCGCCTGAACCTGTTGGCGAGTATCAAACTGCTGGCATTGCTGCCAGTGGAATGATAGCACCACGATATTGAATCACCGTGCTGGCTGTTAAATGGCCACGTACTGCTGCGTCGTGGGCGCTACCGCCCGTTAAGCGAACCGCCAGATAGCCCGCACTGAAGGAATCCCCCGCAGCAGTGGTATCCACCACTTTCTCTTTCGGCAGTTTGACCGCGGGAACATCATATTGATGGGCTTCAAAACCGTCTTTTACCCAGACGATACACGAGTCCGCACCACGCTTGATGATAATCTCGCTCACGCCCAAAGCCTGAGTGCTTGCAATCACCTGTTCCAGTGGCTTCTCGCCCCACAGCATATCTTCATCATCCAGTGTCAGGAACGCGATATCCGTACAGGCTAACATGTCACGGTAGGCTTCCTGAGTCTCTTGCTTGCTCTGCCACAGGCGTGGGCGGTAGTTGTTATCAAAGATAACTTTGCCGCCGTTGGCACGACAGGCGCGCAGCAATTGCAGCAGACGCTGGCGCGATGCGCTGTCCAGAATGGCCAAACTGATCCCACTAAGGTACAGATAATCAAATTTTTCCAGCCGCTGGCAGATTTCATCGGCTGCCGGGCTGGTCAACCAGAAACGGGCTGCGGCATCATTGCGCCAGTAATAGAAGGTTCGCTCACCGGTGTTGTCGGTTTCGATGAAGTACAGACCCGGCAACTTATTATCCATACGCTGAATAAGATCAGTGTGGATTTGTTCTTGCTGCCAGGCAGCCAGCATCTCTTCACTGAAGTTATCAGTCCCCAATGCGGTCACGTAATGTACATTCAAAGCCTGCTTTGATACCTGACGGGCAATATACACCGCCGTGTTCAGCGTATCACCGCCAAAACCCCGGCTAAGATCGGTACCTTTTTGTGACAGTTCAATCATGCATTCGCCGATAACGGCAATATTTTTGCTGGTCATGGAAAGCGGCCTATTTCTGAATGATGAGTCAGTGATGGGAATGATATTGGGTTATCCCCGGCTAACTTGACGTTGTAGCGTTGTTTGCAGCCGTGCTACAACGCCAATGACTTTGACTATAGTCTCACTGCTGGCTTGGTCGGAGTCAATAGTATTAAAACGACGTTTTAAATTTTTTATGATGTAGGTCGGGAAACTGACAAGTTTCCCGCCACTCAGAACAGAATTATGATGATTTCCGCAGTTCGGTGACGCTTTGACCACCAATACCCCAGTTATCAGTGTCCACTTCATCAATCACGACGACCGTAGTCGCGGGGTTTTTACCTAAGGTATCGACTAATAGTTGGGTGACTCCGGCAATTAGCTGTTTTTTCTGCTCCGCCGTCGCTCCTTCGCGAGTAATTTTAATATTTACATAAGGCATACAGACCTCCATTAACATTAATGGCATTATTGAGTTAACTACTGTAGATGGCTTTAATGTACCGTGCCAGCCCGCTTGGGAACGATAATCTGTCATGCCGCTATATAAAGTTCTGGTCGCTCGAGTCGATAACATCTCCAGAAAGAAAACCGTTTACCACAGGATGCAATCAGGCTGGCAGCGATATACACTGCCATTACTGTACGGTGTCTTGCAACATGGCGACTAAACTGATGATGACCAATAAAGTATCAGGTTTACTTGCGCCATCCTTTGCCGCTATTGATCGAAATAAAGGACAGAGCTTCTGGCGGCAATGTCAGCGTCGGTACACTTTTCAACCTATCTATCGTACATCTGGTGCGTTGCTGGCAATTGAACTGCTCACGGCTGTTTTTCATCCTTCATCCCCGGATACACGTTTAAATCCAGAGGATTACTTCAGTGCTATTAGTATCCGCGCTCGTTTGGATGTAGTACTGGAGCAGTTGAATATGATTAAGCAGTGGCACGCTATATTTGTTCATCACTCGGTACTGGTTTCGATCAACATTGATGGACAGGCATTGATGGCGATGCAAGATGATCTGCAAGCCAAATTGCTAATCGATGCTATGCCCTATATTCGCTTTGAATTACTCGAGCACGTTGATACCTCCCTTGATACTCCTTTTGCGCGTATTGCTGAAGCTGACCGACTCTGGTTGGATGATTTTGGCAGCGGGCTGGCGAATTTCACTTCATTTATCAGTTGGCGCTATGAGTACATCAAAGTCGCCAGAGATTTATTTATTGTGTTGCAAGAAAGTGAGGTTGGAAACCAACTGTTCTTCACCTTGGTCACCTTAATGGGGCGCTACTGCAAAGGGGTTATAGTTGAAGGGGTTGAGACCTCGCAGGAGTGGGCCATGGTACAACGCTCTGATGCCGCAGCCGCACAGGGTTATTATCTGTCCCGGCCAACTTCATTTGATAGATTACAGACGCTGCCTATGTTGTTTTGTGGTTAATCTTCTCTGAGAAAAAGCACTTCCCTGCCGTGTTGCCTCTGCGCATCACCGGATTCAACTGCCCAAATAATGGATTCTGAACCATCATCGACTATGGTTAGTGTAGTCTTCTGAATCCGCATTATTAATCAGTTAGCTATTTTTATGGCTGATTTTTCGATTAAATTACCGCGAACTGACGTCCATTAAATACGCGCCTGGTGTCGGATTTAGCTTTATCTATTATGAGTACGGGCATGGAGCTGTTATGACAAAAACCGGAAAAGTGCTGACAGGTGTTGGTGGACTTATCGTGCTGCTACTGGCGGCGACGGTGATTTTCGTGATGACTTTTGACTGGAACCGTTTGAAGCCAACCATCAATGAAAAAGTCTCTGCTGAGTTGCAGCGGCCGTTTGCTATCCGTGGCAACTTGGGGGTGGATTGGTCACGTAAAGGGGATGAGCCGGGTTGGCGCGGCTGGATACCATGGCCACATATTCATGCTGAAGATTTGGTGTTGGGTAACCCGTCAGATTTAGTCAGTGATAAAACAGATAATAAAACTAACACGCTAGCCACAGATTTTCCGGCTGGGGAAATGGTCACGTTAAAACGGGTTGATGCCAGTATTGCGCCGTTGGCTTTATTGGCACAGAAAGTGTGGATCCCTCGTATCTGGCTAACACAACCGGATGCCAAGCTGCTTCGTCTGGCTAACGGTAAGAATAACTGGACCTTCAATCTGGCCAATAGCCCTACGCAGGGTGAGGCACCTTCTTCATCTTGGTCAGTGAATATTAACGATATTGTGTTTGATCGCGGTGAAATAACCCTCAGTGATGCCATTCTGAAAGCTGATTTGCACGCCGTGATCGACCCACTGGGTAAGCCATTGCCGTTTGCTGAGGTGACCGGTACTCGTAATGAGACAAAGGATAAACAGGTCACGGATAAGGCGCAGAGTCATACGCCAGATTATGTTTTCGGCTGGAAAATTGACGGTAAGTATCAGAGCCAGCCACTCACCGGCAGCGGAAAAATAGGCGGCATGCTGTCGATGAGTGATGCGAGCGTACCATTCCCGTTGCAGGCTGATGTGCGTTCTGGCTCTACCCGTGTGGTGGTAGCCGGTACCTTAACCGACCCTGGAAATCTGGCGGGATTAGATCTGCAATTGAAATTCTCCGGTGCCAGTCTGGACAACCTCTATCCCCTTATCGGTGTATTGCTGCCCGCGACCCCGCCTTACAATACCGATGGCCGCTTAATTGCCAGCCTAAAGCAAACTGGTGGCGCAGTTTATCGCTATGAAAACTTTAACGGTAAAATCGGTGACAGTGATATTCACGGCAGCCTGACCTATACCGCCAGCCAGCCACGGCCGAAATTAACGGGCAAAATGTCATCAGAAAAATTACGTTTTACTGATTTAGCCCCCTTGATTGGTGCTGACTCCAATCAGGAAAAGGCCAATCGTGGTGAGCGAAACCGGCAGCCTGCAAACAAGGTATTACCGACAGATAAGTTTGATACCAAAAGTTGGGGAGTGATGGATGCAGATGTTACGTATGCGGCTAAGCGTATCGAACGGGATAAATCATTACCTTTGAATAATCTGTCTACCCACGTGGTACTCAATCAGGGTGAGTTACGACTCGATCCACTGCGTTTTGGCATGGCGGGCGGTAATCTTAATGCCACTTTGCGGCTGAATGGCAACAAAGATCCGATGACCGGCAAGGTTGATTTGCATGCCCGTCGCCTGCAATTGAAAGAGCTATTGCCACAGGTACAGGCGATGCGCAACAGTCTGGGGCAGTTGAATGGCGACGCATCATTTACCGCTACCGGTAACTCAGTGGCTGCGTTGCTGGCAACCAGTAATGGTAACCTGCGCTTGCTACTGAATCAGGGGCTAATCAGCCGTAGCCTGATGGAGTTGTTGGGGCTGAATGTGGGTAACTATCTGGTGGCGAAGCTGTTTGGTGATGATGAGGTGAAAATTAACTGCGCAGTGGCCGATGTGCAGTTGCGCAATGGATTGGCAACACCGCGCCTGTTTGTTATTGATACCGAGAATGCCATTATCAACATTACCGGTAATATCAACTTTGCTACTGAGCGGTTGGACTTATCGGTCAATCCAGAAAGTAAAGGGCTGCGTATTCTGACCCTACGCTCTCCGCTGTATGTGAAAGGAACATTTAAACAGCCTGATGCTGGTGTGAAAGCGGGGCCGTTGATCGCCCGTGGTGCAGTTGCTGCTGTATTGGGTGTCGCACTCACACCTGCTGCGGCCTTGCTGGCACTGATTTCGCCCAGTGAGGCTGATGAAAACCAGTGCACCCCTTTCCTGCAAAAGATAAAGCAAAAGAAATAGAGCAATAAAAGATCTATCGCCAGGCTAATGGGAGCCGGTAAATCAATCAATTTGAACAGGGTAGCGGCTGGGCAGTGAGAGCGAGTAGCTAACTGCCCGGCCGTTTAACTCTACGAAGAAGAGAGCAGCGGCGGCGGCGGTGGAGATAGCAAATTACAGTCGTGATCCTGCAATTCTTCCACGGATGCACGGTGCAGTTTCGTCAGGCTCGCCTGGCTTGCCAGTAGTAAAAATGCCCCATCAGGCAATGCGGTCATGGCTAAACCATAGCGGCCCATACTATCTTTCGCTCCAGCCACCTCATCGGCTAACAGGCGGAATGCACCTGAGTGCTGCAATTCAGCGGCTGTTGTGCGCCGCACCAGATAGTCATGACCTAACAGACCACCTGGCAGGGGCTGCCACTGCTGACGGAAGTTTGCTTCTTGCGCCGCCAGCGCCGCTTTTACCTGTGGTTTCAGGCAAGAAATATGGATATGTAAATGATCCTGACTACGCCCGTATTTTGAATTAATGGTCAGTGAGATATCCGCATCATCAATTGGTGCGCCATATTTATCGGCCATAAAGTGACGGGCTTGCCAGGCATCAAGGAAGTAGTTTGGGTTGCTGCTCGTTAACAACTGTGGGCTTTCCATGCCGCTGATTTTAGCGGTCGGCATCAACAAATACTGCAATGGCCCAACATTTGATTTATACACCACAAAACCAGCCGGTATGTCAGCCGCGACACAAGGCTGCGGGCTATGTTCTGCGACCATATGGGGAACACATTGCTGGCTGACGATTTTCCACAGTTCATCCGCATTGCTAAAACGCAATTTATACACTGTGGCCAGCACCGCAACTGCGAGTAATATCAGTAAAAACCACGGTTTTTTTATATAACGCGACACGGATAGCCCTCTGTTTTTGATAACGGCGGCCAGTGTAGTGATAAGTCAGCGAGGTGAGCAAACGCCATAATGCTTATTTATCATTAATGGGGTATTGACCCTATCTGGTTGGGCTTATTGGGTGGCCTTGTTTCCCCCGCCTTGCGGTAAGGTTTCATCCTCAGCGTAGTGGGCTGTGGCTATCCAGGCGGCACAAAATAACGTTAGCCGGGCAAAAAAGTAGAAAAACGCCATTAAACCAATAACGGAGCCAAAAGCCGCCCCGGACGGCGAACTGGCAAGGCGTGGTAGCATCATCGTCATGACAAACTTAATTATCTCAAAGCCGATAGCGGCAATCAGGGTGCCGCGCAGTAACGCTTTTTTCTTAGGTTTATGGCGCGGCAGAATCCAGAATATCCATAAAAATAACAAATAGTTAGCCGCAATAGAGATCGACAACGCAATCAATGTCATAACGGGCCGTAACCAATCAATTCCCCCCAATCCTAATGCATCAACAATGGCAGATTGTGCAGCACCGGCAATTGACGTCAGTGACAGGGTGATAATCAGTGCGATAACCAACCCGGTCAGCGAGATAAAATCGCGGGCATAACGGTAGTAGAACTTTTCCTGATCCTGTGGATTACGCTCCCACACATCCCGTGATTGAGCACGAATCGCCTCGCGTAAGTTCCCCATCCAACTGATACCGGAATACAGCGCAATCGCTAAGCCAGTCAAGCCGACGGTGGTGCGCTGCTGGATTGCGGTATTTACCGTGTTTTTAAGTGTAGCGGCCAGTGTTGGATCACTGATGGTATTGACAATTTTATTAATTAATTCAGCTAATAAGTCAGGATTAGACGCCAGGACAAAACCGACTGCGGCGAAAGAAACCATCAAAATAGGGATCAGTGACAAAAAAGAAAAATACGTAATAGCTGCACCAAACTGGCTGCCCATCCGGTCATTAAAGCGATCGGTGGCACGGATAATATGAGCAACCACTGGGTAAGCTTTGATGTGGTTACTCAGCTGGGTCATATAGGAAATGGCTTTTTTACCGGTTTCAATCCCCGCCGCCAGTGGGGCTGAGTTGTCTTTCGGTGCGTTCGGCATAATTCTCCTCAGTGGCCTTAATCCATGCCTTATGCAGATGATTATTCTACAAAATATGATACAAAATGGCAGCAACCTGTTGATAATAGCAGAGTCGACGTCTATCACAACCTAACCAATAGTTATGCCAGGGTGTCGGTCGGGATTCTGTATGACCACGGATATCTCGATAGCTTATGTGTGCTCAATCATCATCACCGCAGTGGTATCCACGGCCAGTGCTTCAAAAATATGTTCCACATCAGCAGAATAGCTAATGTAGTCTCCTGCGTTTAACTCAACTGCTTGATCAACTGGGCCGATTCTGGCTTTTCCTGAACTGATAATCACATGTTCAATGGTACCGGGCATATGTGCTCGGGAGCGCCTGAGTTCACCGGGTTGAACATTAATCCGATAGATATCCCGCTGTACCCCTGTGGGGCAGGCAGCCAGCAACGTCGCGGTGTAGTTCGCCTGTTCAGAAACCGCAGTAATCCCTTCATTGGCCCTGATCACCTGAACATGCATGCGCGGCTGGGCGATAAGCCGACTGACCGGAACATCCAGTGCCATGGCTAACGACCACAGTGTTTCCAGACTGGGATTACCGGCTCCACCTTCCAATTGCGATAACGTCGATTTCGCGATACCTGCACGCTTTGCTAATTCCGTTACCGTCAGCCCTAACTTCTCACGTTCCCGGCGAATAGAGGCAGAAAGCAAGCCAATCGGGGTTGCTGCATGGTCTGAGTTATCGGGTATAAAGTGAGTCATTGTTCACCATATCATTCATTTGTTCATCTTGACGAACGACTGATTGTCGTTCACCATAATAGTCACTTGTTCATTTTAATGTATTGTCTGTTGAGTGCCAAGCACTCAAATACAAAAGCATCCTGGCAGCGATTACGGAGAGAGAATGATAAAAATGAAAGCTCGCGGGGCCATGGAAATGGTCGCAGCTATGCTTATTTCCGGTACTGTGGGCTGGCCGGTTATCGCATCAGGGCAACCTGCGGTAACGGTTGTGTTCTGGCGCTGTGTATTTGGTGCATTCGCCATGTTTATCGCTTGTGCCATGCTGGGTTTACTCAAACGCGGTGTGCTCACGCGACAGCATATCGTCATTGCAGTTATCGGTGGTATTACGCTGGTATTGAACTGGGTTCTACTGTTTGGCGCTTACTCTTATGCCTCCATTTCGATGGCAACCGTTACCTACCATACTCAACCCTTTATGCTGGTTGGGCTGGGGGTGCTGTTTTTTGGTGAGAAATTAACAGTAAATGCGCTCTGTTGGTTGCTGGTCGCTTTTGGCGGGATGCTGTTTATCATTATCGGGCAACCGGGGGCCATCACCTCAGGTTCTGACTACCTCTTCGGCATCATTATGGCGCTGGGGGCGGCATTTATGTATGCGGTAACGGCCGCGATTATCAAACGGCTAAAAGGCTTGCCACCACATCTGATTGTACTGATTCAGTTGTTGGTCGGCGCTATTTTGCTGGCACCCTTTGTGTGTTGGTCTGATTTACCGCTATCAGGCAGCACATGGGGATTACTGTTCATTATCGGCGTGGTTCACACTGGGTTAATGTCCGCACTGTTGTACAGCGCGATTCAGAAAATCCCGACCAGTTTGGTTGGCACGTTATCTTTTATTTATCCGGTTGTGGCGATTATTGTCGACTGGTTGGTATTCGATCACCGCTTGAGTCTCGTGCAAATAGCTGGGGCGACCGCCATCCTATTGGCTGCTGCGGGCATGAATTTTGGCTGGAAACTACTAAGGGATCACCCGCGCGAAAGTAAGAAATATTCGCGAGGATAGAATTTAAAACAATAAAAAAGGCTATCAACCCTGCGGTCCATAGCCTTTCTGATCTTTTACCAAACCTTAACGCATGGTTACAAACTCTTCTGCGGCGGTCGGGTGGATAGCGACGGTGTTGTCGAAATCTTTCTTGGTCGCGCCCATTTTCACGGCGACAGCAAACCCTTGCAAGATTTCATCCATACCGAAACCGATACCATGGATACCAACAATCTTCTCTTCCACCCCTACGCAGACTAATTTCATCCGGCATGGCTGGCGGTGCTGAGTCACCGCGCTGTACATTGCAGTGAATGAAGATTTGTACACTTTCACCTGATCGTCGCCAAACTTCTCACGTGCTTGTGGCTCAGTCAGACCAATAGTGCCGATTGGCGGATGGCTGAATACCACGGTTGGGATATTACTGTAATCCAGATGCTCATCCGGCTTGTTATTGAACAAGCGTTCAGACAAACGGCGACCCGCAGCCACGGCTACAGGGGTCAGTTCAACCGCACCGGTGTTGTCCCCGACGGCGTAGATACCTTTGACGTTAGTGTTTTGGAACTTATCAACTTCGATATAGCCTTTGTCATTGGTTTTGACACCGCTGGCAGACAGATTGAGGTTGTCAGTTGATGGTTCACGGCCAATGGCCCAAATCAGGTGGTCAACGGTGACTTCAGTGCCATTTTCCAGTTGCAGCGTTAGGCTACCATCGGCGTTTTTAATCACCGCTTTTGGTACCGCGTCGGTATGCAGTGTTGGCCCTTCGGTGTTCATCACTTCAAGCAGAGTTTCAACAATCAGCGGATCAAAAGTACGCAATGGTGCATGTTTGCGCACAAACAGATGGGTTTCTGTACCTAACCCATTGAGCACCCCGGCGATTTCTACCGCGATATAACCTGCACCTACTACGGCAACTCGCTTTGGCATCTCGTCTAATTCGAAGAAGCCATCGGAGTTAATCCCGTATTCTGCGCCAGGGATATTCGGGTGACTTGGGCGGCCACCGGTGGCGATCAGGATGTGATCAGCAGTGATTTTTTCACCGTTCACTTCCACAGTATGCGCATCAACAAAACGCGCGAAACCATGAATAACATCCACTTTGTTATTGCCTAAACCACGCTCATAAGACTGATGGATACGATCGATGTAAGCAGTACGGTTAGCGATCAGCTTTTTCCAATCGAAATGGTTCACCGTGGTATCGAAACCGTAATCTGGGCCATACAAATGAATCGCTTCTGCAATTTGCGCAGCATGCCACATTACTTTTTTCGGCACACAACCAACGTTGACGCAGGTGCCACCAAGTTGTTTAGCTTCGATCAGCGCACACTTTTTGCCGTACATGGCTGCCCGGTTGATCGACGCGATCCCACCACTGCCACCGCCAATTGCCAGATAGTCGTAATGTTTGGTCATCAGAATCGTTCCCACGTTGTTTAAAATTTGCCTAACAGTTTAACGCTTACCCGAGTTTTGTCGCAAAGGTTGCGTCAATGGCTCTGATTCGCGTGACCAATTGATTTAGGCTGTGTTTATTCTGGCACTACCCACTTCACCAGGGTATGACCATGGCCCGATGGCACCAGCACGTTGTGCAGCCACGGCAACAAGGTATTCATCTGTTGTTCTAGCTTCCACGGCGGGTTAATCACAATCATGCCAGATGCGGTCATACCATGTTGGTCACTGTCCGGGCGCACTGCCAGCTCAATTTGCAAGATACGGCGGATGCCGGTGGCTTCCAGATCCCGTAACATACGTTTGATTTGCTGACGTAAAACCACTGGATACCATAATGCATAGGTACCCGTTGCAAAGCGTTTATAGCCTTCCTGAATACCTTTCACCACATCCTGATAATCCGTTTTCATTTCATACGGCGGATCAATCAGAACAAAACCCCGGCGTGATGATGGGGGCAATTGTGATTTAAGTTGTTGATAACCATCGGCACGTTGAACTTTAGCTCGCTCATCTTTAGCAAACTCATTGCGCAGCAACGGGTAGTCGCTTGGGTGTAGTTCAGTCAGATGAATTTTGTCATCTTCACGCAATAAATGGCGGGCGATTAATGGTGAGCCGGGGTAGTAACGCAGTTTTTCACTACGGTTAAAGTAATTGATAGCACTGATATATGGCGCTAAATCAGCAGGTAAATCATCTCGTTGCCACAGTAGGCCGATACCATCAAGGTATTCACCCGTGCGCTCGGCATGCTCGCCGCTTAACTGGTAGCGACCGGCACCGGCGTGGGTATCCAAATAAAGGAACGGTTTTTCTTTTTCCTTCAAAGACTCAATAATCAGACTTTGAACGGTATGTTTAAGAACGTCGGCATGGTTGCCGGCGTGAAAACTATGGCGATAACTTAACATTTTATTTTAACCAATTGATATTCTAATTTAAATCAAGGATTTAGCGAGAATATATGCTGTAGATTGTGGCAGTGCTTTTTATCTGTGGATGCGACAAACACCCTGGTGAGAAACCGCAGCCAGCACATTATGGCAACTAGTATAAACTGTCTGGTGGATAAAAACTGAATTGCATTAATCTGTGATGAATACCTGATCTCACCTCAATGGATATAATAATGACTAACAAGATAATTGCTGAGCACTACCCAGACGCTTTGCTCTGGTCCTTTGGCGACAGTTCTGAGATGGCAGATGAATTGGCGCAATTGGTCATCAACGGCGCTAAAACAGCGACTTGTTGCTCCTATCGTGCTTATAAATCAGAAGCTTCGCCCAGTGTTGGTGATTACAATGTCATTCTCGATGGCCGAGGCACACCGGTTTGTGTCATTAGAACCATGAGCTTAACGCTGGTCCGCTATTGTGATGTCACCGCAGAAATGGCGGCCAAAGAGGGCGAGGGAGATAAAAGCTTGGTTTATTGGCAGACCGGGCATCGGGCCTTCTTTGAACGAGAGGGTGATTTCTCCCCTGAGATGCTATTGGTCTTTGAGCAATTTAAGCTGGTTGAGGTTTTTGCTACACCAGCAGTGCGAGCTTGATTACCAAAATCGGTGGGTAATCAATAGTCGTCAGGCCGCCAGCCATTGATTTTCATGTTGATAGACCTCATGTTAATCATACATAGATAATTTATAAGTCGTCGTTGTATTCACCATCGCGGCGGTATTGAAAACGATCATTGATATTCAAAAGAATCATTGATATCCAAAACTATAATCAGGACTGCCCTATGACAAATCCGCTGTTGACCCCGTTCTCCCTGCCGCCATTTTCTGCGATTCGCCCCGAAGATATCGTGCCTGCGGTGAAATCCGCGCTGGATGAATGCCGTCAAGCGGTGGAGCGGGTAGTTGCCCAGCCAGGACCTTTCACCTGGGATAACCTGTGTCAGCCATTGGCTGAGTCTGACGATCGCTTATCGCGTATCTGGTCGCCGGTCGGGCATTTAAATTCGGTCAAAAATAGCCCGGAACTGCGCACTGCATATGAACAAAGCCTGCCATTGCTGTCGGAATACGGTACTTGGGTGGGTCAACATAAAGGTTTGTATCAGGCCTATGTCAGTCTGAAAGAAGGCCCGGGGTTTGATGCATTGACAGCCCCACAGCGCAAAGCAGTAGAGAATGCGCTGCGCGATTTCCAGTTATCCGGTATCGGTTTGCAACCCGATCAGCAGAAACGTTATGGCGAAATTGTCGCCCGTTTGTCTGAGCTAGGCTCCACTTACAGCAATAACGTGCTCGATGCCACTATGGGCTGGAGCAAGTTAATTACTGATGTTAACCAATTGCAAGGCTTGCCAGAAAGTGCCTTGGCTGCGGCTAAAGCTATGGCTGAAGCCAAACAGCAGGATGGTTGGTTGCTGACACTGGATATGCCAAGTTATCTGCCGGTTCTGACCTATGCTGATAACGCTAAATTGCGCGAAGAGATGTATCGCGCCTTTGCTACCCGCGCCTCTGATCAGGGGCCAAATGCCGGTAAGTGGGATAACAGTGAAATCATGGCGGAAATTCTGACATTGCGTCATGAATTGGCACAACTGTTAGGTTTTGGCAGCTATGCCGAGAAATCGCTGGCGACCAAAATGGCAGAAAGCCCGCAACAGGTGCTTGGTTTCCTGAACGATTTGGCGAAACGCGCCCGTCCGCAGGCTGAAGAAGAACTGGCACAATTACGTGCTTTTGCTGAAAAACACTACGGCGTCAATGAGTTGGCTGCTTGGGATATCACCTATTATTCAGAGAAGCAGAAGCAGCATCTGTTCTCCATCAGTGACGAGCAATTGCGACCTTACTTCCCGGAACAGCGGGTGGTGGAAGGGTTATTCGAAGTCGTTAAACGTATTTACGGTATTAGCGCCAAAGAGCGCCGAGATGTGGATACTTGGCATCCAGATGTGCGTTTCTTCGAACTCTTTGATGCCAGCGGTGAACTGCGCGGCAGCTTCTATCTTGACTTGTATGCCCGTGAGCACAAACGTGGCGGTGCCTGGATGGATGATTGCGTCGGTAGCCTGCGTCTGGCGAACGGTCAATTGCAAAAGCCGGTGGCTTATCTGACCTGTAACTTTAACGGGCCAGTCGGCGGTAAACCGGCGCTGTTCACCCATAACGAAGTCACCACCTTGTTCCATGAGTTCGGCCATGGTTTGCATCACATGCTGACCAAAATTGATACTGCCGGCGTCTCGGGTATCAATGGTGTCCCTTGGGATGCGGTCGAATTGCCGAGTCAGTTTATGGAAAACTGGTGCTGGGAGCCACAGGCGCTGGCGTTTATTTCCGGCCATTACGAAACCCATGAGCCATTACCGCAAGAGATGCTGGATAAACTGTTGGCGGCGAAAAACTATCAGGCGGCGCTATTTATTCTGCGTCAATTAGAGTTCGGGCTGTTCGATTTCCGCATGCATTATGAGTTCGATCCACTGACCGGTGCACAGATCCTGCCGATCCTGTATGAAGTGAAAAAGCAGGTGGCAGTGGTACCGTCACCGACATGGGGCCGCTTCCCGCATGCCTTTAGCCATATCTTTGCCGGTGGCTATGCAGCGGGTTACTACAGCTATTTGTGGGCAGAAGTGCTCTCGGCAGATGCATTCTCGCGTTTCGAAGAAGAGGGGATTTTCAATGCTGCGACTGGGCAGTCCTTCCTCGATAATATTCTGTCCCGTGGTGGCTCTGAAGAGCCGATGACGCTGTTCAAGCGCTTCCGTGGCCGTGAACCGCAGTTGGATGCTATGCTGCGCCATTACGGTATTAAGGGCTAGAACGTGTCACAAGTCAGTATCTGTTTATTGTCTGAAGCAGGCGCCTCCCCCGGCGCCTTGTCTATTTTGGCTGAGCGTTGGGGTTTGGTGTCTGACGAGCAGGCCATTATGGCGCTGGTATTGACACCTGAGCGCCTTGAATTGCGCAAGAGGGATGAGCCGAAGCTCGGCGGCATTTATGTCGATTTTGTCTCCGGCACGTTGGCGCACCGCCGCAAGTTCGGTGGTGGGCGAGGGGAAGCGGTAGCCAAAGCCGTCGGGGTCAAAAAGGGTTATCTTCCCCGCGTGGTCGATGCTACCGCAGGCTTAGGGCGGGATGCGTTTGTTTTGGCGGCGCTGGGTTGCCAGGTGCAAATGCTGGAGCGCAATCCAGTGGTGGCAGCATTGCTCGATGATGGTTTGTGTCGCGGTTATCAGGATGCTGAGATTGGTCCGTGGCTGCGCGAACGGTTGACGCTGTTGCACGCCTCCAGCCTGATAGCACTGGCAGATATTGAACCCCGGCCAGAAGTGGTTTACCTCGATCCGATGTATCCGCACCGGCAAAAAAGTGCACTGGTTAAAAAGGAGATGCGGGTGTTCCAATCGCTGGTGGGTGCGGATGAAGATGCCGATGGTTTATTGGCACCGGCCCGCGCGTTAGCGACCAAACGGGTGGTGGTGAAGCGGCCAGATTATGCCGAGCCGTTGGCAGGAATAGCTGCGCAAGCGGCTGTAACCACTAAAAGTCATCGTTTTGACCTCTATATGCCACTTCCTTGATGTTATTACAGTGTCAGTTTGCCCTATGGCTGTAACACCAATGACTTTGGGTATATTGGTTTCAATCAGGCGGCTGCGCGTTATTGCAGCCACCTGAATCATCGATTCTACCTGGATAAATAGTTATGAAATAAGCGGTGAACTGACAATAAAATCATTGTGGGTGAATTGATGTTTACCGGTGAATTTTATCATCATATCGACTTTGCTTATTTTTGGATCGAAATCAATCATCAGATAGGTAATATTAGCGACATCATCATATTTCTGCATTAATTCTGTTTGACCATTCGCGCTGAATTGATTGACCATAACAATATTATTATTGCCAGCCATAATGAATGATAAATCAATTTTATCTTCACCAGAGGTAAAGTCGATGATGGTATCGGTATATTTTTTGGTGGAATCTCTGCTATTACGGTATTGGAAAATATCATGGCCCTCTCCCCCTTTCATCCGGTCAGCGCCGCGCCCGCCGAATAGCCGGTCATTGCCATTGCCACCGCTGAGCCGGTCATTACCCGCGCCGCCGGATAAGAAGTCATCACCCTTACCACCGGATAGCCTGTCATTACCACGGCCGCCAAATAGCCGGTCATTTCCCACTCGGCCCCATAATCTGTCATCACCACCCCCTCCGTTCAGGGTGTTATTTGATCGGTTACCGTTGATTTCATCATCACCGCTACCGGCGATGGCATTTTCAATCACGACTTTATCTGCAATTGAGACATTGCCTCTCAAGCCACCAATATCAGAGAAACCACGCTTAGTCAGTGTGATTCTTTGGTCTTGATGATAGCCCGAGAAATCAAACGTATCGTTACCACCGGCATCCCACACGCAGAATATCAACTTGTCGTTAGCGTGGGTTGCAGTAAAGTAATCCCTATTACTATTGGAATTGAAACCATAAGTCGTATTACCGATACGGGTACGATTATTGGCTCCGTAAAGGTATTGAAGTGCTAAAATATCATGGAGTTGCGGGGTTGATGCAAAGTTACCCCCGTAGATTGCTCCTGAGTAGAACTCAGATAAATAGCTCATTACGCTGGTTTGTTGTGTTAAGCCCACCGAGTCATGAGTATGCATCAAGCCGAGTGCATGGCCGAGTTCATGCATAAATACCCGACCACCATAGTTTGATTGCGTGGGGGCTAGATTCTCCTCTATCTTCGCATTAATAAATATGGGGCTGAGGTTACTAGGATTCGGGGGATAGGCATAACCGCCACGTGACCCATCGAGTGAAACATTGGTAATGGGGATGTTAGCTATAACATCATCTTTAGCCTCAATAAATTTAATATTCGCCACATCAGCAATGGCGAGCATAGCGGTTCTTATCTGGTGAATTTGGGCTTCATTAAGGGAATAGGCCGGAACACCCTCAGCTGATTTATAATAATGGTAATCTATTGGTATTCGTTGGCTAAATGAATAAGTGATAATACTTATTCCATTCTTATCTTTATTTTGCCATTTGTTTCTGCTGGTTATCGCTAATAGATTAATCGTCTTTGATTTATTAATATCAATACTATTATTAATATCTACAGTTCTGACATTATTTTTAGTCTGTTCCCTGAGCATTATTATTCCTCATAATTTAAATGATTTACTTTGCTATCGACTCATGCCCGGGAAGGATGTTACTGACATCGATAATATTTAAAATAAGCACGTTCTTAAAAAGAACTAAGGATTTTATATATTACTCTGCGGGATATATGATTTTTAAATCTATGAGGATAAAGTTCCCATATTCTTCTGGTATTATTACCTCAAAGAATATGGGAATAGAGTCTTACTTACAACACACCTTGGGCCAGCATTGCGTCTGCCACTTTAACAAAGGCCGCAATATTCGCGCCGTGTACATAGTGGGTTTGCTTGCCTTCGCCACCGTATTCAACACAAGATTGATGAATATCGAGCATGATGTGATGCAGACGGACATCAACTTTCTCTGCCTTCCAGCTCAGGCGGGCCGCGTTCTGCGCCATTTCCAGACCTGATGTGGCAACACCACCGGCATTGGCGGCTTTACCCGGTGCAAACAGCACCCCTGCATCAAGGAAAGCATCAGTTGCCTGAATAGTCGTAGGCATATTAGCGCCTTCGGCAACGGCTTTAACCCCGTTGGCAATCAGTTGACGTGCCGCTGGCAGGTCCAGTTCATTCTGCGTCGCACATGGCAGCGCGATATCAACCGGTACACTCCATGGCTGCTGATCGGCTAAATAGACCAGATTACGTTCACGGGCATAATCTTCAATACGACCATAACGATTGTTCTTAATCTCAGCCAGATGAGCCAGTTTTTCTGGGGTAAAGCCTGTTTCATCAACCACTGTACCACCTGAGTCAGAAGCGGTAATCACTTTGGCACCCAGCTCCATGGCTTTTTCAATAGTGTATTGTGCGACATTTCCGGCGCCGGAAACCGAGACTTTACGACCTTCAAAACCTAAGCCGTGACGTTTTAACATGGCGTCGGTGAAATAGACCAAGCCATAACCGGTGGCTTCCGGGCGAATCAGACTACCGCCGAAGGAGAGACCTTTGCCGGTGAAGACACAAGCGGTGTTATTCGACAGTTTTTTCATCATGCCAGACATAAACGCCACTTCACGGCCACCAACACCAATATCACCCGCCGGAACATCGGTATCCGGGCCGAGATGACGATACAGTTCCATCATCAGTGCCTGGCAAAAACGCATCACTTCAGCCTGACTTTTTCCTTTAGGATTAAAATCAGAACCGCCTTTGCCGCCTCCCATAGGCAGGGTTGTCAGGGCATTTTTAAAGGTCTGTTCAAAACCAAGGAACTTCAGAATTGATAAGTTTACTGATGGGTGGAAACGCATCCCGCCCTTATAAGGACCAATCGCCGAGTTAAATTGAACACGCCAGGCGCGGTTAACCTGAACTTTACCTTGGTCATCAGTCCAGGCAACGCGGAATTGAATAACACGTTCTGGCTCGACTAAGCGCTCGAGTAGGCTTTGTTCACGGTAATGTGGGTTTTGCTCCAGAAAGGGCCAAAGTGACGTGAAGACTTCACGTACTGCTTGGAGATATTCTGGTTGGTTGGCATCACGTTGTTGTAAAGATTCTAAAAACGACTCCAGAGAGGTTAAACCATTCATCACTAATAATTCCTTGTACCAATTAAGACTCTCCCTACACCTTTTTGCGAACTATTATTATTATCCAAATAGTGAGGAGACGATGTTGTGCATCTTCGACTATATCACTGGTTTATATTCATACAGCAAGGGATTTTGACAAAAACTTAGCAGGGTTATCAATGAGTGGCTATCGGGGCTTGGCGGGGGTTGTTGATTAAAAACGCCCGCAAAAGGCGGGCGTTAAAGCTAAACAGGATGACTCTCGCGAAACTTATTCGTCTTCGGCGTCGTCATCGCGCAGTGGCACGATAAGCATATCGACATGTACGGTATTGATCAGTTGGCGTGCTGAAGACATCAATTTGCTCCAGAAATCCTGATGATGACCGCATAATACCAAGTCCATATCATATTTCTTAATGGCATCAACCAGTACCTGGCCCAAATCGCCGCTACCGCTGAGGGTTTGCTCAATTGGGTAGCCCGCATTTTGCGAAAGCTCAGTTAATGCATTATGGGTTTCTTCAGAGATACGTTTTTGCATATCACCAAGATTAACGTCGATCAGACCGGTATAGAGATCTGAGTAGTTAACATCAACATGGATCAGGGAAACTTTGGCATTGTACGGTCTGGCCATGGAGACCGCCTTTTCCACCAATACCTTACTTTCTGGAGATAGGTCAACCGCAATCAGAATGTGTTTGTAAGCCATAAGTAAACTCCTTCCATAATGTTAATTAATGGGTAAGCAAACATTCAACTTGTTGAACGGGTGCTAACACGGTATCTGCATACTATCATTATGACCCCTAACTGAAGTGTTTCACGGATCACAACGCACTGTTTTGATGATGATCACTAAAGCATCCGTATGTCATTTTGCACCAAATTGCACCAATAAGTGATGAGATTCGCCCGTTAATTGCCTTGGCGCACGGTGAGAATACTTGAATTTAAAGCAGATCATTATCTTAAGTATAGCGCTGATAAATCATCATGATTAACGGAATTTCATATTTGTGATGCAAATATAATTTACAAAAAACAGCAGCCAAATTTATGTAATTCAGTTAAGAGAGATTAATATTTAAGCGGAATTTGTATGGGTTACGAGCATTTATCAGTGACAGATATTCGATATAAGTTAATGCCAATCGATAGTTAACAAATGCCTAAATAGGCTTAATTTAGAGATTATCAGGCTATTTTCCATTTCATTTCCTACACTGATAAAGGGAGTCCTACACGTTCGGATACTGTGTCGAACGAACAACGTATCGAGCATAGTCAGAAAGCGGACGATAGGGGGTGTTTTTTGAGGCCCTGGGGGTGTTTGTATCGGCTAGAGTAAGCGATGGCACAGAGGTTCAGGTGATTGACCCAATGTGTGAGATATCGCTGGGAGGATAATTATGATCAGTACCGTCGCGCTTTTTTGGGCTTTATGTGTGGTATGTGTGATTAATATGGCACGTTATTATTCATCTCTGCGTGCTTTGTTAGTGGTATTACGTGGCTGCGACCCGTTGCTGTATCAATATGTTGATGGTGGTGGCTTTTTTACCTCCCACGGTCAGCCGAGCAAACAAATTAGATTAGTGGGTTACATCTTCGCCCAACGTTATCTTGATCACCACGATCCTGAGTTTATTCGCCGCTGTGAGAGGCTACGTGGGCAATTTATACTGACCAGTGCATTATGTGGATTGGTAGTGGTCAGTCTGGTGGGTTTAATGTTGTGGTATTAGTATGAATTATTGGCAGAGAAGCATTTAAAAAGGCGACCTGATAAGGCCGCCTTTTTTATTTACCGTAACCGTTCAATATGTTTACTGCCCGGTCTTATCACAGTGCTAGGTTGAGGCGCACTATGATAGTAATACGTTTCGCTGGGTTTAAATGAATCTTAGAGCCACCCAGTACAACCCACCGGAAAGAAGAATAGATATTGGTAAGGTTAATACCCACGCCAACATAATGTTCTTCACCGTTTTACTCTGAACACCACCGCCATCAACCAACATGGTCCCGGCAACTGCTGAAGAGAGCACTTGCGTTGTCGATACTGGCATACCGGTATAACTCGCAATACCGATGGAAACCGCCGCAGTCATCTGGGCAGAAACCCCTTGCGCGTAAGTCATGCCTTTCTTACCGATTTTCTCACCGATGGTGACTGCCACACGTTTCCAGCCAATCATGGTACCCAAAGAGAGGGCCAGAGCGACGGCAACGATGATCCAGGTCGGTGCATATTCCACAGTTTCCAACAAATCTGTACGCAGATTATTGAGGAAACGGCGGTCTTCAGCACTGGTTTCAGGCAGTTTGGCAACAGTCCCTGCGGTTTCGGCAACACACATCAGCAAGCGACGCATATGGCTGCGTTGATCAACCGTCAGATCGTCATAGCTTTGCAGATTAGCCAGCAACGTTTGGGCATGATCAATGGCAATCATGGCGCGTGAGCTATCACAATGGAACTGTGCCGGTGTATTCGGCAATGTTTCTGGTGCAGGTACCAGCGGTTTCAGCGCGACAGCATGAGGTAACACCTCAACATGTTGCTGATAATATTGTTGCAGATGGGTCACTGCATCGCGGGTGCGGGCAATATCATAACCGGTTGCATTCATATTCACGACGAACCCAGCCGGAGCCACGCCGATTAATACCAGCATGATCAAGCCAATCCCTTTCTGACCATCGTTAGCGCCATGAGAGAAACTCACACCGATAGCCGATAGAATCAGCGCAGTACGGGTCCAGAAGGGCGGTTTACGTTTACCGTCTTTCTTTTCACGTTCAGCAGGTGTCAGGTGAATACGTTGCTGTTTCTTGGACCCGTTCCAGTAACGACGTAGCAGGAACACCATCAAACCGGCAATAACCAGACCCACAATTGGGGATAAGATTAATGACAGGAAGATTTGAATCATCTTAGGAACGTTCAGTGCATCTACAACAGATGTACTGGTCATTAATGCATTGGTTAAACCAATACCGATGATTGCACCAATTAGCGTATGAGAGCTGGAAGCCGGGATACCGAAATACCAAGTGCCCAAATTCCAGATAATCGCCGCCAGTAGCATAGAGAAGACCATAGCCAACCCATGCGCCGAACTGACGTTTAACAGCAGATCAGTAGGCAATAAGTGAACGATAGCATAAGCCACGCTCAAACCGCCCAGCATCACGCCGAGGAAGTTAAACACCCCTGCCATCACAACAGCAACCTGTGAACGCATGGCACGGGTATAGATTACGGTCGCGACCGCATTGGCTGTATCATGAAAACCATTGATGGCTTCGTAAAACAGCACGAACAACAAAGCAAGAACTAACATTAGGCCGGTATGGAAATCCAGGCCAGCGAAAAGATGTAGCATAAGCGTTACGCCAGTTTGTGGACATGAACGCGGCGCATTATCAGTGACAATGGGGGGTGGGGAAAAGGAAAATATGACCTTTTTTTGACATGACCGCAGACGAATTCGTCTTATTGAGCAACATATACATGTTATATCAGCAGGTTACTTAGTTTTACTGTATGAGACATTTTCTTACTATAGCGATATTCCTGCGAGCGACTTACAATCTCCCGCCGCCAATTTGTCGGTTGAATGCGCTAAATAATATAATAATCAGCCAAAAGCGGGCAATTTTGCAGCGATGATGATTTTACTCAGTGAGGCCAAGTGTGGAACAGTTTGATGTGGTAGTGATAGGTGCAGGTGCTGCGGGGCTATTTTGTGCCGCTCAGGCTGGACAAGCCGGATGTCGGGTGTTGTTGGTCGATAACGGCAAAAAGGCGGGGCGCAAAATACTGATGTCTGGTGGTGGCCGCTGTAATTTTACCAATCTCTTTGCAGAGCCTGCCGCGTATCTGTCACAGAATCCTCACTTCTGTAAATCTGCCTTGGCGCGTTATACCCAATGGGATTTCATCGATCTGATGAATCGCTATGGCATTGCCTGGCATGAGAAAGCGCTAGGGCAGTTGTTCTGCGATGACTCTGCTCAGCAGGTGGTTGAACTATTACTGAAAGAGTGTGAGCTGGGGCAAGTCACGATTCGGTTGCGTAGCGATGTTTTGTCGGTTGAAAAAAGCGGCACCGGTTTCGTATTACAAATTAATAATTTGGAAGTGAGCACTAACTCACTTGTCGTCGCCTCTGGCGGACTCTCTATGCCCGGACTTGGTGCTTCACCGTTCGGCTATAAGTTGGCAGAACAGTTTGGCTTGAAAGTCCTCCCTACCCGTGCGGCATTAGTCCCGTTCACCTTGCACAAACCGCTGCTGGAGCACCTGCAAACATTATCTGGGGTTTCCGTGCCTGCGGTGGTCACCGCCGAAAATGGCGTTAGCTTCCGTGAGAGTATTTTGTTTACTCACCGTGGGCTTTCTGGCCCAGCAATTTTACAACTTTCAAGCTATTGGCAGGCTGGTGAGTATGTGAGCATTAACTTACTTCCTGATACTGATTTAGATGATTTTCTAAACAGTGAGCGAAAAAACCACCCTAATCAGACACTGAAAAATACTCTGGCTCAACGGTTACCTAAGCGGCTGGTGGAGTGCCTTCAGACCTTGGAGCAACTGCCAGACGTTACCCTGAAGCAATTAAACGCGCCGCAGCAGGCCGCGTTAGTCGCCAATCTTCAACAATGGCGAGTGCAGCCCAATGGCACCGAGGGCTACCGTACTGCTGAGGTCACTCTTGGTGGTGTTGACACCCAAGAGCTCTCCTCTAAGACAATGGAGGCCCATAAAGTGCCTGGAATGTACTTTATTGGCGAGGTTGTTGATGTCACTGGCTGGTTGGGTGGCTATAACTTCCAATGGGCCTGGAGCTCTGCCTGGGCCTGTGCGCAGGCATTGGCGGTTGTTCTGGAATAATAAAGTTTGTACACCAAGCTATAGTTAGTCCATCAAGTGGGCTTGTTGCAAATAATGAGCGTCGGTGATTTTACTGATAGATGAGCGGGATAATTAAGCTAAAACCGCCTCAATATGAAAGAGCCGATTCATAAAGGCGGATCTTTCCCGCACTCGATACTCAGGTTCGTCACGGCGTAGCCAAATATCAAATTGACCTTTATTCAGTCGTCGCAATGTTTCAACTCCCTGAAGCGTTGACCCGGCAAGGTTTGGCCGTTTGAAGCCCCCGCCCGCTTTGACTAATTTTTTGATGGGGGCATATTCAATAAACCAACGGTAAATCGTAGAGCGGTGAACGGAAACCCCACGCTCTGCCAGCATATCGCTGACATTGGCATAACTCATCGGGGTTGAGCCGTACCACCGTAAGCACCACAGAATGATCTCGGGTGCAAAATGTTTTCATTTGAAATCGCTAGGGGGCCATGTGGGTTCACTGAAGAAGGGATGAATAGCCTCAGCTTTCATGGTCACTCCATTTTTTGCAACAAGCCCGTCTGAGCGTGGTGAATTATATCACTTACGTGCGACGCAAAAAATCAGCAATGAAACCCTGCAAAAATTGTTGCATGATTTAGATTTGCTGGAAGCGTTATTGATTGAGAAGGAAAGTTAATTTTTCTTCGGTCGGTCATCTTAAGTGATCCGGCTCCTCTCATATTTGGCAGGCAGTTAATATGGCTCTGCTGCGTCTTAATACAACACAACCTTTTCTTGTTATACATGCAACCATCCGCCAGTGTTGGGGCACCTCCTTGTTAATAAAACATCAAGTCATTGGTTCTTATTAATATTATTAAACCTGAATAAGATGGGTTCACTAATTGTTCGGGGCTGTCTGATGCATCATAGGTAATGAAACTGCCGATCAGTGTCGAATCTAGCAATATAGATACGGTAGTTTATCGTTACTCACCTGATTCCGTGGGGGGGGTAGGAAACTAACACTAAAAAATTTTCGTCACTCTACAATATCAAACGAGATTTAGGCAATATTGATTAAATCGCGAGGTTATGTGACGGTTTTTTTACTCGGCTGAGTATAATAAATTGCGTAATTTTTTTTGGACGAAATCACTAAAAACATCCTCGAGTCATGGGTTCACGCGGGCATACGCACTACCACAAACGTTCAGGATTATTGCGTGGATTAATATCCTGTTTCAGTTACTGTTTCCTTTGAGTTTGGCATTTTCACCTGCGGTTGTCGCGTCTTCTTCGTATACTTCGCAAGTCAATACGGTTACAGAGTCTTATATTTTGCAGACCGGTAAAAACATTAATACTGTCGCCAAGTTAGGGGATGAAATTGATGTTTCCGGTAAGCTGCCTTCGTTATCCATTAGTGATGAAAGTTATTCACATGCTGATATTCACATAAATAATAAGCTGGCCGGTTATGCCCAGACCGGTGCTGTCGCATTATCTAATGGCAATGCAGTAAAATCTGGTGAGCGCATGCTCAACTCAGCTGCCAACAATGAATTAAACAACTCCACGCAGCAGTTGCTGAGCCAGTTTGGTACCGCCCGGGTACAAATGAATGTTAATGAAGATTTTAAGCTGGATGGCAGTATGGTCGATGTACTGGTTCCACTTTATGATAATCAGAAATCCCTACTTTTTACCCAATTGGGTGCCCGAAATAAAGACGATCGTAACACCGTTAACGTTGGTGCTGGAGTGCGTACTTTCCAGAATAGCTGGATGTATGGGGCTAATGCGTTTTTTGATAATGATGTTACAGGCAAAAACCGGCGGGTTGGGGTAGGCGCAGAGGCTTGGACCGACTACCTGAAGTTCTCGGGTAACAGTTACTTCGGTACCACCGATTGGCATCATTCACGGGATTTTGCTGACTATAAAGAACGGCCTGCCAACGGCTATGATGTGCGGGCAGAAACTTATTTACCCTCTCATCCCCAACTTGGCGGCAAGGTCATGTATGAAAAATACCGTGGTGATGATGTGGCCTTGTTTGGCAAAGATAACCGCCAGAAAAACCCCTATGCTATTACTGCGGGTGTAAATTACACCCCTATACCATTAGTGACTATTGGGGCTGAACATCGCGCCGGTAAAGGCAGTAAAAACGACAGCAACATTAACTTCCAGCTAAATTACCGACTGGGTGAATCTTGGCAATCTCATATCAGTCCATCAGCCGTGGCAGCAACGCGCACTTTGGCGGGTAGTCGTTATGATTTAGTCGAGCGTAACAACAATATTGTGCTGAATTATCAGGAACAGAAGGTGATACAGCTGATCCTTCCGGCTATGATAAGCGGTGAGGGGGGGACAAGCGTTCCATTGAGTGCAGAGGTATCCACCCGACATGGCCTTGAGCGTATTGAGTGGGACAGTTCTGCCTTGATAGCGGCAGGAGGTTCTCTCACACCGGTATCTGCGCACGCTGTTGTAGTAGGATTACCCTCGCATCGGCTAACGCGGAGTGGTAGTAATGCCCACACGTTAAGTGCAGTGGCTCATGACATCCAAGGTAATGTGTCATTACGTGCGACAGTGCAGATCACTGTTATGCCTAGTACTGTTGCAGCAGTGAACCTGACGGCGACTGCCGATAATGAGGTTGCCAATGGCATTGCCACCAATGCGGTGAAAGCGATAGTGATGGATGCGGGCAATAACCTTGTACCGGGCCAGGTGGTGACATTTACCGCCAGCAACGGGGCGAACGTGACGACGGTGATTGGTACTACTGGCGTGGACGGGGTTGCTACGGCGACACTGACCAATATGAAGAGTGGAATAAGCGCGGTCACCGCCACGGTGAACGGCAGTAGTCAGACGGTCGACACCACTTTTGTGGCGAACAGCAGCACAGCGGAAATCACTGCAGCCAACCTGACGGCGACTGCCAATAATGAGGTTGCCAATGGCATTGCCACCAATGCGGTGAAAGCGATAGTGACGGATGCGGGTAACAACCTTGTACCGGGCCAGGTGGTGACATTTACCGCCAGCAACGGGGCGAAAGTGACGACGGTAATTGGTACTACTGGCGTGGACGGGATTGCTACGGCAACACTGACTAATACTGACTCGGGGATTAGTGTGGTCACCGCCACGGTGAACGGCAGCAGCCAGACGGTGGACACTACCTTTGTGGCGGACGGCAGCACCGCAAAAATCACCGCAGCCAAGGTGACTGCCGATAGAAGGGTGGCCAACGGCACGGCCACCAATGCGGTGGTAGTGATAGTGACGGATGCCGGTAACAATCCTGTCGCAGGCCAGGTGGTGGCATTTACCGCCAGCAACGGGGCGAAAGTGACGGCAGTCATTGGTACTACTGGCGTGGACGGGGTTGCCACGGCGACACTGACCAATATGAAGAGTGGAATAAGCGCGGTCACCGCCACGGTGAACGGCAGTAGTCAGACGGTCGACACCACTTTTGTGGCGGACGGCAGCACAGCGGAAATCACCGCAGCTAACCTAACGGCGACTACTGATAACGAGGTCGCCAATGGCAGAGCCACCAATGCGGTGAAAGCGATAGTGACGGATGCGGGTAACAACCTTGTACCGGGCCAGGTGGTGACATTTACTGCCAGCAACGGGGCGAACGTGACGACGGTGATTGGTACTACTGGCGTGGACGGGGTTGCTACGGCGACACTGACTAATACTGCGCCGGGTGTCAGTGTGGTCACCGCCACGGTGAACGGCAGCAACCAGACGGTCAGCACCACCTTTGTGGAGGATTCGATGTTTACCGGAATAGCCGTTAACGGCCATGTGTTCACTGTAAACGATGAATTTCCAAAAACAGGTTTTACCGCGGCTACCTTCATACTAAATATGAACAGAAATGCGAGCGACTTCACCTGGAGTTCCAACCAGCCAGGGGCCGTAAACGTCAATGGTGACGGTCAAGTGAAGCTCAACAGCAAACCTACTGGGCCAGTGACCATTACGGCGACACCCAAGGATGGAGGAAGTCCACTAAGCTACACATTTGCTGTGCAGAAATGGTTTATACATAACGATAGCACAATGGCTGTTTGGTCAGATGCTGTGAGGTTCTGTAGTCTACAGCTGGCGTCTCAGCCATCACGCACCGACTTGAGTTCTTCCTACTCCTCATTTGGTACCCGTGTGGTGGGTTCATTGTTCGATGAATGGGGGCGAATGGATAACTACACTGGCTCCGGTTTTATCGGCACCACCTACTGGACGGGCGACACTCAGAACCCCAGCACTGGCTTCTACTACCTTGGCGACTCGATCGCGGGCGTTACCAATAGCTTCAGTGACGCCGATATTCCTAGGCATGTAATGTGTCGTCGATAGAGTTTTGAGTTTTTAAATTTGGTTTTGCTTCTCTGGTATTCCCCCGCGTTTAGTGGGGGAAAAGTCAGTGGCTTTGTGGCGCTAAGACCCCGTCGGGTAACATGCTGTTTTTTTGATGATGTTATCGGGCTTGTTGCAAAAAATGGAGTTGTCATGAAAACTGAGGTTATTCATCCCTTCTTCAGTGAACCCACCTGGCCCCCTAGCGATTTCAAATGAAAACATTTTGCTCCCGAGATCATTCTGTGGTGCTTACGGTGGTACGGTTCAACCCCGATGAGTTATGCCAATATCAGCGATATGCTGGCAGAGCGTGGGGTTTCCGTTCACCGCTCTACCATTTACCGTTGGTTTATTGAATATGCCCCCATCAAAAAATTAGTCAAAGCGGGCGGGGGCTTCAAACGGCCAAACCTTGCCGGGTCAACGCTTCAGGGAGTTGAAACATTGCGACGACTGAATAAAGGTCAATTTGATATTTGGCTACGCCGTGACGAGCCTGAACGTCGAGTGCGGGAAAGATCCGCCTTTATGAATCGGCTCTTTCATATTGAGGCGGTTTTAGCTTAATTATCCCGCTCATCTATCAGTAAAATCACCGACACTCATTATTTGCAACAAGCCCCCTAGGCCAGATAAACCTGTTTCCCTGTACGATAATGACTGGGGCCACTCCCCGGATAGATGCAGATAATTTGGGTTGAAAAACGCGATAACTGCAGATTTTTCCATTTATAAATGCAGGCTGTTACAGGTAGCGAAAGTGACAGCAGTGTTCATTCAAGCCTGCTTTTTTTGAAAATCCGAGAAAATAATAACTCAAAAGTTCCCAATCACTCGATTAGTGTACAAACTTTAATATACCGAGTCGGACTTATGTACAAACTTTATTTTTCCAACACAGCGGTTATGCAGAAACAATAAAGTCTGTTCAGTGACGCTAGAATTCGAATAGACTCGATTTTAATGACATTAAAGTTTGTTTTTTAGCTTTATATCAATAAATTGGATTTATTTTCCACCATGCTAATTTGACGTGGCTAGAACGCTGATTGCAGTATTGAAGACAATATTAATTGTTTGTAGTTAGGGTTTATGGTTAGGAAGTTGGTGTAATAAGGATCACTCCAAGTGATCCTTAACTGATTAGCATTACGCCTAATGGGGGTGTTTTTTATTGTTCCCCCCTATATTCCCGAACAAAACTCGGAAAGGTCTACCCCGACACAGATTAACGCCTAAACCCTCCCTCGGCCGAATTTTTTAAAAGACAATAAAACATTTAGAAAGTATCTTGATTAAGGTGCTCATTATTCTGCGTTATCTATCATTAATAACATCATGATAAGAATCGTTATTCACTTCTGGAGAGATTTATGAAGGCGCTTTTACTGAAACAGTTACCACGGTGTAAAGCATTACTGGCTCTGATGGTTGTTGGAGCCTGCGCTCTGCCTCTTGGCTTCCCGACGATCAGTATGGCTGCCGCACCCACGCAGCAACAGACGCAGGTTCCCGGTTACTATCGTATGGCATTAGGTGATTTTGAAGTCACAGCCATCTATGACGGTTATGTAAAGCTGGGTACCAATCTGCTGAAGGATATCAATGAGAAAGATATCCAGACGCTGCTGTCCAGTATGTTTATTGATAGCACCAACGGGGTACAGACTGCGGTAAATGCCTTCTTGATCAATACCGGAACCAACCTAGTCTTAGTTGATGCAGGCACCGCACAATGTTTCGGGCCGACACTGGGTGCTGTGGTCGATAATATTCGTGCTGCGGGTTATCAGCCTGAGCAAATTGATACTGTATTGCTGACCCATCTACATCCCGATCATGCCTGTGGTATTAACAATCAGGGTAAAGCCGCATTCCCTAATGCTACTGTGTATGTGTCAAAAGGGGATGCCGATTTCTGGCTGAATAAAGACGTCGCCAGTAAAGCTACGCCAGAACTGCGCCCAATGTTTGAAAAATCAATGGAATCGGTTGCCCCTTATGCGGCAAACAATAAATTAAAAATTTACACTGCTGGTGACACCTTATTACCAGGCGTCAAAGTGGTGCCAACGCCGGGCCATACCCCAGGGCATACTTCATATCTTTTTACCTCAAAAGGCGACAACTTGCTGGTGTGGGGCGATATTGTACACAGTCATTCCATCCAATTTGCGCGCCCGAATGTCTCTTTAGAATTTGATACGGATAGCAAACAGGCAGTGGCTACGCGCAAAGCTATCTTTGCCACCGCCGCTAAAGACAAACTGTGGGTGGCGGGCGCTCATCTTCCGTTCCCTGGTTTGGGCCATGTCCGGGCAAATAAAGTTGGCTACACTTGGGTGCCGATAGAATACAGCCCGATGATTGAGAAGAAATAAGGCAATAACACTAAACTGACCATAGTGAAATCTATGGTCAGTCTTATTTTATCTGATCTATCATGGAGTTAGTGCGGCATGACTATCAACGCAATGCCTGAAGAATATTATAGGCAGCTTGCACGCGAACAGGATTAGGGTAATTCTTGTTAGCTAACATCACTATGCCAATATTTTCCTCTGGGATGAAGACAATATAAGCCCCAAAGCCATTGGTAGCACCGGTCTTATGCACCCAGGATGCCCGTGTTGCCGGGTGTGCTGGCAGCAATTGCTCAACTTTACGCGGTTTCAACGCGATATCATTGCCACTGTCGGCGATAACCTCCTGTGGGTTGATAGGCCAGTTATACATTTCCCATCCCAACCCCTGGAACATCTCCCCCGCCTGGAAATAGCGAGACTGAGCCGCGATGATGGCTTTCTTTAACTTATCGTTTTCGGCAGGTAGGCTGTCTGGGTCCATATTGGCCTGCATATATCTCACCATATCTTTCGTGGTGGTTTTTACCCCATAAGCTTCCTCACCCAGCATGCCCAATGTAACGCGTACTGGCTGGCCATCCTTATATCCCCATGCATAGCTTGACTGCATCGATTCAGGGACAGTGATAAAAGTATGTGTCAGTTTTAAGGGCTGGAATACATACTTTTTCATGTAGTTTTCGAAGGTTAATTGGCTTCTTTTCACCGCCAACGCCCCGAATAAACCAATACTGGCATTGGAGTAATTGCGCATCACTCCAGGCGCCCATTGTGGCTGCCATTGCTGATAATATTGCCATAATGATTTTTGGTCTGTAACCGAATCGGGCAGTTGAAGAGGTAGCCCCCCCGCAGTGTAGGTTGCCAGATGCAGCATTTTCACATCTTGCCACTGACTACCCGTTAGCTCAGGAGCATATTCCGTCACTGGATCATTAAGGTTCATAATGCCGGTTTGCATGGCATATTCCCCAGCTATTCCGGTAAAGGTCTTACTTACTGAACCGAGTTCAAACAGCGTATTCTCAGTGACTGGGATATCTGCTTTTATATCCGCTACGCCATAGTTAAAAAACTGTGGCTTTCCGTCATAAAATACAGCGACGGCCATGCCGGGGATATTCTGCTGTTCGATCAACGGCTTAAGGGTGTTATTGACGATAGCCGCAACCTGTTGCTCCGTAAGTATGGTTTGTGCCGAGGTATAAAATGGCGAAGTTGCGATAGCGGTAAAGACCAAGGTATTGATTACAGATTTTTTCAACATTAGAAAATCTTCCTTAGATTGATAAACAACAAGCAGTGTGTCTCCTTCTGCGTCGCTGATTTTGCGATGATTGACTATGGATAACAATCGATTATATTTAGTGTTTGATAATAGAAAATCTAACAGATAATCCTATGGTACGCAGTTATATTCCCCTAAATTCACTTCGCGCCTTTGAAGCCGCAGCCAGACAGTTAAGTTTTACTAAGGCTGCTATCGAATTAAACGTTACCCATGCAGCAATAAGCCAGCAGGTCAAAGCGCTGGAACAACGCCTCAATTGCCGTCTGTTTATTCGTATTTCACGCGGATTAGTGTTAACAACCGAAGGTGAGAATCTCCTACCGATCCTTAATGATTCCTTTGATCGTATCGCTGACACGCTAGACCGTTTTTCCGCTGGGGTAATGCGTGAGAAAGTCAGAGTAGGTGTGGTTGGGACCTTTGCAACCGGCTATCTCCTGCCGCGCCTGAGGGATTTTCAACAACGTTATCCACATGTGGATGTTTCACTTTCAACGCATAACAACCGTGTTGATGTGGTGGCTGAAGGGCTGGATTATGCTATTCGCTATGGCAATGGTGCCTGGCATGATACTGAGTCGCAATTTTTATGCGATGCGCCACTTGCACCTTTGTGTGCTCCCTCGTTAGCGGGATGTTTACACCAGCCTGATGACCTGCAAAAATTTACGCTGCTTCGTTCCTATCGTCGCGATGAGTGGTCGGCATGGTTTAGTGCGGCTGGAGGATGTGTCCCTTCACCTTCTCAGCAAATAATGGTGTTCGATTCGTCGGTGAGCATGCTGGAAGCGGCGCAGGCAGAGATAGGCATTGCGCTGGCTCCACCGTCCATGTTTACGCATCTGTTACTCAGAGAACGTATCATTCAGCCCTTTAGCACCACGATTAGCCTGGGTGGGTATTGGTTAACTCGGCTACAATCGCGCACAGAAACTGCCGCGATGCGGGATTTTTCTCTGTGGTTATTATCTGAGATGAAATCTGAACTCAGCCTTGGCAGACCACTAATTTAGCAACCACTGATTCTATTCAGAAACCAGTATACCAACGCTACATTTTGGCAGCGAAGAATATAGGTTTCTGTTATTTCCTCCCTCTAGCACAAATTTCCCTCAGTATTTGTGCCGAATTCAGCATGAAGAGTAAATAGACTATAACGTGGCTGGTATATAGAGAATTGCTACAGATAAAATACATGCATGACTGATAAAATTCCCACCTTAATGATGAGTAATAAAGGCGGGGATTTTACTTTGTTGTTTAAATAATTATTTATAGGTTACTTGAGTAATCGCGAAAGTTTTTCTTTAATGCAGCAAAAACATAAATTCAAAAATATTTTCCTTTGAGTGCATCCAAAATGATCACCTGAACGTCTCTATCAGAGTAATCAAACACACAACAAGGATATCAACGATGAAACTCCGCTTGCTACCTGCAATGATCGGCTTACTGGCATTCTCGGCTCTGGCTTCTGATGTCGCAGTAAAAGAGACTACGTTAGGACAAGTTTATACCGACAGTAAAGGTATGACCCTGTATACCTTCGATAATGACAAGCAAGACTTGTCCAATTGCTACAAGGATTGTGCCAAGGCTTGGCCACCGTTGTTGGTAAAAGATAATGCCACTCAACTCCCTGGGCTGGATAAAATTAAACGTGCGGATGGTAGTCTGCAATGGGCACTGAACCATCGCCCACTTTATCTCTGGCATAAAGATCTACAGCCTGGGGATATTACCGGAGCGGGCTTTAAGAATATATGGTCACTTGCCCGTGCAGATAGGGCGCCGGTCAAGGTTTACACCACCGATTCCGGCAAGATTTTAGCCAATAAAGACAATATGTCGCTCTATACCTTCTCTAAAGACAGCAAAGGGATATCGGTATGCTATGAAGATTGCGCCGCAAATTGGCCGCCATTAGCAGCCCAAAAAGATGACAAAGCCAGTGCGCCGTTCAGCGTTGTTGCACGTAAAGATGGTACCTATCAGTGGGCCTATCAGGACCAGCCTTTATATTCTTGGATTAAAGATAAACAACCCGGTGATATCACGGGTGATCAGATAAAAGATGTCTGGCATCTGGTTCATCTTTAAATAACGCGTTTGAGGTTATTGTGGTCACAGCAAATGAAGAACTACAGAAACTTTTCTCTCGGGTCAAGCTGAGAGACAGGCAGGCTTTTGAAACCTTATATAGCCAAACTAATCGCAAGTTATACGGCTTGATCATGAAAATTGTGGCTGATCGAGATATTGCCGCCGAGCTATTACAAGAGGGGTATCTCAAAGTCTGGTTTGCTGCTGACCGCAGCCCAACGACTTATCCCTGGGCCTGGATGTGTCAATTAATGCGTAATCTGGCTATTGACCATGTCCGACAGCATGGCCGTCATCATCCTATTTTTGAAGAGGCAGACATGTTATCGGAAGTGGGGAAAGAAGATGAAACCGATACCGCAGCTCACCTTGCCATTTTAAATCGCTGTATTTTTTCGCTGACACAAGAAAAAAGGCAAGCGATAAGGTTGGCTTATATCCATGGTTACTCCCATGAGGAAATTGTTGAACGATTGGCGCGTCCGTTGGGCACGGTCAAATCGTGGATACGGCGCGGTCTAAAGGAGTTAAAACAATGCATGGACACTTAACTCCGGGTCGATATCGCAATTTAGTCATCCGGGAACATCTGGTGAGTCAGTATTTACTTGGCACATTATCCCCCAAAACCAGAAAACGTCTTGAATCTCTGATGGCGGAAGATGAAAGCTGGTATGAGCTGGTTATGCAGTGGCATTCACGTTTAAGTGGACTGGAACCAATGACATCAGATAAGCCCCCTTCATGGGTATGGAAAAATATTCAGACCACATTGGGACAACCAGTAAAACCGGGGTTGTGGGCATGGTTGGGGCCAAGAAAGTGGCCAACATTGTCGCTTGCTTGCGTGGCACTGTTATTGCTATTTTCCAGCACTATGTTGTTTATGGCCAAGCCGCAAGTCGCCATGCCCAGCTATATCGCAGTTATGTCGTCCGCAGAAAAGGCCGACCACTTTGTCCTGATGGCTTACAAAGGTGACAAACCAGGGGAATCAAGTATTCGCTTGAAATGGAATGCCCGTCATCAGTCAACCGATGCAGGAATGGAAACAGCCATGTTATGGGCACGAAATAAAGATACCGGTCAGACGGTGTTATTAGGGCGATTTACTGATTTAACTGTCCCTAAATTACTCACGCCAACGGAATGGAATACTGTCAAAAACAGCAGTGAGCTTTTCATTACGGCAAATAATAATCCTGCAAGCAAGGTTCTGTTCAAAGGTACCTGTATTGAACTGTCTGCTTCAACGGTATAACGATGAGAATAGTTGATGAAAATTAGAAAGTTAATCATTGGCACACTGAGTATCATGGCATCGGCGCTGTCCTACGCCAGCGGCCAATTTCTCGATACTAATATCATCCATCAACCCAACGATGGCGTGGTTCGCGTCTATGGGCCGGGCGGACCTCACACCGCGTTGATAAAAGCCGCAGAGAGTTTTCAGCAACAGACCGGACAACGTGTGGAAATAATCTACGGGCCAGAGGAGAAATGGTCAAAAGATGCCCAGCAACGTGCTGATATTATTTTCAGTGCTTCAGAGCAATCGATGACGGCGTATCTGGAGAATTATCCTTTTGTGGCCAGCAAGGATGTTGTGCCGATGTTTATTCATCCGGCAGTGATTGCAGTAGCAAAAGGTAATCCTAAAAATATTAAGAGTTTTGAGGATCTGATCAAACAACCGGTCAAAATTGTGGTGACCGAAGGTAAAGGAACCTACAACACCTCAGGTACCGGTTTGTGGGAAGATATTGCCGGGCGTTTGGGCCGGCTGGAAGATATCAAACAAGTACGGTCACATATCGTGGCCTATGAGCAGGGGAGTGGTGCTGCATTTAAGGCCTTCCAACGGTTAAAAGCAGATGCCTGGATCACCTGGAGTGACTGGCCGATTGCTAACGCGGATAAAGTCGATATGGTGACTATTGAGCCGGAAAGACGAATTTACCGCGACTTCAATATGGCAATTTCACCGAAAGCAGATATAGGTGCGGCGCAATTCATGGCTTATTTGACTACAACGGAAGGCGCTAAGTTTTTCACCAATGAAGGATGGCTGCGATAGAATTAATTGCTTTATCTGCACAATCCTTAAAAGGCATCTGTCATTATCAAGAACCAGTCCTCGGGCTGGTTTTTCTATTTTTGCGCTGGGGGTTGCGTGCCAGCCAGACTCGGCATGGCGTGGCGCATAATATCTAAAAATGCCCGTAATCTTGCTGGGTAAAAACTGGCATGGGGATAAACCAGATAGATGGGCAAAGGTAATCCGTGCCAATCGGGAGTTAGATGTACTAACCGCCCTTGTGCAAGATCTTCGCTTACCACCCACGTTGAGGCGATTCCTACCCCGACCCCCGCGAGTGCGGCATTACGTAAGGCATACAGACTGTCGGTACTCAATTGTGGCTGGATAGAAAATCGATGTATGTCACCACTCGTCTGATGATTTAGGACGACTTCATTACGGTAAAAGGAGCTTAATGCCAGCCAGCGTAAATCCTGCAATTGGTCAGGATGTAGCAGTAGCGGCTTATCATTGAGCAATTCAGGCGCGGCGACGACAATACGCGGCACCTCGGCCAGCAGAATCGCAATCACCGAAGGATCGGTGACGGCTCCAACTTGAATGGCGCAATCAATACCTTCCACGATGAAATCCGGGCGGCGATCATTTAGCATCCATTCCACAGACATTTTCGGATAACGGCCTAAATAGTCTTTAAGCGGTTTGATTAATTGATCTTGCCCGAACGCGTGCGGCACTAAAACTCGCAGTACTCCTCTGGGCTCGTCCGTGGCCCCGCGCAGGTCATCCTCCATCCTATGCCAGTTTTCAACCAGTGCTTTAGCATGGGAATAGCAGCGTTCGCCATCGTCGGTGAGCTTCATAACATGCGTAGTGCGCTGCAATAATTTCAGACCAAGCAGGCGTTCCAGTGTCTGTAACCGCCGGCTAATCGTCGGCTGGCTTGTACCCAGGCGTACTGCTGCTGCCGATAAACTACCAGCCTCAACGATGCGGATAAATGTCTGCATTAACTCTATACGATCAATGCCAGTCAAACCGAGTTCTATCATACGTTAAGCGTATAACAATTTTACTCTTTAGGCGACTACCAACACATGTCTACTCAGGCAAGAATACTGACTCAATATCATTATAGGTAGCCGCCATGTCAGCCATTCAAACCATACCAAGTACTTTAGATAGTCCTGAGAAAACCCTTTCCGGCCGGACAGTTCTTATGTTGGCAACCGGCGCTGGGCTTAGCGTTGCCTCAATTTATTATAGTCAGCCATTATTGGGGGTTATGGGTACCGACCTGCATGCCAGTGTAGGTACGGTTGGTATGGTGCCGACACTGACACAGATTGGTTATGCTTTAGGTATCTTGTTGCTCGCCCCGCTAGGTGATCGCCACGATCGTCGGATTGTTATTTTATTGAAAGGTCTTTTGCTTACCGCAGCGTTGCTGTGCAGTGGTTTTATCTCTGGTATCAATGGGTTGTTAGTCACCAGCTTTGTGGTCGGGATTGCCGCAACCATGGCACAGGACATTGTTCCTGCATCAGCGACGTTGGCTTCAGCAGCACAACGGGGCAAGACCGTCGGAACTGTAATGACGGGCTTATTGCTGGGGATTCTACTGTCGCGGGTGCTGAGTGGTTTTGTCGCCGAATATTTTAGTTGGCGGGTGCTGTATATCGGTGCGGCGCTGTCAGTTATTTTTATAACGCTGGTGATATGGCGCGGTTTACCTCGGGTTCCCGCCGCTTCAACACTGAGTTATCCAGCACTACTTATGTCGATGATTCACTTGTGGCTTCAGTTTAAAACCTTGCGCCGTGCGGCGCTATCACAAGGGTTGTTATCGGTCGGATTCAGTGCTTTTTGGTCAACACTAGCAGTGATGTTACAAGATACTTATCATCTTGGTAGTGCTGTTGCCGGTGCGTTTGGCCTTGCCGGTGCCGCAGGTGCTTTGGCGGCCCCTCTTGCTGGAGCATTGGCGGATCGCCGTGGACCACATAGGGTTACTTTGATTGGTGCAAGTGTGGCAACCCTCTCATTTGCAGCGTTATTTCTTCTGCCGCTATTGCCACTTCAATACCAGATTGGGCTTATGGTCATCAGCGCGATTGGTTTTGATTTCGGCGTTCAGGCGACACTGATAGCACACCAAACCATTATTTACAGCCTGGAACCTGCAGCTCGTAGCCGGCTCAATGCCTTGTTATTTACCGGTGTGTTTGTTGGGATGGCGGTTGGTTCAGCTTTAGGCAGCCTGATGCTGGAAAAAATGGGATGGACTGCTGTAGTTAGTCTGATTACCCTCGCGGGTGCAGCTAGCCTGGTCGTACGCTGGAGCAATCGTAGCGCCAGGTAGCCGTGATTCTGCTCATAATGAGCAGAGAGGATAGTAATTTTGCCAATACAGTTAGCATGTCGGGATGTCTAAGAAAACAGGCACCCCGAGCCGATGTCTTGAGTTCCGTTTTAAAGTGTTAAGCCCAATAGTCAGTTATCAGCCCCAATATCAGTAGGGCTGATTAGCTTTGTAAATAAGCCATGCTCTGGCGAATTTCTCTTTCTATATCAGCTTCAGACCAAATATTTAGTTGTGACGAAAACGGTTCAAAAGCATAAATTCCCTGATAACCCAGACGTTCAAGATTTGCGACTTGTTGCTTACTGTTCAACTTATCTTGCTCGCTGAGCATAATGCGGTCTTCATCAGTCAGTGTGGATTTCAACCTGTTCTCTTCGACGCCGGAAAGGTGTACTAAGCCAATTATATTAACGTCAATATGTGCATCAAACTCGGCCTGAACGATATCACTCAGATAGTAATGGAAAGTATCCAACACCATTTGGTAGGGGGCAGCCGATGTGCGGATCAGTGATTGTGTTACCAGATGAGAACGCAATGAACTGATTCCAAAGCCTAAAGGCTCAACTAATCCAGTGACTTGATATTTCTTAAACAGGGGGGCAAGTAGCCGCAGTGCATCCAGGGTGTCATGCTCTTTTTGCTCGGCTGAACGTTTGTCACTGGCACTACAATTCGGGCACAGAATGACTCCGTGACAGTTGATATCCCGTGCCAACTTGAGCATGTTTTCCGCTTCTTGTAGTAGCTCGCCTCGCTGCTCTGGCAGATTGAAATATTGCAATGCATTGATAGTAACAATCTCAATTTGATGTTCATCAGCCAGTGCATTGAGTTGGGCCGTGCTTAGCTCGTCAGTCACTTTTCCACCGGGCATATCATTGCGTAGCTCAACCTTATTTAAGCCACATTTCTTAACCAGACGGAAAAAATTCTCAATACTGAGATTCGGGGCGATTTTGCGATTAATACAGAAACGATCTTGCGCGATGGACATGGTGCTCTGCTCCTGCTGTGATAAATGCTATACATAGCTCAAAATAAGAACATTTATTTCATTTTAATTAAATAACGAAACATTAATTTTTAGATGTGGTTCAAAAATTAAGCTAAAAAAGCGATTCAGCTTTCATTAAGAACCAATGAAATCGAGCTATTGCCGTTGTTTTTTTAACCTTAACAATTTATTTATCGCAAAAGAACGAGATTTTTTAGCCTTTTTGGCACGTTGCGTGGGCTATCTGGCTTTTTTGATGGTGGTGTTAAAGCCTTGCAGGAACTTGCGATACATCGCACAAAACAAAATTTCTAAAAGAAGTTATTTGAAACTTTTTTTTCAATGGAATAGAGTCTGCATGTCGGCTGGTTTTTCGCCTCTCTGGTGGCAGGTCGCCTTGCTGGCTATTTTGGTCCCACCACAAGATAGCCTTTACTGATTGAGCGTATGGTCCGTTAGGAATGAGTGTCAGGTTAAAGCCACTTTGAGCGAACCTTGCGGTAGCAGCTATTGAGAAGAGGGTTAGACATGAAAATCGTGAGTAACTTTATTGGCGGGAAGAATTCCCTGAGTTCCAGCAATCAGACTGCCGAGATTCATAATCCAGCCACCGGTAAAGTCGAAAGCCAGGTTACGCAAAGTACTGCCGAGGAAGTTAATCAGGCTATCGGCGTGGCTCATCAAGCATTTGCCGATTGGTCACGGACTACCCCACTGCGTCGCGCCCGTATTATGTTTAACTTTAAAGCACTGATTGAGCAACATCGTGATGAGTTGGCTGAGTTGATTGTCCGTGAGCACGGCAAGGTTTATTCCGATGCGTTGGGTGAGATCACCCGTGGGCTGGAAGTCGTCGAGTTTGCCTGTGGCATTCCACATCTCTTGAAAGGTGAATATTCCGCAGATGTTGGTACGGGGGTGGATTGTTTTTCCATGATGCAACCGTTAGGTGTGGTCGCAGGTATAACACCGTTTAACTTCCCTGCTATGGTCCCGATGTGGATGTTCCCCGTTGCCTTAACTTGCGGCAATACCTTTATCCTGAAGCCACCGGCATTAGACCCGTCAGCCTCTGTTCGTCTGGCGGAATTGTTGACTGAAGCTGGGTTACCGGATGGTGTATTCAATGTTATTCACTGTTCAAATGAGAGTGCAGCCCAACTCTGCACTGACCCACGAATTCAGGCCGTCAGTTTTGTTGGATCTTCTACCGTAGCTGAACATATTTATACTACTGCCAGTGCACACGGTAAGCGCGTACAAGCATTTGGTGCTGCTAAAAATCAGGCAATTATCATGCCTGATGCTGATTTGGATGCCACAGTAAATGCATTGATGGGTGGTGCATTTGGTTCGGCGGGTGAACGTTGTATGGCTTTGCCGATTGCGGTTGTCGTGGGTGATGACACCGCGGACAAATTAATTGAGAAGTTAAAACCACTCATCACTCACTTGCGAGTCGGCCCTGGCTTGCAGCAAAGTGGTGAAGAAAATGAGATGGGGCCGCTAATCTCAGCCACCCATCAGAAAAAAGTGCTCGGTTATATCGATCAAGGTGTGAAAGAGGGCGCAACGTTAGTCACCGATGGCCGCAATTATAAAGTTGCAGGTTATGAGCAGGGATATTATGTAGGCGGCACTCTGTTTGACCATGTCACGCCAGAGATGAAAATCTATCGGGAAGAGATTTTTGGGCCGGTACTGGGTATTGTCAGAGTCCCTGATTACCAAACAGCCATTGATACAGTTAATAGCCATGAGTTTGGCAACGGCAGCGCTATTTTTACCAGTAGCGGCCATTATGCGCGGCTATTTGTGCATGAAGTTCAGGCCGGAATGGTTGGCGTCAATGTTCCAGTACCTGTCCCAATGGCATTCCATAGCTTTGGTGGCTGGAAGCGCTCGGTATTCGGTGCGTTAAATGTTCACGGTACCGATGGCGTGCGTTTTTACACCCGGATGAAAACAACCACTGCCCGTTGGCCTACCGGCCAGCAAACGGTTTCAGAGTACAGTATGCCAACACTTGGCTAATGCTATCAGTGGGTGTGCCTTGGGTTAATTTCAGTGTTAACAGGAGAGCTATTATGTCTTCACTGCTTGCCAAATGTCAGTTACCGGATGCGGATGGACGTATTCAACACATTTCACCGCAAAATGCGGGTTGGCGTTTTGTTGGATTTGATGTCTATCGTCTTACTGCGGGTAAAGCATTAGTTCTGGACAGTGGTGACAATGAACTCTGTCTGGTATTGGTTGCTGGTGTTGCTTCAGTTTCAACTCTGCACGCTGAATACCCACATATTGGTAAACGTATGAGTCCGTTCGAACGAACACCGCCTTATTCTGTTTATGTCCCACATCATGATCATGTGAAAGTGGTGGCAGAAACTGACTTGGAATTGGCGGTATGCCGTGCCCCTGCACAGGGGCATTTGCCTTCCCGCCTGATTACGCCGGCTGATGTCGGGGTCGAACGGCGCGGTAAGGGGCGCAACCAGCGGTTAGTGCATAATATTCTGCCTGACAGTGAGCCTGCGGACAGTTTGTTGGTGGTAGAGGTCTACACAGACGAAGGGAACACCAGCTCATATCCAAGTCATAAACACGATCAGGAAAATTCTACCGACGAAACTTATCTTGAAGAAACCTATTATCACCGGTTGAACCCTGAACAGGGTTTCTGTATGCAGCGTGTTTATACTGACGACCGTTCACTGGATGAGTGTATGCCTGTTTATAACCGTGATGTGGTGAAAGTCCCCAAAGGTTATCACCCGGTGGCAACGTTAGCAGGCTACGACAACTATTATTTGAATGTGATGGCAGGGCCGGTACGGTTATGGAAATTTACCTGGGAGAAAGACCACGCATGGATCAACAGCGATAACTATCCGGTTAATAACAGCTAACTTACTCTGGCTAAAGCATATAATAATGGGGTAGGAGGAATCCTACCCATTCTAGGTGTGAGCAGAAATGACGAAAAACGAACAGAGTCTCCTATTGGAGTGTTTACTCTTTCGCGTTATTCAGTGCCAGTGAAACTGCCAATGTTTGTGCCAGACACATAGAGGCTACTTGCGAACGGAAACCGTCAACTTGAGCTTCTCGCACGACAAAACATACATCGCTAAAAGCCGCTAATGGGCTGACCTGGCTATCTGTAATCGCAATCTGCTGTGCACCACTCTTCGCCCCTAATTCCACCAGTTCTAACGCCTCTTGCGCATAAGGTGAATAACTAATGGCGATCACTACGTCTTTGGGTTTCACCATGCTCAGTTGTTCAGAGAACATTCCCCCTAGCCCATCGATCAGAAAAGCACGACGTTCCAGATGGCGTAACGCATAGGTGAGATAAGAAGCAACACTAAAAGAGCGACGTAGACCAATCACATAGATATTTTCAGCATTTTTCAACAAGTTAACTGCTCTCTCCAACTGTTCTGCGCTGGTTTGTACGGCCAGTTGTTGCAGCGCTTGTGCATTTACCATGGTAAATACATTCAGTATTTCTGCCGGACTTTCTGGTGCCGTGCTGCCATCTGTCGATATTTGGCGGAATAACCGTGCTCGCTCAGTATAGTTAACGGTTTCTTCCATCAAATGCTGGCGGAATACCTGTTTCATTTCGTTGAAGCCGCTGAAATTAAAGGCATTAGCAAATCGGATCAATGTTGAAGGTGGTACGTCGGCTTGAGCCGCAATAGAAGCAACCGTATCAAATGCAATGCTATTACTGTTATCCAATATATAACGGGCAACTTGTTTTAAGCGTTTGCTTAACGTCTCATAGCGATGACGAATTTGGTCTTGTAACAATGAAAGTTGAGTAGGGTTATTCATCCATTCGGCCCACGGCAGAGGAAATTTCAGGGGTTATTCCCTTCGTACTTAAAGCTGCAAGGTTGTTAGCTAAGGTTATTCACCCGAATGACTGACATGTGTCAGCTCGTCGAGATGTGTTCGCTTTGGCTGGCTGCAACCCCAAGTTCTTTGAGTCTATCTGACAGTATTCTAACAGGTGGTTGGAAAATTTCATTTATTGATGTCAGTATTTGCTTTTATTTCATCGAAACTTAAATAAATTCACCAAACTATATTAATAGAAATGAATGAAATCTAAAGATATTCCTTTATTAACTTTGATGGAAATCAGGATTTTTTTGGCTTTATGGGGAATAAACAGCGTAGATAGCGGCATAATAGTGGCGCTGAGGCAGTATCACTTCAGCGCCGATAGAGTCGTTTTTAATTCAAATCGCAGGGCGATAGTCACGCCAATAACCAATCAGGGTTTGGTAATTTTGTTTCACTTGTGTCATTAACTCGGCATCATTCAATTCACCTTGTAACCAGTGGCGCGATGCCAGGCCAAAAATGGTCCGGCCGACAGCAAAACCTTTAACCCACGGGGCGTGTGCAGCAGCGGCAAACCCTGCTTTTAATACGGCCTCTGTCGAGTCCAGCCCAAGAATTAATACACCTCGGCAATAGGGATCTTCAGTTTCAATCAGTTTGCCAACCAGTTGCCAGTTTTCTGCCGTTAGCGGCGGCAGCTTCCACCAATCTGGCTGAATGCCTAGTTGATAGAAATGAGCCATAGTTTCAATATAATAGCGCTCATCCTTATCCTTATTATCTTCAGGTAAAATCACTTCCAGTAGCAATTCATGTCCTGATTTACAGCATCCACGATATACATCCACAATCAGCTCATCCTGCTGTTGGCGCAGTTCTGCACGGTCTTGGGGATGATAAAAAACCAGACACTTAACAACATGTTCCAGTGGCCAATCTATTAGCTGGGAACCAATATTACCGTGTTCAAGCCGTAATGGCCTGGAACTGGGTAATTCTATGGGGCGGCCTATCCACCATCCCTGGCCGGTAATGATATTGAGCGCCTCCTGACCATATGTCGTATCAGCCAGAATGCCACTTTTATGCTCCAATCCAGACTCCAAAGCGGCTTGTTGCGCTGCTTGTAGCAACAATGTCTTAAGTTTTGGGATGCGCTCTTCACCAACACCGGCTTCACGGGCCATATCAGCCAATTGTTTGCGGTGGTCAAAGGCAAAAACACAAAGTTCAGGCCACTGTTGCTTACGGGTAGTCACCCGATGTAAATGATTAAGGCGGCTATCCTTGTCAGGGCGTGACACGGAATATTCGCGGCTAAGATAATCATCCAGTTCAATTTTTGTCGGCATCGCTGGAGCACAACCATGACGTGAAACAACTAGCGCCCCACAGGCATTGGCGTAGCGGCAGGCTTGCTCCCAGCCTTCATCATTCAGATAACCGCGTAGCAGGCCAGACATGAAGGCATCGCCAGCCCCTAATACGTTGAGAACCTCGACGCGCACACCAGAATGCAGTTTGATTGACTCCCAACGGGTGGGAATATCCCCTTCAAAAACAGAGCAACCTTGTGCTCCGCGCTTGCAAACCAGTGTCGCTGGCGTGGTTTTACGCACATTTTGCAGGGCTGTCAGCGTATCTGTGCTCCCCCCCGCAATGTGAAATTCTTCTTCTGTACCAACGATTAAATTGAAATGATGCAGTACTTCCTGCAATTCCTGCGTTACTTTTTGCGACTCTATGAAACGCGTTTCACCGTCTCCAAGTGAGGTCAGGCCACATAATACCGGACGATAATCAATATCGAGCGCTGTGCGCAACCCATACTTATGGGCATATTCCAATGCTTTTAGCACTGCTGCTCGGGTATTCGGATGCGAAAGATGTGTACCCGTGATTGCCAGCGCGCGTGATGAAGCAATATATGTCTCGTCAATATCATCTGGCGTCAGGGCCATATCAGCGCAGTTTTCACGGTAAAAGATCAGTGGAAAAGTCTCTTGATCTTTAATACCCAGAATAACCAGACCTGTCAGCCGTTGTTTATCAGTAATAAGAAAACGGGTATCAGACCCAACACGCTGTAATTCCTCGCGTAGGAAACGGCCCATATGTTCATCGCCAACACGTGCCAGCATGCCTGACTTCAAGCCCTGAATTGCCGTGCCATAAGCAACATTACCTGATGACCCGCCTAAATATTTGGCAAATGTACTGGTATCTTCCAGCCGGGCACCAATCTGCTGCCCATAAAAATCGACGGCAATACGACCGATACATATGACATCCAGTACTTTGTGTTGTGTACCCATCCCCATTTCCTTCTGTATTAAACCAAGCCCCGACAGTGACCGATGAAATAAACCTGTAATGACATTTCTAAAACCAGTATGAGGAATAAAAATTTCAAGTTCAAGATTAAATGAAATTTATTCCCCGGTTGTGTGACGAAGATAAAAGCCTCATATCAGGTCTGAAAATGGGACTTACACCAAAAGCTTAGGCCGGTTATTGGCAGTGTTTTCGAGGTGCAATAAAGAAGAGTTAAAATCAAAATAGTATATTAATATCAATTAATTATGCGTTTTTATTGACGATTGGAAATGAACGGTCGATTGCATGGTAAGAGGGGGACGCGTTATTTCAGTGTTTCTGAGAATATTTGATCTTCATCGCATAATGAAATGTTTCTTCTGTAATTTGATTTTATGAAAAAAATATTTGTTTATAATCCCTGCTATGTTTCACCTTACTGTCGTCAGCCAGGCGAAAGCTAACAAGTCTGCTGCTTCTCTCCGGCATATGTATCTTCAGGGGCTGAACGTCACTTGGTCACCATGATGTAGCGCAACAGAGCAAAGGATGGGTAAATGAATAAGATTCGGCTAACCACTGCACAGGCATTAGTCCGGTTTTTGGACAACCAATACCTGCAAGTTGATGGTCAGGAAATCAAATTTATCAAAGGGATTTTTGCTATTTTTGGCCACGGTAATGTGCTGGGAATGGGGCAGGCGTTGGAACAAAACTGTGGCGATTTAGTGGTTCATCAGGGGCGGAATGAGCAAGGGATGGCCCATGCCGCTACCGGTTTTGCCAAACAAAAACTGCGCCAGCAAATTTATGCCTGCACCTCATCCGTCGGGCCGGGCAGCGCTAATATGATTACCGCCGCTGCAACGGCAACGGCCAATCGTATTCCCCTACTATTGCTCCCAGGCGACGTATTTGCATCCCGCCAACCGGACCCAGTGTTACAACAAATAGAACAATCTCATGACCTTAGCATCAGCACTAATGATGCATTCAAACCGGTTAGTAAATACTGGGATCGCATTACGCGGCCAGAGCAACTGATGAGCGCCTGTATTAATGCGATGCGGGTTCTGACTGATCCGGCAGAAACGGGGGCTGTGACACTGAGCTTGCCACAAGATGTGCAGGCTGAAGCCTATGACTATCCTGACTATTTCTTCCACAAGCGAGTTCATCACCTTGACAGACGCCCTGCCAGTGCCGCTATGCTGGCTGATGCCATTGCGTTACTGACCGCCAAACGTAAGCCCATTTTGGTATGTGGGGGAGGGGTGAAATACTCACAAGCCGGCCAGGCATTGCAACGATTTGCTGAATGTTTTGGTTTGCCGTGGGTAGAAACGCAAGCCGGTAAAGGCACTATCAGCTCAGAACATGAATTAAATCTTGGTGGTATTGGTGAAACCGGCTGCCTGGCTGCTAACACATTAGCAAAACAGGCGGATCTGGTGATCGGCGTTGGCACTCGCTATAGCGATTTCACCACGTCCTCTAAATGGTTATTCCAGAATCCAGACGTTTCATTCCTGAATATTAATGTCAGTGCCTTTGATGCCGGCAAATTGGATGGTTTGCAATTGTTGGCTGATGCGCGTGAGGCATTATCAGCATTGCATCAACAGCTTGGCACTACCGGTTATCAAGCCGGATGGGGGGATGAAATTGCTCGCATGCGCGCGGAACAATTAGCTGAAACGCGGCGGGTTTATCAAGTGCAATACCGCGCCGACGATTTCGTTCCTGAAATTAATGACCATTTGGACCGTGAACAGGTTTTTGCTGAATTTATCAATAAAACCGGCTCTTTCTTGACGCAAAGCCAAGTGCTGGGAGTACTGAATAACACATTACCTCCTGATGCCATCATTGTTGCGGCTGCGGGTAGTTTGCCCGGCGATTTACAGCGGGTGTGGCGTACCAAAGGGAGTAACGACTATCACGTCGAATACGGTTATTCGTGCATGGGTTATGAGGTGGGTGCCGCACTGGGTGTGAAGTTAGCTGAACCAGACAGGGAGGTCTACTCATTGGTTGGGGACGGCGCATTTATGATGCTGCATTCCGAACTGGTTACCTCTATTCAAGAGCGTAAAAAAATTAACGTTGTGCTGTTCGATAACATGACGAATGGCTGCATCAACAACCTGCAAATGGAACATGGCATGGACAGCTATGCCACAGAATTCCGCTTTCGTAATGAGGACACAGGCCAATTAGATGGCGGTCTTGTTCCGGTTGATTTTGCCATGCTGGCTGCCGCCTATGGCTGTAAAACATATCGTGTTTCTACCGAGCAACAGCTGATCGATGCATTAACCGATGCCCATTCGCAGGCAATTTCTACCTTGATTGACATAAAAGTGCTGCCAAAGACCATGGTACATAAATACCTGAGTTGGTGGCGGGTAGGGGTTGCTCAGGTTTCTGAAAGTGAACGAATCGATGCAGTGGTTCGTGAGCTGGAAAAAAATATCGCCAAAGCCCGTGATTACTAAGGCTAATTAAGCAGGCAATCAATGCGTTATACCCAATAGCTTTCAACACACAAAATGGCGGTACAGGGATGTGCCGAGTCATGAGGGCTGCCAACGCACCTGCAACTTGCAAGTTGAGCTGGATGTGAAGTCGTAAAACGAGCAGGTATCACCTGCAAACCGAAACTTCATGAGGAAAATAATATGTCGTTAAATATTGGTGTCATCGGAACAGGTGCTATCGGCCAGGATCATATTCGTCGTTGCAGTAAAGTTTTACAGGGCGCTCGTGTGGTTGCTGTAACGGATATCAATCAGCAGCATGCCACTAAAGTTATTCGTGATCTGGGTATTGAGGCGAATATCTATGCCGATGGGCATGAAGTGATTAATGCAAAAGAGGTGGATGCGATATTAGTCACATCTTGGGGGCCGAGTCACGAAGAGTTTGTTCTGGCAGCCATCGCTGCGGGTAAATATGTATTTTGTGAAAAGCCGTTGGCGGTGACAGCTGAAGGGTGTAAGCGAATTGTAGAGGCTGAAGCCGCCAAGGGTAAACGCTTGGTTCAGGTTGGGTTTATGCGCCCTTATGATCAGGGTTATCGCGCACTGAAAGATGTGATTACTCGTGGGGAAATCGGTGAACCCTTGATGCTGCATTGTGCTCACCGTAACCCGAGAGTCGGCGAAAATTACACCACCAATATGGCTATTACTGACACATTGATCCATGAGATTGATGTACTGCGCTGGCTGCTGGATGATGATTATGTCTCCGTTCAGGTTGTTTTCCCACGTAAAGCCAAACACGCTAAAGCGCATCTGAAAGACCCGCAGGTGGTGTTATTTGAAACGGCGAAAGGAACGCGTATAGATGTTGAAATCTTTGTGAACTGTCAATATGGCTATGATATTCAATGTGAAGTGGTAGGTGATACCGGTATTGCAAAATTACCAGAACCCTCATCCGTGCTGATGCGCAGCCAGGCACGGCTATCGCATGAAATACTGACCGATTGGAAAGACCGCTTTATTGATGCTTATGATGTTGAGTTACAAGCATTTATCAATGACGTTTTAGCTGAAAAACTCACCGGTCCTTCTGCCTGGGATGGTTTTGCTGCCGCCGTTACTGCGGATGCCTGTATTGCGGCACAGAATAGCGGTGAAATTGTTCCTGTGAGTTTGCCGCCACGACCTGATTTTTATAATAAATAACATCAAACTCTGCTGCCTGTGCGCTAGCTAGCCTGCTGCCGCATAGTCAGGTTTTTTGTTGCAAATGGAGTTTATCTCAAGCTTGCATGTATCTTGCGTGAAACGGGGGAGCGATGAAGATTGCATTTGATGTTGATGTCATTAAAGGCCTTGGTATCAGCAATATGGTTCGTCAAGTGGCAGAATGGGGATATGACTATATTGAACAATCACCGCATCCGCAGTTAAACCCATTTTATAAACACCCAAAAGCGGGCCGCGAAGTTGTTGCTGAATATAAGAAAGTACTAAAAGAAACCGGGGTGCAAATATCTTCCTTTATTGTGGTTTATCGTTGGGCTGGGCCACTCGAGGCAAGGCGGCAGGCTGCGGTGACCAACTGGAAGAGAATGATTGAAATTGCAGTTGAAATGGGTGTCTCTGTGATTAATACCGAACTTTCTGGCGATCCAAATGAGCCAGAAGTTTGCGAAGAGATGTGGTATCGCTCAATGGAAGAGTTATTGCCGATTATTGAGCGGGAAGGGATTCGGGTAGAGATTCAATCTCATCCGTGGGATTTTTGTGAAGAAAATAATGAAACCGCAGATTTAGTGAAATCACTCCGCAGCGATAATGTGAAGTATCTGTATAGCGTGCCCCATACCTTTTTCTACGATAAGGGCAAAGGAGACGTTGCCAGCATGCTGAAATATGCGGGTGTTGACCTTTCTCATGTATTGATTGCAGACACCATGAATCACACCAAGCATTGCCGTTATATTGTGAATCCACCAGGTGTTGATGCGGTTATTCATCAACATGTTGGTATTGGTGAAGGGGAAGTCGATTTCTCTGCCTTATTTCAAACTCTGCGCGATATGGATTTCGCTAATCGCACCTTTAAAGTCGGTGGTGAGTCAATTATTGCGACTTCTCTTTTTGGTTATCCAGAAAAAATGGTGCATCAGGCGGTGGCTACTCGCGAACGTATTGAGCGCGAATTGTTGGGGAAATAAATTCGCCCGGCGGCCTCAGTTGCAAGTTCTCTTTAAGATTTTAAATAAAAACTTAGCCCAACGTTATTGACGTTGCAGTGAACAACGCCGCAGCTTCAAGCGCCAAAGGTATATTTTCCTGCATTAAAGACGGGCAATTAATCACATTTTAATTGTATTCATCTCTATAAATTGGATGTATCGCAGAGGTTTATTATGAATAAAGAACGTGTGAAGTTAGCAATCGCGCCAATTGGCTGGACCAATGATGATATGCCTGACTTAGGCAAAGAAAATACCTTCCAACAATGTATCAGTGAAATGGCTCTTGCCGGATTTACTGGTTGCGAGGTTGGTAGTAAATACCCGCGAGATCCTAACGTACTTAAACCTATGCTTGAGCTGCGCGGTATGCAGATTTGTAATGCATGGTTTAGCACTTTCTTTGCCGATGACCAGCGGACCAAGACCATTGATGAATTTATTAATCATATGAATTTCCTCCATATAATGGGCGCAAAAGTGATTGGTTGCTCAGAACAAAGTAAGAGCATTCAAGGGACGACGAAGGCAGTATTTGAAGAAAAACCACACTTCACTGATGTGCAATGGCAGCGAGTTGCTGATGGTTATAACGAATTAGCCAAGATTGCGGCAACCAAAGGTATGCAAGTCTGTTTGCACCACCATATGGGGACGGGGATCCAAACTACCGAAGAAATAGATCGTTATATGAGTATGGTTAACGACGATGTATATCTGCTCTTTGATACAGGTCATGCCTATGTTTCTGAGGGGAGCCAGGCGGCGATGCTGGCTATTTTGGAGAAATACCTGCCGCGTATTAATCATGTTCATTTAAAAGATGTGCGGGATGAAATAGTGGCTGATGTGAAAGCGAATAAACTCAGTTTCCTCGATGGGGTGAAAAAAGGCATGTTCACTGTACCGGGCGATGGGGTAATTGATTTCCGTCCGGTATTTAAATTGCTGGATGAAAAAGGCTATCAGGGCTGGATGGTAGTAGAGGCAGAGCAGGATCCGGCTATCGCTAATCCATTTGAGTATGCAGTAAAAGCCCGCCACTATATTAAAGAAACCGCGAGCATTTAGTCATATTCAGTTATGGCAGGGGATAGGCTGATACACTATCCCCTGAGGATTAGGCGGATATCTTGATTCGCCCCATATGATACGCATCGATATATTGGCCCTCGCGAAAAGCAAAGCGTGGGCTGGTACCTTCAATTTCAAAGCCAAACTTGCGGTAAAGCGCGATAGCCGCCAGATTATCGACAAACACTGTTAGCTCAATACGTTGTATATTCAACCAGTTATCACATAAATCAATCATGGCAGTCATTAATACACTGCCGATGCCTTGTCCACAGTAATTTGCATCAACGGCAATACCAAAAGTGGCGACATGCTTACGCCGTGCCCGTTGGTTGGCTTCGACAGTCAATTGCCCAACGATCTCCTCGTCAATACATGCCACCAGGCTATGCATCCCGGCGGGAAAATCTTTAATTCTTTTGGCCCACATCTCTTCAGAAGGTAGGGGAAGCTGTAACGTGTCGCGATAAACCTGTGGATGAGAAAATAACTGCCGCAAAGCGGGATAGTCGGTGAACTCCACATGGCGTATCTGCACATTTTCCATAAACATACCCTTACTCTTACTATTTGAATTACCTAATAAAATAGCGTTTTATTTACCTGAGTCAATAATATTGCAGGTGGTTAGAAAAAACACTTTACAAGTGAGAGTGATAATGATTATCATTGTCGTGCTTTCAGATGAGGCCATCAGTGTTTAGGTGTTCACATTACGAAGGCACGACATTGCTCACATTGCTTCCAGTGTTTACTTAGCCAGCCGGGTGCTGGCTTTTTTTTTGCCTATTTCGCACTGTTTGTTCGCTGCATCATTGGTTCGTAGGCAGTCATATCTCAAGTTCTCTCAACGTTTTCTTTCGCTAATTACTTCAAATTCAAATCATTTGTCTTTCAACTTATTAATCAGTCGAATTTTTTGAACAGAGGAGTGAGTTTTTTACGCTTTCATATTCTCCCGCGACATCTAGACTAAAGAAAACGTTGAGGAGAACTGAACATGATCTATTTACGCAAAGCAGAAGAACGTGGCCATGCTAATCACGGTTGGTTGGACAGTTGGCATACCTTCTCATTCGCTGATTATTACGATCCAGAATTTATGGGGTTTTCAGCACTGCGAGTGATTAACGAAGATGTGATCGATGCAGGTCAGGGGTTTGGTACCCATCCGCATAAAGATATGGAAATTCTGACTTATGTGCTGTCTGGTACTGTCGAGCACAAAGACAGTATGGGTAATAAAGAGCAGATCCATGCCGGTGAATTCCAGATTATGAGCGCAGGTACCGGTATCCGCCATTCAGAATATAATGGCCGTGACGACCAACCGCTGCATTTGTACCAGATTTGGATTATCCCCAATAAGACAGGTTTGGAGCCGCGTTATGAACAGCAGATGTTTGATATCCCGCAAGGGCGGCAGTTGGTGTTATCACCGGATGCCCGCGATGGCTCGCTGAAAGTATTCCAGGACATGACACTCTGGCGCTGGGCACTGAAACGCGAGGAGCAGTCCATTTATCAGATTCAAGCAGAGCGTCGCATCTGGATACAGGTAGTCCGTGGTAAGGTCTCTATCAATGGGCATCATGCTGCGGCCAGCGATGCATTCGCTATCTGGGATGAAGCTGCACTTTCTATTCATGCTGATGAAGACAGTGAAATTTTGTTGTTTGATTTACCGCCAGTTTAAGTTTGACCATCTCATACCCTAATAATTCGAGTTGCAGGAAGGCGGCAATTGAGTGAATCCCGATGAGCTTACTCAGGTAAGTGATTCGGGTGAAAGAAAGCAGCCAACGCATATGCAGCTTGAAGTATGACGGGTATATGTAAAAAAGGGTATGTGCATCGCGCCATACCCTTTTCTTTGCTAGAATAGCATCCCATTTACCCAGCCTCAGTTCATTGATAATGAAGAAAAAAAGGCCAGTGCTCCAAGACGTCGCCGATATGGTTGGGGTGACAAAAATGACCGTCAGCCGGTATTTGCGTAATCCAGAACAAGTTTCTGCGCTTTTGCAGAAAAAAATCGCGCTGGCATTAGACGAACTGGGCTATATCCCCAACCGCGCCCCCGATATCCTGTCCAACGCGACCAGTCATGCCATCGGTGTATTGTTGCCGTCATTGACCAACCAGGTTTTTGCCGAGGTTTTGCGCGGCATTGAGAGTGTGACGGATGCGCATGGCTATCAGACTATGCTAGCGCACTATGGCTATCAGAAAGAGCGTGAGGAGCAACGGTTAACCTCGTTACTCTCTTATAATATTGACGGCCTAATCCTCTCCGAACGTCACCATACCGCCCGTACATTGAAAATGATTGAGGTCGCGGGGATTCCAGTCATTGAGCTGATGGATTGTATTTCACCGTGTATTGATTTGGCTGTGGGCTTTAATAACTTTGAAGCGGCAAGGCAGATGACGCAGCAAGTTATCGCCAAAGGCCATCGCCATGTTGTCTATTTTGGTGCACGTCAGGATGAGCGTACCGTCATTAAGCAGCAAGGCTATGAGCAGGCGATGCGTGAATCCGGTTTGGTGCCGATGAGCGTGATGACCAGCCGTTCATCGTCATATTCGGCAGGTGCTGAGTTGTTGCGTGAAGCGCAAGCCAGTTATCCACTGATTGACAGTATTTTTTGTACCAATGATGACCTGGCAATTGGTGCTGTATTTGAGTGTCAGCGTCAGGGGTTATCTATCCCTTATGATATGGCAATAGCGGGTTTCCATGGTCACGATATTGGCCAGTCGATGGTACCTAAGCTGGCCAGTGTGCTTACCCCGCGTGAAAGAATGGGGCAAATTGGTGCCGAGCGTTTGCTGGCAAAACTGCGCGGAGAGGCGGTAGCGCCGAGGATGGTTGATGTCGGTTTCACCATCCTCCCCGGCGGCAGTATTTAAATCACAATGGTTTAGCTAAATAACTATTGCTGCCAGATGCTATATCACCATGGCTAATAACAGGCAACCGACCAGGCCGCAGACCGAAATAATGGTTTCCAGCACTGACCATGACTTAAAGGTTTCCACAATGGTCAGGTTAAAGTACTCCTTGAACAACCAAAAGCCCGGGTCGTTGACGTGAGAGAAAATCACGCTACCCGAACCGACGGCAATAACCATTAATTCAGGGCTGGCACCGGTGGTGGCAATGAGCGGTGCCACGATACCGCCAGCCGTAATCGCCGCCACTGTCGCAGAACCTAGCGCAATACGCAGTACGGCTGCGATTGACCATGCCATCAGAATTGGTGATAAACCGCTGCTATTCATCATGTTGGCAATATAATGATCGACGCCACTGTCGACTAAAACCTGTTTGAAAGCACCACCGCCGCCGATAACCAATAGCATCATTGCAATGATTTTGATGGAGTCGGTCACGGTATCCATCACTGATTCCATTGACCGGCCACGGTTTAAGCCAAAGGTGAAAATCGCTATCAATACAGCAATTAAGGTGGCGATCACCGGGTCACCGAAGAACTCCGCATAAGAGAGCACTGGGTGGCCTTTTGGCAAAATCATCTCTGCCACTGCCCGCAATGCCATCAAAATCACCGGAACCAGCGCTGTACAGACACTGACGCCAAAGCTTGGCATCTCTTCATCGGTGAAGGTTTTCGGGTTATACAATCCTTCTGGTACTGGTTTATCAATTCCTTTTAGAAAGCGCGCAAACACCGGGCCGGCCAGAATAACGGTCGGAATTGCCAGTAAAGTCCCGTATAGCAGCGTTTTACCCATATCCGCGTGGAAAATGGTCGCAATAGCCGTTGGGCCTGGGTGAGGTGGCAGGAAACCGTGGGTTACAGACAAGGCTGCGGCCATCGGCACACCGACATACAACAGTGGGATACGGGCTGACGCCGCGATACTAAACACCAGTGGCAGCAACAGTACAAAGCCCACTTCATAAAACAGCGCAAAACCGACAGTAAAACCAGTCAGCACGACCGCCCACTGAATGTGTTTTTTGCCAAATTTATCAATCAGCGTGGTCGCAATTCGTTGAGCACCACCACAATCAGCCAGTAATTTACCGAGCATGGCACCAAAGCCCATAATCAGCGCCAGACTGCCTAACGTTCCGCCAACCCCAGCTTTGATTGAGCCGACGACTTTATCGACTGGCATCCCTTGCATGATACCTACCGCCAGCGCGACCAGTATCAACGAGATAAATCCGTTCAGTTTGAAACGGATCATCAGTAACAGCAGCATGGCAACGCCAACCGCGACAATGACTAATGGCATAGTATTTCTCCAATAACTTTGGGTATTTCGTTTTTTGTTATGATTTGCGGTCAGCTTCTTTTTATCGTCAGTAGGGTCGGAAGATGGCCTTTGTGATAAAAATCACATCTTCATTTGTTACCGGTATCATGATACCGGTAACATGGTAAAATACGGAACCATAGAGAGCAGTAAAATTCCCATTCTGAGATAGAGATCAACATTATGGCAGGACATAGCATTATCGTGATGGGTGTATCGGGTAGCGGCAAAACCACGGTAGGAGAGGCTGTAGCCCGCCAAATCCATGCCAAATTTATTGATGGTGACGATCTGCATCCTCGTGCCAATATTCAGAAAATGGGCAGTGGGCATCCACTGAATGATGAAGATCGTATGCCGTGGCTGGAGCGTTTGAGTGATGCTGCCTACAGCCTGAATCATAAAAATGAAACCGGTATTATTGTCTGCTCAGCGCTGAAGCGCCGTTATCGTGATCGTCTGCGGGAAGGTAATCCGGGGATGGTGTTTATATATCTAAAAGGCAGTTTCGACGTCATCATGGAGCGATTAAAAGCCCGCTCCGGCCATTTTATGCCAACTGATCTGCTGAAAAGCCAGTTTGACGCGTTGGAAGAGCCAGGTTCAGATGAGCCAGATGTTCTCTGCGTCGATATTGATGCGGATATTGATAACGTGGTGCAGCGTTGTGTATTAGCACTGAAAAGTCGTAACTAAAGTGAGTTTATACCCAAGAGGGCGCGCCCCTCTTGGATTGCGCAATTGAGGCCAACCCTATTTGGTCAAATATGCCCGCACACCATCTAAAAACATCTGCGTAGATAGCATCACCAAAATTAACCCCATCAACCGTTCCAGCGCACTGACACCTTTATTACCCAGCAGGCGCAGGAACAGATTCGACATCAGCAAAATCGCCGCAGACAACCCCCACGCAATCATCAACGCCAAAACTAAATGGCTAATTTGATTAGGATATTGATGCGACAGTAGCATCAGCGTTGCCAGAATCGACGGACCCGCGACTAAGGGAATAGCCAGTGGTACTAAGAATGGCTCTTCCCCAGCCGATAACCCGGTAACGTTACTTTCTGGGGTGGGGAAAATCATCTTAATTGCGATTAAAAACAGAATAATACCACCCGATATCGACACCGTTTCAGTTCGCAGATTTAGGAACGCCAGAATCTTCTCGCCAGCGAATAGGAAAATCAGCATTAATATCAGCGCAATGAGCAATTCGCGAATCAATACGACTCGCCGGCGCTTAGGTTCCAGATGCTTGAGTACCGACATAAAAATCGGCAGATTTCCCAGTGGGTCCATAATCAAAAACAGCAGCACTGTTGCCGCAATCATCTCAGTCATTATTACCTCTAGGGACTGGCGTTTCCCGCCAATCAAAGCCACATATTAGGAAGATTGCTTTGAATCATTCTGGTATCGAATAAATTCACTTGCCACTTTGTCCATATTTTGTAAGGTGGTATCAGGTCTATCTTAGTCAGTCTGCCGTACCCTTACAGCGCGCAGTTATACAAGACAGGCATCCATTAATCGGTGTCACCTTCCAAGGCAGGACAGTAAACATGAAAAATGTTGGTTTTATCGGCTGGCGCGGTATGGTCGGCTCAGTACTCATGCAACGCATGATTGAAGAACGCGACTTTGACGGTATTCGCCCGGTCTTTTTCTCCACCTCGCAACATGGCCAGGCCGCGCCGACATTTACCGGCCAGCAAGGTACGTTGCAAGATGCTTATGATATTGATGCGCTGAGTGCATTGGATATTATCATCACCTGCCAAGGAGGAGATTATACCAACGAAGTTTATCCAAAGCTGCGAGAAATCGGCTGGAAAGGCTATTGGATCGACGCCGCTTCTTCTCTTCGTATGCAAGATGACGCAATTATTATTCTGGATCCGGTTAACCATAGTGTCATTCAACAGGGTTTAGATAAAGGTATCAAGACCTTTGCGGGGGGTAACTGTACCGTTAGCCTGATGCTGATGTCTTTGGGTGGTTTGTTTGCTAATAATTTGGTTGAGTGGGCATCAGTTGCCACTTATCAGGCAGCATCCGGTGGTGGCGCGCGCCATATGCGTGAGTTGCTGACTCAGATGGGTATGCTACATGCTGGCGTGGCTAAAGAGTTGCAAGACCCGGCCTCTGCCATTTTGGATATTGAACGTAAGGTCACTGCTGCAACCCGTAGTGGTACCTTGCCGACTGATAACTTTGGCGTACCGCTGGCAGGTAGCCTGATCCCGTGGATCGACAAACAACTGGATAATGGTCAGAGCCGCGAAGAGTGGAAAGGCCAGGCTGAAACTAACAAAATTCTGAACACCAGCAGCGTCATTCCAGTAGATGGTCTGTGCGTGCGCATCGGTGCGCTGCGTTGCCATAGCCAAGCCTTTACGCTGAAACTGAAAAAAGACGTGCCATTGCCAGAAATTGAGCAAATGTTGGCAACGCACAATGACTGGGTTCGTGTTATCCCGAACGACCGCGAGCTGAGCATGCGTGAACTGACTCCGGCTGCGGTAACCGGTACATTGAATACCCCGGTTGGCCGCCTGCGTAAATTGAATATGGGGCCGGAGTATCTCTCCGCCTTTACTGTAGGTGACCAGTTGCTATGGGGCGCGGCAGAGCCATTGCGCCGTATGCTGCGCATCTTGATGTGAGTAATAACCATAAAGCCCTGATCTTATGGTCAGGGTTTTTTTATATGATTAACACGGCTTTTTTGTATCCCTCGATGTGTCAGCAACTACGTTGCACGCCACCCGATACGGGCTTCGCACTACAGCAATTGGCTGATATTCAGCTCTTCCATTAAACGATAGTTATCTGAATAATCCACCGGGATGGCAATGACTGCCGGGCCTAATACATCCATAGCTTGATGCAATTTATGGGATAATTCGTCAGCAGATTCTACGGCAAAACCTTTCGCACCAAAGGATTCGGCGTACATTTTGAAATCAATCGGGCCAAAGCTAACTCCCGATGGCCGATGGTATTTTTTCTGCTGCTGTATTTCCACCATGTTGTAACCGTTATCGACCCAAATAATATGCAGTAAATTGCTTTTCAGGCGCACCGCAGTTTCTAGCTCCATACTTGATTGCATAAAACCGCCGTCACCTGATACGGATACGACCTTTTGATGTGGGTTCACCAGTGCGGCGGCAATGGCCCATGGCAGTGCAACACCCATAGTCTGTTGACCGTTTGACATCAAAATTTGACGGGTGCGGAAGCTGTAAAGATAGCGGGCAATCCAGATGTGAAAGCTCCCCATATCGACACATAGGGTCACGTCACTATTAACAATATCCTGCATTGCCCGGACTAAACGCAGCGGATGAATAGCGAAACCACTCATATGGTCAGCCCGGAGGGCCAAGTCTCGTCGTTGGCGGCAGCGCTCTTCCAATACCGCCTGTGTTGCCAATGTTAATATTAACGGGCCATGTATCCGGGGGGCTAATGCATCTATGGTAGCGGCAATATCGCCCAATAACTCTTTTTCCGGTTGATAGGCTGCATCTATTTCGGCGGGTAAAATATCCAGATGTATCAGTGTTGCCTGGCCGTTGTTCCATAGCGCTGGGTCATATTCCACAGGGCTATAACCGATGGTGATAATCACATCGGCTTGTTGTAGTAACTTGTCGCCAGCCTGATTATTAAACAAGCCCACCCGCCCGGCAAAATGATCAAAGTGCGCCTGATCAACCACCCCTGCGGCTTGATAGGTGCTGGTGACCGGTATTTTGCTATGGTGAAGTAAACGCCGAATGGCTTGAGCGTTTGCCGGCTGACTGGCCATCAATCCAAGGAGCAAAATGGGATTTTTAGCGTTGTTAATCAACTTAGCCACGGCAGTAATCTCATCCAAGGGTGCACCGCCATTGTGTGGACATGGTTGATGAATCAATGCCTGGCTGGTCACAGGGTTGTTGAGGATATCTTGCGGCAGGCTAACAAAGGCCGCGCCCGGCCGACCAAATTCAGCGGTTCTAAAGGCATTACCCAGGACTTCTGACAGCGCCGCAGAGGCCGTCACCTCCGCACTAAACTTAGTTATCGGGCGAAAAATACTCACAGTATCCATACTCTGGTGAGTTATTTTCAGGCTATCGGCTCGTTTTACCGCGCCGCCCAGTGCCACCACTGGATCCCCTTCAGAGGTTGCTGTTGCCAGTCCGGTGACTAAGTTGGCGCAACCCGGCCCTGAGGTGACTAATGCAACGCCTGCTTTACCGGTTAGCCGGCCGATGGCCGCAGCCATGAAAGCCGCATTCGCTTCGTGGCGCACCACAATCGTTTGAATGCTGGAATCTTCCAGTGAATTAAATACTCGATCAATTTTAGCGCCGGGAATACCGAACACCTGCTTTACACCTTGCTGCTCTAAATGATTAACCACCAGATCAGCCCCGCACTGCCAAGCCTGAGTATGCGTTTCATTGGTCATGATGTGTTGTCCTCTATGGTTGATTTAGCCGCTATTAATTGATGTTTTACCGCCGGTTAACTTTCTACCGCGCGGATGGCGTTATTGAGATTTTGCGGGGAGAGATTGGCCTGGAGAAAATCAGCTTCCTGCGGCAGATCGATTACCAGTTTGGCCACGGTGCCGAAGGTCAGAACACCCTTTTCCAATTGGTAGTCGAGCACATGGCCACCGCCATTGCGGGTGTCAGTAATAAAATGCTCGTGGTAGCCAGCAACATTTATTCCTTGGGTATAGTCTGGGCTGCGAAAACCGATGATCACGCCATTTTGATGGGTGAAATCAAACGTCGGTTGCTCGGAGATGGCTTCAAGCATGGGTTTATAGGGGCGCTGTTGGCAGGGAACGGTGCGGGTTTCAACGTGGCTGAAGGTGCCATCAATACGCAGAGCACAAAACAGATTATCTGTTTTGGTAAGGTCATCAATCACATTATGGAGCTGCTTTCTGCTTATTTTATGTTCGAAACTGCGTTTTTCTGTCGGCTGAAAAAACGTCATTACTGCGAAAGGTGTCTTCTGTTCTGGTTGTGCTGAACGGGCGCTGCCATCGGATCGTAATTGATAAATTTTACTGTTTAGTGCGACTAATTCACCATCAAGATTGTTAAATGTTCCTAATCCAAAATCACCGTGTTTCAGTAGTTCTGCCATGGTGATTTGGCCTTCATAAACCCCACTAATTAGCGCGCTCATTAGTGATGTTTGATAAATAATGCACTCAGAATGCTTTTCTCTATAGGCAATAAAGCTTTTTACAATCTCTTGAGTACATGAACAATGCGATGTTATTGATTTAGTCATCTCTCTCTCCGTCTTACCTGTAACATAAATTATATTTATATTTACGTATAAGGTTGACGCTGAAAGAACATAAGTACCAATATAGGAATCCCACTTTTTTGATATCAATAATATATGGAACTACGTTATCTACGATATTTTGCTGCGGTTGCTTCAGCCCGCCATTTCACCCGGGCGGCTGAAAAGCTGGGTATCTCTCAGCCACCACTAAGTCAGCAAATTCAAAAGCTAGAGCGGGAGATCGGGACACCACTGCTACGTCGGCTCACGCGCGGTGTTGAACTGACTGATGCAGGGAAAGCGTTCTATGTGGATGCCTGTCATATATTGACGCTTACGGATGAAGCGATAGAGCGAGCTAAAAGTATCGCGCGCGGGGAGACGGGTAAGTTGCGGGTAGGTTTTGCCAGCTCGACAGCCTTCCAGCCCTTGGTATTGCGCCTACTCCACGCCTATCGGGATAAATATCCTGAGGTGATATTGTCACCCAGTGAAAAGACCATGCCGGTGTTAATGAATGATTTGCATAACGAACGCATTGATGTGGCTTTTATCCGTCAGCCATGTGATGCCAGTAATGAATTCACCTGTAAGGTGCTGGTGGAGGAAGATATGTTGCTGGTACTGCCCCATAACCATCAGTTGCATCGCTGCCCACAAATCAATCTGCAAGCGATACAGCATGAAAAGCTGATTACTTTCCCTCGCGAAGTGGCTCCCGGATTGTTTGATACCATTATCAGCGCTTGCTACCGTGCCGGATTTAAGCCGGAGCTGGGGCAACAATCCCCCCAGTTGGTGTCTGCCATAGGGATGGTGTCGGCAGGCTTTGGTTTTACTATCGTGCCTCGCTCACTGACAACTATTCAGACGAATAATGTTACTTATCATGAGATTGACGATAGTTTGCTAAAAACCAAGATTACACTGGCATGGCGGCGGCATGAGCGCTCTGCCGCGGTACTTAATATGGTGAGTATCATTGCCCGCACGGGTAAGTAATTAACCGTTGTTAACCCTCACTCGCGGTGATAAAGGGCAATTTAAGTGTAATGCGCGTGAATTTATCTGCCTCGCTTAGGGCGGTGACACCATATTCGTTACCATAGCGGACTTTAATTCGCCGGTCTACCAGATTCATCCCCAGCCCATCGCCGTTTGGTTGCGGTTGATACAAACCAGCATTGTCTTCCACTTCCAGTATCAACGTATTGCCCTCGAGCTTACCGTGCAAGGTGATGCGCCCGTTATTGAACATCTGCGCTATGCCGTGTTTGATGGCATTTTCGACCACGGGTTGCAGGGAAAAAGCCGGTAAACGCGCTTCCATCAATTCATCAGGTAATGAGATCTCAACGGAGAGGCGGTCGGCAAAACGTGCCTTTTCTATTTCCAGATAAGCATTCACATGTTCAATTTCATCGCTCAGCGTGACCACATCATGGCTGCGCTTGAGGTTCTTACGGAAAAATGTCGACAAAGAAAGCACTAGCTTGCGGGCATGGTCTGGATTACGGCGGATTACTACTGACAGGGTATTCAGTGCGTTAAAGAGGAAGTGAGGATTTACTTGCGCGTGCAGTAGCTTGATTTCTGATTGTGCCAATAGCTGTTTCTGTTGTTCAAATTCACCCGCCAGAATCTGGGCGGACAGCAGGTGAGCAATACCTTCACCCAATGTGCGGTTGATACTGGAGAACAATTTACTTTTTGGTTCATACAGCTTGATGCTGCCAATCACCCGATGCTCTTCACCGCGTAGTGGGATAACTAACGTGGAACCCAGTTTGCAATTAGGTGAAATAGAGCAGGTATAAGGGACGGCATTGCCATCGGCATAAACCACCTGATTCAACTCAATCGCCCGGTGGGTATGGTCTGAGGTGATAGCACTCCCCACAAGGTGATGGTCGGCGCCAGTACCGATAAATGCCAGCAGCTTCTCGCGGTCGGTAATTGCCACCGCGCCAACGCCCAGCTCCTCATACAAGATACGCGCCACCCGCATACTGTTTTGTTGGTCAAAACCATGGCGTAGTTGCCCCTCCGCCCGTGCGGCAATTTGTAATGCTTTGGCTGAGAAGGCGGTGGTGTATTTTTCGAAAATAGCCCGCCGGTCCAATAAGATACGCATAAACATGGCAGCACCAATGGTATTGGTGATCATCATCGGCAGGGCAATGTTTCCGACCAACTCGACAGCTTCATGGAATGGGCGAGCAACGGCCAAAATAATTAACATTTGCAGGACTTCAGCGACCAGCGTAATGCCTGCAACCACCAGCGGCTGGAACAGCAAGTCAAGGCGGTTTTTACGTATCAAATAGCTGTGGAGGAAGCCACCCAATAGCCCTTCAGCGACGGTAGACAACATACAGGCGGTGGCGGTCATCCCACCCATGGAGTAACGGTGCAACCCACCCGTCAGCCCTACCAGAAAACCGACCGATGGCCCCCCCAAAACACCACCTAACACAGCGCCGATAGCACGGGTATTGGCGATGGAGTCCTCAATATGCAGACCAAAATAGGTGCCCATGATGCAAAACATGGAAAACGTGAGATAGCACACCAGTTTGTGGGGCAGCCGAATGGTAACCTGCATTAACGGAATAAACAGCGGTGTTTTACTTAACAGATAGGCGATCACCAGATACACACACATCTGTTGTAGCAGGGAGAAAATCAGTTCGGCTTGGCTTACGCCCATATTGATAACCACAAATGCTAATTCTTGCCGCTATTGTAACCACATTTAGCCGCAGAAAGTTTTAACCGTCACCCCTTTTAAGCAAAAAGGGCCTTATATGGGCAAACGTCAGCTCAGTTCCCTGTTTTGGGCATTTCTACTGGCCGATGTTATCCGCACTGTTTTTACGTCTTAACTTAGGGTTTTACGTCATTCACGCACGCCTTACGCCGTTTAAACACTGTTTTTTTTGCTAATTCATATGAGAAAAAATTTCATTAATAGTAAGCCGATTTTTTTGGCGGCCTTTGACTATGCTTATAGTTTGGGTAAGAAAAGTTAACTGACGAGCTTTTACTGTCAGAAAATGAGTATTAGGGCATTAAATCAACTAATTGGTTAATCATTGACCTTAGTCACTCTTTAAACGCTAAATGGATTGCATGATGAAAAGGTCGGTTCTGCTGTCAGAGTTCAGAATTCGGCTCAAAATCATGCCGTTAATCATAGGAAGAAATCATGCCAGTACTTCCCGATCGTCAGGTGATTAATCAGATTATTTCCGGCCATTATGCCGATCCCTTTTCCATTTTGGGTATGCACCAAACTGCGCAAGGGTTACAGATATGCGCTTTGCTGCCAGATGCAAAAGAAGTCTGGCTGGTCGAAACGGAAAGTGGGCGCAACATTGCTCAGTTGACCAGTGAAGACCCGCGCGGTTTTTTCATTGCGAAGCTTCCTCGTCGTAAAAGCCCGTTTCGTTATCAATTAGCGGTTACTTGGCAAGACAGTCCCCAAATCATCGAAGATCCTTATCGATTCGGGACGTTATTGCAGGATATTGACAGTTGGTTATTGGCCGAAGGCACCCATCTACGCCCTTATGAACGTCTGGGCGGGCATTTAATGAGCCTTGATGGAGTCGCGGGGGTCAGTTTTGCCGTTTGGGCACCTAATGCCAAACGAGTGTCTGTGGTGGGGGAGTTTAACTTTTGGGATGGTCGCCGCCACCCGATGCGGTTACGGCGCGAAAATGGTATTTGGGAGCTATTCCTGCCCGGTGTACAAGCCGGCCAGTTGTACAAATTTGAGATAATAGACAGTAATGATCAGGTGCGCTTAAAAGCGGACCCTTATGCATTTGAAGCTCAGATGCGGCCAGAAACCGCCTCGTTGGTCAGCCCGTTACCTGAAGTGGTACAAAATACGCCAGCAAGACAGAAAGCCAATGATTTGCGCTCACCGGTTTCTATCTATGAAGTCCATCTCGGTTCATGGCGCCGCCATACCGATAATAACTATTGGCTCAGTTATGGCGAGTTGGCTGAGCAATTGGTTGAATACGTTAAATACATGGGGTTTACCCATGTCGAGCTGCTGCCGATTAACGAACATCCATTTGATGGCAGCTGGGGTTATCAGCCGCTCGGGTTATATGCACCGACCCGCCGCTTTGGTACTCCGCAGGATTTCAAAGATTTTGTTGCCGCATTCCATACCGCGGGGATTAACGTCATCCTTGATTGGGTTCCCGGCCACTTCCCGAGTGATGAACACGGGCTCATGCAGTTTGATGGCACCTCGTTGTATGAATATGCCGATCCGCGCGAAGGCTATCACCAGGATTGGAATACCCTGATTTATAACTATGGTCGTAATGAGGTCCGTAATTATTTGGCTGGCAATGCGTTTTACTGGATGGAACGTTTTGGTATCGATGCATTGCGTATTGATGCCGTGGCTTCGATGATTTATCGCGATTATAGCCGTGCTGAAGGGCAGTGGGTGCCTAACTATTATGGCGGGCGTGAAAATCTGGAAGCGATTGCTTTCCTGCGTTACACCAATCACACCATCGGCGTTGAGCGCCCTGGCGGTGTGACGATGGCGGAGGAATCGACCGATTTTCCTGGCGTGACATTACCGCCCGATGCCGGTGGATTAGGGTTTAACTATAAATGGAATATGGGTTGGATGCATGACACGCTCAATTACATGCAGTGTGATCCGATTCATCGCAAGTACCACCATAATCTGATGACTTTCGGGATGTTGTACGCCTATACCGAGAACTTTATCTTGCCTATCTCCCACGATGAAGTGGTGCACGGTAAGCGCTCGGTGCTCGATCGTATGCCGGGGGATGCCTGGCAGAAATTCGCCAACCTGCGTGCCTATTACGCGTTTATGTGGGCGCATCCCGGTAAAAAACTGCTGTTTATGGGCTGCGAGTTTGCGCAGGGGCGCGAGTGGAATTTCGATACCAGCCTGGACTGGCATTTACTGGATGATGAAAATGGCTGGCACCGTGGCGTGCAGCGTTTTGTTCGTGACCTGAACCACTGCTATCAACAACATGCGCCACTCTATGAATTGGATTATCAGCCCGATGGCTTTGAATGGCTGGTGGTAGATGACCACGAAAACTCAGTGTTTGCTTTCTTGCGCCGTGATGCGAATGGTGGCGAACTGATTGCCATCAGTAATTTCACCCCAGTGCCGCGTTATGACTACCGTGTGGGCATTCCGCAGGCAGGGCATTATCGGGAAGTACTTAATTCTGACTCTGAGTTTTACCGTGGCAGCAATCTGGGTAATCAGGGGGGGATCCATAGCCAGCATGTCGGTAGCCATAACCACGCGCACTCATTGTTGTTAACACTACCGCCACTGTCGACTATTTACCTGTTACGGGAGGGGTAGGATGACTGGCCTTACCCGTGGTTCCCCGACACCGATTGGTGCCCATTTTGATGGGGCTGGGATAAATTTCACGCTGTTTTCAGCCCATGCTGAACAGGTCGAACTGTGTCTGTTTGATGACAATAACCAAGAGTTGAGGATTGCCTTGCCCGCCCGCAGTGGTGATATCTGGCATGGCTATCTGCCTGGAGGTAAACCGGGGCAGCGCTATGGTTATCGGGTCAGCGGGCCATTTGACCCACAACAAGGACATCGTTTTAACCCACATAAATTATTGATAGACCCCGGTGCCCATGCATTAGATCGCAAAGTGGCGGATGATCCAAGCTTGGAGGGGGGGGTTAATCAGCCCGATGAGCGCGACAGTGCTGCCGCCTTACCTAAGTGCATTGTGGTACATGAAGAATATGACTGGCAGGAGGATAAGTCACCGGCTATTCCTTGGGGCAATACCGTGATTTATGAAGCCCATGTACGCGGCTTAACCAAACTGCACCCTGATATTCCGGCTGACCTGCGTGGTAGCTATGCGGCGTTAGCTCATCCCGTCATGATTACCTATTTGCAAGACATGGGCATTACCACACTGGAGTTGTTACCGGTGCAATTCCACGTCGATGAACCTCGTTTACAGAAGATGGGACTGGGTAATTATTGGGGCTATAACGTGCTAGCGCCTTATGCCGTTGATCCTGATTATGCCTCGGGCCGTGACGGCATATCTCCGCTGCGAGAGCTACGGGATGCGGTCAAAGCGTTACATAAAGCGGGTATCGAAGTGATTCTCGATGTGGTGTTCAATCACAGCGCCGAATTGGATATTTTTGGCCCAACCCTGTGCCAGCGCGGTATCGACAATGCTAGCTATTACTGGCTCACTCCTGACGGTGAATACGACAACATGACTGGCTGCGGCAATACGCTGCGGCTTAATCATCCTAATGTCATGCAGTGGGTTATCGACTGCCTGCATCATTGGCTCGATAGCTGCCATGTTGACGGCTTCCGCTTTGATCTGGGTACCGTTCTGGGCCGCACGCCGGCTTTTGACCAACATGCCCCTTTATTTACCGCGCTGGCTGCCGATGAGCGGCTGCGTGCCTGCAAAATGATTGCCGAGCCTTGGGATATTGGTCTGGGAGGCTATCAATTGGGTAACTTCCCTACCGGTTTTAGTGAATGGAATGACCAGTATCGTGATGCGATGCGCCGTTTCTGGTTAAGGGATGACTTACCGCTGGGACTATTTGCTCAGCACTTTGCCGCTTCAAGCAATCTTTTCCAACAGCGGGGGCGTTTGCCTTCCGCCAGTATCAATCAAATTACCGCCCATGATGGTTTTACTTTGCAGGATTTGCTGTGTTTTAACCAAAAGCACAATCAAATCAATGGTGAGGAAAACCGTGATGGCAGTGATAACAATCTTAGTAATAATTTTGGTAGCGAAGGGTTGGTGGCTGATGAGGCTATCTGGCAACGGCGTAAGTCTTGTCAGCGGGCATTGTTGGCCAGCTTATTACTCTCGCAGGGAACGCCAATGTTACTGGCCGGTGACGAGCATGGTCACAGCCAGCAAGGTAATAACAATGCATATTGTCAGAACAACATCCTCACTTGGCTCGACTGGGGCAGTGCGGATCGTTCATTAATGACATTTACCGCCGATCTTATCCGGTTACGCCAGCAAATTCCGGCCCTGATTAAGGACGCATGGTGGCAGGAGGGTGATGGCAATGTGCAATGGCTGGATAGTCAGGGGCAAGTGCTGAGTGATGCAGCTTGGGAACATGGCTGCCAGAAACAGCTGCAAATTCTGTTGTCTCAGCGCTGGCTGGTGGTGATTAACGCCACTGGTCAAGAATGTGAAATACAGTTACCTGCGGGGGAATGGGAGGTTATCCCTCCTTTTGGGCCGTCAGATCAGATGGAATCATTCACCGTATGGAACGGAGCCGCGCATGACATTTGCGTGCTCGTACTGAAATCTTAAGGAGTCAGCCATGGTTAAATTCGAAAATAAAGACCCATTGATGTTAGCCAGACAATTACCGAATAAATCTGTAGCGCTGATTCTGGCCGGAGGTCGTGGTTCTCGTCTGAAAGATTTGACCGCCACCCGTGCCAAACCGGCGGTACATTTTGGCGGCAAGTTCCGTATCATCGATTTTGCGCTATCTAACTGCCTGAATTCAGGTATCCGCCGTATCGGTGTCATCACCCAGTACCAGTCTCATACTCTGGTGCAGCATATTCAACGTGGCTGGTCATTCCTCAACGAGGAGATGAACGAGTTTGTTGATTTATTGCCTGCCCAACAACGTTTGAGCACCGAGCATTGGTACAAAGGTACTGCGGATGCGGTTTATCAAAACCTGGATATTATCCGCCGCTATGAGGCGGAATATGTGGTCATTCTGGCCGGTGACCACATCTACAAGATGGATTACTCGCGCATGCTCATCGACCACGTAGAGAAAGGCGCTGAGTGCACCGTTGCTTGTATCCCGGTACCCATTAACGAGGCCAATGAATTTGGGGTAATGGAGGTGGACGAGGATTACCAGATAACGGCTTTCTTTGAAAAACCTGCGAACCCGCCTTCAATGCCTGGACGGCCTGATATGGCGTTAGCCAGTATGGGGATCTATATTTTTAATGCCAATTATCTGTTCAAGTTATTAGAAGAAGATATGAATACCCCTGGCTCTACCCATGATTTTGGTAAAGATTTGATTCCCAAACTTACCGAACAGAAGGCGGCTTGGGCACATCCGTTTGATCTCTCCTGCGTGACCTCCAATGCCGAATTGCCACCTTATTGGCGTGATGTTGGGACATTGGATGCCTACTGGCGGGCCAACCTGGATTTGGCATCGGTCACACCAGAGCTGGATATGTATGACCGTGCCTGGCCAATCCGTACCCATATGGAGCCGTTGCCGCCGGCTAAGTTTGTTCAGGATCGCTCCGGTAGCCATGGCATGACCATGAACTCGCTGGTCTCCGGTGGCTGTATTGTTTCTGGCTCGGTAGTGGTGCATTCGGTGTTGTTCCCTCGGGTTCGGGTGAACTCGTTCTGTACCATTGATTCCACGGTATTGCTGCCTGATGTCAATGTTGGTCGCTCGTGCCGTTTACGCCGCTGCATTATTGATCGCGCCTGTCACATACCTGAAGGGATGGTTATCGGGGAGAACGCCGATGAAGATAGCGCCCGTTTTTATCGTTCGGAGGGCGGGGTGGTGCTAGTGACCCGTGCGATGCTGGCGAAATTAGCCGTCAACGTCAAATAGGGCTATTTTATTTATCCGATAGGTGTCAGGAGTCACGATGCGGGTCTTACACGTATGTTCTGAGCTATTTCCTTTGTTGAAAACAGGGGGATTGGCTGATGTTGTTGGCGCTTTACCTGCCGCACAAATTGCTGAAGGGGCCGATGTTCGGGTCATGCTACCGAGCTTCCCTGATTTGCGTCGTGGAATACCAGACACCGTGCTGGTTAGGGAGATAGACACCTTTGCCGGACGGGTTTCTCTGCGCTACGGCCATTATCAGGGCATTGGTATCTATCTTATTGATGCTCCGGGGTTATATGACCGCGCTGGCAGCCCTTATCACGACCAGTCGTTGCATGCTTACGCCGATAACTATCGCCGCTTTGCCTTGCTGGGATGGATGGCGTGTGAGCTGGCCTGCGGGCTGGATGGTTTCTGGCGTCCCGATGTGGTGCATGCCCATGATTGGCACGCTGGGCTGGCCTGTGCTTATCTGGCGGCGCGTGGTAGACCGGCACGATCAGTATTTACCGTCCATAATCTGGCCTATCAGGGGCTATTTTCTGGGTACCATTTGGCTGAGTTACAACTCCCCGCCGCATTTTTCCAAATGTACGGGTTGGAGTTCTACGGTCAAATTTCCTATCTGAAAGCTGGGCTGTTCTTTGCTGATCATGTCACTACTGTCAGCCCGACCTATGCCAAAGAAATTACCCAACCTGCTTTTGGTTACGGCATGGAAGGGCTGCTGCAAGAACGAGCCAGTCAGGGGCGTTTGACCGGCATCCTCAATGGGGTGGATAGCGCCATTTGGGACCCACAGAGCGATACCTTGCTGCACGCCTGCTATGACATAGAGAACCTGCAGCAGAAAGCGGTGAATAAAGTGCATCTGCAAACCACGATGGGGTTGGAGGTGACGGATAAGAAACCTATTTTTGCCGTGGTCAGTAGATTGACCGAGCAAAAAGGGTTGGATTTGGTGCTGGAAGCTTTGCCTGAATTACTGAAACTAGGTGGGCAACTGGCGGTCTTGGGGGCGGGGGATGCCATTCTACAAGAGGAGTTTTTGGCGGCAGCGGCAGACTATTCCGGCCAGGTTGGGGTACAAATTGGTTATCACGAGGCATTTTCTCACCGAATTATTGCCGGTGCGGATGTGATTCTGGTGCCTAGCCGTTTTGAACCTTGTGGGTTAACGCAGTTGTATGGTTTGAAATATGGCACTTTGCCACTGGTCCGGCATACGGGCGGGTTGGCAGATACCGTGGTGGATTGCGCGCTGGAAAATCTGGCGGATGGCAGCGCCTCGGGGTTTGTGTTTGATGAATGCGATGCGCAGGCATTGGTGCGGGCAATTCGCCGTGCTTTTGTTCTGTGGAGCCGGCCAAAACATTGGCGTCATGTTCAGCGCCATGCAATGGGGTTGGACTTTGGTTGGCAAGTAGCTGCTGGTCAATATCTGTCACTTTATCGGCGTCTCTAGTTGTCGATTTGTTGTAACCACGAATTGGGAAAACCGTTATGACATCACCGTTCAGTTATACCTCACCCGTTGTCAGTGTGGATGCGCTGAAACACTCGATTGCCTACAAATTGATGTTTATTGTCGGCAAAGATCCCTCGATTGCGACTCAGCACGATTGGCTGAATGCGACATTATTTGCGGTACGGGATCGGATGGTAGAACGCTGGCTACGCTCTAACCGCGCACAATTATCACAAGACGTTCGTCAGGTTTACTATCTGTCGATGGAGTTTTTATTGGGGCGAACCCTCTCTAATGCACTGTTATCTATGGGTATTTATGAAGATATCGAACAGGCGCTGGATGAGATGGGCCTCAATCTGTCAGAGCTGTTGCAAGAAGAAAACGACCCTGGGCTTGGCAATGGTGGCTTAGGCCGTCTGGCGGCGTGTTTTCTGGACTCACTGGCAACACTGGCACTACCGGGCCGTGGCTACGGCATCCGCTACGAATATGGCATGTTCAGCCAGAAAATAGTGGATGGCCAACAGATGGAGTCGCCAGATAACTGGCTGGAATATGGTAATGCCTGGGAATTCCCACGCCATAATACCCGCTATAAAGTGCGCTTCGGTGGCCGAATTCAGCAGGAAGGCAGCAAAACTCGCTGGCTGGAAACCGAAGAAATCCTCGCCTGTGCTTATGATCAAATCATCCCTGGCTTTGATACGGATGCAACTAATACACTGCGCTTATGGTCTGCGCAGGCCAGTAATGAAATCAATTTGGGCAAATTCAATCAGGGTGATTACTTTGCTGCGGTTGAAGATAAAAACCATTCAGAAAACGTATCACGAGTGTTGTATCCCGATGATTCTACCTATTCCGGCCGTGAATTACGTTTGCGACAAGAGTACTTTTTAGTGTCGGCGACGGTACAGGATATCCTCAGCCGCCACTGGACCATGCATCAGACGTTCGATAATCTGGCAGATAAGATTGCTATTCATCTCAATGATACTCACCCAGTCCTTTCCATTCCTGAAATGATGCGTCTGTTGATCGACGAACATAAGTTCAATTGGATGGATGCGTGGGACGTGGTGCAGCAGGTGTTCTCATACACCAATCACACGCTGATGACCGAAGCGCTGGAAACCTGGCCAATTGACATGATTGGCAAAATCTTACCGCGCCATCTGCAAATCATTTTTGATATCAATGATCACTTCCTCAAACTGGTGCAGGAACAATATCCGTCTGAACCAGAACTGTTGCCACGAGTCTCTATTATTGATGAAACCCATGGGCGGAAGGTCCGTATGGCATGGCTTGCGGTGATCGCCAGCCATAAAGTTAACGGTGTGTCTGCTTTGCACTCTGAACTCATGGTGCAGTCACTGTTTGCCGATTTCGCTCACATTTTCCCTAATCGCTTCTGCAATAAAACCAATGGGGTGACGCCACGGCGCTGGCTGGGGTTGGCTAACCGACCACTGGCTACGGTATTGGATGAGAGTATTGGTCACAATTGGCGGACTGATCTGAGCCAACTCAGTGAGCTGGAAAAAAACCTCGATTACCCCAGCTTCTTGCAGGCATTGCAAAAGGCCAAGCTGGAGAACAAAAAACGGCTGGCGGCTTATATTGCTGAAAAATTGAATATTGTGGTCAATCCGGGCGCGTTGTTTGATGTGCAAATCAAACGTATTCATGAGTACAAACGACAATTGCTGAATGTGTTGCATGTTATCACCCGCTATAACCGTATTCTCGAAGCACCGAATGAGAAGTGGGTGCCGCGCGTGGTAATTTTTGCCGGTAAAGCGGCATCAGCGTATTACAATGCTAAGCAAATCATTCGATTGATCAACGATGTAGCGAAGGTAATCAACAATGACCCTCGGATTAATAACCTACTGAAAGTAGTATTTATTCCAAACTATAGCGTGAGTCTGGCGCAGTTGATCATTCCGGCGGCTGACCTATCGGAACAGATTTCTCTGGCGGGAACCGAGGCTTCGGGTACCAGTAATATGAAGTTTGCCCTCAACGGGGCGCTGACCATTGGCACATTGGATGGGGCTAACGTCGAGATCCGCGAACATGTGGGTGAGGAGAATATCTTTATCTTCGGCAATACCACCGAACAGGTCGAGGTGCTGCGTAACAATGGTTATAACCCACGGAAATATTACGATGAAGATCCTGAATTGCATCTGGCATTGACGCAAATGGCGACAGGCACCTTTAGTCCCGAAGACCCTAAGCGTTATACCAGCCTGTTCGATTCACTGGTTAATTTTGGTGATCACTACCAGCTATTGGCTGATTATCGCAGCTATGTGGATACTCAGGAGCAGGTTGATACGCTATATCGCCATTCGGACGAATGGACGCGCAAGACGTTACTCAATATTGCCAATATGGGTTACTTCTCTTCAGATCGTACCATTGAAGAATATGCCGACGAGATTTGGCATATTAAACCTATCAGGCTGTAGTTATATCCACTGAGCTAATAATAAAAACCCTCTTCAACAGTCAACTGTGAAGAGGGTTTTTTTAAGCAGATCGATGAACTGGATGGGTTATCAGGAAACCAGCGATAATGTCTGTTGTTTCCCGGCCTGCACCTGTGCCAACCATTCGGCAACGCGCTGTTTCTGCGCATCGTCCAGAGCCATACCTAACTTGGTACGACGCCAAATCGCATCATCTAGTTCTACAACCCATTCTTTTTCAACTAGATAGCGTAATTCTGCTTCGTACAAGCCATGGCCGAAATGTTCACCCAAGCTTTCGATACTGGTCGCTTCTGCCAAAATTATCTCGCTATGGCTACCATAAGTACGGGTATAGCGGCGGGCCAGCCCTTCAGGTAACCAGTTATAGCGATGGCGCAACTGAACAGTATAGTTATCACGGCTGCCGCCAATATCACCACCCGGCAATGCGCCAGTCTTGGTCCATGCTGGGCCGACATTCTGATAGTAGCCAGACAGTTTTTCCAGCGCGTGTTCTGCCAGTTTGCGATAGGTGGTCAGTTTGCCGCCAAATACAGAAAGCAGTGGTGCTTTACCGTCTTCATCGGCTACATCCAACGTGTAGTCGCGGGTAACAGCTTGCGGTGAATCTGATTCGTCGTCACATAGCGGCCGTACACCAGAGTAGGTCCACACGATATCGTCGCGACCCAACTGTTTTTTAAAGTGATCGTTATACACTTTCAGCAGGTAATCGATCTCTTGTGAGTCGATCTTCACCTCTTTCGGATCGCCGTGGTACTCCACGTCAGTAGTGCCGATGATGGAATATTCATCCAACCACGGAATGACGAAAACAATACGATGGTCTTCGTTTTGCAGAATATAGGCTTGTGGCTGATTATGAACCCGTGGCACGACGATATGGCTGCCTTTAATCAAGCGGATGCCATAAGGCGATTTCAGCTTCAGGCCGTCGTCGAAGAATTGTTTAACCCATGGTCCGGTCGCATTTACCAAGCCTTTGGCACGCCAGGTAAAGGTTTTGCCGGTATTCACATCAATGGCTTCAACCATCCATAGACCTTGTTCACGCCAGGCACGGGTCACTTTGGTACGGGTGCGGACTTCACCACCGCGCTCGACCACTTCTTGGGCATTCAGCACCACCAGGCGAGCATCATCGACCCAGCAGTCAGAATATTCGAAACCGCGCACCAATTCTGGTTTCAATACCGATTCTGGTCCAAAACGCAACCCTTTACTGGCAGGCAGACTGGTACGTTTGCCCAAGTGATCGTACAGGAACAAACCAGTGCGGATCATCCAGGCTGGGCGCAGGTGGGGTTGATGCGGCAGACGAAAACGCATTGGGAATGCGATATGCGGTGCCAGTTTCAATAATACTTCACGTTCGGCCAGTGCTTCACTTACCAGACGGAATTCATAGTGTTCCAGATAGCGCAGGCCACCGTGGATAAGTTTGGAGCTGGCGGAAGACGTAGCACAGGCCAAGTCTTGCGCTTCCAGCAGCAGAACGGACAGGCCACGCCCTGCCGCATCCGCAGCGATACCGGCACCATTAATGCCGCCACCGATCACGATCAAGTCTTTGGTTTCCATGCTTCCTCTCTCCAGATGTTCGAAACAGCTCTTTAATGTTCGTTTTCGCTCATGATTGTAATCAAAAACCAACAAACAAGCCAAGAGTTAACCAAAAAAAAACATTCCCCCGTGATGGAGGTAACAGTTTTGTTATCAAAATGTGGGGAAAGTTTGGATTTGGATTTGGATTTGGATTTGGATTTGGATTTGGATTTGGATTTGGATTTGGTGATTAGGTTTGGTTGTTCGGTGTTCTGTGGTCCGATTCGGTTGTTAGAGCACTTGAGTTGACTTAACAACCGCACCGGATCACCAAAACCAAAATTTAACGACTAACACAACTCCAATTGAACCTGATGCTGCTCAATAATCTTCATCACACTGGGAGGAGGCATCTGATCGGTAAACAGATAATCAATCAAATTCATATTCCCCAAATTCACCATTGCGTTACGACCAAACTTCGAGTGGTCGGTTACCAGCATCACACAACGGGAGTTCTCGATAATTGCTCGCTTGGTGCGCACTTCATGGTAATCAAACTCTAATAGTGAGCCGTCCATATCAATACCACTGATACCAAGGATGCCGTAATCAAGACGGAACTGAGAAATGAAATCCAGTGTGGCCTCACCAATAATCCCACCATCGCGGGTGCGAACTTCACCACCAGCCAGAATCAGCCGGAAATCCTCTTTAGCCGTCAGCAAGGTAGCAACGTTAAGATTATTGGTCACCACCCGCAGCCCCTTATGGTTCATCAGCGCGTGGGCGACAGCTTCTGGCGTGGTACCTATATCGATAAACAGTGTTGCACCATCGGGGATCTGGCTGGCAACACGCTGTGCAATACGGGCCTTTTCTTCCGACCACATCACTTTACGATCGTTATAGGCGGCGTTAACTGAGCTGGAAGGGAGTGCTGCACCACCATGATGACGATGAATTTTGTTTTGGTCAGCCAAATCATTCAAATCACGCCGGATGGTTTGCGGGCTAACGGCAAAATGTTCTACTAACTCTTCAGTGCTGACGTAGCCTTGTTGGCGTACCAATTCAATAATCGCATCATGCCGCTGCGTTTGCTTCACTATAATCCCCTAATGCGCCTGGTTGCTCAGGCAGTTATTGTGTGGTTCTTACGCTGTTGCGCGTATCCCAAAATGCCATTAATAACCCAATAATCAAACCTGAAACGTGAGCCGCATTGGCAATCGACAAACCTAAAACATCGAAATAACCGGCAATCAGCCAGAGGACAGAAAAAGCCATTAAACCTCGGGGCAACGAGATACCGCGCTCGGGTGCGCGCTCGCCGGTCAGCCAGACATAACCCATTAAGGCATACACCACACCAGACAGACCACCAAAATTCACACCGCTAAATAGCGATTGCCCCCAGCCACTGAACAGGGCAGATACCACAGTTAATACCAGCAATTTACCGGTGCCAAGCCGTTTTTCCATTTGTCCTGCCAGATACCACCACCACATCAGGTTAAATAAGATATGCAGTAGCGAAAAGTGTAAAAAGCCATGGCTGACCCAGCGCCAGAGTTGTAGATATTGGCTCTCGTCGCGGGGCCAGGCAAGCCATGACATAACGGCCGCATCGCCGACAATTTGCATCAGAATATAGATGGCGATGCACAGTACCATGACACTCAATGTCAGTGGGCCGGCCTGACTGCGCAGCGTCTGCAGGTAGGAAAAGCGCTGATAGGATAAATTTGAGTGTAAATTACCCGATTGCCAACTTGCGGCCTGATAGCGTGGATTGAGGGGATCGAGCAAAAACTGTTCCAGCTCCTGCTGCACCAAGGGCAATTGCTCATCATCGGCAAGCCAGATCTCTGCACCCTGAGTATCAGGCCGAACTTCCAGTACCACATTGCGAGTGGCCATATAATCCACAAAGGCCTGTGCCAGACGCGGATTAGAGATTGCTATTACACGAATCATATTGCCCATTACCGTCTATACCTTTTGTATTTGAGGCCGCAGGGTTGTGAGCTGCCTACCTGCAACGCCAATGATTTTGAGTATAGATATTATGAATGTGATTAAAGTGCTTAAAAATATCACAATCTGGTCGGTTGTGGCGAATGACAAGCTACAAACGGGTAACAAAGTCAGACATTTTCACGAATGATTTCTTGTGGATAGCTTTTGGCCCATGCCTCAAAACCACCATCAATGCTGTAAACCGCCTCAAAGCCCTGCTGGAGCAAATACTGCGCCGCCCCTTTGCTGCTATTGCCGTGGTAGCACATCACCATGACGGGCTGTTCAAAATCTGTTTGCTGCATAAAGGTATGCAGGCTGCTATTGGTCAAATGGAACGCGATGGGTGCATGGCCCGCTTCATAACTCTGTGGATCGCGGATATCGACCAATACGGCGGTATTCTCTTTCAGGCGGCTATGAGCCTGCTCAACACTGATTGTTTCAAACTGTTCCATCTTGCTCTACCTTACAAAAATGCATTTAGAGAGAAAATGCCAAAACACGATTATAATCATTTTTTAGCTGATAAATACCAGACTAACTGTAATGTTATTTTTGTCTCTGATTCCAATTTAATATGTTGTTTTTTTATAGAATTAATAAATTAAATCTATCGTTATTAATATAGGGCACATGGTTGGTTTAAAATAAAGGCATTATCTATGCTTAACCGCTTATCAAGTGCAGAATATCAATCTCAGGCTACTATTTATAATGATAATATTAAGGTGGAGAAAAGGAATGCCAGTTTGAATGCTAATCCGACATTAAAGTCATTGCTGGAATTCATTAAATATTTCAATGAAGTGGGAATTTTACAGTAAAAACGAAATGAAAAAATTATATAGGCTATATAGTTGTACTTAACTTGTCTTTTCAATCAGTAGGATTGTTGCTTCAATCCCCCAAAGATATTAAAGAGCTAACAGTTATAGCCGATAATATTATTAATATAAAAATATTATCGCCAAAGACCACTGACTGCAATAACATTGGTTTAATGTAAATTGCAGTACAGTGGTAACTTATTGCCATAACAATAAAAATAATCAAACATAACCCATCATCTGTAATAAACGCTGTGCCTGTTGTACGGCTTCCTGGCGGTGAGCAACCCCCAGTTTTTGATATAAATTACGGATATGGGTTTTAATCGTAGTGGCCGCCACTTCCAGCTCACCGGCGATCTGTTCATTACTGTAGCCGGAGTAAATCAGCCCTAATACCTGCCATTCGCGCTGGGTTAGCGGGCTGGTACGGATCAGTTCTGGTACTTGCGGGTGAGTTAGCAGTTTATCGACAAATATCTCATCAAAATGGGCGAATTTATGCCGATGGTGCTGGTTAATATCCTTCAGTATTCGCTGAGCACGATGCTGTTCCAATTCCGGTAACGCGTTAAGTTGAATCAGTTGGCGCAACTGCTGTGCCATAGCTTCACCTTCAATCACGAAATGGCTGATAAAACCGGTGCGGTTAGCCAATGACAGTGATTCAATCAGCGCTTTCTGGGCCTCACTTTTACGTTCGGTTTGCCAATAAAGGATATTACTTAACAATAGATTACGGTTGAGGTCACTGGTTAAACGAAGGCGGCGGGCATTTTCGTTCAGTTCGTCCAATACCACTTCGGCTTCATTAAACCGCCCTAGCATGATCTGTATCCGCGCGATATTACGCCACTGCCCCTGTAAAAAGTGATTATCCGCCATCCCCGGTTTTTCTGCCTGGCGCAGCCAACTTGCGGCGGCGACTTTATCCCCGGTCATCTGCCAGTGAATAACCCGTGGCTTATCGGCATTGGTTATCCAGTCGAGATGATATTGGCTGCCGTGTTGCAGGGCCTCACAACGCTGAATATACATATTGGCGTTATCCAGATCACCACGCGCCAGTGAGCATTTTGCCAGCATCGCCAAACACTGCAATTGCTGTTGGGGTTGGTAATTGACCAGAATCTCAATGCCTTTGCGTGCCGCTTCTTCCGCTTCATCCAGCCGTGACCACGACCATAAAATTTGGGAGCGAATACGCAGCAGGAATTCATGCAACGGCAACTGCTCAAGATGTTGTTCATGAATTAAATCAAGGCTTTATCTTGCGTTTCATAAGCGGCTTGCAAGAAACCTTGTGCAATCAGGATTTCGCTCTGTTGTAGCAATGCCCATAAGGCATAGTGATAGGCTTCGTGGCGACGTGCCATTTGCTCGGTTTGCTGCATCATGGGCAGCGCACGGCTTAGCTCCCCTTTACAATGATGAACTTCACCAGTTACGGAGGTTGCCACAATACGGCTATAAAAGTTCGCCATCGGCAGATATTTCAGCGCATCAGTTGCCAGTTTTTCGGCTTCATCTGGCTTACCATCATTGATAGCCACCTGAGCACGCAGGGCATCAAATTCAGCGCGCTCGAGCAAGGTATTCACCTCACCATAACGGTGTTGGCTTTGCGCCAGCCAGGCTTGTAGCAGTGCCAGTTCTGGATTCTGCACCAATAAAGAGTAAGGCAGGGCGACTAGACATTGTTCCAGCAGCGCCAACTCACTGTGGTTAAACAGCGTCCAGGCATGTTGCAGCAAGATATCACGTAACATGCCAACATCACCTGCGGCCAATGCATGGTGGATTGCTTCAGCCGGGTAGCCCAACGCCATCCAACCTTCAGCGGCTGCGTGATGCAATTCCGGTAACTCCAACGCCAATTCCCACTGGCAGCGCTGGCGCAAGAAGGTGGCAAATAGCGGGTGGAAGCAGAACCATTCACCACTGTCATCCATACGATGAATAAATAACCCTTGGCGCTCCAACTCTTCCAGCCGTTGCTGACCGTTATCTTCCCCAGTCAGGCGCACAATCAGGGCATCATTCATGGAACGTAATACTGAGCAACGCAGCAGAAAAACGCGGGAATTGCTATCCACCTGATCTAATACTTCATCCACCAGATAGTCTGACAAATGGCTGGCATTTAACCCTGCCAGGCGTTTTGCCGATTTTTGCGCGGATGAGTTTGGCTGACGCGATGACAGTGCTATCAGTTGCAGCGCGGTAGCCCAGCCTTCAACTTCATCACACAAGCTGCTGCTATCACCTTGTTCCAGTGGCACTGACAGGCGGCAATCAAAAAATTGCTGTGCTTCCTGATGATTAAATGCCAGTTGCTGCATGCCTAATTCCAGCAACTGATCGCGCACCCGCAGGTTAGCAATTCCCAGCGGTGGCAAGGTGCGGGATAGCAGGATCAGCGTCATATTTTCCGGCTGGTGACGCAGAAAGAAGCGCACAGCTTCATGAACAGCGTCATTGGTAATCAGATGATAGTCATCGATGACCAGATAAAGCGGGCCGTCCCAATCGGACAACTCGATAAATAATTGAGCAAACAGCGCTGAAAGGCTGGCGTATTGATGCTTTTGGCTGAGCGCTTCACTTTTACTGCAATGGCCGCCAGTCGCCAACTGTACCGCAGCAATCAGATAAGAGGCGAAACGCTCTGGTTGATTGTCACTTTCATCCAGTGAATACCACCCGAGATTGGATTGGTCGGCAGCCCATTGGGCGATCAACGTGGTCTTACCATAACCGGCTGGGCAATTGATCAAAGTCAGGCGATAGTTTGCTACACCTGATAACTTAACCAATAGACGGTCGCGTATCACGGTATTTTGCAGCCGTACCGAGCGGCTCAGTTTTGAGGGGATCAGCATGCTGTGTCCGGTTTAACCAATATCCGGTGAGAAGACGTCCTGGCGAGTGATATGTCCATTTGTAATTAAATGTTACAGGCATTCATAAGAGTAATTATTTTTAGCCTCGTAATTAATCAGCACTGCTAAGGTCTGATAACGGCCATGTTATTGCAATAGAGTTAATGTTTCATATGGCTGTAAGTTGCACCGGATCACAATTTTAGCTACGCCCTGCGACTCATCCCCAGCTAATCCCCCGGCAGGATGATGCCCTTGTCAGTTCTCATTGGCAGGATAAGGGTAAAATTACCCCACTCACAGGATAGAGACTCCCTATGTCACAGCCTACGCTTAAAAAGGACGATTTCCTGGCCGCACTGACCCGCCAGTGGCAGCGCTTTGGCCTAACCTCCGCTCAGCAAATGACTCAACACCAATGGTGGGAAGCTGTCAGCGCGGCGTTAGCCGAACAATTGGCGGCTCAGCCTGCACCAGGTAAAACCCAAAAAGTCCAACGGCATGTTAACTACATTTCAATGGAGTTTTTGATTGGTCGTTTAACGGCAAACAACCTGATTAATCTGGGTTGGTATGACCAAGTGGAGGCGTTGCTGGCCGAGCAGCAAATTAACCTGTGTGATTTGCTGGAGCAGGAGACTGACCCTGCATTGGGTAATGGCGGTCTTGGGCGTTTGGCGGCCTGTTTCCTTGATTCGATGGCAACCGTTGAGCAACCCGCCACCGGTTATGGTCTGAATTATCAATATGGTCTGTTCCGTCAATCTTTCAGTGAATGTAAACAACAGGAAGCCCCGGACAACTGGCAGCGCGAGAGTTATCCGTGGTTTCGCCATAATGCGGCGTTGGCGGTTGATGTCGGCTTTGCTGGCAAGTTAGAAAAACTCGCTGATGGCCGCCAGGTGTGGCGTCCGGCCTTCACCTTGCGCGGTGAAGCTTGGGATTTACCGGTGCTGGGTTTTCGCAATGGTGTAACACAGCCGTTGCGCCTGTGGCAGGCTACTCATCAACATCCATTTGATTTAACTAATTTTAATGATGGGAAGTTCCTGCTGGCAGAACAAAATGGCGTTGAAGCAGAAAAACTGACCAAAGTATTGTATCCAAACGATAACCATCTGGCCGGCAAACGTCTGCGCCTGATGCAGCAATACTTCCAATGCGCCTGCTCGGTGGCGGATATTTTACGTAAGCACCATCTGGCTGGTCGTAAACTGGCTGAATTGCCTGACTATGAAGTTATTCAACTGAATGATACCCACCCGACTATCGCTATTCCTGAAATGCTGCGAGTACTGCTGGATGAGCATCAGCTAAGCTGGGATGCGGCGTGGGCGATCACCAGTAAAACCTTCGCCTATACCAACCACACGTTGATGCCTGAAGCACTTGAATGTTGGGATGAAAAATTGGTGCGTAGTTTGTTGCCACGCCATTTTGTCATCATCAAGCAGATCAATGCGCAGTTTAAAAAGGTGGTGGATAAGCAATGGCCTGGGGATGAAGCGGTGTGGGCCAAGCTGGCGGTTCATCATAATAAGCAAGTGAGAATGGCCAATCTGTGTGTGGTCAGCGGCTTTGCCGTCAACGGCGTAGCGCAACTGCATTCTGATCTGGTTATCAAAGACTTATTCCCTGAATACTATCAATTATGGCCAAATAAATTCCATAATGTTACTAATGGTATTACGCCGCGCCGTTGGTTGAAGCAATGTAATCCGGCATTATCTGGCCTGATTGATGAAACGCTGAAAGTGGAATGGGCGAATAATCTGGATGCATTAGCTGGGCTTGAGTCTTATGCCGAAGATAAGGCTTTTAGGGGCCGTTATCAGCAGATCAAATATGACAACAAAGTTAAGTTAGCTGAATACGTTAAGCGAACTATGGGGTTGGTGATTAATCCAGACGCCATCTTCGATGTGCAGATTAAGCGGTTGCATGAATATAAGCGTCAGCATTTGAATCTGTTACATATTCTGTCGCTCTACCGCCAGATCCGTGACAACCCGAATCTGGATATTGCGCCGCGGGTGTTCTTGTTTGGTGCCAAAGCTGCACCTGGTTATTATTTAGCTAAGAATATTATTTATGCGATCAATCAGGCCGCCGATAAGATCAACAATGATCCGATCGTCAAAGATCGCCTAAAAGTGGTCTTTATCCCCGATTATCGGGTTTCAGTCGCGGAATTGATGATTCCTGCGGCGGATGTATCGGAGCAGATTTCAACTGCCGGTAAAGAAGCCTCTGGTACTGGCAACATGAAACTGGCACTGAATGGTGCATTGACTGTGGGCACTCTCGATGGGGCTAACGTTGAGATTGCCGAGCAGGTGGGTGACGAGAATATCTTTATTTTCGGTAACACCGTGGAGCAGGTAAAAGCCATTTTGGCGAAAGGCTATAAGCCGCAGCAGTATCTTAAAGCTGACGCGCACCTGAAAAGCATTCTGGATGAGCTGACCAGTGGTGCGTTCAGCCAAGGTGATAAGCACGCATTTGACATGATGTTGCATAGCCTGTTGGAAGGGGGTGACCCTTATCTGGTATTGGCTGATTTTGCCTCATACTGTCAGGCACAGAAGCAAATTGATGCCCTGTACCGCGATAAGGATGAATGGACCCGCCGTACCATTCTTAACACTGCCCGGGTAGGGATGTTCAGTTCTGACCGTTCAATTCGTGATTACCAATCACGGATTTGGCAAGCCAAACGTTAAGGAGAAGACTGCATGGATCGTAAATCGCTCGATCAAGCAGCGACACTGGCAGGGATAGCCGCCAGCTACATTAATGCTCATGGTAAGCCGCAGGCTATTTTGCCGGAAACCAAGCAGCAGTTGTTGGCGGCCATGGGGCGCACTCAGGTGCCTCAGGACACCTCGACAGAAAATACACCACTACCGGTGGTGAAAGTATTTACTTTTGGTAGCCCAATGCAGCTACCAATGGCGGGTTCAGGCGATTATCACTGGCAATTGCAGACAGAAAAAGGTGAGTTGCACCAGGGGCGTATCAGTGCAAAAAAGACGCTGACATTGCCATCTTCTCTGCCGCAGGGTTATCACCGTTTGATTCTCGAACAAGGGTTACAGCAGTGGCAGTGTTCAATTATTGTGGCACCGAAACGTTGCTATGAGCCAGATGCGTTGCTGGCAGGGAAAAAGTTGTGGGGCGCTTGTGTACAGCTCTATACCCTGCGTTCCGAACGCAACTGGGGGATTGGTGATTTTGGTGATCTCAGCCAAATGTTGGAACAGGTGGGCGAGCGTGGTGGTGCCTTTATCGGTTTGAATCCAATTCATGCGCTGTATCCGGCTAACCCACAGAGTGCTAGCCCCTATAGCCCCTCTTCAAGACGCTGGTTGAATGTGGTTTATATCGACGTGAACCGCGTGGATGAGTTTCAGCACAGTGAAGCGGCGCAGCTCTGGTGGCATCAACCAGCAACGCAACAGACGCTGGCTGAAATTCGGGCTAATGAGTGGGTTGATTATCCGCAAGTTATGCAACTGAAATTGATGGCGCTGCGTTTGGCCTTCCCGTTGTTTACTGCTCGTAAAGTAAAAGATGCACGGATGCAGGCGTTCCACCAGTTTGTGGAACAAGGCGGTCGTAGTCTGCATCAACAAGCAGCTTTTGATGCGCTACATGCTCATTTAAGTGCGCAAGACCCAATGATGTGGGGCTGGCCGGTGTGGCCAGAAAAATATCGTGATGGGCACAGCAGTGCTGTAGCTGATTTTTGCCGCGAATACGCGAGTGATGTGACCTTCTATCTATGGTTACAGTGGTTGGCCGCCACTCAGTTTGATAACTGTTTTCGCAACAGCCAGACACGAAAAATGCCGATTGGTTTGTACCGTGATTTAGCTGTTGGTGTGGCTGAAGGTGGCGCTGAAACCTGGTGTGACCGCGAGTTATATTGTCTGAAAGCTTCAGTAGGGGCTCCGCCTGATATTTTAGGGCCGCTGGGCCAGAACTGGGGGTTGCCACCAATGGACCCGCACGTCATGGTTGCGCGTGCCTACCAGCCTTTTATCGATTTGCTGCGCGCTAATATGACCAGTTGTGGTGCTCTGCGTATTGATCATGTGATGGCCTTATTGCGTCTGTGGTGGATTCCCTACGGGCAGACTGCCGCCCAGGGGGCTTATGTTAAATATCCGGTCGATGATCTATTGGCGATATTGGCGCTGGAAAGTCAGCGTCATCACTGCATGGTGATTGGCGAGGATTTAGGCACGGTACCGGTAGAGATTGTGGCTAAGCTGCGTGACAGCGGGGTGTATTCCTATAAGGTGCTCTATTTTGAGCATGACAGTGAGAATACCTTCCGTGCGCCACAATCTTATCCGGCACAGGCGATGGCCACCATTACGACCCATGACTTGCCGACCTTACGGGGCTATTGGCAAAGTGACGATCTGACGTTGGGGAATAAGCTGGGGTTATATCCAGACCAACAGATATTGAAGCAGCTTTATCTTGATCGGGAACGGGCCAAGCAAGGATTATTGGAAGGGTTACATCACTATGACTGTGTGCCAAAGAAGGTAGGCCATAAAGCGTCACTCCTCTCGATGAGCCCAGTCCTTAACCGGGGATTACAGCGTTATGTTGCTGACAGCGCCAGCGCATTACTGGGTTTGCAACCGGAAGATTGGTTAGATATGGCGACACCGGTAAACATCCCCGGAACCAGTGAGGAATATCCGAACTGGCGGCGTAAATTGACCTCGACCTTGGAAGAGATGTTTGCTGACAGTCAGGTTAATCGTTTATTGAAGGATTTGGATAAGCGGCGCAAGAATGTGTCGGCGGGATGATAAGGGAGGGAATCTCTCAGTAGGCTGCCAATAAAGTGCTCGTGGCGGAGAGAACAGGCAGATCGTAAAGACGCCATCAATACGTCGATGTAGGCTCGTGCCGCGCCATCCCTGGCGCGGACGCTTTACTCTTCTACCTATCCTCGCCGCTCCAGATTGAGTCATCTGGTTTTGTCAGCATTAAGAACAATATTATTCATTGGTGTTACAGCAAGGCAGCAAGCGAACAAATCCCGATGAGCTGACATCAGTCAGTGATTCGGGTGAGCGAGCGAAGCTAACACCGCTGTAGCACTAAGGACGCAGGACAATTAGTAATAGCAATGCTCAATTATTAGCCAAAGTTATTGGTGTTACAGCAAGGCAGCAAGCGAACAAATCCCGATGAGCTGACATCAGTCAGTGATTCGGGTGAGCGAGCGAAGCTAACACCGCTGTAGCGCCAAGGACGCAGGATAATTAGTAATAGGAATGCTCGCCGCGTTGATGCTCGGTCAAATCCCTCACGCCTTTCAATTCTGGGAATTTCTGCAACAGCTCTTTTTCGATGCCTTCTTTCAATGTGACATCAACCATAGAGCACCCGTTACAGCCACCGCCGAATTGCAGGATAGCCAATGCATCTGGTGTGATCTCCATCAATGTTACACGGCCACCATGCCCGGCCAGTTGCGGGTTAATCTGCGATTGCAGAACATATTCAACCCGCTCCATCAATGGTGCAGTATCATCAACTTTACGCATTTTGGCATTAGGCGCTTTCAGGGTAAGTTGAGAGCCTAGTTGGTCAGTGACGAAATCGATTTCAGCGTCGTCCAAATAAGGCTTGCTCATTTCATCAACATAGGCAGATAACTGCTCAAATTTCAGTACAGTATCTGTTGCTTCGACCGCATCCGGTGGGCAGTAAGACACGCCGCATTCAGCGGTGGGTGTTCCGGGGTTGATAACAAATACCCGGATTTGGGTGCCTTCTTCTTGATTTGCCAACAGTTTGGCAAAATGAGATTGTGCTGCGTCTGTTATTGTGATCATGGCATCTGCTCAATAGTTGACTATTCTTGTCGGTTATAATACGCCCATTGCTAGGGTGACTACAAGGTTCGGCAGATACACCACACCTGTAATGAGGCAATCCCCTCGGACCAGAGTAGATCGGCAATCTCATTCAGTGTACTGCCCGTTGTTACGACATCATCCAGCAGAGCAATATGTTGGCCGCGAAGAGACTGTGTACAACGAAATATCCCCCGCATATTTTTACGTCGCGCGGTAGCTTTCAATCGCTGCTGCGGTGGTGTAGCCCGTACTCGCTGTAACGTCATATTACTGTAGTGGCAGCCAAGCCAGTGTGCCAATGGCCGTGCTAACAGGTCTGTTTGGTTATAGCCGCGCCGCCAACAGCGCCTGCGGTGTAAAGGCACACTAATGATTCTTTCTGGCCTGATAACCTTACCCTGACGGTAGGCATCAAGCCAGCGTAACAATAATAAACGGGCCAGTACCGGAGCCAACGGTGTGACGCCGTTAAATTTGAACTTTTTTATCAGCCCGTTCAAGGGCGGAATATAATCACTGACAAAGGTCATACTCGCCCAGCGGGGTGGTGCGTTAAGGCAGCGGCCACAAGGTAATGCCGGGTTAGTGCAGGGCAAGCCGCAGCGAGGGCAACAGGGCGGTAATTTAGGTAAATGCTGGTTGCAATAACAACAAATGCCATGCCTGGGATGATATAACCGCTGCCGGCATAGCCAACACTGGCTGACGATTGTTAGCATGTTTATCTTCCTTGATAAGTGATGTATGACGCGGCTAAGGCAACAGGATATTAACGTATGAAACAACTGTATTGGAACATCTGCGGTGAAGGTGATTGCGATCTTGTGCTGCTGCACGGATGGGGGCTGAACGCCGAAGTCTGGCATTGCATAATTGATAGACTCGCGCCGCATTTTCGTCTGCATTTGGTGGACCTCCCCGGTTATGGGCGCAGCAAAGATTTTGGTACGATGCCACTGTCTGATATGGCGGCAATTGTCTTACAACAAGCACCACCGCGCGCCTTGTGGCTCGGTTGGTCGATGGGCGGGCTGGTGGCCAGTCAGATAGCTTTGACTCAACCAGAGCGCGTGCGTGGGCTGATAACTGTCTCCTCCTCGCCATGTTTTACTGCGCATGATGAATGGCCGGGGATTCGGCCGGAAGTCTTGGCTGGTTTTCAGCAACAGTTAAGTGAGGATTTTCAGCGTACCGTTGAGCGTTTTCTGGCATTGCAAACTTTGGGGACGGAAAGTGCACGACAGGATGCCCGTTTATTGAACGCGGTGGTGCTACAACACCAGATGCCAGAGGTGGAGGTGTTAATCGGCGGGCTAGACATTCTGCGTACTGCAGATTTACGACCCGCACTGGGCAAATGCACTCTACCTTTGTTGCGCATTTATGGTTATCTGGATGGGCTGGTGCCGCGCAAAGTGGCTTCGTTATTAGATAGTGCCTGGCCGCAGAGTCAATCGGTGGTGATGAAGGGAGCAGCTCATGCCCCTTTTGTTTCTCATCCTGATGATTTTTCAAAATTACTTATAGATTTTTCAGCACATGTTGACGCTAAAATCACACTGGAATAGCTAACTGCCACAGATTTAAGGCCTTAGCACATAGAGATGAATGGAATTTAATGCGTAATTTAATGGCTAAATATTAAATTTACTTAATAATTAAGAAGGTTCAAATTGGCGCATCCCCGCGCACTGGCATGGGGAGAGCCTTTTCTTTAGAGGTGTGGGCGGCCACTGCGCGTGGCGTAACATCAGCCAACTGTCTTGAATTAAATCAATATCATCTTTGTTTTTCTTACTGTTTTTATACGCATTAACCCTTCACTTGTGAGGTATTCGGTATGCATTTATTGAAAAATCTGGCTATTGCTCTGGTTGTGACCGGGGTTTCTTTTGGCGCGATGGCGGCGAAAGAAATTACTAAAGAAGAAGCGAAGAATTACGAGAAGATTGGCACCATCACCACGTCGGGTCAGGCAACATCGCCGATGGATGTGAAAGAAGAGCTGTCGAAAATGGCGGATGAGAAAGGCGGTAAGTATTATGTGATCATCGCCGAGCGTGAAAAGAAGAAATTTGACGCTGATGCCGATGTTTATAAGTAATAAAAAGGCAGAGATGCCCATCGGGCATCTCTTTTTGTGACTTAATGATGATTTTTTATTTTATAAATCACAGTGTTACATTTATTTTTTCCTTCAGGGCAGCTCTTGCAACTGCCCGTCAGGCACCCACTATTATCTTGCTCAATGCGTTCAACCTTGCCCATTGCCGTCAGCCTTTCTAGCATGGCCTCAACCAGGGGTAAAGGTGTTGCCAATTGCTGGCTTAGTTGACTCGCTCCCACACTACCACTGAGCGCGATGGCATCGCGTAATTGGAGTAGGCTCGCCATCATGCCTCCTGTTGTAACAAAAGCGGTTTGTTAATGGCAATCATTGCTTGCACTCTGACAACAGCTCGCAGGTTTACTGTTTTGCAACCTGACAGTTACCCGGCTCCGCGCGCGGCGCAATCCAAACAAGATCAATGCATTAATCACCATAACCACCGCAATAATCATTAGGCTTTGTTGCGGGTGCTGGTGAAACGTGGCGGCTTGGTAGAACAGGGTTGCCAGTGAGTAGGCCACATTTAACCCCCACAATATTGAGAAGGTCATCCAGCCGCGGCTGGTTTCCCGAGCGATAGCCCCCATGACTGAGACGCAGGGCACATAGAGCAACACAAATATCAGGTAGCTATAGGCAGCAATACTGGAACCGAATTTACTGCTCATCATGCCCATCGAACCGGCTGCCATTTCACCATCACCTTTGCTGGCTTCAATGGGATTGGATAACACGCTAAGGCTAAAAGTATCTTTTAAGCCCTGCCAGGTAGTTTTAACCGCCCCGACCAATTCGCCCGGTAAGTTGAAGCTCTCGGCATCAAAGGGTTCATTCTTAATCTGCTCTGCGGTATAGAGAGTATTGAGTGTCCCTACCACCACTTCTTTTGCCATGGCGCCGGTCACTAACCCCACGGTTGCCTGCCAGTTATCGCCATGAACACCCATGGGTGCCAGCAGTGGCGTCAGCACTTTACTGACTGAGGCCAGTGCTGAGTCATTGATGCTATCTACCGGTTTGCCACTGAAAGAGAAGCTGTTCAGGCCGCCGATGAAGATACTGGCAATGACAATCACTTTCCCTGCGCGCAGGACAAAACCTTTTAACCGTTGCCAGGTTTGCAATAATAAACTCTTTAGATGGGGCACATGATAAACCGGCAGTTCCATCACAAAGGGTGAGGCTTCGCCACGCATAATGGTGTATTTCAGCACCAGCCCAGTGAGGATGGCGACCGCGATACCCAATAGATAAAGAGAGAAAACGATACTGGCCCCATCCTGACCGAAGAATGCCGCCGCGAAGACGGCAAAAATCGCCAGCCGTGCGCCACAGGACATAAAGGGTGCCATCATGATGGTTATCAGGCGTTCGCGTTGCGCATCCAGTGTTCGTGCACCCATGATCGAGGGCACATTACAGCCGAAACCGACAATCAGTGGTACGAAGGATTTACCCGGTAACCCCAGCGCCTGCATCAGCCGGTCCATAACAAATGCGGCTCGGGCCATATAACCGGAGTCTTCCAAAAAGGAGAGAAACAGGTACATCATGCCAATTTGTGGCACCAACGGCAGCACGGTATTAATCCCGCCCCCCACGCCTTGAGCGAGGAAGATGGTTAACCACTGTGGGAAATGCAGCGTATAACCCACCCATTGCAACCCCTGAATAAAGATAGCCGCAGAGCCGATATCAAATATGGGTTGCAACGCCCCACCGATATTGATGGCTAAGACAAACATTAAATACATGACAAACAGAAAGATCGGGACACCTAACCAGCGATTAAGGATCACTTTATCAAGCGCTTGTGTCAGGCGGTTCGGTTCCGCTTGCTGCGAGTTACCGACCACATCACAGATGCGGGCAATACTTTGATAGCGGGCATCGGCTATCACCAGCTCGGGATCTTCGTGTTGGCTTGCTCGCAGATTTTCACGCGCTAGCGCCACGATTGAGGGCGCTATGCCTGCACGTGCCAGGCTATAGATATCACCTTCCAATATTTGCAGTGCCAGCCAACGGCGCTGCTGTACCGGCCAGGACTCAGGCATGGCCTGTACCAACTTATCTACTTCACTGAGCAGCACTGGCGGGTAGTTAACCAAAGCCTTAAAGGGAATTGGCTGAAGTTCATCAATACTGCTTTTTAATTCATTGATACCCTGCCCGCGAGTGGAGACCAGCGGAATAACCGGGCAACCTAACTGCTGAGATAATGCCTTGATATCAATATCGATATGTTGGCTTTTGGCAATATCCAACATATTGAGCGCCACAATACAGGGAATACCCAATTCAACCAGTTGCAGTGTCAGGTAGAGATTGCGCTCCAGATTCACCGCATCAATGACATTAATCAGCAGGTCAGCTTCACCACTTAGAATGTAGTGACAAGCAATTTGCTCATCCAGCGAGGTTTGCTCAGAAATGGTGGTCAGGGAGTAGGTTCCCGGCAGGTCAACCAATGTCACTTGATGTTGCGCGGTAGTGAAATGGCCTTCTTTGCGCTCCACCGTAACCCCGGCCCAGTTCCCCACCCGTTGGCGGGCACCGGTTAACTGGTTAAAAAGGGTGGTTTTACCTGCATTGGGATTGCCGATCAGGCCGATTGTGAGTGCTTTCATGATCCAACGTGATATTAGTAAATTAAAATCAGACTACGCAGGGGGGCTTTGACACGCAGCCCGGCAGCCAAAATAGGATGTTGACCCGCAATATTAGGGTTGCAAGTCCAGCGTAAGCAGATCTAAGTCTTTTTTCCGTAGCACCAGACTGACGCGGCGGGTCTCTATCTGAATGGGGTCACCTAATGGCGCGAGGCGGACAACATTAAACGAAGAGCCGGGCAGCATACCCAGTGACAATAATTTCTGCCGGTAAGCCGGGCTGATTTCAGGCGAGAAACCAACAATTTTATAGGAACGCTGCGGGATAAGATGCATAGGTGCCTCTTGTTATTACGTTATTGGCGTACCAAAATTCAGAGTGATACGACTCTAAAAGGTAATAGATAAAATAATAATAGTAAGAATCGTTTTCATATTCAACTAAGGTGAAATACTCAAAGGTAAGTATTCGTTACTATTTCATTTTTATATACCCGTCATACTTCCATCTGCCTGTGTGTTGGCTACGCTCACTAACCCGAATCACTTACTCATGTAAGCTTATCGGGATTATCTCGCTTGCCGCCTTCCTGAAACTCGAATTATTTAGGGTATAATTAATGAGTCTGATTTTTATTTATGCTTGTTTTACCATCAAATTAACATAATCGCAAATGAAAATAATGAGTTAAATCAGTTAACTGAATGTTTCCATTATGCCCTGTTAGGGCAGTTAAATACCGATTGTTAACATAATTAATTCACTCACATTTTAATAAAATAACATTCGGATTTTAATTAACTCACAGAATGTCTTCATAATTATTTATAAATTAGAGTGAATAATTGACGAAATTAACCCTCATGTTAAATAGATTGTTAAATTAACGCCGATTTAATCATGATGTAAACGTCATTTCGCAGCAGAAAAGAATCGCGTGCTAATTAATTTAAAAGATAAATCTTCAGCTTTATAGAAGAAAAGGATATGAGAGGAAATATTAAAGATGTCGCGATAATTTGAAACAAAAACGTAAATGAAAAAAGGGCCACCAACGTGGCCCTGAGTAGAGATATCAGCGTTTTTTAAATGCCGCCGCCAGTGCATCACTCATGGCGCTGTTGCTACCAGAATTACTGTCTGCCCGGCCCTTGGCTGCTGGGCGACTGTTCGCATCATTGCTGTTACGAGGCTGGCTGGCACCACGATTGTCATTACGACCATTGGCGCTGCTATTCGCACTATTAGCGCCATTGTTACCACGACGCGAGCCGCCTTCACCAGGCTGTTCATCAAGGCGCATGGTCAGGGCAATGCGCTTGCGTTGCAAATCCACTTCCATGACTTTCACTTTGACGATATCCCCGGCTTTCACCACCTTATGTGGGTCATCGACAAACTTATCCGCCAGTGATGAAATATGTACCAAACCATCCTGATGAACACCAATATCAACAAAGGCACCAAAGTTGGTCACGTTAGTGACCGAGCCTTCGAGGATCATGCCCGGAGTCAGGTCATTGAGCGTCTCTACACCTTCAGCGAAGGTTGCGGTTTTGAACTCAGGGCGTGGGTCACGGCCTGGCTTTTCTAACTCGCGTAGAATATCGGTGACCGTCGGGACACCAAATTGCTCGGTGGTGAAATCACGCGCATTAAGATTACGCAGCGCGGTAGCATTACCCATTAGGTCCTGCAATGCCTGTTCAGTTGCAGCCAAAATGTGCTCAACAATCGGGTAGGCTTCTGGATGCACGGTTGATGCGTCCAGCGGGTTATTGCCATGATTGATACGCAGGAAGCCGGCACACTGCTCGAAGGCTTTCGGCCCGAGGCGGCTGACTTTGAGCAATTGCTCACGGTTATGGAAGCGGCCATTCTCATCACGCCAGCTAACAATGTTTTGCGCCATCATGCGGGTTAAACCCGCAACCCGGGTCAGTAACGGCACCGACGCGGTGTTTAAATCCACACCCACGGCGTTTACGCAGTCTTCCACTACCGCATCCAGCTTTTTCGCCAGTTGGCTTTGGCTAACATCATGTTGATACTGGCCGACCCCGATAGATTTCGGGTCAATTTTTACCAGTTCAGCCAGTGGATCTTGTAACCGCCGGGCAATAGACACTGCACCACGGATGGAGACATCCAGATCTGGGAACTCCAGCGCCGCCAACTCCGAGGCGGAGTAAACCGAGGCTCCAGCTTCGCTGACAATCACTTTTTGCGCGGTGACTGCCGGATACTGTTGCTGTAGCTCGACAAAGAAACGCTCGGTTTCCCGCGATGCCGTACCATTCCCGATAGCCACCAGTTCAACCTGATGCTTGATGCATAGGGCGGCCACCACGGCGGCGGCTTTAGCAGCCTGCCCGGTATGAGGGTAGATGGTATCAAAGGCAACCAGCTTGCCGGTAGCGTCCACTATCGCCACTTTCACCCCAGTCCGCAGGCCCGGATCAAGGCCCATGGTGGCGCGCATGCCGGCAGGGGCTGCCATCAACAGATCTTGCATGTTACGGGCGAATACGTTGATTGCTTCATCTTCGGCTCGTTCGCGCAGGGTACTCATCAGCTCGGTTTCCAGATGCATCAGCACTTTGATACGCCAGGTCCAGTTGACCACCGCTTTGCGCCAACCGTCTGCTGGCGCATTATTCAGCCGCAGGTCGAGATGGTTAATAATTATCTGCTCGCCCTGACTTTCGCGCGGCGGTTCGTCAAACTGCGGATCCGGATTTAGCGCCAGTTGCAGCACACCTTCATTACGTCCACGGAACATTGCCAGTGCGCGGTGAGAAGGGACTTGGGCGATAGGTTCGTGGCTGTCAAAGTAATCGCGGAATTTAGCGCCTTCCTGCTCTTTGCCTTCCACCACTTTTGCTACCAAATGGGCATTTTTCCACAAATACTGGCGCACTTTCGCCAGTAGGGTTGCATCTTCTGCAAAGCGCTCCATCAGGATATAGCGTGCACCATCCAGTGCCGCTTTCGTATCTGCAACACCTTTATCGGCATCAACATAAGCGAGAGCAACCTGTTCTGGCTCTTGCTGTGGGTCATGCCATAAACTGTCCGCCAATGGTTCCAGACCGGCTTCAATCGCAATCTGACCACGGGTGCGGCGCTTCGGTTTATAAGGGAGATATAAATCTTCAAGCTCAGTTTTACTCATGGTGCCATTGATGGCACCGGCCAACTGCTCAGTGAGCTTGCCCCTTTCTTCAATTGATTTAAGAATGGTTTGGCGGCGCTCTTCGAGTTCACGCAGATAGCCCAAACGACTTTCCAACTGGCGCAACTGGGTATCATCCAACCCGCCGGTAACTTCCTTACGATACCGCGAAATAAACGGCACGGTATTACCTTCATCAAGCAGGCGGATAGCAGAGATAACTTGCTCCGGCCGCGCCTGTAGTTCGCTTGCAATAATGCTGCTCAGTTGTTCATTCATAAGTCTGATGTCAAGTCTGATAGTGAGTAGGAAAAATGGCAGAAGATAGTTATACGGATTGCCCGGATAAATTGCCAGTAGAGCGGCAGCAGAGCTTGAGGTAACGTGGACTTATCGGTAAAAAGTTAGGGTATAGTAGAAGCATCAATGCCAAAGGGATAATTATATGGCGAAAAGTAATTACATTACCCGCGAAGGCTGGCAGGCGCTGGATCGTGAATTGCATTATCTGTGGCGGGAAGAGCGCCCGGTGGTAACACAGGCGGTGTCTGAAGCCGCAGCAATGGGTGACCGTTCGGAAAACGCTGAATATATCTATGGTAAGAAGCGGCTACGAGAGATTGATCGCCGGGTACGCTTTTTGACCAAACGCCTTGAGGTGCTGAAAGTTGTCGACCCTGACCCGCGTCAGGAAGGAAAAGTCTTTTTTGGTGCCTGGGTGCGGGTAGAAAATGAATTAGAAGAGCAGCGCATCTTTCGCCTGGTTGGGCCGGATGAGTTTGATCCGGCAAAAAAATGGATTTCTATCGATTCACCGGTTGCCCGTGCCTTAATTGGCAAGCAGGTGGAGGATGAGGTGACGGTTCAGACACCAAATGGTGAAGCAACCTACTGGATATTAGAGATCCGCTACCGCCCATTTGACGAAAGTGTTGATAATTAGGCACAACAATAAGCTTTGTAACAATTTCGACTAGAATGTATACCATAAAAAGCTGTCTGTTATACACGTCATACTTCAAGCTGCATGTGTGTTGGCTTCCTTCGTTCACCCTCCGTCACTGACTCATGTAAGTGACCGAGGGCTCGCTCAGTTGCCGCCTTCCTGCGACTCGAATTATTTAGGGTATAAAGTAAGTTTTTTTAACAATGTACAGGTTCGAGCAATACGGCCTTTGGGAGTAATAAAATGCAAGAGAATCACAAGATTCTGGTCGTTGATGACGATATGCGCCTGCGCGCGCTGTTGGAACGTTACCTAACAGAGCAAGGTTTCCAGGTGCGCAGCGTTGCCAATGCTGAACAGATGGATCGCTTGCTGACCCGTGAGTCTTTCCACCTGATGGTGCTTGATCTGATGTTACCGGGTGAAGATGGTCTATCTATCTGCCGCCGTCTGCGTAGCCAAAGTAACCCGATGCCGATCATTATGGTGACGGCTAAGGGTGAGGAAGTTGACCGTATCGTCGGATTGGAAATTGGTGCTGACGATTATATTCCTAAGCCATTCAACCCCCGAGAGTTACTGGCCCGTATTCGTGCGGTGTTACGCCGTCAGGCTAACGAGCTACCGGGTGCACCTTCACAGGAAGAAGCAGTGATTGCGTTTGGTAAGTTCAAACTCAATTTAGGCACGCGCGAGATGTTTCGTGAAGATGAGCCTATGCCACTGACTAGCGGTGAGTTTGCGGTGCTGAAAGCCTTGGTGAGTCATCCACGTGAGCCGTTGTCACGCGATAAGCTGATGAATCTGGCCCGAGGTCGCGAATACAGTGCGATGGAGCGTTCCATCGACGTACAGATTTCACGTCTGCGGCGTATGGTCGAGGAAGATCCGGCGCATCCGCGCTATATCCAAACTGTATGGGGCTTGGGCTACGTATTTGTACCGGACGGCAGTAAAGCATGAGGCGATGGCGCTTTTCTCCACGTAGCTCATTTGCCCGAACCTTATTACTGATTGTGACCTTGCTGTTCGTCAGTCTGGTCACCACGTATTTGGTGGTGCTGAATTTCGCCATTTTGCCCAGTTTGCAGCAGTTTAACAAAGTGTTGGCGTATGAAGTTCGTATGCTGATGACTGACCGGCTGCAATTGGAAGATGGCACGCTACTTGAAGTCCCGCCGGCGTTTCGGCGTGAGATTTACCGTGAATTGGGGATTTCGCTTTATACCAATGCTGCGGCGGAGGAAAGTGGCCTGCGTTGGGCACAGCATTACAAATTTCTCAGTGATCAAATGGCCCAACAATTGGGTGGGCCAACCGATGTTCGGGTCGAAGTTAATAAAAACTCCCCTGTTGTCTGGCTAAAGACGTGGTTATCGCCGGATATTTGGGTACGAGTGCCATTAACTGAGATCCATCAGGGCGATTTCTCGCCACTGTTCCGTTATACCCTGGCAATTATGTTATTGGCTGTAGGGGGAGCCTGGCTGTTTATCCGTATTCAGAATCGGCCATTAGTTGAGCTGGAGCATGCCGCTTTGCAGGTGGGTAAAGGGATTATTCCGCCACCGCTACGGGAGTATGGTGCGTCAGAGGTGCGTTCGGTTACCCGGGCATTTAACCAAATGGCCGCCGGCGTGAAGTTGTTGGCGGATGATCGGACCTTGCTGATGGCTGGGGTTAGCCATGATTTACGCACGCCGTTGACCCGTATTCGTTTGGCGACTGAAATGATGAGTGAAGCCGATGGATACCTTTCTGAGTCAATCAATAAAGATATCGAAGAGTGCAACGCCATTATTGAGCAATTTATCGATTATCTACGTACCGGGCAGGAGATGCCGACAGAGTCGAGTGATTTGAATGCCGTACTCGGTGAAGTGATCGCGGCTGAAAGTGGTTATGAGCGGGTAATCGAGACTGATTTGTGTGCAGGTGAAGTGCTGGTGGATATCCATCCGTTATCGATTAAGCGTGCGTTGGCCAATATGGTGGTGAATGCGGCGCGTTACGGTAATGGCTGGATAAAAGTCAGTAGTGGCACTGAGCTACAGCGTGCGTGGTTCCAGGTTGAGGATGACGGCCCTGGTATCAAGCCTGAAGATTTGAAGCATCTGTTCCAGCCTTTTGTGCGTGGCGATAGCGCGCGGAGTACCAGTGGTACTGGACTGGGCTTGGCGATTGTGCAGCGGATTATTGATGCCCACGCCGGTTCGTTGGATATCGGTACCAGTGAGCGAGGCGGTTTACGGATCCGGGCGTATATTCCGTTGCCGTTAGATATGAAGGCGAAGCCACCGGCGGTAGTGTGAGTTTTATTTTGGTTATTTAGTATGGTGATCAGGTTCGGTTGATATGAGTTTAGTGGTCAGGTTCGGTTATGGTGGGGTCGGATCAGGTTTCGGTTGATATGAGTTAAGTGCCTAATTTACCTCCGTAGCCTCAACCGAGCAGGAGGGCAAGCCGGCCCTCCTGCACCTGCGGCTTGCGCGAAATATTGCCCTACGGGTAAACCGCCTACGTCTTTCGGGCTGACGAGCCAGCGCGATTCGCTCCTGCTCAAGCGCGCTTTTCGCGGGCGTCCATGCCCGCTCACTCTACCCTCATTCCTTGTCGGCAATATTCCTGATTGCGCTCAACGTCAAAACCATCATTTTTTGCTGTTGATTTCCTCTTTTGACTTTCAAAGCACATTTGAGCTGCCGAATGAAGAGTGAAGGTAGGACGCGAGGCAGGGAAGCCGAGCGAGCCGTGCTTGAGCAGGAGCGAATCACGGCGGTCCGTGAGCCGAAACGATGAGTGAGGGAACCCACGCAGTGGGCAGGCGATACGTGCGAAGCGCGGGATTCCACAAGGGTGCGCGCCCGCACCCTTTGGCGGTTGAGGCAACGGAGACAAGTTAATCACTGAACTCATATCAACCGACCCGGATCACTAAACAACTAATAATAAACACTCGACCCGACCCGGATCACTGAACAACTAATAATGAACACCCGACCCCGATCACTCATCCACCAAACCTGATCTAATCCATTTTTGATTGGCGAAAAACAAAAGGGACACAAATGTGTCCCTTCCATAATCATTACAAAATCAACGCTAACTTAGAGCTTTGGCCCTGCGCTAACCAATGCAGCACCTGCTGGGGTATCAGTATACTTATCAAAGTTAGTGGTAAAACGCTTCGCCAGATCTTCGGCTTTCTCTTGCCACTGTGCCACATCAGCGTAAGTGTCACGAGGATCGAGGATCTCTGGGTTCACGCCCGGTAATGCTGTTGGCACCGCCAGATCAAAGATTGGCAGAGTGAAGGTTTCTGCTTTATCAATCTCACCGTTCAGAATGGCGTCAATGATGCCACGGGTATCCTTGATGGAAATACGTTTGCCAGTGCCATTCCAGCCAGTATTGACCAGATAGGCTTGTGCGCCCACCGCTTGCATACGTTTAACCAGCACTTCTGCATATTGTGTTGGATGCAGCGACAGGAAAGCTGCACCAAAACAGGCTGAGAAGGTCGGTGTTGGCTCAGTTACACCGCGCTCAGTACCAGCCAGTTTAGCGGTGAAGCCAGACAGGAAGTGATACTGGGTTTGATTTGCTGTCAGGCGTGATACTGGTGGCAATACACCAAAGGCATCAGCAGTCAGGAAGATAACCTTAGTGGCATGACCCGCTTTAGAAACCGGTTTAACGATATTTTCAATGTGATAGATCGGGTAAGAAACACGGGTGTTTTCCGTTTTGGAACCATCATTGAAATCAACGGTACCATCGGCCAGTACTACCACGTTCTCCAGCAAGGCATCACGCTTAATAGCATGATAAATATCCGGTTCTGCCTCTTCAGATAACTTGATGGTTTTGGCGTAGCAGCCACCTTCAAAGTTAAATACGCCGTCATCATCCCAACCATGTTCGTCATCACCAATCAACTTACGTTTCGGATCAGTCGACAGCGTGGTTTTACCGGTACCAGACAGACCGAAGAAGATAGCCACATCGCCTTTCTCGCCGACGTTGGCCGAGCAGTGCATGGAAGCAATGCCTTTCAGTGGCAGCAGGTAGTTCATCATCGAGAACATACCTTTCTTCATTTCGCCGCCATACCATGTGCCGCCAATGAGCTGCATACGTTCTGTCAGGTTAAAGGCAACAAAGTTCTCGGAATTCAGACCTTGCTCTTTCCAGTCTGGGTTGGTGCATTTAGCGCCATTCATGACGATAAAATCAGGCTCGAAATGGGCCAGTTCTTCGTCTGATGGGCGGATAAACATGTTTTTGACAAAATGAGCCTGCCACGCGACTTCAGTGACAAAGCGAACTTGCAGGCGAGTATCGGCGTTAGCACCGCAGAAAGTATCAACAACAAACAGACGCTTACCGGACAGTTGCTCGGTTACCAACCCTTTCAAGTGGCTCCAGGTTTCCTGACTCAGTGGCTTGTTATCATTTTTGCCTTTGCCCTGATCGGCCCACCACACGGTATCTTGAGTGATGGCATCGCGGACAATATATTTATCTTTTGGCGAGCGGCCGGTAAAAATCCCGGTATCTACCGCTATTGCTCCTGTGGTGGTGAGGATTCCGCGCTCGTATCCTTCAAGCGTGGGTTTGGTCTCTTCCTGGAACAGTAAATCATAGCTTGGGTTGTAAACAATCTCGCTGACGTTATGGATGCCATAGGCGGCGAGCTCCTGCGGGGTAATTCCTTTAACACTCATGTCATAACTCCTGGATCGTCAATTTTCTACCAGCGATTGTAAATCCTCATCTCTGATTAACAGCGATAGCTATCAAATATTTCAACATATGACCTATTTTTCGCTAGGTTATGAGAGATAGGACACGGATTGTCGCAAGTATGAAACGCCAGAAGAAATAGCTGGGCACGAGTCAGCACCCAACCAATCATTATGCTTATTAATGAATTTGTTCTGAGGAAGTGCTGTTACCACTCTTTAATGAGGCGATATCAACGGCATCAAACAGGTAGTGATTGCCGCAATACTCACAATGCATATCAATATTGCCATCTTGTTCCAGCATTTCGGTGATGTCATCTTCCGACAGTGTGACTAATGCATCAGCACAACGCTCGCGGGAACAGGTGCAGCAGAAACTGACGTTTTGCGGCTCATATAACGTCACTTCTTCCTGATGATATAAACGATACAGCACTTCATTCGCTGGCAGCGTAAATAGCTCCTCAGCTTTGATGGTAGTGGTAAGCTGTGCCAGGTGATCAAACTCATCTTCATTGCGCTCTTCGGCTGGTAACACTTGCAGCAACATCCCGCCCGCAGCGGCTTTACCTTCCACACTGCCGGTACGAATAAACAGGCGTGTTGGTAATTGTTCCGACTGCATAAAGTAATTTTCCAGACAGGCGGCGATAGTCTCCCCTTCCAGTGCGACCACACCCTGATAGCGCTCGCCCTTTGCCGGGGTGATAGTGATAACCAGATAGCCGTTGCCGACCATCTCTTTCAGTGTGCTTTCATCGCTGATTTCACCTTTAAAGCGGGCGACACCCCGCATCTGCTGCTGGTTATTACCGTTAATCACTGCCAGTGACAATGGGCCATCCCCTCCTTGTAACTGCACGGTAATATCACCATCAAACTTGAGCGTGGCGGTCAGTAAACTGGTTGCGACCAACATCTCACCCAACAGTTTTTGTACCGCTGGTGGGTAATCATGATTGGCTAATACTTGCTGGTAGGTTTCATTGACTGAAACCAGCTCACCGCGCACAGCATGGTTAGCAAACAGATAGCGGTGTAATTGGTCGTGATTAGACATAGTTTTCTCTCTTTCTGGCTGCAAGCAAAGCCGTCATCTTTCAAGTTGCAGGTGTGTGGGCTGCCGTCCTGCATGTTGAAATCTATAGGGTTTACTCAGACTCGCCTTGTTTAAATTTGATCAGGTTGCGACGCTCTTTTTTATCCGGCCGTCGGTCAGGATGTGGCATGGTCAGGGCATTCAGTTTACGCGCCTGTGCCACCTTATCGCGATTGGCAATACTGGCTTCAGTCTCTTCATACAATGCCTGTGCTTCGCTTGCACCACGGCGTTGACCGTGTAATGCCAATACCCGCACCGTGCGTTCATCATTGCCCTGACGCAGGCGGATTTCAGCATTGAGTTCAACCAACTTGCTCGGTTTACCGCGCTGGCCGTTGTAGTGGACTTTACCGCCATCCACCATTTCCCGGGCGATTGCTCTGGTTTTATAAAACCGGGCTGCCCAAAGCCATTTATCCAGCCGAACCGATTCGTCAGAAACTGCTTTATCCTTCATGAATACTCCTGCCTGTTATCTCCGTCATATTTCACGTCGCATGCGTGTTGGTCGCCTTGTTGCAACGCGAATTATTTAGGCTATAGGGCTAAACATCTTTTTAGTCACCACGTAACTGTAGCGCGGGTAATAGCTTACGGTAATCATTGATTGCAGGGTGGCTGTGAAATGCTTTGTCAGCACAACTGGAATCCGGGTTTTCTATACCCAGACAGTAGCGGATACCGAATGTGCGCGCGGCATCCAGAATCGTTTCACTGTCATCGACGAATAAGGTTCTGGCCGGATTCAGCCCGGTATGCTGCGCGACAGCTTGCCACAGTCGTTGATCTTCCTTCGGATAACCAAATGTATGGGTGGAAAGTAATAAATCAAGGTGCTGGTCAAGTGCAGTATGCTCAATTTTGACTGCCAGACTGTGTGGATGGGCGTTGGTGAGCAAAATGGTTTGTAACCCTTGCTGGCGTAAACTGGACAAAAACGGCTCAGTATCCTGGCGCAGACGAACCCGGTTACCCGCAGCCGTGGTCATGGCGTAAATATCTAAGTCCAACCGTTCACTCCAATAATCGAAGCAATACCAGTTTAAGGTATGTTGCACTGCCAAGTATTCATCATGAATAATTTTGTGGGCCTGCTCCAGCGGGATCCCTCGGTGTTGGCTAAGGGTTTCCGGCACCTGCTTTAGCCAGAAATGGCTATCGAACTCCAAATCCAACAGGGTGCCATCCATGTCCAACAGCACGGTATCAATCTCTTGCCAATTAAATTCTGGGGGCATAGCGGCTCCACAATCACATTATTTTTATGCAAACAAATAATACGGGTTACAACGAATACCAGCGCCATCAGGGTGATGTCCCGATAACAGCCACAGATAAAGTTAGCCTAGCATATCAAAGTTACAGAGCCAGCCAGAGATGAATGATATGGCCTGAAAGAAAGCTAACGCAGGAAAGGCGCGGGAGTGAGGGTTTGGTTAAAACAATTATCATAATAGCGTTGAATATTATCCATCCGGTTACGGTTTCGTAGTATCCGTTGAATTAATAAAGTGATATTCACGGCCAGACAGGCAATCAGTATTAGCAGCAATAGGCTGGTACCCAGATAGCGGCCGAGTGTGACGATATCCGGCTCACTGTGTAGCGCGATATGCCGTGTGCCATTGGCATCAATGGTGATATTGGTAATGATGCCTTCTGCCTTAAACTGAGTATTAAGTAGCAGCCCGGAGAGCCGTTGTAATTCCCGCCACTGCTCCAGTGCGCTGTAATCAAACATGGGGACGGCAGGGGCAGGGTGATTAACTAACTGCTTACCTTCATCACTGGTTAGCAAGAAGCCACCCGGCGGCGGGCTATTTAATGCTTCAGTTGCCAAATGCGTTTCACGATAAACAAACGATGAGGTAGCGGTTTTAACCAGACTTTCCAGGGTATCGGCACTGACTGGGCGCAACAGCACATTCATCCCTTTCAATGTGCCAGATTGTGCTCGTTTAACCAGCCCCGGCCAATTCTTGGCATTACCTAAGTTAACCAAGGCATTTTTCAGGCGGACACAGTCGCTATCTCCACCGCATAATGCCTGTGTTTTTAAAACGATATCTGCAAAATCATTCAGTAAAATCATGCCAGATTTTTCAATGGCGGTTGCCAACTGTGGGTTGACGTTGGCACCAGTACCTTGCGGATGCAACTGCTGATTGACTGTTGCCACCAGTGCGGCGGCTTTTTCAATGGTGTCAGATTCAGGTTGTGGCAGTGGTGCTGCGTTATTCCAATAGATCCCAGAACAATCAAACGGCGTAAAAACAAAACTATGCGGATTTTGAGTATTCGGCGGGACATAACACATACCGGTACCCTGAGCTTTCAGCATATCGCCGATGCGCAGAGGCATTTTATCCAGAGCTTCAACACTAGTAACTTGCTGGCTTTGTGCGCCTTGCAACCAGGCAATACTCAATTTCAATGGCAAGCTGAGCGGCACATAGATTAGCAATAACACCATTATTAACAGTGAGCCGGCAATAAGCGTCAGGTTTTTCCCCCAGCGCTGTAACGGGAAATGTTTCATTTCGTCATGCAGGGATAAAAAAGGCCCCTGACGCACGACCTGACGGTTGAGATAGATATCAATGTTGGTTTTCTTGCCCAGGTCATGAGCAAAATAGGGCCCCCAATGGGCCGGATAAATCAGGTCGACAATCCCGAGCGAGATGTTATTCATCTGCCCTTGGTTCGATTCACCAAACAGCCCCCAGCGCTTTGGCGTACCGCTCAAGCAATGGACTTCACGCAAATCTTTTTCAGATAACGGGCGGAACATATTCCAGCATGCCCAACCGGTTAACGTTATCGCCACAATAATCAGCCAGGGCAGTGTAACCGCCGGACCGGTGAGTGCGAAAAACAGTAATAACAATGCCAGACAGATCGCAGCGGCTTCTTTTAAGCCATTAGCACCATGTAAGGCATATTCTTCGGGTGTTTCCTTGCGGATATTCAACAGCTCTATATGTTCGCTGTCCGCTTTGCGGATTGAGGCATTTTGCGCTGGAGAAGGCAAGATAGGCTGGTAGCTATTCTCAGCCTGGTGATTTTTAAGCGTATGCCCATTAAGGGAGATCACCAAAGGAATCGTCTGCGTTTGGATAAGTTCTACGTCATTATCCTGAGCGATATATTGTTCCCACGAAGCCGGTAGGTGAACTTCAATCGAATCAAGGTAATAACGCCATTTATTGGGTTCGTCACTCGCCACGCCGTAGCGGGTGATGGCGCGGGTAACCGAATAAACATTTTCGCTTTGTGGAGTTAGAGTCAGCTTTGCTGGCGCAAGATTGCTGTTCGTCAGTGTGCGGGTGTCAAAAGTTGACTGGGATTTGAATCCGAGCTTCTCTTGCTGACCGAGCAGATAATTCTCAATATTAACCCGTTCTTCCGCGGTGAGTTTACGGTGAATAGGTTTAGCGAACGGCAGTATTGCAGTTACGGGGGCGGGGTGGCGGAATCGGAACCACCATAACAAACCTACCGCGATCAGACTGGTCAACAGTAAGGCCAATATTAAGACTATTGTGCTCATCCCATCCCCATCCGAGCGCCTCTGACTTACGTCAACTCTATGAAAGAATGCATATTATGCGTAAAAACAGTACCAAGGCATATAACAGAGTCATTCAGTGAACTAGCATTTTACACGCTATTATTCATCAAAAAACCTAATGCAAGTGCTCTTAAACTGCCCGTAGATTGATAAGGATAGCAAGGCTAAAACAGCGGTAATATCAGCATAATCCTATTTTCAAACACATTTTTTAACGTGTGTTGAGTGAGGGTAGGATGAAATTTAACCGGTTGAATCTTGACTAAACTCGACGTCATGTTAAAAACAGGTAAATTATATCTAACTGAGATTGCGATAAAGGTTCTCACTAACGCACAATGTGATCAAGTTCTAATAAATTCCAGTATAAAGTGTTGGGTTAATCGTTATCGGCAAAAAGTGGCTTACTAAGTAACCATAAAATAGCTCTGGTTATCCTGATGTAAGTCCGATAGGCGGTGAGTATTTAAATTGGGGCTATCATGAAACACCTGCAAAAACCTAAAATTCTTAAAATAGAAACGGTTGCCCACTCCCGCTTGTTTACTGTTGAAGCGGTGGATCTGGAGTTCAGTAATGGCGTACAACGCGTTTATGAACGAATGCGGCCATCAAACCGTGAAGCGGTGATGATAGTGCCGATTATTGGCGATGATCTCCTGCTGATTCGTGAATATGCCGTGGGTATTGAAGAGTATGAGCTGGGCTTCCCCAAAGGGTTGATTGATCCGGGCGAAGGTGTGCTGGAGGCGGCGAATCGTGAACTGATGGAAGAGGTTGGCTTTGGTGCTAAAAGCTTTGATTATCTCAGTAAGCTGACGATGGCTCCGTCCTATTTCTCTAGCAAAATGAATATTGTTATTGCTCATAACCTCTATCCACAAAGTCTGGAGGGTGACGAGCCGGAACCCCTGCCACAAGTCCGCTGGCCGATCGCCAATATGATGGCACTGCTGGATGAGCCTGATTTTCGCGAGGCCCGTAATGTTAGTGCCCTTTTTCTGGCTCAGGCATTTCTTAATAAGTAATGGTCAGAGATAAAAAAGCCGGGACTCTGTTACGAGCTCCCGGCTTTTTTATTGGCGCTGCTCCGTCTTGATACTCAGGCCATCAGCGTTTACAGAACAACTCCATCAGAACAACTCGTGAGTCTGCCCGTTATCCATTAGAGTCGTCCCTGCTTCATGTACTGAATACTCGGTGGGTTGTGTCCCCTCGATAAAGTACTCTGAACGACTGCCTGGTCCGCCACTGGATAACTTACCCGTCTGCTTATCAATCACTACGCTGACAATACCCGGCGGTGGAGAAACCGGTTTTTCTGGCAAACCTTCAAGGGCCGCTTTCATAAAGTCATCCCATGCAGGTTGTGCACTCTTCGCCCCACCTTCAGCACCAGAGATCTGATCTGATATGGCCCCTGATGCAGAGCTGCGGCCTAAGTCGCGGCGATGGTCATCGAAGCCAATCCAGACGGAGGTCACGGTATCCGGGCCGTAGCCAGAGAACCAGGCATCTTTTGAGTTGTTAGTGGTACCGGTTTTACCGCCAATATCCTTGCGTTTCAGGTCACGCCCGGCACGCCAGCCGGTACCCATCCAACCCGGTTCCCCGAAGATATTTGAGTTCAACGCATCACGAATCAAAAAGGCCAACGGCGTGCTTATCACATGGGGTGCGTATTGCTGGTCACCGTTGAGCTTGGCCTGTTCGGGCGTCACTTTTTCTAACTCAGGCATTGGCACATTACTGGCGTTATTGTTCTGCGAGGTGGCGACGTTTTCGATGTTATCATCAGACAGAACAACTGAGCGCTGAGTGTCACCGTAAATAACCGGTAAGTTACACTCTTCACAGACAATCTTCGGTTTCTCTTCGAACAGCACATTGCCCACATCATCAGTTATCTTGGTGATGAAATAGGGATCGACCAGATAGCCGCCGTTTGCCAACACGGCATAACCACGGACTAACTGCAATGGCGTAAAGGAGGCGGAACCTAATGCCAGGGATTCTGAGTGCACAATATTTTGTGCTGGGAAACCAAAGCGTTGCAGGTATTCAGCCGCATAATCCACACCCATGGCACGCATTGCCCGCACCATCACCACGTTCTTCGATTGACCTAAACCTTGGCGTAAACGAATTGGGCCGTCGTAAGTCGGTGGTGAGTTTTTTGGCCGCCAATCGGTACCTGCACCAGCATCCCAGCGCGTAATTGGCAGGTCATTGAGGATGGTTGCCAGCGTCAGACCTTTGTCCATTGCCGCGGTATACAGGAAGGGTTTGATATTCGAACCGACCTGGCGTAGTGCCTGTGTCGCACGGTTAAATTTACTTTGGTTAAAGTCAAAACCGCCGACCAGCGCTTTAACCGCACCATTGTTTGGATCGATAGAAACCAAGGCTGAGTTAACGTCCGGCACCTGTGCCAGCCACCAATTATCTTCTACTTTTCTTACCCAAATCTGCTGGCCAGGCTGCACCACATCGGTCACTTGTTTTGGTGTTGGCCCTTGGGCGTTATCCGATTTAAACGGACGTGCCCAACGCATGCCGGACATTGGTAAGGTCACGTTGCTGCCATCTGCCAACAGTGCCGTTGCTTGCGTCGTATTAGCTTCGGTCACCACCGCAGGCAGCAGTGGGCCATAGACCGGCAAGGTTTTCAGTGAATCGATAATCTGCTCGCGGCCCCATGCGCTTTCGCCCACTTTCCACAACACATTGGACGGGCCTCGATAACCATGGCGCATATCATAAGCCAGCACATTGGCACGCAATGAGTCGACCGCCGCCAACTGGAGCTTTCTGGTTATGGTGGTATAGACCTGATAGCCGTCGGTATAGGCATTCTCACCGTAACGCTTAATCATCTCCTGCCGCACCATTTCTGACAGATAAGGCGCTGAGAAGGCGATTTGCGGAGCATGGTAGTTGGCAACCAGATCTTCACTGCGCGCCTGATCGTACTGCGCCTGGGTGATGTACTTTTCATCCAGCATACGCGAGAGCACTACGTTACGGCGTGCCACTGCTCTGTCATGTGAATAGAGCGGGTTGAAGGTGGATGGCGCTTTTGGCAAACCGGCGATCATCGCCATCTGGCTGAGGGTCAACTCATTGACTTCTTTGCCGAAATAGACCTGAGCTGCCGCACCGACACCATAGGCACGGTAGCCGAGATAAATCTTGTTCAGGTACAGCTCAAGGATTTCATCTTTGGTCAGTAACTGTTCGATACGAATGGCCAGAAAGGCTTCCTTGATTTTACGTATCAAAGTCCGTTCCGGGCTTAAGAAGAAGTTGCGAGCCAATTGCTGGGTAATGGTACTTGCCCCTTGTGAGGCACGCCCAGAAACCATAGCAATTGAGGCAGCACGTAGGATCCCAACCGGGTCCACACCGTGATGCTCATAGAATCGGCTATCTTCCGTAGCAATAAATGCATGCACCATTTCTGGTGGAATTTGTTTTAATGTCAACGGGATACGGCGTTTTTCACCGTATTGAGCGATCAATTCGCCTTCGGCGCTATACACCAACATAGGTGTTTGCAGCCGGACATCTTTCAGCGTGGCAACATCGGGTAGCTGTGGCTCAATATATTTGTACAGGCCAAATATCGAGGCTGCTCCCAGTAAAATGCAACACACTGTAAGGATCAAAAAATACTTTACGAACTTCACCTGAGATTTCCCATTCAATGTCAATTGGGCAGTTTATAAACAACCGCGCCGTAGTATAAAGGCAAGCCCGTAACATGGATACGTTCTTTTATTGTCTCTCGACATGGAGGTCGACAAAGATGTACTCACAATATTGGCAGGTTGGGCTAGATATTCAAATAGATGCTATACGCGCTTTGGCTGTTGTCAGACGCCGCTATGGCTGGCAACTGCGCTACTGGTGGCATCAAACCTTACCTTCTGGCGTTTTGCGGGAGGGTATTTTACAACAGCCAGATATGGTTAGCGACAAACTCAAATTATTGCGTAAACAATTACCAAAACATATTTCATTACGTATCGCATTGCCCGCACAGCGCATATTGCAACACACTATTCCGACACCGGACCGGCGTTTACGCGAACCGCAGCGTGATGGTTTTATCAAAGCCGCAGCAAGTAAGGTCTTTCCGCTCGGCAGTCAGGCTTTAGCCCTCGATTATCGTAGTGAAACCACAGCCAGTAGTGAGTTAATCATCACCGCCGCCCGTCAGTCAGAAGTTCAGCAATGGCAGGCGTGCTTGCATCAAGCGGGTTTACCTTCCGATATGATTGATATTACCCCCTGCGCTCTTCGTTATATGGCGATGGCGGCAGGATTATCGGGACCATATTGGTTGGTTCACCGTTTGGAGAGTGAGTGGCTGTGGGTGTCATCGGCTGACATGCCGTTTGACTTTGGTGTGGTAGCAGCCGACTCAGAGGATGTAGCACCAGGCCAGCCGCCTACTACATTCAATCCATTACCGACGTTGCTGAGACAACTTCAGGCGCGTTATCCCGAGCAGAGTGGAATACCGATAACGGTGTATTACAGTAATGTGGTGGATGATGCCCCGGTTGAAAATACCACCGGCTGGTCACCCTTTACGGCTTTTGCCCAGTATCAATCGCCACTGCCGCCATCCCCCGCTGCATTTATTCTGGCCGGAGGGCTGGCATTACGCCCGGCAGACGACTGATGTATCAAGTTAATTTTTCGTTATGGCGTGCAGAACGTCAATCATCCCGTTACCGTTTTTGGCGCAATCTAGGTTTATGCCAATGCCTATTTTTAGCCATCCTACTGGTTGTAATACAACTGCAATCACGGGTAGTAAATTTCAGCCAACAAATCCGTCTGGCAGCGCTATCCCAGCAGCAAATAGCCTTAGGCCAGCACCATCAAGAGGTGCAACAGGCAATGGCACAACTACGGCATCGGGAACAGCGCGCTCAGATTTATCGTCAGGCCCACCAACTTGCCCAGCGATATTCAATATTATTGCAGCAGCTATCGCAGCAAATTCCAGATAGCTGCTGGTTGGTCAGCCTGATACCACAAGGCGATAAGGTGGTTTTTGAGGTAATTAGCCAGAGTTATGCCGCAATTAATCTCTTTGTAGTGCGTTTAGGCCGCTCGCCTCTCTTCACAACAGTGCATTTACAAAAAATTGCTCAGCAGGATGACGGTAATTTTCGCTTTGCGGTTTGGGCCGACTGGCAGGACAGAGATAGTGATGAAAGAGGTAGTGATGAATAAGCGGCTGCAACATTGGATGGATAGGCCGGGTTGGCAAATCTTGATAGGGCAGTGGGTTTTTCTTGGGCTTTTAAGTGTTATGGCTTATGGCATGTTATTACGTCCTGCATGGCAACAGCAGAGGCTCACCGCAGATAAGATTATTCAACATCAGCAACAGGTTGATCATCATCAGGCGGCTTTGGCACCGTTACCCTCACTTTCTCTGGTTCGTCAGCAAATGATGGTATTGAAAGAAAGGGAGGCATCGTGGTTGTCACTTGATAGTTCAATGGCCCATCTGACCGATGAATTGATTGCCCCGTTTGGCGGGCAAGTCATTCGCTGGCAGCGACAATCCGGGCCAGTTGGCGAGGCCGCAGTGGATTCCATAAGGCACCAACAGTGGCACGCTACTCTGCGGGTCAATTTCTATGGATTACTCCATTTATTTCGTCAACTAGCCGAAATCCCCACCCCTGTTCAGACCCAGCTAGTTGAGATTAATAGTGATAATTCCGTACTGTCGGTGAAATTAAGCCTGAAAGAATATCTCGCAGGTGGCGTCAATGAGTAGCGGCAAAGGGAGCACGGTATGGGGCCTCTAAAGATAGCCTCTCTGATAATCGTATCACTGGCACCTATGGCTTATGCCGACCCTTTATTGACCGCCACAGGGCGTAATCCTTTTCAGGACCTATCAGCACAGCCATGTGATGGTGAGCGGGAGAAACTCACTCATTGGCGATTACAAGGGGTTGTCAGGGGAGGAGATTACTCTTCTGGTTGGATACTGCGGCCAGAGGGCCGCTGGCAGAAGCTAGTGGTCGGCTCACGGCTGTTGTCAACTTGGCAAGTTACCCATATTGGCTCACGGCAGGTGAGCCTACAGAATACTGGCTTAGTTGGCTTTTGCTCTGGATTGTCGGAGCCAGTGGTGCTGCTGATGCACTAACTAACGGGTTGTTTTAGATAATTATTATCATCACTAAAGAGCTTGGCTGGGCAGCATAAGCACTCTTACCGTTTCAAATATACAGGACATAAAAGGAATTAGTCTGATGAATGTTTCTACTACGAAAACCCGGAGTGGGCTTACCCCAACACTCAGTGCTGGGGTGATGATGCTGCTGCTGGTATTACTCACAAGTCGTGCCTTTAGCGCAAAAAGTGGGCCGCCGGTAACCCTGGAGTTTCAAGATGCGCCGATAGCGGTAGTGTTGCAGGCACTGGCGGATTATCAGCAACTGAATTTAGTCATTGCCGCCGGGGTTGACGGTAATCTCAGCCTGAGATTGGCGGATGTTCCGTGGGAGCAGGCTTTGGCGATTATTTTGCGTATGGGCCGTCTGAAAGTAGAGCGCGAAGGGTCGGTAATGATGGTTTTTACCGAACAGGAGATACAAGAAAGACAGCAACGGGCGGAACAGAAAGATGCATCTGAGTCCCTAAATAATTTCTCACTGGCCTTGCAGTATGCTGATGCTGAACAAGTTGCCGACAGTTTGACTCTTCCTGAAGGTGGGTTGCTATCGCCACTGGGTAGCGTAGTGGTAGATAAACGTACTAATACATTATTAATTCGCGATACTCCCGCCTCTTTAGCACTATTGAAAAGTTGGCTGGCAGAGATGGATTTGCCTTTACAGCAAGTGCAGTTAGCGGCACACATCGTAACTATGAGTCGGGAAAATTTGCATGAACTTGGTGTGCGTTGGGGTATGGACGAAGCAACGCAGCCCCGTGCGCTGAGAGTGAATAATTTTAATGTGAATTTGCCACTCCCCAATAGCGCCCTCAGCGCTGGATTCAATGTTGCCCGTATCGGCGGGCGTCTGCTGGAACTGGAATTGAGCGCGCTGGAGCAAGAAAATCAGGTTGATATTATTGCCAGCCCTCGGCTGGTGACATCCCATCAGCAAACTGCCAGTATCAAGCAAGGTTCTGATATTCCTTATACGGTCTCGCGGGGTAAAAAAGGGGTGCCTACTATTGAGTTTAAAGAGGCAGTATTAGGGATGGAAGTGACACCGAAAATACTGCGTAATGGCAAGATTACTCTAAACTTGAAAATCAGCCAAAATATGCCCGGAATGGCAATTAAACGCGGAGATAGTGAAGCTTTATTAATAGATAAGCAGGAAATAAAAACCCAAATAACCGTAAACGATGGGGAAACTATTGTGCTTGGGGGGATTTTCCAGCAAAAAAATAGTCAGGGAATTAATAAAGTGCCCATCCTGGCCGATATCCCTTGGCTGGGCGCGCTGTTCAAACAAGACACCCAACAACAAAGTCGGCGGGAGTTAGTGATTTTCATCACGCCAAGGCTAATCAGTGCTTGAGCCTTATGGGGGGGTGTTTTATGAAAACAGACCAATCTTGGTGACTTTCTGCAACTTTTTGTGTGATAGGAGGCTTCTAAATTTGACGCTGCCTCCGATTTAGCTTACAAGGGTTACCGAATTGAGCTCCGAGGTTTTAATAACGTTGATACGCCGATAAAAACGTATGGTTTCCCTCCCACGACGTGTACAACGATTTATTCGGTTGCCAAACTACCAGAAGTGCTGAGATAATTTTCCGTCTGATCTCGCACTATCGCTCATGAGGTTTCAGTTTAGGTCCCGCCGCTGATTTGATTGGCGGGGCGGGTTATCATTAACGAATAGTCTTAGTAATACCAAAAACATGGCAGAGAAACGCAATATCTTTCTGGTTGGGCCTATGGGTGCCGGCAAAAGCACTATTGGTCGTCAGTTAGCTCAGCAACTCAATATGGAGTTTTTCGACTCTGATCAAGAAATTGAGCGACGTACCGGAGCTGACGTGGGCTGGGTATTCGACGTGGAAGGCGAAGAAGGTTTCCGCGATCGTGAAGAAAAAGTTATTAATGAACTGACGGAAAAACAAGGCATTGTTCTGGCAACCGGTGGTGGCTCTGTTAAATCCAGAGAAACCCGTAACCGTTTGTCAGCCCGTGGCGTTGTGGTTTATTTAGAAACTACAATCGAGAAGCAGTTGGCCCGTACACAGCGCGACAAAAAACGTCCGTTGTTGCAGGTTGATGCGCCTCCACGTGAAGTGTTAGAAGCACTGGCAAAAGAACGTAATCCGTTGTACGAAGAAATTGCAGATGTCACCATCCGCACTGACGATCAAAGCGCGAAAGTTGTTGCTAACCAGATTATCAACATGCTGGAAAGTAACTGATTTTAGCATTTTACTAATGCCTCCGGGCGTAAGTTAAGAAGGTTACTGAGCGCGACATGGAGAAGATTACTGTCACGTTAGGGGAACGTAGTTACCCCATTACGATTGCTGCCGGATTGTTCAATGATTCGGCCTCTTTTGCGCCACTAAAGGCGGGTGACCAGGTAATGCTGGTAACTAACCAAACGCTGGCTCCACTCTATCTGGATTCGCTCCGGGCAGTGTTGGAACAAAGTGGCATTAAAGTTGATCAGGTGATTTTACCTGACGGTGAGCAGTACAAATCTCTGAGTGTTCTGGAGCAGGTATTTTCTGCCCTTCTGGAAAAACCGCATGGTCGTGATACTACACTTGTTGCCTTAGGTGGCGGTGTAGTAGGCGACCTGACCGGTTTTGCTGCGGCTTGCTATCAGCGCGGCGTTCGCTTTATTCAAGTTCCTACTACCTTACTGTCTCAGGTGGATTCCTCTGTCGGTGGCAAAACCGCAGTAAATCATCCACTGGGCAAAAACATGATTGGTGCGTTCTATCAACCAGCATCGGTAGTGGTTGACCTTAATTGCCTTAACACTCTCCCTTCGCGTGAGCTTGCCTCCGGGCTGGCTGAAGTTATCAAATATGGCATCATTCTTGATGCGGCTTTCTTTGATTGGTTAGAAGATAATATCGATGCATTACTCGCACTGGATATGTCAGCGTTAGCTTACTGCATCCGCCGTTGCTGCGAATTAAAAGCCGATGTTGTTGCTGCCGATGAACGTGAAGAGAGCGGTATGCGCGCATTACTCAATTTGGGCCATACTTATGGTCATGCTATTGAGGCTGAAATGGGCTATGGCGTCTGGTTACACGGCGAAGCCGTTGCTGCGGGAATGATGATGGCAGCACACACCTCCCGTCGATTAGGTCAGTTCTCAGCCAGTGATGTTGAGCGTATCAAACAACTACTGTTACGAGCCGGTCTGCCGGTCTGCGGGCCGCAGGAAATGACACCAGAGTCTTATCTGCCGCATATGATGCGGGATAAAAAAGTACTGGCAGGCGAGCTTCGTCTGGTACTGCCAACGGCTATTGGTAAATCAGAAATCCGTAGCGGTATTGCACATGACACGGTGTTGGCATCGATAGCTGATTGCCAGTTATAAAAATGGCATAAGTCCGATATTTATATGTTCGATACCCATAGTTATTGGAGTAGCTTGTAGGCAACAAGGGAAAGGCAAATTGGTTGTAAACCATTTTGAACAACACTTGTGCTGGCCCGCAGGGTAATCCCTGGTGAGGCTCATAATTCTGCTGAGCTGACGCAAGTTAGCGATTTGGAAGAGAGGGTGGCTAGTACCTTTGCGGCTTCAAGTACGAAGGGTATGCGCATAAGTTCTAAGATGTTGTACTATAAGAACATCATATTCCTTTGCTACGGGCGATTTAGCCTGTTTGCAGTCAGTAAAATCAATCAGCCAGATCGCAGTGATCAATGCGGTGGGCTTTTGCCTCTAGTTGGAGGGTTTAGATGGATGATTTAAAGCCGGAAGACGATCTGAAACCAGATAGCAGTGACCGTCGTCCTACACGTGCCCGTAAGTCCTCGGCCGGACCTAAGCTTGCTGTTTCACGCCAACACATCATGATTGGTATCGGCATTTTAGTGCTTTTGTTGATCATTATCGCCATCGGTTCAGCCCTGAAAGCCCCGACTGAGCATGAAGCATCCCAGCAAAACCCGAATGTTGATGCAGCGAGAAATATTAATCTGTCTGATTCATCTTCACTCACTAGCGGCAATAACACTCAGCCCGGTGTAGCAAACAATGCCAGCGACGGTCATGATGCCAATGGCGTGAAGAACTCGGCTCAGCCACAGGATATTAGTGCTCCGCCAATTTCGCCAACGCCAACTGAAGCTTCAGTGCCGCCTTCGGCGAACAGCCCGACTCAGCGTGTTGAATTGCCAGGCAATATGTCTGATGCACTTTCTCAAACTCAGGGGCAGGTTGATACCTTGTCTCAGAATATGAACGACGGTCAGACATCCACCTTGCCGACGGCACCTGCAACGGTTTCTGGTTCAAAAGGGGCTAAAGCACCGGCACCGGCTACGGGTGAAACCATTACCCACCCGTCGCAGAAACAAGCTACGACAGCAGCTAAGCTGCCAACCAGCAACCATAAAAAACCGACCACCGTGGTTTCTCCAGCGGCATCTGCGGTGACCAAATCAGGTTCCGTTGGCAGCAGTAGTACCTTAAAGAATGCACCAGGTAACCATTTCACGTTACAACTGAGCAGCGCATCACGCTCAGACACATTGAATGCCTATGCTAAACAGCAAAAATTAACTGACTATCATGTCTATGAAACTAAACGTGATGGTAAACCTTGGTATATTTTAGTAAGTGGTAACTACCCCTCTTCTGCTGATGCAAAAAGGGCCATCACGACGCTACCAGCCGATGTTCAGGCGAAAAAACCGTGGGTTAAACCTGTACAACAAGTGCAGCAAGACCTTAAAAAATAAATCATTCTTATTTGTGCGCTGATGTGCTGTTTGAAACAGAGTACAATCTGCGGCTCTGAATTATTAAGTAGCTAACTGACGGCATGAAGAAAAACCGCGCTTTTTTAAAATGGGCTGGTGGGAAATATCCGCTGGTTGATGACATACGACGCCATCTTCCAGCGGGAGACTGCTTGATAGAGCCATTCGTCGGTGCGGGTTCGGTGTTTCTTAACACTGAGTATGAGTCTTACATACTGGCCGATATCAACAGCGATCTTATCAACCTCTACAATATCGTGAAGGAACGCACTGATGATTTTGTGCGTGACGCCCGTGTTTTGTTTACGGGCGACTTCAATAAATCCGAGCAGTTTTACCTACTGCGTCAAGAGTTTAACGCCAGTACTGATGCTTATCGCCGCGCATTATTATTTCTCTATCTGAATCGCCATTGTTATAACGGCCTGTGTCGTTATAATTTGAGCGGTGAATTCAATGTGCCTTTTGGTCGTTATAAAAAACCTTATTTCCCTGAGGTAGAGCTTTATTGGTTTGCTGAAAAATCGCAAAATGCGGTATTCGTTTGTGAGCATTATCAGGAAACTCTCTTAAAAGCAGTGCATGGGGCGGTAGTTTATTGCGATCCTCCGTATGCGCCATTGTCAGCGACGGCGAATTTTACGGCATATCACACCAATAACTTTGGCATTGTGGATCAACAGAATCTGGCTCGTCTGGCTTATCAACTTTCGGCCGAAAGCAAGATTCCAGTTCTGATTTCTAACCACGATACAGAGCTGACGCGCAATTGGTATCATCAGGCGTCACTGCATGTGGTGAAAGCGCGCCGTACTATCAGCCGTAATATTCTTGGTCGTAGTAAAGTGAACGAGCTTTTGGCGCTGTATAGCTGAGCGGGAATGCCGCTCGGTAAAGATTCAAACCCAATGGTTTATGAAATAGAACCCCTGACGTATATGCACCATCTGTCAGGAAGATGTTTTATAGAACAAAGAGATACGTTTGGAGACGCGGATGAAAAAGTTTTTAATTGCCCCATCTATTCTGTCAGCCGATTTTGCCCGTTTGGGTGAAGATACCGCCAAGGTGCTCGCGGCCGGGGCTGATGTTGTGCATTTTGATGTGATGGACAATCATTACGTTCCTAATCTGACCATCGGGCCGATGGTGTGTCAGGCCCTGCGTGACTATGGTATTACCGCGCCGATTGATGTGCATCTGATGGTAAAACCGGTTGACCGTATCGTCCCGGATTTTGCCAAAGCGGGTGCCACGTATATTTCATTCCATCCCGAAGCCTCTGAACACGTCGACCGTACCTTACAACTGATCAAAGAGAATGGCTGCAAGGCGGGCTTGGTGTTTAACCCTGCTACGCCGCTGAGTTATCTTGATTATGTAATGGATAAGCTGGATGTCATCTTGTTGATGTCAGTTAACCCCGGTTTCGGCGGCCAGTCATTTATTCCTGAAACACTGAATAAGTTACGTCAGGTACGTAAATTGATTGATGCCAGTGGCTATGACATTCGCCTGGAAGTGGATGGCGGGGTGAAAGTCGACAATATTCGCCAGATTGCGGCGGCTGGTGCTGATATGTTTGTAGCGGGTTCAGCTATTTTCAGCCAACCGGATTATGCTGCGGTGATTGATGCTATGCGCAGTGAGCTGGCGATGTCTGCTCATGACTAAATTCGATACTATCCGTGGTGTGGCGTTCGATCTGGACGGTACATTGGTTGATAGCGCACCAGGCCTTGCCAGTGCTATTGATATGGCGTTGCAGCATCAAGGCTTACCGGTTGCCGGTAACGCACTGGTATCCACCTGGATTGGCAATGGTGCTGATATTTTGGTCAAGCGTGCGTTACGCTGGGCAGGTCATGAGCCGGATGCTCAGTCAGTCACACATACCCGTGAGCTGTTTGATCACTATTATGCCAAAACGGTTGAACAGGGGAGCCAGCTATTCCCGCAAGTGAAAGCTACGCTGGCTCAACTGGCAGCCCATGGTTTGCCGATGGGGCTGATTACCAATAAGCCGACGCCGTTTGTTGCTCCTTTGCTGGCATCACTGGGTATCGCAGATTATTTCTCAGTAATTATTGGTGGCGACGATGTGGTAGTGAAAAAACCGCATCCGGCCCCGCTCTATTTACTGTTAGCTAAACTTGGCCTTCGCGCCAGCGAAATGCTGTTTGTCGGCGATTCGCGTAATGACATTATGGCTGCGCAGGCCGCGGGTTGCCCTTGTATTGGGCTGACCTATGGATATAACTACGGCGAAGCTATTGCCACCAGTCACCCCGATTGCGTGCTGGAGCATTTTGCCGATCTGTTGCCCGCCATCGGGCTGTCGTCTTTAAAAGATCAGGATGTATAAAATGAGTAAACCCACTGAATTAACCACTGTATCCAGTAAACCAATCAAGCCTATCGTATTTAGCGGCGCGCAACCGTCCGGCGAATTGACCATTGGCAATTACATGGGTGCGCTGCGTCAGTGGGTACAGATGCAGGATGATTATGAGTGCATTTATTGCATCGTTGATCTGCATGCCATTACTGCCCGTCAAGATCCGGCGCAGTTACGCAAAAGAACCTTAGATACGTTGGCGCTGTATCTGGCTTGCGGTATCGATCCGAAAAAGAGTACGATTTTCGTTCAGTCCCATGTGCCTGAACACTCTCAGCTAAGCTGGGCGCTGAACTGCTATACCTATTTTGGTGAATTGAGCCGAATGACTCAGTTCAAAGATAAGTCAGCCCGCTATGCTGAAAACATTAATGCCGGTTTGTTTGATTATCCTGTATTGATGGCGGCGGATATTTTGCTCTATCAAACTAATCAGGTGCCAGTCGGTGAAGACCAGAAGCAACATCTGGAGCTGAGCCGCGATATCGCTGGTCGATTCAATGCGTTGTATGGTGATATTTTCAAAATCCCTGAGCCGTTTATTCCGAAAGCCGGTGCGCGGGTAATGTCTTTGCTAGACCCGACCAAAAAGATGTCTAAATCTGATGACAATCGCAATAACGTCATTGAACTGCTGGAAGATCCGAAATCGGTGGTTAAAAAGATTAAGCGCGCGGTGACGGACTCAGACGAGCCAGCAGTTATCCGTTATGACGTAGAAAAGAAAGCCGGTGTTTCTAACTTGCTGGATATCTTGTCAGGTGTGACGGGTCAGTCAGTTCCTGAGCTGGAAGTACAGTTTGAAGGCCAGATGTATGGTCATTTGAAAGGTGCCGTGGCGGATGCTGTCTCGGGCATGCTGACAGAGCTACAGGCGCGTTATCACACTTATCGTGAAGACGAGGCTTTCTTGCAGGAAGTGATGCGTGAAGGGGCTGCCAAGGCGCGTGCTCGCGCGCAACAGACATTAGCTAAAGTGTACGACGCTATCGGTTTTGTCGCCCATCCGTAAGACTCAATAATATGAAGGGGGTTTGCCCCCTTCATCAGCAAGGTTTCCTAACCCACCTTTTCTACCTGTTCCGCTGTTTTGCTGTGATCAGTACTGGAGAACCAATTCAGTTTTTCACGTAAACGGACCACGCTACCGACGATGATCAGGCTAGGGCTGTTGACCTGCTGGGACAGTAATCCCAATTGGCTCAGTTCGCCGCTGACTACACGTTGATGCCGCGAGGTGCCATTTTCCACCAATGCCACAGACGTGGTAGCCGGCATCCCATGTTGAATCAGTTGCTGCTGAATTTCTCCCGCCTGGGATAACCCCATATAAAACACCAGCGTTTGTTTCTCTGCCGCCAGATTGGCCCAATCTAATTGAGCGTCTTTTTTGGCATGACCGGTAATCAAACGCACACTTTGCGCATGATCACGGTGAGTCAGGGGTATCCCGCTGTAGGCGGAGCAGCCGGAAGCTGCGGTAATTCCCGGCACTACCGAGAACGGAATCCCCGCTTCTGCCAGTGTTTCCAACTCTTCGCCGCCACGGCCAAAAATAAACGGGTCACCACCTTTCAAGCGTACCACTCGTTTACCCTGCTGTGCCTGTTGCAATAGGAGCTGATTGATACTTTCTTGCGGAACGCAATGGTAGCCGGACTCTTTTCCGACAAAAATCCGCTCGGCATCGCGCCGTACCAGATTCATCACCTCATCAGACACCAACCGGTCATACACCACCACGTCTGCTTGTTGGATCTGCTGTAACCCTTTTAACGTCAGCAAACCGGCATCTCCCGGCCCGGCACCCACCAGAACCACCTCACCGCGATCACTCAGCGGCGCATTGAACAGATGCTCAATATGTTGTTCGATTTGTCGCTGATCGTCGTTAGCCAATGATTGCGCCAGGCGGTCGTGAGTAAGCAGTTTTTCCCAAAAGCGGCGGCGATCGGCCATCGCGGTAAAATGTTGCTTCACCCGCTGGCGCAAATTGCCCGCCAATTGTGCCAATTGGCCCAAATGCTGTGGCAACATTGCCTCGAGTTTTTCGCGCAGCAAGCGCGCCAATACAGGGGCTTTACCGCCGGAAGATATCGCTATCATAATCGGCGAGCGATCAATGATGGACGGCATGATAAAGCTGGTGCGTTTCGGGTCATCCACCACATTGCAGAACACCCGCTGTAGATTGGCGCTCTGATAGACCAAGGCGTTGACTGCCACCTGATCAGTTGCTGCAATCACCAGCCACTTCTCTGCCAACAAATCCGGTACAAATTCGCCGCAGACTAATGTGAGCAGCCCCTGTTCCGCCCAGTGGTGAAACTGTGGCGTAAACTCACAGGCATTGACGGTAATTACCGCACCCGCATCCAGCAGCAAGCGAGCCTTGCGTTCGGCAACTTCACCACCGCCGACCAACAGGCAGGCTTTATGTTGCAGTTGGCAGAAAATCGGGAAGTAGTCCATCGGCAATCCTTCAGTCTAGGGGCAGAAGTGGCTATTGATAAGTTCAGTGATTGAAGGGGCGACCATACCCCGTGGCGCTTCGATGGTTTACACCGAATGGCTCCAACGGCACGTTTCCCCTTAATCAACATTCTCAGTACGTTACTGTTTCACAGCTTGCGGCGCGTTAACTGCCGCAGGTTGCGGGCGGTTTTCCCGTGGTGTGGCATACCAGTAGCCAAGGCCCATAAAGACTGTGCCTGACAAGGTATTACCCAGGGTTACCCACAACAGGTTGTGACCGATGCCACTTAAGGTGTAGGCCTCGCTATGATTACCAAACCAAGACAGGGCAAACAGTGTCATGTTGGCGACAGAGTGCTCGTAGCCTGAGGCAATAAAGGCCAGTAAACACCACCAGATAGCGATAAATTTGGCGGCACCCTCCACACGGATTGCCATCCAGATCGCCAGACAAACCAGCCAGTTACATAATACACCTTTGAAGAATAAGGTCATAGCGGGCGCAGAGGTTTTTGCTAATGCCGCGCTGTGTACCAAGCTGGTATCCACCGACAGCAGGTTACCGCCACCGTAGTAATAGAGCAGAGCCACAAAAACGGAACCCAGTAGATTTCCCAGCCAGGTTTGTGGCAATACTGCCCACATCTGGCTGGATTTGATGGTGCCGGCCTTCACACCGAAAGTCAGGAACATGGTGTGACCGGTGAACAACTCGGAACCCGCAATAATGACCAACGTCAGCGCCAGGCCGAAGGTGGCTCCCATTACCAGTGGGCGGTAAGCAGGATCGATTAGGTTACCCAGTGTGAAAATCAGAATAATGCCAAGGCCGACGTAGGCACCGGCCATTGCTGAGCCAATCCAGAAACCCAACGGGCTTTCTTTCGATAACTTGACGATGCGAGCCGCGTTGGCGGCGCATTTGTTGATCGTATCTGTATACATACTCATACCTGTGATCGAGAGTTATTTTATGGTTATCTGGTACTGACCGGATAACTGTTATTTATCACGCTTTGACTTGCACCATGCCGTCGCGAACTCGCACGTCATAATGGGCAACTGAGCGACTTTCATCTTCCAGACAGAAACCATCATGCAGGCGAAAGTGCTGCTTTTTCAGCGGACTGGCCACCCATAGATCACCTTGATGTTCCGCGATTAATCCGCGTGATAACACACTGGCTTGCGCGAAGGGATCTATATTGCTAATGGCAAAGAGTTGTTCGTCAGCGTAAGGGCGGAAAACCGCGACATGCTGCTCACCGATCAGGCCGCATACGCCGCTACCGGGTAAAATATCGTTTAATGGACAAAGTGGAATCCACTGGCTCATACGTTATCCTCCAATTCCAACACCCGGACTGGGATACGCTCATCTGGGCGCGCTGGGCGATGTTGTTCACGTTCAGGTACCACTTGTACATTCGGGTCGCGTAGCGGGCTGTTAATGAAGTGGGCAAAACGAACCTGTGCTGCCGGGTTCTCAACCGTCACTTTCCATTCACAGGTCACTTTGTCGCGTAGGCGGGCAATATCGGCTTCCAACTGGTCGTTAATAGCTAACTTGTCGTCGAGGATCACGGCGCGCAGATAATTAATGCCGCCTTCCAGACTTTCCAGCCAGACGGAGGTGCGTTGCAGCTTATCGGCGGTGCGGATGTAGAACATCATAAAGCGGTCGAGGTAGCGCATCAGGGTCTCTTCATCCAGATCCGCTGCCAGCAGGTCAGCATGACGTGGCTTCATACCGCCGTTACCACAGACATACAGGTTCCAACCATTTTCGGTGGCGATAATTCCGACATCTTTACCCTGAGCTTCCGAACATTCACGGGTACAGCCGGAGACGCCAAACTTCATTTTATGCGGTGTGCGAATGCCTTTGTAACGATGCTCCAGCGCCACACCAAAGCCGACGCTGTCGCCGACACCAAAGCGGCACCAGGTACTGCCAACGCAGGTTTTTGCCATACGTAGGGCTTTGGCATAGGCGTGTCCGGTTTCAAAACCGGCTTCAATGAGTTGCGCCCAGATAGCGGGCAGGTCATCTTTTTGCGCGCCAAACATCCCCACCCGCTGAGAGCCGGTCAGTTTGGTATACAAATTATAGTGTTTGGCGATACGGCCAATGGCTAACAGGCCATCCGGTGTGATTTCCCCGCCCGGTGAGCGAGGGATAACCGAATAGGTACCATCTTTCTGAATATTACCGAGGAAGTTGTCATTGGTATCCTGCAACGGCGTGTGTTGCGGCTCTAAGATATACTCATTCCAGCACGATGCCAGCAGTGACCCTACGGTTGGCTTACATACTTCACAACCGTAACCTTTCCCGTATTTCTCCAGCAAGGCATCGAAGGACTTAATCCCTTCAACCCGAATCAGGTGATATAACTCTTGGCGCGAATAGGCAAAGTGTTCACACAAATGATGGTTAACTTCAATGCCTTGCTTACTCAGTTCGGCATTCAGCACCTGGGTGACCAGCGGAATGCAACCGCCACAACCGGTACCGGCTTTAGTGGCGGATTTCAGTGCGGCAACGGTGTGGCAACCCTGGCCGATAGCCTGAATGATGTCGCCTTTAGTCACATCAAAACAGGAACAGATTTGCGCGCTGTCCGGTAGCGAGTCCACGCCCATTGCCGGTTTGCTACCCGCATGGGCCGGCAGAATCAGGCTGTCCGGGTTTTCTGGTAATTCGATGTTGTTCAGTGCCAGTTGCAGCAAGTTGCCATAATCGGTGGTATCACCCACCAGCACTGCCCCTAACAGGGTTTTGTTATCTGCGCTAACCACCAGACGTTTATAAATTTCTTTACTTTCATCCAGATAAACGTAGCTACGAGCACCCTCAGTGCGGCCATGAGCATCACCAATCCCACCGACATCCACGCCCAGTAGTTTCAGTTTGGCACTCATGTCGGCACCGTGGAAGGCGTTTTCGCGGCCAAGTAGATGGTCTGCGGTGACCTGCGCCATTTTATAGCCCGGCGCGACTAAGCCAAAGGTGCGCTCTTGCCATGAGGCACATTCGCCAATGGCGTACACATCAGGGTCGGAGGTTTGGCAATAATCATTGATAGCAATACCGCCACGGCGCGCGGTGGCTAAGCCGCATTGGTGTGCCAGTTTGTCTTGTGGGCGGATACCGGTGGAGAAGACGATAAAATCTACTTCTAACTGGCTACCATCGGCAAACAGCATGGTTTTGCGGCTGTTTTGGCCTGAATGAATAATTTCTTGGGTATTTTTACCTGTATGGACTCTGACCCCCATGCGTTCAATCTTCTGGCGTAGTTGGTCACCCCCCATCGGATCAAGCTGTTCGGCCATTAATACCGGTGCAAACTCAATGACATGGGTTTCAACGCCAAGGCTTTTCAGGGCACCAGCGGCTTCCAACCCTAACAGCCCGCCGCCGATAACCGCGCCACGTTTGCTACGGCGAGTACAAGACTCAATCGCATTCAGATCTTCAATGGTGCGATAGACAAAGCAATCTTGCCCTTCACTGCCTTTAATCGGCGGGATCCACGGGTAAGAACCGGTCGCCATAATCAGCTTGTCGTAATACAGCGTACGGCCACTGTTGGAATGGATCACTTTCTCGGTGCGATTAATAGTGATGGCACGTTCGCCAACCAGCACTTTTACACCGTGCTTTTCATAAAAGCCTTCACGAACCAGTGATAACTCTTCCGCAGTGTGGTGGGAGAAGTAAGAAGAAAGATGTACCCGGTCATAAGCGATGCGCGGTTCTTCGCAAAATACGGTTATCTCAAATTGGTCTTTATCTGCTTTATCTAATAAGTCTTCGATAAAGCGGTGGCCGACCATACCGTTGCCGATGATGGCAAGTTTGACTTTGCTCATTTTTGCCTCAATTTTTAATTTTCTACGCTTACAGTAATCCTCCCTACACCGCACTTCTTGATGTAAATCAATTTGCTTTCCATATACCTCTAAGGTGGTAGATGGATGATTTTTAACGATTTTTGATAAGTTGCGGATTTCATTCATCTTTAGCTGAAAGGTTTCAGTTTTAGATTTTAAATGACGGGAAAAGAAAATCGGGCAGCATACTGTTGGTCGGGTAAGCTAAAGCAAATAGCTTTTGGTTATGACCAGAATATAAAAGGGATCATGGAGGCATCGATGACAACGCAATCCTTACCAAATCACTTACTCACCACTATCAATAATGTGCGGCTTGCCGGGCAAGCGGGCTTTTGGCAGATAACTATCGCGGAGGGCAAAATCAGTGCTATTAGCCCGCAGCCGGAACAGCAGACGGTTGGCGCCGGGGTGCTGGATGCGCAAGGTGGGTTGGCATTGCCGCCTTTTATTGAGCCACATATCCATCTGGATACCACCCAAACGGCCGGGCAACCGAGCTGGAATCAGTCAGGTACTCTGTTTGAGGGGATTGAGCGCTGGGCAGAGCGCAAAGCCTTGCTCACGCGCGAGGATGTTAAACAGCGGGCATGGCAGACGTTGAAGTGGCAAATCGCCAATGGTATTCAGCATGTCCGTACCCATGTGGATGTTTCCGATCCTAGTCTGACGGCACTCAGTGCGATGTTAGAGGTAAAAGAAGAAGTCAGCCCATGGGTGGATATGCAGATTGTCGCTTTCCCACAAGAGGGGATTCTCTCTTATCCCGACGGTGCCGCGCTGTTGGAAGAGGCGCTGCGACTGGGAGCTGATGTGGTTGGGGCCATCCCACATTTTGAATTCACTCGCGAATATGGTGTTGAATCTCTGCATATCGCCTTCGCCTTAGCACAGAAATATCAGCGGCTGGTAGATGTGCATTGTGATGAAATTGATGATGAGCAGTCACGTTTTGTTGAAACAGTGGCGGCCTTGGCGCACCGGGAAAATATGGGGCCGCGCGTTACCGCCAGCCACACCACAGCAATGCACTCCTATAATGGGGCTTATGCTTCCCGGCTATTTCGTCTGTTGAAAATGTCCGGTATCAACTTTGTCGCCAATCCATTAGTGAATATTCATTTACAAGGGCGCTTTGATACTTATCCGAAACGGCGTGGTATTACGCGGGTTAAAGAGATGCTGGCGGCAGAAATTAATGTCTGCTTCGGTCATGACGATGTATTCGACCCGTGGTACCCGCTAGGCACTGCCAATATGCTGCAAGTCCTGCATATGGGGCTACATATTTGTCAGTTGATGGGGTATAGCCAAATTAACGACGGGCTGAATCTGATAACCACCCACAGCGCCAGGACAATGCATTTATCTGATTATGGCTTGCAGCCAGGTAATAGCGCTAACCTGATTATTCTGCCCGCAGAAAATGGGTTCGATGCCGTGCGGCGACAGGTGCCAGTGCACTATTCCATTCGTCATGGGATGGTGATTGCCAAGACCCAGCCAGCCGAAAGCCGCATATATCTGGGGCAGGAAGAGGTAGTGAATTTTAAATAGGCGCTGCCCTGTAACCGTGATGGCGGCAGGGCAGTAAAACCGATAAATCAGTCAGTCACATGGCCGTGGCTGCGGTGCTTGGTGAAGAAGCCCAGAATCAGACACATCACAAACACTGCCAGGTACAGGCCGTTTGCTGTTGCCAGCGCGGCATGAACACCACTGTTGGCGACAATCGGGCCAGTCACCACGAAGGTCAGCATGGTACCGACAGTACCGCAGGTCAGGATGAAGTTAACCAGTTTTGGCGAAGAGACTTTGGTTTGCAATGAACCCAGAGTAATCAGTGTGGTGTAAATTGCACTGGAAACAAAACCCAACGCCAGAATGTAGTAGCTCAGGTATTGTGGGTTATCGGTGCTGACAAACAGATACATCGCCAGTGTTGCCAGTGCCGCCAGTACAGTTACGATGCGTTGTAGGTCAAAGAAGCGCAGGATAAAGCTGAACACCCACATCCCAATCATATAAGAGATCCAGAAGTTACTGACCAGTTGGCCAGCCTGACTGATATCCATATTGAAAGTTTTGGTGGCGTATTCCGGTACCCACTGGATAAAACCAAGTTGGCCAAGGATATAGCACAATGCGGCAATCGACAGGAACAGCACGCCAACCCCCCATTTCTCTTTCGCGACCGGTTTGCTTTGATCAGCGGCTTTGTGGCCCAGAACTGGGAACTCAGAGCACAGTGTTAGCACAAAAATACCGACATACAGCAGGCCGATACAAGCGTACACCCAGTACCATTCGATATGGCGTGCCAGCAGCATTGCGGCGGCGACAGGGAAAATCATCCCAGCCATACTGAAGAACGAATCGGTAAACAGCAGGCGTGAACCGCGCTGACGCCCCTCGTACATATGGGTTATCAGGAAGGTACCAATCGACATGGTTATCCCGCTGACCACCCCGAGGATGAACATGCTGATTGAGAAGACCATTAGATTATGGCCAACCATCAATCCGGCGATAGCAATCAACATCAGAATAAAGCCAAACACCAACTGGCGTTTTAATGGAATGATTTCCATTAACCAGGCATTGAGGAAGATGGAGATTAAAATACCCGCGTTAAGGAAAGTAAATGTGTTACTCATACTGGCAATAGGCAGATTGAAATACTCTGCGATATTCCCCATCACCATCCCGGTGACAATAACTAACGCACCAGTAAGGGCGTAAGAGAAGTAACTGATCCAAGTGAGCCGAATGCGATTGCTGTTATTCATAAATAGGCCTGTGCGTCAGTATCAAATAAATAAAGAGTTAAAGACAGATAATTGCTAAAAACGGACATAGGGCTAAAAGGAGGTCAAACCGGTTTTCAGCACTAAGGCGGCGGATCCTAGCACAGGCATAGTGAGTTTTTGTGATTTACATTCAACTTTTAATGTAATGACTGAAAAGCAATTGCGAATAATAGTGAACCGTCACAGATTACGATGCGGCCTCAAATGATAAAGATTCTTAATTCTATTAAAGTGTGGGTCGTGTTAAGGTTGCTTCAGGTATGATTTGCCCCGCTTGTAGATCAGTAAAAACTCATATACCGGTCGCCCTTCAAGATACAGGGGTGTTGGCAGCCCTTGCTCACCCCAGTCACTTAGTTATCTAAGCTGCAGGGGATTTGCTCGGTTGCCGTCTACCTGCATCTCAAAGTAACTTGGGTATAAAACTATTAATAAAACAGATAATTAATCCGCCTTACTTTCTTTTTTTCATCGATATAAAGGAATTTATCGTGATGAGAAGCGTGAACACCGATGTAACACCAACGGCGATAGGCTGCCGTTGAGCCAAATTCTTTATCAAAGAAGGCGCTTTTCTGCCTGGTTGGGGATAGCGGCGATCCTGATGTTATTTATCGCTCCGGTGGTTTCAGTTTCACTGGCGCTTTCGTATGAGCAAAAAACCATCTCAACGATGAGTGTGAGTGCTGCTAAGGCCAATTGTGCTATGGATATGGCGCATCACGCTGACCATCAACAGAGCCTGGCAACGGCCCAACATAGCAATACCGCGCAGGCCGGAGGCGGTCATGATGGCATGATGATGGATCATGCAGCTTGTGGTTATTGTGTATTACTGACTCATTTGCCCCTACTGAATACAGCTTTCAAAGCGGATATTCGCTCTGCACTACTGTTAGCCGAGATCCCTCCGCCGTTATTTATCTATTGGTTAATTATTCAAGATACCTATTCAGAGAGCCAACCACGCGCACCACCTGCCTTTTATTCCTGATAATCCGATAAAAAATAAAAACCATTTTTCTGGTGTGGATAAATACTCACCGGAGTAATTTGTATTGCCCAAGGAATAATTATGTCTGGCAAGAGTAAAACCTATAAAAAAACATTATTAGCATGCGCAGTAACCGCTGCTTTTTCGGTATTTGCCTTAAATACCGTTGCCGCTACGCATGATCATCTGATGACTCATGATCCGGTGGCGAATAACACCATCAACGATAGCAGTGATAAAAAACTCAATGATGCTGATGTCATAACTGTTAGCGCGCCTCTTCATTCGCCGCTGGTTATCGTGACCTCGCCTAAAGCGCCGCGCCAACCTGTTCCCGCCAGTGATGGGGCTGACTATCTGAAAACTATCCCCGGTTTCTCGCAAATCCGTAATGGGGGTACCAATGGGGATGTGGTGTTCCGTGGCATGTTTGGTTCACGGATAAAAATTCTGACAGATGGTGGGGAAACACTGGGGGCCTGCCCATCAAGGATGGACGCGCCCACATCCTATATTTCACCAGAGAGTTTTGACCTGCTGACCGTAGTGAAGGGACCACAATCGGTGTTGTGGGGGGCTGGTGCTTCCGCCGGTACTATTTTGTTTGAGCGGCAACCCCCTCACTTTGACCAGGCGGGCATCAAAGGGAATGCCAGTCTATTGGTGGGCTCTAATGGTCGCTGGGATAAAAATCTCGATACCAGTTTAGGTAACGAGCAAGGCTATTTGCGCATGATGGGTAATCAGTCTCAGGCTGGTGATTACAAAGATGGCAATGGGGCGCGGGTGCCCTCGAAATGGGATAAATGGAATGCCGATATCGCCGTGGGCTGGACACCAGACAGTGATACGTTGCTCGAGCTAACGGCGGGTAAAGGTGACGGTGAAGCAAGGTATGCCGGGCGCGGTATGGACGGTTCCCAGTTCTTGCGCGAGAGTCTGGGCGCACGCTTTGAAAAAACAAATATCGGTGACGTGTTGGACAAAATTGAAGCCAAAATCTACTACAACTATGCCAATCATATTATGGATAACAATACATTACGCACGCCACCGATGATGGCGATGTCCAGTAATGTGGACCGGCGCACGATGGGGGGCCGGGTCATGGGCACTTGGTTGTGGCGGGATCTGAAATTGGAGGCGGGTACTGATTTGCAAACCAATACGCACCGTAAAAATAAACAAGGCCATTGGGATAAAGATGCTCGCTTTACCAGCAACGGCTTGTTTAGCGAACTGACCTGGAGTGCCAGCGATCAGGATAAACTGATTACCGGTGCCCGCATTGACCATCATGAAGTCACCAATTATGCCCGTGCTTTTCAACCGACACGCTCTGCAACGCTCCCCGCCGGTTTCATGCGTTTTGAGCATAATCTGGCTGACTTACCCGTGATGTGGTACGCCGGTTTGGGCCATACGCAGCGTTTTCCTGATTATTGGGAGCTATTTTCGCCGACGTTCGGGCCTGTTGGCTCCAGCAGTGCTTTTGAGGGGGTGAAGAGTGAAAAGACCACTCAACTTGATATTGGCGCGCAATACAATGGTAAGCAGCTCAACAGTTGGGTCTCTGCTTATCTTGGTCGGGTCAATGATTTCATTTTGTTCAAGTATGACCCGAACAATCTGCGCATCAGTCAGGCAGATAATATCAACGCAACTATTATGGGGGGTGAGATGGGGGCCGGCTATGCCTTTAACGACAATTGGAAAGCTGACGCCAGCCTGGCTTATGCCTGGGGGAAAAATACCAGTAATCATCGTCCGTTGCCGCAAATCCCTCCCCTTGAAGCACGGTTAGGATTGACGTTTGAAGCAGGGGATTGGAGCAGCACGGCATTATGGCGGTTAGTCAGCAGCCAGCACCGGGTCGCGATTAACGAAGGGAATGTGGTAGGTAAAGACTTTGCTGATAGTGCGGGCTTCGGTGTGCTGTCTGCCAATGTGGCTTACAAGGTTACAAAACAAGTCAAAGTCAGCACTGGTATCGATAATCTACTGAATAAAGCGTACAGCGAGCACCTCAATCTGGCCGGTAATAGTGGATTTGGGTACTCGGCTAATACGTCGTTGAATGAGCCGGGTCGAACTCTTTGGGCAAAGTTGAATGTGACGTTTTAATAGAGCGACCCTTGGTACGTGAAGCAATAGGGGTGTTAGGCACGCAGTCGCATCACTTATTCATGTGAGTGATGCGGGTGATGAGCCTCTGATAAGGTTTATTCTGTGCCAGCAACGCCAATAACATTCGCTATCTTCATGAACGAAAAGAGAGATAAGCAGGAAAGAGCGATAACTTGCCACCGGGGCTGACTAGCGGAGTTGTTTCGGTGGCATAACAGAATCGCGCATAATAATTGTTGGCGGGAAACTGGCACTGGGGAGCTGCGGATTAATCAACAACTGGGTGGCGAATTGCGCCATTCCAACAATCGGGAAATGCAGACTGGTTAATGCCGGACTAACAAAAGGAGCGCGTTCGCCACTGTCATAGCAAATCAATGAAATGTCCTGTGGCACCTGCAAATGGTGTTTATTAATAGCCAACAGCGCGCCGATTGCCATTTCTTCGTTACAGCAATAGATAGCGGTTGGTAGGCGAGGCCGCTTTAAGATCTCGTCCGCGCGTTGATAGCCACTTTCCAGATCGTAAACGCCTTCCACACAGGCGGTAGGTTCTAAACCTGCGAGTTGCATGGCATCCAAAAAACCCTGACGGCGTAACACACTGGAATAGCGCTGAGAAGAGCCACTGATACAGGCAATATGACGGTGGCCTGCATCGATAAGTACCTGAGTCGCCATCTGACTCGCATGCCGGTGATCAAAGGTCACACAGCGGGATTCAAGACCGGGAACCATCCTGTCTAATAACACAAATGACCGGCCTGCCGCTGCAAGTTGTTGCAGTTTCTCGTCACTGAGAAAACGTACATGGAGGATTAAACCATCGCAGCGTAAGTTATACAGGCGCTGAATTGCCTGCCACTCTTTATCAGCATTATCCCGCCCTTGGGTGACCAATAACTGCTTACCCTGTGATTCTGTTTCGGTTTGTACGAAGTCCATCAACGCGCCAAAAAAGCCACCGCGATATGAGGTTGTCACCAACCCCAAGGTATTACTTTGGCTGGAAGCCAGTGCACGTGCGGCAGGGTTTGGGGTGTAACCCAATACCGCGACCGCTTGTTCAACCTTTTCGCGGGTCAGGGTTTTGACATTGGTATCACCGTTGACCACGCGGGAAACCGTAGCGCGGGAAACCCCGGCTAATACCGCGACGTCTTCCAGTGTAACCATTTCATGCTCCTGTTTAGGCTAAAAGTAACCCTTGGCTATTGAGGCCGCAGGGGGTTAGCGGCGTTCGTGACTCACTCCAGACCGCAGCAATCAGCATTCAAATCTGCCGATTGGTCACCCGAATCGCTTGATTGCGCAAGTTCATCGGGATTTGTGCGGGTTATCTGGCTATAACGCCTATAGCGTTGGGTATAAAGTCAGAACCCGCAACAATAGTTAATTTACCATCACAGTTCTGTGAACTGAGGCAAGTAAGGTTTATTTACCTGTAGAACTTCCTCCAATAGTGGCTGAGCAATGCTGGCGTTAGCAATCAGTGGGTTAGTCACTAACGCTAACAAGGCACTACGACGGTCACCGTGAACCGCAGCTTCAATAGTCAGGCGCTCGTAGGCTTTTACTTGCTGGGTCAACCCATGCATAGCAACAGGTAATGGGCCGAAGGTGAGTGGGTGTGCACCTTGTGCATCAACAATACAGTTAGTTTCTACTACTGAGCCGTCAGATAAGCCGCGAATTGCACCCCGGTTTGTTGTATTGACAACAAGTTGCGTACCTAAATTATTATGAATGGCACGAATAAGTTCCAGTGCAACTTCAGAATAAAATGATCCGCCACGGAAGCTGAGTTGCTCTGGTTTACTGTCCAAATGCGGATCAGCGTACAGCTCGAACAGCTCTTTTTCTACCTGCATAACTTGTTCCGCACGGGTGCCACGCTCGGCTGCTGCGGCCATCTCTTCTGCCAACATATCCTGAGTCTGATAGAAATAGCGATGATACGGACAAGGAATCGCCCCCATTGCCCGCAGGAACTCTGGCGGCCATGGTGCTTCCTTAATGTTGTTCATGGTTAGTGAGGCCCCGTCACACAACATGTCCAGTACCTCGGCGGTAACATCTTTGCCACGTTGTAACACCTCATGCACCCACACCATATGATTTAGCCCGGCAAAGCGCAGTTGGATATCTTCATAAGGTGCGTGGAGCAAGTTGGCAATCATATGGTGCATGCTGATTGGGACATTACACAAGCCGATGATTTTCGCTTTGCTATAACGTGTCACTGCTTCAGTAACGATACCGGCTGGATTGGTGAAGTTAATGATCCAGGCATCCGGCGCTAACCGCTCAACTCTGGCGGCAATATCAAGCATCACCGGAATGGTACGCAGAGCTTTGGCAAACCCACCAACCCCGGTAGTTTCCTGCCCAAGCAGGTTATATTTCAGCCCTAAACGTTCATCCGCGGCGCGTGCAGGGAGTTGGCCGACACGGAACTGTGTCAGGACAAAACTGGCTCCGGCAATCGCGTCATCCAGTGAGAAGTGAATGCTGACTTTTACATGCTCTAGCCCATGCCGGTCCAGCATTCTTCGGGTTAATGCAGCAATGATTTCCACTTTTTGACGGCCCAATTCGACATCAGCCAGTGCCAGTTCAGTGACCGGTAACTGGTCAATACGCTGAATCAGCCCATCAACCAACTCCGGGGTATAGCTACTACCGCCACCGATAATGGCAATTTTAAAGGTTTTCATCATTTGGCTTCCATATAGATTAATTAGAAATGAGAGCGCTCTCATTTGGAAGCAGACTAGCGATTAACCAAAAACAAAATGAGATGTTTCTCTCAAAAATGGCAGATAAGATAAAGGAAAATAAACAAGACGTGATCCCTATAGCAGAATTCCACTGTTGCCTGGGAGTGCGGGAATGGTTTAATTTGGCTAATTAATCATCATGGTGTGGTTTAACTGCTGAAGAGGCAGCTTTTCAGCCTAAATGCGCATTCTGTTACGTAAAATTCCGTAAATGGGTGGCATTGCGCGGGTCAGCTCTCTAGAATCAAAGCGCTTTTCCGTTGTTCGCATCCTACAGAAAGGAACCGTTAATGTTTAAACGTACTTTAGTGACCTTCATTGCACTTTGTTCCCTTAGCGCCGTGGCCCCCGCAGCGTTTGCTGCCGGTGAGCCTCATGTGTTGTTAACGACGTCAGTTGGGAATATTGAGTTGGAACTCAATAGCCAGAAGGCCCCGGTTTCAACACAAAACTTCGTTGATTATGTTAACAACGGCTACTACAACAACACTATTTTTCACCGTGTTATCCCTGGTTTTATGGTTCAAGGTGGTGGTTTTACTGCTGACTTCAAACAGAAAACTGCTAAAACACCAATCAAAAATGAAGCGGATAACGGCCTGCGCAACCTGCGTGGCACCATCTCTATGGCCCGTACTGCTGATAAAGACAGTGCTACCAGCCAGTTTTTCCTGAATGTGGCAGACAATGCCTTCCTTGACCACGGCCAACGTGACTTCGGTTATGCGGTGTTCGGTAAAGTGGTTAAAGGGATGGATGTGGTAGAGAAGATCTCCCAGGTTCAGACCGAAAATGTCGGCCCGTATCAGAATGTGCCGGTTAAACCTATCACTATCCTGTCAGCGAAAGTTTTACCTTAATCGCTGGTTACCAGCCTTCACGTTAAACCTCGAAGGCTGGTTTACAACCAAGCTGTCTTTTGCTTGCTGCCCACCTGCAACGCCACGTTCTTTGGGTAACAGTCGCATTGCTGTCATAAATTAATCCGTTTGCCCGAATCGGGTGCTTATAATCAATTATCTGTCTCTAACGTAAACGTGATGGGGTGAAGGTTTATGAGTGAAACATTGCTTATCGCGAAGGTGCCGCCGGCACAGGATTTAGTGATTTTATCGGCTCTGGCTAACCGTCATGGCTTGATTACTGGCGCGACCGGCACGGGTAAAACAGTCACCCTGCAAAAAATGGCTGAGCAATTTTCCCGTATTGGTGTGCCGGTATTTCTCGCCGATGTGAAAGGGGATTTATCTGGCATTGGGGCGGAAGGGGTTGATTCGGAAAAACTCCAAACCCGACTGGCAGCGATAGGTGTTACGGATTGGCAGCCACAAGCTTGCCCGATTGTGCCGTGGGATATCTTCGCTGAAAAGGGTCATCCGATCCGTGCCACTATTTCCGATCTTGGCCCGCTGCTGCTAGGTCGTCTGCTTGATCTGAATGACGTGCAAAGTGGTGTGTTGCAACTGGTATTCAAAATTGCCGATGACAACAACCTGCTGCTGCTTGATATGAAAGACTTGCGGGCTATCGTGCAATATGTTGGTGACAACGCGAAACAGTTCCGTACGCAATACGGCAACATCACGCCGGCCTCAATTGGTGCTATCCAGCGTGGTTTACTGGCTTTGGAAGAGCAAGGTGCCAATCAATTCTTTGGCGAGCCGATGCTGGATATTCACGATTTAATGCAAATCGACAGCCATGGGCAGGGAGTTATCAATCTGTTAGCGGCTGATCGGTTAATTAATCAGCCCAAACTGTATGCGATTTTTCTGTTGTGGTTGCTGGCTGAACTTTTCGAGCAACTTCCTGAAGTGGGTGATGTTGATAAACCTAAGCTGGTGTTTTTCTTTGATGAAGCCCATCTGTTGTTCAGTGATGCGCCAACGGCGCTGGTGGATAAAGTTGAACAGGTGGTCCGGCTGATTCGCTCGAAAGGGGTCGGCATCTATTTTGTGACGCAAAATCCATTAGATATTCCCGATAAAATCCTCGGTCAACTGGGCAACTGGGTACAGCATGCTCTGCGTGCCTTTACCCCACGGGATCAAAAAGCAGTTAAAGCTGCAGCTCAGACTATGCGCGCGAATCCGGCATTCAGTGCCGAACAGGTGATTACCGAATTGGGGGTTGGCGAGGCTCTCATCTCTTTCCTTGATGAGAAAGGGCGGCCTAATGTGGTCGAGCGGGGTATGGTTATCGCGCCACAATCAAAAATGGGCGCATTGGATGCGGCAGCGCGTAATCACGCCATCAATCATTCCCCACTATATGGTCGTTATGAAGAAGGGGTGGATCGCGAGTCTGCTTATGAGAAATTATCTGCGGGTGGATTCTCTACCATGGGGGATGCAGCGCCCGGAGGGGGGGCGGCTTCTCAGCCGTCAACCGATCAGCAGGGTAGTGCGGGCGGTGGTTTGATGGATGGGCTGAATGATTTACTGTTTGGTTCTACCGGCCCGCGCGGTGGCAAACGTGATGGTATCGTCCAGACGGCAGCTAAGAGCATGGCGCGGGACTTGGGGCGACAAATTTTGCGTGGTGTCTTGGGGTCAATTACCGGTGGGCGTAAGCGTTAACCTGATTTTTTGGATATGAAATGCTGCTATTGATCGATAATTACGATTCGTTTACTTACAACCTCTACCAGTATTTTTGTGAATTGGGGGCTGAGGTGGTGGTTAAACGTAATGATGAGGTACAACTTGCTGATATTGAAAAGTTATCACCCTCACATTTGGTGATTTCGCCTGGCCCTTGCACGCCCAATGAGGCCGGAATTTCTTTAGCGGCCATCAACCATTTTGCCGGAAAATTACCGATACTGGGTGTTTGCTTGGGGCATCAGGCACTAGGGCAGGCTTTTGGCGCACGTGTAGTGCGAGCGCGGCAAGTGATGCACGGTAAAACCACGGCTATTTGCCATAATGGTCAGGGGGTTTTTCGGGGGCTTAACCAACCGCTGACCGTGACCCGTTATCACTCTTTGGTGATTGCGACCGACTCATTGCCAGACTGTTTTGAACTGACCGCCTGGACGGAACATGAGGGAGTGATGGATGAGATTATGGGTATCCGTCATCGCACCTTGTCATTGGAGGGGGTGCAGTTCCATCCTGAGAGTATCCTCAGCGAGCAAGGTCATCAATTATTAGATAATTTCCTTAAAAATTAGCTGGTTGAGTTGTATTTATTATTTAATTGTTTTTTTTGTTTGCCTGATTGTGATTTTTTATGCATATTTTGTGATTATATTTTCATATACCAATAATTGGTAACTCAATGGATTATACCCAAAGTAATTGGAGTTGCAGATAGGCAGCCCGCAAACGAATCCCGCTGAGCTTACACAGTCAAGTGATTCAGGTGACAAATCTGTCGGGAACAGATTTGAACGCTGCTTGCAGCGGCCTCGAAGAGGTGAGGCCCAGGGATGGGCCGAATAATGCGTGCAGCTAACAACCCTGTAGCTTCAAGTGCGAAGGGGATATCAGGGTGGACAGTATAATGGCGGATAAGTTAGCAGTAACTCGCAGTACATTCGATCAGGTTATTTTGCCTGTTTATGCACCAGCACAGTTCATTCCGGTAAAAGGGAAGGGCAGCCGAGTGTGGGATCAACAAGGCAAGGAATATATTGATTTTGCTGGTGGAATTGCGGTTACTGCTCTGGGGCATTGCCACCCGGCGCTGGTAGCGGCATTGCATCAGCAAGGTGAGACGTTATGGCATACCAGTAACGTTTTCACTAATGAGCCTGCACTGCGTTTGGCGCAAAAACTGATTGATGCCACCTTTGCGGATCGCGTGTTTTTTGCCAACTCGGGTGGCGAGGCAAATGAAGCGGCCTTTAAGCTGGCTCGTCATTATGCCATTGAACGTCATAGCCCCTATAAGACTAAAATCATTGCTTTCCATAATGCTTTCCATGGCCGCACCTTATTTACTGTATCGGTGGGTGGTCAGCCCAAGTATTCCGATGGTTTTGGCCCGAAACCTGCCGATATCATCCATGTGCCGTTTAATGATCTGGCTGCGGTGAAAGCCGTTATGGATGACCATACTTGTGCGGTGGTGCTCGAACCCATTCAGGGAGAAGGGGGGATCACCTCTGCGACGCCTGAATTTCTACAAGGGGTGCGGGCTTTATGTGATCAACATGATGCGCTGCTGGTATTTGACGAAGTACAAAGCGGTATGGGGCGTAGCGGCAAGCTGTTTACCTATATGCATTATGGTGTGACGCCAGATATTCTGACCACGGCGAAAGCCTTAGGTGGTGGTTTCCCTATCAGTGCGATGCTAACCACGGAAGAAATTGCGTCGGTAATGGCGGTGGGAACTCACGGCACCACCTATGGGGGCAATCCTCTGGCCTGTGCCGTCGCTGAGGCTGCTCTGGATGTGATTAATACCCCTGAGGTACTTAATGGTATTGAACAGCGCCACAGCCTGTTTGTGCAGGCGCTGCAAGAGATCAATAACAAGTATCACCTGTTTGACGATATCCGTGGTATGGGGTTATTGATTGGTGCCGAGTTAACGCCGCAATACCATGGCCGTGCGCGGGAGTTGCTGATGGCTGCTGCCGCTAATGGCTTGATGGTCCTCAATGCCGGGCCGAATGTGTTGCGGTTAGCCCCTTCATTAGTGGTGGAGCTGGATGATATCAAACAAGGAATGGCGCGGTTAGAGCAAGCCATCGCCAGTCTGGTCCAGGATTAACTCAATTATGGAGAGGTATTTTGCCTCTCCATTGCTATACATGCTCCCGTAATCTCTGACTGCGCCAAATACCGTGATGGGGTTGTTGTTGCCAAGCCATGGCAGACACCGTATGCATCACGCTTAAGTGTGACAAAACCCGGCGTAAATTACGTTCCAACTCAGAAATTTGTGTGTCCGGTGTGACATCCGGCATCTGCACGAAATCGTTATTCCCCTCGCTGTTGTCTGACTCCAGCCGTTGCTGGCATTGCTGAATGGCTATCTCACAGAGTTGTAAATAATCTGCCGCCAGTTCGACGCTGAGCTGAATGTGATATTTACCTGGTACTGAACTCCCCAAGGGATAAGCCCGCGTCAGGATAGTCATCTCATTGATATGCCCAACAATCAACTCACTGTGAGTGGCCCATAATCGCATATCTGCCAAATATTTTGAGTTGAACCCCGGCTCTTGCATCGCCTGATTTAAGGAGCTTAACACGGTGTTACTGGCCTTATTTACTTCAATGCGTTTATAGGCCAGTTGGTTGATATCAGGCTCAGGCGTCAGCAGCAAGCGCAAAATCTTCTGATATGCCTCTAGCGCCTGATGGGCATTCTTACGCAGTAAACCGCTCTGCCACTGAGGCCACAGCCATAGGGCGCTGGCAAAGGCCAATGCGCAGCCAATTAAGGTATCTAGCAATCGCGGAACCAAGAAGTCAGCGCCTTCTCCGGTCAATAATTGCAAGATATAGACTGCGGTTATGGTTCTGCCAACAACAGATAGCCCGTAGTTTTTACGTTGAACCAGATAAGCGGCAAGGGTAATGAGCAGCATAATGCCAAGGGTGGCACCCTCTGGCATTGGCAGATGCAATAGACCAGCGGCCAATATCAGCCCAATCAAGGTGCCGAGTGCACGGTGATGGATTCGTACCTTGGTGGCGTTATAACCGTTCTGCGTTACCAGCATCACAGTAAGCAAAATCCAATAAGGTTTGGGTAGATGAATTAAGTTACCGATATAGCTACCTGCTGCCAGTGTTACGCCCAGACGAGCCGCTTCCCGCAGTGCACCTGATTTGAACGACAGATAGCTGATCAACGCCGGCCAGAAAGGTTGTGGTTGTTGGCTGGACATCAGGTCACGGTCATACAGTGGTCGCCGGTCACTCAATAGCTGGGTCACGTGGCTGATATGGTAGTAGTAGAATTGTGCGACCGGGTTGTCTGGGTGTGCCTGTGCGATGCTTGCCAGTTCTGTCAGACCATCATCGGCAGTGAAATGCTCATCAGCATGGTGGTGATAGAGAATGTCGTTGGCGATGCTGCGCATTTGAGCTGAGATTTTCTGGCAATTACGGCGTATCACGCTCTCAATCTGTGTCTGCTCCATTAACTCTTGTGCTTTTTCTGGCTGAATCAGGGCCGCAGTAATGTGCTCTTGCAAATCGAGAGCCATTTGGAACAATCCCAACAACCGTTTCTGTTCTTTCTTCGTGGTGTTATGAATCAGATTAAATTGCTGATAAAGCTGATTAATCTTGTCCATAATCGCCTGTTGTCTGTCCAGCAGCGGCGGTATCGATTTTTCCGGCTCAAGGTGCTGAGCAAACAGGCTGTATTTGGTGTCACAATAATCGGCTAGTAAGCGATAAAGCTGACTCAAAGGTTCGCGAATCGGTTGATCCTTGCAGAGTCGGAACCATAACCCGTTAAACACCCCATACCACAGTGTCCCTACGGCACACAGCAACGGGGCTTGCCAGATCGGAGCGCGGCCCACCATGCTGAGGCTGAAAATAGCAGCAATCAGTGCCGCGGGTAACAAATGGCCATTCAATTGGCTAATCGCCCCACTCACTCCTAGAACTAATGCCAGGCTGAGCATGACAGCAGGCAACGGAATATCCCATAGCAGCAGTTGCTGGGTTAGGAAGCTACTCACAGTAAACAGCGCGCCGCCGACCAGCAGACGCCGGAAAAAATGTTGGTGTGGTGTATCCAGTGAGGCAATGTTGCAACAGGCGGGTATCAGAGAAAACATCAAGCCCAGCCGAAGTTCGCCGAGAGCGAACCCTAATGCTGCAGGCAGGCAGAGCACTAATGTTTGGCGTAGTGCGTAATTAACTTCAGGATGATAAATAAGCCGTTGCCATTTCATAAAGGCCCCAGAAATTTATTGATCACAAAAGATTAAAAAACTGATGCCGACAGTATCGGCACCAGTTTAGGGGGAATTAACGGGTGCCGTAGACGACAATCGTTTTACCGTGTGCGGAGATCAGGTTTTGATCTTCCAGCATTTTTAGTATCCGCCCCACGGTTTCGCGGGAGCAGCCAACTATCTGACCAATTTCCTGGCGGGTAATTTTAATCTGCATCCCATCTGGGTGGGTCATGGCATCAGGTTGTTTTGCCAGATTAAGCAGCGTTTGTGCAATACGCCCAGTCACATCAAGGAAAGCAAGGTTGCCCACTTTCTCAGATGTAATCTGTAAGCGACTCGCCATCTGTGAAGATAGGCGCATTAAAATATCTGGATTGACCTGAATCAGCTGACGGAATTTTTTGTAAGAAATTTCAGCCACTTCACAGGCGGTTTTTGCTCTAACCCAGGCGCTACGTTCTTGGCCTTCTTCAAATAATCCAAGTTCGCCGATGAAATCTCCCTGATTAAGATAGGAGAGAATCATCTCTTTACCTTCCTCATCTTTGATAAGCACCGCAACGGAGCCTTTCACGATGTAGTAAAGCGTTTCGGCCTTTTCACCTTGGTGAATCAGCGTACTCTTCGATGGATATTTGTGGATATGGCAATGAGACAGGAACCATTCGAGAGTCGGGTCTGTTTGTGGCTTGCCGAGAACCATTCGCTGTTATCCTCTGTTGTTATCGCTGCCTAACATAACAGGGCTCAGAGTTCCCTGTACGGCGTGCTTATAAAATACACTTTCTCGTAGCATATTAATTTGCTCAACTGCCGAAAGGTATAGCCAAGATACGTACCGGGTAGAAACCCTCCACTGAGTATTGAGAAGCTACCCTATTTAATTCTAGAAACAACACTTTCGGTTCTGTTTGTAGCACAGGATGAAGCCAGTGTCTTGTGTTGTATCGCTTCAGCATGATGAACATCGGGTTACATTGCCAGTTTGTAAATGAAAGGGTAGTCTGGATCAGAAAATTTAACCGGGAGCAAGAGTTATGCAGGCACGTGTAAAGTGGGTTGAGGGGCTGACATTTTTGGGTGAATCGGCATCAGGTCATCAGGTGTTGATGGACGGTAATGCTGGAGACAAAGCACCGAGTCCGATGGAAATGTTATTAATGTCAGCAGGCGGTTGTAGCGCGATTGATGTGGTCTCTATTTTACAAAAAGGCCGCAATGATGTGCGTGATTGCGAAGTGACATTAACCTCGCAGCGTCGCGAAGAGGCACCGCGTCTATTTACGCAAATCAACCTGCATTTTATTGTCAGCGGCAAAGGTCTGACCGACAAAATTGTGGAACGAGCCGTTGAGCTGTCAGCAGAAAAGTATTGCTCCGTCTCACTGATGTTGGGTAAAGCGGCGACGATTACCCACAGTTTTGAGATCCGTGACATCGCCTAAGCAAACCCTTCGTACTTGAAGCTGCAGGGTTGTTAGCTGCGTTCGCGCACCCGAATCACTTACTTATGTAAGCTCATCGGGATGAGTTCGTTTGCCGCCTACCTGCAGCTCCAATTACTTTGGGTTGGGATAGAGTCAAATTATTTTTCTCTCTCTCCAGCCATTGCTATACTGCGGCTTCAAGAATGAAGGAGATTAACCGATTTTCTCCCCTTCCAGCAACTGCTGCACTAGCGGCGCCATAATCAGTTCCATTGCCAGCCCCATTTTTCCGCCGGGTACCACCAATGTATTGATATTAGAGATAAATGATCCTTGCAACATCGCCAGTAAGTAAGGGAAATCAATTTGATCCAAACCCCGGAAATGAATAACCACAAAGCTTTCATCCAGTGACGGAATCGCTTTGGCAGCAAACGGATTTGATGTGTCAACGGTTGGCACGCGCTGGAAGTTGATATGAGTGCGTGAGAACTGCGGCGTAATGTAGTTGATATAATCATCCATGGAGCGCACTACGGAATCCATCACCGCTTCACGCGAATGGCCGCGTTCGCCGGTATCGCGTACTAATTTCTGAATCCACTCCAGATTGACGATAGGTACCACGCCCACCAACAGATCGACGTGTTTCGCCACATCATGATGTTCAGTCACCACGCCGCCATGCAGCCCTTCATAAAACAGCACGTCGGTGGGTTGTGGTAATGCTTCCCACGGGGTAAACGTGCCGGGAATTTGGTTGTATGGCACCGCTTCATCATAGGTATGTAAATACTTACGTGAACAGCCAGTGCCGTGTTCACCGTATTCCGACACACTTTGCTCCAACTGGCCAAAGTCATTGGCTTCGGGGCCAAAATAGCTGATATGTCGGCCTTGATCTCGTGCTTTACGGATGGCTGCATCCATCTCAGGGCGGGTATAGCGATGGAAACTGTCACCTTCAATTTGCGCTGCGCGAATATTCAATTGCTGAAAGATCTTACGGAACGCCAGGCTAGTGGTGGTTGTCCCTGCGCCACTTGAGCCGGTAACGGCTATAACCGGATGTTTAGTCGACATATTAGCTGTAACTCCATGGGGGTTAGATCTTCAGTGACTGGGCTGCAATCGCCTGTTTTTTTATCGTTGATGATTATTTTTAGGGCAAAGTGGCGGGCTTGTCACCCTGTTTCAGCCAATGTCTTCGTAACAGCGAGAGGACTATTGCTGCTCTTCTGCTCCGGCGCGAAATGCGCTGCGCGGCATAATATTGATGGTTTCATGTAATTCGGACCACACCAATATGGCTTCACCGCTGATCAACTGGCGGCGCACATCCTCGACTTTTTGCGCTAATGAGCGCTCATGCTCGCCGTAATCGGTACCTTCACGTAACACAAAGGCTTCAAGTAAGTTATCCAGCGTTTCACCGTCAACTTGCTGCCAGGGAACTATCATTGCTGTTGCTCCAGATAAGGGGAAAGCCAGGCCGGAATACGTTGTTCCAGCCACATTTGTGGGTGTTTCAATGAGCCACTGACGAAACCAACGTGACCGCCATGTTCGGTTAACTGATAGTCAATATTGGCCGGTAACTCGCTGAGATCCGGGATAACTTCAGCCGTCATAAACGGATCATCTTTGGCATGAATGATCAGCAGCGGAGTCGTAATCTGCGGCAATAGCGGCAGGGCGCTGCAACGGTGATAATAATCAACGGCATCATTAAAACCATGAATTTTAGCAGTAATGACATCATCAAAATCTCTGATTCGCCGCAACCCTTTCAATTGAGCCAGATCCAAAGGCAGACTTCCGGGGTAATGCAAAAGCTTACGCGTGGCATTTAACTTTAGTTGGCCCAGTAAATAATGCTGATAGACCCGGGAGAAACCTTGCTCCATACGATTAGCACAGGGTTCAAGCATCAGTGGTGCTGACACCACCACTGCGGCCTGCAACAGGCTATCTTGGCCTTGCTCTGCCAAATACATCGCCAGCATATTGCCACCCAAAGAGACCCCGACGGCGGCGGTTGGCACCTGGCCATAGCGCTCTCGAAGCCAGCGGAGAAAGAAGCGAGCATCTTCTGTTTCACCGGAGTGATAAATGCGTGACTTACGATTTGGCTCTCCACTGCATCCACGAAAATGCATCACCACACCGAGCCAGCCTTTGGCTTGCCATGCACTTAATAACCCATGGGCATAAGGGCTGTAAAAATTACCTTCCAAACCGTGGAAGAGTACGACTCTGGGTTTATCTCTCGCCAGCTCGGGATTTTCACTCCAGGCCAGATCGACAAAATCGCCATCAGGCAGTTCCAGCCGTTGCCAGAATGGTTGCAATGTCACATGGCGTCTGACCAGCCGTGGCAGCAGTGTTTGCAGATGTGGATTACTGGCTCCGGCCAGTGGGCGAAATAATTCATGCATATAGTGAATGGAAATCATGTTGTTGCTCTTGTGTGATCAATAACACACTGTTAGCTTCATGGGTATATCGCGCATCATTTTGGGTGAGAGGCACCCGTCTCATGGAACTGAGTTTATTTCTTTCAATGGTAGGCTTTCTTTGGGTTGCAGCTATTACCCCCGGTCCAAACAATATGTTATTGACCTCTGCGGGGGCTAACTTCGGCTTTATGCGTTCTATCTGGCTGATGTTAGGTATTATGTTAGGCATGCAGAGCATGTTGCTGTTGGTGGCTTTTGGTGTCGGCGGCCTGATTCTTATCTACCCCTCCCTCCATCTGGTTCTGAAAATTTTGGGTAGCCTATATCTGCTATGGCTGGCATGGAAAATTGCCACTTCTGCCTATGAGAAATTGGAAACCAATGTCGTACCGCCAAAACCGTTGCGTCTGTATCAAGGCTGGTTATTGCAGTTCCTTAATCCCAAAGCCTGGTTGATGGGACTCGGGTCAGTCGCCAGCTTCAGTATGACCGGGGCCGCCTATAATCATTCTATCGTAATGATAAGCCTTGGTATGTTTATGGTGAACCTGGTGGCCGGTATCATTTGGCTGGGTTTTGGTACTTTGATTGGGCGCTTGTTACGCAGCCGCCGTGCCTGGTTTAGCTTTAATATCTCGATGGGCTTGCTGACGGCAGCTTGTGTGTTATTGATTTGGCATTAATCAGTGGAGCTAATAGATGGCCTATAACTATTTTCATGTTGATGCTTTTGTTGGCGCAGGGTTATCTGGCAACCCGGCAGGGGTGTATCTGCTGAAGAAACCGTTGTCGGCCGCAGAGATGCAAAGTATCGCGGCCGAGATTAATTTACCGGAAACCAGTTTTGTCTGGGATGAAGGGGATAAATCGGCGATCCGCTGGTTTACGCCGGAACGTGAAGTCGACTTATGTGGACACGGCACATTGGCGGCGGCGCATGTGATGTTCAGCATCATTAATCCTGGCTTGCATGATATCTGTTTTCGCAGTGCCAGCGGTGACTTGTACGTCAAGCGCGATGGCGATAACTTCGGCCGACTGTCGCTGGATTTCCCCTCATTACCGCCCGACCAAATTGCTGTCGCGGCAGAGTTGAGTGCATTGCTTGGCAGCAACATTCAGCAGGTATGGCAGGCAAAATCTCTGTTGGTGGTGCTGGAAAACGAGCAGCAGGTACAGCAGTTACAACCCGATATTGTTGCGCTGATTGCCTATACCGGTCGTGGGGTGATTGTGACCGCGCCGGGTGATGAAGTGGATTTTGTTTCGCGTTACTTTACCCTTGGCAGCAATGAAGATCCGGTTACCGGCTCAGCCCATTGTACCTTAATGCCCTATTGGGTCGCGCGACTGGGAAGGTCATCACTGCACGCCCGGCAGATATCAGCACGCGGTGGCGAATTATTCTGCACCTTAGCCGGTGATCGTACTTTAATTGCCGGTGATGCCCGCATTTTTATGAAAGGCCAAATAGATCTTTAAGTTAACTGCATAGACAATTCCTTCAGATTTTTATTATCACTAAAAGGAATAAAGAATATTCTTTTATTCCTTTTGTCGTATTACTCCTTCGGGTAACACTGTCATCTCAGAGCGCCCGGTGCGCTCAGGGTCGCAGCGATAGCGAATGACACAGTTAACCCAGCGGAGTGAACCATGGCGATAACCTTATCTTCTGCAAGTCTTACCGCCGCAATACGCGGCTTTTTACGGCCAGGTGGTGCACTGTTAGCTCTGTCGCTAGTTGCTGCCAGTGCACATGCTGTCGATGTGACAGTGGCTTATCAAACTTCCGCAGAACCGGCAAAAGTCGCGCAAGCGGATAACAGCTTTGCCAAGTTGTCCGGTGCCAATGTGGATTGGCGCAAGTTTGACAGCGGCTCTAGCGTTGTGCGGGCATTGGCCTCGGGTGATGTGCAAATTGGTAATATCGGCTCCAGCCCATTAGCCGTTGCTGCCAGCCAAAAGGTGCCAATTGAGGTCTTCCTACTGGCGTCACAACTGGGGAGTTCAGAGGCGCTGGTGGTGAAGAAAGACATTAAAACCCCACAAGATTTAATTGGTAAACGTATTGCCGTGCCGTTTATCTCCACGACACATTACAGTCTGCTGGCAGCCCTGAAACATTGGGGAATTAAGCCGGATCAGGTCACAATCCTCAACTTGCAGCCACCTGCTATCGCCGCCGCTTGGCAGCGGGGTGACATTGATGGCGCTTATGTTTGGGCTCCTGCCGTTAACGAATTAGCCAAAACCGGTACCGTCCTGACTGATTCTGCCCAAGTAGGTCAATGGGGCGCGCCAACCCTGGATGTCTGGGTGGTGCGCAAAGACTTCGCCAAAGCCCATCCTGAGGTGGTTACCGCCTTCGCCCGCAGTGCATTGGCCGCCCAAGGTGCTTATCTGGCCCAACCAGAACAATGGCTGAAAAATCAGCAGTATCTGGGGCAGCTTTCGCGCTTAAGTGGTGTCCCTACCGATCAAGTGCCGGAGCTGGTGAAGGGCAATACTTATTTGCCTGTCGCTGAGCAGATAACGCAACTGGGTCAACCAGTGGATCAGGCCATCCGCGATACTGCCGCGTTCCTGAAAGAGCAAGGCAAAATCCCGCAAATTGCCAGTGATTATAGTGATTTCGTCACTGACCGCTTTGTGAAAGCAGTGCAGGCCACACCGCAGTCCTAGGAGTCATCATGCTAAACGTGCGCGGCCTGTGGGCCGAATATCAGGGCAAACCTGCCTTACAGGATGTGTCACTACAAATCGCATCTGGAGAGTTGCTCGTGGTATTGGGGCCATCAGGTTGCGGTAAAACCACGTTATTGAATCTAATTGCCGGATTTATGGAGCCTTCAGCTGGCAGCATCACTCTGGATGATATACCGGTTCACGGCCCGAGTGCCGAACGGGGAGTGGTGTTCCAGCATGAGGGCTTACTGCCGTGGCGGGATGTGGTCAGCAACGTGGAGTTTGGCCTGCAACTGGCAGGATTAAGCAAACAACAGCGGCGCGAAACTGCCCTGAAAATGCTTCATCGGGTAGGGTTAGCTGGTTTTGAACATCACCTTATCTGGCAACTCTCTGGTGGGATGCGCCAACGAGTAGGGATTGCCCGTGCACTGGCGGTTGACCCGCGCTTGTTGCTGTTGGATGAGCCGTTTGGCGCGCTGGATGCTTTTACCCGCGAGCAGATGCAAGAGCTGTTGCTGACTATTTGGCGTGATACCGGTAAACAAATTTTGCTGATCACCCACGATATCGAAGAGGCGGTGTTTCTGGCCAGCGAGCTGTTATTGCTGTCTCCAGGGCCGGGGCAGGTGGTCGAACGACTGTCGCTGAATTTTGGTCGGCGTTATGCCGCTGGTGAGCCATGCCGATCCATTAAGTCTGATCCTGAATTTATCGCCCGCCGCGAATATGTGTTGGGTAAAGTCTTCCAGCAACGGGAGGTATTGATATGAGCCTGCACAGCACGTTACGTAATCAAGCCGTCACGCTGCCGGTTCACCGCCTACCGGCTAACGATGAACCCCCGCTGATTGACAAGAAAGCGGTTCGCCGTTTACCTGCGGGTAATGGCCTGTGGCTTAGCATCACTACTCTGATTGTGGTGGTCGCGTTGTGGTGGGCGGTGACGGCGTTACAGCTTATCAGCCCACTCTTTTTACCCGCGCCGCAGCAGGTATTACATCAGTTATTGGTGATTGCCAGCCCGCAGGGGTTTATGGATGCCACGCTATGGCAACATCTGGCCGCCAGTTTGGGGCGAATTCTCATCGCATTACTCGCTGCGGTCGCACTTGGTGTTCCAACGGGCATTGCGATGGGGCTAAGCAGCACCGTACGGGGTGTGTTGGACCCACTGATTGAGATTTATCGCCCCGTTCCCCCCTTAGCCTATTTACCCCTTATGGTTATCTGGTTCGGCATTGGTGAAACCTCAAAGATCCTGCTGATTTATCTGGCGATATTTGCGCCGGTGACGTTAGCCGCTGTGGCTGGCGTGCGTAGCGTGGCACAGGTGCGGGTCAGAGCTGCTCGTGCATTGGGGGCCAGTCGCTGGCAGGTTTTATGGTTTGTGGTGCTCCCCAGCGCCTTGCCAGAAATCTTAACCGGTATCCGCATTGGGTTGGGTGTGGGGTGGTCAACGTTGGTGGCTGCGGAGCTTATTGCCGCTACGCGCGGATTGGGGTTTATGGTGCAATCAGCCGGTGAATTTCTCGCAACCGATGTCGTCATCGCCGGCATCAGTGTGATTGCTATTATCGCTTTTGGTATGGAGCTAAGTTTGCGGGCGATCCAACGTCGGCTAACACCTTGGTATGGAGCACAGCAATGAATGAACGCTTGGTAGTCACGCCGTTAGGGCCGCATATTGGTGCTTTGGTTGAGAATATTAATATTGCCCGCCCGTTGGGTGATAGTCAGTTTGAACAGCTTTATCACGCGTTACTCAAACATCAGGTACTGTTTTTCCGCAATCAGCCCATCACGCCATTACAGCAACGTGAACTGGCCGGGCGTTTTGGTGATTTACATATTCATCCGGTTTATCCGCACACCAAAGAGTGTGAGGAGATTATCGTGCTGGATACCCATGATAATAATCCGCCGGACAACGATAACTGGCACACCGACGTGACGTTTATTGCCAATCCGCCATTAGGTGCGATTCTAGCGGCAAAGCAGCTACCGCCAACCGGTGGTGATACCTTGTGGAGCAGTGGGATTGCGGCTTATGACGCACTTTCTGCTCCGTTTAAACAGCTTTTGGCCGGTTTACAGGCCGAGCATGACTTCGCGCACTCCTTCCCCGAGCACAAACATCGTGCGACCCCGGAAGAGCATCAACGATGGCTACTGGCTAAAGAGAATAATCCGCCGATATTGCATCCGGTGGTACGTACCCATCCGGTGAGTGGGCGTCAGGCATTGTTCGTCAATGAAGGATTCACCACCCGAATCGTTGAGTTGAGTGATAAAGAGAGCGATGCTTTACTGCGTTTCCTGTTTGCGTACACCACCAAACCCGAGTTTCAAGTACGCTGGCGCTGGCAGCAGGATGATGTGGCGATGTGGGATAACCGTGTCACCCAGCACTATGCCAATGCTGATTATCTGCCACAGCGGCGGGTGATGCATCGGGCGACTATTCTGGGGGATAGGCCGGTGTACCGGCCTGGTTAACGGGCGGTTTGATTTAGTCTGTGATTAACAATGAGCGGGCCGCTGCGTCAACAGCATCAACGGTGATGTCATCAACCTGTGGCCCGGCATGTAACAACACATGGCGGGTTAACGGGTACCAGCGCCGGTATTTTTCTGGCCGCGACTCAAACAGTGCGACGACCGGGATTTGTAATGCTGAACTGATATGGACCGGTGCGCTATCAGCCGAAATAACTACATCCAATTGACTGGCTGCGGCCACGAACTCATCAACTGACGGTGTGAATAGACTTCGGCCGTGGATGCTCGCCAGTTGCTGTTCACTTGGCGGTGCGATGGGATCATACAAAATCACTATCTCGGCCTGATCACTGAGCTTCAGTGCTAACTGTTGCCACTTTTCCCACGACCAACGCCGTTGCGGTGCTTTATTCGAGACAAACAGCCCGATGCGTGGCTGATTGCGTTCACCTAATTCTGCCTGCCATTTTGCCTGCAATTGTGGGTCAGGATAGAGATGTAACTTGAGCGTATCGATGTCGACCCGCCCCAGTTCGGGTAGCAGTGCAAAACCTGACAGTGCCTCATGGCGTATTGGCCGATTGGTCACATGGTCAGGATTGCGGTCATCAAATTCACTGCCCGGGTTATGCCAGCGGCTATCGACCACATTAAGTTGTTTAGCGAACTGGATACTGTTTTTGTTCATGCCACCGTTAGGGATAACCAGTAAATCAAAACGTAAACATCGCAGTCGCCAAATCAGGGCCAGACGATTAAACAGCGCCTTGATCCTGCCCGGTTGTTGGTTTCTTTCACATTGCTTACTGTAAACGTAGGTGTGAACGGTGCTGATATCGGGGTTACGTGCCAGTGCATCTCGATTGTATTTATTTGCCAGCACATGAATTTCGGCTGCTGGCCAGCGCTGCTTTAATGCATGTAATAAAGCAGTGGTACAAACCAGATCGCCAAGGAAATCAATTCGGATAACCAAAATGCGCTGCATCTATACATATTCCCAGAAGTAATTTTATGCCTTATTAAACATGAAAATTTCCTGAGTAATAACAAAAATAAACGTAAATTTGAGATCTATTTTGATAATGAATGCTTCTGCTGCGCATAACGCCATAGAGTGACTGATAAACGTACCGCTCGCCAGAACTCACTGATATTCCCCGCGCCCTGAAACAGCGCTTTGGGTAAGCCTAATGCCTTAAACTCAGCCGCGAGTGCCGAACGTTCTGGTGACGGGGATAATCTCTTACGCATCAACCCAAAAAAATGGCCGCTCTCCTGATTAGCGTGACGTAACAGCGCACGGCATAACGGCGGTTGTTGCGTGGCAGAAAGGTTAATTAGCGCGTTAATAATTCTAAGATAGCTATTGGCGCGAGCCAACAAGGCTTGGGGTGACGGAGAGAGGGTGATGGAGTGTGGGTTGGTGCGATAACCATAAAATGGCGTATCACAGAAACCGACACGTTGTACGGCGAGTGCCAGATGGGTGGTCCACAGAATATCTTCATGTAGCATTCCAGGGATGAATGCAAGTTGATGGGTCGCGACCAATTCGCGCCGAATCAATTGTAGCCATACATAATGTGGCCACTCATTATGTTCAATACTGCGAATAACCCATTGCTGGCCGCTAAGTATCTCGCTCCACGGCTGTTTATATAACAAGGGGCTGCTGGGCGCTAGGTGGGGATCAGTGGTAAAGGTAAAACCATTACCTATCAATAAATCTAATTGCTGCCGATTGGCCTGTTGCAACCAAGTTGATAAAGCATCAGAGGCCAGCCAGTCATCGCCATCAACAAAAGCAATCCAGGGGGCGGTTGCCCGAGCGATTCCGGCATTACGGGCCGCAGAAAGCCCCTGATTGGCCTGATTAACAATGACCAGCCGCGAATCACGGCGCGCGGCGGCTACTAATATCGTCAGGCTGTCATCGGTCGAACCATCATTGACGGCAATGATTTCCAATGACACACCCGACTGCTGGTACAATGAATCCAGTAGTTGTGTGAGGTAAGCGGCGCAATTAAATACCGGAACCACCACACTAATATCCTTATTAGTCATGATCTTATTATCCTTAATACTGGTGTTTTCTGAAAAGCGGGTTATCCCGCTTCAAATATCTTAGTGAGGTTCTCCAACTGCTCCTGAGCATCTAGCCAGTGCATTTCAGTCTCTTCAAGTTTGGTTTTCACTTGCGTCTGCTGCTGTAAACATTGGGTCAAATCAGCCTTACGTGCAATATCGTATAAGGCAGAATCAGCCAATTGTTCTTCGATGACTGCCAGCTCGGTACTGAGCTTATCCATCTGTTTTTCCAGCGTCATAATCTGCTTACGCAATGGCTGAGTCTGGGTTCGGAACTCTGCCTCACGGCGTTTTTGATCTTTACGCTGTTGGGCACTATTACCTGACAACTCTTTTGTCGGATTATCCTGCTGGCTTTGCTGGCGCTGCACATCGACCAAAAATTGCTGATAATCTTCTAAATCGCCGTCGAATTGCTCTACTTTGCCATCATGCACCAGATAGAGGTCATCGGTGGTGGAACGCAGTAAATGGCGGTCATGGGAAACCACCACCAATGCGCCTTCAAAATCAATTAAGGCTTCGGTTAGCGCCTGACGCATATCAAGATCAAGGTGGTTGGTTGGCTCATCGAGTAGCAATAGGTTAGGGCGCTGCCAGATAATCAGTGCCAGTACTAAACGTGCTTTTTCACCGCCGGAGAAGCGGGCCGTTGGGTCAGTAACCTGATCGCCCTGAAAACCGTAGCCACCTAAATAGTCGCGCAGTTGTTGTTCCGACTCTTTGGGTGCCAGGCGGCTCATATGCTGTAGCGGTGATTCATCCGCACGCAAAAACTCCAACTGATGCTGGGCGAAGTAACCCAGTTTAATCCCTTTGGATAAACCAATCTCACCGCTTTGTGGCTCTAAAGTGCCGGCTAGTAACTTAATTAGCGTAGATTTACCCGCACCATTGCGCCCCAACAGACCGATGCGTGAGCCGGGGACCAGATTGAGCTTAATGGACTGCAAAATCGTACGATCACCATAGCCTGCGCTCACTTTCTCCATGCGGAGTAGGGGGTCAGGCAAACTTTCCGGTGTACGGAAGCTGAAGTGGAATGGGTTATCCACATGGGCAGGTGCAATCAGTTCCATCCGCTCAAGCATCTTGATGCGGCTCTGAGCTTGTTTGGCTTTAGTCGCCTGTGCACGGAAACGGTCGATATAGCTTTGTAAATGCGCCACTTTTTCTTGCTGATGCTGATACATCGACTGCTGCTGCGAGAGCTTGGTCGCTCGCTGGCGTTCGAAAGATGAATAGTTACCGGTATATTCATTCAGCGTCTGCTGTTCAATATGCAGAATCTTATCAATAATAGGATCAAGGAAATCGCGGTCATGAGAAATTAATACCAGCGTGCCAGAATAGCTTTTCAGCCACTTTTCCAGCCAGATAACCGCATCTAAATCCAAGTGGTTGGTTGGTTCATCCAGTAGCAGCAAATCAGAGCGGCAAACCAGCGCTTGGGCCAGGTTAAGGCGCATGCGCCAGCCGCCGGAAAATGAACGTACCGGTTGCTGTAATTGCTCTTGAGAAAACCCCAGCCCGTGTAGCAAACTGGCGGCACGGGATTGAATTGTCCAGGCATGGATGGCATCAAGTTTGCCGTGCACGGTGGCGATGGCATGACCATCGTTTTTTTCATTAGCGGCCTGAAGTTCGGCCTCCAATTGGCGATATTCGCGATCCCCGTCGATAACATACTCTATCGCCGGAATATCCAGTGCCGGAGTTTCCTGATTAACCCAGGCCAGTGCCCAGTTACTGGGGAAAGTGGCATTGCCCCCATCGGCGCTCAGTTCGCCTTTGAGCAACGCCAGCAGGGTGGATTTACCACATCCGTTCTTGCCGACCAGCCCGACCTTTTGGCCAGGATTAATCGTTGCTGTAGCGTTGTCCAGCAAGACGCGGGTACCACGTCGTATTTGAAGCGAAGAAAAAACAATCATAGAGTGCCGTATGTTTAGAGTTTACCCGTCATACTTCAAGCTGCATGTGTGTTGGCTGCGCTCGCTCACCCGAATCACTTACTCTAGTAAGCTCATCGGGATTCTCTCGCTTGCCGCCTTCCTGCAACTCGAATTATTTTGGGTATATGTTAAATTATTATCCCCGTGGTTCTTGTCGCTACCGACGGGTAACGCCAATGACTTTGGGTATAAATCTTAGTCTTTTTTAGTCTTTGCGAAGTATGGTAACGGAAAAACCGGACCCTGACGACGCTTTGGAGGGGAATGATGTCGCAGCCACCGAAGGTTTTGCTGCTGTATGCCCATCCGGAATCACAAGACTCGGTGGCAAACCGGGTTTTACTGCAACCGGTGCAGCAGTTAGAACATGTTACTGTGCACGATCTCTATGCACATTATCCTGATTTCTTTATTGATATTCACCATGAGCAGCAATTGCTACGTGAGCATCAAGTTATTGTATTTCAACATCCTCTCTATACCTACAGTTGCCCGGCGTTGCTGAAGGAGTGGCTGGACCGGGTATTAGCTCGTGGGTTTGCCAATGGTGTGGGTGGTCATGCTCTGACGGGTAAGTATTGGCGCTCGGTAATTACCACCGGCGAACCGGAAGGGGCCTATCGGGTAGGGGGCTATAACCGCTATCCGATGGAAGATATTCTGCGCCCTTTCGAATTGACAGCGGCTATGTGCCATATGCATTGGATGAACCCGATGATTATATACTGGGCGCGACGTCAGAAACCGGAAGTCTTAGCCAGCCATGCGCAAGCTTATACGCAGTGGTTGCTGTCGCCGTTGCCTGCGGGAGGGCACTGATATATGGAAGGCTCAGCGCTACTTACTGCCATTTTATTATTTTTATTTGCCGCTGTGGTTGCGGTTCCTATTGCTCAACGCCTGGGTATTGGTGCGGTGTTGGGTTATCTGATAGCCGGTATTGCTATTGGTCCATGGGGGTTAGGTTTTATACGTGATGTTGACGAAATACTGCACTTCTCCGAGCTTGGTGTGGTGTTTCTGATGTTTATCATTGGGTTGGAGTTGAATCCAGCCAAGCTATGGCAGTTGCGGCGCTCTATTTTTGGTGTCGGTGCGGGTCAGGTTGTTATTACAGCGGCAGTATTGGGGGCATTACTCTATTTCACTCAGTTCGCCTGGCAGGCGGCGGTTATCGGTGGCATTGGTTTAGCAATGTCCTCGACCGCGATGGCATTGCAGCTAATGCGGGAAAAAGGCATGAACCGCAACGAAGGCGGGCAGCTCGGATTCTCGGTGTTACTGTTCCAGGATATGGCGGTTATACCTGCTTTGGCGTTGATCCCTATTCTGGCGGGGGGCGGTGGTGGTGCCAATGATTGGGTCAAAATTGGTATTAAAGTTGCGGCGTTTGCGGGGATGTTGATTGGTGGTCGCTATCTGCTGCGCCCCTTGTTTCGCTATATTGTCGCCTCTGGTGTGCGGGAGGTTTTTACTGCGGCCGCATTACTGGTGGTATTAGGTTCTGCACTGTTTATGGATGCATTGGGCCTATCGATGGCGTTAGGGACATTTATCGCCGGGATATTACTGGCCGAAAGTGAATTTCAGCACGAACTGGAAATTGCCATCGAACCTTTTAAAGGGTTATTGCTCGGGTTGTTCTTTATTTCGGTTGGGATGGCGCTGAATCTTGGTGTGCTATTCACTCACCTGCTGGATGTGTTGTTAGGTGTGCTGGCGCTGGTATTTATCAAAGGCACCGTATTGTATGGTTTGGCACGTACATTTGGCTTGCGCCGTTCGGTGCGCTTGCAATTTGCCGGAGTGCTCAGTCAGGGCGGTGAATTTGCTTTCGTCTTGTTCTCCGCTGCATTCTCTCAACATGTTCTAAATGCTGAACAACTGGCATTGCTGCTGGTGGTGGTTACGTTGTCGATGATGACGACACCATTATTGATGCAGGCTATCGATCGCATTCTGATCCGCCGTTATAACGCGCAGGAAGAGAGCGATGAGAAGCCGTTCGTGGAAGATAATGATCCGCAGGTGATTATTGTTGGTTTTGGGCGATTTGGTCAGGTGATTGGCCGCCTACTGATGGCGAACAAAATGCGTATTACCGTGTTAGAACGTGATGTCAGTGCGGTGAGTGTGATGCGCAAATACGGTTACAAAGTCTATTACGGCGATGCCACCGAATTGGAACTGTTGCGGGCCGCCGGCGCGGAAAAAGCTAAAGCTATTGTTATCACCTGTAATGAGCCGGAAGATACCATGACATTGGTGCATCTGTGCCAGCAACATTTCCCTGATTTGCACATTCTGGCGCGTGCCAGAGGGCGTGTTGAAGCACATGAACTGTTGCAAAATGGCGTCAAAGACTTCACCCGCGAAACCTTTTCCAGTGCGCTGGAGTTGGGGCGTAAAACGCTATTGGGATTGGGAATGCATCCACATCAAGCTTATCGGGCGCAACAACATTTCCGTCGTCTTGATATGCGGATGCTGCGTGAATTGGTGCCGCAGCATCATGGTGATGTGGCGCAAATCTCCAGAGTTAAAGAGGCCCGCCGTGAACTGGAAGATATTTTCCAGCGAGAAATGCTACATGAAAGTCGGCAGTTAGATGGGTGGGATGAATACGAATAATGTCGGAGAAAACGATGACAAGTGCTCTTAATAAGACAAAAACGCGCAAAAGATTTATCGCTGGAGCGGTTTGTCCAAAATGTAAGGCATTGGATACCTTGGCTTTATGGCGTGAAGATCACGTGGAGGTGGTGGAGTGTGTCAAGTGTGGTCACCATCAACGCCAGACGGATGAACAGGTCAATCAACACGTCCGCCCGCATGAACAAGTGATCGGTATTTTCCATCCCGAGTAGCGTTATCCTTCGCGATTTTTTATGCTGGTGGGTACAGCGGTGCAGATTTCAGCTACAATCTGTGCCAATTTTTGTTCCAAGGGTAGGAGATATCATGAAAGTAGCAAAAGACTTGGTGGTCAGCCTGGCTTACCAGGTACGTACAGAAGACGGTGTTTTAGTTGATGAGTCTCCGGTGAGTGCGCCGTTGGACTACTTGCATGGACACGGTTCCCTGATCGCTGGTTTGGAAAAAGCGCTCGAAGGTCATGAAGCTGGCGACAGCTTTGATGTGCGCGTGAATGCAGACGAAGGCTACGGCAGCTATGATGAAAATCTGGTGCAGCGCGTACCGAAAGACGTCTTTATGGGCGTTGACGAGCTGGAAGTTGGCATGCGTTTCCTGGCTGATACCGATCAAGGTCCAGTACCGGTAGAGATCACTGCTGTTGAAGATGAGCACGTGGTGGTTGATGGTAACCACATGCTGGCGGGTCAGGATCTGAACTTCCACGTTGACGTGGTTGCTATCCGTGAAGCAACAGAAGAAGAGCTGCAACATGGCCACGTACATGGCGAGCATGATCATCATCATGAACACGGTGATGGTTGCTGTGGCGGTCATGGCCATGATGAGAGTGACCACGATCATGAACATGGTAAAGGTGGTTGTGGTAAGGGCGGCTGTGGCTGTCACTAAGATCTGACTCTGTCAGTCAAAAGCCAGCCTTGCGGCTGGCTTTTTGCTATCCGCATTAATAATGCGGAGGCGGTGTCTCTTCTGCTGGCGAGGCCATCATGGAAGACTGAGATTCGCGCAGTTTATCGGTCAACAAGCGCAGATGCTCCCGCAATTTGGTCATTTCCATTTGGTGCTCCGTCACGATCAAATTGAGTTCCTCAATCGTCACTTCCTGAAATGCCAGACGGCTTTCCAGCATTTCCAGCCGTTGTTCAAACAGGGATTGTTCCATATTAATTTCCTCTCATGACTGCAAACCATACCCTCTTATTACTTCCTATTTGATACTCATAGAGAAAAAACAGGGGAGGGGCGATTCTACCTGTAAAACGCCGTGATTGCCTTGCGAGGATCAAGATATCGATAAAACGAAACTTCTTGTAGTAAAAAAAGTCTTAATATCACTTAATAGCATCAGCATAGAGATTGTTTTGTGTTCGCACAGACAGTTATAGTACAAGTTACACTTATAATCGTTGCTTGGGGTAAGTGTCCTTAAGCCAATGGAGAAATGGATGAAATCACTGTTTAAAGTAACGCTACTGGCTACCACCATGGCGCTGACCCTGAATACCTCTGCTACTTTCGCTGCTGAAGCAGCCAAAACCGCAGCCGCGCCAGCAACGACCAATAGCGCATTTAAAAATGATGACCAGCAATCTGCTTATGCATTAGGCGCATCATTAGGGCGTTACATGGATAATTCCCTAAAAGAACAAGAAAAGCTGGGTATTAAACTGGATAAAGACCAGTTGATCGCCGGTGTTCAGGACGCGTTTGCTAACAAAAGCAAACTGACTGATGCAGAAATTGAAAGCACTCTGCAAAGTTTTGAAGCTCGCGTAAAAGCTTCTGCTCAGGCAAAAATGGAGCAGGACGCTAAAGAAAATGCCGATAAGGGCGCTAAGTATCGCGATACTTTCGCTAAAGAAAAAGATGTGAAGAAAACCGCATCTGGCCTGCTGTACAAAGTAGAGAAAACCGGTACTGGTGAAGCACCAAAAGACAGTGATACCGTGGTTGTTAATTACAAAGGGACACTGACTGATGGCACTGAGTTTGATAACTCCTACAAGCGTGGTGAGCCATTATCCTTCCGCTTGGACGGTGTTATCCCAGGTTGGACTGAAGGCCTGAAGCAAATCAAAAAAGGTGGCAAGATCACCCTGGTTATCCCACCAGAACTGGCTTACGGCAAAACTGGCGTCCCAGGTATCCCAGCTAACTCTACTCTGGTATTCGATGTAGAACTGTTAGATGTGAAAGCGGCACCAAAAGCTGATGCTCCAGAAGAGCAACCAGCAGCAGCTGCAGGCGAAAAAGCGAAGAAGTAATTCAGCTTAGTTCACCGATTCTGCTTATAACCGCTGCGATAATTGTCGTGGCGGTTTTTTTTGCGGCACATCTATCAATTTTCACTTCTGTTCGTTGATAACTTGACGGTTTATGGCTTGTGGGCTTAACGTCAATATCACGCGCAAACGCAAGGATTTTATCTCAGCATATTTGCTAGACTTAAAATCTAAGATATTGAGTTATGAGTCTGCCAACGATATTGAGACAGGCTTTACCTAGAGGATGGTGTCTTCGATGTCTAATTCGCTTCTCAGTAGCGAAACCAGTGAACTGGATTTACTGGATGAACGTCCGTTCAGTCAGACGGACCATGAAATACTAAAATCATACGAAGCTGTCGTTGATGGCTTAGCTATGCTTATTGGCGGCCACTGTGAAATCGTTCTGCACTCACTGGAAGATCTGAAAAGCTCTGCGGTAAGAATTGCGAATGGAGAACACACTGGAAGGCAAATTGGTTCACCGATAACCGACTTGGCTCTACGGATGTTGCACGATATGGCCGGTGCTGATAGCAGTGTTTCAAGAGCTTATTTCACCAGAGCCAAAAGTGGTGTACTGATGAAATCAGTCACTATCGCTATCCGTAACCGTGACCAGCGTGTTATTGGCTTGCTGTGCATCAACATGAATCTGGATGTGCCTTTCTCACAAATCATCCAAACGTTTATGCCGCCGGAAACGCAGGAAGTTGCTTCCTCGGTCAACTTTGCCTCATCTGTTGATGATTTGGTGGCGCAAACACTTGAATTTACCATCGAAGAAGTCAATGCGGACCGTAATGTTTCTAACAATGCGAAGAACCGCCAAGTGGTACTTAATCTTTATGAAAAGGGTATTTTTGATATCAAAGATGCCATCAATCAGGTTGCAGAACGGCTTAATATCTCTAAACACACCGTCTATCTCTACATTCGCCAATTCAAAAGTGGCGACCTTGTAGGGCACGACCGTTAATGTCTGGCGTGAAAAGATATTGTCTTATGGTCACTGGGCCTGCTTATGGTACGCAGCAGGCCAGTAGTGCTTATCAATTTGCACAAGCGCTGATAAATTCAGGTCACAGTTTGGTGAGTGTTTTCTTCTATCGCGAAGGCGTTTTGAACGCTAACCAATTAACTGCCCCTGCCAGTGATGAATTTGACTTGGTAAGGGCGTGGCAACAATTGGCGGCTGAACATGCTGTTATGTTGCATGTGTGTGTGGCGGCGGCATTACGCCGTGGTGTAACCGACCAACAGGAAGCCGAACAACTCAATCTTGCGGCAGCGAATCTGCAACCGGGTTTTACCTTAACCGGCTTGGGTGCGTTAGCCGAAGCCGCATTGACCTGTGATCGCATGGTGCAATTTTAATGGCAATGAAACGTGTCGCTTTTGTTTTTACCCAAGGCCCGCATGGCAATTCGGCAGGGCGGGAAGGGTTAGATGCCTTACTGGCTACATCGGCATTAAGCGAAGATTTAGGTGTATTCTTTCTGTCAGATGGTGTTTTGCAGCTATTACCTCAGCAACAACCGGAAATAATTCTCGCCAGAAACTATATTGCCACTTTCGGTGTCTTACCCCTGTACGATGTTGATAATTGTTATATCTGCGAAGCCTCATTAGAGCAACGCGGGTTGAGTGGTGTGACGAACTGGATCCTTGATGTCGAGGTATTATCTCCGGTAAATTTACGTCGCCAATTGGCAACTTATGATGTTGTGCTGACTTTTTAATGGGATTTGGGTCGCTATAATGCTGTATACCGTCAGTCATTCCCCTTATCGTTGCGATTTATCTGCTTTGCTGAGATTAGTCACATCCGAAGATGAGATTCTCTTTCTACAAGATGGCGTTATGACTGTTTTGAAAAACAGTGAAAGTCTTAAGCTATTGTTAAATAACCCAGCTTCTCTATTTGTGTTAGAAGATGACGTTATTGCACGTGGTTTGTCTGGTCAAATTTCAGACAGCGCTACGCTAATCGGCTATACTCACTTCGTGGATTTGACCCTAAAACATCAGCAACAACTGGCATGGTAATGCAGTCAATGCTGTATATTTCTTGACACCTTAGATAGTCAGCCATAAAATTCTGCGTCCTCGTTCTCTGCCAGTCGTGCAAACGAGGGGGATTTATCACGTGTTTACGAAGCAAAAAACCAGGAGCTTTTTTAATAATGGCAACGATTAACCAGCTGGTTCGCAAGCCACGCAGCATGAAGGTTGCTAAAAGCAACGTTCCTGCGCTGGAAGCATGCCCGCAGAAACGTGGTGTATGTACCCGCGTATATACCACCACCCCGAAAAAACCTAACTCCGCACTGCGTAAAGTTTGCCGTGTGCGTTTAACTAACGGTTTTGAAGTCACCTCCTACATTGGCGGTGAAGGTCATAACCTACAGGAACACTCCGTGATCCTGATCCGTGGCGGTCGTGTAAAAGACTTGCCAGGTGTGCGTTACCACACCGTCCGCGGCGCGCTTGACTGCTCAGGTGTTAAAGACCGTAAGCAATCACGTTCTAAGTACGGCGTGAAGAAGCCAAAGGCTTAATGGTTCTCCGTTAAGTAAGGCCAAACATTTTCACATTAATGTCAAAATAAACTCTTAGAGTTTTGGACAACCCTGAATTAACAACGGAGTATTTCCATGCCACGTCGTCGTGTAATTGGTCAGCGTAAAATTTTGCCAGATCCTAAGTTCGGATCTGAATTGCTGGCTAAATTTGTAAATATCCTGATGGTAGATGGTAAAAAATCTACTGCAGAAGCAATCGTCTATACCGCGCTGGAAACCCTGGCTCAGCGTTCTGGTAAAGATTTTCTGGAAGCTTTCGAAGTAGCTCTGGATAACGTGCGCCCGACTGTCGAAGTTAAGTCTCGCCGCGTTGGTGGTTCTACTTATCAGGTACCAGTTGAAGTTCGTCCGGTTCGTCGTAATGCCTTGGCAATGCGTTGGATCGTTGATGCTGCTCGTAAACGCGGTGATAAATCCATGGCTTTGCGCTTGGCGAATGAACTGTCTGACGCAGCAGAGAACAAAGGTTCTGCTGTTAAGAAACGTGAAGACGTTCACCGTATGGCCGAAGCTAACAAGGCGTTCGCGCACTACCGCTGGTAATTACCACGCAGTAGCTATGCTAACCATGCGGGCGCTTTAATAGTTAACCCGCATGGTTAATCGAATGAACGCCTAAGGCAATAGAGGAATCAAATGGCTCGTAAAACACCCATTGAGCGCTATCGTAATATCGGTATCAGCGCTCACATCGACGCCGGTAAGACAACCACTACCGAACGTATCCTGTTTTACACCGGTGTAAACCATAAGATCGGTGAAGTTCATAACGGCGCAGCCACTATGGACTGGATGGAACAAGAGCAGGAACGTGGTATTACCATTACTTCTGCGGCTACTACCTGCTTCTGGTCTGGTATGGCTAAACAGTATGAACCACATCACATCAATATCATTGACACCCCAGGGCACGTTGACTTCACCATTGAAGTTGAACGTTCTATGCGTGTTCTTGACGGTGCGGTAATGGTTTACTGTGCAGTTGGTGGTGTTCAGCCACAGTCTGAGACCGTATGGCGTCAGGCGAACAAATATAAAGTCCCACGCATTGCGTTCGTTAACAAAATGGACCGCATGGGTGCTAACTTCCTGAAAGTTGTTGGCCAGCTTAAAGCTCGTCTGGGCGCGAATCCAGTTCCATTGCAACTGGCAATCGGCGCGGAAGAGAAATTCACTGGTGTTATCGATCTAGTGAAAATGAAAGCGATCAACTGGAATGAAGCCGATCTGGGTGTGACCTTCGAATACGAAGAGATCCCTGCTGATATGGCTGAGCTGGCTGCTGAATGGCACCAGAATCTGGTTGAATCGGCTGCAGAAGCGTCTGAAGAGTTGATGGACAAGTATTTGGGCGGCGAAGAGCTGACCGAAGAAGAAATCAAGAAAGCTCTGCGTCAACGTGTTCTGCGCAACGAAATTATCTTGGTTACCTGTGGTTCTGCGTTTAAAAACAAAGGCGTACAGGCAATGCTGGATGCAGTTATCGATTATCTGCCAGCGCCAACTGACGTTGAAGCAATCAACGGTATTTTGGACGATGGTAAAGATACTCCGGCTGTTCGTCATTCAGACGACAAAGAGCCGTTCTCTGCATTGGCATTCAAAATTGCTACCGACCCGTTTGTGGGTAACCTGACATTCTTCCGTGTGTACTCTGGCATTGTTAACTCCGGTGACACTGTGCTGAACTCAGTACGTTCGCGTGAAGAGCGTTTGGGTCGTATCGTACAGATGCACGCCAACAAACGTGAAGAGATCAAAGAAGTTCGCGCAGGCGACATCGCAGCAGCGATCGGCCTGAAAGACGTGACGACGGGTGACACCTTATGTGATCCAAAGCATGTGATCATTCTGGAACGTATGGAGTTCCCTGAGCCAGTGATCTCTGTTGCCGTTGAACCAAAAACCAAAGCCGACCAGGAAAAAATGGGTATGGCTCTGGGGCGTCTGGCAAAAGAAGATCCATCATTCCGTGTGTGGACTGACGAAGAATCAGGTCAGACTATCATCGCTGGTATGGGTGAGCTGCACTTGGATATCCTGGTTGACCGTATGCGCCGCGAATTTAGCGTGGAAGCAAACATCGGTAAACCTCAGGTTGCTTACCGTGAAACTATCCGCGATACCGTCAAGGACGTGGAAGGTAAGCACGCTAAGCAGTCAGGCGGTCGTGGTCAGTACGGTCATGTTGTTATCGATATGTCTCCGTTACCACCGGGTGGCGCTGGGTATGAATTCGTCAACGAAATCGTTGGTGGTTCTATTCCTAAAGAGTTCATCCCTGCTGTTGATAAAGGTATCCAGGAACAACTGAAGTCCGGTCCTCTGGCTGGTTATCCGGTTGTGGACGTTAAAGTGCGTCTGCACTACGGTTCTTACCATGATGTTGACTCCTCAGAATTGGCGTTTAAATTAGCCGGTTCTATCGCCTTTAAAGAAGGTTTCAAACGAGCTAAACCAGTTCTGCTTGAGCCAATAATGAAGGTTGAAATCGAAACCCCTGAAGATTATGCGGGTGACGTAATGGGTGACCTGAGTCGTCGTCGTGGCATGATCGAAGGTATGGAAGATACGTTAACTGGTAAGACTATTCGTGCCCAGGTTCCGTTGTCTGAAATGTTCGGTTATGCTACTGACCTGCGCTCTCAGACCCAGGGCCGTGCTTCATACTCTATGGAGTTCCTGAAGTATGCTGAAGCGCCGAGTAACGTCGCTCAAGCCGTTATCGAAGCCCGTGGCAAATAAGGTTTCGGGTTTAAAACAATGATCCAGTGCTCTCTCATAAGTGGTAGAGCACCAGAGTAAGGAATATAGTCGTGTCTAAAGAAAAATTTGAACGTAACAAACCCCATGTAAACGTCGGTACTATCGGCCACGTTGACCATGGTAAAACTACCCTGACTGCAGCAATCACTACCGTACTGGCTAAAACCTACGGCGGTAGCGCTCGTGCTTTCGATCAGATCGATAACGCACCAGAAGAAAAAGCTCGTGGTATCACCATCAACACTTCTCACGTTGAATATGACACCCCGACTCGTCACTATGCGCACGTTGACTGCCCAGGACACGCCGACTACGTTAAAAACATGATCACCGGTGCTGCTCAGATGGACGGCGCGATCTTGGTTGTTGCTGCAACTGACGGTCCTATGCCACAGACTCGTGAACACATCCTGTTGGGTCGCCAGGTTGGCGTTCCATACATGATCGTATTCATGAACAAATGTGACATGGTTGACGATGAAGAGCTGCTGGAACTGGTAGAAATGGAAGTTCGTGAACTTCTTTCTGCTTACGATTTCCCAGGCGACGACATTCCAGTAATCAAGGGCTCAGCTCTGAAAGCACTGGAAGGCGTTCCTGAGTGGGAAGCAAAAATTATCGAACTGGCTGAAGCATTGGATACTTATATTCCACTGCCAGAACGTGCTATCGATAAGCCATTCTTGCTGCCAATCGAAGACGTATTCTCTATCTCAGGCCGTGGTACTGTTGTAACTGGTCGTGTAGAGCGCGGTATCGTTAAAGTTGGTGAAGAAGTAGAGATCGTTGGTATCAAAGATACTGTTAAATCTACTTGTACTGGCGTTGAAATGTTCCGCAAACTGCTGGACGAAGGCCGTGCTGGTGAGAACGTTGGTGTTCTTCTGCGTGGTATCAAACGTGAAGATATCGAACGTGGTCAGGTTCTGGCTAAACCAGGTTCTATCAAACCACACACTACCTTTGATTCAGAAGTTTATATTCTGAGCAAAGACGAAGGCGGCCGTCATACTCCGTTCTTCAAAGGCTACCGTCCTCAGTTCTACTTCCGTACAACTGACGTAACCGGTACCATCGAACTGCCAGAAGGCGTTGAAATGGTAATGCCTGGTGATAACGTGAACATGGTTGTTACCTTGATTCACCCAATCGCAATGGACGACGGTCTGCGTTTCGCAATCCGTGAAGGTGGCCGCACTGTAGGCGCTGGTGTTGTTGCTAAAGTTATCGCTTAATTGCTTTACTGATTAATTATTTTATTGATCAAGTAACCAAGGGTGCTTCGGCACCCTTTTTTATTGATAAAGTGAATAATCTTAATTGAAATAACACGCATTCTTATTTACACTTGAGGGATTGGTTAAGAAGTGAGTCTCTCTATGTATGTTTGTCTGTGTAATGCGGTATCTGACAAAGTTATCCGTAAAGCTGTACGTCAGCACCATCCACATACCATTAAACAACTGCGTCAATTGGTACCCATTGGTACAGACTGCGGTAAGTGCATCCGACAGGCCAGAGAGATACTGATCGAGGAACGCGCGAACATTCCAGAAATGAATGATGTTGCCTAATAGTTAGCAGGGAGAAGTATTCCCCACACTTTGCCATCTGGTACTACACTTTGTGTACTGGAAGCGGAGGGTATAGTTATGAAAGGCGATAAAAAGATAATTGCACATCTCAATACACTACTCGGCAACGAGCTAGTTGCCATCAATCAATATTTTCTCCATGCCCGAATGTTTAAAAACTGGGGGCTGATGCGCCTTAATGATAAGGAGTATCACGAATCTATAGACGAAATGAAGCATGCCGATAAATACATCGAACGTATTTTATTCCTCGAAGGTATTCCTAACTTACAGGACTTGGGTAAGCTGAATATTGGCGAGGATGTTGAGGAAATACTGAAATCAGATTTAGCTCTCGAGCTCGCCGGGGCGAAGGATCTGCGTGAAGGTATTGCTTATGCTGATTCTATCCATGATTATGTTAGTCGCGATTTATTGAAAGAAATTCTTGCTGATGAAGAGGGCCATATTGACTGGCTCGAAACAGAACTGAGTCTGATTGAGCGTTTAGGTATACAAAACTACTCTCAGGCACAGTTGGCGAAAGACTAAACACTTGCAAGATAGCTTGTTTATTAACCATAAGATTACGCAGTCAAAAAGAGTGAGAATCCTTCTTGGACTCACTCTTTTTTTCATTCCTACCGCACAAATTAACCTTATATCCCCTTAATTAAATTATCTGGCAAGTTTTTGCATAGATTCCCAACACTGACTTGCTTCCTGCTGGTATTTACGTATAATGCGCGGGCCTACCTAATCTTGGTTGGCCAGATTGAAACTAATCTGTCAGTCATAGCCTAGTGCTGTTACTGAACAATACTCCCGATATGGGGGTTATATGTTGAACGATTACACTCCCCCATCAATCGAAATGGGTGCGAGGAGTAATCATTTACGTTTATAAATAATTGGAGCTCTGGTCTCATGCAGAACCAAAGAATCCGTATCCGCCTGAAAGCGTTTGATCATCGTTTGATCGATCAATCAACTGCGGAAATCGTCGAGACTGCCAAGCGCACTGGTGCGCAGGTTCGCGGTCCGATCCCGCTGCCAACTCGCAAAGAGCGCTTTACCGTTCTGATCTCTCCGCACGTCAATAAAGATGCGCGCGATCAGTACGAGATTCGCACTCACAAGCGTCTGGTTGACATCGTTGAGCCAACCGAGAAAACCGTTGATGCTCTGATGCGTCTGGATCTGGCTGCTGGTGTAGACGTGCAGATCAGCCTGGGTTAATCAGGTCATTGAGCGATTGAGAGGTTGAAACAATGATTGGTTTAGTCGGTAAGAAAGTGGGTATGACGCGTATCTTCACTGAAGATGGCGTTTCAATCCCAGTAACTGTTATCGAAATTGAAGCGAACCGCGTAACTCAGGTCAAAAGCCTGGAGAACGACGGATACCGTGCTGTGCAAGTAACTACCGGTGCTAAAAAAGCTAACCGCGTTACTAAACCAGAAGCGGGTCATTTCGCTAAAGCTGGCGTAGAAGCTGGCCGTGGTCTGTGGGAATTCCGCCTTCCAGAAGGTCAAGAATTCACTGCTGGCCAAGAAATTAGCGTCGAAATCTTTGCAGACGTTAAGAAAGTCGACGTTACAGGTACGTCTAAAGGTAAAGGTTTTGCCGGTACTGTTAAGCGCTGGAACTTCCGTACCCAAGATGCTACCCATGGTAACTCCTTGTCTCACCGCGTTCCGGGTTCTATCGGTCAGAACCAGACTCCGGGCAAAGTGTTTAAAGGCAAGAAAATGGCAGGCCATATGGGTGATGAACGTGTAACTGTTCAAAGCCTGGATGTAGTACGTGTTGACGTTGAGCGCAACCTACTGCTGGTCAAGGGCGCTGTACCGGGAGCAACCGGTGGCAACCTGATCGTAAAACCGGCTGTCAAGGCGTAACGTCGAGGAGATAGGAATGGAATTGGTAATGAAAGACGCGCAAGGCGCGCTGACTGTTTCCGAAACTACCTTCGGGCGTGATTTCAATGAAGCGCTTGTACATCAGGTTGTTGTTGCTTACGCAGCAGGTGCCCGTCAAGGTACTCGTGCTCAGAAGACCCGTGCTGAAGTAACAGGTTCCGGTAAGAAACCGTGGCGCCAGAAAGGCACCGGCCGTGCGCGTGCAGGTTCTGTAAAGAGCCCAATCTGGCGTTCAGGTGGTGTGACCTTTGCTGCGAAGCCTCAGGATCACAGTCAGAAAGTAAATAAAAAGATGTACCGCGGCGCGCTGAAAAGCATTCTGTCCGAATTGGTACGTCAAGATCGTCTGATCATTGTCGAAAAGTTCTCTGTTGAAGCACCTAAAACTAAGTTGCTGGCGCAGAAACTGAAAGATATGGCTCTGGAAGATGTGCTGATCGTAACGGGTGAACTGGACGAGAACTTGTTCTTGGCAGCTCGCAACCTGTACAAGGTTGACGTTCGCGATGTAGCCGGTATCGACCCAGTTAGCCTGATCGCCTTCGATAAAGTGGTTATGACTGCTGATGCTGTGAAGCAAGTTGAGGAGATGCTGGCATGATTCGTGAAGAACGTCTGCTGAAAGTACTGCGCGCGCCGCATGTATCTGAAAAAGCGTCCGCTGCGATGGAAAAGAATAACACCATCGTTCTCAAAGTTGCCAAAGACGCGACCAAAGCAGAAATTAAAGCTGCAGTGCAGAAACTGTTTGAAGTCGAAGTCGAAGACGTTAACACCTTGCTGGTTAAAGGCAAGAGTAAGCGTCACGGTCAGCGTGTTGGTCGTCGTAGCGACTGGAAAAAAGCTTACGTCACCCTGAAAGAAGGCCAGAATCTGGACTTCATCGGCGGCGCAGAGTAAGTCGGAGGAGTAAAACAATGGCAATTGTTAAATGTAAACCTACATCTCCGGGTCGTCGCCACGTTGTTAAGGTGGTTAACCAGGAGTTGCATAAGGGTAAGCCTTATGCCCCGTTGCTTGAGAAATTAAGCAAAAGCGGTGGCCGTAACAACAATGGCCGTATCACTACCCGTCATATCGGTGGTGGCCACAAGCAACATTATCGTCTGGTTGACTTCAAACGCAACAAAGATGGTATCCCTGCAGTGGTTGAGCGTCTGGAGTACGATCCGAACCGTTCCGCGAATATCGCGCTGGTTCTGTACAAAGACGGCGAACGCCGTTATATCCTGGCGCCAAAAGGCCTGAAAGCTGGTGACCAGATTCAATCTGGCGTTGATGCGGCAATTAAAGCAGGTAACACCCTGCCTATGCGTAACATCCCAGTTGGTTCAACGGTTCATAACGTAGAAATGAAACCAGGTAAAGGCGGCCAATTGGCTCGTTCTGCTGGTGCATACGTTCAGATCGTTGCTCGTGACGGTTCCTACGTTACTCTGCGTCTGCGCTCCGGCGAAATGCGCAAGGTTCAAGCTGATTGCCGCGCCACCTTAGGTGAAGTCGGTAACGCTGAACACATGCTGCGTGTGCTGGGTAAAGCAGGTGCTAGTCGTTGGCGTGGTATTCGTCCTACCGTTCGCGGTACGGCGATGAACCCGGTAGATCACCCACACGGTGGTGGTGAAGGTCGTAACTTTGGTAAGCACCCGGTAACTCCGTGGGGCGTTCAAACCAAAGGTAAGAAGACCCGTAGCAACAAGCGTACTGATAAGTTCATCGTACGTCGCCGTAGTAAAAAATAATTAGAGGATAAGCCATGCCACGTTCTCTCAAGAAAGGTCCCTTCATTGACCTGCACTTGCTGAAGAAGGTAGAGAAAGCGGTGGAAAGCGGAGACAAGAAGCCAATTCGGACTTGGTCCCGTCGTTCAACGGTCTTTCCAAATATGATCGGTTTGACCATCGCTGTCCATAATGGTCGTCAGCACGTTCCCGTTTTTGTAGCCGATGAAATGGTCGGTCACAAACTGGGTGAATTCGCGCCGACCCGTACTTATCGCGGCCATGCGGCCGATAAAAAGGCTAAAAAGCGCTAAGGTAGGAGGAAGAGATGGAAACTATCGCTAAACATCGCCACGCTCGTTCTTCTGCTCAGAAGGTTCGCTTGGTAGCGGACCTGATTCGCGGTAAGAAAGTGTCGCAAGCTCTGGAAACTCTGGCCTATACCAACAAGAAAGCTGCTGGTTTGGTTAAGAAGGTACTAGAGTCTGCCATTGCTAACGCAGAACACAACGATGGCGCTGACATCGATGATCTGAAAGTCACGAAGATCTTCGTAGACGAAGGCCCTAGCATGAAGCGCATTATGCCGCGTGCAAAAGGTCGTGCAGATCGCATCCTGAAGCGCACCAGCCACATTACTGTGGTTGTGTCCGATCGCTGAGACTCTGGAGACTAGCAATGGGTCAGAAAGTACATCCTAATGGTATTCGACTAGGTATTGTCAAAGCTTGGAACTCTACCTGGTACGCAAATACCAAAGAATTCGCTGACAACCTGGACGGCGACTTTAAAGTTCGCCAATTCCTGACTAAGGAATTAGCGAAAGCTTCCGTTTCTCGCATCGTTATCGAGCGTCCAGCGAAGAGCATCCGTGTGACTATTCACACCGCTCGTCCTGGCATCGTTATCGGCAAGAAAGGTGAAGATGTCGAAAAACTGCGTAAGGTCGTAGCGGATATCGCTGGCGTTCCTGCACAGATTAACATCGCCGAAGTCCGTAAACCGGAACTGGACGCAAAATTGGTTGCTGACAGCATCACTTCACAGCTGGAACGTCGTGTTATGTTCCGTCGTGCTATGAAGCGTGCTGTACAGAACGCAATGCGTCTTGGCGCTAAAGGTATCAAAGTTGAAGTAAGCGGCCGCCTTGGCGGTGCTGAAATCGCGCGTACCGAATGGTACCGTGAAGGTCGTGTTCCGTTGCATACACTGCGTGCGGATATCGATTACAACACATCTGAAGCGCACACCACTTATGGTGTAATCGGCGTTAAGGTATGGATCTTCAAAGGTGAGATCTTGGGTGGTATGGCTGCTGTTGAACAACCGGAACCGGCTGCTCAACCTAAAAAGCAGCAGCGTAAAGGCCGCAAGTAAGGAGAATCGCTGATGTTACAACCAAAGCGTACAAAATTCCGTAAGATGCACAAAGGCCGTAACCGTGGCCTTGCGCAAGGTACGGATGTTAGCTTCGGTGAGTTCGGCCTGAAAGCTTGTGGCCGTTGCCGCCTGACGGCTCGTCAAATCGAAGCAGCCCGTCGTGCGATGACACGTGCAATTAAGCGTCAAGGTAAGGTCTGGATCCGTGTATTCCCGGACAAGCCGATCACCGAGAAGCCGCTCGAAGTGCGTATGGGTAAAGGTAAGGGTAACGTAGAGTATTGGGTTGCCCTGATCCAGCCAGGAAAAATGTTGTTTGAAATGGCTGGTGTACCTGAAGAAACTGCTCGCGAAGCATTTAAGCTCGCAGCAGCGAAACTGCCTGTAGGAACCACCTTTGTAACTAAGACGGTGATGTGATGAAAGCACAAGAGCTGCGTGAAAAAAGCGTTGAAGAGCTGAACACTGAGCTGCTCAACCTGCTGCGTGAGCAATTCAATTTGCGCATGCAGGCGGCTAGTGGCCAGCTGCAACAAACTCACCTGTCGAAACAAGTGCGCCGTAATATCGCACGTGTTAAGACTTTACTGACTGAGAAGGCGGGTGCGTAATGACTGAGCAAATCCGTACTCTGCAAGGTCGCGTAGTTAGTGACAAAATGGAGAAATCCATGGTTGTTGCTATCGAACGTGTGGTGAAACACCCTATTTACGGGAAATTCATCCGTCGTACGACGAAATTGCATGTACATGACGAGAACAATGAATGTGGAATCGGTGACGTGGTAGAAATCCGCGAATGCCGTCCACTGTCAAAGACTAAGTCTTGGACGCTTGTTCGCGTTGTAGAGAAAGCGATTCTGTAATAGAGTAGCCAACTCGAACATAATAAACGGCTCAGAAAGTGGGCCGTTTATTTTTTCTACCCATAATTTGGAAGCGGTGTTATAATGCTGCGCCCTCATTAATGGGGCTTTTAAACGACCTATTCTGGGTCCTAAAGTAGTAGTTGACATTAGCGGAGCACTAACATGATCCAAGAACAGACTATGCTGAACGTGGCCGACAACTCCGGTGCACGTCGCGTAATGTGTATCAAGGTTCTAGGTGGCTCGCACCGTCGCTACGCAGGCATCGGCGACATCATCAAGATCACCATCAAGGAAGCAATTCCTCGTGGCAAGGTGAAGAAAGGCGATGTTCTGAAGGCGGTAGTGGTGCGCACCAAGAAGGGTGTACGTCGCCCGGACGGTTCTGTCATTCGCTTCGATGGTAACGCTTGTGTTATTTTAAATAATAACAGCGAGCAGCCAATCGGCACGCGTATTTTTGGGCCGGTAACTCGTGAACTGCGTAATGAGAAGTTCATGAAAATTATCTCTCTGGCACCAGAAGTACTCTAAGGAGCGAACCATGGCAGCGAAAATCCGTCGTGATGACGAAGTTATCGTGCTAACCGGGAAAGACAAAGGTAAGCGCGGTAAAGTAAAGAATGTCCTGTCTGCTGGTAAGGTCATTGTTGAAGGTATCAACCTGGTTAAAAAACATCAGAAGCCGGTTCCGGCCCTGAACCAACCAGGTGGCATTGTTGAAAAAGAAGCTGCAATTCAAGTTTCCAACCTTGCGCTGTTCAACACGACAACCGGTAAGGCTGACCGTGTAGGCTTTAGATTCGAAGACGGCAAAAAAGTCCGTTTCTTTAAATCTAATAGCGAAACTATCAAGTAATTTGGAGTAATACGATGGCGAAACTGCATGATTACTACAAAGACGAGGTGGTCAAACAACTGATGTCTCAGTTTGGCTACAACTCTGTCATGCAAGTCCCTCGGGTCGAGAAGATCACCCTGAACATGGGTGTTGGTGAAGCGATCGCTGACAAGAAACTGCTGGACAATGCAGCAGCTGACTTGGCAGCAATCTCCGGTCAAAAACCGTTTATCACCAAAGCACGCAAATCTGTTGCAGGCTTCAAAATCCGTCAGGGCTATCCGATCGGCTGTAAAGTAACCCTGCGTGGCGAACGCATGTGGGAATTCTTTGAGCGTCTGATTACCATTGCTGTACCTCGTATCCGTGACTTCCGTGGCTTGTCCGCTAAGTCATTCGATGGTCGTGGTAACTACAGCATGGGTGTGCGCGAGCAGATCATCTTCCCGGAAATCGACTACGATAAAGTCGATCGTGTACGTGGTTTGGATATTACCATTACCACTACTGCGAAATCCGATGATGAAGGCCGTGCATTGTTGGCTGCTTTTAAATTCCCATTCCGCAAGTAAGGTAGGGTTACTGATGGCTAAGCAATCAATGAAAGCACGCGAAGTTGTTCGCGTGAAACTAGCTAACAAATACCGCGCTCAACGCGAGGAATTAAAAGCTATTATCTCTGGTGTGAACTCATCCGACGAAGACCGTTGGAATGCTGTTCTGAAGCTGCAGTCTCTGCCGCGTGATTCCAGCCCGTCCCGTCAGCGTAACCGCTGCAACCAAACTGGTCGTCCGCATGGTTTCCTGCGGAAGTTCGGGTTGAGCCGTATTAAAGTCCGTGAAACCGCAATGCGCGGTGAAATCCCGGGCCTTAAGAAGGCTAGCTGGTAATTGTCACCAATTGAATCACGGGAGTAAAGACAGATGAGCATGCAAGATCCGATCGCGGATATGCTGACCCGTATCCGTAACGGTCAATCCGCAAACAAAGTCGCGGTCACCATGCCTTCCTCCAAGCTGAAAGTGGCAATTGCCAACGTTCTGAAGGAAGAAGGTTTTATTGAAGATTTTAAAATCGAAGGCGACACCAAGCCTGTTCTGGAATTAGCTCTTAAGTATTTCCAGGGTAAGGCAGTGGTAGAAAGCATTCAACGTATCAGCCGTCCAGGTCTGCGCATCTATAAGAAAAAAGATGAGCTGCCAAAAGTTATGGCCGGTTTGGGTATCGCTGTTATTTCTACCTCTAAAGGTGTTATGACCGATCGTGCAGCTCGCCAAGCTGGTCTTGGTGGCGAGATTATCTGCTACGTAGCTTAATTCGGGAGGAAAGAATGTCTCGTGTTGCAAAAGCACCCGTCGTCATTCCTGCCGGCGTAGAGGTAAAACTCAACGGTCAGGTTATTTCGATAAAGGGTAAGAACGGCGAGCTGACTCGTACCGTCCATAGCGCTGTTGAAGTTAAGCAAGAAGAAAATACACTGACTTTCGCTCCACGCGAAGGCGCTGTAGACGGTTGGGCCCAAGCGGGTACCACTCGTGCACTGCTTAACGCAATGGTCGTTGGTGTTACCGAAGGCTTCACTAAGAAGCTTCAATTGGTAGGTGTAGGTTACCGTGCCGCAGTTAAAGGCAACGTGGTGAATTTAGCTTTAGGCTTCTCTCATCCAGTTGACCATGAATTGCCGGCTGGCATCACTGCAGAATGCCCGACCCAAACTGAAATCGTGCTGAAAGGCGCTGATAAGCAGGTGATTGGTCAGGTTGCAGCAGATTTACGTGCCTACCGTCGTCCTGAGCCTTATAAAGGCAAGGGTGTCCGTTACGCCGACGAAGTCGTGCGTACCAAAGAGGCTAAGAAGAAGTAAGGTAACACTATGGATAAGAAAGCAGCTCGTATCCGTCGTGCGACCCGCGCACGCCGCAAGCTCAAAGAACTGGGTGCGACTCGCCTGGTGGTACATCGTACCCCACGCCATATTTACGCGCAGGTTATTGCACCAAACGGTTCAGAAATTTTGGTAGCAGCTTCTACTGTAGAAAAAGCTATCAATGAGCAATTGAAGTACGCCGGCAACAAAGATGCCGCCGCAGCTGTAGGTAAAGCTGTTGCAGAGCGCGCATTGGAAAAAGGGATCACGAAAGTATCCTTTGACCGTTCCGGTTTCCAATATCATGGTCGAGTCCAGGCACTGGCAGATGCTGCCCGTGAAGCTGGCCTTCAGTTCTAAGGTAGAGGTGTAAGATGTCACACATCGAAAAACAAGCTGGCGAACTGCAGGAAAAGCTGATCGCGGTAAACCGCGTATCTAAAACCGTAAAAGGTGGCCGTATTTTCAGCTTTACCGCACTGACAGTAGTTGGTGATGGTAACGGTCGCGTTGGTTTTGGCTACGGCAAAGCACGCGAAGTTCCGGCAGCGATCCAGAAAGCGATGGAAAAAGCCCGTCGCGCTATGATTAATGTTGCTTTGGATAACGGTACTCTGCAGCACCCAGTTAAAGGTGCTCACACAGGTTCTCGTGTATTCATGCAACCAGCTTCTGAAGGTACCGGTATCATCGCCGGTGGTGCAATGCGCGCCGTCTTGGAAGTTGCAGGGGTTCATAACGTATTGGCCAAGGCCTATGGTTCTACTAACCCGATCAACGTGGTTCGTGCAACTATTGCAGCTCTGGAAGATATGAAATCCCCAGAAATGGTCGCTGCCAAGCGTGGTAAGTCCGTCGAAGAAATTCTAGGGAAATAACCATGGCAAAGACTATTAAAGTAACTCAAACAAAAAGCAGTATCGGTCGTTTGCCGAAACATAAGGCAACTCTGATCGGTTTAGGTCTGCGTCGTATTGGTCATACTGTAGAGCGTGAGGATACTCCCGCTGTGCGTGGTATGGTCAACTTGGTTTCCTACATGGTTAAAGTTGAGGAGTAACAGATGCGTTTAAATACTCTGTCTCCGGCTGAAGGTGCCAAGCATGCGCCGAAGCGTGTAGGTCGTGGTATCGGTTCTGGCCTGGGTAAAACTGCTGGTCGTGGTCACAAAGGTCAGAACTCACGTTCTGGCGGTGGCGTACGTCGTGGTTTTGAAGGTGGTCAGATGCCTTTATATCGTCGTTTGCCGAAATTCGGCTTCACCTCTCGCAAAGCTATGATCACGGCAGAAGTTCGTCTGTCTGAACTGGCTTTAGTGGAAGGCGACGTAATCGACCTGAACACGTTGAAAGCCGCTAACGTTGTTGGTACCCAGATTGAGTTCGCGAAAGTTATGCTTTCAGGCGAAATCACTCGTGCGGTAACTCTTCGTGGTCTGCGTGTCACCAAAGGCGCTCGTGCTGCTATCGAAGCTGCTGGCGGTAAAATTGAGGAATAAGTAGCAGATGGCTAAGCAACCAGGATTAGATTTTCAAAGTGCTAAAGGCGGATTAGGCGAACTGAAGCGCAGACTTTTGTTTGTTATCGGTGCGCTTATTGTTTTCCGTATCGGCTCTTTTATTCCGATTCCTGGTATCGATGCCACTGTGCTTGCTAAATTGCTCGAGCAGCAGAGAGGGACCATCATTGAAATGTTTAACATGTTCTCTGGTGGTGCTCTCAGTCGTGCTTCTATCTTTGCCTTGGGTATCATGCCGTATATTTCGGCATCGATTATTATCCAACTGTTAACGGTGGTTCATCCAGCGTTAGCCGAGATAAAGAAAGAAGGGGAGGCTGGCCGTCGTAAGATTAGCCAGTACACCCGTTATGGCACGTTGGTATTGGCTATATTCCAATCGATCGGTATTGCTACCGGTCTGCCGAATATGCCTGGGATGCAAGGTCTGGTAATCAATCCAGGCTTTGCTTTCTACTTTACCGCTGTTGTTAGCTTGGTCACCGGGACTATGTTCCTGATGTGGCTGGGCGAACAGATTACTGAGCGTGGTATCGGTAACGGTATTTCAATCATAATCTTTGCTGGTATTGTTGCTGGTCTTCCACCTGCAATAGCCCATACCATCGAGCAAGCTCGGCAAGGCGACCTGCACTTCCTCCTGTTGCTGTTGGTTGCAGTATTAGTGTTTGCAGTAACCTTCTTCGTTGTTTTCATTGAACGTGGTCAGCGTCGTATCGTCGTTAACTATGCTAAACGTCAACAAGGTCGTCGTGTTTATGCAGCACAGAGCACACACTTACCGTTGAAAGTGAATATGGCTGGGGTTATTCCAGCAATCTTCGCTTCCAGCATAATTCTTTTCCCTGCCACGATTGCATCATGGTTTGGGGGCGGGACAGGTTGGAACTGGCTGACGACTATTTCGATGTATTTGCAGCCGGGACAGCCGCTTTATGTGTTACTCTATGCGTCTGCAATCATCTTCTTCTGTTTCTTCTACACGGCGTTAGTGTTTAACCCGCGTGAAACAGCAGATAACCTGAAGAAGTCCGGTGCATTCGTGCCAGGAATTCGTCCGGGAGAGCAAACGGCGAAGTACATCGATAAAGTAATGACGCGTCTAACCTTAATTGGTGCGATGTATATTACTTTCATCTGCCTGATCCCGGAGTTCATGCGTGACGCGATGAAAGTACCATTTTACTTTGGTGGTACCTCCCTACTTATCGTAGTGGTGGTCATCATGGACTTTATGGCTCAAGTGCAAACTCTGATGATGTCTAGTCAATACGAGTCTGCATTGAAGAAAGCAAACCTGAAAGGCTATAACCGCTAATTCAGGGATGTTTGAGAAGTTACGGAGAGTAAAAATGAAAGTTCGTGCTTCCGTCAAGAAATTATGTCGTAACTGCAAAATTGTTAAGCGTAACGGTGTCGTTCGCGTAATCTGCAGTGCCGAACCAAAGCATAAACAGCGTCAAGGCTGATTTATCTTGCATATTTTTCTTGCAAAGTTGGGTTGAGCTGGCTAGATTAGCCAGCCAATCTTTTGTATGTGACTGCAATACTATTTGAGTATCCTGAAAACGGGCTTTTCAGAATGGTATTGCTGTATAAAATAGTAGGAGTGCATAGTGGCCCGTATAGCAGGCATTAACATTCCTGATCAGAAACATACCGTAATCGCGTTAACTGCGATCTACGGCATCGGTAAAACCCGTTCACAGGCTATCTGTGTTGCTGCGGGTATTGCTGAAAATGTTAAGATCAGTGAGCTGTCTGAAGAGCAAATCGAGAAGCTGCGTGACGAAGTTGCCAAGTACGTTGTAGAAGGTGATCTGCGTCGTGAGGTGACCCTGAGCATCAAGCGTCTGATGGACCTTGGGACTTATCGTGGTTTGCGTCATCGTCGTGGTCTACCAGTTCGCGGTCAGCGTACTAAGACCAACGCACGTACCCGTAAGGGTCCGCGTAAACCGATCAAGAAATAATCGGGGTGATTGAATAATGGCAAAGGCACCTATTCGTGCACGCAAGCGTGTAAGAAAGACAGTCTCTGACGGTGTGGCTCATATCCATGCTTCTTTCAACAACACCATCGTTACTATTACAGATCGTCAAGGTAACGCATTGGGTTGGGCAACAGCAGGTGGTTCCGGTTTCCGTGGATCTCGTAAGTCTACTCCGTTTGCAGCGCAAGTTGCAGCAGAGCGCTGCGCTGACGCAGTGAAAGAATACGGTATCAAGAATCTGGAAGTTATGGTTAAAGGACCTGGTCCGGGCCGTGAGTCTACTATCCGTGCGTTAAACGCGGCTGGTTTCCGCATCACTAATATTACTGATGTGACTCCGATCCCTCATAACGGTTGTCGTCCGCCGAAAAAGCGCCGCGTATAACGCTGCTTTTAGGTTTGTTGGAGAGAGAAAATGGCAAGATATTTGGGTCCTAAGCTCAAGCTGAGCCGTCGTGAGGGCACAGACCTGTTCCTTAAGTCTGGCGTTCGCGCGATTGACACCAAGTGTAAGATTGAACAACCACCTGGCCAGCACGGTGCGCGTAAACCGCGTCTGTCTGACTACGGTGTGCAGTTACGTGAGAAACAAAAAGTTCGCCGTATCTATGGTGTTCTAGAACGTCAATTCCGTAACTACTATAAAGAAGCAGCACGTCTGAAAGGCAACACAGGTGCAAACCTGTTGCAACTGCTGGAAGGTCGTCTGGATAACGTAGTTTACCGTATGGGCTTTGGCGCAACTCGTGCTGAATCACGTCAGCTGGTTAGTCATAAAGCTATCATGGTAAATGGTCGCGTTGTTAACATCGCTTCTTATCAGGTATCTCCGAATGACGTAGTCAGCATCCGTGAGAAAGCTAAAAAGCAGTCTCGTGTTAAGGCAGCTTTGGAGCTGGCTGAGCAGCGTGAAAAGCCGACTTGGCTGGAAGTTGATGCTGTCAAGATGGAAGGTGTGTTCAAACGTATTCCTGAACGTACTGATCTGTCTGCGGACATTAACGAACACCTGATCGTCGAGCTTTACTCCAAGTAAAGCTTAGTACCAAAGAGAGGACACAATGCAGGGTTCTGTGACAGAGTTTCTAAAACCGCGCCTGGTAGATATCGAGCAAGTCAGTTCGACGCACGCCAAGGTGACCCTTGAGCCGTTAGAGCGTGGCTTTGGCCATACTCTCGGCAACGCACTGCGCCGTATTCTGCTTTCATCTATGCCGGGTTGCGCGGTGACCGAGGTTGAGATTGATGGTGTACTGCATGAGTACAGCACCAAAGAAGGCGTACAGGAAGATATCCTGGAGATCCTGCTCAACCTGAAAGGGCTGGCGGTGAGAGTTCAGGGTAAAGATGAAGTTATTCTTACCCTGAATAAGTCTGGCATTGGCCCTGTGACTGCAGCCGATATCACCCATGACGGGGATGTCGAAATCGTCAAGCCGCAGCACGTTATCTGCCACCTGACCGATGAGAACGCATCTATTAGTATGCGTATCAAAGTTCAACGTGGTCGTGGTTATGTGCCGGCTTCTGCCCGAATTCATTCGGAAGAAGATGAGCGCCCGATTGGTCGTCTGTTAGTAGACGCATGCTATAGCCCTGTAGAGCGTATTGCCTACAATGTTGAAGCAGCGCGTGTAGAACAGCGTACCGACCTGGACAAGTTGGTTATCGAGATGGAAACCAATGGTACGATCGATCCTGAAGAGGCGATCCGCCGTGCGGCAACTATCTTGGCTGAACAGCTTGAAGCTTTCGTTGATTTACGAGATGTACGTCAGCCGGAAGTTAAAGAAGAGAAGCCAGAGTTCGATCCGATCCTGCTGCGCCCTGTTGACGATCTGGAATTGACTGTCCGCTCTGCTAACTGCCTCAAGGCAGAAGCTATCCACTACATCGGTGATCTGGTACAGCGTACCGAGGTTGAGTTGCTGAAAACGCCGAACCTGGGTAAAAAATCTCTTACTGAGATTAAAGACGTGCTTGCTTCACGTGGTCTTTCTTTAGGCATGCGCCTAGAAAATTGGCCACCAGCTAGCATTGCTGACGAGTAACCGGATCACAGGTTAAGGTTTTACTGAGAAGGATAAGGTCATGCGCCATCGTAAGAGTGGTCGTCAACTGAACCGTAACAGCAGCCATCGCCAGGCTATGTTCCGTAACATGGCCGGCTCTTTGGTTCGTCATGAGATAATCAAGACGACCCTGCCGAAAGCGAAAGAGCTGCGTCGCGTTGTTGAGCCGCTGATTACTCTTGCCAAGACCGACAGCGTAGCTAATCGTCGTCTGGCATTCGCCCGTACTCGTGATAACGAGATCGTGGCAAAACTGTTTAACGAGCTAGGCCCGCGTTTCGCGAGCCGCGCCGGTGGTTACACTCGCATTCTGAAGTGTGGCTTCCGTGCAGGCGACAACGCACCGATGGCTTACATCGAGTTAGTTGATCGTGCTGCATCGCAAGCAGAAGTAGTTGCTGCAGAGTAATCTGTAAACGCGTAAAAAAACCGGGCTTGCCCGGTTTTTTTACGTCTACAATATCAGTGATATGCGTTTATCCTTCCCATATATTGCCAATCCTCTCTTATTATTTTGCTACCGATCCTTTAACCTTAACTATTCTTCGATTTTATAAAGTCTGATCTCTTGGTCGTGATATGGAATTAATTGATGAATGGGCGGAACGACGCATTATTGATGCTCAGCAAAAGGGCGAACTCGATAATCTGTCAGGCAGCGGTAAACCACTACAGCTAGATGATGACTCCCTAGTTCCTCTTGATTTGAGAGCAGGTTACAGATTACTGAAAAATGCAGGGTACCTCCCCGTTGAATTGCAGGATCGTCAAGAAGCACTTACTGTCGCCGAATTGTTGTCACAGATAGATATGCAGCACGATAACTACCAGAATTTACATAAGCGCTTGGCATTATTGGAACTGAGATTGAGACAAGCAGGGTTTAGCACTGACTTTCTCCATCAGGAGTACCAACATAAAATGGTCGATAAACTGTCAAAAGAGGAGTAACTAAATGTTAAAAATTGGGCAACTCGCTAAACTGGCTGATGTTACACCAGATACTATTCGCTACTATGAGAAACAAGGAATGATGGATCATGGCAAACGGACAGAAGGTGGTTACCGACTGTATAGTGAACAAGATTTACAGCGTTTACGTTTTATCCGCTATGCGAAGCAGCTCGGGTTTACATTAGAAACTATCGCCGAATTACTGTCGATTCGTGTCGATCCTGAACATCATACCTGCCAGGAATCAAAAGCAATTGTGGATTCTCGATTACATGATGTGGAAAGTAAGATAACTGAGTTTAAAAGAATGCGTGAATCACTAAAACGCCTTAGTAATGCCTGCTGCGGAAGTACTCATGCAACGACTTATTGTTCTATTCTGGAAGCACTGGAACAAGGGGCGACTGAAGAACCCGCTAAAGACTAAATTTTAGGTGGGTAGTTTAAATCAGCTTACATTAGCAGTATTATGCGTAGGATTTTTAATCAATAAATTTATCAGTGAGGTTTTATTATGGCGGTATATCGACATACCAAGGGGAAAATTAAGGATAATGCGCTAGAAGCATTACTCCATGACCCACTTTTCAGGCAACGTATCGAGCAGAACAGTAAAGGAAAAGGAAGTTATCGGCGTAAAGAAAAATACGCAAAAGGTGGTAACTGGGAGGCCAGTGGTAAGCAATCAATAGATTCATTACCACTGGTCTTCTGATTTGAAAGCAGTAAAAAGCCATCATATGATGGCTTTTACGTTTATCAAAACTGAACTTACTTTGATTGCTGCGCTTTCAGTAAATCACGAATCTCGGCTAACAGCTTTTCTTCTGTTGTTGGTGCTGGCGGTGCTGCAGGCTCTTCCGCTTTTTCACGGCGCATTTTATTCATTAGTTTCACTGCAGAAAATATAGCGAGTGCCACAATAACAAAATCGAAAATGCTCTGAATGAATGTACCGTAGTTCATTACTACAGCAGGTATAGTCCCTTCAGCAGCACGTAATATGAAATGGAATTGCTTGAAGTCGACCCCCCCAAGCAATAAGCCAAGTGGCGGCATGATGATGTCGGCAACAAGTGAAGAAACAATTCTGCCAAATGCGGCACCAATAATTACCCCGACTGCCAAATCGACCACATTGCCACGCATGGCAAATTCACGAAATTCCTTCATAAAACTCATAAATGACACCCCCTTTAAAAATGAATGACTTAATCTTAGCTAAATAAAACTCGGTAGAACCATAATTATAGAAAATTTTCCCACTATCTACGGAAATAGTTTTAATTTATAAATGGGTTCGAACTAGTTAATTATTAATAATTACAGGAAGAATGGGCTTGGTTGGAACAAACGCTCCACATCGGGCACGAATTTCTTGTGAGTAATAAACATCACTACGTGGTCACCCTGTTTAATTATGGAGTTGCTGTTGGCAATGATAACCTCATCCCCACGTACAATTGCCCCAATGGTAGTACCTGGTGGTAACTTTATATCCTCAACCATTCGGCCAACAACTTTTGATGTGGTTTCATCACCGTGGGCAATTGCTTCGATTGCCTCAGCAACACCTCGCCTTAATGAAGAAACACTGACAATATCCGCTTTACGGACATGACCTAAAAGGGCTGAAATAGTGGCCTGCTGCGGTGAGATGACAATATCAATAACGCTTCCTTGAACCAGATCGACATAGGCGCTACGTTGGATTAATACCATTGCCTTTTTTGCGCCCATCCGTTTTGCCAGCATCGCGGACATAATATTGGCTTCATCGTCATTGGTAATGGCAATAAAGACATCGACCTGTTCAATATGCTCTTCTGCCAGCAGTTCCTGGTCTGACGCATCGCCATAAAATACGATAGTATCGTGTAACATCTCGGCTAATTCGGCGGCTCGCTGCGGGTTACGCTCAATTAATTTTACACTGTAATCTTTTTCTAATCGTAGGGCTAAACCGGCTCCGACATTACCACCGCCAACAATCATAATGCGCTTATAGGGTTTTTCAAGACGTTGTAACTCACTCATTACAGCGCGGATATGCTGTGAGGCAGCAACAAAGAAGACTTCATCACCTGCTTCAATGATAGTTGAGCCCTGTGGACGAATTGGTCGGTCTTGACGAAAGATTGCTGCCACTCTGGTATCAATATGAGGCATATGTTCACGCAGAGAGGATAATGCATTCCCCACCAATGGGCCGCCATAATAGGCTTTTACCGCCGCAATACTGACCTTACCTTCAGCAAAATTAACTACCTGTAATGCACCAGGATATTCGATTAGTTTATAGATATTATCGATAACTAGCTGTTCCGGTGATATCAAATGGTCAATGGGTACCGCTTCTGGTAGAAAAAGCTTATCAGCTTCACGAATATATTCAGCCGAACGGATACGTGCGATGCGATTTGGTGTATTAAATAGTGAATACGCAATTTGGCAGGCAACCATATTGGTTTCATCAGAATTGGTCACTGCAACCAACATATCGGCATCTTCAGCCCCCGCTTCCCGCAAGACTCTCGGATGCGATCCATGCCCTTGTACTACACGCAGATCAAATTTATCTTGCAACTGGCGTAGGCGGCCAGAGTCAACATCCACAACGGTGATATCGTTGTTCTCGCCTACCAGATTTTCTGCCAGGGTTCCGCCAACTTGCCCCGCCCCAAGAATAATTATTTTCATAGCGTTCTCTGTTCCACACTGAAATTAGGTTTTGAGGCATAGCCAAAGCCACGATTATCTTTTGATTAACTTCGCATAAAAGAAACCATCGCCATCCTCAGGGTGTGGCAAGTTTTGTTTACCGGGAGTCGCGTTAGTACCAGTTTCAACCAATTCTGCTTCACAATGTCGTTGCAGGAAAGCGGCTATCTGTTGCTGATTCTCTTGCGGCAATATCGAACAAGTAGCATAAACCATTACGCCACCTTTCTTCAATCTAGGCCAGATAGCTTCAATGATCTCAGATTGTAATTCTGCCAGATCGGCAATATCACTGTCTCGGCGCAACCATTTGATATCAGGGTGGCGACGAATCACACCGGTGGCAGAGCAAGGTGCATCTAGCAGAATACGATCAAATTGCTGATCGTCACACCATGTATCCGGGGTTCGACCATCGCCGACTCGCACCACTGCATGTAATTTCAGACGTTGTAAATTTTCCTTAACCCGGCTGAGCCGTTGTTCATCAATATCCACAGCTAATACATGTGCTTTTGGCGCAGCTTCGAGGATGTGTGTTGTTTTACCGCCCGGAGCGGCACATAAATCAAGGATCTGTTCACCATTTTGCGGATCAAGTAGATCAACACAACCTTGGGCTGAAGCATCTTGCACTGTTACCCAGCCTTGTTCGAAACCAGGCAGATCATTGACGGCGCACGGGGTAATAAGCCGTACTGCGTCGGGATAAAAGGCATGAGGTTCTGCATCTATCTCCGCTTGCTTTAACAGTTCGAGATATTCACCGCGGGTATGATGGAGACGATTTACCCGCAGCCACATTGGTGGCTTTTGGTTATTCGCGTCCACAATCTGCTGCCATTGTTCTGGATAGGCTTGCTTAATACGCGCTAATAACCAGCTAGGATGCAGGTAACGGCTATCACTATTTGCAGCGCGCTCCAGTAATTCCACTTGCTGACGCTGGAATTGACGTAGTACACCGTTGATCAACCCTTTTAGTTGCGGACGTTTCAGCGCAGTGGCACCTTCAACCGTTTCGGCTAAAGCAGCATGTGGCGGAATCCGGGTATAAACCAACTGGTATAGCCCGATCATAATCAGGTAGTGAAAAACACGCTGTTTACCAGTCATTGGGCGCGCCATCAACTGCTGGATACACCACTCTAGCTGTGGTAGAACACGCAAAGTGCCAAAACACAACTCCTGTAGCAATGCGCGATCTTTATCGGAAATATTTTTCTGTAGCCCAGGCAAAACGGTACTGAGCGATTGCCCCTGATCCAATACCTGGCTAATTGCTTTAGCAGCGATGCTGCGGAGATTATATGTGTTTTTCATAACCAAAAAAGCCGACAAACGTCAGCAAATAAAGGGAAAGTGGCCCGATGATGAAGTATCGGGCGATGAAACCTACATCCGTCATCTTTCAAGTTGCAGGGGTGTTGGCTGATCTCGTTACTTGACCATCTCTGGACCGGCCTTCCTGCATCTTGACATCTATTAGGTATATAGCTGTAGCTGCTGAGTTATTATGCTAGTTGACTACCGGGCGCAAACCATTCGCGACGTGAATTTAATAAGTCAGCTGCGGACATGGCTTTCTTGCCGGCTGGTTGCAGTTGCGTGATATTTAAAACGCCATCTGCGGTAGCCACTTGGATCCCATGTTTATCTGCATGAATGATGGTTCCGGGCTTGGTATTATCTACTTTAGGGAGTACCTGTGCCTGCCAGACCTTGATGAGCTGTTCATCAACGACAAAATAGCTAACTGGCCAAGGATTAAAAGCACGAATACAGCGTTCTAACTGAGCCGCAGAAAGTGACCAATCTAATTTGGCCTCCTCTTTACTTAGCTTTTCTGCATAAGTGGCTTGTGCTTCATTTTGTACTTCCGGCTGTGCACTGCCTTGCGCTAATTGCTGCAATGTTATCAATAAGCCCTGAGGGCCTAATTGCGCCAGCTTATCGTACATTGTCGCACTGGTATCATCCGGCTGAATGTCACATTCAATTTTATGCAGCATATCTCCGGTGTCTAGCCCAACATCCATTTGCATGATTGTTACCCCAGTTTTTGCATCACCGGCCCATACTGAACGTTGGATAGGCGCAGCACCACGCCAGCGTGGTAATAGGGAACCATGGACGTTAATACAGCCTAATCGCGGCATTGCCAAAACAGATGCAGGCAAAATCAGACCATAGGCAACTACGACCATAATATCAGCATTCAGATCAGCCACGAGATGTTGGTTCTCCTCGGGTCGTAGCGATTTCGGCTGAAAAACGGGAATACTTTGTTGTTCTGCCAATACCTTCACTGGGCTCGGGGTCAGTTTATTACCTCGGCCAGCGGGACGGTCCGGTTGAGTGAAAACACCAACAATCTGATGTTGGGAAGACAACAGCGCGCCAAGATGGCGCGCTGCAAAATCAGGCGTTCCTGCAAAAATAATCCGCAAAGAGTCAGACACGTTGGTTTCCTGCATTAGATGGGGTTAGTCGGCTCGGGCATTTAACTTGGCCATTTTCTCCAACTTTTGGCGGATACGCTGACGTTTCAGCGGCGATAAATAGTCCACAAACAGTTTGCCAACCAAATGGTCCATTTCGTGCTGAATACAGATTGCTAATAAATCATCCGCTTCCAGTTCGAACGGTTTACCATCACGGTCCAGCGCTCTGATTTTTACTTTTTCAGCGCGAGGGACTAATGCCCGTTGCTCAGGAATTGATAAGCAACCTTCTTCAATGCCGGTTTCACCGCTTTTCTCCAACAGCTCTGGGTTAATCAACACCAGGCGTTGGTCACGATTTTCCGAAACATCAATCACGATAATTTGTTTATGAACATCCACTTGGGTTGCGGCAAGGCCAATGCCTTCCTCCGCGTACATGGTCTCGAACATGTCGTCCACAATACGCTGGATTTCGCCATTGACTTCTTTTACCGGCGCCGCAATTTTGCGCAGCCGCTCATCTGGGTAATGTAATACTTGTAATACTGACATAAATATCTAGATCTGCGTCCGAGTAGTGAATGATATTCAATCTCTATTCTAGACATTTCCGGCTCTGATTGACAGCATCGTCTACCAATTGAACAAATCGGTGTCAGCATAGAAAGCAAGCCAGGGAGGCAATATGTTAGCGGCTGAATTATGGCTCAGGATGAGCAAGGTTAAGGGATTTGGGGTAGTGAAAAGCAGTGCATTGGTCAGACGGTTACTTGTCCGTGGTGATGTCCACCCCGGCAGATTGGCTGCTTACGGATTGGATGCTCAGCAATGCCAGCAGTTTTATCAAGTAGATCCCCGCTATATTGAGGCCAGTTTAACTTGGCTGAGTCAGCCTTCTCACCACTTATTAGCCTACGGTGAGCCAAGCTATCCACCCCGTTTGGCTCATATCTCTGCCGCTCCTCTGGTGCTGTTTGTTTCTGGCGAGCTCGATGTGTTGTATCGCTCTCAGATTGCCATGGTGGGTAGCCGTCATTTCAGCCACTATGGTGAGCAGTGGGGCTGTTACTTTGCTTCAGAACTGGCTCGAACGGGGTTGGTTATCACCAGTGGTCTGGCAATTGGGATTGATGGGATTTGTCATCAAGCGGCTTTGAATGCTAAAGGAAAGACCATCGCGGTATTAGGTAGCGGGTTGGAGAACATATATCCACGTCGACATCGTCATCTGGCCAAAGACATTGAGTGCCAAGGTGGAGCTCTGGTCTCTGAGTTTTTGACAACAGCATTGCCGGTCGCTGCCCATTTCCCCAGAAGGAATCGTATTATCAGTGGGCTAAGTTCTGCTGTATTAGTGGTTGAAGCTACGCTGAAAAGTGGCTCTTTGATTACTGCCCGCTATGCTATAGAGCAAGGGAGAGATGTTTTTGCTTTACCGGGGCCATTAGGGAGTGCAACCAGCGAAGGTGTGCACTGGCTGATTCAACAAGGCGCATATCTGGCGAGGTCAGCACAAGAGATAGCTACACAAGTGGGCGGTTCACTTCAATGGATATCATTGCCCGGGAAAGTAACTATTTCTGCATCAGAGGAGCAAGTTGAATTGCCATTTGCTGATGTGTTGGCTAACGTAGGAGATGAGGTGACACCCGTTGATGTCGTCGCCGAACGTGCCGGCCAACCTGTGCCAGATATCGTCAGCAAATTGCTTGAGCTGGAGTTAGCAGGGTGGATCGCAGCTGTACCCGGCGGCTATGTCCGATTAAGGAGGGCAGGCCATGTTCGACGTTTTAATTTACTTATTTGAAACTTATATGCATAACGAGTCGGAAATGCTTGTTGATCAAGACAAAATTACTGACGATCTTGCTGACGCAGGTTTCTATCGTGAGGATATCAACAACGCCCTGAACTGGTTAGAGGCTCTCGCAGACCTACAAGAAGGGCAGAAAGCACCTTATCTTTATGCTGCGGATCCGCAAGCATTGCGGATTTATACGGCGGAAGAAGCCCAACGTCTGGATACCACTTGTCGCGGCTTCATCCTATTTCTTGAGCAAATTCAGGTGTTACATCTTGATACCCGTGAGATGGTCATCGACCGTATTATGGCGTTGGACTCTAATGAGATTGACTTGGAGGATCTCAAATGGGTTGTGCTGATGGTGCTGTTTAACATTCCGGGTTATGAAAGTGCCTATCAGCAGATGGAAGAGCTACTTTTTGAAGTCAATGAAGGTTATTTGCACTAAGTGGTAGTATCGCTGGCTAATAACCTTATATAGAAGGCGTTATGACGAAAACAGTTATTGCCAAGGATAATGGGTCGTGTCCTGAATGTGGATCGGCTTTAGTCATTCGTAGTGGGGGTCATGGCCCATTCCTTGGTTGTTCACATTATCCCGGCTGCCAGTACATGCGCCCGTTGAAAGCGCAATCTGATGGGCATATCGTGAAAGTTCTTGAAGGACAATATTGCCCTGAATGCGGTTCAGAAATGGTGTTACGGCAAGGGCGTTTTGGTATGTTTATTGGTTGTAGCCAATATCCACAATGTGATCATACTGAAGTTATTGATAAGCCTGATGAAACAGCGATTGATTGCCCACAATGTGGCCAAGGCAAGTTACTACAGCGCAAGTCCCGGTTTGGAAAGATCTTCCACGCCTGCAATCGCTATCCCGATTGCCAGTTTACAATTAATCAGCAACCCATTGCCGGAGAGTGTGCGTATTGCCACTATTCCTTGTTAATGGAAAAGAGAACCGCGCAAGGCGTAAAACGTTTTTGCGCTAGCAAGTTATGTGGGAAGGCAGTGGTAAGTGAGTAATAACAGCGTGAATAAACAAGAAAATAGTGGTGCTCTGTCAGATGTATTGCGGGCTTTGCAACAAGAAGAGGTCATCGCTTATCCAACAGAAGCCGTTTTTGGTTTAGGTTGTGACCCTGATAGTGAAAAAGCAGTAAATGCTTTATTAGCTTTAAAACAGCGGCCATGGCAAAAAGGTTTGATCTTAATCGCCGCTAACTATGAGCAGTTGAAGCCATATATTGATGACTCAATGCTGAATACAGCGCAACAGGAAATGCTCTTCTCCTGTTGGCCTGGGCCGGTAACATGGGTTATTCCAGCGCGCGCTAAGACACCGCGTTGGTTAACAGGCAGTTTTAGCTCATTGGCTGTAAGGGTGAGTGACCACCCACTGGTACAGCAGCTTTGCTCGCAATATGGCAAGCCACTGGTTTCAACCAGTGCCAACTTAAGCGGTCACGAGCCATGCCGTACAGAAACTGAAGTGAGAATGCAATTTGGCCCTTTTCTCCCAGTGCTCTCTGGCGAGGTGGGTGGTCGTTTGAATCCATCTGAAATAAGAGATGCGTTAACCGGTAAGCAATTTCGCCAAGGATAGAAAGTAGCATGGATCAGAATTTCGCAGTGTTTGGTAACCCCATTGGGCACAGTAAGTCGCCAAGGATTCATGCGCTTTTTGCCGAGCAGACAGGTATAGAGCATCAATACGGTATGGTATTAGCCGCTCATGGCGCTTTTGAGGAAACGTTAACGTCGTTTTTTGCAGATGGTGCATTAGGCGCGAACATTACCACGCCGTTTAAAGAGCGCGCTTATGCCAAATGTGATGAACTAACCGATCGTGCGTCACTGGCAGGTGCTGTCAATACTATCAAGCAATTAGAAGACGGACGCTTGTTAGGTGATAATACGGACGGTATTGGTTTGCTCAGTGATCTTGAGCGCCAGGGTTTGATCCGAGTCTCTGATCGGATCTTATTGGTGGGCGCGGGGGGGGCTGCGCGCGGTGTGATCTTGCCGTTACTCTCTTATGGATGCACTGTGGTCATCACTAACCGGACTTATAGCCGCGCACAGCAGCTTGCCGAAGTCTTTCATCATTTGGGTGATATCGAGGCTGCCGAAATGCAGGCGCTGAGTGGACAGCAGTTTGACTTAATCATAAATGCTACCGCTGCTGGAATTCATGGCGAAGTACCAAACTTATCTAAAGATATTATGAGTCCTGCAACACGTTGCTATGACATGTTTTATCAAGTGGGGGATACACCATTTTTAGCTTGGGCTAAGCAGTTGGGTGTGGCGAGTTACGCTGATGGTTTAGGGATGCTGGTGGGGCAGGCAGCCCATGCTTTCAAACTTTGGCATGGCGTGATGCCACAGATAACACCGGTGCTAAATAAGTTGCGTGATGAACTGAGCCGATAGAAAGATATTCAATAATGCAGGGAAGGTAATGATTTACTCCCTGCATCTTATGTTACTGCTTATTTAGTTTCTGCCAGATAGTCATCTTTCCAGCGTACGTAGTTGCTCGCAGAATAAAGTAGGCCTTCTAATTCTGCCGGCGTTAAAGGGCGAACTTGTCTGGCTGGGCTCCCCATATAGAGGTAACCACTGACTAATCGTTTACCTGGGGAAACCAGACTCCCCGCGCCAATCATCACATCATCTTCGATAACTGCACCATCTAACAAAATAGACCCCATCCCCACCAGTACCCGATTGCCAATAGTACAACCGTGGAGCATCGCTTTATGGCCAACAGTAACGTCTTCACCAATAACTAGGGGGTTCCCTTCAGGATTATGCTCTGAATGATGGGTTACGTGTAACACACTACCATCTTGAATATTTGAACGAGCGCCAATGACGACCTGATTAACATCACCACGAATAGCAACCAACGGCCAGACACTGACATCATCACCCAAAATGACATTACCAATGATCACGCTCGATCCATCGATCATCACGCGTTTACCAAGAGTAGGTGAATAATGAAGATAAGGGCGGATAGGGTCGGACATAGCAATAGCCTCTCAATAAGATCACACTTTACCGGCAATACTAGCCTTTGCTGATGGAATTACAACCAATCGACCGTAGGGATCATAGGGAAAATGCAGCGGATCGACCAAGATCTGCACGTAAGGAGTGAAAAGTATTCAAACAGTAGAAAAAGGCGAAAAAAGAGTTGTGCAAAAAATTCGACTCCCTATAATGCGCATCCATCGAGACGGCACACAACGAATCAAGTAGTTAAGTGACCGGCAAAGAGAACAGAGAAATTCAACGAAATTAGTAGTTGACTCTGAATGAGGAAAGCGTAATATGCGCACCTCGCGTTACCAACCACCGGTTGCTAACGCACTGCTCTTTAACAATTTATCAGACAATCTGTGTGGGCACTCGCAAGACGATATCGAAGCCTGTTTCGACAGGCAGAAGAAATATCAAAGTCTTGAAGAGTGACCAAAGCAGTACACATTTGAACTTCGGTTCGAATGCTTATTTGCAGAAAGTAATCTTTGAGCATCGCTGCTTTTATTAGCAGCAAATCAAACAAATCTTAAATTGAAGAGTTTGATCATGGCTCAGATTGAACGCTGGCGGCAGGCCTAACACATGCAAGTCGAGCGGCAGCGGGAAGTAGTTTACTACTTTGCCGGCGAGCGGCGGACGGGTGAGTAATGTCTGGGAAACTGCCTGATGGAGGGGGATAACTACTGGAAACGGTAGCTAATACCGCATGACCTCGCAAGAGCAAAGTGGGGGACCTTCGGGCCTCACGCCATCGGATGTGCCCAGATGGGATTAGCTAGTAGGTGGGGTAATGGCTCACCTAGGCGACGATCCCTAGCTGGTCTGAGAGGATGACCAGCCACACTGGAACTGAGACACGGTCCAGACTCCTACGGGAGGCAGCAGTGGGGAATATTGCACAATGGGCGCAAGCCTGATGCAGCCATGCCGCGTGTGTGAAGAAGGCCTTCGGGTTGTAAAGCACTTTCAGCGAGGAGGAAGGCAGTCGTGTTAATAGCACGGTTGATTGACGTTACTCGCAGAAGAAGCACCGGCTAACTCCGTGCCAGCAGCCGCGGTAATACGGAGGGTGCAAGCGTTAATCGGAATTACTGGGCGTAAAGCGCACGCAGGCGGTTTGTTAAGTCAGATGTGAAATCCCCGCGCTTAACGTGGGAACTGCATTTGAAACTGGCAAGCTAGAGTCTTGTAGAGGGGGGTAGAATTCCAGGTGTAGCGGTGAAATGCGTAGAGATCTGGAGGAATACCGGTGGCGAAGGCGGCCCCCTGGACAAAGACTGACGCTCAGGTGCGAAAGCGTGGGGAGCAAACAGGATTAGATACCCTGGTAGTCCACGCTGTAAACGATGTCGACTTGGAGGTTGTGCCCTTGAGGCGTGGCTTCCGGAGCTAACGCGTTAAGTCGACCGCCTGGGGAGTACGGCCGCAAGGTTAAAACTCAAATGAATTGACGGGGGCCCGCACAAGCGGTGGAGCATGTGGTTTAATTCGATGCAACGCGAAGAACCTTACCTACTCTTGACATCCACAGAACTTAGCAGAGATGCTTCGGTGCCTTCGGGAACTGTGAGACAGGTGCTGCATGGCTGTCGTCAGCTCGTGTTGTGAAATGTTGGGTTAAGTCCCGCAACGAGCGCAACCCTTATCCTTTGTTGCCAGCACGTAATGGTGGGAACTCAAGGGAGACTGCCGGTGACAAACCGGAGGAAGGTGGGGATGACGTCAAGTCATCATGGCCCTTACGAGTAGGGCTACACACGTGCTACAATGGCAGATACAAAGTGAAGCGAACTCGCGAGAGCAAGCGGACCACATAAAGTCTGTCGTAGTCCGGATTGGAGTCTGCAACTCGACTCCATGAAGTCGGAATCGCTAGTAATCGTAGATCAGAATGCTACGGTGAATACGTTCCCGGGCCTTGTACACACCGCCCGTCACACCATGGGAGTGGGTTGCAAAAGAAGTAGGTAGCTTAACCTTCGGGAGGGCGCTTACCACTTTGTGATTCATGACTGGGGTGAAGTCGTAACAAGGTAACCGTAGGGGAACCTGCGGTTGGATCACCTCCTTACCTAACGATACGCATTGCGTAGTGTCCACACAGATTGTCTGATAGAAAGTAACGAGCAAATAAGGCCGGACTGAGAGATTAGTCGGGCTTTAGTACCTTGTTGGGTCTGTAGCTCAGGTGGTTAGAGCGCACCCCTGATAAGGGTGAGGTCGGTGGTTCAAGTCCACTCAGACCCACCAACTCATCCTCATAGTGCGTTACAGACACACTCGTTTATACCCATAAACGTCGCGTGACTGCGCCTTGTCTGAGAATGAGTTATGCCGATAAGGTATTTTGCTTTTTATATGGGGCTATAGCTCAGCTGGGAGAGCGCCTGCCTTGCACGCAGGAGGTCAGCGGTTCGATCCCGCTTAGCTCCACCATATAAAAAAACTATTTCAAAACGTACTGCGGCCGTAAGGCACAGTGTGTTGTGAAATATTGCTCTTTAACAATCTGGAACAAGCTGAAAATTGAAACAATACAGCTGAAACTTATCTCTCCGTAGAATGACTGAGGTAAGGATTAACCTGTATTAGAGTCTCTCAAATAATCGCAATGCCAATGGGTAATCATTGTTGCAGTGTGAGCGAGAAGACACTCAGCAAGGCGTACAGCGCACAGCAACCGGAGTGAACTTAACGTTCATGAGGATTGCGCGCACTGCACAACATAGCAGAGTGTGTTCACAGCCACACCAATAACGAAAAACACCTTTGGGTTGTGAGGTTAAGCGACTAAGCGTACACGGTGGATGCCTAGGCAGTCAGAGGCGATGAAGGGCGTGCTAATCTGCGAAAAGCGTCGGTAAGCTGATATGAAGCGTTATAACCGACGATACCCGAATGGGGAAACCCAGTGCAATTCGTTGCACTATTGCATGGTGAATACATAGCCATGCAAGGCGAACCGGGGGAACTGAAACATCTAAGTACCCCGAGGAAAAGAAATCAACCGAGATTCCCCCAGTAGCGGCGAGCGAACGGGGAAGAGCCCAGAGTCTGAATCAGTTTGTGTGTTAGTGGAAGCGTCTGGAAAGTCGCACGGTACAGGGTGATAGTCCCGTACACCAAAACACACTTGCTGTGAACTCGATGAGTAGGGCGGGACACGTGACATCCTGTCTGAATATGGGGGGACCATCCTCCAAGGCTAAATACTCCTGACTGACCGATAGTGAACCAGTACCGTGAGGGAAAGGCGAAAAGAACCCCGGCGAGGGGAGTGAAATAGAACCTGAAACCGTGTACGTACAAGCAGTGGGAGCCTACTTTGTTGGGTGACTGCGTACCTTTTGTATAATGGGTCAGCGACTTATATTTTGTAGCAAGGTTAACCGAATAGGGGAGCCGTAGGGAAACCGAGTCTTAACTGGGCGTCTAGTTGCAAGGTATAGACCCGAAACCCGGTGATCTAGCCATGGGCAGGTTGAAGGTTGGGTAACACTAACTGGAGGACCGAACCGACTAATGTTGAAAAATTAGCGGATGACTTGTGGCTGGGGGTGAAAGGCCAATCAAACCGGGAGATAGCTGGTTCTCCCCGAAAGCTATTTAGGTAGCGCCTCGTGAACTCATCTTCGGGGGTAGAGCACTGTTTCGGCTAGGGGGTCATCCCGACTTACCAAACCGATGCAAACTCCGAATACCGAAGAATGTTATCACGGGAGACACACGGCGGGTGCTAACGTCCGTCGTGAAGAGGGAAACAACCCAGACCGCCAGCTAAGGTCCCAAAGTCATGGTTAAGTGGGAAACGATGTGGGAAGGCATAGACAGCCAGGATGTTGGCTTAGAAGCAGCCATCATTTAAAGAAAGCGTAATAGCTCACTGGTCGAGTCGGCCTGCGCGGAAGATGTAACGGGGCTAAACCATGCACCGAAGCTGCGGCAGCGACACTTAGGTGTTGTTGGGTAGGGGAGCGTTCTGTAAGCCGTTGAAGGTGACCTGTGAGGGTTGCTGGAGGTATCAGAAGTGCGAATGCTGACATAAGTAACGATAATGCGGGTGAAAAACCCGCACGCCGGAAGACCAAGGGTTCCTGTCCAACGTTAATCGGGGCAGGGTGAGTCGACCCCTAAGGCGAGGCTGAAAAGCGTAGTCGATGGGAAACAGGTTAATATTCCTGTACTTGGTGTTACTGCGAAGGGGGGACGGAGAAGGCTAGGCTAGCCGGGCGACGGTTGTCCCGGTTTAAGCATGTAGGCGGAGCGACTTGGTAAATCCGGTTGCTTATCAACGCTGAGGTGTGATGACGAGCCACTACGGTGGTGAAGTAGTTGATGCCAAGCTTCCAGGAAAAGCCTCTAAGCATCAGGTAACATTAAATCGTACCCCAAACCGACACAGGTGGTCAGGTAGAGAATACTCAGGCGCTTGAGAGAACTCGGGTGAAGGAACTAGGCAAAATGGTGCCGTAACTTCGGGAGAAGGCACGCTGGCATTAGGTAATGGGACTTGCTCCCGGCGCCGAAGCCAGTCGCAGATACCAGCTGGCTGCAACTGTTTAATAAAAACACAGCACTGTGCAAACACGAAAGTGGACGTATACGGTGTGACGCCTGCCCGGTGCTGGAAGGTTAATTGATGGGGTCAGCCGCAAGGCGAAGCTCTTGATCGAAGCCCCAGTAAACGGCGGCCGTAACTATAACGGTCCTAAGGTAGCGAAATTCCTTGTCGGGTAAGTTCCGACCTGCACGAATGGCGTAATGATGGCCAGGCTGTCTCCACCCGAGACTCAGTGAAATTGAACTCGCTGTGAAGATGCAGTGTACCCGCGGCAAGACGGAAAGACCCCGTGAACCTTTACTATAGCTTGACACTGAACATTGAGCCTTGATGTGTAGGATAGGTGGGAGGCATCGAAGTGTGGACGCCAGTCTGCATGGAGCCAACCTTGAAATACCACCCTTTAATGTTTGATGTTCTAACTCGGCCCCGTGATCCGGGGTGAGGACAGTGTCTGGTGGGTAGTTTGACTGGGGCGGTCTCCTCCCAAAGAGTAACGGAGGAGCACGAAGGTTAGCTAATCACGGTCGGACATCGTGAGGTTAGTGCAAAGGCATAAGCTAGCTTGACTGCGAGAGTGACGGCTCGAGCAGGTACGAAAGTAGGTCTTAGTGATCCGGTGGTTCTGAATGGAAGGGCCATCGCTCAACGGATAAAAGGTACTCCGGGGATAACAGGCTGATACCGCCCAAGAGTTCATATCGACGGCGGTGTTTGGCACCTCGATGTCGGCTCATCACATCCTGGGGCTGAAGTAGGTCCCAAGGGTATGGCTGTTCGCCATTTAAAGTGGTACGCGAGCTGGGTTTAGAACGTCGTGAGACAGTTCGGTCCCTATCTGCCGTGGGCGTTGGAAGATTGAGAGGGGCTGCTCCTAGTACGAGAGGACCGGAGTGGACGAATCACTGGTGTTCGGGTTGTCATGCCAATGGCATTGCCCGGTAGCTAAATTCGGAAGAGATAACCGCTGAAAGCATCTAAGCGGGAAACTTGCCTCGAGATGAGTCTTCCCTGGGGCTTTAAGCCCCCTGAAGGAACGTTAAAGACTATGACGTTGATAGGCTGGGTGTGTAAGTGCAGCGATGCATTGAGCTAACCAGTACTAATGATCCGTGAGGCTTAACCTTACAACACCAAAGGTGTTTTAGATTTGAGAGATAGAAATTTTCAGCGAAGTTCCGAGATTGGGCTGGCTGGCTGTGTGGAGACATATAGCGGGTTAGTTTAGACAGAATTTGCCTGGCGGCCATAGCGCGGTGGTCCCACCTGATCCCATGCCGAACTCAGAAGTGAAACGCCGTAGCGCCGATGGTAGTGTGGGGTCTCCCCATGCGAGAGTAGGACACTGCCAGGCATCAAATTTAGTTGTGCTGATATGGCTCAGTTGGTAGAGCGCACCCTTGGTAAGGGTGAGGTCCCCAGTTCGACTCTGGGTATCAGCACCAGTTACATGGGTTAAAGTTCGGTAGTAGTAGAAAAGAATTTACCTGGCGGCAATAGCGCGGTGGTCCCACCTGACCCCATGCCGAACTCAGAAGTGAAACGCCGTAGCGCCGATGGTAGTGTGGGGTCTCCCCATGCGAGAGTAGGACACTGCCAGGTATCAAATCAAGCAAAAACCCCATGCCAAAAGCGTGGGGTTTTTGCTTTTGTGCTATCCGAAAATAGATGTTAGTGACGAGTTTGTTGTATGCTGAAAATGTAGCTAAATCACAGATAGCCCTCAAAAATAGAGTCATAGAAAATGATAACCCTCTGCATTTGTAGAGGGTTTTTGCATTTTGGCAGTATCGAGAATATATGCCGACTGTTCACTGCACTAAGTGCTATTGAGATGGTGGTAATGAAACATTTTCAGGTTGTGGCAGATCACTCGACTTTTTACTGAAAACCCGCTATCTTCAGGCATCTAGAAGTCTAAACGTATAAACGGATATATTGAGGATATAGGCATGCCAATTAGGGTTCCTGATGAATTACCCGCAGTGAGTTTCTTACGCAATGAGAATGTCTTTGTGATGACCTCATCGCGCGCGAAAACTCAGGAAATTCGTCCCCTGAAGGTGTTGGTTCTGAATCTAATGCCTAAAAAAATTGAGACGGAGAATCAATTCCTACGTTTACTCTCTAACTCACCCTTACAGATTGATATCCAATTGCTGCGCATTGATAGCCGTGAGTCAAAAAATACGCCAGCAGAGCATCTGAATAACTTCTACTGTGACTTTGAAGATATCCAGGATCAGAATTTTGATGGGTTGATCGTGACTGGCGCACCTCTCGGTTTAGTTGATTTTTGTGACGTCGCATACTGGCCACAGATCGAGCGTATTATTGCTTGGGCAAAGGACCACGTGACCTCAACCTTGTTCGTATGCTGGGCGGTACAGGCGGCCTTAAATATCCTGTATGGCATTCCTAAGATGACTCGCGAGGTCAAACTCTCTGGTATTTACCAACACCAAACTCGAGAGCCACTGGCACTACTCACCCGAGGGTTTGATGAAACATTCCTGGCACCTCATTCTCGCTATGCCGATTTCCCACTTGAGGTGCTTAAGCAATATACAGATTTGGATATCCTGGTCTCATCAGAAGAGGCTGGAGCTTATTTGTTTGCCAGTAAAGATAAGCGAGTGGCTTTTGTTACCGGTCATCCTGAATACGACGTCGACACGCTAGCGGGTGAATATCAGCGTGATGTGGCCGCCGGTCTTAACCCACAAGTTCCACTCAATTACTTCCCTGATGACGATGCTTCTTTACCACCAAAAGCATCGTGGCGTAGCCACGGTCATCTGCTGTTTGCGAACTGGCTGAACTACTACGTGTACCAAATCACCCCATTTGATTTGCGCCATATGAATCCTACGCTCGACTGACTTTTTATCACCTCAAATGTTAATAAAGGCGGCTGAATCGATGCCGCCTGTCTATTATTCCCCAGTAAAAAAGCTTATTCCCCTTCGATAAACTGGTCTGATCTCTTTGCTAAACAATGAGTTATCTTCGAAAAACGCTAGTAATGGAAGCCTATTCCTATCTGTCTATAACACATACCTATGTTAACAATATGATAAATAAAGATTAAAAAAATATTTTAAATAAAAATGGAAATCGTTTTTGATTTTAATGATTAATTGATTATTCTTAGTCCTGTCGGGGTGAAAAATAACCATGAAATCCAGCCTTAAATTTCCAGCCGGAAGGCATTACCCGATAAGAATCCAAGAGTGACGCTACGTTAGCGTTGATGTGAATGAAGTGAGATTGGTAAGGGGAAGGGTAATGACACAACAGTTAGTTGGCACGGAGTTAGTTTTCACACCGCATTTTAATGCTGCTGAGCGGCAAGTTTTGCCAGATGAGGCCATTGAATTTTTGACCGAATTGGTGGTGCAGTTTGCTGAGTCGAGGAACAAACTCCTTGCTGCACGGGCATCGTGGCAACAGACCATTGATCAGGGTGCTTTACCTGATTTTATTTCGGAAACCAATTCCATTCGTGATGGTGACTGGAAGATTCAAGGTATTCCTACAGACTTACGTGACCGCAGAGTGGAAATCACCGGGCCGGTTGAGCGCAAGATGGTGATTAATGCCCTCAATGCCAATGTGAAAGTCTTTATGGCCGATTTTGAAGATTCATTAGCACCGAGCTGGGATAAGGTTATCGAAGGTCAAATTAACCTGCGCGATGCGGTAAAAGGCACAATTTCTTATGCAAATGAATCTGGCAAAATTTATCAGTTAAAACCTAATCCTGCCGTATTGATTGCCCGGGTTCGCGGCCTGCACTTGCCAGAGAAACATGTTAAATGGCAAGGGGAAGCAATCCCCGGAGGCTTATTCGATTTCGCATTGTATTTCTACCATAACTATAAGCAATTACTGGCCAAAGGTAGCGGCCCTTATTTTTATTTACCAAAAATGCAATCCTATCAGGAAGCCGCCTGGTGGAGTGATGTTTTCAACTTTACTGAGCAACGTTTCGATTTACCACAAGGCACCATCAAAGCCACGGTATTAATTGAAACATTACCCGCAGTATTCCAGATGGACGAGATCCTCTACCACCTGCGCCATCATATTGTTGCTCTCAATTGTGGCCGTTGGGACTATATCTTTAGTTATATCAAAACGCTGAAGAATCACAGTGATCGTGTATTACCGGATCGCCAGTCAGTGACGATGACGAAACCTTTCCTCAGTGCCTACTCTCGCCTGCTGATCAAGACATGTCATAAGCGTGGTGCGTTGGCGATGGGCGGCATGGCGGCCTTTATCCCGAATAAAGATGCAGAAAAGAATGCTCTGGTACTGGATAAAGTTCGTGCTGACAAAGAGTTGGAAGCCAGCAATGGTCATGACGGTACTTGGGTTGCGCACCCAGGGCTGGCAGATACCGTGATGGAGGTCTTCAATCGGGTATTAGGTTCACGGCCAAATCAGTTAGAGGTCACGCGTGAGCAGGATAAACCGATCACGGCTGCTGAGTTATTGGAGCCTTGCACTGGCGATCGTACTGAAGAAGGGATGCGAGCCAATATTCGGGTGGCAGTGCAATATATTGAGGCATGGATCTCTGGCAATGGGTGCGTACCAATTTATGGCCTGATGGAAGATGCCGCAACAGCAGAGATTTCGCGTACTTCTATTTGGCAATGGATCCATCACCAGAAAAGCTTGAGTAATGGCCAGACGGTGACCAAAGAACTGTTCCGCAGCATGTTGAGTGAAGAAATGCAGGTAGTGAAGCTTGAGCTTGGCGCAGAGCGCTTTGATGGCGGGCGGTTTGAAGAAGCCGCGCGTCTGATGGAGCGAATTACAACACAAGACGAGCTTATCGACTTCCTGACGCTACCAGGCTATGCATTACTGGCCTAAAACACTCTTCGTCCTTGAAGCCGCAGCGGTGTTAGCTACGTTCGTTCACCCGAATCACTGACTTGTGTCAGCTCATCGGGATTCGTTCGCTTGCTGCCTACCTGCAACTCCAATGACTTTGGGTATCACACCCTATTTAACCCTACAAAATTGAATAATAAGGAATATCGCCATGACTACCTCTCGTACTCAACAAATTCAGCAGTTGGAACAGGAATGGACATCGCCGCGCTGGAAAGGTATCACCCGACCATATAGCGCAGAAGAGGTGATTAAACTGCGCGGTTCAGTAAATCCTGAATGCACGCTGGCGCAGCACGGAGCACATAAACTGTGGGAATTACTGCATGGTGGTGCACGCAAAGGGTATATCAACTGTCTCGGTGCGTTAACCGGTGGTCAGGCTCTGCAACAAGCGAAAGCCGGTGTTGAGGCAATTTATCTGTCGGGCTGGCAGGTTGCCGCCGATGCGAATACTGCCTCTAGCATGTATCCCGATCAGTCGTTATATCCAGTCGACTCGGTCCCTGCGGTGGTTAAAAGAATTAATAATAGCTTCCGCCGCGCGGATCAGATTCAGTGGTCGAATAATATTGAACCGGGTAGCAAAGGGTATACCGACTATTTCCTGCCGATTGTGGCTGATGCTGAAGCCGGTTTTGGTGGTGTGCTGAATGCTTTTGAATTGATGAAAGCTATGATTGAAGCTGGCGCGGCGGGGGTGCATTTTGAAGACCAACTGGCTGCGGTGAAGAAATGTGGTCATATGGGCGGTAAGGTGTTGGTGCCGACTCAAGAAGCGATTCAAAAATTGGTTGCTGCCCGTTTAGCCGCCGATGTTCTGGGTGTGCCAACCTTGTTGATTGCCCGTACTGATGCTGATGCGGCTGATTTACTGACTTCTGATTGCGACCCATATGACAGTGAATTCGTGACCGGCGAGCGCACAGCCGAAGGCTTCTTCCGCACACATGCCGGTATTGAGCAAGCGATCAGCCGTGGTTTGGCCTATGCCCCTTATGCTGATTTGGTCTGGTGTGAAACCTCTACGCCGGACCTGGAACTGGCTAAACGCTTCGCGCAGGCGATTCATGCGAAATTCCCTGGTAAATTATTGGCTTATAACTGCTCGCCATCATTTAACTGGAAAAAGAATCTGACCGACCAGCAGATTGCCAGCTTCCAGGATGATCTGTCGGCGATGGGTTACAAATACCAGTTTATTACCCTGGCAGGCATCCACAGCATGTGGTTCAACATGTTTGATTTAGCCCATGCTTATGCGCAGGGCGAAGGCATGAAGCACTATGTTGAGAAAGTGCAGCAGCCAGAATTTGCATCAGCTGAGCGCGGTTATACCTTTGCATCCCATCAGCAAGAAGTGGGTACGGGCTACTTTGATAAAGTCACCAATATCATTCAGGGTGGCGAATCATCGGTGACGGCATTGACTGGCTCGACGGAAGAACAGCAATTCTAAATGCGGTTTGATTGAACGCGTGTCTTTCAGGAGCCTGCATATGCAGGCTCTGTTCCGTATGGCGGGGGTGAGTATGGCGGTAAAACTGGAACGATTAATCGCTCAGACAATCTTGCAGGGCTTCGATGCACAATATGGTCGCTTTCTAGAGGTTACTGCCAGCGCTCAACACCGTTTTGAGCAGGCGGACTGGCATGCCGTTCAGCAGGCGATGAAGAAGCGTATTCACCTCTATGACCACCATGTCGGTCTGGTGGTTGAGCAACTAAAGCACATCACCGATCAGCGCTGTTTTGATGCAGAATTTCTGGCACGGGTAAAAGAGATCTACACCGAGTTGTTGCCGGATTACCCGCGTTTTGAAATTGCGGAGAGTTTTTTTAATTCTGTTTACTGCCGCTTGTTTAAGCACCGTGATTTAACGCCGGATAAGCTGTTTGTTTTCAGCTCGCAACCGGAGCGGCGCTTTCGTGAGATCCCCCGCCCGTTAGCGCGCGATTTTTCCCCAAAAGGGGATCTGAGTGGCATGTTGCAGATGGTTCTTAGTGATTTGCCGCTACGTTTGCCGTGGGAAGATCTGCCGCGTGATATCGGCTATATCACAGAGGCTCTTCGGCAAGCATTCCCTGATGAGCAACTGATAGGCGCACGGTTTCAAATCGCTAATGAACTGTTTTATCGCAATAAAGCGGCTTGGTTAGTCGGTAAGTTGCGGTTGGCTGAAGGGGTTTATCCCTTCCTGCTCCCCATCCATCACAATGAATCTGGCGCCCTATTTATTGATACTTGCCTCACCGGTAAAGCGGAGGCCAGCATTGTGTTCGGTTTTGCTCGCTCTTACTTTATGGTTTATGCCCCGCTGCCAGCGGCAATGGTGGAATGGCTACGGGAAATATTACCGGGTAAATCGACAGCTGAGCTGTATATGGCAATTGGTTGCCAGAAACACGGCAAAACTGAAAGTTATCGTGAATACCTCACCTTTGCTCATCAATCCAGTGAACAGTTTATTATCGCCCCAGGGGTTAAAGGCATGGTGATGCTGGTGTTTACCCTACCGTCATTTGATCGGGTATTTAAGGTCATTAAGGATCAGTTTGCGCCGCAAAAAGAGGTCAGCCAGGCACGAGTTTTAGAGTGCTATCAATTGGTTAAAGAGCATGACCGCGTCGGGCGCATGGCGGATACTCAAGAGTATGAGAATTTTGTTATTGATAAGCAGCGGATAAGCCCGGAGTTACTGGCCGAACTACAACGGGAAGTGCCGGAAAAGTTAGAAGATTTAGGCGACCAAATCATTATTAAGCATCTCTATATGGAGCGGCGGATGACGCCATTGAACCTTTATATGGAGCAGGCCAATGATCAGCAACTAAAGGATGCTATCGAGGAGTATGGTAATGCCATTAAGCAGTTGGCTGCGGCAAATATCTTCCCCGGTGATATGTTATTTAAGAACTTTGGTGTGACCCGCCATGGTCGCGTGGTGTTCTATGATTACGATGAAATTTGCTATATGACAGAGGTGAATTTCCGCGATATTCCGCCAGCGCGCTACCCGGAAGATGAGATGGCCAGCGAGCCGTGGTATAGCGTATCGCCCAATGATGTATTCCCTGAAGAGTTTCGTCATTTCTTATGCACTGATCTGAAAATACGGCATTTTTTTGAGGAGATGCACAGCGACCTGTTTCACGCCAGCTATTGGCGTGGGTTGCAGCAGCGTATTAAGGACGGGCATGTGGAGGATGTTTTTGCCTATCGCCGTAAGCAGCGCTTCTCCCAGCGGACGTTAAATTAACGGCTACTGCGCGTGCGGATTTTGGGTTTGCGCTGTGCTCGAACTCCTCACGTATTACATATACGCTCCGGGTTCTGCGCGCAGGGCGTACCCAAACTCCTTTCGCTCGCTACGCCTTGATTGAATACAAGCGCGTAAGCGACCGGAGCGCCCCGAGGCGCGGTAAACCCGTTGATCATTGCGCTTAATCTACGGCGTCTTTACCATCTGCCTGTTCTCACCGAACGAAAAAGTTTTTATGCATTCGATTTTTTAACTAATTACGATTCCCGCCACCATAGGATTGAGTGATTTCTTTCGCAGCATGAATAACCAGTGCGCCAAGTTCGGTGACGCGGTCGTCGGTAATGCGTGATACCGGGCCGGAGATAGAGATTGCGGCAAAGGCTTCATGGTGTTCATCGAACAGACAAGCGGCGATACAACGCAAGCCGAGGGCATGTTCTTCATCATCAAATGAATAACCTTGCTTGCGAGTCAGTGCCAGATTCTCTTTCAGGCTGGCTGGATTGGTACGGGTATGTTGGGTATATGCGTGCAGCCCTTTCTTATGTAACAACTGCACTAATTGATCATCTGTCAGGGTAGAGAGAAAGGCTTTACCCGCACCGGAAGCATGCATTGGCAGTTTGCCACCAATGGGGGCTGACATGCGCATTAGCGCAGTACATTGTACTTGATCGATAATAATGGCCTGGTAGTCGCTATGGTCGAGCACCGCCAGGTTGACGGTTTCGCCTGATTCATCCATCAAACGGCGTAGCATCGGATGCACCATGGCCAGCAAATTGCGGCTTTGCAGGAAGCTACTGCCGACAATAAAGGCGTGAGCCCCCATGGTCCAAAGCCCTAAATCCCCCACCTGACGGACAAAACCTTGCTGTTGCATGGTTGTCAGCAGGCGATGAGTGGTAGAATTCGGCAACCCCGCCTGTTGTGCTAAATCCGTCAGGGCGACACTGCCTTGTGATTCGGAAATATATTCCAGTAATTTAAGCCCGCGCGTTAATGACTGAACCTGACCGGTTGCTGTCGGGGTGGTTTGTGCAGCTGCCTTGGGTTTTTTCCCCCGTTTAATCGGAATCGGTAACGCCATAAATCCACCTCTCATCTATTTTTATGGAATTCATTTTCGTTTTTCAATTATGCATGCAAACGATAGAAAACGCTCATCCGATGAGTCGGTTTCTCTACCTGAAAAAGTCTCAACTGCTAGCGGACTCATTACATTGATAACTTGTGCTAGGATGACAGACGGGTTTATACCCGTCATCTTTCAAGATGCAGGGTTGTTGGCTGCCGTCACTCACCCAAGTCATTGAGTTATCTCAACTCCTTGGGTTCATTTCGTTGCCGCCGACCTGCAACTCGAAATCTATTGGGTATATAGGGATGAATTTTTCAGCATGTCTGATACAAATAAACAACCAAGATGCGTCGGGTAATGGCAAAGCAACAGGGTAAAGAGGCGACAGACAGTGGTGGACACAGTATTAAACAATAAGGTTAAGCAATTGCATCAGCAACTGGCACAACGGATCCTGGTGCTGGACGGTGGTATGGGCACGATGATCCAGAGCTATCGGCTGGAAGAGGCTGATTATCGTGGAGCGCGCTTTGCTGATTGGCCAAGTGATCTGAAAGGCAACAACGACTTATTGGTGCTATCTAAACCGGAAGTCATTATCGCCATTCACAATGCCTACCTTGAAGCGGGCGCTGATATTCTCGAAACCAATACATTTAACTCCACCACCATTGCGATGGCGGATTATCAGATGGAGTCGCTGTCAGCCGAAATTAACTATGAAGCTGCTCGGTTGGCTCGGATTTGCGCTGATGAATGGACCGCCCGTACCCCAGAAAAGCCGCGCTATGTTGCCGGGGTTCTTGGCCCGACCAACCGTACCGCGTCGATCTCGCCTAAAGTTAATGATCCGGCGTTCCGTAATGTCAGTTTTGATCAGTTGGTTGAGGCTTATCGGGAGTCTACCCGCGCCTTGATTGAAGGTGGTGTTGATCTGATTATGATCGAGACGGTCTTCGATACCCTTAATGCGAAAGCGGCTACCTTTGCTGTTGAGTCTGAATTTGAAGCCATGGGTGTGCTGTTGCCGGTGATGATTTCCGGCACTATTACCGATGCCTCGGGCCGGACATTATCAGGCCAAACCACAGAAGCTTTTTATAACTCGCTGCGCCACGTTAAACCGCTCTCTTTTGGCCTGAACTGCGCGTTGGGGCCGGATGAATTACGTCAATATGTGGCGGAGTTATCCCGTATCTCTGAATATTATGTCAGTGCGCACCCGAATGCCGGTTTGCCTAATGCTTTTGGTGAATACGATCTGGAAGCCAAAGAGATGGCCGAACAGATTGGTGAGTGGGCACGGGCTGGATTTTTGAATATTGTCGGTGGTTGTTGTGGTACCACACCACGACATATTGCGGCGATGGTTAAAGCCGTCGCTGGCGTCACTCCGCGCCCGTTGCCGGATATTGCAGTGGCTTGCCGTCTGGCTGGTCTGGAACCGCTGACTATCGATGCTAACTCGCTATTTGTTAACGTCGGCGAGCGCACCAACGTCACCGGTTCGGCTCGTTTTAAGCGGCTGATAAAAGAAGATAAATATGATGAAGCGCTGGATGTAGCCCGCCAACAGGTTGAAAGCGGCGCGCAGATCATCGATATCAATATGGATGAGGGGATGTTGGACGCAGAAGCCGCGATGGTGCGCTTCCTCAATCTGATTGCCGGTGAGCCAGATATCGCCCGGGTGCCAATCATGATCGACTCCTCTAAGTGGGATGTGATCGAAAAAGGCCTGAAATGTATTCAAGGCAAAGGAATTGTTAACTCTATTTCGATGAAAGAGGGCGAAGCTGCCTTTATCCATCACGCTAAGCTGGTGCGCCGTTATGGTGCTGCCATGGTTGTGATGGCATTTGATGAAACCGGGCAGGCGGATACCCGTGCGCGTAAAATCGAAATCTGTCGCCGCGCTTATAAGATATTGACCGAAACTGTCGGCTTCCCGCCGGAAGACATCATCTTCGATCCCAATATTTTCGCCGTGGCGACGGGGATTGAAGAGCATAACAACTATGCGGTCGACTTTATTGAGGCATGCGCCGATATCAAAGCCGAGCTCCCTCATGCCATGATTTCAGGTGGTGTCTCCAACGTCTCCTTCTCATTCCGCGGTAATGATCCGGTACGTGAGGCGATCCATGCTGTTTTCCTCTATTACGCTATCCGTAATGGCATGGATATGGGGATCGTCAACGCTGGCCAACTGGCGATCTATGATGATCTGTCGGATGAGCTGCGTGATGCGGTGGAAGATGTGATCCTTAATCGCCGTAGCGACAGCACTGAGCGGTTGTTGGATCTGGCCGAAAAATATCGCAGCAGCAAAAGTGGTGAAGTGGCAATTCAACAAGCGGAGTGGCGTGGCTGGGATGTAAAAAAACGGCTGGAATATTCACTGGTTAAAGGCATCACTGAGTTTATCGAGCTGGATACCGAAGAAGCCCGTCAGCAGGCTGAGCGGCCAATCGAGGTTATCGAAGGGCCATTGATGGCCGGGATGAATGTGGTTGGTGACCTGTTCGGTGAAGGGAAAATGTTCCTGCCACAAGTGGTAAAATCTGCCCGAGTGATGAAACAGGCAGTAGCCTATCTCGAACCTTATATTGAAGCCAGTAAGCAGAAAGGCACTACCGCGGGCAAAATCCTGCTGGCAACGGTTAAAGGTGATGTGCACGATATCGGCAAAAACATTGTGGGTGTGGTTTTACAGTGTAATAACTATGAGATCATCGATCTGGGTGTGATGGTGCCGACCGAAAAAATCCTGCGCACGGCGCGGGAGGAAAAGGTCGATATCATCGGCTTGTCCGGCCTGATAACCCCGTCGCTGGATGAAATGGTTAACGTTGCCAAAGAGATGGAGCGACAGGGTTTTACCTTGCCGTTATTGATTGGCGGCGCGACCACCTCGAAAGCCCATACCGCGGTTAAAATCGAACAGAACTACAGTGGTTCCACCACTTACGTCTCCAATGCCTCACGCAGCGTTGGCGTGGTTTCAGCGTTGTTATCTGACACGCAGCGTGATGATTTCGTAGCAAAAACGCGCAAAGAATATGAAACCGTCCGTATTCAGCATGCACGTAAAAAACCGCGAACTCCGCCGGTCAGTTTACAAATCGCGCGGGATAACCAAACCGTAATCGATTGGGAAAGTTATACGCCGCCAGTTGCCCATAAATTAGGTGTGCAGCCTGTCGAGGCCAGTATCGAAACTCTGCGCAATTATATCGACTGGACGCCATTCTTTATGACCTGGTCGTTGGCGGGTAAATACCCACGTATTTTGGAAGATGAGGTGGTCGGCGAAGAGGCTAAACGCCTATTTGCCGATGCCAATGAACTGCTGGATAAATTGTCGGCAGAAAACTTGCTGCATCCGAAAGGCGTGGTGGGGATATTCCCAGCTAACAGCGTCGGCGATGATATCGAAGTTTATCGCGATGAGCGGCGTGAGGATGTGCTGGTGGTCAGCCATCATCTGCGCCAACAAACCGAGAAGACCGACTTCCCGAACTATTGCCTGGCAGATTATGTTGCACCTAAATCTAGTGGCAAGATTGATTACTACGGAGCATTTGCTGTCACTGGTGGCTTGGAAGAAGATGCCTTGGCCGAGGCTTATGATGCTCAGCATGATGATTACAATAAAATCATGATTAAGGCCTTGTCAGACCGTCTGGCAGAAGCTTTTGCAGAATATCTGCATGAGCGGGTACGTAAGGTGTATTGGGGCTTTGCACCGAATGAAAACCTGAGCAACGAGGAATTGGTGCGCGAGAACTACCAAGGGATTCGCCCAGCACCGGGGTATCCGGCTTGCCCGGAACATACTGAAAAAGGCCAAATCTGGCAGTTGCTGGATGTAGAAACTCACACTGGCATGAAGTTGACCGAATCCTACGCCATGTGGCCGGGTGCCTCGGTATCAGGCTGGTATTTCAGCCATCCAGACAGTAAATACTTTGCGGTGGCACAGATTCAGCGTGATCAGGTGGAAGATTATGCCGCCCGTAAGGGGATGCCGGTAGCGGAGGTTGAGCGCTGGTTAGCCCCGAACTTGGGTTATGATGCCGACTGATAGTTAAGTTAGTTGTTAAGTAAAATGAAAGGAGATAGCCGTGATGACTATCTCCTTTTTTAATGCTCTTTAACCAAGTGGTTTGCGCGCTTTAGCCTCGCGTCACACCGGCTACGGCATTTTTCTGTTCGGAGCCACCATGAGCGCCTAGCAGCGGTGTTTTGCCTTCCATCATTTCACTGACGCCACCACCAATTATCTCGGTAACTTTAGACGATGCATTTACTCTCGCTCCGCCCTGGGTGTGTTTGCCGTTGATATCCTGTAATTCCAGACCATTGGTTTGTAAGTTTACATCGCTGTCACTATTGGTTATTTTTCCACCGATTAGTTTAGTTTTACCGGCTACGTTCAAATTAACTGACTGTGTGCCGCTAATGGCTGATTGTTCTTCAACCGCTTTATTTTCAACGACTTCCACTTCAACTTTAGCTTTGCCGCTGCCACCTTTGACTTGTTCATCCTGAACATTACTTTTGATTTTTTTGCCTGCTGCTTTGGCACCTTTCTGCCACCATTTATCTTCGGTTTCTGCTTCTTCCTTAGACTCGGTTAGCGTTTCATTGCTCCCCTTTTTGGTATAGCTGAGGGGTTGTACGTTATCTTCTTCTTTAGAACCAAAGTAGCTTGAAACTTGGTCATATTGCTTTTTAACTTTATCGAATAACTTATTGGATTTAGTGGTCAGGGTTTTTTTCACTTTATCCGAGCCGATTGGGGTCGCATCGGCTACCTGATTAATCATACTGTCTTGTTTCTCGTTACTGTGATTGAAACTCAAGCCAGTGTTGACATTAACTTCCTGTCGGACATCTTCACGGCTTTGCACTTTCAAGTTACCGCCGATAGTGCCAGTAATATCATTAGCTTTGAGCATAGCACCCGCCAGAGCAGTGTCTTTGGCGCTATTCAGGGCGATATTGTTGCTATTGATATGGGTGTTTTGTTGCATTACAGCATTCAGTTTTTCAACACCGACATCCAATTTAGCGCTGATATTATGGAGTTTTTCGCTACTTTGCTTGTCGACCACCCCTTTATCATCTTTATTGAAAGAGCTATTTTGGTTGCCATTGGCGCCGGCTGTGAAGTTCCAGTTGTTTTTGTGTTCCTGGTCTTGTGCTGACTCCAGCATGATGCCGCCATTATCTGCCGTCAGTGTGGTTTGCTGGCTGGTGATATTGGCATTTTGCATATGGATGGCTTGGTTATCGTGACCGCCAGCTTTAATGTTGACTGCGCCATTGCTGTTAATCACACTGCCTTGATGTTTGGTGGCTGACTCGTCTTTATTAGCAACGTTAACTTCTGCGCCTGCCTTTATCCCTTTACCATTTTTATCGGTACCACTGCTTGTACTCATACCCGCATTGGCACTGGCTGACCAGGTCATATCCTGCTTCGACCCCTGTGGTTGCGCGGCCAGAATATCGACTTTGCCACCGGCTGCCAGCAGAATATCACCGGTAGCTTGTTCTTTACTGCCGAACGAGGTGCCGGTGAGTGTCAAATCTTTCCCTGCATTCAGCTCAATACCTTGCTGGCCTTCCAGATGACTGACTTGGGCAACGGAGGTACTGCTTTGCCCCTTACTGTTACCGCCACCTAAACCGGCACCGAAGTTTTTACTGCCGACGTTAGTACCAAGGTTCGCTTTGGCATTAGCCTCAACGTTATTATGGTTTTCACTGGTGTGGTTAGTGACTTGATCAAAAACAATATTACCGCCTGCGCTAACCGTAGTTTTGCCACTACCTGCATTGATATTTGTGCCTTGATAGCTCGCATCCTGTTTCACATTGATATTGACGCCATTTGCTGCGTTCATGCTACCAACTTGCGCAATTTCACCTTTTATATGCTGATCTGTCGATCCCCCTTTGCCCTTACCATCAAGGGTAATGTCTTTGCCTGTAGAGGTGTAAACTCGAATATCTGCTTCGCCGAAGGTTTCTGTAACATGTTGGTCAACACGATTAACGGTAGCTTCAAAGGTATGACGCGATGCATCCAGCGTAATGGCTCCTTTGTCCGCTTGATATTTTGTGCCTTGATCTTTGACTTCGCCGTTGGCATTGAGCGCGATGTTACCGCCTTTGATTGATGTTACGACAGATTGGTTACTGTTGAGGTGGGTCTCTTTGGTTCCACCTTTAGCCGCAAGATCTATCCCAGCGTTAGGCGCGCCCACTTCGCCTACCGCTTCAACCATGCCGCCAATATCCAGTTTTTGCCCATCGGCTATCACTTTTTCAACCGGGCGGGTCACTTCGCCATAAGCAATATTGGCCTCATAACCGACATCAACCTTGGTGGTTTTGGTATGCGTTTTTTCACTATTCTCAGCGGCCAGATTATGGATATTATTGCCCTGAGCCTGATAAGCGCCACCGACGTTATGGTCCGTTCCCTGATTGGTGACGTCTTGTGTTGCGGTGATATTCAGATTACCCGCTACCTGTGAACCCGAGACCACGGAGGTTGATTTGTCAGTGCTGGTTTGGGTATCTTCGTAGCCTACGTTTACACCACTGCCGGCTTTATCCATGCCGCCGGTGTAGTGGAAATCAACCCCAACGGTTTCTTTGGTTTTATTGCTGGAGAGAGTGTCTTGCGTAGCGACAAATGAAACATTTTCGCCTTTAATTTCTGCATCGCCTTTGGTGGCAGTGATGTTAGAGCCGATAAATGTGATGTCTTTTTGGGCGTCCAGTTTGACTGTGCCACCTTGCAGTGACGCAGCGTGATTTTTGATGCTGTCAGTTTTTTCGCTCTCACTGCTGTGATTCAGTTTCAAACCTGCCTGGTATTGGTTGTTACCATCATCGCTGGTAAAGCCCGAGATAGTAAGTTTGCTTTTCTGCTCATCAATTTTCTGTTGGGCTTGAGCGGCTTTAACATTAACTTCACCTAGCGTTTCAATACCCAGTTCACCGGCACTTGCTACCATACTGCCAATAACATCAACATTATCTTTACTGATTATTTTGAGATTAGCATCTGACGCTAATTCGCTGCCGATAACTTTTTCATCGCTATTATTGGCTTTATGGGAACTGCCAGTAATATTAAAGGCGACACCGGTACGCTCATCAATTTTAGTGGTGGTGGTACTAATGGCGTTATCAATCTTAATGCCGCCTTGATCTGCCTGAATATAACCATCTTTGGTACCTTTGACTTGACTGCCGGTAATGGAAACACCTTTATTACCTATAACTAGAATTGTTCCATCAGCGATTATTTCAGAACGGTGATTGGTTTCTGCATTCTTATTGTTGTTATTATGATCGATACCCCCTAGCCCTAAATTTTGTTCATTTTTACCATTTGTTGTTTTCTGATTTTTGGTCTTTTCCACATCAATCTTGACTTCATTGGCATTGATTAATAAATCGCCGCCAGCTGATGCCTTAACACCATTGCCGGTAATTTTTCCTTCTGCCGTTAAACCCAAATTCCCATCGGCTTGTAGCATGGTTTTATTGAGTGTTTGAGTGTTTTCTTTATTGTCCCAAGATTTATCCTCTCTCATTTGCACATAGTTATGGCCTTTTTCATGCTTTGAGCTTTGTTCAATCTGGCCTTTGAGTTGTAAATCTTTTTCCGCTTTGACTGAAAGATTATCGCCTGCCCTTACAGAAGAGCTTGATAATTTTATATCCCCTTTGGTTGATTTAAGAAAGATGTTATTCTCCGCAATAATAGTGGTTCCAATAACTGTTTGTTGTTGGTTTTTATTATCTTCAGATTTGCTCCAGTTATGTAGCCCCCACCCACCCTTTTCTGAATAGCCATTGGCCTGTGTATTAGTGAGTTTCTCTGTATCCAGTTTAATATCCCCACCTTGAATAGTGATGTTTTTACCATCAATGATGGCGGCACTAAGATGATTTTTTTTCTTGGCAATAATTGAAATATTTGCGCCTTTAATTTTGGTGCGTTTGAGTGTCTGTGTTGTCGAACCGCCAGAAGATGATTCAATAATATCGCCTGAAGTAAAGATATCACCGGCGCTGACTGTGATATCTTTACCGCTTAAGTTGGCGGGGGTCGGGTTATAATTCAAATTTGGATCGGAATCAACATCAAGATTCAATCTTCCCGGTGTTAAAATTTCTATCGAGTCACGGGCAGAATACCCACTTGACATATTTACCCCATTACCTTCTGCGGTGTTAACAATACGAATTCTATTGGCCTGCATACCACCAAATATTTTACTGTCGTATGCTGAATCCACATATTTTTGTGATTCTAATATCTCCCCGTCAACACTAACTTTATTTTGCCCGAGGATGATGTTAATGCTCTCTCTGGAGTCTACAGCTCCCAGCATATTAATACGTGGCGCAATTAAGTCTATTGGCCCAACTGTTGATATATAACCTGTTATATTTAATAAATTGGTGTTATTGCGAGTATCAAAGCCTTGTAAATTACCTTGATCTACTAGCGGATTACCGACTACCAGTGAGTTTCGATTGGTATTAATAAAACCACAGCTATTACAGGTAATTCCATTAGGGTTAGCCAGAATATAGTCAGCTGCCATGCCAAAGACTTCCTGCTTACCTAATAATAATGAAGGGTTACGGCTGATAACCTCATTCAAAATAATACTGGCTGCTTGACCATTTAAGTTCTGGTTGGCAGATAATTGCCCGGCAAGTTGTGATTGACCGGTACTGAGAGAGTTATTAAGCACGGCTCCCGCTTTGTTAACGTTAAATTCATTATATTGGTTATGTGATAACCCCGATGCTGAGGGTTTTACGATATCGATGACTGGGACGCCATTTACCGTATTAATTGCTGGATTGTGGGCAGGATCACCGGCACCGACAATCCCAGCAGCATAACAGGTGGCCACTGATACTGAAATAATAGCAACGGCTGCCGCCAGCTTTCCTGCCGGGGAGAGCTTGAACTTATTTTGTTTCATTTTTACTTCTCCATTTTTGTCATATAGTTTGGTATTGATAAAAATTGGCTTTCGCTGGCAGCGGATTAATTAAAAGGAATAAGAGAAGCGCGCCAGAATCTGAGTAGGGTCTTTATTCTCTGTTTTACCGGACAATAAGTGGCCACGGCTGGCTTCAATATCCAGTTTGATATCGCGGTAACTGAGATTGATGCCGGCACTTAACCCCATAGCACTGCTCCAGCCTGGCGATGATTGTTGTATACGACCCACATCTGCCCCTAACCGCGGGGTTAGGGTGGTGTTGCCGAGTGTAAAGTTGCGCGACAAGGTATTCTGGAGATACCAGCCTCGATCCGCCGATAAGGTATTGCGACTAAAGCCACGAATAGCGTTGCTGTCGGTGACGCTCAACCATTCAACGCCCGGTAATCGGTCACGGGTGTATTGGCCATAGAACTGATTGCTAAACAGATAGAAATCATCAAACAGTTTGAAATATTGATTGGAAGTCACAGCGGCTTTAGCTTTGGTGAATTGGCTGTCTTGATAGCTGGCTGATATGTTTTGATCTGCACCCAATAAGGATAATCCCTGTTCAATGCTGACATTCACATTGAATATGCCGGTGGGCAGGATGTGCAGATGATTAATACCTAATTCAAATACCGTCAGTGTCGGGCTGCTGACGGCGATTTTCTGTTCGTTAAAGTAGTTTTCAGCCTGTTTATAGGTTAGTTGTGCGCTTAAGCCATTAATTTGGTCTTGGTCGCGATAGAAAACATAATCGGTGCGTAAGCCATGCTGCTGGGTTTTACCTTGTAGTTCGATGGTATTGAATTGTAACTGCACCGGATAAAGGTATTCGGAATAACTGCCAAACCCACTAAAGGTCAATGCGCCATAAGGAACGGAATAAAACAGTGAATAGGCGCGGCTATGGTTTTTCTGTGGATTATCGGTGGTACTGCTGATATTTAAGCTGAGAGAATCTGATAACCCAAGGGGGTTATCGAAAGAAAATGCATTGCGGCTTAACCATTTACCGGTACTTTTATTACCATAATTATCCAGGGATGTTGTCAGATGCCAGGGTTTTGACCGGATATTACTCAATCTGAGAATTGAGCCGCCCGCCTCTTTTCCTGGTAAAATATCAACAGTTATTTTATTGGAGGGTAAACGGTTAGCTTGATCGAGCCCTTGGTCGAGTTGTTTAATATTTAATGGTTCCCCGATCATATTGGGGAAAACATTTTCACCGTTTAATTCTGGGTCAACACTTTCGATGCTCTCAATAAAACCTTCAGTTACATCGAAACCCAATTCGCCCTCGTTATCGGGAGGAATAAACTGGACACGGGCGGTAATATAACCTTTGTTAAGATAAAGTTGAGTGAGTTCACGCGCCAACAGATTAATATTTTCGCTACCAATACATTGCTCCGGTATTGGGCTTAAAGTCTCTAAATCCGCCTCAGTCAATAAGGTAATACCCTGAATATAGACGCCGCTAATGGGAAGACATTGCGCGTTATCATCTAATTCAGGTGCACTATTTTCGGGCGTTTCTATCTCTGCCTCAGGCTGTTTAACATGAGGCAGACGACGCTCTTCTATTAAGTGATTAATTTCAGTGCTGCTGTTCTGTAAGTTCTGGCGTGATTCATTGATCGGAGAGGGAATATCTACCCCCGGAGTCATGTTAGCGTGAGCGCCCGTGCTCAATAAAAAACATAATGCGGTACGTTTTTTTATCATGATGTTTGTGGGGGGAATTTCCTGGGTATAACGCGATGAGTGGACCCAGTCCTTTCCGTCCTTGAGTCAAATTTACGGGCAGCACTATTACCGTCCCTAAAGAGTAGAGACGGCGGATTGAGGATAATAATTAAGGAATATTCAGAGAGAAGGGAAAGATAATAATTTTTTAATATTAAGCGGTTATTGAGTGACTGTTTTCAGAATTATTTTAAATATTATCAGGGTAATGCTGGGTGTTATTTATGTTGTTTTTCTGTCTAAAGCGGGGAATAAAAAGAAACAGAAAAATTGAAAATGCCCGAATGGTTCGGGCATTTATACTCTTTGGTATTACTTTTTATCTTTCTCTACTGGTTTACCTGACCAGTAGCCCGCCAGTAGTGAACCGGAGAGGTTATGCCAGACCGAGAACAATGCGCCGGGTAGGGCAGCCAGTGGCGAGAAGTAAATTTTACCCAACGTAGCCGCGAGTCCTGAGTTTTGCATACCGACTTCAATGGCCAGTGTGCGGCAGGTAGATTCATCAAAGCCGAACAGTTTCCCGCCCCAGTAACCACTTAACAGGCCAATACCGTTATGCAGGATAACCGCAATAATCACCACGAAACCCACTGAAGCGATATGACTCTGGCTACCGGCGACCACGCCACTAATGATAGCGACAATACAGACCATCGACATCGCCGGTAGATAAGGCTCAATGCGTTTCACCGTTTTAGTAAAGGTGTGATGGATAATCAGCCCTGCGCTAATAGGGATGACCACGATTTGCAGAATACTTTTCAGCATTCCCACGACATCAACACTGATGGTGGCGTCGACATATAAACGGGTCAGTAATGGCGTGGCAAAAACCCCCACCAGGGTAGAAACCGCAGAGATGGTCACTGATAACGCGACATCTCCTTTGGCCAGATAAATCATCACATTAGATGCTGTCCCACTGGCAACGCTGCCTACCAGTACCATACCGGCAGACAAGTCCGGTGGCATACGGAATAGTATCGCCAGAATCCAGGCAGTGAGCGGCATAATCAGATAATGCAGGAAAGTTGCCGCGGCTACCGGTGCTGGGCGCGAGAGTACACGCTTGAAATCATCCAGCCGCAGAGTGACCCCCATAGCAAACATGATCAACATTAGTAACGGGGCGACATAAGGCCCGATACCGATAAAGGTGGTCGGGCGGAAATAGGCCGCGACTGACAGCAGCAGCGCCCACAGCGGGAACAGCCGGGTGATTTTTACTAACATGAAGCGAAAGTCCTTAGTCGTCAGTGTCAGATATAAGAAAACCGGACGAAATCGCCCGGTCAGTGTTATCAGCTTGTTGTTGTTAGCAGTGTATAGTTAGTTTTTACTCTGACTCAAGCCGTGTTATTCAAACAGCGTATTATTCAAATAAATTGTTACTCAAACAGATTGTGATGCAGGGTTTGCACCACTTTTTCAGCATCATTCCCTGGCACTAGGAAGCACAGGTTATGGCTGCTGGCGCCATAGCAAATCATGCGGATATTGAATGGGTCAAGGACACCGAATACTTCCTTACCGACGCCACAAGCTTGTGACAGGTTATTGCCGATAATCGCTACCAACGCCAGATTCTCTTCCACTTCAACCCGACATAGTGAGGAGAGTTCAGTCAGCAGTGAGGTAGTCAGCAGACTGCCTGCCGTTGATGTCGAGCCTGTAGTATCGAGAGTTAGTGCGACACTCACCTCAGAGGTGGTTATCAAATCAACTGAAATATTGTGGCGCGCCAGAATATTAAATACTTCCGCCAGAAAACCACGTGCATGCAACATATTCAGGCTATGTAAGGTCAGCAGCGTCTGTTTGCGGCGCAATGCCAAGGCACGGAACAGTGGTGGACTCTCGGTTTCATTACAGACTAAGGTGCCGCCAGCCGCTGGGTCTTTGCTTGAGCCGACAAACACTGGAATATCACTGCGCACGGCTGGCAGCAGGGTGGCCGGATGCAAGACTTTGGCACCAAATGTCGCCATTTCAGCCGCTTCTTCGAAAGCAATTTTATCGATGCGTTTTGCTGCCGGAACCACCCGTGGATCGGTGGTATAAATCCCAGGGACATCTGTCCAGATATCAATGCGGCCAACATTCAGTGCTTCACCCAGTAACGCGGCGGTGTAATCGCTACCGCCACGGCCAAGGGTAGTGGTGCGCCCTTTGCTTTCACTGCCGATAAAGCCTTGTGTGACAACAATGGCCTGCGCGATACGCGGGGCCAATTGCGTTTGAGCTAATTCAGACAGCAATTGGGTATCCGGTTCAGCACGACCAAAACGGTCATTGGTTCGCATGATTTTACGTACATCAAACCATTCCACTGCCACCTGACGCTGGCGTATTAGCTCGACAAACAGCAGTGTAGACATCAATTCGCCGTGACTCACCAGTTCATCGGTTAACGCCGCAGACGTTGCCAGACTGGCCGCTTCAGACAGCATGGCGATGTTTTCCAGCATGCGTTCAATTTCATCGCGGATAACCACCGGATTGCCGAGTTTGGCTAGAATATCGGATTGAATTCGACTAATTTCTGCTAAATGAAGTTCACGCTTTTCAGGCTCACAGCCATCGGCAAGGGCGACCAACAGATTGGTAATGCCAGCCGAAGCTGACAAGATAACCAAACGAACGTCTGGGTTCGATAAAACCACATCGGCGCTGCGACTCATGGCAGCAAAATCTGCCACGCTGGTGCCACCAAATTTGGCAACCACGGTCGCAGAAGGGGCGCTGCGGCTCTGCTGGGGTGCTGCTTGAATCATCTAAAAAAACCTCGTATCAGGGATGCCATCTTGGAGGGCATCAGTATTTATCTCTGTACAAGGAAATAACGGGTTATCGACTTTCTGTCAATGAAATGGCTATGAGGTATTTTCATCTTTAATAATATGCGCTGTGATATCACTAAATTGACTATTCCCTTGGTACTTGAAGCTGCTGGAGTGTTAGCTACGTTCACTTACCCGAGTAAGCTCATCGGGATGCGTTTGCTTGCTGCCTACCTGCCACTACCATTACTTTGGCAATAGATACTGTTAGACAATGACACACTGCGAAAACAGGGATGAGATCAAGTGTTGTTTCGAGAGATAACACCTATCGCAAGAAAAGAGATCTCAATCACACCCGAACAGGATACAATTAACCCATTCGTTTCATTATCCTTAAGCCTAGAAGAGCGCCGCTATGAAAAATATTAATCCTAGTCAAACCGCTGCCTGGAAAGCGTTACAGCAACACTTTGAGCAGATGAAAGATGTCACCATCAGCAGTCTGTTTGCCGAGGACGACCAGCGTTTTAGCAAGTTTTCAGCCACTTTTGATGATCAAATGCTGGTGGATTTCTCCAAAAACCGCATTACCAGCGAAACTATGGAAAAGCTGCAAGCTCTGGCGAAGGAAACTGATCTGGCCGGTGCGATTAACTCCATGTTTTCCGGTGAAAAAATCAACCGTACTGAAGACCGCGCAGTACTGCATATTGCTTTGCGTAACCGCACTAACACCCCGATTGTGGTGGATGGCAAGGATGTGATGCCAGAAGTGAATGCGGTGCTGGCTAAAATGAAACAGTTCTGTGACCGCGTGATTGGCGGTGACTGGAAAGGTTATACCGGCAAGGCGATTACTGATGTGGTGAACATCGGTATCGGCGGCTCAGATCTCGGCCCTTACATGGTGACTGAAGCACTGCGCCCGTACAAAAATCATCTGAATATGCATTTCGTTTCAAACGTTGACGGCACCCATATTGCTGAAACGTTGAAACCGTTGAACCCAGAAACCACGCTGTTCCTGGTGGCATCAAAAACCTTCACCACCCAAGAAACCATGACCAACGCCCACAGTGCGCGTGACTGGTTCCTGTCTACTGCGGTTTCTGTGGAACATGTCGCCAAACACTTTGCTGCATTGTCGACCAATGCCAAAGCTGTGGGTGAGTTTGGCATTGATACCAACAATATGTTTGAATTCTGGGATTGGGTTGGTGGCCGTTACTCGCTGTGGTCCGCCATTGGTTTGTCTATCGCGCTGTCGGTTGGTTTCGAACACTTCGAACAACTGCTGAGTGGTGCGCATGCCATGGATAAACACTTCGCCGAAACGTCTGCGGAGCACAACCTGCCTATCCTGCTGGCATTGATCGGCATCTGGTATAACAATTTCTTCGGTGCAGAAACCGAAGCTATCCTGCCTTACGATCAGTACATGCACCGTTTCCCAGCTTACTTCCAGCAGGGCAATATGGAATCTAATGGTAAGTATGTGGATCGTAACGGTACCCCAGTGAATTACCAGACCGGCCCTATTATCTGGGGTGAACCAGGTACTAACGGCCAACATGCGTTCTATCAGTTGATCCATCAGGGCACCAAATTGGTTCCTTGTGACTTTATTGCACCGGCTATCAGTCATAACCCACTGAGTGATCATCACGCGAAGCTGCTGTCGAACTTCTTTGCCCAGACCGAAGCACTGGCATTTGGCAAATCACTGGCAGAAGTTGAAGCTGAATTTGCTGCGGCAGGCAAAACCCCTGAGCAAGTGGCTCATGTCGCGCCATTTAAAGTGTTTGAAGGCAATCGCCCAACCAACTCCATCCTGCTGCGTGAAATTACGCCGTTCAGCCTGGGTGCATTGATTGCGCTGTATGAACACAAAATCTTCACCCAAGGGATTATCCTGAATATCTATACCTTCGACCAATGGGGTGTTGAGCTGGGTAAACAACTGGCTAATCGCATCTTGCCAGAACTGGCAGATGATAAAAACGTAACCAGTCATGACAGTTCTACCAATGCGTTGATTAACCGTTTCAAGAACTGGCGTTAAGCTTGCGGGCTTAAGCTCTTTGATCCGTGCTTATTAGCCCCTTACCCAGTAAGGGGCTTTTTTTCGGCCCGGATTATTTCACCTACTTTCAATGGGGGTATTTATGGCCAAAAATTCGCGTTCTCAATGGATAGCCAAAAATCTACAGCGTTTACTGAATGTGGGGTTGATTGCATTGGCCGCTATTTTGGTGGTCTTTTTGATAAAAGAAACCTTCCATCTTGGTAAGGTCTTATTCGTCAATAATCAGGATGCATCTTCTTACATGCTGATTGAAGGGATTGTAATTTATTTCCTGTACTTTGAGTTTATTGCTTTGATTGTTAAGTATTTTGAGTCGGGTTATCACTTCCCGTTGCGCTATTTTATCTATATCGGCATCACCGCGATTATCCGCTTGATCATCGTTGATCATGAAAACCCAATCGATACATTAATTTATTCTGGTTCGATATTGTTGCTGGTGGTGACGTTGTATTTGGCGAATACCGAAAGATTAAAAAGAGAATAAAAATGGCGGCCATTACGGCCGCCCTAAAGACACAGTACCAGAGGGAAAAAATACCCTTCTTACTTGAAATTGTAGCTTTGTTTACTGCACTCTCTCACCCGAATCACTGACCTAAGTCAGCTCATCGGGCTTCACTCGTTTGTTGCCTTGCTACAATTCCAATTACTTTGGGTATTGGGTGATGAAATTTAGAATGATGATATCGTTAACCCTTCACCCCACCGGCCGTTAAGCCACCTACCAGCCAGCGTTGTGCCAGCAGGAAGACTGCGGTGATGGGAATGGCAGACAGTACCGCAGCAGCGGCGAAATCGCCCCACAGATAGTTTTGCGGATTCAGATATTGCTGCATACCCACCGCCAGCGTGTAGCTGTTCACATCACGCAATAGCAGTGATGCCACCGGGACTTCGGTGATAGCAGCGATAAACGACAGAATAAACACCACGGCTAAAATCGGTACCGACAGGGGTAACAGCACCAGTCGGAAAGCTTGCCATGGGGTTGCGCCATCCAGTGCCGCGGCTTCTTCCAGTGAGTTATCAATGGTTTCGAAATAGCCTTTGATGGTCCAGACGTGCAGGGCGATGCCGCCCATATAAGCAAAAATCACCCCGCCGTGGGTATTCAGCCCGATAAATGGCAGATACTGTCCGATACGGTCGAATAAAGCATATAACGCCACCAGTGACAGCACTGCTGGGAACATCTGGAAGATCAACATGCCTTTCAGCAGGGTGCTTTTACCGCGAAAACGCATGCGGGCAAAGGCGTAAGCGCAGGTAGTGGAGAGCGTGACAATCCCAATGGCGGTAATGACCGCAATCTTGATGGAGTTCCATAACCACAACATCACCGGGAACGGCGGTGGGGTTACGCTACCATCAGCGTGAGTCACACTCATACCCAGCGCCAGTTTCCAGTGTTCCCATGAAATCTGATCTGGGATCAGGCTACCGGTCGCAAAGTTGCCGGGCCGCAGCGAGATGGTAATTACCATCAGTAACGGGAACATAATCAGCGCGATAAAGCACAACATCAGAAAATGAGTGCCCCATAGACGCAAACGCTGGGATTTAGGTTGAACCATTGCCATTTGCATCTCCTCCTTAGTCAAAGTTCATTTTGCTGGCTTTCAGATTCAGTATCGCGAGCGCGCCGACCAGAATGAAAATCAGGGTGGCAATCGCTGCCGCCAAGCCAAAGTCCTGGCCGCCGCCCCCTTCAAAGGCAATACGGTAGGTGTAGCTGACCAGCAAGTCGGTATAGCCTGCTGGCGTGGTGGTGCCAATCATATCCGGGCCGCCATTGGTCAATAACTGAATCAACACAAAGTTGTTAAAGTTAAAGGCGAAGCTGGCAATCATCAGCGGTGTCAGCGGCTTAATCAGCAGTGGCAACGTGATACGGAAGAAGTTCTGGAACGGGCCTGCGCCATCCATTGCCGAGGCTTCATATAAGTCCTCGGGAATCGCTTTGAGTAGCCCCATGCACAGAATCATCATGTAGGGATAGCCGAGCCAGGTGTTGACGATCAAAATCATGCTTTTCGCGGTAATAGGGTCACTGAACCAGGCGGGCTTGATGCCAAACAGGCTACTTAGCATCAGGTTGATTTCACCAAAGCTTTGGTTAAATAACCCTTTGAAAATCAAGATTGAAATAAACGACGGTACCGCATAGGGCAGTATTAACAGCACGCGATAAACCGCTTTGCCTTTCAACGAGTCCCATTGCACCACGCAGGCTAAAACCATACCGACGGCAACGGTCAGTACCACGGTCAGTAGCGAGAAAATAATGGTCCAGATAAAGATGGAGATAAAAGGCTTCTGTATCCCTTCATCATGCAGCACCCGCAGGAAGTTTTTCCAGCCGATAGTGACAGTAAAGCCGGGACTGAGTTTTTCGTTTTGCCACTGGCCGTCGGCGTTAATGGCTTGGTAAAAACCGACATCAGGGTTTGGCCGATAGATAACCCCGGTTTGCTGATTGAGCAGCTCTTTACCGTCAGCGCCCAGTTTATAGAGCGGGCTGGTCGCTGAAAACTGCCGCAGTGAACTCATGCGCAGTTCGCCACCACTGGGCAGCAGTGCCACCAACTCAGCGAGTGCCTGGCGATTCTGAGTAATGATACGCAGTGACGCGCGTTCGCCGGTCTGTTCAGTGCTGGTGGGGGCGACTGTGATTTTTTTCTCACCCGTCGTATCAAGGCTGAAAGGTGCGGAAATCAGAACAGAGCTGTCATCAGGGTTGGTAAGCTGCAAACGCCATTGGTTATCACTGGGATAAAGGCCAAAGGTAAAGGTTTTACCGGTCTGAAACTGCCGATCCATTAATACTGATTGGGCACGCTCAAAGGTTAATTGGTTGGTACTGCTGTAGTTGGTAAAAGCGATAGCGATAGTGCAAATCAGTGGGAACAGCACAAACAGCCCCATACCTGCCACGCCGGGATAAACATAGCGCCAGGCATAGGCGCGACGATTGGCAAAGACATACAGCCCCAGACTCACCAAAATTAGCGTCACGATGGCAAAAAGATATTCACCCTGAGCATACATCAAGACGATCAAGTAGCAGGTGAATAGACTTAATGTGCCGATAATCAGCCATTTAAGCACATCACTCTGCCACCAGGCGGTTTTCTTTTTACGACTTTCGAACTCGGTGTGGGATAACTGCATAATATTCCCTTCGTACTTTGAGTATTGTTATAGTGTTACAGCAAGTGGTGCTGGGCACGACGAATCGTGCCCTTTTGCAGGTGAAACTGTTATTTGGTAATACGCGTTGCTGCGTCGTTCAATGCCGCTTCAACTGTCTGACGCCCGCTGATGGCGTTCAGTACCGCACTGCGGGTGGCATACCAGAAAGCCGCCATTTGTGGAATATTTGGCATGATTTCACCCTTGGTGGCGTTATCCATGGTTGCAGCAATGCGTGGATCTTTTGCCAGTTGTTCCTGGAATGATTTCAGTGCCACTGCGCCCAGAGGTTTGTCTTTATTCACTTCAGCCAGACCCTGATCAGTTAACAGGTAGTTCTCCAGGAATTCAGTTGCCAGTTCTTTATTCGGGCTGGCGGCGTTAATACCGGCAGTCAACACGCCGACGAACGGTTTGGATGGCTGGCCGTGGAAGGTTGGCAACAAGGTCACACCGTAATTGATTTTGCTCTTATCAATGTTGGACCATGCCCATGGGCCATTGATGGTCATTGCTGTTTCGCCTTTGTTGAAGGCCGCTTCTGCAATGGAGTAATCTGTATCGGCATTGATGTGCTTGTTCTTCACCAGATCGACAATAAATTGTAGACCCGCTTTCGCGCCAGCATTGTTCACGCCAACGTTTTTCACATCATATACACCGTTTTCGAGTTTGAAGGCATAGCCACCGTCAGCGGCGATAACCGGCCAGGTGAAGTACGGTTCTTGTAGGTTCCACATGATGGCGCTCTTGCCATTGGCACGCAGGGTTTTATCCAGCGCTGGGATTTCTTCCCACGTTTTTGGTGCTTCTTTCACTAAGTCTTTATTGTAAATCAGAGACAGTGCTTCAACCGCGACCGGGTAACCAATCAGTTTGCCATTAAAGCGAACGGCGTCCCAAGTGAACGGGAACAGTTTGTCTTGGAAGGCTTTAGAAGGGTGTAGCTCAGCCAGTAAACCGGATTGTGCGTAACCGCCAAAGCGGTCATGAGCCCAGAAGATAATGTCCGGGCCATCGCCAGTGGCAGCCACTTGCGGGTATTTTTCTTCCAATTTATCTGGATGCTCGATAGTGACTTTGATGCCGGTATCTTTCTCGAACTTCTTACCGACTTCCGCCAACCCGTTATAACCTTTATCGCCATTGATCCAGATAACCAGTTTACCTTCTTCAATCTTGGCAAAAGCAGAGGAAGAGAGCACCAGCGTGGCTAATGCTGAAAGAGCCAAAACACGTGCGGTCTTACCAATGCCGGATTTTGTGAAGCTGCGAGTCATAATCCAATCCTTTTATCCAATTTTGTGGGTATCGACTTTCTTGTGAATCATTAGCTGCGAATTCTGTAGCCCATTTTCAGGCTGGTGTAGCCGTGAATCACTAAGTGAGGAGGGTGTGGCAGCGCTGCAAAAAATGTTGGGCTGCAAATTATTTATTACACTGACCAAAACACTACGCCGACATATTGAGTCACAACCGGATACACCATCATCCTCCCCCCCTCTACGCCCCCCAGTAGGTTATTGTGACCCAGTTAACACTGCTGGCTATTCTGTGGTGTCAGACACATTAATGCAGGTCGAAATTTGCAAGCCAGATCACGTATTTGTCTTTCCAGTGGAACTTCTGCCCACGCGGGTCGTTCCCTCATCCTCCCATCTCCTCCCCCATGAAAAACTTTGTTACGGATGATTACCAAATAGTGCCACTCGCGCACTATCAGCAGCATTGAAACACCGTCGCCAACAAAATGTGGTTGTTCGGTTAATTATCACCCAGACAGATCAGCACCTTGAAGCGTTAAGCAATGTGCAGCCCTATACTCAGGCCGCGACGTCGTCCGAGGCAACCTGCTCTAAGCATGGCGGTACGACGCGTAGTGCGAGAGTCATCAGGGGCTGGGAGTAATCGATGGGTTATGCCGGGGTTTGCTTCCGCCATTTTTCTTCATTCAGGTTCATATGAAAAGTTGTTTGCGTAAGCAAAGGAGTAACAGATGGCTAATGTAACGCTGAGCGGCGTTTATAAGGCCTTTGGTGAGGCGGTGATCTCCAGAGATATCAATCTGGAAATCGATGACGGTGAGTTTGTGGTGTTTGTTGGCCCATCAGGGTGTGGAAAGTCAACGCTGCTGCGGATGATTGCCGGTCTTGAGGACATAACCTCGGGTGAGTTGCTGATTGGTGGCAAACGGATGAACGAAGTGCCGCCATCTGAACGCGGTATTGGCATGGTGTTTCAGTCATATGCACTTTATCCCCATCTGTCGGTAGCAGAGAACATGTCGTTCGGTCTGAAATTGGCGGGTGCGAAGAAAGCCGAAATTAACCAACGGGTGAATCAGGTAGCCGAAGTGCTGCAACTGGCTCACCTGCTGGACCGGCGGCCAAAAGCGCTATCCGGTGGTCAACGCCAGCGTGTGGCAATTGGCCGGACACTGGTCGCTGAGCCGGATGTATTCCTGCTCGATGAACCCCTGTCCAACCTAGATGCGGCACTGCGGGTGCAGATGCGCATTGAGATCTCGCGCCTCCACAAGCGCCTGCAACGCACCATGATTTACGTCACCCATGACCAAGTGGAAGCGATGACGCTGGCAGACAAGATTGTGGTGCTGGATGCCGGCAATGTTGCGCAGGTCGGCAAGCCGCTGGAGCTGTATCACTACCCAGCTAATCGCTTTGTCGCGGGCTTTATTGGCTCGCCAAAAATGAATTTTTTACCGGTTAAAGTGACCGCCGTTGAACCTCGTCAGGTACAGATTGAACTGCCAAATCCAAATGGCCAGTTAGTGTGGCTGCCGGTGGAAGGTACTCAGGTTCAGGTCGGTGCAAATATGTCTTTGGGTATTCGCCCGGAACATCTGCTGCCAAGCAGTGCCTCTGAAGTCACGCTGGAAGGTGAGATTCAGGTGGTAGAGCAACTGGGTAATGAAACTCAAATTCACATCCAAATCCCGGCAATACGTCAGAACCTGGTCTACCGCCAGAACGACGTGGTGCTGGTAGAAGAAGGTGCAACATTCGCTATTGGCCTGCCGCCGCAACGCTGTCATCTGTTCCGTGAGGACGGCACTGCGTGTAAGCGGTTGTACCAGGAACTGGGCGTCTAGCCAAAGCAGAATGTAAAGCACGCATGCCGACAGGCAAATATAACAGGAGATTACTGATGACTACTCTGCGCAAGTTACCGATAGCACTGGCTGTTGCCGCTGGTGTTCTTTCTACTCAAGCTATGGCTGTTGATTTCCACGGGTATGCACGTTCCGGTATCGGTTGGACAGGAAGCGGTGGCGAACAGCAATGTTTCAAAGCCACTGGCGCCCAAAGTAAATACCGTCTGGGTAACGAGTGTGAAACGTATGCGGAAATTAAATTAGGCCAGGAATTGTGGAAAGAAGGCGACAAGAGCTTCTACTTCGATACCAACGTGGCGTATTCCGTTTCACAACAGAATGACTGGGAGTCAACATCTCCTGCATTCCGTGAGGCTAACGTGCAGGGTAAAAACCTGATCGAATGGTTACCGGGTTCCACCATGTGGGCCGGTAAACGCTTCTATCAACGTCATGACGTCCATATGATTGACTTCTACTACTGGGATATCTCAGGTCCAGGTGCAGGTGTAGAAGCTATTGATCTGGGCTTCGGTAAGTTATCTCTGGCAGCAACCCGTAACTCAGAAGCGGGTGGTTCAAGTGCCTGGATCGATAATGCCCGTAAAGATGCTGACCACACTGCTAATGATGTGTTCGATGTGCGTTTAGCCGGTTTAGAAACTAACCCAGGCGGCACTTTGGAGTTTGGTGTGGATTATGGCCGCGCCAATACTCAGGACGACTACGCGTTAGCTCCTGATGCCTCTAAAGATGGTGTCATGCTGACGGTTGAACATACCCAAAGCATGATGGGTGGCTTTAACAAGTTCGTGGTGCAATACGCAACAGATTCAATGACATCATCACAATCAGGTCACTCTGAAGGTGCAAACGTTAATAACAACGGTAACAGATTACGTGTTATCGACCACGGTGCCATCAACCTGGCTGAGAAGTGGGACATGATGTACGTCGCGTTGTATCAGGACACTGACTGGGACAACCAAAACGGCACCACTTGGTACAGCGTGGGGGTGCGTCCGATGTACAAATGGACCCCAATCATGAGTACCTTGCTGGAAGCGGGCTACGACAATGTTAAGTCACAACGTACCGGTGACCGTAACGGCCAGTACAAACTGACTCTGGCACAACAGTGGCAGGCAGGCGATAGCATCTGGTCACGCCCGGCAATTCGTGTCTTCGCAACTTATGCCAACTGGGATGAGAAGTGGGGCTATAACGATGTCAGCGGTAGCGCGGACAACGGTCTGGCACAAAACGGGACTATCGGTACTGATAGCCGCGGTAAGAGCAACGAAGTCACCTTTGGTGCGCAATTCGAAGCTTGGTGGTAACAGCATGATGCAGCCGCCCTTTGGGGCGGCTGTTTGATTGTTTAAACAAGAAAAGTGAGATGCCCTAAATAATTCGAGTTGCAGCCAACGCCCATGCAGCTTGAAGTATGACGGGGATTTGGTTAACTCTGCCGACCTTGCCTGTGCACAGTTAGCGCTGACGCTCAATGTATGAGGGTAATAACAATGAAAAAGAATCTACTGTCACTTTGTCTGGCATTGGCTTTAGGGGTTACAGCACCTCTGGCGGTGCAAGCAGAGTCAACTATTTCTCCGGCGAATGTTTCTATCGCGCCGACGATCAGTACCGCCACCTTACAGCAGTTACCATGGCAGCCATTAGTGCCACCGACTACGCAGGACATCAAACTGACTGCGGCGAGTCCACAAATCTCTCAAGGGAATGTTGAAGGGGCTGTTGCCGCTTTTGCTTTACCCGCCGATCGTGGATCGATGGAGATTACACTTAGCAGTTTAGTGACTGATAATCAGCTCTTTTCCCCTAGCGTTTTAGTGCTGGACGAGCAAATGCGCCCAGCGGCTTACTATCCATCCAGCTATTTCACTTATGAAAAAGCGGGCATTATGACCAGTGATCGTCTGCAAGGGGTGATGAAACTGACCCCGGCACTGGGCCAGAAACAAATTTATCTGCTGGTTTATACCACCCGTGACGATTTAGCAAAAACCACCAAGTTACTTGATCCGGCTAAAGCTTATGCCATGGGTGTCGGCAATGCGGTACCGGATATCCCAGATCCTATTGCGAAACACACCCCGACAGGCAACCTGAAAATCAAGGCAACTGCTGAGCAGGGGATGGGCAACGTTATGATTGGCTTAATACAGTCAGCACCGGCTTCGGCTCCAGTCGTGGTCGGCAGTGCGGTTCAACCTACGCCAGCCGCAGTACCCGCACCGATAAAACCTGCGGAGCCAATGCTGAGCGACACTGAAAACTACTTCAACCAGGCGATTAAAGATGCGGTGAAAGCCGGTGATGTCGATAAGGCGCTGAAATTGTTGAACGAGGCGGAACATTTGGGCTCAACTTCAGCCCGAAAAACCTTTATTGGTAGTGTAAAAGGCAAGGGTTAAATCCCGGCACTGCCGAATATGGCTAGATGGTTGGTGCGCTTTGGCGCACCTTTTTTCGTTGGGTCTTATATACAGCTACTGCCGCTCGCAACGCCTCGTTTTGCTATTGGTTATCTTCGCGACACCTTGTTTTGGTTAATTCTGCTTTAAATCTCAAACTCACTTATTTAGTTTTTTGCTAGAAAGAAAAAGATTAAATGAGAATTTAAAAGGCATGCGATTGAGCTTGCGCCGATATCATAAATTGAATGACGGTTTATTGTTTATCCATTCAAATTAAGGTGCTATTGATGCCGAAGGAAAACCAACTCTGCCTATCGGCCACGCTACAGTCGTGGCCGATTCCATTTATGGCGCAACCGTGGGCCCCGCCGATCACAGAAGATAATCTTTCATTGTTAACTATGAGTTCTATCATGGCTCAGTTTACATCCCTTCAGGAAGAGAAGATATTGCCATTAAAGGTGACGGCAAGAGACCATGAGTTATTAGAAAAGATGGCACAAGAGCTGCCCAATGTAAGTTCGACGTCGGATCCTGTTTTCAGTCAGGCGATGCAGTTAATTGATAGTACCAGAGTCCTGGATCAGAAAACGTGGACGCAACAATTTCCAGCAATCAGTGACGCCCGAGTCGGGCGAATTGTGGATTTTTATCTACAACTCCATGCTGTAGAGGGATTGGAGTCTGCAAATAGTTTAGATGATTTATCACATTTAAGGCCTGGGTTAACCGCGGCTCAAGGGTATGAAAAAGCTCGTGTTATCAGCCTGGAGCGGGATATCCTGTTTAAGTTATGCCAAAAGAGCCTGACACTATCCACAGCAGAAAAACTGACGCCACTCGCCGCCCTGAGTCTTGCCTGGTGGTTGAATCAAGAGTATCAGCCCACGCTGGCTGAATTATCCATGGCAGTTTATCGGCCTGAAAATAAAGAGACCAAGCTTCAGGCGGCGATACTTTATAACCATTCCCATTATGGCAATCGCTATGGTGAAACAGCAGGAATTTCCACTGCGGATTTAAACGATTGGGGGCTGGAGCATCTAGATTCGCCGGAACTAGCGGTTTCCAGAGCGGCCAGGGTGTTAAGGGTTATCCATGAAGGGATGGATGCTCAGCCTACGATATTGCAAGCACCAGAGGCCTATCTTGCTAATGGATTTGCACCGAAAAATGCCCAGGGCAGCTATCTGAAAAAGGAGTCGCTGGAATTGGGGGAAATGATTTTAACCGGATGCGGACAGATTGGATTTGATGCCTGTAGCCAACAGGATTTCACTCAATTTATCGATTTCGAACACGCAGTAGGCAGTTTGGCGTTTTCGCTCAAAACTACACTTAAGTTACATTATCAATTGCAAGGTAGGGCTTTTGATGAGTTGGTAGATAAGAATACCGAGCAACTGTATACATTATTACTTCAGGAAGAAGAGCAATTACATAAGAGCGGTGGAGCGCGCTACAGTCCGACGGCAATCTTCTTATCTCACTTCAGCCAATCTAATGAAGTCGAGCCTCTGACCGTAGAGCAAACGGCTGGTGTCATCAAAAGAATAGCCGGATCAATCGATGTGTCCCATTTGTCTGAGTCAGCTCAAGTCACCTTTAATAGAATAAATCTAATGGTAGACAACGTCGTTGCCGGTACAGCCATTGACGTGGAACATGAAAGATTTGTATCGGACCTTAAATCGCTGGCTCAACTTACTGAGCAAAGCCACCCCTTATATATTTTGGCGCATTATCGACTTTATAAAACAGCGCAAGAAAAAATAGAGCGACAACTCGCTTATCTCGATATGCGTCTAGCCTATCGCCATCTTCCCGCCGCTTTTGATGACGATCAGGCGATAAGAGAGATCCTGACAGAGGCTGGGGTGGAAAAAGTCGATGATTCCAGAGCTTATTATTACCGTTATAGCGACCCGCATAAGCAAAATGATTCACCTGTTAATGAATTTAAACGGCGTCGGGATGCAAGCAATCGCTTTGTCGCCAATATGTCGATGCCTGGTAAGAACGGTAGGTCGATTGATGTTTATAAGACGCTAGATGCGAAAAAAACTGAATATCATGAGTGGATAAAATCGCATCCGGCAGTTCGCTCTCAGGCAATCAAAACATTAATTGAGAAAGGTCAGCGGCCAGAGAGTGGTGCGCTACAAGATAAAATCAATGCCCTTGCCAAGGACTATCGGCCAGAAACTGAAAATTCGCGTTTTTGGCGCACGGCCTGGACATCGTTAGAAGAGAGTTGGGTGTGTAAACTCCCACTACCTAACCCGATGTGTACTATCGCCAGAGTCGAAGGTCCGCGTTCCCGTAACGAAAATGAAAATATGGCAGCGGGTATGGTGGCTATGGTGATGGAGGCGGGTCAGCTCAGGGGAATGGAACGCGGGGTGAAATTGATTGAAAATTCGCCACTGGGCGTAAAGCCATCGGGTCCTTTGGCTCCTCCGTCACGGCCTGTTATACCTTCCCGTTTGCCGGTTGCGGAAGGCGAAGTGATACCAACGCGTCAGACGATACCAAGCCCGCCTGGAAAGCCAGTTGAAGTGCAATGGGTTGAGCTAAAAGATCCACTCGTCTCTGGTGGAATGCGTGAAGCTTGGGTCAGACAGGGGGGCGGCGCGACCTATTGGGAAGTCGACTTAACCACCGGTAAGGACGTGGGTGTTGTCTTGAAACAAGGCCCTGAATTTAGCCGGCAGGGCAGGTTACCAGGGGGCGGGCCCAATCGCTTTACCGAAACTCATATATTAACCAACGCCGACTTTGATTGGCTGGAAGAAAGTGCATTAAGACCCGCCAGCAAAGGGGATGCTCCCTGCGCTTTAACCTCATCGGGCATATTCACTTACCTGAATACCAGTGAAATGAGTTTAGCTGAGAAATTTTTTGGGCCGTTACGTGATAATGTCGCCGCCTCAAGAACCTCCGGAAAATTTTTGCATCAGATTCTTGAACAATTTAAGGCCGAGGGTATTCAAACAGATGTGTCAATATTTCAGAAAAATCTAAGAGACCCTCTGAGTTCCTTTAATCAAGCAATCGAATCATTTCCGGAGAGAGTAAATGTTTATCCTTTGGATTTGAATGCGATAAAAATGGAAATTAGCAGTTTAAAACCTGGCGAAAGTATGATGTTTTTTCCTGAGCGAGCACATGTGATTACCATAGTGCAGACCGCCAACAAAGAAGGGTTGTACGTTTTTGATACAAATTTAATGAATGTAGAACAGCTGAAGTTAATGGATCCTAGGGTAAGAAAGTTCTATAAAGACCTGGTTCCTGAACTGATCATCCAAGAAGACAAAAAATACCTTTCTGGGCAAGATGCAGCAGTGTTACTTGATATGTATTTCAGGTCATCCAGTGAACGTAATAATACTGGTGCTGCAATTATCCGTTATAAGGGACGGACTGCCCAAGCTCATCAATAATAAAGAACAGCGTAATAAAACGACTTCATTTTGTGGGGGGTAATAAAAAGCAACCTGATGTCGCTGGGGAGCTAATCTGCGCTACAATGCCCCCTTATCTACGAATTAGCGGGGAGCGATATTTTCTTCCCGGCAGGGAGCAAACTGCATGTCTACCGGTGATGCATCAATTATAAAACCTATCCAATGGTGTGCCATTGAGCAGCCGAATTTACCAACTGTTATCGCTGATTGGTTGATGGAGTTGGGGTCGATGACCCGGCGTTTTGAGCAGCATTGCCAACGGGTTCATGTCGAACCCCAGCGAGAATGCTTTATTACGCGTAATGAGTTAGGGGAAGATGCGGAGCACTTACCTGTAAGCGAACGCTATTGGCTGCGGGAAATCATTTTGTGTGGTGATAATGAGCCTTGGCTGCTTGGTCGCACGGTTATCCCCGAGCAGACACTGTCTGGGCCGGATAGGGCGCTGGTGGATTTGGGCACCCTCCCACTCGGGCGCTATTTATTTGGTGGGGACAATTTAAGCCGTGATTATATTCAAGTGGGGCGGCAGAATGAACTTTGGGCGCGCCGCTCATTGCTGCGTCTGTCAGGCAAACCCCTGTTACTGACGGAAGTTTTTTTACCGGCCTCGCCACTGTATTCGGTTTAAGCCGTAGTAAGATTTTGGAGATGGATAAATTGAAGGGAAGTACTGTTCAGACCAAATGGCAGGCTTATTGCCGTTTAATGCGGATTGATAAGCCTATTGGCTCGTTATTGCTATTGTGGCCGACGCTGTGGGCATTATGGCTGGCAGGGCAGGGTATCCCAGAAACCAAAATACTGATTGTGTTTGTGTTGGGTGTGTTTTTTATGCGTGCGGCTGGTTGTGTCGTCAATGATTATGCTGACCGAAATATTGATGGCTTTGTAAAACGCACCGCATCCCGCCCGTTACCCAGTGGCATTATCAGTGAACGAGAGAGCAAAATCCTGTTTGTCGTTTTGGTACTGCTCTCGTTTGGTCTGGTGTTAACCCTTAATAGCATGACCATTTGGTTATCATTGGCAGCACTGGCGTTAGCCTGGATTTATCCGTTTATGAAGCGGGTCACTCATCTACCCCAAGTGGTATTAGGCGCAGCTTTTGGTTGGTCAATTCCGATGGGATTCGCTGCGGTGAGTGAGAGCTTACCCTTGGTTTGTTGGCTGTTATTGCTGGCGAACATCTGCTGGACCGTCGCTTATGACACGCAATACGCAATGGTTGATCGCGACGATGACCTGAAAATTGGAGTTAAGTCCACGGCGATTTTATTTGGTCAACATGACAAGCTGATTATAGGTTTACTGCAACTGGCTACACTGGTGTTGATGGTTGCTATCGGCTGGCTGATGGGGTTGGGCGGCGCATTCTATTGGTCAATCCTGCTGGCGGGTGCCTTGTTTATCCACCAACAAAAGATGATTGTGCAGCGTGACCGCGACGCCTGCTTCCGTGCGTTTTTGAATAATAATTACGTAGGGCTGGTGTTGTTTTTAGGGATTCTGATTAGTTATTGGCAGTAAATACGTTTCTGGAAAACAGTCAAAAAAATGGCCAGATGATGAATCCGGCCATTTTTGTTTAGCGGCTTGAGGAATCAATCTTCCGATTTATCCTCTGCCTCGGATTCTGGCCGTTGATTGCTGGTTTCGGCTGGCATACTGACACTCTCGATAGTCAGTTTCACTTCCGGCGTCATCAACGCACTCAGCATATTGTAAACTTCCAACGTATGTTCCTGAACCGCGTCACCACTGTCACTGATATATCCCTCTTCACGCAAGGTACCGACCAGTGTTGAAAATACCGCTTTATCGAAGAATTCTGGTGCGTTAATCCCGTGCAGAACAGACAATCGCTGCGCCATGATACGGCTCTCTTTCTCCAGCGCTCCACGGTTAATGCTCGGATTGGCACTGAGCAGCGACAGGGTAATCGCGTATCGTTGCAGGGTTTCCCGCACACCGGCGGCCAGTAATTGCAGTGGGCGAATTCGGGCCGGATTCAGCACTAGTTCGGTCCCTTTGTCACAAATCAACTGCTGGCGGGCCAGTTCATCTATCAGCGTGTCCAGCGTCTGTGGTAACTGCTCTTTGCTGTAATGCAGGAACAGTTCAGCTTTCAACATCGGATAAATCATACTGATTTGGCGCAACAATTCGTCACGGGTAATGCGGCGGTGGTACATCACCATGCTGGCTATCAGTGACGGTAGCATCAGTAAGTGCTGGATATTATTGCGATAATAGGTCATCAGCACGGCTTGTTCCCGTGGCAGGATGATAATGTCACCAATGTTGTCTTTCTCCACCTCAAACTTATTCATATTCAAGGCGTGATTAAGTAACTCTTCCGGTGTTTTATCCGGCACAGTGACATCTTTCGCATAAGGCACATTACGCATCAGTTGCAGATAGCAATCAAGTTGCTCAAGCAACTGCTCGCGGGTGAGTGAACGCTGACGTGAGGCTAACAATGCGGTAGAACACAAGTTCATGGCATTCGCTGCTGCCGCATTATTTATTCTCACCATGATCTTACCGGCCAAATCATTTACCGCCGGTGTCAGCCAGCTTGGGCGCTGAGCTTCAATCGGATCAATGGCATCACGCCATTGCGGTACATTGGTGTTCAGATAGGTGGTCAACGGGATCGGTTCACCAAAGTTGACATAGCCCTGACCGAGGTTACGCAACTTACGCAAGCCCCGCAGCATCTGCAACAGGCTCTCTTTCTCTTTGGTCGCACCACGCAGCTCTTTGGCATAGGTACCCACTTCCATCACATGTTCGTAACCGATATAAATCGGCACCAAAGTGATTGGACGTGAGCCACCACGCAACATCGCCTGAATGGTCATCGACAGTGTGCCAGTTTTTGGCTCCAGCAGGCGGCCGGTACGTGAGCGGCCTCCTTCAACAAAGTATTCAACTGAATAACCACGGGTGAACAGTTCACCTAAATACTCGCGGAAAACCGTTGAATAGAGTTTGTTGCCTTTAAAGGTGCGACGAATAAAGAACGCGCCCAAACGGCGGAAGATAGGCCCGGCAGGCCAGAAGTTAAGGTTAATCCCAGCGGCAATATGCGGCGGCACCAGCCCTTGATGATAAAGCACGTAGGAGAGCAGCAGATAATCCATATGGCTGCGATGACAAGGCACATAGACGATTTCATGGCCATCTTGCGCCAACTGCCGCACCCGTTCTGCATTATGGACGTTAATACCTTGATACAAACGGTTCCACGTCCAGCTCAATACTCTGTCAGACAGGCGCACGGCTTCATATGAGAAGTCGGCTGCGATCTCTTCCATCAGCGTAATGGCATTTTGCTGTGCTTTCTCATGGGAGATTTTCTTGGTCCGCGCTTCATCGGCGACGGCCTTTTCAATCGCCTTTGATGTCAGCAACTTTTTGAACAGATCCTGCCGGGCAGGCAGACTAGGGCCAACCGCTGCCAGGCGTTGACGGGAGAAGTGCATCCGCGCTACGCGAGCCAGTTTGTGGGCGATAGTTTTATCGGTACCGTGCTCGCTGGCCATCCTGCGCAGTGAAACTGTGGTAGAGAAACGCACAAAACTATCGCGACCCAGCCACAATACCGCGAAGAATTTTTGCACTCCGTTAAGCACGCGCAGATGGGGTGTTCCGTGGCCTTCACGCCCCGGCGAACGACCAAACATCACGGAAACCGGTAACATCTGGATATCTAACTCGGGATTATTGCGGTGCAAATCCAGATAGTCGTGGAACAGCTTTACCGATTCCTGTTTAGGCGCGTAGTAGCGAAAGACCCGCGGGCCATTATCGATAAACACATGGCTGGGCAGTTGCACTCCATCGATTTCCAATGGAATCAATGGGTCGGGCAGGTCTTGTGCTTGACACTGCGCTCGCAAAGTCAGCAAATCAGCCTTAGAATTGTAAGGCAAAACGTACAGAATAGGACGAGAGGGGTCTAGCCCTAACTCAGTCACAGGGTCTGCCGGAATAACCTTGCTTTTTACCAACATTTTAAGTGGTAAATTCAATAACTTATAATATATTTTACGCCAACCTGACATAACTACATGAAGCCTCTTGTTAGCAATTCGTCGCAAGGATACCAGAAACTGGTTTTGAGATCTGTGGTGATAAGACAACAGAAAGCGGCAAAAATCATCATTAACTTAAGATAAAGGCAATAAAACATGGCGAATCAATCAACAGGGCTGGCCCGAGTCTATAAAGCGGCCGGTTATTCTGTGAAAGGCTTAACGGCTGCCTGGAAAAACGAAGCGGCATTTCGTCAGGAAGCTGTTGCTGCCATAATCGCTATCATACTGGCCTTCTGGCTGGATGTAGATGCTATCGCACGCCTTTTATTAATTGGTAGCGTGGTTTTAGTGATAATTATCGAAGTCATTAACAGTGCGATTGAGGCGGTAGTGGACAGGATTGGCAGTGAGTTCCATGAGCTATCGGGCCGCGCCAAAGATATGGGGTCCGCGGCGGTATTCCTCGCTATCTTGTTAGCGTTATTTGTTTGGATAACCGTACTTTGGCAGCATGCCGGTTAATGTTATGACGAACAATGCCGCAGAAATAAGCTGTGATTAATCCCTGTTTTTATTCACTCTTTGGTTCCCAACACCCGCTTACCTGTATATACTCACAGCAAGACTGTATAAACAAACAGGGGGCGGAATGAAAGCACTTACTACCAGACAGCAAGAGGTTTATGACCTGGTTCGCGATCACTTAGCGCAAACCGGCATGCCACCGACCCGTGCCGAAATTGCGCAGCGTCTGGGGTTTCGCTCTCCTAACGCCGCTGAAGAGCATTTAAAAGCACTGGCCCGTAAAGGCGTCATTGAGATTGTTTCTGGCGCTTCCCGTGGCATTCGTTTGCTGATGGAAGAAGAAGATGGCCTGCCACTGATTGGTCGGGTTGCCGCAGGTGAACCTTTGCTGGCACAGCAGCATATCGAAGGGCACTACAAAGTAGACCCATCAATGTTTAAACCGAGTGCAGATTTTCTGTTGCGGGTTAATGGGATGTCGATGAGAGATATCGGTATTCTGGATGGCGACCTATTAGCGGTGCATAAAACGCAAGATGTGCGTAACGGGCAAGTTGTAGTGGCACGAATTGATGATGAAGTGACGGTAAAACGCTTGAAAAAACAAGGTAATATCGTACAGCTTTTGCCAGAAAATAGTGAGTTCCAACCGATTATTGTCGATCTGCGCGAACAAAGCTTCACTATTGAAGGATTGGCCGTCGGTGTTATCCGTAATGGTGACTGGATCTAACATTAGCGTTTTATATTGAACTGATAAGCCGTTCCTGCTCAGGAGCGGCTTTTTATTATTAATGACCCCATTAAACGATTCAGACGCCCAAATTAATTGACGTTGCAGGCAGGCAGCCGCAAAGAAGCTCGCTAATTCCGATCAATGCTAACGACAAGTAGATGATTTGGATGACAAATCTGCGGGGAGAAAATTTGAATGCTGCTTGCTGCGGCCTCTCAGAGGTGATGTCTGGGAAGGGGCCAAGTAACAAGTACAGCTAGCCTGCTACAGCTCCAAGTATGGAAAAGTTATTTAGATTGAGACGATTCCGACAATAAGTTATTACCTACTGTTTTAACTGAATAATATCAGTGCTTATTTTTACTTTATAGCTATAATCTCAGTGATTAATATTATCCTGACTTTAATTGCTAGTATCCTCTGCTATAGTTATTCGTACGGTAAGCGAAACAACGAAGTTTAATTTTAAATTATGACTGTGAGTGACTAATTTAAATGTGGTTGTTTTTATCAATAGAGAATGTTTATCGTATTGAATTAAATAAACTGACTAATCCCAAGGTAACGGAGATATTATGAATAAAGATCAAGCCGACGGTAACTGGAAGCAGTTTAAAGGTAAAGTGAAAGAAAAATGGGGCAAGCTGACTGACGATGACTTAACGGTAATCGAAGGTAAGCGTGACCAGCTAGTGGGTAAAATCCAGGAGAAATACGGCTATCAGAAAGAGCAAGCCGAGAAAGAAGTCAAAGCCTGGGAAGACCACAGCAAATATCGCTGGTAACAGCATTAAATGGAATTAAACTGATATTGATATAAATTAATCGGGTCTCTCGTTTCATAGAATATGCATTGTTAATCAACCCCGTCTAGTTATTGGTGTATCAACTCCAATTATATTGAAGCGGTGAGGTTATTTTAATAAAAGCTATTCTAGCTCACCTGTATTTATATCTACATCTGCACAAGGACGTGCCTTATTATTAATTATTACCCTGTCGCATTGCTCGCGGCAGTCTACTTTTTGCTAACCGATATATACCCACCAGGGATCTCTATCTATACCCTAAATAATTCGAGTTGCAGGAAGGCGGTAACCGATTTGTACAGCATTTATGCTAGCCCGCTGGGTGAGCCTCAAGGGTGAGCCTCATTAATCCCGATGAGCTTACATGAGTAAGTGATTCGGGTTATTGAGAGCAGCCAACACACATGCAGCTTGAAGTATGACGGGTATAAGGCAAAAGTAATTGGAGAGCAGCTAACATTGCTGCAACTTCAATTAGGTACGCAGCTATTTCTTTTTAGTAACAATAGAGTGGTCATGGTCACAATGCTCATGGCTTTCGCATGCTTCAACTTCCCCGCATTCAGCACATAAACCGTGCGCTTCAACCACACTGTGACGCAGCACAAAACCTGATTGTTTTGCTAACTGTGACAATGCCTCTTCAATGCCCACTGTGGTGCGTTCAGTGACTATTTTGCACCGATCACAGATAAATAGCGCTGAAGTATGGGTTGGCTCTTCAAAATGATGACATAGCACATAACTATTAGCTGACTCGACGCGGTGAATAAACCCTTGCTCCAGCAAAAAATCCAATGCGCGATAAACAGTTGGAGGCTTGGCTTGTGGTTCAGACACACGCAACAAATCCAACAGGTCATAGGCACTGATTGCGCCAGGTTGTTGTGCCATTAAGCGTAGTACTTCAAGACGTTGCGGTGTCAGCCGGACGTTACGTTGTTGACACAGACTTTCAGCCTGAGCCAGCAGCTTTTCCTCATCGATAGGTTTCATGATATCCATCCCGCAGCATTTGAATTGAATTGATTTTACCATATTTAGCGTTAATCGCCGATAGGTGAAAAAACGAGGGGAAGGTGGGTATCACACTTTTGTTAATTCACAGGATTCGATGACAGAACGATCAGTCGTAGAGTTCAATTATCACACAGGCAGCTATGGTCAGCTTCTATGGTATAATTACTCATTCCATCCCTTTGTAGGGTTCGCTCGGCGGGCAACTTTAAAGGGTATTTGATGAAATAATAACCGATGAAATCACCGTAAATGCACGCAGCCCAGACTTTTTCCAGCACCCCGGCCAATAAGCCACACTACCCTCTACAACGTTTTTCCGTCGCGCCGATGCTCGATTGGACCGATCGTCATTGCCGTTATTTTCATCGTTTGTTAACCAAGCAGACCTTGTTATATACCGAAATGGTCACCACCGGTGCCATTATTCATGGTAAAGCTGACTATCTGGCTTATAGCGAACAGGATCATCCGGTGGCACTGCAACTTGGAGGCAGTGACCCGCAGGCGCTGGCCCATTGTGCCAAATTGGCTGAACAACGCGGCTACAATGAAATAAACCTAAATGTGGGTTGCCCGTCTGATCGGGTACAAAATGGTCGTTTTGGCGCTTGCCTGATGGGTGAGGCTGAACTGGTCGCTGACTGCATTAAAGCTATGCGCGATGTGGTTTCTATTCCTGTCACCGTTAAAACTCGTATCGGCATTGACCAACTGGATAGCTATGAGTTCTTATGCGAGTTTGTGCAAACGGTGGCGGACCGTGGCGAATGCGATATCTTTACCATTCATGCTCGCAAAGCCTGGCTCTCAGGGCTTAGCCCGAAAGAGAACCGTGAAGTGCCACCGCTGGATTATGAGCGGGTTTATCAGCTCAAGCGTGATTTCCCAACACTGACTATTGCCATTAATGGTGGTGTGAAAACGCTGGCTGAAGCCAAAGAGCATCTTAAACATCTTGATGGGGTAATGATGGGCCGTGAAGCCTACCAAAATCCAAGCATTTTGACCCAAGTGGATCGCGAACTATTTGATGTAAATGCCCCAGTGGTCGATAGCATTAAGGCGATTGAAGCGCTTTATCCTTATATCGAACAGGAGTTGTCTCGCGGCGCTTATTTGGGCCACATCACCCGGCATATTCTTGGGATTTTTCAGGGAATTCCTGGTGCGCGTCAATGGCGTCGCCATCTAAGCGAAAATGCCCATAAGCCTGGTGCTGGCGTTGCTGTAGTAGAGCAAGCCTTAGCGCTGGTCACTCGGCCTTATACCCTTCGTCCTTGAAGTCGCAGGGTTGTTAGCTACGCTAGTGACTCGGCCCATCCGGTGGGCCTCGCAAGGCGAGGCCGCTGCAAGCAGCGTTCAAATCACTTGACTGTGTAAGCTCATCGGGATGCGTTCACTTGCTGCCTACCTGCGACGCCAATTACTTTGAGTATAATAGAATAGTAAATTAGCTATAAGTTAGTCAAATTGACCATGCATATCCATTTTTCTGGTAGATGTTAATATTACTTAATCATTAAATTCAATGAATTAGCTGATATGTTAAAGTTGGCATGCTTCTTGTAATACTTCTTATAAAATCCCCGATTTGTTCGTTATATTTAATGATGTGGTTGTGGGACATACACAATTATTAAGGAGCCAGCCATGTTTGAAATTCTCTTTGTTATCGGCTTTTTTATCATGCTGATGGTAACCGGTATTTCCCTGTTAGGGATCTTCGCTGCATTACTGGTGGCTGCTGCTTTTATGATGGTAGGGGGCTTATTCGTCATGATGATTAAGCTGCTACCTTGGTTGATTCTGGCGGTTGTGGCCGTCTGGATATGGCGTTCGATGCAGAAACCGATAGTCCGGCGTTACTAAAATTTCCCTTTCTTGCGGTAGCGATCACAGCCTGAAAGATTAGTGGGGCGAATCAGAGGGAAAACGTATTTTTTCTCGGGCGTGCTTGCTAGGATGCTAACCGATACGATTTGGTATCGCATTTTCATCCCTGCCAGAGGTAAAAATAGCCGTATAAACGGCAGTTAGCTCTGACAGAATACGCTGCTGTACCCCTACATGTGCATCAAAGAAAGCGTTGTAAAGAAGGGCTCCCTAATCGGAGCCCTTTGTTTTTTCAACAATATTACCTTAGGAATGGCCAAACAACTCAGGGTATCAGCAAGCTGGATCCTGTGGTCTGGCGGCTTTCTAGGATTTGATGGGCACGGTGAGCATCACGCAACGGGAATTGCTGTGCTTTTGCCACATCGACATTAATGGCTCCGCCAGCAATCAGTGAAAACAGTTCGTGGCTGGCACTTGCTAACTCTTGCCGATTGGTGACATAAGTGTTGAGGGAGGGGCGAGTAACATATAGCCCGCCTTTTTGGTTCAGGATGGCAAGATCTACTCCTGTCACTGGGCCGGAGGCATTACCGAAACTCACCATCAAGCCTCTGCGCTTAAGGCTATTAAGCGAATCCAGCCAGGTACTTTTCCCAACCGAGTCATACACCACACCCACTTTCTCGCCATTAGTCAGCTCTGCCACCCGCTCGGCGATATTTTCTGTACGATAGTTAATCGTGGCCCAGGCGCCAGCGGCTTTTGCCAATTCGGCCTTTTCATCAGAGCCAACACTGCCGATAAGCTTAGCACCAAGCGCTTTCGCCCACTGGCAAGCAATTAGTCCGACACCACCCGCCGCCGCATGGAATAGGAATACCTCACCCGGTTTTATCTCGTGGGTTTGGCGCAACAGATAGTGGACGGTCAGCCCTTTGAGGAATGATGCTGCGGCCTGCTCGAAAGAGATGTTGTCAGGAAGTATGGCAATCTTCTCTGCCGCAACATTATGCACTTCGCTGTAAGCCCCGAGAGCTGATTGGGCATATACCACCCGGTCACCGACATTGATTGTGTTAACCGACGAACCAACTTTAGTGACAATTCCCGCCGCCTCTGTTCCCAACCCACTGGGAAACTGTGATGGTGAATAAAGCCCACTGCGAACATAAGTATCGATATAGTTAATACCGATCGCTTTGTTTTCTACCTGAACTTCATGTGCTGCAGGGTCAGAAGGGGTAAAGTCAAGGTATTGCAACACTTCCGGCCCGCCAGTGGTACTGAATTGGATATGCTTTGCCATGGTAGCTCCTATAGATAGGTGTATTTTCACCCTACAGGGTTCTGCACGGAGTGCCAAGATCTGGCTAATACCGATATGTAATAGGGAATATTATTACCTCTGCGAATAAGACGGTGCGGCAATGTGGGCGGCATTTTTTTTCCTCATCAGCGAACTTTCTGAACTCATCAGCTCCATTCATTTGCGGTCTACCTGCAACTCCAATTACTTTGTGTATATACTAGGCCGTTATATTTTCTATTCGATATTTTCCTATCGCAACAAAGGTAAAGAACACTCTTCATGGCCGCAAAAAAACCAACCAACAATATGACAGAGCCACGAGACCGCCAGATGGAAGGGCTGAAACTCCCGCCTCATTCGCTGGAGGCAGAGCAGTCCGTGTTGGGCGGTTTGATGCTGGATAATGAACGCTGGGATAATGTGTCAGAACGCGTTGCCAGCAATGACTTCTTCAGCCGCCCGCACCGCCGAATCTTTACTGAAATGCAGCGTTTGCTGGAAAACAGCAAACCTATCGATTTGATCACCTTGTCTGAGTCGCTAGAGCAAAAAGGCGATCTGGATTCGGTGGGGGGATTTGCCTATCTGGCAGAGTTATCGAAAAACACCCCAAGTGCGGCGAATATTGGTGCCTATGCTGATATTGTGCGCGAACGTGCGGTAGTTCGTGAAATGATCTCGGTCGCCAATGAGATAGCTGACGCCGGTTATGATCCCCAAGGGCGTAGCAGTGAAGATTTGCTGGATTTGGCTGAATCCAAAGTGTTTCAGATAGCTGAAAGCCGCGCCAGTAAAGATGAAGGGCCGAAAAGTGTCGATCAAATCCTCGAAGCCACGGTCGCGCGAATTGAGCAACTTTATCAGCGGCCCCATGATGGGGTGACCGGTGTTTCAACCGGCTTTACCGACCTTGATAAAAAAACCGCCGGTTTACAGAAATCAGATTTGATCATTGTCGCCGCGCGTCCATCAATGGGTAAAACCACGTTTGCGATGAACTTGTGTGAAAACGCCGCGATGATGCAGGAAAAACCGGTATTGATCTTCAGTTTGGAGATGCCCGGCGATCAGATCATGATGCGTATGCTGGCGTCGCTGTCACATGTTGACCAGACCCGTATCCGAACCGGCCAACTCGATGATGAGGATTGGGCGCGTATTTCCAGCACCATGGGCATATTGATGGAAAAACGCAATATGTACATCGATGACTCATCCGGTCTGACACCGACAGAAGTGCGCTCCCGCGCGCGGCGTATTTTCCGCGAACATGGTGGTTTGAGTCTGATTATGATCGACTACCTGCAATTGATGCGGGTGCCGTCTCTTTCTGATAACCGAACGTTGGAAATCGCCGAGATTTCGCGCTCACTCAAAGCTCTGGCGAAAGAGTTGCAAGTCCCGGTAGTGGCGTTATCACAGCTTAACCGTAGTTTGGAGCAACGTGCTGATAAACGGCCCGTTAACTCCGACTTACGTGAATCCGGCTCTATCGAACAAGATGCGGACTTAATCATGTTTATCTATCGTGACGAGGTGTATCACGAGAACAGTGATGAGAAAGGGATCGCGCAGATTATTTTGGGTAAACAGCGTAACGGTCCGATCGGATCTGTCCGGCTGAAATTTAACGGTCAATGGTCGCGCTTTGATAACTATGCCGGTCCACAGTACGACGACGAATAGTTTCCCCTTAGTCCTTGACGCTGCAGGGTTGTTAGCGGCGATGACTCACGCGGAACCCTCGCTGGCCGGCGACCTGCAACACCAGGTTCTTTGGGTATAACATCAATTATTAAGGATAAGAAATGAAAGCGGCAACAGCAGTAATCGACCGCCGCGCTCTGCGACATAACTTGCATCAGGTACGGCGCATGGCGCCACAAAGCCGCCTGATTGCTGTTGTGAAAGCAAACGCTTATGGCCACGGGTTATTAGAAACAGCACATACTTTGCAGGATGCCGATTGCTATGGCGTCGCGCGCATCGGCGAAGCTCTGATGCTACGTTCTGGCGGAATTGTAAAACCTATTCTACTGCTGGAAGGGTTTTTTACAGCAGAGGACTTGCCTATTCTGGTGGCTAACCGGATTGAAACCGCAGTACACAGTATTGAACAATTAGAAGCGCTGGAAGCGGCCAATCTCCCTGCTCCGATCAATGTCTGGATGAAGCTCGATACCGGTATGCATCGTTTAGGAGTCCGTCCTGAGCAGGCCGAAGCCTTCTACCAGCGGCTATGTGCTTGTGGCAACGTTAGTCAGCCAGTTAATATTATGAGCCACTTCAGTCGTGCCGACGAACCTGAGGTGGATACTACCCGCCAGCAACTGGCGTGTTTTGACGCCTTTGCTATTGGCAAACCGGGTAAACAGTCTATTGCTGCATCTGGCGGTATTTTGCTGTGGCCGCAAGCGCATCGTGATTGGGTTCGTCCCGGTATCATACTGTATGGCGTTTCGCCGCTGGATGAACCTTATGCCAGCCATTTTGGTCTACTGCCAGCGATGGCATTAAAATCCAGCCTGATTGCTGTACGTGAACATAAAGCCGGTGAGTCCGTGGGCTACGGCGGAACTTGGGTCAGTGAACGTGATACGCGCCTGGGTGTGGTGGCGATTGGCTACGGTGACGGTTATCCGCGCAGCGCACCATCGGGTACGCCGATGTGGGTAAATGGCCGCGAAGTGCACATTGTGGGGCGGGTATCGATGGACATGATTTCAGTTGATCTTGGGCCAGATAGCAGCGACAAAGTCGGTGATGAAGTGCTGTTGTGGGGGGCGGATTTACCGGTTGAGAAGATCGCAGCTTACACCGGTATCAGTGCCTATGAATTGATCACCAAGCTGACCTCCCGTGTAGCGATGGAATATTTAGGGGAATAAGGTAAGCTGACTAATCAAGGTATAGACAATTATTATCAATCTAGGAGAGCAGCGCCGTGTTCCAAAATGTTGATGCCTATGCAGGTGACCCGATCCTGTCATTGATGGAGAGTTTTAAAGCCGATAGCCGAGCACATAAAGTGAATCTGAGTATCGGGCTTTATTACAATGAGCAGGGTGAGATCCCGCAAATGCAGGCAGTGGATACCGCTGAAACCCAATTGAATGCTCAGCCACATGGGACACCGGTTTACTTGCCGATGGAAGGTCTGCAATCTTATCGTACTGCTATTCAGCAGCTACTATTCGGCAGCGATCACCCTATGCTGGCTCAGCAACGAGTAGCGACTATCCAAACTGTTGGTGGCTCCGGTGCATTGAAAGTGGGTGCTGATTTCCTTCATTCCTATTTCCCAGATTCTCAGGTGTGGGTCAGTGACCCTACGTGGGAAAACCATGTCGCTATTTTCAGTGGCGCAGGGTTTAAGGTGAATACCTACCCGTACTTTGATAATGACAAGCTGGGCGTAAAATTCGATCAAATGCTGGCAACGTTGCAGCAGTTACCAGCCAGAAGCATTGTTTTGCTCCATCCTTGCTGCCATAACCCAACTGGATCTGATCTGACGAATGCACAGTGGGATCAGGTTATTGGCGTGGCTAAAGACCGGGATCTGATCCCGTTCCTGGATATTGCCTATCAGGGTTTTGGTGCTGGGCTGAATGAAGATGCTTATGCGATTCGAGCCATGGCGGCAGCGGAATTACCCTGTCTGGTCAGTAACTCCTTCTCTAAAATCTTCTCTCTGTATAACGAACGGGTCGGTGGCCTTTCCGTGGTATGTGAAAGTGAAGAAGCTGCTGGTCGGGTATTGGGGCAACTGAAAGCCACGGTGCGGCGTAACTATTCCAGCCCGCCAAACTTTGGTGCACAGGTTGTTTCAAAAGTACTGCATGACAGCGAGTTACGGGCGCAATGGCAGGCTGAAGTGGAGCAGATGCGTCGGCGTATTATTGAAATGCGCAGCACGTTGGTGGAAGCCTTGAAGGCGGCACTACCCAATCGCAATTTTGATTACTTAATGCAACAGCGTGGCATGTTCAGCTATACCGGTTTTAGTGCTGCACAAGTGGATCGTCTGCGTGACGAGTTTGGCGTGTATCTGATTGCCAGCGGCAGGATGTGTATGGCAGGTGTCAACCACAGTAATGTTCAGCGAGTAGCGGCTGCGTTTGCGGCAGTACAGTAATTAGTTATCGCGTTATCTAACACGACGAACTGTTTAAGGCGATAGAAATATCGCCTTTTTGCTTTATTTTTTCCACCATCTTTCCGTCACTTATCTACATAACCTGTCTGGTTAGCTCTTCGCCAATGGCTGTAAATCGATTAAAGAATATACTAAATAAGGTGGCAGACCCATGCCCAATGATCATTCATCGCTCACAGTAAATCTTCTGTTATAAGTGCAAGCTAATACTTCAGCATGTTGCTGTATCCGATGGAATGAATACGCTATGAGGCCCTTTCGCTAGACGGCACTGGCCCATTACAGGAGATAACCCAATGAATAATTCAGCATTATTGGAATACTGCATGTCTAAACCGGGGGCAGAGCAGAGTGATCATGAGGAATGGCAGACCAATCAGATTAAAGTAGCCGATGTGATGTTTGCGATGGTGGGTGAAATTGGTGGGCGGCCCTCTATTTCGGTAAAAACCAGCCCTGAGTTGGCGGAGAGTTTGCGAGAGCAACATCCGGAGATCGTGCCGAGTGAACACTTGAATAAAGCGCACTGGAACACGGTGTTTCTGGATGGACAATTACCGAACTCACAATTTTACTCGTTAATTGACCGCTCTTATCAATTGGTATTGCAGGGGTTACCGGAACATAGGCGACAGGAGCTGGCTGTTTGATACCCCCTTGGTACTTGGAGTTGCGGGGTTGTTAGCCAGGTTCATTATTTGGCCCATCCTTGGGCCTGGCTGATTTGTTGTTCACGGGTTGCCAACCTGCAGCTCCAATGATTTTGGATGCTGATAGATTAATTGATGCTCTACTTACGTTGCAGCATTGGCTTGAGGAAGCGTGCGGTATGTGACGCGGCGCATTCTGCAACAGTCTCTGGTGTACCAGCGACCAGAATCTCGCCACCGCCACTACCGCCTTCTGGCCCCAGATCGACAATCCAATCAGCAGTCTTAATCACATCCAGATTGTGCTCAATGACCACAATGGTATTGCCCTGATCGCGCAGCTGATGCAACACCGCCAGCAGTTGCTGAATATCAGCAAAATGCAGGCCGGTAGTCGGCTCGTCCAGAATATAGAGCGTCTGACCGGTGCCGCGTTTTGATAATTCACGCGACAGTTTCACCCGTTGCGCTTCACCACCCGACAGCGTAGTCGCAGATTGCCCCAGACAGATATAGGACAGGCCCACATCCATCAGTGTTTGCAGCTTACGCGCCAGTGCCGGAACCGCATCAAAGAACTCGCGAGCCTCTTCGATAGTCATCGCCAGCACTTCGTGGATACTTTTACCTTTGTATTTTACTTCCAGCGTTTCACGGTTATAACGCTTACCTTTACACTGGTCGCATGGCACATAGATATCGGGCAGGAAGTGCATTTCGACTTTAATCACCCCGTCGCCCTGGCAGGCCTCACAACGGCCCCCTTTGACGTTAAAGCTGAAGCGGCCTGGCGTATAACCACGGGTACGTGATTCAGGAACACCGGCAAACAGCTCACGAATGGGGGTAAAGATACCGGTATAAGTCGCCGGGTTAGAGCGCGGCGTCCGGCCAATCGGGCTTTGGTCAATATCGATGACTTTATCGAAATGCTCCAAGCCTTGAATTTCACGGAATGGCGCCGGTTCGTTGCTGGTCGCGCCGTTCAACTGGCGCTGGGCGATACAATATAAGGTGTCGTTGATCAGCGTTGACTTACCTGAGCCAGAAACCCCGGTAATACAACTAAACAGCCCGACCGGTAGTGTCAGCGTGACATCTTTCAGGTTATTGCCGCTGGCGCCAATCAGTTTTAACACTTTGGTTGGGTCCCCCGGCACGCGTTGCGCAGGTATGGCGATTTCTCGTTTGCCGCTAAGGAACTGACCGGTCAGTGACTTAGGTTCAGCCATGATGGCCTCAACGGTCCCTTCGGCCACCACCTCACCACCATGCACACCCGCACCCGGGCCAATATCAATCACATGGTCGGCTGCGCGGATAGCGTCTTCATCATGTTCCACTACAATCACGGTGTTACCCAGATTGCGCAGATGAATCAATGTTTCCAGCAACCGTTCATTATCACGTTGGTGCAAACCGATGGACGGTTCATCCAGTACATACATGACACCCACCAAGCCGGCGCCAATTTGACTGGCCAAACGGATACGTTGCGCTTCACCACCAGACAGTGTTTCCGCCGAACGGGACAACGACAGATAATTCAGCCCGACGTTAACCAAGAACTTCAGCCGATCGCCAATCTCTTTCAGCACTTTCTCAGCAATTTGCGCCCGCTGACCACTTAGTTTCATGTTTTGGAAGAAGGTCAGTGCGTGGCCGATGCTCAGTTCAGAAATCTCGGGCAGAGTGGTGTTTTCGACAAACACATAACGCGCTTCGCGGCGCAAGCGAGTACCGTGGCATGAAGCACAGGAGCGATTGCTAATATATTTGGCCAGTTCCTCACGTACTGCACTGGACTCCGTCTCTTTATAGCGACGTTCCATATTGTGCAACACCCCTTCAAATGGGTGGCGGCGAACGGTGGTATCACCCCGATCGTTAATGTATTTGAATTCAATGGTATCTTTGCCAGAACCGTATAAAACGGCGTGCTGTATCGCGCTATCGAGCGAGTTAAATGGCGTTTCGATATCAAACTTATAATGATCTGCCAGTGAACGCAGCATCTGGAAGTAATAGAAGTTGCGGCGATCCCAACCACGGATGGCACCACCCGCCAGCGACAGCTCTGGATTCTGTAATACACGGTCTGGATCAAAGAACTGCTGTACCCCTAAGCCGTCACAAGTTGGGCAGGCCCCCGCCGGGTTGTTAAAGGAGAACAGGCGTGGTTCCAACTCACTCATACTGTAGCCGCAAATCGGGCAGGCAAAGTTGGCGGAGAACAGCAACTCTTCGGCGTGAGGGTCGTCCATATCGGCAACGACGGCAGTACCACCAGAAAGCTCCAGTGCCGTTTCAAATGATTCAGCCAGACGCTGAGCCAGATCTTCACGCACTTTGAAGCGATCGACCACCACTTCAATGGTATGTTTTTTTTGCAGTTCTAATTTCGGTGGATCAGACAGATCACACACCTCGCCATCGATCCGCGCCCGGATATAGCCCTGCATAGCCAGACCTTCCAGCGTTTTGGTATGTTCGCCTTTGCGATCTTTTACCACCGGAGCCAGTAACATCAAGCGGCGGCCTTCCGGCTGACTGATGACGTTATCCACCATCTGACTGACGGTTTGCGCGGCTAGCGTAACATCGTGATCTGGGCAGCGTGGTTCACCGACACGGGCGAACAGCAAACGCAGATAATCATGGATTTCAGTGATGGTACCCACAGTCGAGCGTGGGTTATGCGAAGTTGATTTTTGCTCAATGGAGATTGCCGGTGACAGACCTTCAATATGGTCGACATCCGGTTTTTCCATCAGCGATAGAAATTGGCGCGCATAGGCGGAAAGAGACTCAACATAACGGCGTTGCCCCTCGGCATACAAGGTATCAAAAGCCAGTGAGGATTTGCCTGAACCCGATAGACCGGTGACCACGATCAGTTTGTCGCGCGGGATAATCAGGTTGATATTCTTAAGATTATGGGTGCGAGCGCCCCGAACTTCTATATTATCCATTCAAACACTTCCCGGATGTAAACTGAGCCTCTCCCGCGCCCTTTTTTACTCTTCGTACTTGAAGCCGTAGGGTTGTTGGCTGCGTTCACTCACCCTAATCACTTACTGGCTGTAAGCTCATAGGGACTCGCTCGCTTGCCGCCTACCTGCAACTCCAATTACTTTGAGTAATGTATAGACGCATTTTGCAACGTCAAAAAAGGACACAGCCAGTACGAAACGGATAATTATGACACAAAAAAACCTGAATGGATATCCAGTATTCGAGTGCAATTAAGGCAGATGTCATGATAAAACTGCAACACATTTCGCAGTTATGATCTACTGTGCCGTTTAGCAGTTAGCGTGTTAAACTTACTCGTTTATACTGTACAAAATTTACTTCATCAGGAGAGTTCACATGGCCAGCAGAGGCGTAAACAAAGTGATTTTGGTCGGGAATTTGGGCCAAGACCCGGAAGTCCGCTACATGCCAAACGGCGGAGCTGTTGCCAATATCACCCTGGCCACTTCCGAAAGCTGGCGTGATAAAGCCACCGGCGAGCAGAAAGAAAAAACTGAATGGCACCGTGTGGTGTTGTTCGGCAAACTGGCAGAAGTGGCGGGTGAATATCTGCGTAAAGGCTCTCAGGTTTATATTGAAGGCGCACTGCAAACTCGTAAATGGACAGATCAGGCTGGTGTTGAGAAATACACCACAGAAGTTGTGGTTAATGTGGGCGGCACCATGCAAATGCTGGGTGGCCGTCAGGGCGGCGCTGCTCCGGCAGGTGGTGGTGCACCACAAGACGGCGGGGCGCAAGGTGGTTGGGGTCAACCTCAGCAGCCACAAGGTGGTAACCAGTTCAGCGGCGGTCAGACTTCACGTCCGGCCCAGTCTGCACCAGCAGCACAACCACAAGGCGGCAATGAGCCACCAATGGATTTCGATGATGATATCCCGTTCTGATTGCGCTGTTTTTTAAGCACAACAGTGCTGATTAGGAAAATAAAGCCCTGCCTTGGCGGGGCTTTTTGTTGGTTTTAAGCCGCGCCTGAGGGATGAGATTTTTATACCTCGATATATCTGTTTTGCTTTCTTAAAATTGGTATTGGCAGCTTTGCAAACCAAAAAATTCTTTTATCACTATAATCAATACTCTTATGTTCATCATATGGAGCTTGGTCATGGTCACGGTTCACCATCTGAATAATTCACGTTCACAACGTATCTTGTGGATGCTGGAGGAACTGCAAGTTCCTTATGAGTTGAAGCGCTATCAGCGCGACCCCGGCAGCTTACTGGCACCACCAGAATTGAAAAAAATCCATCCATTGGGAAAATCACCAGTGATTACTGACGGTGATCTCACCTTGGCGGAGTCTGGTGCCATTATTGAGTATTTACAGGAAACCTATGATGCACAGGGGCTATTTAAACCCACCGGTCACTATGATCGTCAACAGTTCCGTTACTGGATGCATTATGCCGAAGGTTCATTGATGCCATTGCTGGTGATGAAACTTATCTTTAGCCGATTGGGTGGGCCGCCTGTGCCGTGGATTATTCGCCCGGTTGCCAAGGCTCTGGGTGATGGCGTACAGAAAAGTTATCTGAATAAGCAAATTGCTACTCACCGCGATTATCTGGAACAGCATTTGACGAATAATCAGTGGTTTGCTGGCAGTGATTTCAGCGCGGCGGATATTCAGATGAGTTTTCCTATCGAGGCAATCAACACCCGTGGTGGTCTTGAGGGGTTCCCGAAACTGCAAGATTTCTTAGTGCGCATTCATCAGCGCCCAGCCTACCAACAGGCGATTGAGAAGGGCGGAGCCTACAAACTGGAAGGCTGATAACCGATGATTCGGCATCATTGCCACGCAAAGTAAATGAGTGTGAGGCTACTCACACTTTTGTTTCCCGTCAAATTAATGCTCCCCCGACAAATTAATGTAAAAAAATGCAATAAATGTCGCTATCTGGTGTTGATTAGTCGCTACGAATAGCTAGATAATCGTTTGCCTTACAATAAGGCTATTTTATTTGCCATTTTGAACTTGGGCAGTGCTAAAAATCCTCACGTACCGAGTGTACGCTCCGGTTTTTGCGCGCTGGCCGCGTCCAAACTGCCTGCAACAATGACGCTTATTGTAGTTTTTCTTCGATTTTTTTCAGTCATGCGTGCTTCCAGCTAATCGTTTGCTATTTTCTCCACCATGAAGATGTTGGAGGCGTTGTCGAGTTAATCGGCAAAAACGGAAACGATTACGTAGGGAAGGGCGCCTGACTTGCTGACTACTTTAAAATGACACACAGGGGACATAACCATGTCTAGCACCAACCCTCAAGTGAACCGGGCAGTAACGCCAAAAGGTTCGCTTGATGCATTTTTCAAGCTTAGTGAACGCGGCAGTAATGTACGCCAGGAAGTGCTGGCTGGCCTGACAACCTTTCTCGCCATGGTCTACTCGGTCATTGTTGTACCAAGTATGCTTGGCAAAGCGGGTTTCCCACCAACAGCGGTGTTTGTGGCAACCTGTCTGGTTGCCGGTCTTGGTTCTTTGTTGATGGGGTTGTGGGCCAACTTGCCGATGGCGATTGGTTGCGCCATATCACTGACAGCGTTTACGGCATTCAGCTTGGTGCTGGGGCAACACATCAGTATTCCTGTGGCATTGGGGGCAGTATTCCTGATGGGGGTGCTGTTCACTATTATCTCTGTGACCGGTATCCGTTCATGGATATTGCGTAATTTGCCGATGGGCGTGGCACATGGTACCGGTATCGGTATCGGCTTGTTCCTGTTGCTGATTGCAGCAAACGGTGTCGGCCTGGTTATCAAAAACCCGATTGAAGGTTTACCGGTTGCACTGGGTGCATTTACCTCTTTCCCGGTCATAATGACTTTGCTAGGGCTGGCGGTGATTTTCGGTCTGGAAAAACTGCGAGTGCCGGGTGGCATTCTGCTGGTGATCATCGCCATCTCGGTTATCGGCCTGATTTTTGATCCGAGTGTGACCTATCAAGGGCTGTTTGCGATGCCTAGCCTGGCGGATGCTAACGGTAATTCATTGATTTTCAGCCTTGATATCATGGGTGCATTGAAACCTGTGGTGCTGCCAAGTGTATTGGCATTAGTGATGACTGCTGTATTTGATGCCACCGGGACTATCCGCGCGGTAGCGGGTCAGGCTAATTTGTTGGATAAAGACGGCCAGATCATCAGCGGCGGTAAAGCTCTGACATCTGACTCCGTTAGCAGCATTTTTGCTGGTTTGGTGGGCGCTGCGCCTGCTGCGGTTTATATCGAATCTGCCGCCGGTACTGCCGCTGGTGGTAAAACCGGTTTGACCGCCACCGTGGTAGGTATTTTGTTCCTGCTGATGCTGTTCCTGTCGCCACTATCCTATTTGGTTCCGGCTTATGCGACGGCACCGGCTCTGATGTATGTAGGGTTGCTGATGTTGAGCAACGTCTCCAAACTGGATTTCGAAGACTTTGTTGATGCGATGTCTGGCCTGCTTTGTGCTGTGTTTATCGTGCTGACTTGTAATATCGTCACCGGTATTATGTTGGGCTTCAGCTCGCTGGTTATTGGCCGTATCTGTTCCGGTGAATGGCGTAAACTGAATATCGGTACCGTGATTATCGCTATCGCGTTAGTGGCATTCTATGCGGGTGGCTGGGCAATCTAAGCGATGAGTTTTTGCTGGCATCGGGGTGACGCTGTCCCGATGCCACAGCGGTTTTTAATAACCCTATTTTCTTTGTTTTTTCCTGCCATCTGTTACAGGTTTTTTCCCCGTTTAACAAAAAAGTGATCTACTATCAAAAGCTAAACTCCGGCCCTGTCTACGGGCGGGTGAGGTTAAATCTTATATTGAGTTGTGTTGAGTTGAGTCTAAGGAAAGCATGGAAATTTTTTTTACAATCCTCATCCTGATTCTGGTGGTGTCGCTTTCCGGCGTTGTCACTCGGATGTTGCCGTTTCAAATCCCCCTTCCTCTGATGCAGATTGTCTGTGGTGCCTTGTTGGCCTTTCCCCACTTTGGTTTGCATGTCGATTTTGACCCGGAATTATTCCTGGTGCTGTTTATTCCACCGCTGCTCTTTGCCGACGGCTGGAAAACACCGACACGAGAGTTTATTCACCATGGGCGGGAGATATTTGGTCTGGCGCTGGCATTGGTGCTGGTCACCGTGGTGGGTATCGGCTATCTGATTTACTGGATGGTGCCGGGTATTCCGCTGGTAGCCGCGTTTGCACTGGCGGCGGTATTGTCGCCAACCGATGCTGTGGCATTATCCGGCATTGTGGGGAAAGGGCGCATACCTAAATCGATTATGGGCGTATTAGAAGGGGAGGCGTTGATGAATGATGCCTCTGGTCTGGTTGCGCTAAAGTTTGCCATTGCGGTGGCAATGGGGACGATGGTCTTTACCGTGTCTGGTGCCACACTTGAGTTCCTAAAAGTGGCGATTGGTGGCCTGCTGGCTGGTGTGGCGGTAACCTGGCTATACAGTAAGTCACTGCGCCTGATGAGCCGCTGGAGTGGTGATGATCCGGCAACACAAATTGTCTTACTGCTGCTGTTGCCATTCGCTTCTTATCTGATTGCTGAGCATATTGGCGTCTCCGGCATTCTGGCCGCAGTGGCGGCAGGGATGACCATCAGTCAGTCCGGGATTATCCGAAACGCACCATTGACGATGCGGTTACGTGCCGACAGCGTGTGGTCGATGCTGGAGTTTGTGTTTAACGGCATGGTGTTCATCCTGTTGGGGCTGCAATTACCGGGGATTTTGGAAACATCAATCATACAGGCTGAACTGGACCCAACCATTCAAACCTGGAACCTCTTCGCGGATGTTGCCATTATTTATGGTGCGTTGTTGGTACTGCGCTTTAGCTGGCTATGGTCGATGAAGAAAATCAGTAAACGCATCCTGACCAAACGGCCACTGGAGTTTGGCAATTACACCACACGTGAACTGTGGGTGGCATCGTTTGCAGGGGTACGGGGAGCGATTACTCTTGCCGGTGTCCTCTCTATTCCGTTATTCCTCAGCGATGGTTCAGCCTTCCCATCCCGTTACCAGTTGGTATTTATCGCCACCGGCGTGATTCTGCTGTCGGTTATTATCGGGGTGATTGCTTTGCCGCCATTGCTGCGTGGTGTGGTGGTAGCAGATAAAAGTGCCAGCCGTGAAGAAGTGCGTTTCGCTCGGGCGGCGACTGCCGAGGTGGCAATTGTTAGCCTGAATAAAATGGAAGAGCGGCTGGCAGCCAGCAGCGAGGAGAATATTGACCCGGAGTTGCTAAAAGAGATCAGTTCACGAGTTATCGGGACATTGCGACGGCGTACCGGCAGTAAGGATGAAATTGAGAACACCTTGCTGGTTGAGAATCTGGAGCGGCGTTTTCGTTTAACCGCATTACGAGCCGAGCGTGGGGAACTGTATCACCTGCGTGCGACGCAGAAAATCAGCAATGAAACGCTGCAAAAACTGCTGCACGATTTGGATTTGCTGGAAGCGTTACTGATCGAAAAAGAGGGTTAACGTTTCTTAAATCCGGCTGCCGTTCGGTGGCCGGTTTATCTAACGGAATCAACTTTGCGGCCCGCACTAATCAATAAAATATTCTATTATGGTAATAGCAACCCTTAAGGACGAGTCACTCGATATTGGTTTTATGTTAATGGGAAGGAACCTGTGTATTCAAAGAAACTCTGAGGAATATAATTATTGATATTTTTCTCATGGCAGTATTCTATGATTTGTCGTTTGCTGGAAACCCCTGTTTTTCTATAGAGACTTTGGATGGTATTACTGATGGTTCTGGGTGATAGATGAATTTTTCTGGCGATATCCACATGGGAAAATGAATGTAGAAGATAAAATAACACTTCCCACTCTCTTCTGGAAAATAAGTCAGATGGTGGTGTGAATACAAGAGATGTGGGTGTTTTTATTTTATTTAAATGAGTTAATATCATATTATCTACCGCTCGACCATGAAAAATAGTTCCTACAGATACGCCATTTTCATCAATTAATGGATATTTATCAAAAAACCAAGGTTGAAAATAGGGGTGCCCCTCAAATGCATGTATTTCAACTGACGTTATACGATCTTGCGATAACTCTACCTTACGGTCATGTTGTTGAAATTCATTTTGAAACTCCGATGTTGATGCCGGGAGTTCGCCATCGAGTCGTCCTTCTACGTTGAATTTATCCGGTAAGGATAATAATTCATGGTATTTTTTATTTGCATAAATAAATATTGAATTATTATCTTTCGCTCCCCAAGGCTCTGAACTCTGTGCCCAAAAGCGAATTAAAACGTTAAGTGACTCTAATAAGTTAGTTTTCATTATTTCACCATTTAATTAATTTACTATTTAATTATTGGTAATGTTTTAGTATTAATGGGGGTTGTTAAGTTATTAAATAACGATTACCCTTTGCAGTCTAGTTTATTATTTACTCTATTTTCCACAAGGAAGTGTTACATGATCAATATATCCGGTTTTAATTATGATAATGCTATAGAAGATCCCGTCGTTGGGATCTCAATTGCAGAAATGTTTAAGAAAGAAGGTTTGCAGGCTTATGGAACTCGCGTTAAGCAAGGCAAGCGCGTGAGTTGCCATAGTCATGCTCAAGATGAGGAGTGGTATATTATTCTCTCGGGTGAAGGTGCTATCTGGACTGCGGATGTCATTGATGGAGAATTAAAAAATAAGCGTGTAGATGTTTTTGCTAAAGGTTCTGTATTTTGCATCTACCCTAATACCGCGCATCAACTGGCAGCGAAAACCGACGTCGAGTTCATATTCTTGTGTCCGCAATCGCATATCACTCGTGACCGAATCCTGTTTGACGATATTGTGGCAGAGTAAGGCAAAAAAAGGGTGAGGATACCCTCACCCGCAAGTACTCAATGGAAAACCCAACGTAATGAATTAGTTAATGAATAACCTGCGCCAGAAACGCCTGGGTGCGCTCTGATTTCGGGTTAGAGAAAAATTCGGCGGGTGGTGCTTGTTCCACTATCTCCCCACGGTCCATAAAAATAACCCGATCGGCAACGGTGCGGGCAAAACCCATCTCGTGGGTTACACACAACATGGTCATGCCTTCATTTGCCAGACTGATCATGGTATCCAGCACTTCTTTCACCATCTCAGGGTCCAGCGCCGAGGTTGGTTCATCAAATAGCATGATTTTGGGTTTCATACACAGCGAACGGGCGATTGCCACCCGCTGCTGCTGGCCACCGGAAAGTTGGCCGGGGAACTTATGGGCGTGCTCTGCAATCCGCACCCGTTCTAAATAATGCATTGCCAATTCGTCGGCCTCTTTCTTGGGCATCTTACGTACCCAGCTTGGTGCCAGCGTGCAGTTTTGCATCACCGTTAAGTGCGGGAACAGATTGAAGTGTTGGAACACCATGCCGACCTCGGTACGTACCCGTTCAATATTGCGCAGGTCATCGTTAAGTTCGATGCCATCCACCATGATTTTCCCCTGCTGATGCTCTTCCAAATGGTTGATGCAGCGGATAGTGGTAGATTTACCTGAGCCAGAAGGACCGCAAAGTACGATGCGTTCGCCAGGGCGCACATGTAAATTGATATCTTTCAATACGTGGAACTGCCCGTACCACTTATTGACGTTTTCCAGCGTAATCATCATTTTATCGCCTGGAGTTGGCTGATTGTCGCTCATGTTATGCCTCAATGTGTGGAACGTCCGGTGTGAAAGCGCTTTTCCAGATGCTGGCTGTAGCGCGACATGCTGAAACAGAAAATCCAATAGACAGCGGCGGCAAAGACATAGCCTTCGGTCGACATCCCCAACCAGGCAGGGTCGACGGTGGCTTGCTGCACGCTGCTGAACAAATCAAACAGACCAATGATGATAACCAGACTGGTATCTTTAAACAGGGCGATAATGGTGTTTACCAACCCGGGGATCACCATCTTCAGGGCTTGTGGCAAAATAACCAGCCCTTGGGTTTTCCAATAGCCCAGCCCCAGTGACTCGGCGGCTTCGGTCTGTCCTCTGGGCAAGGCCTGTAACCCGCCACGCACCACTTCTGCCACATAGGCTGATTGGAACAACACCACCCCGACCAAGGCACGGATCAGTTTGTCGATGCTGGTGCCTTCGGTCATAAACAGTGGCAACATCACCGAGGACATAAACAGCACGGTGATTAGCGGCACCCCGCGCCAGAACTCAATAAATACCACTGACAGAATACGCACCACTGGCATACTCGAACGGCGGGCCAAGGCCAATAAAATCCCCAGCGGTAGCGCACCGGCAATACCTACTGCGGCGATGATCAGCGTCAGTGTCAGGCCGCCCCACTGGCGGGTTTCAACCCGGGTTAACCCGAGGAAACCGCCATATAACATCAACCATACCAGCAGTGGGTACGCTACCATCCACACCGCCAAATAGCGGCCTCGATGTGGCATAGCGCGCCAGAATAATGGAATGAGCGTCAGCAATCCGATGATCAAGGTGGTGTTGATGCGCCAACGCTGCTCAATAGGATAAAGGCCATACATAAATTGGCCAAAGCGCGCATGAATAAACACCCAGCAGGCACCCTCACGGGTACAATCAGTGCGCGATGTACCTAGCCAGTTGGCGTTAAAAATAGTCCAATTCAGTAATGGCGGGATCAATTGCCACATCAGCCACAGGCACAGCAGCGTCAGCAGACTATTAGTCCAACTGGAAAACAAATTCTTTCTCGCCCAAAACACCATCCGGCTTAACGGGTTGCCCGGCCGTACTGTGCTGGGTGGTTCACGGGTTAGTGTCATCGTCATTCGCTTCCCTTAGCGCTCTACCAGCGCGATCCGCCGGTTGTAGAGATTCATTAAAAATGAAATGGATAGGCTGATAACCAAATAGACTGACATGGTAATGGCGATAGTTTCTATCGCCTGACCAGTCTGGTTCAGCACTGTGCCGGCAAACAACGACACCATATCTGGATAGCCGATAGCGGCTGCCAGTGAGGAGTTTTTGACGATGTTCAGGTATTGACTGGTGAGTGGCGGAATGATGACTCGTAACGCCTGTGGCAGAATAACTTGGCGCAAGGTGACGGTGTTGGGCAGCGCCAGTGAACGGGCTGCTTCATGCTGACCATAGGGCACGGACTGAATGCCTGAACGAATCACCTCAGCAATAAAGGTCGAGGTATAAACCGACAGTGCCAAGGTCAAGGCCGCCAATTCAGGGATAAGAACCAGGCCACCTTTAAAGTTAAAGCCGCGTAACTGCGGTAGATCCCAATGCAGTGCCGAGCCATACAGAAAATGGGCCGCTGCTGGTAGGGCTATCAACAGTAGTAAGGCAATCGGCCAAGTGCGGTGAAACTGACCGGTATGTAACTGACGGAAATGGTTATAGCGATACAGCGCCACGATGATAACAACGGCCAGCAGCACAGCGAGTATGGCGGGTATAAAACCGGCAGCAAACTCCGGTGATGGTAGATACAAGCCACGGTTGCTGAGAAAAGCCACACCGAAGGCATCCAGACTCTGTCGTGGCCCTGGTAGATTGCGTAATACCGCGAAATACCAGAAGAAGATTTGCAGCAAGGGCGGGATATTACGGAATGTCTCGATATAGATAGTGGACAGTTTGCGTAACAGCCAGTTATCAGATAAACGCGCCAGCCCAAGGAAGAACCCGAGGATCGACGCAAAGAAAATACATAATACTGATACCAGCAAGGTATTGAATAACCCGACCAAAAACACCCGGCCGTAGGTATCACCTTGCTCATAATCGATAAGATGCTGAACAATACCAAAACCGGCGCTGTTATTCAGGAAAGCAAAGCCGGAGGTGATGCCCCGGGTCGACAGGTTGGTAATGGTGTTATGGAAAAGATACGCACCGCATCCGATCAGTATCAATAGCGCGATAATTTGATACAACCAGGCGCGTACCGCTGGATTGGTCAGCGAAAAGACACCTTTGACGGTTGGGCGTTGTGACATAGTGTGGGCCTCGGTCTGGATAATACATCCGGCAGGGCGGGCCTGCCGGAGAGGTAATCAGTAATCAGCGAACCGGAGGCGCGTACTGGAGACCGCCATTGTTCCACAGCGCATTCTGGCCGCGTTTTATTTTCAGCTCACTGCCCAAACCGACGTTACGGTCGAAGCTTTCGCCGTAGTTACCCACTTGTTTCACGATTTTAACCACCCAATCGTTAGGCACTTTCAGATCTTTACCATAGTTGCCTTCCTGACCTAACAGATGTGCCATATCCGGTGTGGTTGGTTTTGCTGCCAGTGCTTCGACGTTTTTCGACGTCACACCCATCTCTTCAGCATTTAACATGGCAAACAGTGTCCAGCGCACGATGGCGAACCAGTCCTCATCACCCCGGCGCACAACCGGCCCCAGTGGTTCTTTAGAGATAACTTCCGGTAATACGATAAATTCGTCTGGTTTACCTAACTTGATACGCAGTGCGTACAGTTGTGATTGGTCAGAGGCCAATGTGTCACAGCGGCCGGAATCCAATGCCTTGGCACTTTCGTCAGAACGGTCGAAGGTAACTGGAGTGTATTGCATTTTATTGGCTTTAAAGTAATCAGCGACGTTCAACTCAGTATCTGTACCGGCTTGAATACACACCGTCGCCCCGTCCAGCTCTTTGGCGCTTTTCAGCCCCGCTTTATTGTGGGTCAGAAAGCCGATACCGTCGTAATAGTTCACTCCGGTAAATAACATCCCCATGCCAGCATCACGGGATGAAGTCCAGGTGGTGTTACGTGACAAAATATCAACTTCACCCGATTGCAGGGCGGTAAAACGCTCTTTTGCGGTCAGCGGGGTGTATTTTACTTTTTCTGCATCACCAAAGATGGCAGCAGCTACGCCACGGCAGACATCGACATCCAGACCAGAGAACTTGCCGCTGGCATCTGCATAGGAGAAGCCGGGCAATCCATCACTGATACCACATTGTACAAAACCTTTTTTCTTCACCGCATCCAAAGTAGTGCCCGCGTGGGCCTGACCTGCTAATGCCACTAATGAGGCGGTGGCAACCAGTGTTGAAATCATTATTTTCTTCATGAAAGCGTCCTGTGAGGCAAAGTCGAGCCTATTTTAATTTTGTAGCGCACCAGTGATGCACCGTCGCTGTCTGTTGGCGTGTAGCCAGTTTGGTATTAGCAAATGGGATGCCAGAGTTGCATTTCATTGATGATATGAGTAATTACTTAGCGTTAACTCTTTGTAGGTAATTTCTGACCGGGTAGGATGCACTTAAATGGCGCATTTAACGGTGGATTGATACTTTTTAGTGCAGAAAATTCTTATATACAGCGATGAACGAGAGGTAAGAGTAATTGAACCAGACTGAGGTATACATTTCGTCAATGTAATAACATAAAAAGCGGCATAGACAGGTGAAATTCGGATTTTTTAAATCTCTGATCCGTTATCTAATCCTCTTGGGAGTGTTTTAACGTAAACACATTAGAGAGAAGGATAAGGATTATGCCTCGTTATTTAACCGCCCTGATGTGCGGGCTGCCATTGCTGTTTACCGCCAGTTGTCTGGCACAGGTGAATATTGAAACTGCAAAATGCAGTGATACCGATTTTACTCAGGTTCTGTCTTGTTACAGAGAAAAGCTGGCCGCAGAGCCACTTATCTATAACTTGCTCAGTCAGGAAAACCTGCCGGGGTTGGAGTGGCGCCGTTACCAACTGACCTCGCAGAATTGGTCGCCGGAGAGCTTGGTCTCCCCTGCTGCATGGCAGCATGAAGTGGAGATCTTTATTCCCGAAAATAGCACGTCCACCAAGGCGCTGGTGGTCATCAATAATGGTACCAACTATGGTACTGAAACCATTCCTCCCTCCGGTCCTAGCGATTTTGCTATCGAGACCTTGCAAAATATTGCCCGCTCGACTGACACGGTGGTGATTGCCATTAGCACCATTCCCAATCAGTACCTTGAATATCAACAAGATGGGAATCCGCGTAAGGAAGATTATAGTGTTGCACGTAGTTGGACTTTATTTATAGATGCCCCAGAAGCCCGTTCAATATTACCGCTACATGTCCCGATGGTGGCGGCGATTTCTCAGGCGATGACCATGGCGCAACAAGCCTTGCCGGAAAAAGCCTTAGACAGTTTTATTGTCACTGGTTTATCCAAGCGTGGCTGGACTAGTTGGCTGACGGCAATTGCGGATTCACGTGTGGAGGCTATTGTGCCTTTTGTGATTGATCTGCTGGATACCCGCGCCGCATTGGAACATATGTATCAATCTTATGGTGGCAACTGGCCTATAGCCTTCACCCCCTACTATCAGGAAGAGATTGATAAGAAACTGAGTACCCCCGGCTTCGCCAAACTGATGCAGATTATGGATCCCCTACAGTACCTGACGAGCGAGTATCAACCCCGGCTCAGTATTGCGAAATACATTATTAATGCCAGTGGTGATGATTTCTACGTGCCTGATAATACGCATTTTTATTATGACAAATTACCCGGTGATAAAACGTTGCGGGTGGCACCTAACTCTAGTCACTCCGGTATTAAAGCATTTAGCGAACAGTCGTTGATCACCTTTGTTAACCGTTTACGGCAAGCCACACCGATGCCGCAGTTGAATACCACTCTGGTAATGAAAGATAAGGTGCAAACCGTCACGGTTAGTCTGTCAGAGACGCCAGAAAAGGTGCTGTTATGGACCGCAGCTAACCCCGATGCTCGCGATTTCCGCTATGCGTGCGATGTAAGATATAGCGTATTTCCGTTGGCTGTGGCCCCGGGTAATACCCTTGAAGTTGCACTTAGCACGCCAGCTACCGGTTGGCAGGCGACCTTTATCGAGGCCACATTCAATGATGGCTTCGTGGCAACCACGCCAGTTTATGTCTCGCCGCAGGAGAGTTATCCCACTACAGCCCCTCCTACCGGTGGGCCTGCATGCAAAACGTTGCCAGGGCGTGCGCTTATCACACCAGACGATGCGATAGATGATCCCGATGAAGCTGAAGCGCAGTTATAGCTCCGCGATATTGAGTGGATTTTAGCTAATAAAAAACCCGACATAGGCCGGGTTTTTATGACAGATCTTGTTGATGCTTAATACAGCGATGGCGCACCGGCTGGGCGGGTTTTAAAGCGGCGGTGTAGCCACAGATATTGCTCAGGTGCGCGCATGATCTCTTTTTCGATAACTTTGTTCATATAGCTGGCGGCCGCTATCTCATCATCAAGCGGATAGTCTTCTAATGCCGGCTGGATCAGCAAGTCATAGCCGCTACCATCTGTTTTACGCAGTAAAACCAATGGCAACAGTGCCGGTTTGGCTAGCCGGGCCAACATAAAAGTGCCACTGGTGGTCGCGGCCTGATTGACGGCGAACAGTGGTGCAAACACACTGCCACGTGGGCCGTAATCCTGATCCGGTGCAAACCACACAGCCTCACCTTTTTTCAATGCCTGCACCATGCCACGAAGATCTTTACGGTCCAGCATGGCCTTATTCGAGCGCATACGGCCCCAGGTCTGCACCAATTCCATCACTTTATTGTTATGCGGGCGGTACATCGCCATCATTGGCTGACATTGCCCCATTACGCGGCCGCCAAGTTCCAGCGACATAAAATGGACGCCAATCACCAGTACGCCGCGCTGTCCTTGCTGCGCTTTTTTCAGGTTATCCAGACCCGTCACGGTAAACCAGCGCTTAATGCGCGCATCGGGCCAAAACCAGGCCATGCCGGTTTCCAGCAACCCCATGCCTAAGGATTCAAAATTACCGACGATAGTCCGTTCAAGAGTCTGCTTATCCATATCAGGGAAACAAAGTTCCAGATTGCGCCGGGCGATAGATACCCGCCGTTTCAGGAAGCGCATTGAGGTACGCCCCAACCAAATTCCTAACTTGTTTAACAGCGGGTAGGGGAGTTGGACTAACAGAAATAATACCCCCAGGCCAAACCAGGTCAGCCAGTAGCGCGGGTGGAGCAGTGAGATATGGAATTTCTGCGGCTTTATCATATGAACTCTATCGTTATGCGTTAAGTGCGGGTTTGTAACGCATATGGATGTAACTCGATAGCGATACATTTCTTCAGACACCGGTGGTCAACTATCGTTTTGGTGAATACGACAATTGACATAATTTTTACATTAAAAGCGGGGTCGCGTAGGGGATGGTCATGAAGGCAGGCTATCTATAAGCGATGGGGGCTTTCAGAGGATTATACCATATTCGCGATAAATGAAAGAAAAAGATCAACGCTAGATGTGCTGGCGGAATTATCGCGATATAAACTGCGTTACTGTTCGGCATATCGCAGAAAATGGTGCCTTAGAATCGAGGAAAAATAAGTCAACTGGCTGGAAAATGGGAGACTCATCTCAATTTCGATTAATTATTGTTACCGTTGTTCTATTTTTGGGTTATTGACGTGCCACAGAGGGAGTTATAAATTCAATTTGTGTTTTTAATGTTATTAATTTGATGTTTATTTGTGTTTATTATCTTTGTATTTGATCACATTTATTCTTTCTTATATTTAATTAACCAATTATTAACATAATAAATCATTAAATTTTACTTTTTTGGGCTTTCATCACAATTCACTCTGACTCGTCGCGCAGCCTATTGTGTTCCTTTGTTAATCTCATATGTGTGAAAAGCAGTCACATGAAAATAAAACAGTCACGGTGTCACACTACGGGCTTCTCACCTCGCAACCAACCCGTTATCTGAAAGAAAACAAGAAGGTATTGCTATGAAACTTAATCTCGCATTACTGAATGCATGTGTCGTTTCCGCATGCATGCTGTTCACTACGCAAACGATGGCAGAGAAAAAATATGAAATTGCTGTTGTCGCGAAGGTTACCGGTATTCCTTGGTTTACCCGTATGGAAGTTGGCGTAAATGAAGCAGCAAAAAAACTGGATGTTAATGCTTATCAGGTTGGGCCTGCCACGCCAGACCCGGCGCAACAAGTTAAAGTCATTGAAGACCTTATTGCCAAAAATGTAGATGCCATCATTGTGGTGCCGAACGATGCCAAAGTGCTGGAACCAGTACTGAAAAAAGCGCAAGAGAAAGGCATTGTGGTGTTAACTCACGAATCTCCTGATCAACGTATCGGGCAGTGGGATGTTGAGACCATCGATAGTGAAAAATATGCTCAGGCCAACATGGACGAACTGGCGAAAGCCATGGGGGGCAAAGGGGGTTATGCGATTTATGTGGGTTCCCTGACTGTGCCATTGCATAACGCTTGGGCGGATTATGCTATCAAATACCAGAAAGAAAAATACCCCGATATGTTCGAAGTCACTCCACGCCTGCCAGTGGCTGAGAACATTGATAAGTCTTACTCCACCACTCTGGATCTGATGAAAACCTATCCGAAAATGAAAGGGATCATTGGTTTTGGTTCACTGGGGCCAATTGGTGCCGGTCAAGCAGTGGCTAAGAAACGCGCGAAAGATCAAATCGCGGTAGTGGGTATCGCTATGCCTGCACAGGCAGCGCCATACCTGATGCGTGGTGATATCAAAAAAGCCCTGTTGTGGGATCCAAAAGACGCCGGTTTTGCTGTGGTGCAGATTGCAGATCAATTACTGAAAGGCCAAAAAATCACGCCAGACTTGACCATCGAAGGCTTGGGTAAAGCCGATGTGGATAGCGAGAAAGGCGTGATCCGTTTCAACAAGATCCTTGAAGTCACTAAAGATAATGCGAAAACATTAGGTTTCTGATTTTCAGACGCCACACCAGGGAATTACCGGCTAACGAGCCGTGCTTGGCACTAAATCAGGCAGCGGGAGAGCATCCCCGTTGCCCTCACCATCATCACCGAATTGCTGTAAAAATAGCGCCATGCTTATGGCGTTAGGGAAGGTATTGTCATGACTCAGGCCAACGCATTTATCACTCTTGAAAATATCAGTAAGCGATTCCCCGGCGTGCTGGCGCTGGATCAGGTGAATCTCACACTGAATAAAGGAGAAGTGCACTGTCTGGCAGGCCAGAACGGCTGCGGCAAGAGCACCATTATCAAAGTGATTTCAGGAGTTTATCAGCCAGAGAAAGGCGCAAGTATCCTGATAGACGGCAAGCTGTTCCATCAGTTTACGCCGCAACTCTCATTCTTCTATGGCGTGCAGGTGATATATCAAGACTTGTCGCTATTTCCTAATCTCACCGTTTCGGAAAATATTGCCGTCCACCGTTATCTACCAGGTGGTGATTTTTGGGTGAAGCGTAAAAGTATGCGTGAGCGTGCGTTAGCCGCCATGCAGCGAGTGGGTGTCACCCTTGATCCTGATAAAAAAGTTGAACAGCTCTCTATTGCTGACCGCCAGTTAGTGGCGATTTGCCGCGCTATCGCTGCCGATGCCCGCTTGGTGATTATGGATGAACCTACTGCCTCGCTAACCAGTCAGGAAGTGAAAGGCTTGCTGGACGTGGTACGTGATCTCAAATCACAAGGTATCTGCGTGGTGTTTGTTAGCCACCGGCTGGATGAAGTGATGGAAGTGGCCGACAGAATCAGTGTCATGCGCGATGGCCAACTCATTGGTACCTGGCCGGCCAGCGAGCTGGACAGCCATGAGCTGGCGTTCCTAATGACCGGCCAGCGCTTTACCTACAGCCAGTTACCGCCACTGGCGGCAGAAGCCACGCCGTTGCTGGAAATCAAAAAACTGAGTCGTGGCGAGCAGTTTCGTAACATCGATTTGACCCTACATCAGGGCGAAATTGTGTCGATCACCGGGTTACTGGGGGCGGGGCGTACTGAACTGTGTCTGAGCCTGTTTGGCATGACCCAACCCGATAGTGGCGAGGTGTGGGTCGCCGGTGAACAAGTGCATTTCCGTAACAACCGTGATGCGATCCGCCACGGGATCGGTTATGTCTCTGAAGATCGCCTGACACAGGGATTGATCATGGAGCAATCGATCTATGACAACACCATCGTGTCCGTTTTTGACAAATTACATACCCGCAGTGGGTTGTTGGATCATGCCAAAGCCGCAGCGCTGGTGAAAAAACTGGTGCAAGATCTGAACATCAAAGTGTCCGATACCGCCCTGCCGGTCAAAACGTTATCGGGCGGTAATGCACAGCGCATCGCTATTGCTAAATGGGTAGCGACGCAACCGCGTATTTTGATCCTCGATTCTCCGACCGTCGGCGTAGATATCGCCAACAAAGAAGGGATTTACCATATTGCCAAAGCCTTGGCAGAGCAGGGGATGGCGGTATTGATGATTTGTGACGAGATCCCGGAGGCTTACTACAACAGTCACCGGATATTAGTGATGCGCAAAGGTGAACTGGTGGCCGAGTTTTACCCGCATCAGTGCACCGAACAACAGGTAGCCGAGGTGGTCAATGGATAAGCTAAAACTGCGGCAACTGACGGGGCGACATGAGTTTTATCTTGGGCTATTGGTATTACTGTTAGTCATCGGACTGAGTGTAAAAAGCCCGGAGTTCCTGACCTTAGGGAATCTGACCGATGTCGCCACCAGTTATGCCATTTTGGGTATTCTGGCCTGTGGCCTGTTTGTGGTGCTGATTGCCGGTGGTATTGATATCTCCTTTCCGGCGGTAACGGCTATTGCGCAATATGTCATGGCGTCGTGGGTGATTACCCATGGCGGCAGCTTCGCGCTAGCGTTTGTTCTGGCCATGTCAGTTGGTTTAGTGCTGGGGCTGATCAATGGGTTGCTGGTGTATTGGTTGAAAGTCCCAGCGATAATTATCACCATTGCCACACTGAATCTGTTCTATGGCCTGCTGGTTTATTTCACCAACGGTACCTGGTTGTACGGTTTCCCTGACTGGTTTATGACCGGGATTAACTGGTTCTCGTTTACCGGCAGTGACGGCTATGACTATGGCTTGACACTACCGCTGTTCTGCCTGGCGGCGACCATCATTTTCACCGGTGTATTGATGAACTACACCCGTCTTGGGCGGCAGATCTTTGCCATGGGCAGCAATAAGGATGCGGCTTCCCGCCTGGGCATTAATATTCTGCGTTTGCATCTCTACGTCTATGGCTACATGGGCATGCTGGCAGGGGTGGCGGCGGTGGTACAGGCGCAGATTTCCCAGTCAGTGGCACCTAACTCATTGATGGGGTTTGAGCTGACCGTGCTGGCCGCCGTGGTCTTGGGTGGCACCAGTATGACGGGGGGCCGTGGATCCCTCAGTGGCACCGTGCTCGGCGTGATGTTGCTGGCATTTTTGCAAAACGGTCTGACGCTGCTGAGTGTCTCCTCTTACTGGCATACGGTTTTCAGCGGCGCAATCATTTTGGTGAGTATCAGTACCACCGCATGGAATGAAAAACGCAAATTGCTGAGGGAGCACTGATATGACCTGGCTAAACCGAATTATTCCTAACGACCGCATTATCCGCCTGCAATTATTGATTCTGGTGGCAGTGATGTTGGCCTTCTCATTGACCTTGGGTCAACGCTTCTTCAGCTTGGGTAACTTCCAGTCTATTTCCTCGCAGTTGCCGATTTTAGGCATGCTGGCGCTGGGGATGGGGCTGACCATGCTGACCGGCGGTATTAACTTATCCATTATTGCCGGAGCGAACGCTTGCTCATTAGTCATGGCTGCCATCATTGTCAGCCACCCTGATCAGCCGCTGTTCCTGTTACTGGCATTAGTTGCTGGCTTGCTGGTGGCGGTGGTGATTGGTGCGTTGAATGGCTTACTGATTTCAGTGGTCGGGGTGTCGCCAATTCTGGCGACGTTGGGCACCATGACATTGATTACCGGCCTGAATATTTTATTGTCCAACGGTGACGTGATCTCTGATTTCCCACCGGTGATTCAATACATTGGCAGTGGTGATATCGCCGGTATTCCAGTCGCGATGATCTTGTTTTTACTGGTCTCCACTGGGCTGTGGGTGCTTTTGGAACACACGACCTTGGGGCGTAGCATCTATCTGGTCGGCTCCAATGAGCAGGCCACCCGTTTTAGTGGCGTGAATACCCATCGGGTACAGGTCGCGGTCTATATCCTGTCAGCCATATTAGGATGGGGGGCGGCTATCCTGATGATGGCGAAATTTAACTCGGCCAAAGCCGGTTACGGCGAATCCTATCTATTAGTCACCATTCTGGCATCGGTATTGGGTGGCATTAACCCGGATGGCGGCTTTGGTCGCATCATCGGCTTGATCCTGGCGCTGGTGGTACTGCAACTATTGGAAAGTGGCCTGAATTTGCTGGGGGTGAGTAGCTACCTGACCATGGCGTTATGGGGTGGGGTGCTGATCCTCTTTATCGCATTACAGAATCGTAAGGCTTAAGAATTGAGGGATACAACAATGGCAAGTTACTTTATCGGCGTAGATGTAGGGACCGGCAGCGCAAGGGCCGGAGTATTCGATTTGCAGGGCCGCATGGTCGGGCAGGCCAGCCGTGAAATTACCATGTTTAAGCCCAAGGCGGATTTTGTTGAGCAGTCTTCCGATAATATCTGGCAGGCGGTGTGTAATGCGGTACGAGATGCGGTGAATCAGGCTGATATCAACCCGATCCAAGTGAAAGGGCTGGGGTTCGATGCCACCTGTTCGCTGGTGGTGCTGGATAAAGAAGGCAACCCGTTGACCGTTAGCCCGTCGGGGCGCAGCGAACAGAATGTAATTGTCTGGATGGATCATCGTGCCATTACCCAGGCTGAAAGAATTAATGCCACCAAACATCCGGTATTGGAGTTTGTTGGCGGCGTGATTTCACCTGAAATGCAAACTCCAAAACTGCTGTGGTTGAAACAGCATATGCCAACCACGTGGAGCAATGTCGGTCATCTGTTTGATTTACCGGATTTTCTCACCTGGCGAGCGACCAAAGACGAAACCCGTTCGCTTTGTTCTACGGTGTGTAAATGGACTTATCTGGGCCATGAGGATCGCTGGGATCCGTCCTATTTTAAATTGGTCGGGCTGGCTGATTTGCTGGACAACAATGCGGCGAAAATCGGTGCTAGCGTTAAACCGATGGGCGAGCCGTTGGGCCGTGGACTTAGCCAACGGGCGGCATCAGAAATGGGATTGATCCCTGGTACTGCGGTCAGTGTTTCTATTATTGATGCCCATGCTGGCACTATTGGCATCCTCGGTGCCAGTGGTGTGACTGGCGAAAATGCCAATTTTGATCGGCGCATTGCGCTGATTGGTGGTACCTCAACGGCACATATGGCGATGTCACGTTCCGCGCATTTTATTGGCGGCATCTGGGGACCCTATTATTCGGCTATCTTACCGGAGTACTGGCTAAATGAGGGCGGACAGTCGGCGACGGGAGCATTAATTGACCATATTATTCAAACACATCCGTGTTACCCAGAGCTGTTGGCACAGGCCAAAAGCAAAGGTGAGACTATTTACGAGGCGCTAAATCATATTCTGCGCCAGCTTGCCGGTGAACCGGAGAATATCGCCTTCCTCACCAAAGATATTCACATTTTGCCGTACTTCCACGGTAATCGTTCACCGCGCGCGAATCCGAATCTGACGGGCATTATTACCGGCTTGAAGCTGTCTACCAACTTTGAAGATATGGCGTTACGCTATTTGGCGACCATTCAGGCGCTGGCGCTGGGAACGCGGCATATCATCGAAACCATGAATAAGAACGGCTATTGCATTGACACTATGATGGCCAGCGGCGGCGGAACTAAAAACCCGATCTTTGTACAAGAACACGCTAATGCGACGGGTTGTGCCATGCTACTGCCGGAAGAGAGTGAAGCCATGTTGCTCGGCAGCGCCATGATGGGCACGGTCGCAGCAGGTGTGTTTGAGTCGCTGCCGGAGGCGATGGCTGCCATGAGCCGCATTGGTAAAACGGTCACACCGCAAACTAACAAAATCAAAGCCTATTACGACCGTAAATACCGCGTGTTCCACCAGATGTATCACGACCATATGCGTTATCAGGAACTGATGCAGGAGGAAGGATGAGCCAGAGTGATGAATGGCAAATAGCCAGTGACGCATGGATGACTTATAGCCGCGAGTTGGCGGCGTTAAAGGATAATGTCGATCCGCAGGTGTGGTTGCAGGTGCTGGAGATGTTGGCTGGGTGCCGTGGCAAAATCGCGGTAACTGGGGTGGGCACATCAGGTATTGCCGCACGAAAGGTTGCTCATATGCTGGCTTGCGTAGAGCAACCGGCGATTTACCTGAATGCCACTGATGCAGCGCACGGCGATTTGGGTTTCCTCGGGTCACAGGACATCATCATTTTGATCTCTCGTGGCGGGAATTCCGATGAGCTGACCCGGTTGCTGCCAACGCTGCAACGCAAGCAAGTGCAGATTATCAGTGTAACGGAAAACGAGCAGTCGGCTATCGCGCAGGTATCTGCCTTGGTGCTGAAAACACATGTGAAGCAAGAGATAGACCCGCTGAATATGTTAGCAACCACATCTATTGTTCTGGTATTAGCCCTGTTTGATGCTATCTGTGCCTGCCTGATGGCACGCAGAGGTTTTACCAAACAGGCCCTACTGGCGGTGCACCCTGGTGGAGATGTGGGTATCGAATTACGTAAACAGCAGTAATTAACCGATAAAAAACACCGCGCCAGTGTCATCGCGCGGTGTTTTTTATTCTGAATATTTCAATGTATTACCAGAAACCCAGCACTTTCCACCAGGCGCTACCGATAATCAGCCAGATAGGGATAACCACCAGACTGATCAGGAAACCAATCTTCCACCAGGTCGCCAGTGGGATAAAGTTACAACCAAACAGGATAGGGGCCGGGCCGCCAGAGTAGTGGGTAGTTGCCATATACAGGTTACTGAACATACCAAATACCAATACTGTCAGCATTGGCGGAGCACCTGCTGCAATAGCAATGGAGACAAAAATGGCATACATGGCACTGATATGGGCGATGGCACTGGCCATCATATAGTGGCTGTAATAGTACGCCAGCAGCAGGATTCCCATCATTGGCACCCAGTTCATCCCCTGCACTGAACCGGCAATTGATGAGCCAAACCAGGTAATAAAACCCAGCTTATTCAGTTGGCTGGCGAGTGTTAGCAGTACCGCAAACCAAATCACCGTATGCCAGGCTTCTTTCTCGGCAATCACATCATCCCAGGTCAGCGCGCCACTCAGTAATAGAATTGCCAGTCCAATAAAGGCGGTCATGGTGGCATCAATATTCAGTGCTGCGCCACATACCCACAGCGTCACCAGCCCGACGAAGACCGATAATACAATCCATTCGTTGCGGCTCATTGGCCCCATTTCTTTCAATTTCACCATTGCCAAGGCGCGCATTTCCGGGGTTTTCTTTATTTCTGGCGGGTAGAAGCGATACAGCAACAACGGGATTACTGCCAAAGAGATTAAACCAGGGACGATGGCGGCCAATGCCCAACTGGTCCAGGTAATGGTAATCCCCATTTCACCGGCCAGTTTGCCAATCATTGGGTTGCCGGCCATTGAGGTCAGGAACATCGCACAGGTAATGGCATTACACTGGAAGATACATTGCACCAGAAATGCCCCGATTTTGCGCTCGGTACCGCGTTCTGGTGTCGATTCATAGGCTTCAGAAATTGAGCGAAACAGCGGCGTAATGATGCCACCACATCGGGCGGAGGTAGACGGCATCGCCGGTGCGAATAGCAAATCGGTCAGCACCAAACCATAAGCCAGACCTAGCGAGCTGTGGCCCAACTTACTGATAAACAGATAACCGACCCGGCGGCCAAAACCTGTTTTAATAAAGCCGCGTGAGATAAAGAAGGCGCAAGCGATCATCCAGATTGTCGGGTCAGCAAAACCGGCTAACACTTCTTTGATACTCAGCAAGCCTGTAGCCGCAACGACTGTCAGGCTGAATATCGCCATTGCGCCTAACGGATATGGCGACAGGATCAGGCCGATAACCGTCGCTGCAAAAACCGCCATCAGGTGCCAGGCGCGCGGGTCTACCGATTCCGGGACGGGGCTAAACCAGATACCTATCCCAATAAATAGGATAAGTAACATCCTTCCTATACGTGTTTTGAATATCGACATGATTATTTACCCTGATGCTATTTTATGTGCAGTGTTAATCATCGCCAGTGAAAAAAGCGGTAATAATGAGATGATTAAGGTGATGGTTATATGAAATAACTGTATAGATAAAATAACGTAGTCATTTTGATCAAAGTCATTCTTATATTGTTCGGGATGGGGATGCGTAGCGGGAGATATATATTATTCTGGCGAGAACAATTCAGACGGAATTTAGCGGTTACTCTACTTTATTAATTATCCTATGCGGGATTTTATCTGTTAAAACAACGTGATTTTGCATTAATAGACGAGAAGGTAAAGCCAGGGTAAATCTGAGTAGAGGAACGTCGGACAGATTAAATCTATTGGTAAAGATTAATGCATAAACGTTGCTTATTGGATTTATTACTTTTTGCCTACTGACAATTGAATATTATTCTGAGTGTAGCTCTATTTTTGGCAACAAAAAAACCCGCACCAAGGCGGGTTCTTTTTATTCAGAATAACGTAACTGCTCAGAGCTATCACCTTCATCTATCGTACGTTATTCCAATAGTTTTGGTATCTATTATTGGCTGTTACAGCGCAATAACATTTACCGCTGCTGGGCCTTTAGCGCCGTTCTCAATAGAGAACTCCACGTTTTGGCCTTCATCTAAGGTTTTAAAATCATTACTCTGGATGGCAGAGAAGTGAACGAACACATCTTTGCTACCATCAGCAGGAGAGATAAAACCAAAACCTTTATCAGCGTTAAACCATTTTACTAAACCAGTCATTTTATTAGACATAGAGATACTTCCTTCAATTATTTTTGATTGCCGCCATAGGCGAACGGATAGGCTTGGGTACAACTTATGGGGCACTTAGAAGGAATTTCGCGAAGAAGAGGTATCTGTCTGATAACGCTAATACGGAGAACTGCTTTACTAAAACTGCTTGCATAAATGTTACTGTCAACCGGGTACTGCTTATTACTTTATTTGGAGAGCGGGTTACACTGCTCGGGTCTGGCCGTCATCGCTATCGGCAACCTGCTCCCCTAATCACGCTGTATTACAGAGCGACTACGTTTACCGCTGATGGGCCTTTAGCGCCGTTCTCAATAGAGAACTCAACTTTTTGACCTTCATCTAACGTTTTGAAATCATTGCTCTGGATGGCAGAGAAGTGTACGAACACATCTTTGCTACCATCAGCAGGGGTGATGAAACCAAAACCTTTACCAGCGTCAAACCATTTTACTAAACCAGTCATTTTATTAGACATAGGGATACTTCCTTCAATTATTTTTTGCCACAATAGTGCGGCGAACGTGGTCTGTTTTTCAGCGGATTACTTATTTGGGCACTTAGGAGGAGACTCACGGAGAAGGGATATCTATGGATAACGCTTGAACTGAGGACTGCTTTACTAAAACTGCTTTCATAAGGTCTGTGTTCCAAACCGATGAGGCTATTTAACCACAACACATTCCTCGTGGCAACACAATATTTGACTATCATAATCAGTATCAATGGTTTTTTCATCTGGAATGGGGTGCGACGTAATGCCTTTTATGTTACTAAACAGCCTATTACACCGATAAAAGTTGTTGCTAAATTGTGGGGTAATATTTTGTGTTAATGCGCTCATAGCCGGAGGGGGATCCCCCCGGCTGGTTAATTTAGCGGGGAGAAACTGTTACTGTGCCGCTACGGTCACTGGCAATCATGACGCGTTGACCTGCACTGAAACGCGTTGGCCCTTGTGCCTGTACGACGACGATACTGCTGCCATCATCTCGGCGAATTTCCAGTTGTACACCTTCACTACGGTTCATGGCGCTTTGCACGCCTTGACCTGCCATACCACCGGCTACCGCACCACCTGCCGTTGCCAGGCTATTACCACGGCCACCACCTATAGTGTTACCCAAGAAGCCCCCGACTACAGCACCGCCAATGGCACCGGCCACATTATTTTCACTGCCGCCCTGAATGGTGACTGGCCGTGCAGAGATAACGGTGCCGTAGGTTACGGTCTGTACTTGTCGTGCCTGAGAGGCGGTGAAAGTATCACCAGACGCAGTTCTGTTGTTGGCACATCCACTTAATACTGTCGCTGTAAGTGCTACGGCAATGACCAGCTTATTCATAATCAAACCCCTATTATCGGTACAAATCAGACTTCGTCAGCAATACCCTTCCTACTTGACGTTGCAGCAGTGTTAGCTGTTTTCACTCTGAACCTTGGTCAGCTCAACGAGATTCGCTTGTTACCTTACTGTAACGGCAATTACTTTGAGTATAGATAATTGTTAACAATGACTATAGCGTGAGAACTCTTAATCTGAGGAGATAAATATGATAGCAGTGTACATATAGGCGGATTCTCGCCTTATTTTCATGTTACCGTCATGCTAAACATAGTCATTTATCGACTCAGGAAGGCTGTCTTGCTACGCTCTATTCTTGCCGCCAAAATTTTCCGCCTCGACTTAGGTCGACTAATCCTTATTCTAGCTGTAATGAGCGCCTTTGTGACGCTAGCGAACAGTTTCTATGCCAGTTATCGGGTACAGCGGCAGCTACTGATTGATAACACACTCGAAGCCAACCGTGTCTATGCGACTAAACTGGCATCCAGTACGGATATTTTCCTGAGAAGCGCGCAAAAGCAACTGCATTACAGCAGTATGATTGTCGCCAAGAATTTTGATGATCATGAGGCGCTGCAAGCGGAAACCGCACGGCTAAAATACCAAACCGATAGTTTTAACTCGGTGGTAATAACGGATGCGCATGGTGTTATCCGCGCAACATCCCCGGACAATCTCCAGTTATTAGGTCACGTATTGACATCACCAGGGTCAGTGGAGGCGTTAAAACTACGTCGCCCGGTAATTAGTAAGCCTTATGTATCGGCAGCAAATAATCTGGTTATCAATATCTCGACCCCCATCTTTACGCCGGATGGACGTTATCGCGGTTATATCGGCGGTACTATTTACCTGCGCAAGCAAAGTATTTTAAATGAGCTATTGGGTGAGCATTATTATCGTGATGGCTCCTATATCGTGGTGCTCGACAGCGATCGGCGCATCCTTTATCACCAAGATACCAGCCGTATCGGGGAAATACTTGAACCTAAACCCATCACGGAAGCGATAAAAACCTCCACTAACGGCAGCTTGATGGTTACCAGTACTAGCGGCGAATCAATGCTAGCGGGCTATGCCATTGTCGAACCCTCCGGTTGGGAAATCATTACCTTGCGGCCCGAAGCGTCAACGTTGAAGCCACTGGAAGGTTTAATGCTAAAAGGGCTTGGTCATATCACGCCATTGGCGCTACTCACTTTGCTGGGTGTTTGGCTGTTATCCCGGTTAATTGCCCGCCCGCTGTGGTTGCTCGCCGGCAGTGCCAACCATATGGATAAGCCCGATATTGCCAGCAGCATCAAGGAAATTCCTTCCTGGTATTTCGAATCGACCCAACTCAAACGGGCGCTATTGATTGGCATCAGTTTGTTGCAAAAGAAAATCGGTAAATTGAAGTTTGAGGCACAAACTGATCCCATGACTGGCCTGTTTAACCGGCGTGGATTGGCCATCACCCTCGAGCCTATCTCACAGCTTGGGCAGCATTTTTCGGTTATTGCACTGGATATTGACCACTTTAAGTCGATTAATGACGCTTACGGCCACGACGTTGGTGATGAGGTTATTAAGCAATTGGCAGTCCAAATCCGCGATAGCTCCCGTGACACGGATATCTTGTGTCGTAGCGGAGGGGAGGAGTTCCTGATGTTGCTGCCGGGTACTACGTTGGATGTGGCCACACAGGTCGCCAACCGGCTGCGTCAAAATGTAGAAAGGATGGTGATATCGGACATTCATCCTATTACGATTTCGCTAGGCGTGGCGTACTGGAATGGCGAGGGTATGCTGGAAGATTCGCTCAAACTGGCGGATGAAGCCCTATATCGAGCGAAACAGCAAGGGCGCAATCGGGTAGAGATTGCGTAATAAAAAAGGCGCGCTCCGTGTGGAGTACGCCTTTTTAAACAACAACTTAACTGACTAGTATCAGTTCATGCCGTATTTTTTCAATTTCTTACGTAGCGTGCCACGGTTGATGCCCATCATCAGGGCAGCGCGGGTTTGGTTGCCACGGGTGTATTGCATCACCATGTCCAACAATGGCTGTTCAACTTCAGCCAGTACCAACTCATACAGGTCACTCACATCCTGACCATTCAGTTGAGCAAAATAGTTCTTCAGTGCTTGTTTAACCGAGTCACGCAAAGGCTTTTGAGTCACCTGATCTTGTGAATTTACGGTTGCAACGGTCAGTACGTCAGAATTTACGCGTTGTTCGAACATAGTTCTGTCAGCTCTTTTTTCTGTTTACGCAAGATTTTCGAAATATGCCTCCAACGCCTCCAGCTGTTCGCTGGCATCCTCAATGGCGTTGAATGTGCGCCGAAACTGGTCGTTAGGGGCGTGCTCCTGGAGATACCAAGAGACGTGCTTACGTGCAATACGAAATCCCTTGCCTGGACCATAAAAGTCGTGCAATTCCCGTATATGCCCGTTTAACAAGCGCTGCACTTCGCCAAGTGGCATCGGTGGCAGCAGCTCCCCAGTGTCCAGATAATGCTGGATTTCCCGGAAGATCCAAGGTCTTCCCTGAGCGGCACGTCCTATCATCAGAGCATCAGCCCCAGTGTAGTCGAGCACCGCTCTGGCTTTATGCGGGTCAGTGATGTCGCCATTCGCGATAACGGGAATGGAAACAATCTGCTTAACTGCCCGAATGCTGTCGTATTCCGCCTCACCATTAAACAGGCAAGAACGGGTTCGGCCATGAATCGTCAGGGCTTGTATACCACAATTTTCGGCCAGTTGGGCAATTTCTATACAATTACGGTGTTCGGTCGACCAACCCGTCCTGATCTTCAGCGTTACTGGCGCATCTACCGCATTAACCACCGCGGAGAGGATTTGTTTAACCAAATCAGGATGTTGCAATAATGCAGAACCTGCCAGCTTGCGATTCACTTTCTTGGCCGGACATCCCATATTGATATCGATGATTTGTGCACCATTAGCCACATTGATTCTGGCTGCTGCTGCCATCTCATCCGGGTCGTTACCGGCAATTTGCACGGTACGAATCCCAGGCTCATCGCTATGAACCATACGCAAACGTGACTTATCCGTCCGCCAGACCTCGGGATTCGAGGAGAGCATTTCAGATACCGTCATCCCAGCCCCCATGCCATGACATAGCGCTCTGAAGGGGCGGTCTGTTATACCAGCCATCGGGGCGGCAATCAGGCAATTTGTAAGCTGGAAGTGTCCAATACGCATAGACAAAGAATGACCACACTGTGTCCGTAAGGGCGCGTATATTACGCATTTTTGCGCCCAGATGAAAGGCCAAACTTTGACCAATTGATGAAAAAAGAGCGATAAAATACCCGCCAAGCTGTGCTAATTAATTATTTATTCATATATAACATGGTTTTAACTGAAATTGATTAATTTGTGCGCTTCAGGATTTTCTCCTAAACATCACAATTATCGACTAGTTATGCTACATCTGTCTGGTCGAAAGTGCTGATTTATTCATCAAATCAATGATAAAGCACAGATGGAAATGAGTCAGACCTCCCATTTTGATTAAAAAGAGAGTGTGGTGGATTGCCAGAAATGCTAACTCAGCAAGGGATGTGATGGCCCCTGCTAAGGTTTAACAGCCCTGGCAGGGGAGTCGGTTTTTGCGCGTTTACTGCTTGATACCGGTAATACGGCACCACTCTTCTTTCTCTGCCACTGGGTCGAGGGTGAACTTATCCTCGTAAGCCTGTGCGACGCCCACAGCCTGGGTCGCCAGTACCCCAGACAGACCCAAATGACCGCCGGTTACCGGTAGTACACTAATCAGTGGCGCCAGTTCGCGCAAGGGGCCTGCCAGAATATTGGCGACCACCACATCAGCAGATAAGTCTGCTGGCTGGTCTTTGGCGAGATACAGCTCCAGACGCTCTGAAACGCCGTTACGCTGTGCGTTATCACGACTGGCCTGAATGGCCTGCGGATCGATATCGATGCCAATAGCGCGCGTTGCACCGAGTTTTAGCGCTGCAATTGCCAGGATGCCAGAGCCACAACCGAAGTCGATAACAGTTTTACCGTCCAGGCTGAGGCCATCGAGCCATTGCAGACACAATGCGGTGGTTGGATGGGTACCGGTACCAAATGCCAAACCGGGGTCCAGCATCACGTTGACCGCGGTTGGGTCCGGCACATCACGCCAGCTCGGGCAGATCCACAGGCGCTCACCGAAACGCATCGGATGGAAATTATCCATCCATTCACGTTCCCAATCCTTATCTTCCAACTGCTCAATCTTATGGATAAAGCCTTTACCGAGTTGCGGGTTGTATTCCAGCATGGCGATCACTGCGGCCATCTCCGTTTCAGCATCATACAGGCCAATCACATCAGTATCGCCCCACAGTCGAGTTTCGCCTGGTAGCGGCTCAAACACCGGATTATCGTGGGTATCCTGAAACGTAACTGACACCGCGCCACTTTCAATCAATGCGTCCCCAAGGGATTCGGCCTGATTGCCGGTGGTGTTTAATTTTAGTTGAATCCAAGGCATGACTTTTCTCTCAAAAGCTCAATCCCCTTCATCTTTCAAGTCGCAGGGGGGTTGGCTGTGCTCACGCCACCCGAATCACTTGACTGTGTAAGCTCATCGGGATGCCCTCGCTTGCCGCCTTCCTGCATCTTGAAATCTATTGGGTATATAATTGAGCTGATATAAATTAATCGTTTCTAATCAGCGCTAACTACCACGGGCTGCCGCGCTCTAGCCCTGTCGCCAAACTGATTACCGATATAAAACGCCAGCAGATTAAGCACCAGTGACGGCACTATCGGGTGTAGGCCGGCTATCTTAATATTGAAACTGGCCAATACCGTATAGCATACCGCACCGACAATCATAGAGCTAAGGGCTCCGTGAGCATTGGCGCGCTCCCAGTACAGCCCCAGCACCAATGGCCAGAGGAATACCGCTTCCAGACCACCAAAGGCCAACAGATTCAGCCAGATAATCATTTCTGGCGGCCGCCAGGCAGCAAGTAACAGTAACAGTCCCAGAATAAGCGTCGATAAGCTGGAAATACGCGCCAACTTGCGTTCATTCTTCAACTCTTCTGGCCACAGATTGAGATATAAATCTTTCACGATGGTTGCAGAAGATTGCAGCAACTGGGCATTGATGGTCGACATAATCGCCGCCATGGGTGCCGCCAGAAAGATCCCGGCAGCAAAGGGCGGCAACACGGTGATCATCAGTGTCGGGATCACCTGATCGGGGATCTTCAGGTCCGGCAGGATAGCCCGGCCCAATGCGCCAGCCAAATGCATGCCGAACATCAGGATGGCGACCACAATGGTGCCGATGATAATGCCACGATGTACCGCTTTGCTATCACGATACGAAATACAGCGCACGGCAGTATGTGGCAGGCCAATCACGCCAAAGCACACCAGGATCCAGAACGAGGCCATAAACGGCAAATCAAGGATCTTGTCACCACCTTGCGGTGAAACTAGCGCTGGATCAATATGTTGTAGTGTATCGACGGCTTTATGCAACCCGCCTGCGGCATGGATCACTGCAACCAATAGCAAAATAGTGCCGATCAACATCACCAGCCCTTGCAAGGCATCGTTCAATACACTGGCGCGGAAACCACCAAAAGAGGTATATAACGCGATACTGATACCAAATATTAATAAGCCGGTATCGTAAGGAATGCCTGCCGCAGTTTCCAGTAAACGTGCACCACCAATAAATTGCACGGTCATGGCACCGACAAACGCCACCAACAAACTGATACTGGCCAGCCACACCAGCAATCGGCTCTGATAGCGGGCATACAGCATATCGTTGAGGGTTACAGCGTTATAGCGGCGCGCCAGAATGGCAAACTTCTTGCCCAGAACACCCAGCGACAGCCAGACCGCAGGTAACTGGATCATCGCCAATAACACCCAGCCAAGGCCATACTTATAGGCAGCACCCGGCCCGCCAATAAATGAACTGGCACTGATATAAGTGGCGGTCAGGGTCATTGCCAGTACGAATCCTCCCATCGAGCGATTGCCGATAAAGTATTCGTTTAGAAAACTTCCGGTTTTTTGGCGGGTATAGGCATAAATTGATAAGCCAAATACCATTGCCAGATAGCCCACTAATGGCAGGACAACATCAGTTTGCATTCTCATCCTCCAACGGAATATCGCGGAAGACGAAACGCACCATCAGAGCGCACAACACAATAAACACCAGTGGCAGCGCAATACAGGCGGCTTCAAACCAAGCCGGGAGGCCAGTCATGCCGGGGATATTACCGGGTAAATACGCAGTCAATATCCAGCCAGCCAGATAAGCCAATGTTAAACCAAAGGCCCAGCGCGCTTCTTTGTGGGCTTGTATGAATCTTGTTTCCATTGTTCTCCCCATACCCTTTGTACTTGGCGCGACAGCGTTGTTAGCCGCTCTCACCCACCCGAATCACTGACGTGAGTCAGCTCATCGGGATGTGTTCGTTTGCTGCCTGGCTGTCACACCAATTACTGTGGGTAATAATATCTTTGTACTTGGCGCGACAGCGTTGTTAGCCGCTCTCACCCACCCGAATCACTGACGTGAGTCAGCTCATCGGGATGTGTTCGTTTGCTGCCTGGCTGTCACACCAATTACTGTGGGTAATAATATCTTTGTACTTGGCGCGACAGCGTTGTTAGCCGCTCTCACCCACCCGAATCACTGACGTGAGTCAGCTCATCGGGATGTGTTCGTTTGCTGCCTGGCTGTCACGCCCATTACTGTGGGTAATAATACCTTTGTACTTGGCGCGACAGCATTGTTAGCCGCTCTCACCCACCCGAATTTACTTATCGGATTTCATTAGATTGCCGCTTGACTACAACACCAATAACTTCAGATAGATAAGTCGAAATAAAGTCTCAAAAGAAAAAAGACCGGTGATTAACCGGCCTTGATATAAAAGACTAACAGCATGGAGGGCGAAATATCAGGTTTCTTGTAACCCGAGTTTCTTCTCCAGATAGTGGATATTGGTGCCACCGTGCTGGAAGTTTTCGTCGTTCATGATGCGCAGCTGTAACTCAACGTTGGTTTTGATACCGTCGATAATGAGTTCCGCCAGCGCATTTTTCATGCGAGCAATCGCCACGTCACGGTTTTCACCGTAAGTGATCAGCTTGCCGATCATGGAGTCATAATATGGTGGCACAGTATAACCGGCGTAAATATGAGACTCCCAACGCACACCAAAACCGCCCGGCGCATGGAAACGGGTAATTTTACCCGGACTTGGCAGGAAGGTATTCGGGTCTTCGGCGTTGATACGGCATTCCACGGCGTGGCCGTGTACCTTCACTTCATCTTGTTTGATGGAGAGAGGTTGGCCCGCAGCGATACGCAGTTGTTCTTTGATCAAATCCACACCGGTGATCATTTCGGTAACCGGATGTTCAACCTGAATACGGGTGTTCATTTCAATGAAATAGAACTCGCCGTTTTCATACAGGAACTCGAAAGTCCCTGCACCACGATAGCCTATCTCTACACAGGCTTTCGCGCAGCGCTCACCGATATAACGGCGCAATTCGCTGGTGATGCCCGGTGCTGGTGCCTCTTCAACCACTTTCTGGTGGCGGCGCTGCATAGAACAGTCACGCTCAGCCAGATAGATAGCATTACCCTGACCGTCAGCCAAAATCTGAACTTCGATATGGCGTGGGTTCTCAAGGTATTTTTCCATATAAACCATGTCGTTATTGAAAGCCGCTTTGGCTTCCGCACGGGTCATGTTGATGGACTGCTCGAGATCTTTATCATGACGAACCACACGCATGCCACGACCACCACCACCACCTGATGCCTTGATAATGACCGGGTAACCGATACGTTTGGCAAAGGCTTTATTCTTGGTAGTGTCGTCAGTCAATGGGCCGTCAGAGCCAGGTACGCAAGGTACACCAGCTTTCTTCATCGCGCTTATTGCTGAAACTTTATCACCCATCAGGCGAATAGTTTCGGCACGTGGGCCGATAAAGATGAAACCTGAACGTTCTACCTGTTCGGCAAAATCAGCATTTTCAGACAGGAAGCCATAGCCGGGGTGAATAGCCACCGCGCCGGTGATCTCAGCCGCAGAAATGATTGCCGGGATGTTCAGATAGCTTTTAACAGAAGGCGCGGGACCAATACAAACAGTCTCGTCAGCCAATAACACATGTTTAAGATCACGATCCGCAGTAGAGTGAACTGCCACAGTTTTGATCCCCAGCTCTTTACAAGCTCGCAGGATACGCAGCGCAATCTCACCACGGTTAGCGATTACGATTTTATCAAGCATGGAACGCCTCGTTACTCGATGACGACAAGAGGCTCGTCGAATTCAACCGGCTGACCGTTTTCAACCAGAATGGCTTTTACAGTACCGGATTTATCTGCTTCGATTTGGTTCATCATTTTCATCGCTTCAACGATGCAAAGAGTGTCACCAGCAGAAACTTTCTGACCTACTTCAATGAAGGCTTTAGCATCCGGGCTCGGGGTGCGGTAGAAAGTACCGACCATTGGGGAGCGCACGATATGGCCACTGATTGCTGCTGGTGCAGCCGCTTCAGCAGGTGCTGGTGCAACGGCGGCAGCCAGTGCGGGCTGTTGCTGTGGTGCAGCAAAAGCATATGGCTGTTGCATCATTGGGTAGTTTGGTGCGGCGGGAGCACGACTGATACGTACTGACTCTTCGCCTTCTGAGATTTCCAGCTCTGAAATGCCGGACTCTTCAACCAGTTCGATCAGTTTCTTAATCTTACGAATATCCATGAGTGTGATTCCGTACTCTTTGTGTGTTGCATTAGTTGGATTTTGACAAGCGATTTACCGCTGCCTGTAAAGCAAAGTTGTAGCCATCTGCGCCAAGTCCACAGATTACGCCAACTGCAATATCAGAGAGATATGAATGATGACGGAAAGGCTCCCGGGCATGCACGTTAGATAAATGGATCTCGATAAACGGGATCTGTACACCTAACAATGCATCACGCAGTGCCACGCTGGTATGCGTAAACGCTGCTGGGTTGATCAGGATAAAATCGGCATTACCCCGTGCCTGATGAATTCTATCGATCAGCGCGTGTTCTGCATTTGACTGCAAATGAGACAGCGCCACATCCAATCCCTGAGCTTGAGCCTCTAACTGACTGACAATCTCAGCCAATGTAGTGTAACCGTACTTTTCCGGTTCACGCGTTCCAAGCAGATTCAGGTTAGGGCCATTCAGAAGCAAAATGTGCAACTTATCCGACATTGTGCTGGTATCTCCGGCAATTAGTCCATCATCGTAAAAAATAACCTGATGTCACCGATTTGTCACCTTTTTACGACGAATTTGACACTGCGATCGGTACTAAGGTCGGGCATTATAATGATATCGTAGCAATTAGCAGCTAAATACTGGTCTTATCAGCGAAGATATTCAATAGAAAAGAGTGCGAACTGTGCGTTCAGCATTATTTATGACGGGGAGAATCATGATAAGTTCCGGCCACTAACGGCACCATTGCCGAAATTTTTTATAGCGTAGTGCCAGCAATATAACCGCCGCCACGGCGTAGATAATCGGCAGTGGCGAAAGCGTTTTCACCGACCAAAGATAATGAATTGGCGCAAGGATGGCGACAACATACACCAAATTATGCAGTTTTTGCCAGTTGGGTCCCATTTTTCGTTGCGCCCATAAGGTGGAGGTGACTGCCAGTGACAGTAACAATAACCAACTGATAATTCCCAATGTCAGATAGGGGCGGGTGACCAGCTCGCGCCCCAGCAGGCCAATATTACTCAGGCCCAGTTCCAGCAAGGAGTAGCTGACTAAATGCAGGGTTCCCCAGGCAAAACACCATAAGCCTAATAACCGGCGGCAGCGGATCAACAGGGGCTGTTTACCATAACGCGCCAGCGGCGTGACCACTAAAGTAGCTAGCAATAGTTTCAGTGTCATGCGGCCGGTAAAATGCTGAATATCTTTGGCGGGGTCGGCACTGAGCCAACCCTGATTAACCGATAAAATAAGCCATAGCAAAGGCAGCGCTGCTGCCAGCCAGATAGCCACTTTTAACCCTTTAATCTGCCGTAGACTCAGGCGCATCAGAAATTCTCCCGCAGATCCAAGCCACGGTAGAGGGATGCAACTTGGTCCGCATAACCGTTGAACAGCAGAGTAGGTTGGCGCTGCACATCAAGGATACCGCCGGCGCCGATAAAACGCTCAGTAGCTTGCGACCAACGCGGATGATCGACATGGGGATTCACATTGGCATAAAAACCATATTCGTTAGGCGCACTGAGGTTCCAAGTGGTGGGCGGCTGATCATGGGTCAGGCGAATATGAACGATAGATTTTATCCCTTTAAAACCATATTTCCACGGTGTGATAAGCCGCAGCGGGGCACCATTTTGCGGTGGCAGGGCTTTGCCATACACCCCCAGAGTCATAAAGGCGAGTGGATGCATAGCTTCATCCAGTCGTAAGCCTTCGACATACGGATATTTTAGCCCACCACCAATAAAACGGTCTTCCTGTCCCGGCATCTGATCCGGTGCATACAGCGTTTGAAATGCGACATAGCGGGCATTACTGGTCGGTTCAACCAGCTTGAGCAGTTTCCCTAACTCAAAACCAATCCATGGCACCACCATGGACCAGGCCTCGACGCAGCGCATACGATAAATGCGTTCTTCCAGCGGGAAGCGTTTTATCAGGTCATCGATATCCAGTGTCATTGGTTTAGCCACATCACCGTCGATACGTATCTGCCAACCCTCAGTTTTTAGCGTGCCAGCATTGGCGGCGGGATCAGCTTTATCCAGACCAAATTCGTAGAAGTTATTGTAACCAGTCACTTTCTCTTCCGGCGTCATCGCCAGATCCGGGTGGTACACCGTTGATTTGGTAAACTCCAGTGGCTTACCTGAGGGCGCTTTAGGGCGATCATTGCCTTTAAACCATGCCAACAAGTCGGCCTGTGCCGCGGTGGGCAAGGCCAGTGACGCCGCCGTGATCCCCAACGCCTGCAACACCTTGCGGCGCTGATAGAAAATACTTTCCGGCGTGACGTCAGCTTCGGTCAGCTTGCGTGGTTTGGTACTGCTACCACGGAGACTATTTTTTGAATGAGAGAACAAGTTGTGCATAGACCTACTCCATCGGACAGGGGAGTCATACTGACCATTATGGTATTAATCATGGCGGCTTATGGACACAAGTGCGAGGCTGCTGGGAAAAATATGAAATTTCTGAGAGCGGAGTGATAGGGCCGGGTGGTAGCAATATCCACCCGGTGACTTTTGTAAAATCAATAATTAGCGAACTTTAACCAACGTCCGGCCAGTGACTTCATTCGCCAGCAGGCGTGCGGCGATAGTTGGCGCATCTGCCAGCGTGATGGACTGTGATGCCTGCTGATAGAAGCTGTCAGGTAAGATTTTCAGCAGCCGCTGCCAGGCTTGCTGGCGGCGCGGTTGAGGTGTCATCACCGAATCCACGCCCTGCAAGCGCACGTTGCGCAGAATAAATGGCATCACGGTGGTGGGCAGAGTATAGCCACCCGCCAAGCCACAGGCGGCAACGGTGCTGTTGTAATTCATCTGTGCCAGCACTTTGGCCAGCAATTTGTCGCCGACAGTATCGATTGCACCAGCCCACAACTGTTTTTCCAGTGGGCGCGACGCATCAAGATAATCATTGCGGGAGAGCACCCGATGCGCACCGAGACTTTTCAGGTAGTCACTGTTGCTGTCACGACCCGAGATCGCCGCAATCTGGTAACCGAGCGCCGACAGTAAGGCAATTGCAGTGCTACCTACGCCACCACTGGCCCCGGTGACCACCACTTCGCCACTTTCAGGGGTGACACCACCGTCTTCCAAAGCCATGACGCACAACATGGCGGTGAACCCTGCGGTACCGATAATCATGGCTTTTCGGGGTTCCAATCCTTCAGGCATGGGGACCAGCCAGTCGCCATTAACACGCGCTTGCTCGGCTAAACCGCCCCAATGATTTTCGCCCACCCCCCAGCCGGTCAGTAACACTGACTGACCGATATGAAAACGTGGGTCTTCACTGCTGTGAACAGTGCCAGCAAAATCAATGCCTGGAACCATAGGGAATTCGCGGATAATCTTCCCTTTACCGGTGATGGCTAGCGCGTCTTTATAATTCAGGCTGGACCAATTGACATCAACCGTGACATTACCGGCTGGCAATTGCGAGGGCGATATTTCACGCACTTCGGCGACAGTACGGCCTTCAATTTGCTCAAGTACAAGTGCTCGCATGTATCACTCTCCCGATATATTTTTCTGCAACGCCAATAACGTTGGTTATAAATAGTGTGGATAATTCAAAAAAGGGATGGGTTAAGAGTGAGCTAATATAGCGGTAACAGCAACCTTCGAGCCTGATCAAGAACAAAAATCAATTCATTGATTTTTATCATGGCTATCCTTTGAAGAGGGATTAATCGAACATCAGGGAAAGGGGCGAAAATATTGTGTTATTGTCGCATTATGAAGTAAAAAGTCAGTTTTATAGCCTATTTTTGTCATATAGTGTGCTCCTCAAGGGAAATGAGGACTTTTCTTCACTTAATTGCGCTTCGCAAGGCTAAGGGATGCGATTTACAACCAAACTTTCTGCGTTTATGACGCTACTGGTCGTCTCGGCTATGTGCTTAGTGCTACTGGGTAGCACGGTAAGTTTCTTCTATTTGTGCCAGAAAAAAATGGAGCATCGTCTCCAAAGTATCGTGACAGCTTATGATCAGTCGCTTCTGCTGCAACCGGCGGATAAAGCGCGAGAGTGGCTGCCTATTATGATGCGAACAGTTGGTGTGGTGGAGCTTAGCATTCAGGATCAAGCCAACACGCTATATCATCTCAAGCTCCCTGCAATTTATACACCCTGGAATAGCGAAAGCAGGCACCGCAACCTGGTGGTACCGATGCTGCATCAACCCGGGGCTTCGATGCATTTCACCTATATTGACCCTTTGAGCAGCTACGCCCGCTCTCTGTACGCTGCGGCTGTTTTATCGCTGGTGGTTGTGGTGATTGCCATGATGCTACTGCTAAGTTTTCGTTGGTTGCGTGATCAGACCGCAGGCCAGGAAAAACTGGAGCGCCGAGCGAGGCGTATTCTTAACGGCGAACGTGAATATGCTATCAGTAGCGACGGACATGAATGGCCGCCTTGCGCCAGTCGTGCCATTGATCGGCTATTGGCCGAATTGATAGAGGTGAGGGAGGAGCGTAACCGTGTTGATACACTGATTCGCGCTTTTGCCGCCCGAGATGCCAAAACCGGTCTCAGTAATCGCCAGTTTTTTGATAATCAACTGACTACCCAATTGGAGGAAGAGGGCGCCCATGGGGTAGTAATCATGGTGCAGTTGCCTGATTTTGATAGTTTAAATGATACGGATGACCATCAGCAGGTACAAGAACTGATGCATTCGTTGATTAACTTGCTTTCTTCTTTTGTTGCTCGTCATCCCTCTGCACTATTAGCGCGTTACCATCAGAGTGATATCGCGATTTTGCTGCCCCATAAGACGCTGAAAGATGCCGATGTTATGGCTGCCCAATTGGTTCATGCGGTCGGGGCGTTACCTGAACCCCATGTTATTGACCGCGAATCATTGCTGCATATGGGGATTGTGGCGTATCGCAGTGGTGAGTCCGTTGAACAGATTATGGATAATGCTGGACAAGCGACTAAAAATGCGGCGATGTATGGGGGGAATGGCTGGTATGTATTCGATACTCAAGTGTCAGAAAAAGGGCGTGGTAGTGTCAAATGGCGCACTTTACTGGAGCAGACGCTGGCTAACGGCGGGCCAAGGCTTTATCAGAAGCCGGTGATTACTGTTGACGGTAAAATTCATCACCGTGAAATAATCAGCCGTATATATGATGGTGAGCAAGAGTTGTTGGCTGCTGAATTTACACCATTAGTGCAGTTGCTCGGTCTGGCTGAGCGTTATGACCGTCAAAAAATTGATCGGATAATTCCTTTATTAGCTTTATGGCCGGACGAAACTCTGGCATTTTCTATCTGCGTTGATTCATTATTGCAGCGTTCTTTCCAGCGTTGGCTGCGTGATACGCTCTTACAATGCAGAAAGTCTGATAGAAAGCGAATTATCTTTGAACTTGCAGAGGCAGATGTGTGTCAACATATCAACCAAATCCGTCCGATGATGCGTTTATTGCTTGGCGTGGGCTGCAAGGTGATGGTGTCGCAGGCCGGATTAACGGTTGTTAGCACCTCTTACATCAAATCACTGCGGGTTGAAATGATTAAACTTCATCCTGGGTTAGTAAGAAGCATTAATTTACGTTATGAAAATCAGTTGTTTGTGGAAAGTCTGACCGGTGCCTGTGCGGGGACGGATACAAAAGTTTTTGCCGCAGGAGTGCTTACCCGTGAAGAATGGCAAACGCTGAAGGATAAGGGGATTTATGGTGGACAGGGCAATTTTTTTGCTCCGCCAACACTTTTGAACCCCGGAAAGAAAAAATATTCGTATTAGGGCTATGTTTAGCCTGATCGTTGAGCAAAAATTAACGTAGAATGTGCCAGTCATTTCCGTAAATCGTTGGTGGGCGCTTACTTCCGACGAGAATCAGGTTAAATGTTAGATTTTATGTGCTGTGTTACGCCGGTCGTTACGCAGAATCTGTGTTGTGCCGAGGGTTTATTCAACCTTTTCAAGCGATATGGGTTCGTGATGGAACGAGATGTCAACAACGCAGCTACTTTTTCACCGAATCAGGACGTTTTTGCGCCTTGTCGCTGCTTCGTGTGGTTGGTAAAGTAGGCGGATTTTATTTTCCGCCCCCAGCTTGCAGGATTATCCTTTCGTTATGTTTAAGAAATTTCGTGGCATGTTTTCCAACGACTTGTCCATCGACTTGGGTACCGCCAATACCCTTATTTATGTTAAAGGACAAGGCATTGTACTGAATGAACCTTCAGTGGTTGCTATTCGCCAGGATCGTGCCGGTTCACCGAAGAGCGTTGCGGCTGTGGGCCATGATGCCAAACAGATGCTTGGGCGTACCCCCGGCAATATCGCAGCTATTCGCCCAATGAAAGACGGCGTTATTGCCGATTTCTTTGTTACCGAGAAAATGCTGCAACACTTTATCAAGCAGGTTCACAGCAACAGCTTTATGCGCCCAAGTCCGCGTGTATTGGTGTGCGTACCGGTCGGGGCTACTCAGGTTGAGCGCCGTGCGATCCGTGAATCCGCTCAGGGCGCTGGCGCTCGTGAAGTGTTTTTGATTGAAGAGCCTATGGCTGCGGCTATTGGTGCCGGGCTGCCGGTTTCTGAAGCAACCGGTTCGATGGTTGTGGATATTGGTGGCGGTACCACAGAAGTGGCCGTTATCTCTCTGAACGGCGTAGTTTACTCTTCTTCTGTCCGTATCGGTGGCGACCGCTTTGATGAAGCGATCATTAATTATGTGCGCCGTAACTACGGTTCATTGATTGGTGAAGCGACTGCCGAACGTATCAAGCACAGCATCGGTTCTGCTTACCCGGGTGATGAAGTTCTGGAAATTGAAGTGCGCGGTCGTAACCTTGCTGAAGGTGTACCTCGTGGCTTTACATTGAACTCCAATGAGATCCTTGAAGCGCTGCAAGAGCCGCTGACGGGTATCGTTAGCGCGGTAATGGTTGCGCTGGAACAGTGTCCGCCAGAATTGGCCTCTGACATCTCTGAACGCGGTATGGTGCTGACCGGTGGTGGTGCATTGCTGCGTAACCTGGACCGCCTGCTGATGGAAGAGACCGGTATTCCGGTAGTGGTGGCAGAAGATCCATTGACCTGCGTCGCTCGCGGCGGTGGCAAAGCGTTGGAAATGATCGACATGCATGGCGGCGATTTGTTCAGCGAAGAATAATAGTCAGCCAAAAAGGAGGAGAACTAGATCAGATGAATCGATATCCAGCTTACTCAACGTAAGAAGGATAAATTCGTCCGATTTAGCGCCTCCTTTTGTCGTCGAGGAATACGCATAATTTATGAAGCCGATTTTTAGCCGGGGTCCATCCCTGCAATTGCGACTGTTCTTTGCCGTTCTTGCAGCCATTGTTTTGGTTATCGCTGATAGCCGATTGGGCACGTTTGTCAAAATACGTACCTATATGGACACTGCCGTTAGCCCTTTCTATTTTCTGGCCAATGGGCCACGCAAAGTTCTCGACAACGTTTCTGAAACTCTGGCTACCCGTGAACAGCTAGAGTTGGAAAACCGTGCATTACGCCAAGAGTTGTTGCTTAAAAATACTGATCTTCAGTTGCTCGGGCAATTTAAGCAGGAAAATAACCGCTTACGTGAATTACTGGGTTCTCCTTTGCGTCAGGATGAACAAAAAATGGTCACGCAGGTGATGTCCAGCGGGACAGATCCTTACAGTGATCAGGTGGTTATCGATAAAGGTTCTAACAACGGGGTATACGAAGGCCAGCCGGTTATCAGTGACCGTGGTGTCGTCGGCCAGGTTGTCGCGGTGAGTAAACTAACCAGCCGTGTATTATTAATTTGTGATGCCTCCCATGCGCTACCGATTCAGGTGCTGCGTAATGATATTCGTGTGATTGCCGCAGGGAGTGGCTGTACCGATGATTTATTACTAGAGCACTTACCCAGTAATACAGATATTCGCGTTGGTGATGTATTAGTGACATCCGGGTTAGGTGGACGTTTCCCTGAAGGTTATCCGGTCGCGGTGGTCTCTTCTGTCAAAGTTGATAATCAGCGGGCTTATACCGTGATTCAGGCTCGACCAACCGCTGATTTACAGCGCCTACGCTACTTGTTGTTATTGTGGGGGGCCGACCGTAATGGCGAGATGCCATTGCCGCCAACTGAAGTTCGCCGCGTAGCCAATGAACGACTGGCTCCGATGATGTCACAAGTGCTGCCTGCCGCAGATGCTATGGGGCCACCGGCACCATCGGCCGCTACAACCGCCACACCAACAGCAGTGACTGCGCCGGGAGTATCGCCATGAACCGTTACAGCAGCAATGGCCGTTGGGTTATCTGGTTATCCTTCCTGATTGCCATGGTGCTGCAAATTATGCCGTGGCCGGAACAGATTTATATGTTCCGACCGTCATGGCTGGCATTGGTATTAATTTATTGGGTGATGGCATTACCCCACCGTGTGAATGTTGGCACCGGCTTTGTTCTCGGGCTGATTATGGATCTTATTTTGGGTTCAACACTTGGGGTTCGAGCGCTGGCACTCAGTATTATTGCTTATCTGGTCGCTTTTAAGTTTCAACTATTCCGCAATATGGCACTGTGGCAGCAGGCACTCATCGTGATGCTGCTTTCACTCACCATGGATGTCGTGGTGTTCTGGTCTGAGTTTTTAGTGATTAATGTCTCATTCCGCCCAGAAGTATTCTGGAGTAGTGTAATTAACGGTATTTTGTGGCCTTGGCTATTCTTGTTAATGCGTAAAATTCGCCGCCAATTTGCGGTGCAATAAGGACTTAAGACCCATGACTGCCCTGTATCTTGCCTCTGGCTCTCCGCGTCGCCGTGAATTACTGGCCCTGCTTGATGTCCCTTTTGAGGTACTGAAAACCGAGGTCGAAGAGCAACGCCATCCAGAGGAGAGTGCGCAAGAGTATGTCCGGCGCTTAGCGTTGGAGAAAGCTCAGGCTGGGGTGAAGGTCGCACCACAGGATCTGCCGGTATTAGGGGCCGATACCATCGTGGTGTTAAATGGGCAAGTTTTAGAAAAACCACGGGATAAAACCGATGCGCAGCGAATATTGAATGCGCTGTCCGGTCAGCAACATCAGGTGATTACTGCGGTGTCTCTGGCTGATCGGCAAGATGTATTATCTGCCATGGTGGTGACAGATGTGACATTTCGTGTGTTATCCCAGTTGGAAATCAGTGACTATATTGCTACCGGTGAACCCATGGACAAAGCGGGCGCTTACGGTATTCAGGGGAAAGGTGGTTGTTTCGTCAGAACCATTACCGGCAGTTACCATGCCGTAGTGGGGCTGCCGTTGGTAGAAACCCATGAATTACTAAGTAATTTCATTGCGCTACGTAATGTGAGAGGAATACATGACAGCTGAATTACTGGTCAATATCACACCGTCTGAAACGCGAGTTGCCTACATTGATGGTGGCATCTTGCAAGAAATACACATTGAGCGAGAAGCGAAAAGAGGGATCGTCGGTAATATCTACAAAGGTCGTGTCAGCCGGGTTTTACCGGGCATGCAAGCGGCGTTTGTCGATATTGGTCTGGATAAGGCCGCCTTCCTCCATGCCTCCGATATCATGCCCCACACCGAATGCGTGGCCGGGGATGAACAGAAAAATTTCAATGTGCGCGATATCGCTGAACTGGTGCGCCAGGGACAGGATTTAATGGTGCAGGTGGTGAAAGACCCCCTCGGCACCAAAGGCGCACGTTTGACCACGGATATCACTCTACCCTCTCGTTATCTGGTACTCATGCCAGGAGCGGCCCATGTTGGGGTGTCGCAGCGAATTGAAAGTGAAGTCGAACGCGAACGCCTGAAAAAAACCGTGGCGGCTTACTGCGATGAACAGGGCGGTTTTATTATCCGTACTGCCGCTGAAGGAATTGGCGAAGAAGAGCTATCAGCCGATGCTGCCTTCCTCAAGCGCCTGTGGACTAAAGTCCAGGAGCGGAAGAAACGCAATATCACCAAATATAAGTTGTATGGCGAGATGGCACTGGCGCAACGTGTACTGCGTGATTTTGCCGGTGCGGCACTGGATAAAATCCGAATCGACTCCAAGCTGACTTATGACCTGCTGGTGGAATTTACCAGCGAATACATTCCTGAAATGACTGCAAAACTGGATTTGTACTCGGGCAAACAGCCAATTTTCGATCTTTACGATGTTGAAAATGAAATCCAGCGCTCATTGGAACGTAAAGTTGAGCTAAAATCAGGTGGTTACCTGATTATTGATCAAACTGAAGCCATGACCACCGTGGATATCAACACCGGTGCTTTTGTGGGGCATCGTAATCTCGACGAGACTATTTTCAATACCAATATTGAAGCCACTCAGGCCATTGCCCGCCAGCTACGCATGCGTAATTTGGGGGGGATTATCATTATTGATTTCATTGATATGAGTAATGAAGAGCATCGTCGTCGTGTATTGCATTCATTAGAACAGGCATTGAGTAAAGATCGGGTAAAAACCAGTATTAATGGTTTCTCTCAGCTAGGCTTAGTCGAAATGACCCGCAAACGCACGCGGGAGAGCATCGAGCATGTTTTATGCAACGAATGTCCAACCTGCCGTGGCCGTGGCACCGTTAAATCGGTAGAAACCGTGTGCTATGAGATATTGCGTGAAATTGTCCGAGTGCACCACGCTTACGATTCTGATCGCTTCCTGGTCTATGCGTCTCCAGCGGTAGGAGAAGCACTGAAAGGTGAGGAGTCGCATGCTCTGGCTGAAGTGGAGATCTTCGTCGGCAAGCAGGTCAAAGTGCAGATTGAACCACTGTATAACCAAGAACAGTTTGATGTGGTGATGATGTAAGATTTCCCGCTGCCACACTTGCAGCGGATAGCAAGGAGAGATGTGTGAGGCGACTGCCCAGGATAATATTTGCGACAGGCGCCACAATGATTGTTGTGGTGGCACTGTTGGTCAGTGGGCTACGCATGATGCTGCCTCTCATCAACGACTATCGTCTGCAAATCGTGGCCAAGGTTCAGTCCATCAGCGGTATTCCACTGGAAGTGGGGTTCATGCAGGGATCGTGGGAACCGTTCGGCCCAACGTTGGAATTGCGCGATATTCGCGCTAAATTGCCGAAAGCCGATTGGCAGGTGCAGCGGGTGACCCTTGCGCTTGATGTGTGGCAGTCACTGTTGCACTGGCGCTGGCAGTTCCGCGATATGACCTTCTATCAGTTACAGTTAGATTTGAACACCACACTGGATATGCAGCAAAACAGCAGCCGCAATCTTGAAGCGAGTAATCTGACTGATATCTTCCTGCGTCAATTAGATCACTTTGATCTGCGTAACAGTCGTGTCTCATTCCTCACCCCATCTGGCCCGCGCGCTGAATTAGAGATTCCACAACTCACTTGGCTTAACTCCCGGAACCGGCATCGCGCCGAGGGGCAGATCAGCCTGTCGACCATTAATGGTCAGCACGGTGTGGTGCAGGTGCGGATGGATCTACACGATAATCAGGGCATCCTCAATAATGGCATGGTCTATATGCAGGCCGACAAGATCGACCTGAAACCGTGGATCAGCCGCTGGCTGCACACCAATACCGGGCTGGACAATGCGGAATTTAGTCTGGCGGCCTGGCTGAGTATCAAGAGTGGCACTATTTACAGTGGCAATGTGTTACTCAGTGAGGGGCAGGCCAATTGGACTGTCGCGGGCAAATCACATCAGTTGGCGGTAGATGATTTTGTGTTGGAAGGCCGCCGTCAGGGTAGTGGCTGGCAGGTTGATGCGCCGGAGCTAAGACTGAAAACCGATGGTCAGGCATGGCCTAAAGGGCATTTATCTGCCCTGTGGTTACCGGAGAACACGCAGTTTATTGGCCCAGACCAATCCCAGGAGTTACGCATTCGCGCCGCCAATATTCAGTTGGAGCGGGTGGGGCCACTGTTACCGACCTTGTCACTTTTTACCCCTGAGCTGATGAATCGTTGGGCGGATTTGCGGCCACAAGGGAATATTGATGCACTGGCATTGGACATTCCTATCAGCCAACCAGAAAAAACCCGTTTTCAGGCTAAATGGCACAATATCAGTTGGCAACAATGGGATTTGTTGCCGGGGGTTAATAATTTTGCCGGTGCGCTGAGTGGTTCCGCAGCGCGTGGGCGGTTGGATATCAATCTCAAAGACAGCCTATTACCTTATGGTGATATGTTCCGCGCGCCGCTGGAAGTTAGTCAGGCCAGTGGTGCAGTCAACTGGCAGATTGATGATAAAGGCTGGGAACTGTGGAGTGACCAGCTCGATGTCCGAGCTAAATCGCTGTGGGGCAACGGCAGCTTCCACTATCAGCAACCCGATATTGGGCAGCCATGGCTGAAAATCCTGGCCGGCATCCGCCTGTATGATGCGGCCGATGCATGGCGCTATTTCCCTGAACCGCTGATGGGTAAGAAGTTGGCAGATTATCTGACCGAGGCGTTACAGGGTGGGCAGGTAGACAACGCAACACTTATTTATAACGGCAATCCTCATGATTTTCCTTATAAACATAAAGAAGGCCAGTTCCAGGTTTATGTGCCACTGCGTAATGCCACCTTCCAATTCCAACCAGATTGGCCTGCGTTAGAGAATTTGGCAATCGACCTCAATTTCCTCAACGAAGGTTTGTGGATGGATGCCCCTCACGCGATGTTGGGTAAGGTCACTGGCAGTAATATCAGCGCGATTATCCCTGACTATCTGAAAGAAAAGCTGTATGTCGACGCCGAAGTGGTTGGCGAAGGGCGTGATATTCATGACTACTTTACGGAGACACCACTGCATGATTCTGTGGCGGAAACTCTGGAAGAGCTGCAAGTCGGCGGTAAAGTTAGTGGGCGCTTACATTTGGATATTCCGTTGGAAGAAGACCGTATTACCCACGCCAGCGGCGAAGTGACGCTCAATAACAACAGCTTGTTGGTGAAGCCATTGCAAAGCCAACTGGAAAACATCAGTGGCAAGTTCCGCTTCAACGATGGCAATCTTGATAGCGATACCTTATCCGCTAACTGGTTTGGGCAGCCATTGACGGTTGATTTCACTACGCAAGAGCAGCCAAAAAACTTTTTGGTGAATGTTGGGTTGCGTGGTGACTGGTTACCGGCCAAGTTGCCCGGCGTTCCCGCTGATGTCGCGAAATTGCTCAGTGGTAGCGCCAATTGGCAAGGCAAAGTCGCCGTACAATTACCGAAAAATGGCAAGCCAGACTATAAAATTGATCTGACGGCTGACCTGAAGAAAGTAAGCAGTCACTTACCTGCTCCACTAGATAAAACAAGTGGCCAGGCATTACCCATGCATGTACAGGTGGTGGGGGGGCTGGAGGCGTTTACCCTCTCCGGCAGTGCTGGCAGCAACAATACATTCAACAGCCAATGGTTGTTGCAAAAAGAACAAGTAGAGCTGGCGCGGGCTATCTGGCAATCCGACAGCAAAAAAGTCCCGTCACTGCCGGAGGATAAAGGTTTGGTCCTTAAACTACCGGCACTGGATGGTGAGAGTTGGTTGGCGTTGCTGGCACCGCAGTTTACCAGTGTCAGCACACCTTTTAGCGCATCAGTACCAGCAAAAATAAAAGGCAATAAATCCAATGTGATACTTCCTACCCGGCTGACTTTACAGACGCCACAGCTTTTGGTTGGTGGGCAGGCTTGGCACCAACTGACACTGCTGGTTGAGCCATTATTAACCGGTGCTCACGTCACGGCAAAAGGTCAGGAAGTGGATGGTAGCCTGCTGATGGCCGAACATGGGCCATGGCATGCTGATATCGATTATCTTTATTACAACCCGCAATGGACCACGCACGAAGCACAAGATCCCCTGGCGCAAGCTGCGTTGCAGGAGCCACAAACTGCCAGTAAAATTTCGTTCCGTGATTGGCCTGCGCTGCAATTACGCTGCAAATCTTGTTGGATTCTGGGGCAAAATGTTGGGCGTATTAACGCAGATCTGACGCCGAAAGGCTCGGTGCTGACGTTAACTAACGGCTTGATTGAGGCTGGCAATGGGCGGGCTAAAGTTTCCGGCCAATGGCAGCAAGACAGCAATGGCGATAAAACCGCGCTTAATATCGCGCTGAGCGGGCCGAAGATCGATGAAACCATTTCATTCTTCGGCCTGACAACACCGATAAAAGATGCCTCTTTTGATATCAATGCCGATGTTAACTGGCGTGGAGTCCCGTGGCAGCCACAGATTAATACCCTGAATGGGACATTAAAGAGTAGATTGGGCAGAGGCCAACTGAGCGATCTCGGTGGTGGGCGCGCCGGTCAGTTACTGCGTTTGGTCAGCTTTGACGCACTATTACGTAAGCTCCAGCTTGATTTTAGTGATACGTTTAGTCGTGACTTTGCGTTTGATTCTATTCGGGGCACGGCCAATATTAACAATGGTGTAATGCACACCAATGATTTAGTGGTGGATGGATTGGCGGCCGATATTGCCATGAGTGGTAATGTGGACTTGGTTAAACGCCAGATAGCCATGGAAGCGGTTATTACACCAGAGATTTCTGCCACTGTCGGCGTCGCAACAGCCTTTGCGATCAACCCAGTGGTTGGGGCTGCGGTATTTGCTGCCTCGAAGATATTAGGGCCATTATGGAGCAAGGTTTCGCTGATTCGTTACCAGATTACCGGTAGCTTGGATCAACCAACCATCCATGAAGTATTACGCCAGCTAAAGGAGAGTAAGGCGCCATGAAAAATGCCAATGTTGCATTATTGCAGTTATGCAGCGGTGAAAATACCCGTGACAATCTGGCTCAAATTGAGCAGCAGATCAAACAGTTAAACTCTGGTATTAAACTGGTTATGACGCCGGAAAATGCACTGTTATTTGCCAATGCTGCCTCTTATCGACACCATGCCGAGCAACATAATGACGGGCCGCTGCAACAGCAAATTCGCGAGATGGCACGCCATTACGGAGTGTGGATTCAAGTGGGCTCCATGCCGATGATAAGCCGCGAGTCACCGGAGCTTATCACTACCAGTAGCTTGCTGTTTGATGACCAGGGCGAACTTAAAGCTCGTTACGACAAAATTCACATGTTTGATGTGGATATTAACGATATTCATGGCCGCTATCGTGAATCTGATACTTATCAGCCGGGTGAACAACTGACGGTGGTTGATACACCGGTAGGCCGCTTGGGCATGACGGTTTGTTATGATTTACGTTTTCCAGGCTTATTCCAAGCTTTGCGGGCGCAGGGGGCTGAGATTATTTCGGTGCCGGCGGCCTTTACCAAAATGACCGGTGAAGCTCACTGGGAGATTTTATTGCGCGCACGGGCGATTGAAAACCAGTGCGTGATACTGGCCGCAGCACAGGTAGGGCGTCATGGCGCCACCCGCCGCACCTGGGGCCACACTATGGCGGTTGATGCCTGGGGTAAAATATTAGGGCAGAACCCAGATGCGGTTGCTGCCTTAAAAGTAAAAATTGAAACCACAGGTTTGAACATTATCCGTAATCAGATGCCGGTATTGCAGCACAATCGCTTCCTGCCGTCTCCGTTGCCGTCATCGCATAAACCATCATCTAATTAAAGAGTGAAAACTATGAGCCTCTCGTTTGTCAGTGAGCAGTTACTCGCTGCTAACAAGCTGAACCATCAGGACTTGTTCTCAGTGTTGGGGCAGTTGTCTGAACGCCGCCTCGATTATGCTGACCTGTATTTCCAGTCCAGCTACCACGAGGCCTGGGTGTTGGAAGACAGCATCATCAAAGATGGCTCGTACAATATTGATCAGGGTGTGGGGGTGCGCGCGGTCAGCGGTGAAAAGACTGGTTTTGCTTATGCCGACCAAATCACCCTGAATGCTTTACAACAAAGTGCTCATGCCGCACGCAGTATTGTGCGTGATAACGGTAACGGTAAAGTGCATACCTTGGGTGAGATTCACTATCAGGCGCTTTATCCCTTGCTAGACCCGCTACAAAGCTTGTCGCGCGAAGATAAAATTGCGCTGCTCCATCGGGTCGATAAAGTGGCCCGTGCTGCTGATAAGCGGGTGCAGGAAGTCAGTGCCAGTTTGACCGGTGTCTATGAGCAAATCCTGGTCGCGGCCACCGACGGCACGCTGGCGGCAGATGTGCGCCCATTAGTGCGGCTGTCGGTCAGCGTATTGGTGGAAGACAACGGCAAACGCGAACGCGGTGCCAGTGGTGGTGGTGGTCGTTTTGGTTATGACTACTTCCTCGAAACTGTGGATGGCGAAGTGCGAGCTGATAACTTTGCCAATGAAGCGGTCAGAATGGCACTGGTAAATCTGTCGGCTGTTGCCGCCCCTGCTGGCGCTATGCCAGTAGTCTTAGGTGCAGGTTGGCCGGGTGTATTGTTGCACGAAGCGGTCGGTCATGGTTTGGAAGGTGATTTCAACCGCCGTGGCAGCTCAGTCTTCAGCGGCCAAATGGGTAAGTTGGTGGCTTCAGAACTGTGTACCGTGGTGGACGATGGCACCATGCAAGGTCGCCGTGGCTCTTTGGCCATCGACGATGAAGGGGTGCCGGGCCAATACAACGTGCTGATTGAGAACGGTATTTTGAAAGGTTACATGCAGGATAAGTTGAACGCGCGCCTGATGGGCGTTGCACCGACCGGTAATGGCCGCCGTGAATCCTACGCGCACTTGCCAATGCCACGGATGACCAATACCTATATGCTGGCCGGTAAATCGACACCGGAAGAGATTATCGCCAGTGTGGAATATGGCCTGTACGCGCCTAACTTTGGCGGCGGTCAGGTGGATATTACATCCGGCAAGTTTGTGTTCTCAACCTCCGAAGCTTACTTAATCGAAAAAGGTAAAATCACCCGTGCGGTGAAAGGGGCCACTTTGATTGGTTCTGGCATCGAAGCCATGCAGCAGATTTCGATGGTCGGCAACGATCTGGCGCTGGATAAAGGTGTCGGCGTTTGCGGCAAAGAGGGGCAAAGCCTGCCAGTTGGCGTCGGCCAACCTACTTTGAAGTTAGACAATCTGACGGTGGGTGGCACGGCGTAGGGGTTGGTAGTTGGATGCTCAGTTTAGTTCTCAACTGGGCATCCAATAGCTATAGTATATTCAGCGATATCCCTGATATACCTCAGCCACTCGTTTAAAGTACTCGGTCAAATAGTCGATACAGACCTGAACTTTAAGTGGCATTTTATCTTTCTCGGTATAGAGCGCATATACTGGGCGCGGATCTGAATGGTATTTTTTAAACAGTATTTCCACCTCGCCGCGTTTAATTTCCTCTATTACCCACATTAACGGTGCGTAAGCGATACCCGCACCCGCGTTAAGCCAACGGATCATGGTTTGTGAGTCATTGGTGACAAAGCGGCCCTGTGGCGATATTTGCGTGGTAATACCTTCTGGCGCGATTAGCTCAAAGTTACTGTCTGGTCGCACGCTATATTCCAGCCAGGAGAAATTGGTCATATCACTGGGTTTTTCTGGTGTACCATGTTGTGCTAAATAACTTTTGGCGGCGCAGACCACCATCGGCATGGAACCAAGGCGGCGTGAAAATAGCCCCGAATCCTGTAATGCACCAACGCGGACCACCACATCTAAACCATCAGCAATTAAATCCGGTGCCGGAATGCCGGTGACCAGATTAACGGATAGGCCGGGATACTCTTTCAACATCTCTGCTGTCATCGTTGCCAGTACATTTTGTGCCATCGTCGATGAGCAGCCGATGCGTAAGGTTCCGGTTGGGGTGTTGTTAAAGGCATAGAGTTGTTCATGGACTTCCTGTACTTCCTGCAACATGCGCCGACAACCCTGATAGTAAATTCGGCCTGCCTCAGTTAAACCAATGCGGCGAGTACTGCGGTTAAGCAGCTTAACATTCAGCTCGGTTTCCAGTTTTGACACTGTTTGGCTAATCGACGACACACTCATTTCTAACTGCCGTGCGGCGCCAGTAAAAGACCCACACTCAACCACCTTGGCAAATACTGACATCCGTTTTAGTCTTTCCATGGTTCACCCTGAGTTGATTGCTAACGCTTGATTGTTAACTGTAGCTTAAAAGTGATTTAGATCACACATCGTAGATAAGGTGATAATAAGCAGGCTAATATACTGCTGTCGGGAGAATCGTTTTAGGTTTGCAAGCCACGCTGTCGAAGTGTTATCTCGCCTCGCTAAGGTTACAGTCATGTTGCTTAGTTAAGTTTAACCTACAAGTTAGTCTTATGGCTGGTTCACCGGCACCCTATAATAGAAAGGATCTACAGAATGACGTTGCTTCCGGTGATGGTGATATTTGGCCTCTCTTTTCCGCCAATATTTTTTGAGTTGCTCCTTTCGCTGGCGCTGTTCTTTGTTTTGCGCCGTGTGCTACAACCTACTGGTATTTATGAGTTTGTCTGGCATCCAGCACTCTTTAATACCGCGCTGTATTGTTGTCTTTTCTATTTAATATCCCGTCTTTTTTCCTGAGGTCGCCGTGAGTACTTTTTCATTAAAAATAATCCGTATCGGCATCACCTTATTGGTGGTTTTACTGGCGGTTATCGCTATTTTCAAAGTTTGGGCTTTTTATACCGAATCACCCTGGACCCGTGATGCCAAATTCACTGCCGATGTGGTGGCTATCGCACCGGATGTCAGTGGCTTGATCACCGATGTGCCGGTAAAAGACAATCAACTGGTGCAGAAAGGGCAGATTTTGTTTGTTATTGACCAACCGCGCTACCAGCAGGCGTTGGCTGAAGCCGAGGCCGATGTGGCCTATTACCAAACACTGGCGGCGGAGAAACAACGTGAATCCGGCCGGCGGCAACGTTTGGGGATTCAGGCGATGTCACAAGAAGAAATTGACCAGTCCAACAACGGATTACAAACCGCCAGGCATCAGTTGGCAAAAGCTATCGCGGTACGAGATTTAGCCAAACTTGATCTGGAACGCACCACCGTGCGCGCGCCTGCACAAGGCTGGGTGACGAATCTGAATGTTCATGCCGGGGAGTTTATTAACCGTGGCGCTACCGCTGTTGCACTGGTGAAAAAAGATACTTTCTATATTTTGGCCTATTTGGAAGAGACCAAGCTGGAGGGGGTTAAAGCCGGGTATCGGGCGGAAATCACCCCACTGGGCAGCAACCGTATTTTGCACGGTACTGTCGACAGTGTCTCCGCCGGTGTCACCAACAGCAGCAGCAGTGTCGATAGCAAAGGGTTGGCGACGATTGACAATAATCTGGAATGGGTGCGGTTGGCGCAACGAGTACCGGTGAAGATCCGTTTGGACAGTGAAGATCAACAGCATCCCTATCCCGCAGGGACGACGGCTACCGTGGTGATAACCGGGGCGACTGATCGCAATCCTAATCAGGCTTCACCGATTGTTAAGTTGATGCATCGCCTGCGTGAGTTTGGTTAAGATGAACAGCCCGACATTTATTCGCCTGCGCTTTGCGTTCAAACTCAGTTTTGCCATTGTGGCCGCGCTGTTTCTGGGCTTTCATCTGCAATTGGAAACACCACGTTGGTCGGTGCTGACGGCGGCCATTGTTGCTGCTGGCCCGGCATTTGCTGCGGGCGGTGAGCCATTCTCTGGTGCGATTCGTCATCGAGGCTGGTTACGTATTATCGGGACATTCATCGGCTGTATTGGTGGTTTGGTTATCATCGTTCTGACTATCAGAGCACCAGTATTAACCCTGATGCTTTGCTGTTTGTGGGCTGGCGTTTGTACTTGGATCTCCTCACTGGTTCGGGTTGAGAACTCTTACGCATTCGGGCTGGCGGGTTACACTGCGCTGATTATCATTGTCACCACCGGTGAAACGCCATTACTGACACCGCAGTTTGCTGTCGAGCGCTGTAGCGAGATTGTGCTGGGGATCGTCTGCGCGGTGATGGCGGATCTGCTGTTTTCACCACGATCGATCAAGCAGGATATTGATCGTCTGGTCGATAAGGTGCTGGTAGATCAATATAAATTATTGCAGTTATGTATTCGTCCGGCAGAAAAAAACGATATCGATCGGGCCTGGAATGATCTGGTTAAAAATACCACGGCACTGAATGGGATGCGTAGTTATCTGATGATGGAATCTTCCCGCTGGCAGCGCTGTAACCGCCGCTTACGGGTATTGCACACGGCGTCATTAGCCCTGATCACTCAAGCCTGCGAAACCTATCTGGTATTGATCAATCATCCCGACTTACTCAGTGCCGAGCTGAAGGCGATGCTGAGTGAACCGGCAGAGACGCCGGCTGAAATTCATCAGCAGATGAAGAAATTGCGTCAATATATTGGCGGCAGTCACAGTGCGGCGATCCCTGCGACCATCAGCAGTTGGGTGGGGGCGGCGACACGTTATTTATTGCTATCAAAAGGGATTCATACCAACAGCAGTATCAGCCGGGTGGAAGAGGGTATTCTGGACGGCGATGAGCCAATCAAACATGTTTCAGCCGAAGGTCATCATGCGATGATCAATGGCTTGCGTACCGGTATTGCTACGGCGATCGGCGGCCTATTCTGGCTGTGGACTGGCTGGACATCTGGGGCGGGCTGTATGGTCATGATTGCGGTGGTGACCTCACTGGCAATGCGCACCCCCAATCCACGGATGGTGGCGATCGACTTCCTGCTAGGGGTGATTATGGCGCTGCCTATTGGGGCGCTCTATTTCATGTTTATTATCCCTGCGACCCAGCAAAGTATGCTGTTGCTGTGCATCAGTCTGGGATTACTGGCATTTATTATTGGTATCGAAGTGCAAAAGCGCCGTCTTGGCTCGCTGGGAACATTGGCCAGTACTATCAATATCATGGTGTTGAGCAACCCGATGGAGTTTAATGTCAGTATGTTCCTCGACAGTGCGTTGGGGCAGATTGTCGGCTGTTTCGTTTCTCTGATTGTGCTGTTGTTGATCCGCGATAATGCCAAGGACCGAACCGGCAGAACCTTGCTAAACCGCTTTGTTTACAGTGCGGTATCGGCATTGACCACCAATAAAGTCCGCCGCAGCGAAAACCATCTACCGGCGTTGTATCAACAACTGAATCAATTATTGATGATGTTCCCCGGTGATATTGATAAGTATCGACTGGCATTGACGCTGATCATCGCCCATCAGCGGCTCAATAACACCGAGATCCCAGTTAATGCTGAATTGAGTGCTTTTCACAAACAGATCCGCTATACCGCCGATCGGGTTATTAATGCCAAAAATGACCAGAAGCGGCGCTATTACTTCGCCCGTTTACTACAGGAATTAGATCAATATCAGCAAAAATTAGTCGATTATCAATCGCCTGATTCTGTTATCCGCCCGGTAAAGCGGTTGGCGGATATGTTGCATCGTTATCAGAGTGCGCTTATCTAGCGATACTCTTCGTCCTTGAAACCACAGGGTTGTTAGCGGCGCTCACTTACCCGAATCACTGACCTGAGTCAGCTCATCGGGATGTGTTCACTGGCAGCCTACCTGCAACTCCAAGTTCTTTGGGTATATACTTCATAGTGAAGCAACCTTCCTCGCCCTCCATTGATGGGGGCATCCTTTCCCTCAGGAGGTCGACAAGATGTCAGCACAAAATCTATTACGCGATCCATTGCACAATCCATTACAAAACCAACGACACAGCGACGGTGTGTACCATATCGGCTATTTTGTTGGTGGTAAATGGCATCAGGCGCAGGACACTTTCGACGTACATAACCCTGCTACCGGCCAGTTGGTGGCGAAAGTGGCTAAATCGGGTACCCAAGAAACTGAAGCAGCGATTAAGGCCGCCAGTGCGGCTTTCCCCGCTTGGCGAAAAACACCCGCCAAGCAGCGGGCGGAAATTCTTCAGCGTTGGTATTTGTTGATTATGGAACATCAGCAATCATTGGCTGAGATAATGGTTTCTGAGCAAGGTAAACCATTGAAAGAAGCCTTAGGCGAGGTCGCCTATGCCGCCAGCTTTATTCAATGGTTTAGTGAGCAGGCCAAACGTGCCAATGGTGAGATTATTCCGCCAGCCAAAGAGGGGGCACGCATTCTGGCTACTCGCGAACCGGTTGGTGTGGTGGCGGCCATCACGCCGTGGAATTTCCCGCTGGCAATGTTAACCCGCAAACTGGGGCCAGCATTGGCTGCCGGTTGTACCGGATTGATTAAACCGGCCAATAACACGCCGTTATCCGCTTTTGCTTTACTGGCATTGGCAGAGCAAGCCGGTGTGCCTGCTGGCGTGCTCAATGGTGTTGCGGGCGATACGCATGCCATCAGTGACGCCATCATGGCCAGCCCGGAAGTGCGTAAAATCTCCTTTACCGGCTCAACCGAAGTTGGCAAAACCTTAATGCGTAATGCCGCAGCCACCATGAAGAAAATTTCCATGGAACTGGGCGGTAACGCGCCGTATATCGTGTTTGATGATGCTGATTTGGATGCCGCAGTTGCTGGTGCGATGGCGTGTAAATTCCGCAATGCCGGGCAGGTGTGCGTGTGCGTCAATCGTTTTTACATTCAGGATGGTGTGTATGACGAGTTTGTCAGCCGTTTAGCCACTGAGGTTAAAAAACTGAATGTTGGTAATGGTATGGATAAAGACGTCAATATGGGGCCATTGATTAATCTCGCCGGGCTGGAGAAAGTTGAGGATCACGTCAAAGATGCGCTTGAAAAGGGCGGTCGCCTGCTGGCGGGGGGCAGTCGTCATCAACTGGGGGGAAATTTCTTCCAGCCTACAGTTATTGCCGATGCTAATGAGCAGATGAAAGTCGCCTCTGAAGAGACATTTGGCCCACTGGCTGCCTGCTTCCGCTTCAAAACCGAAGAGGAAGTTATCAAACGAGCTAATGACACGCCGTTCGGGCTGGCAGCTTACTTCTATACTCAGAATCTGCAACGTGTATTCCGGGTTTCAGATGCGTTGGAAAGCGGTATGATTGGTGTCAATGAAAGTTCAGTTTCTACTGAGCTGGCACCTTTCGGTGGTGTTAAAGAGTCTGGCCTTGGCCGTGAAGGGTCAGTGCTGGGGTTAGATGAGTTTATGGAAGTCAAAACCCTGCATTTGGGTAATTTATAAATTGGATTGGTGAATAAAACGTGGGCATGGGTTATCGCAATGAGCAGCACAACAGTTATTGGCAGCCTGAGGGTTAAGGAGAACCATGAATAAACGACTTATGGCCATTCTGGGCGCAATACTGTTGCTGGCAGTGGCGGCATTGCAGGGGATTGGCGGTGTCACGGCGCGTGATATCGGTCAATCGGCGGATCTGGAACGCCCACCTTTATCGGCATCTGCATCGATTGAACAATTGACCCAGCACCAGCAGGTGGCTAAATACCTACAAGTGCATCATCGCCTGCCGGATTTTTACCTTACCAAGCAGCAGGCGCGTGCGCAGGGCTGGGATCCCAAAGACGGCAATCTGTGTAAAGTATTGCCAGGCAGAGCGATTGGCGGCGATCGTTTTTCTAACCGTGAACGCCAACTGCCTGAGGCGAAAGGCCGTAACTGGCGTGAAGCCGATGTTAATTATCGTTGTGGGCATCGCGGTAGCGATCGTTTGCTGTACTCCAATGATGGCCTGATTTATCTAACTCAGGATCACTACAAGCGTTTCATTCGGATGGAGTGAGAAGATGGTAAAAGTGGTATTTGATTTTGACCATATATCCGATCTTCCTGCATTTTACCGCGCATTTTGCCAAAAATTTGCGCTGAGCGAAGATTTTGGCGCCAATCTGGATGCTCTGTGGGATGTGGTCACAGGTGAGATAGCCTTACCGGTAGAGATTGAATTTATTCATTTCAATCACCGCCACAAACGCCGCTTCGGTGCGATTGTGCTGCTGCTTGAGGAAGCGGAAGAGGAGTTAGCAGGCAGCCTGTGTTTCAATATAGTGTGAATTAGCCTTCTTGAGTCGGGAGCCGAGTCAGACCCGGCCCCGCCCGATTATTGCTGCTTTTCAGACAGTTCACGCAGATATTGGAAGATCTGACGGAATGATTTCGGTGGCTTGTTAGTGGCTTTCTCTTTCTGGGCATTACGTATCAGGCTACGCAGTTGTTGGCGATCCGCATCTGGATATAGATCCAACACCGTAGGGATCGCGACATCACCTTCTTCAACCAAACGGTCACGCAGCATTTCCAGCTTGTGGAACAGCGAGATTTGTTGGTTATGGCGATTTTTCAGCTTATCCAATGCGGTTTGGATAGGTTCTACATCACGGGCACGTAGCATTTTACCAATTAACTGGATCTGGCGGCGGCGGCCTTCTTTCTTGATTTTCTGTGCCAGTTCAACGGCTGCCAGCAGATCTTCATCCAGTTGGATTTTCTCCAGCGCATTTTTACCCAGCTCAACCAGCTCGGTGCCGAGTTCTTTCAGCGCTTCGGCATCACGTTTAATTTCACTTTTACTGACCCAGATAATTTCATCGTCATCTTCGTCTTTATCTTCTGGGACTTCATCTAGCCAATCTTCGGGCTGTTTGTTCATGGTCAAATTCCTTAAAAAGAGGCTAATCGTAGCAGGTTGTTGGCTTTCTGCGAAATAGTACAAAGATCTCTGATAGACTCAGAACCATGGCGTTCTATATTGTATCCGTGTAAGTCGTCGTGTTACGACTCTTTCCTGAACGATTATCTCATTAATTATGGCAGACTGATGAAAGTAGTCACTCAAGTTGCAGAACAGCGTAAAACGCTGGAACAAGCGGTTGCACAGGCTTTGGAATTGGCCCGTGTGGGTTCTGATGCGGCCGAAGTCGCTGTAAGTAAAACCACCGGAATTAGTGTCAGCACTCGCTTTGGTGAAGTGGAAAATGTGGAGTTCAACAGCGATGGTGCGCTGGGAATTACTGTTTATCACCAGCAGCGTAAAGGTAGCGCGTCTACCACCGATTTAAATCCAGATGCAGTCGCCCGCACGGTGCAGGCTGCGCTGGATATTGCTCGTTACACTTCACCTGATCCCTACGCTGGCGCGGCAGATAAATCGCTGCTGGCTTTTGAGGCGCCTGATTTGGACCTGTTCCATCCGAGCGATTTGGATGCAGAACAAGGTATCTTGCTGGCCGCCCGGGCGGAGCAGGCTGCATTGCAGGCCGATAAGCGGATTACCAATACCGAAGGTGGCAGTTTTAACAGCCATTATGGCATCAAGGTGTTTGGTAACAGCCACGGCATGTTACAGAGCTATTGCTCAAGTCGCCATTCGCTTTCCAGCAGCGTTATCGCTGAACATAATGGTGATATGGAGCGAGATTACGCTTATACCATTGGCCGACGGATGGAAGATTTAGCCAGCCCGGAATGGGTTGGTGAGGAGTGCGCTCGTCGTACTTTATCCCGCTTATCGCCACGTAAACTGCCGACCATGCAATCACCGGTGCTGTTTGCCGCTGAAGTGGCGACCGGCTTGTTTGGTCACTTGGTTTCGGCGATCAGCGGCGGCAATATCTACCGTAAATCGACCTTCTTGCTCGATCATTTGGGTAAACAGATTTTACCTGAGTGGTTAACTATTGAAGAGCACCCACATTTACTGCGTGGTCTGGCTTCGACCCCGTTCGATAGTGAAGGTGTGCGTACTTTACAACGGGAAATCGTTAAAGATGGGGTACTGCAAACCTATCTGTTGACCAGCTATTCAGCCCGTAAACTGGGGCTGCAAAGTACCGGTCATGCTGGTGGTATCCATAACTGGCGCATTGCCGGTCAGGGGCAGGATTTCGCTGGGATGCTGAAGCAATTGGACAAAGGTTTGGTGGTAACTGAACTGATGGGCCAGGGAGTCAGTACCGTAACCGGTGACTATTCCCGCGGCGCGGCAGGTTTTTGGGTTGAAAATGGTGAGATTCAGTATCCAGTCAGTGAGATAACGATTGCCGGTAATCTGAAAGATATGCTGCGTAATATTGTCAGCGTAGGCAGTGATATCGAAACCCGCAGTAACATTCAGTGTGGCTCTGTTTTATTACCTGCGATGAAGATTGCGGGCGAATAACATCGTGTAGCTTCACACCTAAAGCTGGCATTGGTTGCTGGCTTTTTTTTTGATTTTTATTCAGCCCTCATCTCATTTCTTAATTGATTACAAGAAATCATTGTCAGTTTCAGTGTCTATTGCCTATGTTAAGTGTGAGCAATGTACTAATGATCAGTATTTCAATAACAATAATCCCATCCCCAATTTGGTCTTGCTGCGAAACCCTGCTGCAACACCACGTTAGAAGGGTATAGAAGGAATGTGAGCATGGGTAAGAAAATGATGGCGTTAATGGCGGCGGTGTTACTCAGCGCCAGCACTTTAGCGATGGCTGCCAGCGTGGCTGATAACATGGAAACCATTGCTGATAATTACGGCAAAGTGTTGAAGGCTGACTCTACTGATGTGATGAAGCAAGGCTTGCAGGCGATGCGTGCAGCGGCGCAGGATGCACAAAAGGGCATACCTACCAAGTTGAAGAGTAAAGGCGAGGGTAGCGCGGAGGTGAAGGATTTCCGTCATGGTTTGGACTTATTTATCGGGCAGATTGATGGTGCGCTGGCATTAGCGAATCAAGGCAAGCTCGATGAAGCTAAAAAAGCAGCGCAAGACTTTAAACCGACCCGCGATACCTACCATAAAAAGTATCGTTAATAATCCCTTTCACCCGAATCACTGACTTGAGTCAGTGATTCGGGGCTTGTCCATTTACCGCCTGGCGGTAACGCCAATGGCTTTGGTAATAGTGTTAGCGGTGATATTCACCGGCTGCTTCTGGCTGGTACAGCAGTTCTAACACAGTAATGCGGGCTTCATCCCCACCTGGTAGCTTCCAACTAATTTCATCATTGACGTGCAGCCCCAGCAATGCCGCGCCCAGCGGAGCCATCACGGAAAGTTGTTCGTTACTGTCTTGTAGCGATGCCGGATACACCAGCGTGCGGATATGCTCTTCCTGGTTATTCAGATCGCGAAAACGCACACGGCTATTCATGGTCACCACATCTGCCGGAATGGCGTTTGGTGGCAGAATTTCTGCACGATCCAGTTCTTCATTGAGCGCTTGAGCGACCACTGTACCGGCAAAAGCCGGTTGCGCCAGTAACGCATCCAAACGTTCAGCATCCAGCTCGTTAATCGTGATGGTTGGCTTGGTCATACCACTCTCCAATTCAATTTCAGCAAAACATAAAAACAACACCCCCACGCCATAGGAGAGGGGGTGTTAGAAAATAGCTTAATATTGATCTGATATTAGGCGCTTCTGACTAGAAAAGAAAGAGATCAGGATCACGAACTTTTTTCCACTACAAACCGCACTGACGTATTTATATAAAAGTTATTTTGTTGTTAATGATTAAGTTAACTATCTAACAGGCGTTTTTTGCGAAAGTGATCCCACCGGTACATTACATTTCCACTTTGAACTGGAAAAAAAGCCGCTACACAGCTATTCCGCTTGCAGGTAGGGTGATGTTACAGCGCAGAGAGAAGATAACTGAACTTATCTTTATCATCAGAAAGTTGTTACAGACCTTAAATAATTCGAGTTGTGGGTAGGCGGCAAAGGAGTGAGTCCCTGAAGTAAGTCACTAGGGCGAGAAAACGCAGCCAACGGCCCTACAACCTGAAGTATGACGGATATAGCAAAAATAGGGGATTGCCAGCGTGAATGATGTAGCCGCATTAAATGCCGCCGAGGAACCTGGAAAAGAAGAGGTAATGATTATTACTGAGCGGGTATTAGCTGAAATTACCGCAATGTTAAATAGTGAAAATATTTTTACCAATAAAGTTCAGCAACAAATGTTGACATCACATATTCGTGCCATGGTATTGCGTTCCATAACTGGTGAGCCATTACCTGAAGTGGATAAATCATTATTTGATGAGATTTCAGCACATTCGATGCAAATGGCCCAGCAAGTGGTCGATAAATTTGCCAATTTGCCCATTGAAGAAGCCTATTTGTTGTCGGTGCATTTTGAAGTAGCGAAAGACAATAACCCATAAAACAGTGATCTGGAGAAGTGACTATGAGTCAAATTACCGTTGTGATTGGCGACCGTTTAGGTAAAGGCCAAAAAGTGGGCCAGGGTGTTGAATTGGCTGGTGGCCGCGTAGTGGTTATTCCCGGTGTTGCCGCAGACATGAAATTGGGTGATGTGATGAACAGTGAAAAAGCTGACTTTGGCATTTCATTCTGCGGCAGTGGCGGTGCGGGTGCTATTACGGCACAAAATAAATATGGTTACAAAGCAAAATACGGCATGCGTTCTGTTGAAGAAGGCGTGACGGCAATAAATGAAGGCTGCAAAGTGCTGGGCTTCGGATTTATGGATAAAGAAGAATTAGGCCAGAGATTAGTCGACGCTTATATCAAGAAGTACGGTCAACCGTAATGAAAGAGCAATATACCACTCAGGTGCAAGTGAAAGGTAAAGGCGATACTAAGGAAAAAGCTTTCGCTAATGCACTCGGTAATGTCCAGAATACGGTGTTGAAATCGACACAAAATATTCTGTTACGGATTGAGCCACAAGACGTAAAAGTATTAAACGCAGAATTATCAGTTAAAAATGAGAAGTTTTTATTCTTTTTCCTGCCGCGTGAAAGAAAGACATATAGCGTTGAATTAGATATTACCGTGAACGTGACAATTATTAATACGGATAAGGTCGTCTTCATATCTAAATGAAAAGGATATACTGATGTTTCTAATCATTCTTTTTAAGTCGATTATTATCGGCGGACTGGTCGGTGTGGGGGTAGGTGTTGGGGCCGCCCGTATGTTTCATGCACCGACAATACAGGGGATGGGGGCATTTCGTACCCTGGGCGAACTGAACTCATGCGAGGGAGATCCTGCATCGCACTTCTCCTTTGGATTAGGTTTCTTCTTCAACGCCTGGGCCTCTTCGGTGGCAGCAGGTGCCTTTACTCAGGACGTCGACCACCGCATCATTCCTAACTGGGGTGCCGCCGCATTAATGATTAAAAATCGTAATGTAGCGGAAACCATGCATAACCCGAAAAAGATGGCAATTGCCTGCGGGATTATCGGGGTTATTGTTGTCAGTTTCCTAAACACCACTGCTTCTGCGGTACCAGCAGCATTACAGGTTACGGCCATTAAAGTATTGGTACCAGCAGCAAATATTCTGGTTAACACCGTGATGCCGGTTATTTTCTGGCTGGCGGCTATTGATGCCGGGCGTCGCTCTGGTTTCTGGGCCACTATTTTTGGCGGGTTGGCTCAGCTAATTATGGGTAACGCTGTACCTGGTCTAGTGTTGGGTATTTTAATTGGTAAAGGTGTTGAGGAAAGCGGCTGGAATAAAGTGACTAAGATCATGATGACAGTGATTGTTCTGTTATTTGTGCTCAGTGGTTTCTTCCGCGGATTCGATCTGAAATTCCTGGAGTCATTTAGCCTGAGCGCGCCGGTTTGGCTCGATACCATTCATAACGCATTGAGCGGAAAATAATACAACGAGAGGAACTTGATGATGGATGAACAAACCAAGAATAATTTCTGGTATGCCGACTGGTCATTTCCGATCTTTGTAGGATTATTATCCTCCGGCGTATTTGCGGGTACTCATATGTATTATTTATATGGTATCGGTGCATTTAACGAAGTGGCATTTGTTTCAATGCTACGTGCTGGTATGGATACCGGTGTTTATGGTGCGGTGGCGGCATTTGGTGCCAGCTTCTTATTCGCCCGTATTATTGAAGGTTCGCTTGTCGGTATTTTAGATATTGGTGGCGCGATTCAAACCGGTGTTGGTCTGGGTGTGCCAGCATTATTACTGGGCGCCGGATTTGTCTTCCCGGTGGCTAATTTTGCCGCCTCACTGGTAACCGGCCTGATTATTGGTTTAGCTATCGGCTATCTGATTATTTTGGCGCGTAAATTTACGATTAACCAAAGTAATTCTACTTATGGTGCCGACGTTATGATGGGGGCTGGTAACTCCTCTGGCCGTTTCCTCGGGCCATTGATTATCCTGTCAGCCATAACAGCATCAATTCCAATTGGGATTGGTTCTTTAGGTGGCGCTTTACTGTTTTATCTGTGGAATAAACCAATTACTGGCGGGGCGATTTTGGGTGCCATGATTTTAGGGTCTATTTTCCCAGTCGCTATTTCATGATGTCAGGGGTAAATATTCAAATTACCGGATATTTACCCTGCTAACACTGCTGCAACGTCAAGTAAGAAGGACATAATGGAGAATAAAGATAATGTATGACTTTATTATCACACGCGCACTATTAGTTGACGGCCGTCAGGTTAATATCGTAATTAATGATGGAAAAATTGTGGCCGTCGATGCGGCTATTACCACTGAAGATAATAATCAAGCCGAGCCTTCAGTTTCTTGCGCTAAAAAAATGTTGGATTTGGCCGGGAAATATTACATCAGTGCTGGCTGGATTGATTCCCATGTGCATTGTTACCCCGCATCTCCTATTTATCATGACGAAGCTGATTTGGTCGGAGTCGCCAGTGGCGTGACGACGGTGGTGGATGCCGGCAGCACTGGTGCCAATGATGTGGATGATTTTTACCGCCTAACCCGTACCGCCAAAACCCATGTTTATGCTTTTCTGAATATTGCGAAAACCGGCATCGTGACGCAAAACGAATTAGCGGATATGACGCAGATTGATAAGCAAAGTGTCAGTCAGGCTATTGCCCGTAATCCTGATTTTATTATCGGTATTAAAGCCCGCATGAGCAGCAGCGTGGTCGGTAAAAACGGCATTAAACCGTTGGTGCGAGCCAAAGAGATTCAACAAGAAAATAATCAGCTACCCTTGATGGTACATATTGGCAATAACCCGCCGGACTTGGATGAGATTGCCGACTTGTTAACGCAAGGCGATATTATTACTCACTGCTATAACGGTAAGCCCAATCGTATTCTGACCCCTGCCGGGACCTTGCGTGATTCTATCCAACGTGCATTGAAACGCGGTGTATTACTGGATGTTGGGCATGGCAGTGCCAGTTTCAGCTTTGATGTTGCCGAACTGGCCATCAAGCAAGGTATTTACCCGCACACCATCAGCTCCGACATCTATTGTCGCAACCGTATTAACGGGCCAGTGCACAGCCTGGCGACGGTGATGTCCAAATTTTTCACCCTCGGTTTGAGCCTTAAACAGGTTATTGCTTGTGTGACAGAAAATGCCGCGCAAGCCCTGCATTTGACTCACAAAGGGATGCTGGCAACGGGCTATGACGCTGACCTGACGATTTTTGAGCTGAAACAGCAACCTCAGCTATTCAGTGATTCAGAAGGTAAATCGGTTACCGGTGAGACATATCTGGTGCCACTGGCGGCGGTCGTTGCTGGTGACGTAGTATTAACTGACGAAGGGAAGTCAAAAGATGTCTTCAGTCTATGAAAAATACCAGTTAAAACATGTAATTAATGCTTCTGGTCGCATGACGATGTTGGGCGTTTCAACGCCACGGCAGGATGTGGTTGAGGCGGTAGATTTGGGCCTAAACCATTACTTCGAAATGAAAGATTTGGTCAATAAGACCGGTGCTTACATTGCTGATTTGCTGAATGTTGAGAGCGCGGTGGTTGTCTCCTGTGCTTCTGCCGGTATTGCTCAGTCGGTCGCTGCGGTGATCGTGAAAGATGATGCCAATTTACTGGTTAATCTACATGCTGCCCCGCGCGCAGTGCCACACGAAATTGTTCTGCCGAAGGGCCATAACGTTAACTTCGGTGCGCCGGTCGATACCATGGTGACGCTGGGGGGAGGCAAAGTGGTGGAAGCCGGTTATGCCAACGAATGTTTACCGGAACAGTTGGAAGCGGCGATCACGCCAAATACTGCGGCGATCTTGTATATAAAATCCCACCATTGTGTGCAAAAAAGCATTCTATCCGTTGAGCAAGCGGTAGTGATTGCGCGCAAGCATCAATTGCCATTAATTGTTGATGCGGCCGCAGAAGAAGACTTGCAATGTTATTACCAGATGGGTGCAGATTTGGTGATTTACAGCGGTGCCAAAGCTATTGAAGGGCCAACCAGCGGGCTGGTGTTAGGCAAGAAAACCTATATTGATTGGGTGAAGTTGCAATCAAGTGGTATTGGCCGGGCGATGAAAGTGGGTAAAGAGGGTATTCTCGGCCTGACCCGTGCTATTGAAAGCTATATGACGCTGGAAAAAGAGACCGGCCAGCAAATGGTAGAAAAAATGACACCATTTATCAGTCAGTTAAATACCATTGACGGCGTGTCTGCGAAAGTGGTTTGGGATGCTGCCGGGCGTGATATTGCCCGTACTGAAATCAGTTTTGATGAAGCTAAAATGGGGCGCTCGACACCGGATCTGGTGGATGCGCTGAAAAATGGCGATATTGCTATCTACTTCCGCGCCTATAAAGCTAATGAAGGCAAAATTGAAGTGGATGTGCGCAGTGTCACGCCATTGCAACTCGAGATTATTTATACCTGCATTAACCGCCTGGCTAAGGGAGCCTGACTGATGAAATTGACCCCGAATTATTACCGTGACCGGGTGTGCCTGAATGTGCTGGCCGGTTCAAAAGAGAATGCACGCGAGATTTATCAAGCCGCTGAAGGCCATGTTCTGGTGGGAGTGTTATCGAAGAACTATTCGGATGTCGATAGCGCAGTCAAAGATATGCGCGAATACGCGGCTGTTATCGATAATGCCCTGTCGGTAGGGTTGGGCGCGGGAGACCCGAAGCAATCAACAATGGTCAGCCAGATTGCGCAGCAGGTTCAACCGCAACATGTGAATCAAGTGTTCACCGGTGTTGGCACAAGTCGTGCTTTATTGGGGCAGCATGATACGGTGGTTAACGGCCTGATTTCGCCGACCGGCAAAGTGGGTTACGTAAATATCTCCACCGGGCCACTCAGTTCACAGCAAAAGGAAGCGATTGTTCCAGTGACCACCGCCATTGCTATGTTGAAAGATATGGGCGGCAGTTCGCTAAAGTTTTTCCCAATGAACGGGCTGGACTCTATCGATGAATACCGTTTTGTGGCTGAGGCTTGTGCTGCTACCGGCTTCTGGTTGGAACCCACCGGCGGCATCAGTCTGGATAATTTTGAACAAATCGTACAAATTGCACTGGATGCTGGGGTAACGAAAATTATCCCGCATATCTACAGTTCGATAATCGACAGCAAAACGGGCAATACTCGCCCAGAAGATGTGCGAACCTTATTAGCTATCGTGAAAAAAATAGTACCGTAATTATTTGATTTACCTTATATAAAATCACTAGCGGTGAAGACCTGTGTTGCCGTGTGAGATAACGCTCCCCCTCTGGCCATGGTGGCGGGGGGATGCCCATACACCCTGAATAACGGAGTGGAGCAGTGAGATTTCCCTATCAACGTCTGGCCTACATGTTCGATGCATTGCAATCGGAAACGCTGCCTCAGGATGAGCTGGCGAAACGTTTTGCGGTTTCGACACGTACCGTGCGGGCAGATATTACGGCGTTGAATGAGATCCTTGAACATTATGGTGCGCACTTTATCCATAACCGTGGCTTTGGCTACCGATTAATGATCGATGATGCTGAACGCTTTCGTGCTCTACAGCAGCAAAACCGCAAAATGCACCTAACCCCGCGAACTGCCAATGAGCGAGTGCATTACCTGTTAATCCGTTTTCTGACCTCTGCTTTTTCATTGAAGCTGGAAGATTTAGCTGATGAATGGTTCGTTAGCCGTGGCACATTGCAAAATGATATGGCTGAGGTGAGAGAAAGGCTAAACCGATACCATCTGACGATTGAAACCAAGCCACGCTACGGCATGAAATTGTTTGGTGCCGAGTTGGCTGTCCGCACGTGTTTGACCGACCTTTTGTTTCAGCTACATCTGCAAGATGCTGATAACCCATTATTAAAAAATGAGTTTCTTAACATTCAGACTATCCCCGAATTAACGGGATTGCTGCATGAGCTATTGGCGCAATATGCGGTACGGCTAACTGATGAGGGTGAGCACTACCTTATTTTCTACTGTGCTGTGGCGATAAAACGCATCGCCGACGGTTATCCGTTATCAGATTTTGATGCCGAAGATGTGGATGAGGCGGTCAAACTCGCCTCCGGCCGTTTGGCAAATGAGTTGAAACTATTATCGGGCAAAGACATTTCGGCAGCAGAAGAAGCGTATTTGCGGGTCAATATTGCCGCCCGCCGAGTGCAAGTCAGTCAGCCTGGTACCAGTCGCCCCAGTGAAATCAACGCCGATGATGAAGAGACATTGGTGGATTACATCCTCTCTTATATCAACGCCCACTATAACTACAATTTGCAGGGCGATAAGCAGTTACGAATTGATTTACTCACCCATATCAAGACCATGATTACGCGGGTGAAGTATCAAATAACTATCCCTAATCCATTGTTATCCAATATTAAACAGCACTATCCGATGGCTTATGACGTAACACTGGCGGCGGTATCCAGTTGGGGCAAATATACGCCTTATAGCTTGAGTGAGAATGAGATAGGCTATCTGGTACTGCACATCGGTGTTGGGTTGGAACGCCATTACAATATTGGTTATCAACGTCACCCACAGGTGATGTTGGTGTGTGATACCGGTAACTCCACTACCCGAATGATTCAGGCACAGATTGCTCGTAAGTATCCGCAGATCGTGATGACACAAACCATTTCCCTGCGTGATTACGAAAATCTCGACCATATCGACGAAGATTTTATTATTTCTAATTCACGTCTGGCGGAAAAGAATAAGCCGGTGGTAGTAATGTCACCGTTTCCGACTGAATATCAGTTAGAACAACTGGGTAAGTTGGTGCTAGTGGATCGCACTCGCCCTTATATGTTGGAAAAGTTTTTCGACAGTAATCATTTTATGATTATCGACCAGCCGATGACACAAGAGCAGTTATTTAAAAAAGTGTGCAGTCAGTTGGAAGAGGAAGGGTTCGTTGATGCGGACTTTTACCCATCGGTGGTGGAGCGTGAGGCGATTGTCTCCACTATGCTGGGGGAGGGGATTGCACTGCCACACTCACTCGGCCTGTTAGCCAAAAAGACCGTGGTGGTTACCCTGTTGGCTCCCAATGGCATTGCCTGGGGTGATGGTGAGGTAGCCCATGTCATTTTCCTGTTAGCTATCAGTAAAACTGACTATGAAGAAGCGATGGCGATTTACGACTTGTTCGTTACTTTTGTGCGAGAGCGTTCAATGAGCCGTTTATTGAGCAGTCAGCATTTTGATAGCTTCAAGGCGATAGCGATTGATTGTTTGAGTCGAATTTGAGTTATGCCAAAGCAAATTTCTAGCGATGGAATAGAAAAGGCTATCCGTGAGTGGTAGACAGCCGTTGAAAAACCGAGGGGCGTTGGGGCGTATCAGCTATGTAGTGATACGGGTTCTGGTTTGTACAATTTAGTCAGATTTGAAATATCGATGCTCTCTTCTGCTTTCCCTAGATCGTAAGCCGCCTGGAGGCGGAGCCACATTGCCGGAGTGCTTCCCAGAACTGCCGTCAGTTTCACAGCCATTTCCGGTGAAACCGCGGAGTGACAGGAGACAAGCCGCTGCACCGTGGATGGCGCAACACTCACGCGGTTAATAATCAAATCACTGCCAGCCATATCTCCTCACAAACCACCCTTTCACTAACTGCGTTGTCACCATATAGCCGGTTAAGATCACCATCAGCCACGGGAAGTAAGAGAGTGGCAGCGCTTGCAATTGCAGGAATCCAGCCAGTGGAGAGAAGGTTAGCCCGATACCAATGACCACCACCGCCAGTGTCATTAGACATAGCGGCCAAGAGGCGCGGCTCTGGATGAAGGGAATTTTACGGGTACGGATCATATGCACAATTAAGGTCTGGGATAGCAGCCCTTCAACAAACCAACCGGATTGGAACAACGTCTGCATTTCTGGTGTATTGGCTTTAAATACCCACCACATCAGGCAAAAAGTCAGTACGTCAAAAATAGAACTTATCGGACCAAAGAACACCATAAATCGCCCCAAATCGCCGGCGTTCCAGCGTTGTGGCTTTGCCAGTTGCTCTTCATCAACGTTATCGAATGGAATAGCAATCTGCGAAATATCGTACAGCAGATTCTGGATTAACAGATGGAGTGGCAGCATGGGTAGGAAGGGCAAAAATGCGCTAGCAATCAGGACGCTGAAGACGTTACCAAAGTTAGAGCTGGCAGTCATCTTGATGTATTTCAGCATGTTGGCAAATGTGCGGCGGCCTTCAATTACCCCTTGCTCCAGCACCATCAGGCTCTTTTCCAACAAGATGATATCGGCGGCTTCTTTAGCAATATCTACTGCTGAATCCACCGAGATCCCAATATCAGCAGCACGCAGTGCCGGTGCATCATTGATGCCATCCCCCATAAAACCGACCACATGACCGGCATTACGCAGGTTCTGTACGATACGTTCTTTGTGTATTGGTGTCAGCTTGGCGAACACCGTGGTGGTGCGGGTGGCCTCCGTCAGTTGTGTCTCCGTCATCTGTTCGATATCACTGCCACGCAAGACATGCTCGACAGATAATCCAACATCTTTACATACCTTACGCGCAACTAACTCGTTGTCACCGGTAAGAATTTTAACGTTAACGCCATTGCGTTTTAGTGCCAGCAGCGCCGGCGCTGTGCTCTCTTTCGGCGGATCGAGAAAGGCGATATACCCTTCCAAGATCAGGTCATATTCATCAATAACAGCATAATCCCGCTGATAAGCTGGCATGATACGGGTGGCAACCGCCACCACTCGCAGTCCTTGCTGGTTCTGTTCATCGGTAATGCGGCGGATGCGTGCCAACAGCGCGTCGGTCAATGGGATAATTTCACTCCCTTGGCGGACATGACGGCAAATGGACAACATCTCTTCCAGCGCGCCTTTACAGATAAGTTCGTGATAATCCGCTTTATCGCTGACTACCACTGACATGCGACGGCGTTCAAAATCGAATGGGATTTCATCGATTTTGCGGTAACCCGCCAGCGTATCGGCTGCCCGAGATTCTGAGTCTTTTGACTCAACCATGGAAGATAACACCGCGACATCCAGCAGATTTTTCAATCCCGTTTGGTAATAACTGTTGAGCCAGGCGTAGTGCAGCACCCGCTCACAATTGGCCCCAAACACATCGGTGTGGCTTTCCAACACAATTTTATCTTGCGTCAGGGTGCCGGTCTTATCGGTACACAGAATATCCATCGCGCCAAAGTTCTGAATAGCATCTAAGCGCTTGACGATCACTTTCTGCCTGGACAGTTTCACCGCCCCTTTTGCCAACGTCGACGTGACGATCATCGGCAGCATTTCCGGGGTTAAACCCACAGCAACCGAGAGCGCGAACAGCGCGGCTTCCCACCAGTCACCTTTGGTAAAACCGTTTATCAACAACACGATAGGTGTCATGACTAACATAAAGCGAATCAGCAACCAACTGACTTTACTGATGCCACTCTGGAAGGCATTAGGTTGCTCATCCTGATGCGTTACACGCTCTGCCAGCAGACCGAAATAGGTTTGGTTACCGGTGCCCACCACGATAGCCAGTGCCGAACCGCTAACGACATTGGTGCCCATAAAGCACAGCGTGTCTCGTTCGAGTGGATTTTGTTCCTCACACTCACGGCATTGCGCCACTTTCTCAACCGGCAGTGACTCACCGGTTAAGGCGGCCTGACTGATAAACAGATCTTTGGCCACCAGAATACGTAAATCCGCCGGGATCATATCGCCCGCAGATAGTTTGATGATATCGCCAGGCACTAACTGAGAGATCGGTAGCTCGCGATGCTCGCTCTTGCCCGTATGGGCATCACTGCGCACCACGGTTGCGGTATTGCTGACCATGGCTTTTAAAGCATCCGCAGCGCGGTTAGAACGTGCTTCCTGAATAAAATGCATCAGGGTGGAAATTAACACCATGGCACCAATCACCAATGCGGCGGTGAGGTCTTCGGTGGCGTAGGAAATCAGAGCCAGAATGGTGAGCAGCAAGTTAAACGGGTTGCGATAGCAGTGCCATAAGTGGACCCACCAACTGGTAGCTTGCTGATTTTCAATGAGATTACTGCCATTTTGCAGGCGAATGGCTGCTGCTTCTTGTTCCGTTAACCCTTCGGGGTGGCTCTGAAAACGCAGATAAAGTTGTGGTGGCGTTTCATTCGCGCACTGCAAACGTTGTTGAGTCAGCGCTGCGGGCAAATCTTTTGTCGCACTTCCCTGCGGCAAGCCATCTAACATGGTTTCCCGGCGAATTAGGCGGCGAGGCAGGTTACGGCTCAACACATTGAGCAACTGCCGGGTGAAATTTTTAACTTGCATGGTTTGAGCCTTACTGTCATGTCACAAAGCCGTTTGTCGGACGGTCTTTATGTTGCGCCCACGGCAAATCTGCCGTAGAGAGAGCAAAAACATCATCAGCAGAAACTAACGCAAGGACGTGCGTAGTGACCGCTTATCAGATTGTTATCCGATAAAGCAGCCACCCTGAATGGGGAATTACCTTACCGGACACACCAAAAGGTGTAGGTCGAGGGAACAGGGTCCACTGGGTAATTAACCTCCGGTTTTATTTAAAGATTGTTAGCGGCTGTCTAACAGCTAAACAGACATTAAACCGCATCACTGTTCTCGCCACGCCAAAGACCACCCCGACGGTAAGATATGCCGTTAGGGCAGTAATATGCTGCGAGTCATTGGGATATCATGCGCTGAGTCTGATTCTGCGCATGCTAGACTTCCCACAACTTCGGTAATATAAATAATCAGTTTATTATATGTTTCCAAACCTAAACATTAGGTAAACCATGCAAAACCGTTTGACCATAAAGGACATTGCCCGCATGAGTGGAGTTGGAAAATCCACGGTTTCACGGGTATTGAATAACGAAGGTAGCGTCAGTCCACAAACTCGTGAACGAGTGGAAGCTGTCATCCGTCAGCAGGGATTTACCCCGTCCAAATCAGCCCGAGCCATGCGGGGGCAGAGTGATAAAGTTGTGGGTATTATTGTCTCGCGTCTGGATTCGCCATCTGAAAATCAGGCGGTGCGCACGATGCTGCCACTGTTCTATCAGCAAGGTTATGACCCTATCCTGATGGAGAGCCAGTTTGATCCTGAATTAGTCAGTGAACATTTACATGTGCTGCAACAGCGCCATGTAGATGGCGTCATTTTGTTTGGTTTCACTGGGTTAACCGCAGAAATGCTCTCGCCATGGCAGGAACGAATGGTGGTGTTGGCGCGCGAGTATGCGGGTTTTTCTTCCGTATGCTACGACGACGACGGGGCAGTGCGCTTGTTAATGGATAAATTACGTCACGCAGGGCATCGGCATATTAGCTATATTGGCGTGCAGCCGTCGGATGCCACTACCGGTATGCGTCGTCATCAATCTTATCTTGATTACAGCCAACAACATGGCCTGCTACCGACAGTTGCACTGGGTGAACTGAGTTATCAAAGTGGCTTCCAGCTCGCACCTCAGGTGATAAAACCCGATACCTCGGCGCTGGTGTGTGCCTCTGACACTATCGCTATGGGGGTGAGTAAGTATTTACAACAGCAGAGCCTGCAACACATTCAGGTCTGCGGCATTGGTAATACACCGCTGTTGCACTTTTTGTTCCCAAATACCCTGTCAGTCGAGCTGGGTTATGGCACCGCAGGAGTGAAAGCCGCCCAACAATTACTTGATCAACTTAATCATAGTCAATCAATTCAACAAATTATCATTCCTGGTCAACTGGCCTGATTCTTCTTTTCTCGACGTGATGCTATCTGAAATCCCACCCTGTGTGGTGGGAGTGCGTGATGGGCGAACCCATGGTTTACGGCCAATAACATCATAAAAAGTTGTCAAATTGTGATCTCTAACGCAAGTTGGGAACGTTCCCATTCCATAAAAATCAATACATAGCTAATCTTTAATGAGCTGTATATTTAACAGGCTATCGATGTATTTTTTCTTTAAGACTGACCCTACTGCTTTTATTAAGAAAAACGAATAAGTCGCACGTTATCTCACCTTTACGAAAGGTACGTTGAAATGAGCAAAGTAAAACAACAAGATATCGATCAATTGATCGTACTGGTGGGAGGCAGAGATAATATTGCCACCGTCAGCCACTGCATTACCCGGCTACGCTTTGTGTTGAATGACCCCTCTAAAGCTTCACCTAAAGAAATTGAAAATCTGTCGATGGTTAAAGGTTGCTTTACTAATGCCGGGCAATTTCAAGTGGTTATCGGGCCTGAAGTTGACGATTACTATCAAGCGCTGATTGCTAAAATTGGCCTGAATGAAGTGGATAAAGAGCAGACCAAACTGGCTGCACGGCAGAACATGACTTGGTTTGAACGTGGTATTTCTCACTTTGCCGAGATTTTCTTCCCGTTGCTGCCAGCGCTGATCAGCGGAGGCTTGATTCTTGGCTTCCGTAATGTGATTGGCGATATTCCGATGTCTGATGGCAAAACGCTGGCACAGATGTATCCGGCATGGAAAACCATTTACGACTTTCTCTGGTTGCTGGGCGAAGCCATCTTCTTCTACCTACCGGTGGCTATCTGCTGGTCGACAGTGAAGAAAATGGGGGGCACCCCAGTATTGGGGATTGTGTTGGGTATCACCTTGGTATCACCACAACTGATGAATTCCTACCTGCTGGGGCAACAGATCCCCGAAGTTTGGAACTTTGGCTGGTTTACCATTGAGAAAGTAGGTTATCAGGCACAGGTCATTCCATCAATTTTGGCGGGTTTGGCGCTGGGTTGGATTGAAACTAATCTGAAGAAAATCATTCCAGCCTATCTTTATTTGGTGGTGGTGCCGGTAGTTTCCCTGTTGCTGGCGGTATTCCTCGCCCATACGCTTATCGGGCCATTTGGTCGCATGATTGGTGATGGTGTGGCCTGGGGAGTGAAAGCTGTTATGACAGGCAGCTTCGCGCCGATTGGTGCCGCACTGTTTGGCTTCTTGTATGCGCCGCTAGTCATTACCGGCGTGCATCAGACCACGTTAGCCATTGATATGCAGATGATTCAGAGCATGGGCGGTACACCGGTATGGCCGCTGATTGCGCTGTCTAACATCGCACAGGCATCTGCGGTATTGGGCATTATTATCATTAGCCGCAAGATCAATGAGCGCGAAATATCGGTACCTGCGGCAATTTCAGCCTATCTGGGTGTCACAGAACCGGCAATGTACGGTATCAACCTCAAATATCGCTTCCCGATGTTGTGCGCCATGATTGGTTCTGCGTTGGCGGGCCTCATTTGTGGTCTGACTGGGGTGATGGCGAACGGTATTGGTGTCGGTGGCCTGCCTGGTATTTTATCCATCAAACCACAGTTCTGGGCGATTTATGCTGTGGCAATGTTAGTGGCGATCGTGGTGCCATTGGTGCTGACTATACTGGTTTACAAACGTAAAGAGAGTCGTGGCGAATTACCGGTCTAAATCGTATTCCTCCGCCAAAGGTTATCCTGTGGCGGAGCTGTTTCTTTAATTTTCTCTGTTTTTACTACGAATAAGAGTCTGCTATGAATAATCCTATCCCTTGGTGGCAAAACGGCGTCATTTATCAGATTTACCCGAAGAGTTTTCAGGATAGCACCGGTAATGGCTATGGTGACCTGGCTGGCGTGACGCAAAGGTTGGATTATCTGCACAAACTCGGCGTTGATGCCCTCTGGTTGACACCGGTTTATGTCTCGCCACAAGTGGATAACGGCTATGACGTTGCCGACTACTGTGCCATTGACCCTGCTTACGGCAGCTTAGATGATTTCAAAACTTTGGTTGCGGCTGCTCATCAGCGGGGTATTCGTATCGTAATGGATATGGTGTTCAATCATACCTCGACTGAACATGCCTGGTTTAAAGCATCAGCGGAGCGCAACAGCCCGTACCGTCAGTTCTATATTTGGCGTGATGGTGAGGGTGATAATTTACCGAATAACTGGCGCTCGAAATTTGGTGGTAATGCTTGGCAATGGCATGCTGAAAGCGGCCAATATTATCTGCACCTGTTCGCTACCGAGCAGGCGGATCTTAATTGGGAGCACCAGCCGGTACGTGATGAACTGAAGAAAGTGTGCGAGTTTTGGGCTGATATTGGTGTGGATGGTTTGCGCCTGGATGTAATTAATCTGGTATCCAAACAGCAAGACTTCCCGGATGATTTTGCGGGTGATGGCCGCCGTTTCTATACCGATGGCTCCCGTATCCACGAATTTTTACAAGAAATGAGCCGTGATGTGTTTCAACCGCGCGGCCTGATGACAGTTGGCGAGATGTCGTCCACCCGCCTTGAGCATTGCCAGCGTTATGCCGCATTGGGCGGGGATGAGCTGTCGATGACCTTTAATTTCCATCATCTAAAAGTGGATTATCTTAATGGGGCCAAATGGTCGCTAATGCCGCCGGATCGGGTGGAACTCAAACAGATATTTAACCAGTGGCAGCAGGGGATGCATAACCGTGCGTGGAACGCGTTGTTCTGGTGTAATCACGACCAGCCGCGCATTGTATCGCGCTTTGGTGACGAAGGTGCACTGCGCGTGCCAGCGGCCAAGATGCTGGCAATGGTGCTGCATGGTATGCAAGGTACGCCATATATCTACCAAGGCGAAGAGATTGGCATGACCAATCCTAATTTTACCTCGATTAATCAATACCGTGATGTCGAAAGTCTGAATATGTTTGCTGAGCTGAGTGCACAAGATCGCGATCCTGACGAGTTATTAGCGATTCTGGCAGCCAAATCTCGTGATAATAGTCGTACCCCGATGCAATGGGATCGCAGCCGTAATGCCGGTTTCAGTCAGGGAACCCCATGGATCGAACCCTGCAGTAACTATGCTGAAATTAATGTTGATAGCGCGCTGGCTGATGCTGACTCGGTGTTTTATGCCTATCAATATCTGATAGCCCTGCGTAAACAACATGATGTGTTCACTTTTGGTGACTATCGTGATCTCTGCCCGCAACATCCAGAGTTGTGGTGCTACTTGCGCCACTGGCAGGGTAAACAGTTGTTGGTGGTGGCTAACCTGAGCGGTGAACCGCAACAGTGGCAGCCAGAGGAGATTGCGCTGGACGGTAACTGGCAATTGTTGATGAGCAGCTACGGCGAAAGTGCTTTCCAGCCGCAGGAGATGGTGTTGCGGGCATATGAGGGGATTTATTGGGTGAGGGATTGATTTAGTTCAGATCAGTGGCTTCTCTCCTTGCTCGGCAGCTCAAATGGGCTTTTAACTTCAAAGGCCAATTCAAAACAAAACGCTATGGTTTTGATTCTGAATCTCTTTTGACGTTGAGCGCAATCAGGAATATTGCCGACGAGGATGGAGGCCGCAATGGTTAGGTGAACACTGAACGCATATCAACCGAAACCAGAGCCTATCCATCACCAAAACTAAATCACTCTCCCAGCTTTAGCGCGGGTAACTGCGCAAAAATACTCACTAGCCCCTCGCCCCAGCCCTTACGGATCATCATAAAGTAGGGGTGATCTTCGGTGATGCGATATTGCTGTTCGGTACTGAAACTATCGAGTGAATAGATCATCACGTCTAGCGGTAAACCGACGGATAAATTACTGCGCAAGGTTGAGTCCATCGAGATCAACGCGCACTGCATGGCCTGATCCAACGTGGTGTGGTAATTCAACACCCGATCAATAATCGGTTTGCCGTACTTACTTTCGCCAATTTGAAAATAGGGCGTGTCCTGCGTGGCTTCAATAAAGTTACCCTGCGGATAAATATGAAACAGCCGCAGTCCTTCACCTTTAATTTGCCCGCCTAACAACAGGTTACAGTTAAAATCGGTTCCGCCGCTGTTTTGCTGCGCACCGCTGTCTCGGTTAATCACCTCGCGCACCGTCTCGCCCAGAAGTGTTGCGGCCTCATACATCGAGCGCACATTCAGCAGGTTAGTTTGTTCCGGGTCCAGACAGCGGCGTTGCAGCAAACTGACAATACTCTGTGTGGTTGCCAGATTCCCCGCACTTTGCACCACCAGCGTTCGTTCACCCTCTTGCTGAAACAGGTGTAACTTGCGAAAAGTGGAAATATGATCCACCCCGGCATTGGTACGGGAGTCAGAGGCAAACACTAACCCGGATGACAGCCGCATGGCCACACAGTAGGTCATAACACATTATCCTTAGAGCCTATCTCACTAGAGCTATTTTATTTGCCAGCAACGCGCTTTATTGCGACATATCGCGTCGCGGGTTAGATAACATATGTACGGCTGCGATGGTCTGCATATCTTCAAAGCCACCACCACGGCGAATACCTCGCACCGGGCAGGCATCCAGATAATCAATGCCCACCGCCAGTTTTAAATGCTGGTTCGGTTGACAGGTATTATTGGTGACATCAAAGCTCTGCCAGTGTCCATTCAGCCACACTTCTGCCCATGCGTGGGTCGCGACATGACTGGAGGATTCTGTATAAAGATAGCCGCTCACATAGCGTGCCGGAATATTTAAACTTCGGCAACAGGCAAGAAAGACGTGGGTGTGATCCTGACAGACCCCTTGTTCGGCGGCAAAAGCTTGTGCCGCACTGTCCTGTACCGTGGTGGTACCGGGGCTATAGGGCATTTTTGCCAGCAATTCACCCATCATTTGCGTCAGGCAGTCTAATTGCGCATCGGCGTGGGTAGCACCCTGACAATAACCTGAAGCAAACTGGCGAATGGCGGCATCTGGCTGAGTCAATGGGCTGTGGCGAAGAAAGACCAGTGGAGAGAGGTGGTCGCCGCTGTCATCTTCTACATTGTCTGCAATCTCTACCACGCCCTGAGCTTGAATGGTGATGGCTTGATGAGGCTTATCCAGGGTGAGTACATGTAGCACATTACCAAAGGCATCCGTGGTACAAATGGCCTCTTCCGGTAAGGTCAGTTGCCAGGATAAAATGCGCTGGTGGGCTGAATCCTGTGGGGTCAGGCGCAGATACTGAGTGCTGTGTTGCACCTGTTGTGCATAGGTGTAATGGGTGCTGTGATCGACATTCAGTCTCATTGGACCTCCAGATAGGTTTGGCGGATGCTGTCAGCGATAGCGTTGATCTTGCCTAAAAAATCCATCAGATAGCTGTGTAATCCGTCGGCCATCACATCCGTAATGCTGCTAAATCGCAGCTCAGCAAGCAAAATATTGACCAGCCGCCGAGGTTGGTTGCTACGATTGCCACCAATCAACGCCAACTGCTGTTCCATATCGTTAATGCAAGCCAGCAGCGAACGCGGGATCTCATTGCGTAAAATCAGTAACTCAGCAATCGCCTCCCGACTCAGTTGCTGCTTATATAAACTGTGGTATGCCTCCCGAGCACTGACGGCGCGTAATAAGGTGTCCATCCGGTAGTATTCGCGTACCGGGTCATCGTCGCTATCCAGTAATTGGTTTTTCACATCCAATAGGCGCGCGGTGCTGTCAGCCCGTTCAATCAAGGTACCCAATCGAATAAAATACAGTGCATCACTGCGCAGCAAGGTGCCATATACCGCACCGCGAAATAGATGTGAGCGCTCCTTAACCCAATCAAAAAAGGCATCAATTCCGGTAGCGCTGATACCTTGGCGGCGTAGCTGTTTCATCTCAATCCAGGTGGCATTGATACTTTCCCAAACCTCGGACGATAAGCTGCCGCGTACTGCATGGGCATTGTTCCACGCCATCTGCAAACAACTAAAAATACTGCTGGGGTTGTTGCTGTCGAGCACGAAGAAATTCAACAGGTGGGTCATCGAGACCTGCGGATAGTGCTCGATAAACAGTGTCTGGGTGTTGCTCAGGCTGAGTGGCACCAGTAGATCAAAATTCACCCGATTGCTGGTTGGCATCATCGATAACCGGTTGGTGACATCCAGCACCCTGGTGATGTTTTCTGCCCGCTCCAGATAGCGGGCCATCCAATAAAGCTCACTGGCTGTTCGGCTTAGCATGCATCGTCCTCCAATACCCAGGTATCCTTGGTTCCGCCACCTTGCGAAGAGTTAACGACCAACGACCCTTCTGCCAGTGCGACTCGGGTTAAGCCCCCAGGCACTAAACGAATTTCTGCACCACACAGGGCAAAAGGACGTAAATCAATATGGCGCGGTGCAAGTCCGCTATTCACAAAGGTCGGGCAGGTAGAAAGGGCGAGGGTTTCTTGTGCGATGTAATTTTGTGGTCGCGCCAAGAGTAATTGGCGGAATTGGGCTATTTCAGCTTGTGTCGCCGCAGGGCCAATCAACATGCCATATCCCCCGGCGCCATGAACTTCTTTCACTACCATCTGATCCAGATTAGCTAATACATATGAAAGATCAGTGGGTTGACGGCATTGCCAGGTGGGAACATTCGCCAGAATAGGTTCTTCGGAAAGATAAAAACGAATCATTTCAGGGACATAAGGATAGATGGATTTATCATCGGCGACGCCAGTACCAATCGCATTAGCCAATACCACCCCACCTGCGCGATATACCGACAGTAGTCCGGGGACACCGAGCATGGAGTCAGGGCGGAAAGCCAGCGGATCGAGGAAGGCATCATCCACCCGCCGGTAGACAACATCGACTTTGCAGGGGCCTGCGGTAGTTCGCATAAATACTGCCCCTTCTTTGACAAATAAGTCAGCACTTTCAACCAGTTCAACCCCCATCTGTTGAGCCAAAAAACTGTGTTCAAAATAGGCACTGTTAAAGCGCCCCGGGGTTAGCACCACGACGGTGGGGTCGTTGACCGGTGTGCTTTCGCGCAGCGTTTGTAACAGGTGAGAAGGGTAGCGCTCAACAGGTGCGATGCGTTGTTGTGCAAACAACTCCGGGTAGAGCCGCATCATCATTTTACGGTTTTCCAGCATATACGAGACGCCGGACGGGGTACGCAGGTTATCTTCCAGCACGTAATAGAGACCATCGTTGTTGCGGACCATATCCACACCGATGATATGTGCATAAGTATCACGGTGCAGGTTAACCCCTTGCATACAGGGCTGATATTGGTCATTCGCCAGCACTTGTTCGGCCGGAATAATGCCCGCTTTCAGGATATGTTGTTCATGGTAAATATCATGTAAGAACGCATTCAACGCTTGTACGCGCTGGCGAATGCCGCGATCCAGCATTTGCCATTCGCTGGCGGGAATAATGCGTGGCACGCTATCGAACGGTATTAATCGCTCTGCGCCATCATCGTCACCATACACATTAAAGGTAATGCCTACCCGGTGAAATAGCAGTGCAGCTTCTTCACGCTTACGCGCAATGGTTAGCTGATCGGCCTGTTGTAACCATTGCCAATAGGCATCGTAATGGCCTCGGTGTTGGCCCTCAGCCAGTAACATTTCATCGAAAAATCGTGATACGGAAAGGTCGATGTTCAGCATTATCACCTCGCTAACAGAACAGGCTGTATTGGTGATCACGCATAAACTGTGCCAGCTCGTAAAACAGGCAAAATAAAGGGGATTAGAGCGATTTCAGCCCTATTAGGGTGCAATTAGTGAGTGTAGTGCATTATTACCGAGCAGAAAGTTGCCACATCATGATCATGATGATCTGCAATAGCGCATTGTGAAAGGCACAGAGAAAATATTAGCAGGATAACAATAAAAAACGGCTGGTAATCACCAGCCGTAGACGCAATGACATCAGAATTAACGACGTACCGCGATAGCTTCGATTTCGATCTTCACATCTTTTGGCAGACGCGCAACTTCAACACATGAACGCGCAGGGAATGGCGCATTGTGTTCAGTAAAGAAAGCTTCGTAAGTGGCATTAACGGTGGTGAAGTCATTCAGATCTTTCACAAATACAGTGGTTTTCACGATATCGGCAACTTTCAAACCCGCTGCTTCAACGATAGCTTTTACATTCTCCAGTGACTGACGCGTCTGTGCTGATACATCATCGGCGACCAAACCTGTTTTTGGATCAACAGGGATCTGGCCTGACGTGAGGATCATACTACCCAGATCGACACCTTGAACATAAGGGCCGATGGCGGCAGGGGCGAGCTCAGTGCTGATATTGCGTGACATGTTGACTCCTGGTTACGTAATGCGGAAGGAACCCGTCATCTTTCATGTTGCTGGTATATTGGCTGCGCTCATCGGGACTATAAGCCTCATCCTACGGGCCAGCGTTTGCCGCTTTCCTGCACCATGAAATCTATTGGGTTTAATTATTTCTATATTATAAAGATGGGGTGGGTTACGGCAACCCACGCGAATCAAATTTGCGATGTTGCATTGCTGCGAATATTGCCACTATTGTAAATATTAACGGGCAGCAATATTCGCTTAAGCCGAGCATTAATCCGCTTGCAGCACTACCTGGTGATCAAACTCTTTCTCGCAATATTTACATTTAAGGTGGATTTCACCTTGTTGCGCTTTTACTTTAAAGCTGGAGTCGACTGGCTCATTGTGGCTGATGCAGTTACTGTTTGGGCAAGTGAGAACGCCATCGATCTGCTCTGGCAGGCTTAGGGTCAGTTTCTTCACCACTTCGTAGTTATCGATGCGGTTAACGGTAGCATCCGGTGCATACATCGCCAGTTGGTTGGCTTGTTGCTCTGTCAGGAAGGTATTTTCTATTTTAATCAAATCCTTACGACCTGACCGTTTAGACGGTAGATTCAATCCAATAGTAATACGTTGATCAGTGGCGGTCAGTTTGAACAGCGACAACAATTTAAAGCCGATTTGTGCCGGAATATGGTCAATCACAGTGCCACATTTAATCGCTTCAACCTGTAGTTTGTAATCCTGAGTCATGTTCAATCCCCCTTAAAGAGCCAATTCTGCGTTTAAAACCAGTGCCAGCAGTGCCTGACGTGCGAAAATCCCGTTACCTGCCTGTTGGAAATAGTAGGCATAAGGGGTCTTATCGACATCGGTGGTTATTTCATCAATTCTTGGCAGCGGGTGTAGCACTTTGAGATTCTCTTTCGCGCCATTCAAATCAGCCGCCCGCAAGATAAACTGTGCTTTGACATTGGCATACTCTGACGGGTCAAGGCGCTCTTTTTGCACCCGGGTCATGTAGAGAATATCCAGTTCTGGCACCACTTCTTCAATGCTTTCGTGCAGGCTGTATTCGATACCTTTTTCTGCCAGCATTTGCAGAATATAAGCAGGCATTGCCAGAGCATCCGGCGCGATAAAGAAGAAGCGGTTGCCGGTGAATTTGGCTAGCGCCTGCGTGAGTGAGTGCACGGTACGGCCATATTTCAGGTCGCCGACCATGGCGATATTGATGTTATCCAGCCGGCCTTGGGTTTCCTGGATGGTGAACAGATCGAGCAGCGTTTGCGTCGGGTGCTGGTTTGCACCGTCACCGGCATTAACTACCGGTACATTCCCCGAGAACTGAGCGGCCAGACGGGCGGCCCCTTCTTGTGGGTGACGCATGACAATGGCATCCACATAGGTACTGATGACTGACATAGTATCTGCCAGTGTCTCGCCTTTTTTGCCAAGGGAGGTATTACTGCTATCAGAAAAACCGACCACTGAGGCACCTAAACGGTGTATGGAGGTTTCAAATGACAAACGAGTGCGGGTCGAGGCTTCGAAAAAGCAACTGGCGATCACTTTGTGTTTTAGCAACTCAGGTTGCGGACTACTTTTCAGGCTGGCGGCGGTACGCAGCACCAACTCCAGTTCGTCGCGACATAAATCGTTAATTGAGATGATATGTTTGTGATACAACGTGTTGGCCATTTTTCGCTCTCCTCTATGACCCGTTATACTTCCAGCTGCATGTGTGTTGGCTGCTTTCGCTCACCCCGGTGACTTACTTGTCGTTGACCTTAAAATAAATAAGCTCCTAGGGATTTACTCAATTGCCGCCTTCCTGCAACTCGAATTATTTAGGGTATATATTTTAATTGGTGATAATGCTTAATTCGGCACCGATCAGCAGACAAAAAAAAGCCCCTCAACGAGGGGCCTTACGGGATCGGTTTAGCAACGGGAGAAAGAACGGCAGTTGGCTGCCTGTTGGCAGGCAATTTTGTCGACCATCGAGAGGGTCATTTTCAACAAAACGCACTTGGCTTTCCATCATATCTCCCGGCAAATTGTGGCGAATTATACTCGCGTGTGGTTTCTCTGCAAGGGGTAAAAGCCGCATTTTTGCGATTAGCAAACGATTACTCATCAGGATTGGTTTCAATTATCTGATGATTAACGCCAATGGCCACCCTCTGGATGGCATTATCACCAGAGGGAATACAACCTGATTTTTTCGCCCGCTATTCAAGTGATTTGACTAGCTTGCCAGGTAAATTACCGAGGATGAAATCATTGATGATACTGTCAAAATCCTTATCGCTCTTAAAGCCTAATGCTTTGGCATAATGCGCTGCGAAATCCCCAGGCCAAGAGCTTACGATTTTCTCAATTAAGGGATCTTGCTGAATCTTAATGTGATCAGCGACAGCGTCACCTGCAATACGCCGCAATGCATCAATCATTTGCTGTACGGTAATAGATAGCCCAGGCAAATTAATCACCCGCCCACCCTTAAGTTGACTGGTATCCAATTGGTGACCATGGATAAGATTATTAATTGCCATCTTCGGCGATAGCAGCCATAACGGTGTTTGCAGGCTAACAGGGCAAACCACGTCAATACCTTGCAACGGCTCACGGATAATGCCGCTGGCAAAACTGGAGGCCGCGCGGTTTGGTTTTCCTGGGCGTACCACAATGGTTGGCATACGCAGGCTACGACCATCAACAAATCCCCGGCGGCTATAGTCTGCTAACAATAAATCGTTTAATGCTTTTTGCGTACCATAGGAACTCTGAGGCGACCATACCTGTTCATCCGGCACGACAGCCGGTAACTCACCGCCAAATACCGCTACTGAACTGGTGATAATCACTTTAGGGCAGTGTCCAAGCTGACGAGCGCGCTCGAGTAAACTGCGGGTAGCATCAAAATTGATCCGCATACCCAAATCAAAATCTTCTTCTGCCTGACTGGAGACAATCGCTGCCAGGTGGAAAACGGTGTCAACGTGTTGATTAAAAACGCTGGCAAGCCAGTGCGGATCAGCGATATCACCGCAAAAAACCTGTACCCGTTCATCTGTAATCGCCTCCAGAGGCACCACATCACAGGCTATAATTTTACTGATCCGACGCTGCTGACCTTGCTGGTCGGTTAGATAATCCTGTGTCAGTAAATGTTCAATCAACCGACGACCAAGAAAGCCCGCAGCTCCTGTTACCATTATGTTCATCGTCTTATCCTTTATCTGCATTGTTAGCGGTTTACTGTCTTGGCCGGGACTAAAAATACGAGCGCCGCACCAATAAATAGCATGGTGGAAATAATCAGCATTCCGGTAGTGGTGCTTTGGGTCAGGTCTTTCAGGTAGCCCATCATATAAGGTGCGACAAAGCCTGCCAGGTTGCCCCAGGAGTTAATCAGAGCGATGCCGGCTGCGGCTGCGGTTCCACCGAGGAACGCAGTTGGCAGGCTCCAAAATAGTGGCAAGGTACTCAATGCCCCCATGGCACCCAGAGTTAAGCCCATCATGGCAATAACGATGTTGTCACTGAAACTGGCGGAAATAATCATCCCGATCCCGCCCAATGTCGCGGTTAAAGCCAGATGCCAGCGCCGTTCGCGCAAACGGTCAGCACTACGTGATACTACGATCATGGTCAGAGCGGCGGCACCGTAAGGAATGGCACTTAACAAACCAATGCTCAGTACGTCTTTTACCCCACTCTCTTTGATCAGTGTCGGTAACCAGAAGCCGATAGTGTAGAAACCTGCAATCAGGCAGAAATAGATAAGCGTGAGCAACCAGACTCGGGGTTGCAGGAAAATCTCTTTCAGGCTGCTGTGGACATGATGTTGTGTGTCGTTATCAATGTTGGTCTGTAAGATCTTTTTCTCTTCGTCGGTTAGCCATTTGGCATGACTGATACGGTCAGTCAGTTTAAAAATCACCAAAATACCGATTAAAACGGATGGGATACCTTCCAGGATAAACATCCATTGCCAACCCGCAAAGCCATGGAATCCATTAAATGCGCCCATGATCCAACCCGATAACGGTGCGCCTATCACGCCGGATAATGGAACGGCGGTGGCGAATAAGGCGTACATGCGGCCACGGCGGTTAGTTGGGAACCAATAAGAAAGATAAAGAATGACGCCGGGATAGAATCCAGCCTCTGCAATTCCCAGCAAGCAACGCATTACGTAAAATGACATCGGTGTGGTGACAAAAGCCATCCCTGCCGAGATGATGCCCCAGGTGATCATAATGCGCGCAATCCACAACCGTGCCCCTACGCGGTGCAGCATCAGGTTACTGGGGATTTCCAGAAAGAAGTAGGCAATAAAAAAGATCCCGGCGCCGAATCCATACACCGCCTCTGAAAATTGTAAGTCATCCGCCATCTGCAATTTGGCGAAGCCAACGTTAACCCGATCTAAATAAGCGACGACATAGCACAGCATCAGTAAGGGTAAAATATGCCACGCAGCCTTGCGATAGGCATGGTTCTCCGCGGGGACCACGTTAGGTATCACTAATTGTTCAGTGGGTGATTCAGACATGATGGAGCCTCTTATTTTAGTTATTTGCAGGGGAACAAGGTTCAGCGAAAATCCGTTTGGTTATCGCGCTGGCGTTGTACAGAAATAGAGGATGTTAATTTTAGTTATTTAATGTTTAATAAAGTTAAAAGTAAGGGTTTTTTCAGCAAGTAAATGCGATTAAACTCACAATTGTTAACAATAGGTAAAGGAGGTAATGTAATGCTTTGATTTAAAGTGGATTTAAAATTCAAATTTTCACAAAAATAAACATCAATCCAGCTAGAGCGAGTTATAAATGGAGGAACAATAGGGAATAGAGGGCAACAGGTGTGACCGGCACTGATGTAACAGGAAACTCGGTTGTATCGGCCAACAGACAAGAACACCACGATTTATCGATGCCGCTGAAAGGGAGGAGTATCTGTGCTGGTATGGGCGTCATGCTGTTGGTGGTGGCCATCAGTTAGCATCATGGGTTTTCTGGCAGTGAAAAGGGGTGGGCGCTGTATTTAATTGAAAGGACTGGGATAACACCAAAAGGCGATAATCACGCGAATCGGTCAGCGTGGACGATGGTTAAGGGGGATAGGTGTGAAAATGTTGAATAGCAAAGGTGGTGTGCTTCAGCCATTAGTGATTGTTTGGGCACCGCTCACCTGAGCGGTGAAAATCAATCTTCATCAAAGCCGGAATTAAATAACTCAATCACTGCCGCCAGCGCCTGAATTTCATCAGGGCCGGTCGCTTCAACCTCAATCTGACGGCCTTTGGCTGAATCCAGCATCAGCAGTGCAATAACACTGCTGGCCTCAGCTTCGGTACCGCTATCGTTGCGTAACATTACTTCAGCATCAAAACTCTGAACCAGTTCGAACAATTTCATTGCGGGTCTGGCGTGCATCCCCAACTTGTTTTTGATCTCAACGGTCTGCTTGATTGTCATTATTTACGCTTTTCCAGAGTACGATGGCGTGATTGGACATTTTTGCCGCGAGCGCGGAAATAATCGGCCAACTGTTCAGCGACATAAACCGAGCGGTGTTTACCACCAGTACAACCAATGGCAACCGTCAAATAACTGCGGTTATTGGTTTCCAGCATCGGCAGCCACTGTTCCAGATAGCTGCGGGTCTGATACACAAAGTTATGTACTTCGGTATGGCGATCCAGGAAAGAGATTACTGGCTTATCCAAACCTGTCATTGGGCGTAATTTAGGGTCCCAGTGCGGGTTTGGCAAGAAACGCACATCGAAAACATAATCGGCATCGATGGGGATACCGTGTTTAAAGCCAAAAGACTCAAACACCATCGTCAATTCGCGTTCACGTTTACCCAACAGGCGGGTACGCAGCATCTCAGCCAATTCATGCACTGACATTTCAGAGGTATCAATGATCAGATCAGCCCGTGAGCGCAGAGGCTCCAACAGGTCACTTTCTTCATCAATAGCACTTTCTAATGACAGGTTTTTGGTCGATAACGGATGCAAGCGACGGGTATCGCTATAGCGACGAATCAGGGTATTGCGATCGGCATCCAAAAACAGCAACTGTGGTGAAAAGCTGTCCGGCAGTTGAGTCATGGCATGTTCAAATACCTCAGGTGATTCAGGCATATTACGTACGTCTATGCTCACTGCGGCAGAGATATTCCTATCGGCAAGTGTACTCGCCAATTGCGGCAGCAGAACCACAGGCAAGTTATCGACACAATAAAAGCCCATATCTTCCAATGCGCGCAAAGCAACAGACTTCCCTGAACCGGAACGGCCGCTGACAATCATCAGCACCATGTGAGTAACTCCCCTTGGTATTTATCCCCGTCATCTTTCAAGTTGTAGGCGTGTTGAGCGCTTGCCCACATCTTGAAATTTATTGGGTATACATTAGAACCCTATATTCCGGCTACAAGATCCGGGCATAACGGATAAAATAGTTTCCACTTTCCCAATTACGCCGTTTCCGGTGGTAATTCAGTAATGATTTGATAGAGCTCATCATCACTTTGTGCTGCACGCAGACGCCGACACACTGTTTTATCAGCTAATCGCTTGGCCACTAAAGACAAAGTGTGTAAGTGAGTTTTACATTGATCTGCCGGAACCAACAAGGCAAATAACAGATCAACCGGTTGGTTATCAATAGCATCGAAGGCAATAGGTTGTTCCAGACGGATAAATACACCCACTGCACGCAGTGTGTCTTCTTCCAACTTGCCATGAGGTATCGCGATACCACTACCAATACCGGTGCTGCCCATACGTTCGCGGGTTAAGACAGCATCGAAAACCACCTGTGAAGGTAGGTTAAGTTGCTTGGCAGCCAACTCGCTGATAATTTCCAAAGCCCGTTTTTTACTTGAGCAATGTACGGAGCTTTTGGTGCACTCGATATTTAATACCGAGCTTAATTGCAATGCTGGATCGTTGATCATCTCATCTTTCACTTAAGCGCTGTTTTAAACCGTTTCCGGCGGGGATTCACTCCCGACGCTGGAAACGGTTATGTAGCGAGTGTAGAACCTTTATGGGTGAATATACCCTTTGTACTTGAAGCTACAGGGTTGTTCGCTATGTTTACTTACCCGAATCACTGACTTTAGTCAGTTCATCGAGATGAATAAGCCTGCTTGCAGAAATACGATTAAAATCGGTTTCTGGCCAATTTGTCATTCGTTTGCTGCCTACCTGCAACGCCATGTTCTTTGGGTATAACAGTCGCAAGGATTCTTAGTGTTGTTTCAATTTGTCTTTATGTTTGTTCAACTGGCGGGCCAGTTTATCAACCAAAATATCAATTGCGGCGTACATATCCTCCTGCTCTGAGCTTGCGTGCAACTCGCCTCCATTCACATGTACCGTTGCTTCTGCAATTTGTTTTACTTTCTCAACACTTAAAACCACATATACCTGGTTAATGCGATCAAAATATTGCTCAAGTTTGGCAAATTTAGTGGTAACAAACTCGCGTAATGCTTCGGTTATTTCGACATGATGTCCGGTAATATTGAGCTGCATAGTGTCTTCCTTCTCAGTTCAGGTCAAACCAACTGTTTACGCTGATTTGACGGCGGGATGGATAACGACTCTCGGTACTTCGCGACGGTACGCCGTGCCACCATGATGCCTTGTTCACATAATAATGTGGTCAGCTTACTGTCACTAAGAGGTTTAGCAGGATTTTCTGCTGCAACCAATTTTTTCACCAGTGCACGAATTGCAGTGGAAGAAGCTTCACCTCCGCTATCAGTATTGACGTGGCTGGAGAAGAAATATTTTAGCTCGAAAATACCCCGTGGACTGTGCAGGAACTTCTGCGTGGTCACGCGAGAGATTGTCGACTCATGCATATCCACAGCCTGGGCGATATCGGCCAGTACCATGGGCTTCATAAATTCAGGCCCATTCTCAAAAAACGCTACTTGCTGCTCTACAATACAACGCGCCACCTTCAGCAGTGTTTCATTGCGGCTTTCAAGACTTTTTATCAACCATTTTGCTTCTTGCAAATTGCTACGGATAAACTGCCCGTCACTGTCATTGCGGGTACTGCTACCCATCGCCGCATACTGCTGGTTGATTTTTAGGCGTGGAATGCTATCGGCATTCAGCTCGACCGTCCATTGATCTTTGTCTTTACGCACCAAAACATCGGGAATGACGTACTCGGACTCCCCGGTATTGATGGATTGACCCGGACGCGGATCCAGAGACTGAATCAGGCCGATCGCTTCTTTAAGTGTATCTTCTTTTAGCCGACTCAAGCGGATCATCGTACGGAAATCATGGTTACCCAGCAAATCCAGATAATCGCTAACCACCAGACGTGCTTCGGCAAGATAGGGGGTATCTTTGTCATATTGTGACAACTGTACCAACAGACATTCACGCAGGTTACGTGCCGCGACACCAATAGGATCAAAGTGTTGTATCCGCTTAAGCACCGCTTCTACTTCATCCAGTGCGACGTTCTCGTCCCCCATGCTTTCCAGAATATCTTCCAGTGGCACCGTAAGGTAACCGGTTTCATCGACCGCATCCACGATAGAGGTCGCAATGGCAACATCAGTATCAGAGAATGGGGTTAAATCCACTTGCCACATCAGGTAGTCTTGTAGCGTTTGGGTCGTTTCCCCTTGATAAACCGGCAACTCATCATCGCTATAATCATTGCCCATTCCTGATGGCGTGCCTGCGGTGTAGATCTCATCCCAGGTGGCATCAAGTGGCAACTCTTCGGGCATATCTTTTTGTTCCAGCGCCTCGCGGGTATCAAGCGATTCACTGTCTACGGTCTCTTTTGCATCTATCTCTTCATGAAGATCAGTTTGCTCAAGCAGGGGGTTACTCTCCAGCGCTAACTGAATCTCCTGCTGGAGTTCAAGTGTAGAAAGCTGCAACAAGCGAATAGCCTGTTGAAGCTGCGGAGTCATAGCCAGTTGTTGGCTGAACTTGAGTTGCAAACCTTGCTTCATAATGCGGTATCAATTTTCCTTTATAGATGAAGGAATATCCGTCATCTTTCAAATTGCAGGGGTATTGGCTGCCGGTTACTTGGCCGCACCTGCGGGCTAGCATAAATGCTGTTTAAATCGATTTATGACCGATTTTATTGTTTGCCGCCTTCCTGCACCTTGAAATCTATTGGGTATTGGAAAAAGGTCAGAGACGGAATTCTTCACCGAGGTAAACACGCTTAACTTGTTCGTCAGCCAGGATTTCCTGTGGCGTACCGTGAGCGATTAAATGACCCTGGCTTACGATATAAGCCCGCTCACAGACGTCTAACGTTTCACGCACGTTATGGTCGGTAATAAGAACGCCAAGACCACTGTCGCGTAGATGTTCAATAATTTTTTTAATATCGATAACGGAAATCGGATCAACCCCGGCAAAAGGCTCATCCAGCAGAATAAACTTAGGATTTGCCGCCAGTGCACGGGCTATTTCAACACGGCGGCGTTCACCACCGGAAAGCGATTGCCCCAAGTTGTCACGTAAATGGGTGATATGGAACTCTTCCATTAATTCATCAGCCCGTTCCTCACACTGCTCAACAGAGAGGTCTTTACGGATCTCCAGCACCGCCATTAAGTTGTTAAATACACTCAGGCGGCGGAAAATAGAGGCTTCTTGCGGTAAATAACCAATACCGCGACGAGCGCGTTCATGGAGAGGCAAGAGGCTGATATCTTCGTCATCAATCACAATACGCCCGGCGTCACGCTGGACAATGCCGACGACCATATAAAAAGTGGTAGTTTTCCCTGCGCCGTTCGGCCCAAGCAGGCCCACTATCTCACCGGATTTCACATTGAGGCTTACGTCTTCGACCACTTTACGGCCTTTGTACGCCTTAGCCAGCTTTTCTGCGATTAATGTTGCCATAAATGATTACTTACTCTTCTTTTGGCCTGAAGCTGCTGGCCCTTTGTCTTGTAATTGGGACGGTAATAACACGGTGGTGACGCGGTTGCCTTTATCACTGAAGGCTTCCATCTGCTGTTTTTTCACCAGATAAGTGATGCGATCACCTTTGATATTACTATCAAGTTGCTCCAGATAAGCATTGCCAGTCAACACCACAAAATCATTTGCGACTTCATAACGCAGTTTCTGCCCATGGCCTTTTACGGGTTTGCCACTGTCTTGCATCTGGTAGAAAGTGACTGGATTACCATAACCTTCAATGACCATTTTGCTTTGATCACCGCCTGGGCGCGTAACCACGACTTTATCAGCTTTAATCTCAATGGTACCTTGCTTGATAACCACATTGTCGGTAAATGTGACAGTATTGGCCTCCATATCTAACGCTTGTTTAACGGAGTCAACCGTGACGGGCTGATCAGTATCACCCGTTAACGCCAGAGCGGGCAGGCTTGCGGCCAAAAGTGAACTGGCAAGCAAAAAATGACGAAGTTTATTTTTGGATTTCATAAGAGGTTTTAACCTTTTCAATCAGCTCAGCGGTTTTGTCCCGCAAGTTCCCACGCATTTTCATGCCGTTAGATGTGAATCCAACACCAAAGAGGGTAACTTCATCGTCTGAGGATACATCCTGAGTGATCAAATTAACCTGGGCGTTATCGGTTTTAATTTTTTGTAACTGTGCGTCTGGTGTCAGGCTATCAACTTCAACATGACCATACAAATACAGCATCTTATCATTGGTCAGTTTGGCGCGGTCGGCGCGCACTGTCCAAGTAGCGACTGCATTCTCCGCAAACAGAGTCATGACCGGTTTGGTAAACCAGGTTAACTCTTGAGTGCTGAAGTTTTGTACGTCTTCTGCCACCAATTTATAATTCAATTGCCCGACCGGATTGAATACCACGGTCACAGTATGCTGGCTCTGCGAAGAGGGCTCATTATCAGTGGCCACGGTTTGTGTGTCCTGCTGATTAAAGCCGGATATATTCCAGCCAATCAATGCCAAAGCAATCAGTGCCAAGGATAATGTTATCCATAGTCTTGTTTTACTCATATCGACAATCCTTTGGCACCTTCAAGTTTATCTTGAGCTAATAATATCAAATCACATATCTCGCGTACTGCACCGCGCCCGCCATGGATTCGCGTCACATAATGTGCCTTGGGAAGAAGTAACGGATGGGCATCCGCGACTGCAACAGATAACCCAACTTGTGCCATGACCGGCCAATCAATCAGGTCATCCCCAATATAAGCAACCTGCTCAGGCTGGTATGCTAATGCTACCAACAATTCGTTATAGGCCACCAGCTTATCAGATTGCCCTTGATAAAGGTGGGTAATGCCTAAGGTGTTGGCGCGGTCTTCCAGTAATTTTGCGCGACGGCCAGTAATAATGGCTACTTCAATACCTGAGGTTATCAGGCAGCGGATACCATAGCCATCACGCACGTTGAAAGCTTTCAGCTCTTCGCCCTGATTACCCATATAAATCAGGCCGTCGGACATCACACCATCGACATCACAAATCAGTAGGCGAATTTTCGCCGCACGTGACATCACAGTGTCGGCTACTGGTCCATAGCATGTGTCCTGATATACGGTGTCGCTCATTTTTCCCTTCTTACTTGACGTTGCAGCGTTGTTAGCTGCTCTCTTTCACCCGAATCACTTACTAGTGTAAGCTCATCGGGATGCACTCGTTTGCTGCCTAGCTGCAACCCCAATTAATTTGGGAAACCCTTCTTACTTGACGTTGCGGCGTTGTTAGCTGCTCTCTTTCACCCGAATCACTTGACTATGCAAGCTCATCGGGATGCATTCGTTTGCAGCCTAGCTGCAACCCCAATTAATTTGGGAAACTCTTCTTACTTGACGTTGCGGCGTTGTTAGCTGTTTTATTCACCAGACAGTCCACGGTTAGACCACGCCGGCTCTCAGCATGTCATGCATATGCACCACACCCAGCAACTGATCGCCATCTGCGACCAATACGGCGGTAATATGGCGCAACTCCATCAGGTTGAGTGCATCCACAGCCAACATGGTTGGAGGGACTCGAATACCGCCACTGGTCATTACATCTGCAATTTTCGCGTTATTCAGATCGACACCCAAATCAAATATTCGGCGCAAGTCACCGTCGGTAAAGATACCTTTAATCATCATCAAATCGTCACAGATGACAGTTAAACCCAGATTCTTCCGAGTAATCTCCAGTAACGCATCGCGTAATGACGCATCGGGACTGATGTGCGGGAGCTCTGCACCAGTGTGCATGATATCGCTGATTCGCAACAGTAACTTGCGCCCCAGTGCTCCGCCTGGATGGGAGAGAGCAAAATCTTCTTGAGTGAAGCCTCGGGCCTGTAACAATGCAACTGCAAGCGCGTCCCCCATCACCAAGGTGGCTGTGGTACTGGTGGTCGGCGCCAACCCTAATGGGCAGGCCTCTTGTGGGACCTTGATGCACAAATGAATATCGGCCGCTTTACCCATGCTACTTTCAGGATTATTGCTCATGCAGATTAGCGGAATTTTTTGGCGCTTTAGAACCGGGATGAGAGCGAGGATCTCGTTAGATTCCCCTGAATTAGAGATGGCGAGCACAATATCTTGTGGCGTGACCATGCCGAGATCGCCATGACTGGCTTCACCGGGGTGGACGAAAAAGGCAGGTGTTCCCGTGCTGGCGAAGGTGGCGGCAATTTTGCAACCAATATGGCCAGATTTGCCCATCCCCATAACCACAACTTTGCCATGGCAGTTAAATATTGCATCGCAGGCTTTGGCAAAATCGTCATTAATATATTGATCGAGTTGTGCCAGTCCTTCGCGCTCAATCTGCAGCACCTGTTTTCCCGCCTGTTGAAAATCCACTCTTGGCAATGAGTTAATACCCGACGGTGAATCAGTTGCTGGCTGTAAATCATAAGAAGACATACTTGGTTCCCATTGAATGAACATGGTTATGCCACATTAAAGGGTGCAAAAAACAGCACCGCTAGATAAGCGATAAACCCACATAATAACAGAGCACCTGCCATATGACCGATGCGATGTTTACGCCCCAGGCAAAGAAGGGTAAATATCACACTGACACCGAGCATCACCCAATAGTCGCGCTGGAAAGCTTCTGGATTAATATCGCCAGGGGAGAGCAGAGCAGGTACACCTAACACAATCACAATATTAAAAATGTTCGAACCGATGATATTGCCGACCGCCATATCATCTTCCCCTTTCAGCGCGCCAGCGATAAAAGTAGCCAGTTCAGGCAAACTGGTGCCAATGGCAATAACAGTCAGCCCTATAACCAGTTCACTGACACCTGCGACCCGGGCAATGACCGTGGCATTATCGATAATCATTTTGGCCGAGAGTGGCAAGATAATGAAAGCTAACACTAACCACAAAAGAGCGACGGTATTGCTACTGTCTTGAGGCAATTCAGCCAACTGTTCGCGAGTCAGGATGTCATTGCCTTCCACATGGGCCAGACGGGCAATTTTCAGCATCAGAATAATAAACGCCGCTGCTGCTACCAGCAAAATAATACCATCTCCACGGCTGAGATGGTTATCAGCCAGCAGGAAACCACATAGCACCGTCACTACCAGCATCAACGGTAATTCACGGCGTAAAATCTCTGATCGTACTGTTAATGGGCGTATAAGGGCTGCACCACCGACAATCAGCAGTAAATTGGTAATATTAGAGCCAAGCACATTCCCAACCGCCATATCGGTTTGATTATTCAGTGCTGCAGTCACCGAAACGATCAACTCAGGTAGCGATGTGCCGATACCGACGATGGTCATCCCAATAATAAGGGGGGGGATGCCGAAAGAACGGGATAACACAGCGGCGCCATAAACTAATCGATCAGCGCCATACACTAATAAGACCAAGCCGATGATTAATAGTGTTATCGCAAGAGGCATGCAGAGTCCTTTATTAGGTATAATCCCGATCCGTTGGTAGAAGCTGACTGTTGGTAACCCATTTTCGGTGGAAAACAGCTAGCCCATGGGTAAAAACCACTAACAGCGTTTTACGCTCTTTTTTGAGTTAACCCTAATTTTGACTGTGAGAGCCAGAAAAGTAAAACTTATGGCAACTTTGGCTACGAAAAAGTGACAATAAGTTGCCAAAATACTTCCCATTGTGCTCGTTGCCGCCATTTGATGTAGCATTGGCGCTCGGATGAGTAATTAAAGGCCTAAAGGGACGAATGATAATGAAGCAATTGTCGTCGAATTTGATAGAGATCCGCGGGATGAGTTTTACCCGTGGTGAGCGTCCGATATTCGCCGATATCAACATGACGGTCCCCCGCGGCAAAGTGACTGCGATTATGGGGCCATCAGGAATTGGTAAAACCACATTGTTGCGCCTGATCGGTGGGCAACTTGTACCGGATGCAGGTGAAATCTGGTTTGATGGTGATAATATTCCGGCGCTTTCACGTCAGCGTTTGTATGATGTGCGTAAGAAAATGAGCATGCTGTTTCAATCTGGTGCGTTATTCACTGATTTGACCGTGTTTGAGAATGTGGCTTTCCCATTACGCGAACATAGCCGTTTGCCGGAGGAATTGCTGCACAGTACGGTGATGATGAAGTTGGAAGCCGTGGGGCTGCGTGGGGCGGCTAATCTGATGCCTGCCGAACTTTCCGGCGGTATGGCGCGGCGTGCTGCACTGGCAAGGGCCATTGCCCTTGATCCTGAATTGATTATGTTTGATGAGCCATTTGTGGGTCAGGACCCTATAACTATGGGGGTGCTGGTAAAACTGATTGATGAGCTGAATCATGCATTAGGCGTGACTTGCGTGGTGGTTTCCCACGATGTGCCTGAAGTCCTTAGTATTGCTGATTATGCCTATATTGTTGCCGATCAGCATGTTATTGCCGAAGGAACACCGGAACAGTTGCAAGCCAATAGCGATATGCGGGTGCGCCAGTTCCTTGATGGTATTGCCGACGGGCCGGTGCCTTTCCGTTTCCCGGCCGGTGATTATAAAACTGAGCTGTTATACCCAAAGTAATTGGAGTTGCAGGTAGGCAGTAAGCGAGCTATCCCCGATGAACTTACTCGGTTAAGTGGTTCGGGAGTTATCGTAGCTAACCCCCTGTAGCTTTAAATACGAAGGAGATAGGCTGATGGAGTATTCATGTTAGTACAGGCGTTAGCGTCTTTAGGGCGTAGGGGCATTAATGTCAGCGCATCCTTTGGTCGCGCGGGTTTAATGTTATTCAATGCCCTTGTCGGGCGGCCTGAACCGCGAAAACAATGGCCATTATTGGTTAAACAGCTCTATAGCGTCGGTGTGCAATCGCTACTGATTATCGTGGTTTCCGGTCTGTTTATCGGCATGGTTCTGGGGTTACAGGGCTTTTTGATCCTCACCACATACAGTGCTGAAGCCAGTCTTGGGATGATGGTGTCTTTATCACTGCTACGTGAGTTGGGGCCAGTGGTAACCGCACTGTTGTTCGCCGGTCGCGCCGGTTCTGCTCTAACCGCGGAGATTGGCTTGATGAAAGCCACTGAACAGATTTCCAGTTTGGAAATGATGGCAATCGACCCGCTGCGTCGAGTGGTGGCTCCCCGGTTCTGGGCAGGTCTTATCAGTATGCCATTATTAACCGCTATTTTTGTTGCCGTCGGTATCTGGGGTGGCTCTGTGGTGGGGGTTGACTGGAAAGGGATCGATGGCGGTTTCTTCTGGTCGGCGATGCAAAATGCTGTGGAGTGGCGTACCGATTTACTGAATTGCCTAATTAAGAGTCTGGTATTTGCTATTACTGTGACCTGGATTGCGCTGTTCAATGGTTATGATGCGATCCCAACATCTGAAGGGATTAGCCGGGCAACGACCCGTACCGTAGTGCATTCATCGCTGGCGGTATTGGGATTGGATTTTGTGCTGACAGCACTGATGTTTGGGAATTGAGTCGATGCAAACGAAGAAAAGTGAAGTCTGGGTAGGTTTGTTTATACTGATTGCTATTCTGGCGGTCGTATTTCTCTGCCTGAAGGTTGCGGATATCAAATCAGTAGGCAACCAGCCGACTTATCGAATTTATGCAACGTTTGACAATGTGGGTGGTCTGAAAACCAATTCGCCGGTCAAAATTGGCGGTGTTGTGGTGGGGCGGGTGGCTGACATCACGCTGGATACCAAAAACTACAGCCCACGTGTGGCGATAGATATTCAGCAACGTTATAACCATATCCCGGATACCAGCTCTTTGGCGGTACGCACTTCTGGCTTATTGGGTGAACAGTTCCTGGCACTAAATGTCGGTTTTGAAGACCCGGATATGGGCACCACTATTTTGAAAGATGGCGGTATAATTCAAGACACCAAATCTGCACTGGTGTTGGAAGATCTTATCGGCCAGTTCTTGTACAAGAGTGGCGGGGATGGTAATTCTGATGCGCCAGCAAGTGAGCCAGTAGCCCCAACGGCAGCGGCGCCCACTCCGACAGATAACGGCAGCTTACCTGCAACTCAACATCCTTAAGAGGGTCTCTGAATGTTTAAACGTTTACTTATGGTTGCGTTGCTGGTGGTAGCACCACTGGCGAATGCTGTCGATCAAACTAATCCATACCGAATGATGGATGAAGCCGCGCAAAGAACATTCACGCGCTTAAAAACCGAACAACCTAAGATCAAACAGAACCCAGACTATTTGCGCACCATCGTACGTGAAGAACTGTTGCCATTTGTCCAGATCAAATACGCCGGTGCGTTAGTCCTGGGTAGCTATTATAAAGCGGCGACCCCTGCGCAGCGCGAAGCGTACTTCAATGCGTTCAGTCAATATCTGGAACAGGCTTACGGTCAGGCATTGGCGCTGTACCACGGCCAAACTTACGATGTTGCACCAGACCAACCACTGGGTGATGCCAATATTGTTGCTATTCGCGTGACTATTCTTGATCCAAATGGCCGACCACCTGTGCGTTTAGATTTTCAATGGCGTAAAAATAGCCAAACCGGTAACTGGCAGGCGTATGACATGATAGCCGAAGGGGTTAGCATGATTAGTACTAAGCAAAATGAGTGGGCTTCTATCCTGCGTCAGCAAGGGGTTGATGGCCTGACTAAGCAGTTGTTGATCGCCGCGAAACAGCCAATTACGTTAGATAAGCAATAATTATGGTAGATAAATTGAGCTGGCAGTCACAGCAAGAAACGCTGGTGCTGCGAGGTGAATTAGATCGTGAAACACTGCTACCACTTTGGCAGCAGCGTGAGGCGTTATTGGCGGGTAAGACTCATATTGATGTCAGCCAATTACAGCGTGTCGACTCATCCGGTCTGGCATTGCTGGTGCACTTTCGCGAACTGCATTCTCTTCATGAACCGGCAGGCAAACAAAGTGTCTCATTAACGATTACTGGTGTCAGTGATCGGTTGTCTACTCTAATTGAGCTGTACAACCTCCAGCACATCATTCCGGTAGAAATGGCTCGTTAGTTAAGTTCGCGGCTTTCTGTGTTGTCTATACCAAAAGCTATACCCAGGTAAGAAGGGTATAAAAGCCAAAGATATTCAAAGGCCCCTGTGCGTAACAACGAAACAGGGGCTTTTCTTTAGTTTCGGAGCTCGCCGTATTCCACTAATATGTTTGGCTGGCTATGCTTCACTTAAAAATAACGATCCTCTTAAAATAGAATGAATCTTATGGATACTAACGAAATTAAAGACGTGCTGATGCAAGCATTAGCATTACAAGAAGCGCATGTTACCGGTGATGGCAGCCACTTTCAGGTGATTGCTGTCGGTGAGTTATTTGCCGATATGAGCCGGGTGAAAAAACAGCAGGCTGTGTATGCGCCTTTGATGGAATATATCGCTGATAACCGTATTCATGCCTTATCAATTAAGGCCTATACGCCGCAAGAGTGGCAACGGGATCGCAAACTAAACGGCTTTTAATGCTGTTGGCCCGGGAGCTGTTTAACGAAGCGTCGACAGTTCTAAGGCGGGCAGTAAATTCGAATTGACAACAGAGAGTGGTCACAATGGATAAATTTCGTGTGCAGGGGCGGACTCGCCTAAGCGGTGAAGTCACTATTTCAGGAGCGAAAAACGCCGCATTGCCAATAATGTTTGCTGCATTGCTGGCTGAAGAACCAGTAGAGTTGCAAAATGTCCCAAAGCTAAAAGACATTGATACCACCATTAAGCTGCTCAGCCAATTAGGCACAAAAATTGAGCGTAATGACTCTGGTTCAGTTTTTGTTGATGCCAGCGGCGTGGATGAGTTTTGCGCTCCTTATGATTTAGTCAAAACCATGCGTGCCTCTATTTGGGCGTTGGGGCCACTGGTTGCCCGTTTTGGCAAAGGCCAGGTTTCTTTACCCGGCGGCTGCGCTATCGGTGCGCGTCCGGTTGATTTGCATATTTCCGGTTTGGAACAACTGGGTGCTGAAATCAAGCTGGAAGAGGGCTATGTTAAAGCGTCCGTCGATGGCCGCCTGAAAGGCGCGCATATCGTCATGCATAAAGTCAGCGTTGGCGCGACTGTTACCATTATGAGTGCTGCCACATTAGCTGAAGGCACCACCGTAATTGAGAATGCGGCCCGTGAGCCAGAAATTGTCGATACGGCTAATTTCCTCAATACGCTGGGTGCGAAAATCAGTGGTGCAGGTACTGACAGAATTACCATCGAGGGCGTTGCTCGCTTGGGTGGTGGTGTTTATCGTGTGCTGCCTGATCGCATTGAAACCGGTACTTTCCTGGTTGCTGCGGCCATCTCTGGTGGTAAGGTTGTGTGCCGTCAAACTCGGCCTGATACGCTGGATGCGGTATTGGCTAAACTGCGTGAAGCGGGTGCTGATATTGAGATTGGCGACGACTGGATAAGCCTTGATATGCACGGGCAGCGTCCGAAAGCGGTTACGCTACGCACTGCGCCGCACCCTGGTTTTCCAACCGATATGCAGGCTCAATTCAGCTTATTGAATTTGGTGGCGGAAGGAACCGGTGTTATCACTGAGACCATTTTTGAGAACCGCTTCATGCATGTGCCTGAGCTTATTCGGATGGGCGCACATGCAGAAATCGAGAGCAATACCGTGATTTGTTATGGTGTTGAGCAACTATCAGGTGCCCAGGTGATGGCCACTGATTTGCGTGCTTCAGCCAGTTTGGTATTAGCGGGCTGTATTGCTGACGGGGTAACTATCGTTGATCGTATTTATCATATCGACCGTGGCTACGAGCGTATCGAAGATAAATTGCGTGCCTTGGGTGCCAAGATTGAGCGTATAAAAGGCGAATAAACCCGCTAAAACGCAAAAAAACAGATGCCAGCCGATGATATCGCGCTGGCATTTTTTATGGCTAAACTCTTCTTCTATCACGACGTAAGTGCAGTTGGCTGCTTTTTTACCCGAATTTCAAGATGACTATTACGGTTGTGGGGTTGTCTGATGACCTAGCACGGCATTTTGATCTAACTCGCTGATAGTGATTTGTGCCGTCATCTGTTGGCCGTTACGTAACAATAAGATAGGGATGGTGGTGCCGGGGCGGATTTCTGCTACCTGATCCATAGTTTCGATAACGGATGTCGCCGGTTTATTATTAACACTAAGGATGATATCGCCAATTTGCAGACCTGCATCTACTGCGGGGCCATGAGCTGATATGTCATTGACCTTAATCCCATGCACCCGATCCGTACTATTGCCGCTGGCATTGAAGGGCGGATATTCCTCGCCGGTAACTCCGATATAGCCACGTATCACTCGACCGTCACGGATAAGTTTCTCCATCACTTTGGTCGCAAGTGCTGTCGGAATCGCAAAACCAATCCCTTCCGGTGTTTCGCCGTTACTGCTCTTATCAAAGGACAGAGTGTTAATTCCCATCAGTTCGCCCAAGGTATTCACCAGCGCACCGCCAGAATTCCCCTGATTGATTGAAGCATCGGTCTGAAGGAAGTTTTGTCGCCCGGAATCACTTAAACCAATACGCCCAGTGGCGCTGATAATCCCTTGGGTGACGGTTTGGCCAAGGTTATAAGGGTTACCAATTGCCAGCACGACATCACCGATATGGGGGGCACGATTAATATTGATTGGAATTACTGGTAGGTTCACCGCATCAATTTTTAGTACCGCTAAATCAGTTAAGCCATCGGAACCCACGAGTAATGCCTCGGATACTCGGCCATTTTGTAGTGCCACAATTATCTGTTCAGCATTATTGATAACGTGCTTGTTGGTAAGGATATATCCCTTATCACTCATGATTACGCCAGAACCCAATGTACGAATAGCCAGTCCATCTTGTGTCGAGCTTAGGCTACGGTTATAGACATTAACCACCGCAGGGGCAGCTCTGCGTACCGCCTGGTTATAACTGGCTGGAGCCTCTTCATCTATGCTATTGCTCTTGCCGGAAAAGATATGGCCCGGACTACGGAGCATAGGTATTGCGACCAGCAAGACACCGGCAATAATTAGCCCCAAAATAATAGAACGCAATAGCTTAAGAAACATGAGGTTTAAGGCGTAAATGAATGGATGACAGGAGGATAGCATGAGTTTGGCGGACACAGCATTGTGCTGTGTCCGATTTTTCTGCAAATTAGCGTATTAACAGGTAAATATTCTCTTCACCGCGCACAATATTCAGTGCAATTACCGCCGGTTTCGCATCAAGGGCTTTGCGCAACTGAGTAATATCCTGAACCCGGACACGGTTTACAGCAATAATCACATCATCTTTCTGCAAACCAGATTGCGCTGCAGGTGAGCCTTTGGTCACGCTCTCAACTTTGATGCCCTTACTGCCCCCTTTTATTTCCCCATTGCTCAGGGATGCACCCTGCAATGATGGCGATAAGGTTTCTGCGCTAGTTGACGTTGGGCTGCTGTTTTCCAGGGTTACGGTGACTTCAAGCGGTTTCCCATCGCGCAGCATGCCAACTTTAATGGCTTTACCTGGCCCGGTGGTGCCCACTTTGGCCCGCAACTCAGCAAAGCTACTGATGGGTTTCCCATCAACAGAAACCAACACATCACCGGCTTTGATGCCTGCTTTAGATGCGGCTGATTTTGGTAGCACTTCACTGACAAAAGCACCACGCTGAGCATCAATATTAAAGGCTTTGGCCATGTCAGCGGTCATTTCGCTGCCACGAATGCCCAACAGCCCGCGCTTCACTTCGCCAAACTCAATCAATTGTTGGCTGAGGTTTTGCGCCATGTTACTTGGAATAGCAAAGCCGATACCGATGTTGCCGCCACCTGGGGCCAGAATTGCGGTGTTAATCCCAATCAATTCACCATTGAGGTTAACTAGCGCGCCGCCAGAGTTACCACGGTTGATGGAGGCGTCGGTCTGGATAAAGTTTTCCAACCCTTCCAAATTCAAGCCACTACGACCCAAGGCTGAAATAATCCCCGATGTTGCTGTTTGCCCCAGACCAAATGGATTACCGACAGCAACGGCAAAATCACCCACTCGCAGGTTATCGGAATCGGCCATTTTAATCGCGGTCAGATTTTTGGCATCGGTTAACTGCAATAACGCGATATCGGTTTGTTCATCACGTCCTAGCAGCTTCGCATCATATTCACGACCATCATTGAGCTGAACGCGAATTTTATCCGCATTATTGATAACGTGGTTGTTTGTCAGCACATAGCCTTTTTCGGCATTAATGATAACACCCGACCCTAACCCCTCGAATGGACGGCTGCTTTCTTTACCGGCGGGTGCATTCGGGCCAAAGAAGAATTTGAATTCTTCTGGCAAACGTTGCTGTTGTGCCTGTGTTCCTGACACATGAACACTGACTACCGCGGGCAAAACTTTTTCCAACATCGGTGCCAGGCTAGGGACTGCCTGCCCGGCTACTGCCGCTGGGAGAGCTGCTGCGTTCACCATTGGAACAGACGCGAGACCTAAGCCGACACTCAATGCCAGCGCACTAAGAAATAATGACTTTTTCTTCATTGATTTAAACTCTCTCAATACCTAACGGTGAATGAATAGGATGGATGGCTGTTACAGGCCCGTTGTAAATTAAGACTCTGGATTAGCTAAAAAATTCACTTATTTCAAAAGGCTACTGCTGTCCTAAATATAAGCATCCTAAGATATGGCTTGATATAAGGCTCGCTATGAAGCAATTCAAGGAGAGGTAAGTATAGAAGTGTAAATGTACTGACCACGGTAATGTGAGATACACCCCACCGTAGTCAGTATGATAGCTAAACGTGTGCTTAATCGCGGGTCTGATGCTCCGGGCGTAATAACCCCGATGCGCCTTCAGAGTAATCCCGAGGTGGCATTTTTACCGGTGCCTGATCATTATCTGCTTCAGATTCAGTCAGACGGTAGCGGAACGGGTTATCTTGCAGTGGCAAGTCCGGTAATAAGTTATTGGAGCTTTTCGCCATATGTTGGTAGAGCTGGCGATAGTCGCGAGCCATATTATCCAACAACTCAGCACTGCGGGCAAAATGCCCAACCAGTTCCTGACGGTATTCTTCCAAATCAGTTTTGCTTTTCTCCAGCTCATTTTGCAGCACTTGCTGCTGACGCAATTTGCGGTTGCCAAAGCGCATAGCCACCGCGCCAATCACGATACCAACAACCAACCCAATAAGCGCATACTCCCAGGTCATGATGACTCCTTTTTTGACTTCATTGTTCAGCAGGACTTTTTCACTTAATAATACCCACTATAACCGTTAACCTTGTCGGAGTGGAATCCTGATGCAACTTTGCTTATGGTTATCAGGCTTTCTTCGCAGTGGCAGTGTCGGTAAATGCGGCGATTGCCCGATAAATCAGCAACAAAGTCGCGCAAAAAGTAGATAACTATTTTATCAGGGATTGTTGATAAACATGCAACCAAGTACACCTACAGCACTTTACCAGCAGGCACTTGATGCTGGCGACTACCAACCTGATGAGGTACAACGGCGTGCTGTAGCACGGTTGGATAGGCTTTATCAGGAACTAAATCAACGCCAGAGTATAGCGCCGACCAGCACGAGTCTGCGCGGGCGGCTGAACCGTTTGATTGGGCGAGCTGTACCCCGGACCCCCATACGACCCGCCCAGGGGCTATATATGTGGGGCGGTGTTGGGCGGGGTAAAACCTGGCTGATGGATCTGTTTTTCCACAGCTTGCCGGGTGAGCGCAAGCTGCGACTGCATTTCCATCGTTTTATGCTACGGGTACATCAAGAACTGACTGAGCTGCAAGGTCATGAAAATCCGCTGGAGATTATTGCCGACGGTTTCAAAGCGCAGACTGATGTGCTGTGCTTTGATGAGTTTTTTGTCTCAGATATTACTGATGCCATGTTACTGGCGACATTGCTGGAGGCACTCTTTGCCAGAGGTATCACGTTGGTTACCACCTCCAATATTCCACCGGATAATTTGTATCATAACGGTTTACAGCGTGCCCGCTTCTTGCCAGCCATTGAATTGATTAAACAGTATTGTGATGTGATGAATGTCGATGCGGGGATTGATTACCGCCTGCGGACCCTGACTCAGGCAAATCTTTATCTGACGCCCTTGAATCCACAAACTGAACAGGCGATGGACGATATTTTTGTCAAACTGGCCGGTAAAGAGGGGGACCAAGCGCCGATACTGGAAGTAAATCATCGGCCATTGCCTGCTATTTGTTCAGCACAGGGTGTTCTGGCGGTAGATTTCCATACATTGTGTGAAGAAGCCCGCAGCCAGTTGGATTACATTGCGCTATCCAAACTCTATCACACGGTATTACTGCACAACGTCCACCGCATGGAGACGCGAGATGAGAATACGGCCAGGCGTTTTCTGGCACTCGTGGATGAGTTTTATGAACGGCGGGTAAAATTGATTATTGCGGCAGAAGTATCAATGTTCGATATTTATTGCGGTGAGCGCCTTAAATTCGAATATCAACGCTGTTTATCGCGGTTACAAGAGATGCAAAGTGAAGAGTATCTCTCTTTACCGCATCTGCCATAGGGATAATCTGCACGACCGTTATTCACTTCTGACCCGCTAAAATGCTATTCTGTGGTGGGCGATTTTCCTTCGCCCTAACTTAACATGTTTAATTTATACCTTTCTCGTCAAAAACAGTTCGATTTTTAACGTCGACTTCTCTATAATCTTGCGACCCCACGTTACAACAAAGTTTTTTTCCCAAAAACTTTGATAGTGCCGGCATTGGCTATTCGAAGGGGTAGGTTTGCTGGACTGATGGTCGTGTGAGCCTCAACTGTTTTTGAACGTTTGGGTGTTCACCAACGTGTAACTTATTAATTGGGTAAGCTTTTATAATGAAAACTTTCACAGCGAAACCAGAAACTGTAAAACGTGACTGGTATGTTGTTGACGCGAACGGTAAGACCTTAGGTCGCCTCGCTACTGAACTGGCTAGTCGCCTACGCGGCAAGCACAAGGCGGAATACACCCCGCACGTTGATACTGGTGATTACATCATCGTTCTGAACGCAGAAAAAGTTGCTGTAACCGGTAACAAGCGTACAGACAAGATTTATTACCGTCATACCGGCTACGTCGGTGGTATCAAACAAGCGACCTTTGAAGAGATGATTGCCCGCAGTCCTGAGCGTGTGATTGAAATCGCGGTTAAAGGCATGCTGCCGAAGGGTCCGCTGGGCCGTGCAATGTTTCGTAAACTTAAAGTTTACGCAGGTACTGAGCACAATCATGCGGCGCAGCAACCGCAAGTTCTGGACATTTAATCGGGATTATGGCAATGGCTGAAAATCAATACTACGGCACTGGTCGCCGCAAAAGTTCTGCTGCACGCGTTTTTCTTAAGCCGGGTAGCGGTAATATCGTTATTAACCAACGTAGCATCGAAGAGTACTTCGGTCGTGAAACTGGCCGTATGGTTGTTATGCAACCGCTCGTACTGCTAGATATGGTTAGCAAGTTTGACATGTACATCACTGTTAAAGGTGGTGGTATTTCTGGTCAAGCTGGTGCTATCCGTCACGGTATTACCCGTGCACTGATGGAATATGACGAGACTCTGCGCCCAGAACTGCGTAAAGCTGGCTTCGTAACGCGTGATGCGCGTGAAGTTGAGCGTAAGAAAGTGGGTCTGCGTAAAGCACGTCGCCGTCCACAGTTCTCCAAACGTTAATTTTTTGCCTTTATGGCATCAGATTAATGGCAAAAACCCGGTGTCTCACCGGGTTTTTTTATGCCTGAAAAACCACTTTTCATAGCATCACATATTATATTTTCGTTGCTAAACCGTTGTCTGATAAACAATTAATCACGAAATCGCAGCACCATCCCCACAAAACATGCAAAATCTGGTAAACTATCACCCACTTTTGTGCCTGTTCGGCGAACTGTTGGCGTCCGTGTATCTCCCTGGCTGAATAACTATCTCGACCAAGGCTTATTTACGGCAACAGCTGTCGAGATGACGAACCGGCGGTAAAACGACTCAGGATAGCAACCTAACCGTGGGCTATTCGCACTGTTTTCTAGATAATCTTGGAGGTTTTCATGGCTGTCGCTGCCAACAAACGTTCGGTAATGACGCTGTTTTCCGGCCCGACCGACATTTTTAGCCATCAAGTACGTATCGTACTGGCGGAGAAAGGTGTCAGTGTTGAGATTGAGCAGGTTGAAGCTGGTAATCTGCCGCAGGACCTGATTGACCTCAATCCCTACCAGACCGTTCCTACTTTGGTTGATCGCGAGTTAACATTGTATGAATCCCGTATCATCATGGAGTATTTGGATGAGCGTTTCCCTCATCCTCCATTGATGCCGGTATACCCTGTTGCACGTGGTAGCAGTCGTTTGATGATGAATCGCATCGAGAAAGACTGGTATTCCCTGATGCATAAGATCGAACAAGCTAATGCTCAGGAAGCTGAAGCAGCCCGCAAGCAGCTACGTGAAGCTCTGTTGTCTATCGCGCCGGTATTTAATGAAATGCCTTTCTTTATGAGCGAAGAATTCAGCTTGGTTGATTGCTATCTGGCTCCGCTGCTGTGGCGTTTACCTGTCTTAGGTATCGAGTTAACCGGTGCTGGCTCTAAAGAGTTGAAGGGTTATATGACACGTGTGTTTGAGCGTGATGCGTTCCTGGCTTCCCTGACTGAAGCTGAACGTGAAATGCACCTGAAAACCCGAGGTTAACTGTTATGGAGATGTCGGATATGTCTCCGCGCCGTCCCTATCTGTTGCGCGCATTTTACGAGTGGTTGATTGATAATCAACTGACTCCGCATCTGGTTGTGGATGTCACCCGGCCGGGTGTTTCGGTGCCGATGGAATTTGCCCGTGATGGGCAGATTGTATTGAATGTAGCACCGCGTGCCGTGGGTAATTTGGAGCTGGGTAACGAGGGTGTAAGTTTCAATGCCCGTTTCGGTGGCGTTCCTCGTCAAGTTACCGTGCCGATGGCTGCGGTAATGGCTATCTATGCGCGTGAAAACGGCTCTGGCACTATGTTTGAGCCTGAAGAAGCTTACGATTCTGATGCTGATGGCAATTTTGAGGCTTTCACAGAGGAAGGCAGCGAGACGGCACCGGCTGAGAACCTGACATTAGTCACTGGTGATACTCAGGTATCACAGGACGATAGTCATTCCCCGGATGATGAGCCACCAAAACCGCCACGTAGCGGTGGTCGCCCAGCATTACGGGTTGTTAAGTAACGAACAACACTGTTCTCTTGCACCAAGCGTTACCATACCCAATAAGGGCGGCATTAGCCGCCCTTATTATTTCTGCCAAATAACCAATAATTAAGACAGTTTTTTCAACTCAGCCAGACAACTATCACGTTGACTCATCATATCGCTATTTCTGATAGTCGATAAGGTATGAGATGCGCGCTGTTGGAAGCTGGCTTTGGCGGCACTGTCTTTGACATCTGCCGGTGCGGTACAAATATCTGATACTGTCAGTGTTTTACTGTCGCTCACCGCTTTTAGTACTGCGGCCGGGTTATAAATCAGTGCAGAAGAGAGTGCCGATTTCACCCCAGCAGTGAAATTCGCATTACCGGCATCGACCAGTTTAGGGGCCATGGCAATCCAGTTGTCATCACCCAGCTTAATATTATTTTCTACCGCAGGCAGTTGCCCCGCTTTTGCCAGCTCGGCTACCACAGCGCGCGCGCCACGCGCCTCAATATTATAACCAACTTCTTGATAATTCAAAGACATAGCCAATGTGCTGCTGCTGATCGCCAGCAAGCCGCCAGCAATAAAAAGTAAGTGAGATTTCATAACAGATAATCCTTTATTTAAAACAAGGCGTAATAATAAGGCTAGCCATGGGGTCAGGCCAAAAAACATAGATACAGAAAGTATAAGTACGGAAAGCATAAACCTATCGGAGCTCGGCCTTTACTATAGCGCTTCAGCTATAAATTGCTGCAAATAAGGTGGTTGAGATTGTTACAAAATCTTGAGTTGAAGTGGATGTGCGTGGAAAAAAAGCAGTAAAAAGGGCTGGATAACCAGCCCTCTAGTGTTAAGTCTATGGCAGGATACTTTTACTGTCAGACTTCCAGATAATTCATGATGCCATCTGCGGCTTTGCGGCCTTCAGCGATGGCTGTCACCACCAGATCAGAGCCACGGACGATATCGCCACCGGCAAAGATTTTCGGGTTACTGGTCTGAAACGCATTATCAGTGCTATCAGGGGCCACTACGCGGCCCTGCTTATCCAATGCCACGTCATGCGCCGCCAACCACTCCATGCTGTGTGGACGGAAGCCAAATGCCATTATGACAGCATCTGCTGGCAGCACATGTTCAGACCCTGGGATCTGCTCAGCCACGCTGCGGCCTTGTGCATCAGGTGCGCCCAGTTGGGTACGAACCATCTTCACACCACAGACGTTGCCGTTGTTGTTAACTTCGATGCTTAATGGTTGCAAGTTGAATTTAAACTCAACTCCTTCCTCACGGGCGTTTTTCACTTCCCGCTTGGAACCTGGCATGTTGACCTCATCACGACGATAGGCGCACACCACATCTGTTGCCCCTTGGCGAATCGATGAACGCACACAGTCCATTGCGGTATCACCGCCGCCCAGCACCACGACACGCTTACCTTCCATATTGATATATGGCTCGTGGACGGTCGCATCAAAGCCCATCAACTGCTTGGTATTGGCAATCAGGTATGGCAGCGCATCATAGACACCCGAGGCATCTTCATTTGCCAGACCACCGCGCATCGATTGGTAAGTACCCACACCGAGGAACACCGCGTCATACTCCTTCAGCAGCGCATCCATGGTGATATCTTTACCGATTTCAGTATTGAGTTGGAATTCGATACCCATCTCGGAGAAGATTTTACGGCGCTTAATCATCACTTCTTTTTCCAGCTTAAAGGCTGGAATACCGAAGGTCAGCAAGCCGCCAATCTCTGGATGGCGGTCAAATACCACGGCTTGTACGCCGTTGCGTGCTAATACGTCGGCACAGGCCAGCCCGGCAGGGCCAGCACCGATCACCGCGACACGTTTACCGGTCGGGTGAACATGCGACATATCAGGCTTCCAGCCCATCTCAATGGCTTTATCGCTGATGTAGCGCTCGATGTTGCCGATAGTCACCGCACCGAATTCGTCGTTCAGGGTACAAGACCCTTCGCACAGACGGTCCTGTGGGCACACACGGCCACACACTTCCGGTAAGCTGTTGGTCTGGTGGGCCAGATCCGCCGCTTCCATGATGCGTCCTTCGTTGGCCAGTTTCAGCCAATTAGGAATGTAGTTATGAACCGGGCACTTCCATTCGCAATAAGGGTTACCACAAGACAGGCAGCGGTCTGCCTGTGCTTTGGCCTGGGTTTCCGAAAACGGCTCGTAAATCTCAACAAATTCAATTTTACGGATCTTCAGCGGCTTTTTTGGCGGATCTACGCGCTGTAGGTCGATAAACTGATAAACATTCTGACTCATTTCAACCCCTTACTGCGCTTGAACCCGCAGCTCGGCTGCGGAACGGCTACGGTGGCCCAACAGTGCTTTCACGTCGCTGGATTTCGGTTTAACCAAAGCAAATTTGGTCACCCACTCTGGCCAGTTAGCCAGAATTTCTTCGCCACGGCTAGAACCGGTCAACTGAACATGCTCAGTGATCAGCCCACGCAGATGCTCTTCATGGATTGCCAATTGATCAACATCCAGGACTTCCACCAGCTCAGGGTTAACACGTTTACGGAATTCACCATCTTCATCAAGAACATAAGCAAAACCGCCGGTCATACCAGCACCGAAGTTAATCCCAGTGCGACCCAGTACGCAGACAATACCACCAGTCATGTATTCACAACCGTTATCACCGATACCTTCAACAACGGTGATAGCCCCAGAGTTACGCACGGCGAAACGCTCACCTGCACGGCCTGCGGCGAATAATTTGCCGCCAGTCGCGCCATAGAGACAGGTGTTGCCGACAATGCTGGCCTCATGGCTGCGGAAGTTAGAGCCGACAGGAGGGCGCACTGCAATACGGCCACCGGCCATCCCTTTACCGACATAGTCGTTGGCATCACCGGTCAGGGTTAACTCAACGCCACCGGCATTCCAGACACCAAAGCTTTGACCGGCAGTACCGGAGAAATAAGCTTTGATGGGGTCGGTTGCCAGACCTTGATCACCATGTTTAGTGGCAATCGCGCCCGACAGCGCGGCACCTACGGAACGGTCAGTATTACGGATATCGAAGTAGAACGTCTTGCTGTGTTTCGCTTCAATGTGCGGTTCAGCTTGCGACAGTAACTCTTTGTTCAGTATGCCTTTATCGAACGGAGGGTTACTTTCGGTACAATATAGTGCCTTACCCGGATGTGGCGTAGCGGTTTTCAGCATCGGCGACAGGTCCAGTTTATTCTGTTTGGCTGAGATGCCATCCAGCTCCAGCAGCATGTCAGTACGACCAATTAAATCAACCAGTTGGCTTACACCCAACTCAGCCATGATTTCACGGGTTTCCCGCGCGATAAACTGGAAGTAGTTAACCACCCTTTCAGGCAAGCCGTGATAATGGTCACGACGCAGTTTTTCATCCTGAGTTGCTACACCGGTGGCGCAGTTATTCAGGTGGCAAATACGTAAGTATTTACAACCGAGTGCCACCATAGGCCCGGTACCGAAGCCGAAGCTTTCTGCACCCAGAATCGCGGCTTTAACAATATCGACGCCGGTTTTCAAGCCACCATCCACTTGTAGACGGATTTTATGGCGCAGGCCGTTGGCAACCAGCGCTTGTTGCGTTTCAACTAATCCCAGCTCCCACGGGCAACCGGCATATTTCACTGAAGAGAGCGGGCTGGCACCGGTACCACCGTCGTACCCAGCAATGGTAATCAGGTCGGCATAAGCTTTCGCTACACCGGTAGCAATGGTACCCACGCCCGGCTCAGATACCAGTTTCACCGAAATCAAAGCTTTCGGATTGACCTGTTTCAAGTCGAAAATGAGCTGTGCCAGGTCTTCGATTGAGTAAATATCATGGTGCGGTGGTGGGGAGATCAATGTTACTCCCGGTACGGAATAGCGCAGTTTGGCGATATAGGGTGTGACTTTATCACCCGGTAACTGGCCGCCTTCACCCGGTTTTGCACCTTGTGCCACTTTGATCTGGATAACATCGGCATTTACCAGATACGCCGGTGTCACACCGAAACGACCAGAGGCCACCTGCTTAATACGAGAAACTTTATTCGTACCGTAACGGGCTGGATCTTCGCCACCTTCACCGGAGTTAGAGAAGCCACCCAGACTGTTCATGGCGATAGCCAATGATTCATGGGCCTCCGGGCTAAGTGCGCCGATAGACATTGCCGCCGTATCAAAGCGAGTAAACAGTGATTCAGCCGGTTCCACTTGATCCACCGGGATCGGGGTGCCTTGCGGTTTAATGGCTAACAGATCACGCAGTGTGGCAATCGGACGCTCATTAACCAGCTTGGCATAAACCTGATAATCGCTGTATTCACCACTGTGAACCGCTTTTTGTAAGGTGCTGACCACATCCGGGTTATACGCATGGTATTCGCCGTTGTGAACAAACTTCAATAAACCGCCCTGATCCAACGGCTTGCGTTTCAGCCAGGCACGTTTAGACAGATTTTGCAGATCCTGTTGGAAATCACTGAAGCTAGCTCCACCGATACGACTGACCACGCCCTGGAAACAGAGATTAGACAAATCACGATGCAGGCCAACCGCTTCAAACAGCTTGGCACAGCGGTAAGAGGCCACAGTTGAAATGCCCATTTTGGACATAATTTTGTATAGGCCCTTGTTGATCCCATTACGATAGTTAAGCATCACATCGCGATACTTCTTATCAATCGCTTGGCTATCAACCAATTTAGCCAATGATTCATAAGCTAAATAAGGGTAAATCGCAGTCGCACCAAAACCGAGCAGCACGGCGAAGTGATGCGGGTCGCGGGCACTGGCAGTTTCAACAATAATGTTGGCGTCGCAGCGTAGATTTTTCTCAACCAGGCGGGTCTGGATAGCGCCGACAGCCATTGGTGCGGGTACCGGCAGGCGGTTAGGGGCGATGGCACGATCAGACAGTACCAGCATCACGGCACCGTCACGGACTTTGCGCTCTGCTTCTTCACATAATCTCAGAACTGCTTGTTCCAGGTCAGTTTCGGCAGGGTCAAAGGTCAAATCCACACGATCAGCACGATAATGTTCCCCTTCCAACGTGGTTAACTGTTGGAAATCAGAGAACAACAGGATCGGCGATTTAAAGCTCAGCCGGTGCGCCTGACCTTCTGCTTCGCAGAACACGTTCATTTCACGACCGATACTGGTCGCCAGTGACATAACGTGTGCTTCACGCAGTGGATCGATGGGCGGGTTGGTGACCTGCGCAAATTGCTGGCGGAAGTAATCGTAAATAATACGTGGGCCGCTGGATAGCACCGCAAATGGGGTATCATCGCCCATTGAGCCGGTGGCTTCCTGACCAATTTCACCCAGCACACGGATGACTTGGTCCAGCTCTTCACTGCTGTAACCAAATTGCTTCTGGTAGGTTTCCAGTGTCGAATCATCTAACTGACGGCTACCCACCTGATCTTCTGGCAGATCTTCGAACGGCACCAGACGCTTAACGTTCTTCTCCATCCACTCTTTATACGGGTGGCGGCTTTTCAGATCGTTATCCGTTTCGGCTGAATGGAGGATCTTACCGCTGCGGGTATCGATCACCATCAGTTCACCGGGGCCGACGCGACCTTTTTCAATCACTTCATCGGGCTGATAATCCCAGATGCCCACTTCAGAAGCACAAGTGATCAGCTTATCTTTGGTGATAACGTAGCGCGCAGGGCGCAAGCCATTACGATCAAGGTTACAAGCGGCATAACGGCCATCTGACATCACAATCCCGGCCGGGCCATCCCACGGCTCCATATGCATGGAGTTGAAGTCAAAGAAGGCGCGCAGGTCGGTATCCATATCTGGGTTGTTCTGCCAGGCCGGTGGCACTAACAGACGCATGGCACGAATCAAGTCCATACCGCCACTGAGGAACAGTTCCAACATGTTATCCAGTGAACTGGAGTCAGAGCCGGTCTCATTGACGAAAGGAGCCGCATCCTGCAAATCCGGGATTAATGGCGTTTTGAATTTATAAGCACGTGCACGCGCCCATTGGCGGTTACCGGCGATGGTATTGATTTCGCCGTTGTGGGCCAGATAACGGAACGGCTGAGCCAGTGGCCAGCGTGGCACGGTATTGGTTGAGAAGCGCTGGTGGAACAGGCAGATTGCCGACTCCATGCGCAAATCAGCCAAATCAAGATAGAAGCGCGGTAGATCCGCAGGCATGCACAAGCCTTTATAGATCGTCACCAGATTAGAGAAACTACATACGTAGAAATCTTTATCTTCTGAAATACGCTTTTCGATACGGCGACGCGCCACAAACAGGCGGCGTTCCATATCACGTGGACGCCAGCCAGCAGGGGCGTTCACAAAAATTTGTTCAATCCGAGGCAGGGAGGAGAGGGCAATTTCACCGAGAACATCCGGGTTGGTCGGCACTTCACGCCAGCCGATAATCGACAGCGTTTCGTTTTGCAATTCTTCTTCTACAATGCGGCGGCTTGCCTTGGCGAGTTCTTCGTCCTGACTGAGAAACATCATGCCTACGGCATAGTTTTTGGCCAAACGCCATCCGCGTTCTTCAGCGACCATCCGGAAAAAACGATCCGGTTTTTGTAACAACAAGCCACAACCGTCGCCAGTCTTGCCATCAGCAAGTATCGCGCCACGGTGTTGCATGCGGGCCAGTGCGTGTATAGCGGTACGCACTACCTTATGGCTAGGTTCGCCTTCTATGTGGGCGATTAGGCCGAAACCACAGTTGTCCCTCTCAAGGGATTTATCGTACAACATATCAGTGAACCTCCCCAGGCTCTGCGAGACTCTCACAAACCGACTCCAGAAGGACATGGTTACATCAGGCGGGGTGGGCTGAGAGCCGCGTATTTCGCGACAAATCTGCTTTTCCGCCCTCCGCCAATGGCCTCTTGTGACGGTTCTCACAAGTGGTATAAGACTTGTTTTAAGAGGGAGTCTTAAATTACTGCATAATTATGACTAGACGTTTGCCCGTCTAGAAAGCTTCCAGCGGACCTCCAACTTAGCGAGAAAGAATACTCAGGTCAAATATAGGCTTAAGATATATCTTTAAGGTAATAAATGGGGTTATCACAATGAAAAATATATATTTATTGGTACTTTTAACCCATCTCATACTCAATGAGATAGGCGTGAAATTGTGAGCTGTCTCACTATAGTGCAATCGACAAATCTCTGCACCATGCTAGTGCTGACGGGGATGTTAGAATTAAACTCTGCTCTTTAAATATTTATTGGTTTATAAAACTATTTTTCAGTGAATTGTAATAGAAGCGCTAACAGGTTGGTGGAAATAAGAAAATTTAATCATTGGTCAAGTGATTTTATTTGCATTTATAATGAATGGTTATGCGAGGTTGCACCCAAGGGCGTGGGAGTTGATCTCTGTCATCGCGAATTGCATCGCTAGCGGGTAGCCTTAAGCTCTTTTTTGACAGGCAGTGCCAAGATTATGCAGTTGCAGAAATTAGTCAATATGTTTGGTGCGGATTTACAGCGCCGTTACGGTGAAAAAGTGCATAAACTCACGTTGCACGGCGGGTTTAGCTGCCCTAATCGTGATGGAACACTCGGTCGAGGGGGCTGTACCTTTTGTCAGGTGGCTTCATTTGCCGATGAGAACATGCAGCAACAGAGTATTGCGCAGCAGCTAGCGGCGCAGGCAAAAAAAACTAATCGGGCAAAACGTTATCTGGCCTACTTCCAGGCCTATACCAGTACTTATGCAGAGGTTAATGCTTTAGCTGTGATGTATGAACAGGCTTTAGCCGAAGCTGACATTGTCGGTTTGTGTGTGGGAACCCGGCCCGATTGTGTCCCGGATGCGGTATTGGATTTATTGAGTGGTTATCACCAGCAAGGTTATGAAGTCTGGCTGGAGTTGGGGCTACAGACCGCTAATGATAAAACGCTCAAGCGTATTAACCGTGGGCATGATTTCGCCTGTTATCAGCAAACAGCCCGTCGCGCCCGTGCCCGTGGGCTGAAAGTATGCTGTCATTTGATTGTCGGCTTACCCGGCGAAGATAAGCCACAGAATATGGCAACGCTAGAACAAGTGGTGGCAACCGGTGTTGATGGGTTAAAACTGCATCCGCTCCATATCGTGGAAGGTAGCACGATGGGAAAAGCATGGCGGGCAGGGCGGTTGGCGGAACTGGCGTTGGAACAATATGTTGTGACTGCGGGTGAAATGATCCGCCATACTCCAGCGCAGATTGTCTATCATCGGATCTCTGCCAGTGCGCGCAGACCCACGTTGTTGGCCCCGTTGTGGTGCGAGAATCGCTGGACCGGTATGAATGAGCTGAATAATTATATGCTGGCCCATGGCGGGCAGGCCTCGGGGTTATGAGCGGCTACTGCGCGTGCGTATTCGGGGTTTAGGCTGTGCTCGCCATCCTCACGTAACTGGTATTTATAAGGGCAGGTGTACGCTCGGGTAGCTGCACCCAAACTACTTTCGCGCGCTACGCCCTGGCCTTTGCGAGCTGCCGGTTGGTAGATAATCGGCTTATTTCCCAATCTCTCACCGTGATTTGCAATCTTTTCCACACTTCTAAGCAAGCCATCTTATCTCTTGGCGGTTTTACGGTATGATTTATACCCTTCGTCCTTGAAGCTACAGAGTTGTTAGCTGCGCTCGCTCACCCGAATCACTTACTTGTAGTTGACCCTACATGAAAAAGCTCATTGGGATTCGCTTGCTGGCTGCCTACCTGCAACTCCAATGACTTTGGGTGTAGATTCCAAGGCATATTCAGAAACACTGACAGGGGTTGCTATGAAGCAAATCAGGGTATTAGCCCAGTACTACGTTGATTTAATGGTTAAGTTAGGACTGGTTCGCTTCTCACTGCTACTGGCCTCTGTGCTGGTGTTACTGGCCATGGTGGTGCAGATGGCGGTGACGTTGGTGCTGAGTGGCTCTGTTGAAACCCTCGATCTGGTACGTTCCATTTTCTTTGGTTTGTTGATTACGCCTTGGGCAGTCTATTTCTTGTCGGTAGTGGTTGAGCAATTGGAAGAGTCGCGCCAGCGCTTATCGCGTCTGGTTGAAAAGCTTGAAGTGATGCGTTATCGCGATTTAGAGCTGAATAAACAACTGACCGAAAATATTGCTCAACTCAATCAGGAAATTGTTGAGCGTGAAAAAGCGGAAAAAGCGCACCTACAAGTGGTTGATAAACTAAAAGAAGAGATGGGACACCGTGAGCAGGCGCAGGTTGAGCTGGGGCAGCAGTCGGCGTTATTGCGATCCTTTTTGGATGCGTCGCCAGATCTGGTTTATTACCGCAATGAAGATAATGAGTTCTCTGGCTGCAACCGGGCGATGGAGCTGTTGACGGGCAAGAGTGAGAAACAGCTGGTTGGGCTGACGCCCAAAGATGTCTATGCGCCGGATATCGCCGAAAAAGTGATGGAAACCGACGAGAAAGTCTTCCGCCATAACGTCTCTCTTACCTATGAGCAGTGGCTGGTTTATCCCGATGGCCGCAAAGCCTGCTTTGAACTGCGTAAAGTGCCCTTTTATGATCGTGTTGGTAAACGGCACGGATTGATGGGGTTTGGGCGTGATATAACCGAGCGTAAGCGCTATCAGGATGCGCTGGAGAACGCCAGTAGGGATAAGACTACCTTCATCTCAACAATCAGCCACGAGCTGCGTACGCCGCTTAATGGCATTGTTGGCCTAAGCCGTATCCTGCTTGATACCGAATTAGACAGCGAACAGCTAAAGTATCTGAAAACCATTCATGTCAGTGCTATTACTCTTGGGAATATCTTCAACGATATTATTGAGATGGATAAATTGGAAAGGCGTAAAGTCCAGCTTGATAATCAGCCAATTGATTTTACAGGTTTTATGGCAGATCTTGAGAACCTTTCGGGCCTGTTGGTTCAGCCAAAAGGGTTGAAGTTCATTATGGAACCGCAATTGCCGCTGCCGGAGAAAGTGATTACCGATGGCACCCGCTTGCGCCAGATTCTGTGGAACTTAATCGGCAATGCCGTGAAATTTACTCAGCAAGGTAAAATTGTGGTGCGGGTACGGCGTGAGGGGAGTGACCGTTTGATCTTTGAAGTAGAAGATTCAGGTATGGGCATCCCCGAAGATGAACAGGATAAGATTTTCGCCATGTATTATCAGGTGAAAGATCGCAATGGTGGCCGCCCGGCAACCGGTACTGGCATTGGTCTGGCGGTATCTAAACGCTTGGCACAAAGCATGGGGGGCGATATTACGGTGAAAAGTACCCAAGGGGCCGGTTCATGCTTTACCTTGACCATTAAAGCACCTGCGGTGCAGCAAGCCGCGAGTGTGCCATCAGGCGATGACATACCTCTGCCTGCGTTGCATGTATTGCTGGTGGAAGATATCGAGCTGAACGTCATTGTCGCGCGCTCGGTATTGGAGAAATTAGGCAACAGCGTTGAGGTGGCAATGAATGGCCATGATGCACTGGCGATGTTTAAACCTGATGATTTTGATTTAGTGCTGTTGGATATCCAGTTGCCGGATATGAGCGGGTTGGACATTGCGCGCCAAATTCGGGCGGAATATGTGGCAGAGTCATTACCGCCACTGGTGGCATTGACCGCCAACGTACTTAAAGACAAAAAAGAGTATTTAGATGCTGGGATGGATGACGTGCTGAGCAAGCCGTTGTCAGTTCCTGCGCTCACGGCGATGATTAAGCAATTTTGGGATCATAAGCCCTCAACCTCGGCGAAAAAACAGGAGCATAAAGTGATGCAAACCCATGAATCGTTACTTGATACTGCAATGCTGGAGCAATACATCGATTTGGTTGGCCCACAATTAATTCATCAAAGCCTGGAAATGTTTGAACAGATGATGCCCAGCTATTTGTCGGTGTTGGACTCAAACATGACGGCACGGGACCAAAAGGGCATTACCGAAGAGGCGCATAAGATTAAAGGTGCTGCCGGTTCTGTCGGTTTGCGTCATATCCAGCAGCTTGCACAGCAGATCCAAACCCCGACACTGCCAGCATGGTGGGATAACGTGCAAGATTGGGTCGATGAATTAAAATTAGAATGGCGCAATGATGTGCAGGTGTTACGTGAGTGGGCGGCGGAAGCTGAAAAAAAATAACCCCGACCGAGGCCGGGGTGCGCGAATACTGCGCCAACACCAGGGAAATCGTCAACCTGCGATACTCGTCATACTTCAAGTTACATGTGCGTTGGCTGATTTCATTCACCCCAGTCACTTACTTATGTAAGCCGCTGGGGATTCGCTCAGTTACCGCCTTCCAGTAATTCGAAATACTTAGGGTATATTATTTCGATTTCGAGTGGATTCGCAGGTTGTAAGGATTCTTCCATACATCATACAAGCAACAACATAGCAAATGTAAGCGCTCTTGTTACAAGATTCATTAAAATTTGTGATAGAGATTCGTCTTTGTCACTAGAACGGGTTAAGCGATTGACAGAGTAAGAAAAGGAGAGGTGTGATGAAAACGGTCGGTGTAGTGCTTAGTGGATGTGGGGTATTTGACGGTGCTGAGATACATGAGTCTGTCTTAACAATCCTGGCATTAGATCGTGCGGGCGCAAGTGTTTTGTTCTTCGCCCCCGATAAACCACAACTGCATGTTATTAATCATGTTACCGGCGAAGAAATGGTCGAGAAACGGAATGTGTTAGTGGAGTCGGCGCGCATTACTCGCGGCCAGATTAAGCCTCTTTCTTTAGCCAATTCAGAGCAATTGGATGCCTTGATTGTACCCGGTGGTTTTGGTGCCGCAAAGAACCTCTGCGATTTTGCAACTCAAGGTTCTGAATGTGTTATTGACCCAGATTTATATAAACTTATTCAATCAATGCATAAGTCAGGTAAACCAATTGGTTTTATGTGTATTGCGCCAGTGATGTTGCCAAAACTGTTGGGTAAACCGATCCGTCTGACAATTGGTAACGATCCCGATACTATTGATGCAATTGAAGTTATGGGTGGAGAGCATGTTATTTGCCCTGCCGATGACGTGGTGGTCGATGCTGAGAATAAAGTGGTCACCACACCTGCCTATATGTTGGCAACATCAATTTCTGAAGCGGCTAAAGGGATTGATAAGTTGGTAACTAAGGTACTGGATTTAACCGAATGACGTTAGCCAGACGCAGATTAAACCAGCTATGGTATTGGGGAAAACGGGGCGTGATCGGCATCGTCACACTGTGGTTGGCGGGCATTTTGATTTTCGCTTTTTTGCCGGTCCCTTTTTCCATGGTGATGATCGAAAGGCAACTGGGCGCCTGGTTGACCGGTGATTTTTCCTATGTAGCGCACTCTGACTGGGTGCCGATGGATGAAATTTCGCCTTACATGGCGCTAGCAGTGATGGCGGCTGAGGATCAAAAATTCCCCGAGCATTGGGGATTTGATGTGGGTGCTATCGAATCGGCACTCTCCCATAATCAGCGCAATCAAAATCGTATCCGAGGTGCCTCGACTTTGTCACAGCAAACAGCGAAAAATCTGTTTCTTTGGGACGGGCGTAGCTGGGTGCGAAAAGGGTTGGAAGTGGGATTGACCGCCGGTATCGAACTGATATGGACCAAGCGCCGTATTCTGACGGTGTATCTCAATATTGCCGAGTTTGGTGAGGGCATTTTTGGTGTGGAAGCCGCTGCACGCCATTTCTTTAATAAACCCGCCAGTAAATTGAGTGCTTCAGAAGCCGCCTTGCTGGCAGCGGTCCTGCCTAATCCACTGCGTTTTAAGGTTAATGCGCCATCAGGTTATGTTATTTCCCGCCAGCAGTGGATTTTACGCCAGATGCGGCAGTTGGGTGGGAAAGACTTCATACAGGCGAATGATTTAGATTAATGGCTTGATGTTTTGGATAGCTAAAAATGGGCCTGGATTTCTCCCGGCCCATAATAGGATTGCTCTTTCTAACTAATTGATTATTTTACAATAGTAAACGCAGTGGTGACGTGCTTAACGCCACTAACCTGGCTGGCAATCTGTGCCGCTGATTGCCCTTCCTGCTGAGTCACCAGACCCAACAAGAACACTTCTCCGTTCTCGGTGGTGACTTTCACATTTGAAGATTTAACTGAATCTGCGGTCAGTAACTGTGAACGAACTTTGGTGGTGATCCAGGTATCCATTGAGGCGGTAGTCAGATCAACCGGCTTGCCTAAGCGCATCTCGTTATACACTTCCGTTGCGCCATCGACACCTGCGGCAATTTGTTTGGCGCGGTTAGACAGCTCTGCGGTTGGCGACTGCCCGGTCAGCAAAACTTTCCCTTGATAAGCGGTCACCACAAAGCGTGTTTGGCTTTTTATCTGCTGATCTTTGCTCAGCGCATTGACGACTCTGGCCTCAAGTGTGCCATCGTCTACCTGAGTGCCGACAGAGCGTGGGTCTGTGGCAGATTTAGTCGCAACGGCTGCGCTGCCGACAACCACGGCACCGACACAGCCTTGCAATAGCAGGGCGCTGAATAGCATGGCAAAAATATAACCAACCTTCATTCGTGCTCCTTTAATCGTCCTGATGAGGAAATAGAGTGTTATCAATTAAGTCACACAAGCAATTCACTGTGAGCATGTGCAATTCTTGAACGCGTGCACTGCGGTGCGAAGGTATACGGATTTCAACATCCTGCTGACCCAACAGGCCAGCCAGCTCACCGCCATCGTAACCGGTAAGGGCAACGATGGTCATATCACGGGTTACAGCTGCTTCGACCGCTTTCACAATATCACGGCTATTGCCACGAGTGGAAATAGCGAGCAAAACATCACCAGCATGGCCGAGTGCTCGTACCTGCTTGGCATAGACCTCATCATGTAAACGGTCGTTGGCAATAGCGGTCAGAACAACATTATCAGCATTTAACGCAATTGCAGGCAGACTTGGTCGTTCTGTTTCAAAACGGTTTATCATGCTGGCGGCAAAGTGCTGCGCGTTAGCCGCTGAAGTCCCATTGCCGCAGCAGAGAATTTTATTGCCGTTGAGCAGTGACTGAACCAACGTCATTGCTGCACGGGATATGGCATCAGGCAAAGCCTCAGCCGCGGCAATCTGGGTTTGAATACTTTCTGTAAAGCAGCCTTTGATTCTATCCAGCACGTTGATTTAATCCACTCAGTAAAATTAATATGCCCTTGGTACTTGAAGCCGCAGGGGTGTTGGCTACGTTCGTTACTCGACTCAGCCAGTGGAGCAATGCAAGTGACGTTAAAAATGGTTTACAACCAATTTGTCATTCTCTTGCCGGCAACCAGCGACTCCAACGTCTTAGGGCATAGCCCGGTAGTAAACCGGAAAAATTGTTAATCCGTATTGAAAGCATTAGGCAGCCACTCTACTTGGCTACCCGTGATGGCAAAAACATCAAAACGGCACGATGTTGTGGCAAAACTGGCGCCTCGCTGTGCCAGCCAAATGGTGGCAGCCCGGAGTAACCGCTGTTGTTTGCTGTGAGTGACGCTGGCAGCAGCGCCACCAAATAGGGCATTACGCCTAAAGCGAACCTCAACAAACACCCAAGTTTCCCCGTCGCGCATAATAAGGTCAATCTCACCACATTGGTAGGTGACATTAGCCGCCTGAAAAATTAAACCAACCCGCTCCAGATAGCTGCGGGCCTGATTTTCGTAATGTGTGCCAGTGTTCCGTTGGCTCATATTCCCTTCTTCCTTGAAGTTGCAGGGTTGTTAGCTACATTCGTTACTCAGCCCGTCCATGGGCCTCGCCTCTGCGAGGCCGCTGCAAGCAGCGTTCAAATCTGTTCCAGACAGATTTGTCACCCGAATCACTTACCTGAGTAAGTTCATCGGGACTCGCTCATTTGCTGCCTACCTGCAACTCCAATGACTTTGGGAATACTCTTTATAATTGAAGTTGCAGGGGTGTTAGCTACATTCGTTACTCAGCCCGTCCATGGGCCTCGCCTCTGCGAGGCCGCTGCAAGCAGCGTTCAAATCTGTTCCAGACAGATTTGTCACCCGAATCACTTTACGCCGCCGGTACTACCATACCTTGACGGTATTGCAACCAAGGCAGCTTACGGGTAATAACACAATCGGCTGATGCCGTTAAATCACCGGTTGTACCGCTGACCTGGAAACCAGGAATTTGGCGCATTTGCGCAAAATGATTCGATAATGTCCACGCATCGATCCCCATGGCGTACAGACGCACCAGCGAATAGTCGTTGGCATATTTAGCCGACGCCTGCTGCATTAGTGCTGGATTAGCACCGGCCATCAATGGAATATCACTAAACTGAATGCCTTCCATCTCCAAACGGTAATCCGGGCCAGCACCGGCCTGATAGCTACGTGAACTGGCAAATAGCGCCGGTTTGCTACGCGAGCTGGTGGCCATATCAATCATTGGTTTAATCAGTGTCAGTTCAGCCGGAGTCGCAATGATATAAACTGCATCAATGTTACCACCAGCGGAAGTGGAAACGACGGGCGCATCTACTGGTGGTGCCGGGATTGTCAGGCCTGCAATGGTGACAGATGCCGGTGCCGCAGCAGGCGTGCCTGAAACGGCAACTGGCTGGCCAGTTAGCCGGATACCCGCACCACTGTTGATAGCTTGTTTCAGTTCAGCAGTTGAACCGAAGTTTTGCTGCAATACTGTTTGCCCACCCTGCTTCTGCCACTCTTCAGCGAAGGCTTTGGCGATACGATCGCCAAAAGTACCGCGCGGGGTCAGCAACAATGGCATTCTTTTCTCCTGTCCCCATAAATGATGCGCGGCATCGCGGGCTTCATCTTCTGGCGATAAGGCGAAGTAACAGATGTTGGGACTGTTAGTACTGGCTTCCGGCTGATTTAATGCCAAAATATTCAATGTACTTGTTGTGGCCTTCAGTTGTTCAACTTCAGGTTTAAGCAGTGGGCCGACAACCAAAGTCGCGCCATCCTGCTGGGCTTGTGCCAGTAATGCCGCAATAGGCTGCGTTGTTGTGTCGTAGACCTTTACCTGTGCATTGTTGGCGGCAACAGGAGCAGCTACCGGCGCCGGTGTGGTAATCGGTGCTACCTCAGCAGGTGTTGCAGCGGCGGTATCAGTTGGCGTGGTTGCTGCTGTATCGGGGGGCGCAGCAGCAGGTGCGGCTACCGGTAACCCATTTTGAGCGGCAGTGAAACCTTGCTGGATAGCATCGGCAAATACCTGTGCCGGGCCACTGAGTGGCAGCAACAGTGCAATTTTCGCCGTCGAGGCCTGGCTGAAGTTACTGATCTGCGTTAATCCCGTTGGCAGGGTTTTCGCTGCCGGGTTTTGAGGATAACGGTTCTGCCAGTCTTTAATAGCGGCTTTCAGTAGCTCGGGATCTTGTTTGTTATCCTGATACACACGCAGTAAATCCAGCCAACCTTGCAGCACGTTTTCATCTGCATTAATCACAATATTGTTCAATTCTTGTGGTGTCAGTTGTGCCAGCGATTGCCAGGTGCCATCAATATTGTCCTGATGGGCTTTATCTTTCAGTAACGGTTCCTGAGCGATAAACGCACGAATCAGTGGCAGAGTGGCTTTACCTTGATTGGCGGCAATTTGCGCCTGATAGAAACGAACTTGCTGGTTAGCCGAGAGTTGGGTCGCATCCAACTTACCAAGAATATCAGCAGCAGCAGGGTTATTTTTCTGCGCAATCAGCAGTTCTGCGGTCAGTAATTGCTGTTCCTGACGTTGCGTATCGCTCAGATTAGCCGGTAGTGTACCGAGCTGTTCTGCCGCCTGAGGCGTTTTCCCTTCACGTAACAGGGCACGAATGGCGAGTAATTGCCAGTCAGCCTTGTTATCATCACCACTCTGTTGCAACTGTTGCAGATAATAATCAGAGTTCGCGCTTGCTTCGTCCTGTATATTTGCGGGTGGCGGCGTCTGTGGCGCTCTGCCTGAACAGGCTGCCAGAATCAGTGCGGCCAGAACTACAGGGACAAGCCCTGCTTTGGAACGAACGAATGTTGAGGAAAGCATACTGTATCCAGTGATGTTTTTTTCAAGATGCTCAATATTAAATCGGTAATTCGGATGAAACAATGAATCAACACGATCGAGCAGTGATTTCTGCATCTACGCTTTATGTGGTACCCACCCCAATCGGTAATTTAGGGGATATTACCCACCGGGCGTTAGAGGTACTGAAAGGCGTTGATTTGATTGCGGCAGAAGATACACGCCATACAGGGTTGTTATTACAGCATTTTGCGATCAACGCCCGCCTGTTTGCACTTCATGACCATAACGAACAACAAAAAGCCGATCATTTGCTGGCGAAACTGCAAGCAGGCCAGAGTATTGCACTGGTTTCAGATGCAGGTACGCCACTTATCAACGATCCGGGCTACCACTTAGTGCGCCGTTGTCGTGAAGCGGGCATCAGGGTGGTGCCACTCCCGGGCGCTTGTGCGGCGATTACAGCACTTTCTGCCGCCGGTATTGCCTCGGATCGTTTTTGCTACGAAGGCTTCCTGCCTGCGAAAACCAAAGGACGTAAGGATACTCTGCAAGCGCTGATTGAGGAACCTCGAACACTGATCTTCTACGAATCAACGCATCGCTTGTTGGAAAGTTTACAGGACATGGTAACCGTACTTGGCCCACAACGCTATGTGGTACTCGCCAGAGAATTAACCAAAACTTGGGAGTCTATCCACGGCGCACCGGTTGGCGAGTTGTTGGCTTGGGTTCAGGAAGATGAAAACCGCCGCAAAGGCGAAATGGTCTTGATTGTCGAAGGACATAAAGTACAAGCCGATGATGCTTTACCGGCCGTTGCGTTACGTACTCTGGCATTATTGCAAAAAGAGTTGCCGCTGAAAAAAGCCGCAGCGTTGGCGGCAGAGATTCATGGCGTGAAAAAGAATGCGCTCTATAAGTACGCACTTGAGCTGCAAGATGGTGCTCAAGAGCAAGCGGAAGATGACATTCAACAGTAATGTGATTATAATCCGCCGCGGAGTTGACCAGACAGTCGCCGCTTCGCTGCCGTCCCTTTCGGGGGAGACAGGTGAAGGGGAGGAAAGTCCGGGCTCCATAGGGCAGGGTGCCAGGTAACGCCTGGGAGGCGCAAGCCTACGACAAGTGCAACAGAGAGCAAACCGCCGATGGCCCGCGTAAGTGGGATCAGGTAAGGGTGAAAGGGTGCGGTAAGAGCGCACCGCACGGCTGGTAACAGTTCGTGGCAGGGTAAACTCCACCCGGAGCAAGGCCAAATAGGGGTTCACATGGTACGGCCCGTACTGAACCCGGGTAGGCTGCTTGAGCCAGTGAGCGATTGCTGGCCTAGAGGAATGACTGTCCACGACAGAACCCGGCTTACCGGTCAACTCCACTCATTCCACAAGACCCCGCTTCGGCGGGGTTTTTGTTTTGTGCGATATGGTTTGCGAGGAATGACTGTCCACGACGCTTTTCATAAAAGAAAGCGGCTTACCGGTCAACTCCACTCATTCCACAAGACCCCGCTTCGGCGGGGTTTTTGTTTTGTGCGATATGGTTTGCGAGGAATGACTGTCCACGACGCTTTTCATAAAAGAAAGCGGCTTACCGGTCAACGCCACTCACTCCACAAGACCCCGCTTCGGCGGGGTTTTTGTTTGGTCTTAACGCTTATAGCGTAAGGCATCCACGAACAACGAAAATGCGGTGGTATGTTGCCGGCGGCTCGGGTAGTAAAGGTAATAACCGGGAAAAGGCTCGCACCACTCTTTCAGTACCCTGACTAAGCTGCCACTGGCAATCTCAGCTTTTACCGCATCCTCTGGTACGAATGCCAGACCAAAACCCATGACGGCGGCATCAATGCGTTGTCGCAAACTGTTAAAGGTCAGTTGCCCATCAACACGAACTCTTAATTCATGCCCTTCTTTTTCGAATTCCCACGCATAAAGGCCCCCCATTGTCGGCAGGCGCATATTGATGCAACGATGATTTTGCAGATCTGCCGGAGTGGTGGGTATGCCATATTTAGCCAAATATGAAGGTGAGCCAACGACAGCCATACTCATATCCGGCCCAATCCGTACCGCAATCATATCTTTTGCTACCTGTTCTCCAAGGCGGATGCCGGCATCAAACCGCCCGCTGACAATGTCAGTTAAGGTGTTATCGACCGTGATTTCCACATTAATGTCCGGGTAATCGGCGAGAAATGATTTCAGTACCGGCCAGAGGGTCGAGTCCACGGCATGCTCGCCAGCAGTAACGCGAATATTCCCCGCAGGCCGCTCGCGCATTTCGCTTAAGGCATCCAGTTCACTCTCAATTTCTGCAAAACGTGGTCCCAGACTATTTGCCAGTCTTTCGCCCGCTTCTGTCGGGGCAACGCTGCGGGTCGTGCGGGTCAATAAGCGAAGCTCAAGTCGTTCTTCCAACCCACGAATGGAATGACTTAAGGCCGATTGTGAAACCCCCAGTTTTGCCGCCGCTTTGGTGAAGCTTCGCTCCCTGGCAACCATAAGAAAGGAAATTAAATCGTTAAAATTCTCTTTTAACATCAGTCTCTATACCTGTTTATCTGCCTGTGTGTTCCAGTATAAATAAATTTATGAGTTAAATTCATATACACATGCGCATTTATCCATCTAATCCTCTGCTCGGACATTTGCTACCTTTTTTGCTACCGACATTTATTTAATGAATGCCTCGTAATGACAAATAAATTACAAGTAGGAGTAAAAGAAATGCAAAAGCGCACATTGGGTCGCAGTAATCTCGACGTGTCCGCCATGGGCTTAGGCTGCATGGGGATGAGTTTCAGTTATGGTCCGGCCGCCGATAAACAGGAGATGATCTCTTTGTTGCACAAAGCGGTGGACCTTGGCGTGACATTCTTCGATACCGCAGAGGTCTACGGGCCTTACACCAATGAAGTATTATTGGGTGAGGCGCTGGCACCTCTGCGCGATAAAGTGGTGATTGCGACCAAATTTGGTTTTCAGGCTGATCCGAACGGCGGGCCAAAATGGATCGGTTTAAACAGCCGACCAGAGCATATTAAAAAAGTGGCGGAAGCCTCACTCAAACGGCTGAAAACGGATGTTATTGATCTGTTTTATCAACATCGCGTCGATCCCAATGTACCCATTGAAGATGTGGCCGGTGCAGTACAGGATTTAATCAAAGAGGGTAAAGTAAAACACTTTGGTTTATCTGAAGCTGGGGCGGCGACCATTCGCCGAGCTCACGCTGTTCAGCCGGTAACCGCCCTGCAAAGTGAATACTCATTATGGTGGCGTAAGCCGGAGCAAGAAATCATACCAACGCTGGAAGAACTTGGCATTGGTTTGGTGCCTTATAGCCCACTGGGTAAAGGTTATCTGACGGGTAACATGAATCAATCAACCCAGTTTGCCAGTGATGATTTTCGTAGCACGTTACCACGATTTACTCCCGAAGCCTTGGCCGCTAATCAGGCGTTAATCACCTTGATTCAGCAGGTCGCTCACCAAAAGGGTAGCTCGCCTGCGCAAATCGCTCTTGCCTGGTTGCTGGCGCAGAAACCCTGGATTGTACCGATCCCCGGTACGCGCAGACTGAATCGGTTAGAAGAAAATATTGGTGCGGTGAATGTAGAGTTGACCACTGCTGATCTGCAACAGATTAATAACGCGGCTGCACAAGTAACGATAATGGGTGATCGCTATCCCGAAACATTGGAGAAGCTTACTGGATTGTAATTTGTTCGCTTAATATCAGAGCAGAAATAGAGGCAGGATTGCTACTTTACAGGCCTATACTCTCTAGGTAGCAATTTCCTTGAAACTAACTTTCCCTATACTCAAACCGTTTACCCTCGACGTTTTTTAAGGTTTATCGAGCTTCAAATCACAGTGTTTATGATACCGGAGATACATCATGACGATAAAAGTTCTCGGTTATGCAGCCAAATCCGCACAAGTTCCCCTTGCCCCACTCGAGTTTACCCGTCGCGATCCGCGTCCTGATGATGTGGTGATGGATGTGCTCTATTGCGGTGTCTGTCACTCAGACCTGCATCAGGCGCGTAACGACTGGGGGTTCAGCAGCTATCCGCTGGTACCCGGGCATGAAGTGGTTGGGCAAGTCACCGCCGTGGGTAAAAGTGTCACGAAATTCAAGGTGGGTGATTTTGCCGGAATTGGCTGCATGGTGGACTCCTGCCGAGTGTGCCAACCCTGTCAACAGGGTCTGGAGCAGTATTGTGCAGAGGGCAATGTGCAAACTTACAATGGTGTTGATCGTCACGACCATACACCAACCTATGGTGGCTACTCACAATCCATTGTAGCTTCTGAAGATTTTGTGCTGAAAATGCCTGCTGGTTTGGATTTGCAAGCTGCCGCGCCACTACTGTGCGCCGGTATTACCACCTGGTCGCCGCTGCGCCATTGGAAAGTGGGTAAAGGCAGTAAAGTCGCGGTAGTTGGCCTGGGTGGTTTGGGTCATATGGCATTAAAGCTGGCGAATGCATTAGGGGCTGAAGTGACGCTCTTTACCCGTTCACCGAGTAAAGAGGCTGATGCTCGTCGTTTAGGTGCACATCATATTGTGTTATCCACCGATGATGCACAAATGGACGCGACCAAAGGGCAATTCGATCTGATTATCGATACCGTGCCTTATGTCCATGATATCAACCCGTACATGCCGACACTGAATGTGGATGGCACCCTAGTATTTGTTGGTTTTCTTGGTGATCTTAGCCCAATGATAAACACCATGCCATTGATTCTGGCACGGCGTTCGGTGGCCGGTTCATGTATTGGCGGCATTGCTGAAACACAGGAAATGCTCGATTTCTGTGCTGAACACGGCATTGCTTCAGATATAGAGATGATCAAGATTCAGGATATCAACGACGCCTATGAGCGGATGCTGAAAAGCGATGTGAAATACCGTTTCGTGATCGATATGGCGTCGTTAAAACCGTAATTATACTGGGAGTCACGCGGGGGGAACCTCGCACTTTTCCCATTAAATCTTAGCTGGCGTGCTCGCCCATATTCACGCAGGCAAATCGATGAGCAGGGCACGCAGCGGCGTTTCAGCTTTAATCACCAGATGCCGTTCTTCTTGTACAAAAGCACCATCACCGCAGGTCAGGCGCTGAGTTTCACTGGCTTGCGGCCCATCCACCGTTACTGTTCCGTGAATGGATTGCAGATAAGCCCTTGGGCCGTGTAGGTCAATGGTGTACTGTTCGCCCGCGGCTAAATCCAGATGATGAATCCATACTTGCTGACGCAGTTTCAGGCTGCCCTGCTCACCGTCAGGAGACGCTAGTAGCCTTAGTGGCTGCGTGCATAATGACAGGTGCTGGGCGGGATTGCTTTCCTGCTCAGGGCAGGCATTGAGCCATAACTGAATGCGCGTTAATGGCTTATCTGCACTCAGATTATGCTCGCTATAGCTGACACCCGATTGAGCAGAAAAGAGCAACACATCACCAGTTTTACCGCGCACATAGTTACCCAGACTATTTCGATACTCAGCCTCGCCCTGTAAAATCAGGTTTAAAATATCAACCTGAGGATAAGTTCGGGGTTGGAATGAGGCTCCCGGTGCCAGCACCTCTTGATTCAAGACGCGCAGTGAGGCATAACCCAATAGTTTCGGATCAAAATAGTGGCCGAATGAGAAAGTATAACGGGCTTGGAGCCAACCATAGTCAGCTTGCCCGCACTGTTTTGCTGTTCTGCATGTGATCATGACAATGATTGCCCTATCCTGATATTAATTGATAAAGAGATGGTAAGCGTCTGGACGACGGATTGTTAGCCAGTTAATCTGGTCGCTATATTCAAATTTCCTGATTGAGAAAATGATGGCCAAAGATCGGGCGCTAACGTTAGAAGCATTGAGAGTAATGGATGCTATTGACCGCCGTGGTAGTTTTGCCGCGGCGGCTGATGAATTGGGACGGGTACCTTCTGCGCTGAGCTATACCATGCAGAAACTTGAAGATGAGCTTGATGTGGTGTTGTTCGACCGCTCCGGGCATCGCACCAAATTTACCAATGTTGGGCGGATGCTACTGGATCGCGGGCGGGTGTTACTGGAGGCCGCAGACAAACTGACTACCGATGCTGAGGCACTGGCGCGCGGCTGGGAAACACATATCACGATTGTCAGTGAGGCATTGTCTCCGGCATGGAAACTGTTCCCGTTGATCGACAAACTGGCGCTCAAAGCTAATACTCAGGTCTCCATATTTACCGAAGTATTGGCCGGGGCATGGGAACGGTTGGAGCAAGGGCGGGCTGATATCGTCATTGCGCCCGATATGCATTTCCGTGCATCTTCAGAGATTAACAGCCGTAAACTGTACAAAGTGACCAGTGTCTATGTTGCCAGCCCAGACCACCCCATTCATTTGGAACCAGAACCTCTGTCAGAACTGACCCGAGTGAAATACCGTGGTGTCGCTGTAGCGGATACCGCTCGTGAGCGGCCAGTTATCACGGTGCAATTGCTGGATAAACAGCAACGTTTGACGGTCAGCACCATCGAAGATAAGCGGCGGGCCTTATTAGCTGGTTTGGGTGTGGCGACCATGCCCTATGAAATGGTAGAAAAAGACATTGAAGCGGGCCGTTTACGGGTTGTCGGGCCAGAGTTCAGCCGTGAGGCCGATATTATTATGGCATGGCGGCGCGACAGTATGGGGGAGGCTAAGTCGTGGTTCCTGCGAGAAATCCCTAGATTGTTCGCTAATAAGTAAACGGCTACTGCGCGTCGTCATACTGAGATTGTGCAGTGCTCACAATCCTCACGTACTACGTGTACGCTCCGGTTTTTCCGCGCTGTACGCACTTAGTCTGACTTAGCTCGCTACGCCTTAAGCTGTTATGGCTACTGCGCGTTAATCTGTTAATAAAGTGAAACGTGTATCTCGTCCATGTGGCTCCAGCAGGTCTTGCTGTGGGCCGATGGAGATAATCCCGTAAGGGTTTATAGTGCCGTGGCTGCGATAGTAGTGATTGCGGATATGGGCAAAATCTACTGTTTCAGCGACGCCTTGAATTTGATAAATATCGCGTAAAAAGCCATATAAGCTGAGATAATCGCTGATACGGCGCTTATCACATTTGAAATGAGTGACATATACCGGATCAAAACGCACCAATGTGGTCCATAAACGCAAATCCGCTTCCGTCAGTTGGCCTCCAGTCAGATATCGCTGTTTCGCCAGAATCTGTTCCAGCTTGGCCAATGCATCAAATAAGGTATTAACTGCCTCGTCATAGGCTTCCTGTGTAGTGGCGAATCCCGCCTTATACACCCCATTATTGACCTGATCGTAAACCCACCCGTTGATATCATCAATATTACTGCGTAACGCTGTAGGGTAATAATCCCCCGCTTTGGCGCCGAGGCCATCAAAAGCAGTATTGAACATACGAATGATATCGGCAGATTCATTGCTAACGACTGTCTGTTGCTGCTTATCCCATAACACCGGAACGGTTACCCGCCCGCTATAATTTGCATCGGCGCGCAGATAAAGCTGATAGAGATAGTCAAGATGATAGAGTTCGTCGCCGGTGGCGGCAGGGAAATCATTAGCGAAGGTCCAGCCATTCTCCAGCATCAGTGGATGTACCACAGAAACTGAAATCAGTGACTCTAAGCCTTTCAGTGTGCGCATGAGTAAAGTGCGGTGTGCCCATGGGCAGGCAAGAGAAACATACAGATGGTAACGGTGTGCTTCGGCTTTAAAGCCAGCTTTACCTTGTGGGCCCGCCTGCCCATCAGCAGTCACCCAATTGCGGAACTGTGAGGTACTGCGTTTGAAATGGCCACCGGTAGATTTTGTGTCGTACCAGATGTCTTTCCACATGCCGTCTACGAGCTGTCCCATCCAATCCCCCGTGTTCTTGAAATTGTAGCGTTGTTAGCTGCTCTTATTCACTCGAATCACTTACCTGAGTAAGTTCATCGGGATTAATGAGCCTCATCCTTGAGGCTCACCCTACGGCTAGCCTATAAATGCTGTTCAAATTGGAAACCAATTTGTCATTCGCTTGCTGCCTGACTGCAACTCCAATTACTTTGGGGATTGCATTTTATAGTATAGCCTTACCACTTCTTACCCAGCAGGCGGTCAATACTGAAACCACCCGGGCCGGCAACCGCCAACACAATGAAACCGCCAGCGATGGTTAGGTTTTTCATGAACATCAACTGGTTAACGCCTTCCGCAAAGTTAGTGTGGAAGATAAGTGCCGTCAGAATAGTGAAACCCGCGGTGAACAGTGCAGTGGTACGGGTCAGGAAACCAAACAAAATTGCCAGACCGCCGCCAAATTCCAGCAAAATGGTCAATGGTAGGAAGAAGCCTGGGACACCCATCGCTTGCATATATTGTTGCGTGCCAGCATAGGCATCACCCATTTTGCCGTAACCGGCTACAATAAACAGAATCGGCATCAGAATGCGTGCTACCAACAGGCCAGTATCTTGTAATTTGTTCATCGACGACTTCTCCAAAAAGTTGTTCTATTAATGCCTGGCATCTGCGGGCGTTAATGGTTAATCAAAGGTGCTTGTGTGTGGTCGCTTGCCGGTGTTATCCCGCAAACTCCCTGAGTTGATGAGAGAATGTTAGTTGAGAAGTTGAGAAGTTGTTAGCAAGTAAAACTGTCTGTTTTTATCAAAAAAACTGAAGTGTAAGCAGATTAAAGCCGAAAAACGGTCTGTTTAGGCATAAGAAATGGGGAAGGGCAGTCAGTAGCCCGCATGAGATACCGATATGCCACCAAGTGAAGTAACGGCAGGTTAACGTAAGAGAAAAGTGTTACGAAACAATCGGATAGTTCCCCATAACCCAACCGCCCGACGCGACCAGCGGATGAATTTACTCGGGTGGCGGATACCGTATAGCGCGACCAGGCTGGAGCCAATCATCAAATATTTTCGCATACCGACGATTTGTGCCCAACCGCGATCATAAGGTGCAGTGACCTCAAGCCAATGTGCGGCGCTGTTGGCGAGATCCAGACGTTGCTGCTGGATCTCATGTAACAATGCGGCCTTTTCCTGTGCTAATTTACGGCGGCTCAACGCTCTTTCTCCAATAACTCGCGATCCGTTTCCAGTTGCTTACGGGTAGAACCCAGCAGTGTGGAGCGGCGCGCCTTGGTGAGAGTCCAGATAATACCGATTATCGCTAGTGCTAATAGCACGGCAGTGGTAGTGCCAAGCGCCATTAAACGATAGGCAGGATCAATACCCCATATGACTAATACCAGCAGACTCATCAACCCGAAAGCGGTAAACAGCAAGGTAATCCCTGCCATCATCAGCAACTGAACCAGTGTTGCTTTTTCCTCTTCCAGCTCAATAGCAGCCAGACGTACACGGGTTTCAACCATGCCTACCACAATGGTAGCGATACGATGAACAGTATCGAGGACCCCTTTACCGGGGCCCTGAGTGTGAGGAAGCTCAGCCATAATCAGCGGCGAGACAACAGAACGCCTAACACCACGCCGACAGCAGCACCGATGCCTACGCCAGTCCAAGGATTGTCGTGAACATAGGTATCTGCTTTATCAGCAATTTCTTTAGTTTGGGCTGCGATTTTATCGCCGGTTTCGCTCAGACGCTCGCGAGTATCTTTCAACGCGCTTTCCGCTTTGGCTCGCAGCTTTTCTAACTCAGCTTTCGGCTTATCGGTCGAAGTTTGCAGCACTTCTTCCAAAGTATCTGCCAGTGACTTAAGTTCAGCGCGTAAATGTTCAGAGGTTTTATCTTGTGGCATGTAATAGCTCCTTAACATAACTGAGGTGAATACATAACGTAGCGAATATTTTACAAGGTTAAAAGGTTAATAATCTTAAATAACCCTGATGAGTCGCCATTCTCGTATTTAAAACCGGAGTTGCTACTTTTGTGCCTGAGCTTGCTTTAACTCAGCTTGTGCTTCCACTAACTTCTTCTGCTGCTTGGTAATTTTGCTAGCATCACCTTTTTGCTGAGCCTCTTTTAACTCTTGCTGACGCTCAGTGACTTTGTGCTGCTTTTGTCTGATTTTTTGTTGTCGTTCGGCCTTTAGGCTCTCCGCCGTGCAATTGCTCTTTACTTCTTTTAAGGCTGTTGCCAGACCAGCAGCGCGGCGGGTATTGCCATGTTGTTTGGCATAATCTATCTGTTGTTGGATTTCTTTGGCTTTTATATCGCATTCATTGTCTACCACTGCCTGAGCAACATTACAAAACACGACAATGGGTAAAACCAACAGGAGAGAGTGACGTAACAACATAGTATTGCTTCCTTTTACAGCAAGAGTCAGGGACGAAACAGGTTGCCGTGAATGTCTAAGCATAGCGCTGAATTATGTGATACCCAAGTTTACCACAGGATTTTTTATAGATTAATCAGATATCAGCGGAATAAATGGACGAAAAACAAGAGATGACTACGGGGATTTCGCTCCCCGCAGCAATGATTATCCCACTTTCTGTGGGGTATTTCTGAATGCAGGCAACAGACGCTGACGTTTCTTGGACTCGCTCGAGACAATCACATAACCACTCGGCAAGATATCCTGTAAAACGATAATGGCTTCTTTCTGCTGTTCTGGGGATTCCAGGCTCACCACCAGGCTATCATCCTCTGGAGTGATGCTTTTTATCCGAATTCCACGTTGATCGAGATGTTGATACAGATAAAACCCATCAGGCAAGGACAACCCCTGTTGGTTAGGTCGAATTTTCAACGCACTTTCTGTGCGCAAAATGATCGGCGTAAACAACAGGGCTGCCAGCAACAACGCTGTAACTGGCAGGATAAGATAGTGCCAGACCGGGCGGCCGAAACGGCCCCTGAGGTTGATCACTCTGGCTTACCTTTATTATTGTCATTGCTATCGGCAACCGGCGGCGTATTTTTTTTGCGCCAAAGCACATATAAAGAACCAAACAAGCCAATCACCAATAGTGCCAGTGGCAATAACATCAGGACGAACATCACTTCGTCTTCATATTTTAGGAATACGGGGGTTTTACCAAAGGCAAAGCCCATGGTTGTCAGGATCAATACCCACAGGAAACCGCTCATCCAGTTGAAGAACTGAAAACGGGCGTTGTTCAGGCCTGAAAGTCCGGCAATAGTTGGCAACAAGGTACGCACAAATGCCAAGAAACGGCCTACCAGTAGGGCTGATAAACCATGGCGATGGAACAAATTATGGGCGCGCTGGTGGTAATGAGCGGGTAGATGAGACAACCAGCCCTGTACTACTTTCGTATTCCCCAGCCATCGACCCTGAATATAACTGACCCAGCATCCAAGGCTGGCGGCAGTAGTCAATACCACGAGGGTCACAGGGAAACTCATTGCACCTTTTGCAATCAGTACACCAACCAGAATCAGCAGACTATCGCCCGGTAAAAAGGCTGCTGGCAGCAAGCCATTCTCCAGGAAAAGTATGACAAACAGCAGGATATAAATGGCCCATACCAGAGACGGGTTCGCGAGTGTCTCATAGTCTTGTGCCCATAGAGCATGTAAGAGTTCTTTAATGATATCCATCTGGTATTCCTAAAACGTCATTGTTGTATACCCTTCTTACCTGACGTTGCAGCGGCGCTTTCTTACCCGAATCACTGAGATGCTAATCAATGGGCGGGATTCGTTCGTTTTGCCTGACTGCAATACCAATTACTTTGGGTATATTCGTTAGTTTATAAACACGACTCGCAAAAATAACGGATGGCTTTTCGTGTTTAAGCGATGGTTTTGATAAATGTGTTAAAAACAAACCAATTCGCTGATATCAATAGGTAAATATACTTCTCGCTGTAACTGCCTGGACAGCTACGACAACTGACCATCATGGTGGTAGGTAAGCATCCCGCTATATTGAATATTACTCTCTTTCCAGCCACCCACACGATTTTGCTGTGTCGATACATGGAACATCCAGTTGGAGTAGTTAAGCAGTGGCAGTGATTGCCTCGGCTGTTTATATATTTCATCCGCCCGACTGTTGCGAGACATCGGCAGATATGCCCCAGACCATGAGTTATTGGCCAACGACGGATTGGCTGAGCCAGTAAACTTGGTGGCACCCAGCCGATTCTTTATGGCCGTTTTTTTGACCGGCAAACCCATCAGACGTAATTGGGAGGAGATGACCTTATTTTGCAGGTGCAGGTAAGGTGAAAATGCACTTACAGATGATGGCGTGTCGCTAACATCGTGGTGGTCATGATAAACAGAACTCAGCGCTGAGAGCGCCATGCCGGATGGGGTAGAATGAGTGGGCGATAGCAGGTTGCCGGAGACCGAACCGGCCCAGCCAGACACTGCAATAAATAGAGCAAACAACCAGCGCATGTTTTTGCGTTTCGCTCCCAAAGCACCCAAGTAAAAAAGTGCTGCCACTTTAGCAAAATAGCGGGATATGAAACAGGGAAATATAGAGACCTACTGGGTGTTTATTAAGCAATGGTTTAAAAATAGGCTTGATACTGACGTTTGTTGACAGAAGTCGACATTTACTGACTACAAAGCAGCATAATCAGACCGGGAAGAGAAAGAAAAGAATCAGTTTCTCTTCCCATGGCCTGCAACAATCCGGGCAAGGATCAGCTTTTACTATTCGCGACCATATTGTTATTCATCATCAGATTATCGAGATGAACAACGGGGTTTTCTGTGAATAAATAACGATCCACATTAAATTCAAAATCATCGGTAGTAGCACGAAACAGCATCTGCTTGGTATTTTCCAGATGTTGCCACATAGCAAGTTTACTGGCGTAAGGATCTTTACGCATCAGTGCCTCAAGGATCCTGTCGTGATCTTCGCACCAGCTCTCGATCGATTTATCATCGATATGCTCATGCAATTTGATCCAGTAAGGGTTATGTACCCGCTGGCTCCACATTTTTTCGACAATCGTTGCCATGGCGGTATTTTGGGTGGCCAGAGCAACCTGCACGTGGAATTTCAGATCCCATTGTGAATCACGGAAGCGATCTTCCTGGCGCGCATGCTTTTGGATCTCGATTAATTGCACGATATCTTGTCGCGTAACCTGAGTGGCGGCAAATTCAGCAATATTACTTTCGATCAACTGGCGGGCCTGTAATAGCTCAAAGGGGCCTGCGGTGGCGAATTCAATGCTGTGGTTGGGCATCACGAGGTGCTTTTGCTGATTCGACATCACGTGGATGCCGGAGCCTTTACGCACTTCGACGTAACCCTCTACTTCCAGCATGATAATCGCTTCACGGACCACGGTGCGGCTGACATTCATCTCTTCTGAAATGTAGCGTTCTGCCGGCAATTTATCCCCCACCGGATAAACACCCGCTTCGATGCGCTGCTTTAACTCTGCGGCTAACTGCTGGTACAACCGTCTGGTTTCTGTGAATTCCATGATTAAGGCTCTTGGGATCAATTGAGGCAGCAAATTTTGCGGCTCATTTTGTCTGGAAGGCATGATATCCCGAACGAGATACAATTGGACTTGTTATACCACTTATCCCTATTGGGTTCTAGTCATTGCTATCACAGTTGTGATGGAAAATACGTCCTAAACTCAGGGCAAAGAAGAAGTAAAAAGCCCGGTAAATGATTACCGGGCTGGAGTCGAACCAATGGCTCAATAATGACTAGTCAGATTAGTTCTGTCCGGCAGGTGCCTGTTGTATCGGATCGATTGCAGGTTCAACCGCCGGGCGGTTTTGCAGTACCGTCCAGATAACCACTACTGCTAACACATCAAATACCGCCAGTGCAGCAAACAGCGGGCTGAAGCCCATGGTGTCTGCCAACGCACCCACCACCAGAGCGAACATGGTACTGGCAGTCCAGGCCGCCATACCGGTTAACCCGTTGGCGGTGGCCACTTCGTTACGACCAAATACGTCGGAAGATAGCGTAATCAGTGCGCCGGACAGTGATTGGTGAGCAAAGCCCCCAACACACAGCAGTGCGATAGCGGCATAAGGGCTAGTGAACAGGCCGATAGTCCCCGGTGCAATCATTAACAGACCACCCATTGTTACCACCAACTTACGGGAAACAATCAGGTTAACTTTGAAGTGTTTCTGGAACAACGGCGGCAGGTAGCCACCCAAAATACAGCCTAGATCGGCAAACAGCATTGGCATCCAGGCGAACATGGCGATTTCTTTCAGGTTAAAGCCATAGGCTTTAAACATGAATAGCGGGATCCAAGCGTTAAATGTTCCCCAAGCTGGTTCTGCCAAGAAACGCGGGATCGCAATGCCCCAGAACTGACGGTTACGGATAATCTGCAATGCAGACATCTTTTTCGCGTTAGCAGTGGAGTGCTGTGCTTCCTGACCACTGAGGATGTATTCACGTTCTTCATCAGTCAGTTTTTTCTGGTCTTTCGGGTGTTTGTAGAGGATTAACCAGGCAATAGCCCAAATCAGACTGAGCACACCGGTGATGATAAATGCCATCTGCCAACTGTGCATCACGATAGCCCACACCACTAGTGGTGGTGCAATCATGCCGCCGATAGAGGAACCGACGTTAAAATAACCTACAGCAATGGAGCGTTCTTTTGCCGGGAACCATTCGCTACTAGCCTTCAGGCCCGCTGGGATCATAGCAGCCTCTGCCATACCTACCGCACCACGAGCGATAGCTAAACCGCCCCAACTGCTGGCTAACGCGGTACTCATACAGAAGATGGCCCACATAATGGCAAACATGGCATAGCCCACTTTGGTGCCCATCACATCCAGAACATAACCGGCTACCGGTTGCATCAGGGTGTAAGCAGCAGAATAAGCGGCAATGATGTAAGAGTATTGCTGTGTCGTGATATGTAACTGCTCTTGCAACGTCGGTGCGGCAACCGCAATAGCATTACGTGTTAAGTAACCCAATATGGTGCCGACGGTGACCAAAGCGATCATGTACCAGCGTAAGCCTTTAATTTTACGCATCATTTATAACTTTCTCCCAGTCTAAGATTACTGCTATGAAGCGCGACCTGTAGCGGCGTCTCATGGCGCAATTTGGTCCAACCTACATCGCTGTGCATGTGGTGGTACCCGACCCTGCTTAATTGACGTTACAGCGGTGTTAGCTGCTCTCATTCCCCCGCATCACTGACTGGAATCAGTTTTGCCGGATTCACTCGTTTGCCGCCGACCTGTAACACCAATTACGTTGGGTCATACCTTCTTATTGGCGTTGAGGCTACGTGCTGTCACGAGCTTCAACTGCTTTGGGTATCCCTTCCTATTGAGAGCAACTGTGCTGTAGCTGCTCTCATTCTTGCTTGTGTCTTCCCGCTTGGGTCAAATCAGCGCATTTGATAGAGCAATGCGGATGAGATGACTGAGGGCGACGCAACAATAACTTGTCATACAGATTTAAAAGTTGAGTGATATCACAAAAACCACTTTTCAATTAGGGAATAATAGAACCCGACAGACTTAGTGCCGCAAGGGGCTAAATAGATTATAAATGTTGAGTATTTGTTCTTTTTGTTAGGTTTTTGCGATCTCTATCGATAAAAAAATGCTGGACGATAGATGAAATTGGTGTGATAACTTCGCGATAACAGAGAGCAGTGCTCTAAGATGTACTCAAGTGAGGAACCTAATATGTCGCAGTTTTTGACCGAAGACTTTTTGCTGGACACCGAATTCGCCCGTCGTCTGTATCATGACTACGCAAAAGATCAGCCGATCTTTGATTATCATTGCCATTTACCCCCTGAACAGATCGCAGAAAACTACCGCTTTAAGAATCTGTATGACATCTGGTTGAAAGGTGACCACTATAAATGGCGTGCTATGCGGACTAATGGTGTAGCAGAACGTTTGTGTACCGGCGATGCCAGTGATCGTGAGAAGTTCGAAGCTTGGGCTGCCACGGTTCCACATACTATTGGTAACCCGCTGTATCACTGGACTCATCTTGAATTGCGCCGTCCATTTGGTATTACAGGTAAATTATTATCTCCTGCAACGTCAGAAGAGATCTGGCAACGCGGTAACGAATTACTGGCTCAGGACAGTTTCTCTGCGCGCGGCATTATGCAGCAGATGAATGTAAAAATGGTCGGTACCACTGATGACCCGATTGATGACCTACGCCACCATAAAGCTATTGCTGCTGATGGCAGTTTCAACATCAAAGTGTTGCCAAGCTGGCGTCCAGATAAGGCCTTCAACATTGAAGCCGCTGGTTTTAATGACTACATGCAACGCTTGGAAGCTGCCGCTGATACCTCTATCAGCCGCTTTGCCGATCTGTGCACGGCACTGAACAAACGGATGGACCACTTTGCCGCGCACGGCTGTAAAGTATCGGATCATGCCTTGGACGTCGTGGTCTACGGTGAAGCAGATGAAGCCACGTTGGATGCGATTCTGGCGCGCCGTCTGGCCGGTAATCAGCCCACTACTGAAGAGATCGCCCAGTTTAAAACCGCAGTGTTGCTATTCCTGTCTGGCGAATATCACCGCCGTGAATGGGTGCAGCAATACCACATCGGCGCTCTGCGTAACAATAACAGCCGCATGTTTAACCTGGTGGGGCCGGATATCGGTTTTGACTCCATCAATGACCAACCACTGGCGCAGCCACTGTCCCGTCTGTTGGATGCTCAGGGCCTGCGTAATGCATTACCAAAAACCATCCTTTACTGCCTGAACCCACGTGATAACGAAGTTATCGGCACGATGGTTGGCAACTTCCAGGGCGAAGGTGCTGCGGGGAAAATGCAGTTCGGTTCCGGCTGGTGGTTTAACGACCAGAAAGATGGCATGCAACGCCAAATGACCCAACTGGCACAACTTGGTTTGCTAAGCCGCTTCGTTGGCATGCTGACGGATAGCCGCAGCTTCTTGTCTTATACGCGCCATGAATACTTCCGTCGCATCCTGTGCCAGATGATTGGTCGCTGGGTGGAAGATGGCGAAGCTCCGGCAGATATTGAACTGCTGGGTTCAATGGTGAAAAACATCTGTTTCGATAACGCGAAGCAATATTTTGCCATCGAGCTGTAATCGCTTTGAATAACAAATAACAGGGCCGGTTAGCGGCTCTGTATAACTCTAACTCATTATTTATTTAACGCCCGGCTGCACTGCGGTAAAGACCTTCTCTACAAAGAAAGGATTGCCTGCAAAGCACGGACTGTCAGTAATGCCGGTCCATGGCTGTATGCGTTATGAGGTGAACCCTGATGCAAACTCTAAACCGTCGTGACTTTCCCGGCCGTAGCCACCCTGACAAGATCATTCAATTTGGCGAAGGTAACTTCCTGCGTGCTTTTGTTGACTGGCAGATTGATTTACTCAATGAACACACCGATCTGAATGCCGGGATCGTGGTGATCCGCCCGATCGATACTGATTTTCCACCGTCACTCAGTACTCAGGATGGTCTGTACACTGCGGTGATCCGTGGTTTGAATGAGCAGGGCGAAGCGGTGCGTGAATCCCGCCTGATCCGCTCAGTTAACCGTGAGATCAATATTTACCGTCAGTTCGATGAATATTTGGCGCTGGCCCGCGATGCCAATATCCGCTTTATGTTCTCAAATACCACCGAAGCGGGTATTGCCTGGAATGAAGCCGACCAATTCAGTGACGCACCCCCAAGCTCTTTCCCGGCTAAATTGACCCGTTTACTGTTTGAACGTTTCGAGCATTTTGCCGGTGCCGCAGATAAAGGTTGGGTGTTACTGCCTTGCGAACTGATTGATTACAATGGTGAAGCACTGCGCGAACTGGTGTTGCGTTATGCCAGTCACTGGCAGTTACCTGCCGCTTTCACCCAGTGGTTAACGGAAAACAATACTTTCTGTTCAACGCTGGTTGACCGCATCGTTACAGGCTATCCGCGTGATGAAGTGGCTGCCTTACAGACCGAACTGGGTTATCAGGACAGCTTCCTGGATACCGCAGAATACTTCTATCTGTTTGTTATTCAAGGGCCAAAAGAACTGGCTCAGGAACTGCGCCTCGATCAGCTTGAGCTGAACGTGCGTATCGTTGATGACATCAAACCCTATAAAGAACGCAAAGTTGCCATTCTGAACGGTGCACACACCGCGCTGGTACCCGTGGCATACCTCTCTGGGCTGGACACTGTCGGCCAGACGATGGATGACGCACAAATCAGCAGCTTTGTAGAGAAAACCATTACCGAAGAGATTGTACCGGTATTGGATTTACCAGAAGACGAATTATTGTCGTTCTCGCAAGCGGTATTAAGCCGGTTCCGCAACCCGTTCATTCAGCATCAACTGCTGTCTATCGCCTTGAATGGTATGACTAAATTCCGTACGCGTATTTTGCCACAGTTGCTAACCTACCAGCAGCAGCAAGGTAAGTTACCACCGCGTCTGACCTTTGCTCTGGCAGCCCTTATCGCCTTTTACCGTGGTGAGCGTGAGGGTCAAACTTACCCGTTGCAGGATGATGCTCACTGGCTGGAACGCTTTTCCACCTTGTGGAGTGGTGTAAAACACAGTGATATCACTCTGGCTGAGTTAGTTAACAGCGTACTGTCTGATGCGACCCATTGGGGGCAGGATTTGACCGCCGTTCCACAACTGGCCAACCAGGTGACAGAGCAACTGCAAACAATCATTGATCGTGGTATGAGAGCTGCGGTAGCGGCCTATAGCTAAAGGTTTAACTATGCAAAGTATTATAAAAATTCACCCGCTGGATAATGTTGCTGTCGCACTGCAAGACCTGGCCGCAGATGAAGTCATTGAAACCGGTGAGCTCAGCGTTAAGCTGGCTCAGCCGGTGGCCCGTGGCCATAAGTTTGCTTTAACAGCGATCGAACCGGGTCAGATGATCGTTAAGTATGGTTTGCCTATTGGCCATGCATTAATTCTCATCCAACCTGGCGAACATATTCATTCGCAAAATGCCAAGACTAACCTCAGTGATCTGGATGAGTATCAATATCAGCCGGAATTCAGTGACCTGCCACCACAAATGGCAGATCGTGAGGTACAAATCTACCGTCGTGCTAACGGTAATGTGGGGATTCGCAACGAATTGTGGATAGTGCCGACTGTTGGTTGCGTGAATGGCATCGCCCGCCAAATCCAGCAGCGTTTCCTGAAAGAGACTCAGGATGCAGAAGGTATTGATGGTGTTTATCTGTTCAGCCACCCATTCGGTTGTTCACAACTGGGTCAGGATCATGAAAATACCCGTACCATGCTGCAAAACATGGTACGTCACCCTAACGCGGGTGCGGTGCTGGTGATTGGCCTGGGTTGTGAAAACAATCAGGTAGATGTTTTCCAAACTACGCTGGGCAAGGTTGATGAAGATCGCGTGCACTTTATGGTCTGCCAGCAGCAGGATGATGAAGTTGAAGCCGGTTTAGAGCATTTACATGCGCTCTATCAGGTGATGCGTAATGACCAACGGGTGCCGGGCAAACTGAGTGAACTGAAATTTGGTCTGGAATGTGGCGGCTCTGATGGTTTGTCCGGTATTACGGCTAACCCTCTGCTGGGGCGCTTCTCTGACTATGTTATTGCGAATGGCGGAACTTCTGTACTGACCGAAGTACCGGAGATGTTCGGTGCGGAACGTATTCTGATGAGCCGTTGCCGCGATGAAGCGACTTTTGAAAAGACGGTCAGTATGGTCAATGATTTCAAACAGTACTTTATCGCTCACAACCAACCGATTTATGAAAACCCATCACCGGGTAATAAAGCGGGCGGTATCACCACATTGGAAGAGAAATCCCTTGGTTGCACCCAGAAAGCGGGTCAGAGCAAAGTGGTCGATGTACTGAAATATGGCGAGCGCTTGCAACGTCCCGGCTTGAACCTGCTCAGCGCACCGGGCAATGATGCGGTGGCAACCAGTGCTTTGGCGGGTGCTGGCTGCCATATGGTGCTGTTCAGTACTGGTCGTGGCACACCTTACGGTGGTTTTGTACCGACGGTGAAACTGGCAACCAACAGTGAATTGGCAGCGAAAAAGCCACATTGGATTGATTTTGATGCTGGTAAGTTGATTCACGGCACCTCAATGGACACCTTGTTGACTGAGTTTGTCGAGTTGATTGTCGACATTGCCAATGGTAAACCGGCGCGCAATGAAGTGAATGATTTCCGCGAACTGGCGATCTTTAAAAGTGGTGTAACCTTGTAAATAGTATGTCTTTCGAATAATATGAAACGGTGTTTTATTTTTTATAAATAAGCTCCGATACCCAAAGTAATTGGAGTTACAGGTAGGCCGCCCGCGAATAAACCCCGATGAGCTTACTCAAGTAAGTGATTCGGGTGACAAATCTGCCGAGCTGATTTGAACACTGTTTGCAGTGGCCTGAACGAGATAAAGCCCATGGATGGGCCGAGTAAAGGGCAGCTAACAATCCTGTGGCTTCAAGCACGAAGGGGGTTCATTATTAACAGTCAGACTCAGTGCGGGTAACTGCACTTCAGGACTCCCCACCATGACCTTCTATTGGTTTGCTCAATCCATTGGTGTACTGGCATTTTTTGTCGGTATCACCATGTTTTTCAACCGTGATGAACGGCGTTTCAAACTTCAACTTTCCGCATACAGTGCCATTATTGGTTGCCACTTCTTCCTGATGGGAGCCAGTGCTGCCGGCAGTAGTGCCATGCTTAACGCATTACGTAATCTGGTAGCCGCTAAAACGCGCAGTAATATTGCGATGATGGTCTTTATCATCCTGACGCTGACTTTTGGTATTTGGCGTATGCAACATGCGGTGGAAATATTGCCCATTTTTGGCACGGTAATTAGTACTTGGGCACTGTTTCGCACCCATGGGCTGACCACCCGTTGTGTGATGTGGGTCTCCACCGTCTGCTGGGTTATCCATAACGTATGGTTGGGCTCTATTGGTGGCTCATTAATTGAAGGCAGTTTCTTACTGCTAAACGGTTTTAATATTATCCGTTTCCGCCGCCTGCAACTTAAAGGAATAGACCCTTTCCGGGTTGAGAAGAAAGCGGTAAAAGAAGACGCCGCCCAATAAAACTGGGGGCTGTAATCGCCCCCACGGGTTATGACACTATCCTGATTCAGATGCTTTTACGGTTCGCCAGTGGATCTGGATTAGCCAATCTGGCATCGTCTGCCTGGCAGGCTGCGGCAGTGAACAGCACATCGGTGGAGGAGTTCAGGGCGGTTTCGGCTGAATCCTGTAACACACCGATAATGAAACCAACTGCGACCACTTGCATTGCTATTTCGTTTGGAATACCAAACATGCCGCAAGCCAATGGGATCAGCAACAGCGAGCCACCGGCAACCCCGGATGCACCACAGGCACAGACCGCAGCCACTACACTCAGCAACAGCGCTGTGGGTAAATCAACCGGAATACCCAGCGTATGTACCGCCGCCAGTGTCAGCACGGTGATAGTAATTGCCGCGCCGGCCATGTTAATGGTGGCACCCAATGGAATGGAGACTGAGTAAGTGTCTTCATTCAGGTTCATCTTCTTACACATTTCCATATTTACGGGAATGTTAGCCGCTGAACTGCGGGTAAAGAAGGCGGTTACACCACTTTCACGCAAGCAGGCAAAGACCAGTGGATATGGGTTACGGCGAATTTTCCAATACACAATCAGTGGGTTTATTACTAATGCCACCAGTAACATACAGCCAATTAATACGATGAGTAGCTGTGCGTAACCCAGTAACACGCCAAAACCCGTTTCTGCCATGGTGGAGGCAACCAAGCCAAAAATACCCAGCGGCGCAAAACGGATAACCACTCGTACCACTTTGGTCACCGCATCAGACATATCATTAATTAAGGCTTTAGTGGTATCCGCAGCATGACGCAAGGCAATACCCAAGCCCACGGCCCAGGCCAGAATGCCGATATAGTTGGCATTGAGCAGCGCATGAATCGGGTTAGCAATTATGCTGTTCAGCAAGCCTTTCAGTACTTCTACAATCCCACCGGGAGGGGTGATTTCAGCAGTATTGGTCGCCAGAATAAGGGTGGATGGGAACATAAAGCTAACCACCACAGCAATCAATGCGGCTGAAAAGGTACCCAATAGATACAAAAACAGAATAGGGCGGATACTGGTTTTTTGCCCCTGTTTATGGTTGGCAATGGAGGCCATGACCAGCATCAAAACCAATATCGGTGCAACAGCTTTCAATGCACCAACGAATAATGTACCGAGCAGACCAACGGCTGTAGCTGCAGGGGTAGAGACCACGGCCAAAATGATACCCGCCACCAAACCGACCAGTATTTGTTTAACTAAACTACCACGGGCGATAAACCCGATAAATCCAGATGGTGTCTTTTCCATAGTTTTCCAGTGATGCCTCTTCCCAAGTTAAACTTGTTTTATTTTTTTACCCATTTAGCACTCAAACCGGAACGGGACTGAGCGCTTATGTTCACACCTGTAACTTAATATTATTTGTAACTGGGTGTGTTTGCTTTGACAGTATAAGGGAATCTATTGGCGAGGAAAAAGACAATCAGCAAAATCCAATACGGATCAATATTGCATAACATTTCGTTTACATTTATGTGATCGTAATAACATTTGGTGAGTGGCGAAATATACGGGATAAATGCGGGGTTATTACTCCCCCGCATAATAGATTGTAGCGTCAGGCAGCTTACTTGTGGATAGTCTTATCTGCTGCTAAACGGCGGTCTGCACGATGATTTACCCAGACATTAATTAACAATGTCAGTGCCAGAATACCGGCTACCACACCTAATGAAATGCCAATAGGGATATGGAACAGGTCAATAATCATCATTTTGATACCGATAAACACCAGAATGACGGATAAACCATACTTCAACATTGAGAAGCGTTCGGCCACGTTTGCGAGTAAGAAATACATGGCACGCAGACCTAAAATAGCGAACAGATTAGAGGTCAACACAATAAAGGGATCGGTGGTCACCGCGAAGATAGCTGGGATGCTGTCAACGGCAAAAATCACATCACTTAGCTCAACCAGAATTAATACCAGCACTAGTGGTGTTGCATAGAGCAGGCCATTTTTACGCACAGTAAAGCGGTCGCCATGTAACTCATCCGTCATGCGTAAGTGATTACGAATCCAGCGAACCAGTGGTTTCTCACCGATGGGAGTATCGTCTTCTTTTGCCAATGCCATTTTGATACCGGTAAACAGCAGGAAAGCACCAAACAGATACAGGATCCAACTGAATTGCGACACCAGCCAACTGCCGGCGAAGATCATAATAGTACGCAGTACAATCGCACCCAGCACACCGTAAATCAGTACCCGGCGCTGCAAATTGGCAGGAACAGCAAAATAGCTAAACAGCATTAACCAAACGAAGACGTTATCTACGGCGAGTGCTTTCTCGATCAGATAGCCAGTCAGGAAGGCAAGTGCTTGCTTGTCGGCGATATCACGCCCCACTGTTTCGGCCAGATACCACCAAAAACCAGCATTAAACAGTAAAGACAAACTAATCCACACTAGAGACCAGCAGGCAGCCTGACGCAGTGTCATGGTTTGTGCACCACGACGCCCCTGTAGGAGTAAATCGATGGCAAGCATAATCGTCACGATAACAGCAAAACCACCCCACAATAAGGGAGTACCCACGGTATTCATCATTCATAAACCTCTTAAAAACAAAAACGGCCAACGTCGGAAGACGCTAGCCGCTATGTCTGAGCTGCAAGCAAACCTCGCCTTCCGGCAAGGTCTCACTTACAACACCGATAATGTAACAACACCCATAGGTGCTAGTACATAATGAGGTTGCCCGGTAACCGGGTGCTTTCGCACCGTAATGACGGCTGACCGGCAATGAAGTTACTCCCCTTTGCCGCGCAAAAATAATTGAAAATGGGCTGCTGGTCAATCATTGAAAGTAAATTAACTTACAGCCGGTGGCTGGGTATCGGCTGGGAAAATAACCCCAGTCTGGCGGCGAATATCTGTTTGAATACGCGAGGTGAGCAACGACAACTGCAAACCAGCGTGTTCTACCTGCGCATTTTCCACCAAATTGGCAAAAACCTCAGCTTCATACAGCATAGTATTAATATGCTGTGGCAGCGTCAGATCCACCGAATGGCCCCCTCTTGGGGTAAAGGCGATAGACAGACATTCAGAGATACTTTCAATAATCAGCGAACCATCCTCCCCCTGAATTTCACTGGGGATATCTGATTGGCTGACTTTTGAATGGATGAGAACCACATCAAAATCGCCATAATTCATACAGACGGTGCCGTGGGCATCGACCCCACTGGGGAGCAAACTGGCGCTGGCCAGTACTGATTTCGGCTCGCCCCATAATGCCAGTGCGCTAGCCAAACAGTAGTAACCAATATCCATGATTGAGCCATTAGAAAAGGCCGGGTTAAAGGTGTTGGGATTTTCGCCGTTCAGGTAGCGCTGGTAACGTGATGAATATTGGCAGAAGTTAATGGTGACTTTACGTAATTTTCCCACCTTGGGCAGTGCCTGCTTTAACTGAATAAAGTTAGGCAGATAGGCAGTTTTAAAAGCTTCAAATAGCACGACCTGATGTTCGCGGGCACAGGCAACCAGCGCTTCGACTTCAGCCAGATTTGATGCCAGCGATTTCTCGCAAATAACGTGTTTTTTATGGCTGAGGAACAATCTTGCCTGGGGATAATGTAGGGAGTTCGGGCTGGCAATATACACCGCATCAATCTGGTCACTCGTCGCCAAGGCTTCCAGATTATCAAAGCAGTCAGTAACGTTGTAATCATCGCCAAACTCTTGGGCCTGTTCCAGCTTACGGGAGTAAACGGCAACCAGTTTCATCTTGCCACTTTCGTGGGCGGCATCAACAAAGCGTGCGGTGATCCAATTAGTGCCAATAACAGCGAAGCGAATCATAGTGAACTCCGTTACTACAGAAGAAAAACACGTTGAACCGCCAGATGGTTACACCCACAGGGGGATTTTCTTGGCGAATTCCCTTCGTACTTGACGTTACAGGGGGGCGCTATGTTCACTTGCTTGCCGCCTGTCTGCCCCTTGAAATCTATTCGGTATGGCTTTGTAAATCAAATACTAATAAATCGCACCAAACAGATCCAAATGAGTCAGATAGAGGCGAGTGTCAAACTCTAACTGATGATATTGCGGCTCCATATGGCAGCACAAACTATAGAATGCTTTGTTGTGATCTTTCTCTTTCAAATGCGCCAATTCATGAACCACTATCATTTTTAGGAAGGCTTCTGGCGCGTTTTTAAACACAGTGGCGACCCGAATCTCTGCTTTTGCTTTCAATTTGCCACCTTGCACCCTGGAAATTGCGGTATGCAGGCCGAGAGCATGCTTCATCACCTGAATTTTACTGTCGTAGGCCACTTTACTTAACGGCTGAGCGTTGCGTAGATACTGGTTTTTTAAATCAACCGTGTATTGATACAACATCTTATCCGTATTGTAATCATGGGATTGTGGATAGCGCTGACGTAATACATTCCCCAGACGCTGCTCGGTGATGAGTTGGCGTACCTGAGACTGTAAGTTTTCGGGATAACCTTGCAGATAAGTCAGTTCCTGCATATGTATTTGCTCTGGCTAAGTTAGTCAATCAATTGATGGCTGATATGGGCCGATAATAACGTTTTCCCATCGTTTAGACAAAATCCTATTGTGCAGTTGGGCCAAATCTAATGACTTAAATAAAAAGTATCAGTACCAGCATCACGTTACACTTTGCTGGTACTGGTTTTTCGTTAAGAAATTAGTATCTAACTAATTTAAAATTGGTAATTGATACCCAAAGTCGCTTGGGTATCTGAGTAATTGTGCTTACCTAACTGCTGACCAAGGTGGCTCCATAGCTTAAGGTTGTTATTGAACTTGCCCTCAACACCTAGTTTCAACTCAGCAATGTTGTTAATTCCTTGCGGTGTAATATGGGCATCATCCAGTAATAGCCCTTTATTCCCGTTGCTATTTATCCAATTAGTTTCAATGAACGGTTTGATTTTTAAGGTGTTAGTAGTAGATAAAGTATCAGTGCCAAGTTCTAGCGTTGTAAGTAATCCTAATTTGGTCGTAACCGTATTGTGCTCTTCTATCTTTATCTGTGGCCCGGTGAGTTCTTTATGTTGCAGCCCACTGCTACGTTGCAACAATACTTTCGCCTGTGGTTGTACAAATAACTTAGCCTTCTCTTTTTCGATCAATTGAATTTTGTAACCTGTTTCTAACGCCGAGGTGAATATATAAGACTTATAATTCGCACCGGTGACGACTTCTGGTGCCTTAACCTGATTATTAAACATTCCGTATTGTGCAAGTAAACCAATATAAGGCCCAAGTTGACTGATGTTGTTGGCATGCCAGACGCTATATAACCCTAAGTTATAGCCAACTACAGACCCATTAGCTTGATGCTGAGATGTGGTGGAATTGCTACGACTGCTGGCTTTACCGATACCGGCAGTTATTCCCAGAATTCCTAGATCATGTTCACCGCTGCTCCATTGGCTTATTTCGCCCCCTAATTGAGTTGAATAGCGGGTGCCTTTGGTGTGGAGTTGGTCCTGACCGGAGCTAAAGCGGGTTATCGCCCCATTGGTGTTTAACCACATGCCGGTAACTTTTTGCTCGCCCGTCATTGGGTCAATGTAGGGAGTTTCTCCTTGGCGATGCTGTAGGTCGTCAGTAATAAACATCTGTTGTGCAGCCATTTGGTTGGCAAGATAGCTACCGGCTTGCGGATTGTGGCCAATGACAAGTGTTGATTTAGCTATATTGTCTACGATATCCGCTGGTGGGATATTGATGCCTGCTTTCGGTTTTTTTCTCTCTTGTAGCTGCTGTTGTTTTTGAGCAATAGGCTCTGGGGAGAGCACTTTAGCAGCAACGGGTTTTATCGCCTGGAAGAGATCGCTGGCTTCAGTAAATACAGCACCTACTTCATCGAATAAACTATCTTTACTATCAGCCCAGGCAGTTGTGCTACCCAATACTAATAACAGAGCACCAATAGCTTTAGCACAAGGCGTTATACGATAAGGTGATAAATGGGCGTCAGTAGGTTGCAGTGTTTCTTTGCCACTATCGGGCTGAGTAATATTTGACATATACATTTTTTATTTACCTTCCTGGTAATTAATGTTAAAAATTTATCAATGACGAGATATATTATTTTCCAACGACAAACATTGGTTTCCTCTCAATGTGTTGCATTTGAATTTGGTTAAAATAAATATAATTTTTGATGCGATTTAATTAAATAATGATATATTAATTATTTAATTTGTTATGTGAATAAATAATAATATATAATTAATAAACTGTTTAAGTTCGTCTGGTTGGGTATTTTATATTGAGCCAAAAGAATTTGAGTCATTTGATAATGAGTTAACATGAAAGTAAGCTTTGGTAATGATTGGTATCAGGGTAAAATACGCCATTGATTAAGCTATGTTGAGCTATTGGTCAGATTGCTTATCAGGTCATGCCTCTGGCATTTCTGCCTTTTAGCTAGCTTTGGCCTTGCTAAAATGTCATTTAAGCAAAAAAACATTTTACTGATCGCCCGTTTTAGGGGATAAACAGCCCAAATTTATTATTCAGGAGCGGTGATGAGCCAACTCTTACTGGGAACGCAAAGCCTTGAGCTTGAGCGTTTTCCACCACAAGAAAATTCCAATACCCTACAGGCGTGGGAAGCAGCAGATGAATATCTGCTACAAAACATTGACTTAAGCCAAATTGATGGCCGCCCGGTGCTGGTATTTAATGATCAGTTTGGAACGCTGGCCTGCGCTTTACATGCTTATCGTCCATTCAGTGTCAGTGACTCTTATATGAGCCAGTTGGCGACGACGCATAACGTGCAGTTAAATCAGTTAGATGAAAATGCCGTTACCCTATTAAGCAGTATTGATGCGTTACCCGCCGCTCCTAAGCTGGTGGTGATTAAGATCCCTAAAGCTTTGGCGCTGTTGGAGCAGCAATTACGCGCATTGCGCCTGGTCGTAGCCCCAGATACGGTGATTATTGCTGGGGCGAAATCCCGCGATGTGCATAATTCAACTTTGCAATTGTTCGAAAAAATTCTTGGCCCGACCAAAACCACGCTGGCGTGGAAGAAATCCCGCCTGATTCACTGCGAAGTGGCAGATATTCCACTGGCAGATGCACCGGAAACCACCGATTGGCCGCTGGCGAATACCGAATATGTCATCCATAACCATGCTAACGTTTTCTCTCGCAATAATTTGGATATCGGTGCGCGCTTCTTTATGGAGATCCTGCCGTATGATGTGGCGGGCAAAATCGCGGATCTGGGTTGTGGTAATGGTGTCGTCGGTTTAATTGCATTGGAACAAAATCCATTGGCAGAAATGCTGTTTGTCGATGAGTCCTATATGGCCGTTGCATCCAGTGAGCTGAATATCACCTATAACCGCCCACAAGACTTACCACGCTGTGAATTCATGGTAAGCCATGGTTTGGCCGGTGTTGAGCGTGAGAGCCTGCAACTGGTGCTATGTAACCCTCCGTTCCACCAACAGCATGCGGTCAGTGACCATGTGGCCTGGCAGATGTTCTGTGATGCTAAACGTTGTCTGAAGGTGGGGGGGGAACTGATGATTGTGGGTAATCGCCATCTGGACTATTTCCACAAACTTAAACGTTTGTTCGGTAACTGCGAAACATTAGATTCAAACCAGAAATTTATGGTGCTGAAAGCAGTGAAAACGGCATCATCCCGTTCCGAGGGTGGTGGTAGCGGCAGTCTTGATATGTCGTATAGCGATTTCTAAATACCCTTCGTACTTGAAGCCGCAGGGGTGTTAGCTACGTTCACTCACCCGAATCACTTACTTATGTAAGCTCATCGGGGTTTGTTCACTTGCTGCCTACCTGCGACTCCACTTACTTTGGGTATTCCCTGCTTGAAGCCGCAGGGGGGGGGCATGCCACCCCCTGTTTTGCTTATTCCTGCTTATATAACCAGCGCCAGACGCGTCCCTTGATCAATTGCCCGGCGTGCATCCAGCTCAGCGGCGATATCCGCGCCACCAATCAGATGCACGGTTTTTCCCATATCCAGCAAGGGCTGATGTAATTCCCTACGCGGTTCCTGGCCCGCACAGATAATGATGGTATCGACGGGTAAACAGCTCGCCTGTTCTGCACGGGTGATATGCAAACCTTCATCATCAATGCTGTCGTAACTCACACTGTTAAGCATTTTCACCCCACGCATCGCCAGGCTGGTACGGTGGATCCAACCGGTGGTTTTACCCAAGCCTTCACCCACTTTACTGGTTTTCCGTTGTAACAAGAAAATCTGTCGAGGTGACGGATGCACTTTGGACCCCGCCGGGGATAATCCGCCACGATGTGCCAAATGTTGATCGATGCCCCATTCGCGACTGAATGCAGCACTGTCCAGACTGCTGGAATCACCGGATTGGCTGAGGTATTCGGCGGTATCAAAACCAATTCCCCCCGCACCAATAATGGCCACGCGCTCACCGACCGGTTTTTTATCGCGCAATACATCCAGATAAGTAAGGACTTTCGGATGCTCAATCCCCTTGATAGCTGGCAGGCGTGGCTGGATACCACAGGCGAGGATAATTTCATCAAAATCAGCCAACTGCTGTGGCTGTACCGAGGTATTTAGCTGCTGAATAACACCATGGAGCACCAACTGACGGCGGAAATAGCGCAGCGTTTCATAAAATTCTTCCTTACCTGGGATCTGCTTGGCAATGTTGAATTGGCCACCGATATCTGTTGCAGCATCAAATAGCGTCACTTGATGACCACGGCTGGCAGCGGTAACGGCGAAAGCCAGTCCGGCCGGCCCGGAACCGACGACGGCTAACCGTTTTGGTGTTTCTGTGGGGAGTATGGGCATTTCGCTTTCACGGCACGCGCGAGGGTTGACTAAGCATGAAGTGAGTTTGCCTTCGAAAATCTGGTCCAGACAGGCCTGATTGCAGCCGATACAGGTGTTAATTTCGTCGGCCCGATGTTGTGCTGCTTTTTGGACAAACGCCGCATCAGCGAGGAACGGGCGCGCCATTGACACCATATCCGCGCAACCATCAACCAGTACCTGCTCAGCAACCGCAGGGTCATTAATGCGGTTAGTGGTGATCAGCGGAATAGCCACTGCCCCCATCAATTTGCGCGTCACCCAACTGAATCCGGCCCGTGGCACCATGGTAGCGATAGTGGGAATACGTGCTTCATGCCAACCAATGCCAGTATTAATCAGGGTGGCACCGGCCTGTTCAACCGCCTGCGCCAATTGTTCAATTTCTTGCCAACTGGAACCTTCTTCCACCAGGTCAAGCATCGAAAGGCGGTAAATCAGTATAAAATCAGTTCCGGTCGCCTCACGGACTGCCCGCACAATTTCTACGGCAAAGCGCATTCTGCGGGTAAAGTCCCCGCCCCAGTCATCATCGCGCTGATTAGTTCTGGCAGCGAGGAACTGGTTAATCAAATAGCCCTCAGATCCCATCACCTCGACACCATCGTAACCCGCTTGTTTGGCAAGCTGTGCACAGTTGGCAAAGTCGGCAATAGTTTGCCGTACTTCATCACTACTCAATGCCTGTGGGGTAAAGGGGTTAATCGGGGCTTGCAATGCGGAAGGAGCCACGGGGTGTTTCTGATAGCTGTAACGGCCGGCATGTAGGATTTGCAGCGCGATCTTACCGCCCGCCTGATGTACTGCATCCGTCACGATTTGATGATGGGGGACTTGCGCCGCATCATTTAATACTGAGGCCCCCTGATACACCACGCCTTGCTTATTGGGGGCGATACCCCCGGTGACAATCAGGGCGACACCACCGGCGGCCCGCTCAGCATAGAATGCGGCCAAACGTTGAGGTCCATCGGGTAATTCCTCTAGCCCGGTATGCATCGAACCCATTAATACGCGATTTTTCAGGGTAGTAAAGCCAAGATCAAGGGGCGCGAGCAGGTGAGGGTAAGCTAACATTGCAGTCTCCATCGGGTGCATTCTGGCTATATTGCAGCAACGTAAATCTGCGCAATATCACCAAACCGTTATTGTTATGTCTCTGCCGCTCTGGCCGAATGCAGCAAGTGGTCGGATGAGATTTTTTATTCAAATTTAGACGGTGCTGTGCAACTTGGGAAATCGCAGTGTGCTGATTGTGATAGCCGTCATGAATATGACATCAGGGAAGGGGCAGTAACATGAAGTATTAAACGAAGGAATTATACCTATAAAGTATATCCCCTTCGTTTCTCGCGATGGCTATTTATAACTTGGCTATTAATCAGTCACCAAAAACCCGCAAGCGGTGGCCATCAGGATCTAAAGCCACAAAGGTATAGCCGAAATCCATCTGTAATGGTTGTTGCAAAATAGATAAGCCGCGCTGTTGCCAGTCATTATATAACGATTGCACAGCAGCTTTATCGGCCAGAGCAAAAGCCACTTCACCACCGCCACCGGTGGCTGTCGCCGCCGGTTCAACCGTATGTTTTGACCATAAGCCCAGCATCACCCCTGAATCCAGTTCAAACATGGCAAAGGTTGGGTGAAGTTCTACCGGTGCCTTTGCCAGCAAGTCACCATAAAACGTCGCGCTGTTGGCCGGGCTATCAACATAAAGAATAATGAAATTCGGATCTGCCATGGTTTTTCCCCTTATCCCTTTAGTACTTGAAATTGCAGCGCCCAAATCGGTGCTCGACCGGCCTACCTGAAATTCCAAATACTTTAGGTATCTAATCAAATGGATAGTTTTTTTGTTAACCGAATATCGCTTAACTGGGTTCTATCCTAGCGGGGCATACTGACAGTTTCTGTCAGTAGTGATTATTGATTTGTAGTGACAATAAAAAACTACGGTTTTGGTGGTGTCGACAGCAGCGACTGATCATCGATGCCTTCCGCTTCCCGCCACTGTTTTAGCAACAGCTGTCGGCGCTGAGGATAGCGTTGATCCGTAAGAGAAATAGCGCTTATTCGATCCGCGCGAAAGTTACGGATGGTTTGGCGTAGCTCACACCAGGCCACCACTACGCGCACCTGTTCAAAAAAACCGATAGCAAAAGGCCAGATGCGGCGACATGAGTTAGCCCCTTTCAGGTCTTGATAGGTAATATCCACTTTGCGCTCGGCACGGATTGCGCGGCGCAATACCGGTAGCGCCAGTTCACAGTCAGGCATATGGCCGACAGGGCCGATGAGCAGTGTCGAGGCATCTAATTCGTCACGTAAATCTGTAGGTAAAACCGCTGCGATTTTCGCCAAAGCATTACGGGCAGCGGCACTCAGATGGGTATCTCCACGATGGCTGACCCAGCGCGACCCTAATACCAGTGCTTCTATCTCTTCTTCGGAGAACATCAAGGGCGGCAGCATAAAACCTGGGCGCAGCACATAGCCCAGACCGGGTTCGCCTGCAATATCAGCGCCTTGCTGTTGTAGGGTGGCAATATCGCGATAAAGTGTCCGCACACTGATAGCCAGTTCCTCCGCCAACGCAGCACCTGTTACGGGATAGCGATGGCGGCGTAGCACTTGAATCAGGTCAAGCAGACGCTGGCTGCGGGACATAATAGCTCTCGTCGGAGTATAAAAGCTGACTATAGCACCTTCAGTCAGGCCATTTTACTGGGTGGCAGCAAAACTAGGGAGCCATTGAGAATTTCCTCTGTAGCAAGCCGATAAGCCGCCTACCGTAGAGGCCGATAATCAGCCCACTGATAATCAGTATCATCGCGACAATTTTCGCGGCGGGAATGCTTTCACTAAAAATCATCACGGAACCTAGCAGGCCAAAAATCGGGACTAGCAAAGATAATGGCGCGACAACAGAAACCGGGTATTTGGTCAGTAATGAATTCCAAATCCAATAGGCAAACAGCGTATTGGGATAGACCTGAAATAGAATAGAGAACAGCGTGGTTACATCGAACTGGGTGGCTAACTCAGTAAAACCGCTGGAGCCATTAAATAAATAGCTCAGTAGAAATAGTGGGATAGGGGAAAATAGGCTCGACCAAACTAGAAAGGCAAAAACCTGTTTGGTATTGGCTTTTTTAATTATAATACTCACCAGCCCCCATACCACTGCACCGCACAATACCAATATCAGGCCAGTAGGCGTGACAGAACCATCACTGATGAAAATAATACTGATAAGCCCTAAGAGCGCAACGGCGATACCAATACATTGATATCTTGAGAGTTTTTCGCGAAACAGCAATGCGCCAAGGATCATGGTGAAGAACGCGCCGAATTGCAGCACTAACGAAGCGATTCCTGCGGAGACACCCGCTTTAATACCCAGATTGACAATACCCCATAAACCGATACCAAACAGTAGGCCGTAACCTATTATGTATCGCCATGAAGTATCAGGTTTTTTGATAAAAAGGACTGCGGGTAGGGCGCAGAGCGTGAAGCGAATCCCGGCTAAAATAAGCGGGTCTGCGGCAATCAGGCCAAGTTTTATTACCGAAAAATTAGCCCCCCAAATTGCGGTAATGCATAGAGCAATTAAAAAATCAGTTAGTTTCACGCAGCCTACCTAGGGTGAGAGAATTAGTCGGTTGTTGTTATTTCACAGTGGCAGTTCACAAACTGAGTAGTGATAATCAGTAGCGAACATGAGAATATTTCCAGGACAGCGGTATCGCAATTCAGGATACCGCTGCGAATAATGTGTTATTAATTCTGTTTATATAAACCAGCGACCATAAAGCAGCTAAATGAACTAAATAGCATCTCAATCCCGACCAGAGTCGTAACCATGGTGATCGACATCAGTGGGCCAGCACTCACCAATAGATAGGTAATAATCAGATCTAAGACGCCGAGCAAGATTTGTAGCCATGCCCCCGGCATTCCCCATGTTCTAAAACCGGTTATCAACCGCATCACTCCACCAAAGGCAAACAGCACCGCCAGCACCACTGCCAGACTTATCATCCCTATTGCTGGATTGGTAATAAATACATAACCCATCACAATATATGCGATGCCGAGTAAAATACCGGTCACCATTGGCCAAAGATTATGGGAACGGTTGGTTACCATACCCACGATCATTGCAATCCCACTGAGTAGCAGTAGGACACCAATAATTTTGCTGAGAACAACGCTGGAGGCCAGTGGGTTAATAAGGCAAAAGATCCCGCCCAGTAATAGCAGGATTGCGATGACCCGCATGATAATCCGTTGTTTTTTTAAGGTACTTTCATCAAGGCTCATAAGGTATTTCCGATCTATATTCAGCATGACGATGACTCCTGTATAGTCTGAACTAGGTTATCGATAACTATCATGAGTATAGGTCGAACAATAGATGTATAAATAAAATCAATGATATTCAACTAATTATACTGTGGAATATTTCCTGTACGCCAGATGTGCAAATAGCATTGCAGTGGCACTTATCATCCCCCCCAGAATACAAACACCTGACCATCCCGCATTCGCATATACCATCGTTGCACTGATAGCTCCGATGGCGCTACCGATGGAATAGAACAACATATAGCCAGCAACCAGGCGGCTTTGGGTATCAGGACGTAGCGCCAATATGATGGTCTGATTGGTTACATGCACCGCCTGAACGGCAAAATCTAATATAACGACACCGATAACCAGCCACCAGAGTGAATGAGGCAAAAAAGCGATCGGCAGCCAGGAGAGCAGTAGTAACGCCAAGGCGACTTGCGTTGTTTTCACTCCCAACCCTCGATCTGCCAACTGCCCCGCATGAGCGGCGGCGAATGCGCCAGCGATACCTGCCAGCCCAAATAAACCTACCTGACTAGGCGATAATACGTATGGCGGGCTGCTGAGTGGTAACACCATTGCGGTCCACAGCACACTAAAAGCCATAAATATCAGTAAGGCCAGAGTAGACCGTACACGCAACTCGCGCTCACGGGTAAATAACCCCCACAGCGACAGCAGTAGCTGCCGATATGACGATACAGCCGGTTTGGCAACGGGTGGGATAATGCGATAAAGCATAATAACCATCAATAGCATCACTGCTGCGGAGCAAAAATAGACGGAACGCCAACCGGCAAAGTCGGCCATCGTACCTGAGATAAAGCGCGCGAGTAGAATCCCCAACACGATACCGCTGGTGATTTTACCCACTATTTTGCCTCTTTGTTGCTCTGGAGCCAGTGCCGCAGCAAAAGCCACAATCACCTGTACCACGACAGCCATCAGGCCGATAATCAGCATCGCCACCAAAAGTAGTGAAAAAGTGGGGGCAAGGCTAACCGAAATCAATGCCACAGCAGATAACAATAACTGCCCGATAATTAATTTTCGGCGATCCCACAGATCACCCAAAGGCACAATGAATATCAGCCCCAAGGCATACCCTGCCTGCGTCAGAGTAACCACCAGACCGATCGCCGACGGACTAACGTTAAGATCCGTTGCCATTGTATCGAGTAGGGGCTGAGCAAAATAGACATTGGCGACCGCCATGGCGGATACCATCGCCAAGAGTGGCACCACTATTGATGTGAGGTGTGGTGCCAGAGCTGTTTGTGGTAATCGCCGGGTGCGACTCTTTGCTGATTCTTTTCTGATGGACATAAAAATACCTGATGCCTTTATGGTTTTTATTTGAAACCACTTAATTGATTTTTAACAGAGGTGGTTTTAATATGCAACCAGTTTCTCCAGCAAATGATCGGAGTAAAAGAATGACTAAAACGAGTGAAGGCCAGATAGGGGCAGAAGAATGCCCGGTTGCCAGAGCGCTTAAGGTTTTGGGGGATCGCTGGTCACTCATGATAATTCGTGATGCTTTTGATGGGATCCGCCGTTTTGGTGAATTTCGGAATAACCTTGGCTTGGCAAAAAATATCTTGGCGGGTCGCCTGCGTGAGTTGGTTGAACACGGCATTCTGATGATAGTCCCGGCCTCTGATGGCAGTGCTTACCATGAATATGTGTTGACGGATAAAGGCCGCCAATTATTCCCTATTGTGGTCAGCTTGCGCCAATGGGGCGAAGATCACTTGTTTGCTGTTGGCGAAAAGCACTCTATTTTAGTTGATAATCAGAGTGGGCATCCCATCAGTAAGCTGACAGTATCCTCACAAAAAGGTAAGGTATTGGATGCCAGCGAATGCCATCGGGAAAAAGTGATTAAGCGGTAAGGAAGGTATCTGCGGCGGGAAACATAATCTCAATGGATATTAATGACAGGAAAGGCAAAATGGATTCTCGGATACTGGAAATACTGCAATACACATTGAAGCCAGGTAGTGGTGTGGAATTCCACCGAATTATGCAAGAGATCAGCATTCCCTTGCACGCCAGGGAGGGGATGGACGTCGTCGCTTATGGTCAATCGCTGCACGACCCAGATGCTTATTACCTGATGCGTGCCTTTGACAGTCAAGAGGCATTAGTGAATGCTGAGGCACGTTTTTACAGCAGTGACGGCTGGCTTGCTGGCCCGCGGGTGGCAATTGTTGAACGTATTGAAAATAGTCTCAAATCCGTAATATCGATGCCAACTGCCGCCATTGATGCTTTAAGAACGTAATTGGTCAATTCATAGCATTCTTATACTGAATACGTTATCAACTGATAACGTATTTAATTGCCTCTGGGATTGATTATTGCTCTGCCTGATAAGTGTCGCGTAAGAAAAGGGTTAGCACATCTTTTGGTGGTGTCACCTCACATTCAGACAGCAGCCACCCCACCGCGCCTCGGTGATAAGCACCATGATGCTCAACATGGGAAAACATCTCTTTTCTACTCATTGCCCCTTTTCCCCCATCGACAAATTTGAAGTTAATCATTTCATCCAATTGTTGTTCAACCAGAGAGTGAAGATACTCGAGATAGCGATTATCACTGATAGCAAAGGCGTTATTCAGCACCTCTAGAGGCGGTGTTTCAACCGTATTCAGCGCAGTATAACGGTGGGGAACTCCCTGAATATTGGCGATAAATATTTGATCAACTACATAAATATGATTCATCAGGCGAATCATAAGATGACGTTTATCTTTATAAGCCGCGGTATCAACATTGGCGATAGCGGAGAGGATCTCTTTATCAGCCCAGGCCTTGTATTGAAAAAGCATATCAAAGTGAGTAAGCACAGACATTTTCAGATCTCAGCGGAGAGTTAGATGGCTATTTTATAGTACGAGAATTATTGTAGGTCGTTAAGTAGCGTTGAATTTTAGCCGACTAAAACATTTCATCAACGAAGGGACTGTCTATTGAATATTCGGCAAGAAAATAGCAATGACCTATATATCTTAAGATAATTAGGTAAAGCGAGAGGCTTGGGGGATGAGTAAATTGCTATAACCTGAATCGATGACATTATCGCCATTTCAAGGTGCTTTTCTCTTCTTCTACTAGAATATCCAGCCAATCCGCATTGAACAATTTTCGTTTAAATTGGCTAGCCACTGAGACAGATAAAATCAGATAAAGTGTAATTGTATCCGTGAGATTCCATTCAACAGTCTCTATTCAAGATTGTGCAGTTATGCTTCATTGAGTTGAGCAAATATAGCGCGGCGTCACTTTAATGTTTGTGTAACCAAGGATTTTATAATCAAATTGATGATTTATTAATCTAAATCAATAAGGATTTCTACTGATAGTCAAATACTCTCCTTTTCACAAGGAAGTACAAAATAATGTTTTTCCCTAAGAAATATTCAATATCAATTCTGGCATTAGCGTTTGTTTTATTCTCTTTCCCTACTTCCGCCAAAGTGACTAATTCATCTGATGACCATGTAAAACAGATGATTATCAACGAGTCTATAGAGTCGTACCCTGGCAACTGCCCATGTCCTTTTAACTCTGCCAGCAATGGAAGTAGTTGTGGAAAACGTAGCGCGTGGAGTCGGGCAGGTGGTTATTCCCCCATTTGCTATAAAAAAGAAGTTACCAAGGAAATGGTTACTGAATGGCGTGAATCTAACAAAGCCTAAGATATAAAATTTTTAGTACATGAATGGCAACCCACCCTAGAAAATGCTGCGACACAGGTTACCAGATACAAAAAAGCCAACTCGAAGTTGGCTTAATGTGCTGATTTAACAGCTAAAATTTGGTGGCCCCTACTGGACTTGAACCAGTGACCAAGCGATTATGAGTCGCGTGCTCTAACCAACTGAGCTAAGGGGCCAGACTTGGGCGCTGATTATACGGTAGTTTTTATACTGCGGTCTAGAGCTGATAAATCAGATGGCTGTTTTATGCACAAAATTAAGGTTTTTTACGCACATAGCAGGTAATTACGTGCGGATGCAGGCTTGAGAATCGGTGGTTTGGGACCAAAAAGAAAAACCCCGGCACGCCGGGGTTTTGTGTGTGTTTGCTGCTGTCACTAACGATTAATCGTCCAGGAAGCTGCGCAATACTTCAGAGCGGCTTGGATGACGCAATTTACGCAATGCCTTGGCTTCAATCTGACGAATACGTTCACGGGTTACGTCGAACTGTTTGCCCACTTCTTCCAGGGTGTGGTCAGTGTTCATATCGATACCGAAACGCATACGCAGAACTTTCGCTTCACGAGCGGTCAGGCCAGCTAACACATCGTGGGTGGCAGAGCGCAGGCTCTCTGATGTTGCAGAGTCCAGCGGCAGTTCCAGAGTGGTATCTTCAATGAAATCGCCCAGATGTGAATCTTCATCATCACCGATCGGGGTTTCCATTGAGATTGGCTCTTTGGCAATCTTCAGCACTTTACGGATCTTGTCTTCCGGCATCAGCATGCGTTCAGCCAGTTCTTCCGGTGTTGGCTCACGGCCCATCTCTTGCAGCATCTGGCGTGAGATACGGTTGAGTTTGTTAATGGTCTCAATCATATGTACCGGAATACGGATGGTACGCGCCTGATCCGCGATAGAGCGGGTAATGGCCTGACGAATCCACCACGTGGCGTAAGTTGAGAACTTATAACCACGGCGGTATTCGAACTTATCTACTGCTTTCATCAGACCGATATTGCCTTCCTGAATTAAATCAAGGAATTGTAGACCACGGTTGGTGTATTTTTTCGCAATAGAGATAACCAAACGCAGGTTAGCCTCAACCATTTCTTTCTTGGCACGACGCGCTTTCGCTTCACCAATAGACATACGGCGGTTGATGTCTTTCACTTGCTCAATTGTCAGACCGGTTTCTTCTTCGATCTGGCGCAGTTTCTGCAAGCTACGTTGAACATCGTCCGAGACATCTTTCAGTTTTTCAGACCAGGGTTTACCCATCGCAATTGCTGCGGCAAACCAGGTATCACTGGTTTCATTGCTGGCAAACAGAGTAACGAAGTTTTTCTTCGGCATTTTGCACTGCTCAACACACAGTTTCATGATGATACGTTCTTGAGTACGAACGCGATCCATCATGGTACGCATGTTGTTGACCAGATAGTCGAATTGCTTCGGTACCAGGCGGAACTGTTTGAACACTTCAGACAACTTCAGAATTTCAGCAGCAGCATTGGCGTGGCTACGACCATTTTTCTTGATTTCCATGCGTGCGTTTTCGTACTGCTCGCGCAAATCGCTGAATTTCTGGCGTGCCAGCTCTGGATCGATGCTGTTGTCGTCTTCTTCTTCGTCTTCGTCTTCATCTTCGTCGTCGTCGTCATCCATCTCTGCGGTGGATAATTCAGAACCAACGTGAGTCGCCGTCGGCGCAATATCTTCTTCGGCGTTTGGATCAACAAAGCCGTTGATCAGGTCAGATAAACGGGCTTCACCCGCTTCAACGCGATCATATTGTTCTAACAGATAAGTAATCGCTTCAGGGTATTCAGCAACTGAACACTGAACCTGATTGATACCGTCTTCAATACGTTTGGCGATATCAATCTCGCCTTCACGTGTTAACAGCTCAACGGTACCCATTTCGCGCATGTACATACGCACCGGGTCGGTAGTACGCCCGATTTCGGATTCAACACTGGATAACACCTGCGCAGCAGCTTCTGCCGCGTCATCGTCGGTATCAGTGGTGTTCTCGGCCAGCATCAAATCATCGGCATCAGGTGCTTCTTCCAGCACTTGGATGCCCATGTCATTAATCATCTGGATGATGTCTTCGATCTGATCGGAATCGACGATATCTTCCGGCAGATGGTCATTGACCTCAGCATAGGTCAGATAGCCTTGCTCCTTACCACGGGTGACAAGTAGCTTCAGCTGTGACTGCGGGTTTTGCTCCATAAGACGGTATCCACACTTCAGAGTATTTGGGTTGGTGTCGGTCGGCGAAACCGCCAACAATAGCATTTGGGGCCTTTTTTTGTCGCCGCTGCCCGCTATGGCGGCATATTGTAGGGAGTCGCCCCCACATTTATCGGCAATTAAGCCGTTGGGTGTTTCATTTTTTTCTGGCTAATGCCAGATTCAAAGACCAAAGCTCTTTACGTTCTTCGGCGTTTAATCCATGTGTCCGGTCACGCGCTATCAGGGTTTCCTGACGTTGCTCCAAGATGGAGTCATACAGGCTCGTTAGCGTGTCGACAAAAGTCGGTTCGACCATGTCCTCAACAATCATGTGGTTCCATGTTGCGAGAGTTTCAAGCTGTTGGCTGAATTTATTATCCCGATACAGTTCCAATAACTGCCCGGTTGTCAGCCCTGGCTGAGCCAGACAAGTCTCAACCAACTCAATAAATAACGGTAAACCGGCTAACTTGGCTTGCTCGACGCCCTGTAGTGAGGGAATAAGTGTAGCTAGTTGTGGGTTTTGTACCAGTAGCCCTATAAGTATACGCATGGTTGTGCGTTTTAGCTGGGGCGGTTGGTAGGTATTCGTGTTTTCAGCCTGTTTTGGCATCAGCTTATCGAGCTGGCTATCATCGAGCAGGCCCAACTTATTACCGAGCTGCTGGCGCAGATAAAGACGTAATGTCTCACCGGGTACCTGACTGATTAAAGGTAGTGCCAGAGTGCTTAACTTGGCGCGCCCGTCGGGGCTGCTCAAATCCACCTGTGGCATCAACGTTTCAAACAAAAAGGTTGAGAGTGGCTGTGCCCCTTCCATCCGCTGTTCAAATGCGTCTTTCCCTTCTTTACGTACCAGAGTGTCTGGGTCTTCGCCATCGGGCAAAAACATAAAGCGTAGCTGACGGCCATCATTTAGATAGGGCAGCGCCGTTTCTAATGCTCGCCATGCCGCATCTCTGCCCGCCCGATCACCGTCGTAACAACAAATTACGTTATCGGTGGCACGGAATAATAATTGAATATGCTCCGCAGTGGTCGCGGTCCCCAACGAGGCAACGGCATAGTCAATACCAAATTGCGCGAGTGCTACCACATCCATATAACCTTCCACCACGAGTAAACGCGTTGGATTGGGATGATTCACTTGCGCTTCATACAAGCCGTAAAGCTGGCGGCCCTTATGAAAAATTTCTGTTTCTGGGGAGTTTAGATACTTTGGCACTCCGTCACCCAGAATTCGCCCGCCAAAAGCGATAACCCGCCCACGTTTATCGCGGATAGGGAACATGACGCGCTCACGAAAACGATCGTAAGTTCGCCCTGTATCATTAGTCACCAGCATTCCTGCATCGTTCAGCGCAGTACGGCTCTCACCATCACGGCCAAAACGTTTTAAGGCATTGTCCCAACCTGGGGGGGCAAAACCAATAGCAAAATGTTGGATGATTTCTTCACTCAAACCGCGATGCTTAAGATATTCGCGTGCCTGATTGGCATTCGAGCCGTTGAGTGACTGTTGATAGAATCCGCTAAGGCTTTCCATCAGTTGATAGAGACTTTGTCGTTGATGACGTTCGATCTGGGTGGTGCCGGTTCCTGCCTCGTAAGGCACTTCCAGCCCATGCATGGTGGCTAATTCCTCAATACTTTCGACAAATTCGAGTCTGTCGTAATTCATCAGGAAATCAACAGCGTTACCATGTGCGCCACAGCCGAAACAGTGATAAAACTGTTTTTCGCCGTTAACAGTGAATGAGGGTGTTTTCTCATGATGGAACGGACAGCACGCATGGTAATTTTTGCCTTGCTTCTTCAGCTTTACCCGTGCGTCGATAAGATCAACGATGTCGGTGCGCGCTAGCAAGTCATTGATAAATACGCGTGGAATTCGTCCAGCCATAAGCCCCTATTCGGTCAGTCCATAAACGAGAACAAGCCGCGCATTCCTTTCGGAAAGCACGGCCTTCGTATGCAACTACTCGATCTGCGCGTTCTTAGAACATAAAAAACTACGCGGTGGGGTTACCCCCGAAGAATTAATACAGACGAGTGCGGCGTGCGTTTTCGCGAGCCAATTTCTTCGCGTGACGTTTTACAGCAGAAGCTTTAGCGCGTTTACGTTCGGTAGTCGGTTTTTCATAGAACTCACGACGACGAACTTCAGCTAAAACACCCGCTTTTTCACAAGAGCGTTTGAAACGACGAAGAGCTACGTCGAATGGCTCGTTTTCACGTACTTTAATTACCGGCATGTGCCTCTCACCTCAATAGAAATCGGTTTGCTGCTGGCCAATCGCCAGCCTTCTCAAAATGGTGCGGAATTTTACTTCAATGGATGCTGCTTTGTAAAGCACCACAGCAAATTGAAACAGGCACGCCCCTGTGATGTCGCCCTCGTTCTTTACAAGAAAGTTGGTGCCGAGAGTGCGACGGCCGCTGATTATATACTAAACAAGGCTGTTGATCGAATTAATCAACACTCTTTTCAAATATGACCACTATCAACAACATTTAGGTGCTCAAAGCGTGAAAATGCCGTCTTTACCGTCAGAGATCATGACTGGCGGCGCTGTTATGCTAAACTATCGGCCGCACGTGAATGATGGGAAATGTAATGCGAGTTTTGGGTATAGAAACGTCCTGCGATGAAACCGGTATTGCAGTATATGACGATAAAGCCGGTCTGTTAGCTAACCAACTGTACAGTCAGGTTAAATTGCATGCTGATTATGGCGGTGTAGTGCCTGAGCTGGCTTCCCGTGATCATGTGCGCAAGACTGTACCGCTGATTCAGGCAGCATTGAAAGAAGCCAATCTGAGCGCTAAAGACATCGATGGTGTGGCGTATACCGCAGGCCCGGGTTTGGTTGGCGCATTGCTGGTCGGGGCGACAGTCGGCCGCGCATTGGCATTTGCGTGGGGGGTTCCGGCGGTGCCGGTCCACCATATGGAAGGCCACCTACTGGCACCGATGTTGGAAGAGAACGCACCAGAGTTCCCGTTTGTCGCTCTGCTGGTCTCTGGTGGTCACACTCAGTTAATCAGCGTGACCGGTATTGGTGAATATCTGCTATTAGGGGAATCTGTCGATGATGCGGCAGGTGAAGCCTTTGATAAAACTGCAAAATTATTAGGCCTGGACTATCCTGGGGGGCCGATGCTGTCGCGTATGGCACAACAGGGTACGGCGGGTCGTTTTACTTTCCCGCGGCCAATGACCGATCGCCCTGGACTGGATTTCAGTTTTTCTGGTTTGAAAACGTTCGCCGCAAATACTATCCGTGCTAACGGTACCGATGATCAGACCCGTGCTGATATTGCCCGTGCATTTGAAGATGCAGTGGTTGATACGCTGGCGATTAAATCCAAACGAGCGCTGGATAAGACCGGCTTCAAACGTTTGGTCATTGCCGGTGGTGTCAGTGCAAACCGCACTTTACGTTCAAAATTGGCGGAGATGATGCAAAAACGGGGCGGTGAAGTATTCTATGCTCGGCCAGAGTTTTGTACTGATAATGGTGCAATGATCGCCTATGCTGGGTTGATCAGGCTGAAAAGTGGTGTGAGCAGTGAGTTGAGTGTTTCGGTTAGGCCGCGCTGGCCGTTAGCCGAGTTGCCGAAAGTCTGAGCGAGGCTGCGGCGGTGTTGCCGCGTCATCTCGTGATGCTCACATACTGATGTATGCTCCGCTCTCTCAATTCCTTGTGCCTTGCCTCGCTCCCGCTCAGCCATTCTAAGATTGGTGCCGAAAGTCTGAGCGGGGCTGTGGCGGTGTTGCCGCGTCATCTCGTGATGCTCACATACTGATGTATGCTCCGCTCTCTCAATTCCTTGCGCCTTGCCTCGCTCCCGTTCAGTCATTCTCGTTTTGAGGAGAATCAATCTTCTTTCTCTTCCAACTCTGCGGCTTCTTCGGCCGGGGTTTTCTGCTTTTTCTTTCTGAGTTTATCCCAGATTTTACTTTCCTTGCCGCGCCATAAACGTTGAATGTTATCGTGGTGGCGCATCAAAATCAGGCAAGAGAGCATGGCGACTGGGAAGGTGAATTGAGGTTTAAACCACCAGACGTAGAAGGGCGCAATTAGCGCACTGATAATTGCGCCTAAAGATGAATACCCACTCAATAACACCGTCAACAACCAAGTACCGGTCATCAGACCGGTTAGATCCCAGCCGATAGGGGCGATGGCGCCAAAAGCAGTAGCAACGCCCTTGCCACCTTTAAAATGGAAAAAGACCGGATAGATGTGACCAAGACAAGCAGCGATAGCGGTCAAGCCAAGATACAGCGGGGAAACGTGCAGCAGGTAAGCAATCCAAACGGGTAACATGCCTTTCAGCACATCGAAAATCAGCACTGTTGCTGCGGCTGCTCGACCACCGATACGCAGCACGTTGGTCGCACCGGGATTACCGGAGCCATGTTCACGCGGATCTGGTAGCTTAGCAACCCGACACACCAGGATTGCACTGGAAATAGAGCCACACAAATACGCGAAGATAATCATGCCAAGCGCGATAGCACTCATAACACCGCCCTGTTGAATAATGATCGTTTTAATCGCAACATCAGTGGATAATACGCATATTCCGCTGGAAGTGGTATCCGGCAGGCGCAAAAACAGAGAATGACGTGATGGACATCGTATTTATTGAAGAACTTAGTGTCATAACCACCATCGGTGTTTATGACTGGGAGCAGACCATCCAGCAGAAGCTGGTGTTCGATATCGAAATGGGTTGGGATAATCGTAAAGCTGCTGCCAGCGATGATGTGAATGATTGCTTGAGCTATGCAGATATCAGTGATGCGGTGATACAACATGTAGAGTCACAGCGTTTTGCCTTGGTTGAGCGGGTGGCAGAAGAGATAGCCGAGCTGCTATTAGTCCGTTTCCAATCGCCGTGGGTGCGGATTAAAGTCAGTAAACCAGGGGCGGTGGCACAAGCCCGTAATGTCGGAGTGCTCATTGAACGTGGTCAACGACCTAACTGATTTTGTGTGTGTTGTGATGACATAAAAGTGCAACCCTGAATAGATAATGTAGTCTGATTGGTTGGTGTGATAATTATCGAGTTTGAACGGCATTGTTTTTTTAGCATATGGTTTTGTTAATCCTATGCTTTGTAACATTGCCGTTTTTTGTGTTTTCTATTACATGGCATTGGGTATCGTAGATGACGGATATGTATTCGCTGTTTGTGGCTGTTGTTTTAGGTGTGGTAGAGGGATTGACTGAGTTTTTACCCGTGTCATCCACTGGGCATATGATTATCGTCGGTGAGCTATTGGGCTTTACCGGCGACAAGGCAAAAACCTTTGAAGTTATCATTCAGTTAGGGTCGATTCTGGCGGTTGTCGTGGTGTTCTGGCGGCGGTTATTTGGCCTGATTGGTATCCATTTCGGCGCGGTACCTCATGAGGGGAAAACCAGCGGTCACCTGACTTTGGGCCATATTTTACTGGCAATGATCCCCGCTGTGGGGCTGGGGTTGGTATTCCATGACCTCATCAAATCGCTGTTTGATCCGAGAAATGTCATGTATGCCTTGGTTGCGGGTGGGGTGCTTTTGCTAGTCGCAGAATGGTTCAAACCTAAAAATCCTAAATCTGTTGGTTTGGATGATATTACTTACCGTCAGGCTTTCGCGATTGGCTGCTTCCAGTGTCTGGCGTTGTGGCCGGGGTTCTCCCGTTCTGGTGCCACCATTTCCGGCGGTATGTTGGTCGGTGTTAACCGTTATGCCGCGTCTGAGTTCTCCTTCATTCTCGCAGTGCCGATGATGATCGGGGCCAGTGGACTGGATCTTTATAAGAGCCTGCACTTCCTGACGCTGGGTGATTTACCGATGTTTGCCGTCGGATTTATCACGGCATTTATCGTGGCTCTGATTGCTATCAAAACCTTCCTTTCACTGATTAAACGTATCTCTTTTGTACCTTTCGCCATCTATCGCTTTGTGGTCGCGGCAGCCGTGTATTGGGTGTTTATGTAACATACCCGTTATACTTCAAGCTGCATGTGCGTTGGCTACGTTCATCACCCGAATCACTTACTCATGTAAGCTCATCGGGTTCTCTCGCTTGCCGCCTTCCTGCAACTCGAATTATTTAGGGTATAAAAAGTGCAGCGAAATATAAAAAAAGCCCTGATTAATCAGGGCTTTTTCGTTATGAATGGCTTTATTCTGACGCAATTACTTGAGTTTGTTTCCATTGGACTAATGCTTGTTGGCGGCGACGTTTAAGTTCGTCGCGAATGGCCAATCCTTGTAACCCGCTGGCGACTACTTCCTGCACTGATACGCTGCTGGCAATATGGAATGCGGCGCGCAAATAATCGCCCTGCGGATAAGGATTTTCTTCAAATCCGGTACGGCCTCGGGCATCAGCCTCACTAGTCATAATCATCTGCTCAAGACGTTCCGGTTTGCGCCACACATCAATGGCATCAAACAGTTTGAGTAGAGTTTCGGGGCGAAGCTTATTCACTGTATGGATAAGGTCATGGTATTCCGCCACCAGTTTCGCCAAGTCACGTATCGGATTAGGTACCCGTAAGCGCTGACATAACTGCTCAACCAATTTAACTCCAGCTGGGCCGTGGCCGTGATGGTGTGGCCAGAATTCTTTTGGTGTCAGACCTTTACCCAAATCATGGCAGAGAGCGGCAAAGCGGACATCAACCTCAGGGCTAAGTTGAGCCGCAATGGCTAATGTCATCAGCGTATGGATACCGGTATCAATTTCTGGATGCCACTTTTCGGGAGCTGGTACGCCAAATAAACGTTCAATTTCTGGAAATAGCACCGCCAGCGCACCGCAATCACGTAACACTTGAAAATAGATCTGCGGGCTTTGTGTTTTCAGCGCTTTCTCGGTCTCTTTCCATACTCGCTCTGGCGTCAGAGCCGATAGCTCGCCACTTTGTGCCATTGCTGCCATCAATGATTGAGTCTCAGCGGCGACGCTAAAACCTAAATGGGCAAAACGGGCAGCGAAACGGGCAACCCGCAGCACACGTAGTGGATCTTCGCCAAAGGCGTCGGAGACATGACGCAGTACTCTGTTTTCCAAATCTTGTTGGCCGTGGTAGGGGTCAATCAATTCCCCCTCGGCGCTACGGGCAATGGCATTGATGGTCAAATCGCGACGCAACAAATCCTCTTCCAGCGTGACATCTGGCGCGGCATAGCAGGTAAAACCGGTGTAACCTGCGCCGGATTTACGCTCGGTACGAGCTAGTGCGTATTCTTCATGGCTGACAGGGTGCAGAAACACGGGGAAGTCTTTACCAACCTGCTGATAGCCCTGTGTGAGTAACTGTTCCGGGGTGGATCCCACCACGACCCAATCCTGTTCGGTGACCGGCAGATTTAATAAGCTGTCGCGTACCGCGCCGCCGACCAGATAGATTTTCATATAAATCCTTCGTTCTTGACGTTGCAGCGTTGTTAGCTGCTCACTTGAATCACACTTTACCGCCTGGCGACAAAGGCTTGTTTCAGTATAGTTGGGGATGAGAATAGATTAAACAACCAGGCCACCCTGGCGGGCAGCCAAACGCGTCGATTTTACAGTCTTATTAAACGGCTATCAGTTCATCCAGCGATTGTTCTTTTTACGGCTTGGGATCAGATGTGGCAGTACCAGACCAAGGAGCAGGCCGATACCGGCAACACCGCCGCCGTACATAAACCATTGCAGGATAATGGTACGCTGTTTGTCATCTAATTGCAGATTCACAGCGCTGACTTTCTTCTGAGCAACCACTAACTGATTCTTTAGTGACTCGTTTTCTTTTTGCAGCTCGGAAATTACGCTGTCGCTGGCCGCGACCTTCTGTTGCATTTCAGCAGTGCGCTGATTCCAGCTATTATCAATATTAGCCAGCTTATCTGTCAGGATTTTGACTTGTTGTTCAAGGTCCGGTACCCGAATACGCAGACTTGGCGTTTCACTCAATTGATTCAGCGCGATCCAGGTGGTTTTCCCTTTACTGTCGCGGATTTGACCGTAATTTGTGCTGTCATCAACACTTATCAGGGCGACTTCATCTCCGCCTTTTAACGTGCCAACAATACGGTATTGGTTACCGGGACCGCTATGAACGTAGGTATCCAGCTCATCAGAGATGTAGCGTTTTTCTTCAGCGTGCGCGCCCCAGGAGATACTGAGACTTAGCATCGCGAGGCAAATTAGGCGTATTTTCAGCATTAGAGAGTCATTTATGAGTGAATTTATGGAACGATAGTAGTGTGTTCAGTTTGCCGACGCAACGCATAAACCGGAATGAGAACTATCTTACTCTCATAGCCAGCGCGGCTTTAGCCACTTTGTTGTTCATTTTAACCACGCTGAAAATTTGTCTTATGAAGCCTTATGGCAGACCTGTTAAAATAGAGGCTGACTCGGGGTAGCCACGCGGTTTTTTTGTGTAAAATAGCGAAGTCTGTGTAAAACAGGCAAACCGCCGCGAAAGAGGCATAATGCCCGTAAACTCGCAACATACCGGTGTGAATGAAATTATGACCGTTGAAATAGAATTAAAATTTATTGCTACTCCTGCGGCCATTGCCGCTTTGCCCGAGCGGCTTACATCCTGGCGAAGCCAGCATTCTGCGCCGCAGACGCTGACCAATATCTATTTTGAAACTGCCGATAAGCGGCTGCGCCAACATGATATTGGCTTACGTATCCGTGGTTATGATGGCCGTTACGAAATGACGGTTAAGACCGGCGGTAAAGTGGTCGGTGGTTTACATCAACGCCCTGAATACAATGTTGATATTGATAGTGACCAATTGGATTTGGCGCGTTTCCCTGCCGATATCTGGCCGAACGGTTGGGTGATTGAGACATTACAAGCAGAACTACAGCCGCTATTCCGTACGGATTTTACTCGAGAGAAGTGGGTAATTACTTACGGCGAGAGCGAGATAGAGCTTGCTGTTGATCAAGGCACTATCAGTGCCGGTGAGCTGTCGGAACCCTTGCACGAAATTGAGCTGGAACTGAAAAAAGGCAATCAGGCAGATTTGCTGGCATTGGCCGCAGAACTGGCACAAATTGGCGGTTTACGGCAGGGCAATCTGAGTAAAGCAGCCCGTGGCTATCATTTAGCACAAGGCAATCCACCTCGTGAATTGCGCCCGTTACTGGTGTTGCAGCCAGCGGCCAAATCCACCGTTGAGCAAGGTATGGTCGCAGGGCTGGAGATGGCCCTGGACCATTGGCAATACCATGAAGAGCTGTGGTTACGTGGCGAACCGGCCGCTAAAGCTATGATCATTGAAGCATTGGCAATGGTGCGTCAGTCATTAGCTATTTTTGGTGGTTTGGTCCCGCGCAAAGCCAGTACTGAATTGCGTGCCGGGCTGCTGGCGCTTGAACCGCAGTTAGAACCGAAGAATGTCGATGCTGAGCAGCTTTGCTATAGCAGTGATTACCTAAAATGTAAGTTAGCGCTCACATCTTGGCTGGTTACCTCTGGCTGGCGGCCATTTATGGATGCCAAAGCACAGACCAAGTTTGAGGGGTCATTCAAACGCTTCTGCGACATCATGTTGAGCCGCAGCGCTGCTGATCTGAAAGACGCTTTTGGCCAGCATCTGGATGACGATGGTTATTTGGCGCAACTCCCTCGCTTGAACCGGCAGATCATGTCTTTCCAATTGCTCTCAGGCTTCTATCCGCAGAGTGAATGGTTGCCGTATATCGATGGCTGGTTTGGTTTACAGCAGGAGATTATGCACCGTCAGGGTCACTGGCGTGATACCGCCCGTAAGGAAGCGCTTGCGCAGGCAGCCTTTTGGTTGAACGGTGCTGCTAGTTAATAGATAGCAGCTTGAGGAATGCTTTATGTTGCCACTCTCTTCGGATTTACAGATTCAGGCGCAGAATATACGACAGCGCTTTTATGAGTTACCGGCTCCGCCAGATTTACACGAGGAAGATATCCCTGTGCTGGCGTTGAGTGATTTTGTCAGTGATATGTTACTGATTCACCCTGAGTGGCTGGAGGAGTTGCATCAGCAACCCCCGCAACCGCAGGAGTGGCAATTTTATCCACAATGGTTAAATCTGGCGTTGGCCGAGGTACATGACGAAGCGGCATTATTAGCCGCATTGCGGCTGTTTCGCCGCCGGATGATGGTGCGCATCGCCTGGTCACAAACACAGCAAACCAGTGTGACTACTGAGACCTTGCAACAACTGAGCGGGTTGGCTGAAAGCCTGATTTTGGCGGCGCGCGATTGGCTGTACCAGGCTTGTTGCCGTGAGTTCGGTACCCCCTCTAATGCCGAGGGGGTACCGCAGCCGCTGCTGATTTTGGGCATGGGCAAGTTAGGCGGCGGTGAACTGAATTTCTCCTCTGATATCGATCTGATTTTTGCCTACCCAGAAAACGGCCAGACCCAGGGTGGGCGTCGCCAGTTGGATAATGCCCAGTTCTTTACCCGCTTGGGGCAACGGCTGATTAAAGCGTTGGATCAGCAAACCATTGATGGTTTTGTCTATCGGGTGGATATGCGTCTACGCCCGTTTGGTGACAGTGGCCCGCTGGTACTGAGTTTTGCCGCGCTGGAGGATTATTACCAAGAGCAAGGGCGCGACTGGGAACGCTATGCGATGGTTAAGGCACGTTTGATGGGCGGGGCTGAAGACCACTACAGTAAAGAGCTGCGCCAGATGCTGCGGCCCTTCGTCTTCCGCCGCTATATCGATTTCAGCGTGATCCAATCGCTACGTAACATGAAAGGGATGATTGCCCGTGAGGTCCGGCGGCGTGGCCTGAAAGACAACATTAAGCTGGGGGCCGGCGGTATTCGTGAAATCGAATTTATCACGCAGGTATTTCAGCTTATTCGTGGCGGCCGTGAACCGCGCCTGCAAGAGCGGGCTTTACTGCCGACGTTGCAGGCAGTCGCCGAGCTGGGTTTATTGCCACCACAACAAGTGAACGACCTCAGCAGCAGTTATCTGTTTTTGCGCCGTTTGGAAAATCTGCTGCAAGCTATTGCTGATGAGCAAACCCAAACGTTACCCGGTGATGCACTGAATCAGGCCCGATTGGCTTGGGGCATGGGGTATACCGACTGGATAGAAATGAGTGCTGCACTGGAACACCATATGCAGGCGGTACGGTTGGTATTTGACGACCTGATTGGCGATGATACTCCCGATATCGGTGAAGATCCTCGTCATGGTTTGTATAAAAGCTTATGGCAGGATGTGCTGGAAGAGAGTGATTTAGCCCCTTTGACGCCACATTTAGACGAACCAGCCCGCCGGCAGTTGTTGACGACGATTAATGATTTCCGCCATGACGTTGATAAACGCACCATTGGTCCTCGGGGCCGTGAGGTGCTGGATCAACTGATGCCGCGCTTGTTCTCCGAGGTTTGCTCGCGCCCGGACGCCAATGTCGCCCTCAGCCGCTTGATTCAGTTGCTGCTCAGTATCCTTACCCGCACCACTTATCTCGAATTACTGGTGGAATATCATGCGGCACTAAAACATGTTATTCGCCTGTGTTCTGCCTCGCCGATGGTGGCCAGTCAATTGGCCCGCTACCCGCTGTTATTGGATGAGTTGCTTGATCCGCAATCGTTCTATCAACCACTGGAACCCGGTGCTTATCGCGATGAATTGCGCCAATACTTATTGCGGGTGCCGGAGGATGACGAAGAGCAGCAACTCGAGGCGTTGCGTCAATTTAAGCAAGCCCAGCAATTGCGTATTGCTGCTGGTGATATCACCGAGGCACTGCCGGTAATGAAAGTGAGCGATCACTTAACTTATCTGGCAGAGGCCATGATTGATGCGGTTATTCAGCAAGCCTGGGGGCAGATGGTGGCTCGCTATGGCCAGCCGAGCCATCTACAGCACCGAGAAGGCCGTGGTTTCGCCGTGATTGGTTATGGCAAGTTGGGGGGCTGGGAGCTAGGTTACAGCTCAGATTTGGATCTGGTGTTCTTGCTCGATTGCCCGCTGGATGTGATGACTGATGGCGAGCGTAGCATCGACGGCCGTCAGTTCTACCTGCGTTTGGCTCAGCGGGTGATGCATTTGTTCAGCACCCGCACCTCGTCAGGCATTTTATATGAAGTGGATGCTCGCCTACGGCCATCAGGTGAGGCGGGCATGCTGGTCAGCACCGTTGAAGCTTTCGCCGATTACCAACAGCATGAGGCTTGGACTTGGGAGCATCAGGCACTGGTTCGCGCCCGCATCGTTTATGGTGATCCTCAATTGCATCAACAGTTTGATACCATCCGCCAGCAAATTCTGTGCCGCCACCGAGAAGACCCACAATTGCAGCAGGAAGTGCGCGAAATGCGAGAGAAAATGCGCAACCATCTGGGCAGCAAACAGCGTGGTATCTTTGATATTAAGGCTGATGAGGGGGGGATTACCGATATTGAGTTTATCGCGCAATATCTGGTGTTGCGCTATGCGGCCAGCGAGCCACGGTTGACCCGTTGGTCAGATAATGTACGCATTTTTGAGTTGATGGCTAATTACGACATCATGGCACCGCAAGAGGCAGCAGCACTGACCCGTGCTTATGTCACCATGCGTGATGAGATTCATCACCTGGCATTGCAGGAGCTATCCAGTAAGGTTTCTGCTGACAGTTTTATCACCGAAAGAGAGCAAGTTGCTGCCAGTTGGCGAAAATGGCTGGTGACGTCAGATATTGTTGCCAGCGAATAAGATAAAGTGCAGCAGTGCCCGTTATGACTGGGTACGTCGGTTATTAATAGTATGCAAGGTGTCTGTGATATTATCCGGCACCACATATATTCGTCATACTTCAAGCTGCATGTGTGTTGGCCGCGCTCAATCGCCCGAATCACTTACTGGTCTTGACCTTAAGAAATAAGTAAGCTCGTCGGGATTCACTCGCTTGCCGCCTTCCTGCAACTCGAATTATTTAGAGTATAACAAACACAAAATTGGAGCGAAGAGATGTGTGTTTTCGGGGTTAATAACAGCTCACTTTGGGGGGCTAACGTATGAAAGTCACGCTGCCTGATTTTCGCCGCGCCGGTGTATTAGTCGTTGGTGATGTCATGTTAGACCGCTATTGGTATGGGCCAACCAGCCGGATCTCACCAGAAGCACCGGTGCCAGTTGTTAAAGTTGATACCATCGAAGAGCGCCCCGGTGGTGCTGCAAACGTGGCGATGAACATCGCATCCCTTGGCGCTATCTCTCGTTTAGTTGGGTTGACCGGCATCGACGATGCTGCGCGGGCGCTGACCAACAAGCTGAATGAAGTACAGGTGCGCTGCGACTTTGTTTCGGTGCCTACCCATCCAACGATTACCAAATTGCGGGTACTTTCCCGTAATCAGCAGTTGATCCGTCTGGATTTTGAAGAAGGTTTTGACGGTGTTGATCCGCAACCTATCTTTGATCGCATCCAGCAGGCGCTGCCACAGATTGGCGCACTGGTGTTATCCGATTATGCCAAAGGTGCATTGAACAGTGTGCAGCCGATGATCCAACTGGCACGTAATGCGAAAGTTCCAGTACTTATCGATCCTAAAGGCAGCGATTTTGAGCGTTATCGCGGCGCAACACTGTTAACCCCTAACTTATCCGAATTTGAAGCCGTCGTCGGTCACTGTAAAAATGAAGAAGAACTGGTCAGCCGTGGCATGAAGCTGGTGGCTGACTTTGAGCTTTCAGCTCTGTTGGTGACTCGCTCCGAACAAGGGATGACACTGCTACAACCGGGGAAACCCCCATTACATCTACCCACTCAGGCGCAGGAAGTGTTCGATGTGACCGGTGCGGGTGATACGGTGATTGGGGTATTGGCTGCGGCACTGGCTGCGGGTAATACGCTTGAAGAGTCATGCTTCCTGGCTAATGCTGCCGCCGGTGTCGTTGTTGGTAAGTTAGGTACCTCAACGGTTTCACCGATTGAGCTGGAAAATGCCATCCGTGGTCGTGCGGAAACCGGTTTTGGGGTGATGGATGAGCAACAACTGAAAAAAGCCGTTGCGCAGGCCCGTCAGCGTGGTGAAAAAGTGGTCATGACCAATGGCATTTTTGACATTCTCCATGCGGGTCATGTCTCTTATTTGGCTAACGCCCGTAAGCTGGGTGACCGCCTGATTGTGGCAGTGAACAGCGATGCCTCTACCAAACGCTTGAAAGGCGAAAAACGGCCAGTTAACCCACTTGATCAGCGCATGATTGTATTAGGTGCGTTGGAAGCTGTGGATTGGGTGGTGCCGTTTGAAGAAGATACGCCGCAGCGCTTAATTGCCGATATTCTGCCGGATTTGCTGGTAAAAGGTGGTGATTATAAGCCGGATGAGATCGCGGGCAGTGCCGAGGTTTGGGCCGCAGGCGGTGAGGTTAAAGTACTGAATTTTGAAGATGGAGTTTCCACCACCAATATTATTCAGTCAATCAAGAATGGCCGAGGCTAGTAGGTGGGTGGACTAAAACAGGAGTTGAGTCTGGCACAGGGAGTCGGGTTGCTGTCCACTTCACTGCTGGGAACGGGCGTTTTTGCCGTTCCTGCATTGGCGGCGATGCTGGCCGGAGACGACAGTCTATGGGCCTGGCCGATATTAATTATACTGGTTTTTCCGATTGCTATCGCGTTTGCTGCCCTAGGCCGCGACTTCCCTAGTGCCGCAGGGGCTGCCCACTTCGTGACAATGGCCTTTGGCCCGAAGCTGGGTAATGTCACTGGTTGGCTATTCTTGTCTGTTATTCCTGTTGGTTTACCCGCCGCCTTGCAAATTGCTGCCGGTTTCTGGCAGGCAACATTCGGCTGGAGCGATACTGGGTTGCTGATGGTGCAACTGGTCACTTTGCTGGTTATTTGGCTGCTGGGCACGCGTAGCGCGGGTTCCAGCGCTAATGTACAGACATTGATAGCATTGCTGGTCATTGCGCTGGTGGTGGCTATTTGGTGGCAGGGGGCGATTCAACCATCACAGATACCCTGGCCAGAGCTACAAGATATTTCTCCGCCGAATATGTTCAACGCGTTGGCCGTAATGTTCTGGTGTTTTGTCGGATTAGAAGCCTTTGCACATTTGGCGACAGAATTCCGCCATCCCGAACGTGATTTCCCACGCGCACTGATCGTTGGCTTACTCGTTGCTGGTGCGGTGTATTGGGGCTGTACCGTGGCGGTGTTGCATTTCCATGCTTATGGCGAACAACAGGCGGCTGCGGCGTCGTTGCCGGGCATTGTAGTGCAACTTTTTGGTCAGCATGCACTGTGGATAGCGTGCATTATTGGCTATCTGGCCTGTTTTGCCAGCGTCAATATCTATACCCAGAGTTTTGCCCGCATGGTGTGGTCGCAGGCGCAGGTTCGGCCTGAAAGCAAACTTGCGCAGCTTTCTGCCGGGCAAACGCCGGTTAACGCACTTACTGCCGTGGTGGGGAGTTGCCTGGTATTTGCGTTACTGATTTATTGGCTATCGCTGCCACTGGACCTGCTGATTGTTTATGCCAATGGCATTTTTGTGCTGATTTATTTGCTATGTATGCTGGCGGGGATTCGCTTATTGAGCGGGCGCTCGCGGGTGATGTCGGTGATTGGCAGTATTCTGTGTTGTGTATTGCTGGTGATGATAGGTTGGAAAAGCTTATACGCTTTACTGATGTTTTTCCTATTGTGGGTGCTGCTTTCCAGAATGCGGCCAGCGGCGATATCCTCGTAAAATCAGGGCGCGATATCGAACTGCGCCCTGATTATCACTACTGACATGCGACCAAGCGTTACTCGCCGGTTTTGTCATCACCGCTGTTATCATCAATAACGGCTGGGACGTTGTTGAATTTGGCTTCCAGCTCTGTCACGCGTTGTTCCAGTAACGCCAGTTTTTCTCTGGTGCGTAGTAACACTTGAGTTTGTACGTCGAACTCTTCACGATTAACCAAATCCAGTCGTGTTAATTGCGATTGCAGCACCAGACGAATTTTCTTTTCGACGTCTTCCCCGAATTCGCGAATTCCTTTCGGCATAGACTCATGCACCTGGCGGGCGATTTGTTCAATTTTTTTCGGGTCAATCATGATATTTCCCTAATGAGATGTGGATTACTGCTTATTAGTGTAATGCCTCACGTTGATTGTATAAACCTCCAAACATCTACATTTTGGTAATTGCCCAGACGAATCAATAGCGCTATAGTCATAGGGCTTATTCTCAGGGCGGGGTGCAAGTCCCCACCGGCGGTAAATTGTGGTGCGGCATATCTGTGTCGTGGTGCAAAAGCCCGCGAGCGCTCACGTTGTTTCTCTTGTTAAAGAGGGCAAGGTAGAGGTCAGCAGACCCGGTGTGATTCCGGGGCCGACGGTTATAGTCCGGATGGGAGAGAGTAACGGTATCTGCCGGGCTTATAGCTCGCTTGCGTTATTTCGGCTATTTCTATTTATATATGAAGCAATGTTATATATGAAAGAGTGGCCTTTTACTCCTCAAGACCGCCCTGATTCTGGTAATCCATAATTTTAATGAGGTTTCTTACCATGAATCAGACCCTTCTATCAGATTTTGGCACGCCTGTTGAGCGTGTAGAACGTGCTGTCGACGCGCTGCGTAACGGCCGTGGCGTTATGGTGTTAGACGACGAAAGCCGAGAAAACGAAGGTGATATCGTTTTTGCAGCTGAAGCAATGACTGTTGAACAAATGGCACTGACCATCCGCCACGGTAGTGGCATTGTGTGTCTGTGTATCACTGACGAACGCCGCCAGCAGCTTGATTTGCCGATGATGGTGACCAATAACTCCAGCCAGTTCCAGACGGCATTTACCGTGACAATTGAAGCGGCTAAAGGTGTTACGACCGGCGTTTCTGCGGCTGACCGTTTGACGACTATTCGTGCGGCCATTGCTGACAACGCTAAACCTGCTGATCTTAACCGCCCGGGCCATGTATTCCCGCTGCGTGGTCAGGTAGGCGGCGTATTATCGCGTCGTGGTCATACCGAAGCCTCTATCGATTTGGCAACACTGGCGGGCTACAAGCCAGCAGGTGTGTTGTGTGAACTGACTAATGACGATGGCAGCATGGCCCATGCGCCAGAGGTTATTGAGTTCGCTAAATTGCATGATATGCCGGTAGTGACAATTGATGACCTGGCTGATTACCTCCAGTCTCAGGCAAGAAAAGCCAGCTAATAGAGTGGCGATATCAATGGATATTGCCTGCTGATGGTGTTGGTTTAAACACCGGGTTGCCTCTATTTTCCTGAATAGAGTGCGGCCCGGTTATTTCCTATCATGTCTTGACCCCTAAGTTAACCCTTCTCTGACTTTCCCCATTCAATTTTATTGAATATCTTCATCACTGTTATCTGGCTGTGCAATGAAAAAAAAGCGCGTAATGTATTTCTTATGATTTCAAGCGCCATTTTCTCTCTTAACAGTAAGGATTTCTTATGAACAGCTCTCGTATGCCTGCACTGTTTCTCGGCCACGGTAGCCCGATGAACGTGCTGGAAGAAAACAGTCACACTCAGGCATGGCGTACGTTGGGTGAGACTTTACCGCGTCCTAAGGCGATTCTGGCCGTCTCCGCCCACTGGTATACCCGTGGTACCGCAGTGACGGCAATGGAGCAACCTCGGACTATCCATGATTTTGGTGGATTCCCTCAGGCGTTATTTGATACCGAATATCCAGCGCCGGGTTCACCGGATCTGGCAGCACAAGTTCAGCAATTATTGGCACCTATCGTTGTGCGGGCTGATACCAGTGAATGGGGATTGGACCACGGTAGCTGGGGGGTATTGATTAAAATGTACCCTGAGGCTGATATTCCGGTGGTGCAATTGAGTATTGATGGTACGCAACCGGCGGCTTATCACTATGAGTTAGGTCGCAAGCTGGCAGTGCTGCGGGAGCAGGGCGTGATGATTGTCGCCAGCGGAAACGTCGTGCATAACTTGCGTATGGTTAGATGGCAGGGTGATAGCAGTCCTTATCCTTGGGCTGAATCTTTCAATCAATTTGTGCGAGACAACCTTAACTATCAAGGTGATAACCATCCTTTAGTGAACTTTATGCAACATGAAGGGGCTGCGCTATCTAATCCGTCACCAGAGCATTATCTACCACTTTTGTATGTGTTGGGGAGCTGGGACGGCGTCGAGCCGATTTCGATTCCCACTGATGGGATTGAGATGGGATCGCTCAGTATGTTGTCGGTAAGAATTGGATAGTTCGACGTTATAAAAAGAAAGGTTTGAACTGATAAAGTCAGCGAGCCAGGGGGTGACAACTCCTACGGGCGTTCAGGCGGTTTACACACTTGTATTTGAAACTAAAAGTAGCCCCAACGGAGTGTTTCCCCTTCATTTGACCTTGTCAGCAGTCTGAGGGAAAGCGAGTGCTTTCCCTTAAGTTATGCGCAGCCTTAGCCCAAAATAATATGCGGGTAAAAACGCGACAGATCTTGGGTAATCAGTTCTCTGTCTTCACGCAAACCAATGCCACAGGGTTGATCATTCACTAGCCAGCTACCTATCAGGGTATAGCTATCGCCGAACTTAGGCAGCGGATGAAATTGCTGCACAATCATGCCTTCTTCACCATATGGCCCATCAACTCGGGCAACTTCTTTGCCGTTTTCCACAATCTGGATATTGGCACCTTCTCGTGAGAACAGCGGCTTGGTGACATAATGATCCATCTTTGGATGGTCATCTTCGGCGAAATAAGCAGGCAATAGGTTAGGGTGATTTGGGAACATCTCCCACAGCAACGGCAGCAAGGCTTTATTGGAGATAATGCTTTTCCAGGCGGGTTCCAGCCAGCGCACACCAGCATCTTCCAACTTGGTTGAAAACATTTCGCGGAACATAAACTCCCACGGATAGAGTTTGAACAAATTACTGATAACCTGATTATCCAGGTCAGTAAATTGGCCTTTCTCTCCTAAGCCGATCTCTTCCATAAACATGAATTCAGTTGGCAGACCTGCTTCCAGCGCGCAATCTTGCAAATATTGCACCGTGCCACGATCTTCTTCACTGTCCTGACAGCAGGCCAGATGCAGTAAGCTAAAACCATGGTTATCACGCAGGTCGACAAAGCGCTCAATCAACTTCTCTTGCATGCTGTTGTATTGATCAGAATCCTGACTCAAATTGCCTGCGTTGATCTGATCTTCCAACCATAACCATTGGAAAAAGGCGGCTTCATACAATGACGTTGGGGTGTCCGCATTGTTTTCCAGCAGTTTTGCTGGATTGATGCCGTCATAGGCCAGATCAAGGCGAGAATAGAGCGATGGCTGATGAGTTTTCCATGAGCTGCGAACAAAATCCCAGCAGTGTTTTGGAATGCGGAATTTTGCCATCAGTTGATCGCTATTCACCACTTTCTCAACCACTTGCAGACACATCTGATGCAATTCTGCGGTAGTTTCTTCCAGCTCTTCAATCTGTGCCAGTGTGAATTCGTAATACGCATCCTCACACCAGTACGGCTCGCCATACATGGTGTGGAAACGGAAACCGAATTCAGTGGCTTTCTCGCGCCAGTCTGGGCGTTCGCTAATCGCTAAACGTTTCATTAATCAGACCTTAACCACCCATGCTGCGTGTGCTGGTTTTAGATGATGTCGCGGCACTACGTTGCATAGAAGACTGCTTAGCCACGGACTCACCAAAGCCACCACGAGTGATAGTGTTGGTTACCGCAGGCTTGGGTGCCATGGCGGTTCTTGGCACGTTCATGGTGCGGCCAGTGGTGGCTGAACCAAAGTTTTTACCTGTCGCATCAACAAACTTGCCATTCGCTGGGCTATTTGGCGCTTTCGATGTGAATAGTGGCTGGCTTGCACCACCGCCCATCATCCGGCCCATCATATAACCGGCCATTAATGGCATCCACATACTGCCACTTTGTTGTGGTGCGGCCGCCGTGGTTTCGCCAGAAGATGATGAAGATGTTGGTACCATGCCAGCTTGAGCAGGAGCCTGAGTACACTGAGATTCACCAAACTCTGCCACACAGTCTTCGCGGGTCGCATATTTTGGTGCAGTTTTAGCCGCTTCTTGTAATGCCGTGTTGTAAGCGGTGGTACATTCCGCGCTCTTGGACGGATTCGCCTGAGAGCAATCATCAGCATTTTGATACAAAGAGACGGTTTCATCGGTTTTTTCACAGCCAGCCAGCATAAATACAGCACTGACAGCTAAAGCTACGGGCGCAAGACGGTAATTGCGCCAGGATTTACGGAAAGTCTCTTGATTGATGTTTTGAGTCCGTTTCATCATTATTTATCTCATTTCAGGGCTTTTGTGCCCTTTCCCAGTAAGTACGCTCTAGAATAGGGGAAAGATGTACGAAATTAAAGCGTGGGGGCTTGCCAGCGGCAGACTTTACAAAGCTATACGAAATGCTGCGAGTAGCTTCGCTTTTTTCATTGGCAAAAAGTGCTTGGCAGCGAAGACGTAGGGCATAGAAACCGGGCACAGCCTGATGCTGCACCCGGAGAGTCCGAGTCCGTAAAAATCAGTTACGGAATGGATTGCCACTACGCGCCGCTGCTGGTGCTGCGGTAGCTGGTTGGCTTACAGAAGTAGCACGCGGTGCTGATTGAGCACTTTCGCCATCAGCATAAGCATTCTGGTTGGCATTGTCCGGTGCGAGACTGGTGGCTGAAGTTGGCACTGGCTTGTCCAATACGCCATTCAGTTGCATCAGATCGTCCATATTCAATGTCCCCAACGCGGATTGGATGTTTAACTGATTAATCAGATAGTTATAACGCGCGTCAGCTAATTGCTGTTTGGATTGATACAAGTTAGTCGTTGCAGTCAATACATCCAGAATAGTACGGGTACCCACCTGGTATCCGGCTTCCATGGCATCTAATGAACTTTGGTTGGAAATGACCACCTGCTCATAAGCCTTGATACTACTGATGGAGGCTGAAATATTATTGAATGAGGAGCGTACAGTTTGCACCACACTACGGTGCGCACTTTCTAGCTGTTCACTGGCACCGACGAAATTGTACTGTGCTTGTTTCACCGCAGAATTGGTGGCCCCGCCGCTATACAGTGGCAAACTCAGTTGCACACCAATTTGGTTTTGCCCAGCATCATTATTCACTTGCTGGCTGGTTGGTGACCCCCCACTGTAACGTGTATTGGTTACAGAAGATGAGGCGGTCAAATCGACCGTCGGCATATAACCGGTTTCTGCTGACTTAATTTGCTCACGAGCCAAATCTTGGCTCAAACGGGCAGAAAGCAAGGCAAGGTTACGTTTTTCAGCTTCTTTCAATAAGTTAGTAACTGCTTGTGGGCGCTCAGTCTTCAAGCGACTCACATTCAGTGATGCCAATTCAGGATAATAAACACCGGTGATCTGGCGCAGGTTTTCCAACGCGTTATCCAAATTGTTACGGGCAGTCACTTCTGCTGCTAACACGGTATCGTAGCTGGCACGGGCGTTTTGCACATCGGTAATTGCGACTAAACCTACATTAAACCGCTGGGTCGTTTGGTCCAACTGGCGATAGACCGATTGCTTCTGTGCTTCGGTGTAAGACAGGCTATCAATTGCTCTGAGTACGTTGAAATAGGCTGTTGCTGTGTTCAGGATCAGTGCCTGTTCGTCGGTCTGGAATGTGACATCCTGAATACCCGCCGCCTTTTCCTGTAAGGTCAGGGCGCGCCATTTAGACATATCAAAAATAGTTTGAGTCAGTTGCAGGGAGCCTGATGTCGCGTTGCTATCCGGGCTATCGGATGCATCACGGAAACCATTAGTATGGCTGTAACCTGCACCCAAACCGAGCTGTGGTAACAGCGGGCTGCGAGCTTGATTAATTTTTTCATATGCAGCATCGCGGTCAGCAGCCGATTTGCGTAAATCCGGGTTACTATCCCTGGCTTGCTTATAAACTTGCAGCAAGTTCTCTGCCTGGCTCATGGTACTGAAACCAGCCAGACTCAGCCCGATAAGAAGGGGGAGCAGTTTCTTCATTTGCAGTCCTTGTTGTGCAGCATTTGTGCGGCAATTTTACTATGGTAGCTGTCGATAGACGATATTGTTGCCGATTCTATCAGAGTCTGCCAATGGGATAAGGTGGCTGATTGTGCCATCTCGCCTTAATTTACTTAAATCTATCACAAAGCTAAATGAGTATTCAGACAACTCATCTGTATCGAGCTATCTTGGTCAAATAATCTTTATCAAAATCATTTCTATCGGCTAACTCTATGCCTGCTATTTTAAAATCCTGTATACCCGTCATACTGCAAGCTGCATGTGCGTTAGCTGCTTTCGTTAACCCCAGTCACTTACTTATGTAAGCTTATGGGGGATTATGAGCCTCACCCTACGGGCCAGCGCAGGCGCTGTGCAAAATGGTTTACAACCAATTTGTCGCTCAATTGCCGCCTTCCTGCAACTCTAATTATTTAGGGTATAGCCTGTGTAGTTTGGCTGTCATCAAAAATCACAATTAAGCTTGGATACTTAAGTAAGGAGAACAGTTAATGACGTCAGTACAATCTTCACCGGTGACCTTTGACAAGAATGATGTGGAAATTATTGCACGTGAAACACTTTACAGTGGTTTTTTTTCACTGAATTTATACCGATTCCGCCACCGCCTGTTTAACGGTGAAATGAGTGGTGAAGTTAAGCGTGAAATTTTCGAGCGTGGCCATGCTGCGGTGTTGTTACCCTATGATCCGGTGCGTGATGAAGTGGTATTGGTTGAGCAATTACGGATTGCCGCCATTGACAGTAGCCCGTCACCTTGGTTATTAGAAATGGTAGCCGGAATGATTGAAGAGGGTGAAACCGTTGAGGCGGTCGCCCGTCGCGAGGCGCAGGAGGAAGCCGGAATTGACATTGGCCGCTGTAAGCCGGTGCTCAGCTATTTAGCCAGCCCCGGGGGCACCAGCGAACGTTTGTCTATTATGGTGGGCGAAGTTGATGCGACAACGGCGAAGGGCATTCATGGCTTGGCCGACGAAAATGAAGATATTCGAGTGCATGTTGTTAGTCGTGAACAAGCTTGTCGTTGGGTTGAAGAAGGTGCTATTGATAACGCAGCCTCAATCATTGCATTACAATGGTTGGCGTTGCACCATCAATCGCTGAGAGCAGAATGGCAGTCATAAAGAGAAAAAATAATGAGTAAGCGCTATACACCTGATTTCCCTGAGATGATGCGGATATGTGAAACTAACTTCGCACAATTGCGTCGTTTGATACCTCGCGTCGATGAAGTGGGCGAAAACGTGGCTTATCAGGTTAATGGCGGCAGTTATAGGCTGACAATTATTGAGTCAACCCGCTACACTTCGGTAGTAGAGATTGTGCAAACCGAGCCTGCGGTGAGTCACTGGAGCCTGCCATCGATGGTGGTGCGGCTTTATCATGATGCACAGGTCGCGGAAGTGTGTGCCAGTCAGCAGATCTACCGCTTCAAAGCAAGTTATGATTATCCGAATAAAAAGTTGCATCAGCGGGACGAAAAGCATCAAATTAACCAGTTTCTTGCTGACTGGTTGCGCTATTGTTTGGCGCATGGAGCGGTGGCAGTTCCGGTTTGTTAGACAGACTTATAACCTTGCCTACAGAGAGTGAAGAATCGTGATAATTCTGGTTGGGAAGGGTGCAAAAACAAGGACACCATTTGGAAAGCCTGTTTAAACTGCCTATGGCGAGTGGGGCCAAAGTCAGAATTTTACAAATAACAGATACCCACCTCTTCGCAGGTGAACATGAGACCTTGCTGGGTGTGAATACGTCCCGCAGTTATCGCGCTGTGTTGGATGCGATTATTGCTGAGCAACATCCATTTGATCTGATTGTTGCAACCGGTGATTTGGCGCAGGACCATTCGGTTGCTGCCTATCAAAATTTTGCGAAGGGTATTTCCCGTTTGCCGGCGCCTTGCGTATGGCTACCCGGTAATCACGATTTTCAACCGGCGATGGTAGATGCACTGGCGGATTCAGGCATTGCGCCTTCGAAGCAGGTTCTGGTTGGTGATAACTGGCAAATTCTGTTATTGGACAGTCAGGTATTCGGTGTTCCTTATGGTGAACTGAGCGATTATCAGTTGGAGTGGATGGAGCGTTGTCTGGTGGCTTACCCAGAACGCTATACGCTGATTTTATTGCATCATCACCCAATGCCATCCGGCTGCACTTGGCTTGACCAACACAGTCTGCGTAATGCGCATATGTTGGCGGCAGTGCTGGTTCGTTATCCGCGTGTTACCACCTTATTGTGTGGCCATATCCATCAAGATTTGGATCTCGATTGGTATGGTAAACGGCTGCTGGCCAGCCCTTCTACTTGTGTGCAGTTCAAACCGCACTGTACTAATTTTACGCTTGATACTGTGGCCCCGGGATGGCGCTACCTCGACTTACTGCCTGATGGAATACTTGAAACTGAGGTTCGTCGGTTAGCCAGTGATGAGTTCTGCCCGGACATGGACTCGGATGGTTATTGATGAGTACGCTTCTTTATATTCACGGCTTTAATAGCTCCCCCAGTTCGCCCAAAGCAACCACCTTTAAAAGTTGGTTGCAGCAGCACCATCCTCATATTGAGATGCTGACACCGCAATTACCGCCGTATCCGGCACAAGCAGCAGAAATGTTGGAAAACATTGTGATGGATAAAGCGGGGCAATCTATTGGTATTGTTGGTTCTTCCTTGGGCGGCTATTTTGCTACCTGGCTTTCCCAGCGTTTCAGCATTCCTGCGGTGGTTGTTAACCCGGCAGTGCGGCCTTTTGAGCTGCTCAGTGATTATCTGGGCGAGAATGAGAACCCCTACACAGGTCAACAATATGTGTTAGAGTCTCGACATATTTACGACCTGAAGGTCATGCAAATTGAAAAGTTGGAATCCCCAGATTTACTCTGGTTATTGCAACAAACCGGGGATGAGATCCTCGATTACCGTCAAGCGGTTGCTTATTACACCCCTTGCCGGCAAACAGTAGAATCAGGTGGAAATCATGCCTTTGTTGGCTTTGATCACTATTTCTCCCCGATTGTAACTTTTTTAGGGCTAGCGACTGCCTGATAACAGGCCGTATATGTGCCACCGATACAGTAGGTTTGGTATTACTACAATTTTGGTATTACTACCGTTGGGTATCGTTACTACAGTGGGTATTGCACTGGGGCCGAGATGGCCCACCAGGCATGTCACCGCCAGCCTTCCAACCATTAGCCGAATATTAATCAACCATGACTGAATCCAGCTATAACGCTGATGCCATTGAAGTACTCAGCGGTTTAGAACCAGTGCGTCGTCGTCCGGGCATGTATACGGATACCACGCGGCCAAACCACCTTGGTCAAGAGGTGATTGATAACAGCGTCGATGAGGCGCTGGCGGGCCATGCCCGGCGTATTGACGTTATTCTGCACGCCGATCAATCGCTGGAAGTGACTGATGATGGCCGTGGCATGCCTGTTGATATCCATCCAGAAGAAGGTGTTCCCGCCGTTGAACTGATTATGTGTCGGTTACACGCAGGCGGCAAATTCTCGAATAAAAACTATCAGTTCTCTGGTGGTTTGCACGGTGTAGGCATTTCAGTTGTGAATGCTTTATCCAAGCGAGTAGAGGTCACGGTGCGCCGTGATAGCCAAATCTACAGTATCGCCTTTGAAAATGGCGATAAAGTGCAGGAACTACAAGTTATCGGGACATGCGGTAAGCGCAATACCGGTACCAGCGTGCATTTCTGGCCGGATGTCTCATTCTTCGATAGCCCACGTTTCTCGGTTTCGCGTTTATCCCATTTGCTGAAAGCGAAAGCCGTGTTGTGCCCCGGCGTAGAAATCGTCTTTAAAGATCTGGTGAATAATACCGAGCAGCGTTGGTGCTATGCCGATGGCCTGACCGATTATCTGATGGAAGCGGTTGATGGCTTGATTACCCTGCCAGAAGCACCGTTTGTCGGCTCTTTTGCCGGTGATACTGAAGCGATTGATTGGGCGCTGTTGTGGTTGCCAGAAGGCGGTGAACTGTTGACAGAAAGCTACGTCAACCTGATCCCCACCATGCAGGGCGGAACTCACGTCAACGGTTTGCGTCAGGGTTTGCTGGATGCCATGCGCGATTTCTGCGAATACCGCAATATTTTGCCCCGTGGTGTCAAACTTTCGGCCGATGATATCTGGGAACGCTGTGCTTATGTGTTGTCAGTAAAAATGCAGGACCCACAATTTGCCGGCCAGACGAAAGAGCGGCTCTCCTCACGTCAGTGTGCTGCTTTTGTGTCCGGTGTGGTAAAAGATGCCTTCAGCCTATGGTTGAATCAGAATATACAAGCGGCAGAACAACTGGCTGAATTGGCCATTTCCAGTGCTCAGCGCCGTATGCGTGCGGCAAAAAAAGTGGTGCGTAAGAAGCTGACCAGCGGCCCGGCATTGCCCGGTAAATTGGCGGATTGTACTTCGCAGGATCTGAGCATGACCGAATTATTCTTGGTGGAAGGGGATTCCGCCGGTGGTTCGGCTAAACAGGCACGTGATCGTGAATATCAGGCGATCATGCCGCTGAAAGGCAAGATCCTAAATACCTGGGAAGTTTCGTCAGATGAAGTGCTGGCCTCGCAGGAAGTACACGATATCTCGGTAGCCATTGGTATCGATCCAGACAGCGAAGATTTGAGCCAACTGCGTTACGGTAAAGTTTGTATCCTGGCGGATGCGGACTCCGATGGTTTGCATATTGCCACCCTGCTGTGCGCCCTGTTTGTGCGTCACTTCCGGGCGTTGGTGCGCAACGGTCACGTTTATGTGGCGATGCCGCCACTGTATCGCATCGATTTAGGCAAAGAAGTGTTTTATGCCTTGGATGAAGAAGAGAAAACCGGTGTTCTGGAACAACTGAAGCGTAAACGCGGTAAACCCAACGTTCAGCGCTTTAAAGGGTTGGGTGAAATGAACCCGTTGCAGTTACGTGAAACGACCCTCGATCCGAATACTCGCCGTCTGGTGCAATTGACCATTGGTGATGATGATATTGATAAAACGCTAGCAATGATGGACATGTTGTTAGCGAAAAAGCGTTCCGAAGATCGGCGCAATTGGCTGCAAGAGAAAGGGGATACCGCTGAAATCGAAGTTTGATCGATGGCAGGGTTTAATAGATGAAAGTGACGTTAGAAGAGTTGCAGGCATTTACCTCGGTAGTTGACTGCGGCTCGATTACCGCGGCGGCAGAGCAACGTAGCCAGACCACATCGGGTATCAGCCGTGCATTGAGCCGATTGGAGCAAAAGCTAGCGACCACTTTGCTACGCCGCACCACCCGTCGGTTGGAATTGACCGAAGAGGGCGAGCTGTTTCTCAGCCATGCACGCCAGATTCTTGGCGCGGTGGATGATGCTGAGGAACAGATTGCTCTGCGGCGGTTGAAGCCTGCTGGTCGGTTGCGAGTGAATGCAGCAGCCCCCTTTATGCAGCACGTTATCGTGCCGATGATCAGCGGCTTTCGCGCCTTATATCCGCAAATCATTCTTGAACTGAATACCGACGATCTTAATATCGATCTGTTAGAGCAACGTACTGATATCGCGATCCGCATTGGTGCTTTGCGCGACTCCACTATTCATGCACGTTTGCTGGGTGCCAGCCGGGTGCGTATTCTTGCCAGCCCCGACTATCTGCAATGTCACGGTACCCCGCACACTATTGATGACCTCGCAAATCACAGTCTGCTCGGTTTCACTCAGCCTGAATTCCTTAATCAATGGTCGCTACCTCATTTGCCAGGCGGGCATTCGTCGATTATCCCGAATTTAGCGGCTTCCAGCGGCGAAACGCTACGTTTATTGGCTTTACAGGGTGAAGGGATCGTCGAACTCTCTGATTTTATGACGCGTAAAGATCAACTGGCGGGGCATTTGGTTGAAGTTATGGCGGATCAAACTCTGGAAACCTGGCAACCGATCAATGCGGTGTATTATCGCAATACACAACTTGCCGCGCGGATTACCTGTTTTCTCGATTATGTGAGTGAGCAGATTCAGTTGCAGGGGAGCCATTGGCTCAGATATTAGCGGCTAACACCGTTGCAACTTCAAGCCAGAAGGGTATTAGCCAAAGTAATTGGAGTTGCAGCAAGGCAGCAAACGAATGAATCCCGATGAGCTTACTCAAGTAAGTGATTCGGGTGAGTGAGAGCGGCTAACACCGCTGCAGCTTCAAGCCAGAAGGGTATTAGCCAAAGTAATTGGAGTTGCAGCAAGGCAGCAAACGAATGAATCCCGATGAGCTTACTCAAGTAAGTGATTCGGGTGAGTGAGAGCGGCTAACACCGCTGCAGCTTCAAGCCAGAAGGGTATTAGCCAAAGTAATTGGAGTTGCAGCAAGGCAGCAAACGAATGAATCCCGATGAGCTTACTCAAGTAAGTGATTCGGGTGAGTGAGAGCGGCTAACACCGCTGCAGCTTCAAGTAAGAAGGCTAAGATAAAATGTGAATGTTCACATCCAACACATCATCCTTAATCACTTCACGGTGTTGATGCATATGCTCCATCTGCAAATGTAACTCCAGATGATGCACACTTTGCCACTTCTCCAGCATGAAAATAGAGTCCGGCGAGTTCTTTTGCCAGTCAAGCTGGGTGGGAACGTCAACCATCGGCACATAACCGCCACAACCTTCCTCGGCCAGTACCGCCGGAATAAGCTTCTCAATTGCCTGTAATACTGCCTGACGGCGCCTTGGTTTGACTTTGATTTCTGCAAAAACGGTAATCATTACTGCCTCTATTTATCTCTGATAGGAAATCAAACGGCCTGATAGTTAAAGTTTTCGGCTAAATGCTGACGGTAACGGCTGATGTCACCTTCAATGTCTGGTTGTTTAATCACATCATTACACATAAATGTTGGCAGAGGTTCCATTCCAAGGAATTGGTTCGCTTTATGGAAATGCAGATAAACACCGTCAACGCCCACCCCATGGAAGAACTGTTTCGGGTCATTGAACGCTGCAAGTGGTGCGTTCCAGGTGACTGACAGCATGTAGGTTTTACCCTGAATCAAACCGCCAGAACCATAACCTTTAGTGGCATCAGAACGGGTACGGCCATCACTGGCATACAGTTTGCCGTGACCTGCGGTAAAGACGTCATCAATATATTTTTTCAGAATCCACGGTTCACCCATCCACCAACCGGGCATTTGATAAATAACGGTATCGGCCCACAGATATTTTTCAATTTCACTTTCAATATCATAGCCTTCATCAACCGTGGTGATTTTCACCTGATGGCCGTTTTCACGTAGAAAGTCGGCAGCGACATTCGTGAGCGTGAGGTTAAGCGCCCCTTTGGAGTGCGCAAACGCTTTCATGGCGTTAATAATTAATACATTACTCATTGATATAATCCTTGTGAAACGGGGGGCTAATAACCCAAAACAGCGGCCTACCCGGAATGCTGAGTATGCTAATGGTTTTTACGCGAGAGAAAAATGGACAATAATGCACAACACTATTGCTAAATAAGCAACAAAACCCTCTATTTAAACCTTTTAAGCTGTAAATGTGCGAAGCTCCCCGCATTGGATTTCATATGACAGAAACAGCAGAACAACAGTTTTGAGGCAGCTCTCAGAACGAAGTTAATACCTGGTAGCATATAGCTGCGTACCAAGTTATAGCGGTACACTGCTTGTCTTTTAGCGACACTCGTTTACTCAGGTCAGCGCCATTATGTCCCCTCATACTTTGCTCGTGATTGATGATGATGAAGAGATCCGCAGCTTGCTGACGGAATACTTCACTAAAGCGAATTTTCGTGTGCTTTCGCTACCTGATGGCGAACATTTGCTGACAACATTGAAGCAGGAGTCCGTGGATTTAGTCATTTTGGATGTCATGTTGCCTGGTGATGACGGCTTCACCCTTTGCCGCAAAGCACGGCAAGTATCGGCAGTGCCGATCATCATGTTGACGGCGGCATCTGATGAAAGTGACAAAGTGATTGGGTTAGAGCTAGGCGCAGATGATTATCTGGCTAAACCGTTCAGTGCCCGCGAGTTGCTGGCGCGAGTTAAGGCGTTATTACGCCGTAATCAAATTGTGCAAAGCCCTGGCATTGAGGCACGATTTTTGTGTTTTAACGGCTGGAAACTGGATTTAGTCCGGCGGGAGCTTATTGATCCGCAAAAGCAGAGTGAGCCGTTGTCGGGGATTGAATTTACGTTGCTCTCGTTATTTTTACGTCATCCCAATCAGATCCTCGACCGGGATCAAATCTCTGAGATAACCCGCCGACGGGAAAATAACCCTTTGGAGCGGGGGATTGATGTGCAAATCAGCCGCTTACGTCAGCGTCTACAAGATAGCCAGCGCTTACTACTGCGTACCCTGCGTAATCAGGGTTACATGCTGTGTTGTGATGTTACCCGTGAATATTGATTCGGGCCGTTATGTCCGTTGGCTACAGGATATGTTCCGGCCACTCTGGCCGCGTTCACTTTTGAGCCGCATGCTGTGCATGCTGGTGATTGCCCTGCTGCTGGCAGAAAGTATCTCTGGTTCAATTTGGTACCGTCAGTTTAGTCTGCGCAATCAGGCCAGTCTGGAAAGTACTATCAAAGGGCTGGTGCAAGGGATGCTGACTAGCTACAACTTTATGTCATCTCTGCCGTATAACTATCGCCATTTAGTGTTGCAACAACAATTGGCGTTAGGTGGCTCGCAGTTTTTTATTTCGATCAATAACCATGTATTGGATGAAGTGCAATTGCTGAACAGTCAGGCCGCCAGAACCGTGGTCTCGCAGGCAAAACAAGAACTGCGAACACAATTAGGGGAACGGCAGGCGGCGATTATCTCCCTGACACCCGCAGATCAACTGAAAGTTTTTAACGCTGGAGTTCTGGTTGATAATCTCCCCCCTGCCTGGGTACGTTTTGGTATCACTACATCCCATAAAGATGCGCCAGTATTAGTCATTCAGTTACAACTGAATTCCAATGAATGGCTGTTTCTGGCAGCACCACTGCCACCGCCTTATGATCAGTTAGAAAGCCCGTTGTTTAGCCTGCGTCAGGTCGGCTTTACCCTGTGTAGTTTGCTTCTGGTTTTACTTTTTACCTGGTGGCTGATTCGGCGTGAACTGAAACCATTAGCACGGCTAGCCCATGGCGCACTTGAACTCAATAGTTCACTGGACAGTGAACCATTGCCAGAGGAAGGCAGTGCAGAATTGGTTACCGCGACCCGTTCTTTCAATCAAATGCAAAGCCGTCTGCGCGCTTACCTGCATAATCGTGAAATGCTATTTACCGCTATCAGTCATGACTTGAAAACCCCGCTAACCCGCCTACGGTTGCGGGTAGAAATGCTAGAAGATGAGACTTTGGGGAAAAAATTTGAACGGGATGTCGCTGACTTGGAAATGATGGTCAAAGGCGCACTGCAAAGTATGAAGGATACTGATTTACATGAAAATATGGAGTCCATAGATATCATGAATTTGCTAAGGCAAACGATGGACGCCTATCTCAATGTTACTGTTTCCGGTAAAGCCAGCCCGATCTTTGGCCGCCCTCTGGCGATTAAGCGCCTACTTAATAACATCGTGGAGAATGGGCTGAACTATGGGCAGCGAGTAGAAATAATCCTGTCAGATCACCGAGATTACATCATGCTGTTTATCCGTGATTTTGGCCCCGGAATTCTCGAGGAGCAGTGGGAGAAAGTATTTAAGCCTTACTATCGTTTGCAACAGGATAACCGTGGCAGTGGGTTGGGGCTTGCTATCTCACGTAGCATTGCCAGAGCACATGGTGGTGAAGTGACATTACGTAATCATCCCGCCAGTGGGCTGATAGTTGAAGTCCGTTTACAACGCTATAACTGAGTCTAATACGCATGTTAAAGACACTATCTCTTATTTTTCTGCTGTTGGTCGCGACCAATGCCACTGCCGTTAACGTTGAAGTCCTGCATTATTGGACTTCATCCAGTGAGCAGGCGGCACTGTTATCGGTAAAACAGGCGCTGGCCGAAAAAGGGGATAACTGGCAAGATTTTGCTGTTGCTGGTGGTGCAGGAGAGAGTGCATACAGTGTATTGCAAACGCGTGCTATTGCCGGTAACCCTCCCGGGGCGGCGTTACTAGAAGGTAAGGCTATTGAGGAGTGGGCCAGACTGGGTTTTCTCTCTAGCCCTTATACGCCGGAGCAAACCGTTGAGTGGGATCAGGCTTTGCCTCTCGCCATCAAAGCCAACATTAAATATCGTGGTGAGTATGTTGCCGTACCGGTAAACATACATCGTATCAATTGGATGTGGATTAACCCGAAACCTTTCGCCAAATTGAAATTAGCCGTACCTACCACATGGGATGAGTTTTTTGCCGTAGCCGATAAGTTACAAGCTGCCGGGTACATTCCATTGGCACATGGCGGGCAGGCATGGCAGGACGCCACGGTGTTTGAGAATCTGCTGTTAGGCATGGAAGGCGGGGAATTCTACCGCCAGGTGTTTATGGAACAGCGCAGTAGTGCCATCACCAGCGAGAAGATGGTGCGAGTGCTGGAAAAGTTTCGCAAGCTTAAAGGTTATATCGACCCCGATGCCGCCAATCGTCCGTGGCATGAGTCGGTAGAAATGCTGCGCAGTGGTAAAGCTGCCATGATGATTATGGGCGACTGGGCCAAAGGCGAGATGATGCAGGATGGTGATAATCCCGGCCAAGCGTTTTTGTGTGCGCTGGCTCCCGGTACTCAGGGCTATTTTATTTATAACACGGACAGCTTTGCTATTTTGCAGCAAAACGGTAATCCAGTCGTGGTATCGGGCCAGCGCCATTTGGCTGATGTACTGATGGATAAGCAGTTTCAGGTTACGTTTAATAAACTAAAAGGCTCGATCCCCGCCCGAATGGATGTTTCTTTGCAGGATTTTGACTCCTGCGCGCAGCAGTCAGGCAAGGCGTTCCGTCAGGCGGAGGCCTCGGGTAAATTGCTGCCGAGTATGGCGCATTCGATGGCGACAGATGCACAAACCAAAGAGATCTTCTTCCACGTACTGAACTCCTTTTTTATCCATCCAGAGCAGACTCCGCAGCAGGCTGTGCAGCAGCTCAATACTGCCTTAATCGCGGTAAAATCTTAAGTTCAAGGCGTCAAAGCAGTACGCGCAAAATTAGAGAGTGCGAAAATAATTAGACCGTTAGCAATGTTAGCCAATGCTATTTAGCTTTTCCACCACCTCAGCGGAGAGTATCAATTCAGCACTGGCCAGGTTCTCCTGTAAATGTTGCGGTGATGACGTGCCAGGGATGAGCATGATATTTGGAGAGCGTTGCAGCAGCCAGGCAAGCGCAACCTGCATTGGCGTGGCCCCCAGTGACTGTGCGACTTCACTGAGTTGTGTCGACTGCAATGGTGTGAAGCCACCGAGCGGGAAAAAAGGAACCCAGGCGATATTCTGTGCAGCAAGCTCGTCGACAAGTAGGTCGTCATTGCGATTTGCCAGATTATACAAGTTCTGTACGCAGACAATGGGGGTGATTTTTTGGGCATCGGCGACCTGTTTTGCTGTCACGTTACTCAATCCAATATGGCGAATCAGCCCTCGCGCTTGCAGTTTGACCAGTGTCTCAAGGGGGGCGGCCAAGGAACCTTCTGCCGGTTGGTGGACAGCAAACATGCTACGCAAATTCACGACTTCCAACACATCAAGCCCAAGGTGACGTAGATTATCTTCGACCGCGCGGGTGAGTTCATCGGCGCTGAATGCCGGTAGCCAGTTCCCCGTCTTATCGCGTAGTGCGCCCACCTTGGTAACAATACACAGATCATTAGGATAAGGATGGAGGGCTCGTTTAATTAATTGGTTAGTAATATGCGGCCCATAAAAATCACTGGTATCAATATGTTGGACCCCTGATTTGATGGCGTCGCGCAACACCTGAATCGCCTGAGATTCATTCGAGGGTGGGCCAAATACACCTGGGCCAGCCAGTTGCATCGCGCCATAGCCGAGGCGATTAATCTGCCGATCGCCAAGTCGATAAGTAAGAGTACGTTGTGACATGGGATATCTCCTGAGTAAGTAACGCAATGATTGTAGCTGGCTTATAGCTGTGCAACTATCTGGCTAAATGAAGACAAGTTGTACGGAGTGGCGGACAATGCAAATTGATATTGCACTGCTTCATGCGGTGGTCGCGGTGGCAAAAGCGGGCGGATTTCGTGAGGCTGCACGCATGATAGGCAGTAATCCTTCGTATCTCAGCGATGCGGTGCGGCGGGTGGAACAGCAACTGGGTGTCCGGCTATTTCATCGAACCACTCGAACGGTGGCATTGACTGAGGTAGGTAGAGCACTGATGGAGCGGTTAATGCCTGCGATGAGCGAAGTTGATGCTGCACTGGATATTGTTAATCGCTTTCGTGATACCCCGTCGGGCACATTACGTCTAAATGTCCCTGTTAGTGCTGCGCGGCTGGTGTTGCCTGCCATTGTTCCTACTTTTTTGAAACGTTATCCAGACATTCAGTTAGAAGTGGTGGCCGAAAGCAACGTGCAGGACGTATTCCGTGATGGCTGCGATGCGGGTATCCGCTATGATGAATGTCTCGAGCAGGATGTAATTGCGCTTCCGATAGGAAAACGTCAGCAGCGCTTTGCTGTTGCCGCAGCTCCTGAGTATCTCGACCTACATGGTCGGCCGGAACATCCGAGCGAACTCCTTAACCACCTCTGTATTCGTGGCCGTTATGCCAGCGGCATAGTGCCTGAATGGGAGTTTGAGCGAGACGGCGAGGTGGTGCGAGTTAAGCCAAATGGCCCGCTAATGGTTAGCATTGGTGCTGCCGTTGACCTTGCGGTGGCAACGGCGATTGCTGGCGGTGGGATAATCTATCTATTTGAAGAGTGGCTGCGACCCGCGATTGAACGTGGCGAACTTGAAGCAATTCTAACCCCCTGGTGGCAGCAGTTTTCAGGCCCATATCTGTACTATCCCGACCGTCGTCTTATCCCTTCACCACTCAAAGCGTTTATTGATTTTATCCGCGAACTAAATGGTTAACCATTTAGCGCCGCCATTATCTGGCGTCTGAAGCCAACCGGGTGATCATCAGGGTCTTAAGATAATCCGTCGCTTGAGTTTCAGCCCCCTGATCTATTTTGAATTATGGGATTATTAAATTCCCTCCGGCTCGTCATTTTCCTCATTGTTGGGTGTTTCACTGTCAACGACAAAATGAACGATTCCCCGCTTTCCCGCCGCCAGTGCCTGTTGAACCAATTCGCGGGCTGTAGGGATTTCATCTCGGTCTAGCACTGTTTCCGCCAGCATCTGCATATTGGTACCAGTAATCACTTCAAATTGAGGTTGATGCACACTCAATTGGACTGCACTGCGAAATGGGGAGCCCCCGAGCAAGTCGGTGAAGAACACCACACCGTGCTCAACAGGTAATGTATCCAGTGCCTGCTGTAACGCATGGTCTAGCTGTTGAGTACTCATACCCACCGGAAAGTCGACCGCAATGATTTGCGGTTGTGGGCCAATGACTTGTTCCACCGCGTTATACAATCCACTGGCAAAACGCCCATGGCCGGTGATGATAATGCTTACCATAAAAGGTCCTTGGGCGCTGGCCGTTAGCCAGCGCATTAAAGATTGAGACTGATTGAGGTGCTACAACACACCGAGCCATGACAGTGCGATAGACAATACAAAAGTCACCAGAATGAGCGTAACCGGGCTGACTTTCTTGGCGCGCAACAGGTAATACATCAGCAAGGTGTAGACCATGGGCAGCAGATTTGGGAAGACTTTGTCAAAGAAGGCTTCCTGAATAGAGACCTCGTGGCCCGCGGTCACCGCGACTTTTGCCGCCACGGTAATATGGACATACGAAGCAATCAGCCCACCAACGACTGTCACACCAAGGATGGTCGCTGCTCTGGAAATAGCCCCCGAACTGGCACGCAGTTTATCGATGGCTCTTACCCCCAAGGTGTAGCCCAGATGGGTCCATACCACGCGCAGTAAAAATAGCGCCAGATAAACCACGAAGAAGATGATTGGCCCCAAAATACTGCCCTGACTGGCAAAAGAGGCACAAACCCCCGCGACAATCGGCAATAAAGTGAACCAGAAAATAGCATCACCAATTCCCGCCAGTGGCCCGAACAACGCCACTTTCAACCCTTTGATCAGGTCTCGACTTTCGTGGCGTTCCTCCAGAGAGATCAGTAACCCCATCAGGAAACCAACCGCATTGGTGTTGGTATTAATAAACTCCAGATTATCTTTCATGGCGGCAGACAGAGCGGCTTTGTCATTGCCATAAATCTTCTTCAGCAACGGGGCTTGTGCACTAGCAAAACCAGTCGCCTGCATACGTTCGTAGTTAAAACCGGACTGTAACAGTGCTGACCGAAAACCCAATTTGGTGATATCCCGGCGCGTCAACTTGGTGGTTGGTTCAGTGTTGGCATCTGTCGTTGTTGGCAAGGTATTAGATTCCATCATTCATCTCCTCAGGAGCGGCAGCAGCATGGGCGGCTTTTTTCTGTTGGTTGTAATATTCGTAGATAGCGAAAGCCGTTCCCAGTAGCGCAACAGGCAACAGATTCTGTACCGGTATAAAGGTGACAAACAGGAAACCAATAATAAAGAAAGGGGTGAACGGGGTTTTCATCATAACTTTCAACAGTAAGCCGAAACCAACCGCAGGCAAGATACCACCGGCAACCTCAAAGCCATGAGTCAACCAGACTGGCATTGATCGTACCAGGCTTTGCATCGCGCCCTGTGAAACGTAAGCGCACAAGAATGTCACGGCGGCATAAGTCACAGCAACAATGGCGGTTAACAACAAGTTCAGCCGCCCGAGAGCTGCGCCATCAGCTTCTTCTGCATAACGGTCAGCCTTCTGCATAAAGAAGGAAAATGCTGAGTAATAGAACAAAATGATGTATTGCATTAAGAAGCTAAAGGGCAGGCCCAGTCCGATGGCCGTTTTCGCGTCGACACCGGTGCTGTGGGCAATCACGGTCGTCATAATACCTGCCAACACTGGGTTTGGTGGTTGGGTACCGCCAATCGGGGTCAGGCCAGTAAAGGCCAGTTCGGTCAATGCACCGGTAATCAAACCCGTTTGGATATCACCGAGAATGGCACCCGTTAAGGTACAAACGATTAGCGGGCGGAAGATATACAACGCTTCCAACCAAAAATCGATCCCGACAATCAGTGCCATGATTGCCAGCCCAATACCTTGCATCATTGTTATTTCATGCATAAATAATTCCGTCACCAAAGGCGTTGTAGGGCAGGGTATTATCGGATTAAGTCCGAGACTCTCAGATTGCTATACCCTGATGCGGCGGCTTTTTACTGGACTTTATCTTTGCCGTCACTCGGTGTGTCCTGAATAAAGACATTTACGTTATGCTGTTGAATTGCGTGCAGGTTGGCCAGATCGTTATCATCGACATACACTTTTTTGGTTAGCGGACGTTTGCCTTCCGAAAAATGCATATTCCCGACGTTCACGTCGCGGATAGGTACCCCGCCCTCAACCAAGCGGCGAGCTTCATCCGGTGTGCGACAGACGATAAAAATCTTCTGTTCAGCAGAGGCTTTACCAATAACATCAATGGTTTTCTGGATGGAGAAGAAACGGATCCCTAACCCCATGGACTCGGCGGTCATCGACATAATTTGCTGTTGGAGTTTGTCCTGCGCGACACCGTCGTCGGCAACTAATAACAGGTTTGCCCCAAGAGATGAGGACCACGCCACGCCGACCTGACCGTGAACTAACCGGTTATCGATGCGTAACAGCAGAATGTTGGGTGATGCCATGGGTATTCTCCTACTTCTATTGCAAGCGAAACGACATTGACTGCAAGCAAAAACGACATTGTCGCTGTGTGTTGATTTGCACGCCGTCGTCCCAACTACCGTTATGGGGGGAGCAAGTAAAAGTGGAAGGAAGTCCAGCGCATAGCCAGTATATGAAGGGAAGAGAAGCGGTAGGCTACATGATGATATCGTTTTGTTACCCCGTTGATAGAAAGGGCGGCAGATATTGCAAGCTTGAAAGATAATGCTGTAAAGCTGAAAGATTGAGTTTATCTGTGGGTTGTGACAGTAACCCCGCAGATGAGGTACTATCGCGGGCAGAAATCGACAATGAACTTGCGGTGCCGATCCGCTGAAGCCAGTGATCGCCATCCCAGAGTCTGAGGATAATTGAGTAATGAGTGATTTGACTCATGACGGTGCAGAACGCTTACCGCTGCACACCTTTACTGAAAACGCCTATCTGAACTATTCCATGTACGTCATCATGGATCGGGCGTTGCCGTTTATCGGCGATGGTTTGAAACCGGTACAACGGCGTATTGTCTATGCGATGTCCGAACTGGGGCTAAACAATAGCGCCAAATTCAAGAAATCAGCTCGTACCGTGGGTGACGTGTTAGGTAAATACCATCCACATGGTGACAGTGCTTGCTATGAAGCGATGGTATTGATGGCGCAGCCTTTCTCCTATCGCTATCCGCTGGTGGATGGGCAAGGGAACTGGGGGGCACCGGATGACCCTAAATCCTTTGCCGCCATGCGTTACACCGAATCTCGTTTATCCAAATACGCTGAAGTTTTACTGGGCGAACTGGGGCAGGGGACGGTTGACTGGGTGCCAAACTTCGACGGCACCATGCAGGAGCCGAAAATGCTGCCTGCGCGCCTGCCTAATATTCTGCTAAATGGTACTACGGGCATCGCCGTCGGTATGGCAACCGATATTCCGCCACATAACGTGCGTGAGATTGCACAGGCGGTACTGGCACTGATTGATAAACCCACGGCTTCACTGGAAGAGTTGCTGGAGTTTGTACAAGGGCCGGATTTCCCAACTGAAGCCGAAATTATCACGCCGCGTGATGAAATTCGTAAAATTTACCAGAATGGCCGTGGTTCAGTCCGTATGCGGGCATTGTGGAAGAAAGAAGACGGCAGCGCGGTAATTACTGCGTTACCGCATCAGGTTTCTGGTGCCAAAGTGCTGGAACAGATCGCCAGCCAGATGCGCGCCAAGAAATTGCCAATGGTTGAGGATTTACGCGATGAATCTGACCATGAAAACCCTACACGTCTGGTAATAGTTCCACGTACCAACCGGGTCGATCTGGATCAAGTGATGAACCACCTGTTCGCTACCACTGATCTGGAAAGAAGTTATCGTATCAATATGAATATGATCGGTCTGGATCATCGCCCATCAGTGAAAGGGCTATTAGAGATCCTGACTGAGTGGCTGGTATTCCGCCGCCAAACGGTACGTAACCGCCTGAATTACCGCTTGGAAAAGGTACTGAAACGGCTGCATATTTTAGAAGGTTTATTGATTGCCTTCCTTAATATTGATGAAGTTATTCATATCATCCGCACTGAAGATGAGCCAAAGCCACTGCTGATGCAGCATTTTGCCATTTCGGAAACGCAGGCTGAAGCTATCCTCGAATTGAAACTTCGCCATTTAGCCAAATTGGAAGAGGTGAAGATTCGTGGCGAGCAGGATGAATTAGCCAAAGAGCGTGATCAACTACAGGCATTGTTAGCATCAGAACGTAAACTCAACACGCTGATTAAGAAAGAGATTCAAGCTGACGCGGCCGCTTACGGTGATGATCGCCGTTCACCATTGACCGAACGTGGTGAAGCCAAAGCGATGAGCGAACATGACATTGTCCCTTCAGAGCCGGTTACCATTGTACTGTCTGAAATGGGTTGGGTGCGCAGTGCCAAAGGCCATGATATTGATCCGAGTGGATTGAGTTATAAAGCGGGTGATAGTTTCCGTGCTGCGGCTCGCGGTATGAGTAACCAACCGGTGGTGTTTATTGACTCAACTGGCCGTAGTTATGCATTGGATCCGCTGACCTTGCCTTCTGCGCGTGGGCAAGGGGAGCCACTGACCGGTAAGCTGACTCCGCCGCCGGGAGCAACCATTGAACAGGTATTGATGGCACCGGATGACCAGAAATTATTGATGGCATCGGATGCCGGTTATGGCTTCGTCTGTACCTTTAATGATTTAGTTGCTAAAAACCGTGCAGGTAAGACCATGATAACCTTGCCGGAAAATGCCAAAGCGTTGACGCCGTTAGAAATTCATGGGCCGGATGACATGTTGTTATCTATTACTGCCGCCGGTCGTATGTTGATGTTCCCGGTCGCTGATCTGCCTGAGTTATCAAAAGGTAAGGGTAATAAGATAGTCTCCATCCCATCGGCACAAGCGGCTGCGGGTGAAGATCGTCTGGCATGGTTGTTTGTCCTGCCACCTCAGACCTCCATCACTCTTCATTTTGGTAAACGTAAGCTCACCTTGCGCCCAGAAGACTTACAGAAATTCCGGGCAGAGCGGGGTCGGAAAGGTTCGCCGTTACCACGTGGCTTGCAGCGTATTGATCGGGTTGATGTTGATGCGCCGCCAGTACCAACCAATACCGAAGAGTAATCGTCGCTAGAAATGAATGACCACCCGGCTTGAGTTGCTGTGGTGGTCATTATTATATTGTTAGTCAGGCATCACCCCGTGAATGTAATCGATGGCAGGCGCAATTTGCGTGCGTTGTCGCGTTACATAATTATGGCGATGAATCTGCGCGGTATTTTGTGGGTAAGCCGTTATACTAGCGTCGATCGCATGTCTAAGAGTGAGTGTTTAAGAGGTTGTTATGCTATTAATTTTGCGCACGGTGCTGGCAGTTTTATATTGTATTCTGGTGTGTGTGTTTGGTTCGATTTATTGCCTGTTTAGGCCGCGAAACCCACGTAATCTTGCGACGTTTGCGCATCTGTTCGGTCGGATGTCGGTATTGTTCGGGATTACAGTTGAACAACGTATCCCCAAGGAAGCGGCGGACTACGGTACCTGTATTTATATCGCCAACCATCAAAATAATTACGATATGGTCACCATGTCGAATGTGGTTCAGTCCGGTACGGTCACGGTGGGTAAAAAGAGCCTGCTATGGGTGCCTCTGTTTGGCCCGCTATATTGGCTGACTGGTAACTTGCTGATTGATCGTGATAACCGCGCCAAGGCGCATGGCACTATTGCTCAGGTGGTTGAGCAGGTCAAAAAAAGAAATGTTTCTATCTGGATGTTCCCAGAAGGTACACGTAGCCGTGGCCGTGGGTTATTGCCATTTAAGACCGGTGCTTTCCATGCCGCTATAGCTGCTGGTGTGCCTATTGTGCCTATTTGCGTGTCCAGCACCAATAATATCAATTTAAACCTCTGGTCAAATGGCAAAGTCATTGTAGAGATAATGCCGCCCGTTGATACCAGTGGCTATGGCAAAGAGCGCGTGCGTGAATTATCGGAACATTGCCGCAACCTGATGCTGGCTAAAATTGAGCAGCTCGATGCCGAAATTGCCCAACAGGCAGAGCAGCAAGCGGCGGGAAAATAATACTATTGGCTTTTATTGATAGGTTATTGCGCGGCTTGTTTTGCTTAAAGTAAATTTTGGATTTCCATTTAAACGACTCTGGTCGTGAGCGTTTTGCCGTCCTTCAGCGTTATTCGCAGTCAGGCAAAATTTTGCAGTAGGTTTGATTGTGGTTTTCACGGAGAAGATATGTCACTCAGTCGTCGCCAGTTCATTCAGGCTACGAGCTTAGCGCTAGGCGCAGGTTCGCTGCCATTGAGGGCACAGGCTAATAGTACCCAGCAACCCCCATTACCGGTTCCACCCTTATTGGAGTCTCGTCGTGGGCAACCGCTGTTTTTGACGCTACAGCGTGCACATTGGGCATTCAGTGGCGGTCAAAAAGCCGCAGTCTGGGGGATTAACGGCATGTATCTGGGGCCGACAGTCAGGGTTTTCAGCGGCGATGATGTGAAGCTGATTTATAGCAACCGTCTGGCTGAACCGGTATCCATGACAATCAGTGGGTTGCAGGTTCCTGGTACTCTAATGGGTGGCGCGGCACGTATGATCTCCCCTGGTGTTGACTGGTCGCCGGTATTGCCGGTACGGCAAGCGGCCGCAACCTGTTGGTACCACGCCAATACCCCTAACCGTATGGCACCTCATGTATATAACGGGCTGGCAGGGATGTGGCTGGTGGAAGATGAAATCAGTAAAGCGATGCCATTGCCGAGTCATTATGGTGTCGATGATTTCCCGATTATTATTCAGGACAAGCGGCTTGATAATTTTGGCGTGCCTGAATATGACCCGCCAGCCAAAGGTGGCTTTGTTGGCGATACATTGCTGGTCAATGGGGTGCAAAGCCCGTTTGTCGAAGTCTCTCGTGGTTGGGTTCGATTACGTCTATTAAATGCCTCTAACGCTCGTCGCTACATCTTGCAACTCAGTGATGGCCGCCCTTTGCATGTTGTTGCCAGTGATCAGGGTTTCTTGCCTGCGCCCGTGGCCGTACAGCAGCTTTCGCTGGCTCCCGGTGAGCGGCGCGAAGTGGTGATTGATATGTCACAAGGCAATGAAGTCTCCATCACGGCGGGTGAATCTGCCGGTATCATGGATAGGCTCCGTGGGCTGTTCGAACCCTCAAGTATTTTGATTTCTACGCTAGTGCTAACATTAAAACCAACCGGTTTATTGCCGCTGGTGACCGATAATCTGCCGATGCGTTTATTAGCCGACCAGATTTTGGACGGCAACGTGATTCGTTCCCGTGAGTTCCGTTTGGGTGATGATTTACCGGGCATTAACGGCGCTATTTGGGATATGAGCCGTGTGGATGCTCAGGCCCAGCAAGGGACTTGGGAGCGCTGGACTCTGCATGCCGACATGCCACAGGCATTCCATATTCAAGGGGTCTCCTTCCTGGTGAAGAATGTCAACGGCGCGCCGGCGATGGCCGAGGATCGCGGCTGGAAGGATACTGTTTGGGTTGATGGTGATGTAGAGCTACTGGTGTATTTCAATCAGGTTTCCTCTGAGCACTTCCCGTTCTTGTACTACAGCCAGACACTTGAGATGGCGGATCGTGGCTCTGCGGGGCAGTTAGTGACACAGGCCGCACCAACACTTGGGTAAGGCGTTAGGTTAAGGGTTACCGGGTTCGGTTGATATAAGATTAGTGCTTACTTGGCCTCAGATGAGCAAAGAGCGAATATCAACCGCAACCTAATCCACTCTACATTCACTCACTTGATGGTGTGAGCCTGGTAATCAAAAGATATATCCTTCCTCTTTACGTGGAGAAATGCGTATAATCGCCGCCCGGTGATGATTTCTTAACCCGAACCACCTCAACTTTCCTCAATTCAAAGAGTGTTGCCATGAGTACCAGCTTGATCCAACCAGAACGTGACCTGTTTTCCTATCAGCCTTATTGGGCTGAATGTTATGGCACCGCGCCATTCTTACCCATGTCACGGGAGGAAATGGATATATTGGGCTGGGACAGTTGCGACATTATTGTTGTCACCGGCGATGCCTATGTGGATCACCCCAGCTTTGGCATGGCGATCATTGGTCGTATGCTGGAGGCGCAAGGCTTCCGGGTTGGAATTATTGCTCAGCCGGACTGGACCAATAAAAACGATTTCATGCGGTTGGGCGAACCCAATCTGTTCTTCGGCGTTACGGCTGGCAACATGGACTCGATGATCAACCGTTATACAGCCGATCGTAAGTTGCGCCACGATGATGCCTATACGCCGGATAATCAAAGCGGTAAGCGACCTGATCGGGCCACTTTAGTCTATAGCCAGCGCTGCAAAGAAGCGTATAGCCATGTGCCGGTATTGCTCGGCGGTATTGAGGCCAGCTTGCGCCGCATTGCTCATTATGACTATTGGTCTGATACTGTGCGCCGTTCGGTTATCGTGGATGCCAAAGCGGACATGTTGGTCTACGGCAATGGCGAACGGCCTTTGGTTGAAGTGGCTCATCGCCTGGCGGCGGGTGAGAAAATTGCCGATATTCAGGATGTTCGCAACACGGTTGTGATGCGCAAAACTGCATTACCGGGCTGGAGTGGGGTTGATTCTACTCGCCTGGACAAACCGGGGCGTATTGAAGCCATTCCCAATCCGTACGGTGAAGATCTGCCGTGCGCCACTGATAGCATTCCTGAATCCGAAGCTAAACCGGTTACTGTTCGTGCCGCCAAACCCAAACCATGGGAAAAGACCTACGTCTTGCTGCCTTCTTATGAAAAAGTGAAGGCAGACAAAGTGTTATATGCCCACACCTCGCGGATTTTGCATCATGAAACCAACCCCGGTTGTGCACGGGCCTTGATGCAAAAACATGGTGATCGCTATATTTGGATTAACCCACCGGCTATTCCACTGAGTACGGAAGAGATGGACAGCGTGTTTGCGCTACCCTACCAGCGTGTGCCGCACCCAGCCTATGGCAAATCGCCGATCCCCGCCTATGACATGATTCGCTTCTCGATCAACATTATGCGTGGTTGCTATGGCGGCTGTTCATTCTGCTCTATCACTGAGCATGAAGGGCGTATTATTCAAAGCCGCTCTGAAGATTCTATTATTCGTGAAATCGAAGAGATTCGCGACAAAGTCCCTGGTTTTACCGGTATTATCTCTGATCTCGGTGGCCCAACGGCTAACATGTATATGCTGCGCTGCCAGTCGCCGAGGGCAGAACAGACCTGTCGGCGTGCATCCTGTGTTTATCCTGAGATTTGCCCGCATATGGATACTAACCATCAGCCGACTATCTCTTTGTACCGCCGGGCGCGTGATCTTAAAGGGATTAAAAAGATCCTGATCGCCTCGGGGGTCCGCTATGACTTAGCAGTAGAAGATCCGCGCTATATCAAAGAATTAGCCAGCCATCATGTGGGTGGATATTTGAAAATTGCACCGGAACACACCGAGGAAGGGCCACTTTCCAAAATGATGAAACCGGGAATGGGCAGCTATCAACGCTTTAAAGAGTTGTTTGATACCTATTCCAAGCAGGCAGGTAAAGAGCAGTATTTGATCCCTTATTTCATCTCTGCCCATCCGGGCACTGAGGATAAAGATATGGTCAATTTGGCGCTATGGCTGAAGAAAAACCGTTTCCGTCTGGATCAGGTACAGAACTTCTACCCGTCGCCACTGGCTAACTCTACGACTATGTATTACACCGGTAAAAATCCGCTGGCGAAAGTGGATTATAAAAGTGAAGACGTCGTTGTACCGAAAGGGGATCGCCAGCGGCGGTTACATAAGGCCTTGCTGCGTTATCATGATCCGGCTAACTGGCCAATGATCCGTACTGCATTAGAGGAGATGGGGTTGCAACATCTGATTGGCGGCCGCCGGGAATGCCTGGTTCCGGCAGCGACAATCGAGGAACAACGTGAAGCTCGTCGGGCGCTGCGCCACCATACTCCGGCCCTGACGAAGCACACTGCTATCACCCGCCAGCGTCAGCCAGGTAGCCGAAGCACAACGTCTGCTATCAGCAAAAAACCGCAGGTTGCCAGTAGCACGCCAGTGGCAAAACCGTCAGTAAGCAAAACTGGGGCGAGAAAATCCCCGGCAAATCAGACGGCTGCCGGCGCAAAGGGCAAAGGGCAAAGCTAAGCATCATTAAACTGAATACATCGCCTTGAACTCAGTTGTCAGACCCGAAAACATCCGGGTCTGGCCCGAGGCGTTTATTGCTGTCTAACTTCGAAATTGCCGTCAGTTCATCTTTATGCAATTTAAAATCAAACACTTCAAAGTTTTCCTTGATACGCGCCGGTGTTACCGATTTCGGGATAACGATCAACCCACAATCGAGATGCCAGCGGATCACGACCTGTGCAGGTGTTTTATTGTATTTTTGCGCTAACTGGCGAATAACGGTTTGATCGAAAACGCCCTCACCACCTTGGGCCAGCGGGCTCCAGGATTCGGTTGCAATATGATGGGTGGCATTCCACGAATGGAGCTGGCGCTGCTGTAGCAGTGGATGTAGCTCAATCTGATTGACGGTTGGCGCCACACCCGTTTCATCAATCAGCCGTTGCAGATGAGGAATCTGGAAGTTACAGACACCAATGCTGCGAATTAAACCTTGTTCTTTCAATTTGATCAGTTCACGCCAGGCACTAACGTAGTGATCCTGTGTTGGGTTGGGCCAATGGATCAGATAGAGATCGACATAATCGAGCTGAAGTTTGCTCAGGCTCTCTTCTAGTGCTTTTTTCGGATCCTGCTGGCTGTCATTCCACAGTTTAGTGGTAATAAATAGCTCATCACGAGCCACACCCGCCGCCTTCAGTGCCGAGCCGACACCCTGTTCATTTTTATAAATTGCCGCAGTATCGACAGAGCGATAGCCCACCTCGAGTGCTTTGCTGACAGCAAGCTGTGTTTCTTCAATCGTTGCTTGCCAAACGCCAAGGCCAAGTTGTGGCATCAGGTTGCCATCGTGCAATTTGATAATGGGTTGTGTTGCCATGTCTATCTCCTTCGCTGACTGATTGGGCTGTGTTTGCCCTGTTTACCCGTAATGTAAGTTTAGTCGTGATCATTCTATTTATGATCTTGCTAGCGATTAATCATGTGTGAGAAGTATCAAAATGTGCACAGATCTATCGGCGATCTGCCACTGAGAGATGAACAGCAAAATGCGTGGTAATAAGCTAAAGCCTAGCAGTTAATAACGATAGCACCCTTTTAACGGTAAGTGAAAAGAGTAAGTAGATGTTGAACAGAAGGCATCCTGTTCAACGATGCCTTCTGTGTTGAAAACTGTAAACTGGGCTGATGCTATTATTAGACCGCAGCTTCGTAGATACGTTTACTATCAGCTAAAGTGATATCACTGTGTTCGCCAAGCTGGGTCATACCGTGCTCTTCCAGTTTTTTAATCAAATCAGGAATAGAACTGCCATCCAGTTTGTAGGCCGACAGGCGAGTAGCAACGCCCATGCTTTCAAAGAAATGACGGGTAGCTTCAATTGCGGCATCGATGCGGTGCTCTTCGCTACCGTCACGTAGGCCCCAGACACGCTCCGCGTATTGCAGCAGTTTGGCGCGCTTTTGTTGCTTCTTCGCCACTAACAGAGCGGGCAGTACTACCGCCAGCGTCTGAGCATGGTCCAGACCATGGCGGGCGGTCAGTTCGTGGCCTAACATGTGTGTCGCCCAGTCTTGTGGCACACCGGCCCCAATCAGGCCGTTTAATGCCATAGTGGCACTCCACATAATATTGGCGCGCACATTGTAGTTTTCTGGCTCCGCCAATGCTTTCGGACCTTCCTCAATCAGGGTTAACAACAGCCCTTCAGCAAAGCGATCCTGCACTTTTGCATCAACCGGGTAAGTCAGATATTGCTCAATGGTATGTACAAAAGCATCGACAACACCGTTCGCGACTTGGCGCGGTGGCAAAGTATAAGTGACAACCGGGTCCAGCACGGCAAACAGTGGCTGGACAAAGGGTGAGAAGAAGTGCTGCTTATCACCGGTTTCACGGCGGCTGATAACTGCGCCATTGTTAGCTTCAGAACCGGTAGCAGGCAGGGTCAGCACTGAACCCATTGGCAGTGCTTCTTTAATATCGCTGCCAGTGGTTTGCAGAATATGCCATGGTTCTTGTGGGTAATTGACGGCAGCGGCGATGAATTTGGTGCCATCTAATACTGATCCCCCTCCCACCGCTAGCAGGAAGTCGATTTTCTCTGCCCGGCAAAGCGCAACAGCTTTCATCAGGGTTTCATAGGTTGGATTCGGCTCAATACCGCCAAACTCCAGGAAATCAAAGCCTTTCAGTGCCTGATGGACTTGATCCAGCACACCATTTTGTTTGATGCTGCCGCCGCCATAGGTAATCAAGATGCGGGCATCAGCAGGAATTTCTTTACTCAATTGTGCTATCTGACCAGTACCGAACAGCACTTTAGTGGGGGTATGGAGGGTAAAGTTTTGCATTATTTGTCTTCCAGCTTATGGGTGATGAACAATTATGGTAATCAAAACGCGACGTATTAGCCGGTGATGCAATGATTGTTTATTGCCGTACCATTGGCAGCCATTGTCGGCAACTTAGCACGATACCTCAATGCACATTTCTGCCTTGCTCTTGCCTATTTCTCCAAAGCACTGTAGAAAATGCGGTAAATATTGCACAATTTATATCTGATCGTTTTAGTTGCTAGATTGTCTCAGATAACTCCAGTAAGTGAGAGTATATGGTTGAGGTTAATGATATTCAGGCACAGATGGCCGAAAAAATTACACGTTTGGCTAAGGGGAATGGCTTAACGCCCTCTGCTGTGCCACGGGTGAAAATTTTGTACTCCACAGTGCACCAGCCGCGCACTCCGGTAATGTACACCCCCAGTGTAGTCATCATATTCCAGGGGCACAAAGTGGGTTATCTGGGCAGTAAAGTGTTTCAGTATGATCCGAAAAATTATCTTATTCTGACGGTTCCACTGCCGTTTGAATGTGAAACTTTTGCCAGCCCTGAAATACCTCTGGCGGGAATATCGATTCATATAGACAGCCAGATGCTACAGGATCTGCTGATAGATATCGGTGATGATGAGCTGGATAAACCGTTCGGTAATACCTCTGGCGTCAATTCATCGGCGCTGACCGAAGAGATGCTGTGTGCCACCGAGCGCTTATTGGATGTGATGTCCAATCCCCGTGATGCCAGAGTGCTCGGCCCACAAATTGTGCGGGAAATTCTCTACTATGTGCTGTGTGGTCAATGCGGAGGAGCTTTGCAGGCGCTGGTTAACCGCCATGGGCACTTTAATCAAATTACCAAAACCTTGCGGCGTATTGAAAATCAATTTGCAGATAATCTGAATGTTGAGCAATTAGCGGCAGATGTGAACATGAGTGTTTCGGCGTTTCATCATAACTTCAAAGCCGTCACTAACACCTCGCCACTGCAATATCTCAAATCTTACCGGTTGCATCGCGCACGAATGATGATGTTGCACGATGGGCTAAAAGCCAGTACCGCAGCCAACAAAGTAGGGTATGAGAGTGCTTCACAGTTCAGCCGTGAGTTTAAACGTTATTTTGGTCTCACACCCAGTGAAGAGGTCGCTAAACTGCGGACTAACTGATTTTACGGCCCAGCGAATAATGGCAATAAAAAACGGCGCAGTGAGCGCCGTTTAACTGCTTGAGTCACGAGGCAAACACAGGGTTACTCAGTGACACTTTTACGTTTACACCACACCAACACCAGTGTGCCGACCAAACCAATCAGCAACAACACTATTGGTAAAATCATCAGTGCTGTCATCACCTGGTTTTCATAGTGCTTAACGAATGGGATATGACTTAGCGCGAAACCTAACCCAACGACACTCCCCACCCATACCAGCCCGCTTAACCAATTAAAGAACTGAAAACGTGCACTGTTCAGGCCAGAAATACCCGCCAGCGTTGGCAGTAAAGTCCGTACAAAAGCGAGAAAACGGCCAATTATCAGGGCCGCCAAACCATGGCGTACAAACAGAGTATGGGCGCGTTGCCGATAATGAACCGGTAGCTGTAACAGCCACCTTTTAACTATTTTAGTATCGCCTAACCACAGCCCTTGCAGGTAACTGAGCCAACAACCCAAGCTGGCAGCAGTGGTTAAAATTATCATGGTCGGTAAGAACCCCATGACTCCCTTGGCAATTAATGCACCCGCCAATAGCAACAAACTATCACCGGGGAGGAAAGAAGCCGGTAGCAAACCGTTTTCTAAAAATAGGGTGGTAAAGAGAATGCCGTAAATGACCCAAATCACATTCGGATCGGCAAGTTTACTAAAATCCTGCTGCCATAAGGCATGAAGGATTTCGCGTAATACATCCATTTCTGTTCCTGTTTGCCTAGCGTGTGAGGATATTGTTGTAAGGACTGGTCTAGTGTATCCGTAATGGCGCGGATCCACATTGATCTTATCCTCAATAATCGAATTTTTGAGGGATATATACGTGTCGATGAGACTATTTGTGTAAGAGAGGATTAATGCGCGGATATTGTTACCGCGCATTAACAAATCAATCGTTCAGAAACCCTTACTGCACTGTTTTGATGCGCTCAAATCCTGCGGCCAAATCGTCCTGCAAATCTTGCACATTCTCCAGACCAATATGCAGACGGAACAGTGTGCCTTTTATCCCGTCCCCTTCATACTGACGAATGGCACGGATATTCTCCGGTTGATAACCCAGAATCAAGGATTCAAAACCGCCCCATGAAAAGGCCATACTGAAGTGGGTGAAATGGTCGAGATAAGCCTCTAACTGTTGCTGACTTAACTCTTCTTTTAATTCAAAAGAGAACAAGCCATTACAGCCAGTGAAGTCTCGTTTATAGAATTCATGGCCTTTGCAGCTTGGCAGGGCAGGGTGATAGACAGTGGCAACTTCCGGGCGCTGAGCCAGCCAGTTAGCAATTTCAATACTGCTTTTCTCGTGTTGTTTTAAACGCACGCCCAGTGTGCGCAATCCACGGCTAGCAAGATAAGCTGTGTCAGCATCAACCATTTGCCCCATCAGATAAGAGTCTTCCCGCAGTTGCTCCCAACAACGCGCGTTGGCAACGGCAATCCCCAGCATCGCATCAGAATGACCAATGATGTATTTAGTTCCTGATTGGATAGAGATATCAATACCAAAATCCAGTGCTTTAAACAGCACACCCGCAGCCCAGGTGTTATCCATCATAATAATGATGTCTGGTGAAACGGCCCGGATGGCTTGTACCATTGCCGGAATATCTTGTACTTCCATGGTGATGGAGCCGGGTGACTCAAGGAATACCACTTTGGTTTTTGGGGTAATTAATGAGTCGATCCCGGCACCTATCATCGGATCAAAATAGGTCGTGGTGATATTCATGCGTGATAAAATTTTATCGCAAAAACTTTGGGCCGGCTCATAAGCAGAACCGGTCATTAGCACATGGTCACCCGTTGCGACAAATGACAAAATTGCGTTGCTGATAGCCGCGGCACCGCAAGGATAAAGGACGCAACCTGCGCCACCTTCCAGCTCTGTCATCGCCTCTTGCAGCGAGAAGTGAGTCAGGGTGCCTCGGCGGCCATAGAATAATTCGCCTTTTCCCCGATTGATAGTGGCATGCTTCTTCGCTTTTACCGAGTCGAAAACCAGCGATGAAGCTCGCTGGATCACCGTATTCACTGAGCCTTGAGTAAATCGTTTACTTCTGCCCGCACTGACTAAGGCTGTTTCCAGTTTTTCTGTCGTTTCTTTGTTTGCAGACATGATCGTGTCGTCACCTTTATATAGGATATGCTGTAGTTCCAGAGCCAGCATTCATTTTAGAGATATATTCCTTACGTTAGCATGATGATTGTTATGTGGGGGCAGCTTTCACCATGAAAAAAACTAAAGAGAGTGACGCGCTGTTTTCTGACGGTTTGTAATGGAGAAATTCTGTGTAAGTGGCAAAACAAGGGATTTATTAAGGAGTCTTGGTGAGAGTTCTTTAGTTCAATCAATCACTTCTTATCTTTATATCTAATGTTATCGGCATGGAATAATTAAGGTCGCTATCATTTCTATTAATTTACATAATTGTTTCAATCAGAATAATTCTCTTTCATTCTTAAAAAATCGTCTCAAATACTAATGATAATTACTATCAATTCCCGATTTGTTTGATATGATCGGCACCTGATTTCGTCCTTAAATTGATATGCATATTGGGTGGAGGCACAGCGTGAAAATAGCTGGCAAAGAGATTAAAGATAAATCATTCGTGCAAGGCCGGATGATAGCAGGCGTAATGGCATTATTGCTGGTGGCCGGTTTGGCAGGTCATGCACAGGCCGCGCCAGGCAACAGCAGTGCAGTCGCTGCATCTGTTGCTACACCAACAACTGCAACGTCAACCCCACTACCTACACCGGAAATCACACCGGTCGCTGCAAATGCACAAGCTGTTGCACCTGCAAACCCAGCACCTATGGTCCAGCCTCTGGCGGCACCTGTGCCACAAGGGTTGGCAATGGACTTATCTGTCTGGGGCATGTATCAGCATGCAGACGTCGTCGTTAAAGGGGTGATGATTGGTCTGGTGTTAGCCTCAATCGTAACCTGGACTATTTTGTTCTCCAAAGGTACTGAATTATTCCGTGCTCGCCGCCGTTTGCAGCAAGAACATGAAGTTATCGGGGCTGTGACTGATATAGATACCGCGTCTGAGCGGGCGGAGGCTTTTAGCACCGATAGCATTAGTGCCTTACTGCTACGAGAAGCGCAAAACGAGCGCCTATTGTCGACAGAATCCAATGATAACAATGGCATTAAAGAGCGTACGGCTTTCCGGTTGGAACGCCGTGTAGCAGCCATTGGTCGCCAAATGGGTAAAGGCAATGGATTCCTGGCTACTATCGGTGCAATCTCACCGTTTGTCGGGTTGTTTGGCACCGTGTGGGGCATTATGAACAGCTTTATTGGTATTGCTCATTCGCAAACCACCAATCTGGCTGTTGTTGCACCGGGTATCGCAGAAGCCTTGCTGGCAACGGCGTTAGGTCTGGTCGCAGCAATCCCTGCGGTAGTTATCTACAATATATTTGCTCGCTTAATTGGTAGTTACCGTGCACAGGTGGGTGACGTTGCCGCCCAAGTATTGCTGCTATTAAGCCGCGATCTTGATCTGGCGAGCAGCGCTGAGGCAAAGTCATCTAAGCATCCTCACCAATTGCGTGCGGGGTGATTTATGGCCATGCGTATGAATGACAATCTTGATGAAAGCGGTGAATTACACGAAATCAACGTGACACCCTTTATCGATGTAATGTTGGTACTGCTGATAATCTTTATGGTGGCAGCACCATTGGCAACAGTCGATATTAAAGTGGATTTACCAGCGTCTTCAGCGGTACCACAGCCGCGGCCGGAAAAACCGGTATTCCTGACAGTTAAAGCCGATAATCAGCTTTATGTCGGTGACCAGCAGGTTGACCGCGACACTCTGGCCGCGGCGTTGGATAAAATGACGCAATCCAATAAAGAAACCACTATCTTCTTCCAGGCGGATAAAGTGGTGGATTATGAAACTCTGATGAGCGTGATGGATGCGCTACGCAAATCAGGTTATCTCAAGGTTGGCTTAGTCGGTATGGAAGCGGGCATGGCAAAATAGCCTGCAACGCAGGCGCGGTTACGGTTGCCGCGCCTGACATTAATCTTTCGGCGTATTACGGCCCACTTCACTGGTATCTACCGCCCCCAACGCTTGTAGAAGGTCGCCTTCCAGTTCATGAGTATTTTGTGCTTCGTAGTAATTCTCCTCACCTACGCACTCTTTCCAATCGATATATCTTGGCGAACGGGTGTTATATAAAGGTTTATATCCAATAGCGATGAAAGCCATAGTGATCCCATTCTCTTTTATTTTTTTGCACATACCTTTTTTGATAAGGCTTTGTGTGACATAAAAACCTTTATTTTCTTTATGTGCACTTTCAAAGCTATCATTACCATCAGAAAGAATTATCATCAGCTTTTTATTGGTGTTAGAGCTGATTTCATTAAATAAATTATTAGCAGATAATATCCCTGAACTTATTAGTGTACCGCCTAAAGGGGACATATTAATCATATCATCGATAATCTCATTACTATCATGTTCATTTAATGAATAGGAGTTTGCTCGATTTAAACAAACGTAGCTATTGAATATGTCATCAACTGGAAAGTTAATTGCTTTCGGTGGTATCACTGCGCTGTCGCGTGGTATTGAGTTTATCGTTGCAACGTAATCAATACTCTCTCCTATTATTTCAAGTTGATATAATTGTTGGAGGATCTTTTGTGAGCGGGAAAGGAATGTATAAGCAGACTCTGCATCTTCAATATTTAATTCATCAATTTTATTTTTAGTGTCATTATATATCTCGCTGGTTACTTTCCCATATGCGATATGGTCAATATTTTCTAATCCCTCCAATCCAGGGAATTTTTTTAACCCAGATAATGTATATTTACGAAGGTAATCACCATTTGGACTATGTTGCTTTGGCACAAAAGGTAAATGGCAATACTCCTTCGTTTGTGCACCGTTCCCAATACGTTGTTTAGTCCCCCATGAAAATGGTATAAACCCTATGGTATGTATATTCTCATTTTTTAAGATGTTATTATTGAGGCGGTTAAATATGTCTCTCAACGCATCTATTTTTTTTGGCTCGGATTCATTATGATTAAAATGATCATCCATTGAACCAGAGTAATCTGCGACAAATACTACATCTATATTCTCTATCGGTGCACTGATTATATTTTTTCTTGCTGCTCCTCTATCTGTTGCATTTATCATCGCACTAAAATTGGTTACTGGATTGTTAGTTAAAAATCTAGCTGAGTAGCTCATGTTGATCTCAGCCGCATACTCAATTCTGCCATTATTATTGATTATATCTATAGTCGGTGTTGAAAATATTTCTGCTGGCAGATAAGCATGAGCATAAGAACTCACTACGGCTTCATTCTGCGCTATTTGAGTTAAACTCGGAGTACTATGGTTATTTTCTACTGTCAGTGCTAATGTTGCTTGCTCCATTGCATCTGAGAGTTTGGCTTTTTTCTGTAAAAAATGAGTGAGCTCAAAAGAAAAAAATATTAGCCCAATAACCAAGGGCAAAAATATAATAAAGGGAAATAAGATAGCCCCTTGCTCATTCTTTATCAATGGCACCAATAGTCGTACTTTAATGTGAGTAAATATATTTTTTATCATAAATAGCCTTTTTTATAAATAAGTTCATCCTCGCTAGGATTAACGCTCGATAGTTACCGCTGATGACCTTAATATAGGGATGGGTTCTATCTGGCTAAACAACGCTTGATACCCTGTGGGGGCAGGTAAACATAAGGTGACCTGGTACAGTGGCACCCATCGGCCACGATTACTGTAAGGTGATAAATCGGCCATTTCACGCAATGACCTAATGGGGTGACAAGTACCGACGATAAACTCTTCACTCTTAGTATCATTAATAATCTTATTACCAGGTGCTGCCGATTCAGCGGGATTAAAATGTAATGTTTCAACTGTTATCGCGAAATTATCACTGAATATACCCGAAGTTAATAGCATATTGCTCGCCAGAGTTGTTAAATCATTAACATTATTTTGAGTTAGTATTTCATCATCAGAATATAACCTGTTCCTTTCCCGAATTATTCCGGCAAGCGAATATGATATCCGGTCTAGTTTACCTACGGTTGATTGATATTCAGTCACTGAAATAAATAGTTTTATTAATAGCATTATTATGAAAATGACAAATGAAAACTCAATAATAGCTGAACCATTATTATTTCCAATAAAGTCTATGTTATTTATTTTCTTGTACAAAAATCACCTCGCGAGATAGTTGGATATTAGCCCAGCGTGAGGGGATAGGAAAAAAAAGAGGTTGATAGATGTAAGTTACTGTGTATTTGGCCAGTGGCGACGTTTCTGAGTCTGAATATATCTGACTAATGAGGTCAGATATACTATTGCTAAATTCTACAGTAGTATTAATCGCATTATTATTTGTTATGAAAACACCTAAAATACCATTCTGAGCATTTAAACTTTGCCTCAATATGGCACTATTACTGCCCTCTCTATTCTTAGTCGATTTTACCGCTTCTGAAACCGCCAGATCTAAACTGGCAGAGATATAGAGCAAACGGCCTATCTCTGCACAAGAGAGTAACGTCAATAAAAATAGAACAAAGACTACCGTAAAATCAATAGTGACCGACCCCTCATTCGAACGGGAGAATTGCTCTCTTATTTTACTCATTTACGCACCTTTATCACTTAATCTCTCTTGCTGAAGGCTCTGAACTTGACTTAGGGCGAGTATTAACTCATCCGGGTCTTTAGCCATTTTTTCAGCAATAATGATTTTTTTTGCATAGGTTGTATCACCGAGTTGAATCAGTGAAAAGACCAGGTTATGTAACCTTAACGAGTTTTTTTTACCCGACAAATAATCAGGTAATAATATTCTCACTGCATCGCTATAACGGTTATCAAGCATTGCTACTACAGCAAGATTATTCATTGCCGTCCCATCAGAAATAAATAAGGCTCGCGACTTTTCAATAGCCACTTCTGCTTTATGCACTTCACCACTATTAGCCAATACAATGCCGTGTAAGTTGTGAGCTTCTGCATTATTAGGAGAAATAGTTAATAATTTATTTATAACTGTTATAGCATTTGTCGAGTCATTATTGTTAATCAAGTTTTTGGCTTGCAAAATATATACAGGCTCACTCGGTTTGTTAATCATCGGTTGTAAATAATATAAAGATGACTTGGTGTCGCCGGTAAGATAGTAGGCGTTAGCCAGTTTTAATCTTATCGCATCATCTTCTTTTTGTTTTAATCTGGTTCGGTATAAAGTGACCAATCCGGCATGATTATTTGCCTTTAGCAAGATACTCTCACGATATAGAAACTCTTTATTACTTATGCCACTATTCGTGGAGCAACCACTTATCATAAAAATTAAAAGTGAAACGGTAATAGTTTTTTTACATTGTTTGTACATATTTGAGTAACTCCAAAACGCTAGGTGATATAACTAACACAACAAAAGGAATAAGAATAAAAAGAAACATAGGGAAAGTCAGTTTTGTTGATAGCTTACTGTTTTTTTCTTCTGTAATTAACAATTGCATTTCTCTCATATCTTGAGAGAGTTTTATTAGTTGTTCATAAACGGTTGAGCCGAAACTGATGCTATATTGTAATGCACTGCAAAACATTTTTATTTCTGTTTCGGTTGATAGTTGTTGAAATTCTTTAATCGCACTCTCTAGCCCATTAATTTCTGCGCGCTTAGTTATTTTTTCTACGATTAAACTTAAATCGATATTTATTAATTTGAATCTTTTAGCCGTATAGCTTAGTGCGCTATCTATAGTCATTCCTGATTGGACACAGGCAGCGGTAATATCGATAAAAAAGGGTAGAGAATTTAACATTTTTTTTATTTTTTTATTCACAATATTTCTGGTAATAACTTTTGGTAGATATATAGTTGTTATCAGCATAAGCAAACAAATCATAAGGAAACTCATGCTACTAGTCGCTATGAAACTAGTTTTTACCAATATAATCATCACTATCAGAAATAGCGAAATAATCAATATCTTTAAATAAGTCACCTTATGAAGTATATAAGGTAATTTTATAAAAGAAGATAGCGCTATTTCTTTTTTATTTTTTGACTTTTTTATTTCACGTTTAGAGGATAAAATATGGTCATTGTTAATTTTATTATATATTTCTTTCTTATTGTATTTTTTCTTGCTAATGAGTAATGAGATAAAACCAAATAGTACCATGGCAATAAAAATTATATTCATAGTGCTTTCCTAAGCATTGACCTTATCAGTGCTATCCCAATTATCTCGCTGGAGATAATATAATAAAAAATAATCCTACCAGTAGGATGGTTCCACATTGACTCAATAATCGTTGGATCCATAAAGTAAAGAAAAAGAGAGAATACAAAAGGTATGATAGAGAGAATATTTACTGACATCCGTGTTTGTGCCGTCATAACGGCTTTCTTCTGTTCGGATGTTTTGCTTTTTGTGATCACTTGGGACAAACGACTGGTCAGTTCTCTTAATTGCCCACCTTGTTGCAAGTTAAGCAAAATGATGGTGATAAGAAAGTAAAACTCGGGGTAACGAAAGCGTTGATAGGCATCATAAAAAACAGTTTCAGGAGACTCACCTACATTCAATCGGCGGCAAATAAGGCTTAATTCATTCCCTAATGGCCCACCTACCTCTTTCCCACAACGTTCTAATACTTGGTTAATGCTGGCACCGCTACTGGCAGCCATATTAATCATCAACAAAACCTCTGGGAAATCTCTTTTAAATAGCGTGTGATTATTTTTACGCGAAAAGTGTATTTGAAAAAATATGATACTGAACAAAATAAATGTCAATACCACCAGAGTATTTATCCCAACCCATGTTTTATTTATAATGTAAATGCATATTGCATAACCGATAGGTATGGCTATATGCATTTTATTTTTGTTTATATCAATGCTTAATAAATAGTTCACCCATTCATTGGCTGTTTTTTTTAGTAATGACGTAAGGAAAAAATCATTGGTAGTGGTTTTTTTTGGGTTTTTAATTATGGTCTTCTTTATTTTTATCCATTTTAAGTTAATGAGTAAAAGTAATAGAATCCCAGATAAAAGTATTATGTTGTAAATCATTATTTCACCGTGGAAAAAATACTACTTAGTTCATTTGATAAGCTGTATATATCAGCATTCACCCTCACAGCAGATCGGCTGAATAAACCATGATTAATAAATTCTCCTTGGATTTTTCCCTGTTCGTCACGCTCTTTGGACGGTTCAAATGAGAATATGTTTTGTAATACGACATTGTCCCCCTCCATTCCCATAATTTCACTAATATGGCGTACCTTTCGTGAACCATCATTCATGCGTGAAACTTGCACAATAAGATTGATGGCGGAGGCAATATTTCGGCGAATAGTAAATATGGGCATATTAACTGGACCCATCATGATCATGCTTTCGAGTCGGGCAATAGCATCGCGGGGAGAATTAGCATGTAAGGTGGACATAGAGCCATTATGGCCGGTATTCATTGCCTGAAGCATTTCAAATGTTTCCTCACCACGGCACTCCCCGATAATGATCCTGTCGGGGCGCATACGCAGTGAGTTTATTACTAAGTCCCGCATCGTGATTTGCCCAGTATTCTCTAGCCCGGCGAGTCGTGTCTCCATCCGTACCACATGGGGCTGTTCAAGATTTAACTCGGCAGCATCTTCTAAGGTGATAACTCTTTCGTTTTCAGAAATATATTTTGATAATGCGTTGAGCAGTGTTGTTTTTCCTGAGCCTGTGCCACCAGAGATAATAATATTGACCCGGCAACTGGCTGCAATTATCAAGAAATTAGCCATATCACTGCTCATAGCACCCATATTAACCAGATCTTCTAGTTTTCGTTTGTTGGTACTGAATTTTCGAATTGAAAGTGCTGTGCCATCCAATGTGATTGGACCGATTGCCACATTGATTCGGCTACCATCAATTAGGCGTGCATCTGCTAACGGTCTACCTTCATCAATACGGCGATTGACTCTTTGCATCAGGCGTTTGGCAATATCAGTCAGTTGACTGTTATTAATAAAACGGCGGTTGGTTAAGGTTAGCAACCCATAACGTTCAACAAATATCTTTTCAGGGCCATTGACCATAATATCGCTAATAGACTCATCTTCCATCAGTTCTCTTAACGGGCCAAAACCGGTAATCTCATCGGCGATCGTTGCAATAATATCTTTTTGCTGCTGAGTATTTAATCTATATTCATTGTCATTAAATAAATCATCGTAGGTTTGTGAAAGTAAACCAAAAAGTTTGTCATAATCATCAACCAGATGTTCTACTTTATCGATATCAATGTTAGCCAGCATTTTTTCTCGTATTTCTTCTTGGATGATTAATGATATGTTCATTTTTAATTTTTACCTTTTAGAAGCTTTCTTAACCATGATTTTCTCTTGTTTGATAAATCAATGGTTATGCCTAATGTGTATTTAGCCAATTCGGTTATTATGGTTTTCTTTCGGCCAAAGTAATTTTTATCACTTAATGATTCCGTTGTTTTATGTATGAAAGGGATTCGTATATCTATCTTACGCCCAAGTAATGACGGGATATCTGAAGTATCCAGCATATCTCTTGTTATTGGTCTGCTTTCATTTAAACAGACTAATAGTCGGGTTGCTTGCCTGTTGTCTCGTTTAAATTTTTCATAAATAACAATAAACGTTTTAGCGACACGGACTGACATCATACTATTATCAAGCAATACGATAATGCAATTAGCGTGTTCTATATAATCAGTGAGTTTTTCTTTCGGTACGTTATGAATCGGTTGATCAAATACAATAAAATTGTGCTTTATATCTCTGTGTCCATCAATTTCAGCTATATCTTGCCCTTTACCAAACATAAGAGATAAATTATTTTGATATTCGGTTATTTCTGTAACCATCTTTTTTTCTGTAACAAGATCAAGATCCTGAGATCCATTATTGCCCTGTAATAATAGAGTTGGTGATTGCTTTATCTGTGTGATCGCGGTTGCTAAGTGATAACTGATCAGGGTGGTTCCGATGCCTCCCTTACAGCCCAATATACTGATAAAAAAGGCTTTCCTTTCAGACTCGATAGGGATGCCTTTGAGTAAATGTTGCGTCAATTCAGACAACTGCGACTTTATATTTAAGTATAATATGCCACGCTGAATGAATTGTTGGGCGATACCAATTGAATCAATATCGCCAACTAAAACACACCAACAGTCACGCGGGATAAGAATTTTTATTAAATCTAATGTTTTTTCAATATTATCATTACTCCCGATGTCAATAATAGCACCAATGGTTTTATCGGATAAATTTATTTTTGGCACGAGAAAAATACTCTCATCAAATGATTTAATATCATTAATATCGGCAAGCCTGACTTTCTCCGCGGTTTCTTCGCGCAGCCATTCCCTGCTGGAAATAATAGCAATGGTGTTTTTTATCTTATTATTTTTTTTGTTTATTGCATCTTTGTTAAGAATTAATTGCATATGTCACCATTAAAGGAAATTACTTTGATTGCGTTATTTTGAAAGAATTCTATTTTTATTTACTGCGCATCCTACTTCGCTATCCCGGGACATCCGATAATCATTGCGTTGATATTTGCATCGTCGCTCGTTATCTCTTTGCAAAACAGGTGTAGATAATGACTGGTTTTTATCTGTTGCTAACAAGTCTCTTTTAGCTAATGAACAGGCTTGGTCATTCTCATTTGGCTCGATAATAAATGAGGCATGCACAACGCTAGAGAAAAAAATAACACTGCTAACTATCCATAGTTTCATTTTATGAAACCTCCTTTTCGTAGGAATTCCTTAGCCACTTTTTTCCTTTTTATTTCCATTATATGAGTGAAATTAAATAAGCGTTCCAATGTTGATGTGTGCATAAAATCAGGTAATTCCACATCCTTTCCGGCAACCGGCTTCACCAGGCTGACGGTGGCGACGACCACCAGTTCAGTTTGATTTTTTTGCGTTTGTGCATTGCGAAAGAATGCCCCTAAAATAGGAATATCACCTATGAAGGGGATCTTTTTAAGGGATTCCCGCTCTGATTTACTGATCAATCCACCTAGAATAAAGCTTTCGCCATCACCAAGTTCTAATGTGGTCGCTGCCTTACGTGTGCGTAATGAAGGATAAGCATTACCCCCTTCGACGCTAAAGACTTTATCTACACTACTGACTTCTTCTTCCATACTAATGCGGATACGATTTTTCTCATTTACCTTGGCCGCAATGTTTAGCTTGATACCATAAGTTTTGTATTTAATTACGGTGCTGCTTTGGGTGGTATTAAAAAGTGGTATTTCGCCACCAACTAAAAATGAGGCACTTTCACCGGACAGTACCGATAGATTGGGTTCGGCCAGAATACGTGCAATTGAGTCATCATTAATGGCATGAACTAATGTACTAATTCCGGTGGCATTGAACTTTAAAAATTGAAAGGAGCCAACGGATGCTTCGTTGATACTGCTCCAATCTACCCCTATATTCTCACTAAAGTCTTTAGTCACCTCAGCAATGGTTAATTTCACATTTACTTGGTTAGATTCAGGGAGTTTAATCTTATTAATTACCCCTAAGTAATCAGGGTTATTAAAATGTTGGTCTTCGCGATTTTTCTCTCTTTTCTTGTTTATTGCTTCACCGACAATAGCTGCAATAGTGTCTTTCGCCTCTTCTGACTCTGCCTTACCCGTCAGCAGATAGCCATTACCAATTTTATTGATTTCTATGTTGCTATCAGGATATTCAATTTTTATTCTCTGATATGCTGAAGTAATGATGTCATTTACCATGACGGCAGTTTTTATCATTGGATTATTATCTTTATTAAATAAGATAAACTCTGCTATTCCTTCTTTTTTTGCATAAACAATAATGCTATTTTTACCAACCAGTTCATAATCAGCAATAGCAGCGGCAGAGACAAAAACAGTATCAATCGCCTCATCTGTTTTTATTATATATGACTCGCCTGATGATAAATAAACAGGCTTGGCATATGCATGATTGACAACTATTTGGCAGGTTGCAATGGCGAAGAGTAAAAACAGTTTATTCCAACTGATATATTCTGGCCTGGGTGTTCTCATCCTCTTAGCTCTCTTGTTATGCGTAGTTTAGGTATGATGTCATATATATTTGTTGATTGATTATTGCCAGTAACTATACTCGGCGCCAGAACGATATCTCCCGACTTTTCTGCGATATGAATGATGTCAAGTTCCTCTCTTTTAATTATGACGGATATATAACCAGTTACGACTTCTCCGGTCTTTTGATTTTTGTTGTTTTTTTCTGGTAATTCGTCTGTCGAATTCTTTTTTATTCTTATTATTCTCATGGCGGGTATGATTTCATTCAACGAAAAGGTTTGACTTTTTTTATCACTCAATTCTTTCGTGTTAATGACTGTGCCACTACTCATGCCTTTATTTTTATCTGTCTCAAGCACTCTTAATTGAAATGAGAGGGAATCACCTACTTGCAATGTATCTAACAAATACCCATTTTTCTGACTAATAGTGAATTTATAAATAATTTCACCTTTCTTTAAATTAAGGTAATTGAATTCATTACTATCGGGTGAAGCCAAAACTACGGGTGTAATATAAGAACCCGCTACAAGGTTTACTTTCAATAAATGACTGTTGATATCTGTTTTTCCTGATATGTTGCTTTTTATTAATTCACTTGATTCAGGTACCATGATGGCTTTTAGTGCATAATCGTTTTGAGTGAGTAGGGTACCTGAAGAGAGATCATGTGTTGACTGTGCCAGGACAATCTCAACTTCTTTTTCTTTATTTAAATCGACGAAATTATAGGGTGTATGCACATCAGGCTTGGTATTGATCATAATGCCGGCAGCCCCGATGGCGACAATCAAAATTGAAAATAATAAAAGAAACTTACGATTCATTAAAATAACCTTGTGTCATTATTAAGTTAATGTGGCTTGATATTTTAGGTGAATAGCGACAATGTAAAACCCGAGGTAATTGCAGCAGCATAGGGAACCCCTCGTTGTTGAATATCGTGTTTGTTAATCAATAAACCTATTATCATTACCACACCGCCCATAATGGCGGTATAGATAATGAAATCTAGTGATTGTTCTGCGGTGAGTGCCAGCAGCAATGCAGTAATGAGTTTTACATCGCCACCACCGATAAGTTTAAAATGAAATATTATATAGCCCATTAGTAAGGAAAAAAGTGGAATGGTGATGTTAACCGTGCTGTTTGTTGTATACCCCAATGCTATGGAACTGAATATAATAGAAATGATAAATTTATTACTGATAATTCGATTACATATATCGCTATAACAAACGAACAGTAGCTGTAATACTAGCAGTATTATTAAGGATGATTTTATTATATCCATCATTTTTCCTAAAACAAAAACATGGCAACGATAAGTTGCCATGTGAAAATCCTGATAAATATTAGAATGACGGTGCGACGCTGTTACCCCTATTAGCCCCCTGGCGCTGATACTGCTGTTCTAGCACTAGCAACGGCCCCATTTACTAACTCGATTAGGGTTGGCCTTGCTAACGTAATAAATACGCCCGCTAATGCAATCACCATAACGTACTCAATAATAGAACCACGGGTATCTTTCAGAAATCCTCGGGTTTTAAGTCGAGTAGCAACATAACCTTTATTGATTAAATCCATCATGTTCGTTTTCCTGTTAAATGGTAGGGGAGTATTCCCCATTTTTAAGTTTTAAATGTAAAGAGTCACTGCTCTTTATTTAGCTACTATCCGACTTGATATAATCAGCCTTGCTGGTAGTGACACCTATTTAACGTTTTTTTTCGCTTGCTGGCCTTTTTATTACCATTATTTAATCTTTTTAAATCACCCTCATCTTATTATCACTATCAGAAGTGCGGTTTATCCCCACTAAATAAGATAATAATAATTAGCGTTGAGAGAAATGAGAGCCAGCAGAAAGAGAAAAAGGCCAACAGAGAAATAAGTTTCTTCCAACGGTAACTGTGTAAAAAACTTTGTTGTGTCGCGATAGGTGATATTACGCTAGCCCCTGGCTTGAATGGTTGGGTTACTGGCGCAAGCTGCTCCTTATTAGATGCAGCAGTGATAAGGGGGTCTGCGTGCATTTGTTGTTCAGCTTCATCATTGATGACAATCTGACTAACAGAACCGGTATAGCGGACACCTTTACGTGGGATGGTATGTATAAGTGATTCTTTCAGCCCGACCTGAAGAAATGCTTTTCGCAACATATAGAGCTGCCCATAGTAGCTACTTTCACTTACAGCTCCGCGCTGTTCTTTCCATACCTGATTAATAATCTGCTCTTTTTCTGTTACACCACTAAGTAGCAGTTGTAAAAATCTAAGGTTATTTTCAGTTAATATTACCACCGAACCGTCAGGACCATTTAAGCAACGTTGCGTAGGGGAAAATAGCACCGTTCCTTCTAATTTAAACATAATCTCATTTGTCTCCATACTGATGGTTACCTATCCTATATAAGACGTTATGTGTTCTTTCAGTAATTTAAGATTATTAAGAGTGCCATGCTTTGTCTCTATTCTAATTCTCAATCTTCTTTAAAGGCTATTTGTGTGTATTTTTGCATTTGATAATTATTCTTAACAAGAAGTTAATTAATTTTGTTGTGGTGTTGTTTATTATGTTTCATTACATATTCTTACCTGAATTTCTCTTTTCCTTTTATTTAAAGAGTTAAATAAATTTAGTTTGCTATTATTCTTCTGTTTTTGCTTTTAGTCTTTCATTTTTATAATTTTACTCTATTAAATATAATATTTGTTTTTATTGGTGGCGAAAGTTAATAGACGATAATTTGGCAGGATAAATTTCTCTGGCAGGGCGATAACAACTGGGCTAACCGATATGAATTGATCGCAAGTGATAGTGTGTGGGGTGAAGAGTAAACTGTTAAAGTCTTAATCGCTAAACAGTGATAACTACAGTAGGTACCTTTATGACCATGGATTTATTTGATCAGTTGCCTCATGATCCCTGGATTGAAACGTTAGCGCCCGGTGCGGTTGTTTTACATCATTATGCACGGCAGCAGGCCGCATTATTATTTGCTGATGTTATTGCTATCACCACTGCCGCGCCTTTTCGCCATCTCATCACCCCCGGTGGTTACCGGATGTCGGTTGCCATGAGTAATTGTGGTCAGGTTGGTTGGGTGAGTGATATGCAAGGTTATCGCTATAGCCCGGTTGATCCTTTGACTGAGAAAAGCTGGCCTGCCATTCCGGCAAGTTTTATGACATTAGCTGTTGATGCCGCGCAACAAGCGGGTTTCTCTCAATTTGAGCCAGATGCCTGCCTGATAAATCGCTACGAGGCAGGGGCTAAATTATCATTACATCAGGATAAAGATGAGCTGGATCTGCGTCAGCCAATAGTTTCGGTATCGCTGGGGCTAGCTGCGGTATTTCAATTTGGTGGGCTGACGCGTGAGGCTAAATGCCAGAGAGTCTTATTAACGGAAGGGGATGTTGTGGTCTGGGGTGGGCCTTCCCGTTTGAACTATCACGGTGTACTGCCATTGAAAGCCGGTTTTTCCGCTACGACCGGCGCTTATCGAATTAACTTAACCTTCCGTCGCACTCGCTGATTTGAGAGGTTATAAGAAAGTGTGAGAATGCCCTCAATCTTATCTGGCAAGAGTAAGGGCGATGAGAGTTTTATTGCTGTTGACTATCTTTTTTATGCAGCAACATATACACCGCAGGAATAACCAGCATCGAAAGCAGTGGTGCACTCACCATCCCGCCAATCATCGGTGCGGCAATACGTTGCATGACCTCTGACCCTGCCCCGCCGCCCCACATAATGGGAAGCAAGCCGGCCATAATAGTGGCGACAGTCATGGCTTTTGGTCGCACCCGCAGCACCGCGCCTTCATGAATAGCTGCACTCATCTGGCTGGCCGTCATAGCAATGCCGGGTTGCTGATGTTTTTTCACCGCCTGATTGAGATACAGCACCATTATTACACCAAATTCAGCGGCCACACCGGCCAGGGCGATAAAGCCCACCGCGGCGGCAACGGAAAAGTTATACCCCAAGCCATACAGCAGCCACACCCCGCCAATCAGTGCGAAGGGAAGCGTCGCCATGATTAATGCGGCATCGCGGACACTGCTGAACGTGACATACAACAAGACAAAAATGATCATCAGGGTAACCGGTAACACAATTTTCAGTTTTGCTGTTGCCCGTTCCAGGTATTCAAACTGCCCAGACCAGCTAAGGGAGACGCCTTCCGGCAGTTCCACTTGTTGTGCCACCGCTTGCTGCATTTCAGTAACGGCTGATTTCAAATCTCGCCCGCGCAGATCAACATAGACCCAGTCAGATAAGCGCGCATTTTCACTTTTCAGCATCGGTGGGCCTTCTGTCACCTTGATATCGGCCAGTTCCGCCAGTGCGACTTGCCCGCCACCGGCAGTCACTACCGGCAAATCACGCAATTTTTGCAGTGAATCACGTATTTCCCGTGGGTAGCGCAGGTTGATTGGATAACGTTCACGCCCTTCAATGGTTTCACCGATGTTTTGCCCGCCAATCACGGTTGCTACCAGTGATTGCAGTTCTTTTACTGAAACGCCATAGCGAGCGGCCCGTTGACGGTCAATGTTGATATCCACATAGCGGCCACCTGCCAGTCGTTCTGAGAGGGCCGAAGTCACACCTGGTACTTTGCGCACCACTTGTTCGATTTGCTGTGCCACCTGCTCAATTTGGTGCACATTTTTGCCATTCACTTTGATCCCAACCGGGCTTTTGATGCCGGTAGAGAGCATATCCAGCCGATTGCGGATCGGAGGCACCCACAGATTGGCGATACCGGGCACCTTGACGGTGGCGTCCAGTTCTTCGATCAATTTGTCCATGGTCATGCCAGGCCGCCATTGATCCTTGGGTTTAAAACGAATGGTGGTTTCGATCATGGTCAGAGGGGCCGGATCTGTTGCCGTCTCTGCTCTCCCGGCTTTACCAAATACTGTCGCTACTTCCGGTATGGTTTTTATCAAACGATCGGTTTGTTGCAGTAAATGGCTGGCTTCGCGTACCGAAATCCCCGGCAGTGTAGAAGGCATATACAGTAAATCACCTTCATCCAACGCGGGCATAAACTCGCTCCCCAGACGGCTTAATGGATACAGGGTTGCCAGCAGTAATATACCCGCGATAGCCAATGTAGTTTTTGGTCGCGCCAGTACGGCGGTTAACACCGGATGATAAAGGGCGATTAGCCCACGGTTAATGGGGTTGGCATTCTCATCAGGGATTTTGCCGCGAATAAAATAGCCCATTAATACCGGTACTAACGTAATGGCTAACCCCGCCGAAACAGCCATGGCATAGGTTTTGGTAAAAGCCAGCGGAGAGAACATCCGCCCCTCTTGCGCCTGTAATGTAAATACCGGAATAAACGATAAGGTGATGATCAGTAAACTGCAAAACAGCGCCGGACCGACTTCAATGGCCGCCTGCTCTGAAATGCGCCAGTAATCCTGACTGACCGGTGTTTTCCCCGGGTTATCTCGCCGCCATTGCTCCAACACTTTGTGCATATTTTCGATCATCACGATCGCGGCATCCACCATAGCCCCGATGGCGATGGCTATCCCACCCAGCGACATAATATTGGCATTGACCCCCTGATAGTGCATGACGATAAACGCGCCAAGAATCCCCAGGGGCAGGGTGATGATAGCCACCAATGCTGAGCGGAAGTGGAACAAAAACAGTGAACAGATCACCGCCACCACTAAAAACTCTTCCAGCAATTTGAATGATAAGCTGTCGATGGCCTGAGTAATCAGGTGTGAGCGATCATATACCGGTACGATTTCTACCCCAGCCGGTAAGCTGCGCTGAATCTGTTGCAGCTTCTCCTTCACGCCGTTAATGGTTTCCAGTGCATTTTTGCCATAGCGCATCACAATGATGCCACCGGCAACTTCCCCTTCACCATTAAGCTCCGCCACGCCACGGCGCATTTCTGGCCCCATCCGCACGGTAGCGACATCGGACAGTAAAATGGGAATACCTGCACGAGCAGTGATCACGATATTCCTGAAATCATCCAGCGTTTTCAGGTAACCGCTGGCGCGCACCATATATTCTGCCGCCCCCATTTCCAGCACCGAGCCACCGCCTTCCTGATTACTATCAGTAATGGCGCTGGCAATTTGTTGATGGGATAGATTCAGCGCCCGCATCCGTTCCGGGTCGAGAACGACTTGATATTGGCGCACCATGCCCCCGACACTGGCCACTTCAGAGACATTGGGTACTGTTTTCAACTCAAATTTTAGTGTCCAATCCTGCAAGGCACGCAGATCGGCCAGACTGTGTTTGCCAGTTCTGTCGATTAAGGCATATTCATAGATCCAACCCACCCCCGTGGCATCCGGTCCCAACGAGGCTTTGGCTTCAGCCGGCAAGGTAGCCTGCACCTGACTGAGATACTCCAGCACCCGTGAACGTGCCCAATAAGGATCAGTGCCATCATCAAACAGCACATAGACATAGGCGTCGCCGAACATCGAGAAACCGCGTACGGTTTTAGCACCAGGTACTGATAACATGGTGGTTGTCAGTGGATAAGTCACCTGATCCTCGACCACTTGTGGTGCTTTACCAGGATAACTGACACGGATGATCACTTGGGTGTCTGACAAGTCTGGCAGCGCATCCAGCGGGGTTTGTTGCAGTGACCAAATTCCCCACGCGGCCATCATCACCGCGCCAAGCAGTACCAACAGCCGATTGCGCAGTGACCAGCGGATAATGGCGGCAATCATAGGTGGCTCCTGTGGGTATCGGTGCTGCTATTGCTTGTTACCGGCTGGATTTGGCGGATTTGTGCCCCTTGTTCATTGAGAGTGAAAGTGAAATTAACCTGACTACCAGCAACGATTTCCGGTGATAACGGCTCTGCCGGTAGTTGGAAGTCCATCGTCATCGCTCCCCATTTCAACGCCGCGATCGGGCCATGGGATAAGGTGATTGTTGAGCCGTTGATAGCGGTGACTGTTCCTTGCACCGAGTAGATATCAACAGGTGCTACGGCAGTGTTATTCGCTGTTGGCGTGGTATTCTCAGTTAAGGCGGGGGTATCCTCCATTTGTGGCAGAGCGCTTTGCAGACTGGCTTCTGAATCAATCAGGAATTGGCCTGAGGTCACCACCAACTGACCGGCGTTTAGCCCGGATTTTATCTCTGTCCAGCCGTCCTGAGTTTGCCCGGTACTGACATCCACCGGCTTAAAGTAGCCATTAGCTTCAGTCAGCAGCACCCGGTTACTATTGCCTGACATCAGCAAGGCTTCTTGTGGAATAGCCAATACCGGTTTTAGATTATCTGCTGGCGCGGATTGTACATTCAGGTACATGCCCGGTTTCAGCTTTTGTTGCGGGTTTTCCAGGACGATGCGCGCTTTTAAGGTGCGGGTAGCGAGATCCATATTAGGTAATAGCTCGCTGACGGTGCCGTGGAAGGTTTCACCCGGCCAACTGGCGGTCGTGGCGGCAATCGTACTGCCGATAGTGACTAAACTGGCTTGTGATTGCGGATAGTCCACCACTATCCATACCGGATCAAGGCTGGCTAACTCAAACAGTGATTGTGTCGCAGTCACTTGTGAACCGGCCCGAATATCCAACTTACTCACATAACCCTCAGACGGAGATCGTAATGTGACCCGCGTTTGCGGCTGGCCGCTTTTTTCGACACTGCGAATCACCTCTTCTGGCATAAATTGCAGTTGTAGCCGTTGGCGAGCGGCGGCCGTTAATTGGCTATCACCCAAGGTGCGGATTGCCAGATACTCTTGTTGCGCGGCACTCCAATCGGGAACCCATAATTGCGCCAATGGCTGATTTTTACTGACCGGTTGTTGATTGGCGCGTACATACAATTGTTCAATAATGCCGTTAGCCCGCGCCGCGATAACCTGCACGCTGCGCTCATCGGTTGCCACTGTGCCGTAACCGGCAAGACGATAGTTGAGTGATCGCATTTCCACCGCGGCAGTGCGCACGCCTAAATTCTGCTGTTGGCGGGGGCTGATGCTAACGCCGCCCTGCGCTACGGCTTCATCGGCATAGCGCGGTACCAACTCCATATCCATAAATGGCGATTTGCCAGGTTGGTCGAAACGCTGACCGGGGGACATAGGATCATACCAATACAGCACCTTACGGCTATTTTCTGCTGGTGTTTTTTCAACCACTATGGCTGCCGTGGTGGAGTGCTCTGAGGTGGGTTTAGCCAACAGATAACCGGCAACGCCACTGATCACGGCGACGGCCACCAGCGTCAAACTAGATAGCTTTTTCATCGCATGCTCTCCTGCGGGGTCAGATAACGGATGGCAGCCCAGGTACGGGCTAACTCTCTGGCGGCATTACTGGTATTGAGCTGGCTATCGAGCAGGGAGCGCCGTGCTTCCAGCACACTGCTTAAATCGCTTTTATTGGCCTGATACTGCGCCATAACCAATTTAACCCGTTGTTTTTGCAGTGGTATAACTTCATCAGTCTGACGCTGCCATAATTGCTGTGTGGCCTGATATTGCGCCAGCAGAGTATCGAGTTGCGCCCGGTGGTCGCGGGTGAGTAATGTAAGCTGGTCGTTGGCTTCCATTGAGCGCGACACATCGGCGGCATAGTCTTTATCCTGACGTTGTGAGCGGAATAGTGGCAAATCAACAGTGATCATGACGCCCGCCATATCGTCATACTCGTCAGCTCGTTTAGCGTAATAGACTTCGATCCCAACGTCCGGTGTGGCGGCAATGGCTGATTGTGCGGAGCGGGCTTTGGCAACGTCAGCTTCACGGCTGGCAAGCAATACTTCAGGGTGCTGTTGGATGGAATCACGCAACACGGTGATATCCGCCGATAGGCGGGCGAAAGGAGGCAACGGGCCGCTGATATGCTTGACCTCTACACCGGTTAACTGCGTCAATTGGGTTTGTGCCAAGGCAACATCACGTTGTGCGGTGGTCAATCTATCCTGCATGGCAGATAACGTCAGGCGCGCATCCAATACACTGCTGGGTAATGCACCACCACTGGCAACACCGGCCCGTTGCAATGCGACCTGTTTTTCGCTTTCTTTTACCAGCACTTGCGCTGCGCCCACCGCCTGTTCGGTCAGGGCGAGATCAAGCCACGCCTGAGCCGTCTCTTTTTGCAGCCTGGTGCGGATAGTTTCACTGCCTGCTGCCGTTTTGCGCGCTTCAGCACTCAGGGTATCAGCCTTTCTTTGTCGCTTATCACTACTGATATAGTCCTGCATGATACCGACCCGCTGCATGGTCATGCCCTCGCGGGTGAAGCGGCGGGCATTACTGCCGCCGACGGGGAGGTTTTCAATACCAAACTTCAATTTTGGATCGGGCAGTTGCGTGGCTGAACTGGCCATATTCTCCAGTGCATTGACCTGATGCTGATTAGCTGACAGCTCAGCCGAGTAGCGTTCAGCGGAGATCAGCGCCTGTTCCAGTGTGATATCTGCCGCGTAGCTCACCGCTGGCAGAGTGAAAAGTGCCGCCATTAACAGTGCGGTAAATCCGAATGGCAGCGCAGCCGTGGGGCGCACCTGCTGTGGGTGATTCAGTAAAGGGGTCATCATTATCCCGCCTTATGGCCGCTGTGCTGAAATAGCCGTTAGCTGATAGCCTTGTTCGGTCTGGCGGAAACTGAATGTCACGGATGTACCTGCGGGTAATGGCTGTGCGGCCAGGCTCTCCGGCAGGTCAAATATCATGGTCATCGGTGGCCAGTTCAATGCCGGAATGGCGCTATGAGCAATAGATACGCGGGTGGCATGCCAGGTTTTTATCTGGCCCTGGGAGTGATAGCTCTCTGCTGGCGCAGAATCCGCCATTATTGTATGACTATCATGAGACATCGGGCTATTTTCACTCATGGCCGGGCTGGCGGCGAACAGCGGAGAAGAAAACAGTAATACAGCAGATACAGCGCTAAATAAGATACGCATAGCAATAACTCCAAAACATAGAATAAGCACAACACACCACGATTAAGTGGCCTGAAGAAAACGGTTATTTATGTCTGGATCTATTCTCTAAAGCGGCAGAAAGCGATTTCAGTGGGGGGGCCGACAATGGGGGGGGTATGCCAGTCAACGCGCTGGACGCGTGGTGTTTGTTGCCTATCAGCCAATACTAACTCCGTATTGGTGGGTAAGGCTGCCAGCACCAACATGCCGCTGTCAGACTGGACAGAGTCAGGGATGCAGTGTTTTTCACATAAGGAGTCTTGCGCCTGACCATGAGACATATCCATCATTGATGGCATGTCGTGCATTTGGTTTTCTGTTGCTAAAGGGTCAGGCTGTATATGCCCTTGATGCTGGGTAAATACCGGCGAGGCAGAAGGGGCAATATCACACTGATGGCCGGCGATGGCCAACTGTGCGTTGAGAATTAGCCAGCAGGCAACCAGCAGCATACCGCACATGCGCATTTTACTGGCGCGCATCCGGTGCATAAGCTGTGGTACTCCCCTAAATGCTGGCATGTTTAACCTGAATGTGTGGTGATATTAAATAATGCTGCCAGCGAGTATAGGACCATCTCCCCGTTTTTAGAATGGTTTTATCGGGTTGCACTGAGTGAAATGAAAGGTTACCAAAACGTTAGTATGCTGAATTTATTCTATTTATTTCGATATCTGAAGTCGCAATGGGGGTTGATTAGAAGAAATATTTACTTTTCTTTAAGTTATTATCCAACGCCCGCTGAGTTATTAGCCCACACCGCTATGCATCAATCGGCGTGGGCTGAATAAGCCTAAGCCTTACCAGGCATAACTGACAGTAGCGGTGGCAACACGGCCACTGCCATAGAAGCAAGCTGCCATCTGTGCACAACTGGCAACATATTCTTTGTTGAACACATTGTTGACGTTAACCTGCAAACTGATGCCTTTCATCGCTGGCAGAGCTTGTCCCAGTTCATAACGCATCATCCAGTCATACAATGTCACCGCCGGGACTTTAAAGCTGTTCTTGGCATCACCCCAACTGGTGCCGATATAGCGGACACCAACACCGGTGGATAAGCCATCGACTACTCCTTTATCAAAGGTATACATTCCCCACAGTGAGGCGGAATGGCTTGGTGTGCGGGCTGGCATTTTGCCTAATTCAGCCAGTGTTTTGGTTTCACGCACTTTCCCTTTGGTGTAGGTATAGGCAGCAATCAGGTTGATATTGTCGTTAATCTCACTGTTTAACTGCGTTTCGATCCCCTGAGATTGCACTTCACCAATTGGGACGTTGTAGGCCAGTGCCTGGTCGTATTGGCTGATATTTTTCTGGCGTAAATCGTACAATGCGGTCGTCAACAAGGTGCTGCTGCCCGGTATCTGGTATTTGAGGCCAAGCTCAACTTGACGCGCGGTAACCGGGTCCAATGCCCCAGTCCCCGGCGCGCCTTTGGCGGTGCTAGGTTCAAATGAAGTACTGTAACTGATATACGGCGAGATACCTGAATCAAAGGCATACAACACACCAGCACGGCCGGTAAAGGCATGGTCGTCTTGTTGATCCTGAGTGGCGGTTTTGCGGCTTAGCGTTTTTAACTGTGACCAGTCATAGCGTCCGGATAAGAGGAAATTCCACTTATCCAGTTCAATTTGATCTTGTAAATAGACCCCCACCTGATCGAGTTTGGTCAGATCACTGCTATTGAGTGACAAGTCACTCTCTTTAATATTCAGACCATAGACAGGTGATACCCAATCCAGATTGTATTTTGTCTGCACGGTGCCCATAAAGAACTGACTATCAATACGGCTACGTTTGTAATCCAGCCCAGTCAGCACCGTATGGTTTAACTGCCCGGTCCAGAAATCAGCTTGCAGTTGGTTATCAACGGCAAACTCAGCCATGGTCTGGCGCTCGATTTGCGGGCGGCGAGTCATGGTGCGGTTATCTGGCAGCAAATTCATAAAGACCAGATACTTGTAATCTTGCTTGTTATAGCTGTAGCGCAGGTTCTGGCGGAATTTAAAGGTGTCATTGATATAATGCTCAAGGGCATAACCGACAGAGGTCTGCTCGCGTTCAGACTGATCAAATGACGGGTCGCTAACGTTAAAATCGTAAGGTATATGGCCGTATGCAGTACCAAACACGGTTCCAGTGGCTGGCAAGAAGTTACGTGAACCGGCTTTGGGTTCTTTCTGATAACTGGTCAGTAAGGTAAAGGTGGTGTCTTCGTTCGGGATAAAGGTTAATGCCGGGGCGATAGCAAAACGCTCCTGTTTAAAGGTATTTACGGCATCATCTTGTGTTCTGCCAAGCCCGTTCAAACGATAGAGTACTTTACCTTCATCATCCAACACGCCACCGAAGTCGAATGCTGCTTCAGCCAGGCTATTATTGCCTGCACCCACCTGCACTTTATGAATACTTTCCGCTGTTGGGCGTTTACTGACCATATTGATCAGGCCGCCGGGGTTCACTTGGCCGTAAAGCACTGATGCTGGGCCGCGGATTACTTCAATTCGTTCCAGCAGCCAGGGGTCTATCTGGCCTCCACGGCGTGCACCACCTAATGAGTTGTAGCTTAAGCCATCGAGAAAACGCGGGGCATAGCCAAAACCACGAATGATCACTTCGTCATTCATATTCGAGCCGCCACGGTATTCCGGCACGACACCGGCGGTATAGCGCAGGGCCTGTGCCACAGAAGCCGCTCCTTGATCTTGCATTTGCTGGCGGGTAATAACTGAAACTGATTGTGGGGTGCGGATCAGTGGTGTGTCAGTTTTAGTCGCGGTGGCGCTGTTTTTAGCGACGAAACCATCATCTTGTTGGCCGCTGCCCGGTTTGGCGACAACCACTAATTTATCTTCTTTAGCCGCAGTGGCCGCTAATGCGTTGAGTGACGGTATCAGTATCAAGGTGGTGGTGAATAATAAGGTCTTTGCTGTGCAGCCTGCGCGAAATGGCAATGTTGTTGGTATCTTCTTGCCAGAAATATCAAACATGATTTATCCCTACCTGGAAGTACAATAATGGAAAGTATTTGAACCTCATACGTCAGGTTCTTGATGCCAACCGGGCTTTATTTGCCTCTATTTAGCTTGGTTTTTACAAAAAAACGTTATATTCCAATCCAATAACCGTCGCATAGCACATCGGCCATATCTAAATTACGATGATAGGCTGGCACACTGGAGAGAATGCTTACTATGTTATTGCAAATAATAATACTTCTCAATATTATTTGTATTTAGGTAATAACCTTATATATATTAAGTCTTATATCCATTTGTGATGGCGCACAGTCGCCGCGCTATCAATGAATAAAGACGTAATCATAAATAGACCGTGACCGGTGTGATGACATAAAGAGGGCAGCGTGTGAGAGTGGCGAGCGAATATCCAGAGAGTCAGCAGTTATTACAGGATCCTTCGGCGGGCAGTGAATCATGGTGGCAGCGCATCGCACAATGGGGAACGCCCCTTACTGAACCGGCAGCAGCTGGCAAAGTAAAGCTGACTTTCCTGTGGCGCGACCGACAAGGAAAGGCGCGTGATTCGGTATATAGCTGCGTGTATATCGATGTTAACGGCGTGACAGATCATCATAGTGTTAATCCTGAATCGCTCACTCGGCTGGGCCAGACGGATGTTTGGTATTGGCAGGCAGAGGTAGAGTCTGATTTTCGTGGCAGTTACAGCTTTATTCCCGTCTCAGCAGAGAAATGTTTGAATTTGCCGGCCGGTAATCCGCAAGAACAGCGTCAGGCACAGCGCGATTGGTGGATCTCATTGATGGATCTCGCTGAGAACGATCCGTTAAACCCGATCGCCGCGCATTGCAGTTATCGCGGAATGCCACTTTCTGCGGTTCATTTAGCCGATGCTTTGCCGCAAACGGCCTGGCAGCCAATCGATGCGGGTAAAATTCTGCCCGCCGAACCGCAACGTTTACAACTGATTAGTTGGCACAGTCAGTTATTGGGCAATAGTCGCAATGTGTGGATTTACTCAACGACAACCGGTGCTGAAGATAAAGCCGAACGCCCATTGGCTATCTTGCTGGATGGCCAATATTGGGCACTCAGGCAGCCGGTGTTTGGCATATTGGATAGTGAAACCGCCGCAGGGCATTTACCTGCTAGCGTCTATGTGTTGATTGACATCATTGACCAGACTCATCGTTCGCAAGAGCTGCCTTGTAATCAGGATTTCTGGCAGGCATTGCAAACAGAATTACTGCCGCAGATTGCATTGCAACAGGCTTTTACGGAACAAGCGTCTCGTACTGTGGTGGCCGGGCAGAGTTTTGGCGGGTTGGCATCGTTGTACGCTGGATTACATTGGCCACAGCGTTTTGGTTGTGTGTTGAGTCAGTCCGGTTCGTTCTGGTGGCCTGATGTTGATAATTTCAAGGCACTGACGGCGGGGACTGCTGAACGTCAGGGCTGGCTGACCGAGCAGGTGTATCAGGGATTGGGGGCGAGTCAGCCATTGAATATCTTTATGGAAGCAGGTCGCCGTGAAGATGTGATTTATCAGGTCAATCAAGCCATGAGTGCAGCGCTTCGTCAGGCAGGGCATCGGTTGCAGTATCGAGTCTATGCGGGTGGGCATGATGCTCTATGCTGGCGGGGGGGCTTGATTGATGGATTACGCTGTCTGTTAACCTGATCGACTGAGTTTTAACCGCCTTCGGCGAGCAGAGGGCAGACTCGCTCTCTGCTCGCTTGTGGATTAAATTTTAAATCGCCCCTTCGGTATCACCAATGGTGTATGTGAAACCGGATCATCAATGATCAAACACGGCATACCAAATACCTGTTCGACCAAATCTGCTGTGATCACCTCGCGCGGGTGACCTTGTGTAACTACCTGCCCGTCGCGCATGGCGATAATATGGGTAGCGTAACGACAGGCATGATTAAGATCATGCAGAACAGCAACCAAGGTATGGTTATGTTGCTGATTAAGGTTACTGAATAACTCCAATAAATCAATCTGATGGGCGATATCTAAATAGGTGGTGGGTTCATCCAGCAGCAGCAGTGGCGTCTGCTGTGCCAATACCATAGCTATCCATACTCGCTGGCGTTGCCCGCCAGATAATGCGTCCACTGATCGGTCAGCCAGTTCACTGACACCGGTGGCTTGCATAGCATTATTGACCGCCAGTTTATCGGCCTGTGTCCATTGCTGTAATAACTTCTGATGGGGATAACGGCCACGCGCCACCAAATCTAACACGCTGATACCGTCGGGTACTTGCGAACTTTGTGGCAACAAACCCAAATGACGTGCCACCTGCCGGGTATCAATGCTGGCGATATTCTTGCCGTCTAAAATTACCTGACCTGCTTGCGGTTTCAGCAAACGGCTCAGTGCGCGTAGCAGCGTTGATTTACCACAGGCATTGGGGCCGACAATCACCGTAAATTCACCATCAGGAATGGAGATGCTCAGGTTCTGGCTGATTATCTTACCGTCGTAGCCCAGTGTTAGGGCGTCGGCTTGTAAGCGGGAGGAAAAAACGCTGTGGTGTAGGGTGGCTGCAGGGGTAACAATACTCATGATCGCCCGGACTCCCGGATTAAAAGCCAAATAAGATACAGGCCGCCGATGCTGGTGGTAACCACGCCGACCGGCAATTGATTAGGTGGAAATAGGTGTTGGGCGCAGAGATCGGCGGCAACCAGTAATAAGGCGCCCATCAGTGCCGATGTGGTTAACGTCACTGAAGATGTGCCCGCCAGACGCCGTGCTATTTGTGGGGCGGCTAATGCAATAAAGGAGATAGGCCCGGCGGCGGCGGTGACGGCGGCCATTAGAATGACGCCAATCGCCATCAGGCTCAGGCGAGTTTTCTCAACGGGAACCCCTAAGGCACCAGCGGCATCATCGCCCATTTCCAGCAGTGGCATGCGGCGGCTAAGCAGCATTGCGGCTATCGTCGCGGCAAAGATAAACATCAGTGATGGCAGGCCCTTAGCCCAGCTCAGACCATTCAATGACCCCGCCCCCCAAGCCGCGGCAGTCATCGCTGACTCCAGTGATGCCGTGATTGTCAGCCAGGTATTGAATGCAGTGAGCATCGCGCCAATGGCAATGCCGACAATAATTAGCCGAAAACCTTGAATCCCTTGTCGATATGCCAGCAGATACACCGCAATAGCTGCCAGTAAGCCGCCAACCAAGGCGCTGCTGGCAATCTCGAAATAGTTCCCATTAAACAGAGTAATCGCTACTAGCGCACCGGTATAGGCACCCATATTAAAGCCGATGATGTCAGGGCTGCCGAGTGGGTTACGTACTAATGACTGAAATATTGCGCCACTGATACCCAGTGCGGCACCAAAAATAAGCGCCATTACTGAGCGGGGTAAGCGCCATTGATTGACGATAATATCCACTGCACCGCGGGTTTGCCCGAACAAGGCATTAAGTACCTGTTGAGGCATTAATGCCAGAGTTCCCGCCATTAATGCCAGCAGTGCGCCCAACAAACAGGCCAGTAGCAGCAGGCTGCAAACAACTAAACTGCGTGGTCGGATGCGTAAATTTATCGCGCCATCGGGGCGACCAAATAGCCACGGCGAGGTGACAGACTTCATAGCGCGGTCATCCTTTTGTTACGTCGAACTAGCCAGATTAGCAAAGGCGCGCCAATAAATGCCGTTACGACGGAAACCCGTAACTCGCCCGGCACCAAGAAGCGGCCAATAATGTCAGATACCAGCAACAGGATAGGTGTCATCACTAATGTGAATGGGAGAATCCAACATTGATTCGGCCCGACAATCCAACGGGCGATATGGGGGACCATCAGGCCAACAAAGGCGATAGGGCCAACGGCTGCGGTAGCGGCACCGCACAACAAGGTGACGGCGATGACCGCCCAAAATTGGGTTTGGATAATTCTGGCCCCAATCGCGGCCGCCAGATCCTCTCCCATATGCATCGCATTGAGTGGCCGAGCCAGCAACAGGGAGATCACACCGCCGAGCAGGATTGCCGGAGTGACGGCCAATACCACTGACATACTGCGGATATCCAATGACCCTGCCTGCCAGAAGCGCACCCGATCAAAGACCAGTGGATGTGTCAGTGATATGCCAGAGGAAATCCCCATTAACACAGCGCCAATCGCGACACCGGAAAGTGTTAGGCGCAGGGGATTAACGCGCCCGCCGCCCTGAGCACCGACCCAATACACCACCAGTGTGGTTAACATCGCACCGATAAAAGCGGAAATAATATAGCCCTGGATGGCATTAACGCCGAAAAAAATGATCCCGACGGCGACGGCAAAACTGGCTCCGGCATTGACGCCAAGAATACCGGGGTCAGCCAGTGGGTTACGGGTTAGGGCTTGCATGACTGCACCCGATAGCCCCAGCGCTGCACCGGCGAGTACACCAATCAAGGTTCGCGGCAGACGTGATTCAACGATCAAAATGCTATCGGCGCTGTGCTCTGTGCCGAGCAAACTCTGCCAGACCACGGAGAAAGGGATGGCTTTGGCACCGAGCATCAGGCTGGCAGCCATGACCAATAGCAACACAACAATGCTGAACAGCAGCAACAGCCCGCGTCGGCGCGCTGTTGGTACCTCTGACGTCGACACCAGTGTCAGCGGTTTTATTGAATATTGATCTGGAGAATAATCAGCAGGCATTGTAACTCTTCTTTAACAAATGATTATTGTTATCGATTTGATTATCATTATTATTTGGGTGAGATATGTTAGCACGCATTATTGTTAGAATGCATCGCTGTGGTAACGCAGGGGGAAATTTAGTCTGCTCGGTCACATTCCTGAATGCGCTCAACGTCAGAAGCGGGACTTACCCAATCAATGAGCAGGTTTAAACATCCCTTCAATTCGGGCTAACAGATTACTCGCACTGTAATAATCCAAGCGGAAAGTGTCATAACCCACGGCATAAACACGGTTGTGCTCAATCGCTGGAATATGAGCTAAAAATTTATTACTTTTCAATGCATCAACTGACGGTTGATCACCGGAGAAGAGTAAAATAGTCTCACCGTTCAGACCTTCAGCCAGCTTCTCGCCACCTAACTGAATAATATCCTTACGATGTCCCATACTGGTGTTACCTTTCACGGCTTCAGGTATTTCAGCGAGCCTAAAGCCCAGCTCCTGCAACAATTTGCCCTGTGCCGAGTCTTCAGTCCACAAGTTCGCGGTGCTACCGGCGGCTTGATAGACAAAAGCCGACGTTGGCTGCGGTGGTAAGGTAATACTCTGTTTCACCTCATTGAGCCGGTTGGCAAATTTATCAATCACATCTTTCGCATCGGTTTCATGGCCAGTTGCCTGCCCCAATATCATTGCTAACTCTTGCCAGCTTTTATCATCGTAATTAATCACTAAGGTTGGCGCGATAGCAGATAACTGCTCATACAATTTCACTGCCGAATCCCCCCCGGTGGCAGAAATAATAATTAAGTCAGGGTTCATGCCGGCAACAGCTTCGGCGTTTGGCTCAGTCTGATATATCGGTACCAGTTTTTTTGCCTGTGCGACAGCCGACCATTGAGTAAAGAACCCTTGATTATCTGCGACGGTGGAGCTGGGCGCGGTCGCTCCACTGGCAATCACCGGCGCATTGATCGCCAATAAGGTGCCAGTGATGGTGATGCTGGTGGAAACAATCCGTGTAGGTTGCTGAGTTAATGTGACCGGGCCTTTAGCCGTTTCCACCGTCCGGGACCATGCTGGTGAGTTGTCGTCTGCCGCTGATGCGTTGTTCTCCTCCGCGGGTTTGCAGCCGGATAACCAAAATGTCAGACACAGCAAGCCCAGTAGGGCAGGCAGAGAACGGGATGTTTTACAGGCAGGCATATAGTGGGACATAACGGCGTTTTCTCTTTCTATTTAACGGTGCTAGGTCGTAATTTATCATGCCATAAAATGAATGGTAGTAATTATTATTCCTATTACTATTTGCAATGTGGTGAGTGAAAGGGAGGATTGGCGTGCTCATCTCCAAGACAGGAAACCTAGCGAAATATCGCACCAGTCAAACCATTTAGAGGACGATCGGTCGTATGCTGGCCATGACTCATTAGCATGGTTTAAGCTAATTCAGCCAGCCTCTGGGGACTGCGGCTAGCGCGAATTAAGGTGTAATACCGGCCAGTGATCGTTGGCCGCTCTTCTTTTAGTATCACCGTCGCCGTGCTAAGCACATGCCTATATTGCAATGAATAAAATTGTTATTTCCCCAGCCTGGTTTCCTTGCTAAAAAAATACGGAATCAACCATAGCAAATAAATAGTTAAATTTTGCTGTATCACGTGCCTGATGGTTTGATATGGATTTTTGTTATTATTTTATTTATCTCGCCCAATCGCATTTAATAAGATATTTAATTCTGCAATTGCAAAAACAGGTAATTCTCTATCTGTAAGTAAATTAATTGATTGGCTAACTATTCTAAGAGTTAATAGGTAATGGGGCGCTGTATTTATATTCAGAATAAATACATATAATGTGGAAACTACTGAACGTTGTTAATCAGTTTTCGATCAAGATTATCGAACGTTATTTACATTTTAATAGGTGAAATCAATCGGTTGTTTAATATTGATCGGTTATCTTGATCTTTTGTGTTGGTTTCATGCTATTTTGGTGATGAGTCCTGATAATTAACCTTTTTCCCTGCGGGGATTATCAGCGATAAACACCTTGAAATCTCAAGGAAATAAACTAAAAAAATAAGACACAGGGGTATTCCCGTGAATTTTCTAAAACATATCACCATCAGGATGGCGTTATTATCTATTCTTGTTATATTTTTGTTGCTTTGGGGAGGTGTCTCGACCTTTACATTATTTTCACTTAACCAATTGACGCATTCATTACATCTGAGTTCTAACCAACAAAAAAACATTAATATTATTAATCGGGGTAATGACCAATATTTTCGTGTGGTTACTCGTTTAAGTCGTGCCGCGGCATATCGTCAAAGCGGGGCAACTGCCGATGCTGATCGTGAATTGGCTTCAGCCGGTGTAGCACTAAAAAATACCCAAGAGAGTTTGGCGAAATTTAAACTGCAATCTCATGAGTCGATGGATCCATTACTGACAGATAAAACTATTCAAAGCTGGTCAACATTATTGAGTAATGGGATTGAACCGATGGCTAAAGCGGTGGCCGAGAATCGCTTCGAAGATTATAACAATTTGTTTAACAAAGATTATCCACCATTAAGCCGAGAGTTTGGCGCTACCGTCGAGAAGTACAATTCTGCGGTTGATACTGCAACAGAGGCTGCCAGTTTGCGGGTGGAGACATTAGTCGACTGGTGTCAACGGGCGCTTTTTGCTGCATTAATTGCCGGTGTTATCATTCTGTTCTTAACCGATCGCTATATCGTCAGTTATTTGGTGCGTCCGCTGGAGTCGATCAAGGTGCACTTTAAACGCTTAGCTGAAGGGCAGTTAGGCCGGCCAATGCCTGAGTTTGGCCGTAACTGCGTCGGGCAACTGATCCCTTACTTACGTGAAATGCAAAATAGTTTGGTGAATACGGTATCAACCATTCGCAACAGTACCGATGCGATTTATACCGGAGCCGGTGAAATTGCAGCAGGAAATGCGGATCTCTCTTCCCGTACCGAGCAACAAGCGGCGGCACTGGAAGAAACCGCGGCCAGTATGGAACAACTGAATGCAACGGTGAAACAGAACGCTGAAAACGCCCATCAAGCCAGTAAGTTGGCTGAGAATGCCTCTGCAACAGCGAAAAATGGCGGGCGGATTGTCAACGATGTCGTTGCCACTATGAGCAGTATTACGGAAAGCTCACGCCGTATTGCGGATATTATCGGTGTGATAAACAGTATCGCCTTCCAAACCAATATTCTGGCACTGAACGCAGCAGTTGAAGCGGCCCGGGCTGGTGAGCAGGGGCGCGGTTTTGCGGTAGTAGCAAGTGAAGTTCGTAATTTGGCCCAACGTAGTGCACAAGCGGCGAAAGAAATCGAAGGGTTGATCAGTGAATCGGTATCCCGAGTGAATATTGGCTCACAGCAAGTATCTGAAGCAGGGGAGACGATGAATAGCATCGTGCAGGCGGTGACCAATGTAACCGACATTATGGGCGAGATTGCCTCTGCTTCTGATGAGCAAAGCCGCGGTATTGGTCAAATTGGGCAAGCTGTCGCCGAGATGGACGGCGTCACACAACAAAATGCCTCTCTGGTACAAGAGTCTGCCGCTGCGGCTGCCTCGTTAGAAGAACAGGCACGGCAACTGACAGAAGCGGTCTCTGTTTTTAATTTATCAGATAATATGCAAGCCACTCATTCTTAGTTACGCTTTGATTCAATTTAATAAATAACAATTATTGTCGTAATAAATAGTAGAGAACAGCCACCGGATTGCGCTAAGAGTCAGCGCCGTCTGGTGGTTTTCTATTACCAGTTTTAGGTATTTAGCCACAAAAACGATATAGTGAGCTAGGTTGTTATTAGCTTTCAATAATAAAAAAATTCATGTTTTAATCGGGTTAAACAATGAGAGTTGCTTACTTTCGCAGCATTTTATTTTTACTGGCGATGATTATTTCATCGTCATCTTTTGCCATTAACTGCCAGCGTGCAGCGACACCGGTTGAATATACTGTATGTGGTAATGAGGATTTACACTGGCTGGATCAGACATTTAGCGATATCTATCAGTCCATGTTGGTTAAATATGATACAGAAACAGTGTATCAGCAACGACAAATATGGGAAAAATCCCTTAACAGTTGTACCAGTGATAGCTGTATTCAGCGCGCCTATTTTCAGGGCATTGCCTCCATGTCTGATATTGACAAAAAATTTGACTGGGCTGGGCAGTGGTGGAATGTCACCAAAGGGAATGACCGGGGGGGCGTTATCAAAATAACCCGGGTTGCTGAGTGGGGATTTAGTATCGATAGCCGCGCCTGGTCCGGTGAGAATACCGGTAATTTTAGAGCTGAAGCGCGTAAAATTGAAGGGTTGGCGGTTGTTGATCTTATTGAAAATACAGCAAGCTGCCGGTTATTACTGATCCCGATAAAAGATGGTTCAATTCAGGTGCACAGCAATGGCAGTTGGGGTTGCCGAATTTCGATGCCTAAAGATGTCTTTATTGACGGGCAGTATATTCGGGCTGAAAAAGATCCGCGTGAGACTCCGAGCTTACTCTCGGTCGGTATTTTTACTGATACCAACAACGATAAACTTTTCCGTGAGTTAGTCGGCGACCATTACGCCCAGTTTGTCGCCTCAGCCAACGTCTATATTTATAGCAATGACCGGGATAACCGGGGGGCAAAAGTATTATCCACCTGGGTGCGAGGTGCAGCCAATAAGCGTGCATCAATCATTATGTATAACCGTGCCGGTTTGATGTGGGCCGCGTATGTTGCGCCTGAAAAAAATGGCACGCTGCGGGTTCACTATTTTACCAATGTGCCTGAAGATAAAGATAAAAGACCCAAAACGATTGTTGAATGGCAGCAGACCTTTATGGATAACTAATTATCCCCTTTGCCTTTGAAGCGGTAGGAATTAATGAGCCTCATTCTTGAGGCTCATCTACTTTTACTCTAAGGTACCAATCACATTCAGCGCCATATCATCAGGCACTTCGTTATAAGACAACACATTCAACCCATTGCAGAATAGTCGTGCATAGCGTGCAATTAATGGCCGCAATTGCGGGGTTACCAATAAAATAGGTTGGTGATTCTCTGCTTTCATCTGCTCTTTAATGATCGGCATATTCTGCTGCAACTGGGTCAGGATATTTGGGTCGACTGGGAAGTTATCCAATACCACTTTCCCCGCTTGCTGCGCCTGATTCAACGAGCCAAGCAACATATTTTCTAATTCGTTATTAATGGTATAAACCGCCAGGTTTTTGTCATCGCCATTGATACCATTGACGATACCGGTACGTAATGCGTAACGCACATCTGAGGTGAGGAGCAGTGAATCTTTGGTGATAGTGGCACTTTCTACTAAGGTGGTGGCGATGGTGACAATATCTTTCAGCGACACATTTTCGGTTAATAGCTGACGATACACCTTCAGCAATTGGCTAAAATTCAATCCGCCAGCCAAATCTTCAGCCAAACGTGGCGACAGCGACTCAAGCCGTTGGTGTAATAGGGTTATATCATCATAATTAAACAGTTCAGATAAATGGTCACGTACCACTTTATTCACATGGGTCGCGACCACACTGGCACAATCCACCACCTGATAACCGAAGTTTAGTGCCGTGGGCTTATCTTCCGGTGCTACCCATACCACGGCCAGGCCGTAAGTCGGATCGATTGCCAGTACACCATCAACCTCGCCGTATTGTTCCGCTGTTGGAATCGCCATCAGTTTATCAATATAAACATCGCCACCGGCGACTTTGACACCATTAATATTGATGGTGTATTGGGACGGTTTTAAGCGGAAGTTTTCCCGTACTTTGACTTCCGGTAATAGAATTCCGCAGGTTTCGGAGATGATTTGCCGCACCCCTCGCAGCCGCTGAATCAGCGGTCGGCCTTTTGATTCATCGACCAGTGTGACCAGCTTATAGCCCAAATTCAGGCCGATAGGTTCAACTATCGGAATATTTTCCCAGTTGAGGTTCAGGGCATTATCTTCAGAAATGGCTTGGTCGAGGATTGTAAGATCGGGCTCAGCATCCGCTTGCTGAATTTTTTTACTTTGCTGCCAAGCGGCGAACAGGAGTAATCCGGTGAAGCTGAGAAAGGCAAGATGGGGCATCCCCGGCACAATGGCGAGTATGAACATCACGAATGCCGCAGCATACAAGATAGTCGGTTTTGCCAACAACTGATCTTTAATTTCATCAGTCATGTCACCGCCATCACTCACCCGAGTGACAATAATTGCCGCCGCGGTTGCTAATAACAGGGACGGAATTTGTGCCACCAGACCGTCACCAATGGTCAACAATACATATTGTTGAAACGACTGGCTGGCGCTGAGATCGTATTTAAAGATACCGATACAGATACCGCCGATCACGTTGATCACCAGAATCATAATACCGGCGATGGCGTCACCGCGAACAAACTTGGATGCTCCATCCATCGCACCGTAGAAGTCAGCTTCGCTGGCCACTTCTTTACGGCGCAAGCGCGCTTGCTCCTGATTGATTAACCCGGCATTAAGGTCGGCATCAATCGCCATCTGTTTACCCGGCAGTGCATCCAAGGTAAAGCGGGCCGACACTTCAGAAATTCGCTCAGCACCCTTGGTTACCACCACAAAGTTGATTGTCGGGGTGGTATCAGAAGAGGAGCGGCAAGAGATTGTGGCGCAACTGAATGGGCAAACCATCTTTTCGCAGCAATCCTTTATTTCAATTCCCTCTAAAAGCAAAAGTGGCGGCGGCAAGTTCTCTGACAGCATTGATGGTAAGGAGCAAGCGAAAGAGACCAAAAGTAATCTGGCAGTTGAGGTGCCGGAACCGGAGCAATCTCTGGAAGAGGTGGTGGATAAATCACGTAAAGAAATGGAAGAGTTATCACGCATCATTATGCAAATTACTTCTGCCTACGATGCGCAATCCAACCTGCAAATGGAAGTGGTGCCACAAGGGCTACGTATTTTGATTCAGGATGATAAGCAGCGCGATATGTTCCAGCGCAGTAGCGCTGTACTGACGCCGTTCTTCAGCCGTCTACTGGCTGAGTTGGCTCCGGCATTTAATGAGATGGACAATAAAATCATTATTACCGGCCATACCGATGCTTCCCGCTACCGTGATCAGGTGTTGTACAACAACTGGAACTTGTCTGGCGAGCGGGCCTTGATGGCGCATAAAGCGCTAGTAAAAGGCGGGCTGGATGACGGTCGGGTATTACAAATCAATGCGATGGCTGATCAGATGCTATTGGACTCAGTCGAACCTCTTGCGGCTAAAAAACGCCGTATTGAAATTATGGTCTTAACCAAAACGGCTTCAGACACCTTATATCAGTTCTTTGGCAACCACGGAGAGAATGTAGTGAAACCGGCAGCGAAAAAAGCCGGATAGTTATGTTCATCTTTTCACCGCCCAGTCTACCCTCGAACCTTCAGGACTGGGCGGTGCTTTTTAATACAATGACTTAACTTAAGTTGCCATACCTACACGCTGAGTTCAGGCGGCAAAACCTAACGTGGTGTGATAGTGACGGTATTCCCATGGGTAGCAATGGTGACACGTTGCCCCGGTTGGAATTGGGTAACGCCCTGAGCTTGAACCACTAGGAAGGTGGTACCGTTATCGCGGCGCACTTCCAGTTCAACACCACTACTGCGATTCATCATACTCTGGACTTGTTGGCCGACTACGCCACCGGCAACGGCACCTGCTGCGGTTCCGAGACGGCGACCAGTACCGCCGCCAATGGTGTTACCCAGAAAACCACCCACCACAGCCCCACCGACCGCACCCGCAACATTATTCCCATCTCCGCCCTGAATAGTGACTGGACGGACAGAAACCAAGGTTCCGTAAGTTACAGCTTGAGCCTGGCCGGCCTGAGAACTGCTAAAAGTATCGCCCGAAAGGGTATTATTATTGGCGCAACCACTGAGAGTGGCGATGGCGAGGGTTACAACAATGAATGGTTTTATCATAAAGACCCTTCCTACTTGAAGTTGCTAACTTATAACCGATTGAATATTGACCGGTAAAATAATCATAGCACGACTTATTTGCTTATTAATTGATAGATAGATAAAAAGTAGAGTTAACTCAAATTTTATAGGACGATTAGCCCCAATCAGAGGGCATGTTATCGTCTCTCTGGCCGACAATTTACCGGCGAAAGTAAAATCACGGCAGTGGAAACACATTTAACTCTGCGTTAAGTGAAATTTATAACCTAATACACCTATAACAGATTGTCCCTCTGGCAAGTATTCGCTATCACTGTCATCGCCATGATCCATTTTGTAACATTAAGATTTATCATTAAAAATGACAAAACAGTCTGTTAGAGTTCTCAAACTGAATGAAATTGATAAGAATCCGATTTTCTGGCTGATTTAACAATTCGCACTAGGAATAATGATTAAATTAATAACTAATCATCTTGTATGATTTATATCCGCAGGTCTGGTTGGTTTCATTTTTTATAAAATGTTCAGGGAAGGGCTAATGCTTAACACTTTTTAGGTAGAATAATGACCTAATGAAATGTTAAAAAAATCAGTTTTAGTTAATAATTGATACCAACATGGCGACCTAAAGATTGTTTTTCGTACAGATTTTTACCGCTGGTGGTGAGTATCGACAAGCGTCAGGCCCCGCAAGGGTTTGTCGCATTTTGACCGTATTTCAAAGTGTGTTAATTCAACGTTTTCAATGGCAAATTACATTCTGATGATCAATTAAATTCACTTAAAAAAGGTAAATGATGCATTTCATCTTTAAGTTGGATGGAATTTCCATTTCCAGTTAAATAACTAAAGTAAGTAATATATAATTAAAGTCATTACATTAATTTACTATTTTGGGTTAATGATATTGAATTCCATCTGCATCCTCCGCATTACCTCCTGACAGATTTTTTATTTTCTGGCAAATGAAATGTTTTGCTGAAACGGTTTTAGTTCACAGATATTTACCCCTTTCAGACTCAATCAATTATCCATTGATAAAGATCAACTTAATTATATTTGCAGAGTTACAAACTATTAACAGAATATCCTTCATCTTTTTTCAAAGTGCAGGTGTGTTGGCTGCTCTCACTTACTCTAATCACTTACTTATGTAAGTTCATCGGGGTTCTTTCGTTTGCGGCCGCCCAGCATTTCGAAATCTATTGGATATAAGACCATGCTTTTTATAGGGATATACCCATCATTAGTATCGGGTATGTGAACAATATAATAATAATGACAGGGGAAAAAACATGCTTTCCCAGCATGGCGTTAACCGTCGTGATTTTATGAAGCTTTGTGCAGCGCTGGCTGCCACCATGGGGCTCAGCAGTAAGGCTGCCGCAGAAATTGCCAATATGGTCGGTTCACCACAACGGCCGCCGGTCATCTGGATTGGTGCTCAGGAGTGCACCGGCTGTACCGAGTCACTGTTGCGCTCAACGCATCCCACCCTGGAGAATTTGCTGCTCAGTGTTATCTCAATGGAGTATCACGAAGTGCTGTCAGCAGCATTTGGTGAGCAGGCGGAAGAGAATAAGCACCGCGCTATTGAACAGCATAAAGGGAAGTACATACTGGTGGTGGATGGTTCTATCCCACTGAAAGATGGTGGGATTTACTGCATGGTGGCGGGCAAACCTATTGTCGAGCATATTCGCGAAGCGGCGGAACATGCGGCAGCTATTATTGCCATTGGCTCCTGTTCTGCCTGGGGGGGCGTGCCAGCCACTGGTGGCAACCCAACCGGCGCGGTCAGTTTGCAAGCGGCGCTACCGGGGAAAACCGTGATTAATATTCCCGGCTGCCCGCCGAATCCGCATAACTTCCTGGCAACCGTCGCTCATATCATTACCTTTGGGCGGCCGCCGGCGTTGGATGCCAAGAACCGTCCTACCTTTGCCTATGGCCGTCTGATCCATGAAAACTGCGAGCGTCGCCCGCACTTTGATGCCGGTCGTTTTGCCCGTCAGTTTGGTGATGAAGGGCATCGTCAGGGCTGGTGCCTCTATCACCTTGGTTGCAAGGGGCCGGAGACCTACGGTAACTGTCCAACCCTAGAGTTCTGCGATGTTGGTGGTGGCATCTGGCCGGTCGGCATCGGTCATCCGTGCTACGGCTGTAACGAAGAGGGGATTGGTTTTACCAAAAGCATTGCTCAATTAGCCAATGTCGAAAACCCAACACCACGCGCTGAAAAACCACAGATCCATAATGTGGAAGGTGGCAAGGTTTCTACCACCGCCACCGCGTTGCTGGGTGGGGTGGTGGGATTGGTTGCCGGTGTCAGCCTGATGACGGTGCGTGAGCTGGGGCGGCAACAGAAGCAGCGCCGTAAAGATGACGATCACTCATCGCGGGAGGAATAGCCGTGAACCGACGTCACTTTTTCAAATTAGCCTCGGGCGGTGTCTTGCTGGCGGGACTTTCCCCCAGCAGTAAAGCTGAGGTCCAAAACCGACCACCGATCCCCGGTGCGCTTGGCATGTTGTATGACTCGACGTTATGCGTCGGTTGTCAGGCGTGTGTCAGTAAATGCCAACAGATTAATCACAGCGAGTTTGCCGCGCACGGTGAAACCTACGCCGGTGGTGATGCTATCTGGTCAAATAACGACAAACTTAGCCCCTATACCAACAACATTATTCAGGTGTGGACCAGTGGTGCAGGTATCCATAAAGATCAGTTGGAAGATGGTTACGCCTATATCAAAAAGCAGTGTATGCATTGCGTTGATCCCAACTGTGTTTCCGTCTGCCCGGTCAGCGCACTGCGCAAAGATGCCAAAACCGGCATCGTTCACTATGACCCGGATATCTGTACCGGCTGTCGCTACTGCATGGTTGGCTGCCCGTTCAATGTGCCGAAATACGATTACGATAATCCCTTTGGCAAGATCCATAAATGTGAGTTGTGTAATCAGAAAGGGGTGGAGCGGCTCGACAAAGGCGGTTTGCCTGGTTGTGTTGAGGTGTGTCCGACCGGGGCGGTGATATTTGGTACCCGAGAAGCGTTGCTGTCAGAAGCCAAACGGCGGCTGACGTTAACACCGGGTGAGAACTATCGTTTCCCACGTCAGACACTCAGTGCCAACGACACATACGAGCATCCGGTTGCCCATTATGATCCGCACGTATACGGCGAAAAAGAGGGCGGTGGTACGCAGGTGTTGGTACTGGCGGGTATTCCGACCGAGAAACTTGATTTGCCACCGTTGGCAGAACTGGCAACCGGTGCGCGTTCGGAGCATGTTCAGCACACCCTGTACAAAGGCATGATCCTGCCGCTGGCGGTACTGGCCGGTGTGACGGCGCTGGTGCATCGCAATACCCGCGATGAGCGCAAAGACAGTGATGCCGACACGCACGATAAAAAGGACGGTCCAGATGACGATGCATAAATCCAGTCCATTGGGTGGGCGGCTGGTCAGTTGGCCGGTGATGCTGCTAGCGCCTTTTGTGGTGTTATGCGCGCTGCTGATAGTTAAACGTTTGGTGCTCGGGCTGGGTTCAGTCAGTGATTTGAACGGCGGCTTCCCGTGGGGGATCTGGATCGCTTTCGACTTATTGGTGGGAACCGGTTTGGCCTGTGGCGGCTGGGCGTTGGCCTGGGCGGTTTATGTCTTTAACCGGGGCGAATATCACCCGCTGGTACGCCCGGCGCTGTTAGCCAGTTTATTTGGCTATGCGCTGGGGGGATTGTCGATCACCATTGATGTTGGCCGCTATTGGAACCTGCCTTACTTCTTTATCCCCGGTTACTTTAACGTCAATTCGGTATTATTCGAAACCGCCGTCTGTATGACCATTTATATCGGTGTAATGGCGCTGGAGTTTGCCCCCGCACTGTTTGAACGCCTCGGTTGGAAGGTTTCGCTCAAGCGGCTGAACAAAGTGATGTTTTTCGTCATTGCATTGGGTGCGCTGCTGCCGACTATGCATCAGTCCTCAATGGGTTCATTGATGATTGCCGCAGGTGCGAAGATTCATCCGCTGTGGCAAAGCTATGAAATGTTACCGCTATTTTCATTGCTCACCGCCGCCATTCTGGGCTTCTCTATTGTCATCTTTGAAGGCTCTTTGGTGCAGGCCGGACTGCGTGGGCGAGGTGCCAATGAAGCACCGCTGTTTACCCGGCTGACCACCATTATCGACCTATTCCTGCTGCTATTTGTCTTGCTGCGCTTGGGTGAAGTGGTAGTGCGGCACAAAATAGATTATCTGCTGCATTTCGACCGCTACGCTATCGCCTTTTGGGCTGAAATCGGACTGATGACTTTGCCGCTCATCATCTTCCGTATCCGGCGGGCCAGAGAAGATAGCCGCTTACTGTTTATCGGTGCGCTGTGCATGATTGCGGGCGCGGCGCTATGGCGGCTCAACTACTCGCTACTGGCCTTTAACCCCGGAGGTGGCTACAACTACTTCCCAACCACCAGTGAAATCCTGATCTCAATTGGCTTTGTCGCCATTGAGGTCTGCGCCTACATTTTATTGATTCGGCTATTGCCGGTGCTGCCTGCTCACGGGCAATTACATAAGAATAATCAGACAGAGGTAAAGCATGAGCCAACGCATCACCATTGATCCCGTCACCCGCATTGAGGGACACCTGCGGATCGACTGCGAAATTGAGGACGGCAAGGTCATTAAAGCCTGGTCCTCCGGCACCATGTGGCGTGGCATGGAAGAAATTTTACAAGGCAATGATCCCCGCGATGCCTGGATGATTGTGCAGCGTATTTGTGGCGTATGTACCACCATCCACGCTATCGCCTCGGTGCGCGCCGTGGAAAATGCGCTGGGGATGGAAGTCCCAGTCAATGCGCAACATATCCGCAATTTGATTCTGGCCGCGCACAGCATCCATGACCATATCGTGCACTTCTACCAACTGTCAGCACTGGATTGGGTGGATGTCACCTCCGCGCTGCAAGCTTCGCCACAGAAGGCGGCCGCCATGTTGAGTGGCTTATCGAGTTGGCCACTGAACAGCGCGGAAGAGTTCAGCCGTGTACAGCAGAAAATCAAAGACCTGGTGGCCAGTGGGCAGTTAGGCATTTTTGCCAACGGCTACTGGGGCCATCCGGCAATGGCGTTGCCACCAGAAGTGAACCTGATTGCGGTAGCGCACTATTTGCAAGCACTGGAGTGCCAGCGCGATGCCAACCGCATTGTGGCGGTATTGGGGGGCAAAACACCGCACATTCAGAATCTGGCTGTAGGGGGCGTTGCCAATCCAATCAATCTAGATATGCCAAGTGTGCTTAATCTGGAGCGCTTGATGTTGGTGAAATCCTTCATCGACCGACTGGGCAGTTTTATCGAGCAAGTTTATAAAGTGGACACGGCGGTGATCGCTGCCCACTATCCAGGTTGGCTCAATCTGGGTAAAGGGGCGGATTACTATCTCAGCGTGCCGGAGCTACCGACCGATCGCAAAGGGGAGACTTTCCTGCTGCCGGGCGGCTATCTGGATAAGGGTACTTTCCGGCCGATTGCCAACCATAACGATCCTTATCTGATCAAAGGGATTGCCGAGAGCGGCAAACATGCCTGGTATCAAGATGACGAGCCGCTGGCACCGTGGGAGGGCAAAACCAACCCGAACTACACCGGCTGGCAGGAAGAGGGCAAATACTCGTGGGTAAAAGCGCCAACTTTCTACGGCAAAACGGTAGAAGTTGGGCCGCTGGCATGGTTGATGTGCGGTCTGGCGGCTGACCACGCGCCGACTAAACAGCATTTCAGCGATATTGGCGCGGCCTATCAGAAATTGAGCGGGCAGGCTATCACTCAAGATCAACTGCCATCGACGCTGGGTCGCATCATTGGCCGCGCAGTGCATTGTTGCGTGCTGCATGAAACGCTGGCTCAGCAATGGACGGCGCTGGTGGCCAATATCGGTACCGGCGACGTAGAAACCTTTATCAAACCGAATATTCCGTTAACTGGCGAAATCCGCGGTGTTGGCTTTGAAGAAGCGCCACGCGGCATGTTGTCGCACTGGGTGGTCATCAAAGACGGCAAAATCGCCAACTATCAGGCGGTGGTGCCCTCCACCTGGAACGCCGGCCCGCGTAACTACAATGACGAACCCGGGCCATACGAACAAGCGCTGGTGGGTACACCGGTTGCTGATCCGGCCAAACCGCTCGAAGTGGTGCGGACCATTCACTCATTCGACCCGTGTATGTCTTGTGCCGTACATATTGTTGATACAACGGGCAACGAAGTGACCAAAGTCAAGGTGCTGTGATGGGGATTTTGGTATTAGGTATAGGTAACTTATTACTCAGCGATGAAGCGGTGGGGGTACGTCTGGTTGAAGCATTGGAACAACGCTTTGAGATACCCCCAGGTGTTGAGGTGTTGGACGGCGGTACCGCCGGTTTAGAGCTGATGGAAGCGATGGCAAACCGCGAACATTTGATTGTTGCTGATGCGGTATTCACCGGCCAGCCTCCGGGCAGTGTCGCGGTGCTGCATGATAAAGAGATACCGGCTATGTTCAGCCGCAAAGTCTCGCCCCATCAGTTAGGATTATGCGATGTGCTGATGGCACTGCAACTGACCGGTGAATCCCCGCGCCAACTGACATTGGTGGGTGTGGTGCCAGAATCTCTGGCGCCAAGAATTGGCCTGACACCGACGGTGATACAGGCGATGGAACCCGCGCTGGAACAGATTCTGGTCGCATTGCGCTTAAGCGGAATTACGCTCAACGCGCGGGAGCAAGACCATGTCTGATTTCCTTGATGACGCTGGCATTATCGGGCTGACGCAAAACCCGGCACCTTTGCTGGAGCAGGTTTTTAGCCAGATTGCCGCGGATGAGATGCGCGGCTTGCCATTCTACCGTGACCACATACCGCTACGCGCCTGTGGCTTTCAGTTATTTGAGCAGCAATGGGTGGGGGCGTTATTAACCCCGTGGATGCTGAGTTTAGTGGTATTACCGGGGCCGCAGCAAAGCTGGCCGCGTCGGGTGGTGGGTGAGCGCCTGATGCTGGCACTGCCATGTGGCACCATCAGTTTTACGCTCGGCGAAATAGCCGGCTGCGGCCAGTACCTGAGCCGCTCGTTGATGTCGCCATTGGACACCACGCTGCAAGCGGAACAGGCGCTGCTTCTGGCAGAACAGAGCGCTCGCATGGTGCTTTCACTGCCCATTAGCGATGCTGATGCACCGGTTAATCCACGGCGGCGGGCGTTGTTTAGTCAAATGACGAATCAGCATGCATGAAATCAGTTTATGCCTCAGTACGCTGGAGCTGATTGAAACACAGGCCAGGCTTAACAGGGCCAAACGAATAACGGCGGTATGGCTGGAGATTGGTGCGCTCTCTTGTATTGAGGAGAGCGCATTGCGTTTTAGTTTTGACGCGGCCAGCCGTGAGACATTGGCAGCTAATTGCCAATTGCATATCAATTATTTACCCGCACAAGCCTGGTGTTGGGAGTGTAGCGCCAGTGTTCAGATTGAACGGCACGATGCCGGGTGCCCGCATTGTGGCAGCCATGCTCTGCAAGTGGAGAGTGGTGACAGTTTGCAGGTAAAACAGATAGAAGTGGAATAATCCTGAAGGAGTGAATTCCTATGTGCACGACTTGTGGTTGCGCCAGCGGCGAAACAAAGATCGAAGGCGACGACAGTCACCATCATGACCACGACCATCATGATGATGGTCACGGCCACCATCATCACGATGGCCACCACCATGATGATCACCATCATGACCACCCCAACGATGCCCAGCCGCAAAAAACTCAGCATAAACATAAATATGTTGCCAAAGGCACGCAGCCGGTCATTGTCCATCATCACTATTATTACCATCAGGGCGATGTTCATCATCACTACCACGGTAAAACGCCTGAACCGGTAGCGATACCGGAATCAGCTCAGCCGGAAGCTGAAACCTTTGCGCCACAAGTGCATGCCGATCAACAAGGGCTGCATTACGGACAGGGCGAGGCTGGCAGCCATGCACCGGGCATGGGTCAGCGCCGCTTGCTGCAAATCGAGCAAGACGTGCTGAGCAAAAATAACCAGTTAGCTCACCATAATCGTGAGCATTTTGTCGAACAACATATTCTGGCGCTGAATTTGGTTTCCAGCCCCGGTTCTGGCAAAACCACGCTACTGACCTCGACCTTGCAACTGCTGGCCGGGCAAGTGCCTTGCGCGGTAATTGAAGGTGATCAGCAAACCACCCATGATGCCGAACGTATTCGCGCCACAGGCGTACCCGCGATTCAGGTCAATACCGGTAAAGGCTGCCATCTGGATGCGCAGATGGTGCACGATGCGGCACACCGTTTAGCTCTGGCTGATGATAGCCTGCTGTTTATTGAAAACGTCGGCAACTTGGTGTGTCCGGCTAGCTTTGATCTGGGCGAACGCCATAAAGTGGCGGTATTGTCAGTTACTGAAGGCGAAGATAAGCCGCTGAAATACCCCCATATGTTTGCAGCTTCCACCCTGATGATTATCAATAAAATCGATCTGCTGCCCTATCTGGATTTTGATATTGAACAGTGCATTGCCTATGCCCGTCAGGTGAATCCTGATATTCAGGTGATTGCGCTGTCTGCCAGTAGCGGAGAGGGGATGGATTTGTGGCTGGAATGGCTGGAGACACAGCGATGTGCATAGGCGTTCCCGGCAAAATTGTGGCGGTGGGTGAAGACATTCACCAACTGGCATGGGTGGAAGTGAGCGGAGTGAAGCGTGAAATCAATATCGCACTGGTATGCGACGATACCCCGGCGGCATTGCTAGGTCAGTGGGTGTTGGTGCATGTTGGGTTTGCCATGAGCCTGCTTGACGAAGAAGAGGCACAACAGACACTGGCCGCGCTGGAACATATGCAGGCAGTTGGGCTGGATTGGGATGCCAGCGCTGCAAGCGAGGCACGCGATGCGTTACGTTGATGAGTTTCGTGATCCCGCATTAGTGAGCGCATTATTGCAACGGATCGAACAGTTATTGCCGCAGATCGCGGATCAACAGCGCTTGCCACTACAAATTATGGAAGTCTGCGGTGGGCACACTCATGCGATCTTCAAATTCGGCCTTGATCAACTGCTGCCTGAGGGGTTGGAGTTTGTCCATGGACCGGGCTGCCCGGTATGTGTGTTGCCGATGGGCCGCATTGATAGCTGTTTGGAAATCGCCACGCATCCTGAGGTGATTTTTTGCACTTACGGTGATGCGATGCGTGTGCCAGGGCGCAATGGTTCGATGCTGGATGCCAAACGGCGCGGCGCGGATATTCGCGTGGTCTATTCGCCGTTGGATGCACTGACGCTGGCACAGCATAATCCTGATCGCCAAGTGGTGTTTTTTGGCCTCGGCTTTGAAACCACCATGCCTGCCAGTGCCTTAACCCTGCAACAAGCCAAACGGCTCGGGTTGACCAATTTCACTGTGTTCTGCCAGCACATCACCATCATTCCTACCTTGCGTAGCTTGCTGCAACAACCGGATGTGCGTATCGACGCTTTTCTGGCTCCCGGTCATGTCAGTATGGTGATTGGCACCACGCCCTATGGCTTTATTTGCGACCAATTCCACAAGCCATTGGTGGTTACCGGTTTTGAGCCGCTGGATATCTTGCAGGGGCTAGTAATGCTGCTTGAACAGATGGTCAGCGGGCGTTGTGTGGTAGAGAACCAGTATCGGCGTATCGTGCCGGACAGCGGCAACTTACTGGCACAACAGGCAATGACAGAGGTTTTTGTTGCTAAAGCCAGCAGCGAATGGCGTGGTTTGGGGGAAATCGCGGATTCCGGCGTACAACTCAGCCCTGACTATACCGAATTTGATGCCGAATTACGTTTCAAACCACAGCAGCAGCAGGTGGCAGACTCTCCACGATCTCGCTGTGGTGATGTGCTGACTGGGCGTTGCAAGCCTGATCAATGCTCACTGTTCGGCGGTGAGTGTACGCCAGACAATGCCTTTGGCGCGCTGATGGTGTCATCCGAAGGGGCCTGCGCCGCTTATTATCAGTATCGATAACCCTTGGTACTTGAAGCTGCTGAGGGGAGCTGCGTTCGCTTGCAGCGCCTACCTGCAACTCCAATGACTTTGGGTTATTAATAAGGTCACAACTAAATGAATAAGAAAGAGATTACTCTGGCCCACGGCAGCGGTGGCCGGGCAATGCAGAGCTTGATCGAATCACTGTTTCTGGCGGAGTTTTCCAATCCGGCGCTGAATGAACGGGAAGATCAGGCGCGTATCGCGCTGACGGATCTAACCGTACAGGGCGATCGGCTGGCGGTATCCACCGACAGCTATGTCATTGATCCGATCTTTTTCCCCGGCGGCGATATCGGCAAGTTGGCCGTGTGCGGCACAGCAAATGATGTGGCGGTCAGTGGCGCAACGCCACGCTATCTCTCCTGCGGTTTTATTCTGGAAGAAGGTTTGCCGATGGATGTTCTCACGCGCATTGTGCAATCAATGGCGGCTACCGCGCGGCAGGCGGGGATTCAGATAGTTACAGGTGATACCAAAGTCGTGCAGCGTGGCGCGGCGGATAAGATCTTTATCAATACCACCGGCATAGGAGTGATCCCCGCAGATATTCACTGGGGAACCGCGATGATCCGTGCTGGTGATCGGATCGTTGTCAGTGGCACTTTAGGTGATCATGGTGCGACCATTCTGAACCTGCGTGAAGGGCTGGGGCTGGAAGCAGAGCTGGTGAGCGATTGTGCACTATTGGCACCGTTGATCGCTCCGCTGCGATCTATTCCCGGAGTGCGGGCGTTACGTGATGCTACCCGTGGCGGCGTGACGGCGATCCTACATGAATTTGCGGCCGCCAGCGGTTGCGGCATGGAGATCAACGAATCAGATCTCCCCCTGAAACCGGCGGTGCGGGGTATTTGCGAATTGCTGGGGCTGGATGCACTCAACTTTGCCAACGAAGGTAAGCTGGTGCTGGTGGTGTCACCAGAGACACAAGAAGTGGTATTAACAGCGCTCCATAACCATCCACTCGGCCAGGATGCCGCCGTTATCGGGCAGGTGACTGAGAATAAACAAGTGCGCTTATGCGGTGCGTATGGTGTTTCGCGTAGATTGGATTTGCCTCTGGATGAGCCATTGCCCCGTATTTGCTGATCCCATTCGTCCTTGAAGCCGCAGGGGTGTTAGCTGCGTTCGCTCACCCGAATCACTGACTGATGTCAGCTCATCGGGATTTGCTTACTTGCTGCCTACCTGTAACTCCAATGACTTTTGGGAACCCATTCGCACTTGAAGTGACAGGCGATTAACTATTTGATAAGTGGGGAAATGTGCCGAATGGGTCGTAACGGCGTGAGCCGTCGAAGCGCCCATCGGTGCAGTCGCCCCGCAATCTCCGAGCTATAAAACAGGTTGCTGGCAGCCTTGTGAAGGAGTTTCTGTGGATAAAAATGGCCTCTGCCTGCGGGTAAAAGGTAAGGTGCAAGGCGTGGGGTTCCGCCCTTATATCTGGCAGCTTGCCCACCGCTTTGCGCTAAGGGGCGATGTCAGTAACGACAGTGCGGGCGTGACGATTCACTTGTGGCAATCACCGGCGCTGGCGGATTTCTTACAGGCACTGCCGCGTCATTGCCCGCCATTGGCACAAATTGATAGTGTCACCACCTCGCCCTACCATTGGGCGCAGCCGCCACTGGATTTTGTGATTCATCACAGCGGTGCCGGGCAGATGGATACGCAAATTGTACCGGATGCTGCAACCTGCGACGCCTGTTTGGCTGAAATGAACCATCCTGCCAATCGCCGCTACCGCTACCCGTTTATCAACTGCACCCATTGTGGCCCGCGTTTTACTATTATCCACCGCATGCCCTATGACCGGCCTTATACCGCCATGCGCGAATTCCCACTATGTGCCGCCTGTCAGGCAGAATATGACCATCCGGCCGATCGCCGTTTTCACGCCCAACCCAATGCCTGTGCCGATTGTGGCCCGCAATTGTGGCTAACGGGGCGAGAGGGACAATCGATTGCGCACAACTTTGCGGCGCTAGAGCAAGCCGCAGCCGCCCTGTTGGCAGGAGATATTGTTGCCGTCAAAGGGCTGGGAGGATTCCATCTGGCGGTAGATGCCACCAATGCTGCTGCGGTGGCCCGTTTACGGCAGCGCAAGCAACGGCCTTCCAAGCCGCTGGCGGTGATGTTACCGCACGCCGACTGGTTATCACGCTGCGTGCAAAGTAACGATAGCGCCGCGTTATTACGCGTGTTACGTAGCCCTGCGGCTCCGATTGTGTTGGTTTCGTCGCGGGCTGATAGCCCGCTGTGTACGGCGCTGGCACCGGGCTTACCTGAAATTGGCGTGATGCTACCCGCCAATCCGTTACAACATTTGCTGCTGCAACAGGTCGGACGGCCTCTGGTGATGACCTCCGGTAATGGCCGTGGTAAACCCCCGGCATTGAGTAATGAGCAGGCGCTAGGTGCCCTGAGAGATATTGCTGACCACTGGTTATTGCACGATAGGCAAATTGTGCAGCGGGCCGATGACTCATTAGTGCGACTCACCGGCAGCAGTGCTGAAATGCTACGCCGAGCCAGAGGGTATGTGCCAGATGCTTTCGAGTTACCTCCGGGATTTAGCCAGCAGCCAGCAGTTCTGGCGCTGGGTGCGGATATGAAAAACACGTTTTGCCTGCTGCGTGATGGTAATGCAGTGTTGAGTCAACATCTGGGGGATCTGGAAGACCGCGATATCGCACAGCAACAGCAGCAGTTAGTGGCGCTGTTTTGTGATATTTACCATTTCACACCACAGGTGATAGCGGTGGATGCTCACCCCGGATACGTCAGCCACCAATTAGGGAAAACCCTGGCAGCACAGTGGAATATCCCTTGTGTTGACGTGCTACATCATCATGCCCATCTGGTGGCTTGTCTGGCAGAGCATGGCTGGCCTCGCGAGGGTGGGGCGGTGATTGGTGTGGCATTGGATGGGCTGGGTTATGGCGCTGATGGTCAATTGTGGGGCGGTGAATGCCTACGAGTAGATTATACGAGCTGTGAATATATTGGTGGCTTGCCCGCAGTGGCACTACCCGGTGGCGATCTGGCCTCGCGTCAACCGTGGCGTAACCTGCTGGCCCAGTTACAGCGCTATGTCCCCAATTGGCAACATTTGCCTGAGAGTGCGGTGATTCCTCAGCCGGAGGGTAGGGTATTGGCGCGGGCGATTGAGCGGGGGATTAATGCGCCGTTGGCCTCTTCAACTGGGCGCTTATTTGATGCAGTAGCGGCTGCACTCAATCTTGCCCCGCTATCGATAAGTTGGGAGGGCGAAGCCGCCTGCCAGTTGGAAGCACTGGCGCGACAAAGTGCGGTTTCAGTGCCGCCAGTGACGATGCCGCTGTGCGATAACCAACTGGACTTAGCCACTTTCTGGCAGCAATGGTTGGCTTATAATGCCACTCCGGCGGAGCGGGCCTATGCGTTCCATTTTGCTCTGGCCCAGGGATTTGCTACTTTGGCGCGGCAGGCGGCCCAGTATTATCGTATTGATACTATTGTCTTTTCAGGTGGGGTGCTACATAACCGGTTACTGCGTGAGTTACTTAGCGCACAACTGCATGATTTCCAACTGTTGCTGCCCCAGCGTCTGCCTGCCGGTGATGGTGGGCTGGCTCTAGGGCAAGCACTGATTGCCGCTGCGTCAAAATGCCATAAGTGATGATTATGGCTAATGGTGTTTGATTACCGCTAATTGTGTTAATAATAAAGCTCGTTGACTCGGGGTGCCTGCCGCTAAATGCGTAATGGCTGAGATTTTACCCGTATTACCTGATCTGGATTATACCAGCGGAGGGAAGTCGCGGTATCGTTGTTGAGTCCATAAACAACGGTCCCCCTTCTTCTTCGCCGGTGGGGGATATCATGAATACTATTCGCTCTGACTTTTCAATCGCTCCTCTCCCGTACCCTGATGCACTGGCGGCGGCCTGTTTGCAACAATTCCAAACTACACCGCCATTAGTCCATTGCCTGACTAATGAGGTAGTACAGTCCTTCACTGCCAATGTGTTACTGGCATTAGGGGCTTTTCCTGCCATGGTGGTTGAAGCTGAAGAGGCCGCACAATTTAGTACAATGGCGAACAGTTTACTTATCAATATCGGCACGTTACACCGCGCTCAGGCCGAATCCATGCTGGCGGCAATCCAGGCGGCAAATCAATCCTCTACCCCTTGGGTGCTGGACCCCGTTGCGGTCGGCGGGCTTGTCTATCGTACTGATTTTGCCCATCAATTATTAGCGCTAAAACCGGCGGCAATACGGGGTAACGCCTCGGAAATCATGGCATTAAGCGGTATGGCGACTATGGGGCGTGGGGTGGATAGTGTCGATTCTTCGGTGAGTGCACTGCCTGCTGCTCGCCAATTGGCACTACAGGTGCAGACTGTGGTTGCGGTTACCGGTGAGGTGGATTATATCACCGACGGCCTGCGTGATTTTGCCGTGACCGGTGGCGATAAGCTGATGACCCGGGTAGTGGGGACGGGGTGCGCACTTTCTGCCGTGGTAGCGGCATTTTGCGCACTGGAAGGCGACCGTTTACATCATGTGGCAACGGCTTGCCGGGTGATGTCACAAGTCGGCGGGCAGGTATCTCAGCAGGTGGCAGGCCCTGGTAGCTTTATTCCAGCTTTTCTAGATGGCCTTTATCAACTGAAAATAAGCGATCTGGTATAGCCTCTCCCCGGTTAACCTCTTAAAAATAGCGTTACCGCTCAGCCCTATCGCCTTGAGCGCCAGCGGCTGAACGGCCCTCAGTCATAATGTGTATTACGGATAAGAACTAATAAATCATCCAGTTTCATTGGCTTACCCAAGAAATAACCCTGAACTTCATCACACATCAGAGTCTGTAACTGCCCGAGCTGCTCGGCGGTTTCTACCCCTTCGGCGGTCACCGTCATGGACAGCGCATGGCCGAGGTTAATGATTCCTTCGACAATTGATTGGCCTTCATGTGACTCGGCCAGTTCATCGGTAAAGCTCTTATCAATTTTCAATCCATCGAACGGGAAGCGGCGCAGATAATTCAGTGAGGAATATCCAGTACCAAAGTCATCCATCGATAAGCGCACACCCAGGGTTTTCAATGCTGTCATGGTTTTAAAGGCACCATCGGCATCTTCAATCATTATCCGCTCGGTGATTTCCAGCTCCAATCGATGGCTAGGTAGCCCAGTGAGCAGCAGGACTTGGCGCACTCGTTCTATCAGGCGCTGGTTCCTGAATTCAACCGCAGAAATATTAACGGAAACAATCAGTGACGAGGGCCATGTCGATGCATCCTGACATGCCTGTAGCATGGTCCAGTCGCTAATTGAGGTGATAAGCCCCGTCTCTTCGGCCAGCGCAATAAATTGATCCGGCATCAGCAGCCCCAAAATCGGGTGGTTCCAGCGCACCAAGGCTTCAGCACCCGTCAGTTGTGTTCCCTCAATACGGTAGCGTGGCTGGTAATAAAGGTTAAATTCGTTGTGCTTAACGGCCTGACGTAAAAAACGCTCTAGCTCACTGCGTTGCATCAGGCGCTCATTCATTTCACTGGAGTAGAAGCTCCAACGGTTACGGCCACTGTTTTTAGCTTCATACATGGCAATATCTGCAAATCGTAATAGCTCTTCGGCTTGCATTGAGTCTTGAGGTGCCAGTGCAATACCAATGCTGGCCCCGATATAAATATCCTGATCATTTATCACGTAAGGACTTTCGATTCGGGTGATAACGCGCGTACAAAGCTGTTCAATTTCTTTGCGTGACGCAAGACCTGTGATAATTAGAACAAATTCATCTCCCCCCTGACGCGCGACTAAATCTTGATCACGCAAACAACTTCTTAGGCGTTCAGATACCTGATGCAGTACCAGATCACCGGTAACATGACCAAAAGTGTCGTTAACAGGTTTAAACTTATCCAAGTCAACATTGAGGATAACCAGCGGGTGGGGGGCCGCAGCTAAATGGCGTAACTTATTTTCCAGGAATTCTTTCATTCGCAGACGGTTGGGTAAACCGGTCAATGCATCATGTAGAGAGAGGTGCTGAATCCGTTCCTGTGCTTCTATTTCACGGGTGATATCCGATGCGGTGCCACGGAACCCAATGGTTTCGTTGTTTTGGATGATAGGTTTGGCATAAATACGGCAAATGCGTTTATCGCCTTTGGCGGAGAAATAAGTGCATTGCAACTCATTGCGAGATTCAGTCAGATGGGTGTGCTGTAACCAAGAGCGCAGCGGGATAATATCGCAATTTAACAGTGAATCAAGATTACGCCCCAGCCAGCGCTCCATACTTAATCCGGTAATGGTCAAAAACCGTTGCGACAGGTAGGTGATGCGTAAATCGGCATCGGTTTCCCATAACCAGTCGGTAGCAGCTTCGGCGACATGACGAAAGCGTTCTTCGCTGGCGATTAAAGCAGATTTGTTTTCATCCGCTACCCGTGCTTCTGACATCGCCCGCCGCAGAACTAACCAGCCGGTCAGCCCAAGAATCAATGCAACCAGCGTCAGTAGTGGGAGTAATATGTTGAGCAGTTGCGCGCCGGGCATATCCTGATTCCAATGCAGCGTCAATGCGCTGTTATCACTGGCAGATAATAGAACTGACGGGCTGGATGCCGCGTCTTTTTCATCCTCAGGGGTACGCAGTTGATGAATACCATAATCTTCGCCCAAGGTATTTAGCTCGGGCTGTGTCAGTAAATCGATAAACACCAGAACAGAGGGTGCTCCAGCCACTGTTTTAACGCGTGGATCACTACCAGTAGTTAAGGCCGCAGCCGCAACAATGGCCGGTTGCCCAGCCACGTCGATGGTTTCAGTTGCAATATATTGTTTGTCTGCCCGCGCTCGGGCGGCGTCAATCAACGGGGTTATATCTTTGTTGAGCCAATCGGGCAGGCTAATATCTTTCAGTTGCCCATTGATGACCGAATAACGGGTTTTTCCTAGCCCATCAACAACAAACACTCCCTCATAATTAAAGTCGCTATACAGTGACGGCCCCAGATTTTGGCTGACAAAAGCCCAGTCAGGATCGACTTTTACATGCAAATGTTCATAAGCATCACCCCAGAAAGCATTGTCTTTTATTCGGGTTTTTATTGAGTCTTGCCGCATTTTCCAGGCTTTTTCTACCAGAAAACGACTTTGAGATGTCGCTCGTTCATTTAATTGCGAGGCGATATAGATAATGCCTACCGCTGCAATAATGATGGTTGCCCCAACCAGCAAGGCCATGGCCTGTAAAGTTTGTTTTGCAAAGAAAACATTATCTCCTTTTGCCCGTGATGGTGATTCTGGCTGGCTGGAGTCCGTCATAGTGAGTTCCCTTGGCACTTACAAAATTTAGGCTGATCCTAAATAGGATAAAACATCCATTTAATCAGCAGGAAGTGAAGACTCAGAAGAAATATAAACTAACATGAATATAATCTTAGTCTCTTATCATTATAGGTGTAATACGTTACCTTCTCTTTGGCCCGCAAAAGGTTGCGCGCTCTTTATGAAATTATCACTTTTTGCCGAGAGTAAGGAATGACCATGGTTACACTGAATTTGGTTTGGTCCACGCTAATCAATTACGTGCCACGAATCCTACGGACTCGGCTGAATTTGCTCTTGCTGTTGAGTCTTGTGACACATCAGGTTTTTGCAGCAGCACCGCTGCCTGCGGTTACTGTTTCGGTCGTAACCTCAATCACACCGGATACTGCGTTACAGTATTTGGGGCGCGTGGAGGCGATTCAGTCGGTGGATGTGACGACCCGCACCGAAGGGTTTATTGCTGCGCGGTTGTTTACCGAAGGGCAGATGGTCAAGCAGGGCTCTCTATTGTATGAAATTGATCCCGCGTTGCATCAGGCCGCAGTAACGCAGGCCCAGGCGCAGTTAGACAGTGCGACTGCCAGTGCTAATCATGCTCAGGTGAACCTCACCCGCTTACAGCGTTTGGGAAGTAATCGCTCGGTCAGCCAGGCGGAAGTTGACGAAGCACAAGCGCAGCGCGATATCAGCCGCGCGGCGGTAGCTCAGGCGCAGGCGAACCTGCAAATCCAGCAATTACAGCTCAGTTTTACCCGTATTTACGCGCCGATAACCGGTCAGATTGGTCACAGCCGTTTTAATGTCGGTAGCCTAATTAATCCTGCCAGCGGCACGTTGGTCAATATTGTCCAACTTGATCCGATTCGGGTAGCTATCGCAGTGAATGAACGAGATTACATTACAGCAACCTATCAGTTGTCGGTTACAGGTCCCTCTGCGGACAGCAGCACATTGCCGTTTGGCAACTTTACTCCTCGTATTCAACTGGCGAATGGTAAGCAGTACCCGGAACTCGGCGTTTTTGAGTCCGTTGATAATCAAATTGATAAACAGACCGGTACCGTTACCCTGCGTACCCGTTTTGCCAATCCACGGCATTTATTACTGCCCGGTGGGGTGGTGAATGTGTCGCTGGCAGCAGAAATGGCAAAACCGGTTACTGTCATACCGATTGCCGCATTGCAGCAGAATAAGCAGGGACACTTTGTTTTGGTGGTGAACGATAAAGATCAGGTCGATGTGCGGCAAGTGACGTTGGGTGAGCAGTTTGAACAACAATATGAAGTGACTGACGGGCTGAAAGTGGGCGAACGAGTGATTGTGGCAGGGCTACAACATGTCCGGCCAGGGATGACGGTTAGCGCCAGCGTTGCTACACCACTGACAGTAAATTAAGGGGAAGGCCAGATGCTGCATTTCTTTATCCGTCGGCCCAAGTTTGCCATTGTTATTGCACTGGTGATAACCATTGTTGGCTGGGTGTCGTTGTATGTGATTCCGGTGGAACAATATCCTGATATTACGCCACCGGTGGTTTCCGTGAGTGCCGTCTACCCCGGAGCCAGTGCCCGCGATGTTGCACAAGCCGTGGCCTCACCACTGGAAGCGCAGGTCAACGGTGTCAGCAATATGCTGTATATGGAATCGACCAGTGCTAATAACGGCAGTTATCAGTTAAGTATTACCTTTGCCAGTGGTACCGACCCCGATATGGCGGCGGTTGAGGTGCAAAACCGCATTTCTCAGGTGAGTGCTCAGCTGCCGGCGGAGGTGAATGAAAACGGTATTTCCGTGCGCAAACGGGCCTCTAACTTGTTGCTGGGAGTCAGTGTTTTTTCACCGAAACAAACCCATGATGCGCTGTTTGTCAGCAATTACACCAGTATTCAGTTGCGTGATGCCATTGCGCGTATCAATGGTGTCGGCGATGTGCAGGTATTTGGCGCGCGTGATTACAGCATGCGGGTTTGGCTCAATCCGCAACGGATGGAATCACTGAATGTCAGCGTGCAGGATATTGTCGCAGCATTACAACAGCAGAACGTACAGGCGGCTGCCGGGCAGATTGGCTCATCACCGTCGGTGCCCGGTCAGCAGCAAACCCTGACCATCAGTGGACAAGGGCGGCTAACGGACCCACAACAGTTTGCTAATGTGATTATTCGTAGCAATCCTCAGGGCGGCATGATTCGGTTAGGTGATGTTGCTCGCGTGGCGCTGGGGGCGCAGAACTATCAGGTCAGTGCGGCGCAAAACCAGGCTGAATCGGCATTTTTAGTAGTTTATCCGGTACCGGGTGCCAACGCGTTAAATGTGGCTAATGGGGTACGGGATGAAATGGCTCGGCTATCAGCCTCTTTCCCGCCAGACCTGACGTATGAAATCAATTACGACTCCACCCTGCCGGTTACCGCAACATTGCATGAAATCGCAGTGTCACTGACGTTAACCTTAATTGTGGTATTGGCGGTGGTGTATCTGTTTTTGCAAAGTATGCGGGCGACTTTTATCGTCGCGCTTACCATTCCGGTCTCCCTGCTCGGCACCTTCGCTGTACTGTATATCTTTGGTTATTCGGCCAATACCCTGAGCCTGTTTGCCATTATTCTGGCGCTAACCATTGTGGTTGATGACGCTATTGTGGTGGTGGAAAACGTCGAGCGCTTATTATCGAATGACCCTGATCTGTCACCGGCGCAAGCAACCAGACAGGCAATGACTCAAATTGCCGGGCCGATTATCGCAACCACCCTGGTACTGATGGCGGTATTCGTGCCGATTGCCATTTTGCCAGGGATTATCGGTGAGCTATACCGGCAGTTTGCGGTAACACTGTCGGCGGCGGTGATTTTATCCAGTATCAATGCATTAACCTTAAGTCCGGCGCTGTGTGCGGTATTGCTGAAACGGCGCACATTGGCAGATACCGGTCTGTTCGGCGGTATTAATCGTGGGCTTGAACGCGCCCGCGACGGTTATGTTTCATTGACCAGCCGTATCAGTAGCCGAGCGGTATTCAGTATCGCCGCGCTACTGCTGGTGGGGCTGGCAACCTGGTGGGGTTACACGCGTTTACCCACCTCGTTCCTGCCGGAGGAAGATCAGGGGTACTTCTTTGTCAGTTTACAACTACCAGATGGGGCTTCGCTTAATCGGACTCAGACGGTGATGGACCAGATGTATCAAGTGGTTACTGATAATGATGCCGTCGAGGATGTGATAAAAATCACTGGCTTCAGTTTGCTTAGCGGCAACAACTCGCCCAATGCCGGATTTGCCATTGTGATGCTAAAACCTTGGGGGCAACGGCCTCATATTGATCGCGTGCTGGCCAGTATTCAGACCAATTTGGCCGCTATCCCTTCGGCGATGATCATGGCAGTAAACCCACCGGCTATTGCCGGGTTGGGCAGTGCTTCTGGATTTGATTTACGTATTCAGGCGCTGTTAGGCCAGTCACCGCAAGAGTTGGCGCAGGTGAGCCAGGGAATTATTTTTGCCGCTAATCAGGACCCGAAACTCAGCCGTGTATTTACCACCTTCAGCGCTTCGGTGCCTGAAACTAATCTGAGTATCGATCGTGACCGCGCCGCGCTGCTACAGGTACCGGTCAGCCGAATCTTCCAAACCTTGCAAACGTCACTTGGGGGGATGAATGCGGGAGATTTCACCCTGAATAACCGTATGTTCCGGGTGCAATTACAAAATGATATGGATTTCCGCCAGCGCACCGCGCAGATAAATAGTCTGAATGTGCGCAGTGACAATGGTGCATTGGTCAGTCTGGCAAATCTGGTGACGTTAACTCCCTCGGTGGGTGCGCCCTTTATCAGTAATTTCAACCAGTTCCCTTCGGTAGCCATCAGCGGTTCTGCGGCTGATGGTGCCAGCTCTGGTCAGGCAATGGCGGCGATGGAGTCGTTATTGGCACAGAATTTACCGTCAGGTTACAGCTATAGCTGGAGCGGAATGTCGTGGCAGGAGCAGCAAACCGGCGGGCAAGTGGTGTTTATCTATCTTGCTGCATTGGTCTTTGCCTATCTGTTTTTAGTCGCCCAATATGAGAGTTGGAGTATTCCGCTGGTGGTTATCCTCTCGGTGGTGTTTGCCGTAGGCGGGGCGGTAGCAGGGCTGGCGACAATGGGGTTTGCCAACGATGTGTACGCGCAAATCGGCTTAGTGTTGCTGATAGGGCTGGCAGCTAAGAATGCGATTTTGATCGTCGAATTCTCTAAAGCCCGCAGAGAAGAGGGCGCGAGTATCCGTGATGCGGCACAGGAAGGTGCTAAGCAGCGTTTTCGTGCGGTTATGATGACTGCTATTTCGTTTATCCTCGGGGTGATGCCACTGGTTTTTGCCAGTGGAGCCGGGGCGATGAGCCGTCAAATTATCGGTATCACCGTGTTTGGTGGCATGTTGATGGCCACTGCGGTAGGGATACTGTTTATTCCCGCACTGTATCTGCATATTCAGCGACTGCGAGAATGGGTGAAAACCCGCAAAGAGGATTCTGGCAGCGACCCGCAACCTTGAGCCGATGTGTAAAAGTGAAAACCCGCCGCTGGCGGGTTTTTCCTTATTGTGGCTCAGGCTTTGTGGTAACTCATATCGCTATCCATCACTAAATGACAGTCGGCGGGCTGGCTGAACTGCAATACCTTGAACACATTAGGGCCGTCAGTGGCGAGGTAAAAATCCTCGGCCTGTTGTGGCGATAAACCGCCACGGATCTTGCGCTCAATCAGGCGATCCCGCAGTAATTCTGGGGCGGCATTAATATAAATAGTGTAATCAGCCAGTGCTTTCAACTGCTGCCAACCGGGTTGTTGCAGTAATAACCAATTGCCCTCCAGCACGATAATCGGTGCGTCGACAATAATGGCATCTTCAACCGGGTCATGTAACCGGCGGTCATAGGCAGGCCAGGTCGCTCCAGGTTGCTGCAAGCTGTGGATAGCCTGACGTAGCTTAGGCAAATCAAAGGTTTCTGGTGCTCCCTTTTTACTGCGTAACTGGTGGGCATCAAGGTAGTGATTGTAGTGGTGAAAGCCGTCCATAGGCAGACATTGTACCGGTGTTAGAGTGGTGTCACGTTGGGAAATCCATTGCCAAAATGTGGCGAGGGTGGATTTACCGGTACCGGGTGGCGCGCATAAAAAAACCACCATGCGGCGCTGAAGCTGCTGTTGTTGCTGAGACAGTGAGGCTAATAGTGGCAGATGCAGATGAGTAATATCGCGGTCGGGAAAATGCGCGCTGTTCTGTAGCCCATTAATGTTAAGTTCCACTCTCATAAGTCAGTTCCTGTAATAATGACGTCACTGCCAACGTCAGCCCGGTTTTCACCATATTCCCGTAGCGGGTCTGATTAAAAATGGTGAAGTCAGAAAACTTCATCTTTTCAATCATTTGAAATAAGGTTTTATTCTGGGTCACGGCATTGAGATTACCCATAAATTCATAAACGATATCGTCATGAAACTCAGTAATATCTCCGGTTTTCTGCAAATGCTCACTGAGCTGAGAAAATAACAAAATATCGGCATAAACCGCTTTTGTTATTTGCCCCAACGCATAAATTAAGCGCAAAGAAACATCCAGACTGTCCAGTGGGCCTGACTTGGCTAATAAAGGCTTGACGGCGTATTCCTGAATATCTTCATCATTATTGATAAATAAATAGGGCAGAAGGCTTTTAATACCCTGAAATAAGATCTCATTGGCATTCAGCAGAAAATCATTGAGATTTTCAGGGCTGGCGAGCCTTTCGAGTACGTCATCTTCAGTTAATGCAGTCATCCTACCCTTAACACCATTATCGATAGTGGAGGGAGTTGATGATATTACAGGTGTTATCCAGCCCGTTAATCAAAAGTGTTTGGGTTTGAAGTTGGCCCCCATTTTTTTCCTTAATACCGGTGACGATATCACCCTGAGTGATGCCGGTTGCGGAAAAAATAATCTGCCCGGAGCGCACCAATTCGGTCAGAGAATAGACCTGATTAAGGTTAACCCCCATTTGCTGGCAGCGTTGGTGCTCCGTGAGGGCAATATCCCGATTCGTCACGCTTTCCCCTTTGGCCTGACAAAAGTCGATCAATTCAGCTTGCATATCGCCGCCCAAAGCACGAATGGCACAGGCCGAGATAACGCCTTCAGGTGCGCCGCCGATGCAATACATCACATCGGCCTGCCCGTTGGATAAGCAGGTCATCAGGCTGGCGGCCACATCGCCGTCCGCAATAGCATAAACTTTAACACCGAGTGCATTGGCCTGTTCGATAGCCTGCTGATGGCGCGGTTTGTCGAGGGTAATCATGCGTAACGTATTTAAAGGTTTGTTTAACTTAGCCGCCACACAGCGCAGGTTTTCTGCCAGTGAACGGCGCAAGTCAATGGAACCTTTGGCTTGTGCACCTACCACTAATTTTCGCATATACATATCAGGCGCATGTAACAACATCCCTCGTGGGGCAAAAGCAATCACAGCCAGCGCATTGGCTTGCCCCATCGCGACCATGCGGGTACCTTCAATAGGATCAACAGCAATATCAACAGGTGGTCCACCGGCACCGAGTTGTTCGCCAATATACAGCATCGGCGCATGGTCAATTTCGCCTTCTCCGATAACAATGCTTCCTTGCATCGTCATCTGATTTAAGGCCTCGCGCATGGCGCTGACGGCAACGCCATCAATAAGGTTTTTGTTACCGCAGCCGAGCAGTGGCCAGGCCGCCATTGCTGCTTGTTCGGTGGTGCGGAAAATATCATATGCCAGTGTTTTCACTCTCGACTCCGATATCCACGTTAAAGTGCGCTAACAGATAGTGTTCTGCTTTTTCATTCCAGACCCCATGAGTTTCGGCGACCAGTTCGGCTAATTGCGCAAATAATGGATCCGTTTTACCTCGTTCGGCAAAATCGTCAATGGCGGTGAGGGGCATGGTAATGCCGTTATAAATCAGTTTCTTGCCACCCGGTATATGGGGGAGGTTGAGCACCGTTTCAGGTACAGCATCCAGACCGCCAATATGAGTAATCATAAAAGAGGGTTGTATGCGTCGCTGGGCAGAAAGCGTAAGTGCCTCTTCCATGTCACCGGTAGAGCCACCAGAAGTACCGACAATATGCGTACTGGAGTAGTGGACGTGATAGAAGTTAAACGGCACTTTAAAGTGCTTATCTGTCGGGCCGGCAAAGAAGTTCAGGCAACCATCTTCTGCCAGCAAATCATCACCCAATTCAATGACTGCTGGCACAGCTGCGTAGACAAATACATCATCAAAACCCTGATTCCCCGTGAGTTGACGTAATGTATCGATGGGGTTATCCAGCTTGCTGCTGTTGATGTAAATCAGTTCGATACCTTTATCTGCTGCCTGTTTTCTTGGTAGTAGTTGCTCAGCACGAGCCAGACGGACTTCATCTATATCTACCACCACCACGCGGGCCGGTTTGATATCACCGTTGATGGCATAATCGATAGCCCCCATTCCCATTGGCCCGGCACAAGCCAATAGGGCCAGATTACCGCCGGGCTTAATGCCCATGCGGTGTTCATAAACATATTGTGTGGTGTGATAACTGGCGTGATAGGCTCCAATAATGCAACACATCGGTTCAGCCAGCGATGCGGCGGCAAAATAGTTGCCGTGATAAGGCAGTACACAGCCGAGATCAATAGCCAGCTTGGGAATAATCATGTAGGTGGCGTTACCGCCAAAATATTCGTAGCTGTAACCTGCTGAATAGCCACTGGGTAGCCCCATCGCAGGTTGCAACACAAAACGTTCACCAGCACGATAGCGGGTGGCTAAATTCTTACCGACTTCAACAATGACCCCCGCACATTCATGGCCAGTAATGGCAGGGTGTTGCGCCACATCACCCGGTACTCGTTTGTGCTCACTACCCAGCAAAGCTGCTTTGTAAGTCGACAGGCAGACGCTGTCGGAAATGACGCTAACCAGTAATTCGTCATCGCTGATCGGGGGTAATTCAAACTCACGTAGGCGGACATCTTGCTTACCGTATATTGCAGCCACTTTCGTTTTCATACTGATTCCTTTGGCTTATCACTTGTAGTCAATTGCTCGAATAAAATATCCAGAGCCTGGTCGCCAAGATAATTTTTAATTAGAATCAATGGCTTGTCCGTCACGCCCTGTGCTCTGCCTTCAAGGCTGGCGTGGGTAACAATGATGTCAGCATCGGTTGGAATGTTTTCGATGGCGTAATGTTTTACCGCAATCGGGTAACCGGCTTTCTCCAGTTTTTTTCTAAACGTGGTTGCTCCCATGGCGCTGGACCCCATCCCGGCATCGCAGACAAAGGCTATCAACCGTACCGGATGATCATTGTTGAGGTGATTGGCCAATATGCCCTCGGCTTTTAGATTCTTCATGGCGGTTTGCGACTCTTCAAAGCTCTCTTCGCTGGTGGCTTTGTCCATTTTCAAGATGATGGAACCCACCAAGAACGAAACTGCAGTACCGGTAAAGACACCCGCACAGGTAGCTAGGAAACCACCGCGAGGGGTTAATGCCAGATACGCGAAGATAGAACCAGGACTCGGACCTGCAACCAGGCCAGCACCTAATAATTCAAAGACATATATGCCACTCATGGCACCGGCGATCATGGCAATGATCATCAGTGGTTTCATAAGAACATAAGGGAAATAGAGCTCGTGGATACCGCCGAGGAAATGAATAATCATCGCGCCGGGTGCTGACTTCTTACTCATACCTTTGCCAAATAGTGAGAAAGCCAGCAGAATACCTAACCCTGGCCCTGGATTTGAGGCGACCATAAAGTAAATTGATTTGCCGTGGATAGCAGTTTCCTGCATTCCCAGTGGGTAATAGATTCCCTGGTCGATGGCATTATTCAGGAACAGCACTTTGGCAGGTTCATTAATCACCGCCAGTAGGGGTAAGAAGCCAGTAGACACCAGTGCTTCGATGCCTTGTTTGACCAGATTATTCGCCTCCATCACCGCCGGGCCGATCACTTCATAGGCCAGTAGGCAGAGCAACATGCCGCTGATACCGAGGGAGAAATTATTAATTACCATCTCGAAACCGGCTGGAATGTGTTTCTCCAATCGCTTATCGATATGTTTAATTAAATAACCCCCTAGTGGCCCCATCACCATCGCGCCGATAAACATCGGAATATCAGCACCAACAATAACCCCCATAGTGCCAATACCGCCCATCACGGCCCCGCGTTTACCCCCAATCAAATGCCCACCGGTAGAACCAATCATTAACGGTAGCAGGTAGGTAATCATCGGGCCGACCAACTTGCCGAAGTGTTCGTTCGGCGTCCATCCAGTCGGGATAAATAATGCAGTGATAAACCCCCATGCAATAAAAGCCCCAATATTAGGTATTACCATTGCTGTTAGAAAACCGCCAAAGGATTGTACTTTGGCGCGTATTGATTTATTAGCCATATTAATTCCTTGTTATTGTATTATCGGAATAGGTTAATAACGCTTAAGGATATCTTTTATATTTTCGGTGTTGGCTGCATTCAGTAATGATGTAATAGATTCATCGTCACAGAACATTTCACTTAATGCCTGAATAGCATAAATATGGGAGTCTGAATCTTTTGCTGCCAGGCCTATTAGTAATTTTACCGGTTCACTGTCAGCGTCGAAAATCACGCCTTTACGCAGCAATGTCAGGCTGAGTGCGGTGTGGTTCACGCCATTTTCAGGGCGGGCATGCGGCATAGCTATTTCTGGTGCCAAAATATAATAAGGCCCTATCTCACGTGTGGCATCTTTGATCGCCTGACTATATTCAGGTTTAACCGCATGATTATCGATTAGGCTTGCCATTGATAAATCAATAGCGTGTTCCCAATGCTCGGCGGAAGGATATATCGCAATACTATTTTCAGGAAAGAAATCGATAAGCGCCTGCATAGGGAGTCCTTATATTATTATTTTATCTTGGCGACCCATTAATTCATTCTCGTGGGCATTAACTGAAATTGAGCTTATTCTTGACGACGCGCTTAATCAAATCGATGAAAAAATGTGATCTGTGATACTAATGAAATGCAAACACTGAAAAACAGTAACTGTGATCACAATTATTTTATATAAATTAGTATTTGTATAAAAATGCAATAGTCTAAATTTGAAGTTAATCACAAATATTTAATTTTAATAAATTATTTATTTTGTGATTTTCGTCTTGTTTGTGGCATTGCGTAATGCATTATTTGTGAAAATTAAAGTGAGTGCTGTACTCCCAGCAGCAAAACGATGTTTTTTGACTGGATGAGGCGTACCTTCCTCGCGGTGCTGCATCTTCGTGCATTTGCCTCTAAAAAGTGCGGGGAAAGCGCACATACAGTGCTATCTCCCGTTACATCTCCTTTTCCCATTACTTAAAGTGCGGGTATTTCCGTTGTTCAGCGGTTATCTAGCATTTGGTACAAACATTGCTTTAGCCATAGACCGCACTATTACCATTAAATTTCTTTGATAGGGATAAGGTATGTCACAGGCGAAACAAGCACCGGAATTAAAACGTACGTTGGGCAGTTTTCAATTATGGGGTATTGCCGTCGGGTTGGTGATTTCCGGCGAGTATTTTGGTTGGAGCTACGGATGGGCGCAAGCGGGCACCTTAGGGTTCCTGTTTACCGCTCTGGGTGTGGCCGCGATGTACACGGCATTTATTTTTAGTTTTACCGAATTAACCACCGCTATTCCTCATGCCGGAGGGCCGTTTGCTTACGCTCACCGCGCTTTTGGCCCAACGGGTGGCTTTATTGCTGGTCTTGCGACGTTGATTGAGTTTGTATTTGCTCCTCCCGCCATTGCCATGGCAATTGGTGCCTATATTAATGTTCAATTCCCCGCAGTTGACCCAAAGTGGGTGGCGGTTGGGGCCTATCTGATATTTATGTCATTGAATATTCTGGGTGTCAGTATTGCTGCAACCTTCGAACTGTTGGTGACGATATTGGCCATTTTTGAGTTGCTGGTATTTATGGGCGTGGTCGCACCAGGCTTTGAAATCAGTAACTTTGTCAGAGGCGGTTGGGCTGGCGCGGATACATTCAGTATCGGGTCATTATCGGGGATTTTTGCCGCTATTCCCTTTGCTATCTGGTTCTTTTTGGCGATTGAAGGGGCTTCGATGGCTGCAGAGGAAGCAAAAGAGCCACAACGTACCATTCCGCGCGCCTTTATTGGCGGTATTTTGACCTTAGTGCTACTGGCATTAGGTGTGATGGTATTTGCCGGTGGGGTGGGCGACTGGACTAAGCTATCTAATATCAACGACCCACTGCCACAAGCAATGAAAATTATCGTTGGCAGCGACAGCGGTTGGTTACACATGCTGGTATGGCTTGGGCTGTTTGGTCTGATAGCCTCGTTCCATGGCATCATTATGGGCTATTCCCGCCAGATTTTTGCCTTGGCCCGCGCCGGTTATTTACCTAAGCCGCTGGCCAAAGTAAACCGCCGTTTCCGTACCCCACACCTGGCTATTTTGGCTGGTGGTGTTGTCGGGATTGGTGCTATTTTTTCTGACTCGTTGATTATTATTGGCGGCATGCCACTGACGGCAAATATTGTCACTATGTCGGTGTTTGGTGCCATCGTGATGTATATCATCTCAATGTTGTCATTATTCAAACTGCGACAAACAGAGCCACGCCTGACTCGCCCATTCTCCGCGCCGTTCTATCCGTTTGCGCCAGCATTGGCGTTAGTTTTGGCGGTTTTCTGTCTGATTGCGATGATCTATTACAACCCGCTGCTGGCTCTGATATTCGCTGGAATGATGTTGGTCGGTTATATTTATTTTCGTCTTACCCACCGTTCACGCGCTACTGCCGCATTTGATCCACAGCTCAGTGCTGCCGAGTGATCCATTCTTGCTATTAATGTCATCATTGTTCAGGCTGTTTATGCAGCCTGAACAACTAAGGGACGCAGTATGTACCAGACAACACTGAGCCATCGTAGTTACCACTTTGGCGATTTACGCGATTTGATGGCTAAAGCTTCACCGGCACGTTCGGGCGATTATCTGGCGGGCGTTGCGGCAGAAAGTGCTGAAGAACGCATGGCTGCCCGTATGACGCTGGCAGATCTGCCGCTAAAAACGTTTTTACAGCAAATGCTGATTCCTTATGAGCAGGATGAAGTCACACGGCTGATTATTGATAGCCACGACCCGCAGGCTTTTGCGCCAATAGCGCATCTGACCGTCGGCGATTTTCGTGACTGGTTACTCAGCGAGCAGGCCGACAGTGTGACGCTAGCGCAAGTCAGTGCTGGTATCACCCCAGAAATGGCCGCCGCGGTAAGTAAAATAATGCGTAATCAGGATTTGATTCTGGTGGCGAAAAAATGCCGTGTTATTACCCGATTCCGTAACACTATTGGCCTTGCCGGCCACTTAAGTGTGCGGCTACAACCCAATCACCCCACGGACAGTTTGCCGGGTATCGCCGCCAGCATGCTTGACGGCCTGCTGTATGGCAGCGGTGATGCTGTGATTGGCATCAATCCCGCCAGTGACAGCTTGCCATTGTTAGAAAAACTTAATTATATGCTGGATGACGTGATAAGCCGCTTTGAGATCCCCACTCAATCCTGCGTATTAACGCATGTTACTAACACGATTAAGTTGATTGAACGCGGAGCACCGGTTGATTTAGTGTTCCAGTCTATCGCGGGCAGTGAAGCTGCAAATGCCGGTTTTGGCATCAATCTGGCTTTGTTGGAAGAAGCACACTGTGCGGCATTGAGCCTCAAGCGAGGCACTGTCGGTGACAATGTGATGTATTTTGAAACTGGGCAGGGCAGTTGTCTCTCCGGTAATGCTCATTTCGGGGTTGATCAACAAACCTGCGAAGCGCGTGCTTATGCGATTGCTCGCTGCTTCTCACCGTTACTGACTAATACTGTCGTCGGGTTTATCGGGCCAGAATATCTTTATGATGGTAAGCAGATTATCCGTGCCGGTTTGGAAGACCATTTCTGTGGCAAGTTACTGGGTGTCCCACTCGGTTGTGATGTCTGCTATACCAACCATGCTGAGGCGGATCAGGATGATATGGATACCTTGCTGACCTTACTGGGGACCGCTGGACTGACCTTTATGATGGGGGTGCCGGGAGCTGATGACATCATGCTTAATTATCAAAGTACGTCGTTTCATGATGCGTTGTATATCCGGCAATTGCTCGGTCTGAAACATGCACCAGAGTTTGGTCTGTGGCTAGAGAAAATGAATATTATGGATGCTCAGGGGCGCTTGCGTGATACCGCGGCCAATCATCCGTTATTAGCACAGTTGCCACCTATGGGGGCATTCTGATGAGCGGAAATGAGATAATAAACGGGGTGTTACATCGCAATTCGTGGGCGGCTTTGCGTCAGTTTACTGCGGCGCGCATTGCTCTTGGCCGTACAGGAGCAAGCTTGCCGACTGAAGAGCTGTTGAAATTTGGTTTGGCACATGCACAGGCACGTGATGCTGTGCATCAGCCGTTTATCAGTGACGGTCTTGCTAATCAACTGGCAGATTCAGGATTACGGACACTTACCGTCAACAGTGCTGCGCCAGATCGTGCAACTTATCTGCGCCGCCCGGATCTTGGCCGAAAGCTATCGTCGCAAAGCCGTGAACAGTTGTGTGCATGGCCTGATAAGCAAGCCGACATCCTGTTGGTTATTGGTGACGGTCTGTCATCAAAAGCGGTACACCGGCAGGCAATTCCTTTGGTGATGGCCTTACGACCTTATTTGCAAACGCTCGGCTTATCACTGGCCCCGATAGTGTTGGCTCATCAATCACGGGTAGCATTAGGGGATGATGCAGGGGAGTGTTTACAAGCCAAAGCGGTTGTCATGTTGATTGGTGAAAGGCCGGGGCTTTCTTCCCCGGATAGTTTGGGGGTTTATATGACTTGGGGGCCGAACACGCGGCGGTTGGAGTCCGAGCGCAATTGTATTTCTAATATCCGGCCAGAGGGTTTGGATTATCCTCAGGCGGCTTTTAAGTTAGCCTGGTTGTTGGAGCAATCTTTCCAACGGCATTTATCGGGGGTGCAGCTTAAGGACGAAAGCGATAACTCGGCATTGCACGGGCGGGTAAGGCCAATTTACCCACTGATAACATGAGCAGTATATATGTCTGGATGTTTACTATTTAATGGCGGAAATTGCTATTTTTTGTGCTTTTAATTCGACTTTTAACATGTATTTTGGATAATGTTAAGTTATTCTATCTAAATGTTGCAGGCCGCTCTATCCTACACATCGCCTCGCTTTACAACTATTCTTATAAATATCTCACTAAATTTGAATTTTTTAACAGGTATTACTCCGCGTCATCATTTTCATGCTTTATGCAGTGGAGCTATTGGGAACATAAGGAAGAAACAATGGGACTACGAAGAAAGAGTGTTAAACCTATGCAACTCAATGATATTACAATCATTGATGATGCCAAACTGAAGAAGGCAATCACCGCAGCGGCGTTGGGCAACGCCATGGAGTGGTTCGATTTCGGGGTGTATGGTTTTGTCGCTTTTGCACTTGGTCAGGTATTTTTCCCCGGTGCTGATCCCGGTATTCAGATGATTGCTGCGCTGGCGACTTTTTCCGTTCCTTTCTTGGTTCGGCCCCTTGGTGGCTTATTCTTTGGTGCGTTAGGTGATAAATATGGGCGGCAAAAAGTACTGTCCGTCACCATCATTATTATGTCGGTCAGTACCTTCTGTATTGGTCTGATTCCCTCTTATGCCTCGATAGGTATTTGGGCACCGATATTATTGTTATTGGCAAAACTGGCACAGGGTTTTTCGGTTGGTGGCGAATATACCGGAGCCGCTATTTTTGTGGCTGAATATTCACCCGATAGAAAACGTGGTTTTCTTGGTAGTTGGTTGGATTTTGGTTCCATTGCAGGTTTCGTATTAGGCGCTGGAGTCGTTCTGCTTATTTCCAGCATTGTGGGTGAAGCCAGTTTCCTTGAGTGGGGATGGCGTATTCCGTTCTTCGTTGCTGCGCCATTAGGATTAATCGGTATCTATTTGCGTCATGCACTTGAAGAGACACCGACCTTTCAACAGCACGTCGATAAAATTGATAATGATTCACGCCACAATATTGCCGAGCCACCTAAGGTTTCTTTCCGTGAGATTTTAACCAAACAATGGAAAAGCCTGATTATCTGTGTCGGGATGGTTATTGCCACCAACGTCACTTATTACATGCTACTGACCTACATGCCAAGCTACCTATCCCATAGTCTGCATTATTCTGAAGATCATGGTGTATTGATTATCATTGCAATCATGCTGGGTATGTTATTCGTTCAGCCTGTGATGGGATTAATGAGCGATAAATTCGGCCGTAGACCTTTTGTTATTTGTGGCAGTATTGGGCTGTTTATTCTCGCTATTCCCAGCTTTATTTTGATTAATAGCGGCATCATCGGTTTGATATTTTGTGGTTTGTTGATCCTGGCTATTTTGCTTAACTGTTTTACGGGGGTGATGGCCTCAATATTACCCGCAATGTTCCCAACCCATATCCGCTACAGCGCATTAGCTATCGCATTTAATGTGTCGGTGTTGGTTGCAGGGCTGACACCAACGGCCGCAGCGTGGTTGGTTGAAACAACGCAAAATCTGTTTATGCCCGCTTATTACTTAATGGTGGTGGCGGTTATTGGTTTGGTTACTGGAATATTTATGAAAGAGACTGCCAATATGCCACTGAAAGGGGCGACGCCAGCCGCGTCTGATCGGGCGGAGGCCAGAGAGATATTGCAGGAACACCATGATCATATCGAACACAACATTGATGATATTGATCAAGAAATAGCCGAACTTGAGAAAAAGAGAAAGAATCTTATCGCTCAACATCCTGATATTAATTAATCAGTTTTGAGGGGTACGTCAGAGTGTTAATTTGATTTATATCAATAAAATTCATTTCTATACAATGGTTTACCTTTCTATTCAAATCTGTCTTTGACCCTCCCCCAAGGGGAGGGTTTAGATTATCAGTCATTATTCCAACTTATCTAGAACATTTCCTCTTACTGGAAGGATACCATGACAGTGAAAAAGACATTTGCAACAACAGCCCGACTGGCTATTGTTGCTTTAGCTGCAGTCACTTTTAGCCATTTCGCCGCGGCGACGACACAAACGGAATTTTTGACTCAACATGGCTTAGCGGGAAAAACTACTGAGCAAATGATTGAGACCATCGATCAATCCAAACAAGAACGCCCTTTGGCATATTCAGCTTCGGTAACGAGTGCGGAACTCACCTTATCCGATGAACAACAGCGGTATTCTTTTCCCTTGGGTGATAAGTTCTATCTCTCATTCGCCCCCTATGTAAACCAAACTCACCCATGCTTCAATCACAGTTTGTCTGGCTGTCGTGGTGAATTGGCGAATACCGCATTTGATGTGAAAATTACCGATAAAGCCGGGAAAGTTATCCTGCAAGATACACTGACCAGCTATCAGAATGGTTTTATTGGTGTGTGGTTGCCACGCAATACTGAAGGGACTATCGAAGTGAGTTATCAAGGCCTCAAAGCTGTATCACCTTTTGCGACCCAAGCTGAAAGCCAAACCTGCATGACAACATTGCAACTAAAAAAATAAACGACTTAACGGCAAATCTTAACAATCGATAGAATAATAATAACCAGCTTAGCGGCTGGTTTTTTATTTCCTCGTGGCTGTAATAATAGATGTTTTTCTTGCCACTCTCGAGTTTTTTTTAAATTATTAAATCCTGTTTATACTCCTTATGACGAGGGATAATATCTGGCGTAAGTGATATTAAGTTTACGTTATGCAAATGAAATGACTAAGAGAAATATAATTATTTATAAATTATTATTTTTACGATATAGTTCGCTCCTTTATGGTGAAAATACGCAAAATTAAAGGAAACCTATCCGCATACGTTATAACTTTCCTTTTTCTGTTTACTTGGCTACCTGTCTCTATAGCCGAGTTCATTAAGTGTAGAAGATTATATTATGTTTCAATTGATGCAGAGTGTTTTGACAAGTTCCTTTAATGCGGTCTGTATTATCTATCTTTGCATATCATTACCTTATCTTTATATTATTACCAGACAAAAACCTAATCAGTTACATTATAAAATTCTAATGGGCGTGATTGCCGGTTTTACTGCAACCTATCTTGCTGATTTTCATAACCAAACCAGTGCGACACTCTATGGGTTAATCATTAGTCCTATTGTCCTGACAGCATTAATTTTTGGCCCAATCCCCTTATTGATAAGCTATGCTATCCATGCGGTATTTGTATTTGGATTATCGCCATTTTATGATATTTTCATTATGTCTTTCATGTTTTTATCTATAGCGCTAAAAATTTGGGATAATAAAAGATATGCTACTTTTTTCCTTTCGGTTTTCATTCCACAATGTATAAATATTGCTTTGAATTTTGAACGGCTAATCTCTTTAGGATACCTTCCCCGTTCAATATTTAAATCCGCGATGAGCATTATTTTACTCTCGATACTCTATTTTATTTTTAGCCGCTTTCAAAAAACGTTTAGTAAATTCTCTATTTTGCAATTCCAATCTTCGACGGATCAACTGACTAAATTACCTAATAGATTCAGTATTAATCACCATTTGGATAATTTTAGAGAAACGCATAAGGACTGCTTTATTGCTTTGATTGATATAGATTTTTTTAAAAGGGTTAATGATAATCATGGACATTCTGCCGGTGATAAAATTTTATATGATATCGCCCAGGAACTAACGTCAGTGATTAGAGGAAATGATTTTCTGGCGCGGTATGGCGGTGAAGAATTTTTGCTGTTAATACATACCGCAGATAACAGAATTGCCAGTGAGATCTTGGTGCGGATAACTACACATATCCGCGATACGCTGTTTATTACACCGGACAACCACTCTCTCAACATTACGATATCTATCGGTGCAGCTTTATATGTTAAAGACACCTCATTTGATGATGCGATTAAGTCAGCCGACAAAGCACTCTACCGAGCGAAGAATGGTGGTCGAGATCAAGTTGTTTTTCATTAGGTTTTGTATGATTAGGCCATTGTGTAAGTCAGGATCTTTAACTTAGCATAGGCTTTTCCCCTAAGGCCTTTGTAGCTTAACAGCGGGTCCACATACATTGTAGAGGTTGGCGGTGACCAGAGAACATGTTGTTATTGTCATTGATATGCAAAATGGGGTTTTTGCTAATCCACGTTTTGATCGTGAAGGTCGCGTCGTTCGTATTAATCAGTTGATCGACCATGCTGACCAAGTCATTTTCATACAGCATGCAGAAGATGAAATGACACAAGGGAGTGAATTGTGGCAACTGCTACCGGAATTACATTACCCGCAGAATGCTATTTCTGTTACCAAAACAGCGTGTGATTCGTTTTATCTTACCTCGCTCGACACTATTATTGCCCAGCTAGGGGCTACTCATCTGACTATTTGTGGTTGTGCCACGGATTACTGTGTTGATACCACCATCAAAATTGCCGCCAGTAAAGGGTATGCTCTGACCATCGCTTCTGATGCCCATACCACTGCGGACCGGAAATATGCCACGGCTCAGCAGCTTATCGCGCAACATAATGAGGTTTGGTCTGAGCTGTCCATTCCGGGGAACCGTATCACAGTAAAAACGACGCAGCAGATCCTCGCTGACTGGCTGGATTAAATTCCTCTGGGCATACTCGCTTAGCACTATTTTATTAGGTGATGTGTGCCCATAGTCTGATGCGATACACTAGATAAAAATGATGAGTAGGAATAAGTAAACACCATCCAGATTACGTCTACGGTACTGATGATTTGGTAAGGTTCGCTGATATTATTCTTTTCTCTTATCACCCATCCATGTTTTTTTATCTTTAAAATAGAGAAATATCAAGAATTAATCTTGTGTTCATAGAACACGAATGGCGTATTTTATATAAGATTTATGGGACTATGCATTGTAATTAAAGTAATGTAATTCCTAATTCCTTGTAGGATTATTCTCTTTCTTTGTGTGATAAATCTTTTTTTGATGATAATCAATAAAAAATATACATCTGTAAATTGAAGTCTAGTTGGTGATTGATTTTGATATTTTTCTTAAGTTGGATTTAAATGCTGACTTTTTCTTTAAATGTAGTTTTTTATTCCGATAAAAATAACCATTTCAATATATTTTCTTATGGGACAAATCTTGTTCTATTTTTTAAATATACGTATAAATAAAGACATATAGATAAGGTATGTTGGATGTTAACTTTATTTTAGTCTTTAGATGGCTGGATTTAAAACGAAGCACCTTGGGTGTGTTCGCCGACTGATAGCCTGGGACTCTCTCTCCTCTAAACGAAAATCGCTTACTTATTGAATCATTAGTTTATGACGTTTTCCTCTTTCGTCTGATTTGTAAGGTGCGATGCCATCAATACACTTTCAATAAGATTTTAATCTTTTAAGGATATATATGAACGCAATTTTTAAAGTTATTTGGAATATATCCTTGAGTATATGGGTTGCGGTCGGTGAGTTTGCCAAGGGAAAACAAAAATCAAAAACTACCCAGCGAGGCTCCACAGCCACACCTTTACTTGAAAAATCAGGTAAACATCTTTCTCCTAAAATAGCTATTGTAGCCGCCGCCGTGATGGGGGTGTTTGGTATTCAACCTGCTTTTGCTATCAGTGTCGGCGATTGTGCTGCTATGGGCACAAACTGCGTGACGGTATCAACCGCGGCAGGTTTAGTCGCTGCATTAAGTAGTGCGGGGGCGGGAAGTACTGCCACCACGATCCTATTGACAGCAGATATCAATCTTGCAACCGCATATGCTGGGGGGATCACAGTAAACCAAGCCGCAAATGCCCGGCAAAATCTGGTGATTGATGGTGGTGGCTATAACTTAAACTACGCGAACTATGCTTTCCTCATGGCGGCAGGAACCACAAACAATGCCGCCTGGAGTTCGCAAAATGCAACGTTCCAACTCGTCAACTTTGGCGACATTACGTCAACGCTTGCGATCACAAGCGGCATAGTTTCCCGACTGGTGTATGTACAAGACGACACGACTCGGTTAGACGTCACTTTGGATAACATCAAGTCAGTACCCAATGGAAAACTGGTTGCGATGGGTGTTGATAGCGCTGCGGTCGCACCCAATAAGATCGGTAGAGTGATATTCGGCAATATTACCCAGCCTATTACCTTAAATTTTGGCACTTATAGACAATCAGTTTTAGGCAGTAATATTACATTTACGGGACATTTCAACTTAACAGGGATAACAAGCCCTGATTATCCGGCGGTATTCTGGAGTAATGATACAGCAGCGAATAGCGTGCTTCATTTTGCCAATGGTGCCGATGTTAATATTACGGGCACGCGGCTCACTAATGGACCCGGTGTTGTTGGTGTTGGCGTGGCCTCGTATAACTATATGATTGATGATGGTGCCAAATTAACCCTGACTATCGATAGCCAAAACCCGTTAGGGGTGGCTAACTATGGTGTACAGATAGGTTCTTATAATCCGGTTACCGGATTATTTGGTTCCGGTGCAGTGATTAACATGAATAACTTGGCGGGTGATGTCATCAGTAATGCCCCCAGTACGACAACAACTTCATATATTTACAATGGTCCGGCCTCGCCTAATGATGTTATCTACAATCTGGCCGCGGGTTCAAATCTTGTTGTTGCTGCCGGAGCGGCCAATGATGGGATTATTGCCAGCAAAACCCTTGCAGGGACGGGGAATATTTATATCCGTTCAGCGGCGACCATCTCTGATGGCACGCAAAATACCACCGCGGGTACTGGGATTAATATCAGTGCTGCCTCATCGGGCAATGTGGTCGTTCGTAATGAGGCTGAGGGTACTATCAGAAAAGCAACCGGTATCAGTGTCACTGATACCGGTAGTGGGACGGTTAATGTCACTAACGCGGGCACGATCAACAGTACTACTGCCGGGATAGTCCTTACCCATAATGGCAGTGGCACGGCTAGTTTGACCAACAGTGGTTCGATTACTAGCACCACGGCGGGGATTGCAGTTTCAGCTGCCACGGCACAAACAATCAATATTGATAATACTGGTGGCACAGTGAGTGCCAGTGCTGGAACAGGTATTAATGTTCTAACCAATGCGTTGCTAAATATGGTCGGTGGGGCGATTACCACGACGGGTGCGGCGAATGCTTTAACTTTTGCTGGCACTAGCAATAGCCATGTTTTGACTGACTTGATTCTTAATCTGAATGGTACCGGTGCCGCTTTCTCAAAGGCGGCGGGTGTTAATCTGGCATTAAACCATATCATCTTCAACACGGTGACGGGCACTGCGCTAAATAGCCTGGCCGGTCTGACATTTGCCAACAGTGTTAATGGCAATAATATTATTAATGTGACAGGTGCGGGGACCGGGATAAATTCTGTTGGTGGGGTCGATCTCAGTAATGCGTATTTGGACATTAATGTGACCGACAGTGCTGGCACCGGGCTGCAAGTAGCCGATGGTGCAGTAACGGCGACCACTATTGGTGCGAATACCCTGATCAATGCAACGGGTGCAACGGCGATTAATTTCGCAGGCACCACTGCAAAGACATTGAATAATAACGGGACGATTAATGGTGCGGTGACATTTGCCGGAACAGCGGCAAATATAATCAATAATAACTCGATATTGAATGGATCATTAACCACAGGTTCCGGCAGCGATACATTAGCTCTTGGTAGCACATCGCAAAGTAATGGTGCGATTAATCTGGGTGACGGGAATAACAATGTCACTATCGAGAATGGCGCACAGGTATCCTCCATTACAACAGGCACAGGCGACGATACTTTTACTCTTAATAATATGACGCTGGGGAGCACTTATTTAGGTGCTCTAAATGCCGGTAGTGGCTCAAATACCCTGAACTTCAATAACTCATTTGATTCTCTGGCGAGTGGTACGTCGTTACAGGGCTTTACTAATATCAATCTTATCGATAGCCAAATTACCCTGAATTCTGACGATAACGTCGGTAGCGGGGCAATTAATATCAGCGCGAGTAGCGAGTTACTTTTTGGCAGCACATTCAATAGCACACTGAACGCCTCATTAGGCCATGTTGCCGGCGGGGATGGTTTAGCCATTGTTGATAACGGTGCTAATGTTTCGTTGAGCCAGGCCAGTACTTTTGCTGGCGATTGGCAAGTGAATCAGAGCGGTACTCTAACAGTCAGCAACAGCAATCAGTTGGGGACGAGTAACCTTTCACTGGATGGCACACTGAATTTGAATGGTGTGGCTACGTATAACAACTCCCTGTTGGGAACCGGTTTATTAAATATTGATACCGCGAATAACACCTTCAATTTTGGTGCTAATACAGGCACGGGATTCGCCGGTACGATTGATATGAAAAACACTGTTTTCACCCTGAGTGGTGATAATACAGCCGCATTGAGCAATGCCTCCTTTATTGCGTCTGCAGGGGCTCTGGTTGCGGTGGATAATAGCAATCAGGCGATAGGTAATTTTATTCTCAACGGCGGTACCTCTGCATTTTCTAATGGCAGTTTAATTACTGCCGACACGTTGGCGGTGACAAACGACAGCAATATCAGAGTCGATCCGGCCATGAGTACCGCCGGAAACATACTCGATCAAGACACTGGCAGCTCAGTCAAATTAATTGACAGTAGCAATACCCTATCAGCAACAGATTTGGCGCGACTGACACTCATGGATTTGTCGGGTGCGAGTTTAGGTCCTGATACTTCAATGAGTGTTATTCAGGGGGCGAATACGGTAGCACAAGCCCTTTATAACTATACCTTATCCGGCGTCGGTAGCGGCTTGAGCATAACCTCTGTGCTGACTCGGTTGGCAATAATCTCCGGGCAGACATTAACGCTGACGTCACAGGGCGCATTGGATACCAATAAACTGCTGACTGCTCAACTGACTGGTAGCGGTAATTTAGCTATTGGCGCGGATAACAGCGAAATGACGCTGAACAATGCCACGAACGATTACACCGGTAGCACATTGGTGAATTGCGGTATCTTGAATCTGGGCAGCGATAATGCGCTGGGACAGACCTCTGGATTAACAACCGCGGCGGGTACTAATACTAATATCAATGGTCACAGCCAGACTGTCGGCGCACTGACCAATGCTGGTACGGTAACGTTGGGCACGGGTGGGGTGCTGAACAGCGGCGTGCTGTCCAACAGCAGTATCCTTGATATCACTGGCGGGACACTGAATCTGGCGGCGGGCGGAGTATCAACCGCGACCGGCGGTTTGACTGGTGCGGGTACTCTGAACATCAACGGCGGTGACTTGGCGGTCAGTGGTGCTAACAGCGGCTTAAGCGGCCAGACCCTGATTGCGTCGGGCGCGTCGGCAACCCTGAACGGGGCCGGTACACTGGGCAGCAGTGCCATTAATGTGCTGGGTGATTTAAACCTGAACGGGGCCAATGCGGCACTGGCCAATGTGCTGAGCGGCACGGGCGACATCAATACCAACGCTGCGGTGACCCTGACCGGCACTAACAGCTTTAGCGGCGCACACCATATCGGTGCCACAGGGGCATTAACGGTAACGCAGGCCGGTAATCTGGGAGCCTCGACGGCTACTGTGAATCTGGATACCGCCACTTCCCATCTGGTGCTGAACGGCCTTAGCGGCGCGGTTGCCAATGCTCTCAGCGGCGTGGCGGATTCGACTGTTGATATCAACAATGGTGCGAATGTGTCGCTGACCGGCAATAACAGTGGCTTCCTCGGTCAGTATGCGCTGGCGGACAGCAGTAAATTGACGGTGGCCTCAACCAATAATCTGGGGGCTGCTTCCTCTGTGGCCCTGGCGGGCGCACAGGATATTCTGGCGCTGAGCGGCTTTAACGGCATCTTTGGTAATACGGTCACCGGCAGCGGTATCTTGCAGGTCACCGACAGCAGTGATGTGACCCTGAATAACACCAACAGTGTGGACAATGCGGTCACGGTGGATATCACGGATGCCACCTTGAATCTGGCTGATATCGCGCTGTTTGACCATGCACTGACCGGCACTGGCACGCTGAACATTGATACTGCCAATAACATTTTCAATTTTGGTGTTAATACTGGCACGGCATTCGCCGGTACGATTGATATTGAAAACACTGTTTTTGCCCTGAGTGGCGATAATACCAGCACATTGGGCAATGCGTTGTTTGTGGCCTCTGGCGGTACGTTGATGACCGTAGGCAGTGGCAATCAGATACTGGGTAACTTTACCCTAAATGGTGCGACGACAGTATTTGGCTCTGGCAGCTTAATCGTCACTGACACGTTGGCGGTGACGAATAGCAGTACCATCCAAGTTGATCCGGCTCTCACCACTGGCGGGAATTTACTTGATCAGGACACTGGCAGTTCAGCCCAATTAATCAGCAGTAATAATACGCTCTCTACACCTGAGTTGGCGCTCCTGACATTACAAGACAGTTTGGGTAATAGCCTGGGTAATGGCACAACTGAAGATATTACTCAGGGGAGCAATATAGTTGCTGAGGCACTTTATAACTACGGATTATCGGGCAATGGCGGTGGCTTAAGTGTGACGTCAAGTCTGACTCAGTTGACGTTACTTTCCGGCCAAAGTTTGACGCTGACGTCACAGGGCGCGGTGAATGCTGATCACACCTTGCTGGCGAAAGTGACTGGTACGGGTAATTTAGCTATTGGCGCGGATAACAGCGAAATGACGCTGAACAATGCCACGAACGATTACACCGGTAGCACATTGGTGAATGGCGGTATCTTGAATCTGGGCAGCGATAATGCGCTGGGACAGACCTCTGGATTAACAACCGCGGCGGGTACTAATACTAATATCAATGGTCACAGCCAGACTGTCGGCGCACTGACCAATGCTGGTACGGTAACGTTGGGCACGGGTGGGGTGCTGAACAGCGGCGTGCTGTCCAACAGCAGTATCCTTGATATCACTGGCGGGACACTGAATCTGGCGGCGGGCGGAGTATCAACCGCGACCGGCGGTTTGACTGGTGCGGGTACTCTGAACATCAACGGCGGTGACTTGGCAGTCAGTGGTGCTAACAGCGGCTTAAGCGGCCAGACCCTGATTGCGTCGGGCGCGTCGGCAACCCTGAACGGGGCCGGTACACTGGGCAGCAGTGCCATTAATGTGCTGGGTGATTTAAACCTGAACGGGGCCAATGCGGCACTGGCCAATGTGCTGAGCGGCACGGGCGACATCAATACCAACGCTGCGGTGACCCTGACCGGCACTAACAGCTTTAGCGGCGCACACCATATCGGTGCTGCCGGTACGTTGAGCGCCGGTCAAGCCAGTAATCTCGGTGCTTCAACCGCTACTGTGAATCTGGATACCGCCACCTCCAATCTGGTGCTGAACGGTCTTAGCGGCGCGGTTGCCAACGCCCTCAGCGGCGTGGCGGATTCAACTGTTGATATCAACAATGGTGCGAATGTGTCGCTGACCGGCAATAACAGTGGCTTCCTCGGTCAGTATGCGCTGGCGGACAGCAGTAAATTGACGGTGGCCTCAACCAATAATTTGGGGGCTGCTTCCTCTGTGGCCCTGGCGGGCGCACAGGATATTCTGGCGCTGAGCGGCTTTAACGGCATCTTTGGTAATACGGTCACCGGCAGCGGTATCTTGCAGGTCACCGACAGCAGTGATGTGACCCTGAATAACACCAACAGTGTGGACAATGCGGTCACGGTGGATATCACGGATGCCACCTTGAATCTGGCTGATATCGCGCTGTTTGACCATGTACTGACCGGCAGCGGCACACTGAATGTGGCGAAGAATGATGCCAGCACGGCATTTGATTTCGGCTCTTCAGTGGGCGGCGCATTCAGTGGCATTGTGAATTTGCAAAATACCATTTTCAATATCGATGGTTTGAATACAACAGCGTTGACGAATTCCACACTGAAATTATCCAGCGGCAGTCTGGCCTCCGTGGCCGACGGTGTACAGAATATCGGTGGGCTGGCGCTCAATGGCGGTACGTTGCTGTTTAATAATCTGGTGGATAACTCAGGTATCATCAGCTCCTTAGGAACCCTCACGGCGAATAATATCGATACCACCGGTGGCGGTGAGGTTCGGGTTAATTTACCAGTGAATGTCACACCAGATCTTGGCGGTTTGTCGGTGATGCAACTGGATGAAGGGGAGATCATTGTGACCTTGGCCTCCGGCGCTGCGACCGGAACCGGGCATGAGCTGACGTTATCTGATGCACTTGGTGACCCGTTAAGTGCGACCGTTTATCAGTCTATTTCTAACCCTAGTGCACTCTCACCGGCGGCACTGGGTTCGTTTAATTACGGCATGACCACCGGGACCGGTTTTGATGGGTTGTACGTCAATTATGGGCTGAAGGCGTTGGAGTTGCAGAGCACAGGTAATGACGCGCTGATATTAACGGCAACCTTGGCAAACAATGGTACACAGGCTAATGATCTCTCCGCTCAGGTGACGGGCAGTGGCGACCTGGCCTTTGTTTCCGCTAATGACGGCAGCATTGCATCGTTATCGAATTCGACCAACAGCTATACCGGCGCGACATGGGTGCGTGCAGGCAATGTCCGTCTGGCTGCGGATTCAGCACTGGGGCAAACTTCTCTGCTGGCGATGAGCACGGCGACGAATGTGGATCTCAACGGGACTCAGCAGACGGTGGGTCAGTTAGCCACTGAAACCGGCAGTACATTGGACTTCAATAGCGGCAAGTTAACCGTCACTAATGGCGGGCAGGTTGATGGCGTATTGACGGGCGTTGGTGAGCTGGATCTGGCCGGCGGTTTACTGAGTATCACTCAAGCTAATAGTGGTTTTACTGGCAGCACTGACATTGCCAGTGGCGCGACAGCACATCTGTATCAGGTCCAAGGGCTAGGCTCGGGAGCGATTAACAATAACGGCCTGCTTAATCTGGATAATACCAGCGGGGAGTTGCTGAACGCGTTGGCGGGTAGCGGCAACGTCCAACTTTCCAACAGTGCCAATGTCCAACTGGCCGCAGACAATAGTGGCTATTCGGGCTTATTTACCACTGACGCAGGGACGGTGTTGACCGCCAATAATGCAGGCAATCTGGGGAGCAGCAGTGTTGCAAACAACGGTGAGCTAATCTTGGATACGGCGTCAGTCTGGAATTTATCCAACGCGATCAGCGGTAGCGGTACATTGGTTAAACGTGGCAGCGGCACGGTAAAAATTGATAGTGGTACAGTCAGTGCCAGTTTGACGACGATTGAAAACGGTTTGCTGCAACTGGGCAGTTCAACAGCCACCTCGACCCTGACGGTGAATGAGTCACCATTGGCCCGTACATTGGTGGCCACACTGGCATCCAATGTCGTCAATCTGGTCAGTGACGTGTTGATTACTAACACCGGCTCATTAGGTGGATACGGCCAGGTGACAGGGAATGTGGAAAACCGTGGCAACCTGATTATGCCAAATGCCTTAACCGGCGGCGATTTCGGGACCTTCATTATTGATGGCAATTATACCGGCGATAACGGCACTGTGGTCTTCAATACTATTCTGGCCGGTGATTCATCAGTAACCGATCGGCTGTTGATTACTGGCAATACCGCAGGGCAAAGTTTTGTCACCGTGAACAATATTGGTGGTAATGGTGCGCGGACCTCTGAGGGCATCAAAATCATTGATGTCGGTGGCGATTCTGCCGGGCAGTTTACCCTGAATGGTCGTGCTGTGGCGGGTGCCTATGAGTACTTCTTGTATCAAGGTGGTGTTAGCTCGCCGACCGATGGTGACTGGTATCTGCGCACTCAAGCAGATGAGCGCCGCCCTGAACCGGCAAGTTATACCGCGAACCTGGCCGCGGCCAACTCAATGTTTGTAACCAGTTTGGCTGATCGCTCCGGTGAAACAGTGTATACCGATGTCTTTACGGGTGAAGAGAAAACGACCAGCCTGTGGTTACGCAATGAAGGCAGCCATAACCGTTCCCGTGATGACAGTGGCGAATTGAAAACGCAAGATAACCGATATGTGATGCAGTTGGGGGGTGATGTGGCGCAATGGAGCCGCAACACACAAGATCTGTGGCGCGTCGGGGTTATGGCGGGTTATGCCAATAGCAGCAGCTCTTCTGTGGCACAGGAAACCGGTTATCGGTCCAACGGTTCGGTAGATGGCTACAGTGTGGGGGTATATGGCACATGGTTTGCTGATAGTCAGGATAATACCGGTGCTTATGTTGACACCTGGCTGCAATACAGTTGGTTTAATAATCAGGTTGATGGACAAGATCTCACCACCGAGAAATATGACTCGAAAGGGTTCACTGCTGCGGTCGAGAGTGGCTATGCCTTCAAAGTGGGCCAGAGCGTTAACCAAAATTACTTTATTCAGCCAAAAGCTCAAGTGGTGTGGATGGGAGTGAAAGCCGATTCTCATACAGAAACCAATGGCACAGTAGTCTCCGGCGAGGGGAATAACAACATTCAAACCCGCTTGGGTGTAAAGGCCTTTATCAGCCCAATACCTACCGCTGAAAAAGCCAACGTTCCGGCATTTAAGCCATATGTTGAGGCCAATTGGGTCCATAACACCAAAGATTTTGGCACCACCCTCGATGGTATAACCGTGAAGCAAGCGGGTGCAGCCAATATTGCTGAGTTGAAATTGGGTGTCGAAGGCCAGATCAATAACAAGCTGAATCTGTGGGGTAATGTCGGCCAGCAAGTGGGTAATAATGGCTACAGCGACAGCAGTATCACGTTAGGGGTTAAATATAATTTCTAACTGAAACCAGCCGTTATAAGCCATTAACGGCACATATCATCAGGTATGTGCCGTTTTTTATGGTTAAAGCTGTACTGAAAAATATCAATGACAGTGGTAGCTGTAGTTGATTCTTTTGGTTTTATATTTTGAATTTATTTTGTTGGCAGCTTATTAAGCTGAGTTTCCTGTATTGTACGATGCTAAATTAATATCATTATTTAAATTATGGTATTTAATATTGCATTAAATTAAATGTGTAATGAAATTAAATTGACGCTTTAAGATTTTTGTTATAAAAAATTGAACATAAAAATATTATATTATTCATTAAGTTAGTTTGATCTATTGGTTTTGTATTGACAGGGTTTATCAGTTTTTCACCCCGTTAGATATTGGCTTTGTTTTCTCCCACACCCCGCAATCACTCTCTCGCGACAGGAAGTCACGCGTATTTCTTGTCCGTTTTGGCCTCGGCCGCTTTACAGGGAAAGGACAGGATATGTCAGCTATAGAACCGCAGGAAAACCGGCAGACCGGAATACTGAATACCATCGAGCGTATCGGTAATGCGATGCCAGATATCACTATGTTATTTATTTATGCATTGGGTGTGTGCTGGGCGCTCTCCTTTGCATTGTCATTTATCAATTTCGACTATTACCACCCTCTGACGGGTGATCAGATTAAAGTGACTAATATGTTGGCACCCGTTGAGTTGGTGACCTTTATTACCACTATGGTCAAAAATTTTATCAACTTCCCACCACTGGCTATCACTATTGTGGCGACGTTAGGGATCGGGGTTGCTGAGGGCAGTGGCTTTATTCAGGTGATGCTGAAAAAGATGCTTAACGTCACGCCACAACGAATTTTGACACCCGCAGTAATATTTATCGGGGTGGTGAGTCACGTCGCATCTGACTCGGCGTATGTTATTTTGATGCCAGTGTCTGCCATGATGTTCTATGCCAGTGGTCGCCATCCGTTGGCGGGCATCGCCGCCGCTTTCGCGGGTTTGGCCGGCGGATTTTCTGCCAGTTACACGCCATCGATTATCGATCCGATCATGCAGGGCTTCACCCAAGGTGCGGCACATATAATTGACCCGAGTTATAACGTCAATGTGTTGTGTAACTATTTCCTGAGCTTTGGCAGTACCTTTGCGGTGATTTTGGTGTGTTGGTTTATTACCGAGAAAATTGTTGAGCCACGTCTGGTTAAGTCGATACCATTAAATGACGATCTCAGCGTGCTCCACAACAGTGATGAACTGCAAAAAGTGACAGCTCAAGAGAGTAAAGCGTTTAAAAAAGCCGGGTTGACCATGTTGTTGATGCTGATTGGCCTGGCGGCTGCGCTTTACCCGGAAAATTCCTTATTGCGCTCGCCCGAGGGCAGCCTGACCCGCCCTGATGCACCGATTATGCAGGCGATAGTACCCTTGTTGTTCTTTATGTTTGCCATTCCCGGGCTGATTTATGGCTTTAGTGCCGGTACCTTCAAAAGCACCAAAGACGTTACCAGCAGCATGGAAAATATTACCCGTTCATTGGTTTCGTTTTTAGTGTTCAGCTTCTTCTGCGCCCAGTTTCTTTATTCATTCAGCCATTCCAATATCGGCACGTTGTTGGCAATCTCTGGGGCGGATTTCCTGCGCACCCTGGCAATGCCAGCCGGTTTCACTATTCTTGGGGTGATTCTGCTGTCTTGCGCCTTAGATATTATTATCACATCGGCTTCATCCAAATGGTCGATTCTGGCACCGGTATTAGTCCCGATGTTGATGGCAGTCGGTATCTCCCCTGAACTGACCCAGGCCAGTTTCCGTGTTAGCTCAACGGTGAATATCTCGACACCGATGTTTGCCTTCTATCCGTTGATCATTATGTATTGCCGTCAGTATTGCTCTAAAACCGGGGTTGGGACGCTTTGTGCCATGATGTTGCCTTATACTCTTGGGCTGACCATTGTATTAACCCTGATGCTATATCTGTTCTGGGGGTTGGGTATCCCGCTAGGATTCCAGAGTGGGTATACCTATCCGGCTGGCAGTTAATCCCCTGTTTACCTGCAATGCTGATGATATGAATTAAGTCTATAAGGAATAAGAAATGACAATGGCACTCTCAGAACAACTGACCCAACGCTTCTTCCGCTATCTGGCGGTGAGCAGCCAGAGTGATGGCGCGTCAATGACGCTACCCAGCACGGTCGGGCAGCATAAGATGGCGCAAATGTTAGCAGAAGAACTGCGCCAGTTAGGATTGGAAGATATCGTCATTGATGCCTATGCGACGGTAACTGCCCGTAAACCCGGCAACCAACCCGCCGCACCACGAATTGGTTTCATTACACACATTGATACCGTTGATGTTGGTTTATCGCCTGATATCCACCCGCAGCGGTTGCGCTTTACCGGCAGTGATCTCTGCCTGAATCCTGAACAGGGTATCTATCTGCGCACATCAGAGCACCCGGAAATCCTTCGTTACCAAGATGAAGAAATTATTTTTGGTGATGGCACCAGCGTGTTGGGGGCGGATAATAAAGCGGCGGTCACGGTGGTGATGACGCTGTTGGAGAACCTGAGTGCCGATGATTGCCATGGGGATATCGTGGTGGCATTTGTGCCGGATGAGGAGATTGGTTTGCGCGGTGCCAAAGCGTTGGATCTGGCACGGTTTGATGTTGATTTCGCCTACACGATTGATTGTTGCGAACTGGGGGAGGTGGTATTTGAGAACTTTAACGCCGCCTCAGCCGAAATTGATATTGTTGGGGTAACGGCTCATCCTATGTCTGCCAAAAATGTGCTGATCAACCCTATCCGCGTAGCTTATGACATTATCAGTCAGTTCGACCCACAGGAAACACCGGAACATACTGAAGGGCGGGAAGGGTATGTCTGGTTTACTGATGTGGTTGCCAACCCCAATCACGCCAAACTGAAGATTGCGATTCGCGATTTTGATAATGCGTTATTCGAGGCACGCAAACAGCGAATTGGTGAGGTGGTTACACAGATTGCAGCGAAGTATCCACGAGCGAAAATCAGCCATTCAGTCACCGACGTTTACAGCAATATCAGCAACTCGATAGGTGAAGATACCCAGGCGATTGATTTGATTTTCTCTGCCATGGCCGCGTTGGATATTGAACCTAAGGTGATCCCAATGCGTGGCGGCACCGATGGTGCAGCGTTATCGACTCAGGGGTTATTGACACCAAACTATTTCACCGGAGCCCATAACTTCCATTCACCGTTTGAATTTTTGCCAATTAGCTCCTTTGTAAAATCGTATGAGTTAACCCGAACTATCTGCTTGTTTGCCGCTAAATAGCTTATCAGGGGAGGGGGTATATAGCCCCCTTCCTCAATGTAAACCCCGCTATTACCTTAATCTAATGCCTCTTCCTGCACTTCTAACACATGGTATGCGGTTGAGCAGAACAGTGAATTCAAACGTTTCATATCACCTAATAGCCCCATGTGCAGACTGCTGGTTTCAATACTCTGCACATTTTGTTGATGCAGGCGTTCAACGTGAGAGTGAGAATAGCGGCGATTTAATAAACGGAAACGATGCTTGGCACGACGTAGGCGTTTGGCGTTATTGATATCGCGGGATAAAAACACCGACATTCCTAAATCCAGATTGGCTACCAGACGGGTGTGCAGGGTATTTAACTCTTCAAACCCCTCGGCCGAAAATGGCTTACGAGCATTGAGTGACTTGGCTGCCACATCAGCAGTCATGCGGCCAATAATATCGCCGGCTTGTTGCAGATTAACCGCCGTATCAATAATTTCAGCCCAACGACGGGAATCAATCTCACCCAACTCATCCTGCTGTATTTGCGCTAAATAGAGTTTAATGGCGCTATACAGCATGTCGACTTCATCTTCCAACAAACTGACTTCATGCTTTTGCTGTTTATTCCCCTCCAGTACTTCTTTAAACCGCACGAGCATCTGCTCCAGCACATCACCCATTCGCAGGGTTTCCCGCACTGCGTTTGCTAAGGCTAACGAAGGAGTATCGATGGCGGTAATATCAAGGTAGCGCGGGGCCGAGGGTTGTAGGGTAGTTTGGTCATCGCTGACTAATCGGCTACAGATACGAGTCATCACTCCAACAAATGGCAGCATCAACAAGCAGCGCAGCAGGTTATAGAATACGTGGAAGTAAATGACGACTTCGGCGGCGGGCAAATTACGGCTAATGAGCCATTGCCCTAACATATTGACCCAAGGGAGGACTAAAATACAGCCGATCACTTTAAACAGTAGGCTGCCCAGCACCACTTGTCGGGAGATGGCATTCTGCCCACGGCTGCTGATCAGTGCCAGCAAACCACTGCCCAGATTAGAGCCAATCACAATACAGAGAGCGATATTTAGTGGAACTAAACCGGTAGCGGCCAGTGTGGCGGTCAGCAATACTGCGGCCAGACTGGAATAACTGATCATGGCGAACAGTGCGCCAATCAATAATGCCAGAATGGTATCACCGGTCAGAGATGAAAAAATGGCTTGCACGGCGGTTGCTTGCGTAATCGGCCCGGCGGCAGTGACAATCAGTTGCAGTGCCAGAATAATCAACCCGAGACCGATGCCTACCCGCCCCATCTGACCAATCCGACTTTTGCGCTGACCGAGGAAAACAATAACCCCACCCAGGATTAGCAACGGTGAGAGCCAGGAGAGATCAAATGTCAGCACCCGCGCCATCAGCGCCGTCCCGACATCTGCCCCTAACATAATTACTAAGGCCGGCGACAAGGAGATAAGCCCCTGCGATACAAATGAGATAACCAGTAACGCGGTAGCATTACTGCTCTGTACTAGCGCCGTGACACCAATACCGGCGATAAAAGCCGTGGGTTTTTTCTGAATACTGGCGCTCAGAACCCGGCGCAGATCGGCACCATAAACACGCATGATACCGGTGCGAACAATGTGTGTTCCCCACACCAGCAGGGCGACAGAAGAAAGCAGATGAAGCAGAGTCAGCATAGTTAATCTCAGTTGTGGCAAGACCCATATCGTTGAACTGCCTCAACGACGGTTGAACACACCTGAAAAGGCGGGTGGGCCTGGCTCTGTGTAAGTTAGATCCTATTTAAGTCTGTACAGTTTGAGGTTACGGCCATTTGACGATAAAACGGCCCGTTGATGGATGTTGCAGTGTTTTAACAGGGTTACCTTGTGGTGCAGGGCGACCGACATCTACACGCGGGTGAGTTAGGGGTAGATGTAAGGTCATTCCCCAGATAAAGGGGACTTGCAAGACGATATCGACACTAAACATGCCCCATTATAGCAATTTTTGCTGCCAATGACGTCAGTTGTGGGTTTTGGTAACAATACAGTGCGGCCAAGGTGCGGTTTGCCATCTGGTGGCGTGCGCTCTCTTGACCGCTTTTATGCTGTTACCCAGCCACCCGCAGCCAGGCAAATAGCAGCGCCACCATAATCACAACCACAGCCGTGGCAATCACTAAACGTTCAGCAAATAGACGTCGCATCGGTAAACTCCTCAGGCAAAACTGTAGCGTTCTGAATGATACTTCGACATAGGAACACCGATTTCATTCAGTGCAGACTCGATAGCATCCATCATGACATTGGGGCCACATATAAAATACTCGTGACTGGCATAGGGAGGGGGCAAGTGCCGTTTGAACACCTCGGCATCAATGAATCCTTTTTCCCCTGTCCAGTCTGGCGCGGGGTTCGACAACACATGAACCACGACCAAATTAAGCCGTGATTTTAATGCTTCTAACTCTTCACGAAAGGTGATCGATTCCCAATCTTTGCTGCCATAAAGTAGCAGGGCTGGCCGTTGGTCACCGCGATCAGCCAGTGTTCGCAACATACTCATCATTGGCGTTATCCCAACACCACCGGCGACCAGAACATGCATGTCTGCCGGATTTCCTAATGTGAATGCTCCATAGGGACCATCCAAATAGACCCGTTGCCCGATGGGGACTTTAGGTATGTTAGAGGTAAAATCCCCCAGATTGCGGATCGACATTTCCACGCGCCCGTCACTCACCTGTGCGCTGGATGAAAAAGAGAACGGATGGGCGGTAATGTTAAACGGGCTACCCCAAATGGTTAACCAACCGAACTGTCCGGGAGTGAAACGAAAACCGTCATGGCCATCGGGCATCATTACTAAGGTGGCGGTATCACCCCGTTCCTGCCGTACTGCTACCACGCGATAGGGGCGTCGCAATATAAACAGCGGTTTGACTATCCGCACATACAGTAGCAAACCAAACCAAAATAGAATCAGGCCAACCCAAAGTGCTCTTTTTAATGGGTCGTCGAGGTAAAACCCCCAGCCAACCATATGCATGACCCCGGCAACAACCGCCACTACGGCCAGAATAATGTGAGATAAATGCCAGATTTCATAGCGTATTTTTAGTTGAACTCGCCACAATGCGGTAATAACCAAAGCAATTAATGCATAGGTTGATAGGGCGGCAAAACGGGCTCGCCACGGCGCGTCGAAGGAGTTTAGTAGTGCCAATAACTCTGGACGAACAACAAACAGGATTAAGGGATGTGCGATAACCAGCCCGACTGCAATCAAAGAGATTCGGCGGTGGAAGTGATAGATAATATCCTCACCCCAAGGTTCGGTGACATAACGAAAACGGGCAGTCAGACCAAATTGTAGCCCCATTATTGCCAATCCGGCATAACCAAGGGCAATCGAAAACTCCGTCCAGAAATCTCGAGCTGGGGGTAATGTACCGGTTAATAATGCCAACAGAGGGGCCAGAATAAAAAAAAGGTATATCCCAACCCAAATGACACTACGCACAGCATAAGTCGACATATTGCTCACACCAGAATTATGAATAACATGCCAATAAGTATACTAAGCGAAACATAAGATAACCATTTATAAACATCACCATAACAATCTTTGCCATCATATTCCTACAGAGATTATTATTGGGTGAGATGACTCAATCTGCCAGATAATCGCATGTGAACATTAGTTTTTACGCGATAAATAGAGAAAAAATTTTAATCTATAATGATTACCTCTGTCAGCTTTTCCATCTTTTTCAACTCATCACTGCGGGCAGCGGCTAAGTTTTTGTGTGCAGCGACCTCGCATTCGCTTCGTTCTGCTGTACTGATGTTAACCGATGAGACATTTTGGGGCCCGCAGGGGAATATCGTTGAAAGCGTTTGCGGCCACTCTGCTTTTAAACAACTGTATGGTGTGTCGTTCTTCGAATACTGGTGGCAACCACAGACTCGCTCTCCTGAATATGATTTTCACACCGGGATGTCGGCGGTGGAAAACCTGGCTCTGGTACGTAGCTATCATTTCCCAGACCATGCCACCGTTGTTGATATTGCGGGAGGGTTAGGCGGATTGCTGCTAAAAGTATTACAGGCTAATACGACACTGCACGGTATTTTGTTCGATCAAGCTCCGGTGCTGGAAAGACATCGTCTTGGTGAACTGGGGGATGACTCAAGATGGAGGCTCCAGCCTGGCAGTTTCTTCGAATCATGTCCTCCGGCAGATTTTTACTTATTAAAATATATCACTCATGACTGGCCGGATGAAAAGACAACACTAATACTCCATAATTGTCGTAAGGCCATGCTTCCTAATGGAAAAGTCCTCATTATGGATACCATTATTCCTGAAGGTAATATCCCTCACTTCGGGAAAAATATAGATCTGCTCTTGATGGGGAGCTTTGACGGTGGGAGAGAACGCCCCGAAGCTGAGCTGAAAGTGATACTCGCCGGAGCCGATCTGAAACTAAACCGCATCATAAATACCGGCAGTTACGTATCGATAATAGAGGCTGTTGCGCGTTGAATATAGACCTATAAGCCTGACATTCGCCCATTTTTAGTGCTGATAAGAATAGGCGGATGAGCAGCTCTATCTACCTTGGGCAAGAGAACTGGTGGCATTGGCGTAGAAAATTCATAATTTCTCCATAATATAATCAGGTCATGATAAACATATTTAATTTGGTAACTATATTAAGCAAATACAATATCTTACGATTTTTTCTTCTGTGTATTAATCCTGCCAAATGTATCTAAGCGATCTATTAATCCTGTCAATTTATCAGAAGCTTGATGACGGAACCTGTTCATCGTATGCATAGATGGGTATCATTCCGACATTAGTAATGCAAATCATTAGCGTTAGCGTTAGCACTCAAGGATATTTACATCCCCACTTTTCAGGAGAGAAAATGCAATTACGTCTAGCTTTATTTTCGTCATTACTGGCCGCAACTGTTGCGATGACAGGGTGTGATGATTCATCTGCCGCGCCAGAAGAATCAGCCAAAATCAGTATTGAGCATGCGCAAGGAACCACTCAGGTTCCACTAAACCCGCAAAAAGTCATCATACTGAACCCATCCGTGCTCGATACTGCCGATGCCCTGAACATTAAGGTGGCAGGTGTCCCGCAAACCAGTACTCATCTACCCGCATTTTTATCCAAATACAGCGGCACTGAATACCTGAATGCTGGCACATTATTCGAACCCGATTACGAGGCGTTAAGTCAGGCTAAACCTGACCTGATCATTGCCGGTGGCCGTGCTCATGATGCTTATGACAAACTTAGCGCTATCGCACCGACTATCGCACTTGATGTCGATACCAAGCACTTTACCCAGAGTCTGACTCAGCGTACTGAGCAACTGGCCTCTATCTTTGGTAAAGAAGAAGAAGCGAAGGCACTGCTGGGCAAATTCTCATCTCAGATAAACGAGATAAAGCAAAAATCAGCTAATGCCGGATCAGCCATGGTAGTGATGGTCAGCGGCGGGAAAATGTCGGCCTACACGCCGGGTTCCCGTTTCGGTTTTGTGTTTGATGAGTTAGGTTTCACCCCTGCGGCCACTTTCGAACAAACGGGTAGTCATGGGAATGTAGTGACCTCTGAATTCATTCTCAATGCTAATCCTGAGTGGTTGTTTGTACTGGATAGAGACAATGCCATTGGGCGTACTGAAGGCCAATCGGCACAACAGATTCTTGATAACCCACTGATCCATAAAACCAAAGCATGGCAGAATGATCAGGTTATCTATCTCGACTCTTCCTCGCTCTATATTGCCGGTGGCGTACAGAGTTATACAAAACTGATGGATAAGGTCAGTGCTGTGTTGGATAAATCAGCGCCAGCGCAGTAATTCTCACTGATGAAGAATCTTAGCTTTCTAGTTGGCCTGGTTATTTTACTGGGCCTGATGATCTGTAGCCTGTTTATCGGTGCCGGCCATGTCACTTTTGCCGATGTCTGGTCGGATCCCGATATGCGCGACATCTTTATACTTAGCCGGGTGCCACGAACGTTGGCATTAGTCCTTGCTGGCAGCGCCATGAGTGTTGCTGGCCTCATCATGCAGATGCTGACGCAGAACCGTTTTGTCGAACCTTCTATTGCGGGTACGACCCAGTCCGCCAGCCTTGGTTTATTGTTGGTCATGGTTTTCAGTCCATCAGCTCCGGTGATGGTGAAAATGTTGGTGGCTACGGTATTCGCGATGGGGGGGACGGCACTTTTTATGATGTTGTTGGCGCGAATGCGGATGAAATCAGCGCTGATGGTGCCGCTGACCGGCATTATGCTGGGGGCGGTATTTAGTGCAGTAACAACCTTTGTGGCGATGGAGTTTGATCTCCTGCAATCGTTGGGCAGTTGGGAGTCTGGTGATTTCTCGGGTGTCTTGCAGGGTCGCTATGAGTTGTTGTGGATAGTGGGAGCCTTAACGCTGATTGCCTGCCTAATCGCTGATCGTTTTACCGTGGCAGGCATGGGGCGGGATTTCTCGGTCAATGTTGGGCTAAATTATCAACGCGTTATGCTGACGGGAATGTCTATTATAGCCATCATCAGCGGCGTGGTTGTGGTCGTGATTGGCGTGCTTCCTTTTCTCGGTTTGATTGTACCCAATATTGTCAGTATGGCGATGGGAGATAACCTGCGCCGAACCATACCTTGGGTGAGTCTTTGTGGCGGTGGTCTGGTCGTGTTATGCGATATTATTGGTCGATTAATTAGCTACCCATTTGAAATCCCTGCCAGCGTTATTCTGGGCGCGATTGGTGCACTGGTTTTCCTATTATTAATTGTTAGGACAAAACGCCATGCAGGTTAATGAGTATTCATCAAAAGGGAATTGGCTTCAGGGCGCAAATCGGGCATTAAGCATACCGGCAAAGCGGTTGTTACTGTTGAGCATTATTGCAGTCGCTGCGATTGTCATCTTCATGACAATTAATCTGGGAAGCAACATCCAGTATATTCTGGTGCATCGCGGTCTTATTCTAGCCACCATGCTGTTGGTGGCCTTTGCTGCGGGAGTTGCTACTGTCTTATTCCAAACAGTAACCAATAACCGTATTTTGACGCCATCAGTGATGGGATTAGAAGCACTGTTTATTCTCATCCAGACCATGTTGGTGTTTTTTGTTGATGCCAATGGTTTCAGAGTGCTAGGTATTACGGGGAAATTTCTCTGTGAGTCGGCACTGCTGTTATTGTTCTCGGTGTTTCTTTACCGTTGGTTACTGACCGGTGTGGGGATCAATCTGCATAAGGTGCTGCTGGTTGGCTTGGTTTGTGGCACGTTGTTCCGCAGTCTATCGAGCCTGATGCAACGTCTTCTTTCGCCGGGGGAGTTTGCCATATTGCAGGGGAGGGTGTTTGCCACCTTTACCCGAGCGCCAGCAGAGATTATTGCCGTTTCTACGGGGATAGTTGTGATTGTGGGCCTTATTGTTTGGCGCATGCGCCATTGTCTCGATATTATCGCCCTTGGTCGAAATACCGCAATTAATCTCGGCGTTGCCTATCAGAAAAAGATAACCACTATTTTGCTGCTGGTCTCGCTGTTGGTCGCCATCTCTACAGCACTGGTGGGGCCGCTGACATTTTTAGGTTTGCTTATCGCTAATTTGGCTTATCCAATTGTTGGTTCATTCCGCCATCAATATTTGCTACCCGGTGTTTTTCTGCTGGGAACCATTACATTGGTTGGTGGGCAATTGATTTTGGAGCGCTTACTGAATATGTCTGGGACATTATCGGTGGTTATTGAGTTTGTCGGTGGTGCGCTGTTTATTTATCTTTTAATAAAAAAGGCTCCGGTATGATTGAAATTAATGACATTAATAAAAAATACCAGGATACAGCGGTTCTCAATAATATAAATGAGAGCATTCCTTCTGGTGGTGTTACTTCAATCATTGGACCAAACGGTGCTGGCAAATCTACGTTATTGTCGATTATGAGCCGATTGCTGGCGCCTGATATTGGTAGTGTGCTGTTTAATGGTTTGGATGTGGCGAAAACCTCTGGCGATAAACTGGCGACTATTTTGTCAGTCTTACGTCAGGAAAATCACTTCACCAGCCGCCTGACTGTAGCAGATTTGGTTGGCTTCGGGCGCTATCCCTATTCAAAAGGGCGGCTCAACGAAAATGACCGTCAGTATATTGATGCTGCGATGGAGTTTCTTAATCTGGTGCCGCTGAAGGATCGCTATCTTGATGAGCTTTCGGGGGGGCAACGGCAACGCGCCTATGTAGCAATGGTGCTTTGTCAGGATACAAAATATATCCTGCTGGATGAGCCATTAAATAATTTAGATATGAAACATTGCGTTGCGATGATGAAACAATTGCGGCGTGCCGCAGATGAATTGCACAAAACCATTATTCTCGTTATCCACGATATCAATTTTGCTTCTGCGTATTCTGACCACATTATTGCGATGAAGAATGGTGAGGTTATTTATCGAGGGGCACCCGCAGAGATTATGCAGCCCGATATTCTTGAAGAGATTTTCGATATAAAAATCCGTATCGAAAAAGTACAAGATCAGCATATCGCGGTCTATTATCGTTAAGGTGAAAAACGGGCGTAACTATATATTTACGCCCGTTTTTATCCCGTGATTAGAACAACACAGAGTAGTTCACACCAAAGGTACGGCCACGTCCTTTATAGGTATAGAGATCAGGTGCTCCGTAGGTGGGGCTATACAGAATTGGTGCGCGCTGGCCCCAAACGGTGGTGTACTCTTTATCCAGCAGGTTTTCGATGCTGAAGCTGATTTTACCCACTGGCAAGGTGTAGCTGCTCAGGAAATCAATCGTGTTATAACCATCAAGTTTACGGCCTTTACTGTCTGACACATCGAAGGTCTGCTGGGATTGTACCCGCAGGTTCCAATCACCCGGAGCCCAACCAACATAAGCGGTGGCTTTTGACGGACTGGCGGTATCAACAGTGAGTTTCTGCCACTTGCCGTCAGTTTTGGTCTCAGATTTAATCAGGTTAAATGTTGCTCCGGTACTCCATTCGCTGTCTTCGAAGAAATAATCCGCTGCGCCTTCAACCCCGTAGATCCGGCGTTTGTCCGGCAACACACTGATGGTCATGTCTGTTTTGTTGATGGCAATAGTTTGGTCAGACAGTGAGTAGTAACCGGCGATTTGAGTGCGCAGGTTATCACCCGTATAGCGCCAGCCCAATTCATAAGCATTAACCTTAATACCCTCCAGCTTGGAGTCATTTACGTTGACGCTTTTTTGCAGTTGGTAGTGGCCGTTGACCAACTGATAGGTCCCGGAGCCGTAATATTTCGCCAGATCGGGGATCTCAAACCCTTGAGAGAAGTTGAACCACGTCTGCTGGTTTTGTGCCAGATGCGCCAGCAAACCGGCATTGAACAGGACGTTGTTGTAATCCGTTTTCCCGCCTGGCACTGCATCTGCGGAGGTCGCGCTGCCGTTAGCAATAGCTTGTTGTTGCGCATAGCCGACGAAATCATCGACCTTGTTCTCGGTGTATTGATAACGCACGCCACCACTCAGGGTAAAGATGGGGTTGATGTCATAGCTGGTTTGCAGGAACGGCGCGAGATTGGTGGTGGTGTAACTTGGGTAACGGCCAACATTGTAGGCATTTTGTAAGGTCATCCCGCCAGACTGCTGTGCCAGTGCCAGATTGAAGAACTGCTGGTTGGCGTTGAAGCTTTCATGCTCCGCGTCGACACCATAAGTCAGCGTGAGGCTGTCGATGGGTTTACTGTTTAGCGTCAGTTTACCGCCGTAAAAGTCGGTTTTCTGCTGTGATGCACCAATACTGGTTACCGCAGTACCTGCTTTGTTCAGGGTTGGGAACGGATAAAAGGTCAATGATTCATCACGGTAAAACACCTGTGCCACCAAATCCTGACCCCAGAAGTCGGTATTGGAGTATTGCAGGTTGATGAGATGGCGCTCAGTGCCCGGAATACGATCTGAGTTCAGATTGCCGCTGTTAGATGCCTGGCCGGTACCCGTCACTGCCGAGAAGTTTTCCCCCAGATATAATCCGTGTTTGCCATCGGATTCGCTGTTGAAATACTGGGTGGTTAACTGCAATTGCTGATGGTCATCAATGTTGAAGGTACCTGTGCCCATCACATCAAGGCGACCGGAATATTGCAGGCCGGTCTGGGTATTATCGATCAACACCTCATCGCCTTTACCGTCATACCAGCCGCCATAACGTTGATAGGAAACAGAAAAACGACCGAATGCTTGCTCATTCCCGCCGCTCACCGCAGCCCCGATATTCTCATCGTGATCGTTATGGCTGTTAAAACCGGTTTTGCCGCCAACTTGTAGTTCGACCTGTTTTTCTGCCTGACCTTTTTTGGTCACAATATTGATCAAGCCGCCAGTGCTACCCCCACCGTAAAGCGAAGTGGCACCGGAGATAACTTCTATATGCCCAATATTAAACGGATCTATGGAGTCAAGCTGACGGCTGTCGCTGCGTGAAGAGTTCAGGCGCACGCCATCGATCATCACCATCATTGAGCGGCCACGCATATTCATGCCGTAGTTGGTCCGGCCCTGACTGCTAACATCCATGCCAGGAATCAATTGCGCCAAAATATCTTTGATTTCCTTGCCAGCTTGAACTTGTTGTTCGAGTTCCTGACCTTCAATCACCCAGGTGGTTTGTGCCATTTCGGCCACGCTGCGGTGTGAGCGGCTGGCAGAAACCACCATTTGATCTTCTGCCCATGCTGCGGGCGCGAGCATAGCTAACAGGCACGGATTTAATACCCAGAGGTGTCTGCGTTTCATTGTTATTCTCTTTTTCCCATATTGGAGGTTATGTTAAAAATTAAAGTTGGTTTAACGATTGTTTTAAACCCAAACTCATTGGAGTTGCAGGTAGGCAGCCTGCAAACACATCCCGATGAGCTTACTCAAGTAAGTGATTTGCGCGCGCACGTGCAGCTAACCCCCCTGCGGTTTCAAGGACGAGGGGATCTGTGCGGGGAATAACGGCCGGCGGCTGGCTGCGCCATTGGATCACCGCTGGGGTGGATGTTAAATCGAACTGTTCACGACCTAAAACCCGGTTGAGAATACGCGCCGATCGCCAAGCCATCAGGCTGAGCTGCGGTTCTGCAATGCCGTGGCTATGCATACCGGCGTTGACTGCAAATAAGCAGTTATCGTGTGGGCCGCGCCAATCGAGGGTGAAGTCGGGAGCCACGCGGTATTGATAATCGGCAGTGGTCATCAGGCGGCTGGCCAGTGGTTTAAGGAATGCCGGACGTTCCTGTTGATAACCGGTCGCGAAGATAGTCACGTCGCTGTCAAAGGTTTCTTTGCCCTGATCGAGATGGTGATGGGTGACTAATTGGTAACCGTTACCTTGCGGATGCATCGCTGTCAGTGAGCGGCTAGGGAGCAGGCGCGCCCAAGGCTTTTCACGTAACACCTCAAACTGATGGTACATAGCACGGTAAATAGCCAGTAGCGACTCACTGGTAATGCCGTCAGACGTCATCTTCTGTTCAGCCAGCATATGTTGCTTGGCGTTGTCGTTCAGAGTATAGAAACCGTCAACGTATTCCGGGGTGAAGTACTCATTGGCAAAAGCGGCTTCATCCAGTGCGTTGTAATTATTCCGGCGTGAAATCCAATCTAACTGTTTCGGTTGGCCCCACTCTGCGCGGAAGATGTTGAGGAACAGGTCAGCTCCACTCTGACCACCACCGACTATGGTGACACGTTTACCGGCCAGATCGGGATTGCGCAGTGCCATTTCACTGGCATGGAAACAGCGATCGTTTTGCTCGCCGACACATTCCGGTAACTTGATACGTTTGCCGATCCCCAGACAAACATGGCGTGCATGGTAGACATTGCGTGTTGTGGTCACGACAAAATGGCGCTGCTGGTCGTCAAAATCCACACTCTGAATATCCTGGCTGAACTCTAGCGAGCTCAACCCATGGGCAGCCCAACTGAGGTAGTCTGCAAACTCTTCCCGTGAAACCGTTCGGTGTTCAGTCGTCAGGAATCGATAGAATTTCTTCCTTTGGACTAAGTAGTTAAGGAAGCTATAGGGATTGGTTGGCGACACCGCACTGACCAAATCTTTCAAAAAGCTGGTCTGCATGTGGCAATCAGGCACCATCATGCCGGGATGCCAGGTAAAGTGCGATTTACGCTCAAAGAATTTGCTGTTAAAGCCGGAAACTTCGCTGCCGAGGGCGGCAATACTGAGGTTAAATGGGCCTATGCCAATGCCGATGAAATCTAAAGTTTGATTCATTGGGCTAGCTCCTTGGTGACCAAATAAAGAGGGTTATCCAGATCCTGCAAGTAATTTGGCAACATTCGACTGCCACCATCCTGCTCTGAATAGGTGAGTTTCACCGGGTTGAGGACTACACGAATAATTTGTGGTTTAAACAAATCAAATAGGGAGAAACGCTCTGCCATGTCTGGATGCTGTGCCATGTAGCGCTGCAGTACCTGTGCCAGCAGTTGATAGAATTGGTGTTCATTGATGCCACACACATGCATCAGTGGTGAGATAAATCTCAGCACGGTGACGAAATGCCCGGTCTGTAGGTCATGTATCAGGTAGTCGGCAGATAAGCGTGCGGTGACGGCTTTCACGACACTGGGCAGTGAGGCCGCTTGCGGGAACTCTTTATCAACCAGGCGCATATCGCCCTGGAAGTCTTTCAATAGCACACGTTGTGGAATGTGGTCTTTCATCACCAAAGTGATGTTTTGGCCGTGGGCAATCAGTGCCACACCGTAACAACACATCAGGTGGTACATTGGCACCACGACCACCCGAAACATCTGTGCTAACCAGGCTTCGGCACTCAGCCCCGAACGTGCAATATAGGCGGCAATCAACGGATGCCCCTGATTATCGGTTTCCATCAGTGTGGCCATCAAAATTGCCTGTTCGCCCGGTTGTAAATAGCAGGACGGATTTTCTCGCCAAATCACGCCAAGCATTTCCTGATAGCGATAGGGCGCTTTACTCAAGGTGGCATAGGTCTGGTGCATCATATAACCGGCAGCGGGTTCTCCGAGGATCTCAGCACCGCTTGCTCGTAGCGTAGGGTCTTGTGCAAAGACTTGCTGTAACCAATGCGAAGCCGCAGGACCTGCGCTGATATATTTACCGGGGATGCCGCGATAACAAGAGGTGTTGTAGATGGTCAGTGGCAATTTGATATCAAATGGTACGCGGCGACTGACATTCGTTAAGGTACGTAATGATTGTTGCGCCAGATAGTGGTCACCAAACTCACCCAGTTCGATCAATTCACCTTCGGCTAATTGTGGCAGGAAGTGCAGGGCGATTTTTTGCTGCCACTGCCATGGGTGTAAGGGCACCGGTACCCAGTCGTCATTCAACGCGAGCTGCTGCCAGTGGCGCTCAAATCGCTGGCGTTCCGAGCTATCCATCGCACTGTCGAGCAGCCTGTCCAACGGGAATTGTGCATCCGCGCACCAGACAAAACTGCCACGTTTGGCGGCGACCCAATGCAGGCGGAACTGCCCTTGATATTCTGGCGCGTAGTGATGCAGGGCGGTTAGACCCCAGCCACGGCGGCCTTTGTTGAAGATAAATTTTGGGTGGCCAGCCAGCAGACATTGTAGTGCATCAGCATCAAGGGCAATCAGATCTTCGGCACTCATGCCCTGACGGGCAGAGAGTAACTGCATGTCTGCGCGCAGCGTGGCATAGAGGTCTTCCAGGTGTTCAGCAACCTGTGCATCGTCCATCTGCAACACTTGCGCCAGTTGGCGTAGCATATGGTCAGCGGTCAGCGGCACTCCTTCGCAGTGCAATGAGGCGGGGTCAATATGCAACCAGCCCCAGATACCCCGTTCGGCACTAAAGCGATAAACCGCGCCCGGTAAGGTGATGATCCATGCCTGGCCTGCTGGCGCGGCACACAGGGTGCGTTCATATTCCAGTTCAGCCAGGATCTTGGCGATCATCTGACGGTTAACGCGCTGCCAGTTGGCGTAATTGTCAGTGGTCATACCGTACCCTCTTGGAAGAAATCTGCGCGCTGATTCACTATCAGCCGCGAGCGTTTATGCGGGAAATCAAACTCTTTCAAGGTGTGGTAGCCCGCGGCAGGCAGGTGGCGGAACAGGCGCTGGTTATCGGCGCGTGGCTCAGCTACTACCCGGGTTGTGCGTGGTTCATCCAGATACAGATAGTGTGTCAGGCCACGTAACCAACTGCGGATGTATTGCGCTCCTCGCCAGCGCTCTTCACCTACCAGCATGTGTAGTCCACGATCAAAAGGCTGCCAACGGTAATGGCGACCAATCCGGTCTTCTGCTGCCCAATAAACTTCGAAATAACCAAAAGGTTGATCGTCAAAGCAACCCAAGAGCGGATAGCAATAATGCGAATCCAACTGACGTTGCAGATACGCTGCCTGAACCTCAAGCGGGCCACTCATTTCCCAAAAAGCATCTACGCGCGGCGAGTTCATCCAGCGGGTAAACTGCTCTGTGTCGCGATCAATTTCCGGTAAGCGGAAGCTCAGGGTATGTTTAATGTGCGGATCGAAACGGCGATAAACTTCGCCGTTAGGGCGCGCAGCACGTTGTGGGAACCAGATATCTCGCTCGGCGTCATACTGCATCTGATCAGTCGCCCGATGGCGTTCCGCTCCCAGCCACAGTGGTAGTTGATAAAATAGATCCCGTGCCAGATAGTCGCCATAGCTCAAGGCAAACACGGCCTGTGCTTGCGGCTCTTCCCGCCACTCTGCATAGGGCAACGCAATACCGGTTAATTGCGGTGCAGCAACGAACAACTGATCCAATGCCGGTACCAGCCAGCCTGGTGGCAATGGTCCGGGTGAGTGCAATACCGCGCTGCCGTCCAACCCTAAGCTGAGGGTCAGATTTTTTTCCAACTGTTCACAGCGAAAACTGCCTGCGGAGTGCATCAACTTAGCTTGTGGCATCATTGGGCAACTCCCAGGCGCTCTTGGTGAGGGAAACGAAATGGGTTTGCGAAATCAAAGTAGATAACTGCCGGATCAACGATGGTATTTTCATTGTGGTCATGCAGATAACAGAAGAAATTACCCTTGCAGTTCCAATGCGTGCTATCGAGTACGTAATCTAAACAAAGGGTATTTTTAGCCGTAGCCCGCAGGTTATGGAGTGCGTCGCGCACCCGCATCATCAGATTCTCTTCGCTGTCGAAACCGGTAGCCGCTAATGCGGCGGTTACTGCCAGACTGGAGTTGACTAGCAAGTAATAGGGGAAATAGCGCAGTAGTTGTTGTTCAGTGAAGCGGTTTTCCGCTCCGGCTTCGCCAATTTCTTCCAGCCACGGTGTGGCATCTTGGGTAAAGCCGCTGCCCTGACAGTCGCGATACAACATACCGATCGGCAAGTCTTGTTGCATTTCTACCAGAATGTTTTGCTGATGGGCTAATAGCACCAAACCGTAATCAGCTTCGGTGCTGAACAGTGGTAATAAGACCTGTTGGCAATAGGCATCCAGCCAGCAGTGGGTGGCCTGGCGTAACGGAAGATTTAGACGCGCCGCCAAACGGCGCACTGCGGCAACCAGCAAACTGTCGCCTCCATCTGGCGCGGCCTGAGTTAAGGTGACCAGCACATTGGTTTGAGCATCTGGCTGGCTGAACAACAGGTTGTCGCGTAGCACCATCAGACTCTCCTCTTGCACCGTGCCATCAGCGGAACATAAACCGGCCCAACCGTCCTCCTGCATGACCCTGAAGGTTGGATAGCGCGTTTGTAGTGCTTGCCAGCGCGGGGTTTGAGCCAAGCGGGCCAAGCGAATTCCACGTTTAACTTCTTTTACCGATAGCGTACGTACCGAGTTGGTCAGGCGGACACTGAGGGAAAACTTGATCATGTCGCGATTTGATGGGCTATACAGCGAACGCGAGGAACTGGTCGGCAGCCAGCGTTCACCTGCTTCACCCAAGTCTTGCAGTGCTTTCAGTTGTACCAACTGCTGACACCACTCCTGGGACAACAGGTGATCAGCCTGCCAGGGGTGCATCGGCAGCAGCCAAATATCATCGGTAAAGTGTGCCAGTAGCTGTGGTGCACTCACGCTGGCAAAACGTTGCAGACGTTGTTGCAGTGTCAGGGTGAGACTCTCACCGCACAAAAAGCGTTTATCCACGGCAAACCAGCGTAGTGGAAAACGAGCGGCAAAGTCTGGCAGATAGCGATGGGCCTCTTTCTCATTGAAGGGTTCATGGGATTTTGGCGCGGGATGGAAGGCATGACCGACCAATAAGCCTTGCTCAGCCTGAGCAAAATTGAGTGGCTTATCACGCAGTGACGGCCAATCCAGACGAATATTGATAGCCTGTTGGGTGTTGTCATGACTTTCCAGAACCCGCTGGCGGAAACGTGTAACCACCTCATCTGACAGGTCACCTTTTACTGCGGGTTTATCCAACAACAAGGTCACCAACTGTTCCATGCCAAGTGCCGTACCCGCACCATCGTCCTGCTGATATAGATAGGCTGGGAACAGATAGTGATGATGTTGTGTTGGGGATATATGGCGTAAAGCAATACGAATAGCTTGTGACGATGAAAGAGGGATATGGAGCTGTGGATAGGGTTGATTGTTTGCTGTCGGAAGGATTTGCCAGTCCCGGGTTTCACGCATCAATGCGTTGAGGAAACATTGCGCAGCCACATCGGTTGTCGCGGTTTCTAACTGGATAGTCATTATTCCATGCCACTCTTGATTCAATTGAGAATCATTCTTATATCAATAATATTTATCATTATCAATTAACTTATGATACAGTTTTTCTATTAAATATGCATAAATCCCCTATGTTATTAACGGTTAATTCACTTTTAATGCAAATTTCATCACAGTCTGAAACACGTTCAAGCGGGCATATACCTTCTTCTAATTGGCCGTTAGCCTTTTGTGCCGGCTTGCTGGGGATTGGGCAGAACGGTTTATTGGTCATGTTACCGGTATTGGTTAGCAGAACACATCTGTCACTGTCGGTGTGGGCCGGTTTACTTACCCTCGGATCCATGCTGTTTTTGATCGGATCACCGTGGTGGGGACGGCAATCGGAGGTTCGTGGGTGTAAATTTGTGGTCATCATGGCGCTGGCTGGCTACTTGCTAAGTTTTGTGTTGTTGACGCTGGCGGTATGGGGCTTAGCAGCGGGATGGTTACCGGAGATGGTCGGGCTGGGTGGGCTGATTGTGGCACGTATTATCTATGGCCTGACAGTCTCAGGCATGGTGCCCGCCTGCCAGACCTGGGCCTTGCAGCGCGCAGTGTATGAGCAGCGCATGGCTGCATTAGCTACCATCAGTTCAGGCTTGAGTTGTGGTCGTCTTCTTGGCCCACTTTGTGCCGCTCTTGCCCTCTCAATACACCCAATGGCACCGCTGTGGTTGATGGCAATAGCACCATTGATCGCACTGTTGGTGGTCTGTTGCCAATACAATGATCCGCCATTGCCGCCGGTTGCACATCAACAAAATCATTTACGTTTCAGCATGCTACCCTATTTACTCTGTGCACTGCTGCTGGCGGCAGTTGTCAGCCTGATGCAGCTTGGTCTGGCACCGCATTTAAACCAATTATTCAGGCATTCAGCCACCATGGTGAGCCACCATGTGGCAATTTTGCTTAGCGTGGCCGCAGGTTGTACCTTGTTGGCTCAGTTTTTGGTGGTACGCCCCCAACGTTTCAGCCCCTCTCAGCTTCTGTTGGTGGCAGCGTTATTCATGGTAGGTGGTTTAGGATTGATGTGTACCCAGCCATTGGTATTATTCTATGCGGGGTGTGCGCTAGCTTCTTTCGGTGCGGCGATGGCAACGCCGGGTTACCAATTGATGCTGAACGATAAATTATCCACGGGCAAAGGTTCCGGGGTGATAGCGACCAGCCATACATTGGGTTATGGCATGAGTGCGTTGATGGTGCCGTTAGTAGCAAAATTTTACGGTGAGTCGCAGTTGATTGCTGCGGCTCTGATGATGGCCGTTCTGTTGGGCGGGATAAGTGGCTGGCTGTGGTGCCAGCATCGGGTCACAGCACATTCTGCGGGAGAGTAACTGTCATGTCCGGCGCATCAAGCTACCGAGTTTTCGATATCAAATTGAAAGTAAAAGAAAATATCTCACCGTCACTGTTACGTTGCGTATTTGAAGGGCCAGAAGTCAATCGTATGAAACTTGAAGCGCCAGATCAGCGTATTAAGCTGCTATTGCCCGCAGACAACGGTCTGATTACTCAGGTATCAAAAGGCGACGATTGGTATCGTAATTACCTGACTATCCCGAAAGAGCAGCGACCGATAATGCGCACTTATACACTGCGTGCATTGCGTGCTGAGCAGAACGAGATGGACGTGGAATTTGTTTTGCACGGCGTGACCGGCCCAGCATCGGCTTGGGCAACACATGCCAAACCAGGCGATGCCATTCAGGTTGTTGCGCCGAATGCCGAGTATCAATCTGACAGTGGCGGTTATGAGTGGATCCCGCCAGCGCAGATGATGCAGGCGTTACTGATTGCCGACGAAACAGCATTACCGGCGGCGGTGGCTATTTTGGAACAGCTGGCATTACAAGCTAACCCTCCACATGTTCAAGCTTTTTTTGAGGTACCGCTGGTGGGTGATTGCATCAATCTTGAGCGATTTCCGTTTGCGCAGGTTTACTGGTTGCCACGTGATACGCCGCATCACCCCGCCCATGGCAGCTTGTTAGTTGACGCGGTACGTCAATGGGTACAAATTCCGGCTGCGGCGCAAGTCGCGGCACAATCATTAGCAGAGAATAGTCTGGGTGGTGATGTGTTATGGGAGCGAGCCGAAGGTGCCAGTAGTTTCTATGCCTGGGTGGCGGCTGAATCCTCAACAGTGAAAGCTTTGCGCCGCTATCTGATTGGTGAACGCTGTCTGGACCGTACTTGCGTAAACTTTATGGCGTACTGGTGTTAATCAATTTGCTATATCAAATGCCCCTGCAAAATTAGCCCCCTCTGGGCCAGTTATTCAATCCCCGTCATAAAAATGGCGGGGCAGTGACAATTTCAAATATCTTTCCCTCTCCCCTCGCAAACACCGATGTTACGAACTGCGTAATGTATTAATAACCTATATAAATACTGATATTATGCTAATGTCAGTATTAAACCGATACCAATCATCAGTTCCAGAGTCAACAAGATTATTCAGGGGAGTTTTTTAGTGGGCGACCCTTAAAAAATAAACCCATGATGCAAATTTATTTGCAGAGCTTTGTATCAAAATAGGTGTGTTATTTATGAATAAATATGATGATATTAAGCAGTTCAAAGATAAAATAGACATGCACGATATTGATTATAAAGAAATTTCTGAAAAAGAAGTTCAAGCGGATGCTTTTTCATGGCCGCTTATTAAACAGTTGGCTTCACAAGACAATGATTCATTTTTAGAAAATGGTCGAACTATACAGCCGACACCTCAGCTTGTTTCAGCCACTGAGTTCGCCGAGCCTGATGTGTTAAACGTGATGAGTGAACCTCACGCTATAAATAGTGATCCTCTGCTAAATACCGAGGTAACAAACCGGCCAGCCGCAATGCGATCACTGTTTCCTGCGCCACCGGTTGCCCATACTCTAGCTCCGCAGCCAGTCAATTTAAACGAACCTGCTATACCGCAAGCGGTTTCTAAACCTATACTTACGACACAATTTTCATCCTCACCAACTGGCCCGTTGGAATCAGGTAAAAAAACTGAATTTAAAAACATTTTTTCACAAAAAGAACCACCAAAAGAGCAGGTTGTTTTTGCCGAGTCATCGCGGGATATTCCTTTACAAACGTTGTTAGAGAGCATCGCCTTATGCCGTTAGTTTGTGTATGTTCACCGAAAGGTGGTGTCGGTAAAACTACTTTTGCAGCCAATTTGGCGCACTCACTGGCACGTAGTGGTAGCAAGGTTCTACTTATTGATTTCGATGTACAAAATGCTCTGCGCTTGCACTTTGGTGTCCCTTTGTCGGATGAACGTGGTTATGTTTCTGAGTCAGGTAATGCATCTGACTGGAGCCAATTTATCCTTAAAGCGGGAACGAATACCTTTGTCTTGCCTTATGGCGAGGTGGATGAAGCGAAACGTCTGGCTTTCGAGCATGAATTAACGGCTGATCCACATTTTTTACAACGGGGGCTACATTCAGTCCTCAATTATCCTGGATTAGTGGTTATCGCTGATTTTCCTCCGGGACCAAGCCCAGCGTTAAAAGCGATGCAAGGGATTGCGGATATGCATTTGGTGGTGATGTTGGCAGACACTGCATCTTTATCTTTATTACCTCAAATAGAGAAAGGCAAACTTATCGGCGCCCCTTTAGATAACAAAATGGGAACCTATTTTGTTGTTAATCAAAGTGATAATCGTCGTCAACTCAGCCATGATGTCTCACAATTCTTTGAGCAACGTCTGGGCGATAAATTGTTAGGAATGATTCATCGGGATGAATGTGTGCCAGAAGCGAATGCTTCTCAACGTTCAATTATTGATTTCAGCCCCGTGTCAGCTGCCGCATTTGATATTGAGCTTATTAGTAAAAAAGTTGCAGCTATTTTGGGAATAAAGATCGGCGGGGGGGAGGTTTACTCTACGCCTAAACATGACTTCTATTAAATACTGGCTGAATTCAAGATGAAGAAAATTCAATTTTATCTTCTGTTGTTACTGTTATTGCCAATCGCTATCTTGGTTGTTGTTACACCAATGGACAGTGAGAAGCAGTACATTTTTGCATTATTCAGCATTGCTGCGTTCTTTTTACTTGGCATAAGTAAAAGCAGAAAAGTAACAATAGTAATGACAGTATTGTCATTTTTGATGTCATCCCGATATATTTATTGGCGCACGACTGAAACGCTTCATTTTGGTTCTGTAACCGAGACAATATTAGGCATACTTCTTTATAGTGCAGAACTTTACATCTGGATTATTCTAAGTCTTAGTTATTTACAGACTATTTGGCCATTAAAACGAACGATTGAACCGCTGCCTGAGAATACCGATTTATGGCCAACGGTTGATGTTTACATTCCTACCTATAATGAAAGTCTGGATGTGGTTAGAGATACGATTCTGGCAGCCCAATGTATTGATTACCCAAAAGAAAAAATAAAAATATATGTATTGGATGACGGAAAACGAACTGAGTTCGCTGTATTTGCTGCGGATGTAGGGGTTGGTTATATCACTCGAAATGATAACCGTCATGCTAAAGCCGGTAACCTTAACCATGCGATGAAGATTACGCAGGGGGAGTTAATCTGCGTTTTTGATTGTGACCACGTAGCTACCCGCGGTTTTTTACAGGCCACGGTGGGTGGGTTCCTGGTTGATAAGCGGTTGGCGTTGCTCCAGACGCCACACTACTTTTACTCCCCCGATCCGTTTGAGCGCAATCTATCAACAGGCCGTTCTGTTCCTAATGAAGGGGCCCTTTTTTATGGCCCTATTCAGCAAGGGAACGATAACTGGAATGCGGCATTTTTCTGCGGTTCTTGTGCTGTTATTCGCCGTAAGGCATTAGATGAAATTGGTGGTTTTGCGGTAGAAACAGTCACCGAAGACTCCCATACTGCGCTGAAATTACAGCGTTTAGGTTGGAACTCAGCCTTTATTTCCATCCCACTCGCCGCGGGGCTGGCGACTGAACGTTTGGCGTTACATGTGATCCAACGGACCCGTTGGGCGCGGGGGATGACACAAATTTTCCGTGTGGATAATCCCTTGTTAGGGCGTGGGCTGAGCCTTCCTCAGCGTTTGTGTTATCTCAACGCCATGATTTATTACCAATTTGGTTTGCCACGCGTGGTCTTTTTACTCGCGCCACTGGGCTATCTTCTCTTTAACCAGAGTATTATTGCCTCGTCAGCCGAATTGATTTTCGCCTATGTTTTGCCCCATTTAATTATGTCTATTGCCATCAACTCACGCAGTAATGGCCGCTTCCGCTACTCTTTCTGGGGTGAAGTTTATGAAACCGTAATGGCATTCCATTTGGTTATTCCAACCATCGTTACGATGATTTCACCAAAACGTGGCAAGTTTAACGTGACGGATAAAGGCGACCTACTGGATAAGAGTTATTTCGATTTCAATATTGTTCGACCGCATATTATTGCAGTTGTTCTGATGTTGCTCGGCATTATATGGGGATTAGTGCGCGTAGCATTGCCAGATTATTTTGGTGTTAATCCGAATGTAATTGCACTTAATATCGCCTGGGCTACTTTCAGTGTCATTCTATTATTTGCGGCTATTTCTGTTGCGCGCGAGACTCGTCAGACACGTAAAACGATCCGCATTGACGTCCAGTTACCGGCCATTATTCATTATAGTAATGGCATATCACTGCGTACTCACACCTTGGACTTGTCAATGGGCGGGGTTCGTCTGGCGATTAAAGACCAACATTTCCCAACTGAGGGTATTGAAGAGGTGGAGCTGATGTTACAACGCGGTGCTGTCAGTCTACCTGTCACGCTTATTGATGTTGAACTCGGTGCTGTGCGGTTGATGTTTGGTGATATTCCACTGGTTAAACGTCGGGAACTGGTTCGTATTGTGTTGGCCCGTGCAGATGCCTGGATTACCGAGCCTTATCCTCAGGATCGACCATTACATTCATTACTCAGCATTATTCGTTGTGCGTTCGAACTCTTTTATCTGCCGTGGAAGCAACGGCGGGCTAGAAAAAGAAAGCTGGCCCTCCAGAAAAAAGGAAATGCGGCATGAAAGGGATATTGAGCAAGATATTGCCGTCATTGTGGTTTACAGGTGTGGTGGCCGCGTGCTCTCTGGCATTTTTTCCCATCAATGGGTTTGCTGTAGACACTAATCGTATCGCGGGCCAGGAACAGCAAACTGAAGATGCAGCCACCGCGGGAGATTTCCCTTTATTACCTCGGCCGAACAGTGATGACTCAACCGCTGGGGCAGTGGCTCCTGCGGTTGATAATTACCCGCAAATCGCCAGCGCCCCTGAAAACCGCCCTTTGTATGATTCAACTCTACCGACACCCGTAGTTGATAACACGGTAGTGGTGACCCGCCCGGCCTCATACAACGCGATAGTGAATACCACGATTACCATTAAAGATATGGGGCAGCCCAATGGGTTGCTGTTAAGTGGCGGTCAATTGCAATCAGGCATTGTCTTCACGTTACCCAATGATTTGGTGATTACCAATGCAAAACTATCTCTGGCGCTAAAATTATCATCAGAGCTGGCTGGTAAGAATTACAGCTTACAGTTAATGCTGAACGGGCAGCCGTTAGGGACATTGCCACTAACGCCGTCAAGTGAAAACAGCGCGATATACCAAGTTGATGTCCCTGCGGCGATGGTGGTCGCGACCAATAATCTGAGTATGAGTATTACTGGTGACAACACGGTATTGCAGTGTGAAACAGATCAATTGAATAAATTTTGGGTCAGTATTTTACCGACCTCAAGTATTCAATTAGAAGGGCAACAACTGAATATTGGTAAGAATTTGGGACTATTCCCCCGGCCATTCTTTGATGCTATGCAGATGAAAGAGACCAAAGTGGTTATGGCATTCCCGGCTAATATTCGTGCTGATGTGATTGGTGCTGCCGCCGGTGTTGCTTCATGGTTTGGTTATCAGGCTAATTACCGTGATATTGATTTCCCGGTACAATTTGATTCACTACCCGAAGGTAATGGTATTTTATTTGGTAAGCCGGGTGAGCATATCGGTGATTTTGTGTTACCGCAAAGCACCGGCCCAAGTCTGCAATTGATTGATAACCCGCACAATCCGGTGGCTAAATTACTCTTGGTTATTGGCAATAATGAGGAGGAGTTGCGTCAGGCTGCATGGCGTTTAACTTCCGGGCCATTACCGCCAGAGGCGAATAGCCTAAGTGTTAAAGCGCAAGCTATCCCGCGTAGCATTCCCTATGACGCTCCACGCTGGATTAATACTGAACATCCCGTATTACTTAAATCTTTAGTGCCAAATCTCGATGCTTTGACTGCTAATGGTATTTATCATGACGGTATTCATGTTGATTTCCGGGCGGCACCCGATCTATTTATGTGGGATGGAGAAACTATACCCATCCATATCGGCTACCGTTTCCCGATTGAAGACTGGATTGATGAAAATAGCTCCCAACTTAACGTATCGATTAACAATATTTTCTTGTATAACCTGCCGGTAAATAAGAAGGGGTTGATTGAGTCCCTGTGGCGGGCGGTTGGTGGCGATACTCGTCAGGAGAGTTATACCCTGCGTTTGGCTCCTTATCTGATTTATGGTGATAACCAGTTAGAGTTCTATTTCGCGATTAATCCGAAAGCCGGAACCCCCTGTAATCTACTAAACAACAATAATATTAAGAGCCGAATCGAACCTGATTCTTATATTGACTTGAGTCACACCCATCACTTTACCCTGTTACCAAATCTTTCGTATTTTGTCGGCGCATCCTTCCCTTTCACCCGCTTGGCTGATTTCTCACAAACCTTGGTATTATTGCCCGAAAAACCAAGCAAAACAGAAGTTCGTACATTACTTGGTCTTGCGGCTCGTGCCGGTAATTCAACCGGAAAGCCAGTTATCCACGTCAAGGTGAAGCTGGGCGTGTCCGCAAATGAAAAAGATATTTCACTGTTTGCTGATAACGATATTTTGGTGGTGTCGACATTAGACCATGCTGATTTCACCCAAACACTATTAACCGCGACATCATTTGGCCTGGAAAATGGTGTGCTATCAGTGAAAGAACCGTCGACGTTAGAAAAGTTGGCGGATTACCTCACTGGGGTTTGGTTCCGCCAGCAAGTTGAGGCCGATCGCTACCTTTCATCGACCGATAACTGGCGCGGCTTCCTGAGTTTCCGTTCTGGTTGGAATCCGCAGAAAGTCGTGGTGCTGGCAACCGCAACAGGTGATGATCAATTAGCGAGTATTCACGGCGATTTGAAGTTATCGACGGTTAATGCCGGCGTGCGTGGCGATCTGGCAATTATTACCAATGAAAATGGTGTGCGCAGTTTTAGTGTTGGGGAGCAATTCCCTCGTGGTGAGCTGCCTTGGTATCAAATGGTTATCTGGTATGCCAGTCAGCATATCGTGATTTTGGCGTTACTTGCTTTACTGATCTCAGTCATCATTGGTGTGAGCATGTTTGGGTTATTAAAACGCCGTGCAGCAATACGCTTAGGCAAAGATCCTGAAGAATGATAATAAAACTGTTGATGATGTGGGCCTATTGTATGGAGCGGGGTTGATATGAAATCAAGTCATGTAAAGTCACCATTGATTAATGCCCTGTTGCTTACTGGGATGGTCGGATTTGCTGCAATCCCTGTCTGGGGACAGGCGGCAGAGAATACGCCAGCGATAAAGGCATTGTTAGATCAGGCCACCTACTGGCATGAGAAAGCCCATAATGATCTGGCGACTAACGCGCTGCAAAAGATCCTGATGGTCGATCCTACCAACGTTGATGCTTTATATCTAATGTCCCTTTATGCCTCTGAAAAAGGGGATAAAGCCGAGTCGCTTGAATGGCGTAAAAAATTAAATGCGGCCTCCCCGGATGACCCACGTTTGCAGTCGTTAGATAATGCCAAAGTCATGCAGTCCATTTCGCCGAGCCAATTAGCGGCAGCGCGCCAGTTTGCCAGCCAGGGCAATATTCCCAAGGCGATTGAGAGTTATCAGAATTTATTTAACGGTAATAAACCGTTAGATAATTTAGCGGTAGAATATTATTTGACCATGGCGGGGGATGCGGCGACGTTACCAACAGCTATCGCCGAATTACAGCAACGTGTAGCACAGTCCCCAAATGATGTTGCAGCCCGCGTGGCGCTGGGTAAAGTGCTGACCTACCAACAGACAACCCGCCGTGATGGTATTGCCATGCTTAATAGTCTGGCGGCGACTAACCGCGAAGCTGATGCTGCTTTGCGCCAGGCACTGATGTGGATAACACCGCAACCGGCAGATGAAGGGCTTTATCAGGCCTATCAACAACGCCATCCCGATGATCAGGTTGTCGCCGATTACTATAAAAAGAATATCGGTGGAGCAGCAAAAGGCCAGGGTTACAGTGAACTTAATCGCGGTGATTTAACCAATGCGAAAAGCCAGTTTGAGTCAGTGCTGGCGATCAACCCTAACGATGGCGATGCATTAGCGGGTTTGGGATTTATCGCTTTGCGCAGTGGTGATTTCGCCAATGCAGAAAATTACCTGACTCAGGCGGCCAAACAAGGTGGGGCAAACAGCGCACAACTGGCGGCGCAAGCGCAAGATGCCCATTTCTACGGCGAGTTGGATAAAGCTAAAAAAGCCTTTGCCAGCGGGAATATTGACGGTGCGCTGGCATTGAGCGCCCCATTGGCACAGGCCACAGGGGACAAAGGCACTGCGGTGGCGCTGTTCCGAGCTGATTTGTTGCGGCGCAAAGGTGATTTGAGTGCTGCTGAACAGGCTTACCGCAATATCCTGGCGCAGCAACAGCAAAATAATGATGCGAAATTGGGGCTGTATTATGTATTGCGGCAGCAAAAGAATGATGCCGAGGCACAGCAAGTGCTACAAACCGTGCCAAACAATCTCAAACCCGCCGCCGCGCCCGCTGGGATCAATGTTGATCCGATTCGCCGTGAGGCTGCATTAGCGCTGCAACGTAATGATCCTACGGCGGCATTAAATCTGTTACAACAGGCGCTAACTAAGCAGCCATCGAATATCTGGGTTCGTCTGGATATGGCGAGAATTCTGCAACAACAAGGAAATACAGCCCAGGCGCAAAGTCTGATGGCTGAAGCTTCGGCTCCCGGCGCACCGGCGGATAATCTATATGCTGCCGCTTTGTTTGCCGCTGAAAACAAAGATTGGGCAACCAGTAATGCTTTACTCAATCAGATCCCGCCAGCCCGCCAAACTAAAGAGGTCCGTGCGCTCGCTGACCGTGTGGAGTTCAATCAAAAAATAGCGACAGCAGAAACGGCTCTGGCAAAGGGTGATTCAGCCAGTGCTGCGGCAATATTGCGCGGACTGGCACAAAATCCGCCTACCGCCCCTGCCGATGTCGGTAATCTGGCTAAAGATTTGATGGCTGCCGGTGACAGCACCACGGCGGTTAGTTTAGTGCGTAAAAATATCAATAACGGCATTCATGGCAAGGCGGGCGATTATGCGGCACAAATCAGTGTCTTGACGCAATCTGGCCTGACGCAAGAAGCGGAAGCCTTATTGAGTAATCCCGCGATTCAAAGTGGCAGTTCGCCGATAGAGATCAGTCGATTACGACTAGGGACCACTATCAATCAGGCCGATGCATTGCGTGAGCAAGGCCAGTATGCTGCGGCGTATGACAAGTTGATTGTTGCGCTACAAAGTGATCCGCAAAATATTGACCTGATGCTGGCGATGGGGCGTCTTTACCAATCCGGTAAAATGAATGATGAAGCCGGTAAAGTTTATGCTTATTTATTAAAACGTGATCCTACTAATGAAGGGGCGCGGGTAGGGGCGGTAAACGTGGCACTGGCTAATGGTGATGTCCAGAGCGCCAGACAATTGATGTTGGGCATGCGCGGGCCAAGAACCCCTGAGCGCTTATTGCTTGCTGCCCGGGTCGCGGAAGCTGAAGGAGATCATGAGCAGGCTTTGGCTTTGTTACGTTCCGCCAAAGGTAAAATGATTGGGCTGGAAGGGGCAGACAGTGTTGGTGGCGCGAATATTGCTGGTTTACAACTTAGCGACAATCCGTTTATTAACCAGACCACCCGCACGCAGCCGCGGACTAATTCAAGCTATGGCGCGGTGTTGCCGTGGCAAAATGCGGGCACAGAAGGCGCTGCCATGGGGGGCGTCAATAATCTGGCACCTACCGCTAACGTTGCGCAAAACGGCACCCTGAAGCAAGTTGATCAGATGCTGGATACTTTACAGGATAAAACTGCCAGTTGGGCGCAGGCCAATATCAGTATTCGCAGTCGCGATGGTGAATCGGGCCTGAGTCAATTGACTGAAGCCAAAGCCCCGCTCACCTTTTCCGGTGTGCCTTTTGATACCTCCCGCCTGAGTTTTACCGTCACGCCGGTATCCCTCAATGCAGGTTCAACCTCAGGTACGGGCAGTAATCGTTTTGGTACCGGGGCATTGCAGCAGGGTTTGGAAGTTAAAAATGCGACAGAGACATCAGCACTTGCCGCAACTAACTCAGCGGCGGTATTAGCGGCGGCGACAACTGCTCAATTGCAGGCTCAGGCGGATAGAGAAAGTGCGTGTAATGGCGCAGGTGCTGGAACGCAAGGTTGTGTTGATGCCAGGGTAGTGGAAAATGATGCCAACAGTGCTAAACAACTGGCGGCTAATAATCTGGTCACAGCCCAAACCTTTAGTCCAAATGATTTCACCGCCGACTCCCCAGGCTCACAAAGTGAGTCAGGGGTAGAGCTGGCACTGGCCTTGGCGGGGGAAGATTATAAAGCCGACATTGGTACCACGCCGTTAGGGCAAGATATGAGTGCCCTTATTGGCGGCGTGCAATGGGCACCTAAGCTTGGCGAATTCGCTAAACTGGCGATGACAGTAGAACGTCGGCCAGTGACGGATAGCTTGCTTTCATACGTGGGTGCAACCGATAAGATCAGCGGATCGCGATGGGGGGCAGTCACTAAGAATGGGGGTGGCTTAAACCTGAGCTATGACGATGGCGATGCCGGCCTTTATGCAGGATTAAATTATTACAATTATATCGGTGATAATGTTCCGAGTAATGGTTCAATTAACTCTTCAGTCGGCGCGTATATTCGTCCTTACCGCTATGATGACCGTGAATTAAAAACGGGCATCAATATCAGTTATATGAATTTCTCTAAAAATCTCAGTTATTTCAGTTACGGTCAAGGGGGCTATTTCAGCCCGCAAGATTATGTCAGTGTCTCTTTCCCAGTTGAGTATAGCCAACGTTATGGTAACTGGAATTATAAATTGGGTGGGGCGGTAGGCTATCAATCCTATTCGCAGGATGAGAGTAAATATTTCCCGAATAATCCAGAGTTGCAGGCTCAACTGGAGCAATTGGTGCGCGATGGTTATAGCACTGAATCCCGTTATGCTGCGCAAAGTAAAAATGGCATCGGATATAACTTCAAGGCTGATGGCAGTTACAACTTACAGAAGAATATGCAGATCGGCGGACAGGTTGGCTATGATACTTTTGGCGACTACTCCGAAACTACCGCCTTGGTCTACTTCAGATATTTGTTGGATGGGAAATAATCATGCAAGAGAATAACTATCTTTCGGAACAACAGGATTATTACCGTCAGCAGCAGCATCAGCCGGGATGGCAAAATGTGGTGCAAGTGCTTTTTTCAGGTATTCAGGCTAATGCTGACAGTGCGGATGGCAGGGCTTTTATCCGCAACATGGGGACTCAACTGGCACAGCATAACCCCTTACCGATAAGTCAGACCGTGGGTGAGTTTGAAGATCAAATTAATCATCTATGGTCCAGATATCATTGGGGATTTTTGCGCATTGCCGCGAATGAACAGGAAATGCAGTTAAGTCACTGTGCATGGCCGGACACGGACAATCTGACTGAACAGTCGCAGTGGAAAACTGCATTTGCAACATTTTTGGAAGGTATTTATAAGGAGTGGCTCAGGCAGCAGGGAGGGCAGTCAGAAGTGAATGTCCGTTGGCTGGATAATAAAACCGAAGGTCCATTAGTGTTCCGTTATAAAAACGGCATTTGAGGCATATTATGCTAATTATGAAGGTCATGCGTGTTGTTGTTACCGCCGGTGTGCTATTTGGCCTACTGTTTTCCACCGGGGTACAGGCTTATCAGCCCGGCTGGGAACAATTTAAAAGCCGGTTTCTTAAGCCCGATGGCCGAATTGTTGATACGGGTAACCATGATATCAGCCATACCGAAGGGCAAGGTTTTGGTATGCTACTTGCCGTATTCAATGATGACCGGCCTACCTTTGATTCATTATTGGGTTGGACTCAAAAGACATTATACAATGCAGATACCGGATTATTTTCATGGCGTTATGAGCCGAATGCTAAAGTAAAAGTTGCGGATAAAAATAATGCTACAGATGGCGATATATTGATTGCTTGGGCATTATTACTGGCTGGGGATAAATGGCACAATCGCGACTATACGAGTCAATCTAATCAGATACAGAATGCTATTATTAAGCACACGGTCATTAACTTTGCCGGTTATCATGTATTATTGCCAGGCTCTGCAAGTTTTAATCATACCAGTTATGTTGTGATCAACCCGTCTTATTACATATTTCCAGCCTGGAATGCATTCTACCAATACAGTCATTTGAAAATATGGAAAGACTTGAATGACGATGCTATCCAGCAGTTATCAGCGATGAAGCTTGGCAAAGTCAATTTGCCGACTGATTGGGTGTCATTGCAGTCGGATGGTAGTTTCGCACCAGCCAATGGTTGGCCTGCACGTTTTAGTTTTGATGCGGTGCGTATTCCATTATATCTCAGTTGGGGAGGACATAATGGCAGTACATTGGCGCCTTTTATTGGCTATTGGCAAGGTTTTTCGCGTTTAAAAACACCGGCATGGGTCAATGTTGTTACGGGGGCTACCGCGGAATATGCACTGACACCTGGGATGCTGGCGATACGGGATCTTACCTTAGGTGATGCTGCTCAATTAACGGCAGTATTACAACCAGAAGAAGACTATTACTCCTCTTGTTTACGCTTATTATCCTGGTGGGCGGCACAGCAGAAATGAGTAAAAAGCACGTTCTACTTGCAGGGCGTGCTTAGGTCGGTTCATCACGGCAACATCCGCTTTATCATGTCAGGATCAGAGCATTGTCACGATTTCTGGTTGATTTTTTCCATTAAAATAAGTCGTTACGTAATAAATTTGTTCTATGATTGAGAACCGGCCCTCTAGTTATTGATGGAGGGAGAGTTCATATAAGGAGAACACAATGCCTCATATGCCTTTGATAGCGCTTCCCCACACTCATTCTGATTGTTGTCTTTGCCATAGTCCGGCGTTCGTTCGTATCAATACGGTGTTTGCTCAGAAAGCTGCTCATTCTGCCCCTATAACAGCGGCAACCGTTGCTGCGGCGATCCCAGGCGCGACTCAGCAAAGAAGAGATGTCGCGGCCAATACTGTGCGTGTGATGGCCTTTGTTAATATTCGCCTTTTTGATGGTGTTTCAGACCATTTGCGCGATGGATTGCAAGTATTAGTGGAAGGTAACAGGATCAAGTCGGTAGAGCCGGCTGATAAAGCATTGCCACCGGATGTGGAACGGATAGACGGTGGTGGCGGTGTATTGATGCCAGGGTTGATCGACGCACACTGGCACGCCATTATGGCTCGGCCATCAATGATGACGGCGATGACAGCAGATTTTAATTATATCCAGGCGCTGGCAATTGCAGAGGCGCAGGCGACTATAATGCGTGGTTTCACCACGGTGCGTGATATGGGCGGGCCGGTTTTTGGCTTGAAACGCGCCATTGATGAGCAGGTGACGGTCGGGCCACGCATCTATCCTTCCGGCGCATTTATCACTCAAACTGGTGGGCACGGCGATTTCCGTCTGATTGGTGAATTACCGCATACGCCATCAGACCCCTTGAGTTATGCCGAACGCGTAGGTATGACGGCGATTGCCGATGGTGCCGATCAGGTGTTACTGCGTGCCAGAGAACAATTGATGCGAGGCGCGTCGCAACTCAAATACATGGCAGGGGGTGGTGTAGCCTCTATGTATGACTCTATCAGTGTGACCGAGGGATCGGTACCAGAGATTCAAGCGGCAGTTACGGCGGCTGAGAATTGGGGTACCTATGTCACCGTCCATGCTTATACGGCACGGGCGGTCACCATGGCGATTAAAGGTGGGGTTAAATGTATCGAACACGGCCAGTTGGTGGATGAGGAGACCGTCCAGTTAATGGCAGAAAAAGGCATTTGGTGGAGCTTGCAACCCTTCCTTGATGACGAGGATGCGGTGCCAATGGCCAGTCCGGCATCACGTGCCAAGCAGCTTGAGATGGTTGCCGGTACTGATACGGCCTATAGGTTGGCGAAAAAATATAACATCAAGACAGCGTGGGGCACCGATACATTATTCGATGCCCGACTGGCAACCCGACAGGGTGCTCAATTGGCCAAGCTGACTCGCTGGTACTCACCGCTTGAAATTCTCAAGATGGCCACCAGCGTTAATGCTGAACTCTGTGCCTTCTCCGGTCCAAGAAACCCGTATCCCGGTAAGTTGGGTGTGGTAGAGAATGACGCACTGGCTGACTTGATTCTGGTTGATGGTGATCCACTGAGTGATATTCAACTCATTGCTCGGCCAGAGAAAGCATTCAGGCTCATTATGAAAGATGGGCAAATCTTCAAAAATACGTTGGGCAGCGATCTGTAGTGACTTTTTATGATCGAATAGCTGTTTTTCTGCCTGTTAACGCCACATTAACTGAGGCCGAATAATGAATGATATGACTTCCCTTAGGAAGCCAGAGTGGTTTTTTTTCAGGGGGTTAGCGAGTACCAACCTGAACTTATGGCGCGGGTCGTTAGTTCTGTTATCGGTTATTGCTCTGAGCGGCTGCACCGGCGTAGCGGCGCCTTCATTTTCATTGGTGGGCTCTTACTTTCCTTCCTGGATGGCGTGCGCTTTTATCGGAATAGCTGTGGCGGTGATGGCTCGCATTCTGTTTATTCGGATGGGTATTGATGAGGTGCTGCCATGGCGGCTGTTGGTGTATGTCTGCCTGGCGCTTGCTGTGGCATTTATCAGTTCCCTATTACTGTTTACACGATGAATGATGAATATGAATAAACTATCAGGGAGTGGGCGTAAGCGGCAACTGGCGCTCATCGTCGCCGGCGTTATCATCGTCGCGGCAGTGATATCAGGCTGGCTTTCCGTGCGGCAGACTACACTGAATCCATTATCTGAAGATGCAGAATTAGGGGCCAGTGTGGTGCATGTTGCCAGTTCGGTACCTGGCCGTATTATCTCGATTAATGTCGTGGAAAACAGCAAAGTTCGGCGGGGTGACCTGCTGTTTACCATCGAGCCGGATCTCTATCGGCTGCAAGTCGCACAGGCGCAAGCTGAATTGCAAATGGCAGAGGCTGCTCGCGATACCCAGCAACGGACGGTGGTCGCTGAACAATCCAATGCCGCGATTACCAATGAACAAATTGTACGGGCGCAAGCCAATCTCAAGTTAGCGACTCAGACATTGGCCCGGCTACAACCTCTGCTCCCTAAAGGTTATGTCACCGCCCAGCAGGTCGATGATGCGGCGACGGCGAAACACGACGCCGAGGTCAGCCTGAAACAGGCATTAAAACAGTCATTTGCTGCGGAGGCTTTAGTCAGCACGACTGCGGCCGCTGAAGCGTTGGTAGTCGCGCGGCGCGCGGCGCTGGCTATTGCTGAACGGGAGCTGGCGAATACACAAGTACGTGCCCCCCATGATGGTCGGGTGGTGGGGCTGACGGTCTCGGCCGGGGAGTTTATCGTCCCGGATCAGGCCATTTTTACCCTTATCAATACTGAACATTGGCATGCCTCGGCCTTTTTCCGTGAAACGGAATTGAAGCATATCAACGTGGGGGATTGCGCTACCGTGTATGTCATGGCGGACAGACAGCGTGCGATTCAGGGGCGAGTTGAGGGGATTGGTTGGGGTGTCAGCTCTGAGGATATGCTGAATATTCCACGTGGTCTGCCTTATGTCCCGAAATCATTAAATTGGGTACGTGTTGTTCAGCGTTTCCCAGTGAGAATCAGTCTGGAAAAACCGCCGGAGGACCTGATGCGAATCGGGGCGACTGCTGTGGTTGTTGTGCGCAATGACGACGGTTGCTGACGGTACGCTCGGTGGCATAATCCGTCAGGCAAAAGCGGATTTAGCCTATTTCCCTGGGCGAGTGGCGATGGCCTGGCGGGTTGCTGCACTCTGTGCATTGATGGCTATGGTTGCCATGGTGTATGGCATCCCGGAATCCGCGATCAGTTGCTATCTGATTATTTTCGTCATGAAACCGGATGGCGTAGAAAGCATGGTGATGGCGATTGCTATCACCATTCTGGTGTCGCTGGTGGTTGGTCTGGTGTTTCTGCTTATTCATTTCACGTTGGAAGCCGCGCCACTGCGCATGGCAGCCTTGATTGTCAGTTCGTTTTTGTTTCTCTATCTTGGCTCAGCCAGTAAGCTCGGTCCGGTGGGGAGTATTATTGCGCTGGTTATTGCGTTTGTGATGACGCTGCTCAGTGATATACCCATGGGTGAGGTAGCAACGCGGGGGCTGTTGTATGCCTGGTTAATGGCGGTTTCCCCGATGTTGCTGATTATTGGCTTTAACCTTTTCTTTGGCCGGGCACCCCAGACGTTATTGCGGGCCAGTTTAGCCGAGCGACTTTTCACCGTAGCCGAGACATTGCGCCAACCCGATGCCACCAATATGGCTAAGCTAACTGAGCTACTACAGGAAGGGCAAAATGAGCATCAACAGCGGGCGCTTTTTGTACGTATCTTCCATCTACGCCCCTCGTCTGAAGCAGCCTGGTTGGAAAGTGCCGTAAAAAGCAGTTATCGCCTGCTATTGGCAACGTCAGCTTTATCTGCTGGCTCACCAGAGAATGAGCGTATTGAACTCGCGGGCTACTGTTGCGATGCGGCACAGGCGATAGCGGCGGGCAATCTTGCTGTTACCCCTCACTTTGCTATTGAGAATGCGGGTGATGAGATCAATGAAATCAGAAACGCACTGCTAGCACTGGCGAATGCGGATAATGGGCAAGATTTGGCTGCCCCGAAATCCTCATTCTTTGCCGCAGATGCACTGACCAATCCTGCTCATCAGCGTTTTGCGCTAAAGACGACCGCCGCCGCCCTAATTTGCTATCTGGTCTATACCGCATTGGATTGGCAGGATATCCATACTGCCATGATCACCTGCTATGTCGCGGCGTTAGGTACCACCGGTGAGACAGTGCATAAACTGGTACTGCGGATTATCGGGTGCTTGATCGGCGCGTTAATGGGGGTTCTGGCGATCATTTTCATTATTCCCTACCTGAGTGATATTGGTCAATTGATGGCGCTGGTGTTTGGCTGCATTCTATTGGCCGCTTGGGTTTCCTGTGGCAGCGAGCGTATCGCTTATGCCGGTGTGCAGGTCGGGCTGGCATTCCTGCTGACGGTGTTGCAAGGCTTCGGGCCAAGTACAGATCTGGGGGTGGCACTCGATAGGGTGCTTGGGATCTTACTGGGTAATCTGGTGGTGTATTTGATTTTTACCCGGTTGTGGCCGGTGGCTATTGTAGATGCGGTGCGCATACATATTAGTAACACGTTGACGGGACTGACAAATTTGGCAGCGCTGTCGCCTGATGCACGGCCTGCGGCACTAAGAGAAGCGACAACCATTGAGGCGGAGATTACCCAAGCGCGAGAAGAACTGGCACTGGTTCCCTTTGAGCCAGCACAATTACGCCCTTCACGAGAAGAGTGCGCACGCTTGTACGCGATACTGGCAGAAATGAGTAAATTGTGCCCAGTGCTGTTTCTACCGACTGAAAAGTCGGCGTCTGATGTGGAACAACTGCGTCAGCTCTCGCTTGTCGGTGACATTACCGCGCAACAAGGCGAGCACGTGCCAGAGAGAGAATCTTCATGGCAGGGGTTATCGCCAGTTGAACTGACTATTGGGCAACGTATAAAAAGACTCGGGGAACTTCTGGGAACTTGATGACATGACGACTCACGCGGTACTAATGGCCAGGATAGCCAAAATGGGCCTTATTTGCACGGCGGCTGGCTTATGCATATTGATTACGGGGTGTGCCACTGAGCGACTTGACCTCGCGCCAGCCTCCTATTCCGAACCTTGGGTCACGGATGCCAATACGGGCAGTGCTGCGGGCGCGGGTAATTTCTCTGTGCCAGCTAATCCGCTGGTGGCAGAACTTCCTCAGCCACCGGCAATAAAGAGCGGACATCTTTACTCATTACCTGAGCTGATTGATATTGCCCAGAATCAGAATCCAGATACCCGCATTGCCTGGCAGCAAGCGCGACAGGCTGCATTGGCTGTCGGCATGGGGGAGGCGGTATTTTTACCGATCATTTCAGCCAGTGTTATTGGTGGCTACCAGAGTACCAGCACACCGTTACCTTACGCGATTGGCAGCCATAAGGATGTCAATACCTCCGGGAGCGCAGTTGTTCCGGCGCTGGCATTACAGTGGCTTATCTTTGATTTCGGGCAGCGTAGTGCATTACTTGACGCAGCTAAACAAACCTCTTATGCCGCCAATGTTAGCTTTAATGGGATGCATCAGAAGCTAATCTACGATGTCACACGGACTTATTTCCAATATGGTGCCGCGCAGACCCAGAGGCAGATAGCAGAGCAAACGCTGAAAAATAGCTTAAAGATTCAAGATGCTGCCGAACAACGTCAAAAAAATGGTATTGCCACCACCGTCGAAGTGGCGTTGGCGCGCCAACAGGTGGCACAGTCTGAACTGCGCCGCGTAATGACAAAAGGTACGGAACGTGATGCTTATCAGGCATTACTGGGGGCGATGGGGGTTTCTCCCTCATTAGATATCAACATCGCTTATGCCGAAGACCGCGCTTTGCCAGATGTTGCCAGCACGCCGACCGAAAATATGATTCGTCTGGCCCTTTCCCAGCGGCCTGATGTGTTAGCTAGCTATGCGGCGGTTGAAGCTGCCAAGGCAGGTATCAAAGCCACTGAGGCCGACTTTTTGCCAAAAGTCTATCTTGCCGGAGCAGTCGCAGGCGGTGATGGGCGCTTTGATATTCAGGGTCTACCTGGGATTAGCCAGCAGACTTCATCCTCTAGCATTTTGGTGGGGGTCAGTGTTCCTCTTTACGATGGCGGGATACGGGCGGCGCGGGTCAAAGAGGCGGAGTCTCGTGCGGCAGTTGCAGCGGAAGGATTTAAGAAAACTCAGGAGTTGGCGGTGCGTGAAATCGTGGTGGCGGCGGATACTTTGCACTCGGCACTTGAGTCTAATCAGGCGGCACTCAATCTGGTGAAAACGTCATTTATCACCTATGACGCTGCACTGGAATCTTATCTTAATGGTGTAGGTACCATCACGGTCGCTAACGAAGCGGCCAATGGCTTGTTGAATGCACAACAGATGAGTACCGATGCCCACGCCGCTTCGCTGGTCGCCGCTGCCAATCTGGCTTTTGTGATGGGTAAAATGACAAATACCTCACAACCTCTCGAGTTGCTTCATTAATCATAGAAATAAAGGGGCTTTCTTTTGGCGATAGGGGATGTCATTCAGGGGGTTGCACAAATTAACACAGGAGATGATAACCCATTAATGACATAGAGGTTTTTATCTATATTCTTTACACTGACAAGATACTGTACATCATCACGTGTTGTCTGAATGAATTTCGACCAGACATTATCTGGAACATCATCAATAGCTCTTATAATTTGAGTGGTGAAGTTGACTGTATAAACACCGTTATTATCCAAGGTGGTGTAGTTGAATGGCAGAGCGCGATTTAATATATATGATGATGTTTTATCCTGCGCCGTTCCGGTGAATTTTATAAAACCCTCACCATTGCGGGATAAAAAGATACTCATATCTGCCAGTAATGAAACAGAATCATAGGTATTAATGTTTTTTCAGGTATAGCTCAGAATCGCACTGTAAAACAACTTTAGGCAATAGTTGATAGACCCAGAAAATGGCGACGGCAGCTAATATCGTCAGGTAAACCACGGTAAGGTAACCTTTTTTTCATCGTGCTTCTCCCGAGTTAATCCTGATCGTTCTGCAAGAAGGGTAATCACTGTCTTCTTTTTTTGCACAGATACCAATAAAGGTAAGTTGATTAAATTTATAATAATTACTTCCTTTTAGATAAAAAATCTCGTTATTATCATTTTTGCAGTCTATTTCATCTTAATGTAAATCGTTTTTAACGTGGTTGATTAGCTGCTCAGTGGCAGGATAGGTGGAGTTGTTCTTAACATACAACATACATTTCCCAATTCTACCGGCAAGTACATGGCTTTTCTTATTAATGATGATCTCAGCGAGTTATAATAAATTTTGAATGTAGTTATAGTGAACGCATATTTAAACTTTAAATAATTTATTGTCAATTTGTATTTTTAGGGAATGGCTGAGTGCGGTTTAAGTTTTTTTTTAATTCCGATATTAAAAAATGTACAAGCTACTATTGGCTATATTTTAAGATGTATAGCATCTTCCTTTATTTAATTTTTGGAGTAAAAAACTATATATCTGCTAATTTGTGGCGTATGTTGCCGCATTGTTGATCTTGAAATAGAATAAATGCTGTTTTTAGGGTGTTTGTTGTAGTTGTCATTAGGTGTGTTTAGGTGTCATCGATACGATTTAAATTTTTATGTTGAGAATTACCGAGATACCAGCAGATCTCCCAAGAGGGTTTATGAACAAATGCGTTATGGTGGTTATTCATAAAAAAATATCTTTTTCTCTTTAGCATTGCAATCTGAACTATCCAAGCATTTAGATAAGATAACTGAATTAATACTTAATGATTCATCTATTATTCTGGCTAAAAAAACACAAGTATTAAATCTGGTTTCAAAGCAGGATACACAACGCTATTGTGAACGCCATGTTCGGGATACTCAGGGTAACAAAAACATACATTATTTATTGTGTTCTTGAATGATAGTCAGGGTTTAGCTGCCGACGGTAAATTACCTGATAATAACCCAGGCATTATATATGGTAATTACAGTAATAATATAATTGACAATATAATCCAGAGTACTATTGGTTTACTGGAGGGAAAAGAGTTACAAGCTGAAAGTAATGCAATGAGTTACCCGGCCAGTGAGAACGCACTCATGGGCAAGGAACGCACCGTTATGTGTTATTTAAAGTTAGGTATTAACCCAGTGACTATAGCCCAGATAATCAAGCTCAGCATCAAAACGGTTAATGCACATAATAACTCAATAATGAAAAAGATAAAAATGGAAAAAGAATACAATCGTATCGTTTTCATATTAATGAGGCGTGTTTGTCGTAATCTAGATGGTGCCAAAATCAAGAGAGTTTTTTTGTCGATAATTTGGGACTTGTCGCTACGATGGTACAGCTCTCTTTTAACCTTCGTTCTGAATCCACCCGGACCGTACAGCATTATGCTGACGAGGTAAATTGATGGTTATCGGGGTAGGGAGGGGCGGATTTTTCTGGCAAATGCCAGGTTTGGCTGTATTAAAAATGATCGCCCAGTGATGATTTTCATAGGATTAGTCTTGCTGAGGCGAGCTGATTAAGTGATCAATATCAACTTATTGACCTATGTAATTGATTTTATACATTTATCACCTAGCTATACACTTAGCGTGGCTGACGCTGGAGAGAGTCAACTCCGTACAACCGAAACCGGATTGTTCTCGGATATCATTTTTTACTTGTATTACCAACTGCGTTGATAATCGTATTTTTCGCTGCACAGCAGTTTCTCATCGGTATAAATCTGCCACATACCTCTATTTTCTGGTACTGCATGTATCATTCAATGAAATTATATATCGATAAGTCATTTTTACGTTATTAACAGTTAACTGATTCATTGTGATAACCGTTAGGTTCCTCTTTATCCCTCTTTGTTGTGAAATACTCTGGCGTCAGATCACACTCTTAAAAAAATAAAATGTAGGACCATTCCTACAATGCATTTCGTGCAGTCTTGGTTTAAATTTCATGATGATTTTTAACGTGCTAAGGCACAAGGATTTTTTCTTACCTAACAAGAAACTTCTTATTCTTCAATGTGATGTTGCATTTTTTCTGAAATGCTAATAGTTACATTTTGTAACATTTAACCCATTGGTGTTACCTGGCTAATGTTTTTACACTGCCGCCACTGGGTATTTAATCGATATACTTATGTGTGTGAAAAATACCTGTCAGATACTGTGTTATGCCATCCTGCGAATGCGAAGGTTATCTACGAACAATTATTTTCCTTAATTTCATTGCCACGGTTTATTGGTGAGCGATGGCTATTGTTCCAGGTGATGCCGATTATTTTTACGCATCTTTTCAGGGGTGGATTTCCTAAATTCCCGTCCTCTAACAAGGAAAGTCAATGGCCTCGTCAAGCTTCCAAAATGAGATACCCAAAGCGCGTATTAATATTAAATTAGACCTCCACACCGGCGGTGCCCAGAAGAAAGTCGAACTACCTTTAAAACTTCTGGTGATGGGCGATTACAGCAACGGTCAGGAACAGCGTCCGCTGTCCGAACGTGAAAAGCTTAATATCAATAAAAATAATTTCAACAGCGTGTTGGCCGAGTTCCAACCGAGCCTGAAATTAACGGTGCCTGATACTTTGGCAGGGGATAATACCGATACCGCCGTATCTCTGACCTTCAACGACATGAAAGATTTCGAGCCGGAAAGTGTCGCCCGTCAAATCCCACAACTGCGTGCCTTGCTGGCAATGCGCAATCTGCTGCGTGATCTCAAGTCCAATTTGCTGGACAACGCCACCTTCCGCCGTGAGCTGGAAAACATCCTCAAAGACGAAGCATTGAGTGATGAGCTGCGTGCTGAACTGGCGGCATTGGCCCCCAAAGACTGTTAATCGCCGGATTGGCTGCTTGTAGAAAGAAGAAAAGGAACATGCTGATGTCTGTACTGGAAAACAGTGCGCAGAGTACTGCGACGACCGTATTAGAGAAAAACCGTCCCGTAGCCCAGGGGGTTTATGCCTCTTTATTTGAAAAAATCAACCTGAGCCCAGTCTCCTCATTGACGGGTCTGGATGCTTTCCAGAACAACGATACCATGGCGGATGCCACTACTGATGAGCGTGTCACTGCCGCCGTCAGTGTCTTTTTAGACCTGCTGAAGCAGTCGTCGAAAAAAGTGGAAAAGCTGGATAAAACCCTGCTGGATGGCCACATTGCGGCGCTGGATGATCAAATCAGTCGCCAGTTGGATGCGGTGATGCATCACCCTGATTTCCAACGGGTGGAGTCGACCTGGCGTGGCGTGAAATCCCTTATCGATCAAACCGATTTCCGTCAAAACGTGCGTATCGAACTGCTGGATATCAGTAAAGATCATCTGGTGCAGGATTTTGAAGACGCCCCTGAAATCGTGCAAAGCGGTCTCTACACCCAGACTTACATTCAGGAATACGACACCCCCGGTGGCGAACCGATTGCCGCCGCTATCTCCAACTACGAGTTCGACCGTAGCCCGCAAGATATCGCGCTATTGCGCAATATCTCCAAGGTCGCCGCGGCAGCCCATATGCCGTTTATTGGCTCAGTGGGTCCAGAGTTCTTTGGTAAAGAGAACATGGAAGAAGTGGCCGCCATCAAAGATATCGGTAACTACTTTGACCGTGCCGAATACATCAAATGGAAAGCCTTCCGCGACTCAGATGATTCCCGCTATATCGGCCTGACCATGCCGCGCGTGCTGGGGCGCTTACCTTACGGCCCGGACACGGTGCCGGTACGCAGCTTTAACTACGTAGAGCAGGTGAAAGGGCCGGACCATGACCGTTATCTGTGGACCAACGCCTCGTTTGCCTTTGCCGCCAATATGGTGAAAAGCTTCATCAAAAACGGCTGGTGTGTGCAGATCCGTGGCCCGCAGGCCGGTGGCGCGGTGACCAACCTGCCTATTCACCTGTACGATTTGGGTACCGGTAATCAGGTCAAAATCCCGTCAGAAGTGATGATCCCGGAAACGCGTGAATTTGAGTTTGCCAATCTGGGCTTTATTCCGCTGTCGTACTACAAAAACCGTGATTACTCGTGCTTCTTCTCGGCCAACTCTGCCCAGAAGCCTGCGCTGTATGACACTGCTGATGCCACTGCCAACAGCCGTATTAATGCCCGCTTGCCATACATCTTCTTGCTGTCACGCATTGCCCATTACCTGAAGCTTATTCAGCGCGAGAACATCGGCACCACCAAAGACCGCCGTCTGTTGGAGCTGGAGCTGAATAACTGGATCCGTGGGTTGGTGACGGAAATGACTGATCCGGGTGATGACTTGCAGGCTTCCCATCCGCTGCGTGATGCAAAAGTCACGGTGGAAGATATCGAAGACAACCCCGGTTTCTTCCGCGTGAAGCTGTATGCCGTGCCGCACTTCCAGGTTGAAGGTATGGACGTGAATCTGTCATTGGTTTCCCAGATGCCGAAGGCGAAAGCCTGATTGTCATCATTTTTCAAACTGCAGCATTGTTGGCTACGCCCATTCACCCCAGTCAATGACCGGGGTGAATGCCCTTGCCGTAATTTGAAATTTATCGGGCATGATTGTACGCAAGGAAGTACCCATGAAGATTGAACGTCCTCTGTGGACTCGCGGAGTTTTGATTTCCCCGCAGCAATTTCAACAACAGGCTTCTTGGGAGGCCTGGACCAATGAATGCATCGCACAAATGGGCGTCATGCATCCCTGGGGAGTCCTTCAGGCCACTTTTGCATTAGATGCATTGGCTCAGGGCCGCCTGAAAGCAGAACGTTTGCACCTTCGTTTTCAGGACGGTGTCCTGGTGGACACCGATTGTGCTGATGTGTTGCCCCCGACACTGACACTGGCCGCCAATCTGCCGCCGGAGGCCACCGAAGCCACGGTTATGCTGGCGATGCCACAACTGTATGCCAACGGGGGGAACTGTCTGCAACCCGATGAGCGGGGCGAACGGCCCGTGCGCCATCGTCAGGCCTGGCGCGATGTACAAAATCAGTATGGGGATGATAAAAAGCAGGTCGCGGTGATGTACCACCAACTGACCCTGCGGTTGGACAGTCAGGAAAACGGCGATTATCAGGTCTGCCCGGTGGCGCGTTTGCTGCGGGATGCGCAAGGTCGCTGGACACTGGACCCACGTTTTATCCCGCCTATGCTGAGCCTGCAGGCCAGTGCCTGGTGTGGCGAACAGTTGGAATTACTGATGGTGCAGCTTCGGGCGCGTTTACAGCGACTGATGGGCATGCGCCGGGAAAGCAATGCACGAATGGCCGATTTTGCTGTCGCGGATGTGTCGCTGTTCTGGCTGCTCAATGCCCTTAACAGCGCTGAACCGGTGCTGGGGAATTTTCAGCGTTATCCACAGATCCACCCAGAACGGCTGTATCAGGAACTGGCAAGACTGGCGGGCAGTTTGCTGACGTTTTCCCTTGAACACGAGGTGACAGCGATCCCAGCCTATCAGCATGAACACCTGACCCGCGTCTTTCCTCCCTTATTTGCTTTGCTGAATATTCTGCTGGAAGCCAGCCTCCCTTCTCGGGTGGTGGCGATTGAGCTGGAGCATGAACCGCGTATCAATCAGTGGCGAGCGACCCTGCGTGATCCTCGCTTGCGTGAGGGGGCCGATTTCTATCTGTCGGTACGTTCCACTCTGTCTTCAGCGCAGTTACAAACCCAGTTCCCGCAGTTGTGTAAAGCCGGAGCGCCGGATGATGTCGGTAATGTGGTGAATGTTGCACTGAGCGGGATCCCATTGCGTCCACTGAGCCATGTCCCTGCCGCCATCCCATTGCGCCTGGAAAATCAGTATTTCTCCCTTGATCTCAGCCACCCTGCTGCGAAGCAGATGATGGAGGCAGGGGCTTGTGTGTTCTATGTGCCTGGTACGCTGGGTGAGATCCAACTGGAATTGTTTGCGGTGTTGCGCGCATGAACCATCAAATAACTGAACACTCCCCTACGGGGAATATTGATGCATTACTACAGGATACCTGGCTGCAGGTGATCAGCCTGCGTCAGGGAATGGCCTGCTCCGAAGGTGAAGGGCAGGCATTTTGGCAACGCTGTGTTGCAGACATTGAACGTGTCCATCAGGCGCTGAAAGACGCCGGCCACAGCGAACAAAGTTGCCAGCACATCAGGTACGCACAATGTGCTCTGCTGGATGAAACTGTGAAAGGCCGCGGTGTACAGGATGATGCCTACTTTGTGTGGTGTCACTCGCCCTTGCAGGCGCATTTTTTCAACACTCTAGATGCCGGTAACCAGCTTTATGAGCAGATGCGCACCGTGTTGCGTGAGCCCGCACCCGATAGTGCAGTACTGACCTGTTTTCACCGGGTGTTGATGTTGGGGTTCCTCGGGGGATATCGCTCTATTGCGGTACCTGAACGGGAACAACTGGTCAGCCAACTGACCGCACGGGTACCGGCGTTCAGCTTTTCACCATCACGTGGGATCTTGGCAACTGCCTCATCCCGTAACCGTCTTGGGGTCTGGCTGCGTTACTGGCCAGTGCGACTGGGGTTGGCTGCGCTGATGGTCGCGCTGCTGTGGTGAGGTCTTGACCACTGGCTATCTGGTTTGTTACCGACATTGTTACCGGGGCCAATGTGATGAGTCCGCTGTGGCGATATGGGTTATGGCTATGGGCGGGTCTTCTGGCGGTCATATTGTGTCTGGCGTTCCTGCCTTTCTCTCTGTTAGTCGGCTGGCTTATGCTGTTGCTGGTTGCCCTTATTTGCTTGGTGGGAATAGGGCGGGCTAGACGTCAACCGAACATGGCATTCTCTGAACCGCTATTCTCCCTACCATCCGAAAATCCGCTTCCACCTGAAAACCACCGTTTACCGGTGGTGCTGGTCTGTGGTGATGGTCTGGCATCATTATTTGGCACCGAGAGGATGCTGCAGACTGCGCAAGGCTGCTGGCTGCGAGTGGATGAGATAAACAGCCTACAACTGTTTACCCGACAGCTTCTGTGGCAGCGGCCTGAATGGGCCTCTCAGTTGGCGGTGATGGTGGTGGTGAATCCACAGCAACGCAGCGATGAGCGCCTGCTGGCCACCGATCTGCAAGAGCTGCGCTGGCAACTGATGCAACTGCGTAGCGATAGCCGCCATCACATTCCCTTGCTGGTGAGTAGCACGGTGGCCACTTCGCTTACCGGTGATGTGGTTTGGCTGTCACACCAGCAAACTCCGCCGCTGACGCTCTGGTCAACCATCTCGACGCCGGGATCTCTGGCCGACTGGCAGCGCGCACAAAGCAATGTTGTACAGGCGGAACGACTGAAACAGACAGTGTTGTTCAGCTGCCATCATGACTGGCTGAAAGCACAAGTGCTCCCGGTGTTGCAGGCGCGCAATGAGGATGTGGCACCGGTCTCTGTACAGCAGATTATTCAGCAGCAGGTTGCTGGTCTGCCAGATATAGAGCAAAGCTCCCTCTGGCAACATTGGCTAACCGCCCATACCTCGCTGAGACAGGTGTCCGGTTGGCATCCACCGTCGACGGCTGCGCATGACGTCTTGCCTTTGCCAGATTTTGTCTTTTCAACACTTCCCCTCGGCAGTGGTGTGTCGTCACGTCGCCGGGTGCTGCGCCATGGCGTCACTTTACTGACCCTGGCGGCAATAGTGGCTTTGTGCAGCAGTGCCTGGCAAAACCGACAATTGTTGCACCGTGTGAGTTTTGATATTCGCCATTACCACAGCATAGCCATGACGGATTATGGCCCAAAAGCAAAAGCTGTTGAGGTATTACGCCATGATGCTGCACAGCTCAATGAGTGGTTCCGTAATGGTGAACCACTGCGTATGGGATTGGGGCTGTATCAGGGGGAACGTCTGCACCAGCCTCTACTCGATGCTGTTCAAGCCTATATCCCACCGCCAGCGATAGAGGAAGTGGGCGTAGCAACAACGGTACGCCTCGACGCGCTGTCGTTATTTGATACGGGCAAGTTCCAGCTCAAACCGGGCAGTACCAAAATGCTGGTCAACGCGCTTATCGACATCAAAGCCAAACCCGGCTGGCTGATAGTGGTTGCAGGGCATACCGATATTACGGGTGATGCCGACGCTAATCAGACGCTGTCACTTAAACGCGCAGAAGCACTACGCGACTGGATGCTCTCAACCAGCGACGTCTCACCCACCTGCTTTGCGGTTCAGGGCTACGGGGCGACACGCCCGATTGCAACAAATGACACTGCGGAAGGCCGTGCGCTCAACCGTCGTGTCGATATTAGTTTGGTGCCGCAGGTTGATGCCTGCAAAGCACCAGCCCCCAAGACTCATCAAATGATTGATGAGTGATTAACCTAGAAATGGAGAAGTAACCCATGGCAATTCCAGTATATCTGTGGCTGAAAGATGATGGCGGTGCGGACATTAAAGGTTCCGTAGATGTTAAAGATCGCGAAGGCAGTATTGAGATCGTGGCACAGGAACATAACCTGTATATCCCGACAGACAACAACACGGGCAAGCTGACCGGCACCCGTATCCATACCCCGTTCCTGTTCACCAAGGAAATCGATTCTTCCAGCCCGTACCTGTACAAAGCGGTAACCACCGGCCAGACCCTGAAATCCGCTGAGTTCAAATGGTATCGCATTAACGATGCGGGCCAGGAAGTGGAATATTTCAATACCAAGCTTGAGAACGTGAAACTGGTGAAAGTGGCACCGAAGATGCACGACATCAAGGATCCGGCCAAAGAGAAACACAATCACCTCGAAGCTATTGAGCTGCGTTACGAAAAAATTACCTGGACTTACAAAGACGGCAACATCATTCATTCCGATTCCTGGAACGAACGTACCACTGCGTAAGATCTTACAGCAGGCGGTTCGCCGTCTGCTGTTTTTGTGTTTTTAGCTGAGCATCGGCGCCTCGGTATTTCGCTAAACGCACTGACATTTTATCAGATGACCTTATGGGCCTCGGTTTATGGCTATGGGCGGTAGCGTGCCCGACGCCAGCTTCATCTGGCTATTTTACTTGCCATTTTGCACCTGGGCAGTGCTCGGGCCATCACGTACTGCGTGTACGCTCCGGGCCTTGCGCGCTGTCCGTGTTCAAACTGACGGCGACAATAACGCCAGTGAAACCGGCTAACGTATCAGGTTTCGCATACAAGGAAGAGAATTTATGACAACGCATTCAGCACACTTATTACGTCGGTTAAATCCCTATTGCGCGCAGGCACTGGCCGGTGCTGCAACCCTGTGTCAGACCCGTGCCCATGCCGAGATAACCGTTGAACATTGGTTGTTGAAACTGCTGGAACAGGGTGAAGGCGATATTACGGTGATTGCCCGTCGTTATGAGTGGGACATGGACAGCCTGTGGCAGGGGTTGCTGGCCCATCTGGATACTTTGCCGCGCACGGTGCAGGGCAAACCCCAGTTGTCAGCCGCGTTACAGCAACTGATCAAAAGTGCCTGGCTAGATGCCTCGTTGCAGGAAGATGCCGATGCGGTGCGCTCGGTTCATCTGTTATCTGCTCTGATAAATTCGCCATCATTATTGACCGCAGAGGCGGGATGGCCGTTGCTCAGCCTGAGCACCACCCAGTTACACCGCCTGTTACCTTTGCTGGACAGCCAATCCGATGAACGTCCTGAGGTGCAGCAGGCAGCGGCACTGGCAGACAGCCCGGTCAATCTGACCAATGAGGCAGCGACTACTACCTCTACCAGTGGCCAGCCGCAACTCAATGACGCCCTGCAAGCGGCGCTGGATAAATTTACCCTCGATGTTACTGCTAAAGCGAAAACCGGGCAGATTGACCCGATTTTTGGTCGCGACAGCGAGATCCGCCAGATGGTCGACATCCTGTCGCGCCGCCGTAAAAACAACCCGATTCTGGTCGGTGAACCGGGTGTGGGTAAAACCGCCTTGGTTGAAGGGCTGGCGCTGCGCATTGCCGAAGGTAACGTGCCGGATAGCCTGAAAACCGTCAGCCTGCGCACCCTGGACTTGGGCCTGTTGCAAGCCGGGGCTGGGGTCAAAGGCGAGTTCGAGCAGCGGCTGAAAAATGTTATCGAGGCGGTACAACAATCGCCAACACCGGTGTTGCTGTTTATCGACGAAGCCCACACCATCATCGGTGCCGGTAATCAGGCCGGTGGCGCAGATGCCGCCAACCTGCTGAAACCAGCACTGGCGCGTGGTGAACTGCGCACCATTGCTGCTACCACCTGGTCGGAATACAAACAGTATTTTGAACGGGATGCCGCATTAGAACGCCGCTTCCAGATGGTGAAAGTTGACGAGCCGGACGACGCCAAAGCCAGCCTGATGCTGCGCGGCTTAAAGGGCCGCTACGCCCAGCACCACGGCGTGCATATTCTGGATTCTGCTATTACCGCTGCGGTTACCCTGTCGCGGCGCTTCCTGACCGGTCGCCAACTGCCGGATAAAGCGGTGGACCTGCTCGATACTGCCGGTGCCCGCGTGCGGATGAGCATCGACACGCTACCGGTCGCGCTGATGGAAATTAACGCCGAACTGGCTGCATTGGCGATGGAGCAACAGGCCATCGAACAGGATTTGCTCCTGCTGCCGAGTATCGGTTCAACCCGCTTATCTGAGATTGACCAACGCCGCGCAGAACTGCTGGTTGGGCAGCAAACGCTTGAACAGCAATATGCAGCAGAGCAACGCCTCACCGCCCTGATTATCGACGCGCGTCAGGATATCGCCAACGCGGCACATCTGGCCAGGTTGCAGGAAGAGTTAAGTCAGATTCAGGGTAATGCGCCGCTGCTGTCGCTGGATGTTGATGTGCGCACGGTGGCGACGGTTATCGCCGACTGGACCGGCGTGCCGTTGAGCAGCCTGCTGAAAGACGAACAGACCGATTTATTGCAACTGGAAAACCACCTCGCGACCCGGGTGGTCGGTCAGGATGCGGCGCTGGTTGAGATGGCGCAACGCCTGCGCGCCGCCAAAACCGGCCTGACGTCCGAAAATGGCCCGCTGGGGGTGTTCCTGCTGGTTGGCCCCAGTGGGGTGGGCAAAACCGAGACTGCGCTGGCACTGGCCGACACACTGTTCGGTGGCGAGAAATCGCTGATCACCATCAACATGTCTGAATATCAGGAGGCGCACACCGTTTCTCAGTTGAAAGGTTCGCCACCGGGCTATGTCGGTTACGGTCAGGGCGGCATTCTGACCGAGGCGGTGCGCAAGCGCCCGTACAGCGTGGTGCTGCTTGACGAAGTTGAGAAAGCGCACGCTGATGTCATTAACCTGTTCTATCAGGTATTTGACCGTGGCTTTATGCGCGACGGTGAAGGGCGCGAAATTGATTTTCGTAACACCGTGATCCTGATGACCGCCAATCTGGGCAGTGATCATCTGATGCAGTTACTGGATGAACAACCGGAAGCGACCCATAGCGATCTGCATGAACTGCTGCGCCCGATCCTACGTGACCACTTCCAGCCCGCCTTGCTGGCCCGCTTCCAGACCCTGATCTACCGCCCACTGGATGCCACCGCGTTGCGTACCATCGTCGAGATGAAACTGGCACAGGTCGCTAAACGCCTGAACAAACATTACGGCTTGCACTGCTCGATTGAAGAAAGCCTGTACGACACGCTAGTCGCCGCCTGCCTGCTGCCGGACACTGGCGCGCGCAACATCGATAGCCTGCTCAATCAGCAGATTTTACCGGTGCTGAGCCAACAACTGTTAAGCCGCATGAGTGAGCAACAGCGCACCACCTCGCTGACCTTGGGCTGGGATGAAGCCGACGGCATTACCCTTGAATTTGAAGGAGGCGAAAAATGAATACCTCTCTCCTTGCTATTCGGTTTGACCATAGCCACCACAAACTGGTGGTCCGCGACAGCACGGCCTCTGTTGATGTACTGGGCTTTGAAGGTCACGAAAGTTTAAGCCAGCCGTTCTGTTACGACATTCAATTCACCAGCGCAGACAAGGCGATTGACCCGGCCACGATGCTGATGCAGGACGCGTCACTGACATTGGCGGCCCCGGTGGCCGAAGCCTTTGGCGTGACGGTTCAGCAGACCCAGCGGGTGATCCACGGCGTGGTGACCGGATTTAAACGCCTGTCTGCTTCAAAAGATGAATGCCGTTACGAACTGAGTCTGCAACCGCGGTTGGCTTTGTTGTCGCGCAGCCATCAGAACGGGATTTATCAGGACATGTCGGTGCCGCAGATTGTGGAAAAAATTCTGCGTGAGCGCCATGACATGCGCGGTCAGGATTTTGTCTTCACGCTGGCCCGTGAATATCCGCGCCGCGAGCAGGTGATGCAATACGGCGAAGATGACCTGACCTTTATCAGCCGCCTGCTGGCGGAAGTGGGGATCTGGTTTCGTTTTACCGCTGACCCCAAACTCAATATTGATGTGGTGGAGTTTTATGACGACCAGCGCTTTTACCCGACAGGACTGACACTACAGGCAGTGCCACCTTCGGGGATGCACGACAGCGGCGTGGAGTCGGTCTGGGACTTGTCCAGTGCTCATCAGGTGGTTGAAAAATCAGTCAGTACCGGCGATTACAACTATCGCACCGCCACTGCCGATATGACGGCCGGGGCCGATATCACTCGGGGTGATACCACCACCTACGGCGAAGCTTATCATTACGCCGATAACTACCTGACCGCAGGCAGCGAGGGGCGTGAGCCGGAAAGTGAAAGTGGGGCGTTTTATGCCCGCCTGCGCCATGAACGTTACCTGAACAATCAGGCGCGTTTTTCGGGGGTGGCCAATGCGGCGACACTGGGGCCGGGTCAGGAACTGAAAGTCACCGGAAACGATGTACCGGCACAGTTTGGTAAAGGGGTGGTCATCACCCGCATCACCAGCTATGCCCGCCGTGACCGCAGCTATGAAGTGCATTTTGAGGCCATCCCTTACTCCGAAGATTATTGCTTCCGTCCAGCACTTATCCGCAAGCCGACCATGGCTGGGACCTTGCCGGCGCGGGTGACCAGCACCACTGCGAACGACACTTATGGTCATATCGACAAAGACGGGCGCTACCGTGTCAATCTGATGTTCGACCGTGACAGTTGGGAGCCGGGTTACGAAAGCTTGTGGGTTCGTCAGGCTCGACCGTATGCGGGTGATACCTACGGCCTGCACCTGCCGCTGCTGGCGGGCACCGAAGTGGCGATTGCGTTTGAGGATGGCAACCCGGACCGGCCGTATATTGCCTCTGTGTTGCACGACTCGGCGCACGGCGACCATGTCACCATCAGTAATTACAAACGCAACGTACTGCGCACTCCGTCGAATAATAAACTGCGCCTTGAAGATGAACGAGGTAAAGAGCACATCAAGCTCAGCACCGAATACGGCGGCAAAAGCCAACTGAACCTGGGGCATTTAGTTGATAACGAGAAACAGCCTCGGGGTGAAGGTTTTGAGCTGCGTACCGACAGTTTTGGTGCATTGCGTGCAGAAAAGGGCCTCTTTATCAGTGCCGACGGTCAGGCCAAAGCTCAGGGGCAGGTGCTGGAGATGGCGCAACCTATCAGTCTGATGAAAGGTGCACTAAACCAGATGACGGAATGGGGAAGCATTACTCAGACGCATCATAATTTCCCGCCAGAGAACAGCAGTTTGAAGCAGCTTTTGACTGACTCAACCCAGCTTAAAGGTCCTGTCTTGCTGATGAGTGCGCCACAAGGTATTGGCGCGGTTACGCCAGAAAGTCTGTTGCTGCAAAGTGGCAAAGCAATGTATCTGCAAAGTCAGGGGGAAATAAACCTGACCAGCTCTCAGCGATTTTCGGCAAATGCCTCCCAAGCGGTTTCTCTGCTTTCACAACAGGAAGGGATGCGGCTGGTCTCAGGCAAAGGGCCATTAGAAGTTGAGTCACACGGCGATGTACTTTCCCTGACAGCATTAAAAGATGTCACTGTCCAGTCAACTCAAGGGCATCTGCAATTGACCGCCAAGAACGGCATTACACTGGGGTGCGGTGGGGCATATATCCGTTTAACACCACAGGGTGAAATTGAAATCCACGGGCCAGGACTATTAAGCCTCAAAGGGATGCATAAAATGGAGTCCCCGGCGAGCCAGGATTTCCCATTGCCAGAATTACCCAATTCGGTGTGTAAAGAGTGCCTTAAAAAGGCACAGGCACTCGCGCAAGGCTTTGTGCCAAGGAGCGCATAACAATGAATAACGAGCAGGTTATTAAGTGGGTTGAATTAATTGAGTCATCCTGTAGCGATTTAAAAATAAAACACATCGATATGATTATCGATCAGGCGGGAAGTGACTTTTCGTTGCTCCCGACACTCACAAACTTTGAAACTGCCATTCAATGGGACTCTCTGTTTAAAGACCTTCCTGAAGAAATACTTTTGGAGGATGCGCCGTTGTTGATCCGTATCGATCTCGACAATACGCTACAGCGGCAATGGATGATTGAATTGGCCATGCAGTTAGCCGGGACAGGGCAATTATTAATGCTCTGTTCGGTCTGGCCCTTCGCCAGTCTCGCTGATTACTTAACTCGCTGTACTAACGTGGTCTGTGGCAGCCAGGAGGGGATTTTTCGGTTCTATGACTCCCGAATTTTTCCTTTGCTATTTTCGCATATTCTCGATGCCAACCAGCAAGCTCATCTTCTGCGCCCGGCTATTTTTTGGAGCTGGCTGGACAGAGATAACCAACCCCGTCAAATCGCAGGGAATGGCGCATTGCTCAAACGTGAGGAGGAGATATCTATGCTGATCCTCGACGACAGGCAACTGGAAAATTTAATGTGTGTCTGTGACGTGAATCTATTACTCAGACACCTCACTGTTCCAGATACCTTAATAATGGGGCAGGAAACAGTGTTCTCTGTTTGTTACGAGGGAATGATGGCGGCCACGGAGGCAGGGTTATTGATGGATGACGAAAGGGACGATTTCGTCAAGCAACGCCTCTTGGGAACAGTGACATGAAACTCAACAAACTCAGCCTGCTGGCGGGGCTGTTTCTGCTCTCAGCATGTACCCAGCCCGGAGCTGAAGCACAGGGCGGCGGGGGCGGCACCATCGAAGCCATCAATCACACTCATTGGGCTATTAATAACTTCAGCGTCGATGGCCAGTCGGGCATCGACATTATCGGCCCTTATCAGGGCGGTGGCGGCGGTTGCTGTTATGGCGTCTCTGGGCCATGGCGACCGGGAATGACCGTCAGAGTTGATTGGGAAACAGGGGTGGGTGATATGGACGGGTTTCCAGGTTATGACAAGTGGGATAAGTATCTGGAATGGGAAAAAAAATGACGTCTCAAAACCGTCAGCATAGCAAGGTTGTGCCTGTACCCGATTATACTGGGCAAAAAACCTGCGGTATCACGGTGCACTTTATGCCTTGTGATGAGGTAAAAGTCACCACTTCCTGTGCCACCTACAACAGCCCTAATTACCCGATTAAAGAACCGTTGAAGATGCCGGAGCCTAAAGTATGTCCGAAATAAGTCTCTCGAACGCTTAACCCACTGATAACAAAAAGCTTATGATTTCCTGATTTCTTGGCGAGCGGTAAATCCTAAGCCACGTGTATTCATCAGTCTTACCTCAACGGAAGGAACAGTGACATGAAACTCAACAAATTCAGCTTGTTGGCGGGGCTTTTTCTGCTTTCGGCTTGTACCCAATCTGGCGCAGAAGCGCAAGGTGGTGGTGGCACCATCGAAGCCATCAACCACACCCACTGGGCTATCAATAACTTCAGCGTCGATGGTCAGTCGGGCATCGACATTATCGGCCCTTATCAGGGCGGTGGCGGCGGTTGCTGTTATGGCGTCTCGGGGCCATGGCGACCGGGAATGACGGTCAGAGTTGATTGGGAAACAGGGATGGGTGGTTCAAAAGGTGCTCCAGGTTTTGACGAATGGGATAAGTACTTGGAATGGGAAAAAAAAATGAAAGCTCAGAATCGTCAACATAGCAAAGTGGTACCTGTGCCGGACTATACCGGGCAAAAAACCTGCGGTATCACAGTACATTTTATGCCTTGTGATGAGGTAAAAGTTACCACCTCCTGTTACATCTACAACAGCCCTAATCACCCAATTAAAGAACCGCTGAAGATGCCGGAGCCAAAAGTATGTCCGAAATAAGTCTCTCGAACGCTTAACCCACTGATAACAAAAAGCTTATGATTTCCTGATTTCTTGGTGAGCGGTAAATCCTAAGCCACGTGTTATTCATCAGTCTTACCTCAACGGAAGGAACAGTGACATGAAACTCAACAAATTCAGCCTGCTGGCGGGGCTTTTTCTGCTCTCAGCATGTACCCAGCCCGGCGCTGAAGCGCAAGGTGGAGGTGGTGGCACCATCGAAGCCATCAACCACACTCATTGGGCTATCAATAACTTCAGCGTCGATGGTCAGTCGGGTATTGATGCTATCGGTCCTTATGATGGCGGTGGCGGCGGTTGCTGTTATGGCGTCTCGGGGCCATGGCAACCGGGAATGACCGTCAGAGTTGATTGGGAGAGTGGTGAGGCTTCAACTAAAGGTTTTCCTGGATTCGCTGATGAGGCAAAGTATCTAGCTTGGTACAAAAAAATGAGTGCCAATAACCGCCAGCATAGCAAAGTGGTACCCGTACCTGATTACACCGGGCAAAAAACCTGCGGTATCACGGTGCACTTTATGCCTTGTGATGAGGTAAAAGTCACCACCTCCTGTGCCACCTACAACAGCCCTAACTACCCAATTAAAGAGCCGCTGAAGATGCCGGAGCCAAAAGTATGTCCGAAATAAGTCTCTCGGTTGACTTCTGAACGCTTAACTCATTGATAAAACGGTGCTTATGATTTCCTGATTTCTTGGTGAGCGGTAAATCCTAAGCCACGTGTTATTCATCAGTCTTACCTCAACGGAAGGAACAGTGACATGAAACTCGACAAATTCAGCCTGCTGGCGGGGCTGTTTCTGCTCTCAGCATGTACCCAGCCCGGCGCTGAAGCACAGGGCGGCGGGGGTGTCATCAAAGCCATCAACCACACCCACTGGGCCATCAACAACTTCAGCGTCGATGGCCAGTCTGGTATTGATGCTATCGGTCCTTATCAGGGGGGGGGGTTGCTATGGTGTACCGGGGCCATGGCGACCGGGAATGACAGTCAGAATTGACTGGGAAAGTGGTGAAAGCAGTATGAAGGGATTTCCAGGGTTCGGTGATGATGCTAAGTATTTGGCATGGGAAAAAAAATGAGTGCCAATAACCGGCAGCATAGCAAAGTGGTACCTGTGCCGGACTATACCGGGCAAGAAACCTGCGGTATCACAGTACATTTTATGCCTTGTGATGAGGTAAAAGTTACCACCTCCTGTTACATCTACAACAGCCCTAATCACCCAATTAAAGAACCGCTGAAGATGCCGGAGCCAAAAGACTGTCCGAAATAAGTATCTCGGTTGACTTCTGAACGCTTAACTCATTGATAAAAAGGTGCTTATGATTTCCTGATTTCTTGGTGAGCGGTAAATCCTAAGCCACGTGTTATTCATCAGTCTTACCTCAACGGAAGGAACAGTGACATGAAACTCGACAAATTCAGCCTGCTGGCGGGGCTGTTTCTGCTCTCAGCATGTACCCAGCCCGGCGCTGAAGCGCAAGGTGGCGGTGGTGGCACTATCAAAGCCATCAACCACACCCACAGGGCCATTAATAACTTCAGCGTCGATGGCCAGTCTGGTATTGATGCTATCGGTCCTTATGATAGCGGTGGCGGTGGGTGTTGCTATGGCGTCTCTGGGCCATGGAGATCGGGGATGACGGTCAGAGTTGATTGGGAAAGTGGTGTCGCGTTTGCTAGTGATATCCCTGAACTTCCTCAACCAAAACCTCCTGTTTCTGCTCCGCAGAATTCTGATCTCTGGCGAAAGTACTCTGATCAAAAACGAGAATGGTATCAGAAAATAAAAACATTGAACCGCCAGCATAGTAAGGCCGTACCCGTGCCTGACTATACCGGGCAAGAAACCTGCGGTATCACAGTACATTTTATGCCTTGTGACGAGGTAAAAGTCACCACCTCCTGTTACACCTACAGCAGCCCTAATCACCCAATTAAAGAACCGTTGAAGATGTCGGAGCCAAAAGACTGTCCGAAATAAGTATCTCGGTTGACTTCTGAACGCTTAACTCATTGATAAAACGGTGCTTATGATTTCCTGATTTCTTGGCGAGCGGTAAATCCTAAGCCACGTGTTATTCATCAGTCTTACCTCAACGGAAGGAACAGTGACATGAAACTCGACAAATTTAGCCTGCTGGCGGGGCTTTTCCTGCTCTCAGCGTGCACCCAACCCGGCGCAGAAGCACAGGGCGGCGGGGGCGGTACCATCGAAGCCATCAACCACACTCATTGGGCTATCAATAACTTCAGCGTCGATGGCCAGTCGGGTATAGATGCTATCGGTCCTTATGATGGTGGCGGTGGTGGGTGTTGCTATGGCGTCTCTGGGCCATGGCGACCGGGAATGACCGTCAGAGTTGATTGGGAGAGTGGTGAGGCTTCAACTAAAGACTTCCCAGGATTTGAAGATAGGGTTAAATACAAAGCTTGGTTAAAAAAAATGAAAGCTAATGATCGCCAACATAGCAAAGTGGTACCTGTGCCTGATTACACTGGCCAAAAAACCTGCGGTATCACGGTACACTTTATGCCTTGTGACGAGGTAAAAGTCACTACTTCCTGTGCCACCTACAACAGCCCTAATTACCCGATTAAAGAACCGTTGAAGATGCCGGAGCCAAAAGTATGTCCGAAATAAGTCTCTCGGTTAACGACTTATCCCTTAACTAATTGATAAAACAGCGTTTATGATTTCCTGATTTCTTGGCGAGCGGTAAATCCTAAGCCACGTGTATTCATCAGTCTTACCTCAACGGAAGGAACAGTGACATGAAACTCAACAAATTCAGCCTGCTGGCGGGGCTTTTTCTGCTCTCAGCATGTACCCAGCCCGGCGCTGAAGCACAGGGCGGCGGGGGTGTCATCAAAGCCATCAACCACACCCACTGGGCCATCAACAACTTCAGCGTCGATGGCCAGTCTGGTATTGATGCTATCGGTCCTTATCAGGGGGGGGGGGGTGTTGCTATGGTGTACCGGGGCCATGGCGACCGGGAATGACAGTCAGAATTGACTGGGAAAGTGGTGAAAGCAGTATGAAGGGATTTCCAGGGTTCGGTGATGATGCTAAGTATTTGGCATGGGAAAAAAAAATGAGTGCCAATAACCGGCAGCATAGCAAAGTGGTACCTGTGCCGGACTATACCGGGCAAGAAACCTGCGGTATCACAGTACATTTTATGCCTTGTGATGAGGTAAAAGTTACCACCTCCTGTTACATCTACAACAGCCCTAATCACCCAATTAAAGAACCGCTGAAGATGCCGGAGCCAAAAGACTGTCCGAAATAAGTATCTCGGTTGACTTCTGAACGCTTAACTCATTGATAAAACGGTGCTTATGATTTCCTGATTTCTTGGTGAGCGGTAAATCCTAAGCCACGTGTTATTCATCAGTCTTACCTCAACGGAAGGAACAGTGACATGAAACTCGACAAATTCAGCCTGCTGGCGGGGCTTTTTCTGCTCTCAGCATGTACCCAGCCCGGCGCTGAAGCACAGGGCGGCGGGGGCGGTACCATCGAAGCCATCAACCACACTCATTGGGCTATCAATAACTTCAGCGTCGATGGCCAGTCGGGCATCGACATTATCGGCCCTTATCAGGGCGGTGGCGGCGGTTGCTGCTATGGCGTCTCTGGGCCATGGCGACCGGGGATGACGGTCAGAGTTGACTGGGAAAGTGGTGTCGCGTTTGCGAGTGATGTCCCTGAGATTCCACAACCAAAACGCCCCGTCTCTGCTCCGCAAAATTCTGATCTCTGGCAGAAATATTTCGAACAAAAACAAGAATGGTCAAGGAAAATCAAAGCATTGAATCGTCAGCATAGCAAGATTGTACCCGTACCTGATTACACCGGGCAAAAAACCTGCGGTATCACGGTGCACTTTATGCCCTGTGATGAGGTAAAAGTTACCACTTCCTGTGCCACCTACAACAGTCCTAATTACCCGATTAAAGAACCGCTGAAGATGCCGGAGCCAAAAGTATGTCCGAAATAAGCACAGAAAAGGATATTGCCTGGTATCCGGCGCAATTCCCTGCGCAAGGGCGATTACCGACTCAGGCGGCATTGGTGGGGAAAAACTGCCATCAGCAGGATAGCCAAGAACGGGCCTATCGGCAGGAACTGTGCCTAGCCGCAGACCGGCGGGTCGAACCGCCATGCTGTAACACCTTGCATATCAGCCTGTTCTTCGACGGTACCGGTAATAATCTTAACAACGACCAGTATTTGTCAGACCCGAAACACCCGACCAATATTGCCCGGCTGTTTCGTGCCACCATCGGCACTGGCTATGCCGGGGGTGCAGAAAAAGAACCGCTGGATAGCAGCGACAGCATCAGCAAAAAATACTTCAAATACTATATCCCCGGCGTCGGCACCCCATTCCCCGAGATTAATGACCTCGAATACAGCATGACCGGGCTGGCGGGAGCTCGCTACGGTGAAGACCGGATAAACTGGGGGGTGTTGCGGCTGATTGATGCCCTGATGCGGACCATGGGTATGGGCAAGCTGGATGACAGCGCTTGCCTGTCGGCGATAAAAGGAATGAATACCTCTTGGGCGTCCCTTGGGTTCGGTGGGTCACATAACCGCTACGAAGAGTTCAGTAAGCAGCTCAAACAGCTGGAATCGAAGCTGCGCACTGCGTTGGCACCGGCGGAGCCTGGCAAGCCTAAGTTGCTGGGCATCAAGCTCTATGTGTACGGTTTTTCCCGCGGCGCGGCTGAGGCACGTGCGTTTGTCCACTGGCTGAGTGAGCTGCTGCCAAAACCAGAAGCCGAAGGCCTGCAGCCGGAACAATGTCTGGCGATAAATGATTTAAAAATCCCACTGAGCGTTGAGTTTCTTGGGCTGCTGGATACGGTGGCCTCGGTGGGTATTGCCCATGTGGCACCGGTCGCCGAAGGGCATATGGCCTGGGCCGACGGTACCCAGGAATTACCCGATGAGGCTACCTATGGCGGATTTATCAAACGTTGTGTGCATCTGATTTCGTCTAATGAACAGCGGTTATGCTTCCCGCTGGACTCCATCCGCCACACCAATGGTAAATATCCGTCGAACAGCGTGGAAGTGGTTTATCCGGGCATGCATTCTGATTTAGGTGGTGGCTATCCTCCTGGCGACCAGGGTAAAGCCAACAGTGATGATGATAGTTTGTTGTTATCGCAAATAGCGTTACATGAAATGTACGCTGCTGCATTTGCTATCGGAGCACCACTGAAAGTTCCAGCAGATTCAATACCAAGCGAACTTAGTAAAGATGTCTGGCGACTCATGCCTCAAGATTTAGATGATCAGTTTCTTATCTCCCCAAGTTTAATCAACCGCTTCAACGCCTGGCGTGAAGTCACGCTAAATCTGCCACCATCCACACAAGAGTTAACTGCTGAACAGGCTGCACAGTTTGAACCGGTGCGTGCCAGTGTCACCCTTGAAAAAGCGGTGAATAACCAGATGGGGTGGATCACTGCCTGGCGTATTAACCGTTATGCTGGGGCTACTCTGCTTAACACCCCGTTTTATCAGCAAATAAATGATAAAGATGGTACCGCTTTGCAACTCAAAGCTTCCAAAGATGCGCGCGATGCCAAACAGGCGGATGTGGAAAAAGAAAGGAAAAAATTACTGGCTGAACATCGCCCTGGTGACCCAGCCCCACTGCTACCTCCGGGGGTGAAGGATTTTGACCCAGATATCGCCAAAACCCAGCTCTATCAGGCCGCTCAGGAGTTTGGTCATGACTATCGTGGCGAATCACGCAGCCTGACCAGTACCTGGCAGTTGGTGCTGGATAAAATCCCACAAACGGCCATTTTCCTGATCAATACCGATGACGAGCGGGCAGAATTCAAACGGATGAAAGCCGATGGCGACGCGCATGTCAAGGTGCTGTTCCCGCCGCAGGGGGAAGCGAGCAATGCCGAGCAACCCAGTGGCTTACTTCGCGACTTATATGACGACCAAGTTCATGACTCCCGTGCGTGGTTCCTGCACGCCACCTTTGGTAGCCGCGAGCCCTGGGGCGGCTATTTCCGCGACCGAATGGTCTACTTCGGCGACAACTGCAATAAAGAACTGTCACTGCTGACCATTGCGGGCAATGTGGTGGGTGTGGCCACGTTGGTTGGCGGAGTCATCTTTAGCTTTAAACAGAAAAAACTGGCGGGAAAATTGTCAGGACTGGCAGGTACCGCGAGTGTGATGGCTCTGGAAGCCAAAGCGCTGGATTTAATTACCGGAGAGCCACTTCCCATGCTGCCGGAAGCCGATCTGTTGACGGCATTCACGCAGGTACCTGGTGCCGTGGCCAGTCTGCAGAAAGAGCTCCTCGGTGAACAACAGCTCGAACAGGCAAAAACAATGATTGCCTCGCGCTGGGCACAGGCGGAGTCATTACTGACGTCGTAGTCAGGAGTTAAACCATGAAAAATATCATACGACAGGGCGATAGCCTGCGGGAATACGGTGGCAAAGTGTTGGGGGGGCATTACCAGTGCTTTGGTAAAGGTATCGCCTGCAAAGGAGATGCAGCCCTGTGTCACCGCCATGGTATGACCCGCATTGTGGAAGGCAGTGCCATCTCAGAGGTTGACGGGCAGCCTGTCGCGTTACACGGGCACCGCTGCGCCTGTGGCTGCACGCTGGTGAGTTCTTTCCCCGATGTTGGGATAGAGCAATGAGACCCCAGCCAACCTTTCCCGCTTACCGTCATGCCCGACCACCGACAGGTAAACGCTGGCTGGCTACCGGGGCAACCGTGTTATTGCTGACCGGCGGTATCGCTGCACTGCTACGTCACCCGGAAGCAGGGTACGGCCAGGTGGTCATGGTGATTGGCTTTATTACCGTGCTAAGTGCGTTGGTCTGGGGGCTACGCGTCCTGTTTTATCGCATGGCGACGCATAACGCGCAGTTATATCACCATGAAGTGAAACAGGTTCAGCAGCAATGGTGGGCGCGGCACTGCCAGCATATCGCGTTGACCGAGGCGGTCTTAATCGGGCCGGCCGGAACAACGTTAACCCAGTGGCAACGGCTGATTAACCGCGATCACCGTCAACCGGACGTCCGTATTGAGTCCGGTGGCAAGGCACTGCGCTTACTGCACTCGTTTGCCGTCGATATCACGGAAAGAGAAAAGCATCTGGCGAAAACCCTGGTATTACAATGGCGCGAGCAGCATCAGGGGCCACTGGCAATAACGCCGCTGCGTTGTTACTGGTCAGGTTCAGTGGCGTCCTGGTTAGTTTTTTCCACACAAATGGCCTTGTCCTTTCCCGACGTCGTGTTACCCGCGCACCCTGTCGTGTGGCGAGGTGAGGAAAGCATGACAGAAATCATTGATGAGCTTACGCATTCGGCACCTGAGTCTTTCTTTCTCTGTGCGGGATGCTGCTCACTCCCGGCTTCACATGAAAGCCGATTACCGGCTGGGGAAGCCGCTGTTTTGTGGCTACTGGGCCAGACAGGTAAAGTGCAATTCTCGCGTGGAGAGGTTTATAACCCTTCCCCTGATGAGAGTATCGTCGCTGTTGCCCAGCGAGCATTAGATCAAAGTGAATTAACTCAGCCCCCCGATACCAGCTTTTTATTTTCACAACCCCCTATTCCTGACCTGAACGAAACGGGGTGGAATGTGACTCAGCATGTTCAGGATCTCAACTGGGGTGAGCTTGCTGAGATTGAATCGATGGTGGCTCAAACGCTTGCCGCCTTCTTCGCGGAACACCATGCAATGCCTTGTGGCTGGCTGGCTCGCGATCCTAATCACACACTCGCGCTTGGAATTGTTAAACCCTATGGATCAGGAAAATAAGCCTACTGAAATATCAGTGGCCCTTACCGTTGTTATCTTTATCACTACGCTGACGCTGGTCATCTTTCTGGGAGGGCTGGCATGGTGGTTCTGGGGGGAGCAAAAATCTACCGACTGGAATGTAGTGCGCAATCTGGTGATGATATGTCTCTTTATCTGGATTATCTCGCTGAGCGTACTGACATTAGGTTTTATTGCCGCCCGTCAGCTCATCAAAGATAAAGTTCAGGGCCCCAAACGTACCCTTAAAGCCACTCGACAGAAAACACCCTACTCTGAATCCATTAAGCTAAAAACCCGTCTGCGCCGCCGTTACGGTCTGTTCTGGCGCTACAAAGTCCGGCTGCTGATGGTGGTGGGTGAACCTGACGAAATCGCCGCATTGGCACCGCAACTGGCGGAACAGGGCTGGTTGGAAGGGCAGCGTACGGTGCTGATCCACGGTGGTAGCGTGCAAAATTCGGCTGATGAAGCGGGGCTGAGTGAGTGGCGTAAACTGCGCCGTGGCCGCCCGTTTGATGGCATTGTTTGGGCGATAACCGCCGCGCAGAGTGGCACTCCACAGTGGATGGACAACGGCCTGCGAACCCTGGAAAAAATGGGTGCAACCTTGCGTTATCAACCACCGGTATATCTGTGGCAGGTCTGCGACAGCGAGTGGGCTCAGGATACGCGGGTGGAGCAGCCAGTCGGGGTGGTGTTCCCAGCGAAAGCCACGCCAGAGGCGGTTGAGCTTCAACTGCGCTCTCTGTTGCCTCAGTTACGTGAGCAGGGGATGCAGCAGCTCTCTGTCGAACCACACCACGATTTTTTGTTGCGCCTGGCGCAGTCGCTGGAGCAGGGTGACGCCACCCGCTGGCGGCAGCGCCTGACACCGTGGTTTACCGAGTATGCGACGCGTATTCCCCTGCGTGGGTTGATGTTCAGTTTGCCGGCGGTATCAACATCGGCGGCGCGTGTGCACGAGAAAAACTGGACTGCATCTGACCGCTGGCAGGGGGTACTGGATGACTGTCGTTCTGCCCGTGGACGCCGTGTCGGGCTGCCGTGGGAGCAGACATTGTGCTACAGCTTGCTGGCACTGATAGTGCTGTGGGGCGTGGGCAGTGTGGTGTCATTTGCGGTCAACCGTCACCAAATGGTCTCTGCCGCGCAGCAGGCACAGCAACTGGCGCAGTCGCAAGCGGTCTCTGACCAGCAACTCATGGCCCTACAAGCCCTGCGCAATGATATCGGGCGCTTACAATCTCGCGTGGCGCAGGGGGCACCTTGGTATCAGCGCTTTGGCCTGGATCATAATGCGCCGCTGCTTGAGGTCCTGATGCCGTGGTATGGCCAGGCCAACAACCGCATTCTTAGGGATGCCACCGCGCAAAGCCTGCATCAGAAACTCAGTGAACTGGCGGAACTGCCGGCTAACAGCCCGCAACGTGCGGCACTGGCAAAAACAGGCTATGACCAGTTAAAGGCCTATTTGATGATGTCACGCCCGGAAAAAGCCGATGCTGCATTTTATGCACAGGTGATGCAGACCACCGAGCCTGCGCGTGCCGGTGTGTCTCCTGGTCTGTGGCAGAGTCTGGCCCCAGACTTATGGCAATTTTATGCGCAAAATCTGCCTGCTCAGCCGGACTGGAAAATTAAACCGGATACCGGGTTGGTAAGCCAGGTACGGCAGGTCTTGCTGGGGCAGATTGGTCAGCGCAATGCAGAAAGTACGCTGTATGAAAACATGCTGCTATCGGTGCGTCGCAACTATGCCGACATGACGCTGACGGACATGACCGGCGACACTGATGCTCAGCGTCTGTTCCAGACCTCGGAATCTGTGCCCGGTATGTTTACCCGCAAGGCCTGGGATGAGCAAATTCAGCAGGCAATAGATAAAACGGTGGCCTCCCGTCGCGAAGAAATTGACTGGGTATTGAGTGATAACCGCCGTGCGGTATCAGAAGACATTTCACCGGAAGCGTTGAAAAAGCGGCTGACGGAACGTTATTTCACCGATTTTGCTGGGAGTTGGCTGAGTTTTCTCAACAGTTTGCACTGGAATGAGGCGCATAACTTGTCGGATGTGATTGACCAACTGACGCTGATGAGTGATGTACGCCAGTCGCCGCTGATTGCGCTGATGAACACGCTGGCGTGGCAAGGACAGACTGGGCAGCAGAATCAGGCGTTATCGGATTCTCTGGTGAAGTCCGCCAAGGCGCTGATGCATAAAGATCAGACCCCGGCCATTGACCAGAGTGCCGATGGGCCAGTAGGCCCGCTGGACGAGACTTTTGGCCCGCTGTTGGCATTGATGGGCAAAGGTGATGCACAAAACAGGATGTCGTCCGACAGCTCGCTGAGCCTGCAAACGTTACTCACCCGCGTGACTAGGGTACGGCTTAAGCTCCAGCAAGTGGTTAATGCCTCGAACCCACAAGAGATGACTCAGGTACTGGCCCAGACCGTTTTCCAAGGGAAAAGTGTCGACCTGACGGACACGCAGGAGTACGGCAGCCTGATTGCCGCCAGTCTGGGAGAGGAATGGAGCAGTTTTGGGCAGACGATGTTTGTTCAGCCGCTGACTCAGGCGTGGGAGACCGTGTTGCAACCTTCGTCGGCCAGCCTTAACGACCAGTGGAAAAACGCGGTGGTGGCCAATTGGAAATCAGCCTTTGACGGGCGTTACCCGTTTGCCGCCAGTAAAAGCGATGCTTCACTGCCGATGCTGGCCGAATTTATTCGTAAGGATAGCGGGCGTATCGACAGCTTCCTGACCCGTGAGCTGGGTGGCGTGCTGCATAAAGAAGGGACACGCTGGGTTCCGAGTAAAGTGAACAGCCAGGGGCTAACGTTTAACCCGGACTTTCTGGCGGCCATTAATCAACTGAGTCAAGTCTCCGATATTCTGTTCACTGACGGCAGTCAGGGGCTGCGCTTTGAGCTACTGGCACGTCCAGTTCCGAATGTGGTGGAAACCAATTTAGCGATTGATGGACAGAAATTGCATTATTTCAACCAGATGGAAAGTTGGCAGAGTTTCCGCTGGCCGGGTGATACCTACAAACCCGGCACGCTATTGACCTGGACTGGCGTGAATTCCGGGGCCCGTTTATACGGTGATTATCAGGGGACATGGGGATTGATCCGCTGGCTGGAACAGGCAAAACAGAAAAAGCTGGATGAAGGGCGTTATCAACTGACCTTCACCACCATGGATAACCAATCACTGCAATGGATATTACGCACCGAGCTGGGCAAAGGCCCATTAGGTCTGCTGCAACTGCGTAACTTCACCCTGCCTGCGCAAATTTTTCTGATACAGAACGCCCCTCCAGCGGCATCTGATCGGACCGATGATGAGGATATGGCAGAGGATTAATCTCTTTTGTCACCCCCTGATATTGACCAACAGGAGCCATGATGGCGACGTTAAATACCCTGATCACTGCCTGTGCCGCGGCCCCTGATTCACTGTTATTAAAGGCAGAACAACAGGTTACACTTTGGGAGCGCTGGTTGCAGCCGGTGACGACTGACCAGCACAGTGGAGAAGACCTCAGTTACAATGACGACTTCCAGCAGATGCGTGAAGAGGTCAATAAACTCTCAGGTGCTGATACCACGTTAGCCAGCGAGCTGGCAGAAAAACTGTTAACCCTGCATGGCAAAGATGTGCGGGTGGCAACCTATTACATTTGGGCGCGTTTACACCGTGATGGCGAGGCTGGGCTGGCGGATGGACTGGCACTGCTGGCCGGGCTTATCAGCCGTTTTGGTGAAACCCTGCATCCGTTGCGCGCAGCCAGTCGGAAAACTGCGCTGGAATGGCTATCGAGTTCTCGCGTGCTGGACAGTTTGTCGCTCTATCCTGAAGTGGATAATGCGGATTTTGCACGCATCGTTGGCGCACTGGCGTTAATCGAACAGAGCCTTAGCTGCTGGGATGACGCATCCCGTCCGCAGTTTGGTGGATTGTATCTTGCCTTGGAACATCGTCTGGCGCAGTCCGGTGGACCGAATGCGGTGGTGCCACAAAACAGCAGCGGGTCATCATCGGCAGGGAGTCAGGGCCAGACTGCTATGGTTTCACCGGAGTTGCGGCCAGTCCAGTCGGGGCGTGACCTGCTCGACCAGGCTAAAACGTTAGCAAAATACCTGCGTAACCAGCCGCAGGGATGGCTCTCTGGGCATCATCTTATCAAGAGCGTGCGCTGGGATACGGTACACCAGTCACCGCCGTTGGATGTGAGTGGACGAACCAGACTGGTACCGCCGCGCCCGGAATATCGCGCGCTGCTCAAGCGTCTTTATCTGCAACAAAACTGGCTGGAGTTGTTGGAACAGGCGGAATCGATATTTGCCGAAGGGGTCAACCATTTCTGGCTCGATGTGCAGTGGTATCTGCATCAGGCACTCAGTAAAGCGGGAGCCCCATTCGATGGCTGGGCAGCTTGTATCACCCAGGATTTACGTCTGTTACTGACCCGGCTACCAGGGCTGGAAGGGCTATGCTGGAGTGACGGCACGCCGTTTGCTGATGAGGTGACGCTGGGGTGGATAAACCAGCAGGTGCTGGAGTCGGTGTCGGGCTGGGGCAGCGAGCCTGCTGCCGTGGTGTCATCCGGTGAAGATGGCATTCTGTTGCTGGAGCCAGAAGCTCTGGCTCAGGCGGACAGTGAAGGGATTGAAGCCGCACTTAACTGGTTGCAATCCCGTCCGGGTATTACCACTGCCCGCCATCAGTGGCTGCTGCGTTTGGTGATGGCCCGCGTGGCGGAGCAGTACGGCAAGAACGATATGGCACTGCATCTGTTGATTGACCTTGATAGCAGCGGCGCATTGCTAACCTTGCCGCAGTGGGAGCCGGGGCTGGCGTTTGAAGTCAAAGCCCGAAGTCTGAAGCTGCTGCGGATGAAAGCACAACGCAGCGACAGTGACAAAACCCGCCTGCATGTCGAAATGGAAAGCCTGCTCAGTGGGCTTATTGCCCTTGACCCGGCCCGTGCGGCCGTATTATGCGGATAACCGAAAAGAAAAATATTGCATAAAAAACGTGTTTTTCCTTGCTCCACGCCATTTCTGAAACACTGTTTTCCTGTATTTCACCCTTTCCATTAGCACAATGAAAAATATCATTATGGATGACTTAACCCTGCGTTATTTTGACGCCGAAATGCGCTACCTACGCGAAGCGGGCGAAGAGTTTGCTCGTGCGCACCCTGATCGGGCTGCCGGATTAAATCTGGATAAAGTCGGGGCGCATGACCCCTATGTGGAACGTCTGTTTGAAGGCTTTGCCTTCCTGATGGGCCGACTGCGGGAAAAACTGGATGACGACCTGCCGGAGCTGACTGAAGGGTTGGTCAGCCTGCTGTGGCCGCACTACCTGCGTACCATTCCGTCGCTTTCTATTGTGGAGTTCACCCCACAATGGCAGGGGATGAAAGAGCGTATGGGGGTGAGCAAAGGTTTTGAAGTGCTTTCCCGCCCCATTGGGGAGCGTGAAACCCGCTGTCGCTACACCACCACGCAGGATATGGACTTACTCCCGCTGACACTACGCCGTGCCGAATTGGACAGCGAACCAGATGGCCGATCGGTTATCCGGCTGCGCTTTGATTGCAGCGCACTGGCCGACTGGAGCCGTATCAACCTGAGCCGCCTGCCGCTCTATTTTGATGCCGATGCGCCACTGGCTTGCGCCCTGCATGAGGCGCTGACCCTGAATACCGCCAAACTCTGGATCCGTCTGCCGGGGCAGGCTGATCGCCAGCCGCTGGACGGCTATTTTGCTCCGCTGGGGTTCGGTGAGAAGGATACCTTGTGGCCGAAGGCAGACAGCGCGTTCAGTGGTTATCAGCTCCTGCTGGAGTATTTCACCTTCCGCGAAAAGTTTATGTTTGTTGCGTTGAAGGGGTTGGAGGGGGTCGAACTACCAGCGGAACTGCCCTGGTTTGAGATTGATGTGGTGCTGGAAAAACGCTGGGAACATGATTTTTCATTCTCCGAAAAGAATCTGCGCCTGCATTGTGTGCCGGTGATTAACCTGTTCCCGCTGGAATCTGACCCACTGTCGCTCTCTTCATTACAGACTGAATATCAGCTGCGCCCGATGCGCATTCAGGACGGCTATACCGAAATTTATTCGGTAGATTCAGTGATTTCTTCCCGCCATAGTGGGCATCAGGTCTATGTCCCTTTCACCAGTTTCCGCCACAAGGGCGGAATGTTGCGCCATGATGCGCCTGAGTATTACTACCATACGCGGGTCAAACGCGGGCCTTCGGGATTACACGATACCTGGTTGGTGCTGGGGGGGGAGGCGTTTGATAACCACAGCGTACCGGATAATGAAAACTTGTCACTGAGCCTGACCGGCACCAATGGGCAGTTACCGCGTAAAGCGCTACAAAGCACGGTACTGGATACTGTGGTGAAGTCTACCGGTGCCCAGGTTCGGGTGCGTAATCTGTCGGCGCCTTCGTTGCCGTGCTATCCGCCCAACCGTGACCGTTTTCATTGGCGGGTACTGAGCCATCTGGGTAGCAGTTTTTTGTGGATGATGGATAACGCTGAAGTGCTGCGCGGAACGCTGGCGCTGTATGACTGGACGGACAACGAAATGAACCGACGTCGACTGGAGGCTATCGCCGAGGTTAAACATAGCGAGATTGAACGCTTTGAGCGGGGCTATCTGTTGCGCGGGGTGCACATTGAAATCACTCTCGACAGCAACGGCTTTACCGGTACCGGGGATATTTGTCTGTTCGGGGAAATGCTCAGTCGCTTCTTTTCCCTGTATACCGATATTCATCTGTTTAATCGTCTGACTCTGATACTGCAACCGACAGGAGAACGTTTGGAATGGGAAGAGAATCACACGACCCGCATTCCCGGCTGATCACTCGGCTTAAGCGGGATATCGGACAGATCAATTTTTACCGCTTCTGTCAGTTGCTGGAGCAACAACCGGGAACCTTGCCGCTGGGGAGTACCAATAGCCCAGCGGATGATCCGGTGCGCTTTCGTCCGCATCCGGGCATGGGGTTCCCGGTCAGTGAGCTGAAGGCGCTGGAAACTGATCCGGCGCAGCCTGATGCCCCGCTGACGGCGCGCACCACCTTTATGGGGTTGTACGGTGTGGATTCGCCACTGCCGACAGCCTATATCGACGATATCACCCAGCAGCGCGAAGGGCATGAGGCGCTGGAAGGGTTCCTCGATATTTTCAACCATCGTTTTATGACGCAGTTTTATCGCATTTGGCGCAAATATTCCTATCCGGCCACTTTTGAGTCGGGCGGCAAAGATAGCACCTCCCAAAGCCTGTTGGGGCTGATTGGCATGGGTATTCCAGGTTCGCAGCAGCATTTTGCCACCCCGACATCACGCTTTCTGGCCCTGCTGGGGGTGATGCGTCAACCGGGGCGAACTGCCGAAGGGGTACAGGCACTGGTCCGACTGCTGGCCCCCTTTACGCAGGCTGATGTGACGCCCCATTGCCTGCGTACGGTTCGTCTGACCTCACAGATGACATTTGCCGACGAAGGGGGCAACTGGCTGGACGGTTACACCGTACTGGGCGATGAGGCCATCGATGCCAACAGTCAGTTACTGATTTCTCTGCAGACGGCAGACCGCGACGAGGCCGGTGACTGGTTACCGGATGGCCCGCTGTATACCGATTTTCTGGTGCTGTTGCGGGTGTATCTGGGCTGGCGCTATCGAGCCTGTATTCAACTGACTGTCGCAACACGGTTGCTGCCGGCGTTGGTGTTGGATGAGACGCCGGTAAGATTGGGACTGACCGGGGTGCTGGGGCTGGATGACGATACGCTGTCAGACGATATACCTGAATACTATACCGTGGAGCTGGGACACTACAGTGGACTGACTCCACAGAAATACCAAGAAGGAAACCGACGTGTTAGCTATTACTTCGAAAAATAAAATCTGTACTTCGAAAAATAAAACTTGGGCCGCCTGGAAAAATAAAATCTGCATCTCAGCATTGGTTTTATTGCTCAGTGGCTGTGGGCTGACGCAAGCAGTGACTGATGGCACCGTATCGGCCACAAAATCACTGTTTTATAAGCAGATAAAGGTACTGCATTTGGATTTTACCGCCCGTGAGGCTCTGAATACCGATGAGCACGAAGCGAACTCGTCATCGGAGCCGGTGATGGTGCGGGTTTATCAGTTACGTGATGATAAAACCTTCTTAAAAACGGTGTATCAACAACTGGCGAGCGACGGGGAGGCGGCACTTAAAGATGACCTGCTGGCCAGCCGCAGCGTGATAGTGAAACCGGGCGGTGCGGTAACATTGGATATGCCGATGGAAAAAGATACCCGGTTTGTGGCGGTGGTAGCGCTGTTCCGCCATCCAGATATGGCCAAAGACCACTGGCGTCTGATTCTGACGCTGGACGACCTGCATCCCGATAAGCCTCGGACCCTTGAATTGGGTAATAACAGCCTGACATTGCGGGCGGAGACAAAGTAATGCCGGACGCCTCCTCGCCGTCACTGTATGAGCAATTGCTGGGCAATTTCACTGGCGGGCTTGAACTACATCAGGTCAGTGAAGCTAACCAGGTCATTCTCTCGGTGCTCGACAATATGCAGCGCATTCTCAACTGCCGCGCCGGTACACTCAGTCATCTGCCCGATTATGGTCTGCCGGATATGAGCGAGATCCTACAGGGATTGCCGGGCAGTGCGCACGCGCTGCTGACTACGCTCTCAGCCACGTTGCTAAAATATGAGCCACGGTTGAAAAGTATCAACGTGCTGCTACTGCCACAATCCGCTCCTGGCCATCTGGAGTATGCCATTGAGGCGGAACTGAAAGGGCTAGGACTGGTGCGTTACGGCACGGCATTTATGCCGGAAGGCCGGGTGCTGATACGTCATCTTAAACAACAACATTATCTCAATCCGGGTGAGTCATCTTAACGCCTATTCAGGGAAGACAAACACATGATATCGAATACTGAGCGCACGGTTAAAACCGGCGGTGACCCCCGCCATTTTGCTGAATTTAGTGCCTTACGTGACGAAATCGGCAAATTACATCATCCAGCTCGCCCGGATGTTGACTGGGGGCGGGTCGAGCAGCTTTGTTTGGCGCTGTTTCGCCAGAACGGGGTTGAGTTGCAGACCACGGTAGATTTTACCTTGGCACGTACGCACATTGCCGGTCTTGCCGGGTTGTGTGAAGGGTTGGAGCTGTTGGCGGGCTTGCTGTCTCATCAGTGGAGTGCATTATGGCCGCCGCAAACACATGCCCGGGTGGCGTTATTGGCCTGGTTGAGTGACCGGTTGCAGCAAGTTTGGCGCACCATGACGTTATGCTACGGTGACCTGGCTCAGGTGTACCGGGCAGAGCGTGCGTTGGAACAGTTGTGCACGCAGTTGCAAACGCTAGAGCTCAAACATCTGAGTAAATTGGATGGGGTGCGCCTGATGTTGCATAACGCAGCACTACGTCTGGAGAGCGCCGAGGCCGCCGCTGATACGCCAGACCGATTAAGTATTCCGGTACGGCATGCCGGTGTCTCTGAACCACAACGACAGCCACAACCGACATTCTCGTCGGCTGCGGTCAGCGAACCACTGGTTTATCTTGTCAACGAACCGGCCCCGGCGCGTGTTGAGGTGGAGTTGTCGCCGCCTTTGCCGCCCCCACCACGTTGGAAAGCGGGGCAGGGGTTTGTCGCCGGGCTATCGCTGATGGCCGTTTTGATGGTGGGCAGTTTCTTTATCTGGCAGTCGCTGTCATCTAATCCATTGCGCGAGGCATTGCTGACCAGCGTCGCGCCATTACCTGCGCCACTGGCAGCCAAATCAATCGATGAACTGAGAAAACAAACCTCAGATGCTGAGTTGGTACGATTGGCTGGCCCGGTATTGCAAGGCAGTGGCACACAGTTGGAACAACTGACACAGTTACCGCCGTTATGGGCACAAATGCGGGGGGATGGGGTGTTATCACAAGCGCAGCAACTGTGGCCCGCCAGTCAAGAAGTCAACCGACTGAGTGCATTATGGCAACAACAACGAGAAGCCAGTGCTGCGCCATTGGTGGAGTTGAAACACTATGCATTGGCACAAGAGCGTTTGCGGCAACTGGCAGAGCGACTGAATGGATTGGATGAAAAGAAGGGACGCTATATGACGGTTTCGGAGCTGAAAACGGTGGTGTTTGCGATACAACAGCCGCTGGCAAAAACCTTACCGCTGGAAGAGTTGTTGCGTCAGTATCAGGTACAGTCAGAGTCAGGGCAGACTCCGTCATCGGCACTGCGCCAACAGATTGACAGTCGGTTTAGTCAACTGCTGAACCGCTATGCGTTGCTGGCGTTACCCAATACGGAACAGCACCCGTAGCTGAGACCGCCGTTATCCCTATAGCAACTTAGGGGTAACGGTGTAATAAATCTGCTACCTGACAACGTTAGGGTTTTCATCAGATGATTTGAATAATTTTATACATTCAAATCAATTAATCTTGGCATTCATACAGATAAAGACACATATTTGGCAATGGTATTTGTGAAGGCAGAGGATGTTACGGCGGCCCCCCTGCTACAAGCGCGTCATGTGATGAAAAGTTGCCCAAAATGAATAAACAAAAAAAGTATGAAATATCCCCATTGAAAGATAGCAGTGAGAGCCTGCAAGGTATTGAAATCAGTGCGGAGAAAAGTGAGTGAACGCGAACGCCACGGTCCCATCTTCCCGACATGTATTTCACTATGCCCCGTTTCGAAACTTGTTTTTTGCCCGCCTCCTCACGGTATTAGGTAATGGAATCGCACCGATTGCACTGGCTTTCGCGGTGTTGGATATCGGCGGTTCCGCAGCAGATTTAGGTCTGGTGGTAGCTGCACGTTCTGTTTTCAATGTTGCCTTCTTATTGATTGGTGGAGTACTTGCGGATCGTTACTCGCGAAGTAAGGTTCTGCTGTCTTCATCTGTTATTGCCGCCTTATCTCAAGGGATTGTTGCCTGGTTGGTGCTGGATGGAACAGCCACAATTATGTGGTTAGCGGTCCTTGGGACGATTAACGGCGCGGCAGCGGGCATTGCCCTTCCTGCTTCTTCAGCAATGGTTCCACAAACCGTGCCCGTACGTAACCTCAGGGAAGCGAACGCTTTTATCCAGTTGGGGGTCTATGGCGGGACGGTGATTGGCGCCTCACTGGGCGGGGTTCTGACGGCTGCCATTGGGCCTGGCTGGGGATTGGCCGTCGATGCCTTGGGGTTTGCCGCTTCAGCACCGCTTTATCTCTTGATTCGCACTGCCTCGGCACAGCTCCTCGCATCGAAAACCAATATCTTGCAGGATCTACGGGATGGCTGGCAGGAGTTTATTGCTCGTGCGTGGGTGTGGACTATTGTTGCCCAGTTCACTATTGTTAATGCCGCTTTTAGCGGCGTAGTGATGATCCTTGGCCCGATAGTGGCTGATGCTTCATTTGGGCGTGCCAGTTGGGGGATTATTGTTGCCGCACAAAGTATTGGCCTGATTGCCGGTTCTTTTATTGCACTCCGCTGGCGGCCACGACGCGATCTGTTTATTGGTGTCCTTCTGGTTGCACTTTGTGCAGTCCCTATCACTCTCCTTAGTATGGTGTCTTCGACTGCCATCCTTATGGGGGCATTTTTTATTGCCGGCGTCGGTTTTGGGCAATTCGGTGTTGTGTGGGCACATTCTCTACAAACCCATATTCCACCCGAGAAACTCGCGCGTGTTTATGCCTATGATGCGATGGGGTCATTTGTGGCAATTCCTATCGGGGAACTTGCTGCGGGGCCTCTCGCTATGCATTATGGCAGCCGGGCCGTTTTGCTGGCTTCAGCCGTTGCTGTCGTGATAGCGACTATCGCCGCCAGCCTGACGCCGGCAATTAGGCGACTAAATAATGCCGCTCAGGTGAAGCAGCATATTTAGAGGCTTTGCCGCAGTTCATCAGGCGGCAAAGCTTATCCAGTGATACTGTTGGCGCTTAGCTACAATATCACTGGGGGATTACGGCTTACAGTGCTCAGCGATGATGCGAATATCTTTTGGTGTGGTACGACAGCAACCGCCAATCAGTCGTGCTCCCAGGCGCTGCCATTCCCCAACCAGATCAATCAGGTGGTTGTGTTCGCCACCACAGGCATGCCAGGTTTTGCTTACAGCATCGTAATGTTCCCCTGAGTTTGGATACACCAGCAGCGGCTTGTCAGCCAGTGCCGCAAACTGCTGTAGCGCCGGGGTCACGTTTTCCAGCGCAATACAGTTTATGCCGATGGCCAATACTTGCTGATTGCCGCGCAGTAGCGCCAGAACTTCGGTCAGGGGGGTACCGTCACTCAGGTGTTGGCTGTCGCGTAGCGTGAATGCGAACCAGCCACCCAAAGTAGGGAATTGTTGCAGTAGTGTTAGCAACGCTTGCAACTCATCGAACGATGGCAGTGTTTCACAGGCCAGCAGGTCAACCCCAGCCTCAGCCAGTGCCGCGATACGTGGTCGGTGGAAGGCGATCATCTCATCCTGTGGCAGCCGGTAATCGCCTCGATACTCAGATCCATCTGCGAGATAAGCGCCGTATGGGCCAACGGAACCGGCAATCAGCAGCGGCTCAGCTTGCGGGTGCTGATTCAAAAAGTCGTTGCGTGCCTGCTGTGCCAACTGAACGCTTTTGGCAATGAGTTCCAACGATTGTTGCTGGTCGAGGCCACGGCGCAGGAAACCCTGTGGGGTCGCCTGGTAACTGGCGGTGATGGCACATTGTGCCCCTGCGTTAAAATAGTCCAAGTGAACCTGATAAATTAGTTCAGGATTCTCAATTAGCACCTTAGCGGACCACAGCGGATCACTAAGAGAGCAACCTCGCGCCTCCAGTTCAGTGGCTAATGCGCCATCCAAAATCAATGTGCGATCAGCGCTTAAGAGCGCAGAGATAGGGTTGTTAACCGGCATGACTCTCTCCCAATGGTTGGTTTTTCCCGGCACGATGGGTCAGGTAATAGGTGATATAGCACAAGGCAACAAAGGGTAGCCCGCAGTATAGGGCGATACGTTGCTCAGGATCGAAGGCCAGACCGATACAGGCTAACAGGCACAGGCTGAAGCCTGCGATCGGCGTCAGCGGGTAACCCGGCGCGCGGTACTTCAGTCCCTCGATTGGCAGCCCACTGCGTAGGTAGTTGCGGCGAAAAACATAGTGGGCTGCGCAGATACTCAGCCAGACTGCGACGACGGCAAAACCAGAAATCGCTGATAGCGCGACAAACACCGTATCTGGCGCGATAACACTGGTCAACAGTGCCAACAAGCCGCCGAGCATGCTAAAGATCAGCGCATTAATAGGAATGCCGCGTTTATTGATGTGGGAAAAATAAGCAGGCAGTGTTCGCTGATTGGCCAATGACCACAGCATGCGGCCAGAGGCGTAAAGACCAGAGTTAGCGGCTGACAGGATGGCAGTCAGGATCACGAAATTGAAGATATCGGCGGCATAGGGTACACCGATACGTTCAAATACCAGTACAAACGGGCTTTTGACAACCTCGGCCTGATCCATCGGGATCAACGCAGCCAGAATAAATACCGTACCGATAAAGAAAACACTCAGGCGGATCACTGTGGTGCGGATTGCCCACGGAATCGCTTTTTCTGGTTTCTCTGTTTCGCCCGCGGCGATACCGATTAACTCGGTGCCGGAGAAAGCGAAATTGACCGCCACCATGGTCATCAGGATCGGTAAGGTGCCGTTTGGCAGCCAGTCAGATTGGGTCAGATTGTGCAGGAAGGGGGCGGGTGTGCCGTCCTTCATCGGTAATAGGCCGAACATCGCCGCACCGCCCAAAATGATAAACGCCAAAATGGTGACGACCTTGATCAGTGAGAACCAGAATTCGCTTTCGGCAAAGAAGCGGGTAGTGACCACATTGAGCAGAAAAATAGCCAGACAAAAGATAAGGCACCATAACCACACCGGTGATTGAGGGAACCAATACTGCATACAGAACCCAGCGGCGGTCAGACTGGAACCGAGGGCTACTGTCCAGGTCAGCCAGTATAACCAGGCAACGGTATAGCCAGTGGCTGGGCCAAGATAGCGGGAAGCATACACGTGAAAAGCCCCGGTTTCTGGCATTGCTACCGACAGTTCACCCAGGCAGAGCATTACCAGATAGACCACCACAGCACCTATCATATAGGCCAACAGTGTGCCGAGGGCACCCGTGGTGGATATTATATAGCCGGTGTTGAAGAATAAGCCGGTGCCAATCACGCCCCCGAGAGAGAGCATCACCAGATGCCGGGCCTTCATTGTACGTTTGAACTGCCCTTCGACGGGAACAGGTGAGTGCATGATATTTTATCCGTTTAGACGTCTATATCTCTAAATGGCTGTTAGTTATACCGGCAATACCTTATGAAATCAATGCTAGATCAACAGTTATCACTTAAGAAGAGCATGGCGCGAGGGGGGAGGAGATTTAGCGCGTTAGAGGTGCACTGGTGAATAAACACCGGCACATACTATAGGGTATGTGCTGGCTTATACTGGGTTTCCGTCTTCTGGCCGGTTGATGCCACCATGAATACTGGCTTTTAGCCAAGTTGCGTAAACATCGGTAATAACAAAGACAGTTTGATCACTACTGCATTGGCGATATCCAGGAAGAAAGCGCCGACCATCGGTACAATCAGAAACGCAACGTGAGATGGTCCGAAACGCTCGGTAATCGCTTGCATATTCGCAATTGCTGTTGGAGTTGCCCCCAAACCTAAACCACAATGCCCAGCAGCAAGAACGGCCGCATCATAATTCTTTCCCATAATCCGATAAGTGACAAATATGGCATACAGAGCCATGGTTAGCGTCTGCACCAATAAAATCGCCAACATCGGTAATGCCAGAGACGCCAATTCCCACAATCTCAGGCTCATCAGCGCGATTGCCAGAAAAAGGGAGAGGCTTACGTTACCGACTACGGAGACTGCACGGTCAAAAACCTGATAAAACCCGGTATAAGTGAGTAGATTACTAAGAATAACCCCGACAAATAAGACATAGACGAAGATCGGTAATTCAAATAGAGATCCCGCCAGTAACCCCGAGATATAGCGACCAGCCATCAAACAAATGGCAATCATGGCGATAGTTTCTACTAATACCAGCGCAGTGATCATCCGCCCTGACTGAGGTTTCTCGAAGGTTGTGGGTTGCAAGGCATCTTCGGCTCTGCCATTGGGAGTGGCGGAATGTTTAATGAGATAAAGGGCAATAGGGCCGGCGATCAAGCCACCTAATACCAAACCGAAAGTTGCGCAGGCCATGGCAACTTCCGTAGCATTACTTAAGCCATAATTCTCCGCAAATACGGCACTCCAAGCCGCACCGGTGCCATGCCCACCAGAAAGTGTTATGGTTCCCACCAGCAGCCCCATCAGTGGCTCCAGCCCCAGAATTTTGGCCATACCGATGCCAACCATATTTTGCAGTAACAGCAAACCAATAACGACCACAAAAAACTTTATCAATACCTTACCGCCAGCCCTTAAGCTTGCCAGATTCGCATTAAGGCCAATTGAGGCAAAAAAAGTCAGCATTAGCGGATCACGTAGTGATGTATCAAAGCTGGCTTCCCAACCGGTTGTCTGATGAATAAGCAGAAACAGTAATGCGAGCAGCAAACCACCCGCAATAGGTTCCGGGATAGCATATTTTTGTAGCAGAGGAATATTCTGGACACATTGCCTTCCTGGCAATAGCACCAGCGTTGCAGCAACGAGCGTACCATAAGCATCAAAGTGAAACATATCGAGGCCCCACACAGGTAAAATAGTGATCTGTTATTTAAGTTTTTTAAATAGGGCTAACAAACATATATTGGAGGATTCATGGTGACGCTCCTGATAACGGTGAGGCTAAGGAACTTTTTCGTGTAGGAATTCTATTAGCATAAAGAATAGCTAAATTAACGTTATCGCTTAATTAAAGCGTAGCACGACTTTCTTTTATCCTGTGTCTTTGGTGATGCTTTTCTGTATAACATGTTGTTTACACCATAGATAATGGAATCTGGCATCACTTATTAGTTGCCTACCACCACAGAAAATAGCGGCTCGATATCATTATGAATTTGCTCCGAGCGATAAAGCCCGGAGCTTGTAATCTATTAGCTAATAAACTCAACGGCCCCGCCATTGAGATTATACATTGCGCCAACTATTTTAATTTTCCCCTCTTTCTCTAATCCATTGAGAATACTACTCCGGCTCCGTATTTCATTGATCGTATGCTGAACATTGGTTTTAGCAACGGCATCGACAAACTGATCATTTTTACCGGTTCTTTCTCCGTTAAATTGGGTTGCGTCAATTGCTGGCTTAATTTGATTTAACAAGCCGGTCAGATTACCGAGTTCTACGCCGTCGATTGCCCCCCGAACTGCGCCACACGAAGTATGCCCCAAGACCAGAACTACTTTTGCTCCCGCGGCCGCACAGGCAAACTCCATACTGCCCAACAAATCGTTATTGGCAATGTTACCGGCAATACGGGCATTAAACGTTTCACCAATCCCGGTATCAAAAAGAATTTCCGCCGGAGCCCGTGAGTCAATACAACTGAGAATAACCGCCGCGGGGAATTGACCTTCAGCACTGGCCCGTTTTTGAGCCAAATAATCATGCTGTTGCATCTTGCCTGCTCTAAAGCGGATATTCCCTTCTTTCATGCCAGCAATAATTTGCTCCGGAGTGAGTTTATCTCGCTCTTCACGCGTTAATGCTGCTGCGTAAGATATCCCTGGTGTGGCTAGAGTTAATCCACTGGCGATACCAAGCACCGACATTCCTACCGCAGTTTTTAATAGTGAGCGCCGTTGTTTGGAATGTTTAATATCTGATTGATTGATTGGGGGTTGTGACATGTTTATCTCCTCAAATATGATTTTTGGTACATTTTCATTTAGACACTATATGGAATAGCTGAATAGTGCTTATGAATGTAGCTTGCTATTGCTCAATAGTGAGCATTTCCAGATATTTCTTGTGGTATGAGTATCAATGAGTTAAGGAGAAAAACCCACGTGTGCGGGTTGGGGATATAAAAGCATTTAACGGCTAAACCCAATATTGTTATCAATTTAAGTTTTTCTTAAGTATCCATCATTACACTCCTTATTATCAGTAAAAGGAGCGATTATGAGCATGAATATTCAGGCACCTTACCAGTTGTTATTTGCTCAGAATGAGCAAGAAGAAAACGAACTGCAACAATATATTCAGCGGGAGTATAGCCGTGAGTTCAATGCCACTATCCCACATTTTTTACCTCATTTATTAGGACTATATCGTGCCGATGGTGTCCTTATTGGTGCCTGTGGCTTGAATCGTGGTGATTTCGGGGCACTTTATCTTGAGCACTATTTGGACGCACCTATTGAGGTGGTCATTGCAACGCAAACAGGGCATTCAGTTTTACGTAATCGTTTGGTTGAAATAGGTAATTTTGCTTGTTCGGAATCGGGAAATGCACGAATTATGTTTGCGGCTATTTGCCGGTTGTTATGTGAGAACCAGCTTGATTATGTGGTGTTTACCGGTACCCGAAAATTACGCAATATTTTTCACCGATTGAATTTAAAACCACTGGAACTGGCCCCTGCGCTGGCAAATCGTCTCGGTGAAGAGGCTTTTGCATGGGGGGAATACTACCAGAGCCAACCCTGTGTGATGGTGGGGGACTTAAATCAGGGCCGCCAAGTGCTGAGTAAAACCAGCTTATTACTTTCTTTGTTTGCGCCAATGCCCAGCATTTTTACTTTTCAAAGGAGGACACAACGATGATCCTTTTTGAACAGTTGGCGAAAATGGCGGCGCAAGACCCTCTGCGCCCTGCATTGTGCGATAGTTATCAGGTGATTAACTACGGTGAATTACTGCCCAAAATAGCGGCATTGGCAGAGAGGTTCCGCCACCAGAAAATAGCGCGACTGGCACTCTTGCTGGATAACGGCATTGACTGGGCCATTATCGATTTGGCTTGCGCATTAGCCAATATTGTTATGATACCGGTGCCGGTTTTTTTCAGTAATGAACAGCAGAATTGGCTACTGGATAGTAGCGGTGCGGATGCTTTGATTGGCCCTGCACGCGCGGATTGGATAACTACCACATCATTTGAATACGCTCTGCAACGCCGCCAACCGATAGCGGTGCCCGAGTTACCACCGCATACCGCAAAAATCACTTATACATCGGGGACCACGAGCCATCCCAAAGGGGTATGCCTGAGTTGGGATCATCAGATGCAAGTCAGTCTATCGCTTATCGACAGAGTGGCTCCTGCCAATGTTGAACAGCATCTGACATTGCTGCCCCTTTCAACATTACTTGAAAACATTACCGGACTGTATGTTCCGCTGTTAAGCGGGGCATGTAGCCGTATACCGCCGCTTGCTGAAGTGGGTTTTACCGGCTCCAGCCAATTCTCCTATCAGATCCTTGCCCAAGCAATTCAACAGTGGCGCCCGCACAGCTTGGTACTGGTACCCGAGCTATTACGCTTGTTGGTGATGTTATGTGCCATAAATCCAGATCTGACACAGAGTTTACGTTTTGTTGCTGTTGGCGGGGGCAAGGTTGCCACGGATTTAGTGGCTAAATCACATCAATTAGGATTGCCGGTTTATGAAGGATATGGGTTATCAGAATGTGGTTCGGTGGTTGCCCTAAATACGCAGGGGGATATGTTGCCCGGCTCAGTGGGTAAACCATTAGCGCATTGTCAGATAAGCATCGCGCAAGATGGGGAAATTCTGATTTCTGGTTCAACAATGCTTGGCTATTTGGGCGAGCCGGCACCGGCACAAGCTGTGACGACTGGTGATCTTGGGCATTTTGATAACCAAGGTTTTCTGCATATTACTGGCCGTAAAAAGAATGTTCAGATTACAGCATTTGGTCGGAATTTTTCCCCAGAATGGGTTGAAGCCGAAGCCCAAGTTTTTCCGGCGATATCTCGTATTGTCATCTTTGGTGATGGGTTAACCGCCAATGTCGCCTTGATCCAACCGACACCCGGTTATGAAAATAGTCTTGCAGATCAAATAGCTCAACTTAATAGACGGCTGCCTGATTACGCACAGGTTCACCATTATCTTCTGGCCCAGCTAAGTGTAGAAAACGGGTTATTAACCAATAACGGGCGTCCGAAAAGGCAGCAAATTCTGTCCGAGTATCACCTCCGTATCGATCAATTAATTGCAGGGGGTAGGGTATGAATTTCTATCAACAATTACAGCATGATACTGCGGCGGATAGAGAGAAACTCCTTTCTGCTCCGGTTATAGAGGCTTGTCGTAGTGGGAATATTAACGCCGAAATGTATATCGCCTTTTTGACCCAGGCTTTCTATCACGTTAGCCATACCGTCCCTTTACTGATGACGGCGGGTGGCCGGATGAGCTCAGAGTATGAGTGGGTTCGTGGGGCTATCGCCGAATATATTGATGAAGAATATGGGCACCAGGAATGGATATTAAATGATATTCGCACTTGTGGCGGTGATGCGCAGGCCGTTCGTCATGGTCAGCCAGTATTGGCGATAGAGTTAATGATAGCGTTTCTCTACGATCATGCCTCCCGCCTTAACCCGATGGGTATTTTTGGTATGGTGCACGTCTTGGAAGGGACCAGTGTTGCTATCGCAACAACGGTTGCCCAACAGCTCAAACAAGGGCTGGGGTTACCGGAAAAAGCCACGAGCTACCTCAGTTCACACGGTGAACTGGATAAAGAACATCTGACTTTTTTTGAATCATTAATGAACCAGGTTGAAAAAGTCGAAGATCGTGCGGCGATTATTCATTCTGCCAAGGTGGTTTACCAGCTTTATGGGGACATGCTGCGTGGCCTGATGGATCAACCGCAATGAAACTCAATAATAGCCGAGTTCTACTGACCGGGGCCAGTGGCGGTATTGGCCGGGCACTGGCCCATGCATTGGCGAAACAGGGCGCGTGTTTGATATTGCACGGGCGCAATGAAATTGCCCTTACACAGCTTTTGAATGCATTACCTAATCCCGAGGATCATCAAGTATGGGTAGCCGACCTTTGTGACTCGGCGGCATTGGCAAAACAGGTTGAAGTGCTTAGGGATCAACCCAGCATTGATATTTTAATCAATAATGCTGGCACCAATCACTTTGCGTGGCTTGAGGATCAAAGTGAGCAACAGATAGTACAGCAGTTATCACTGAATATTCAGGCGCCGATATTACTGACTCGAGCTTTACTACCCTATATCAGTAATCCCGGCATTATTATGAATATTGGTTCCAGCTTTGGCAGTATTGGTTATGCCGGATATAGCGTGTATTGCGCCAGTAAATTCGCCCTTCGTGGCTTTAGTGAGGCACTGGCCCGTGAATTAAGCGGTTCGGCCATCAATGTTCTTTATTTTGCGCCTCGAGCCACACAAACCACGCTTAATTCAACGGCTGTTTATGCCATGAATGCAGAATTGGGGACAAAAAGTGACAGTGCCGAGTTTGTGGCTAAACAGGTAGTTATTGCGCTGAATCAAGAAGTAACACGGCGCTGGCTTGGCTGGCCGGAGCGGTTCTTTGTCAAATTAAATGCAATTTTCCCCAGCATTGTTGATAAAGCTCTCGCGAAGCAACACGCTATTATTGCCCGCTATGCTCAGGCTTCCAGTGATAAGAAGGATTCACCATGAAGACGTTAGTATTATTACTTACCGTTTTTGGCAGTACCGCTGTTTATGCCCAAAGTGAGTTGGTCGATATCCAAAATCAATGGGCTGTTTGCCAATATCAGGTGGTGGCAAAACAGAAAGAGTCCTGTTTGGAAAAACTCAGTACGATTGCAGATAAGGCCAGTTCAGCCAACGGATCACGTGCTGATCTATTAATTTGGTCTGCTATCGTTAAAAGCAGTTGGGCAGGAGAGAAGGGGGGGCTGGGAGCGTTGGATTTGGTTAAGGACGCGAAAGTTAAGCTGGAGCTGGCAATAAAACTCGATGCTAATGCGTTGGATGGCTCTGCTTATACCAGCCTCGGAACCCTCTATTATCAGGTTCCTGGTTGGCCTATTGGTTTTGGCGATAAAAAACAAGCCGAACTGTTGTTAAAAAAAGCGTTACAGGTAAATCCAACCGGCATAGATCCCAACTATTTCTATGGTGATTTCCTGTTGGAGCAAGGGCGCAAAGCGGATGCAAAAGGCTATTTACAAAAAGCACTGGCGGCCCCAGCACGTTCAGGCCGAGAATTGGCAGATAAAGGCCGTCATCAGGACATTCAACAGCGACTTGATAAACTCTGAAGTTTCACTCTAAAAGGTAGCGCCACGATGCACAGAGAACGGCATAGTATCGAAAAGATAGGCTGGCTGCGGGCCGCAGTTCTTGGCGCTAATGATGGGATTGTCTCTACCGCAAGTTTGTTATTGGGTGTCGCGTCAGCCAATGCCACACATCAAAGTATTCTTTTGACCGGCATTGCAGGTCTGGTTGCGGGTGCGATGTCGATGGCAACAGGGGAATATGTCTCGGTATCTTCTCAGTCAGATACAGAAAAGGCCGCATTGGCGGAAGAGCAAGCAGAACTGAACGCCGATTTTCAAGGTGAATATCGTGAGTTAACCTCGATTTATGTCCATCGCGGCCTTGATGTAGCACTGGCCAAGCAAGTGGCTGAAAAACTGATGAGCCATGATGCGTTAGGTGCTCACGCCCGTGATGAATTGGGGATATCTGAGATCACTACCGCTCGCCCATTACAAGCGGCCTGGGCTTCTGCGATGAGCTTCTCAGCGGGCGCAATACTGCCCTTGTTGGTGGCGTTTATTGTCACGGCTGACTGGGCAATTCCAGCCATTAGCCTGTCAGCATTGGCTTCTCTGGCTATTCTGGGGGGGATTGCCGCGAAAGCAGGCGGAGCGCCAATATGGCCAGGTATTATTCGAATTACCTTCTGGAGTGCGCTTGCGATGGGGGTATCATCGGGGGTTGGCATGCTATTTGGTTCAGTCACAAGCTGAAATCAGAATAGGGCGGATCTGACAAGTAATCCTGATAATAGAACGTTTCATTTCAGCTAGTTAAAAGAGTTATTGGGTAACAGATACATCTTCCTCTGCTGCGAATTGGCTTAACATGTAGAAAGCTGCATCAGCCTAATTTCACCACCGTAATCCCTTTCTTTGTTTCTTGCTCAAACTTGTACAATTATTATTTTCTTGTACAAGTTTGTATTAACCCGCTATGGTTAATCTATAGGTGTTTTCGGCAAGGTAAATGGCATGGCGACATACAGTATCAGTGAGGTGGCGCAACTTTGTGGTATTAATCCAGTAACACTGCGTGCCTGGCAACGGCGTTATGGCTTGTTAAAACCACAACGTACTGAAGGTGGCCATCGGCAGTTCAATGACGACGATATTGTCCGTATCCGCACTATTGTGCGCTGGATAGAACGCGGCGTCCCAGTTAGCCAGATCAAACCTTTACTCGACGGTGGCACAGCACCTGGCGACAGCACTAACTGGGTAACACTGCAACAACAGTTACTGGCGCTGATTCAGGCTCCCGCACCGCATAAACTCCGTAGTCGTATCTTTGAATTAGGGCGCGAATATCCACCTCAGGCCCTGATTGAATATGTGCTAAGACCATTACGTTCACAGCTTAAGAATGAACATCAATTGCTGCACATGCTGAGTCGTCTGCTGGATGGCGTGATCATTGAATACGCGACTTTTTGTATGCTGGGTGCACGCAAGAAGCCAGGCGAGAATGTATTACTACTGGGATGGGGAAACATCGATCCTACCGAGTTGTGGATGGCCGCCATCGTTCTGGCGAAAAACAATATGCATATCGATATTTTGCCGGGATCGCTGGAAGCTCCGCAATTGGCTATGTTTAAGGCCGAACGCTACTTTCTCTGCACCGATGGCGTACTCAATACTGCCAAGCGGCGGCAATTAGCAGCTTGGTGCGATGCAGGCTTGAATATTACGCTTATCGATAACCATGCTCTGCTAATCCTTGCTTCGGAGCACTACCATGAGTAACGCTGAAGCACTGCTGGCACGTTTTTCACAATTCTATACCACGTTGGATACAGCACGTCTGGTCGAGCTATCTGATGTTTATCATCGCGATATCCACTTTATCGATCCCGTCGGAGAACATCAGGGATTGAGTTCACTTGAAGTTTATTTTCAATTGCTGCTCAGTAACTTAAGCACTTGTAGCTTTACCCTCACTGACATTCAGCACCATGACCAACAAGCCTCTGTGTGCTGGCATATGACTTATGCCCATCCCCGTCTGCGCCGTGGCAGCTTGCTCAGTTTAGAGGGTATCAGCCAGTTACGCTTTGCTGAACAGCGGGTTATCTATCAGCGTGATTACTACGATCTGGGTGCCATGCTGTATGAACATATACCGCTGCTCGGCGGGATTGTTGTCAAATTGAAGAAGAGGCTACAAGCATGAAACACGTGGTGATCACCGGAGCCAGTTCCGGGATTGGGCAGCAATTGGCGCTCGATTATGCCGCCGAGGGCTGGCAGGTGACCGCCTGTGGACGTGATGAAGCCCGGTTGATGGCACTTGGCGCGCATAATTCGGCAATTACGGCGCGTCATTTCGACATAACCGATTTGTCTGCTACGCGTAGCGCGTTGGCGCAATGTCCGGCCGATCTGGTTATTTTGTGTGCTGGAACCTGTGAATACCTTGATAACGGTGTCGTCGAGGCTGAACGGGTTGCACGGGTGCTTAATACTAATTTTCTTGGTCCGATCAATTGCTTAGATGCCCTGTTACCACAACTGTCGTCCGGGAGCAGGATCGCATTGGTGGGGTCAACAGCCAGCATCATCCCCATGTCGCGCGCAGAAGCTTATGGTGCCTCAAAAGCTGCACTTGCCTATTTTGCCCGCAGCCTGGCCGTGGATTTGGCAAAATCCGGTATTAATGTTTCGCTGATATTACCCGGTTTTGTTGCCACACCGCTGACTGACCGCAACGATTTTGCCATGCCGATGATAATCACCCCTAAGCAGGCTTCGCACTATATTCGCCGTGGTCTGGCAAAAGGGGCCGCTGAAATTGCTTTTCCCCCACTGTTCGCCGCGCTGTTACGACTAACAGCTCTACTTCCACAAGCTCTACAACGCTGGCTTGCCAAGCGTTTGGTGAGGTAATCCAATGAGAATTGCCATTATCGGCAGCGGGATTTCCGGTTTAACCTGTGCATGGAAGTTAGCTAAAAAACATCAGGTTACACTGTTTGAAGCCAATGATTATCCCGGTGGGCATACCGCGACCGTGGACGTCACGCTGGAAGGGCGCAGCTACGCTATCGATACCGGATTTATCGTCTATAACGAGCGGACCTATCCGCAATTTATTGCTCTGTTGGCTGAATTGGGCATCAGTGGGCAAGCCACGGAGATGAGCTTCTCGGTTACGCATCCTCGCAGTGGACTGGAGTACAACGGCCATACGCTCAATACTCTATTTGCCCAACGCCGTAACCTGCTGAATCCACGCTTTTATCGCCTACTGGCAGAGATTATGCGTTTCAATCGCCAATGTAAGAAAAACCTGGCGAATGGTGGTATTGCGGCTCAAACGGTGGACGATTTTCTGCAACAGGAAGGTTTTTCCCCCTATTTTGCCCAGCATTATTTGTTACCGATGGGGGCCGCTATTTGGTCTTCTTCAATGACTGATATGCGCCAGTTTCCATTAGCACTGTTTTTGCGCTTTTTCGATCACCACGGTCTGTTAGACATCACCAACCGCCCACAATGGTTTGTAGTGCCAGGCGGCTCACGTGAATATGTGCGCCGCATGTTGGCCATAATGGCAGACAACCTGACATTGCACCTGAATATGCCAGTCCTGCGGGTTGAACGCCAACCACAAGGGGTGATACTTCATAGCGCCTTGGGGCAACAACATTTTGATCAGGTGATTTTTGCCTGCCATGCCGATCAGGCACTGCGTCTTCTGGCCGATGCCAGCCCGCAGGAGCAACGTGTTTTAGCTCAGTTGGGCTATCAAGCGAATGAAGTCATCCTGCATACCGATATTCGTCTGCTGCCACGCCAACGCCGTGCCTGGGCCAGTTGGAATTATCGCTTACCAGCCAGCGACGAGCATGCAGAGAATCAACTCGCCAGCGTGACTTACAACATGAATATTCTGCAAGGCTTGGATGCGCCACAGACCTTTTGTATCACACTCAACCCACAGCAACCGATTGAACCGGCGCTAATTCTGCGCCAGTTTAGTTATCACCACCCGGTATTCAATCAGACTACTGTACTGGCACAACAGCAGCGTTCGCTGATAAACGGGCAGCACAATACCTGGTTCTGCGGCGCTTACTGGTATAACGGATTCCACGAGGATGGGGTACGCAGTGCGCTGGACGTCACGCAGGTTTTGTTGCAGGAGAACGCCGCATGAATAGCGCCCTTTATGTAGGACATGTGCGCCATCGTCGCTTCAGCCCGGTCCAACACAGCTTTGATTACCAAATCTTCATGCCGTTGATTGATCTTGATGAACTGACACAATTGCCCGCGCTGGGTATTGCGTTGGAACGCTTTGCCCCAGCGTCGTTTTATCGTGGCGATTATCTGGGTGGTGGCGATATTAAACACAAAGCGCAGCAACGTATTGCACAATTGACCGGCGAAAAGTTGAATGGCCGCGTTATGCTGTTGTGCCAGTTGCGCTATCTGGGATGTTACTTCAATCCCGTCAACTTTTACTATTTGTATAACGATGATGACAAACTGTGTTGGTTGTTGGCCGAAGTTCGTAATACCCCGTGGAATGAACGCCATACCTATGCCGTAAATCCAGAAGGTACCTCAACCATAGATAAAGTTTTTCATGTATCACCGTTTAACCCGATGGACATGACCTACCACTGGCGGCTCTCTGCCCCCGCACAGAGACTGCGCATTCATATCGAAAATCACCGTGTCAGCCGCGAATTTGACGCGACATTACTGCTTTATCGACACCCTCTAACGCGGGCAACGTTGCGCCGACAGTTATGGCTTCTGCCTCTAATGACACTGAAAACTGCCACCGCCATTTACTGGCAAGCACTGAAGTTATGGCTGAAACGCACCCCTATTTACCCTCACCCCGCCGCCGGCGGCAAGGATGAACGATGAGTTCCTCAGAATACACCCTCGCCGATAGCACCCCTTTTTCGGGTCACAATAAAGGTGCTCGTCGCATTATTTTTACCTTGCTACAGCAGTTGCAAGGGGGCGGATTATTGCTGCGTGAAGCAGGTGTCGGTGAAATCCAGTTTGGTGATACCCAAGCCCCGCTACAGGCTGAAATCGAGGTTTATGATCCCCGAGTTTACCGCCGAATACTGTTGGGTGGCAGCATTGCTGGTGGAGAAAGCTACATTGACGGTTATTGGAGCAGTCCTGATCTAACTCGCCTGCTTCAGTTGCTGGCCAGTAACATGCAGTTGGTCGATAAGATGGAGGCCCGTTTAAGTTGGCTGACCGCCCCTTGGCATCGGCTGGTGCACCTGCTACGTGATAATAGTCGGCGGCAGGCACGGCGCAATATTGCCGCACATTACGATCTGGGTAACCGCTTCTATCAGCAGTTTCTCGACAGTGAAATGCTTTATTCCAGCGCGTTGTACAGTGAAACGGAGATGACATTGGAACAGGCGCAACAGGCTAAAATGCGTCGCTTGTGCCAACAGTTAGATCTGCAACCACAAGATCATCTGTTGGAGATCGGTACTGGGTGGGGAGCGCTGGCGGAATTTGCCGCGCGTGAGTATGGCTGCCGCGTCACCACCACGACTATCTCGCAGGAACAGTACGTTTATGCCCAACAGCGTATTAAGCAAGCTGGATTAGAGGATCGCGTTACTCTGTTGTTTGAGGATTACCGTGAGCTGACGGGGCAATATGACAAACTGGTCTCGGTCGAAATGATCGAAGCCGTAGGCAAACGTTTTCTGCCTCTATTTATCAAATGTTGCCAGCAGTTACTGAAACCTAAAGGCAAAATGGTGTTACAGGTGATCACCATTACTGACCAGCGTTATCAGCAATACAGCAGCAATGTGGATTTTATCCAGCGTTACGTCTTCCCCGGAGGCTTCTTGCCATCGATAACCGCGCTGTGCGATACCCTCACACGCCATAGCGATCTGGTGATGTGTGACCTATTCGATATTGGCCGTGACTATGCCCGCACGCTGCAACAATGGCGTGAGCGTTTTGAGCAGAATTGGCCTTTATTACAGAATCAGGGATTTGACGAACGTTTTCAGCGCCAGTGGCGATTTTACCTGTGCTATTGCGAAGCTGGTTTTCTGGCGCGATCCATCAGCACCGTACAACTGAGTGCTGAGCGTCGATGAGATTGGGCACCGGATTTTGGCTAACTACGCTCGGTTTTGATGCCTATTGGACGCTGGCCATTATTTGGCGTGAACAAGTAATGCTTTTTCTACTTCTGGGCGCTGCGCTGGCACTGATATTTACCCCGCGGCAACAGCGTATATGGGTCCTGTTAGCGGCGCTACTGGGTATTACCATGGATGCGTTTTGGTGCTATCTCGATATCTTTAAATTTGCTGGCGGGGGCGGTGTTCCCATATGGATGTGCGCATTGTGGCTTACTTTCACTAGCTGGTTTTATTGGCTACTGAGACGGATTATCCCGACGGTGAAAACAGTTGTGTTGTTAGGTGCGCTTACCGGCCCACTAGCCTATGTCATCGGCTGGAAATTGAATGCGATGACCCCACAAATCGCACCTGAAATGATGATCCTCACCCTATCTTTAGGGTGGGCTATTTATCTGCCAGTTGTCAGTTGGCCAATACTACGCAGGAGAATTGAATGAAGATGCTGTTAACTTTTCTTCTTTGTCTGAGTACTCAGGTGGCACAGGCCAGCGATTGGAGCACGTGGCCGACGGTAGGCAGTGCCACGCTACGTTGGGGGCCCTTTGATATTTATTTTTCAGTATTGCGTACACCGAGCGGACGCTATGAGGAGGGGGGATGGCCGCAGGCACTGAGTATTAACTATCAGCGTTCTATTACCCAAGAAGAGCTGGTGAACGCTACACAAGAACAATGGCAAGCCATGAAAATCAGCGTGTCTGCAGCACAGCAGCAGCGTTGGCTCAAGCAGATAGCGACGATATGGCCGGCAGTAACCTCTGGCAGCCAACTCACTTTCGTGGGTGATAATACTGGCGGACAATTTTATTATCGCGCGCCATCTAATCCATATATTAAGCCGATTGGTGATCGTTTCGACCGTGCTTTCCGAGATGCATTTCTCGCTATCTGGTTGTCACCGACGACACAATATCCTGACTTGCGGCAACAATTGACTGGAGGTATCTGATGAATATCAAAAGCCTGTTACTGGCTTTCCTGTTTGTACTGGCTGGATGCAGTGCAGATATCAATGACTATCAAAACAATAAACCTACTTTCGATTTGTTCGGCTACTTCAGCGGTGAAACCCGCGCCTGGGGAATGTTGCAGAATTATCAGAATAAACAGACTCGCCGTTTTGAGGTGGTTATCCAGGGCGATGTTGTCGGCAATACCCTGACGCTCAACGAGAAGTTTGTTTTTGCTGATGGCGAGCGCCAGACCCGAATCTGGCGCATCATCAGAAACGCTGATGGCAGCTATCAGGGGACGGCAGGGGATATCATTGGCGTGGCCCATGGTTATACCGCAGGTAATGCTTTCAACTGGCGTTATGATATGGACGTGAAAACAGAGAACGGCAGCATAAAACTACACTTTGATGACTGGCTATATCGCCAGGATGATACCCATTTGTTCAACCAGACATCACTGCGCAAATTTGGTGTTGAAGTCGCCAAAGTGACACTGTTTTTTGAAAAGAAAAGCTAACGTTCTGTTGTTGGGTGCAATAATTCATCGAGTAAAGTATGTGAAGAGGAGATTTAACGATGAAAGGAGCGATTCAATTTATTAATATTTTCGCAATGGTGTTGTGATTGATCCTGTCGCGTAAATAACAACGATGACGAATCTCGATGAGAGCGTTTGTTATTCTCAATAGCGTATAACATTATCTCAATTTCACTGATGTTAACATCGCGATTAATTTCATCGTTTATCAGCGATAGCCCCCGTTATGGTCAGATAAAATGATAAATAAAGCCTATTATTCAATTGAATCTTAATACTACGACGTACTGAATTATGTGCTTTACTTAGAGTAGTCATTGTATTTACTGAGGTTACAGTCAGTTATTTATCGGGCTTTTGGGTCGCTAATGTGGCTGTTCTAAGTCCGTCATCAATACACAATTTCTATTTTTATTTGCCGAATCTGCGAAATAAAAACCAAAAAGGAAGGTTGTATTATCATGACTCAGATTTTCACTTTAACATTATCCCCTTCGCTAGACAGCGCAACAACGACGCCCAAAATCTACCCTGAAGGAAAACTACGTTGCACGGCACCTATTTTTGAGCCGGGTGGTGGCGGTATTAATGTCGCTCGTGCTGTTGTTTATCTTGGTGGTCAAGCTCATGCAATTTTTCCTATTGCTGGCCCTACAGGGGAGCACTTGAAAGAATTGCTTGATCGGGAAGGTATTGAGACGAAAACGCTGAAAACGCAGGATTGGACACGGCAGAACATGCATGTCCACGTAGACAACAGTGGTGAACAGTATCGTTTTGTTATGCCAGGGGCACGATTGAGTGATGCTGAGTTTGATCTACTGGTACTACAAGTGCAAAACATCCCTTCAGGATCGATTTTGGTTATTAGCGGTAGTTTGCCGCCAGGTACTGGTATTGAAAAATTAGTTCACCTGATTCAGCAGGCTAAAGCTATGGGATTGCAGTGCATCATTGATAGCTCTGGCGATGCATTAAAAGCGAGCTTAGATTTGGGGGGGCTTGCCTTGGTAAAACCTAATCAGAATGAGCTATCGGCCCTTATAGGGCGGGAGTTGAAGCATCCTGATGATGTACGCCATGCTGCTAAGGAGTTGGTTAACCGTGGCGCTGCCGAGCGAGTCGTGGTGTCGCTTGGGCCACAGGGAGCATTGGCAGTCGATCGTGATAACTGGGTACAAATCGTTCCCCCGCCGGTGAAGAAGATGAGTACCGTTGGGGCAGGGGACAGTATGGTTGGCGCAATGACGCTGAAACTGGCAAAGGGTGCAGACCTGTTTGAGATTGTACGTTTTGGTGTTGCAGCAGGTAGCGCGGCAACACTTAATCTTGGCACTCGCCTTTGTTCATTGGAAGATACTCAACGCCTGTATGACTATATTTGTAAGAGTTCGCATCATCCTATCAGTTGGTAATGAACCGGATACCAGCTCGTGGCCTGGATGCGTGGGCAACGCGTTTAGCTAACAAAGAAAATCCGCAACGAACTGAACTCAATGCCCTAAATATTTGGGGCATTTTTAGGGCTGAAAATGGGTTTTAAATTTATACCTTGGTGCTTTCATACTGAACCCAACTGAATGTTGCAATCAGTTCCCGAGGAGGGGGCCTAAGCTGGAACCCCAGAAATTTCCGCTGTGTAAATGCGCCAACATTCGAACCAGTCCGCACCATTACTTACGCGGGTTATCAGTGCTGTTGTCCGACGGCTGGCGCGATTTTATCCGGACAAAGAACCTATACATGATCTCGCAGTGAGGCTTTCTGTCCCTAGCGATTGATACCTATTTCTTAGTCAGCCAGGGAGATGTAGTGCTCCAGAAGATGATATCTGCGCCAAGATAATTGTCGGCAAATTGTACAAACTCATCCTTGCTAAATGGCTTACCCGTATTGGGGTTCTTGTAGGTCAAGGTCGGCTCCTGCACTGCCATGGCAATGAGTGCTAGCTTACTTTTGTATTTGTTGAAGAACGGATATGAGTTCTTCATTTGCGCTTTGCGGTTGGGAACAATATCTGGGCCGCCAAGTCCAATATTATTGGCACTCGCGAACTCAAACAGCCGGCCCATGTAATTGTGGTCGTTGTTCCATTCGCACGGCCAGAAATTGACATATTGCACCACATGGGATTTGGTGAACACCTTTCGCGCAAAGGTGAGATTTTCCATTTCGCCTGCAAAATAGTTATCGCAGGAAAATCCCTTGGGTAGCTTTTTCTCGTCAAGATCAATGGCTGTTTCGGGTAGGTTCACACCATAGACTCGACCATCGAAACGCTCTGCAATCGCTGCCAACAGAGCCTGATAACGTTGGCGCACAGCAGGATCCCATTGCTGTGCCACCCAACCCGAACCACTCGGCTTTCCTTCGCCAGGATTATCAAATTGTGGCGATATCCCCCCACCGTATCTGGCATCATTCATCAGATAATCAGGAACGTACTGGGCATTCTGTTCGAAAAACCGATCCTGGATCTGGATGAAAAGTTTTTTATTGGCTACCTTAAGACGAGCCAAGTCCTTCTCAATCTGCGAGAAGTTGTATTTGTTCTTCTCAGGTTCGAGTGAACGCCAATTGTAAACGATCTGCGCACCGCCAATATCGCTACGTGCGATAATGACTGATGCCGCTTCGAGGTCGCCAGAGCTGGTATAGACAAAGTTTTCTGGCATTTTAGCTAATATGGGCAGTGTCGCAGTAAGCAGTGTTATTGCGACAGTGAGCCTAATGCTTTTGGTCACGAGATTATCCCTTTTTGAAGGTTCGGTTAGGGGGACATGACTTTTACACGTCCCAGACTGGTGAGTTATCAATGTGATATAAACCCACAATCAGACCCAGCCAAGCAATTTTTCCCCATCTGGACGCAGCTCCCCATTTGGGGGATACATGTCTGTAGCGAGTTTCATGGGGATCACTGAATAATAGATGAATAGCCTAAGTTTTCATTACAAAGCCATTTTTTTGCAATAAATTTGGTTCAATCATGATATGTTTGCAAAATTAATCACTCGCGATTGCACGGGAGACATCGACTATGTTGGACAAGTCTGCATTATTACGCGTTAGCGCGCTGACGGCATCCTTGATGCTGGTTGCCTGTAACCAGAATTCCGGTGCCAGCACTGCTGCGGTTGGAAATATACAATCCCGCGAGCAGGCGGTCTTGCCGACCACGGCGATTGAACAGAATATACCATCGGCTGTGACAGTCGCGGCTGAAATACCGGCGGGATGCCGGATCCAGTCATCCGGCGAGTGGAAGGCATCTGTATATGCGCAGCCGCCCAGGCTTATAGTGTCAGGCGAGGTTGAAACTTCTACCGGTGGATATGAGGTCATGCTTGAGCGTGGCGGGGCTGGTCTCAATCCAGCTATCGTAATGATGGAACTGAAGGTCGTCCCGCCGCCCGCCGACGCGATGGTATCGCAGATGATTACACCCCATTCGGTAAAGACTGAAGTACCTGACATGAGTCGTGACCTGACGCGAGTTGTTATCAACTGTGGTGGTGGAAAGCTCGCGGAGATAGCAGAAATCTCGGTGCTGAACTGAGCAACCCATTGAATGATGTCGCGGGAGCTGTGGCCAATTTGACTGTGCATTCGCTGAGCGATTGTGAGGTGGAAGAGTTCGGTTTTGCCCCGCGCGCAGCTGACACGCACGTTCAGGGCTATGGTCTGCGTGTTGGAAGGATTTAAATGCAGTGCCACTGCCCTGCTCATAGATCACAATATGTGACCGCACTTGTTTGAAATCCTTCGAATTAACCAACCGGCGGCCAATGTTTTGCCATTGGCCGGTAATGCCGAAAGAGCTGTGTTCCGTGGCAGTGGTGGCCCAGCGCCGCCTCGGCCCTGGGATACGTATCCAGCTACGCCTGCCCATTTTCGCTGTCAAAGAAGGCCTTCACTGTTCCCAGACTCTGATTACCCATCGAAGCATATTTGACCAGTGATTTATAGCGGTCCAGGTCGCCACGGACCTGAAGTTGCTCAAACAATGCGTTGGCTTCTGCAAGCAATAGCGGTTCCCGCTTTTTCTTCTCCCGCACAGTTGCTTTCAGTACTTTATTTCTGGTCACTATGTCAGCAAGCGTTCGCCGTCCTTGTTCCTTCCAATTTCCAGTTGCTGCGCGAACATCGTTTGGAACCAGGCCACAGGCATATAGCACTGATAGATCACTTGCACACTGCCATCCGTTCTGCTCGCCAGTGTCCACGTCGTCTTGTCACACACTTTGCGGGTATCCAGTACCTCCTCCATGAGACGCGAGTCATTCGGGGAGGCAGTCATCGCGCGAATGGTACCTTCCTGTTGTAATAGCTGGCTCAAGAGATAGCGGGTCAAAATGAAGACATTACTAACATCGGGGTGTACTAATCAACGGGGAGCAGGTCAGTTATCTATGCTCCCAGGGATTCGTTCACTTGCCGCCTGCCTGCAACACGAATTATTTAGGGTAACCCGCAGCAGCAGGCGGTTCGCCGTCTGCTTTTTGTGTTTTTAGCTCAGTATCGGGTATCGGTATTCAGCCAAACGCACACACATTTTATCAGATGACCTTATCGAAATGGTCAACATGATACGTAAGGGACAACTTCAGCATTCAGATGGCGAGGGCTTATCCCCGGAGGAACAATTTTATCTGTTGGCTGCCTAAAAAACTGGCTGTGCAACTTTTGCTGACTTGCCTGCGCTAATGCTACAGAGCCTCTCAAAGTGCTTGGAATATCTCTGATAGTAAATAGAGATGATAAATTTCAATTTAAACAATTAGTTGACTGCTTAACGTACGTTTTCGCTCCGTTGGCCCTCAAACCCATAATTAATGTGCTTTCGCCTGAATGGAATACCGGTCGAAGCTATCAAATACAGGTTTGATAATTTATAAACGTGAGTTGATACAACTAACCAACGGTGAATAATACTGCACATAAAAAACAATGGGCAGAGTTGTAGATAACCCAGTTTCTTTTTCGTCTTATAACTTCAATTAAAGTAAATAAATGTAACTATGACTCATGGTTATTGTTTCAGTGTGAAGTTATTGGTACCTTTTCTTAAAATATATCCATAGCTTACACGAAGGAAATATTATGAAGAAAATCTCAGGCATCATCTGTTCATTACTGTTGATTTCCGGATTCACATGGGCAGCAGCAACACCTGCTACAGATTGTGTGAAAGCAGACAACGCTGAGATCGAAGGATTATTTGAGCGCTGGAATGCTTCACTAAAGACAGGTGATGCAAAAAAGGTTGCTGATACCTACTTTGCTGATGCGGTCTTATTACCCACGATCTCAAATCAGGTTCGTCTGACGGATGCTGAGCGTGTTGATTACTTTGAACATTTCCTGGAAAAGAAGCCTGTTGGTAAGATTGACACCAGAACCATTCGCATTGGTTGCAACAAAGCAATTGATACAGGCACGTATACATTTACGTTTGCCGATAAAACAAAAGTTTCCGCGCGTTATACTTTCACTTACGCTTGGAATGGCAGCGAGTGGAAAATTTCTTCACATCACTCTTCCGCAATGCCTGAATCACTGATGTGAATATTGGTGGCGACAACAGTCGCAACCCCTCTAATAACAACTATTTTGGCTGCAAGTTGGTCTCGTTCTTTGCATAGGGGAATTGTGTTTCGAATGTCCGTCAATTAACGGGTTCTGTCGCATTAAGAGGTATAGTCAGGCAATACGCTTTTTTTGTGATATTTGCCTACCCATATCTCTAATAAGAAAAGCCTTCACATTAACGAATAATTAAAATGAATTTCATATAAAAATTAAATTTAATGAAAAAGTGATAGTGTTTGAATTTTGTAAATAAAAACCAGGTGTTATTTATATATTCTCATAGGGGGTGAGTGTCTTGTTTTTATCTAAGCAACTAAATCTTTTCATAGCCATGGCGGAAGAAAAAAGTTATAAAAAAGCTGCGGAAAGACTTTTTCTTACAGTTCCACCAGTTTTTAAGATGTTGAAAGAAATAGAGGGATGGGCTGAGTGTAAACTATTTTAAAATTCAAATGGAATGTTCTTAATGACTAGGGATGGTCAGGAACTATACGATATTTTATCCCCAATTTATAGAGAGTTGCATAATATAAAAGTCAAGAAAATGGATAGAACAAAAGTAATATCACTAACATCAGACTCTCCTGATTCAGATATCGTAACAGATCTATCATTCCATTTATTAAAAGATGGTATAACATTTTTTAATATAAAAAATGAGAAAAATCGCCTTCTAGGAAGCGATATTCATGTATCTACAACGAAGAAAAAACATGATGACAACATTACTGAGTTCACATTTAAGGAGTCGATGATGATTTGGTTTTCAAAAAATGAAAACATTAATTTATCTAATGTATTGCTAGTACAGGATCATGGTTTTTATGATAGTGTATTCTATCGTTCTATCCTAAAAGACCTCCAAGATATGGGATATAACGATAATGGGATTATCATTGATAATATAAAAGTCAGGAGAAATATGGTCATTCAAGGAGTCGCTGCATCAATTGACTCTTATACATGGGGTAAAGATATTAAAAACATATCCAGTAGTGAGGTGCCAGATAAAAAAGAGACATTTATTTATGTTAGAAACAATATATTAGAAGATGTGAGAATATCATTAAATAACTTTGTATTATCTAAGTAGCTGTTCTAAATAGTGTTTTATCGCATTAACAGAGTGGGTTCGGCAAAATAGTGTTCCCTTTTTTTAAGCGACCAACAGATAAAATTGTTCAGCCAGGGGACAACCCCTCGCCATCGGGATGCTGAAATTGTCCCTTGTGTATCATGTTGACCATTTCGATGCCGGCCAATACCGTTTGGCGGTCAGCAAAATGTCGATAATTTGACCTGAAGTATCGACCGCACGGTACTAATATCGTCATTGGTCTTTGATTTTGATGTGGATTTTTCCATTCGCTACCACCGTTCTACTGTGTGCTTGTGTCGGCGAAAAACCTTATCTAACAGTGGCACCAGGCGGATAACCCAACGATGCAGAGGGGAATGGTCAACGATAATACCTTGTTCTGCCATCATTTCTACCAGATTACGCAGACTCAGGGCGTAGGCCAAATACCAGCGAACAAACTGGGCGATGACATCAACGGGGTAGTGCAGACGTTTGAAGGCTTTTCTTATCAGAGACATTTCAGATAACACCTTAAAAAATGTATGTTAACAGGCGACAGCTTAATGCAACAGGGCCTGAATAATTCATCGGGTATTCATCGAAACGTATATATTCTACTAATTTTAATCATTAGCATTAATATTATCTTTTAAGTTAATTTTAATTTAGTTATAATCATTCACAAGATAAACAATAAAGGAGGTAAATATTCAAGTTTTGTATATTCAATGTCAATATAACGTCAGGTAATGTCTTTTACGATATCATCTGCCAGACGGTCTAAATTTAATGAGTCTACCTTATAAGTAAAGGGCAGATTAAATATAGTCTCGGATAGCATTCATCATCAGCGAAACAACTCTGTATGTGGATTGCTGAAAAAGTTACGCAAATTTTTCTGACATATCTACGCTAATACTACTTTGCTATTCGGATAGTCCGAGGCTTAACGACCCCTATTAAATAGTTTTTTAAACCTTCATTAGCAGTACATGCTAAGGATATGTGTTTTAAATAAAGGATATGCAGTAAATACCAAGCGTTATATACCAATAGGTTCCATGAGTCTACTGACTATAGCGATCTCCGCTAGCTTTCTTGTCTCTCCCGGTAAAGCGTTTTCAACGACTTGTATTAGTAGTACTGGTGATAATGCACATGGTGAGCAACAGGAAAACTCGACTGTAACCTGTACCGCTAGTGACCAAGGCGCCTTTCATGGCACTATCGGCAATGGGCCAGGCAATATGGATAGTCCGTTTAAAAATAATAATGTTAACGTTGTTATTAACTCTGGGAGTGAGCTCGATCCAGGAAATACCAGTGCTATAAGCCTTGGTAATAATGGCAATATTATTATTAAGTCCGGTGCAAAAGTAACAAATAGTGACAGATCCCCAACAGAAGCAGACCAGACATCCGGTAACGGTTTCTGGCCAGGCACCGGGCCTAACACCATTGAATTTGGTAACTTAACTACCTTAGTTATTGAAGCTGGTGCTGAAGTTTCATCTTATAGCCCCACGGGATCAGCTGAAGCAATCAATGTCATGGGCTTTGGTAACCGTATTGTTAATCACGGTACTATTTACTCCAACACAAGTGCAGCCATTTGGTTCGAGGATAAACAGAAACTTGAAGCGGGTGTTTCTAATGAAGAACGGGTTAATATTCTTGATAATTATGGACTTATAAAAACAATAGACGGTGAAAGTGTTATTGGTAGCAATGGCACCGATTATTTTAGTGACATTTACTTCATTAATCGTAAAGGTGCTGTAGTTGATGGTAACATCCACTTTGCCGGTGGGCAGAATCAGTTGGAGCTTTATGCGGGCTCTACTATCAATGGTGATATTGACGGCGGTGTTAGCGGTGATAATACTATGGTACTTACCGGTAATGCGGGGGAATCTCAGACTTTCTATGGTGAGCTTAAAAATTTCCAAAAACTGATTAAAAATGGTCAAGCCACTTGGGATATGGAAGGGCCTCTTGGTCTTAACGAAAGTAGCTCTGAGTTGTCAGTTTTAGTCCAAGACGGTACTTTGATCTTAGGGGGGGAAAACGTTTACACTGGAGACACTACTATTGAAGGCGGTGTGTTGGCGACTGCGCATGCTTACTCACTTAGCGAAGAATCAACAATTAATATACATAAAGGTGGGACCCTTGACCTAGGAGGGTTTAGCCAAATCGTACCTACTATAAATAATGAGGGCATTATTAAGATTAATGCTCATGAGGACAGCGGCACTCCGGGTGCTATTTTGACAGTCAAAGGTGATTACACCGGTAATAAAGGCTTACTGCAGTTCAGTACATACTTGCATGATGACACTTCTTTGACTGATATGTTACGGGTGCAAGGAAATACTGCCGGACTGACCTATGTCAGAGTCATTAACGCCGGTGGTAGCGGAGCTAAAACCCTGAATGGCATCAAACTGATACAGGTTGACGGTGAATCTGAGGGTGAGTTCAGAACCACCTATGAGCCTGGTAATGAGTTTAAGCTCTTTAATGCCACTGATACTGTCTACCGTATTACCGCAGGTGCGTATGATTATTACCTGGAGCGCGGGACTGGGGGTGAGAGTGATGAAAAAAATTGGTATCTGTCTAATATTGCTTCAGGAGCCGATGGTGGAATATTGGAGCGACCAGAGGCCAGTTCCTACAGCGCTAACCTAGCGGCAGCAAGCAACATGTTTGTCACCAGGCTACATGACCGTTTGGGTGAAACCCAGTATATTGATGCCCTCACAGGAGAAACAAAAGTAACCAGCATGTGGCTGCGTAATCAAGGCGGGCATAACCGTTCTCGTGACAGCCATGACCAACTGAGTACACAAGCTAATAGCTATGTGTTGCAACTAGGTGGCGATATTGCTCAGTGGAGCAGTAACGATTTGGATCGTTTCCATCTAGGCGTGATGGCCGGTTACGGTAATAGCAAGAGCAGAACACAGTCTAATGTGTCTGGTTACAGCTCTCGAGGTTCTGTTGACGGTTATAGTACAGGTGTATATGGTACTTGGTATGCTAATGATGTGGATAAGACCGGTCTGTATATTGATGTATGGGCGCAATACAGTTGGTTCAACAATACCGTTAGTGGTCAAGGCTTAGCTACAGAAAAATATAAGTCTAAAGGTATGACAGCGTCTGTAGAAAATGGTTATACCTTTAAGCTGGGTGAAAGCGCCTCTAAAAATACCAAGTACTTTATACAACCGAAAGCCCAAGTGACTTGGATGGGTGTTAAAGCTGACGAGCATCAAGAGGCCAACGGCACCCATATTTCCGGTGATGGAACTAATAATATCCAGACTCGTTTAGGGGTAAGAACCTTTATGAATGGCTACAGTGAGCAGGATAAAGGTAAAGACCGTGTGTTCCAGCCGTTTGTGGAGGCCAACTGGGTCCATAATACCAAGGACTTCGGCAGCACTATGGATGGCGTTACCGTAAAACAAGAGGGGGCCGCGAATATTGCTGAACTTAAACTGGGTGTGGAAGGTCAGTTGAATAAGCGACTTAACGTTTGGGGTAATGTTGCACAGCAAGTGGGTAATAAAGGTTACAGTGACACTACTGCAATGTTAGGAGTTAAGTACAACTTCTAACTATTTTTTGAAATAACGAAAAAGGTGCTTTTTTAGACCTTTTTCGTTCATGGTTAGGATTAAATTTTGTCTTATTATCAGGGCAAAATAGGTGAAAGTTGGGTTGTCTGTTTTTCTGGCAGCCCACAAATCTAGATGCTGATTGACATAGATGTTATCTAAAACTCCATTGCACGCTTATTACGAAAATCGAGGGAATAATAATTCCGCTTTCTATGCCGAAATAATCTGTAAAATTATACTGGACAGCATGATAAATATAAGGAGAAAATCCAATCCCGGTCGCCTTTTTGAAATCGTTATAGGAACCATCGTCACCACAGTGGCTGAAGGCGTCAAAAAAGAACTCACCGGTATAACCATAAACCCCTTTAAAAGCCCAACCTGATTTATCAGATAGCCAGTCTCTTCTTAACCCTATTGCAATGCAGCGGTCATCAAAACTATTTTTCATAGTTCCAACTAATACACTATATTTGGAGTCATCAGAAAATTTTCGTTCCACCGAGAAGAACCGGTTATCAAATTTCTCTGTGTATTGCCCACGATTTCCTGTCAAATGGTAAACAAACGAACCGGTATTAACGGAATATAAGTTTATTTCTCTTGCCTGACTTGTCAGTGTCGTTATTAATAAGGCAAACATAAAACCCTGTTTTATTTTTTTGAGCATTTCAACAATCTCTTTGATTATAAGAGTATAAATAGGAAACCTAAAGCGGGTAATGGGGAACCAGTGGCGGAAGTGATTATACTCGTCATACTTCAAGCTGCCTCTGTGTGGCTAACCCATTGGTGAAGCGTGGAGTGCTAAACAATAACACCACACTCTGCCATCATCTCCTCGAGATTAAGCAGGCTGAGGGCATAAGCGAGATACCAGCGAACACACTGAGCGATAACATCAGCGGGGTAATGTAGCCGACCGAAAGTTTTTCCGATTAGAAACATCGGCGACAACATTATAAAAAAAAACAGCATGTTACCTGACAAAACCTTAATGCGACACAACCTTAAACGTTACCTATGAGCCAAAGTTGATTCCCTTACCTATTCAACTCGTGCGTCAGATTATTAATTAAAAAGAGTATGAGTTAATGTCGCATTACCAGCACTGCTAATACCCCCAATAAACCAATAAAGATAAAAGTGATGCCGAGAATTAAAACAATCTTAGTGTCAATTTTAATGAAATTACAAAAAAAGAATTCTTTTGATTTCACTTTCATAGTTATTTCCTTATGCGAATGATTATTTATAAATTAAAACAAAAAAATACAATATATATTTATTGTCATGTTAGATAGGCGATATTTATATCTATACATTACTAACTATACCTAATTAGTGATGTATAGAGTGTAACCCGATAAACATTAGCAATTATGGTTCTACCGCATTAGCGTAGGCAAGTTAGCAAAAATTGCGCAGCTGATTTTTTAGGCGGCCAACAGATAAAATTGTTCTGCCTGACACTAATGATTTCTTCTTCTGGTTTGTCAGTGTTGAGTGTAGTCAGCGCTGCCATGTTTGTGCCACTTTTATCAATAGTGATCACATCAGGTTCATCGTGGTGTCGAATGGTCTTGCGAAAGAAGCGCAATGCAGTTGTAACATCCCGTTTCGTTGTCAGCAGGAAGTCGATAGTCTGGCCCACAGTATCCACCGCGCGGTATAGAAATTCCCACTGCCCTTTGATTTTGATGTAGATTTCGTCTATTCGCCATCGGCGACCCACAGAACGTTTGTGCCTGCGAAATACTTTATCCAACAGCAGCATCAGATGGATAACCTATCGGTGATAGCGTGGAGTGGTCAACAATAACACCACGCTCCACCATGATCTCCTCGATGATTACGCAGGCAGAGAGCATAAGCGAGATGCCCGCGAACATACGCGAGATAACATCAGCGGGGTGATGCAGCCGAGCGAAGGCTTTTCGTATTAGAGACATTTCAGATAATACCTTAAAAACTGTATATTAACCGACGACAGCTTAATGCAACAGATTCTATCACCATTCTGCCATACACCGATTTGCAGCCTATAGGCTGCTTCATTCTTGCTAGAGTAGTCCATATGTTATCCTTAGTGTGAATATTTTTATTTCATATTTTATAACGTGTTTTATATAAAATGAAACGCCAGAAATTAGCTAATCAAAGGATTAGTCATTATACTGTATGATATTATTTAGTGTTTATATTTATATATCAGGCCACAATTTGAAAATATTTTTCCGCCTCCACTCTGTTAATTCGACAGAACCGGTTAAGTCATCTCACCCAAGAATAATATCTATTGGTGTATGATAGCAGAGATCATTATGACTATGTTTATAATGCTTATTCTGTGTTTCGCTTAGTATACTTATTAATATGTAATTTATAATTTTGGTGTGAGCAATATGTCGACTTATGCTGTGCGTAGTGTCATTTGGGTTGGGATATACCTTTTTTTTATTCTGGCCCCTCTGTTGGCATTATTAACCGGTACATTACCCCCAGCTCGAGATTTCTGGACGGAGTTTTCGATTGCCCTTGGTTATGCCGGATTGGCAATAATGGGGCTACAATTTGGTCTGACTGCCCGTTTTCGTTATGTCACCGAACCTTGGGGTGAGGATATTATCTATCACTTCCACCGCCGAATCTCTTTGATTGCAGTCGGGCTGGTTATCGCACATCCCTTAATCCTGTTTGTTGTTCGTCCAGAGTTATTGGCACTACTAAACTCCTTCGACGCGCCGTGGCGAGCCCGTTTTGCCGCCCTATCAACCTATGCATTAATTGCTTTGGTTATTACCGCATTGTGGCGAGTTCAACTAAAAATACGCTATGAAATCTGGCATTTATCTCACATTATTCTGGCCGTAGTGGCGGTTGTTGCCGGGGTCATGCATATGGTTGGCTGGGGGTTTTACCTCGACGACCCATTAAAAAGAGCACTTTGGGTTGGCCTGATTCTATTTTGGTTTGGTTTGCTACTGTATGTGCGGATAGTCAAACCGCTGTTTATATTGCGACGCCCCTATCGCGTGGTAGCAGTACGGCAGGAACGGGGTGATACCGCCACCTTAGTAATGATGCCCGATGGCCATGACGGTTTTCGTTTCACTCCCGGACAGTTCGGTTGGTTAACCATTTGGGGTAGCCCGTTTAACATTACCGCCCATCCGTTCTCTTTTTCATCCAGCGCACAGGTGAGTGACGGGCGCGTGGAAATGTCGATCCGCAATCTGGGGGATTTTACCTCTAACATACCTAAAGTCCCCATCGGGCAACGGGTCTATTTGGATGGTCCCTATGGAGCATTCACATTAGGAAATCCGGCAGACATGCATGTTCTGGTCGCCGGTGGTGTTGGGATAACGCCAATGATGAGTATGTTGCGAACACTGGCTGATCGCGGTGACCAACGGCCAGCCCTGCTACTTTATGGCAGCAAAGATTGGGAATCGATCACCTTTCGTGAAGAGTTAGAAGCATTAAAATCACGGCTTAATTTGGTCGTGGTTCATGTGTTGTCGAACCCCGCGCCAGACTGGACAGGGGAAAAAGGATTCATTGATGCCGAGGTGTTCAAACGGCACTTGCCCCCTCCCTATGCCAGTCACGAGTATTTTATATGTGGCCCCAATGTCATGATGGATGCTATCGAGTCTGCACTGAATGAAATCGGTGTTCCTATGTCGAAGTATCATTCAGAACGCTACAGTTTTGCCTGAGGAGTTTACCGATGCGACGTCTATTTGCTGAACGTTTAGTGATTGCCACGGCTGTGGTTGTGATTATGGTGGCGCTGCTATTTGCCTGGCTGCGGGTGGCTGGGTAACAGCATAAAAGCGGTCAAGAGGGTTGTGTTACATTAAGCTGTCGTCGGTCAATATACAGTTTTTAAGGTGTTATCTGAAATATCTCTGATAAGAAAAACCTTGAAATGCCTGCACTACCCCATTGATGTCATCGCCCAGTTTGTTCGCTGGTATTTGGCCTACGCCCTGAGTCTGCGTAATCTGGTAGAAATGATGGCAGAACAAGGTATTATCGTTGACCATTCCCCTCTGCATCGTTGGGTTATCCGGTTGAGCCCTTTGCTGGATAAGGCTTTCCGTCGGCACAAGCGCCTGGCTGAACCTCAACAGTCTCCAGTGGGCCAACACTCGACCAGTTGACCCAGTTGGCGGATGCGCGTCAGTCCACATTGCTCGCTCTGACCAAAACCCTGCGCTATCAGGAGGCGGCGGGGCAGAACCGCGAAGAGTTGGGCTACTCGCTATTGAAATAGGATAATTTAAAATAAGTAACAATGGCCTATTTTTAGATTGGCTATCTAGCAAGCTATAGATGTGAGTATATTCACTATATGTAAGACATGTAATTTTAATTATCCTACAATGGCAGAGTGAATAATTAAAAACAAAAAAAGCCAATCCCATCCCATAAGGTGACTATATCATTCTGACTGATGATAAGTATTGTTATCATTTATAAAAATAAATTGATTGAATTTTAATTTAATAAAAGGTATTGAAACATGAACTGTGTTATTTTTAGTCAATGCAATCTAATTACATTCTCCTTTAAAGTTCTTTTATCTGAAATATTAAAATTATCTTCTCCGTCAGTAGATTCTGATATTAAAGTACATAATTCTATTAACATTATGATAAAAGAAATGGATGCTAATCCGTGGTTGATATTACTTGATATTAATGGGATGTATCATCAGGATGTGCATTCTATCTTATTGAAAATTAAGTGTTTTGAAAATGCCACGGTTATTTTGTATTGCGAAAATTATGCTGACTTATGTAATTTACCTGTCATTTATGATGCTTTTTTATACAGGGATAGTAAACTTAATGATATTAAAAAAACACTTAAGATATGCTGCAATACTATTGATAGCACTAATAAAATGAAATGTGTTGAAACGATTTTGGCGAAATCACAACTGACTAAAAGAGAAAGTGAAACATTGAAATTTATTATTTCTGGGTTAAATAACAATCAGATAGCAAAAAAGTTATTTATCAGCCATAAAACTGTGAGTGCTTATCGACGCAGCATATGTAGAAAATTTGATATTGAAAATTTAAATTTATATTACTTGAAGTATAGAGAAACACAACGGTGAATTTTTTTACTATAGTATTAACTTCTATTAAAATAAGTACTATAACACTATATTTATCACAACAGATTTATTTTCATATATAAATTATATTTTAATTTTATAGTTGAATTTGCAATTTTCCTTTTTTTACCTATATGTGCAACTTGCACATTGTACTGCATCACCAAAAGGTTTTTTTATACTGGCTGGGGAATATTACTTTTTCTGTGTCGTTTATTTATGTCATCGAATGAGTTTTCCAATCACTGATTATTGTCTGTCAGACTATTCAAAAATGAGACATTGGCTCAAGATGTCTTCGGATCAATCTATAATAGGGAGAAGTGCAAAGTGATTAGAGAAACAGTCTTGGGATGTTCACTGCTGTTGGTATCAGTTGGCGTACTGGCTGGGGGCTGTGATAACTCACGTAATGCCTATGACAAAACCTACTGCGCATCACTGGAAATGGTCCAGTTGGATCAAAAACTCAATGTTGAATATAAGAAAGTAATGGGGTTGCTGAATCAACAGCAAAACAGACACTGAAGCAATCGCAAATCCAGTGGCTACAACATCGGGATAGCGAATGTAGCGACGTTTCACGACTGTACCTCTCCTGCTCAAACAGAACCATGCAGGATCGGATCAACTTCCTGAAAAGCGTGGAGTGCGAATGTAATAGCACAGGTTGTAACAGTAATAAGCTGACTCAGCAGCAGTAATGCTAAGTGCAAGATAAAGTCGGATAATCCGTACCGTTAATCGGGCCCGGTTATCCCTGCTCGTTAATCTGTTTTACGGCTCCAATTTTGAATCCTTCAGTGAAATTTCTGACTGACATAAACACGCCTTCATTGAGCCTCCATTATGAGGCAAAAAAGTGTTTACAAAACCTGGGTCTATTCACTTGTGAATACAGATATCCCTCACACCCATCTTTTCACTGCGAACGATAAAAAGAGGTATAACCCGTCAAATGATAAAGTGTGTATTTTACCTTTACCTAGCAGTAAGGGATTAGAGTTTCACTCAGTGGCGGTTATCGACAGCAGCCATATACTCAATGATGGTCTGGATTTAGCTGATGAGGCCCGTCGCTTATATGTCGGATTTACACGAGCGACTCAGCATTTGCTTGTTACATGGCATAAAAATAATGCGCTCAGTACCAGTCTGAAGAAAGTCATACAACAGTGATGGTTATCGTCTCAAGCAGCGTAACTCACGGTGTTTAATGCATTGTGCCAAGCGTTGCAAGTGGTACATGGTATACTGAGTGGTAGTGCTTGTTATCCAAAAATTGTGTCCATTATCACGTTTGCGATAATTTTTGTGATGTTTGGGGGCGCTGGGGACAGAAAAGAATCTGAACCAGACTTAATCTGACAGATACCTGTATAAATAACCGGTAACTGTCAGATCAGGTCTGGGCTAATACAAATAAAGCCCATGTTTACTTAGCTTTATACAGCTTCTTTGTTACTGGAACTTTCTACAATCATCATTTGATCGCGGTATAGCGTTCCATTTGCAACGAGTTCTTCGATGATATCGCTGATCACTTTTCTGAGTGTACTACTTGTCGATTTAAACCCTAGCATCCGTGAAACGGTTATCACTAATTCATCGTCTGTAGCCCCCAAATTATTTTTTATAATTTGACGGATCCCTGCCGCAATTTCTTGGGACGCAATCATTTCGGGTTTGCGTATCCCCGCTGACTGCACACCTTGACGATTGCGCAGTACTGGTGACGAACCAGGGATAGAAAGGAAAGAATCCTCTCTAACAATATTTCCTTTAGAGCAGGCGACTGATACCGCCTGATCAACAGCAGCTTCAATACGTGCACCAGATCGCTGTAAGCCCCATGTTGTCCTTAACCGAGTCACAACTTCACTGAAATGAACAGGGGATTCTATAGCCACAATTTGCTCGACTAAGTCTGCCAAAAGACCTACTGGAGTATCATGTAACTCATAGGCTGAATGCCTCATCGGGCTAGCTTCAATATATTCCTTGGAACTTAGAGTCGATGAATCGACATCAACAAGACCAATTTCTGTAATCGGACCACGGTCAACAGTAATAATTTCTACCGGAACAGCCCGCCGCGACTTTGCACCTTGTTCAAGTCTGGTCGCTAATTCTATTTTTGCTGATTCAATAGCATTAAGTGTTTTTTGTAGCTGCTCATCCGGCCTTTGGAACCAATCAGTACTCCATATGCGATGGATAATCCACCCATGATCTTCAAGCACAGCCTGGCGTAAGCGATCACGTTCCCGGGCTGAACGTGAAGAATGGTAGGATTTGCCATCACATTCAATACCAATGAGGTATCGCCCTGGCATATCGGGATCTGCAATACCTAGGTCTATATAAAAGCCAGCAATACCGACTTGTGGATGTACTTGATATCCAGCAGATTGCAAAGCATCAGCAACTTGTTCTTCAAAGACACTGTCCATTTCCCTCAGCCCTGGTTGAGCCACTGAAAGCCGCCCTGTACGCGCATACTGTAAGAATAATTTAAAGGCAAAAACCCCTTTACCTTTTGCCCGCTCAAGGTCGATATCTTCATCTGTTATTGAGGCATAGACCTCGCAGCGTCGTTTAGCTCGACTAATCAAGACATTCAAACGCCGTTCCCCTCCCTCTGCCCCTAATGGACCGAAACGCATAGCCATATACCCTTGAGCATTTTTGGCATATCCCACGGAAATCATGATGACATCACGCTCATCACCCTGAACGTTTTCTAGGTTCTTAACAAAGAAAGGTTCGCTCGGATGGGAATAGAAAAAACTCTCTAGATCAGGATTTAAGCGGCGGATAATTTCTAGTTCATCCTGAATGGCTTTACGCTGAGAAACGGAAAATGTGGCTACACCTAAGGATAACTCAGGGCTATTTTTTGCATGTTGTAAGATAGCCTTCGCAACATGTTTAGCTTCAATGATATTAGTTCCCGCTCCACCAGATTCAAAAATACCCTCAGGAATATGATAAAACTGTAATCCCATCCCGGCTTCTTGAGTGTAAGGACTCGGCACAATAAATAATTTATTCTCGTAAAACTGACTATTTGATACAGCAATTAATGATTGGTGACGGCTACGGTAATGCCAACGCAACATGCGCTGAGGTAATCCTCGTGCCACGAAAAGACCCAGTATGCTTTCAATATCTGAGACTTGAGTCGTTTCATCGCTGTCATCAGGATTAGACTCAGTCATTTTTGCAAAGAATTTTGTAGGCGGTAATTGCCGCTCGTCGCCAACCACAACGACTTGCTTACAACGAGCAATAGCACCAATGGCATCAACAGGTTGGATTTGACTCGCCTCATCCATGACCAATAAGTCGAAGGTTTGCCTGCCCGGAACAAGGAATTGTGCTACGGATAATGGGCTCATCATCATAACGGGTTTAAGTGCTTGTATCGCAGAACCTGCTTTTTGCATCAATTGCCGTATTGGCATGTGTCCGCGTTTGCGAGCCATTTCTCCCCTTAAAATCCCAACGGGCCCAGCCCCCCCTTCTTTGGATGGGATCCGCCGATGATGGGCACGAACGACTTCGATACTGGCTGCTTTAATACGTTGCCGGTCGAGTGTTGAGAAATCCATCGCTAATCGGGAATGAAGTTCCCCATCAAAACGAGCCAGTTCAGGTGCCTGTTCAACCATATAAGCCAAAATAGTTTCATAATAGGCACGTTCCATGGTGGGTAGCGCCTCTGCTAAAGAAAGCTGACCACTGGATAACCGATCAACTAACTCTCCTAATCCTGAGTTTCGGGCGTTGGTTGCGCGGTGCTGATAGGCGACCCACTTGGATAACTGCTCTGAATGAACAAGCCACGAATGAAGTGTTTCATATAGGTTTTGTATGCTTAAAAGCTCAGAAGAAGGCGATTTGAATAGTATTTCTAGTTTAGCCTGTAGTTCATCAGATATTTTTTCAATATCTGTTAAAATTGACTCACTTTCATTCAACAGGTGTTCCACCGATTCAATGAGCATATAACGCTCATTGAAAAGCGTTGCAGCCAGAAAACGATACTGTGAATATTGTTGGATCCACGTTGCTGTTTGCTCACATTCGTCCCAGTTGGAATTAACGCCTTGCCAAACATTATCGAAAGCTTGTCGACCTAGTTGGTCATAGTTAGAAATTTTCAGGGCTAGTGCTTGTAATTCAATAATTCGCATGATGAGTTGACTATGCTCATCAATACGCTGAGGAGGGGACTGCAACACCTGATGAGATAGCCAATTGATCCAGATGAGATGATCCACTTGCTCTTCTATTCTTTGCAAGGGGACTCGTTCCACCGATAATTCATCGTTGAAGTAATCGCTTACTCTTAAAGAGTAAGCATCCCAGAGTTGGTTCAATGCTGATTCAACTTCGACTATCAAATTATTGACTTGTGTCGCTCTGGCTTTGACGACATTACGATCAGCTAACTGGCTTACTAATACACGCGGCTCTGCCCCGAACCCTCTTAATGTTCTCATCCATTCGACAAGTGCTCTCAGTGGCTCACTTTTACTGCGATCGCCTCTCCAGTCAGCCCCAAAAGCAGATTGACCAAAGTTATTGCCCTCTTTGATTTTACTGAGTGCCGCTTGCCCTTTCAAAAGGTCATCGAGCAGCTTTACCAGGTCTGGTATTGGGAGTTTAGGGTTTTTTATAATTGAACGCCCCAGCGCTCTGGCGTTGCGCCATTTTCCACTGAGAAAACGCAATGGTCCGGTTTGAGACGCTAATACTATTCTTGCCGTTTTTACATCTGTATCCCAAGCGATATCAAGCAACTCTGTATCCAATGTTGCTCTTATCAATTCTAGGGTAGCAATTGCATCAACGAGCTCTGATGCTTGCTCAACCCCATGATCCCAGACAGATGCAATAAACGCATCCGAACTGGCTTCTGGCGCATCTGCTACCCGGTCAGCCAAGGCTATTAATCGTGATATATCATTAAAGGTTTGGTAAACACCTTTGGTACCTAACTCTTTCTGGAGGCGACTTACTTCAGTTTCCAATCTTGGGAGCAAATCTTTCAATACCGTTGCAGCTTTAAATCCGGAGTATGAAAAATCTTGTGGAAGCTTGGATAGAGCCTCATCTAAAGAATCTAATGGTATATCTATAGCTTTAAGAGTTATCGCATCGGCAAGCTTTGCAGCATCATGCTGAAATTGTAGCCCGTAAGAAATAAGTTCTTGCACCGCTTGAATGTCTGAACTCCATACTGGGGAGGTAAGTGCATTTTGTGATAATGATGGTGCACCCGCTACGATTTCAGCAACGGTTTTAAGACGGTTTAATTCACTGAATGTTTGCGGCTCTGGTGATATCTCTAATGTTTCCGCCAAACTCTTTAATTCAGATTGTAAGGCTTCTATATGTTGTTTTTGCTGACTTAATCGTGGGATCAGGCGTTCGACTTCGATAGGAAGAATCTCTTCACGACCTACGCCATACCAAGGGTGCTGATCTGGCACGCCAATATCATGGATACGTTGGGTTAATTCGGTCACGAGTTCAAGGCGCTTATTATAGTTGTTGCTCGACCAATTCAATGCCCCGACAAGTGATATATCAACCGGTTGTTGACCTGCCCTACGCAGGCGAACGAGTTGCCCCATAACCTGATAAGGTGTTAACTCAGATGGATTATATTGCTCGTGCAGACGGCGAGCATGTTCATTTAAAACATCTCGTGAAGCAGTCAGGTTCTCCAGTAAAATATCTGGAAATTCACCTCGGGGGGAACCCAGTTCCCACACCCGTTTTAATTCATCCAGCAAAGCGCGCTTATTGGCTTTGTTACTGTGTAATTCTAAACAAGCATCACCCACACCCGCATGGTCTAAGCGTCGTTTGACTACATCCAGCGCCGCCATTTTTTCGGCAACAAAAAGAACGGTTTTACCATCTGCAATTGCAGATGCAATTACGTTTGCAATTGTCTGCGATTTCCCTGTACCAGGGGGGCCTTGAATAACAATATTTCGGCCCTTGCGCACATCGTGAACAGCCAATGTCTGGGAGCTATCACTATCGACAATATGTAGCATTTCTTTTGGCTGAATGTGCAGGTCGATAGAAGCATCATCAGAAATCAACGTATCATAAGTTTCGAAACCGTCGGACAGCAGTGCACGAACAATGGGTTGTTCAGTGATTTTGCTATCATCTGGCCAACTCTCAGGATCAAGATCACGATACATCAAAAATTTAGCAAAAGAGAAAAAACCCAGTGTTATATCGTTCGCTTGTACCGCCCAATCAGTTTTGGTGTCAACCGCTTTAGCAATGGCACTCATATAACCGACAATATCGAAGTCATCTGCCATATCAAAAGTCGGTAATTTAAGCTGATGGACTTTGTCCAAATAAGACTCAAGCGATAGATTCGGCAGAAGTTCCTCTTGCCTGGCCCTTAGCTTAAATCGCTCTCCAGCAGTACCGCGTTCTAGTGTCACCGGCAACAGTACTAATGGAGCAAAACGGATGTTTTCTTTATTTTTTGGATCCACCCATTTTAATGAGCCCAGTGCTAAAAACAGAATATTAACCCCTTGCTCTTCTTCTAATGTCCGTGAGTCGTGGTAGAGGTCTAATAAACGTGTTTGTAAACCTTTTGGGGTCATACGTGTTTGAAATTTCGTATCGATGTGCCCTGCACGCAGCTCATCTGACTCATCGTCTTCTGGTTGCTGTAAATCTGAGTCAGTATATTCGTCCTCGGGAAGAGCCTCAGTTTCCCCATTTACTTTTCCACTACGCCCTGATAGGAAAGTAAATGCTTTCCCTTCTTGTAATAGAAGGCGATAAATCTGTTCAGAGCGTTCATCAATAATCTCTATGCTTTTTGCTGTCTTGGACCGAGGAATATTTAGCAGTTTATTTCGTGCAGAAAGATCCAATAACTCTGTGCGTGCCCGCTCAAGCTTTTCTTCTAAGGATAAGCGGCCTTGAAAAAGTGAATTTTCTACGTCCATAATCTCTATTTATTCCAGTAGGTTAGTTTTTTTGACAGTATGCCTATATATCGATGGGTGTCATCCAGTGTGCTGGTACCAGCAAGAAAATCCCAATGGAAGATGAATTACATAAAAGCCCCTGTCCTTATAAGGATATGATACTACCGAATACATATTAGCGATATTTAACTTTCTACAAATTGTGAATTGAATTGTATCTATGAGGAAATAATTAGATTAGCACTAATATAAACAAAAAATGAATTGCCCTTTTATAACGGAGTCTAGACATATCCTGCCTAGACTCAGATTAAATCCTTATCTGTTACTATTCAGATATTATGCAATAAATAGGGGACGGTTGGCTTTTATGTCATAAGATACTTGAGCAAGCAGGGAGCAAGGCATGCGCTATTACTGTGGGACATACTGTTTTGCAAAATCAAACGGGCTCATCGCTTTTTCTCTGTTGGAATCCAAAAAATCTGCCCACCATTGCAGCATCAATCTGCGCTCATCCAGAAACTCTGCTTTGTGAATGTACGCTGCCCGAACGCCATTACGCTCTTGGTGGCTCATTTGCTGCTCCACCGCATCCCGTGACCATAAACCAGACTCAATCAACGCGCTGCAGGCCATCGCTTGGAAACCATGATCACACACCTAAGCCATGAGGAGTAATGTCTTGTTGATGGTGTTTTATTCACCAAGCGACGTTTATGGTAACAATGAAAAAAAATAAGCAGCAGCAGAAACCAACAACGCCAGTATCATTACTGACGTTGTTGGATTTGTGAGACAGGTTACTGCTCAGCGGATGGCTTTGGCATAACTCCCCCCATGCTCCAGATAGTCGATATAATCAGCATACCACTGCATCATTTCCCGCCGTTGCTCCAGATACAAAGCATGGTTATAGGTTCCCCGGATACTGTTTTTATCTGCATGTGCGAGCTGGAGTTCAATCCATGCTGAGTTATAGCTCTGTTCATGTAAAATGGTACTCATCGTGTGACGAAAACCATGTCCTGTCGCTTTACCATCATAACCAATACGCTTTAGCACCATATTGATGCTGGCTTCGCTCATGGGCTTATTGACGTCGTTGCGTCCTGGAAAAACCAGCCGATAGCTTCCAGTCACGTTCTGAAGTTCCTGCAGGATGGCTGCGACTTGCCGGGTCAGGGGAACGACATGTTTACGCCGCATTTTCATGCGACTTTCCGGTACTGTCCACAGAGCGTTGTCGAAATCAAACTCTTGCCATTCTGCTGCCCGCAATTCGACAGTGCGAACACCGGTCAATAAAAGCAGTCGAGTGGCGAGGCGGGTGAGGGGACTACCGTGATATTCAGCCAACTTCTGAAGGAACTCAGGAAGCTCTCTGGCGATTAGATGAGGGAAGTGCTCTGTTTTGGGGGGACTCAAGGCTCCGGCCAGTTCTGCCACAGGGTTCACCGTTGCCCGGCCAGTGGCAATGGCATAACGGAAAATCTGATTACAGAATTGCCGCACTTTACGCATTTTCTCCAGAGCACCGCGCTTTTCTATCAGGCGCAGCACTTGAAGCATTTCCAGCGGGAGGATCTCTGTGACAGGGCGTTTCCCTACATGTGGGAAGATATCCTTCTCAAGGGCCTCCAGGACGCTTTCTGCATAGCTTGCAGACCATGACGTACATTTGTAGGTATGCCATTCAGTAGCGAGGGTATGGAAGGTATTTTCTACTGTGAATTTTTTGGTTTGCTTCTCGCGCTGTTTTTGCTCGCTGGGGTCATGACCCTCGGCGAGGAGTTTTCGTGCTTCTTCACGCTTTAGCCTGGCCTCGGCTAATGAGATATCAGGGTAGACACCAATAGAGAGTTTTTTCTCTTTTCCTGATACACGGTATTTCAAGCGCCAATATTTGCGACCGTTGGTGGTGACCAGCAGAAAAAGGCCACGCTCATCAGTGAGTTTGTAATCTTTCTCTTTCGGCTTTGCAGTCTCGACTTGTCTGGCATTGAGTGGCATTGAGTGGCATTTGGGGGCCCCTAAATCACATTGAACAAGATAAGCCCCCAGTTAAGCCCCCAAACATCACTTGATTGGTGTGGATGTAGGTTGACCTCAGTGGAACTTAAAATGCATTAATGTTGAGTATATAGTGATTATAAAGGAGTTTACTTGAATTCAGAAGACGTGGGGAGAAGTGAAAGTGGTGCCCGGACTCGGAATCGAACCAAGGACACGGGGATTTTCAATCCCCTGCTCTACCGACTGAGCTATCCGGGCAACGGGGCGCATTAAACCGTATTGGCGGCAAGTCGTCAATGAGTTTCTCTTATAAAGGCGATCGGTTGCTCTCTTTTCATGCAAAAATAGCGAGAAAACTGTTGGGAAGTTAATTTTTATGGTGCATCTACATATTTCATCTACTTGATTTATAGATTTTTTATTTTTTAGTGTGTTAAATAACAATGGCTTAGATATTCACTAAAAGTGCATTTTTATTGGCCTGCAAGGTTGAACCTACCGGCAAAACATGCAATTATTGCGAAAATTTAGCGTTACTATTCATCCCTCTAATCCATATCATTTCGATTAAGTAAGCAGGAGGCGGTTATGACAGTAGTAGACTATTCAATGCATAATGAGCGCTTCTCATGCTATTTCTCCTGTTTATCTGCTGTTAAGTTCCTTGTTACTTCCATGCGGTAAGGCTATCTGTCGTTCACTGTTAGGCATTATTAAAAATAGAGCTGGATCTCTGATTTTACTGATGTCTATTGGTCGATGCGAAGACCAGTTAACTCACTATTCTAGCTTCTATTTGAGCGAGTGATCGTGTGCGTAATAGATATCAATTTGCCGGCATTGCATAAAATCTTCACCTTATGCGATGTCATATACATGCCAAAATGGCAGCCTCATACCTGACCGTTTGAGAGTAAGTGACATGACACTATTAAAAATAGCAACAAGTGCTCGTTTGGCTTCTTATATAGAAAGCCAGCGGGGAATGGTATACCTCAATCAAACTGATTTTACTGATGTTGCCGCTGTGGTGATGTCGGTTGAAGATGCCAATGCCGGTATATTGTCAAAGTTGCATGATCTGGGTTTTGCTATTCCTACTTTTGTTGCTGTCACGGCACAACAGACGGTTTCTGCCGATTATTTGCCTCTGATTAAGGGGATTATTACGCTCGGCGAAGCAAACAAAGCTTTTTACAATGCTCAGGTAGAAGCTGCCGCCAGTGAATATCAAAAAAATCTATTACCGCCATTTTTCTCAACATTGAAAAAATATGTCGAGATGAATAATTCAACTTTTGCTTGCCCAGGGCATCAGGGTGGCGAGTTTTTCCGTAAGCATCCTGCCGGTCGCCAGTTTTTTGAGTTTTATGGCGAGACCATTTTCCGTTCAGATATGTGCAACGCAGACGTCAAACTGGGTGACTTGCTGATCCATGAAGGTGCAGCTAAAGATGCACAAAAATATGCAGCTAAGGTCTTCAATGCGGATAAAACCTATTTTGTTTTGAATGGTACATCGGCTGCAAATAAGGTCGTGACTAATGCCTTATTGACCCGTGGTGATTTGGTATTGTTCGATCGTAATAACCATAAATCCAACCATCATGGTGCGCTGATTCAGGCTGGGGCGACACCAATCTATTTGGAAACGGCCCGCAACCCGTTCGGTTTTATTGGTGGTATTGATGCTCATTGTTTCGACGAGCGTTATTTACGCCAGCAATTGCGGGAGGTTGCCCCAGAAAGAGCAGAAGAGGCGCGGCCATTCAGATTGGCGATCATTCAGTTGGGTACCTACGATGGCACGGTGTATAACGCACGTCAGGTGGTTGATACTATTGGTCATTTGTGTGATTACATTCTATTTGATTCTGCGTGGGTAGGTTACGAACAGTTTATTCCGATGATGAAGGATTTCTCACCGCTATTGCTGGATTTAAATGAAAATGACCCTGGGATTATTGTGACTCAGTCAGTGCACAAGCAGCAGGCTGGTTTCTCCCAAACCTCGCAGGTACATAAAAAAGATAATCATATCAAAGGGCAAAAACGGCACTGTAATCATAAACGTTTTAATAATGCATTTATGTTGCATGCCTCAACCAGCCCGTTCTACCCATTATTTGCTGCACTGGATATTAACGCCAAAATTCATTCTGGTGACAGTGGCCGCCGCATGTGGATGGATTGTGTCAAGTTGGGCATCGATACGCGTAAACTATTATTAGAACGCTGCTCAATGTTGCGGCCATTTATTCCTCCCACTGTCGGTGGTAAAAATTGGCAAGATTACGATACGGACGTTATTGCCAATGACACACGTTTCTTTAATTTTGTGCCTAATGAACGTTGGCATGGATTTGAAGGGTATAACCAAGACCAATATCTAGTTGATCCTTGTAAGTTATTACTGACGACACCGGGTATCGATGCTAACAGCGGCCAATATACCCAATTTGGTGTTCCGGCAGCGATACTGGCTACCTTCTTGCGTGAAAATGGCATTGTGCCGGAAAAATGCGATCTGAATTCAATTTTGTTCCTGCTAACACCGGCAGAAAATCCAGCAAAAATGGCACATCTGGTTGATATGCTGGTTCAGTTTGAGCGCTACGTGGAGCAAGATGCTTTATTGTGTGATGTATTACCGACGATATACCGTAAGAATGAAGAGCGCTATCGCGGCTACACTCTACGCCAGTTATGCCAAGAAATGCATGATCTCTATGTCAGCTATGATGTTAAACAACTGCAAAAGGATATGTTCCGCAAAGCCAGCTTACCGCCGGTATTAATGAACCCGCAAGATGCCAATATCCAGTTTATTCGCGATAATATCGAGCTAATCCCTATTGCCGAGGCTGAAGGGCGCATTGCTGCTGAAGGCGCACTCCCTTATCCACCAGGCGTATTGTGCGTGGTGCCGGGTGAAATGTGGGGCGGGGCGGTACAGCGTTATTTCCTGGCGTTGGAAGAGGGGATTAATTTATTGCCCGGCTTCTCGCCTGAATTGCAGGGCGTTTATATCGAAAAAGGTGATGTAGAGTGGCGGCGTATCTTTGGTTATGTCATTACGCCGTAAACTGAGGTACTGATAGACAGCCGACGAGAGCATCGGCTGTCTATCAATAAGTTATTACAAATTAGGCTTATCAATAACCTAAATAGCGTGCGACTAAAACTGTGCCGGAAATCAGCAATAAGATATTTATTAATCGGATAAGCTGGTCGCGACTTATCCCTAAACTGATTTTATTGGCGATAACCAAACCAACTAACATCCCCGGTACCAACAGTAGTACCATCCATAAAATAGATAGGTCCATGTAGACCCCTGCTAGCGTAAACAAAATAACTCGCGTGAGGGTACTCAGGCCGATAAGCGTGGTCTGGGTAATCCGCAAATTATCTTTGCTGGCTATTCTGCCGGATAAATAAATAGCATAAATAAACCCGCCGCTGCCAAATAGCGCGCTGAAAATACCGCCAATCAAGCCAAAAGGAATGGCGGCAACAGGTTTGAATTGTCCTTGTGGTTTACGCCGGCTAAGGGCGTAAATGGCATATAAAATGACAAATATGCCGAGCGCCAGTAGCAAAATATCAGGGCGAGTACGTAGCAGTAACGTCGCGCCGATCAGACTACCAATAATCATTAGTGGGACTAATCGCTTAAGTTCAGCAAGGTCGGCATGACGGCTATGGCGAGCTACATTGGTAATGGCTGCAAACATATCGACAATTGCCAATAATGGGACAATCTTAGCGACAGGAATAAATAGCGCTAATATCGGACTGGCAATTAATGCAGAACCAAATCCTGTAATACCAAAGATGATATAAGCGATGACCATAGTGGAGAAGATTACCACCATTTCAAACAGGGTAAGTCCAAAGTCCATTTGTTCAATCTGCCGATAGTAGGGATAGGATGATTAGCGATACTATAAACATTTTATTGAGAATGGTTGTTATTCAAATGTGCACTTTTGTCGGGCAATCACACTTTAGACATAAAAAATGACACTGTGGGTGGAGCCTGTCATTTCAGTTTTCCCTTGGTTGGCGTTGCAGGGGGGATTAGCCACCTGCAACGCCAATTTCTTGGGCTATAAAATCCGCTATAAATAAAACTAGTGGCGGCGATAACTCTTCTGCGCGCTGTTCACTTTCACCAGATAACGGCGAGATTCGCCTGAAGGGTGTTTAGTGGTCAGCGTTTGGAATACATCACCAGGAGCCATATTGTTGATAATATTAACAGCCTGGTTCTTATCGCTGGAGAATACCCGCAATACGCTACCAGCTCCGCCGTTATAAGAGGTAATAACAGCATAACGCCGTGAGGTGGCATTCTGAATTCCGCCTAGATAGGTATTTTGCAGAATTGACAGATATGCCGTACCAGCATCAATATTATTTTCTGGATCAAACAGATAGCTACGGCTTGGCTGGCCACTTTTACCCTTCATTTTGAACACATCTCGCCCGGCAGTATGCTGTACAACTTGCATCAGGCCCAACGCATCAGAGCCACTGACCGCATATGGGTTGAAGCTAGATTCTGTTTGCATAATTGCCAGGATCAATGACTCTTCGACGCCATAACGCTCCGCTGACTGGCGCACCAGTGGCAGGTATTTATGGGCACGTTGATCCAGATGGTTAGGGACTAATTGCAAGGTGACCGACCAGATAACATGCAGGCCGGAAGTGCGTTTTTGCATTCTGGTTTGTAGCAGATAATCAGCAAAATGGGCCGCGCGCCATTCCCAACGGATCGGCTGGCCATTGTTATCTAGCACCTGCCCATAGAGGAAGGGCTCTTTACTGATCTGAATATCGTTAACATCCGAATAGAGGTCGATAGAGCCAGGATCATCACCCATTAAAAGTGTGGTAATAATCGCCTGACGCAAGTGAGCCGCCGGATCTGTCGTGGCAATGGTTTCAACCGTAATCGTACCGGCATCGAAGTTGATATGGCTGCGGGTTTGATATTGATCCGTATACTTAACGTAATCTTTTGGACCCGCGATTAAGACTTCTTTTAATCCCCAAATATTTTCAATGTTATGGGCAAATTGGCCCATTAAAATCTCAAAACCGTTGGTATCTTTGACATAGGCTTCGTTTTCTGTTTGATTCTTATTGCCTGAGCAAGACACTAACAATGGTGCAACTATCAGCAAAGCTAAAATTTTCTTCATCTTACAAGCCATATCTTGATGAGGAATAACAACGGGGCCAGCGCAGACCCCGTGTGGTTACTTACTCGGTGGAGTATAACCTTCAATATGAACATCCTGCCCTTCGAACAGGAAGTTAACCATCTCCTGCTCTAACAGTTTGCGGTCTTCGACATTCATCATGCTCAGTTTTTTCTCGTTAATCAGCATGGTTTGCTTGGTTATCCATTGTGACCAAGCTTCTTTTGATATTTCGTTATAGATACGTTTGCCAATCTCACCTGGATAGAGCTGAAAATCTTGCCCCTCAGCATCATGTTTTAAAAATGTGCAAAAAATTGTTCTGCTCATGCTAAATCCTCTTCTATGGCGCTATACCCTTCATACTTGAAGTTGCAGGGGGTTAGCTATGTTGGTCACTCGGCTGTTTTGCCAACTGATGTAATAGGCGTTCAACTGGGGCCGCCAATCCTACCGCGGGTGGTTGTGCTAAGTTATACCAGAGACCTGCACCATCATCCATGCATCCACGGGATGACGCCGTATTCAGCCACATGGGGACAATATCCAGATGGAAGTGGCTGAAGGTATGACGAAAAGCAGTTAACTGCTGCAAACTGCTGCTGGCAATACTTTGTTGCTGCAACCAACGCTCCAGTTCGGCTTGTTCAGAAAATTGCGGGAAGCAAAATAGCCCCCCCCATAGACCTACTGGCGGGCGCTGTTCGAGCCATACCTGCGATCCGTTTTGCATCAACAAAAAGTAAGCTGTTTTTTCCGGTAATGTCTGTTTGGGTTTTTTACCGGGGTAGCGTGCCCAACTGTGATTAGCATAAGCCATACAACCGGTATTCAGTGGGCAAAGCTCACACTTGGGCTTAGAACGGGTGCACACCGTGGCACCTAAATCCATCATCGCCTGATTAAACTGACCTACGCCTTTGGCTGGCGTAACATCTTCACTGCTTTGCCACAGGCGGCCTTCGACTTCCTTTTTACCGGGCCATCCCTCAACAGCGTAACAACGGGCCAGCACTCGTTTGACGTTACCATCTAAAATAGGAAAATGTTTCCCTAACGAGAGCGACAAAATAGCGCCCGCAGTTGAGCGCCCAATCCCTGGCAGTGCGAGAATCTCGTCAAAAGTAGTAGGGAACTCGCCTTGATGGCGTTCAACAACCGTTTGGGCGGCTTTATGCAGATTTCTGGCACGGGCGTAGTAACCCAGCCCGGTCCATAAATGCAGAACTTCATCCAACGGTGCCGCAGCCAGCGCACTGATATCAGGGAAGCGCAACATAAAACGTTGGAAATAGGGAATGACGGTCGCAACCTGAGTCTGTTGCAACATCACTTCTGACAACCATACCTGATAAGGTGTTTTATCCAATTGCCACGGCAAGGTTTTGCGACCAAAGCGTTGGTACCACTCAAGTACCTCGTGCGCGAACTGTTGCGCTTGCATCATAAGTTGGTATCAATATCCGGCAGGTAATAAATTAGAGCTGGATTGCAGCATAGAGTTCTCACCCTGTAAACCCCCTTCGTACTTGAAGCTACAACTGTGTTAGCCGCACTCACGCACCCGAATCACTGACTTTAATCGGCCACTTTGGTTATATCTACGTTATTTACTGCTTAATTTTGTACTTATGACGCCCTGAGTTGATAAACTACCGTATCTTTGCATAATGCGCGTTCACATACGCAATCAACAGACAGAAAGTACCATGATAAATGACGTCATATCCCCGGAATTTGATGAAAACGGCCGAGCCATACGCCGTATTCGTAGTTTTGTCCGTCGTCAGGGGCGGCTGACCAAAGGTCAACAACTGGCGCTAGATAGCTACTGGCCGGTGATGGGCGTGGAATATCAAGCAACGCCAGTTGATGTAAACGCCTTGTTTGGCCGCGAAGCTCCGGTGGTACTGGAAATCGGTTTCGGCATGGGGACTTCACTGGTGACCATGGCTGCCAGTAATCCGCAGCAGAATTTTCTGGGGATAGAAGTGCATTCTCCGGGGGTTGGTGCTTGTTTGGGGGCTGCTCACGAGGCGGGACTAAGCAACTTGCGGATTATGTGTCATGACGCGGTTGAAGTGCTGGAAAATATGATTCCAGATGCTTCACTGGATATGGTACAGCTATTCTTCCCTGACCCATGGCACAAAGCGCGCCATAATAAGCGTCGTATCGTCCAGATACCTTTTGTTGAATTGGTGAGAAGTAAATTAAAAGTGGGTGGCGTGTTCCATATGGCGACCGACTGGCAACATTATGCGGAACATATGTTGGAAGTGATGTCAGGTGTAAACGGATACCGCAACCTTTCAGAACAAAATGATTATGTTCCTCGTCCGGACTCGCGTCCGCTGACAAAATTTGAATTACGTGGCCAGCGTCTGGGACATGGCGTTTGGGATCTGATGTTTGAGAGGAAAGAATAATGGCTAATTATAGTTTCCAATCTGATTATTCGTGATGAAATTAACAGTAAGTTTATTTTATTTTGTTGATTAATAAGTGATTTAGTGGGGTTTCTTGTTATCTCATCAAATCACACTAAAAACCACGATATCCTACATTTTACTGTAGATTAGAATGTAGCTCGTTAATCCACCTGTGGTGTAATGGATGTCATATAACAGTGACACTCATGGCGCTAATAGGTGGATAAACCAGAAAAAAAACCACTATCAACTAAAGCCATCGACGCGATGAAACCCGGTGATAAGGCCAGTTGATACCGGCGAAAATCGCCATTACGGATCACTTGTGCGCTAGCGGCATTAAAGCTTTCTTCTACCGCTATACCAGCCCCATAACTCACAAACTCACCCAAGTTAAGATCGGTCACTTCCCTAATATCTCGCTAGCGCAGGCTGGTGCTGAACTGCAAACACTTAAGTAGGCAAAGAATGAAAGCCGCCATTGGCAACAGTACCGCTTATATAATGCTGAATTTCTTTGAGCAGTTATTGTATCTGCATGAATCAATAACGGTGCCGAAGCACCGTTATTGATGAGAGCTAATAACGATTAGAAGTTGTATTTCACCCCTAACATCACTGCAGTATCGCTGTAACCTTTGTCGCCCAATTGCTGGCCGACGTTACCCCAGACATTCAGTTGCTTGTTCAATTGCCCCTCAACACCCACTTTCAGTTCACCGATATTCTTCGCGCCAGCTTGTTTCACTTCAACCGCGTTCATATTGGTGCCAAAATCTTTGGTGTTGTGGATCCAGTTGGCTTCCACAAACGGTTGGAACTCGCGATCCTTGCCATTATCACTTTCGTGGTGGCCTTTCATATAAGAACGCAGCCCCAGACGGGTCTGGATATTACCGTCGCCTTGACCACTCACCTGAGTACCGTTTGCTTCACGGTGCTCGTCAGCCTTCACACCCATCCAGGTGATTTGGGCTTTCGGCTGGATAAAGTACGTTTCGTTCTTAGACTTATTCTCGCCGATTTTAAAGGTGTAGCCGCTCTCGACCGACGCGGTGATCCCTTTCGATTTATACTCTTCTGTCGCCAGACCGTCGCCCTGCACGCTATTGTTAAACCAGCTGTACTGCGCCCAACCGTCAACATACAAGCCCGACTTGTCTTCGTCGTTGGCATACCAGGTGCTGTACACCCCGGCGGTGTAACCATCAACCGAACCACTCGACTTATAGCCCGATTTCGCGTGGGTGTCGCTTTTGCTATTACCGTAACCGGCCATCACACCCAGGTGTAAACGGTCCAGACCATCGTTGCTCCACTGGGCGATATCGCCACCCAATTGCATCACATAGCGGTTGCTTTGGGTTTTCAACTGACCACTGGTGTCACGTGAACGGTTATGTCCGCCTTCGTTACGCAGCCACATGCTGGTCACTTTCTGCTCGCCAGTCAGGGCGTCGATATACTGTGTTTCGCCCAAACGATCGTGCAGACGCGTCACAAACATAGTGTTGGCTGCGGCCAGGTTCGCGGTGTAGCTGCCGGCTTCAGGACGTTTAGTTTCCTCGCCTGGACCCGCCGGGTTTTCCGGGTCGACCGGATTTTCTGGATCAACCGGCAAATTGCTCAGGCTGGTCAAATACCAGTTACTGGCGTTTGAACCCACCCCACGTACGAGTGAGTAATCATATGCACCCGCTACGATACGGCCAGGGTTCACAAACTCACCGTCGGATTGACCATTCACCTGAATGAGCTCAATACCGTTTAAGGTTTTAGCGCCCGTACCGCCCGCATTATCTACGCTTACGTTAGTGGTGCCGCTGGTGTTGCCGTTCACAATCATGCTGTCGGTGGCAGAGCTGTCGTCGCCCAGCGCGGTGTTGAAGTGCAGCAGACCGTTGTTGCCAATATAGTTGCCGTTGACCACTAATTGGTTACCGGTGGTGCCCGTACCGTCACTGGTCTTGTTACCGATAAATACCGTGCCGCTGTTGGTTAAGTCAGTGCCAACGGTAAAGATATTACTGGCCGGCGCCAGGCGAGCCAGACGGCCCATCGCCGGTACCATCGGTGCCGCTGGGTTGCCCACAAACAGCACGCCCTGGTTATCAACCGCGCCCGCTACACCACCAAAACCGCCCATAAAGGCACCGCTGGCTATATTCACCTGCTGGCTTGCCAGCGTCATGGGGTCAGCACTGCTGCCTAACATCAGGCCACCCGCATTGATATCTGTCTGGCCGGTATAGGCCGCAGATTGTGTCAACGATACGGTGCCTGTGCCGTTTTTAGTCAGGCTGCCACTGCCGCTAATGCTGTTGGCCAGCAACCAGTCACTCGCACTATTGAGCACCAATGCGCCGTCGTTGGTGACCGCCGCCGTCCCCAGATGTTCTGCCTGAGAAGCAGTTAACTGGCTGCCGTTCGTGATAGCAAACAGGCCACTGAACAGGCTGTTATCACCGCTCAATGTGATGTCGCTGCTATCTTCCAGCACCACACTGCCAGCATCACTGATAGCATTTGCTAACTGGCCCGCAGCCCCTTTCAGTGTCAGCAGACCGGCGTTAACGATATTGCCATCGCCCAGACCCGCTGCATTGTTCAGTAACGCTTGTGCGCCACTGGCAATGGTGGTCACCGCGCTCAGGCCAGTATTGGCACCCTTAACGCTCAGCACATTGGCGGCAATTGTCAGCGCGCCACTGCCGGTCAGTTCACCCTCAGACATACCGCCCTGACTCAAGGTTAAGCTGCCACCATTGAGATCAACCGTTGAGCCCGCAGTACTGTTCAGTTCGCCCACGGTTTGGCTATGACCCTTCATGTCAAAGGCGGTATCTGCTGCCAGTGATAACAGCGAGGTATTCCCCAACACATTATCATTCAGCATCTGCAAGGTGCCGCTGCGTACATCGGTAGAACCGGTGTAATCATTGTCCAGATTGGACAGTGTTACCGTATTTCCTGCACCGGTATCAATCGCCAACTCACCACTGCCCGTCACTTTGGCACTCAAATCCGCCGCAGGACCGGTTTTATTGGTGGCATACAGCGCCAGTGCATCTGCACCGCTGCCCAGCAGTTCAACTTCGGTCAGGCCGTAACCGATATACAAACCGTCGTTACCCGTACCGCTGCTCAGGCGATAATCGTAAGTGCCTTTGGCGACCGTGGTGCCATTTTGTGCAATATCGGCCGTGGTGGCATCGGTAATGACATTGCCATCCTGGTCTTTCAGCACCAGATTGCCACCATTGCCTTGCACCACCACATCACTCACCGCCAGTTGCAGCAAGGTATTGGCATCATCCTGCTCCATGATGGGCAGTACCGGATTGACCGGCGTCTGGCTGTTGTCGACGCTGTCGATGTCCACCACCACCGTCCCGGTGCCCAGCAGGTTCATCTCTTTGGTGGTATGGATAGTGCTTTTCGCCACCGTCTCACCCGGAGTGCCGGTGTTAAATTTCACCGTACCGCCGTCAAAGGCCAACCCACCGATAGTTTGCACACCGTCACCGACGGTGGTGATACTGTCCGCGCCCAGTTTCAGGGGGGCATTCACTAATGCTGCCGTGTTATCCGCCGCCAGTTCAAAGGTGGCGTGACCTAATGCCAGTACCCCGTTAAAGGCGTTCTGTGCCGCATTGGCCGTAAAATCAAAGGCATTACCGGCGGTATTAACGGCCATCGTGCCGAGGCCGTTCAACTTGCTGTTAAAGCTCACGGCATTCAGGTTATTAACCTGCAACAGACTGCCGTCACCCAGATTAAAACCGGTGTTGGCATTGTCATCCTGACTGTCACCCAGCGCCAGCAGCACATTGTCCAGTGTCAGCGTTGAGTTATTGATCAGGTTGATGTATTCCATATTCTGGATAGCATCAGCATCACTCAGGGTATACAGCGAACTGTCCAGCGTCAGCGTATCGCTGCCGGTACCGCCGTTCAGTGAGCTGAACACGCCGGTATCGGCTAATGTCAGCCCTTTCAGAATGAAGGCATCATCGCCGCTGCCGGTGGTGAAGTCAGTGCCTTTACTGCCTTGCATCAGGGTCACGGTGTTGTTGCCCGCTAACAGATCCACCTTGCCAACAATTGTGCCACCCGTGGCGTTGGTAAATGCCAGACCCGTCCCAGTATTGGTTACGACAGCCTGCTGCGTGGCGCTGTTGGCTTGAATGGTACCGCTGTTGACGAAGCTGGTGACATAACCGTTATTGATGTCCACCACCGGGCTGGTGAGTGATGTTGATATCAGGTTACCGGACTGCTCGACACGGCCGGTAGTGCCTTTGACAATCAGGGCTGCACCGCCTGCGGCATCATTGACGTTTACGCTGGCACCGGTTTTCAGATCCTGACGGGAGTTGGTGACAATCCCTTTGCCCGCGGCTGAATTGACGTTAATCACCAGACCGGCCGAGTCGGACATGTCCAGCGTATTATCGGTGATGGTGTCGCCGGTGCTGGCAAACAGAATACCGGTACCGCTGCCGTTGACATTGATCGTGCCAGAGTTGGTTGCCGCCAGGGAGGCACCGGTACGAATACCTGCACCATTACCCACCGTCAGCGTGGTGTCTTTTAACTGAATACCGGTAATTTCCGCTTTGTTTTCAATCGCATTACCTGTGCCGCCCGCGGTCATGGTGATGGTTGCGCCATCCACGGTCAGTGCTGTGGCACCGGTATCAAGCAGTACGCCATGGGCAGTGCCGCCCGCTTTGGTTTCACCGTTACCGGATAAGGTCAGGCTCGCCCCCGCACCCAGCAGATAAGCGGCGGTGCCGTCGGTTGCGTTGACGGTACCGCTGTTATTCACGGTAGAGTTAGCACCCTGAATATTGACCGCAGTCCCATTGACTGTGATGAGGTTTTGGTTGGTCAGAATCCCGCCGTCTACCAGCACGCCAGTACTGCCTGCTTGTGTAAAATCAATGGAGCCATTGTGGATAAGCTCACCGCCATTACGGGCGATATAGCCATAGGCACCAGACGCGGTGTTACCGGTAGTCAATACCGCCGAACTGGTTAAGACAGATTTTCCGGTAGCACCGGTGGCAATACCATCCAGGCCGTAGTAGTTGCCATCGACGATACCCGCAGTAGCCCCATCACCGCTCAATTCCAGGCTGGCATCTGCCGTGATGGTGCCGCTGGCGCCACCCTCGACTTTTACCCCAGTAGAGCCCTCGCCCAGGATGTTCATTGTCAAAGCACCCGAATTAAAAGTACTGTTCTCCCCGGTAACCTGGATAAGTGTTGAATTGATACCGTCAGCATCTAATGTAGAAGCATTGCTCCCCGCGAAACTGGCTCCGGTATCAATACGATATAATATCGAACCTTCAGTGGAGACTTTTTCATTACCCACGGCGCTATTATTAATGGTTGAACCAGCGCCAAATGCATAGTAACCAATCTGGTTTTTACCACTTTTAAATTCTACCTGCCCATTAGCACTGACATTGATTGTTCCATTATTACGGGCATGGACGCCGATGGTGCCGTCGCCATATAGGTTAACGTTACCTGTCAGATTCGCTACAGCATTATTACCTTCGGCCCAGATACCGTAATTAGCCCGACCTGAAGCATCGACACCACCATTGATATCAATCTCACCAGAGCTTGAGGCAGAAGCACTATCATTCACTTTTGTGGCATCAGAAAATACCTTGATACCGACTGAGTTGGTGCCATTGAGGATAATTTTACCGGTATTATTGACGTTACGGGTCTTCTCGGTAGAGGAAATACCAATGTTAATACCAGTCGGATCGCTGCTTGCACCATTGATAGTAATAGTACCAGCCTGATTTACAGTAGTATTAGCACCGCGAGCATCGATACCAACGCTGTTACTTGTCTTGCTTCCAATAATAATATGTCCGCTGGCATTATTATTAAATGTACCGTTGCCAGAAAGATATACTGCATAGGAACGCATTTTAATCAGTAGATCATCTGCCACCTGACCAATTTGACGCTGTGCTTCACGACCAATATAAATCAGGCCATTATTATTAGACGTTGAAGTACCTTGAGTAACGATACCACGATTATAATAGCCACCAGCCGCATCACCAATCTCAGCTGTGGAAGCCATATTAATAGTACCGTTGTTGGTAAATTGGGTGGTATCACTTAATAGTGCCACTGCAGTGCTCGCACTGCTGGTACGGGAGGCTACGTTAATAATGCCGTCATTGGTGACCACAGAGCTACCATTGGCTAAAATCGCAGTATGATCACCGATTGTCACATCACGTTTTTGAGTTGCAGCGAAGTCTTTGATTTCGTCATTGGTACCCGCATCTATAATCCCGGTCACACTATTATTGACCGTGCTGTTTGTTGCGAAAACAATATAGGTACCTGAAATGGTAGCTGCAGCAGAGCCAATAGTCCCATTATTGTTCAATGTTGCGCCGTTGGTTAAACGGATTAACGATGCATCAGTGTAGAATGCCTGAATATTTGCGTCAGTGCCTACGTTAACAATAGAGTGCTTACCCTCGCCATGAATAAAGGCAACCTGGTCTTTATTAACTAAATAATTAACTGCGTCATCAACACTGATTTTAGGATCTAAGATAACTTTTTGTGCGGTATTATTATTTTTTAAAGCAAGTGCCAACTGAGCTGCATACTCTTTGTCAGTCAATGTTACTTTGTTATCTTTAATCGCCTGAATAAGCGCTTCATTATAGGCTTTTAATTCTGCAAAATTAGTGACGTTTTGCTGACCGATAACACTCGTGAATTCGCCTGTGTAATCGTCAATGACAAATGAAGCCGCATAGCTTGAACTATCGGAAATATTGTTATTACGATTGCCTAAGCTAACAATAGTTTTCCCATCATAGTTAAGAACCGTATCACTTACCGAAGTATTATCAGAGACAACATGGAACACTGACGTTGTTGTTGCTGCTTGTTGTGTGTCAGTTTTCTTCTGCGTACCTTTTAAGATAGCATTAAAATAGTTGGCAGTGTCTGATGTCCAGTTAGAGCCGGTGCTACCCACATTTACAGTCATATCACTATTAGGTTGCAGCACGAAGAATCGGCGATCGACATATTGCCCATCAACACCGACTGGAAGTGAAGTAGTAACATTAATCGCTGAAGCAGGGGCACTTTGCATTTTACTGCTATCGTAAACATTGACACTCACTTTTTTGCCGGTGATCGGGTCAACATATTCAATAGCTGTTGTTTGCGCACCAATAATGAGTCGATTGAAATCGATCAATTCCGCACCAGATGTAATCAGAGACCGATCAAGTGCCCCTAAGGTCGTGCTTATATAACCGTTTTGGCCTTTAGCTATGTTCGCAAAGCTCCCCGACAAGGTATTACCTGAACCTGTGGAGATCTGTTCAAATTGAACTTCAGGTGTAAATCCGGGAACACTTATATCTGCAGCAAAAGCAGAGTTCGTCCCTAATGTAAACATCAAGGTAATGGCAATCTGGTTCAGGCGAGAGGGTGTCGTTAAACCTAAAGTTGTATCGACAGTTTCTGCACCTGAGCAAAATGACTTAATCTTTTTTCCTGATTTAGAAAACTCAGATGCAACATCGTAGCGACCTAAGGCACTATTCCAAATGACTTTAAATACTCGATTCATAAAACGCTCAATTTTCTCTATTTATTTTGGGTTATAATTAACGAGCAACATTTTTCACTTAACCAAAAAGTAAGTGTGTTGGTGAACTGCCACTGGTGAATGCTTTAAATCTGATGTTGCATTATTGGTACTTATAGTAAACGTACGGGGTTATACATATATATAGGAGAGAAAGACTACTCTTGTAGGAATAATCCCACGGCGGACGAGGAGCTAACAATTAAGGTTTATATATCAATAGATTAATTTAATTTCTTGGATAGGAATAATCTCATAATGATATGAAAGTCTTATGTAAATTAGTCTTGTTTTTTATTTTAAAACGTAATCAATTATAGGCATTTATCGGCAAGGATAAATAATATATGTCTCTTTTTAATAGAGATATTCTCCTTTTAATTCTTAACGAAAACACTATATTTAATATTGCCTATTTAATTTTAGTGAGAGTTCTTAACTAAAACCGCTCAATTATGCATAAAAAGAAAATTTATTAGTAGTTATGATCACAAAACTGATGAGTGCGATGCATCGCTCCAAATATGACTGACCTGTCCCTTGGAATAGATGCCGCTCTCTATGAGTGATATGGGTTCCTTCATGCTCGAAATCCCCCGTCAACCAACCAGTGGATGTGAAAAGGGTGTTCCGCCATTGGGGATGTGACAAATTTATCCTGAACTGCAGTGTGTAACGCGATGAGCACGCAGAAATCGGGGTGAGTGAGGTCCTTGGGTAGATATTAACAGGTGGTGTTGCCATAAAGCCTTAGAGGTCGATTAAAATTGATTCCAATGGAATCAAGGCTTGGTGACAGTGGCAACCTCAAGTGAGTGAGGGTAAGCTAGGCGCATGCTGCTAGTATCTGCTAAACTCGTGATATTGATAAGCTACTGAAAATCAGATGGTTATTAAAGTGTAGGTTGAAATTAAGATTTTACTCTACGCGCTTAAAAATACCATTAAAATCAAATAGGAAAGAATAATGGCTAACAATCGTAGTCGTCGTTTACGCAAGAAGATGCATATCGACGAGTTTCAGGAATTGGGTTTTTCCGTACAGTGGACCTTCCCTGAAGGGACTGGTGTTGATGTAATTGATAAAACTGTCGATGCTTTTATCGATGAAGTCATTGAAGCCAATGGTCTGGCATTTGATGGTAGTGGCTACTTGCAGTGGGAAGGTTTGATTTGCCTGCAAGAGATCGGTCATTGCACTGATGAGCACCGTGCATTGGTTACTAAATGGCTGGAAGCTCGCAAGTTGAAAAATGTAGAAACCAGTGAGTTATTTGATATCTGGTGGGATTGATCTTCCGGTTTAACGGCAGATAATTAATAAGGGCGCCTAAGCAGGCGCCTTTGTTTTTATCAGGCATGGCTAGTGGAAGCTGTTACTAAGTTCTATTGGGAGCATTTTTTTGGCAAAAATTTTAGAGGTAGCAACAATCTTAAATAATGCCTTACTGGCAGATATCTTACAGCAGGTTCGCCCGCTGATTGGTCAGGGGAAGGTTGCTGATTATATTCCCGCATTAGCGGAGGTCTCGGCAGATAAGCTGGGCATTGCTGTGTGTACTCTGGATGGCGAGATTTTTCAAGCCGGAGATGCTGATGAACGCTTCTCTATCCAATCGATTTCGAAAGTGTTAAGTCTGACTCTGGCATTATCCCGTTACGGCGAGCAAGAGGTGTGGCAGCGGGTAGGCAAAGAGCCCTCCGGCCAGCCCTTTAACTCACTGGTTCAGCTAGAATTAGAGAAAGGTAAACCACGCAATCCTTTTATTAATCCAGGGGCGCTAGTGGTATGCGATATGTTACAAAGCCGCTTGAGTGCGCCGAAACAGCGGATGTTGGAAGTGGTGCGCCAGCTCGTGAGCGATGATAGCATCAGCTACGATCCTCGAGTGGCTCGTTCTGAGTTTGAACATTCAGATCGTAACGCGGCTATCGCATATCTGATGAAGTCTTTTGATAATTTTGATAACGATGTGCTGACGGTACTGCAGACCTATTTCCACTACTGCGCCCTGCGCATGAGCTGTGTCGAACTGGCTCGCTGTTTTGTCTATCTGGCGAATCAGGGGCGCAGTATTGGTAGGCATAGCCCGCTGATTACGCCGATACAGGCGCGGCAAATTAATGCCTTGATGATTACCAGTGGCATGTACGATGGGGCGGGTGAATTTGCCTTCCGCGTTGGTATGCCGGGCAAATCCGGGGTAGGTGGTGGCATTATCGCCATTGTGCCGGATGAGCTGTGTATTGCGGTGTGGTCACCAGAATTGGACCATGCGGGGAACTCTCTTGCCGGAACTGCTGCCTTAGAGCTATTGGCACAGCGGATTGGCCGCTCCATTTTTTAAAACAGCGCTTCAGGAGTCTTATGTTACATAAAATGAAAGCATTACGAACGGCAGCCCTGACGGTATTGATGCTGACTGCCGGACAGGTGCAAGCTGAATATCAGTGTAGTGTAAAACCGCAGGATGATGTGATTATCAGCCCGCAATCTGTGCAGATAGTGGGAGCCAGCGGTAATTTGCAGATTTCGCCTGATGGCGATGTTACCCGTAATGGTAAAACACTGACGCTGACCGATGCGCAGCGCCAACAGGCGTTCCGCTACCAGACTGCGTTGCGCAAAGATTTGCCGTGGATAGATCAGGGTGCGCAACAGCATCTTGAAAAAGCACGAGTTTCTTTGGATAAAGTGATTGTTCAACAACTGGGGAGCAGCAGTAATGTGCGCAACCGACTCACCACATTGAATGATCAACTAAAGCAACAGATGAACCGTATCATTGAGAAACGTAGCGATGGTTTAACCTTCCATCATCAGGCCATCGATCAGGTAGAAAAAGATGGTCGCCAGTTGGTGCAGCAAAGTATGGGCGGTGTGTTGCAAGATAGCTTGAACGAGATGGGGGTTAAGCAGGCGACTAGTGGTAGTGGTGGTAATAATCCGTTGCAAGCCATTATGGGCAATCTGGGTGGGTTACAACAGGCTATTCAGAACGAATGGAATAATCAGGAACAGGAGTTCCAGCAGTTTGGCCATGAAGTCTGTGGGCGGGTGACGACACTGGAGCAGCAGCGTAAGGATTTACTTAAGGCGCTGAACTAAATCCCCTTGATATTCAATCCATTGTGGGTTAGCTAAAGCAGGTTTAGGTTGTAGGCTTCGCCTGAACCTGCTTTTTTACGCATAGATTTACAAAAACAGTTCTAGCAGTGAATTAAGGAATAATTTTCCTTTCTCGGTAATTTGCCAGTACTCATCTGTTTCGATTAAATACCCTTTGGCCAATGCCTCGTCTAACTGTGGGCGAATAGTGCTTTCAGCCAGACCAGTGAAGTGGTAGAAATCTGCCCGTGGTGCGGCTTCTAATAACCGGAAACGGTTCATAAAGAACTCAAAAGGCCGGTCAGCCGTTTCCACTTCATACTGTTTATCCAGATATTTACCCTGCATGAAGCCACGGGGATGTTTGGTCTTTATCGTCCGTAGGATGCGGCCATCGCTAAACGTGACTTTACCGTGCGCCCCGCAGCCAATTCCCAGATAATCACCAAAGCGCCAGTAATTGAGGTTATGTTGGCATTGGTAGCCCGGTTTGGCATAGGCCGAGGTTTCATACTGCTGATATCCGGCATCAGTAAGTAATTGATGTCCTTGCTGGAAAATATCCCACAGTGCATCGTCATCTGGCAAAACCGGCGGGCGTGAACTGAAACCAGTATTAGGCTCAATCGTCAGTTGATACCAAGATAAATGTGGCGGATCCAGTGCGATAGCTTGGCGCAAATCATCCAGCGCCTCTTCCAGTGTTTGATCAGGCAAGCCGTGCATTAAATCCAGATTAAAGCTACGTAAGTTCAGTGAGGTTGCCAGCTCTGCGGCTCGTTTAGCTTCATCTGGCCCATGAATCCGCCCAAGACGCGTTAATTTCTGTGCGCTAAAGCTTTGTACGCCGATGGAGATACGGTTAATACCGGCGCGTTGATAGCCGCTGAAGCGGTCAGCTTCGACAGCGCCTGGGTTTGCTTCCATGGTGATTTCAGCACCGGCTGTAAGGGGTAATCTGGCACGCACACCATCAAGCAGTTGTTGCATCGCTGCGGCACTGAGTAAACTCGGGGTGCCACCACCAATAAAAATAGTGCTAATTTCACGACCACTGGCCAGTGGTACGTCGGCATCAAGATCCGCTAATAAGTGCTCTACATATTCCTGATGAGGAACATCACCTTTCAGTGCATGAGAGTTAAAGTCACAGTAAGGGCACTTCTGCACACACCAGGGAATATGAATATAGAGACTGAGCGGCGGTAACTTAAGCATTACGCAGCGCATCCAACATCAGTTTCAGCGCCTGACCACGGTGTGATACTGCGTGTTTTTCTTCACGAGTTAATTCTGCGGCGGTTTTACCCAACGCCGGGATGTAGAAAATAGGATCATAACCAAATCCAGCCGCACCAGCAGGTTGATGGGCAATCACACCCGGCCATTGGCCGTGAAATACTAAAGGTGTTGGGTCTTCTGCATGGCGCATGTAAACCAGCACGCAGTGGAATTGGGCACCACGTTGTACATCAGGGGTATCTTTCAACGCCACTAGCAGTTTTTCGAGGTTATCTTGATCACTGGCATCAGTACCCGCGAAGCGTGCGGAGTAAATCCCTGGTGCGCCACCTAGCGCATCAACAGCAAGGCCCGAGTCATCGGCGATAGCAGGCAAACCGGTAATTTGTGCGGCATGGCGCGCTTTTAATATGGCATTTTCGATAAAAGTTAAGCCAGTTTCATCGGCGGACTCTACGCCTAGTTCGGTTTGTGCGACCACATCCAAACCAAAATCGGCCAGCAAATTTGCCAACTCACGCACTTTGCCGGGGTTACCGGTGGCTAATACTATTTTTTGCATGGAGGGATCCTGAATTTTATTAGAGCTGACAGTTATTCTTGCGGAAGTCTCTATCACTCGAGCAGTGCCGCAACTTCTGGCGGGATCTGTTGCGGATTAACAATTTTGATCTGTTTGTGCCGCCCCTGTTCACCTTTTTCGATAACTACCTGGCTTTTCGCTACCCGAAATTGTTTAGCGATAAACTTGATCAAGTGGGTATTAGCTTGGCCATCTACCGGTGGGGCGGTAATGGCGATTTTCAGTTCATCGCCATGTAAACCGACTATCTGATCACGGCTGGCTTTGGGCTGAATATATAGCCTCAGAACCAGCCCGTCCAGCAAGGGTGTTACTGCACTCACAGCATAACCCAAAGCTCGCCTAACATATCCATACCTAAGAAGTTGATCAGATACAGGATAAGAATAACGATCATCGCCGAAAAATCGATACCGCCCATGGCAGGCAAGATGCGGCGAATCGGAGCCATTAAAGGCTCAGTCAACTGATACAGCAGATAGTCCATCGGACTACGGCCTTGGCTTACCCAACTCATCAATGCACGGATAATCATTACCCAGAAAATCAGGTAACCGGCAGCTTTAAACAGTGCAATAACACCAAACAGCAGATTATAAGGGTTGAGTGAGATAGCACCGCTACCAATCAGCAGCAACAGTGGGAACTTAATGGTCATCAGCAGGTATGCCAGCAGCAGTGATGCGCTGTCGATTGGCCCCATGGAAGGAATGATCCGACGCAATGGACCAATAATCGGCTGGGTAATTTTCACCACAAATTGTGAGAATGGGTTGTAGAAATCGCTGTGAACCCACTGCATCCAGATACGCAACAGCAGTACCATCACATACAGGTCAATGACCGTTTTGGCCAAAAAAGTCAGCGTTAGCATGAGTTGCTTTAGTCCTTATCCTTAATATTGGATATACACAAATAGAGAATCTATCAGCGTACTTTATAAGCCCCTATCTTAACGAGAAAGCAATAAGGGTAGTGTCGGATTTTGTAAATTTTGTCGTAGTTAGAACAGCTTTTCCATTTCTTTCGCCCGTTTGATAGCGGCTTGCATGGCGCTGGCAACAGTTTCTGGTAAATGCTGCTCGTTAAATACCCTAATTGCCTCGGCCGTCGTCCCTCCTTTCGAGGTCACCTGTTCACGTAGTGTCGAAAGTGGCAATTGCGGGTTAGCTTCCACGAGTGCAGTCGCTCCAGAGGCGGCTTGTTGCACCAGTAGGCGTGCGGTTTCACTATCAAAACCTAACCGTTCGGCTTCCTGTTGCATTGCTTCCATAAACAGGAAGAAATAGGCCGGTGCACTGCCTGCTGCGGCAATAACGTTGTTGATGCCGTTTTCATCATTCACCCAACAGACTTTTCCTACCGAGCTCATCAGCGAGGCGGTAAAGTTACGATCGTCCTGTGAAACCTGCTCTGGTGCATATAGGCCGCTCATCCCTTTACCCACCAGAGATGGGGTATTAGGCATAATACGCACCAAATTGAGTTTATTCCCCAATAGCGCATAGAAACGTGCAACCTGAACACCTGCAGCAATGGAAAGCACTAGTTTGCCGGTGAAATCGACATTATCTCGCAATGCCTGACATACATCGGCCATTAATTGAGGTTTAACCGCTAAGACGATCACCCCAGCCTTTTGTGCTTGAGTGTTATTATCATCACTACTGATGACACCAAATTCAGCGGCCAGAGCATCACGATTTTTAGCTGAAGGTGCGCAAACGCTGATCATTTTAGCGGGATAACCACCGGCAACCAACCCTGCAATAATTGCGCGAGCCATATTGCCAGCGCCAATGAATGTTATGTTGCGATGTTGCATCAATTTCTCCTATGCCCTTGGTACTTAAAGCCGCAGCCCGAAGGTGTTAATTAACATTAGCGGCTCTGACGCTACTGACTTTGGGGGTTAAGCGCGGGTACCAAAAATGGCGGTACCAATACGCACTAATGTACTTCCGGCACTAATAGCGGCTGCCATATCATCTGTCATGCCCATAGAAAGCGTATCCATCTGAGGGTAGCTGGCTTTTAAAGTCAAGAAAGCCTGATGCATTTGCTCAAATACCGCCAGTTGTCGCGGGTAATCGCTTTCCGGTGCCGGAATAGCCATCAATCCGCGTAAATTCAGGTTAGGCAGCTCACTAATACTGGCTGCTAATGCGGGTAGCTCTGTTAAGGCAATCCCGGATTTACTTTGCTCATCACTGATATTGACCTGAATCAGTACGTTCAGTGCGGGCATTGCTGCTGGGCGCTGAGTGCTTAGGCGCTGCGCTATCTTCAGCCGATCAACGGTATGACACCAGGCAAAATTTTCTGCCACTAACCGGCTTTTATTGGATTGCAGCGGGCCAATAAAGTGCCATTCAAGATCGGCGCTATTGGCAAAGTAGTGGATTTTATCTACCCCTTCCTGCACATAGTTTTCGCCAAAAGCATATTGCCCTGCCACGATGGCCTCTTCGATAGCGCTCACAGGTTTGGTTTTACTAACTGCAAGCAATGTCACTTCTTCTGGAGAGCGTGCGCAATTGTGTGCAACTGTTGCGATCCGCGCTCTGACATCCTGTAGATTCTGCTCAATTGTGCTCATATGGACCCAGGAGTTTGATATGGATTTCACCAGTCTGGATGATAAAAACACAGACCAGGATAACCCTGTATTTAGCGATGGCACAGCTAAATGCATTGACTTAGAAAGCCCCGAACATACCGATGATGGCTTTGATGAACAGGACTTCGCGAATAAGGTGGCGGCTAGTGTAAATCATAACGCATCGGATCTGCACCTTTGTACCGGTTATCACCCGGTATTACGTATTGATGGCGTACTGAAAACCTTCACTCACTGGCCACGGGTGAGTGTCAACTGGCTCAATAAGCTCAGTCGGCACTTATTAAGCGAGGCGCAGTATCGCCGATTGCGGGAAATGGGGCAGGTGGATTGTGCTTATACGACAATTAGTGGACAACGGCTACGGGCTAATATTTTTCAGCAACAGCAGGGGCAATCGGTAGCTTTTCGTATTATCTCTGCGGCATGCCCATCACTGGAAGAGTTGGATGTCCCACCGATTATTCACCAACTCGTTGAGCAAGATAATGGGTTGATTCTGGTTACTGGTGCGACAGGCAGTGGTAAGTCCACGACATTAAGCGCGATGATCAGTGCCATCAATCAGCATCAGGCTCGTCATATCATTACGCTTGAAGATCCGATTGAGTTTGTTCATAGCAGTCTTTCATGTTTGATCCAGCAACGGGAGCTGGGGAGCCATACCCAATCTTTTAGTCATGCCTTAACTGGAGCATTGCGTCAGGATCCCGATATCATTTTGTTGGGTGAGTTACGTGATCTGGATACGATTCGTTTAGCTCTGACTGCCGCTGAAACGGGGCATTTGGTGCTGGCTACGCTACATACTCGTACAGCAACACAGGCAATTGATCGGCTGGTAGATGTTTTCCCTGCGGCAGAGAAAGCCACTATTCAGGCACAATTGGCAGCGAGCTTACGTGCGGTTATCGCACAAAAGTTATGTAATAAAACAGCCGGTGGGCGCATTGCCGTTTTTGAAATTCTGATACAAACCACTGCCGTCAGCCATTTGATTCGTGAAGGTAAATCCTATCAGCTCCCGAATGTGATACAAGCTGGCGCGCAATGGGGGATGCAAACCTTTGAGCAAGGGATGGTGCGGCGGGAGAGGCAGGGGATATTGGCAGAGAATAATGTTAGCCAATTAACATAGCGCCGCTAACCAACAGTAAGTGATTCGGGTGAATGAGAGCCGCTAACACTGCCACGGCTCCAAGTAAGAAGGGTAATTATGCTGACGGGATCTGCTGAGTAATACAGTGAATATTCCCCCCACCGAGCAGGATCTCTCGGGCGGGAACACCGGTAATCACAAAGTCTGGGAACATCTGCTGCAACAGATCTTGCGCCACGCCATCGGTACGGTAATCTAACAACGGGTAAATGATTTGTTGGTTACTGATCAAAAAGTTGACGTAAGAGCCAGCCAGTCGTTCACCAGCGGTACGGGGAACCGCATCGCTGGATAGCACATCGAAAGTCTCTTCTTCGGTGTTATACAGTGGGCCGGGAGCCGGTAGTTTCCAGATTTTTAGCTTGCGGCCTTTGGCATCAACCGCATTGGATAACACATCAAAAGCAGCAACTGATCGTGCGTACTGTGGATCTTGTTGATCGTCGGTCCAATGTAGGGCAACTTCACCCGGGCGAACAAAACAGCACATATTGTCGATATGACCATCAGTTTCATCGTTATAGACGCCATCTTGCAACCAGATGAAGTGTGTAACACCCAGGTATTCACGCAATAACTGTTCAATCTGCGCTTGATTCAGATGCGGATTGCGGTTTGGATTCAGCAAACATTCAGCGGTGGTTAGCAAAGTGCCTTCACCATCGGTATGAATCGAACCACCTTCTAATACCAGTGGGGCGCTGTAATAGGCGTTATGCAGGAAGTCACTCACTTGAACGGCAACTTTCTCATCTTGTTGCCAGTTGGCATACAGGCCACCGTTAAGGCCGCCCCATGCGTTGAACTGCCAATCCACAGCGCGGCGTTCACCGCTACCGTTAATCACCATCGTCGGGCCGGTGTCACGCATCCAGGCATCATCACTGGCCATTTCGACCAATGTTACGTTAGCAGGCAGGGTTGCTTTAGCCTGAGCCATAAATTCAGCTGGCACGCCCATAAATACGGGGGTTGTACCGCTGATGGCCTCAGCAACTTTGGCAAACGTCTGCTGAGCGGGAGCCCCCTTGCCACGCCAGTTATCTTGACGGTATGGCCACAGCATCCAGACCGCATCCTGCTTTGCCCACTCGGCAGGCATAAAGAAGCCATCCTGCTGTGGTGTGCCGGGTAGGGCTTGTGAAGCTGAAGCTTGTAAAATCGCATCTTGTGCAGACATAAATTATCTCCGGGTCTTGCCGTCAGAAGTGGCTAAAGCTTGATACATTTCTGGGCGGCGATCGCGGAACAAGCCCCATGAAGCGCGCTGGGCAGCGATTTCTTGTAAATCAAATTCATGTACCAAAACAGCCTCATCCGTTTTGTTGGCCTGAGCCAGCAGAGCGCCAGTCTGGTCAGCAATGAACGAAGATCCGTAGAAGGTCATTTCCAGGCCCGCTATAAATTTACTTTTCTCGGTACCGATACGGTTAGATGCAATTACGGGCACCAGGTTTGCAGCGGCGTGGCCCTGCTGTACGCGGGTCCAGTGTGGTTGGCTATCGATTTCAGGATAGGCAGGTTCAGAACCAATCGCGGTCGGGTAGAAGATGATTTCCGCACCAAGCAGTGCCAGGCTACGGGCCGTTTCCGGGAACCACTGATCCCAACAGATGCCAACGCCTACTTTGGCATAACGAGTTTGCCAGACTTTAAAACCGGTATCGCCCGGAATAAAGAATTGTTTTTCCTGATAAGCCGGGCCGTTAGGAATATGGGTCTTACGGTATACATCTAACACCGAGCCATCAGCATCAATCATAACCAGCGAGTTATAATAAGCATTGTTGGCTTTCTCAAAGAAGCTCAGCGGTAACACTACTTCCAGCTCGGCTGCCAACTTGGCGAAGTGCTTAATTAACGGGCTACTATCCAGCTCTTGGGCCAGTGCATAGTGTTCCGGGCTTTGATCAATACAGAAATAAGGTGCGGCAAACAGCTCCTGAATCAGGATGATCTGTGCACCTTTGGCATGCGCTTGACGTACCAGTTTCTCGGCATTTTCAATGTTCTTAGGTAGGTCCCAAGAGCAAGCCATTTGGGTCGCAGCAACAGTCACTTTTGTCATGAGAAAACCTCAATAAATGTAAAAAACACCCGCATGGGGTGTGCAATATTTGAGCCGCTGATTGGCATAGGTTCAGTATACAATCCTGTGGGTACAGGTGTCACGATATGCGGGGGATTGCCAAACCAGACGGTGGAAACATAATCTGGGTAACCGTATCTGAAGCTGAATAAAAACCTATTCAGCCAGCCTGTTCATCAAACCAACTTTCCAGAATAATGACCGCAGATGCAGCATCGACACTGCCTTTATCCAAAGCACGGTAGCCGCCACTGTCAAATAAGTTGGCGCGGGCTTCTACGGTGCTGAGGCGTTCATCCTGTAAGGCTATTTGTACACCAAAGCGGCCATGTAAGCGGTTGGCAAACCTGCGCGCGCGGGTAGTTAGGGGTTGCTCGGTGCCATCCATATTCAGCGGCAGTCCGACAACGACTAAATCAGGTTGCCACTCTTTCAGCAGTTTTTCGACTTTCTGCCAGTCTGGCGTGCCATCCTGCGCTTTAAATGACGTTAGTGCGCGGGCAGTGCCGGTCACTTCTTGGCCAATAGCTACGCCGATACTTTTAGTCCCAAAATCAAAGGCAACAATCGTGCGATTAGCCATTAGGCGTGTCCTGCTTGCGGAGCAATATTAAAGATATTGATACCCAACTTGTTGGCCGCAGCTTGCCAACGTTCTGCAATTGGCGTGTGGAACAGAATGTTGGTATCAGCCTCAATCGTCAACCAGGTGTTATCCAGCAATTCCTGCTCTAGTTGCCCCTTTTGCCAGCCTGCATAACCCAATGCCACCAGTAGATTTTTAGGTTGTTCTGGCGTCCCTAGGGTCTCCAATACATCTTTGGAGGTGGTTATCATCGTATCGGCTGAGATAGGAATACTGGAGCCGAATCCCTCCCGTGGTGAATGCAGGATAAACCCCCGATCCTCTGCCAGTGGCCCACCGGTTAATACCGGTTTATCCAGACGTATCGCCGGGTCTCGCGGTGAAGGGCTGATTTTCAGTTTTTCCAGCACAGTTTCTACCGTGAACTGTTCCATAGGTTTGTTTATCACTAAGCCCATTGCGCCCTCTTGGCTATGCTCGCAGATGTAAATAACCGAGCGCATAAATAGGGGGTCCTGGAGTGAAGGCATAGCGATAAGAAAATGATGCTGTAAATTCATTATGTTATATAGGGGATTCGCTGAGTTAAGGGGTGAACTTTTGTCAGTATGCGGATAAATGCCAATAAAGTCACGGATCCCCTTCGTCCTTGAAGCCGCAGGGGTGTTGGCTGCGTTCACGCACCCGAATCACTTGACTGCGTAAGCTCATCGGGATTAATGAGCCTCATCCTTGAGGCTCACCCTGCGGGCTAGCATAAATGCTGTTCAAATCGGTTCCTGACCGATTTGTTACTCTCTTGCCGCCTACCTGCAACTCCAATGACTTTGGGGGGATCCTTCGTCCTTGAAGCCGCAGGGGTGTTGGCTGCGTTCACGCACCCGAATCACTTAACTGCGTAAGCTCATCGGGATTAATGAGCCTCATCCTTGAGGCTCACCCTGCGGGCTAGCATAAATGCTGTTCAAATCGGTTCCTGACCGATTTGTTACTCTCTTACCGCCTGCCTGCAACACCCATGACTTTGGGGAGGGTATCTGGTTTATTTATTAGCTAACCGCGCTTCGATTGCATCCATCAGCATTTTGGTAATGGACACATCCGGGAAGGCAGCTTCAATTTCACGGATGCAGGTCGGACTGGTGACGTTAATTTCAGTCAGACGATCGCCGATAATATCTAACCCGACGAAAATTAAGCCTTTCTGCTTCAGTACCGGTGCGACAGCGCGGGCAATCGCCCAGTCGCTCTCACTAAGTGGACGAGCTTCGCCTCGGCCGCCGGCCGCCAGATTACCACGGGTTTCACCTTGCGCCGGGATACGTGCCAGGCAGTAAGGCACCGGCTCGCCGTCAACCACCAAGACCCGTTTATCGCCTTCTTTAATGGCGGGCAGGAAGTTCTGCGCCATGCAGAATCGGCTGCCCAATTCGGTCAGCGTTTCAATAATCACCGACAGGTTAGGATCATCTTGTTTCACACGGAAGATTGAGGTCCCTCCCATCCCATCCAGCGGTTTCAGAATGATATCACCGTGTTTTTGATGGAATTTACGAATGCGGTCTTTATTGCGGCTGACCAGAGTATCCGGCGTTAATTCAGGGAACCAGGCGGTAAACAGCTTCTCATTACAGTCACGCAGGCTCTGCGGCTTGTTCACTACCAGTGTGCCCTTATCTTCTGCGCGCTCCAGAATATAGGTGGCGTAGATGAATTCAGTATCAAACGGCGGATCTTTGCGCATCAGGATGACATCAAGGTCGTGCAGGGGAATATCCTGTTCAGCGTCGAAACTGAACCAACTCTCTTTATCCTGTTTTACGCTGAGTAGACGGGTACTGGCTCGGCCTTCACCACCCTGTAAGTACAGGTCGCCCATCTCCATGTAATGCAGTTCCCAACCGCGGCGCTGTGCTTCCAACAGCATGGCGAAGCTGGAGTCTTTCTTGATATTAATGGACGAGATTGGGTCCATTACGATGCCGAGCTTGATCATTCTTCTCTCCTAATGGGAACGAATTTTATCCCAGATCACCAAACCGCACCTGTAAAGCAGTGATTGCGGTAAGAGCTGTAGTTTCGGTACGTAGAACTCGTGGACCTAGCAGGATATCAGTAAATCCAAGGCGCGAGGTCATGGCAATTTCATCGGCAGAGAGGCCGCCCTCCGGGCCAATCAACAAACGCACGTTGTTGAGTGTAGGGGGAAGGGTATTGATGCTGTTGCTGGCGCGCGGATGCAGATTCAGTTTCAGGCTATCATCCTGCTCAGCACACCAGTCTGATAGTTGCATGGCGTTGCGGATTTCCGGGATCCTATTGCGGCCACACTGCTCGCAGGCAGCGATAGCAATTTTCTGCCACTGCTGGAGTTTCTTCACTAAACGCTCGCCATCGAGCTTAACCCCACAACGTTCAGAAAACAGCGGAGTAATCACATTGACACCCAGCTCAATCGATTTCTGCACGGTAAATTCCATTTTCTCGCCCCGGGAGATCACCTGACCCAAATGTAAGCTCAGTGGTGATTCACGGTCTTCCAATTGCCCTTCACCAAGCCGAACCCGCAGATTTTTTTTATCTGAGCGGACAATTTCGGCAGCGAAGACCTGATTGCTACCATCAAATAGTTGCAGGCTTTGCCCCTCAACCATACGGAGCACGCGGCCTACATGATTGGCTGCCTCATCGCTCAACGCCAGTTCGGTATTCGCCTGCAAAGGCTGTGGATGATAAATGCGGGGTATGCGCATGGGTTGCTCTAAGTCCTGAAACGAAAACATACCGCGCAGCGAGTGGTGCCACGCGAAATAAATAAGTGCCTAAGGAGACCAGAGGCAGGGAAGTATCAACCCATATACTAGATTAGCCTTTTTGCTGCTGGCAAGCCCGTTGTACATAAGGGTTATGATTACCCTGAGCTTTCGCTATCCGCTCATCACGTTGGCATTCCCAGTTGGTGACAGGGTACTGGCGGTTCCAGACCTCAAACAGCTTGCTTTGTTGGCTGGAAAGTCGCAGTTGATATTGATCGCGCATATAAAAATAGGTGCGGGCAATTGCTCCGCGAGCACGCGCTGGCGGCTCTGCCAGTTTATTTTTAAAATCAATTTTCATATCACATTGACCGTATTGGCCCTGGCCGCCATTCCATTGGGAATACATGAAGTTATTGCGGTCACCATTCACTTCGCCAATAGCCGGTTGCAGATTATGCAGATCAGTTTCTATTTGACGATAGATGGGATCTTTAGTGCAGTTTTTGCGGCCACCTTGTTGCCAGCATTGGCGCTGGTGGCCAAATTGCCAAGCCGGAACCACATGCTCCCACTCGATCCTTGCTGCTCGCTGGGCGTTTTTTCTTGGTTGATAGCCACAACTTTTCAGGTCAGGAATACCTTTCTTACCTTGCCAATCAATTTTGCATCCGCAGTAAAAACTGCTGGGGGCATCCTGATTAATTTTTACAGCGACCGCTTTGGCCTGAGAAAAGTTATTAATGCTTTGACTGTGACTGACCAGAGGAAGCAACGAGGAGGATAAAACCAGCAAGAATAGAATATTGCGTAACATATCTCAAAACAGCCCGATGATGAAAAGCAGGCAGGTTATAGATAATACTGATGGATAGCAAATTAACATGCTGTTTTATAACAAGTAACACCAATTCCTAACAGCTTTTTAGCGCGTTAAATTGCAGCTTTTCACCACAGTGGCGGCAGCGATATTCGCTCTCGCCGCGCTGTACTTTATTGTGGCGACGAATGGTTAATGCATGTTGCTGGCATTTGCACTGATAATTGAAGGTCTTACTGCGCACCGAGGCGACTTCAAACTGGTGGGTGCGGCTGGCGGGGACTTGCAATACCTGCTCCATCATCCAGCGCCACTCTTTACCATGGGGAGCAACTCGGCCAAATTGGCGATAAACCAGCAAGTGAGCCAGTTCGTGCGGCACCACTTCCTCGATAAAGTCCTGCTGATTTTCCAGTAACAATACAGGGTTAAGACGAATCTCGAAGGATTGCAGATAGGCACTACCCGCGCTAGTGCCGCGTTGATGATAATTGATTTTCGGCTCCGAGTAGGCGGTGCCAAGATGTTGATTCGCTAACTGCAATTTGTGGCGCAGGCAGCGCATAACGGCTTGCTGTAACGCGATTGGGATTCGTTGTGTACTCATATCGCCGAAGAATAAAACGGTCGATAAGCAGATGCAAGCCAGTAGGCAGGACTATTTTGAGTAGATTATTATATAAAAACATATAATATAAAAATATATAATGAAATCTAGTTATCCGAAGGGCTTATGAATAACCATCAAATGATCAGCATGGATCTTATGAGGCAAGCGGCAGCAGCGGCTGGTGATGTATTACGGGTGCTGTCAAATGAGGATCGTTTGCTCTTACTGTGCCAATTGAGCCAGGGAGAAAAAGCAGTAGGTGAATTAGAAACCGCATTGGGGATTCATCAACCAACGTTATCACAACAGCTTGGTGTGCTGCGTAGTGATGGGCTAGTGAACACTCGCCGCGACGGTAAGCGGATATTTTACTCAATCGCCGATAGTAAAGTTTTGGCACTGTTGGAGCTGCTCTATCAGCTTTATTGCCCACAAGAGAAGGAGGCAATATGACTATCGATTGGATTAACTTTACCCCTTACAGTGCACTGGCCGGAGGGGCAGTATTGGGCGTTGCAGTAACGTTTCTATTGTTAGCCACTGGCCGGATTGCTGGTATTAGTGGCATTTTGGGGGGCTTACTTTCGCCAAAAGCAGGGGATCGCGGCTGGCGTATGGCATTCATCATTGGTTTGGTTATTTCACCTTTGGTTTATTCGCTGTTTACCGCGTTACCGGTTATCCAAATTGATGCAGCTTTGCCCACTCTGATTTTAGCCGGATTGCTGGTAGGAATTGGGACGCGCTATGGTGCCGGATGTACCAGTGGGCATGGCGTCTGTGGGCTAGCTCGTTTCTCGCCACGTTCACTGGTGGCGACATTGAGCTTTATGTTTACCGGCTTTATCACTGTGGGGCTGGTTCGCCATCTATTTGCTTAGGAACAGAATATGAATCTATTTTTCTCGCTGTTGGCCGGGCTGATATTTGGTTTGGGCCTGATAGTTGCAGGTATGGCCAACCCTGCCAAGGTCTTAGGTTTTCTCGACATTAGAGGTTTATGGGACCCGTCATTGGCATTGGTGATGGCAGCCGCAGTGGCTATCGCGCTACTCGGTTTTACCTGGGCCAAAAAACGTAAAGTCAGTTTGCTGGGGCAACCCTTGCAATTGCCAACCTCTAATCGTATTGATCGGCGGTTAATTGGCGGTAGCCTGTTGTTTGGCGTCGGTTGGGGATTGGCGGGGATATGCCCTGGGCCGGCACTGGTATTGCTGGGCGCAGGGATGTTCAAAGGGGTTATCTTTGTCGCCGCGATGGTGGCGGGAATGGCAATATTTAGCCTACTAGAGCGTGCTCGTTAAATATAAAAAACCCCGCCAGGCGGGGTTTTTGCTGTTCAGCGCTTAACGGTTGAAACTTATTTCAAGCCAGCAGCCTCACGCAGCAAGGCGGCTTTGTCGGTTTTTTCCCAAGGGAATTCTTCACGACCAAAGTGACCATAAGCTGCGGTTGCTTGATAGATCGGATGCAACAGATCCAGCATCTGAATCAAGCCATAAGGGCGCAGTTCGAAGAATTCACGTACCAAGGTAATCAATTGATCCTCAGAGACCTTACCCGTGCCGAATGTTTCCACCATGATGGAGGTAGGTTCTGCCACACCAATGGCGTATGAAACCTGAATCTCGCAACGGTCAGCCAGGCCAGCCGCAACAATATTTTTCGCTACATAACGGGCAGCATATGCTGCTGAGCGGTCAACTTTGGATGGATCTTTACCGGAGAATGCACCGCCCCCATGACGAGCCATGCCGCCGTAGGTATCAACAATGATTTTACGCCCAGTCAGACCACAGTCGCCCATTGGGCCACCGATAACGAAACGGCCTGTCGGGTTGATATGATATTTGGTAGCTGCGGTGAGCCACTCAACAGGTAGAACCGGCTTGATAATCTCTTCCATCACCGCTTCTTGTAAATCTTTCAGACTGATATCTTCTGAATGCTGCGTCGACAGAACAACCGCATCAATACCGACAATCTTGCCGTTATCATACTGGAAGGTAATCTGGCTTTTTGCATCCGGGCGCAGCCATGGCAAGGTGCCATTTTTACGCACTTCAGCCTGACGCTTTACCAAACGGTGTGCATAGGTAATAGGTGCAGGCATTAAAACGTCGGTTTCGTTAGTGGCATAGCCGAACATCAGGCCCTGATCACCCGCGCCTTGTTCTAAGGGGTCTGAACGGTCAACACCCTGATTAATATCAGGTGACTGCTTCCCAATCGCACTTAAAACGGCGCAAGAGTTAGCATCAAAACCCATCTCAGAATTAACATAACCGATTTCGCGCACGGTTTTACGGGTGATCTCTTCGATATCTACCCATGCGTTAGTGGTAACTTCACCGCCAACTAATACCATACCCGTTTTGACATAGGTCTCGCAGGCAACACGCGCTTTTGGGTCTTGCTCAAGAATTGCGTCCAGTACCGCATCTGAAATCTGATCAGCAATTTTGTCTGGATGTCCTTCAGAAACAGATTCCGACGTAAATAAGTGTTTAGCCATTATTTTCTTTACCTTGAATACAAGTGAAAAGTCACTGCATAGCGTTGGGTGCCAGGCAACAGAAGCCTACGTTTGGTTAAGTCTTCTGATACGTTGACGTTTTACAACGCCTCTTTAGGCAAAGCCTTTAGCAGTCGATCCCATTCGTACTTGAAGCTGCCTGGTTGTTAGCTGCACGCAGTCCTCCGAACCACTCATTTGAGTAAGCTCATCGGGCTGGTTCGTCTGCTGCCCACCCGCAACGCCAAGTTTTTTGGGCGTATAAATTTAGAAGCCTTGCATGATTTGTCGCACACGTAGCATTCTAGCAATTAAAATGTTTGGATGTATTAACATCTGGACGTCTATTTTAGGTCAGCTTTTACTCTTAATGCCAGCCCTTTTTGCATCAAGATATTTCTTGCTTTGGTTGTCATGGTGTTTATTTACCGCTTGATACAGTTATACCCGTCATACTTCAAGCTGCATGTGCGTTGGCTACACTCAATAACCCGAATCACTTGCGACAGTAAGTTCATCGGGATTATCTCGCTTGCCGCCTTCCTGCAACTCGAATTATTTAGGGTATACACGCTATTTTCATTTTGCATTTTGCTCGCGTTATAGGTATAAACTGCGCGCGCAGCTTATTTGATATGCAATGATGAAGATGGCAGAGGATGACATTAGCTCATTGTTACATTTGCAGAGTTTTGCACTCAGGTGTTTAACCGTGAATGGGCATGAAAATAGCGGCGTCATCAAACTGTTACTTAATCTGTCTATACCCAATAGATTTCAATATGCAGCTATTTCCCCTGTAACTTGAAAGATGACGGGTTTATTTAAAGTCTTGTCCGTTCAATCTGAGCGGCATGCGTGGAGGTGGTTGGATTAATGATCCGTTGTCAACTGGTTGCTGCACATCAACAGCTACGTCGTTCTGACGTTCAATCCCCCTTTGCAACCTTCCTTTCTTGTACTCCATCAAGGCGATGTTACACCCACATGGGTGCGTCTCAGGATTCGCGGGCAGGTTAACAGCCGCCTGAAGCACTGAATTCGGCTAGCCTGACCACTTTGCGGCTAATCCGATTCACAAAATCTCAATACGTATTTACAGTCGGACGTATTTTCCATTTAAACGTGTTTTACCCTTTTGGGTAATGAATAGCTGAGTGATAAACCACTTGTGGATAGCGCTTTGCAGCGTAATATTCTGCCGATTCGGCGTCCACGTGGGTTGTCCTTGCTGGTTGTAGCTGCGATAGTGGCTGACTTTATCGTCAGTATCGCAATAGAGGCGAATTATGTCTGATGATAACTTGATTGGCCGTCCGTCAGCAGCGGGCGCACATGTTTCTTTACGCTCTATGCAGGAGGTTGCCATGAATGACCGTAATGCCAGCAAGATGCTGAGCACGTATAACGTCGCCTATTGGGGTGGCAACTATTATGACGTCAACGAGTTGGGTCATATCAGCGTTTGCCCTGATCCAGATGTTCGTGAGGCGCGTGTCGATCTGGCGCAACTGGTCAAAGGAATGCAGCTCGAGCAGGGGCAACGTCTGCCTGCATTATTCTGTTTCCCACAAATTTTACAACATCGCCTACGCTCAATTAACGGTGCATTTAAACGTGCGCGTGAGTCATTTGGCTATGAAGGCGACTACTTCCTGGTTTACCCGATTAAAGTAAACCAGCATCGCCGGGTTATTGAGTCTTTAGTCAATTCTGGTGAGCCGTTGGGGCTGGAAGCTGGCTCTAAAGCTGAAATGATGGCGGTTTTGGCCCATGCAGGTATGACCCGTTCGGTTATCGTTTGTAACGGCTATAAAGATCGTGAATATATTCGTCTGGCATTAATCGGCGAAAAACTGGGCCATAAGGTTTATCTGGTCATCGAAAAGATGTCAGAAATCAAAATGGTATTGGAAGAAGCCGAACGCTTGAATGTGGTTCCGCGCCTGGGTGTTCGTGCGCGCCTGGCATCACAAGGTTCCGGTAAATGGCAGGCTAGCGGTGGTGAGAAATCTAAATTTGGTTTGTCTGCCACCCAAGTGCTGCAATTGGTTGATATGCTGCGTGACGCCAATAGTCTCGAAAGCCTGCAATTACTGCATTTCCATTTGGGATCTCAGCTATCTAACATCCGTGATATCTCCACCGGGGTTCGTGAGTCCGCACGTTTCTATGTGGAATTACACAAGCTGGGTGTCAATATCCAGTGCTTCGATGTGGGTGGTGGTTTGGGGGTGGATTACGAAGGGACGCGTTCTCAGTCCGATTGCTCAGTAAACTATGGCCTGAATGAATATGCCAACAACGTTATCTGGGGTATTGGTGATGCTTGTAATGAACATGGCCTGCCGCATCCTACCGTGATTACGGAATCGGGCCGCGCAGTCACCGCGCACCATACCGTGCTGGTTTCCAATGTGATCGGCGTAGAACGCAATGAATTTAATGAGCCACAGCCACCGGAAGAAGATGCACCTCGTGCGCTGATAAGCCTGTGGGATACCTGGCTGGAAATGCAAGAGCCGGAAAACCGCCGCTCTCTGCGCGAATGGCTGCACGACAGTCAAATGGATTTACATGATGTGCATAGTCAATATGCCCATGGGATACTGGACCTGACACAACGTGCCTGGGCGGAACAGATGTACCTGAGTATCTGCAATGATATCCAGAAGCAACTGGACCCAAGCAACCGTGCACACCGGCCAATCATTGATGAGCTGCAAGAGCGTATGGCCGACAAGCTGTACGTGAATTTCTCGCTGTTCCAATCTATGCCGGATGCCTGGGGTATCGATCAGTTATTCCCAGTGTTGCCACTGGAAGGGTTAGATAAGCCACCAGAACGCCGCGCGGTATTGCTGGATATTACTTGTGACTCAGACGGTACTATCGACCATTATATTGACGGCGATGGGGTAGCAACCACCATGCCGATGCCGCCATATGATGCTGAAAACCCGCCATTGTTGGGCTTCTTTATGGTTGGTGCCTATCAAGAGATTCTGGGCAATATGCATAACTTGTTTGGTGATACTGCCGCGGTTGATGTGTATGTATTCCCAGACGGCACGGTTGAAGTTGAGCAGACTGACGAAGGTGATACCGTCGCAGATATGCTGGAATATGTTCAGTTGAACCCTGAGAAATTGTTGAACCAATTCCGTGATCAGGTGAAAGAAACTGATCTAGATACCGAGTTGCAGGCGCAGTTTATGGAAGAGTTCGAAGCAGGTCTGTACGGTTATACTTATCTCGAAGATGAATAACGGCTAACGGCTGCTTTTTCAACGCAAGAAGTCTCTCTATATTAAGGGCAAACTCAGGTTTGCCCTTTTTGTTTGCCCCTGTCACTGGTGATTGTCCAAATATCAACCACACTAATATTGGTCATTTATGATGCTTATCTGAGAGGTGCTTGAATGGGATGGGTCAGTGTTTGTAAGGTAAATTACGTCAAGCCCGATTTTCCTTTCTCAGCGCAGATTGATGATAAAAGGATTGGCGTCTATGTCATTGATGGTGAGTATTTTGCGATGGAAGACATTTGCCCTCATGCCAATGCATTGTTAAGTCAGGGCTTTATGGATGGAGAAACCGTTGAATGCCCATTACACGGTGCATTGTTTGATGTGCGGACCGGCCAGTGCTTGCGTGAGCCAGGCGATAGGGATTTAGCAACCTATCCAGTGCGCATTAAAGGTGATCAGATTGAGGTAAATCTGGACGTAGATAGTGGCGGGTAATATTTAGTAATAAGAGAGTAACGCCCGCAAAAATCACGGGCGTTATACAGTGATAATTGACGGGGTTTACTTCTCAGCAGCAATACGTTGGCGAATATGATCAGCCCGCGCTTGTGATGACGGATGATCGTCAAACATGCTGCTGGTACGGCCTGCTTCCATGGTTGCCAATTTTTCAAAGCTAGTGACTAAACCATTTGGATCGATACCGCGTTTTTTCAACAAATCGAATGAGTAATCATCCGCTTCGCTTTCTTGTTTCTGTGAAAATTGAGCGTTAACTAATTTCTCGCCAATATCTGCTAACTGAGACTGAGATAACTGCCCGGCAATCCCGCCCGCGGAACTGGCTGCGGTACGCAGGGCTGTCGTGCCATAGGCCACTTGCATCGCTTTACGGGTATGCCCCAATGCCACATGGCCCATCTCATGACCGAGTACACCTTCCACTTCATTGTCGGTCATCATGTCCATCAGGCCGCTATAGACACGAATACAACCATTTGCCATGGCCCAGGCATTCACATCCTTTGTGACATACACCTTATAGTTAGCTGGCGTACCATTAATGTTATCGCCTAATGCGGCTGAAATTTTCACCAACCGTTTGGCATAGGTACTGTCTGTTGGCGCTATCTGCGCTTTCTGATCCATTTCAGCGCAAGATTTTTCGCTGAGCATTTTTACATCAGCATCATTCAAGGTTGCCGCTTGAAATGCCTGTGCGCCTGACTGCATTAAGCCATCAGTATTCATATTCTGGCAGCCGCTAAGCAGCGCTGTAAGGCTCAGTGCAATCATTGAGGTACGAATTTTCATAACACTTTCTTCCTGTGGTTATGCCATTTTATTATTGGAGAGGACCGTTCTCTTCGTGATGATAACGTATCAGTTGCGTTATCTATCCATCATTATTCGCCAACAGTCACTGTTACATTCTTATTAACTATTGCATTAATCGCTGTTGAATCGACGACGGTTGTTCTACTCTGTCGGCAATAGGTCTTGCCCGAAATATTCGTTGCAACGTATGGTTTATATCGGTTTGTTTGCAAAAACGAACACTGCCAGCCGACAGAGTGGTTAATACACTCATTGTGTGGCTAAAAACGCAGCGAGGGTAACGCGACTCAATCGTTACAGCTATAGCTTTATTCTGAAAATATGGAAGTTTTAGCTCATTTAGTTTTAGTGATTGCCGTTTCAATGCTGAGTCTGAGAAAATGGTAAACTTGAACGCTTTTTTTTAATCCGACCTGGAGTAAAACATGTCCTCTCGTAAAGAGCTTGCCAACGCGATCCGCGCACTAAGCATGGACGCAGTGCAGAAAGCGAATTCCGGCCACCCCGGCGCCCCTATGGGTATGGCAGATATCGCCGAAGTTTTGTGGCGTGACTATTTGAACCATAACCCAACCAACCCACACTGGGCTGATCGCGACCGTTTCGTGTTATCGAATGGTCACGGCTCCATGTTGATCTATAGCTTGCTGCATCTCACTGGCTATGATTTGCCGATGGAAGAGCTGAAAAACTTCCGTCAGTTACACTCTAAAACGCCTGGTCACCCTGAATATGGCTATACCGCTGGCGTAGAAACTACCACCGGCCCGCTGGGTCAGGGCATTGCGAATGCTGTTGGTTTCGCCATTGCAGAACGCACGCTGGCCGCACAGTTTAACCGCCCAAGCCATGACGTTGTTGATCATCACACCTACGCATTTATGGGTGATGGCTGCATGATGGAAGGTATCTCCCACGAGGTGTGCTCTCTGGCTGGCACCATGAAGCTGGGCAAACTGACCGCTTTCTATGACGACAACGGTATCTCTATCGATGGTCACGTTGAAGGCTGGTTCACTGACGACACGGCGGCTCGTTTCGAAGCTTACGGTTGGCATGTGGTTCGTGGTGTTGATGGCCATAATGCTGATTCAATCAAAGCGGCTATCGAAGAAGCTCACAAAGTTAGCGACAAACCTTCACTGCTGATGTGCAAAACCATTATCGGTTTTGGCTCACCGAAGAAAGCCGGTACGCATGACTCACACGGTGCACCATTAGGTGCTGATGAAGTTGCTGCTACCCGTGAAGCATTGGGGTGGAAATACCCTGCATTTGAAATCCCACAAAATATCTATGCTGCGTGGGATGCTAAAGAAGCCGGTCAGGCAAAAGAAGCTGCCTGGAACGAGAAGTTCGCAGCTTATGCCAAAGCTTATCCAGAACTGGCTGCTGAATTCAAACGTCGTGTCAGCGGTGAATTGCCTGCTAACTGGGCGACTGAATCCAAGAATTTCATCGAACAATTGCAAGCTAATCCTGCCAAGATTGCCAGCCGCAAAGCATCACAAAATGCGCTGGAAGCCTTCGGTAAAGTATTACCTGAATTCTTGGGCGGCTCTGCTGACCTGGCACCGAGTAACCTGACTATCTGGTCTGGTTCTAAATCACTGAGCGATGATCTGGCGGGTAACTACATTCACTACGGCGTCCGTGAATTTGGTATGTCTGCCATCATGAACGGTATTGCTCTGCACGGTGGTTTCATTCCTTACGGCGCAACCTTCCTGATGTTTGTGGAATATGCCCGTAACGCGGTGCGTATGGCTGCTCTGATGAAAATCCGCAGCATATTCGTTTACACCCATGACTCTATTGGTCTGGGCGAAGATGGCCCAACCCATCAGCCGGTTGAGCAGATGGCCAGCCTGCGTGTAACACCAAACATGAGCACCTGGCGTCCTTGTGACCAGGTTGAGTCTGCGGTGGCATGGCAGTATGCGCTGGAACGCAAAGATGGCCCGAGTGCACTGATCTTCTCCCGTCAGAATCTGGCACAACAGCCACGTACTGCTGAGCAGTTAGCCAATATCGCTAAAGGCGCATATGTACTGAAAGATTGTGCAGGCCAGCCTGAACTGATCTTCATTGCTACCGGTTCTGAAGTTGAACTGGCAGTGGCAGCAGCAGATCAACTGACCGGCGCAGGCCACAAAGTGCGTGTTGTTTCTATGCCATCAACTGATGCATTCGACAAACAAGACGCCGCTTACCGTGAATCTGTATTGCCAGCAGCGGTTAGCGCGCGCGTTGCCGTTGAAGCCGGTATTGCCGATTACTGGTACAAATACGTTGGCCTGAATGGCGCGGTGGTTGGTATGACCACCTTCGGTGAATCTGCACCAGCAGAATTGCTGTTTAAAGAATTTGGTTTCACTGTTGAAAACGTGGTAGCGAAAGCTCAGGCGCTATTGAAATAAGAGACTGGGTTACTATGAAATATGCCCAAAAAACTTGGTGGTGCCGCTAGCATTCCAGCAGTTCCAAGCCAAAGGGTATACCGGGTGTAAACGGTGATGACAATCCCGGTAATACACCTGTTAAAAGACCGCTTCTGCGGTCTTTTTTTTCGCCAATTGATGGATGTATTGTGCCCTTTATCAGGCAGATATTCCTTTTATGATTAGTTTGGTTTATTCTGGCTGAAGCGTTTCAGTCATGATTGATTTTCAGTTTCAGTAAAATTAGCTGAGGAAAACGCCGGAAGTATTCTGGCTGAATTGTGATAAGACGATTAACATCTTAGAGTACGGTGCAGTACGCTATGGGGTTGCATGATAATAACCAGAAACAGGGAGTAACATGACAATCCGCATAGCGATAAATGGCTTTGGCCGTATTGGCCGTAGCGTTTTACGCGCATTGTATGAATCGGGTCGCCGGGCAGAAATTTCAGTAGTTGCTATTAATGAGTTGGCTAATGCACAAGGGATGGCCCATTTACTGAAGTATGACTCCAGCCATGGCCGGTTTGCCTGGGATGTTCGTCAGGAATGTGACAATTTGTACGTCGGTGACGATATCATCCGGCTGATACATCAGCCAGAAATAGAGCAGTTACCTTGGGGTGAGTTAGGAATTGATGTTGTTCTAGATTGTAGCGGCGTGTATGGCAGCCGTGCCGATGGCGAGGCTCATATTGCCTCCGGTGCCAAAAAGGTACTGTTTGCCCATCCTGGCGGCAATGATTTAGACGCAACAGTAGTCTATGGTGTAAACCATCAAGATTTACTGGCGGAGCACCGGATTGTTTCCAACGCTTCCTGTACCACGAACTGCATTATTCCTATTATTCAGTTGTTGGATATCGCTTATGGTATCGAGTCTGGCACTGTGACCACCATTCATTCATCAATGAATGATCAACCCGTTATCGATGCTTATCATCAGGATTTACGCCGTACCCGGGCAGCAAGTCAGTCAATTATCCCGGTTGATACTAAACTGGCGGCAGGGATTACCCGTATTTTTCCGAAGTTTTGTGACAGGTTTGAAGCTATCTCGGTACGGGTGCCAACCATCAACGTAACCGCTATCGATTTAAGCGTTAGCGTGACAAACCCGGTTGGTGTCGCTGAGGTTAACCAGCTTTTTCAAAAGGCAGCAAGAGGTTCATTTCGTGGTATAGTTGACTATACGGAATTACCCTTGGTGTCGACCGATTTTAACCATGATCCGCACAGTGCAATTGTCGATTGCACGCAGACTCGGGTCAGTGGGCAGCACCTGATTAAGACCTTGGTATGGTGCGATAACGAATGGGGTTTCGCCAATAGAATGTTGGATACGACATTGGCGATGGCCCGAAGTGGTTTCTAGTATGGCATGCTAACGTCTTGTTTTTCCGCAGTTTTACTGCGGTTATATCAGCGTTGATGTGCAGCTTATGCAACTTTAAAGAGAATCAACAAGAGGATTCACCATGTCTGTAATTAAGATGACCGATCTGGATCTGGCTGGCAAACGCGTGCTGATCCGTGCGGACCTCAATGTTCCGATAAAAGATGGCAAAGTGACTTCTGATGCGCGTATCCGTGCATCTCTGCCGACGATTGAAGCGGCACTGAAGCAAGGCGCTAAAGTAATGGTTACCTCTCACTTGGGTCGCCCGACCGAAGGCGAGTACAACGAAGAGTTCTCCTTGCTGCCAGTAGTTAACTACCTGAAAGACAAACTGTCTTCTCCGGTACGTCTGGCGAAAGACTATCTGGACGGCGTTGAAATTGCAGCAGGCGAGTTGGTTGTGCTGGAAAACGTTCGCTTTAACAAAGGCGAGAAGAAAGACGACGAAACGCTGTCTAAGAAATATGCGGCACTGTGTGACGTCTATGTGATGGATGCGTTTGGTACTGCTCACCGTGCACAAGCTTCTACTCACGGTGTGGGTAAATTTGCCCCTATCGCCTGTGCCGGCCCGCTGTTGTCAGCAGAACTGGAAGCACTGGGTAAAGCGCTGGGTAACCCAGCACGCCCAATGGTTGCCATTGTGGGTGGTTCTAAAGTATCAACCAAACTGACCGTGCTTGGCGCACTGTCTAAAATCGCCGATCAACTGATTGTTGGTGGTGGTATCGCCAATACCTTCGTTGCAGCTCAAGGCAACAATGTCGGTAAATCTCTGTACGAAGCAGACCTGATTCCAGAAGCCAAGCGCCTGCTGGAAACTTGTGATATCCCGGTTCCTACCGATGTGCGTGTTGCAACCGAATTCTCTGAAACTGCTGTTGCGACACTGAAACCAGCTAACCAAATCAAAGATGACGAACAAATTCTTGATCTGGGCGACGAGTCTGCACAACGTCTGGCTGAGATCCTGAAAAATGCCAAAACCATTCTGTGGAATGGCCCGGTTGGTGTATTCGAGTTCCCTAATTTCCGTAAAGGGACCGAGATAGTCGCTCGTGCCATCGCAGAGAGTGACGCATTCTCTATCGCGGGCGGTGGTGACACTCTGGCAGCAATCGATCTGTTCGGTATTGCTGACCAAATCTCTTACATTTCTACCGGCGGTGGTGCATTCCTTGAGTTCGTAGAAGGGAAAAAACTGCCAGCGGTGGTGATGCTGGAAGAGCGCGCTAAGCAGTAATTTAGATAACGGGGGGCGAAAGCCGCCCGTTTCGCTTTTAGCTAATGAAGCTCGCGGGCTTTATACCCTAAATAATTCGAGTTGCAGGAAGGCGGCAACGAAATGAACTCAAGGAGTTGAGATAACTCAATGACTTGAGTGAATGATGGCAGCCAACGCACATGCAGTTTGAAGTATGACGGGTATAGGCGATTTACATTTAGGGCCTATCCTCACCGGATAGCTGCTATCTTCAGTCGACGAAACAGGACAACGTACATGTCTAAAATTTTTGATTTCGTAAAACCAGGTGTCATCACAGGTGATGACGTTCAGAAAGTGTTCGCAGTAGCCAAAGAGAACAACTTTGCTCTGCCAGCAGTTAACTGTGTCGGCACCGACTCTATTAACGCAGTGCTGGAAACAGCAGCCAAAGTGCGTGCGCCAGTTATCGTTCAGTTCTCTAACGGTGGTGCAGCATTTATCGCAGGTAAAGGCGTTAAAGCAGAAGGTCAGGGTGCTGCAATCCTGGGCGCTATCTCTGGTGCACATCATGTCCATCAGATGGCTGAACACTATGGTGTTCCTGTTATTCTGCACACCGACCATTGCGCCAAGAAATTGCTGCCATGGTTAGACGGCTTGTTGGACGCAGGTGAGAAACACTTTGCGGCTACCGGCAAACCACTGTTCTCTTCTCACATGATCGACCTGTCTGAAGAGTCCCTGGAAGAAAATATCGAAATTTGTAGCAAATACCTGACTCGCATGGCGAAACTGGGTATGACGCTGGAAATCGAACTGGGTTGCACCGGTGGTGAAGAAGATGGCGTGGACAACAGCCATATGGACGCATCTTCTCTGTATACTCAGCCACAAGATGTTGATTACGCTTACGAAAAACTGAACGCTATCAGCCCACGTTTCACCATCGCTGCCTCTTTCGGTAACGTACACGGTGTTTACAAGCCAGGTAACGTGAAACTGACCCCAACTATTCTGCGTGATTCTCAGGATTATGTTTCCAAGAAACACAATCTGCCGCACAACAGCTTGAACTTCGTATTCCACGGTGGTTCAGGTTCTACTGCTGCTGAAATCAAAGAAGCGGTTAGCTATGGCGTAGTTAAAATGAATATCGACACCGATACCCAATGGGCAACGTGGGAAGGTATTCTGGGCTACTACAAAAAGAACGAAGCTTATCTGCAAGGCCAACTGGGTAACCCAGAAGGTGCTGACAAGCCGAACAAGAAATTCTACGACCCACGTGCGTGGCTGCGTGCTGCACAGGTGACTATGGTTGCTCGTCTGGAAAAAGCTTTTGAAGAACTGAACGCCAAAGACGTTCTGTAATTCGATACTGCTTTGACCGACTTAAAAGGCCCCTTGGGGCCTTTTTTCTTTGCAAAAAACGAATCTAACCTCATTTCCGCCGCCTTGATTGACTGAGTAGTCTGATATTTCAGCGTAAATTTCTCTGCCAAAATTGGCAACAGGCTCATTGTTAGTTACCCTAAACAGGCTGTCAGTTGTAGCCGTCAGCATTTTGCGGTGATTTTTTGCGTAATCTCTCCCGCAGGGAGCTTTTTGTAGGATGATTCAAATGGAAGAATTAAACGTAGTTGATGGTATCAATGAAGCGAGTACCTGGTTGGTGAATAACCAAGATTTGCTGATTCAATACGCGGTTAATCTGGTCGCAGCATTACTTATCTTAACCGTCGGTTCAATCATCGCCAAAATTGCGTCACGGATGCTTGGTCGGGTCATGAAGTTACGTGGCATTGATGTCACCGTCGCAGACTTCCTGGCAGCAATGGCGCGTTACAGCATTCTGGCTTTCACTATCGTTGCGGTGCTGGGACGTTTGGGTGTGCAGACTGCATCGGTGATTGCCGTTATCGGTGCCGCGGGTTTAGCTGTTGGTTTGGCGCTACAAGGCTCGCTATCAAACTTTGCCGCCGGAGTGCTGCTGGTGGCCTTCCGTCCATTTAAGGCAGGTGAATATGTCGATCTGGGCGGTGTAGCCGGTACTGTGGTTCAGGTGCAAATTTTCTCAACGACCCTACGGACGGTCGACGACAAAATCATCGTGGTACCCAACGGCAAAATTATTGCTAATAACATCATCAATACCAGCCGTGAACCGAATCGCCGTACCGATATGGTCATCGGTGTTGCCTATGATGCTGATATTGATGTGGTAAAGAAAGTGCTGGGTGACATCATTGCCGCAGATAAACGTATCATGCATGACAAAGGGGTTACCGTGCGTTTGAATGAGATGGCTGCCTCTTCCCTTAACTTCACGGTGCGCGTCTGGACTACCAATGGCGATGCGATGGATGTGTATTGGGATCTGATGGAAAACTTCAAGCGTGCGTTGGATGCTAACAAAATTGGCATTCCTTACCCGCAGATGGACGTGCATTTGCATCAGGTAGCAAAAACTGAGGCAGATTAGTCTGCGTACCTGAAGCTGTAGTGTTGTTTACAATTTGGCTATAGCCATGTCAAATCGGGTCGTTATCGGCCCGTTTTTTCCTTTTTCCATCCTTGTTTTCCCTCTTGCTTAGCCATTATTAGTTTTACTTATTATTGATAAGAAATATCAATTTCCTCTGATGCTGCTCTCCCCGTAATATGCTGCTAATTCCTCTCCAATTCTCTCGGCCCGTTTTGAGTATTATTTAAAGGTAACAGTATGTTAGCTGTCTATTTACAGGGCTTCGCCCTCAGTGCTGCGATGATTTTACCCCTCGGGCCACAAAATGCCTTTGTGATGAACCAGGGGATTAAGCGTCAGCACCATTTGATGAGTGCCTCACTTTGTGCGCTGAGTGACATTATCTTGATTTGTGCGGGGATCTTTGGCGGTAGTGCTTTGCTGAGCCGTTCGCCATTGTTACTGGCACTGGTCACATGGGGCGGTGTGGCTTTCCTGCTGTGGTACGGCTGGGGCGCATTGATGGCAGCCTGGCGTGGGAGGGGCTCCTCATCTGCAGCCGCAACCGGCGCGCAAGGGCGTTGGCCAATAGTTATAACCCTACTGGCGGTAACCTGGCTCAATCCGCATGTCTATCTCGATACCTTTGTGGTGCTCGGTAGCCTTGGCAGCCAGTTATTACCCGACTCCCGGCCTTGGTTCGCTTTGGGAGCCGTGAGTGCCTCTATTGCCTGGTTTTTTGCCCTCGCGCTATTGGCTGCGTGGTTATCACCGTGGCTTAACCGCCCAACGTCGCAGCGGGTGATTAATCTGTTGGTCGGAGGGGTAATGTGGTTTATTGCTTTTCAGCTAGCGCAACAAGCACTAAATCTGTGAGTTTTTATCATTAATCCGAATCCCATGATTCATAAGATATGCTACGGTTGATGTGTTAATCTGGTTACCGACAGCAAATTAATCACGCTGCCAATGAGATTCGAGTGAGTGTAATTAACTGCAAATGTATTTGTCGCTGATTGAATTCACTGGTTATCTAGCTGAGGTCGACTGAGTTGTCATAAATAATTTGCCATGTATATCTTAGGAGGCACTGTGAAGTTGAAGACATTGGCTTTGGCCGCAATGATGGGATTAGGGACGTTACCTTTGGCGCTACAAGTTCAGGCAGCCGAAGTGCCAGAAGGGCCGCATGTTGTCACCTCCGGTACCGCCAGTGTTGATGCGACACCGGATATTGCCACTATCGCTATTGAAGTCAGTGTATCTGCCAAAGATGCGGCAGATGCCAAAAAACAGGCGGATACCAGGGTCGCGCAATATTTTGATTTCTTACGTAAAAGTGGCATTGAAAAGAAAGATATCAATGCTGCCAATATTCGTACTCAACCTGAATACGATTACCAGAAAAGCGGTGAAGCGGTCTTGAAGGGATACCGTGCCGTGCGCCAGGTTCAGGTAACATTACGCCAACTGGATAAGTTGAATGAGCTGCTAGATGGTGCGCTGAAGTCTGGTCTAAACGAGATCCGTGCGGTGGAACTCGGGGTAGCAAACCCGGACACATACCGTGAGCAGGCGCGTAAAAAAGCCATTGAAAATGCTATCAGCCAGGCAGGATCATTGGCTGATGGATTCAAAGTTAAACTTGGGTCGGTCTACAGCATTCGTTACCACGTCGCTAACTACCAGCCTATGCCGGTAGCACGCATGTTTAAAAGCGCTGAAGCGGCACCAGCCACCGATGCCGCACAAACTTACGAACAGCAGACCATCCATTTTGATGATCAGGTTGATGTCGTGTTTGAACTCCAAACTGCGACCAGTACCGCTAAATAAATCAATCCTGCCGTAATACCTGACGCCCATAAGACAACAGGGCGTCAGTCACCTTTCTCATGGTTCTGCTTTCCGGTGCAAACCGGTGCCAGAACAGCATTCGTCGTTGCAGTAATCCTGGCGTCAGATTGATTAATTCGCCTGAAGCTAGCTCTTTCTCGATTTGCAGATGCGGGATCATACAACAGGTGGTTCCTTGTCGCGCTAACTGCACAAAAGCTTCGGAAGAGTTAACAATATGGCAGGGCACGCTGCCCGGTGATAAATCAAAGTTCTGCTGTAAAAACGCCTGATGCATATCATCCAGATGGTCAAACGCCACCGCTGGCGCTTTCAACAATGCCGAGCGGGTTACGCCATTAGGGAAATAACGCTCAGCGAAAGGTTTGGAGGCGACAAACAGGTAATCCAGCGCACCGAGTTGATCAACCAGACAACTGGGGAGCGGTTGAGGTTGGATACTGACAGCACCCACAACCTCGCCGCGACGTAACCGTTCCTGAGTTCGAGTCTCATCCTCGACTTGTAAATTCAGCCGGATAGGGGAATCTGCCAGCACCGGTTTCAATGCCGGTAGCAACCAGGTCGCCAAACTGTCGGCGTTCACTGCCAGCGACAATAACAGTGGTGTATCTCCGCCATTATCATTGCCCAGCCACTCTTCTTCCAGTAACTCAACCTGATGCAGTAACGCGAGCAGTTTCTGCCCTTGTTCGGTAGGCCGTGGTGGCACGGTGCGCACCAGCAGCGGTTGTCCAAACAGATTCTCCAACTGCTTGATGCGTTGAGATACCGCCGATTGGGTGATGCAAAGTTTTTGTGCAGCGCGTTCAAAACCGCGTTCACGGATCACCGCGTCCAGCGCTTGTAGCGTACGGTAGTCTGGGCGTTTCATCGGAGTCATCTCTCCAAATATTAAGTCGATACAGCACTATGCCACATTTTAGCCAGTTTGTTATGACAGGATGCCAAGGTGTCAGCCACAAATAAACCGGCATAACTGTGATCCGGCTAGAATTAACTACCACGCGAGTTGGCTTTATTCACACAATCACCACTGCGGATGCTCTATAATGACCTCAGGTTTTCTTTCACATCAAGGCGTGAACTTACCATGACTCAGGATGAACTTAAAAAAGCAGTGGGCTGGGCAGCATTAGATTATGTAAAACCTGGTACCATCGTTGGGGTTGGCACTGGCTCGACCGCAGCACATTTTATTGACGCACTTGGCTCCATCAAAGGCCAGATAGAGGGGGCGGTTTCCAGCTCTGATGCCTCTACTGCCAAACTGAAAAGTTACGGCATCCACGTATTCGATTGTAATGAAGTGGATGTATTGGATATCTATGTTGATGGCGCTGATGAAATTAACGACCAGATGCAGATGATCAAAGGCGGTGGTGCTGCGCTGACCCGCGAGAAAATCATTGCTGCTATTGCTCGTCAGTTTATCTGCATCGCGGATGCGTCCAAGCAGGTTGCTATACTGGGTAAGTTCCCGCTGCCGGTTGAAGTTATCCCAATGGCCCGCTCTTATGTGGCTCGTGAACTGGTTAAGCTGGGTGGCTTACCGGAGTATCGTCAGAACGTCCTGACTGATAACGGCAACGTTATTTTGGATGTCCACAATCTGAGTATTTTGGATGCCATTGCGTTAGAAAATAAAATCAATGGTATTGCCGGTGTCGTTACGGTCGGCCTATTTGCTAATCGGGGGGCTGATGTGGCACTGATTGGCACCGCCGACGGCGTTAAGACCATAAAATTAAAGTGATCGGTTAACTCGCTCTCAGGATGAGGTTCGCTACTTCATCCTGAAAGTTTTTTTGCCTTTAAATATCTTTTCTTAAAATCGCTAAATTTGGTGATATATATCACATTTCTTCATTTCGTTTTATTAACCTGCCATTAACCCTCTTCACGCCAGTTTTTTATTCCATAAATGAACATTGACACTGATTGTTATGCTAGCCGGCAGGCAATCGTTTGTATTGCTGCCCGCGTAATATTTGTTATGTTGACAGGGTGCTGACCGGATTCATTCGATAGCGGCAGCCACATCTGAAGTCTGAAAATAGGGTCGGGGACATGGCAAAAGTATCACTGGAGAAAGACAGAATTAAGTTTCTGTTAGTGGAAGGGGTGCACCAGAGCACGGTTGATAATCTGCGTGCTGCCGGATATAGCAATATTGAATATCATAAAGGTGCCTTAGACACCGAATCACTGAAAGCATCGATCAAAGATGCTCACTTCATCGGCATTCGATCGCGTACGCATCTGTCTGAAGAAGTTTTTGCGGCAGCAGAAAAATTAGTCGCGGTAGGTTGTTTCTGTATCGGTACCAATCAGGTTGATTTAAAAGCGGCTACCAAACGCGGTGTGCCGGTATTCAATGCACCTTTCTCCAATACCCGTTCGGTAGCTGAAATGGTACTGGGCGAGTTACTGCTGATGTTCCGAGGCATTCCATCGGCTAACGCCAAAGCTCACCGTGGTGAGTGGAACAAGCTGGCGGTGGGTTCCTATGAAGCCCGTGGCAAGAAGCTGGGCATTATCGGTTATGGTCATATCGGTACCCAACTCGGGATTCTGGCAGAGAGTGTCGGGATGAAAGTATTTTTCTACGATATCGAAAATAAACTGTCGTTAGGGAATGCACAGCAGGTGCGTCACCTGTCTGATCTACTGAATATGAGTGATGTGATTAGCCTGCATGTGCCGGAAAACCACTCCACTAAAAACATGATTGGCCCTGAACAGTTGGCTCTGATGAAGCCGGGTGCGATGCTGATTAACGCCTCACGCGGTACCGTGGTCGATATCCCGGCCTTATGTGATGCGTTGGCCAGCAATCATTTGGCAGGCGCGGCAATCGACGTATTCCCTGAAGAGCCTGCAACTAATAAGGACCCGTTCAATTCACCCTTGTGCGAGTTTGATAATGTGTTGCTAACACCACATATTGGTGGTTCCACTCAGGAAGCGCAGGAAAATATCGGTGATGAAGTGGCAGGTAAGCTGGCGAAGTATTCCGACAACGGCTCAACGCTGTCTGCGGTCAACTTCCCTGAGGTTTCTCTGCCTGCTCACGGCGATAATACCCGCCGTCTGTTGCATATCCATGAGAACCGCCCAGGCATCCTGACCAGCATTAACAAAATCTTTGCCGAACAGAATGTCAACATTGCGGCACAGTATCTGCAAACCAGTGCTGAAATCGGTTATGTCGTCATTGATGTTGAGACTGATGATGCGGAAAATGCAGAAAAAGCATTGCAGGCGATGAAGGCGATCCCGGGAACTATCCGTGCTCGTTTGCTTTACTAATAACTATTTGTATTGAATGACTAAACACCCGCTATCTATAAAATATCGGGTGTTTTTTTATTTTGCAGGATTATCTCTTACCACTGCCACACTTTTGTTGGTGTCACTATCTCTGGCAATGGTACATCCCAAAGCTCACAGGGCAAGTGCTCTACCCATTGGCAATCATGGGCCAGGCCAATAGGATAAGGGCGCCCTTGCTGCCAGTGTTGCAGCGTACGGTCATAAAAGCCACCACCCATACCTAAACGTTGCCCGAGGCTATCAAACGCCACTAACGGGGTTATTACCATATCCAATTGGTTTAGTGGCAGAACTTCTCGCACATCTAATTGTGGTTCAAGGATTTTCAGGCGATTACGGATAAGCGTGCTATCAGGGCGATAACGCAGAAATAATAAATTACCGGGGCTGAAAGGGTGCAAAACCGGCAGATAAACCTGTTTTTGTTGCTGCCATAGCAGCTCAATAATGGGGCGGGTATTGAGTTCACCATCGAAGGAGAGGAACACGGCAATGGTGTTAGCCTGACGGATTCTGTCATGCTCAGCGATATGCTTTGCCGCCAGATGCGCTGACTGATGCTGTTGTTCCGCAGTCAACAGACGCCGACGTTCACGAATCTCACTACGAATCTTTTGTCGCTCAAGGGCATATTGCGCAGTCAAAGGCATATTATTTATTCAAAAATATGTTGTTAATTTAAAGGATAATTTTTTGATTAAAAAGACATTTTATTGATTCGGAAGATATATTGCTGATGCCAGTAGACAGCCAATGTAAAACGAACGTGATAACCCCAAATGCTGGTTAATCGATAAAGAGGGGATCTCCGAGATGCCGCCGCAGGCTGTAACCCTTGAACCCATGGTTCAAGGTGAACGCAGCGTCGCAACCTTAAGGCTTCTCGGCGGACCGAGCATGCGCACCAGTTACGGAGTCACTACATTCTGTTGGTATTAAATATCGGCTCAGGGGACTGGCCCGCTGGCAAACACCTCAGAGAAATTTTTTACTCACTGCTGAATCTATCATTCAACAGAGATTTATTCAAACTGTGCATCCTGACGTTCAGAGATGCGACCTTGTTCAAGCAACGCCTGTTCAATGGTCTGTTGTAACATCCGAATACGTTGCTCCATATTGGATGCATAGTCACGGGTTTTCAACCTTTCCTGAGCTAATTCGTGACAGACATTCAATGCTGCGATAAAAACTAACTGCTCAGTATTTGTGACTCTAGTGCGAACTTTGAGATCTTGCAACCGTTGGTTAAGATCTTCTGCTGCCATGTTCAACGCGTCTTGTTGTTCTGGCGGACAATTGACTCTTAACGAGCGACCAAAAATTTGAATATCTACCGGTTGTGCAGACATGCCACCTTCCTGACTAATTTTCGCGCCAACCTTGTAAACCAGAGGCAAAATGCTCGTAGTTGCAAAGCGGGCGTCACTATATATATCTCGATACCAAGATTCAACCCCTAATACCCGTTGGGTATTAGGGTCTAGCGCGTTGCGTTTTCTGGTATAGCGACCTTTCTTGGTGGTAGCATAACACGAACTTATCCTGCCAACGATGACCAATACGCATGTCTATAGAGAATACATTACCAACTTACCAATCACTTGCCTTGGCGTTAAGCCAGCAAGCGGTAGCATTAACCCCCGCAGAAATGCATGGCCTGATCAGCGGCATGCTCTGTGGTGGCAGTAAAGACAATGGCTGGCGCACGCTGGTACATGACCTGACCAATGAGGGCGTTGCCTTTTCACAAGCGTTGGGATTGCCGTTACAACAGTTACATGAAGCAACACAAGAAGCGCTGGAGAACGAAGGTTTTATGTTCCAGTTGCTTATCCCTGAAGGGGACGATATCTCGGTTTTTGACCGTGCTGACGCATTATCAGGTTGGGTCAACCATTTCCTGTTAGGTTTGGGTATGTTGCAACCGAAATTGGCGCAGGTGAAAGATGAAGTGGGTGAAGCCATTGATGATTTACGTAATATTGCCCAATTAGGCTACGACGAAGATGAAGATCAAGAAGAGCTGGCTCAATCATTAGAAGAAGTTATTGAGTATGTGCGTGTGGCGGCTATTTTGTGCCATATCGAATTTACTCAACAGAAGCCGACTGCACCAGAGATGCGTAAGCCAACACTACATTAAATGATATGGTGTAATATGTTGAATTAAGTCGATTAAATCGGATGTTCCAGGAGGGTGTGATGACTCAGCAAGAATACCAGAACCGCCGTCAGGCGCTGTTGGCGAAGATGGCCCCGGGCAGTGCAGCACTGTTTTTCGCCGCACCGGAGGCTACGCGCAGTGCGGATTCCGAATACCCTTATCGTCAGAATAGCGATTTTAGCTACCTGACGGGGTTCAATGAACCGGAGGCGGTGTTGATTCTGGTAAAAAGCGATGAGACCCATAACCACAGCGTGTTGTTTAACCGGGTGCGGGACTTAACCGCCGAGATCTGGTTTGGCCGCCGTTTAGGGCAAGATGCGGCCCCCCTCAAGTTAGGTGTTGACCGCGCATTATCCTTCGATGAAATCGACGAACAGCTCTATTTGTTGCTCAATCGCCTTGATGTGATTTATCACGCGCAGGGGCAATATGCTTATGCAGATAAAATTGTTTTTGCCGCGCTGGAAAGATTACGTAACGGTTTTCGTAAAAATTTACGTGCACCGGCCACGCTAACTGACTGGCGTCCATGGTTGCATGAAATGCGCCTGTTTAAGTCAGTTGAAGAAATTACTGTGATGCGCCGCGCCGGTGAAATCAGTGCGCTAGCCCATACTCGCGCGATGGAAAAATGTCGTCCAGGTATGTTTGAGTATCAGTTGGAAGGGGAGATTCTGCATGAGTTCACCCGCCATGGCGCGCGTTACCCGGCATATAACACTATCGTTGGCGGTGGTGAGAATGGCTGCATTTTGCATTACACCGAAAATGAGAGTGAATTGCAGGATGGTGAGTTAGTGCTGATTGATGCAGGTTGTGAATACCGTGGCTATGCCGGTGATATCACCCGCACCTTCCCGGTTAACGGCAAATTCACGCCAGCACAACGTGAGATTTATGACATCGTTCTGGCCTCGATTAATAAATCAATAGAATTGTTCCGCCCGGGTACCAGTATCCGCGAAGTCACCGAGGAGGTGGCGCGCATTATGATTACGGGTCTGGTTGGTTTGGGCATTCTAAAAGGTGATATCGAGCAATTGATCGCTGAAAAAGCGCATCGCCCCTTCTTTATGCATGGTTTAAGCCACTGGTTAGGATTGGATGTGCATGATGTCGGTGATTATACCAATAGTGACCGTGGCCGCATTTTGGAACCGGGAATGGTGCTGACCATTGAGCCGGGTCTCTATATCGCCCCAGATGCTGATGTACCGCCAGAATACCGTGGTATTGGTATTCGTATCGAAGATGACATCGTGATTACTGCTGACGGCAATGAAAATCTGACCGCCGGTGTGGTGAAAGATCCCGATGCCATTGAAGCCCTGATGGCGGCAGCGAGATAACTGATGAGCGTAATCATTGTTGGTGGTGGTATGGCCGGAGCAACTCTGGCGCTGGCTATTTCATCCCTCACCAAAGGGCGGGTACCGGTTGCTTTGGTTGAAGCACAACTTCCTGATAGCAGGCAGCATCCGGGTTTTGATGCCAGAGCGATTGCCTTGGCACAAGGCACCTGCCAACAACTGGAGCGCATTGGTATCTGGGCGCATCTGGTTGATTGTGCCACCGCCATTGAACATGTTCATGTTAGTGATAGCGGTCATTCGGGTTTTGTTAACTTACGCGCCGCTGATTATGGTGTTGCGGCACTGGGTAATGTTATTGAGCTACATGATGCCGGTAAAAGGCTGTTTGCCTTATTGCAGAAAGCGCCGGGAGTGACGCTGCATTGCCCGGCTAAAGTGGTAGATGTGGTTCGTACTGTTGCATCAGCCGGTGTGACGCTGGATAACGGCCAACAACTGAGTGCAAAGCTGCTAGTGGCAGCCGACGGATCTCATTCGGCACTGGCGCGGGCTTGTAATATTCAGTGGCAGCAGCAGGACTATCAACAGATCGCCGTGATTGCCAATATTACGACTTCCGAACTACCGGCAGGTCGGGCTTTTGAGCGTTTTACCCGCAATGGGCCGCTGGCATTATTACCGATGTCTGAAGGGCGTAGCTCGCTGGTCTGGTGTCACGCTAAACACGAAAAGCAGCAGGTCGATAGTTGGGATGACGCCCGTTTTGTGGCGCAATTGCAGCAAGCTTTTGGTTGGCGGTTGGGTAAAATTCTCCATGCGGGTAAGCGCTACAGCTACCCGCTGCAATTATTGACGGCTTCGCGCCATATCAGTCACCGTCTGGCGTTAGTGGGTAATGCGGCGCAAACACTGCATCCCATTGCCGGGCAGGGTTTCAATCTAGGGCTGCGTGATGTGATGTCGCTGGCTGAAACTATCGCGCAGGCGGAGGGCGACCCCGGTGAGTATGCGGTTCTCAGCCAATATCAGCAGCGGCGACAAGGGGATCAACAGGCGACTATTGGTGTCACTGATGGTTTAATTCGTCTGTTTGCCAATCGCTATGGGCCACTGGTGGTTGGGCGTAACCTTGCTCTGATGTCAATGGAGCTGATGCCTGCAATACGTGATACTTTCGCCCAGCAGACATTGGGATGGGTAGAGCGTTAGTATTTAATAGGAATATATTGGCATGCAATCATATGACGTGGTAATCGCCGGTGGCGGAATGGTCGGTCTGGCGCTGGCCTGTGGCTTACAGGGCAGTGGCTTGCGCATCGCTATTCTGGAGCATCAGCCCGCACCAGAACCTCTCACTGCACCGTTGACTGATGAGTTGGCGCTACGTGTCTCGGCGATCAATGCTGCCAGTGAGCGCTTATTGAAAAAAATAGGGGTATGGGACAGCATTTTGGCGCTACGGGCCAGCCCCTATGGCGGCATGGAAGTGTGGGACCAAGACAGTTTTGGCAAAATAGCGTTTCATGCTGATGAATATGGCTTCAGCCATCTCGGTCATATCATTGAGAACCGAGTGATTCAGCAGGCGCTATGGCAGCGTGCCAGCCAATTAGCTGAGGTTACGCTGTTGGCACCGGCCAGCCTCAAACAGGTGGCATGGGGTGAAAGCGAAGCTTTTATCACGCTAACTGATGACCGTATGCTCAGTGCGCGGCTGGTGGTTGGGGCCGATGGCGCTAACTCATGGTTGCGCCAGCATGCGGATATCCCGCTGACTTTTTGGGACTATGCCCACCATGCGCTGGTAGCGACCATCCGCACGGAAGAAGCACATCAGGCAACGGCGCGTCAGGTATTTCATGGTGATGGTATTCTGGCTTTCCTGCCGTTTAGCTCCCCACACTTGAGTTCGATAGTCTGGTCACTTCCTCCTGAGCGTGCTGCCGAGTTAGCTGCGCTACCTGCCGAGCAATTCAACCGCGAACTGGGCATGGCGTTTGATATGCGTTTGGGGCAATGCCGGCTTGAGAGTGAGCGCCAGACCTTCCCGCTGATGGGGCGCTATGCACGTAGCTTCGCGGCACACCGGTTGGCGCTGGTGGGGGATGCTGCCCATACTGTGCATCCGTTGGCCGGGCAGGGCGTCAATCTGGGCTTTATGGATGCCGCTGAGTTAGTCTCTGAGCTGCGCCGTTTACAGCGCCAAGGCAAAGATATCGGTCAGCATCTCTATCTGCGGCGTTATGAACGTCGCCGCAAGCACAGTGCTGCGGTGATGCTTGCCAGTATGCAGGGTTTCCGCTCCCTGTTTGCGGGCAGTAACCCTGCCAAAAAGCTCCTGCGTGATATTGGCTTAACGCTGGCTGATAACTTGCCGGGGATAAAACCACCGTTAGTGCGGCAGGCCATGGGATTACATGATTTACCCGATTGGCTAGATGAGTAGTCTTGTGAGTCACTAAACCTCCCTCAGTTGAAATAATCTAATTTCAGCCCTATTTTCGCATTAGTTTTTCTCACTGATAACCAAAGCCTGAAAAGTTGAAACTGACAGGGTTTTGGTTATTTGGTTATATAACATCGCAATTTTTACTGATTAATTGTTAATAATGTGCCTCTGTGCGCATTTTTTCAGTGGAAAACTCTGCACAATACCCCTGCCTTTTGTCCTCTTAGGGCGTGCTATTGCCTATTTTAGCTTATGGTTACCTGATGAGTTCGGTGATAACGTTGGGCAAAAGGTATCGTTTGCGTAACGGTATTCATGCCTGTTTATTAGGGGGATGAAGCCGGTATAAAACACTCATGACATGTTATAGCCAAAGCAATTGGAGTTGTAGGTAGGCGGCAAGCGAATGAATTCCCGATGAGCTTACACCAGTAAGTGATTCGGGTGAATGAACGTAGCCAACGCCCCTACGGCTTCAAGTGCGAAGGGTATATTGAGGGAGAGTAGATGGCTAAGCAGACCCCGCTGTATGATCAGCACGTAGCGTGCGGTGCGCGCATGGTAGATTTTCATGGCTGGATGATGCCATTGCATTATGGTTCCCAAATCGACGAGCACCATATCGTGCGTCAAGATGCCGGTATGTTCGATGTCTCTCATATGACTATCGTTGATCTGCACGGTGCCCGTACCCGTGAGTTCCTGCGTTACCTGTTAGCCAACGACGTTGCCAAACTAACCCAACCGGGCAAAGCCCTTTACACCGGGATGCTGAATGCGTCCGGCGGTGTTATCGATGACTTGATTGTCTATTTCCTGCAAGAAGACTATTTCCGCTTAGTGGTTAACTCCGCTACCCGTGACAAAGATCTGGCCTGGATAATCCAGCATGCTGAACCTTACCAGGTTGAAGTGACGGTGCGTGACGATCTTGCCCTGGTGGCGGTACAAGGCCCAACGGCTCAACAGAAAGTGGCTACTTTACTGACTCCTGAGCAGCAGCAGGCGATCGCGGGCATGAAACCATTCTTTGGTATTCAAACGGGTGATTTCTTTATCGCGACTACCGGTTATACCGGTGAATCAGGGTATGAAATCGCACTGCCAAAAGAGCAAGTTGTTGAATTTTGGCAGCAATTGCTCGCCGCTGGGGTGAAGCCTGCGGGTCTTGGTGCGCGTGATACTTTGCGTCTGGAAGCGGGTATGAACCTTTACGGTCAGGAAATGGATGAAGGTGTTTCTCCGTTAGCCGCCAATATGGGCTGGACGGTAGCCTGGTTGCCAGAAGACCGTCAGTTTATCGGCCGCGAAGCACTGGAAAAGCAACGTGCGGACGGAACTGAGCAACTGGTCGGCTTGATCATGACCGAAAAAGGCGTATTACGTAATGAGTTGCCCGTGCATTTTTCTGATGCGCTGGGTAACTCACATGTCGGTGTGATAACCAGTGGTTCATTCTCGCCTACATTGGGTTTCAGCATTGCGCTGGCCCGTGTGCCTGCGGGAATTGGTGAGAGTGCGGTGGTTCAAATCCGCAACCGTGAAATGCCAGTGCGGGTCACAAAACCCGGTTTTGTGCGGGCGGGTAAGCCGGTCGCGCTGTAAGTCTTCCGAATTATAAGAGCCTAAACTTTTGGCTCTATCTCTTTTTAAGGAGCAGCAATGAGCAATGTACCAGCAGAGTTAAAATATGCGTCATCTCATGAGTGGGTTCGTGCCGATGGCGATGGCATCTATAGCATCGGTATCACTGAGCATGCGCAAGAGCTACTGGGCGACATGGTGTTTGTTGATTTGCCTGAAGTGGGCAGTGAAGTTTCAGCTGGTAGTGATTGTGCTGTTGCTGAATCAGTTAAAGCGGCTTCCGACATTTATGCCCCGATCAGCGGCGAAATTGTTGCGGTTAATACTGAGCTGGAAAGCTCACCAGAACTGGTCAACAGCGCACCTTATACCGATGGTTGGCTGTTCAGCATCAAAGCCTCTGATGAAGGTGAGCTGGCAGGTTTGTTAGATGCCGAGGCGTATTTGGCGACCATTGAAGAATAAATGAAAAAAAGCCTGAGGTGAGTGAAGTGCAATGAGCTAAGGGTTGACCACGTCTACGGGCGTTCCGGTGGCTTACGCCACTACGACCCGAACGACGTGTTTCCCCTTAGTTCGGCTTTGTGAGTATTTCTAAAACCTCTCCAAGGCGCGGTTAATCTCAAATATCTCCCGTCCCATGCCCTATTCAGGAATGTGTAGCAAATGACTCAGAATCTCAGCCAGCTTGAACATAACGATGCTTTTATTCAGCGCCATATCGGCTCCTCTGCTGAACAACAGCAACAGATGTTGGCCGCCATTGGTGCCAACTCGTTAAGTACATTGATCCAGCAGATTGTTCCGGCAGATATCCAATTGCCAAGCCCACCACAAGTGGGTGATGCCGCCACTGAACACCAGGCGCTGGCGGAACTTAAAGGGATTGCCAGCCAGAATCAGCGCTATAAATCCTACATCGGCATGGGCTACAGCCCGGTACTGACCCCGCCGGTTATCCTGCGTAATATGCTGGAGAACCCAGGCTGGTACACCGCTTACACACCTTATCAGCCCGAAGTTTCTCAGGGCCGCCTTGAAGCGCTGTTGAATTTCCAGCAATTGACACAAGACCTGACGGGGTTGGATCTGGCTTCTGCCTCTTTGCTGGATGAGGCTACTGCTGCGGCAGAATCGATGGCATTAGCCAAGCGAGCCAGTAAGCTGAAGGACGCTAATCGCTTCTTTGTGGCTGATGATGTTCATCCACAAACGCTGGATGTGGTGCGAACTCGCGCTGAAACTTTTGGTTTTGAAGTGATTGTCGACCGCGCTGAAAAAGTGCTGGAGCTGGATGGTGTTTTTGGTGTGTTGCTGCAACAAGTAGGCACCACTGGTGAACTGCATGACTACAGCGCGCTGCTGTCTGAACTGAAAAAACGTAAAATCATTACCAGCGTGGCTGCCGATATTATGGCGCTGGTGCTGTTGACTGCGCCGGGGACACAAGGTGCCGATGTGGTATTTGGCTCCGCTCAGCGCTTTGGTGTGCCGATGGGGTATGGCGGCCCACATGCTGCATTCTTTGCCTGCCGTGACGAATTTAAACGCTCGATGCCGGGCCGCATTATTGGGGTATCACGCGACGCTGCCGGTAATACTGCGTTGCGTATGGCGATGCAGACCCGTGAGCAACATATTCGCCGCGAGAAAGCTAACTCCAACATCTGTACCTCACAGGTGCTACTGGCCAATATTGCCAGCCTGTATGCGGTTTATCATGGCCCGCAGGGCTTGCAGCGTATCGCTGGCCGTATTCACCGGATGACCGATATCCTGGCTGCGGGTTTGCAACAAGCAGGCCTGAGTCTCCGTTTCCAGCACTGGTTCGATACCCTGACAGTTGAAGTCAAAGACAAAGCTACGGTATTGGCTCGTGCATTGAGTTTTGGTATTAACCTGCGCACTGACATTCATGGCGCTGTGGGTATCACGCTGGATGAAACCACCTCCCGCGAAGATATTCAGGCCCTTTTTGCCCTGTTAGCCGGTGATAGCCACGGCCTGGATATTGACCAGCTTGACGCAAAAGTCAGCCAGAGCAGCCAGTCGATACAGGCTACGATGCTGCGCCAAGAGCCGATTCTGACCCATCCGGTATTCAATCGTTACCACAGCGAAACCGAAATGATGCGTTATATGCATCGTTTAGAGCGCAAAGATTTGGCGCTGAATCAGGCGATGATCCCGTTGGGTTCTTGTACCATGAAGTTGAACGCTGCCGCCGAGATGATCCCGATTACCTGGCCGGAATTCGCTGAGTTACACCCATTCTGCCCGCCGGAGCAAGCGGCCGGTTATCAGCAGATGATTGGTCAACTGTCACAATGGTTGGTGCAACTGACGGGTTATGACGCAGTGTGTATGCAACCAAACTCAGGTGCGCAGGGAGAGTATGCCGGTTTGCTGGCTATCCGCCGTTACCACGAAAGTCGCAATCAGGCGAGTCGCCATATCTGCTTAATACCAAGCTCAGCCCACGGCACTAACCCCGCGTCAGCACAAATGGCCGGTATGTCGGTGGTGGTGGTAGCCTGTGATAAGCAAGGCAATATCGATTTACATGACTTGCGCCAAAAGGCAGAAGACGCGGGTGATGAGTTGTCTTGCATTATGGTGACCTACCCGTCAACCCATGGCGTGTATGAAGAAACCATCCGTGAAGTTTGCCAAATCGTTCATCAGTTTGGCGGGCAAGTTTATCTGGATGGCGCGAACATGAATGCGCAGGTTGGCATCACTACGCCGGGTTATATCGGGGCTGATGTATCGCATCTTAACTTGCACAAAACTTTCTGTATCCCACATGGCGGTGGCGGACCAGGCATGGGGCCAATTGGCGTCAAAGCCCATTTGGCACCTTTTGTGCCCGGTCACAGTGTGGTGCAAATCGACGGTATGACCACTCAGCAAGGTGCCGTTTCAGCCGCGCCATTTGGTAGTGCATCAATTTTACCTATCAGTTGGATGTATATTCGCATGATGGGCGCTGATGGCTTGAAGCAAGCCAGTCAGGTGGCTATTTTGAATGCCAACTACATCGCTACCCGCCTGAAAGCCGCCTATCCGGTGTTGTATACCGGTCACGATGGCCGTGTGGCACATGAGTGTATTCTGGATATTCGTCCGCTAAAAGAGGCGACCGGTATCAGTGAAATGGATATCGCTAAACGCCTGATCGATTTCGGTTTTCACGCGCCGACCATGTCGTTCCCGGTTGCCGGAACACTGATGGTGGAGCCGACAGAATCAGAAAGCAAAGTGGAACTGGACCGCTTTATCGATGCGATGTTAGCGATTCGTAGCGAGATTGACAAAGTGGCCCAAGGCGAATGGCCGCTGGAAGACAACCCGCTGGTGAATGCGCCTCATACTCAGGCGGAGCTGGTGGGGGACTGGCAGCACCCTTACAGCCGTGAGCTGGCTGTGTTCCCGGTTGCAGGTGTGATGGAGAACAAATACTGGCCAGCGGTGAAACGTTTGGATGATGTGTACGGCGACCGTAATCTGTTCTGCTCATGTGTCCCAATTGCTGATTATGAGTAATTTAAAATAGAGATAAGTTGTGCATGAATCTGAGGGTCGCGTATGCGGCCCTTTTGCTATGTTGATTATCTCGCCAGTATTGGCATGCTAGTTTGGCAACTCTTTATCGCAGCATAGGGAACCGGGATATGAATAAGAAAGTTGCATTAGTGACGGGCGGCAGCCGGGGAATTGGTCGTGCGACCGCATTGCTGTTGGCAAAACATGGTTATCGGGTGGCGGTCAATTATATCAATGACCAGCAAGCCGCGCGGCAGGTGGTGGCGGAGATAGCGGCTGCGGGAGGGTTGGCGATTGCGTTACAGGCGGATATTGCTGATGAATCACAGGTTGTGGCACTGTTTGAACAACTTGAGGCGCAACTGGGGCCAATCAGTGCATTAGTGAATAATGCCGGTATTCTGTTCCCACAAACCAGTATTGAAGGCTTGACCGCCGAACGTATTAACCGAGTGCTAACGACCAATGTGACAGGGTATTTCTTATGCAGTCGCGAGGCGGTTAAACGCATGGCTATGCGCCATGGTGGCCATGGTGGGGCAATTGTTAATGTTTCTTCTGCCGCGTCCCGCCTTGGTGCGCCGGGGGAATATTTGGATTATGCGGCCTCCAAAGGGGCTATTGATACACTGACCATCGGTTTGTCGCTGGAGGTGGCGGCTGAGGGGATTAGGGTTAACGGGGTACGGCCAGGTGTTATCTATACCGATATCCATGCCAGTGGTGGTGAACCCAGGCGGGTTGACCGGATCCAAAGCTTGTTACCCATGAAACGGGGTGGTCACCCACATGAAGTTGCTGAGGCGATTGTTTGGTTGCTGTCAGACTGTGCCTCTTATGTCACCGGCAGTGTATTGGACCTGGCGGGCGGAAAATAAAACAGATGCGGTTTGCCAGTCGATTGACATAGCTGGCCTAACCGCATGTACTTCAACATGATTATTTCAGCCAGCCCTTTTGCTGCGCAGCCTGTAACTGGGGCAGTAAATATTGCCAGATCTGAGGATAGCGCTCAGCGACTCGTTGGTTGCGATCCAGCACTTGTTGCAAACGGATACCATTTTCTATCCAGCTTTGCCCTTCGGTATGCAGGTTAATCAGCATTGGCAAAATGCGGTCCAGCACGGTCGCAAAGCACGCATCGGCGGTTTCTTCTGCTTCATATTCGTCCCACAGCGCGGTAAATTGCGCGTTTAAAGCGGGAGGGAGCATACCGAATAACCGTTTAGCCGCGGCCACTTCTTGTTCATGAATGGCGGCTCTGGCGGCCAAATCATAAACGATGACATCACCGGCATCGATTTCAACAATATCGTGCAGCAGTGCCATTTGAATTACGCGGTTGATATCAACATCCGGGCCTGCATAGGGGGCCAGACTCATTGCCGCCACCGCAAAATGCCAACTGTGCTCAGCGGAGTTTTCCTGCCGTAAGCTGGCAATCACTTTGGTGCGGCGCTGTATATCTTTTAGCTTATCAACTTCCATCAGAAACTGGACAGTCTCGGTCAGGGGGCCAAAATCCAGAACTGGCAGTGTTAATGACATAACAAACAACCCTCAAATCAGATAAAGGTAGACCGGTAATACGTTACCTGATTATCTGCAATTACTCTGTTCTTTTTGCTTCATCTGGCGATAGACATGGCGAGTTACATGTATTGACAGAATATTTAAGCTTACACGTGTACACTGGAATCATTCTCAGTTAACCTGAGTGCAGTATATTTGCGCAATTGGCTACCTACCGTGCCGCTCATCGGGATTGATTACCTTGCAGCTTGACTGCAACGCCAATGTCTTTGGGTATACAACAGCTAATATTCAGGATAATAAGTATTGAATAATAAATCAGTTACACCCTCTGCTACAGTTACACCACCTACTTCTGCGGCCCCCTCGATATTGTCACCGGCCACAACGACCCCAGCCTATCCATGGGCAGAAGAGATAGCTAATAGCATTAGCCATGGTATTGGTGTGGTGTTTGGAATTATCGGGCTGGTGTTGCTTTTGGTGCAGGCAGTAGACAGTGGTGCTGATACCAAAGCGCTAACCAGCTATAGCTTGTATGGCGGCAGTATTATTTTGCTTTTTCTGGCATCAACACTGTATCACGCCGTGCCACACCGTAAGGCGAAGCTCTGGCTACAGAAGTTTGACCACTGTGCCATTTATATTTTGATTGCCGGCACTTATACCCCCTTTCTGCTGGTGGGATTGGATTCGCCACTGGCCAGAGGGTTAATGGCGGTCATTTGGGGGCTGGCGCTGTTCGGTGTGATATTTAAGCTGGCTTTTGCTCATCGATTTGAGGTGTTGTCGCTCGTGACTTACCTAACGATGGGCTGGTTATCACTGATTGTGATTTATCAGCTGGCGGTGAAACTTGAAATTGGCGGGTTGGCATTACTGACTATTGGCGGCTTGCTTTACACTTTAGGGGTGGTTTTCTACGCCTCTAAGCGTATCCGCTTCGGTCATGCTATCTGGCATGGTTTTGTGTTGGGTGGCAGTGTCTGCCACTTTATGGCGATCTATTTGTACGTTTGATGCTGTAGCCACATGCATAAATTGAGGCCGGATAACCGGCCTCTGGTTCGAGTAAGACTACTTCTCATCACTCAGTGAGTAGGGCAACGGCTGAATAGTCAGCACACTGCCAACATCATCGCGCACTCGTAGCACACTGTCTGCCGCCAGATCGTTGTTCAACACCGCCTGCACCCACACAGTGCCATCACTGAGTTGAATTGCGGCTAACACGGAACCGGTACGACGCCAGTTCTCACCTAATTGCCACTCTAAATCTTCACCGGCTGCCGGTACACGGCTGGCAGCACCCGCTAACCAGTACAGCGCGCGTTTGTTGGCTCCGCGGTATTTGGCTCTGGCCACCATCTCCTGCCCGGTGTAACAACCTTTACTGAAGCTAATGCCATTCAACGCCTGAATATTGGTGGCTTGAGGAATAAACTGCGCGCTGCTGTCAGTATCAATAATTGGCAAGCCTGCTTCAATATCCAGCGCCAGCCACTGTTTACTGTTGTTAAACTGCGCGCGGTCGGCCAGTGTTTCTACTAGTTGCTGGGCTTGCGCGGCATCAGTTACCAGCAAAAAACGCTCGGCGGGGAGTGAGAAATGCAACAGTGTGTTATTACCTTGCTGGGTCACCGGATGCTCGGCACTCGGTAATTCGGCAAAAACCTCAGCCAGCGCAGTTTTCGCCTCTGCCCCTGCAATGCCTAACAGAACGGCGTCAGGCTGTGCAGCAATAGCCACTTTAGAGAACACGGCATATTTCTTGAGTTCGCTTAACTGGTTATCCAGCAGGCTGCGGCGCTCAATAAATGCCAACCCCTCGCCACGATAAAATAGCCGCAGGTTGCTCCACATTTTCCCTTTAGCATCACAATGGGCGCACAGGATATGCTGGTCGGTGGACAGAGCATCGATATCCGCAGTAACTTGCCCTTGCAGATATTTCACTCGGTCAGCGCCAGTTAAGGTAACGAGCGCCCAGTCATCGAGCGAGATGAGTGTTAATGGCAGCCCGGAAGAGGCGACCGGTGGTTGTGCAGAGAACGGAGTGTTATGTGCCATGCTTACCTGCAAATGAAAAGTATCTGCCAATGAATAGCACCTGCCAAGGCGGTGCCGTGAGCTTATGTCCCAATGGTAAAATAGCGGAGTAGCTTTGCAAGCAGTTATTCCACGGATTGGTCATTATTATCCAATATCTAAATTAACCGACATCTGAGGTACAATGACCGCAGATTCTGCAACAGCATGTTAAAGGTGTTTGAAAAAAACAGCATTTGCTGAGCATTTAGCATCTTAAAATGACAATTCAACGGTGATAATCTTCCCGTTGGATGTATCAAATTGTTACTCTAGCAACGCACCGAATCAGGCGCTTATTGGCGGCTGGGTTCGGATAATATCCTTCACTGAGGAGTCAATCAGGACATGGAAATCGATAATAAGGCCCGTATTCACTGGGCGTGCCGTCGTGGTATGCGTGAACTTGATATCTCTATCATGCCGTTTTTTGAACATGAGTATGATGGCTTGAGTAATAACGAGAAGCAGGCATTTATTCGCTTACTTGAGTGCGATGACCCAGACTTATTCAACTGGCTGATGAATCACGGGGAGCCGCAGGATAGCGAGCTGCGTCAGATGGTCAAACTGATTCAAACACGAAATAAAGCCCGTGGCCCAGTGGCGATGTGATTTGCGGGTATCCTGGCACACTCAACTCTTCTCTTTATTGTCTCATGGTGTTTTAGTGATACTTACCTTGGTTGCGCCTTGGCCTCAAGGGTATACCGCATTGTGGTTGGTATTGCTGACGCTGGTAGTGTTTGAGTGTATCCGCAGCCAGAAAAATATTACGTCCTGTCAAGGCGAGATCCGGTTGAAACCCGGCAATTTGGTACTATGGAAAAGGCTCGAATGGATCGTGGCCAAACAGCCATGGATTACCCGTTATGGCGTGTTATTAAATCTACAGCAGTCGAGCAGCCGTTCAGCCCGTAAGCGGTTGTGGCTGGCCGCCGACAGTATGTCAGAAGATGAGTGGCGGCAATTATGTCAGCTATTGCGGCATTCATTTGGCTCAGATGAGGGGATGAATCAATGAAACCCTTAATCTGGCTGGTAGAGGATGAACCAAGTATCGCTGATACGCTGATTTATACCTTAGAAAGCGAAGGTTTTACCCTCCGGTGGTTTGACCGGGGGGAACCGGCGCTGGCAGCACTGGCGGATGGCCGGCCCGCTTTAGCGATAGTGGATGTTGGCTTACCTGATATCAATGGTTTTGACCTGTGCCGCCGTCTATTGGCGCGCGAACCCGCGCTGCCGGTGGTATTTCTTACCGCCCGTAGTGAAGAACTGGATCGCATTGTCGGGCTGGAGATTGGTGCCGATGATTATATTGCTAAGCCCTTCTCACCCCGTGAAGTGAGTGCCCGCGTGCGCACGGTATTGCGGCGCTTACAAAAATCACAAATTCTGGCCGCCTCTGCTATGGTGCATCAATTCGGTGATTTCACCCTGGATGAGGCCGGCGCGCGGGTGACCTATCATCAGCAGCCTCTCTGGCTCACCCGCTATGAATATCTGTTACTGAAAACCTTATTACTGGCCCCCGAGCGCATATTTTCACGTCAGCAACTGATGGATATTGTTTGGGCGCAGGCAGAAGAGAGTCAGGACCGTACTGTCGATACCCACATTAAAACCCTGCGCTCAAAATTGCGTATGGCTTACGATGAGGAGTCACCAATCCGCACTCATCGTGGGTTGGGCTATAGTCTGAGTTACCGATGATGAAGAGTCAGCGATGAAAATCGGCGTGCGCTTACTGCTAGGTTACTTTCTGATAGTGGCCATTGCCGGTTATTTTGTTATTCGTATTTTCGTACAAGAGGTGAAACCTGGCGTCCGGCGCGCCACCGAAGGCACATTAGTGGATACCGCCACACTACTGGCACAGTTTGCCCGGCAAGATATGCTGCTGGATAACGTTGCCAGTGGTCAATTGGCACAAGCGTTTGCTTCGCTAAATTTGCGGCCAATAGGTGCCAATATTGAAGGTATTCGCAAGGATCGTAACGAATATCGCGTTTATCTGACGGATACCGACGGACGGGTGATTTTTGATTCATCGGGTAAAGCGGTAGGGCAAGATTATTCGCGCTGGAATGATGTTTGGCTGACGCTACGCGGTGAATATGGCGCACGCAGCACCCGTACCAATCCCGCAGATGAACAAAGTTCGGTAATGTATGTGGCGGCACCGGTCATTGCTGAAAACAAAATCATTGGGGTGCTCAGTGTGGGTAAACCCAATATTTCCATGGCGCCCGTTATCAAACGCAGTGAGCGTAAGATCTTGTTGGCTGGTGGTGTCTTGCTCGGTATTGCTCTGCTGATTGGCTTGGGCTTCGTATGGTGGATAAACCGCGCTATCGGCAAATTGGTAGATTACGCTGAGCGGGTGGCCGAGGGGCAGGTTGTGGCGCTGCCAGCGATCGGCAGTAGCGAGTTGAATGATTTGGCCCGCGCACTGGAAAGTATGCGTCTTAAATTGGATGGCAAAGCCTACATCGAACAATATGTTCACACCATGACTCATGAGCTGAAAAGCCCATTAGCCGCCATTACCGGTGCAGCTGAACTGCTACGTGAGTCGCCCCCGCCAGCCACCGCCCAGCGGTTTATTGTTAATATTGAGCAGCAAAGTGCACGCATCCGGCAACTAGTAGATAAAATGTTGGTGCAGGCACGGCTCGAGAGCCGGGTTGATTTACAATTTTCTCCATTGGATATCAGTCACATACTCAAGCAAACCTTCAGTGCGAAAGAGGCACAAGCTGTCAGCCGCGGTATTTGCCTGCAACTAAAAAGCGCCGATAGCGCAATATTAACCGGGGATGGGTTATTACTCAGTCAGGCGCTGACCAATCTGATTGATAATGCACTGGATTTCACGCCTTTGGGCGGGGCCGTGATACTCAGTGGCGATCGGCATGAGGGGGAGTATCTGATAACGGTTGAAGATAATGGCAGCGGTATTCCCGATTACGCTCAAGAGAGAATTTTCGACCGTTTTTATTCATTACCAAGGGCCGATAGCCCGAAAAGTACTGGCTTGGGGCTGAATTTTGTGCGCGAGGTGGCCGCTATTCATCGCGGGCGGATTTCGCTGGAGAACCGCTTGCCACAAGGGGTGAGTGCCTATTTAACGTTGCCGCTGGATGCCACATGATTGGCTGACTTCACCTTCACTTCACATAGCCTCATTCTGCTTTCACTTCACTGACTTAAGCTGCTCTCCTGACCTTAAAAGGAGCGCAAGTCATGTTCAAGTCCGTACTGTTTTGGAAAATAGCCACATTGCTGGGCTTAATTCTATTGATGATGATCCCGAAAGAGATGTTACTGAACGTTATCTCTGAACGCAGTGGTTATCGGCAAAGTGTTATCGATAAAGTCAGTGACAGCACCAGCCGATCGCAGAAGATCCTTGGTCCGCTAATTGTGGTGCCTTATAGCGAATGGGTAGAAAGCGAAGTTGATGGCAAAAAAAAGAGAGAGTGGGTTAATCGCAGTCGCTACATACTGCCGGAGGTCATGACCGTTAGCGGTGCGCCGGATGTTGATGTGCGGCGATTGGGTATTTATAAAGCGCAAGTCTATCAGGGGGCGCTTAATTTCAACGCGCAATTTGACGCTACGGCATTGGACGACTTGATACATGACGGCGTCACTATCGGCAGACCGTCACTGGTGGTGGCGCTGAGCGATTCGCGGGGTATACAGCAAATTTCGCCACTCACGGTGGGCAGCCAAAAAATTAACTTCGAACCCGGTGCTTTCCTGGGGCGGACTGTGCAAGGTGTTCATGCAGAGCTTTCATTAGCGCAAATTCAACAGAAAAAATTTGATATTAGCTTTACACTGACGCTGACTGGCACCAATAGTCTGTCGGTAGTCCCTATCGGGCGTAGCAGTGAGCTAACCTTACAAAGCAATTGGCCGCATCCTAATTTTGTCGGCGAGTTTTTACCGTTGCAGCGCAAGGTGGACGAAAAAGGCTTTCGTGCCCATTGGAGCACTAACTGGCTGGCCAACAACATAAATATCAACTTTGCGGGTGATGACCCACATGTCGACTTCAATGAGTTACCCGCTTTTAGCACCAGCTTGATTGAACCGGTCGATCACTACCAGTTAACCGAACGAGCCATTAAGTATGCCATTTTGTTTATTGGCCTCACTTTCTTCAGCTTCTTCCTGTTTGAAAGTCTAACCTCACTGCGTGTGCATCCAATTCAATATCTGCTGGTGGGGGCCGCCCTGGTGCTGTTCTACCTAATGTTGCTGGCGTTCTCTGAACATCTTGGCTTCACGCTGGCTTATACTATCGCCAGTTTGAGTTGCAGCTTGTTGATCGCTATCTACCTGAGTGCGGTGCTGGGCGGGTGGCGGCGAGGCGGATTGTTTGCTGGTGGTTTATTGCTGTTGTACGGGGTTTTGTTTGGCTTGCTGCAATCGGAAGACAATGCATTGTTACTCGGCGCAGGGTTGCTATTTATTATTCTGGCCGCAGTGATGGTGTTAACCCGGCATTTAGACTGGTATCAAGTGGCTAACCCACAGCTATTGACCGGGCAGAAATCGACCGAAGCCAATACCGATAAGACGGTGAATAAACCGGTAGCAGTAGAGGGCAGCAGTACCGACGCGTTTCGCTTATGGGATTGATATAACGCAAGGGATACAGAAGCGGGCACATCAGGTGCCCGTTTGGCTGACTACAGCAGCGCGTCCATCTCTAAGAGAATTTGATCACACCATTGCTCGATGCGCTCTTCGCTCAAATCGTATTGATTGACCTCATCCAATGCTAAACCAACAAAGTGTTTACCATCGGCGCTGAGTGGTTTTGGGCTAGTAAATTCAAACCCTTCCGTCGGCCAAAAACCGATAAACTCCACTCCCAGTGGGGCGATATGATCGTGCAGCATACCAAGAGCATCCAGAAACCATTCGCTATATCCGAATTGATCGCCCATGCCATACATGGCGACAATCTTTCCCTTCAGATTAAGCTGCGTTAACTGTGGCCAGATGGCTTCCCAGTCTTCCTGTAATTCGCCGAAATCCCAGGTAGGGATACCTAAAATCAGGATGGAATAGGCTTCCATTAACTGGGGGCTGGCATCCTTCAGGTTGTGCAAATCAACCAAATCTTCGCCAAGAATATCGCGGATTTTTTCTGCCACCATTTCGGTATAGCAGGTGCTGGAGCCGTAAAAGAGACCAATCTTCATGATGTATAGCCATAGCATTACTAATAAGGAATAGCATCGAGTGTACCAGATTTGTCTCGTCATCAGGCATAATGGCGCTTGAGTTCAATCAAAGAGAGAAACAACAATGCAACAGCAAAATAACCCGCTGATTGAACAGTTTCTTGATGCCTTATGGCTGGAAAGAAACCTGGCTGAGAATACACTAGCGTCATATCGTCTGGATTTACATGCATTAACCGGATGGTTAGAACATCACGGCAGTGATTTATTGCGTGCAGGTTCGCAGGACTTGCAATCCTTTCTTGCTGAGCGCATTGAAGGCGGCTATAAAGCGACCAGTTCGGCACGCTTACTCAGTGCGATGCGTCGTCTGTTCCAATATTTATACCGCGAAAAGCTGCGTGAAGATGATCCGACGGCTCTGCTCTCATCACCTAAATTGCCGCAACGCTTACCTAAAGATTTAAGTGAGGCACAGGTTGATAGGCTGCTCAACTCACCCAATGTTGATATCCCGCTAGAATTGCGCGATAAAGCCATGCTGGAAGTGCTTTATGCCACGGGCTTGCGGGTATCGGAGCTGGTGGGGTTGACCATCAGTGATGTCAGCCTGCGTCAGGGGGTGGTGCGGGTTATTGGTAAAGGAAATAAAGAGCGGCTGGTGCCATTGGGCGAAGAAGCGGTGTACTGGATTGAAAACTACATGGAGCATGGGCGTCCATGGTTGATTAATGGCCAGTCACTAGATGTGCTGTTCCCCAGCAATCGTAGCCAGCAAATGACCCGACAGACTTTCTGGCATCGCATCAAACACTATGCGATCCTTGCAGGTATTGATAGTGAACGGCTTTCACCCCATGTATTACGGCACGCTTTTGCCACGCACCTACTGAATCACGGTGCTGACCTGCGTGTGGTACAAATGTTACTGGGCCACAGCGATTTGTCGACAACCCAGATTTATACTCATGTAGCTACGGAACGTTTGAAACAGCTACATCAACAGCATCATCCACGTGCATGATTGTTTTGTAGAAAAACGATGTTGTGTGGAAAGAGATAGGATTCATAAATGAGAAAAAGTTTATTGTTACTGCCGGTGTTCATCGCCGCATTCGCCGGCCCGGTTAACGCAGATGATGCCGCTATCCAACAGACGCTAAAAAAATTAGATATTCAGCAAGCTGATGTCCAGCCTTCGCCGATCCCAGGTTTGAGCACGGTGATGACCGAAAACGGAGTGCTTTATATCTCAGCCGACGGTCAGCATCTGTTGCAAGGGCCACTGTATGATGTGAGCGGTAGCCAGCCAGTCAATGTGACCAATCAGATGTTGGTGAAAAAACTTGAAGCATTAAGCAGTGAAATGATTGTGTATAAAGCACCGCAGGAAAAACATGTTGTTACGGTGTTTACCGATATCACCTGTGGTTACTGCCATAAGTTGCATGAGCAGATGAAAGACTATAACGCGCTGGGCATTACTGTGCGTTATCTGGCGTTCCCACGTCAGGGCTTAAGTTCTCAGGCAGAAAAAGATATGCGATCCATCTGGTGTATGGCTGATCGTAATAAAGCGTTCGATGAAGCAATGAAAGGTACCGAGATATCACCGGCTACCTGTAAAACAGACATTAGCAAGCATTACCAGCTCGGCGTGCAGTTTGGTATTCAGGGCACGCCTGCGATTGTGCTGCAAAACGGCACTATCGTTCCCGGTTATCTGGAGCCGAAAGAGATGTTGGCAATGCTGAATAAGCATCAGGCTTCCTTAAAAGCGGCGGGTTAATCACCCGTGACACTCAAAACTCAACTTCGTCGTCGTGAGGCGGCGGATGACAACCATTTACCGGCGCAATTGCATCCGTTGCTGCGCCGCCTCTATGCCAGTCGTGGGGTTAAAACTGCGACAGAACTGGAACGAGGCGTAAAAGGTCTATTGCCCTGGCAGCAACTCGATGGCATTGATGCCGGGGTTACCCTGTTACAGCAAGCACTGGCTGACAAACGGCGTATCGTGATTGTCGGCGATTTTGATGCCGATGGTGCCACCAGCACTGCACTGGCAGTACTGGCTTTGCGCAGCATGGGTGGCAGTAATGTTGATTACCTTGTGCCCAATCGCTTTGACGATGGCTACGGGCTTAGCCCGGAAGTGGTTGAACAGGTCGCTGCCCGTGGTGCGGAATTGATCGTCACGGTTGATAACGGTATTTCTTCTCATGCCGGGGTGGATTTGGCCCATGCCTTGGGCATTCAGGTGCTGGTTACCGACCACCATCTGCCGGGTGAAACCTTGCCAGCGGCTGAAGCTATCATTAATCCGAATCTGGTTGGTTGTGATTTTCTCTCCAAATCACTGGCTGGGGTGGGTGTTACCTTCTATCTGATGTTGGCATTGCGCGCCCGTTTGCGAGAGAGTGGTTGGTTTGAGCAACGAGCTTTAGCCGTGCCCAATCTGGCTGAACTATTGGATTTAGTGGCGCTGGGGACGGTTGCGGATGTGGTGCCACTGGATGCCAATAATCGGATTCTGGTCCATCAGGGATTAAGCCGTATTCGTGCGGGGAAATGCCGTCCAGGGGTCCGTGCACTATTGGAAGTCGCCAACCGTGATGCCCGTCAATTGGCTGCCAATGATCTCGGCTTCTCCCTTGGCCCACGGCTTAATGCTGCTGGTCGTCTCGATGACATGTCTATTGGGGTTGCACTTCTTCTCACTGACGATATCGCTCAGGCCAGAGCTTTAGCAATCGATTTGGATGCCCTTAATCAGGCGCGCCGAGAGATAGAGCAGGGGATGCAGGTTGAGGCGCTGCAACTGTGCGACCAACTGGAACGTACCAGCACGACATTGCCCTACGGCATTGCGATGTACCATCCAGAATGGCATCAGGGTGTGGTAGGGATTTTAGCCTCGCGCATCAAAGAACGTTTTCATCGGCCAGTCATTGCTTTTGCCCCAGCGGGTGAGGGGTTACTGAAGGGGTCGGGGCGCAGTGTGGCTGGGTTACATATGCGCGATGCTCTTGAGCGACTGGATACATTGAACCCAGGATTGATGCTGAAGTTTGGCGGCCATGCAATGGCGGCGGGATTATCATTGGAACAAGATAAATTCGATGAGTTCCGTCAGCGTTTTGCCGATTTAGTCGGTGAATGGATGGATGCCTCACAATTGGAAGGCGTTATTTGGTCCGATGGTGAACTGAAAGGCAACGAATTATCGCTGGAAACGGCGGAGTTGTTGCGTGATGGTGGCCCCTGGGGGCAGTCTTTCCCAGAACCGACATTTGATGGCAAATTCCGTATTTTGCAGCAACGGCTGGTGGGGGAGCGTCATCTAAAACTGATGATTGAGCCGCTAAATGGCGGTCCGCTACTCGATGGTATTGCGTTTAATATCGATACCACCTTATGGCCGGACAGCAGTGTGCGTGAGGTTAAGCTGGCTTACAAACTCGATATCAATGAATATCGTGGTAATCGTAGTGTCCAGTTGTTGGTCCAGCATTTGTGGCCTTATTAGGCAACATTCCAATGAAGCCCGATGAGCTGGCTCAGGCCAGTGATTCGGGTGAATAAGTCGCGTTAACGCCACTGTGATTTCAAGTAAGCAGGAAATATAGTCAACGAGCTATAAACCGCCGGACAGATCCGTTAGAATTACCAATTCTGTGCCCTAAATAATTCGAGTTGCAGGAAGGCGGCAACTGAGTAAATTCCGATGAGTTGACGTCAGTCAATGATCCGGGTGAACGAAGACAGCCAACACCCATGCAGCTTGAAGTATGACGGGTATAATGACATTCCGTCATCTACGACTCAACGTAAGACTCAAAACCATGTTTGAAATAAACCCGGTAAAAAACCGAATTCAGGACCTGTCTGATCGGACAGACGTTCTCAGGGGGTATCTTTGACTATGATGCCAAGAAAGAGCGACTGGAAGAAGTAAACGCCGAGCTGGAACAGCCCGACGTCTGGAATGAACCTGAGCGTGCGCAAGCGCTGGGTAAAGAACGTTCTGCGCTAGAAGAGATTGTCTCGACCATTGATCAATTGGATCAAGGTATGGAAGACGTTTCCGGCTTGCTGGAATTGGCGATTGAAGCTGACGATGAAGAGACTTTTAACGAAGCCATTGCCGAGTTAGAGATCCTTGACGGCAAGCTGGGCCAGCTCGAATTCCGCCGCATGTTTTCTGGTGAATATGATAGCGCCAACTGCTACCTGGATTTACAAGCGGGTTCTGGCGGTACTGAAGCCCAAGACTGGGCCAGCATGCTGCTGCGTATGTACCTGCGCTGGGCTGAATCAAAAGGCTTCAAAACTGAAATCATCGAAGAATCTGATGGTGATGTTGCAGGCCTGAAGTCTGCCACCATTAAGATCATCGGCGATTACGCCTTTGGCTGGTTACGTACTGAAACTGGCGTTCATCGCCTAGTTCGTAAAAGCCCGTTTGACTCCGGTGGCCGTCGTCATACCTCTTTCAGTTCTGCTTTTGTCTATCCAGAAGTTGATGACGATATTGATATCGAAATCAACCCGGCAGATCTGCGTATTGACGTTTACCGCGCATCCGGTGCGGGTGGTCAGCACGTCAACAAAACGGAATCTGCGGTACGTATTACCCACCTTCCGACCAATATCGTGACTCAGTGTCAGAATGACCGTTCTCAGCATAAGAACAAAGATCAAGCGATGAAACAGTTGAAGGCGAAGCTGTATGAGTTTGAGATGCAAAAGAAAAATGCTGATAAACAGGTTCTGGAAGACAATAAGTCTGATATCGGTTGGGGTAGCCAGATCCGTTCTTATGTACTGGATGACTCCCGTATCAAAGATTTGCGTACCGGCGTGGAAACACGTAACACGCAAGCGGTACTGGATGGTGATCTGGACAAATTCATTGAAGCAAGTTTGAAAGCCGGGCTATGAGGAACTGAGATGTCAGAGCAAAAACCACAAGTCGCTGAGCAAGCGCAAGAACCAGAACTCAATAGTGAGTTACAAGCTCGTCGGGAAAAGCTGGCCTTGCTGCGGGAAAAGGGAATTGCGTTCCCTAATGATTTCCGTCGTGAGCACCTCTCTGACCAGCTACATGCTGAGTACGGCAGTAAAGAGAATGAAGAGTTAGAAGCGCTGAATATCGAAGTGACCGTGGCTGGCCGTATGATGACTCGCCGTATTATGGGTAAAGCATCATTCGTCACACTACAAGATGTCGGTGGCCGTATTCAGTTGTACGTTTCCCGCGATGATCTGCCGGAAGGCGTTTATAACGAAGAATTCAAAAAGTGGGATCTGGGCGATATTCTGGGTGCTCGTGGCAAGCTGTTTAAAACTAAAACCGGTGAGTTGTCTATCCACTGTAGCGAACTGCGCCTGTTGACTAAAGCGCTGCGTCCGCTGCCGGATAAATTCCACGGCTTGGCTGATCAGGAAACCCGTTACCGTCAGCGTTATTTGGATCTGATCGCTAACGATGAATCTCGCCATACTTTCAAAGTTCGTTCGCAGGTGATGTCTGGTATTCGTAGCTTCATGGTGGAAAAAGGCTTCATGGAAGTCGAAACCCCTATGATGCAAGTGATCCCTGGCGGTGCTTCAGCGCGTCCGTTTGTGACTCATCACAATGCGCTGGATATCGATATGTACTTGCGCATCGCGCCAGAACTGTATCTGAAACGCCTGGTTGTGGGTGGTTTTGAACGTGTATTCGAAATCAACCGTAACTTCCGTAATGAGGGCGTTTCCCCGCGTCATAACCCAGAGTTCACCATGATGGAACTCTATATGGCGTATGCGGATTACAAAGATCTGATCGTGCTGACTGAAGAGCTGTTCCGCACTCTGACTGAAACCGTATTGGGTAGCAGTGTGGTGCAGTATGGTGAGCAGACATTCGATTTCGGTAAGCCTTTTGCCAAACTGACCATGAAAGAAGCCATTTGCAAATATCGCCCTGAAACCAATGTGGCAGATTTGGACGATATGGACAAAGCTTTGGCTATCGCCGAGTCATTAGGCATTAAAGTTGAGAAGAGCTGGGGCCTGGGCCGCGTTCAATGCGAGATCTTCGAAGAGACCGCAGAAAGCCACCTGATTCAGCCTACTTTCATTACTGAATATCCAGCAGAGGTTTCTCCGCTGGCACGTCGTAATGATGATAATCCGTTTATCACTGACCGCTTTGAGTTCTTTATCGGTGGCCGTGAGATTGGTAACGGTTTCTCAGAGTTGAATGATGCTGAAGATCAGGCTCAGCGTTTTGCTGATCAGGTTAGTGCTAAAGAAGCTGGCGATGATGAAGCGATGTTCTACGATGAAGACTACGTCACCGCGCTGGAACATGGTTTGCCGCCAACTGCTGGTTTGGGCATCGGCATCGACCGTATGGTGATGTTGTTTACCAACAGCCACACCATCCGTGACGTTATCCTGTTCCCAGCGATGCGTCCGGTTAAATAAGTTTATTGTGGTAGCGGTAATCTATAAGGGTGCTACGGCACCCTTTTTACTAAGCAAAAACCGCCATAGTTATACTTGGTTTAATCTAATCGCTTAAAATACCGGCGCTTAGACCATATCTTCGCTTGCCCACGAGAAAGAACCGGTTATAATGCAAACCGCACACCGAAGCGGGTGTAGTTCAATGGTAGAACGAGAGCTTCCCAAGCTCTATACGAGGGTTCGATTCCCTTCACCCGCTCCAATCTCCTTATATATCAATAAATTAGATATATAAGCGCTTCCGGCGATAGTGATAACTCACATACCCGCCTTTTAGCCCCATTGAACTACCCCAGATAACTGTCGCGTTTTGATGTGTGGTTAATTGGGTAGCATATCAATACACTGGCGGTCGTTACAAGATTCTTACCGCGATAGTGATAACAAGAAATCTATGCCGCACAAACCATGTAGGCTCTAAACTTTACCCAAAACACTACACAATAAGCATTTAAGCCCGATGTGCTGTCAACGATGATAGCCAAAACAGGTTTATGGTGATGGTACTTGCACACCTTATGCAAGCTCTGTCTGCGTCTCGCCCACGCTCCTCTATTGGTACACAAGGCATCCTGATAAGTTATTGTGTAATGAGAATACTGATGAAGTCGCTACGCTCCGCATTGTGTATTATCACCAACGGGGCTTTATGGCTTCTATTGTCCGTTTTATCCCCACCCCCCATTCTTGCCTAGTTTCAATGTGACTACTTTCTAACTTTCTTGCCTTAAAAATATCCGTCTCAGTGTCCTCGGTGCTTGACAGTTCAACCAGACGAGAATCATTCGCATTTATAATATCAAAATATCGATAGCTGTTTCGGTGTGGTGCCACTGGCTATCAGCGCGTAGGAAGGCCGTAGAGAAGAGTTTGAGTATAGCTGTGGGTGTGTATGCCTAAGGCCCCTTGCGGGGCTTAATGGAATGGTTAGCAGGGCGCTAACGGTATGATTAGTTCTTCATAGTCTTCTTGATACGGTAAACGGTAGCAACTCCACACTGTGCAATTTTGGCTATCTCTTCTGTCGTATTGTTACCAGCCTCAAGTAAGCGTAAGACCTTTGCATGCAGTTCTTTGTTTGCTTGTTTGCCTTTGTATTTCCCTTCTTCTTTAGCAATAGCAATCCCTTCATCCCTACGAGCAGCAATAATCCCTCGTTCAAACTCTGCTACAGCACCCATCATAGTGAGTATCAATCTTGATGTAGGACTATTATCAAACGTCTGATTGTTATCAACAAAGGTTACTTTAATACCTTTCTCAATTAGCACATCAATAAGCTGTAATAGCTCTTTTGTGTTACGGGCTAACCTGTCTATGGATTTAACTGCTAACTCATCACCAGAACGCAGAGAGGCCATGAGACGCTTTAACTCTGGTCTGTCTTTAGTCGTCTTGCCAGATTCAGTTTCAGTAACTACCTCGTCACACAGTGGCTCAAGTACTGCTAGCTGTCGGGCTTGATTCTGACCTTTGCTAGAGACACGGGAGTATCCATATTTCATATCACACCTTCATTTATCATTTAAGTTATCTCAATGATAATTTATCAAATAGGTTATATCAAGGCCTAAATGATAGGTTTTTGACTATGACTTCTAACCTATCGTTGGGGTGTACCCAAATGATAAACAGACATAACAGTTGCTGTCCTAGGGACAGTGAAGATAACTATCTTCAATAGCGTAGCTATCACAGATAACAAAGAGGTGGTTAGGTGTTATGTATGAGAATACATATCAACAACAAACAATAATGATAATCAAATAAAAAAATTCATTTGTAGTTTCATTCTGCATGGTTTTGAGGGGCTAAGGGGCAACATCGCTTAATCCAGTATTTCCTGCATTTTATTGTGGATTCAGATAGGGCGGGCATACAGAGGCATCACCGATGTATAGGTACTGTGAAATCACTGCCTAACCAGGTAAATCATTTTTCATTATTATCGGTTATTTAAGGCTATATAAACCCTATATTAACTGTTGTTTTTGATCAGTATAAACAATCAAATTGATCCATATGATAGATTGTAGCGATAGATGCAACCGATCGATTACGAGTTATCGATCGAGATTACCAGTTAGCTTTTAATCTGATTAATACTTAACCTATGCAAAAGAAGTCTTTATTTTAACTTATTGATTTAGATCATTTTTGTGAGGTTTCATGACTAACACTCAGATCAAAAGCATCATTAGTTTTCTTCTCTTCACGTGGTTTGCTGGGGCAGGGTTGGTGATTGCAATCCTTGGTGAGGCACTGAGTTACTCTATACCTATGATTTCTGTAGGTGGGTTGTTCTTCTGGGCTTCGATGAGGAAAAACTAAACCTCATTGATATTATTGCTTTAATTGTGGGATAAGCTACTTTTAATGCTCACACACAGCAATAAGGATGAAAATTAATGCCTAAGTATAAAGTTGAATGGTCAGCAAAAGATGGTAATGGTAGCTTTGAATATGACACTACTAGTGCAGACTTAACCAAAGGTTGTCAGGAAGTTATTTTAGCTTCTATTGAGAATGCAGGGCTTAAAAACAAGCTTAATGGTGATGCCCCGAGAGAGGGTAAATGGACACCTGAATGGTATACTCATAGAACGGGGCTTATTGTTGAATCTGTTGATCCTATTACAACAAAGATAATAGGCGTTTCTAACTAAAAATAAAACGACATACTTATAGTAGTTATCGGTGTGTCGTTACTCACTCCTTAAATATATTCTTACACCGATAAAAGTCACTACTATAGACTCTTTCAGAGTCAGGAATAAAAGCCACTACTATAAGAGTAATGGCTGAAAGAGTGATACTCACTCGGTTAGAGTGTTCACAGCCATAATAGATAATGTGTTCCAGTAACGCTGTACCAGCTACACACACCCAATCTAACTGGAAAGTATGTAATAGGCTTTTAGAAGAACGTTTTTAATAATAAGAAAGGAAATAATAATCTTAAGCCTATAAGGGCTAAAAGAACTAAATAACAAGGTCAACACCAGTAAACCATGCAAGACCTTAATATATAAATATATTGTGCAACCTATGGTTGGCTAACAGCTTGCACAAGTAAATAGAAGAGACACGAGACCAAGAACATTGCATAGTGTAATATCTTTATCATTACATATGTGATGGTTTGGTTATCGAGTGTTACCTTATCATTAAAAGAGTAAGGGACATCGGGGGTATCGTGTTCATTAATCATTTAATTATACGGTTACAGTGTAGTGGTCTAATCATTCCGGACACTTTGTTAGAGATATAATGAGCAACACTAACGAGGTGAGAATGCGAAAAAAATCATTTACTCATGAGTTTAAACAAGAGTGCATCAATCTGGTTCTTCAACATAAGTACCCGGTGACTCAGGCCGCTGAAACAATGAATATTGGCCTTTCAACCTTACAACGCTGGCTAAGGCAGTATCGCGGAGAGATCCGCGGAAATACACCGATAGCCAGTGCTATAACACCGGAACAACGGCGAATACAAGAACTTGAAAAGCAGGTACGGCAGTTGCAGAGCGACAATGACCTGTTAAAAAAGGCTTCGGCCTTCTTCGCCATGGAAATGAACAACGACAAAAAGTCGCGGTGAAACTGAAGAAGGTCGGTGCAAATATCCAACAGGTATGCCGCTGCTTATCGCTCACGCGCAGCGTATTTTATGCCCGTAGTCGTCGGCTAATGATCAAGCCCGATGTTCTGATGTTGCACGCGGCGGCTAAGCATGTTCACGCTGAAATGGATGCCACATATGGCAGCCGGCGCATGTGCATCGAGTTACGGGAACAAGGTTTTAACGTGGGCAGATACCGCGTTCGGCAGATAATGAAAAACTTATTACTGGTAGCTAAACGGCCCGGGCGTCATCGCTATCCACGCGGTGGAAAACCCGCTGTCGTGGCCGCTAATCTGTTGAACCGGCAGTTTAATCCAGAGACATTGAATACCTGGTGGTCAGGTGATATTACCTATCTGCGTACCGCTCAGGGCTGGTTATATCTGGCTATCGTGATGGACTTATGTTCAAGAAAAATAGTGAGTTGGGCCTTCTCAGATAAACCGGACAGCGACTTGACTGTCCGGGCCTTAAGGCTGGCGGTCAATAAACGACGACCCACAGGGTCTGTGGTGTTCCATAGCGATCAAGGGTCGCAATATACCAGCGCGCAGTTCCAATGCTGCCAGCAGGAGCTGGATGTTACAGGTAGCATGAGCCGAAAAGGTAACTGCCTGGATAATGCTGTTACGGAAAGGTTTTTCCGCAGCCTGAAAGCTGAGAGGGTTAACTATCGTCGTTATGAAACCCGAAGTCAGGGTATCGCTGATGTTATCGATTATATTGACAGTTTTTATAATCTGAAAAGGCGGCATTATCGGCTGGGAAATATATCGCCGGATGAATATGAACGCCGACTACAGCAATGTGCCTAAATCCGTGTCCGGTTTTAGTTGACCGTTACAATATAGTAGATCGTTTTATAACATGAGTCTGAGGTTTAGCATGAGAAGCGATAGCTTAGAGTGAGTAACTCAGTAAACGAATGTTAGAAGTAATCGATAGTCAGAGTGTCAGAAAGACAGGCGGGATGTCGATTTATTCTTATCTCTTATAGTAGTGGCTTTTATTAAATGACAGAGAGACAGGTTACAACCTTATAGATAACCTTATCTGATATGCAAGGATAGAGGCAAGACTGAGAAGCAATTTTAAAGGCTAGAAGAAGAGTTCTATTAAAACCTAAGCTACCCTACAGGGTATGCACATGAATGGCTAAAACAAAGGAGAATGCAAGGAGAAAGAAGAGAGAGCAACTTAGAGATAAAGAGATTGAGCTATATATGCCAGTACAACTACTAGATAGGTTTTATCTATTAATTAACCAGACCTATTGCAATTAAAAATTTATTCATGTACTATAATTTTGGGGATATATTTAAAAATAATATAGCATATATATTGACATATCCAAAGAAATGGGGTATTATTAATAGTAGGAGTAAGAGAATTTGCTCTGAGATAGAAAAAAGTCCAGTTAAGCATACACAAATCTACAAAGAATTCATTTGAGGTCACCCAATAGAGGTGGCCTTTTTTGCATTCAATTTATAAGGAATAAAAATGAAAAGTAAAACTGACAAAACAAAACAAACAACCCGTAGTACAGCAGAACAAGCACTGGCAGACCTTATTTCTGGCAAGATCAGTTTGCAAACAATTCGATATTACATGAAAGAGAATTCAGGTTTAACAGAAAGCCGCAGGAACATGTACGCTCAGTCTAAGATTATGTATCAAATCTTCTTGCTGGAACAGAAACTAAAAGAAATTCAAGAAGAAAAACAATAACAATAAACAGGAGGGATGTTGGCAAGAGCTAAGGGTAGCGTTATTACTGTCTGCAATAAAGAAACAAAACATTATTTAAATGATTACTGGGATTATGAAGAGTTACCTGATTGGATTGATGATTGTATTTGTGGTGCATTAGGTCAGGCGGGGAAAGATACAAGATTATCACCTTATCGATTCTTTCGTGCCTTACAAGCACTTGAAACACTATCTACTATTACAGTAAGAAGTTACTTTGATAGAAAAAAGGTAATGTTTGATGATGATGAGAAAGGCTATTGTGATACAACGATAAAGAACTATACAAATGTGCTCAAGGTTGCATCCAAGGCTATTGCTCATCACAGACTAAATCCAATTAATAATAAATTTCGTGGTAGTCGTGGCTCTATTCTTGAACAGCAAGCTATTACACCACCAGAGATTGCTATGCAACAGTTAGTAATTTCTTCTGTTAAAGCCTCTGATGATGAAATGCATAAGCTACACATTCTTAGTCTCAATGGTAGCCTGCAAGATGTTTTAAAAGCTTATGATGAAGTGCATTATAAAAATAAAATTCGCATAGCAGCGTAGATTGTAATTATTTATCTCATAGGGGAGGTGTTATTCGTACATGCAACATTGAACGCAAACAGAAATATATCGATTGTGTAAATAACCAAATAAAACAGCCTAATGATTTGTACTATGCACTGACCAGTTTAGAGATAAAGCACATAAAGAATAAACGGAAGAGAACTTTAAAAATCACTCAAGACTCTGTGGACCATATTGAGGGTGGCTACTATCAACGGGACTATGCAAACATTCCTCATTTAGGCTGGTTATATTTCAATAAGCGCGACCAGTACGAGTTAAACGAACATCAGGCAGGTATATGGGTTCCAGTTCACGAATAGAGGGATTACTAAATGAAGAAGAAATTAATTATAGAACTGGAAAGTTACCAGTATCAACTACTACTAAAACAGTGCAATGCTCGTGGGTGGTCAATTAGTGGTTATTTGGTGTGGGTAGCACAACAGGAATCAAAAAGAATTGAACAGGAGGTGAATTGATTAATAAATATCTAAATTTACTCTTCACCGTGTTTTTATGCTTTGCAGTATCTTTCTATTTATATCCGATTTACTTATTACCAATCATAACAAGTCAATTTGAAATGGCTGCACTCCTGTTTATGCTGATTAGCCCTTGCTACAGACGTGATTTTGCAAGCTGTGAGAAGAGTTCTCTATAAACCTAAGCTACCCTATGTCTTTTGGTTTGCTCTATTAAAACAGCACATCTATGGTGCAATAAACACGGTGGTATATAAAATCCAAATAATAATAAAAAAACAAGGAAACCAACTAATGATGTACTTTTTGAAAAAACAGAAACAGAAGAAAGCAGTGAAGAAGACAAATAAGATTTTGAATAAACTTGAAAGTATCTATCTAGACCTGAATTATTTTGATAAGGACGATATCAATCTATTCTCGTTAATCGAATACACAAACGATAAATTAGACCAATTAGCTACCGTTATTTTAAGTAATGAACAGTATCTCACTGAACAGCATCAGGATTTAATAGAACGAGCTAACATTGTCCAGCACATCGCACTCAAGTGTGGTGAACAGGCTGTAAAAGAATTTGAAAAAGAGTTATTAGAATGTGGGGGTGTTCTTGCATAAGAAAAAGAAGAAGGGTGTAGTAAAATAATATGAAAAATATCTTGAGTTACACAAATATATATAGACTATTTTATTCCGTAGTGGTATAATAATATCAGAGGGATGATTTAAAACTAAAGTTCACACCACGTACAATAGCCGAAAATTATCTCCTTAATAATTATCTTATTGGTCTTCGATGATTATGCCTAAATCTAATGTTTATCTGTAGACGAATCCTTGTGGCCTCAGCAACCGCACTGCTACAGATGCATTTCTTAAGTGTTCTTCTATACCCTACTAAGAGAATATTTAATAAATGTACTCACGTTCATTGCTTCCATCTGACTTCTTGTTTACTTCCTTGTTATTGTTTGTTTGTGCTTAAAGATAAAGGTTCTATCGCTGGATGTGATAGAGCCTATTATTTTATATCTACACTGCGGGAATATATAGTCAAGAGAATTCAGTAAGTTATAACTTATCATTTTAAATAATCAAAGTAAACAATCTACAATTGAACTTTCAAATGCCTCTTGTTCGTTGATTTGACTATTCATATTATATTCTCTAAATCTAATACTCTTATTAAGTCAACTCAAGAGGCATTTCAAAGTGAACTAAACAAAGTTCCTGTAAACAACAACATTAAACAAATTGAGGTTAGATGAAACCCAAAAAATTACTTAAAGACGTCACCTTTGATTTTGATAAAGATGAAAAAGCTCCATTAGGCCCACATCTGGCATATACATTATCTGTTCAAGGTGGTAGTGCATCTGGTTATAATAAGGCACTCTTATTTAAAGCTCGTGGCACTGACATTACAGAGGAATTACTTAAAGCCCTCTCAGATGCAGGTATTACGCTTGAAGAAGTAGAAGTAGAAACCAAAGAAGAAGAAAGTAATAACGTTATTCTAAAATCTTTCGAAGAAACTTTATCTAATAAATACAAACAACAATAAACAATAAAAGGAAATAATAATATGTCACTACAACAATACGGTAAGACAGGCCAATCACCCCTCTCCCAAAATGATTTGATTGCCTATGCGGCCGATTTAGTCTTCTGTCAAAAGCTTGTCCAAATCACCTTGCCCGCTACTACCTATGCTGGAATTTGCATTGATGCCACATCAGGCGCAGCAGCTACCTCAGCAAGCACAAAAGTATATGTGGTCTTGGAAGATTATGCAGCAGGTGCGTCACAGACCATACGCGTAGCCAATCCTTTCGGCGTGGTGTTACGTGAAGCCGTTCTTCAAGCCGCAGACCCCGCAGGTCTAACTAAAGCTAAGACTCTACTGATTGCTGACGGCTTCCGTCTTCAGTAATAGAACAATCTAATAATAATTCTAAAAAATAACAATAGAATATAAAAACAATAATAAGGAAGATAAATAATATGGCTTTTAATCGCGCTCCATCTAATCCAAGTGATCAAATCGTTTCCCTTGGCGACCTATATAAGAAAGTAAAAGTACCAAATCGTCTGTTTAATGCATTGGATTTATTTAGTACAGAAACTCATGATACATTAAACGTTAGTCTAGACCGTCTATTAGACCGTGCAGAACAGGTATTTAATGAGAATGTGCCATATGGCCCCGATTTTAATACTATTCTCCGTCCACAGTTTTCAAACTACTTATATCAACTACCCTATTATTCTTCCGTCGATGAGCTTACTTCCCGTGACCTTGAACGTTTTCGCAAAGCTGGCACTGATTCAGACCAATCACTACAACAAGCTAAACTGGAATTGGTTGAAAAACAGGTAATTGAATATTTTAATACGAAAGACAAGATTCTGGCTGATTCGGTATTAAGAGGTGTGAGTAAATCTAAATATGCTGGACAGGGTGATTTGAATTATTTCACAGAGTTTGCAGGAACCACTCAAACAAATGTTGAATTTGATTTCGCTGTAGGTAAATCTGTCCCTATGCAGCTTGATAGTTTAATTCAACAATCTCAGATTGAATGCCAAGGTAAAAATGGTGATGTTGAGCAACGCTTCATTATCTGTTCTGGCAATCTCGCACAGCAATTGCGTTATCATCCAAGCATTACCGAAACTATGATTTATAATCTTAGCACACTGTCAGCTGATAACTTCCTGACTCAATATAAGGAACTCTTGCCAGCTTATCAGATGTGGGTATTTAAAAATATCGTATTTATTGATGTGACGGGGCAGAACGAACAGTATAACATCCCCGATGATGGCGGCTATATGGTTACGAAATTTAATCGAAACTCTAAAGTCCACGTTCATCATGCAGGGCCTGCGATTAAATCAGCCTTTATGGCAGGAGCGCAAGGAGAATTCTTGCAATACATGTTACCAAATAACGAGTGGGGCTTCCCAACTATTGTAAGTGAATTCAGCATGTTAGCTGTGAACAACTTACCACAGGCTTCAATCTCATTATCAATTAAAGCTTAAGTTAGGTGTGAGGGTATTTATGCTTACCCTCTTTACATGCCTGCTTATTCTTATTATGAGCGGGGTTTACATAAGTCCCGTTCTATTTTTGTTGCTATTTGAATTATATAGAGGAATAAAAAATGGTATTAACTTTAGAGGGCAGTAGCTCGCACCGAGTCATTCGACGCATATCTGGCAATGATGTACTGAACGTATTAAACATCAGACAACTTTCAAAATTATTCGGAATCTCAGAGTCGACTGTACACTGGCGCATGAAAGAACAGAAAATGACATTGGAAGACGCTTTAACTTTACCATTGCAATCTAAGTAATAAAGCCAGCCTTAAACCGCTGGCTATTTTTTATCTGAGAAAAAGAATAATAAAAATAACAAGAACAACAAGAGGAAGATAAACAATGATTATAACAGCCGCCACGTTACGTAATATCGTCAAATTTGATACTGATATCCAAAGTTTAAAACGTATTAAAGAACAAATGAAAAAGCTTCGGAAAGAATCAATAGGGACAGTAGGAAGCATTTCTCCAGCCTCTGCTAATAAAGCAGTAGCAAATGCAAAAGCTGTAGCATCTCAACAGATGGCAGCGGCGCGCAAAATATACGGACAAGCAAGCAAAGTTAACTCCACTGGGATACTAGGAAAACCGTCAAAAGACTGGCTACAGACGTCTCTAGCCCAGACTAAAGCAATGGAACAGACAGGGAAAGCTCAACAAGAAGCTACCCGTCAGGCTAAAGAAGCTGCATTAGCTGAGAAGCGCAAAGTCCAGTTAAAGAAGCAATCAGAGTTAGCACTGAAAAAAGAAATCAACGGAACTATGAAACTCCGTGATGCCACGTTTACTATCAGTAGAATGGAGAATCTTGGTGTCGCTGCAAGGTACAAAGCAATCCAGCAAGCAAAGCTCCTGAGCAATGAGTACAAAAAAGGTAACTTAGACCTCAGTGAAATGAATCAACAAATGCGTTTCTTAGTGGCGAATACCCGCAAAGCTGAAGCTCAAGCCAGACGATTGAAAAGAGAGACAACCAAAACTAAAGCAGCAGAGGGCCGTAAAGGTGGTGGTGCATTGCTAGGTGTGGGTCTGGGTGGCATGGCTATGGCAGCTGGCGTAGGCGGGGCTTATGCAGCGTACAGTGGTACTTCTGGTAGTGTGGATAGAGCTAAACAGATTAACAAACTAGGAAAAGCCGGTGTAGATAGCTACGAAGCACAGGCATTGCAGAGACTTGTTCAGACCAAAGGAATCGATGCAAATTTAGAGAATGTTTTCCAAGACTTACAAGAAAAGATTGGTGAACTTACCAGCCAAGGTACTTTTGACAAGAAAACACATAAGCTGAAAGGCGGGGGTGAGCTTACGGACGTCTACAACGACCTATTTGCCCCATTGGGATTTACATTGAAAGATATCGCTAAAATGTCCTCTAGTGAGTTCATTGTGCAAATGAAACTTAATGCAAAAGCCTTGAATAAATCAGCCGAAAGCCAACGCTATTATGAGGAAACGGTTAATGATTTATCTCGTATATCAGGGCTTTATGCAGATAATGGAAAAGAAATTATAGATACAATCGGTCAAATGATGGATTCTGGACAAATGTTGAATGAAGAGCAGTTAGCGAGCCTTACCCGTTTAAGAGAGTGGGGAATAGCGGTCTCAAATTCAGCACAAACCCTAAGCGATAGATTCTCAGTAGCCCTTAGTAGTGCGATGGGCGGGGCCGATGGTCTAGCGGAAGCTATGCGCCAATTAACCCCACTAGTAGAAGCTTTAGGGAAAGCCGTGGCCCACATAATCAAACTTACTGGTTTCTCTGTTAATCAGCTTGCTGAACCAAAGACAAAAGCAGAATTATTCCAAAGTGTTAAAGAACCTGAAAAGAGATTGAATTCTAACTCAAATCTAATCATGGGACTTTCAGCATGGGAACTATTGAAGAATCAGTTTAAAGATAGCAAGTCAGCAATGGTGCCTACACCTCAAGCAATGTTATCTCCTACACCGTACCAGCCAAGCTCTGCATATGCAGCACCTAAGCAGACCATTAACGTTATGCCAGCCCCAGTGCAGTTGAATATTGATGGTTCCAAGTTGGAAGGTGTATTCAATCTAATCAGTGAGAATAAGATTCAAGAATATAATAACAATACCATGAATGATTTACTTTCAAGTTATCCAGCGCGATGAACAGGGCGGGTTAATCCCCGCCTTTTTTATTGTATATTTTATTATTCCAATATCTTTATATCTTCAATGTACCCCGCCTTCAAATCAGAACCTTGAGAGTAAGTTTTAAAGCTTTCAGTTTTGCCTCTACCATGACCTACAATCAAAGCTATCCTGTTCTCAGCGACTCCTTGCCTATCTAATTCAGTAATAAACATTCCCCTCAAGCTGTGAAAGCATTGTCTATCAGTCGCTAAAGGTAAAACACTATTCCTAAGTCTGGTGAACTTCTGGCTGTAATATGGGCCTATTTTACCGTCTTTACGTTTAATCTGATTTGCATGTGTTAATAGATATTCTCCATTAGCCAGGGAAAGATAATTATCGACTATGCCAATAAGTTTTGAATGGACAGGTACGTATCTTATTGCTGATTTGGTCTTGCCCTTGGTAATGTTAAAGCAGGTGATATCCTCGATAGTGATGATTTCAGTTCTTTTTAAACTACAAATTTCGTCTAATCTCATTCCTGAATATAATCCGATAAGTATCACATCCCTAATTTCTTCTTCTGCTTCAAACAGTAAGCTTTCTAGCTGATGTAGTTGAAATGGTTCATAACTAACAACACTACGCTTTGCTTCAAGATTATGGCCTTGAAATGGATTAAGCGGGGGAATGTTGTCATACCGACGCATAGCAAATTCATATAGCCCACTAAGGGAAGATAACCAATTTTGTAATGTCTGAGGGGATAGCCCCTCTTTACCTTGATAATCAAGGAATTCAGCAACCATCCTACGACCAATTAAGTCTACTGATATGTCCGCTTTGCCTATGCTATTGAGAAATATATCTACCGCTCTAACTGTTTTACTGAGGGTAGAGAGTGCTCTACGTTCATCATAAGTTGATAGGTATTCATCCCGTAAGGTTCCCAGTTTAGGAATCAAACTCACAGGCTTACTTTTTGATTCATTTCTTGCAGAGATGCCTTTTTTGGGTTTACTGGCTGCTTGCTTAACCAGACTATGTAACCCTGCGACGCCGCGCTGTATCTTGATAGAATGTGTATCCGGCTTCAGTTGAGATTTGAGCTTATTCCACTCAATAATCATGTGGTCTCTAAAATCTCTAGCTTTTTCAATATCCCTTGTCCCTGCACTTCTACGTATAACCCTTTTACCTTCTGAGATATGCCGCATATAAGCAGGAACGAAGACTTGGAAAATCCAAAGTCCCGTTGAATCTTGATAAAGATACATATTGCCCTTGATAGCCATAATTAGTTCCCCTATTATGCCGCTATCAGTTGTCTAGGACTGGTACAATGTTGAGATAGAGTGAACGAGAGCTTCCCAAGCTCTATACGAGGGTTCGATTCCCTTCACCCGCTCCAATCTAACGTCTTGCAGTATCTCCCGAAGTACATCAAACCCAGTAAATTCGCACTTCTCAGGCTAATCTAGTTATTCCTATATACATGTTCGTCTATTTAAATCTACTTATAGCGGGGGGTATATATGGGGGTATCAAATTGTACCACCCAAAAGTTACCCGCAGTTTCAACTCGCCATTGGTTCGCCCGGTTGTTTCATACCAGCTATCGTCAATGCACGTTGCAGACATAAACCATGACATGCACCAAACGCCGCCGGGAGCCTCCCTGGCACGTTTTTAATTCCGGGTAATGAAAAGTCATGGTGTGGAGTTAAGGCTATCTCTGAGTTACCTGCAAATTATCAACCAGTTGCTGTCTGAACGCTTTACCAAATGGCCGGACATATCCAAGTTTAGGATCAATTTCAGCGCCAAACGACTCATACCGGTAAAACTCCCCTTCCATAGGTTTACCGCGCCAGTCAAAGCGCACATAGCCATCTGGTTGAGTCTGGTAACCAGTTTGTCGTGCAGAGATAAGGACGTCGTCGCAGTTTTTGAACGCTATACCTGAGAGGAGGTACCAAACCCAGGAGAACCACTTTACGCGCCCCACTTTCCCGGCAGCTTCCCTCATAGCTTGAGGTTGTTTTCCTTTGCCCATTTTCTTAACCTGCCGCAGGCGTTGGAGTAGGGGGAAGATGTATTGAAAGAAATCATTCTTCCCATGGTCCATTTGCCATACCAAGCTTTTCCATACAGGTCATCGTCAGATCGCTTATTGATCAATTCAACGATTTCGCTTTTAGCGTTCTGTAGTTGGCTGCTTAGCGAGCGTAAATCCAAATAGCTATAGTCGCGATAAAACCGTTGGGCGAGAAGACCCAGTTGGTTCCATTTATAACCCGTTTCCGGGAAATCAACAGGCTTTCCCTCTTCATCAAGCGTTATCCATTTGATAACTAAATTGTTCCAGCCAAGTAAGTAGGAGACAAGATTGCAAACGCTCATTACAGTGTCTTTCGCATGTCCTTCCATTGATTCATCTGATGCTGATTCGGGCGGAATTGATGCGAGATAACCTGACAATTTATTAAAGTTTTTGTCTATTGCTAATAGGAGTTCTAATTTGGTTTGTGGCACACCCATGAGAATTCCCTCCCTAGTTGTTGGGATATTCAGCGAGTTTGGCAACGGAGAGGGGCCTACGCGAGCACTTTCTGAAAAAGATGTGATAGAAAACGCATTATTAATCTGATTCGATTGTATTTTTTCTTTTAACTTATTGTTTTATTTTATAAACCTCTTCTCGGAATATGAAATTACGCTCGATACCGTGAGCACGTTAACGCAGATATCGCCATACTGAAAGGAGCGATTCTTTATGCTCCTCACTTCAAAACCAGCCAAAACACTAGGAACGATAAAACACCCGATACGTTCAGTTCTGTTGGTACTAACCTGTGACGAATCAGATCGCTTAAAGATCACATTCACTCGCTATTTACGGCTAGAAGGTGATTGTTTTTACGCTGAATAACCTACAAAAGAAGGAAGTGTGATTCTCTCTGATCTGTTTGTTTGCCGGCCGTTAAAAAGTAGTGAAACCAAAGTAATTAACTGTATTCTGTTCTTATGCCAAATATCTATCGGTATTCCCTATGTTGATAGCCTACTTAGATGCGTTAAATATTTTGAGCACGCCTGTTTGGGTCGTTTTACCCAAAAATCAGGAAATACTTTTTGCTAACAAGGAAGCCCGAACAATTGCAGGTGATAGCCCACTCCAGTTACTGCGCAATGGCCGGTTTTCAGCACATGCACAGCAGCATTTGGATGCATACCTGCCGGCTTTGGCAGAAGAAGATCAAATCGTTGAAATCTGGACTATTCAAACAGCAGGCAATAGCTTTCCCCTGAGTTGTCGGCTCTCTTTGACACAATTGGAACCGCACGGAGACGTTATTGTTTTCGAAGGGCTTTATATTGCAGGTGCGGAGGTTACTCGCCCCAATGTCGGTCGATTGTGCTCTAAACCCTACTGTCGCGACGAACGGGGTTTTTATGAGCAATTTTTCGACACCAACACCGCCCCGATGTTATTGATTGATCCATCGGACGATGGCCAAATTGTGGATGCTAATCAAGCAGCAACCCGTTTCTATGGTTATTCCCGGGATGAGATGTGTATGAAACATACTTGGGAAATTAATACCATGGGTAAGGATGTTTTGCCCGTAATGCGTGAAGTGGCCAAGCTACCTGGTGGGCACAAGCCTCTCAACTTCATCCATAAATTAGCCGATGGAAATACCCGTCACGTGCAAACTTACGCCGGCCCCGTTGAGTTGGATGGTATGCGGTTAATGCTTTGTATCATTCATGACATTACTGAACAAAAACGCCTTGAACAGGCATTAGAAGATGCGGCCTTACGGGATCCACTGACTGGCTTGGGGAATCGGCGGCAATTCTTTAATCTTGTTGAACATGCTAATGCGCAAAGCCAACGTTATGCACAAGGCTTCAGCTTGATGTTGGTTGATGCAGACCATTTCAAGCAAGTAAATGATTTGCACGGGCATCATAAGGGTGATGAAGTCTTGATATTACTGGCAAGAACCCTGGAATCTCGCATTCGTGAAAGTGACATGATTTTCCGCTGGGGAGGCGAAGAGTTTGCCATTCTGCTTCCTTCAACCAATTTAGCGGGCGCATTACAAGTGGCGGAGTCTATTCGTGAGGCTGTTCAGTTAGTCTGTCAACCCAATATGCCGCGACTCACTGTAAGCATTGGTGTAGCACAACATCAGGCTGGCGAAGATACTGATAGCTTATTCAAACGCATGGATGAGGCTCTTTACCGTGCAAAAGCGGCAGGGCGAAATAGGGTGCTGGCGGCATAGGCCGATAAGTGGGGGATTAGCTGACCTCTCTTTACCGATAACTAGCCGCTATACGAACACCATAGCCTGGTCGTAGCATTTATCTATTCCAGCGGCAAATGATCGAGTGGTTTTACCTCGCGCAGGACGAAGGTGGTTTGCATCTCTTTAATGCCCGATAATCGGCGGATAACTGACATGGCGAAAGTGGAGAAACTATCGAGGTCTTCCGCGACCACTTGCAGCAGGAAGTCAGCATCTCCAGCGACAGCATAGCAAGCGATAACCGGCGTTAACTCCCCTACCTGCATTTCAAATAGCTTGGCTTCTTCTTCACTGTGGCTGTCAATTTTCACCCGAATAAATGCCAAGATTCCCAAACCAATTTTTCGTCGATCGATATTGGCTTGATAACCGGTAATAATTCCGCTCTCTTCTAATTGCTTTACCCGCCGCCAGCAGGGGGAGGTTGCCATCCCGACTTTATCGGCCAGCTCCTGGTTCGTCATACGGCCAGCATGCTGTAACTGTTTCAGTATTTTAATATCTGCCGGTGTTATGAGTGATGATGGCATTTTCTACCTGATTGTTATTTTATTTGGGAATGTATTACCAATATTAGCTGAATTCAGGTGATAAAAGAAAGCACTTACCTGCCAGCGAGGGATATGATTATGAGCAAATATTATCGGTAAAAGGACAGTGGCTGTGGCAGAGCAAATGCGGATCGCGATTATGGTTAACCCTGAACTCCCTGTTGGTTTAATTGCCAATACCACCAGCGCGGTAGGGATTGGTTTAGCAGCAAAATTTCCGCAACTGGCGGGGACAATGTTGTCCGATTCAGGGGGGAAAGAAATTGATGTTAGCTCAAAATTACCGGTACCTATTTTACAGGCAAATGCTTCGCAGATGAGAGAGGTGTTGTTGAAAGCATTGGCGGCGACCAATGAACGGGCAATTGTGCCTTTCCCGGCATTTGCGCGTGCAATGCACAGCTTTCAGGATTATGCAGATGCGTTCCCGCAACACTCTCTCTGTGATGAACAGCTCGATGGTTTGGGATTGGTCGGGCCAGAAAAATGGATTCGATCATTGACTGGCGCGTTAAAACTGCTGCGCTAGTCAGGTAGGTTATCAATGGAAAAAAAACGGGTTCTGGCATGGAACCCGTTTCTTTATTGGCTATCAGTGGGTTAAGTTAACTGGCTTAATTGCAATACGTTACCGGCGACACCATTGATATACAACTTGCGATATTCATTTGCGGGCAGGCTAACGGATAATTCACGCCACGCCGGTTGATAGCTGCCGGTGCGCGCAAAGGTGATATCAATACGGTGATTATCGGTAGTCACCTGCCAACTCAGCCACAATGCATGGCCCTGCTGCCAGCGGTGGCTTTCGCCATCATCTTCAAACAGCATTCCACTCGATCGCCCCGCGCCCTTGGTGGGGTAGAGTGCCAACTCGCGTTGTGAGTCCAACTTGGCATTAACAAAGGCGATGCGGCGTGACAGCGGCAGCGCTGCGCCGGCTCGTACCAATAGTGGCAAACGCTCCAGTGGCGCATCAAGGATGATCTTTTGCCCGCCGCCATACCATTGGCCGGTGTGGAAACAATACCAGCCGCCATTATTATCAGGCTGGCTATTATCAGGTAAGTACACTTCCCGCAGGCGTTGTCCGGTTTCTAGCACACTGGCAACTAACAAGTCGCGACCCAGCATAAAGTCGTCATTTTCTGTAAACGTGCGACTATCGTGCTCATGATCGAGGAAAGTAGGGCGCAACATAGGCTCATCATCATGGGTGGCCTGCCACTGTAAGGTGTAAAAATAGGGCAGTAACCGATAACGCAGCGCCATAGCATCACGAATCATCGGCGTGGCAGCAGGGTACATCCAGGGCTCGTTTACCGTGTGGTCGTCATTCCATGAGTGAATAGTAAATCGTGGATGCATCACGCCATTTTGTACCCAGCGAATAAATAGCTCGGCTTCGGGTTTGTCACCCGAAAAACCACCGACGTCGTGGCCGAGGTTGTATAACCCTGACAGGCTCATCCCCAGCCCCATGCGGATGTTATAGCGCAGCGTTTGCCAACTGGTACGGTTGTCACCACTCCAGGTCTGGGCGTAGCGTTGCATACCGGCACAACCAGAGCGTGATATTAAATACGGGCGTATATCTGGTGCAAATGCTTGTTGAGCCTCCATTGAGGCACGCATCATCAGCAAAGGCATTACCGGTCTGATATGTTTGATAGCGATAGATTCACCGAATCCATTGCAGCGCGCTTCACCATCCCACACTTCATATTCATTATTATCATTCCAGGTAGAACCGATCCCCATCTCCAGCAGTTGTTTGGTCACATTCTCCTGCCACCAATCCACGGTTGCCGGATTGGTAAAATCAAGGTGGGAGCCTTCATCATCCCAGAATGAAGAGCGCTCTGGCAACCCGCTTTCGCCATCACGAATAAATAATCCGCGTTCGGCAACGTGCTGATATTGTGGGTGATCTTGTAATAGACACGGTTTAATATTGGCGGCTAACTTAATGCCCGCTTGCAGGAAAGCCTGACTCATCACCTTGGGCTGCGGCACTTTGTCGTAATTCCAGTTAAAAACATAACGCTTGTTGTTGATTGAGGTATAGCCCGATGAGAGCTGGAAAGAGTCGCAAGGAATATCATGCTGCTGACAGAGTGTAATGAATTTTTGCAATTGCACCTGTGCATCGGGAGCATCGGTGTAGTGCATGGTTGAACCGCTGTACCCAAGGCTCCATTTGGGGCCAAATTTGGTTTTGCCGGTCAGGCGGACAAATGCCTTGGTGACATCCAACACTTTCGGGCCGAGGAACATATAGTAATCGAGATCGCCAGCTTCAGCCTGATAGCGGCGATAGGCCAGATGGTAGTTATCAATCTCATTCCCTAAATCTAACCAGCAACTGCTTAAATTGTCATAAAAAAGACCAAAGCTGACATCATCACGGCGAGTGATGGTAAACGGGATATGCTTGTAGAGTGGGTCAGTACTGGCGGCGTTGTAACCCATAGCATCTAAATTGCGCATTTCAAAGCGGCGACCCGCACGGTTAAGATCACCGGCCTTTTCACCTAATCCGTAATATTGCTCATTGGGATATCGCCGCTGATAGTGAGCAATAGCTTCTCCATGGGGGCTGAGTAAATAAGCGCTGGTGGGCCGATCCGCCGCCAGTGGCTGCCACTCGCCGTGCTGATTTTTATATTCCCATGCCAGATATAGCGGTTGATAAATGGTCACTCGCAAACATTCAGTGGTGACTATCAACTGTTGTTCATGGTGTTCCAATTGATAACCTGGGATGGAGAAACCGTCCAGGCTAAGTCGGTCACGGCCAGACCATGGCACATCGCCTTGTGGGGCAATGCTCCAGGTGCGGTTTAAGGCCAGTTCACCATTCTTTTTAATCAGCACACGGCAGAGGTTTTGCTCTAATATATACAGACAAAATATATGATGATCATCGACCAGTAATTCCAAATGGTCGGGATATTGATTTATTAACTGCCAGTTTTTTAATGTTTTCATCACAGCTCATCTTTTTTCTGGCAACAGTACGGGTGCACCGTTGCCGGGTTAATAGCATCAGGCAACCGGTTGTGTTTTATTGCGGCGCTCAGCAAACAGGGCAACCAGGAACACAGCACCAATCAAATCGAAGAAACCCATAGCAATAAACAGCGGGTTAAAGCCAATGGTGTCGGATACGGCCCCAATCAATAAAGTAAACAGGAAGCTGGCAATCCAGGCGGAAGAGCCGCGCAGACCATTGACGGTGGCCACTTGGTTTTTATCAAAAGAATCAACTACTAACGCACTGAGCATGCAAGAGATAACCTGATGACCGAAGCCACCAATAGAGATTAAAGCAATAGCCAGATAAGGGTCTTTGGTGATGGCAACAAAGGCCAGTGAAACCATCATAAAGGCACCGGTTACGGAGCTGGCAACCACTGAGTTGATACGACTGCAACCGAACCATTTTTGGTAGAGTTTGGTTAAATAGCCACTGGCAACACTGCCGATATCTGCCGCCAGGAAGGGGAGCCAGGCGAACATGGCAATCTGTTTCAGGTCCATGCCCCGCTCGGTTGCCAAATAAAGTGGAACCCAGAAGCTAAATACTGCCCATGCTGGCTCGGCTAAAAATGCCGGGATAGCGATACCGTAAAATTTCTTATTCTTACTCAGAATAGCCAATGATTTAAGGAAAGGCAGTCGAGGGAGTACCGGTTCATTGTCTTGGTGAATCAGTTCAAACTCTTCCTTACTCAGGTTTGGATGGGTGTCAGGTGAATGATAAAAACGCCACCACAGCACAACCCAAACCATAGCCAAAGCACCGGAGAATAAGAATGCACCTTGCCAGCCGAAAGCCACATGAGCCAATACGATAATTGGTGGGGCTAACATCGCACCAATAGAGAACCCCACCCCCGCCCAGCCAGCAGCAATGGGGCGTTCCTTTTTCGGGAACCAGTCAGAAATCGCTTTGGCGTTTGCCGGTGTTGCCGCCGCTTCAGCACTACCCATAAAGAAGCGCAGCACCGCCAATTGAAACCAGGTACCAGCCCCTGCGTGCATCATGCATACCACCGCCCAGACACTGGCGCAGATCAGGAACCCCATTTTCAAGCCGATGACATCAATCAGCCAACCGCAGAGTGGCTGGAAGACGGTGTAAGCCAACTGAAAAGACGCCACAATCCACGAGTATTGTTCAGTGGTCATATTCAGGCTGGTTTTTAACTCAGGGGCCAGAATACCCAGAGAGTTACGGGTAATATAGTTAACGGTGACCCCGAGTAGAAATAGTGCCAGCATCCACCAGCGTAATGATTTTATTTTTCGCCGCTCGACAACTTTAGCGGATTGATTAATCTCAACACTCATCCCAGCCTCCTGATGTTAGTCGGCAGTAAATTAACCGGACCAACTTATTGTTTTGGTATGATCTATTCTCGGTTATTAAGATTACGCTGAGTTTTAATGTGACTCCGTTCACATTAAACTCGATTTAAAAAACTCAACTTATTGATAATATTTGTTTTTTGTATGTTTAATCAAAGTTAACCGGACTGATAAGTTTTTAAAATTGGTTTACCAAAACAAGGTAGCTAGCTTAAATTGGCTTTAATACGCATTTTTTTGAAAGGATTTTCATAAGCTGGGCAATATTTCAGCATTTATATTGAATAACGGCCTGAATAAGCTATTCACCGGCTATGAGAATTTTTTCATTTGCTAATTTGAGAGAGATCACAAAATGAATGGAAAGCTAAAAATACAAGAAATTGCTAATCAGACTGGCCTTTCAATTAGCACGGTATCGAGAGTATTAGCCGGTAAAGCCAATACCAGTGCGAAAGCAAAACAGCAGGTAATGGCGTATGCGCAGTCGCAGGGGATATTGCAGAATTTGTCCAGCGGGCGGTTGATGCTAAATAATATTATGGTATTTGCTCCTCATCGCGCCTTTGATGTACGTACCGATATTTTTTACTACAAAGTTATTCAGGGGATTATTGAGGCGGTCAGCCAACATGAAGTCATGATTCGCTACTGTGGATTATCCGAAACTCACTGTGATATTGGGTTATTTTTGGAAAAAATAACCCAATATCAAACCGAAGCAGCAATCATTATTGGTATCGACGATCCACGCATTCATACATTAGCAGCTGGGGTGCATAAGCCGTCGGTGTTAATTAATTGCCGTGACAAAGAAATGTCATTGGATAGTGTGTCGCCAGACCACCAACTGATTGGTGAGTTTTCTGCCAACTACTTGATACAGCAAGGGCATCGGCGCATTCTGACCCTGCAATGTTTACGCCGCAACACAATGGAACTGCGCTTGGTGGGAATAAAAGAGGCTTTCGCCGATAACAATATGCGCTTTGATGATGGGCAGCATCTGATTACCACTCATGGCTTTGGCGCGGAAGAGGCTGAGCAAGCGTTAACCGCTTTTATCATAGGTTGTGAAGATAAGAGCCAACTGCCGACAGCCATTTTAGCCGGGGGGGACTATATGGCGGTTGGTGCGGTTAATGCATTGAATAAACTGAACATGAACGTGCCTGATAACGTATCCGTTATGAGTATGGATGGTTTTAATCTGGCAGAGATTCATGATGTTCCACTGACGGCGGTGCATGTTCCCCGAGATGAGTTGGGGGCTGAAGCTATACAGTTATTGCAACGACGCTTATTACGCCCAGATGCGCCCTTCAGTAATACCTTATTGCAGGGCAAATTAGTGGCTCGTGCTTCGGTCAAGCAGGTCAATCAGAAAAGAGTGATGTCTACGGCAAATAAGCCATTGGATCAGTTATATGATTTGTAATTATTAGTATGGAAAATCATCAATGTCTATCTCATAAAATAGCAATTACCGCTATAGTTTACAGTTAGCTTTGCACTGTTTACGGCGGGCAAAGAGAGAAATATGCATAAATGAGTTTTATATAAGTCAGATGGGGATATCTTATATCTTACCCGTCATCTTTCAGAATGCAGGTGGGTTGGCTGTTCCCGTTACTTGGCCCATTCATGGACTTGCCTCTGGGCCGCTGCAAGCAGCGTTCAAATCTGCTCCCGACAGATTTGTCCCCCTAATCACTGAGTTGTCGTGAGTGAGCATGATCGGGATTAGTGAGCCTGATTAAGGCTCACCTGACGGGGCGAGTATCAACGTTGTTCAAATCGGTTCACTACCGATTTGTCTTTTTCTTGCCACCTTCCTGCACCTTGAAATCTATTGGGTATAGCACATTGAATTTAAGGATATTACCGCATGGAATTTAAAGACTATTATGCCGTGATGGGAGTAGAACCAACCGCTTCCCTGAAAGATATTAAAACGGCCTATCGCAAGTTAGCGCGTAAATACCACCCGGATGTCAGCTCTGAACCCGATGCTGAAAGTAAGTTCAAAGAGGTCGCTGAGGCCTATGAGGTATTAAAAGATACTGAACGGCGCGCCGAATACGACGAGTTAAGGCTACACCGTAATGACCCGCGTTTTACACAGCAACAGGCTGCCTATAATTCAGGTAATCAACAATGGCACAGCAGTGCGGGTGCCGGTTCCCAAGATTTCTCAGACTTTTTTGAATCTTTCTTTGCCAACCGTGGTGCTTCCGCTCATCACACCTCTCAGCGATCACCTCGCGGTGTACGCGGCCAGGATCTTGAGATGGAGTTACCCATCTTTTTAGAAGAGACTTTAGCGGAACAGACGCGTTCTATTTCTTATAAAATACCGACAGTTGATGCTTCGGGGTATCCGGGAGCGGAGACCGCCAAAACGCTAAAAGTGAAAATTCCTGCGGGTGTGGGAGATGGCGAGCGTATTCGTCTTAAAGGGCAGGGTGCACCGGGTTTTGCCGGGGGAGCCAATGGCGATTTATTCCTGGTTATTCGTATTGCGCCGCATCCATTGTTTGATGTTGATGGTCAGAATTTGCAAATAGTGGTGCCGTTAGCCCCATGGGAAGCAGCATTAGGTGCCAATGTCGAGATGCCAACACTGACGGGCAAAATAACGTTAACGGTCCCGGCAGGTAGCCAAAGTGGTCAGAAATTGCGTATCAAAGGCAAGGGGCTAGTCAGCAAAAAAGGCACCGGCGATCTGTACGCGATCCTCAAGGTAGTGATGCCGCCAAAACCGGACGAGAAAATGCGAGCGCTCTGGCAACAACTGTCAGATCAGGCATCGTTTAATCCTCGCACCGGGTGGGAGTAACAGATTATGGCTGAAATAGAAATCACCTATACCGTGACTGAATTATGTCAGTCAACAGGAATAATGCAGGATGAACTGGTCGAGGTGGTCGGGTTGGGTGTGATTGTGCCACTTGAGCCTGCTGACAGCGTCTGGATTTTTGACGCTGATGCACTGAGTTGCCTTCAACGCGCCCAGCGGCTACAAAATGAGTTGGATCTGGACTGGTCTGGTGTAGCAATGACCCTAACATTGCTGGAAAGGGTTGAGCAGCTAAAGAAAGAAAATGACCAACTGCGCAGGCAGCTCGATCGTTTCTTGCAGATATCTTAATGCGATAGCACGGGTTGTGCCCATTTCGGCCAACCCGTATTTTGCTCTTTCTATCTCAGATATTATCCGATGGATAGCACCGAGCGGATATCGCTGTTTTTATTGATATCCCAGATTGCCGTGACATCATCCAGTGAATGAAGCTGGGTCTCAATAGCGAGCTTTTGTTGTGCCGCCAGAACGAAAATATCTGAAACAATTTGTTTTAATTCAGGGATCGCTGGGAAATTACCTGTACCACTACCCAGTATGTGCAAATTTGCGCTGCGTAACACCGCGGCGGGGAGTTGTAGTGTTGGAGATGCCATGGAACCAACATTGACTAAACGTATGCCTTGATCAGAGCCACCAGCATGAGAGGCAAGGTCATGATGGGTCAGTGCGGCGAAGAGAGCCTCGGTAGCAGGCCCCCAGATATAATCCACAATCACGTTATACCCAGCGGGACCCGCCGCTTGAGTAAATGCCTGCGTCAATTCCGCACCCTGCAATGTCAGGTCTACTGTGGCATCGGCCCCCAGTGTTGCCAATACATCCTGACGCCTCCCGGCGGCGATGACTCTGCCCGCCCCTAAATGACGTGCTGCTGCGATGGCCAGTTTGCCTGAGGTGCCCGTCGCACCAAGGATAAGCACGGATTCACCCGGTTGGATCTTGGCCCGCCAGGAAAGCGGTAACCAGGCAGCCAATGCCGGGTTAATCAAGGCTGCCGCAGTCGCATTGTCAACTTCTGGCGGAACCGGAACATACCAGGATGCTACTGTGCGTTCGGCCATGGCACCAAAAGGTTGGCGAAATGAAGCAAAATAAACACGTGAACCATCAGGTAAATGCCCGATACCATCAGTACCAGGAACGATAGGTAATGTTTTCGGGCTGGAATAATGGGTGCCTTTAACGATACCGCGATCAAGTTGTTTGATACCAGCAACCGCAACATTTATCACCGTTTCACCGTGCAGCGGTGTTGGCTCCACAAACTGCCCCACAACCGGCGCTTCACCCAATGCCTCTACTATTGCAGCCTTCATCGTGTCACCTCACATTAGTGTGCTATTTAGCAATAGTCACCAATCTGCACCCAATTTATTATGAAGACAATATGCCCAGTAAGTGACTAATTTTCTTGTTAGATAAGGTATTTAAAGGCTGCTGACGCCTCCATCTACCCGTAATTCTGTTCCGACGATAAAACTGGATTCATCTGAGGCGAGAAAGACCGCAGCATGTGCAATCTCACTAGATGTTCCCATTCTCTTAATCGGTACCAGTTGGCGGATTTGTTCAGCAAGGTGCTCTTGTTCACTGCCGGATAATCCCAGTTTTTGCAGTGCCGGCGTCTGTGTCGGCCCAGGACTCAAGCCATTGACCCGGATTCCTCTGTCTGCCCACTCGCCTGACAAGGTTCGCGCAAGAGAGAGTAACCCCGCCTTGCTGGCGGCATAAACGTTGCTTTGCGGTAAACCGATATGAACACTGGCGGAGCCACAAAGAATCACCGAGGCAGGGTTAGCCAGCAGTGGCAACAGTGCTTGTAACAGGAAGAAAGGGCCTTTCAGATTAGTTGATAATACTCGCTCAAAACTTTCTTCATCCCACTCTTCTATCGAACGATGAGTAACATCGCCTGCGTTGATATAGACGATATCGAGACGTGGCCAAACCAGGGTAAGTTTTGTCGCTAGCTGATATTGATCGGCAATATTACTGGCATCACTATTTAGCAGCAAAACTTGGTCGCCAAGCTCTTCATATGCGGCCTGCAAGGCTGCGCTATTTCTACCCGTGATTGCTACGGTTGCACCTTCAGCCAGAAATTGACGAGCAGTTTCCAGCCCGATGCCACTGGTTCCTCCTGTAATTAGTGCATATTTATCATTTAAACGATTCATGGTGAGTCTTCTCATTAATAGCAATGGAAGACCATTTTTAATACAAAAGTATCTAAAGTATAGTAGGTACCAATTGGATACTAATGATGCAACAGGAAAGCAATGACAACCTATCAGCCGCTGACAGCAAAAAATAAATTAGAGCCGGGCAATTCGATTGTGGAAGAAAAGTGTCCGATGGTGCAATTTGTCGAACTTATCGCGGGGAAGTGGGCTATCCCAATTCTTTATCGTTTGATCGTCACTGCGGCTCCTATCCGATTTGGTGAGTTGCAGCGGGCAATTGCGCCTATCACCCAAAAAGAGCTTACCCGGCAATTACGTGCTTTTGAACAACGCGGTTTGGTCTATCGCAAGATCTATGCCGAAGTTCCCCCACGTGTTGAATATGAAATTACGTCATTGGGCAAAACATTACAGCCAACATTGGATTCGTTGGCCCAATGGATGAGAGACCATCATCAAGCCCTCAAGGGCAAGGAGTGACTAGGATTATTGTCGTGCCAAGAAGATCCTATTTTTTCTCAATTCCACTATTGGCAGTCGCGTAATACAAGTTGTATGTACTACATTTAAAAGACTGCTCACTAATTCGGCAGTAACAAAAATGGCAACAATAGTTTCAAGGAGAGAGTATGAGTAAAATACCAAGTTGTTGTTCAGAAGATAACCACCCGAATAGCCGACGGAATGTACTAAAAGCTGCATTGGGTATCACTGCTGCGAGCGTCATCGGTGGGATTGGTTTGGGGCTACCCCAAATATCATATGCAGCGGCTATGACCAGAGAAGAACGTGATAAGTTAACGCCAGATCAAATAGTTGAGAGTTTAAAACAGGGCAATAAGCGGTTTGTTTCTGGTAAAATGCAACAACATGATTATCTTGCACAAAAACGCAGTAGTGCAGAAGGGCAGTTCCCTACCACTGTCATTTTGAGTTGTATTGATTCCCGCGCACCAGCAGAGATAGTGCTGGATACGGGGATCGGTGAAACCTTTAATGCCAGAATTGCCGGTAACATCTCTAATGATGATTTATTAGGTAGCCTGGAATTTGCTTGTGCTGCTGCGGGAGCTAAAGTCATCCTGGTTATGGGGCACACGGCTTGTGGTGCAATCAAGGGAGCTATTGATAACGTTGAACTTGGCAACCTGACTGGTCTGCTTAATAAGATTAAGCCAGCAATTGAGTCGACGCAATTTGATGGAGAGAAAAGCAGTAAAAATGAAAAATACGTCGATGCTGTAGCGAAGAATAATGTCAAACACACCATAGATGAGATACGTAAAAATAGCGAAATAATTAGAAACTTAGAAAAAGAAGGGAAAGTAAAAATAGTAGGTAGCATGTACAACTTAAATGGTGGTGTGGTCGAGTTCATTATGTAATATGTTTGCTTTAATTCTATCCCATTCCCCTTGATAAACGTCAAGGGGAATAATAATTACTTCTGATAGGGTATTAAATTAGATATCCTGTTATTTTTTTTATTACACACACCTGCTTGGCTAAGAATAGTATTTATGCTTATATAAATGAGACGGTGTTATAATCAACGTCTGATAGCAGAGTGTCTAGTAAAGATTATTTTTTTAAATTGAATCGCGGGTGCATAAAATAAGTATATGAATATTTGTAAAGGCAAAGCATATAATTGTTATAATTTTGTTTTTAAGTAAATAACTTGCTTTCATATTGTTAAATGGTATTTATCTCTTGAAGTTTTTCGCCTTTATTGTATTTTAACCTCTGTGGTTGCATGTTTCTTTTGGGATGAATAAAACAAGTTTCAAACATTTTCAATAAGAATGATACCATCATGATGCTGTATTATCTTATTACTATGAATAATGCATTTTCATGATTAATGGTTTTTGTCTAATTATTGACTTGATCAATTATTATCTGGTGACTTTATTAGTTAAGAATTATATATATGTATTAAATTATCGTTTAATATAAAATATAATTATAATATATAATTTAATTTGTTTTATTCATTAAACAAAAGTAATAATAATCACTTGTTTTCTTATCACATCAATGTTGTATGTGATTGGTCTTTATTAACCGAGTGAATGTATTTGAGGGGTTATTTATGTATGTCGATACAGTCTCTGTTGTCTCTGGCAGTAAATTTATTGATGTCAATGGGAAAGGAGTGATTGATTATGAAAAAGAGATATCACTGGATTGCTGTATGAACAAGATTCATTTTCATACTAAAAAGCTAACAATTGATATTAATGAAAAACAAAAGAGATTGGTAATGTGTTTATTTAGTGATGTCAACCGTAAACAAGATATCATAAAAGTAGTATGGTATGAAAATCATAAAAGTATTTCAGATAATAATTATCATCAATTAATACATAAGTTTAGAGCACATTTAAAAAGTGCAGGGATACCTGATGGCATTGTTAAAACCATAAACAGATACGGTCTTAGATTAGATGCAGGGATATTAAAAAATATGGTATCAAACAAAATGAATGATAGGTTTATTGGCTACTAAAATAGACTTGTCACATCTGTGTTTTCCTCATTATAAATGAGAGGTTAGGGTGTTATCATTTTTTAAGAAGATAGTTATAACACCCAGCCAAACTCTGTTTAGTAATAAAATAAATTTGCTAGATGTGCTCTTAATCTTACTTATTTTATATTTCCTAGGAATGCTTATTAATGCAGTGTCAAGTCAAAATGAAATGCCAGTTCCAATATTATATAAAGGTTACAATGGTGAGAATGATAAGGTAAAAAATAAAGAAATAATGATAAAAGAGATCAAAAGGTTAAAGTTATTTAGCAAGGGCATTAAAGATAACATACAAAAAAACAATGTTACTAACGATATAGCTAATGCTCCTTTGTATATGGGGAGGCTGAAACTGGTTGGTATACTCGAACATGCAGACGAGTCAAAATCTATCGCCATAATAGACTCTGGCGTGGCACAAGAAACCTACTTTACTCATGATAAAGTAGCCGGTACTAATAGTGTTATTATTGTAAAAATACTTAAGGATAAAGTAATTATTAGTGATGATGAGGTTTATTATTCACTGGTTATATTGGAGTGAGTACGCCCTGAATTAAAATGTAAGGGGAGTGTGAATGCATATCAATAATGTCTTCTTGGCATATGGTCGTATATTTTGTTATTTTATTAAAATCACATCACTGACACTATCAAAAATAACTATAGTGCTAGTTTTCTTACCACTAGGTGTAAATAGTGAAAGTTTCTCTGCGCTGTTCAAAGATGCAGATATAAAAGAGTTTATTAATACAGTAAGCAAGAATATCAATAAAACTATAATAATAGATCCTAAAGTTCAAGGTTTGGTTAGCGTCCGTAGTTATGAACTATTAGATCAAGATAAATACTATCAATTCTTTCTTAATGTACTCGATGTTTACGGATATACCGTAGTGGTAATGCCTAATAATATCTTGAAGGTAATACCATCAAAACGAGCTAAAGGTTCAGTTGTTCCTACACTAAGAGAATCGGGGGAAGCTTATGGGGATGAACTTATCAATAGAATATTCCCACTTAAACATATCTCTGCCAAGAGTCTTGCCCCACTATTGCGCCAATTAAATGATAATTCTGAATCTGGTAATATTATTCACTATGAGCCATCAAATACTATATTAATTACGGGACGCGCTGCTGTAGTAAACCGCTTGTACTCGATAATCAATACATTCGACCAAGCCGGAGATATAGATGTTGAATACTATAAATTGAAACATGCTAATGCTGTTGATGTGACTAAACTAGTCAATGAAATCATAAATCAAACAACTTCCAACAAACAAGGGCCATTCAATTTAGGAAGAATGATTGCTGATGATAGGACTAACTCTGTATTGGTGAGTGGTGATAGCCATATCAGAAAAAAAGCCATTAAAATGATAAAGGAGCTTGACCATCAACAGAATAGTTATGGAAACACAAAAGTTATATATATGAAATATGCTCAAGCATCGAAACTTTTGGAGGTGCTAACTGGCATTAGCCAAGGTTTTCTCAGTAACAAAAAAACAAACTCGACAGGCAAGAAACAGAGTGGAAATATTGCCATCAAGGCATATGATCAAACAAATGCTTTGGTCATTACAGCTGAACCGAAAATGATGAGAGAGTTAGACTTGGTTATCGAAAAGTTAGATATCAGACGAGCTCAAGTCTTGGTCGAGGCCATCATAGTTGAGACCCAAAATGGAGAGGGATTAAACCTTGGCATACAATGGGAAAATAAATTTTCTGGTGGGGTCAACTTTATCCCAAACTCAGGAAGGACAAGAAATAATAGTGACGGTCTACTGCCCATGGCAATTACAGGATTAACTGCAGGCTTTTATAAAGGTAACTGGAGTGGTTTATTTACTACCCTGGCAACTAATTCAAATAATAATATTCTGGCAACACCGAGTATTGTCACGTTGGATAATATGGAGGCTGAGTTTAATGTAGGTCAAGAGGTTCCTGTACTGACATCGACACAAACAACATCTACAGATAGGGTCTATAACTCAATCTCAAGGCAAAATGTTGGTGTCATGTTGAAAGTGAAACCACAGATAAACAAAGGTGATTCGGTTCTTCTTGAAATCCGACAGGAGGTATCAAGTATTGCTGACGGTTCTGACGTCACTGCTAATAATTTAGGCTCTATTTTTAACAAGAGAGTCGTTAATAATGCAGTTCTGGTAAAAAGTGGTGAGACGGTTGTTGTGGGTGGGCTATTAGATAAAAAGATAAATAAAACAGTAAATAAAGTTCCTATCTTGGGGGATATTCCTTTTATTGGTGGTTTTTTTAGGCAGAAAAAAGAGAAAATTGAAAAAAGTAACCTTATCTTATTCATTAAGCCAACAATACTCAGGGAAACAAATGACTATAACTTGGTGACCGCAGAGAAATACACTGAATATAATCATGGGAATACAAATAAGCCTTTTATAAATAGTGCTCTAAAGTATTATAAGGAGAGGGGGGGAGAAAAAAGAAATCATGATGATTTCAATAAACTTAAAAAGGATATAAGGGCATTTTACCGTGACGTAGGGATTGAGTTATGAACCAAGATGAGAAGAAGTTAGTACCATTAACATTGAATTGGTCTAAAGATAATGGTGTTATCTTACTCCCAGTAGAAAATGGATATCAAATTATATGCCGCCATTCAGCTTCGCTTGAGGCAATACTTGAAGGGTATAGAGTCGCCTATCAACCTATGGGCCTTGATTTTGTTACTGATGATGAGTTTAATAATACTCTGACGGCCACGTATCAAAATAGTTCAATGCAGTCACATAAAATAATGAATGCAATAAGTGATGAGATCGCGATTTATTCATTTGCTAGTGAATTGTCTGACAGTGAAGACCTATTGGACTCAGATAATGAGGCTCCAGTAATAAGACTAATCAATACCATTTTAACAGAAGCAATTAAAAATTTAGCGTCAGATATCCATATAGAATCTTTCGAAAAAAAAACTGGCTATCAGATTTCGTATTGATGGAGTATTAAAAAATATATTAGAACTGAAACACAGTGTAGCACTATTATTAGTTTCTCGGATTAAAGTTATGGCGAAATTAGATATTGCAGAGAAGCGTATTCCCCAAGATGGACGTATTGCACTGAACTTGGCCGGGCGAGTTTTAGATGTTCGCGTGTCTGTTCTACCGTCAAATCATGGTGAGCGCGTAGTTATGCGCTTACTGGACAAAAGCAGTATTAAGTTGGACTTACAATCTTTAGATATGTCAGCAAAAAACTATGGCTTGATGAAAAAACTGGTGCTCAAGCCTCATGGTATTATATTGATTGTTGGCCCTACGGGTGCAGGCAAAAGTACTACACTCTATGCAGCTCTAATGGGAATAGATTCAGGTGAAAGGAACATTATGACTGTCGAGGATCCCATCGAGTTTGATATTGATGGTATATCTCAGACACAGGTTCATTCAAAAATTGGCATGACTTTCTCTCGAAGCCTAAGAGCAATACTGCGACAGGACCCTGATGTTATTCTTATTGGCGAAATACGAGATGTGGAAACTGCACAAATAGCAGTACAAGCCTCTTTAACCGGCCATTTAGTTTTATCAACGTTACATGCTAACAGTGCTGTTGGTGCTGTAACCAGGCTGAGAGATATGGGGATCGAACCCTTTATGCTATCAAGCTCATTATTGGCAGTATTATCTCAACGTTTGGTGCGCCGACTATGTATCGAGTGTCGGCAAGAGTATACATTTATGCCGGAGCAACTAAACAGCTTGGGCATAAATTATGGAATGACCATAGCAGGAAATACGCATCGTGCGATAGGTTGCGACAAATGTAATGCGGCCGGTTATCGCGGGCGAATAGCTTTGCATGAGCTCTTAGTTGTTGATAATCGCTTACGGGAAGGTATTTATAAAGGCTATAGTGAGCATGATCTTGTCCAGTTGGCGCAGCAAACTATACGCAGCATTGAACAAAAGTTATGACTGGCTTAACAACAATTGAAGAAGTGGTCAGGATAAGCTTAGAGGACAAGCATGCCTGTATTTAAATATGTCGCTATCAATAATGACGGAGTGAAAATAAAAGGTAATATTGATGCCGAAAGTATGTTGGCTGCCAGGAATATTATCTATCAAAGAAGATGGTATTTATTAAAGATTAATATCATAAAATTAAATTATTTTACAAGAGTAATGAAGTACTTTAACACTGTTAATAATGATGATCTTGTGTTAGTTACTCGACAAATGTCGACATTAGTGAATGCAGCAATACCATTAGACGAAGTATTGGCAATTATCGAGAAGCAAAATAAAATGAATGTAATGAATAGTATAATATATGACATAAGGATGAAGATTATAGAAGGCTATTCATTTTCAGATTCACTTTCAAATTTTTCAAATGTTTTTAATCCATTATATAGGTCAATGATCACTGCTGGTGAACTATCGGGGCATTTAGGTATGGTGTTGTCTCGACTTGCAGACCATATAGAACAAGCGCAGAAAGTGAAACGAAAACTTGGACAAACACTTATATATCCGATTATTCTAATTTTAATGTCTCTCAGTGTGATTATTATCCTTTTATCGGTAGTTGTCCCTAATATAGTAGAGCAGTTTTACTTAGAGAGTAATGCATTGCCTTTTTCTACACAAGTTCTCATGACAGTTAGCAACGTGATAAAAAATAACATATTGACTATTTTAATGTTAATTTCTTCTGTGTTAATTGTAATTAATAGAATATTGAAAATAAAGAAGGTAAATAAACTCTTTGAATATTATTATTTGAAGATCCCTCTGGTTGGAGAGGTAATTATTAGGTTGAACATATCCCGTTATTTAAGAACATTAACTATTTTAAACGGAAATAACGTTGATTTAATCCAGGCAATAAAAATAAGCAACTCTGCATTGACAAATGAATATATTAAATCACAGTTAAAAAGCACCGCTAAGTTAATTAACGAAGGCAGTAGTCTATCGTCTTCTTTAACTATTAGCCGAGTATTCTCACCTATGATAATACATATGATTGCATCAGGTGAACGAACTGGGACATTGGATGTTATGTTGGAAAAAGTGACTGCTGTCCAAGAAGATGAACTGATGGTTAAGATAAATATATTTATAACAATACTAGAGCCAGCAATAATGATTTTCATGGCTGCATTTATCTTTTTTATTGTTTTGTCAATATTTCAACCAATATTGCAGATTAACAGCCTAATTTCATAATATATATCGAGGATGGATGATGAAGGAGACGAAATCGGATGGATTTACATTGCTGGAAATTATGGTGGTTATCATGATTTTGGGTGTTTTGGCTAGCTTAACGATACCCAGTCTGATGTCTAATAAAAACCGAGCTGACCGGCAAAAGACATTAAGCGATATTGTTGCTTTAGAAAATGCATTGGACATGTATAAGTTGGATAATGGCCATTACCCTACAGAGTTACAAGGTATTCATTCATTGGTTGTCAAACCAACAGAGGTACCCATCCCGAGAATTTATCCTCAATATGGTTATATTCGGCGATTACCGCAAGATCCGTGGGGAAACGCTTACCAAATGAGTAATCCCGGAAAGAATGGAGAGATAGATATATTTTCTGCAGGACCGGATAGAGAAATAGGTAGTGAAGATGATATTGGCAACTGGAGTGTATCATCATAATTAAAACAGATATACGTAGTAACTTGAGTCCCGACAACGCATAGGTAATTACTTGCGATATTATACAGGTTTTACATTGTTAGAGGTTATGATCTCATTAGCTATTTTTGCTATTGCGGGTATCAGCATTATGAAAAATATTAGTGAACAATTAATTTTGACCAAAGCGTTAGAAGATAAGATGGCATCTTCTTGGGTTGCAGATAACGTTTTAGCTGAAATTAAAATAATGAATGTTACACAAAGCGGAGATTTGGCGAAGGGACGTCATTTTATGCTTAACCAATTTTGGTATTGGCAAACGAAGGAAGTATATAATCATAGTAAAGGATATCATGAAGTTATCGTTGAAATTCGTAGTCAGGAAAATAGCGAACATCCTAATTATATAGTACAAAGACACCGGATTACTAATGACTAAACGTTTATCTTATGGCTTTACATTGTTAGAGGTACTACTTGCTGTTATTATTTTTACCATGATGAGTTTAACTATCTATCAGGCTGTTATTGTTATTGCGAAAGGAAGTGCCGCCGCGAGTAGTAAGGCAAAAGTATTATATAGAATATACCAAGTAATAGAAAAACTTCAAGATGATATATCTCACGCGATAACATATCAAAATTTTATTTCAAATGATTACCAAGGCGTTTCCTTCCAAATAGGGAAGTGGCTTTTGGGAAGTGATGATTTTGGGGTTTATTTCTTACTAAATAATAATGATAATTTAAAATACGATTTTGACTATATGCCAGAAAGTATAGGCTATAGGTTGAAAAATAAAGTTTTACAAAAATTATCTTATACAAAAATTGGTTGCATAGCAGATCCGGAATACAAGATTTTAGATGCTATAGATGGAGTCTCAGCATTTAGAATGCAGATATATCATGAAAGAAAATGGCTAAATGAGTGGCGGAGCGACGTTGTCTTACCTCACGCCGTTGAATTTACCATAGAATTGGAAGGTATTGGCATGGTAAGACGAGTTATTATTTTATTGAATAGTGGAGTTTTATAATTGTGGATAGTTTAGAGACACAGCATGGTGCTGCACTATTGCTAGTATTATCTATTCTATTATTGATTAGCGCAATGGCTTTCACGTCACTTTATCACTGGTCTGATTTGTATAATCTATTTAAGATAAGTGAAATAAGAAAGTCACAGAAATGGATATTATTAGAAAGTGAAGGTGAGATGTTAAACAGAATCATTGGGCCTCTATTAAATTCTAAATATATAGGTGATGAGTTAGGTCACAGTTTGACCCATCCCAAAACCATTAAAATAAACGAGAATGATATATATTATAATTTGGTTGATAGAACTAACTGCTTAAACATTTACTCTATTAAATATAAGTCATGCAATAATACAGTGGAATCTTATGCCAGGACGGTTTTTAAAAATATGTTAATTAATTCAGGGGGAGGAAAAGAAGAAATAAATAATATTATGGAATATATCTCTGGTTTTATTAACCGTGATTGTTGCGAAAATAACAAATATAATATCTATACTGGTTCAATACTTAGGCCAAAGTATACTAATTCCAATGATGACTTAGCTGTTTTTTTACCCGATTATAGTAATAAGTTACTTTTACAACTGACACCACTGATCTGTACTAGAAATGACAACGTATTATTAGTTAATATAAATACGCTTGAAATACAACATGCCAAGCTCGTTCAGGCAATGCTCATGAATACTCTTAGTGAAGAAGATATTGTCAGGGTTATATTATCCAAACCAGCAACTGGCTGGGGTAATGTTGAAAGTTTCTTTGATTCGATGTTAAATAATTCAGTGGTGGCAATCAATGATAGACAAAAGATAAGAGATATTTCCATGTCAAACTTTGCAACAGATGAGTATTTTATCTCATTATCATTTGGTCTTGATGGTAAGGATGAATATTATCAATTAAGTAACTTCCTTCATATTAAAAAGAAACAAGTTACGGTAGTGCAGCGGATGTATGGTATTGGCGAACCATATAATGAATAGTGTTGCCTCTCGGGCTACTCTACTGATTAGACTCGGGAATTATGAGCACGATTCTGTTTATTGGTATATCAAAACGCATGATGGTAAAAAGAGTAGTTATGGTAAACTCAAGAGTCATACTGAAATTAAAAATCTAAAATTAGATCCTAAATATACCGTTAAAATATTAGTTCCAGCAAGTTGTATAATATTCAGACGAATTGATATCAAAGGAGTGGCAACAAGTAAAAATATGAAAGTTATTTCTTTTTTACTTGAGGAATCAATTGTGGATGATATAGATAAATTTCATACTATTAATTTAAAATGTGATGATGATTTCTGTTATGTAGCCGCTGTCGAACATCAATTAATGAATCGCTGGATAGGATGGTTAAAGGATGCTGATATCACTGCAAAAACTATTGTGCCTGATGTATTGGCTCTACCATTTAGTCTTGGACAATGGTTTGCGGTAAAATTAGACCATGAATGGTTGATCAGAGATAGTGAAATGTCAGGCTTTTCAATTTGTAGTGAAATATTAGAAAAAATATATGCTTCAAGGTTGTCATCTGTTCATATAAATACCTTTTATCCGGCTAGCAGTAAAGCTATCAATTGGCAATCAACACAATATTGCTATGTGCTCCGAGTTATGGCTGAAAATGTCGCTCATACTGATGTTAATCTTCTCTGCGGTAAGTATAATAATTTCTTTAAAAGAATTATTAAGTGCCAACCTATTTTTAAACCTATTTTTCTGTGTTTGCTTCTATCTATTTTTGTATGCCTAAATTATGGGGTTGATAGATATAAAATAATGAAGGATATTGATATGCTAAATGTAGAATCTACATATTTTTATACTAATTTTTTTTCCAGTTAATGAAAGTGACATTGATGATATAAGTCATTTTAATGATTACATCGGTCATCATAGAGATATGTTATCAAAAACCAGCTTTCTTGATTTAATGCACAAATCAGGTGTTGTTATTGATAGGTTTAATTTGCATGTAAATAGTGTTAATTTTAATAGAGATACACAAATGATGTCATATAATATCTCCACAAGTGAACCTGATGCTATAGCACTTGAATTAAACGAAGGAAATGAAAGTCTTAAAGGAGTGATTTTAAATAAAATAGCCAATGGCCATAGTACGCATGATATTATTTTTAATAATACACCATGAAGTTAAATTCACATTCTATTCTATACTATTTTTGGCAATTAAGAACCATCCTATCATTCTTATTGATGGTTATTGTGGTACTTTATACAATTAAAATTTTGGTGGATTGTAATATATTACGGCAGAAACAGGTGCTATTAAGGGATGAAATTCTTCATTATTCTACAGAATCTAAAAATCTAAATCTAAATCTACGTCGGCAGTATAAGGTATGGCATGATTATTATTCACATGACAAATTTGATAAAGAGATTATTAATATTTTTAACGGCGGGAATAACATCTTGCAGATATCGACATTATCCGATGGAACTGCTGCTATAAAATTTGATGGGGTTAAATTTTATAACGTACTAGATGTGATTCATTTTATGTCTCACTACTATAATATTTATATTAGTGATGTGAATATTTATCGTAATGACAGTGAAAGTGGTGAGTATGTAATGGGGAATATTTATTTTGTAAAGCGAGAATCAAAAGGAATATAATTAAATTATGATTGATACTTATAGTCTGGTCGGTGTTTTATTTTATACTGTTGTTGGGCTATGCATAGGGAGTTTTTTGAATGTTGTTATCTATCGGCTACCAATTATGCTTTCTGCTACTGCACCCAAACATAGGGTCGTCAGTCGACGAATTAAGGATGATAGCCTCAAAGACAACATTAATTTATGTTTTCCAAAATCATTTTGCCCAAATTGCAATAACCAGTTACTTATTAGGTACAATATCCCCGTAGTCAGTTGGTTATTATTATGTGGTAGATCCCGGTGCTGCCATCAGAGAATTAATCCTCGTTATCTAATTGTAGAGTTATTGACGGCTATTTTAACCTTACTTGTTGCCTTTTGGGCTGAAAGCGATTATTCAACAGTTGCCTGTTTACTTTTAATTTGGTCGCTGATTACGTTGTCTTTTATCGATCTTGATTGTTACTTACTTCCAGACTGTATTACATTACCATTATTATGGATAGGACTTGTTTTTAATATAAACAATGTTTTTTGTTCTCTGTCATCTGCAGTGCTAGGTGCTGTAGTGGGTTATGTTTTTTTGTGGTTACCCTATTGGTTATTTAAGTTATTTAAGGGTGTCGAGGGAATGGGATATGGTGATTTTAAATTAATGGCAGCTATGGGAGCTTGGTTTGGTGTATCAGCAATACCCATGTTGATATTGTTATCCTCTAGTTTAGGTATCATTATCTCTATGGTGATTTCTCTCTTGTCAAAGAAGAAAGTAAAACACATCGCCTTTGGCCCTTATATTTGTCTGGCTAGTGTGGCTCATCTATTTCTAGGGGAGGTTATTAGCTTATTTTAATAATGAATTTATTTAATATTTCGCTCAACTCTTTACATTTGTAATCGTTATTCATACCGTCATTTTTTAATTTTTCATATCTTACCTCTGTTAGTTCTGACCGCGAATGACTACTCTGCTGTAAACTGAGAGAGTTATCAGAATTCATCATAGTTATGGCACTATTCACTATTTTCTCTTCACTTGGTAACTTTTCCATACCACATATTTCTTTTAGATAACGCATCCCAGCCGTTAATGCAGTTAATTGTTCTATTTTTATTTTTTGAGTTAAATTTTCATTTTTGTGTGTTTGGCATCCAAAAATAATTGGTGTGAAAAATAAAATCACCCTGAGTTTCATTATGATCATTCACCTTCTTGATTTTTCATTGTTACTAATAATATCTCAAAAATGTAATTTTCATGGTGGATATTTTTTGTTGGTTATCAATATTTATTGATAGACTTTCACCTTTGCTATTGATTCTTATGTTCTCTATCATTTTTCGCTTAAAACTAACGAATTTAACTTTATTAATGTTTGAAGGAGACTGTCAGGTAACACTATTTCTGCTATTTTATTTAGTGATGACTACCATGTGGGGAAGGAAATGGATGAAATAATGATTGGAGATATTCTCTTTACTCCACAAAAGAGAATAATCAATAAAGGGGGTTCTTTCATAAAAATGAGGAATAAAGAGTCTGAAGTGTTATCTTTATTATGCCATAATTATCCAGACTCTCTCACCCGCGATGATATTGAGAAGGAGATATGGGGAGGTAGCTATGTAACAGATAACACACTAACACAAACAATTAGTAACTTGCGTAATGCATTAGATGATAAAGCACATGAATTAGTGACGACTATCCCCAAAAAAGGATATTGCATTGGTATTAAACCGATTTTTATTTCAAGTAAAGAAAAAGAAAAAGAAAAAGAAAAAGAAAGAGGTGGTGGGGGAGGAGTAGATTGTCTTGATGTTGTTAAAAATAATAAATATATTTTATCCGGCGTTGGTTTTCGTTATAAAGTTGTTTTACTGGCAGTGTTTATAAGTTGTTTTTTTACTTCGTTATATGTGACATTAAATTCCCATACAATTAAGATATTACATCCTACAATCATGCCTATATTGATAGGTTTGGATAACACGCTAGATGAAGTTTTCTTATCCACATACCGCAAGGCACCCTACGTTTACTTAAAGAAAACAAAACAGGGGGAGTATATTGCTTGTAAATATCAAACTGGGGAGCTGATATGCGAGCGAAAATAATATTTATTTTGATCTTTAGTGTTTTTATATCAATAGGGCTAGGGTATGGCGCTGGGCGTATATATTCTTATATTCACCCAATGAAAGAGATTGAAGGCTATTGGGAGGTTAACTATTGTTTTAATCATTCACCTAACACTTATCATGTTTACTCCAGAGTTAATATTATGGGAAGAGAGATAAACTCATCTGCCGATGTGTATGGTGAAAATCATGATTTGAAAGCACGGCGTAATATTGTCTTTCGTGTGGTTGATGCGAGTAAAGGAGTTTTTATCGGTGATGTGTTATCTCTATCAATATATAATAATGACGATAATTGTTTATATGATTTCCTTAATACACCCTATGCAATAAGTTACCCTGTTTTCTATAAATTAGATGAAAATACTATTTTGATTGAACAATCCCAGGGGCATCCTATTCATAATTTTCGCTTATTAACACGCAGTGATACATGATGTAATCTCCTGAAATATACTTGTAATGTTTGGCGAGTAATGTTGGTATATTAATTATCGTCGGTGTAAAAATAATGTTATATCACATCAGGTTGTTTGTTATAAGGCTTCTCTCGCATGTTAAAGGATTAGGCCCAATCTCCGATGGAAAAATCGGTATATTGTTTGGTCTAATACTCGTTATTAGCCTTTTCTCCTTATTGCAGTTATTTTCCATCGGGTATTTATCTCATATATTGGATAGTACCACCGTTAATGTTGAAAAAACGCACTATAGCCATCAGCAAGAAGTGTTGATGGATCGCGCCAGAATGGAGCTATTAATTGCTAGCGACAAATTCAATCGGGCCGGTATCTATTATATGGAGGACAAAGAGACCGGTTCTGAGGGGAGCTGGCATAGTCTTTTGAATGAAGCACTGCAATCTATGCAGCAGTCACAGCAAAATTATCGTGAGTTATTACTTCTTTCTGTTCACGATAAACGACCAGAATTCATTGCATTAAAGGAAAGTTATCAGCAGTTATATCAAGGTTTGACTGAGCTTGGGCAGGGGTTGTCAAAGAACAGTAATATTGATCGGTTTTTTGAAGTCCCGATACAAGGCTTTCAAAGTGATTTTACCGAAAAGTATTACCACTATTTGCAGCAAAGTGAGAGTAATCGGGCTGTAATGGATAGCCAGCTATTATCGTCCTTATCGTCAGCAAAGCAGGGGGTTATTACAGCATTGGCGGTATTGCTGTGCCTTGCCTTTTCGGTTTGGCTCGGTGTTACACGCTTAATTATCCGGCCACTTAATGACCTTATTTCCCATATTAACATTATTGCCGCCGGTGATTTATCACGCCAGATTACATATTCATCGTTTACCAGCCGCGAGGCTCGTCAATTGGCTGATAGCATATGCCAAATGCAACAAGGCTTAATTGTCTTGGTGAGTCAGGTTCGCGCAGGTGCAGAAATCATCCTGACAGGTGTTAATCAAATCGCCGCAGATAGCCATCGTCTTGCTGAGCAAACACAGTCGCAAGCACAATCACTGGCCGCAACAACACAAAGCATGTATCAGCTCACTACCCGGGTAAAACAGAACACGATGAGTGCCGATCAAGCCAATCTTCTGGCTAATGAAACCGGCGTTATCGCCCGTGAAGGCGGGGAAATGATGTCTAGCGTCGTGGTATCAATGGCTGATATTTCTGCCGGTTCGCAGGAAATAACGGCAATTATTACGCTCATCGAATCGGTGGCTTTTCAGACCAATATTTTAGCATTAAATGCTGCCATTGAAGCAGCGCACGCCGGTGAGCATGGGCGCGGTTTCTCCGTTGTAGCACGAGAGGTTGGCTTGTTGGCACATCAAAGTGGCAATTCCGCGCTGAATATTAAGCGGCTTATTCATAATTCATCCAGCTCTATCTCCACAGGGAGCGGTTTGGTAGCGCGGTCAGGTGATAACTTACGGGCTATTATTGATGCAGTTAAAAAGGTGACTGATTTGATGGCGGAAATATCTGCTGCATCACACGATCAGAGTCAAGGTATTGAGGGGATAACCACACAAGTGGGGATGATTAATGAAGTGACAAAATTGAATGCTGAGTTAGCCCAGCAATCCACCGGTGCATCGGAGGTATTACAAAAACAAGCATTCCAGCTCAATCAATCTGTTGCTCGTTTTTGTTTACCGACTACTGGGCGGTCGGCTCAAGGTTGTTATGAAGCGGCCCCTGCCAACTTTTAGTGCACCAGCATGCTTTTCAGCATCTTGGTCCAGCCAATTGGATCACCGTAATATTCATTTGCGGGTAGGGCGGACAGTTTTCCCTGCCTATCTTGTAGCACAAAGGTTGGGAAGCCGTGTCCATGCACCCTCGCCAGTAAGGCGCGACTATCAGCAATATGCTGAGTCGATGCTGTCTGGGCGGAACTGAATGCGTTGATAAATGCTGTCCGGCTTAACCCAATATCAGTGGCAAGTTCAATTAATACCGAGGTGTCGGCGATACGGCGGCCCTCTACGTAATGAGCTTGCTGGATTTGATGGAGCATATCCGCGCCTTGTCCGGCCAATTGTTCAGCCGCTAAAATGGCGGCAATAGGTGGCGTGGAATCCATAATCGCTGAAGTATCATTCAGCAAGTGATTAAAATAAGCCTTACCAAACGTTTGTCCGGTGAGTTCGGCAATACGTTTGTCATGAGGCATCACATAACCACGCCATTGGCTATCTATCTGGCGACGATTCGGTCCAGACATCATCCCACCACCGTGCAGTACCTGTGTCAGATCAGGAATGCTTTGTGCGGCTTGCACCAATGGCGCTGCGCCATAGCACCAACCGCATAAAGGGTCGAAAATGTAATGTAAAGTTAGCGGGGTCATTATGTTCTCCTCTTAGTCCCCGTCACCATTCAAGTTACCGCCTTCTGGCACTTTGGTTGATGACAGGGTAATGCCGTACTGATTCATTTTAAGCGCCGCTTATTGCGGCCATTTCATCTCGTTTTTCAGTACCTTAGCACTTAACTCCAAGCTAGATTCATCTTTCAACTCTGGATAGTGTTTTTTCATCGCCGCAATCAGTGCTGCGGAATCCTTCGCCTTAGGAATCTCTGTATTCAGTGTGGTTAAATAGTTCTGAGTAAAGGTCACTGATGCCAATGTTTGTGGCGCGTTATCGAGATAATGCCCAGGAACCACGGTCACTGGTTTGAGTGCTTTAATCTTTTCCAATGTTGTTAGCCAGTGCTGGCGTGATTCTGCGGTTTGAGTATCCGCGACCCATAAATGGATATTACCGGAGACAGCGACACCGCCAACAACAGCTTTCAAGGATGGGATCCAGACAAATGTCTTTTCAGGTGATGGGCCGTCTAGCCCTTCAACATCAATGTTTTGCCCATCGATAGTGAAACTCTTGCCCTGTAGTGCTTGCGGAACAATTATCCGGGTAGGCGCATTTTCTTTTAGAATCGATCCCCAATAGGCCATTTTGCCGTCTTTGGTCGCTTCTATTTCTTCAATGGTCTGGGGTGTGGCTAGTACCTTGGCTTGTGGGAATGCTTTTGTGATGACATCCAGACCGAAATAGAAATCAGGATCGGCTTGGCTGATATAAATGGTGGTCAGTTTTTTGCCACTTTGCTGGATTTTCTTCACCAGTGCTTCGGCGTCATTGCGCTGAAATTGCGCATCAATCAGAACCACTTCGGTTTTGCCGCTGATAATCTCAGAAGAGACTGGGAAGATGCTCTTTTCGCCTGGATTATAGACTTCCATTTTGAGTTGTTCGACAGCACTTGCGTTTGCTACGGCTGCGAAGGTTGCCAGGCCGGCAAAGGTCATTTGTAATAGCGTTTTGTTAAACATATCGGTTTTCCTGAGGATGACTGGGGTATGGGTTAGATAATAGATTGCATCGTTCGATAGAAAAACCTGATAATGAGCAACTGTTTGTTGCTTAAATCGAGCTAATAATGGATAGGATCACTGCTGCTGAGGTTTTTGTCGCGATTGTCGAGCGTGGCAGTATGATTGCTGCCGCCGAAGCATTAGAGATGTCACGGGCGATGGTGACACGCTATCTGGCTGAGATGGAGCAGTGGGCGGGGGCGCGGCTGTTACATCGGACAACACGAAAACTGAGCCTGACCCATGCTGGCGAAACCACCCTTGAACGTTGCCGACGTATGCTTGAGTTTGCCCAAGAGATGGATGTGATTGCAGGGCAAGGCAGTGATGAATTGCGCGGTTTATTGCGAATCAGTTGTTCTCAGTCTCTTGGGCAGAGTGCTTTGGTGATTGCTGTCACTGACTATTTACGCCGTTATCCCCAGGTCGCGGTTGATTTACAAATCAATAACCGGGCAGTCAATCTGGTAGAAGAACGCATTGATTTAGCATTGCGTATAACCAATGAGTTAGACCCGAATTTAATTGCACGGCCACTTTCCATGTGCCATTCCGTTGTCTGTGCCTCTCCGGCCTACCTGTCAGCCAACGGAATACCCAAAATACCCTATGATTTGGCAGTACATAACTGCCTGACATACTCATATTTTGGCAAAAGTTTGTGGCATTTTGATTTACAGGGCGAAAAATCAGCCGTTGCAGTCAGTGGCAATTTGAGTGCCAATGAGTCAGTAGTTTTGCTAAGTGGTGCGTTGGACGGGGCCGGGATTACTCTGCAACCCAGTTATTCTGCCGCCCCCTATATCGCCCGAGGCGATTTGGTCAGCTTATTACCGGGTTATCAGCCGCAAGCAATGGGTATTTACGGTATCTATACTTCACGGCGGCACATGCCAGCAACATTAAGGACAATGTTAGATTTTCTCGTGGAGTGGTTTGCAACCAATCCCCATTGGCTTAACTCTGCTTTCTTGACGCTATAGCGGTGAGTTACATTCTCAAACATATTTTTGTGATCGGTGATGCCTATAAATTACTTTTATTTCATAGCATTATACGTAGCAAATGCTGCCTTTTTAGTTACTCCGCTATTTATAACCTTGTTCACTACTAGTCAGTATTCCTCAACTCATGCTATTTCTATTTAGTTAGTTAAGAAAATAAACAATTATAATTTATAAGGTTATTACTGCGTTTTTGGCGATGCTCACGGTTTCGCCTCTTCTGTGACTCACTACATGGTGCCGGTTAATTAACCATTATCGGCAACAATTTGTTTTGCCCGCTATCTACTGCGAGCTGATATTGTCTGACTGGGAGCTGGTATTATGCCTGTTGCGCTGCTGGCATTGGCACTGAGTGCTTTTGCTATTGGTACCACCGAATTTGTCATTATGGGGCTGCTACCTCAGGTGGCGGGTGACTTACATATCTCGATTCCAACTGCCGGTTGGTTAATCAGTGGTTATGCGCTGGGAGTGGCAATTGGCGCACCTATCATGGCAGTTCTGACCGCAAAGTTGCCACGTAAAAAGACATTATTACTATTAATGGTGATCTTTATTATCGGTAACCTGATGTGTGCTCTGGCATACAACTATGATTTCCTGATGCTGGCCAGAGTGATAACGGCGCTGTGTCATGGTGCTTTCTTTGGGATTGGTGCCGTGGTTGCCGCCAATCTGGTGGCGCCGAATCGACGAGCTTCGGCGGTGGCACTGATGTTTACTGGCCTGACGCTGGCCAATGTGTTGGGCGTGCCCCTAGGGACCGCGCTGGGGCAGGCCTTCGGTTGGCGCTCAACATTCTGGGTGGTTTCAGTCATCGGTTTATTCTCACTGGCCGCCCTTTACAGCAAATTACCTTCTTCTCAGGAGGAGGCCCCGACCGAACTGCGTAAAGAGATAGCCGCATTGCGCGGAGGGGGAATCTGGCTATCTTTATTGATGACGGTCTTTTTTGCCGCCGCTATGTTTGCTCTCTTTACTTACATCGCCCCCATTCTGACAGAAGTGACGCAGGTTTCGGAACATGGTGTCAGTTGGACATTGTTGCTGATGGGGGTTGGTCTGACATTGGGCAATATTGTCGGGGGGCGGCTGGCCGATTGGCACCTTTCCGTCAGTCTGACGATGACTTTCCTGTTAATCGCGCTGTTTTCTGCCTTGTTCAGTTGGACCAGCTATTCATTATTGGCAGCAGAAGTGACGCTGTTTCTATGGTCAGCGGCAGCTTTCTCAGCAGTACCTGCACTACAAATCAATGTGGTTACCTATGGTAAAAAAGCACCTAATCTGGTGTCGACCCTGAATATTGCCGCCTTTAATGTCGGCAATGCTTTAGGGGCATGGGTTGGTGGTGTGGTGATTGCTCGTGGGTTAGGTTTAACCGCAGTGCCCTTTGCCGCCGCAGCACTGGCGGTGATGGGGCTGCTACTGTGTCTGTTTACCTTCTCCCGGGCGCGGGCCGGTAAGGTGAAAGCTGTTTAGGCCCGTTGCGAAAACTTAATATTGTTGGGTAATCACTTGGGTTAGGCGCTGCTGGAAAGTGATGGCCTGCTGCTTTAAATGCTCGATAAACGTATCTACCAAAGTAGATGATGGGCGATGTTTCGGTTGTATCAAACTGATAGTAAAAGGGATTTCGACGCTGAATGGCCGCACGCACACACCTTCAGCGCCCCCTTTGCTAATATAGTCTAATGCCGTGAGTGGATTGACAATCGATACCCCCACCCCTTCCCGTACCATGGCGCAGACCGATGCAGCACTGTGGGTTTCCAGCACTAACCTTCGGCTAACGCTTTGTTCAATAAATAGTTTATCCAATAATTGGCGATAACTGTCGGTAACGGACAAGCTGATAAAGTTTTCACCCTGGAAGTCTTGTGGTGTCAGTAGTGATTTATCCCGCAACGGATGGTCACTGGGCAATACGCAAATCTCATTCACGGTCATCAGAGGATGGCGCAACGTACCGGCAGGAGTCTGGGTGTTTTCTGTCAGACCAAGGTCATGACGCTGAGCTGAAAGCCACTCTTCCAGTAGGGGCGATTCCTGCGGGATGATGCTCAGACTGACTTCCGGGTAGCGGTCAATAAAGGGTTTGCACACGGCGGGTAGCAGCGATTGAGAAAAGACCGGTAGGCAGGCAATAGAAAGCTGCGCCTGTTGGAATTGACGAATACCCTCAGCAGCTTGTCGGATGCGATCAAGACCGTAATAAGAGCGTTGTACCTCTTCAAATAGCCGCAAGCCTTGTACTGTGGGATAGAGGCGGCCACGTACACGCTCGAAGAGTGTTAATTGGACTAATTGCTCAAAGCGGGCCAGTTCACGGCTAACGGTGGGTTGGGATGTCTGGAGTAATAAGGCGGCTTCAGTCAGGTTACCGGTGGTCATGACACCATGAAAAATCTCGATTTGTCGTAGGGAAATGGTGGGCATCACAACACTCCTGAAGTGGCGACGGTTTACTGAAAGCCATATCATAAATGAATAGACTCACGGTAAATAGATATTTTCCTAACAGGTATTCAGTTGCTAATAATGAGGTATCAGCGAAATCATTTTTTTCGCCCAACATATTGATGAACAATTATTAGGAAAAACCTATGCCGCGCACACTTTATGACACCACTTCGGCACTGACTGCCCACAATCTGCTGGCTCTGCCTGAGCAATTTGGCTGCCCGGTGTGGGCGTATGATGGTGAGATTATTGTTAAACGAATCAACCAATTACGAAACTTTGATGTTATTCGTTTTGCCCAGAAAGCCTGTTCGAATATTCATATTCTCGGTTTGATGCGTGAGCAGGGTGTCAAAGTCGATTCAGTCTCGTTGGGTGAGATAGAACGTGCGATACATGCTGGCTTCCAGCCGGGGCAGGAACCGGCCGAGATCGTATTTACCGCAGATCTGCTGGATCAGGCCACGTTATTACGGGTGACTGAATTAAACATTCCGGTCAATGCCGGTTCAATCGACATGCTAGATCAACTGGGGCAACATGCCCCAGGGCACCCCGTTTGGTTGCGGATAAATCCGGGTTTTGGCCATGGTCATAGCCAAAAAACCAATACTGGCGGTGAGAACAGCAAACACGGTATCTGGCATCAAGATTTACCACAAGCTATTGAGAAAATTAAAAAATATGGTTTAACGCTGGTGGGTGTTCATATGCATATTGGTTCTGGTGTTGATTATCAACATCTGGAGCAAGTTTGTGATGCCATGGTTCAGCAGGTGATTGCACTGGGGCAGGATATCAGCGCTATCTCTGCCGGTGGTGGGTTATCGATCCCTTATCAATTTGGTGATGATGAGATTGATACCGAACATTATTATGGCTTATGGAATAAAGCCAGAGAGCAAATTGCTGCCCATCTCGGTCATCCGGTTAGTCTGGAAATTGAGCCAGGCCGCTTTCTGGTGGCAGAGTCAGGTGTTTTGGTGGCGCAGGTGCGGGCTGTTAAAAATATGGGCCGTCGCCACTATGTGTTGGTGGATGCCGGATTTAACGATTTGATGCGGCCAGCAATGTATGGCAGTTATCACCATATTTCGTTGCTGCCTGCTGATGAGCGCGACCTCACATCGGCACCGTTGATTGATACGGTAGTTGGCGGCCCGCTGTGCGAGTCAGGTGATGTATTCACCCAGGAAGCGGGTGGTGGATTGGAAACCCGCGCATTGCCAGCCGCTAAAATTGGTGATTATTTGGTATTCCACGATACCGGGGCTTATGGTGCGTCGATGTCTTCGAACTACAACAGCCGCCCATTATTGCCGGAAGTGCTGTTCGAACAGGGGCAGCCACGCTTAATTCGCCGTCGGCAAACCATTGAAGAACTTATTGCATTAGAGCAGATTTAACGACTTTGTTATCAAAAGGATAGGTTGAATTAGCTTATACAAAAAAGTCCTCAGCCGATAGCCAGAGACATAACTCAAGGCTATCGGTTACCTGCATTTGATCCTATTTGCATTTGATACAAACGTCCTCAGCGGTAATAGGGCCCTGGTACCACCGAATCACGTAATTTTAACTCACCGATGAAAGGGGGCAGCGGTAGCACCGGTTTGCCCGCAATCAGCTTCAACGCCTGAGTAATGGCGGCTTCAATCATCGCATCAATCGGCAGATACACAGTTGAGAGTGCCGGTTGCAGGTAAGGTGCGGTAGGTTCGTCATCAAAACCAAATAACGAAACATCTTGTGGTAGCTTTTTCCCCGCCTGATTAAGGGCTTTCATCGCCCCGATAGTCATATCATCATTGTAGATAAACAGCGCGCTGAAGCTAATATCGCGTGCCAATAGCGCCTGACATCCTTGATAACCGTCAGGTACGCCACTATCTCCATGGATAATCAGATCTTCATTCAGCGCGATTCCGTGCGCCTCCAGCGCTTGCTGATAACCGGCAAGGCGGGATTGGGCCGTGGAGGTGGTGATTGGCCCGGTAATATAGGCAATATCACGATGCCCTTGCTGTATCAGATAATTAACCGCATTAAATGCAGCTTGTTGCTGTTCGAAGAACACACAGCGCTCACGGGCTTGGGGTAAATCACGATTAATAACCATCAAGGGGGCGGCAACGTTGGCAAGCAATTGCATTAAATCAACTTCAGACATTGAGCGAGTGTAAAGAATAATGGCATCACAGCAACGGTCAGCCAGTAACTGAACTGCCTGCTGTTCGCCTTGTGGCGTATCGTGGCCATCTGTCACGATCAAATGCTTACCACTGGCTTCAATCAGTTTCGCAGCCTGCTGGAGTAAACGGCCAAAGTAGGGGCCTTCAAAGTTCGAAACCACTAACCCGATGCTGTTGGAGCTTCTGTTGGCCAGTGATTGTGCTAGAAAATTAGGGCGGTAACCCAGTTCGTCCATCGCCTTAAACACCGCCTCACGGGTGCTTTCCTTCACCTGCCCGGTGCCGTTTAATACCCGGGAGACAGTGGCCTTGGAAACACCGGCGCGCAAAGAGACATCCAACATGGTAATCATCAATCGTAAACCTCTTGGCTGGGTAGCTATTGCCCCAGTCGGCCCGTGTCATAACACGATAACTGCCGTGCGTGGCACTCTCGTTGGGTGCGGCGTAGTGGGCGATTTTTGTGGCATAACTGCCGGATATCGCGGCAGTTTAGCATAGCGCAGGCGGGTTGCAGCTCTTTGTTATCGACAGTTCTCAGTCATCTGCGGGCGTTTGCGGGCTGGCGACAGAATGGCGGCGGACCAGCGTTGGGCTGAACATATTGGTGATTTCTGGCAACGGGGTATGGTTGGCCAGCGCCAGCGCCAATTCTGCGGCCTGTGTCGCCATCGCAACGACCGGGTAGCGGATGGTGGTCAGCCGGGGGCGCAGATAACGAGAAATTAATACATCATCAAAACCAATCAGTGAGATCTCTTGCGGCACTTCGATGCTGTTGTCGCTGAGAACAGACAATGCGCCAGCAGCCATGGAGTCGTTATAACAGGTAACTGCCGTGAAGTGTCTACCACGGCCGAGCAGGTCGGTCATGGCCTGTTCGCCGCCAATCTCATCTGGCGTACCGTAGGATATTAAGCGGTCATCAACCGGAATCTCAAACTCTTTTAGTGCGTCCAAATAGCCTTGTAGGCGATCAATGGCATCGGAAATTTGGTGATTAGAGCAAATAATAGCGATGCGTTTATGCCCTTGCTGAATCAGATGGCGGGTTGCCAACCAGGCACCATAACGGTCATCTAATGCGACACAGCGGGTTTCGAAACCCGGTAATGTGCGGTTAATCAACACCATACCGGGGATCTGTTCCATTAATGATGTCAATTCTTCATCGGACAGTTTTTTGGCATGAACCACCAGGGCGGCACAACGATGGCGAATCAGTTGTTCGATGGCCTGACGCTCTTTCTCTTCGTCATGGTAACCGTTACCAATCAGCAAGAAATTTCCGGTGGCATAGGCCACTTGTTCGACAGCTTTGACCATCGATCCAAAGAATGGATCTGACACATCAGAAACAATCATGCCTACCGTTTCAGTTGATTGCTGGGCCAGTGCCCGCGCATTGGCGTTTGGGTGATATTGCAGTTGTTCCATGGCGTTACAGACCGCCATACGTGATGTCTCACTGGCCTTGGGAGAATTATTGATAACACGAGATACCGTCGCGACGGAAACACCCGCCAGCTTGGCAACATCCTTAATAGTGGCCATTTTTCTTCCAGAGATTTTCAGGGTAATCGCTTACATCCCTCAGTTTTGCGGAAAACGGTGTTGCCCGCAAGGGGGGAAGATCGCAACTTGGTGAGAAAAAATCACAGAAACAGCAATTAGCACGATTACCTGTGGTTTTCGCAAGCCACAGGTTTCGATTTGACCTGCCTTGGTTAACCCAGCGCATCAAATGAAACGGTTAGTACAAAACGATTATGTTTAGTCTAAATTGTGCTTTGGTCTTACTGCCCGCTGAATGTTATTTTTATGATCTATTTAATTGCCTGAGATAGCCATGTCCATCATCCGTTACCCCCAGCTTGCCCACTGGGGCGCTTTTACCGCTGTTGTTGAAGATGGCAAACTGATCCGTTGCGAGCCATTTGCCAATGATCCCAACCCTTCTCGGTTGTTGGAATCCATTACACCCATGGTTTATTCCGATAAACGTATTCGCAAACCGGCGATACGCCGATCGTGGTTACAGCAGCGAGAGAAAAGTGATCGAACTTTGCGTGGTCGGGAAGACTTTGTTGAGGTGGAGTGGGATGTCGCGCTGGATTTAGTGGCGCAAGAGAATCGCCGGGTCAGGGACCGTTATGGCCCGTCAGGGATATTTACCGGCTCCTATGGTTGGTCTTCTGCCGGGCGTTTACATCACGCGCGTTCATTAGTCCGGCGTTTCTATTTCAGCGGCGGCGGCGGGGTTGATCAACTGGGCAACTACAGTTGGGGCTCGGCACAGTTTTTTCTGCCTTATGTGATTGGTACTTTTAGCCCGTTGACCGGCAGGGTGACATCATGGCCGAGTGTGGTTGAGCATTGTGAACTGTTTATTGCGTTCGGCGGGTTGGCACTGAAAAACGCTCAGGTCTCTTCCGGTGGCTCGGCGGAACATTCATTAAAACCCTGGTTGGAAAAACTGGCACAAAAAGGCACGCCAGTGATTAACATCAGCCCGATGCGGGATGATTGCCCGGCATTTGTGAATGCCGAATGGATACCGATTCGTCCCAATACAGATGTAGCACTGATGCTGGCGCTGGCTTATGAAATCCAACGTGTTGACGGGCAGGATGAGGCTTTTCTGGCTACTCATTGCGTGGGCTATGAGCAATTAGCTGATTACATTCGTGGGGTGAATGACGGTATTGCTAAAACCCCTGAGTGGGCCAGCGAGATTACCGGTATTCCCGCACCAAGAATTACCCTGTTAGCCCAGCAACTTATCGGTGTTCGCAGCTTTATGACCTGTTCCTATTCAGTACAGCGCGCGCACCGTGGTGAGCAACCTTACTGGATGGTGATTGCCTTATCAGCCATGCTGGGGCAAGTGGGGCTGCCCGGCGGTGGCTTCTCATTTGGTCATGGATCGATGAACGGTGTGGGTAACCCGCGGATAGACACGCCGGGGCCAAGCATGCCAGTGGGTAAGAACCCCTCTGGATTGGCTATTCCAGTGGCCCGCATTTGTGACATGTTGCTGCAACCGGGGCAGCCGTATCAGTTCCAAGGGGAAACCCATACCTACCCCGATATTCATTTAGTGCATTGGGCTGGCGGCAATCCATTCCACCATCATCAGCAATTGAATCGGCTGGTGGAGGGGTGGCAAAAGCCGGACACCGTGATTGTGCAGGATATCTGGTGGACACCTGCGGCTAAAATGGCCGATATCGTGCTGCCAGTGACCAGTTCGCTGGAACGTAATGATATTGGTGGCTCGTCACGGGATCGCTATGTATTGGCGATGCATCAGGCGATTGCGCCACAACATCAGGCCCGTAACGATTTTGATATTTTCGCTGATCTGGCCGAACGACTGGGTTATCGCAGTGAATTTACCGAAAATAGAGATGAAATGGCCTGGATTCGGCATATCTACCAGGAGTGCGGAGTGGCACAACAGCCACACGGGGTGGAATGGCCTGATTTTGAATCTTTCTGGCAACGGGGCCATGTTGATTTACCTGCTCCGCCAAAGGAGTTCGTGTTCTTTGATGCTTTTCGCGAAAACCCACAGACTAATCCGCTGCAAACGCCAAGTGGCAAAATTGAGCTGTTCAGTGAGAAAATCGCCAGCTATCACTATGAGGATTTTGCGCCTCATGCCGAGTGGCAACCACCGGTTGAGTGGTTAGGGGCACCACAAGCTGAGCAGTGGCCGCTGCATCTGATCTCTATTCAACCCGAGGATCGTCTGCATAGCCAACTTGATCCTGCACCATTGGCGCAAGGGAATAAAACTGCCGGCCGTGAAACGCTGTATATGCACCCACAAGATGCAGCCAAACGTGACATTACTGAGGGCAGTCAGGTTCAGGTCAGCAACTTACGGGGTCATTGTCTGGCGGGAGTGCGTATTACTGATGGTGTTACTCAAGGGGTAGTGTTAATGGCAACAGGGGCCTGGTTTGATCCCGGTTTCGGCGGCAAGCAGCATAAAGTTGAACAATCAGGTAACCCCAACGTTCTGACGCTAGACATTGGTACCTCGCGTTTAACTCAAGGCCCGAATGCAATGAGTTGTCTGGTTGAGGTGGCGCGGTACTAATTTTATCTTAGCCAGGCTTAGGGTGTTGCCGGTGGGATAGCGGCAGCACCCATTATTTTGGCAATGCACCTCAATGAATTACAAACCTATTTCGTCTTTCTGACAATGTTCACTACTGGTTACACTTTGCACGTAAATGTTGCGATTGCTTGCTGGCTGTGGCTTCACTGAAACGGATACAGTGTTCATCCCAGAGGTATTAATTGGTGAGTAATCAACATACGCTGTGTGTTAAAAGCCAGTTTTTTATTTGCACCAACCTACGCAGATGCGTAGGTTTTTTTTTATTTCTTCCTGCTGTTGCGATTATCAGCCCCCTCTTAGCCACTATTATAGTATTCTCTCTTTTTCATATTCATTGTCTTATAGGGAAATAAACATGGGTTATCGCTTATTGCGTGCTCTTTTTCGTCGATTATTTCGTGTCACCATTGATGGTGTGACGGATCAGTTTACCCATCAAAAACTGATAATTACGCCGAATCATGTCTCTTTCCTTGATGGGGCTTTGCTCGCATTATTTCTGCCGATCAAGCCGGTTTTTGCGGTCTATACCAGTGTTTCTGAGAGCTGGTATATGCGCTGGCTAAAACCTTATATCGATTTTGTCGCACTTGATCCTACCAAGCCAATGGCTATCAAACATTTGGTCAGGATGGTGGAACAAGGCAGGCCAGTCGTGGTGTTCCCTGAAGGGCGTATTACCGTGACCGGCTCATTGATGAAAATCTATGATGGTGCTGCATTTATTGCCGCCAAATCAGGCGCTACGGTCGTCCCAATCCGTTTGGAAGGGCCAGAATTTACTCATTTTGGGCGTTTGGGTGATGTGCTCAAACTCCGCTGGTTCCCAAAAATCAGCATTCATGTTTTGCCTGCGACCACGTTACCCATGCCGCAAGCGCCGCGTGCCCGTGACCGTCGGGTGTTGGCGGGTGAACACTTACACGCCATTATGATGGCCGCGCGTATGGCTATCGTGCCACGGGAAACGCTGTTTGAAGCGTTGTTATCGGCACAAACTCGTTATGGGCGTTTTAAACCCTGTATTGAGGATGTTTCATTTAAAGAAGACAGTTATCAAACGCTACTGAAAAAAATCCTCGGTGTCAGCCGTATCCTGCAACGCTTCACCGCGCAGGGCGAGCATGTTGGGATGTTATTACCGAATGCGACGATTACTGCGGCGGCGATCTTTGGTGCTTCTCTGCGTGGCCGTATTCCGGCAATGCTTAATTACACTTCGGGTGCCAAAGGGTTGAAGAGTGCAATTACTGCGGCGTCGTTGAAAACCATCGTCACCTCGCGCCAGTTTTTGGAAAAAGGCAAACTGACACATTTGCCCGAACAGGTTACTGAGGCAAATTGGGTCTATCTGGAAGATTTAAAAGACACGGTTACGCTGACCGACAAATTGTGGATTTTATTCCATTTATGTTGTCCGCGCCGGGCGATGTTGCCACAACAGGCGGATGATAGCGCACTGATTTTGTTCACTTCCGGCTCGGAGGGGAACCCAAAAGGCGTAGTACATTCTCATGCAAGTATATTGGCTAACGTTGAGCAGATCCGCACCATTGCTGATTTCACCCCGCGTGATCGCTTTATGTCTTCGCTGCCGCTGTTCCATGCTTTCGGCCTGACGGTGGGGTTATTCACTCCGCTGATGACCGGTAGCCGAGTATTCCTTTATCCCAGCCCGCTGCATTATCGGGTGGTGCCAGAATTGGTGTATGACCGTAACTGCACCGTGCTGTTTGGCACGTCAACTTTCTTGGGCAACTATGCTCGCTTTGCTCATCCTTATGATTTTGCTCGGTTGCGTTATGTGGTGGCTGGGGCTGAAAAACTGGCTGATAGCACCAAACAGATTTGGCAGGACAAATTCGGTATTCGTATTCTGGAAGGGTATGGCGTCACCGAATGTGCGCCGGTAGTGGCGATTAACGTGCCGATGGCAGCGAAAGTGAATACCGTTGGGCGCATTCTTCCTGGTATGGAGGCGCGCTTGATAACTGTGCCGGGAATCGAGCAAGGTGGGCGTTTGCAATTGCGCGGCCCCAATATTATGCGCGGTTATCTGCGCGTAGAGCATCCGGGGGTGTTGGAACAACCGGCGGCGGAGAATGCTCAGGGTGAGCGTGAGGAGGGTTGGTACGATACCGGTGATATTGTCACCCTCGATGAGCGGGGGTTCTGCGCCATTCGCGGGCGGGTGAAGCGTTTTGCCAAATTAGCTGGTGAAATGGTATCACTGGAGAGTGTCGAACAACTGGCATTACGTATCTCGCCCGAGGGGCAACATGCCGCAGCGGCTAAAACCGACAGCGCCAAAGGAGAAGCACTGGTGCTGTTTACCACTGACAGTGAAATTACCCGCGAACGGCTGATTAAAGCCGCACGTGAGGGTGGGGTGCCAGAACTGGCAGTTCCACGTGATATCAGAGTGGTGAAAGCATTACCCCTACTGGGGAGTGGTAAACCTGACTTTGTTACGTTAACTAAAATGGCACAAGATGCGGAGATGAGCGAATGAGTCAGCAAGCATTGTCAGATAAGCCTTTGCTCTCCAGAGGAATGATCGCTGTACTTGGCGCTCAGTTTTTCTCAGCTTTTGGTGATAATGCACTGCTTTTTGCCACCTTGGCATTAATTAAGCAGCAGTTATATCCCGACTGGAGCCAGCCTATCTTGCAAATGGCCTTTGTGGCCACTTATATCATCCTGGCTCCGTTTGTCGGGCAAGTGGCTGATAGCTTTGCCAAAGGGCGTGTGATGATGGTCGCGAATGGCCTGAAGTTGGCTGGTGCATTAGTTATCTGTTTTGGTCTGAATCCATTTCTTGGTTACAGCCTGGTTGGAGTCGGGGCCGCGGCTTATTCACCAGCTAAATATGGCATCTTGGGAGAAATCACTTCCGGCGAGCAGTTGGTTAAAGCCAACGGTATGATGGAGGCATCAACTATTGCGGCTATTTTACTCGGTTCAGTCGCCGGTGGGGTGCTGGCTGATTGGCATCTGATCGCGGCATTGAGTGTCTGTGCGCTGGTGTATGCCATTGCGGTGGTGGCTAATCTATTTATCCCACATCTGGCTGCTGCCCGAACCGGCAGCTCATGGCGGCCACGGGCCATGACCGGCAGTTTTTTTGCCGCATGCCGCATTCTGTGGCGGGATGGCGAAACTCGCTTCTCACTGGCGGGGACCAGCCTGTTCTGGGGCGCAGGGGTCACGTTGCGCTTCCTGCTGGTGCTATGGGTGCCGGTAGCATTGGGGATTGCCGATAACGCCACCCCGACGCTGTTAAATGCCATGGTGGCGATTGGGATTGTGATTGGCGCGGGTGCTGCGGCACGTTTCGTGACACTTAAAACAGTAAAACGCTGTTTACCGGCGGGGGTATTAATTGGTGTGGTGGTGGCGGTATTCTCACTGCAACACAGTATGCCAATGGCCTATTTACTGTTGATTATTATCGGGATCTTAGGCGGTTTCTTTGTCGTACCGCTCAATGCCTTGTTACAAGAGCGCGGCAAACAAAGTGTGGGCGCCGGGAATGCCATTGCAGTGCAAAATCTGGGTGAGAATACCGCAATGTTGTTGATGCTGGGGCTGTACTCGGTGGTAGTAAAGCTGGGCGCGCCGGTCGTCGCGGTTGGCGTTGGTTTCGGTGTGCTCTTCGCGCTGGCGATTGCGTTGCTATGGGGCTGGCAGTGGCAGCAACTGCGCCGTAAAGCGGCTAAGTGATGGAATAATAGTCAATATCAATGCCGCCGAGTGCGGCATTATTTATTGTCAGTAGTCTAAGGCCGCATTAGCGGCCTTTTTGCTATTTGAACTCAACTGAATTTAAGGTGCAGGGAAGGTAAAGCGGGTGTGGATTTCTTCCAATGCATTAAGCACCTCCTGCTCCAGAACGACATTCTGGCTATCAATATTACTTTTCAGTTGTTCCAGAGTGGTTGCACCTAACAGTGTACTGGCCACAAACGGTTGCTGGCGAACGAAAGCCAGCGCCATCTGTGCGGGGTCCAGCCCATGACGTTTTGCCAGTGCCACATATTCCGCTACCGCTAACTCGGATTGTGGCCCGGTATAACGTGTAAAACGGCTGAACAATGTATTCCGTGCGCCGGTAGGTTTTGCGCCATTAAGGTATTTGCCGCTCAGGGTGCCGAAGGCCAGGCTGGAATAAGCCAATAGCTCAATGCCTTCATGTTGGCTTATCTCGGCCAAACCAACTTCAAAGCTGCGGTTAAGCAGGCTGTAGGGGTTCTGTATTGAGACAATACGCGGTAAATCATGTTTTTCTGCCAGTTGCAGATAGCGCATCACCCCCCATGGGGTCTCATTTGATACACCGATATAACGGATTTTCCCTGCCCGCACCTGCTCGTTCAGGGCTTCCAGTGTTTCAAGCAAGGTGACCACTGCAGTATGTTCGCTGTAGCGATAATTCAATTTACCAAAACAGTTGGTTTCACGTTGTGGCCAATGTAACTGATAAATATCGAGATAATCAGTATTGAGGCGTCTAAGGCTATCTTCCAACGCGATGCGGATATTTTTCCGGTCCAGTGCCATATTGGGGCGAATCGGTTGATCGCTGCCGCGTGATGGCCCGGAGACTTTACTGGCTAAAATGATTTTGTCACGCTCACCGCGTGCTTTTATCCAGTTACCAATGTATTGCTCAGTTAACCCTTGGGTTTCTGGCCTTGGGGGCACTGGGTACATTTCTGCGGTATCGATCAAGTTAATACCGGCCGCAACGGCGTAATCCAGTTGCGCATGGGCATCGGCTTCACTATTTTGTTCACCAAATGTCATGGTGCCCAGACCCAGCAGGCTGACTTCTAATGAACTGTGGGGGATACGATGATATTGCATTGCCGACCTTCCTTAATGTCTGAAATTATCAGGCCATACCTTTGGTAGTTGGTATTGCAGCGTCGTTAGCTACGCCCACGCACCCGAATTTTCTATTTGAATAACTGCTTCAGGATGTGTTCGTTTGGCCTTACTGAAACACCAATTTTTTGGGTATAAGTAAAACTTGCCTTATTCGACTATATCGAAGCACCGCAGTTGGGGGAAGCGTGTAAGGGAAAAGTACAGAAAAAAGTGGGAAACGGGGCCGTGAACTGCTCCTGGAAGGTGTTGAACCCGCTATCTTGCAAGTGTATTGCTCGGCCCATCCTTGGGCCTCTCTATTGCAAGCAGCCTTCTCGCACCTTTAAATCTATTGAGTAGATGTTTTTTTATCAGTTGGCTTACTCTTTTTTCCGCGCATCAAATTCAGGGTTTCAACCCCCATTGAGAAGAACATAGCGAAGTAAATGTAGCCTTTTGGAATGTGGATCTGGAAACTTTCCAACATCAGCGTGAAGCCGACCAATATCAGGAAAGAGAGCGCCAGCATTTTGACTGATGGATGGCGATTAACAAACTCACCAATTGGTCTGGCAGCAAACATCATCACGCCGACAGAAATAACCACGGCAGCCATCATAATAAACAGATGATCTGACAGCCCAACTGCTGTTATCACTGAATCCAGACTAAAGATGATATCCAACAGCATAATTTGCACGATAGCCGCAAAGAAAGAGCTGACATTACTGGTGTGTTCAGTATCGCTCCCCTCAATGGTTTCATGAATTTCCTTGCTGGCTTTCCAGATAAGGAACAGCCCCCCTAACAACAGGATCAAGTCCCGCATAGAGACACCGTGGCCTGCCACTGTAAACAGAGGTTCGGTCAGGCGGATAACCCAGGCAATAGAAGCAAGTAATGCGAGACGCATTAACATGGCCCCAGCCAAGCCAATACGGCGGGCTCTGTTTTGTTGCGCTTTAGGTAATTTTGCGACCACCAAAGAGAGGAAAATAATATTGTCTATCCCAAGAACAATCTCCAGGATAGTCAGCGTGCCTAGCGCCAACCAGGCATTTGGATCGGCAACCCATTCAAACATTGCGCCTATACACCTTACGGAAACACAAAAATACAATTATACGCTTTTATTTATTAATCGGAACAGAGTCAAAGTAATTGGTGTTGTAGTAGGGAGTCTAGCGCACTGGTTACAACAAGAAATGACGGGCCAGCATCGGGCCAGTAAAGGTCTTTTTCAGATAAAAACCACGGGGTAGTGTCATGATCGGTTGCCCTTTTTCACCGATGGCTTCAGTTAACGCACGGCTATTGGCGGCCTTCGGGCGCAATTGGAGTACCTCACCGTGGCGAGCGGTGATGGTTTCTACTTTGCCAAGAACGATAAGGTCCATTAACTCTTCCCAGTCACGCCGCAGTAGTTCTTCTTCTTGCGCATTCGGGCTCCATAATAAAGGCGCGCCGACTCTACGTTCCGCGAGCGGGATCTGCCGCTCTCCTTCTACGGGTACCCACAATACTCGGGCCAGTTTATGCCGCACATGACTGCTTTCCCAAGTGATGCCACTGTTGCCGGTCAGGGGGGCGACACAAACAAAGGTGGTCTCCAATGGTTTGCCCTGAGCGCTGATAGGTATGGTTTTCAGCTCAATGCCGATGTCGGCAAAGTCCTGTTCAGGTTTACTGCCAGCACTGGCCCCCAAATAAAACTCCAGCAACATACCAACCCAACCTTTTACCCGCTTTAAGTCCGCCGGAATAACCCATTGAGCACGCGCTGCCAATTCGCCAAGGGTAAAACCTGACAAAGCTTGAGCACGTTGAAAAAGTTGATGTTCATCAGTGGGTGGTGCCGGTGGCAGTGAATAAACAGACATGGGGATAAACCTGCTAAAGTCGGTTAAAAAACAAGCTGAATTAAAAGTGACGCTAGATGTATTGTTATGCATTGTGGATGGAATGAATAATAGCATGATTTAACGGAAGTTTTCTTTCCTCTCATGGATGAAATACTTTTATTCTAATTATCTTGTGCACCTACTGACAGCGATAATGAACAGGATCTTACACCTATTTATCCACAGATTTATGGGATAACCCCAATAAATCCCGATCACTGGTTCAATTTACAGCCTTGACGACGGCTTTTTTTGCGAGTTTTACTCTTTTTTGCATAACTTTGACGCATTATCTGTGGATAAAAACTACATTGATGGATCTTTAGCCAGCTACAGATCCAAAACGGAGATAGATCACATATTACTGCCGTGAAAACCTGTGGGAAACCTGTTATTTTGTTGAAATTAATCATTTATTTTTTTAGATATTTTTGTCGTATAATTGCGTTAAAATGAGTTGTACCTACTTTTCCCTAGAGTTCTACACACCTATATCCACAGAAAAAGTGAATAAAATGTCGTGCGTAGCCCTGAGGGTGTTCATAACTTTGCTTATATCTGTGAGTTATCCCCGAGTTATCAGGTTTAGCTGGCTGATAAGCAGTGGTTTACCGCCTGTTGCTAGTGTGAAACAATCAGAGCATCTTTGAGTTTTAAGCTTATCGAGGTAGTCCGGTGATCGATGATGATGGCTACCGCCCGAACGTGGGTATCGTAATTTGTAATCGGCAGGGAGAAGTGTTGTGGGCCAGGCGTTACGGTCAGCACTCTTGGCAGTTCCCACAAGGGGGAATAAACCCCGGTGAAACACCAGAGCAGGCAATGTATCGCGAACTTTTTGAAGAGGTAGGACTTAACAAAAAGGATGTCCGAATTCTGGCTTCAACCCGTAACTGGTTACGTTACAAATTACCAAAGCGTTTGGTGCGTTGGGATACAAAGCCGGTGTGCATCGGCCAAAAACAACGATGGTTTCTACTACAGTTAATGTGTAATGAAGCCGATATCAACATGCAACGTAGCAGTACCCCGGAGTTTGATGGCTGGCGCTGGGTCAGTTATTGGTATCCGGTGCGTCAGGTGGTCTCTTTTAAACGTGATGTTTATCGTCGTGTGATGAAAGAATTTGCTGCAACCGTAATGCCTGTGCAGGAGGTTATTCCACCACGGGTACCGCCCGCTTATCGCCGTAAAAGAGGTTAAGTTAAGCCGATCATGCTCATGCGTTTGCGAGAAATAGTTGAGAAAGTGGCGATGGCAACCAGCCTGACGGATGCGTTAGAGCTGTTGGTCAATGAAACCTGTCTGGCGATGGACACGGAAGTCTGCTCGATATATCTGGCAGATAATGACCGCCGTTGTTACTACCTGATGGCGACACGGGGTTTGAAAAAGCCCCGTGGTCGCACCATTACGCTGGCTTTTGACGAAGGTATCGTCGGGCTGGTGGGGCGTTTGGCCGAACCCATTAACCTGGCCGATGCTCAGAGTCATCCCAGTTTTAAATATGTACCACAAGTTAAAGAGGATCGCTTCCGGGCGTTTCTCGGGGTACCTATTATTTATCGTCGACAGTTGCTGGGTGTATTGGTGGTACAGCAGCGCGAGCATCGCCAGTTTGATGAGAGCGAAGAGTCGTTCATGGTTACGCTGGCCACACAACTGGCGGGGATCCTCTCCCAATCGCAACTGAATGCGATTTTTGGCCAATATCGTCAAACACGAATCCGCGCGCTGGCGGCGGCTCCTGGCGTGGCAGTGGCGGAAGGTTGGCAGGATACTTCACAACCGTCCCTTGATTTGGTTTATGAGGCCTCAACGCTCGATACTGTTCAGGAGCGTGAACGCCTGACTCAGGCATTGGAAGAGGCTGCGGCAGAATTCCGTCGCTTCAGTAAGCGTTTTGCTGCCAGCTCACAAAAAGAGAGCGCGGCAATTTTCGATCTCTATTCGCACCTGTTAAATGATGCTCGCCTGAAGCGTGAGCTTTTCGCGCAAATTGACGCCGGTTCGGTGGCTGAATGGGCCGTTAAACAAGTGGTTGAACAATTTGCCGCCCAATTTGCCAGCCTGCAAGACACCTATATGCGTGAGCGAGCCAGTGACCTGCGGGCATTAGGTCAGCGCTTGTTGTTCCACCTCGATGATAGCACCTCTGGGGCCAGCCAATGGCCTGAGCGTTTTATCCTGGTTGCCGATGAGTTAACCGCCACTCTATTAGCCGAGGTGCCACAAGATCGTCTGGCGGGGGTGGTGGTGCGTGATGGTGCCGCTAACTCGCATGCCGCGATTTTAGTGCGCGCCATGGGCATCCCAACGGTGATGGGCGCTGATATCCAGCCTGCTTTGCTGAACCAGCGGCTATTGATTGTTGATGGCTACCGTGGTGAGGTGCTGGTTGATCCCGAACCGGTACTGGTCAAAGAGTATCAGCGGCTGGTTACTGAAGAGATTGAGCTCAGCAAGCTGGCTGAAGACGATGTCGAACAACCTGCGGCCCTGAAAAGTGGTGAGCGGATTCAGGTGATGCTGAATGCGGGTCTTAGCCCGGAACATGAGCAATTGCTGGGTGGGCGGGTTGATGGTGTTGGTCTATACCGCACTGAAATCCCTTTTATGTTGCAAAGCGGCTTCCCATCGGAAGAGGAACAAGTTGCGCAATATCAAGGCATGTTACAGCTTTATCCCAACAAACCCGTCACGTTACGTACCTTGGATATCGGTGCCGATAAACAGTTGCCCTACATGCCCATCAGCGAAGAAAACCCATGCCTGGGTTGGCGCGGGATCCGTGTAACGCTCGATCAGCCAGAGATCTTCTTGATCCAGGTTCGAGCGATGCTGCGTGCCAATGCCGGAACCGGTAATTTGGGTATTCTATTGCCAATGATCACCAGCCTGGAAGAAGTCGATGAAGCTAAACGCCTGATCGATCGTGCTGGGCGTGAGGTTCAAGAAGTCTTGGGCTATAAATTGCCACAGCCTAAATTGGGGGTAATGATAGAAGTACCCGCGATGATCTTTATGCTGCCCTACCTCAAGTCGCGAGTAGATTTTATCTCAGTTGGCACCAATGATCTGACCCAATATTTGCTGGCAGTAGATCGCAATAATACTCGCGTTGCGTCGCTGTATGACAGCCTGCATCCGGCGATGCTACAGGTGCTTAGCCATATTTTGACGCAGGCGACACAAGCGGGTTTGCAGGTGAGCCTTTGTGGTGAAATGGCGGGTGACCCGATGGGCGCATTGTTGCTGGTCGGGCTGGGTTATCGCAATCTCAGTATGAACGGTCGCAGTGTGGCACGAATTAAATACCTGCTGCGCAATATCGATTTAGCAGATGCGGCAGCATTGGCCGAACGAGTATTGAGCGCCCAAATGACCACTGATGTGCGTCATTTAACAGCCGCGTTTATGGAACGCAGGGGCTTAGGCGGCTTGATCCGCGGCGGGAAGTAAGCGTATCCCGTTGGCCCTTGGCGCTATAGCGTTGTTAGTGCCAGTCACTGGCGACTATTCCAAGGCTTTTTGGTTTGTTTGCGAGTGACATTCACTTTCTGGGGTTGTGTTGTTTACAGAACTTTTCTGTTTGGTGCAGCCCAGACCGGCCTAAGCCTATGCTATTATGCGCAACCTGTAGCCCTAACCGGGCAAGAACATTAATTTTCTCAAAATATGAGACATTTCGTGGTGATAGATGAGCAATAGCTATCTGGCGTTTCCTAAATTTGATCCGGTCATTTTTTCCATTGGCCCGGTTTCCCTTCATTGGTACGGTTTAATGTATCTGGTGGGTTTTGTCTTCGCCATGTGGTTGGCGGTTCGTCGGGCAAATAAACCGGGTAGTGGCTGGACCAAAGAAGAAGTCGAAAACCTGCTGTATGCGGGGTTCCTCGGGGTATTTGTCGGTGGCCGTGTCGGTTATGTGCTGTTTTATAACCTGCCGATGTTCCTCGATAATCCACTGTACCTGTTTAAGGTATGGGATGGCGGTATGTCATTCCATGGCGGTTTGATTGGTGTCATCTGCGTGATGTTGTGGTTTGCCCGCCGCACTAAACGCAATTTCTTCCAGGTCGCTGACTTTATTGCTCCCCTTATTCCATTTGGTTTAGGCGCGGGCCGGCTCGGTAATTTTATCAACGGCGAGTTGTGGGGCCGTGTGACTACCGATACCCCGTGGGCGATGTTATTCCCAACCTCTCGTGGCGAAGATATCGCCATCGTTGCTGCTGACCCGGCGAAATGGCAGGCGATATTCAATCAATACGGTGTACTGCCGCGTCATCCTTCGCAACTGTATGAAATGATTCTTGAAGGGGTGGTGTTATTTATCATCCTGAACCTATTTATCCGTAAGCCGCGTCCTATGGGCAGTGTTTCTGGCCTATTCCTGATTGGTTATGGTGCGTTCCGTATTATTGTGGAGTGTTTCCGCCAGCCAGATGCTCAACTCGGCTTGTTCGATGGCGTGATCAGCATGGGGCAGATACTCTCTGTACCTATGATTCTGGCCGGTATCATTATGATGATTTGGGCGTATCGTCGTCCTGCGCAACAACTTTCGTGAGGTAACATGAAACAGTATCTGGATTTGATGAAAAAAGTGCTGGAAGAAGGCACTCCAAAAGCTGACCGTACCGGTACCGGTACTGTGTCGATTTTCGGGCATCAGATGCGTTTCAATTTACAAGACGGTTTCCCACTGGTAACCACTAAGCGCTGCCATTTGCGCTCCATCATCCATGAGCTGTTATGGTTCCTTAATGGCGATACTAATATTGGCTATTTGAAGGAAAATAATGTCTCAATCTGGGATGAATGGGCTGACGAAAACGGCGACCTTGGCCCGGTTTACGGCAAGCAATGGCGGGCTTGGGGGGCTGCAGATGGTCGTAAGATTGACCAACTCGGCAACGTGGTAAAACAGCTTAAGCAGGATCCCGATTCACGCCGTATCATCGTCTCAGCATGGAATGTGGGTGAACTGGAGCAAATGGCACTGGCGCCGTGCCATGCTTTCTTCCAGTTCTACGTGGCAGATGGCAAGCTTTCTTGTCAACTGTATCAGCGCTCTTGTGATGTATTCCTCGGCTTGCCATTTAACATTGCCAGCTATGCGTTACTGGTACATATGATGGCGCAGCAATGCGATTTGGAAGTGGGTGATTTTGTCTGGACAGGGGGGGATACACACTTGTACAGCAACCATATTGAGCAGACAAATCTGCAATTAAGCCGTGAGCCACGTGCATTGCCGAAACTGATTATCAAACGGAAACCTGACTCTTTGTTTGATTACCGTTTTGAGGATTTTGAAATTGAGGGGTACGATCCTCACCCAGGAATTAAAGCGCCGATTGCTATCTAATCTTTAGACCGGAGCCGCAATGGCTCCGGTTTTATACCCGTCACCTTTCAAGTTTCAGGGGGCTGCTCCTGTTTACTCGGTCCATTCCCATTCCCATTCCCATATCCAGCTCTTGCCTCTGCTTGTTGCCTCCCTGCATCTGGAAAGCTATTGGGTATATTTTCGTCAAACCCTTTTCTTTGCTACCAGCATCCTTCCTGCAATAAAAATGCGAGCTGCGCCGCACTCTTTTCTGCATTTATGTCGTCGTAGATAAAATTTTGCGCACCGTTTCCAGCCCTGATAATTCGTCACTCGACCTCAAATTTCAGCCACGTAAACTTACGCCATGGACACCAATATAAGATTAACGAAAACTTACCTGGATCGTAGGAATTCTCTTAAAAAACAAAAAGGTATCAGCCTGATTGAATTGCTGCTGGTGATTGTATTAGTGGGTATAACAGCACTTTGGGGGGCGCAAAGTTGGCATCATTACCGGCAGCGGGAACGGCTCGCAGACAGTGCTCGTCAGTTACTCGCCTTCTTAACACACTTACAAGCACAGGCTAATCGTCGCAATGACACAGAATTGCTGTGGATACAGCAGAATGGCCAGGGGTGCCTGGGAAGTGGTGATAAACCTACGGCTCGCTGTTCGGCACTTACCGACGGCGTGTTTATTCCACCTTACCCAGATGTCGCTATTGCGACTTCATTGCAAAAAGAGATGGGCTTCTTTGGTGTGAGGAATACGGCACAGGCAGGAAATATCATGCTCAGTAACCCGGCAGGGTCTATCCGGTTAGTTATTTCCAGTCGAGGGCGCTTAAGACTGTGTAGTGAGGGCCAGCCAATGTCAGGTATTCATATATGCTAATAATGGTCAAAAGTATGCCAGCATCGGCCTGTTCTGGGCGGAAACGTATAACAGGTTTTACGCTACCGGAAATGATGTTGGCATTGAGCATTGGTAGTTTGATTATGCTTGGTGCCGCAGAGGTTTTCCCTAAGCTACGCAAACAAATATCAATTTTGCAGCAGCGCTATTATCTGGAGTTGGCACTGAGTCAGGTTATGGTTGTGCTAGAAAAAGATCTGCGGCGTGCAGGATTTTGCCATGGCGAGTGTCAGGGAAAAGCGGTTACAACCCATCATTATCCCGCAGAAGCGACAAATTCGTGTCTGATAGTTGCTTACGATCTCAATCGAAATGGTCGATGGGAAGGGGAGAAACATCAGGAGTCCGAATACTTTGGCTACCGCCTGCGTAATAAAGCATTAGAGGGCCAACGTGGTGAACTGAATTGCGCTGGCCGTGGGTGGGAAAAGCTGCTTGATCCACAAGAGATAACGATAACCCATTTTTCTATTAGTCGGTTACCTCAGCAAACATCAAATCAGGTTTATCGGGTGCAATTAGCGGGGCAAAAAACAGGTAATCCGGTAATCCATCATCAGCTTACTTATACGATACGCGGGAACAATCTATGAAGCTGAATCATCAACGGGGGACCAGTACATTGGCAGCCGTCGCTACACTTTTCGCTCTTGGTTTATTTCTGCTGTCAGCACTACACCGTCAATTGGATAATATTCAACAGATTACATCTGAAGAACAGCACTATTTACGTGCTTTTAATCAGGCAACATCATCACTGAACTGGGGGATACGTCAGGATTGGTCGTTCAGTTTGCCATGGCGGACAGGTTCAACATGGTATTGCATTCAGCAGCAGCAATATGGCTTAAAGGCCTGTGTTAAACCAGCATCACTAAGCGGTTTTTTTATTCTCAGAGGGGAGAGTTACCTCATCGGTTCACAGCCACCCTTGATGCTATATCAACGGGTCATGCTGAATATTGGCAAAGGGTCTGTGGGTCACTATCAACTGGTTAAGGCAGCTCATGGCTGGTTGGATTTCTGTCCTGATAAGGATGCACAGTTTTGCGATTACTAAAATGCTGCAATAGGTGCTTGTTGATGAAACGGAGTGACCAATGCGATCCTCGCAACCAACGAGGGTTTAGCCTGCCTGAAGCCTTAATTGCGGCACTGTTTTTCTCTGTCTCGTTACTGGGGTTGTTGCAATACCATCAGACTCTTTTACAGGGTTTCTCTTCTGTGTGGCAACAGCGTCAGGCTTGGTTTCTGCTTCATCAACATATTGACAGTGCAGGGGAGGCTAGACCTGATAGGGGATTCATATCGGGAATGAAACCTAACTGGTTATATCGTCAGTCCATTAGCCGAATTGAAGGGGAATGCGCCGAGCTTAATTTCACTCTTGCGGTACGGAAAAACCTGTCAGCAGAGTTAACCCGTTGGTTTTGCTCTACGAATGGAAGTGGCTAACGGCATAGTTATCCCCCATAGATACGACGTTGCTGAGGCGGCAAACAAGGGGACCCTGATTGATGAACCGCCGAGGTATACAGATGAGCGACTATATCGGTCTTATAATAGAGATAACCTATTGCGCTCATTCATTATCAAGTTAGAGTATTAAGCCTCAGGATTTACCCACAAGTGATAATAAACTGGTTTAATCACTTATGGCTATTTTCCATAGTGCCTTAAGGGAGTAATCATGTTCACGGTTTATCATTCTAATCAATTAGATTTACTCAAAGCGCTAACGACTGCGCTGATAGAACGAGAGCCGTTGGATAACCCTTTCCAGCAAGAAGTGGTGCTAGTTCAAAGCCCAGGAATGGCACAATGGTTACAAATGCAACTGGCACAACAATTTAGTATTGCAGCTAATATTGAGTTTCCGCTGCCCGCAACCTTTATCTGGGATATGTTTACCCGTGTTTTGCTCGGAATCCCAAAAGAAAGCGCATTTAGCAAAGACGCCATGACATGGAAACTTATGTGGTTGCTGCCAGACTTACTGGAAAGCCCGGTATTTTCTCCCATGAAACGCTATTTAAGTGACGATAATGATAAGCGCAAAATCCATCAACTTGCAGCACGGGTTGCTGACCTTTTCGACCAATATTTAGTGTATCGTCCTGAATGGCTTGCCAGTTGGGAACGGGGCCAACTCATTGACAATCTGGACGATGCTCAACTGTGGCAAGCCAAGTTGTGGGTGGAACTGACCAATTATACCCGCCAATTGGAACAGCCCGAATGGCACCGTGCCAATCTCTACCAGCGGTTTATCCGCACCCTGCTTGAAGCGAATGTCTGCCCCGTTGGGTTACCCAAGCGGGTATTTATTTGCGGCATATCGGCATTACCTCCTATCTATTTACAAGCTCTACAAGCGCTGGGTAAACATATTGATATTCATCTGATGTTTACGAATCCTTGCCGCTATTTTTGGGGCGATATTCAGGATTATGCTTTTTTGGCTAAATTGCAAAGCCGCAAACGTAGACATTATCGCGAATCAATTGAAGTCAATCTGTTCCGCCAGCCAGAGCAGGCTGAACAGCTCTTTAATGCGAATGGTGAACAAGAACTCAGTAACCCATTATTAGCCTCGTGGGGGCGGCTCGGGCGGGATCATATGTATTTATTATCTCAGGTTGATGATATTCAAGAGGTCCACGCTTTTGTTGATATTGACCCTGACAATCTACTACATGGTATTCAGCACGATATGTTGGAGCTGGAAGACCACGCAATTATTGGCATCACGGCGGAATCCTTAGCGCGTAGCGACCAAAAGCGTCGATTAGATCTCAGTGATCGATCTCTTAGCCTGCATGTTTGCCATAGTCCTCAGCGAGAAGTTGAGGTTTTGCAAGATAACCTATTGAATTTATTCTCAACTAATCCTGAACTTACTCCACGCGATGTCATTGTGATGGTTGCCGATATTGACAGCTATACCCCTTATATTCAGGCCACATTTGGTAATGCGACAGGGGAGCGCTATCTGCCGTTTGCGATTTCTGACCGTAAAGCCAGTCAGGCCCATCCGGCGCTACAGGCTTTTATTACCTTACTTGATCTCCCCCAAAGCCGTTTCACCTCTGAACAAGTGTTGGCGCTGTTGGAGGTACCTGCTTTAGCCAGTAAGTTTGGTATTACTGAAGATGGCTTGCGCCGCTTACGGCAATGGGTGGGGGAATCGGGTATTCGTTGGGGGCTGGATGATGACAATGTACGGGAACTCTCCTTACCCGCGACGGGTCAGCATACCTGGCACTTTGGTATCACCCGCATGTTGCTGGGTTATGCCATGGATAGCACCGCCGGAGATTGGCAGGGTGTTCTGCCATATGATGAGTCGAGTGGCTTAGCTGCTGAACTCGCTGGGCAATTGGCAGATATGTTGATGCAACTAAGCCAATGGCGGCAGCAATTAAGTGAACCCCGAGCACTCAGCGAATGGTTACCCCTGTGCCGCCAATTATTGGATACCTTCTTTGAACCCGATAATGACACTGAAGCGGTGTTGGTGCTGATTGAACAACAGTGGCAGAAGGTTATCAGCTATGGTATTGCTGCCCAATATCCCGATGTGGTGCCACTTAATCTGTTACGGGATGAACTGGCTTCGCGCTTGGATAATGAGCGCATCAGCCAGCGTTTCCTTGCCGGGCCAATCAACTTCTGTACTCTAATGCCTATGCGCTCGATCCCATTTAAAGTTGTTTGCTTATTGGGGATGAACGATGGCGTTTACCCACGAACGCTGCCGCCGCTGGGATTTGATTTGATGGCAAAGCAGGTTCGCCGTGGTGACCGTAGCCGCCGTGACGATGACCGCTATCTGTTCCTCGAAGCGCTACTTTCGGCTCAGCAACAGCTCTATATCAGCTATATCGGGCGCTCTATCCAGGATAACAGTAAGCGTTATCCATCAGTGTTGGTCAGTGAACTGATTGAATATATCTCACAAAGTTATCATTTACCGGGTGACGAAATGCTCAATGCTGATGAGAGCGCTCAGCGGGTGATTCAGCACTTACTCTGCTGGCATGCGCGGATGCCTTTTGCGGCAGAAAATTTTATTCAGCATAGCGAGTTACAGAGTTACGCTGCTGAATGGCTACCCTCTGCTGAGTCCAAAGGGCGACCGCATCCAGAGTTTAATCAGCCATTATCGCCTGAACCTTTATCTGAAATTACATTGGATGAGTTAATCCGCTTCTATCGCCACCCTGTGAGGGCATTCTTCCAACTCCGGCTAGGAGTGAATTTTGTTATTGAAGAAACAGAATTACCTGATGAAGAGCCATTTACTTTAGATAACCTCAACCGCTATCAGTTTAATACTCAGTTACTGAATGCATTGATAGATGAGGGAGACATCAATAGCGTGTTTACCCGAGCTCGAGCGGCCGGTAGCCTGCCTTATGGATCGTTCGGTGAGCTTTATTGGGAAAGCCAGCAAGAGGAAATGGTGCCATTAGCTGAACAGATTCGTAGCGAGCGCCTTGAGCATCATAGCATTGAGCTAAATATCGAATTGGGTGACATCACCCTTACAGGTTGGATTCATCAGGTTCAGGAAGATGGATTAATTCGTTGGCGTCCCGCGGCATTAACGGCGATAGACGGGCTTTTATTATGGATTGAACATCTGGTCTATTGTGCTGGTGGAGGTGATGGGCAAAGCCGGATGTATGGTCGCAAAGGAACTGCATGGCGCTATGATTCTTTGGGCCGTGATGAGGCTCATCACTATTTACAACAGTTAATCAGTGGGTATCAGCAAGGAATGTGTGAACCACTGTTATTGCTGAGCAAAAGTGGTTGGGCATGGCTGAGCCAGTGCTTTGAACGCGAGTCAGGTCAGATTTTGTGGGATGAAGAAACACAAACTAAAGCCCGCATGAAACTTTTACAAGTTTGGCAGGGTGATCAGCGAGTTGCAGGTGAAGGTGAGGATAGCTATGTGCAAAGGGTGTTCCGCCTGATGGATAATCCACATCTCGACAAGATATTACATGAAACGGAACGTTATTTATTACCGATTGCCCGCCATAATAAGGCGTGAGAACTGCTGATGGCCAAACCAGGCTTTCATACATATCAATACCAGAAAGTTGGCTGCGGCTTTAAGCGGTAATTTTTAAGGGGTTAGGGGAGAAACGGAATGCATAAACAGTTTGCTCGCATCATGGGTATATTTTTCTTATTAGGTTTGCTGGCACCTCTCAGTTGGGCTGCTGCGCCTGCGTGGCAACCTCTGGCAGAAGCCATTCACAAAAGTGAACATGACCTGCGTAAATACCAGGCAATAAAGTTGCCTAATGGTATGACGGTATTGCTAGTTTCTGATGCGCAAGCACCTAAATCCTTGGCAGCACTGGCGTTGCCTGTCGGATCATTGGAAGATCCCAATAACCAGTTGGGTTTAGCTCATTATCTGGAACACATGTTATTGATGGGTTCTACGCGTTTTCCTGAACCAGGCAGTTTTGCCGAGTTTCTGAAAAAACATGGCGGTAGCCATAATGCGAGTACGGCTTCTTATCGAACCGCTTTTTATTTTGAAATTGAAAATGATGCATTAGCTCCGGCAGTTGAGCGTTTAGCCGATGCTATTGCACAGCCTTTGTTAGACCCTATCAATGCTGATCGTGAACGTAATGCGGTCAATGCTGAATTGACGATGGCCCGCTCGCGCGATGGGATGCGCATGGCGCAGGTTAATGCTGAAACGCTTAATCCAGCACACCCTAGTGCGCGTTTTTCGGGGGGTAATCTTGATACGCTGAAAGACAAGCCTGATGGCAAATTACATGATGAGCTGCTGAGTTTTTATCATCGTTACTATTCTGCCAATTTGATGGTGGGGGTGCTGTATAGCAATCAGTCTCTGGAGCAGTTGGCACAATTAGCGGCTGATACCTTTGGCCAGATTCCGAATCGGGAGGCAAAAGTCCCTCCAATTACGGTACCTGCTGTAACACCGGACCAAACCGGTATTATTATTCATTATGTTCCAGCCCAACCGCGTAAACAGTTAAAAATAGACTTTCGCATTGAGAACAATAGCGAAGAATTTCGCAGCAAAACAGATACCTATGTTAGCTATTTGATTGGTAATCACAGTAAAGATACGTTGTCCGACTGGCTACAAAAACAGGGGCTGGCAGATGCTATTAATGCTGGTGCCGATCCAATGGTAGACCGTAATGGTGGGGTGTTCTCTATTTCGGTATCACTTACGGATAAAGGTTTGGCCAAACGTGACGTCGTGGTGGCCGCTATCTTTGATTACATCAAAATGTTGCAAAAAGACGGCATTAAACAGAGCTATTTCGATGAGATAGCCCATGTTTTAAATCTGGATTTCCGTTATCCCTCAATCACGCGAGATATGGATTACATCGAGTGGCTGGTGGATATGATGTTGCGAGTACCTGTCGCACATGTGCTTGATGCGCCCTATCTGGCGGATCATTATGATCCCAAGGCCATTGCTGCCCGGTTGGCTGAAATGACGCCAGAGAATGCGCGGATCTGGTTTGTCAGCCCTGAAGAGCCTCACAATAAAGTGGCCTATTTTGTTGATGCCCCTTATCAGGTCAATAAAATTAGCCCACAAGAGATGAAAGACTGGCAACAACTTGGGGAGAATATCACTCTGAGCCTACCGGCACTTAACCCCTATATCCCAGATGACTTTACGCTGATCAAAGCAGATAAAAATATCACCCGGCCACAGAATGTTGCGGAACAACCGGGGTTACGGGTGTTTTACATGCCAAGTCAGTATTTTGCTGATGAACCGAAAGCCGATATCGCGCTGGCTTTCCGCAATCCTCATGCGTTGGATACCGCCCGCCATCAGGTACTATTCGCCCTGACTGATTATCTGGCCGGCCTTTCACTGGATGAACTGAGCTATCAGGCTTCGATCGGCGGAATCAGCTTCTCAACCGCCCCTAACAACGGTTTATATGTCAGTGCTAATGGCTTCACACAGCGGATGCCACAATTGCTAACCACGCTGGTTGAAGGTTATTCCAGTTTTACGCCAACAGAAGATCAATTAGTGCAGGCTAAATCTTGGTATCGCGAGCAGTTGGACGTGGCTGAGAAAGGCAAAGCTTATGAACTGGCGATTCAGCCAGCGAAATTGCTGTCTCATGTTCCTTATTCTGAACGCAGCGAACGGCGCAAATTGCTTGATACTATCAGCGTGCAAGATGTGCTGACTTATCGTGATAGCTTGCTGAAGCAATCTGCGCTGGAAGTATTGGCAGTGGGTAATATGACTACCCAGCAAGTTACCACTCTGGCGGAATCGTTGAAAAAACAATTGGCTTTGACGGGAACTACTTGGTGGACCGGCGAGGATGTTGTTGTTGATAAGGCACAACTGGCCAATATGGAGCGGCTTGGCAGCAGTTCTGATGCTGCGCTGGCGGCAGTCTATGTTCCAACCGGTTATACGGAAATTGATGGTATGGCGCGTAGTGCTTTGCTGGGGCAAATTGTTCAACCGTGGTTCTATGATCAATTACGAACCGAAGAGCAACTCGGCTATGCAGTATTTGCCTTCCCGATGTCGGTTGGCCGACAGTGGGGCTTGGGGTTCTTGCTGCAAAGTAACAGCAAGCAACCTGATTACCTTTATCAACGCTATCTTGCCTTCTATCCACAGGCAGAAAAGCGCCTGCGTGAAATGAAACCTGCTGATTTTGAACAATATAAACAAGGGCTAATTAACCAATTACTGCAACGACCACAAACTCTGGATGAAGAGGCTAGTCGTTACAGTAATGATTTCAATCGTAATAATTTTGCGTTTGATAGTCGCGAAAAAATGATTGCTCAGGTGAAGCAACTTAATAGCACTGTATTAGCTGATTTCTTCCAGCAAGCGGTTATTAAACCGCAAGGTCTGGCACTGCTTTCTCAAGTTAAAGGTCAGGGGCAAACGGCTGGCGGATATGCGGTGCTTAAAGGATGGACGACCTATCCGACAACATCTGCCTTGCAGGCTACCCTGCCGCAGAAGGTATTAGCTCCATGACATCAATGACTCCCCAGCGGCTGGAGCCGCTGACGCTCCCCTTATACGGTGAGAGGCTGATTGAAGCCTCTGCCGGTACTGGTAAGACCTTTACCATTGGGGTTCTTTATCTGCGATTGCTGCTTGGTTTGGGAGGGGAGGCAGCATTCAGTCGTCCCCTGACAGTAGAGGAAATCCTGGTGGTGACCTTTACTGAGGCGGCAACTGAAGAGTTGAGGGGGCGAATTCGCGACAATATCCATGGGTTGCGTATTGCTTGCGTACGGGGAGTCAGTGATGACCTAATGCATAAGGCTTTATTAACTGAAATTAGTGATCTGGGCGAGGCCGCAGCACAGTTACTTACTGCTGAGCGTCAGATGGATGAAGCCGCAATTTATACTATTCACGGTTTTTGTCAGAGAATGCTGACGAACAATGCTTTTGAATCTGGCATCTTGTTTGAACAAACATTGGTTCAGGATGAACAGCCCTTACGCAGACAGGCCTGTGCCGATTTTTGGCGGCGTCATTGCTATCCGCTTCCGTTGGCTGTTGCACGCGCAGTCAGCCAGGAATGGAGCGGGCCGGAGGCATTGCTCAAAGACCTTGCTGCTTATTTACAAGGTGAAACACCAAAATTTCGGCAAGCACCAGGTGATGATGAAACGATACTCAGCCGGCATCAGCAAATAGTTGTGCAAATTGATGCTGTCAAAGCGCAATGGCGTGCGGTGGCTCATGAGTTGGAAGCTTTAATTAGTGCATCTGGCGTTGATAAGCGCAGCTATAGCAGCCGATATTTACCTAACTGGCTAGAAAAGGTCGCTATATGGGCAGAGCAGGAAACCGGTGATTATCAGTTACCTAAAGAGCTAGAAAAGTTTCGCCAATCGATATTATCTGAGAAAACCAAAAAAGGTGCGATCCCCCAACACTCGGTGTTCAGTGCGATAGACCGCATCTTCGAACAACCTTTGACACTAAGAGATTTGATTTTAGCCCGCGCAATTAGCGAGATACGAACTTCCGTCCAGCAGGAGAAACGGCAGCGGGCAGAATTGGGTTTTGATGACTTGCTCAGTAAATTGGATGTGGCATTACAGCAGCCAGGTGGTGAGTTGTTAGCTCAATCTATTCGTACCCGTTATCCAGTTGCAATGATTGATGAGTTTCAGGATACCGATCCTCAGCAATACCGTATTTTCCACACGCTTTATGGTAACCAAGGTGAGTGTGGTTTATTACTGATTGGCGACCCTAAACAGGCTATTTATGCTTTCCGTGGCGCAGATATCTTTACCTATATTCGTGCTCGTTCAGAAGTAAGTGCCCACTACACGTTAGAGACCAATTGGCGTTCCTCTTTCCCGATGGTTCAATCAGTAAACAGGCTTTTTAGTTCGGTTGAGGTTCCCTTTCTGTTTGAACAAATCCCTTTTGTCAAGGTGGCGGCGGCTGAAAAAAATAGCTGTCTATCTTTTGAAATTAAAGGGAAAAAACAGCCAGCCATCTCTTTTTGGCTGCAACCGGGTGAAGGGGTTGGGGTTAGTGAATACCAGCAATTGATGGCCAGGCAGTGCGCCAGTCAAATCCGTGACTGGCTGGTGGATGGGCAGAATGGGCTGGCGCAATTAGTGACAACGACAGGCTCAAGGCCGGTTCAGGCATCTGATATTACTATTTTGGTTCGTAGCCGGGCAGAGGCTGCGCTGGTTCGAGATGCACTGAGTGCCTTAGCTATTCCATCGGTTTACTTATCCAATCGCGACAGTGTTTTTGATACTGCAGAAGCCAAAGATCTATTGTGGTTATTGCAAGCTGCATTGGCCCCTGAGCAGGAAAGAGCCTTACGCAGTGCGATGGCTACCGGGATGCTAGGGTTGGATGCACAGATGCTGGATGCATTGAATCACGATGAACGGGCTTGGGATTCTCTGGTCGATGAATTCGATGGCTATCGCCAACATTGGCAGCGCCGTGGTGTGCTTCCTATGCTGCGAGAAATAATGGCACAGCGTCATTTAGCTGAAAACTTGTTGGCGACCCCTGGTGGGGAGCGTCGGCTGACAGACTTACTGCATTTGGGAGAGTTATTACAAGAGGCCGCATCACAGCTTGATAGTGAGCACGCACTAATCCGTTGGCTGGCACAACAAATAGCACAACCAAATCATCAGTCAGATAATCAACAATTGCGTTTGGAAAGTGATCGCCATTTGGTTCAGGTGATTACAATTCATAAATCAAAAGGGTTGGAGTATCCGTTGGTTTGGCTCCCTTTTGTCGGCAATTTCCGTCAGCAGCAGGACGTGCTATATCACGATCGTCATAGCTTTGAGGCTCTGCTTGATCTGAATGCTGATGAAGAGAGCCAGGCTTTGGCGGAAGAAGAGCGGTTGGCAGAAGACTTACGGTTACTCTACGTTGCGCTGACCCGCGCGGTTTATCATTGCAGTATCGGTATTGCGCCGCTGATTAAAGGCGGGCGGAAAAAACAGGGCGAAAGCGACATGCACCTTAGCGCTTTAGGCTATTTGGTTCAACATGGACAAGCTGGCGACGCGCAATATCTGGCGGATAAGTTGGCGGAGCTAACCACATTTTCGGGCGGTGATATTTCGGTCTCACTGGCGGAACGTCCTGACGCTACAGCTTGGCAGCCACGGCCTGAAGTTTTGCCAGAACTCGCCGCGCGCCAGTTTAACCGACAAATGCACGACTTTTGGCGGGTTACCAGTTATTCCGGCCTACAGCAGCATGGTGCCAAATCGCAGGTTCTGAATCTCCCTTTACAGGAGCTATTGCCACGGCTAGATAGTGATGCCGTCGGTGAGCAGGCACTCATCACCGCAGCTGATTTAACGCCCCATACCTTCCCGCGGGGGGCGGCACCGGGGACTTTCCTGCATGATTTACTTGAGCCATTAGATTTTAGCCAACCTATTGAGCCAGACTGGCTGGCGCAGCAACTACAGCAACAGGGCTTTGGTGAACAATGGTCGCCAATGTTGTATCAATGGCTAAGTGACATTATGCAAGTCCCCCTTAACGATGCGGGCGTAACTCTGGCGGGATTGACGCCGGAGAGTAAGCAGGCGGAACTACAGTTTTATTTGCCTATCGATACTTTGTTACGCGCTAATCAATTAGATGCCTTAATCAAGCATTATGACCCGCTCTCACGTCAGTGTCCGGTGTTAGATTTTCAGCAAGTCAGAGGGATGCTTAAGGGCTTTATTGACTTGGTTTTCTGCTGGCAGGGTAAGTATTACTTATTAGATTACAAATCTAACTGGCTGGGAGAAGACAGTAGTGCTTATACCGTACAATTGATGGCCCAAGCGATGGCTGAGCATCGTTATGATCTGCAATATCAGCTTTATACCTTGGCTTTACACCGTTATTTACGTCATCGCTTGGGCGATTATGACTATCAACGGGACTTCGGGGGTGTCATTTATCTCTTCTTGCGTGGTGTCGATAAACAACATCCGGGTAATGGTATCTTTAGTTGTCGCCCTGAACAGGAGCTGATTGAAGGAATGGATTGTTTATTCAGTGGCAATGAGGTCGTTCTACTTTCAGGTCATGAAAGTGGTACAGCTCAGGCAGATGAGGATTCATCAAGATGATGGTTCTACTGGACCAAGCGGTTCGTGACCACTTACTACGCCCTCTGGATGTTCAATTTTCTCGCATGATTGCAGGGGATGATGAGCCTATGCTGCAATTGGCGGCGGCTATTCTCAGCGCCGAGGCGGGAGCCGGGCATGTGTGCCTGCCATTAAGTTATCTGCAACCAGAACAACTGTTTGGTGGGCGGCAGGCTGGGTTATCTCAAGCATTATGGCTGGCTGCTGGTGCTCCAGAGCTGTCGCGTTGGATACAAGGATTAAATAATTCTCCAGCGGTCAGTGATGGCTCATTACCAACGCCGTTGGTGTTGCAAAATGAACGTTTGTATCTCCAACGGATGTGGCAGTACGAGGGTGATGTGGTGCGGTTTATTGCCAGTGACAATACCGCTTTATTCGTTAATGAGGCCAGGGGGATTAACGAAAGCCTATTAACAGAGACACTGGACCGCCTATTTGGTCGATCAGACACGGAGATTGACTGGCAAAAGGTGGCCGCCGCAGTAGCCGCTACTCGCCGTATCTCGGTGATTTCTGGTGGGCCGGGAACGGGGAAAACCACCACAGTAGCCAAGCTATTAACTGCGCTGATACAGCTTAGCCAAGGGCAGCGTTTACGTATCCAGCTTGCTGCCCCAACGGGTAAAGCCGCTGCGCGGCTGACTGAGTCATTGGGGAATGCCATCCGCCAACTTACACTTACAGACGCCGAGCGCAAGTTATTCCCAGATCAAGCATCCACTCTGCACCGTTTATTAGGTGCTCAACCAAACAGTCAACGTTTGCGTTATCACCGAGGTAATCCACTAAATCTTGATGTGCTGGTGGTAGATGAAGCGTCTATGGTGGATTTACCCATGATGGCGCGGCTAATTGCCGCTTTGCCCGCTAAAGCTCAAGTCATTTTCCTCGGGGACCGAGATCAGTTAGCTTCGGTTGAGGCCGGGGCGGTATTAGGGGATATTTGTCGCTTTGCTGAGTTGGGTTATAGCAAGGCTCGTGCAGAACAGTTAGCACGGCTGACAGGATGCACATTGGCCGGAAATATACCGATTGGATCAGTCTCTACGGATACGGTCAATGTGCGTGATAGCCTGTGTTTATTGCGTAAGAGCTATCGGTTTGATGAGAAATCGGGTATCGGGCAGCTCGCTTTAGCGGTTAATGCAGGCAAGTATCGGGATGCATTATCAGTATTAAAGGGGGCCTATTCAGATGTTGAACATTTTTCTCTGACGGATTCAGATGACTACCAACGGTTGCTGGAGGATTGCGTTGCGGGCTATCAGCATTACCTCCAATTGGCAGCTACAGGTGCGCATGCTGTGGATGTGCTGGTGGCATTTGGTCGTTATCAATTGTTGTGTGCATTGCGAAGTGGGCCATTTGGTGTCAGTGGCTTGAATGAACGGATTGAGCAGTTGTTGCATCGCAAGAGGTTAATTGAGCGCGCACCTGGCCCATCTGGGCGTTGGTATGCCGGTCGGCCGGTGATGATTGGGCTTAATGACAGTGCGTTAGGTCTCTTTAATGGCGATATTGGTATCGCGTTATATGACGATGAAGGAGAGCTACGGGTGCATTTCCAGTTGCCGGATGGCAACATAAAATCGGTGCAACCCAGCCGTCTTCCCAGCCATGAAACGGCTTATGCCATGACAGTTCATAAGTCGCAAGGATCAGAGTTTGAACATACCGCCCTGGTATTACCGAATACTTTTATGCCGGTATTAACGCGCGAATTGGTTTATACCGCGATCACTCGCGCCCGCCAGCGTTTAACTCTGTATTGTAGCGATACGATATTGGGCAATGCGATACGCACACCGACTCTTCGTCTGAGTGGGTTAGTGGATCGTTTGAATGCATTGACGTGAGTTATACGCTGCTGCTTGAAGCCACAAGGAACACGTTACACGGACCATTCCTTGGTCTGGCAAGGGGGGCCGCTGCTTGCGGCCTCCCTATAACGCTAATTATGTTGGGAATAAATTAAATAAAACCCTGATAAAGCATTTGGTCGCAATATTTATAATCAATACGGCTACAAATCAGCCAACAGAATCTTTGAGCGCCGCTGATAGTTATACAGTTCCTGCTTCTGAATCGGTAAAACCTCTACTTCGGCAGGTGTAAAACCGCGTTCTTGGAACCAGTGAATACTGCGGGTGGTGAGTACAAACAATTTTTTAAGCCCCATCTGTCGCGCTTGATTAGCAACGCGCTTTAATAGCATTTCTCCCCGAGAAGAGCTGCGATAGTCAGGATGTACTGCCACGCAGGCCATCTCACCTATTTGTTCTTCAGGGAACGGATAGAGCGCTGCACAGGCAATCGTCAAATTATCCCGTTCAATAATCGTGAATTTGTCGATTTCCATTTCAAGCTGTTCCCGCGAACGACGCACCAGAATGCCTTGTTGTTCCAGCGGGCGAATCAATTCAAGTATGCCACCAATATCATTGATGGTAGCGCGGCGCACTTGTTCAGCACTCTCCATAACAATCTGTGTACCGATACCATCGCGGGAGAATAGCTCTTGGACTAGCGCTCCATCCTCCTGATAACTCAGTAAATGGCTCCGGCGCACACCGCTACGGCAAGCTTTCACTGCACCACGTAGGAAGCGTACCGTACCGGAGTTGTAATCACCCTCTTGTTCCAGATCTTCAATCCGTTTTTGAGCATCATTTGGGAACAGCTCTGAAATAATGTCACCTTCACTGTCAGTCACCCCTTGGGATGAACAGAAACCGATCATCTTTTCTGCTTTCAGTTTGATAGCTAACTGGGTGGCAACTTCTTCTGATGTGAGATTAAAGCTCTCGCCGGTCACCGATACAGCAACCGGGCCTAGTAACACGATTGCGCCATTATCTAATTGACGGTGAATTGCCTCTTCATCGATACGACGAATACGCCCGCTATGACAATAATCCACACCATCATCCACCCCCAGCGGCTGAGCAATAATGAAGTTGCCACTGACTACATTAATATGCGCGCCTTGTAGCGGGGTATTATTGAGACTCATTGATAGTCTTGCAGTGATATCCAACTGCAATAGGCCGGCTGCTTGTTTCACCATTTCCAGAGTTCGGGCATCTGTTACCCTGGTATGCTTGTGATAAATAGGTTCGTAATGATGCTGTGCCAAATTGCTGTCGATCTGTGGGCGCGCACCGTATACCACGACCAACCTGATCCCAAGGCTATGCAACAAACCGATATCATTGACGATATTCGCGAAGTTTTCATGCTCAATCGCCTCGCCACCCAACATGACAACGAATGTCTTGCCACGGTGCGCGTTGATATAGGGAACTGAGTGGCGAAATCCCTGGACCAGTTCAGTACTACGTTCCTTCACGGCAGACCCTCTTTGAATTTTTATTCGGTATTTTTGTATTTTTATTCTTTTTTGACCAAGATGGCAAGCACCAAATTACTATCAAATGCATATGTATGGCGTATCTGTATTAATAAATTGAATAACATAAAAATGTTTTTCTAATGACAGCGTGGGATTGATTCGTTAAAGTTTTTGCACATAAATTTTTTTGTGCGCTTTTTATTCATATTTTGGTAGTTACTTTGGAGTTACATGGCAGATTCAAATCATAATCCTGGGCGTCGTCGTCTGTTACAAGGTGCTGCGAGCGCTTGGATGCTGAGTGTTAGTCGAGTTGGATTTGCTGCTTCCTCACATATTATTGCAGTCCGGGTTTGGCCCTCTTCAACCTATACCCGAGTCACGCTGGAATCCAATACTCCGCTGAAGTATCGTCAGTTCGCTCTTACCAATCCTGATCGTATTGTGGTTGATATTGAAGGGGTACATTTAAATAGCGTCCTGAAACAGATAACTAATCAGGTTCAGTCCGGTGACCCTTATCTGAAGCAAGCCCGAGTAGGGCAGTTTGATAAAAATACCGTCCGTTTGGTTTTGGAGTTGAAGCAGAGCATCAGCCCCCAGCTATTTACTCTAAAACCTTTTGCTGAATTTCGAAATCGTTTAGTAGTGGATTTATATCCCGCTCAGGGCAACAGCTCTGCTGAGGACGATCCATTGTTGGCATTATTGGAAGATTATAATAAAGGCGACGTGGAGCGTAGCTTACCCGCAGAGACACCAAAAGCAGGCAAAGCAGGGCGCGATAGACCGATAGTTATCATGCTGGATCCTGGTCACGGCGGAGAAGATCCCGGTGCTATTGGTAGAAATAAAACCCGTGAAAAAGACATCGTGCTACAAATTGCCCGTCGGTTACGGGCGTTAATTCAAAAAGAAGCCAATATGCGGGTGTTTATGACCCGTAATGAAGATGTTTTTATCCCGTTGAAAGTGCGGGTAGCGAAGGCGCGCAAACTGCGGGCAGATTTATTCATTTCAATTCATGCGGATGCATTTACCAGTCAGGCGGCCAGAGGTTCCTCCGTTTTTGCGCTATCAACCAAGGGCGCAACCAGTACCGCCGCGCGTTTCCTGGCCCAGACACAGAATGAGGCCGACCAGATTGGGGGGGTTAGCAAAAGTGGTGATCGCTATCTGGACCATACCATGATTGATTTACTGCAAACGGCGACGATTAATGACAGCCTGAAGTTTGGTAAAGAAGTGCTGAATCGCATGGGGAAGATTAATACGCTGCATAAGAACCGTGTCGATCAGGCGGGGTTTGCTGTATTGAAAGCACCTGATATTCCTTCAATTTTGGTTGAAACAGCATTTATCAGTAATCTGGAAGAAGAGCGCAAACTACGTACCAGCCGTTTTCAGCAACAAGTCGCAGAATCTATTTTTGCTGGCATCAAAGCCTATTTTGCTAATGGTGGGGCGATGGCCCGACTTTAACGCGTAGGGCATTGTTATTGATTGAGATATATACCCTAAATAATTCGAGTTGCAGGAAGGCGGCAACTGAGATAATCCCGCTGAGTTGACGTTAGTCAATTATTCGGGTGAACGAAAGCAACCAACACACATGCGGTTTGAAGTATGACGGGTATAAAGCCAGAAACAAAAAAACACCCTTGAGGGTGTCTGATGTTTATATGAAAATGATTAAAAATTGGTTGCGGGGGCCGGATTTGAACCGACGACCTTCGGGTTATGAGCCCGACGAGCTACCAGGCTGCTCCACCCCGCGTCCGTCTTAATACTATTTTCTATCTTACTACTTAGTCGTGTAATTGGTTGCGGGGGCCGGATTTGAACCGACGACCTTCGGGTTATGAGCCCGACGAGCTACCAGGCTGCTCCACCCCGCGTCCGTCACTACACTTTATTTGCTTCTCACTACTATTCTACCTAATTCGTCTTAACTTTCAAGACTATCGAACGACATTTGATACTGCTGGTAGCCAGTATCGGTTGGTTGCGGGGGCCGGATTTGAACCGACGACCTTCGGGTTATGAGCCCGACGAGCTACCAGGCTGCTCCACCCCGCGTCCGATTGAGCGCACTATACTCTGGATGAGATCTGTTGCAAGTATTTTTGCCACTTAATTAGGGTAAATAGGTTTTTTCGATTAATTTATCAACTATCTGTTTCCTTTTTCCCCATAACGGGGTCAGGAGGATTTTTTCCACCTGCCGATTCCTTTATCTATAGGCGTTTGTTATCGTTCGCCAGTAGATAAAATGAGTAAAAGAAGGCGTGAAATGACAAGTCGTTGGGGCAAATACCTACTAAGTGGAATAATGATTGCTGTTCTGGCGGGGTGCCAATCGCGGCCAACCGATCGTGGGCAGCAATATAAGGATGGGCGTCTGGAGCAATCACTGGAACTGGTGAATGAACCAAATGCAACAGGTAAGCCAGTTAACGCAAAAGATTATTCTGATCAGGTGAAAGTGATTAACCAATCTTCACCGGGTCTCTATAACCGCAATAGTAATACATTCAATGCGGTCGAAAACTGGATGTTGGCAGGGGCCGATACCAGCAAGCTAAGTTTATTTGGTTTGAATGCCTATCAGATGGAGGGGGTCGATAATTTCGGTAACGTACAGTTTACTGGCTACTACACTCCGGTGCTTCAGGCCCGTTATACGCCACAAGGTGAATTCCGCCACCCACTTTATCGGATGCCTGCTAAAGGAAAGCGCCGTTTACCCGATCGCGCTGCTATCTATGCAGGTGCATTGGATAACCGCAGTTTAGTTATCGCATACACCAATTCGCTGGTGGATAACTTTATGATGGAAGTACAGGGCAGCGGCTATGTTGATTATGGCGATGGGCGACCACTGACCTTCTTCGGTTATGCAGGTAAAAATGGCCATGCTTACCGTAGTATTGGCAAAGTGCTGATTGATCGTGGCGAAGTCGCTAAAGCAGATATGTCGATGCAAGCCATCCGCCACTGGGCTGAAACCCATAGTGAAGCTGAGGTCAGAGAGCTTTTAGAGCAGAATCCGTCCTTTGTGTTCTTTAAACCAGAAATGTACGCGCCGGTGAAAGGGGCCAGTGCGGTTCCATTGATTGCCAAAGCGTCAGTTGCATCTGATCGTTCCTTGATTCCGCCAGGCACCACATTACTAGCTGAAGTGCCTTTGCTGGATAATCAGGGCAAATTCACGGGTCAATATCAGATGCGCCTGATGGTGGCATTGGATGTTGGTGGTGCGATTAAAGGTCAGCACTTTGATATCTATCAGGGGATTGGCCATGAAGCTGGGCAGGCTGCTGGGTACTACAATCATTATGGTCGGGTTTGGGTACTGAAAAATGCCCAAAGCAGCGGACCGCTATTTACCGCTTATCAAGGTGGCAAAACAGTCGCGCCAGCGGGTAATGGTTCATCATTACTGGTAAATAATCAGGGTCAGTAAGCTTCCTTATTACCTGCAATTGCCGGTATACGGTCGGTTTCACTCTTTATCAGGCGGCCAATTGGCCGCTTTTGTCTTCATATCATCGATATTATTAACGTCATTTCGAAGCAATTAAGGTAACACATTGATGAACACAGCCTTTTCCGAAGCTTACCAACAGCGGTTTGGTGGCATAGCGCGTCTATATGGGCAGCAGGCGCTGGAACTGTTTTCGCAGGCGCATATCTGTGTCATTGGTATTGGCGGTGTCGGCTCATGGGCAGCGGAAGCGCTGGCGCGCACTGGTATCGGCGCGATTACGTTGATTGATATGGATGATGTTTGCGTAACCAATACTAATCGTCAGATCCATGCCTTACGGCACAATGTCGGCCAAGCTAAAACCGAAGTGATGGCGGAACGTATTCTGGCTATCAATCCTGAATGCCGCGTGACGTGTATTGATGATTTTATTACTGCGGATAATGTCGCGGAGCTTTTAAATAACAATTTTAGCTATGTCATTGATGCAATTGATAGTGTACGGCCTAAGGCGGCACTACTCTCTTATTGTCGCCGCTATAAAATCCCAGTAGTCACCACCGGTGGTGCAGGTGGGCAGTTCGATCCAACACGTATTGAGGTAGTAGATCTGGCAAAAACTATTCAGGATCCGCTGGCGGCTAAGCTACGTGAAAGGTTGAAAAGTGACTTTAATGTGGTGAAAAACAGCAAAGGTAAACTGGGGATCGACTGTGTTTTTTCCAGCGAACCACTGGTTTATCCCCAGGCTGATGGATCAGTTTGTGCTTCGCGCAGTACAGCGGAAGGACCTAAAAAAATGGACTGTACTTCAGGTTTTGGCTCGGTAACCATGGTTACTGCGACCTTTGGTTTTGTTGCTGTGTCCCATGCATTGAAAAAAATGATGGCGAAAGCAGCCCGTCAGGTGAAATAACCCCTACTCTATATATTGGGCGGCGATAGCCTTTACACCTTGTGCCAGCGCCAGTAAACCGCTGGCGCGCGAGGTGCTTAGCTGCTGGCGTAGCCCTAACTGCTCAAACAGCGCCAATGGGTCTTCTGCTAATACCTGCTGTGGGGTTTTCCCCTCCACCGCAGTTAAAATAACCGCCAGTAATCCACGAACAATGCGGCCTTCGCTATCACCATAAAAATGTAAGCTACCATCCGGCAGGCGTTGATGCCCCAGCCACACTCGATTTTCACATCCAGTTAGCTCCAGTTCATTCTGTTTTAGTGGCTCCGGCAATGACGGAAGCTGTTTTGCCAGCAAAATCAACTGACGATAACGATCTTCCCACTGTTTATGAACGCTGAATGTCTCCAGCAGTTTAGCAGCAGTAATATCGTGACCAAAAGGGTGTGGGGCAATCATCATCTTCTCAATTAGACCGGTGGTTATTGGGCGAAATTATTATCTGTTAGTTCTTAATCTTGCAATAGTTCCAGAGCCTTAGCTATCGCGTTACACAATATATCAACATCGTTCGCGGTATTGTACGGTGCGAATGAGGCACGCAGGCTGCCACTCACCCCTAATGCTGCCATGAGTGGTTGTGCGCAATGTTGCCCGGCGCGCAGTGCGATGCCCTGTTCGGCCAATAACGTTACTAAATCGCTATGGTGCACACCATCGAAAGTAAACGCCAATAAACTGGATTGCTGGCAACGGAAGCTGCGAAAACCCGGTAATTTAGCCAGTTTATTCTCTGCCAATGTGGCTAAATCTTGGCTATAGGTTTCTGCTTCTGTCAGATCAATATGTTCGAGCCAACTAAGAACGGCAGAGAAACCAATGACGCCAGCAATATTTGGCGTACCAGCCTCAAAACGGTATGGCACCTCATGGGACGTAAATCCACCGAAGGAAGCATGAGTGAGCATTTTACCGCCACCGTGCCAGGCTGGCATCTCGTCGAGTAATTCAGACTTGCCGTACAGCACGCCTATGCCGGTCGGCCCATAAAGCTTGTGGGCTGAGAAAGCGTAAAAATCAATATCTAGCACTTGAACGTCTGCCGGGTTATGCACAACACCTTGCGCCCCATCTACCATCACTACACAGTTATATTGATGGGCAAGTTCGATTGCCTGAGCTAACTCGGGGCTACCACCCGTGACGTTAGACATTTGGCCCAGCGCCAATATGCGTGTTTTATCATTAAGCAATTGCGGTAATTGCTGTAAATCGGGGAGATGATCAAGGCCGATGGGTAATTTAACCATTCTGGCCCCTGTCTGCTCTGCAACCATAAGCCAGGGGATTAAGTTGGCATGATGTTCAGCTTCACTGACAATAATTTCATCACCCGTTTGCAGACGAGGGCGGGCATAGCTTTGTGCTACTAAATTAATGGCTTCGGTAGTGCCTTTGGTCCAAATGATATTTTCTGCTGCGGGTGCATTGATAAAGTCAGCCACTTGTTGGCGGGTTTCCTCAAAACGAACCGTCAATGACAATGCTGATTGATGTTGGCTGCGATGTACTGTTGCGGAGTCCTGCTGATAAAACTGTTGTGTCGCCTCAATCATGGCGCGGGGTTTCAGCGCAGTTGCCGCACTGTCCAGATAGGTTATCTCATCACTAATAGCCGGGAATTCCTGACGAAAATCCGTGGGATTAAAAGCTTTCATACTGTTGTTCTCATCCTTTGGGTTACTTCGGAACTGTCTCATTTTGACTCATTTTGTTCATAATTTGCCCGCTAATGGCTCGGTTCACTGGAAATATGTCATAAGTGAGTTATGCTAAATAGTAACGGACATAACCATTTGTCTGGTAATGAAAATGAGTTTTTTAGCATTTTAATCTGCAAGGAGTCACCCATGAAAAAGACAGCTGCCGTAATTTCTGCACTTATGCTCACTTTTACCTTAGCAGCCTGTTCAAGCAACTATGTTATGCATACCAATGATGGTCGCACTATCGTTGCTGATGGTAAACCTAAAGTAGATGATGAAACTGGGATGATAAGCTACACCGATGCCAACGGCACCGAGCAGCAAATTAACCGTTCAGAAGTAAAAGAAATGGCTGAGGGTAAGTAGTTTAACGCGAAGTCACCGTTCAAAAGATGCCTAATACGGCAATCAAACCCTCTGCAACAACTTAAATTTAAGCTCTGACTATGTGCAATGCAAAGTCGCGTTTAAATTTAAGCGCTGAAAATAGGGTAAAAAAAAGCACCGCTAAAATAGCGGTGCTGCATAAAATCACTATGGACAGACAGGGTAAATGTACAGGAAGTGAAAAAAAACAGTAGCTTAGCTACTATGTCTGGACTACCAGACCATTTGCAAACACAACATCACAACCACAAAGCCAAAAGCATTTCAGTACCTGGATACTAAACCTACTTTTCGTTCCGGCTTGGGAAGTGCCGCCACTATAGGTATTTGCTGGCGCATCATCAACGGACAATTTATAATGTCTCGGATTATAAAAACTAATAAGTAAACAAAGGGTTTCATCTAAGGATGAGCCGTTATAAAAAAGTATCCAATTCATGTCAAAACGATTACCACCCCTGAACGCCTTGCGGGTTTTCGATGCGGCCGCACGCCACTTGAGTTTTACTAAAGCTGCTGATGAATTATTTGTCACGCAAGCGGCTGTTAGTCACCAGATAAAGTCCCTGGAGGATTTTCTCGGGCTAAAACTGTTCCGCCGTCGTAACCGCTCGCTGTTACTGACTGAGGAGGGGCAAAGCTACTACCTCGATATTAAAGAGATTTTTACCTCCATCAATGAAGCAACTCGTAAATTGCAGGCGCGTAGCGCGAAAGGCGCGCTCACTGTAAGCCTCCCTCCTAGCTTTGCTATTCAATGGCTGGTCCCTCGTCTATCTGGATTTAATGCGGCTTATCCGGGGATCGATGTCAGGATTCAGGCGGTAGATCGGGAGGAGGACAAACTTGCTGATGACGTTGATGTGGCTATTTTCTATGGCCGGGGTAATTGGACTGGTTTGCGTACTGAGCGTTTGTATGCAGAATTCTTACTTCCTGTTTGTGCGCCTACTTTATTAACGGGTGAGCATGGATTAAAAGTACCGGCAGATCTGGCTAATCATACGTTGTTGCATGATACTTCCCGCCGGGATTGGATGGCCTATACCCGTCAACTGGGTGTTCCTCAAATTAATGTGCAACAAGGTCCGATATTCAGCCATAGTGCGATGGTGGTTCAGGCTGCCGTTCACGGCCAAGGTATTGCGTTAGTGAATAACGTCATGGCTCAGGCAGAGATTGAAGCAGGGCGCTTGGTGTGCCCGTTTAATGATGTTTTGGTGAGTAAAAATGCTTTTTATCTGGTTTGTCATGACAGTCAGGCAGAACTAGGTAAAATAGCCGCCTTTCGTCAGTGGATATTGGCAAGAGCTGCCAGCGAGCAAGAAAAGTTACGCTTTCGCTATGAGAACTGATTAATCACCCTATTCTGCGTAGTAATGACAACCCATTCACGATGGTAACCCGCTACGATAAAATGGGCTATTGTCGGGCGATATAACGATATACCCACGTCATTGGAATCGCAGCTAGCACTTCTGCAATGTCGAGTACGAAGGGTATAACTCTATCTAATTTAAGGTTAATGACGATGAATGGTCGTTTAATGCTGATATTTGCCGCACTGAGCGGTTTTTTCTATGTCGCTTTTGGTGCCTTTGGTGCTCATGTATTGAGCGCCTCACTGGGGCCGAATGAGATGGCCTGGGTTCGTACTGGGCTGGAGTACCAAGGGTTCCATACGCTGGCGATTCTGGCGTTAGCTGTTGCGATGCAACGGCAAGTAAGTATTTGGTTTTACTGGAGTGGTGCCTTGTTAGCGCTCGGAACGCTACTCTTTAGCGGCAGTTTATATTGCCTGGCTCTATCGCACCTGAAACTGTGGGTATATATCACGCCAATCGGCGGCGTATGTTTTCTGGCGGGATGGATTTTGATGTTGATTGGCGCGCTGCGTCTAAGAAAAAGGGCAGAACGCCATGAATAATAAAATTGCTTTATATTGCCGCTCTGGCTTTGAGAAAGAGTGTGCGGCAGAAATTACCGCGAAAGCGGCACAGCTTGAAATCTTTGGTTTCGCTCGAGTAAAAGAAAACAGCGGTTATGTGCTGTTTGAGTGCTATCAGTTGGAAGATGCCGATCGCTTGATTCGTGAAGTGCCTTTTCGTGAGTTGATTTTTGCCCGCCAGATGATGGTGGTGGGTGAGTTATTAAAAGATTTGCCGCCGGAAGACCGTGTTTCACCGATTGTGGGGATGTTAGTCGGTGTTATTGAAAAAGCCGGTGAGTTACGTGTTGAAGTTCCTGATACCAATGAAAGCAAAGAGTTGCTTAAGTTTTGCCGTAAGTTAACGGTACCTTTACGCAGCGCAATGCGGGAACAAAAAATTCTTTCTGCCCGTGAAAATCCTCATCGGCCAGTGGTACACGTGTTCTTTATCGCGTCTGGCTGCTGTTATGTTGGCTACTCTTACAGCAATAATAACTCGCCGTTCTATATGGGTATCCCCCGTCTTAAGTTCCCATCTGACGCACCAAGCCGTTCAACCTTAAAACTGGAAGAAGCTTTTCATGTGTTTATCCCTGCGGATGAATGGGAGGAGCGTTTGGCCAGTGGTATGCATGCAGTTGATCTAGGTGCTTGCCCCGGTGGTTGGACCTACCAATTAGTGCAGCGCAGCATGATGGTTCAGGCTATTGATAATGGTGCGATGGCACAAAGCCTGATGGATACCGGACAGGTAACCCATCATCGCGTCGATGGTTTTAAATATGAGCCAACGCGTAGCAATATCTATTGGTTAGTATGCGATATGGTAGAAAAGCCGGCTAAAGTGACGCAACTTATCATCAAGTGGTTGGTAAACGGTTGGTGTCGTGAGGCAATTTTCAACTTGAAATTACCGATGAAAAAACGTTTTGAAATCGTTTTGGAAAATATGGAAATGATGGATGAACAGTTGAAAGAAAACGGTATCAATGCCCATATTCAAGCTAAACAGCTCTATCATGACCGTGAAGAAGTGACGGTGCATGTGCGTCGTATTTGGTCCGGTGTTCCGGGGCGTCGGGATGAGCGTCAATAGTCATATATATTTGGTACTTGCAGCCGCAGTGGTTTAGCGGTGGCTCCAATTACTGGAATATGAGTATCGTGTTATCCGCAAGGGGCCATTTGGCCCCTTAATTTTAAGGTAACCTAAGTTGTTGCAAATTACCGCTTAATGTCAAATCGGTTTTCAGTGTAGCGATTTGCTTACAGATAAATGCCATATCTTGGTGTTGCTGCAATTTCTTCCGCCATTTCTCCGGCACTGATTCCAGATCTTGATAAAGCACTTCAAGGTTGCTGGCATGCTGCAATAGCAGTGCGGCAGTTTTGGCACCTATCCCCGCGACGCCTGGAATTTTGCTGCTGCTGATGCCCGCAAGCCCCCAATAGTCAGGCAGTTGGTGTGGCAATACACCAAACTCTTGTTTTACAAATGGCATATCCAGCCAGCGTTTTTGGAAGTAATCGCGAATCTGTACATTTGGCGCTAACAGTTGGCAGTAACCTTTGTCGGTGGAAACGATCGTCACTTGATGGCCGGCTCCACCAATTTTGGTCGCCAAAGTTGCCGCCAGATCATCGGCTTCATTGCCAGGAGAATGCCAGCAAGCGACCCCGAGTGAACTAAACGCCTCACGGATCTGCGGCATTTCTTGTTGCAGGTTGTCCGGCATCGGTGAGCGGCCAGCTTTGTAATCAGGCAAGCATTGATGACGCCAACTATCGGAACGATCATCCTCATCAAACACGGCGACAGCGTGGGTGGGTAAACTATGTGAAATAAGCTGTTGCAACGCATGCTGGCAGGCATTAATGCAAGGTGAACCTTGTACTGCATGGATGCGACGAATCAGATTAAGTGCATCAACGATAAGAAGATGGATTTGCATAGCCTGTCTTATATAGTCATTAAGCCAGATTAATGTCGGGCAGCCACACGACTAAGTGCTGGCGCTGCCCGGTGAGGTATTACTATTTAAGGCTTAGCTGCAAATTTCGTAGCAAGGGGTATAAGCAGTGCCAGGCAGTTTCATTCGATGCTGTGCAATAAATCCTTGCAGTAAGCTATCCATTTGTTTCATCAATTGTGGATCGCCATGCAATTTATAAGGCCCATAGGCTTCGATGGCATGAATTCCCACTTCTTTTACGTTACCCGCAACGATGCCTGAGAATGCACGGCGTAGTGCCGCAGCCAGTTCTTCAGGGGGCTGGTTATGAGACAGATTGAGATTCGCCATATTTTCATGACTCGGTTCAAACGGATGCTGTAAATCTGGCTTGATACGGATAGACCAGTTGAAGCTATAAGCATCCCCCGTATTACGGCGGTTTTCTTTCACCAGTGGCATCGCTTTCTTCATTTGACGGGCGACTTCAGCCGGGTCATCGATAATTATCTTGTAGTATTTGCGCGCGCCATCACCCAGAGTGTTCATGATGAACTCATCCACCACTCGGAAATAATCCGCGCTCTCTTTTGGCCCGGTTAAGATAAGTGGCAGTACCTGCTCACTGTTCTCTGGATCCATTAATATGCCTAGCAGATAGAGCAACTCTTCCGCTGTCCCTACGCCACCTGGGAAAATAATGATGCCATGCGCGATGCGGACGAACGTTTCAAGCCGTTTCTCAATATCCGGCATGATAATCAATTCATTGACCAGCGGATTAGGTGGCTCTGCTGCAATGATGGAAGGCTCAGTCATACCAATAAAACGGCCATTTCTGTAACGTTGTTGGGCATGGCCAACGGCGGCACCCTTCATCGGTGCTTCCATCGCTCCTGGCCCACAGCCAGTGCAAATATTTAACTCTCGTAAACCCAGTTGGCTCCCCACTTTACGGGCATACAAGTATTCAGTTTCATTGATTGAATGGCCGCCCCAGCACACAATCATATTGGGGTCTTCATCAAGATGGAGGGCTCGGGCATTACGTAAAATAGAAAAGACCAGATTGGTCAAATGGCTGGAGCTTTCCATATCGAGATGTTGAAAACGCCCAGCGCTAACAATTTGACCATTCACAAACAAAATATCGCGTAACACCGCAAACAGATTTGCCTGTAATGAACGAATAATTTTGCCATCAACAAAAGCATGTTCTGGTGGATTTACCAGTTCGAGTTTTACACCTCGTTCACGGCGCAATACATTGATATCAAAAGTTTCATAACGCGATAAAAGCTCTTTGCTGTTATCGGTTAGGCTGCCTGAATTGAGAACTGCCAAGGAGCAGTTACGGAATAAACGGTACAGATCACTGCTGGCTGTACGTTTGAGCATATCCACTTCGAGCTGTGATAACAGATCCATTGAGCCGAGTGGGCTGACATGTGTAATCAAAGTTACTCCTTTACACCCCGGAGGGTGGTAGTGTCCGTGTATACCCTTCGTACTTAATGTTGCTGGGTGTTGGCTGCCTACCAGCAACACCAATTACTTTGGGTATATCAGAATGCTGCTTTCTATTTTGCCGTGGAATATCATAGAGATCTTTAAGTATCTATCCCTGATTTCTCTACTGAAAAATAGCGTGAAGATACGGTAATTAACCTTAACGTTGTCCCTCGGTTTTTGCCAATACTAACGTGCGTTGTGCTTAAATGTTGCGTACATGTACGCATATATTTATTGCCGGGCCATACGGCCAGTTGATGGAACAAAATCAGTATTGGAGCGCCAAGGGTTGATATCCAGTCCGCCACGGCGGGTATAACGAGCATAGACCGACAGTGTTTCAGGCTGACAAAAACGCATTATGTCGTTGAAAATACGCTCTACACACTGTTCGTGAAATTCATTATGGTGCCGGAAAGAGACCAGATAGCGTAGCAGTGCCTCTCGGTTAATCTGTGGGCCACTGTAGCTGATTTGTACTGATCCCCAATCTGGCTGGTGGGTAATCAGGCAGTTGGATTTGAGCAGATGGCTAACCAGGCTCTCTTCTACTCTGTTGGCCGTGGTAGCCCCTTGCAGATAATCGGCGCTAAATTCATAGCTATTGATACGAATATCCTGTTGGTCGAGACATTCGCCCGAGAAATCGGCAATGGGTTGATGTGTTATTTCATTGAGTTGATATAGCGTGACACTGACATCACCTTGAGCGCAGGCCGCCAAATCGCGTTGCAATGTGGCGCGAACACTTTCCCAATCAGCAAACACGGTTTGGTTAAAACTGTTGAGATAGAGTTTAAAGCTTTTGGATTCAATCAGATTAGTACTATCCGCATTCAGGCTGATTTCACCCACGGCAACTTGTGGCAGGCCATTACTGTTTAGCCAAGACAATTCATAGAGCGTCCAGATATCTGCACCATGAAAGGGCAGGTTATCTGGATATAAACCGAGAGGTTCACGGTTCATGCTGCGTGGCACAGCTTGCAACAAGGTGACGTCATAGTGATCGCGATAAGCGGTTGGTTTGCCCAGCGTCAGTTCCGCCAGAGCCTTATGGTCTTGATATGAAGACATGCTGTTCCCATGATGAGAGAAAGGTACAATAGCTTTAGTTTATCAATTTATGCCGCGTTTAACTGCATTTCTGAGTGGGGGTAACACTCAGAAATGCAGCGCAAGCCGCCGCGATACTGAGAATCGAGAATGGACCAGAATGTTTCAACGGCACTGAATAGCTTTACCCAACGTTATATCAATCTATGGCAGCAGCAGACCGGGCATCTGCCCGCCAGTGAAGAACTTTATGGTGTTCCTTCACCTTGCATCGTGGAAACTCAGGACAGCCAGGTATTTTGGTTGCCACAGCCAGCGGTTGCCGATGCCACATTGGCTAATATTGAACGGGCGTTGGAGATTCAGCTTCACCCGGATATTCATGCGTTTTACACCTGCCAATATGCTGGCGACATGATGGCTGATTTAGGTGATCACCGTTTTACGCTGCTACAAGTGTGGAGCGAAGATGATTTTATCCGTTTACAGGAGAATCTAATTGGTCATCTGGTCACGCAAAAAAGGCTGAAACTCTCGCCAACGCTGTTTTTAGCAACCACCGAGTCAGAGATGACAATGGCTTCATTGTGCAATGTCACAGGTAATGTGGTGTTAGAGCAATTTGGTAGTAGTAAGCGCACCCTGCTGGCATCGACTCTCATACATTTTCTTGATGCATTGCGTCCAGTATTACCTGAATAAGCGAGTGGTTATTGTTTATTCTGGTCAAGTCGGTGTGCGAGATCTCTCACACCGGCTGTGAGACATCACTTCTATTCTTTAACTGTAAAGTTTTTGTGTCAAATTTATCTTCAATAAAATCATTTTGTTATAAACGTTTATTTTTTTATATGTAAAAGTATCAGCATCATTATTCTTACAGTGCCTTGCCACCCTTTGTCGATTAAGCGATCCTTCTAATCGCCGGATAGAATCTGGCGGAGAAGGACGGTATCTGGATGCTACCACTTCAGGATGAAGAACACTGGGACTGCTTAGGACGAGTGAAGGGATGTTTCAGGATGGAACAAAGGACACCTCCAGGATGGAGATTGAGAGCCGGTTCAGGATGAATGGTGGGTTAGGATAACCTCAGGATTAGCATCGGGATGGTGTAGGACACTGCGACGGATTGCTGGTTAGGATAACCACACGGAAAAGTTTTCATGGATTGAGCAGGGAGCATCACTTTTAGCGGGATAGCTATGAAACGAATTGAGGGGTACTGGTAAAACAGTACCCCTTTTTTTATGCTTATTTTGCCCAATATCCTTCTGTTGTCTATGGCGTGAGTTTGGGCATCGCCTTCTTCAATGGTATGCTTGGCCGCCGTTGGACCAGCCCGGCGAATGGCTGTTTTTTGGTTGAGAGCATAATCATGAGTATAGAAAATCAGGTGCGTCAGAACTTACGGGATATTGAGCTTGCCATGCGAGCAATTGATCTTTGGCAAGTTGTTCCACCGCCAGCGGCAGCCTTCGAAAGTAATGAGCCTTTCAGTATCGATACCATGGATGCCGAGCAGTGGTTGCAATGGGTACTGATTCCCCGAATGTATGCATTGCTGGAATCGAATAACCCACTTCCGACACGTTTCGCCATTACGCCATACTTTGAAGAGGCATTAAGTGGTGATAGTCGGCCAGATTGCACCATACTGCTGGCACAATTACAGTGTCTCGATGATCTGTTGAATAAAGAAAGTAACTAATGCTGGAAATAATTTACCAAGATGAATATATAGTTGCGGTGAATAAACCCGCCGGTTGGCTGGTTCACCGTAGTTGGTTGGACAGTAATGAAACCGTATTTGTGATGCAAACGGTGCGCGACCAGATTGGCCAGCATGTTTATACCGTCCACCGTCTGGATCGCCCAACATCAGGTGTGCTGCTGATGGCGTTATCCAGTGATGTTGCCCGTGCTCTTTCGGCGCAGTTTGAACAGCACCAGATTCAGAAAATATACCATGCGGTGGTTCGTGGCTATGTGCTGGAAGGTGGTACGGTTGATTACGCGATGAGCGAAGAACTGGATAAAATCGCGGATAAACATTCCAAACAAGATAAAGCACCACAACCGTCAGTTACCCACTATCAGCCTTTGGCTCAAGTGGAAGTTCCTGTTGCTATTGGGCGCTATGACACATCACGCTTCAGTTTATTGGAGCTGAAACCGGAAACAGGGCGTAAGCATCAGTTACGGCGACATATGGCACATATACGCCACCCAATTATTGGTGATAGTGCCCACGGTGATTTGCGTCAGAATAGAGGCATTGCCCAACACTTTGATTGCTCACGGCTCATGTTGCACGCTAGCCATTTACAATTGAATCATCCAGTTACTGGTGAGGTGCTTTCGCTTACGGCGCGTTGGGATGAATCCTGGCAAGGCTTGATGTCACACTTTGGCTGGTTGGGTATTACCCCTCATCTTGAAAGGGTTGAGTTTCCGGCGACCGAAGGTCAGGATAGTGAATAATTTTTTCTGGTTAAAAGGGAATATCTTTTATGGCTCAGGTCGGGATTTTTGTCGGCACTGTCTACGGTAATGCGTTGTTAGTGGCGGAAGAAGCTGAAAACATACTGAAAGAGCAGGGGCATGAGGTAACACTGTTTGAAGAGGGGACTTTAGAAGCCTGGCAGTATTATCGTCAACATTATGCACTGGTTATCACATCTACTACCGGACAAGGCGACTTCCCTGACAGCATAGCAGCACTGTTCGTCGCTGTTCGTGATCAGGTAGGGTTTCAGCCAGAGCTACGTTATGGCGTCATTGCACTAGGTGACAGCAGTTATGATAATTTCTGCGGCGCAGGGCGAGCATTTGATGAACTGCTGCAAGAGCAAGGGGCGACCCGGATTGGTGAACGACTGGATATTGACGCGATGGAACACCCTGAGCCAGAAGTGGTTTCAGCGTTGTGGGTAGAAAAATGGGGCCGCTTGCTTAAGTAACATAGCTTCTGCTCAATGACGTATTGTGGCGTGCAGTGTGCTGCCACAATACGTGTTCAGCTAGATTTAGCGGCCGTTGGTCAGCTTTTCTAAATCTGATTCAATTTCTGAAATCTTATTGGCGACAACGCTTTCTAAATGGCGTAAGTCATCCAGGATTTTGCGTTTCAAATCCACTTCAATCTGATCGCGCTTACACAGTTGATCCAACTCATCAATGACGTAACGGAGATTAGGATTGATTTCATTGATTTCTTTGTAACCATGTCCAGCGTTATCCGCCACTACAGTTTTGCGTTGGCGTGGATATTTGAATTTCACACTCTTAGCAAAAAACTCGCCTTTATCTTTGCGGAAATAAATTTTCAGAATGTCGTTATTGGCCTCCTGACGCAGGCTATAGCGATCGACATCTTCTGGTTGTGTGATTCCTAAGCTTTTCAGATTGTCATACATAGCGCCACCTTTTTGATTTTATATTCCACAGTTTATGATTATGACGGTAAATTTCGCCAAAGTATGTGATTGCAGGCGATAACTTCACAAAGCAAAAAAATAGCGGGTGATTAGCCCGCTATATTCATCTTAGTCGATGGTGCGTAATAACTCATTAATACCGACTTTTCCACGGGTTTTCGCGTCAACTTTCTTCACGATAACTGCACAGTACAGGCTGTAGCTACCGTCTTTCGAGGGCAGGTTACCGGAAACGACAACAGACCCGGCCGGAACGCGGCCATAGTGAATTTCACCAGTTTCACGATCGTAAATACGGGTGCTTTGCCCAATAAATACGCCCATAGAGATAACGGAACCTTCTTCGACGATAACCCCTTCAACCACTTCTGAACGCGCACCGACAAAGCAGTTATCTTCAATGATGGTTGGGTTGGCTTGCAGTGGCTCAAGCACGCCACCAATGCCGACACCACCGGACAAGTGCACATTCTTACCAATTTGCGCGCAAGAACCGACAGTTGCCCAGGTATCGACCATGGTGCCTTCATCAACGAAAGCGCCAATATTCACATAAGAAGGCATCAGTACGGTATTACGAGCGATAAATGCGCCTTTACGTACGGTTGCTGGTGGTACGACACGGAAGCCTTCACGTTGGAACCGCGCTTCATCGTAACCGGCGAATTTCATTGGTACTTTGTCGTAGTAACGCGTTTCTGCGCCTTCCATGACCTGATTATCATTGATACGGAAAGACAGCAGTACCGCTTTCTTCAGCCATTGATGGGTAACCCACTGGCCGTCAATCTTTTCTGCCACCCGTAGTGCACCGGTATCAAGCAGATCAATCACGTGGTTAATCGCTTCGCGGGTTACGGTATCAACGTTGGCCGGCGTGATATCTGCACGGCGTTCGAAGGCGGTTTCAATAACGTTCTGTAGTTGCTGCATCCTGTTCCCTTCAAAATGGGTTGTAAGAAAAATTAATGACTAAAAAGTTATTTGTATCACAGTTTATCGTTCGGATTGAGGGTATCTGTCAACCGTTGTGCTAATTCGCGGCGGGTTTCAATACTTAAAGCGCGGCGATCTTTGTCTGCTAATACAAATAAATCCTCCACCCGCTCGCCAATAGTTGTGATACGTGCGCTATGCAGCGATAACCCTAAATCTGCAAATATCCCACCTACCCGAGCCAGTAAGCCCGGCTGGTCCAGTGCAATTAGCTCCAGATAAGTACGGCGCTCGTTATGGGTTGGCAAGAAATTGGTTTCAGTCGGTACACTGAAATGCCGTAATTTAGGTGATAACCGCCTGACGCGCGGATGTTGATAATTCGGCTGGGTCATCGCTTGTTCTAAGGCATGACTAATGATGGGATGTCTATCTTGAGCCAGTGGGCTGCCATCTGGCTCCAATACGATAAAGGTATCCATCGCCATACCATCGCGGTTGGTGAAAATCTGTGCATCATGAACACTCAGATTGCGGCGATCCAGCTCACCGACCACCGCAGCAAACAGTGATGGGCGGTCAGGGCTCCAGATGAATATTTCGGTTCCCCCCCGTGTTGCCTGACGGCTAACTAACACCAGTGGCTTGGTTGAGTCATGCTCTAATAAGTGGCGGGCATGCCAGGCTAATTGATTGGGTGAATGACGCAGGAAATAATCAGCCCGGCAGCGGCTCCAGATGCGGTGCAATGCTTCTTCATCGATATTATCCATCCGCAGCAGCGCCAGAGCTTGTAGCCGGTGGTGACGGACACGTTCGCGCAAATCCGGGCTGTTTTGCATACCACGGCGTAACTGTTTTTCTGTAGCGAAATAAAGTTCGCGTAACAGGCTCTGTTTCCAGCTATTCCACAAATTTTCATTGGTGGCGCAAATATCAGCCACCGTCAGACTGACTAAATAGCGCAAGCGAGTTTCGCTTTGTACTTCGGCGGAGAATTGCTGAATAACCGCAGGGTCCTGAATATCCCGACGCTGAGCTGTCACTGACATCAAGAGATGGCAACGAACTAACCAAGCCACAAGTTGAGCTTCGCGCGAGTTAAGGCCGTGCTGCTCGGCAAATTCCAATACGTCGTGAGCGCCCAGTATTGAATGGTCGCCCCCACGCCCTTTGGCAATATCGTGGAACAGCGCTGCTAGCAACAATAATTCAGGTTGAGGCAGGCGTGGGTAAAGCTCGACGCAGAGAGGATGGCGTGGCCGGGTTTTTTCATCGGCAAAGCTTTCGAGTTTAAGTAACACGCGGATAGTGTGCTCATCTACGGTGTAGGCGTGAAACAGGTCAAACTGCATCTGGCCAACGATACTGCCCCATTGTGGCATATAGGCCCACAGCACGCTGTGGCGATGCATCGGTAATAATGCTTGGGAAACCGCACCTGGGTGGCGCAAAATGGCCATGAATAGCTTGCGGGCTTCAGGAATGTTACATAAAGGCTGTTTCAGATGCCGCCGGGCATGGCGTAAGCGGCGTACTGTGGTGGAATATATGCCTTTGATATCCTGATTGCGCACCATCAGATAGAACATGCGCATAATAGCTTCAGGCTGCTGGATAAATAAGTTCTCATCACGCAGATCTATCAAATCCCCGCGTAACTGAAATTCATCATCCAGTGGACGTGGTTTTTCATTGGTACCCAGCGCCAATATGGCTTCGTCAAACAGTTGTAGCAGCATGTTGTTCAGTTCGCTGACCCGGCGCGTCATACGATAAAAATCTTTCATCATCCGTTCGACCGGTTCATTGCCTTCGCCCTGATATTGCAAAAGCTGAGCCACACTCAGTTGGCGGTCAAACAGCAGGCGGTTATCGTAGCGAGTTAATACCAAATGCAGCGCGAAACGGATGCGCCACAGAAAACTCTGGCTTTCAATCAGCTCATTGCGCTCAGCTTTGGTCAGAAAACCGAAATCAACCATCTCACTTAAGGATGTGGCACCAAAATGGCGGCGGGCTACCCATTGTAGGGTGTGGATATCCCGTAACCCACCAGGGCTACTTTTAATATCAGGCTCTAGGTTATAACTGGTGCCATGGTAGCGTTTATGCCGTTCTTGTTGTTCGGTGATTTTGGCATGGAAAAATTGCGGAGAGGGCCAGAAATTGTCGCTGAAAATGTGCTTCTGCATCTGTAAAAACAGAGCTACATCACCGCAAATCAAGCGTGACTCAATCATATTGGTGGCGACAGTGAGGTCGGCTAACCCCTCGAGCAAACACTCTTCCAGTGTGCGCACGCTGTGGCCGACTTCCAGTTTCAGGTCCCATAGCAAAGTGATCAACTGGCCGACGCGTTGCGCATCTTCATCGCTTAGACGCTGCCTGCTGAGAACCAATACATCAATATCTGATAAGGGGTGTAGTTCACCACGGCCATAGCCGCCCACAGCAACCAGCGCGGTTTCAGCCACATCATCAAAGCCATAGAAGGTCCACAGCCGCCGTAACAGGCGGTCAATGTAATCACTGCGCGCAGCAATTAATATCTCGGCACTGATTCCGCCATTGAATGCTTCCGCCTGCCAAAGTTGGAAAGTCTCAAGCCGCTGCTTGAGAATCGGGCAATTAAGGTCACTATCGAGATAAGTGCTCGGTGGTGCGGGCTGCTCAGGAATGACCTTCGGTACCGCAGGGGATACAGAGTGCTCGGTGTGATTGTCAGACATATGTTTACCCGATAAATGCGACCTGATAAAAAGACGCAGCCCATAAAAAAGCCGGCGGCTGCCGGCTTGTCATTATTACTCGTGCGTTATGATGTTGGGGATGGTGTCATCCTTTCGCAACGTCATTATTTCGCAGCCGTTATCGGTTACCACAATAGTATGCTCATACTGTGCCGACAAGCTGCGATCTTTAGTTTTTACCGTCCAGCCATCTTTCATGGTACGAATTCGGTAATCCCCTGCGTTGACCATAGGCTCAATGGTGAAAGCCATACCCGTTTGCAGGATTACGCCACCGTCGTCTGCATCGTAGTGCAGCACTTGTGGCTCTTCATGGAAACCTTCGCCAATACCGTGGCCACAATATTCACGCACCACAGAAAAGTTCTCTGCTTCCACAAATTTTTGGATCTCTTTACCCAGAGTGCGCAGGCGGATACCCGGTTTGACCATTTTGATTGCCAGGTACAGGCTCTCTTGAGTGACGCGGCACAGGCGCTCACCTAGAATGGTCGGTTTGCCGACGATAAACATTTTTGATGTATCGCCATGGAAACCGTCTTTAATAACAGTCACGTCGATATTGACGATGTCACCGTCTTTCAACACTTTCTCATCACTTGGAATGCCGTGACAAATAACTTCATTAATGGAAATACAAACCGATTTAGGAAAGCCGTGGTAACCCAGACAAGCAGAGATAGCCTGCTGATGGTTGGTGATATGATCGTGGCAGATACGATCGAGTTCACCAGTGGTTACCCCCGGTTTTACGTGAGGTTCAATGATCTCCAGCACTTCAGCAGCCAGGCGGCCAGCAACGCGCATTTTTTGAATATCTTCAGGTGTTTTTATTGAGATTGCCATGCAAAAGTGTCCGTAGGGGCTGTGAATACCAACCAGCCGCCGTAATATGAATAAGCAGGTAATAAATATCATATACCCTAAATAACCTGTCGCTAATGGTACCAGCCCTGCAATTAGCTGCCAAACTTTCGTTTGCAGTGACGACACTAAATGCAACAAAAGTTGGTGTGTTGCGGCTGTTTATGGTATAAAGCGCGCCGGCAAACCGCACTATTATGTTGTCGTTTCAGGTCCGATTTCAGGGCATGTCCTGATGGCAGGTAGCTGTTTAGCTGAGTAATACCAATCGCACTCATATGTGTAAATAACACACACGTGTCGACACATACGCCGGGGTGCCCTAAAGTTTTTGATGATTATCAATTTCTTATGGGGTCGGCGTTATGGGGCACGTGGAGGCATAACCCCAACTGATACTATAGAGGTTTTAATCATGGCAACTGTTTCCATGCGCGACATGCTCCAGGCCGGTGTTCACTTCGGTCACCAGACCCGTTACTGGAACCCGAAAATGAAGCCTTTCATCTTCGGCGCACGTAACAAAGTTCACATCATCAACCTGGAAAAGACCGTACCAATGTTCAACGAAGCTCTGGCTGAATTGAAAAAGATCTCTTCCCGTAAAGGTAAGATCTTGTTCGTTGGTACTAAACGCGCAGCAAGCGAAGCGGTAAAAGACGCTGCCAACAACTGCGACCAGTTCTTCGTGAACCATCGCTGGTTGGGCGGGATGCTGACTAACTGGAAAACTGTTCGTCAGTCCATCAAACGTTTGAAAGATTTGGAAATCCAGTCTCAAGACGGCACCTTTGACAAGCTGACCAAAAAAGAAGCGCTGATGCGTACTCGTGAACTGAACAAGCTGGAAAACAGCCTGGGCGGTATCAAAGACATGGGCGGTTTACCAGACGCTCTGTTTGTTGTTGATGCTGATCACGAACACATCGCTATCAAAGAAGCTAACAACCTGGGTATCCCGGTATTCTCTATCGTTGATACTAACTCCGATCCAGATGGCGTTGACTTCATCATCCCAGGTAACGATGACGCGATCCGTGCAGTTAAACTGTACCTGAACGCCGTTGCTACTGCCGTCACTGAAGGTCGTTCTCAAGATCTGGCCGTTCAAGCGGAAGAAAGCTTCGTAGAAGCTGAATAATAAGTCAGGCTCGTTGGAGCCCTTATTAACCAGGTATTGAAATATGTTGGTTAGGGGGCCTTTATAGGCCCCCTTTGCGTATCTAATGTGAGATCTTGTTTTCACAAGAGAACCGAGGAAATTTAAATGGTTGCTATTACCGCTGCTTTGGTAAAAGAACTGCGTGAGCGTACTGCCGCAGGCATGATGGAATGTAAAAAGGCGTTGGTTGAAGCTAACGGCGACATCGAGCTTGCCATCGACAATATGCGTAAATCTGGTCAGGCTAAAGCTGCTAAGAAAGCAGGCCGTATCGCTGCTGAAGGCATCATCCTGGCTCAACTTTCAGCCGACGGTAAGTTCGGTGTGATTCTGGAACTGAACTGCGAAACTGACTTTGTTGCTAAAGATGCTGGCTTCAAAGCATTTGGCGAAGAAGTTATCAACGCAGCTCTGGCTGACAAAATCACTAATATCGACGTTCTGAAAGCTAAGTTTGAAGAGCAACGCGCCAATCTGGTAGCTAAAATCGGCGAGAACATCAATATTCGTCGTATTGCTGCTCTGGAAGGCGATGTTCTGGGTACTTATCTGCACGGCGCTCGTATCGGCGTTATGGTTGCAGCAACTGGCGCTGATGAAGAGCTGGTTAAGCACATTGCTATGCACATTGCTGCAAGCAAACCAGAATATGTTAAGCCAGACGATGTTCCTGCTGAAGTTGTTGCTCGCGAGCACCAAATCCAGTTGGACATTGCTATCGAATCCGGCAAACCACGTGAAATTGCTGAGAAGATGGTTGAAGGCCGTATGCGTAAGTTCACCGGCGAAGTTTCTCTGACTGGTCAGAACTTCGTTATGGACCCAAGCAAAACCGTTGGTGATTTGTTGAAAGAGAACAAAGCTGACGTAACAAACTTCATCCGCTTCGAAGTGGGCGAAGGCATTGAGAAAGTTGAGACTGACTTTGCTGCTGAAGTTGCAGCAATGAGCAAACAGTCTTAATGCTAAAAATGGGGCCGCCAATCGGCGGTTCCATTTTATCCACTCGATACCCGTCATACTTCAAATTACAGGTGCGTTGACTGCTTTCGTTCACTTCAGTCACTTACTTATGTAAGCTTCTGAGGATTCGCTCAGTTGTCGTCTTCCTGCAACTCGAATTATTTAGGGTATAAGCTTAGTCCTGTCAGCTTTCAGCGCACGGTATTGCTTTGAACATTTGACGGTCAAGTTCCCAATATTTATTACTGCTGCTTAGGACAGAACACCATGGCAACCAATGCAAAACCCGTATATCAGCGTATCCTGCTTAAGCTTAGCGGCGAAGCCCTGCAAGGCGCGGAAGGTTTTGGTATCGACGCAAGCGTTTTGGATCGCATGGCTCAAGAAGTTAAAGAGCTGGTCGAATTGGGCATTCAGGTCGGTGTGGTCATTGGCGGTGGTAACCTATTCCGCGGTGCCGGTTTGGCACAGGCTGGGATGAACCGCGTAGTGGGCGACCACATGGGAATGCTGGCTACCGTAATGAACGGCCTGGCAATGCGAGATGCACTGCACCGTGCCTATGTGAACGCCCGCCTGATGTCTGCTATTCCACTTAATGGTGTGTGTGATAATTACAGTTGGGCTGAAGCTATCAGCTTGCTGCGTCATAACCGTGTGGTGATTTTTGCCGCAGGTACAGGTAACCCTTTCTTCACCACCGATTCCGCGGCCTGTCTGCGTGGTATCGAGATCGAAGCTGATGTGGTGCTGAAAGCGACGAAAGTTGATGGAGTTTACTCCGCAGATCCGGTTAAAAACCCTGACGCAACACTGTTTGAGCAGCTAACCTATCAGGATGTTCTGGAGCGCGAGCTAAAAGTTATGGATCTGGCGGCCTTCACTTTGGCCCGTGATCATAACTTGCCAATTCGTGTTTTCAATATGAACAAACCTGGCGCTCTGCGTCGCGTGGTGATGGGTGAGAATGAAGGGACGTTGATCACTAAAGAAGTGACAGCGATCGCTAAATAAGCGGCAGCCTGTATTGTCAGGGGCATGCGGCTTTCAGATATGCCCCCAATGCCTGCAACTGTTGGTTTGTATATTCACCGGCTATACTCATGCTATGGCCTGCCAAGTAACCAGTTTCCAAGGGTTCACAACGTGATTAACGAAATTAGAAAAGATACTGAAGTGCGTATGGAAAAATGCTTTGAAGCTTTCCAAAACCATATCAGTAAGATCCGTACCGGTCGTGCTTCTCCAAGTATTCTTGATGGCATTCAGGTTGAGTATTATGGCACTGCTACGCCATTGCGCCAGTTGGCTAACATTGTGGTTGAAGACTCCCGTACTCTGGCATTGACCGTGTTTGACCGCAGCCTTAGCGCCGCGGTTGAGAAAGCGATCATGACCTCCGATTTAGGGCTGAATCCTTCTTCCGCGGGTACCGTTATTCGTGTTCCACTGCCAGCATTGACAGAAGAGCGCCGTAAAGACTTGATCAAAGTTGTTCGTGCAGAAGCAGAGCAGGGCCGTGTATCGATTCGTAACGTGCGCCGTGATGCTAACGAAAAAGTGAAAGCTTTGCTGAAAGATAAAGAGATCAGTGAAGATGAAGACCGCCGTTCTCAGGATGATATCCAAAAACTGACCGATGCTTTTATCAAGAAAGTTGATACTGCATTAGCGGCTAAAGAAGCTGAGTTGATGGATTTCTAATTCTGACTGACAAAAAACAGAGCGTCGCTTAGGTGGCGCTTTGTTTTTAGCAGGATCACTATTTTGCCGATTCACTAGGTTAGTAGAGTCATGCGATATCGGCAGTAATACGCTATAAAATTGGGCCGAGGATCTTTATTAGACCACCTGTTATTCGGGTCGGTTGCGCTCTCGCCTATCATAAAAACAGTTATTCAGAGCACTCTCATGAAGCAACTGACTATTCTTGGTTCTACTGGCTCCATCGGTAACAGCACTTTGGGTGTTGTCCGCGCTAATCCCGAATTATTCAACGTTACTGCACTTGTGGCTGGTCGCAATGTCGAGCAGATGGCAATGCAATGCCTCGAGTTTTCTCCTCGCTATGCCGCGATGTCAGATGAAATATCGGCCAAAGCGTTGCGCCAGTTATTGGCTGAGCACGGTTCGAAAACCGAAGTTTTTCATGGTGAAAAAGCGGCCGGTGAACTGGCTGCGTTAGACGATATTGATCAAGTGATGGCGGCAATTGTCGGTGTGGCAGGGCTGTCTTCAACGCTGGCGGCTATTCGTGCAGGTAAACAGGTATTACTGGCTAACAAAGAGTCACTGATTACCTGCGGCAAGCTTTTCATGGATGAAGTGAAACACAGCCATGCACAACTGCTGCCAATCGACAGCGAACATAATGCGATTTTTCAGAGTTTACCTGAGAAAATTCAGCGTAAACTAGGCTACTCTTCACTAAGTGAGAATGGCGTCTCGCGCATTATTTTAACTGGCTCGGGTGGCCCACTACGTGAAATACCTTTATCGCAATTTGCCGATGTCACACCAGATCAGGCTTGTGCTCATCCAAACTGGTCTATGGGGCGCAAAATTTCAGTCGACTCTGCGACTATGATGAATAAAGGGCTTGAATATATCGAGGCCCGTTGGTTATTTAATGCCAGCGCAGAGCAGGTAGAGGTTATTTTACATCCTCAATCTGTCATTCACTCGATGGTGCGTTATCACGATGGTAGTGTACTGGCCCAGATGGGGACCCCAGACATGCGTACCCCGATTGCACATGCGATGGCGTACCCTATGCGAGTAAGTTCAGGTGTCGAACCACTGGATTTCTGCAAGATACATGAATTGACTTTTGCTGAACCGGATTATCAACGTTATCCATGCCTGAAGCTGGCTATTGATGCTTCTAATGCAGGCCAGGCAGCAACGACGGCACTGAATGCCGCGAACGAAATATCCGTTATGGCATTTTTAGCTTCACGCATTCGTTTCACTGATATTGCAGCCATCAACCTTAGGGTTGTGGAACAGTTATCATTGGCTGAACCCACTAGTGTGGATGAGGTGCTGATCATTGATCGTCAAGCCCGTGATACGGCAGCTCAAGCAATAGAAAAATTGAATCATTAAGTTGTATTGGCTGTTTTGGGAATTTGTTAGGGCAAGGCTGAGATGGTATAGTCTGCACCGTCAATAGATAGATAGACTGTTGATTAGTGGCCCAATAGGTATTTAAACCGTCTATTTTGGCTGTCACTTAAGAAGCCGTGACTTGGTACACGGCTTTTTTTGTGGGCTTACTGCCTAATGTTCGGGACGAACAATTGATTTATTGAGGAAATGAGTTCGCATTATGTCGTCTGTAAATGAAGATAGGGCTAACTTGTGCCCCCTGATTCCGCGTCATGTCGCTATCATTATGGATGGTAATGGGCGTTGGGCTAAAAATCGGGGTAAATTAAGGGTCTTCGGTCATAAAGCGGGAGTGAAGTCAGTTCGTCGTGCAGTAAGTTTTGCTGCCAATCATCATTTGGATGCGCTCACGCTTTATGCTTTCAGTAGTGAAAACTGGAATCGCCCTGCTCAGGAAGTCACCGCTCTGATGGAGCTTTTTGTTCGTGCGCTGGACAGTGAAGTAAAAAGTCTGCATAAACATAATGTTCGTTTATCTGTTATTGGTGATATCAGTCGATTTAGTGAACGTTTACAACAACGGATCCGTCGCTCAGAAGCGCTAACTGCCGACAATGACGGTCTGAAACTCAACATCGCTGCCAATTATGGTGGCCGTTGGGATATTATTCAGGGTGTGCGCCATTTAGCTGAGCAAGTACAGCAAGGTGAGTTGCAGCCCACAGATATCAGTGAAGAATCGCTAAACTCGCATATCTGCCTGCATGAGCAATCTGAGGTGGATTTAGTGATCAGAACCGGTGGTGAACATCGCATCAGTAATTTTTTGTTATGGCAAATTGCCTATGCTGAACTTTACTTTACTGATGTACTCTGGCCTGATTTTGATGAACATGTCTTTGAAGGTGCGCTGAATGCATTTGCACAACGAGAGCGTCGCTTCGGGGGAACTACACCTATCGATGCCACTGCATCCTAGGGGGAACTTTTGCTGAAGTATCGTCTCATAACTGCTTTGATTTTGATTCCGGTTGTCATTGGTGCCCTGTTCCTGCTTCCGCCGGTTGGTTTTGCTATTGTTACTCTCTTTGTCTGTATGCTTGCAGCCTGGGAGTGGGGGCAATTAGCTGGGTTCGCCAGTCGTTCTCAGCGTATTTGGTTAGCCATACTTTGTGGTTTTCTACTGATCTCAATGCTGCTTAGCCTTCCTGCCTATCAGCATTCTGCTCATCTACCACAAGTGAGTGTCCCTCTCTGGCTCTCTATGGGCTGGTGGGTCGCAGCATTGCTGTTGGTGCTTACTTACCCACGCTCTGCGGCGTTGTGGCGCGATTCACGTCTGTTACGTATAATTTTCGGCGTTCTGACTATTGTTCCCTTTTTCTGGGGCATGGTGGCATTACGTCAGTATGGTTATGAGCAGAACCACCATATCGGCGCCTGGTGGCTGCTGTATGTGATGCTTTTGGTATGGGGTGCGGATTCTGGCGCTTACATGTTTGGTAAATTATTCGGTAAACATAAATTAGCGCCTAAAGTATCACCAGGTAAAACCTGGGAAGGATTAATTGGCGGTTTACTGACATCAGCTCTGATATCATGGTTGTTCGGTCGTTATGCTCCGTTGGATATCATCCCGGAAAAACTGTTAATCTGTTCCGTGGTGGCTGCATTGGCCTCAGTACTTGGCGATTTGACCGAAAGTATGTTTAAACGTGAAGCGGGAATCAAAGACAGTGGTCATCTGATTCCTGGTCATGGTGGGATACTGGATCGTATCGATAGCCTGACCGCAGCTGTGCCGGTATTTGCCTGCTTAATGCTGTTAGTGTTTTAATCCGTCACTGACGGGGAGTTTAGGGAATATGATGAGCATACTCTGGAGCCTGGCCGCGTTTATTATCGCACTGGGGATCTTAATTACAGTGCATGAGTTCGGTCACTTTTGGGTGGCGCGGCGCTGTGGTGTCCGTGTCGAACGCTTTTCGATTGGTTTCGGTAAAGCGCTGTGGCGTCGGACGGATCGTCAAGGTACCGAGTATGTTATCGCCCTTATCCCGCTGGGCGGCTATGTTAAGATGCTAGATGAGCGTGTTGAAGCTGTTGCTCCTGAGCTTCGTCATCAATCTTTTAATAATAAAACTGTTTTGCAACGCGCGGCAATCGTCAGCGCGGGCCCTATTGCCAACTTCCTTTTTGCTGTCATTGCTTACTGGCTGGTGTTTATCATTGGTGTGCCAAGTGTGCGCCCGGTAGTGGGTGACATTTCGCCACAATCCATTGCTGCACAAGCCAATATTTCTCCAGGAATGGAACTTAAGTCTGTAGATGGTATCGAAACGCCTGACTGGGACTCTGTTCGTTTGGCCCTCGTCGGCAAAATCGGTGATAAACAAACACAGGTGGGTGTGGCACCATTTGGTTCTGCTAATGTGGTGCAAAAGACACTGGATCTGCAACAGTGGCAGTTCGAGCCTGATAAGCAAGATCCTGTCGTGGCGTTGGGTATTATTCCACGAGGCCCGCAGATTGAATCTGTCTTGGCTGAAGTTCAAACCGGGTCTGCGGCACAAAAGGCAGGTTTACAAGCAGGGGATAGGATAGTTAAAGTTGGTGGTCAGCCACTGGATCGTTGGCAAACATTTGTTTTACAGGTTCGTGATAACCCCGGTAAGCCACTGGTGTTAGATATTGAAAGGGGTGGTACCCCCTTGTCTTTAACCTTAATACCAGATACAAAATCGGTTGGAGAAAACCGCAATGAAGGTTTTGCGGGTGTAGTGCCGAAAGTTATACCGCTTCCGGATGAATATAGAACGATTCGCCAATATGGCCCGTTCACGGCACTCTACCAAGCTGGGGATAAAACCTGGCAGTTGATGCGGTTGACGGTAGGCATGTTGGGTAAACTGATTACTGGTGATGTTAAACTGAATAACTTGAGTGGCCCGATATCTATTGCACAAGGCGCTGGGGTTTCAGCTGAGTACGGATTGGTGTATTACCTGATGTTTTTGGCACTAATCAGTGTCAACTTGGGCATTATCAATTTGTTCCCGTTACCGGTATTAGATGGTGGACATCTGCTCTTCCTGGCGATAGAAAAGCTGAAGGGTGGGCCGGTTTCTGAGCGAGTACAGGACTTCAGTTATCGCATCGGCTCGATTTTGCTGGTGTTATTAATGGGGCTTGCACTTTTCAATGATTTCTCCCGTCTTTAACGGCTGGGGATAGGTTAGGAAGAACGCATAACAACGATGGCGATGAAAAAGTTGCTCATAGCGTCGCTGCTGTTTGGCAGCGCCACCGTATACGGTGCAGACGGGTTCGTAGTGAAAGATATTCATTTCGAAGGCCTGCAACGGGTCGCCGTCGGTGCGGCGTTACTTAATATGCCGGTTCGCGTAGGCGATACCGTCAGTGATGATGACATCGGTAAAACTATCCGTGCGTTGTTTGCTACAGGCAACTTCGAGGACGTTCGTGTCCTGCGCGATGGTGATACGCTGATTGTTCAAGTCAAAGAACGCCCAACGATTGCCAGCATCACTTTCTCCGGTAACAAAGCGGTGAAAGATGACATGCTTAAGCAGAATCTGGAAGCCTCTGGCGTCCGGGTTGGCGAAGCCCTGGACCGTACCACTATATCCAGCATTGAAAAAGGACTCGAAGACTTCTACTACAGTGTGGGTAAATACAGCGCTTCAGTGAAGGCTGTTGTTACACCGCTACCGCGTAATCGTGTTGATATCAAACTGGTCTTTACCGAAGGTGTCTCTGCAAAAATTCAGCAGATTAACATCGTAGGTAACCACAGTTTCACAACTGATGAGCTTATCTCACGCTTCCAATTGCGTGATGAAGTGCCATGGTGGAACGTGGTTGGTGATCGTAAATATCAGAAGCAGAAGCTAGCCGGTGATCTCGAAATCTTGCGCAGCTTCTACTTAGATCGCGGTTACGCCCGATTTAATATCGATTCTACTCAGGTGAGTTTGACGCCAGATAAAAAAGGCATCTATATCACCATCAACATTACCGAAGGCGATCAATACAAGCTTAATAGCGTTGTTGTGAGCGGTAATCTTGCAGGGCATCAATCTGAAGCGGATAAGCTGGCAGCGATTGAACCGGGTGAATTGTTTAACGGCAGTAAAGTCACACGCATTGAAGAAGACATCAAGAAGATGTTGGGCCGCTATGGCTATGCTTATCCGCGTGTGGTCTCTCAACCAGAAATTAACGATGCTGATAAAACAGTCAAACTGCATATCAACGTAGATGCGGGTAACCGTTTCTATGTCCGCAATGTTCGTTTCGAAGGTAATGACACCAGTAAAGACTCCGTATTGCGCCGTGAAATGCGCCAGATGGAAGGTGCATGGTTGGGTAATGATCAGGTCGAAGCGGGCAAAGAACGTTTAAACCGTCTGGGCTATTTCGAAACCGTTGATGTTGAAACTCAACGTGTTCCAGGAACTGCTGATCAGGTCGATGTCACTTATAAAGTCAAGGAACGCAATACCGGTAGTTTAAACTTTGGTATTGGTTACGGCACAGAAAGTGGTGTCAGCTTCCAGGTTGGGGTTCAGCAAGATAACTGGTTGGGTACTGGTAATACCGTCGGTATTAATGGTACGAAGAACGACTATCAGACTTATGCTGAATTTACCTTAACTGACCCTTACTTCACCGTTGATGGTGTAAGTCTGGGCGGGCGTATCTTCTATAATGATTTTAAAGCAGATAACGCAGACCTGTCTGGCTATACCAACAGCAGTTATGGTATTGACGGTACTTTAGGCTTCCCAATTAATGAGAATAACTCATTACGGGTTGGTTTAGGTTACGTCCATAACTCCCTGTCTGACATGGAACCACAAGTCGCGATGTGGCGATATCTTGACTCTGTTGGTCAAGATCCTAATCTGACTGATCGTGCCAGCTTCACAGCGGATGACTTCACACTGAATCTGGGTTGGACTTATAACAACCTTGACCGTGGTTTCTTCCCAACGTCAGGGGTTAAATCATCAGTTAATACCAAAGTGACGGTACCTGGCTCTGATAACGAGTTCTATAAAATCACTTTCGATACATCTGCTTACCAACCGTTAGATGAAGATCATTCATGGGTGCTCTTAGGTCGTGGTCGCTTGGGTTATGGCGACGGTATCGGTTCGAAAGAGATGCCATTCTATGAGAACTTCTATGCCGGTGGTTCCAGTACTGTCCGTGGTTTCCGATCAAATAATATCGGTCCTAAAGCGGCATACTATAATGCTAATGGGACCATCAGAGATTCAACCGATGCGGTTGGTGGTAACGCGATGGCGGTGGCCAGTTTAGAACTGATTACACCGACGCCGTTTATCAGTGAAAAATACTCAAACTCTGTACGGACCTCCTTCTTCATTGACTCAGGTACTGTATGGGATACTAACTGGGAAAATACCGCACTGACGCGTGCTGCTGGTGTACCTGATTACAGTAAGGCGAGTAATATTCGTGTGTCTGCCGGTGTGTCATTACAATGGATGTCGCCATTGGGTCCATTAGTGTTCTCATATGCTAAACCGGTTAAAGATTACGAAGGTGATAAGTCAGAGCAATTCCAGTTTAACATTGGTAAGACTTGGTAATTGATTGGCAAAGTAGTTCTGAATTTTAAAGACAGCACTGGTAGTTGAAATAACCTAAGGTAGCGCTAGTGAGTTTGGCGCTATTTTAGGCACTATTCAGTATTAAGTGCACTTCAAGGTGTCTCTGACACAAACGGGTAATGGTAAGGAGTTTATAGTGAAAAAGTGGTTGTGTGCCGCAGGTCTTGGTTTAGCATTGGCAGCTTCTGCCAGCGTTCAAGCCGCTGACAAGATTGCTATTGTTAACGTTTCCAGCATTTTCCAACAATTACCTGCGCGTGAAACCGTAGCTAAGCAGCTGGAGAATGAATTCAAAGGCCGTGCAACCGAACTGCAAGGAATGGAGCGCGACCTGCAAACTAAAATGCAGAAGCTGCAACGTGACGGTTCTACCATGAAAGCCAGTGATCGTACCAAGCTGGAAAGCGACGTAATGAAACAGCGTGAAACTTTCTCTACTAAAGCCCAGGCTTTTGAGCAAGATAATCGCCGTCGTCAGATGGAAGAGCGTAACAAAATTCTGAGCCGTATTCAGGATGCTGTTAAATCTGTTGCTAGCAAAGGTGGTTATGATGTGGTGATTGATGCAAATGCTGTTGCATATGCAGACCCTTCTAAAGATATCACTGCTGACGTGCTGAAACAGGTTAAATAAAACATGCCTTCAATTCGACTGGCTGATTTAGCTCAGCAGTTGGATGCACAGGTGTACGGTGATGGCGATCTCGTCATCACCGGCATCGCTTCTATGCATTCCGCCGAGCCTTCGCAAATCACGTTTTTGTCAAATAGTCGCTATCAAGAACAACTCGCTACTTGTAATGCAGGTGCGGTGGTATTGACTGAGGCTGACTTACCTTTCTGTAAATCTGCAGCTCTAGTGGTTAAAAATCCGTATTTAACCTATGCACGTATGGCTCAGATAATGGATACCACACCTCAACCGGCCCAGGATATTGCACCGAGTGCAGTTATCGCTCCACTGGTAACGTTGGGAGAGACGGTTTCTATCGGTGCAAATGCAGTGATAGAGTCCGGTGTTGTGCTAGGCGATAATGTGGTTATCGGTGCTGGCTGCTTTATTGGCAAGAATACTCACATTGGTGCTGGTAGCCGTTTGTGGGCCAATGTTTCCGTTTATCATGAAGTTGTTATTGGGCAGAACTGCTTGATTCAATCCGGTACGGTCATTGGTGCAGATGGTTTTGGTTATGCAAATGATCGTGGTAATTGGATAAAAATTCCACAGCTCGGTTCAGTGCATATTGGTGACCGTGTTGAGATTGGCGCTTGTACCACGATTGACCGTGGTGCACTAGATAATACCATTATTGGTAATGGCGTCATCATTGATAACCAATGTCAGATTGCACATAACGTTGTGATTGGCGACAATACCGCGGTTGCGGGTGGTGTTATCATGGCAGGCAGTCTGAAAGTTGGCCGCTATTGTATGATAGGCGGCGCGAGTGTGATCAATGGTCATATGGAGATTTGTGACAAAGTCACCATCACCGGAATGGGAATGGTGATGCGCCCAATCACTGAACCTGGGTTATACTCCTCCGGCATTCCGTTACAACCAAATAAAGTTTGGCGCAAGACCGCTGCTTTAGTGATGAATATCGATGGAATTAATAAACGCTTAAAAGCTATTGAGCGTAAAATCGATAAAGAGTAGTCACTCAAGACTGATACTCTGAGTCAATAATTAAGCTTATTGGCAAGTGATGCCAAAAGTAGATACTTAAAGAAATTGGTGTCGCAGCCTGACAAAATAAATCAATCTTGATGAACTTATGTGTCAAGTGATTCAGGTAAATACGTGCAGTTACGCCGTTGTTGCGTCAAGTTCGAAGGGTATACAGAGTTCCTAATTTGCGGCCTGCCTAATGCCTCCCTTTTGGGGCAGTGCAGGCCGTGTTGTTGATAGCATTAGTTTTTTAGACAGGAAGAGTATTTTGACTACTGACACTCATACTCTGCATATTGAAGAGATTTTGGATCTACTCCCGCACCGTTTTCCGTTCTTGCTGGTAGATCGTGTCCTTGATTTCGAAGAAGGAAAATTTCTGCGTGCAGTGAAGAACGTCTCTTTCAACGAGCCATTTTTCCAAGGCCATTTCCCGGGTAAACCTATCTTCCCAGGCGTGCTGATTTTAGAGGCGATGGCGCAGGCGACCGGTATCTTGGCATTTAAAAGCCGCGGTAAACTTGAGCCGGGTGAACTTTATTATTTTGCTGGCATTGATGAAGCTCGCTTCAAACGTCCGGTAGTGCCTGGTGATCAAATGATCATGGAAGTTCAGTTCGTTAAAGAACGCCGTGGTCTGACCCGTTTTACTGGTGTTGCGAAAGTCGATGGTGAAATCGTCTGTACTGCCACGATGATGTGTGCTCGTAGCAGGCCAGTAACCCCACCAGCAGAAGCTGTTGTTGCAAAGTCTGTTGTTGTCGAACCCGCAGTTAAGGAGTCCTGATACGTGATTGACAAAACCGCCATTATCCATCCAAGTTCTATCGTCGAAGAAGGTGCCATTATTGGTGCCGGCGTTCGTATTGGCCCCTTCTGCTTTGTCGGATCTCAGGTGGAAATTGGCGCTGGCACGGAACTGAAATCCCATGTCGTCGTTAATGGTGTAACCAAGATTGGCTGTGACAATCAGATTTACCAATTTGCCTCCATTGGTGAGGCGAATCAGGATCTGAAATATGCAGGCGAGCCTACTCGCGTTGAGATCGGTTCGCGTAACCGTATCCGTGAAAGCGTATCTATCCACCGTGGTACGGTCCAAGGTGGTGGATTAACTAAAGTAGGCAGCGACAATTTGCTGATGATTAATGCCCATATCGCCCATGACTGTATCATTGGTGATCGTTGCATTCTTGCGAACAATGCAACTTTGGGTGGTCATGTGGAAATTGACGATTTTGCCATCATTGGCGGAATGACGGCTATCCATCAATTCTGCGTGATTGGTGCGCATGTGATGGTGGGCGGTTGTTCAGGCGTTGCTCAGGATGTGCCTCCTTATGTCATTGCTCAGGGCAACCATGCAACACCATTTGGTATCAATATTGAAGGGTTAAAACGTCGCGGTTTTGACAAAGAATCACTTCATGCGATCCGTAATGCTTACAAGTTGTTGTACCGCAGTGGTCGGACGCTGGATGAAGTGAAACCAGAAATTGCCGAATTGGCGGAGCAGGTTCCGGCGGTTAAGGCATTCAGTGATTTCTTTGCGCGCTCTACTCGCGGCATTATTCGCTAACTTATGCAAAATAGCCCATTAGCTGTTGATTGTCCGTCGAATACCGGGCGTCCTTTAACTATCGGTTTAGTCGCCGGAGAAACTTCTGGCGACATCTTAGGCGCTGGGTTGATTCGTGCGCTGAAAGCTCAGGTTCCCGATGCCCGCTTTGTTGGTGTTGCTGGGCCGTTGATGCAAGCTGAGGGATGTGAAGCCTGGTATGAGATGGAAGAGTTGGCAGTGATGGGCGTTGTTGAAGTATTAGAACGTTTGCCACGGTTACTCAAGATCCGCAAAGATCTGACCCAACGCTTTAGTGAACTCTCCCCAGATGTTTTCGTGGGTATCGATGCGCCTGATTTCAATATCACCCTCGAAGGGCGTTTGAAACAGCGTGGCATCCGAACCATTCATTATGTCAGCCCCTCTGTTTGGGCCTGGCGACAAAAACGCGTTTTCAAAATTGGTAAAGCGACCGATATGGTGTTGGCTTTTCTTCCTTTTGAAAAAGCGTTTTACGATCGTTTCAATGTTCCATGTCGCTTTATTGGTCATACCATGGCTGATGCCATGCCTTTAATCCCTGATAAGCAAGCGGCAAGAACAGAATTGGGGATTGCGCTACATGCGCCATGTCTGGCCCTGTTGCCGGGTAGTCGCCATTCAGAAGTGGAAATGCTCAGTGCCGATTTTCTGCGTACTGCTGCCATCTTGAGGCAACAACTGCCTGAGCTGGAAGTGCTGGTTCCATTGGTTAACAGCAAGCGTCGTGAGCAGTTCGAACGAATTAAAGCTGAAATTGCCCCTGACTTATCCGTCCATTTATTAGATGGCAATGCCCGGGTGGCGATGATTGCCAGTGATGCTACCTTGCTTGCCTCGGGTACTGCGGCGTTGGAATGCATGTTGGCTAAATGCCCCATGGTGGTAGGTTATCGTATGAAACCCTTCACTTTCTGGTTAGCAGAACGATTAGTTAAAACACCTTATGTCTCATTACCGAATTTGTTGGCAGGCGAAGAGCTGGTGACAGAATTGTTGCAGCAAGAGTGCCAACCACAAACATTAGCCGATGCATTGTTACCGCTATTACAAGGTGGTGATGCAGTTGAGGCGTTAAAAGAACGTTTCCTGATTTTGCATCAGAGCATCCGTTGTGGCGCGGATGAACAGGCAGCACAGGCGGTATTGGAGTTAGCAGGTCGATGACAGATATTTTTATATACCCGCAGGCGAATTTGATTGCCGGTGTGGATGAAGTTGGCCGTGGCCCATTAGTGGGGGCTGTTGTCACTGCGGCGGTTATTCTCGATCCGACACGGCCAATTGTCGGTTTGGCAGACTCGAAAAAACTGAGTGAGAAGCGGCGTCTGTCACTTTATGACGAAATTACGGATAAGGCCCTGTCCTGGAGCCTTGGTCGCGCTGAGCCAGAAGAGATTGATCACCTAAATATATTGCATGCAACAATGCTGGCAATGCAAAGAGCGGTAGCAGGATTACATATCACACCCGATTATGTGTTGATTGATGGTAATCGCTGTCCAAAACTGGCGATGCCGTCATTAGCCGTTGTAAAAGGGGACAGCCGAGTTGCAGAGATCAGTGCCGCCTCTATTCTGGCTAAAGTGACCCGTGATCGTGAAATGACTGAACTGGATCTCATTTTCCCCGAGTATGGTTTTGCGCAGCACAAAGGCTACCCGACAGCATTCCACCTGGAGCGGCTGGCAGCACTAGGCGCAACTGAGCACCATCGGCGCAGCTTTGGCCCGGTTAAGCGCGTGCTAGGGCTGATATAAGCCGGTATTGTCGCTGAAAGACACTCATAGTTATGATGCCCTCAGACACTCTGTTCTGCGGGTGTGATTCAATCCACTAATTTCTGGTATCTGGATATGGCCGAACCTCGTTTTGTCCACCTGCGTGTTCACAGCGATTACTCCATGATCGATGGATTAGCCAAGATTGGACCCTTGGTGAAGAGAGCTGCTGCATTAGGTATGCCCGCTCTGGCCATTACTGACTTCACTAACCTTTGTGGTTTGGTGAAATTCTACGGTAGCGCCCACGGTGCTGGGATTAAACCCATCATTGGCGCAGATTTCTACGTGCAAAGTGAAATCTTGGGTGATGAGTTGGCTCACCTTACTGTGTTGGCACGCAATAATGAAGGTTATCAAAACCTTACCTTATTGATCTCCGAAGCTTATAAACGTGGTTATGGCGCAGCTGGTCCGATAATTGATCGCGATTGGCTGATCAAGCATAAAGAGGGGCTGATTCTGCTATCCGGTGGCCGGATGGGGGATGTCGGCAAGTTTATGCTGCGCGGTAATCAGACTCAGGTTGATCAGTGTCTTGAGTTTTATCAAGAGCATTTCCCTGACAGTTACTATTTGGAGCTAATCCGTACCGGTCGGCCAGACGAAGAGAACTATCTTCATGCGGCAGTCGCGCTAGCGACTGAGCGCGGCCTGCCCGTTGTTGCGACCAATGATGTGCGTTTTATCGTTGAGTCTGACTTTGACGCCCATGAGATCCGCGTTGCTATTCATGACGGTTTTACATTGGTTGATCCTAAGCGGCCTAAAAATTATAGTCCTCAGCAGTTTATGCGCGATGAAGAACAGATGTGTGAGCTGTTCGCGGATATTCCTGAAGCGCTGCTCAACAGTGTTGAAATAGCCAAACGTTGTAACGTCACCATCCGCCTTGGGGAATACTTTCTACCGCAGTTCCCTACCGGTGAGATGAGCACGGAAGATTTTTTGGTAGAAAAATCAAAGCAAGGTTTGGAAGAACGGTTGGAATTCCTCTTCCCCGACTCGCAAGTGCGGGCGCAAAAACGGCCAGAGTATGACGAGCGGCTCGATATTGAGCTAAAAGTTATCAACCAGATGGGATTCCCTGGTTACTTCTTGATAGTAATGGAATTTATCCAGTGGTCTAAAGATAATGGTGTTCCGGTAGGGCCAGGGCGAGGCTCAGGTGCAGGTTCTCTGGTGGCATATGCGCTCAAGATTACCGATCTGGATCCGCTGGAATTTGACCTGCTGTTCGAACGTTTTCTCAACCCTGAACGTGTATCAATGCCCGACTTCGACGTTGACTTCTGTATGGAGAAACGTGATCTGGTGATTGAACATGTGGCCGAAATGTATGGCCGCGATGCGGTTTCTCAGATTATTACCTTCGGTACGATGGCTGCCAAAGCGGTTATCCGCGATGTGGGTCGCGTGCTGGGCCACCCTTATGGTTTTGTCGATCGTATCTCAAAATTGGTGCCACCAGATCCTGGAATGACGCTGGAAAAAGCCTTTGCCGCTGAACCGCAACTTCCTGAAATTTATGAAGCCGATGAAGAGGTTAGGGCGCTGATTGATATGGCGCGTAAGCTGGAGGGGGTAACACGTAACGCTGGGAAACACGCCGGTGGGGTGGTTATTGCTCCGACCAAAATTACTGATTTTGCACCGCTATATTGTGATGCGGAAGGCAAAAACCCGGTTACTCAGTTCGATAAAAATGATGTGGAATATGCCGGTCTGGTGAAGTTCGACTTCCTCGGTTTGCGTACGCTAACTATCATTAATTGGGCGCTGGAGATGATCAATGCCAAGCGCGCCAAAACTGGGCTAGAACCGATAGATATCGCCTCTATTCCGCTGGAAGATAAGCAAAGCTTCGATATGCTGCAACGTTCGGAAACGACAGCAGTATTCCAGCTTGAATCCCGAGGTATGAAGGATCTTATCAAGCGGCTGAAGCCAGACTGCTTCGAGGATATGATAGCTCTGGTGGCATTATTCCGCCCCGGTCCGCTGCAATCAGGGATGGTAGATAACTTTATTGACCGTAAACATGGTCGTGAAGCACTGTCCTATCCTGATATCGAATGGCAACATGAATCCCTGAAGCCTGTACTGGAGCCGACCTATGGCATCATCCTGTATCAGGAACAGGTTATGCAGATTGCGCAGGTTCTGTCTGGTTACTCCCTTGGCGGCGCGGATATGTTGCGTCGAGCTATGGGTAAGAAAAACCCAGCAGAGATGGCAAAACAGCGTTCGGTATTCGAAGATGGGGCCAAAAGTCAGGGCGTTGACGGTGAATTGGCGATAAAAATCTTTGACTTGGTAGAGAAGTTTGCCGGTTATGGTTTTAACAAATCTCACTCCGCTGCTTATGCTTTGGTGTCCTACCAGACGTTGTGGTTAAAAGCACATTATCCGGCTGAATTTATGGCTGCGGTAATGACCGCCGATATGGATAACACCGATAAAGTCGTTGGCCTGGTTGATGAATGTTGGCGTATGGGGCTGAAGATTCTGCCACCAGAAATTAACAGTGGCCTGTATCACTTCCATGTAAATGATGAGGGTGAAATTGTTTACGGGATTGGTGCTATCAAGGGGGTTGGTGAGGCGCCGATCGACGCGATACTGGAGGCGCGTAAAGAGGGCGGTCACTTCAAAGATTTGTTTGATTTATGTGCCCGCGTCGATACGAAAAAGCTGAATCGGCGGATATTAGAAAAGTTAATCATGTCCGGTGCTTTTGACCGTTTGGGGCCGCACCGTGCCGCATTAATGAGCTCCTTAGGCGAAGCGTTAAAAGCCGCAGACCAACATGCGAAAGCAGAGGCCATTGGTCAGGCCGATATGTTTGGCGTATTGGCTGATGCACCTGAGCAGGTTGAGCAATCTTATGCTAATGTGCCGCGGTGGCAGGAACAAATTGTTTTAGACGGTGAGCGGGAAACGCTGGGGTTATACCTAACCGGCCACCCGATTACTCAATATCTAAAGGAAATCGAACGTTATGCTGGCGGGCTGCGTTTGAAAGATATGCATCCGACGGATCGGGGCAAAATGACCACTGCGGTAGGGCTGGTAATCGCTGCAAGGGTTATGGTAACAAAACGCGGGAATCGCATTGGTATTTGTACTTTGGATGACCGCTCCGGGCGTCTGGAGGTGATGCTATTCACCGATGCATTGGAAAAATATCAGCATTTATTGGAAAAAGACCGTATCCTGATAGCCACTGGACAGGTCAGCTTTGATGACTTTAGTGGTGGACTTAAAATGACCGCCCGTGAGTTAATGGACATCAGTGAAGCTCGTGAAAAATATGCCCGTGGGCTTGCTATATCGCTGACCGACAGGCAAATTGATGACCAGCTTTTGAACCGTCTCCGTCAGTCGTTGGAACCCCATCGAGCGGGGACGATCCCAGTGCATCTTTATTACCAACGGGAAGATGCTCGCGCCCGGCTGCGGTTTGGAGCCACATGGCGCGTGACGCCCACCGATCGCTTATTGATAGATTTGCGAACGCTGGTAGGTAATGAGCAGGTGGAACTGGAATTTGACTAAAATAGGAATGCTATGAGTCTGAATTTTCTTGATTTTGAACAGCCGATTGCAGAGCTGGAAGCGAAAATTGACTCGCTGACTGCAGTCAGCCGTCAAGACGAAAAATTAGATATTAATCTGGATGAAGAGGTCCAGCGTCTGCGTGAGAAAAGTGTTGAGCTGACGCGGAAAATTTTCTCGGACCTCGGCGCATGGCAGATTGCCCAACTGGCACGCCACCCTCGTCGTCCTTATACCCTGGATTATATCGCTAATATCTTTACTGATTTCGAAGAACTGGCGGGTGATCGCGCTTATGCCGACGACAAAGCTATTGTCGGTGGTATTGCTCGTCTGGATGGTCGCCCGGTGATGATCATTGGTCATCAAAAAGGCCGTGAAACCAAAGAAAAAATTCGCCGTAACTTTGGTATGCCAGCGCCTGAAGGTTATCGTAAGGCACTGCGTCTGATGGAGATGGCTGAGCGCTTTAAGCTGCCAATCATTACTTTCATTGATACACCGGGGGCATATCCTGGTGTTGGTGCAGAAGAGCGTGGTCAATCTGAAGCCATCGCACGTAACCTGCGTGAGATGTCACGCCTGAGTGTTCCTATCGTCTGTACCGTTATTGGTGAAGGTGGCTCAGGCGGCGCATTAGCCATTGGTGTTGGCGATAAAGTGAATATGCTGCAATACAGCACCTATTCCGTTATCTCCCCAGAGGGCTGTGCATCTATTCTGTGGAAAAGTGCTGATAAAGCACCGTTAGCCGCAGAGGCCATGGGTATTACGGCTCATCGTCTGAAAGAATTAAAGATGATTGACTCGGTTATCCCTGAACCTTTAGGCGGCGCACACCGTGATTACATCACTATTGCTGCTGCTTTGAAGGCGCAACTGTTGGCTGATCTTAGTGATCTGGATGTTTTGAATGACGAAGAATTATTGAATCGTCGTTATCAGCGTCTGATGAATTACGGTTATTGCTGATTAAGCATGCCCGATTTATTGGGCATCGCAGAGAAATATTGAAATCCGGCTCATATATTATGAGCCGGATTTTTTACTTATAGATTCTGAGTCATAATATCTAACCCCATAATAATTTTGGCAAAAATTTAATTTCATGTTGTTATAGGTAATTGGCGAACAATATGAGGATTCACCGATGAATATCATCGCAATCATGGGGCCGATGGGGGTTTACTACAAAGATGAACCTATTCGTGAGTTAAACGATGCCCTGCTGGCTAAAGGTTTTCAGTTGATCTACCCTCAGGATCGTGGTGATCTGCTTAAACTGATCGAGCATAATGCGCGGATTATTGGTGTGATTTTCGATTGGGACCAGCACAGTAATGAGCTTTGCACTGAAATTAATGATCTGAACGAATATCTCCCACTTTACGCATTTATCAATACGACCTCCTCATTGGATGTCAGTTTGAATGAAATGCGCATGGCTCTTTATTTCTTTGAATATACGTTAAATGCGGCAGATGATATTGCCCAGCATATTGAACAATATACCGCTGAGTATATGGATAGCATCACTCCGCCGCTAACCAAGGCGTTATTTAATTACGTCAAAGAAGGGAAATATACCTTCTGTACGCCGGGGCATATGGCGGGGACGGCATTTCAAAAAAGCCCGGTAGGCAGCTTATTCTATGATTTCTTTGGTGCTAACACCCTCAAGGCTGATGTGTCGATTTCAGTGACTGAACTCGGATCACTATTAGACCACAGTGGCCCGCATCTGGAAGCCGAAGAGTATATTGCCCGTACTTTCAATGCTGAGCAGAGTTATATGGTGACGAACGGGACATCAACGGCAAATAAAATCATTGGCATGTATTCGTCCCCTTCGGGCAGTACGGTATTGATTGACCGTAATTGTCATAAGTCTCTGACACATCTTTTGATGATGACCAATATCATTCCGCTATATTTGCGCCCGGCCCGTAATGCTTACGGTATTTTGGGCGGCATCCCGCAGCACGAATTTACGCGCGAATCTATTACTGAGAAAATTGCACAAACCAAGAATGCCAGCTGGCCAGTGCATGCGGTGATAACGAACTCAACCTATGATGGGCTGCTCTATAATACTGATTATATTAAGCAGACACTGGACGTCCCTTCAATTCACTTTGATTCCGCCTGGGTGCCTTATACCAATTTCCATGAGATTTATGAAGGGAAAAGTGGCATGAGCGGGGAACGGATTGCGGGTAAAGTTTTCTATGAAACGCAATCGACACATAAATTGTTGGCCGCATTCTCTCAAGCTTCGATGATTCATATTAAAGGTGATTACAATGAAGGCACTTTTAACGAAGCTTATATGATGCATACCACCACCTCTCCGAATTACGGCATTGTGGCATCAATGGAAACTGCCGCAGCAATGATGCGTGGTAAACCGGGCAGGCGCATGATTATGCGCTCCATTGAGCGTGCGATGCATTTTCGCAAAGAAGTTCGCCGTTTACGTTCACAAAGTGACAACTGGTTCTTTGATGTCTGGCAGCCAGAAGATATTGACGAAATAGCCTGTTGGCCGTTGCAACCGGGGCAAAAGTGGCATGGCTTTAGTAATGCGGATGCAGACCATATGTATCTGGATCCGATCAAAGTGACCATCCTGACGCCGGGTATGAGCAGTGAGGGGGAACTTGAAGACGAAGGGATCCCTGCGGCATTAGTCGCTAAATTTCTCGATGAACGCGGCATTGTGGTAGAGAAAACCGGGCCATATAATTTACTGTTCCTGTTCAGTATTGGCATTGATAAAACCAAGGCGATGAGCTTATTACGCGGCCTCACTGAATTTAAACGCGCTTATGATCTTAACTTGCGGGTTAAAAATATGCTGCCGGATCTGTTTGCTGAAGATCCCGATTTTTACCGCCATATGCGCATTCAGGAGTTGGCCGCCGGTATCCACCAATTGATCCGTAAACACGACTTGCCCCGTTTGATGCGTCAGTCTTTTGATGTACTGCCAGAGATGAAACTCACGCCGTATGACATGTTCCAACAGCAGATTCGCGGTAATATAGCGGCCTGCGAAATGCGTGATTTGATAGGCAAAGTCGTGGCCAACATGATCCTGCCTTACCCACCGGGGGTACCGTTGGTTATGCCAGGTGAAATGATCAGTGAAGAGAGCCGCGCAGTCTTGGACTTCCTGCTGATGCTGTGTGCCATTGGCGCGCATTACCCTGGGTTTGAAACCGACATTCACGGAGCTAAACGTGATGATGATGGTCGCTATTGGGTCAATGTGCTGAAGACAAATGATTAAACTGGAGTAATACATGTTAGCAATACGTCAGATACATCATATTGCAATCATTGGCTCAGATTATCAGGTCAGTAAAAAATTCTACTGTGAGGTGCTGGGGTTCAGCTTGATAAGCGAGGTCTATCGTGAAGAACGCGACTCATGGAAAGCTGATTTAGCCTTAAATGGGCAATATACTATCGAGTTGTTTTCTTTCCCTTCCCCGTCAACACGGCCTAGCCGCCCAGAGGCTTGTGGTTTACGTCACCTGGCTTTTCAGGTTGATAATATTGAGCAGGCAGTCAGTGAACTGGGGGCTACCGGTGTGATTTGCGAAGCGGTTCGCATTGATCCCTATACCCAATCACGTTTTACTTTCTTTACTGATCCAGATGGTTTACCTCTGGAGCTATACGAAATAACGCTGGAATGACATGAACTCAGCCACCTTTATGCCTAATGTGTTACTCAATCCTTTGTTCGCACAATTGGGTGATCATCGCCATGTGCTGGTGGGGTTCAGTGGTGGGTTGGATTCCAGTGTATTACTGCATTTATTGGTTAGCCTGCGCCAACAATTGCTCCCTGAGCTGAAAGTTCGTGCGATTCATATTCATCACGGATTAAACCCATTGGCAGACAGTTGGGTAAAACATTGCCAGCAGCAGTGTGATCAATGGGAAGTTCCACTTGAAGTAGTGCGAGTGAAGATTGATCCGCGACACAATGGAATAGAGGCTGCCGCCAGAACGGCTCGCTATCAGGCATTTTCCTCACATTTAGCTGCCAATGAAGTGCTACTTACGGCTCAACATCTGGATGACCAGTGTGAAACCTTCTTACTGGCACTTAAGCGGGGCAGTGGTCCGGCGGGGCTGTCCTCAATGGCAGGCAGAATGCCGTTTGCCCATAGCCAGTTGTTGCGACCATTGTTGGCCTTTTCCCGCGCAACGCTTGAGAACTATGCTCAAGCACAGCAACTACGGTGGATTGAAGATGACAGCAATCAGGACCATCGTTTCGATCGTAACTTCTTGCGATTAAATGTGTTGCCTCTGCTTCATCAGCGCTGGCCGCATTTTGCTCAAGCGACGGCGCGCAGTGCAAGTCTGTGCGCTGAGCAGGAACAATTATTGGATGAGTTGTTGGCAGATAATCTGCAACAACTGCAAAGTCTGGATGGCGCGCTTTCTATTGAGGGGTTATTACTGGCCTCAGAAGCCAAACGGGGGGCGATATTACGCCGTTGGCTGGCTAGATGGGGGGCAGTGATGCCATCGCAAAACCAACTGCAACGTTTGTGGTTAGAAGTTGCTATGGCAAGGCAAGATGCAGAGCCTCAGCTTACTTTGGGGGCACATCAGGTTCGCCGCTTCCGGCAATATTTATATCTATTGCCACCGCTGGCTGAAATAAATATACGGCATCTACCTTGGGCCAACATTGAGGCTGGGCCTAATCATGTCGCAATCCCCCCTGGCCCTTTGATTCTACCTGCCAATCTGGGGGTATTGAGTTTTATTACTGAAGGGGGGCAAGCGGTCAGGGCTGCGGCAACCGGCGAGGTAATCAGCATCCGTTTCGGTTTACAAGGTGATATCAAGATTGTCGGGCGGCATCATTCGCGCCATAGCAAAAAGATTTGGCAAGAGTTGGGGGTACCGCCGTGGCAACGGGAGCGTATTCCGCTACTCTACTTTGGCGAACAATTAATTGCTGCGGCTGGAGTGTTTGTGGCTCAGGCAGGCCAGGCAAAAGAAGGCGAACCTTGTTGGTACCTAAATTGGACCAACGCGGAATAATAAAATAACAACACGCAGAACAGTCTATTTTGAGGAGCAATGATGAAATTAGTCGTCAGTATAATGATGTTATGGGGATTGAGTAGTTTCTCGGCGTTGGCAAAAAATGATATCGAAGCGGGGCGAGTTAAGTCTGCCAGTTGTGTGGCTTGTCATGGTGCACAAGGTAAGGTTTCGGTACCGATGTATCCTAATCTGGCTGGGCAAAATGCCATGTATTTAGAACAATCATTAAAAGCGTATAAAAAAGGAGAGCGTACTGGTGGGCAAGCTGGAGTGATGCAGGCTTATGTTGTGCCTTTAACCGACGAGGATTTCTCTGATTTGGCGGCTTACTATGCCAGTTTAAAACCTTGATTCGGTTTGGTCTGCCCTGAATGCAAAACGGGCCACTCTTCAGCGGCCCGTCATCAATATAATGGGATGAAGCTATGATGCACTCACCACAACAGTCCCTATCTCGGGGTGACTGAAGCTGGCAATATAGTCCAGACGCAACTCGCGCATTGTTCCTTCTTGCTCGATAATCAGGTATTCGACCTTTTTTCTCAGCAGCAGATCGCTGGCTTTACCTTCTACGATCTCACCGCCTCTCAACTTCAACGTCAGTATCAGGTGATGTTGGCAGGCGAGCTCTAGATTATCGTAGTCATCACAATTGATGGGTTGATACTCTTCACTCATCGACATAATCGCTCACCAATAAGTTAGCGGCGGCAAAGGCCGCCTGTTCTCTAACGGAGGACGGTAGTGCGTCGTTAGCCGCAACTTCGTCCAATGCTTTCAATACACAGCGCAATGCGTCTGGTACGTAACCCAGATCGCCACTTCCAATTTGGGCATAAAAACGGCGTACTAATTCACAGTATTGCTGCACAGTAATCCTCCTGGAAAAGTTTAACCCAGTAGATTCTCAGCGGAAGCGACACACTGTCAACCTACGAAGATAAACTCTGAACTTATAAGGACTATAGCACAGGAGTGATAGAGATATTAGAGTGTGGCACAAGGTTTCTTTTTCGCATTGATGCCACTAATCGTTCTCTTTATGCAGGGTTGGCTGGCTGCTGGCAGGCTGGATCAAGTACACTGTCTGCCAGATAATTAAGAGGTCACCCATGGCACTAAAAGCAACCATCCATAAAGCTGCTGTTAACATTGCGGATATGGATCGTAATTTTTTTCAGGATGTTAACCTGACTATCGCGCAGCACCCCTCCGAAACTGACCAACGTATGATGCTGAGGTTACTCGCATGGATCTGCCATGCTGATGAGCGTTTGCAGTTTACTAAAGGTCTGAGCGCTGACGATGAGCCGGAGATTTGGCGTCATAATGACCATAACGGTATTGAATTGTGGGTTGAGCTGGGGTTACCAGAGGAGAAACGTCTGCGTAAAGCCTGTAATCAGTCACAGCAAGTGGTGCTGTATGCCTACAGTGAACGCGCCGCCAAGGTGTGGTGGCCACAAGCCCGAGATAAGTTATCCGGGCACCGTAATTTGCGGGTGCGCTTCTTGGGTGATGAACAGATGGCCAAGTTGGCGGCACTTGCGAATCGTAATATGTCGTTACAGGCTACGTTGCAAGAGGGAACTATTTGGTTGTCGGATGCTCAGAATAATCTGGAAATTAGTTTTGATGAATGGCAAGGCGACGGGCAATAAGCGTGCTGATTATATCTAATTATGTCAGTCTACCTGACAGTGAGATTGAGCTGACGGCGATCCGGGCGCAGGGCGCGGGGGGACAGCACGTCAATAAAACCTCAACTGCCATTCATTTGCGCTTTGACATTAAGGCTTCAAGCCTGCCAGAGTACTATAAAGAAAGGTTATTATTGCTAAATAGCCATTTGATGACGGCAGAGGGTGTCGTTATCATCAAAGCGCAAGAATACCGCAGTCAAGATATGAATCGCGAGGCGGCATTGGCGCGGCTGGTGGCATTAATCCATCAGGCAATGGTGGTAGAAAAGGCTCGTCGGGCGACAAAACCGACCAAAGGCTCAAAAATAAGGCGAGTCGAGGGCAAAGTCCGCAAAGGTGCGACCAAAGCACTGCGCGGCAAAATACATCAGGAGTGATGCCATTATTTAGCCTGTGATTTATACATTGTGACTAATGTGGCTTCATTCCTTATATATCGGACACAGTATGGGAGAATGACTGTGAAAAAATTAACAATAACGCTATTTTTGGCAGTAGGTGCACTGTCATTATTAGGTTGCAACAATCGACATCAACCGGTTGAACAGGCTTTACAACCTATGCAGCAAAGCTATCAGGGCGTATTACCCTGCGCGGATTGCAGTGGTTTGGATACCTCACTGTTCCTTGATAGCGATGGGACTTTTATCCTGAAGGAAATTTATCGTGGCACTGCTCATGCTGGCGATAACAACGAGAGCGATCAAACCTTTGCTGAATACGGTCAGTGGGCGCGTACTGCTGATAAGTTGGTACTTACTAATGGGCAAGGGGAGAAACGCTACTTTCGGCCGGTAGGTAAAAATCTGGTGATGCTCGACCAACAAGGATTGGCGATTCAGTCAGCATTGAATTATCAGCTTACCCCGAGTGATCAGCCGTTACCCAAAACGCCGATGCCGTTGAGCGGTATGTATAAGTATTTTGCTGATGCTGCCGTATTTACCGATTGTGCTACCGGCCGAACCTTCCCAGTCGAGAATAATATTGCACTGGAAACCGGATATTTAAAAGCCCGTAAAAAGGTCGGTGAACCGGTATTTTTAACCCTTAATGGCCATTTTGATGTGCGGCCATCGATGGAAGAAGGGCAATCAGACAAAACGCTGATTCCGGCTGATAACATTAAGTTTAATGCCAGTAAGAGTTGCGGCAGTAAATAGAATCTATCCGTTGCTGCAATAAAAAGCCGCTGGTAGTGAGTTAACTATCCAGCGGCTCAGCGGTTTACTTAGGGTCAATTAGCGCTTGATTTGGCCCAGCAGGAACTCAATGATTTCGCTGGTTTTAATCATCTGCTTCTCACCAATACGGCGGTTTTTATATTCCACCTCTTCGCTGTCGAGATTGCGGTCACCAATCACGATATTGTGTGGCACGCCAATCAGCTCCATATCGGCAAACATCACGCCTGGGCGTTCTTTGCGGTCATCGAGAATCACGTCAATACCATGGGAACGCAGAGTGGCATACAGCTCTTCCGCCAACTCTTTCACGCGGAAAGATTTGTGCATATTCATTGGCAAAATGGCTACCTGGAACGGTGCAATCGCATCCGGCCAAATAATGCCACGGTCGTCATGATTCTGCTCAATGGCCGCTGCTACTACACGGGATACGCCAATACCGTAACAACCCATGGTCATCACTTGGTTACGGCCATCTTCGCCCTGAACCGTGGCTTTCATCGCTTCCGAGTATTTAGTGCCTAGCTGGAAGATATGACCGACTTCAATACCACGCTTGATAAGTAATGTGCCTTTGCCATCAGGGCTGATATCGCCTTCAACCACATTACGTAAATCGGCAATTTGTGGCAGCGGTAAGTCACGATCCCAATTAATACCAAAGTAGTGTTTGCCGTCGATATTCGCGCCAGCACCAAAATCACTCATCGCTGCCACACTGCGGTCAATCACGATTGGCAACTGCAAATTAACCGGGCCTAATGACCCTGGACCTGCGCCAATCACTGCACGAATCTCTTCTTCGCTGGCAAAGGTCAGTGGTTTGGCGACTTGTAGCAGTTTCTCTGCTTTAATCTCATTGAGTTCATGATCACCGCGAACCAGCAACGCAACCAGCTTGTGACCACTCTCTTCGTGAGCATGCACTAATAAGGTTTTCACTGTTTTCACTATTGGAAGGTTGAACTGCTCGACCAATTCAGCGATGGTTTTTGCATTCGGGGTATCAATGATACGCAGCTCTTCCGTGGCGCTAGCCCGTGGTTCACCAGGAGCCACTGCTTCAGCAAACTCAATATTAGCGGCATAATCAGAACTGGTTGAGAACACAATGTCGTCTTCGCCACTCTCGGCCAGCACTTGGAATTCATGCGATGCACTGCCACCAATTGAACCGGTATCTGCCAGAACTGCACGGAAATTCAGATCCATACGAGAGAAAATCTTACTGTAGGCCGCATACATCGCGTCGTAAGTTTCCTGCAACGATTCCTGAGTGGTATGGAAAGAGTAAGCATCTTTCATCAGGAACTCGCGAGCACGCATCACGCCGAAACGTGGGCGAACTTCATCACGAAACTTAGTCTGGATTTGGAAAAAATTCAGCGGCAACTGTTTGTAAGAGTTGATCTCACCGCGAATCAGGTCAGTAATTACTTCTTCATGAGTTGGACCGAGCACAAAAGGGCGTTCGCCGCGATCGACAAAACGCAATAGCTCAGGACCATACTGTTCCCAGCGACCACTCTCCTGCCACAAATCAGCCGGTTGTACGACGGGCATTGAAACCTCAATAGCACCGGCGTTATTCATTTCTTCGCGCACGATGTTTTCGACTTTCTTCAACACCCTAACTCCGGTCGGTAACCAGGTATAAAGACCTGATGCCAGTTTACGGATCATCCCGGCACGAAGCATCAGTTGGTGACTGATCACTTCAGCATCGGCAGGTGTCTCCTTTAGAGTGGAGAGCAGATATTGGCTAGTACGCATGATGTTTTGGTTCCATTAGCACTGCAACAAGTAGAGGCAGTCCAAAAAGTAAAAAGTGATTTAGTTTACCAGCGAGTACGGGTTGTCAAAAGAGAACTGGCTGAAATTTAGCGTGGGTCGAGCGACAACACTTCTGTTTGCTGGCCCATAACCCGCCAACGCACATTAAATTCCAGCAACAGAACCGCGTATTCACGACTTTCATTATCGTCTTTACGGTAGGCTGGGCGGGGGTCTTGTGCCAAAACCTGGCTGATAAAACGCCGCAAATGTGGATAACGCGTCTGCTGCTGTACTAACTGTTGCTCAGCGGTGGCGGAGAAACACACCGGCATACCTGCATCTGGGGCTGTCTGCGCAAAACCAGCGCGCGCCAGTGGTTGGCTCTCTGCAAAAGGCAGATAGGGTTTAATGTCAATCACCGGGGTACCATCAACCAGATCCAGACTACCCAACTCCAGAATCACCTCTGCGCCCTGGCAACGTATCCCTTTCAGCTCAATCAACGACATGCCGATAGGATTTGGCCGGAAAGTGGAGCGAGTGGCAAATACGCCCATCCGTGTATTACCGCCTAAACGTGGCGGGCGAACCGTCGGACGCCAACCCCCCGCCATGGTTTGATGGAAAACGAACATCACCCATACATGACTGAAGTCAGATAACCCACGCACGGCTTCCGGCTGATTATAGGGAGCCACTAACTGTAACTCACCACCGCCATCTTCAATTAGACCGGGCTGCCTTGGCACCGCAAACTTTTCTTTATAGGGTGAGCGAATCACCCCGATCTGATTGAAGGAAAATACACTCATTTTGATGAAACGTTCAGTGCAGAACCTTGGCACACCGCTTGTTGATAGCAGCCAGGAACGCCACTTTGTATTTCACATCCGTGTAGCAGCACCGCATTGGCTTTCATATAAGAAGCACGGGTCTGCATTCTCTTACGGGCGGTGGCGATACTGGCTGGAGAGTCTTGAACGGTAGATTGGCAAGACTCACCGGATACTTCGCCTAAGTCGCGGAAAGGCTTGCCAACAAGTTCTTCAGCACTTTTATAAAGTTTTACCGGTGCCGGACGAGGGGCTGCCGTTGGGCTGGGTTTAGTCACCGGAGGTGGTTGCTTAACCGGACTTTCTGTGGTGGATGGCTTTGATTGAAGCATGGAGCATCCAGTTAGCGAAAGTGCTAACAGACACAGAGGTAACGCACGCATAGAGATTCCTCAGCCTTTTTTATTTAAGAGGCGCTATTGAAGCAATCTATGATGCAAATAACAAGACGGGCCATGGCCCGTCTTGCAATATATTTAGCAAACACTGATTTTAGCTAACGCCATATTCAGCAAAATAGCCAATTAACACTTACCAGCCTTTTACTGCACCACCGTTGAATGCTTTGTTTGCTGCATCGTAAACTTCATCAGACTGATATGCCTGAACGAATTTCTTCACGTTTTCCGCATCTTTATTGTCTTCGCGGGCTACGATCAGATTGACGTAAGGTGACTCTTTATCTTCCACGAATAAGCCATCTTTAGCAGGTGTTAAGCCAATCTGGCTGGCGTAGGTGGTATTGATAATCGCCAAGGCGATTTGTTGGTCATCCAAAGAACGTGGTAACTGAGGGGCTTCCAGTTCAACCAGTTTCAGGTTTTTAGGATTCTCAACCACATCCAACACGGTTGGCAGCAGACCAACGCCGTCTTTCAGTTTAATCAGCCCCACTTTTTGCAGCAGCAACAGAGAACGGCCCAGATTGGTCGGGTCATTTGGCAGTGCGACCTGAGAACCCGGTTGTAACTCTTCCAATGACTTGATTTTCTTAGAGTAACCAGCAATTGGATAAACGAATGAGTTACCCACAGACACTAACTTGTAGCCACGATCTTTAATTTGCTGATCCAGATAAGGCTTGTGCTGGAAGGCATTCAGGTCAATATCACCTTTGCTCAATGCTTCGTTTGGCAATACATAGTCGTTAAAGGTAACCAGTTCAACATCCAGACCATATTTGTCTTTTGCCACTTTTTGAGCAACTTCAGCAACTTGTTGCTCGGCACCCACAATGACACCAACTTTAATGTGGTTTGGATCTTTCTCTGCCGGGCCGCAACCCACCAGAGCCAAGGTACCAATCAGTGCACTGACTGCCGCGATAGATTTGAATTTTAAAGACATATCCCTTCCTCTATAGACATTCGTTAAGATGCGCCGCTGTGTGAGGCAGTCGCTATACCCTTGGTACTTGGCGCTGCAGGGTTGTTAGCAACTTTCACTTACCCGAATCACTTACTTGAATAAGCTTATCGGGATATGTTCGCTTGCCGCCTACCTGCAACATCAATTCCTTTGGGTAATTGATGTGTTAAGAACTATTTGTGGGTAACGGCTTTTACGATCCGATCGCCACTGAACTGAATCAGGTAAACCAAAATTACTAATAATACTAATACAGTATTCATTACCGTGGCGTTATAGCCAATGTAACCATACTGATAACCGATCTGGCCTAAGCCACCGGCACCGACTGCACCACCCATCGCGGAATAACCGACCAGGGTAATTAATGTAATAGTGGCGGCATTCACCAAGCCGGGTAGGGCTTCGGGCAACAACACCTTTTTAATAATTTGCATTGGGGTCGCTCCCATCGCACGGGCAGCCTCAACCAAACCAGATGGAATCTCTAGTAGGGCATTCTCCACCATACGAGCAATAAAGGGGGCTGCACCGACCGTTAGTGGCACAATCGCCGCCTGTAACCCAATCGATGTACCGACAATAATTCGAGTGAATGGAATCATCCACACCAATAAGATAATAAAAGGTATGGAACGGAAAATATTCACAACTCCAGACAGGGTGCGGTAAATCTTATTGTTAGCGATAATTTGCCCCGGGCGGGTGACATACAGCAGCACCCCAACCGGTAGCCCTAGCACAAAGCCAAAGAAACCAGACACAAAAGTCATCATTAGAGTTTCCCAGACGCCTCGGCCCATTAACCACATCATTGCCTCAGACATAACCCAGAACCTCTACTTTTACATGATGATCTTGCAAAAACTTGATGGCAGCGAGGCCATCCTGATCGTCGCCATGCAGCTCTGCTAACATGACACCAAACTTAACGCCACCGGCATAATCCATCTGCGAACTGAGAATCCCGATATCAATATTGAAACGGCGCACCGCTTGTGAAATGAGTGGTGCGTCAACGGACTGACCGGTGAACTCCAATTTCAGCAGTGGAACGCGATCTGCAGTTGGTTCCTGCGTCATACGCTGGGCGTAATCTTCTGGAATATCCAAATGGAGTGTTGATTGGATAAATTGTTGCGCCAGCGGAGTTTTCGGATGCGAGAACACTTCACTGACACTGTCTTTCTCAATCAATTTGCCTTCACTTATTACAGCAACCTGATCACAGATGCGTTTCACCACATCCATTTCATGAGTAATAAGCAAAATAGTCAGCCCCAGACGACGATTAATGTCCTTAAGTAGCTCCAGAATCGAACGAGTGGTTGCCGGGTCTAATGCGCTGGTGGCTTCATCGCACAACAAGACTTTTGGATTACTGGCTAAAGCACGCGCGATAGCAACACGCTGCTTCTGACCGCCCGACAAGTTAGCCGGGTAAGCATCTTGCTTATCCGCTAAACCGACCAGATCCAACAGTTCGGTAACTCTCTTCTTTATATCTGCGCGTGACGTGTTATCCAGCTCAAGAGGCAACGCAATATTGCCATACACCGTGCGAGATGACAGTAAATTGAAATGCTGAAAAATCATGCCGATTTGACGACGCGCGCGCGTCAGTTCACCTTCAGATAAGGTTGTCAGATCTTGCCCATCAACCAGAACCTGGCCGCTGGTAGGGCGCTCTAACATATTGGCACAGCGAATCAGTGTACTTTTACCCGCACCTGATGCACCGATAACGCCATAAATTTGTCCAGCAGGGACGTGTAGACTCACGTCTGTAAGTGCGGTAATAGTGTGCGAACCCTGTTGGAACACTTTGCTGATGTGAGAAAGTTTAATCATATTATTCTTATTTTATCGTCGTTTCCGTGGCTAGATAAAAAGTAAACTTCAGCGGAACCAAAGTATAGATTGGATGTTAAGGCGTCTAGACGGCCAAGTCAACTGGCAACACCGATTCTCTTCCATTCTCAATCGGTAATGAAACATGCGATACTAGTGGGGTTTACAGCCCTCAGGAGCAGATAAGTGACTCAGCCCGTCCCCGCAATATTTTTAGATCGTGATGGTACAATTAATGTTGATCACGGTTATGTCCACGAAATTGATAACTTCCAGTTTATAGACGGTGTTATTGATGCTTGTCGTGAATTGAAAGAAATGGGTTTCGCTTTGGTATTGGTAACCAATCAATCAGGTATTGCACGCGGTATGTTTACCGAAGAGCAATTTGTAAGTCTCACCGAGTGGATGGATTGGTCTCTGGCTGACCGTGGTGTTGACCTGGACGGCATCTACTTCTGTCCGCATCACCCCGATGGCAGTGTAGCGGAGTTCAGTGAAACATGTGAATGCCGTAAACCGCTGCCTGGCATGTTACTGCAAGCACAAAGCGAATTGAACATTGATATGGCTTCTTCTTATATGGTTGGTGACAAAATTGAAGATATGCAGGCAGCATTAGCGGCTAATGTCGGCACTAAAGTGTTAGTTCGCACTGGTAAGCCTGTTAGCGCAGAAGGAGAGGCGCTAGCTGATTGGGTGCTAAATAGTCTGGCTGACCTGCCAAAAGCGATAAAAACGCGTCATAAGTAGTCTTTGCGTTCAAATAATCAGCAGTTGGAAAAAACTTTAAGATAAACCCTTGCCATTCTGAGGCGGCTCCCTATAATGCGCATCCATCGACACGGCGCTGTGAGCAACTTCACAGAGTGGCTGGGAAGAACAGAGGAAATTAACTGATTAAGTGGTTGACTCTGTAGCGGGAAAGCGTATTATCTGCCTCCCGCGTTACCGTAAGATTCGCCGAAAGGCAAACGGGTAACGAACGCTCTTTAACAATTTATCAGACAATCTGTGTGGGCACTCGCAAGACGATATCGAAGCCTGTTTCGGCAGGCAGAAGAAATATCAAAGTCTTGAAGAGTGACCAAAGCAGTACACATTTGAACTTCGGTTCGAATGCTTATTTGCAGAAAGTAATCTTTGAGCATCGCTGCTTTTATTAGCAGCAAATCAAACAAATCTTAAATTGAAGAGTTTGATCATGGCTCAGATTGAACGCTGGCGGCAGGCCTAACACATGCAAGTCGAGCGGCAGCGGGAAGTAGTTTACTACTTTGCCGGCGAGCGGCGGACGGGTGAGTAATGTCTGGGAAACTGCCTGATGGAGGGGGATAACTACTGGAAACGGTAGCTAATACCGCATGACCTCGCAAGAGCAAAGTGGGGGACCTTAGGGCCTCACGCCATCGGATGTGCCCAGATGGGATTAGCTAGTAGGTGGGGTAATGGCTCACCTAGGCGACGATCCCTAGCTGGTCTGAGAGGATGACCAGCCACACTGGAACTGAGACACGGTCCAGACTCCTACGGGAGGCAGCAGTGGGGAATATTGCACAATGGGCGCAAGCCTGATGCAGCCATGCCGCGTGTGTGAAGAAGGCCTTCGGGTTGTAAAGCACTTTCAGCGAGGAGGAAGGCAATCGTGTTAATAGCACGGTTGATTGACGTTACTCGCAGAAGAAGCACCGGCTAACTCCGTGCCAGCAGCCGCGGTAATACGGAGGGTGCAAGCGTTAATCGGAATTACTGGGCGTAAAGCGCACGCAGGCGGTTTGTTAAGTCAGATGTGAAATCCCCGCGCTTAACGTGGGAACTGCATTTGAAACTGGCAAGCTAGAGTCTTGTAGAGGGGGGTAGAATTCCAGGTGTAGCGGTGAAATGCGTAGAGATCTGGAGGAATACCGGTGGCGAAGGCGGCCCCCTGGACAAAGACTGACGCTCAGGTGCGAAAGCGTGGGGAGCAAACAGGATTAGATACCCTGGTAGTCCACGCTGTAAACGATGTCGACTTGGAGGTTGTGCCCTTGAGGCGTGGCTTCCGGAGCTAACGCGTTAAGTCGACCGCCTGGGGAGTACGGCCGCAAGGTTAAAACTCAAATGAATTGACGGGGGCCCGCACAAGCGGTGGAGCATGTGGTTTAATTCGATGCAACGCGAAGAACCTTACCTACTCTTGACATCCACAGAACTTAGCAGAGATGCTTCGGTGCCTTCGGGAACTGTGAGACAGGTGCTGCATGGCTGTCGTCAGCTCGTGTTGTGAAATGTTGGGTTAAGTCCCGCAACGAGCGCAACCCTTATCCTTTGTTGCCAGCACGTAATGGTGGGAACTCAAGGGAGACTGCCGGTGATAAACCGGAGGAAGGTGGGGATGACGTCAAGTCATCATGGCCCTTACGAGTAGGGCTACACACGTGCTACAATGGCAGATACAAAGTGAAGCGAACTCGCGAGAGCAAGCGGACCACATAAAGTCTGTCGTAGTCCGGATTGGAGTCTGCAACTCGACTCCATGAAGTCGGAATCGCTAGTAATCGTAGATCAGAATGCTACGGTGAATACGTTCCCGGGCCTTGTACACACCGCCCGTCACACCATGGGAGTGGGTTGCAAAAGAAGTAGGTAGCTTAACCTTCGGGAGGGCGCTTACCACTTTGTGATTCATGACTGGGGTGAAGTCGTAACAAGGTAACCGTAGGGGAACCTGCGGTTGGATCACCTCCTTACCTAACGATACGCATTGCGCAGTGTCCACACAGATTGTCTGATAGAAAGTAACGAGCAAATAAGGCCGGACTGAGAGATTAGTCGGGCTTTAGTACCTTGTTGGGTCTGTAGCTCAGGTGGTTAGAGCGCACCCCTGATAAGGGTGAGGTCGGTGGTTCAAGTCCACTCAGACCCACCAACTCATCCTCATAGTGCGTTACAGACACACTCGTTTATACCCATAAACGTCGCGTGACTGCGCCTTGTCTGAGAATGAGTTATGCCGATAAGGTATTTTGCTTTTTATATGGGGCTATAGCTCAGCTGGGAGAGCGCCTGCCTTGCACGCAGGAGGTCAGCGGTTCGATCCCGCTTAGCTCCACCATATAAAAAAACTATTTCAAAACGTACTGCGGCCGTAAGGCACAGTGTGTTGTGAAATATTGCTCTTTAACAATCTGGAACAAGCTGAAAATTGAAACAATACAGCTGAAACTTATCTCTCCGTAGAATGACTGAGGTAAGGATTAACCTGTATTAGAGTCTCTCAAATAATCGCAATGCCAATGGGTAATCATTGTTGCAGTGTGAGCGAGAAGACACTCAGCAAGGCGTACAGCGCACAGCAACCGGAGTGAACTTAACGTTCATGAGGATTGCGCGCACTGCACAACATAGCAGAGTGTGTTCACAGCCACACCAATAACGAAAAACACCTTTGGGTTGTGAGGTTAAGCGACTAAGCGTACACGGTGGATGCCTAGGCAGTCAGAGGCGATGAAGGGCGTGCTAATCTGCGAAAAGCGTCGGTAAGCTGATATGAAGCGTTATAACCGACGATACCCGAATGGGGAAACCCAGTGCAATTCGTTGCACTATTGCATGGTGAATACATAGCCATGCAAGGCGAACCGGGGGAACTGAAACATCTAAGTACCCCGAGGAAAAGAAATCAACCGAGATTCCCCCAGTAGCGGCGAGCGAACGGGGAAGAGCCCAGAGTCTGAATCAGTTTGTGTGTTAGTGGAAGCGTCTGGAAAGTCGCACGGTACAGGGTGATAGTCCCGTACACCAAAACACACTTGCTGTGAACTCGATGAGTAGGGCGGGACACGTGACATCCTGTCTGAATATGGGGGGACCATCCTCCAAGGCTAAATACTCCTGACTGACCGATAGTGAACCAGTACCGTGAGGGAAAGGCGAAAAGAACCCCGGCGAGGGGAGTGAAATAGAACCTGAAACCGTGTACGTACAAGCAGTGGGAGCCTACTTTGTTGGGTGACTGCGTACCTTTTGTATAATGGGTCAGCGACTTATATTTTGTAGCAAGGTTAACCGAATAGGGGAGCCGTAGGGAAACCGAGTCTTAACTGGGCGTCTAGTTGCAAGGTATAGACCCGAAACCCGGTGATCTAGCCATGGGCAGGTTGAAGGTTGGGTAACACTAACTGGAGGACCGAACCGACTAATGTTGAAAAATTAGCGGATGACTTGTGGCTGGGGGTGAAAGGCCAATCAAACCGGGAGATAGCTGGTTCTCCCCGAAAGCTATTTAGGTAGCGCCTCGTGAACTCATCTTCGGGGGTAGAGCACTGTTTCGGCTAGGGGGTCATCCCGACTTACCAAACCGATGCAAACTCCGAATACCGAAGAATGTTATCACGGGAGACACACGGCGGGTGCTAACGTCCGTCGTGAAGAGGGAAACAACCCAGACCGCCAGCTAAGGTCCCAAAGTCATGGTTAAGTGGGAAACGATGTGGGAAGGCATAGACAGCCAGGATGTTGGCTTAGAAGCAGCCATCATTTAAAGAAAGCGTAATAGCTCACTGGTCGAGTCGGCCTGCGCGGAAGATGTAACGGGGCTAAACCATGCACCGAAGCTGCGGCAGCGACACTTAGGTGTTGTTGGGTAGGGGAGCGTTCTGTAAGCCGTTGAAGGTGACCTGTGAGGGTTGCTGGAGGTATCAGAAGTGCGAATGCTGACATAAGTAACGATAATGCGGGTGAAAAACCCGCACGCCGGAAGACCAAGGGTTCCTGTCCAACGTTAATCGGGGCAGGGTGAGTCGACCCCTAAGGCGAGGCTGAAAAGCGTAGTCGATGGGAAACAGGTTAATATTCCTGTACTTGGTGTTACTGCGAAGGGGGGACGGAGAAGGCTAGGCTAGCCGGGCGACGGTTGTCCCGGTTTAAGCATGTAGGCGGAGCGACTTGGTAAATCCGGTTGCTTATCAACGCTGAGGTGTGATGACGAGCCACTACGGTGGTGAAGTAGTTGATGCCAAGCTTCCAGGAAAAGCCTCTAAGCATCAGGTAACATTAAATCGTACCCCAAACCGACACAGGTGGTCAGGTAGAGAATACTCAGGCGCTTGAGAGAACTCGGGTGAAGGAACTAGGCAAAATGGTGCCGTAACTTCGGGAGAAGGCACGCTGGCATTAGGTAATGGGACTTGCTCCCGGCGCCGAAGCCAGTCGCAGATACCAGCTGGCTGCAACTGTTTAATAAAAACACAGCACTGTGCAAACACGAAAGTGGACGTATACGGTGTGACGCCTGCCCGGTGCTGGAAGGTTAATTGATGGGGTCAGCCGCAAGGCGAAGCTCTTGATCGAAGCCCCAGTAAACGGCGGCCGTAACTATAACGGTCCTAAGGTAGCGAAATTCCTTGTCGGGTAAGTTCCGACCTGCACGAATGGCGTAATGATGGCCAGGCTGTCTCCACCCGAGACTCAGTGAAATTGAACTCGCTGTGAAGATGCAGTGTACCCGCGGCAAGACGGAAAGACCCCGTGAACCTTTACTATAGCTTGACACTGAACATTGAGCCTTGATGTGTAGGATAGGTGGGAGGCATCGAAGTGTGGACGCCAGTCTGCATGGAGCCAACCTTGAAATACCACCCTTTAATGTTTGATGTTCTAACTCGGCCCCGTGATCCGGGGTGAGGACAGTGTCTGGTGGGTAGTTTGACTGGGGCGGTCTCCTCCCAAAGAGTAACGGAGGAGCACGAAGGTTAGCTAATCACGGTCGGACATCGTGAGGTTAGTGCAAAGGCATAAGCTAGCTTGACTGCGAGAGTGACGGCTCGAGCAGGTACGAAAGTAGGTCTTAGTGATCCGGTGGTTCTGAATGGAAGGGCCATCGCTCAACGGATAAAAGGTACTCCGGGGATAACAGGCTGATACCGCCCAAGAGTTCATATCGACGGCGGTGTTTGGCACCTCGATGTCGGCTCATCACATCCTGGGGCTGAAGTAGGTCCCAAGGGTATGGCTGTTCGCCATTTAAAGTGGTACGCGAGCTGGGTTTAGAACGTCGTGAGACAGTTCGGTCCCTATCTGCCGTGGGCGTTGGAAGATTGAGAGGGGCTGCTCCTAGTACGAGAGGACCGGAGTGGACGAATCACTGGTGTTCGGGTTGTCATGCCAATGGCATTGCCCGGTAGCTAAATTCGGAAGAGATAACCGCTGAAAGCATCTAAGCGGGAAACTTGCCTCGAGATGAGTCTTCCCTGGGGCTTTAAGCCCCCTGAAGGAACGTTAAAGACTATGACGTTGATAGGCTGGGTGTGTAAGTGCAGCGATGCATTGAGCTAACCAGTACTAATGATCCGTGAGGCTTAACCTTACAACACCAAAGGTGTTTTAGATTTGAGAGATAGAAATTTTCAGCGAAGTTCCGAGATTGGGCTGGCTGGCTGTGTGGAGACATATAGCGGGTTAGTTTAGACAGAATTTGCCTGGCGGCCATAGCGCGGTGGTCCCACCTGATCCCATGCCGAACTCAGAAGTGAAACGCCGTAGCGCCGATGGTAGTGTGGGGTCTCCCCATGCGAGAGTAGGACACTGCCAGGCATCAAACACGAGTTACCAGAGTGACATCTGGTAACTGACAAAATCGCTTAGAGCGGTTTTGCACAGCGCGGAGCGCTGGCCCTGTCAAGGGTAAGTATCGGGAAGATACGCGTAAAAGAATCGGTGGAGCGGTAGTTCAGTTGGTTAGAATACCTGCCTGTCACGCAGGGGGTCGCGGGTTCGAGCCCCGTCCGTTCCGCCACTTATTGCAAAACCCTGGATCTCTGATTCAGGGTTTTTTGCATTGTAATTTTTATATATTGTTGATCTGCTGGATATATTTCTGCGACAAAACCCAACCACAACTCTCTTATTGTCAGTTTGCGACTCCACCATCTGGCTCTCTGTGCTATTTATAATTTTAATTCAATGGGTTATTTACCACACTTTTAACAGAATAGAATAGAATAGAATGGTGTGGTTAAGTGCAGCCTGGATACCCTATAGGAATAAGGAAATATCGATTCTTGATGGGGTAAGCCCTCAGACAGAGGGCTTAATGTTATGCGGGTTCTTTACGGCAAATTAATAATGTATGCCCAATACCAAGACCATCAATATCTTTCTCAACGTAGAATCCAGCGGTAGATAAGCACTGGTAAAAAGTATCTGAATGATAAAAACGGCTATTACCGTTAGCCATACATGTAAAATAAAGAGATGAGGCATTCAAACTGAATGCACCAGCTTCAAATTGTTGCCTATCCCAAAATATCTCCATGATGCATACGTAACTATCGGGCTTCATTGCATGATGAATAAGCTTAAGAATATGGACGATTCGTTCTTCACTAAAGCAGTCTAGAAACTGACTCATCCACCAAACGTCTGCTTCTGCTGGCAATCGATCAGCTAATAACAGATCCACAGGATATGTACTGATACGGTCGCTATAGCCTTTGCTTTTGACGTTCTCGTTAGCTAAGACTAACTGTTGTGGCAAATCCAGCAATGTTATTTTCACATCAGGGTCATAGGCCGCACACTGTAAAGCCCACTTCCCAGTATTTGCACCAATGTCATATATATGTTTTGGTTCAAGATCAAAAATAGCTTTTAGCGCAAGCTGAAAGGCATTATCGGAATAAAAATGATCAAAGGCGAACCAACTTTCACGTGCGGCAGTCGGCAACTCGCTTAGTGCAGGGTAAATAGTAGGCCATTCACCAAATACGGATAATCCGGCTGGCTTTCCTGTCTCTAGTGCTTCTTTTAGATTGAATAAACCCTGATAACAAACGTCCTGAGTGAAGTCCATATTTACGCGGGTCATTTGATCATGCAATAAGTAGTGACCGACCTTGCCCAGATAAAATCGGTTTTCCTGTTGGTAGAGGATATTACCGCTAAGCCCCATGTCTAGCAGGATGCTGATTGCATATCGGCTTAGTGTGCAATGAGTCTGAAGCTCATCGAGTGTAATACCACCTTTACCTGATTCATCTAATGCAGCTAAGATTCCTGACTCTCTCAGGTTAAGCGCAGCTTGAAATAGCATAGGGGCAAAAGCTATTTTCTGAGCTTCAGTGATTGCCGCCAAAGCACTAATTTGGTCTTTATCATATCCGTAGCGCAAGCTTACGTCCTCGTAATTCAGGTAATAGCTCACCATTTAGCATTATTCAGCTTTAATGGTGAGCATAAAATTAAGGTAACTATTTGTTATATAATGTTTTTATATTGACAGGCGATTTAGTTGAATCTGGATATCTTTATTCAAGTTAGCGATCCAGCGATTATATTTTGAGTGTATTTTCCCATTTTTGGCATCCATGTTAGTACTGCCAATATATTTGATTTGGTAATTATTAGCATTGTAATTAATTTGGATTTCAACAGTGTGATCGCGATTTATTAACTTCCCGTTAATCACGCCTTCAGCGCCAGGTATCATTACCCAACCACGGTTTATCCCACCAGCCAGAATCGCTTTTTGTACTTCTGAAGTCGTGTGACTACCAATTATCGTTTGGTTAACGTTTTGGATAGGCGTCGTACCTGCACATCCAACAATAAATGTGATAGATACCAACCCGACCAAGAGTGCTTTTAATAGTTTCATGATGATCCAATTAATTAATGATTTTCATGTTAACCCATGATAGGAGTAACGGAAGAATGCTAAATAGCAGAGATAAAATACTCTGACTTATTCTAATACACAAATATTCTTATGTTTGTTTTGTTTTAAATAAATGTAAAATTTATATTGTTATTTTGCGTCATTTTTTATTTTAAAATTATAATTACTTTTATTGAGTTTTTATCTAAAGAATGTTGAAGCTATGCCGATAAATAAAATATTTTACTTTTTAATTTTTTAAAAAATGCGATGTGAATGGCCGATAATTAAACCAAAAGATAATAGATAAAGTTTTTAAATGCTTTTTACCTAAAAATAGAATAAATTATCTCGCTTTGCTGTCTGGAAGTTCTGATATCGTGGCTCATTCATTGAATGTATTGAACTGGCGTGCTTTGGCTCCTGGTATGGAGTCGCAAGAGCACTGGCTTGCCTGGGCACAGGAGGAGGCACTCTCGGCGACATGGCAAGGGGATTTACCCAAGTCATCGCATATCCCTATGATGTCCGCTAGAAGAATGAGTACAGGCAGCCGACTAGCCGTTGAAGCGGGGCTTTCGTTACTAGAGGAAGACACGGCTGATATGGCGATATTTACCAGTCGCCATGGGGAATTAGAGCGCACTTATAAAATATTGCAATCCCTCCATCAGCAGCAGAATATTTCGCCAACAGATTTTGCTATGTCAGTGCATAATACTGCCTCCGGCTGGTTAACTATCATGGCGAGCAATACCATGCCAGTGACGTCTCTTGCCGCAGGCATAGATAGTTTTCAACAAGGTATAGTCGAAGCTATGGGGATGCTGGCTTGCGGCGCTGAGCGTGTGTTATTGGTCGATTTCGATGGAGTAATGCCTGATTTTTATCATTCTCAGACTTCTCCAATAGGGTTGCCCTATGCCTTGGCATTAGTGTTAACCACCGGCGATGATTTACAGTGTGAACGTATTTCTAAGATTGATGTTAATAATTCTGAATTGCCTCAGGGTCTTAGTTTTTTACGTAATTGGTTGAGCAAAAAGGGTTCTTTCGTTATACAAGGCCAGCATAATAATTGGCACTGGAGTCAGTGATGGACAGTTCTCTTGCAGTACAAACTGCACCCCAACATTCTTCTTTGCTAAATCGGTTATGGCGAGTGGCTGCAACCGGTTTTTGTTTTGCACTTTTTGGCCTAGGTGGGCTGTTATTATCTATTCTATGGTTTACCTCTCTGCGCCTAATTGTTCGCTCTGAAGTAGTGCGTAACCAGATCACTCAGCAAAGTATTCGTTATAGTTTTCAACTGTTCTTGCGTATTGCTAAATTTCTGGGTGTTTTTGATTATCAAATAGAAAATAATGAGCTGTTTTGTGAGGACTCGGGGTGTCTGATTGTTGCTAACCATCCTAGCTTATTAGATTATGTGCTGTTGGCAGCACACATGCCAAGATGTGATTGTATTGTCAAAGAAGCGTTGTTAAATAACATATTTGTTTCCGGTGTGATTAAATCCGCAGGATACTTAGTTAATGCTGAATCAGATAAATTATTAGCACACTGTAAAGCGCGTTTAGGCCGAGGAGGAAGTATCCTTATATTTCCTGAAGGGACCAGAACAACCGCAGGTTGTGCACTGAATTTGCAACGAGGAGCGGCGAATATCGCGCTACATAGTGGGTGTGATATTCGCGTAGTATATATTGATTGCAACCCACCAATGCTGACGAAAGAACTAAAATGGTATAATATACCGCCGGTAAAACCTCAATTTAATATTATTGTTCAAAATAAAATCAATAGTAATGACTTTATTCAAGATAGCGATTTATCGTTAGCACTTGCTGCACGACGACTTACTAAACATTTAACCTGTGCATTAATGCCTGAATCTAAGAGAAAGAGTTAATGGAATTACTAAGTTGTGAGATTAAACAGCTAATTATTGATGCCCTAAATCTGGAAGGTATGTCGGTGGATGATATTGACTCACAGGCTGCATTATTTGGTGACGGTTTAGGCTTAGATTCAATCGATGCGCTAGAACTGGGATTAGCACTCAAAAACCGATATAGCGTTGTACTCTCTGCTGAGAGTGAAGATATGCGTCAGCACTTTTATTCGGTAGAAACGCTCGCGAAATTTATTTCTCAACAGCGTAACTAACAGGATATTGTCATAATGGAAAAACAAGAAATTTATCAGCAAATTACAGCTCTTCTGGTTAAGCTATTTGAAATTGATGAAGCTGACATCAAACCAGAATCACGGCTTTATGAAGAGTTAGAGCTAGACAGTATTGATGCTGTCGATCTGGTTGTACATTTGCAGAAAGTGACGGGTAAAAAAATAATGCCGGAAATGTTCAAATCCGTTCGAACGGTTCAAGATATTGTCGATGCCGTCGATAATTTATTAAACACCAAGTCGTAAATGGTGAAATCAGGTGACAGCTAATCAGCGTAATTTATTCATTGGTCGCCTGACTGTTTTGCTCAAAATCCTCACCGTTATTGCACTTACAGCCTACCCACTGGCGGTATGGTTTGGTTTATCGCGCTGGGGAATGCAGGTATTAGCGCCAATATTGTTATTAATGTTTACATTGCGCCTCTTTGCCGTGCGCAGCAAAATTAAGCAACAACTTTGGTTAGGTAAAGCGCTGGCGCTTGCTGGCATTATTCTGTCTTTGGCAAGCTGGGGTTTAGGCAAGGCGCAGTGGTTGTTGTTTTATCCTGTCGCGGTAAACATCATTTTACTGGTGCTGTTTTCCTATTCTTTATTTCGCCCCCCACCCATCATTGAAAGATTGGCAAGGCTGTCCGAGCCTGAATTATCTTCCCGAGCGGTGGCTTATACCCGAAAGGTGACACAGGTATGGTGCGGATTTTTTGCAGTAAATGGCACTATTGCTCTGGCGACCTGTTTATACGGCAATATGCATATATGGGCTTTATATAACGGTGGCTTGAGCTATTTACTTATTGGTTCTTTGATGGGTCTGGAATGGATAATCAGGAAAAGGGTTCAACAGCAGTAAATCTACCCATGGCGAATTGGTTGGATCATTCTCGGGATGATGACCAGGTTATCGCCATGTGTGGCGCAAAGACCATAACCTTGAGTCAATTCAGGTGCGATGTTACCTATCTATTTAATAAAATTAATTTTTTACCCAATCAGCGCTGGGCATTATGTTTTGAAAATAGCTATTGGTTTACTGTTGCGCTGCTGGCTACGCTGTATTGCCAAAAAACGCCGGTAATTTTCGGCCATGCACGTGAGGCCGTTCTCAAAGAGCAATTGCATGAGTTTGATGGCCTGCTGACGGATCAATTACTGAATCTTGCCTGTCCAAGCGTTATAGTCGCAAGCCATGCCTCTAGTGAGACTGCCTATCATCCATTACCTGATTGGCCTTCTGCTGCGTCATTAATCCTCTTCACCTCGGGTTCTACGGGGGCTCCAAAAGCAGTCGTTAAATCTGTTGCGAGTTTGGATACCGAAAGCCATTGGCTGGCTGTTCAATGGGGAGGGCACTTTGATAGAAAGAATAACCCATTAATTGTTGCGTCGGTGTCTCATCAACATTTATACGGGCTGACTTTTCGTATCTTTTTACCCCTCTCGCTGGGTATTCCCTTTCAGGCTGAGTTGATTGGTTATCATGAACAACTTCAGTCACTACCTGAATCTTGCTCACCAATATTTATTAGCAGTCCGGCATTTCTAAAGCGCATGGATACAAAATTGTCGCCGATTTTGTGTCGACAGATATTTTCCGCGGGCGGGCCGCTCAGTTATCAGGATGCGCAATCTACTTTAAATACACTGGGTACATTGCCAACAGAGATTTATGGTGCCACTGAAACCGGTGTTATTGCTTATCGCCACCAATCAGCACCTGAACAAGCATGGCAGTTTTTCTCCGGTGTCAGTTTGGACATCAACAGCGACAATACTTTCACTGTTTACTCTGCCTTGATACCTGAATCAACAGGTATACCAATGAGCGATATTATAGAGCTATCCGATAACCGGCAGCGTTTTTATCTGCTGGGGCGTAAAGATCGAATAGTTAAAATAGAAGAGAAGCGTGTTTCACTCACAGAGATAGAACAGCGCTTAATGTCACTTCCTGAAATTGCAGATGCGACGGTATTGGTCTTAAGCCAAAACGAAAGAGTGAACATTGCTGCTGTTGTGGTATTGACCGACACAGGTAAAGAGCAACTTGCAGCAGAATCATTGAGGTCTTTTACTCAAAGCTTACGCAATACTTTGCGTCACTGGCTTGAGCCGGTCTCTGTTCCTCGTCGTTTACGTGTGATTGATGTTATCCCGCTGAATCCACAAGGGAAGCGTGATTATGCCCGCTTACAGGAGCTATTCTTATGATGTTGCCCGTCGTCGTCAGTCAGCAAATAACAGGTGATCACTTTGCCAGCATCGATCTCTTATTACCTGCTGATTTACTGTGGTTTAGTGGTCATTTCCCCACCTGTTCAATATTGCCCGGCGTCGCACAAATCAATTGGGTTATGCACTACGCCAATCAGTTACTGGGTCAGTTGCCGGTCGTGAGAAGTATCGATGTCGTAAAATTCCAGCGGCCACTGATGCCTGATGATGAAGTCACTCTCGTACTTAATTGGCAACGAACAAATCATAAACTGATGTTTAAGTACCTTGTCCATGGCGAAATAACTGCCAGTAGTGGAAAAATATCTCTATGTCAGTAACCACTTTCGCGCCGTGCGTGGTTATCCCTTGTTTCAATCATGGTGAGACTATGGCGGGTGTTTTATCTCAGTTGGCTATGTATCAATTGCCGTGTCTGATAATTGATGATGGCAGTGATGTTGATACTGCCAATGAGCTAACACGCCTGGCGGCGAAATACCCGTGGGTGGTGCTAATAACACAACCCGAAAATCGGGGGAAAGGGCATGCCGTTCTGAATGGACTGACCGTGGCACAAAAGCAGGGTTACAGCCATGCGCTACAAGTCGATGCTGATGGCCAGCACCAATTATCTGATATTCCAATAATGCTGGGCGAGGCGGAAAAATACCCCCATCATCTAATTTCAGGGCGACCGGTTTACGATGAGTCTGTACCGAAGGCGCGGCTTTATGGCCGCTATATCACCCACTTCTGGGTATGGATCGAAACTTTATCTTTGTCGCTGAAAGACAGTATGTGTGGTTTTCGCGTTTATCCGATTGCCGAAACACAGGCTTTGGCTGCCCGGCACCCATTGGGTGTGCGAATGGATTTTGATACTGAGGTGATGGTGAGATTATATTGGCAGGGAACTGAGAGCCGGTTCTTGCCAACACAGGTCACCTATCCCGCAGAAGGTATTTCACATTTTGATGCGCTGCATGACAACTTACGTATTTCGTGGATGCATACCCGGCTATTTTTTGGCATGTTGCCGCGTATTCCTGCGTTGCTAAAGCGTAATATGCAAAAGCCCGAGCACCATTGGTCCCAGACGAAAGAACGCAATGGTTTGTGGGGGATGCGCTTGATGTTACGCAGTTATAAAATTCTGGGGCGCACAACTTTTAACCTGTTGTTATATCCTGTTATTGGCTATTTTTGGCTTACCGGACATCGTCAGCGCCAGGCATCAAACCATTATTTACAACACCTTACGGCTTTCGCCAAACAGCAAAATCACCCCTTACCGGCATCCTTAAACAGCTTCCGCCATTTCATGCGGTTTGGTGAGTCTATGCTCGATAAACTGGCGAGCTGGCAAGGGGATTTAGTGATGGGTAAAGATGTGGTTTTGGTTGGGCGTGAGCGCTGTGAGGCACAAATCGCCAGCCGTCAGGGGGCGCTAATTCTGGCATCGCATTTAGGTGATATTGAATCTTGTCGCGCTTTGGCTGAGCTATCTGTTGGTGTAAAAGTTAATGCATTGGTCTTTACCCAGCATGCTGCCCGTTTTAATCAGGTCATGCAGGAGATTAACCCACACGCACTGATTAACCTTATCCAGGTAACCTCTATTGGACCTGATACTGCCATTTTATTGCGCCAGAAGCTGGATGAAGGGGAGTGGGTCGCGATTGTTGGTGATAGAACCTCCGTCAGCCCTTATCAACGAGATAACCAACCAAGAGTCATTTGGAGCACCTTCTTAGGCCACCCAGCACCTTTCCCGGTTGGGCCGTTTGCGTTAGCTGCGGCATTGCGCTGCCCGGTGTTTTTGATGTTTGGTTTAAAACTCGGTAGGCAGGGGAAGGAGGCTGCACCATCAGGTGTTATTGATCCCGCATCTGCTGCCCGATTACATGTTTATTTTGAACCTTTCGCCGATCCATTGATATTACCGCGAGCAAATCGTCAGTCGGCATTGCAACAGGCAGTGGAGAGTTACGCCGCCCGCCTGGAGCACTACAGTTTATTAGCGCCGCTCGATTGGTTTAATTTTTATGATTTTTGGCATTTAAACGATGAAAAGCCAAACCAAGGAAATCAGTGACATGAATTTACCCGATGACCCGCGTTTTACTACCCGGATAGTTCACAATATCCCGTTTCATGATATTGACCCTATGGGGGTGGTGTGGCATGGCAATTATTTCCGTTATTTTGAAATTGCTCGTGAGGCTTTACTGAATCAAATTGATTATGGTTACCGCGCGATGCAGGCGTCAGGCTATGTGTGGCCAATAGTTGATACGCGAGTGAAATACATTGCCCCGCTCGAATTTGAACAGCGTATTCATATTTGTGCCTCTATTGAAGAATATGAGAACCGCTTACGTATCGGTTACCAGATTTATGATGCGACCAGCGGGAAGCGCATGACAACCGGCTACACCATTCAGGTTGCCGTTAAAGCATCCACGAAAGAAATGAGCTTTGTTTCACCGCCGGTACTGCTGGAAAGAATGGGTATCGTCTCATGAAATCGATATTCACCGTTCTCTTACTGTGTCTCAGTATCAGCGCTCATGCGGTAACGTTGGCATCGTTACAACAACGATTCAGCGAACAACCGGTGTTGCGCGCCGAATTTGAACAGCAGCGCAGTATTAGTGGAATGAATAAACCTTTAAAATCAAGTGGTAATTTACTGATTTCACAGGATAAAGGGCTGTGGTGGTCACAGCAGCAACCTTTCGTTCTGACACTGCTACTCGACGATAAGCGCATGGTGCAAACCATGGCCGGCCAGCCTGCGCAGGTTATTACTGCTGACAGCAATCCGCAAATGTTCCAATTTAATCACTTATTAACGGCACTATTTCATGCTGATACGTCGATTTTGGAGCAGAATTTTACCTTAGCTTTCACTGATAGTGGTCAAGATCGTTGGGTGTTAGTACTCACCCCGAAAACCACGCCATTGGATAAGCTCTTTAAAAGCATCACGTTGCACGGTCAATATTTTCTGGAAACTATCGATATTGAAGATATGCAGGGAGATGGGACCCACATCCGGTTTTTCAACCAATTAACTGAACCTAAGATACTGAGCCATGCCGAACAGCAGCTTTTTGCGCACTGATTGCCATCGAAAACTGGCTATCGGCTGGTTACTTATCTGTTTGCTGTTACTGGCAACATTACTCTGGCTGATCCCTCGTAGTCAGATTAACAGCAGTGTCTTGGCACTATTGCCCAAGCAGGAGTTGGCAGGCGTACCTGTCGAATTAACCGCAGGGTTTAATCAGCGTCTTGATCGCCAATTAGTGTGGCTGGTTAGCCCAGCAGAAGACCAATTGGCTCCGGTGAACTGGTGGTTGCAGCAGTTACAAAAAATGCCTGCGCTGCATCAGGTCAGTGGTGAGATGACTGCTCAACGTTTACAGGCGTGGGGCGCCTTTTTCTTTCAGCATCGTAATGTATTGTTGGATGAGGCTACCCGTCTGCGATTAAGCCATGGTGGAGCGGCACAGGCTCAGTGGATATTGGGGCAGGCGTATTCGGCATTTGCTGGCGTGAGTGGTAAAGAGTTGCAGTATGATCCTTTACTGTTGGTCCGTGGCTCTCAATTAGCACAACAACAAAACAGTGGGGCATTAAGTATCAGTAAGGGCTGGCTGGTGGCGAAAGATAGCCAGGGCCGCCCATGGTATTTGATTCACGGTGAATTACGCGCTTCATCTTATGATATGGCCAGTGCCCGTAGCACCGTTGAGTCATTGGCTGAATTAAAGCAGCAACTTCAGCAGCGTTGGCCCGGTACTGAAGTCTTGGAACGCGGCACGCTTTTTTACAGTAATTACGCGAGTCAGCAGGCTGAAAGTGATATCTCGACCATTGGTTTGATCTCCGTCGCCGGTGTATTCCTGCTGATATTGATAATGTTTAAATCGCTATTGCCACTCGCCTTATGCCTTTTATCAATAACTATTGGGGCATTGGCTGGGGCGGTTGCCACGTTACTGGTCTTTGGCGAAGTCCATGTTATGACGCTGGTATTGAGTGCCAGTATCATTGGTATTTCAGCGGATTACACGCTTTATTACCTGACAGACCGCATGGCGCACGGTGGCCAAACGACGCCATTGGAGAGCCTGGCAAAACTTTTCCCAGCCCTGTCAATGGCGCTACTCACCACCGTAATTGCCTATCTGATTCTGCTTATTGCGCCTTTCCCTGGGTTGCAGCAATTGGCTGTTTTTGCCGCCGCAGGTCTAACCGCCGCCTGTATCACGGTGATGTGTTGGTATCCGATATTGGCTAAACGGTTGCCGGTGCGCCCGGTTCCGCGCCTAAAGCTTATTTATCTGTGGCTAGAGAGTTGGCAAAACAACCGAATGTTACGTTTAGGCTTGCCGGCCCTGATTGCTATTTTGACTATCAGTGGGTTAGCCACATTAAAAATTAATGACGATATCAGTGAATTGCAGGCGATGCCGCGTGAGTTCCAGCAACAGGAACAGCGCATTGCGGCACTTACCGGTCAGCACAGCGATCAAAAATGGTTCGTTGTGTATGGTGATAATGCTGAACAGGCATTGCAACGTCTGGAGCAATTCTCTCCACAGCTATCACAGGCGAAAAAGGCTGGATGGATTGAAAGTTATCGTGTGTTGCCGCTGCCATCATTATTGCGGCAGCAACAAAATCTGGCATTACTTGAACAAACCGCGCCAACTATTATCCACCAATTGCAACAGGCGGGTATTAGCGTTTCTCTGCCAGATTTGCCAGCACAAGGCAACCAGCATACATGGGTGACCCCGGAACAATGGCTTGGCTCGGTGGTCAGTGAGGGCTGGCGATTGCTTTGGCTCTCATTACCTGATGGGCGCACAGCGATGTTGGTGCCGGTAAGTGGTGTCAGTAATCCGGCGGCACTGCAACAGTTAGCGGAGTCCGTGCCAGGAGTGACTTGGGTTGACAGGAAAACAGAGTTCAATGCGCTATTTTCTCTCTACCGCGCCTATCTATCATGGTTGTTACTCATTGCAGTGGTTGCTATAGCTGTAGTCTATTGCTGGCGCCTGGGTCTGCGTCGCGGCCTCTATTGTGTGGCACCGACGTTACTTTCATTGGGGATGGGGCTGGCGGTACTTTCTCTTACCGGCCACTCGTTAAATCTCTTCTCGTTGCTGGCATTAATATTGGTTCTGGGGATTGGTATCAATTATACCCTGTTCTTTACCAATCCCCGAGGGACGCCTAGCACCTCAATGTTTGCTATTTTTATGGCGGTGTTCACCACGCAACTGACTTTCGGCATGCTGGTATTTAGCCACACCCAAGCCATCAGTAGCTTTGGCATTGTGCTGAGTAGTGGTGTGTTTACAGCCTTCTTATTAGCGCCTCTGGCGCTGCCCAAGCCAAAAGGAGAGCCTGAGTGAATTATAAACGCTGTGGGGTGTTACTCGTTTTAGCCTTATTGATTGTAGGGTGTGCCAGTTCGCCGGACCAAACACAGCCTAAAGCCTGGCTTAAGCCCGGGGTGCGGGTCGCTTTGCCGCAACCGACTTTGGCACAACCTATCAATCAGCAGCAATTACTGACTGCAACAGCGCAGGGGAAGCAGCAGTCATTATTAGTGTTACTTCAGGCTGATGGGCAGCGCTTAACCTTGGTTGGGCTGTCGCCGCTTGGGATCCGCTTGTTCAAGGTTTCCTATGACCTGCAAGGTATTCATTTAGAGCAAACCATGAAAATTGTTGGATTACCTCCAGCAAATCAGGTTCTTGCCGATATTATGCTGAGTTATTGGCCCATCATATCATGGCGTCCGTTATTACCCGGAAATTGGCGGTTGGTGGATGAAGGGGATACACGCAGACTCTATGATGACAAAAACCAAATAGTGACAGAGATTCGCTACCAGCTATCAGGTAACACCCGTAAGCCAATCACTATTGAGCAATTTGTCTTTCACTACCGTATTACTATCCAAAATGTGGAGGAGTAACAGCGATGGTCTATTTCTCTGCTGTTGGCATGGTTAATGCGTTAGGTAGCTCATTGTCTGAAGTGAGTGCGAGCCTTCGTGCCGGGTTAGCCCCAGGCATGGCTCCCCAGCAAGGGTGGCTCTTGGGTGATTCGCCGATTTGGCTGGGTGCGGTGAATACTGAATTGCCTACCTTGCCCGAGCCACTTTCACAGCACAATAGCCGGAATAATCGCCTGTTGTTGGCGGCATTGTCGCAGATTCAACCTGAGGTTTCCGCATGCATTCTTCGCTATGGCGTATCACGGGTTGCTGTGATTATGGGAACCAGCACCTCAGGTATTTTTGAGGGGGAACGGGCGGTTAGAGAATATCAGCCTGGTTCTGGTGACGTCGCCGGGCAGTTTCCGCCAGGGTATCACTATCAACAGCAGGAGTTAGGCGATCCTAGCATCTTCCTCTCGCGTTATTTGGGGCTGAATGGCCCGAGTTATACCGTGTCTACGGCTTGTTCTTCCAGTGTACGGGCGATTATCAGCGGTAAGCGTTTGATTGAGTCTGGAATAGTCGATGCGGCGATAGTCGGTGGCGCTGACAGTTTATGTCGTATGCCCATCAACGGTTTTCATAGCCTGGAGTCACTTTCGGCTGAGCGTTGTACCCCTTTTGCCGCCGAGCGCAAAGGGATCAACGTGGGTGAGGCAGCGGCGTTGATTTTATTATCACGTGAACCTTCACCTGTAGCGTTACTCGGGGTTGGGGAGTCCTCCGATGCCTGGCATATGTCCGCCCCCCATCCTGAAGGGCATGGGGCGGAACAGGCTATCAGGATGGCATTACGTCAGGCAGGGTTGCAGCCCGCTGATGTGGGCTACATCAATCTACATGGCACGGCGACGCGGTTAAATGATCAGATAGAAGCGCAGGTCGTGAATAGGGTTTTTGGTCATCAGACCCCTTGTAGTTCAACTAAACATCTTACCGGGCATACGCTGGGGGCCGCTGGGGCCACAGAGGCGGCACTCAGTTGGCTGATGTTAAGCCGGACTCTACCCTTACCAGTACAAGATTTTTCTCATGCTTCTTGGGATACTACTTTGGCCGAGATTAATTTGGTCACCAAGCCGGAAGTACTTAAAACCCCGGTTATTTTGTCGAACTCATTCGCTTTTGGTGGCAACAATGCGTGTGTGATATTAGGAGCCGGCTGATGGCGTATTCCGCTGAACATTACCTCCCACATCAATCACCAATGGTGATGCTGGATAACGTCCATTGGGTAGGGGAGGACGGGGCTGAATGCAGGGTCACCTTGAGTAAGCATGGGGTGCTTGCGCCGTTCCTCGATGCTCAGGGCTGCCTCCCCAACTGGTTTGCTATCGAATTAATGGCACAAACTATCGGCGTGTGGCGTGGCTGGCATGGCTTGGCGCAAGCGATACCTCCCACGATAGGGATGCTACTTGGTGGGCGAGCTATCAGCTGTGAATTACCGGCATTTCCTGCGGGTAGCGAACTTCAGGTTTGTGTCCAGTTAATCCTGCAAGATGAAAAAATTGGCAGTTTCGAGTGCAGTATCAACATGGCTGGAAAGCAGGTTGCTCGTGGTCGGCTAAATACTTATCAGCCAGATGCCGAAGAAATAAAAAAACTCACATTGAGGAAAGGCGCATGAAGCGTTCTGTTTTAGTCACCGGGGCCAGCAAAGGGATCGGGCGGGCCATCGCACACCGTCTGGCTGCGGATGGTTTTTTAGTGGTTGTTCATTATCACCAAGATCTTACTGGCGGTGAAGCGACACTGGCTCAGATTATTGAGGCGGGTGGTGAAGGGCGCTTGATCTGTTTTGATATCAGCGACAGGCCGCAGTGTAAAGAGGTACTCGAGCAGGATATCGCCACTCATGGCGCTTACTACGGTGTGGTGAACAATGCCGGTATTACGCGTGATGGTGCATTCCCAGCATTGACGCAAGAAGATTGGGATGGCGTCATTCATACCAATCTGGACAGTTTCTATAATGTGTTGCACCCCTGCGTAATGCCGATGATCGGTTTACGTAACGGCGGGCGCATTATTGCGCTTTCTTCGGTCTCCGGTGTGGTGGGGAATCGTGGTCAGGTGAATTACAGTGCGGCTAAAGCGGGGGTTATCGGGGCTTGTAAGGCTTTGGCGCTGGAGTTGGCTAAACGCAAGATTACCGTGAATTGTATTGCACCTGGGTTGATTGATACTGGCATGATCAATATGGAGCCTATCGCGCTGCAAGAAGCCATGCGGATGATCCCACTTAAACGGATGGGAGAAGCTGAAGAGGTGGCTGGTTTAGCCAGTTACCTGATGTCAGATATCGCCGGTTATGTCACGCGTCAGGTGATTTCAATTAATGGAGGAATGGTATGAGCAGCAGGATGGTTGCCATCAATAGAGTTGTGATTACCGGCATGAGTGGGGTCACTGCCTTTGGCAATAACTGGGCGGATATTTCAGCACGTATTTATGCCGGTCAAAATGCGGTGCAATATATGCCGCAGTGGGAAGAATATCAGGGGTTGAATACCCATTTAGGTGCGCCGATTGATGATTTTGTGGTGCCCGCACATTACACCCGTAAACGCATCCGCTCGATGGGGCGGGTATCCTTATTGGCCACCAGAGCCACTGAGCTGGCGCTAGAGCAAGCGGGTCTGATGGGGGAGGATGTACTTACCAATGGGGATACTGGGATTGCCTATGGCTCTTCTACCGGTAGCACTAAGCCGGTGAGTGAATTTGCCACGATGTTAACCGAAAAACACACCAACAATATTACCGGCACGACCTATGTGCAAATGATGCCGCATACGGCGGCGGTGAATACTGGGCTGTTTTTTGGGTTGCGCGGGCGGGTTATTCCTACCTCAAGTGCTTGTACGTCAGGTAGTCAGGCAATTGGTTATGCCTATGAAGCAATCCGTCATGGCTACCAGAAAGTGATGGTTGCTGGTGGTGCAGAGGAACTGTGTCCTTCCGAGGCGGCGGTATTTGATACCTTGTTTGCTACTAGCCAGCTAAATGATTCACCAAAATTATCACCAAGGCCATTTGATCGCCAACGTGATGGTTTGGTTATTGGTGAAGGGGCTGGCACGTTGATTCTGGAAGAACTGGATCACGCCAAAGCACGTGGTGCCACTATTTACGGTGAAATCATTGGTTTTTATACTAATTGCGATGCCAGCCATATTACTCAACCACAAAAAGAGACCATGCAAATCTGCATTGAAAAGGCGTTACTAAGCTCGGGCCTGGCTGCCACTGATATTGGCTATATCAGTGCTCATGGTACCGCGACTGAGCGTGGCGATATTGCAGAAAGCCAGGCTACGGCGGCTGTTTTTGGTAACCGGACCCCCATTTCCTCTTTGAAAAGTTATTTTGGTCATACCTTAGGGGCTTGCGGTGCTCTTGAAGCCTGGATGAGTCTGGAGATGATGCGGGCCGGGCGTTTCGCACCAACCATTAATCTGACCGACCCTGATCCTGCCTGTGGTGACCTGGATTACCTGATGGGCGAGGGGCGTTATATTGATACCGAATTCTTCCAGACAAATAACTTCGCGTTTGGCGGCATTAACACCTCATTGGTGATCCGTCGCTGGCCGTAACCGCCATTGCTTTCCTCATTGTTGATTTTTTATCAAAAGTATTGTGTTGAATATGGCATTTTTTGGCAATAAAACTCTGGGCATAATCAGTTCAGATTTTTACCGGGTGGCTCGGGTAAATGGCCCCCGGTAATCAGCCAATTTTAAACATGTCTAAGCACGATAAAAATTCAAAATGAGGAATTACTATGAGCGTACCTGCATTCGGCCTGGGAACTTTTCGTCTTCAAGATCAAGTTGTTATTGATTCAGTGAGTCAGGCATTAACCGCGGGCTATCGTGTTATCGATACCGCACAAATATATGAAAATGAAGCAGCTGTTGGCCAAGCTATTGCGCAAAGCGGCATCCAGCGTGATGAGTTATTTATCACCACTAAGATTTGGATTGCTAACTTAGCGCAGGGCAAGCTCATCCCTAGCCTGCAAGAGAGCTTGCAGAAGCTGAGAACAGACTATGTGGATTTAACATTGATTCACTGGCCTTCACCAAACGATGAAGTACCCGTCGCTGAATTTATGGCTGAATTAGTGAAAGCCAAAGAGCTGGGCTTAACCCGGCAGATTGGTATTTCTAACTTCACCATCGATTTAATGAAACAGGCCATTGCGGCGGTGGGGGCCGAGGTAATTGCTACTAACCAAATCGAACTGTCACCCTTATTGCAGAACAGTAAGGTCGTTGAATTTGCGAGAGAAAATGGCATAGGATCACTTCTTATATGACGCTGGCTTATGGTAAAGCGCTAGAAGAACCCGTGATTAAAACGATTGCAGAGCAACATGGTGCCACTCCCGCTCAGGTGATTTTAAGCTGGGCGATGCAACTGGGCTATAGTGTGATCCCATCATCGACCAAAGCCGCTAATCTGGCCAGTAATATGTTAGCGCAGGAATTGCGCTTGAGTGCCGAAGATATGGCACTGATAGCGTCGTTGGATCGTGGTGAGAGGTTAGTCAGCCCTGAAGGCCTGGCACCTGCATGGGATTGATCACGCTTTAAACCATTATCTGAACCACCCTATGTTGGGTGGTTTTTTATTTTGCAGGGAACATTTGTGCCAGACGTTCATTGATAAAATCAATAAAACAACGCAGCCGGTTACTGACGACCTGATCACTGTAATACACCGCATTAATCGGCATAACGACGGGTAGAGTCTGTTCTACCAGTAGCGGCACTAAGTCCCCGCGTTGTAGATCGCCTCTGATCATGAAATCCGATAAGCAAGCAATGCCATTTCCCTCAAGGCAAAGGCGGCGTTGCGTCTCCCCATTATTTGACGTTAAATCTGAATTTATTTCATAAAGTTGCCCATCAGCACCTGCGAGCGGCCAACGATTTAGCACCGGTAAATCATTGAACCCCAGACATAAATGATGCTGTAAATCAGCCACCGTTTGCGGGGTACCATGTTGCTTTAGGTAGGCAGGTGAGGCCAAAATATGGCGATAACTGGTCATCAGCTTTCTGGCTCGTAAGGTTGAGTCCTGTAACGTGCCGACCCGGATAGCAATATCAACCTTTCTTTCAATTAGGTTAATAAAGGTTTCTGACGAAACCAGTGATAATGTCACCAACGGATAACGCTGACGAAACTCCGCCATCAGCGGAGCCAGAATGTGCAACACCACTGGAGTAGAAGCATCGATACGCAGCAATCCTTTGGGATTTAACTGATTATCGAGTATCTCGTTTTCCGCCGTGGCCATTTCCCGCAGAATATTTTGCACTCGCCGAAAGTAGTGCTCGCCTTCTTGTGTCAAGCTGATTTGCCGGGTTGTGCGATTTAACAGCGTCACCCCTAGCTTGCTTTCGAGTTTTTTTACTGTCCGGCTGACGACTGAATTAGCTTGATCGAGTTGCTCTGCCGCACGGCTAAAACTGCCACATTCCACTACGGTAACAAAAGTAATCAGTTCATCTGAATGCGCTTTCATTGTTGCCACTCCAGCAAAAATATTTTGATATTTTGAGCATTTTTGTCATTTAACCATAGGTACATAATAGCCGCTATCAAATTGACCCATATTTCTGGAGTAATTATGCCACTTGCATTATGGGCACTGACCATCAGTGCATTCGCTATTGGTACCACTGAATTTGTGATTGTCGGGCTGGTTCCGACCATCGCAGAACAACTGGCAGTTTCTGTGCCATCCGCCGGTTTATTAGTTTCAATCTATGCATTGGGCGTTGCTATTGGTGCTCCAGTGTTAACCGCATTAACCGGGCGCATACCGCGTAAAATGCTATTGATTGGCTTGATGGTCTTGTTCACCCTAGGGAACTTATTAGCCTGGCAATCACCTGGTTATGAGACTCTGGTGGTTGCTCGTTTACTCACCGGTCTGGCTCACGGTGTGTTCTTCTCGATTGGTTCGACTATTGCTACCAGTTTGGTGCCAAAGGAGAAAGCGGCGTCGGCGATTGCTATTATGTTTGGTGGTTTAACGGTGGCACTGGTGACTGGGGTTCCGCTCGGGACATTTATCGGCCAGCATTTTGGCTGGCGGGAGACTTTCCTTGCGGTGTCACTGATTGGGGTCATTGCCATTATTGCCAGCGCCATTTTGGTTCCCAGTAATATCCCCAATAAGGCTTCAGCCAGTATAAAGCAGCAACTACAGGTGCTCACCCACCCACGTTTACTGCTGATTTATGCCATTACCGCCTTGGGATATGGTGGTTTCTTCACCATGTTTACTTTCCTCGCGCCAGTGATGCAAGAGCTGGCAGGATTCTCACCTGCCGCAGTGAGTTGGATCTTACTGGCGTATGGGGTATCGGTCGCTATCGGCAATATCTGGGGCGGTAAACTCGCAGACCGCCATGGTGCAGTACCTGCTTTAAGTTTTATTTTTACCGCACTTGCTGTCTTACTGTTTGTTTTCCAATTCAGTGCCAACCACAGTATTGCGGCATTAATTACGTTGCTGGTCATGGGGATTTTTGCCTTTGGTAACGTCCCCGGTTTACAAGTTTATGTGGTGCAGAAAGCGGAAGAATATACGCCACATGCCGTTGACGTGGCTTCGGGCCTGAATATCGCGGCGTTTAATGTCGGAATCGCGTTAGGATCGATTATTGGTGGGCAGACAGTTATCCGGGTTGGGTTGGCTCAGACCCCTTGGATCGGTGGCGTGATTGTTATTGGTGCGCTATTACTGGTGACACTGAGTGGCAAGCTGGATAAGAAGTACCCACGGCAAGTTGCTGTCAGTTAAATCCCTGCAAGTATCTATTGAAGCCCGCGATTGTGGGCTTCTTTGTTAATAGAAGGCTTATTAGTGCATTATGAATCACATAGATTGAATCTCTGCTTGTGTATCCCAACATCAGAATAATATCGTGGCTAAAAGAAATTACTGACAGGAGCATCTGGGCGTATAATCAGTGAACTACCGGCTGTTGTTACCTCTCGAGCCAGAGTGATTTCGAATAAGGAATAGGCCATCAAAGTGCCGAAACGAACATATGCAATGCGATATGTTGCAGGTCAACCGGTTGAACAAATCTTCCCAGGTTCTGCTAAGCAACTGGGGCTGGGGTTACCGCCAGGCGCGCCATTGCCAACATCTGAATTTTTGCGGGTGATGGTGTGGAATATCTTTAAGCAGCAGCGGGCGCAATGGCTCTCGGTGCTCAAAGAGTTCGGGCGTGATACTCAACTGATGTTACTGCAAGAAGCACAAACAACACCTGAGCTGGTGCGGTTTGCTACGTCTCACTATCAGGCCGCCGATCAGGTTCCTGCCTTTGCACTGCCTCAGCACCCTTCAGGTGTGATGACGCTTGCAGCCACCCATCCGGTCTACTGTTGCCCCCTGCGTGAGAGAGAGCCGTTACTGCGATTGTCTAAATCGGCCTTAATTACTGTTTACCCAATCCATGACGGCCGTTTATTGATGGTGGTGAATATTCACGCGGTGAATTTCAGTCTTGGTGTTGATGTTTACAGTAAACAACTCGAGCCCATTGGGGAACAAATCGCGATGCATCGTGGCCCGGTGATTCTGGCGGGGGATTTTAATGCCTGGAGCCGACAGCGGGTTAATGCTTTACAGTGTTTTGCCCAAGTGGTGGGGTTAGCTGAAGTTGAATTCCGGGCTGATAACCGTAGCCGTGCGTTTGGCCGACCGCTTGATTTTGTCTTTTATCGGGGTCTTACTCTGGCAGATGCATCAGTATTAGTGACCCGAGCCTCTGATCACAATCCACTGCTGGTTGAATTCCAGCCATAAAAAAAGCACCCCGAAGGGTGCTTTTTAACAGCTTTAATCGCGATTCTGACTCTACGTATCCGGGGTCGATTTGCCGTTAACGAACAACGTCAATTTCAAGCCTGGTTGTAAACTATTAGCCTTGCTGACTACCGAATTCCATCGCATCACATCGTCGGTGTTTACACCGTGACGCTTGGCAATACTGGCAAAAGAATCACCTTTACGAACCTGATAGGTGATGCTGTTGCTGGTCGTTGTATTGCTTGCCAGTTGCAGGGTTTGCCCAACTTTTAAGGTGCTCTTGGCACGTAAGTTGTTCCAACTCTGCAAATCGCTGGTCTTGATATTCAACCGCTTGGCAATCGTAGATAAGGTATCACCGGAGCGAACTTTATACTGCGAACCTGATGCTGATTTTGAGCTGTTCTGTGCCAACTTGGTTGGTTGAACGGCGGCAATATCAGTATCTGCCAATGAATCTTTAAGCTGCTCAGCATGGGCCTTTGGCAACATAATATAACGAGGACCATGTCCATCAGGTGCCGTTACATTGCGCTTATACCCAGAATTAAAGGATTTCAACTTAGTAAGTGACATCCCCGCCATCTCAGCCGCCTGAGTTAGCTGTATCTGCTGACCTACATCAACACGTGCTAATGCACGGTCTTTGTCGGGTTCTGGCAAGTTTATACCGTACTTTTTGCTGTTCTTGATTAAATCACCCAAGGCCAGCATTTTTGGAACATAAATTGACGTTTCACGTGGAAGCGACAATGCCCAAAAGTTGGTCGGTTTACCCTTTGCCTTATTAGCCTTAACCGCTTGCATGACTCTGCCTTCACCACTGTTATAAGCAGCGACTGTTAACAACCAGTCACCGTCAAACATTTTGTTCAGGCGCTCCATCATATCAAGCGCTGCTTTGGTAGACGCAACCACATCTCTGCGGCCGTCATACCATTGGTTTTGTTTCAAGCCATAGTTTCGACCTGTACTCGGCACTATCTGCCATAGCCCTGCGGCGTTGGCGGATGATGTCGCGTGTGGGTCAAAAGCGCTCTCCACTATGGGTAGCAGTACCAGTTCCATCGGCATCTTACGTTTCTTAATCTGCTCGACTATCAGGTACATGTACGGCTCTGCCCGTAATGTTACATCGTGGAGATAGCTCTTATTTCTTAAGTATTTTTGCTTTTGTTCACGGATCCGGGAATTTTCCGGAACCTTCATCTTCAGCTCGTCGCTAATGAAGTTCCACAAATCTTGCTGCGCGAGGCCACTTTCACTATCAAGCCATCGCGCGCTGCCCTCTCGGACGCTATTTGTGTACTCTCCTGCTTCACTCTCTTGACCTGCTGAAGACAAACTCTGCGCATGCTGTACGGGAACCTGTACGTCCTGCTTGGACGCCTGGCACCCAACAAGCAAGACTGAGGCGAGAAATATCGCTTTGGTCTTCATGTGTGTGTCAATGTCAGTTGCTTAAAAGACGACCAATCATACTTTGCTTCGACAAAAAACACAACTAAAAGCTCAGAAGCGGTCTTTCTGGGCGCGTAATTCGGAAAAAACTGAAGCAAGTGAGGCTGGTGGCGAGATAACGCCTATTTTCCTTTGTAAATCAATGTCATCGCAACGTAAAAAAACATTAATTTTACGCTCTAATTGCAATTTTACCGGCAAACTAGGTAGGTTTTTTGCCCGTAATTGCATGATTTGTTGTTGATATGTAGCAATATCTTGATCTGCGGGCAAAATGAAACGGGCAAACTTAAGATTTGCGAGAGTATATTCATGCGCGCTGCAAATTAAGGTTTCAGCGGGAAGCTGCGCCAGCCGTTGAATTGACGCATACATTTGCTCTGGTGTGCCTTCAAATAGTCTGCCGCAGCCGGCAGAAAAAAGCGTGTCGCCGCAGAAAAGATAAGGTTCGCTGTAGTATGCAATGTGCCCAAGGGTATGGCCAGGGACGGCGATAATGGTGTAGTTTTGACCATCAATTGTCAGGTGATCACCCCCATTTACGATAACTGTCGCACCTTTATTTGCTGTTTCCTGCGGGCCATAGACGGGAATATTGGGGAAATGGCGGTGTAATTGTGCCACACCACCGACGTGATCGTTGTGGTGATGGGTGAGCAGGATGGCCTGAGGAGTGTATTGGCCTTGTGCCAGTGCAGACAGCACCGGCGCTGATTCACCCGGATCAACAATAACGCAGTGTTTTTGTGGGTTTGCCAATAACCAAATGTAATTGTCTTGAAATGCCGGAATACTGATAAGATTCATTGGATACCTCTTTTTTGTTGGCAACCGCTTGAGTGTGAAAGAAGATAATATACCCGTCATCTTTCAAATCGCAGGTGTATTGGCGGCTCCCGTTCATCCGCATCACTTACGGGGGTTAGCTTATCGGGGTTCACTTACTTGCCACCTTCCTGCACCTTGAAATCTATTGGGTAGAAACATGAAACCAGCGCAAACACACCAACAGATCGATGCGCCTGCATCTTGGGCGGAGTTACCTTGGGGAGAGTATTATCGCGCAGCGCTCGAACAGCAATTACAACCTTGGTGGCCGAAGCTATTTGGTTTTCATCTGTTGAAAATAGGCCAGTTGAGTGCGGAAATCGCCAGCGATAAATGTGCTATCTCCCATCAGGTTAATGTGGGGGAACAAGGTACTAATATGCAGGTGCTGGCCAGCCCATACCAGTTACCTTTTGCTGAAAAGTCAGTGGACGCCTGTCTGTTATCTCATTCTTTAGCCTATGCCACTGACCCACATCGTATTTTGCGTGAAGCAGATAGGGTGCTTATTGATGACGGCTGGTTGATTATCAGTAACTTCAATCCGATGAGTGTGCTGGGTGCCGGCAAGCTGGTGCCAATATTACGCCAGCGGCAGCCTTATATTAGCCGAATGTTTACTCAGATGCGTTTGCTGGATTGGCTGAGTTTGCTGAATTATGAAGTTATGCATATGTCGTGCTTTCACGTTTTACCCTGGCATAAAGAAGGTGGGCGCTTTATCAGCACCCATCTACATGCGCTGGGGTGTGTCAGCCTGATTGTGGCCCGTAAGCGCACCATACCTTTGACATTTAATCCGATGAAGTTTGGTGCACGTAAGCCTTGGTTTAGCCGTGCGGTTGGCGCAACCAAAAGTTATCGCGACCAACCTTGATTCGGTGTGTGAAAGCCACTAATACCGTGGCAACGTCAGGTAAGAAGAGTTAGTTGGGGATATAACCAATATCGTCTTGTGTCGGTGAATTGGCCGCAAGACGTGCCAGTTCATCGCAGCGCTCATTTTCAGGATGGCCAGCATGGCCTTTAACCCATTCCCATTGTACGGTATGGCCTTGGATTGCCAGATCCAGCCGTTGCCATAAATCGACGTTACGTACCGGTTTGCGGTCTGTGGTTTTCCACCCGCGCTTTTTCCAGTTGTGGATCCATTGTGTGATGCCCTGACGCACGTATTGGCTGTCAGTGCTGAGCGTCACGTGGCAAGGTGATGTCAATGCCTCCAAGGCGACGATAGCAGCCATCAACTCCATACGGTTGTTGGTTGTCAAACGGTAGCCAGCACTAAAGGTCTTTTCATGTTGTTTGTAACGCATAATTGCGCCATAACCACCGGGGCCAGGATTGCCAAGGCAAGATCCGTCGGTGAAAATTTCTACCTGTTTAGTCATCTCTGGTAGACTCTTCCTATCTGTTTAAACGTTAAGTCTGACATAAACGAGCGCTATGAGCACTGGCAATATGCAAGTTACCCCGACCAGACAGATTGTTCTGGATACTGAAACCACTGGTATGAATAAGCTGGGCGTTCATTATGAAGGCCATCGGATTATTGAGATCGGTGCTGTTGAAGTGATCAACCGCCGTCTGACCGGCAGAAACTTCCATGTGTATGTGAAACCGGACCGTCTGGTCGACCCAGAGGCCTACGGTGTCCATGGTATCAGTGATGAGTTTCTGGCCGATAAACCCACATTTGCTGATATTACACCGGAGTTTCTCGAGTTTATCCGTGGTGCTGAGCTAGTCATTCATAATGCGGCGTTTGATATCGGCTTTATGGATTACGAGTTCCGTATGTTGCAGCAGGATATTCCGAAAACGGAAACCTTCTGTACCATCACCGATAGCCTGTTATTGGCGCGCCGCCTGTTCCCCGGCAAGCGTAATAACCTTGATGCGTTATGCGATCGCTATCTGATAGATAATACCAAGCGAACGTTGCACGGCGCATTACTCGATGCCGAAATTCTGGCAGAAGTTTATCTGGCGATGACCGGCGGCCAGACGTCTCTGTCTTTCTCTATGGAAGGTGATCAGTCGCAGAATGATTCTTCTGAAAATATCCAGCGTATTACCCGGCCAGCATCTGCGTTGAAAGTAATTTATGCGGCTGAAGAGGAGTTGTCAGCCCATGAATCGCGTCTGGATTTGGTGATGAAGAAGGGTGGCAGTTGTTTGTGGCGGATGCCGCTTGAATCGGAAGATAGTGCAAATGCAGAATAAAATGATTTCCAGATGAAAAACTGCGCAACCGGCTTATTTTGCTGGAAAAAGTATTGACGAGATTGCATTCCATACGTAATATCCGTCTCGTTCTTAACCGGAACAGCAGCGTGGTGCGGTAGTTCAGTCGGTTAGAATACCGGCCTGTCACGCCGGGGGTCGCGGGTTCGAGTCCCGTCCGCACCGCCAACATTCAGAAGCCCTGAGTTATTGCTAACTCAGGGCTTCGTTGTATCTATACCCTTGGTACTTGAAGCCGCTGGGGGGTTAGCTACGCTCACTTACCCAAATCACTTGACTGTGTAAGCTCATTGGGATGCATTCGCTTGCTGCCTACCTGCAACTCCAATTACTTTGGGTATACCCTTGGTACTTGAAGCCGCTGGGGGGCAAAATAATAGAACTCCCCCCCTTGGGTAACACATCAATAAACCCATTGTAGAATTTACTGCGTAGCTTTCGCATTACCTGCTTGCGCGGCTGTTTTTACCCAACCATCAAAGGTGGCCTGATGGGCCTGAATCCAACCATTCACATGACGTTCAATATCGGCATCTGACGATTCACCCGCGTGCATCCGCATGTTCTGAGCATTCACATCATTAATCGATAATTTCATGATAGAGAACAGCTTAGCGGCGGCCGGGTTAGCTTCAGCCCATTTTTTGTTAGCCACGATATGCATCACACTCGGTGGGAAGCCGTAGTTCGCACCGTTAGACAGCTTGGTGTCGATAGTTTTATCTGGCAGGGAAGAGAATGGAACCTGCAACCATACTACGTCACGGCCCGGCACCAATACATCACTGACCCAATAAGGTGTCCAGGTGTAATACAGGATTGGTTTGCCTTCTTTGTAACGTGTAATCGTATCGGCAATCATCGCGGCATAGTTACCCTGATTATGGATAACGGTATCGCTCAGACCATAAGCTTTGATCTGATGATTTATCGGCGCTTCACAGCCCCAACCTGGGTTACAGCCGGTTAGATCGGCTTTACCATCGTTATTAGCATCAAACAATTTGGCGATTTTCGGATCTTTTAGCTGCTCAATATTGGTAATGTGGTATTTATCAGCGGTTTTTTTATCGATCAGATAACCCTGTGCCAATCCTTCAATATAGTTACCCTGACGATAAAATTTGGCATCGCCACCGGCAGCATTATATTGGTCGTTATGCAGTGGTTCCCAGTTTACCGCCAGATAGGTGGCATCACCTGCGCCGATAGTTGAATACGCGACGTTGTAATCTACTTCTTTGGTCGGTTGGACATCGTAACCGAGTTTTTCCAAGGCTTTATTGACCAGAGAGGTCTGGAAGGTCTCTTCCGAAATGGTACTTTGCAGCGGCTGGACAGTGATGCCTTTGCCCGGTAATTCTGCGGCGGATAACTGAGTGCTGATCAGTGTGGTGAGGGCCAAGGCCCAGATTCCTGTCGAACGCATAGTTGTTCCTTTTTAAGCTATTTTACTTGCCATTTTGAACGAGGACAGTGCTCATCATCCTTACGTACTATGTGTACATTGCGGTGATTGCGCGCTGTCCATGTCCAAACTGCCTGCGACAATTACGCTTAAATTTGAGCGTAATAATTTGAAATTACTTAGTATTTCTAAAAGGTTTGGTGATAAGACCAATCGGGCCGGCTGTATACCAGAGGCCAATGCCTTTGGTACGGCGATCGCGGCCTAATGATTGGGTCAGGCGGTCAAGGATGATCGCCAGAATCACAATACCGACACCGCCGACTGCGGCCAGCCCCATATCAAGGCGGCCAATACCGCGCAGTACCATTTGACCTAAGCCCCCTACAGCAATCATCGAGGCGATGACTACCATCGACAGTGCCAGCATCAGGGTTTGGTTCACACCCGCCATGATGGTTGGCATCGCCAGCGGTAACTGCACCTTGAACAGTAATTGGCGTGGATTGGCACCAAAGGATTCAGCGGCTTCGATAAGATCTTCTGGTACCTGTTTGATGCCCAAAATGGTCAGACGAACAATGGGTGGCAGAGCAAAGATGATGGTCACGACCACGCCGGGGACGTTACCGATACCGAACAGCATGACGATGGGCACCAGATAAACGAATGCCGGTGTAGTCTGCATGGCATCCAGTAACGGCCGAATTATACGTGCGGCATTATTACTGCGTGCCAGCCATATCCCCATCGGTAGCCCGATAAGAATACAGAAGAACAGCGAAGTCAGAACCAGCGCCAGTGTCACCATTGCTTGTGACCACGCACCGATAGCGCCAATAGCAACCAGTGATATCAGGGTTGCTACGCCCATTCCTAAGGTGGAGAACTGCCAGGCGATCAGCGCGAAAACCAGAATGGCGATCGGTGCTGGCATACCCAGTAGTAGGTGCTGAAAGCCACTGAGAATAAAATCAACCGGCACGCGAATGCCCTGGAACAGGGGGCGAAAATGCAGCACAACCCAGTCGATACCGTGGGTGACCCAGGAATCCAGTGGCACCCAGGTGTTATGAAACGGATCCATCAGACTGAAATGCTCGGGAGCAGCGGCCGGAGTACTATTCAACCAATCGGTACTTTGTGTCGCAGTGCTCTGAACGGCCTGAGAAGCAACCTCATGGCTGGTACTGCTGGCGGCATGGCTACCCTCAGCCATGCTCGCTCCCCACGGGTCAACAGCGGCTGACAGTGTCTGAGGGGCGGTATCTGTTGCCGCCGGTGCTGCTGAAGCTGCCGCATCCGTCGCCCAAGGATTACTGTCTACGGGGGTACTGCTTTGAATTGGATCACTCATTTGGCGTCTCCTTATCTAAAGCCTGCAACAGCATGGCTTTGGAAATAATACCGATATAACTGTTGTCTTCACCGACCACAGGGACCGCACACGGGGCCTGGGCAACCAGTGAAATCAACTCACTGAGGGGCATATCTGCGGGAACCGGCGCTGGATCGGCCAGTAAGGCACTATCCAGCGACTGGCTCTCCGCCAAGGCTTTTTTCAGTGAATCTATCGATACCACGCCAATAAACTTCTGCCCGCGTTCCAGCACATAGCCATAATCGCGGTCTTCATCTTGAAGCAGTTTTAACGCTGAACGAGGGCCGAAACCCGGAGTTTTACGAATTAATGATACCGGGCGACGGCGCGCGATATCCTTGGCACTAAAGACGTGGCTGATATCGACGCCACGGAAGAAGGTGCGCACATAGTCATTAGCCGGATTATTCAGTATTTCATCCGGGGTGCCGACCTGTACTACTTCGCCGCCCTGCATAATGGCGATACGATCACCAATGCGCATGGCTTCATCCAAATCATGAGAGATAAAGACAATGGTCCTTTGATGTTTGGCCTGTAATTTGACCAGCTCATCTTGCATTTCTGTACGTATTAAGGGGTCTAGCGCTGAAAAGGCCTCATCCATTAATAAGATGTCAGGGTTATTGGCCATCGCCCGGGCTAAACCGACGCGCTGACGCATCCCGCCGGAAAGTTCATCGGGGTAGGAGTGGGCGTAGCTTTCCAGACTCACCTGACGCAGTGCTTCCAGCGCTTTGTCGTGACGTTCCTGCAAAGGGACGCCAGCCAGCTCCATACCGAATGCGGTGTTATCGAGAACATTCAAATGGGGCATTAATGCAAAGGACTGAAAGACCATACTGATCTTATTACGGCGTACGGTGCGCAGGGCACTATCAGATATTTTGGCAATATCTTCGCCATCGATCAGTACTTCTCCACGGGTGGGTTCTATCAGACGATTGAGAAGGCGTACCAGGGTGGATTTACCAGAACCGGATAACCCCATGATGACGAATATCTCGCCTTCTTCAATGGCCAGATTGGCATCTTTAACGCCAACGGACAAACCAGTTTTGGCAAATATCTGCTCTTTATTCTTACCTGATTCAAGCAGCTTAAAAGCCCGTTCTGGATGCTCACCAAATATTTTATATAGATTCTTTACTTCGAGTTTAATTGCCATGCAGCTGGTGTATTCCTCTGTCAATTTTGAATTATGTTTATTCGATCAATGTTATCCTGATGAAAAAATAGAGCGCCATATACCCTAACACAATGAGAATCTGAGACAACCCTCAATGTTCTTATAATCTGAATTGTAATAGACCTTATCCCAGGATATATCTTTTTAATCTGTTAATTTATATACGTTAATATTGTGGTTTTTTGATGTTCACATCTTGCTTAATATTGATATGCTGAGTGGGCTATAATTAGCCAGTTAATAGCCTGAATATTGTCCATATATATTCATTCTATTGAATATACTGTTATTGATTATATTCCCTCGATTTTTCTTGTGGTCAGCCTTGGGCTTGAGCATCCGTCATCGTGCTGATATGACATTTTTATCGTCACAAGAGACATGCTGAATCCCCCTTATATACTGGCCTGCGCCTAAATTAGTAGTCAGGTAATAATTTCAGTTTTTAGTTGTGGTTCTGTTCATTGCGTAGGTAAATATAGCGGATGAGTGGTGGTGAGTTTACAAGGTGATTGAGGCATTAAATCATCACCAAATAGAGGGCAGCCTTGCTGCGGCTGCCAGTGGATGTGGATCGCCTCATTTTTATGCCATAAAAGTGAGGGTGGGGCACCGATAGGGAACGCTTAAAAATCCCAATCTTCGTCTTCGGTGTTGACTGCCTTACCAATCACATAAGAGGAGCCAGAACCGGAGAAGAAATCGTGATTCTCGTCTGCATTTGGTGATAATGCCGCCAGAATGGCCGGACTGACTGCTGCCTGACTGGTAGGGAATAAGGCTTCATAACCTAAATTCATTAATGCTTTATTAGCATTATAATGAAGGAACTTTTTGACATCTTCGGTCCAGCCAACCTTATCATACAGATCCTCGGTGTAACGCACCTCATTGTCATATAAGTCTTGCAGCAGATCGAAGGCAAAGTTCTTTATTTCCTGGCGGCGACTATTGTCGACTTTCTCCAACCCTTTCTGAAATTTGTAGCCGATATAATAACCATGCACTGCCTCGTCACGGATGATTAATCGAATAAGATCGGCAGTGTTGGTTAATTTTGCCCGGCTGGACCAATACATCGGTAAATAGAAACCGGAATAGAATAAAAATGATTCCAGAAATACACTGGCTATCTTTTTCTTCAGTGGGTCATCATTATGATAGTGCTGTAAGATAATATTGGCTTTATTTTGTAGTGGGTCATTCTCTTCACTCCAGCGATAGGCATCGTCCACATCAGATGTCATGCAAAGAGTAGAAAAAATAGAGCTATAAGAGCGAGCATGGACCGCCTCCATAAAGCTGATATTCGAGAATACCGCTTCCTCATGGGGGGTAATGGCATCTTTAATCAGTGCCGGCGCACCCAATGTATTCTGAATAGTATCCAGCAGTGTCAGGCCGGTAAAAACCCGAATCGTAAGCTGTTGTTCATTAGGTGTCAGCGTTGCCCAAGAGGGAATGTCATTTGATAGTGGGACTTTTTCCGGCAACCAGAAATTAGCTGTCAGGCGGTTCCATACTTCTAGGTCTTTATCGTCTTCAATCTTATTCCAGTTAATGGCACTGACGTGTGTTATCGGTTTTACTGCGTTCATATCATTTTCCTTATCAACCATTTTTATTCATTCAGTGCCGCGAATTACAGCGAGCAAGAAACACAACCTTCGACTTCAGTGCCTTCAAGCGCCATCTGACGCAGCCGGATGTAATAAATGGTCTTAATCCCTTTCTTCCAGGCATAAATTTGCGCTTTATTAATATCGCGGGTACTGGCGGTATCACGGAAGAACAGGGTCAGTGATAGCCCTTGATCGACATGCTGTGTTGCCTCAGCGTAGGTATCGATGATTTTCTCCGGCCCTATCTGATAAGCATCCTGATAATATTCAAGGTTATCGTTAGTCATATAAGGTGCGGGATAATAGACTCGGCCAATCTTGCCTTCTTTGCGAATCTCAATCGGTGAGACAATCGGGTGAATGCTCGATGTCGAGTGATTGATATAGGAAATAGAACCGGTAGGCGGCACCGCCTGCAAGTTCTGGTTATAAATACCGTGTTCCATCACTGATTGGCGTAACGCGGCCCAATCTTGCTGGTCGGGCAGTACAATAGCTGCCTGAGCAAATAGTGCCTGTACTTTGGCGGTTTTAGGCAGCCAGCTCTGCTCGATATATTTTGTGAAATAAGTACCCGAGGCATAATCTGACTCATCAAAGCCTTTAAAGTGGTGGCCTCGTTCTATTGCCAGTTGGTTCGAGGCGCGGATGGCGTGATATACCACGCTATAAAAGTAGATATTAGTAAAATCGAGCGCCTCTTCAGAGCCGTAGAAAATACGCTCGCGGGCCAGATAACCGTGCAGATTCATCTGCCCCAAGCCAATGGCATGGGATTCTTGATTACCTTTCTCGATAGAAGGTACTGAGCGGATATTGCTCATATCGGAGACGGCAGTCAGCCCACGAATAGCGGTTTCAATCGATTTGCCAAAGTCTGGTGAATCCATGGTATGCGCGATATTCATCGAACCAAGGTTACAAGAGATATCTTTACCGATATGGCGATAGCTAAGATCGTCATTGTATTCGGTTGGTGAATTAACCTGCAAAATTTCTGAGCACAGGTTACTCATATTGATTCGACCTTTAATCGGATTGGCGCGATTAACTGTGTCCTCAAACATCATGTAGGGATAGCCGGATTCAAACTGGATCTCGGCTAGAATCTGGAAGAACTCGCGTGCCTTGATTTTGCTTTTATGGATGCGCTTGTCATTGACCATCTCGCGGTATTTTTCGCTGATGCTGATTTCTGACATCGGTAAACCGTAAACCTGTTCTACATCGTAAGGAGAGAACAGGTACATTTCTTCGTTATTCTTCGCCAACTCAAAGGTAATATCCGGGATAACCACGCCTAAGGAGAGAGTTTTGATTCGAACTTTTTCATCGGCATTTTCGCGTTTGGTATCCAGAAAACGTAAAATATCGGGATGATGGGCATGGAGATATACTGCCCCCGCACCTTGCCGTGCGCCCAACTGGTTAGCATAAGAAAAGGCATCTTCCAGCATTTTCATGATAGGGATGACGCCGGAGGATTGGTTTTCAATCCGTTTGATTGGCGCACCGACTTCACGAATATTACTTAGCAGGAAAGCGACCCCGCCGCCACGCTTGGACAATTGCAGTGCTGAGTTAATGGAGCGGCCAATTGATTCCATATTATCTTCAATGCGTAACAAGAAGCAGGAGACAAGCTCACCACGCTGTTTTTTACCACAATTGAGGAATGTCGGGGTGGCCGGTTGGAATCGACCAGAGATTATCTCTTCTACCAGTTCTTGCGCCAGTGTCGGGTCACCTGCTGCCAGTGTCAGCGCCACCATGCAAACACGGTCTTCGTAGCGTTCCAGATAACGTTTGCCATCAAAGGTTTTCAGGGTATAGCTGGTGTAATATTTAAAGGCGCCAAGGAAAGTGGGAAAACGAAATTTTTTGCTATAGGCCTGCTGGAATAAGCTTTTGATAAAGCTGAAATCGTACTGAGCCAGCACCTCTTTCTCGTAATATCGTTCTTCGACCAGATAATCGAGTTTTTCTTGCAAATTGTGGAAGAACACGGTGTTTTGATTGACGTGTTGCAAGAAATATTGACGTGCCGCCAACCGGTCTTTATCAAACTGGATACGTCCATCAGCATCATAGAGGTTTAGCATCGCATTCAGTGAGTGATAGTCAAGCTCGCTACTGGATGGATCAGTGATATTCAGTTCTGTCGTTGCCAAAATTCAGTTACTCCCTTGCGCACGTTAGCCACATCTTCTGCTGTACCCAGTAGTTCAAAACGATACAGATAAGGAACCTGACATTTTTGGGAGATGATTTTCCCTGCCAGACAATAGGCGTCGCCAAAATTAGTGTTACCCGCCGCAATAACGCCGCGAATCAATGAACGGTTGTGTGGATCATTTAGAAAACGGATCACCTGAATCGGTACTGCTCCTATCGGGCTGCCACCGCCATAACTGGGCACTAACAAAATATAGGGCTGCTCGATCTGCGGTGTTTTCCGGGCACCGGCAATAGGGATACGTATTGCCGGGAGTGCTAACTTTTCGACAAAACGGTGAGTGTTCTCCGAAGAGCTGGAAAAATAGACCAGCGGATTCATCTTTTCCCCCCATCAGGCACTGACGGCCTGAACCAGTGCGTTAATTTTGTCAGGGCGGAAGCCGGACCAATGTTCATTGCCGGCAATAATCACTGGCACCTGCTGATAACCAAGAGATTTCACATGATTTAATGCTTGCAAATCTGCTGTTAAATCAATTTTTTGATAGGATATTCCTTGTTTGTCGAATGCTCGGTAAGTGGCATTGCACTGGACACAATCAGGTTTACTGTAAATAATAATACTCATGATTCGCATTTACCTTTTGTAATGAGGAAAGGCGGATTAGTCAGGTTGTTAAGGTGCCGCGACGACCTGCCTCTGATAATCAACTGCGGTTTCATTTCCGTAGGTGATAAAACAAATACTATATCTAGTGTTTATTTAATTCAACTACACTACATGTAGTTATTTATTGAGAATTCATGCATTGTTCAGCGACAGGGCCGCCAGCACGGGGCTGGCGGTAGATTTAGTAATAATAAGGAGGATAAAAATATTTCTATTGCGGAGTTGTTGCGGGCAAGATGATTTACTGGCGCAGGCTGACGGCTAAGCGGTTAAAGGCATTCATGATACTGATAGCAAAAGTTAAATCGGAAATTTCAGCATCGGTAAAATGTACTTTTAAGGCGTCGAAGATATTATCAGGTGTGCCACTGGTGGTGATGTAAGTCACCGCTTCTGCCCAGTCTAATGCTGCTCTTTCTGCTTCAGTAAATGCATTACTGAGTCGCCAGCCAGCTATCACATCCATTTTGGCATTATCAAAACCGTTCTCACGCAAGAATTTACCGTGCATATTCAAGCAGAATGCGCAGCCGTTGATTTGTGATACCCGCATAAAAATCATTTCTATCAATGCCTTAGGTAATGAACTCTTATCTAACGAGAGAGACGCATTAACCAGTGCTTTATAGGTTGTAGGTGAAAGTTCGGAAAAATAAAGACGTTGTTCAACCATGATATGTTCCTGTGAGGTACCGTAGAGTATGGCGCTACTCTAGCGCTGTGATGACCTATACTATAGAGCCATAAATTACTTATTTTAGTGGGTCATGATGAGGTCTTTTTCACATCTTCTGAGCCTGGATAGCCAACAAAACGAGCCGGTCTACCGTCAGCTTTATCAGCGTATTAAAGATGCCATCGTGCAAGGAGCATTGCTGCCTGACTCGCGGTTACCCTCGATTCGGGTGCTAGCCAGTGAAGTGGGGGTAGCACGAGGTACGGTGGAAAATGCCTATGGTCAATTAATTGCCGAGGGGTATTTGCAAAGTCGTGGGCAGAGTGGGACTTACGTTTCCGCTCAGTTACGTGATACCCCTTTGCTGCCATTAACTCAGAGTGCGCAGCCTGTTGTGGTGAATAAAGTCTCAACGGTTAGTCCGGTGGCGCGGCCCTTCGAGCTAGGATTACCGGCGCTGGACGCTTTCCCCCGAGCGCAATGGGGGCGAATCATGGCCAAACAGTTACATAATCTCACCGCATCATCCCTTGGACATCCCCCCGCTACCGGGCTTGCGTTATTGCGCGAAGCAATAGCACATTATTTACAGTTATCACGCGGGGTGAGTTGCCAGCCTGAACAAGTTTTTATTTGCTCAGGCTATCAGTCATTGCTGGATCTGGTGATCAGTACCTTACTGCAACCGGGCGATCGTGGCTGGTTGGAGGACCCCGGCTATCCTGTGACACGGCAACTGATTCGCGAAGCTGGGCTTATTCCGCATCCGGTCGCAGTTGATCAGGACGGAATGGATGTCGGTGCGGCAATTAACGACTGCCCCCAGGCACGTTTTGCCATCGTCACCCCAGCCCATCAAAGCCCGTTAGGGGTGGCGCTCAGTCTGGCACGACGTATTGCCCTGTTGGATTGGGCCGATCAGCAGCATGCATGGATTATTGAAGATGACTATGACAGTGAGTTCAGGTATCAAGGGCGGCCACTGCCACCGTTGAAAACGTTGGACCGGCAGGGGCGGGTGCTCTATGCCGGTACCTTCAGCAAAGTGATGTTTCCGGCACTGAGGCTGGCTTATCTGGTCGTTCCAGCAGAACGGGTGGCACTATTTAATCAGCGATGCCAGTTACGCATTTGTACCAGCCCACCACTGATACAGGCCAGTGTGGCGGAGTTTATCAATCAGGGGCATTTTTATCGCCATCTGAAACGTATGCGTCATTTATATGCCGAACGGCGTGAGATGCTATCGACAAGTCTGAGGCGTCAGTTGGCAGGCGTTGTTGAGGTTGAACAGCAAGCTGGAGGGATACAATTACTGGCGCGATTGGATAAGGGTTTTGCTGATTATGCCGTAGCAATACGGGCGCGGCAGCAAGGGTTAGCGGTTCAGGCGCTATCAGATTGGGCGTTGGCGGAAACGAGCCAGGTAACCGGTAGAAATGGATTGTTGATGGGATTTACTAATCTCACTTCTGTGGCAGAAACTGATCGGCTGGTGACCCTATTGGCCAAAGTTATTACTTCTATGTCTGCTTAATAACCACCATTTACCGAGTAAATGAATTGGCCCGCAGTGCATCTATTATCACTGGGGCCACCGATTAACCAAACTGCCAGATATCGTCATCCCTATAAGTAGACACAGCAATGAGGGGGATAAAATACCGGCGATTTATCAGCTATCAGATTATTTTTAACGGCGTGCTAACAGCACACCCAGAACGATACCGACCGCAGCACCAATACCGACACCTTGCCATGGTTTGTCGCGGATGTAGTCATCTGCGTTACCTGCAACATCTCGGGCATGCTGTTTTAGGCTGGTCGAACCGTTGAAACGCGCTCGCGCATCACGTAATACACCTTCGGCATTGTGGCGCACTTTGGTCAGTTCCTCTTTGGTTTTCTCACCTGATGAACGCAATACATCGTCAAGAGTATCTGCCAGAAGGGTCACGTCCTGATTGAGATCTCTTTCAATTTTTTCTGATTTCTTGAACATTTGACTCTCCGTTTTGCCTGATGAACATTAAGCATAGTCCATCACGTCGCTGTGACATGCGCTTCAGGACTAATCCGAAGGTGAGGGGAGAATTAACCACCATGCCTCCCGAACAGGGCTGCTTTTAAATAGCGTGATTCATAATGTATGGCGTAAATAATAATCACTATTACTTTGTACATTTGGTTACTTAGCGAAACCAATGACTCACGGAAAGGAAAAATTGATTCCTCTATGATTCTTTCAACGGCCCCACCGGGGGCTTAGCGAAACAAACTCTGAGGATTTTAAAATGAAAAAAGTATTAGCGCTGATCGTTGCTGCAACCATGGGTCTGTCTTCTGTTGCTTTCGCTGCTGAAACTACTGCGGCCGCTACAGCAGCACCAGCTGCAACCAGCACTACTGCTGCGCCTGCCGCAGAAAATGCAGCACCAGCTAAAGCAACTCACCATAAAAAACATAAAGCAACCAAACAAACCACAGAACAAAAAGCACAGTCTGCTAAAAAACATGTGAAAAAAGCACCTGCTCAAAAAGCACAGGCCGCTAAAAAACACGTGAAAAAAGCGCCAGCTCAGCCAGCTCAGAAAGCCCAAGCCGCTAAAAAACACCATAAAGCTGTTAAAAAATCAGCAACAGCGCCAGCAGCATAATTATGCCGGAATGCGGGCTACTAAGTACCGCACAGTCTAGCCAATTCCAGACACCCGGTTAACGCCGGGTGTCTTTTTTTATAGGCTAACCATCATGATCAATCGTTATCTGTTCGAGCTGATTTTCAGTGTGATGACCCTATGTGGTGTATCACTTGCCTGTGTGCTGTTTCTTACCGACACCTTTATTTAGTCTCGCACAGTTTGGATGGTTTGTGCGTCACCATTATCATATTGAAATATCAGTGCAAAATATGTTGTTGATGCAGGAACTCAACAATCTGTTGAACCGTTTGCTGATGTAACTTCTCTCTTTCCGTCACTGACGTCGCACAGATAAAGTCTTCGCCTTCCTCTGCCAAAACTGCGCGGGCTGTCGGTTTACAGGTTGGCAGAAAATCGAAATGTCCGCTGTGGGCTAAGGTTATTGTGGTTATACCTGGCGGATTAAGCCGCTTTATCCACTCACTCCCGCCCAGATTTAGTGCCATATTTGGTGAGATAAAATAGTGAGCATTAATCAGAAGCAGTGGGGCTGTTAAATGAAACAGGCTACTGTTTTGATAAAAAGGCACCATGCCGGGATCCAAAGCGACCGCAAAACGTAAACGTTTATCAGCATAATTCCCTTCAATTTTCCGCACTGGAAGTGCCTTTAATTTTACCTCCGCACGGGTATAAAACTGGCAGTTGGCTTGTTCGGGCTGCTGTTGGCAGCTGGCAATGAAACGTGGAAATGAAAGCGTTGCACCCAATGCCGCAATAGCACTATAACCCCCTTTCGAATGGCCAATTACCCCAATAGGCTGATTATCCAGTACCGACTTCCAGCGCGAATCAGACAGTAATGCGCTAATAATAAAAGAGATATCTTCAGTTTGTAACCATAGCTGTGCCGATTTGGCCGGTATAGAGTTACCAGTGGTACTGCCTGGGTGATTGGCTGCGACTACCACCATACCTTGCTGCACCAACTTATCTGCCAACCACGCCATACTGATATTGTTGCCACCACTGCCGTGGCTGAGGACAATCAATGGAAATTGGCCTGTGGCAAGGGGGGCATCAGGTAAAACCGAGATACCGTTGAAGACGGCACTATCACCCAGTAGGGACGTTGTTCCCTGTTTCGCCGTTGGATAATAAATTAAGCTATCAAGTTGGCGCTGGCGTTGAGTGTCATTGAATGAAATGTGAGTAACCGCTGTTTGCCAGCCATAACTGACCATCGGGAAAAACAGCAAAAAACAGAAGCACAGCACAGCATTTTTCATGATTTAATATCCTGACTGATTGAGTTATTTGTCACCTTAGAGGGAAGAGCATTTAGCCGCGACCTCGATCATGATCCAGTCCCTGAACCTGCTTGTTTTCGCTTATCTGGCTGTCTACACTACAAAACCGTTATTCACGATATCCACTTGTTAAGGCAAGGGTTATGCCACTGATTCCCGTCTCTTTTCTGTTATCAATTTTATGTATTGGTTTGTTTTATCATTTGATTAAATCCGGTAAGCAGAGAGGATTATTACTGCTGCTATTGCTGGTTTGTGCATTACAAAGCGGGTTGATTGGCTTGCGCTATGGCTATCATCTTGCCCTGTTTAATGGCTTACAACCTATCGTCGCTATGACTATCCCCCCGCTGACTTATTTAGCACTCCTCAGTACAACCGGGGAGAGGAGGGCGGGTATTCGCCAGCTTGGGATACATGCTTTAGGCCCTATCGGTACGGCAATTTGTGTCTGGATCGCGCCGCAGTGGCTCGATGCAATGGTCATTATCAGTTATTTGTCTTATGGCCTTGCGGTGCTGGTTTACTTGCGCCCTGGTGAGGATCGTTTGCAACAGATCTCTGTGGAAAAAATTTGGCTTAGCTACCGGTTATGGCTTCTGATGGCTATCTTGCTGATTGGGTCGGGGGTGGGCGATATCATTATCAGTGCTGACTATGCATTTTTTGCCGGAAATCAGGCTGGGTTAATAGCCAGCTTGAGCAACCTTTTGATTACGTTGGCAATGTGCTACACCTTAGCGACCAGCGCACATCGTGAAGAGCCGATTGCTGCGGTGTCGGCTGAGTTGGCGGTAATGGATGATAAGCCATTAGCTGAATCGCTGGAGGCGCTTTTCTCTGTCATCTTATTGACCTTAAAGAAAAATAATCTGTATCTGGAGAGTCAACTCAACTTATCAACGTTGGCGCGCAAAGTTGGTGTTGCCCCGCGCAAAGTGTCGCAGGCCATTAATCAGCAAACGGGGCAAAATGTTTCGCAATACGTTAATCAGTTGCGGGTCGATCATGCCGCGATGCTATTGATGCGTACGGAGCTGCCAGTGATCGATATTATGCTAGAGGCGGGGTTCCAGACTAAATCAAATTTTAATCGCGAGTTTATGCGAGTTAAGGGCATTACCCCATCGCAATGGCGTGAAAACAAGCCCTCACTGGGGGCGGAATAAGATTTTATTATCCGTAACTCAGTCAGCCTCTTTTTGTGGTGGTTTTGGCGTGCGACGCTACCACGCCAGCAACGGATTATTAACGCGCCAGTCGAGTAGAAACAACGCTGATGAGATGAACATGGCGTGTAGACTATTCCGAAATAGTCGTTTTGAGCCAATAAATACGTGGTTTCCCTTATTTATTACGGTAAGGTCGCTCAATAGTAGTCAAAAAGAGGGGAAATAAATGTATTTACGGCCAGATGAAGTGGCTAAGGTCCTGGAGAATGCCGGTTTTGATCGGGATTATACGGTTGATCAGGCTTACGGTTATCGTAAAGCGGAGCATTACGTTTATGTTAACCGTGAAGCCCGAATGGGCAGGACAGCATTGGTTATTCACCCAGCGCATAAAGATAAAAGCTTGTTGTTTGCCACACCCACGGCAACTATTCGTATCAGTGATAAGTATGTGGAGTTTCCGCTCTATCTGGCCGGTGAAGCTGATGACCGCTACGGTATTGCCCACGGTTTTAGCTCAAGAGAAATGTTATTGCGCTATCTAAACAGTATGTACCCGTAAAACTAGCTCGCCTTGGCGCAATAAATGTCACCGCGCCGTAGCGCCAGAATCAATGCAATACGGCGTCAGCTTCCTGATTAAACTGCATATTATATTGTCGGCGGAATTGCGCCAATTCAAAGGCATCTAAATCCAGTTCTGCGAAATAGAACAAAGCCGCTTCGGTATGTTCGGCCGTTAGCATTGGGGATATATGTGAGCGAATCAGCGTATTGCGCCATTGCATCACATTTTCATCGGAAGAGTCTTTGATAAAGGTTTGGTAAATAAAGACCAGATAAGCTGCCTTTCTCACATCCTCGGCATAGCCATTGCTGGTGGAGCGGATAAACATTTGTGTCTGACGTTGCCCCATCTCTTGCAACATAGATTCAATGTAAATCGGTTTTATCTTCAGTAAATTGGCCAGTGTATCCACCGCTTTGCGGGTATCTGATGTCAACACACGGTAGCCGACAATAAAAACTACGATCAAAACAGCAATAATTATCCACGTCATTGAATGTTTCTTTGCGCCATAAAAGGTGTAATTGACAACGTAAAATTATCTGGCTGTTAAATCGCCTGAGTAGATAAAGTCAACGAAGTGTTTAAGGGTTATCGCCACTGAAATTATCGCTATTTTGTTGCTGATTATTCAGATGATGATTGAAAGCGGCAGCATCTTTCGCCAGAGCATCAAGATGTGCACCTAACACTTTAATCTGCCTAACTAATGAATGTTGTTCTGGCAAGGTGTTGGCAGTATTAAGCTTTCTAAGCAACATATCATTTTTAGCACGCAATGCTGTTTCCCGTGCTTTTGACTGCTCCAGTTCATGTTGCAATGCATTGTAGCTTGCCTGCCATGTCTGATGCTGCTTCTCAAAAGTTGACTGCAACTCACTCATTGCATTAAGAAACTGTACTTCAAGCTCACGCATTGTCATTGCTTTTCCTTTATGACGGCTTCCGATTTTCATTGGCATTATAACGAAGTCTGAGCATAACCTCACCCGCTAGAATCTGTCTTTCTATCCCGGCACAGGATGCCACCGGACGATGTATGACAGTTGGTTTTATACCCGTCATACTTCAAACTGCATGTGCGTTGGCTGCCATCACTCACCCAGGTCATTGAGTTATTTCAACTCCGTGGGTTCATTTCGTTGCTGCCTTCCTGCAACTTGAATTATTTAGGGTATATCATAATTTATGCACGATTTGTTTTTATCATTCATTTAATACTCAAAATAAATAAGCCTTGCTATTAATATCTCAGCATGCGTTAATAGCTTCATCGGTTTGTAGCACAGACCTATTTATGTAAGCCATTTAAGTAAAGCAGTTCCTAGTTAAAGCGATATTTTTTAGACATCACTTCTCCGACGAATTTCCTTCTTTAGTGCCCCCATAAGTAACTCTTGATCAGCAGACCACAATTGCCACGTTTTGGCACAAATAATGAAGGAAATATCTCTATGTCTAATAAAATGACTGGTTTAGTAAAATGGTTTGACGCTGGTAAAGGTTTTGGTTTTATTTCTCCTGCTGACGGTAGCAAAGATGTATTCGTACATTTCTCTGCAATCCAGGGCACTGATTACAAAACTCTTGATGAAGGCCAGAACGTAGAGTTCAGCATCGAGCAAGGCCAGAAAGGCCCTTCAGCTGTAAACGTAGTAGCACTGTAATTTACACTGCTATCTATCACGTTTAGCTGTAATTAAATCTGGCTCAGGTCAGATTTTTTTTGGTAAACGTATTGTTGGTAAAAAATATTGTTGGAAAGTTGCGATAGCGATGATGGCCTAAGCCGGAGCAGACAATAATATCCTCAATAATATTATTCTTATCTCTTAAATAAGATTAACCAACAACCTAAAAACCTCGCCACGGCGGGGTTTTTAGTTTTCTAAAATCGTCGATATTGATTCATTACTCTGGAATATTCCCCTTAGTTATATTTAAACTGCCGCCGATACACCGCAGGTGTGATCCCTACTTTTTGGCGAAATGCATTTCTAAAACCTTCAATGGTCTGAAATCCGCAATATTCGGCAATCCTCGCAATACTCATCTGATCCCTTTCTAGTAATTCTTTCGCTTTGTGCATTCTCTCGTGCTGTAACCATATTTTGGGTGATTGGCCCGTGGCGGCAGAAAAATGCCGTAAAAATGTCCTGTCACTGAGCGCCAATTCGGCGGCCATTTGGCTGACACTCCAATTTTGGGCCAGTTGCCCGCGCACTTGCTGCATCATTTTTGCCATATCCCGATGCGTTTCTTTGGCAAGCGGCAGCGGAATAAATTGCTGTTGCCCGCCTCGTCGCTGGGGAGCCATGACTAACCGCTGTGCTACCTGATTGGCGATTTTAGCCCCAAAATCACGGGTAATCAGATGTAAGCAGGCATCAATACCGGCACTGCTACCCGCAGAGGTGATAATTTGCCCCTCATCTACATACAACACATTGGCATCGACATGAATGTCAGGATAGTGTTGTGCCAGATAATCGGTATAGCGCCAGTGAGTTGTGGCGCTTTTCCCCTGTAATAACCCCGCAGCCGCCAGTACAAAAACGCCAGAACAGATGGATATAATGCGTGCACCACGTGCAACTGCTTGCTGCAAAGCCTCGGTAAGTGCTGTTGGAGGGAGAGCGTCAGGGCTGCGCCAACCGGGTATCACAATGGTTTTAGCCTGTTCCAGTAGGGACAAATCGGTATCAACTTGAATATGTAGGCTGCCATTGGCCGTAGTGATGTGTTGTTCTACACCGACCACTTGGTGCCGGTACCAGGGAAAATCAAATTCAGGGCGAGCTAAACCAAATATTTCCTGCGCAATACCAAACTCAAATAGGCACAATCCGTCGTAAGCCAGCGTCACCACTAATCCCGGCTCCTCCGTTGGTCTGTTGGCAGATATTGATGCAGTTGAAATATTCATTGGCGTATCTCAGTGGTTTATTGTCATTTCTGCCACTGTAATCGGCTAATGCCATTTCATAAAGTGATGCTTCATAATATTGAATGGAGAAATCATATGAGCAGTTTAGTCAGTCAGATCCCAGCGGCTTGTGCAGAACGCGCATTACAGTACTTTTCCCAGCGTTTAGCATTTGAAACTGATTGCTCAGATGTCTATACCAGCCAGCAGCAAGGTAATGTAGATTTTGTGTTGGTAGATGTGCGTAGTGAGGCGGCGTTTGCCACGCTACACCTACCGGGAGCTATCAATATTCCTCATCGATTAATGGATACCACTTTGCTTTCACTCTATCCGCCAGAGACATTATTTGTGATTTACTGTGCTGGTCCCCACTGCAACGGTGTTCACCGCGCCGCCGTTAATTTGAGCAAACTTGGCTATGCGGTTAAAGAGATGATAGGAGGTGTCACCGGCTGGCGTGATGAGGGGTTACCGCTGCACACGAAAATCACGGACATAGATAAACCCAGGGATCCAGTGAGCTGTGGCTGCAATATTTGAATATAAAAGTGCTTTTTCTCCTGCGATGGACAACCACTGCTATTATTCTTGGCGTTCATTATAGGTTAGCTGATAGAGTAATCGTGTTTACTCATTGCAGGAATTCTGTATGCGTTCTATTTATCTGTGGATAGTCGTAGTGGCTATTAGCATTACGGCGCTCATATCTCAGCTCAGCTTCTTTTTTATTGAACCTCAAATGGGGAACAGTGAAGGGAAAGTTTTAGTGCTTAAACGCATTCCTAAGATGGATTTTATCGATAGCCCTCGGGGATACTGTCAGCGCCAATATCCTACAGAAGACTATTCACGCTGCGAGCCAAAAATCCTCCCTTCGCTTTTGGAGAGTACTCAAGTTTTGTATGAGTTGCCGTTTAGCGCTTATTTTTACGAGATGACCTACCAGCCTAATGGTTAAGTATTCACTGTAAATTTGTGTGTTCGCTAGAATAGCTACTACATATTGTGAATTTTAATATACGTGTAAGTAGTATAGTTTCATTACTTTAATATTTATCGCATAAAGGATTTAGCGGTGAATTAGATGGAGGTTATGATATCCAGGTATCGGTGTGGTTTTGTCAGATATCGCAACGGCATTACGTAACAGAAATAAATGTAATAATATGGGTGCTATTCTGCGGGTATTATTCTAATTGGGATTGGGAGCATTATTTATTACCAGTATATTAATCCGAACTGGCGACAGAGCGGCTTCGTGCATGAAATGATTTACAGGTGTCCGAAAATCCAGCTACACCCGATGTTGATCGTGACAAGGTCTGTGATATGTCCATCGATATGTATACCCAGATATTCAAGTATTTTACCTTCAAGGTGGGTGGGCGTGTAAAGGGCTGTGAGGGATAATCTGTGTCAGAAAAATTATTCTGGTGCGAAAGAATGTCTACTCAATCACTCTCTTTCTCTCATTATTATGATAGATTTCCCTCAATGGGTAATAATTCCCGATTGGAACTTATCTTAATATCCTCGCAGTGTTCCGATGCTTGACGGAAAAATAAAAATTGCACCAATGGCTCGATAATTAATCTTCTTGATTGAAAATAACGCGGCCATGAATTAATAGGCTATATCTCTTGGTTTGTGGGTACTAATCGGCGAATCTTGTTGCAAGGCGATATTATAAGGAATATATCGACTATTTCATTTACTATCTTTGTCGTTTTTATAGATGTAGATCAATTTTATTTATAATCAATTTTAGATCTGTCTTGTTTTTTTTGATTTACCTCATCTAAACCTGATTTTTGTTAGTTGAATGCTGTTAAGTTCTAACTAAAGTTGTGAAATTGGTCTTTAATACTAAAAAAGACATCTATTACCCATATTAATGTTTAGTGCTACGCTTAATTATTTGTTGAATCTTTGCCTGACAGGCAATGCCCTATATTCACTGGCTAATTTATCAAAGGATGATTCATGTCTAAACGTCTATGGCTCCGAACTACCTTACTCACAGCCGCCCTACTCAGTGTTTTTTCTGTTCCCGTTAGTGCCGCAACACATACACTGCAACTGGCTATCGGTGATGAACCCACCGAAGGCTTTGACCCAATGCTAGGCTGGAGTCATGGCAGTTATCTGCTATTGCATAGCCCGTTGCTAAAACAAAATGAAGATCTTAGCTGGAATAATTTTCTGCTGAGCCAGTATAAAACCAGCAACGACGGTAAAACCTGGACTCTGACGCTCAAGCCGGGCCTCAAATTCTCTGATGGATCTCCTCTGACGGCCAAAGATGTGGTGTTTACCTATAACAATGCTGCTGCCAGTGGCGGTAAAGTCGATATGGGTAATTTCCTCCGCGCCGAAGAAATCGATCCCCTCAATATTCGAATCCAATTGAAAGCGCCACAAAGTACTTTTGTAAATGTGTTGGGATCGCTGGGGATCGTTTCTGCTGATAAATATAATGCCAAAACCTATGCACAAAACCCTATTGGTGCTGGCCCGTACCGTTTGGTGAGCTTCCAACCTGGTCAGCAAATGATCGTGGAAGCCAATCCTCATTATGCCGGTAATAAGAATGATTTCGATAAACTGATTTTTGTTTTTCTTGATGAAGACAGTGCCTTTGCCGCGGCGCAAAGTGGGCAGTTAGGGGTCGTCCGCATTCCACCATCGATGGCGGCAGGTCCGGTCAATAACATGAAGTTATGGGTGCGGCCAAGTGTAGAAAACCGTGGCATCGTGTTCCCGACCACTCCGGCGGGTAAGAAAGATGCTCAGGGTTATCCGATTGGTAATGATGTAACGGCTGATGTTGCTATCCGCCGTGCCATTAACTATGCCATTAACCGCCAACTCCTGGCCGACCAAATTATGGAGGGTCATGCTATTCCTGCCTATACAGGTGTACAGGGGCTGCCATGGAATAACCCAGATTCGGCCATTAAAGATGGTGATAGCGAAAAAGCCAAACAGATATTAGAACAGGCCGGTTGGGCGCTGAACAGTGAGGGTATTCGAGAAAAAAGTGGGGTGCCGGCCAAAATCACGCTTTGGTATACCAGCGGTGATACTACGCGCCGCGATTTAGCCCAGGCGTTGCGTTCGATGCTGAAACCTATTGGTATTGATGTTGATTTGAAATCCGGTAGCTGGGAAACCGTTGAACGTAATATGCATGCTAACCCCACGTTGTTTGGCTGGGGTAGCCTTGATCCCATGGAGCTGTACCATCACTACAGCAGTAAAGCTGCCGGTGTTGAATATTATAATCCAGGCTACTACCAGAATCCGGTAGTTGATAAACATCTGCAACAGGCACTGGATGCGCCAACCTGGGAACAAGCAGTGCCATTTTGGCAACAGGTTGATTGGGATGGAACGACCGGTGCCGGTATTCGCGGTGATGCGGCGTGGGCGTGGTTATTGAATATTCAGCATACTTACCTGGCTAATGATTGCGTTGATTTAGGTAAGGGGGCACCGGAAATCCATGGTTCCTGGTCACTGCTTAATAGCCTGGATAGCTGGAAATGGACCTGTCAGTAATGAAGGGGGTCTCGCTATTTACTCTGCGTTTAATTTGCCTGCTGCTAATCACCGCAGTAGGCACTTTTACGCTGCTGAGTTTTTCCCCGGTAGACCCAATACGCGCCTATATTGGCAGTGAGCTGCTGCATGTTCCACCGGAACAATATCCGCTGATTGCGGCGCGGTGGGGGTTGGATCTGCCTTTGTGGCAGCGTTTTCTGCATTGGTTTACTCAGGTTTTGCAAGGTGATTTGGGTTACTCCATGCTGTATAACGCGCCGGTCTCACAGGTCATTGGTGAACGTTTTGCCACCTCGTTTGCGTTACTGCTTTCGGCATGGCTATTCTCCGGCATTGTTGGGCTACTGCTGGGGCTGACTGCGGGGCGTTATCTTAATCGCTGGCCTGATCGTTTGATCTCAACCCTGTCATATTTATTAGCTTCGCTACCCACTTTCTGGATTGGTTTATTGTTGCTGTCATTATTTGCGGTGAAGCTGAATTGGGCGCCGATTTGCTGTGCATGGGCACCTGGAAGCAATGCTGAAACAGCCAGTTGGAGCGACAAACTGCGTCATCTCATTCTGCCGATGCTGGCCTTGGGATTATTGGGGGTTGGCAATATTGCGTTGCATACCCGCGCCAGGGTTGCTGAGGTGATGAATAGCGAGTTTATCCGCTATGCACGTGCTCAGGGAGATAAGGGCTGGTCATTGGTTCACTTCCATATTTTACGCCATGCCATTACGCCAGCGCTTTGTCTGCAATTTGCCTCTGTGGGGGAATTACTGGGTGGCTCGCTATTAGCGGAGAAAGTTTTTGCCTATCCCGGCTTAGGGCAAGCCACTATTGATGCCGGGCTTCACGGCGATATTCCGTTACTGATGGGGATCGTCATGTTTTGCGCCATATTGGTCTTTTGCGGTAACAGCGTTGCCAACGCACTGTTACACCGCTTAAATAGGGGAGCTGCGCGGCAATTATGACTTATAACCCAAACCGGGCGTTGTTTCGGCTGTTCGTTTCATTGGCGCTATTACTCATTTTAATTGTTTATGGCTGGGTTATTTATCCCATTGAAGTTCCGATGGATCTGATGGCGCGCCGCCAGCCGCCATCACCGGCTTATTGGTTTGGTACTGATAGTCTGGGGCGCGACTTGTGGTTGCGCTGTTTTCAGGGCATGACAACCAGTTTACAAATTGGCCTGATTGCTGCTTTTGCCAGTGGGCTGCTGGCGATGCTCACTGCCAGTTTGTGTGCTATCAATAAAACGCTGGATTATATCATTCGCGGATTAATTGACAGTATGTTGGCATTGCCCCACTTGCTGTTATTGGTGCTGATCTGCTTCACTTTGGGGGGCGGGAAACAAGGCGTTATTCTGGCGGTAGCCCTCACCCATTGGCCAAAGCTTGCCCTGATTTTACGCGCAGAAATCTTACGTATTCGCGAGACTGATTATGTGATGTTGTCTCATCGGTTGGGTAACAGTAATTTTTACCGTTGGCGTCATCATCTGCTACCGTTATTACTGCCACAATGGATTGTTGGCACACTGTTGATGTTTCCCCATGCGGTGTTACACAGCGCAGCGCTCAGTTTTCTTGGGTTTGGGCTGTCACCTCATGAGCCGTCGTTGGGGATCTTATTAGCGGATGCACTGCGTTACCTGAGCAGTGGGGCATGGTGGCTGGCTTTTTTCCCTGGCCTGATTTTGGTGGGATTGGTATTAGTATTTGACCAGTTTGCCCGGTCGCTGCAACAACTCTGGGTGAGGATAACCTGATGTTGAAATTTGCAAAATTTGCTATTGATGTTGCTCATTACCGCTGGCTGGGGCGAAAAACCTGGCATCCTCTGCTGAGTAATATTTCTTTGGAGGTGAATCCGGGGGAACTGGTGGCGTTAGTTGGCGGTAGCGGTGAAGGCAAAAGTCTGTTGTTACAAAGTGCATTGGGTTTATTGCCAGACAATATGCGTTGTCATGGCGAGATTATCCTTGATGGTGAGGTGTTGTGCGCCCAAGACAAAATTGAACGGCGCGGAAAAACGTTATGTTACGTCCCTCAAGGGGTCAGTGCGCTAAATCCATTAATTAAAGTCGGCTCACAAATGACCCGCGCCGCGCAGCTTAGTGGTGTAAAACTGCGGCTAGAAGATGTGGCAATGCAACTGCAAACCTACAATCTTGCGCCAGGGTTGGTGCATGACTTCCCTCGCCAACTCTCTGGCGGCATGGCAAAACGGGTGCTGACCAGTTGTGCCACCCTGACCAATGCCCGCTATATTTTGGCTGATGAAGTGACCTCGTGGCTCGATGATGAGCATGCCTGCCAGTTACTGACTCACCTGCGGGCTTTTTGCCAACAAGGGCGGGGCATTTTATGGGTAACTCATGATCTGGCATTGGCGGCACGTTTTGCCGATAAGATTGCGGTGTTACATCAGGGTAAGCTACATGAGACGCTGAGTGCTGAAGAATTGAAGAATAACGGTGGTAGCCCCTGGCTACAGTCACTATGGGCGGCGCTACCGGAGCAACAATTTGTCAGTCAGCACATAGCCTTGTCGGAGGTGGGCGAATATGTTTAGTGTCGATAATCTGACGGTGGTTCAAGGTGGCAAACTGTTGTGGGATAGCATCTCATTTTCTCTAACAGCCGGAGAGCGCTTAGGTATTTCGGCTCCCAGTGGTTTTGGTAAAACGACCCTTGGCCGGGTATTAGCACAATGGCAGTCAGCCACTTCCGGCCAGATTTTGCTCGGTGGCGCGCCACTGGCAAAAAAAGGTTATTGTCCTATTCAGTTAGTGCCACAGCATCCAGAACAAAGTTTCAATCCTTACCGGACTACGGGGGAGAGCTTGCATGATGCCTGGCGACCCGCAGCACATTGGCTTGAGCGGATGGCCGTTAATCCTGATTGGTTGAAGCGCCGGCCTGATGAATTGTCGGGGGGCGAGTTGGCGCGTATCGCACTATTGCGGGCACTGGATCCGCGCACCCGATACTTGATTGCCGATGAAGTAACGGCACAACTGGATGCACATGTTCAGGCACAAATTTGGCGCGTTTTATTAGACGAAGCGGCACACCGCCCATTGGGGCTCATTGTTTTCAGCCACAATAAATCCTTATTGGAAAAGGTGTGTTCACGTATATGGATACCAGAGCGTGAAAGTAAAATCCCTCTTTATCAAAAACCAGTGGTTAAGCCTCAAATTGGTTTGGCATTGATAAAAACAGGATGAGTTAATAACGGTAAATTAAAATGTAATCGATTAAATAATTATCTAGAGTGATAGTCACTCAATGTATGAGATGTTTTATTTCCAAGTGAAAATAGAATTATTGATTAGGATCATGTTCTGTTTAAATAATGATAAAAACGCGGGGTTATACAGTGGAGATGATAATTAACATCACGGTAAGATAACTTTACATAAATAAATTGAGATAGCGTTCAATATTAACTTGAAGTAGGTGGATATTCTATACACAGTGATTAGTATTTTAACGTATTCTTATCAGGCTAACACCCCTTAGGGTTTGTGTGATTTTGTTTCTGTCTCAGCATGCCGACTTAACATCTATTCTTGGTGGGAGTTCTGGTGTTCTTTATTTGTGATGAATATAAACCCGCATCATTTTACACCTAACTAATTGATTTTCAATTACATTTAATTACCCTACCCTCATCGCTACAGTGTTTTTTATCAAGTTGGTAATTAATGATGAATTTTCCAGTTTTTGGTCTATATTGGTTAGAGGTGTTTTTTTTATAGCAACATATTGATTTATAATTATCTATGCTACAAAAAGAACATACCGAAACTGAGCGCTGAATAAGGGATTGGTTAGCTATGGGAAGCAAACGTTTAATCGATTCATCCGTTTGTTGTTTACTGTGGATAAATGCAGTAATCCTTTTCTGTTTTAGTAAAAAAATATTAGCGGATGCCATTCACCTATTGATTGGCATAACTAAAAGCGGTAAAAAATACCCATCAAAAATTCATCATACAAATCAATCCAGCGGGATAACACCTTTATACACGATTGTAATATCTTGCTGTATAACGGGCGGCAGTCGTTCTTTCGATATTTTAAGTTGCAGCGCAAATGTCGGGCAGCATATTGAGGGTGGTTAAAACGCAAAATCAGAACTCAAATGAAGAATCTAACAAGATATGCAGGAGGATGCGCTTAAATTCTGAAATATACTAATTAACTGGCATCAAAAGCCTATTTTATCAGTAATAACAAGAGATAACCCTTTACTGACAAGGCAAATTAGAGGGCTAGCAGTTATAGAGCTAGTAGGTTGTTTTTCTCACTTTCACTTTCTTAACACCATACAGGAGGGCTTATGCAGCTCACCCCAAGAGAAGTTGAAAAACTCATGATCTACACGCTGTCTGATGTGGCGTTCAAACGCAAAGCGCGTGGCTTGAAACTCAATTATCCCGAAGCCGTTTCTATCATCACCGTGACTGCAATGGAAGGGGCCAGAGATGGCAAATCGGTAGAAGATGTCATGAAAGAAGCCAGCAAAGTTCTCACTAAAGATGATGTAATGGACGGGGTAGCTGATCTGATTCCGAATGTTCAGGTTGAGGCAATTTTTACTGACGGTAGCCGGTTGGTCACGGTGCACGATCCTATTAAATAACACCGATGGCAGCATGCGAGTAAAACCTGAACTGATTATTGCAGAGGATTAAAGCATGAGCGCAAAGAAAAGCACTAAAGATAATGCAGAACAGAATACCCCTCTCGGGGGCTGTATTTTAGCTGATACACCGATCACCTTTAATGAAAATAAGCCAGTAACCAAAGTTAAAGTTCTCAATACCGGTGACCGACCCATTCAAGTGGGGTCGCATTTCCACTTCTTCGAAGTTAACCGTGCACTGGAGTTCGACCGTGCTGCGGCTTATGGCAAGAGACTCAATATCTCCTCAACCACCGCAATTCGTTTTGAACCCGGTGATGAAACCGAAGTTCCGCTGATCCCTTTCGGTGGCAAGCAAACACTGTATGGCTTTAACAATCTGGTGGATGGTTGGACCGGCGAAGGCGTGGTGCCTAATAGCGAACGCCCAGATAAGCTAGAGGCTATCCGTCGTGCGGCTGAGCGTGGTTTCAAATCGTCTAAATGACACCTTTATAATATAGAAATTCACATACGTGTAATCAGCTATATATGTGTAATTAACTCTATAGTTACACGTACCGGAAAAAGAAAGGAGCGACAGATGCCTCAAATTTCTCGGCAAGAATACGCGGGTCTATTTGGCCCAACGACTGGCGATAAAATCCGTTTGGGTGACACCAATCTGTTTATCGAAATCGAAAAAGACCTGCGTGGATATGGTGAGGAGTCCGTTTACGGTGGTGGCAAGTCATTGCGTGACGGGATGGGGGCGAATAACCATCTGACCCGCGATAATGGTGTGCTGGATTTAGTGATAACCAACGTCACAATTGTTGATGCTCGTTTAGGGGTAATTAAGGCTGACGTCGGTATTCGCGATGGCAAAATTGCCGGTATCGGTAAAAGTGGTAACCCAGGTGTGATGGATGGGGTGACACCAGGAATGGTGGTCGGTGTCAGTACTGATGCCATTTCAGGTGAGCACTTGATTCTGACCGCTGCCGGTATTGATAGTCATATTCATTTAATCTCCCCACAGCAGGCCTATCATGCGCTGTCCAACGGTGTGGCAACCTTCTTTGGTGGCGGGATTGGCCCAACCGATGGTACCAACGGGACAACTGTGACGCCGGGGCCATGGAATATTCGCCAGATGTTACGTTCTATCGAAGGTCTGCCTGTCAACGTGGGTATTCTGGGTAAAGGTAACTCCTACGGACGTGGTCCACTGCTGGAACAAGCCATTGCTGGTGTGGTTGGCTATAAAGTCCATGAAGACTGGGGTGCGACCGCCAATGCCCTGCGCCACTCATTGCGCATGGCAGATGAGATGGATATTCAGGTTTCGGTACATACCGACAGTTTGAACGAATGTGGCTATGTGGAAGATACCATTGATGCATTCGAAGGCCGCACTATTCACACCTTCCATACTGAAGGTGCGGGTGGGGGGCATGCACCCGATATTATCCGCGTGGCCAGCCAACCTAACGTGTTGCCAAGCTCAACCAACCCAACTCTACCATACGGTGTCAACAGTCAGGCTGAGTTGTTCGACATGATCATGGTATGTCATAACCTCAATCCAAATGTGCCAGCTGACGTCTCATTTGCTGAAAGCCGTGTGCGTCCGGAAACCATCGCAGCAGAAAACGTTCTGCACGATATGGGTGTTATCTCCATGTTTTCTAGTGACTCGCAAGCCATGGGGCGCGTCGGGGAAAACTGGCTACGTGTAATGCAAACCGCTAACGCGATGAAAGCATCACGCGGGAAATTACCAGAAGATGCACCGAATAACGATAACTTCCGTGTACTACGTTATGTGGCAAAAATCACTATTAACCCCGCAATTGCACAGGGTGTTAGCCATGTTATCGGCTCAGTCGAAGTAGGTAAAATGGCCGACCTGGTACTGTGGGATCCGCGCTTCTTCGGAGCTAAACCTAAAATGGTTATCAAAGGTGGCATGATCAACTGGGCGGCGATGGGTGACCCGAACGCATCATTACCAACGCCACAACCGGTATTCTATCGCCCAATGTTTGGTGCGATGGGCAAAACCCTGCAAGACACTTGCGTCACCTTTGTTTCCCAAGCCGCTCTCGACGATGGCGTGAAAGAGAAAGCTGGGCTGGAACGTCAGGTTATGGCGGTTAAAAACTGCCGTACCATCTCTAAACATGATCTGGTGCGTAATGATCAAACCCCCAATATTGAAGTGGACCCTGAAACCTTTGCGGTGAAAGTGGATGGCGTACATGCCACCTGTGAACCTATCGAAACAGCATCAATGAACCAGCGCTATTTCTTTGGTTAATAGGAAGTTTGGACGCTAATCCGTTACTTCAGAATTCAGCTTGCCCACAGTAAGTATTATTTAGTGCCAAGGAGGGGGCGCGTTTGGATGAATGATACAGAAAAGGATTTCATTACTGTGGGCAATCTGACACAGGCAAGGAGTCAACAACATGATTTTGATAGAGCACATTCTTGGCAATGTGAAAAAGGATCCGGTTTGGCAGGCGAAACTTAAAAATGCCACTGTTGATCTGTTGGTTTTGGATCAACGGGAAGCGCAAAAAAGCCGCTGCCGTAAATCCACCATGCAGGGGTTGGATCTCGGTATTTCTCTCGACAGGAACGTGGTACTTGCTGATGGTGATGTGCTGACATGGGATGAAGAAAGCAACGTAGCAGTAGTGGTGCAGATCCATTTGCGCGATGTGATGGTGATTGATTTGAGTGAACTGAAAAACCGTTCAGCGGATGAGTTGATTAAAACCTGCTTCGAACTGGGCCACGCATTGGGTAATCAGCATTGGAAAGCGGTGACTAAAAATAATGAGGTGTACGTACCTCTAACGGTTGCTACCACCATGATGGACTCGGTCATGCGAACACATGGCTTCCAGCACTTACCTTTCCGTTTTGTTAAAGGGGCAGAGATTCTGCCATTGCTGACCAACTCTGAAGCACGGCTGTTGTTTGGTGGCGCTGAAGACACTGATACCCATGTTCATGTTGCCAGCCCTCTGGATGAACCCCATGGCTCTGGCTTACATATTCACAGTATTCACTCTCATGGTGAAGGTCATAGCCATAGCCACGACCACGACCACAGTCATGGTGATCATGATAGCGACCATAAACACTGATTGAGGCAGGGAGGCACCGCAATGAATGCATCAGATCTGATTCGTATCATGCAATTTGGTGATTCCGTACTGCCGGTCGGGGCCTTTACGTTTTCCAATGGTGTGGAATCAGCCATTCAAACCGGCGTGGTTCATGACGTGCCCACATTAAAAGGCTTTGTCCTGACGGCGTTAAAGCAGGCAGCGAGCTGTGATGGTATGGGGGTTGTCGCGGCCCATCGGGCCGTAATGGCGGATGATAGTGATGGCATCATCCGTGCTGACTGGGCAGTAAATAATCGTAAGTTAAATGAAGAAAGCCGCTTGATGGCAACCCGAATGGGGAAAAAATTGGCGGAGATGTCTATCCATGTGGTGGAGCACCCGCTGATCAGTTGGTGGCTGGGGCAGATAAAAAGTGGCAATACCGCAGGCACCTATCCGGTGACTCAGGCGGTAGTTATGGCTGCACAAGGGATAAGGCAGCGGGAAGTGGTGGTTATGCATCAATACGGTGTAGCGATGACGATATTAAGTGCGGCTATGCGTTTGATGCGCGTGACCCATTTCGACACCCAGCGCATCTTGTTTGAGTTGAACCATGACATTGAGACGTTCTGTGATATTGCCGAGATAGGTGATATTGACCAGATGTCTTCTTATGTGCCGATTGTGGATGTATTGGCGGCGGTGCATGTGAAAGCACACGTCAGATTATTTAGTAACTAACTGATTAATAAATTGTATTCTGAGTGCTTGGTTTTGTATTAACCGAGTGCAGAGCTAAAGCCAGATCAAAATTAAGAGGATTACCCCGTGAATAGCCATTCAACCGATAAACGCAAAAAGATTACCCGCATTGGTATTGGTGGCCCGGTAGGTTCAGGTAAAACCGCCATCATCGAAGTGATCACCCCGATTCTGATTAAACGCGGGATTAAGCCACTGATTATTACTAATGACATTGTGACAACAGAAGATGCCAAGCAGGTGAAACGTACCCTGAAAGGCATTTTGGATGAAGAGAAAATCCTTGGGGTTGAAACTGGTGCCTGCCCGCATACCGCGGTACGTGAAGACCCAAGCATGAATATTGCCGCAGTAGAAGAGATGGAAGAGCGTTTCCCGGACAGTGACCTGATTATGATTGAAAGTGGTGGTGACAACCTGACACTGACTTTCAGCCCGGCACTGGCTGACTTCTATATCTATGTTATCGATGTGGCTGAAGGGGAAAAAATTCCGCGCAAAAATGGCCCTGGACTGGTTCAGGCAGACATTCTGGTCATCAATAAGATTGATCTTGCCCCCTATGTCGGCGCTAGTTTGGATGTGATGGAAAGTGATACCAAAGTGGTGCGTGGTACGCGCCCTTATATTTTGACTAACTGTAAAACCGGTCAGGGGATTGAAGAGCTGGTGGATATGATTATGCGTGATTTTCTGTTTACTCACGTACAGCCTGAAGGAGCAAATGCATGACATCGCAGAGCCAGAATATCGTGGAGACACCTTCACGGGTTCGCGCTCACGCATTAGGTGTTAACGCGCCGGAATTAGCGAGATATCAGGATGAACCGGTGCAGATGCGTAGCGGGGCCGTAGGGAAAAGTGGTTATCTCAAACTGAGATTTGCCAAACGTGAGCATCGCAGTATTTTGGCCGAAATGGAAAGACGGGTGCCGTCGATGGTACAAAAAGCACTGTACTGGGATGAAGAAATGCCTGAATTACCTTGCGTCACCATGATTTCGACCTCGGGGTGTATTTTACAAGGGGACCGGCTGGCAACTGATATACATGTGGAGGCTGGAGCTTGCGCGCATGTTACCACACAGTCGGCCACCAAAGTTCATATGATGAATGCGAACTATGCCTCGCAGATACAGAATTTCACCGTGGAAGAGGGAGGCTATCTGGAGTTTATGCCGGACCCGCTGATCCCACATCGTAATTCACGTTTTATTACTGATACCACTATTAATATTCATCCGACGGCAAGCGCAATTTATTCAGAAATACTGATGTCAGGGCGTAAATACCATCATGCCGAAGAACGGTTCGGCTTTGATGTGTATTCGTCGAAAGTGGCGGCCCATGATTTGGCAGGAAAAGAGCTATTTGTTGAGAAATATGTTCTGGAGCCGAAGTCAGAGAGTCTTGATGCTGTTGGTGTAATGCAAACATTTGATGCTTTCGGCAACGTGATTTTATTAACCCCGAAAGAGCATCATGACCGCATTCTGGCTCGGGTGGCGGCCCATTTTGACATTAAAGCCGGTATCGCCAGTGGGGCAACACGCTTACCTAATGACTGTGGTTTAGTGTTTAAAGCACTGGGTATCGACAGCGGCGGAGTGAAGGCGGAGATTCGCCAGTTCTGGAAGATAGCTCGTGAGGAGATTCTTGGTATCACGCTGCCGGAGCAGTTTTTGTGGCGCTAATACTCAGGCTGGGTAATCAACATTATGGAGGCGAGGCCCAAGGATGGGCGAGTAACGAGAGCAGCTAACACCGCTGCAGCTTCAAGTAAGAAGGGTAAAGATAATGAATGCAAAAACAGATAACCAATCTGGCTGGACACAACTGGCCGCTTCGAATGTTTTTATTGAATTTATTGATACAACTCTGCGTGGCTGTGCTCAGGTAATGTTCCAGAATAATCCACTCACCGGGCTATTCTTTTTTATCGCCATATTTGTCGGTGCTTATGGTGAAGGTAACCCGGCTGTTGCCTATGGCTGTGTGTTAGGTACGGTGGTTGCCACGCTTACCGGTTTAACCATGCGTGACCGTAAATCATGGCGTGCAGGGTTGTATGGCTATAATGGGTGCTTGGTTGGCGCGGCTCTCCCGACATTTTTAATGGCAACTCCGGTGGTATGGGCTTGCATTGTGCTAGGCAGTATCGTGTCGGTAATCGCCACCGTGTGTATTGCCGATATTTTAAAAACCTGGAAAGTCGCGGCATTAACTGCACCCTTCGTGTTCACCACTTGGATGATTCTGCTGGCAAGTTACGCCTTTAGCGGTTTGCACAGTAGCGCATTACCCACACCGGCTTTGCCACATCAATTTATATTGGAATCCGGGAGCATCTTTGGTGGCGGCAATACTTTTGTCAGCATGTTTAACGGTATTTCTCAGGTATTCTTATTCAGTAGCCTGGTCGGAGGGATTCTATTTGTTATCGGATTGGCGGTGGAATCTTTGTGGGCGGCTATTTTTGCCATTTGTGGTGCGATATTAGCCATCCTCACCGCCGCTTTTCTAGATGCTAATCCCCATGATATTAACGCCGGGCTTTATGCTTTCAGTGCGGTATTGACCGCGATAGCTCTGGGCTCGACCTTTAATAAACCCAGTTGGCGTGTGCTGGCTTACACCATTGTGGGGGTTATATTTACCGTGTTGGTTCAGGGGGCGCTGAATACCTTATTGTTACCGATTGGTATTCCAACACTGACCATGCCGTTTGTTTTAGCTTCATGGCTGTTCTTGGTTCCGAATAAAGATGTGATGCCAGCACATCGACAATAACTATTCCGCTCTGGACGTTTTGCTCTGAACATTTGATCGCTATACGGCTGAAAATAATCTGGAGTGCGAACATGACGACAGTGACAGAAAAAAGAGTGGCGTTTGGTAATCAGCAAACCAAACGCCACGCCATCTATCTGCTTATCGGTTTGCTGGTAGTTAATGGGTTAGCTTGGGTTTGGGCTTTTACCGAATTTAATGATAATGCGGTACTGATGGGGATGGCTTTTCTGGCATACAGTTTTGGCCTGCGCCATGCTGTTGACGCGGATCATATTGCGGCTATCGATAATGTTACTCGCAAGCTTATGCAACAAGGTAAAACGCCGATTGCTGTCGGGACTTTTTTCTCGCTCGGCCACTCTACTATTGTGATATTAGCCTCGCTGGCTATTGCCGCGACGGCTATGGCATTTAAAGATGATATGGCGTGGTTTCATGAAACCGGTGGGTTGATTGGTACGCTGGTGTCATCGGTATTTTTATTACTATTCGCTTTTCTCAATTTAACTATCTTGCTTTCAGTGTATAAAAAATTTAAACAAGTCAAAGCGGGCCATGTTTATCAAGAAGAAGAACTGGATCTTTTAGTCGTCAACAATGGGGGGCTGCTGGCCAGAGTTTTCAGACGCGTATTTAATATGGTCAATAAAAGTTGGCACATGTATCCGGTGGGGTTTTTATTTGGCTTGGGTTTTGATACGGCGACCGAGGTGGGGGTGTTAGGGATTTCTGCCGCCAGTGCTACTCATGGCATGAACTTGTGGTCCATTATGGTATTCCCAATTTTATTTGCAGCGGGTATGGCATTGATCGACTCACTCGATAATTTTGTCATGATTGGTGCCTATGGTTGGGCCTTCTCTAAACCGGTGCGAAAATTGTATTATAATATTACCATTACGGCAGCGTCGGTTATTATTGCTTTCTTTATCGGTGGGATTGAAGCGTTAGGATTGATTGCAGACAAAATGAATTTAACCGGAGGAGTCTGGACGCCGATTAATAATATTAGTGAGAATTTAGGCGAGATTGGTTACTGGATAATAGGCATGTTTATATTATGCTGGATAATTTCGGCTGTTAATTATTATGTGCGAGGTTATGATAAGTTGAGTGTTAGTCGTTAACTTTACATTTATCACAAAAATAAGGCGCTAATTAAACATTTAAAGTTAATTAGCGCCTTATTTACTTCGCGACTCTGTGTTTAACGTTGCGCACCTACAAGTTACATATGTTTCTTAGCGAAACCTACAATATCCTGTTTAATTTCAGAAAGTTTACTTTCAGGTGCTTTCTTACATACTTCAACTACCTTCGGTGTCACGACAGTATCAGTTTCTTGCAGATCAACATAATCGCCTTTCTTATATTGAGTATCATCATTCAATACCCAATACACAACCGGAGTAAATGACTTAGGATTCAGATCGAGGAATTCTTTGCAGGTCATATCACTCGGGGTCGTGCCCGTTGCTTTAGTGGTTGTAGATGTTGCTGCAAAGGTTGTTGCGGCAGCGGAAAGCAGTAAACCAGTCAATGCAATATTACGAAGTGATTTGAAGGACATGCTTATTTCCTTATTTATTTGTCAAATATCATTGAATATTTACAAAGTTAAACTAAGGGTGATGTATATCACTCAGCTATGGCGACTCAGGATAATGTTCTATTCCTGAGTGCTGCTGTATTATTATATATTAATGGCATTAACGCCATTAATTAAACGTATTATATAATTGGTCATCCAGTATGGATAACTTTACAATGTGTAAAGTGGGCTTTATATATTATAGATGTAATCTATCTAGGAATGGTAATGAATGTTATTTTACTACTTTATTTTAATTACACTCCGTGAATATTAGGCAGCTACAAATGAGGGCAAATAACCCACGATTAAATACAACTATTATTTGATTTTCATCAAAAATAATTCTACTTAACCATGATTTTTCTCATTTTTTATCTATACTTAATTCACCTATAACAATTTTAGTCACTCTATTGATGAAAATATTACAGGAAATTAAGTCTAAAGTTTCGATACCACTTTGCCTCGCTATTCTGGTGGCAATAAATGGATATCTGGTCTTAAGCCCAGTGCTGTTGCGGGCGATATCTCATTCAACCGATGCTGTAAACAATTTCAGTACATGGAAGGAGGCATTAAGTTTTCTTGAATTATTTGAAATTCCTCGATTTATGATCGGTCTGGTATTGATATTGATGGCAATCGCACTTTCGATGAGAACCCGCATTGCATGGTTTTTCACCGTGTTATTGCTGTTTACTATCGTTGCTATCAATCTCTTTATTCTTAAAGATCATAATACGCTGACGACTTATTCTCTTGTGATTATTGTTGCCTTGCTTTTTTATTGGCGCGATTTTGATTATCACAGCCTCGGCAGCGGTACCTTCTTTGCGGTCGTCAGTATTGCATCATTGATCGTCTATAGCATGCTCGGTACGCTCTATATGGGGGATGAGTTTGCTCCGGCCGTTACCGATTTACCTACGGCTTTCTATTTTGCGATCGTTTGTATGTCGACAGTGGGATTCGGGGATATTATTCCTCACTCTACGCTGGCACGGATGTTTACTCTTACGGTGATTATTTCCGGTATAACGGTCTTTGCTGCTTCAATTTCTTCTATTGCCGGACCGATGATCAGTAATAATATCAAACGTATAGTTAAAGGTAGGATTTCTCACGTGGAACGTAAAAATCATTTTATTATTGTCGGTACCAACTCCCTGGCACTGAATGTCTATAATGGTCTACGTGACCGGGGTGATGAGGTTACTGTGGTTTGCGCCGTCGGTAGCCAGCATGAATTTCCTTCCGATGCAGATATTATCGAGGGCGACCCATCATCGGTTGCGACATTGCAACTGGCAGGTGCGGCTAAAGCAAAATATATTATCGCCTTATGTAACAGTGATGCTGATAATACCTTTACCATTTTAGCTGCCAAAGAAATTGCGGGTGAGTCCACCAAGACGCTGGCATTAGTGAATGAAAGCCAGAATATGAAAAAAGTTAAACGGGTAAATCCTGATATGGTGTTCTCATTGCCGTTGCTTGGCAGTGAACTACTGGTTAGGACTCTGAATGGAGATACCATTAATAACGATCTTATTACGGAGATGTTCTTTGGTAACTGTCAGAAGTTAGATTGATCTGGCGAGCTTAATCTGCAGTAGTACACAAAAACACCCTCAGCATTGAGGGTGTTTTATTGTTGGAGAGTATTTTATTGGGTAGCTGCATGTGGGTCTTTTGGTTTTTCTTTAGGGCCAATCATCAAACCTAATTCAACAGCGATGAAGCCTATGATCAGGCTGGCGACCAAATAACAGATTGAGACTAAAATTCCTGTAGGGTTCTTCATCATTTCGACCGCACCAAAGACAAAACTGGAAAAGGTTGAAAGACCACCCATGATCCCGGTTGCGACCATCAAATGCACATATTGGTTAATTTTATCTTTTTTAAATAAAGAGGTAGTCAGCCCTAATAAAAATGCTGCAATAATGTTGGCGACAAAAATATCCATTGGGAAGCCGTCGGCTAGTCGCGGCACGGATAACATAATAAACTCGCGACACATGGCACCAAAAGCACCACCAACAAAGACTAAAATAATAAGATTTAGCATAACATTTCCCTCTGATTAATAAGCCAACCAGGCACCCAATGCCGCTGCTGCCAGACCGACGATGACAGAAATAATTAAATATCCAGCAGCCATTGCTCTACCACGAGCAGTGGCCAGTTTTGCTGCATCCAATTGCATGCTACTAAAGGTGGTATAACCGCCAAGAATACCGGTTAGTACCGCTGCATTGATTAAGTCGCCATAGCGATCACGCCAGTCAACACTAAAGAGAATACTCAAATATCCAATAACAAAGGCACCAGAAATATTAATCAAAAAAGTACCTAGGGGAAAATTACCTTGATATATTTTGCCAACCCTCAGCCCTATCCACCAACGTAAAAGTGATCCGATACCGCCACCAAATCCAACCCACATTACATCTATTGCAGTCATAACAAACCCCTCAATGGTAATTCGTCAGAATAAGAATAATTGTAGTATAAATAAATTACGTGATCGTTCGAATATGGCGAGTTATCGGCCTTAAGTATTATGTTTTATTCGAGTTTAATCCGCGGAACTAATATAAATAAAATGAAGATCGGTGAAGAAGATAACCGGAAGTTAATATAGTTCATCTTCTGTATTGTTCCCTAGTGAAACTATATTGCTATTGCTGCCAACGATAGCACTTTATACCGATTGCGTGGGGGGTATCACTTGCAGGGACAAAGGATAGCGTTAAAATAGAAATGCCGTTTCAGAAATCCGATAAGCAGAGACAGGAGCCATCATGCCCTACCAAGCAGACCCTTCCCGATATAACCAAATGCAATATCGTTTTTGTGGAAAAAGTGGCTTACAGCTTCCGGCGTTATCGCTTGGGCTGTGGCATAACTTCAGTTTTAACAATACATTAGAATCGCAACGTACATTATTGCGCAAAGCCTTTGACCTAGGGATTACTCATTTTGATTTGGCCAACAACTATGGCCCACCTCCTGGCTCTGCCGAGCAAAATTTTGGTAAATTGCTGCACGACGATTTTAAGCCTTACCGTGATGAGCTGATAATCTCGACCAAAGCCGGTTATAACATGTGGCCTGGCCCGTATGGTGCGGGCAGCTCGCGCAAATATCTGCTTGCCAGCCTGGATCAAAGCTTACAGCGTATGGGGCTGGACTATGTTGATATCTTCTATTCGCACCGTGTAGATGAAAATACGCCAATGGAAGAAACCGCCTCGGCACTGGCTCAGGCGGTACAAAGTGGCAAGGCACTCTATGTGGGGATTTCTTCATATTCTTCTGAGCGTACCGCCACAATGGTCGAGCTATTGCAGCAATGGAAGGTTCCGCTGCTTATTCATCAACCTTCCTACAATATTTTGAATCGTTGGGTTGAGCAGACTCATTTGTTAGATACGCTGGAGCAACAGGGGGTGGGTTGTATTGCTTTTACCCCATTGGCTCAAGGGCTGTTGACGGGGAAATACCTCAATGGCATTCCCGATGATTCTCGAATGAAAAAAGAAGCGGGCGGCTCGTTGAAGGAAAATATGTTATCAGCCGCCAATCTGCGCAGTATCAAGGCACTGAATGCATTAGCTCAACAACGTGGGCAATCATTGGCACAAATGGCATTGAGCTGGTTATTGAAAGATAATCGTGTGACCTCGGTATTGATCGGTGCCAGCCGCCCAGAGCAGTTGGAGGAAAACTGTGCAGCCCTGACTAACCTGAGTTTCAGCGCTGAAGAGTTACGTGAGATTGATCAGCATGTGGCCGAGGGTCAGCTTAATTTATGGCAGGCCTCTTCGGACCGCTAACCGGTGATAACGTGAGAAGCCGGAGATGTTCTCCGGCTTTTTTAGGGGCAAAACCCTTATTTTGCTTTGGGTGATGAGTCCGCCGCCAGCCCTAGCTTCAGTAGTTTGCCGTCACTCTCATCAGTTAGCAGATAGACATAACCATCTGGCCCGACCCGGACATCGCGGATACGCTCACCGCGATCACCCAGTAAACGCTCCTCTGCGATCACTTTGTCACCATCCAACTGCAAGCGAATCAACTCTTTCTGTGCCAATGCCCCGATAAATAGTGAATGTTGCCAGGTGGGGAAGCGGGCTGCGTCATAGAAAGCCATGCCGCTGATACCGGGTGATTTCTCCCAGTAATATGCCGGTTGCTCAGTACCCTCGACATGGGTACCTTTCGCCTCTGGAATGGCTAAACCTGAGTAGTTAACACCATGAGTGGCTAATGGCCAGCCGTAGTTTTTCCCGGCCTGAGGGATATTGATTTCATCGCCGCCTTTAGGACCATGCTCATTAGCCCACATTACTTCAGTCCATGGGTTAAGCGCCAGACCCTGTGGATTGCGATGGCCATAGGACCAGATCTCTGGCTTTGCCGGAGACTTATTGGCAAATGGATTATCTTTTACTACCTTACCATCAAGTGTCAGACGTACGATTTTACCTTGATGTAGGCTTAAGTCTTGAGCCGTAGGGCGCTGATTGTTTTCGCCCAGAGTAATAAAGATATGGCCTTGTTTATCAAAGGCTAATTTGCCACCAAAATGGTTGCCGGTAGATAATTTGGGTTGCTGGCGGAAGAATACCTTGAAGTTTTCAATGGCTGTCCCCTGAGGATTAAGATGGCCATAACCCACGGCGGTGCCCGCTTTACCCTCTTTTCCCACTTCAGCAAAACTTAGGTATATACGGCGATCTTGAGAGAATGTCGGTGATAATGCCACTTCTAGCAGACCACCTTGCCCCTTGGCATAGACTTCTGGTACCCCCTTTAAAGGTTCTGATAGTGGCTTCCCTGCTTGCCATAAACGTAATTGCCCAGAACGCTCAGTGATTAATATTCCCCCATTATCAGGCAGAAATGCCAGTGACCATGGATGATCCAATCCATCCTGTAATTCCGTTACGGTCACCGCCGGAGCGGCAAGGGCGGTCATCGAAACAAATACGCTAAATAACAGGCCACTCAAGCTATAGCCCAGTGTTCTATTTCCCAATATTGTCATCAGTTGCTCCTTTAAAATGCCAACAACTGTTAACTTTAGAGTATTAAGGGCAAGTCAGCGAATAACACCAGTAAAATCAGCGACTACATTACTGTAGCCAGTGCCATGCTGAGGAGTGCATTCTGATTTCGTTTCACAAAAAAAGCTCACAAGCTGAGCAGACGAAAAAGTGGCAAAGGCTAAGTTCAGACAATTCTGCAAACCGATAAGGTGTCCTAATTAATGATGCTGCCAGCCACTCATGGCTATTGCGAGTACGAGAAATCCATAATTGATGAGTGAATAATAATTAACTTAATGATATATAACTACATTAAACTTAATTCGCCTAGAAAAAGAATCATAATTTTGCGATAAACATCACATTGCATTTGCTTAGAAATGTGAAGAGCATCAATGTGAAAAGTCAATTAGAGACGATTATATGACTAGTTGAATTACTGTCTTAACTATCAACGCCATATACTGCCGACAACCAGAAACAATGGGGCTGGGCAAGGGGCACGATAAAGTACAGATAAAGGGAATTCACCATTGCACTGGCATACAGTTAACGTGTGTCTTTTGAACATCAAAAGGTGTTGGGTATGGAAAAGAAAAAAATTTATCTATTTTGCTCAGCCGGTATGTCTACCTCGCTACTGGTTTCCAAAATGAAAGTACAAGCAGAGAAGTATGAGGTGCCAGTGATTATCAATGCTTACCCCGAGGCCCTGGCCGCAGAACATGGTGCCCAAGCGGATGTCATCTTGTTAGGACCACAAATCGCTTACATGTTGCCTGAAGTTGCAAAAATGTTCCCCAATAAACCCGTTGAAGTGATCGACGCGCTCCTATACGGCAAAGTCGACGGTCTGGGGGTATTAAAAGCTGCCGTAGCCGCAATAAAAAAAGCAAAACAATAAGGGGTGCACTGTGAGCGCATTTATTAATTCTCTGGAAAGGGTCATCTTGCCTTTTGCTATTAAAATAGGCAGACAGCAACATATTAATGCTATCAAGAATGGGTTTATTCGGCTGATGCCGTTAACCCTGACGGGTGCCATGTTTGTACTGATCAACAACGTTTTCTTAAGTTTTGGCGAAGGGGCGTTCTTTTTCTCAATGGGCGTACGGTTAGATGCCGATACCATTACCATGCTCAATGGTTTTAAAGCGATAGGCGGCAACGTTTATAACGGTACTCTCGGTATCATGTCGTTAATGACACCATTTTTTATCAGTATGGCGTTGGCTGAAGAGAAAAGGGTCGATCCTCTGGCTGCGGCCCTGCTGGCAATTGCTGCCTTTATGACCGTGACGCCATACAGTGTTGGCGAGGCCTATGCCGTCGGGGCTAATTGGTTGGGAGGGGCGAATATTATCTCCGGTATCATCATCGGTTTGGTGGTTGCAGAGCTCTTTACCTTTATCGTGCGACGTAACTGGGTTATCCGCCTGCCAGACAGTGTGCCGACATCAGTTTCCCGTTCTTTCTCTGCATTAATTCCCGGGTTTATCATTCTTTCCATCATGGGCGTGATTGCTTATGCCCTTGGATTGCATGGCACCAACTTCCACCAGATCATTATGGACACCATTTCAGCACCGTTGTCGAAAATGGGCAGTGTTGTGGGATGGGTGTATGTCATGTGCTCCTCACTGTTGTGGTTCTTCGGGATACACGGTGCGATGGCCTTATCTGCACTGGAAAGTGGCATTATGATGCCATTTGCATTGGAGAACGTCGCAACCTATACCCAGTATGGTTCTGTTGTTGCGGCGCTGGCTGCCGGTAAAGAATTCCATATGTGGGCTAAGCCGTTTGTTGACTCCTATATCTTCTTGGGAGGCACTGGCGCAACACTTGGACTGGTTATTGCCATCTTTATTGCTTCTCGCCGTGAAGACTATCGTCAGGTAGCAAAATTGGGTGCACCGGCTAGTATTTTCCAGATTAATGAACCTATCCTATTTGGTTTGCCGGTCATAATGAACCCGCTGTTCTTTATTCCGTTCATCTTGGTTCAACCGGTATTAGCAATTATCACTTCAGTGGCGTATTACACCGGCCTTATTCCGCCAATCACCAATATTGCGCCGTGGACCATGCCGGTCGGCTTAGGTGCCTTCTTCAATACCAACGGCAGCATTGCCGCGATGTTATTAAGTTTATTCAACTTAGGTATCGCGACATTGATGTATTTGCCATTCGTAATAATTGCCAATAAGGCGCAGAGCGAGATAGATCGTCAGGTTGAAAGTGAAGAAGAGATTGCTGATAGCTTGAAATTCTAAGCGTTAAATCTGTTTATCGTATAAGGCTGGAGGCCGGCATGAAATATCAATTTCCCGATGATTTTTGGTGGGGCAGTGCCACCTCCGCAGCCCAATCCGAAGGGGCGTCACTGCGGGATGGCAAGAGCAAGAACATCTTCGATTATTGGTACGAAATTGCACCGGAACGTTTTCATGGTCAGATTGGTCCTGAAAACACCTCCACCTTTTACGATAACTATCAGCAAGATATTTTGCTATTAAAGCAACTGGGCCATAACACGTTCAGGACATCGATTTCATGGTCGCGGCTGATACCAAAGGGTGACGGTGAGCTTAACCCCAAAGCTGTCACGTTTTATAACGCGGTGATCGATAGCCTACTGGCGAATGGCATTACCCCTTTCATCAATCTCTATCATTTTGATATGCCGTTATGCATGCAAGAGAAAGGCGGTTGGGAAAATCGTGCGGTTGTGGAAGCCTATGGCCGCTATGCTAAAAGCTGCTTTATGTTGTTTGGTGATCGGGTAAAGCATTGGTTTACTTTTAATGAGCCGATTGTGCCTGTTGAAGCCGGCTACCTGAACGACCTGCATTACCCTGGTGTGGTTGACTTTAAACGTGCGGTGACTGTTGCTTATCACAGCGTATTGGCCCATGCCAACGCGGTGCAAAACTACCGAGAGCTAAAGCAGGGGGGGGAAATTGGTATCATTTTGAACCTCACCCCGACCTATCCTCGCTCCGACAGTGCGCCAGACCTGATTGCAGCTAATCATGCCGATTTATTGCTTAACCGTAGCTTCCTCGATCCCGTCACCAAGGGGGTTTACCCTGATGAACTGATTACGCTGCTGCGAGAGCACGACTTATTGCCACAAATTGAAAACGGTGATTGCCAGTGCATTGCGGCGGGCGTCGTTGATCTGTTAGGGGTTAACTATTATCAGCCAAGACGGGTTCAGGCGAAAGATATCCCAACCCCTCGAGGGCTGGTGAAAACGCCGGAGGATTTGTTCAGTTTTTATGCGATGCAAGGGCGCAAAATCAACCCGCATCGTGGTTGGGAAATCTACGAAAAAGGGCTGTATGACATCCTGAAAAATCTAAGAGAGAATTATAACAATATTGCGTGTTATATCTCTGAGAATGGCATGGGTGTTGAGGGCGAAGAGCAGTTTATCACGCCATCAGGTAGGGTTGATGACCAGTATCGCATCGAATTTATCCGTGCACATTTGAAGTGGCTACATCAAGCATTACAAGAGGGCAGTAATTGTAAAGGGTATCATCTGTGGACCTTTATTGATTGCTGGTCTTGGCTCAATGCATACAAAAACCGCTATGGTTTAGTTCGGTTGAATATTGCCGACCAGACGCGAGTATTGAAACAAAGTGGCTACTGGTTTGCTGATGTCGCCAGGCAGAATGGTTTTAATTAATGGCTTTAATTTACGGAGTAACAATAGCATGTTTGATTTAGATAAAATCGTGGGTGAGGTGCAGCCTACCGATGAGATGGAAGATGTGGTTATGGGGCTGATTATCAACGCCGGGCAAGCCAGAAGTTTGGCCTACAAGGCTCTGAAACAAGCCAAGGCGGGTGACTTTTCCCAAGCGGATGAGCTGATGGTGCAATCTCGTCTGGCGCTGAATGAAGCACATTTAGTTCAGACCAGGTTGATTGAAGCTGATCAAGGTGAGGGGAAAACCAAAGTAACATTGGTGCTGGTACATGCTCAGGATCATTTGATGACGGCAATGTTAGCCAGAGAGTTAATTGATGAGTTGATCGAATTGCATCGAAAGTTACAGTGAACTTTGTCTAACACATTGGCTATTTTGAACGAGGGTGAAGGTAAATAAGATGGAAGTCAGGTTAGTACGTCAAAAAGACTTTTTTAACGGAAAAGAATTCCATCTGTTTATTTATAACAAAACGGAAAGTGCCACCGGCTTACATCAGCATGATTATTATGAATATACGTTGATATTAACCGGTATGTGTTATCAGGAAATAAACGGTAAGCGAGTCTTTTTAGAGCGCGGCGATTTTGTTTTTATTCCGATGGGGTCCCATCATAAAAGTTTCTATGAGTTTGGTGCTACCCGTATTCTGAATGTGGGAATAAGTAAAACCTTCTTTGAAGAGCACTATTCTCATCTATTATCGCGGCCTATTGTGGCCTCTCAGGCTTATCGCCTAAAGGGTGATTTTCTCTCTTATATTGAATCGGCAATTTCTGCGCCACACTTTAGGGACGATGAGCTTACTGAACTGGTAGAACTGCTGACTTTTTATGTTACTAACCGCATCAGCCATCATAAAGAAAGTGACACTAACGACGATATTCCACTGTGGCTGAAGACCAGTATCGACAAAATGCATGATAAGTCGATGTTTGGTGAAAAAGCGCTGGTGAATATGATCGAACTGTCTGGCAAAACCCAAGAGTATTTGACCCGCGCTACCCGGCGTTATTACCAAAAAACGCCGATGCAGATTATCAATGAAATCAGAGTTAACTTTGCTAAAACTCAACTTGAAATGACAAATTATCTGGTCTCTGACATTGCTTTTGAAGCAGGTTACAGCGATACCACGTTATTTATTAAAAACTTCAAAAAACTCACCTCTTTTACGCCGGGGAACTATCGCAAAAAATTCAACTGCGTCAGAGAGGGGTTATCCGATTAGCTTCCGGCCAGATAGCTGCTACTGGAATGGCCTGACAAGGTACCCTCAATGGAAAAGTTACTTATTGTTAATGCTGATGATTTTGGTCTATGCAAAGGTCAAAATTACGGAATCATTGAAGCATTCCGGCATGGTGTTGTCTCATCGACTACAGCGATGATGAATTGTGCGGATATCTATCATGCAGCGGAACTGAGTAAGCAAAATCCAACGTTGGCTGTGGGGATGCATTTTGTTCTCACTTACGGGCGGCCGTTAACGTCAATGCCATCATTAGTTGATGCCAGCGGTGCTCTGGGCAAATGGTTGTGGCAACGCGCCGAAGCGGGTGAGCTGAATCCTGGCGAGATAGCTCGGGAGTTGGCGGCTCAGTTTGATAAGTTTGTTGCTGTCTTCGGCCGTGCACCCACTCACATCGACAGCCATCATCATATACATATGTTGCCGCAAATTTATCCGCTGGTTGTTGCTTTTGCCCACGAGAAATCTCTTCCACTGCGTATTGATCGCAATGAAGTACAGCGGCATGAGATTGTGCTTAATAACCCGCGAAGCAGTGAGTGGTTCGATGCCGGTTTTTATGGTGAGGCTTTATCTGAGCAGACATTTTTGCAGTTGTTGGAAAATGCCAGTCAAAAAGCAATTAACTCACTTGAGATTATGTGCCATCCGGCGTTTGTTGATAACATCCTCATGACCAGCGGCTATTGTTATCCACGCTTGACCGAGTTGGACGTGCTGACGTCGCCGGCATTAAAGCAAGCCATTGAGCAGCGTGGCTATAGATTGGGGTCATATTTGGATTGCTGAAATTATTAACATAAAGTCGCCCTTTGCCGATAATCATTATACTGACTTAGCGAGTGATAAGGATATGTCCGATGGGTATAAATGCGAGTTTACCAATAGCAGCAACGACGGGAAATGGCAGCAAGAATACTGCAAGTGCAGGAAATGATTTGGCATCTCAGATAAAGAATGTAATAGCAAAAATCGCTGAGGTTACGCAAAAACTCAAAGATGGCATTGATATGTCAGAAGATCAGCGAAAAAGTATTCAAGCTCAATTAACGATGTTACAGCAGCAACTGGCTGAGTTGTTACGTCGTCAGGCACAACAAGCGCAGCAAAAGCATGATGGGAAAAGTAGTGCTATTGAGAACGTAGACCAGATAAAAGCACAAGATGGCAATATAGATATCTATATTTGATTCATTAAATTTTAATAAACTAACAGTATTAGCAATCACTTTTCAGGCCTCGCTTTTGAGGCTTTTTAACTAATAAAGAGAGTTCGTTATTATGTTTTTGGGCGTTTGAATATATTGTATTTTTTGATGAAAATTGAGTTAAGATCCGTGTCGCATTCCTAAACGTATCCTCATGTAGGAAAGTGATGCGGGGATAAACGCCCAGCGACTGTTGAGGTAATTGGTAAAGCATTAAAAAAAATCGAGGCCGAGGTATAAATGACCGCAAAAGTTAAGGCTAGCTTGGCTGGTGGTATTTGTTCCGCTGCGGCAATTATTTCTGTCCAACATCCCTTGTAGCGACTCATTTTATCCTTTTTACATCGGGGTGTTTTTCACTCGCGGCTTCATGGTAGATATCAGCTAACCACGCAGCTATTTCCTCCTCAGTCAAAAATGAAGGAATAATGACGTCATATATTCGAGATGATTTCCCCTCATTGCAATCTACTCGGAATAGCTGCCATTCATTGGCAACACTTTTAACACCCAAGCGGCGACCAAAAACACCATAAATGAGCATAACAGGGTCCTCTATCTCAATATGTACGTTCAGTTAACTCCTATAGCAAATAAAGTTCAATATGGAAATTATGAGGATATTCCTCATGCCTGAATAATTGTCTCACCAAAAGGTGGGGGATCAAAATATGGCGCGATGTTGATTAGTTACCATTGCTAATGGTGGTGTTCTTAGGTTTAGTATTTAACAGCTACCGCTTCATTGTATGAAATAAGACCATTCTATATGGCTTATATAGATAGGATTAACTAGATTTAATTTATATATAGCGACTAGCAAAGGTAATAGAAAATGTTTAAGCACCGTTTGTCTGTGATCGCATTAGCGCTGATTGCTTCTCTATCGTTATCTTCAGCCCCTTCCATAGCTAATCCCGGTAATGGGAATGGCGGTGGACACGGAAACAGTGGCGGAAACCACGGTAATAGTGGGGGCAATGGACCCGCTAATAAGGGGAGTAAAGCCAAAAATGGTAGTGATAATTTAGTTTCAGTAAATCTAACCTATGACCGTGTGCGCCCATTAGCTGTTAATTACGGATTGACTGGTTATCAGTCATTACCTCCCGGTATCGCTAAAAATCTGGCACGGGGTAAGCCGCTTCCACCAGGCATCGCTAAGAAAGCAGTTCCTGCATCTTTACTGGGGCAGCTACCTGCTTACCCAGGATATGAGTGGCGTATAGTTGGCAATGACTTAGTACTTATTACATTAAGTACAGCGATTGTTGCATCAGTAATAAATGGCGTATTCGATTAAGTATCCAAAGAAGGATACTCATCAGAGATTTTAACCACCTACGAGTTTAAGCCACTGGCCTTATAAGCCGGTGGCTTTTCATTTGAAATATTTATCTAGTGGATCGAAGTATCGGTACTTTCTGTAGAAAGCTAACATTCTGGCGGGACTTAGACTATACCGGATCATACAACTTATGGCTGCGGGATGTTCCACGACACACCGGCAAAGCTTTCAATGACAGCAAGTCGTTTGTCTGCAGGAACCGGACAGGCAATATCAGCACAAGCTCAAATAACGATAATTCAATGACTGGGACGGAGATCTATGGTAGATCTCTGCTGTTATGGAATGGTATATCACAGCAAAACAGACTTTAATTCTGAGTTAATTCAATATTAAACCCACCTTAAATATTCAGAGTGGTAAACAGATTAAAGCCAAATAATAGCGAATGGAGTCTAAATGAAAGAACTATTAATACTAATAGCAACACTAGTAATCTGGGTGATTGTTGCTAAATTTTTAGCTAAATATTTCATTCATAAAGGGCATCGAGACTTGATGAGTAAAACAAGTGGGGTTATTGTTGGTGCAGTTGTTGCTTTTACTTTTTTGATTATTGTGGTAATCCCGATACCGGAAGAGACAATATTGACATCAGCCAACTCTCGCTCATCCGTCACAACGACTATACCAGAAAAAACAATTGATAAGCATGAAGAAAAGACGAAATCAATCGCGCCTCAAGTGCTTATAGAGGAACCTCGCAATCCTGATAATAATGAAAGCATAAAGACGTTGGGTATTAGCCCGGACATTTTTGAAAAAAGAATGAATGCCAACTTAGAAACATCTAATAGTTCGCTTAGACTAAAAATTAATTTAAAAAAAAATGGAGTTAAGAATACGTTCAATTATGCCTTTAATGATCATTTGGTTATTGTGGGAACGATCGACAAACCCAGTCAAAAATTATCAGAGATAACCCTGATAACAAGCGGCGATGGGACTGCTAAGTCTGGTATAGATATTGGCGCTGTGGTTGTTTCGGCTTTCTCCGCCACGCTGGGAGAAAATACGATGAAAACGGGTGAGCCAGGAATAATAATGATGAAACTGATGGCAATGAATAAGAGCAGCACAAAAGATAATGAACCAAGCTCAACCATTTTTAATGGCATAAAATTTAGTTTTTTCAGTAGTGATACTACCGGTTATCGGTTTACAGCAGAACCAGCCTGATTCCATATTATCAGCAATATAGGAAATGCTATCGTTATCAAAATAGCGGGGTAATGCTAGGTAATTTCTACAGCCAGGGCATCGCTCAATTAGGATTATTTGATGATAATCAGCCAGAAATTAACAGTGCAGTGCTGATGGCTGCGCTAGACGATATTAATAGGTCAGACAAAGGAAAGGTGTGGTTTGCCGGACAAGGCATACAGAAAGCATGGCAGATGAAACGTGAGATGCTATCACCAGTTTACACCACCAGATGGGCTGAATTACCGGTTGTGAGATGAAGGTGGTAAGTAGTGAATGGGGCTCAACACTGAATAGACATATTGAGCCATAGCGACCAAATATAGACGGAGTTTTACCATTCTCTTACCATTAATTTACCATTGCCAAATCCCACAAACAAAAAAACCAACCCTAACGGATTGGTTTTCTTAAGGTATTTTGGTCGGCATGAGAGGATTTGAACCTCCGACCCCCGACACCCCATGACGGCGATCTATAGGCGAAAAAAAACCTCTGGGTTAGCAGAGGCTTTTTAATCTTCAAAGGAGCCGCGTATCTTTTACGTATCCTTTTGGTCCAAACTAGGTCAGTGCTTCATCCGGTCATTTATCATAAGCCACTGGTTTATATGATACTGTCCGGTCACTGTCCTATCAAAAGTGGTGGAGCTGGGGGGATTTGAACCCCCGTCCGAAATTACTACGCCGTCGGCACTACATGCTTAGTCCAGTCATTACATTCGCAGGTTAGCTGCGGACGGACACGCCACTAACAAACTATCCTGATTAGTTTTAATGCTTCAACCCCAGGCAAGGTTTCCACACGAGCTCTTTTGGGTTTGACCTCTCTTGATCCCCGTCCTAAGAGCGGAGGCTAGGGAGAGAGGGAACCTTCAGTTTCTTAGGCTGATTAAGCTGCTAAAGCAGCAGATTCGTATTGCGAGTCGTTTGCAATTATTTTTTTTGCGGTTTTTTACGAGGCCTCCGCACCTCGGCATGCACCTTGGGTTTCGCGAATCCCGTCGAATCCAGAATCAGCCCCAAAGAACTTCTATAGTATACCAGAACTATACGCTGATAAGCCAGAGACTTAACGGTTAGCGTGTTTCATTATTCTGGCTTTATCGACCTGCCATTCACGATCTTTGATGTCATCACGTTTATCGTGATCTTTCTTACCTTTTGCGACACCGATTTTAACTTTAACCCAAGCATTTTTCCAATATACGGAAAGGGCAACTACGGTAAAACCGTCGCGATTAACTTTACCGAGCAGCGAATCCAGCTCGCGTTTGTTTAGCAGCAGTTTACGGGTACGCATTGGCTCGCAGACAACATGAGTCGACGCAACGTTCAACGGCGTAATGGTGGCGCCAAACAAGAAGGCTTCGCCATTTCTAAAGGTTACGTAGCTATCACTAATGTTGGCTTTGCCAGCACGCAGAGATTTTACTTCCCAACCTTGCAGCGCAAGACCCGCTTCGAACTCTTCTTCAATGAAGTATTCATGGCGGGCTCGTTTATTTTGCGCAATGGTTGCGGAACCGGGTTTGTATGCTTTTTTCTTTGTCATAGTATTGATCATTATACTGTATGCGGAGGCGAATGAAATCCTTTCCCGCAGGATGCCTGTGCATTTTGTCTCATTTGTTGCGTAGAATGCCTAGCAGATTTTTTGTCTGGCGGTAGATAAATGGTATTATCAGCGCGTTTTATGTCTCACAGGAAATGTTATGCCACAGATTAGCCGCTCTGCGTTGGTTCCGTTTAGCGTAGAACAGATGTATCAACTGGTTAATGATGTTCGCTCTTATCCAGAATTTTTGCCTGGTTGCACCGGCAGCCGGGTGCTTGATGTTACTGAAAATGAAATGACGGCCGCAGTTGATGTCGCCAAGGCTGGTATCAGTAAAACGTTTACTACACGCAATACATTGACTGATAACCAGAGCATTAATATGCAATTGGTAGATGGGCCATTTCGGAAATTAATGGGCGGATGGCATTTTACCCCATTAAGTGCAGATGCTTGTAAAGTTGAACTGCACCTGGATTTTGAATTTACCAATAAGCTGATTGAGTTGGCTTTTGGTAAAATATTCAAGGAATTAGCTGGCAATATGGTGCAGGCGTTCACTCAACGTGCTAAAGAGGTATACAGTGTCTGAGATTCGCGTTGAGGTGGTTTATGCCTTGCCTGAACGCCAATATTTGCGGACTGTTTCACTTGAGGCTGGTAGTACTGTTGAGGATGCTATCAAAGCATCAGGTTTACTTGAGTTACGATCAGATATTGATCTGACAAAAAATAAAGTGGGTGTTTACAGCCGCCCGGTAAAGCTGGGAGATAAGCTTTCCACGGGTGATCGTGTTGAGATTTATCGCCCTCTGAGCGCAGACCCTAAAGAGTTACGCCGACAACGCGCCGAACAGGCAAAAAAATAAGGCACCGTCTGTGCCTTATTTTTATTGTAGCCCTGAACTGCTATCGAAGAAAAAGCGTACGCCATCCTATGGTTGCATAAGCATTAGGCGGCTTGTTGCCTAAAACCATAATCAGTATTCGTTCCCTTCATCTGTTCTGCAATCTTCGGATAAATTAATTTCCTGCTAATGTTGGTTCGTTTTTGATATCAGTCAGCACGCCGCTGCTATCAAAGGTCAACGTCAACGTCTGTTGTGTTACTTTCTGGTGGCCAGGTTGTTGGCGGAACACATAGAACCAGGTTTTGGTGCCAAACGGGTCCTGTAGCATTGGTGTGCCTAAGGTATATGCCACTTGTTGCTGGGTCATACCTTTATGAATTTTGGACGCGTCATTAGGTGATAAATAGTTACCCTGATTAATATCAGGCCGGTAGACCACCTTCTCCAGCGTTGAACAACCCGCAGTAAGCATTGCAAGCATCACAGCGGCGGCAGTCAGCATTTTACAGCGCATAGTAATCACATTCCTTTAGGGCGTAGGATGACGATGATAATAGACCTTGCAGCAGTTGGAAACCTTTACAGGGCACCTATATGACCTCTGGAAAGGAAAAAAGTTAATCTTTTCTATGCTGCGAGCAATTCTTTTGCATTTGCCAAGGTGTTTTTCGTCACTTCACTGCCGCCCAGAAGGCGCGCCAACTCTTGCAAGCGGGCTTTTTTATCTAGCCGATGCATATGGGTTTCGGTTTCAGTGCCATCGGTTTGTTTACTCACAAAGAAATGTTGATGGCCACAACCCGCAACTTGTGGAAGGTGGGTCACACACATAACCTGAGTCGATTCACCAAGCTGACGCAACAGGCGGCCCACTATGGCTGCCGTTGGTCCACTGATACCAACATCAACTTCATCGAAGATAAGCGCAGGAGTATCCATTTTACGCGCTGTAATCACCTGAATCGCCAATGCGATGCGAGACAGTTCACCACCGGAGGCGACTTTGGCCAGTGCTTGTAGCGGTTGACCTGGGTTGGTAGTGACGCAGAACTCAATGCGGGTCGCCCCTTCAGCACTGAGGTGCTCTGGCTCAAAATGGGTGTCAATCGTGAATTGGCCATGTGGCATTGATAATTGATGCATGCTTTCGGTAATTAGCGCGGCCAATTCATCAGCATAATGCTGGCGTTCTTGGTGCAACCGGTTAGCTATCTCTAACGCGTGTTGATAGTGAGTATTTACCGCGTGGCTGAGTTGCTCATGGTCGTTTTCTTGCCGTGACAGCTGTTCTTGCTCATCCAGCAATTGCTGGTGAAACAAGGGTAACTCTTCTGGTGCTACATGGTGTTTACGGGCCAGATTTAATTGACGAGATAACCGTTGTTCCAATTCATACAAACGGTTAGGGTCCATATCAAATTGCTCCGCATAATGGCGTAGCTCATCACTGGCTTCACTGATTTGGATAGAAGCCTCTTCTAGCATATTTAATAAATTATTAAATTGTTCATCCATGCCAGCCAGTTCGGTTAACTGGTGTTTGGCTGAGAAGAGCTGGCTGAGAATGTTATTCTGTTCATCATCCGACAGCAATTGTAAGGCTTGTTGGCTGAGTGACAACAACTGCCCACTGTTTGCCAAACGCTTATATTCGATATCAATTTGTTCATATTCCCCCGCTTGTGGGACAAATGAATTTAGTTCTTTCAACTGATATTGCAATAATTCCTTTCGGGCGTTACGTTCCAGAGATTGCTGTTGATGGAGTGCCAGTGCCCGGCAGCTTTGGTGCCAGATTTGATAGGCTGTTTTCATTTCGCTCAGCAAAGCAGACTGGTCTGCGTAGGCATCTAATAGCTGTTTTTGATGATCTGGTCTTAATAGCAACTGATGGGCATGTTGGCCGTGAATCTGGATGAGATGTTGGCCTAACTCTCGCAGTTGTGACAGGGGGACTGCCGTACCATTAATAAAGCCTCTTGAGCGGCCATCGGTTCCAATAGCCCGCCGCAATAGGCATTCATTACTGTCATCAAGATGGTTATTTTCCAACCACTGTCGGGCCGATGGGGTGTCTGTCAGTGAAAAGCGAGCACAAATATCAGCACGCGTTGCACCTAAACGCACCATGCTGCCATCTGAGCGGCTACCAAGGCATAACCCCAATGCATCTATGGCGATAGATTTACCTGCCCCTGTTTCGCCAGTAATTGCTGTCATCCCGGGTTGAAAATCGATTTCTAACTCACGCACAATTGCAAAATTACTGATGGTTAATTGGGCCAGCATGGCAAATCTCCTGTACATAAACACATGGCTGTATTTGAATACAGTATAGACTGGTTTTATATACAGTAAAGTCCTTGCGGCACTTTTTAGAATAATTTTTTCGACCAGCCTAGTTTTGTACTTAACGTATTGAAATAACTGTAGTCCTTTGGATGAATAAGATTAAGGTGAAAATCACTACGGCGAATTAATACTTCTTCACCCTCCTGAATCGGTAGTGCTATCTGGCTATCACAGCTTATTTCCAGGTCGCTGGTGATTTGCGAAAACTTCAATCGGATGGTGCTGCTACTATTAATGACCAGAGGTCTGGCGGTTAGAGTGTGTGGGAACATCGGGACCAATACGATGGCGTCTAGGGTGGGGGTGAGGATTGGACCACCAGCCGAGAGCGAATAAGCCGTCGAGCCGGTAGGGGTGGCAATGATCAGGCCGTCTGAACGTTGAGAAAAAGCGAAGCGGTTATCGATATACACTTCGAATTCAATCATATGTGCCACTTTACCCGGATGCAAAACCACTTCATTGATTGCTGTGCTGATGCGGCTTTGCTGATTGGTACGAGTCACTTGTACTTCTAGTAAGAAGCGTTGTTCGCTTAGGTATTCGCCTTCCAGTACATCTGAAAGTTGTTGTTGGGCATTATCCGGGTCCAAATCAGTCAGAAAGCCCAGATTGCCTCGGTTGACACCGATGACTTTGATATCATAGCGAGCGAGTACTCGCGCGGCACCGAGCATATTGCCGTCGCCCCCGACCACCACGGCTAAATCGGCTTTTTGGCCAATATCAGCCAAGCTGCCGGTAATGGCATCGGTTAAATTTAGATCTTTGGCGATCTGCTGTTCAACCATCACGTCATAACCTTTGGCGTTTAACCAGTGGTAGAGCATCTCATGGGTGGCAAGTGCCGCCGGATGCCGTGGGTGACCGACAATACCAATACAATTGAATCTTTTATTATTCATTGCCGTGATTTTCCTTACTGGGGCGTCTTTTACCCCACATTATGACCGGTTCCCTTGAATCCCCGGTTTTGATCCCCATAATAAGCCAAGTAGCGAGATTAATGCTAAAACGCGGAGATATCCATGAGTAGTAAAGAACAGAAAACACCAAACGAGCAAGTCTCGGAAGAAATGGAAAATGCAGCAGAGCAGCAAGTGGAAGCGACACAAGAGACGGGTGAAGGTGTAGATCCGCGTGTTGCCGAGCTTGAAGCGCAGTTGGCTGCAGCCGTACAGCGTGAGCGCGAAAGCTTGCTACGCGCTAAGGCTGAAGTTGAGAATATCCGTCGTCGTACTGAATTGGATGTTGAAAAAGCGCATAAGTTTTCACTGGAAAGATTTTCATCTGAATTATTGCCAGTGATCGATAATCTGGAACGTGCACTGGATACTGCTGATAAAAGCAATGCCGAACTGACTTCGATGATTGAAGGTGTCGAGTTGACGCTGAAATCACTGCTCGATGCAGTAGGTAAATTCGGCATTGAGGTTGTCGCTGATACCCATGTGCCGTTTAATCCTGATGTTCATCAGGCAATGACGATGCTTGAATCTGCTGATCATGAACCAAATCATGTGATGATGGTGATGCAAAAAGGCTATACGCTAAATGGCCGTTTGCTACGCCCGGCAATGGTTGCGGTATCTAAAGCGAAAGCTTAAGGTGTCCTGACGTGAAAAAGGCACCTTCGGGTGCCTTTTTTTATTTAACTATCTTGGTATTTTAATCTGCTGTTGGTAGTTTTGGTTGCCAATCAATAGCTTGTTGATTGTGCTGTTGCAGTAGCTGATTTGCTTGTGAAAAGTGCTTACAACCAAGAAAACCACGATGGGCAGACAGCGGCGATGGGTGCGGCGCTTTTAAAATAAAGTGGCGTTGGGTATCAATGATCCGGCCCTTCTTCTGGGCATGTGCTCCCCACAGCATAAAAATCACCCCATCACGATGTTCATTCAGGGCTGCAATGACTTTATCAGTGAAGGTTTCCCAACCAAGGTTAGCATGAGAGTGCGCATTACCTGCTTCAACGGTTAGCACGGTATTGAGCAGCAATACCCCTTGTTCGGCCCAGCTTTGCAAGAAGCCATGATTAGGGCGCTCAAAGCCTGGAATATCGGTAGCCAACTCTTTGTACATGTTCACCAAAGAGGGAGGCGCCGGCACACCAGGTAACACAGAAAATGATAATCCATGTGCTTGATTGGGGCCGTGGTAGGGGTCTTGCCCTAAAATAACCACTTTAACCTGATCCAATTCAGTCAGGCGGAATGCGTTAAATACATCTTTTTGCGCAGGATAGATAGTCTTGCCAGCACTGCGTTCTGCTGCCACATAGGCCAGTGTATCTCTAAAGTAAGGCTGTTCTTTTTCCTGGCCGATCACATCGTGCCAGGTAAGGGAGGCAGACATAAACACTCTCCTTGGTTTCTGCAAAGTATTGATGTGCGTTAGCTTACCGGTTCAAACCGGTGAGTGAAACCGTTAAACCTGACTCTGTGACGTAATGATGATTTTTTGACCTTTTTATGCAAAAAATGTTGAAAATTTACAAAAATATTTGCTGTCAGTTGTTTTGATAAAATTGATATAAAACATAAATTTGCCGATGGAGTTATTACTGACATGGCCGAAAGATTGATTTAAGTCAAAGAATTGCGACGGTCTGACTGGTATACAGAACAATAAGACAACAATGGTTTTACCAAATAACCAAGATAGTTTCTCCCCCTTGGAATTTATATCCGCATTATGGAGGCACCAAATGATTACTGGTATTCAAATTACTAAAGCTAACAATGAAGCCTTACTGAACTCTTTTTGGCTGTTGGATGATGAAAAATCTGAATTGCGCTGCGTTTGCGCTAAAGCGGGTTATGCCGAAGATCAGATAGTTCCTGCCAGTGAGTTAGGCCAGATTGAATATCGCGAAGTTCCACTGGAAGTGCAGCCAACAGTGCGTGTTGAAGGTGGTCAGCATTTGAACGTTAACGTTCTGCGCCGCGAAACACTGGAAGATGCAGTGAAAAATCCAGAAAAATATCCTCAGTTGACGATTCGTGTTTCTGGCTATGCAGTGCGTTTTAACTCTCTGACACCAGAACAACAACGTGATGTGATTACTCGTACTTTCACTGAAAGTCTGTAATTTTTGTCATAACGTTTAAGTCATTCAAAAATTCTAAGGGAGCTTCGGCTCCCTTTTTCATCTCTGCTATTTAGTGGTCGATAAATTTGATAACGATCACACTTCTCTATATTTATAAGTAAATCTTATCATTTCTATTTAAGAACTCATCCGATGTGTCGATAGATAAACCCATAACGCCGAACTAATTATCTGGATTATCTTTCGACAAGGAGTTGGCATGAGTGGACCTGTCAGTTTGATTGGGCCTACTGCATTAGTAGGTTTAATGAGTCAAGTGAACCCATCGGAACTGCCAAAGAAGGATGTCACCACCGCGGACAAGCCTTCAGTGGGACAACCGACTCATCTTACAGCAGCAACGCTGGCAGGTAATGAGCTTTGTTACAGTATGCAAGCTAACGTTAGCCTGACACGAAGTAACGGATCTGCGACGGGGAGTGAGCATGTTGCGATATCAAATGGACAAGGATCACAGCAAGGGGACTATTCATTAGCATTACTCGCTAAAGATGTTTACGCTCCTGCTGCTGGGAGCATCGGCGGGTTTACACGTTTGAGTGATGGTGAGTTACTGGCTGCGGGAATAGATCCGGCGAGTTTATTTAATAGTGCTTCAGGATTTCAGGCTGGGATTTATCATGATAATCAGCAGTATGTTTTATCCTTTGCCGGTACCAATGATGTAAATGATTGGCTAAGTAACATCCGGCAAGCCACTGGCTACGATGATGTACAGTATAATCAAGCCGTTGCTGTAGGGAAAACAGCAAAAATGGCATTTGGTGATGCGCTGGTGATTACCGGGCACTCATTGGGGGGCGGTTTGGCGGCGACCGCAGCATTAGCGAGTGGAACATTTGCGGTGACATTTAATGCCGCGGGTGTTTCAGACCATACCATAAATCGCCTTGGTATGGACCCCACTCAAGCACGGATTTCAGCAGGAAACGGTGGTGTGCGCTGCTATAGCGAACAATATGATTTGCTGACAGATGCACAGGAATCTACGTGGTTAATTCCTGATGCGGTAGGCCATAAAATCACTCTGACAAATAGTGACAAACTCACAGGGATAGATGATTGGCTGCCACATAAGCACCTTGAACGCCGCTTATCGGCACACAGTATTGATAAAGTGATCAGCTCAATGAGTGAACAACAACCTTGGGAGCGGCAGTATGCCTGAATCGACACTGGCAATGAGGGTGAGGCGCCATTTGCGTTATGCCATCTACGGTGTTTTGATGCCATTAATAAGTTTTGAGGGGCAGGCGATGACAGATATTAATACAGCTTTTACTGATCCGACTGTAATACCGATCGCTGATGCGATTGTCCACGGAGATGTAAAACAGATCCATCAGTTAGCAAATGAAAAGTTGTTGCAGCAGCAAGGTGATCGGTCGCTAACCCTGATGCAGTGGGCTATTCTCAACCAACAGCCAGAAAGTTTAGCGGCGTTGCTGCAAGAGCATGCTGATCCATTTCAGTCGGGCATGCAGGGTGATACCGCCTGGCATACGGCGGCTAGTGTGCAAGATGCGCATTACCTGCAAATTTTACTTGAAGGCCGTATGAAACCTAATGCGCGCAATAGTGTGACACTGGCGACGCCATTGGCTGCGGCTGTTATGGCGGGGCGCGGAGTTCAGGTTATCCTGCTGTTAGTTGCTGGGGTCGATCCGAATATGGCTGATCGGATGGGGGATACACCACTGCATTTAGCGGGCAAAACCAATGCGCCAGATCTGGCATTGCGGCTATTAAAAGCCGGTGCTGATCCTGAATTACGCAACAAGCAGGGGGCGACCTTTCAACAATATTTTGCCATGACGCCTTTGAATATTCAAAGTGCTGAAATGCAACAAAAACACCAGCAATTGAATACCTGGCTGCGCGGGAAGAAACTCGCTGAGATTTATCAGCAGTAGCAGAATATTAGCCGGATAGGCTAAAACGCAACTTGAGTGCGAAATACAGTAAGGTTGTCGCCATCGTGCTGATAATAAAAAAGCCGCTATTGTAAGCGGCTTCTTCGCAAGAATGCTAAATCAATCAGCACTCTTGGTATCAGGTTTTTCCTTTGGCTTACGCCGCTTACCAACATTTTTGGCATCGCGGTGACGTACCTTAACCTTTACCTTCTCTTTGCTGGCTTCTTTTAGCTCTTTACGCTTTGCTAAAACCTTTTTAGAAGGCTTACCGGTGGTTTTTTCGCTTGGTGCCTTACTGGTCGGGCGTAATTCATCAATAACCCGTGGCTTCAATGGTTCGTTCAGATAACGGCCAATTTTACCCAGCAATAGATGGTCATGCGCTTCAACTAATGAGATAGCAACACCTTTGCGCCCGGCGCGGCCAGTACGGCCAATACGGTGCAGATAGACGTCAGATGTCAGCGGCAGATCAAAGTTGAATACATGACTGATATCGTCGATGTCGAGGCCGCGTGAAGCCACATCAGTGGCAACCAGAACGTTAACCCGGCCATCGCCTAAACGAATAACGGCTTCGGTGCGCTTCGCCTGAACCATTTCACCTTCGAGGAACCAGGCGTTAATTCCGGCCTCACGTAGCCAACTGACCAGTTGGTGTACCTTTTCACGGGTTCTGACGAAAATGATGGATTTCTGCACTTCCGGTTGCTTGAGCAGATGCACTAGCAGCGCGGTTTTGTGTTCGATATTGTCAGCACGATAGTACCATTGCTGAATTTTTTTACGTTCGCGACGAGATGGATCGGCTTCCAACTCTACCGGCTCATTCAGGATGCGTTCCGCAAACTCACGGATAGCTTCACCTTCAAGCGTGGCGGAGAACAGTAAGGTTTGTTTACGCCAGCGAGTCTCTGCGGCGATGGTTTCAATGTCCTGCGCAAAGCCCATATCCAGCATACGGTCGGCTTCATCCAGAATCAGGGTTTCTACTGCCCGACAGTCAAAGTTCTCTTCTTTGATGTATTGCAACAAGCGGCCAGTGGTCGCAACAACGATATCCTGATTTTCACTAAACACTTCCGCGTGGTTCATATAAGCCACACCGCCGGTGATCGTGGCGATATCCAGTTGTGTATGCTTGGCCAATTCACGGGCTTGATCCGCAACTTGCATGGCTAATTCACGGGTTGGCGTCAGGATCAGTATCCGTGGCGGGCCAGATTTTTTGCGTGGGAAATCGAGCAAATGCTGCAAGGCAGGCAGCAAAAAGGCGGCAGTTTTGCCAGTACCTGTTGGAGCCGAACCCAATACATCGCGCCCATCCATAGCTGGCGGAATAGCCGCAGCTTGAATGGCGGTAGGGCGCTCATAGCCTTTGTCGCGCAGTGCGTCAATCAGGCGTTCATCGAGATCGAGTTCGGAAAAATTGGTTACAGTCATGGTCTTCCTCTACTTGGGGCGCCGATTATAGACGGGTTAGCCGAATTCTTCACCTGTTTAAGCGGTAATGATGTCTTTTCCCTTCAATCATATTGTCCTATGCTACGCCGGTTATGGATTCTGGTGACTAATGTGGGCGAACAATTGAAAAAAAAACCGGTGTTACGTGGTGGTGGTTTCACTTTTAAACAATTCTTTGTGGCACATGATTGCTGTGCGATGAAGGTAGGCACTGATGGTGTTCTACTTGGGGCTTGGGTGCCGGTGGAAAAAGCCCGTAAAGTGCTGGATATCGGTTGTGGCAGTGGACTTATTGCTCTAATGATTGCTCAACGTTCAACATCTGAGGTATTGATTGATGGCGTTGAACTGGAGCCAGAAGCCGCACGGCAGGCAAGCAGCAATGCGGCGTCATCTCCCTGGGCTGAGCGGGTTCGTATTTATCAGCAGGACGTGCACCAGTTTGCTGAAAACCACCCTCATCAGTATGATCTGATTGTCAGCAATCCACCTTATTTTGCTCCGGCGGTCGCCTGCCGGGATGAGGCCCGCGATACTGCGCGTTACACCGGCTCCTTAACGCATGATGCTTTACTAAACTGTGCTGAGAAGCTTATCACACCGAGCGGTGCGTTTTGTGTGGTTTTACCTCATGACTTGGGAATTGAACTCTCCCGCCTTGCTATTCAACAAAACTGGTTCGTTCACTGCCAAGTAGACATCAGGGATCGTCCTGGTAAGCCGCTAAATAGAATGTTATTGACGTTATCGCGCCAGACGGGAGAGACGGAGTATCAGCATTTAGCTTTGCGTCAATCTGAAGGGGTCTATTCCCCTGAATTTTGTCAGTTGATCAGCGAGTTTTATCTCAACTATTAGTTATCGTGATAAGTGGTTGTAGTGATAAGCCAAAAATCAGGATAAGCAGGGCGCGATAGTGAAACGCGCCCTGAAAAGCTATTATGGATGGAGAATGGTAGGCTGTGGATTCTCTATTTGATCAGGATAATCAAGCGTATAATGCAAACCACGGCTCTCTTTACGCTCCATGGCACAGCGCACGATTAACTCAGCGACCTGCACGAGGTTACGTAATTCCAGCAGATTATTGGAGATACGGAAGTTGGCATAATATTCATCAATCTCCTGCTGTAATGTGTTGATACGGCGTAAAGCGCGCTCTAAGCGTTTGGTGGTGCGCACAATACCGACGTAATCCCACATGAATAAACGCAGTTCATGCCAGTTATGCTGAATGACGACACGTTCATCAGAGTTATCAACACGGCTTTCGTCCCAGTCTGGCAAATGTTTCGCCAATTTGGCATGTGGCAAGCGCATAAGAATATCTTCAGCGGCAGACCAGCCATACACCAGGCACTCGAGTAGAGAGTTAGAAGCCATGCGGTTAGCGCCATGCAAGCCGGTATAGCTGACTTCGCCAATCGCATATAAACCATCCAGGTCAGTACGCCCATGTTGGTCTACCATTACACCGCCACAGGTATAGTGAGCAGCAGGTACGATAGGAATGGCTTCTTTGGTCAGATCGATACCGAGTGACAGTAGTTTTTCGTAGATCATCGGGAAGTGTTGCATCACGAAATCAGTCGGTTTATGACTGATATCCAGATACATACAATCAGCACCGAGGCGCTTCATCTCATGGTCTATGGCGCGGGCGACGATATCACGCGGGGCCAACTCCCCTCGGGGATCAAAATCAAGCATAAAGCGGCTGCCGTCAGGGCGCTTAAGGTAAGCACCTTCGCCACGTAATGCTTCGGTCAGTAAGAAGTTACGCGCTTGCGGATGGAACAAGCAGGTAGGATGAAATTGGTTAAATTCTAAATTAGCGACACGACACCCAGCACGCCATGCCATGGCGATACCATCGCCAGAAGAGATATCGGGGTTAGTGGTATATTGGTAAACTTTGGCGGCACCACCGGTAGCTAAAACGACCGCTTTAGCCCGAAAAGTTTCAACTTTCTCAAGCTCCCGGTTCCAGATATAAGCGCCGACCACACGTTTAGTGCCCGTCAGACCAATTTTATTGGACGTGATAAGATCGACAGCATTACAGCGTTCTTTCACTAAAATGTTAGGGTGGGTCCTTGCTTTACCTACCAGGGTGGTTTCTACTTCTTTACCTGTAGCATCAGCAGTATGCAGTATACGGCGATGGCTATGGCCGCCTTCACGGGTAAGGTGATAACGTTCTTCGCCGCTGGCATTGGTTTCGGTATCAAACAGGACGCCTTGATCAATAAGCCATTGCACGCAAGAGCGGGCGTTACTGGCAATAAACTCTACGGCGTCTTTGTCACAAAGCCCGGCCCCAGCAATCAGGGTGTCATCGACATGTGAACTAATGCTGTCAGTTTCATCAAAAACGGCAGCAATACCTCCCTGAGCATAAAAAGTGGCACCTTCATTAAGTGGCCCTTTGCTCAGAACAGTTACTTTACAATGTGGCGCCAGGCGTAAAGCCAATGACAAACCGGCAGCGCCACTCCCGATGATCAATACATCGCTAACGTGTTCAGATGATGATTGCATATCGTATGATGTGTGCAGAAGAAGAGTGAAATTCATGTTAGCCTATCTGCCAGAGCAAAAGCTATGGCTATAAGATGTCTAAAGAATATTCAGACAAATAATCTGGCAACATGGAACTTTGCAATTTTTATAAACTCCAAGCGTGTGCTTGCTCAGGAAAATAAAGATATGGCTGGCAGTACTACTTTTAGCGTGAGGATAGATTTCGGGAGAGTTCACCTCGGATGAGCGAGCAGTTAACGGATCAGATGCTGGTTGAACGGGTCCAGAAAGGTGATCAGCAATCGTTCAATTTACTGGTAATTCGATACCAGCATAAGGTTGCGAGCCTTGTATCCCGCTATGTGCCTCAGGGTGATGTCCCTGATGTAGTTCAGGAATCTTTTATCAAAGCTTATCGTGCATTGGAGTCATTTCGTGGCGATAGCGCTTTCTATACGTGGCTTTACCGTATTGCTGTGAATACAGCAAAAAATTACTTAGTTGCTCAGGGGCGGCGCCCACCATCCAGTGATGTGGATGCAAATGATGCTGAAAATTACGAAAATGCGGGTGCATTGAAAGAAATATCGAACCCTGAGAACTTAATGTTGTCTGAAGAATTGAGGCAGATAGTTTTTAAAACCATAGAGTCACTTCCTGAGGATCTGCGGATGGCAATTACACTCAGGGAGTTAGATGGTCTAAGCTATGAAGAGATAGCTGTGATTATGGACTGTCCGGTCGGTACTGTTCGTTCCCGTATCTTCCGTGCCAGAGAGGCTATCGATAATAAAGTTCAGCCGCTAATTCAGCGATAAGCGGACACATAAAGGGTATTTGGCATGCAGAAAGAAAAGCTTTCCGCTCTGATGGACGGAGAAACTCTCGATAGTGAGCTGCTTGGTTCTTTATCGAAAGATAAAGCATTGCAGCAAAGCTGGCAGAGCTACCATTTAATCCGTGATACCCTGCGGGGGGATGTTGGTGAAGTCTTGCATCTGGATATCGCCAGCCGAGTCGCAGAGGCACTCAAAAACGAGCCTGCTCGTTTTGTACCTATTGCTGTGCCTGAATCTCAGCCACAACCTCATGTCTGGCAGAAAATGCCTTTCTGGCAAAAAGTTCGCCCATGGGCCAGCCAGATTACTCAGGTTGGGGTTGCCGCGTGTGTTTCTCTAGCGGTAATTGTTGGGGTTCAACAATACAACCAGCCCGAATCAGGTAATTTGCAACCAGAATCACCTGCATTTAATACCTTACCGATGATGGGTAAAGCCTCGCCAGTAAGTTTTGGTGTGCCTGCTGATGGTTCTTTCGGAACGTCTCAACAGCATCAGGTTCAGGAGCAACGTCGGCGAGTCAATATGATGACTCAATTGCAAGATTTTGAATTGCAACGCCGCTTGCCACAAACTGACGTGTTGCAGCAGCCTTCAACATCGACACAAGCCGCTATTCAGGTTCCCGGAACTCAGTCCTTAGGAATGCAGCAGCAGTAATGAAGCAACTTTGGTTCTCCGTCTGTTTAATGACGGGCAGCCTGTTCATGCCAACAATTGCTTCGGCGGAAACGACGCCGATAGCAATGTTGCAGGAAATGAGCAGTGCCAGCCAGTCGCTCAACTATGAGCTATCCTACATTAATGTTAATAAGCAAGGGATTGATTCTCTTCGCTATCGACATGCTATTTTAGATAAAAAAACCTTTGCGCAATTGCTGCGTATGGATGGCCCACGTACTGAGATCTTACAGCGTGGTAATGAAATAAGTTATTTCGAACCTGGTTTCGATGCTTTCACTCTGGCGGGTGAACATATAGTCGATGCATTGCCGTCTATCGTATTCCCCGATTTTGAAAAGCTGTCAAAATACTATAACTATATTGCACTTGGCCGTGCCCGTATTGCAGACCGACCATGTCAGGTTATTCGGGTAGTCGCCCGTGACAGTACCCGATACAGCTATATTATTTGGATGGATGAAACGAGCAAACTCCCAATGCGGGTAGATTTGTTAGATCGTGATGGTGAAACACTTGAGCAATTTCGTGTGATTTCTTTTGCTATCGGTGAACCTATTCAGGATATTTTGCAAGGTCTGGTAAAGCTCTCTTTACCGCCATTACTTGCATTACCTGCTAAAACCAAGGTTGATTTTACCTGGGCCCCACGTTGGTTGCCGGAAGGTGTTTCCGAGATTTCACGCAGTCGCCGTACATTACCGAATATGGAGGCACCAACAGAATCACGATTATATTCTGATGGGTTATTCAGTTTTTCAGTAAATATAAATCCGGCGGGTAAAGATGCGCCTTCAGAGCAATCCTTACGTCAAGGTCGTAGAACTGTGCATACTGAAGCTCGTAATAATGTTGAAATTACCATAGTTGGCGAGCTTCCGCCTACAACTGCAAAACGTATCGCTGACAGTATTGTTTTGGAATCAACAAAATGATGAAAGAATGGGCTACAGTTATTTCGTGGCAAAATGGTGTTGCTCTATTGCGTTGTGAACCACAGTCTGGTTGTGGGAGTTGCAATGCGCGCACTGGATGCGGTAGTCATTTATTAAATGAATTGGGGCCGGAGTCGGAGCACCAATTACAAATAGCTATCTCGCAACCGCTTGAACCTGGCCAAAAGGTTGAAGTCGGTATTAGTGAGGGGAGTTTATTACGTTCTGCTTCTTTGGTTTATCTAACGCCTTTAGCCGGATTGATTGCGGGTGGCGGTTTATTTCAGGCTTTATTTGTCACCGATGCTTTTACTGCTCTAGGCGCTATTTTAGGTGCGGGGCTAGGTTTTTTGCTCGCCAGAACATTAGCCAGCAGAATTGAAGGACAGAGTGACTATCAACCAATGATTCTACAGATTGGTTTACCCCCAACGACTATACGAATTCAGTAACAGAATAATTCCTTTCCTCTTACCCATGATAGGCCGGAATACGGTTCTGTATCATATGTTCAACTAAAGCAATAAAAAGATCGGCACTGATAAGCGCTGAGTAATCTACTGAGAAAAGTATATTACCTTTAGCATCAAATAAGCGTATTTTATCATGATCTTTCTCGCGTAACGTCTCGACACGCAGGATGTCTTCAATGCTGATAATACCGTCTGTTGTAATTAATGAGTGTGCACTAAGTGAAAGTGGAGTTGTATCTATCTGAACATTTTTCACCATGATTACATTTAAAAGACCATGGTATATGAGTGATTTTAGCCAGTTGTCATTCTTTTTAATTACATCAAATACTATTTTTTTTCCTCGGGATAAAGAGTTTAAACTTACTATCCCGACATGCATGACTTGTTGATGGATTATTGTGTTTATCAGCGGGTAAGCATTAGTTATATTATTAATTATAATATTCCATGGCTGCAATTTAGAGGTGCGAAATGCCATTGTGTTAATTTTGCCATTAGGGTTTACTCCTGTATGGTATTTATGAATGTATTGTATTTTATTAAATGTAATAAAATAGACATTTCCACTGTGATGATTGAAGACCCGTACTCCTTTCTCATAAAGAAAGTAGGTAAACATTGGATTACAGTGTAAGCGCAAATACAGGAAGGTACTCAGCGAGATAGCTGCAATAGCGACACATAAGATCGAAAGAATTGATGGGGTTGAAAAAATAGATGTCGCTATTGATAAGGTAATTATTATAAAACTAAATACTAATATAAGTATTATTGCGACGATAGTGGCTCTGGAGTTATTTTTTCTAAACTCATGGCGGCTCAGTATTTTTCCTTCATCAATCATAATATTCTCCATATGGCCGCCAAGAGGATATTTCACTTGGTTGTTATAAAGTCACATGAATACTTTAAATTATTATCCGACAGGGTAAATGAGCATTTTCCGAAAATGAATTAATCATCAGTTCGACAAAATAGAAATATATGCACCCCTAAATTAGGCAGGTAGGGTATCTATCGTGCTGATTATAATCAGTTAAATAATAGACACTAGTGCGCTTTATAAGCGATAGGTACAATAAAGTTATTGGTATTAAACTATTTTTACCGGGATATCAGCACGGAACAGCGCTAAGAGTATGTACTATCAATAGCGATGTAAGGTAAGGCGTTGATACATTTTTACAGGATAAATCAGCTAACAAGCTAAGTGTGATGCCTTTCACGAGGCAGACTTACAGTGTAAGATGCGTGCATATTTATGTGGGTAGTTTTGGGTTTGAGTCCATCGCTGTGTCCACCAATAATTAATTAAAGACAACGACTAGAGAAAAATTCATATAAATGAAGCACATAAGAAACTTTTCTATTATTGCCCATATTGACCACGGTAAGTCGACGCTGTCGGACCGTATTATTCAGATTTGTGGCGGATTATCTGAGCGTGAAATGGCCGCTCAAGTACTGGATTCTATGGATCTAGAGCGTGAGCGTGGTATTACCATCAAGGCACAGAGTGTGACGCTTGATTACCATGCTAAAGATGGTCAAACCTATCAGCTCAATTTTATCGATACCCCTGGTCACGTTGACTTCTCTTATGAAGTTTCCCGCTCCTTAGCGGCTTGTGAAGGGGCATTGCTGGTTGTTGACGCAGGGCAAGGCGTTGAAGCACAAACGCTGGCGAACTGCTACACCGCGATGGAAATGAATCTGGAAGTGGTTCCTGTTTTAAATAAAATCGACCTGCCGGCTGCTGACCCTGAGCGTGTTGCGGAAGAAATTGAAGACATCGTGGGCATTGATGCGACTGATGCGGTACGTTGCTCAGCGAAAACTGGTGTAGGTGTACCCGATATCCTTGAGCGTTTGGTGCGTGATATTCCGCCGCCAGAGGGTGATCCTGATGGTCCATTGCAAGCGCTAATTATCGATTCCTGGTTTGATAATTATCTGGGTGTTGTATCGTTAATTCGTATTAAAAATGGCTCATTGCGTAAAGGCGATAAGGTTAAAGTAATGAGTACCGGGCAGAGTTATAATGCTGAGCGCCTTGGTATTTTTACACCAAAACGTATAGATCGCGATATGTTGAACTGCGGTGAGGTTGGCTGGTTGGTGTGTGCGATAAAAGACATTTTAGGCGCACCGGTCGGCGACACATTGACTCTGACCCGTAACCCGGCGGAGAAGTCATTACCTGGCTTTAAGAAAGTAAAACCACAGGTTTATGCAGGTCTGTTCCCTATTAGTTCAGACGATTATGAAGCTTTCCGTGATGCACTGGGCAAGTTGAGTCTTAATGACGCCTCTTTGTTCTACGAACCAGAAAGCTCCACCGCATTGGGCTTTGGTTTCCGCTGTGGCTTCCTTGGCTTACTGCACATGGAGATCATTCAGGAGCGTCTGGAGCGTGAGTACGATCTGGAGTTGATCACCACCGCACCGACGGTCGTATATGAAGTGATCACCACCAGTCAGGAAACTGTTTACGTTGATAGCCCATCCAAGCTGCCTGCGTTGAACAACATCGAAGAGCTACGCGAGCCAATTGCTGAGTGTCATATGCTGTTGCCGCAGGAATACCTGGGTAACGTCATCACGTTGTGTATTGAAAAACGTGGTATGCAGACCAACATGGTTTACCACGGTAACCAAGTGGCGCTGACGTATGAAATTCCGATGGCTGAAGTGGTGCTCGATTTCTTCGATCGCCTGAAGTCGACATCCCGTGGCTACGCCTCGCTGGATTACAATTTCAAACGTTTCCAGACCTCTGACATGGTGCGTGTTGATGTGTTAATCAACAACGAGCGTGTAGATGCGCTGGCGCTTATTACCCATCGTGATAATGCGCAATACCGTGGCCGTGATCTGGTTGAGAAAATGAAAGAATTGATCCCGCGCCAGCAATTTGATATTGCAATTCAGGCTGCTATCGGTAACCACATCATTGCCCGTTCTACTGTGAAACAGTTACGTAAAAACGTACTGGCGAAGTGTTATGGCGGTGACGTTAGCCGTAAGAAGAAACTTTTGCAGAAACAGAAAGACGGTAAAAAACGTATGAAACAGGTCGGTAACGTTGAATTACCGCAAGAGGCTTTCCTGGCTATTCTGCACGTTGGAAAAGACAGTAAATAAGGAGTTTTGATGGCTAACATGTTTGCCTTGATTTTAGCGATAGCAACACTGCTGACAGGGATTATCTGGTGCTTCGAGCGGTTTAAATGGGGACCGGCTCGCCAGGCAAAAATTGCGGCAGTTAATGCGCAAACTGCGGCGATCAAGGCACAAACGGGTTGTGCTGTAGATAATAAGACTTTAGCACAGGCGGCAAGGCAGCCTGGCTGGATAGAGACTTGTGCTTCAGTCTTCCCGGTGTTAGCTCTGGTATTTATCGTTCGTTCGTTTATTTACGAACCGTTCCAGATCCCTTCTGGTTCGATGATGCCAACGCTATTGATCGGTGACTTCATTCTGGTTGAGAAGTTTGCTTATGGTATTAAAGATCCCATCACGCAAACTACGCTGATCCCTACGGGACATCCAAAACGTGGTGATATCGCGGTATTTAAATATCCGCTCGATCCGCGTTTGGACTATATCAAGCGTGTAGTGGGCTTGCCGGGTGACCGCGTTAGCTATAATCCAATCAGCAAGGAAGTGACGGTGCAGCCTGCATGTAATACCGGCACTTCTTGTGATAGTGCGTTGCCAATTACTTACAGTGCATCTGAGCCAAGCGATTTTGTGCAGACATTCCGCTATAGCGGCAATGGCGAGGCTTCTGCTGGCTTCTTCCAAATCCCGACAAATCAGGCAGTGCCTGATGGTGGGGTACGTTTGCGTGAGCGCACCGAAACTCTTGGACCGGTGGCACACCATATTCTGACCGTCCCTGGGCGTCAGGAGCAGATAGGCGCTTATTATCAACAACCTAACCAGCCTTTAGGGGTTTGGGTGGTGCCGGAAGGTCATTATTTTATGATGGGCGACAACCGGGATAACAGTGCAGATAGCCGCTTCTGGGGGTTTGTGCCGGAACGTAATCTAGTTGGCAAGGCCACTGCTATTTGGATGAGTTTTGAAAAGCAAGAAGGTGAATGGCCAACGGGTGTTCGTTTAAGTCGAATTGGTGGAATTCATTAGTATCGGCTATACCCAGATGGTGGAGTTGCAGCCAGGTAGCAAACGAGCACATCCCGATGAACCGACAAAAGTCAGTAATTCGGGTGACAAATCTGCTGGGAGTAGATTTGAACGCCGCTAGCACTGCTGCAACTTCAAGTAAGCAGGGTATTTAAACGCAGCATTATATTTCCACTCGTTGTAGAATAACCCTTCGAGCGATAAAAGTTGGCTTCTTTATGGGAGCCACTGCAAACGAAACAGTTTTGTCCTGCAATATTGGCGGATCAGACCTGTTCCGTATGCTGTAGTTTTTGACGCATTCTTGATCTATTGGTAACTCATGAACCCCATCGTAATAAACAGGCTACAGCGGAAGCTGGGCTACACTTTTCAACAGCAGGAGCTCTTGCTGCAAGCACTGACTCATCGTAGCGCCAGTAGCAAACACAATGAGCGTTTGGAGTTCCTGGGTGACTCTATATTAAGTTTCGTTGTTGCCAATGAGCTGTATCGTCGCTTTCCCCGTGTCGATGAAGGGGACATGAGTCGGATGCGTGCCACATTGGTTAGAGGAAATACACTCGCTGAAATTGCCCGTGAATTTGACCTCGGTGAATGTTTACGCCTTGGGCCGGGTGAATTGAAAAGTGGTGGTTTCCGCCGTGAATCAATTTTGGCAGATACCGTCGAAGCCTTAATTGGCGGTATATTCCTCGATAGCGATATTCATATGATTGAACGGCTGATTCTCGACTGGTATCGCAGTCGGTTGGAAGAAATCAGCCCAGGTGATAAGCAGAAAGACCCGAAAACGCGCTTGCAAGAATATTTGCAAGGCCGTCATCTGCCATTGCCCTCTTATCTGGTTGTGCAGGTTCGCGGAGAAGCACATGACCAGGAATTTACTATCCACTGCCAGGTGAGTGGCTTGAATGAACCGGTAATAGGTACCGGCTCAAGTCGCCGTAAAGCTGAGCAGGCGGCAGCGGAACAAGCGCTGAAACAGTTGGAGCTTGAATGAGCGAAGTAGAAAAAACGTATTGTGGTTTTATTGCAATTGTAGGTCGCCCGAATGTGGGTAAATCTACTTTGCTAAATGAACTGTTGGGGCAAAAAGTCTCCATCACTTCACGTAAACCACAAACCACACGCCACCGTATTATGGGGATCCATACTGAAGGGCCTTATCAGGCCATTTATGTTGATACCCCGGGACTGCATATTGAAGAAAAACGCGCGATTAACCGCTTAATGAATCGCGCGGCAAGCAGCTCTCTCGGTGATGTGGAATTAGTGATTTTTGTAGTCGAAGGCACCAATTGGACTGCCGACGATGAAATGGTTGTTAATAAGCTGCGCAGTTTACAATGCCCGGTATTATTGGCGATCAACAAAGTTGATAACGTAACAGACAAAACCAAGCTGTTGCCCCATATTCAGTTCTTAAGTAAGCAGATGAATTTCCTGGACGTCGTACCAATCTCTGCCGAGAAAGGGATGAACGTGGATACCATCGCTGGCATCGTGCGCAAGCTTATGCCGGAAGCGGGTCATCATTTCCCGGAAGATTATATCACTGACCGCTCTCAGCGTTTTATGGCGTCAGAAATCATTCGCGAAAAGTTGATGCGCTTCTTGGGTGAGGAATTACCTTACTCAGTCACAGTTGAAATTGAACAGTTTGTCCCAAATGAGCGCGGTGGTTATAACATCCATGGGCTGATTTTGGTTGAACGCGAAGGCCAGAAGAAAATGGTCATCGGTAATAAAGGTTCGAAAATCAAGACCATTGGTATTGAAGCCCGTCAGGACATGGAACAAATGTTCGAAGCAAAAGTGCATCTTGAGCTGTGGGTGAAAGTGAAATCAGGCTGGGCAGATGACGAACGTGCATTGCGCAGCTTAGGCTATACCGACGATCTGAAGTAAGACTTGCCAATGGACGGTTGGCAACGCGCATTTGTCCTGCATGGGCGACCCTACAGTGAAACCAGTTTGATGCTGGATTTATTTACTGAAGGAGAGGGCCGCATGCGGGTGCTGGCCAAAGGTGCGCGGGGTCGCCGCTCCAATCTAAAAGGCTGCTTGCAGCCTTTTACGCCATTATTGGTTCGCTGGACCGGGCGTGGTGAAGTTAAAACCTTACGCAGTGCTGAGCCAGTATCACTGGCTCTTCCATTGACTGGCTCTATGTTGTATAGCGGTTTATATGTCAATGAGCTGCTTTCCCGCGTGTTAGAACATCAAACCAATTACTCTGCTTTATTCTTCGATTATCTGCATTGCTTACAGGCTTTGGCAGGCAGTGATGGATCGCCCGAATATGCCCTGCGCCAGTTTGAATTGGCGATATTGGCTCATCTTGGCTATGGTGTGGATTTTCTCCACTGTGCGGGGAGTGGTCAGCCGGTGTCTGAGACCATGACCTACCGCTATCGGGAAGAAAAAGGATTTATCGCCAGCTTGGTGGTTGATCACTATAGCTTTACTGGCAGCCAATTATCGGCTTTGGCTAACCGTGAATTTCCTGATGCCGATACTTTACGTGCAGCCAAGCGCTTCACCCGCATCGCCCTCAAACCCTATTTGGGGGGTAAACCGTTAAAAAGTCGCGAACTGTTTCGTCAGTTTGTGATTAAGCCACCAGCGGATCCAGTGCCGTAGTAGCAATACCTTCATTTTTAAACTGCCCATCATCAACTTTCCCGTACAGTAACCTATCCGCTGACAGTCTAGTCGGTGTAAACTGCAAGGCACTTATGCGTTTAAGGGCCGGTTTTTGCGTGCTCATTGACCTATTAAAGATGCATCCATATCTGGAGGGCTTTCATGGCTGATTTGTTGTTGGGCGTCAATATCGATCACATTGCGACATTACGAAATGCACGTGGGACCATTTACCCCGACCCTGTTCAGGCCGCGTTTATTGCCGAGCAAGCGGGTGCCGACGGTATTACCGTGCATTTACGTGAAGATCGCCGCCATATCACTGATCGAGATGTACGCATCTTGCGCCAAACTATCCAGACCCGCATGAATCTGGAGATGGCGGTTACCGATGAAATGGTTGATATTGCCTGTGAGTTACAACCGCACTTTTGCTGTCTGGTGCCGGAAAAACGCCAAGAAGTTACCACCGAAGGCGGGCTAGATGTTGCCGGTCAACTCGATAAAATGACCATTGCGGTGAGCCGATTATCTGAGGCCGGCATTCTGGTGTCACTGTTTATCGATCCCGATATGCGCCAGATTGATGCAGCCGTTACTGTGGGTGCCCCTTATATTGAAATCCACACCGGCGCGTACGCAGATGCCACCACCGATTTGGTGCGTCAAGCTGAATTAGTGCGTATCACCAAAGCTGCGACCTATGCCGCAGGCAAAGGGTTGAAAGTGAATGCCGGTCATGGCCTGACCTATCACAATGTGCAACCGATCGCAGCCTTACCAGAGATTCATGAGCTGAATATCGGCCATGCAATTATTGGTCAGGCAGTAATGACGGGCCTTGCGGCTGCCGTTACTGAGATGAAAGTATTAATGCGGGAAGCGCGTCGTTAATGGCGATTTTGGGGTTAGGCACTGATATTGTTGAAATTTCAAGGATTGAAGCGGTGGTGGAGCGCAGTGGCGAAAAACTGGCGCGGCGTATCCTTAGCCCATCGGAATGGCAGCACTATCAGCAGCATCAGCAGCCAATTCGTTTTCTGGCAAAACGCTTTGCCGTTAAAGAGGCCGCGGCCAAGGCATTTGGTACTGGTATTCGTAATGGCTTGGCATTTAATCAGTTTGAAGTTGTTAACGATGCACTGGGTAAGCCGACGCTGCGTTTACATCAGCGCGCGGCAGAATTGGCCGCTGAGCTGGGTGTCAAATCCTTACATGTAACGCTGGCCGATGAACGACGTTATGCCTGCGCAACCGTAATTATTGAAAGCTAGGCCCGTTTTAGCCGCGAATAGTGGTGAAAGAGAGCAGGGGCGTGCATGCGAATGCCGCCCTTTTTGTTATGCGCGAATATATTGTTGGTATTAAAAACGAGTCTTGCTGCGGGGATTACAAACGTTCGGCGTGATGCAGTTGGACAAACTTATCCCACAATTGTTCGTTACTCTCAACCCAGGCAGGATCGATAGCAATCGTATTATCGATAGGACAGACCAACTGGCAGGTTGGTGTTTCGTAATGACCGACACATTCCGTACAGCGCATCGGATCAATCTGATAGATCTCTGCACCCATGGAAATTGCCTCATTAGGGCATTCCGGCTCGCACATGTCGCAATTAATACATTTACGAGTGATCAACAGGGCCATGCTTTCTCTTACCTTAGGTCGGGTATTCTCAACTGCGGGGGATTATACCCCTCTGGTATCCTTAGACCAGTTTTTTTACCAGTGCCGCACTGTGCTTAATACTCGCCTGCGCTCTTTCCAAGTCTTGTTGGATCATCGCCATAAATAATAGATCAGTCAGAGCATATTGCGCGGTGCTAGAGGAGATCGCGGCACTGCGAATCGCGGGTTCTTCCGAAATGGTATATAAGCAATGATCGGCACGTTGCTGCAAACTGTTGGGGGAAAAACTGGTCAATGCCAGCACTTTGGCACCACAACGCTGTGCCTCTTCAGCCGCCAGATTTATCTCACGGCGTTCGCCGCTAAATGAGATAGCCAGCAGTAAATCCCGTGCATCCAATGCTTGTACGGCGGCCAGTTGTGCATGCATATCGGTTTCGGAGACCGCCATAATGCCTATTTTCAGTAACTTATAAGCCAGATCTTTTGCCACCAGCCCCGAAGCACCAATACCGGTTAGAATAATCCGTCGTGCCGACAATAACATCTCTAATGCTTGCGTAAGTCGTTCTTCACTATTGATATCCAAGGTGGCCCGTAGTGCTGCGGCTTTCTCGCTCAGGAGTTTTTCCCCAACGATTTTTAAACTGTCAGTGCTCAAGATCTGATTATGCAGTGTTACTGCCTGTGCAGGGGCCGCGACAATTTCACTCAGGGCTAGTTTTAGCGCCGGGAAGCCTTTATAGCCTAATTTTTGGGCAAATTTAACCACTGCAGATTGGCTAACCCCGGTTTGCAGCGCCAACTTTTGCGAACTAAGATGACGTGCCTGCTCAGGATTGGTTAGCAGAAAATCGGCTAACTTACGGTCATTTTGTGCCAGCGTTGGATAAAGCTGACGAATGCGAAGAAGACTACTCATAAATCAGTTCCTGAATGCGGGAGAACTTAATAATACCCGGAAAGACTCAAGATAAAGGGCAAGTGATGGAGCATAGCACCCTTTTTTGCTGATCATTCGATGAATGGCGCAAGAAAACAGTCGCTTTATAGAATATAATATTCAATTATATATTTAATTTTACGAATTAAATATTCAAAGAGGAATATGTCATGAATCTAGGATCATTGATTTCAGAAAGTCGTAATCCGGCCACGATGGAGCTGGATAAGTTCTCTACGCTCGAAATGTTGACCTGCTTTAATGATGAAGATCGCAAAGTGCCGGAGGCCATTCGTTTGGTGTTACCGGCTATCGCTCAAGCGGTAGATTTAGCCGCGGAGTCCTTAAAGCAAGGTGGTCGGCTCATTTATCTGGGGGCCGGTACCAGTGGTCGGCTCGGCGTGCTGGATGCTTCCGAATGCCCACCGACCTTTGGTGTGCCTCATGGCAGGGTGATTGGTCTAATTGCCGGTGGCCCGGGTGCTTTATTCAAAGCGGTGGAAGGTGCTGAGGATGATATCGCGCTCGGTGTGCGGGATCTGCAAGATTTAAAGCTGATGGCAACTGATATGGTGGTCGGGCTGGCAGCTTCTGGTCGCACGCCTTATGTCATCGGTGCGCTACGCTATGCCCGCCAACTTGGGTGCCCAACGGCGGCTATTTCTTGTAACCCAGACTCTCCTATCGCGCAAGAAGCTCAGGTTGCGATTTCACCGGTAGTAGGGCCGGAAGCCCTCACTGGCTCTACGCGTATGAAGTCGGGTACTGCACAAAAGTTGGTGCTGAATATGTTATCCACTGGGGCGATGGTGAAACTGGGTAAGGTTTATCAAAATCTGATGGTAGATGTGAAAGCGACCAACGTGAAGTTGGTTGATCGCGCTTGTCGTATTGTGGTTGAAGCCACCGGGGCCAGCCGTGCAGAGGCTGAAAATGCCTTATCACAAACCGAGTTTGACGTAAAACCAGCCATTTTGATGATTCTGAAAGGCGTGAGTGCCGAGCAGGCTCGCCAGGATCTACAGCAACATAATGGCTATTTGCGTGCAGCATTGTAAGACTCACACTCAGGGGATTAGCACTCGTTGATAATTGGCCTCGATGCCGCAGGCAAAGTGATGTTGTATTTAGTCGCGATGATTGTCACCATACTTGCAGGTTTCATATTTAACTGGTTTATGGGATTCAATGATCCTGAGGAGTAACGTTTGAGCGCAGAGCAGGCCACATCGACCTTTGAGCAAACTGACAGTAACCGCGAGGGGACGGCCGAGGCATTATCAGAAAACGCCAAACGCATTGTATTCTTTGATCTGGATGGCACGTTACATCAACAGGACATGTTTGGCAGTTTTTTGCGTTTTTTGTTGCGACATTTGCCGCTAAATCTGTTGCTGGTGGTCCCATTACTGCCGGTGATTGGGTTGGGATTGCTGCAGGGCGGTCGTTGCGCTCGTTGGCCAATGAGCCTGTTACTGTGGGCGATAACCTTCGGTCGGCGCGAAGCGCATTTGAAAGATTTGGAATTACGTTTTGTGAATGATTTTCGCCAAAAAGTTACCGAATTTCCCGTGGTCGTGATGCGTTTGCGCCAATATTTGGAGAGCCATGACGCACAGGTATGGTTGATAACTGGCTCGCCGCAACGGCTGGTGGAGCAGGTTTATCATGATTCGGCGTTTATTCACCGTTTGCGGTTGGTCGGTAGCCGCATGGCGCGGCGTAATGGCGGCTGGGTACTACCTCTGCGCTGTTTGGGGCCAGAGAAAGTGGTGCAACTGGAACAGCGTTTGGGATCGCCGCTGAAACTTTATAGCGGATACTCGGACAGCAAGCAGGATAACCCACTATTGTATTTTTGCGAGCATCGCTGGCGGGTCAGTAAAAGCGGCGAATTACAGCAATTAGAATAAACGCCCATTGCAGTCATTCGCCATTTTAAGTGGTTTTGGCTCTAGTGTGTGACGTCATTATCATGGTGGCCGAGCCGCCATATTCGTTCGGCATGCCGACCCAGTAACCACAAGCTAATGCCGAGCAGCAGGAAGAAGATAGTTTTCGGCATCGCATCCCAGAAGAACTCAAAGAAACGGGTATACAAGTTGATGGCCAAAAATGTCAGGCCGAAGCCGCGCAACATGGCATCATCTCGTTTTAGTCCCAGCCAAATAGCGACGCTGGCGGCAATGGCAAACAATAGACTCCAATGCAGCAACTCTATCTGGCGCACTTGATACCAATAGTCCAGGTCACCGTAATTGCCAAAAATAGACAATAACCACAGGGCAATAAACAGATAAAGCAGCCCCATCGCCTGTGACACCCGATCTAGCCGACGTTGTGCCAACTGCGGTTGCAACACCAGTGCCGCTGCACAAAGTAGCAGGCCAAAAGCAATAAAGCGTATCGGGTAGCTCATTCCCAGCCAGTAGGCACCCCAACCGGACAAATAGCCAGTTTCTGCCCCAAACGCATTACCCAGTGACAGCAAGGCAAATAGCCATACTAATGGCGCACGACCAAACCAGCCCACCACACCATAGATGACGGTACCCAACAGCAGTAATACTGAGATGCGGCCACTACCATTATCCAACCACTCACCGAGTTGGCCGATGGCGGCTGCAGTAAATATTACGCCGAGAAAGAGTACGGCTTCATTACTGTAGATCTTACTGGGATCTCGCCGGCGGCGGTTAAAGCCCCAGCCGTAAAATACGGCGGCCAATATCGCCGTGACCACCACCCGTACCGGGGGATCAAAGCGGAAAAACTGGCTTATCCAGTTGAGTAAGAAAGTATCAGCCATCAGGCTGCCAATGGCGATAACCAGCGAAGCCAGTGCGGCAAGAAAGGCGTAACCGGCTAATCTGCGCCAGTCAAACGGTTGAACATCGATATTCTGTAACAAACGTTGATGCTCTTCCTCAGGGATAACGCCTTCACTGGCCCATCCATTCAGGGTTTTACGTACTACCGCGGCATTTTTCTTGCTGAGCTTCATGTAGCTGGCTTCCATATGCTGATAATTTATATCAGGAATGATTTATATCCTGCCGGAACATTAACCGATCATTATGGACTGAGCTACTTTATATTGGAGATAGTGGGTATAGCGGTTGTCGCTGGCTGTGTATAATGCACGCCGCCAAAGTACCAGAGAGGTTAATGTGTCTGCTGATAAAAGTTTGTTTTCTGAATTTGATTTACCTGTTGAATACAGTGATGAGTACTGGATGCTACGGGCGTTGACGCTGGCTCTGCGGGCACAAGAAGAGGGAGAAGTCCCGGTTGGCGCGGTGTTAGTGCTGGGCAACCAGGTGATTGGCGAAGGGTGGAATAAGTCTATTCGCGATAACGACCCTACCGCTCATGCAGAAATCATGGCGCTACGGCAAGGCGGGCAGGTGGTGCAGAACTATCGTCTGCTGGAAGCCACGCTATATGTGACGCTGGAGCCATGCGTAATGTGTGCCGGAGCCATGATACACAGCCGGATCCGTCGCTTGGTCTATGGGGCCAATGATTTAAAAACCGGTGCTGCCGGTTCGCTGGTGGATATCTTGCGCCATCCGGGGATGAATCATCAAATAGAGGTCAGTGCCGGGGTACTGGCAGAGACGTGTTCCCACCAATTAAGTGCTTTTTTCCGCCTACGACGTGAGCAGCAAAAGGCGTTGAAACTCGCGCGGCAGCCATGATTCGGCCCATCCGTGGGCCTTGCGTCTAGGAGGCCACTGCTGGCAGCATATTGAAATCTATTGGTTAGTTACGTGTTTTCGCATCATGTTAGTTATTGATTGACCAGCCTGGGCCGACAACCGGATAAGCTTTACCCAGCTCAGCTTCGATAGCGGCATGTTGGGCTGCTTTTTTCTCTCTTTCCTGCAAATATCCCACCAGACTGACCTGATAACGACGGATGTTTTCCACATAGTTATAAGCCTCATGGCCACGGGCGTAGCCATAAGTGGTACTTGGGTAGTAGCGCTTTTGACTCAACATCGGTAGGCGCATTTTTACATCAACCCAACTGTCTGGATTACCATTCTGATTTTTAGTCAGGCGGCGAGCATCCAGCATGTGGCCATAACCCAGATTATAGGCGGCCAGCGCAAACCAGATACGCTCATCTTCTGGAATGGTCTCCGGCACTTTTTGCATTAACCGCTGCAAGTAAATGGAACCGCCTTTAATGCTTTCCTCAGGATCAACCCGGTCTTTAACCCCTAAACCATTTGCTGTGGCGCGGGTTAGCATCATTAACCCCCGCACGCCAGTCGGTGAGGTGGCTTGTGGGTTCCAATGGGATTCCTGATAAGCAATCGCCGCCAGCAGTTTCCAGTCAATTTCCCCGGCATGTTTTTCAAACAAGGATTGGAAAGAGGGCAACACACTGTCGATGGCTGACAGGAAGGTTTTGGTATCGACATAATCAAAGCTACCGACATGGCCGAGATATTTTTCCTCCAGCCGCGCCAGACTACCGTCTTCAACCATCTGGCTGTAGAAATCGAGCATGGCGGCATACAGGCTATCATCGTCCCCTTTCTGGAAATACCAAGTTACTGGCTCTTCATCCGTAACATCAAAGGCAACCGCTAATTGCGGATGGATGCGTTGCAGTAGGGCAATTGTCACCGAATCACCCAGGGTATAGTCAAGTTTGCCGTCCGCGACCTGTTCCAGTAACTCTTTGCCAGAACGATCAACGGATGATCCCCAGTTAAGATCGGGATATTTGCTCTGCTTAAGTTGTTTGAGGGTGGTCATATGGGCCGATCCAGAGGCGACAATCAATTGACCCTTTAGATCACTGAATGATTTTGGTCGTGGTTTACCCAATCGGTATACTAACTGTTGCGAGACTGAATAATAGGCAGGGCCAGTACGCGCCCGATTAAGACGCTCACGGTTATAAATTAGCCCGGCAGCCAGCATGTCTGCATCATCGTTATCAAGTGCATCAAACAAGTCATCAATATTATGATGAGGGGTAATGACGAGCTTAACCCCCAGATAGTCCGCAAAACGGTTGGCCAGTTCATAGTCAAGACCGGAAGGGCCATCCTTTCCGGTAAAGTAGATAAGTGGTGAGCTAATCGTGCTAACACGTAGCTCGCCACGGGCTTTTATACGGTCTAGTTGTCCTTCTTGACTACTGCGCCAGGGAATATTGGGCCACAGCGCGAGGGCCAGAAGTAAGGCAACTACACCGATAACAAAGTAATTTAATTTTATGCGCGTCAAATAGTTATCTCTCGGCAGCGCTCTTTATGTGTGTGTTGTGAAGTAAGAATCGACATGGTTAAAACCCCAGTGGAGTGGCATTTTGCGCAACAAATCGTCAGTGTGCAACTTTATTGCGAGCTTATTTATTCAGTATTGGTGTTCTCTAGATAACGACAATTTCTGACTCAATTATTAATAATAGCTACGCAAACGGTTTCGTCGGAGGCGTAGATTCACTATAATGCCCGCGTTTTCCCCTGTTTTGCGCCAATAAATGCTGCGCCCAATGAAGTGCTGTTCCAGTCGCTTCGAAGAGAGAGAAACTTAGATTATGGAAATACTGCGTGGTTCGCCCGCTTTGTCGGCTTTTCGTATTACCAAACTGCTGTCCCGTTGCCTGGATGCTCACCTTTTGGTGAGTGATATCTACGCCGAATATGTTCACTTTGCCGATGTTAGCGCTCCGTTAAGTGCTGATGAACACGCCAGGCTCCAACGGCTGCTTAAGTATGGACCCTCTCTCCCTGAACATGCGCCAGAAGGGCGTTTGTTACTGGTTACGCCAAGGCCGGGGACCATTTCTCCGTGGTCTTCCAAAGCGACGGATATTGCGCACAACTGTGCGTTGCCACAGGTTCTGCGTCTGGAACGTGGCCTGGCTTTCTATATTCAAGGCCCAGACCTGAATGAAAGCCAATGGCAGCAATTGTCGGCGCTGCTGCATGACCGCATGATGGAAACGGTATTCACCGATTTGCAGCAAGCAGAGCAGTTATTCTCTCATCATCAACCTGCCCCAGTACAACGGGTGGATATCTTAGCGCAGGGCCGCAGTGCACTGGAGCTGGCTAATATTAAGCTGGGCCTGGCTCTTGCTCCAGATGAAATTGACTATTTGCTGGCCGCCTTTACCGGTCTGGGGCGTAACCCGACGGATATTGAGCTGTATATGTTTGCTCAGGCAAACTCTGAGCATTGTCGGCATAAAATCTTTAATGCAGATTGGATAATTGACGGTGTTTCTCAGCCTAAGACACTGTTTAAAATGATCAAAAATACCTTTGAACACACGCCGGATTACGTGTTGTCAGCCTATAAAGACAATGCGGCGGTGATGGAAGGTTCTCAGGTCGGGCGCTTCTTTGCTGCACCTGATAATGGCGTTTATGATTACCATCAGGAAGCGGCGCATATCCTGATGAAAGTAGAAACTCATAACCATCCGACGGCAATTTCACCCTGGCCGGGTGCTGCTACCGGGTCTGGTGGCGAAATCCGTGATGAAGGTGCTACCGGGCGTGGCGCTAAACCTAAAGCCGGTTTGGTGGGTTTCTCTGTTTCTAACCTGCGTATTCCCGGTTTTGAACAACCGTGGGAAGAGAATTTCGGTAAGCCGGATCGGATTGTGACTGCGCTGGATATCATGACCGAAGGTCCACTGGGCGGCGCGGCCTTTAACAACGAATTTGGCCGTCCGGCGCTGCTGGGCTACTTCCGTACTTATGAAGAGCGCGTCAACAGTCATAACGGCACTGAGTTACGTGGCTACCACAAGCCGATCATGCTGGCCGGTGGCATCGGTAATATTCGGGCCGACCATGTACAAAAAGGCGAGATAACAGTCGGTGCCAAGCTGGTGGTGCTCGGCGGCCCGTCGATGAATATCGGTCTGGGTGGCGGCGCGGCCTCTTCCATGGCATCGGGTCAGTCAGATGCGGATCTGGATTTTGCTTCGGTACAACGTGATAACCCGGAAATGGAACGCCGCTGTCAGGAAGTGATTGACCGTTGCTGGCAGTTAGGTGACCACAACCCGATTCTATTTATTCATGACGTCGGTGCGGGCGGTTTATCTAATGCCATGCCAGAACTGGTCAGTGATGGTGGTCGTGGCGGCCGTTTTGAGCTGCGTGACATCCTCAATGATGAGCCGGGCATGAGCCCGCTGGAAGTGTGGTGTAACGAGTCTCAGGAGCGTTATGTTCTGGCTGTTGCCCCCGCGCAGATGGCTCAGTTTGATGAAATTTGTCGCCGTGAACGTGCGCCCTATGCCGTTATAGGTGAAGCCACTGAAGAAAAACATCTGACACTGAATGACCGCCACTTCGATAATCAGCCAATTGACATGCCTTTGGATGTCTTGCTGGGTAAAACGCCGAAGATGCTGCGTGATGTCACCCGCCTTCAGGCACAGGGTGATGCATTGCAACGTGCTGAGATAAGCATCGCTGATGCGGTCAAACGGGTGATGCATTTACCGGCAGTGGCAGAGAAAACCTTCTTGATTACCATCGGTGACCGTAGTGTGACCGGCATGGTGACACGTGATCAAATGGTTGGCCCGTGGCAGATTCCGGTGGCCGACTGTGCGGTTACCAGTGCCAGTCTGGACAGCTACTATGGTGAAGCGATGTCATTGGGTGAACGTGCGCCAGTGGCATTGCTAGACTTTGCCGCCTCAGCCCGTCTGGCGGTAGGCGAAGCACTGACCAATATCGCTGCCACTCAGATTGGTGAGCTAAAGCGCATTAAACTGTCAGCTAACTGGATGTCAGCAGCCGGTCATCCGGGTGAAGATGCCGGTTTGTACGAGGCGGTGCGTGCGGTGGGCGAAGAGCTATGTCCTGCGCTGGAGATTACCATCCCGGTGGGCAAAGACTCCATGTCGATGAAAACCCGCTGGCAGGAAGGTGATGAGCAGCGCGAAATGACCTCACCGCTCTCTCTGGTCATTACTGCTTTCGCCCGTATCGAAGATGTTCGCCATACGGTGACACCACAGTTACGCACTGATAAAGGCGATAACGCGCTGTTACTGATTGATTTAGGTGCTGGCCACAATGCCCTGGGTGCAACCGCCCTGACGCAAGTCTACCGTCAGTTAGGTGATAAACCTGCTGATGTGCGCGATGTACAGCAACTGGCAGGTTTCTTTAATGCGATGCAGTGCTTAGTGGCCTCTCAGGCATTACTGGCCTATCACGATCGCTCTGACGGCGGCTTACTGGTGACACTGGCTGAAATGGCCTTTGCCGGTCACTGTGGGGTGCAGGTTGATATTCACACCTTGGGTGATGACGCGCTGGCGGCGCTGTTTAATGAAGAGCTGGGAGCAGTGATTCAGGTACGTGCTGAACAGCGTGCTGAGGTGGAAAAAATTCTGGCAGACCACGGTCTGGCAAACTGTGTTCACTATCTGGGCCGTGCTGTTGAGGGGGATAGCTTCGATATTCGCAGTGGCACTGAGGTGGTATACCGCGAGAAACGCAGTACTCTGCGCTTGTGGTGGGCAGAAACTACCTGGCAAATGCAGCGGCTGCGCGATAACCCTGATTGTGCTGATCAAGAGCATCAAGCTAAACAGGTTGAAACTGATCCGGGCCTGAATGTCCAACTGACCTTTGATCCCGCAGAAGATATTGCCGCACCTTATATCATCAAGCAGGTTCGGCCAAAAGTGGCCGTATTGCGTGAGCAGGGTGTTAACTCCCACGTAGAAATGGCTGCCGCCTTCCATCGTGCCGGGTTTGATGCAATCGATGTACATATGAGTGACCTGCTGGCCGGCCGAACTGATTTGCAATCATTCCAGACCTTAGTGGCCTGTGGTGGTTTCTCTTACGGTGATGTGCTGGGGGCGGGTGAAGGTTGGGCGAAATCTATTCTGTTTAACAACCGGGTTCGTGATGAGTTTGAAGCCTTCTTCCATCGCCCAGAAACATTGGCCTTGGGGGTCTGCAACGGTTGTCAGATGATGTCTAATCTGCGTGAACTTATTCCAGGGGCTGAACATTGGCCACGCTTTGTCCGCAACCTGTCTGATCGCTTTGAAGCACGCTTCAGTTTGGTTGAAGTGGCCAATAGTCCATCACTGTTTATGCAAGAGATGGCCGGATCTCGCCTGCCAATTGCTGTTTCTCACGGTGAAGGGCGGGTTGAAGTGCGTGATGCGGCCCATCTGGCGCAGCTTGAGCAGAACAATCTGGTGGCATTGCGCTTTGTGAATAATCAGGGTGAGGTGACCGAGGTTTATCCGGCTAACCCGAATGGCTCAGCTCACGGGATTACTGCGGTGACTAGCGCCAATGGGCGGGCAACAGTAATGATGCCGCACCCAGAGCGGGTCTTCCGCACCGTCAGTAACTCCTGGCATCCAGAAGAGTGGGGCGAAGATAGCCCGTGGATGCGTATGTTCCGTAATGCGCGTAAGCAATTAGGTTAAGTGAATCGGCTTTGATTGTGATAACAGGGGCATCAGTTGATGCCCCTTTTTTACGCATGCTGATAAGGGCTTAAGATATATTCATTTATCTTTAATAAATTGAGTCATACCCCGTGGTCTGATTCGCTAATGTCATATGAAAGGTTTTGCTAGAAATCTGGTGGTCGGTTGCCAATCCTGTAACGACTAATCGATAGTTCCCAGGTGGCAAGTTCACTAAAAACAAGGTCATATTTTTAGAGCGATTATCAATAAGTGTCGCTGTCTGTGTTTTCTTTTGCTGCATTTTGGCAATTTCTTGTCGGTACCTGAGTCAAGTAATCAACGTTACTCATATTTGTGAGTTATCAAACCTCATAATTTATAAAGTAATAATGATTTAAACAGCATGCCTCCAAAGGGAAGAGTAACGGGCGGTCAAAAGATGCACGGATAATTAAATGCCACTATATTTTTTAACTTACTGATTTTAAATGTCTTTATTGTTTTGTCGGTAAATTGCGACAATAGCCCTGCAACCTGTCTCAAATAGGAGACATATAAATATTTGATTTATATCATTTTTATTTAATAAGGGGATTGCTGTCGGGGATTGGCGACAAAACAGCAGTAATTGATGCAAGTTGGCGGGCATTACGTGGATAATAATCGGCTCAATAAGTTTATTTTTCTTTTAAATCACAATCTTAATTTATTTTTAATAAACTTGGCACGCAAGCTGCATTATTACTTACAGTTGCTCATTCAACTTATTATGATAGTCCCGCAGTTAAGCGGAATATGCGCTTCATAAACCATCGAATGATGCCTAAGACTGGTACCTATCGTCCACCAAACCGATATCGTGTGAATTCACTTTATCAAACATCGGACGACACGTTGAGTGAGGTACCGCCTATGTCCTGCTGTGATGAATGGTTCATCAATTTTGGACATGTTTGGATGCTATTCGTCTCATCCTCCCGATGATTGCTTCGGCTTCATCAAACTGGAGACGATGCTTAAGGGCATCCACATATTCTGCGACGGGGCAATTTATTGCCCCGTTGTCACATCTATACCCGCCATACTTCAAGCTGCATGTGCGCTGGCCGCCTTCCCGCAACTCGAATTATTTAGGGTATATTATGGTCAAAGATAAGCTACGCTCGCCGTTTTTACTGCAAATAACAATAAAAGCAGGTCTGATGATGATTCTGACGATAATGGACAAGCCGTATTAATTAAAAGCACTTAGCTCAAAGCCAGGTGCTTTTTTTTTATCTCAATCAAGAGACATTGTTCCTGGTACATACCCAATAGACTTCAAGTTGTGGGCAGGCGGCAAACGAGATACAAATCGGTCGGGAACCGATTTGAACAACATTTCTGCTAGCCCGCAGGGTGAGCCTCAAGGATGAGGCTCATTAATCCCAATGAGCTGACATCAGTCAGTGATTCGGGTTATTGAGTGCAATCAACACACCTGCAACTTAAAATATGACGGGTAATTGGGGCACAAGCATTGTAATCCTCACGCAGTCAGTTAGCATCACCACAGAATGATAGGTAATGAGATGATTTCGTTGAAAAGATGGCGTTTATTCCCCCGTTCTTTACGTCAATTGGTGCTCATGGCATTTCTGTTGGTGCTGTTACCTTTATTGGTGCTGGCATATCAGGCTTATCAAAGCCTTGACCATCTAAGCACGCAGGCGGCCGACATTAATCGTACTACGCTGGCAGATGCGCGGCGCAGTGAGGCGATGACCAGTGTGGCGCTCGAAATGGAGCGTAGTTATCGCCAGTACTGTGTATTAGATGATGCAACACTGGCAAAGTTATATCAGCACCAACGTAAACAGTACGCTCAAATGCTTGATGCGCACGCCTCTATCCTGCCAGATGCCCGTTACTATCAGACTCTGAGCAGTTTACTGACACAACTTTCTGATATTAAATGTAAAAATAGTGGCCCGGAACAAAATGCGTCAACGCTATTAGAGCAGTTCTCCCGCTCCAATGCCGAAATGGTACAGGCAACGCGCGATGTGATTTTCTCCCGCGGTCAGCAATTACAAAAAGATATTGCCGAACGTGGGCAATTCTTTGGTTGGCAATCCCTGTTGCTGTTTTTGGTCAGTGTGCTGTTAGTGGTGTTATTCACCCGGATGATAATCGGGCCGGTTAAAGGCATTGAGCGGATGATTAATCGCTTAGGTGAAGGGCGACCATTAGGTAATACGGCGCTATTTAAAGGGCCACGCGAGTTACGCTCACTGGCACAGCGTATTATTTGGCTCAGCGAGCGCTTAGCGTGGTTAGAGTCACAGCGCCACGAGTTTTTGCGCCATATCTCTCATGAATTGAAAACACCACTCGCCAGTATGCGCGAAGGGACCGAATTGTTAGCGGATGAGGTTGCCGGACCATTGACGCAAGATCAAAAAGAAGTTGTGGCAATCCTTGATAACAGCAGTCGTCATTTGCAATTATTGATTGAGCAATTATTAGACTATAACCGTAAACTGGCAGACGGCCCCGGTGAACATGAGAATGTTGAACTGGCGGAAATGGTTGAGGATGTTATCTCAGCCCATAGTTTACCCGCACGGGCCAAGACTCTACATACTGAGACGGATCTGCAAGCGGACATTTGTTGGGCAGATCCGACATTATTAATGCGGGTATTGGATAATCTCTACTCCAATGCGGTGCACTATGGCGAGGAATCCGGTACCATTTGGATTCGCAGCCGTCGGGTAGATAACCGCGTACAAATTGATATTGCCAATACCGGGGCGCCGATCCCGCGTTCTGAAGAAACCATGATATTTGAGCCTTTTTATCAGGGAAGCCATCAGCGAAAAGGGGCCGTCAAAGGTAGTGGGTTGGGGCTGAGTATTGCTCAGGACTGCATCAGACGTATGCAGGGCGACTTGCAACTGGTAGCTGTTGATTACGCTGCGGTTTGCTTTCGTGTTGAATTGCCATTAACCGCCGAGAATGAATGAATAATGTACAAATGGTCTATGAGCCGCATTATTAAAAAGACCGTCTTTTTATCATGTCCGACATCAATTGCGGCAGCTATGCCCGCGGGCAAATCTGGTACGGGTATTTTTTGGCGAGCATTGTTGCTGGCCCCACTCTTACTTACCGGATGTACTGATAATCCCGCCAGTAGCCGTTTTTCACAAGCAGTGCAGTTGGTCATACCGGAAACGAAAATCGTTGATTATCGGACCTTATCCTGCGATGTGCTGTGGGATCTTGATGATAAAGAGACACTGGAAAACTCCCTGTACTGGCTACGGGCAATGGACTGTGCAGAGCGTATGGGGTCTACTCAAGCGCGAGCATTAGCGAAGTCATTGCCGGTAGTGGCATGGCCTTCGGCCTTCAAGCAGGGCATTTTAGTCAGCAGTGCCGAGCCTTCAATGGCGGAACGTCGTCAAGTGGTTGAGCGTTTGAACAGTTATAGCCAAAGCGTCCCTGGCGCTGTGCGCCCACTGATTCAGCTATGGCGTGAGCAACAGGTGCTGCGCATCTCTCTGGCAGAAGAGCGCATTCGCTACCAGCGCTTACAGGACGAATCGGACACCCAGATTGATCGCCTGCGAGAAAGCCAGGTCCGGTTGCAATATAACTTACTGGATACTACCCGTAAGCTGGAAAACCTGACTGATATCGAACGGCAGCTTTCATCACGCAAGCAGTTGCAGAATGAAATTCCAGAAACGGATGTGGATAGCAAACCAGCCATCGTGCCGAAACCGCTAGAAGCTAAACCACAGCCCAAAGTTGAGCCAGCTAAACCGGTTGAAGCCAAACCGACTGAAGCTAAACCGGTTGAAGCCAAACCGACTGAAGCTAAACCGGTTGAAGCCAAACCGACTGAAGCTAAACCGGTTGAAGCCAAACCGACCGAAGCTAAACCGGTTGAAACCAAACCGGCAGAAACCAAGCCGACAGCGCCTCAAGCTGATACTAAAGCGGCCCCACAATCGGTAGAAAAACCGGCTGATACTTATACTCCGCCAGTGGTACCACCAACGGATGTACCACCTGCCACCAATAAGGAATCTCATGACGCCACGCAAACCGGCCAATCTACTGCTGGTTGATGACGACCCCAGCTTACTTAAGTTACTGGGGATGCGTTTAACCAGCGAAGGGTTTAATGTCACCACGGCTGAAAGCGGCCAGGAAGCATTGCGTTTGTTAATGCGTGAAAAGATAGACTTGGTTATCAGTGATTTGCGTATGGATGAAATGGATGGCATGGCGCTGTTCGTCGAAATTCAGAAACATCAGCCAGGTATGCCAGTGATTATCCTGACCGCCCACGGCTCTATCCCTGATGCGGTGGCTGCCACCCAGCAAGGGGTGTTCAGTTTTCTGACCAAACCGGTTGATCGCGATGCTTTGTATAAAGCCATTGATGCAGCTTTAGAGCTTTCTATTCCTGCCGGTGATGATACCTGGCGTGAAGAGATAGTGACCCGCAGCCCGGTTATGTTGCGCCTGCTGGAGCAGGCTAAAATGGTGGCGCAATCTGACGTCAGTGTGCTGATTATCGGGCAAAGTGGAACCGGTAAAGAGGTTCTGGCGCAAGCTATCCATGCTGCCAGCCCTCGGGCGAAAAAAGCCTTTATCGCCATTAACTGTGGTGCATTGCCGGAACAGTTGTTGGAGTCAGAACTGTTTGGTCATGCTAAAGGCGCGTTTACCGGTGCGGTCAGTAGCCGTGAAGGGCTATTTCAAGCCGCAGAAGGCGGCACGCTGTTTTTAGACGAAATTGGCGATATGCCACTGTCTTTACAGGTTAAATTACTGCGAGTGCTGCAAGAACGCAAAGTGCGTCCGCTGGGCAGTAACCGTGATTTAAGTATCGATGTGCGGGTCATTTCAGCCACCCACCGTGATTTGCCTAAAGCCATGGCAAAAAATGAATTCCGCGAAGATCTCTACTATCGTTTGAATGTGGTGAATCTGAAGATCCCGGCACTGCATGAGCGCTCAGAAGATATCCCGCTGCTGGCTAATCATCTATTACGTGAATCAGCTAAGCGGCATAAGCCCTTTGTCCGCAGTTTCTCAACTGATGCTATGAAGCGGTTAATGACCGCCAGTTGGCCGGGTAACGTGCGTCAATTGGTCAACGTGATTGAACAATGTGTGGCACTCACCTCAGCTCCGGTCATTAGTGAAGCATTGGTTGAGCAGGCACTGGAAGGGGAAAACACGGCATTACCAACCTTTGTTGAAGCTCGTAATCAGTTCGAATTGAATTATTTGCGTAAGCTGCTACAAATCACCACCGGTAATGTGACCCAGGCTGCCCGGATGGCGGGGCGTAACCGTACCGAGTTTTACAAGTTATTGTCGCGCCATGAGCTGGATGCCAATGATTTTAAAGAATAATTATTGTGAATGCGTGGCAATAGTTATTCCCTGATAAAGCTGAAATAGAGTTTAAATACAAATGAGCAGATCACTTTCCATTGCGTTAGCCCAGTTGAATTGGCTGGTTGGCGATATTGAAGGCAACACTGAACGTATGTTGCAAACCTTAAATGAGCAGCAGAAGGCGGGTGCCTCACTGGTTATGTTCTCCGAGCTGGCTTTGTCCGGTTACCCGCCAGAAGATCTGCTGTATCGTGATGATTTTTATCAACGTTGTGAAGCGCAACTGGATCGTTTGCAGGCGGCAACGCAGCATACGGCGATACTGGTGGGGCATCCGTGGCGCGAAGAGGGCAACTTGTATAACGCATTGTCCCTGTTTGCTGATGGTAAATTGCTAGGGCGCTATTTTAAACAACAATTGCCTAACTACGGTGTGTTCGACGAAAAACGTTATTTCTCTGCCGGTCATGAAAGCTGTGTCGTGGAACTGAATGGCTACCGGTTGGGGCTGCTTATCTGTGAAGATTTATGGTTCGATGGCCCGGTAGATGCCGCTAAAGCTGCCGGTGCAGAGGTGATATTGTCGATCAATGCCTCGCCATATAACCGTGAAAAACCGTATATTCGTAAAACTCTGATGGCAGCACATTGCCAGCGTACCGGGTTGCCATTGGTCTATCTCAACCAGATTGGTGGGCAGGATGAGCTGATTTTTGATGGTTGCTCCAAGGTATTCGATGCGGCGGGTAATATGACGCATCGTTTGGCGGCTTTTGCGGAACAGACTACCTTATTGCAATTGAATGAGTGCAATGTGGTCCCTATGACGGCCCCTGTCGCAGAGTTACCGCCATTAGCGCAAGTGTATGAAGCGCTGGTGTTGGCGGTGCGTGATTACGTGACCAAAAATGGGTTTAATGGCGCGGTACTGGGCTTGTCCGGTGGGATTGACTCGGCGCTGACACTGGCGATTGCAGTTGATGCGCTGGGCAAAGATAAAGTCCAGGCATTGATGATGCCGTTCCGCTACACCGCCGATATCAGTATTGCGGATGCTAAAGAAGAAGCTGAAATTCTCGGTATTGAATTTGATGTGCTGTCCATCGAGCCGATGTTTGATGCTTTTATGGGCCAACTGGCACCGATGTTTGCCGGAACAGGGCGCGATACCACGGAAGAGAATCTACAGGCACGCTGCCGCGGTGTTGTATTGATGGCCTTGTCTAACAAGCGTCGCAGTATTGTATTAACTACCGGTAACAAAAGTGAAATGGCGGTGGGCTATGCCACGCTGTACGGTGATATGGCCGGTGGTTTTGATGTATTGAAAGATGTGCCAAAGACCTTGGTGTTTAAACTGTCGGAATACCGTAATACCGTCTCTTATGTGATTCCACAGCGGGTGATTACTCGTCCACCGTCTGCTGAGCTGGCTCCTGATCAGAAAGATGAGGACAGTCTGCCACCTTATGATATTTTGGACGCTATTCTCGAAGGGTACGTCGAGCAGGATAAGTCGGTGGCTGATTTGGTCGCAGACGGTTTTGATGAAACTATCGTGCGTAAGGTCATTCGCCTGGTAGATATCAATGAATATAAGCGGCGTCAGTCGGCTGTCGGGCCACGTATTACTGCCCGCAATTTTGGTAAAGATAGACGCTATCCGATTACATCAGGCTTTGGCCGCAAGAATTGGTAAAACAGGGATTCACCATGAAAAAAATTGACGCGATTATTAAGCCATTCAAACTGGATGATGTCCGTGAGGCACTGGCTGAAGTCGGTATCACCGGGATGACAGTGACAGAAGTAAAAGGTTTTGGTCGCCAGAAAGGGCATACCGAACTATACCGTGGCGCTGAGTATATGGTGGATTTCCTGCCAAAAGTAAAAATAGAAATTGTGGTTGCTGACGATATTGTCGATACCTGCGTTGAAGCGATTATGCAAACGGCCCAGACAGGTAAAATTGGCGACGGCAAAATCTTTGTATTTGATGTCTCTCGTGTGGTGCGTATCCGCACCGGTGAGCAAGACGAAGAAGCGATTTAAATTTGGCGACTGGTGGAGAGACGGCACCGATGGGCACGCTGCTACGACCCATTCGGCACATTTCCCCACCTATTGACATGATAATAAGCCCGTTTCCACAAGCGGGCTTTTTTACACCTAAATTCGAAGTAATTGGCGTTGCAGGTAGGCCGCAAGCGAACACTCCTGCAACTTCAAGTACCAAGGATTTATGCTGGAACAAATAACCCCAGCCAGTAGAACAGGTTCAACACGATACCGGCAAGAATCACCGCCACCACTGGTGCGGCAATCTTCATCACCGGGCGACCAATAGCTTCATTCAGGAAATATAAGGCGGTAGTGATAGTGAAACCGGTATAACCGGCCATCTTGATCGACGCAAAAATTGCCCCGATTAACAGCGCGTATTCCATCAGCAAGTTCATGGCGTTACGGATATTATCAGACGCATTACGTACTGATGGGAAGCGGCCTAACCATTTTCCGATGGAACGCAGCATTAGCACTTCCAGTGATATCACCACCGCGCCGATTATCCCTGCCAGTAAGGGGTTTGGAACCAGATAACCGACCACAAACACGAAAGTGAAACCTGCAACGGCATAAACACCGGTCGCCAGTGCCGTAGTAGCAATCAGCGGCACAAATCCGAGGCCACGCATAAACTCAGCCAGTGATGCCTGATGGATTAATGCCAATGACTCTTCCGGCGTGATACCCGGCGCGTAAGCTTTTGCCAGTGTATAAATTGATACTTCGCTACCACCAAAAATCTTCATACTGGCGACGGCTGAAATTAATCCACCCACTACCGCCAGCATCGGCAAGTTCTTAATAATTCGCTGGGTTCGCTCTTCAAATACCGAGTGTCCGCCACCACCTCCCAGGTGGGTTTTTGCCCGTAAGTCTTGGGCAATGGCAATGCCGATAAGCAGAATCATACCGACAAAAATTTCAATTGATTCAGGGAATAGCCCGGTGAAACGGGTAATCAGCAGACGGGTCAGCAGCACGATAAAGGCGGAAATAACCGCAGTCTTCCAGCCAAATTGGTAGAAAATAGCCACCAACGGGAATAGGGCAAAGGCGGATATTACTGGGCTACTCAACTCCCCCAGAGAACCGATAAAATTCACTGGTAATGAGGTGAGCGCAGTATTAACTGCCGGTAAGCTGGTAAGGGCCAAAATACCCCACGCAGCACCCAGAGCAAATGCCAGATAGCTATTGATTGCCAGCACACCAATGATGTCAGTTGGCAAAAACAGTAACCAGGAGTTAAGTAAGCCGGTCGAGAGGGTAAATGAGATACCGACTGAGGCGATAAAACCCACACTCAGACCAAAAGCAATACTCCCCGCTTCACGGCGGCTCATATTCCCTTCAACCAACTGTGGCAAAATAGGGCGGATACCGTCATGAAACACGGCAACGGAACGGTGAGAAAGCAGCGCGGTCATCCCTGTCAGCAGAGCAACCACAACAATATGAATATAATCCACGGTGGTGTCCCCTTTAGCGCAACTGTGTAATCAGTAGTGGGATTGCATGTTCAATATGTTCGACGGATAAGCCAAATGCCACTTTGCCCTCAGTCACCAATTTCTCTATTTGCTCAGGTTTCGCCTTGATTCCAGGCTTGGCGATAGTGGCACTTTTGTTATAACCAATAATCGCGATAGCCATTGATAATGCCGCTCCAGCACCAGTGTTACAGGCACCGATATAATAGTCCAATTGGCCTTCTTTCACTTTGATAGCCGCATCCATGTCCGAGAGAATAAATGTTTCAAAGGTATTAGGTGCCGTCTGCTCAATCATTTCGCGTATTAACTCTCGTTGCAGCCCGGCAATGCCAATCTTCTTCATAATCACTTTCCTTGCGTGGCGAAAAATTTATTAGGATTGTGGCGCAACATCATTTCCACCTGAGCGTGGGAAATCCCTGCGGCCAGTAACATGGGAACAAACGAATCAACTAAGTAACTAAACCCGCTACCGCCATTCGCTTTTAAATGTGAGCGACGGGTGATATCCATCGACAACATGACTCTGTCCAGCAACCCGTGTTCAGCCAACGCCACTAACATCGCGACCCTGCGTTGGTCCGGGAAATAACTATTTTTACCTATGGTGTCGAATTGGACATACACGCCCATCTCGATCATTTGCACAATAAGATCAGTTTGCTCTTTCAGGTCACAATGGCCGATAACGACGCGATCGAGCGCTACACCATGTTGTTTGAGTAGTGCAATTTGCTGCAATCCCATGGTACTGAAACTGGTATGGGTTGAGATGGGCAGGCCAGTTGCATGATGAGTCAGTGCTGCAGCATGAAACACTTTCTCCTCATCAGGGGTAATAACCCCTTCGCTGGTCCCTATCTCGGCAATGACGCCCGCTTTTAGTGCCGTGCCATCAATACCTGTCTCGATCTCATCAATCATGGTTTGTGCCAATTGCTGTGCGCTACTTTCACGCACCCTCGGCGGGTAAAAACTGTCAGTGTAGTAACCGGTTGATGCGATGATATTTATGCCACTGTCACGCATCAGATTCAATAAAAACTGAGGGTTACGGCCCATGTATCGGTTGGTCACTTCGATGATGTTCAGTACCCCTTTACTCACCAGTTCACGCATTTCGTCACAAATCGGCTGATATTGATCGAGGCGACAGTCCAGATTATTTTTAAATCCAGACAAATCAATGTGGAGATGCTCGTGTGCGTAGGTGTATCCGTTAGGATTGATCATCGGGTAGGCTCCGAAGAGGGTTTGTATAGGGGCGAAATTTCATCCAGATATCGGCAGTTTTTTATTACTGAATGCGTAATTTCATTAGTAGTGCTTACGATATCGACAACTAATATATCGGCAGTTTTATCAATCAGTACAGTAACAATATTGTTTATCGGCCATATCATTCAATAAGACCATCATTAGAACCTATTACCAGGGCTAAAGCATTGGCTTCTTGTTTTACCTGAGTTGATTACCCTGACTGTCGTAACAGCCCAGTAGCCGGGGTTTTCCGCTCTGAATTCCATCCATCAATACCACGTCACTGCGGGTAACAAATATCTGAGTGCGGAAACTCATGATAATTGGGCTACCAATTGGGAATTTACCGGCCAAACGCAGGCAGTAATCGATACTGCTATCTTCAATCGGAGATACCGCGCGTTGGCTGAACTGATTGTCATGCCAAATTAATGCGTTTTGCAAATGGCCACGGCGATAATAACCGCCGCCAAAAAAATAGCTGCTATCAGCTACATGGTGTGAGATTTCAGACAGATAAAGCATAGAAATCTGTTCTGGTTGGTCAGCATGCTGATTGGCGGGGATAGTGCCGGTGAGGGCATGCCCGGGTTCACTGTGTGTCACGCCTAATTGAGCCAATTGGGGCAGGGTAGTGCAACTGGTGGCTGACGGAGCATTGATCTGTTGAATGTTAACGCCTTGTGCCAACAGGATATCGCGGGCCGCCAGCAAGGTATGCATATTAGCGGTCGGCAAGGTCTGGCGCGAGTGGGGGTCATACAACATGCAAGGGAAGTGTGTTATCCCGACCAGGCGCACGGCTGGCATTTCATTGATGGCAGCAATAGTTACGGGTAAATTTTCTAAGGCGAAACCGGCTTCCTGCCCGGCATACAGTACGTCTCCTGGCTGAGATACTTTCAGCATCAGCGGTTGGATAGTATGTTGGCGGTACGCGGCTTGAGAGATCTCCAGTGCCTTCTCCAACGAGAAAACAGTAATGACCTCTGGCCGCTGGCGCACTATCTCCTCGACCATTGCTGAGGGCGGCTGTACTAAATGACCTACATGAGCGACAGGAATAGCATGGCGGTATAGTTGCCGCGCCTCCTTAAAATCAACCGCGACCATTCCCTGAAAACCACATGCCAGCAGACGGCGGCATAGTTCAGGGTTACGCCCAAACTGTTTACTCATCAGATACAGTTTTATCTGGTACCGACTGGCGGTTTCAACCAGTAGACGGGCATTGGCCTCAGTTTGTTCGACGTCAATAACATAGCTGTCTGGATAAATTTCCCCCTGTTGCCAATATGAGATAGCGGCATCGATTAATTTAGTATTTTGTTTTAAAAGGGTTTTTAAAAACATTTGATGTCCTAAGGGCGCCCGAGGCAGAATTATTTTGCTAAATTATTATTATTTTGAATATTTAGTGAAAAAAGACCCTGATGTTGTTTGTTTAACGACACATCCGCGAAGCTCATTTCAGCGCAGCGGAGGTATGTCACTAGAAAGGTATAGACCGTAAAGGTTCGCGAGTAAATATCCTATTTCGTTTTCTGTCGGTTTTAGTGAAAAATAGGCCAATAAATCCTGATTGATCTCACGGATATAGTAAATTTCTTCACTTTGGGTAATTTCCGCTAATATCGCCGGATCCAGGGCATGGATCTCTTCGCCCCGGCGGGTGCGCATTAATGCATTCGCCATATGGGTAATGGCCATCATGCCCTGCTCACCCCTAACCGGTAGTTGCCAAAAATTCTCTAAGCGGTTGATAACTTGGTCTAAACCTTGACCAATGTCGGTATCGATAACCCCTGATTGACACAGAATATTAAGACGCGCATCAATACAAATTTCCAAAGAGTTGACCTCCTGAAAATGGCTTAGTTTGCAGCCAGGCAAATAATATTAATAGCGAGGCTCTATCTCGCCATTTTGTACTGCCCGCTGATGGTTAAGCAACAATGCCTCATTGATGCCTTTTTCCAGTAATAATTTGATCGGATGGTTATCTGGCCGGATGAGGATCACCGCCTGCGAAGCCTGAATATATCGCTCATCACCTTGTAATTTGATCGCCTGCAAGTGTTCATGAGGAATATCTTCGGCCAGATTCCAGATAGCAGCATCAATATCACCACGGTTAATATGTGCGATACAGTCACTATAAGGTAATTCAACCCGCTCAATGGGTTGGCCAGCAAATTTAATGTCAGTCAGCAAACATTGGTCGGGTGAGCGCGGGTCCAATCCTACCCGCCGAATTTTGTGCTGCTCACCAGGGCGGCAAATAAGCTGGTGGCCGTCCACGTAAGAGCCATTACCCAGATTTAATGCCAGTGACACTTTCCCTTCGTTCAGATAACTTTTCGCTGCCAGATGCGACACGACGGCCATATCGTAGACACCATCTATCAGGCATTCGATACGTACTTCGGCCCCGCGCATATGGGCAAAATAGAGCGGAAGTAGGGTGAATTGTTCTCTTAAGCCGCTGGCCAAGCCTTCATAAAGCTTGGTATAGGGCAGTGGCATGGCGCATACCATATTGCCTAAATCAGCCTGTTGCAGTAACTGCGGCATATTCAGGTCAATAAGCAAGGTACCATTACGGCCTCGACGCTCAACGATGATCGCCCCATCAGCTTCCAGTACTTTTAATGCGTGCTGAACTACACCGACTGAGATACCGAAATCTTCTGATAATTCATCGATGGTTTTAAGTCGATTACCGGGGCGCTCACCAATTAAATAGCGCGCCATGGATACCAATGCCAACCCTTCTTTTTTTATGAATTTCTTACTCATGGTAGGTCAATTCAGCCTTATTTCACTCAGCAATAAAATCTATTACCGAGTAATAAATAGTAAGGGGATAATTGTAGCCACACTATTAATTTTAGTTGTATGGATAGCTAGACATTCATCCGAATGTCTCATCGTGGCAATATTAAGGTAGGATATATGAGATCTGTATCACGTTCTACCAAATTTAAACGTAATAACCAGATGGTTTTTTTAGAACAGAAATAGAGGAGAGGCTGAGCAGCCTCTCGATGATAAATTCAATAGTTAGATGACTTTATGTGGGCCGAAACATTCATAATGTATATGCGCGGATGCTACCCCTTGCGCCAATAACTGGCTGCCAGCATATTGCATAAATGCCAGCGGGCCACAGAAATAATAATGTCTATTGGGATCGGCCGCCAGCCACTGATGTGAACTGAGATCCATCAGCCCTTGGCTGTGATAATCATCACCGGCACGGTCCTGAGCGGTGGGTTCGCGGTACCACACGTGGCGGCTAAGATTCGGCATATTCTGTGCAAGGGTCGCGACTTCATCGGCAAACGCGTGTACCCGGCCATTTTCAGCGGCATGTAGCCAATGTATCGGCGCTGCATGTTGGTTATCATGAAGGGTATTGAGCATACTTAACATTGGCGTCTGGCCGACACCGGCAGAAATCAATGCAACAGGCGTTTCTGGTGAGATATCGAGAAAGAAATCGCCACGAGGGGGAGCGATACGTACACTATCTCCTTCGTGCAGTTGCTGGTGTAAATAGTTAGAAACTGTGCCTTGCTCTTCGCGTTTCACCGCAATACGGTAAGTCTTGCCATTGGGTGCCGCAGTGAGGGAGTATTGGCGGATTTCCTGATATTCAAGTTGTTCATCTTCAATATAAATCCCCAGATATTGCCCCGGTTTGAAATCCAATACCCGGCCACCGTCTTCCGGCGCTAACACAAAGCTGCAAATCACCTCGCTCTGCATCTCTTTTTTAATGATACGAAAACGGCGTAAGGTCCGCCAGCCACCGGTGCTGGCCTCTCCCTGCTGATAAATCTGACTTTCTCGCTGAATAAAAACATCTGCCAACACACCATAGGCCTTACCCCAGGCATCTAACACTTCTTGGCCGGGGGAGAACATCTCATCCAGAGTGCTGATCAGATGATGGCCGACAATGGCATAGTGCTCAGGTTGAATATTCAGGCTGGTATGTTTCTGAGCAATACGCTCAACAGCGGGCAGTAGTGCAGCCAAATTATCGATATTGGCTGCATAGGCGCAAATCGCATTAAACAGAGCTTCACGCTGATCGCCATTAAACTGATTACTCATATTGAAAATGTGCTTCAGCTCAGGGTTGTGCTCAAACATGCGATCATAAAAATGTGCAGTGAGTTTGGGGCCGGTGGCTGCAAGTAACGGAATGGTGGACTGAACGGTAGCGATGGTTTGGTTATCTAGCATGGTGTGCTCCTTATTCCCGTGGTACTCGGCGTCACAGCGGTTTTGTTACTCGGCCCATCTACGAGCCTCGCTGTCACGCTAATTACTTTGGGTATTATAGTGTGTAAATCAATACATGTATTTTAAATGCATCTTATAGATTGCACCCTAATTTGTAAATGCAGATTCCACTTATAAGGGATTACCTTGACGTGTCAGCTCACAGAATGTGAAAAAATCACATGATGAATATGAGGATAATTCCGTTGCACTGGATGAAGTCTGAACAGGTCAAAGCCTTACGCAGTCTGAAGCCAATCGTTTGCGTAAAAACCTCTGTCAAGACCTATCTTACCGGGGGGGAAACAGTTTACACTGTGGGCTAGAACCCAAACGGGTAGCCCACTAGGTATAACTTGTTAGCTAAGTCAGGAGAGCCGGATGTTAAAGCGTGAAATGAACATTGCCGATTATGATGCAGATTTATGGCGTGCAATGGAGCAAGAAGTGGTGCGCCAGGAAGAGCACATTGAGCTGATTGCCTCTGAGAACTACACCAGCCCGCGTGTTATGCAGGCGCAAGGTTCTCAGTTGACGAATAAATATGCTGAAGGTTATCCAGGCAAACGTTACTACGGTGGCTGTGAGTATGTTGACGTTGTTGAGCAACTGGCCATTGACCGTGCTAAGGCGTTGTTCGGTGCCGATTACGCTAACGTTCAGCCACATTCCGGTTCTCAGGCAAACGTCTCTGTTTACTCTGCATTGCTGCAACCCGGTGATACTGTATTGGGGATGAACCTGGCCCATGGCGGCCACCTGACCCACGGCTCACCGGTTAACTTCTCCGGTAAACTGTACAATATCGTACCTTACGGTATCGATGAATCTGGTCAGATTGATTATGAAGATCTGGCGCGTCAGGCCGAAATTCATAAACCAAAAATGATTATCGGTGGCTTCTCCGCTTATTCCGGTATCGTTGATTGGGCAAAAATGCGTGAAATCGCTGATAGCATCGACGCATGGTTCTTTGTCGATATGGCTCACGTAGCAGGTCTGGTTGCTGCTGGCGTTTATCCTAACCCAGTTCCACATGCACATGTCGTTACCACGACCACGCACAAAACATTGGCTGGCCCACGTGGCGGTTTGATCTTGGCGAAAGGCGGTGATGAAGATCTGTACAAGAAACTGAACTCTTCTGTTTTCCCTGGTAACCAGGGTGGCCCATTGATGCATGTTATTGCCGGTAAAGCGGTAGCATTGAAAGAAGCCATGGAGCCTGAGTTCAAAATTTACCAGCAACAAGTAGTTAACAATGCCAAAGCGATGGTGTCAGTGTTCCAGGAGCGCGGCTATAAAGTGGTTTCTGGTGGTACTGAGAACCACCTGTTCCTGTTGGATCTGGTGGATAAAGAGATCACCGGTAAAGACGCCGATGCCGCTTTGGGCCGTGCGAATATTACCGTGAACAAAAACAGCGTACCTAATGATCCAAGAAGTCCGTTTGTGACTTCAGGCGTGCGTATCGGTAGCCCAGCGATTACCCGCCGTGGCTTCAAAGAAGCGGAATCTCGCGAACTGGCTGGCTGGATGTGTGATGTGTTGGATAACATCAACGATGAAGCAACCATTGAGCGCGTGAAACAGAAAGTACTGGCTATCTGCGCCCGCTTACCGGTTTACGCATAATATTGCTGGATATCGTTAAGCTGTAATGAAAACCCGCGAATGCGGGTTTTTTTATATCTGATATTGATATCTGTAGCGTGAATGTAACGATGCGATAGCGGCCGCGCAATCTGTTGTTACTTTGTAAATTACCCTATTTAAATGTGAAGCTCATCTCAAACTGTATGTTTGCATAATTACAACGTTGCCAGCGGAAGAGGCCTCTGTCACAGTATCGGGCTGAGCCTGGAGGGATTCATGGTATTGCAATCAACACGTTGGCTGTCGCTCAGCTATTTCACCTATTTTTTTTCTTATGGCATTTTCCTGCCTTTTTGGGGCATATGGTTACAAGGGGAAGGCATTCCACCGGAAACCATTGGTATCTTGCTGGGTGCCGGTTTAATCTCCCGTTTCCTTGGCAGTCTGATCATTGCCCCCAGCGTCAAAGATCCTTCTCATCTGGTGACAGCAATCCGAATTTTGGCACTACTGACATTGGCCTTTGCGGTGGGTTTTTGGTTTGGTAATGGTTGGGCCTGGTTGATGGTGGTTATTGCGGGTTTTAACCTGTTTTTTGGCCCACTAGTGCCACTGACCGATGCGTTGGCAGCCACCTGGCAGAAACAGATAACCATGGATTACGGCAAGGTCCGGCTGTGGGGGTCACTGGCTTTTGTTATCGGTTCGGCATTGACCGGTAAGCTGGTCTCTGTTTGGGGCCACACGGCTATTCTCTATAGCCTGACTTTCGGTATCGCCGCCATGTTACTCGGGGCGCTCCTCAAACCCAGTATTATGCCGCAGGGTGAGATTAAACATCGTAATGTTGTCGCCACCCACTGGAAAGTATTACTGTCTGAGCCACAGGTCTGGCGTTTTTTACTCTGCGTGACCCTATTACAAGGTGCGCATGCCGGTTATTACAGTTTTAGCTCTATTTACTGGCAAGATGCTGGTTATTCCGCCGCCACCATTGGTTATTTATGGTCGTTGGGCGTGGTCGCTGAGATTCTGGTGTTCGCATTTAGCAATGTACTATTTCGCCGCTGGACTGCCCGCAGCTTATTACTGCTTTCGGCGATCACCGGGATAGTGCGCTGGAGCTTAATGGCATCAACCACCGAATTGCCGTGGTTGATCTTGATTCAGATTTTACATTGTGGCTCGTTTACTGTCTGCCACTTGGCAGCCATGCGTTTTATTGCCGCGCGACGTGGGCCGGATGTGATCCGTTTACAGTCAGTTTATTCTGCACTGGCGATGGGCGGTGGAATTGCGGTCATGACGGTGATCTCCGGTTTCCTGTTTGAGCATTATCAGGGAGGGGTGTTCTGGGTTATGGCATTGATTGTGATCCCGGCACTGTTTATTCGCCCTCGGGTAGTGCCGAGTCAGCCAGAGTCTGCCAGTTAAGGCAGCTCCAACACACTGCGTAACTGCTTGTTTTGTTGCTCAGTGAGCGGTAGTAGTACCTGAATCAGCGGGGGCGTTGATTCAGGTTGCCGTACGGCATACGGTGTGAGCACCACAGTAGTACCGGGCGGGGCACCCGATTGCAGATAAACGTCGTGGGGCAAATATTTAATATGTAATGGCAGTAAGGTTAACTCACGTACCTGCTGTTCCACTTGCTCTTCCAATTCTGGGTTATTCCGCGTCAGCAGTAAAATCTGCTTTTCCTGTAATGCATTTTCCTGCATCAGCCAGGCACCAAAGCTAATGGCAATCAGACCGACTTCGTCGACAGAAAATTGAATCTGATATTCCTGTTCAAAAGTAGCCAGCGCCTGTCGCGTGGTTCGTAACAGCCGCGGGTATTTTTGGATAACTTCTTCCAACAAAGAATTATCAATCCCGATATTGAAATAACAGCGCTCAATTGCGGGAGCGAGATGGGCAAAAAGTTGGCTGATAAGTGCTTCATTGCTACTGAGTGTCATCCCCGAAAGTTGCTGAAAATGCGTGATCAATTGGTGAATGGCGTTGATTAGACGGGCATCTTCCGCTGATTGAGTGCTGTGATAGCTGTGTGCTTTAATCATCGTTAGCATCAGAATCAGCATATCCCGTTCAACTCTATTCAGCGCATGACCTAATAACGGATTAAATGAATCAAACAAGCTGTCAGCCGCCGCCAGTGCGGGTTTGCATTCTAACCACTGTTGCTGAGTGGGTGATAATTCCGGCAACACCTGCTGTCGATTTTCCCAAGCACAATAAGCCAAATACAGTTGTAAAAACTGACGGTCTTTTTCATTTAACTGTCGACTGAGATGGGGTTCACATTGGCTGATTATCTGTGGCAGATGCTGCGATAGCACCGTGTTATCCCATGACAAAGCCTGATACAGGTGGGGAGCAAACTGGTTCTCAACGAAATGCGGGCAATAGCGTAACCCACGCCGTAGCCAATGAATTAGGCACAGCCTTTTATCAAGATGGCTACCGTGAATCAGACAACTATCGTCACTATCGGCGCTAAGCTGCAAATGGTAGAAACGCTGGATTTCATTAGCAACCTCGGTTATATCTTGCCGGGTAGTCGCTAGCCCGACGCCATTGAATTGGCTGATGGTGTCCAGTTGTACTTTGTGTGCAGGCATGAATAGCATCAGCACCATATGGCAGCGTCGTTGTTGACCGGATAGCGGTTGATCGGATAACTGGGGCACAGAGGGAGTGTCCAAGCTCATATAACCTTCCGTGATGAATGTGTTGTTGTTTATCAGGCTTAAGCATAGCAAAAGAGATTCTATTCGGTTTAGTGGGGCTCTGGGCTTTTACATCGACTTATAACTTACATCACAGTTTTCCCCGCAGTGCTTGAGCTATAGGGTCGTTAGCTGACTGCCTGCCGGTAACACCAATGACTTTTGGCACATCATAAAATATCTAAGGATTGATTAATGTGTGATATGTTATACTATAACAATATGATGGTTAAACGACTGATAGCTTTGCTGCTGGCGGGGGGGATTTTTGTTTATAGCCAGTTGGCGCAGGCCCATCCGCACAGTTTTATTGATATGGATGCCACTTTCGTTAGCGATAAACAGATGCTGGTGGGGATGAAAATGGTATGGACTATGGATGAAATCACATCTGCCGATCTGTTATATGATGCAGAAAATGCCAAAAGTGACTCTGAAATCTGGAAAAAACTGGCGGCTGAAGTGATGGCTAATGTGCTGGGGCAGCATTATTTCACCGATATTTATCGTGACGGTAAACCGGTGAAATATAAAAACTTACCAACAGAGTATCACTTATCCCGCAAGGGGCATCAGGCAGTTTTAGAGTTTATTTTGCCACTGGCAGAACCCCAACCGTTGGCGGGGAAGCCTTTCATCATCTCCACTTACGACCCGACCTATTTTGTTGACATGACCTATGCGGGCAACAAGGCGGTAAGGTTATCAACTGACATGGAGAAAAGTTGCCAGTTAACCTTATTTACCCCAGATCCCAATGCTTCGTTACAAGCGTATGCATTATCGTTGGATAAAAGTGATTCGCCAGGAGAAGACATGGAACTAGGAAAACAGTTTGCACAGCGGGTTACCGTACAATGTCAGTAGGTATCACGGCAGTTTCACGCCCCCGGCACTGGCTGATAAATTTATGGCCGCTAATACTGTTTTTACTGATCTTAGCCGGTGCAGCCCAGCTGGCATGGCTTTATTGGCCTGAGATGCTTTTCAAAACAGTCGTTTGGCAGAAAAGCATGCATCAGCAGATGGCCCAATTACTGCAACAAGTTAAAGCTAATCCCCATCAGACCGGTTTTACATTGATGATGTTTAGCCTGATTTATGGCGTATTGCATGCAATGGGGCCGGGGCATGGCAAAGTGGTGATTGTCACTTATTTGGCGACCCATCCGGCACAATTAAAAGAGAGTCTGAAGCTAACTTTTGCCGCCTCACTATTGCAAGGTGGTGTGGCTATCTTGTTGGTAACGTTACTGCTGGGTGTTTTACAACTCTCATCACGGTATCTGCATCAAAGCAGTTTCTGGTTGGAGAAGGGCAGTTTTCTGCTGGTTATCGCACTGGGGGTTTTGCTGTGTTTACGGGCCTTAAAGCGTCTTTATCAGCAGATTAAACTGCTCAAACCGCAAAAAGTCAGCATCCAACGTATACAACCGTTGCCTGCCAACCATGTTCATAGTGACCATTGTGGTTGTGGGCATCGCCATCTCCCTAGTGCTCAAGAGCTACAAGCTGGTGATGACTGGCGCACTCGTCTGGCGATTGTTCTGGCGATGGGGATGCGGCCCTGTTCCGGCGCGATTATGGTGCTGTTATTTGCCAAAGTGATCGGCGTCTACGGGTGGGGGATTTTGTCAGCGATAGCGATGGCAATCGGAACATCCCTGACCATTTCGCTACTGGCGCTGTTTGTCCATTATGCGCGGCGTCTGGCGGTGTACTTAAGCCGTAATCGTGCACCGGTAGCCTGGGGGGCTATTGCGTGGTCTACTCTGGCATTAACCGGCGGGATTATTCTGCTGTTTGCCGGTGTGCTGCTCTATCTTTCTAGTCAGCCGGAGTTTATCGGCGGCATACGGCCCTTTGGCCGCTAAAGTTAACAATGAAAAAAGCCAGTCAGGATTAGCCGACTGGCTTTTTTTATATGGCTGGATGCGTATATACCCTATAGATTTCAAGGTGTAGGAAGGCGGCAAACAAGAGAACCCCGATGAGCTTACTCGAGTAAGTGATTCGGGTGAACGAGAGCAGCCAACACACCTGCAATTTGAAAGATGACGGGTATATGATATTAACGTTTCAATGCATCACTAATCTCATCGCTCATCGCTTGAACGATAGATTTAACAATACGTGGATTACCGGCTACGATATTGCCAGAACTGAAATGGTTATGACCGCCAGCAAAGTCAGTCACGATACCGCCAGACTCACGTACCAACAGTTCGCCACCAGCAAAATCCCATGGCTTCAGACCAATCTCAAAGAAACCGTCAACACGGCCAGCGGCCACATAAGCCAGATCCAGCGCCGCTGAACCGGTGCGACGAAAATCTGCACACTGTTCAAACAGTTTACCCACCACGCGCAGATAAGCTGGCGCATGTTGTTTTACTTTGAATGGGAAGCCGGTCGCCAGAATAGTGCCGTCTAAATCTTTAGCATTGGTGCCGCGCAGACGATAACCGTTTAATTGCGCGCCCTGACCACGGGTGGCTGTAAACAATTCGTTACGCATTGGGTCATAAACGACTGCCACTTCGGTACGGCCTTTGATGCGTACAGCGATAGAAACAGCGAAATGAGGGAGGCGTTTGATGAAGTTGGTAGTGCCATCCAGTGGATCAATAACCCATTGTACATCATCGTCTTCACCAACCAACTCACCGCACTCTTCACCAATAATGGTGTGTTTTGGGTAAGATTTACGGATGACCTCGACAATCAGGCGCTCTGCATCACGGTCTACATTAGTAACAAAGTCGTTAGTCCCTTTCTGGCTCGCTTCGACAGCGTCCGGGGTTTCATAATTTTTGGCAATCAGGTTACCGGCCTTACGCGCAGCGCGTATGGCGATAGTCAGCATCGGATGCATGGGTATCTTCCACTAGGATGTTAAAGAACGAGAAACGGGGCGCAGTATAGCAGGGGTTCTGATAAATGCCTATACCCGTCACCCTTCAAGATGCAGAGGTGTTGGCTGCCCTTATTTGCCCTGGTCACTTAGTTATCTAAGCTCCCAGGGACTCACTCGGTTGCCGCCTGCCTGCAACTCGAAGTAGCTTGGGTATATGTCTGTGTTAAGATATGGCGATTCCCCGTTATCTTCAGAGTTTGTATGCTACACAATATTCGTATCGTTTTGGTCGAAACCTCGCACACCGGCAATATGGGTTCAACAGCCAGAGCCATGAAAACCATGGGATTAACCAACTTGTATCTGGTTAACCCTTTAGTCAAACCCGATTCGCAGGCGATTGCGCTATCTGCCGGCGCCAGTGATGTCATTGGTAATGCTACTATTGTCGATACTTTAGATGAAGCATTGGCTGGGTGTAGTCTGGTTGTCGGTACCAGTGCCCGTTCACGCACCTTGCCTTGGCCAATGTTAGAGCCGCGTGAATGTGGTGTGCGCAGCGCCCACGAAGCAGAACATGCTCCGGTTGCATTGGTATTTGGCCGCGAGCGGGTAGGGCTGACGAATGATGAACTACAGAAATGCCATTATCATGTGGCGATCCCGGCAAACCCCGAATACAGTTCATTAAATTTGGCGATGGCGGTACAAATTTTAGCCTATGAAGTGCGGGTAGCATTCCTTGATCGCCAGCAGGCTGCGGCACCGGTAATAGAAGAAGAGGAAGCTCCTTATCCTTTGGTAGATGATCTGGAGCGCTTTTATCTGCATTTGGAGCAGGTGTTATCCCATACTGGTTTTATCCGACAGGCACATCCAGGCCAGATTATGAGTAAATTGCGCCGTCTGTTTACCCGTGCACGCCCAGAGGCTCAAGAGCTAAATATCTTGCGCGGTATGCTGACATCCATTGAAAAACAGGATAAATACCCACAGCATGATGCAGGTGAAAGTGCGTTAGATAACAAAAAATAAGGTTTTATATCAATTGGTTATTATTAAAATCCTGCCATATTATTCAAAATGGAATAGGTTAATAATACTTGAGTAAATTACTAGGTTAAATAGTTGACTAAAACAGTCAAGAATGTCAGAATTCTGGCTTGTTTTCACCAACAGGTAATTTTAGCTATGAGACTGACATCCAAAGGCCGTTATGCCGTGACCGCCATGCTTGATGTGGCATTACATTCCCAGGACGGGCCAGTTCCTCTGGCAGATATTTCTGAACGCCAAGGGATCTCATTATCCTATTTGGAACAACTGTTTTCACGGTTACGCAAAAATGGCTTAGTTGCCAGCGTTCGTGGTCCAGGTGGCGGTTACCTGCTGGGCAAAGATGCATCAGCAATCGCGGTAGGTGCAGTAATCACCGCCGTAGACGAATCTGTCGATGCTACCCGTTGTCAGGGTAAAGAAGGCTGTCAGGGCGGTGATCGTTGCCTGACTCACACCTTGTGGCGTGATCTGAGTGAGCGCATCAGCAGCTTCCTCAACAATATTACGCTGGCAGAGCTGGTGAATAACCAAGATATCCTAGAGGTTGCGGATCGTCAGAATAACGATACGCGCCGTACGGCTAATGGCCGACCGCAAGAGACGATTAACGTCAATCTGCGCGCATAAGCAGAATCTGCGGAATTTTACGTTTTGGAAGTGATGTACGGAGCATAAGAGCAATGACCGAATCAAAAATAAAGACACCGATCTATCTGGATTATGCAGCAACTACCCCGGTAGACCCTCGTGTCGCTGAAAAAATGATGCAGTATCTGACTCTGGACGGTATTTTCGGTAACCCCGCCTCGCGTTCTCATAAGTTCGGTTGGCAGGCAGAAGAAGCCGTTGATATTGCACGTAATGATATTGCTGCTCTGGTAGGTGCTGACCCTCGTGAGATTGTCTTCACCTCCGGTGCAACTGAGTCTGATAACCTCGCAATAAAAGGTGCGGCTAATTTCTATCAAAAGAAAGGCAAGCACATCATCACCTGTAAAACCGAACATAAAGCGGTGCTGGATACCTGTCGTCAACTGGAGCGTGAAGGCTTCGACGTGACTTATCTGGCACCACAGTCAAACGGTATTATCGACCTGAAACAGCTTGAAGCGGCCATGCGTGAAGACACCATTTTGGTCTCTATCATGCACGTGAATAATGAAATCGGTGTGGTGCAGGATATCGCTGAAATCGGCGAAATGTGCCGCAGTCGCGGGATCATTTTCCACGTCGATGCAACGCAAAGTGTTGGTAAATTACCGATTGATCTGAGCAAACTGAAAGTTGATTTGATGTCCTTCTCAGCCCATAAAGTTTATGGTCCGATGGGCATTGGCGCGCTGTTTGTTCGCCGTAAACCACGCATTCGCATCGAAGCACAACAGCACGGTGGTGGTCATGAGCGTGGTATGCGCTCAGGCACCTTGCCAGTCCATCAGATAGCCGGTATGGGTGAAGCTTACCGTATCGCCAAAGAAGAGATGGAAAGCGAAGCTGCGCGTCTGCGCTCACTGCGCCTGCGTTTGTGGAATGGTTTGAAAGATATTGAAGAAGTTTACCTGAATGGCGATTTAGAGAATGGCGCACCTGGCATTCTGAACATTAGCTTCAACTATGTTGAAGGTGAGTCGCTGATCATGGCACTGAAAGATCTGGCTGTTTCATCAGGTTCAGCCTGTACCTCCGCGAGTCTGGAACCTTCTTATGTGTTGCGTGCGTTGGGGATGAACGACGAACTGGCTCACAGTTCAATTCGTTTCTCTCTGGGGCGTTTCACCACTCAAGAAGAGGTAGACTACGCCATTGCACTGGTGCGTAAATCTATTGGCCGTCTGCGTGATTTGTCCCCGTTATGGGATATGTTCAAACAGGGCGTGGATATCAGCAGCATTGAATGGTCTCACCATTAATTCCAGACTTTAAGACTCAGGAGTAATCACATGGCTTACAGCGAAAAAGTAATCGATCATTACGAAAATCCACGCAACGTCGGTTCATTCGACAACGCAGACCCTACTATTGGTAGTGGCATGGTTGGCGCACCCGCTTGTGGTGATGTCATGAAATTGCAGATCAAAGTCAACGAAGCCGGTATTATTGAAGATGCTCGTTTCAAGACTTATGGTTGCGGTTCAGCCATTGCTTCCAGCTCTCTGGTAACTGAATGGATGAAGGGCAAATCTCTCGATCAGGCTGAAGCGATCAAAAATACTCAAATCGCTGAAGAACTGGAGTTACCGCCAGTCAAAATTCACTGCTCGATTCTGGCAGAAGATGCCATTAAAGCAGCTATCGCCGACTACAAAAGCAAACATACTGCCAAGTAGTTGTAACATAGGTTATCAATTGTTAGCAGAGTTGAGGAAGGTGTATGTCGATATCAATCAGCGACAGTGCTGCACAACGGGTCAGTGCCTTTTTAAATCACCGTGGTAAAGGCTTGGGTCTGCGCTTGGGCGTAAGGACATCGGGCTGCTCTGGTATGGCATATGTACTCGAATTTGTTGATGAAATGAACGACGATGACGTCATTTTTGAAGACAAAGGTGTGAAAGTGATCATCGACGGCAAAAGCATGGTCTATCTTGATGGCACCGAATTAGATTTCGTCAAGGAAGGGCTGAACGAAGGCTTTAAGTTTAACAATCCGAATGTCTCAAGTGAGTGCGGATGTGGTGAAAGCTTTAACGTCTGACTCCTGTTTTTGTTTCTACCTCAGGCACTTGTGCTTCATACAGCTCTCTTGCATAACAAGAGGGCTGTATAATATTTGCTAAGTCATCACTATATTCCAGAGCATGCTATGGATTACTTCACATTGTTCGGGCTGCCGCCCCGCTATCTGGTTGACGGCAACCAACTCACTACCCGCTATCAGGAATTACAACGTCAATTCCACCCTGACCGTTTTGCTAACCAGCCTGAACGCGAGCGTTTAGCCTCGTTGCAACAAGCCGCAACCATCAATGACGCTTACCAAACCCTCAAGCATCCGTTAAAACGTGCCGAGTATATGTTATCTTTGCAGGGTTTTGATTTAGGCAATGAACAGCACACCATGCGTGATACTGCGTTTCTGATAGAGCAGTTGGAACTGCGTGAAGAGCTTGATGAGATTGAACGCAAACCCGATGCTGAAACGCAGCTTGCTGCATTCGGTAGCCGCTTAGCATTGATGACACAAACGCGCAGTCAGCAAATGGTGGAGCAACTGGATAAGCAACAGTGGGAACTGGCGGCTGATACTGTGCGTAAATTGCGTTTTTTGGATAAGTTACAACAGCAGGTTGAACAACTTGAAGAGCGCCTGTTTGATGACTTTTCCTGAGTGCCTGATAAGGTAATGAAATTGTATCTAATTGATAAGAATAAATAAAATTCAATTTATTGATGACTGCAATGCCCAGCTACTTCTTATTAGGGCGCGTCACTAACGTTTTTATATGCTCTAAATAATTCGAGTTGCAGGAAGGCGGCAAGTGAATGAGTCCCGATGAGTTGACGGGTGTCAATGATTCTGGTGACAAATCTGCCGGGAGCAGATTTGAACGCTGCTCGCAGCGGCCTCGTAGAGGCGAGGCCTATGGATGGGCCGAGTAACGAACGTAGCCAACGAATATGCAGCTTGAAGTATGACGAGTATAGATTGATGGAAGCTCAACATGGCCTTATTACAAATTAGTGAGCCTGGTTTAACTGCGCAGCCGCATCAACGTCGGCTGGCCGCAGGCATAGACTTAGGTACGACCAATTCATTGGTCGCCACCGTGCGTAGCGGTAAAGCACAAACGCTGGTTGATGAGCAACAGCGGGATCTTTTGCCCTCAGTGGTTCATTATCAAGCAAATAGTATTGATGTTGGTTGGAATGCCCGCAATTTGGCGGCATTGGACCCAGTCAATACCATCAGTTCAATTAAACGTATGATAGGTCGCTCTTTGGCAGATATCGTACAGCGCTATCCTAATCTGCCTTACCAATTCCAGCCCAGCGAAAATGGCTTGCCGATGATCCAGACTGCCAGCGGGTTGGTGAATCCGATCCAGGTGTCTGCTGATATTCTTAAAGTATTGTCTGCACGTGCCCAAGCGGCACTGAGTGGTGATCTGGATGGTGTCGTGATCACTGTGCCGGCGTATTTTGATGACGCTCAGCGTCAGGGTACCAAAGATGCGGCACGTCTGGCGGGGCTACATGTATTACGTCTGCTTAATGAGCCGACCGCAGCGGCAATTGCCTATGGCCTGGATTCAGGTCAGGAAGGGGTGATTGCCGTTTATGATCTTGGCGGTGGCACCTTTGATATCTCTATTTTGCGTTTGAGCCGTGGTGTGTTCGAAGTGTTGGCAACCGGTGGTGATTCTGCCCTGGGGGGCGATGACTTTGACCATCTATTAGCCGATTGGCTGCGTGAACGAGCAGGTATTGACTCCCGTGATGATCATGGTATTCAGCGGCAATTACTTGATGCCGCGATCGCGGCTAAAATCGCGTTGAGTGACGCCGAGGTTGTAGATGTCTCTGTTGCTGGCTGGCAGGGGCAAATAACCCGTGGGCAGTTTGAATCGCTGATTGCAGCGTTAATCAAACGGACATTAATGTCTTGTCGCCGTGCGTTGAAAGATGCCGCAGTGACTCCTGATGAGGTGCTGGAAGTGGTGATGGTTGGTGGTTCAACCCGTGTGCCGCTGGTGCGTGAGCAAGTCGGGCAATTCTTTGGCCGCACGCCGCTAACCTCGATTGATCCCGATAAAGTTGTGGCAATCGGTGCCGCCATCCAGGCCGATATTTTAGTGGGTAATAAGCCCGATAGTGACATGCTGCTGCTTGACGTTATCCCGCTCTCATTGGGGCTGGAAACCATGGGCGGCCTGGTGGAAAAAGTTATTCCGCGCAATACCACTATTCCAGTGGCCCGCGCGCAGGAGTTCACCACCTTTAAAGATGGGCAGAGTGGGATGAACATCCATGTGCTGCAAGGCGAGCGTGAATTGGTGCAAGATTGTCGTTCATTAGCCCGCTTTACCTTGCGTGGCCTACCGCCACTCCCTGCAGGTGGTGCGCATATTCGTGTTACTTTCCAGGTAGATGCTGACGGTTTATTGAGTGTTACCGCGATGGAGAAGTCCACCGGTGTTGAGGCATCGATTCAGGTTAAGCCATCCTATGGACTATCTGATGATGAAATTGCCAATATGATTAAAGATTCGATTGCGAATGCGCAAAGTGATGTCAGTGCGCGTAAGTTAGCGGAACAACAGGTCGAAGCATCCCGTGTGCTGGAGAGTTTACAAGGCGCATTGGCAGAAGATGCAGCATTACTCAGTGAGCAAGAAAGTACCGCTATCGCTCAGGCGATGGCCTTATTACAGCAGCAGATGCAGGGTAACGACCCACACGCAATCGAAGCTGCGATCAAAGCGTTAGATGCGCAAACGCAAGATTTTGCTGCGCGCCGGATGGATGCTTCCATTCGCCGTGCGTTGGCTGGTCATTCAGTGGATGAGGTTTAATCATGCCCAAAATAGTATTTCTGCCCCATAAAGACCTTTGCCCGGATGGTGCAGTACTGGAAGCAACCCAAGGTGAGACGATACTCGACGTTGCCTTGCGCAATGGGATCGATATTGAGCATGCCTGTGAGAAATCCTGTGCCTGCACCACCTGCCACTGCGTGGTGCGTGAAGGGTTCGATTCCTTACCAGAAAGCAGTGAGTTGGAAGATGATATGTTGGATAAAGCCTGGGGTCTGGAGCCGGAGAGTCGCCTGAGCTGCCAAGCCAGAGTGACCGACGAAGACTTGGTAGTTGAGATCCCGCGTTATACCATTAACCATGCGCGGGAGCATTGATATGGGCTTAACGTGGCAAGATACTCGGGAAATCGGTGAAGCACTCTACGACAGATTCCCGGATACCGATCCGAAAACTGTGCGTTTTACCGATATGCATCAATGGATTTGCTCTCTGGAAGATTTTGACGACGATCCGCAGAAATCGAATGAAAAAGTGCTAGAGGCCATTCTATTAGTGTGGTTGGATGAGTTTGAGTGAGTATCGTAGGGTCGCGAAAGCGGCCTTTTTTGTACCTGATCTGATACCTTATACAAAGAAATATTATTGGGTCCGCCGCAGTCAACACAGGGCTGCGTATAACTAGCTGAATGACAGCAAAAAATAATAACGAGGTAATAATGACAACAGAATTGATGCAAGTATCCCTGTCGCATAATCCGGCAGATGCCCGTTGGGGCGAGAAAGCGCTGTTGAGTACCGATGCTGAAGGGATGACTATCCACCTGACGGACAACGGTCAATTAGGTGCGATTCAACGTGCTGCGCGCAAAATAGATGGGCAGGGAATTAAGCACATAAAACTGGCTGGCGAGGGCTGGGGGTTGGAGCAAAGTTGGGCATTTTGGCAAGGGTTCCGTGGGCCAAAAGGTCAGCGCAGCGTGGAGTGGGCAGAACTGCCAGAGAACGAAAAAACTGAACTGAAACAACGCATAAAAATTATCGATTGGGTGCGCGACACGATCAACGCACCGGCGGAAGACTTAGGTCCAGAGCAATTGGCTAAAAATGCCATTGATTTGATGTGTGCCGTCTCGTGCGATGCGGTCAGTTACCGTATTACCAAAGGCGAAGATCTACGCGAGCAGGGTTATGCTGGGATCTATACCGTGGGTCGTGGATCTGATCGTGCACCGGTATTGCTGGCCTTGGATTATAACCCAACCGGTAATCCTGATGCGTCGGTAATGGCCTGTCTGGTAGGTAAAGGAATTACATTTGATTCCGGCGGTTACAGCCTGAAGCAGAGTGCGTTCATGGACTCGATGAAATCCGATATGGGCGGTGCAGCCACCGTGACGGGAGCCTTGGCCCTGGCGGCGGCGCGTGGCTTGAAACAGCGTGTGAAGTTGTATCTGTGTTGTGCCGACAATATGGTTAGCGGTAATGCCTTTAAACTGGGTGATATTATCCGTTACCGCAATGGTAAAACTGTAGAAATCATGAATACCGATGCTGAAGGGCGTCTGGTACTAGCTGATGGCCTGATTGATGCCGCTGAACAAAACGCACCGCTGATTATAGATGCTGCCACTTTAACCGGTGCGGCCAAAACGGCATTGGGTAACGACTACCATGCTCTGTTCAGCTTTGATGATGAACTGGCACAAGCGCTGCTGAACAGCGCGCAAAGTGAACATGAACCTTTCTGGCGTTTACCGCTGGCGGAATTCCATCGCAGCCAGTTGCCATCTAACTTTGCTGAATTGAATAATGTGGCGGGCGCTGCCTACAGTGCGGGTGCCAGTACTGCCGCCGCATTCCTGTCGCATTTTGTGAAAAACTACCAACAAGGTTGGCTCCATATTGACTGCTCTGCCACTTACCGTAAAAGTGCGGTTGAACAATGGTCTGCCGGTGCTACAGGTTTAGGTGTTCGTACCATTGCTAATTTGTTGTTGGCGAAAGCAAAACAGTAAGTTTGGTGAATGAAGGGGCTAGCACACCCACGGGCACTCCGGCGGCTCATGCCGCTACGACCCGAACGGCGCGCTTCCCCTTCGTTTGGCTTTGTAAGCTACTAATGGGGCGCATTTACGTCCCTTTGTTCGATCTGCTTGACGTTTTTCGGAGTACAAGATGAGTTTGCTACAACCACCTGCCGATGATAACCATGATCACCACCATGATGAGGACCAGAGTCTGGAGTCGTTGCTAAAATTGGCGGCAACTGAGTCAATTTATCGCACTGCTTTTTTCCGCACGTTACTGGACGCCACGGTGTTAGTGCTGGTGGCCGGCTCAGAACCGGGCGGTGAGGATAGCGAGATGACCTTCACTGCGGGCAATGGGGTCAATATTCTGCATTGGGAAAAGCAGGATGGTGAATCAGTTATTCCTTTCTTCAGTTCGCCAGAAGTATTGCAACAGGCGCTGAGCCAGGCTGAGGATGAGCAAACTGACCTCGAAAAGCAGCCTTTTGTTGCTATGCCAGTACGAGTGTTATTTGAAATGACACAGGGTGCACATCTGTTCCTGAACCCGAAATCAGAACATGGCAAAGAGTTTTGGCCGCAAGAAGTGGCGATGCTATTGGAAAATGGCGGTTTAGCCCAACCGGCTGAAATGATGGTGGATAAAGAGAGCCAAATCTTGTTGGGCCAGCCGGAAGAGTATCCGGCGGCGATGGTTGATGCGTTGATCCAACTGTTCAGCCAGCGCAAACCGGTGCGGCGTGCTTTTCTGGCATTGATGCATGATAAAAGTGTGGATGAGCAAGCTAACTTACTGATTGGGTTAGAAGTGGATGGTTCGCCCGAAGAGATAGACCAGCTAATTCAGGAAGCGGGCAATGTGGCCAGTGACCATGCACCGGATGATCGCCCGGTCGATTTCTGTCTGGTTAATGAGAAAGAGCGTGGGGTAAGCCACTATCTGATGACCCTTACGCAGGCGTTTTATCAGCGCCGCTGGGGCAGTTGGCTGAGAAATGTGATTCCCTCGACCAGCCATTAACTCGCTGTTGGCGGGTCAGGTTAGCTAGATATAGGAAAGGGAGCCGTAACAGGCTCCCTTTTTTGACACACCATTCTCATTGCTACATGAAGAACTTAACGTGTTATTTAGAAGGTGTAAGCAACGCCCATATTAATGGTCATTGGGGTCGCAATGTTTTTACCTTTAGAGACTTTCACTTCAGAACCGATTGACAGGTTAGAGGTCAGGTTTACATTGACCCCCACACCTGCGTTAGCTCGGGTCCCTTTCAGGCTGTTATCAAACATTTCGTTGTTAACCATCACCTTGTTGCTGGCCATCAGGTCATGATCCACTGAGAAGATAGCGTAAGGCTTAATTTCAGTACCACCATTCAACACAAAGCGATAACCGGTGTTCATCCCCAAAGTACTAGTGGTAGAACGTGCGCCTTGGCTCTGTGCTTCCATGCCGTTAGACAGTTGGTACTGGCTCTTGCCGGAGCTAAAGGTGTTCAGCGCGACATAAGGAGAGATATACATCTCATTGATATTAATATGTTTACCTACCTTCATGGCCAGACCCAGACCGGAGAAGTTAGTATTGCCGGTGGCGCTGCCGCCTTTAGCGGTTACACTGAGGTTCTGTTTAAACTGGTTAGTTTTCAGCACACCATTAATGTAATAACCGCTGTTAGCCAAATATTGCGCGTAAGCACCCAATGAGTTGCTTTCCACACTGCCGCTGCTCTGGTAATCAGATTTGATATTTGAGCTGCTGTAGCTGGCGAAGCTACCGATACTGAATACGGCATTACCTAAATCAATGGCTTTATCGCCACCTAAAGTCATGCCATTCAACTTCTGGTTGAAGTTGGCTGCTGTGCCTTTCACGTTATAGCTGTCGTTCAGGTAAGTGAGCCACACACCGCTTTCGTTAGCTGACGAACTTTGCTTATCCAAACGATTCTGAATTGAACTTAACTCAGCATTAAAGATAACCGGCATGGTATTGGCGACAGCCAGCACACCCGCGGTGCTTGGTGTCAGAGCTGCTTTATCGGCTACCAGTTTGAAGCCGCCTTGACCATTACTGACTAGGTTGTGCTTATAGTTACCCAGATCTACCGGGCCATTAGCCAGTGCAAAGCGCGCGTTATTGGTACCCTGTACATCAACGACATTCAGGTTAGCCGGAGCAACACCGCTGGCATCGATCTGAACGTTGAAATCACCATTGGCATCACCCGTTACATTCAGTGGTGCCGTGGTATGGCTGTGCAGGGCTGAACCTAAGTTAAAGCTACCGTTACCTGCCAATGAGTTCATGGTCAGTTGCGCTTTTGTTTGGCTCATATCGATAGAGCCGCCCGCTAGCGTGACATCTTTAAAGGCGAATTTAGCGGGTTTGCCATTCATGGCGCTAAAGGCCGCACGGGAAGTTGGGTGTAGCCTGACATAAGGTGCATCTTCGGCCACCAGCACCATGTTACCGGCTAAATTCAGGTCTGCATTCTGGGTTACTGCACCGTCATGGACGCTCAGGAAGCTGCCTTGGCTGGCATCAATAGTCCCTTCGACTGCGGCAGTTTGGGTGAAAATGGTGGTACCGCCATTTAACTCCGCGTCTTTCAGCGAACTGTAGATCAGCGCATAACCGTCTTCAACCAATATCTTATTGGCTTGCATGCGCGACTTAAGCTTCAAGATACCGCCGTTTACCGTGGTGTTGTCAGCTTTCGCATCGCCAATAACGGTGAATTCTGCACCGTTATTAACCGTGGTATGATGGGCGCTTGCGCTACCAGCAAGCTCGAAATGACTGTTATTCAGTTCGGTATGCTCGGCCGTGGCACCATCGTTAACAATGAACTTGCCGCCATTAACCGTCGTATACTCTGCTGTGGCACCGCTCGCCAAAGTGAAGGTACCGTTCTCAAGTGTGGTTTTATAAGCACTCGCCTTGTCATTAACCGCGAATTCGCCATCATTGATAGTCGTACGTATCGCTCCCGCACCAGCTTCAACGGTGAAAACACCGCCATTCAGCGTGGTATCTGCTGCGATAGCTTGGCTTTGCAGGGTTAAGTTCCCACCGTTGATGATGGCTTTAGAAATAACAGCTTTATCTTTGGCAGTAATATCACCTTCACTGACCATATCACTGACAAAAGAATAATCTCCCGCTGTAACCTGGCCGCCTTTGGCAACAATAGCCCCTTCTGATTTGGCTCGTTCAGTCTCACTTATCCCTTTAAGGCTTAACTGACCTTCTGCACCAACATTGGTATTTTTATCCGTACCACCGTTATTTTCCATAATGCCTTTGGTGATAACAGTACTATTTGCCAACGCGCCAAGCGCCAACGTTACGGTGCCATCTTCGCTAATCACGCTGTTAATGATTTCGCCGTCTTTTTCCACATTTTGTGTGCCGCCTGATACTTGGGTATCGACTGCAAAGGTTCCGGTAGCGACGGTTTGCTGCTCAGTGCTGGCAATTTTTTGCTCAAATGCAGGTATATCAATAGTCGTAGTCGTTACTGTCTCTAAATTAGCTAATGCTGCTGCCGCATTGTTCATTTCTGTGGCGCTGGTGGCGAGCTTATCCGCAGCGTCAGTTTTAATCTTATTGGCAGCAGTAACCTTAAGCTCAATGTTATTAAAATCAGCGTCGGCAGACTGATGTTTCTTGGTTGCGTCATCAGCTACCTGCTGTGCTGCCGCTGCATTTTTGATGGCCTTTTGCGCGGCTTCAGCCTCAGTTTTTTTGTCCACAGGCGTGCTTGTATCATCAATCAGTTTTTGTAGCTCGTTGACGAGATCTGGTGTCTTATCATCCCAGGCTGCATTGACAGCTTTAATTGCCGTGGTTTTTTCAGTATCAAGTTGTTTTAAGTTATCTTCAGCTTGAATTTTTTCTTTCTCAGCGTTTTCAACACTTGTCTTAAGAAGAACGGATTTAACATTCAGGACTGCAGCATCAGCTTTTGCCTTGGTATTTGTTTTTTTGGCTTCTTCCTCTGCCTGTTCAGCAACAGCCAGCTCGTTGAACTTAACTTGTTTATCGGCAAAATAAGCCGCCAGTTTTTCCTTTTGTTCCTGGCTAATCACACCTTGAGTCAGGTAGTTTTGTACCTTAGTCAGAGTATTTTGGCTTGCTTGTTGCCGCTGTGTAACTGCCGTGGCTTTTTGCTTAAGTTCTGGCGAAATAGCTGAGTTATCGTTGGTTAATGACGCAGTAAACAGTGAGTTGGCTTCTTCAGCGGTGAACTGGCCCGGTGCTTTGCTATTGAGCGAGGCTGTAAAAGCATCTGCTGCTGCTGCATTGAGTTTGTTCTTGTTGTCTTCGGTATCGTCTTTTGCATAAGCAACAACGGCTTCTAACTGCGTGATATTTTTTTCAAATACACCTTTAAATGAGTCTAGTTCTTTGTTCGCTTGTTCTTTTTGTGCCGGTGCTAATGCAGCAATGTTGGTTTCAATATCCTTAATCTGCTGCTGGTGATCCTGTCGCATTGTTGTAATTTGCGACTCAGCCTCGGCAATCATCTTTGGTGTAATTTTTGGGCTTTCAGGAAAGATGCTTTCCAGCAAGATATCTTCAGGGGCTTTGGTGTTAACCACCGGGGTGTTAGCGGGTATGGAAAAGCTGCCAGCATTGCCCATACCGAGAGTTGCACCGGGTATAAACGTAGATGTTGACGCAGCAATTGCCCCACCAGATATCAATGATGAGACCAAAATAGATAACGGCAATAAACGTGTGTTTAATGTGTTGCGATGACCCATGGTTTTATACATTCCTATTTACAGATGAATTTAAAAGACGAAATACTCAAGAGGGGTAATAACGACAAAATGTTGGATGAAATATAAAGAAGTAAGCTACCCATTCCTATTTATTAAAATATTAATTCGGGTGGTTTATATTAATTTGATTTTTAATTTTATTTTTTTGTGAGGATTTCCTTGTTTTTATGTTGATTTTATTGGTTTTTATTTTATGTTCTGCCTTGTCTTTCATTGGCGGATTGAATAATTTAATTTTTATTAAAAAAATATTAAATAGGTTTTTGGTGTGCGTTGTTTAGAAAGGGCGATATAAATGCGAGCCAATGCGCATTTTTTATGAAGATAATCACTTGACTCTTCCCTCCCTATATTCCCTTTCATACCAATGCTATAATCTTGCTATCAGCCAGGGAGCAAGATATGAATCACAATGGTTTGCGTCGGTTAATGTCAGGAATTAAGGGGGGGCGGGCGGCTATATTGCTCGCTGCGGCGTTGTTATTAGCCGCTTGTGATGACAGCAATAATAAGGGCGTGGTCACACCGCCTGCGGCTCAAGCCAGTACCTCGGCGGCAAAAACACCGGCGAGTAAACCCACAGATACGGTGGTACTGGCGGAGCTGGCAAAACGCCATGCTGGTCAGCCGCTCACCTTGCTGGATGCCTCTGAGCTGCAACTTGACGGGGCCAGTGCCATGGTACTGACCTTCTCGCAACCACTGAATCCAAATCAGGACTTCGCCGCGCAGGTGCATTTGGTTGATACTGTCAGTGGCAACATCGACGGTGCCTGGGAGCTATCCGATAATCTAATGGAGCTGCGTTTACGCCATCTCAAACCGGAGCGTAAATTGCTGTTGACTGTCGACAGCACGCTGCAAGGGGTAGGTGGCGCGCAACTGGGTGCACAACAACAGCAACAAATCACCACGCGTGATATTAAACCGAGTGTCGGCTTTGCCAGCAAAGGCTCTTTGCTGCCGGGCAAACTGGCGCAGGGCTTGCCGGTGATGGCGCTCAATGTTGATAACGTCGATGTTAACTTCTTTCGCATTAAACAAAGCAGCTTGGCTAATTTCCTCGCTAACTGGCAGAACCGCAGTGCGCTCTCTAACTGGGAATCGGACGAACTGCTGAAAATGGCTGATTTAGTCTATACCGGCCGTTTTGATCTCAATCCTGCGGTTAATACCCGTGAAAAGCTGTTGCTGCCCTTAGCCGATATCAAGCCGTTACAAGAATCTGGCGTCTATCTGGCTGTCATGCAGCAAGCCGGTCACTACAGCTATACCAATGCTGCAACCCTATTTACCCTGAGTGATATCGGTGTTTCGCTACATAGCTACCATAACCAGATGGATGTGTTCACTCAGGCATTAGCCGGTGGTGCGGCGTTGAAAGGCGTGTCACTGCAACTGTTAGATGATAAAGGCCAGGTGTTGGCTCAGGCCGAAACCGACGGCAAGGGCCATGCGCAGTTGGAAAAAAACGCTAACGCCAAACTGCTACTCGCCGCGCAAAATGGGCAGACCAGTCTGATCGACCTTAATGCGCCCGCTTTAGATCTGGCCGAGTTTGATATTGCCGGTCCAGAGGGTTTCCAGAAGCAGTTCTTTGTCTTTGGCCCCCGTGACCTGTATCGGCCAGGTGAAACCTTAATTGTTAATGGGTTACTGCGCGATGCTGACGGTAAACCCCTAACAACCCAACCAGTTAAAGTCGATATCCTCAAACCGGATAATCAAGTGGTGCGCAGCTTTACCTGGCAACCACAGGATGGCCTGTATCAATACCAATATGCCATACCTGAAGGTGGCCCAACTGGCGAGTGGTCACTACGCTTGAATGTGGGTGATAACCAGCCACGATTGTACAAATTCAAGGTAGAGGATTTTCTGCCAGAGCGTATGGCGCTCGATATTGCCACCAGTAAAGAACCGATCGCCACTGACAGTGAGGCTAACTTTGCCGTCACTGGCCGTTACTTATACGGTGCCCCGGCCTCGGGCAACCGTCTGCAAGGCCAATTATTCCTGCGCCCACTGCGTGAAGCTGTTGCCACACTGCCCGGTTTTGAATTTGGTTCGATTATCGAAGAGAACCTCTCCCGCACCTTAGATGAGTTTGATACCACCTTAGATAACGAGGGGCAGACAGATATTGCGGTGGATAACAGTTGGCAGCATGCCCAATCGCCGCTGAAATTGATATTACAGGCCAGCTTGTTGGAGTCGGGGGGCCGGCCAGTCACTCGCCGTGCGGAGCAAGCAGTGTGGCCTGCTGAGGCGTTGGTGGGGATTCGCCCGCTGTTCAATAAACAGCAGGTTTATGATTACCGCAGTGACAGCTATAAATCACAGGCGATGGTGGATCAGGATACGCAGGCTGATTTTGAAATTATCTATGCAAATGCCAACGGCGAAAAGCTGGCCGCCAATGGCATCAAAGTGAAGTTGGTACGTGAGCGGCGTGATTACTACTGGCAGTGGTCAGAAAGTGATGGCTGGCAGTCGTTATTTGATAAAAAAGATCTGACTCTGGCAGAGCAAAGCGTGAATATCGCCGCCAACGGGAGCGCTAAAGTCAGTTTCCCGGTGGAGTGGGGCGCATACCGCATTGAGGTGAGTAACCCAGATAATGAATTGATCAGCAGTTCTCGTTTCTGGGCCGGTTACAGTTGGCAGGATAATACCGCTGGCAGTGGTGCGGTGCGTCCTGATCAGGTCAAATTAACATTGGATAAACCCGCTTACCGCCCAGGCGAAAAAGTGAAGTTACATATTGAAGCGCCAGCGGCGGGTAATGGCTATCTGCTGGTGGAATCCAGCGACGGCCCGCTGTGGTGGCAGGAAGTGACTATTCCTGCGGGTGGTGCAGAGGTCGAAGTGCCGATTAACAAAGAGTGGAATCGGCATGACCTGTATCTCAGTGCCACAGTGATTCGCCCGGGTGATAAATCACAACAGGCGACGCCAAAACGAGCGATTGGTTTATTGCATCTGCCGTTGGTGGATGAAACCCGCAAGTTGGCATTGCAATTGGATGCCCCCGAGCGTATCCGGCCCAATCAAACTTTAACGGTAAAAGTGAAGGCCAGCCGCAGTGGCGCGCCGTTACCGGAAAAAGTGCAAGTTTTACTGTCAGCCGTTGACAGCGGGATCTTGAATATTACGGATTACGCCACGCCAGATCCTTACGATGCCTTTTTTGGCCGTAAGCGCTACAGCGCCGATCGCTATGATGTCTATGGGCAATTGATCGAAGGGCAAGGGCGTTTAGCCAGCTTACGTTTTGGTGGTGATGGTGATGAGGAAGATGCGCTGTCCCGTGGGGGCAAGAAACCCATTACCGAAGTGACTATTGTAGCGCAGCAAGCCCAACCGGTGACATTAAACGCACAGGGTGAAGGCACCGTTGAGCTGGCGATTCCAGATTTTAACGGTGAGTTACGTTTAATGGCCCAAGCCTGGAGTGATGAAGATTTTGGCAAAGCAGAGTCGAAAGTGGTGGTGGCAGCACCATTGATTGCTCAACTGGCAGCGCCACGTTTTCTGGCCGGTGGCGACAGTACCCAACTGGCTCTGGACTTAAGTAATTTATCTGGTCAGGCACAAACCTTAGCGCTGAAATTGGCCGCCAGTGATTTACTGGCGCTAAATGGCGCGCAAACTCAGTCCGTTACGCTGGCGAACGGTGAGCGTAAAACGGTACTGATCCCGGTTCGGGCGCTGAACGGGTTTGGGCAGGGTGATCTTGGTCTGACGATCAGTGGCATGGTACTGCCAAATGAAGAACTGCCAGATTACCAGCATCATTGGAAAATTGGCGTGCGGCCAGCCTATCCGGCCCAAACGCGCCATTTCGCTAATGTGCTGCGCAGTGGTGAAAGCTGGAGCCTGCCTGAGCAGGCTACGGCGGGATTGAGTGCTGAAACATTGCAAGGTCAACTGCTGATAACCAGCCGCCCACCTCTCAACTTGGCTCGTTATATCAGCGAGTTATACGCCTATCCTTATGGCTGTCTGGAGCAGACAGTCAGTGGACTGTATCCCTCACTGTACAGCAACCATGCACAGTTGACTGCGCTGGGTATTAAGGCCGATAGCGATGAAAAACGGCGACAGACGATTGATGTCGGAATTGAGCATTTGCTCAGTATGCAGCGCTACAACGGCGGCTTTGGTTTGTGGAGCAACGACAGCCCGGAAGAGTTCTGGCTAACCGCCTATGCCACTGACTTCCTGTATCGTGCCAGCCAACAAGGCTACAGCGTGCCTGCGGCGGCACTGACGGCGGCGAATACCCGATTACAGCGTTATTTACAGGATCCTAATCAGGTTGAAATTCGCTACAGCGAGCAAACCAAGCATACCCGCTTTGCGGTGCAAGCCTATGCGGGGCTGGTATTGGCGCAGCAGCAGCAGGCTTCGCTCGGCGCATTACGGCAGTTATATAGCCGCAATAGTGAAGCGCGTTCTGGCTTACCACTGGTGCAGTTGGGTGTGGCATTGAAATTGATGGGCGACATGCCGCGTGCCAAAGAAGCCATCACTCAGGGGCTAAATACCATACGCAGTGATAAGGATTACGGGCTGGAGGATTACGGTAGCCCGATACGCGATGATGCCCTTATTCTGGCACTGTTAACCGACAACAATCTACTGCCGCAAGCACGTGATAGTCGTCTGTTGGCCCTGTCTGATGCCTTGACCAGCCGCAACTACCTGTCAACGCAGGAGAGCAATGCTATATTCCTTGCGGGGCGCACCTTGATGAATGGCGCTGAAACGCCGTGGCAGGTTGCTATCGCGCCACAAGCTGAGCCAATTGCGGATAGCGTGACGCTGACCCAAAGTACCGCGTTAAACCAAAACTGGTCGGCATCACAACTGGCTGCGGGGATGCAACTGCAAAATCGGGGTGATACACCATTGTATAGCCGCGTTGCAGTGGTGGGATATCCGCAGCAAACCCCGGCACCATTCAGTAATAATTTGCATATCACCCGGAGTTACATTGGGCTAGATGGCAATCCGTTGCAGTTATCACAACTGAAAAGTGGTGAGTTAGTCTTGGTGCATCTGGATGTTTGGGCCGATAGGCGGGTACCGGATGCGCTGGTGGTTGATTTGCTGCCTGCTGGTCTGGAACTGGAAAACCAGAATCTGGGCGATAGCAGCGCCAGTTTGGGAGAGAGTGCCAGCAGCGTGACTGAGCTATTACAGGATATGCAGCAATCGGATATCAAACATCAGGAGTTTCGTGATGACCGTTATGTCGCTGCCGTCAATGTCGATGGTTACCGTCACACCACGTTGCTCTATCTGGCGCGGGCGGTCACGCCAGGCCTCTACCAGGTACCTGCGCCACAAGTAGAATCGATGTATGTACCCGATTGGCGTGCGCTAGGGAGTACTCCAGCGCAGCTTGAAATCGTTAAGTGAATACTCACTTCCCCTGAGCGACGAAACAGTTGTCGGGGGAAGTAATACGATTCATGCGCAAAAATATCTATTCCCGCTATCGGCGTATGGGCTGGGCGTTGGTGCTTATCTTGGTGTTGTTTCCGGCCACTCTTTGGCTGGCAGATAGACTTTGGCCATTGCCTCTGGCCGAGGTCCAGGTCGCGCGGGTAGTGGTTGGTGAAGATGGTACACCGTTATGGCGTTTTGCCGATGCTGACGGCGTATGGCGTTATCCGGTAACGTTGAGTCAGGTTTCGCCGTATTATCTGCAAGCACTGCTCACTTTTGAAGACCGCTGGTTTTACTTTCATCCCGGGGTAAACCCATTGGCGCTAGCGCGTGCCGCCTGGCAGGATCTGCGCGCTGGTAAGATACTTTCAGGTGGCAGCACGCTATCTATGCAGGTTGCCCGCTTGATCGACCCACATCCGCGCACGTTAGCTGGCAAATTGCGTCAAGTCTGGCGTACTTTTCAGTTGGAATGGCATTTTTCCAAAGTTCAAATTCTCGAAATCTACCTTAATCGCGCTCCATTTGGTGGCACCCTACAAGGGATTGGCGCTGCCAGTTGGACCTATTTAGCTAAGCCGCCCTCTCAATTAACCGCGGCAGAAGCCGCATTGCTGGCAGCATTACCGCAAGCCCCTAGTCGGCTACGTCCCGATCGCTATCCTCTACGGGCAAAGGCTGCTCGAGACAAAGTGTTAACCCGACTGGCGGATTATCAGGTTTGGACAGCAAAGGATGTGGCTGATATTAAACAAGAAGAGGTCTGGCTGGCACCGCGTCAGATGCCACAATTGGCTCCTTTACTGGCTCGCCGTTTAACCAGTGGTAATCAGCGCGAAGTGATCCACACCACACTTGATACCGGATTACAGCGCCAATTGGAAGATATGGCGGCGAGTTGGCGTCATCAATTACCTGAGAAAACCTCGCTAGGCTTGCTGGTGGTTGACCATACCACGATGAAGGTGCGTGCTTATCTTGGGTCGGTGGATTTTCAGGACAACAGCCGCTTTGGTCATGTGGATATGGTCAGTGCATGGCGCTCACCGGGGTCGACACTCAAACCTTTCCTGTATGCCATGGCACTGGATGACGGCCTGATCCATGCTGAATCTCTGCTTCAGGACGTGCCACGTCGCTTTGGTGATTACCGGCCTGGCAATTTTGATACCGGATTCCATGGGCCGGTCAGTGCCAGTGAAGCTCTGGTGCGTTCGCTGAATTTACCGGCAGTTCAATTACTGGAAGCCTACGGCCCAAAACGTTTTACCGCCAATTTACGCAATGGTGGTCTGAACTTACGTTTCCCCTCTCACAGTGAACCCAGTCTGGCGGTCATTTTAGGCGGAACCGGTTCACGGTTGGATCAATTGGTTGCCGCGTATAGCGCTTTCGCCCGTGGCGGAATGGCAGCAACATTGCGTTTTGAACCGCAGCAACAAATACAAGAACGGCGACTATTCTCACCGGGAGCAGCATGGATTACCCGGCGCATTATGGCCGGTGAAGCCAGGCCATTACCGGATGACATTTTGCCAGCTACCGTGCCACTGGCATGGAAAACCGGTACCAGCTACGGCTATCGTGATGCTTGGGCTATTGGCATCAATGCGCGTTATACAATAGGCGTGTGGGTGGGGCGTCCAGATGGCACTCCGGTTGCCGGGCAGTTTGGTTATGCTACTGCGATACCGATACTTAATCAGGTCAATAACCTGTTGATGGCAGGGTTACAGCAAAGCATTCGCAGGTTACCGTCAGATCCAAGGCCATCGTCAGTCAGTCGGGAAGAGATTTGTTGGCCGGGTGGGCAACCGCTAGCGGTTGGTGATAGCAACTGTCGACAGCGGCGTCAAAGCTGGGTGCTCGATGGCACGGTACCGCCCACACTGACCGCACCCGGCCAGGAAAATATGCAGGGTAGTCAACTCAGTATCTGGCTAAATCAGCAAGGCGAGCGGGTTGCCGCGGATTGCTTAGGAGCCAAGCCAACGCAAGTGGCCTTGTGGCCACTGCCACTGGAGCCATGGTTGCCACTGGCTGAACGGCGTAATCAACGGTTACCCGCAGCAAGCCAGCAATGTCCACCGCAAGGGGAAGGCAGTGCTGCGCCATTGCTGATTTTAGGTATACGTGATGGTGCTGTAGTTAAGCGCTTACCTGGTCATAATAGCCTTGATCTGCGCCTGGTGGCGCAAGGCGGGAGAGGTCAACATTGGTGGTTCCTCAATGGGGAGCAGGTGGCGGTGACCGAGAATAATCAGTCATGGGTACAAAACTTATCTGTGCCGGGCGGCTATCAGCTTAATGTATTGGATGAAAGTGGCCAGGTGGGTAATATAATGTTCCGTATGGAATAGTCATACTGATAAAACTAATTAATAACAATGGCTAATTAATTTTTGTATTTATCATTAAAATAACATCCCTGTGATAAATAAAATGATATCAATGCTTTTATTAGCCAGATAAAGTAATTACATCATGGTTTTTAGCACTGCTGCTTATTGCTGGGGATTATTAGATGAACCATAATTACTTAATAATATTTTTCACGCTAATATTAACTGAAAACGTTTCTGCTCAACAGGGGGAAGTGTGTTTCTTTGCTAATAATAACTATACGGGGAAATCAATTTGCGCGGGGCAGGGGCAAGAAGTAAGTGATCTTAAGGATGAATGGAATGACAAAATATCATCTATTTTTGTTCCCTCAGGTATGATTGTCACGGTTTATGAAAATAATGATTTCTCAGGCAAATTATTGACATTTAGAGATGATGTTGATTTATTTTCCTCTCGCAGTTGGGCTGATTTAAATAATGAGATTAGTTCCTTTAGAGTTAGAAGCGCTGCCTGTTTTTATGAGCAAGATAACTTTTTAGGTGAATCAATTTGCCTCTCTGGTAACGAGTACGTTGATCTGTTTAATAATACTGATCGCCGTAGGAAGCAATCACATATTTTAAACCCACTTAATGATCAAATTAGTTCGATAAAACTACCACAAAATACCCAAGTGACAGTTTATAAAAATGATAACTATAGCGGCGATTACTATACTCTGACTGATGATTACTTAACTTTTGACTTAAAAAAATAGGCATGGATAATGGAATTAGCAGTATTCATGTTTCTCAGAAAGAATATTTTATTTGCGATCAATATTGTGTTGTAAAAGATAGAGTTATTATCCCGATACAATATACCTTTGGTCGATATTGGGGTGATGAACGAATAGGTCCAAAACAAGCTTTGGTCAGTTTTGATTTGAATGATCAAGGTGATTATTCTATAGAAATAATCGGCGGTGGTATATTTAAAATAAGACATCGTGAGGTTTTTTTTATTCATGAAAGCAGAAGTAATAGTTCTATATTCAAATTGAGCAATGAAAGCGATACATTGTCAATGTTATCGACATTTAATGGTGGCTATTTCGAAGTTCAATTTATGGAGTCTATTGGTGAACAGGTGGTCTATTACTATCCACTGATCACCTATTTGTTTGATGCGGATAAAACGAGTGTTAAATTTTTTATTAATAACGCAAATGAAACTGAACCATTAATTATAAATAAAATAGTGTTGACGGCTGAAAAAAATAAAAGTAGGTCAGGGCGAAGTCTGGTTGGAAAAACCGCTTGTTGGTTAGTTCCCCTGCTTAATATTTATAATTATGTTATCCAAGGGCGGTGTAATCAGGTAGACCGGTTTGTCACTAATGCTTATGATTTTTTCAATGGCGGTAACAATAAGATATTACAAGTATCCGGTTCTTCGAAGCCCTTCCCTAAATTAATGACGAATGAAGCGTTGTCTGCTGATGTTTTTTTGACGGAGTTGTCAACTGAGCCGGTCGGTATATTGACTCAAATTAATTCTGATATGAACGGTAAATCATTGACAGTACCGGCCAGTGCACGGGCCTGTAAAGTTTCAATGAAAGATGAAGTGCTCCCTCATTTACGCTTTCGCCGCCAGCTTATTCCCCCCTGCATTGATTGGACATTGAATATTTTGACTGATTTTACACTGCTCTTTGGTGACAGTCTTGATAGTTGGAACGCTGAAAATTTTGGTCGGGTTATTGCGCGGATTATCAGCTCAGGTGATACCGGCTATGCGGCATTAGATACAGCGACCGATGCGCGGTTTATTGAAAGTGTCCGAACCTATATCGCGGAGAATATTGATAATATCGCCCTGTTAAAGACAGCATTTGATTTTTCACAACTTAGCTATGCTGTTTATTTACATCACAATAATCTGGATTTTAATGTCGAAACACCACAAGTAGCACAGCTACTACCTCAAGGGCGCTATGAGTTGGCACTGCAAAATTTCGAGTTTGTCGAAACCATCCCCAGAAGACGGCAACACAATCAATGGTTAGAACAGCCTGAAATGCACTTTGATATTGAAATCATTAGCGGCGCAACCGAAGGCACGCTGGCTGCCAGGCAACATGTCCTCGCGGATATCGAAGAATGGCAACGGCGCTACAGTGAGGCCGCGCAGACCTTAAAAAGCGCAACGAATATTGAAAATATTGGCAATCTCAATCCGTATGAGGGGATGGATGTGGTTATTTCTGCCTCGAATTTGGTGAGTGACGTGGTGCTGAGTTGGCTAATAACACCCCGTGATGATTATATCTATGTGATCGTTCGTCTATCAGGAGAGGTTATTAGCATCACGCTGGCCGTTGATATTAATGAGTTTGATGTTGGTGTCGCCGGCTCGCTGACTCATCCAGCTTATGTGCTATATCCAACGGCTGAAGGCGTTATCAGAGGCGCAGGTACAGCGGCTATCAGAGCATTAGCCAACTATTTAGCCAAAAAAGGGAAACGCGCACTGGTATCGGATGTGATCAGCCAACCTTCAGCTATTGTGAAAAAGAAGGTGGGCTTTCAATTTATCAATGAACTTTGATATTAATAACGTTTTACCTGCAAAGCACTGCGAGTATGGCAAACGGGTTTTTATGCAAAGTGTGAGTTGTACGCAAAAATGAGTAATTAAGATAAATATTTTTTAATGAAATGTTGTGATTCCCGTATGCAAGCGTTAATCGCGCACTTATAATCGGCGGCCACTGTACAGGGGTCGGCATAATTTTGTAGTAAAGGAACCGTTCGCCAGCCAAGTTTATATCCTTATTTAGGGTAGTTAGCGGGGCGGGTTCCACGTCCGGTCAATATTAGAAATTCAATAGAGGTTATCATGGCTTTAGAACGTACTTTCTCCATCATCAAACCCAATGCTGTTATCAATAACGACATTGGTGCTATTTATGCGCGTTTTGAAAGTGCTGGTTTCGAAATCATTGCTGCAAAAATGCTGCGCCTGACCAAAGAACAAGCAGAAGGTTTTTACGCAGAACATAAAGGCCGCCCGTTCTTCGATGGTTTGGTTGAATTTATGACCTCTGGCCCAATTATGGTACAAGTTCTGGAAGGTGAGAATGCCGTTCAGCGCCACCGTGATATCATGGGGGCAACTAATCCAGCTAACGCACTAGCAGGCACTCTGCGTGCTGACTTTGCCGACAGTTTTACCGCTAACGCAGTACACGGTTCTGATGCGGTTGAATCAGCTCAGCGTGAAATTGCCTATTTCTTCGCTGCGGATGAGATTATTTCTCGTCGCTAATGAGTTGATTCTGTGTAGAAATGGCCAGGATTTAATCAACTGAAACAATAAAGTTGCCCGGACGCCTTTCCAATCATGGAATCCATGCTCTAAAATTCGTACAATGCCGCGCCCCGGTGGAGACATCTCTCCCGGGGCGTTCTATTATTTATTTATCGCCGTTTCGAAAGCCTATCCGGTTTAACACGCAGCGCCGTAAAGTGTAACAACGAGGCCACGACAACTCATGTCTGAACAATTATTAACTTCATCAGCACCAATTGATGCTGTCCCTACGCCAGACAACGCGCCCGCCATTGCCGCGCCTGTCACTGGCAAAATTAATTTGCTCGACTTAAATCGCCAGCAAATGCGCCAATTCTTTGCTGAAATGGGCGAGAAGCCTTTCCGTGCAGATCAGGTCATGAAGTGGATATATCACTATTGCTTTGATGATTTCGAGCAAATGACCGACATTAATAAAGTGCTACGCGCCAAATTGCAGCGGGTAGCAGAAATCCGTGCACCGGAAGTGACTGAAGAGCAGCGATCAACGGATGGCACCATTAAATGGGCCATCAAAGTGGGTGATCAGCAAGTTGAAACCGTCTATATCCCAGAAGGCGACCGCGCAACGCTGTGTGTGTCATCTCAGGTAGGCTGCGCACTGGAGTGTAAATTCTGCTCCACGGCACAACAGGGCTTTAACCGTAACCTGCGGGTATCGGAAATCATCGGTCAGGTATGGCGTGCGGCCAAAATTATCGGCGCAGTAAAAGCCACCGGTATCCGCCCAATCACCAATGTGGTGATGATGGGGATGGGTGAACCTTTGCTCAATCTGAATAACGTGGTGCCGGCCATGGATATCATGATGGATGACTTTGGTTTCGGCTTATCTAAACGCCGTGTGACCTTGTCTACTTCCGGCGTGGTTCCGGCGTTGGACAAGCTGGGTGATATGATTGATGTGGCGTTGGCTATCTCATTGCACGCGCCGACCGATGATATCCGCGATGAAATCGTGCCAATCAATCGTAAATACAATATTGAAACCTTCCTGGCTGCGGTACGGCGTTATTTGGATAAATCCAAAGCCAATGGCGGGCGGGTTACCGTCGAATACGTTATGCTGGATCACATCAATGACAGCGTGGAACAAGCTCATCAACTGGCGGAATGTCTGAAAGACACACCATGTAAGATTAACTTGATCCCATGGAACCCGTTCCCTGGCGCACCTTATGGCCGTAGTTCAAACAGCCGGGTGGATCGTTTTTCTAAGGTATTGATGGAATATGGTTTTACCACCATTGTTCGTAAAACGCGTGGTGACGATATAGATGCTGCATGTGGGCAGTTAGCGGGTGAGGTGATTGACCGCACCAAGCGTACCTTGAAAAAGAAAATGGCCGGTGAACCTATCGCTATTAAGACAGTCTGATTGAAAGTATTGATTTGTTCTATATAACTAATTGTTATTTAACTTATAATTTGTTAGATGCTCAATACTGAAAAAGCTATACCCTAAATAATTCAAGTCGTGAGTATTGCGAACGTGCATGACGCTTGAGGTATGACGGGTATCTTCACATATAAGGACAATTGAGAAAGCATGAAGCTGACAAGACTGTGGAGAGTTTGCCTGATTGCGACCGTATTGGCTGGTTGTTCCGGTTCATCGCCGGAAAAGGTTAGCCAACCCGCCGCCGGGCAGACGCGTTTACAACTGGGTTTAGAGTATTTGGCGCAGGGTGATCTTAATGCCGCGCGGCAGAATCTTGAGAAGGCTGTAGAGGCTGATCCACAGGATTATCGCGCTCAATTGGGTATGGCGTTTTACGAACAACGTATCGGTGAAAACAGTGCCGCAGAGCAGCGTTATCAGCAAGCGATGAAACTGGCACCTGGAAATGGCACGGTACTGAATAATTACGGTGCGTTTCTGTGTGGTTTAGGGCAGTATGTACCGGCCCAACAACAGTTTAGCGCAGCAGCGCTGCTGCCCGATTACGGTCAGGTGGCAGATAGTCTGGAAAACGCTGGATATTGCTTTTTACGGGCCAATCAAAATGACCAGGCTCGGATACTGTTGAGTCGGGCATTGAAGTATGATCCTGATAAAGGTGAGCCGCTGCTTGCAGAAGCTCAAAGGCATTTTGGAGAAGGGAATCGCGCTCAGGCGCAACTATTACTGGATGTTTACCAACATACACTTCCGGCCAGTGCTGAAAGTTTATGGTTACAAATTCGTTTCGCCGCGCTAGCAGGCCGTCAAGATAGTGTTCAACGCTATGGCAAGCAGCTTGCGCGAAGTTTTCCACAATCCAAACAGTACCAGCATTTTCTAGCTAATGAATACTGAAGCCTCCCAAGATCAAACAGTTCCAGAGACGACAGGTGTGCGCCTGCGTCAAGCCCGCGAAGCTCTAGGGCTAACTCAGCAGACGGTTGCAGAACGTCTGTGTCTGAAGGTATCCACAATCCGTGATCTTGAGGAGGATAAAGCGCAAGCTAATCTCGCCTCGACATTCCACCGTGGTTACATTCGTTCTTACGCCAAATTGGTTCACCTCCCTGAAGATGAACTGTTACCCATGTTGGAAAAACAAGCACCAATCAGGGCAACAAAAGTGGCCCCAATGCAAAGTTTTTCATTGGGGAAAAAGCATAAAAAACGTGATGGCTGGTTGATGAGTTTCACCTGGCTTATTGTGTTGGTTGTGCTGGGGTTGACAGGAGCATGGTGGTGGCAAAATCATCAGGCGCAGCAAGCAGAGATAGCCACTATGGCTGATCAATCCTCTGCCCAGCTGTTGCAAAATGGCGGGCAATCTGTGCCGCTGTCTGATGAGAATAGCGATCCTAACGCGCCGACCGATACCCAGGCTCCGATTGCGAATAGTCAGCCTGCCTCTACACCTACGGCAAGTGGTACTGCACCGGTAACAAACAGTACAGCACCTGTGGATACGGTAAATAACCGTGTCGAGACAGCAACTAATCAGGGAGCGACTCCGGCGGAGTCTGTGGTCGTTTCCCCGAGTCAGGCAGTTGTGCCTGATGCTTCTACCGCGCAATCACCACTACCTACAGCAGACGCTGGGGTAAATGGTGCGGCATCATCTGTGGGTTCATTGGTAATGAACTTCAAAGCTGATTGCTGGTTACAGGTTGTTGATGCGAGTGGAAAAACATTGTTTAGCGGTATCCAAAAAGGAGGCGCGACCCTCAACCTATCGGGGAAATCCCCTTATAAACTGACTATCGGTGCACCTGGTGCGCTGACAATCACATATCAGGGTAATCCGGTTGATTTGAGTAAGTTTATTAAGGCTAATCGCGTAGCCCGCCTGACTGTCGGTGTAGAGTAATATTGTGGTTTTGACAAACTATGTTGTGGTTCAGCTAAACCGCCACTGTAGTTTTGAAAAACTGCTTTGTTGTATAAACTACACGACTGTAAAGGAGAGTGTGTAATGCATAACGAACCCCCAATTATCCGACGTAAATCTACCCGGATTTACGTCGGTAAAGTGCCAATTGGTGATGGTGCGCCGATTGCAGTGCAATCGATGACCAATACTAAAACCACGGATGTTGCTGCGACTGTTGCCCAAATCGTAGCATTGCAACGTGTTGGTGTGGATATCGTGCGAGTCTCAGTACCCACCATGGAAGCGGCTGAGGCGTTTAAATTAATCAAGCAGCATAAAGACGTCATTGTGCCGCTGGTTGCCGATATTCATTTTGACTACCGTATCGCCCTGAAAGTGGCTGAGTACGGTGTTGATTGCTTGCGTATTAACCCCGGTAATATTGGCAACGAAGCCCGTATCCGAGACGTGGTTGCTAGCGCTCGCCACTACAACATCCCTATCCGTATCGGTATCAATGGTGGATCGCTGGAGAAAGATATTCAGGAGAAATACGGTGAACCTACGCCGGAAGCCCTGCTTGAATCCGCGATGCGGCATGTCGACATTCTTGACCGCCTCAATTTTGATCAGTTTAAAGTCAGTGTTAAAGCCTCAGATGTTTTCCTGGCGGTAAACTCCTATCGTTTGTTAGCCAAAAAAATCGACCAACCTTTGCATTTGGGTATCACCGAAGCGGGTGGTGCGCGCAGTGGTTCAGTTAAATCTGCCATTGGATTAGGTTTGTTGCTGTCTGAAGGTATTGGCGATACGTTGCGTATCTCGCTGGCGGCTGATCCGGTTGAAGAAGTCAAAGTCGGTTTCGATATTCTTAAATCTTTGCGTATCCGTGCCCGTGGGATTAACTTTATCGCTTGCCCAACATGCTCGCGCCAAGAGTTTGACGTTATCGGTACTGTGAATGCTTTAGAACAGCGGTTAGAAGATCTGATTACACCTATGGATGTCTCTATCATCGGTTGTGTGGTCAATGGCCCGGGTGAGGCTTTAGTGTCGACTATCGGTGTGACCGGTGCTCATAACAAAAGCGGTTTCTACGAAGATGGTGTTCGTCAAAAAGAACGCTTTGATAACAAAAATATGATTGACCAGTTGGAAGCCAAAATTCGGGCTAAAGCATCAATGCTTGATGCTAATAATCGGATTGTTATCAATCAATTGGATGATGAATAAACATCGTTGGTCATGGGTTGTCGGTCAGCACAAAAGCGGGTTTTAGCCCGCTTTACATTGCGCCTGTAGGGGTAACAAGTTGTCATCATTGAATATATGGGTGGCAAGCCTCTATAATCGGCTTTATTTTTTGCACCATGCCCAAAGTAATTAGAGTGGCTGCGAACGGCGCTGCTGCTTCAAGTAAATAGGGTATAAAACTACAGAGAACAGACGTGGCAAAGAACATTCAAGCCATCCGTGGTATGAACGACTACCTGCCAGCCGATACGGTAGTATGGCAGCGCATTGAAAGTATCTTGAAGCAAGTACTTGCAGGCTACGGTTATAGCGAAATTCGCATGCCGATTGTAGAGCAGACCCCGTTATTCAAGCGCGCGATCGGTGAAGTCACCGACGTGGTTGAAAAAGAGATGTATACCTTTGATGATCGCAATGGCGAAAGTCTGACACTGCGTCCTGAGGGAACCGCAGGGTGTGTACGTGCAGGTATTGAACATGGTCTGCTGTACAATCAGGAACAGCGTCTGTGGTACATCGGTCCGATGTTCCGCTATGAGCGCCCACAGAAAGGCCGCTATCGTCAATTCCATCAGTTGGGTGCGGAAGTTTTCGGTCTGCAAGGGCCGGATATTGATGCCGAATTAATTTTGCTGACTGCCCGGTGGTGGCGTGCTTTAGGTATCTCAGAGCATGTGCAACTTGAACTGAACTCCATTGGATCATTGGATGCGCGTGCTGATTACCGTGAAGCGCTGGTGACTTTCCTCGAGCAACACGTTGAGGTACTGGACGAAGATTGTAAGCGCCGGATGTACAGTAATCCGCTGAGAGTGCTGGACTCCAAAAATCCCGATGTTCAATTGCTGCTAAATGATGCGCCTAAGCTATCTGAATATCTGGATGAAGAGTCAAAACAACATTTTGCAGGTCTGTGTGAACTTTTAGACCAGGCCAGCATCCCATATACCGTCAATGAGCGTTTAGTTCGTGGTTTAGATTATTATAACCGTACGGTATTTGAGTGGGTCACCAATAGCTTGGGCGCCCAGGGCACTGTGTGTGCCGGTGGGCGTTACGACGGTTTGGTTGAACAACTCGGTGGGCGTGCAACGCCTGCGGTTGGTTTTGCCATGGGCCTTGAGCGTTTGGTTCTGTTAGTGCAGGCCGTAAATGCTGACTTCCAGGTACCAGCGACAGTAGATGTTTATGTCATTTCGTCTGGTCAGGATACGCAAAGTGCTGCAATGCTACTTGCTGAGAACCTGCGTGATGCCATGCCAACGCTGAAATTAATGACCAATTACGGCGGTGGTAATGTCAAAAAGCAATTTACCCGCGCTGATAAGTGGGGTGCCCGTGTTGCATTAATGCTTGGCGAAAGCGAAGTAGCAGCACAGCAAGTGGTCGTAAAAGATTTGCGAAATGGTGAACAAGAAACGCTGGCGCAAGCGGATGTTGCTGCGCGTCTGGCTTTGATGTTGGGTTAAGGAGAGAGACACCGTGGAAGTCTATACCACTGAAAATGACCAGGTTGATGCAGTGCGCCGTTTCTTTAGTGAGAATGGTAAAGCGCTGGCCGTGGGTGTGGTGCTCGGGATTGGTGCATTAGTGGGTTGGCGTTACTGGCAGAGTCATCAGAACACTGTCTTGACGGAAGCCTCCTCTGCCTATCAGCAAGCCAGTGATGCTTTGTCAGCTAACAGTGCTGATGGTGTTGCTCTTGCTGAAAAATTTGTTCAGGGCAATAGCAATAACTACGGCGTACTGGCCGGGTTAGAGCTGGCTCATCACTTTGTTGAGCTAAATGAGTTTGATAAAGCGGCGCAACAACTCACTCAGGCGCTGGGTCAGACCAAAGATGAAAATCTGTTGTCACTGATTAATTTGCGTCTTGCACGTCTGCAATTGCAATTGAAGAAACCAGACGACGCATTGAAAACGCTGGATGCGGTGCAGGGTGATGGTTGGACTGCGATGGCTCAGGATGTCCGTGGCGATGCGCTATTGAGTAAAGGTGATACCGCCGGTGCGCGAGCTGCTTACAGCAAAGGCGTCGAATCAAATGCTTCTCAGGCGCTGCAAGCTTTGCTGCGCATGAAATTGAATAATTTGTCCAGCTAAGGGGTATTCCCATGCAATTGCGTAAAACACTCTTAGTAGGACTGGTATCTGTTGCCCTATTGAGCGGTTGTTCACTGTTTAACAGTGAAGAAGATGTGGTTACCATGTCACCACTGCCAAAAATTGAGAATCAATTCACACCAACTAAAGTGTGGAGTACCTCAGTAGGTGGTGGTGTCGGTGATTATTACTCCCATTTGCGCCCAGCCTGGCAGGGGACGACTGTCTTTGCCGCCGACCGTAAAGGCTTGGTGAAAGCCATGGACGCCGACAGCGGTAAGCAAATCTGGCAAACCGATTTGTCTGAAAAAACCAACTTCCTTTCCAGCAACCGTTCTGCAATGTTATCTGGTGGCGTCACTGCATCAGGTGCCCATGTGTATGTCGGCAGCGAGAAAGCGGTAGTTTATGCGCTTAATTCCGATGATGGTCAGGTTGCATGGCAGACCGTGGTGGCGGGTGAAGCATTATCTCGTCCGGTTGTCAGCGATGGGGTGGTACTGATCCATACATCAAATGGCATGCTGCAAGCACTGAATGAATCAGACGGTGCGATTAAGTGGACATTAAACCTCGATACACCAGCGCTGTCTCTGCGCGGTGAATCTGCACCAGCAGTCGCATTCGGTGCAGCGATTGTCGGTGGTGACAATGGCCGCGTCAGTGCGGTAATGATGGAACAGGGCCAGTTGATCTGGCAACAGCGTATTTCCCAAGTGACAGGTACCACTGAAATTGACCGCCTGAACGACGTTGATACCACGCCTGTGGTTGTTGATGGTGTGGTTTATGCTTTGGCATACAATGGTAACTTGACTGCATTAGATCTGCGTTCCGGCCAGATCCTGTGGAAGCGTGAAATGGGATCAGTGAATGACATCATTGTCGACGCGGGTCGCATTTATCTGGTCGATCAAAATGACCGAATTGTTGCGCTGAAAACAGATGGCGGTATAACCCTTTGGAGTCAAAGCGATTTATTACATCGTAACTTGACAGCTCCTGTGATGTATAATGGGTATCTGGTTGTAGGTGATGCCGAAGGTTATCTGCACTGGGTGAATACCGATGATGGCCGTTTTGTAGCTCAGCAGAGCGTAGACAGCTCCGGCTTCCTGAGTGCGCCAGTGGTTGCCAGCGATAAGTTGCTGGTTCAGGCGAGAGGCGGCACGGTATACGCGTTCACCCGTTAATCCTGATTTAGTGCCTGTTTAACAGGCCAATAATAGGTCAATACCCAAAGTTATTGGTGTTGCAGCAAGGCAGCAAACGAATGAACCCTAATGAACTGATACCGTCAGTTATTCGGGTTAGTGAATGCCGCTAATATCGCAGCAACGTTCAAAACGCAGGGTTTTAAGCGGCTCCTGAGATTCAGGGGCCGTTTGTCTTCTAAAAACTGCGCTGTTGCAGGTTTGGTACAGCGCTGTAATGATTTGAAAATTAAGTAATGAGGCTTCAACAATGATACCTGTCATCGCGCTGGTCGGGCGCCCGAATGTGGGTAAATCCACTCTATTTAACCGTTTAACGCACACCCGTGATGCGTTAGTTGCGGACTTTCCCGGGCTAACGCGTGACCGTAAATATGGTCGTGCCGAGGTCGAGGGGCATGAGTTTATTGTTATCGATACCGGAGGTATTGATGGCACAGAAGATGGCGTAGAAACCAAGATGGCAGGTCAATCGTTATTGGCGATTGAAGAGGCCGATATTGTCCTGTTTATGGTTGATGCCCGCGCAGGCTTGATGCCTGCGGATCAGGGGATTGCCCAGCATCTGCGCAGTCGTGAAAAAGCGACTTTCCTGGTTGCCAACAAAACTGATGGTATTGATCCAGATACTGCTACAGCAGATTTCTATTCATTGGGCTTAGGTGAAGTTCATGCTATCGCGGCGTCCCATGGTCGTGGTGTGACTCAGTTGATTGAAGATGTTATGGCACCTTATATGGATGCTGTAGAGTCTGAAGTTGAATTGACCGATGAAGAAGCGAATGCGGCTTATTGGGCCGCACAGGAAGCTGAGGACGACGCTGTTCCTGAAGATGACGCAGAAGATGATTTTGACCCACGGACTCTGCCAATCAAACTGGCAATTGTCGGGCGTCCTAATGTAGGTAAGTCCACACTAACCAACCGCATTCTCGGTGAAGATCGGGTGGTGGTTTATGATATGCCGGGCACCACGCGTGACAGCATTTATATTCCTATGACCCGCGATGAGCGTGAATATATCCTGATTGATACTGCGGGTGTGCGTAAACGCGGCAAAATCACCGAAACGGTGGAAAAATTCTCAGTAATTAAAACCTTGCAGGCAATCGAAGATTCCAATGTTGTACTGTTGGTTATTGATGCTCGTGATGGTATTTCGGATCAGGACCTGTCGCTGTTGGGCTTTATTCTCAATAGTGGGCGCTCACTTGTTATTGCGGTGAACAAATGGGATGGCATGACAGAAGAAGCGCGTGCGCAGGTTAAAGATATGCTGGATCTGCGTCTTGGCTTTGTCGATTTTGCGCGGATCCACTTTATCTCAGCCTTACATGGCAGTGGCGTGGGTAATCTGTTTGAATCTATTCAAGAAGCCTATGACTGCTCAACCAAACGTGTGGGCACTTCCTTACTGACCCGCATTATGCAGATGGCTGAAGAAGACCATCAGCCTCCTTTGGTGCGTGGCCGTCGCGTCAAATTGAAGTATGCCCATGCTGGGGGTTACAACCCGCCGATTGTCGTAATCCACGGCAACCAGGTTACTGACCTGTCGGATTCGTATAAACGCTACCTAATGAATTACTTCCGTCGTTCACTAAAAGTAATGGGTACGCCAATTCGCATCCAGTTTAAAGAGGGCGAGAACCCATTCGCGGGTAAGCGCAATCCATTAACACCAAATCAGATGCGTAAACGTAAACGTTTGATGTCGCACCTGAAAAAAGGTAAGTAGTAACAGCAAAGCGCGGGCATTCCGCGCTTTTTGCACATTTAACGACCGCCGTCAGTAAAACGCAGCTTGGGCCGCTTAACCGTAAACAAAGGGAGTTGAAAGTCAGTCATGTCTTGGGAAACCTGGAGTTTTGCATTTAGTGTTACGATGCCTAACTTGCTGATGATGTTACTCGGTGTGCTGTTACGGCGCTTTGGCTTGATGGATGATCGCTTCTGCGATGGTGCCACTAAGCTGGTCTTCAATCTCGCCCTCCCTTGTCTGCTGTTTTTTAGTGTCGCGACCAATCATGTCAGCTTATTGGATAACCTACCCTTGGTTGTTTATGGCGCTATTGGTACGTTGGTGACCTTCTTGCTGTTGGAAGTCGCCGCCAAGTGGTTGGTAAAAGACCCAAAAGAGCGTGGTGTATTCGTGCAGGGAGGGTTCAGAGCCAATACCGCTATCGTGGGGTTGGCTTTTGCCATGACGGCATATGGTGCCGAAGGGGTGGCACTCGGCTCGATGTATCTGACGGTGACAGTGATTTTATTTAATATGCTGTCGGTGATCACCCTGACTCGCAGTCTGCAAGCTGGGCAGGGCGGCAAAATCAGTAAATTGGCACTGTTACGCAGTATTGTGACTAATCCGCTGATAATTGGGCTACTGTGCGGTTTACTCTACGCACAAACGCAATTACCTCTTCCTCAGGTGATTGTCCAGACGGGGAGTTATATCTCTGCTTTGGCATTACCATTGGCTCTGTTGTGCACCGGAGCGAGCCTCGACTGGCACGCGATGTTCCGTTCTTCCAATGTGGCAGCGTTATCTTCAACAGCTAAATTATTTGTGGTGCCAATATTGATGACCGTTGGTGGCTTGTTGATGGGCTTTCGTGGGGCGACATTAGGGATTATATTTCTGTTCTCTGCCACCCCAACGGCGGCTGGCAGTTATGTTATGACCCGCGCCATGGGAGGCAATGCCACCCTGGCGGCGAATATCATTGCCATCACCACGGTCGGTTCATTCTTTACCACCGCGCTGGGGATTTACTTCCTACGATCGCTCGGGGTGATGTAGTTTTTAAGGAGAAGTCGATGGATGCATTATGCCCAGTTTGCCAAAAACTGATGACCGAAGTAAGTGGCCACTTTCATTGCTCTAATTGCCATGGCAACTATCAGCAACAGGCGGAGTGCCCTGATTGCGTCAAACCGTTGCAGGTACTGAAGGCGTGTGGCGCGATTGATTATTTCTGCCAGCACGGTCACGGACTCATTTCGAAAAGCCGCGTTCACTTTAGTTACTTGCCGACGATTTGACTGGCAGCAATTGAGCCAGGCGGCGTTACTCTTTTGCCGCTTTCCGTTGACGAGCCTTCTTCGCCACATTGATTTGGGTGATTTCACTTTCTACCCAACCGTCCTGCAATCGGGTGGTCAGCTTATCACCAGCCTGCACCTGCTTAGTGGTTTTCAGCACTACCCCAGCCGGAGTCTGCGTGACACTGTAGCCACGGGCCAAGGTTGCTAATGGGCTGACGGCCTCTAACTGCGAGCAGGCGATACCAAAACGCTGCCGATAACCATTAAGCTGGCGCTCTAATGCCTGGCGCAAACGGTATTCCTGCTGCTGTACTTGTTGGCTGTAACGGTGAATTTGCCCTTGCGGTTGCACTTGCGCGAGGCGCTGCTGGAGCCGTTCGGTGCGCCGGCTTAACCAGCGGATTTGGTTTTGCGCGCTCTCTTCCAGACGGCGTTGCAGCTTTAATAACAGGGTCTGCTGACGTGCCAGTCGCAAATGTGGGTGTTGTTGCTGTAAACGGTGTTCAAGGCGGGTGAATTGCTGGCCGCGCTGCGCCAGATAATAATCCATCGCCATTTCCATCCGCTGCTGCTGCCCTTGAATTTGCCTGACCAGCTCAATCTGGTTACGGCTCACTAATTCTGCGGCAGCAGACGGTGTTGGCGCCCGCAAGTCAGCAACAAAATCAGCAATAGTGATGTCGGTTTCATGGCCGACTGCACTGACTATTGGGATGTGGCTATTGAAAATAGCGCGGGCAACCCGTTCGTCGTTAAAACTCCACAGGTCTTCCAGCGACCCGCCGCCGCGCCCGACGATTAATATATCGCACTCGGCACGTAGGTTAGCTAACTGAATGGCACGGACTATCTGCAATGGAGCATCAACGCCTTGCACTGCTGTTGGGTAAATAATTACTGGCAATGATGGGTCACGGCGTTGCAAAACCTGTAGAACATCATGCAGCGCCGCACCACTGGCAGAGGTGATGACGCCAACTTGCCTGGCAGGACTTGGCAACGGTTGTTTATGATGCTGATCAAATAGCCCTTCTGCCGCCAGTTGTTGCTTGAGTTGATCAAACTGTTGTTGCAGCAATCCGTCACCGGCAGGCTGCATGCTTTCCGCAATTAACTGATAATCGCCACGCGGCTCGTACAGGGTAATCGATGCCCTAACCAACACTTGTTGACCATTTTGTGGGCGAAACGTAGTACGGCGGTTAGTGTTGCGAAACATCGCGCAACGCACCTGCGCTTGGGCGTCTTTTAGGGTGAAATACCAGTGACCGGATGACGGTTGGGAGAAATTGGATATCTCGGCCGTGAGCCAAATCTGGCCCATTTCCATTTCCAGCAGTTGTCGCACCGTCTGATTAAGACGGCTAACAGTAAAAATTGTTGATGCGGAAGATTGTGACATGTGACCTGGATCAAATTTTAAAACAAGCACTTAATTGATCGATATTACCTACCTCAGACCGGTTGGCAAGAAAAATTATGAGAAAGTGCTGGAGGCAACCGATTACGCTCTGTATAATGCCACGGCAATATTTTATCTTTTCACATCCACCTTGGTGAGATATTGCCCATGCTACGTATCAAGAAAGAAGCTCTGACATTTGACGACGTTCTCCTGGTTCCAGCCCACTCCACAGTTTTGCCTAATACGGCCGAACTTGGCACTCAACTGACCGCAACTATCCGCCTAAATATCCCTATGCTGTCCGCAGCCATGGATACCGTTACCGAAGCTCGTCTGGCCATTGCGCTGGCACAAGAGGGCGGTTTAGGTTTCATTCACAAAAATATGTCCATTGAGCGCCAGGCTGAAGAAGTCAGCCGCGTGAAAAAACACGAAAGTGGCGTTGTTACCGAGCCGCAGACTGTTACCCCAACCACCACCCTGCGCCAAGTGAAAGAATTGACTGCCCGTAACGGTTTTGCAGGTTACCCGGTGGTAACCGAAGATTATGAGCTGGTTGGCATTATCACTGGCCGTGATGTGCGTTTTGTGACTGACTTAGACCAACCCGTGACGGCGGTGATGACACCGAAAGAGCGTCTGGTTACCGTTAAGGAAGGCGAAGCTCGTGAAATTGTCTTGCAAAAAATGCATGAAAAACGTGTCGAGAAAGCATTGGTTGTTGATGATAGCTTCCATCTGCGCGGCATGATTACTGTAAAAGACTTCCAGAAGGCAGAGCGCAAGCCTAACGCCTGTAAGGACGAGCATGGCCGTCTGCGTGTTGGGGCTGCTGTGGGTGCCGGTGCTGGCAATGAAGAGCGTATCGACGCGCTGGTCACCGCGGGTGTTGATGTTTTACTGATTGACTCATCCCATGGTCACTCTGAAGGTGTTCTGCAACGAATCCGTGAAACCCGTGCCAAATATCCTAACCTGCAAATAGTTGGCGGTAACGTTGCGACGGGCGCGGGTGCAAAAGCCTTGGCTGATGCCGGTGTAAGTGCCGTAAAAGTAGGGATTGGTCCAGGTTCAATCTGCACCACCCGTATTGTGACTGGTGTAGGTGTGCCACAGATCACGGCGATTGCTGATGCAGTCGAAGCACTGGAAGGTACCGGTATTCCGGTGATTGCCGATGGCGGTATCCGTTTCTCTGGCGATATTTCTAAAGCCATTGCCGCGGGTGCTTCCTGTGTCATGGTGGGGTCTATGCTGGCAGGGACTGAAGAGTCTCCGGGCGAAATCGAACTCTATCAGGGCCGTTCATTCAAATCTTACCGTGGTATGGGCTCACTGGGCGCGATGTCCAAAGGCTCTTCTGACCGTTACTTCCAAACTGACAATGCTGCCGATAAACTGGTACCGGAAGGTATTGAAGGTCGTGTCGCATACAAAGGTTTGTTGAAAGAGATTGTACATCAGCAAATGGGGGGCTTGCGCTCCTGCATGGGGCTTACCGGTTGTGCCACTATCAATGAATTGCGTACCAAAGCTGAGTTTGTGCGCATCAGTGGTGCAGGGATTCAAGAAAGCCATGTGCATGATGTGACTATCACTAAAGAATCCCCTAACTATCGCATGGGCTAATTCCAGGGGCTTAAACCGGCGAATTTGGTCATCGTTCGCGGCTCGCATTGCTCATTGACTTAGTGTCAACTGCGTATGCTGTGCTGCGGGCGGTAACTAACTTTTTGGCTTCGCCGACTGGAATGATTCATAAATAATTATGGTAACTATTTAATTTTATTATTTCTCTGTGGAATACGCCGCACATGACAAAAAATATCCATAAGCATCGCATCCTTATTCTTGATTTCGGCTCGCAATACACCCAACTGGTGGCGCGACGCGTTCGTGAAATCGGTGTCTATTGTGAACTATGGGCGTGGGACGTAACCGAAGCTCAGATCCGCGAATTTAATCCAAGCGGCATCATTCTTTCTGGCGGTCCTGAAAGCACTACTGAGCACGACAGCCCACGCGCGCCTGATTACGTGTTCACTGCGGGTGTCCCGGTATTAGGTGTGTGCTACGGCATGCAGACTATGGCGATGCAACTGGGGGGCAAAGTTGAAGGTTCAAATCAGCGCGAGTTCGGTTATGCGCAGGTGGAAATCAAAACTGACAGCGCACTGATCCGCGATATCAAAGATGCTATCAATCCAGCCAACGAAGCAATATTGGATGTATGGATGAGCCATGGTGACAAAGTCACTGCCATCCCTGCTGATTTTGTGACGGTTGCCAGCACCGATACCTGCCCGTTTGCCATTATGGCCAACGAAGAGAAGCGTTTTTATGGCGTGCAGTTCCATCCAGAAGTCACACATACCAAACAAGGCCAACGCCTGTTAGAGCGCTTTGTGTTGGATATCTGCGGCTGCGAAGCCTTATGGACCCCGGCCACCATTATCGAAGACGCCATTGTTCGTCTGCGTGAGCAAATTGGTGAAGACCATGTGATTCTTGGCCTGTCCGGTGGTGTTGACTCCTCTGTGACGGCAATGCTGCTGCATCGCGCTATTGGTGACCGCCTGACTTGTGTGTTTGTCGATAACGGGCTGCTACGGTTGAATGAAGCCGACCAAGTGCTGGAAATGTTCGGTGATAAATTCGGCCTGAATATTGTTCATGTTGCCGCCGAAAATCGTTTCCTTGCAGCGCTGGCTGGTGTCGATGAACCTGAAGCGAAGCGTAAAATCATTGGTCGCGTGTTTGTCGAACTGTTTGATGAAGAAGCGTGTAAGCAAGATCAAGTGAAGTGGTTGGCACAAGGCACCATCTACCCTGATGTGATTGAATCAGCAGCGTCTGCTACTGGTAAAGCACACGTAATTAAATCTCACCACAATGTGGGCGGTTTGCCGAAAGAGATGAAACTGGGGCTGGTTGAGCCACTGAAAGAGCTGTTTAAAGATGAAGTACGCAAAATTGGTCTGGAATTAGGTCTGCCGTACGACATGCTATATCGCCATCCATTCCCAGGTCCAGGTTTGGGTGTACGTGTTCTGGGCGAAGTAAAAAAAGAGTATTGTGACTTGCTGCGCCGCGCTGATGCCATCTTTATCGAAGAGCTGCATAAAGCTGATCTGTACAATAAAGTGAGCCAAGCCTTTACCGTATTCCTGCCAGTGCGTTCTGTTGGTGTGATGGGCGATGGGCGTAAATACGATTGGGTGGTTTCACTGCGCGCAGTAGAAACCATCGATTTTATGACCGCACATTGGGCGCATCTTCCATACGACTTCTTGGGCCGCGTTTCAAACCGCATTATCAATGAAGTGAATGGTATTTCCCGTGTAGTTTACGATATCAGTGGCAAGCCACCAGCTACCATTGAGTGGGAATAAATACTATCACTCGTCGATAAGATAGTGTTCTGACATTAATTAAGCCTCCGAACTTTCGGGGGCTTTTTATTTTGGCTGCGATGAAATAAAAATTTATATTTTACCTTCACGGATAAATAAAAAATGAACGATGCTTTTGTGAGTATCGCTTTTAGGTAAGATTACTATATGTGAATATAAAAATTGTAACGCTTACCTTCCCATTTGATGTGAAAGATTATATTTGGTTTCTTTATGATTAACAGGTGAAATATGAATGCTAAAATTAGTATTTTGATTGTTCCTTGGATCTTTATATCAATATCCACAATAGCAGAGCATAATAATGAAGATAATGTCTGTTTTTATTCAAAAGATAATTACTCTGAAAAGGAGGACGGCACAAAATTTTGCGTGCCTTATTATACCGAGGATGAATGGCTATTTAGCCAATGGAATAATAATATTGCATCAATAAAAATTCCGCTAAATTTACGGGTTGAGGTTTTTAGTGATTATTCATTTTTGGGGAAGTCTGCTTCGCTTTATAAAAACACCAATGCGGCTGAGTTGGCTCAGTATGGATTAACAGCAGATATCAGTTCTTATCGTGTATTACCAAAGAGTTTATATCCTGAGAATAAGAGGGTGACATTCAATTACCATTCAGACATTTTAGCTGAAAAATATTTCAGCTATGATTATTATGTTAACAATGGTCATAGCATCTTTTTAACCAAGCAAAGTCAGCCTATTGGTGCTGATGGACAAAGTTCTTACTTCTTTTATAGTCATGCAGGGCAGATAATGACGGCCTTTATCGGGCAAGGGTTTGATCGCAACCTTTACTGTTTGTCACCGGTGGTTCGGCGTAGTTCCCAGCTTGATGCTGATGTGGCATTTACCTATTGTGATTTTAATAATTCTGGCCAGTATTGGTTCCCTCAGGTGGTAGAAAATGAAATAAGATTAGTCAATCAAGGGACGGGTACCGCGTTATCATTAGATCAAATCGGTTTCTATGTGAGCTTACATACTAGCCCGATTAATATTCTACATGGCAGGGAACAACATTCTCAGCAGGGGACCGTGAATAAATACACTCTATGGTTTGATGCGTCTACTATTGAAACGTGGCAGGAAAAGGCAGTAAGACCCTTTTTACAATATAAGGAAACGCTTGAATCAAGGGGTGTAAATGACCAACGTGAGGTAATAACCCATCGTTTGGACCAACCAGATGATACCTATATTTATTTGGGGAGTAAAAAAGGTAGGAATCATATTTATTATAATGCAGAAACTCAATTACTGATGGCTTATAATAAATTAAGTGAGGGTAAAGCGTTAATAGAGTCCTCGTGCCTTTCATTATTGAATGATGGCACTGACCAACCTTCGGCGATTAGCTTTACCTACCATCGCAGTAACTACAGTGATAATAGTTTAGAGTACCGTTGTGATAATGGAGTAGCTTATAATATATACAGCAAAAAATGGTACTTTATGGCTGACTGGGAATATCATTATCTGGTTAATGGATATAAAAATAAACTTTTGCATTTTTATATGAATGAAAAAACATCATATATTAACTTCAAAGGTGTGCTGACGGGGCCAAAATTAGGTGAATATATAGGTGCTGTAGTGAATTTTAATGAGCGAACCCCTCATGATGCTGTATTCATTAATAATCCGGCCTTAGGCTATGTGCTTGATGTAGAAAAGGCTATTTGTGCATTGCACGGATTTACCGATGATCAAGGCACACATTGTGGTGATCTAAGTGCCACATGGTCTGTAACAGATGCTGATACTTGGGATGTTAGCCTCAGTCGCGACTATATGCCCTGGCTGCTGGCGCAAATTTCTCACAAGTTGCATACAAGTGAATGGACTGCTGCGTTGGATGCTTACCTGCAAAAAGTTGAAACACTGGAAACCTTCTTTGAGACAAATAAAGAGCATCCGGTCGATGATGCAATATGGCAACAAACCAAAACACTGCTGGTGGAGTTTTTACGTACCTATAACTCAACCGAATATCAGCAAGTTTGGCATCAAGTGGCATATGTCCTTAATCGTATTGAAGTAATGATTGAGGTGAAGGCATGATCCGGCTCTATAGTTACAAAATGTGATATGAATCACGTTTTGCTTTACCCCTTCACTGATGAGGTATAATCTTGACGAATCTTTACAACTCAACTAAATATTTAACATCCGCATCTCATAACTTACATCGTCAATAAGACGAGAAGTCCATTCATTATTAGTCAAGATTGCCACTGCCGCTGTGTAAAACGCAGGGTAGTTTAGCTCGCAGTAGCCCGCATCTGTTAGCACATGCCGATTAGCAGCATGTTCCTAAATACAACGGATGAATACTGCGTGCGTGCTGTTTTGTGGAGAAAAAACATGTCGGTAAATCTCTCTCCGATACCTCAGGTGCGGGGTATTTCACGCCGCCGTCTGCTGGGATATATCGGCGTCGGGCTAGTCAGTAGCCTGATGAGTCCCCTTTCACTAGATGCTTTCGCGGCATCGACCCAAACCTCGCCGCAGAATTTAGAAAGATTCATGTTGGTATCACGCGCATTGACCGGTAAGCGCCAGCTTAATGCGCAGATTGGTCAACGAATCTATCAGGTTCTGCTCGGGAAAATAGGCGGTTTTGACCAAAAACTCTCCTTGTTACAACCGTTGCCTTCGGGTGAACCTCAGCAATGGCTACCCCTGCAACAACAAATCGCCCGGCAAATATTGCAAGGCTGGTATATCGGCGTGATCGGTGAGGGAACCGATGCGGCGGTAATCAGCTATGAGAATGCGTTGATGTTCGATGCGGTATCCGATGTGTTGGTTATTCGCTCTTATTGCCCGAATAAACCCGGATACTGGGCTGTAAAGCCTGATGTCGCCTTATAATTTTGGAGAATACATTTATGGCTGACACACTAAAGGCGGATATCGTCGTTATTGGCTCGGGTGTTGCAGGAGGGCTGGTTGCCCATCAACTGGCCATGGCTGGCAAGTCAGTACTGGTTTTAGAGGCAGGTCCGCGCCTCTCTCGCTGGGAAATTGTAGAAAACTTCCGTAATCAGCCGGATAAATCAGACAACATGGCGCCATATCCTTCCACCGCGTATGCGCCTCATCCTGAATCTAACCCAAATAATAACTATCTGATTCAAAAGGGTGAACATCCGTATGATGTGCAATATATCCGCGCAGTGGGTGGCACAACCTGGCACTGGGCGGCTTCTGCGTGGCGCTTTTTGCCTAACGATTTCAAACTGAAAACCGTGTATGGCGTCGGGCGAGATTGGCCAATTGAGTATGCCGTGTTGGAAAAGTGGTATCTGCGCGCTGAACAGGAATTAGGTGTTTGGGGGCCAAGTGATGAAGATCTAGGATCACCCCGCAGTGAACCCTATCCGATGGCACCATTGCCATTATCGTGGAATGAACAGCGCATCAAGACGGTGTTAAATAGCCATGTTTTTAACGGTGGCAGCTTTAACGGCGGAAGTTTCAATGTGGTCACTGAACCGGTCGCCCGTAACAGTCGACCTTATGATGGCCGGCCAACCTGTTGTGGTAATAACAACTGCATGCCTATTTGCCCGATTGGCGCCATGTATAACGGTATCACTCATGTCGAAAAAGCCGAGCAGGCGGGGGCAGTCGTGCGCCCCAAAGCTGTGGTTTATAAGTTAGAAGTTAATGATAAACAACAGATTACTGCGGCACTGTTTAAAGATGAACAAGGCAATGAGCATCGGGCTGAGGGTAAATACTTCGTACTGGCCGCTAATGGGATTGAAATTCCGAAACTGATGCTGATGTCCACCGATGAGAAAAATCCACGGGGAGTGGGTAATAGTTCCGATATGGTGGGGCGCAATCTAATGGATCACCCCGGAACCGGGGTGACTTTTATGGCCAGTGAACCCTTGTGGCCAGGGCGTGGGCCGCAGGAAATGACGTCGATGATCGGCTTCCGTGATGGTGCATTTCGTGCTGATTTTGCAGCGAAAAAAATTCATTTATCCAATTTGTCACGTACCGATCAAGTCACGATTGAATTACTCAAACAGGGGGATTTGCAACTCGGGCCACAGCTTGAGGCCAAAATCCGTGACAGGGCCGCGCGTTTTGTACAATTCGACAGCTTCCACGAGATTTTGCCTCATGTCGAAAATCGCATTATCCCCAGCGCTAGCGAGAAAGACGCCATCGGCATTGCGAAACCCGAGTTTTACTATGCAATGGATGATTATGTGCGAAAAAGTGCGGTACACACTCAGCAGGTCTATGCCGAGGCGGCAAAGTTGATGGGGGGAACCGAGGTTAAATTCAACAATAACTTCGCCAATAACAATCATATTACGGGTACCACCATTATGGGCAGTGACCCGAAAGACTCGGTAGTGGACAGCGATTGTCGCACCCATGACCATAAAAACCTGTTTATCGCCAGTAGTAGTGTGATGCCAACTGTCGGTTCAGTTAATTGTACTTTGACGATTGCCGCACTCTCGCTGCGTATCGCTGAAACATTAAAGGCCGAGGTGTAAGATGAGAAAACAAACCTTGGGCTGTTCAGTGAATCTCCTGCTTATCGCATTAGGTTTAGCCGTAACTGGGTATGCCAGTGCTGATGCTGACCTAATTGCACGTGGTGAGTACCTGACTAAGGCCGCTGACTGTGTGGCCTGCCATACCACCAAAGACGGTAAGCCTTTTGCCGGTGGACTTGCCTTCAAGATGCCGATGGGCACGCTATATTCGCCCAACATCACGCCCGATAAAGAGACCGGAATTGGCAATTGGACGGATGAAGAGTTCTTGCGCGCATTACATGAAGGGAAAGGGAAAAATGGTGAGAATCTCTACCCAGCATTCCCTTACACCTCATATACCTTGTTGACGGATGCTGACGTCAAAGCCATTAAAGCCTATCTGTTTAGTCTGCCAGCAGTGCATCAAGCTAACCGCGAAAATGACATGCCTTTCCCATTCAACCAGCGTTGGGGATTGTGGTTCTGGAATTTGGTCAATTTCGAGGGGGAGCGCTTTCAGCCGGACAACACTAAAGATGCACAATGGAATCAGGGTGCTTACTTTGTTGAAGCATTGGGGCACTGCGCTGAGTGCCATACCCCGCGTAATATCACCATGGGGATGAAAGAGAGCAAAGCCTATGGGGGGGCAGAGATTAATGGTTGGACGGCGTTTAATATTACCTCTGATCCACATGCCGGTATTGGCGGCTGGAGTCAGCAGCAGGTGGTGCAATATCTGCGCACCGGCCATGTTGACGGTAAAGCACAAGCTGCCGGGCCGATGGCTGAAGTTATTGAGAACAGTACTCGCCACCTGAGCGAGAGTGATCTCAATGCCATGGCGGTGTATCTGCGTACCCTGGAGCCATTAAATCCAGATGACGAAACCAGGAGTCGTTCGGATTGGGGGCAAGCGGCGAGTAGTGTTAATTCCCTACGCGGTATACCTTTCACGGCAGATAACAACACTGACGGCGCGCGCCTGTATTTGGGGAACTGTGCCAGTTGCCACAGTTTCACCGGTGAGGGCGTGAAAGACGGTTATTACCCTTCATTGATGAAAAACTCGGTGGTCGGGGCATCCGAGCCCAATAACCTAATTAATGTGATTCTCCACGGTGTGTCACGCAAAACCAATGACGGTGAAGTCTTTATGCCCGGATTTGCTAACACCTTAACCGATGAGCAGGTTGTTAGTTTGAGTCATTATCTGCTACAGCAATTCGGACAACCGGCACTGAATATAAAAGCCGATGATGTGAAGGCGCTGCGCGGGGAATAGAAAATAAGCACAAGGAAACCCAGTTCCCTTGTGCTTATTTCTGATTTATCTGTGAGGGGAAAATAACCCATATAACGATGCAGCGATGTTTGATAGTAAGTTAGATATTAAATTTTATTTTTTAACTAATATTATCAATATTGTTCTTATTTAACCTTCTCATTATGCCAATGCATTAATGTATATTCGCCATCATTACTGATGCCGGTGGCAATAGCTACCCACCCCTGTTTTTGATAAAACGCCAGCGCCTGCTGGTTTTTTGCCAGACATTTGAGTGAGCCGTGGCTGGTAAATAGCTGTTGTGCTGCCTGCAATAAGGCTTTTCCCGTACCGGACTGTTGTAGTTCAGGGGCAATAAACAGATGATGCAGGAAACTCTCTTCCATAAAAATTGAGGCAAAACCTAAGTGTTGATCGCCATCAACGGCGACCAGCACAGTTTCACCAATGGTTGAGCGATCAAAATCTTCCAGCCTAAAGTGTTCAACGTCCAGCCAGGTAAAGGCTGCTTTACGTGATGCCAGATACAAGGTGCGCAGGAATGGCCGGTCACTTTCCTGATACTGACGAATCTTGATACTCATCCTATGGTTATACCTCCAAAACAGGGTGCTTTCGCGAAATTGATCATTGGTTGAGCCAATACATGATTGATCTTCTACCACCTGCCCATGATAATAACAATTCTGACTCGGGGTGCCTGCCACAAACAGTGGCATGGCTGAGATATTACCCGTATTACCTGATCTGGATTATGCCAGCGTAGGGAAGTCTCGGCACCTTAGGGTTCCGCCTTCTTGACCGCCGGTTAGGAGGAATATGTTCGTTCAACCTGCCGTTTTCTCTTTAGCTATTCTCGCTGTTGCTGCTATTCGATCTCCCATTGATATGAGTGTGGAGAGATATTCATGAAGCGAATTAATGCACTCACGATTGCCGGAACTGACCCTAGCGGTGGGGCCGGTATTCAGGCTGATTTGAAAACTTTCTCTGCTTTGCAAGCTTACGGCACCAGTGTGATCACCGCCTTGGTGGCACAAAATACCTGTGGTGTGCAGTCAGTTTATCCCATCGAACCGGCGTTTGTTGCAGCTCAACTCGATTCTGTTCTCAGTGATGTGCGCATCGATAGCGCGAAAATCGGTATGTTGGCTAATGCTGACATTGTCGAGATTGTTGCCACACAACTGCAACGTTATCCCATCCCATTTGTGGTGCTAGATACCGTTATGGTCGCCAAAAGCGGTGATCCATTATTGGCACCAGAGGCCGTAGACGCAGTACGTCAACTGCTGTTACCGCGAGTGGCTTTGATTACCCCGAATCTGCCAGAAGCAGCCGCGCTACTCAATTGCCAGCCTGCGCGCGATGAGCAACAAATGTGTGAACAGGGGCGAGCACTGTTGGCTCTGGGTTGTCAGGGAGTATTGATGAAAGGAGGGCATTTGAGCGGTGAAGATAGCCCCGATTGGCTGTTTACGGCACAAGGCGAACAGCGTTTTGTTACCCGCAGAGTAAATACTCGCCATACCCACGGCACCGGCTGCACCTTATCGGCCGCATTGGCGGCCTTACGGCCACGGCTCCACGATTGGGCAGATACAGTGAATGCCGCCAAACACTATCTGCAAGGTGCATTAGAACAAGCCGATACCCTTGAAGTCGGACAGGGGGTCGGGCCGGTGCATCATTTTCACCGGTGGTGGTAATCCCCTTCGTCCTTGAAGTCGCCGGGGTGTTAGCTGCGCTCACCCCCCCGAATCACTGACTTGAGTCAGCTCATCGGGATGTGTTCACTTGCCGCCTACCTGCAACTCCAATGACTTTGGGGATCCTTCGTCCCTGAAGTCGCCGGGGTGTTAGCTGCGCTCACCCCCCCGAATCACTGACTTGAGTCAGCTCATCGGGATGTGTTCACTTGCCGCCTACCTGTAGCTCCAATGACTTTGGGGATCCTTCGTCCTTGAAGTCGCTGGGGTGTTAGCTGCGCTCACCCCCCGAATCACTGACTTGAGTCAGCTTATCGGGATGTGTTCACTTGCCGCCTACCTGTAGCTCCAATGACGAAGTGCATGCCTTATTTATTGAAATGGCAGAGATTTTTATGCCAATAAATAGCGCTGAGTCATCGCAAACATCGCGATAGCACGTTGCAAGTGATGGGCATCAAAACGGTTAAGCAGATAGCTGTCCGCGCCTTTGCGTGGGCGGATACACAGTGAGAGTTTTGGCTCGCCTGTTTCATCGTTAATCAGATCAAATTGATAACTGCCGATATCTTTTTCATCTTCACGCCAGGAGATTTGTACCGCAGGTAATGGGTTGCCTGCGCTAGGTTGGCGAACGGCAAAAAAGTACTCTCCGGCCCAGAACCCGGCGTAATCCCCATCAGCCTGTAGATGTTTGGTGCGAAAAATAGGCGCATCGACTAACTGACGGATAGTCTCGGGCGTTATCTGTTGTCGGGTTTGTTGCCACAGCGGGGTGTCATTTTCAAGTTGCCAGCAGGCTGCACCAAGATAATCATTCAATTCGCGCCAATCGGCATCGAGTTGCTGTAGCAACTCTTCATCGAGGATATTACGGTACTGCTGCATACCGCTGGGTTGTTCGCCCAATGTTTCGTAGGTGATTAACTCCATGGTGCGGGGTTTACGGCGAAAGCTCATCCACAACACGGCCTTCGGAATGCGAAATTCAATGGATTGAATGCTCAGACGATAGCGATCGCCTTTATTCACCACAAAACCATTGGCTGTACCGCGCTTATTTTGGTAATTACGTACCACCACCACGCTATTTAGCCCCATCCAGCCAGTGACATAATGCTCGCTGTCGGAATTGGCAACATCCAGATCGATAACCATCTGGATAATTTTATCCGTTTCAAGCTTAGCCAGCGGGTGGGCATCCCCGGCAGAGTAATACAGCTTCTCGGGTTCTTCGGGTAACTCAACGGTTAACATGGCATGGCCTTTTATCGGGTGGGCTCGGCTGATAGCTATCTGGTTCATAGCTTAACTCAAGCTGTCATACAGATTGTGATATAACTGGAATTAGGATGAAAATTCGTGCTATGGATCAACTTTTTCGCCGGTTGATGGTCATAGACAGGCAAGCTAATACCACGCCCGCTAAGCCGTTGCACAGAGCCTGGCTCACTGTCCGGCGAGTAGATTAATCAGATAATAAGGATTTCGATAATGAAAGGTAACAAAACCCGCCATTGTCTTGTGGCTGCGGTGATGCTCAGTGTCAGCGCCTGGGCTTTCGCGCAGCCAGCCACCACAACTGTCACAGCCACGTCAGTTGCCCAGACTTCTCCTGTCAAAAGCCGCCCGACCACGGCGGATCTGCTGCAACAGCCGGTGTATAAAAATAGCTGGCAAAAAATGGTGAAAAGCCAAAAGAATCTCCCCGCCTGGGCACGCAAAGGGGTGGGGACGTCAGCACCTTATGAGGTGATAAATTGGCAAGGGCAGCAATATAAGGTGGGGCGAATTTGTAAACCTCATGATTGCAGTAATAACTTTATGTGGGTGGCGTTTAGTCAGGATAAAAAACAAGTATGGCAGGCATGGGGAATGCGTATTTCCGTGGCAGACAAGCCACAAGCACTTGATAAACCGAGTGAGTTCGCGACCTATCAATGGCTCGGTCGTCCCAATGACAGTATCCAGGCCATGCTCAAAAAGCAGTTACAGCAAGATCCTAATTGGCACTGATTGCAGGCAGGCCGCTAATAAGTAAATTTATCTAGATTAATTGATTATATTGATGAAGATGTCACTGGCGGATTTGAATGCTGGTTGCAGCGGCCTCGCAGCAGCGAGGCCTGAATCGTGAATGCAACCAACACAGCTACAACTTGAACGATGACAGGGATATCAACCAACGCCAGCTTGATGCAGGTCGTGCAGATTAATGGCTCCGACCAGTTTTCCATCCAGATTCACCACCGGTGCGGCACTGAGATGGTGCTGATGCAGTGCCTCCAGCGCTTCTCCTGCGCGCCATTGCTCAGGTAATCGGTAGCCTGGCCGTGTGATGGCATTTTCTAAGGGTTGCTGTAAGGTGCCACCTTTTACCAGCCAGCGGCGTAAATCACCGTCAGTGAATACCCCCACAACCCGTTGCTCCGGATCACATACAGCCACCAGCCCTAGTCCTGTACGGCTCAGTTCTAACATGGCTTCCATTACGCTGTCGGATTCATTCACCATCGGCAGGCGATCACCGGTTCTCATTAAGTGATGGACTCGATTAAGTAGCCTTGCGCCCAAGCTGCCGCCAGGATGTGAGCGGGCAAAATCTTCTGCACCGAAACCGCGATGGCGCATTAATGCCATTGCCAGAGCGTCCCCCATCATCAGGGTATTAACCGCGCTGGAGGTAGGAGCCAATCCCATCGGGCAAGCTTCGTGTTCGACACTGATATCCAATACACAGGCTGCACCCAGCGCCAGCGGGGACTCTTTGCCGCCAGTGATGGCAATCACGGGGATCTGGCTATCCGCCAACAAGGGCAGAATCAGGTCCAGTTCTTTGGCGCGCCCTGAGTAGGAGATAAAAATCACCACATCCTGAGGGCCAATCATGCCCAAATCGCCGTGCAATGCTTCCGCCGGATGTACAAAGAAGGAGGGGGTGCCAGTGCTGGCCAGTGATGCGGCAATCTTTTTACCAATATGGCCAGATTTGCCAATCCCTGAAACTACAGCCTTACCGGTGCAGGCTAATAATAACTCACAGGCGCGGATAAAATTATCATCTAAACGTGACAGCAGCTTATGCGCTTCTGTCAGTTCAATTTCCAGTGTTTCACGGGCATAGGTAATCAATGGATTAGTCATTTTTATCAACCAGAATGATGTTAATGCCCATGTCCTGTAGCGCTTGCAAATATTCTGGGCTAATACCTTTATCTGTAATCAGGATATCAACGGCACTTAACGGGCACACTACATTTGGGCTTTTACGGCCAAATTTGGAGGAATCGACCAGCAAAATAATGCGGCTAGCGGCACGGCACATCGCCGTACTAACATGATAAACTTCGTTAAACGTGGTGACACCTGCTTTCAGATCGACACCATCTGCACCGATAAACAGTTGATCGAAACTAAAATTATCAAATGCAGATTCTGCCAGACTACCATGAAAAGAGGCTGAACCTTTACGGTAAGTGCCACCCGGCATCAAGATAGTTTGATCGTTATCCAGCTCAACCAGTTCATTGACGATATGCAGGCTGTTGGTCATCACCGTGATATTGTTGAACTTTGTCAGGTGGGGAACCATTTGCAACACGGTACTACCGGCATCAAAAACCAGGCTATCACCGTCTTTAATCAGTTTGCTGGCAGCTTGAGCAATTTGCTTTTTCTTATCGGTATTAATGTGAGTTTTACGGTCAATGGGTTGTTCTATATCATCACGATTTAATACAACCCCACCGTAGGTACGGATAACCGCCCCTTCATTTTCAAGACTGGTTAAATCCTTACGAATTGTGGTACCGGTGGTTGAAAAATGTGCGGCGAGTTGATCGACGGCCGTCTTTCCGTGTTGTTGGAGATATTCCAGTATTGCAACCTGTCGCTGCTTTGGCTTCATAACGATCCCCGCTCAAGTATTTCCATTGCCTCTTTTTCAGGCATAACTTTCACATGAAAAAGAATAGCTTTCATTGTGAAAATATCATGATTTCGGTTTAATCGCTAATAATAGTGCAGTTTGACATGCTTTATCCGTAGGGAAGATCACATCCGGGATTAAATCCTGCTGATGTAAGCCATGAAGCTGAGGTAATGGGCGTGGGCGGGCGAAAACGCTAATGCCACGCATGATCATGCTGTCACTGACCCGCATATTCTCATCGAAAGCCAGCGCCATTACCACGCGGGGCTTAAAGCGCCCACCAGATCGGCCAACACCAACTGATTTACTGTGCTGACACAGGCGATCAAAAGCACGGTTAAACCGATTGATTTGCCACCAGCCAAGCATGATTTGCAGCACCCAGGCGATGATAACAATAGTGATCAGTGCTGATGTTGGAGACATATTTTTATCCTTCTTACTTGACGTTGCAGCAGTGTTAGCTGCGTTCGTTGCTTGGCCCATCCTTGGGCCTCGCCTCTGTGAGACCGCTAGAAACAGTCCCCTTCGCTTGCTGGGATGACAAACTGTTTTTTCAGACAACATCAAACTTAAAACATCACCTGACCACCGGTAATATTAATTGATTGTCCGGTGCAATAGGCGGCTTTATCGCTAGCGTAGAACAACAGCATGTTAAGCACATCCTGATAATCACAACCCCGTTTTAGTGGCACTTTATCGGTGTAGTATTTTTCAACTTCTTCCGGTTGAATACCCAACTTTGCAGCGTACTGCGGTAAAAGAGATTGGAACATCGGTGATTTCAACAGATTGCCTAACATCAAGGAATGCACAGTGATACCGTAGTCAGCCAAGTCCAGAGCCAATGATTGGGTCAAACCAACGCCACCAAACTTGGCAGCACTGTAACCCGAGTTGTGTTTACTGCCCACTTTACCTGATTTGGAGTTGATCTGGATAATTCGCCCGGCAACGCCATCACGGATCATCAGGCGAGAGAATTCACGAGCACATAAGAAGTAACCGACCAGATTGACCTGTAGTGAGCGGTCAAAATCATCCAGTGGGAAATCAGTAATCGGTGCGGCCTTGGCAATGCCTGCGCTGTAAACGAGCAGGTTAGTTTGATGGAAACTTTGATCTACTGCTTTTGCCAGCATCTGCACGCTGCTTTCATTGGTGGCATCAACCTGAAAACCACGGGCGCTATCTGCGCCGTATTCGGCATTAATCTGATCAGCGACTAACTGTGCGTTATCTGAATTTAAATCAGCAACTGCAACTTTATACCCTGCTTCGGCAAGACCATGACACAAGAATGCGCCCAATGTTTGTCCACCGCCAATAACTACTGCTACTTGTGACATAACTACCTCCAAAATTATCCTTAGTACTTGAAGCTGCAGCGGTGTTAGTCGAACTCACTCACCCGAATCACTGACGAGTGTCAGCTCATCGGGATTCGTTCGTCTACTTCCTTTGCAATTCCAATTACTTCGGCTAATACCCTTAGTACTTGAAGCTGTCACAGGGTTAACTGCGATGCTAATGACATCGGGTATAAATGAATAAATTAACGAATAAATTTCAGTGAGCTACCGATAGGAATATCATCGGGTGTTGGCCCTATTACATGGATAGAACCGGGGAACTCAGGTTGCTTATCACCATTAAAACGAATGGTGACATGACCCAATTCACGCAGGTTCTGAGTTGCCACCTCGCCAACTGCGGTGATGACATAGCGCAGATCAGCCAGTTCCATAATGTTGCCAGCCTGTAGCTCTCCATCGGTGTCGCTGTGCTGATGGATAAAACAGAACTCTTCAATATCTTTGGGTGCCCCTTCGCGGAAGGTGATAAGCATGTCATCAAGCAGCGCCTCGCGGGCGCTGTCGCCGATATTGGTAATAGTTGTCTGATAAATAGTATTCATACGTACATCCTTAACCGTTGAATGTATTACAGATAATTTTGTATTTAGTGCTTACTGATAGATAAAGGCTGATGCTGCCCAGGCAATCAATACTGTTGGCGCTCCGGTAAGGAAACGGCCAACCAGAACCGAAGGGACACCGACACGAACGGTATCTTGTTTCGCTTCGGCCAGAGACAGACCTACTGGGATAAAGTCACATGCTGCTTGGGCATTAATTGCAAATAACGCTGGCAGGGCTAATTGCGGTGGAATATTCCCCAAACCAATTTGTACCCCAACCAATACGCCGATAACTTGTGCGATAACGGCCCCTGGGCCTAAGAACGGTGACAACAGCGGGAAGGAGCAGATCAGTGCCAAGAGCACTAAGCCTATCGGGCTGCTGGCCAGCGGTGTTAAGCCGTGAGCGATAAAGTCGCCCAAACCGGATGCCATAATGATGCCGATTAACGCCGAAACGAAGGCCATAAACGGTAGGATAGTTTTCAGTACGGTATCGATGGTGTCGCGGCCTGACTGGAAGAATACCGCCACAACAGACCCCATCCCCATCCCGACTTTCGCCAGTAACCCGTCACTTTGTTCGGTAATTTTCTTGCTGGTATCGTAATCACGGCCAGCTTTGCTTGCGGTTGCGGTTGCGGTTGCGGTTGCCGGTTCTGCTGGTGCAGCCGTTGCGGTGGCGTGATCGGTTCCACTGACTTTATGGATATTTTTTTCACGCACACCGGAAACATAAATATCTTCCAGTATGTATTGCGCCATCGGCCCGGATTGACCGGTTGAATGGATATTAACGGTTGGAATACGGCGTTTCGGATACAGGCCACAGCGCAGGGTGCCACCACAGTCAATAATCGCCACGGCGATCTCTTCGGCTGGTGGTTCACCTTCTTTGAACCCATCCACCGCTTCCCAGCCAGTCAGTTCACTGATACGGTCAATAATGGCCGGGCGGGTACCCGCGGTGATATAGACAATTTTCTTACCCGGTACGATTGGCAACACTAATGGGCCACCCCAGCCGCCTTCGCCTTTTTCAATCCTGATGAATTCACTCATGCTCTGCTCCACACAGTATGTATTTAATTTACATATTAAAGTTGTACGTTACGGTCCAGACGGATGCCCATTTTGCGTTCAAAGATGGAGGTCGTCAGATCGGTAACCCAGCCACGGAAGAAGTTGGTGAACAACCCAACCAGGAAGTAGCTAACAGCCAGCGGGCCGAGGGGTAAGCCCAGTGTGGTTAAACCACTGGCAATACCTAAGAACACGAACAACTCACCTGGGTTAATGTGTGGGAACAAACCATTCATTGAGTGGCAACTGTAAGAGGCGGCCGCGTAATAACTTGGTTTATATTTTTCTGGCATAAAACGCCCGAGACTTAAGGTCATCGGGTTACAAAATACAAAGGTACCGATCAGCGGCAGCAACAGGTAACGGGAAACAGGGTTACCGGCACAGCGTTGAGCCAATCGTTCAATCCTATCCTGACCAACAAACTTGATCAGTGCATTCATGATTACTAACAAACTGATTAATAAAGGTAAGATCCCGGTGACCATGCCAACAAAAACTTCGCCCCCTTTTTGGAAGAGTCCGATAAACCACTCGGCTCCATGGGTTATGAGTTCAATCATTTTTTTCTCCTGTAATCGAGGTTATGGCTGTTTTTATAAACTTTTGTTTTGAAAAGAAACTTCAGGAACCGCGTGATAAAGCGGTATTCAAAATACTGAGGTTCCAGAATGGACTTCAGCATCTTGTCTGTCGCCATGTGAACTACCATAATCATTTTTTAGATCTATTTATTGCATATGGATCACACTTTGAAAGTAAAACCTTTCAAAGTGAAAATTAAATGTAAAAGAAAAGAGGTTTGAAATGAAAGGTTTTTGCGTAAGAAAATGCGTTAACTCGAGCTAAAGCCAGGTCAACGTTGAGTTAGGCAGAGCGATAAGGGTAATAAAATCTAGAAGAATCATGGGCTAACCGAAGATAGCCCACAGATTGATATTTAGCCCAGCAGTTCACAATTTGGCGGCAGACGGCAGCCAATCGCATTGGGGATTATTTCGATACGGAAATGCTTGCCTGCCAGTGGTTCGCCATCCAGATTAAAAGTGATGTCATGGGGGGCTGTGATTTCCAGCCAAGGCAAGGTAGCCTCCACTACATTTTTATTTTTCTCACCACTGAACACGCTGGTCAGTAGGGCAGGAAGTAATTCTTCTGCGGTCAGCAACCGCAATTGCAGCAAGCCATCATTAATCAGTGCATCGGGGCAGAGAGGCTGTCCACCACCGGCTTGCCGACCGTTGCCGATACCTATTACCAGTGCATCACCCGCCCATTCGAAATCCGGCCCATGTATTTCACAACTGTCTGCTTTAATCGCATCCATGCGCATCAGGCCATGAATAAAGTATGAAGCCCCACCCAGTACGGCTTTGAGTTTTTCCGGTGTCTCAGTGGTAATGCGAGTGCCAAAGCCACCGGTCGCCATATTGATAAAGTAGTGCTCGCTATTTACTCGCGCGATATCAATGGTGACCGCCCGGCCTTTGACTGCCAATTGAAATGCATTTTCTATGTGCAGGGGAATGTTACAACTGGTGGCAAAATCGTTGGCTGTACCTAAGGGCACAATACCTAAATTGGGGCGATTGTAGGAGGGCAGGGCCATCAGCGCACTGGCGACTTCATTAATAGTGCCATCTCCCCCGCCTGCAATTACCGTATCGACCCCCAGACCGGCAGCTTCGCCAACATAACGCTTCGCATCCCCGTGTTCCCAAGTGACTCGAACATGAAGCATAATGCCTTCATCACGCAAGTTCTTGACGGCATTGCGAACTTCAAGATTACCCGATTCCTTACCGTTCAAGATGAGAAGGGTACGTGGCATTGAGGTCATAACGTGCTCCAATCGTTTCTGCGATAGGAGTAACAGTAACCCATAGCTGTTTAATTTACCTATCCCCTTCTTACTTGAACTTGCAGCGGGGTTAGCGGCATTCAAATCTGCTCCTGACAGATTTGTCACCCGAATCACCTGACTGCGTAAGCTCATCAGGATTAGTGAGGGGCTAGCATAAATGCAGCTCGAATCACTTGCTGGTAGTGGGTTTGGCTTCTTTAGCTATATGAGATTATTCCGACAATATTGCAAATATCAATTATCTTTAAGTTTAATAAAAAGAGGTTTTATTTTTGTTGGGATATTTATTTAACGGAGATAATTATTATTTGATGGTGAGGTTATTCATAAAACAGGCTTTCTTATTATTAGTTAATAGCTTAACAAGAATCATTAATAATAAAATTTAGGAAAAATTAATAGTAATCAGATGGATAGGGCCATAAAAAAGAAAAGGCCAGCCCAAGGGAGATTGGGCTAGCCAAGGAGGTGGTTCCTAGTCTTGCTGTAAAACTTTTTTAGTTCTTGATTGTACTCGAGCTATGCTACCCCAGCGTAATTATAATTGATGTGATCCATTTCTAATATTTGCTAAAAATGCCATCTTGGCGATGGCATTATTTTTTTATCGCTTTACGTTACGCTTTTTCATGGGGATTTCGGCTATTTGTCCCATTTAGATTACGTACCAGTAAGCCATATTCCACGTTAATGTCCGCGGGGATGGGCAAATACATGATATGACCATTACCCGGTGCAATATCTGCCGGCTGACCTTTTTTATCTTGCATGCTGTCGAGAATAAACTGGATATTGCCGTTTGGCGTCATCAGCTCAACACTATCACCAACCGAGAATTTGTTTTTGACCACCACTTCAGCCAAGCCGTCACGACGCACTCCGGTAAACTCACCGACAAATTGCTGGCGTTCAGAAACTGAATAGCCGTAATCGTAAGTTTGTTGCTCTTCATGCACATGACGGCGCAGGAAGCCTTCGGTATAACCCCGGTGAGCCAAGCCTTCCAGTGTGGTCAACAAGGTTGGATCAAAAGGTTTACCCGCAACGGCATCATCGATAGCACGGCGGTAAACCTGTGCGGTACGCGCGCAATAGTAGAAGGATTTAGTCCGACCCTCAATTTTCAGTGAATGCACACCTAATTGCGTCAGGCGTTCCACATGTTGAATAGCGCGTAGGTCTTTTGAGTTCATGATGTAAGTGCCGTGCTCATCTTCGGTGGCGGTCATGTACTCACCAGGGCGCTGTGCTTCCTCAATCATAAACACTTTATCGGTTGGTGCACCGATACCCAGTGTTGGCTCGATATTCTTTACCGCAATCGGTTGGTGAATATGCACGATGTTGCCGATTTCATCTTCTTTGCCTTCCTGAACATTATATTCCCAGCGGCAGGCATTGGTGCAGGTTCCCTGGTTCGGGTCGCGTTTATTGATATAACCAGATAGTAGGCAACGGCCGGAATAGGCCATGCACAGTGCGCCGTGGACAAAAATCTCCAGTTCCATATCAGGGACTTGTGCGCGTATTTCTGCAATTTCTTCCAGTGATAACTCGCGGGAGAGAATAACGCGGGTCAACCCCATCTGTTGCCAAAATTTGACGGTAGCCCAGTTGACGGCGTTAGCTTGTACTGACAGATGAATATCCATCTGCGGGAATGCCTCACGTACCATCATGATCAAGCCGGGATCCGACATAATCAGTGCATCCGGCCCCATATCGATCACCGGTTTTAAATCACGCAGAAAGGTTTTCAGTTTGGAGTTGTGGGGGGCAATATTTACGACCACATAGAAGCGCTTACCGAGGACATGCGCTTCCTGAATACCTAATGCCAGGTTCTCGTGATTAAATTCATTATTACGCACCCGTAGGCTATAACGTGGTTGGCCGGCGTAAACCGCATCTGCCCCATAAGCAAAGGCATAACGCATGTTTTTAAGGGTACCGGCAGGCGATAATAATTCCGTGGTAAAAGGAATAGATGAAGACATATAAGTGGCTCTCAGTCTGAGTTCAAGTCAGAACCACGCCCGAAGGGGTGGTTAAAAGCCGGGGATTGTAACCTTGCCAATCAGGAAAATCAGCCATCGCACAATTTTTGTAGGGTTTAAATGATCTGGATCAGTTTAAGCGGATTTTAATGTCTTGGAGCATAAAGGAAAAATTCGTTAATTGAGCGATTTTTTGCTCATTTTTTGACTAAATGATTTTCTTTGAGTAATATTTTGCACATAAATACTGATTTATTCTTTATATGAGCAGTTTTTTGCTCAAGAGGTGTTTGTGGCTAAACTAACGATACAGATCTTCAATCACGGCCTTTGGCATGATGCTGCTGAACTGACTTTTACAGAGCCGGCTCGTGGAAGGCAAGGCGCGGCAGTGCTAGGCTATGACGGCGATTATGCTATTGAGCGGATGTATCGTGATGATGAATTCAGTTGTAGCATAAATTTACCGGTTGAATTAGCTCACACCTATTCGTCTAAGCATTGGTTTGCTTTTATTGACGATATAATGCCCGCAGGCGCAAGCCGCCGCTATTGGGTTAACCAACTTGGTCTGCAATCAATGTCAGCGAGCGAGCAGGATTATATTTTGCTGAAAACGGGCACTATCGCCCCTGTTGGCAATATGCGAATAAAAGATGCAATACCTGAGTTACATCCTGATAGCCAGTTAAACCATATCCGCTTTACATTGCAGGACGTAGTTGAGCGTGACTCATCTTTTTTGGAATATGCGCAGCAAAGAGGGGCCTCGGCAGGGGGGGCGACAGGGGCCGGTGGCGAAGCGCCGAAGCTACTATTATGTTGTTCAGATAATGATGAAATCTGGATTGATACTTTCCAGGATGGCATCAGTAACCAAGATACTCATTATTTAATTAAATTCCCAAGAGGGAAGCGTAGCACTATTGATTGCGATATTTTACGTGCTGAGTATCACTTTTATCAGGAACTGGCAAGCATTGGTATCGATACGATAAAGACTGAAAAGATGAGGCTGATAGAGGGAGATAATTATCCTTCTTTATGGTTACCTCGCTTTGATATTGATTCAATTGAGAATAAGCGAGTTCAATATGGTCTGGAGTCACTTTATTCAGTTATGGATGTTGCTTCGGGTAGCTATTTAAATCATTTTGAGGTAATCCGAACTTTAGTAAAAAAACTGACTTCTCAGTATCAAGTTAATGAATTAGGTCGGCCTTTAAATGTTGAAGCTCTCGTTATTGAAATGATTAAGCGAGATTTATTAAACGTCGCTTTTGGTAATTCTGACAATCATGGCCGCAATACTGCATTAATTAAACGGCCTGAGGGGATCTGGCTCTCGCCTATCTATGATTTTGCCCCGATGAAAGCAGATCCTGAAGGTATTCCCAGAGTGACTCAATGGGGGTCGCCTTATGAAGAGGGAGGGAATTTCGACTGGAAGGGTATTATTACTGAGTTATCTGATCTTGCTGACCCTGACAGTGTCTTTTTGGCATTCCAGCAAGTGGCTGAAAATCTAATAGGTTTGAAGGTTCGTCTTAAAATGCGAGGAGTACCGGACAGCATTCTTAATATGCCGGGAATGGCTTTTGATTATTTGGATGAAAAATTACAACGCTGGGCACATTTATGAAAGTGAAACTTTCACCGCAAGAGCGTGAGAACTTGTTACTGATGTTACTAAGCCAGCTATTTAGTGAACAGATATCTACAGGGGAATTACTGCGCAAACTTAGAAAAGAGATGCTAACCATGTCTCAGGACGAGTTTTCATCTTTGGTTAATATCAGCCGACGTACTCTGTCTGATATTGAAACTGATAAAGGGGGCCAGACGTTATCTGTGCTTGGGCGTGTTTTTCGGCCTTTTGGTTTGAAAATAGGTTTATTGCCACGTAACCAGCAAGTATTGAAAAAAATGCTGGCGAAAGAGTTTGCAGCGGTAACCGAAGATCAGGAGCGTTTGAAATGAGATGCGCGGTCACTCGCCCCGCGCGGGTACCTTTAAGCAACGAATGTAGGTAAAATAGCACTATCAGATAAATAAAAATTACAGCGTCAGATCTTTAATTATGGTGGTCGGGCCATTTTTTATTACGGAGGCAATGCCTTTTTTGGCAGCAGCGTCAGAACTGTAGGATTCACTGACGCCAATAACCTGATGGTTTTTCGCTTTCAAAACGAAATAAGGTTCATTTTTGACGTTGTGCTTCAGCTCATATTGGCTTTCCAGTGGCGAGTTACTCTGCACTGATGATATGCCGTTTTCAGCCGAAGCCTTACTGGCGTACATCTCACTGGAGAGAATAGTTTCGCCATTGCTGGCTTTTAGATTGAAATAGTGCTGCCCATTCTTTGCCTTATTAAGCTCATAGTGACCCATGGTCATAGTGGTTCTCCTGTTGGTTGTGATACCTCTAATGAGTGTAGTCAACGTTGACCGGATGTCAGGTCAATGCGCTATGCACCACCAACATAACGCACCTTTGGCAAAGACGGCATTACAGTAAACGACAGATCTCTGCTTCCCAGCGATACCCCATACCGTACACTGCACGGATAAATGGCTTCTTGCCATCGAGTGATTCCAGCTTGCGCCGGAGATTTTTGATATGGCTATCGATAGTGCGATCCGTCACTACGCGGTAATCGTCATACAGATTATTCAGCAGTTGCTCACGGCTAAACACATGGCCTGGTTGAGTTGCCAGTATTTTCAGCAGACGAAATTCTGCCGGGGTCAATTCCAACTGATGGCCCAGATAACTGGCCTGAAAGCGGGATTCATCAATCAGCAGTGGCACAGTATCACTTGGCTGCTGCGGTAGCGGTCGGCAGCGGCGCAGAATGGTTTTGACCCGCGCCACCACTTCCCGCGGGCTATAGGGTTTGCAGATATAGTCGTCAGCACCGATCTCCAGCCCCAGTAATCGATCAATCTCTTCGGTTTTTGCCGTCACCATCATAATCGGCACATCAGAGAAACGGCGAATTTCTCGGCAAATGGTAATGCCATCGCTACCGGGTAACATTAAATCCAGCAAAATAATGGCCGGTGGCGACTGACGGACTGCCGCCACTACCTCGTCACCCCTGGTGAGCCATTGGGTCTGATAACCCGCAGCCTGTAGGTAATCGACCAATAACTGGCCGAGCTTCGGTTCATCTTCAACAATCAATACGGAGCCAGATTGGCTGGCAGACTGAAGCGGCTCGTGCATTACAATGAATTACCCTATGGAATGGAATAGCGGAAATACTACCGTAATCCGCAGGCCACCCAAAGGTGAATGTTCGGCGCTGATTTTGCCACCGTGGGCCTCGACAATATTGTGGCATATCGCCAGCCCTAGTCCTGAGCCGCCGCTTGCGCGGTTACGTGAGCTTTCGGTGCGATAAAAACGCTCAAAAATACGTTGCAGCTGTTCATCACTAAGGCCCGGTTTACTGTCCTGCCAGTGTAGGGTTAATATTTCTTCTTCTGGCAGTGCGATAATCTCAAGCTGCCCGCCTTCATTGGTATAACGCAGACTGTTTTCCAGTAAATTATGAAATAGCTGATTCAATCGGTCGGGGTCGCCGAACATTATTGCCTGTTCAGGCAGATGGGCAGTAATGGTGATATTTTTACTTTGGAAACGGCCATGGAAGCTGGCGATAGCGATTTGTAACAGACGCACGGCATCCAGTTGGGTTTTACGGTAGGCCAGTGCACCACGATCTGAGAGCGATAACTGATGCAGGTCGTTGACCAGTTTGGTCAGAATTCCTACCTCGGCTTGCAGTGAGATCAAGGATTCAGGTGTTGGTTGCCGCACACCATCCTGTAGCGCCTCCAACTCGCCGCGCAGTACCGCCAGTGGCGTGCGTAATTCATGCGAGACATCGGCCATAAAGTCGCGCCGCATTTGCTCGTTTTTCTCCAACGAACTGGCAAGTTGGTTAAAGTCTTGTGCCAAACGGCCCAGTTCGTCACGGCTACTGACCGCCACTCGAGTGCTGAAATCACCGGCAGCTAAGCGGTGAGTGCCTTCCACCAGCCGTTTTACCGGTGCCAACATCCCGCGGGATAAAATCCAGGTCACAGCTGCCGCCAGCAGGGTTGATAAGCCGACAATAATCCAACTGGTGCGGCGCTGTTGCTGGTCAAAGTTAATATCTGCATTACGCGTCAGTTTTTCGGGGGGAGTCGACATCACCCAGCCCACTACGAGTTTATTCACCTTGATGGCGCGACGGCTGGCTTCTTTCGGCACCTGACCGGTGTGCCCGGCCAGTAGATTATTGTGATTATCGACCACCCAGAACTGAGCGCGCCAGCCTCGTGGCGGCAGATTGCGGCTGTTATCACTGCTCTGCTCGAAAGAGCGCATGATCTGATAAATCACCTGATCATTATTACGCAGGAAATCCCAGTTACCGTAACGCTGATATTGCACCTCAAGCGCGTCTCCCAACATGGCGATACGTTGTTCATTGCTCTGTTTGATGTAATCAATGAATCCGCGCTCGAAGCTGGCTCTAACCCCCCAGTGCATCGTGATCAACACCAGCATGCAGGTAGCAAATATCGCCATAAACAGTTTTCCGGTAATGCCGATTCTCATTATGTTTTCACCTGTTCTATCGGTTGGCTGGTTTAATGGGTTGGCGGGCCAGATTACGATTGGTGCCGGTATCCGGTGGCACGCGATTAAATATCAGGGCGGGCAGAGCAATGATAATGGCCATGCACATATAGCTGTACAAGAACGCGCTGTGGGTGGCCGAGGTATTGGTTACCACCTGATTATGCGCAAACACGCCCAATAATATCCCGGCGGTGCTGACCCCCAGACTCATGGAGAGTTGCATCACCATCGACAGCAAGCTATTGCCGCTACTGGCAAGGCGGTTTGGTAAATCTTTCAGGGTTAAGGTATTCATGGTGGAGAAGCGCAGTGCGTTAACCATTCCCTGGAAAAATAGCACCACCGGCAGTAGCCATAGCCAGCCCATCAGTGCCACCAGTGGGAAGCTCAGACTAACCACCGCCAGCAGCAATGTCGCGCTGACCAACACTTGCCGGTAGCCGAAGCGGTTAACCACCTGCACGATAATTCGCTTCATGCCCATACTGCCGATAATCATCGGGATCATCATTAAACCTGCATGGAACGGCGTGAATCCCAGCCCGATTTGCAGGAAAACCGGGGTCATAAAGGGCAGCATGCCACTGCCAATGCGCGCAGTCATACTTGCAGTCAGGCCAAGGGCATAGGATTTGTTTTTGAACAATCGCAGTGAAAATAGCGCAGCGTTATTACCTCGGGCATGCCACCAATATCCGGCCAGAGCCAACATCCCAGACAAGACTAAACCCGCAATTGCCAGCGGTGACAAACCCAGCCCTTTATGGCCATCTAACGCCAGTGTTAGGGTTGCCATGCCGATAGCCAGCATGATAAAGCCGCTGATATCAAAGCGACGGGTACGCATGGTGTAGTTAGGCATCAGCATCAGAGTAGCTAACGCGCCAATCACCCCCACTGGCAGGTTGATCAAGAAGATCCAGTGCCAACTGGCGTATTCCACCAGAAATCCCCCCAGCGCCGGGCCAACCAATGGCCCAATCTGGCCGGGTAGGGTGACAAAGGCCATCGCCGACATATATTGTTCGCGTGGCACGATCTTCATCACCGTCAGGCGGCCCACGGGTACCATCATTGCGCCACCGACCCCTTGAATCACGCGAGAGGCGATAAGCTCATTCAGGGTTTCAGATTGCGCGCACATCAGTGAACCAAGGGTAAACAGAATGATTGCTGAGAAAAATACCCATTTAACCCCGACACGATCAGCCAACCACCCGCTAGCGGGCAGCATCACAGCCACCGTCAACACATACGACACAATGACCGATTGCATACGCAATGGGTTTTCACCCAAACTGGCCGCAATCGAGGGCAGGGCGGTATTGACGATGGTGGTATCCAGCGTCTGCATAAAGAAACCGAAGGCAACGATCCACAGTTGCCAGCGTATACCCGTCATCTTTCAACCTGCTGCTGTGTTGACTGCATTCGCTTACCCGAATCACTTACGGGTTTTGACCTTAAAATATAAGTCAGCTCATCGGGACTCTCTCGCTTGCCGCCTGGGTATATCGCCATAGGCTATTCCAGCTTCATTAGCGGCTGCTTACTAAAGCGGCTGCGTAATCGGTCAAAATAGAGGTAAACCACCGGTGTGGTATACAGCGTTAGCAGTTGGCTCATTACCAGCCCACCGACAATGGTTATCCCCAGTGGTTGACGTAACTCTGCCCCATCACCACTGCTTAGCACCAGTGGCAGCGCCCCGAACAAGGCGGCCAATGTGGTCATTAGAATCGGCCGAAAGCGCAATAAACTGGCCTGAAAAATAGCATCGCGGGCGCTGAGATTGCCATTACGTTGCGCGTCGAGGGCAAAGTCCACCATCATAATGGCGTTCTTTTTCACGATACCAATCAATAGCATAATGCCAATAAGTGCGATCAGGCTAAAGGGGGCGTCGAACAGTTCTAGCGCCAGTAGCGCGCCCACCCCAGCAGAGGGCAGTGTGGACAGAATGGTCAGTGGATGAATATAGCTCTCATACAACATCCCGAGCACGATATACACCGTAGCGATAGCGGCCATAATCAGCCACAACTGCGATTTCAGTGTTTCCTGGAATACCTGCGCGGTACCAGTAAAGGTGCCGCGCACGGTGGCAGGCACCCCAAGTTCCGTCATTACCCGCTCAACGGCGGCGGTTGCTTCAGATAAACTTCCGCCTTCCGGTAAGTTAAATGAGATGGTCGAGGCGGCGGATAAGCCTTGATGATTAACCGACAGTGGTGCATTGGCCGGTTGCCACTTGGCGAAATAAGACAATGGAATTGACTGACCGCTGCTATTAATCACAAACATCTTATCGAGCGAACTGACATCCTGAGTGTATTGGGGGGCAACTTCCATCACCACTTTGTATTGGTTCAACGGTTGATAAATGGTGGAGATCTGCCGTTGACCAAAGGCGTTGTTTAACAGGGCATTGGCTGTGGACACATCAATCCCCAAGCGCGCCATGGTCTCGCGATCGTAAGTCAGTGCCATCTCCGAGCCTTTATCCTGCTGGTCAGAGTTAACATCTGCCAGCTCCGGCAATTTAGCCAGCGTGGCGCGGACTTTGGGTTCCCATTCACGTAGTGCGGCTAAATCGTCTGCTAACAGCGTAAATTGATAACTGGCGTTGGCTTGACGGCCACCGACGCGAATGTCCTGCACCGGTGCAAGGAACAGGCTCGCCCCCGGTTCTTTGGCTAGTTTGGCACGCAGACGAGTGATAATTTGCTGAGCGCTCTCACTGCGCTCACTCAAGGGTTTGAGCGAGATAAACATCGACCCGCTATTCGTGCGTGAGCCACCGGTGAAGCTGGTGACATTGTCGACCGCCGGATCATCGTTGACTATCTTCATGAAATCCTTCAGCTTCTGCTGCATCGACTGAAACGAAATACTTTGATCAGCTTGAATAAAACCCATCATCCGGCCAGTATCCTGCTCGGGGAAAAAGGTTTTCGGGATACTGATATAGAGCCAAACATTGAGCGCGATAGTGGAAAGCAGCACCACCATCACCCAACGTGTATGACCCAGTACCCAATTGAGTGAGCGACCATAACCTTGCTGAATAGACAGCAGCATTTTACCAAACCCGCGAATCCGGGGTTGCTGACCAACCGGGTGTGATCGTAGCAAATGGGCGCACATCATTGGCGTCAAGGTGAGGGAAATGACCAGTGAGATGCCGATAGCCACCGACAGTGTTATGGCAAATTCGCGGAATAAACGGCCCGGTAACCCTTCCATCAGCAGCAGTGGAATAAATACGGCCACCAGCGAAATACTCATCGACAACACGGTAAAGCCCACTTCGCGCACCCCGCGCAGGGCGGCGGCTATTGGTTTTACCCCCGCTTCCAGATGGCGGGAAATATTCTCCAGCACCACAATGGCATCATCAACTACGAAGCCGGTGGCGATGGTCAATGCCATCAATGACAAGTTATTCAGGCTAAAACCGCACAGATACATAGCGGTAAATGTTCCGATCAACGAAACCGGCACGGCAACCGCAGGAATAAGCGTGGCACGGCCGGAGCGCAGAAACAGGAATACCACCAGAATCACCAAAGCTACGGCTATCATCAATGAGCGCTCCACTTCATCTAACGAAGCACGAATGGTCGGCGAGCGATCTTGTGCAATAGTCAACTGAATTGAGGCGGGGATCGAGGCACGCAGGGCCGGAAGTTCTGCTCGAATCCGGTCGACGGTGGCGATAATATTTGCCCCCGGCTCGCGGCTGATTACTAACAGCACCGCCGGTTTACCATCGGACATCCCGGCGTTACGCACATCTTGCACTGAGTCCACCACCGTGGCGACATCCTGTAGCCGTACCGCTGAACCATTGTTGTAATGAATCACCAGTGGGCGATAACCCTCTGCGGTTTTGATCTCATCATTGGCCTGCACCTGCCAGTGCTGTTGGCTGGAATCGATAGCACCTTGTGGGCGGCGAACGTTGGCGGCGCTGATTGCTTGTCGCACCGCATCCAGCGAAACGCCTTGGTTAAACAGCGCCCCAGGATTCAATTCAACCCGCACCGCAGGCAGGGAACTGCCTCCCACCGAGACATCACTGACCCCCTCGGTTTGAGCAATTTTCTGCGCCAATTTGGTAGAGGCAAAATCATACAACTGACCTTGGGTAAAGGTATCCGAGGTCAGCGTCATTATCATGATGGGCGCATCCGACGGGTTCATCTTACGATAGGTCGGGCGGTTTGGCATGCCGGTGGGTAGCAAGCTTTGCGCGGCATTAAGCGCTGCCTGCACATCACGGGCCGCACCGTTGATATCTCGATTGAGGGAGAATTGCAGAATGATCCGCGTGCTGCCCAATGAACTGGTAGAGGTCATTTCATTGACGCCCGCAATTCTGCCCAGTGCGCGTTCCAGCGGTGTGGCAATTGAGGACGCCATGGTCTCAGGATCGGCCCCAGGCATCGATGCACTCACCGAAATCACCGGATAATCCACCTGCGGCAGCGGTGATACCGGCAATAAGCTAAAACCGATAATTCCGCTGAGGGTGATAGCCAGTGTCAGCAGGGTGGTAGCCACCGGGCGATGGATGAACAGAGCGAAGAATTTCACGGCTGCTCCTGTCCATGGGGTAATTCAGGTGTGTCAGTATCCTGATGGCGATAGCGATTTTTGCCATGGGAGTTGCGTGCCAGTTTATCGAACAACAGATAGATAACCGGAGTGGTAAACAGGGTTAGTACCTGACTGACAATCAGCCCGCCGACCATACACACACCCAGCGGTTGGCGTAGCTCGGCCCCGGCCCCGGTACTGAGCATTAATGGCAATGCACCAAACAGCGCTGCCAATGTGGTCATCAGAATCGGGCGGAAACGTAACAAGCACGCCTGATAGATAGCATCATACGGGGTCATCCCCTGATCCCGCTCTGCGGCCAGTGCAAAGTCGATCATCATGATGGCATTCTTCTTTACAATTCCGATCAGCAGAATAATGCCGATAATGGCAATCACATCCAGCTCATTGCCGGTCAGCATCAGCGCCAGCAAGGCACCGACACCGGCGGTGGGCAGAGTTGACAAGATAGTGACCGGATGAATAAAACTTTCATATAACACGCCGAGCACGATATACATCGCCACAATCGCGGCGATAATCAGCCACAGCGTGCTACCGAGTGCGGCCTGAAATGCCAGCGTAGAGCCTTGGAAGCGGGTGGTGATATCCGCCGGTAGCTGAATTGCCTGCTCAGCTTGTGTCACCGCGTTTACCCCCTCACCCAAGGAATATCCCGGTGCCAGATTGAAGGAGATAGTGGCTGACGGGAATTGATTCAAATGGTTAATCGATAATGGCCCGAAGCGCTCCTCAATGGTGGCAATACTGCTCAGCGGCACCCCGTTACCGTCGCTGCCGGTCAGGCGGATATCGTTAAACGCCGCCAAGCCCGGCGTGGCCTGCACGTCATGTTCTAGCACCACGCGGTATTGGTTGGCTTGGGTATAAATGGTGGAAATCAGGCGTTGACCAAAGGCGTTATATAGTGCGCTGTCGATAGCTGCCATCGTGATACCTAAACGGCTGGCGCTATCGCGATCGACATTAACAAACGCCACCAATCCTCGGTCCTGCCAATCACTGGTGACATCCTGGAAGGGAGCTTGTTGCTGCAACTGACTAACCAGCTTCGGTACCCAAGTACTCAACTCCTCAAGTGTCGTGGCTTGCAGGGTGAACTGATATTGTGTCCGGCTCAGTTGCGTATCAATGGTCAGATCTTGTACCGGCTGTAAGTAAAGTTTAATCCCTGGGACGCCGGTAACGCTTTCCTGTAAGCGGGTAATGATCTGTGGGATGCGATCGTCACGGCTGTTGAGTGGTTTAAGGTTAATCTGCAACCGGCCATTGTTCAGCGTGGCATTGGTACCGTCAACGCCGACAAATGAGGTCAGGCTTTCTACCGCTGGATCTTTAAGGATAATGGCGGCCACTTGTTGCTGGCGTTCCGCCATATTACTGAATGAAACGGATTGCGGTGCTTCCAGGGTTCCTTGAATCAGACCATTGTCTTGCAACGGGAAGAAACCTTTCGGCATCAGCAAGTAAAGCAGCACCGTCAGGACCAGTGTGCTCACCGCTACACCCAAGGTTATCCATTGATGATTAAGCACTTTTTTTAGTGCCACGGCATAATGGGCGATCACCCAGTTAAAGAACTTCTCACTGGCGCGTGACAGGCGGTTTTGCTTACGCAGTGACTCATAACTGAGCATCCGCGCGCACATCATTGGGGTCAGAGTCAGCGAAACTACCGCTGAAATCAGGATCGCCACCGCCAGTGTTACGGCAAATTCGCGGAACAGCCGGCCCACGATATCGCCCATAAATAGCAACGGAATCAACACTGCAATTAATGAGAAGGTGAGTGAAATAATGGTAAAGCCAATCTCTCCGGCCCCTTTCAGCGCCGCATCCAGCGGTCTCTCGCCTTTTTCGATATAACGAGAGATATTCTCTATCACTACGATGGCGTCATCGACCACAAAGCCCGTGGCAATGGTCAGCGCCATTAACGTCAGGTTATTGATTGAAAACCCGAGAAAATACATCGCCGCAAAGGTCCCGATCAGTGACAGCGGTACTGCGACACTGGGGATAATGGTGGCTGCGGCATTGCGCAGAAACAGATAAATCACCATCACCACCAGCACAATGGCGAGCAATAACTCAAACTGCACGTCACTGACGGAGGCGCGGATGGTGGTAGTGCGATCGGTTAGTACCTTGACATCAACCGACTTGGGCAAGCTTTTGATCAACTCCGGCAGCATCTCGCGAATACTGTCCGCGGTGGCAATGACGTTGACCCCCGGCTGGCGCTGGATATTCAACACAATCGCCTGCTGGGTATTGGCCCATGCAGCCAGTTTGTTATTTTCCGCGCCCTGCTCAATGGTGGCGACATCCTGCAAGCGGATCGGCGCTCCATTTTGGTATGCAATGATCAGATCACGGTAATCCTCGGCAGATTTCATCTGGTCATTAGCCGACAATGTCACCGAACGGGTGGGGCCATCGAGGCTACCCTTGGCAGAATTGACGTTAGCATTGCTGATGGCAGTACGAATGGTTTCGCTGTCCAGCCCCAATGCGGCGACCGCCGGGGCATTCAGTTTCACCCGCACGGCGGGGCGCTGTCCGCCGGAAATAGTGACCAGACCGACCCCGGTGACTTGCGATATTTTCTGCGCAATCCGGGTTTCGACCATATCTTCTACTTGCGTCATCGGGATGGCAGTGGAGGTCACGGCTAAGGTCATAATCGGCGGATCAGCCGGATTCACTTTGCTGTAAATCGGGGGGTAAGGCAGATCATTGGGCAGTAGATTGGTGGCGGAGTTAATGGCAGCCTGCACCTCTTGCTCTGCTACATCCAGTGGCAAAGTAAGCTGGAATTGCAGCGTAATCACTGACGCACCACCCGAACTTTGTGATGCCATCTGCTTGAGGCCGGACATTTGGCCAAACTGGCGCTCCAGCGGCGCGGTAATGGATGATGTCACCACATCCGGGCTGGCCCCAGGATAGAGTGTCACCACCTGAATCGTCGGGTAATCAACCTCCGGCAGGGCAGAAACCGGCAGCGCGCGGTAACCGAGAATCCCGGCCAGCAGAATGGCAATCATAAATAATGTGGTGGCAACCGGGCGCAGGATAAACAGCCGTGACGGCCCGCCACCAGGTGTTGGAGGCATCACTTGCATCAGGATTTCTCCGCAGGAACAGTGTTACTCGTCGCTCTTCTGCCCCGATGTGTGGCTTTCTCCTCCGTGGCTGCTTTCTCTGCGACACCCGTTTGGTTTGCTGCTGCGGCCCGTGGTGTTACCACTTCGACCTGTAAGCCTTCGGTCAGGCGATCAATACCGTCAGTGACCACGCGTTGACCCGCATTCAGGCCGGCGCTAATAACCACTTGTTTGCTGTCTTGAATACCGGTAGTGACCAGATGCTTACTGACTTTATTTTCATCATTTAGGGTCCAGACAAAGCTCCCTTCGTTACCCATTTGTACGGCGGCGGTTGGCACCACCACAGCATTTTGCAGTAAATCGACTTTGATACGGGCGTTGACAAACTGGTTGGGGAACAGGATGTCATCGTTATTGGCAAAGCGTGCTTTCAGCTTAATGGTGCCGGTGGTGGTATCAATTTGGTTATCAATACTGAGCAAATAGCCCTGCGCCAGTCGCTGTTTATTGGTGCGATCCCAAGCTTCTACTGGCACGGTAGTGTTATTTTTGGCCGCATTTTTCTGCGCTTGCATGATAGCGGGGATATCGCTTTCTGGCAGCGTAAAGACCACATCAACCGGATGTGTCTGAGTGATCACCACTATGGGGGCTGTGGTACCGCTGGTAATGTAATTACCGACATCGACCTGTTTTAGGCCCACTTTGCCAGATATTGGGGCGGTAATTCGGCTATAAGTCAGTTGCAGTTTGGCACTGTCGATAGCGCCTTGATCGGCTTTAACACTGCCTTCACTTTGGCGCACTAACGAGGCTTGAGTATCGAGCTCTTGTTGTGAAATGACCCCGGTTTTCACCAATTTTTGGTAGCGGGCTAAATCACGGCGGGCATTGTCCAGCGTGGCCTGATCTTTTGCCAGTTGGCCCTGTGCTTGGGTCAGTTGTACCTGATAAGGGCGTGGGTCGATCTCCACCAGTAAGTCACCGGCGTTGACCTGTTGCCCTTCAGTAAAGTGGATTGCCATTAATTGGCCATCGACCCGGCTGGTCACGGTGACGGTATTGGCGGCAATCACGGTACCTAGGCCGGTAAGATAACGGGGTACGGCTTGTTCGGTGGCGGTGGCCGCCTGTACCGGCGACATGGGCATATTACGTCGGCCACCGGCGCGGGCTGTTGTCGTCCCGCCAGCGGTGTGCTGCGCACCTGGCGCGGTGTTGTTGGTGGCCGCGCTAAAATAGCGCCAGGCAAATATAGCAACAGTAATCGCCACCACCGCCCCGAGTAACATCAGTACTCTGGAAGTGCGTTTGGATTGAGCTTTCATGATGGCGGGAGTCCTTTTTGTTTATTTTGTTATGCGCACATAGATGCAATCAATTGGGTATTGATATGTTACTAGTTTAGCGGGGATTTACCGGATAAAAATGGAGGAAATATGGAAGTAGTGTCAGGGTATGTGGGATTTTGGTTTTTATAATTTTAGGATTCAAAACTGATAGGGTTTGGCTGCGGTTGATATTCGATTAAGTGATGTGATCTGTTTCTTGATTACCCACTGCGCAGTGGGTAATCAAAATAGCATTAACGATACAGGGTCTGCGCCCAACGGGCCAAACCGGCGGTCACTGAGCCGAAGTCATTGCCACCCACCAACGGGATACCCGGTAGTTGCTGTTGCAGGGCGGTTCGCAATAACGGGGAGCGAGCACTGCCGCCTGTCAGATAAATGACATCTGGAGTGATATGGCTGGTGGATAATGCCAAACTGACTTGTTCCTGAATCCGTTGTAGTGGCTGAGATATGGCTTCAGCAAGCTGTTGCTGGTTGATAGTCTGGCCTAACTCTGGCTCGACAAAATTCAGTGCAGTCGCTACTTGTACTTGTTCGGATAGCGCGATTTTGCTCTCTTCCGCCGCCCGAACTAAACGATAACTCAGGCGCTGTTGATACACTTTCAGCAGGCGCTCTACTTGCTGTGGATTGGCCGCGTCACGAATCAAATCACGCAGGAAGCGGCCGTTAACCGTGCTGTAGAAATCGCTCTGTGCCGGAACATCGTTAGTCGCAACGGCATTCCAATAGGGCAGTGACGGCAGAGCAATCCCTTTTTCGGTTTCGCCCCCCATGCCAAACAGTGGCATCAGTTGTTTAAACGCGAGCATAATATCCAGATCGTTACCACCAACGCGACAACCACTGTGCCCCAGCAGGCTTTGTTGACGGTCTGCCAGCCCCTGCCATTTAGGCCCCATCAATAGCACCGAACAGTCAGTGGTACCACCACCGATATCCACCACTAGTACGGTTTTTTCTTCTGTCAGCGTCGCTTCAAAATCTAGCCCTGCCGCGACCGGCTCAAACTGGAAAGCAATATCGCGAAAACCGGCACGTTGGGCGGCGCGCAGTAAAATCCCTTCTGCCTGGCGGTTAGCATCCTCACCGCCAGAGCCTTGGAAGTTGACTGGACGACCAATTACGGTCTGGCTAATTTCTGATGCCAGTACGGATTCTGCCTGACGTTTGATATGGAACATCATGGCGCAGACCAAATCCTCAAACAGCGCCAATTGCTGAGGTTTCAGCCCATTGGCACCTAGGAAGGATTTAGGTGATTTTACAAAGTATACGTCTTCAGGGTCTTCGATATAGTGGGCGAGGGCAGACAGGCCAAATGTCAGACTGTCGGCGGCAACCGGAATATCCTCTTCGCGATTGAATGCCATGGCCCGGCGTAATAGCTGCTGATTTTCGTCGCTACCGGTGGGTACCTGCCAGTGGCGGTGCAGGCATTCACTGACCGCTTCCCGTGTTGGCGCGCACAACATGGAGGGCAGATAGACGTCATTATTTTCCAGTGCCAGTAAGTTGGGAGCATCATCCCGCATCACGGCAACTGAGCAGTTTGCTGTGCCGTAGTCAAAACCAATGAACATAATTGCCCCCCAGGCCAAATAAAGGGGTGCGACTTTACCCGAGAGTGGGAAGCGGGGCAATCGTCATGTTAGTGATTTTTTAATCATGGTTGAGGATGCAACATGACGAGCCGGTTATTTAATCGCAAAATAGCCACTGTCGAGTAAATCAGACAACGGTTGCGGCGGGCTGATGGTTTCACCGTCAGCTAAATCGACACCGATGGTTATCAGTTTATTGAGCGTTAGAGGGAGTTCTGCTGGCCCAGCCAGAGTGGCGATATTGGCTCGCTGAGCGGTACCATTAATGATAGAGAGCAGCACTTCATCCATCTGGTTAATATGGATATGGGAAATTAACTCGCTGTTAAACTTAAGATAATCGATAGTGTGATCCGCCAGTAACTCGAAATCATTCAGGTTATGACCAAACTCTTTAACGATGAGTTTACAGCCCAGTTGTTGCAATTTGGCGAGAAAATTGCCAATCGCGAAGGGGTATTGCAGTAAGGTGGATTCATCGACCATCCAATAGAGACTTTGTGTTGGCAGTACGGTTTGCCGCACCAAGGTCAGCAATGATTGGCGAAACTCTTCTTTGAGCAGCGCCGCCTCTGACAGCGGGATAGCCAGCGCCAGCCCTTTATGTTTGATAGCTTGGGCATGTGTCATTAACAGTTGCTCACAGACCCAATTATCAATCTGCGGCAGCAAGCTATAGAGCAGCGCGGCTTCCTGAAACTCAGCCTGGCTGACGTTAAGGCCATGTGGCCGATTAACCTCGAAACTGATTTGATAGAAACAGACAGACAATGGCGTTCTGGGGGGCGCGGTTGGGGTGAGTTGCAATACCAGTTGGTTATCATTGAGAATATTCTCAACATCTTCCCTGCTCAACAGCTCGTGTTGGCGTGCTAATAGCTGCTTTTGCCGTGGCTGATAGAGATAAACCTGACCGCGTCCACTGTGTTTAGCGGTGTAACAGGCGATATCTGCCTGTGCCATAATTTCACTGCGCTGATTGTTATTGCTACTTATTTGCGTCACACCGGCGCTGGCCCCAATACGATAGAGCTTATCTTCCCAGTAGAAATGATAGCCATTAATCAGTGATACCAGACTTTGGGTAATGGCTTTGGCATGGGGTAGGGTGCAGTTGAGCATCAGTAAGCCAAACTCATCACCGCCGAGGCGTGCAACACAATCGCTGTTACGTAAGTGCTGGCGCATCAACTGGCTCAACTCTTTCAATAATGCGTCTCCTGCGGGATGCCCGGCAGTGTCATTAATGGCTTTGAAATAGTCTAAATCAAGGAAAGCCAATGCATGTTGTTGGTTAAGTTCGACGCTAATTTGGATTGCCGCTTTCAATTTATTCTCAAAATTGGCGCGGTTTGGCAGACCTGTGAGATTATCGTGAGAGGCGCTGTGGCTGAGTTTGCGCATCATTGCGCGCGATTCGCCGACATCCTGGAACACCAGTACCGCCCCGACAATGTCCCCTTCCAACGTTTTCAGCGGCGCGACCGACTCCTGAATATCATAATGCTGGCCATCACGATGGTGTAATACCATTGACTCATTGAACGAAGAGTAGGGGCGATGATTAAGGCAATGCTCTATCGGGTTATCAATCTTCGCGCCGTCTACGCCGTTAGTCAACTTGATGATATGGTTGACCGGTTGGCCCAATGCGATGGTATTTGCCCAGCCAGTCATTTTCTCGGCCACCGGGTTCATAAAGGTAATCTTCATCTCCTGATCGGTACAGACCACAGCTTCACCGATGGAGTCCAGCGTGATATGCAGTCGCTCTTTCTCTTCGTGCAGCGCTTCCGTCAGATTTCTGATTTCCGTCATATCCAGCGTGGTACCAATCAGACGCAGAATATTGCCATTTTTATCACATATCATATTGGCTTGATTACGCAGATGGACAATTTCACCATCCGGTAATAACAGCCGGAATTCCAGACGGTATGGCTGGCGCTGCTTGAGGGCGGCGCTATATTCGCGATTAACCCGATTGATATCTTCATGATGAATGTATTTCTGCCAAACACGCTCATCAACCTGGGTATTAAAAGGAATATGATAGAGTTCATACATCCGCTTATCCCAACTGATAACCTGCGTTTTGATATCCAATTCCCAGATACCGATCCCCCCAGCCTCGTTAGCCAGCGTAATACGCTCCATTAGGCGGCGGTTAATAATCTCGGTTTTTTTCAGCTCATTGATATCTTCAGCCTGCGAGATGAAATAGAGCGGTTGCTGTTGGTGATCCCGCACCACACTGACCACCAGTAGTGCCCACACGATTTCACCATCGCTGCGAATATAGCGCTTTTCCATCGAATAGCTGGGGATACGGCCATGATACAGGTCGTCGAGTAATTTCAGGTCCGCAGAGAGATCGTCTGGATGAGTAATTTGCTGGAAAGTCAGGGTCAGTAATGTCTCTTGGGAATAGCCTAATAACTTGCATAAGGCCTGATTGACCTGCATCCATTGGCCTTGCGGTGAGACCAAGGCCATACCGATGGCTGAATATTCCATCGCGTTACGAAAGCGGTTTTCGCTTTCAATAATATGCTCTTTCTCCATGCGAAAAGAGTGCATTACCATTGCCATGGCATGGGGCGGAATTAACACCATTAATAAAGGAATAAAGGAGAACGCTTGAATTGACAGGTTAGTATCGGAATTAATGGTATACAGCTTGAAATTAAGCATCAATGCAATCAGCAATGTTGCCATAAAGCAGATGGTAAATGTCTCAAAACGCGGTAAGCGGATTGAGGTCCAGATCAACGTCATGATGACAAAAGTGAAGGGGAAAGGCAGATAAATCAGTCCGATATAACAAGCTGATAGTGATATTATCATCATAAAAATCATATCAAACAGCGCTTTGGATTTGGTCGCGATATTGAAGTAACCTCGACGGTAAAGTAACCCGACCGGCCCTAAGGCCAACATGCCTACCGCTTCGGACATAAACCACACCGTGAGCACTTGGGTAAAGCCCCCGTTTTGTGGGGATAAATACCAAGCCGCTGCCAGCCCACTGGCCAGAGGGACCACAATCACAGTGCAAACCGAGAATTTAAGCCAACTGAGCAGGTTATTGAGCGGGTCTTTGGTTTGCAGGAATTTACGCAGTAACCAGGCCCCGGCGGATGCCTCTGCCAGGTTGATAAATGTTAGGGGTAACGGGAACCAACTGAGGCCATATAAAATAAAATTAGCAGCAACAATACATATCCCTGCGGCCAATAATTGCCATAACCAGTAGCGCATAGGATGGTGGAACAGCGCCACCATTAATACTGCCGTCGGGAACCATAATGGGGCAAGGTTTTCTGACCGTTCAGAAAGCTGGATACAAAAGAGTGCGAGCAAAAATACGACTATGCTGATGATAGTAATGTGGATAATGGTTCTATTGTCAGGTGCCGGTCTTTCGGACGCACTGAGATCCATATAACGCCTTATTTTGCTCATACAGCTTTAGATTATGATAGGAAAAACCCATCACATAAAGAATATACCGCCGTTAAAATACGGTCATATTCAAAAGTTTAGTATAGATAAACACTGTAGAGTGTTATTCCTCTTCTCAGTGCTTAATTAATGATTTGTTTATTAGCATAATAGTCAGACCAAGAATATAGTTGCCAGTCCCAGAAAGATGAAAAAACCACCGGTATCTGTGATGGCGGTGATCATAACACTCGATCCGATAGCCGGATCACGCCCCATCCGAGCCATGGTCATCGGGATAATAACCCCCATGAGTGCTGCCATCAGCAAGTTAAGGATCATGGCTAATGTCATCACCCCTCCCATTGCCGGATCGCCATAGAGCAGATAGGTTACTACCCCCATAATCCCGCCCCATACCAGACCATTAATCAACGCTACGCCCAATTCTCTGAACATCAGGAAGGTCACGTTACCTTGTTGAATATGGTGTAATGCCAACGCTCGGACAATCATGGTAATGGTTTGATTACCGGTATTGCCGCCAATACCGGCCACAATCGGCATTAATGCTGCCAGAGCCACTAATTGTGAGATGGTGTCCTCAAATAAGCCGATCACGCGTGAGGCAACAAATGCCGTACAGAGGTTGATTGCTAGCCATGACCAGCGGGTGCGAACCGCGCGGCCTACCGGGGAGAACACATCTTCTTCCGGGCTTAAGCCCCCCATGCGTCTTAGGGTGGTGTCGCTCTCTTCGTTGACCACATCAACAATCTCTTCGATGGTCAAACGACCCATCAGTTTGCCTTTGGCATCAATTACCGCGGCACTGATTAAGTCATAACGTTCAAAAGCACCGGCAGCATCCTCTGCTTTCTGTTCGGGTTGGAACGTGGTCGGGTTGCTATCCATCACCTCAAATACTTTAGCATCGGGCGCATTGAGCAGGATAGAGGTCAATGGTAACTCGCCAAGCAAGGTATTTTTGCGGTCAACCACAAAGATTTTATCCGTGGCATCGGGAATATTTTTCCGATAACGCAAATAGCGTTGCACGGCTGCCAGCGTAATATCGGCACGTACCGTCACCAGCTCGAAATCCATCATCTGACCGACAGTGTCACGGGCATATTGGATAACTTCCCGCACTCGGGCGCGCTGATCCGGGTCCAACGAGGTGAGCAGGCGGCCCATCAAATTACGTGGCAGGTATTCAGCCAAATAAGCCTGTTCATCGACATGCAAAGTGCGCATGGCCCTCAACAGGTCTTTATCACTCATCTCTTTAATCAGCGAATCCCACACTGTTTCAGAGACTTCAACCAGCGTTTGGCCGCGTTTCTCATTTTTGACCAACCGCCACAATGCCAAACGTTCGTCATGAGGCAACGCCTCCAGTAAGTCAGCAAGGTCGGCAGCATGCAGATCATCAAGTAGACTTCTGATTTCTAACGTTTGCTCGGACAGTTGTTCATCGCTGAGCTTTTCTTTCTCTTCCTGACGGCCAAGAATGCCATCAACCAAAGCCTTATTATTCAATAATAGAGAAAGTATCCGGTTGCGTATTTCAGCCAGTTTTTTCGTATTATTTTTAGTTTTATTCTTTATAACGGCAGAAATTGGCACAGGAATAATCGGCACTGGCATAGTGTGTCCTTAATTCGAAAACGACCCTTTGCCCCTGAAGTCGTAGGGATAGGCACTAAAACATTAACGACAAAACATCTAGGGGCTGAGATCGCTCTCATGGGGGCCTGGTGGTTCGCCTTCTACAGTCAGTTCAAGTTGCTGTGACTGCCTGCGCTCCTGATGATGGGAAATAGAAGCGACCGCCGCATACAATAAACGGCCAAACAGAATGAGAAAGCTCACCAGTAGGATTATTTTTGTTAGCTGTGCTGTTGGCCGTCTTCTCATCATTTACCTTCCTACCCTTCGCTCTTGGCGTTGCAGCGTTGTTTGTCACAATTAATGTTAGCTGCTCTCACTACTCGTCCCATCCATGGGCCTCGCCTCGTTGAGGCCGCTGCAAGCAGCGTTCAAATCTGCTCCCGGCAGATTTGTCACCCGAATCACTGACTACAGTCAGCTCATCGGGACTCTCTCGTTTGCTGCCTTACTGCAACACCAATATCTTTGGGTAGTACACTGTATTACTTGGCGTTGCAGCGGTGTTTGTCACAATTAATGTTAGCTGCTCTCACTACTCGCCCCATCCATGGGCCTCGCCTCGTTGAGGCCGCTGCAAGCAGCGTTCAAATCTGCTCTCGGCAGATTTGTCACCCGAATCACTGACGAGAGTCAGCTCATCGGGATTGATTCTGATTACTCTTTGACGGTAACCACATCCGCTGCTTCTGGTTCTTCTTCTTCAATGATCAGCTTCCAGCCTACTACATCATCCCAGTATGCCTGCTCACGCTCAAAATCCAGTTGTACCAGATTATTTTGTGTCAGATAACCGACGGGGAAACGTAATGTCCAATGGCTATCGTCAGTTATCAAACGCAGACTCTCTGGCGTGGTAGTCGACTGACGCTGATTATTCAGTAACGTACTCAAACGTAATAACTGAATTAACGGTAAATAATACTTTTTCTTGAATAAATTTAAACGCGGTAATTCATCCAGCTTGATGCCTTTACGATGCATTCGTACCAACGTTGCCAGCAGCAGTTGTTGCTCCTGATTAAAGCCCGGTAAGTTGGTGTTTTGCAGGATATAGGCAGAATGGCGGTGCATCCCACTGTGATTAATACTCAGACCCACTTCGTGCAACATTGCCGCCCATTTCAACAATGCTTCAAGCTGCGGCTGCACCAACTTGGTGTTCTGCGCTAACCACTGGGTATAAAGTTGTTCGGTTGTTTCCAGCACTCGGCGGGCTTGTTCGCGGTCAATATTATAGTGTTCCGCCAGGCTTTTTGCCGTGCGTTGACGAATATCCTGATGGCGGAAACGGCCTTCCATCTCATACAGCACGCCTTCGCGCAGCGCGCCGTCGGATAAGCGTAACTCTTTGACTGCTAACGCATCAAATACCCCACACAAGATAGCCAAGCCTGGTACAAATACCGACTGGCGATCTTCTGATAATCCCGGCAGGCTCAGGGCTGAGAAGTGTTTGAATTGTAACACTTGCTCAACCAGCATTTCGAGGCGCTCTGGTGTTATCAAACCGTCTTTTTCGCCCATTTCCACTAACACTTCATAGGTGGCCTTAATGGTACCGGATGCCCCCAGCGCATATTGCCAACCCTGAATGCGGTATTGCCATGCCAGATTTTCCAGTTTCTGTGCTGCCGCAAGACGGGCACGTTTGAAATTGGCCTTACTTATCTCACCGTGTGGGAAGAACTGCTGGGCAAAACTCACGCACCCCATACGGCGACTCTCTACCAACAGAGGCTCAAAATCTTCACCAATAACTAACTCTGTTGAACCCCCACCAATATCAATGACCAGCTTGCGGCCTTTTTCCGGCTGAGTGTGTTCGACGCCCATAAAAATCAGACGGGCCTCTTCTTGGCCGGAAATGATTTCGATCGGATACGGAATAACCGCCGCCGCCCGCTTGAGGAATGCCTCTGCGTTAGCAGCTTGGCGCAGCGAATGAGTGCCAACAATACACACATTATCAGGTGAGAAACCCTGCAAGCGTTCTGCAAACAGCGCCAAACAGGCTAAACCCCGTTCGATGGCTTCTTCGCTAAGCATGTTATTGTGGTCCAAACCATCAGCCAGATGTACGCGCTGCTTTAGGCGACCTAAAACCTGTAGCGCGCCGTTGACGACCCGGGCAATGACCATATGAAAACTGTTAGAACCCAAATCGATAGCTGCAATTTCCTGCGGCTTGGTGGTCGATGAACTGTTGGATAGCGGCATAGTTTTAGCTCGATGCGTCTGGTTGTTCCAGCGCTTTTAAATAATCATAGATGGCAATCTGTGCACGTACTTTGCGCCTATTACCACGCGGTACATAACGATTACTCAGTTCTTTATCAATATAACGGGCTTTTACCGTGTCGTTGAATAACAGCTCTAAAATATCTAGCACCCGTTGTTTTAATTTCGGATCCAGCAATGAGACCGCGACTTCAATACGGTAATCGATATTACGGGTCATCCAGTCAGCTGAAGAGAGATACACCAGTTTGTCGCCTTTATTCTCGAACACATAGACCCGGTCATGTTCCAAGAAACGGTCAACGATACTGGTGACCTGAATATTATCGCTGATCCCCGGCATATTGGGGATTAACGAGCACATGCCACGTACCAATAATCGGATTTTTACCCCAGCACTGGAGGCGCTATATAACCTATCTACCAGACCTTTATCTACTAAATTATTTATCTTCAGGGTAATACCGGCGCTTTCTCCGGCCTGAGCATGAATAATTTCCTGATCAATCAATTGATACAACATTAAGCGCGAGTTCTGCGGTGACACCATCAGATTATCGAATTTGACCGGGCGATAAGGATTTTCGATAAAGTTAAACACCCGCCGTACTTCATTGGTAATACGGGCATCAGCGGTCAGTAATGAGTAGTCGGTATAGATTCGGGCGGTCTTCTCATTGAAGTTGCCGGTACCGATATGGGCATAGCGCACGATCTCCTCGCCTTCAAGGCGGGAAATCAGGAATAATTTGGCGTGGATCTTCAGACCAGGTGCTGAGAAAATAACGTGTACACCAGCGGCGGTCAGGCTTTTGGCCCAGTGGATATTGGCTTCTTCATCAAAGCGCGCCTGTAACTCTACCACTACCGTGACTTTCTTGCCGTTATGGGCGGCATGGATCATCGATTCTATGATGCGTGAATCCTTGGCGACCCGATAAATATTGATTTTAATCGCTAATACGCTGGGATCGAAAGAGGCTTGACGCAGTAATTCCAATACGTGTTCAAAGGTGTGATAAGGGTAATACAGCAGGACATCTTGTTCACGGATAGCATCAAAGCCATTGCGGAATTTATCAAACCAAATATGGCGCAGGCGCGGCATTGGCCGGTTAACCAGATTGCTTTTGCCCACATTCGGGAAGCTGATAAAGTCTTTGAAGTTATGGTAACGGCCACCTGCAATAACCGAGTCATCATTAGAGATACCCAATTTATTGCGCAGTAATTCCACCATCTCATCGGGCATATCACGTTGGTAAACAAAGCGCACCGGCTCTGCCGTCAGGCGCTGTTTAAGGCTCGACGACATCAGCTCCAGCAGGCTGGATTCCATTTCAGTGACCAAATCATATTCGGCATCACGGGTCATCTTCATGGAGTAGGCGTTTAGCGCATCGTAATCAAAGAAGCCTTTAAAAATCTCATCGAGGCAAAATCTCAATATATTATCAAGTAATATCATTGGCTTGCGGCGGCGAGGTGCTTCTGGTGGCAAATTGACAAAACGCGGGACTTTATCTGAAGGAATCTCCAGCAGGGCATAGGCAATTTCCTGCCCGCGGATAATCTCCACCGCTAGATAGGTGTAATCGTCTTTTAAGAACTGCACCAGGTTGGTGTCATGGTTAATCAAGATCGGCGTAATGTGTTGGCGCAGATGCTGTTTAAAATAGATTTTTAGCCAGGCTTGCTGATTTTCGGAAATCTGCCGTTCATTAATCAGGAAGATCTGATTACGCGCCATTTCCAGTAAAAGATCATTATATAACCCATCAAATTCTTGATCGGCTTTCACCACTTTGCTCTGAATTTTTTTCAGCAAATGGCGAGAGGTCACGGCAGAGCCTTGCTCTTCGCTGATCAAAATGCGCCGTTTCAGATCGGCAAATCGGACTTTATAGAATTCGTCCAGATTATTGGAGTAAATGCCAAGAAATCGCATCCGCTCGATGAGTGGATTGCTCTTATCTGCTGCTTCCTGCAATACCCGCTCATTAAAAGATAACCAGCTAAGTTCTTTTTCGATGTAGAGCTTTTCCTGACCCATTGCAACTCCAGTAAGATTATTGTGGGAGTATTTAGTGTCCTCAATCATTATTGCGAAAGTTTGACAAGAAAGTCCAACAGATATCATTAGTTAACTTTGTCCGTTAAACCTTATACCCAATCGATCTTAAGTTGCAGGAAAGCGGCAAGTAACAGACAGATTGGTCAAAGATGGGTTTGAGCAACACACCTGCATTTTGAAAGATGGTGGGTATAAAACATTGTCATGCAAACGCCACAAAAGTGACATAAGATGCTCGGTCATCTGGCGGTATAGATATACGCTTGGATTGATAATAGTAGACGGGGCATGGGGCAATCGAAGAGTATGCAGCGAACAGGCAAAGCAACACCATCAGGGAGAGATAAGCGCCGGGCTGCCATTGATCGTTTAGTGCACATGGCGGTGACGAGTAGTGGCTTGTTAGTGCTGCTGACACTGATGTTGATTTTCGTTTACCTATTGTATGCCGTATTACCGTTGTTTAAACCGGCCTCTATCAGTTTGCATAATCAGTTCGCTGTCACTCGCAGTGCGCCGACGGCCGCGCTGGGTATTGATATTCAAGGGCAGATCGGATATCGCATTGATAATCAAGGCTATGGCTACTTTATTCGGCTCAATGCACTGGGGGCATCCCCAGCAGGTAGTCTGATAAGCGAACAGCGGTTATCGCCCCCACCGGTATCAATCAGCCGTGCAGCCAATGGGCAACCTTTGTATGGCGTTGGCCTGAGCAATGGCCGTCTTACTCTACTGCAACCCGATTTCTCAGCCACACCGCCACGCTGGCAATTTCCGCTGGGTGAACAGCCGCGTTTTATGGATTTGAAAGGCCAACGCTTACAGCATTTGGTGCTGGCTGAACCGCAACCACAGCAATTTACCATTGCCGCCGTTACCGATGATGGCCGCTTGCTGGCAGGGACGTTTACTGCCCAGGGGCAGCAGGTCACTGAACTGACGGATGTGCCGAAAACGGTCAGTCAACTGTTATTGGCACCTGACGGGCGTTTGCTCTATCTGTTATCCGGCCAGCAGTTATCTATCTATCAATTTGGCCCGGAACTGAAATTGCGTGAAACTGTGTCGTTACTGGATGACCAGCATGCGTCTGATGGGCCATTGACCCTCTCTTTGCTACCAGGTGGCAAGTCGTTGCTGGTGCAAGCGCCGGGCGGTGTAATCAGCCAATGGTTTGATGTGCAGAAAGGGCCGGATAATCAATTTCACTTGACGCGCATACGCAGTTTCACTCCAACAGGTAAGGGCTTATTGACCACGGAGCGCGCGCGTCGGGTCTTTGCCTCATTATCGCCACAAGGCGAGCTATCACTCTTCTCCAGTATCCAGTCAACGCCTTTGCTGCAACATAAATTAGCTGACGGCGTTACCGACGCCGCGTTCTCCCCTTGGGGCGATAGTTTGCTGCTTGAGAATGCTGCCGGTTGGTCTACCTATCAATTGGACAATCGCTATCCAGACATTGGCTGGCGTAGCTTGTGGCAACGGGTGTGGTATGAGAATTACCCTGAGCCAGCCTATGTTTGGCAATCAAGCTCGGCCGAAGAAAGCTATCAGGCTAAATTCAGCTTGGTACCGATTATTTTCGGCACATTAAAGGCGGCCGCCTATGCCATGTTATTCGCCGTTCCATTGGCCTTGGCGGGGGCAATTTATACGGCCTATTTTATGTCGCCAGGTTTGCGGCGAGTGGTTAAACCGGCCATTGAGATGATGGGGGCATTCCCAACCGTGGTTATAGGTTTGATTGCTGGTATTTGGTTGGCTCCGGTAATTGAACATTATCTGACGGGAATTCTGCTACTTCCGCCGCTGTTGGCGCTGGCTATTTTATTGTGTGGCTGGGGGAGTAGTTGTCTGGTGGAAAAGACACAATGGCGGTTACCTGCGGGCTGGGACGTGATTGTGCTGTTGCCGGTTATCCTGCTGATCGGTTGGTTCGCATTATGGTTGGGACCACAACTGGCGCAGTGGGTGCTAGGAGGGCCGTTACATGAGTGGTTGGGTGACAACTACTCTCAACGTAATGCGCTGGTGGTCGGTGTCGCCATGGGGTTTGCTCTGATCCCGGTCATCTTTTCGCTGGCAGAGGATGCACTATTCAGTGTGCCGCCGTCACTCAGCCAAGGCTCATTGGCACTAGGGGCGACCCCGTGGCAGACGTTAACCCGGGTCATTCTGCCCTCAGCCTACGCTGGTATCTTCTCTGCACTGATGATTGGTTTTGGCCGTGCGGTGGGGGAAACCATGATTGTGCTCATGGCGACCGGCAATACACCCATTATTGATGGCAGCATTTTTCAGGGGTTACGGGCGATGGCCGCCAATATCGCTATCGAGATGCCGGAAGCGGTCGTCGGTAGCGGCCACTATCGGGTGCTATTCCTGACCGCACTGGTGCTGTTTTGCTTCACTTTTTTAGTCAATACACTGGCCGAGGCTATTCGTCTGCGGTTGCGTGAACGCTATCAGATGGAGCGGACGGCGTGATGAACATTAAGCCTAATGTGTCTGGCGTGACCAAAAAGTGGTTTGCATCGGGTTCCCCGTGGATCTGGCTAACCGCTAGTGCTGTCAGTATCAGCCTGCTGGCGTTGCTTGGGATCATATTATTGTTGGCAGGCCAAGGGATGCGATATTTCTGGCCCGCCCCGGTCTATCTGTTTGAGCTTAAGCAAACGGCGGCAGGCCCGGTCAAAATGATTGGTGAAATTTATCAACAGCAGACGCTGTCACGTCAGCAATTAGAACAAGCCGGCGTGATGTTACCGTCGCAGGCCGGTGAGACAGTAACCCGCTATTTGATTAAAACCGGTAACCGTGAGATTCAGAGTCAGGATTTCCATCGCCTGCTGGACAGTGATATCCAGCAACGCACTTTGCCTAAAGATCTGCTGGTGCTGGATCGCCAAAACAATGGTACGGCATACGGTTTCCTCGCGGGCATGTTGGATAACGGCCAACCGTTAGTGGGCAATGATTTGGCTCAGGAACTGCAAAAACGTATTCCTGTGATACAAGGTCTGGTCAAGCGCGCGCAGGATATTCAGTTCCGCCAAATGAATATGCTCAATCAACAGTTTGAGGCGTTGCGGCTAGAGAAGAAACGGCTACAAATGAATGGCGACCTTGACAGTAAATCGCAGGACCGTATCGAGGCGGAGTGGGGGGCGCTGCAACGTAGCCATCAAGCCATGATGGAAACATTACGCGGGCTACAAACCGAGCAAAGTCGCTACACGCTGTTATTGCGCGACATGAATGGGCAAATCCACCCACTGTCACTTAGCCAGATTAACCGCGCCTGGTATCCCAATGACATGACTTTCGGGCAAAAACTACATCATTGGGCAGCACAAACTCAGAAATTCCTGACCGATAATCCGCGCAATGCCAATACCGAGGGCGGTGTGTTCCCAGCGATTTTTGGTACGGTATTGATGGTGATATTGATGTCTATCGTGGTCATGCCATTAGGGGTGATTGCTGCGGTGTATTTACATGAATATGCCGGCAAAAACTGGTTGACCCGAATGATCCGTATTTCTGTGGTGAATCTGGCTGGGGTGCCCTCTATTGTTTATGGCGTGTTTGGCCTCGGTTTCTTTGTCTATCTGATTGGTGGATCACTGGATAAACTGTTTTACCCAGAGGCGCTCCCCAACCCGACATTCGGTACCCCTGGCGTTTTATGGGCGGCGTTAACGCTAGCACTGCTGACGTTGCCAGTGGTGATTGTTGCCACCGAAGAGGGGCTATCACGCATTCCGGCCAGCTTGCGGCAAGGCTCGCAAGCGCTGGGAGCCACTAAGGCTGAGACACTGTGGCATATTGTGTTACCGATGGCGGCACCGGCGATGATTACCGGGCTTATTTTGGCGGTGGCACGGGCTGCGGGGGAAACCGCGCCGCTGATGCTGGTAGGGGTGGTGAAATCAGCGCCGCTCTTGCCGGTCGATGGTATCTTCCCGTTCCTGCATTTAGAACGTAAGTTCATGCATTTGAGCTTCCAGATATACGATATGGCATTTCAAAGCCCCAATGTGGAAGCGGCTCGCCCATTAGTCTTTGCCACAGCTCTGCTGCTGGTGATCATTGTGGTCGGCCTTAATTTAGCGGCTATTGGTATTCGCCATCATTTGCGTGAAAAATATCGAGGTTTATTGTTGTGACTGAACTTTTTAACCCGCAGGACGAAATATGGGACTTTTGACGCCAGATTCGCTGCCGCTGCTTGATGTGCAGCAATTGACCGACGAGCAAACAGCGCTGGCGGTCGAAAAACTCAATTTATTTTATGGTGACAAACAGGTGTTGCACGATATTTCATTTAATGTGCCTAAGCACCGTGTTACTGCGCTGATTGGCCCGTCTGGTTGTGGTAAATCTACCTTATTGCGCTGCTTTAACCGCATGAATGATTTGCTGGATAACTGCCATCTTGAGGGTGAAATCCGGCTAGGTAGTGAAATTATCACCGATAAAACCACTGACGTTGCCGCATTGCGTCGGCGGGTTGGCATGGTGTTTCAGCGGCCCAACCCATTCCCTAAGTCAATTTATGAGAATGTGGTATATGGCCTGCGCTTGCAGGGGATTCGTGACCGTCGGGTGCTTGATGATGCTGTTGAGCGCTCATTGCGGGCCGCAGCATTGTGGCATGAAGTGAAGGACCGGTTGCGGGAAAATGCCTTTCGCCTCTCCAGCGGCCAGCAGCAGCGCTTGGTCATCGCCAGAGCCATTGCTATTGAACCTGAGGTGTTATTGCTCGATGAGCCGACATCCGCTCTGGACCCAATATCCACCCTAACCATCGAAGAGTTGATAACCACACTCAAGCAGCAGTACACCGTGGTACTGGTCACCCATAATATGCAGCAGGCGGCGCGGGTCTCGGATTACACCGCCTTCATTCATCAAGGGAGCCTGGTGGAATATAACGATACCGATGCGTTGTTCACTTCACCGCGTCAGCGCCGGACGGAAGATTATATTACCGGGCGTTACGGTTGAACATTTAGCGCCAGTACAGCAGTTTCTAAGGTGTTTGCTTTATTTATCAATTGCGATTTAAGTTTACACTTTCATGTGCCGCTCGTTATTTAGGTGACTATTGAATGGAAGCGTTAAGTGAAAGAGCTATTGATAACTCAGCCTGATTTTATGGAGACATTTAGTTGTGTCGGCACAGCATGTCGCGAACACTGCTGCAAAGGCCAAAATGTCACGCTTGATAGAAATCGTTATCAAAAATACATTAAAAGCCCTTACGCAGAAATTAAACGTATTGCCATTAACCAGATTTCTGTTACTCAAGCCAGCCTTGCCTCTTGGGCCAATATTCACCCAGATAGTCAGGGGAATTGCCCCTTTCTTGATGAACAACGGTTATGTCAAATTCACAAACATGCCGGCGCTCATGCACTGAGTCACAGTTGCGCAACTTTCCCCCGCGTTGAACATGTTTATAAAAATCAGAAAATTAAAAGCATGTCACTCTCTTGCCCTGAAGTAACCCGGCAGGCGTTATTTTCCGATGACGCGCTAACGTTGCGTTTTTCTACTATCAACCAATATGACTATTACAAAGCACCGGATATTGTTATTGAAGAGCGGTTGGTTAATCGCGCTTGTGCGGCAATTGCAGCCAGCCAGCAACCGAATATTGAAGAAAATCTTTGGGCGATAAATTGTTTATTACATAATTATCAAGCCTGGGATGACGTGAGTAAAATTAAAATGGTTGAGATAGACAACCTGCGCACTGAACTTATCGCCACCATGATGGTGGGGCAAGCAGCCCATGAACTGGCTGCGGCGAAGAGAGAGCCGACTATCGGTGATGAGCGATTAAATTTCTTGGCTGATTTTATTGCACAACTGGCTGATATTCGGGGGCGAAATACGCTGGCGGCTTATGCTCAACCGTTGCTGAGCTACGCCACTAATGACCTGATTGAGCAAAATAATAATAAGCAACAATTAAACAATGCATGGCAACAGTATGCATTGCCCTTTTTTACCAAATACCCGTCAGTATGGCGCAATTATTTTCTGTTACGCATTCATCATGACCAATTGGCGATGGGGGATGAGCAAGCGGCGGTTACAGTATTTAATCTACAAGCTATAGATTTCTTCTATTTGAAAGCACTCATTTCAGCCTATGCCAGCCAGCATGGGGAGCTAACCGAAGATGACGTGATTGGTATTATCTATTCTTATCATGCGTGTCGGGAATCCACGGACAGCTCAAGCCAGAAATTTAAACAAGACGTTATGGCTTGGGCGCTAAAAGAAGATTTTTCATTATTATCGTTGTTGGCGTGAAATAGTATTTAACTTAGTGGCGGATTGTGTCGTTTGTTATCTGTAAATTATCAGTAACTAATAGGGATCTATTCAGTGAAGGAATTACAGATTATCCAACCTGAATTCGTTAAGAATTTCAGTTGTATTGGGTCAGACTGCCGTGACCACTGTTGCAGTGGTTGGAGTATCAGTCTCGATAAAAACACCTACCGAAAATATAAAAATAGCCAAAACCAAAGTATTAGAAACATAGCAGTTAAGAATATTATAGTTACGCGCACAAACCCATCCAATTGAGCTAAAATACGCCTTAAAAGCGATGGCAACTGCCCTTATCTTGATGAGTCTCGTCTGTGTGAAGTTCATAAACGTTTGGGGAGTGAGGCGCTTAGTCATACTTGTTCGACATATCCACGCGAAAACCATCAGTACAAGACAGAACAATTTAATACTCTGACACTTTCCTGCCCAGAGGTTACCCGGTTGGTATTGTTTAATCCGCATGCATTTACTCTGCATGAGGAGACCGTCTACCAAAAACAGTATTTCAATAATAGAAAAATGAATACTGAAGGGCAATTTATTCACTATTATTGCAACCAAATAGTGGCCATGCCGAATGATAATTTTGAAGAGAATATTTATGCGGTTCATGTGTTTATCCACTGTTGTAAAAGTATCGATAGTACGGTTGATGATAAACCACAGATGATATTTGAGTTATATAAGACTATTCGATCCAAGTTGCAGGCTGGCGATATACGAGAAGAGGTTGCAAAGATCACTTTTAATGCTAACGCACGTTGGCATTTCCTAATGATATATCAAAGGAATACGGTTAGCGCTATGGGTACTAGGGGACATAAAACGCTATTTAATTATATGGCTTTTCTCATTCATCATTTGATGAATGAAGTAGATATTAACCAACTAGAAGAACGTATGGCGATGTTAAGCACTACCTGGAATGACAGAGTTATGCCGTTGCTTAACCAACACCCTCATATTCTACGTAATTTTTTTCAATATAATTTTTACAATAATCAGTTTGCACTCAGTGAAATTGATGATATTGATAAGGATTTTAATTCCTACGTAACAGATTTCTTTATTATAAAATCAGTTATTAGCGCTTTTGTGATACACAATGGCACACTGAGTGAAGATGATATAATTAATATTGTCTATTCATACAGTACCTTTAACCTGCACAAGAGTAATGCTCAAAGTATCCTGTTATCTAACATAGATAAAGTCAATGAAAGTGATGATTTTTCTTTACTGAATATGTTGAATTGATATTGGGGCCAACTGAACTGGCCCCAGCGGATTAAGCACTCTTTATCGATGGTGTTTTATATTTAGCCAAATATTGTGGCTGGAAAATGCACATACGAATTACAGTACGGTATTCACCATTGATAAAGAACTCTTGCTTTAATTCACCCTCTATTTCAAAGCCTAATTTTGTATAGATATGGATAGCTTTTTGATTTTCTTTATCAACAATCAGATAAAGTTTGTACAAATTCAGTACCGAAAAACCATATTCCATCGCCAGTCTTGCGGCAGCACCTGCATGGCCTTGACCCTGATGAGCTGGGTCGATAATTATCTGAAACTCAGCACGGCGGTGAATATGGTTAATTTCAACTAACTCCACCAGACCGACTTTTGTCCCCTGGCTTTCAATAATAAAGCGGCGCTCACTCTGGTCATGAATATGTTTATCATACAGATCAGACAGTTCAACAAAGGCCTCGTAAGGCTCTTCAAACCAATAGCGCATCACGCTGGCATTGTTATCTAACTGGTGAACAAACGGCAAGTCATCCCGTTCCAGTGGGCGTAACCTGACGCTGTTAGTGGTAGACATACATATTCCTCATTGGCGACAGCGGTTGCTGCCCTAAAAATTATACTATTAGCACAAGAGGTAAGCACAGGGGAATTAAAAAAGGCGCTAACCATTAATGGCCGCGCCTTTAATCAATATTTATTAACTTGTTTTATTCAGCCGCGTAGCCTTGCGCAGGTAGGCGTTCACCATCCAGCCAGGCGGCATTATCACGCATAGCAAGACGGCCATCGGTAAACCAACTGACTACCAGCGGATAAATGCTGTGTTCCTGAGTTTGTACTCTTTCGACCACATCCTCTTCGCTATCCTCACTGAAAACCGGTACTTTGGCTTGCAGAATAACCGGGCCGCCGTCCAGCTCTTCAGTAACGAAATGCACTGAGGTGCCATGCTCCGGATCACCGTTTTCCAGTGCCTGACGATGAGTGTGCAGACCGGGGTATTTCGGCAACAGTGACGGATGGATATTTAACATTCGTCCAGCATAGTGCTGAACAAACTCTGCACTGAGAATGCGCATATAACCGGCTAACACCAGTAAATCAGGTTGATAGTGATCAATGGCTTGCGCCAATGCCAAATCAAAACTGGCGCGATCCGCATAGGACTTAGCATCCACTGCATGGTGGGGAATACCCGCCAATTCAGCACGTTCCAACCCATAAGCATCAGGGTTATTACTGAACACGGCACTGATGGTGCCTGAAATACGCCCTTGTTGTTGGGCGTCGATCAACGCTTGTAGATTACTGCCCTGGCCGGAGACCAAAACCACTATCTTTTTCATATACCCTTCGTACTTGAAGCTGCGGGGTGTTGGCTGCGCGCATTACTCGGCCCATCCGTGGGCCTCGCCTCGTTGAGGCCGCTGCAAGCAGCGTTGAAATCTGCTCCCGGCAGATTTGTCACCTGAATCACGGACTTGAGTCAGCTCATCGGGATTTTGAAGCTGCAGGCTGAGTCAGCAATGTTATGGATTGATGATGACTTGATCTGCACCGTCAGTCGCCGCCGCAATCACACCGATTTTCCAGGCTTTCTCACCGGATGCGGTCAGTAACTCAACGGCAATATCAGCCAGTTCTGCCGGGAGCGCAACAACCATGCCGACACCACAGTTAAAGGTACGATACATTTCGTGGCGACTGACATTGCCGGCTTGCTGCAACCAACTAAATACCGCAGGCCACTGCCAGCTAGCTTCGTCGATAACCGCTTGAGTCCCTGCGGGTAATACCCGTGGGATGTTTTCCCAGAAGCCGCCGCCAGTCAGATGAGCAATAGCATGAATATCAAGCTGCTCAATCAGGCTGAGAATGGATTTAACGTAGATTTTGGTCGGTTCCAGCAAATGGTCAGCCAGCGATTTACCATCCAACTGAGTTTGCTCAGGATTGGTGTTGCTGACTTCCAGAATTTTGCGTACCAGTGAATAACCATTGGAATGCGGGCCGCTGGCACCTAAGGCAACCAACGCATCACCCGGTGTCACTTTGCTGCCATCAATGATTTCAGACTTTTCAACTACACCAACGCAGAAACCGGCAACGTCATAATCTTCACCGTGGTACATCCCCGGCATTTCTGCGGTTTCGCCGCCAACCAGTGCACAACCTGATTGTTTACACCCTTCGGCGATACCGGTAATCACACTGGCGGCAGTATCCACATCCAGTTTACCGGTGGCAAAGTAGTCAAGGAAGAACAGCGGTTCAGCACCCTGGACCACCAGGTCATTGACACACATGGCCACTAAATCGATACCAATGGTATCGTGGCGTTTCAGGTCCATCGCCAGGCGCAGCTTAGTGCCTACGCCGTCGGTGCCTGAGACTAAAATAGGTTCACGGTATTTTTGTGGCAAAGCACACAGGGCACCGAACCCGCCCAATCCACCCATCACTTCTGGGCGACGAGTTTGTTTAACCACACCTTTTATGCGATCAACAAGGTCATTACCGGCATCGATATCTACGCCTGCGTCTTTATAGCTGAGAGAGGTTTTGTTGGTCACAGCGAGGTCCCCACGGCGGTTGGCTGTTTGAGCTTATATCCTTCATACTTGAAGCCGCAAGAGGGCTCGCTGCACGAACTTATCCAAATCACTGACTTAGTCAGCTCATCGCAGTTCGCTTGCTGGCAGCCTACCTGCAACGCCAATTACTTTGGCTATAGGAAGAAAACGCGACAATTCTAACAGCGCAGGCAAACGTTTGCGAGTAGCTTGTGATATCACGCTGATTTTTAGCTTTCTTGACTTAAGATTGATTTTCTATTGATCTGAATCAGGCTATTCATTGTGGCGTTCAAAAAAAAAGGCGGTATAATCTCGCGATTTTTTTGGCCGTCAACCGCCTAACCAGGAGAAAAATAATGAAGATCGTTGAGGTGAAACACCCGCTAGTAAAACATAAACTTGGTTTGATGCGTGAGAATGATATCAGCACGAAGCGTTTTCGCGAGTTAGCGTCTGAAGTAGGGAGTTTGCTGACTTACGTGGCAACCGCCGATCTGGAAACTGAGAAAGTCACCATTGAGGGTTGGAACGGGCCGGTAGAGATTGAACAGATTAAAGGTAAGAAAATTACGGTGGTGCCGATCCTACGTGCTGGTTTAGGCATGATGGAAGGGGTGTTGGAAAATATACCGAGTGCCCGCATTAGCGTGGTGGGTGTCTATCGTGATGAAGAGACACTAAAACCGGTACCGTATTTCCAGAAACTGGTTGCCGATATTAACGAACGTATGGCGTTGGTTGTTGACCCTATGCTGGCAACCGGTGGTTCGATGATTGCGACTATCGATTTGCTGAAGAAAGCCGGCTGCCAGAGCATTAAAGTGTTGGTATTGGTTGCCGCACCGGAGGGTATCAAAGCGCTAGAAGAAGCGCACCCAGACGTAGAGCTGTATACCGCCGCCATCGATCAGTGCCTGAACGAACACGGTTATATCATTCCAGGTTTGGGTGATGCCGGGGATAAGATTTTCGGAACCAAATAACTGATGATAGCCGACTCGATAGTCGGCTTTTTTTTGAATAACTTTTAGCATAATCATTTTTAAACACACCATTAAGAGGATAGAGAAATGAGCCGTCGCACCATTGGTGTCAGCGAGCGTCCACCGCTGCTCCAGACGATCCCCCTGAGTTTTCAACATTTGTTCGCCATGTTTGGTGCCACCGTTTTAGTTCCTATTCTATTTAAAATTAACCCGGCCACGGTGCTGCTGTTCAACGGTATCGGAACCTTGCTCTATCTGTTTATTTGTAAGGGAAAAATCCCGGCTTACCTCGGCTCAAGTTTTGCGTTTATCTCACCGGTACTGCTGCTATTGCCCTTGGGATACGAAGTTGCCTTGGGTGGTTTTATCATGTGCGGCGTGCTGTTTTGTCTGGTGGCGCTGATTGTGAAAAAAGCCGGAACGGGTTGGCTGAATGTGCTGTTCCCGCCCGCGGCGATGGGGGCGATTGTTGCCGTTATCGGCCTTGAGTTAGCTGGCGTTGCTGCGGGTATGGCCGGATTATTGCCCTCCCAAGGTGTGACAGTAGATTCAACCACTATTATCATTTCAATGGTGACGTTAGGGGTAACCATTCTGGGATCGGTGCTGTTCCGTGGCTTCTTCGCCATTATCCCTATCTTGATCGGTGTGTTGGTCGGTTATGCTTTGTCATTCGTGATGGGGGTGGTTGATTTAACCCCGATTAGTCAGGCCCATTGGTTTGCCTTACCGACGTTTTATACCCCACGTTTTGAATGGTTCGCTATTTTGACCATCTTGCCTGCGGCGCTGGTGGTTATTGCTGAACATATCGGTCACTTGGTGGTGACTGCTAATATCGTGAAAAAAGATTTGATTCGTGACCCTGGTTTGCATCGCTCGATGTTTGCCAACGGTATTTCGACGGTGATTTCCGGCTTCTTTGGCTCAACCCCCAATACCACGTATGGTGAGAATATCGGTGTTATGGCGATCACTCGTGTTTACAGTACTTGGGTGATAGGTGGCGCGGCGATTCTGGCGATCATGCTGTCTTGTATCGGTAAATTGGCTGCTGCCATTCAAGCGGTGCCAGTACCGGTGATGGGCGGTGTTTCACTACTGCTGTACGGTGTTATTGCCGCATCAGGTATCCGCGTGCTGATCGAGTCAAAAGTTGATTATAACAAAGCACAAAACCTGATCTTAACCTCCGTTATCCTGATCATCGGGGTGAGTGGCGCGAAAGTGAACATCGGCGCAACTGAACTGAAAGGCATGGCTTTAGCAACGGTTGTGGGGATTGGCTTGAGCTTGCTGTTTAAAGTGATCAGTCTGATTCGCCCTGAAGAAGAGATTATTGACGCCCAGGAAGACGAGTCCACACGTTAATATCGGTGCAATAAAAAGTGATATCTGGCCGGGCAGTTATTGTGGGTTCGGCCAGTTTTTCGCTTCAGATCAGGTTTTTATGCTGTTGTTAATTTTTGTGGTAAGCTTGCCACGTTTTCCCGCCCGTTTTGTTGGTTGAGGTGCTTCTGAATACGCCGGCACAGCTTTCACTGCCACTCTATCTTCCCGATGATGAAACTTTTGCCAGTTTTTATCCGGGGGAGAACCCGTCCCTGTTAGCGGCGATCCAGTCCACTGTTCATCAGTCCCACGGCAGTTATATCTATTTTTGGTCGCGCGAAGGCGGTGGCCGGAGCCATCTATTACATGCAGCTTGTGCGGAGTTATCGCAAAAAGGCGAGGCGGTAGGCTATGTCCCGCTCGATAAACGTGCCTATTTTGTACCCGAAGTATTAGATGGTATGGAGCAGTTGGCGCTGGTTTGTATTGATAACATTGAGTGTATCGCGGGCGATGAGCAGTGGGAAATGGCGATCTTTAATCTCTATAACCGCATTGTTGAAACCGGCCGTACCCGTTTATTGATTACCGGTGATCGCCCACCACGGCAATTAAATCTCGGTTTGCCTGATTTAGCTTCTCGCTTGGATTGGGGGCAGATCTATAAATTGCAGCCGTTGTCGGATGATGAAAAATTGCAGGCTTTACAGTTACGTGCCAAATTGCGTGGTTTTGAATTACCCGAAGACGTCGGCCGTTTCTTGCTAAAACGGTTGGATCGGGAAATGCGCACACTGTTTATGACCCTGGATCAACTTGATCGGGCCTCTATCACCGCCCAGCGTAAGCTCACCATTCCTTTTGTAAAAGAAACTCTTAGCCTTTAATCCCCTTCCTTTGGCAAGTGGTAGGGGGCGCTGCGTTGGTGACTCGGTCCTTCCATCGGCCTCGCTTCGATACGCAGCGTTCAATCATGGGTTGCAATCAAGTTACGGTAAAATCTCAAGCACCTGCTCAGGCGGGCGGCCGATACGTGCCTGGCCGTTATAAACCACAATTGGGCGCTCGATAAGTTTTGGATTATCGCTCATCGCTTGCAGTAACTGATCCTGAGTCAGTGTCTCATCTGCCAAATTCAGTGTTCGGTAGAGATCTTCTTTGGTGCGCATAAGCTGCCGCGCGTCATGAAAGCCGAGTTGTTGCAGTAACGCTTTTAACCCCGCCACAGACGGTGGATTGTCTAAATATAATATGACCTGTGGCTGAATCCCCTGCTGTTCAACCAGCGCGAGGGTTTCCCGGCTTTTAGAGCAGCGTGGATTATGATAAAACGTGACATCTTTCATGATAAATTTCCTTAAGACTTCTGGTATTTCTGGAAGCGCTTATCTAGCTGGCGTAACTGGTCAATGCGCGCATCATAACGCGCCTGTTCCAGACTCCCCAATTTCACCCGAGCACTGGCATCGCTGAGCAGGCCGATGGCCTGTGGCAATTTGCCGCTCAAAGCCAGGCTCTCTGCCCGAGCAGCCAGTTCCTGATCACGTAAACCCAGTGCAGCTGCTGCCTGGGCTAACAGATCCCAGCCATTAGGGTCGTTTGGATTAGCAAAGGTGTAGCGATTTAGTATCTTGACTGCTGCCGCCGGTTGGCCACCTTGGACATAAGCGTTGGCCAGGTTCAATTGCAACACCGGCTCATCATTTTGTTTAGCGGTTGCCGCTTGCAGGCGGGCAATGGCGGCGGCGGCTTTGTTTTGCCCCAGATCGATATCAGTCATCAAATCAAGGAACCAAATATTGCCCGGTTGTTGCGCTAACAGGGGCTGTAACAGATTGCGGGCTTCATCGTACTTTTTGGCCTGATACCATAAAATGGCCTGACCGTATTTGGCCGCCAATTGCTCGCGCACCGTGCCTTTACTCAATGTTTCCAGCAGGTCTGGCGTGAGGCTGTTCTCAGTTGAGCCATACATGCCCAGAATACGAACTTTGGCGAATAAGTAATCTTGTGATGACGCGATAGGGTGCGGTTTCATCTGATTAGCACGGTTACGCGCATCAGATAAACGGCTATCTGGTAAGGGGTGAGTCAGCAGCATTTCCGGTGGTTTTGATGTATATCGTGACTGATCGGCTAATTTTTGCAGGAAGTTAGGCATGGCCTGCGGATCAAACCCCGAACGCTGTAATACCTGAATACCTATACGGTCAGCTTCCTGTTCGTTGCCTTGAGTAAAGCTGATGACGCCTTGTTGAGCGCCTGCTAACGTGCCGCTCAAACCCGCCATCCCTGCTTGTGGGCTGGCCATGGTTAACAGAATAGAACCTAGTACCCCGACCCACGTCAGCGGCGCCATTCTTTGCTGTTCTTCCATCGCGCGCGCCAGATGGCGTTGAGTCACATGAGATATTTCATGTGCTAATACAGATGCTAGTTCACTTTCGTTTTCGGTATAGCGGAACAGGGCAGAGTGGAGCACCACATTGCCACCGAAGAAAGCAAAAGCGTTAATTTGATCGTTATTCACTAAATAGAAATGAAACGGCGTACGTACTGAGTAGGCATTGGCGACCAGCCGATTACCCAGCGTATTGATATATTGAGTCAATAGCGGGTCATAAATCAGCGGTGTGCTGGCGCGCATTTGGCGGACATAAAAATCCCCCATTGCCTTTTCCTGATCGATACTCAAAGTGGCACCCGCAGAGGTACCAATATCGGGCAGCAGGTCTTGTGTCTCAGCGCTGGCAGGTATTGTGCCAGTGAGCAGCAAGCTACTGAGTAGTGTGGCGATCATTGTCTTACTTAACCGACCTGTTTTAGTTAACCGATAAGTCATAAACGAGGCTGCCCTTGCTAATGTAATGACAATTAGACTCCGAGATGTGTAAGAGTTCTTCTTCCTTACTCTACTCTCCAGTACAATTGGGTATAGATCACATAAATAGCATCAAATACGTCAAAGGTTAAGCTCAACATCCGTGCTGAGGCCCGCAACTATCTTAGCCAGCATGTGGAGATAAGGGAACGTCTGACGAAAACAATTTACCTTCGTTATGTCCCTGCATGTCGGGGCGGTTAAAGGGATCGACTAATTTGTCGATCTCTCATGGCACTTAAGGAGCAATTACGGATGCTAGAGCTGTTGTTACAGTGGTATCGTCGGCGTTTTACCGACCCGCAGGTTATCGCTTTATTGGTTATTCTGTTGGCTGGATTCTGCATTCTCTACTTCTTCAGTGGCATTTTGGCTCCTCTGCTGGCGGCGATCGTGTTGGCGTATTTGTTAGAATGGCCAACCGCCCGATTACAACGTATTGGTTGTTCGCGCCCATGGGCGGCCAGTATCGTACTGGTGATTTTCGGTGGTATCACACTACTGGCGGTATTTGTTGTGGCGCCAACGGTGTGGCAACAGGGCAATAATCTGATATCAGATATGCCGAAAATGCTTAATAAATTCAATGCGTTTGCTCATAAATTACCTTCGCGTTATCCCGCGCTGGTGGATGCCGGCATTGTCGATATGATGGCAGAAAATCTGCGAAGCAAGCTGTCGGGGATGGGGGAGTCCGTGGTTAAAATCTCTCTCGCTTCATTGATAGGTTTACTGACATTGGCAATTTATTTGATTCTGGTGCCACTGATGCTGTTTTTCCTGCTCAAAGATAAAGAGCAGATGCTGAATGCAGTACGGCGTATTTTACCGCGTAATCGCGGTCTGGCTGGGCAAGTCTGGCTGGAAATGAACCAGCAGATAACCAATTATATTCGTGGCAAAGTATTGGAGATGGTGATTGTTGGCATCGCCACGTATTTAGTGTTCTTTGTTATGGGTATGAATTACGCGCTGTTATTGGCGGTGTTAGTCGGCTTCTCGGTACTGATCCCTTATATTGGCGCAGTGATTGTCACTATTCCAGTAGTGTTGGTGGCGTTATTCCAGTGGGGGGTTGGGGCCGATTTCTGGACACTTTTTATCGCCTATCTGGTAGTACAAGGGCTGGATGGTAACTTGCTGGTGCCGGTACTGTTCTCTGAGGCCGTAAACCTACATCCTTTGGTGATTATTCTGTCAGTGATCATTTTTGGCGGCATGTGGGGCTTTTGGGGGGTATTCTTTGCCATCCCGTTAGCTACGCTGGTGAAAGCGGTTATTCATGCCTGGCCGGAGGAGTTTATCCCCGACGCAGATTAACTTATACTCGTCATACTTCAAGCTGCATCTGCGTTGGCTGCCTTCGTTCACCCCAGTCACTTACTTATGTAAGCTCTTGGGGCTTCACTTAGTTGCCGCCTTCCTGCAACTCGAATTATTTAGAGTATATGAAGATATGACGAATAAAAAAGAGCGTTTGAGCGCTCTTTTTTTGCTCTTCTGACTAACTAATCACTCAGGCACTTTGGCGCAAGTAATCCACTACGATATCGTGGTGGTTGGTGGTTTTGAAATTATCAAACACATGCTCCACCTTACCGTCGGCATCAATTAAGAAACTGATACGGTGGATACCATCGTAGGTTTTACCCATAAAGCTTTTTTCGCCCCAGACACCAAACTGCTCTGCGACCTGATGATCTTCATCAGACAGCAATGTGAAGTTCAGTAGCTCTTTTTCAGCGAAACGTGACAGCTTTTCAGGTTTATCGGTACTAATACCGAGCACTTCGACACCCGCTTTCTTCAATTCATCCATGTTGTCGCGCAGACCGCAGGCCTGAACAGTACAGCCTGGTGTCATGGCTTTAGGGTAGAAGTAGACCAAGACACGTTGTCCCTGGAAGTCGGCCAAACTAATCTGCTCGCCATCTTGGTCGGGCAAACTAAACTTCGGCGCTATATCACCGGCTTTCAATGGGCTCATTACTAACTCTCCATTCGTGAGTCATGCTGTGGATAGTTCACAACGCTAATACTGCCTTGCGCGTTGAGTTCTGTACATAGCTGATAAAAAGCGTGTTCAATTATCGAACTGTTTTGGCTGGCGGGACTGTGCGCACTAATCTGGATATGCAACCGAGGGGGGTTGCCGCCTTCAGCCGGCTGAGTTTTGGAAACCAACTCGGCGATATTCATATTGTGACAATGAAACAAGTTGGTAAACCGTTCAATAATATGGGGGGAGTCATTGACTTCAACTTTTACCCATACTGTGGCAGGCATTGCTTTTTGGTCCTGAGCGTTGGTTCGCTTCATCACAATTAGCAAATCAAGCTCTGCCCCTTTTTGCGGTAAGGTGGACTCCAGTAGGGTAATCGCATTCCAACTGCCTGAAAGCAGCATAATAAATGTGAACTCCTCACCGAACATGGCTAGCCGGCTATCTTCAATATTACAACCGCAGCTACTGACATGGCGGGTGATGGTATTCACGATTCCTGGGCGGTCAGCACCCAGTGCGGTAATGACCAGATAATGTTCATCAAGCTGCGGCAAAATCGCTCTTCCTGTCATGCTCTTTGGGGTTACCATGGTAAACATAAAAAAAACCTGCTGCCAAGCGCTTACAACACAGTTGTTTGCTTGCTTTTGGATAGAGGTCAAAAGTACCATGAGGAACTTGTTTAAGGAGGGGGTGGGCAATGTTTACGGGAAGTCCAATGTTTACAGGAAGCATAGTTGCACTGGTAACGCCGATGGACGACAAAGGTGCGGTCGATCGTGCAAGCCTGAAGAAACTGATTGATTACCATGTAACCAGTGGTACTGCGGCGATTGTCTCCGTGGGCACAACTGGTGAGTCTGCAACACTGAACCATGACGAACATGTCGATGTGGTCATGCAGACGCTCGAACTGGCCGACGGCCGAATCCCAGTCATTGCCGGAACCGGCGCTAATGCCACCTCCGAAGCAATTTCTCTCACCCAACGGTTTAATAATACCGGTGTGGTGGGATGTTTGACTGTCACGCCATATTATAATCGGCCAATGCAGGAAGGGTTATATCAACACTTCAAAGCGATTGCTGAAAGTACCGATTTGCCACAAATTCTCTATAATGTGCCTTCGCGTACCGGTTGCGATATGTTACCGCCGACCATTGCTCGCTTAGCCAAAATTAAAAATATTGTTGCTGTTAAAGAAGCAACAGGGAACTTAAGTCGGGTTAGTCAGATCCAAGTGCTGGTTGATGATGAAGATTTCATCCTGCTCAGTGGTGACGATGCGAGCGGACTGGACTTCATGCAACTGGGCGGCAAAGGGGTTATTTCGGTGACAGCTAACATTGCTGCGCGCGAAATGGCTGAACTTTGTGCCTTGGCTGCACAGGGTAACTTTGCAGAAGCACGCCGTTTGAATCAGCGCTTGATGCCGTTGCATCAGCATTTATTTGTAGAAGCAAACCCAATTCCGGTGAAATGGGCCGCGAAGAAGCTGGGATTAATGGCGAATGACACTCTTCGTCTGCCAATGACCCCACTGACTGACCCGGCTAAACGGATTGTGGAAGATGCGCTGAAAAGCGCTGGTTTGCTGTAACTCTTAGGGAAATTTGATGGCAATAACATTGCAAAAGTCGACGGTGGTAACGGTAGTGGGTGTTTCGCTGGCAATGCTGCTGGCAGGTTGCTCCACTGACCAACGCTACAAACGCCAGGTTGGTGGTGACGAGTCTTATCTTGAAGCTCCGGGGCTAAAGCCGCTTAACTCACCAGCAGGGATGATTCTGCCGATACAAAATGGTGAGTTTGATATCCGTTCCGTCAACTCTCAAGGTGCTGTGGGCAAACAGTTGGACATCCGTCCTCCGGTACAACCACTGGCATTGCTTAGCGGTTCTCGCGCTGAAAATGCTAACGATACCAGCAAGCTATTGTTAGAGAATAGCCCGCAAAACCGTAATCTTTGGGCGCAAGTTACCCGCGTTCTACAGGATAAAAACTGGGCGATAGCCAGCCGTCAGGATGCCAGCCAAACGTTGACAACTGACTGGGTCAAATGGAACCGTGCAGATGAAGACGTGCAGTTTGAAGGCCGTTATCAGATAAGCGTGCAGGAGCAAGGTTATCAGTTGGTGTTAGTGGTGAAATCTCTTGCTTTACAGCAAGGTGGGCAACCGGTCACCAGCTATACCGAAATCCAGCGCTACAACGGTGCAATGCTGAATGCCATTATCGAAGGTCTGGATAAGGTGCGTTCTGATAGCGAAAGCAGTCAGGCTTCCCGTAAAGTCGGCACGCTAGATGTTCAAAGCGGCAGCGATGATACTGGTTTACCGCAACTGATTGTACGTGCCCCTTATGCTGTATTGTGGGAACGTCTGCCAGCCGCCCTTGAGAAGATTGGCATGAAGGTTACTGATCGTAGCCGCCCACAAGGTTCGATTAACGTTACCAATAAATCCATGAGTAGCGGCAGTTGGGATGCGTTGGGTGCCAAAGACCCTGAATTGCCAGAAGGCGATTATAAGTTACAGGTCGGTGATCTCGATAACCGCAGTAGCTTACAGTTCATCGGTCCGAAAGGGCATACTCTGACTCAGTCTCAGAACGATGCTCTGGTCGCGGTGTTCCAGGCAGCATTTAGCCAAACTGGTGCTACAAATACCAAATAAAATCAAAGGGGCTTCGGCCCCTTTCCTTATTTATACCTAAAGTAACTGGGGTTACAGGAAGGCAGCAAGTGAACAAATTCCGATGAACTTACATCGGTAAGTGATTCGGGTGAGCGAACGCGCTAACCCTGCGGCTTCAAGCACGAAAGGTCTGTTTATCGCATATCACTGGAGTAATAAGATGCAAAAGCTAGCTGAGTTGTATCGTGGGAAGGCGAAGACCGTCTATACCACCGAAAATCCTGACCTATTGGTATTGGAGTTCCGTAACGATACGTCAGCACTGGATGGTCAGCGCATTGAACAATTCGATCGTAAGGGAATGGTAAATAACAAATTTAACTATTTCATTATGACTAAATTGGAAGAAGCCGGTATTCCAACGCAAATGGAACGCTTGCTGTCAGATACCGAAGTGTTGGTCAAAAAACTGGAAATGATCCCAGTTGAGTGTGTTATCCGTAACCGTGCCGCAGGCTCGTTGGTAAAACGCTTAGGAATAGAAGAAGGTTTGCAACTAAACCCACCACTGTTCGACCTGTTTTTGAAAAACGATGCCATGCATGACCCAATGGTCAATGAGTCTTATTGCAAGACCTTTGGCTGGGCGACAGAAGCACAATTGGCCCGCATGAAAGAGCTGAGCTATCTGGCGAATGATGTGTTGAGTAAACTGTTTGATGATGCCGGTTTAATCCTGGTGGACTTCAAGTTGGAGTTCGGTTTGTTCGGTGATGAAGTGGTGTTGGGTGATGAGTTCTCACCTGATGGCAGCCGTTTATGGGATAAGGAAACCCTGAACAAGATGGACAAAGACCGTTACCGTCAAAGCCTGGGTGGTTTGATTGAAGCCTACGAAGAAGTTGCACACCGTATCGGCGTAAAATTAGACTAACCGCGCAATCGATTCCGTTTTGTCTGGCGCAGGGGAGATAGTCGCTATCTCCCCCATGCTTTTCTTTCTTAACGCTACAGCATTGTTAGCTATGTTCACCACTCAGCCCCTCTTTGGGCCAGCCGCAGCAAGCAGCGTTTAGTTCTGCTCCAGACAGATTTGTCTCTCACTTGCCGTCTGGTTGTGCCGCTAAGTACTTTGAGCATGTATTTGAATGCCCAACTCCCCTAATAACACCAATCATTTAAGCTTTTAATGGTATTAGCTCGACAGATTTCCTACGATAATATGTAAGGAAAATATCTGGGAGTATTGCTATGCGTTGGCAAGGTCGTCGTGAAAGTGACAATGTAGAAGATAGGCGCGGGGACGCATCCGGGGGCGGTGGTGGGTTCCGGCCTCCGATTGGCGGCAAGGGCGGTATTGTTATTCTGATTGTGGTGTTGGTTGCGGGCTACTACGGGGTTGACTTGACCCCGCTGTTAAATGGCAGTGATCCGATGTCACAAACTCAAACACAGCCACGTTCTCCAAGTTCAGTCAGCACTAAAGATGACCAATATGCCAAATTCACCTCGGTCGTTCTGGCGGATACAGAAGACGCCTGGAAACCTATTTTCCAAAAAATGGGGCGCACCTATCAGGAGCCTAAACTGGTGATGTATCGTGGTGCAACGCGCACCGGTTGCGGTACCGGTCAGTCCGTTATGGGGCCGTTTTATTGCCCAGCAGATAGCACGGTTTATATCGACTTATCTTTCTATGAAGATATGAAGAATAAACTGGGGGCGGGGGGCGACTTTGCTCAGGCCTATGTGATTGCTCATGAAGTTGGCCACCATGTGCAGCATTTGATGGGTATTGATACTAAAGTGCGTCAGCAGCAGCAGGGTGCATCTCAGGCTGAAGCTAATCGTCTCTCGGTCAAAATGGAATTGCAGGCGGACTGCTTTGCCGGTGTGTGGGGCAAAGCGATGGAAGACCAGCAGGTGTTGGAAGTGGGTGATTTACAAGCGGCACTAAATGCGGCACAGGCGATTGGGGATGATCGCTTACAGCAGCAAAGGCAAGGGCGTGTCGTCCCGGATAGCTTCACTCATGGCACATCACAACAGCGCTATACCTGGTTTAAACGTGGTTTCGATAGCGGTGATCCTAATAGCTGCAACACGTTCTCCACCCGTTAAACTGATCAGCTAAAATCATTGGCGTTACAGCGAACAGCGCTGTAGCGTCAGGTACGAAAAGTATAAATAGATTATCATAAGACCACTTTCCTCTTACCGGCACGCTAGCTGCCGGCATTTATTGCAAGGCAGGGATAACCATGGCCGCTCTTGATCCAACTTTATTGATTCTATTGGCGTTGGCTGCGCTTGGCATCATTAGCCACAATATGACCGTCACATTAGCTATTCTGACACTACTCGCCATTCGTATTACTCCGTTAAATCAGTTTTTCCCATGGATAGAAAAGTATGGCTTAACCATCGGTATTTTGATTCTGACCATTGGCGTGATGACGCCGATTGCTAGTGGTAAAATTAGCGCCAGCGAGGTGCTGCACTCCTTTGTGCAGTGGAAATCGATATTAGCCATTGTGGTCGGGGTTGCGGTCTCTTGGTTAGGCGGGCGTGGCGTGTCGTTGATGACTCACCAACCGTCCGTGGTGGCAGGGCTATTGGTCGGAACGGTACTGGGGGTTGCGTTATTCAGAGGCGTTCCGGTTGGGCCGTTGATCGCCGCGGGCTTGCTTTCACTGGTGATCGGTAAATCGTAACGTGATCCATCAAATTGTGCTCAGCCAACCACTAATGGCACGGCAGGGGATACGGCGTTTACTGGTCCTCAGCGGTTGCGCGGATTGGTCGCGCCAGCAGGCATTAAATCTGCGTCAGCAATTGCCGGGTGATTGGTTATGGATAGCAGAACAGGCCCCTGACACTGGCAATGCAATTCACCCGACAGCGGCAAAAACCTTACTCGGGCAGGAAGGGTTACATGGCGTATTTGATGCCACCGATGGTTTGAATACCGAAGCACTGGCGGTGCTGGCCGGCGCATTGCAAGCTGGGAGCTGGCTGGTGCTATTAGTGCCGCAGTGGGATAGGTGGCCGTGCTTACCAGACGCTGATAGTTTGCGCTGGAGTGAACAACTAACCCCCATCACTACACCGAATTTTATTCACCATCTGCAACGTCAACTTCAGGCTGATCCTGATGTTATTTTGTGGCAACAGAACCAGCCGCTAGCTATGCCTATGGTGTACTCTCGCCCAGACTGGCAGCAGCCCGACGGTTCTCCTACCACGGAACAGCAAACTATCCTTCAACGCCTAATGCAGGCAGAACGCGGCACTTGGGTGCTGACGGCAGCCCGTGGGCGCGGTAAATCGACGCTGGCCGGTATGTTGGTAGCGCAGTGGCCCGGTCGCTGCTGGGTTACCGGGCCGGGTAAAGCGGCCACACAAGTGCTGAATCAGTGCGCGGGAGAACGAGCGCACTTCTGGGCGCTGGATGCACTATTAGACTACTGTCGGTTAAACGATGTCAGCGGCATTGACTGGTTATTGATTGATGAGGCTGCGGCTATCCCTGCCACACTCCTATCGGCGTTATTGGTGTACTTCCCACGGGCATTATTAACCACCACCGTACAGGGTTACGAAGGCACCGGGCGTGGTTTCTTGTTGAAGTTCTGTACAACACTACACGATTGGCACCCTTTGGCGCTAACAGACCCTATTCGTTGGGCCAGCGGTGATCCGCTAGAGCGTGTCGTGGATGAAGTTATGCTATTTGACGATGAGCTACCGTGCCGCGAATCTCTCTCAGCGTCAGTCGATATTATGCCCTGTAAGCAGCGCGATTGGCTGCACTACCCCGAATTGCTGCGACGTTTTTATGGTTTGCTTGCCAGTGCGCATTATCGCACCACCCCCCTTGATTTGCGGCGTTTGATGGATGCGCCGGGGATGCATTTTTCTGCGGCCAAGGTGGCTGATTCAGTCATTGGTGCACTGTGGCTGGTGGATGAGGGGGGGCTTAGCAGTGCATTAGCCCATGCCGTTTGGGCAGGGAAACGGCGGCCAAAGGGGAGTTTGGTGGCTCAGTCACTGGCGGCACATAGTGGGCAATGGCATGCACCCACCTTACGGTCGCGGCGAATCAGTCGAGTCGCCGTCGCACCGTCATGGCGGCGGCAGGGGATAGCCCGGCAGATGATTGCCGCCGAGCTTGCGTGTGGGCTGCGCGAGAGGCTTGATTATATTTCAGTCAGTTTTGGTTATACCCCCGAATTAGAATGCTTCTGGCGTGCCTGTGGCTTTCATCTGGTGCGTATTGGTAGCCATAAGGAAGCCAGCAGCGGCTGTTACGCGGCAATGGCGGTATCACCCTTGAGTCCGGCGGGGCAATCGCTCTGTGAGGCAGCACGGCAGCAATTAGAGCGTGATTGGTATTGGTTGCAACAATGGGTAGACATCCCAACGCCCTTATCGTTATCCCCGCCTCAACAACCTGACATTTCCTTAAATGACGACGACTGGCGTGAACTGGCTGGTTTTGCCTTTGCTTTTCGGCCGTTAGAAGCGAGCTTACCCGCTCTACAGCGTTTATTATTACGCAGCCAATTACCCCTTCCTGCATTACGGTATTATTTACAGCAAGGTATTTCGCCCGCGCAGATTGTTAATAATCTAGCCCTCACAGGGCGAAAAGCATTAGTGGCGCGTTGGCGGCAAGAGGCAGCCGAGGGGATGGCAGAGGGTTGATGACAGTTATCTTTTATTGTCTTAAAACTCAATTTCTCATGATGTGTCGAAGAGGCTCTTAAGGTAAGGTATTCGCCATATTCAGGATGAGTATAGCGAGGATACCAGGCTAGATGCACACGCACAGATTGGTCACTGAAGGATTAGTAAAAATTGAAGATGGCATGGGGTACATTGATATTGAATTTGTTTTTGCGGGAGATGAAAAACGTTCCATCACCGTGAGGCTAATGTTCTGTCCCCCCCCTCTTTAGATCCTGTGGCGGCAGTCACTATGCACAGTATGATTGGTAAAAAAATCAGAGGATTACTCGTTTTTGTTGCCAGTTTTTACAATAGGCAGCAGGAAGAGCTAAACCCGACACAGATATTTGCAAAGCCTGAAGGCTCAATTGACCTATTGCTACATGAGTTACATTATCTCTATAGCGCGTTAGTTGACTTCATGCTCAGGGTGGCTGACATTGAAAGCACACAACGTCTGTATTTCTCTGCTGAGAACGAAGCCTTAATACGATATATCCAAGGTATGTTAAGCGGTTTGCCAGAGAGCGTAATCTCACCTACCTAAATGATGGGGCTTGTTATGCGATACGAACGCGGCACTACCCACACGAAGGGTAAAATTGATTTTAAAGCGATTCATGATGGCAAAGTCGAAATGTTCAAACGATTTATGGCTGCTAAAGAAGTTGCTGAGCGCAAAGGTGAAGTGATAGTAAAACCTCTTTGATCTCATCTGCTTATAATGATAATGAATACAGGCTAATTGGCCTGTTTTGTTGATAATAAATTACTCGAGCAATCGACTATCCACCGAGTCAGATCCCGCATCCGCCGTTACCTTCAATAATTCCCACCAACTCCATCAATAAAACCCAATATCTCTCCGAAACCAGCAGCGTATAGTAACGTTATTGTCATTTAATGATTAAAGGCCGCTTGATGAATCAGACTTCTATCGTAGTGCAGCAACCGGCAACGCCAGAACAATTAATATTATTGTTTCATGGTGTTGGTGATAGCGCCGCTGGAATGGCACCGGTCGGTAGCCATTTTGCACAAGCCTTTCCTCAGGCGCTGGTCGTCAGTGTTGATGGTATATTCGCCAGCAACATGGGGAGTGGGCGTCAGTGGTTCTCAGTGCAAGGTGTTACTGAGGATAATCGTCAGGAGCGAGTTGATGCGGTGATGTCGCAATTCATTGATATTATACGTTATTGGCAACAGAAGAGTGGCCTTGGGGCACAGCAGACCACCCTGGTCGGTTTTTCTCAGGGCACGATTATGTCATTGGAGGGGGTGAAAGCTCAGCCGCAATTAGCCGGGCAAGTTATTGCGTTTAGTGGCCGTTTTGCGACGTTACCACAGCAACCCATCGCTGACGTGGTGATCCATTTTATTCATGGTGAGCAGGATGGGGTGATTCGTGTGGAACATGCCAAGGCTGCAACCAGTAGCTTAATGGCTTTGGGCTGCCGCGTAACACTGAGTCTGGATGCCAATACTGGGCATGGTATTAATCAACCAATGCTCAAACTGGCTATCGACCATTTGCGTGACGATATTGCAGCGAGGTAATTCACCCTGACGAAGGGGGCTGGCCCCTTCGTTTGATGTGACTCGAGCTTTACTTATTTTTTCTTGTTCTTATCCGGCCAGTCGTCATCGTCGTCCCATTGCGCATTGTTATCGCGATGAGGTGGTAATTCTGGTTTGTTTTTTAAAAAGCTTTTATGATCAAGACGGCGTAACTCTTTGATGCCGTTTAAGATAATACCCGCAAGCAGGATAAGTATGATCCACCAATAATCTGCTAACCAGTGCATGGTTAAGTTCCTTCCGTTGATATACCTGTCATCTTTCAAACTGCCGGTGTGGCTGCACTCAAGAACCTGAATCACCTGACTGCGTAAGCACGTCGGGATTAATCAACCTTATTCTCGCTTGCCGACTTCCTGCATCTTGGAATCTATAGGGTATGAATAAATCGCGAAAAAATCATGGGTAAATGGCTTGTCAGCCACTCACTGCCTGCCACATCCTGTGATTGCCAAGCTTCTAGTAGAATGTTGGGTGTCAGTAAATGTTCCGCCGCCGCAGCTAACGGGCGATAACTTAGGTGCCAAGGTTCTGCTGCAATACCGCCGTTATCCTCGCTAAATGGCCGGTAAAAACCAAATTCAGCCATATGAACATCCAGCCACTGGGTCAACGGATAAAAATAGCCACTCGCTTGGTATTCCCATGGCTCCAGCTGTAATTTAGTCTCTGCGGGCAACAGGGAGGGATCGTAAATATCCAGATCACTGCCCCAGTGATGGCGGCTGGCTCCCGGCAGGGCAGACCAGCGTAAAATAGCCTCACAACGAGCCTGAGCATCAAGTTGGCAAATCTCTATCGGCTGGCTGTCTTTATCTAATACTGGTCGCTCACCGCGAAATTTACCATTCCAGATCGCTAATTGGCGGTCAAAATCGCGAAAAGTGCTGGCAGGTTGTAAATCAAACCCCGCTCGTTTAGCGGCTTGTTGCATAGCCTGAAAGGCCGCAACAGCTTGTGGTTGCAGGCGATGGTTGCCGCTTAACACCGTCAGATGATCGGTTGAACGGCCGGTAAGCATCTCTGGTGTTAATGTATTAGCTGTCATGCGATGAGCTGCTCCATAATTCGCTGATACATCCGGCTCAGTAGTTGCAAGTCAGCGGCGTGAACACATTCATTCACTTTATGGATAGTGGCATTAACCGGCCCTAACTCCACCACTTGAGCACCCATTAACGCGATAAAACGGCCATCAGAGGTGCCCCCGGTGGTTAACAGTTGCGGCGTGATTTCAGTGTAGTGCTCAACAGCATTAATTACTGCATCGACCAGCGCACCCCTTGCGGTAAGAAAGGGTTGACCAGACAACACCCACTCGAGGGTGTAATTTAGTTGATGGCGTTTCAACAGCGCCTCTACTCGCTGCTTAATCATGCTGTCAGTCAGTTCTGTACTGAAACGGAAGTTGAACTGCACATAGAACTCACCGGGAATCACATTATTGCTGCCGGTTCCGGCATGCAAATTGGCGATCTGCATACTGGTGGCGGGGAAGAACTCATTGCCTTCATCCCATTGTGTAGCAACCAGCTCATTCAGGGCTGGCATGGCACGGTGAACCGGATTATCCGCTAAATGAGGATAGGCCACGTGCCCTTGAATTCCATGGATACGCAAGTTGGCAGTAATAGAACCCCGGCGGCCATTTTTCACCACATCGCCGACTCGGTCAGTACTGGAGGGTTCGCCAACCAGACAGTAATCCAGCCGCTCGTTACGCGCCATCAACGCATTCACGACTTTGACCGTACCGTTAATGGCCTTGGCTTCTTCATCGGAGGTAATCATAAATGCCAGCCGGCCTTTATGTTCTGGATGAGCCGCGACAAAACGTTCGGCGGCGACCACCATTGCAGCCAGTGAACCTTTCATATCGGCGGCACCACGGCCATACAGCATGCCATCACGAATGGTCGGTTCAAACGGTGGGCTGCTCCAATGGCTTTCATCACCGGTGGGGACCACATCGGTATGACCGGCAAATGCCAAGGTTTCACCTTCGCCGCGCCAGGCCCAGAAATTAAGGGTATCGCCAAAATTCATAGGTTCTACCGTAAAACCGATAGCCTCTAAGCGCTTAATCATGATCGCCTGGCAGCCCGCATCAGAAGGGCTGAGCGACGGGCGTTTAATTAATTGTTGGGCCAGTTCGATTACCGGACAGATCATGTTATTGCACCTCGATAACGTGTTGTTTAATATTATGTTGTTGAATAAAAAGTTGATAACTTTCCGTTTTGAAGCCCAGCAGCATTTCGCCATTGGTGGCTTCCAGTAGCGGGCGTTTAATTATGGCTGGCTGTTCTAGCATCAGCGCTTTGGCGGCCAGAGCATCGGTTATTGCATCACGTTGGGCTTGTGGCAATTTACGCCAGGTGGTACCGCGCGTATTGAGCAATGGTTCCCAACCCAGTTGATCGATAAAACCTTGCAGGCGTTCGTCACTCAATCCGTCTGCACGATAATCGTGAAACTGATAGGCAATACCTTGCTCTTCCAGCCAGCGGCGGGCCTTTTTTATGGTATCGCAATTTTTAATGCCATAAAGGCGCAATGATGGAGTGGCTAGGCTATCTGACATGGAAAAATAATACCTCGGCTAGAATGGCAAATCAGGTCAGCCGTATAGACGACTGCCGGCTCAAGGGGAGCAATTTGCCCATAATGCGGGAAAATGTGATTTGAATCCAGACGGCTATGCGTTGTTGAGCGCGGCGGTAATCAGAACTGAGCTGTTGGTTTAGCCAATACGGTCAAGGTTAGCGGCATATTGGCGAATCGCTTTTTGGTAGAGGCTGATGTCCTGATGGTTTGAGGTTTCAGCCAGCAATATCAATAACGCAGCGACTGCCTCTTTGGTTTCACCGAGGTTATACAGTGTCATGGCGCGGAATAAGGTAATCTCTTTCGCTTGTGGGAAATGGGCTAACGCGCGGTCAAATGTATCCAGTGACTCTTGATATAACCCCAGAGCGCGATAAGTGCTGCCCAGCCCCAAATAAGCCTCCTGCAACTCTTTACCTACCAGATTGTGCTCAATAGCGGCCCGATAGAATGGGATTGCCTGCAACTCCAACCCCTGCACATCATACAGTGAGGCAATCTTATACAGCAGACTGGCGTTATCTGGTGAACGACGCAGTAAGTCCAGCGCCATTGCCACCGCATCATCATAACGGCCCAGCTCTTTTAATGAGTCGATGGAGTGTTTCATGGTTGTGCTCTGTATTTTGCCAATAACGGGTTTTGTCAAAAACGGCGTTTACCCCTATATATCTGAGCACGCTACTCTCGAATGATAAAACAGGCAAGTGATGTAATGCTGGCTGAGGAAACTCAGTGACAGGGCAAAATTCAAGATCTCTGCGACAGATCTCATTTCAACCGTTAGGTAGCTTACTTTCAATTTTGACTGTTCAAAAAATAGGCGTATAATTGGCCGCGATAATTAGAGAGGATGTTATGGTTGAATTTGAGTTAAGCACGTGGAAAGAGTTTATCGATGCTATGCTGCGTAAGGCATAAGCGAATAAACCGGCAGTAAGAGTAACTATCTTTTTGTTGTTTTAACGATTGACTTATTACACCCAGGGGCGAAAAATCGCTCGCCAGAAAGGCAGAGACCATATTGGCTCTGCCTTTTTTATGCCCGTCATCTTTCAAACCGTAGGTGTGTTGGCGTCTCTCGTTCACCCGAATCACTGACTTGATGTCAGCTCATCGGGATTCTCTTGCTTGCCGTCTTCCTACAGCTTGAAATCTATTGGGCATAATCAGATGTCATCTTTCAAACCGTAGGTGTGTTGGCGGCTCTCGTTACCCGGCCCATCCTTGGGGGGTAGCGGCTCTCGTGACTCTTTCGCGCGCGGTGGCCTGCCTGGGAAGCGACGACGCACCAGAACAAAGAACAGCGGTACAAAGAAAATCGCCAGCACGGTAGCTGAAATCATCCCCCCCATCACACCAGTACCTACGGCATGTTGGCTACCTGAGCCTGCACCCTGGCTGATAGCCATGGGTAATACACCAAAGATAAATGCCAGCGAGGTCATCAAAATAGGCCGCAACCGCTGGCGGGAAGCCTCAAGAGTGGCTTCGACTAAATCTTTACCTTTATTGTTTAATTCGCTGGCAAACTCGACGATTAAAATGGCGTTTTTGGCCGATAAGCCAATAATGGTCAGCAACCCGACCTGGAAATAAACGTCATTCTCCAACCCACGCATCCAAGTGGCCGCCACCGCACCTATAACCCCGAGAGGCACCACCAACATCACAGAAAACGGTATTGACCAGCTCTCATACAATGCCGCCAAACACAAAAACACCACCAGTAACGAGATGGCATAGAGGGCCGGGGCCTGTGAACCCGATAGCCGCTCCTGATAGGACATGCCTGTCCACTCCAGACCAAAACCATTCGGTAGCTGTTTGACCAGATTCTCCATAACATCCATTGCAGTACCGGTACTGATACCTGGTACCGCCTCACCGACAATCTCCAGTGCAGAATAACCGTTATAGCGCTCCAATCGTGGTGAGCCATATTCCCAGCGGGTAGTAGAGAACGCCGAGAAGGGCACCATGCTGCCGCTTTTATTACGGACATACCATTTGTTAACGTCTTCCGGCAGCATACGGGCGGTGGCCTCAGACTGCACATAGACTTTCTTCACCCGCCCACGATCAACAAAGTCGTTAACATAAGTCGAACCCCAGGCCGTTTTCAGGGTGTTATTAATATCATCCAGTGCTACGCCCAATGCTTGTGCTTTGCGTTGATCGATATCTATTTGCAACTGCGGGCTATCGTCCAATCCGTTATGTCGCACCCGGGTCAGGGCTGGCTCTTTAGCCGCCATCTGTAATAACTGATCGCGAGCAGCCATCAATTTGTCATGGCCCAAACCGCCGTGATCTTGTAATTCCATATCAAAACCTGATGAGCCACCCAAGCCTGAAATGGCCGGCGGACTACTGACTGACACTCTGGCTTCGGCAATTTTATTAAATACTTTGGTGGCGCGTTCAATAATGGCAAAAGAAGAGTTATTACTCTCTTTACGCTGATCCCAATCAGACAGCCGGATGAAGAGGCGTGCCACATTTTGGCCGTTACCACCTGGGCCGGACCCCACCGTTGAGAATACCGACAACACATTATTCTTTTCTTCCGTCAGGAAGTAGTTCTCTACTTTTTCAACCACTTTCAGTGTCTGTTGCTGGGTTGATCCCACTGGGAGCTGGACTTGCGCCATAAACACACCACGGTCTTCCAATGGTAAGAACGACGTCGGTAACTTGATGAACAACAGAGCCAGCCCGCCCAACAGCAGAAAATAGAGCAACATATAGCGCAGACTATGATGTAACACCTGAGCCACACCTTTCTCGTAACGGCGAGTGTTACTATCGAACATACGGTTAAACCAACCGAAAAAGCCACGCTTGGCGTGATGATGGCCCTGCTGAATGGGTTTGAGCATGGTGGCGCAAAGTGCTGGGGTTAGAATCAAGGCGACCAGCACCGAAAGCACCATGGCAGAAACGATGGTAATGGAGAATTGGCGGTAGATGGCCCCGGTGGTCCCACCGAAGAATGCCATCGGGATAAACACGGCAGACAGCACCAGCGCAATACCCACCAATGCGCCCTGAATTTGCCCCATAGACTTACGAGTCGCTTCGCGTGGCCCTAGTCCTTCTTCGCTCATCACTCGTTCGACGTTTTCTACCACCACGATGGCATCGTCAACTAACAGCCCGATCGCCAATACAATGGCAAACATGGTTAGGGTATTAATACTGAATCCGAACGCCGACAGTACTGCGAACGTGCCCAATAGCACCACTGGGACGGCGATTGTTGGGATAAGGGTGGCGCGGAAATTCTGCAAAAAGAGATACATCACCAGGAAAACCAACAAAATGGCTTCCAACAATGTTTTTACCACATCCTTGATTGAGGCTTTAACGAACGGTGTGGTTTCATAAGCGATTTTGGCTTCAAGACCGTGCGGGAAAAACGGGGCCAGTTCTGCTATCCGGGCCTTAACCAACTCATCGGTTTGCAGTTCATTGGCACCGGAGGCGAGCTTGATACTCATCCCTGATGCCGCCTGGCCATTAAAGCGACTCAGATAATCATATCTTTCAGCACCCATCTCAATTTTAGCCACATCACCCAATGTGACCAGCGAGCCGTCCTGGTTGACCCGCAGCGTGATTTCCCTAAATTGCTCTGGTGTCTGTAATTGAGATTGAGCATTAATGGTGGCATTTAATGCCTGATTATCGACGGAAGGGGTTCCGCCTAATTGGCCCACCGCAATCTGACTATTTTGCGATTGGATAGCGCTGACAATATCTTGGGTGGTCAGTTGATAATTATTGAGTTTATTGGGGTCGAGCCAGATACGCATAGCATATTGGGAACCGAAGGCATCAATGCTACCGACCCCTTCGATACGGCTAAGTGGGTCTTGCAGATTACTGGCGACATAGTCGGCAATATCTTGTTTATCCATACTGCCATCGGTGGAGACAAAGGCCACCATCATCAAGGTGTTATCACCAGATTTCGAGACTGAAACCCCTTGCTGTTGCACATCTTGTGGCAGTTTTTTAATGGCAGACTGCAACTGATTCTGTACCTGCTGCATCGCTTCGTTAGGATCAGTACCCGCTTGGAATGTCAGGGTTATTGATGCGCTGCCAGAGTTGCTGCTTTGCGATGACATATACAGCAGCTTATCAAGGCCGGTCATGCTTTGCTCGATAACCTGCGTGACGGTATTTTCCAGTGTTTGTGCCGAGGCTCCTGGATATGAGGCACTGATGCGGACATTAGGTGGTGCCAGATTCGGGTATTGCTCAACAGGCAGCGTCGAGATTGCTAAAGCCCCGGTAAGACACAAAATTATCGCCAATACCCAAGCAAAGATCGGGCGGTCGATGAAAAAATTAGCCATGCAGTGCCAGCCTCTATAAATAAAAAATCATATCCAGCAGAATCTACTGTGCACTTTACGCGGGAATGCGGGTGGAAACGTGAAGAAAATATGGAGAACCTGTAAAAAACCTCGATAAAACTGAGTTAATCCACCTCAATGTAGAAAATAATGATAAACAGGTGTTTTTTCTGGCATCAGGTAAACTGATTATATCCCAAGAATTTAGCGTGGCAGCCTTGTTGCGATGTTAAATGGGTAGGGAATAGCAGTCACTCAAAATAGGAATTTTTATGGAGCTAAATCCAGTGTTTGCCCGCCGTATCTATCTCTGCTGGTTAATCAGCAGTGGTGACTCGCTTAATGTACCGCGCTTGATGGAATTGACCGGCTGGCCACGGCGCACCTTGCAAGATGTCTTGAAGGCGCTACCCGGTTTGGGTATCACTCTGACTTTTGTGCAGTGTGGCGTGCGCAATAACGCGGGTTATTACCAGTTAGATAGTTGGGGGCCACTGAACAAAAAATGGATATACGATAACCATGATTTTATTTTAGCGGCCATTGAGTAGCCTGATAGCCAGCGAGTAGTTTGGTGGCTATTAAATAATTGGGTGGTGGTTAGTACTTTTTATTTTCCAAAAACAGAATGGTTGCTGCCACTCGCGAACGCACATTTAACTTACGTAATAAATTACGAATATGTACTTTTACGGTTTCTTCTGAAATGTGTAATTCAAATGCGACTTGCTTATTGGACATACCGCGCGCCACTTCTTGCAGCACATCTAATTCGCGCTCGGTTAACTCGGAGAAAGGATTAATCTCTTCATGGCGGGAGGATAAGTATTGTGCAACTTCATTGCTGAATACATTCTCGCCACGCGCTGCCTGACGGATATTTTCCAGTAATACTTCCGGTTCGCTATCTTTGAGCAGATAACCATCAGCACCGGCATCAATCATGGCATATACATCGCTGCGCGCATCAGAAACCGTCAGCACGATAATTCGCGCATCAATCCCGTCATGTCGTAATGCTTTTAGGGTATCTAGCCCAGACATCCCTTTCATATTCAGGTCGAGCAGAATGACATCCGGCTGACATTTGGCCGCTTCGGTAATAGCCTCACTGCCGCAGTTAGCTTCGGCAATGACATCAAAACTGTGGTCCATCTCAAGTAATTGCCGAATACCACGGCGCATAAGGGGATGGTCATCAACGATCATAATGGTGTGACTTTTGGTCATATAAGTAATGTCCCTGTAACCGATATATGCCCATTATCTTGCAAATTGCATCGGGGGATTGGCGGTTGATGTTACTCGGCCACTGTGAGCGGTGAGCACATCTGTTCCTGACCGCCTTCCTGCACTTTGTAATCTATTGGGTATAGACGTTAAATATTTTGGCTGTTGAATACAGATTATTTTCGATAGCCAATTTAGCAGGCTACGTTATCCATTATTGTTAGTAAAACTGCGATCTAAGTGTACCTCAAAACTGAGGCCAAATTCATTTAACCGCAACAGTTTACCTGAAGAAATAATTACCAAAGTATCATCTTGTTTGATAGCTATTCTCATTAAACAAATCGTTATATAAAAAAAGTAATAACGAAAATAGATTTAACAGTGACAAACTGCGTAAATAACCACTAAATTAATTGATCTTGCTCAATATCTACCACCGATTAACCCTAAAGAGTAATTATTTTATTACTCATTATTCTGTATCTAATACCTAAACACTGGGGAAATCCTTTAATAAAAATAAGAATTATTATCACCAGCCAATGTAAACCTCTGGGCTTTGAATGAACTCTCTCTATCGCACATGCGGGCGCGCCAGTAGATGTTAAGGATATCAGTATGACTGATTTATCACGGCGTAAATTGCTGACTGGCCTTTGGCAAGCAGATAAACGAGAACTTTCAGCGCATAGGCCCCCCTGGTCGGTGATGGAAGCCGATTTTATTGCTGGCTGTACCCGCTGTCATGCCTGTGTGACTGCCTGTGAAACCGGTGTATTGGTGGTTGGCAGTGGCGGATTCCCCGAAATAGATTTCCAACGTGCTGAATGTAGTTTTTGCCAGGCCTGTGTACAGGTGTGTGAGGCGGGTGTTTTTACCGCAACAGCTCTGACGCCCTGGCGACTTAAAATCAACATTTCAGAGCGCTGTTTACCTTTCCACAATATTGAATGCCGTAGCTGTCAGGATAGCTGTGAGAGTAGGGCAATTCGATTTCGTCCGCGCGTAAACGGCATTGCTCAGCCCGAATTAGACCTTCCTGCTTGTAACGGATGTGGTGCCTGTGTGCCCAGTTGTCCGGTTCAGGCAGTAACCCTTACCCGGAGTGAAGATGGACGATAAAGAATGGCATGTCTGTGGATTGGTGCTGCAAGCCAAACCGGCGCGAATTGCACAACTGATCGACGACCTGTTGGCTATCCCGGGAACAGAAATACCCACCAGTGATGCCACTCTGGGCAAGTTGGTGGTGGTTATGCAGGCGGCGCGCTCAGACGTGCTCCTGAATCATATTGAGTCAGCACGTAATCTGGATGGTGTGCTGGCTGTATCGCTGGTTTATCACCAGCAGGAAAGCCAAGGTGAGGAAATGCCATGAAACTCAGCCGCCGGGATTTTATGAAGGCCAATGCTGCGGTAGCCGCAGCCGCCGCCGCCGGATTGACCATACCTACTGTCGCTAAAGCCGTGGTGGGTGAAACAACAAATGCAATAAAATGGGACAAAGCACCTTGCCGATTCTGTGGCACGGGCTGCGGTGTATTGGTCGGAACACAAAATGGCCGTATCGTGGCGTCGCAAGGGGATCCCGACTCACCGGTTAACCGTGGGCTAAACTGCGTCAAAGGCTATTTCCTGCCGAAAATCCTGTATGGCAAAGACCGACTGACTCAACCGCTGCTGCGCATGAAAGACGGTCAGTATGATAAAGAAGGTGATTTTACCCCGATAAGTTGGGAAAAAGCCTTTGATATCATGGAACTGAAGTTCAAAAACGCGCTAAAAGAAAAAGGCCCAACCTCGGTGGGTATGTTCGGCTCCGGCCAATGGACGGTATGGGAGGGCTATGCGGCTTCCAAGTTGCTGAAAGCAGGCTTCCGTTCCAACAATCTGGACCCGAATGCTCGTCATTGTATGGCCTCTTCGGTGGTGGGTTTTATGCGTACCTTTGGTATGGATGAACCTATGGGTTGCTTCGATGATATTGAAGAAGCAGATGCATTCGTGCTCTGGGGATCCAATATGGCCGAAATGCACCCGATTTTGTGGTCGCGCATGACCAGCCGCCGCCTGAGCGATGACAATGTCAGGATCGCCGTCCTTTCTACCTTTGAGCACCGTAGTTTTGAGCTGGCAGATAACCCGATCGTCTTCACGCCACAGACCGATCTGGCCATCATGAATTACATCGCCAATTACATTATCCAGAATAATGCTGTTGATCAGGGTTTCCTCGACCGCCATGTGAATTTCCGCCGTGGTGCCACCGATATCGGTTATGGTCTGCGCCCAACCCATCCGTTGGAAAAAGCCGCCAAGAATCCGGGTAGTGATGCCTCCGAGCCGATGAGTTTTGATGATTTCAAAGCCTTTGTCGCGGAATATACCCTAGAGAAAACCGCTAAAATGAGCGGCGTGCCGGAGGACCAACTGGTGTCGTTGGCGCAGTTGTATGCTGATCCGAAAGTAAAATTAGTCTCCTACTGGACCATGGGTTTTAACCAACACACCCGCGGGGTTTGGGCCAACAACATGTGCTACAACCTGCACCTGTTAACCGGCAAAATCTCTAAACCGGGGTCTGGCCCATTCTCTCTGACCGGCCAGCCTTCTGCTTGTGGCACAGCCCGTGAAGTGGGGACCTTCTCCCATCGTCTACCGGCAGATATGGTGGTGACCAACGAAAAACATCGCCAGATTGCTGAAACCAAGTGGCAACTGCCTGCCGGCACTATCCCTGAGAAAGTGGGGCTGCATGCGGTGGCGCAAGACCGCGCGCTAAAAGATGGCACCCTTAATGCTTACTGGGTGATGTGTAATAACAACATGCAAGCGGGTCCGAATATCAATGAAGAGCGCATGCCGGGTTGGCGTGATCCGCGCAACTTTATTGTGGTATCTGACCCTTATCCCACTATCAGTGCACTGGCTGCTGATCTTATTTTACCGACTGCGATGTGGGTGGAAAAAGAGGGGGCTTATGGCAATGCAGAGCGGCGCACCCAATTCTGGCGTCAGCAAGTCCCAGCGCCAGGTGAGGCGAAATCTGACTTATGGCAGATTGTCGAGTTCGCCAAACGCTTCAAAGTGGAAGATGTTTGGCCTGCTGAGTTGGTCGATAAAAAACCGGAGTATCGCGGTAAGACGTTGTATGACGTGCTGTTTGCCAACGATGTGGTCAGCAAATATCCACTGAGTGAAATCCCCGCCGACCAACTGAACGACGAAGCACGCGATTTCGGCTTCTACATTCAGAAAGGGCTGTTTGAAGAGTATGCCGATTTTGGTCGCGGACACGGCCATGACTTAGCACCGTTTGACCGTTATCACCAAGAGCGCGGCCTGCGCTGGCCGGTAGTCAATGGTAAAGAAACGCTCTGGCGTTACCGTGAGGGGTTCGATCCCTTCGTGCCGAAAGGCGAAGACGTGCGTTTCTACGGTAAACCTGATGGCAAGGCAGTAATCTTTGCGCTGCCCTACGAGCCTGCGGCTGAAAGCCCGGATCAGGAATATGACTTGTGGCTCTCTACCGGCCGTGTGCTGGAACATTGGCATACCGGTTCCATGACCCGTCGCGTCCCTGAGTTACACCGCGCTTTCCCTGAAGCGGTGCTATTCATTCACCCACTGGATGCCAAAGCCCGTGATTTGCGGCGTGGTGACAAAGTGAAAGTGATTTCACGGCGTGGCGAAGTGACCTCATTGGTGGAAACCCGTGGCCGTAACCGCCCACCGCAAGGACTGGTGTATATGCCGTTCTTCGATGCTGCACAGTTGGTCAATAACCTGACGCTGGATGCCACCGATCCGTTATCCAAAGAAACTGACTTCAAAAAATGTGCAGTGAAGTTGGCACGGGTAGTGGCGTAATTGAGATTGCCTGCCCTGCGGGGCAGGCATGAGCAGCCAGTGATACCCTCATCCAGGGATGCTCAGGATAAAGACGGTGTACTCAGGAGAAAATAATGAATAACACGATTTTTAAATCATTAAACCGCCGGTTTTTGTCAGTTATATCGCTGCTGGCGGTGTTGGTGATCACCGGTGCAGCCACTGCTGCCAGCAATGTCGAAATGGACTTGACTCAATCACCAGAAGTCTCTGGCACGGCTGAAGGCAAAGTGAAAATGCCGAAACAACAACAGCGTATGGCATTGAACTATGTTAACCAACCCCCGCTGATCCCGCATAGCGTGGATGGCTATCAAGTCAGTAAAAATACCAACCGTTGCCTGCAATGCCATGGTGTGGAGCACTATCGCACCACTGGAGCACCGCGTGTCAGCCCAACTCACTTTATTGACCGTGATGGCAAAGTATCGAGTGAAGTCTCACCACGTCGCTATTTCTGCCTGCAATGCCATGTGCCACAAACTGATGCCGCACCGATTGTCGGTAACAGCTTCCAGCCAGCCCCTGGCTTTGGCCAATAACCGAAATGAGCGATAAGCGAGATAAGTTATGAGCGAAACTAAAAAGCCCGGTGTTATCAGACGTATATGGCAGTGGTGGCGCAGGCCAAGCCGGCTGGCGCTCGGGACTTTACTGCTAATTGGCTTTGTCAGTGGCATCATTTTCTGGGGGGGATTTAACACCGGCATGGAGATGGCGAATACCGAGAAATTCTGTATTAGCTGTCATGAGATGAAAGATAACGTTTATCAGGAATATATGGGGACCATCCACTACAGCAACCGCAGTGGTGTGAAGGCGACCTGCCCGGATTGTCACGTTCCCCATGAGTGGGGGCCAAAGATGCTGCGTAAAATCAAAGCGAGTAAAGAGCTGTATGCCAAGGCTTTCGGCCTGATTGATACCCCGCAAAAGTTTGAGGCTCACCGCCTAACCATGGCCGAAAATGAGTGGGCGCGAATGAAAGCCAATGGCTCGCAAGAGTGCCGTAACTGCCATAATTTTGACAATATGGACTTCACCGCACAAAAAACGGTCGCGGCGAAAATGCACAGTAAGGCGATAACCGAAGGGAAAACCTGTATCGACTGCCACAAAGGGATAGCCCATAAGTTACCGGATATGAAGGATATTCCTACCGGCTTCTAACCGACCTCTTTCGTCGTGCTTTTCGCTGTTGAGATGCCCTGTTGACGTTGTGTCGACAGGGCATTTTTATTGCTTTATTGTGTCACTGCTCGCATAATGAGACCTGTTAACAGGTCTTTTTGAGGTGCCTATGCCAAGTATAATTTTGACTGATACCAGTGCCAGCGTGAGCGAACTGAAAAAAAATCCAATGGCAACAGTGAACGCTGGGGCCGGTTTCCCCGTAGCTATCCTGAACCGCAATCAACCCGCATTCTATTGTGTACCCGCAGAACTGTATGAACAAATAATGGAAGCGCTTGATGATCACGAATTAGCTGAGTTGGTTAACAGGCGGCGCCATCAACCCTTGCTTGATATCGATTTGGATAGCTATCTATGACCTATGCCGTTAAGTTCAGAGAAGAAGCGCTAAAGGAATGGCACAAACTGGATAAGACGATACAACAGCAATTTGCCAAGAAATTAAAAAAGTGCAGCGATAATCCACATATTGAAAGCGCTAAACTACGTGGTATGAAAAACTGCTACAAAATTAAATTACGATCCTCTGGATTTCGATTAGTGTATGAAGTTATCGATGATGTGTTGATCGTTGCTGTGGTTGCAGTAGGAAAAAGAGATCGTAGCGAGGTGTATAACCTTGCAAGTGACCGATTACGCTAATGACTATTAACCAGATTAGAGAAGGGTTTATGTCAGTCAAAATTGAAAATATTCAGAGTGAATTATTATCCAAAAACTGGTTCAAACTACACAAATACACCTTTGATTTAATAACTGATAACGGGACTCCGGTACAACAGATTCGCGAAGTGTATGACCGGGGTAACGGCGCAACCATTCTGCTGTATAACCGCCAGAAGGGTGCCGTGGTACTGATTGAACAATTCCGCATGCCAACCTATGTGAATGGCAATCCTAGTGGCATGTTGCTGGAAGCCTGTGCCGGTTTGCTGGATAACGACTCACCGGAAGAGTGTATCCGCCGTGAAGCGATGGAAGAGACGGGTTATCAGGTTGATAAAGTGCAGAAGCTGTTTGAAGCTTATATGTCGCCGGGTGGCGTGACTGAAATCGTCTATTTCTTCGCGGCGGAATATCATCCAGATCAGAAAATTACTGATGATGTCGGCGTGGAGGATGAGGTGATCGACGTGGTTGAATTATCGTTTAGCGAAGCCATTGCCATGATTGCTGATGGCCGCATTAAAGATGGTAAGACGATTATGTTATTGCAATACGCCCAAATTCATAATTGGTTCAAATAAATACCTTTCTTACCAATATTGCCGTGATGTTAGCGGCATTCACTCCCCCGATTGTTGACCATCCTCTCTGATTGATAAGTAAATTCTTCAATTGAAGCAAAAATGTTATGCAGAGTATGGCCTGCTTCATAGATTGTGATAAATCACTCACTATACTGGTTCTGTTATTGGTCATATATACCCTTCGACCTTGAAACCACCGTGGTGTTAGCTACGTTCACTGACCCGAATCACTTATCATCGTGCGCTTATCGGGATTGGTTCACTTGCTGCCTACCTGCAATTTCAAGTTTATTGGGTATAACCTCGAAGAATAAAATCAAAGGGAACCTACAATGGACGAACAGTTGAAACAGAGTGCGCTTGATTTTCACCAATATCCAACCCCAGGGAAAATTCAGGTGTCGCCAACCAAACCGCTAGCAACCCAACGGGATTTGGCGCTGGCTTACTCGCCTGGTGTGGCGGCTCCGTGTTTAGAAATTGCCGCTGATCCTTTGGCTGCTTACAAATACACGGCGCGCGGCAATCTGGTTGCTGTGATTTCCAATGGTACTGCGGTGCTGGGACTGGGCAATATTGGCGCATTGGCCGGTAAACCGGTAATGGAAGGTAAGGGCGTTCTGTTTAAGAAATTTTCAGGTATTGATGTATTTGATATTGAAGTGGATGAACTCGATCCAGACAAATTGATTGATATTATCGCGTCGCTGGAACCGACATTCGGTGGCATTAATCTGGAAGATATCAAAGCACCGGAATGTTTCTATATTGAGCAAAAATTGCGTGAACGCATGAAGATCCCGGTATTCCACGATGATCAGCATGGCACGGCGATTATCTGCACCGCTGCGGTACTCAATGGCCTGCGGGTAGTGAAGAAAGACATCAGCGATGTGAAACTGGTGGTATCAGGGGCAGGGGCGGCATCGATTGCCTGTTTAAACCTGCTGGTGGCGCTGGGATTAAAACATCACAATATCACTGCATGCGATTCCAAAGGTGTGATTTATAAAGGCCGTGAGGCCAATATGGCACAAACCAAAGCGGCGTATGCGATTGAAGATAACGGTCAACGCACGCTGGGTGATGCGATGCCAGGTGCGGACATCTTCCTCGGCTGTTCTGGCCCGGGGGTTTTAACTCAGGACATGGTGAAAACCATGGCACCGAACCCACTGATTTTGGCACTGGCGAACCCGGAACCAGAGATCCTGCCGCCGTTGGCGAAAGCGGTGCGCCCTGATGCGATTATTTGCACTGGCCGCTCGGATTATCCAAATCAGGTTAACAACGTACTGTGCTTCCCATTCATCTTCCGTGGCGCGCTGGATGTCGGTGCCACCACCATTAATGAAGAGATGAAACTGGCTTGTGTGCATGCCATTGCGGATCTGGCGCTGGCTGAGCAGAGTGATGTGGTGGCATCCGCTTATGGTGAGCAAGACCTCTCCTTTGGCCCTGAGTACATAATTCCTAAACCATTCGACCCGCGTCTGATTGTAAAAATTGCACCGGCAGTGGCCAAAGCGGCGATGGACTCTGGTGTGGCAACCCGGCCAATTGCCGATTTTAGTGCTTACATCGAAAAGCTGTCTGAGTTTGTCTACAAAACTAACCTGTTTATGAAACCTATCTTCTCGCAGGCGAAGAAAGAGATGAAACGGGTGGTATTGGCGGAAGGGGAAGAAGAGCGGGTGCTGCATGCTACTCAGGAGTTGATCTCGCAGGAACTGGCTTATCCTATTCTGATTGGCCGCCCGAGTGTGATTGAGACCCGACTGAAGAAGTTGGGCCTGCAAATTACAGCAGGTAAAGACTTTGAGGTGGTTAACAATGAATCCGATTCGCGTTTTAACGAGTACTGGCAAGAGTATTATCAAATCATGAAACGTCGTGGCGTCTCGCAAGAGCAAGCCCGTCGTGCAGTGATTGGTAATCCCACACTGATTGGTTCGATCATGGTGCATCGTGGTGAAGCTGATGCAATGATTTGTGGCACTATCGGTACCTACCATGAACATTACGATGTGGTAGAGAAAGTATTCGGTTTCCGTGAAGGTGCTCATGTGGCGGGTGCGATGAATGCACTGTTGCTACCCACCGGTAACACTTTTATTGCGGATACTTATGTCAATGATGATCCGACACCAGAGCAGTTGGCTGAGATTACCTTAATGGCCGCTGAAACTGTGCGTCGCTTCGGGATTGAACCGAAAGTGGCACTGTTATCTCACTCCAGCTTTGGCACCTCAGACTGCCCAGCCGCGCGTAAAATGCGCCGCACGTTGGAATTGGTTAATCAGATGGCACCAGAGCTGGAAATTGACGGTGAGATGCATGGTGATGCCGCGCTGGTGGAAAGTATTCGCCATAACCTGATGCCAGACAGCCCATTGAAAGGTGCTGCCAACGTGTTGATTATGCCGAATATGGAAGCGGCACGTATCAGTTACAACCTGCTGCGGGTGACATCATCGGAAGGGGTGACGGTTGGGCCAGTGCTGATGGGGGTGGCGAAACCGGTGCATATCTTGACGCCAATTGCTTCAGTGCGTCGGATCGTGAATATGGTGGCGTTAGCGGTGGTTGAAGCACAAACCGAGCCTTTATAAATATGCTTTATCCTTGGCATTGCCGCGTTGTTAGCGGCTTTCGCTCACCCGAGTCACTTACCTGTGTAAGCTCATCGGGATTTACTCAACTGCTGCCTGACTGCAATGCCAATGACTTTGAGTATTCCTATTACTAACCTCAACCCGCTTCGGCGGGTTTTTGCTTATAGGCTTCTGGCTGCTTGCTGTAACCACTTATCCAGTTCGTTGGCAAATTGCTGGCGGTCACGCTGATTTAAGGTGTTAGGCCCACCGGTTTGAATACCGCTGGCGCGCATGGTATCCATAAAGTCACGCATATTCAGCCGTTCACGAATGGTATCTGGCGTATAGCGCTCACCCCGTGGATTCAGGGCGATACCGCCTTTGTCTATCACTTCGGCGGCCAGGGGAATATCTGCCGTGATAACCAGATCATTTTTCTCCACCCGTTGCACGATCTCATTATCGGCAACATCAAAACCGGAGGCGACTTGTAAGGTACGGATAAATTTTGATGGCGGGGTTTTCAATGGCTGATTAGCCACCAGCGTGACCATCATGCCGGTACGATCTGCGGCGCGAAATAACACCTCTTTAATCACATTCGGACAGGCGTCCGCATCAACCCAAATTTGCATCAGTGCTGTTCTCCGGTCGCTAGCCACTCTTTTACGGGCAGAAAATCGCGATACAGCGCCGCTTCAGCGCTATCTTCTGCCGGCTGATAGTTATATTCCCAGCGCACCAGGGGTGGTAGCGACATCAAAATAGATTCGGTACGACCACCGGTTTGCAAACCGAACAAGGTGCCACGGTCCCACACCAGATTAAATTCCACATAACGGCCACGGCGATAAAGTTGGAACTGACGCTCGCGCTCCCCCCAACTCAATGCTTTGCGCCGTGCAACAATTGGCATATAAGCATCAAGGAAACCATCACCTACCGCCTGAGTGAAGCGGAAACAGGTATCAAAATCAGGGCTATTCAAGTCATCGTAAAACAGGCCACCAATGCCTCGCGCTTCATTGCGATGCTTGATATAGAAGTAATCGTCACACCATTTTTTATAGCGTGGGTAGATTTCTTTACCAAAAGGTTGGCACAACTGATGGGCGGTCTGATGCCAGTGAATAGCATCTTCTTCAAAGCCGTAGTAAGGGGTTAAATCGAAACCGCCACCAAACCACCACACTGGATCTTCGCCAGGTTTCTCAGCAATAAAGAAACGCACATTGGCATGGCTGGTGGGCAGATAAGGGCTTAGTGGATGAATCACCAGCGACACCCCAAGTGCCTGAAAACTACGACCGGCCAATTCGGGGCGATGCGCAGTAGCGGATGCGGGTAATGCTGCACCAGATACCTGAGAGAAATTAACCCCCGCCTGTTCAAATACCACCCCATTAACCAATACCCGACTGCGCCCGCCGCCGCCTTCTTCGCGGGTCCAGCTCTCTTCTGTGAAGCTTGCACCGCCATCGGCATGTGTCAGTGCGGCACAGATTTTATCCTGCAAAGCTAGCAGGTAGGTTTTGATTTGGGTGATATCGGGTGAATTCATCAGCGAGGGTTCTATTAGCTTGCAAATATTTAGGGGCCAAGTATACCCCGATTCGCCGCCATTATTGTACTTTCTGTGTGGATTAGCGGCTATTAAGCTACAAGATCGGCAAGATTTATCTGCTTCTTCTCAAATATCATTACTCACTATCACGGTGGGAAATATCACTTTAATATTGCGTGATATAATATTGCCACGATAATCAGAATATCCATATTACTCAAGGGTGCGAACATCCATGGAAATCCGCGTATTCCAGCAAGACGATTTTGAAGAAGTGATTCTGCTGTGGGAGCATTGCGACTTACTGCGGCCTTGGAATGATCCAGAAATGGATATTGAGCGTAAGTTGAATCACTCGCCCGAACTGTTTTTAGTAGCGGAAGTGAGTGGGGCGATTGTAGGGTCAATCATGGGCGGTTACGATGGCCACCGTGGCTCGGCTTATTATCTGGGGGTCCATCCTGACTTCCGTGGCCGTGGCTTTGCCAATGCGCTGATCAGCCGCCTCGAGAAGAAACTTATCGCCCGTGGCTGCCCGAAGCTGAATATCATGGTGCGCGAAGACAATGACGCGGTCATTGGTATGTATGAAAAGCTCGATTACGAAACCCAAGACAGCATCATGCTGGGCAAACGGCTGATTGTGGATCAGGAATATTGAGGTCGCCCTATTGGCCTCACCCTTAATATGGCAATAACCCTATCCCCAAAAGCTGATAAAGCCGCAGAGGATAGGGTAAAGATTAATTACTTAATCTTGGTAATACTTTTCACATCAACTTCTACCGAGTTCCAGTCTTTATCAACTTCGCCTTCGATTTGGACTTTATCTTGTGGCGAGATGGTTTGACCGTTCCAGCGCTTGTTATCAATATCAACGGTAATGGTACCGGTGCTGTCGCGGAAGGTGTAAGTATCGTGGCCAAGGCGCTCGACAATATTCCCTTGCAGAGTGACATGGGTGTCATCACGCATGGTTTTGACTTTATCTACCGTGGTATTGGTCGCACTTGGACCCGAGAATCCGCCCTGAGTCGTCGGTTGTGTCTGTGTTGCTGCCGGGCCATCGAAGCCCCCTTGTGCTGTGGCACTCTGTGCCAGCAATGGCGTGCTGCATAACATAACCAAGGCTGCCGCTAAGGTTAATTTCTTCATTTTATTGCTCCTTCAATGCATGAATTATTAGGTTTGAAAACAAAAATTACACAAGCCTTTGTGGTACCCAATAGTAGACCAAATTTGCGTTAAGGCGTGCTGAAGTATTGCAATACGATGGCCGCGAGTCTATCCGATTAGACCTATTTATTGGTTATAACAATTAAAGCCGGTAGTGTTATGGCACTTTTTTAGCTGTGTGGACTCAAACCACTGGTTATCATTTTTAAACTGCGCATGTAGATGCCCTCTGTAGCTTGTACAATGCAGAACAGCTTACCGGATGCGGTGGTTTTATAAGGAGCTTTAGATGAATATTCGCCCACGGTTATCTGGGGTGAGATTGTTATTACTGGGTGCCCCTTTGTTGTTAGCCGGGTGCTCAACCATGTCAGGTTTTTCCTGGTCCAGTCTGTCACCACTGAATTGGTTTGGCAGCAGCAGTATGCAGGTGACTGATCAGGGTGTTGGCGGAATTACCGCCACTACTGCGTTGACTGAGAGTGACATCAAAGAGGGGTTAAAAGGCGATTTCCGGCTGCGTAGCGGTATGGCGACCAACGACGGTAAATTGATTTCCTTCTATCAGGCGATGAAAGAGAACCAAATCAAACTGGTTATCTCAGGGCAACCGAAAGGCACGGTAGAGCGCATTGATGTTTTGGATAAGTCTATTCCCAGTCAATGGGGTGTTACGATTGGTACACCATTTAGTGAACTATATAAAAAAGCCTTTGGTGTTTGCCGCAAAGGTAGCGGTGATGATAGTGCGCAAATAGAGTGTGCGGCACCGGACAGCAAACACGTCAGCTATTTATTTGATGGCGACTGGCATGGTCCTGAAGGTTTAATGCCATCCGATGATACATTGCAAAGTTGGAAAGTGAGCAAGATTATCTGGCGAGCTAAAGGCGAATAACCATCCCTTAGTTCCTGACGTTATAGCAGTGTTAGCGGCACTCATTACTCGGCCCATTATTTGGGCATCTGAAGGTGAGGCCGCTGCAAACCGCGTCCAAATTGGCTTCTGGCAGATTTATCATTACTTTGGCTCTCTTCTGTGAATTAGCTAATAATATTCCCACCTTTGGTCTCATTTCCTCCGCCTAAATTTATTTTGCGTTGCCGCAAGGTAATCCTAATCGGTTCAGCTATTATATTCGCCATAATTAACACCGATATTTTGTGAGGAACCAAACATGACTCAAGTTCAGAGTGGCATTCTGATGGAACATTGTCGTTTTGCCATTTTTATGGAAGCAAAAGTACAGGGCGAGCTAGATGCTATTCGTCAGGGGTGCAAACAATTCTGTCAGTCATTGCAGGAGTTACAGCAAAAATTTCCTAACGAGTATTTAGGTGCTGTGATTGCTTTTGGTTCTGATATTTGGCATGACCTATCCGGTGGTAAAGGGGCTAATGAGTTAAAACCTTTTGTGCCATTAGGCAAAGCACCAATGGTTGCCCCCGCAACACAACGCGATTTATTGATTCATATTCAGTCATTGCGTCAGGATATCAACTTTACTTTAGCCCAGGCCGCGATGGCTGCTTTTGGCGATGTGATCACCGTTGAAGAAGAGACACATGGCTTTCGCTGGGTAGAAGAACGTGATTTTACTGGTTTTATTGATGGCACCGAAAACCCACAAGGGGATAGCCGCTCGGAAGTGGCGGTGATTGCGGACGGTGAAGAAGATGCCGGTGGCAGCTATGTGTTAGTACAGCGTTATGAGCACGACCTGAAAAAATGGCAGCGTATTCCTGAACATAAGCAAGAGCAAATTGTTGGGCGTACCAAGCATGCCAGCGAAGAATTGCCATCAGATAAGCGCCCGGAGACCTCCCATGTTAGCCGGGTCGATTTAAAAGAAAATGGCAAAGGATTGAAAATTCTGCGTCAAAGCTTGCCTTACGGTACCGCCAGTGGCAAACACGGTTTGTACTTTATTGCTTATTGCGCACGCTTACATAATATCGAACAACAATTATTAAGTATGTTTGGCTCGATAGACGGTAAGCACGATCTGTTATTAGGTTTCAGTAAGCCAGTGACCGGTAGTTATTACTTCGCACCGTCGCTGACTCAATTATTATCGTTGTAATGACGAAAGGCTGAAGGGCCGGTTTTTCGCAACCGACAATTTTTACTCAATAAGTCTTTTCTATCACCCGGTGCCGGTTGGCCGGGTTTTTTAATGGGCAAAAGGGAGTGGCTTGCGACCAGCGTTGTTGCTGGCTTAGAGCATTTGATACTTGAACATCACTAAACGGTATATAAAAGCATTATAGGTATGCACCTAGTTATAAATACACTGAAGATATTAAAGGCACTGTTCACATTTAATGACATGCCTGTCGGATGAACTCAGTGAATAAGGTGCAGCATGAAACAGACTTCAGTGAAGAACGGTACACGTAAAGGATGGCACCGTGTTGCCTTATTAAGCGCGTTAATTTTCGGCAGTGCAACTGCCTCTGCTACTGAGTTGCTTAACAGCTCTTATGATGTTTCCCGCGAGTTATTCACGGCCCTCAATCCCAGCTTCCAGCAACAGTGGGAGCAGCAAAATCCCGGCGACAAGCTGACCATCAAACAATCTCATGCTGGGTCGTCTAAACAGGCACTGGCTATCTTACAGGGCTTGAAAGCAGATGTGGTGACTTATAACCAAGTCACCGATGTGCAGATCCTACATGACCGGGGCAATCTGATCCCGGCCGACTGGCAGGCGCGGTTACCTAATAACAGCTCACCGTTTTATTCCACCATGGCATTCCTGGTGCGTAAGGGTAATCCAAAGAATATCCACAACTGGGATGATCTGGTGCGTGAAGACGTCAAACTGGTGTTCCCGAATCCAAAAACTTCCGGTAATGGCCGTTACACCTATCTGGCGGCATGGGGTGCTACCCAACAAGCGAATGGTAAGGATGAGGCTAAAACCCGCGACTGGATGAAGCGTTTCCTGACCAATGTAGTGGTGTTTGATACTGGTGGCCGTGGTGCTACCACCACCTTCGTTGAACGCGGGTTGGGTGATGTACTGATCAGTTTTGAATCGGAAGTTAACAATATCCGTAAAGAGTATGGCAGTGATAAATACGAAGTAATTGTCCCGCCGGTAGATATTTTGGCTGAATTCCCGGTGGCCTGGGTGGATAAAAATGTCGAGAAGAATGGCACTGAGAAAGCGGCTAAAGCTTATCTCAACTATCTCTACAGTCCGCCAGCACAGCAAGTGATCACCAGCTTTAATTATCGGGTTTACGACAAAGCGGCAATGGAAGCGGCCAAGTCTCAATTCCCACAAACCAAACTATTCCGTGTTGAAGATCAATTCGGTAGCTGGCCGCAGGTGATGAGTACCCATTTCGTGACTGGCGGCGTGCTGGATAAATTGTTAGCGCAAGGGCATCAGTAATGTTGTCGGCATCCAGTAAACGGGTTCTGCCCGGATTTACCCTCAGTCTCGGGAGCAGCCTGCTTTACACCTGCCTGATCTTATTATTACCGCTCAGCGCGTTAGTCATGCAGGTTGCACAGATGAGTTGGGCCCAGTACTGGGAGGTGATTACTAACCCCCAAGTGGTCGCTGCTTATAAAGTGACCTTACTGGCCGCAGGCGTCGCCAGCGTATTTAATGCGGTTTTCGGTATGTTGATGGCGTGGATTCTGACCCGCTATCAGTTCCCCGGCCGCAGTTTGTTGGATGGTTTGATGGATTTGCCGTTCGCCTTACCCACGGCGGTGGCGGGTCTGACATTAGCAACGCTATTTTCGACCACCGGTTGGTACGGTGCCTGGTTGAACGAACTGGGGATTAAAGTCTCCTTTACCTGGTTGGGGATTGCTGTGGCGATGGCGTTTACCAGCTTGCCGTTTGTGGTGCGCACAGTACAACCGGTGTTGGAAGAATTGGGTCCCGAATATGAAGAAGCCGCGGAAACTCTCGGCGCCAGCCGTTGGCAGAGCTTCCGGCTGGTGGTGATGCCAGAACTGGCTCCGGCATTACTGGCAGGCACTGCTTTATCCTTTACCCGCAGTTTGGGGGAATTTGGCGCAGTTATCTTTATCGCCGGTAACATTGCCTGGAAGACCGAAGTGACCTCGCTGATGATCTTCATCCGACTACAAGAATTTGATTACCCGGCTGCCAGTGCAATTGCTTCCGTTATTCTGGCCGTTTCATTGGTATTGCTGTTTGGTATTAACACGTTACAAAGCCGCTTTGGTCGGCGGATAGGCGGGCACTGATGGCTGATATCACTGAATTTAACGGCGTAGCTCGCCCACCCATCAATTGGGGTAAATGGACCCTGATCGCCATCGGCGCGGTGTTCTCATTTTTACTGTTAGTGATCCCGATGGTGTGGATCTTTATCACTGCTTTTTCCAAAGGGATAGCGGTGGTCGGGCAGAATTTATTAGACCCGGACATGTTGCATGCCATTTGGCTGACAGTGCTGGTGGCACTGATTACGGTGCCGGTGAATTTGGTGTTTGGTGTGGTACTGGCATGGTTGGTGACGCGGTTTGTATTTCCCGGCCGCCAGCTATTGATGACCCTAATTGATATTCCGTTTGCGGTCTCACCGGTAGTCGCCGGCCTGATGTACCTGCTGTTTTACGGTTCAAATGGTGTGGTGGGGGGCTGGTTAGATTCTCACGACATTCAATTGATGTTCTCGTGGCCCGGTATGGTGTTGGTCACCATTTTCGTCACCTGCCCATTTGTGGTGCGTGAACTGGTGCCGGTGATGATGAGTCAGGGCAGCCAGGAAGATGAAGCCGCAGTATTACTGGGTGCATCCGGCTGGCAGATGTTCCGCCGGGTAACGTTACCGAACATTCGCTGGGCATTATTGTATGGCGTGGTGTTGACCAATGCCCGCGCCATTGGCGAGTTCGGGGCAGTCTCGGTGGTATCCGGTTCTATTCGTGGCGAAACCTACACCTTGCCACTGCAAGTTGAGTTGTTGCATCAGGATTACAATACTGCCGGGGCATTTACCGCCGCGGCGTTACTGACCCTGATGGCAATATTGACCCTTTTTCTGAAAAGCGGCCTGCAATGGCGCTTAGCGCGTCAGGTTGTTCGTCTCGAACAGGAGCAAAAGCATGAGCATTGAGATTGATAATATCAGCAAGTATTTTGGTCGCACCAAGGTACTGAATGACATCCGGCTTGATATTCCTTCTGGCCAGATGGTGGCTTTGCTTGGTCCTTCCGGCTCGGGGAAAACGACCCTTCTGCGCATTATTGCCGGGCTGGAGAACCAGAACGCTGGACGTTTAAGTTTCCATGGCACTGACGTTAGCCGCCTGCATGCCCGTGATCGACGTGTCGGGTTCGTTTTTCAGCATTACGCCTTGTTCCGCCATATGACAGTATTCGATAACATTGCATTTGGTTTGACGGTGTTACCGCGCCGTGAACGGCCGAATGCGGCAGCTATCAAACAGAAGGTGGAGCAACTGTTGGAGATGGTGCAATTAGGTCATCTTGCCAGCCGTTACCCATCACAACTTTCTGGTGGGCAGAAACAGCGTGTGGCCCTGGCGCGGGCGTTGGCCGTCGAGCCACAAATTCTGTTGCTGGATGAGCCATTCGGTGCGCTGGATGCACAGGTGCGTAAAGAGTTACGTCGCTGGTTGCGTCAGTTACATGAAGAGCTGAAATTTACCAGCGTCTTCGTCACTCATGATCAGGAAGAAGCCATGGAAGTTGCTGATCGGGTGGTGGTGATGAGTCAGGGTAATATCGAGCAGGTCGGGACGCCAGATGAAGTGTGGCGCTACCCTGCGACCCGCTTTGTGCTGGAATTCCTGGGCGAAGTTAATCGCTTGAGTGGGGAGATTCGAGGCTCACAACTCTATATTGGCGCGCACCACTGGCCGCTGGATTTGGCCCCAATGCATCAGGGCAGTGTTGATTTATTCTTGCGTCCGTGGGAGATGGAAGTCAATACACACGCCAGTGATCGTTGCCCACTGCCAGTACAAGTGCTTGAAGTCAGCCCGCGTGGTCACTTCTGGCAACTGACGGTGCAACCTATTGGTTGGCATCAGGATCCTATCAGCGTGGTACTGCCGGAAGGCGAAATTGACGCCCCGGTGCGCGGTAACCGTTATTATGTGGGCGGGTTAAATGCACGCTTATATTCTGGCGACCAATTATTACAACCCATTGCTTTAGCCCAAAGCGCCTGATAAGTTTTTCTTCTTTTGGTAAACATAGAATTATACCCAACGTCATTGGAGTGGCAGCAAGGCAGCTAACGAGCGAATCCCGATGAGCTTACATAAGTAAGTGATTCGGGTTCGTGAGAGCAGTGAACATAGCTGCCACTTCAAGGAGGAAGGGTATTTAATAGGTATTTACAGTGACAACCCTCGAACAATGCATCGGCAACACCCCACTCGTCAAACTGCAACGTTTAAGCCAAGGGCTGGATGCGCAGATTTGGGTCAAATTGGAAGGAAATAATCCGGCAGGCTCGGTCAAAGACCGTGCGGCACTAACCATGATCCGGCAGGCAGAATTACGTGGAGAAATAGCTCCGGGTGATGTGTTGATCGAGGCGACCAGCGGCAATACTGGTATTGCGCTGGCGATGATCGCCGCGATGAAGGGCTATAAGCTAAAGCTACTGATGCCGGAAAATATGAGTCAAGAGCGGCAGGCCGCAATGCGTGCCTACGGTGCGGAGTTAATTCTGGTTAGTCGTGAGCAAGGAATGGAAGGGGCGCGCGATGAAGCGCTAAGGATGCAGGCTGAAGGGCAGGGTAAGGTGTTGGATCAGTTCAATAACAGCGATAACCCCTACGCACATTTCACCGGTACTGGGCCAGAAATCTGGCAACAAACCGCGGGTAAAGTGAGCCATTTTGTGTCCAGCATGGGAACTACCGGGACGATTACCGGCGTTAGCCAATATCTGAAAAGCCAAAACCCGCAAGTTACCATTATCGGCCTGCAACCGGCAGAAGGAAGTAGTATTCCTGGTATCCGCCGTTGGTCACCGGGATACATGCCGGGGATTTTCCGCCCGGAGTTGGTTGATCAGGTACTGGATATCACCCAGAGCGAAGCAGAGAAAACGACACGAAGGCTGGCCACGGAAGAGGGCATTTTTTGTGGTGTCAGTTCTGGCGGTGCGGTTGCCGGCGCGCTGCGAGTGGCGGCACAGAACCCCGCAGCGGTGATCGTGGCGATTATTTGTGACCGTGGTGACCGATACTTGTCGACAGGTGTTTTTGATTAAGTAGGCCGAGCGTTACGTATCAACTCTATCTGATCGCGCTATCAGATGGGGTTGATATGATATTTTGCCTTCCTCGCAATACTTCAACTTTTATAGTTTTGAACCTATAAATTATAAAAAGGAACGGAGCTTTGGTGCCAGAGATTTTGATTTATAATTAATCATATTTAAAAGCCTCAGAACCCCGTTGCTGTCCTTTCCCTGTAAGCAAATTGTCTGCTAGAGGCTATCTAGTGGTAAATGAAATTTATGCAATCAACTGTGGCTATTAGTACAAGCCTGCTTTGCTAATATAGTTAATTCACGTCACATTGTTAGAATAAATATTGTAGGAATATTCGTACAATTAGCTTCATTGATTCCGTGGTGAATTTGAATGTGAGTTGTTTACAGGTATGAGTTATAAGGGTATTTTAATTTAATTTTGAGAAATTTCTTATAAATCAACTAACTATATCTAATTTATTTGGCTATCAATGGTTACATTCTGTAACATTTAACCAATTGGTGTTAGCTGTATATTCTTCCTATACTGCTGCTGTTCGTATTTTGCTTATATTTTCTATTGGAATCACATATAGATTTTATTTGATGTTTTAGTTGTATGAGTATTTATTTCACTGATTTTAGCAAGTTAACGGGTTGTAATATTTATTAAAACTCGTTAAATGTAAATTATAATTATCAACAGTGTTGTAGCCGAAATTTTTATTGATTTACCCCTTCATTTAGAGTTTTGCTGGCAAAACGTCTGTATTTTAGCCCAATGTGGGCTTATTCCTCTGGGCTAGTCGTATGTTGCGACATGTGTTGATTGAACATGATACGGACGATCGACGAACTTAATTTACCTGAGCTGGGTAATGATCATTTTATTACTCGAATTTTCTGTTGATGATTGCATTAGACGTGATGGGGAAATGCCCGCGCAAATAACAAATGATGAAACCCATGTTTATTGAAAAAATAAAGTCGGCTTGGCCAGGTGATATGTTGAAGCGCGTGCGCATGTCACACTTAACTCTGTCCAAGCTACAGCGCCATTTAGGTAAGGTTATGATTCTGATACCGATGTTGCTGCTGATTCTCTACTTGTTAATTTTTAGCCAACCACGCTATCTCAGTGAATCTAAAGTCGCCATCAAACATTCCAACGATATCAATGGCAGTAATCTGAATGTCGCTTTGCTGATGGGTGCTGGCAACCCTAGTTCTGCGGAAGATGCCTTATATCTGAAGGAATATATTAATTCTCCTGATATGTTGGCGGTCTTGGATAAACAGCTCGATTTTCGTCAGGCATTCGGTCATAGCGGCTGGGATTTTTTCTATCATTTGTCAGATAGTGCCACTCGCGAGCAATTCCTTAATTATTACCGTAACCGTATCTCCGTTTCTTACGATGACAAAACCGGTTTGCTCACCATTGGTACCCAAGGATTCTCGCCTGAATTTGCTCAACGGTTCAATCAGGCTGTTTTGAAAGAATCCGAAAGATTTATCAATGAGATCTCACACCGAATTGCCCGCGAGCAGTTGCTGTTTGCCGAAAACGAAATGCAGGAAGCGCGCGTTCGTTTGAATAGCAGCAAAACCGAACTACTCACTTACCAGAACAGCAATAATATTCTTGACCCTGAAGCTCAGGCTTTGGCTGCCACTACGTTGATTAACACCTTGGTTAGCCAACGCATTCAGATGGAAGCAGAATTGCGTAACCTACTGACTTTTCTCCGTGAAGATGCACCTCAGGTCATCAGTGCGAAGAACGCACTCAAGTCGCTCTCCAGCCAGATTGATAATGAAAAAAGCAAAATTACTGCGCCCGATGGTCACAAATTGAACCGTATGGCGGTAGATTTTGAAGAGATTAAAGCCAAGGTACAGTTCGATACTGATATCTACAAATTGACCCTGACATCGATTGAAAAAACCCGTGTTGATGCGGCAAGAAAACTGAAAATGTTGTCAGTGATCAGCTCTCCTCAGCTACCGCAGGAGTCAAAGTTCCCCAACAGTTTGTATCTGCTTATCAGTTGGTTACTGGTTTGTGGCTTACTTTTTGGTACTGTCAAATTATTGCTGGCGGTGATTGACGATCATAAAGATTGACGCCGTTTTAACGCTATTTCTAGCTTGTCGGAATGACACCGCAGGCAGTAACTCAGAGCATGCTATGAAATTATTGAAATCTGTTCTTCTGATTATTGCCATACAGGCAACACCCGCTCAGGCCGTTGATCTGAATGCCGATCCCAATATGACCTGACCGGGGCCGCACCGTTACCGTCGATTATTTCAGGTCAAAGCCAGAGACCTTATAGCGATAGCCAGTTTGACGATACCCCCCCTCCGGTGATCCCGGTGGTGATGAGTCGGATGTTTGGCGCGCAACTCTTTACCTCGGTCTCGGCGGCAGATAGTGGTTCCAGCATCGGTTTCAATCCAAACTACGTAGTGAGTTTGGGGGATCAGATTCAGATACGGTTATGGGGCGCATTTAACTTTGAAGGTGCGCTGAGTGTGGACCCGAAAGGCAATATCTTCTTGCCAAACGTTGGCCCGCTGAAAGTAGTTGGCATCCCGAATAGCCAGATCAACAGTGTGGTGACTGCCAAAGTCAAACAGGTCTATCAGTCGAATGTGAATGTCTACGCCTCTTTATTACAGGCCCAGCCGGTCAAAGTGTTTGTCACCGGTTACGTTAATAACCCCGGATTGTACGGCGGGGTGGCATCTGACTCGTTACTCTCCTATCTCAGTAAAGCCGGTGGTGTCGATACTCAGAGAGGCAGCTATGTGGATATCAGCATCAAACGTGGTAACCGCGTGCGCTCACAGGTTAATTTGTACGACTTTCTCCTTAACGGCAATTTGGGGCTATCACAGTTTGCTGACGGCGATACCATCGTAGTCGGCCCACGCCAGCACACTTTCAGTGTCGAAGGCGAAGTGTTCAACAGCTATGACTTTGAATTCCGCAACAGCACGATTCCGGTGAGTGAAGCGCTCAGTTGGGCACGCCCTAAGCCGGGGGCCACACATATGACCATTATCCGCCAGCAGGGTACGATTAAGCGCAGTGAATACTATTCACTTAGCTCTGCACCGGGGCGTTCATTACAAGATGGCGATAAGCTGATTATCAGCACTGATCGCTACTCAGGAACCATTCAGGTTCGAATCGAAGGGGCGCATTCCGGCGAGCATGCCATGGTACTGCCTTATGGTGCGACTATGCGTCAGGTGCTGGCAAAAATCCGCCCTAATAGCATGTCGCAAATGGACTCGATCCAACTGTATCGCCGCTCGGTCGCGCTGCGTCAGAAAGAGATGCTTGACCTGTCACTGCAAAAACTTGAAGAAGCCTCTTTATCAGCACAGTCTTCCACTTCAGAAGAGGCCCGTCTGCGAATGCAAGAAGCGCAGCTTATCAGTCGCTTTGTTACCAAAGCCCGCAACGTGGTACCTAAGGGTGAAGTGGTGCTCAACGAAAGTAATCTTGATCAGGTGATTCTGGAGGACGGTGACGTAATTAAGATCCCTGAAAAGACCTCGCTGGTCATGATCCATGGCGAAGTAATGTTCCCGAATGCGGTGAGTTGGCAGAAAGGTCTTAGCCCGGATGATTACATTACCAAGGTTGGCGGTTACACGCAAAAAGCCAGTAACACCAAAGTCATTCTGATTAAACAGAATGGTGAAGCACTGAATGCTGAAGACGTCAAAACGCTGCAACCGGGTGACGAACTGATGGTATTACCGAAGTTTGAATCGAAGAACATCGAAGTAACGCGGGGGATTTCGACCATTCTTTACCAGTTGGCAGTTGCCGCTAAAGTGGTGCTAACACTCTGATGATAGGCATCTTTTCGGCAGGAATCTATCGCATCGAGCATCTGGAAAACTTTCTGGCTGAACCCTGCTGCAAGCTGTCATCGTTGCGATCAATTCCGCCGGGGATAAGCGCGGTGGCGGTGTGGGGCCATCGTCCAAGTGGTGATAAAGCGGTTGCGTTGGCGCGAGCTTCCAGCTTGCCTGTTGTGCGTCTTGAAGACGGTTTTATCCGCTCGTTGGGGTTGGGCGTGTCAGGCTGCCCACCACTGTCGATGGTGGTGGATACTCAGAGTATCTATTACGACGCCAGCCGGCCAAGCTCGCTGGAAAGGCTGATTCTTGACCGGGCCGGTAACCAGCCACTTTATGCCGATGCCCGAGAGGCAATGCGGTTAATTGTTGATGCTGACTTGTCGAAATATAACTTGGCACCGCCATTCAGCGGCGTGCCTGCGCAAGGTGATGCGGTGTTGGTCGTGGACCAGACTTTTGGTGACATGGCGGTTAAATACGGCAATGCCGATGCGGCAGACTTTGAGGCCATGTTAGATGCCGCGCTGAATGAAAACCCACAGGCAGAGGTTTGGCTGAAAATTCATCCCGATGTTTTACAGGGCAAGAAAGCAGGCTACTTCAAGGCAATACCAAAAAATCCACGCATCAAGTTGCTGGCAGAAAATGTCAGCCCGCAGTCGTTATTGCGCCAGGTCAGTCGTGTGTATGTGGTGACTTCGCAATATGGTTTTGAAGCGTTGCTGGCGGGCAAATCTGTCACGGTATTTGGTCAACCCTGGTATGCCGGTTGGGGATTGACTGACGATCGCCACTCGCAGGCTGATGGGTTATCGGCACGACGTGGGCAGGCCAGTTTGTTGGATTTATTCAGCGCCGCCTATCTGCGCTACAGCCGTTATATCGATCCCTGTAGTGGCCAGCCGGCGACATTATTTGCTGTGTTAGACGGTTTGTTGATGCAAAAAAACCATCAACTACAACGCCAGGGTCAGTTATGGGCGCCGGGTTTAACACTTTGGAAACGCAGCATTTTTTTACTGTTTTTAAAAACCACACTGAACAACGTCTCTTTCAGAGACGGTAAAACATCGAACACGGCTTGTGTGGTGTGGGGCAATAAAGGCGAACAGCGCTGGCAAGCAAAGGCTCAGGCGCAAAAAGTGCCGGTATGGCGTATGGAAGATGGATTTATACGCTCATCGGGGCTGGGTTCTGACTTGCATCCGCCGCTGTCGCTGGTGCTGGATAAAAGCGGCATTTACTACGATGCCACCCGGCCGAGTGATCTTGAGTCGTTACTCAACAGCAGCCGGTTAACTGACCTACAGCGAGTGCGGGCCGCAAAGCTTCGCCAGCGATTGGTCAGTGGCAAAATCAGTAAATACAACATTGGCGCGCCATTCAGTCTGCCGCCGCAAGCCAGTGGCAAACGCATTTTGCTGGTATCCGGCCAGGTGGAAGACGATGCATCCATTTTGAGCGGAACAATCAGTATTCGTACCAATAGTGAACTGCTGAAAACGGTGCGCCAGCGTAACCCGGACGCTTTCATTATCTATAAGCCGCACCCGGACGTATTGGTTGGCAACCGGCAAGGGCATATTCCTGCGGCTGATATTGCGCGTTGGGCTAACACTCAGGCGCAGGATGCCGACATCATCCAATGCATTCAGGCTGCGGATGAGTTGCATACTTTGACGTCGCTTTCGGGCTTTGAAGCGCTGTTGCATGGGAAGCAGGTATTTTGCTACGGCATACCTTTTTATGCGGGGTGGGGGCTGACACAGGACGAACATTCTGCACCACGCCGGCAGCGCACATTGACGCTGGATGACTTGGTATATCAGGCGTTGATCGCTTATCCGACCTATGTTGACCCTCTTCGGCGTGAAGCAATAACCGCAGAACGGGCGTTAGACATTTTGGCGGCTCAGCCACGTGCTGAAATGCAATTTAGCAAAAAAAAATCGGGCAGGATTATGCGTAATTATAGAAAACTGCTCATGCTAACTAAAGTGACAATGAACTTATAAATCAGTCTGTTAAATAATAATGGTGACGTGTTTATGCTTACAGATTGCCGTGCACTGACAACACTTCTTGCTGGCAAGAAGTACCTACTGTTACAAGGCCCGATGGGACCTTATTTCAGTGATACCGCTGAGTGGCTTGAATCTCAGGGGTGCGAAGCGGTGAACGTGGTATTCAACGGCGGTGACAAGTTTTATTGCCGTAAGCGTGACTATTTGGTGTTCAGGCAGACGCCGAAAGAGTTCCCCACCTGGTTGAAAGATACCTGGCAAGATTACCACTTCGACACTATTTTGTGTTTTGGTGATTGCCGCCCGCTACACCAAGTTGCCAGGCTTTGGGCGCAGACCAAAGGGGTGCGTTTTCTGGCGTTTGAGGAAGGCTACCTCCGCCCGCATTTTATTACCCTCGAAGAGGGCGGGGTGAATGCGTTTTCCGCCTTGCCACGTAATCCTGATTTCTACCGTAAGTTGCCAGAAATTAAAGCACCGGTCGCCAAAAAATTGACATCATGCTTTAGTCTGCGGGTACGCCGTTGCATCGGTTATTATCTGGCGGGCTGGTTTTACCGCCATCAATTCCCGCAATATCGTCACCATAAATCCTTTTCACCTTGGTACGAAGCCCGTTGCTGGATACGTGCTGCCGCGCGTAAACAGTGGTACCGATTCTTGCAACGAAAAGTGCTGAGTCAACTACAGGGCGAGCTTGACCAGCGCTACCATCTGGTGGTTTTACAGGTCTACAATGATAGCCAGATTCGCAACCACAGCCCATACAACGACGTGCGTGATTACATCAATGACGTAATGTATTCATTTTCAAAAAAAGCCTGTAGTGACCAGTGGTTAGTTATCAAACATCACCCTATGGACCGGGGGCATCGCCTGTACGGGCCATTAATCCGTAAACTCGGTAAGCAGTACAACATCAGCGAGCGGGTAAAATATGTACACGATTTGCCTATGCCGGAATTACTGACTCACGCCAAGGCGGTGGTAACGATTAACAGCACGGCTGGGTTATCAGCCCTTATTCATAACAAGCCGTTGATCGTTATGGGTAACGCGCTGTATGACATGAAAGGGTTAACGTTTCAGGGGCACCTCAATCAATTTTGGCAGTCTGATTTCAAGCCAGATATGAAGTTATTCAAAAAATTCCGGCTATATATACTGAGAAACACCCAGATTAATGCGGTTTATTATGGAAAAGAAACTGTCCAAAAAAACTCTGTAGATCTAAAAAATGCAGAAGAGTACTTTTGTTGATCTCAAATAGTAAAGGAATTTTATGAAAAAAATAATATTAATAATGTTTTGTTATTTGAGTTTATCATTGTAACTTTATTATTTTGGGTGTCGTTCTCATTTAATGTGAGCGCTGATGATAATATTCTTAGTGATTGTAGAATATCCCAAGGACAGTTAGATAGAGGAGGATTAATCACATTAGATGGAAGTTGCACTTACCATACGAATGTATCTATTACACTGAGTGGCACAACATTAGATTGTAATGGTGCAACAATTGAAGGTGATGGGGAAAAAAATAATGGAATTATGATCATCGGGAAAGGAAATGTTATAAGAGATGTTACTGTTAAAAATTGTCGTGTCACAGGATTTAAAAATAGTGGCATTGGTGTTTCCTCTGGTATTCCAAAGGAAGAATTAAGCACTGACTACGAAGATAATTATCATAAATCCCCAATAGATATTAAAATTTCGAAATCTCATGTAGAAAAAAATGGTGGGGTTGGGATATATATTGATGATTATGTTACAAATGCAATTATAGATGGTTCTATTGTTAATGATAATGGGGGCGTGGGGATTTACTTAGAAGAGTCATCAAAAAATAATAAAGTAATTAATAATAAAATCATAAATAACGGATATTCTTCTTCTGGTAAGAAAAGTAGAGAAGGACTAGCAATCGATTCATCAGCTCATAATGTAATTGAGGGGAACGAATTTATTGGAAATGCAACGGGAGGAATATATTTATATAAGAACTGTAGTGAAAAATATAGTTCGGGAAAGTCAGTGATAAGATGGCAACATAGTGATAATAACATTATAGAAAACAATTTATTCTATAATGAAGATGTAGGTATTTGGATTTCTTCTCGGCAAAGTCTTAACTTATCTAAATGGGATTGTGGGGATAAGGCAATGGATGTTGAATCGAAATATTATGAGGATTTTGCGAACAATAATGCTGTTATTAATAATGTTTTTTGCCGAAATAAACAGTCGATAAAAATTGAAGGTGATAATAATAAGATAACTGGCAATAAATTTGATGGTATTCCAGAAAAACAAATTTCACAACCAGTTTCTATGAGAGAAAAATTTTTAGGGAAAAAAACCATAGGGAATGTGATTAATAATAATTACTATAAAAAATGTGTCATATGAGACTCGTCAATTTACATTTTGCAGAAATACATTTCAATTAAATGGTTAATCTAGTGTTTAGATTTGTTTATGCATCTATAGATAATACTATAGAGTAGTGCTAATTATTATTTTACTTGATGCAATCATTTAAGTTCCTCTATTATTTTAATGCATTTTTGAATATCATCCATAGGTAATACTTCAATAATAGACAACTCCAAATCCCACCATTTAATACAAATAAGTTTCGAGATCGTTTCACTGTCGAATCGCATCTTTATTATTTTAGCTGGATTGCCAGCAACAATAGCATAAGGTGGAACATCTTTAGTTACTACAGCACCGGCTCCGATTACAGCACCATCGCCAATATTAATACCCTTAAGAATCAATGAATTGGCACCAAACCAAACATCATTTCCTATAACGGTTTTTATTGCACGTTTACGATCAGGCGCGGGTCTATTACGTATTTTCGCTGCTGCTTTATGAATAGGATCATCCGGGAACCAATTATTTGATATTCGGTAAAAACTAGAAGATAAAAAGTGAAATGGATGCTCGACAGCAGCAATATGACATCCGCGCGCAAACGTACAAAATCGACCAATTTCAACCATGTCAAAAATTATAGTATTGGCATTGATAAATGTATACCTCCCAATTTTTTCTGAGCGTACTGCGCAGTTTGGTCCGATATGTACGGGGTGTTCGAATTGTTCACTATCAATATGTGGAACTATAGCTGACTTGGCAATTGTTGATACAGATTTGTTTGGTTTTATGGACATTTTTTCCTCAAAATAAGCTTCTTTCACATACCTATTAAATAATATTTATTTAGATGTTACGAATATATGTCAAGTGACAGAGGTTTTAATAATATTATAATTTATTGGTTTAATATATTCTGGCTGGCATGATTTCTTAATTTAAATGTTTGATATGGATACCCATATCAAACATGAGATAAATAATAATTTAAAATCCATCTTGCTAATTTTAAATTTTTTGCTTTTTATTAATAATAGCATCTTTAATGAATAAACTTGGATTCTTTATTAGCTTGTTAAGTTTTCCTTTGAAACTGCTTCTATTCAAAGGGATTACTTTAGCATTTGGTGCCGGTTTTGTTATAGGGGTCGGTTTCGTTATAGATGCTGGTTTAGATATCGGGGCTGGTTTTTTTACTGTTCTTTTAATGCTATCTCTTCCACCGAATGAAGAAAACAATGGCGCATCAAGTGAAACTCCTTTTAATACAGAGCCCAAATGTATTTTATCAGGACCAAGTCTTATTTCTTCGAAAATTATTTCCTGTACGATACTTCTATCTGTGCCATCGACTGCTTTGGTTTTTCTATATTTTGATTGGCCAAAAGAATACACGTTTTTCAATATATGCCAATAAAATCTATTTATTTTCTCATGTGATAAATTTAGGTTTGATTTTATTTTATTTAGTGCTTCCTCCTGAGTAGATACTGAGAATGCAATGTCATCATGGCAGTAAAATGCATGTGAAGCGCATATTACTGGTTTACCGAAAGCCTGTGCTATAAGGCCGACACCTGAATTCATTAAAAATACTTTATCCGATAAAGCTATTAGATCATGTACATGCGCATCATTGTCTGCATATATTACGCCATCGATTCTTGGTAACTCTTTCTCCAGTGGATGGTTTTTGCAAATAATCACCCACTCACTTTTTGGAAGGTTGTTGGATATGTAGTTTACCCAGTTTTGAAAATCTAAAACTGACTCGGCAGGGCCAGCGAAATATGTTGTAACGGTATCTGTAGGCCTTTGGAACGGTACGAAAAGTATTTTTCTGTTCCCTACCTGATATAGCTCACGTAAGAACCGTGCAGATTTTCTTGGTGCATTATGCTCTAGAGTATCTTCACTATTTCTCAAATTGAAAAGATATTCTTCTATCTCATCATTTTGCTCGTGGGTAAGTGGTTTATCCCATAAATCTGGGTGATAGCTTTTACTATCATAATTAAATCCATTAGGATCAAAGAACCATGAATTAGGTAGTGCCCCTCGATCAAAAACTAAATATGGTATATTTTTGTTTTCAATTCACGATATAAAGATAAACGATGTTCATTGCCATAAGGATTAAGCATAAGAACTTTATTAATTTCGTTTTTTATAATAAAGCTAATAAAATCTTCTGGATTAGTGAAATTAGTTTCAGATAAGATCGTTATCTTACCGAGGCCAGGTAATGCATGACGAATCGCTTTGAATGTCTGCGATTTTGTATCCAAGAGAACTAATGATGTTTCATTACTAGCTAGATTACTTAACGGTAATGGTTGCTCTCTATTTCGGTCAAATTTTATCATTAGGTTTTCTAAGAGAGCGAAGTTTCTTTTTGATTGATGGTATCCCGGTATAATCCTTTTAGGGTGCCATTGATGTAGGAAAAATATTCCTTTCGAAAAAATATCGATCCCATACAAAGCAAAATAAGCTCTAAAACCTCTATAATTTTTTATATCATTACTTTTCGTATCAACATAATAATCAGCAGTTCTTGGGCCTTTGATGTAGTACGATGACAACCGATGCAATACGTCATAATCCTCCGCACCATGTCCAAAAAACTCTCGACTATGTCCACCGATACCTAAATAGTGATTTTTATTTACTACGATAGCAGAGCTACCATATGCTGGAAATTCAATAAATCCATCATGGGATTCAATCAGTTTACGTTGAATTACTCTATCCGCATAAGGGTTGTTTTCGCTTAATTCTTGGCTAGTTTTAGTCCCATCTTCTGAAAGGAAGAATACCGGGACGCAGAAAAAATCATAGCCATTGTTATGCATATTTCGAGATATTACTTCTTCATAAATATGATTATACATCTTTGTTGATGCGAAAAAATCGATATCATTAAACAAGACTACATCATCTTTGGAATATTGAACGCCTAGATCTCTTGCATGCCCAATATTAAATATTTCTTTAGTTGATTCATATCTAAGAATCGAGACGTTATTTTTTTCCAAACCGTTTAAAACCCCCATGAATTTCTTTGGGGTACCATAGTCAACAATTATGATATTGAATTTTTCCACTGGGACATTTCTTATTATACTTTCTAATCGTGACTTTGCCTGATATACACCTTCAGTAACTCTCAAAGGCACAATAATGGTAATCTTCATTTTGACTCCGATCCTGGTATTTTTTAAGTAATTAGCTAAGATTTAGGCTGAATATTCTCATCCACTTTATAAACCGCAATCGCTTCATCTACTGACTCGAAATATTTCACCTGATTATCTCGGCCAATAAATAGCGCGGCATCGCAGAACTCTTTCAGTGAACCGAGGCTATGGGAAACCATAAGAAAGCTTGATTCCTGGTGGCGGGATTTGAACAGGTCTGCACATTTTTGTTTAAAGCGCGCATCCCCTACAGCGGTGACTTCGTCCACCAGATAGTAATCAAACTTAAATGCCATACTCAGGCCAAAACCCAGGCGGGATTTCATGCCGGAAGAGTAGGTTTTGATTGGCATATCAAAGTATTTGCCAAGCTCGGCGAACTCTTCAACAAAGGCTACTTTCTCTCGTAATTCACGGTCTGCTGCATACAGGCGGGCGACAAACTTAACATTTTCACGCCCGGTCAAACTCCCCTGAAATCCACCTGCTAGTCCTACTGGCCAGGAGATCGTTTTATCGGTAATAACTTTGCCGCTATCAGGCCGGTCGATACCACCGATGACACGTAATAACGTTGATTTACCTGAACCATTGCGACCAATTAAGGCCACACTTTTATTAGCAGGGAACTCGACATGCAGATTTTTAAAAACATAATGGCGCCCAGCAGGGGTACGATAAGATTTGGTTAGATTTTCAATTCTGATCATGAGGTTAGCATCGCCTCTTCACCGTTACGGTACAACACAAGCCCAACAAACAGACTGACCAACGTACAGAAGGCCAGATAGTATAAGTTGGCACCTTCGCTGACATAACCCGGAACGACGGCTTCACGGCATAGCTCAACGACATGGACTAACGGATTCCACAGTAAGTACGGCCAGTAATCCTTTGGAATTGAATGGAGCGGAAACATAATGCAGGAAATAAAGTAGAGCGGTTTTAACAGAATGGGTAGAAACTTCTCGGTTTCGGGGAAGGTTTTTCCTATCACCATAAAACTCAGACCGACGCCGCAGGAGAAAATGATTAGCATTAACCAGACTAGAACCAGCGAAATAAGGTTAATGACTTCAAACTCCTCGCCAAGCAGGCCGACGATCGCCATCAGTAAGATGTAAACTACCGCATAAATTAATGATTCTAAAACAGCGCGGGCAATGATGGGCGTTGTTGAATAAATCGAACTTTTGGCCGTAGTTAGGATCAGATCACCACACTCCTGATCCTGCAGCGATATCACGTGGCAAAACAAAAGTTCAAAATCACCAACTGGGCCACCTACAACAAGGCGCTTGTCAATCGGGGCTCACTGACATTCTGGCTTGATGAGTCGGCCATTCAGGCCTGGTATGACGAGCCCAACACGTCTTTACGCGGTCGTCCGCAACGTTATTCTGAGCTGGCCATTTCAACCGTTCTGATGCTCAAACGCGTTTTTCGCCTCACACTTCGCGCTGCGCAGGGATTCATTGACTCCATCTTTACCCTAATGAAGCTCCCGCTCCGTTGCCCGGATTATTCCTGCGTCAGCAGGCGGGCTAAATCCGTCAGCATCCCTTTCAAAAACCCAACACGCGGTGAAATTGCCCATCTGGTTATCGATTCCACCGGCTTAAAAGTCTTCGGTGAGGGTGAGTGGAAGGTGAAAAAACACGGCCAGGAAAAGCGCCGCGTCTGGCGGAAACTGCACCTGGCGGTGGATGCTGATACGCATGAGATTATCTGCGCTGACCTGTCCCTAAACAACGTGACTGATGCAGAGGCATTCCCGGGGCTTATCCGTCAGACGCACAGGAAAATCAGGGCTGCCTGTGCCGACGGGGCTTATGACACAAAGCGGTGCCACGACGAGTTGCGGCGCAAGAAAATTAAGGCGCTTATCCCGCCGCGAACGCGCGCCGGCTACTGGCCGGTGGAGTATGCCGACAGAAATCAGGCGGTGGCGAGGCAACGGCTTACTGGGAGCAATGCGTACTGGAAATGGCACACGGCTTATAACCGGCGTTCAGTGGCCGAAACGGCGATGTACCGCGTAAAACAGCTGTTTGGTGGGCATCTTACGTTGAGGGATTACGATGCGCAGGTTGGAGAAACTATGGCCATGATCCGTGCCTTAAACAAAATGACGCGTGCAGGGATGCCAGAAAGTGTGCGGATTGCCTGAGGAAGTCAGTGACGAGAGGCGCTTTTATCTAAATCCGAATTATTCAACAAAGCCGCAATGATGGTGTCTATCGGCCTTACCGGGCGATAGTTAAATAAGCCTTGGTTGGCTTCTATAGCACCAATCGACCGGTTACTGATATTAATGAATACGAAGTAGGGAACAATCCCATTAATCAGAAAAACCGGGAAGGAAATATCTGGCATGGTACGCTGCATAATGTAGCCGAAAATGCCTAGTAGCATGAGCATGTGAGCCATAGGCTCTAGCGCCGCCCAAAGATAACCCAGCCGATACTTGCCAAATCTAGTTTTAATTTCCCTTAGAAACAAAGCGTTAACGGCAGCTTTTTGTACTTCGAAACCACTACGAGCCATCTGTTGTTGTCCAAAAATTTAATCTGGTTTGTCCACGCTACCGCCCCTGATTTACAGCACCCAGTATGCTGAAAGCAAAAATAGATTGTGGAATACCAATATGACGAAAATAACTACGCCAAAAGGATAGAGATATTTATACGTGTATTATAAAAAATAGATAATACTAGGCCTAGCATGGTCTGGTATTTTAATATGTATAGCCACACATTACCGTAGGTAATTAGAGGTGTAAAGGTTCTTCAGGCTGTTAGCTTAAATTTAATAAAGTTAATTTGCTATTATTAAGAACAATCTTGTTTTGTGGGAATTGTCTTATAATAATATGGCGGTTATGATTGAGTTATATCTGATGCTCTGGTTGGTCATGATTTACTTTGTTGTTGATATAGGCTGCTGTTATTTTTATGTTTCTCTATTTTATCGATAAATAATATCGAGATTGTATTGATTGTTAGTCTATTGAAGGGGATATAGATGATGATTCTAATATCCCCAATCATCTTCACTCCCGCTCTAAAGCCCTGATAGGGTCCATCTCGGCGGCCCGTTTGGCGGGGAAAAAACCAAAAATAATCCCAATCAAACTAGAACATATAAAGGCCATCATGATGGATGTTGTTGAATAAACCATTGAAAAGTTACTACTGAACTGACTGAATATCAGGCCGATTGCTAGCGATAATATTACGCCAAGGCCACCGCCCAATAAGCACACTAATACCGCCTCTATCACAAACTGCTGCATAATATCGCTGGCACGGGCACCAACCGCCATCCGCACACCTATTTCTTTAGTACGTTCGGTGACCGATACCAACATAATATTCATCACTCCAATACCACCAACGATCAAAGAAATAACCGCAATCATTGATACCAGCAATGTCATGGTTGAGGTGGTCTTCTTAATGGTTTGACGGATACTGTCGGTATTCATCACGAAGAAATCCTGTGTCCCGTGACGTTGAGTGAGCAATTTTGTTACACCCTGTTCAGCATTCGCCAGGTCAATATCATCGTTCACCCGCACGGTAATACTCTTTAGATAAGATTGGCCGAGCATACGTTTCATCGCCGTCGTATAGGGGATCCACACATTGAGGTTCTCGTCGCTACCAAAACCACTTTGTTTCTTGGCCGCCACACCAATCACGCGGCAGGGCAGAGCGCCAAGTAAGATAACTTTTCCGATGGGGTTTTCGCCTTGGGCAAACAGCTTATCGCGGGTGTTTTCATCAATGACTGCCTCTTGCATCAGGCCATCGACGCTAGCGCGGTTAAAGGCCATTCCCTGGTTGATATTGTAGCCACGCACCAGAAAATATTGCTCACCGACCCCATTGACGGTGCCACTGACCGATTTATTACCATAACGTAGCGTGGTGCTGGTCGAAACCGTTGGTGTCACGCTGTGAATATAACCTTGTTGTGCCAGGGCATCCGCATCGGTCGCCCGTAGAGTATGGATTGCCGCTGAGCGCATATCACCAAAATCCTTGCCGGGGAAAATCTCCAGCGTGCTGGTCCCCATCGCGTTGATATTCGCCAAAACCTGTTGTTGCGAACCTTTTCCTAGTGCCACCACCGATACCACCGAGGCAATGCCAATAATAATCCCCAGCATGGTCAGTACGGTGCGCAAACGCTGTGCGGCCATCGCCAGTATTGCCATTTTAAACGCTTCTTGTAGGCGGTCGCGCTGCGCTTTCCACGAGGTGAGTAGTGGTTTACTGGCAATGTCTGGTTCTTGTTCGACGGTTGCTGTACTTACTGATTTTGTCGACTGCATTTGTCGGTCAGCAATGACCTCGCCATCTCTCAATTCAATAATTCGCTGCGCATGTTCTGCAATCGACATATCGTGGGTGACAATTACCACGGTGTGGCCTTGCTGGTGTAAGTCTTTCAGGATATTTAAGACTTCATTACCACTGTGAGTATCAAGTGCTCCGGTGGGCTCGTCGGCCAGAATAACTTCCCCGCCGTTCATTAGTGCTCTGGCAATACTGACCCGCTGCTGCTGCCCCCCGGAAAGCTGGCTTGGGCGATAATCCAGCCGCTCGGCCAGACCGAGGCGAGACAACAGGCTGGCGGCTCGCTTTTTACGTTCCTCGCGATTGATACCGGCGTAAATTGCCGGAATTTCCACATTCTCCCGCGCACTCAAATCATTTAGCAGATGGTAGCGCTGAAAGATAAAGCCAAAATGTTCACGGCGCAGTTCGGCGAGCGCATCACGGTCCAAATGTTGTGGGATCCGGCCAGCGACCAGATATTCGCCTGCGCTGGGTTTATCCAGACAACCGAGAATATTCATTAGCGTTGATTTACCGGAGCCTGATGCGCCAACAATCGCCACCATTTCTCCGCTGTAAATAGTTAGATTGATATTTTTCAGCACTTGAACCGTCTGTTCGCCATTAATAAATTCACGGCTGACATTATCAAGCTGAAGTAAGATCTTACTGTGGTTGAGGTCTGGCATCAGTTACATCCCCATCGGTGGCCCCATACGTTGGGCCTTATTGTTGGCGGTGGTACTGCTGCCTTGGCTGACGATCACCTGTTCTCCGGCTTGCAGGCCTGAGAGGATCTGTGCATCAACATTGTTATTTAGCCCAACGGTCACTTCACGCCAACCGATGTTGCCGTTGTTGCTCACCACTTGGACCTGATACTTTCCTTTTACGTTGTTTAATGCGGTTGCGGGGATAACGATGGCGTTCTCGGCTTTGTTGAGCACGATGTAGACCTGCGCGGTCATTGAAATTCGTAACGCGCCATTTGGGTTAGCAACATCAAACAGGCCGTTATAATAAATGGCAGTGCTACTGGAGCTGGAGCTGCTACTTGAGCTGGATGAGGTGGTGGTGGTTTCATCGTTGATCGAATCAGGCGCCGGTTCTATTGCCCGCAGCGTGGCACTGAATCGTTCTTCCGGCTCACCTAAAATAGTGAAGTAAACCGGCATACCGGCTTTAACTTTCACCACGTCAGCCTCAGAAATTTGTGCTTCTATCGTCATGGTGTCGAGCTGAGCGACTTTGATAATCGTTGGCGCACTTTGTACTGCGTTGACGGTTTGCCCCTCTTCAACCGGGATTGCCACCACTGTACCTGTGATGGGTGAGCTGATTTTAGTGTACCCAAGATTGAGTTTGGCGGTACTGACGGCAATTTCCGCCTGTGCAATCTGGGCATCGAGCGCAGTAATTTCCGCCTGAGTGCTTTCTAATGTGGCTTTGGCGCTATCAAAATCAGCGCGTACGCCGAGACCTTTGGCCAAAATTTGCTGCTGCCGTTGGTAGGTCAATAGGTTGTTTTTCTGTGTTGCCACTTTCGCCGCTCGTTGGGCGAGCACATTTTTCAGCGCTTCTTCGGCATCTTTCAGGGTATTTTGCTGAGTCAGGTCATCAATTTCAGCCACTAACTGGCCTTTCTCAACCTGCTGTCCTAGGGTGACATGGAGCGCTTTGATTTGCCCTGAAACCTGAGCCCCAACAGTGACTTGTTTTTGTGCCTTGATGGTGCCATCAGCCAAGACAGTTTGTTCCAGAGTGCGAGTTTCGGCGGCGGCGGTGATGTAAGCGGGTTTATCCGCCGGTGAAATCAATCTGAATAGCAGCACGCCGCCCGCTATCAGCAGCAGTACAGCCAGCCCGATAAAGCGTCGTTTCGACCTTGTAACCTGTTGCATAATCAATCAAAGATCCTTGAACCACAATGAAGAGAACGGTGAAACCAAATGCAGGGGGATAATTTACCGCCAACACCGATGAGTGTGAGTTAAGTGAGATTCAAGAATATGTAAGGATTGAGTAAAACCGGCTGCGCGCGAGTCAAATAGGCATGAAAATAGCCGAAATCAGGCAGGAGAGTTAAAAATGAAGATTTTGTTAGTCGATGATGATGTGGAACTGGGCACTATGCTGAGAGAATACCTGAGCGGTGAGGGCTTTAATGCCGAATTGGTATTAACCGGTAAAGCGGGTATTGCCGCAGCCTTATCTGGAGACTATACCGCCTTGATCCTCGATATTATGTTGCCTGATATGAGTGGTATTGATGTTTTGCGGCAAGTGCGTAAAAAAAGTCGCTTACCGATCATTATGTTAACCGCTAAAGGGGATAATATTGACCGGGTTATCGGTCTGGAAATGGGGGCAGATGACTATATGCCTAAACCCTGTTATCCCCGCGAGCTAGTCGCCCGCTTGCGCGCAGTATTGCGCCGCTTTGATGAACATCCTGAGGTGCCGTCAGCCGATGACAGTATCATCAGCCATGGCGACCTCACACTCAACCCGTCAACGCGCAGCAGTGAATGGCAGGGTAAACCGTTTGATCTGACTGCATCGGAATTTAACTTGTTGGAACTGCTGTTGCGTTCACCAGAGCGGGTGGTTACCAAAGATGAGTTATCCGATAAAGGATTAGGCCGACCACGGGAAGCCTATGACCGCAGTGTTGATGTGCATATCAGCAATATACGTCAAAAACTTGCAGCCCTGCCGGGGAACAATCTGAATATTGAAACGGTACGTAGTATTGGTTATCGCATCAGATAATAGCCTTGGGTGGAGTGAGATTGCTTATGCGCGGACGGTTGTTTTGGAAAATCCTGCTGGGTTTTTGGTTTACCTTTATTTTAATGACCCAGATGCTGTGGCTGGTGTTCTCCTTTTATGGCAATCGCCATGAACCCCCTGAGCGTGAAATGGTGCGGCAAATTGCCAAATTACAGGTTGCCTCGGCGGCGTCGGTATTACATTCCGGTGGTTTGCCTGCGCTAAGTACCATGACAGCTAACTGGTCGGAGGCTGATAAAGCCTATTTTTCTGTATTACCGGTGGCGGCGCTGCCACCGCTGACTGAAGAGGCGCTTACCGGGGAATCGATTCCCCAAGGCGGTGAACCTGAGTTTTATCGTCGTGAGGTTACCACTTGGGCCCAAAGCCCTGATGGACAAAACTATCGTGTCAGTTACGACATCGATGGCTTGCGCCCCGTTAATCAGCAGGGTGGCCCCGATGAAAAGCGCCATGAAATACTGAATATTCCTATCCCTATGATTTGGATGGGCGTATTAGGCGGTTTGTTCTTTAGCGCGTTATTAGCCTGGAATCTAACGCGGCCGATGCGCCAGTTGCGTGCCGGTTTTGAACGGGTGGCACAGGGGGATTTGTCGGTACGATTGCTGCCGGTAATGCGGCGGCGTCATGATGAGCTGACTGAAGTTGCGCGTGACTTTGACTCAATGGCCGAACGGCTCGAAGCTCTAGTCAGTGCGCGGGAACAACTACTGCATGATGTGTCCCATGAGTTGCGTTCCCCGCTGGCGCGTTTGCAACTGGCGATTGGCTTAGCGCACCAGAATCCTGGCAATGTTGAAAGCTCATTACAACGTATTGAGCATGAATCGGAACGGTTGGATAAGATGATTGGTGAGTTGCTGGCACTTTCACGAGCTGAAAACCACGATCTTGCTGACGATGACGAGTATTTCGATTTGCATGAGCTGGTCAAAGTGGTGGTAAATGATGCGCGCTTTGAGGCGCAGGTGCCGGGCGTTGAGATCTTGCTACAGGTGTTGCCCCCTATCGAGTACACCGTCAGAGGTAATGCTGAATTGATGCGACGGGCTATTGATAACATTGTCCGCAATGCGCTGCGTTTCTCCGTTCATGGGCAACAGGTAAAAGTGACACTTTCATTGGTGGATAAGAGTTATCAGATTCAGGTTGCTGACCAAGGGCCAGGCGTTGAAGAGAGCAAGTTATCCAGTATTTTTGACCCCTTTGTGCGCGTTAAGTCGGCGATGTCTGGCAAAGGTTATGGTTTGGGATTGGCCATTACGCGTAAGGTGATTCAGGCCCATGGCGGGCAGGTTGAAGCACGCAATAGTGAGCAGGGGGGATTGGTGATTACACTACGGATTCCACGTTGGCTTGCAGTGGAGTAGTTTGACAGTAACGGTAATAGCAGAAAACAAAAACGGCACCCTTAGGCGCCGTTTTTTTATTCGTATGAGATTACTTCTTGATACGAATAATTGGTGTTTCACCAACGGTGACACTACCGGACAACTTAATCAGTTCTTTGATCTCGTCCATGTTGGAGATAACAACCGGCGTCAATGTAGACTTGGCTTTCTCTTCCAGCAGGGCCAGATTGAACTCAATAACCACATCACCTTTCTTGACGCGCTGGCCTTCTTCAGCGATGCGTTTGAAGCCTTCGCCTTTCAGTTCAACAGTGTCAATACCGAAGTGGACGAACAGCTCAATGCCGCTGTCTGATTCGATAGAAAAAGCATGGTTAGTCTCGAAAATTTTACCGATGGTGCCATCAACAGGAGCAACCATTTTATTGCCTGAAGGCTTGATAGCAATACCATCACCAACGATTTTCTCTGCAAAAACAACATCAGGAACATCTTCAATGTTGACGATTTCACCAGACAATGGCGCAACGATTTCAATAGTACCACTGTCTTTTTTGTCATCTGAAACCAGTGATTTCAGTTTATCGAACAAACCCATGATCTTCTCCTAAGTATTTATATCGGGCAGCGTTCCAGTATCGTGGAATTAGCAGAGTGTTTTTTCTTCGATGAATGTGGTAATCAAATCCATCAATTCCTTCGCTGTTGGTTGAGCTAATGCCTGCTCTGCCAACACCTTCACATCTTCGAAATTCGTATTACGGATAATTTTCTTGATGCGTGGGATCGAAATCGCACTCATGCTGAACTCATCCAGCCCCATGCCCAATAGCAACAGTGTAGCACGTTCATCACCAGCAAGTTCACCGCACATACCGGTCCACTTACCTTCAGCGTGAGATGCATCAATAACCTGTTTGATCAGGCCCAATACCGATGGCGACATTGGATTATAGAGATGAGAAATCAGCTCATTGCCACGATCTACTGCCAGAGTATACTGAGTTAGATCGTTTGTCCCAATACTAAAGAAGTCAACTTCCTTAGCTAAATGGCGAGCGATAACCGCCGCCGCAGGTGTTTCAACCATTACACCGACCTCGATAGTTTCATCGAAGGCCTTGTTTTCTTCACGTAATTGGCCTTTCAGCAGTTCAAGTTCTGCTTTCAGTTCACGTACTTCTTCAACCGAAATAATCATCGGGAACATAATACGTAATTTGCCAAATGCTGAGGCTCGCAAGATTGCACGCAGCTGTGCGTGCAGAATTTCTTTGCGATCCATAGCAATACGGATAGCGCGCCAGCCCAGGAATGGGTTCTCTTCTTTCGGCAGGTTCATATACGGCAAATCTTTATCGCCGCCGATGTCCATGGTACGGACGATAACAGCCTGAGAGCCCATCGCTTCAGCAACGGCTTTATATGCCTGGAACTGCTCTTCTTCTGTAGGCAAAGAATCGCGGTCCATAAACAGGAATTCGGTACGATACAGACCAACACCTTCAGCGCCATTACGTTCAGCACCGGCGATATCACGCACAGTACCGATGTTGGCAACCACTTCAACCTGATGGCCATCAAGGGTGATAGCAGGCAGGTCTTTTAATTTGGCCAGATCATTTTTCTCGGTGATGTATTGAGTATTCACCGCTTTCAACTGCTCAATAATATCGGCAGTTGGGTTTAAATAGACTTTGTTGTTTACTGCATCAAGGATCAAATAGTCGCCATTCTGGACTTGTTTGGTCACATCGGAGGTGCCGACGATAGCAGGGAGTTCCAACGAACGAGCCATAATCGAGGTGTGAGAGGTACGGCCACCTAAATCGGTGATAAACCCTAACACTTTATCCAGATTAAGCTGTGCGGTTTCTGATGGCGTCAAATCGGTGGCAACCAGAATAACTTCATCCTGAATGGCACTCAGATCAACAATGGTCAGACCGAGAATGTTCTTCAGCAGGCGTTTACCGATATCACGCACGTCAGCCGCACGTTCTTTCAGGTATTCGTCATCCAGTTCTTCCAGGGCTTTTGCCTGCCCTTCAATCACTGAATAAGCGGCTGCATCAGCAGAGGCATGCTCATCTTTGATGAGGGCTATGATTTCCTGCTCAAGCTCTTCGTCTTCCAACAGCATGATATGCCCTTCGAAGATGGCAGCTTTCTCTTCGCCGAGGCTTGCTTCAGCTTTGGTCTTAATCGCTTCTAACTGCTCAGACGCTTTGGCCCGCCCAGATTTGAAACGTTCGACTTCCTGCTCCACTTGGTCAGCAGAGATCTTTTTCCGGTTGATGACAATCTCATCTTCTTTCAGCAAAAGTGCTTTACCAAAAGCGATACCCGGTGATACTAAAATGCCTGAAATCATAACCCTACCTTACTCTTGACTGGTGTTAACTAAAAAAGCGTGCGTGATTACTCAAGCTCAGCCATCAGTTTTACCAGATGCTCAACAGCTTTCTTCTCATCTTCACCAACAGCCGAGATCGTAACAACAGTACCTTGGGTCAGGCCCAGAGTTTGTAGTTTAAACAGGCTCTTGGCGCTGGCGCTTTTACCGTTAGAGATCACAGTAATTTCAGACGCAAAGCCTTTTGCTTCTTTTACGAACTGGGCAGCCGGGCGGGTATGCAGACCATTTGGTGCAGTAATAGTAACTTCTTGCTGGAACATTGTATTTCCCCAACTTATTGGATTTATGTTGTGGAGCTAAAGTTTAGTGTAGAACCCAAACTTTAGCCTGTATTGGTGCGCGTATAACAAGACTATCTGACTTGCGCATGACTATGCCTCAACCACCGGCAAGTCACAAAGACAGTTTCTGATGCAACCTGAATTCAGGTCTAAAATCGACACTGTCGTATCTAAGAATAATGCTCTCTTTGCGTTATGTCTTCAATCCACGTTCGGTGATGACATTTTTTGTCGCATTGCATAATTGTTAAATCGATTCAGCCAGAGATTCACTCAAGATACGATTAATTTCGCGTATCAAAATAATTGACCGGTTAAATACTAAACCCAGAGGGTAAAATCAATCTTTATGTAGTAAAAACTTTGAAGTGCGCCACAAAAAAAGCACCCATGAGGGTGCTTTTTTAGCATTTAGTGCGACAGCCTGACTACTGTTGCAGCTCTTGCTCAGTGAACAAATCTGCAAACAATGCTGTGCTTAAATAACGCTCACCCGAGGAGGGAAGAATAACCACAATTGTTTTGTCAGTAAAGCCATCTTCTTCGGAAAGTTTGACTGCTGCCGCAACTGCTGCACCGGAAGAAATACCGGCCAAAATACCTTCTTCGTCCATCAAACGGCGAGCCATTGAGATAGCTTCATCATTGGTTACCAACGCTACGCGGTCAACCAAACTCAGATCGAGGTTGCCGGGAATAAAGCCAGCACCGATACCTTGGATTTTATGTGGGCCGGGTTTGATTTCCTGTCCAGCCAACGCTTGCGTGATAACCGGGGAGTCAGTCGGTTCAACCGCCACAGTGATAATCGCTTTGCCTTTGGTATTTTTAATGTAGCGGCTAACACCGGTCAGGGTACCACCGGTACCGACACCTGCGATAAAGACGTCCACTTCACCATCGGTATCTTCCCAAATTTCCGGGCCGGTGGTTTGCTCATGAATTTCCGGATTCGCTGGATTACTGAATTGCTGCAAAATCAGGTAACGGTCAGGGTCAGTTGCTTGAATCTCTTCCGCTTTAGCAATGGCTCCTTTCATCCCTTTGGCCCCTTCGGTCAGGACCAGATTAGCGCCGAGCGCTTTTAGTAGCTTACGGCGCTCAATGCTCATGGTTTCTGGCATGGTAAGGGTTAATTTATAACCGCGAGCGGCGGCAACAAATGCCAAAGCAATGCCGGTATTACCGCTGGTAGGTTCTACCAGCTCTTTGCCTGCGGTCAGAATGCCGCGCTTTTCGGCATCCCAAATCATATTGGAACCGATACGGCATTTAACGCTGAAACTTGGATTGCGTGATTCAACCTTCGCCAAAATGCGCCCGTTACCGATACGGTTCAGACGAACCAGCGGCGTATGGCCGATTGTTAAAGAGTTGTCTTCATATATCTTGCTCATAGCCCGTCCTTTAACTCTATGAAAATGTAGGAAACGTTCAAAGCATACGCTAACAGTATGGCTATGGAAGTAAGTAATTAGTATATCGATATGTTATTAGGAAATAAGTTTTAATCCCAATAGCTTTAAGGGCGTGGCTGGCACGCCCAAAGGAGATTAACGAGGTGGTTGAGTAAACTGGTCGCGGTAACGATCTACCCACATTGCGGTGGCTCCGCAAACGGCAACCGGCAGAATCACCAGATTAAGGAATGGGATCATAGTAAACAAGCTCACCAGTGCACCAAATTGCAAGTTATCGACTTTATTTTGTCGCAATGCACTGCGCATCTGCTGGAAACTCACTTTATGGTTATCAAAGGGATAATCGCAATATTGAATTGATAGCATCCAGGCACTGAATAAGAACCACAATACCGGCGCAACGGTCTGACCAATGCCAGGGATAAAGTAGAGCAGCAGCAGCCCTAATGCCCGGGGCAGGTAGTAAGCCAGTTTTTGCCACTCGCGCGCCATGATGCGCGGCAAATCTTTAACTATTCCCCATATACCGGTGTCTGGCAGTGGTTTACCCGTCAGACTGGCCTCCAGTTGCTCAGCCAGCAAGCCGCTAAAGGGGGCTGCAATAATATTGGCCAGGGTACTGAACAGGTAACTGAATACCAGTAGCACCGAGATAACCATTACTGGCCACAACAAATAACTCAGCCACTGTAACCAGTCGGGAACATGGCTCATCAATTGTGGAACCCAATCACCTATACGGTTGAATAACCACCAGAAAGCGCCCCCCATCAGCAGAATATTTACCAGTAAGGGCAAAATAACAAATCGCCGGATACCCGGACGGGAAATTAATTGCCATCCTTGGGCGAAATAATGGACACCACTCACCTTTTTTACCGCTTTTTGCGTATACGCCATGCCATTCAGTTCTCTGTAAGTCTATTGACCCACGTATCATATCGGTATGATTTCCCACTGCATAGTCACATATTGTGCAAAAAACGAGCGAAACATCTAGCATAATCATCTTTCTTCGAAGAAAATTGAGCACGGACTTGCACTTGTGTTCGTTGGCAAATAGAGTTAAAGGGTGAATGTTTGCCGCGGTGGCAATGTATTGGAACAACAGAGATAGTAATGATGCAGGATTTGCGTCTGATATTAATCGTTGTTGGCGCGATCGCCATAATAGCGTTGTTATTGCATGGTTTATGGACCAGCCGTAAAGAACGCTCTTCACTTTTTCGCGATCGCCCAGTTAAACGTCCGAAACAAGAACGTGTTGAAACCCCGATCGAGAGTCTCGATGAAGGGGTAGGAGAAGTGCGCGTCCGCACTGCTCATCCACAGGAGAAGCCTTCGTTTAGTCATATTGATGACGACGACGAAGACATGCCGGTTATTCAGCATACTGATACCAAACCGGCTCAGGTCAAGACGGAACCTCGTCACAAGCCTTTTGCTTCAGTGCCAACAGACTATGACGACCCTCTTTTGGGTGGGCTATCGGTTGAGCAACCACCGCATGCATCACAGCGTGATCCTTTGCTTGGATCGGTTGAAGAGTCGTATTCGCAACCGCGACACGCAGAGCCACAGCATGTGGCAGAACCTGCACCTCGTGTGGCACCACAACATGTGGAATCACAACCAGAGCCTGTCGCTCCGGCAGCAGAGGTGAAACCACAGAAACTGAAAGAGACCGTTTTGGTGCTGCATGTTGCTGCGCATCATGGTGGCGCTCTTGGCGGCGAGTTGCTGCTACAGAGTGTTCTTCAGTCTGGTTTCCAGTTTGGTGAGATGGGTATTTTCCATCGTCATCTTAGCCCGGCAGGCAGTGGCCCAGTATTATTCAGTTTGGCGAATATGGTAAAACCGGGTTCTTTCGACCCTGATACCATGTCTGATTTTTCAACGCCGGGTGTCTCAATGTTTATGATGGTGCCGTCTTATGGTGATGCCAATCAGAACTTTAAATTAATGCTGCAATCAGCCCAACGCATTGCTGATGATGTCGGTGGTGTAGTGTTGGATGATGATCGCCGCATGATGACCCCGCAGAAGCTGGAAACGTATAAGGCGCGTATCCGTGAAGTGCTGGATGCAAACGCTAGCGCCTGATAACGTTACCTCGCAATGAATCGAATTAACCCGAACCCCCGCATGCCGGGGGTTTTTTATCTTTGATGGTGAGCCATGGAATCGATAATTCAGCAAATTAATCAACTAAGAACCTCATTGCGCCATCACGAACATCTTTATCATGTGTTGGATGCCCCTGAGATCCCTGATGCTGAATATGACCGTTTGATGCAGCAATTACGTTCCCTGGAAGCACAACATCCTGAATTGATTACTCATGATTCACCGACACAGCGGGTTGGTGCCGCGCCGCTTGATGCATTTGAACAGGTTAGACACGAAGTGCCGATGTTATCTCTTGATAACGTTTTCGATGAAGAGAGCTACCTGGCTTTTGACAAACGGGTGCATGACCGGCTGAAAACCGCTGAACCGTTGACCTTCTGCTGTGAGCTGAAGCTCGATGGCCTGGCGGTCAGCCTATTGTATGAGAATGGTGAGTTAGTTAGAGCTGCTACCCGTGGTGACGGTACCACGGGTGAAAATATTACCGCGAATGTGCGTACCATCCGTGCCATTCCACTGCGCCTGCATGGGGAGAATATCCCACAGCGGGTGGAAGTTCGCGGTGAAGTCTTTATGCCACAAGCCGGTTTTGAGCAACTTAACGAAGAGGCGCGTCGCAAAGGCGGTAAAATTTTTGCCAATCCACGCAATGCTGCTGCCGGATCGTTACGTCAGCTCGACCCCCGCATCACCGCCAAACGGCCATTAATGTTCTTCTGTTATGGTTTGGGTTTACTCGATGGCGGTGAGCTTGCGCGCAGTCATATTCAGCGCCTGATGCAATTTAAAGCCTGGGGGCTGCCGGTCAGTAATCGAGTGAAGTTATGCACCGGTAGTGATGAGGTCATTGCCTTCTATCGTCAGGTAGAACAGGACCGTGCCAGTTTGGGGTTTGATATTGATGGCGTGGTTATCAAGGTTGATTCACTCGACTTGCAAGAAAGATTGGGGTTTGTAGCACGCGCTCCCCGTTGGGCTACGGCGTTTAAATTTCAGGCGCAGGAACAGATAACTCAAGTTCGCGACGTGGAGTTTCAGGTGGGGCGCACCGGTGCTATCACCCCGGTCGCACGTCTGGAACCGGTGCAGGTGGCTGGCGTGGTTGTCAGTAATGCGACACTGCATAACGCCGATGAAATTGAGCGTCTTGGTATCCGTATTGGCGATACCGTCATTATTCGCCGTGCTGGAGATGTGATCCCACAAGTGGTTGGTGTGGTGATGGAACAACGCCCGCAGGATACCAAAGAGATAGTTTTCCCGGAGCACTGCCCGGTATGTGGTTCTGATATCGAGCGGGTAGAAGGTGAGGCGGTTGCCCGCTGCACCGGTGGCCTGTTCTGTGCAGCGCAGCGTAAAGAGGCGTTGAAGCATTTTGTCTCGCGCCGGGCGTTGGATGTGGACGGAATGGGTGACAAGATTATCGAGCAACTGGTAGAGAAGCAGTATGTCGAGAACCCTGCGGATCTATTTGAGCTGACCGCAGGCAAGCTGACCGGTTTAGATCGGATGGGGCCAAAATCGGCGCAAAATCTGATTGCGGCGCTAGAAAAGGCGAAGCAAACGACGTTTGCCCGCTTCCTGTATGCTTTGGGTATTCGTGAGGTAGGGGAGGCGACAGCGGCTAATTTAGCGGCTCATTTTCGCACTCTGACTAATTTGCGCGCGGCAGATATCGATGCATTAAAAAGTGTGCCAGATGTCGGGGAAGTGGTAGCCAGGCACGTGCGGAATTTCCTCGGTGAAGAACACAATCAGAAAGTGATCGCGGCGCTGGAGAAAGTAATCAGTTGGCCGGAACCTCAGCAAATTATTGCCGAAGAGATTGATAGCCCCTTTGCTGGGAAAACAGTGGTGTTGACGGGTTCACTGACCATTCTCTCACGGGACGAAGCGAAAGATCGTCTGGCTGCTTTAGGTGCCAAAGTGAGTGGCAGTGTTTCCAAAAAAACGGATCTGGTTATTGCTGGTGAGGCGGCTGGCTCAAAACTGGCGAAAGCGCAGGAGCTTGGGATTACAGTCATTGATGAAGCGGAAATGATTCGTCTGCTGGGTGAATAGTGGTAACGCCAGAGGGCTGTATGGAAAAAGAGAATTTGATTGAGATTGCCAATACCCGGATGCCGTTTGGTAAATACCAAGGGCGGGTATTAATCGACTTACCTGAAGAGTACCTGCTCTGGTTCGCCCGCAAAGGGGAATTCCCACCAGGCAAGTTAGGTATGTTGATGGAGCTGACGCTGACCATTAAAATCGAGGGATTGGATGGTTTGGTAAAACCCCTCAATCGTGGTTGATTTTACTTTCTAAAACAGGGCGATAGCCGTTATGTTGCCATCGCCCTATCACTGTTTAACCGAATATCAATGTTATTAAATATAAACGTCAATCTGGTTCTGTGCGGAAGGGCGGTTTACTCCATCACCGGCGGGCGCAGTTGCCGCATTGTTGTCACCTTCTTTGGTTTTATCCGCTTCCTTGGCCTGAATACGGGCAAGCTCAGCTTGCAGCGCTGCAATTTGACTCTGAATCTGTTGCTGCTGCTTTTGTAATTCATCTGCAGTCAAACCGGAATCTTTTAAGGTACTTAATTTTTCGGTCAGTTTTTGGATCTGCTGATTAATGGATTTAATTTGTGCCGCCGCACTGCTGTCAGAAGAGCTACTGCTGCTCACTGACACGGATGCTGCAGAGATAGTATTCGACATCATTATTCCTTAGTAAAACCTGGATGGAGTAATGCTTATCGACGGGAGGATATTAACCTTTAACTTTTGAGGGCTGCTTTACACAATCTTATCACTTGCTTATCACTTGGTTGTTTTTTTAAACGCCACCACACGGTTCTGAAACGTTAAATTACCAAACGTAGTTCAGGCCAATGTTGCAGCCAACCTTTGCTATTTACCCGTTGGTAGTAGGTATCGACCTCACCGTTTTTCGGGTTCAAGGTGATCGTTCGGGTAAACAGTGCGCCCAAACCCAGTGGAGCCACCAGCTCAATATCGCCGCTCGCATTGAGCCTGGCACCGATTGCTGTTTCTACTTCAACCCAGTAGCTAATAGCATCGTCGGTACTGGTATAAGGTTGGCGACCCCTATACAGGTGCATTCTGGCTTGATTTTTTACTGACCAGGGGAAGGAGAGATGCTGAGCCGCACTCTTTTGCTGTAGCTGCGCTTCTCGCTGTAAGTCATGCTGCTCGTGGGCATGTTGCTTATCGAAATAGACTAAATCGATGTCATTGAGCGCGGTCGCTAACGGGTACCCGTGCAATTGATCCCACACCAGATTACGCACAAATCCTGCCGCCAGACACCACTGCTTTAACCCGAGCTCTCGGGCAATCGACAAAGCCTGCATACGATGAGGGTCAGCCTGTAGCCATTGTATGATTTGTTGCTGCTGATTCATGCCTATTTCCACCGTAATCAATACCTTTGATTAGTTCGCAGGATAACAGAGATAAATGACAAAGAGTGAGGGAGGCTTGCGCGAGAAAGCAAAAAACCGGCCATAAGCCGGTTTTTTAAAGAGTGGTGGAGCTAGACGGGATCGAACCGTCGACCTCTTGCATGCCATGCAAGCGCTCTCCCAGCTGAGCTATAGCCCCACAAATGTGGTTGTTCGTACTGACTTATCTATGATGCCACCCTTTTCTGGCCTGATGATGCAATCAAACAAGAAAATTTGGTGGAGCTAGACGGGATCGAACCGTCGACCTCTTGCATGCCATGCAAGCGCTCTCCCAGCTGAGCTATAGCCCCAATGTGCACATAATAAATCGTGTGAACGGGGCGCATGATATGAAACCACTGAAACAGTGTCAACGGCTAATTCGATTTCTCGCGTTAAGCGCTGAAAAAGCCGCCAAATCAGCGGGTAAATAGCATTAAATATTAAATGTCGCTCACACTATCTAACGAATAATAATAAAAAGGCGGCCTGAATAGCCGCCTGATTGAACGCACAATAACCGTATTATTGTTGTGCTTCGCGCTCGCTGATAAAGGCTAATGCTTTATCAATACGTGCCAGTGAGCGTGCCTGACCGATAGCATGGACAGTGACATCCATTCCTGGCGATTGACCCGCACCAGTGACTGCGACACGCAGCGGCATCCCCACTTTACCCATACCTACACCTAACTCATCAGCCGTGCCCTGAATCGCGTTGTGAACGTTTTCAGTGGTCCAGGCGGTGATGGCGGCGAGTTTGGCTTTAACTGCTTCAAGTGGCTGGCGGGCCACTGGGCGCAAATGTTTTTTAGCCGCATCAGCATCGAACTCGTCAAATTCTTCGTAAAAGTAACGGCAGGACTCGGCCATCTCTTTCAGCGTTTTGCAGCGCTCACCTAGCAGTTTTACGATTTCAACTAACTCAGGGCCATTACGGGTATCAAGCCCCAGTTGTTCAACATGCCATGACAGGTGAACAGCAACATGCTCTGGTGGCAGGCTATTGATATAGTGATGATTCAACCACTGTAATTTTTCAGTATTGAATGCACTGGCTGACTTACTGACTGCATCGAGGGTAAACAGCTCGGTCATCTCGGCCACAGAGAAAATCTCCTGATCACCATGAGACCAACCCAAACGCACCAAATAGTTCAGTAGTGCCTCTGGCAGATAGCCGTCATCGCGGTATTGCATAACACCAACAGCCCCGTGGCGTTTCGACAGTTTTTTACCGTCATCACCCAGAATCATTGATACATGAGCATACTCAGGCACTGGCGCGCCTAATGCTTTCAGAATATTAATCTGGCGCGGTGTATTGTTGATATGGTCTTCACCACGGATAACATGGGTGATTTCCATATCCCAGTCATCGATGACGACACAGAAGTTATAGGTTGGTGAACCATCGGTACGGCGGATGATTAAGTCATCCAGTTCCTGATTGCTGAATTCAATAGGGCCACGGATTTTGTCGTCGAAAATGACTGAACCTTCCTGCGGGTTGCGAAAACGCACCACTGATGGCTCATCAGCGCCATGAGTGCACTGGCTATCGCGGCAACGACCATCGTAGCGAGGTTTCTCGCCATTGGCCATTTGGGTTTCACGCAACTCTTCCAAGCGCTCTTTAGAACAATAGCAGCGATAAGCGGTGCCCTTTTCCAACATTTGGTCAATCACCGCATTGTAGCGATCGAACCGTTTGGTTTGAAAATACGGGCCTTCATCCCAATCCAGATTCAACCAGTTCATACCGTCCATAATAGCGTCGATAGCTTCCTGAGTTGAGCGCTCAAGATCGGTATCTTCAATGCGCAGAACAAATTCACCACCTAAATGACGGGTGAACAGCCAGGAATACAATGCGGTGCGTGCGCCACCTACATGGAGATAGCCGGTAGGACTGGGTGCAAAACGGGTTTTGATCTTCATTGGAATCGATGCCTTATTACGCTACGCCGGTCAGCAAAAGCTGACAGTTGCTCGAAATTTGAAAAAGTAGGCGACATTCTACCACCCTGTAGTAATTCCTCAACGATGTTACCGGTATGCAATTGATGATATCCCTGTCATCTTTCAAATTGCAGGTGTGTTGGCCGCACTCACTCACCCGAATCACATCCTTGGGTAAGCTCATCGGGTTCATTTGTTTGCCGCCGTCCTGCACCTTGAAATATTTTGGGGATCATTTAATAAAGGTTCATAGCGGCGATAAATATCGCATCCTGTTTAAATTTGCGGCGAACGATTGTTTTCGTTTTAAAAACCGTTGACTCACTTCGAACTATCCCTATAATGCGACTCCAACAACACGGCGGGGCGATTAGCTCAGTTGGTAGAGCATCTCCTTTACACGGAGGGGGTCATCAGTTCGAATCTGGTATCGCCCACCAAACTCGACGTGTTATGCAATAAATGAGATAGATGAGGGCGATTAGCTCAGTTGGTAGAGCATCTCCTTTACACGGAGGGGGTCATCAGTTCGAATCTGGTATCGCCCACCACTCATCACTCATTGTTAAAAGTATTAAGATTCAAGGTAGTAGAAGTGGGCGATTAGCTCAGTTGGTAGAGCATCTCCTTTACACGGAGGGGGTCATCAGTTCGAATCTGGTATCGCCCACCACTTCTTTTACTTCGTATTACCATATAATGGGTCGTTAGCTCAGTTGGCAGAATAGTTACTTTTAATCAATTGGTTAAAGGTTCGAGCCGAGCGAAGCGAGACAGCAACGCGTAAGCGTTGACCCGAAGGGCGAATCCGCAGGATGAGTAATCCCGCATGACTCGTGTTAAAAATGTCGAATAAATCTATATAATGGGTCGTTAGCTCAGTTGGTAGAGCAGTTGACTTTTAATCAATTGGTCGCAGGTTCGAATCCCGCACGACCCACCATTATATCAAGTACCGTATTAACTCCCCCAGATCTAAAAACTCAAAAACTACACGAAATCGTGTGGGTGAGACCCTGCGTTCAGGTTCGAGCCGAGCGAAGCGAGACAGCAACGCGCGAGCGTTGACCCGAAGGGCGAGGTCAGAGACCGAGTAATCCCGCACGACCCACCATTATATCAAGTACCGTATTAACTCCCCCAGATCTAAAAACTCAAAAACTACACGAAATCGTGTGGGTGAGACCCTGCGTTCAGGTTCGAGCCGAGCGAAGCGAGACAGCAACGCGCGAGCGTTGACCCGAAGGGCGAGGTCAGAGACCGAGTAATCCCGCACGACCCACCATTATATCAAGTACTGTATTAACTTCCCCAGATTTAAAAACTCAAAAACTACACGAAATCGTGTGGGTGAGACCCTGCGTTCAGGTTCGAGCCGAGCGAAGCGAGACAGCAACGCGCGAGCGTTGACCCGAAGGGCGAGGTCAGAGACCGAGTAATCCCGCACGACCCACCATTATATCAAGTACCGTATTAACTTCCCCAGATCTAAAAACTCAAAAACTACACGAAATCGTGTGGGTGAGACCCTGCGTTCAGGTTCGAGCCGAGCGAAGCGAGACAGCAACGCGCGAGCGTTGACCCGAAGGGCGAGGTCAGAGACCGAGTAATCCCGCACGACCCACCATTATATTTACTACCTCACTTAGAACGCCATCTATTGCTTATTAACGGGCATATCACATCAGTCGCGGCATTAAACTTACCCACTAAAGTTGTCCAGCCTTTGATTACTCAAAGAGTCATCATCCGTGTAAATAGTCCGGGTATGAATCGCAGGTATAAAAAAAGGCGCCGTAGCGCCTCTTTAGAGATTTTTTTCTGATACTTAGAGTACCAGGCCCGCAATAGAGGCGGACAGCACACTGACCAGCGTAGAGCCGTATAACAGCTTCAAGCCAAAGCGTGAAACCACATTCCCTTGGTGCTCATTCAAACCTTTAATCGCACCGGCTACGATACCAATAGAGGAGAAGTTAGCGAATGAAACCAGGAACACTGACAGAATACCCACGCTGCGTGGCGACAGTTCTGATGCCACTTTCTGCAAGTCCATCATTGCCACGAATTCGTTAGATACCAGTTTGGTTGCCATGATGCCACCAACTTGTAAGGCTTCATGAGTCGGTACGCCCATCACCCAGGCAAACGGGAAGAAGACATAGCCCAAGATACCCTGGAAGCTGATACCGAACAGCAAGCTAAATAAGGCATTCATCGCAGAAATTAACGCGATAAAACCAATCAGCATGGCTGCAACGATGATAGCAACTTTGAAACCGGCCAGAATGTACTCACCCAGCATTTCAAAGAAGCTTTGGCCTTCGTGCAAGTTGCTTAGTTGCAACTCTTCCTCGTCCTCTGCTTTATACGGGTTGATCAATGACAACACGATAAAGGTACTGAACATGTTAAGTACTAGCGCCGCAACCACAAACTTCGCGTCCAGCATTGACATATATGCACCCACGATTGACATAGAAACTGTCGACATCGCGGTTGCTGCCATGGTGTACATGCGTTTTTCAGACATTTTGCCCAAAATGTCTTTATAGGCGATGAAGTTTTCAGATTGACCCAGAATCAGTGAGCTGACGGCGTTGAATGATTCCAGCTTACCCATGCCGTTAACTTTAGACAGCAAAGTACCAATGATACGAATAACGACGGGGAGAACTTTGATATATTGCAGAATACCAATCAGAGCAGAAATAAAGACGATAGGGCACAGCACTCTCAGGAAGAAGAACGCCAAACCTTTATCACCCATATTGCCAAAGACAAAGTCGGTACCGTTGGCGGCAAATCCAAGCAACTTGTCGAATAAACCGGCGAATCCTTTCACAAAACCCAATCCAGCTTCCGAATGGAGGAAGAAGTACGCCAACAACACTTCAATTACCAGCAATTGAATAACAAACCGAATGCGGATGCTTTTACGATCCTTACAGATCGCCAGAGCTAATATGGCCACCACGACTAAGGCCAACGCAAACTGCAGAATATGGGACATGTGTGCTCCAAATTTGAGGCAGGCTAGATTTCGGTGGACATTTTATGTAACGGCTACATTAAAAACGAGATGTAGGCAGCAAATATAGAAATTCACTTGCACTAATGCAAACGAATTAGTGGAGTGGATCACAAAAAATAGGATGTTAATAATTTGCTACGGAAGTAGTTTAAATATGCTAGGTTGATCAATTGTAGTCATTCGTTACGAAAAGGGCGATGGAACATTTAACCCAACTTTTCAGAAAGCTACCACGGATGATTGCTACACGGCTGATTATACGGTGTTAGCTATCAGAGAGATAAGTTCTACCACGCCAAGTGCGCTTGATAATTATTATCATTTAGATATTATTATTGATAAGAAAGTAGACGTAAGTTTTCAAGGGTAATACTGAATGCTGAATAGCCGTGCTGTCGATACATCCCGCCGTACATCAAGGAGGATAAAACTCTCCCTGATGGGGCCTGCTTTTATCGCGGCCATCGGTTATATCGACCCCGGTAACTTCGCAACCAATATTCAGGCGGGGGCCTCTTTCGGTTATACCTTATTGTGGGTGGTGGTTTGGGCCAACATCATGGCTATGTTGATCCAATTACTGTCCGCTAAACTCGGTATTGCCACTGGTAAAAATCTGGCTGAGCATATCCGTGATCGTTTTCCACGGCCTGCGGTATGGGCCTACTGGGTACAAGCCGAAATCATCGCCATGGCCACGGATCTGGCCGAGTTTATTGGGGCGGCAATCGGGTTTAAATTACTGCTAGGTGTGACCCTGCTTGAAGGTGCTGTCCTGACCGGCATTGCCACTTTCCTGATTCTTATGCTGCAAAAGCGTGGGCAAAAACCTCTCGAACTGGTTATCGGTGGGTTGCTGTTATTTGTAGCGGCGGCTTATATTGTCGAACTTATTTTCTCCCGACCAGAACTGGCGGCGTTGGGTCGCGGTATGTTGGTTCCTGACTTGCCTAACCGTGACGCGGTGTTTCTAGCGGCCGGGGTATTAGGTGCCACGATTATGCCGCATGTTATTTATCTGCATTCATCCTTGACGCAAACGGCGGGAGAAAACTCCAAGGCTTCTCGTTATGCTGCGACTAAATTGGATGTGGCGATTGCCATGACAATTGCCGGTTTTGTGAATCTGGCTATGATGGCAACGGCGGCGGCGGCTTTCCATTTCAATGGTTATGGCAGTATTGCTGAAATCGAGCAAGCGTACCTCACACTACAACCCCTGTTAGGTAATGCCGCAGCCACTATTTTTGGTTTGAGTCTGGTTGCCGCTGGGTTGTCATCGACAGTGGTGGGGACCTTGGCAGGGCAGGTCGTCATGCAAGGCTTTGTCCGGTTTTATATCCCTATCTGGGTGCGACGCTCGGTCACGATGTTGCCTTCCTTTATTGTCATTCTGGCGGGTATGGATGCAACACGGATCTTGGTGATGAGCCAGGTACTGCTGAGTTTTGGTATTGCGTTGGCGTTAGTTCCATTGCTGGTCTTTACTGGCAATAAAGAATTGATGGGAGAGATGGTTAACTCAAAATTGATTCAGATTTTGGGGAAGATGATTGTGTTAGTGGTGGTTGGATTAAATGCTTATCTGTTGATTAGCTTGCTCTAACTTCTTCATACTGGCGGATCGATAGCCAATCATCCGCCAGAAGCTTTTTTAATTAGTCATCATCATGATGGCGGTCATGCCCTTTCCCTCGATGATGTTTCTTGCCGTGGTTGTCATAATGTTTATCGTGTTTCTGATAGCGCCCTTCACGGTAATAATAGTTCTTTTGCCACCAGTCTCTGTTTTGCCAGCGGTGCCCATCCCAGTAATGTCCATGGCGATTTCGTTCGCCTAAATCCCGCCCCTGATGATCCTGCCACCATCGTTGATCGCGCCAGTCATAACCATCCCAATAATTGCCACGGCGATCTTGCTCACCGATCTGCAATGAAACACTGGGGAGTAGCTCAATACTTTCGGCATTTGCCATAGGAACGAGAGGAAACCAGGCTAATATCGTTACTAATAACAGTGGTCTTAACGCAATAGGTCTAAATATCGTTGGTTTCAAAACATCCACTTTTGACATGATTTATCCTTGCGCAGCTTTATTGGCTATGGCCTATCTTAAACTGCGGTTCGGCAACTGTGATTCAGATAAAACTGTAAAATAAAAAATTGAGATTTATCTGTAATAATGATGGATTAGGGGCACCGGAGTGCCCCTGTTGGGGACTTTGGAGAGAGCGTTTACACCAGAATATCTTCAATACGTTTGATTTCTTCGGTGCTGAAATCAGTGTTGGCTAGCATACCAACCGCGTCGTCAATCTGGCTGATTTTGCTGGCACCAATCAGTGCTGAAGTCACCCGCCCGCCACGTAATACCCAGGCTAAAGACATCTGTGACAACTTCTGACCGCGTTCGTGGGCCAATGCGTTCAACTGGCCCACCTTGGCCAGTTTTTCTGCGGTAAGCTGCTCGGGATTAAGGAATTTACTGCCACTGGCAGCCCTTGAGTCCTGCGGAATACCCGCCAAATAGCGATCCGTCAATACGCCGCCTGCCAGCGGAGAAAAGGCAATAGATCCTACGCCATACTCATCCAAAGTATCTTGCAGCCCGGTTTCAATCCAGCGTTCGAACATAGAGTATTTAGGCTGATGAATCAGGCAAGGCGTACCGAGATTTGCCAGAATTTCACAGGCCTGACGGGCTTGCGCCGCTGGATAGTTGGACAACCCGATATACAACGCTTTACCTTGGCGCACCAGCAGGTCCAATGCGGCCATGGTTTCTTCCAATGGTGTATTAGGATCCGGGCGATGGTGGTAGAAAATATCTACATAATCTAGCCCCATACGTTGTAGGCTTTGGTTGATACTGGCTACCAGATATTTCTTCGAACCCCAGTCACCATAAGGGCCGGGCCACATGGTGTATCCCGCTTTGGAAGAGATAATCAGTTCATCACGATAGGGGCGCAGGTCTTGTTGCAGGATGCGGCCAAAGTTCAGCTCGGCTGAACCGGGCGGCGGGCCATAGTTATTGGCTAAATCAAAATGGGTGATACCACTATCGAAAGCGCGATGCACTAAATTGCGGCTATTTTCGTACAGCGTGCTGTCACCAAAGTTATGCCACAGGCCAAGAGAAATTGCCGGAAGCATTAATCCACTACGACCACAACGATGATACTTCATCTCTTGATAACGGGAGGAAGCTGCCTGATAGACCATGATGACCCTTATTAACGAGAGTAAACGACAGTTTAGTGTATGCGTTTTCACCGACGACGTAAGCTAACGGGATCACAAGATAAGGCGGAGAAAGGGATGTCAGAAAATAATTACAGTGGTAGCTAATTAGGCATCTGGTTTATCGATACCATTACGACCGGTTAATTGGTCTAACAACCAATAGCCCGCTGGCCCCGGTGGGCTTTTTTTCGACCAAACCGCATCAATAGAGATCATTTTAGGCCAACCAATGGTGGGCAACGCGACCAGTTTTTGACGGCTGTATTGCTCCACCAGCCAGCGTGGCAAAATCGCCCAGCCGAAGCCTTGCTCCGCCATTTCTAACAACATTAAGTAGCTGGGGGCAGACCACATTAGCCCTTGCGACTGGTTGCGCTCAGTACGATTGTAAGTATTGAGGCAAAGTTGCCGGGCGGTAGCCAGTTGTTCGGGGTGAACCTGAGGGAGCTTTGCCAGCGCATGACCCTGCTGCACGAATATAGCCATTTCAGTCTGTGCGGCTAATCGGCTGGCCGCAATATCCGGTGGATAGTACGACTGAACTTCTACTACACCGATATGCGCTCGCCGTAGTTGCAGCAGGTCAATGACGTCGCCCTCTTCGGCAATCAGGCACTCAAATTCGATATCAGGGTAACGCTGCTCAAAGCGACGTAGTAAGTCCTCATGATGTGTTGGTTGATAAGTATCAGAAAGGACAAAAGTCAGTCGGGTTTCAACCTGACCTGCCAGACGTATTGATAGATTATCCAGCCGTTCGCTGGCCGCCAGAATTTCCTGCACATGGGATAGCACCCGGCGACCATGGTCAGTTAATACCGGTTGGCGCGCCTGGCGGTCAAATAAGGTCAAACCCAGATCGGCTTCCAGATTGGCGATGGCGGTGCTGATAGTTGATTGGCTTTTGCGTAGCTTACGGGCTGCCGCGGAGAAGGACCCAAGGGCTGCGGCTTCAACAAATGCAATTAAGGCTTCGGGAGAATAATGCATAAACTATCTATTTTATCGATGGGTTCTATTTTTAATCTATCTTAAAAAACGATGATAATCACCTCTAACAATCTGTCATCAGTTAATTTAAGTAGGTGTTTTATGCAAGTTCATCACCGATCTCTCTTGGAGCGGATTATTCATGCCGTTGGGTTTGAAGTGATTGCCGTTGCCATTTGTGCGCCCGTCGGCGCATGGTTACTGGATCGCTCCATACTGCAAATGGGAACATTGGCCTTGATCCTCTCCTCAGTGGCAATGCTGTGGAATATTGTTTACAACAGTCTGTTCGACCACTTCTGGCCAGTCAGTCGGGTAGCAAAGACTCTGCTCGTGCGGGTACTCCATGCGCTGGGCTTCGAGGGTGGTTTTATCCTGATAGGCTTACCTATCGCGGCTTTCACGTTGGGTGTTTCGCTATTACAGGCATTTATGTTGGAGATCGGTTTCTTCTTGTTCTTCCTGCCTTACACCGTATGTTACAACTGGGCCTATGACAGCCTGCGGATGCGGGTTATCCGCTCGCGCCAGCTTGCGACATTGCAGCCGGTTTCTGAGGAAGGGCGCAATTCACGCTAAATATTTACGTCATTTTTCACCTTCAGCAGCGGTATTTTGCTGTTGCTGAAACGTTTTTATGTGATCTTTATCGCAAAGCGAAAGGGTTTAGCGCATTGATATTGTTGTTTCTCCAGCCTGATTTTACAGTGGACATAGTTGAAGTTAAGCATCCCTGTAACGGAGAAGTTTCTGATGACAAGCTATGCCCTGGTGGGTGACGTTGGCGGCACTAATGCCCGTTTGGCGCTTTGCGCTGTGGCGACGGGCGAAATATCACAAGCAAAAACATATTCAGGGTTGGAATTCGACAGTCTGGAAGATGTCATTAAGCAATATCTGTCAGAGCATACAGTCACCGTAAAGGATGCCTGTATCGCTATTGCTTGCCCGATTACCGGGGATTGGGTGGCGATGACCAATCATACTTGGGCATTTTCTATTGCAGCTATGCAGCAAAGCCTGGGGTTGGATCATCTGGAGGTGATCAACGATTTTACGGCAGTATCGATGGCGATTCCGGTGTTGTCCGAACAGGATGTGTTGCAATTTGGTGGCACAACGCCTCAAGCGGGTAAACCAGTGGCAGTTTATGGTGCAGGTACTGGGCTGGGTGTGGCCCATTTAGTTAATGTGGACCGCCGTTGGATTAGCTTACCGGGAGAGGGCGGTCATGTGGACTTCGCCCCGAACAGCGAAGAAGAAGACTCTATTTTGGCGGTATTGCGTCAGGAACTGGGCCATGTCTCTGCCGAGCGAGTACTTTCCGGGCCGGGGTTGGTTAATTTATACCGAGCTATCGTGATTTCTGATGCACGCCTACCGGAACATCTGGCACCGAAAGATATTACTGAACGCGCTCTGGCGGATAGCTGTACTGACTGCCGCCGCGCCTTATCACTGTTTTGTGTGATTATGGGCCGTTTTGGCGGCAATCTGGCATTGAATCTCAGCACTTTTGGCGGCGTTTATATTGCTGGCGGTATCGTGCCACGCTTTATGGATTTCTTTACAGCTTCGGGCTTTCGCAGTGCTTTTGAAGATAAAGGCCGTTTCAAAGATTTCCTGCAAGATATTCCTGTTTATATGATTACCCATCAGCAACCAGGTTTGCTGGGGGCGGGCGCTTACTTGCGTCAGACATTAGGACATGAATTATAAGGTTTTTGTTCGCTATCGCTGAAATATGAAAGCAGAGCCAAGGCTCTGCTTTTTTACATCATTGCTTTAAACCAGCCCCCATACTTTACAAACTCTGGCTGAGTTGTATTAGTTATGGTGGGCCGTGTCACCCTCTATTAGGCATGGCTACGGGCAGTTACGCCCGCTGTTGCGGTTGGTGTACTTTCAGTCTCGGTTGCTGCACCTTTTGGCGGTTTGATTATCAACGTCAGCAGCAAGGAAAGTACTGACAGCACCGCGATAACCATAAAGGTCGCCTGATATCCACCCAGTTGTGCGGCAATAAACGAACCTGCCAGAGCCCCAAAACCAAACCCTTGATAGATGACACCGTAGTTTTTACTGTGATTTTTCAGACCGAAGAAGTCGCCGACAATCGCCGGGAACACTGTAATATTGCCGCCGAAGCAGAAGGCTATCGCCCCGACACACAAGAAGAACAGCGCATGAGTCAGTGGAACAAAACTCAACACGGATACCGCTAATGTGGTGACCAGCAAGGTGAAGCTGATTACGCGCAAACGGCCCACTTTGTCTGATAGTGCGCCAAGGATAATGCGCCCGGCGGTATTAAAGATGGCAATGGCTGAAACGGTGTTGGCTGCCGTCACCAAGTCCATTCCTGCCAGTTGTACGCCTAAATCTCTCACGATACCAATCAGATATAAGCCACTCATACATGCGGTGAAGAAGATGATAAATAAGAAGTAAGACTCTTTAACCGCCAGCATCTCTTTGACACTAAAATCACGCCCGGCACGGGCGGTTTGCAGGCTGTTATTGACCTGTGGTGCCACCGCTTTTTCTTGTAGCAGGAAAGAGCCAGCCCCTACTAATACCATCACGATGAGGCCCCAGTAGAAGAATGCCAGCGACACTCCTTGGTTGGCAATCAGACTGGCATTTACATATTTGAACAATAAGCTGCCGGTACCAAATGCCCCCACTGAAATACCGGAAATCAGCCCTTTACGTTCCGGGAACCATTTGATCAGATTCGACAGGGTGGTGATGTAGGCGGTGCCATCGGCGAAACCGACCACGATACCAGCCAATAGATAAATCATTCCTAATGATGTGGCAAAAGAGCTGGCAATCAGGCCCAAACCAAGAATGATACCGGAAAGTAACGTCAGTTTACGGATACCGATGCGCTCTTGCAGGCGGCCAGCAAACAGTGTGGCAATAGCGAGAGAAAAACTGGTAATGGAAAATGTGGTTGCAACTGCCCCTAACGACCAACTGAACTTCTCTCCCAGTGGCTGATTAAATAAGCTCCAGGTATAGATAGTTCCCAACCCCATTTGAACAATGATGGTACCCGCAACAATTAGCCAACGATTTACCGGTTTACTGCTCATGCCGGACTCCTTAAACATCAATGCAATGTGGCCCGAATATGGCTATTGCGAACATAACAATGATTTGCAATCGCGTCGGAAGCCAAAGATTACGCGCTGATGGGGCACCGGAAATCTTGTCTTGAGGTGTTATCAGCCCGCCGAATGAAACCAGTATACGGGCGGGCTAATCACTATAGATCGAAAGGGGAATGAGCTGCATTCCACGCGGAATGAAATGCATTTAAAGACGCATCAGTTGCCTGAATTCTTTTATCTTGCTGCGGCTGACAGGGACTTCAAAGTCCAAATCACTGAGCCGCAGAATATAGGTATTATTAAACCACGGCACAATTTCACGGATTTTGGCTAAATTGACACAATAGGAGCGATGGCAGCGGAAGAAGTACTCCTCCGGTAGGCGGCTGAAAAATTCAGTAATATTCATCGGCATAATGAATTCTTCGCGCCGAGTATAGACCAACGTGACCTTTTCCTGTGCTGCGGCATAATAGATATCATTGATGTCAGTGACGATAATGCGCTCATCTTTCATCAAATTGATGGTATGCGCCGCAGAACGGTGGTTGGTACTGCTGGTCTGTTCTCTATTTTGGTGCTCACGCTTATGCAGCGCTTCGAGTTTTTGCAGCATAGTGACAATACGAGACTCATGATAAGGCTTTAAAATATAGTCAAATGCTTCAATTTCAAAGGCTTCAACGGCATGCTCTTTATAGGCTGTGATAAAGATAATATAAGGCTTATGGGCAAATTTACTGATGTTCTGTGCCAATAACACGCCATCCAATGATGGAATATTGATATCGAGAAAAATAGCATCGACCTGATGGTTTTGCAGGTATTTAAGCACATCCAGCCCATCGTCAAAGGTTGCCTCAATGGTGATGTTGCTGTGCTGGCGAATCAGGTAACTCAACTCTTCTTGAGCCAGAAACTCATCTTCAACAATGATTGCTTTCACGGATTAGACTCCGGCTGGAATATGGGGGTCAGCATGGATTTTGCCGCCATTTTTGCTGATATAAAAAGAGATCTCGGTGCCCGGTTCCATGCGGCGTATCTGTAAACCTTCCCCATACAGTAACTTCACCCGATGATGCACATTGAGTAAACCAATTTTATTGCCCGGCATTTCATTATTCGCCACGCGCTCAATTGTCTCTGGGTTAATACCATTACCGGTGTCTTTTACGGAAATTTTTATTTGGTCGCCACTGTCTTTAACCGCAATGACCACCACACCTTTACCACGACACGGCTGAATGCCATGCACAATGGCATTTTCAACCAAGGGTTGAATTAACAAGCTGGGTATTTTCAGCGCAATATCGTCGTCAATATCATAAATCACAGTTAACTTGCTGCCGAAGCGGGCCTGCTCGATGGCGATATAATCCTGAATTTGATGTAGTTCTTTGCGAATATCAATCTGTTCGTCATTCAGCTCAAGGTTATAACGCAGATAACGGGATAAATTGATGATCAATTGGCGCGCGGTATCTGGATTAATACGAATTGAGGACGAGATAGCATTCAAGGCATTAAATAAGAAGTGCGGGTTAATTTTACTTTGTAGTGCGCGCATTTCCGCTTTATTTGCCATTTCACGCAGTTGTTCTATACGGGAGACTTCAATCTGGGTTGAGATAATTTGTGACAAGCCGACCGCCATCACTTTCAGTGAATAGGTAATTTTATGTGCATGGCAATAGTAGATCTTCAGTGAGCCAGTGACTTCACCTTTTTCCCATAACGGAATAATGATGAGGGAGTGAATTTGTGGCGTGCGATGGACTTCATCATTATTGCGGATAGTAATCTTCCCACACTGAATGCTCTCTTTGGTAATATCACTGATGATCTCATGACCGATATTATAGGCTTCAACGCCCACCCCCACATAAGCCAAAATATGTTGGGTGTCGGTAATGGCGACAGCATCTGCCTTAATATCGGTGCGAATAATCTCACACACACTGCGCAGTGATTCGCCGTTGATATTGCGAAAATAGGGCAAGGTTTTATTGGCGATATCCAGTGCCAGTTTTGCTTGCCGCGCGGCAATAACCTCTTTTTCATCTTCGACACTCTGTACCAGCAGGACAATTAACCCGATACAAACCGCCCCTAAGATCATAGGAATGGCGATTTTAGACACAATATCAATACCTAATGCGGTCGGCCTGGCCCAAATAATCACCAATAGCATGGTGAGTGACTCACAAATCATGCCTGCCAGAATACCGATACTCCATTGCCGCTCTTTCTTTATTTTCAGATTTATATAGCCGGACATCAGGCCGGCTATAATGCTGGTAATCAGACAGGGGATTGATGTAATTCCATCAATATCAATTAAATATCGGTGAGAGCCGGCGATAAGTCCGGTAATGATACCTACCCACGGGCCAAATAAAATACCGCCAGACATGACAGCAATAACCCGAACATTCACTAATGAACCTTCGACGTTAATACCGGAATAAGTACCAAAAATAGCGAACAACGAGAAGATAGCGGTTACCGCTGCCAGTTCCAGTGGTGTGTGCTTCTCTTTTTGCAATAACTGACGAAACAGGTGGGTGCGGGTCAGAAAGAATAAACAAATCAACATTAATGCGGCACGATCAAACACCGCCAGTAGCATTTCAAATATCTGGTGCACACTATTTTCTCTTGGCGACAGCCTTGAATCTTAGTTTGGGACCATCAGATTCGGCGGCGAATAAGCGGCTAACTATAAGGAAAATGACCGGCAACTGCCACTTTATCCGCGTTATCCGGTAAATCGATGCGGCGGATTGCAGGGGAGTCTGCTGGCGGGTCGCGCCAGCAGAGATAACGTTGAGGAGATTATTTATATTGTTCTTATTGGCAGAGAAACACGGGATTGATAGGAATGTTATTCAGCCATACCCAACTGTTGTTTGCCGAGGGTGGTTAGGTTATCGGCGGTGGCTCTGCCACTGAAATCCACCTCGAAATCATCGGCGGCAAAGTCTGGTGGTGAGCGGCCATCAATAAAACTGGCTAACTGGCGTGGCAGGTATGCGGCGTTCTTGTCGCACCATGGCGCCGCCGCGATATACATGACGTTGCTGTCAAACTCACCATTATGCTCATTTTCCACTGAGTGAATCACGTCGCAATGCCAGAATACCGTATCACCTGCTTCCAAATCTGGAATAGGGGAAATGGCTTCCATTAAAAGAGGATGCCACTGCTCAGAGGCGGATAAAGCGCGCCCTGGTGCTGCACCGCACAGATCATCGTCAGCAACATCATCTTGTAATGCGCGCAGCAGGATATAGGCCATGGCATTAGCGATCGGGATAACATTCAGCGTCCCCGCATGGGTTCGCTGTGGTGTCAGGGCCGTCCAGCCTTGGAAGGTACGGAACATCGAGCACACTGCCGGTGAGGGGAATTCGCGCACTTGTGGGCGGCCTTCAGCGGCGAATGGGTCATACTTCTGCCAGTCACCCGAGAACACGTGGCGGTACACATGACGGAAGTTCTCATCCAACCAGCGCTCTATGGAGCCACCATCAACGTGGGGTGATAGGCCCAGTGACGATGATTTTGGCGGGCGGCGACGGGTCCGGTCGGCATAAGTCACCACCCGGTTAGCATCAAAATGTTGCTTGCCGTTACTCTCGGTTTGCCACAGATTATTTAAGAATACCTGCACCGCATTCATGCGCTGATCCTGGCGAGCCTCAACCTGCGGTGTTGACCAGTAAATTCCGTAAATTTGCGGTTTGCTGGCAGCCAGCGTACCGAAATAGTTATCTTCCGCAGCATTTTTCAGGCGTTCGACGAAATTATTACGTTCGAGATAGTTACCGATTTCACGGTTCCACGCTGCTGCTTTTTCCGTTGGGAATACACCGAGAATGGCACAGCATCCTCGTTGTTTTATTTGTGCTTTTTGTTCTTCAGTGACGTTACCATTGATAATATCATCGGCATGAATTTGGGGAACAGGGTTCTCACCCTGCGCCAAACTACGGCGGATTTCGGTGACTTGCTGGCGAATATTCTCTTCCACGGCTTGGAAGACCTGCTGATAATCAGGCAGCGCCTGACGTAATTGCTGCTTCACCGCTTTGATTGCTGCGGGAATATCGTTTATTTGTAATGAAGCCATAATACTGATTCTCCGATAGCTGTAGGGGAGGGCCGTGGTAATGGCGCGCGCGATGCTGACCATTTGTTTGTTTTTTGTTATCTTGAAGTGAACATTATTTAAGTAAAATGGAGAAGAATAAAGGGATGAGGTTATGGAAAAATTTCCTCTTTAATATTCTGCGTTCTGTTTATGGCTAACATCTTCAATTCGAGGGAAAAATGTCACCAGTGATCCCGATGTTCAGTAGCTCGCCGATTTCTCTGAGAACACCACAGTTGGTGCTCGAGAGCCTCAAAGAGCAGGATTGGCCGCTGTTTTTACGCTTATACCAAGATCCTGTGGTTCAGCGTTATATGGCAGATCCGATGGATATGGCCGAGATTCGTGAGCGTTTTGAATCACGTTTAACCCCTTGGGAAAAGACCTCCAACCATTGGCTATGTCTGGTGGTTCGTGAACGCGCCAGCGGGCAGAGCATGGGGCTTACCGGCTTTTTGGCTGAATGGTTGCCGTTACAGCAAGCTGAAGTGGGTTATGCCATGTTACCGTCCTGCCAGGGCAAAGGTTTTGCCAAAGAATCCTTGTTGGCTGTATTGGCGTTTGGTTTCCAGCAATGTCAGTTTCATAAAATGAAAGCCACGGTTACTGTGGGCAACCATGCTTCACGCGGGTTACTGGAACGCTGTGGTTTTCAGTTGGAAGGGACGTTGCGTGATAATTATCAACTTGGCGGGCAATGGTGTGATGACTGGGTATTAGGGATGCTGGCGAGTGAGTTTGATTCTCAGTAACTTCTCCGATGAGTTAGATATTTGTTACCAGCCACTCGACAGCCCTTTAGCGCTGGGATATGTTCATAAACAGACCATCTGATGGTCAGCGTCGCTCGGACGGTCCGGGCGCTAACGTATCCTCGAGGAAATTATGGCTGAACTCCCTGCTAAGCGTCGTTTTACCCGTATTGATCGCCTGCCCCCTTATGTTTTCAATATTACCGCTGAGTTGAAAATGGCGGCCCGCCGTCGCGGTGAAGATATTATTGATTTCAGTATGGGTAATCCCGATGGTCCGACACCACCCCATATCGTTGAGAAAATGTGCAGTGTCGCGCAACGTGAAGACACCCACGGCTACTCAACCTCTCGGGGTATACCGCGGCTGCGTAGGGCCATTTCCAACTGGTACGCCGAGCGTTACCAAGTGGATATTGATCCTGAAACTGAAGCTATTGTCACTATCGGTTCGAAAGAGGGGCTGGCTCATCTGATGCTGGCGACACTGGACCACGGTGATACAGTATTGGTGCCGAATCCTAGCTACCCGATTCATATTTATGGTGCGGTGATTGCAGGGGCGCAAGTTCGCTCGGTCCCATTGACCGAGGGCATTGATTTCTTCTGTGAATTGGAACGTGCGATTCGTGAAACCATTCCTAAACCGAAAATGATGATCCTCGGCTTCCCGTCTAACCCTACAGCACAATGTGTGGAGCTAGAATTTTTTGAACGGGTGGTGGCGTTAGCGAAGCAATACGACGTGCTGGTGGTGCATGACTTGGCCTATGCCGACATTGTATATGATGGTTGGAAAGCGCCGTCAATCATGCAAGTGCCTGGGGCAAAAGACATTGCGGTTGAGTTTTTCACCTTATCCAAAAGCTACAATATGGCCGGTTGGCGTATTGGTTTTATGGTGGGTAACCCGGAATTGGTTAATGCGCTGGCTCGCATCAAAAGCTATCACGACTATGGCACTTTTACTCCGTTGCAGGTGGCGGCAATTGCTGCCTTGGAAGGGGACCAACAGTGTGTTCGTGATATCGCTGAAAAATACCGCCAGCGGCGTAACGTGTTGGTACGTGGGTTGCATGAGGCTGGTTGGATGGTTGAAAACCCCAAAGCGTCGATGTATGTCTGGGCGAAAATCCCAGAGCCTTACGCCCATTTAGGCTCACTCGAGTTTGCCAAGCGCCTGTTGTCTGAGGCAAAAGTCTGCGTTTCGCCGGGGATAGGATTCGGTGATTACGGTGATACTCATGTCCGTTTCGCCTTGATTGAGAATCAGGACCGGATCCGTCAGGCGGTGCGCGGAATTAAGAGTATGTTTCGTACTGATGGTTTGCTGAAACCGAGTAAAGCGGTTTCAGGTGACGGTATCTAACCCCGCGCTTACCATCAACTAAATAGCTAACTCTCTATTCTGATCGGCGACCCACGCTGTCCGGTCAGAATAAAGTACCTTGTGTTCAAAACGTTATCCGCCCTCCTTAATGTTTTCTTCATCTATTTTGCACCATACTGATTATTAACTTGATGAAGTCAGTGGAGCACCACAATGAGAAATCGCTATTCACTCCCCCAAATAACCCTGCACTGGCTGACGCTAGTGATGATCATTCTGACTTATGCCGCCATGTTACTCAGTGACACGGTACCGGATGAAGATCGTACATTAGTGAAAAATCTGCATTTCAATTTTGGTATTTCTGTCTGGCTACTGATGTTGGTACGACTGTGGTTGCGCCAGCGCAATATAACACCAGCGATCACCCCAAGGTTACCTAACTGGCAGTTGTTAGGGGCGCAGATTATGCATTGGGGTCTGTATTTAATGTTCTTATCATTACCGGTGCTGGGGGTGTTGGCTCAGGCTTATGGTGGGAAAACCTGGTTCTTGCTGGGGTGGCAGGTACCGCAGTGGGTAACACCGGATGATGTCGCGCGTGGTTATCTTAAGCAGACTCACGAGCTAATTGCCAATTTAGGCTATTTTGTGATTGGCGCTCACGCACTGGCCGCGCTTTATCATCACTATATTCGCCGGGATGATACATTACGCCGAATGATGCCAGGAAAATGATAAAGGGCGCGAATGCGCCCTCTATACGATGTCAGATTGTGGATGGTTCGAGTTAATATTACTCGACCATCATCATGAAGGTGCCAACCCAAACCACCAACATAATAGAGATACCCATAAAGAAATATTTCACTGAACAACTCCCCTTGGAGCTACCTCGCCAGTAACGATCCAAATTGCTGTGCTACGTTTACCCTTGTTACTTAAAATTACAGTGGTGTTCGCTACGTTCACTCACCCGAGTCACTGATTGATGTCAGCTTGTCGGTATCAACTCACGTTCTGCCTGACTGTAATGCCAAGTTCTTTGGGTATTAAATGTGGACGAATCACGTTTTTAATCAATGGTAGCCATTTCATCACAACTGGCCAGCTATCAATCTGAGATACATCCGAATTGTCGTGCCAGCCTGAGCTAACTCAGTGGTATACGACAGGATCGGGCTAATGTAATCCCAACAGGGAGAAACTTTCAATACTGTAATTTTATGCATTAGATCACGTTTTCGTATATAAACCGCAAATATTGTGAGCCAATGCATTGAAGTGTGAAGCTATTAACGTTTTTTTAAATTATCGCTAAATAACAATTTGTTACTCTCTTGGTTACAATCTAAGCCAATCTGGTCGAGGTCCAGACAATCAGCTTATTTTTTTTACCCCGATATTGGCCTCAAAGCCCAGTAAATACAGGGCTTGTTCCAGTGCTTCAACCTTGGAAGCGTAGTACACATCCAGCAGGCGATCCATCTGTGCGGCATTCAAACCGAGCTTGCGCGCCATATCTGCTTTGCGGGTATTGGTGGTTAACATGGCATTGTGTAATTCAGCTTTCAGTCGCACCAGAATGGGCACATGAACTGCAATATCACCCGGTTGCAGCGCTGAGGGGGCGGGGACGGGGCGGCGCTCTTCCATTTCTGCTGCAATACCATTCTTAATACCGTCCTGTGCTTCCAGTTCAATATCCTCCTGAGAGTAGGTCACTGATTCCAATTCAGGGAAGTCGCGATACTGGATGTGGTACTCGCCGCTGGCTTCATCAAGGGCATAATGGGCTGGGTAATGGAACACGGTGTCACTCCTGTGGGGTACAAGCTACTAAAGGTAGTGGCATTGTACTGACATCAGCAGGTCGGGGTTACTTATTTAACGTAGTAGCACTTTGATTCAATCGGCCATTTTGGGTGATGTCAGCCGCATTTCCAGCGCCCTTGCCGGGCATCTGAATGCACACTCACCGCAGCCATCGCACTGCGCTAAAGCCAGTGTCGGCGGCTGGTGGGGCTGCCACACCAAAGCCTGTTTATCACAGTAATCGGCGCAACTGTCGCAGTAGATATAGGTATTTTGACAGATGTTTTCTACGCGAGGGTGCGCCGTAATATGGTAGGTAGAGGGTGATAAAGCACCGGTTTGGCAAGCAGTGGTACAGGCCAGACAACGGCTGCAATATTGGGTAGAAAAATCCAACTCAGGCCGTTGATCGACCATGACTATCAGATGCTCGCCGCAGACGTGCATGCAGGCTTCACAACCCGTACACGTTTGCGTGAAAGCACTTTCAACAATGGCTCCCGGTGGCCTGATTGCGCTCCCCGATGGGAGGGTAAGTGGTTGTTGGCGGGCGCTTTTTAGCAAGCCACGAAATAGCCCACGGCGACTGATGGTGCGGTTTTCCAGATACGCCTTGTAGTAGCGCTCGTCTTTTATCACCGAAATAGCTCACGGGGCTGAGGAAATAGGCCCAGTTCAGTTTGTAAGGTTTTCAGGTAGCACTCGGTGATTTTTGCCAGCAACGGATATACCTGATACTCGGTTTGGCTGTTGGTTACCAGCTCAAGATAGCGATAGGCCCACGGCAGTAAATGCTCAGTGAGCAGTGCTAGCGCGGCTTTATCCGATGGGGGCTTAGTTGTCGGCTGCTGTTCAATTAAATGAACCCATGCCAATAACATTAGACCAAATTGATCTTCCGGTTCACGTATCGTACTTTGATTTACCAACCCGAATGTTGACAGGAATTGGCGATATTGCAGGGTGCTCGCCCCCATCAAGATATTTTCTTTATCCAGATAAACTGACCCCCAAGGTGGGGCGGGCATTTCACCTTGTCCCTCAAACAAAATCGAGAAATCATATTCCAGTTGTTCGGGTTGGATACTCGGCATCTGTTGGCAATATCGTGCAATTTTAGCCTGATTCGGCCACGGAAAAATCTCAGCAATCTGTGGCAGTAGTGGCCAAAGGCGCTGTACGGTATCGGACTGTGGTGGATAGTAAAAACAGGCACCTAAAATCCTCGGCAGAGTGGTGTTCAGTAACATCAAAATTTTCTCTCTTCAGGTCCAGCTATCTCAATACGGCTTAGCCGCAGGTATCACGGCTAAGCAGCTATTTGTCAGTAGGCCAATAGAATCAATATGTTAATTTACATTGGCACTTGCCAGAGATTGTAGAAAGCGATACGCCCGGCCAACTCACCGATAACCAGCGCCGAGGCACTGACCGCGAGCGTAACCCGAGGGATCCTGTCTTTCAGTAATGCTGCGGCAGCAACAAAGATACCGAGCGTTAGCAGCAGAATTTGAATTCCCCAAAACAGCGCCTGCTGGCTACTCAGTTCCGCTGAACTTTGACCCAGAAAGCTGAGGTAACCCGGTTTATTCACCAAGGTCACAATGGCACCGACCAACACGGCTGATGCGCCAAGCTGACGAGCGCCGGTCAGAATAGCGCAAGCGCCACCGCCGACCAGTACCGTCATCCACAGTTGTAGGGCGGTGTACGAGGTATCCCAATTAGGCACGGTTGTCAGTTGATAAACTTGGGTGATTGACCAGGCGAAGGCCAGGCCGAAGATAACCGTTGCCACATTGCACAGCATTGCCAGTAATGTATTTTTGGCTATGGTTGAGAAAAATACGGTGCCACAGGCCATGGCGACAAACAATCCACTGAGCACTATCTCATTACTCATCGGCGAGCGACCAACACCCAATAGCATGGTGGCGGTGCGCAATGGTTGCCCAACATGCAGTGTGCCAACGATCAGGCCTACCATCATCAGCAGCAGACCGATGATATTGGCTTGTTTGAGTTGCAGTGGCGTGGTCATACCGAGTTTGTGACTCAGTAGCACCAGTGCAAACAACCCGACAGCGGTTTGCCCCAGTACGGTAAAAAACACCAAGGGTAATTCATGCATTTTATACCTCCGCCGGATTTTGGATGCAGCCTGATGTATCACCGGATGGCTTGGCATCACGGTGGCTTCTGATAACCAGATTGGGGTGTGTCAGATGCGCGTGCGGCAATGGCGCAATGGCATTCTCTTCACCGTATTTATCCCTCAATAGCGTGATTTCATCAAAATCTAACGCCCGCTGCGGGCAGGATTCGACACAAACTGGCTTATCACCTGCGGCAACCCGCTGATAGCAGCCATCGCACTTGGTCATTAGTTTCTTCTTGGCATCAAATTGCGGCGCACCATACGGGCAGCGCATCTCGCAATAGCGGCAGCCGACACAGAGATCCTGATTAACCACCACCAAACCATCTTCTTCGCGTTTATGCATGGCACCGGTTGGGCAACCCGTTACGCAGGTAGGTGATGAGCAGTGGTTACAGGCGATAGAGAGGTAGTAGTTAAAGACATTTTGTACCCAGATATTGTTCTGCTGAGTCCAACTGCCGCCGCCATATTCGTAAACCCGACGCAGCTTCGGTCCGAGATCCAACTTCTTCTCATCCTTGCAACTGATTTGGCAGGTCTTACATCCGGTGCACTTGGTGGAGTCGACAAAAAAACCATATTGCTTCATTATTCAACTCCTTATATACGTTTTACTTCAACGAGGTTGGTGTGTTGTGGGTTACCTTTTGCCAGTGGTGACGGTCGCAGTGTTGTTAAGGTATTGATACACCCTCCCACATCAATGCCGTCCTTATTGGTATTTCGCCATGCCCCCTGCGGCACGCTAATAACCCCCGGTAACACCCGTTCGGTAACCTTTGCTGCAATACGCATGCGGCCTCGGTTGTTAAAAATTTCGACCATATCCCCTTGTTGGATACCGCGAGGCTGGGCATCAATGGGGTTAATCCAAAACTGATGTGGTACCGCTTCCCGCAGCATGGCTACGTTATAATAAGAGGAGTGGGTATGGCCTTTGATATGGAAGCCTGTCATCTGCAAAGGGTAGTTTTTCATGGTTTCTACATCGCTAACACCTTCAAAGGTTGGGCAATATTCAGCGACAGCGGTAATGCGATCACCGGGTGCCAGTTGCCACTCTTTTTCCAATGTTGCCAGCGCTTCTGAGTAGATCTCAATTTTGCCAGACGGGGTTTTCAACGGGTGGTTCACAGGGTCATCACGGAAATCTTTTAACGCGATATATTGACTGCTGTCGGCATAAATACGATCGATGATGCCTTGGTCGTTGGTCTGTTCAAAAGGTGGCAAGGCGGGGTTTTTCTCACGCATTTTGTTATAGCTGATTTCAATCCATTCTTGCTGGGTATGGCCTTCGGTAAAGGCATCGCCAATTCCTAACTTGGTGGCAATTTCGGCTAACACATCATAAGACGGGCGGCACTCCCACAGCGGCTCGATCGCATTTTGCAACCGCGTGACGTAGTGATAAGCCCCACTGGCGTAGGAGTTATCAATTAAATCATTTGATTCAACTGAGGTGACATCGGGCAGTAATAAATCAGCATATTTGGCAGAGTTGGTCATGTGGTTTTCCCACACCAAAATAAACTCGCACAGTGATTCATCTTGTAAAATGCGGTGGGTTTTATTCAGATCAGAATGCTGATTGCCGATAACATTACTGGCGTAGTTCCACATAAACTTAATATTGGTATCAAGTTTATCTTTATTCTTCACATGCGCATTTTTCGCTGTCATTTCAGTGCCACGAAAAATAGCATCGGTCCACATAAAGCAGGGAATAGCAGTCTTCACTGGGTTCGGAATACTGAATCCCGGCACCGGATATTTCACATTCCCGCCCCAGGCTCCAGTATTGGTTCCGGCGCGGCCAATATTACCAGTCATCAATGGCAACATCATAATGGCGCGTGCCGCCTGCTCGCCATTAGCACTGCGCTGAATCCCCCAACCTTGTGATATCCATGCTGCACGGGCATTTCCCAACTCACGGGCTAATTGAATAATCTGTGTCGGTGCAATGCCGGTTATCTCACTGGCCCATTGCGGTGTTTTTTCTACCCCATCGTGGCCGTTACCTAAAATATAATCTTTGTAAGAGCTATTGGCGGGGGCTGAGGCGGGTAGTGTTGTGGCATCCCAGCCGACACAATATTGTGCCAGGAAATCTTCATCAGTCAGATTTTCTTTAATTAATACATGTCCTAATGCGGCCACCAGCGCGGCATCGGTACCTGGGAAGATGGGGATCCATTCTGCGTTGAGGGTCGTTACGCTGTCTGTCATCCGTGGATCGATAATAATGACTTTGGCTTTGCTTTGCCCCAGAGCATGAACGGTTTCGATATATTGCCCGCCGCCCGACATCCGAGTCTCTGCCAGATTATGACCAAACATAACCACCAGGTCTGAGTTTTTAATTTCATCCAGCAAAGTTTCGTCTGCATTGCCATAGATATACGGCATTACCGTATTTATTTGGGCGGTGGAATAAGTACCGTGTTGATCGAGAAAACCACCCAGCAAGCTCAGCATTCTTTTACAGGCATTGCGGCCTTGTAAATTAGCGCCGGTCGAACCAGAACCATATTGATAATAAATTGCTTCGTTGCCGTATTGTGCAATGGTTCTTTTTAGATTATCAGCGACAATAGTGGTAGCTTCATCCCAACTAATACGTTTAAATTTACCTTCGCCGCGTTTGCCAACACGCAGCATGGGATATTTGACCCGATCCGGGTTATATGTTTTCCATCTTACCGATCGGCCACGTAAACAGGGGCGAATTTGATGCTCACCAAAGGTAGAGTCATCATAAATTGCTTCATTAGCAATCTTAATAATTTCGCCATTTCTCACATGCACTTTTAGTGGGCAGCGGCTACCGCAGTTGACCAGACAAGCACTGTATTTAACGGTTTCCTCTGTTGTTGCTGCGTGCTCTTCTGGCGCGGCATGTACTGAAAAAGGAAGGGTGATAGAACCGGCAATAGCCGCAGCCCCGGTGACTGCGGCGGATGTTTGAATAAATTCACGGCGGCTTAGTGAGCCGGTGATAGGTCTTTTATTGTTATTCATCGACATTACCTTTGCGGAGGACACTTTTTTAATGAAAAATAAGAAAATTAGGGTTGAGCGGCAATGTCTCACCTTAGGAAATAACTTGTTACTTTTATATGATGTAAATCAATTAAGACGATATAACGGAAATATCGCGCTGTTTTTGTGAGTGAGGCGAAGGTTATTAATAATTTACCGTAAGATATTAACCATTCCCTATACATAAAATTAATGTATTTATATAAAGTTAGTAGTTGTAATAAAGAATCAATCTCAAATGACCGGGTGCTGTTATTATTTCCATTATTTTATGGGTTAATTTAATTTATCTTTATGATCTTAAGAAAAGTCTTAATAAAGCAACGGCTGTTTTTACCGCTATTCTTTATCACCATAACGGCAATGGTTGGTGGTATTAACCCTAACTAAATAATGGCTAAAATGACATGCTGATCTATTTATCCAGATAAGAGGAGATCTGCATCACGATTCTTATCTCTTCCAGCTTGCAGTCGTGCATTAACATGGTAGTTTACCGAATAGTTGGATTGTTACCGTCAATGGCGGGCAAAACCTGATTGAGTAGCATGATGAATGCTGCTGAGTCAGGTTTTTTTGTTTTCAGGGCTAAAGCATGCAAATCGCTAAAATACTTAACAACAATGTAGTTATTGTTCTCGATCAGCATGGTCAGGAACAAGTCATTATGGGACGTGGTCTTGGCTTTCAAAAACACCCAGGTGAATCGCTAGATAACACATTGATCGAAAAAGTGTTTGCTCTAAAAGACAATGAATTGGTTTCGCGGCTGAGTGAGTTACTGAGCTGTATTCCATTAGAAGTAATGATTGCTTGTGACTGTATCATCACGCAGGCAACGGCAAAACTGGGTAAGTTGCAGGATAACCTCTACATTTCGCTGACTGACCACTGTTTCTATGCGATTGAGCGGCATAAACAAGGTTTGGATATAACGAATGGATTGCAGTGGGAGATTCGTCGGTTGTATCCCAAAGAGTTTGCCTTGGGTCGTGAAGCCTTGCAGATTATTAAACAACGCCTTGGGGTGCAATTGCGTGAGGATGAAGCTGGATTTATCGCGCTCCATCTGGTGAATGCTCAGTTGAAGGGTGAAATGCCTGAAGTAATGCAAGTGACGAAGGTAATGCAGGAGATACTGCATATCGTGAAGTACCAATTTAAGCTGGAATATGATGAGGACGGGCTGAGTTATCACCGTTTTGTTACCCATCTGAAATTTTTCTCACAGCGAATGTTGGGCCGTAATGGGGTCACCAGTGATGATGATTCCTTACACGATGCAGTGAAAGATAATTATGCCGAGGCTTACCGCTGTGCGGGTAAGATTCAGCAGCATATGAAATTGCAGTATCAACAAGATTTGAGCAAAGAAGAGCGGATGTTTTTGACTATCCATATTGAACGCGTTCGCCGGGAAAGTTTTAATCTGCCAGATTAAATGATTTAAAAGGGAAGGGTTCTAAGTAGTAAGAGAATTTAGCCAAACTGGATTGTTACTGCTTCGGCAGGCAAAACCTGAATGTACTTGTGTCGCTGGGTCGCGGTGCGGAGTGCGTTTAGGTTTTTTTTTTGCCCGAATTTTTACCTGTATAAACAAGAGTGTTACCGAAGGAAAACACGATGCAATACACAACGGTCGCCAGCGAGATCCTCGCCGGAGTAGGGGGTCAGAGTAATATTAATAGCGTAGTACATTGTGCTACCCGTTTACGCTTTAAACTCAAGGATATGGCGCGGGCTGATGCCCAAGCGCTGAAAGATAATCCTGGCGTTATTATGGTAGTGGAAAGTGGTGGCCAGTTTCAGGTGGTTATCGGAAACCATGTTAGTGAGGTTTACCAGGCGTTAGTGAACCAAGCGGGGTTGGCTGATGCTGAAGAGCATGATAACAAGTCAGGTAATCAAAAAGAGAGTTTGTTCAGTCACTGTATCGATATCATTTCGGGTATTTTCACCCCCTTGCTCGGTGTATTGGCCGCCTCCGGTATTCTTAAAGGTTTTTTGGCACTGAGTGTTGTTTGCGGCTGGTTACAACCCGACAGCGGCAGCTATACAATTTTATTTGCTGCCAGTGACTCACTGTTTTATTTCTTCCCACTGGTATTGGGTTATACCGCAGGTAAGAAGTTTGGTGGCAGTCCATTTATTACCATGGCGATTGGTGGTGCATTAGTACACCCCTTGATGCTCGCTGCATTTAACGCAGCCGGGCAACCTGGGGCTTCTGAGGTCTATTTCCTTGGTATTCCGGTCACATTTATCAATTACAGCTCGTCGGTTATCCCTATCATATTAGCGGCTTGGGTTAGTAGTCGGTTAGAAAAAGGGTTTAACCGGGTGTTACACAGCAATATTAAGAACTTTTTCACGCCATTACTGTGTCTGGTAATAACCGTTCCAGCCACCTTTTTACTGATTGGCCCGCTGGCAACCTGGCTTAGCCATTTATTGGCGTCGGGGTTCCAAATTATCTATTCGGCTGCTCCTCCTGTTGCCGGTGGTGTATTGGCCGGGCTATGGCAGATTTGCGTTATCTTTGGGCTGCACTGGGGTTTGGTCCCTTTGATGATAAACAACCTGAGTGTACTGGGCTATGACGCCATGTTGCCGCTGTTGTTACCCGCAGTTATGGGGCAAGTGGGGGCCACGCTCGGTGTCTTTTTACGTACTCGCGATGCAAAAATGAAGGGGCTGGCTGGTTCGGCATTTACTGCGGGGATATTCGGTATTACTGAACCCGCTGTTTATGGGGTGACCTTACCGTCGAAAAAACCGTTTGTTTTTGGCTGCGTAGGCGGGGCGATAGGGGGTGTCATCGTCGGTTTCTGCCAGACCCATGTTTATTCATTCGGCCTTGCCAGTATCTTCTCTTTTGCCCAGATAATTCCCGCTACAGGTGTCGATGCCAGCGTATGGGGCGCCATTATTGGCACCCTGATTGCGTTGATCTTTGCTGCCATCAGCACCTTCTTTTTTGGCCTGCCAGCGACTGTTGCTACCGTAGAAACAGAGGATTTGTCTCACACCTCATCCATCACCGATAACCACAGTGGTATGGGCGAAGTGATATTCAGCCCGATCAGTGGTGAATTGTTAGCGCTAGCGGATGTCAGTGACAGTATTTTCGCCAGTGGTTTATTGGGGGCGGGAATTGCGATTATTCCACAACAAGGGCGGGTCGTGTCACCGGTTAATGGCGTTGTAGCGTCACTGTTTAAAACCCACCATGCGATTGGCATTGAATCTGATTCTGGTGCTGAGGTCCTTATCCACGTTGGTATTGATACCGTCAAACTCGATGGCAAATATTTTACCGCTCATGTTAAAGCCGGTGACCGGGTCAGCGCAGGTGATTTACTGCTGGAGTTTGATTGTGCGGCGATTACCGGAGCAGGTTATGACCTGACGACGCCGATAATTATCAGCAACAGTGAAAATTATCAGGATGTCCTGTGTGCTAAAGGCACCTCTATTACTGAGCAAGCCCCGTTATTAACCGTAATTCGTTAATACTGATTTAGGAGAAAACCGATGAAACATGCATTTCCAGATAATTTCCTTTGGGGCGGTGCGATTGCCGCTAATCAGGTAGAAGGGGCTTATCTTGCTGAGGGGAAAGGGCTATCTACCTCTGATTTACAACCCCATGGTATTTTTGGCGATATCATTCCTAGGGTGAGTGGTGACAGTTATGTCAAAGATCTAGCTATCGATTTTTATCATCGCTACCCAGAGGATATCGCACTATTTGCTGAGATGGGGTTTAAATGTTTGCGGATATCCATTGCCTGGACACGTATTTTCCCACAGGGCGATGAGCAGCAGCCTAATGAGGCAGGTCTGGCATTCTATGACCGTGTATTTGATGAAATGGCGAAATATAACATTACGCCATTGGTGACATTATCCCACTATGAGATGCCTTATGGGCTGGTTAAGAATTATGGTGGCTGGGGTAATCGTAAAACAATTGGTTTCTTTGAACATTATGCCCGCACCGTGTTTCAGCGTTATCAGCATAAGGTTAAATTGTGGCTGACATTTAATGAGATCAATATGTCGCTGCATGCGCCATTCACCGGAGTAGGATTAGAGCAAGCAAGCAGTAAGAGTGCCGTGTATCAGGCTATCCATCACCAGTTGGTTGCCAGTGCCAAAGCGGTTGCTGCATTGCATGAAATTATCCCTGATGGCCGAATCGGAAATATGCTGTTGGGTGGGCTGATGTATCCACTAACTTGCAAGCCTGCCGATGTATTAGAAACATTACAGCAGAATCGTGAATGGCTATTCTTTGGCGATGTGCAGGTTCGCGGTTATTACCCCTCTTATATGGCTCGTTATTTTAAACAGCACGGCATTAGTGTTGAAATCACTGCTGAAGATAAACTGGCATTAAAACAGACTGTCGATTTTATCTCCTTCAGTTATTACATGAGCGGCTGCGTGACCGCCGATGAAGAGTTAAACCGTAAAGCCCGAGGTAATATTCTTAGCATGGTGCAGAACCCGCATCTGGCCAGCTCGGAATGGGGGTGGCAGATCGATCCTGACGGGCTGCGTATCTTGCTCAATGAATTATGGGATCGTTATCAAAAACCCCTGTTTATTGTTGAGAATGGGCTGGGAGCGAAAGATAAGCCGGATGTTAATGGCCATATTGAAGATGACTATCGCATTGAATATCTCAATGACCATCTGGTCCAGGTCGGTGAGGCTATCGAAGATGGCGTTGAGGTGATGGGATATACCAGTTGGGGGCCGATTGATTTGGTTAGCGCCTCAAAAGCTGAATTATCCAAACGTTATGGTTTTATTTATGTCGATCGCGATGACAGTGGTAATGGCACATTGGAACGCCGTCGTAAGAAGAGCTTCTATTGGTATCGTGATGTGATTCAGAGTAATGGCGAGGCATTGAAACGCTAATAGCGGCGTTTGTATGTTGCAGTGATATAAGCAGCTCTCAACTGTTTTGCCTCACTGCAACACGACTTATTTTTGGGGAAGTACCGAGTATTTATTATTAGATGTGCGGGTTATTCTAAAAATGGAAAATAATGAAACCAACGGGATCTTTATAACGGGGTCTCTGGTGCTCCCGGAGCGACTGATCCAGGTGGCTATCGTTACCATAATAATACTTGGTTCTTTTACAGTGGATTCAATCAGCAGGTAACAAAACATCAGGATGACGCCAACCGTGGTTTAAGTGTGTTTTACAGCATGTCGTTGGCGGACCAACGGACCAATTACATGCATTACGCTACCTCCGCAGGCATCCGTTATCGCGGCTTATTTGATAGCCGCCCACAAGATTGGTTGGGATTCGGCGTATCAATGGTTAAACTGAGTGATTATTATAAAGATAATCAACGCTATCTGAATCAAATCAATAATGTTTCTGATTATAATAATCCACGTTACTCTCCAATAGCTGGGTATTCGGTTGCTGCCGAACTGTATTATCGTTTCCGTGTCACTTCATGGCTGGAATTACAACCTGATCTACAATATTGGCACTCACCAGCAGGGGTAAGCCAAACGCAAGATGTATGGGGAACCGAATTAAAAACAGTTATTACATTCTAAATTTCGCCTGTATTGCAGATAATACGGCTATGACGTGGTGCTTTAACTGGCACCACGTAAACTGTTACGCTATTCTCCATCGAGTATTATATTGTAGAGAATCAGCGTGATGTTGAATATGAAAAACAGATTCGATGGTAACAACATCTTAGGTGAAAGGAATATTCACGCAGTTTTTGAACTGAGCTTATTACTGAAAGCAATCTTAGCCGTGATGGAGATTATCAGCGGTATTTTAACCTATTTTGTGACGCCGCAGTTTTTGCTAAATATTCTGCATCGCATCACGCAAGTTGAATTTATTGAAGACCGTGGCGATGTGGTAGCCCATTATTTACTGCATGCGGCACAAAATCTCTCAATCAGCAGTCTGCATTTTGCCGCATTTTATCTGCTCATCCACGGCGTGGTTAAGTTGTGGGTCATTATTGGATTATGGCGCAAAAAACTGGGTTATTATCCGGCGGCAATAGTCATATTCAGCTTATTCATTATCTATCAACTCTATCGTTATACCTTCACTCACTCGGTGTTATTGATCGTAATAACTGCGCTGGATGTGGTGGTTATTGTGTTGACGTTGCTGGAGTATCGAAGATTACGCCAGCAGCATAAAACCCCTTAGCCAGATGAAGGCCATACTGAGCAATGCGAACCAAAAACCAAGGTTGTAATGCCCTGTGAGGTTACTCAGTTAGCAAAAATATGCGCTTGGCCAATAATTGTCAGGTCAACCATTAAACCGATACTTATACCTTCGCGGCTGATGGTTTTAACCTCTACCGTTTCATTACTTTCAACCAGATATAGGGTGAGTGTTGAGATAAAACCCGCAAAATCAATATTGATAACCTTGGCCAGACAATGAGTGGTGTAGTGATGATCTGCGGGCAAAGGGGTGATAGTAATCTGTTCTGGCCGTAACATAATCCGGCTCAATCCATGGCGTTGCTCATCATCAACCCTGACGCTGCCCAGTGCACAATCAGCCCATCCGGTATCAATATTGGCGGAAAGAATCAATGTTTCGCCAAGGAAAGTCGCTGTCGGTTCATCAATCGGTCGCAAATAGAGTTCTTGCGGCGGGCCAACATGCGCCAGTTTACCCGCCCGCATTACCGCGACTTGCGAGGCAAATGATAATGCTTCGGTTTGATCATGCGTCACTAAAATGGAGGCAATATTTGCCTGTGCCAACAGTTCAGCCACCGCTTTGCGCGTTGAGGCGCGTAAGGCGGTATCCAGAGCTGAAAAAGGTTCATCCAACAGCATCAGTACCGGCCGCTGTGCTAACGCTCTGGCGAGAGCGACCCGCTGCTGTTGCCCACCCGAAATCTCATGGGGCCAAAGTTGTGATAACCGCCGATCCAGTGCGACCATCTCCATCAGTTCATCAATTCGGCGGGCTTTGTCCTGCTTGGTCCCTGTTAGTCCATAACCAATATTGCCCGCGACGGTAAAGTGGGGGAACAGCGCACCATCTTGCGGTACAAAACCAATCCCTCTTTTGTGCGCTGGCACGTGGGTTGAATTGTCGAATACCGTATGACCTTGCAGAATAACTTTACCGTGATCGGGGGTTTCGAACCCGGCAATAATCCGCAACAACGTGGTTTTGCCTGAGCCGGATGGCCCAACAATTGCGGTGCGACTGCCGGCGGAAACCTGCAAGTCAATTCGGTCTAATACGGTAACAGACTGGAAAGACTTACCGATTTGCTGAAGTTCAAGCGTGCTCATAATCCTGCCGTACGTTGCGATTGAGAATAAAGAAGCCAGGTTAGCGGCAGAGATAGTGCCACCATCAGCAGTGCATAGGGTGATGCCGCGACATAATCAATTTCACTGGTCAACGCCCAAAAACCAGTCGCCAGTGTTCGGGTGCCGTTCGGGGCCAGTAATAGTGTGGCGGTCAGCTCATTGGAGATAGCGAGGAACACCAGTGCCGCCCCGGCAGCGGCGCCAGGAGCAGCAAGGCGCATGGTGGTGCTCCATACGGCTTGAGTGGGTGTTTTGCCCAAGCTGCGGGCCACGTTTTCCAATTCGACCGGGGCGGTCGCAATCCCGGCCCGTAAACTGATTAAAGCGCGTGGGGTAAACATCAATAAATAAGCCAGCAAAATAGTGAATTCTGTTTGATACAGCGGGCGAGCAACACGGATAGTGATGGTCACCAGCGCCAGCGCGACCACGATACCGGGCAGCGAGCTGGTGACATAATTACAGCCTTCCATCACACGGTGCAAGCGCCCCGGATAGCGCACCGATAGCCATGCCATGGGGACGGCACACAATGTAATAATAACCGCACCGCTCAGTGCTAATGCCAGTGTTTGCTTCAAGGCTGGTAATAGTTCAGGATTCAGCCACACATCAATTCCACCAATATAGAGCCAGCGGGCCAGCGTGATAAAGGGCACGCCCAGCGAGAGTGCAGTGAGTACCAATGGCAATAACAGACACAGTAGTGTGATGGTTGTACCCATTGAATATGCAGTTTGGCGCCTGGCGCTACCGGAGCCGACCCGAGCATAGCGGTTGTAGCCACGGCTGGTGGCTTCGATTAACAATAGCCCCAGGCAACATAACGCCAGAACCCCTGCCAACATATTGGCCGCCGGACCATTAAACGTGGATTGAAATTGGTCAAAAATAGCGGTGGTAAAAGTATCGAAACGGATCATGGCATACAAGCCATATTCCGCTAATAGATGCAGCGCAATCAGTATCGAACCGCCCCATACGGCTAATTTTAGTTGCGGCAGAACCACGCGAAAGAAGACCACTGTTGGGGGACTACCCAATGATGATGCTGCGTCTTCAAGGCCGGGATCAAGGCGGCGTAATACAGCGGATGCGGGCAGATAAATAAAGGGGAAATAGGCAATTACTGAGATAAACACGCCAGCGGCAAGGCCATGCATTGATGGCACCAGACTAATCCATGCATAACTTTGTACAAAAGCAGGTACGGCTAGCGGTGCAATAGCCAATAGTGACCAAATCCGCCTGCCGGGCAGGGCCGTACGCTCGGTCAGCCATGCCAGTGCAACGCCAATAATGGCACAAAGCGGTAAGGTAAAGAGCACCAGGAGCGCGGTGTTAATCAGTAGTTCGCCCACGCGGGGGCGAAAAACCAGGGCTTTGACTGTTGGCCAACCGGTATCAATAGCGATACCAATAACAAACCCTAATGGCAGCAGGGATAGCAGTGACAACAGAATCGCAATAGCCACAATCCCAAACCCCGGGCGATGGTTATACTGCCGTTGGGCTGCCTTATGCAGTGGAACCGATACAATATCGGTGCTTATATTAGCCATAATAGTCAAGGCGCTCGGCTTGTTAAATACCCGTCGCCATAGTGATGTGACGGGCTAAAAATGCATTCTATCAGTCGGTTGTCCTTATTACAGCAGACCGGCTTCAGTCATTAACTCAACAACTTTTTTACTGTTGAGTTTAGACGGCTCAACGTTCGGTGCTTGCAGGTCTTTCAGTGGCACCAATTTAGGGTTTGAAGCGGCATCGACACCAACGGCATACTCAAATGCGGTGTTGGTACGCAATATATCCTGGCCTGATTTGCTGGTGATCCATTTGACGAATTCCTGCGCTTGTTTCTGGTGCTTACTGGAGGCCAGAACACCGCCGCCGGAGATACTCACAAATGCGCCAGGGTCTTGATGTTTGAAATAATGCAGTTTGGTTTTACCGCTGTTCTCACCTGTTTTGGCCTGATCGACGAAACGGTAATAGTGATAGATAACTCCGCCATCGATTTGGCCCGCATTCACCGCTTTCATCACGGTGCTATTACCTTTGTAAGCTGTGAAGTTGGTTTTCATGGCTTTTAGCCATTCCAACGTGGCTTTTTCGCCTTTCAATTCCAGCATGGCACTGACAATGGCCTGGAAGTCGGCACCCGATGGTGAGGCAGCCCAACGGCCTTTCCATTCAGGTTTTGCCAAATCCATAATGGATTTAGGTAATTCGGCTTCGCTGATTTTATCCGGGTTATAGACAAACACGGTGCTACGAGCCGCAATACCGGTCCAACGACCATGTTCAGGGCGATACTCTTTCGCAACCTGTGCTTGTGTGGCGGCATCCAGTGGTGCGAACAATTTGGCGTTATCGACCAGCACCATTGCCGGCGAGTTTTCAGTCAGGAAAACGTCGGCGGGAGATGAGTTGCCTTCCTGAACCAGTTGATTACCTAACTCGCTGTCGCCGCCATTACGCAGAGTCACTTTGATGCCGGTATCTTTGGTAAAACCGTCAACCCAGGATTTCACCAGATTTTCGTGTTGAGCATTATAAATCACGATACCTTCATCATTTGATGCGGCATTGACGGAGAACGCCAGCATCATTGAGGAAGCCAGTAGGGCGACAGGGCCGAAAGAGGGGAAACGTAACTTCATAAACTGAGATCCTTTTAAAAGCTCAAAGAAGAAAACGAGATTGTCAGGCAACCGCAAAACAGAGCAATTGTATAGAAAGAAATTAACAATGATAGTGAAAATCATTCGCGTTATTTGCTACCAAATGTTTCATTTTCAGTACTATTTTTTGTATGGGTAACTCGGTTCATAATAAAAAATCCCAGACAAATGCAAGCTGGGATTTTTTTACCTGCCAGTCAACTCATCAAGTCCACTTCCTGCCAGGCGGTTTCTTAGCCAGCATCATCTCAATAAAATCAGTGGACTGCTGCTTACGGTTCGGTAACTTACAGGTTTTGCGCAGTGTCTGTATAATTTCCGCCACTGGTAGTGTGGGCAGCCAACATCTATATGGATGAGGTGCATCCAGGCAAGAAAATCGCTGATTTGTCCGAACCTGATAAGAGAATTATTAGTGCGATTAGTACCTTAACTGCCGGTATCCTGGGTGGCTTAAGTACTGATAGCAGCACCGGCCTTCTCATCGGCGCGCAGGCTGGGAAGAACGCGGTGGAGAATAACTCGCTGAGTGGTGATGCGGCGCGTGAAACAGTTAAACAGGTGACGGCCAACCTGAAAGATCAGGTCAGGGATAAACTTGGTGAAGGGACATTGTCTGCTATTGTTAACAGCATTATCGGTGCGGCGGCAGATAGCGGTGATGCGTTATTAGGTGGAGCGGATTACGGTGCTGATGCGGCGATGGCGCTCACCTCATGCGCCATGGGAGACAGTTACTGCACTCAGGCATTGAACGATCTGGCGGGTAAAAATCAGGCAGCGGCAGATACGCTGAAAGCCCTGATGAAGAGTGAAACCTGGTCAGCGGTTGCAGGACAGGTGAAAGAAGCGGCTCAAGGTAACCAGCTTGCTCTGGAAGCCACAGGTGGAATGCTGGCAGGTATTCTTCTACCAGGCAAGAAACTACCTGATGGTGTTGCTGGTAAGGCCGAGTCTATTGCTGCTGATATAGGCAAAACTGGTACTGTATTTGATTCTATAAAAGGGACCCAGCCTGTTTACCCTGGTTCTGTTATACCGAAATCTTTTGAAATGACACTACCTAACGGTCAAAAAGTGTGGGTACATGGCAATGCTACAGAACACATGGCAGAATATGCGGCATCTAAAGCCGTAACTAATACGCCAGAGGCGGTCAGACTTGCCAGCCAGACAGAACTCAGAAGTTTTCAAGCTGCGTTAGATACCGCGACAAAGAACGGTATGTCATATGGGCGTATAACAGTCGATGGTTGGCAACTGGAAATCAAACCTCCGCGTGCTGCTGGTGAGTTGCCAACAGTCATTCATGCTCGTTATCTAGGGGCAAATTAAATGGATATAGAAATTACAAGTCCGATCAATATCACATTGGACGTAATAGAACTTGATGAACATATTCCATCATTGAAGTTTAATCTGGCGATTCAAGTAGATAAATTTAGTTATAGTTTGAATGTCAGTTCCCAGGTATGGCTTGAATGCCAATGCTTTGATGAATTTATCGACAATATACGGAATGATGATATAGCCCATCTTAAAGATATGAATGGATGTTTTGAGTTGATTGTAAATCCAGTTTTAGGATGGCTTGAATGGTCATGTGCTAAAGAAGATCTGCATGGATATACCACAGTATCAAAAGGCAGAGAAAAGTTAACGGACGATGCGAAATCTGCAATATATGCAGCGTTTAATGATTATCCTAAATGGTGGTGACTGTTAGATCAGGTCTAAGCTACTACAACTAAAAGTAGCAACCCCAGCCTTGGCTGGGGGTTACTACTTCTAAGCCCTAAATCCCCACACTTCCCGCCGCCACAACCGAATAACACCGGGCGCGGCGGTCACCTCCAGTTGTTCCGCGTCAGTGATCCCAGAATCGGTGATCCAATCCCTACCGATAATCACCTCGCCGTTCTCCCGCACCCAATCCGCCCCCAAATCTTGCCGGTCTTGGCTGGCTTCGCACAGCGCGTCCCAGGTGGTGGCGTCGGTGACGACAGTGATCCAGAGCTGGTGATGTTGGAGCGTCAGTTGCAGCGGTAAAACCGAGCTTGGCCAACGTCACGCTTTCGATCGTCAGTTCAGGGATCGGCTCAGGGGTAAAAGTGATGTTCATACATTCCCCTCCGTGGCGGGCGCGGTGCGGATAATCAACTGGCCGTGTTCGGGGGTAACAGTAACGTGCTAGCCGGTAGTAAATCCCAAGGCTTCCTGCCACTTACCGCTTAGGATAAGTTTAGGCTGAGGGTGCTTTTTACCGCCACTAGGTAAATAATACACTGTATAATCATTGGCTTATTTTCTTTTTCTTCAGTTGCTGCCTGTTCTGACTTACAATCACGCTTAGCCATAGTACCTGTTGTATGATCAACTGACCCAGTTCTGTGATCACTTCGATCTTCTGCCTGGTGGTAAATCTGAGCGGCTCCAGTCATCTTTCCTTAATCGCCAGTTGTGGCCGTGGGTTCTGATTTATAAATGCATCGTACCTCCTTTATTGTTCGAATTTTCCTGTTTGTTCGTGGCAGACAATGACTTAACATAGCTATCACTTTTTTGTATGGTTTATGGGTATTCGATGCGCTACTTGGCTATTATTGTTCCCTTACTTACGTTGCTCTCTGCCTGTAGTAGCAAACCGACACCTCCTGTTGCTGCCGAGCCATCGGCGGGCCTGATACAGAGCGGTTTCTTGCTTGAGCCGCAACATGTGGGGCATTTGCAAAACGGTGATTTTGCTTATAACGCCGACACAGCCCGATTTGTTGACAAAATGGTGCGTGAACACGGTTTTGAGCCTCAACAACTGCATGATGTATTAGCCCAAACTAAAAAACTGGATTTTGTTATCCGCTTGATGGATAAACAAGCGCCATCGGCAGGCCGTCCTTCCGGCCCTAATGGTGCGTGGAACCGCTATCGCAAACAGTTTATTACCCCGGATAATGTGCAAAACGGTGTTAACTTCTGGAACCAACATCAAGAGGCGTTGCAACGCGCCTATGAGGTTTACGGCGTGCCACCAGAGATTATCGTCGGAATCATTGGGGTTGAGACTCGCTGGGGCCGGGTGATGGGTAAAACGCGCATCATTGATGCCCTGGCAACACTCTCCTTTGCTTATCCACGCCGTGCTGAGTACTTTTCTGGCGAGCTGGAAACCTTCCTGTTGATGGCTCGTGCGGAGGGTAATGATCCGCTCAGCTTGCGGGGGTCTTATGCGGGCGCGATGGGGTACGGCCAATTTATGCCATCGTCATTTAAAAGCTATGCTGTTGATTTTAATGGTAACGGCCACATCAATTTATGGGATCCGGAAGATGCCATCGGCAGTGTCGCTAACTACTTCAAATCCCATGGCTGGACCAAAGGTGCGATGGTCGCGGTGCCCGCTAATGGGCAAGCGCCGTACCTTGATAATGGCTTTAAGACGAAATACCCTATCTCGACGTTATCTGCCGCAGGGCTAAGTCCGTCTGGTTCGCTAGAGGGTTATCAAGAGGCCAGCTTACTGCGTCTGGATGTCGGCACCGGTTATCAGTATTGGTACGGGTTACCCAATTTCTACACGATTACCCGCTACAACCACAGCACCCATTACGCGATGGCGGTATGGCAGCTAGGTGAGGCAGTAGGCAGGGCACGTTCAATACAGTAAATGGTGAGTGAAAGGCGTTGCCGACGGTTAGCGTCGTTATGGCAAGTAGTAAAAGGGCCACATGTTACGATGTGGCCCTTTTCTATTAGTGGTTGGTGCTTCTTACAACAGGTGTGAAATATCATCTGGATTAACGGATGGCGGCGATTTACGCCAGCCGCGAGTCAGCCACAGCAAGTAGATAAAGCCTGCCAATAGCCACAATAAGCCGACTTCAAGCGCCCGTTGCTCAAGGTGAACCCACAGCCACACCGACATGACGAATCCCATCATGGGTAATAGCCCGTACTTAAACATAGCCGCAGTACCGCGGCGTTTCTCATTGATAATAAAATGTTTTATCACACTCAAATTAACAAAGGTGAAGGCACCGAGGGCACCAAAGCTTATCATCGATACCACTAAGTTCAGGTCAAGGAACAGGGCCAGCAGCGAGATGGTGGCAACGAATAAAATGGCCCGCCACGGTGTGTGGAATTTGCGATGCAGATGAAAGAACACTTTGCGTGGCAGTACACCTTCACGCCCCATGGCATAGAAAATACGTGACACACTGGTCTGCGCGGTCATTGCGGAGGCATAAACGCCGGTCAAATAGGTGGCCATAAAGAAGTTATACATCCACTTACCACCGACATGCTCGGAGATAATCAGGCTGGCGGTATCCTGATGTGGAATCAACAATTTCCAATCGGGATAGGCCAAATGGGCAGCATAGGAAACGGCGATAAAAATAGCACCGGCGCTGATCACCGTAAAGAGAATGGCCCGTGGCAGAGTGCGTTTGGCGTCGTGCGCCTCTTCGGCCATAGTCGCGATGGCATCAAAACCGAGGAAGGCCAAACAGAGCACTGCCGCACCAGAGAGTAACCCGGATAGGTCACCGGCATTCACCAGAAGTGGCTTCATTAACGCTTCCGGGCTTAAATCGGCCTGACTGAAAGAGAGCGCAATAAATAATATGATAAAGACCATCTGTGCTGCGATCAGCGAGAAATTAACTGAGGTGAGTAAACGCACGCCCAGAATATTAAGCAGACTGACACTGATGATAGACGCAATAATAAATACCGGAGCAGGGATAGCCGGAAATGCCTCATGCAAGAAAATGCCTAAAACTAAATAATTAAGGATTGGCAGGAACAGATAATCCAAAATTTGCGCCCAACCCACCAGAAAACCGGTTTTCCCGCCAAAACTACGCTGAACATAGGAATAGGCGGAGCCAGACAGCGGCATGGCGCTGGTCATCCGGCAATAACTGAGGGCGGTAAACAGAATGGTGGCAACAGTCACCAGATAGGCAACGGGCAAATGCCCCTGACTTAATACGGTCACCTGTCCATAGGTAGTGAATACGCCTAAAGGCACCATATAGGCAAGCCCGAAAGCGACCAGCGCGGGGGTTTTAAGCACTCTGCGCAACTGAATATTTTGTGGCATTACCGTATCATCTCCTGGTGAGAAAAAGCACCGTTACGCTGCATTTTTATGCAGCTATAGAACATAAAGGAGCGGATTTTGACATAAGGGTCGCTGTAACGCCAATGACTTCCTTCTTAGCCTATGTTGTCGTGCTCAACTCTGCTCCTGACAGATTTGCCCCCCGCATCACCGACGTGAATCAATGATGCGGGGCATTCACTAGGCTTGATAAACCACATTACCGCCGATCAGCGTAGAGTCCACCTGTGTCTGGTAAATAGCGTTTGGCGACTGCTCAAACAGGTTATTTTTCAGAATGATAATATCGGCGAACTTCCCTGCTTCCAGTGAGCCGATATATTGCTCTTTGGCAATCATATAAGCGGCATCAATAGTGGCAGAACGTAATGTTTCAATCAGCGTCAGGTCACGATCATTATCCAGCCGTGGGCCAGCCGGATGACCGTCGAGATCCCATGCACGACGGGTCATACCCACTTGCAGGTTGTACCATTCATCTAGCCGGTCAATGGGCCAGTCACTGCCATACGCAATACGTGCGCCAGCATCAAGGAAGCGTGCTGCTGGCTCCATATGCAGGAAACGGGCCTCGCCCAACATCTCACGCTCTTCATCAATTAGTACCCCCGGTAAGCCGGCCCACTGGAAGGAAAGCACTGCTGTTGCTCCCAGTTTGGCAAAACGATCATATTGATGGGGGGCAACCAGCTCGTTATGTGCTAATCCTGGGCGGATATCTTTGCCCGGCAAGGCGGCGCGCATCTGTTCCACTGCATCCAGCACCATCTCGATGGCCCCATCACCCACGGTATGAGTGTGTGGATGAAGACCTGCGCGGGCGCACTCCAGAATCACGGCATTGACTACTGGCGCGCTAAAATAGAGGTCGCCATAGCGCTCGGTATCTTGCCAGTCAGGTTGTTGTGCTGAACCCTGGTTGGCACGATACGCCTCCAGTAATGCAGCGGTCATGGTTGGGGGTTGCAATACCCCGTCGATAAACAATTTCAGGTGATCGACGGCGAAACCCGGTGCGGGTGTCCATGCTTGGCTTCCCCATTGGTGGGCGAACTCTAGCACCTCTTGTACCACGCGAGCGGCGTCCTGTGGGCCTTGCAGGCTATCAGGGGTCACTTCTTTAGCACCCAGTACCCGTAAGGTTAATGCGTCACGTTCATGCAAGCGACGGAAAGCCAGTAACTGTTCGGCAAAAACACGAGTATCCATCACGGTAGTGACACCTTGCGCATTAAGTACTTGCTGCACATGGGCCGCAATTTGCACATTCTTTTCCGCTGTGGCGGAGGGGATACTGTCAAAGGCGCGCATGGCGGGCGCATCTTCCAAAATACCGGTCAATTTACCGTGGGTATCGCGGGCAATTTTGCCATCTGGCGGTACTGGGGTGTGTTCATCAATACCCAGCAATTCCAGCGCGCGGCTGTTGGCCGCCAGCGTGTGGCAGTCATTGGAGAACAATGCGATTGGACGGCAGGTATTGAGCGAATCCAAGGCCTTTCGGCTCATATCAGCGCCGACGGGTGTCATCGCCTGACGCTGCCAGGCGCGCACGGTCAGCCAGTCATTTTCACCGTTAAAAGGATCGCTATCGAGGTGTTGCTGGATAATATCCAGTGTCTGTTCAACACTTAGCGCAGCGTAATTGAGGTTACAACCAATCAGTTGTTTCCCGCCCCAAAACGGGTGCATATGGCTGTCAATCAGGCCGGGCATCATAAACTTACCCGCCAGATCGATAAGTTGAGTATGCGCGCTAGCGAATTGCTGTTTGATCTCCTCACCGCCCGTGGCCAGAATATAGCCCTGGCCGATGGCGATGGCACTGCAAACCGTATTATCAGCATCTGCCGTATAAATTGTGCCGTTGTAATAAATACTGTCGGCGACAGGAGTCTGTTTAGTCATGTTATGTACTTTATAATATGTCCCTTCTTCCTTGACGTTAGCTGCTCCCGGCATGTTTATCACCTGAATTGCTAACCTCTGTCAGCTCATCGGGATTGGTTGCTGTGCTGCCACGCCAATGACGTTGGGGATTTGAGGAATCAGATAATCATTATAGCCTGTCCTATCAGGGAAAACTCTCTGAGTTAAGTACCGGCCAAGGTGAGAATCTATTAATGGTTTTTCAATAACTCGCTTCTCATCATTGCGGCCAGATGGCGCAAGATTTCTGCTTCTGAAAAACCTAACTCGGTAAACTGGGTTAGACCATCCAGACCGCACACCAGCCCGATCAGCCGCCAGGCAACATCACTGGCATTGATATCTGAGCGAAATTCATCGCAGGTAATGCCGGTATGGATCACCGCCACGGTAGCCGCATGCCAGTCTGACATCGACGCCGCATAGGCTTCCTTAATAAGTTCATCGCGCTCGGCTAGCATTGAAATTTCATTCCACAACCGGGTTTCTCTTCGGCCGGCTTCATCTTGTGGATAGCCCAACACTTGCTGTATCCGTTCAACGGCAGGTAAGTTTTGACTGTTTAGCGCAAAAGCAGATAACGACTGTTTAACTAAGAGTAGAAAAGCATCTGCGCGTAGTCGTGAGACTGATGTGAAATGGTGATGAACTTGCCCAACAGCCACGCCGGCTTCGCTGGCAACACGACGTACAGTGGTTGCCGCCATCCCTTCACTTATCGCGACACGCATCGCAGCCTGCAAAAGGGTGTCGTGGCGTTCCTCACGGTTCAAATAGGCCAAAGAGACTCCTTATCTGACTTATTAGTGTTTCAGCCATTATGTGATGAATTGGACGCTAGTTCAACTTTCCGCTATTATTGACATATTGAACAGGTGTTCAACATTAATATATGCCTTATTTGAGCGTTTTGTATGTCTAAAAAGTGGATGATTTTCTACGTTATTATTCTGATGTATCTCCCAGTTTCTATTGATGCAACTGTATTACATGTGGCCGCCCCACGGCTGGGTATTGCACTGTCAGCCACGGGCAGTGAATTGCTGTGGATTATTGATATTTACTCACTGGTTATGGCCTGTTTGCTGCTGCCAATGGGGGCGCTGGGGGATCGCATCGGTTTCAAACGGTTGGCGTTGTTGGGGTCGGTACTGTTCGGGCTTGCTTCACTGGCGGCGGCTTTTGCACCATCGGTTGCCGCGCTCATTGCGGCACGCGCTTTCTTGGCGATAGGTGCGGCGATGATCCTGCCGGCAACCTTGTCGGCGGTGCGCCATATCTTTACCGATGAACGAGAAAGGGCATTGGCGCTGGGGATATGGGTTGCCATCGGAACGACGGGTGCCGCGATGGGGCCACTGGTTGGTGGATTATTGATGGAATATTTCTACTGGGGTTCAGTCTTCCTGATCAATATCCCTATTATTATTGCAGTGGTTATTGCCACGCTGCTGGTTATACCGAGCCAGCCAGTGCGGGTGGAACAGTCATGGAGATTGGCTCCGGCACTGGTATTGATTACTGCGATCCTATTGCTGGTCTATGCGGCGAAAACCGGGCTGCGCGGTGGGGGAGATATAAGGGTAACTTTCCTAACCGCGTGTATCGGGGGCGCGATGCTGTTTGCTTTTGTTCGTCACCAGTTATCAACGACAGCTCCAATGATCGATTTTCGCCTGATAAGCCAGCGGGTGATCGCTGTTGGTATGGCAATGGCCATGACGGCAATGATAACGCTGGTTGGTTTTGAATTGCTGCTGACACAGGAATTGCAGTTTGTGTTAGGTAAAAGCCCACTCGAAGCGGGTATATTTCTAATGCCATTGATGATTGCCAGTGGTGTTAGCGGGCCGATATCCGGTTGGCTGGTGGCTAAATTGGGGTTACGTACCGTCGCAAGCGCGGGTATTGCATTTAGCTCATTGAGTTTTCTCGGCCTGGCCTGGACCGATTTTGCCACGCAAGTTTATCTGGCATGGGGATGGATGATAGTGCTGGGGTTCAGTATTGAAGCCTCGTTATTAGCTTCTACTGCGGCGATTATGAGTGCGGCTCCCCCGGAAAAAGCCAGTGCGGCAGGGGCGGTTGAGGGTATGGCTTATGAGCTGGGGGCGGGATTCGGGGTGGCAATATTTGGTTTGATGTTATCGCGGGCCTATACCACGTCTATTGAATTACCAGCAGATTTACCTGCTGATCTGGTTGAGCAGGCCAGTGCTTCTATCAGTGAAACTATTCAGGTGGTCAATAGCCTTGGTGGGAATGAGCATCTACTGACCAGCGCCAAACTTGCCTTTTCTGCCTCGCATAGTTTGGTATTAGGTACTGCCAGCGCACTGTTAATTCTGCTGGCGGTGGTGGTGTGGTTTACCCTGCCGGGGAAAAAAATACGGCAATTGGGCAAACAGAGTGCCACACCTCACTGATTAGCGGGTGGTTAACACTTCATTAATTAAACAGTCATTACTCTTACTTAACTGTGTGATATACCTATTTAGGGTTTGAAACATTAGGGTTTGAAATAGGTAAGGTCTGAGCAATGACTGAGCAAACGTCCTCCGTACAACTTGATCTCGATAGCGCGGCTCAGCCTCCCATAGTGTATATCAGGGGGGATTGGGTACTGGCGCATTATCGCTTTTTGGAACCCCAAGTGGCGCAGTTGCGCGCGAATATGCCCAGTGGCGTAGTATTTGACCTCAACCAACTCGGGGCGTTAGATACCGCCGGTGCAACGTTGCTAGCTCTACTTATGGGTGAGGATCGTGTGGCAAATTTACGCGAACTTGCGCCTAAATTGCCAGAAGAACGGCGAACCTTACTTGAAACGGTAAGCCATGTATTGCCTGACTTAGCGCCTGAGCCGTCAGAAAAACCCGCACGATTTTGGCTGGAGATGCTGGCTAACACCGGCCGTTCGGTAGATAACTTATGGCAAGATATTAAGTCACTATTGGGCTTTATTGGCCTGACGCTGGAAACCTTGCTGGGAACACTCTTTCGGCCCTCACGCTGGCGCATTACCTCATTAATTGCCAATATTCAACAGATTGGCCTCAATGCTGTACCGATCATTATGTTGCTCACCTTTTTGGTGGGGGCAGTTATCGCTTTTCTCGGTGCCACCGTACTCACTACCTTCGGCGCGGGCATTTTTACCGTCGATTTGGTGGTATTTTCTTTTTTACGTGAATTTGCGGTACTGCTTACCGCTATCCTGATGGCAGGGCGGACAGCCAGTGCTTTTACCGCTGAAATTGGCTTGATGAAAGCCAATGAAGAGATTGATGCTATCCAGACGCTGGGCTTGAATCCGGTCGAATTGCTGGTGCTACCGCGCGTCTTGGCACTATTGATTTCTCTGCCGATGCTGACCTTTATTGGTATGGTTTGTGGTATTTTTGGTGGCATGGTGGTGTGCGCCTTAACACTGGATATCTCTCCAACCATGTTTTTGTCGATTATGCAAAACAGTAATGGGTTGCAGCATTTTCTGGTGGGTATAAGCAAAGCCCCTATTTTTGCTTTCCTGATTGCTATTATTGGCTGTCTGGAGGGGTTCAAAGTGACGGGTAGCGCTGAATCTGTCGGGGTCCATACCACCACCAGTGTGGTGCATTCGATCTTTGTGGTGATTTTGCTTGATGCCGTGGCAGCGCTATTTTTCATGGAAATGGGGTGGTGAGCCAAATGACGCAAGATGCAATTATTCAAATTCGCTCTCTGGTTAACTGCTTTGGCGCACAGTGCGTGCATCAAGGGTTAAATCTTGATGTTAAGCGCGGCGAGGTTTTGGGCGTGGTTGGCGGCTCGGGTACCGGTAAATCGGTTCTGTTACGCAGTATTGTTGGGCTACGTCGTCCGACTGACGGGCAAATTCATGTTTTTGGTGAAGATTTAATGACACTGTCAGGTCAATCCCGCTCCATGGTCGAGCGCCGATTTGGCGTATTATTTCAACGAGGCGCACTGTTCAGCTCTCTAACCGTGACCGAAAACGTGGCGTTGCCATTAATAGAAAACGCCGGGTTACCCCGGGCTGAGGCTGAGCGTCTGGCTCAGGTTAAACTGGCACTGGCCGGGTTACCGCCGGGCACTGGCAGTAAGTATCCGGCATCACTGTCGGGTGGCATGGTCAAACGTGTTGCGTTAGCCCGTGCCTTGGCGCTGGACCCAGATATTCTGTTTCTTGATGAACCGACAGCGGGCCTTGATCCCATCGGTGCGGCGGCGTTCGACAGTTTGATCCGCACCCTGCGGGATGCCCTCAATCTGACGGTATTTTTGGTAACTCACGATCTGGATACGCTGTATACGTTGTGTGATCGTGTGGCGGTGCTTTCGCAGAAAAAAGTGCTGGTGGTTGATACTCTGGATAAAGTTGCGGTGACTGATGATGCCTGGATTCAGGCGTATTTTCATGGCCCACGAGGCCGGGCTGCTTATCAGGCAGCGGCAATTAACAGTGGAGAGAGGTGGTAATATGGAAACCCGCGCTCATCATGTTGTTATTGGTTTGTTCACTCTTATTGTGGTGAGTGCCGCGCTGCTGTTTTGCCTATGGCTGACAAATTCCGGTTCTGACCGCCAGTTCAAATTGTACGATATCGTTTTCAATGAACCGGTGAGTGGCCTGTCACAGGGCAGCACCGTTCAGTACAGCGGGATTCGAGTCGGTGAGGTGACACAATTGCGGTTGGACCGAGAGAATCCTAATAAGGTTTGGGCACGTATCCGCGTCTCTGCATCTACTCCGATACGCGAGGATACTCAAGCCCGCCTGACAGTTGCGGGTATTACCGGCACTTCAAATATTCAATTCAGCAGTGGCAGCCAGGACAGCCCGTTGTTGGAAGGCAAAGATGGCGATGTTCCTATCATTATTGCCACCCCTTCGCCGATGAGTCAGTTACTGGCTAACGGTGAGAATTTCATGACCAATGCTAATGAAGTGTTGGTGCGCTTGAACCAGTTGCTGGCACCGGATAACCAGCAGCGCCTGATAACGACACTGGATAATCTCGCGCTGGTCACTCAAACCGTGGCTGATCAACGTGGCGATCTTCGTACCCTGTTGCAGCAGTTGGCGCAGGCCAGTAAACAGGCTAATGAGACACTGGCCCAAACTAATCGCCTGCTGCGTAATGCTAACGGCTTAATGGATGGGCAGGGGAAACAACTGGTCAATGATGCCGCCAAGACCATGGCATCGTTGCAAAATACCAGTACCATCCTCAATAAATTGGTGAATGAAAATAAAACCTCACTCAATAACGGGATGCAAGGGATGAATGAGCTGGGGCCGGCTGTGGATGAGCTGCGCAGAACATTAGCGACATTACGTGCCGCCGTTTCTCGTTTGGAAGAAAACCCAGCGGCCTTGTTGCGCGGCCGTGAAAGAACACAGGAGTTTACGCCTTAATGCTCTCTCTTAATCTAATGCGCTATGCAGGCCGCCGTGTGTGGCTATTGATGATATCTGGCGGGGCGATACTGCTCTCTGCCTGTACCATTTTACCCTCGGCCCCCGTATCACAAGTTTATCTTCTGCCGGTGCCACCAGCAGTGAGTGCGCCGCGCGCGCAGACAGTAAACTGGTCATTACGGGTTTCACAACCGGCGACGAACCAGTTTCTTAATAGCTCACGCATAGCGGTGCAGCCTCAGGGCCAGGAGATTGCAGTTTATAAAAACTCTCGTTGGAGTGATTCAGCGCCGATTCTGGTGCGCAATCGTCTTATTCAGGCGTTCCGTAGTGATGGACGAATCCGCGCAGTCAGTAGCGATGATGACAGCCTACAGGCTGATGTGGAGTTGAGTGGTGATTTGTCTGCGTTCCAAGGGGTATATCATGTTGGTAGCAGCGAAGTGCTGATCCGCTTTGATGCCCGGCTGGTAAGAATTTCGGACCGTAGGATTATTGCGACCCGCCAGTTTGAAATTCGCCAACCGATAACAGGTAGCGAGATGAATGAGGTGATTCAGGCCTTTGGCCTGGCCAGTGACCAGTTAGCCACCCAAGTGCTCAACTGGACCATGCAGCAGTCTCCTCAGTAGCACGGGTTATCAAACTAGGACAGGTTGAAGCGAGAATATCGTGATAGCTTAGGTTTTATTTTAGGCGAGTTGGCAGTAGCTAACTCGCCTTTTTAATCGGCGGTTTATGGATTCAGAGAAAGAATCTCGCCCAAGGGGGAAAATATTCTCTTTATTGTTTTGTGACTAGTATCTCATTGGGTGTAGTACTTATGGTAAGTAAATTATTTAACTTGTTGTATTTCATGTATTTTTAATTAAATTTATCTGTATTTGAATTTTTCATTAAAGAGAATAATATTCTCCAGCTATTAAAAACAACAGGAAAATATGAAAAGTATTTCTCCCATTAAAACCATAAGATAAAAATAAATAAAATCACTGATTAATTATTTCAAATGCAAAAAATTACGCATCAACAGTTGCTCGATTGGTTGAGAAAAGAAGTAAAACTTTCATTAGGTTGTACTGAACCTATTGCTATTGCGTATGCTGCTGCGGTGGCTGCCAAATATCTCAACGCACCGATATTAAAAATAACGGGGGAGATATCGGAGAATCTGTATAAAAATGCGATGGGGGTCACTATCCCGGGAACAACTTATTGCGGAGTGACTCTTGCGGCGGCGATAGGGGCTATTGGCGGTAACGCGGATGCCGATTTAGAAGTATTGAAAGACATTACTGCGGCACAAATTACCCAAGCTTATATGTTCAATGAATCAGGTAAAGTGTGTTTAAACGCAGTAGATGCTGCGGACTTTATTTTTATTGATATTACGTTATATAGCCTTGATGAACACTGCCGGGTTGTGATTCAAGGTGGCCATACCAATGTCACGCAAGTATATATTAATAATATAAAACAAATATTAGCCCGAGACTTAATCACCGACAATGAAAAGGGCGCACTACCCGAATTTTCACTTAACGACGCATTTAAATTTGTGACCGATGTTGGTGCTAAAGATATTATGTTTATGTTGAAAAGTGCTGAGATTAATACTGCGCTTTCTGATGAGGGGCAAAGGAAGAGCTATGGTTTGAACGTGAGTGGGGCGCTGTCGCAGGCCAGGAAAAACGGCTTTATCAGCACTGACTTACTGAGCCAAATGTTGATCAACACCACTGCGGCGTCAGATGCCCGTATGGGAGGCGCACCCTTACCCGCGATGTCAAATTATGGCTCAGGTAATCAAGGGATTACCGTGACAATGCCGGTAGTGACACTTGCCAGACATCTAAATACCGATGATGAAACCCTGGCCAGGGCATTAGCATTGGCTCATTTGGCTGCAATTTCAATTCATATGCGTTATACCCGATTGTCTGCATTGTGTGCGGCTTCAACGGCAGCAATGGGCGCAGCGGCAGGTATGAGTTGGTTATTGACCCAAGATTTTCAGACTATCTCCTACGCGGTCAGTAATATGATCAGTGATATCAGTGGGATTATTTGTGATGGTGCATCAAATAGTTGTGCGATGAAAGTGTCTACTGCCACCGCCTGCGCATTTAAGTCGGTGTTGATGGCGCAACAAAATAGCGTTGCAGGGGAGCGTGATGGCATTGTTTCTTGTAATGTTGAAGGTTCTATCAACAATTTATGTAAATTAGTGTTATCGCCGATGAGGCAAACAGATAAAGAAATTATCAGTATAATGACACGTAAATAAATATTACGGTTTAACTGCGTGGCCTAATGTCATTATTAATAATGATCGGTGGGTTATCGTAAAAATTTAAAGGGACAAATAATGAATAAGTCAAAATCGATCGCGACTCTGGTTATCCATGCCGGAGATCAAGTTGACCGGGGCAATAATGCTATTTTTCCACCAATTACTACTGCCAGTTCTTTCATTCAACCCAATTTAGGCGAAGAAGGGGAGTTTTGTTATTCCCGTTGCAGTAACCCGACAAGATATGCGTATGAAACCGCCTTGGCTGAGTTAGAAGGTGGTATCTATGCCACAGCGACCGCTTCCGGTATGGCAGCAACTGCACTTATATTGGAGTTGCTACCTAAAGATTCCCATGTATTAGTAATGAAAGGGGTCTATGGCGGTACTTATCGGTTGTTTGAACGTCTGCGTAAACACACTTCAGGCACCACATTCAGTTATGTCGATCTTAACGATCTGGCGTCAGTAAATAGCCATATTCAGAAGAATACAGCTTTAATCTGGATTGAAACGCCCACTAACCCACTGTTGGAATTAGTTGATATTGAAGCGGTATGCCAGGTTGCCAAAAGCAGGGGAATAATGAGCTGCGTGGATAATACCTTTGCCAGTGCCTGGAACCAACGGCCGCTCACTTTAGGTGCTGATATTGTTATGCTCTCTACCAGTAAATATATTGGTGGGCATTCAGATTTAATTGGCGGTGCAGTTATTACCAATGTGCAGAATATTGCCGACCAACTGGATTTTTGTAAAACCACCGTTGGGGCTATTGCTTCGCCGTTTGATGCCTATTTGGCATTGCGCGGCATGAAAACACTTGATGTTCGTATGGAACGTCAATGCAGTAATGCTTTAAAAATTGCTCAGTTTTTAGAGCAACATCCTAAGGTGCTGGATGTGCATTACCCTGGTCTGGAATCTCATCCTCAATATCAATTATGTAAAAAACAGATGCGTTCTGGCGGGGCGGTAGTCAGTATCCGGTTAAAAGGCGATATAACAGCGGTGAAAACCTTTATTGCCAAGTTAAATTATTTTGTTTTAGCCGAATCACTGGGGGGTGTTGAAAGTATGGTTAACCATTCTGCTTCAATGTCGCATGGTTCAATGTCTCAAGAAGAGAGGGAAAATATAGGCATATACGATACAACACTACGGCTTTCAATCGGTATCGAAGATATTAATGATTTAATAGCAGACGCAGAGCAAGCCCTTTCCTTTATACAATAATTAATAGGGTAGTCATATGCATGATTATGGCGTGTGGACAATTATAACTCCACTGGTAACTATTTGTTTGGCGATTTTTACTCGGCAGGTAATATTGTCGTTATTAATGGGGATAGTTGTTGGATTTACGGTTATTAATGATCACAATCTACTTCAGGGGATCAGTGGCACTTTAAATGGAATTATTGATACATTCTCTTCTCCAGGTAATACTCGTACCGTTATTTTTATGGTGATGATTGGCGGGATCATGCGCTTAATTGTCGTGACCGGGGGCGTTCGAAGTTTAGTTCGCGCCTTAACAGAAAAAACTCAGTTTGTTACCAATAAAAAAGCAGTGCAGTTGTTGGCGATGGTGATTACGTCAATTATTTTCATTGAAAGTTCGATCAACCAACTTATTGCCGGTGCATCGACCAAAGATCTGGCAAAAAGATACGGTCTATCACCAGAGAAAATGTCTTATATTGTCCAAACCTCCTGTGTATCGGTCTGTTCTTCAGCAATGATTAATGGTTGGGGGGCGGCAATGATGGGGGTTATCGGTGTCCAGATCGCCAAAGGGTACATTGATGGACAGCCTTTTGAGATTCTGGCCAGATCGATGGTATGGAATCTGATGGCATGGTTCTCGTTGGCGTCAGTGCTGTTCTATATTTTCTCCGGGGCATCTTGGGGACCGATGAGAAAAGCTGAGGTGAATTTCACCAGCAAGCAGGATCTGCACGTTGAGAAAGAAAAAGATGAAGTCATTGATCATCCGGCGTGTAATTCATTGCTTAACTTCCTCATCCCTATCTTATCGACAGTTATTGCGGTTCCGGTTGCCCTTTATGTTACAGGGGACGGTGATTTCACTAAAGGCAGCGGCTCTATGTCGGTATATAGCGCCGTGATGTTTGGGACAACGGTTTCTTTTGTTTGGTTCTGTGGGCGACGGATCCTGAATATAGAATCCTTTTTTAAAGAGTTGTATATCGGTTACGCCAGTATGGTGAAAATCAGCTCAATAATGGTATTGGCATTTTTGATGGGGAATGTCTCTGCTGATCTCAATACCGGGCAATATATTGCCACTATCACCTCCGGTGTTATTTCTCCTGGATTCTCAATTGGCTTTATTTTTATTATCAGTGCAATTATGTCGCTAGCTACGGGGACGTCATGGGGCACGTTTGCCATTATGATCCCCATAGGTGTTCAGCTTGGGGTTTCTTTGGGGATGCCAGTGGAATATATGATTGGTGCGGCCATTGCAGGTTCTATTTTTGGTGACATGACATCGCCTATCTCTGGTGATGCCATTGTGGCGTCTATGGCGACGGATTGTGACCATATTGAGCATATTCGAACACAAATGCCCTATGCCATTGCAACTGCAAGTATTGTTTTGGCAATCTATCTCTATCTCGGTTTTACGGTATAACCTGATGGCCTTCTATCTTACTGTTAGATAAGAATGGTCAACGGATACCACTCCAAATAATGCCATTATAAATATTTGTAATGGCATTATTTCTGCTTTTAACTCCTGCTATTTCCCGCTGGAAATGCTTAATTTAATGAATTCACCGCTTTTATTTCTGCTGTATTTACCTGCTTGCTTACTGTGCTTATGTCAGGTTAAGTAAAGTCCAACAATTAAACTGACCGAGTAATTATCGACTCCCGCAAAATAACTGACGGCGGTTGGAAAAATATATCTTATATAAAATAAGTGTTGATTTTATGTTTCGAAATGTTTGACTATTGTTCTGTAAATTGAGCAAAAGGGAATCATTATGCTTTGGAAAAATACCAGGGAGCAGTTCGGGCGCATGACTATTGCTATCCACTGGTTAGTGGCATTTACGGTGTATGCGTTGTTTGCCCTGGGTTTATGGATGGTAACTCTGGGCTACTACGATGGCTGGTATCATCAGGCACCTGAAATACATAAAAGCATCGGATGCATACTGTTTGCGGTGATGTTATTTCGGGTGATTTGGCGCTTTATTTCGCCGCCCCCCAAACCCTTATTGAGTTATAGCCGCTTAACTCGGGTAAGCGCGATATTGGCGCATTTGATTTTATATATTGTCCTATTTTGTATCATGTTCAGCGGTTATTTGATCTCAACAGCAGATGGGCAACCAATCAATGTATTTGGTTGGTTCAATGTCCCTGCAACACTGACCAATCTACCTGACCAGGCAGATACTGCCGGAACTGTACATCTCTATTTGGCTTGGGCAGTCGTCGTGCTTTCACTGTTGCATGGACTGGCCGCGATTAAGCACCACTTTATTGATGGTGATGTAACCCTTAAGCGGATGCTGGGACGTAGCACCGATTAACCAACTGTATTATGGAGAATTAAATATGTTTAATAAGACCCTGTTGGGCCTGGCTGTAGGTGCACTGATGTTTACCGCAGGCAGTGCCGTAGCCGCCGAATATAAAATCGATAAAGAAGGGCAGCATGCCTTTATCGAATTCAGGATTAAACATTTAGGATATAGCTGGTTATACGGCAGTTTTAATGATTTTGACGGTTCTTTCACTTTTGATGAGAAAAATCCGGCCGCTGATAAAGTTAATGTGGTGATCAATACCAATAGTGTTGATACCAACCATGCAGAGCGTGACAAACATCTGCGTAGTAAAGATTTCCTGAATGTCGGTAAATTCCCACAGGCAACGTTTGAGTCGACTGACGTTAAGAAAAATGCAGAAGGCTATTCGGTCGTGGGTAACCTGACATTAAATGGTGTCACTAAGCCGGTGACATTGGAAAGCAAGTTGACTGGTCAAGGTAGTGATCCTTGGGGCGGTTATCGTGCTGGCTTTGAAGCAAATGGTACTATCAAGCTGAAAGACTTTAATATCACCACTGATTTAGGCCCGGCATCACAGGAAGTCGAACTGATTTTGTCAGTCGAAGGTGTTCGCGCCAAATAGTCAGAGCGATACCAATACCGTCGTTGTTTGACCTAAAGGAGCCTTGTGCTCCTTTTCTTTGGGTGCTACTTCGCGCTGACTTCTGGCGTTAAATGCTAAACTAATTAATCAGATATCTTTCCAATGACTATACTTAAAAAAACGAGCCGTAGCGTGCAAGCATCATTAAAAGATTGATCTGACTCACTAGTCGTATTTAATTGTTTGTGGGGTATATATGGCCAATGTTCCCAAAAAAACGCGCACTATCAAGCCTCCCTCCTATTTAGATGCCATTATTCCGATGTTGTCGTTGGTGTTACTCGTCGGCGCATCTGTCGCTCTGTTTGGCCTAAATGCCGTCAATGGACCATTACAGGTCGCGCTTATTCTTTGCACCATGATTACCGCTGTAATCATTATGAAGAATGGTCATGTATGGGAGGATATTGCCCAATCCACGCGTAAGGGAATATCAACAGTGGTTGGCGCGATATTTATCTTACTTGCTGTTGGTGCATTAATTGGGACCTGGAACATGTCGGGGACGATACCGACTTTAGTTTATTACGGCATTATTCTGATTACACCAAATTGGTTTTTCCCCATTACATTTCTTGTTTGTGTCGGGGTTTCTCTAAGTATTGGCAGCTCCTGGACAACGGCGGGAACCATTGGGGTAGGGTTGGTTGGGTTATCCAATATGATTGGTGTCTCACCAGAGATAACCGCAGGTGCCGTGATTTCTGGTGCCTATGTGGGTGATAAAATCTCGCCATTATCCGAAAGTACTGTGTTGGCCGCACAGTTGAATGGTGTTGAATTGTATCGCCATATACAGGCACAACTTTGGACCACAATTCCTGCCGCATTGGTTGCTTTGGTAGCATTCATCATATTGGGTATCAATCAACAAGCCAGCTTTGATGCCACAATTACGCACGCCGAATTAGCCCGATTTGATGAGTTATTCAACATTACGCCTTGGAATTTACTGCCACTGGTATTCTTACTTGGATTATCCGTCGGTAAAGTCCCGGCACCGTTGGCCATTATTAGCGCGGCGTTATTGGCTGGTGTGATGGCAGCATTTATTCAGCCGCAGGCCATTGCGCGCTTTATTGCTGAACCTGATACCGCGTTACCCATTGCTGCGGTGAAGGGCGTTTGGTTGGCGATGGCTAATGGTTTTCAGGAGAACTCCGGTATTCCACAGATGGATGCATTGTTGTCGCGTGGGGGAATGGACAGCATGCTGCTGACTATCTGGTTGATTATCGGTGCAGTGACATTCGGTATTATGGTGGATGACTTTGGCCTGCTTAATAAACTGGTAACCCCGATTTTGTTGCGGGCTAAAACTGTTGGGCAACTTTTTGCTTCGGCGGTTGCTACGGCCATTGGGCTTAATATCGTCGCGGGTGATCAATATATTGCTTTATTGCTGCCAACACGGTTATTCCACGGTGAATTTGCCAAACGCGGGTTAGCACCTGAAAATCTCTCACGCCTGGTGGGGGATGCCGGTATCGTCACCTCTCCGTTGATTCCCTGGAATTCTTGCGGTGCTTATATGGCGGCGGTATTGGGTGTATCCACCATGGGCTATCTGCCATTTGCGGTATTTAATATTGCCGCGCCGATAGTCACGCTAATACTGGGTATCACCGGCTATAAGGTCCGCCGTATTGTGGTTGAGAGAGCATCATCGGTGCCACCAATAGCTAGTGATCGCCGAGAGGATGGGCTATAAACACCAGCTGTCCCTTGCTATGCCCAATATACGCCCAGTGAACTGGGCGCTTTATTGATGGTTGAGCGCTAATTGGCTTAAATATGGCCCGTCACTGATTGAATCCCTGATAATCAGTTCGGACTGAAATATATTTTCAGTTGATAAATATCCTCCGTCCAGCATTGAAATTAGCCGATTAATGACGTCATTTATCATACCGCTGACGGGGTCTTTAATACTGGATAACGATGGACTTAGAAAAGGTGCAATGGGGATATTGTCGAAGCCAATAAGAGAGACCGCTTCAGGTACGCTGATCCCTGCCTGATTTAATCTTTTCATGGCGCCAATTGCCATATCATCATTGCTGGCGATAATCGCACTAAATGGTTGTTGGCTGGCTAATAACGATTCTACCGCAGTTGCACCACTGAGCGGGGTCCATTTTCCTTGAATAATAAGGTTATCGCGCAGCGGAAGAGAAAATGCATTTAATGCTTCTTTATATCCAGAAAGGCGCTCAATCGCTGTTGGTGAATCCAGTGAGCCGGTGATAAATGCAATATCCTGATGGCCCCGCTCAATGAGATATTTTGTCGCATTATAACTGGACCCTTTATGATCGCAGAAAGTACAGTGGCTGTGGTTTTTTCTTAATTTTCTGTTGACCACCATAATGGGCTGCTTATATTTATCAATAATAAGATCCATATCATCCACAGTTAAAAATCGGGGATAAATTATTATTGCGTCGCAACGTAAGTCGAGCAGGAATTGGATTGCTTCTTGTTCCTCTTCCGCGCTGTGTTTCCCGTCAACCAGCACCAGTTGACGGCCATTATTCTCTAATTTTTTGGCCGCTTGAGACAGTATTTCATTAAAGTAGTTACCATTATAAAGAGTATTGGTCACCACCAAACCAATGCATTGTGATTTATTGGTCGCCAGATTTCTTGCCAGCAAGTTTGGTCGATATCCGCTCTCTTCAATCGCTTTATATACCTGCGCTTTAGTCACTTCACTGACATAGCCTTTGCCTGACAGAACACGCGAAACAGTGGCTTTCGAGACACCTGCTTTTTTTGCCACTTCTAGCATTGTAGACATAGGTCTTTCCTACCCGTTGAAAATTATTGTCATTCTATACCTTTCGCCCTCGAAACTGCACGGCTGTTAGCAATATTCACTTACCCTATGGGCGGGTAGACATGCTGTTCCAATTGGGTTCTGGCCCATGCGCTATAGACTGGCGGCTGACTGGCAATACTCAGTTCTTTAGGCTCACAACTACTGTCGTGCACAATAACACGCCTAATTAATGCTGATCGTTATCACAAAATAAGAATTTAATTACTCCATCTATTGAATTGCAGTCAGTAATTTAAGATTCTCGTGTGGAACCGGTTACCTAGTTGCCTGATAATAACTAAAAGCAAGGGTGTATCGGCAGGTAATATTTAAATAACACTATGAATATAATAGCTAATTACCATTCATGCTGGTGAGGATAGTCCCTCTTCGATGGCAAATGGTTTGCTTAGCTCGGCGTGCGTCATTACGGGGAGTTGCTACTCATGTCAAAGAATTATGCCGCAGTATCTGCATCGATAGTCGATGCCATTGGTGGGGCGAATAACATCGCGGCGGTGACCCACTGTATGACGCGTTTACGCTTTGTGCTTAACGATGATAGTGCGGTTGATCTGGCGAAGTTGAAGTCCATCACCGGTGTGCTGGGTGTGGTGCGCAATGAAAACCAGTGTCAGGTCATTATTGGTAATAACGTTTCATATGCCTATGCTGAAGTGCTAAAACTGCTGCCGGAAGGCCTGGTAGCTGAAAATACGCTGCCGCAAAAAAATAAAATAACCTTGAAACGCATCGGCGCGGGGATCCTTGATGCGCTGATTGGCACCATGTCACCTCTGATTCCTGCCATTATCGGTGGTTCAATGGTCAAACTGTTGGCCATGATTCTGGATATGACCGGTGTTTTTGGCAAAGGCTCATCGACACTGATTATTCTCAATGTCATTGGTGACGGGGCGTTCTTCTTCCTTCCGGTTATGGTTGCTGCTTCTGCCGCACTCAAATTTAAAACCAATATGTCACTGGCTATCGCCATTGCCGGGGTGTTGGTTCATCCCGCCTTTATTGATTTAATGGCCAAAGCTGCACAAGGCCAACAAGTTGAGTTTATGGGCATTTCGGTCACGGCGGTGAAGTATACCTATACCGTTATTCCGGCATTATGTATGACCTGGCTGCTGTCTTATATTGAAAGATGGGTGGATCGCATTACACCGGCGGTGACCAAAAACTTCCTTAAACCAATGTTAATTGTGCTGATTTCCGCGCCTATTGCCATCATGTTTATTGGCCCTCTGGGAATTTGGATCGGCAGCGGTATTTCTTCGTTAGTGTACACCGTTCATGACTATCTGGGCTGGCTCTCGGTAGCGATTATGGGGGCACTCTGGCCTTTATTGGTTATGACCGGCATGCACCGTGTCTTTACCCCAACCATTATTCAGACCATTGCGGAGACCGGCAAAGAGGGCATGGTTATGCCATCAGAGATTGGCGCTAATCTTTCACTGGGTGGCTCATCGTTGGCTGTCGCATGGCGAACCAAAAACCCGGAATTGCGCCAAACGGCGCTGGCTGCTGCCGCATCAGCGATTGTCGCGGGTATCTCTGAACCGGCACTTTATGGGGTGGCATTGCGTCTTAAACGCCCGCTGATCGCCAGTCTTATTAGTGGTTTTATTTGTGGTGCAGTCGCCGGAATCGGTGGGCTGGCAAGTCATTCGATGGCGTCCCCTGGATTATTTACCAGTGTCCAGTTCTTCGATCCGGCCAATCCAATGAGTATCGTATGGGTGTTTGGTGTGATGATTCTGGCCATCGTGATTTCGTTTATTACCACGCTGTTGCTGGGTTTTGAAGATATCCCGGTTGAAAATAGCGAAAGTGATACCGCCCATTCTGCTGTTGCGCCAAGCGCAGTAAAAATTAACTAAATACGAGGTATGTAATGCCAGTATCAACATTTCCCGACGGTTTCTTATGGGGCGGCGCATTAGCCGCAAACCAGGCCGAAGGTGCTTGCTTTGAAGGTGGAAAAGGGCTGACGACGGTTGATATGATCCCTCATGGACCACACCGTTTGGCAGTAAAGCTGGGGCAGGAGAAGCGTTTTACCCTAAGAGATGATGAGTTTTATCCCAGTCATCAAGCGATCGATTTCTATCATCGTTATAAAGATGATATCGCGTTAATGGCTGAAATGGGGTTCACCGTATTTCGTACCTCAATCGCATGGAGTCGGATTTACCCTAACGGTGATGAGTTAACCCCGAATGCACAGGGCATTGCATTTTACCGCGACCTTTTCGCCGAGTGTAAAAAGTACAATATTGAGCCACTGGTGACGCTGTGCCACTTTGATGTTCCCATGCATCTGGTCACAGAATACGGCTCGTGGCGTAACCGGAAGATGGTTGATTTCTTCGCTCGTTATGCGCGCACATGTTTTACGGCGTTTGATGGATTAGTTAAGTACTGGCTCACTTTTAACGAAATTAATATCCTGCTGCACAGTCCGTTCTCTGGCGCCGGGCTGGTGTTTGAGCAACAGGAAAATCAGGAGCAAGTAAAGTATCAGGCTGCTCATCATGAGTTGCTTGCCAGTGCCTTGGCGACAAAAATTGCCCATGAGGTTAATCCGAATAATCAGGTGGGGTGCATGCTGGCGGGGGGGAACTTTTATCCGCGCACTTGTAAACCCGAGGATGTGTGGGCCGCGCTGGAGAAAGACCGTGAAAATCTGTTTTTCATTGATGTACAGGCCCGAGGTGCTTATCCGGCTTATACCAAACGGCTTTTCAGGGAGAAAGGGATTTCAATTGTTACTGAAACGGGTGACGACGAGATACTCAAGCATACAGTGGATTTTGTCTCCTTTAGTTATTATGCCTCCCGCTGTGCGTCGGCCGATATGAACGACCATAACAGCAGTGCGGCGAATATCGTAAAATCGCTGAAAAATCCTCACATTGAGGCCAGTGAATGGGGGTGGGGTATTGATCCTTTAGGTTTACGCATCACCATGAATATGATGTACGACCGCTATCAGAAACCACTATTTTTGGTTGAGAATGGGTTAGGTGCCAAGGATGAAATTAACCCGCAAGGCGAGATTGAAGATGATTATCGCATCAGTTATTTGCGTGAGCATATCAAAGCTATGGGGGAGGCCATTGTTGATGGCATTCCGGTAATGGGTTATACCTCATGGGGTTGTATTGATCTGGTTTCTGCTTCTACCGGTGAAATGAGCAAGCGCTATGGTTTTGTTTATGTTGACCGTGATGATCAGGGCAAGGGCTCTTTAGCCCGTAAGAGAAAGAAATCCTTTTATTGGTACAAAAAAGTTATTGCCAGTAACGGTGCCGATTTGGATTAAGTCATCTGCCGGGATATCGTCTATAGCCGATATCCCCAGTGGATAAATATAGTCGGGAGCGGGTCCATTTTCTCCTTATGACGTATTACCCGGCACTATCATTACTATCGTGCGGGCCTTTCTTCAGATGAATCATGAAATCGGTAAATGCGGTGCGCAGCGGTGCAAACAGCGGGTGTTTACGGTTCTCCAGCATCGTTTCTGAAAACAGTTTCAGCCCGAGAGCAAATGCTGCGGTTTTCTCTTTGCCGAAGTCTATATCTTCCCGCATTTGTAACCGTTCGATGATGCCGAGGATCTCGTCATGATTCTCGGCTTCGAACGTTAGCGGGGTTTTCTCAATAGCGTCACCTTTGCGGTCGGTCAGCGGCTCAATGGTGATGCGATAACGATATCCCGGCATCAGCTTTTCTCCTGATCTTTTTCATCAGTTGTAGCCGAAGGCGGTGCTAACTCTTTTTCAATCACTTCTACCGCCGCCAGTAGTGCGGCGTTAATGCGTAAAACCTGCTCTGGTGCGACATCAGAACGCATCATACTGCTGTTAAATATTGTGCAAAAGTAGACCAAGGGATCGGGGGATTATGGTGTAAAAGTGCGCCACCCTGATTATTGATAAACTCTCCGTTTTTACGGAGATTTCCTTGGATGCTGTGCATGGAAACCATACTTAAAGTCAGAAGGCTTTCTCTTAAACAGGGGCTCTCTCAGAGAGCCATAGCCAAACAGCTACAAATATCTCGTCGTACTGTTAGAAAATATCTCGCTATCGAAACCAAAGAACCGCCAACATACAACCGGACGCAAACGCACTATCCCAAACTGGGTGAATTCATCCCGGCATTAACACAACGGTTAATTGATGAGGCCAAACTCCCTGCCAAACAACGATTAACTGCCAGACGTCACTTTGAAAAACTTAGAACAGAGGGGTACCAAGGCGCTTATTGTGCAGTTGCCTCTTTTATTAGACAGTTCAAAGAACAATATCAACCCACGCCCCAAGTTGTTTTTATTCCCCAACGATTCAGTGCTGCAGATGCCTATCAATTTGATTGGAGTTTTGAAACAGTCAAATTAAATGGGTTATTAGTTAAACTTAAAGTTGCCCATTTTCGTTTATGTCACAGCAGAGCATTTTTTATTCGAGCGTATCCAAACGAGAAACTAGATATGCTTATTGATGCTCATAATCACGCCTTTGCCTATTTTGGTGGCACACCCAATAGAGGTATTTATGACAATATGAAGACGGCTGTTAAGCATATAGGAATGGGTAAAGAACGAATTTTTAATGATAAATTCTTAAGCATGATGAATCATTTCATGATCGAACCGGTTGCCTGTACGCCAGCGTCTGGATGGGAGAAAGGACAGGTCGAGCGCCAAGTGAGAACATTACGAAAACAACTGTTTGAACCGACCCTGGCTTTTAATAGTATTGATGAGTTAAACAGTTTTCTATTGGACCAATGTCATCAGATCATCCAAACCGCCACACACCCAGAAGACAGAAGCAAAGTCATTAACGAGTTATTTTGTGTAGAGAAAATCCAGCTGGCTCCTTATTTCCCTTATACGGGAGGGCAATTTGCAATAGTCCATATCAACTCCTTATCCTTATTCTGTTTTGATGGGCATAAATACAGCGTTCCCAATGACTTAGCGGGTAAGAAAGTGACATTAAAAACGACTGCAACAGAAATTAAAATTATTGCCGATGGTGAGTGTGTCGCTCAACATCAACGCAGTTTCGTTAAAAACCAAACAACCTATAATCCCTGGCATTATCTGTCTGCATTAAAACGGAAACCGGGGGCCCTAAGAAACGGTGAACCTTTTATTAATTGGGATTTACCTAAACCGGTTAAAGAACTCCAGCAACATCTGCTCAAGCGTCCGAAAGGTGATAGAGCGATGGTGCAGTTGCTGTCTTTAATCGCTGATTATGGTGAAGATTTAGGCGTAACCGCGGCAGCTATAGCGTTAGACGAAGGGGTGCCTACGGTGGAGGCAGTACTCAATATTATTCATCGACTCACTGAACCCGTAATACCTACGCTCAAAATAAATGATATTCCACTGCACATCCCACCCCAGGCTAATTGTCAGCGTTACAACACGTTATTAAAAGGGGTACCAAATGGAACGGCATGAATGTATTGAAATACTTAAACAATTAAAGCTTACAGCCATGGCTGAAAGCTTTGATGACGTAGTTATTGATGGCATACGCCGTAAGCGTTCCACGATGGATATTATTGGAAATTTATTAACCACAGAGCAAACACAAAGACACATCCGCAGTATTGGTTACCGTATTAATCAAGCCAGATTCCCCCAGCATAAAACACTGTCTGATTTTGAGTTTGAACAAAGCCCATTAAATAAACCTAGCATTGAGCTTCTGAATGACTGTGATTACATCAGAGAAAAACGCAACCTCATATTCGTTGGTGGTCCTGGTACAGGTAAAACGCATCTGGCCACCGCTTTAGGGATAAATGCGGCCACTAATGGGTTTAAAGTTCGCTTCTGGAATGTATTAGATCTGGTCAATAAACTGGAACTGGACAAAGAAAGTAAACAATTTAAATTAACCAATCAACTAACAAAGCTGGATTTAATTATTTTAGATGAACTGGGGTATTTGCCTTTTAGTCAAAAAGGAGGGGCTTTATTATTTCATTTAATCAGTCGGTTGCATGAAAATACCAGTATTATGATCACAACTAATTTGGTGTTTTCTGAATGGGTAAAACTATTTGCCGATGAAAAGATGACCGCAGCCTTATTGGATAGACTGGTTCATCATTGTGACATTATTGAAACAGGTAATGAATCATTTAGGTTCAAAAACCGGTCTTAAAGTGGTGCACTTTTAAAGCATAACTGTGGCTCATTTTTAGACCATAATTGACAGTGAGACCGGCTGACACGATTTCTATAACCTATTCTACCATCCCCGCGTGGGTATGGAGGCAGTCTGCTTAATATCTGCAAACTGCCTAGTCCGTCATCTATGGAAGGAATTTACGCCGACTAGGCAGGTCATGGGCCACAATCTATTTATTGAACTTTAAAAGACAACGTTTCAAAAGCCCTAGAGAGTCACTTTCAAGGTCATTAATTCGTTTTTTTAGCTCATTCTGCACATCAATCGCTTCTAAAAATGCTTTTTTTGCATGTAGTAATTCATGGTTTAAATCCTGTTTTTTGTTTTGCTGACCATCATTAAACGAGCCTGGGTGCCTGATTGATGGTTCGCCAGTTTTGATTAATTTAATAAAAAACTCACTACCATTATCTATCGGGTCTTGTATTTCTACAGAAATAAGCCCAAGTGAGCTAATCTCTCTAAATAATTCGTAAAATGTTTTAGGTGTGAATACAGAACAATGGGCGTCAAAGTAGGTTCCTGTTGTCCATGCATTTAGCACGAATTCTAACGCTTGCTCTTTTGTATAATGCCTGTCAATATTCTCGTCAACTTTTTTTGCAGTTACACCTTCTGATGCGGAATTCCTCAGGAAATCATATAATTGATAAGGGCTTGGTATTCGTTGCTGGTGAAGCCATAGGTTAATTATATCTGAAACTTCAGTAACTCTTCTATACCTGTCAAAGCAATGGTCTTTATGAGGAAGTACGAGAGAGAAGGTGGCGCCGACATTTAAAACATCGAAAACCTCAAGCATCCACCCTAATGGATCAGGAATATGCTCAAATACATGCGATGCCACTGCCCAATCAAATTTCTTCTCATCAGGGACGCAGCTAATTAATGAGTTATTTGGGTGCCAAATGAAATCTAATTCCATGATTTCAGGGTGCTCATAGTCAGCATGTTTTATTCTTGACTCTTCTGCTGATGTATAATCGGTATAGCAGACGTTGTGCTTTTTTTTGTCTGTTACAGGCCTATATAATGGGGAGATTTCTAAGCCAGGAAGAGTAATGTTAATTCCTTGCAAGATCTTATCCTTACGATCCTCCTCAGAAAGCATCTGTAAACCCGCTATAGTCATTCTTTCTTTCTCTCTAAGAAATTATTGAATTTAAGTCATAGACTAAAAAAGGTGTCATGGCAAATAAATGGGGTTTATTTTAAATGATAATCATTATTTTTTCACTTCACAGATAAGGATTTGATGACGGGCAGGGATGCCTATGAGGTGGTGGCGCTGAATAACGCCACTTACTTTTACTTAGCTATCATCGAATCAATATAGTCCGCATACCACTGCATCATGCGTTTGCGATCATCAATGTATTGGGCGTGGTTATACACACCTCTGATTTTACTTTTGTCCAGATGCGCAAGCTGCCTCTCCACCCAATCACCTTCGAAGCCATGTTCATTGAGTATTGAACTCATTTGGTGCCTAAATCCATGACCGCACGTTCTGCCTTCATAGCCAACTCTTCGGATCACCCCAAGTACGGTATTTTCACTGATTGGTTTGGTTCGATCATTGCGCCCTGGAAAGACCAATTCAAAATGTCCGGTTACTGGCTGTAGCTGCTTGAACAAGTTAATGACCTGTCTAGATAGGGGTACTATATGCAAGCGACGCTTCTTCATCACTTCAATCGGTATAGTCCAGATCCCTGCATCTAAATCAACATCAATCCATTTGGCATGTCGCAGTTCTTTTGTTCGCAAGCCAGTGAGCATTAATATCTGAGTGGCAGCCTTCGCTATAACGCTGCCAAAATATGAGTTTAGTGCAACAATGAAGTCTGGAACTTCAGCTTCAGTAAGAAATGGATAATGGGTGCCGCTAGGCGGCGTCATTGCCACGGTTAAATCTGGGGCAGGGTTATATTCAGCCCGACCAGTGACAATTGCATATTTGAATACTTCCCCGCAACGTCTTCTTGTTTTTCTCGCCATCTCCATAGCTCCGCGCGCTTCAATTTTCCTAAGTACATCTAAGAGCATTAAAGGCTTCACGTCTTTTATTGGCATATGGCCGATGAAAGGAAACACATCGCGAAGGAACATAGACATAACCAAATCGCTATAGTCTGGCGTCCATATTTTCCTTTTTGAGGAATGCCATTCTTTTGCAATTGCTTCGAAAGTATTTTCAGCTGATATGCGTTGCGAAACTTTTTTCGCTTTCTTGTCTTGAGATGGATCCACACCATCAGCAAGTAGCGATTTTGCTTCATCTCTTTTTTGACGTGCATCAGCCAGTGTTGTGGCTGGGAATAACCCAATAGTAAGAAGCTTCTCTTTCCCGTTAATGCGGTACTTGAGCCGCCATGACTTAGCGCCAGTGATAGAGACATACAAAAATAAACCTCCACCGTCAGACAGCTTATAGGCTTTCTCTTGTGGTTTAGCTGTTTCTACCTGCCTGGCTGATAATGGCATTTCGGGGGTATCCTATGTAGAGGCTGTTTCGATACCCCTGATACTACCCCCACTTTATACTTTATTCACAGTTATTTGTGGTTATGCGTGGTAACGTCGATTGTCTGAGAGCTTTACTATGAAAGGGTTTTTGGTGTGACGTGGTTATGCGAGGTAATGCTGTAGTGGTGTCCCCGACTGGAATCGAACCAGTAACTAGCCCTTAGGAGGGGCTTGTTATATCCGTTTAACTACGGGGACCCGGACATTGGCAGAGTGACTGCCGCTGAAGTGTACTGCCGAGCATTATACGCATTTTTATCCAGATAATAAGCGGTTAGCTGGCTGTTTGGTTACTCTGTCACCAACTTAGAGTGATTAAGTGATAGTAATAACCGAAAAACGATGTTTATCGGCACAGTTGTAGCTATCTAGCCTTATAACTGTTTTTTTGCCGTAAGCCATTAACAACATCGAGTATCAGGCTGACGTGAGAAGTGAATAAGTTAATTTGAATAGGTTAATTAAGGACACGAGGCTGTCGCCACTCGTGTCCAGTAAACTCAGCAACCAACGGCAATCCCCCCAGAGGCTACATTTCTATTTGGGGGTAACTCATTGATTAAAATATCAACTCTTCTTAACGAACTCTGATTTCAACTTCATTGGACCAAACCCATCAATTTTACAATCGATATTGTGATCCCCTTCAACCAGGCGGATGCCTTTCACTTTGGTGCCAATTTTCAGCGTTGAAGAACTGCCTTTTACTTTTAGGTCTTTAACAACAGTTACTGAGTCACCGTCAGCCAACAAATTACCGTTGGCATCGCGCACCACCAGGTCGTCTTGGCCGGTGGCTGAAGGGCTATTTTCCGACCACTCATGACCACATTCCGGGCAATTCAGTTGTTCACCTTCTTGCCATGTAAATTCAGAACTACATTTTGGACAGTTTGGTAAATCCTGCACGTTAACCTCTTGAAATTAAATTGAATAAATATAAAAAAGTGACAAATAACAGTCTGCTATATTGATGTTCACATATTTTACACTTTTTACCGCATTAAAGAATAGCCAAGTGGCCAGTAACTCAGGTAAATAATTACGGGTGTATCGGTGTAGCTATCTTTGAATCCTGCCACGTCATGGTATTTTTTATGGTTTAGATGATATAAGGATGATTGGCTGAACTAAGGGGATTTTATTAAAAATTGTCGGTATACCCTGTTACCACCTGTTAGTGGAACAGTGATAACTGAATCCCGCTTACTTTTGCCCTAAGCGCCGATGTTGTTCAAGTTCATAGTCGATAAAAGCATTGATCATCGTCCGGTAAACTTTCTCTATGATCTCTTCTGCTAATCCCGCTTTGCTGGCTTCTGCTGTGACACGATCTATTACCATCTGCACCCGATCTGGCGCCCGTACTGCGTTCTGATCCTGCTTAAATGCGGCGGCCGCTTTTACACATTGGCTCCGTTGCGCGATTAACGCGACAATTTGCGAATCTATGCCATCAATAGCCGCTCTGATATCCTCGATCGAAGAGAAATGCATTAGTTGTACCTCTTTGCTAGTACGAAATTATCACGTTAACACAGTGGTTAAGTTGGTGCTATTCAGAGGGGGGCGGAGTGTCTTTGGCTGCCTTATCACCATTTTTCGGTTGATGGGTCATATCACTGCGGATCTGCGCATGGCTTATCAGGGCAAAAATAAAAGTACCGCCGATAATGTTGCCTGCCAATGTTGGAATCGCGAATGGATAAATAAATTGCTGCCAGGGTAATGAGCCATTAAATACCAGATAGAAGATTTCGACCGAACCAACCACAATATGGGTAAGGTCGCATAGCGCCACTAAATAGGTCATCAGGAAAATGACCCAGATCTTAGCGCCTCCTGCTGATGGCATCATCCATACCATAGTGGCAATGATCCAACCGGAAAATATGCCGTTAGCAAACATCTCAGATGGCGAATTCTCCATCACCCCTTGTGCCAGAGTGACAAATGATGCGCGGGTCGACTCATCAAACACCGGCATATGGATAAAGGAATAGGCCGCAATTCCTGTACCGATAAGGTTGCCCAGTAGTACCAACCCCCATAGGCGAAATAACAGAAGAAAGTTTTGCCCACTCGGTTTTTGCATGATGGGCAGTACCGCGGTCACGGTATTTTCGGTAAATAGCTGTTGGCGGGCCATAATGACAATAATAAAACCAAAGGTATAACCGACATTCTCCAGCAGAAAACTTGCCGGTGAGTCAGGTAGTTTTGCGTGAAAAATGCCTTTGGCAATAAGCGATGCCCCCATTGAAAGGCCGGCAGCAATGGCGGACCACAGCAGTGCAAAGCTGTCGCGCTCTAACTCTTTTTGCCCCTCGAGGCGGATCAATTCATGGATTGCGGCTGCTTTTGAGGGAAGTTCCTTCTCATTTATTTCTATCTCTTTTCCCTGCTTTTGTTCCTCACTTTCCACTTTCAATTCACCCTTATTCTGCGACAGTTTTTCATCATTCATAGGGATTTCCCAGTTGGTAGATAAATAATTGTGGTGGTTGGAACACAAAAAATAAGGGAAGGTCGACATAATAAGCGTAGTCGCTATTTATTATTCGCGGGCTAATGGTGAGTTGTTAGTGTGTCTTTGTTGGGCGGAGTAAAATAGCCATCAGAAGAGGGAGAAAAGTAACCCAACGTTAATGTTGTTGGTTTTTTCTACAGAAATTTGATCTTATACCGAATAATACCTCTATAAGGGTAGGGTCAGGGTTAGGCCCACGCTACGTAAGGATTAAGCCTTATGTTATCATTCAGTTTTCCTGAAACAACAATCCTACGGTGGAAACCAATCCTTCATGTTGGAAGCTAAAAACCTGACCTGCATCCGAGATGAGCGAAGCTTGTTCCAACAGTTAAGCTTTTGTGTGGCTGCTGGGGAGATAGTGCAGGTCGAGGGGCAAAATGGTGCAGGTAAAACCAGTCTGTTGCGGATTTTAGCCGGACTGGCCGATGCAGATGAAGGGCAGGTGAGCTGGTTGGGGGCGAATATTCGCCGAGATCGCGCTAAGTATCATCAGGATTTATTGTTTTTAGGCCATCAACCGGGGGTTAAGTCGGTACTGACGCCTTTTGAAAATCTGGCGTTTTATCAGTCGGTGTTACAAAAGGTCGATAGCGCCGCAATCTGGCAGGCTTTGTCTCAGGTCGGGTTGGTGGGTTATGAGGATTTACCGGTATCTCAATTATCGGCTGGGCAGCAACGGCGCGTGGCCTTGGCCCGTTTGTGGTTGAGCAAGGCTCCACTATGGATTCTGGATGAACCGTTGACCGCGATTGATAAGCAGGGGGTTGCTACCCTGTTAGATCTGTTTGTTGAACATGCAGCTAACGGTGGCATGGTACTGCTTACCACACATCAGGATCTGAACGGTGTTGGTCAGAGTGTGCGTAAAATCCGTTTAACCAACACGCAGGAGAATTAATGTTTATCAGCGTGTTGCGTCGTGAATTAAAAATAGCCTTTAGAAAAGGGGCAGAGATAGTTAACCCGCTCTGGTTTTTTCTGATTGTCATCACGCTGTTTCCGTTAGGGATAGGCCCAGAACCGCAATTATTGGCGCGTATTGCTCCGGGGATTGTCTGGGTGGCGGCATTGCTTGCATCGTTACTCTCTTTGGAGCGGCTATTTCGCGATGATTTCTACGATGGTTCCCTTGAACAGTTGTTGTTGTTACCCGCGCCACTGGCACTCACGGTGTTAGGCAAAGTGTGTGCTCACTGGGTCGTTACCGGATTACCCTTGCTTATTTTATCTCCGCTGGTCGCTCTCTTGCTGTCTCTTGATAGTAATACCGCGATTGCCATGGCGCTCACGCTGCTGTTGGGGACGCCAACCTTAAGTTTTATCGGGGCTATTGGTGTGGCACTGACGGTGGGGTTACGCAAGGGAGGGGTGCTGCTGAGTTTATTGGTGTTGCCGCTGTATATCCCGGTGCTGATATTTGCTACTGCGGCCATTGATGCGGCTTCTATGTCACTGCCGATTGATGGGTATCTGGCGATTTTGGGGGCAATGCTCGCGGGGAGTGTAACACTTGCGCCTTTTGCCACCGCCGCTGCATTGAGAGTGAGTGTGCACTAGCAGTTGAATGCCACTCAGAAGGTAACAATTTCTTAAAAGAAATCTGTAGTTAAAATATAATAATTTTCAGAAGCTTAAGCACGGTAGCCAACGCAGTCAGAGCAGATTGTGCGCCGTACCCTGCGCCGGCATTGCCACTGAGTGATGCCTGTCCAATTTTACTGTGAGCAATGAAAAATGTGGAAATGGTTTCATCAATTCGCTAAACCCGAGCGGCTCTATACGCTGTGTGGTCGGTTTGTCCCGTGGCTGGGTATTGCCGCTGTGGTCTGTTTGATGGTGGGCTGGGTGTGGGGATTTGGTTTCGCCCCCTCTGATTATCAGCAAGGCAACAGTTTCCGTATCATTTACTTGCATGTCCCGGCGGCGATCTGGTCGATGGGGATCTATATGTCGATGGCGATTGCGGCACTTGTCGGCCTGGTCTGGCAAATGAAAATGTCTGATAACGTCGTCGCCGCCATGGCGCCGGTCGGCGCGGTGTTTACCTTTATTGCCTTGGTCACCGGTTCTACTTGGGGTAAACCGATGTGGGGAACCTGGTGGATTTGGGATGCGCGATTGACCTCTGAGTTAGTGTTGCTATTCCTCTATCTTGGCGTGATTGCGCTGTATAACGCATTTGACGACCGCAAGTTGGCTGGGCGGGCTGCGGGTATTTTGGTGCTGGTCGGTGTGGTCAATATTCCAATCATTCATTTCTCCGTGGTGTGGTGGAACACCTTGCATCAAGGTTCCACCAACATGCAGCAAAGCATTGATCCAAGTATGCGTTCACCGTTGCGTTGGGCGATTTTTGGCTATTTGTTGTGCTTTATTACTCTGACATTAATGCGCCTGCGCAACTTGATTTTGCAGCAAGAGCGCCATCGCCCTTGGGTAAGCGCCCTATTGCGTAAGGAGCCACGTCTATGAGTCCGGCCTTTAACTCTTGGGCGGCATTTTTCGCCATGGGCGGCTATGCCTTTTATGTCTGGCTGGCGGCGGCGGTTACTTTGCTGTCTCTGCTTAGTTTGTGGGGACATACGCTGTGGCAGCACAAACAATTATTAGCGGATATTCAGCGTCGTCAGGCGCGGGAGCTGCGCATTCGGCAGGCAAATCAGACTCAGCATTCCGCCCGTTCGCAGGAGAAACAGCAGTGAACCCACGTAGAAAAAGTCGGCTCTATCTGGCGATGGTGGTTTTGATCGGTATCGGTCTGACCACCACTCTGGTGTTGTACGCACTGCGTGCCAATATCGATCTGTTCTATACCCCTGGCGAAATCTTGCAGGGTAAAGGGGAGCGCCACGAGAAGCCGGAAATAGGTCAGCGTTTACGTATCGGCGGCATGGTGATGCCGGGGTCGGTGAAACGTGATGATAAGACGCTGGAAATGAGTTTCAAGGTTTATGATGCGCGCGGCGCAATCACCGTCACTTATACCGGCATTTTACCGGACCTGTTCCGCGAGGGGCAGGGGGTGGTAGCGCAAGGTGTATTCGCTGAGGGCAATAAGGTAAATGCGAAAGAAGTGCTGGCAAAGCATGATGAAAAATACACACCACCAGAAGTGAAAGAGGCGATGAAGGAAAACCACACCCGCCCAGCGGAGGCTTACAGTAGCACTAAGCGTGAGGGTAATGCCTCATGATGCCTGAAATGGGGAGTTTTCTGTTATGCCTGGCACTGGCTATCTCGCTATTGCTGAGTTTGTATCCGCAATGGGGCGCTGCGCGTCAAGATGCCCGTATGATGGCGGTTGGCAGACCCTTGACGTACGGTATGTTCGCTACCATCGCGCTGTCATTTATATGTCTGGTGTATGCGTTTGTGGTGAATGATTTCACTGTCTCCTATGTGGCGGCGAACTCAAATTCACACCTGCCAGTTTATTATCGTATTGCGGCGACCTGGGGCGCACATGAGGGATCGCTGCTGCTGTGGGTGTTGCTGCTAAGTTGCTGGTCGCTGGCCGTTGCGCTCTTTAGCCGTTCAATGCCGGATGATGCGGTAGCCCGAGTGCTGTCGGTGCTGGGGATGATTACCGGCGGTTTCCTGCTGTTTATTATTCTGACGTCAAATCCGTTTACCCGCACCTTGCCGGACTTCCCAATTGACGGTAATGATTTAAATCCGTTGTTGCAGGATGTCGGGTTGATTTTCCATCCGCCACTGCTTTATATGGGTTATGTGGGGTTCTCGGTAGCTTTTGCTTTCGCGATAGCTTCCTTAATGGCTGGCCGACTTGATAGTGCTTGGGCGCGCTGGTCACGGCCGTGGACTCAAGCGGCATGGGTGTTCCTGACCATGGGGATCGTGCTCGGTTCGGCGTGGGCCTATTATGAATTAGGCTGGGGCGGCTGGTGGTTCTGGGATCCGGTTGAGAATGCCTCGTTTATGCCTTGGCTGGCAGGTACGGCGTTAATTCACTCACTGGCGGTGACCGAAAAACGTGGCACATTCAAAGCGTGGACGGTATTGCTGGCGATTACGGCATTCTCTCTATGCCTAATGGGCACCTTCCTGGTGCGTTCCGGCGTATTGGTTTCGGTACACTCTTTTGCCTCTGATCCGGCTCGTGGCATGTTTATTCTGGCTTATCTGGTGATTGTTATCGGTGGCTCATTGCTACTGTATGCAGTTAAAGGCGCACAAGTGCGCAGCCGTACTCAGCATGAGGTGTTCTCACGCGAGACTTTCTTGCTCGGTAATAATGTGCTGCTGATTGCCGCAATGTTGGTGGTGCTTCTGGGTACTTTGTTGCCATTGGTACACAAGCAACTGGGACTGGGCAGTATTTCAATCGGCGAACCGTTCTTTAATACCATGTTTACCTGGTTGATGGCCCCAATGGCACTGCTGATGGGGATCGGGCCATTAGTGCGTTGGCGTCGTGATGAGCCGAGTAAACTCTGGAAACGCCTCAGTGTGGCTCTGGTCATCACCTTGCTGCTGTCGATATTGGTACCCTGGCTGCTGCAAGACACTATTGCCGGTATGACCGTGGTCGGTTTGATGATGTCTATCTGGGTCATTATCCTGACATTGATGGAGTTGCATGAGCGAGCAACTCACCGCTATGGTTTTTGGCGTGGTTTAACGCACTTATCTCGCAGTCATTGGGGCATGGTGTTGGGGCACTTGGGTGTGGCGGTGACGGTGATCGGTATTGCCTTTAGCCAAAATTACAGTGTTGAGCGTGATGTGCGCATGAAGGCTGGTGATAGCATCGATATTCACGATTATCACTTCGTGTTCCGCGATGTTCACGATATCAAAGGATCGAACTATACCGGCGGTGTTGGCATTATTGATGTCACCCGTCATGGTAAACCTGAAGCCACCTTACATGCGGAGAAACGTTATTACAGTGTGGCCCGTTCTATGATGACTGAAGCCGCTATTGATGGTGGCTTCAGCCGTGATCTCTACGCCGCACTGGGTGAAGAACTGGATGACGGGTCATGGGCGGTGCGCTTGTATTACAAACCCTTTGTCCGCTGGATCTGGTTCGGTGGGGTATTTATGGCTATCGGCGGCATCTTCTGCATGCTTGATCCGCGCTATCGGATGAGCAAAAAGTTAAAGCGCAGTGCTGCATCGGAGGCTGAATAATGAAATCTCACTTTTCATTCAATAAGCTGATGTTTATTCCGCTGGTACTGTTTTTACTGCTAGTTGTGGCCTTTTTAGTGCAATTGACTCGCAATGCTAATGGCGAGGATCCGACGATGTTGGAGTCAGCGCTGATTGGTAAACCGGTGCCAACGTTCAAGCTTGAATCGCTTGAGCAACCGGGGAAAACCTTCGATCAGGCAGTATTACATGATGGTAAGCCGATGTTACTTAATGTCTGGGCAACCTGGTGTCCGACCTGCCGCGCTGAGCATCAATATCTGAATAAGCTGGCGGCACAAGGCATCCGTGTGGTGGGTTTGAACTATAAAGATGATCGTGTCAAAGCGGTGCAGTGGCTCAATGCGCTGGGTAATCCTTACGCGCTGAGTTTGTATGATGGTGATGGCATGTTAGGGCTGGATCTGGGGGTTTATGGTGCGCCGGAAACTTTTCTGATCGACGGGCAGGGAATTATCCGTTATCGCCATGCCGGTGATCTGAACGATCGCGTCTGGCTGCAAGAAATTCTGCCGTTGTATAAGAAGTATCAGGGGGGCGCATGAGATTACTAAGCCTGATCTTCGGCCTTATGCTGAGTTGGAGTCTGTTTGCCGCCATCGATACCTACACCTTTAAATCTGAGGCACAAGAGCAGCAGTATCGTGAACTGACCGAACAACTGCGCTGCCCTAAATGTCAGAACAACAGCATTGCCGACTCCAATGCGATTATTGCTGCTGATATGCGCGCCAAAGTGTATGAACTGATGCAGCAGGGTAATTCCAAACAGCAAGTCATTGACTATATGGTGGCCCGCTACGGCAACTTCGTCACTTACGAGCCGCCGGTGACGGCTGCAACGTTGATTCTGTGGGTGGGGCCGGCTCTGTTTGTGCTATTTGGGGCCGTAGTGGTGATATTACGTGCACGGCGACGAGTGGAGAAAGAGACCCCACTGTCGGCGCAGGAACAGCAACGGTTACACCATCTGCTCGCCGAACATGCTCGCGGTGTGGAAAAATCGACGGTGGTGCAACACAGCATCCCGACTAAACACGCGAAGACAAACAGGAAACAACCATAATGGCTTTTTGGCTGATAGTGATCATTTTGCTGGCGGTCGCGGGTGCCTTGTTGGTTATACCTGCCATGCGGCAAGACACGGATTCACCGACGACCACCCGGGATGAATTGAACAAGGCTATTTATCAGGATCGGTTATCTGAACTGGCAGAAGATGAAGCGCAAGGCGTGGTAGAACAGCGACCTGAACTAATTCAGGAACTGCAACAAAACCTACTGACAGATATCCCCCAACAACCGGATGAGGAGATAAGCCCGATTAACCGCTGGGTGTTACTGCCCGGGGTGGTGATACTGGTGGTGGTCGCCGTGGGGTTATACCTAAAAACCGGTGGTTTGGCTCAGGTGCAGGCATGGCATCAGGTTGTTGCACAAATGCCTGAATTACGTGCCAGAGTTGCCAATGAGCGGGCGGAGCCTTTGAGTATGGAAGAGGTCGCACGTTTAGGGCTGGGCTTGCGTACTTCTTTGCAGCAAGATATTGCTAACGTCAATGATTGGATGATGCTTGGCCGGGTGGGGATGGCACTGAATAATGCCACTACCGCAACCCAAGCTTTTGCTAAAGCTTATCAGCTTGCGCCCGATAATGAAGATGTCAGACTCGGTTATGCTGAGGTGCTGACACGTTCCAACGATCCACAAGATAATCAGCTGGCAACTCAGATGTTGCGAACGATGGTTGGACAGGATCATACCAATCTGCGCGCCATGAGTTTATTAGCTTTTAATGCTTTTGAGCAGGGTGACTTTAAACAAGCCATTGGTGCATGGGAAGTTATGCTAAAATTGCTGCCTGCTGGCGATTCCCGCATAGAAGTGATAAAACGCAGTATCCAGCAAGCCAAATCACAGGCTGGGCAGGAAACAGCTACACTGGGAATAGAGGTTTCACTCTCCTCTGATGCCGCTCAGAAATTACCTCAGCAGGGAACCCTGATTATATCGGTAACCGATGGAGCAAACCCGGTACCGGTTGCCGTCAAACAACTGCCTGTGAGCCGATTCCCGTTATTAGTAACGTTGGATGACAGTAATGCAATGATGCCAGAGCGTTTGCTCTCTTCGTTGTCTCAGGTGAAAGTGCGGGCACGTCTCTCGCAAGATGGTACGGCCAATCCGCAATCGGGTGACTGGTTTGGTGAGAGCAGCGTGCAGAGTTTCGGTGGGACAGCAAAGCCACAAACAATTAATGTACAGATAAACAAACAGATCCCTTAAGCGTAAGGGGCTGGACAGAATTTCATGGAGAAGATTATGAACTACCGCCTGACTGTGCTGGCTTTTGCCACCGTGCTATTAGTAGGGTGTGCCAGTAGCTCGCCGGATCATATGGAGCAGGGCCGCTCAGATCCGCTGGAAGGTTTTAACCGGGCAATGTTCAATTTTAACTATGAGGTTCTTGATCCTTACGTGGTGCGCCCGGTAGCCGTAGTTTGGCGTGATTACGTGCCACAACCTGCACGTAACGGCACAAGTAACTTCCTGAGTAACCTTGAAGAGCCAGCTAGTATGGTCAACAGCTTCTTGGTGGGTGACCCGTATAATGGCATGAAGCACTTTAACCGCTTCTTCCTGAATACTATTTTGGGCATGGGTGGCTTGATAGATGTGGCGAGTATGGCTAACCCTAAGCTGGCTAAACAAGTCCCTCACCGCTTTGGCAGTACACTGGGCCATTATAATGTTGGTTACGGCCCGTATGTAGTGTTACCGGGCTATGGCAGCTTCACCATTCGTGAGGATGGGGGGAATGCGGCTGATTACGTTTATCCGGTGTTGAGCTATCTCACGTTCTGGATGTCGGCAGGTAAATGGATGGTAGAAGGGATTGAAACCCGTGCTCAGCTATTGGATTCCGATGGGTTGCTGCGTAACTCGTCAGATCCTTATCTGATGGTGCGCGATGCCTACTTCCAACGTCATGATTTCCTGGCGAACGGCGGGCAGTTGAAACCGGAAGTCAATTCGAATGCACAAGCTATTCAGAGTGATTTGGACAGTATCGATTCAGCCAACTGATTCTGATACCTGATTCGAATAATAAAAAAGCGCCGAAAGGCGCTTTTTTATGGGCAAAGGAATTGCCAGTATCCGCTGATTAGAACGCGTAGTTAAAGTTCACGCCGTACAGCAGTGCCGTACCTTTAGAGTCGAACTGATAAGTAGTGCCGCCCACTGCCGCTGGTGTTTTTTCAGTAATATGCACGCTTTGGCCATGCATATAGGAAATACCAACATCCACTGAGGCATCTTTGTTGAAGGCGTAGGTAGTACCGGCACTGATCCAGAAACGGTCTTGGTCTGGAATTGAGATAGTGCGGTTATCTGCCGGAACCGGGCTGTCATCGAAGGCAATACCGGTACGGAAGGTCCAATTATCATCGTGATAATAAGTGGTACCCAGCGCGATACGGTAAGCATCATGGAAGCCTTCATGTTTTTCAAACAGTGTCTGGCCATTAGTGCCGGTTGCTTTCAGTTCTTGGAACTGACTCCAACTGGTGTAGGCCATGCTGTAGTGAATGGCCCACTGTGGTGCCACTTTGTTATAGCCGGACACTTCCCAGACTTCTGGTAGGTTCAGAGTTAAAGCACCCGGGATCGTATTACCGCCAGTGCCTCTTGGTGGTGGCAGTTGGTTGCTGAAATCGCCATCAAAGTCGATTTTCACTTTTGAGCGGTAAGTGAAGCTATAACGGTTTTCCTTATCAACTTCATACAGCACGCCCGCATTCCAACCATACCCCCACTCTTTACCTTCCATACGGGTAACTTCGGTATTAGCAGGGCGACCCGATAACGGACCAACTTCACCGAGATGGCGTACAATCTTCGCATCGGCGTACACTGCATTAAAGCCCAGGCCGAAACTGAAGTTTTCATTCAGGCGATACGCGGTACTCAGGTTCAGGTTGGCGGTTTTCAGATCAGTCTGACCGCCAAGGGAACCCGCAGGATAGTCGTCATTGAATTCAGTAGCCAAACCGTAGTTTGAGGTACCAGAGGCACCAATTGCCCATTGCTCATTCAGTGGCATAATAAAGTGGATATTTGGGATCCACTCTGAAGGCGCGATGTTATTGGCATCGGTACTTCTGCCTGAAATGGGGGATGTCCCACTAATATTGACGTCAGGATCAACATAAACAAAGCCGCCAGAGAAAGAAGGGCGGTCGAACAAAGTCATTGCTGCGGGGTTACGGCTACCAACTGATGCGTTGTCGGCAACGGCGCCTTCACCAGAGAAAGAACGCCCCAATGCAGCGGCTGAATATTCATTCAACTGGAAGCCAGCCGCAGAAACGTTCGACGATATGATTGCCACTGCAGCTGCCAGAGCTGATCGGGTAAACAGGTTTTTCTGGTTCATGACCAAAACCTCATTGTTTTAATTAATGTTACACACCGTAACAAGAGAATGCGGGATTGTAGGGTCCGTTATCGGTCAGACAAAGCAGACCAGTGGCTGAAGTATAGGTCCGACCTGTGTCAGTGTTGCAAGTATGTTTTGGGATTTGTTCAGTTTTGATTGCAAAAAATAGACGCAGTTAACAAAAAACTCACAATTTAGTATCAATTATTACATTATCAATGAATGAGCATACAATTTGACTGTGACCTTTATCACTTAATAAGCCTATAAACAGTAAGTCCTAGTGCCAAGTGACCGACGATAGTAAAATAATGACAGAGAAAATATTTTTTTTGCGCCATGCCTTTTTGTGCTATTTGCACTAACGAATTGGCAATTTGCACCTATTTTGAAATGTCCGTTGAGGAGAATTGAAGATGTCAGATGCAATTAATCGCTGTAGTGCGGAAGAAACTGCTGCCTGCTGCTGTATAGATGTTGGTACTATAATGGATAATACTGATTGCACGGCCTCTTACAGTTGTGTGTTTGACAACCGTACTGAAGCTGAAGCGATGCTGAAATCGCTGACCGAAAAAGCGCGTGCTGTTGAGTCAGAACCTTGCTTGATTGAGCATAAATTGGAAGAGAAGGACGGCGGTGTTTGTTTAACCATCGACTTTACTTTTGCCTGCCAGGCAGAAACCATGATTTTCCAGCTGGGTCTGCGTTAATTCATGCCGGTAGTCACCGCAACTCAGGTAAGTTGAACCGATCTCTAACGCGAAGCCTTTTGCTTCGCGTTTATTTTTGTCTAATTTCCTCTGTAAATTTATCGCGTTAGATTCATCATTCTTCCCCATCCCCAATTCATCTTTCCCACGATTTTGTCGCTAAAAGTTGCTCCTGCTCTCACTTTCCTGTTCTGTAGGTTTACCAAATGTAAATTTTTGGTTAAAAATAATTAGATCAGGTCAGACCTGTTATTTGTTATGCTTAACTAAAAGCCACTCTATTTATCAGGAGCGTTTATGAGTAAGCCATTACCGCTAGTGACGCGCCAGGGCGATCGCATTGCAATCGTCAGCGGCCTGCGGACCCCTTTTGCCAAGCAAGCAACTGCTTATCATGGCGTACCGGCCGTCGACTTAGGCAAAATTGTGGTCAGTGAGTTGCTGGCCAGAAGTGGCGTTGCTCCTGAGTTAATTGATCAACTCGTATTCGGTCAAGTGGTGCAGATGCCTGAAGCGCCAAATATTGCCCGTGAAATCGTGTTGGGTACCGGCATGAGTGTGCATACCGATGCTTACAGTGTCTCACGCGCGTGCGCCACCAGTTTTCAGGCGGTAGCCAATGTGGCAGAAAGTATTATTGCAGGCTCAGTCACGGTGGCGATAGCCGGTGGTGCCGATTCCTCTTCCGTGCTGCCAATTGGTGTCAGTAAAGCACTGGCACGAACCTTGGTTGATGTTAATAAAGCGCGAACCCTCTCCCAGCGGCTGAAGTTGTTCAGCCGCTTAAAGTTACGCGATTTGCTTCCTGTTGCCCCGGCAGTGGCTGAATACTCTACCGGCTTGCGCATGGGGGATACCGCAGAGCAGATGGCAAAAACCTATGGTATCAGCCGTGAAGATCAGGATGCTCTGGCGCTACGATCGCACCAAATGGCAGCGATTGCCTGGCAGCAAGGGTTATTACACGATGAGGTGATGACGGCTTATATCCCGCCTTACCGTGATGCTATTACCGAAGATAACAATATCCGCAAAGATTCCACTATGGCGCAATATGCCAAGTTACGCCCCGCATTCGATCGCCAACATGGCAGTGTCACGGCGGCCAACAGCACCCCTTTGACGGACGGTGCCGCAGCCGTGATGATGATGAGTGAAGCGAAAGCAAAAGAGTTAGGTTTGCAACCGTTGGGCTATCTGCGCAGTTTCGCCTTTTCCGCCATCGATGTCTGGCAAGATATGCTGCTAGGCCCATCTTATGCCACGCCACTGGCACTAGACCGTGCCGGCATCACGCTGGCTGATTTGACCCTTATCGATATGCATGAAGCATTTGCGGCACAAACACTGGCTAACCTGAAAATGTTTGCCAGTGATACTTTCGCGCGTGAAAAATTGGGTCGTAGCCAGGCTATTGGTGAAGTTGATATGAGCAAATTCAACGTATTGGGTGGTTCGATTGCCTACGGTCACCCCTTTGCGGCCACAGGCGCCCGGATGATTACCCAAACATTAAATGAATTGCGTCGCCGTGGCGGAGGATTAGGGCTAACGACGGCATGTGCTGCCGGTGGGTTGGGTGCCGCGATGATTTTGGAGGTGGAGTAATGGGTCAGGAAAATTTACTTAACAGCGGTAGTGAAACAGCCTCAGGGGATAGCCGTACCCCAACCGATTCGGTCTTTACCCTCAATGTGCGGCCAGACAATATCGGTGTGATCACCATTGATGTTATTGGTGACAAAGTGAATACCTTAAAGGCTGAATTTGCAGAGCAAATTGCCGAGATACTGCAACAAGCGCAGGCTTTATCACAATTGCAGGGGCTGGTTATTATTTCTGGCAAGCCAGACTCTTTTATTGCAGGTGCTGATATCACCATGATTGCCGCTTGCCGTACCGCGCACGATGCGCGTGTATTGGCACAGAAAGGGCAATCTGTTCTAGCGCAGATCGCTGCATTCCCCATACCGGTGGTGGCTGCTATCCATGGTGCTTGCCTGGGCGGTGGTTTGGAGCTGGCGCTAGCGTGCCATAGTCGCATCTGTTCGCTAGATGACAAAACGGTACTCGGTTTGCCAGAGGTTCAACTGGGTCTGTTGCCCGGATCGGGTGGTACACAACGCTTGCCGCGGTTGATTGGTGTCAGCAAAGCACTGGATATGATTCTTACCGGCAGACAAGTCCGTGCGCGCCAGGCGCTTAAGATGGGGCTGGTGGACGATGCGGTGCTCCTCGATATCTTGTTAGATGTGGCGGTCAAACGGGCCAAAGCGGGTTGGCTCGATAGGCCAGTTTTACCTTGGCAGGAACGTCTACTTAGCGGCCCATTGGGTAAAGCATTACTGTTTAAGATTGTGCGTAAAAAAACGCTGGCGCAGACCAAGGGCCATTATCCGGCGGCGGAGCGCATTATTGATGTGGTGCGTAAAGGATTGGACTACGGTGGCCCCAGTGGTTATGAAGCGGAAGCCAGAGCCTTTGGTGATCTGGCCATGTCTCCCCAGTCATCTGCTTTGCGTAGCTTGTTCTTTGCCACAACATCACTGAAAAAGGAGACCGGTGGTACAGCGCAGCCTCGTGCTATTCATCGTGTTGGGGTCTTGGGTGGCGGTTTGATGGGGGGCGGAATTGCCAATGTAACGGCCACTCGCGCAGGCTTGCCGGTACGTATCAAAGATATTAATCCGCAAGGGATTAATCAGGCGCTAAAATACACTTGGGATGCCTTAGGCAAGCGGGTTCGCAGTAAGCGTATGCGCCCGGCTGAACGGCAGCGCCAGATGATGCTGATTTCCGGCAGCACAGATTATTGCGGTTTTGACTCGGTTGATATCGTAGTTGAAGCTGTATTTGAAGATTTATCATTGAAGCAGCAAATGGTTGCTGATATCGAACGTTTCGGCGCAGCACATACCATTTTTGCCTCCAATACCTCCTCATTGCCGATAAGCCAAATTGCTGCGCAGGCACAGCGACCAGAACAGGTGATCGGCCTGCACTACTTTAGCCCGGTAGATAAAATGCCGCTGGTTGAAGTGATTCCTCATGCAAAAACCAGCGAAGAAACTATCGCAACCACAGTAGCTTTGGCGCGTAAACAAGGTAAAACAGCTATTGTCGTGGCTGATTGCGCTGGGTTTTATGTAAACCGAATTCTGGCTCCATATATCAACGAAGCTGCTCGCTGTGTACTGGACGGTGAACCTATCGATTCTGTTGACAAAGCGTTGGTGAATTTTGGCTTCCCGGTTGGGCCGATCACACTGTTGGATGAAGTTGGTATTGATGTAGGTACCAAAATCATGCCGATTCTGGTTGAGCAACTAGGGCCGCGTTTTGCTGCACCTCCATCATTTGATGTCATCTTGAAGGATGGACGGAAAGGGCGTAAAAATGGCCGTGGCTTTTATCTCTATCCGGCAGCAACCAAAGGTATTAACTGGAAGAAAAAACAGGATAAACAAGTCGATACCAGTGTTTATGTCTTGCTGGGTGTGACGCCGAAAGCCCATATCGAGTCCTCGGTGATAGCACAGCGTTGTACCATGATGATGTTGAATGAAGCAGCACGCTGTCTGGATGAATCGATAATTCGTAACCCACGCGATGGTGATATTGGTGCTGTGTTTGGCATCGGCTTCCCGCCATTCCTCGGGGGGCCTTTCCGCTATCTGGATAGTCTGGGGGTGGAGAAGGTCGTGAAAACACTCAGATTGTTGGCACAACAATACGGCGAACGTTTTGAACCTTGCCAACTGCTGGTGAGCATGGCCGAACAGCAACAGACGTTTTACCCGCAGGAACGTAATCCAGATGAGGTGCCTGGCGAAGAGCGCTGAGTTTGCAAAAGGGTATTGCTCACGGGGCTTGGTCGCATTTTTCCACTAAACAGGCGGCCGACTAACACCTATTCTTAAGAGTGTGAGCAGGATCACCACCTGCAATTCTAAGGGATTAGGTGGCTGTACACCGGGGGCAACCCGCGCTACCTTAACCAGAATCACGTTAAGTGACTATTCGTGCCAAAATGTATTAATAGGCACTTATTGCGCAGGTGATAAAGTTTAGATTAAGCTGTTGATATGGTTATTATGTAACCATTCAAGGTTGGCTGCCGGTATGCTCGGTGTAAAAAGCAGCCATTTTCTTTACCTTAAGTTTCAGGCAAAATGCCCGGCCGCCATAGAGAGACGGCGCGTTATCGTTATGAAGTTTCTTTGCCCATGGCAAAGGTTTCGGCGGTACAGCACGCAAAGCGTTTCTGTATAGCGTTATTTTGTTAACAAAAACGGTGCAATATGCAAGTTTTCATTATGCGTCACGGTGACGCGGCCCTTGATGCAGCAAGTGATGCACAACGGCCTCTTACTCTGTGTGGTCAGGATGAGTCACGTCAGATAGCAAGCTGGCTAAGCGAGCAGTCTGTTGATATCGATCAGATTTTGGTTAGCCCTTATCTACGCGCAGCGCAAACATTAGACGTCGCGCGTGAGGTGATTACGCTACCGGCAGAGCAGGAAGTGATGCCAGAATTAACGCCGGGTGGGGATGCCGCTTTTGTCTGCTGCTATTTGCAGGCATTGGCAAAAGAAGATTGTGCCGCAGTGCTGGTCATTTCGCACTTGCCGCTGGTCGGGTATCTGGTTTCTGAGCTTTGTCCAGGGCAATGCCCACCAATGTTTGCCACCTCGGCAATCGCCTGTGTTGATCTTAATGGTGATACCGGGAAGGGGACATTTGATTGGCAGGTCAGCCCGTCACAACTGTTGGCAAAGGCTTGCCACGGTTAAAACAGTGTTAGTGAATATTCAATCGGCGCGGCATCTCTGTCGCGCCTTTGTTTTTCTGTCAAACCGCATTTCGCGTCTATTCTTCTAACTCAATTAAGACCAGTAATGCCGCAGTCCCACCCCAATCTTTAGGGGCTTGATGGAATGCCAGCACATCAGGGTGCTGCGCCAGCCACAAAGGGGTTTGCTGCTTCAGAACATGTTTGCCGTGGCCATGCATCACGCAGGCACAATGCACATGCTCCCGCTTACAGGCAGCAATCAGTGCGCCCAACTCCTGTTTGGCCTGTTTCTGGGTTAATCCGTGTAAATCCAAAAACATATCGGGCGAGTAATCACCGCGCCGCAGCTTTTTAACTTCAAAATGATCAACGCCAGGCCGCACATAGCGGGTGGGACCGTCGTAATCCAACTGCGGTTGGAATTCATCGGAAAAATAATAACTGGCATCAACCTGCTCTTGCAGTAATTTTTCCGGTGCGATTCTTTTGCCCAACTTGGGCGGTGTATGCAGAACAATCGTATCTTGTTTCAGCTTCTTCGCCCCAACTATTGACTCCTTAAATAGCTGTAAATCATCAGTCGTGAGGTGATATTTATTTTTCATCATCAGTTCGTTGTACTTATTTGATTACCTCCAGTTTACCTGTTGAACGTCATCTGTCTAAATAAATGTCTATACCCGTCATATTTCAAGGTGTAGGTGTGTTGGCTGCCCTCGCTTACCCGAATCACTTACTTGTGTAAGCTCATCGGGATTATCTCGGTTGCCGCCTTCCTACGCCTCGAAATCTATTGGGTATAGGCATGTCGTCATATTCCAAGGTGTAGGTGTGTTGGCTGCCCTCGCTTACCCGAATCACTTACTTGTGTAAGCTCATCGGGATTATCTCGGTTGCCGCCTTCCTACGCCTCGAAATCTATTGGGTATAGGCATGTCGTCATATTCCAAGGTGTAGGTGTGTTGGCTGCCCTCGCTTACCCGAATCACTTACTTGTGTAAGCTCATCGGGATTATCTCGGTTGCCGCCTTCCTACGCCTCGAAATCTATTGGGTATAGGCATGTCGTCATATTTCAAGGTGTAGGTGTATTGGTTGTTCTCGCAATCAAGCGGTTATCCATGCAATTTTCAATGTTAATGTGCTTTTCATTATTCGGTTATCATTCAACTGATGTATTGCTGCTGATTTGTCGCGGGCTTCATGGCAAACTAGGGGATAGATAATGATTTTTCGCACCGTTGTTGGAGAATACCTTGGACAAGATTTTCGTCGATGAAGCAGTAAATGAACTGCACACCATTCAGGATATGCTGCGCTGGGCAGTTAGCCGGTTTAATGCGGCCAATATTTTTTATGGTCACGGTACTGATAATCCGTGGGACGAAGCAGTACAACTGGTTTTCCCAAGCCTATTTTTACCGATAGATATCCCTGAGGATATGCGCAGTGCGCGCCTGACGTCGAGCGAGCGGCACCGTATTGTCGAACGGGTGATCCGCCGGGTTAACGAGCGAATTCCGGTTGCTTATCTGACCAATAAAGCTTGGTTCTGCGGTATGGAATATTATGTTGATGAGCGTGTATTGGTGCCACGTTCACCGATAGCTGAATTGATTAATAACAGCTTTGATGGTCTGATCAGACACCAGCCTAAGCATATTCTGGATATGTGTACCGGTAGTGGTTGTATTGCTATTGCTTGTGCCTATGCCTTCCCAGACGCTGAAGTGGATGCTGTTGATATCTCTAATGATGTTCTGGCAGTAACTGAACATAATATTCAACAGCATGAGATGGAACATCAGGTCACACCGATTCGCTCTGACCTGTTCCGTGATTTACCGCCAATCAAATATGACTTGATTGTCACTAATCCACCGTATGTTGATGCCGAAGATATGGCCGACTTACCGCAGGAGTTCCGCTTCGAGCCTGAACTTGGGTTGGCTGCTGGCAGCGATGGCTTGAAACTGGCTCGCCGTATTCTGGCTTGCGCCCCGGACTTCTTGCAAGATGATGGCGTGTTGATTTGCGAAGTGGGCAACAGCATGGTGCATTTGATGGACATATATCCTGATGTGCCTTTCACCTGGCTGGAGTTCGACAACGGCGGTGATGGCGTATTTATGCTGACCAAACAGCAACTGATTGACTGCGCTCCGCATTTTAGTATGTACCGCGATTAATCGATCTCTGCTTATAAAGTCTGTCAGTGTGATAAATATCATGCTGGCAGATTGTTTATGACTAAATGGTAAGGAGCCGTGATGGCTGGCAACAGTATTGGGCAGTTTTTCCGCGTCACCACTTTTGGTGAATCTCACGGCATCGCCTTGGGGTGTATTATTGATGGCGTCCCGCCGGGCATTCCAATCACTGAAGCTGACATTCAGTTGGATCTCGACCGGCGTCGCCCGGGTACCTCACGCTATACCACTCAACGCCGCGAGCCGGATCAGGTGCGTATTTTATCTGGCGTGTTTGAGGGAGTAACCACCGGTACCAGCATCGGGTTGATGATTGAGAATACTGACCAGCGGTCACAGGATTACAGCACGATTAAAGATGTCTTCCGCCCAGGCCATGCTGACTATACCTACGAACAAAAATACGGCGTGCGTGACTATCGGGGAGGGGGCCGTTCTTCAGCCCGTGAAACCGCGATGCGTGTTGCCGCCGGTGCCATTGCTAAAAAGTATCTGGCGCAGAAATTCGGGGTGCAGGTGCGTGGCTATCTGGCACAAATTGGCGATATTAGTTGTGATTTGATTGATTGGGATTTGGTTGAACAAAATCCGTTCTTCTGTCCAGATGCCAGTAAGTTGGAGCCGCTGGATGCGCTGATGCGTGAACTGAAAAAAGCCGGTGACTCTATTGGAGCCAAAATTACCGTGGTCGCTGAACACGTGCCGGTTGGTTTGGGTGAACCAGTATTTGACCGTTTAGATGCAGATTTGGCCCATGCGCTGATGAGTATCAATGCGGTGAAAGGGGTGGAAATCGGTGATGGTTTTGCTGTTGTTACTAAGCGTGGTAGTGAAAACCGTGATGAGATTACCCCACAAGGTTTCCAGAGCAATCATGCCGGGGGCATTTTAGGCGGCATCAGCAGCGGGCAACCGGTTGTGGCCCATATCGCCTTGAAACCGACATCCAGCATTATGGTACCAGGGCAAACCATTAACCGGCAGGGTGAGGCGGTTGAGATGGTTACCCGTGGTCGCCATGACCCTTGTGTCGGTATTCGCGCCGTCCCTATTGCTGAGGCCATGATGGCTATTGTGTTAATGGATCACTTGCTGCGCCAGCGTGCACAGTGCGGTGATGTGGTTTCCGACGTTCCGCGCTGGTAGGCACAATGAACAAATGGATTGTGGGTGCAGTGGCACTTGCCGCTACCGTAGCACTCACCGCTATAGCCCCGGTCATGGCGGCGACGCCATGGCAACAGATAGCCAACCCGGTTGCAGGTTCTCCACAGTCGATTGGTGGTTTTGCCAACGGCTGCGTTATTGGTGCAATGCCTTTGCCGCTCCAATCGGCAGATTATCAGGTGATGCGCCCGGATCAGCGCCGTTATTTCGGTCATCCTGATTTACTGAACTTTATCCACCGTCTGAGTGCGCAGGCTGAGCAACATCGCCTGGGAACGGTATTGATTGGCGATATGGCAATGCCCGCCGGTGGGCGCTTTAGTAGTGGGCATGCCAGCCATCAATCTGGTCTGGATGTGGATATCTGGTTACAACTGCCAGTACAGCGCTGGAGCCAACAGCAATTGCTGAAACCGCAACCTGTTGATTTGGTGGCAGCCGACGGCAAACGGGTCGTCCCCGCACTGTGGCAACCTCAGGTCGAGAGCCTTATCAAGTTAGCGGCTAACGATAACGAAGTGACGCGTATTTTCGTCAATCCGGCGATTAAAAAGCAACTGTGTCTGGATGCCGGAACGGATCGTAATTGGTTGCATAAAGTGCGCCCGTGGTTCGGCCATCGTGCACATATGCATGTAAGATTGCGCTGCCCGGCAGATAGCCTGGAGTGTTTGGATCAAGACACGCCTCCTGCGGGGGATGGTTGTGGTGCAGAACTGGAAAGCTGGTTCCAGCCCCATCAACCGAGTGCTAAACCGGGTAAAACCTTACCCCCACCATTGCCGCCTTCATGTCAGGCTTTGTTGGATAACCATTTTGCTGCGGAATAAACTTTGATGTTTAATAGAATCCGTTAACATCGAATAAATCTGTCAAGGCCTCGCTATTGCGGGGCTTTGTGTTTATTGGCATCTAACAACATTGATTGACAGCGAATAATAAACCGGACAAGCTACCGGATAAATAAACGGTTATCCGGTGGCCTCATGAAGTTAACTGATACCAAAGCCCGCAACGCTAAACCTCAAGAAAAAGCCTATCAATTGCAGGATGGTAACGGCCTGTACTTGGATGTGCGCCCCTCGGGTGTAAAGACATGGCGTTATCGCTACTGGATCACGCCTACAAAGGACGGACGCTACACTATCGGGAGTTACCCTGCCGTATCGTTGGCCGAAGCTCGTCGATTGCGTGAGTGGGCTAGGGAGCAGGTAAAAAACGGCATCGCCCCCAAGGAAGCCAAGGCAGTTGAGCGGGATATCGCAAAAGCTGAGAACGCCAATACATTCGAAATAGTGGCAAAAGAATGGTTGGATAAAAAAGGGGAGCATTGGGCCAAAAATTCAAAAAATCAGATCACTGGTTTTATGTATAACGATATTTTCCCCGCTATTGGCGCTATGCCTATGCGGGAAATTAACGCCTCTCATATATTAAAAATAATTAGAGACCTTGAGAGTCGGGGCGCTAAATCCGTAGCGGTTAAAGTACGGCAGTGGTGCTCTGCTGTTTTTTGCTATGGCGTAGCGACATTACGCGCAGACTCCGATCCGGCCGCGGCATTAAGGGGGGCTATTATAGTCCCTAAAACCGAACATTCTAGACCGCTCACTGGTGATGAGTTACGTGATTATTATTTGCGTCTTGATAGCTCCACCGGTAACCAAGCGACTATTATAGCGCTAAGAATCTTACCGCTAGTATTTGTTAGACAAGCTGAATTACGTTCGGCTGAATGGTCACATATTGATTTTGATAATGCGGAATGGGTTATTCCCCCGGAACTAATGAAAATGGGGCGAATGCATAGGGTGCCATTGTCGGCCCCAGTAATATCCCTGCTAAATGAATTGAAGAAAATTACGGGTAATAGGCGTTGGTTGTTCCCCAATACCAGGCTAAACAACACTTACATGGGAGCATCCACTTTAAATAGGGCTATTGTGCAGTTGGGATACGCTCGTACGGTGATAACAACTCACGATTTCCGCGCTACAGCTTCAACCAGGTTGCATGAAATGGGATATCGGCATGAAGTTATCGAGCGGCAGCTAGCACACGTTGAAAAAAACCGTGTGTCAGCCGCATACAATCACGCCGAGTACATGCCAGAGAGACGGCAGTTAATGGAAGAGTGGGGCCAGTGGGTTACTGGCCTGCTTGCTTCTGATTCTCCACAATAAGGTTATCAATCCATTCCTGAATCACCGTTGACGGCCAACGAGAGTTGCGCCCGTCTTTAACTGGTTTTGGGAATGTCCCTTCTTTGATGCGCAGGTAGATGGTTGTGCGGTCATACCCTACAGCCTTTTCTACCCGTTCAATTGTTAATAATTCACATGTAATCATAATTAGCCGCCTTGCTTATCTGCAGGGTAAAACACTGGTGAACACTCTGACGTATAGCCCGCCTGCCGGATCGCTATAGAGCACATAGCAATGGCGGCGTTGAAATGGTTCGCGGCGTTCAGATCCTCACCCTCAAGCCCTTCGATATCTATCATGGGAGGGAGCTTAACCGGCGTTTTTATTGCCGCTTGCCACCACGTCCAGCCTAAGTCTGTTCTATAACTGGCGTAACCGTTGCCGAGGCGGGTTAAATCAAGACCGCCTACGTAGTGACAACGTTTTTCAAACTGCTGACGGTTGCTCATCTGCGCATACCTCCATAACAAAATCAGTGATAGTGGCTTCACCCATTGCCGCCCACCAGTGCCAATGCCCGTAGCAATCAGCTTCGTCTTCTGCCTCAGTAACCCGCTCGAATGGTTCACCGTTCCACTTGCCTGTACATTTAAATTTCACGGCTTCACCTCCACGAAGCAATAATAGCGGCCACCGTTATGCAATTTATCAATCTCACCATCTTTGATGCCTTGCTTCATGGCCCGTCCAGCATAGATATACGAGGCTGATGTGGGGTTAATCGATGGCTCATCGCGGTACGCTTCAACAGCGCAGGCAACATGCCACCGAGAAAATCCGTATGTGACAGTCATTAAACTTTTGAGCTGTAGCATCGTTGGATTATTGGTTTTAATCATTTCCATTTTCACACCGCCCCTATCGCTTTCTGAACCACTCGAAAGCCCTTTTTACGGGGCTGATTAATCGACTTGAAACTTACCGGTGCTACCTTTGGCCTGGCTGGTGGCGCTTCATTTATCCCGTTTCGGATGCGGTACTTTGCTTTGGCTGACCAGTTAAGGTATTTAGTCCAGTCGCACCCATCGTCAACAATCACAGTGGCCCGCACTTCGGTGTCATGGATATCGGCTTGCTTACCCATTGGTAGCCCCCTTGCGATATCCTGCGTCATAAAGCATCTCAAGGTACTGTCGAACGCTGGTGGTATCAGGCGCATTGACATACATGACGTGCATTTCATCGACCGCTATATCTCTTTCGGTGGCTTCCTGTGCTGCAATGCTTTCATTCAGACGGTAACCGGCTGCCAATAATGCTTTAGCGATTTTGCCCGGAAGTGGGTTTACCGAATAGAATTCGTCAACCAACACACCAAGTTCAAATTTAAGCACTCCATCCAACGTTTCCGGCCAGACATCTGGAGGTAGAAAATCCATGCAGTGGTTACCGATAATGTTCATCGTCAAATCAGTAATTTCATCCGCACCGCGTTCTGGTTTACGGTAGTGAGCTACCCAAATAGCGGTTGTGATATCACCTGGATCACTGCCGGCTGATTTGATGATGCTAGCCAGTTCGAATACGTTGCTTTCTACCATTGCATATCCTCCCCCAGTTCACTGGCCACCGCTTCCGGCCCCATATCCTGAATCATTTCACCGAACCGATTAAGGCAAGCATTAATCCACTGAATACCGCGAGGCTTTAGGGTGGCAATTGTTCCCCAATTAACGAAATAGCCTCTTGGTGTTTTTTCCATTTCCTTCCAGTCTAAAATGGAGTGGTAGCGCTTTATTCGCCGCTCCGCTGACGTCTCATTACCTTCAAGGTATGTACCAATAAAACCGCGTAACGAGGTGCGGTCTATGGCAAAGTCCCCGTACTTATGGCGATATACGGGTCGGCGATGTTTTGCAATCTGGTGATACATATAGGCTTCGCAAATTAAGTTCAAAACAAATTGTTCATAATCACAAAGTCGTTTTTGTTGGATTTTTGTCATTACCGTTTCACCTCAGCCAGAACCACCTTATAGGCATGCATGATCAGCGGCGTACGTCCGGTAATAACGGTTGTGCGACGAATGAAGCCTTTATTTTTTGTCTGAACACTGCCGATACGCAGCAAAACAGCATCCACGCAGCGGTTATGCTGGCGAACATAAGGCAACCAGCTAGTAAGTGTCAGTGATGCAGTTACGCCATGATCGATATAGCTGATATTCATTGCGCTTTCTCCCCATCGTTATTTCCAGATTTCAGGCGCAAGGTGAAGCCGCCAAACACTGGATGCTGCCATCGTTTAAGTTTGCCGGTGGGTGGTGTGGACTCATCAAGCAAGGCTTGAGCTGCCGACATAAACGAATCACGGTGAATCAGTAAATGGCCTCGATCACCATTGGTAAGTCGTGTCGGTAACTTCGAGAACGTAGTCAATCGGCGGCAGGCATCATCTGATAACCCACAAGCCCACGACAGATCAGACACAAGGGCATATTCAGACTGTTCACCAACTGGTGCTTGGTGATTTATCTGCAAGGTTTCTGGTGCTGGTGGTGCGATAGCTGCAATCGGTTCGGCTACTGGCTGATACTTTTGAATACCAACAATATCGATCACCGCTTTCATGGTTGCCGATGCGGTTGCCTCAGCCACAACGCGAGCCAGGGAAAGAATGTCATTGTTCATGCTGTTTTCCTGGGGTGCTGGCTGTACTGCGATGCGTGGTTGCTCCAGTTCTTCCTTCATAGCTCGCCATTGTTTAACCATCGACATACGACGGAGGGCGTCATAGCCAGTCGAAAGGCATTGCGAGTGTTCAAAGTCAAGAAAGTATTCCCAGGCATTAGGATTAGTCATATCGTAATGAACGCAACTAACCCCTTGATTCGTAAGGTTGAGCAGATTTGCGCTACGGATGTAGTCCTTCTCTTCGCCCCCGTAAAGCTGCACAAGCATGACGCGAATATCACGACAGACTTCTTTGTGTTCTTTAAGGACTACCACCGCTATTTCACGGCTTCCCATCATTGGATTATTGCTATTGGTGCTAATTAACTGACTCATTTTGTTAGTCCTCATTATCCTGAATAAACCCGCTATGCACCGAAGTGGCCTTTTCATTAGCAATCAGAACGCACTGTTCAAATTCTTCCGCTGTTACCCGTTGCCGTAATGCTTGAATCAAAAAGTGGTCTTTCGAAATATGCAGATTGATATTCCTTTCTTTTTCCTTCTGCCTTAAAACAGATAGCTGCCCGCAAATCTGAGTCCTGATCCAATGCCACGTTTTATGTGCGGTAGTGGCTCGGATATACCAATCACTGGCCTTATCACTGGCTTTAGTTAGTTGTGACTCAATTCTTTCCAGAGTGGCGTTAGCAACATTCAATGCCTCAAGGTGGTCTGTAATCGTCAGTAGCGACCCAACATCAATGCGCTCCTGGTTGTTTGCTTTGCTTATCCCCATCACTTACACCCCCAATTCTTTGTTGTATCTCTGGTGGCTCATAGCCTCCCAGTGCTGCCCGCCGTCTTTCGATAACAACCGCCAGCGGTGTGTAATGCGTAGAGACAGATAGCCATGCTGATACGTGCGGCGAGGGCGAACGGCTCCACGGCGGTACCGGTTTAAAATCTGAGTGGCCCCGATGTAGATCCGAAGCGGGATGCGGTTACCTGATAGCGTCATGATTTCACCGCGCTGGTGGCTGGCTTGTCAGATACGCCGATCGACTCTTCTATCAGGTCATCCATGAATGCATGCCCCATGGAGGACATGCCGCCCATTTTCTTTAAGCAGGATTGATAGAGGGCCAGAACGCTTGTATTAGCTGTGACTTTCCCTTGCCCCTCGATCGCCACCAACTCGAATTGCTCCAGCGCGCGGGTTAATACCTCAGCGGTCAATTGAACTGAGATGATTTTCCCCTTGGATGATTTTTTAATTACGCAGGTGCTGCCTGTTTTCCGCTGCAATGAATCCAGCTTTGCGGCTACCAGTCGGTTGCGATATCTGCCAATTAATTCAAGATTACTCATATTCGAATTACCTTATTTTTCGGCCTTTAGGTGTGGGGAGTCCTAACCCGAAGGCCATAGTTAATATTTTTTTAGCTATTACTTAATTAATAAGGTTTGGTTTTCATCAGCTCAATGTGCTGGCTTGACCACTTCTCATATTTCTTTTGCCATTTAAGCATTTCGCGTTGCTTGGCTAACAGGCGACGAATGCGGCGCATACAGCGATTATGTGAGGCTATATATCTTGGTGATGGCTCACCTCTTTCCCAGTGAATGCAGCCATCCACTTGTGTGTATTTTTCGCCAACCCGAGATTTAACACCTGCGCGTTTAAATACTTTTTCAGTCATGAAGTGAGCGAGACGATTAATCGCAGTTTCACGGCTAAGGCATTTCTTACGGCGACCATGACGCATAACGAAATAAACAGGTTCCGGTCTTAATTGAAATGCAACCTCGACACCACCATCATCAATTAAATCGAATTCCCACTCTTCGAATCTGGCTGGGTCAACTTTATCAATTTTCATTTGTTAGTGACTCCTTATTTCTTGACTGTAAATAACGCGCCCTATAATCATAAGTTCGATGAGACTATCACTTGCAATTTCGAAACTTTGATAGAACTGATTGGACGGTAGAACCCAAACATTATTACGGATGAATTGGAGCCGCTTAATCATGAAAATACCATCAAGAAAGAAAGCAAAAATTCCATCTTCAAAATAACGCATTGGTGTTGTATCGATAATGACCTTATCGCGACACTCAATTTCACCTGTCATTGTGTCGTCGGGCATTACCACCATGAATCTGTTTTGCTCGATTGGAGTAAACAGGTTCATGTCATAAGTGCCGCGAGTTCTCTGGATCGGCATAATTTGATTATGAATTACTGGCGTTAAATTACTCATGATTCAACTCCTTGTTCATTTTTCGCGTCATGCTCTTCGAACTGCACGATGTTATGTACCGCCTCAGCCCACCAATACACCTGCAACCGTTGCTGCTCGTTCTCAATCAAAGGAATAACAACTGTCAGCAAATGAAGCAGACCTGCTTTGACGCGTAATAAGCGAGTGCGAGATACATTCTCGCTGGTGTCAGGGATTGGCTTACCACGGCTGCCCATCAGTTCAGCAATCAGGGCCTGAGTCTCTTTGTATGAAGGTGGGTAGATATCATCCTCATCAAGGAGCTGCATGATGCTGGTGAGCTGAATGTTGCTTAACCGGCGCTCAGTTGCCCCCAAGAGAACAATGGCCGATGCTTTATCAAGGCTCTCAGCTTCACCACACCATGACAGCTTGAGCAAATTACCATCGACGGCTAATGCGCTAAATTCAACACGGTATTTTTTAAGCATTGCATACCCCCTGTGAGGGAATACGACCCGCGAATGAAATAACATAATTACTTATCAATTTCCGCCGCGCTTCTTTATAGCTACTGGCAGTTACACGCTTCATTACGGGCTTGGCTTTAACATCAGAGCGTTTAATAGCTGCAAAAATAAATACCGTTAGTATTGAATTAATTTCAAGTTTATTAATACTAACTAGTGTGTTTTTAATAATTGGATGCTGGTTTGCTATTGGTTTAGCTTTCTCAGCTATTTTATTAATTTTTATCATTTAACTCACCTATGGAACATGAAATTGATTTTCTTAATTGTTCATTAGATTTAATAATCTCCAATGCTTCGGTATTAATTTCTTCAAAGGAAGAAAATGCACATACTAAAATTAAGAACTCACCAACTCTTTTGTAAATAGCAAAAATAGCTGGTTCATCCAGTAAGTTGGTGACTAGTTGGAACTTGCATTCTTCCTTTGTTCGACGGTAATGAGCAAACAAATCTTTATTATCTACAATTGGAAAGTTGTGATATTCGCCTGGCGAAACACGAAGAGTGATGGATTCGCATTCGATAATAGACCCACGTATTGCAATGCTGCTTTTTGGGTTGCTCATTTTTTTTCACCTGTTGTTAACTGATGAAATGAAGATTACTCATTTCGTTGTATTATGTAAACAACAAAATGAGTTTTATTTTAAAGTTAACATTAATTCGTTGTATTTTATTGAGAATTATTTTTAACGTAGTTTGTGCGTGTTTTATTGAAGCTGACCACTTTTGCTTAAGAGGTCGCTATTTGAATGCTGATTGAGGATATGAAGAGCAAAAAAGAGGCCGCGCATGCGACCTTGATCTAGTGTGAAGCAGATTTATAGCAGACGCAATTTGGTTTCTATAGCTACACCTATAATTTTGCAATTGCCATTAATTGGAACTAAGGGCCATGCTGGGTTCAGTCCTTTAAGGTAACGTTGCCCCCCATCAATGACTAATTTTTTGAATGTCGCTTCATTAGAATCTTCCATTTTAGCGATCACTAAATTCCCATTAGATGCCTCACGTCCGGTATCAAAAAGGACAAAAGTCCCTTCAGGTACGCTTAGTCCAATAGGAGCAGTCATTGAGTCACCACTTACTTCCAACCAGAATGCATCGCCTTGTATATGCGCATCAGACTCAAGCCAAAGATCAATATCCTTAAGGCTGTAAGCTTCAATAGCCTCCCCCCATGCGCCAGCTTGAACGCTGCTAATTACTGGGTATCGATATCCTGGGGTATGGGTGCCTACAAAAGAAACATTGCTACCTTCGCTCCCAGTGAGTAGGTAATCAGGATCGCACTGAAGAGCTTTAGCTAGTTCGTGCAAATATCGAGGGCGCTTAGTTCGTCCTGTTTCTACAGAGACAATGCCTTGTTGTGTCGTTCCAGCTAATTCAGCAAGTTCTGATTGTGTAAGCCCCAGCTCTAGCCTTCTTTGTTTAATCCTTTCCGCCAATGACATTTTTAACCCCCTCCATATTTATGCTAAGCATCATACAACAAGCGTTGTAATTGACAAACAACAAATTGTGTATTTAAATACTGCAAACGTTGTATTTGACTGAGGTTATATGTCTATTTCACTTCGATTGAAGGAACTGCGGCTAGAGCGAGGCTTAACACAGCATCAACTCGCTGTTCTTTCAGGGGTTAAGCAGCAAACTATTCAGCGAATTGAGTCGGGTACATCTCACCGACCCAGGCATCTCCTTGAAATTTCCGAGGCGTTAGGGTGTTCGCCTCATTGGTTGTTGAATGGCATCAAGAAAGATTTCTGATCTTTACGGAGATTAACTAATGAGTCCATCGGAGTTTATCCACAAACACATTTTAGTTGCGCTGGTGGCTGATGGCGTCCCTGACGTGATTGCTAGGGGGGGGCAGACGAAGGCGTCAAGCACTATCACAAACTCGCTCAGGCAAGTCGCAAGGGTGCCGCTTTCGACGATTGTTTGCGGGAAGCGCGTCTGTGGGTTCAGTTCAATTGTTCGAAAGCCGAACGCAAGCCGGGCCGGAAGCGGCAACCAAAGTCTCAGATTCAGCTCGGATTAGTTTAACGACGAGGGGCATTGATGGCTTATGAGCAGTTCGTCCAGGTAATCATGCCAACGGTGTTTTGTCCCGAGGATGGGAAGTGGATTCAGGAGCAGTTACAGCAATTGGCACCCTCGTTGCGCAGAAAGGTTGTCGTTAAGTATGCAGAGGCTTATCAGGTCGCGTTTTACACGGAGTCTGTTTCATACCGTCAAGAGAACAAAGCAAGGCATGAAGCTAATACGCGATTGAGATTGTTTGTGAAAAGCCACGGAAAAGCACTACAGGGTTACACGGTCAGTCCGCCGTTGGTAGTGAAGTAATAGCAGCCCCGAAGGTGTGGCGGCTTGAAGCAGTAAATTACACGCTGACTTGAAGGTGTCAGGTGTTAGCAGGTCGAGATTCTTTGTCCGTCTTTTTTCGTATCAATGTACTCGTTAGCTAGTACATGAATAAGGGAGAAGGAGGAGGGGGGTAAGGGGGGAGGTGGATGTGGGATTGGAATAGGCCTTTTCCAACAGACCACTCCATAGGTTAGGTAGATCTCGATCTAGGGGTTAGCCCTCCCAAATGCACCGTACTAGCAAGATGATACGCAACACAGGCATAGACCAGAAGAAAGGTTTTCTCTGGAATAGTTAATTGGCGAGAGGTTACGCAATGCTGAACATTACACCGAACTTCGCACAGGAACGCGCTCTGAACATGCTGCGCAGTGACTGGAAGTCATTCGGCTCTTTCATGGTCTATGCACCGACAGGCAGCGGTAAAACCGGTTTGGCGGCATTTATCGCAGATGGGTTTGTTAGTCGTGGTATGCGTGTGCTCTTCATTGCCCCATACACAATTTTAATTAACCAGACTGCGCAGCGTTTTATCGAGTATGGACTCCCTGAGGACGAGATTAGTTTCATCTGGCAGAAACATCCGAGCTATGACCCAACGTTAAAAATTCAGATTGCCAGTGCCGCCACGCTGATCCGCCGTCAGTTCCCGGACAATATTGACTTACTGATCGTTGACGAGGCTCACCTCCGGCAGAAACAAATTCTGATTGAGATTGAGCGCCTGACACGCGAAACACAGGTGAAAGTTATTGGTTTATCCGGTACGCCTTTTTCGCCATTCCTGGGTAATTACTACCAGCAACTGGTTAAGCCGACCACCATCGGGGAGTTAATCCAGCGCGGCGACCTGAGCGGTTACGAGTTCTATGCGCCGAGCAAGCCAGACCTGAAAGGCGTGAAAACAACCAATACCATTGATTGCGGGCGAGACTACAACGAAAACCAATTGGCAGAAATCATGTGTGGTGCTGACCTCGTAGGCGACATCGTTGATAACTGGCTACAGAACGGGCGGGATCTGCCTACTGTGGCATTTTGCGTAAATGTAGATCACGCCAATTACGTCACTATTCAGTTTAATAAGGTTGGGATTAACGCCGAGGTGATGGTAGCTGAAACACCTCATGAAGAGCGTCAACTCATCATTCATCGCTTCGAAATGGGCGCTACGAAAATCATCGTCAGTGTGGGTGTGCTGGTGGCTGGCTTTGACAGTGATGTCCGCTGCGTTATCTATGCCCGACCCACAAAAAGCGAAATCCGCTGGCTACAGAGCTTAGGCCGTGGGCTTCGAACCGCGCAAGGGAAAGAGTCGTGTCTGATTTTCGATCACAGCGGCACAGTGCATCGTTTGGGCTTCCCTGACTCTATCGAATACAACGAACTGCCATCCAAAAACGACGGAATGAAAGATAGCGCCAGTCGTGAGGCAGAGGAACGCACTGAAAAACTCCCTAAAGAATGCACTGAGTGTCATTTCATGAAACCCGCAGGGGTATACGTCTGCCCTAAATGTGGATTTAAGCCACTGGCAGGACAGGACGTGGATACCGACACCCAGCGCGGACTGAAAAAATTGGGCAAGGGAAAGCATGTATTCACCCAATCCGACAAGCAAGCCTGGTGGAGTCAGATCAAGTTCTATCAACGTCAGCGCTCATCGATGGGTAAGCCCGTAAGCGATGGGTGGTGCTCACATACCTTCCACGACAAATTCAGCGAATGGCCTAATGGCTTAAGTGATTTCCCGATGGAGATAACACCGGAAGTCAGCAGCTACATAAAACATAAACGCATTTCCTTTGCTAAGGGCAGGGAGAAATTAAAGTCACCGGATCAGCAATGCAATACCGGAAATATTGACGCAACCGCAGCAATTATTGATGCCAGAAATCACCTTGAAGAAATACGGAAAAGTTTAAGGAAACCAGCATGAAGACAGCAGAAGCAGCAAAGGGCCGATGGGCTGAGATTTTTGAATACTTCGGTTTACCGCCAATCACTGGCAAAAATCACTTCAAGGGGGAATGTCCGGTATGCGGTGCTCGCGGCAAGTTCCGTATTGATGATCGTGAAGGTGCTGGAACGTGGATTTGTACCTGTGATAGCGGCGATGGCATGAAGCTGCTTAACCTGACGCAAGGTAAATCATTTTCAGCACTGTGCGCCGAGGTAGATCAGCTTATTGGCAATAACTACCGACACATCAGTATTCCTGTCACCAGTTCAGCAGCGAAACAGCGGCAGCGCGTTATCAGTAAGTTTTCAAAGCTGGTGGATTTGCGCGGCACCACAGCCGCAGATTATCTGCGCCAGCGAGGTATTAATCGGCTTCCTGTTGAAGCGGTCCGGTTTTGCGATAAACAGCGACATGCAGGGCGGGTATATCAGGCGCTTTATTCTCTGGCGACAGATGATAAGGGGGAACTCTGTTACCTGCATCAGACCCTGCTTGATGGGGATAAAAAAGCGAATATCGGTGATAGCGCTAAACGGCTTAAATCACTACAGGAACAGAACTATCTCGATCATGCTCGCTCAGTGGCGATCCGCATGTTTCCGGTTGCCTCCACACTGGGAGTTGCTGAAGGAATTGAAACATCACTGTCCTGCTATCAGGTGTACGGGATAAATACCTGGTCAGTAATCAACGCCGGATTCATGGAGAAATTCAGGGTGCCGGCAGGTGTCAAACACCTCATTATTTTTGCTGATATGGATAAACATTCAGCCACTGGACAGGCAGCAGCGTTTAATTGTGCCACCGCCAATCTCAGAGCAAAAAACGATTTGATATCTGTCAGCGTACGCTGGCCGGAAAATGACGCGAATGGCAATTGTGATTTCAATGATCTAATAACTGACGGCGCTGTTGTTTATGAGCAAAAGTACCTAGGGAGGGGAAAATGATTACACAGCCAGAATTAAAACACTTCCTTCACTATGAACCTGAAACAGGGCTATTTACTTGGCTGAAGAAAAACAGCAACAGGGTCAAGGTTGGCGATGTCGCTGGCTCAGTAAGTGATAACGGATATATCCATATTCGGTTAAATCGTCACCTTCACAAAGCACACAGGCTTGCATGGCTATATGTGCACGGCAAATGGCCCCGAAATGTTATCGACCATATCAATACCATCAGAGCGGATAACAGGATATGCAATCTGAGGGACGTAACCAGAACAATAAATTCCAGCAACCTCAGCGAAATATCTTCATCAGCGTCGGGTTATACAGGGGTTACATGGTGTAAAGGCACAGAAAAATGGAGAGTGAAAATACAATTTAATGGGAAGCATTATCATATTGGCAGATACAAAAATATCGATGAGGCCGTTGAGGCATATAAAAAAGCCAAAGATATAGCGATTAAGCAAAAGATAGATTTTGTCATGAACGGGGATCAGGTTCGTGAGCAGGTCTACACAAAGAGGGCAGCATAGTGAAATTAGAATCAGCAATGAAACAGTTCAGCGCCAAGAGCCAGATGATTACGGATTCTCCCCGCGCTACCTCTTCCGACTCGCTCAAGGGACCGGATCTAGCCGCTGCAATGGGAATGGTTGAGGCTCGGGCCAGTTTCGGAATGGCTGCATATCTTGGCAAGGTTGGCATTAGCAAAGAGGACCGGATCAGAACCGTCGAACAGCTTACCCAGTTTGCAATGAAGAATGCCCCGAAACACGTCGGCAAAGCATCGGGCCGCCGAATGGCTCAATGTATGGTTATCCTGGCTAAATTTGCCTACGAGGAATACAGCAGTTCAGCAGCGGCCACTACCACATGCAAATGTTGCGGTGGGCGTCGATTTATCACTGTCACTCGGGATGTTGTCACTTACCCTGGTTACATAGGTGCAGATGGCGAAGAAAAGATATCCCCGACCATCAAAACTGAACAAGTGCGGGAGTTGTGCCAATCCTGTAACGGTAAGGGTGCTATTTCTATTCGCTGCCGCTGTAATGGTACCGGTAAAGTGCGTGACCTTGAGAAATCCAAGCGTCTTGGCGCACCAGTCGAGAAAGAGTGTGAACGCTGCTCAGGAATTGGATACAAACGGACACCATCAACAACAGCTTACAGAGCGATTACAGCGTTGCTTCCAGAACTCACCCAATCATCCTGGTCGCGCAATTGGAAGCCGTTCTATGCGTCGCTGGTGGCTAAATGCGACATTGAAGAGAGTTATGCAGAGGATGAGTTTCAGCGAATTACACGATAGGCGCATGATTGGTGCTAATGGCGACATGTTTTAAACATATCGCTTGCAATTTGCATAAACTTGGCGTAATTTCTTTAAATAGTGGGGTACTTGTATATAAGCCTCACTTTGAATAATTAAGGCCTCGCATATCGCGGGGCTTTTTTACATGTGTGATTATCCCGTATGTAGAATTAGCGAGTCAGTAATACTGCCGCACTAAATTTTAAGCTTCGGTTAATTGCCGGGGCTTTTTGCATTCTACATTCGCATGGGTACTGGATTGGTTAATCCAATCGTTGTGAAACAGTATCCAGCCGAATGTGGTGAAGCGGTTAAATCCAAAATTCGCCAAGGCGGGCATCACATACCAACTTTTAAGGCTGCGCTATTGCGTGGCCTTTTTCATTTCAGCCATCCGGTCGCGCCGGTATGCGCACAACTGGATAGCAATATGGAAAACCAAAATAACCCACAGGGAAAACTTGAGAGTGCCGCGTGGTTAATTCGATGGGTAGATAGTTGGAAGAAACTGGCGATTTTGATTGTGCTGACATTGTTTAGCATTGCGAGTTATTTGGCCTATGACTACCGGCGAGAGATTACCTATTGGGCACTAGCGCATTACGGCACCCCACGCATCGATCAGACAAAAATCGATGATGAGGTTCGTAGCATGATGAGCGATACCGGTGGGGTAACAGTTTCCGTCTGGAGCTTGAACCTACAGCGTAACCAGCGCATCGCTTTATACGTTCGCATTAGAGAACAACGATTATCGAATCTTGAAGGGGTGGGAGATTTAATTTTCCGGCCTCACTCAAAACTATCAATGGCAGTTATCGACCTCCTGGATAAAAAGACGGTGTGCTACGACCTTGTGCAGTCTACGGCGATTGGCCGGGCGGCATCGGCGGCGGGTGCCACATACGTTTGCTCTGCTGCTGTCCCCCCGCAACACGGTTCAATGATAGGGCTTATTGCTGTTGGCTTCACTGAGAAGCCAGAGAATGAAGATTACGTTCGTCAGCGAATACTGCTGGCATCTGAGAGGATCATTAAATGACGACTAATTTTAGATTTAGCCAGCGCAGTGAGAATAACCTCAAGGGCGTTAACGCTAACCTGGTGAAAGTGGTTCGCCGGGCTATTGAGATTACCACTGTTGATTTTACGGTGATTGAAGGGGTGCGCACGGTAGAGCGGCAAAAGGAGCTGGTGGCCACTGGCAAGAGCCAGACCATGAACAGCCGACATATCTCCGGCAATGCGGTTGACCTGCTGCCAGTGGGTGCCGACTGGAATGATTATAAATGCTGGTTGCCGATATTGGATGCCATGTACCGCGCCGGTAAAGAGTTAGGCGTTAAGCTGCGTTTCGGTATCAGTTGGACAGATAACCCGAATGACAAGCCAGCGAAGTTCTTGGATGCCCCTCACATTGAGATACCCGCATGAAAGAAACCCTATTGAGATTGATAGCCGTCGCACTGACGATTTCAGTTTTAGTCGGTGGCGGGTATTGGTGGGGCAGTGATAGTAAAGATTCGGAATGGTCACTCAAATGGGCTGAGCGTGATAAGTCAGACAGAGACGCAGAAATAGCCGCCAGAAAGAGTGCCACCGAAAAAGAGGCCCAACTTCAGGCAGCCCAGTTAGTTGGATTAAAGGCATATCAACAAGGGGTAGTAGATGCTGAGAAAAAAGCAAAAGGCACTATTGCTGCTTACCGTGCTGGCAATATCAAGCTGCAAAAGCGTTTCGAGTGTCTCGCCACTTCAGTTGGGGATATGCCCGTTACTCCCGCCAGTGGACAGCTCACTGATGCAGCCAGAGACTGCGGATTTTCAGACGCAGATGTCGGGTTTCTTATTTCAATCGCTGAGCGAGCCGATAAGTTAGTCGAGAAGGTCACCGCGCTGCAAAAGGTTGTCACTGACGACCGCCGAATAATCAATGGTAGTAAATTCGAGTAGGTGGCATTGATGCACAAATTTCTAGCAGTGCACACAGCTTAACAGTATCTAAACGGCGTTGATGATTTATAAATAAAGTCTTGATAAGGTCACTATTTAACTGTATAAAAAAACAGGTCACCCACTAATAATTAATAATAATTCATTAATAATTAGTGGGTTAATTAAATCATAAGGATTGAAATATGAACGTTCGTTTAGCCGTATTACTTATTGCCGTTGCATCATCATTTTCTGCTGTAGCCGCTTCAGAGAGTGACATTCAGGATGCAAAAGTTATCACTGTCACTACTGATGTCGTGTCGGGTCACCTTAATATTGCTAATGGTCGTAACTGCTTGTCTGAGAATGCACAGGGAAAGCCAGCACTATTAGCCTGTGAGAGCGCAGAGAAAGTCAGCCCTGAAAAAAGCAGCTTCCATTACATCGTGTTGAAAAGTGGACAGTGCTTGTCAGATGAAGGTGGCAAAACACCGGTCATGGCCGTCTGTGATTTTCAGGATAAGAAGCAACAGTGGACAGCTCTTCAAGGTATTGGTACGGATGTCCGTAATATGGCATCAAATAAGTGCCTGACGACCGCAGGGCTGGACAAGCCGGTGACGATGGCTACATGTGCTGGCCTGCCAGCTCAGAATTGGACATTACCTCAGTAAAGTAGCATTACAGGTGGCATTCATTGAGTGCCATCGATAATGCACAACCTAAGCCACTGGCCTTATAAGCTGGTGGTTTTTTATTTCCCGCGCCGGTTATCGCTGCCTGCCTGTACTAGCACTGACGTAGCTCCTTGTCCATTGAGCGTACAGGCGGAATCAATAATAACCAACCCCCTCCGTGATAGTCAGGGCATTGGCGGCAACATCAGCCGTGGTGGAAGAAGCGATGTGACAGCCGGAGATACGGCCTGTATTGCAGTAGCCATTCAATGAGTGGTTGCGACAATACACATAAGCAATGCTACCACCTGTTGCCCACCGATCACCCTGAGCATTAACAGGTTGGTGGCATTTTACTTAGTTAAAAAATAGAAACATCGTTACGCTATAGCGCTAATAAATTTTGTTGGTTAATTTGTTATATATGAGTTTATCGACTGAGAAAGGCCCGCCACCTTGGGTAATTAAAAGGATAAGGAACAAAATATAAGAACTTTCAGGCAAATACAGTAGCCAACTATACCAAGTTATAAGATTTATACCTGTAGGTATCTGGGACAAACCGACAGTAATCAATGCCACCATACTGATTACTAATAATAATAAGCCAGATAGCCGAGAAAGAAGGCCTAGAGCAAGAAAAAGACCAACGATTAATTCAGTTGATGCAACAAATGTAGCCATTATTTCAGGGTAAGGTAATCCAGCATGAATCATTGTCTCTATCATTAACTGTCTATTTTCTAAGACTGTGATTTTGTTGAAACCAGAAGAAAAGAAGAATAGACCAAGAGTGATTCTTATTAGCGCGGTGGGATACAAAAGCAATGACTTTGAAGAATGACAGAGGCATTTTAATAAAGTAGACAAACTCATAAAAACTCCGTGTATAGGTAAAGATAAGCTGGGCTTTTGGTTACATACAATTTTAATATATCAATTGTTTAGTAAACCAATTGATAACAAAACGTTGGTGATTTGATTGATATAATGCACAACCTAAGCCACTGGCCTTATAAGTCGGTGGTTTTTCTATTTAGGGATAGACCATGGCAACTCTTAAGGATTTATCTAATCAGCTCCAGCAGATTAAAAAACAGCTCCCTTTTGCTGCTGCTCAGGCACTAACAAGTGTTGCTCGCCAGATTGCAGCCGCTCAGAAGGTGGGTATGCAGCGCAATCTGGATAATCCGACACCTTTCACCGTTAATTCTGTCGGCTCGTTTGGTGCCCGCAAAGACCGATTACAGGCCAAAGTGTTTGTGCGGGATATTGCTGCGAGCTATCTCGAACCGTTCGAGTTCGGCGGACAGCACAAGCTTAATGGTCAGGCGCTACTTAACCCTAAGAACATTAAGTTGAATAAGTTCGGCAACTTAGCCCGTAACAAAACGCAGCAGCTTAAAGCTAAAGAAAATGTGTTTGTAGGTGAGGTGAATGGCGTTAGTGGTTTCTTCCAGCGTAAGAAAGGGAAGAAAAGCAAAAAGGTTAAGAAGCGTCAGAAGCGCTCTCCTAACGGGGTGCATCGCGCCAGAGAGAAACAAAGAGCACCTAAGCTGCTGATTCAGTTTGGTGACGCATTGGCAGTTAAACCAACGCTTGGATACTTCGACCGGGCGAATGCGATGGCACAGGCTTTGATGCCTGGCGCGTTAAGCCTGGCAATCGAGCAGGCGTTGAATACGGCTAAATAGATGAGGTATCACAGTGAATAACGGCACAATTAAGAATGCACAAATAACATGTGAAACAGGTGGCACGGTGCTTCAGGCTACATGCTTAAACGTTGCTCAGGAAACGCTACAGCAGTTATTGGCCAGTGAGTTAACAGGAAAGCGACCCTATCCCATTCTGTATAAGCAAGGCGATATAGAACAGCGCGCCATTGAATTAGCTGAAGCTGTTGGGAGTGCTTTTACGGCGCTTGATTGCTTACCGGGCCAATTGTCTGATTTACAGTCTCGGGCAATTCGAACTGAAGAATTATCATTGAAGCTGCTTCTGACGGTTACTGCATTGTCTGATCGCATTACTCGTACCTCATTAGGCAGTGATTTTGCTGACACCAGACCCGTCCCGTCAGATCAAATTGGCCGGACTCATACCGCCGTAAGAAGAGCCGAGGAATATCTCAATAGCGCGATGTCTTGGCTCAGTGAGATAGATAAGGCCATTGATGAACCTTTCATAATTAAGGGGGGGTGTAGTGGTCTAATCATTCCGGACACTTTGTTAGAGATATAATGAGCAACACTAACGAGGTGAGAATGCGAAAAAAATCATTTACTCATGAGTTTAAACAAGAGTGCATCAATCTGGTTCTTCAACATAAGTACCCGGTGACTCAGGCCGCTGAAACAATGAATATTGGCCTTTCAACCTTACAACGCTGGCTAAGGCAGTATCGCGGAGAGATCCGCGGAAATACACCGATAGCCAGTGCTATAACACCGGAACAACGGCGAATACAAGAACTTGAAAAGCAGGTACGGCAGTTGCAGAGCGACAATGACCTGTTAAAAAAGGCTTCGGCCTTCTTCGCCATGGAAATGAACAACGACAAAAAGTCGCGGTGAAACTGAAGAAGGTCGGTGCAAATATCCAACAGGTATGCCGCTGCTTATCGCTCACGCGCAGCGTATTTTATGCCCGTAGTCGTCGGCTAATGATCAAGCCCGATGTTCTGATGTTGCACGCGGCGGCTAAGCATGTTCACGCTGAAATGGATGCCACATATGGCAGCCGGCGCATGTGCATCGAGTTACGGGAACAAGGTTTTAACGTGGGCAGATACCGCGTTCGGCAGATAATGAAAAACTTATTACTGGTAGCTAAACGGCCCGGGCGTCATCGCTATCCACGCGGTGGAAAACCCGCTGTCGTGGCCGCTAATCTGTTGAACCGGCAGTTTAATCCAGAGACATTGAATACCTGGTGGTCAGGTGATATTACCTATCTGCGTACCGCTCAGGGCTGGTTATATCTGGCTATCGTGATGGACTTATGTTCAAGAAAAATAGTGAGTTGGGCCTTCTCAGATAAACCGGACAGCGACTTGACTGTCCGGGCCTTAAGGCTGGCGGTCAATAAACGACGACCCACAGGGTCTGTGGTGTTCCATAGCGATCAAGGGTCGCAATATACCAGCGCGCAGTTCCAATGCTGCCAGCAGGAGCTGGATGTTACAGGTAGCATGAGCCGAAAAGGTAACTGCCTGGATAATGCTGTTACGGAAAGGTTTTTCCGCAGCCTGAAAGCTGAGAGGGTTAACTATCGTCGTTATGAAACCCGAAGTCAGGGTATCGCTGATGTTATCGATTATATTGACAGTTTTTATAATCTGAAAAGGCGGCATTATCGGCTGGGAAATATATCGCCGGATGAATATGAACGCCGACTACAGCAATGTGCCTAAATCCGTGTCCGGTTTTAGTTGACCGTTACACACACCTTCAAAAAGCTACGGAGGTGAACTATGCGCGAACCGCTGCCTAATGACCGCTACAAAGACAATCACGGCTTACTTGTCACTGTACGGTCCGTGGCGTTTAACCGGGTCACCTTTAGCCGTGATGGATATCCGGCACCTTGCATCATGCCTCTGGCGCGTTTCGTTGCTGAATTCACTTTTACCGGGAGAGCGTAGCTATGAAAACCAACGAGTCCGTACCTCTGGATGTTGCTACTCATAAAGCTGGTCAATTAAACGCTCTCTTGCTGCTGATGTTCGAATCCAATGTTGATTTAGATATTACTGACGAAAAAGAGTTAATCGGGTTAGCACTGGATCTCGCCGGGCCTGTGGCGGTTCATTTGCTCGAACGGGAGGCTGTACAAAAATGACATTCGTTAATGACGTTCGCAGCAAAGCCAAAGGCCACTGGGAAGCTATTTTCCAACGTCTGGATATTCCAACCAATCGTAGCGAGGGTGAGTGTCCAAGCTGTGGCGGTAAAACCCGTTATCGATTTGATGATCGGGAGGGTCGAGGAACCTACCATTGCTCACACTGTGGCGCGGGTACCGGGCTGGATTTAGTGATGAAGGTTAACCAGTGTGACGCCCGTTCAGCGGCGGAAATGGTCGCGGGTGTGATGGTGCTACCCTTACCAGAACCGAAGCCAGCCAGAGAGAAGCCTCAATCCAATATCGCAATCGCTGACAAGGTGGCAGCGCTGGTGGCTAAAACGGTATCGGGTAAATCTCAATACCTTCTCAATAAGGGCCTTCCAAGCCCCTCCAATGCCTTGCTCAGTGACGGCTCTCTGTTGCTGGTACTGCAAACGATGGACGGCACTACAACCGGCGCACAGGTGATCAAGGCTGACGGTTCAAAACGGTTATTAGCGGGTACCACAAAAAAAGGTTCTTTTATTCCGGTAAGGCTCCAATCGCCAACAGAGGATAAGCAGCCTGTAACGGTGTTGATCGCCGAGGGTTATGCAACCGGCGTTACCGTTTCGTTACTGGATGATGGGGTAGTGCTGGCCGCACTGGACGAAGGCAACCTGATCCACGTCGCCAAGGTCTGCCGGGCAAAGTGGCCACAAGCAAAAATCATCATAGCAGCAGATAACGACTGGCACGAACCGGGAGAATGTGACGAAAAAGGCAAACCTAAGCAGAATGTTGGCGCCATCTCCGCTGAAAAAGCCGCTATTTCCGTTTCTGGCTGGGTTGCGTTGCCGCCCATCAACCATAAAGCCGACTGGGACGACTACCGCCAACAGAACGGCACAGAAGCCGCTACATGCGCTTTTACCGAATCACTGTATCAACCAAAGGGGGCGGGTATGTCCGTTCAACTCACGGCGATCGAAGGCGGTAAAAAAGACCATCAAGGTGCTGATCCGCTTAAACCTCACGTTGTAAGTCGCAAAGACGGCGTTTTCTGGATAACACCCAAGGTTGATAAGGACAGCGGTGAAATCATCAATAACGAATCATGGCTATGTTCGCCAATGGATGTTGTCGGGATCGGGCGTGACGACAAAGACCAATTTCTAATTTTGCGCTGGCTCGCTCCAGGGGCGAAATGCGAAACCACACAGGCTATCCCGCTGGCAGATATCGGAGAGCGTGAAGGCTGGCGGATGCTTAAAGCGGGTGGTATGAATATCACGACCAGAACGGCACTGAGAGCTACGCTAGCAGACTGGATACAACGTACCGGCTCGTGTGAGTTGTGGCGCGTTGCGCACGCTACAGGCTGGCAATGTGGGGCATACATCATGCCTGACGGGGAAATCATCGGGATGCCAGACATGCCAGTACTGTTTGATGGGCGAAGTTCAGCAGCGACGGGCTATGTCAATAAAGGCACGGCTGAGAGCTGGCGCGGCAGCGTGGCAAGATTAGCCGGTGGTAACTATTCAATGATGACCGGGATCGGCGCAGCACTGGCGGCACCACTTATTGGGCTGGTTGGTGCTGACGGGTTCGGCCTTCACTTTTACGAACAGTCTAGTGCAGGCAAGACTACCACTGCGAATGTGGCTAGCAGTCTGTACGGAAATCCCGATTTATTGCGCCTGACATGGTATGGCACCGCGCTAGGTCTGGCTAATGAAGCCGCTGCACACAATGACGCACTGATGCCACTGGATGAGATTGGGCAAGGGGCTGATCCCGTAGAGGTCTATAAATCGGCCTATGCGTTGTTTAACGGCGTCGGGAAACTGCAAGGCGCGAAAGAAGGCGGCAACCGTGACTTAAAGCGCTGGCGCACGATAGCGATCAGTACCGGCGAGATGGATATGGAAACCTTCATCGCCAGCGCCGGGCGGAAAGCCAAGGCCGGGCAATTAGTACGCCTGCTTAATATTCCGCTGAGCAAAGCCGTGAGGTTCCACGACTACCAGAACGGGAAGCAGCACGCTGACGCGCTAAAAGACGCCTATCAGCAGCATCACGGCGTAGCAGGCAGGGAGTGGGTGAAGTGGTTGGCAGGTCATCAGCAGCACGCCATTGAAGCAGTGAGAGAAGCAGAAAGCCGCTGGCGGTCGCTCATCCCCGCAGATTACGGCGAACAGGTTCACCGCGTGGCCGGTCGGTTTGCCATACTCGAGGCCGCATTAGTTTTAGGCTCAGTTATCACCGGTTGGGATGCGCAGGCGTGCCGGGATGCCGTTCAGCATAGCTATAACGCCTGGGTGCGTGAATTCGGTACGGGCAACAAAGAGCACTTGCAGATAATCGAGCAAACCGAGGCATTTTTGAATGCATATGGCCTGAGCCGCTACGCGCCGATAGGTTATGATCCGCGAGATTTACCGATTCGTGACCTCGCCGGATACAGAAAGAAAGGTGGACATGAAAGCGACCCAATTGTTTTCTACACTTTCCCGGCAACTTTTGAGCAGGAGATAGCAAAAGGATTTAACGCGAAGCAATTTGCAGAAGTCTTGAAGGCTGCCGGAATGCTTACGCCGCCCACAAGCGGCAGAGGTTACCAAGGGCGTGTCCGAGAAGATGGCAGGCAGATACGCGTTTATGTGCTCAACTTCATGACGGAGGAAGGCAGCCAGCCAGAAGAATAATATTTTTCTCACATGCGTAGTTTAGGTGTTGTCTTTGTTGTCTTTGTTGTCTTTGTTGTCTCAATTTGTAAGGTTAATTGTTTTATAAGGATTATTTTTTAGAAAACGAGACAACGCTGAGACAACAATTGGCTGTTTTGAGACAACACCACTACATGGCTATTTTTTATCTGGCTGGCCGTGAGACAACACAAAGGGTCTGTGAGACAACACAAACTCGTCAATGTTGTCTCAGTAAAACTCAGACGTGGCACGGCTTGCAGGGCAGTGAGACAACAAAGACAACAGAGACAACACCCTTTTGATTATATATACAAAAACTCATGGCTCAAGGAACATAACGTAATGAAAGAAGATACACAAAAGCTCATTGAAAATACGATTAAAGACATACTGTTGGGTAATGCCACTTTAACGTTTCTCTTTGCCATTCCACTGGCTTATATCGTTAAAAGCGGTCTGGCGACTGGATTGTGGGGGCTTACACTGCTTGTCGCTCCCTCTATGCTCGCTGTGATTGTTTTTGTTATTAGCCGCATCCAATCTCATGCAACTATTTTCTTTAAATCCATATGGGCCAAGTGGAGTTATGTCATTTACGCGCTGGTATCGGCAGAGTTGCTGTTGGTCTATTCGATTGTTCAAATAGTAAAAATGCTGCACAGAGTTCAGTAAAATGTTTCTCTGGCTGGCAATCTACCCGACCTTGAAAACGGCCAAAGTCGGGTAGATTTTAAAATTAATTATCATGTTAATTAAAAGGTTACGCGAATTTACCCGACTACCCGACTTACCCGACCCACTTTTGTTTATATATACAAAAAAACTACCCACTCAAATCCATAATCAACTGTTAAATTACTGAAACCCTCGCCACACAAGGATTCCCACATAGATTAGGTTATTTACTAACCTAGGCTATTGCTATCTTCCCTACCATATTTATTGATTAAAATTTTTAACTGATTTACTTTTTGTTACGAAAACATTCGAAAACACCGCAACCTCAAACAATGGTAGAAAACGAAATGACCGCCAGAACTAAAAAATACACTGTAAGGTTTTATAAGGCACGTTACGGCGCTGATGGTAAAGCAGGTAATTTATTCGATTTGTTCACAACATTATCCAAAAAAAGAAAACCGTTAAATGTTATGCAAGCTGGCGATACGGCTTATCAGATGAGAGGGATAACCAAGTCAGTTGATGGCAAGTCATTTTCTGCGTATTTGGTAAGATTTCGCATAGATAAGCCAGCAGTCGGCAGCAAACTAACTCTTGCTGAAGAATATCTTGAACTTGCAAAAGGGAAGGAGTTTATTGAAAAAAATCACTTCATTATTTTTAAAGAACAAAGTGATGTAGAAATTTTAGGCTATCAGTGTTCAAGAGAGGGCGGTGTCATCTCAGCTTTAGCGCATTACCTCACATTTATAATAGATCTAAAAGAAACTATAACCTTTGACGATATTTTGACCAAAGAGTCTTTGGATGCCGTATTTAAAAAGGGTTTAATTAGGAATGTAGAGTTCTCGGTCGCTAAACCTACTAATAAGGAATATAAACTTAAGCCAGAAGATACATGGACTCAAGAGTCCTTCGAAATGCTTAAAGAGGTTGGAGCCTCGACCTTTACAGCAAAAATAGGGGTGAAGTCTAGAAACGGCGGGTTATTAAAAAAAGCACAAACAAAAATTCGGCAACTAATGAAATCCGAATATACCAAAAGATTAAAGGTAAAAGTTTCAGGGATTGACGAACCAATAGATTTATTCGCTGAGCGTATACATGATAGAATAGAGGTGCCAGTTAGTGACGGTGGAGTCATAAATTCCATTGATATCTATAATGAAATTCGTAACGTTAAAGATCAAAAACAGCAACACCTCAATGCCAACTTTCAAGATAACTAACTTTCAGGAGGTTGCATGAAGTACTTTATTAAAATTTGTATTGTTCTTTCATGCATGCTAACTACAGTCACCTGGTATAAAGGGTGGTTCAGAGAGCTTGATGATAGTGCCATTCGTGCTGCTGCAAGTGTTGCAGCTCAAGTATCAGCCACATTATTAGGTTTTTTGATTGCAGGCCTCGCTATCCTTGCATCTGTCACTGGCAGTCAGTTACTTAAAAGCATGCAAGAAAGTGGGCATTATCGTGTGTTACTCAACAAAATATTTGTTGTGGCTGTTTGGTATGCACTGTCACTAATAATTGGTTGCTGGTCTGTGATATCCCCACCGCAATTTCTATATTGCAGTGCTTTTCTATGTTTAGGTATATTTTTATCATCTGTTCTCATGCTCGGTGATATAGGTTGGCGATTTTGGCTAGTTCTAAAAAATATTTAGATAATATTGTAAATCATTCGTCCTCATGCCTATTGGTGCTTATGACGTTTGACTTTATATATTTGGAAAATATGGCGTTCATACCTTTGCAGCCCTTACTCTATAACAGAACACATCTTTAGTTTTTAATTGCCGAACTCACCATTTTTGAACATTTCACTAAACTGATTTTGGCAAATAGGTGAATAGGGAATGATATGGCGCTAAATTATTTTCTTCGCGTTGGTGATAAAATAACGTGCGGTGTCAAGACCTTGACGAGTGATTCTACCATGTCTTGGTATGGGAATTCGGTCTCTTGTGGCAAACATTCTGGTGTTTACGAAATTATAGATGGGGTCAAAGACGCCTGGAGCAAATAAAATGAGTCTCAACGAAACCAAAGATGCAAACAAGCAATGGTGAAAGGTTATATAACCGGTAGGGGGTCTTGAAGCCCCCTTTATCTGTATTGGCCGCTACCCAATCAAGGACACTATCAGCAACAGTGGCTTTTTGCGTCTTTGCTTCAATTATTCACCCGTCAGCTTTTTCATCCTACGCTTAATGCCATCAACAGTGCTGGTGGTCCAAATACCTCCCCGCGCTGGCCTGATCCCCAATTCGTTTAATCTATTGATAATGGCTTTATTGCTGGACTGAATGCCAAGCCTCTCTGTTTCATTGACCATCTGGCAAATAATATCTTTTGCGGTCAATACCGTTGCGCTGGTGGCCTTAACTGTTTCAGGTTCAACCTGTGAGGCAGGTATAGCAGCGGAGCCACTGAGCAACCCTTCCATTTGACTGATAAGAGCCTCCATACGGGACTCTGGCGAACGTGAGGTATCTGGCTTGCCTAACTTATCCAGAACAGCTCCCAGTAGCCACGCAGATTTATCCTTTCCTGAATGCTTCACTGCCTCATCAATCTCACCGGCCATTTCAGCCGGCACTCTGAAAGAAAACAGCTTGCTTTGTTTTTTATCCATCATGTGTAAACACCGTAAGTAGGTTGTGTGCCAATTCACTCACGTTGCCGTGTGTAAACGCGTATACAGAAAATAGTGTATACGTGTATGCAAAAGTGAGAAAGCCCTATTTTGACTAGTGTAAACGTGTATACAGCATATTTTTATGAATCATTTTATATTCCTATTATTGCAACAGTTACTTGAATCATTTCATTTATTGCAATATATTTAGCTGTATAAATACTCAGTTGAGGTTAAAAATGAATCGTAAAAGTAACACGCAAGCCGTGCTCTTGACCCGCGATCAGGTTGAGGCCTTACGCCATTTGCAAGAACGTGAGCGCGGACGCTCAGAGTTTGGTATCACGCCCTCCATCCATGAGGTTGCCCGTGGGCTGGTCGATAGTGCCCTTAAAACCTTAAGGAAGGGGTAAGACATGAATCAGATTTATCAACCCGGACAAGTCATTAACATGGGCGCAGGTGCGGCCCCAAAAGACCGCTTCGGGCGTTCCTACATGCGTGTGCAGGTCGCAGGCCGTCCGCAGGAATGGCAAGCCGCCCCAATGACTACCTCAGATGCACGGGATATCAAAGCCAAGGCATTGACGGAGGCTTATATTCAGGTTGTCGCATTGCAAGCCGCTGTCAGCACCCAGTTAGCGACTCCTGAAGAAACAGCCGCATTGGTGTTGTGGCAAACCTACCTGGTACTGATGAATCGTGTCGATCCCGAAAGCCCCCTTGATATTGTTTGGCCGGAAAAGCCAGAAGGTGGCCTGTAATGATAAATCCTAACATCGCTCACCTTCTTGGCATCTCACGAAAAACCACAGCAACAAAACAACCTACGACAAAAAAGGCAGGCTCATTGATGAAAAGTTTCAGTCATTTATGGGGCAGTCGCGCTGATGCCTCAGCGGATATTGTTGATACTGGTAAGCAGCAATCCAAGGCGGTTTCCATAGCAAAACCCAGCCAGCACAGCCGGTCACACAATGTGGCTATTTCTGACGAGGCGAAAGCCAGCCCGATACTGGCAATCCGATTACTCAAAGATACTGACATGAGTTCATCGAAGATTAAAAAGCGGCTGGCAGAAGAACCCGAAGCATTATCCGTATTCACTCAGAACTTCATGGAACAAGGTGATCCGACGTGGGAGTTTCAGGACGATGAAGAAAAGGCCATGACTGCGCTGACTTACTCCACCCAGAACGGTGATAGCAATGGTTATTTTGCTGCAAAACATCGTGCAATAAAGGCACTGGCCAAGATGGTAGAGCCGATGACCGAAGATGAAACCCAAGCCATGATTGAGCGTAATACGCAGCTCATGAACGCGGCTGACCCTAATACCCCTGACAACGTCGAGGCACGTAAACAGGCTGAGGAAGAATTTAATCAGGAGATGGCCCATGCCACAGCCCGCCGTAATGACCGGCTACGGGCTACGGGTGTCATGCTGCGTGGTGATGCAAAACGCGTCAGTGGTGAAATCGTTGCGCCACACGGTGAGGCTGCCAGCATTAAGGCGAGTCTTGATGCCGGAATGAGTCCAACAGCGTTAACTCGCCCCTAAGTCGAGTCGGGAGCCATTAGCATGAGTTACCAGCACTTAGCCCCACAAGCAGCAGCCCCTACCGGAAATCGTCTCAGTGGTAGCTTGTTACGACTACAGCGGCTATCACAGTCTGCACAGGCTCAAGATGAGCAGGAAAGCGCAAGTGTAGTGGTTACCCGTCATACCAACGCCCATTGGATAGCCTCCAGTCGTGAGGCTCAAAACAATCCGATACTGGCACTTAGTCTGATTAAGCGCCGGATACCGCATGAAGATGCTATCGGTACGTTGCAAGTTAGTGCACGACACCTGAGTAATTTCACCAAGCGCAAGATGATTGCGGTCTGTGCTGGCTGGGAATGCCTAGATACTGAGGACCGGAATATGGAGGCATTCACCTACAGCATGACCCACAGTGACGATAACGGCTATCACGCTGGTTTCTTTGCTGCTCAGCGGGTTCTTGAGAAACATGTGGAGCCGTGGACTGAGGAAGATATCAGGTCATTGTCTGAACGGTATGGAGTGGCAACACAGAGTGAGCAGGGAATAGCAGGTTGATGGCGAGTGGATGGGCCTCAGAAAAAAATGGGTCCCTCCTAGCAACATTTATTACACGGGACATTGCGCGCCGTGTGGTTTCCCTAGCTATAAATTTTTGAATTTGATTGACACTTTACACTTGACACTTTCTTGTTATCGACTTGTTGCATGCCTCTGACGGCTTGGTCTGGCGGGAAATTAGCGCGATTTTTGATTGACAGTTTGATTGACACTTTTCGGGTTGAAAGTGTCAAGTTGACAGAAAAAGTGTCAAGCGGTTGACACTTTACACTTTGATTGACACTTTGCCGCTGATGGGTTGACAGTTGGCACTACCTTGACGGTTGGCAGCGGGAGCAGCGAAATGAATTTAATGTCAGTAAGCCAGTATGCAAAACACGCCGGTATGAGCCGTCAGGCACTCTACTCATGGGAAAGTAAATCAGGTTTCCCCGCGCGAATCGGCAGTAAAATTGATGCCATTGCCTGTGACGCCTACCTGTCGCGATATCGTGATAGCCATGACCCGCGAGCACAGAACGCCAAGAGTAAACCAGTGGCAGCCAAGGGTAAGGTTAAGACGGGTAATAGGCTGGTAGAAATGAGTGTGGCTGAAATTAGGCAACATCTGGACGGTTGTATTGGTCAGGCTGTTGAGATGGACGATGACGAACGCGCCACCTTAGCCGCTAAAGCGGTGGGCCTCTATCTGAGCGAAGGCCCTGACAACCCGCCTGTGACGTTTGGTGGTTACCGCCTATCTATCGTCGAAACGCCAGAATGGGAAACTGGGCAAATTATCGCGGGTGGGGCCTTTGGACTGTCTGCGACTGATGTGGTGTATGAGTGCTTGGATTACACACTGACACTGATGAGCGACGAAACAGAGGAAACAGCGATGCGCGATGTTATTCCTTCGTTGCTCTATGTCCTCGGAAGTGATGAATAAATTACGTACCTAGTGGGCCATAGACCCACAATCTCCAACCGTTGCCAGCCTTGTGCTGGCTTTTTTACTGGAGTGGCGGTACGCAATTCACTAATCCAGCTTAACCGCCCATCTCGACCACTGAGGGTATCAGTATGTTAAAGCACGAACTGATCGAGAATATGCTGATCGCGGTAGCACAACGGCAAGGAATGGAACTGGACAACAAGGATTTGCTGGATATACGCACCAAGGTAGCGGCAACACTGGCAGCGGAAGAACGTCACCGGCAGCGCATGAACTCACCGGCTTATCAATGGAAGAAGCCAGCGTCGCGCAGATAGCCACCAAAGACAGCATCACTTCCCGCCATCCAAACAATGGTTCATGTGGTTTCAATCGATATCAGATTTTTCGCCCTTCCAAGTGGCAGTTGTAAGTAGTTCCACCATGTTCGCCAATAAGCCAATCTACGGCTTGACCTGAAAGTCGATTAATTGACACATTTGACACTACCCCCCACGTTTTCTTATCCCTTGATCCTTCTATCGTGTACTCAATTTTTTTGTCCGTGATGGTCGGGTGTGCTACTCGGAACCAAGTATCACGTCGGCCTTGCGGCTCCCCGTCGATATTAACAATAACAGACTCTACAAACCAAGTTGTGGTCTGCCCGTTGCTAACACACGCGTTACGCGAATCAACTCGCATATCAAAACATAGTTTATTTTGTGACAAGTAAGGGGCGGGCCATATACCAGTAGCAGTTTGATCATTTTTATTTTGCGGTTCACACACGATAAGCGATGGTTCTGATGCTATCGCTGGTAGGCTCATGAGCAGAGTAAACACAAGACACTTATAATTCATATGGTTAGTTATCCGTATCAGTAATTAAACTATCGTATGGTTAAAACATAGGTAAATAAAGTAGGTAAGTTGTTGGTGCTACATCTCTTGTTTCACCTGATAGCAAAATAAAATGCTGCCTTAAAAAAGTCAAAAGTAACAATCGGTCAATGAGCGTTAATTCTCTGTTAGCTATCTAAAATCTGTGTCAAGTGGGTGGTTAAATCTCATATATGCTGTGATATTGCTATACCACTTGATATACGAACCCAACACCAATCATTTAATTTCATGTAATAACAGATGGTTACCTCACCATTTGACATTCCAAATTGACATGATCAACCGTCGTTTGGAATGGATGGCGGCTAGCGCACTGACTAAAGCAAAAATCATGGTCGTGGGTGAAGGGTTTGAAACGGCTGAGATTGACTTTGGCCGCTCAAGTTCTTTGACGATTACGCTGAGTGGGTCAGATAAATGGCCTTTATCTGTTCCCGCAGGCACGACAAATACCCAGCCATCAGATGATATTGAAGACTGGCAAACATTGATGTTGAAAGAGTCTGGGGCGGTGGCCACTGACTTGGTATTTACGACCTCTTCATGGAAAGCGTTCCGTCTCGATACCACCATTAAGGACAATGCTATTTCATTCCCAGCATTGAGTCCGTTTGGTAATCAGGTCGATGCCGGTCCGCGAATCAATAAAGGCGCAGTCTATAAAGGTCGCTGGGGCAACTTTGATTTGTGGTTGTATAACGACTGGTTCGTTGACCCAGTTGATGGCATTGAAAAGCCGATGATCCCCGATGGTGCCGTATTGATGTCAGGTGCTGATCTAATGGGTACTCGCGCCTTTGGTGTCATTCTTGACCCAGCGTTTAATTATGGGCCTTTGGCGTTCGCGCCTAAATCATGGGTTATGCCTAACCCCGCCCAGCGTTATTTGATGATGCAATCTTCCCCGTTGGTGATCCCAAGCCGGGTTAATGCCTCACTCTGTGCGACGGTGGTGTGATATGGCAAAACCAGCAAAGCAACAACCGACTATCAATGAACTGGGCGGAAAGCCGCCCGAGTTCGCGGGTGATGATTCGACTGACGACGCTGACGAGTTGGAGGTTGTTGTCGTAAAAGGCCAGACTCTGCGCCATAGCGGGGAAACTCATGTGGAGAATAGCCGTTTATTCTTGCCGCATGATGATGCTGAACGACTGATTAGCCTGGGCGTGGTTGCTGATGTGAAAGTGTTACGGCAGCAGGCGGCTAGCACTATTGGCCCCTCAATCACTGTCGATGATGGTGTGAAGATAAATCGAGGTGGCTGATGGGTATCAACTGGGATCAGCATCTTCTTGCACCCCTACAAGCGGTATTTGGTGACCCGGTTGATTACCGGCCTGCTGGTGGTAAGCCAACTTATACCATCAGCGGCATCTTTGATCGGGCCTATACCACCATTGACCCGCTGGATGATGGCAGCACCATTAATACCACCAATCCCGTTTTAGGGGTTAGGGACAGTGAGTTTCGTTCACCACCTAAACAGGGGGACCGGGTATTTATTGGCATCGTTGCTAATGAACCGGTCAATACCTTGTTTGCTGTAGCAGATGTTCAGCCAGACAGTCACGGCGGCAGTAAACTCATTCTTAATCGGGTGAAACCATGAATACAGCGCAAGTCAGGAAATTGGTTGTTGATGCCATCATCGGAAATACTGACGCGGGAAACCGCGTCTACTCCCCGCGTGACTGGCCAACCACTGAGGAGATGTATCCGGTTATCTTGGTGCAAACCCTTATCGAGGAAAAACAGTCATTAGGCCGCAACGCCCCGCAGTTCAACACCATTACCACCGTGCGTATCACTGGCCGGCTGCAGGAACTTGACGGCGAAAATGAGAATGATGGGGCGAATAAGGCAGAACTGGCGCTCGAACGGTTGCGAGAACAAATTGAGCGGGCGGTGATAAACAGTTATGACCTCACTCGCCAGATACAGCAATTTGCCAAAGTGCGTTCAACCATTGATCTGGACTCGGGGGGCGAAGGTCATCTGGCTCAATTATTGATGGATCTGGATATCGAGTATTACCAAGGGCCGGAAGATTTCTACCCCATCGTGGGTGACCCGCTGCTGGGTATCGATATCACTATGGCCATGCCAGACGGCACCACCGAACCTGTGGTTTCAATAGACCTTTCGGAGTAAATCCCATGCATGTTAAACCCGTAGCCGGTCGCACTGTACGCGACCCGGTTAAGGGCACCTTTTTGCCTGAATCTGGCGCTGAGGTTCCCGATAATTCATTTTGGCGTCGTCGCTTAAACGACGGTGATGTGGTGCGCGAACAGCCTAAAGAGGCTAAACCTGCGCCAGAAGCAACCAAAGCGGAGAAAACCAAATAATGACTATTCCTTTTACTAATATTCCGAGCAATCTTCGGACACCGCTTTTCTTCGCTGAGTTTGATAACTCACAGGCGAATACGGCAACAACGACGCAGCGTACGCTAATTATGGGGCAGATGCTGGACGAGGGGACTTTACCGGCAGATATGCCCGTACTGGTTTCCTCAGTGGCCACCGTCGCGGGACAATGCGGCGCAGGTTCAATGTTGCATGGTCAGATGGCGGCTTATCTGGCTAATGACACTGCCGGTGAGATCTACATTTTGCCGTTGAGTGATGCTACCGCAATGGTTGCTGCAACAGGTAAAATCACAGTTACCACTCAGGCATCCGCGACCGGTGTTATCTCTTTGTATATCGCCGGTATTCGCGTACAGGTTGCAGTCGTGGCAACGGATGAAGTTGCTGCGGTTGCCACTGCTTTAACGGCCGCAATCAATACGACTGCATCTCTACCGGTCACGGCAGCGGCTGTAGATGCGGTGATCACACTCACCGCCAAAAACAAAGGCACACACGGTAACACCCTTGATTTACGGCTGAACTATTTGGGTAGCGCCGGTGGCGAAACAACGCCAGATAGCCTGGTACTGACATTTACACCCATGGCGGGTGGCGCGGGCGCACCTGAACTGGATGATGCCCTGGCTAATTTGCAGGATCGAACCTTTGATTTCATTATCAATCCGTACACGGATACGGCTTCGTTGAATAAAATCAAAGAGTTTCTGTCAGACAGTACCGGTCGCTGGAGCTACGCAGAGCAGTTGTACGGTCACAGCTTCGCTGCTCAATCGGGGACTTATGGCCAACTGGCAGCCGCAGGTGAATTGCGTAATGATCAGCATGCTTCTCTGTTGGGGGTAAATGGTTCGCCAACACCGAGTTATATCTGGTCAGCGGCTTATGTTGGTGCTATTGCGCAAAGTCTGCGTAACGACCCCGGACGCCCGCTACAAACGTTGGCAATCAGTGGTGTACTGGCTCCCCCACTGGCCAGCCGCTTTACCCTGACCGAGCGTAATAACCTGCTGCACAGCGGGATATCCACGGTCACTGCCGCCGACGATGGCACGGTACAGGTAGAAAACATCATCACCACCTACCAAAAGAACAAATATGGCGCGGAAGATGACAGCTATTTGCAGATTGAGACCTTATTCCTGCTGATGTTTGTCACTCGATTCCTGCGTACCCAGGTAACGTCGAAATTCGCCCGTATGAAGCTGGCGGCCGATGGCACTCGTTTTGCACCCGGCTCGGCGATTATCACCCCGAACGTGATCCGCGCTGAATTGATTGCCCAGTACCAGACGTTGGAATTTAACGGCTATGTGCAGGATGCCAAAGGGTTTGCCAAGGGATTGAAGGTCGAAAAAAGCGCCAGTAACCCGAATAGAGTTGATGTGCTGTGGACCGGTGTCCTGATCAATCAGTTGCGTATCTTCGCTGTTCTCAACCAATTCCGCCTCCAGGCATCAGCATAAGGATTCATTATCATGGGTGATACATCCAATCGCCTCGCGGGAACAGCTTATGTCACCGTTGACGGCCTGACCATCATGGTTGCGGGGCAATTTAAATACAGCCCCTCAAAATTCAAGCGTGAAACCCTGACGGGTATGGATGGGGTGCATGGTTATAAAGAAACCTTTAGCGCCCCGTTTATTTCCTGCCAAATCCGCGACAGTGGCGGCACGTCGATCAGCGATTTTAACGACCAGACCAATGTCAATATTGTCTGTGAACTGGCCAATGGCAAAACGATTATCGGCAGTGGTCTGTGGTCGGTAAATACCCAAGAAGTGGATAGTACCGAGGCGACTGCTGATATTCGCTGGGAAGGTGGTTCGGTATCGGTGACGGAGAACTAAGATGTCTGAATTAGAACGCACTAAAACAATCCCCCTCGTTAAGCCTATTTCTCATGAAGCCACTAAAACCACCTATGAGGCTATCGAACTCAGTGAGCCGATATTGATTCAGGTTCAGCAGTTTTATGACGAACAGGCTAAATCTGGTGCACTCAGTGCGATGGGACTGCTTATTTCGCTGGTGTCGAATGTACCGCGTGAAGCCATCAAAAAGATGGCTTTTACCGACTATAAAGCCTGTGAGGTCTACATGATGGGTTTTTTAGCCTACTCCCCCCAGGTGGAGAATGGGGTAACGAACTAGCAGATGTGACCTATTACTATGGGTGGGGGCCAGCAGATGCCTGGTCCCTGACCTATAGCCGATTACAGTGGTGGTATCAGCAGGCGGTCAGAATTAACAAGATGAAGGCGGGGAAAAATGGGTAATGCATTTGATTTTGAACTGACCGCGACAGATCAGGCGTCGGCCTCCATTCAGCGTATCGAAGAGGCCGTTAAAAATCTCATTCCTGATCTGGATAAAACCCGTGATGGACTTAAATTAGGGGGGCAGGGATCAGTTGAAGGTATTGACGACCTCAATGCTCGTCTAAAGGGAATGGGGCAGTTTGCGCGTGAAGGTGTGCAGTTTGTTGGTGATTTGGTGCCTCCGTTGAAAATGGTCGGTGAGATAGGCGGTAAGGCGCTCAGCTTTGGTGCGCTTGGCGCGGTTGGCTATCTTGGCGTCAAAGCCGCTCAGGGATTAAGTGCGGCTGCTGATTCGGCCTATTCGCTTGATGTTGCCGCCAAAAACGCCGGTATGTCAGTTGACAATTTTAGCCGTATTAGCGGTGCGATGCAGATATTGGGGGTGGATAGTGATACTGCCCGCCAATCTGTAGAAGGGTTGTACAAGACGTTTAATGACCCCTTGTGGGCGCGGAATGAAACGACACAGGCGTTGCTTGCTCAAAATGGGATCGTCATTGAACGCCTCAAAGATGGCACGGCAGATGTCTATAAAACGCTGGATAACGTTGCCAAGATATTCCCTAAACTATCGCCTCAGACGCAAAAAACGCTGGCGGATGCCATAGGGTTGAACGCGCCCCTTTTAGCATTAATGCGAGAGGGCGCCAGGTACAAAGAGTTACTGGCCAAATCGGATAGTTTGGGCTTAACGGTTGATCCAAAAGTTAATGCGCAACTGGTTGAATTGAATGCTCAGCTCAAGGAGGCCAGCGCGGCAATTGATGGTTTGATGGTCAAGGGAAAGATATGGGCCGCCAAAAAACTGTTGCCGGATGAATATATGGTCAAGGGAAGTGCTGCGACCCAACTTCATGATATGAGGATGCGCGAGAATGATAGCGGAAACTCGTTTGCACATGGTGATAAACAGAAAGATATTCTTCATCGGGCGCGAGTAGACGATAAATTCAAAGAGACATTATCGTTTAAAGAGAAAGCCTACTTAACGTTTGGATATCCAGATAAGGATTTTACCCAAAAATTAAATGATCAGTACGGTGCGGATTGGGAAGCGCAGGAAAAGAAACGGCTTGAGATAGAGAAGCAAAAAAACGTCGCTCCCGTTAAATCACCCTACATACTCCCCGGCGAAGATCAGCAGCAAGTGAGACTAAAACAGTTAGAGTCACAGTATAACCTCCCTTCAACCTTGCTTGATCGGGTCTACCTGAATGAATCTAACCGAGGTAAAAATCTAATATCACCCAAAGGTGCTGAGGGGCCATTCCAATTTATGCCAGCGACAGGCAGAGACTACGGATTAAATACGCGTGAAGATCGCATGGACTTTAATAAGTCCAGTGAGGCGGCGGCTAAGTATTTGGCCGGCCTACTAAAAGATTTTGATGGTGATGTTAATCAAGCCGTTGCGTCCTATAACTGGGGGCAGGGGAATGTCAAAAAGCATGGGTTGGGAAAAGCCCCTGCTGAAACGCGTAACTATCTCCAGAAGATTATGCCGGGGTTACCCGCTATTCATCCCCAACCAGGCGAGTTAAATACCGGCACCTCTGATATCAACGCGCTACCGCCAACATCCATAAATGCATCCCAGCAAAGTGGGAGAGACATTAATGATATCACCCAAGGTATTGGTGGAGATAAGTCAGAAATTGAAATTACGCTGATTAATGATAAGACAGGTGAACGTCACAAAATAGCTACCCAAAAAGGGGCTAAAATATCAACATCAATGAATTACTCGGGTTAATTTAATTGTATACCTGACATCTTCTAAATGTACTATTAATAGCTTAGTTAAACTGGTTGGAGATTCGATTGAAACATATTTTACTGTTGGCTATGTTCATGTCTTTTCCTTTGTTAGCAGAACCTGTTGAAATAGTGGCGGCTAGAAGTGCTGCGGGCATCTGGGGGCTTGGTTGCAACTATGGTAATTCTTATTTAAAAAGACTTATTAATGGAGAAGATAGAGATGAAGCAATGGCTTCAGAGCTTCATAAGCTGGATGAGAAAATAAAAACAACCATCTCATTTTATGAAAAAGGAAACTCTGTTGATAAAGACGGAAAGGCATTTATTTTAGGGTTATCCAGTAAGTACTCTATCGACGGATTTAAATCGAAAGTTCACGACGCCCCAATTAATTGTGAAGCTTCATCGAGAGTGGTTGAGATAAAAATTCTTAGATCGCTATTGGGTGATGCTGAAGCTAAAAACGAACTATCTGACTGGAATTATTATAAATATCAATAAATTATAATAAATCATCAGAGTGGTCAACCTGACCTAATGGTAAGCTGGCTACTAAAGTATTGAATCTCAGCCTAGTAATTCAAAAATGTAGTCACCTTATTGTGAACCCGCCATTGTGCGGGTTTTTCCATTTATGGAGGGAGTCAAATGTCACTGATCAGCAATGCACTTTCTGATTTATTAGGTACTGGTGGTGATAGTTGGCAATGGTCTGAACACCTGCACCCTGCCTCTTTTCGTGGTGTTCCTTTTGCTGTATTGACTGCTGAGGGTGTTTTTGGCCGTCGCCAGGCCATTCATGAATATCCTTATCGCGATACTGCGTGGATTGAAGACTTGGGGCGAGCGACTCGCCGCCTGACTATCCGTGGTTTTCTTATTCAGAGTAGTGGCCTTTATAACGCGCCTGACGTCATGACCCAGCGTGATTCACTGATTGCTGCCTGTGAAATGCCGGATGCGGGAACATTAGTACACCCAACGCTGGGTGAAATGACGGTCAGTATTCCTGAAAGTGGTCTTCGTCTGAGTGAAGGGGCTGAGTCAGGGCGCGTTTTTGAATTTACGCTAACCATTATTGAGTCGGGCTTACGGGTATTTTCTGTTACCAGTTCAGCAGATGCCGTTTCGTCTATTCAGTCGTCATGGTTCGGTCTGGCCACCAAGTCCGTCGCGACCTTTATTGCTACGGTCAAAGGTGAGATCCGTTCCGTCACTCAAACTATCAGAACACTAAAAAGTACAGCAGCATTCTGGGTAAACATGGTGAATTCAACCACCAGTGAGGCGACAAATCTCGGCAATGTCCTCCGTTCAACCCTTGGGCGTGATCGTTATGGCCGTTACAACCACGGTACCGTAGGCGGCAGCGTATCGGGGGCTACGGCATCCGTTAGTACGCAGAGTGACACAACGAACCTGTCCGCGCTGGTAGCTCAAAAAATGGCTGTTTCAGTCGAGGGGCGGGCCTCACTTGTTGCTGCTAGCGATGCATTGAAAGAGGCTGCGACAGTAGAGGAACATGCCAACGCTGTTCTTGCTGTCGTGAATGCCATCTTGGCCAGCGGAGCCAGCACCCTTGATTTAATCCGCATGATGCAAGAATTAACGGAAGTTGATGACAACACTTTTCGACCTAACCCCAGTGACAGCAATACCGCAGCCGCCAGCTACCAACTCATTATTGTGTTGTGCGCCGGTGCGATGGTGTTTGCTGCTTCGCAATATCAACCTGAAAGCTATGACGATGCGGTCGATATATTGACGCGAGTCTGTGATGTCGTAGACGGTGCGGCGCTTTCTGCGGCTGACAGGGGTAATGACGAGGTATACCAGGCACTAAACGATTTGCGCGGTTCAATCGTCACGCTGTTGCAGCAGACCGGAGCGAACCTGTCTCGCGTTGATACCGTCAATTTTAACCGATCACTACCCGCGCTTAATCTTGCCAATCGGCTATATCAGGATGCGCGGCGAGGTGACGCGCTGGTGAAAATGGCTAATCCCATTCACCCGGCATTTATGCCAGTCCGATTTAAGGCGCTGAACTCATGAGTGATGATCTGACATTGCGCATTGGTAATAAATTAATCACCGGTTGGGACAATGTTCGGGTCACTCGCAGTATAGAGCGGTTACCCAGTGACTTCAGTCTGTCATTGATGGATCTTTATCCGGGGAGTGATAACCAGCAGTGGGTTAATCCAGGTGCTCCTTGCGTGGTTAATTTAGGTGATGATGTTGTTCTGACAGGCTACATAGACCGTTGGGCACCGATGATCAGCCGTAACCGCCGCGAAGTGAGGGCGACAGGGCGGAGCAAGTGCCAGGACTTGGTTGATTGCTCCGCAGAGTGGTCAAACAATGTGATCAGCCAATCAACAGCGCTACAAATAGCCCAACGATTGGCGCAGCCCTACGGCATTACGGTGACGACTGATGTGACCGACTTGGATATTGTCCCCCAATTTACATTGAACTGGGGTGAATCCTCTCAGGAAATCATTGACCGCATCACCCGCTGGGCGGCATTGCTGTATTACGACCTGCCAGATGGGAACCTCTATCTGACTCGGGTGGGGACGCGAAAAGCGGCCAGCGGTGTCGCGCAGGGCATCAATATAGAAGACGCTGCGTATAACTCAGGAATGGACCAACGATTTTCTGATTACATCGGTGTATCGATGTCGGTGAGCCAACTTCAGGAGCAGGTTCAGGATGCGGGATACGGTTCAGTTACGTTAGCCCGGAGCCGCGATCCAGAAGCGGCCAAAATGCGTTATCGCAACCGCATTATCATTGTTGAAAGTACCATGAAAGCCCTAAAACTGGCTCAGCAATGTATTGATTGGGAAATGAACCGCCGTTATGGACGCTCTAAAGAGCTGCTGGTGACTGTTGATAGTTGGCGGGATAAAGACGGAAAATTGTGGGAACCTAACACGCTGATCCCCATTGATTTACCTATTTTTGGTTTAAAGGATGAACTCTGGCTGCAATCGGAGGTGACCTACCTCAAAGACGATCACGGCACTGCTGCGCAAATGGTCCTGATGCCCCCGGAAGCCTTTACCGTCCAACCTTATCAGTTTTATTCAAATCTTATGGAGTTAAACCAACGATGAGTGAATCAGGGCAATTCGCCAAATTATACCGCCAAATAAAAATGATGATCGGGGTAGGGCGCGTCACGGGCAGCAATGATGGTGGCACCGTTCAAACAGTCCAATATCAAACACCGCTTGAAGTGCGTGATGATACGCCGAGATTGGCTGAATTTGGTTTTTCATCGGGGCTTCCCGCTAATACTGATGTTGTTATTGGTTTTCTGGGAGGTGACCGATCAAGCGCAGTTATTATTGGCTCAAATCATCAGTCTTTTCGCCACACCGGACTCAATACGGGTGAAACGGTGATTTATTCGCAATGGGGGCAATACGTCAAGTTAACTGAAACAGGCATTATTATTGAAGCCAATGGCCAGCCGGTCACGGTTAATAATGCGACTGAGGTGACGATTAATGCCTCGGGAAAAGTACGGCTAAATACGCCGTTATTAGAGGTTAGCGGCGATATTGTCGATAACGCAGACAGCAATGGCACCACACTGAAAACCCTGCGCGAAGCCTATAACACCCACAATCACCAACTTAAAAATGTTCAGGGTGGTAGTTCGACATTAACCAGTGAAGTGACGGGCAAGGTGGTTGAATGACAACAGATATCAAAACAGTCTGGGAACCGGACAAATTGCTGGGCGACTGGCAAACCGGCGGCGGTGGCTTGCTGGAGGGTGATGATTTAGAGACTGCCATTTTAATTAGCCTGTTCACGGACCGGTTGGCCCGTAGTGATGATGCTATCGATGGCGATGACCGCCGAGGGTGGTGGGGTGATACCGGATCAGCGTATCCGATAGGTTCCCGTTTGTGGTTGCTTCGCCGCGAAAAACTCACGACTAAAGTCGCGTTAAAGGCTGAGGACTATGCTAATGAAGCTTTGGCCTGGCTGGTTGATGATGGCGTGGTGACCGCAATAAGTACCAATGCTCAGATAGTGTTTCCCAACCGATTAAATCTCATTATCAACTATCAACAACCGGCTAAAGCACAGGCTTCAGTTAAATTCTCATGGGTATGGGAGACCTAATACATGCCATTTAATCGCCCCACATTAAGTGAACTGCGCCAGCGCAACCTGTCTTATATTCAATCAGAACTCAAGACAGGCGGTAATTTATTGCGCTTCTCCAATATCGGTGTGATCAGTGATGCTGATGCCGGAATGGCGCATTTACATTATGGTTATCTGGATTATATCGCGCTGCAATCCACGCCTTATAATGCCACTGACGAATATCTTGCCGCGTGGGCTGCGTTGAAAGATGTTTTCCGCAAACCCGCCAACCCTGCAACTTCTCCTACAGTCGAGTTTAGTGGGACCGTAGGCCGTATCATTAGCGCCGGTAGCCTTTTAAACAGGGCCGATGGTTATCAATACAGTCTCGACCATGAGTTAACACTGGGGGCTGTTGGTACCGCCACCGGTTCAATCACTGCTGTACTCCCCAGCGTATTGGATGACACTACTGGCGGCGGTATCGCGGGGAATGCGGATGCCGGAACGTCTCTTACACTCGACGTTGCAATTGATGGTGTCCTGTCAGTGGCCACAGCGATAGTTAAGATATCTGGCGGCGCTGATATTGAATCAGAAGATGCTTTTCGTTCTCGTATGTTACTGGCCTATCAAAATACCCCGCAAGGTGGCAACGATACCGATTATCGAAATTGGGCGTTGGCCGTGCCTGGTGTGACACGTTGTTGGGTGAAGCGTCGCTTACAGGGGGTAGGTACGGTTGGCATTTATATCATGTGCGATGGCAATGATTCAGGTGGTTTTCCGGTCGGGACTGATGGCGTCTCTCAGCTTGAAGAGTGGGGCGCAGTAAAAGCAACGGGTGATCAGGGGCGTGTTGCAGATCATGTCTATCCCTTACAGCCCATTATCGCCATCATTTATGTTTGCGCACCGGTAGCAGCACCCGTAAATTTTGTGATTAGTGGCATTTCTACGGCATCCAGTGAAACTACCTCGGCAATAAATACGGCTATTGATGAGGTGTTTTTTACTGAGGGTGAGCCGGGTGGAAAAATTTTATTGTCGTCACTGCTGCTGGCCATCGGTGATGTTGCAGGAACCGGTGGTTTTATTCTTGATTCACCGACGACTAATATTCAGCTTGAAACCGGTAAGTTACCTGTCCGGGGAACGGTGACCTATCCATGAGTCGATATTCTGTTAATGAATATACCGCCGCTCTTCAAGCACTAATGCCTGGTGGTCTGGTTTGGCCCCGACAACTTAACGGTATTCAAACCAATACTTTACGCGCACTAGCCCAATCCTTTCAACGTAGCGATGAAGATGCCCGTGATTTGCTTGATGCGGCTTTTCCATCAACAGCAACGGCAATGCTTCCTGAGTGGGAAGCGACGCTCGGATTACCTGATTTATGCGCGATAGGTGAGATTGACAGCATTATCCAGCGGCAGCGGGCCGTAGTATCCAAACTGTTTGGTATTGGTGGGCAGTCTGTTACTTATTTTATTCGTGTTGCGGAGGCATTGGGTTACTCCATTGCTATCACCCAATACCGGCAAGCCTGTGCCGGGATGTCCGTTTGTGGTGATGCTTTAAACGGTGACGAGTGGCCCTTCACCTGGCTGATTACCGCACCAGAAACCACCATCAATTATGCCCAGTGCGGTTTAACTTATTGCAGTGATCCCCTGCGTTCGTGGGGAAACAAACAGCTTGAATGTCGATTAACCGTATTAAACCCTTCTCATACCATCCTTAAATTTGGCTACGTTAGCTAACTAATCAATATCTATTAATTTAAAGCGCCTTTCCTGGCGAGGATTATCTATGCAAAAAATTGGCGATATACCGAATACGCGTGCTGACAGTAATGGCGAATTTACCGACGGCAATGTTGCTGGTGGTGTTCCACCTACGATATTGCCAGCAGAGTGGTTTAATACCATTCAGCGTGAATTAATGAGTATTCTAACAGCCGCTGAAATAGAGGCTGATAGTGATACGTTTAATCAAGTGCTTTTATCGATACAGAAGCTGATTGACGAGGGAATTCCTGATCTTAAAGACGCCTCATTAACCCAAAAAGGGATTGTCCAATTAAGTAATGCAACCAACAGCACTAGCGAAACACTCGCCGCGACCCCTAAAGCTGTTAGAGCGGTTGATGTTGCGTCGTTAAAAATTGCCAATAATTTATCTGAAATTAACACCGCTGGCCCCGCTGCTGTTGCTGCAACTCTCGCAAACCTTGGTTTGGGCGACGCAGCAAAACAAGGGGTTGCGACTAACGCACAAATGGCAGCCGGTACCGCAACAAATTTGCTGCCAACTGTCGCAGCGGTCATGAGTCTATTTAACAAACGGACTTTCACAGCGAATGACTATATTCGAATCCCTGATGTTCCTGGCGGGCTGATTGTGCAATGGGGTCTGGTAACGTCAGGGGCCAGCGGCGATGCCCCATGGATTTACCCGACGCCATTTCCAAATTCGCGCTTGGGCGTGTGGGGGATATTTCACCGCTTTGGCGTCGCAGGTACGGATTTTCCGACTATCTCGTTCAACAACATTTCAGACCCCACGCCGAAAACTCTGACCAACTTTCACTTACGCGCTAATGGTGTAGCGGGTGCCTTTTCAGCATTTGTATTCGCAATAGGAAACTAAAATGACAACTGCTTATTTTTCACCATCATTGAAATCATTCATTCCTACAGCATGGAAAGAGGATGGAACTTACACTGAGGATTCGTGGCCCGTTGATGCAGTTTTGGCAACAGACGAGGAAGTCGCGATGTTCTGGAAACAGACGCCGCCAAATGGGGAAATGCTAGGCGTCATTGATGGACGTCCTGAGTGGGTAGATTTACCCCCTCTCACTCATGATGAGTTAGTCGCTAATGCTAATGCTAAAAAGAGCCAGTTAAAAGCGGTTGCTGACTCAGAAATTAGCTGGCGACAAGACTCGGTTGATGGGGGCTATGCTGAAGATAATGAAGTAGCTGAACTTGCAATATGGAAGAAATACCGAGTGTTATTGATGCGGACTGATACATCAAAAGCACCTGATATTACTTGGCCTTCGGTTAATTAATTGTGAAAGAAGAAGCCGAGCTATTAGGCCCGGCTTGATAACAGTGATGATTACTCATCTAATCTCGCGCTATAAGGCAATTCGATGAACTCAATGTAGCGCGGATCATCATCTTCAACTGCTACAATATTGGGCCATTCTTTTTTATCTTGCGGGCATGAAAACTCAGCCACAACAATCCCATCAACTATATTTACATGTTTCATATTGAATACCCCGCAGCATAAAAATAACAACTGAAAGTGCTGGTGCTACTGCTAACCGCAAGTGTAATAGTGGTTGGTGTGATAATAGGGACTTCACTGAAGTTTGATGTGTGGCTTTCTGTTGCATTCATATAATTAGCAATGCGTTGATTACCTATCGCGCCAGCCCCGCTTATGTCTGCTGAAATTGGCCCCGCAGTAGTTGATGACATTGTAATCGAGCCAGACACGCTGATTGCATTTCTTGGGATTACCCCACCCACGCTTATCGGAGAGCTGGCAACATTTGATGTAGTACCGTACATGGCTGTGTATTGAATTGAGACATGCCGCCCCTGCACTATCACAACATTAAAGCGCGATGATGCATCAGTGGGTACAACAGTTAGTAATGCTGAAGCTGTATACCCAGTTGGCATGGTTACAGCGCAAGTTTCTGGTACAGCTGCCGATGTCGCGTTAACAGCAAACAAGGCTGACACTTGAGTTGTCGGGTTGTAAATCGCATATAAAGCAACGAACCCACTGACAGGTGCAGTGCCTGTATTCATTCCTCCCGCGCCCGTTGTAGCCAGGTTAATTGTCTTGTTGAAATTAGCGAGCTTATATTGCAGCCCACCCAACTCCGTTTGGACAACGATTTCATCTGCCGTGAAAGTGGCTGTTGCCGATGCTGCTGTAACACTCATTTTTGCATTGCGTGACGTGCCGACAACCCCAGTTAACTGCGGCAGATGTACGACGTCGCCCAAACCAAGGTTTGCGAGACTATTGATACTTTAGCCATTCCCATAAAAGTGACACACTCCAATCATTTTTAATGGGGAATAAAACATGCTTATTGGCTATATCCGAGTGTCAACAAATGACCAAAATACCGAGTTGCAGAGAGCCGCTCTTATTAGTGCAAATTGCGAACAAATATTTGAAGATAAAATTAGCGGTAAATCATCAGACCGACCAGGTTTGAAGCGCGCAATGCGCACCATGTCGCAAGGGGATACATTGGTTGTGTGGAAACTTGATAGGCTGGGGCGTAGCGTTCGCCACCTAATTGGTTTGATTGAAGAGCTTAAAGACCGTGGTATGCACTTCCGTAGTTTGACCGATAGCATTGATACCAGCACTGCGATGGGCCGGTTTTTCTTTCATGTCATGTCAGCACTGGCAGAAATGGAACGCGAGCTAATAGTGGAGCGCACGCTTGCTGGCCTTGCTGTTGCTAGGGCTGAGGGCCGAGTAGGAGGGCGGCGCAGGATAATGACAACTGAAGTTGTTGCGCGAGCTAGACGAATGTTTGCAAATGGCGCAAGCATGCATCAAGTGGCTTTGGTGCTCGATGTATCACCTAAAACTATCTACAAATACATCCCAGCAGAAGAGCGTCACAGGTTAATATAAAAGTCATGTAAAATGAGAAAACCAATCTAGCTTTTGAATTATCAAACTATCTGAATCGTTTTCTCATTTTTTTAGGCGCGCTACACCGGGCTTAATTGCCCGGCCTATACATTCGCATTATTGGCTGGTGGCTTAAGGCTGGAGCCAATCATCAGCACTTTCCCACGTATCCTTCAAAATCTCTTCGACTGTATCCTTATCCTCACTGGATCCGCCAAGAACCGTTAACCCATCAGCCCCTGCAAACCTCACTTTTACGTCAAAATCGCTAAATTTACGGGTAAGGCGATTCGTTAATTCTTCGGTAAGTGCGTTGGTGTAGCCAGCCGGAAAACTCTTCGCGTTCAGCTTATCTATAGTCACTTCGACACGCAGCATAAATCCCCCCTCAATTAAATATCGATAACCAGCCACTGATCTGCTTCATCAAACATTTCCTCAACCAGTCGATTGAGAATAGCCTTATCACCTTTGCTGGCGTCGGTATTGATACCGTTCGCTTGCATTGGCTTAACCTTGACCTCAGCTTTAGGGAAGACACGGTGCACGCGCTTGGTTAGTTCAGCCAGGATCAGTTCATTGGCACCTGGTATCTCTTTCACGTTTCGCTTATCGTAAACCAGTTCAACTTTCATGATTTCATACCTCATTAAGTAACTGGTTTTTTATACAGTATATTGAATGGGTAGTTCAATCTGTTTTTACGGAAACCGATCGATAAGATACTAAATATTTACTTCTTCACTTCGCCACTCATCCTTTTATAATGCCCACACTGACAGGTATACTCCGCTTTTAGCAGTGAACAATAAACCGGATAATAAACCGGATAAAATAAAGGGGCTGTAAGTGATAAGAATATTAAAATCAATCACTTGCACTATTTAATGCGCATTTTGCTGCGGAATAAATCATGGATTGGTTTACGCTGGGCCCTGAGGTTTTAGGGATACTGTTTGTCGTCGCCTTATTGGCGGGTTTTATTGATTCCATTGCGGGTGGCGGAGGCTTGCTCACCGTGCCGGCATTACTGGCGGTTGGATTACCACCGGCACAGGCGTTGGCGACCAATAAATTGCAATCGGTCGGCGGGTCATTATCCGCCAGCCTCTATTTTATCCGCCGTGGGGCGGTGAATTTAAAAGAGCAAAAGCTGACCATTGCTCTAACACTGGTCGGCTCAATGCTGGGTGCTATTTTGGTTCAGCATATGCGGGCCGATATTTTGCGGCAAATTCTGCCATTGCTGGTGATAGGGATTGGTGTTTATTTTCTGCTCACTCCCAAGCTGGGTGAAGTTGATCAGCAGCGCCGTCTATCCGCACTACCCTTTGCCTTGATTGCTGGCGGTGGTATCGGTTTTTATGATGGTTTCTTTGGCCCCGGAGCCGGTTCTTTCTATGCGCTGGCCTTTGTGACGCTGTGCGGATTTAATCTGGCAAAATCCACCGCTCATGCCAAAGTGCTTAATTTTACCTCCAACTTGGGTGGCCTGACCTTCTTCATCGTCGGCGGCAAAGTAGTGTGGAGTATCGGGTTGGTGATGCTAGTAGGGCAGGTGTTGGGCGCACGCCTTGGTGCACATATGGTGTTGACCAAAGGCCAAAAATTAATCCGCCCAATGATTGTCGTGGTGTCATTCGTAATGAGCTGCAAGCTGCTGTATGACAGCCACGGTTCTGAGATCTCCTCCTGGTTAGGGTTACACGTTTTCGCATAACTTAAGGTATCAAAATAGCAGTGAGCCTGACTGTCGCTGACGATACCGCTCTTACGGACCCAAGTATGACCCATGATTATCAGCAATTAATCGATGTTTTTAATGCCTGTTTTAGCGACCAATATAATACCCGGCTGGTAAAAGGTGACGATGAGCCTATTTATCTGCCTGCCGATGACGAATTTCCCTATCATCGGGTGATTTTTGCCCATGGTTATTATGCCAGCGGAATGCATGAGATCTCCCATTGGTGTATTGCCGGTGAAGAGCGGCGCAAGTTGGTCGATTTTGGTTATTGGTACTGCCCGGATGGGCGTGATGCATTAACCCAGAGCCAGTTTGAAGTGGTTGAGATCAAGCCACAGGCACTGGAATGGATGTTCTGTGTAGCGGCGGGTTTCCCTTTCAACGTCAGTTGCGACAACCTGGAGGGGGATTGTGAGCCGGATCGCATAACATTCCAGCGCAAAGTACGCGAACAAGTGTTGTGGAATTTAGAAAACGGTATATCCCCACGATCTGCGGGCTTTATTCAGGCACTACAATCGTTTTACAATACGCCGCCGTTGGTAGCCGCGCTTTTCCCTTACCCGGAAGATCTCGTGTAGCTTGCAGCCTGGCTGTAACGCCATTATTTTTGGATATAGAATATAACCCAATAGATTTCAAGGTGTAGGAAGGCGGCAAGCAAGATACAAATTGGGTGTAAATCATTTTGAATAGCGCTTGCGCTGGCCCGCAGGGTGAGCCTCTGATGAGGCTCATAATCCCGATGAGCCCACGACGGTAAGTGATTCGGGTTAATGAATGCTGCCAACACACCTGCGCTTTGAAATATGACGGGTTATTGAGGAAAGTTGATGATCGCAGAGTTCGAAACGCACATATTAGCGCAGATTGATGACATGGTAGAGCACGCCAGTGATGATGATTTATTTGCCGGCGGCTATCTGCGCGGCCATCTGACCCTAGCCGTGGCAGAATCTGAAGAGTTTGGTGAACATACGGCTGAGCAGTTACATGCCCGCGTGCAGACCAGCCTGGAAAAAGCGATCAAAGCCGGGGAGCTTTCCCCACCGGATCAGGTTTTGGTATTGGGTTTATGGGATCGTTTACTTGAGCAAGCTATAAAATAGCGTTCATTGCTGGAGTCGCGGGGGGGGGTAGCGATGTTCGTTATTTGGCCTCGCCTCTGCGACTCCAATGACTTTGACGTCGCTGCAAGCCACCCCGCGAGCTGCCCGCTAAGATAACCTCGCAACGCGCTGTTGTACCGGCCTGCCTTTTAGCAATTTTCGAATCCAAAATCGATTGGGATTGAGTGCCGCCAGCGTCGGCGCATCTAATGGCTGCGGTTCCCCAAACATTTGTGCGGCCAAAATTTCTGCCACCAATGGCGCACTGCACAACCCCCGTGACCCCAAAGCTCCCACCATGAATAATTCCGGCCATACCGGCGCTGGCGCTATCTCATCACCACGCTGAATTTTGCGTGGCAGATCCTGATATTGTGCCAGTGTTGCAGCATAATCCGGTACCGCGCCCACCATCGGTAAGTGATCACGAATAGCGCAACGCACCCCGCAGCGCGCTTGATTATCACTGATATCAACCTGATGCGGCCAATTTACTTGTGGCAGACAGCGTAACAGGCGGTCCCGGTTCTCTTGCTGCTCATCGGCACGAAAATCAGTGGCAATATCGCCGCGCTGATAACTGGCACCAATACAGTGATGCTGGTTAGCCGGGTTCACTGGCGTCAGATAGCCGTCATAGCACAGCACTTGCTGCAACTGACTGAGTACTGAGGTCGTGGGAATGTGCGAGACCTGCCCGCGCACGGCTGACAGTGGCAGATGCTGGGTTTGTTGCCACTCAGCTAAGCGGTGGCCGGTGGCCAGCACCACTGTAGCATGTTGTTTCGCCGTCAGTGGTTGTTGGCTATCGATGGGTTGGGCACTGAGTTGCTGGAAGCTGAGCTGCCATTGCCCGTCAACATGCTCTAACTGACTCAGTTCATGCTGATAGTGGCATGCCATGCCTTTTTGTTGGGCCAGCAGCAGCAGCGCTGTGGTGAGGTCTGATGGGCATAACCAGCCTCCGGCGGGATAATGTATACCATCGTGGGCGCAATCCAGCCCCGCGAGCGCACTGAGCTGTTCACGGCTCATGGCTTCGGCGAATGACACCGGCCAGCTTATTTGCAGCATTTTATCAATCTTGCCACGGCTTTTTTCATCAAATGCCAATTGGCTGACACCGCACCATTGATGATCAAAATGAATGCCTTGTGCTAACAATTGATCATATTGGCGGCGGGCAAAGGTAAATGCGCTGGTGAAAAAGTTTTCCAGTGCATCATCTTTGCCGTTTAGCAGGGGATAGAGCGCACCTTGCCGGTTACCTGATGCACCTTGCGCCGGTTGTGCATCGGCGCAATAGAGCGTGACCTTGGCCCCACGGCGCAATAAGGCTAATGCTGTCAATGCACTGACGATACCGCCGCCAATGATCGCGATATCATCACAACGGACCGCGGCTGGCCGATGGTACCAAGGCGCTGAGGCTGACCCGATGCTTTGCGGCAATCTGCCCGTGAGCATTTCACGTTTTTGCCCAAAACCTTTCACTTTAGCTACGTCAAAACCTGCTTGTTGCAAACCACGGCGAACAAATCCGGCGGCAGTAAATGTGGCAAAAGTGCCCCCCGGCCTTGCCATCCGCGCCATGGCATTGAACAGCATATCATTCCACATATCGGGGTTTTTCGCCGGGGCAAAGCCATCAAGAAACCAGGCATCTACTTGATTATTCAGGCTGGCATCCAACTGGGGCAGTAAGGTATTGACATCACCAAACCACAGATCCAGAGTGATACTCCCCTGCGCTAGCAGAATACGATGGCAGCCAGCAAGAGGTAACGGCCATTGCGCGCGCAATTGTTCGGCAAAAAATGCCAGTTCTGGCCAGCGGTCATGGGCGGCAGCTAAATCTGCCACCTGTAGGGGGTATTTTTCGAAGCTGATATAGTGTAATCGCTGGAGTTTTGCACTGGCGTGTTGCTGTTTGAACTGAGCGAAATCGCGCCATAATGTCAGAAAATTTAAGCCAGTCCCGAAGCCCGTTTCGGCAAAAATGCAGTTATCCCACGGGTGTTGAATGAAACGCTCAGGGAAGCCATTCCCCTTAAGAAAAACGTAGTGAGTCTCTTCCAGCCCATCTTCATTGGAAAAATAGATGTCACCAAACTGTTCCGATACAGGTGTACCCTGTTCATTCCAGCTTAATGTCGCGGTTTGGATTGGGGGATGGCTCACGTTGAAAGACTCGTATCTCAAGGGGTAGGGCGATTCTAACTATGTGACCGGCCGCGTGCAAATCGTAAAATTATCTGGGTATATTACGCTGATCGGACTTGTTCGGCGTACAACTGTACGCTAAAGTGCGTTGCAAAATCCCGAATGTAAAATAAGTGGAAGAGGTATTGAATGAAGCGTGCAGTAATTACTGGCTTGGGTATTGTCTCCAGCATTGGTAATAACCAGCAGGAAGTTCTGGCATCTTTGCAGGAAGGCCGCTCTGGCATTACTTTCGCTCAGGAATTTAAAGACGCAGGTATGCGTAGCCACGTATGGGGCGATGTAAAGCTGGCATCTGAGCCTAAAGACCTCATTGATCGCAAAGTGCTGCGTTTTATGAGCGACGCCTCAATTTATGCTTTTCTTGCGATGGAAGAAGCGATAGCAGACTCTGGCCTGTCAGACGATCAGGTATCTAATTTCCGCAGTGGGCTGGTGGTGGGTTCCGGTGGTGGTTCACCCCGTAATCAGGTTGCCGGTTCTGATGCAATGCGTACCCCGCGCGGTTTGAAAGGTGTTGGTCCTTATATGGTGACCAAAGCCATGGCATCTGGTGTGTCCGCGTGCCTGGCAACCCCCTTTAAAATCAAAGGTGTTAACTATTCAATCAGCTCTGCCTGTGCGACGTCTGCGCACTGTATTGGCCATGCTTTGGAGTTAATCCAACTGGGCAAGCAGGATGTAGTGTTTGCGGGTGGTGGTGAAGAACTGTGCTGGGAAATGGCCTGCGAGTTCGATGCCATGGGCGCGTTGTCGACCAAATACAATGAAACTCCGGCTAAAGCTTCCCGTACTTATGATCAAGACCGTGATGGCTTCGTAATCGCCGGTGGTGGCGGTATGGTGGTGGTTGAAGAACTTGAGCATGCTCTGGCGCGTGGTGCTCACATCTACGCTGAGATTGTTGGCTACGGCGCAACCTCTGATGGTGCTGATATGGTTGCACCATCAGGTGAAGGTGCTGTTCGTTGCATGCAGATGGCAATGGCAGGTGTTGATACACCAATTGACTACATGAACGTACATGGCACTTCTACACCGGTTGGTGATGTGAAAGAGCTGGGCGCGATTCGTGAGGTGTTTGGTGATAACACGCCAGCTATTTCCTCAACAAAAGCCATGACCGGTCACTCTCTGGGTGCGGCGGGTGTGCATGAAGCTATCTTCAGCCTGTTGATGGTAGAGCACGGCTTTATCGCACCAAGCATCAATATTGAAAATCTGGATGAGAAAGCGGCAGGGATGAATATCATCACTGAGCCAACTCAGCGCGAACTGACTACTGTTATGTCTAACAGCTTCGGTTTTGGTGGTACTAACGCCACTCTGGTCATGCGTAAATACCAGAAATAAGGTCAATCGCAGATATTTCTGCTCATTGATACTGAGTCATTAAGGCCCGCGAGCAATCGCGGGCCTTTTTATTCGCTATAAATAAACACTTCTACAGAAAAATACTATAATCATCAGGTGATTAACCTTTTTTAGTAATTTCATCTTTTTGTATCAAAGAAGACTAGTTGATCACTGACTATTCATAAAAATATCTTATACTCAATAACCAAGGTAAATAACATTATAAAATGTAGGTGATTGAATATTAATGCGTTAGCTCTAATTTCAGCTATTTTTAATGTTTTTTATTCCTTTAAAGCCAAATTTGAAGTTAAAAAATCCTTGCCTGCTCAAAAACGTCAATTACAATATTAGAACAATAATTAAACAATTTTATTTTTGTCTTTTAATTTACCAACACAGCAGGGTAGTTCAATGAGCCATAATCCAAGTGATCAGAAGGTTAAGATTGCCGATTTAAACGAGCGCGTTGTTCATGAAATTCTGGAAGTGATAAGTGATGGTATCTGGGATTGGAATGCCAACAATGGATTTGTTTATCGTAATACTGGCTGGTATGAAATGCTGGGCTATCCCGCCGATGCATTTGAAAATACAGTCCATACTTGGGAGAAAATCATCCATCCAGATGATTTTGACCGAGTGATGTTTCAGTTTGATGCCTATATTAATAATCAGGCCGAGAGATACCAGATTGAATACCGTTGCCGGACTCATGATGGCGATTATGTGTGGATTGAAGATCGCGGCAAGGTGATTGAGCGTAATAGTGATGGTTCAGTATCGAGGATGATCGGCGCTCACCGTAATATCCATGACAAAAAGCATCGTCTGGAAAAGTTAGAGTTAAAGAATAAATCTCTGGAAGCGTTAGTCGAAGAGCGAACCGTTGAATTACGCGAAACCAATTTCCGCTTACAACAGCAACTCGATATCAAAAAAAGTCTATCTGAAACAGATGTATTAACCTCTGCGGCTAACCGTTATTTGCTGGAAAAAGTACTCAAGCACGAATATAACCGCGCAAAACGATTTTGCCAGCCGTTGTCATTGCTTTCGTTGGATTTAGACAATTTTAAATCTATTAATGATAAGTATGGCCATTCTGTTGGGGACTTAACCTTGACGCATATTGTTGATGTGATTAGGAATAATATTAGGGAAATTGATGTTTTAGGCCGTTGGGGCGGCGATGAGTTTATGATTGTGTTACCTAACACGCAATTAAATGAGGCTAAATGTATCGCCGAGAAAATCAGGCAACGTATCGAAACCATGCCCGTGGAAGGGAATATCAATGTGACAATGAGTTTAGGTGTGGTGGAGCTGGGGCAAAATGAAGCACAGGAACAACTATTAATTCGCGCAGATAAAATGCTCTATAACTCAAAAGCGGCGGGACGGAATATTATTAGCGGTTGATATTTTTCGAACGTAATGGCGCATTGATGTAGCAGCCTTTATTACCCGGCCTATTGCTGAGCCTTGCAAGGGAGGCCGGAGTAAGCGGTGTTAAGCTCTGCTGCCATTGGGAAATGGGGCATAATCACCATTAGCATTTCAGTGCATATTCTGCGGCCGCACAGGCATGTATTGCGGTGGTATCAAATACCGGCACGCTCGCGTCTTGTGCGTTAACCAACAATGTTATTTCAGTGCAACCAAAGATAATACCTTGCACGCCTTGCTGTTCTAATTTGCCCATAATGCGGCGATATTCCTGACGGGAAGTTTCACTGATAACGCCCAGACACAGCTCTTCATAAATAATACGGTTAACAATCTCGCGATCGATACTATCGGGGGTAATCACCTCAATACCGTGTTTTTGCGTCAATCGTCCCCGATAAAAATCTTGTTCCATGGTGTAGCGGGTACCCAATAAGCCAATTTTATTGATCCCTTGCTGCTTAATTTGTGCGGCAGTGGCATCGGCGATATGCAATAACGGTAATCCGCTGGCCGCTTCAATGTCATCAGCCACTTTGTGCATAGTATTGGTGCATACCACGATGACGTCAGCCCCGGCATTTTTTAATGAAACGGCGGCATCAGACAGCAACTGTGCTGCGGTTTCCCAGTCACCCTTGGCCTGAAGTTGTTCAATCTCATGGAAGTCGACACTGTAGAGAATGATTTTGGCACTGTGTAAACCGCCAAGTTGTTCTTTAACCTGCTGGTTAATCATCCGGTAATAAGGGATGGTTGACTCCCAACTCATTCCGCCAATAAGACCCAAAATTTTCATTAGTTTATTCCTATGCAAACATCAGCACTGAGTATGGATAAGAGTTTAACGATGCGGAAACACCCGGATACGTTGTAACGAAGCAATTAGCGGAACTGTGACAAGACTCCGACTATAGCTGTTATCTCTGTCTATCATGTTTGTTGTAACAAATCTGTAGCAATAGAAAAATCTATTTATTCTTCTATCTATTTTTACACTATTACCATCAACAGGATGACGGAGATTAGGATGATAAAAATAAAGACGGCATACACCCTGACACTATTAGCGCTACTCTTGCCAGCGTCAACCCATGTTGTAGCACAGGATAAAAGTGACAACTATAAACTTGAACAAGTGCTGGTGATGAGCCGGCATGGTATACGCGCACCTTTAGTTAATTATGGCGATATGCTTTCCAGTGCGACACCAGATAAATGGCCACAATGGACCACCCCAGGAGGGTATCTGACACCGAAAGGGGCAGAGCTTGAGGCGATGATGGGGGGGTATTTCCGCGAGTGGCTGGTTAATGCCAAATTGCTGAAAGCGGCAGGATGCCCGGCAGATACCACGGTATTTACTTATGCTAACAGCTTGCCAAGGACCATTGGTACCGCGCAGCATTTCTTATTCGGCGCTTTCCCTGGTTGTAATGTGCCAGTGGCGCACCAAAAAGATATCGGCAAAATGGATCCGGTTTTTAATCCGATCATCACGCTAGATGTCACACCAGAATTTAAAGAAAAAGCCTTGGCATCGATTAATCAACACGCCGGGCCGGGTGGGGTCGAAGGGCTGAATAAACGTTTACAGCCTAATTACGACTTACTTTCCCGCGTATTGGATTATAAAAAATCACCCGCCTGTTTAACGGATAAGAAATGTGACTGGAGTACCCAGCCAACCAATATTGTATTGGTACAAAATAAAGAGCCAGGCATTACCGGCCCGTTAAAATTAGGTACCGGTGCATCAGATGCGTTTATGCTGCAATATTACGAGGGTTTTCCGATTAAAGATGTGGCTTGGGGACGGATTCAGTCAGCGGAAGAGTGGCGTAAATTAATCGATATCAAAAATCTCTACCATGAGACGTTATTTGGTTCTCCTGCCATTGCGGATAATGCGGCTGAGAAGTTAGTCGGTTTTATCAGTGCTGCTCTTGATCCCGTCGGTGAGAAAACGCCTAATGAATTAGCAGCGCAGAAAGCTAAATTGGCGGTATTGGTTGGGCATGACTCTAATATTGCATCATTGTTGGCAGCCCTTAAGACTAAAGAGTACCAATTGCCAGACCAATATGAGAAAACGCCAATCAGCGGCAAAGTGGTATTTGAGCGCTGGAAAGATACGAAACAAAATAAAGATATGATGAAGATCGAATATATCTATCTGTCGACTGAGCAAATTCGTAATAAGATGCCGCTGACCCTTCAGGCACCACCAAAACGTGTCACGCTGGAAATTAAGGGCTGTCCGATTGATGCTAACGGGTTCTGTTCAATGGATGATTTCAGAAAAGCGATAAAACACAATACGCAAAGTTAAGTTCACACTACCTCGCCGCAGGTTGCGGCAGCCAGTAGATAATAGGGGCTGGCATAAAATGATAGGCTACGCTAACGTAATCTCTCTTTGTCAGCCCCAGGCCGTTTGTAGATTTTCTAATGACATTATTTGCCACGACTCAGCGAGCAGTAAAAACACTATTCAGACCTTTTCTGGAAGATCGTCTATTACATATTCTATTGATCTTTGGGATAGGGTTAACCGTCTTAATGCCGGCCCAAATTGTCTCCTTTCCACAGTTTATTGACTGGACCACCATTGTTACTTTATTGGGATTAATGCTACTGACTAAAGGGGTTGAGGTCAGCGGTTACTTCGATTTTATTGGTCGGAAGATTATTAATACACTCCACACTGAGCGGCATTTGGCGCTGTTTTTAGTCTTAGCCGCGGCGCTGTTGTCATCCTTTCTAACCAATGATGTGGCGCTATTTATCATCATTCCACTGATTTTGACGTTGAAAAAAATATCGTCTCTGCCGGTTTCTCGTCTGATCATTTTCTCGGCGCTGGCAGTCAATGCTGGGTCGCTATTAACACCGATCGGCAACCCACAAAATATTCTGTTATGGAGCCGTTCCGAACTCTCTTTTATCGGTTTTACTCGCCAAATGGCACCTTTAGCAGCCATTATTCTGCTGACATTATTCGCGGTAACATGGTGGCGTTTCCCGGCGCGTAAGATAAAGAAACAGGCCTCAAGCCCGATTTATCCTTACCAGTTCCGCCTGTTGCTGAGTTGTTTGGCGCTGTATGTGATTTTTATTATCTGCGTGGATTTGGGCTGGGCAGGTTATGGGCTACTTATCGTTTTTGCCGGTTTATTGCTATTGGCGCGGCGGGTGTTACTGGCCATTGACTGGAGCTTGATTGTGGTCTTTATGGCGATGTTTATTGACGTGCGCCTACTGACGGAATTACCTGCTTTACAATCGCTGTTCGGTGAAATCAAAACATTGTCTACGGCTGCCGCCTATATTTTGGCTATTGGCCTATCGCAACTGATCAGTAATGTCCCCGCCACAATATTGCTGCTTAATTATCTGCCTTCCAGCGCGCTGGTGGCTTATGCGGTCAATATTGGTGGTTTTGGTTTTGTGTTGGGTTCTATGGCTAATTTAATTGCGCTGAGAATGGCGGCAGAGCCGGCCATTTGGTTAAAATTCCATGCTTACTCACTACCATTTTTGTTGTGGAGTGCTCTGGTTGGCTGGTGGTTATTATGATAGTCACAGGCGCGGCTCAGCGGGAAATAACCTGAGCCGACATCTGTCATTAGAAGAAGATAGCCAACAAAAAGACCATCACTATAATCAGCGCCACAAATGCCAGTGACGGTTTTTGCAACAATGGCTGTAATGATTGAGGTAAGGCGGCAATTAGCGGGTTAATCACTGGTTGCAGAATTTTTTGATCTTCTGCTAAACGTTGGGCTGCATTGGCCCGATCCAATCTGGCGGTAAACAGGACATTGATAATGTCGTTCAACTGCGCTTGCGTCAGCGGCGTGGGACTGGCCTGGAAGCGACTCTGGCTGTAATCAATTAATAATTGTTGTTCCTGCGCATCAGCGGGCTGTTTCAACGCGGTTTGCAAGTTAACCAATGTAGGTGCTGTTTGCTGGCTGAGTGCCACTTTGGTCTGTAAAAACTGGCTGAGTATCTGGAAATGGCGTGCAGGTAACGGATCATTACTTTTCACCCCCACCATATCAAATAATGCCTGCCATATTTTGGCCGGTTGCTCGCCGGTTGCGGCACTAAGTTTTGCTACTAGCGATTGAATATTCTGATGCTCCGCCGGCAGTAACGGCCGATCAGTTATTGTTGCCAGTTGTGGCTGTGGAATATTCAGTGTCCCGGATTGCAGCAGCACCAGAACTTGTTGTAACTCTGAATGGCTTAACTGACTTAATACAGTATGACCAAAGTGCTGGCGGATAAAATCACTGACAGCTTGCCGGTTGTTGCCTTGAGGCAGCAGTTCGGTCAGTTGTTGGCGCAACTGGTGATTGGCATGATTTTCCTGTGCCTGCGCCAGACGGGTTTGCAGCAATTGCTCAGCGGGCTGGAAGTGGCGTGCCAGTAAGTCGCTAGTGCTACCCAAGGATAAATCATGACGCAGACCGGCCCAGATCTCAGCAGATTTGATTGGGCTAAGGGCCATGATCCGCACAATTAGCTTCTCCAGCGTAGTGCGTTGCGCAGGGGTAAGTGCCTGATCTTCCACTTGGCCCTGATGAGGTATTTTGGTCGGTGCGACATTGCGATCATTGGCAATCGGCACACTTGGGCCGTTCAAAGGTTGCATATAACCGGTCCTTCGCTGTGGAGGCGATACTGTGGAAATTCATAAAGTACCCGGCAATAGATGCAGGCTACCAATATGATACGCGCAAATGTGGGCGACCCATACCGTCAGATTATGTTTTTTTTGTTAACTACGTTTGTAATTAAATGTCACTTTGAGTGATTGTTTAAGTTCAGACATTGATAATCTTGATTATGCCGCTAAGATGGGCGCTCGGTCTTGAATGAGACTAATTTATCAATTTTACTGATGAATTATATGGATTAGAATTAAATACGGATAATGGTTAAACACGAATAATGGTTAAACAACAGCGCGCGGCAAAGTGGTTCCTCTGCCTGGCTTGCCTAGTCATATTAGTTTGTATGACACAACGCATCGCCAGCCTGCACGCGTTGGAAAAAAACCTCCTTCAGACATCATCATCACAGGTTGCTGCCGATGCTGATGAGGCACCCACCCCTTGTGAGCTAAGTGCCAAATCCCTGTTGGCATCCCCGCCTGTTCTGTTCGAATTAGCGATTTTTTCTCTGGGTTTATTACTCTTGCTATTGGGGCCGGTGATCCCGACCCGCATGAGGTTTCCACCACCCCGAGTGATATCACCCAGCCGTTTGAGGGTGCATCTGCGATTGTGCATTTTCCGGGAATAGAGATGCTTTTGGCATAACTACGGCATCCCTTGGGGTTGCTGTGATTAATCTATTTCTGGAGAAGAATCATGTTCAATTTAAGCAAGACAGCGTTGTTCTGTCTGTTACTGCTATGGATGCCCACCCTTTGGGCGGCAGACAGCGGCTGGTTGGTCAGCCCACAAAACTCACATGCTAAGGTGCGGATTCGTGCCGAACCTTCAACGAGCGGTGAAACCCGCCTGTTACTTTCCGTTCAACTGGAGAAAGGCTGGAAAACCTATTGGCGCTCACCGGGTGAAGGGGGCATTGCACCGACCATTGTCTGGAGCACCGCTCTTGATGCGGTAAAATGGTACTGGCCTGTACCACAACGGTTTGATGTTTCTGGTATCTCTACTCAGGGCTATCACGAGCAGGCCATGCTGCCGATCGTCATTTCCGCTAAGGCACCCAAAACGCTAAGTGGCATCTTGACCCTATCGACCTGTAGCAATGTCTGCATTTTGACTGACTACCCGTTTAGCATCGATCTTTCCTCGCCGTTAAGTGGCGAAAACCAACAGCAATTCCAACATGATTTTGCCCAGGCGATGGGGCAGGTACCCATTGCCAATGCCCTGACCCAACAGATCCAAGCTGGTTTTGATCATGGCGAGGTGCAAATTCTGGCGGTGCGTGACGAAGGTTGGCAACAGCCCGAGTTGTTCTTCGATACCTTGGCGGACGTGGATCTCGGTAAACCGCTGGTCAGTGTGCAGGGTAATCAGTTATCGGTACGGGTTCCTGCGACTGATGGTTGGGGGGAGGGCGTGGGGGATCTACGTGGTAAACCCCTGACGATGGTGATTACTGATGCGGGTCTGGCGCAAGAGACCACGGTGACCATTGGGCAAGCGCTCACTTTACCGCAATCCTCCACTCGTTTTTGGTCTTGGATAGTGATGGCGCTGGCGGGCGGATTTATTCTTAATCTGATGCCTTGTGTGCTTCCGGTCCTTGCAATGAAACTGGGGTCTATTTTGCAGACTGGGCAGCAAACCCGCCGTCAGATTCGTTGGCAGTTTCTGGCATCGTCTGCTGGGATTGTGACTTCGTTTTGGTTGTTGGCATTACTGATGACCGCCTTGCGCTTAGGTAATCATGCCCTTGGCTGGGGAATTCAGTTCCAAAGCCCTTGGTTTATCGGCTTTATGGTGTTGGTTACCGCACTCTTTACGGCCAACCTGTTCGGCTTGTTCGAAATTAACCTCTCCTCATCGCTCAATAGCCGTATTGCCGCGCCTCGTGTGGAGCAATCGGGGGCTCGCGGTTTGGCCGGCCACTTTGGACAGGGCGCATTGGCGACGCTACTGGCAACCCCGTGTTCCGCGCCATTTTTGGGGACGGCGGTAGCCTTTGCACTGGCCGCCCCTTTACCGGCGCTGTGGGGCATATTTACCGCCCTGGGGGTTGGTATGAGCCTGCCGTGGTTGGCGGTGGCGCTATGGCCTAGATTGGTGCTGTTTTTGCCCCGTCCAGGTCGTTGGATGAACCGTCTGCGTATCGGGATGGGGGGGCTGATGCTGGCATCAAGTCTGTGGTTACTGAGCCTGATGGTGAGCCATATTGGCTCACAACTGGTGATGGTGATTAGCGGAGTGTTGCTGTTAGCGCTATTACTGGCAATTGGCTGGCGCTATGGCGTGCGTGTTGCCGCAATCGTCAGCTTAATCGGGGTGTTGATTATCGGCGGATTACTGTTGGCGGGTTCGCTGACGGCTAATCTATGGCGCAAACCGCTACATGACACCATCCCGTGGCAGCCATTAACTGAATCAGCCATTAAGAAAGCCTTGATGGAGCATAAGCGGGTGTTTGTCGATGTCACTGCCGATTGGTGTGTGACCTGTAAAGTTAACAAAATACACGTCCTGATGCGTGACGATGTGCAGCAGGCGTTGCAAGCACCTGATGTGGTGGCGTTACGCGGTGACTGGACGCGACCTTCTGCTGATATTACTGAGTTTTTGCGCCAGCGCGGCAGTGTCGCAATCCCATTTAATCAAATTTATGGGCCACAGCAACCACAGGGTGTGGTGCTCTCGCCACTGTTGGACCGTGACGTGTTATTAAAAATTTTGGCCGATGCTAAAGGAAATAAAGAATGAAAATTATCATGGTTGTGTTGTTAGCGCTGATCTCGACCTCACTGTGGGCGGCGGCACCTTTTACGCCGGAGCAGGAAGTGCGGATTAAAGCGTTAATCCGTGAAACGCTGGTCGCCAATCCAGACATTCTTGAACAATCCATCAATGCCTTGCAACAGCAAGCTAATGAAGCGCAAGGGCAGCAAATGGATCAATTTATCGCAGCCAATAAGCAGGCGCTGTTCCAAGACCCTGGTAGCCCACGTTTCGGGGCTGCAACTCCAGCCCTGACATTGGTTTCATTTACCGATTACAACTGCCCATTTTGTAAAACTTTTGATCCGTTGCTGGAAAAGGTAGTGAAGGAGTACCCGCAAGTGGCGGTGGTGATAAAACCGCTACCGTTTAAAGGGGAAAGCTCGGTGACCAGTGCACGGTTGGCGTTGACACTGTGGCAACAACATCCGAATCAATTTCTGCCATTTCATCAGCGCTTGATGGCGAAAAAAGGTTTCCACGATGCTGACAGTATTGCCGCGGCGCAGAAAAAAACCGGTGTTACGCCGGTAGCACCAAGCGAGCAGAGCTTGAATGTGTTGCGTACCAACCTGAAATTAGCGGATCAACTGGGTATCCAAGGCACACCTGCCACTTTGATTGGTAATCAGATGATCCCAGGTGCTATTTCCTATGAGCAACTGGAGGAGATAGTGAAGCAGCAACTGGCTAAGGCGGGTAAATGAGTCGCTTGAAGCGGTGGGGTAAAGAGCTGGTTATTCTGCTGGTACTGGTCACGGTGGTCTCTTTGGCGATGGATTGGTTGCGTAGCCCGCAGGTACCTGCTGATTGGGGCGATGTGTCATTACAAACCCTGGAGGGCCAGACTGTCTCGCTAAAGGCGATGAGCCAGGACAAACCGTTGCTCATCTATTTTTGGGCAACATGGTGCGGCGTGTGTAAATTCACCAGCCCCAGTGTCAATCAATTGGTGCAGGAGGGGGAGAATGTGATGACAGTGGCACTACGCTCTGGTGAAGCACCACAGCTTGAGCGCTGGCTGACCAAAAAAGGCTACCGGTTACCGGTGATAAATGACCCACGCGGCGAGTTGTCAGCGCAGTGGCAAGTCAGTGTTACACCGACGTTAGTGATCCTTTATCAAGGCAAAATGGTACAAAATACCAGCGGATGGAGCAGCTATTGGGGCATGAAACTGCGTTTATGGCTGGCCTCGTTCTGAGGTAACGCTGTTTAGCCAACGCCACAGTGAAACGCACGCCAAAAGTTGGACTCAGTCTGACTTTTGGTGGTGCGTTTTTTTGATTAATATTATGCTTGGCACTGACCAATCGCCGCACTTAATCTGGCTATTCCTTGGCTAATCAGCTCGGGCGAATTAGCGGCAAAATTCAAACGGAGGGTGAACTCTCCATCTGACTCTTCGCGGTAAAACCCGCCACCTTTAGCGAAAGTGACCCCCGCCTGCCACGCCAGCGGCATTAATTGAGTCATTGGCACGTTTGCTGGCAATTGTAGCCAGATAAATAATCCCCCATCAGGAACTTCAAACTGGCAGCCGAGTGGCAGTGTCTGCTGGAGGGCATCGACCATGGCATCACGGTGCTGGCGGTACAAACGGCAAGCCCGACGAAGTTGTTTGTCATAGCGCCCGACAGTGACAAATGCATCCAACGCCCGTTGGATCAGGTTCGAGCTGGTAAAACTGTCAACATGCTTTAAGCGCGCCAGTTGGATGTAATGGGGCGCGTCTGCCACCAGATAACCAATGCGCATGCTGGGCAGTAACATTTTGGAAAAAGTACTGACATAGATAACTTCACCCGCGGCTGCCAGTGAACGCAGCGAAGGCAGCTTTTTGCCGCTGTAACGCAAGTCACCCACATAATCATCTTCAAGTATCGGCACCCCAGCAGTTCTGGCTATTTGCACTAACTGATGGCGGCGTTCTTCACTCATACAGCGTCCGGTGGGGTTATTAAAGTTGGGAATGCAATAGATAAGTTTCGGTTGATGCCTGGCTAACAGCGCAGGCAGGGTCGCCAGATTCATGCCTTGTTGGTCGCTGGGCAGAGCAATAATATTCACTTTATGCAGGCGGAACAGGGCTAATGCTTCGGCATAAGTGGGTTCTTCTACCAGCACACTATCACCTGGGGCCAGCAGTGATTGGCTGATCAGACTGATGGCGTGTTGTGAACCGTTGGTTATCAACAGTTGCTCTGGCCGTGTTGGGATACCTTGTGCGGATAGAATGCGGCTGAGTGTATCGCGCAATGGATAATAGCCACAGTAATCGCCGTAACTGAATGCTTCTTCAGCATGGCGGCGCAGAATTGAATGCAAGATCTGGCGGAATTCATCCAATGGGAAAATTTTGGGGCTACCGATGCCAGCAGCAAAATTAATGGTATTTGGCGGTAAGGGGATATCGGCATACCCGTCCAGCCTTGAGGTGACAGTGGTAAAACGATCCAGTGGAAACTCACCATGTAGCCGTGGATGCGGATGGCTTGGCGGCGGCGAGAGGTGACAGACATAGGCACCGCTGCCGCGACGTTGTTGTAATAACCCCTTTGCCGCCAGCTCGGCATAAGCATTATCCACTGTGAGGCGGCTCACTGATAATTCTGCTGCCAAGGTGCGGGTTGAGGGCAGTTTGTCGCCATCAGCAAACACCCCACTGAGGATAGCACGGCGCAATGCCTCTTCGATTTGTAGATACAGTGGAATGTCTTGCTGGCGATCTAACGGAATATGCATGTCTCACCGACCAAAAGTGGCTCACTGTGGATAATATATTGTCACTATACTCAAGGTTAACAAGGCTTCAAGAGGAAAAAAGTGGCCTGTATCAATCAGTGGGAAAGTGGCTCTGGTGGCAGAGAACATGGGGGGTACAATCGCTATCTGATTAATATCCTGAAAGTAGTTATGAGGTTGTTATGGCGATTCCGGCAGATTTATTCCCATCAGCATTTGGCTCTATCGGGGCGGGCAACGGCGGGTTTAGTGGCAAACGACAAGGCTATCTGCTGGCGATTATTAGTGCCATGTTGTTGGGTTTTACCGGCATCATAATTCGCATCCTCACGGCGCATTATCATCTACCCACTTCGGTATTGGCTTTCTGGCGGGCAGCACTGGTCGCCATGGTGTTATTACCTATTTTACTTCTGACCAAACCGGAATGGGCCAAATTACGCGGGTGCCAGCTAAAATTCTATACGGCATATGGCTTATTGCTGGCGGTCTTTAATGGGCTATGGACTGAATCTGTCGCTTTAAACGGTGCGTCGATCTCCACCATTCTGGTCTATTGCTCAATCGGTTTTACCGTGTTTCTCGGCTGGGTTTTCTATAACGAATATATGGGCTGGCGTGAATTACTGGTTATTATTATCAGCCTGTTGGGTTGTTTCTTAGTCAGCGATGGCCTGAATATTACTGCATCAGACTTTAATTTTGTTGGCTTATTTATCGGATTGGCCTCCGGTATTGGTTACAGCTTTTATACTCTGGCTGGTCGCATTGCGACTGAACGCTGTTATCCGGTCTGGAACACTATTCTTTACGTCTTTGGTTTCTCCGCCATCTACCAACTGATATTTAATCAGTTATTGCTGTGGTTTCCATTGTCTGGGTTACAGCCAATGGTGGGTGATCTATTTTTCTTATCCCATGGAGCTAATGGCATTCAATGGTCTGGTTGGGGGCTATTGTTAATTTTAGCCGCCGGTCCAACGTTACTGGGGTTTGGCCTGTTTAATCTCAGTTTGAAAACACTCTCTTTGGCGGTGGCTAGCCTACTATTAACGCTGGAACTGGTCTTCACTGCGGTGATTGCATATTTCTTGTTGGGCGAAACACTCTCTCCCTCCCAATTGTTGGGCAGCGCGCTGGTATTACTGGGGGTGTTGATGTTGCATCGTAAAGATAAGGCTCAAGCAGCAATGGTGGCGGTTAGCGCGGAATAAAAACAGGGCCGGGGTAGCTGCGCAGAATATACGCCGCTACCTTATTTTTACTGCGCCGCCGCTCTTCGCAATGGGGTGCGCAGGCGCTGAGCTAATATCACCCCAGCCAGCGTGATACCCCCGCCAATCAGGTGATAGCTGTGTAATTGCTCATGAAGGAAGGCCACGGCAATAATGGCGGTAAATACCGGTGTCAGATTCATAAATATCGACGCAGTATTTGCCCCTAACCGCATCACACCGTGGATCCACAAATAAGGCGCAATAATTGAGGCTGGGATCCCAGCAAATAGCACCAATGGAATATTCTGCGCCGTCAATTGCACATCTGAAGCCATCAGGAAATTAGGCAATAATAGCACCACGCCGAAAACGATCTGCATATAAAGGGACTGCCAGTTGGGTAATTGAATCGCCCAGCGTTTGGTTAATACGCCATACAGCGCATAGGATGCCGATGCGCCGAACATCATCAATTCGCCTTTGCCGATACCATGTTGCAACAGTTGTGCCGGGTTACCTGCACTAACCAACCACACTAGTCCCCCTAATGACAGCACGCTACCTAATGCAATGCCTACCGTGGGGGCGACTCGTAACACCACAATGCTAATAAGCACAGTCAGTAAGGGAATTAACGAACTGAGAATCCCCATAAACAGGGCGCTAACACTGTGAGCCGCGTAGTACGCCAGGCTTTGGTACAGCACCATCCCCAGCATCCCCAATATCATCAATTTCCACCAATAAACGCGGATTGCCTGCCAATTGCGGATAACACCCAGCAGCAAGAATGGGGTTAACGTTAGCAACGCCAGCACCCAGCGATAAAACGAGATGGCGGCGGGATCAATTGCGGTGGCAGAGACCTTACTGACTACGGCATTGATGGACCAGATGATCACCGCGAACAGGGGGAATAACATATTCATGATAATAATTCTCATCTAAATAACATGTGACGTAGTCTACAGTTGTCTGATTTATTCTATATACTGAAAATCAGACAATAACTGCTGCGATTAGGACAATCTCGGCAGGAATCATTTTTTACAGGAGACAGTTCACGATGGCAGAACCCTCTTTCCCGGTGGTTGCCACAACCGTGCCACTGAGCCTTTCCTTTCGCTGTGAGGCCTTTAATGCCAATACTGAGTTTTTGCCGCATACCCATCCTTACGGGCAGTTGATCTGCGTAAAGTCAGGTGTGGTAGCGATGAGTATCGGCGGGCAGCGTTTTCTGGCCCCCCCTGAATTCAGTGTCTGGATACCGGCCGGCATGGAGCACTCCAGCCATAACCGTAAGCCGATGCAATTTCGTGCCATTGATATTGCACCTACGCTGTGTGATGAGTTACCGCTATCAGCTTGCCTGATTAATGTCAGTCCAATCTTTAATACCATTGTGGAAGATTGCTTCTCCCGTGGTTTATTGATGCCGGAAAGCGAGCAAGATATGCGCTTAGCCCACGTATTAATTGATCAACTCAGGTTGTCACCGGTACAACGCACCTATCTGCCCACCTCACAGGATAAATTACTGTCACCTATTCTGGCGGCGCTAGAGCGCTGCCCGGCGGACAATACCTCGCTGGCGCAGTGGGCTAAGCGGGTCTATACCACCGAGCGGACGTTATCGCGCCGCTGCCAACAAGAACTGGGTATGGCTTTTAGCGAATGGCGGCAGCGGCTGCGTTTTTTACATGCGATCTCATTGTTAGAAAAGGGCAAAACCGTGCAAAGTGTCGCACTGGATGTTGGGTATAGCTCCTCATCGGCTTTTATCGCCATGTTCCAGCAAATTGCAGGGACTACGCCGGAGCGTTTTCGTCGCAACAATCCCCTTCATCCTTGACGCCGCAGGGGGGTTGGCTATGCTCACGCACCCGAATCACTGACTTGAGTCAGCTCATCGGGATTATGAGCCTCTAATGAGACTCACCCTGCGGGCCAGCGCAAGCGATGTTCAACATGGTTTACAACCAAGTTGTCACTCAATTGCCGCCTACCTGCAACGCTAATGATTTTGGGGATCGTCTTCATCCTGAAGCTGTAGGGGGTTGGCTGCAACTCCAACTTCTTTGGGTATATACTAAGTCCCTGCTTTTCATCTATAGGGCAGTAAGCTGCCGGAGAATAAAGTGAAAATCCTGGTTGATGAGAATATGCCGTACGCAGATGTGCTATTTCGGCGTTTAGGTGAGGTACAGGCAGTGCCGGGGCGGCCAATCCCCCGTGAAGCACTGGCTAATGCTGACGCACTGATGGTGCGCTCGGTTACCAAAGTGAATGAGGCGTTGCTGCAAGGTACGTCAATTGGCTTTGTGGGCACGGCAACCGCCGGTACCGACCATGTCGACGATAACTGGCTACAGCAACAGGGAATCGGTTTCTCCGCAGCTCCCGGTTGTAATGCCATTGCGGTTGTGGAATATGTTTTTTCCGCACTGATGATGATGGCCGAACGTGATGGTTTCCAATTGCGTGACAAAACCGTCGGTATTATTGGGGTGGGGAATGTCGGGGCCAGATTGAATACCAGGCTACAAGCCCTTGGTGTGCGGACTTTACTGTGCGATCCACCACGAGCAGACAGAGGTGATAACGACACTTTCTGGCCGCTGGAAAAACTGGTGCGAGAGGCAGATGTTCTCACTTTCCATACGCCGTTGAATAAAACCGGCCCTTATCAAAGCCTGCACATGGCGGACGATGAATTACTGGCAGCCTTGCCGGATGGCCGTATTCTGATTAATGCCTGCCGCGGAGCCGTGGTGGATAATGCCGCGCTGCTGGGTGCGTTGGAAAAAGGTAAAAAACTCAGCGTGGTTCTGGATGTATGGGAACCGGAACCGGAATTATCTTTGCCGCTGTTAGGGCGGATTGATATCGGGACACCACATATCGCCGGCTATACGCTGGAAGGTAAAGCACGTGGTACCACACAAGTGTTTGAAGCTTTTAGTCAACATCTGGGGCAGCCGCAGTCGGTAGAGCTAGCTTCTTTATTGCCTCAACCGGAGTTTAGCCACTTGAGACTGAACGGTGCGTTGGATGAAGGCAAATTAAAACGATTGATGCACTTGGTGTATGATGTGCGCCGCGATGATGCGCCACTGCGCCATGTGGCCGGTATCCCCGGTGAGTTTGATCGGCTGCGTAAGCACTATCAGGAACGCCGTGAGTGGTCATCACTCTGCGTGCAGTGCGATGATGCTGCCAGTGCTGAACTGTTGCAGAAATTAGGCTTTAGTACACAGTTATTATAAGCGCGGTATAAACGTTAATTTATTGATTGTCAGGCGGTTTTTTTACCGCCTTTCTCTTTCAATCGATCTTAGTATCTGAATGAACCCTTGTAATTTAATGAACGTTAGTGGAGAAAACCAACATGTCTGACGGCTGGAATATTGCTCTGTTAGGAGCAACGGGCGCAGTAGGTGAAGCTTTGCTGGAGCTGTTAAATGAGCGCCAGTTCCCGGTTGGTGAATTGTATCCGCTGGCCAGCGAACGCAGCGCCGGTGCTTCTGTGCGCTTTAATGGTAAAAGTTTACTGGTTGAAAATGTTGCTGAATTTGACTGGTCTCAGGCGCAGTTAGCTTTCTTTGTTGCCGGGCGCGAAGCCTCACAACTCTATGCGGAAGAAGCGGCGAATGCCGGTTGCTTGGTTATCGACAGCAGTGGCCTGTTCGCGATGGAACCAGATGTACCGCTGGTGGTGCCAAGTGTGAATCCTCAGGTGCTGGCAGAATATCGCAATCGCAATATTGTGGCGGTAGCCGATAGCCTGACCAGCCAGTTGCTGACGGCGATTAAACCACTGACGGAACAGGCTGGCTTGTCCCGCGTGCATGTCACTGCATTGATTTCAGCCTCCGCCCATGGCAAGGCCGCTGTGGACGATCTGGCCGGTCAAAGTGCCAAGTTGTTAAATGGCATTCCTGCGGAGCCAAGTATCTTCGCCAAACAACTGGCATTTAACGTGTTGCCGTTGCTGGCTGATGAAGAGGGCAGTGTGCGTGAAGAGCGCCGTCTGGTTGATCAGGTGCGCAAAGTATTGCAAGACGAAGGTCTGCCTATCTCGGTGAGTTGCATTCAATCACCGGTATTTTACGGTCAGGCACAAGTGGTTCATCTGGAAGCCTTGCGCCCAATCTCCGCAGATGAAGCGCGCAGCGAACTGGAAAATTGCGAAGATATCCAATTATCTGAAGAGGATGATTATCCAACACAGGTCAGTGATGCCTCGGGCAGTGAGGTGCTGAGTATTGGTTGTGTGCGTAATGACTATGGCATTCCCGAAGTGTTGCAGTTCTGGTCAGTGGCCGACAACATTCGTTTTGGTGGCGCATTGATGGCGATTGAAACGGCGGAGCACCTGTTGCAGGAGCAACTGTACTGATGTCCGAACTCGAGTTGGCTCAGCCACAAGACATAGTGGCTGAAACGGCCGGTATAAAAATTGCGCTGGGTATTGAATATAACGGCAGCCGCTATTTCGGCTGGCAACGGCAGTTGGAGGTTGCCAGTGTGCAGGCTTGTTTGGAGGCTGCCTTGTCAAAAGTTGCCGATGAATCCATTGGCGTATTTTGTGCTGGGCGCACTGATGCTGGTGTACATGCCACCGGGCAGGTGGTGCATTTTGTCACCTCGGCGGTGCGTAAAGATGCCGCCTGGACGATGGGGGTCAATAGCCATTTACCCCCAGATATCGCCGTACGCTGGATAAAAACAGTGGATGACGATTTTCACGCCCGTTTCAGCGCTACTGCCCGCCGTTATCGCTATATCATCTTTAACCATCGCTATCGTCCAGCGGTGTTGGCGCAAGGGGTAACCCATTGCTACCTGCCGCTGGATGCTGAAAAAATGGAACGAGCGGCGCAATGTTTACTCGGCGAGAATGATTTTACCTCGTTTCGTGCGATACAGTGCCAGTCGCGTACCCCATGGCGAAATGTAAAACATGTCAAAGTTACCCGACATGGCGCGTATATCGTGGTAGATATCAAGGCCAACGCTTTTGTTCATCATATGGTGCGTAATATTGTTGGTAGCTTGATTGAGATTGGCTGTGGTAATCAGGATGTCAACTGGATGGCCCAGTTGCTGGCACTGAAAGACCGATCACGTGCTGCGGCAACAGCGAAAGCCGAAGGGTTGTATTTAGTCGCGGTTGATTACCCCGAACGCTTTGCGCTACCAACAGCGCCAATGGGACCCCTTTTTTTGGCAGACGACTGATTTCTCTACATTGATGAGTGAGGTCGCCTTGGGCTAAGGAATACCTAAGGAAGTTCAGCTAATCTCACTCACTCAAAGCACAAGTATGTTTACCATTTGAGAGTATTTATGGAATTTATACGTTTCGTTATTGATTTTATTTTGCATATTGATGTCCATCTGGCGGAGCTGGTGGCGCAGTATGGGGTTTGGGTTTACGCCATTTTATTCCTGATCTTATTCTGTGAAACCGGTCTGGTGGTGACGCCGTTCCTGCCAGGAGATTCTTTGCTGTTTGTGGCCGGTGCGTTGGCAGCATTACCGTCCAATGATATCAATGTGCACATTATGGTGGCACTGATGGTGACCGCCGCTATTTTGGGCGATGCTATTAACTACACCATTGGGCGGGTGTTCGGAGAGAAACTATTCAGTAACCCGGACTCCAAAATTTTCCGCCGCAGCTATCTGGAAAAAACCCATCAGTTCTACGAAAAACATGGCGGTAAAGCGATTGTTTTGGCACGTTTTGTCCCGATTATCCGCACTTTTGCGCCGTTTGTCGCCGGAATGGGTAAAATGTCTTATCGCCACTTTGCGGCTTATAACGTGATTGGGGCGTTGGTATGGGTACTGCTATTCACCTATGCTGGTTATCTGTTTGGTAACGTACCTATCGTGCAGAACAATCTGAAATTGCTAATTGTTGCCATTATTGTGGTGTCAATTTTGCCGGGTGTATTTGAGGTATGGCGGCATCGGCGCGCGCAATCACGGCAAAAAAATCAGTAAAAACGTTACCTAAGCCGTGGGTTCGACCAGTTTTTTATCTACACTGTCGAGCCAATATGGTTTAATGAGTGACATTTATGGTCTGTTCCTGCGGACAACCCGAGTTCCAGTGCCTTAGCCACGTTGTAATGGCGTGTATCTCAGGCATTTTTTGTTGGGATGTTTTCAGGGAGATGGTTAAAGCATGAACAGCGGACTGGCAACAGCCAGGTTCAAACAGAAAGGTCATCGATGAGCTGGATTGAACGAATTCTTAACAAAAGCAATATTACACAAACCCGTAAAGCGAGTATTCCTGAAGGGGTGTGGACGAAATGTGACAGTTGCGGTCAGGTGCTTTACCGTGCCGAGTTAGAGCGTAATCTAGAAGTTTGTCCTAAGTGTGATCACCATATGCGTATGACAGCCCGTGCACGGTTACATATGCTACTGGATGCAGGCAGTGAAGTTGAATTGGGTAGCGAACTGGAGCCGAAGGATATCCTGAAATTCAAGGATTCCAAAAAGTATAAAGATCGCATTTCTGCCGCACAAAAAGATACCGGCGAAAAAGACGCTTTGGTTGCCATGAAAGGGACCTTACAAGGGATGCCGATCGTTGCCGCTTCATTTGAATTTGCCTTTATGGGTGGGTCAATGGCGTCAGTGGTGGGTGCCCGTTTTGTGCGTGCAGTTGAGCAGGCGCTGGAAGATAATTGCCCGTTGGTGTGCTTCTCCTCCAGTGGTGGTGCTCGTATGCAGGAAGCATTGATGTCACTGATGCAGATGGCAAAAACCAGTGCTGCTCTGGCTAAAATGCAAGAGCGTGGCTTGCCGTACATTTCTGTGCTGACGGATCCTACCATGGGTGGTGTCTCCGCCAGTCTGGCAATGTTGGGTGATATCAATATCGCAGAACCAAAAGCCTTAATCGGTTTTGCTGGTCCACGGGTTATTGAGCAAACCGTTCGGGAAAAACTGCCGCCGGGCTTCCAGCGCAGTGAGTTCTTGATTGAAAAAGGCGCTATCGACATGATCGTTCGCCGCCCGGTGATGCGTCAGACAATTGCCAGCATCTTGTCTAAATTAACGCATCAGCCACAACCCAGTGTGATTGAGAGTAAAGCCGATACTGCTCAGGCGGATAATCAGGCCGAAGCCTGATTATCCACGCGGGCATCACCCTGATAAGGTGATGCCCGGTTGTTGTGCATTGTCGCAACTTAAGCTTTATAGCTTTAAAAAAGAAAATATTTACCCAAAATAATTTGAGTTGCAGGAAGGCGGCAATTGAGTGAACAACTTGGTTGTAAACCATGTTGAACATCGCTTGCGCTGGCCCGCAGGGTGAGTCTCATTAGAGGCTCATAATCCTGATGAGTTGACGCTAGTCATTGATTCGGGTGACAAATCGGTCAGGAACCGATTTGAACGCTGCTTGCAGCGGCCTCGCAGAGGCGAGGTCCATGGACAGGGGCCGAGCAACGAAAGCAGTCAACGCACATGCAGCTTGAAGTATGATGGGTATAAAGGCCAGTGACGGGACTCATGAAAAACCATCAAATTCCCCAAGCCACGTCGCCTTTGGCCGCGTGGCTTTACTATCTTGAACGTTTGCACTCTCAACCAATCGAGTTGGGTCTGGAACGTGTTAAACAGGTTGCTGAGCGTTTGGATCTGCTTAACCCTGCCCCAAAAGTCTTCACCGTTGCCGGTACTAATGGCAAAGGCACCACCTGTTGTACCCTGGAATCAATTTTACTTGCAGCGGGTCTGCGGGTCGGGGTTTACAGCTCACCTCACCTTTTGCGTTACACCGAGCGAGTCCGTATTCAGGGGCAAGAACTGTCTGAGGCTGAACACAGCCACTCTTTTGCTCAAATTGAAGCCGGGCGCGCGGGTATATCACTGACTTACTTCGAATTTGGCACCTTATCTGCGCTGCAATTATTTAAGCAGGCTAAACTTGATGTAGTGATTCTGGAAGTGGGGCTGGGTGGACGTTTGGATGCGACCAATATAGTCGATTCTGATGTTGCGGCTATTACCAGTATTGCCATAGACCATACTGACTGGTTAGGCTTCGATCGAGAAAGCATTGGCCGCGAGAAGGCTGGTGTTTTCCGTGCGGGGAAACCTGCCGTGGTTGGCGAACCGGATATGCCGCAGTCGATTGCCGATGTTGCGGCGCAATTGGGGGCACAACTGTATCGCCGTGATGACGCATGGCGGTTTAGCCAACAACAGCCAGGTGAACAACAAGAAAATGCCTGGGATTGGCAGTGTGGCAACCATCATTGGACCAATCTACCCTTACCAAACGTACCTTTGGCAAATGCGGCGACAGCTTTGGCCGTATTGCACTATTCTGGCCTGCCTTTAAGCGATAAGGTTATTCGCCAGGGCTTGTTGGCTGCCAGTTTGCCAGGGCGTTTTCAGGTTGTCAGTGAGCAACCACTGCTGATTTTGGATGTAGCCCATAACCCGCATGCAGCACGTTATCTCACCGACAGGCTGGCTCGATTGCCAAAACACGGTAAAGTACGGGCTGTGGTAGGTATGCTATCAGATAAAGATATCGGCGGGACGCTGGCCTGTTTATCTGAACAAGTCGATGAATGGTACTGCGCACCGCTTGAAGGGCCGCGTGGGGCGACGGCGGAGCAATTAGCCGAGCATTTGGAGTTATCACGCCAGTTTAGCGATGTAGAAACGGCCTGGCGTCAGGCTATGTTGGATGCAAAACCACAGGATGTGGTTATTGTCTGTGGTTCTTTCCATACTGTCGCTCATGTGATGGCTGTATTGGATTTATGACAGCCTGAATTTGTGACAACTTGAGTTTATCAAGGCATTGAATTGGGAGTGCGAGTGGCAAGTAAGTTCCAGAACCGTTTAGTCGGGACCATAATTCTGGTGGCGTTAGGCGTGATTGTGCTGCCGGGGCTACTGGATGGTAAAAAGAAGCATTATGAGGATGAGTTCGCCGCTATCCCATTAGTGCCAAAACCAGGTGATAGTCAGGAGATCGATGCGGTTGGTCCGGTCAGTCAACCTCTGCCTATTGCTCCACCGGAAGGTGCGGCGCAAGCCGTGGATGTCCCCAAAGATGATTCCGCCTCTCAGGCTGCTAATGATGCTGGTAACCCTCCGTCTGAACCGACTATCGTGGCACCGCCAGTGATACAGAGTAAGCCGGTTGAGGTGAAACCTGTTGAGAAGAAACCGGTTGAGGTCAAACCGCTACCGGTAGAGAAAAAACCGCAGGAAGTAAAACCTAAACCTGAGGTTAAACCGGACGTTCAGCCGGAAACTAAACCGGTCACAGAAGAAAAAGCACCGGTAGGGCAGGCTTATGTCGTCCAACTGGGCGCGTTGAAAAACGCAGCTAAAGTGAATGAAATCGTGGCGACGCTGCGCTTGTCAGGTCATCGGGCGTTTACGGTGCCTACAACGCCGGTTCAAGGCCAAATAACCCGTGTGTATGTCGGGCCAGATGCGTCAAAACAAAAATTGCAATCTGCGCTGCCAGAGCTTAATTCATTAAGCGGTCTGAATGGGCAAGTTAAGCCCTATGGCACGGCGCGTTAAGGTTTATGCCGAGAGTTAAGATATCAGGGTGTACGGGGTTTTTGAGCTAAGTTTGTGCGGCGATTGTTGTTTTTAAAATCGCCGCACTTTAATTTGTCGCGGGTAAGAATTCCCCTACGCAAACGTTTTCTTTTTCTGTTAGAATTCGCCGCGAACAGGATGCAGCGGCGATTTCGTCATTGGAATAGTCATGGTCTGGATTGATTACGTCATTATAGGGATTATCGGATTTTCTGCATTGGTCAGCTTAATCCGGGGTTTTGTCCGTGAAGCATTGTCACTTGTAACATGGGGATGTGCGTTTTTTGTTGCCAGCCATTTTTACACTTACCTTGCTGTCTATTTCACGCGTTTTGAAGATGAAGTAGTTCGCAACGGAATTGCCATCGGCATTTTGTTCATCGCGACATTGATCGTCGGGGCTATTGTTAACTATGTGATTGGTTCGTTGGTTGAACGTACTGGTTTATCAGGAACTGACAGGGTGCTGGGTGTCTGTTTTGGCGCGCTGCGAGGTGTTCTGATAGTCTCTGCCATGCTGTTCTTTCTGGATACGTTTACCGGCTTCTCACAGAGTGTTGACTGGAAACAGTCACAATTAATCCCGCAGTTCAGTTATATAATCAGGTGGTTCTTTGACTACCTGCAGAGCACGTCGAGTTTCTTACCGAATCAATTACCGATTCGGAGCGGCTTATGAGGAAAAGACAACATGTGCGGTATTGTCGGTATCGCCGGTTTTGCACCGGTAAACCAGTCGATTTATGATGCGCTGACGGTGCTTCAGCACCGAGGCCAGGATGCTGCGGGCATCGTTACCATTGATGCCCATAATGGGTTCCGGCTGCGTAAAGCAAACGGCTTGGTGAAGGATGTATTTGAAACCCGGCATATGCTGCGCTTACAGGGGAATATGGGTATTGGCCATGTTCGTTACCCGACGGCTGGCAGTTCCAGTGCTTCCGAGGCTCAGCCTTTCTACGTTAACTCACCGTTTGGCATCACTCTCGCTCATAACGGTAATCTGACTAACGCTCACCAACTGAGAAAGAAATTATTCGAAGTTTCTCGCCGTCATGTGAACACCACTTCTGACTCGGAAATTTTGCTGAATATTTTTGCCAGTGAATTGGACCGTTTCCAACATTATCCATTGGAATCAGACAATATTTTTGCTGCTGTTGCCGCAACACATCAGTTGATCCGTGGGGCATACGCTTGTGTTGCGATGATTATCGGCCACGGGATGGTCGCGTTCCGTGACCCTAACGGTATTCGCCCGCTGGTTATTGGTAAACGCACGTTAGCTGATGGCCGCAATGAATATATGGTCGCTTCTGAAAGTGTGGCATTGGATACCCTTGGCTTTGAATTCCTGCGGGATGTTGCGCCGGGCGAAGCTGTGTATATCACGGAAAAAGGCCAGTTGTTTACCCGCCAGTGTGCTGAAAATCCGAAATACAATCCGTGCTTGTTTGAGTATGTGTATTTTGCTCGCCCAGACTCCTTTATGGATAAAATTTCTGTTTACAGTGCGCGCGTGCGCATGGGCCAGAAGTTGGGTGCCAAAATTGCCAAGCAGTGGGAAGATCTGGATATTGATGTTGTCATTCCTATCCCGGAAACATCTTGCGATATCGCGCTGGAAATCGCCCGTATTCTAGATAAACCGTACCGCCAGGGGTTTGTGAAAAACCGTTATGTTGGCCGTACCTTTATCATGCCGGGTCAGCAGGAACGTCGTAAATCTGTGCGCCGTAAACTGAATGCCAACCGCGCAGAGTTCCGTGATAAGAACGTCTTATTAGTGGATGACTCTATCGTGCGTGGCACCACATCAGAACAGATTGTCGAGATGGCGCGTGAGGCTGGGGCGAAGAAGGTCTATTTCGCCTCTGCGGCACCGGAAATTCGTTTCCCGAATGTGTATGGCATTGATATGCCAAGTGCGAACGAATTGATTGCCCATGGTCGTGAAGTGGATGAAATCCGCCAGTTGATTGGTGCCGATGCACTGATTTTCCAGGACCTTAGCGATCTTATCGAGGCAGTACGCGAAGATAACCCAGACATCACCCAGTTTGAGTGCTCGGTCTTTAACGGCGTTTACGTGACTAAAGATGTCGATCAGAGCTATCTGGAATATCTTGAATCGTTACGTAACGATGATGCGCAGGCATTACGTAATCATAACGAAGCCGAGAATCTGGAGATGCATAACGAAGGGTAATACCCGTTATCTTTCAGGTTGCAGATGTGTTGGCCTCGACCAATCCACGGATCTTGCGATGCGGTCGCTGTTTAGTGCCTTGCTGCAACTTGAAATTTATTGGGTATCTTCAGTTATCGGCAGAGTGTGAATCAAAAAGGTGCAACCAGCGTTCCGGCGCGGTGCACCTTTTTTGTTATCTAGCCGAGGGCCATGGGTATTGTGGCAAAACGGGGCCAATAACTTGCTAATCCGTACTTGATACGGCAAAGTCGGGCGATATTTCTTTATGTTATGCTCACTCTATAAGGCATAACGTCAGTGCGAGGCTATACCCCATGAAACGACTTATTATCGGCATTAGCGGTGCCAGCGGTGCCATTTATGGCGTACGGCTGTTACAGGTGCTGCAACATGTCGAGGGTGTGGAAACTCATCTTATTCTCAGTAATGCGGCTCGCCAGACGCTGGCGCTGGAAACGGAATTTAGCGTGAAGGATGTGCAGGCACTGGCCGATGTTGTACATGACTCACGTGACATTGCTGCTTGTATCTCATCCGGATCATTCAAAACGCAAGGTATGGTTATTTTACCCTGTTCAATCAAAACGTTATCTGGAATTGTCCATAGCTATACCGAGGGTTTGCTGACCCGCGCCGCGGATGTGATCTTAAAAGAGCGCCGCCCGCTAGTGTTATGTGTGCGTGAAACCCCGTTGCATTTAGGGCATTTACGCCTGCTGGTACAAGCCGCTGAGCTGGGCGCTACCATTATGCCGCCAATGCCTGCGTTTTATCATCGACCACAAACCATTCAAGATATTGTTGATCAGACCGTTAATCGGGTTATCGATCAATTTGACATCGAACTGCCTGAAGACCTGTTTACACGATGGCAAGGCAATAATTAACACTTTTCCCTTAATTGATACATTTGTGCAACATCGCACTGAAATGGGGCGGATTATGCACCACAATGATCCTGTTTTAGAACGCGTATCATGGCATGAGTGTGGTATTCGATTTTTGTATACGACTTGATGCCTGTATTTCGTGGTGATCGTGCTAGTTAAGCGGTGGTGGAATTAGCTTTCCTACCAGATGATTACTGGCACGATTACTGCAAATTGATTTATGAACGCTCTGGGTTGTACAGAACATTAACGCGCTTTCTGGCATCGAAAATCAATTTGAGGGTTATGTATGAATAAGAAGATGTTGGTTCTTCCGCTAGTCTTAGCATTAGCTGCTGCCAGCAGTGCTTTTGCTGCCATTCCGAAAGATGTCAAAATTGGTACTGATCCAACTTATGCTCCTTTTGAATCCAAAAATGCCAGTGGTGAATTGGTAGGTTTTGATATCGATATAGCAAAAGAGTTATGCAAACGTATCGATACTAAATGTACTTTTGTTGAAAGTGACTTCGATGCATTAATCCCATCACTCAAAGCCAAAAAAATCGATGCCATTATCTCCTCACTCTCCATCACGGAAAAACGCCAGAAAGAGATTGCTTTCACCGACAAACTCTACGCTGCCAATGCCCGTTTAATCGCGACCAAAGACAGTAAAATAGAGCCAACATTAGTCGCCTTGAAAGGCAAACGTGTTGGGGTGTTGCAAGGCTCTACGCAGGAAGCATTCGCCAATGCTGAGTGGCAGCCAAAAGGTATCGATGTGGTTGCCTATCAAAATCAGGACTTGATCTACGCTGACTTGGCTTCAGGGCGCATTGATGCGGCTTTCCAGGATGAAGTTGCAGGCAGTGAAGGTTTCCTGAAACAAGAAGCGGGTAAAGGCTATGCTTTCGCTGGCCCATCAGTAAAAAATGATCAGTTCTTTGGCGTAGGTACCGGTATGGGCTTGCGTAAAGATGATGCGGAACTGAAAGCGGCGCTGGATAAAGCCTTTGCAGAAATGCGCAAAGATGGCACCTACGACAAGCTCGCGAAAAAGTATTTCGATTTTGATGTTTACGGCGGTTAAGCACCTTTGCCGTTAGAGCCTCTGCCGAGAGTGGCAGGGGCCTCTACATGCAATTAAACATAGCAATTAACCAGACTCCTTACTCAGTAAAACAGGATAACCCAGATGCTGGATGGATATTCGAAACTGATATTTGAAGGTGCGCTGGTGACGCTGGAGTTGGCACTGTGTTCAGTGCTGCTGTCAGTGATTATCGGCTTGATTGGTGCCGGTGGAAAGTTATCATCAAACCGGCTGTTATCTGGCTTGTTTGAGTGTTACACCACACTTATCCGTGGTGTACCCGATTTAGTCTTAATGCTGCTTATCTTCTATGGTTTGCAGATAACCCTAAATAGCATTACTGAATCAATTGGTTTTGAACAAATCAATATTGATCCTCTCTCCGCTGGGATTATTACCCTTGGCTTTATCTATGGTGCTTATTTCACTGAAACCTTCCGTGGCGCATATATGGCCGTACCCAGCGGCCAAATTGAGGCAGCGACGGCATTTGGTTTCACCCCTAGCCAGATTTTCCGCAGAATCATGTTTCCTGCCATGATGCGCTACGCACTGCCGGGTATTGGCAATAACTGGCAAGTCATTCTAAAGGCAACGGCACTGGTCTCTATTCTGGGATTAAATGATGTGGTTAAGGCCACACAGTTGGCAGGCAAAGGGACTTACCAGCCGTTTTTCTTCGCTTTAGTGGCCGGTGTGGTCTATCTCATCTTCACCACGGTATCGAATGGCGTATTACTGTGGCTAGAACGGCGCTATTCCCATGGGGTGAAGAGGGCTGAGCTATGATAGAAATCCTGCAACAATATTGGCAAGCGTTGCTCTGGAGCGATGGCTACCGCTTTACCGGGATGGCTGTCACCTTATGGTTACTTATTTCCTCGGTAGTGATGGGCGGGTTACTGGCAATTCCTTTGGCAGTCGCAAGGGTAGCCGAACGGCGTTGGATTCGTTTACCGGTCTGGGTTTTTACTTATATCTTTCGTGGCACGCCTTTATATGTACAATTATTGGTATTCTATTCCGGTATGTACAGTTTAGAGATTGTCCGAGGCAATGACCTGTTAAATGCCTTTTTCCGCAGTGGCTTGAATTGCACTATTTTGGCGCTGACACTGAATACCTGTGCTTATACCACTGAGATTTTCGCCGGTGCCATTCGTTCGGTGCCACACGGTGAAATCGAAGCCGCCAGAGCCTATGGTTTTTCACGTTTTAAATTGTATCGCTGTATTATTTTACCTTCTGCACTGCGTATTGCCTTACCGGCCTACAGTAATGAGGTAATCTTAATGCTGCACTCTACCGCTCTGGCATTTACTGCCACAGTGCCAGATATTCTGAAAATAGCGCGAGATATTAACGCCGCAACTTATCAGCCGTTTTATGCTTTTGGTATTGCTGCCGTACTTTATCTGATTATCTCCTTTACGCTAATTAGCCTGTTCCGCCAGGCAGAGAAACGTTGGCTGGCTCATATAAAACCTCAGGCATCGCATTAAGTACGGAGACCTTATGACTGACACATTAGAAACTAAAATAGCTGAAACCAAACTGTCTGTGACGGAATTGCATAAGCATTACGGTGAACACGAAGTACTCAAGGGCGTTTCACTTTCAGCTAAAGCAGGGGATGTTATCTCCATTATTGGTTCTTCCGGTTCAGGGAAAAGCACTTTTTTACGCTGTATCAACTTTTTGGAAAAACCCAGTGAAGGCTCGATTAGTGTAAATAATCGTGATATCCGTTTGGTACGAGATAAAGATGGGCAGTTGAAAGTTTTTGATAAAAAAGAGCTGCAACTGTTACGCACTCGCCTGACGATGGTATTCCAACATTTTAATTTGTGGAGCCATATGACGGTGTTGGAAAATGTGATGGAGGCGCCGGTTCAAGTCTTGGGGCTGAGTAAGTCAGTAGCCAAAGAGCGAGCTATCCGTTATCTGGATAAAGTCGGAATTGATGAGCGCGCACGCGCCAAATATCCGGTGCACCTATCTGGTGGGCAACAGCAACGCGTCTCCATTGCCCGGGCATTGGCGATGGAACCGGATGTATTACTGTTTGATGAACCCACCTCCGCACTGGATCCTGAATTAGTCGGCGAAGTATTGCGTATTATGCAAAAGCTGGCAGAGGAGGGGAAAACTATGGTGGTGGTAACCCATGAAATGGAGTTTGCCCGTCATGTCTCCAGCCATGTTATCTTTTTACACAAAGGCGTAATTGAAGAGGAAGGCCCGCCGGCTGAACTTTTTGGTAACCCAAAGAGTACCCGCTTGCAGCAGTTCCTTTCTGGTGCACTGAAGTAACATCTCTGCGGGATAGCGATTTTATCTATCCCGCAGCAGTTTGATTAAGCTGAGGGTTTGTGCAGCACATTGCGCAGTGCTTCTTCCAATTCAAAATAACGAAAACCAAAACCGGCTTCTTCCAATCGTTTCGGCACTGCCCGTTGCCCGCCCAGCACTAACGCTGCGGATTCACCCAGTAATAAACGAATCGCGGCGGCAGGTGTGCGGATAACCGCTGGTCTGTCTAACACATCGGCCAGAGTGGCAATAAATTGCTCGTTATGTACCGGATAAGGCGAAACCATATTAAATGGACCCTTGAGGCCATCGGTGGTCAGCAAATAATGGATACCATGTACCATATCATCGATATGGATCCAGGGTAGATATTGGCGACCATCCCCTATCGGGCCACCCAATCCAAGACGTAATAGCGGGACCATTTTGGCTAGTGCACCGCCGTGTGGCGCTAATACAACACCGGTGCGTAACAGGCAAACACGGGTATGACTACTTTCAGCCGCCCGAGCCAGATTTTCCCAGCGTTCGCACAACTGATGGGTAAATTCATCATGTGGCGTCTCTTCTTCGGTAACCAGAGCTTGCCCCTGATCACCATAAAAGCCAACGGCGGACCCTGAAATAAATACTGCTGGCGGTGTCGTGCTGGCCTGTATTAGCGTGGTCAGGCGCTCGGTTATCTGCCAGCGGCTTTGGCATAGAATCTCTTTTTGCTGCGGGGTCCAGCGTTTTTCCGCAATAGGCTCACCGGCCAGGTTGATTACTGCATCAAAACCATTGAGATCATGTTTATCATCCAGCGTTGACCAGCAGGTGACTTGTGCGCCGAGTACCTGATTTGCCCGCTGAGTGTCACGGGTCAGTGCGGTTACTTGATGGGCTTGCGATAAAAGGAAGGCAGTCAGACTGCGCCCTATTAGGCCTGTAGCTCCGGTTATTAATATACGCATAGCCAACCTCCATTTATTCCCTTCTTAATTTGAAGCCGCAGAGGTGTTATCTGCGTTCACTTACCCAAATAACTTACTTGATGCCTGAATAGTGGCAGTCTGGTGTCTCTTTCAGCATAGGCTAACCTACGCTCTTCTCCTACGATACTGAGCATATCTTGAGATTAAAATTTTTATCTCATCAGAGCGTCTGGTGAGTCACATCATTTGGAAAAATAAAAAATTTTAACTAAATAAATGCACCAATCTGTCCGATTAATACGGTATTGAGTGCTTAAGTAATACCACTTCGACAGTAGAAAACGGCCGAAATGGTTATTTTTTCTGAGCAACAAGAACGACTATAAGCCATACGCGATTATTTTTAAAACACTGATTTTGCGAATTTCTGCTAGAGTGAACAGACTAACCTGAATGGACGAGAGGGCAGTTGGCCTTCTCCCTTGTGAAGTTTGGATGTTTTATAAATAAATATTGGGTGTTTTATAAAAACTCACGGTGGCTTATAAATCCTCCGGCTGAGATCTGGTTGTGATCTCATTGTTGTCCATACACTTTTTCAGGTGCGCATGAAGCTAAATATCGAAGTTAATTGTTCTTATGTATGCGAACCCATACATAGACAAGATGGTAGCTTACTGGCAGTAGAGCTATTAAGCCGATTTTCAGCTAAATCGGTTGATTTGCCCATCGATGTTGAAAAGTTTATTAAAGAATTAGATGTCGACGGAAAGACTAATTTATTCCAGGATCAATTGCGTGCAGTAAAAGCCTATAGCGCTTGGTTTATCACTCACCATGTTTTGCTCTCAATCAATATTGATTTTGATTTGGCGGGAGTGATTGTGACTGATGCCGCAACGCGCCAGTTGTTGGATGAGATGCCCTTCCTACGGTTGGAGATCATGGAGACTTTTTCTAATTTATCCGATGGTATGAATAACCCATTGTTACGGGAATTGGCGCAGCGGTATCCGTTATGGCTGGATGATTTGGGCAGCGGCGGCTCCACCTTGAATGCGGTCACAGCCAATATTTTTGAATATGTAAAAATCGATAAGCATTTTTTCTGGCAGCACAATAAGCATACCTTCCCGATCTTAATCAATAACATTAAGAAATATTGCCTCGGTGTCATTGTGGTGGGCGTGGAAAATGAAGACGAGTCGGCGCAACTTAAGGGTAGCAATATTGATGCAATGCAGGGATATTTATTCAATCCTGTGACATTGGATGAATTGGTATCTCAGCCCTCATTATAACGGTTTCCTCGTATTGTCGTTCACCTTGCGCTGATATTATTTTTTCATGTCGGCGCTGCTTTTTGCGATAAAATTTTTGCATAACAGATATCGATTTTTATCGGATTAATCCGATCAATTGGATGATAGAATAGGCTTCTTTTATCTCTCATTGAGTGCCATGGCGTTTACGTCGCCTGATTTGCTGAGAGTAGACCTAAGAGAAGACGATATCATGAAGTTAATGTTTGCTTCTGACCTGCATGGTTCGTTGCCCGCAACGGAAAAGGTGCTGGCTACCTTCGAGCGCAGTGGTGCGCAATGGCTGGTGCTATTGGGTGATTTTCTTAACCACGGGCCACGCAATGCGTTGCCCGCGGGTTATCAGCCAGCAGAGGTGGCACAGCGCCTTAATGCCTATAAAGAAAGGATCATTGCGGTTCGTGGCAACTGCGACAGTGAAGTGGATCAGATGCTATTGCAGTTCCCGATGATGGCGGGTTGGCAGCAGATTATTATGCCAGAAACCCGTCTATTTTTGACGCATGGTCACCTTTATCACCCTGGCGCACTTCCTCCGTTGCGTAATGGTGATGTCTTAGTCTATGGTCATACTCATCTGCCTGAAGCTCGGTGGCAGGGAGAGGTTATTTGCTTTAATCCAGGTTCGGTCAGTATCCCCAAAGGTGGGTACCCGGCAAGTTATGGCATGTTAGACGAGGGGATTTTACAGGTTTTGACCCTACATAATGATGAATCTGTCACCCAATTGAATTTTAAAAAAACTATTATAAATAGTTAGTTACCCAAAGTTATTGACGTTATGTCAGAGGGTAAACATATAATTAACAATTGCGCGAGTCTCACCGCGCCCAGATAGAAGGTTTCAGAGGATGGTGGAGCAAAATCCAGCAGCAGTCATCGAGTGGGTTGATATTGTTGATGAGCAAAATGACGTTATTGCTCAATCCAGCCGTCAACAAATGAGAGCTCAACGACTACGCCACCGTGCTACCTATATTGTGGTGCACGATGGAATGGGGAAAATTCTGGTACAACGTCGTACCGAGAGTAAAGATTTCTATCCCGGTAAACTGGATGCCACTGCGGGGGGGGTGGTGCAGAGTGGTGAAAACTACCTGGAATCTGCGCGGCGTGAGGCAGAGGAAGAGTTAGGGATAGCCGGTGTCCCGTTTGCCGAACATGGCCTGTTTTATTTTGAAGAAGAGTGCTGTCGGGTATGGGGCGGATTATTCAGTTGCGTGTCCCATGGGCCGTTTGCACTACAGGCTGAGGAAATTGAAGAAGTATGCTGGATGGTACCGGAAGATATCACTGCCCGTTGTGACGAATTTACCCCAGACTCTCTGAAAGCGCTGTCACTTTGGCTGACGCGCAACAATGAGCAGGATTACGGTAAAATTACCCCACGCGAAGATTGATTCCCGCTTAGCCATAAAAAAAGCCCCTTTGCAGGGGCTTTTGTGTATCTCACCTTCATCTCACTGATTATCTTACAATAATACCCAGCAAGATACCCAGCGCACCAAAGTCGGCATCACTGAATGTGGTATTGGCAAAGCCGATATCACCCAGCACTGGCAGTAGGAAGACTGGCAGGAAGGTAATCAACAATCCCTGTGCGAAGGCACCTAAAATAGCGCCACGGCGGCCACCGGTTGCATTACCAAATACGCCCGCTGCCGCACCAACGAAGAAGTGAGGAACGACGCCTGGGATAATCACGGTCATGTTCATCAAATAGAGCGCGAACATACCGATAAGACCTGCGGCAAAGCTGCTCAGGAAGCCAACCAGAACCGCATTAGGTGCATAAGGGAACACCACCGGGCAATCCAATGCAGGTTTTGCATTAGGAACTAACTTATCTGAAATCCCTTTAAATGCTGGCACTATCTCAGCAATAACCATACGTACACCTTGCAAGATGATGTACACACCCGCGGCGAAAGTGATGGATTGCATCAGCGAGAACATGAACCAGTTCTTACCACCACTCAGGCTTTTCACTACTTCCGGCCCGGCGAACAGGCAAGTCACGATGAAAATGATACACATGGTGAATGAGATAGCCACTGGCGTATCACGCAGGAACAGCAAGCTTTTCGGCACATTCATATCTTCAGTCGAATGTTCTTTATTACCGAATTTGCTACCAATAAAGCCAGCCAGCACATAAGACAAGGTAGAGAAGTGGCCAATTGCCACATCATCAGAACCGGTCACTTTTTTCATGTAAGGGTGGGCAATGGCTGGGAAGAACACCATCGCAACCCCAACCACCAACGAACCGATCACAATCAGTGTTACGCCACTGATACCTGCGGTGGCTAGAATTACTGCCACCATCATCGACATAAACAGGGTGTGATGACCGGTCAGGAAGATAAATTTCCATGGCGTAAAGCGGGCAATCAGAATATTGATCACCATAGCGAAGAACATAATCATCGCCATCTCTTTACCAAAACTCTTTTGTGCCACAGAAACGATCGCTTCGTTATTCGGCACCACGCCCTGAATACCGAAAGCGTGTTGGAAGATATTGGCAAAATCACCCAAAGATGAAACCACCAGGCCAGCACCCGCACCTAAAATCACAAAGCCCATGATGGTCTTTACGGTGCCTTTAATACACTCTGTCACCGGTTTTTTCTGGGCAATCAGGCCAATTAACGCAATCAAACCGACCAGAACAGCCGGCTCAGAAAGCACATCACTCATTAAGAAACGAAAGAAATCCATGCCAGCCTCCGCTTACAGCGCGCCTAATTCAGTTAATGCCACAGACAAACGTTCTTTCATGGCTTTTTTATCAATCATGTTATCAAGAGCAACGATTTTTCCACCAACGGCCTGAGCAATCAGCTGTTCGGCAATATCTTTGGTACCGATGAAGATGTCGCTTGGTGTCCCTTTGGCAGAGCCAAGATCCACATGATCCACTTCGGCTGTGACTGCCAGTTCTTTCAGAATACTTTTGATGCTGATTTCCATCATCAGGCTGGTACCTAAGCCGTTACCGCAAACCACTGTAATTTTCATTTTTTTTCCCCTTAAAATTATTATCCGTACAGAATGCTGTGATTAATAACGCGCAATGACAGATTGGATCTCTTGCGGCGTTTGCGCATTAAGTAGGGTTTGTACATCGTTATCGTTATCGAACAACTGAGCGAGTTGAGAAATAGCCTCTATGTGGCTGTTGCTGTCTGTCGCGGCTAACACTATGAGCAGTTTGACCGGGTCATTACCTTCAGCATTGAAAGTGACACCCTCGGTAATGACGGTTAATGCCAAGGCGAGTTTATTCACACCTTCTTCCGGGCGGGCATGTGGCATCGCAATGCCGGGGCCGACTACGTAATAAGGGCCAATCGCCTCATGGGAGAGATAAATAGCCTCGACATAACGCGCATCAATAGATCCATTATCAATCAGTGGCTTACATGAAATGGCGATGGCATCACGCCAGTCTTTTGCCTGGCTAACCACCTGAATGACGTCTGACGTTAACAGTGTTTTTAACATGATATTGATGACTCCCGATGACTGTTAACCTGAGAGTAGATAGTTATCGTTGCTATTAATGTGACGAATATCTCAATTGGTAGCGCTACCTGATAGCGCTATCAAATTTTGTGATAGCGCTATCATTTGTCGCGTCAGGGCCTTTGGCTATCTCGGAATAAGCCATATACAATGCAATGTATTGTCGAGACCCCGCAGACTGGCTTGTTTTATCCAGACAGAAAATTTTAATCCGACAAGAAATTTTAATTAGGCAGGAACTCAGCATGGAAAAAACGCGCAAGCGCCGTAATACCGGGCGGGTCACTCTATCGGATGTGGCGAATTACGCTGGGGTAGGGTCGATGACTGTTTCCCGAGCGCTGCGAACGCCGGAGCAGGTTTCAGATAAGTTACGTGAGAAGATAGAGCAAGCGGTTGAAACATTGGGATATATTCCTAATCGCACGGCAGGGGCTTTGGCTTCGGGGCATAGTGATACCGTGGCGGTTTTGATTCCGTCGCTGACCGATAAAGCCAGCTCCCGATTTATGCAGGCGCTGCAACAGATTCTGAACAAAAATGAATTTCAGTTATTGCTGGGTTGCCATGAATATAGTCAGCGGAAAGAAGCTGAAATACTGATGACGTTACTGCAAAGCAATCCGGCAGCCGTGGTGATATTTGGCTCACAACTGGCAGATAAAACCTATCAACTGCTTGAACGGGCCAATATTCCTACCGTTAATGTGGTGGGGTCCTATTTTAAAGGGGCGAAAATTACCCTTGAGGCGGCATTTTTTGAATCCGCTTATGCATTAAGCCGTCATTTACTGGAGCGCGGTTATCACAATATTGGTTTTATTGGCGCTCATATGGATAACCGCTTACAACGTCAGCAACTGAATGGCTGGCATAAAGCGATGCTGGAACATTATAAAAATGCTGATCAAACCGTCACCACACCAGAAACAGCCAGCTTACAGTTTGGTCGCTATGCCTTGACGGAAATTCTGCAACGCCAGCCTGAGCTGGATGCGGTTATTTGCAGCCACGAAGATATCGCTTTGGGGGTACTGTTTGAATGCCAACGTCGCTTGCTGAAAATTCCCGGCGGGATCGCGGTTGCCTGCCTGGATGGTTCTGATAACTGCGATCAGACTCACCCGACGCTGACGTCGATGCGTATCGATTACCGGAAGATGGGTAAAGATGCTGGCAAGATGTTGATCGAACTGCTCGAGAGTGAGGACGATGGCGAGTTGAGTGAACCGGTTAGCCAGAGTTTCAGCTATAAATTTGAACCACGGCAGAGTACCTGAGGCTAGCGCCAAACAATAAAGGAAAACCGCCCCGCAGGGCGGCTTACCGGGCTTACTTGCCTGACGTGTTGATTATCACCGTGATTGAGTTGTTGAAAATACGCCAACCCCCATTCCCGGATGTTAACAATGCGCCAAATACAACGAGCACAATACAAAAGTACCGTTTCATTGTGCGGTCCATGCTTAGACCGCTTCACGCCAGCACCACCGGTGATACTAGCGTGAATACAAGTACAGGGTTGCACTTGCGTTACGGCCAATGGATATCCTTCCCTTAAACCGATGCCCGCTTGCTTAAGGCGGCGAAAAGGTCCGCCGCGATTGTACACGAATGCACCCCAGCCGATACTTGACAGTGAATAGCAACTGGCCCAAAATATCAGAACAGGGTTGCACTTGCGATATGTTGGTAACAGTTATTTTGATACTAACAACCCCGCTGGAATGGCCGCTTACCGGACCAGCACAGAGAAACCGCCTATATGGCGGTTTTTTTGTTGGCGTATTTTAGGGATACGGTCTTTTGGCGAGTGTGGTTGCGAGGTGAAAACGTTCTAACCCCAATTTATACATCGCTTTGCCAACAAACAAAAACACCAGCACAAGGCTGGCGTTTCTTAGACAACGTAATCTTAGAATTAAGATGCGCTGGCGTCAGCCTGAGCGGATTGAATCGCCGTCAGTGCTACGGTATAGACGATATCGTCAACCAATGCACCACGGGACAAATCGTTAACTGGCTTACGCATACCTTGCAGCATCGGCCCGATAGAGATCAGGTCAGCAGAGCGTTGCACCGCTTTATAGGTAGTGTTGCCGGTGTTCAAGTCTGGGAAGATGAACACGGTGGCTTTACCTGCAACCGGTGAGTTAGGCGCTTTGGATTTAGCCACATCCGCCATGATTGCCGCGTCATATTGCAACGGACCATCGATGATCAAATCTGGGCGTTTTTCCTGTGCCAGACGGGTCGCTTCACGTACTTTTTCGACATCGCTACCCGCACCGGAATTACCGGTAGAGTAAGAGATCATCGCCACACGTGGTTCAATGCCGAATGCCGCAGCAGAATCCGCAGATTGGATAGCAATCTCAGACAGTTGTTCAGCCGTAGGATCTGGGTTGATTGCACAGTCACCATAAACCAGAACCTGGTCAGGCAGCAGCATAAAGAACACCGAAGAAACCAGTGAACTGCCCGGTGCGGTTTTGATCAACTGCAATGGTGGGCGGATGGTGTTTGCGGTGGTATGTACTGCACCGGAAACCAGACCATCAACTTCACCTTTTTCCAGCATCAGGGTGCCGAGAACGACGTTGTCTTCCAACTGTTCACGCGCGACCACTTCGGTCATGCCTTTGCTCTTACGCAGCTCAACCAGACGCGGAACATATTGCTCACGTACAGCAACAGGATCGATGATTTCAACGCCTTTGCCCAGCTCAACACCTTGCGCGGCAGCAACGCGTTGGATCTCTTCTGGGTTACCCAGCAGCACACAAGTTGCGATACCGCGTTCAGCACAGATAGAAGCGGCTTTAACGGTACGTGGCTCATCGCCTTCTGGCAGCACGATGCGTTTACCCGCTTTACGGGCCAATTCGGTCAGTTCGTAGCGGAATGCTGGTGGTGACAAGCGACGTGAACGCTCAGACGTTGCGCTCAGAGAGTCAATCCAATCACTGCTGATATGGCTGGCAACATAGTTTTGCAGCTTTTCAACACGCTCATGGTCATCTGCAGGGACTTCCAGATTGAAGCTTTGCAGGCTCAAAGAGGTCTGCCAAGTATTGGTATCAACCATAAATACTGGCAAGCCAGTTTGGAAGGCACGTTCACACAGGCTGTTGATACGCTCATCAATAGCGTAACCGCCAGTCAACAGGATGGCACCAATTTCAACGCCATTCATGGCTGCCAAACAAGCAGAAACCAACACATCAGGACGATCGGCTGAGGTAACCAGCAGAGAACCCGGGCGGAAGTGTTCCAGCATATGCGGAATGCTACGAGCACAGAAAGTCACAGATTTAACGCGGCGAGTGTTGATATCACCTTTGTTAATGATGGTGGCTTTCAGGTGCTTGGCCATATCAATGGCGCGAGTTGCAATCAACTCGAAGCTCCACGGCACACAGCCGAGAACTGGCAGTGGGCTGTTGGCAAACAGTTGGCTTGGATCGATGTTCGCGACGCTGGCCTTAGTGGAGTCATCAAAGATTTCAGACAGGTCAGGGCGGGTACGACCTTGTTCATCAACCGGCGCATTCAATTTGTTAATGATAACGCCAGTGATGTTTTTGTTTTTACTGCCACCGAAACTGGAACGAGCCAGTTCGATACGCTCTTTCAACTGATCTGGTGAGTCATTACCCAGAGCAATAACAAAGACGATTTCAGCATTCAGGGTTTTAGCAATTTCATAGTTCAATGCATTGGCAAACTGATGTTTGCGTGTTGGCACCAAGCCTTCGACCAGAACCACTTCTGCGTCTTTGGTATTTTCGTGATAACGGGCAACAATCTCTTCCATTAACACGTCTTGCTGGTTAGAACTCAGCAAGGTTTCCACATAACCCATATTCAGCGGCTCAGCAGCAGTGATGCTGGAGTTCGCACGAATGATGGTGGTGGTTTGGTCAGGTGCATCATCACCGGCACGAGGCTGGGCGATTGGCTTGAATACGCTCAGGCGTACACCTTTTTGTTCCATGGAACGGATGACACCCAAGCTTACGCTGGTTAAACCAACGCTGGTGCCGGTAGGAATCAACATTATTGTACGGGACACGGCTAAACCTCTTTACGGTTATGCCCTTCGTCCTTGAAGCCGCAGGGTTGTTGGCTACGCTCATGCACCCGAATCACTGACCTGAGTCAGCTCATCGGGATTTATTCGCTTGCCGCCTACCTGCAACTCCAATGACTTTGGGGACATCCTTCGTCCTTGAAGCCGCAGGGTTGTTGGCTACGCTCATGCACCCGAATTACTGACCTGAGTCAGCTCATCGGGATTTATTCATTTGCCGCCTACCTGCAACTTCAATGACTTTGGGTATATGTCAAAAACTCTTACGCAGTCAGACGGGCTGCGTCTTGTGCGATGACCAGCTCTTCATTGGTTGGGATAACCAGAGCCAGGCGGCTGCCCTCTTTGGTGATGGTGCCTGATTTACCAAAGCGTGCTGCCAGGTTGCGTTCGTGGTCAATTTCAAAGCCCAACAGGCCCAATTTGTCCAAAGTCAGTTCACGTACCATTGCGGCGTTCTCACCAATACCGCCGGTGAAGACCACGGCATCCAGACGACCATCCATCAGCGCAGTATATGCACCGATGTATTTCGCCAGGCGATGACAGAACACATCCATTGCGCGGCGTGCATCTGCTTTAGTTGCATAGTTGTCTTCAACATAACGGCAGTCACTGGTGACTTCAGTCAGGCCCAGCAGGCCAGATTCTTTGGTCAACAGCTTGCTGATCTGTTCCATGCTCATGCCCATGGCATCATACAAATGGAAAATGATCGCCGGGTCGATATCACCACTACGGGTGCCCATGACCAAACCTTCCAGTGGTGTCAGGCCCATAGAGGTATCAACACATTTACCGTTACGAACAGCAGTGACAGAACCACCGTTGCCCAAATGGCAAGTGATGACGTTCAGTTCTTCCAGCGGTTTGTTCAGGGTTTTAGCGGCTTCCTGGCTGACGTAGAAGTGGCTGGTGCCGTGTGCGCCATAGCGACGGATACCGTTTTCTTTGTATAAACGGTACGGCAGGGCGTAGAGATAAGATTCTTCCGGCATGGTCTGATGGAAAGCGGTGTCAAAAACAGCGACATTTTTATCAGCCAGATTTGGGAATGATTTCAACGCTTCAGCGATACCAATCAAGTGAGCTGGGTTATGCAGTGGTGCAAATGGGATGGAATCTTTGATACCCTGAATAACTTCTTCGGTAACGATAGCTGATGCTGTAAATTTCTCGCCACCATGAACAATGCGGTGACCGATAGCTGTCAACTGAGCGGAAAGCTCTGGTTTTTGTGCCAGAATAGTATTAACAATGAAATTCAGTGCTTCGCTGTGTGCTGCACCAGCACCCAATGCTGCTTCCTGTTTGCCACCATCAAGTTTCCATTTGATGCGGGCTTCAGGCAGATGGAAGCATTCGGCTAAACCAGAGAGGTGTTCTTCACCGTTGGTCGCGTCGATGATAGCAAATTTTAGGGAAGAGCTACCGCAGTTAAGAACCAGTACTAGCTTACTCGACATGGAAGTACCTATTTTATAGTCGTGTTCAACATTTGTTTTGCAAAAACAGCGCGCATGCGACATTGATGATGCAAAAACAGCGAAAAACATATGGTTAATAAAACGTCAATCATTCCAAAAGCGTAGCGCATATTGGCGTCGACATTAATGATTAACATCATGCGATAGAGAAAAAGGCATGATGATGGAAAAATCGCGGATTAAACGTTAAGTGCAAACGTTAAAACCTGGTGGTAAAAATCGGTGCGATTTAACAAAAATGATTTAAAAGCTGCAAAAAGTTGACATATTTAGCGTCATCTTCTAGCGGCCAAAAGGCCGAGTTAGGATACCGATAGCGGAGCCTAAAAACAAAATATATTTAAAAGACTAATTTTTAGTTTGTGGATTACAAAAAAATTTTAATTTTTGCTTGTGAAGTTGAGGTGAGCCATGACAACAAAACCCTCTGATTCTGTAAGTTGGTTTCAGGTACTCCAGCGCGGCCAGCTTTATATGAAGACCTGGCCTGCCGATAAGCGCTTGGCGCCGATGTTTCCCGAAAATCGCGTGGTTACGGCGACACGCTTCGGTATCCGCTTTATGCCACCACTGGCCATTTTTACCCTGACCTGGCAGATAGCCCTCGGTGGCCAGTTGGGACCCGCCATCGCTACGGCGCTGTTCGCCTGTGGTTTACCCTTGCAAGGGTTATGGTGGTTAGGCAAGCGCGCGATAACCCCGTTACCGCCAACCTTACTCCAGTGGTTCCATGAGGTACGTAACAAGCTAACAGAAGCGGGGCAGGCTGTTGCGCCTATCGAGCAGACGCCGACTTATCAATCCCTGGCCGATGTGCTGAAACGAGCCTTCAAACAGTTGGATAAAACGTTTCTTGATGACCTCTAGTGGCGGTTTCATGCCAGCGGGCTTTTATGCCTCAAAGGATTAGTGGTGCAAAATCCCCTGTCAAATCAAAGTATGGCCCAAGCCTGTGTGCGATGATTTCCTCATTATTTATGTCTTAGGAGTTAGTGATGGATATGACCAACGCCCAACGACTGATTCTGTCGAATCAGTACAAAATGATGACCATGCTGGATCCGGAAAATGCTGAGCGTTATCGTCGCCAGCAAACCATTGTCGAGCGCGGCTTTGGTTTGCAGATGCGTGAATTGGACCGTGATTTTGGTGAGATGAGCGAAGATACTTGCCGTACTATTATTAATATCATGGAGATGCACCATGCCCTGCAAGTCTCCTGTGGTAACCTGAAAGACAAGCAAGACTTGGATGAACGCCGTATCGCGTTCCTCGGTTTTGATGCTGCTACCGAATCCCGTTACCTGAGTTATGTGCGCTTTATGGTCAATACTGAAGGGCGCTACACCCATTTTGACTCAGGGACTCATGGTTTCAACTCTCAAACCCCAATGTGGGATAAATACCAACGTATGCTGGCTATCTGGCAATCATGTCCACGCCAATACCATTTGAGTGCTGTTGAAATTTCGCAAATTATCAATGCCTGATAGCGCATAACTTATTTGCTATCAGTAAGTTGAAAAATAGTTTTACTGATGAGGATGTGCTTGTGGAGTGTAAAGGTTTTCTTTTTGATTTGGACGGGACTTTGGTTGATTCTTTACCTGTTGTCGAACGAGCCTGGATTGGCTGGGCGCAAGGTCGAGGCATCAATCCAGCAGAAGTTCTTGATTTTATCCATGGCAAACAAGCAATTACCTCTTTACGTCATTTTATGTCGGGTGCAAGTGAGGCTGAAATTCAGGCTGAGTTTCTGGCATTAGAGCAGGTTGAAGCTAATGATACCGATGGTGTGAGCGCATTGCCGGGGGCGGTGGCACTGTTGGAGCGACTAAACAGCCTGTCTATTCCGTGGGCTATTGTCACTTCAGGCTCAGTACCGGTCGCTTCTGCGCGCCGTGCCGCCGGCCATCTGCCGGTACCTGAAGTGTTTATCACCAGCGAACAAGTTAAGCACGGCAAACCGCAACCAGATGCTTATCTGCTGGGGGCCGAGCGCTTAGGGCTGGCACCGGCTGATTGTATCGTAGTGGAAGATGCCCCTGCGGGGATTTTGTCAGGCTTGGCTGCGGGCTGTCAGGTGATTGCGGTCAATGCTCCGGCTGATACTCCCAAACTTGAGCAGGTTGATTTAGTGCTCAGTTCGCTGGAGCAGATTAGCGTTGAGGTTACCGCTAACGGCGCGCGGGTTGTGCGAGTAGGTTAATTCTTCGCCAGATACCTTAATATCACCACTGAGAGCGCCTGATGGCGCTCTTTTACTGTCTGGCACATCACAAGTTGATAAACTTTTTTCAGGAAAAAAACACAATAAAACCCTTTGTGGGATGGTAAGCACATAAATTTGCAGTCATTATTGATCTCAGACAGCGGCCGCTGCTGATTTTAATGTTTTACTGCCAGAGCCGGATATTTCCTTTCACTTTTTGCCAACGAGGCCATTTTGAACCGCGAACTATTGTGGGTGTTGACGCTACTTCTAATAGCTATTGTGCTGTTTACTACCAATAAACTGCGCATGGACGTGGTAGCACTGTTGGTCATTATTGCCTTTGTGATGAGTGGTACGTTGTCATTAGGTGAGGCGACCAGCGGATTCAGTGATCCTAACGTGATATTGATTGCGGCGCTGTTTGTTATTGGTGAAGGGTTGGTCAGAACCGGTGTTGCTTATCAGGTGGGTGATTGGCTGGTCAAGGTCGCCGGTCACAGTGAAACCAAAATGCTGGCGTTATTAATGGTAACGGTTGCCGGATTGGGCGCTTTTATGAGCTCTACCGGAGTGGTGGCAATCTTTATCCCAGTGGTACTGAGTGTTGCCAGCCGGATGAAGATTTCGCCGGGGCGGTTAATGATGCCGCTGAGTTTTGCCGGCTTGATAAGTGGCATGATGACGCTGGTGGCAACGCCGCCAAATATGGTGGTTAACAGTGAATTACTGCGCGAAGGTATCAAAGGCTTTGGCTTCTTTGGCGTTACCCCTATCGGCATTATCATTTTGCTGATGGGTGTCGCTTATATGTTAGTGGCTCGGCGCTGGCTGGGCGGGAAGCAGGAAAACTCAGAGAAAGAACAGCAATGGAAACGCCGCACTTTCCGCGACCTTATCCGCGATTATAAATTGACTGGCCGTGCGCGCCGTTTGGCTATCCGCCATGATTCTCCTTTGATTGGCCGTTCTCTTGACGAACTGCATCTGCGCGCCCGCTATGGGGCGAATGTGGTGGGGATTGAACGCTGGAAGCGTTTCCGGCGTGTGATGGTGAGTGCCACCGGTTCATCTGAATTACACGAGAACGATGTCTTACTGATCGATATGTCAGATTGCGACATAGATTTACGTGAATTTTGCACTGAACAGATGCTGGAACCGATGGTGCTGCGCGGTGAATACTTCTCAGAGCAGGCGCGCAACGTCGGGATGGCCGAGGTTTCGCTCATTCCTGATTCCGCCCTCTTGGGAAAGAGTCTACGTGAGGTCACTTTCCGTACCCGCTATGGTTTGAATGTGGTAGGTATTCGTCGTAATGGTAAGACTTTGGAAGGCAAACTGGTTGATGACAAATTGCAGTTTGGCGATATCTTACTGGTGATCGGTGATTGGAAACTGATTCGTCAGTTACAGTTAAAGACCCGTGATTTCATCGTACTGAACCTGCCGGCGGAAGTGGATGAAGTGGCACCGGCCATTTCGCAAGCCCCACATGCATTATTCTGTCTGGCGTTGATGGTTGCCATGATGATGACCGACGAGGTGCCAAATGTGATTGCGGCATTGGTAGCCTGTTTACTGATGGGTCAGTTCCGATGTATTGATATGGAAAGTGCTTATCGTTCAATCCATTGGCCGAGTTTGATTTTGATCATCGGGATGATGCCCTTTGCACAAGCATTGCAAAAAACCGGTGGGGTAGATTTGATTGTCCGTGGCTTGATGGATGTGGCCGGTGGGATGGGGCCGCGCGTCATGCTGCTATGTTTGTTTGTGTTGTGTGCCACTATTGGGCTGTTTATCTCTAATACTGCCACGGCAGTTCTAATGGCACCGATTGCGATTGCTGCTGCGCGGGAGATGTCGGTCTCGCCGTATCCCTTTGCGATGATTATTGGTATTGCAGCTTCAGCGGCCTTTATGACGCCAGTTTCGTCACCGGTGAATACCTTAGTATTGGGGCCAGGTGGTTATAAATTCGGTGATTTTGTCCGCATGGGGGTGCCATTTACGATATTAGTCATGATTGTTAGTGTGATGGTGGTGCCGGTGCTGTTTCCATTCTGATTGGGATGCTACAGGGTAAGAGTTGTGTTTAGTTCGGTTGATATGAGATTGGTGCTCACCTTGCCCCTTGGTGCCTCAACCGCCAAAGGGGTCACAAGCGCGTGACCCCTAAAACGGGCGTCATGCCCGTTTTCCTTGCCTATACTCTTCGCTCGACAGCTCAAATGTGCTTTTGAAAATCAACTTCAATTTCAATTTCAATTTCAACTTCAACTTTAATCCAGCGAATCGAGGCTGATTTCATCCAGTGACAGGCTAAAGCTGGGCACGAAGACTTCCATAAAGTAATCCATTTCCGGGCTTTGGCGCATGGCGAGGGTTTTCTCCAACCGCGCTTTAGCTTGAATAAACTCATTATTACCGGCGGATAATTCTTCCAAACATTTGAGATAAGCACATAGAGCATCTGCCTGTTTAACCAGTGCTTTTTCCTCTTCGCTATAATAATGCTCATCCAGCAGACAGCGGAAATCTTGCTGTAATTCTTTTGGCAGCATTTCAATCAGTTTTTGTTGAGCAACTTTTTCTATCTTCTTGTATTCATGGGCAATCTGAGGATTGTAATACTTGATAGGGGTGGGTAAATCACCGGTTATCACTTCACTGGCATCGTGGTACATCGCCAGCAGCGCAATACGGTCGGCATTGAGATTGCCGTTAAACTTACGGTTCTTAATGATAGCTAACGCATGAGCGACAAATGCCACCTGCAAACTGTGTTCAGAGACATTCTCAGTGCGAACATTGCGCATCAGCGGCCAGCGGTTGATCAGTTTCAGACGAGATAGATGGGCGAAGAAGTGACTCATAGTTTTCTCTCTATTCAATATATTAACCATAAGATGATGGAAACAATCTGCATACGAGGATAACATCAAATCGATTTTATCAATGAGATAATGAGTTAATTAAATATTCTCACAATGTCTCAATTTTGTTTATTAAACCCTCACTTTATCTTTGTGTTTCATTCTTGCCATCCATTCTATCTCATTAATTATAAAAGAAATTATTTAACATTAGCTCTATTGAATTAGTGATGTGAACTCATTATTCTTTTTTTGTCCATTTTATGGATTATTAAATTTCAGCATATAAATTTTATTTAAATTATAAAGCTAAGGATAGTTATATGAAATTATTATTTATTCCTATGTCAATTTTATTATTCAGTGCGACAACACAAGCTCAGGAGGAATTCTGTGTCGGGGGAAATTTGGGGCCGTTCAGTGAGGAGTTTTGCGCTACGCATAACGCCGCGAGGGATAAGCAGCAAGAGCAACGAAGAATAGAACGTTGCAATAAGCTGATTAAACAACAAGGTTCTGCAATATCTTGGAGCATTAATGATTCGGTGAGGGTTTTAATTGACCGTCAACAAAGGGAAGAACTAGGGTGTTTAAGATAATCACTGCATAAATAAAACAGGGCTTGCTATACAAGCCCTGATTAATTACTGGTGGTAGGTCTCCAAAAACCGCCCCAGTTTCCTCACTGCCATCTCCAGCTCATCCACGCGCGGTAACGTGACAATCCGCACATGATCAGGGTATGGCCAGTTAAAGGCGCTGCCTTGAACCAACAGCACTTTTTCCTGCAATAGCAGATCCAATACCAGTTTCTGATCATCTTTCAGGTTAAAACGCTTCTGATCAATACGTGGGAACATATACAACGCGCCTTGAGGTTTCACGCAGGAAACCCCCGGTATTTGGTTGATCAGTTCCCAGGCACGGTCACGCTGTTCGTACAAGCGCCCGCCTGGCTGAATAAACTCGCTAATGCTCTGATAACCACCTAATGCCGTCTGAATGGCATGCTGCATAGGGACGTTGGCGCACAGACGCATTGATGCCAGCATCTCTAAACCTTCAATATAACCTTTAGCGTGTTTTTTAGGACCATTCAGCACCATCCAGCCCTGACGGAAACCGGCAACACGGTAAGTCTTGGATAAACCATTGAAGGTCACAGTTAACAAATCAGGCGCCAGAGCCGCAATAGAATGATGCTGAGCCTCGTCATATAAAATCTTATCGTAGATCTCATCGGCGAAAATAATCAGGTCATTTTGACGGGCGATTTCAACAATCTCCAGTAACAGCTCTTTGCTGTATACCGCGCCGGTCGGGTTATTCGGGTTGATAATCACAATCCCACGGGTACGCGGCGTGATTTTACTACGGATATCATCTAAATCAGGGAACCAGCCCGACTCTTCATCACACATATAATGTACGGCGGTACCACTTGAAAGCGAAACTGCCGCCGTCCATAACGGATAATCTGGTGCAGGTACCAGCATTTCATCGCCCAGATTCAGCAATGCTTGCATGGATTGCACGATCAGCTCAGAGACCCCGTTCCCAATGTAGATATCCTCGACTGTCAGGTCACGCATATCCCGTGCCTGATAGTGCTGCATAATAGCTTTGCGCGCCGAAAACAGGCCTTTGGAATCGCAATAGCCCTGCGCAGTTGGCAAATTACGGATCACATCCACCAGAATTTCATCGGGTGCATCGAAACCAAACGGAGCAGGGTTGCCGATGTTCAGTTTCAGAACTTTATTACCTTCTTCTTCAAGACGCTTAGCTTCTTTTAGCACTGGTCCACGAATGTCGTAACAGACGTTGTCCAGTTTGCTGGATTTCTCAATGGGGGACATAAAAAATTGAGCCTTTTGCTGGTAAAAGCGTGTCCTCAGCGTGGAACACTGCAAGGTATCCAATGTACTCCGACGCTGCTGCTTTTTGAAGTTCTATGCACATCTTTAGTGCGAATAGCTGCTCTTATTTTAAATGACTGCCAGCTTCATTGGTATGGAATATAACCGATGTTTTTGTCTTTAAATCCACTGGTTTATGCCTTATTTATTAGTTTATTTGAAGTTTTATTTCGGCTGATTGCGTGACATACAGCAGTTACCAACAAAATATATCTATAAGATGAGGTTCACTTTCGGTGCCAAAATCGCGGGTTGATACCGATGATAATGAGACGCGATTATGCTGCATCCTATTAGCTGGGATCTCAATCCAACAATTTATATCATCATACATATTATTAAGATGTGAAAAGAAACAAAATTGTAGATAGGAAAACTATTAAGAATAATTAATGTTAAATAGGCTGAATCTTAGAGAATATCTATGTTAATAGTTGAATTTACTCAATTAGATAAAAAACACACATAGAGATATATTGATATTTTTTGATATTTCGAAAAGGGTTAGTGCAGATTTGTTTAATTAAAATAGCATTGCAGCACTTAAAAATGCCTGAGGAAAAGCAAGATCCTAAAGGGAAAAAATCTTCATTAATCGAAGATTTAGTGGCTTTTTATGACCGTATTCACAAATAAATACATAACTTACTCAATAGATTTTTATAAAAAGAGATAACGGTAACGAAATATAAGTAAATTTTTTGCCCTACTCTAGTGAGTGGGGTACTGTCATACTTAGCGTTGTCCCTTATTGATGGCGCGATACTTATACACCAGGGTAGTTTGTAATTAGAATTCAAAAAAGTGAAGAATACACTATGACAAATGCAAATCGTCCGATAATTAATCTCGACCTCGATCTGCTTAGAACCTTTGTAGCTGTTGCTGACTTGAATACTTTTGCCTCTGCTGCCGCAGCGGTTTGTCGCACTCAGTCAGCAGTTAGCCAACAAATGCAACGGTTAGAACAGTTAGTCGGTAAGGAGTTATTTGCCCGCCATGGGCGTAACAAATTATTGACTGAACATGGTCTCCAGTTACTTGGCTATGCCAGAAAAATTTTGCGTTTCAACGATGAAGCTTGTACGTCACTTATGTACAGCAATATAGAAGGGTCACTCATTATCGGCGCATCTGATGATACTGCCGATACGTTGTTGCCTTTCTTGCTGAACCGAGTGGCGACGCTATATCCTCGGCTAGCGATAGATGTGCGGGTAAAACGCAGTCCATTTATCGCTGATATGCTGAGTAATGGCGAAGTGGACCTGGCTATTACTACAGCCAAGGTCGACACTCATCCTCATGTGATCTTAAGGACATCACCTACGCTTTGGTACTGTTCCGCCGACTATCAGTTCCAGTCCGGTGAATCGGTACCGTTAGTGGTGATGGATGAGCCAAGCCCATTCCGCGATATGGCAATAGAAAACCTGACCAGAGCCGGTATTGCATGGCGAATCGCCTATGTAGCCTCTTCACTTTCTGCCATTCGTGCGGCAGTCAGGGCAGGGCTGGGTGTGACCGCCAGGCCAATAGAGATGATGAGTCCTGATTTACGCGTACTGGGTGAAACAGAAGGGCTACCTCGGTTGCCTGAAACACATTATGCATTATGTAAAGACAATCAGTGTGGCAACGAATTGGCTTTAGCCATTTTCGATGCCATGCAGACGGGCCACCAACATGGCTTGCAGTCTGGATCGGATTTAGTGCTGGATTCTGATTATTTAATAGACGAGAACAGTTGATCGTCTAACGTGACTAAAAAATCGTAAGCCCCTTATTTTAGGGGCTTTTTTTTATTTATAACTTTTAAAAAAAACAGTTTTCTACTGCTCCAGTTTAATTTCATGCTTAAAACGTCGTTTTATTTCATTTAGCGGTATATCTGCGTACTGGATCAGGGGGAATAAACCAGATAAAAATAGTGGTTAATATTTCTTCTCATTTTCTGCTATTTGTTTTTTATTAAAACAGCGTTCCATTATTTATTTTTTTTAAAAAACAACTTTTCATGCCGAATATTTATGAAATAACACTCAAAACGTGTTCTGGATCAAAAAAATACCCCTAGCTAGTGAGTGGAAGAATCGGTTATTCCTGAGACAATGGTATAGTTAAAGCGAAGTTTCCACGTTGGGTTATAGGTGTATGTTCTGACTTAACAAATTACTGACTCGATTTAGCTTTATACTTCGCACCAAATGTTAAGTAAGATCGTGCGTTTGTAAATTAATCTGTAGTTACTTTTGTCAAAGTTGACAAAAGGTTACTGAAAGGAGTAAAAAGCCCACAGTAAAACACTGGCTAAACAGTTGTAAAGACAGTGTGTTTCGTGTGGTTTTTATCCTTCCCTTTGAATCGATGTGGTGCACTAACTGCCAACATAAGAGCAGGATGTCCGACGCCACTTTTGATGAGTAAGCAATGAGTATGTCAACAACCACTGAAGTTATCGCTCATCATTGGGCGTTCGCTGTATTTCTGATCGGCGCTATCGGGTTATGCGGCTTGATGCTATTGGGTGCGTTCTTTCTGGGTGGGAGAGCTCGGGCCCGCGCCAAAAATGTCCCCTATGAGTCCGGTATTGACTCGGTCGGCTCGGCGCGTATGCGTTTGTCCGCCAAGTTTTATCTGGTCGCCATGTTCTTCGTTATTTTCGATGTTGAAGCCCTGTACTTGTATGCGTGGTCAATCTCTATTCGTGAGAGTGGCTGGGTAGGCTTTATCGAAGCAACCATTTTCATTTTGGTGCTCTTGGCTGGTTTGGTTTATCTGGTGCGTATCGGCGCGCTGGATTGGACTCCTACGCGTTCTAATCGCCGAGTGAGCAAACCGAGCATAGTCAAATACGCCAGCAGTCCTCCACAAGATATACCTAACAGTCTTGGTGTTGCAGGTCGGCAGCAAGCGGGCGATAAATCGGTCACGATTTGAACCGCATGTATGCTAGCCCGTAGGGTGAGTCTCAACCATGAGGCTCATTAATCCCGATGAGCTGACTCAAGTCAGTGATTCGGGTGAGTGAAAGTAGCTAACAACCCTGCAGCTCTAAGTACAAAGGGTATAGTGGTCAATAAATACAGCGAGGCATTAACATGGACTATACGCTCACCCGCATAGACCCTAACGGTGAGAATGACCGTTACCCCCTGCAAACTCAGGAAACCGTCAGCGGCGATCCTCTCGAGCAACATGTCCACCGTAGTGTTTACATGGGTAAACTTGAGAACGCCATGCACGACATGGTGAACTGGGGGCGTAAGAACTCTCTTTGGCCGTATAACTTCGGTCTTTCCTGCTGTTATGTGGAGATGGTGACCTCGTTCACTGCCGTACATGATGTGGCACGTTTCGGTGCGGAAGTGCTGCGTGCTTCTCCGCGTCAGGCTGACTTCATGGTCGTGGCGGGCACTTGTTTTACCAAAATGGCCCCGGTTATTCAGCGCTTGTATGAACAAATGCTGGAACCCAAGTGGGTTATCTCCATGGGTGCCTGTGCTAACTCCGGCGGCATGTACGATATCTATTCCGTAGTACAAGGCGTGGATAAATTCCTACCGGTCGATGTGTATATTCCTGGCTGCCCACCGCGCCCTGAAGCTTATATGCAAGCACTATTACTGCTACAGGAATCTATCGGTAAAGAGCGCCGTCCTCTCTCTTGGGTTGTAGGTGACCAAGGCGTTTACCGCGCCAATATGCAACCAGAAAGAGAACGTAAGCATGCTGAACGAATTGCAGTAACTAACCTGCGTACACCTGACGAGATCTAAGCTTGTTATTTTGGCAAAAATAACGGCTCAGGATCGCGGTGCGTAAGTGATTTGTTTTGGGAATGAATGATTTTCTTCCAGAACATGTGTGCGGCAAATGACCACAAAATGACACATTCAGTGTGGTGAAAAAACAGTGTGGTGAATAAATAATGACCGATTTAACGACGTCCGATAGCACTCAGCCTGCATGGCAGACCCGTGACCATCTCGATGATCCGGTGATTAGCGAGCTGTCGAACCGTTTTGGGCCTGAGGCCTTTGTTGTTCAAGCGACCCGTACCGGTATGCCCGTGGTATGGGTAAAGCGTGAGCAATTGCTGGAAGTAATGACGTTCCTGAGAAAACAACCGAAGCCGTATGTCATGCTGTTCGACTTGCATGGTGTCGATGAGCGTCTTCGCACTCACCGCCAGGGCCTCCCTGAAGCGGATTTTTCTGTTTTCTATCATCTGCTTTCCATCGAGCGTAACCGCGACATTATGCTGAAAGTGGCACTGTCTGAAAAAGACTTGCACGTGTCCACAGCGACTAAGATTTTCCCCAATGCTAACTGGTATGAGCGGGAAACTTGGGAAATGTTCGGTATTACCTTCGATGGTCACCCACATCTGACGCGCATCATGATGCCACAGACTTGGGAAGGGCACCCGCTGCGTAAAGATTACCCGGCGCGTGCTACCGAATTCGATCCCTTTGTGCTGACCAAGCAGAAAGAGGATCTGGAGATGGAATCTCTGACCTTCAAACCCGAAGATTGGGGGATGAAGCGCGGCACCGAAAACGAGGACTTTATGTTCCTTAACCTCGGTCCGAACCATCCTTCTTCACATGGTGCGTTCCGTATCGTGTTGCAGCTTGATGGTGAAGAGATTGTCGACTGCGTACCGGATGTGGGTTACCACCACCGTGGTGCGGAGAAGATGGGCGAGCGCCAGTCCTGGCACAGCTACATCCCCTATACCGACCGTATCGAATATCTGGGTGGTTGTGTTAACGAAATGCCTTATGTGCTGGCAGTTGAAAAGCTGGCGGGTATTGAGGTTCCTGATCGCGTTAAAACCATCCGGGTAATGTTGTCTGAATTATTCCGTATCAACAGTCACTTACTGTATATCAGTACCTTTATTCAGGACGTAGGCGCAATGACGCCAGTGTTCTTCGCCTTTACCGATCGTCAGAAAGTGTATGACTTGGTTGAAGCGATTACCGGTTTCCGTATGCATCCGGCCTGGTTCCGTATTGGTGGTGTGGCGCATGATTTACCTCGCGGCTGGGAACGTTTGCTGCGTGACTTCCTTGACTGGATGCCAAAACGGCTCGATTCCTACGTCAAAGCGGCGTTGCAGAACAGTATCCTGAAAGGGCGTTCTATCGGTGTTGCTGCTTACAATTCCAAAGAAGCACTGGAATGGGGTGTGACCGGGGCTGGCCTGCGTGCCACCGGGGTTGAGTTTGACGTGCGTAAATGGCGTCCGTATTCCGGCTATGAAAACTTTGATTTTGAAGTTCCGGTCGGGAATAACGGCGACTGTTATGACCGCGTGATGCTGAAAGTGGAAGAGTTACGTCAAAGCCTGCGCATTCTGGAGCAATGTTATAAAAACATGCCAGAAGGGCCATTTAAGGCTGACCATCCACTGACGACGCCGCCGCCGAAAGAACGTACGCTGCAACATATCGAAACGCTGATTACCCACTTCCTGCAAGTTTCATGGGGTCCGGTAATGCCAGCTAACGAATCATTCCAAATGGTTGAAGCGACCAAAGGGATCAACAGCTACTATCTGACCAGTGACGGCAGCACTATGAGCTATCGCACCCGGATACGTACGCCAAGCTATGCCCATTTGCAGCAGATCCCCTCGGTTATCCGTGGCAGCCTGGTATCTGACCTGATCGTCTATCTGGGCAGTATCGATTTTGTAATGTCTGATGTGGACCGCTAATTATGAGCTACCAAAAAGAGACTCAGAATCATAACGAAAGCCAAAATGTGGTGGATCTGGCAGTCAATGCGGCTGAACCGGCGACCACAACTGAAGTTTTTGAGTTGAGTGCTGAAGAACGTGATGCTATCGAGCATGAAAAACACCATTACGAAGATGCCCGCGCCGCGTCGATCGAAGCACTGAAAATTGTGCAGAAACAACGTGGTTGGGTGCCGGATGGGGCGATTCACGCCATTGCTGAAGTGCTGGGTATCCCGGCCAGCGATGTCGAAGGTGTGGCCACATTCTACAGTCAGATCTTCCGTCAGCCGGTTGGGCGCCATGTGATCCGTTATTGTGACAGCGTGGTGTGCCACATCACCGGTTATCAAGGGATTCAGGCCGCGATTTCGAAGAAACTCAGTATTGAGCCGGGCCAGACCACGTTTGATGGCCGCTTTACGCTGCTGCCAACCTGCTGCTTGGGCAACTGTGATCGCGGTCCGACCATGATGATCGACGACGATACCCACAGCTATCTGAAACCTGAAGATATTGAGAAGTTACTGGAGCAATATCCATGACAACTAATTCGGGTTTTACCAAAGAGGTTATTCGCACGCCAGAAATGCATCCGCTGACCTGGCGTTTGCGCGATGACAAACAGCCGGTATGGCTGGATGAATATCGCAGCAAAAACGGCTACTTGGGTGCTGAAAAAGCGTTAAAAGGCATGGCAGCCCCTGATGTTGTCAATTTGGTAAAAGACGCTGGCCTGAAAGGGCGCGGCGGCGCAGGCTTTTCCACCGGTTTAAAGTGGAGCCTGATGCCAAAAGACGAAAGCATGAACATCCGCTATCTGCTGTGTAACGCCGATGAAATGGAGCCGGGTACCTATAAAGACCGTCTGCTAATGGAGCAATTGCCTCATCTGCTGGTGGAAGGGATGTTGATCAGTGCATTTGCGCTGAAAGCTTACCGCGGCTACATCTTCCTGCGTGGCGAATATATCGAAGCTGCCGTGCATTTGCGCCGTGCGATTAGCGAAGCAACCGAAGCCGGCTTGCTGGGCAAAAACATCATGGGCAGCGGTTTTGATTTTGAACTGATTGTTCATACCGGTGCTGGCCGTTATATCTGTGGTGAAGAAACCGCCCTGATTAACTCGCTGGAAGGCCGCCGCGCCAATCCACGTTCCAAGCCGCCTTTCCCCGCATCGTCCGGGGTATGGGGCAAACCGACTTGCGTCAATAACGTTGAAACCCTGTGTAACGTTCCGGCCATTCTTGAGCACGGCGTTGACTGGTATCAGGGGATCACGGCGGGTAAGAGTAACGATGCCGGTACCAAACTGATGGGCTTCTCTGGCCGGGTGAAAAACCCAGGTCTGTGGGAACTGCCATTTGGTATTTCGGCGCGTGAAATTCTGGAAGATTACGCGGGTGGTATGCGCGATGGCTTGAAGTTCAAAGCCTGGCAGCCGGGTGGGGCAGGGACCGACTTCCTGACCGCTGATCATCTGGATTTACCGATGGACTTCGAGAATATTGCCAAAGCAGGTAGCCGGTTAGGCACTGCACTGGCGATGGCGGTAGACCATGAAATCGGTATGGTGCCGCTGGTGCGCAATCTGGAAGAGTTCTTTTCCCGTGAATCCTGCGGCTGGTGTACCCCTTGCCGCGATGGGTTGCCGTGGAGCGTGAAGATCTTGCGTGCATTGGAGCGCGGCGAAGGTCAGCCGGGCGACATTGAGACGCTGGAACAACTTTGCCGCTTCTTGGGGCCGGGTAAAACCTTCTGTGCTCACGCGCCGGGCGCGGTTGAACCACTACAAAGTGCTATCAAATATTTCCGCGAAGAATTCGAAGCCGGGATCGCAAGTAAAGACTATGGCAATACCCGAGCCATAGCCGGTATTCAACCGAACCTATTAAAAGCGCGCTGGTGATACTTTGGGTAATATATGAGATACGTTGAATGTAGGCTCTCAGTGTACCCAATAAGAAAGTTTTTATAATTAACGCTTGAAAATAACCAAATAATTTGCGTGGCGGCAAGGCGGCAACGAAGAGAAACGCCGGGAGTTTAGTGAACTAAATGACCGGTGTGAACGACGGCAGCCAACACAGCAGCAGCGTAAAGAATGACGGTTATTTCAGGCCACTTGGAAGCATGCATATGGCTACGATACATGTAGACGGCAAAGAATACGACGTAAACGGGGCCGACAACCTGTTACAAGCTTGTCTCTCCCTGGGACTCGATATTCCTTACTTTTGCTGGCATCCGGCGCTGGGAAGCGTCGGTGCTTGCCGCCAATGTGCGGTAAAGCAATACCAAAACGCCGATGATACCCGTGGGCGTTTGGTCATGTCCTGTATGACCCCGGCCACCGATGGAACCTTTATTTCCATTGATGACGGCGAAGCCAAAGCGTTCCGTGAGAGTGTGGTTGAATGGTTGATGACTAACCACCCACACGATTGCCCGGTCTGTGAAGAAGGGGGTAACTGTCATCTGCAAGATATGACAGTGATGACCGGACACAGTTTCCGCCGCTATCGCTTCAGTAAACGTACTCATCAGAATCAGGATCTCGGTCCGTTCATCTCACATGAAATGAACCGCTGTATCGCCTGTTATCGTTGTGTGCGTTACTACAAAGATTACGCTGATGGCACCGATCTGGGTGTTTATGGCGCGCACGACAACGTCTACTTTGGTCGTACTGAGAGTGGCACGCTGGAAAGCGAGTTCTCTGGCAACCTGGTAGAAGTGTGCCCGACCGGGGTATTCACCGATAAAACCCATTCCGAACGTTATAACCGTAAATGGGATATGCAGTTTGCGCCAAGTATCTGCCAGCAGTGCAGTGTGGGGTGTAACACCAGCCCTGGCGAACGCTATGGTGAATTGCGCCGCATCGAGAACCGCTACAACGGCAGCGTCAACCACTACTTTTTGTGTGACCGTGGCCGCTTTGGCTATGGCTATGTCAACCTGAAAGACCGCCCACGTCAGCCACAACAATTGCGTGGTAATGACTGGATCCACCTGAATGCCGAACAGGCAATGCAGGGGGCGGCGGATATTCTACGTCAGGCGAAGAAAACCATCGGTATCGGTTCACCGCGTGCCAGCCTGGAAAGTAACTTTGCGTTACGCGAGCTGGTCGGTGCGGAAAACTTCTATACCGGCATTGCCGCGAGTGAACAACAACGCCTGCAATTGATGCTGAAAGTGCTGCAAGAAGGTGGGGTTTACACACCATCGCTGCGCGAGATTGAAAGCTATGATGCGGTGCTGATTCTGGGTGAAGATTTGACCCAGACTGGCGCACGTATCGCACTGTCTGTCCGTCAGGCGGTGAAAGGTAAAGCCCGTGAAATGGCCGCCGCACAGAAAGTGGCTGACTGGCAAATCGCGGCGATTATGAATATCGGTCAGCACGCTAAACATCCGCTGTTTATCACTAACGTTGATAACACCCGTATGGATGATATCGCGGCGTGGAACTACCGCGCACCGGTGGATGATCAGGCACGTTTAGGCTTTGCTATCGCTAACGCGCTGGATGCGTCGTCACCGGCGGTCACGGATCTGGACCCTGCGCTGAAAGGCAAAGTGGATATCATCGTGCAGGCTCTGGCGGGCGCGAAGAAACCACTGATCGTGACCGGCAGCAATGCAGGCAGCGAAGCCATCATTGCTGCGGCAGCTAACGTGGCAACCGCGCTGAAAAGCCGTGGCTCTGATGTGGGTATCACCTTTGTTGCCAGTGCAGCGAACAGCATCGGCTTGACCATGATTGGCGGCGGCTCACTGGATAGCGCGCTGGAATTGCTGACCTGTGGTGATGCTGACAGCGTTATCGTGATGGAGAACGACCTCTATCGCCATGCGGCGCAAGACAAAGTTGACGCCGCGCTGGAGCAAGCAGCCAACGTGATCGTGGTTGATCATCAACGCACCGCGATCATGGCAAAAGCAGACCTGATTCTGTCTGCCGCCAGCTTTGCTGAAAGCGACGGTACGCTGGTCAATCAGGAAGGCCGCGCTCAGCGTTTCTTCCAGGTTTACGATCCAACCTATTACGACGACCCGAAAAAACCGGAAAACAACAGCATCATGCTGGAAAGCTGGCGCTGGTTGCACTCCTTGCATTCAACTTATACCAGTCGCCATGTAGACTGGACGCAACTGGATCACGTGATTGCGGCTTGTGTTCGCGCATTACCACAGTTGGAAGGTATTGTTGAAGCGGCACCGGATGCGACCTTCCGTATTCGTGGTCAGAAACTGGCGCGTTCACCTATCCGTTACAGTGGCCGCACGGCTATGCGCGCGGATATCAGTGTGCATGAACCGCGTCAGCCACAGGATATCGACACGCCGTTCGCTTTCTCAATGGAAGGGAACAACAGCCCATTGGCCGATCGTCAGCAGATCCCATTTGCTTGGGCACCGGGCTGGAACTCACCGCAGGCATGGAACAAATTCCAGGCTGAAGTGGGGGGGAGCTTGCGCTTTGGTGATCCGGGTGTGCGCCTGATTGAAGCAGGTGAGGGGACGCTCGGTTACTTTGATTCAGTACCGACAGCCTTTACCGCTCAGACTGATGGCTGGCAGATTGCCCCTTACTACCATTTGTTTGGTAGTGAAGAGATGTCGCAGCGCTCAGATGTTATCCAGCAGCGCATGCCAGCACCTTATGTGATGGTCAATCCAGCCGATGCTGCAACGCTCGGGGTTAACCTCGGTACGCTGGTGGAATTCAACTGTGCCGGTCAGACATTGCGTCTGCCAGTGCGCCTGAGTGAAACCTTGGCTCGGGGTCAGGTCGGCTTGCCGCTTGGCTTACCGGGCATTCCGCCGATTATGGTGGGTGCGCGTGTTGAGAATCTGCGGGAGGCAGTATTATGAGCTGGTTTACCCCTGAATTGATTGAGATTTTAATCTCTGTCCTGAAAGCGGTAGTGATTCTGTTGGTGGTGGTGACCTGCGGCGCATTTATGAGCTTCGGCGAGCGCCGCCTGCTGGGCTTGTTCCAGAACCGTTACGGGCCAAACCGTGTCGGTTGGGGCGGGTCATTGCAGTTGGTTGCTGACATGATCAAAATGTTCTTCAAAGAGGACTGGGTTCCGCACTTCTCCGACAAGGCTATCTTTACATTGGCCCCGGTGATTGCCTTTACCTCACTACTGCTCTCTTTCGCCATCGTCCCGGTCAGCCCGACCTGGGCGGTTGCGGATCTTAATATCGGTATTCTGTTCTTTCTGATGATGGCCGGGCTGACGGTATATGCCGTGCTGTTTGCCGGTTGGTCCAGTAATAACAAATATTCTCTGTTAGGGGCGATGCGTGCATCTGCGCAAACCCTGAGCTACGAAGTGTTCCTCGGCTTATCATTGATGGGCGTAGTCGCACAGGCGGGTTCGTTCAATATGCAGGATATTGTTAACTCTCAGGAACACGTCTGGAATGTGATTCCGCAATTCTTTGGTTTTCTGACCTTTGCCATTGCGGGTGTTGCAGTATGTCACCGTCATCCCTTTGACCAGCCAGAAGCTGAACAAGAGCTGGCCGATGGTTACCACATTGAATATTCCGGTATGAAATTCGGTCTGTTCTTCGTCGGTGAATATATCGGTATCGTGACCGTCTCTGCTCTGATAGTCACTCTGTTCTTCGGTGGTTGGCAAGGTCCGTTCCTGCCGCCATTTATCTGGTTTGCGCTGAAAACGGCTTTCTTCATGGTGATGTTCATTCTGATCCGTGCATCCTTGCCGCGCCCACGTTATGACCAAGTGATGTCATTCGGCTGGAAAGTTTGCCTGCCGTTGACCCTGCTGAATCTGCTGGCGACTGCCGCGGTCATTTTGTACAACGCTCAATAAGGGGTGAATGAACCATGACGTTGAAAGAGTTAGTGGTTGGTTTCGGCACCCAAGTGCGCAGCCTGTGGATGATTGGCCTTCATGCCTTCCACAAGCGTGAAACCCAAATGTATCCTGAAGAGCCGGTTTACCTGCCGCCGCGCTACCGTGGTCGTATCGTGTTAACGCGTGACCCTGACGGTGAAGAGCGCTGCGTTGCTTGTAATCTGTGTGCTGTTGCTTGTCCGGTTGGCTGTATCTCATTACAGAAAGCTGAGCACAAAGATGGCCGCTGGTATCCTGAGTTCTTCCGTATCAACTTCTCCCGCTGCATTTTCTGTGGTTTGTGTGAAGAGGCTTGCCCAACAACTGCTATCCAGCTAACGCCGGATTTCGAAATGGGTGAATTTAAGCGTCAGGATCTGGTGTATGAGAAAGAAGACTTGTTGATCTCCGGCCCGGGTAAATATCCTGAATATAACTTCTACCGGATGTCCGGTATGGCAGTAGACGGCAAGCAGAAAGGCGAAGCCGAAAACGAAGCCAAACCGATTGACGTTAAAGGTCTGATGCCTTAGGAGCCGCTTTCCATGGAATTTGCATTTTATATTGCAGCATTGGTGGCAGTGGTGGCGACTATTCGCGTCATCACTCACACCAACCCGGTACATGCGCTGCTGTACCTAATTATCTCTTTACTGGCTATCTCGGCGGTGTTTTTCTCGCTGGGTGCTTATTTCGCCGGTGCGCTGGAAATCATCGTCTACGCCGGGGCCATTATGGTGCTGTTCGTGTTCGTGGTGATGATGCTGAACTTGGGCAACGTCGAACAACAAGAGCGCGACTGGCTGAAACCGAGTTTGTGGATTGGCCCCGGCTTGCTAGCACTGGTGCTGCTGTCGGTACTGATTTATGCCATCAGTTCAGTGACTGATTCCGGTATTAGCGGTGAAATGGTCGATGCCAAAGCTGTGGGTATCAGCCTGTTTGGTCCTTATGTGCTGGCAGTTGAACTGGCGTCAATGTTGTTGCTGGCCGGTCTGGTGGTTGCCTTCCATATCGGGCGCGAACATAAGCCGGGTGACGTGATGGGCGCGAGCGACAGCGCGAAAAGAAAAACGGAGGAACAAGCATGATCCCTCTACAACATGGCCTGATTCTGGCGGCCATACTGTTTGTGCTAGGGCTGACGGGGTTGCTGATTCGTCGCAATCTGTTGTTTATGCTGATAAGCCTTGAAGTGATGATCAACGCAGCGGCGCTCGCCTTTGTTGTGGCGGGCAGTTATTGGGGTCAGGCTGACGGTCAGGTGATGTATATCCTGGCGATCACGCTGGCAGCAGCGGAGGCCAGTATTGGCTTGGCATTGCTGTTACAGCTATATCGTCGCCGTCATACTCTGAATATCGATACAGTCAGTGAGATGCGCGGATGAACCTATTATATTTAACAATTCTGCTGCCACTGCTGGGCTTCTTGCTGTTGGCATTCTCCCGTGGGCGCTGGTCTGAAAATACCTCAGCCACGGTCGGGGTGGGATCGATTGGCCTGACGGCGTTGGTCACACTGTATGTTGCAGTGGATTTTCTTAGCCAAAAGGCCACCGGTGTCCAAGTCTTTAACCAGACGTTGTGGAACTGGATGTCGGTTGGCACCTTCAACATTCCGTTGACCCTGACACTGGATGGCCTGTCGCTGACCATGTTGTCTGTGGTCACCGGCGTGGGTTTCCTGATTCATATGTATGCCTCTTGGTATATGCGTGGGGAGGAGGGTTATTCTCGTTTCTTCGCCTACACCAACTTGTTTATCGCCAGCATGGTGATTTTGGTGTTGGCAGATAACCTGATGCTGATGTATCTGGGTTGGGAAGGGGTGGGTCTGTGCAGTTACCTGCTGATCGGTTTCTACTACACCAATCCTGCCAACGGCGCGGCGGCGATGAAAGCCTTTATCGTGACCCGCGTTGGTGACGTATTCCTCGCCATTGCCCTGTTCATCCTTTATCAAGAACTGGGTACGCTGAATATTCGCGAGCTGATGGTATTGGCACCGCAGAAACTGGAAATGGGCTCTACTGCCATTACCTGGGCGACGCTGATGTTGCTCGGTGGTGCGGTGGGTAAATCGGCACAGTTGCCGTTACAAACCTGGTTGGCCGATGCAATGGCAGGCCCAACCCCGGTCTCCGCGCTTATCCATGCGGCAACCATGGTGACTGCAGGTGTCTACCTGATTGCGCGTACCCACGGCTTGTTCCTGATGGCGCCTGAAGTGCTGCATTTAGTGGGTATTATCGGCGCGGTAACCCTAGTGCTGGCAGGCTTTGCCGCGCTGGTACAAACCGACATCAAGCGGGTGCTGGCTTATTCCACCATGAGCCAGATTGGCTACATGTTCCTGGCGCTGGGCGTTCAGGCGTGGGATGCGGCTATCTTCCACCTGATGACCCATGCCTTCTTTAAAGCGTTACTGTTCCTCTCTTCGGGTTCAGTGATTCTGGCCTGTCACCACGAGCAGAATATTTTCAAAATGGGTGGTCTGCGCAAGACGATCCCATTGGTTTATATCTGCTTCCTGGTAGGTGGCGCGGCATTGGCTGCACTGCCAGTGGTTACCGCAGGCTTCTACAGTAAAGACGAAATTCTGTGGGGTGCATTGGCCAGTGGCCATATCAATCTGATGGTCGCCGGGCTGGCTGGGGCATTCCTCACCGCGCTGTATACCTTCCGTATGATTTTCATTGTGTTCCACGGCGAGCCAAAAACCAAAGCGCATCCGGTTAAAGGGGTAGCTCACAGCCTGCCGCTGATTGTGTTGCTGGTGCTGTCGACTTTCGTCGGCGCGCTGATAACACCACCGCTGGCGGGTGTGTTGCCAGAGCTTCACTTCGGTGAAGAGGGTAAAATGCCACTGGAAATCTTCTCCGGCGTGTTAGTGGTTATCGGGATTGCACTGGCTGCGGCACTCTATCTGGGCAAGCGTCAGTTGGTCAACAGCATCGCGCAAAGTGCGCCGGGCCGCTTCTTTACGGTCTGGTGGTTCCATGCGTGGGGCTTCGACTGGCTGTACCACAATGTGTTTGTCCGCCCGTATTTGTGGATTGCAAGGCTATTGCAGCGTGATCCGCTGAACTCACTGATGAATACCCCGGCGATACTTTCGCGCTGGAGTAATCGCGGTTTGACGCTCAGTGAAAATGGACAGGTGCGTTGGTATGTCGCGTCTATGGGTTTGGGTGCAGTCGTCGTACTGGCTCTGTTGCTTTTCGTTTAATTAGGGACACAAAACGCCATGCTATTACCTTGGCTAATTCTTCTCCCCTTTATCGGCGGCCTGCTGTCTTGGCAGTGTGAGCGCTTCGGTACTAAGGTACCGCGTTGGATAGCGCTATTCGCGATGGGGCTGACATTAGTGCTCTCCTTGCTGTTGTGGGGGCAGGGCAACTATTCACTGGTTAACCCAGCGGGTATCCCGCAGTGGCAATCAGAGTTCATCTTGCCGTGGATCCCACGGTTTGGTATTGAATTCCATCTGGCGCTGGATGGGTTATCACTGCTGATGGTGGTGCTAACCGGCCTGCTAGGTGTGCTGGCTATCCTCTGTTCGTGGCGTGAAATTCAGCGCAATCAGGGCTTCTTCTACCTGAATCTGTTGTGGATTCTGGGTGGGGTTATCGGCGTGTTCCTCGCTATCGACATGTTCCTGTTCTTCTTCTTCTGGGAAATGATGTTGGTGCCGATGTACTTCTTGATTGCCTTGTGGGGTCACAAAGCATCAGACGGTAAAACCCGTATCGCGGCGGCAACCAAGTTCTTCATCTATACCCAGGCCAGCGGCCTTATCATGCTGATTGCCATTTTGGGGCTGGTGTTTGTGCACTACAACGCCACCGGTATCTGGACCTTCAACTACGAAGATCTGTTGAAGACGCCGATGTCCCACAATGTGGAATATCTGCTGATGCTGGGCTTCTTTATCGCCTTTGCGGTAAAAATGCCGGTTGTGCCACTGCACGGTTGGTTGCCAGATGCACACAGTCAGGCGCCAACTGCAGGTTCTGTCGACCTGGCGGGGATTTTGCTGAAAACCGCAGCTTACGGTTTGCTGCGCTTTAGTCTGCCGCTGTTCCCGAACGCCTCTCATGAGTTTGCACCTATCGCCATGTGGTTAGGTGTCATCGGTATCTTCTACGGTGCGTGGATGGCCTTCTGCCAGACTGATATCAAACGCCTGATTGCTTATACCAGCGTGTCGCACATGGGCTTTGTATTGATTGCCATCTATACCGGCAGCCAACTGGCTTATCAAGGTGCGGTTATCCAGATGATTGCCCACGGCTTGTCTGCCGCCGGTATGTTCATCATCTGTGGTCAGTTGTATGAGCGCCTGCATACCCGTGACATGCGTCAGATGGGCGGCCTGTGGGGCCGAATCAAATACTTGCCTGCACTATCGCTGTTCTTCGCGGTAGCGACACTGGGGATGCCGGGCACCGGTAACTTCGTCGGCGAGTTTATGATCCTGTTTGGCAGCTTCCAGGTGGTTCCGGTGATTACCGTGATCTCTACCTTTGGTCTGGTCTTTGCTTCGGTTTATTCGCTTATCATGATGCAGCGTGCTTATTATGGTGCGCCAAAATCACAAGAAGCGTTACCGGGCATGAGCGCAAGGGAACTGTCCATCATCCTGCTGTTAGTGGTGTTATTAGTGTTGCTGGGGGTTTACCCGCAGCCGATTCTTGATACCTCCCATGCTGCGATGAGTAATGTACAGCAGTGGTTCAATGCTTCATCTATTACAACTACAAGGCCGTAATTCGCCATGACAATAACTCCTCAACAACTGATCGCAATGCTACCGCTGTTGATCGTCGGATTGACGGTGGTGGTTGTGATGCTCTCCATTGCGTGGCGACGCGATCACTTTATTAACGCCACCCTGACGGTCATCGGGCTTAACCTGGCGCTGCTGTCACTCTATTTTGTCGGCCAGGTCGGGCCGATGGATGTCACGCCGCTGATGCGGATTGACGGCTATGCGATGTTCTATACCGGGCTGGTGATTGTTGCCAGCCTGGCAACCAGCACCTTTGCTTATCCTTGGTTGAATGGCTATCCAGATAACCGCGAAGAGTTCTACCTGTTGGTGCTGATTGCCACCATGGGCGGCATTCTGTTAGCCAGTGCCAACCATCTGGCGTCGCTGTTCCTGGGTATTGAGCTTATCTCCCTGCCGCTGTTTGGCCTGATTGGTTATGCCTATCGCCAGAAGCGTTCACTGGAAGCTAGTATCAAATACATGCTGCTGTCTGCGGCGGCATCGTCATTCCTGCTGTTCGGGATGGCGCTGCTGTATGCTGAGTCTGGCAGTTTGTCTTTCGCCGGTCTGGGCAAGAGCCTAAGTGACTCCGCTATCCACCAGCCGTTGATTCTGGCGGGCCTCGGGATGATGATTGTTGGTCTTGGCTTTAAGTTGTCGCTGGTGCCGTTCCAACTGTGGACGCCGGATGTGTATCAGGGTGCTCCCGCTCCGGTATCTACCTTCCTGGCGACCGCCAGTAAGATTGCCATCTTTGCGGTAGTCATGCGCTTGTTCCTGTACGCGCCGGCCGCCGACAGTGAAGCGGTGCGTTTGGTGCTCTCCTTGATTGCGGTGGCATCAATACTGTTCGGTAACTTAATGGCTATCAGCCAGACCAACATCAAGCGTCTGCTGGGTTACTCTTCTATCGCGCACCTTGGCTACTTGCTGATTGCGCTGGTGGCGGTGCAGACCCATCAGTTGGCACTGGAAACCGTCGGTGTTTATCTGGCCGGTTACCTGTTCAGCAGCTTGGGTGCGTTCGGTGTGGTTAGCTTGATGTCTAGCCCGTATAAAGGCCCGGATGCAGAATCGCTGTTCTCTTATCGTGGTCTGTTCTGGCATAAACCGATTCTGTCGGCGGTGATGACCGTAATGATGCTATCACTGGCCGGTATCCCAATGACGTTGGGCTTTATCGGTAAGTTCTTTGTGGTCGCAATGGGTGTCAGCGCCAACCTGTGGTGGTTGACCGGTGCGGTGGTCTTAGGCAGTGCCATCGGCCTGTACTACTATCTGCGTGTGACGGTGAGCCTGTTCCTCAGCGCGCCGGAAACACTGGTGCGTGACACACCAAGCAACTGGGCATTGACTGCTGGCGGTGTGGTGGTGCTGATTTCTGCGATTTTGGTGCTGTTCCTGGGTATTTACCCGCAGCCGTTGATCTCGCTGGTTCAGATGGCTCAGCCACTGATGTAATTGATTGTTAAGCCTGTTCCCAAACCCCCTGTTAGCCGAAACGCGCAGGGGGTTTTGTTTTTTACCCGGTGCTGAAATTAATGTTATTTAAGGTGGGGGTGGGGTAAAACATGGAGCGGTGAACACATTTTGAGATATCTTTATCAGTGATTATTTCACTCTATTCTTAAGGATATTTATGTTGTGCTGTATACCTTCACCTCCATCAATTAATGATAATAACTCTTATACAAAATATGATTCTGTGGATGATTTTTTATCGCTATCAGATGAAATAGTTCCAACGGCCGGTTTTTTTAAAGATAAAGAAACAATCAACTTCTTGCTTGATAGGGCGAAGGGAGATGAAAAATTCAATATGGCGATGATAGAAAATGCATATTTAATTACAAATAAAAATGATACATATATGAGAAACCCTTATGTTGACTTAATCGACAAGGTTAACATTTCTGCGATTAACTCTTTGAATATTTTGCAGAAAAAAATAGATGAAGGCAGTGATATTTATATTAAAGCTGGCGAATTGCTCAATAAAGTCATCATTAATCATTTCATTGGCACAGCATCTGACTTAAAAATAGATGATATCAATATTGATAATTGGGTAAATAGAAACCCGCTAACTAAAGCGCTGAAGTTTTGTATTAAAGATAATCATGGGCAGGCTGATATTAATGCGGTTATCTCAGAGAGAGTCATTCAGTACTATCAATCTATAAAAAACGGAGTGTCTTTTTTAGATTGCGACCCTGAGGTACTTACTAATAGACTGCTTTTCAATATTTTTAATTTCCAAACACAAATAACACCATATGCTAATGAAAAGGGTTATTTTAGCGAATGGACAGCAAATGGTGATAAGCAAATTTTTAATAAACGCGCGTGTATCGCGCTTCCAAATTATGCATAGTGTTTATTATGTGACTTTTATCTCATTACAAATGTAATGATAACAACAATATTTATATTTTTGTGACAAAAATACGGAATATTGCTCATCAATTCAGGTAAACTGCTCGACTTTCACTCAATCGATATTGCTTTGATACTTTCGCGCAGGTAACACTGATGAACATTATTCTGATGATTGCCATTACCACCGGCATTCTCTCGGGTGTCTGGGGCTGGGTAGCGGTCAGTTTAGGGCTAATCAGTTGGGCTGGTTTCCTTGGCTGTACCGCCTATTTCGCTTGCCCACAAGGTGGTTTAAAAGGATTACTGATTACGCTGTTAACCTGCCTGAGCGGGGTGTTCTGGGCGATGATGATTATCCAGGGCAGTGCCTTGCAACCGGAATGGACCATCCTTGGGTATGTTTTAACAGGGCTTGTGGCGTTTTTGATGTGCATCCAGGCCTGCCAGCAGTGGTTATCATTTGTTCCAGGTACTTTTATCGGCGCTTGCGCTACTTTTGCCGGTAATGGTAATTGGAAGCTGGTGGTTGCTTCATTGTTAGTCGGGGTGGTATTTGGCTACGCTATGAAGAACAGCGGGTTGTGGTTGGCGGCGCGGCGGGGTCAAGGGAGGCGCTCCTTGGGAGCGCCGGTTGATATTGATTAGATGATCCGGTTCGGTTGATAGTCGTTCAGGTTATCGGTTCGGTTGATAGATACCGGATCAGGTTTCGGTTGATAGTCGTTCAGTTATCACCTTACCTCTATCGCCTCAACCGAGCAGGAGGGCTAGCCGGCCCTCCTGCACCTGCGGCTTGCGCGAAATATTACTGCTATTCGCAGTGCCCTCCGGCAGTCGTTGGCCTTATCGAGCCAGCGCGATTCGCTCCTGCTCAAGCGCGCTTTTCGCCGCCGTCCATGGCGGCTCACTCGGGCCATCGTCTTTGTCGGTAATATTCCTGATTGCGCTCAAGGTCAAAATCAAAACCTTGCTTTTAGGTTTTGACGTTTAAAGCACATTTGAGCTGCCGAGTGAAGAGTGTAGCAAGGGAAATCCGCCATGGACGGCGGATTTAGGCGTCACGCGGAGGGACCCGCGTAAAGCCGTCCCGCCAGCGAAATGATGAGTGAGGGGACCCGCGAAGTGGGCAAGCGATACGTGCGCTAGCGCAGGGGTTCCAAGGGGGTTACGCGCTTGTAACCCCTTTGGCGGTTGAGGCGCAGGAGGTCAAGTGAACACCGATCTCATGTCAACCGAACCGAAAATCTGGACGACTATCAACCGAAACCTGATCCGGTATCTATCAATCGAACCGATAATCTGAACGAATATCCCCCGAAACCTGCTCCGGTATCTATCAACCGAAATAATACCGAATCAGATAAGATGATTCGCCACTTTAACCACGATCTTACGAATCGGTGCGATGTCACCTAATGTTCCCATCGGGCGATGTAACTCGCCGGGGAACAGCAGGGCAATATCACCCGGCGCCAGTGTTAACAAGGTTTCGGTAGTAATACCTTCAAACAACCCATAATCCCGCTCGCTATCAAAATCCATCGTCGGGCGCTGGCCCTGTGTGGATGGCGACGCACCAATCACTTCACTACCTTCCAGCAAAATATGAATATCAATATAGTAACGGTGTAATTCAGGGGCTTGTTCATATAGTGGCTTGGTCGCGGCGATAATATGATTTAAGTAAATCTCACGCCCTTCGATTTCTTGCTCGCCCGCTGGCAGGTTAACCAAATCCATTTTGCAGATAGCCGCTAGGGTGCGGCGGATAACATCTGGATAGATTGGATTATTCGCCGCGCTTTTCAGTTCATCAAGTATCATAACTCTTCCTATATGCTTATGTGGCCCGCGCGTTTAGGCGCAATGACTCACGCTATTTTCATGCTCCAGCGCGGCAATACAGTGCTTAACCACACCGGCGACGTCGGGCGAAATATCTATCTGGATAACATCCGGTTCACTGATACCCGGTACTTCCAGGGTTGCGAATTGGCTTTGCAACAGGCTTTCAGGCATAAAATGCCCAGCGCGCTGCTGCATTCTGTGTAGCACCAAATCGTAATCACCGCTCAGCCACAGAAAACGTATCCCTTGATTGCCGGCACGCAAACGATCGCGATACTGCTTTTTCAGCGCCGAACAGACTAAAAAACCGACTTCATTTTTCTGTTGCAGGCTATAGGCCACATCACTTAACCGTTCTAACCAAGGGGCACGATCAACATCATTTAGCGGCTGACCTGAGGCCATTTTTTGGATGTTGGCGCGCGGGTGTAGGTCATCACCATCAATAAACTTGGCGTTAAGCGCTTGTGCCAGCGCTTGACCGACGCAGGATTTCCCCGTGCCGGATACGCCCATAACAATAATGCATTTCCCAGACATAATGTTCCTCTGTTCCCAGTCAATTGAAGCATTAACCAACGTTATTGATGGGACGAATAACGAAGGTCGCTAATCTCCCAATCACTTCAAGCGAAGGTTAAACTGCAACTAACATCCCGCCATCAACAAACAACAGATGACCATTCACGAAATCAGAGGCTTTGGAGGAGAGATAAACCGCAGCACCAATCAACTCTTCCGGGTCTCCCCAGCGAGCAGCCGGTGTCCGTTTACATAACCAATCAGTAAAGGCTTTATCATCTACCAACGCTTTTGTCATATCCGTTTTGAAATAGCCAGGTGCGATACCATTGACCTGAATATTATAGCGAGCCAGCTCAACACACATACCACGAGTTAGCATTTTTACCGCACCTTTAGAGGCGGCATAGGGGGTAATAGTGTCGCGGCCTAATTCGCTTTGCATCGAGCAAATATTGATAATTTTGCCGCGTTGACGTTTAACCATATAGCGGGATACGGCCTGTGAAACCAAGAATACGGACTTCTGGTTGACCGCAATCACGTCATCCCAATCTTTTTCTGGGAATTCAGTAAAGGCATGGCGGCGCTGAATGCCGGCATTATTAATTAAAATATCGATAGCACCGATGCTACTTTCTATTTGTTCAATGGCTTCATTAACCGCATCGTGATTAGTCACATTAAAGGCGGCAGCATGAGCAATAAAACCGCTAGCACGTAATTCCGCCACGGCTTTTTCCGCTCGTTCTGCGGTAATATCATTAATAATTATCTCTGCACCAAATTCGGCCAGGCCTTTCGCTAATAAAAAACCAATGCCTTGAGCAGATCCCGTAATTAATACTTTGCGGTTTTCTAACGAAAATAAATTCTTCATAATAAATTCCTGATGGAAATGGCGCTTATTAAGCGACATTATAAAATAAATATTATTGAATAATGACTGGGTGAAAACATGTGCATATCAAACCGTTTTCCGCTTGGGTAAACTGTGATGTAGATCACTTTAAATCATGTTACAACAAGCTGTTACCACATACGTGAGCGATATCCCCTTGATGAAGGGGAAATACTGCTGTTAGCCGGTTTTTTTGCTGTTTTATTGCAAGGTTTCAGGTTAACTTATTGATAATATACTAGATTAATAATATGTCACCTGGCTGTTATTGTATTTTAAAGCAGTAACATGCTTTTCATTACACAAGCTAACAGTGCATAATCATATTACCCATTGCGCACTCTTGTTCCAGGTATTTGCCATGAAAAACCAGCGTGTTACGTTGCAGGATATCGCGTTACTTGCAGGCGTGACCAAAATGACTGTCAGCCGCTACTTACACACGCCGGAAAAAGTGGCTCCAGAGACGGCTGAGCGTATTGCTCAAGTGATGGCGGAGGTTAATTATGCTCCTGATTCTGAAGGGGAAAATGGTTTCAATCAAAAGATCCCGCGTATTGGTATCTTGATACCTTCCTTTAATAACCAGATTTTCTCTGACTTGCTGGCGGGTATTGAATCGGTAACCGCTGCCAGCGGCTATCAAACGCTGGTGGTTAACTATAACTATGATAAAGAACGTGAGGAGCAGCAGATCGTTAATCTGTTGTCCTGTCAGATCTCAGGTCTGATACTCACTGATTCAGAACATACCTTACGTGCTGATAAGTATTTGAATGCAGCCGAAATTCCGGTTGCACAAGTGATGGATTTAGAGCCACAGTTCAACCGTATTACCGTTGGTTTTAATAATTATCAGGCTGCTTACGATATGACAGCGACACTATTGGCCAGTGGTAAGCAGAATATTGTCTATTTTGGCTCGATGTCAGATGTACGAGATCGCAAACGTTATCAGGGATATAGCCAGGCGATGATAGATACAGGATTTACGCCATTGCATATCACTCCTAATAAGGTCTCTTCTGTCTCGATCGGGGCTGGGATGCTAGCTCTGGCACGACAAATGTATCCGCAGGTTGATGCTATTTTCTGTACTAATGATGATATGGCCGTCGGCGTGTTACAAGAATGTCTGAAAATAGGCATGGCGATACCGGCTGAAATGGCAATTTCGGGTTTCCATGGCTTAGATATCGGCCAGGCAACCACCCCGGTGCTGGCCAGTGTTACCACCCCACGGTTTGAAATGGGTAAAGTTGCAGCGGAAATTCTGATTAAGAAAATAAATAAAATCCCTACAATTGAACAGGTTGACCTGCATTACCGCATTTCACTCGGTGGGACTATCTGATCTTCTTATCACCGCTAGCAGCCATGGCTCTGGATGATGGCTGCGAATCACTTTGGTCAATGGCCGCTAAATTATCCCTCCGTCAATCAATAACAAATAACGGCAACCGATAACATTTTACTTAGTTAATTCTATAAGTTCTTAACCGGCATTTGCCTGGCTGAAACAATTCAGCACTGGCAATGATAGGTCGATCACGTTACCGGTAACATGTTTTCTTAACATGATTTACAGTGACCTATATCACAAAATAAAACATTGAAAACGGGTCTTATAACGACATTCGCTGAATGGCTAAATCATCCGATGATTACCTGTCGCCATTCTGGTTTTTTATGATTTATTGACATGATCAGGTACCCGTAATGAAAAACAGCAAACAAGCCGTATTAATCATCGCTCCGGTAATGGACTATTTAACTGAAAAATTGGAGCAAACCTTTACTGTTCATAAACTCTTCCAGGTTACCGATCATGCTGAGTTTTTTGCAGAACAGGGGCAGAATATTAAAGGCATCGTGACCCGTGGTGATATTGGTGTCAGCAATGAGGTGTTGGCACTGTTGCCTGAAGTGCAGATAATCTCAATCTTTGGCGTCGGTACCGATGCGGTGGATTTAGCAACCACCCACGGGCGCAATATTATTGTTACTACCACTCCCGGTGTACTGACTGACGATGTTGCTGATACCGCGCTGGGGCTAATCATTGCGACTTCTCGTCGCCTGTGTCTGGCTGATAAATTCCTGCGTGCCGGACAGTGGCCGCACAGTACTTTGCCATTATCATCTAAGGTTACCGGCAAGCGTCTGGGGGTCTTTGGTATGGGGCAGATTGGCCAAGCCATTGCTCGCCGAGCGGCGGGGTTTGATATGCAAATTGCCTATACCGACAAAGCACACAACGAAACGCTGCCCTACCAATATATGCCTGATCTTATGAGTCTTGCCAGCCAAAGCGATATTCTGGTGGTCGCAATCTCGGGAGGGAAAGACAGTGCCGGTTTGGTGAATAAAACCGTTTTTGCTGCGATGCCTAATCACGCCATTTTGATCAATATTGCCCGGGGCAGTATGGTGAATCAGGATGATTTAATCCTTGCGTTGCAGCAGCAAAATATTGGTGGTGCGGGCTTAGATGTTTTTGCCGATGAGCCTAATGTGCCACCAGCATTGATCGAGATGGATAATGTGGTCTTGCTGCCACACATTGCTAGTGCAACGACGGAAACTCGAATTCAAATGAGCGATATTGTCTTCTCAAATATATTAGCCCATTTTTCTGGTGAAAAAGCCCCTACGGCGATCACCTATAAATAATAGATAATTACTTTTAATTAAATATTAAAAATGGCCAGTGAATTTTAATTAACACCAGAAAATAAACTTCTGTTTATTTGCTTGCGGCATTCCCTACACCATTATTTATGGTGCGGGTAATACTCTGCTATTATCATGAGGCGTGTTTATATGGACAGTAAGATCCCTAATGCCCGTTGGTTTCGCGTTATTGTTCCAATAATGATTGCTTGTATTATTTCTTTTATGGACCGGGTAAATATTAGTTTTGCATTACCTGGTGGTATGGAAAGTTATCTAGCAATTACCAGTCAAATGGCTGGTTTAGCGGGCGGTATTTTCTTTATTGGTTATTTATTTCTACAAGTACCGGGTGGCCGTATTGCGGTTCATGGCAGCGGCAGAAAATTTATTGCTTACTCTCTTTGTGTTTGGGCCGTCGTCTCGATTCTGACCGGTTTTGTCACTAATCATTATCAACTGCTATTCCTGCGCTTTGTGCTCGGGGTGTCAGAAGGCGGCATGCTGCCAGTGGTGCTGACTATGGTCAGTAACTGGTTCCCGGAACGCGAAATCGGCCGGGCCAATGCTTTTGTCATGATGTTTGCCCCAATTGGCGGCATGTTCACCGCACCGCTATCGGGTTTCATTATTAATGCTCTGGACTGGCGTTGGCTGTTTTTCCTCGAAGGTTCACTGTCAGCCGTGGTGCTGGTGATGTGGTGGTTTGTTATCAGTGACCGACCAGAGGAAGCTAAATGGTTGTCGGCAAGGGAGCGCGATTATCTGGTGACTGAGTTGGCGCGGGAACGGGCTGAACGGATGCTCGATGCTCCGGTGACCAATGCGCCATTAAAGGCGGTATTCCTGAATAAAGGCTTGATGAAACTGGTCGCACTGAACTTCTTTTATCAGACCGGCGATTATGGTTATACCTTATGGCTGCCGACCATCTTGAAAAACCTAACCGGCGGTAATATGGCTTCCGTCGGTATTCTGGCGATTTTACCCTTTATTGCCACCACTGCCGGTATCTACCTCATTTCTGCCTTGTCGGACAGAACCGGTAAGCGCCGGCTGCTGATTATGGTTTCCCTGTTCTGCTTCGCCGCCGGTCTGGTGACGTCGGTGATTTTCCGCCACAACGTACTGGTCTCTTACTTGGCACTGGTGGTGTGCGGGTTCTTCCTCAAAGCCGCAACCAGTCCATTTTGGTCAATTCCGGGCCGTATCGCGGTGCCAGAAGTGGCGGGTGGCGCACGCGGGGTGATCAATGGCTTAGGCAATCTGGGCGGTTTCTGTGGCCCGTATCTGGTAGGCGTGATGATTTTCTTCTATGGACAGAGCGCGGCAGTTTGCATGCTGGCAGGCTCCCTGATTATTGCGGGATTGATAACCTTAACCCTGCCGAAAGAGTGTGATGTTGAAGTTAGCACGGCGGGGAAGGGCATCGCTGACAAAGGTTTGGCTAAAGCTAAACGCGCTTAAGCCGTGGTGGGGTTTTGGTGGATAACCACTATGCCCCGCCATTTATCACCGGAGAATTTCATGAATCTACAACAGCAATTAGCTCGCTGTCAGCAGCATCAACAACTACTGCAATTGCCTCATTTCAATCATGAAACGGCCTGGCGGTTGGGTGAGAAAATAAAGTGTCAGGCTGAGCGGCAAGGCGTGGCTCTGGCCATCGATATCACGGTAAATCGTCAGACACTGTTTAGTTATGCTATGTTGGGGACTAGCGCTGAAAACCATGACTGGCTGCGACGTAAGCGCAATGTGGTAGAGCTACTTAATACCAGCTCTTATGCCGCTGGCTTGATGTTACAGCAGCGTCAAACCTCACTGGAAGCACGCTATGGTGTCAGCTTGCGGGATTATGCCGCCTTGGGCGGTGGCTTTCCGTTACAGGTTCAACAGGCTGGTGTGATTGGTAGTGTGAATGTATCCGGCGCCCCCCATCTGGATGATCACAATCTGTTGTTACAGGTATTGGCAGATTTTATCGGCCTGCCTCTGAGCAGCATTGAACTTTTAACGCCCTTGAGTGAATAAGGAATGGCGATGAACGCGACCCTCACCCGAGTCACGCAACGTATTACTGCGCGATCCGTAGCCACCCGTACTGCCTATTTGCAACGTATCAGCGCGGCTAAGGAAAATACAGTTCGCCGTTCGCAACTGGCCTGTGGCAATTTGGCGCACGGTTTTGCGGCCTGCCAGCCGGACGACAAAATAGCGCTGAAGAACATGGTACGCAGCGATATCGCGATTATTACCTCCTATAACGACATGCTATCGGCACATCAGCCGTATGAACATTATCCGCAACAACTAAAAGATGCCTTGCATGCTGTGGGGGCGGTCGGCCAGGTGGCGGGCGGTGTTCCGGCGATGTGTGACGGGGTGACGCAAGGGCAGGATGGCATGGAACTGTCGCTGATGAGCCGCGATGTAATTGCGATGTCTGCGGCGATTGGCCTGTCACATAATATGTTTGATGGTGCACTCTATCTTGGGGTGTGTGACAAAATTGTCCCCGGTTTGTTGATGGCGGCGTTGTCATTCGGTCATTTACCGGCGGTTTTTGTCCCCGCCGGGCCGATGGCCAGCGGCCTGTCTAATAAAGAAAAAGTGCGGGTGCGCCAGTTGTTTGCGGAGGGCAAAGTCGATAGACAGGCTTTATTGGACGCGGAAGCTGCCTCCTACCACAGTGCCGGTACCTGTACTTTTTACGGCACCGCCAACTCCAACCAGATGGTGATGGAGGTGATGGGGTTACACTTACCCGGCTCTTCCTTTATCCAGCCCAATACGCCGCTACGTGATGCGCTCACCGCCGCTGCCGCCCGTCAGGTCACGCGCCTGACAGAAACCAGCGGTAGCTATTTACCCATTGGTCAGTTGGTGGATGAAAAGGTGGTGGTCAATGGCATTGTGGCACTACTGGCGACCGGCGGTTCGACTAACCACACCATGCATTTAGTGGCGATGGCGCGCGCGGCGGGGATCATCATCGATTGGGATGATTTTTCTGAGTTATCGGAAGTGATACCACAGTTATGCCGCATTTATCCCAATGGCCCAGCAGATATCAACTACTTTCAGGCGGCCGGTGGTGTAGCGCTGCTGGTAAAAGAGCTGTTGCAGGGCGGTTTACTCCATGAAGATGTCCATACCGTGGCCGGATTTGGCTTGCAGCGCTATACCCAAGAGCCTTATCTGGATCAGGGGCAATTATGTTGGCGTGACGGGGCACAGCAATCGCTGGATGAAACTGTTATCGCCAGTATCGCGATGCCTTTCTCACCACATGGCGGCACCAAAGTCTTAAGTGGCAACCTAGGGCGGGCAGTGATGAAAACCTCGGCAGTACCGCGTGATCATCAGATCATTGAAGGCCCGGCCGTGGTGTTTGAAAGCCAGCACGACGTTGGTCCGGCATTTGACGCAGGCGCACTGGATCGCGATTGCGTGGTGGTGGTGCGTTATCAGGGGCCGCGTGCTATTGGTATGCCGGAGTTGCATAAACTGATGCCACCATTAGGTGTATTACTGGACCGTGGCTTTAAGGTGGCACTGGTCACCGATGGCCGCTTGTCTGGTGCGTCAGGTAAAGTGCCCTCAGCCATCCATGTGACACCCGAAGCGTATTGCGGTGGTTTGCTGGCGAAAATCCGTAATGGCGATCGGGTGCGTGTTGATGGTGTCACTGGTGAGCTTTCACTGTTAGTGGATCAAGCTGAACTGGCTGCCCGCCATACCGACTTGCCAGATATTGCTGCCTTCCACGTAGGATGTGGCCGTGAATTGTTTGGTGCATTGCGCGAACAACTTTCCGGTGCTGAGCAAGGGGCTTGTTGTATCCGTTTTTAGTCATAAAACAGGGGGAAGGGGCATCAGTAACCCTTTTTCCCCTCATATTACTTGCCATACAGATTAATCCTGAAAACTCCATTTCCACCTTGAATCAATATTACGCCGGCTATTTTCGACTATCCTTATGAGATGTCCTTTTTTCACTCATGGAGAACGCATATGAACCGAGATAAAGAACAGCAAACCTCGCTGGATGACGATCTGACTATGCTGACCGATACGCTGGAAGAAGTGCTGCGCGCCTCGGGTGATGCGGCTGATGAAAGCTATCAAGAGATTAAAGCCCGGGCGGAAAAAGCATTAAAGGAGGTTCAGAACCGTTTGAATGGCCGCAGTGAATGCTATATCAAGCGGGCGAAAGCACTGGCGTGTTGCACCGATGATTATGTGCGTGAAAAACCTTGGTGCAGCGTAGGGATAGGGGCGACTGCTGGCTTGATCGTGGGGCTATTGATCGCCCGTCGCTGAAGGATTGACGGCTGATCACTGGATCCATTACAAGGGGCTGCGGCCCCTTTATTTTTCAATTGCCGCTTTGCTGCAACTCGACATAATTGGAGTCTAGCCAGTAGACACCTGTGCTGAGTGCCAGATAACACTTATTGAGTATACAAAACCATCAATATCAAATATTAGTGTGATAACTAACAATAACTTTTGAATCTGACTTTTCTTATTATTCACGCCCCGTATAATCCCACTCTTTCTGTTGATTTGCCGAGGTGGTCGTGAAACAACTTTCTGGTTTGCTGGGTGAATTACGGCAGAAATTACGTGCCGGTTTCCCTGACCAGGCAGGTATCCGGCAAATTATCGTGCCCGCACCGGGTCGAATCGGTAGCCAACTATTAGAGTGGCTGGCCGCCCAATGCCATTTCCCACAATTTTACTGGCTCCATCGCGAAGGTCATGAAGAGGCTGCGGTCTGCGGTCAAACTCGGCTCTTCAATGATATGCAAGCGGCTGATCATTTTATTCAGCAGCATCGGGATGCGAGCGGATTACGTATTTGGGGCTTGAATGCCTTTGAACCGGTGATCGTTAACCAACCCGCTGATGGCGCGCCACTGGCGCAGGCCAGTTTCCTGTTTCTACCCCGCATTGAAATATTACGTCGGGGTGAGCAGACCTATTTAACGCTCAATTTGGCCAGCGACTTCTCCCTACAGCAAGATGCTCTGCACGCAATTAGCTTTATCGACCAACTGGTGGCTGCCAGGCCGTTGCCTGCACTTGATACTCAGGTGCAACATGCCCGCCATATGCCGGAATATCCGCAGTGGCGCCATCTTATTCAGCACGGGTTGGCTGAGATTGAGCAGCAGAAGATGGAGAAAGTGGTTCTGGCGCGTGCCACCCAACTGACGCTGGATAAGCCTCTCTCCAGTGGGGCATTTATGGCCGCCAGCCGGCAGGTCAATCACCACTGTTTCCACTTTATGCTGCGTTTTGATGCGCGGCGCGCATTTCTCGGCTCCAGCCCTGAGCGTCTCTATCTACGCCAGCAGTTGCATCTGGAGACTGAGGCTCTGGCGGGCACGGTATCCAGCGCAGAAACCCCCGAGCAAGCGGCAGAACTGGCCGATTGGCTGATGCATGATGAAAAGAATCAACGCGAGAACTTGTTGGTGGTGGATGATATCTGCCAGCGATTGCAGGGCGGGGTGGCAGCAGTTGATGTAATGCCACCGGAAATCATCCGCTTGCGTAAAGTGCAGCACTTGCGCCGCTGCATTCATGCTCAACTCACCCGCGCCAGCGATACCGATTGCCTGCAACGTCTACAACCGACGGCGGCCGTCGCCGGTTTGCCTCGCAATGTCGCGCGACAGTTTATTGCGCAATATGAACCTTTTTCCCGCGGCTGGTATGCCGGTTCGGCCGGCTATCTTTCGGCAAAACAGACTGAATTTAGTGTCGCCCTGCGTTCTGCCAGGGTAGAAGAACAGCAGGTCCATCTGTATGCCGGAGCCGGTATTGTGGCCGGCTCTGACCCGGAACAGGAATGGCAAGAAATTAACAATAAATCAGCCGGGCTACGCACCTTGCTGGAAAGTCAGCTGTAGGATAATAAAATGCCGTAATTAACCGCACTCATTATGTGGGCGGATTGTGACACCTAAGCGGCAGGTGTAAACTGTGAGCACTTTCCTTACTTATAACCATTAATCAGTCACTCCGGGCTTTTTTAACAGGATGAAGCACTATCCTCATGTTGATTATCGGGGTCGCAGTGTCTGTTAACTGACTGTTGAGCGAACAATGTCGACAAGTGTTTTTAACCGTCGTTGGGCGGCGTTGCTACTGGAAGCCTTGACCCGCCACGGTGTGCGTCATATCTGTATTGCTCCCGGCTCCCGCTCGACGCCGTTAACACTGGCGGCAGCGGCCAATCCTGCGCTGGTTTGTCATACCCATTTTGATGAGCGCGGTTTGGGCCATTTGGCCTTAGGTCTGGCAAAAGCTTCCACCGAGCCTGTGGCCGTTATTGTCACTTCCGGTACTGCCGCCGCCAATCTTTATCCTGCTCTGATTGAAGCCGGGCTAACCGGTGAGCGGCTGGTGTTATTGACCGCAGATCGTCCGCCAGAATTGATTGATTGCGGTGCCAATCAGGCTATTCGTCAACAAGGGCTGTTTGCCAGCCACCCTACACTAAGCCTCAATCTGCCGCGTCCGACCCCCGATATTTCTGCCAGTTGGCTGGTTTCCACACTCGATAATGCGATGGCACAATTACAGCACGGTGGCTTGCACATTAACTGCCCGTTTGCCGAACCCTTGTATGGTGGTGATGAGCACGCCTATGCCGAATGGTCTGCCACCTTAGGCGACTGGTGGCAGGAGTGCCATCCGTGGCTGCGTCAATCCTTATCTGTGTCACAAGGCCAGCAAGCGGACTGGTTTTTCTGGCGACAAAAGCGCGGAGTGGTGATTGCCGGGCGCATGACGGCACAAGAGGGGCAGCTACTGGCTGAATGGGCTGCTCTGCTCGGTTGGCCGCTGATCGGTGATGTGTTGTCACAAACCGGTCAGCCGCTACCTTGTGCTGACTTATGGCTTGGGCATCCCACCGCTAAAACTATTCTCTCGCAGGCGCAGATTGTGCTGCAATTGGGTAGCAGCCTGACCGGTAAACGGCTGTTGCAATGGCAGGCTGGGTGTCAGCCGCAAGAGTACTGGTTGGTCGATAACCTGCCCGGTCGCCTCGATCCGGCGAATCATCGTGGCCGCAGAATTATTTCACCGGTGAATACATGGCTGGAGGAACATCCAGCACAGCGTCGCACGCCGTGGGCCGGTGAGCTGACCGTCTGCTCGGAGAATGCTCAAGCCCATGTGGCTGAAGCCTTGAATGAGCAATTTAGCGAAGCCGCGGTCGCGCATCAACTGGCAGAATTATTGCCGGATAATGGTCAGTTGTTTGTCGGTAACAGTTTAATTGTGCGTTTGATTGATGCGTTGGGCCAACTGCCTGCTGGCTATCCGGTTTACAGTAACCGTGGTGCCAGTGGCATCGACGGTTTATTGTCAACGGCAGCCGGTGTTCAGCGTGCAACCGCTAAGCCGACGTTGGTTATCGTGGGTGATTTATCGGCCTTATATGACCTTAATGCTCTCGCCTTATTGCGCCAAAGCTCGGCCCCTACGGTGCTGCTGGTGGTGAACAATAATGGCGGGCAGATTTTCTCGTTGTTGCCTACCCCAGAAGCAGACCGCCAGCGCTTTTATTGTATGCCGCAAGATGTGAGTTTTGAGCACGCCGCAGCTATGTTCAGTCTGCATTATGCTCGACCGGATAGCTGGCCCCAGCTCCAACAACAGGTGGCGCAATGCTGGTTGCAAGGTGGTGTTACATTGATTGAAATCGTGGTGCCGCCCAGTCAGGGGGCAGAAACACTGCAACAACTGGTGCAACAGGTGGCCCAATTATGACGCTGGCTTGCCGTAAACTCGATCCCCACCCGCAGTCTCCCGCCCGGCATCATAGTGGGCCATGGTTGGTGTGGTTACATGGTTTGTTAGGCAGTGGTCTGGATTGGTTGCCGGTTGCTGAGTTATGTGGCGATTATCCCTCGCTGCTGATAGACCTGCCCGGCCACGGTAAATCGGCCGCCGAGACTACCTGTGGTTTTGCGGATATCAGCCGTCAGTTAGTACAAACGTTACAGGCTAACGGTATTCGCGAATATTGGCTGGCAGGCTACTCTTTAGGGGGGCGAATTGCGATGTATCACGCCTGCTATGGTAGCCATCATGGTTTGCAGGGCTTATTGGTCGAAGGGGGTAACCTCGGGCTGGAAAGCACTGAATTGCGTGAAAAACGCTTGCAGCAAGACCGCCTGTGGGGCCAGCGTTTTCTCCAAGAGCCGTTGCCGCAGGTGCTGGCTGACTGGTATCAACAGGATGTATTTGCTGATTTAGACCCACAACAGCGCGAGAAATTGGTGTTACTGCGGGCGGACAATCATGGCCCATCAGTCGCTGATATGCTCGAAGCAACGTCACTCGGCCATCAACCTTGGCTGCTACCGGCGTTACAACGGCTCACGGTCCCTTACACTTATCTGTGTGGCGATCGCGACCATAAATTCCAGCAATTGGCTGTTCAATACCAGTTGCCATTACGCACACTGGCACGTGCCGGACACAATGCACATCGGGCGAATCCCGGTGCTTTTGCCGCGCAGGTACTTTCATTTTTATCACAGTCTTCATTTTTGTCACTCCCCCGTTAAAGGAATGCTTACTATGCTTTATCCGAGCGAAGAACAGTTGTACGCCGCTATCGACTGGCAGGATTGCTCTACTGGATTTGAAGATATTCGTTATCACAAATCCAGCGATGGTATTGCCAAGATAACCATCAACCGCCCCCATGTGCGTAACGCATTCCGCCCGTTAACGGTTAAAGAGATGATTCAGGCGCTGGCTGATGCCCGCTATGACGACAATATCGGGGTGATCATTTTGACCGGCGAAGGTGATAAAGCGTTCTGTTCCGGCGGTGATCAGAAAGTCCGTGGCGACTACGGCGGTTATAAAGACACCAGTGGCGTCCATCATCTGAATGTGTTGGATTTCCAGCGCCAGATCCGCACCTGCCCGAAACCAGTCGTGGCAATGGTCGCGGGTTATTCCATTGGTGGCGGTCATGTATTACACATGATGTGTGACTTAACCGTCGCCGCCGATAACGCTATTTTCGGCCAGACCGGGCCAAAAGTCGGTTCATTCGATGGCGGCTGGGGTGCGGCCTATATGGCGCGTATTGTCGGCCAGAAAAAAGCGCGTGAAATCTGGTTCCTGTGCCGCCAATATGATGCTAAACAAGCCTTGGATATGGGGCTGGTGAATACCGTGGTACCTATCGCTGAACTGGAACGTGAAACCGTGCGTTGGTGTCGTGAAATGCTGCAAAACAGCCCCATGGCACTGCGCTGCCTGAAAGCCGCATTGAATGCTGACTGTGATGGTCAGGCGGGTCTGCAAGAGTTGGCCGGTAACGCCACGATGCTGTTCTATATGACCGACGAAGGTCAGGAAGGGCGTAACGCATTCAATGAGAAACGCCAGCCGGACTTCAGCAAATTCAAGCGTAATCCGTAATGCGCGCGGCCACGCTTTACCACTATAGCCTTCCGATGGAAGCGGGAGTGATATTGCGCCACCAGCGGCTGAAAAGCCGCGATGGGCTATTGGTTAAATTACAGCAGGGCGACCAGATTGGCTGGGGAGAAATTGCCCCCTTACCGGAGTTCAGCCAGGAAACCCTGCCTGAAGCACAGGTTGTGACACAGCATTGGCTGCAAAACTGGGTGAATGGGGCAGAACCTGAATTTGATGCTTTGCCATCAGTTGCTTTTGGCCTTAGTTGTGCGCTGGCGGAGCTGAATCAAACGCTGCCATTAGCGGCAAATTACCGCAAAGCACCACTGTGCACCGGTGATCCAGATGAGCTATTTGCAGTGTTACAAGCACTGCCTGGGGAAAAAGTCGCCAAGGTGAAAGTCGGGCTGTATGAAGCGGTGCGTGATGGCATGATTGTTAATGTGCTGCTGGAAGCTTTGCCGGATTTGACACTACGGCTGGATGCCAATCGTAGTTGGACGCGGGCGAAAGCTGATGGGTTTGCGAAATATGTCAATCCTGAACTGCGTGCACGCATTGCATTTTTGGAAGAACCTTGTAAAACCCGCGCCGAGTCTCGAGAGTTTGCCCGTGACACGGGGATTGCTATCGCTTGGGATGAGAGTGTGCGTGAGGCTGATTTTAAGGTTGAAGCCGAACCCGGCGTGGTAGCGATTGTTATCAAACCGACGCTGGTGGGCAGCATCAGCCGCTGTCAGCAACTGGTGCAGCAAGCGCATCAGGCGGGATTAGTGGCGGTGATCAGTTCCAGCATTGAATCCAGTCTTGGCTTAACCCAACTGGCACGGCTGGCTGATTGGCTGACACCGGATACCGTGCCGGGGTTGGATACACTGAACCTGATGCAGGCACAGTTAGTCCGTCCGTGGCCGGAGAGTCCCTTGCCTATGGTGACAACCGAACAGTTGGCCGTTCTATGGCACAGTTGAATGATTGGCCCTGGCAATATTCTTCTCCCTGGACTTACTCTTCTCCTTGGAAATACTGGGCCAATCTGCGACCTCAGGCGATCGCCATCCGCTCGGGGTCACAACTGATCAGTTGGCAACAATTGGCGGCTGATATCGATAGCCTGGCGGCGGGTTTTCAACTGCAAGGTGTCGCCCCCGGTAGTGGTGTGGTACTGCGCGGTAAGAATAGTCACACATTGTTGATGGCCTATCTGGCGGCATTGCAGTGTGGCGCGCGCGTTTTACCGCTCAATCCACAGTTACCTGATGCGTTGCTGGCACAGCTTCTGCCCCAGTTGGATATTGATTTTGTGCTGAACCTGGCAGCCCCGCTGTCAGCGGCTCTCTGCTTCACGCCACTGGTACTTGATACCGATAACTCCGTTATGACACCGGTTGTCTGGGATAGTCTACGGCTGGCGACGATGACATTAACGTCGGGCTCTTCCGGTTTGCCCAAAGCCGCAGTGCATTCGCTGGCGGCGCATCTGGTTAGCGCCGATGGCATATTAAAGCTGATGAGTTTCACCTCGACGGATAGCTGGTTGCTGTCGTTACCGCTGTTTCATGTTTCGGGGCAGGGTATTGTCTGGCGCTGGCTGAGTGCCGGGGCCACTTTGGTGGTGCAGGAGGGGATGGCATTGCATGATGCTCTGGCCGGATGTAGCCATGCATCGTTGGTGCCAACCCAACTGTGGCGTTTGTTAGCGAACACTGACACTCGTCTAACACTGAAAGAGGTTTTGTTGGGGGGCGCGGCTATTCCAACTGCGCTGACGGAGCATGCCGAAACCCGTGGCATCCGCTGCTGGTGCGGTTATGGGCTGACGGAGTCGGCCTCAACGGTTTGTGCCAAACGTGCCGATGGCTTGCCCGGTGTGGGGGTTGCGCTGGCGGGGCGCGAGGTAAAACTGGTAGCAGATGAAGTATGGATAAAAGCAGATTGCCTTGCGGCGGGTTACTGGCAGCAGGGAAAGTTGCAGCCCATAACCGACAGCGAAGGGTGGTTTCATACCCGTGATCGCGGGATGTGGCGGCAAGGTGAACTGCATATTCTCGGGCGGTTGGATAATCTGTTTTTCAGTGGTGGCGAGGGCATTCAGCCGGAGGATATTGAGCGGGTTTTGTCACAGTATCCGGGGATACAACAAGCTTTCGTCGTGCCGATGGTTGATGCTGAATTCGGCCACCGACCGGTCGCGGTGATAGATGCTGCCGATGAGGTGGATGACGTGAGTTTATCAGATTGGCTGATACCACAATTGGCGGTATTCCAACGACCAATTGCGTTTTACCGCTTACCGGCGGCGCTTAAGCAGGGGGGGATTAAGGTATCCAGACAGGCGGTTATTGATTTTGTGGCTAAGTTGATTTGATGATCGGGTTCGGTTGATAGACGATTAGGTGACAGGGTTCGGTTGTTAACTCGGTGCTTTAACAACCGAACCTGATCGCCGGCAACCATCAATTGAGCTGATCACCTAATCGGTTACAATAATAATGCTAATTTAGCCCCAGCGCCTTTTTAACCCCATCACCATAATCCGGGTGAACCTGAGTAAACAACGCCACCTGACGGCGCTGAATCTCTTCCGGTACTTGTGACAACTCACCGGCAATGCGGGTAAACATCCGCTGATGCTCCTCTTCACTCAGCAGGTTAAACAACGCCCGTGGCTGGGAGAAGTAATCATCATCCTCACGGTGATTCCAGTGATCTGCTGCGCCTTCCAGTGTTAATGGCGGTTCGCTGAAATCAGGTTGTTCCTGGAACAGGCCAAAACTGTTTGGCTCATAAGTTGCACCATTACCACTGTTACCATCAACACGCATTGCGCCATCGCGATGGTAGTTATGGAACGGGCATTTAGCACTGTTGACAGGGATCTGATGATGGTTCACACCTAAGCGATAGCGTGCAGCGTCGCCGTAGGAGAACAGCCGGCCTTGTAACATCCGATCAGGGGAGAAACTCACCCCCGGCACCACGTTAGCTGGATTAAATGCCGCTTGCTCAACTTCGGCAAAGTAGTTTTCCGGGTTACGGTTCAGTTCGAAGAAACCAACATCAATCAGTGGGTAATCGCCGTGTGGCCACACTTTGGTCAGATCAAACGGGTTGTAAGGTGTTTGTGAGGCTTCATGTTCTGGCATCACCTGAATTTGTAGATTCCAGCGCGGGAAGTCTTTACGCTCAATAGCGTCATACAGGTCACGTTGGGAGCTTTCCCGATCAGTTCCAACCAGTTTTTCAGCCTCATCATCCATAAGGTTTTCAATGCCTTGCTGGCAGCGGAAATGGAATTTAACCCAGAAACGCTCATTATTGGTATTGATAAAACTGAAGGTATGGCTGCTGAACCCATGCATATGACGATAAGATTTTGGCAGACCACGGTCACTGAAATCGATCGTTAACTGATGCAGAGACTCAGGGAGTTGGGAGAAGAAATCCCACTTATAAATAGGGTTGCGCAGGTTAGTGCGAGGGTCACGTTTAACCACGTGGTTCAGGTCAGGGAACTTCAGCGGGTCACGTAGATAGAACACCGGCGTATCGTTACCCACTAAATCCCAGTTCCCTTCCTCGGTATAATATTTCATGGCGAAGCCACGAATATCACGTTCGGCATCGGCAGCACCACGTTCACCAGCCACCGTTGAGAAGCGGACAAACATTTCGGTTTGTTTGCCTATTTCTGCGAAAATCTTTGCGCGGGTATATCGGGTAATATCGTGGGTAACAGTAAAGGTACCGTAGGCACCGGAGCCTTTAGCATGCATGCGGCGTTCTGGGATCACTTCACGATCGAAATGGGCCAGTTTTTCCAGAAACCACACATCTTGTAATAGCATTGGTCCACGTCGGCCCGCAGTAACGACATTATTATTATCAACAACGGGTGCGCCCGCGGCAGTAGTTAATCCTTTCTTTTTGCTCATCATTTTCTCCAGTATGGCTGTTGAATTGATTGCTTTCTTAGGTGTTTTACAGCATTACATCGCGCCAAAAGCCTGATTGACAAAATAATAATTTAAACAACAACAAGGGGTTATTCTTTGATCTCCACACTAGTTGTAGCCTTATTGGTTGTATTCAGCAAATAGGCATACCTTATCGTTGTTATTGTTAGCATAATACGGACCTATAGCTTAAATATTTACAATCATTTGAATTACTGTGGTATTTAATCGGTTTTTGGTATGTTTATGCTGTTTTTTTCGGTTAAACTCGGACAGGAAAAACCTGTCGGCCAGAGTTTGCTCACGGGTGACATCACGAATAACGAGAGAAAAATATGAAAAAGCATTTAATCGCGTGTGCAGCCAGCCTGCTGTTTGTGGCGGGTTCCGCCAGTGCCGTGAGTTTTAATGGTGAAGTCGGCAGTGATTACACTAATTTAGGTTTTGGCATGGGCACCAACACTGGCGGTTTGGCTATCAATGGTAACTGGGCACGTAGTGATCACGATGGTGATGTCTACGGACTGGGGCTGGGCTTCAACCTCCCCCTCGGCCCAATGATGGCAACAGTCGGTGGCAAGGGTATCTATATGTCACCGGAAGACGGTAGCAGCGGTGGTGCAATTGCGATTGGCGGTGGGTTAACCTATCCGATCAACAAATCGTTCACTCTGTACGGTGAAGGTTATTTCGCCCCGGAAGAGCTGACCAGTGGCATGAAATCCTATAGCGAAGCTAACGGTGGCTTGCGCTGGAGTGTATTCCGCCCGTTAACCGTGGATGTCGGTTACCGCTATATCAATATGAAAGGTAAAGACGGACATCGGGATAACCGTGTGGCGGATGGCGTGTATATCGGCGCTGGCTTAGCATTTTGATTATCCTTCGTTCTTGAAGCCACAGGGGTGTTAGCTTCGCTTGCGAACCCGAATCACTTACTTGTGTAAGCTCATTGGGATGCGTTCGCTTGCTGCCTACCTGCGACTCCAATTACTTTGGATAATACATGAGTAATATTTGATTAAAAAAGGGCGCATTCCTGACAGGATATGCGCCCTTTTAATTGGGGAGGGTATTAGCCGACAGCCGGTAATGCGCCAGTCACTATCCCCACTTGAATAGCAATGACCATCACACCACAGGCAAATACCGCAGCCAGTGCTGGTTTCCCACCCCAGACCCGATAGTGCCCTTGATGGACCTTACGGGCTTTCCACGCCAGCATTGCAGGCAGCAGTAATGCCAGAACTGACAGCGCCACCGCAGCAAAGCCCAATGCCATAATAAAGCCACGCGGGTAAAACAGCGCAAACAGCAGCGGGGGGGTGAAGGTGATAACCCCTGTTTGCAGGCGGCCTCGTACTGAATTACGACGTTTAAATAAGTCGGCCAGATAATCGAACAACCCTAAGGCCACACCAAGGAATGAGGTAGCCAGCGCCAGATCTGCAAACAGGTGTACTGCCAGCTCAACGTGAGGTGAGGCCACGACATCACGTACCGCTTGTAATAAGCCGTTCAAACCCGCCTGTTGCGCCAAAATACCGACAAAGGTATGAGAGGAAATAGCCCCAAGCGTGGTCAACTGCCAGAAGATATAGGCAACCAGCGGAATGGCGCTGCCGATAATAAATACCCAGCGCAACTTGCGAATATTACCGCCCATGTAATTGACGATACTCGGCACACTGCCGTGGAAGCCAAATGAGGTGAATATAACCGGAATAGCGGACAGTGCCAACCCTTGTTCCAGCGGCAGTGTCAGTAGGTTGGTTTTTTCGATATGTGGCATCATCAGTGCCAGCATCACAATCAGAAAAATGATTTTGGCGCTAAATAAGATGCGATTGAATAAGTCGACTGAGTGGGTGCCGATACAGACCACACCGCCCGCGACCAGTGTAAACAGTAATACGCCGAGTGAGGTCGGAAACGATTGTTGCGTCCATTGGCTGATACTGGTTGCCAGTAATTCACCGGCGCCGCTGATATAGGCAGCAGTCAGGGCATACATCAGAAACATCATACTGAAACCAGTCAACCATTGGCCCCGGTTGCCAAGATAGCGTTTGGCCAAAGTACCAAGCCCGGTATCTGCCGCTTCATGCTGATAAACTTCAACTAGCAGTAAAGCGGTGTAACACATTAATATCCAAAGAGAAATAAGCAATGCAAGTGTGACACCAAAGCCCACGCCTGCGGCTGCCAATGGCATCGCCAACATACCTGCACCAATAGTGGTGCCGGCAACGATAAATATACTGCCCAGAGTGCGATTCTTCACGCTTTCCTCTACTACATGACAATTTATTGGAATTATTGAGTGCAGCAGGGTAGTGGATTGCCCTGTTTGTGTCAAATGGACGTTACGCAAGGTGTAAACTTATAGTTACGTTTGTTGGTGTATTGAAGAGTCGACTTTTATCGGGGTTAATTATTCAGATAATAGATAAACGTTGTGTTTATGTAATCAGATTCATAAAGTGAATATATAAGCACTGACGGAGAAAAAAATGATCAGAGTTGAGATGTTGAGTACCGGAGATGAAGTGCTGCATGGGCAGATTATCGATACCAACGCGGCATGGCTGGCTGACTATTTATTTAATCAAGGCTTGCCAATCAGCAGTAGGGAAACGGTCGGTGACTCACTTTCGGCACTGATAGAAGTGCTGACCGAACGCAGTCAGGTTGCTGATGTGTTGATTGTCAACGGCGGGCTGGGGCCAACCAGTGATGATCTGAGCGCTCTGGCCGCCGCACGCGCCGCCGGAACGGAGCTGGTTGAACACCCGGAATGGATCGCGCGTATGGAGGCTTTCTTCCATGAGCGCGGCAGGGTGATGTCGGCGACTAACCGTAAACAGGCACATATTCCGGCTAATGCTGAAATGCTGGATAACCCAGTAGGTACGGCGTGCGGTTTCGCGTTACGGCTAAATAAGTGCCTGATGTTCTTCACACCCGGCGTGCCATCAGAGTTTAAAGTAATGGTTGAACAGCAAATCATGCCACGTTTACGCCAACATTTTGATGTGGCCGAACCCCCATTATGCTTACGTATGACCACTTTTGGCCGCTCGGAAAGTGATTTGGCACAGGAACTGGACCCACTGCGACTCCCTGAGGGGGCGGTGTTAGGCTACCGTTCATCTGCGCCGATTATTGAATTGAAGCTGACCGGTCTTGCCTCGCAACATCAGGCGATGGAACAGGTATGGCAGCAGGTGAGGGAAGTGGCGGGAGACAGCACCCTATTTGAAGGTACGCGAGGGTTGCCGGCATTGTTAGCTGAGCAATTGAACCAACGCGGCTTGCTACTGGCGGTGAGCGAACAATTTACCGGCGGGTTGATGAACTGGCAGTTGCAGAGTGCTGGTGTGCCATTGGCGGGCGGTGAATTGCTACCGGCGCATTGTCAGGAGACATTAGACGAGATTGCCTGCCGTGCACAATCGTTATCTATGTTGTGTGGTGCGCAAGTGGTGCTGGCGGTCGGCGCTATGCAAAATGATCACCTGAGCGTGGCTCTGTATACCCCTGAAGGAACATTTGCTCAAACAGTACGTTATCAGGCCAGCCGTCATGGTCTGCGTATTCGCCAGGAAAGCAGTGCGATGCTGGCGCTGGATATGGTGCGCCGTTGGTTGAATGGTCGCCCGGTGTGCGGTCAGCATGGCTGGCTGGATGTGGTTAAGATTTTGTAGTTAATCAATAACTCTCGATTATAATATAAAGGCGCGTATTTAAATTGCGCCTTTTTTATTATATTCATATTATTTATTACCCTGGTTTTATATTTATTGCTGCTCTGTTGTTTTATTTTTATCTCTTGTTTTATTTTTACACTTGCGTTATTTTCACTTTATCTATTTAACTGCGTAGGTGCTGACTTATATCGATTTTTTTGAATTACTTGAATCGGGCGGTTTTATTATGATTCGTAATTATTTATATTTTAGTTATGTTAAGTGCCAATTATTATCAAATGCCATCACATGCCATCACATGCCAAAAATGAGATGTTATCCTGACTGCTGGCTTGTGTTTGTTTTACCAAAGATACAATCGTCGGTTAATGTTCCTTTTCATAAAAATAAACTACCGCAATGTAAGGAAATATCCACATCTACTAGGGGATTTCTTTTATCGCATATTAAACGTTAAGGAAGGTAATTATGTTTCCTAAGATAAATATAAGTAGTTTGTTATGTGATAAAACACTGGTGAGATATTTTATCATATTATTGATAATGGCTTTTCTGCTAATGTCACCACTCAGTTTTGCCGAAAATCGCCCCAGTTTTGTTTGTGGTAAATTTAATGTTCATGTAATGGAAGTGCCTAAAGAATATATTATCTACTGGGCGGAATATGAAGGGAAAAGTTCCTGGACGCCTGGCTTTACTAAAAATAAAAAAGGCTGTGATGCCAATTTTACCTCTTTACCCATGATCGCCAGTTGGCCGGATATGCAGCCGGGGGATAAATCGAAATGGTATAAACAGGGGCTGGAGTATGAGGGATTAGTAATCAGCGTCGAGCCATTTAAACGATCCGATACCGATATCACCTATAAGCGTGACTTTTTTCTAAGAAAACAGAATGATAGAACCTTTGATTCGGTTGTTTATATCGATAAATTAGGGCTGTTTTTCGTTAAAGCCACCAGAAAGTTATTCCGGGCAGAACCACAGGATAGGAATAGCCCTTATTGGTTTGATGAGGATGTTAATGGTTATTACTGGGCAGAAGTTAACGGGCAAGTGCCGGTGGTATTTGACTGTCAGTGGCTGCCGTTAGAGAAAAGATATTATATCTGTGAGGCCCGTTTTGTGATGCCAGAAATAGGCTCACTGGTTGAAGTCATTTTTACAGTAGAGAAATTACCGCAATGGAGAGCCATTGTTAGCAGTACTCAACAATTTCTTTTATCGCATATTAAACGTTAAGGAAGATAATTATGTTCCCTAAGATAAATATGAGTAGTTTGTTATGTGATAAAACACGATTGAGATATTTTGTCACATTATTGATAATGGCTTTTCTGCTAATTTCACCACTCAGTTTTGCCGAAAACCGCCCCGGTTTTGTTTGTGGTAAATTTAATGGTCATGTAATGGAAGTGCCTAAAGAATATATTATCTACTGGGCAGAATATGAAGGGAAAAGTTCCTGGACGCCTGGCTTTACTAAAAATAAAAAAGGCTGCGATGCCAATTTTACCTCTTTACCCATGATCGCCAGTTGGCCGGATATGCAACCGGGGGATAAATCGAAATGGTATAAACAGGGGCTGAGGTTTGAGGGATTAGCAATCAGCGTCGAGCCGTATAGACGATCTGATACTGATGTTGCTTTTATGCGCGATGCCTATCTTAGACTTAGAAAATACGAGAATAAAACCTTTGATCCGGTTGTTTATATTAATGAATTAGGGCTGTTTTTTGTTAAAGCCACCAGAAAATTATTCCGGGCAGAACCACAGGATAGGAATAGCCCTTATTGGTTTGATAAGACGATTAATGGTTATTACTGGGCAGAAGTTAACGGGCAAGTGCCGGTGGTATTTGACTGTCAGTGGCTGCCGTTAGAGAAAAGATATTATATCTGTGAGGCCCGTTTTGTGATGCCAGAAATAGGCTCACTGGTTGAAGTCATTTTTACAGTAGAGAAATTACCGCAATGGAGAGCCATTGTTAGCAGTACTCAACAATTTCTTTTATCGCATATTAAACGTTAAGGAAGATAATTATGCTACAGCAAAATAGCAATGCAGGTAAGTTACAACTTAATGCCGCCGATCTGGCCTGCGCCCGGCAATTATTAGAAGCAAATAAGGAGAGTAAAGACCCCGGCCCGATGTATGATTTTTTAGCCAGCAAAGGCGATCGCTATGCCATATTAGCCAATGGTGTAGCCAGGGGGGATTCTATCGCTGGTGCCATGGCTATTCACAATATGGAAAGTGTGGGGGGTCGTCATAATAAGCCCGTCACTGAAACGGATATTAAGCATATTCGTTATGATATGGCGCACGGCTATCTTAATACCCAACAAAACGGCTCTGTCGCATTAGTGATATGAAGTTGGCAAAAGTTGCGTTGTCGGTTATTTAGGCGGCCAACAGATAAAATTGTTCTGCCGGTGATAATCCCTCTCCGGTAGGATGCTGAAGTTGCCCTTTACGTATCATGTGAACTAACTCAATACCTCCCAATATCGTCTGTGCCCGCCGAAACGATTTGAATCCCTGCATGGGTCGTATACGGCGTTTGATATTCCGTTGATCTTGTTCAACGAGGTTATTCAGATACTTGTTCTGCCTAACAGTAATGGTTTCTTCTTTTAGTTTGTCAGCGCTGCCGTGTTGGCGCCACTTTTATCGATGGTCACTGTTTCAGGTTCATCGCGGTGTCTAATGGCCTTGCTAAAGAAACGTAATGCAGCTGCAGCATTACGTTTGGTGGTCAGCAGGAAGTAGATGGTCTGGCCTGAAGTATCCACCGCCCGGTATAGATATTTCCACTGCCATTTGATTTTGATATAGGTTTCATCCATGCTCCACAGACGACCTCCTTAGCGTTTATGTCGGCGAAACGCCTTATCCAGTAATGGCACCAGGCGGATAACCCAGCGGTGGACCAAGGCGCTGACATTCCATTTAGTTGTTCGCTCCTGGCTGATCGCCATGCTCCTCCAACTGTTGCACCTCAACAAATACGCCGTCAGGATCGTATTCAAGCCGGAGTCTTTGCAGTTTCTCCCAGTTCTCTGCGGCGAAGCACATGCTGGTCTCGCCCGCCCTTGTCTCAAGATCGTACTCGTTGATATAACTGCTACGAGCAATCTCCTGAAGCTCGTCATACATCCGTTTTAACCAATATTGATTGACACTGTCATCTTTTGCATCATCCCACTGGGCGTAGGTCGATACAAAGAACTTGCCGTGTGCCGAAAATGCTGCTTGCGGATAGGTGGTCACACCCCGCCAGAGAATCGTTGTAAGGGTACTCCGGGACGGCGCGTCTGATAAATACCGGGATAGGATGGAAACCAATTCTTGCGTGTTATCTGTAAGGATATTGTCGGCATAAAACCTTTTTGATACCACCATGCTGTTGAACTGCTCGTAAATGGCCTCGAAGTTTGAGGGCTGATTGATGGCCAAGGCTGTAAGTGGCAGCTCTAGGCTGGTTTCAAAAGATTCGCGTAGCGCTTGCGCCTCTTGCGGGCTATCGGTAAACGCCAAAATATTTAACAGCACTGTTGGTGTGCCACCCGATGTCGGGGGGCTGACAGACATCATCACCTGAAGATTTGTAGGGGGAGATGCGTCTTCAAGTCTCGCCAATAAATCGTGCAAATGCGTGAAAGGTAGCGTATATGAGCTGTTGGTTATTACCCGAGGCAATGAGTAGCAACTGAGATAAAAACGGGTCACAACAAAAAACGAACAGGGTCCAGCGCCACGAGCGGCCCAGAACAAGTCTGGCTCCTGGGTTTCGGAAACATGTCGTAAACGACCGTCTGCGGTGACAATGTCCAAGGCTTGTACGTTGAATACGCTCATTCCTCCCCATTGGCTACAGTTGATCCCGAGCCCTCCCCCCAACAGGAATCCGCTGATACCCACTTCTTTTACATGCCCTGTCGGAAAAGCCAAACCTTTAGCCGCCAGTGCATGACTCAATTGACCACTACTGACCCCAGGTTCAACGATGGCGCGTTTGCGCCGGCTATCGATATCAAGTCCCTTCAAGCCGGAAATGTCCAACATCAGCGTATCAACGCGAAGAAAACAACCGGAGTAATTGTGCCCACTTCCACGCACGCTCACTTCCATGCTTCGCTCCTTGGCAAATACAACCGCGCGAATCACATCGGCCTCAGTCGCAGCGCGTACTATTCCAGCAGGTCTACGTGTTGGGCCTCGACCATTCCAGACGCTGGTGAGATACCACTCATCAAAGGCGGGATGCGAAGCAAGACGAACCTCGCCATCCAGTTGCGATGCCAGCTTCAGTAGAGACCGAGAAGTCTGCGTAGCGGCGGATATTCCCAGATCCTGGCTGACGATGGAATAGAGTCGTTTCGGTTTGAACTCCAAGTGAGTCTTGATGTGGGAATTCAAGCGGCCGCACTCGATAAGATTAATTCCTCTTTCGAATGCATAGCGATACACGGCAGACACACCCAAGGTGTAAGGGCTGAAATCGGAACTCTCAAAATCCATGCCGGCCGACCAGACATGGAGAGCGCCGTCTTCCTCGAAGCAGATAAAGCCGCTGACAATTTGCCCGTTCTGTTCTACGACGATAAGGCGAACCAAATCGCCGCAAAAATGGCAAAAAACAGCCAATTGTGATTCTGGCCAATAATAGGGTGTCCCCAGCCGTTTGGTGGTCAAATGATACAACCGGGCCAGTTTCTCAATTTCATTATCAAAGGGAGGAGCAAGTATTCGAACTTTGGCATCGCTGTGGTTGAAGATACGAAGCTGGCGTATCATTTCGTAATGCCCATAGTTGGGCAAAGGCTGCACAAAACTGTCAAAATCCGGAAAAGCATCCAGTTCGATTGAAAATTTATCCGCCATGTAGTTTATATTTAGCCCATTACGTTGAGCCTCACGCAAGAGCACACCATCCTGTACATTGAGAAAACAGAAATAACGTGCCTGCTCAGCCTGTGCGATAGCCGTAATAGCATCGAATATTCGTGCGTAAAGACTTGGGTCGTGACTTAACGTCGGTATCGTGGTATCCGTACAATGTATAATATGACTAAACAGTCCGCGCTCTTCAGATTCTACCGAGAGCTTAGTGGAGGAAACCAATAACCCTAACGGATCAACGGACCGAAATTCTTGAAGATAAATCGGGACCAGCGCAATCAGCCTCCCCTCGTCTCGCGCAAGCAAATAGAAAATTTTACTGACGTTTAACAACGGTGATTGCTCAGCCGCGATAAGAAATCGCAGATCGTAAAATAGGGGCGCCTTGCTTTGAAGAAAAAACGCGCGATACTCAGCAGGATCCAGGTCTTTAGCACTATTGAGAATATCAAGGGTTGTCGTCATTAAAGCCTCCATGGTTTATTGGATTGGCAGATAATTTGACTGAATGGCAATAGGCAACATTAAAAAAAACAGCATGTTACCTTTCTGCACCTTAATGCGACAGAAGCCCCCGCACTCCTGATTTTCACTTATTGCAACAAAAGCCTTTTCTTCTTATTGTGCTGTGTATCCACCATCTATCGTAATCGTTTGTCCAGTAATAGCTGTCACGTTATCTTCTGCAAGAAAAAAAATAGTATGTGCAACCTCTTCCTGAGTGGTAAAACGCTTGTTTGGCATCATTTCTATAAATGTCTTTTTATTGTTTTCACTATGGCCTAAAAAACGATCAAACATTTTTCCTTCTACGGGCCCTGGGGAAATCGAATTAACCCTAACTCCAGTAGTTGCAACTTCCAGAGCTGCTGTTTTGGTCAATCCCTCAATTGCGTGTTTACTTGCAACATAAATCCCAGTGTTAGGGAGGCCAACGATACCAGCAATTGAAGATATATTGATGATGCTACCTTTTCGTCTTTCCACCATCACAGGAATTTGATATTTCATTGCCAGCAGAGTACCTAATACGTTGGTATTGAATACCAAATGAAAGTTATCTTGGGTTACGGCTTGGATCTCTGCAGTTTCACCTACCGTGCCTGCACAATTTACAGCTACATCCAACGAGTCGAATCGCTCCAGAGTCACCTCGATAAGGTGCTTTATATCTGATTCACTATTCATATCAGCATTAACATAAAGTACGTCTTTATTAATGAGTTTGAGGGCATTTAATATCACTTCTCCTTCTTCGGGTCGGCGACCTGAAAACACGACATTATAGCCCATTTCAGAGAATAGCTTAGTCGCCGCATTCCCAATCCCAGAAAGCGCCCCCGTTATCAATATTGTTTTTTTCATGTAATACCTATTTTTATAGAGTGTAACTCGATACATGCCATTGCCTTAAAAATACGACTTATGGCAACTTCAGTTAATTTTTATTTAAAAACAAAAATTAAAACAAGCATGGCAGTTGAAAATATTCACACCCTACATACTCACCGAAATTTACTGTTACTATACCCTAGACTAGGGAAAATGATTTTCACAGCCCGTTATATTAATATGAAATATTTCTTATGATAAAAAATATATCTCAGTGTTAAATCCCATAATTGTAGTGTTAATCGATATAATAAATTGTAGTTAGTGGGGAAATTGAGTTTTCTCCCAAAAAAAACATCAATAATTCTTATTTAAAAAACAAATAAACAACTTAAAAAACTAATTATTTCAATTAATTGTGTTTTATTTAAATAGAAAATTACTCTTTTACAGCATCTATGGATGCAACTAGCATTCTTGAATACACTGTATATACTTTCTATTAAATCAGTTATCGATAATCTCTTAAGTAGGATATGAATTACAGATGACTATGATGTGACTAAATAGAAAGGAGCCGATATGATGGTAAGTACTGGTTGTTATCACATTTATGGCGTATGTGGGACACGCGATTATAGCCTGTTCATTGATTATGTGTGCGAGTCGATCCCAACACATGAAATGTATTTATTGCAGCAGATAGAACTTTGCCCAGATCAGATATTACATGATTGGCAAGTTAGTCAGAACCCTCAGATTTCCGAAGTGTTTGAAATAGAGAACGTTTCCTCCGAAGAAGATGCTGAAGAAGCGGTCTTATTTTGGAGAGCATATTTTAGTTCACTTGGCGAAACGGTCATTGATGGCAGGCATGTAGGTGATACATTTAGTCGACCTTAATGAGAATGGTACACCCGAGGTGGAGAATTAAAAATCATCTATCAGATTAATCACGGGAATGTAAAAAAAAGCTATATTTAATAATTAATTTTAGATGATATATTTTATCTTTTTAATTAAAGATACATTCAATTTAAGTTGAAGTTTATGGTGTGTATATTATAGAAATTTAAAATCTGACGTGCGGAGTATGTCTCATAAATTAATGGCTAGTAATTCCGTGATAAATATAAGTAAAGTTCAGATGGCAAACACTTTTTATGGGCCATGTTTAAACATGAAAAATACTGAATTAAATAATTTAAAAACGAAATTTTTATTTAATAACGATGTTACTAATGAATTGAATTCATCATTTGGACAAGATATCATTAAAAAAACGATACCGCATCGTGAGCCATTTCTTATGGTAGACAATGTGGAACTGATCAATCTGGAGCTCAGATTAATACAAGTAATAAGAAGAGTAGACGAAAAAGACCCAGTATTTGATGGTCATTTCCCCAATGACCCTATATATCCAGGTGTATTGCAACAAGAGAGCATGTTTCAAACCGCGCTTATTTTGATGTATTTTCTGTTAAATGAAACGGCTATACCGCCAGTAGAGGATAATATTATTAACGCGGTGGGAACTCGAGTCTATGATGTCTTTCATTTGTCTGCAGTACACCCCGGTGAATTAATGACTATTCGCTGCTGCATTACAGAGTACGACTCATTTATAGCCACTGCCATTGTTCAAATCACGGTTAACGATCAGATCGTAACCATTGGAAAAGGAGAATTTTATGTCTACTGATCGTATCGTTGTTACAGGCATTGCCATTAATACTCCCATTGGTGACACATTAGATCTCGTGGGCAATAATTTATTATCTGGAAAATCAGCCATTGGTTACTGGCGCAATTTTGATACCAGCAACATCTATTCAAAGATTGGCGGCCAGCTACCTGAGTATGATATTAAAAGCAAGTTGCACTCGTTTAGAAACCATATCCCAGAAAGCGTGCTTGCCCGTGCGGAGAAGGTCTTTAAACAAACTAACACAGGTGTCCAACTTTCAGTATTGATGGCAATGGATGCCTGGTTAGACGCTGGGTTATTTGAACAAATTATTGACCCTTTTGATTGCGGAGTCATTTGTGGGGGCCATAACCTTTCTGATAAATATTTACTTGATCAGCAAAAGATTTTCTCTGATGAACCCGAATTTATTGATGCTTTTTCCGGGTTAAATTCGCTTGATACGGACCATTCATCTTCTGTGGCCCAGGTATTAAATACCAAAGGATTAGCCTATCTGGTTGGTGGCACCTGTGCTACGGGGAACATTGCTATTCAGGCGGCAATCAATGCAATTACAGTAGAAAAAAAACAGGTAATGGCCGTTGTTTGCCCAATGGCCTCTTTCCACCCGATGATGTTACATTCGCTGACGATTTTAGACGCTATCTGTTATAGCCAGTATCAAGATACTCCCACCAAAGCCAGTCGTCCCTATGACATAAATCGCAGTGGCTTCCTGCCGTCTGAAGGCGGTGCAGTCTTAATACTTGAGCAAATAGACCATGCCAAAAATCGGGGAGCTAGAATTTATGCTGAGCTTCTTGGTGCCAATGTTAACTCTGATGCCAACCATTTAGGCGATCCCTCTCATGAAGGGCAAGTTCGGGTTATTCAAGATGTCCTAAAGAAATGCAATATCTCCCCAGAGCAAGTTGATTATGTCAGTGCGCATGCCACCTCTACTAAATTAGGGGATATTGTAGAATTAAAATCAATTAAAAAAGTGTTTGGTACGCATGCGGAAAAACTGATTATCAATGCCCCAAAATCCTTGCTGGGGCACACGATGTGGTCATCTGGTGGCGTGGAAGCCGCGATAGCCATTTGGCAAATGAGGCAGGGTGAATTCCACCAATCACATAATATCGAAACCCTTGATCCCGAGGTCGAATTAAATGTTTGTGCCTTTGGGAATGTAAAAAAAGAAGTTAATATTTTTCTAAACAATTCTTTTGGTATGGGTGGGATTAACAGCGCTAGCTTATTTGGTCGATACCATGGTTAGCATGAACCTTTTTATCAGCGGTGGTGCCAGTGGCATTGGACGGAGTGTGGTCATTGCGGCTTTAGGCAAAGGCTGGAATGTTGGTTTTAGTTACTATAATAATAGGGATGGCGCACAACAACTTCTTGATATCGCCGCCGCACAGTTCCCACAACAATTATGTCGCGCTTATGAACTCGATGTTACCGACAGCGGCGCAGTAGAGTCAGTAGGTGACTGCCTTCTCGCCGATTTTAGCAATTTTGATGCGGTTATTTGCAATGCCGGGATAGATTTACCTGGCAATTTGGTTTCGATGACTGATGAAGATTGGGCTTTAGTACTTAATACCAATTTAAGTGGCTCGTTCTATCTCATTCGTTATTTCTTGCCTTTATTTCTTGCCAATAAATATGGGCGCATTGTCACTCTATCTTCCCTCGCTAAAGATGGGTCATCAGGACAAGCGGCTTATGCTGCATCAAAAGCCGGTTTGGTCGGGTTAACTAAAACAACGGCGAAGGAATATGGACGTTTCGGTATTACGGCCAATGTTGTTGTCCCAGGCTTAATTGATACCGAAATTATTGGAAATGACATTAAGGGTATTAAGAATTTTTTTGCTCAACATGCGCCAGTGGGAAGGCTAGGTTCCCCCAGTGAAGTAGCTGAGGTCATTTTATTTCTTGTAGCTAAAGAAAGTAGTTATGTAAACGGCGCGGTTTTCAGTGTGACCGGTGGCATTGACTGGGTTTATTAACTTCGGGATACCTTAATGAATAATATTGGTATTGAAAAAATCCGTATCTACCCAAGTAGCTTGGCGCTGAAGTTATCTGAATTGGCACAAGCACGTGGTGGAGACAACAAATACATTCAAGAATCTTTAATGGTTATAAAGCGCAGTTTAGTACCACAGTGGGAAGATGCGGTCACCCTTGCAGTCAATAGTGCCAAAGATATGCTCAACGATCAGGACCGTTCGGATATTGGTTTATTTATTATTGCAACAGAGTCAGGCTTAGACCAGGAAAAGGCTATAAGTACTTGGGCGCACCGCTATTTGAGACTGCCTGCGACTTGCCGTGTTTTTGAACTGAAATCTGCCTGCCATGCCGGAGCGGCGGCATTAAAAATGGCTGAGTCATGGATATCATCCGGTCTTAATCACGGTAAGAAAGTGCTATTGATCAATGTGGATATCAGTAATAACATGATTTGCCACGGAAAGATGGAGTATAGCCTTGGCGCTGGGGCTATTGCCTTGCTTATCTCAAATAATCCTCTTTTTGCGGTCATTGAAACGGGGAAATCGGGTATTCATACTCATGAAGTGACGGATGTTATTCGTCCTCTTCCTTGGAAAGAGGTCGCTTTCGATGTAGAAGCCAGTCTTTTCTCTTATATGGATGGACTCGAAAATGCTTTCGAGGAATATTGTAAACAGACACCTGATGCTCGAGAGAGTGCCTACTTCAATTATAATTTATACCACGTCCCTTTCCCTGGAATTAGTAAAGAAGCACATAAAATATTATTAGAACTCCAAGGGCTCTTTGGAAAAGAGGCATTAGCTACTTTATTTAAACAAAAAGTTATGCCTTCTCTATATTATTCGCAAGAAATAGGGGCAACCTATTGTGGCAGTATTTTTCTTTCCCTATTTTCACTGATTGTAAAAGCACCAGAGCTTCAACCAGGTGATCGAATTGGGGTCTACTCTTATGGTTCAGGGTCCTGTGCTGAGTATTTCAGTATGCAGGTCGGGGATCAAGCGTTAGAGATTGCGCAACAGCAAGGTACGGCATTGAACATATTGCTTGCCCAGCGGAAAATATTGGATATAGCGGCATACGAGCAACTGGAAAATGCGCGTAGTGCACAAATGCAAGGTAAAGACTATAGCTTAGACAGGGACAACTTACAGGACTGGTATACACAACATTACAGCGGGAGTGGGCTCCTTATTCTTGAGCGTATTGATAACCACTTACGGAGTTATCGCTATGCATGAATATGTCACTGTACCTATCAAATTTAATCCCAATTCATTAGCCGACTTCGAAAGCCGCTTTATCTCTGCGCTAAATAACGAGCGCTATAACGTTATTGTGCTTACGGGCGGGCCTACCTACTTTAGTATGGGTATGGATCTTACGTATATTTCTACCGATTATGACGCCAACTTTGTGTCACAGTTCTGCACTATCCTAAAAATGGTAAGGAGTAGCCATAAGCCAGTATTAGCTAAGGTTGAAGGAAATGTTATCGCGGGGGGAATTGCCTTACTGTCAGTCGTCGATTTTATTCTATCGAGCGATACTGCTTCTTTTAGTTTGCCAGAAGTCACATTTGGAATTACACCAACAATAGCCATGTCTTGCTTACTTGAACGTATTAGGCCTCATCATCTTAAATACTTCGTATGGAGTTCAAGTGTTATTTCGGCAAAACAAGCCCTAAAATGGGGTTTAATCGATCAGGTAAATATACTGGAAAACTTAGACCAAGATATTCAAGTTATGAGTAAGAAGCTATCTCGCGTTCCAACATCCGCTATAAAAGAAAGTAAGTTACTGTTGACGGAACATCATTCTTTCGACGAAAGGCTGGATTTAGGTGGACATCTTCTGGTGAAAAAATTAAATGACTCTCAGACCATAGAAAAAATATGTCAGTATTTAGAAAATATCAAGTTGTTTAATGATGAATATGCGGATGACAAATATGAAAAAACTCTATTTAAGAAAAATTGATGAAGGCATCGTTTTTATGCATATTAACGATCCAGTCAACAATAATGCCATTGATGATGAATTCTGTTTACAGTTGCATGGTATTATCGACACGATAAAGAAAGACAAAACCATTAAAGTACTTATTTTAGTCGGATTGCCTGATATATTTTGTACCGGTGGAACCGAGGCGTTTTTACAAAGCCTAATCACACACTACAAAACTAATATTGAGCATGAGTATGCCAATCACCTCAAGAACTTTCTGAATATACCGATCCCAGTTATTGCTGCGATGGAAGGCAGTGCTACAGGTGGGGGATTAGTCTTAGGTTTATATGCGGATATTTTAGTCGCGGCGGAAGAGAGCCGCTATGGCATGTCATTTATGAACATGGGTTTCACCCCAGGGATGGGATCAACCGCCATGAGTAAGGCGGCATTTGGTTACTATACCGGTTTTGAAATGATGGTCACCGGTAACTATCTTAGAGGCTGTGAGCTGAAAGGAAAATGTTGTTTCAATTATATTTTGCCTCGCGCCACGGTCATGGAAAAAGCCATTGAATTGGCTACAGCCATTGCTGAAAAACCACGCCATAGCTTGGAGTTATTAAAAAAATACATGTCTATCGACAGACGAAAAACACTAGAGGAAACAAGCACCATAGAGGCGTTTATGCACCATATTGCATTTAATCAAAGCAATATTGAACAGCAAATACAAGACAATTACACGGGTTAGATATGCTGAATAACTTTAGTGAAATGACCGTATTGGTAACTGGCGGTACGAAAGGTATCGGGCGGGCTACTGTTGAAAGCTTTGTTAAGGCGGGAGCAAAAGTATATGGCACTTATTTTTGGGGAGACAATTTAGATGAAGTTGAAAACTATTTTTCTCAATATATCAATCGTCCAATCTTCCTTCAGGCGGATATCAGTGATGAAGACACAACCATACGGCTAATTGAAACCATTGCTCAAGAAAACAAAAGAATCGATATTCTTATTCTCAATGCTGCGTTTGCTCCCCAATTTAAAGATACTTATAAATTTAGGGGGCTGCTTGATAGTATTGAACACAACGCCTGGCCACTTGTCACTTATATAGATTGCATTAAGCAATATTTTTTTCAATATCCTGGTTATGTAGTTGCAATTACTTCCGAAGGACATCGTAGTTGCCATATAACAGGCTATGATTATGTTGCGGCATCGAAAGCGGTATTGGAAACATTAACTAAATACATTGGTGCACGGGAAAATATCATTATTAACTGCATTTCACCTGGTGTGGTAGATACAGAAGCCTTTGAATTGGTTTTTGGTAAAAAAGCACAAACATTTATTCGAAAATTTGATCCAGATTTCATTGTCAAACCTGAGGCTGTTGGCAATGTAAGTGTAGCTCTTTGCAGCGGATTAATGGATGCCGTGCGTGGTCAGGTCATCACCGTTGATAATGGCAGGATGTTTACTGACAACTTTACCAAGTGGATCGAAATGATTGAAACTCATTTTGTCGAGAAATAATGAGGGAGAATCTCCTCTATCACGAATATTACTCCGAGTTAACTCATATATCGCTCGGTATTATTCACGTTACTTTAACCTAAAAGGTATTAATCATGTCTATTTCCAAAGGTAACTCATTTCTTGGCCGATGGAAACTTGAGTCCTGTGTTGGTAACAGTGGAGGTATACATATTTATCCTATAGGTAGTGAACCGTTTGGTATGTTGACCTATACCGAACAATATATGATGGTGTTTATTGCATCAGGTAAAAGAACTCAATTTAGCACGGAGGATATTCGTGCTATCCCGTCAGAACAGATCGTGGCAGATTTTCCTAAATTTGAAACATATTGTGGCCATTACGATGTGAATCACGATAAAAACATCGTCACGCATTTTATTGAAAATAGCAAAATTCCCAATCAAATTGGCACTGAATTTCGCCGATACTTTATTTTTGAGTATGATAAGTTAATTCTTAAATCCACGGATGGTATATTTCTCAATGGGGAGTCATGGTTGTTTGAGCTTGTTTGGAACAGAGAAGAATAAATTTTTATTAATAAATAAGAGAGGATGTTATGGATAGAGAATATATTGCTAATATTGTGAAAAAACACATTATTAATTCTGTCGATGGTATCAAGGAAGATGACATTGATTTGCAAAAATCAATGGCAGACTATGGCGCAAGCAGCTTAGACATAGTTTCCGTTGTCTCAGGTGCTATGAGAGAGTTAAAAATAAAAATCCCACGTACTGAGTTAAAAAATATTAAATCTATAAACGGCCTGATTGATATGTTTGTAACGAGCAGTTCAGAGGCTTAGACATCTATGAACTATGGCCTACGGAGGGGCCATTTTCCGAACTAAAATAGGAAAGATTACCTATTTTTATAGCACCACCACAGTAAAGAGGGCGATACATGGCATCACATCATGCAATTTTATTTCCGGGGCAGGGGGCGCAGCGTCCAGACATGGGGGCTCCGATATTTGATATCTACCCCAAATTAGTGGCAGATGCTGAAGAAATTGCTGAGTTTAGTATTCGTGATTTTTTTCTGGATTATCCTGCGGATCGGTTTAGCAACACCCTTTACGTTCAGCCAGCTTTATATACAGTTAATGCTTTGTATTATCGTCGATATATTGATGAGTCTGGGGCGTTACCATTATTTCTAGCGGGTCATTCTCTTGGCGAATTTAATGCATTACATGCCGCCGGTGTATTCGACTTTGAAACAGGATTGCGTCTGGTAAAAAAAAGAGCCTTGCTGATGTCTGAAAGTCAGGGGGGAGGTATGGCTGCTGTTCTTGGTCTGAATGCTGAAGAAGTGGCTCAAATCCTTGAGGAGAATAATCTTTTTGATATTTCGATAGCTAATATTAACTCCGATTTACAAATGGTGATATCAGGGCCGATTGAGAGTATTAAACAGGCAGAAGAGATATTTTACGATAACTATGCAATTAAATATGTTGTACTGAGAGTGAGTGGTGCTTTTCATAGTACGATGTTAAATTCCGCAGCTATAAAATTCGGGGAATATATACAAGACTTTTCATTTTCATCGCCCACGATATCAGTTATCTCCAATAGGACGGCCTGTCCGTATACCGTATCCTCTGTAATAAAAAACCTCTCTGAGCATATTAATAAACCTGTCATGTGGAGGCAATCGGTTATCTATATGCGTACACACGGTGTAGATAGATTTACTGAGATGGGGGGGAGTTCTTTACTGCTGGATATGGTTAAGAATATTTTGTAGTAGTCTGGGTTTGAGGTCCAATGGTACGGAAGCGTACGATAGGGAATATTTTCTCATGGATTATCTCCCCTTCCTGCTGCCCTTGGCTTTACCCCAATTATCCCAAACTGGCGGATCTTCACGCTTGACCTACCCCAAAATCCTGCTCCATTCAGAAACATTTTTGAATTGAATTTATTAACTGATAGGGTTGTAACATCATAAAAAACAGCATGTTAGCCTTCCTCATTCTTAGGAGATAGCGCAACAATTAGAAAACACATAGTTGGTACTATAATCCACTGCTCAGCGCTGTATACAAACCATACATCTATAGGCATCCCTATAAGGAGATTCATTATAGACTGACGCAGCAAATCGCTGTCAGCAATCATCATTATTACAGTAAACCACATTCCTTTGATTAGAAGATTTTTTCCAGGTAGCTTCTCTCGAATAAATAACCAAATAAACACTTTACCCAGAGTCGGGATTAAAGCAGTTAAAGCAGCTATAACTACAATATAAACAGGATAAGGTTCCTGCAAAAGACCATCCATCCTACCTGCTTTAGTTGCAGCATCCATGTAGTCTAAAACCCATCCTCTTCCATATAAGACATGAAATGTGAAGCCAAATGCTGCTGACACTAATGTTACCAGACAAATACGTACCCAAAATATCATAAATTATTTCCTGCTATATTGTATGAAGAAGACATATTTTATCTCATTAATGGTGTTTCCTGAAAGTTGCATATACTAAATACTTTAAAAAATAAAGTGCCTTGCTCCGATATACGTTATCAAGAAGGCTCTCTCGCATTAGTGATATGAAGTTGGCAAAAGTTGCGTTGTCGGTTATTTAGGTGGCCAACAGATAAAATTTTTCCGCCGGTGACAATCTGTCGCCAGTTGGATGTTGAAGCTGTTCTTTGCGTATCATGTGCACTAACTCAATGCCCGCCAATATCGTCTGCGCACGTCTAAATGATTTGAAGCCCAGCATCGATCGTATCCGCCGTTTGATATTTCGGTGATCCTGCTCCACAAGGTTATTCAGGTACTTATTCTGCCTGACGGTAATGCTTTCTTCCGCCGGTTTGCTGGCATTGAGTGTAGCCAGAGCCGCTGTATTGGCACCACTTTTATCAATGGTGACCACCTCAGGTTCGCCGTGTTGGCGAATAGCCTTGCGGAAAAAACGCAGTGCCGCCCCAGCGTCCCGTTTGGCGGTGAGCAGGAAGTCGATGGTCTGGCCTGCAGTATCGACCGCCCGGTACAGATATTTCCACTGACCTTTGACTTTGATGTAGGTCTCGTCCATTCGCCACCGCCGACCTACGGTACGTTTATGCCGACGAAACGCCTTATCCAGCAAGGGCACCAAGCGGATAACCCAACGATGTAACGTGGAATGGTCAACGGCAATACCGCGTTCAGCCATCATCTCTTCCAAATTGCGCAGGCTCAGGGTATAAGCCAGATACCAGCGAACACATTGTACGATGATATCAACGGGATAATGCCGGCGTTTAAAGGCGTTTCGGATCAGAGACATGGTTAGGCAACATCTTAAAAAAAACAGCATGTTACCTGACGATGTCTTAATGCGACAGAACCGTTTATTTTACCTGCGCGTTTCTTACATCTTTGCCTGCTTCCCAAATGCGGTATTTCACATCAACTCCTTTTGGTACATAAACCACGATCGGTAGGCGACTGTTATAGCGCTGCATAGCGGCGTCCCCCAGATTGGCGGCGATAAATTGTGGGCGGCGGGTGTTATCCGGGCAAGCCATCATGGTTGAGGCCGGTTCGGAGATTTTATCCATCACCAAATAGTCAAAGCCCCAGCCAGACAAGGTTCTGGTTTCCAGATTGCCACCGAGCATATGGCGGTTGCAGTCAACTTCAATGGTTTTACCGATCAGCAATTCAACTTTGAAGCGGCTTTCGTCTTCTTGTGGCTCGAGGAAAATGACCTGGCGGCTCATGCCTTTTTCAGCTTGAGGATAAGGCGCAATCTTCTCTAACGGCTGTTGTTGATTAAGTGGTGGCTCAGTAGCGGCAATAGTGCTGGCAGAGGCGGCCATTAACAGGCTGGTTATGGCGATTGACAGTCTTTTCATCTTTTGTCCCTATGATTTTAATTCCAGATGCAAAAATATCATCTATTCAACAGGCTGATTATAGGTGAAATCCGATTGGCTGATTTATCTATCTGCTTAAAGCTCGATTTCAATATCGCCCTTTGGCTGACAACAACAGGGCAGGATCTCGCCGGCCTGAATAAAAGCTAAAGGTTGCTGCGAATAGCAGACTTCGCCTTTCAGCAAGCGCAGGCGGCAGGAGCCACAATAGCCAGAGCGGCATTGGTATTCGATGGGTACCTGATGATATTCAAGCGTTTCTAGCAAGTTACGGCTGTTCGCGGGCCGGTTAAGTTGAACACCGGTGGTGCTCAACTTGATAATGGATTTCATGGATTTCATGGATTACAGCTCGAAATCGCTCAGGTCGTCAGCACTGACTTCTGAATCAATTTGACCGACCAGATAAGAGCTGACTTCAACTTCCTGCGGTGCCACCTGCACGTTATCAGACACTAACCAGGAGTTGATCCACGGAATAGGGTTGGTTCGAGTAGCAAACGGCACACCCAGCCCCACCGCCTGCATGCGGATATTGGTGATGTATTCCACGTACTGACACAGAATCTCTTTGTTCAGACCAATCATGGAACCGTCACGGAACAGGTATTCAGCCCACTCTTTCTCTTGTTGGGCGGCCAGAACGAACAGGTCATAACACTGCTGTTGGCACTCTACGGCAATTTCGGCCATTTCCGGGTCATCTTCGCCAGAACGCATCAAATTAAGAATATGCTGGGTACCGGTTAAATGCAGGGCTTCATCGCGGGCAATCATTTTGATGATTTTGGCATTGCCTTCCATCAATTCGCGCTCCGCAAAAGCAAAGGAGCAGGCGAAACTGACATAAAAACGGATGGCTTCTAGCGCATTGACGCTCATCAGACACAGATAAAGCTGTTTTTTCAGCTCATGCAAATTGACGACGACAGTTTTACCATTAACTTGATGGGTGCCTTCCCCCAGCAGGTGGTAGTAGCTGGTCATTTCGATCAAATCATCATAATAGGCTGAGATATCTTTTGCGCGTTTGAGGATCTCTTCGTTGGTCACGATATCATCGAAAACTATCGACGGATCATTCACGATATTACGGATGATATGGGTGTACGAGCGTGAGTGGATGGTTTCTGAGAATGACCAGGTTTCCACCCAGGTTTCCAGTTCTGGAATTGAGATAAGCGGCAGTAAGGCAACGTTAGGGCTGCGGCCCTGAATTGAGTCCAGCAAGGTCTGGTATTTCAGGTTGCTGATAAAAATGTGTTTTTCATGATCTGGCAGTGCGTTGTAATCGATACGATCACGGGAGACATCTATCTCTTCTGGACGCCAGAAAAATGACAATTGCTTCTCAATCAGTTTTTCGAAAATAGCGTGTTTTTGCTGGTCGAAACGCGCCACGTTAACGGATTGACCAAAGAACATCGGTTCAAGCAACTGGTTATTTTTATTTTGCGAAAAAGTGGTATAGGCCATGATTTCCTCAGGGGACAACAATGCAAGGGCAAATGAAGAATGGCCCGGCGATAACCGTATTTGCGATTATCGCGTAGGGCCAGAACTATAAATCAGATCTTACATGCGCCGCCTTCACAGTCATCATCACCCGGCTGACTTTGAATATCTTCCTGCACATCATCAGCACCGTCGCGGGTGTTTTGATAGTAAAGGGTCTTCACACCAAATTTGTAGGTGGTCAGCAAATCTTTCAGCAATTGCTTCATCGGCACTTTGCCTGATGGGAAGCGGGTTGGGTCATAATTGGTGTTAGCTGAAATCGCCTGATCGACGAATTTCTGCATTAAGCCGACCAGTTGCAGGTAACCATCATTATTTGGCATATCCCACAGCAGTTCGTAAGCATCTTTCAAACGCTCATATTCAGGCACAACCTGGCGTAAAATGCCATCTTTCGAGGCTTTGATACTGACGTAACCACGCGGTGGCTCGATACCATTAGTGGCATTCGAGATCTGCGAAGACGTTTCAGATGGCATCAGCGCAGACAGTGTGGAGTTACGCAGGCCGTGAGTCTTAATATCGTTACGCAGCGTTTCCCAATCGTAGTGCAGTGGCTCGTTGCTGATGGCATCCAAATCTTTCTTATAGGTATCGATCGGCAAAATACCTTGCGAATAGGTGGTTTCATTGAACCACTGGCAGGCACCTTGCTCACGAGCCAACGCGTTAGAGGCTTTCAGCAAGTAGTACTGAATCGCTTCGAAGGTGCGGTGAGTCAGGTTATTAGCGCTGCCATCGGAATAACGCACGCCATTCTTCGCCAAGTAATAAGCAAAGTTAATCACCCCAATACCTAAGGTGCGACGGCCCATCGCGCCACGCTGCGCGGCGGCAATAGGGTAATCTTGGTAATCGAGCAAGGCATCCAGCGCACGTACAGCCAGTACCGCCAACTCTTCTAAATCGTCAAGGCTATCAATGGCACCTAAGTTGAAGGCAGACAGGGTGCAGAGCGCAATTTCGCCATTCTCGTCATTGATGTCATTGAGTGGTTTGGTTGGTAATGCAATTTCCAGACACAGGTTTGACTGCCGCACGGGGGCAATTTTCGGGTCAAACGGGCTGTGGGTGTTGCAGTGGTCAACGTTCTGAATATAGATACGGCCAGTCGAAGCACGCTCTTGCATCATCAGAGAGAATAACTCAACCGCTTTTACCCGTTGCTTACGGATGCTGCTGTCTTGTTCGTATTGGGTATAAAGGCGTTCAAACTCATCCTGATCAGCGAAGAACGCGTCATATAGCCCCGGTACATCCGATGGGCTAAACAGGGTGATATCTTCACCTTTTAGCAGGCGTTGATACATCAGTTTGTTGATTTGGACGCCGTAATCCATATGGCGCACGCGGTTGCCTTCAACACCACGGTTGTTCTTCAACACCAGTAGGCTTTCAACTTCCAGATGCCACATTGGGTAGAACAACGTGGCAGCACCTCCACGCACGCCACCCTGTGAACAGGATTTCACCGCAGTCTGGAAGTGTTTATAGAACGGGATACAACCGGTATGGAAAGCTTCACCACCACGGATTGGGCTACCTAACGCACGGATACGACCCGCATTGATACCGATACCGGCACGCTGTGACACATATTTAACAATGGCACTGGAGGTGGCATTGATAGAATCCAGGCTGTCACCACACTCGATTAACACACAAGAACTGAACTGACGAGTTGGGGTACGCACCCCTGACATAATCGGTGTCGGCAGCGAAATCTTAAAGGTTGAAACCGCATCATAGAAGCGTTTCACGTAATCGAGACGAGTTTCGCGCGGGTAGTTAGAGAACAGGCAGGCGGAAACCAGAATGTACAGGAATTGGGCACTTTCATAGATCTCACCGCTGACGCGGTTCTGCACCAGATATTTACCCTCCAACTGCTTAACCGCAGCGTAGGAGAAGTTCATATCGCGCCAATGGTCGATGAAAGTGTCCATCTGTTCGAATTCTTCTGCGGTATAATCTTCCAGCAGATGCTTGTCGTATTTACCCATTTCCACCATTTTCGCGACATGATCGACGAGTTTTGGCGGTTCAAACTGGCCATAGGCTTTTTTGCGCAGATGGAAAATAGCCAGACGCGCAGCCAGATACTGATAGTCAGGCGCATCGCGCGAGATAAGATCGGCCGCTGCTTTGATGATAGTTTCATGGATATCGGCAGTCTTAATGCCATCATAAAACTGAATGTGTGAACGCAATTCTACTTGAGAGACCGAGACGTTATGTAAACCTTCTGCGGCCCAGTCGATGACCCGGTGGATTTTATCCAGATTGATGCGTTCTTTGCTGCCATCGCGTTTAGTAACAAGTAGGCTTTGGTTCATGTGTTCTTGACCTTTTATCCCCGTTCTTCATGCACAAACAGCACAAATTTACACTCTCTATGATTACGAAAATCATTGAGGCTGTAGTGTATTGTTCAGTATGTAAACACTATATGTAGGGGGTGGGTAGTGGATAGATAACAAGATAGTGAGTATTGCGGCTTTTGGCAAGTGAACAAGATCGCTTAATTGTGTGGATAACTTGGGGGTGAATTGTTACGAAACGCTCTCAGACTGCGCCATCACTGGATCTTACCTACTGTCGCTTTGGGGGATAAGATTTTACTGAAAACCTTAAAAAGTGGATCGTTTGCCGGTTTATTAAACATTAGAAAAATTCCCTTCATCTTTCGCGCCGTAGCGGTGTTGGCTATCCTCACTCACCCCAGTCACTTAGTGGAATAAGCTCCTGGGAATTTGTTCGGTTTCCGCATTGCTACAACGCGAAATCTATTGGGTATTGTTTGATTTTTATACTCCCCACGCGATGAATTTATTCGCTATCTCGTTGAGTATGCACCATATAATTCACATCAACATTACCGCCAAGCTTAAAACGATCTGTTATCGGATTGTAATGTAGCCCGATAATGTGGCGCTCACGCAACAGGGTTTGATCAACCCAACCGATAAGTTCTGATGGGCGAATAAATTTTTTCGAATCATGGGTGCCTTTCGGAACCATTTTCAATATATATTCTGCACCGACCACGGCCATCAGCCAGGATTTGGTATTGCGGTTAATAGTTGAAAAGAATACGTGGCCACCGGGTTTGACCAATTGAGCGCAGGCGCGGATAACCGAGGCGGGATCTGGCACGTGTTCGAGCATCTCCATGCAGGTCACCACATCGTAGTGTTGTGGGTGTGCTTGCGCGTGGCTTTCAACTGTTTCTTGTACATAATCCAGTTTGGTACCGGTTTCCAGCGCATGTAGACGAGCCACTTGCAACGGCTCATAGCCCATGTCCAGACCTGTGACGTGTGCTCCTTCCCGAGCCATGCTTTCGGCCAAAATTCCACCACCGCAGCCGACATCCAGCACTTTCTTATCAAAAATACCGCCAGAGCGCTGTAAAATGTAATCAAGACGCAGCGGGTTAATGCGATGAAGAGGTTTGAATTCACCTTCTAAATCCCACCAGCGAGAGGCAACTGCCTCAAATTTAGCGATTTCTTGCTCGTCGACATTCTGATGGCTAGCTGTGTTATCTACACGCATGGAGAGTTCTCACTGTTCTGTTTCTTTGCGCAGATTATACATGTTCCCTTCCAATTGACGCAGAATAATACCGTTAAGTTAGGCGGATAAGCCCGACATAAAGTCGTTTCGACAAACATCACGTAGTTTCGCCAAAATCTGGGTTTTGTGATATAGTTTCGTACCTTTAAATCCGGTAATTAGTAGAGGGATAGCGGCTCAATGAGCGACCTTGCCAGAGAAATAACACCGGTCAACATCGAGGAAGAGCTGAAAAGCTCCTATCTGGATTATGCGATGTCCGTTATTGTCGGACGTGCTTTACCAGATGTCCGGGATGGACTGAAACCGGTGCACCGTCGCGTACTGTATGCGATGAATGTACTGGGTAATGACTGGAATAAACCATACAAAAAATCGGCCCGTGTAGTCGGGGACGTTATCGGTAAATATCACCCGCATGGTGACAGCGCGGTCTACGACACAATTGTGCGTATGGCCCAGCCGTTCTCACTGCGCTATATGCTGGTGGATGGGCAGGGCAACTTCGGTTCCGTCGATGGCGATTCTGCTGCGGCGATGCGTTATACCGAAATCCGTATGTCTAAAATTGCTCACGAATTGTTAGCGGATTTAGAAAAAGATACCGTTGACTTCGTGCCTAACTATGATGGTACGGAACAGATCCCCGCAGTGATGCCAACCCGAATCCCTAACCTGTTGGTTAACGGTTCGTCAGGTATTGCCGTAGGGATGGCAACCAATATTCCGCCACATAACCTGTCTGAGGTTATTGATGGCTGTCTGGCTCTGATCGAAGATGAAAACATCACCATTGAAGGGTTGATGGAGTTCATTCCAGGTCCAGATTTCCCAACAGCCGCCATTATTAATGGTCGCCGTGGTATTGAAGAGGCTTATCGTACTGGCCGTGGCAAGGTCTATATCCGTGCCCGTGCTGAAGTTGAAGCTGACGCGAAAACCGGCCGTGAAACCATTATTGTTCACGAGATCCCGTATCAGGTGAACAAAGCACGGTTGATTGAGAAAATCGCTGAGCTGGTCAAAGAGAAACGCGTAGAAGGCATCAGCGCGTTACGTGATGAGTCTGATAAAGACGGCATGCGTATCGTGATTGAGATTAAACGTGACGCCGTCGGGGAAGTGGTTCTAAATAACCTCTATTCACTGACGCAACTTCAGGTGACTTTCGGTATCAATATGGTGGCTCTGTCTCAAGGGCAGCCTAAATTGCTTAACCTGAAAGACATTCTGGTTGCATTTGTGCGCCACCGTCGTGAAGTGGTGACCCGTCGTACCATTTTTGAACTGCGTAAAGCACGTGACCGCGCACACATCCTTGAAGCATTGGCAATTGCACTGGCTAACATCGATCCGATTATCGAATTGATCCGCCGTGCCGCCACTCCTGCTGAAGCCAAAGCGGGCTTGATTGCCAATTCATGGGAATTAGGCAACGTGGCGTCAATGTTGGAACGTGCCGGTGATGACGCTGCCCGCCCTGAGTGGCTGGAAGCTGAATACGGTATCCGTGACGGCAGATATTTCCTCACCGAGCAACAAGCTCAGGCAATCTTGGATCTGCGTTTGCAGAAACTGACGGGTCTGGAGCATGAAAAACTGCTGGATGAGTATAAAGAGCTGTTGACCTTAATTGGTGAGTTGATCTTTATTCTGGAAAACCCGGATCGCCTGATGGAGGTTATCCGTGAAGAATTGGTTGCTATCAAAGACCAATATAACGACGCACGTCGTACTGAGATAACGGCTAATACTTCCGACATCAACATCGAAGATCTGATTAATCAGGAAGATGTGGTTGTGACGCTGTCCCATCAGGGCTACGTCAAATATCAACCGCTGACGGATTACGAAGCTCAGCGCCGTGGTGGTAAAGGTAAGTCGGCTGCCCGTATCAAAGAAGAAGACTTCATTGATCGTCTGTTGGTTGCCAATACCCATGATACTATTTTGTGCTTCTCCAGCCGTGGCCGTCTCTATTGGATGAAGGTCTATCAGTTGCCGGAAGCCAGCCGTGGTGCACGTGGTCGTCCGATCGTCAACTTATTGCCGCTTGAGCCAAATGAGCGTATTACCGCCATTCTGCCAGTGCGGGAATATGAAGAAGGCCGTCACATCTTTATGGCGACCGCCAGCGGCACCGTGAAGAAAACCGCTTTGACCGAGTTCAGTCGTCCACGCAGCGCCGGTATTATTGCCGTCAATCTGAATGAAGGCGATGAGCTGATTGGTGTGGATCTGACCGATGGCAGCAATGAAGTCATGCTGTTCTCTGCATTGGGTAAAGTGGTTCGCTTCCCTGAGTCACAGGTCCGTTCGATGGGCCGTACTGCGACCGGTGTACGTGGTATCAACCTCAATGGTGATGATCGGGTTATTTCTCTGATTATCCCACGTGGTGATGGCGAAATCTTGACTGTGACTGAAAACGGTTATGGTAAGCGTACCGCAGTGGAAGAGTACCCAACCAAGTCCCGTGCGACTCAGGGTGTTATCTCCATTAAAGTCAGTGAGCGTAATGGTAAGGTTGTGGGGGCTGTTCAGGTGGCTCCGACTGACCAGATCATGATGATCACCGATGCGGGTACTCTGGTACGTACTCGCGTATCTGAGGTGAGTGTCGTGGGGCGTAATACCCAAGGTGTGACGCTGATCCGTACCGCAGAAGATGAGCATGTCGTTGGTCTGCAACGTGTTGCTGAGCCAGAAGAGGATGATGAAATCCTTGATGGCGAATCATTAGAAGGTGAAGAGGGCGGCGAAGACGATGCTGCACTGAATACACCAGAAGATGAAGATGCTGCTGATGAAGCAGAAGAAGGCGATGCTGAAGATGAGGACGACAACGTATAATGCGTTGTTGAAAACAAGAGCCAGCTTACGAGCTGGCTTTTTTATGGGCTATTGGTAGTGTATTCTGTTGCTCATGCAGCCTGTCTGGCCCTACTTTCCACCCTGGAATCAGATTGAAATATCTCTCTTCATTTCGCACGACACTGAAAATATCCCGTTACTTGTTTCGGGTATTGGCCATTATGTTATGGTCACTTGGTGCACTGTTGACCACTTTTTATATCCTGAACATTCTCAACGAGAAAAAATCTGACATCCGTCAGGAATATAATACTAACTTTGAGCAGGCTCAGAGCTACATCAGGCACTCTGCCGATATCATCCGCGATATCAAATATATGGCGGAAAACAGATTAAATCAGGATTCGGCGAGCAGTGATATCGCTGCTGGCGCTTTTATCAAAAACAAAACGACACCACAATATCATCCGCTTAATACCGGTGCGGATTGTGCTGCACTTAATTCGTCGCGCCACTCTTCATTAAGTTCTCTTAGTAACCTGATTCTGTACTGGAAAGAGAACTTTGCCGCAGCTTATGACCTTAACCGGATATTCTTTATTGGCAGCGACACGCTGTGCATGGTGGATTTCGATATTCGCAATACCCCGATGGAGCAGGAGAGTCTGCTTAAGTCATTGAATGAAAATATTTTAAAATATCGAGATGCAAAAAATCAGGATAAAGACAGCACGTTGTATTGGATAGTACCGGGTGTGCGGCCTGAAATTGGTACCTTATATGTCCTGACCCCCCTCTATGTGGGCAACAAGCTAGAGGCAATGGTGGGTACTGAGCAAACTATCCGCCTGGAGGATTTTATCTCTTCCGGGACATTGCCTGTCGGCGTGACATTACTTGATCAGGATAATGAGCCGGTATTACGGTTAGCAACAGGGGAACGGTATGCTTCGATGTTAGACGATTACCCTGATTCTCCGTCTTATTTTGGCTACGTTGATGACTACAACTCGCTTATTCTAAAAAAGAATTTACTGCCATCAACCCTCAGCATCGCTTATTCCTTGCCGGTTAGAACGATAATAGATACATTCAAATTATTAATTTTTAATGCATTTCTTCTGAATGCGCTTTCTGGTGTTGTGATCTTTACTCTGGCGTGGCTATTTGAGCGAAAAATGTTCCATCCAGCAGAAGATAACGCTTTGAGGCTGGAGGAACATGAACAGTTCAACCGCAAAATTGTCGCTTCGGCTCCTGTGGGCATTTCTATTCTGCGCATTAGTGACGGGACCAATATCCTCAGCAATGAATTGGCACATAATTATATTAATTTGCTGACGAATGAGGATCGCGAACGTATTACACGCATTATTTGTGAGCAGCAGGCGAACTTTGTCGATGTCATGACCAGCAATAACAATAATCTACAAATTAGCTTTGTTCACTCCCGTTATCGTAATGAAGATGTGGCTATCTGTGTGCTGGTTGACGTCAGCTCGCGGGTCAAAATGGAAGAGTCACTGCAAGAGATGGCGGCGGCGGCGGAGCAGGCCAGCCAATCAAAATCGATGTTTTTAGCCACGGTCAGCCATGAGTTGCGCACGCCGCTATATGGGATTATCGGTAACCTCGATTTGTTGCAAACCAAAGAGTTACCTCACGGTGTTGAGCGACTGGTGACGGCGATGAATAATTCGTCAGGCTTATTACTCAAAATTATCAGCGACATCCTCGATTTTTCTAAAATAGAATCTGAACAACTGAAAATTGAGCCGAGTGAGTTCTCTACCGTGGAGGTGATAACCCATATTACGGCTAACTATTTACCGCTGGTGGTCAAAAAACGCTTAGGTCTCTACTGCTTTATTGAGCCTGATGTGCCACGACAGATGCTCGGCGATCCTGTCCGTTTGCAACAGGTGATTTCTAACCTGTTGAATAATGCTATAAAATTTACAGATACTGGCTGTATTATCTTGCAAGTACGGGTGCGCGGTGATTATCTGGAATTCCGAGTGCGAGATACCGGCGTGGGGATTAATTCACGTGAGATTAACCAGTTATTTGATCCATTCTTCCAGGTTGGAACTGGAGTGCAGCGCCATTTTCAAGGGACGGGGCTAGGCCTGGCTATCTGTGAGAAGTTGGTCAACCTGATGGATGGCGATGTTGAAGTGGTTTCAGAGCTAGGAATGGGCAGTATTTTTGCTATCCGCATTCCATTATATTTTGCCGAAAATGGCAATCGGGCTAAAAATGCCGTGTTACCGCAAAGCGACCGTTGGCAAGGGAAAACCTTGTGGTTGGATATCCGCAATGCGCGGTTGGAAAGCTATTTACTTGATTTATTGCGTCATTTTGGAGCCACGATCCGGCGTTACAGTAATGAACAGACCTTGCAGGATCAAGTGCTGATTTGTGATTACTTACCGCAAATAAACGCACCTCTATCGACGTGGATTCAAATCTCCATTGAGCACATTGGTCTGCCACAAGAGACACGTCCAGGCTATTGGTTACTGAGCACATCGACCCTACTCGAGATTATCCCGCTATTGGACCAGATATTGCTGGAACAACAATTGGTTGAGTGCGCGCCATTACAGTTGCCAGCACCGAAAGCAAATCAGGATGAGAATGCAGACTTGCAAATTCTGGTTGTGGACGATCATCCCATTAATCGCCGCTTGTTAGCCGATCAGCTCACCACTCTGGGCTACCAAGTGATTACCGCGAATGATGGGTTGGATGCTCTGGCAGTATTGAGTGCCAATAATGTCGATATTGTACTGACTGACGTGAACATGCCAAATATGGATGGTTATCGTCTGACTCAGCGCCTGCGGCAGTTAAACCATCATTTCCCGATCATTGGTGTAACCGCCAATGCATTAGCTGAAGGCAAACAACGCTGTATTGAAGCAGGGATGGATAACTGTTTGTCCAAGCCAGTGACACTGGATACATTGCGCCAGATGTTGGTTTACTATAGTGACAAAGTCCGCCGTTCACGTTAAAGCCTTCGTACTTGAAGCCGCAGGGGTGTTAGCTGCACTCATTCACCCGAATCACTTACGTGAGTAAGCTCCTCGGGATTTATTCGTTTGCTGCCTACCTGCAACTCCAATTACTTTGGCTTATATCTTGGTCTTGAAGCCGCAGGGGTGTTAGCTGCACTCATTCACCCGAATCACTTACGTGAGTAAGCTCCTCGGGATTTATTCGTTTGCTGCCTACCTGCAACTCCAATTACTTTGGCTTATGCCTTGGTCTTGAAGCCGCAGGGGTTAGCTGTTTAGGTCGTTTGGTTGTTATAACGAGAGTTAATGCATTAATAGCATGAATGGAAAAATGGATAAAAATAAGCCCGAGGTCACTGAGCAAATTTTGCTGAGCAACACCGGGCTTGAGATTATATCGGTAGATAAAGATTATTGTTCTTTATCAACCTGACTAATGGTTACAGATGAAAGATAGTTTAACAGCGCGATATCATTATCTACGCCCAGCTTCATCATGGCCGATTTCTTCTGGCTACTGATGGTTTTAATGCTGCGATTGAGTTTTCTGGCGATTTCAGTCACTAAGAAACCTTCAGCAAATAACCGTAAAACTTCACTCTCTTTCGGTGATAAACGTTTATCACCGTAACCATTAGCACTGATTTTCTCTAGCAGTTTAGCCACGCTCTCTGGGGTGAATTTCTTCCCTTTTTGTAGTGCGGCCAATGCCTTAGGCAAGTCGGCTGGTGCGCCTTGCTTTAATACTATCCCATCAATATCCAAGTCCAAAACTGAACTAAGAATAGCGGGATTATTATTCATGGTCAGAACAATTATGGCTAAATCTGGGTAATGCCTTTTTATATATTTTATCAGAGTGATGCCATCACCGTACTTATCCCCAGGCATGGAGAGGTCGGTAATTAGCACATTGGCATCAAGTTTAGACAAACTGTTAATAAGCGCTGTAGAGTCTTCAAACTCCCCGACAACGTTTACCCATTCAATTTGCTCAAGCGACTTTCGGATGCCAAACAACACAATTGGATGGTCATCAGCAATAATTACATTAAGGTTGTTCATGGTTATGGGTTACCTTGCTGCAACAGTCTGGTGACGAAAGAATCAATTTGACTGATGCTATTTTCGATCTTCAACCGATCGCCATCTGCGATATGCTGTTCTAATGTTTCACATAGCTGTTTGCCAAGTATCAGGTTCAACATAGCAAATACGCCTTTCAATCGATGTGCGGTCTGCGAAAGCGATATGAAATCACGTTGCTGAACTTCAGTATACAGTTTCTTCAGATCTACCGGTACTGTCTCAACAAATAAGGAATAATAGTCACTGGACTTTAGTTGTTGCTCATAGGTATTTATATCATCAGCAGCAATGGATTCAGACTCTTCAGGAGACTCATCTGATAAGATTCGTTGCTCGATTAATAATAATATTGCATCAATGACAGCGCTGCCCAAATTATAATTTACCCGAATATAATTATCCTGCAACTGCTGTAAACCCACCTCGTCTGAGACTAGCAATAAGGTAAAGTTATCATACTGTTGTGGGTTATCCGTTAAGGTTACATCGTAATCCCGCCCTGGCAAACGATCATCCGCGACAATGCAATTGGCGCCGAATGAATTCAATAACGTGGTGATAATTGAACGTACTTCTTCTGAAGTTATATCTAATAGCGCCGTAACTCCGTCCAATAATTTTTCTTGCTCCTCTACTTGTTCATTTTGGATAGCCATGGTTACACGGATAGTATAGCGAGTACCTATATCTACTTTACTGCGAATCTCAAGTTGGCCGTTTAATTTCTTACATAATTGGTTACATAAAAAGAATGTTAACCCCGAGCCATGGTTGTATCGGTCAACCAATGTTTGACTGAGAAAAGGATAATTAAGATTACTGATCTCTTCATCAGAAATACCGACACCAGTATCGGTTATCTGGATAATCAGTTGTTCTGGATGCCCGGGTTCGTGGCCAACATTGAGCGTGATTTTCCCATAAGCTGTGGTGATAACAGAATAATGCAGTAGCAGCGACAGTATTTTACGTAAGATTTTTTCATCGCCGATGTAATCCTGATCGATATTGACATGATAGTGATTAAACAGCGTTAAACCTTTCTGATTTATCGCAGGCAGTACCTCCAGCAGTAGCGCATCGATTAATGCTGATAGAGAGAAGGCTCCCTGTTCAGGCTGCCAGTCCTGAGTCTCCAGCCGCGTCAGGAGGGTAATGTTATCTATCAACTCGGCGATAGTGTCAGTTTGCGCTACCAATTTGGCTTTCAGATTCTGTTGTTGCTGTAAGTCGGTGGTGTTCTGGAGCTCATGGGCTATCTGATTGAGGTTGTTGATAGGTTGATTCAGCTCAATCCCCAAGTTGTGCAACATCAATTTGCGGGCTTGCAGGTTTTTGTCGTATTCACGCCTTGCTTGTTGCAGCTTTTTATTTACCAGTACCTCTTTATCCTGATCATGAAGCAGGAACAGATAGGTTTCTGGTGAAATCTGGCTGCGGAACATCCGAATCTCATAAACTTCATTATTTACCGTGCCCTGAATCACCCCGTGGTGCTGTTCTGCCATATGAGCAATTTTTTGCAGATTTAGATGGGGCATCAGGTTATCGGCAATCTGGTTACTGGCGACTACAGTGCTGTTGCTGAAGTTATAGACCAATAACCCTTGTGGCAGGCTGGTAATAATCTCCTGACTCAGTGATTTCTGTGTTTCTAACTGTTCGACCATATCTGCACTTGGGCGCACATATTGGCGGCGCACAAAATAGATGCCTAAAACAGCCAGTACTAGCAACAATATATTGGACAAAAGGAGCCAAAAGTTGTTTCTCAGCAAATCAATGGCTAACCCCCCGACCGGGACACGATAGACAATTTTCAGCGCGGCATTCGCCAGAGGGGCTGAAAATTCTAGCCAGGAACCATTCAATGCCACGCTGGTTGCTACAATGTCCTCGGGCGCCATACCTTCATTAATGGGAGTCTTATCTTGTTGCAGCAAAAAGTTAGAACGCGCCATGTTGGAAGGTATTAAGTCATTAATTGGTAAGTCAAAAGCGATAACGGTAGCCAAATGCCCAGGATGGTTAAATGTGGTTCTCAGCGTAAAATAGTAGGCGTTCTGAAAGCGAAATTTACGTAACGGTGAGAAACTCTCACGTTCATCTAAGGTATTGGCCTGTTGCAACATTTCCGCGCGCCGAGATTCAGCAGCAACGGTCAGGTAACTTTCTTTAAAACGCGAAGTGACTTCTTTTAATGCCTGGGTGGTGATGAGTGTCAGACTATTATCTTGGCCGTTAAGATAATACATCGAGTAAGTATCATTTTGTGACCCCCAATGGCTATCAAGATAGTCAGATATCTGCAAGATCATCGGCAGTGTTGCTGGCTCGTGATTGCCAAAAATGACCGAGTCAGTTTTTCTGCGCGGCTTTTCGATATAGTAAATATCAGGGCGTAGCCGGACCTCTTGTGCGGAGAGGATACTTTTCTCAGACATATTGGGGTTATTGGCTAAATCGTATATCTGATAGGTATGATAGCGGTAATCATCGATACGTTGTTGCAGGCCTGCGGCGATAGTCGTTAGCGCGTATTTTTTTTCTGCCAGATAGGCATTGGTATAGTTGTAGCTATACAGGCCCATCGTGACGAGCAGCAGGACGATAAACAGCCAGAAACAGCGAGTGATATTCGCAGAACTGGTAGATAACGAGTTATTTTGCATAACGATAATGCATATTCCTTGATTAGCGCGTGACGGCTCTGGCGCTGGCAGTGACGGTCAGTAATAGTAACGCCACACAGCCAAAAGCCACCGATAAATTGCTTAATTGTGCGACAAACCCAATTGCCGCAGGCCCGGCTAAAATCCCGGCGTATCCGATGGTGGTAATCGATGCTACCGCCAAATTGGCTGGCATCACGGTTTGGTTACCGGCGGCGGTAAATAAGATAGGCACGACATTGGATGCCCCAAGCCCTACGAGCATAAAGCCCAAAAGAGCGGCAATTGAGCTATCAACGCTTATCGCAATGATAATCCCAAGCGCAGCACACAGACTGCCACCTAATAATACCTTGTATCGGCCCAATCCGTTGACAATCCGATCGCCATTCAAACGCCCGAGTGTCATGGCGATGGCAAATACCGCATATCCCATTCCCGCTTGTGAGGGGTCCATACCGCGCAGTGTAGTCAGGAAAACCGCACTCCAGTCAAGCATCGAGCCTTCGGCCAGAAACATAACAAAGCACAGGAAGCCAATAAACATCACCCAACCACGCGGCAAAACAAACAGTGGGCCGTCATGGGCTTCTCCGCTACCTCGTAGCAAATTCTTATTGGCAGTGAGCAGGAGAACAATCATTAGCACCACGGTAGCGATAATCGCCGCCAATGGGCTTAGCCCCAACCATAATAAAGCACTCACGCCACCAGCACCGGCAATCCCTCCGACACTAAACAGACCGTGGAAACCGGACATCATGGCCCGGCCACTGGCTTTTTCAACAATAACCGCCTGAATATTCATGGCGACATCTATTATGCCCATAGCAGCACCGAATACGAGCAGAGCGAGAGCCATCGTCACCGGGGTATTCATCAGGACTAACAAGGGAAGATCGAGGCACAGCACTGCCCCTGCCAGTAAAATCACTGGGCGGCAACCCCATTTTGCCGTTAGTACCCCGGTCAGGGGCATTGCCAGCATCGAACCGATACCAATACACAATAGCAGTAAGCCCAACGACGCATCGTTAAGACCGATACGCGCTTTGGCAAAAGGCACCAGAGGGGCCCAAGCGGCCATACCCAATCCTGCAATAAAGAATGCCAGTCGGGTCGAGACTTGCTGTGCAACACCTGGCTGCAATGTTTGTTGGAGTACTTTGGTGGTCATGAGGTATCAGATCTGCGATTGAAACGAACAAGTGATATTGACAGATGTTTCTATCACAAAGAGAAATGCGGGTCGAAGGGATTTGTCTGGATTAGTAGAATAGTTGCTTTTTATATACGGTTGCTTGCGGGCACCCCATGACTCTAAGCCCTATATATGCATGGCATAGCTGGCCTCTCTTTAGCTACTCATTAGGCTAAAATGTGGTTTTTATCATCCTAAATACACCGCAGGATAACCGTATCACTCAATAAGATTGTGGCTTAAAATCAAAAATGATTAGCCGAGGATTATTTCTAGTAGAGAGTGAACCGTTCAATTATTCATCGTTGATGAATAATTGAACGGTCATCCATAGGGCATTATAATCACTGATTAGATATTTTTAAGCTATTTGTGCTTAAATAAAACCATGAAACTATATTATTCGGCTACTATTTCATCTTGTTAATACGTGCTCACTATGAATATACTTAACTATATATTATTGGCAATAAAAAAGCCGGTCAAAGACCGGCCGTAACACTAACTAATTATCTGGCCACATAAGCCACAATGTGAATAAAAGTAAAAATAATGATGATAGCGGATGTATTATAGCCCTCGATTATTGTATTTTACTTATCAATTTGTGCTGCTGATGTATTTTTTCAACATGTTGTTTTATATGTGAATTATATTTGTTCTTGATTATAAGTGCTATATTTTTAGTGTTTTTAATATTTGTTAAAGTTCGCCAGTATTTACATTTTGAAATACTTTGCTGGGTATATGAAACATTATCCGTCACTTAGTAGCATTTTCTGTATAGATTAATCCTAATCTTATTCCCACAATAGAGAAACCCCATTGGGAGTAATTGCTCGAAAGAGCAGTGGCATAATCAAATCTAATAATAGAGGATAATAACGATGAAACTTCGAGTTCTTTCTCTGCTGGTTCCGGCTTTATTAGTCGCAGGTAGTGCAGGTGCAGCTGAAATTTACAACAAAGACGGCAACAAACTGGACTTGTTCGGTAAAATTGATGGTCTGCATTATTTCTCTGACAATAAAAGCAATGATGGCGATCAGTCCTACATGCGTTTCGGCCTAAAAGGCGAAACACAAATTAATGACCAACTGACCGGTTATGGCGAGTGGGAATATCAGGCAAACCTGAATAAAGCTGAAAGTCAGGATCAAGGCAACTTCACGCGTGTTGGCTTTGCGGGTCTGAAATTTGCGGATTACGGTTCTCTGGATTACGGCCGTAACTATGGTGTGCTGTACGACGTAACTTCATGGACTGACGTGCTGCCAGAGTTTGGTGGCGATACATATGGTGCGGATAACTTCCTGTCTCAACGTGGTAACGGCATGGCGACTTACCGTAACACCAACTTCTTTGGTCTGGTGGACGGCCTGAACTTTGCGCTGCAATATCAGGGCAAAAATGGTAACGGTACTGAAACCAATAATGGCCGTGATGTACAAGGGCAGAATGGTGATGGTTACGGTATGTCCGTATCTTACGATTTGGGCTGGGGTGTGAGTGCGTCTGCGGCGATGGCCAGTTCTCTGCGTACTACTGATCAAAATAACCTGAAATTTGGTCACGGTGACCGTGCAGATGCATACACCGGTGGTTTGAAATACGATGCCAACAATGTCTATCTGGCGGCTAACTATACTCAGACTTATAACCTGACCCGCTTCGGTGATTTCGGCAATAACAATGCCGATGCAGGTTATGCTAACAAAGCGCAAAACATTGAGTTAGTGGCTCAATATCAATTTGATTTCGGCCTGCGCCCATCCGTGGCTTACCTGCAATCCAAAGGTAAAGACCTTGGCAACGGTTATGGTGACCAGGATCTGTTGAAATACGTTGATGTCGGCGCAACTTATGCCTTCAACAAAAATATGTCCACCTACGTTGATTACAAAATCAACCTGTTGGATGAAAATACCTTTACCAAAAACGCCGGTATCAACACTGATGATATCGTAGCTGTTGGTGTGGTTTACCAGTTCTAATTCTGATTACAGGATAAGTTCTGAGGCAGAACGCGGTCAATCTGGCCGCGTTTTTTTGTGTCGGTCATCAGGCTGGTATTGTTAGGACAGGATGTTTATCCGCCGAAGGCAGCTCTTACGTGCATTGAAAACAGCCGATGGTTTATCAAAAGGCGCGCCATTTTTAGCCGCACAGACTTTTTTTGACCAATTTTGGTGTGAAGTTTAACCAAACGAATCGAATTTCAATTTTTTCTAAATGAAACACTAGACATATCATCGCGCTATAGATGATAATGCTGCCCATTGGAAGGATGGCCGAGTGGTTTAAGGCAACGGTCTTGAAAACCGTCGACTGTAACAGGTCCTAGAGTTCGAATCTCTATCCTTCCGCCAAATTTAAAGCCCAAGCTTATTGCAAGCTTGGGTTTTTTGCTTTTTCAGCGGGAACAAACAGAGAACGGCTATTACTTGGCCTGCGCCTCGAGAGTAAATGTCTCTTGAATCACCGCCATCTCTTTAACCATGATAGTTTCCGTGCGCGCTTTTGCCACGCCACGGCAGCCTTCACCATAGTGTTCACCTTCCCAACGCCCAACCAATGCTGCACCAACTGCGTTACTCATCACATTAGTGGCAGAACGGCCCATATCGAGGAAGGGATCAACACCCATCAGTAGAATCAACCCTGCTTCCGGGATATTGAACTGGCTCAACGTTGCGGCAATAACCACTAATGAAGCACGTGGAACCCCCGCCATGCCCTTAGAAGTCAGCATTAGAATCAATAACATGGTGACTTGCTCACCCATGCTCAAATGGATATTACATGCCTGAGCAATAAATATGACCGCGAACGAACAATATGCCATGGAGCCTACAAGGTTAAAGGAATAACCAATCGGCAACACAAAACTGGCAATTTTGTTGGATACGCCAAACTCTTCTAATTTCTCTAACGTACCAGGGAAGGCCGCTTCAGAACTTGAGGTGGTAAAAGCTAACAGCGCGGGTTCGCTGATGCCTTTAATTAAGCGCAGCGTGCAGCGGCCAATCAGAAGTATCGAACAACCAATCAAAATAAGCCACAGCAGGCCGAGGGTGAGATAGAACTCGCCCATAAAGATACCGGCACTGACTAATACACTTAAGCCACGCTCAGAAATCATGGCTGAAATGGCAGCGAATACGGTCAGAGGGGCAAACAACATGACGTAACCTGTGAGTTTTAGCATCAGGTGTGCCAACGAATCTAATACCGAAACGATAGGGGTAGCTTTTTCACCGATGGCGGACAGGCTAATTCCCATAAATATAGAGAACACAACAATTTGCAGGATTTCATTGCGTGCCATCGCATCCACAATACTGGTTGGGATAGCGTGTGAGATAAACACCTTAGCCGAGAATGGTACTGGTGCGATACCGTCAACAGCGCTGGCAGTTTCCGCCACGAAGTTAATCCCATCACCGGGTCTTAACAGGTTAACAATCACCAACCCGAGCAGAATGGAAATGAATGCGGCGCAAATGAACAAGAACAGCGTTTTTGAGAAAACGCGTCCTAAGGTTTTGGCATCCCCCATTTTGGCAATCCCAACCACTAATGTTGAGATGATTAATGGAGCAATGATCATTTTGATCAATCGCAGGAAAATATCGGTGAAAATAGATATTTCAGATGAGTATGATTTAGCGAACTCAGGGCTGCTAAAGGAATTAATTAAAAATCCGACAATAATACCTATTATCAGACCCAATATGATCATTGTGGTCAAATTTTTTGATTTCATAAGGATTCCATTTATAAGTAGGGTGGTATCGTTGCTCTAAACTTAATTAATAACAGTGCTGATGTTGTATTTGCCTCTATATTAATCACGGTGCAGGACGAAGCGAATGACGCAGCGCAGTGCACCGGATTATTAGAGTGTTTTTTCTATTGCTACAGTTAATGAAATACTAAATGCTAAACTCGAGTTTCAATAATGGTGCATGTTGCTGAGCACCATAGACGTCAGTATCGCCTACTGCACCCGATACCAGGCTGCGCGGCATGACTACCTTGACAGCATTGGCGGGATCGAACCAAACAATGCGGTGTACAAATTTGGGGTCAATTTTATAGAGTTGCGCAATCAGTTCTTTTTTAAATTGCCCTGATGCTTTAATGCTTGAATATATCTCTTTATCCTTAAATAAAATGTCCAGCACTAATTCATAAGGACCGGCATTTTTCGATCTGACAACGTGTGCCAAATCTAAAATTGATTTTTTCATGCTACCACTCCTTCGGTTGTTACATTTTCCAGGCGGAATTTAAATGCAACTTCTGGTGTGTATTCCATCAAATGATAAATGGAGAATTCATAAACCAGTCCCGCTCGAATATCTGACGGAGAGAATGGGAAGGCCAAATTACCCGCAGTAGCTATTCGCCCGGCATAACCATAATGAAGCAGAGTAGAGCGGGCGAGTGAACATATGCTATCAGCCATGGCTTGAGTCGGGGCGACAACATCCAGCAAAATACCCAATTCATAAGAAGTGGTATCCGGCTCTGGCTCCATTTTGCCCATGACACCGTTCTTGCCGTACAGATGAAAATTGAGCTTCACCGCATCAGGATCGATTTTGAGGTTTTTTTCGACACTGTTGCGTACTTCGACCAAAATATTATCAATACCGGCAATCATAATGGAATCACGGGTGCCGGCAATACTCAGGGTACGATAGCCCACCGGACGTGCGCCTTCCAACTTCACGGTGTATGGCGTGTTTTCATGTACTGACCCGCTGACACGAACCTGGCCGTTGCCGACATTTTCAAAGCGACAGGCTTTCAGGTTCAACACGCCGCCGGGGCCGGGTAAGAAATATGGGTCAGATTTTTCATACAAGGTATGTGCCGCGGCCGAGGTTTCGGTAAATTGACGTTTCTCGTTGAAGGTTTTTAAGGTAAAGCCAGTTTCGTCCAGAATACCCATTGCGCAGTCGGAGCCTGATCCCGGTGTTGCTGCAATAGCAGCACATTCCAAAATCTTGCCACAATGCAACGCCAGACCTTCATCGAATCCCCTCATAATCGGTAACGCCGCAAAGCAGGCGGGATCATAAGCACGGCCACCTAACACCACTTGTGCGCCCGCTTGCAATGCTTCCTGAAAAGGCTCGATCCCCATTTGAGCAACGATATAGGTTGTGGCATCAATGGCTTCATGAGTCAGTTCAGGGACAAAATCCAGCGACTGAATCTTGCCGGCATCAAGGGCGGCGTGCACCACTTCTTTACTGACGTCGGCAGGGATAACAGCCAGCGTAAAGTTGAGCGATTCCTCTTTGGCAATCTCTAAAATTATCTGGCGACACCACTCCAGGTGCGGTGCAGCACCTGAACCACCCGCAGTACCGATAACCACAGGAATACCATTTTTCACCCCTGCGGTTATCATATAGCGCAGATCGCGTTTTACTCCAGCGCGGTCGGTAAAAGGTTTACCGGCACCCAAATAGTGAGGGCTGGGGTCAGAGGATCCAGCATCTACGGCGATTAAATCAGGTGACTCCTCCATCGCTTTCATAAAGCTCTCTTCCGGGAATCCGTACCCCAAGATGGCCGTTGGTGAGAGAATTTTAAAGGTCTTAGACATATCAGTTAGCCTTTGCATTAAGTTGCGCGATGGTGCGAGACATCTCGTTGAACACAATGTTCATCCCTTCATCAAAACCCATCCCCGGTTTGATTAGCATCCGCATCGGACGGGAGGCGATAGCGACATGCACACAGGTGCGAGCGCTGATATCGGTTTCGTTACAAGTCCCCCCCTGGTACGCTTCCATCCCTTTTTTATTGCAGTAAAGAACCGCGTCCACGATGTTGTGAATACTGCCCAAATCAGGGGTTTTGATCTGCACCATGTGACAACTACCCGCATCAGTAAAATCGATGATGTCTTGATAGGTGTTACACCATTCATCGGCCACAATTTTGACTTTCGAACCGAGTTTTGCCAGATTGCGGGTAATCTCAGTTAACAGGCGGATTTGGTCTGGTTTATTGCCCGCATCAACCGGCCCTTCGATATACAGATCCAGATCGCCGGCTTGTTCTTGCAGACTGGCGATATATTCAGCGCACCGCATTGGGTCCATATCAAAAATCAGGCCAATGGTGCCGTAAACATCAATATGCAGATTCGGTTTGTAGTTAGGATCAACGCGCAGTTCAGCCACGCGTTTGGCTAACCAACTCACATAGTCACGCAGTTTTTCGCCATTGCGGCCCAGTTTTTCATCAACGTTGTTGATAAGACCATGTGGCAGAACATCGACGCCTTTAACGATCATTTTATCCACAGCGATATAACGGTCATCGCCACTTTGACCAAACAGCGGAATAGGTTTGGCAACCAGCGGCAGATGCCATTCGTCACACACTACCTCGGCTTTTAAACGCCCGGTAGCTAACGCAGTGGCATCCAGCAATGCCTGAGAAAGGCCGTAACGAATGGCGGTATGTAGCTGTTTGCCATCAATGGTCACGTCGTCAAAGAAACGGGCATTCAGACGAAACTCACTGACATCGCGCCCTTCCAGTAGGGGTTTGATATGTTTTTCTAAGAAAGGAACAAAATTTGCTGCGATAAACAAAGGATCACGACCACCAGCGCCTGAGTATTGCACTGCGGCACAGTCACCCACTGCCACGGCCCCATTTTCTAAAATTAATTGGATGTTGACGCATTCACCTGCCTGCCGAATTGACGTGAATCCCTCAGTCACCGGCTTGCCTTGATAGATAAACCCATCCAATTTCGCGCCATTTTTGATTGCTTGTTGGTCATCGAAGTAGAAAGATGAGTAACCTGCGGTGAACAGAGCGTGTTTGATTTTCATTATGGTCTTCCTATTAATTTACTGTGGGATACAGCGTTAATGTCATCAATAATCATTTGGAATGAAGGTACACGGCCTTCTTCTTTAGCGCGTTCAGCAACAAAATCATGGTGGAGTGCTAGTACATCTTCAGGCAGGGGTACTGAACCCGGATCGAAGACGCGGATGGCGCCGTGGTTATCGCGGATAGGCATCATTTTGCCGGAGTTACAGGTGGCGGGGGCAAATGGCACATCAAGGACTCCCGCTTCAAAGGCACGTACGGTACCTATCGCAATATCGCCCTGACCCAGTTCCAGCACTTTGTTCATAACGGCGCGAACTTCACGTTTAATCAGATCAACCTCGCGATCGACCTCCAGACAAGGTGGGAATTTTTGGTCACGAACCATGTTCAGCATTTGGTTCGAGGCTCTTAATCCTTGACCATTTGCCTCGGCAGTTGGGATCCCGTAGGCCTCATGTGGGCTTTTGGTAATCACCTTGGTAGCACCGGCCATCCCCGCTACTGCGGCCCCCCAAGAGATAACCGCGAATGCACGGGACTCATCTTCTGGGAATCCCCCCATCCATTGATGGAACACGGTACTCAACTCGTAATTGTCGTAGCCATTAGCGTGGAAATATTCATGAGCCAGCTCGCGTAATGATTGGATAGCCGCGATATCTTGCACAATATTACCCACCTGGCCGTAGCCCACGGTGATAGACCGGACACCTTGTTCCAGCGCGAGTAAACCTTCAATAATCGCGACCGCATGGGACACAAACGGCGGGATTAAGGTGCCGGTCAATGGGCCAAATGGCTCGCGGTTAATACGAATACCATGCTCTTCATATACCCCAATCAAGCGATCGCAGTACTGCCAGTCACGAATGGATTTCTCCAGCGTTACGCGTTTTGCATAAGGAATGTTGTAGGAGATCCCGCCGCCTTCGTAGCTGGTAAACCCACTGGCCATTGCTATCTCGGCCAGCAGCCGTGCATCAGGTGTTCCGTGACGGATCTGCAACGGTTTAGACAAACTTTCAGTAATGCTGCGACAAGCTGTTACACCGTGGTTGACGACCGGTAAACCATTGAGTTTTGATGTCCCTGCTTCGATAGATTTTTGGATGCCGATGGCTGCATCTTCGTAACGATTAAGGCGGGTATAGGCATCAATCGTGGTGGGTAGGAGGTCGCAATCTTTTTGCAACGCTGTCAGCAGTGCGATATGTTCTTCGATTAATGCGACCCCAGCACGAGGTTGGCTCAACGTAATGCCTTGGCAGTCTGCTTCAAATAATGCCCGGGCAAAATTTTTCGACTCAGGAATTGTTTGCTGATACTTAACGCCATCTTCAAATTTCTCAACGTCTTTGCCGGTGTGCCACGTTTGTAAGACGTGAAAACGTTCTGACATAAAGTGATCTAAAGAAATCTTTTTGTTGCGAAGTTCCATCATGACTCCAGTTTTTACTTGTTCAAAATTCGAACGCCAGTTTGGGCGGCAGCTTTAGGAAAGCGACGGGCGACATTAGCCAACAGGGGAAGTAAACCTTGTGTATCTCTGTAATACTCAAACTTGCTGGGGAGCAGTACTTGCTTGCCCTCATCATCTAAATTGCGATATTTCAGCCAGTTATGAATATCGAATGATTCTGCCCGGGAGAGCCATCCGCCAGTGCCAATCACCTTTTTAACCAGGCTTAAGTCGCGACCGACCTGTAGGTCAATGTTGCCTGCGCAGGTACAAACCTGTGTTTTTTTGCCCGCATGACGTTCAGTGGCATATCCGACACAAATCCCAGCCAACAGTTGGTCGAAGACAATCTCTTCATCGCTACGGGGTAAATAGCCCGGATGCGCAGTGATATGGGTTAAATATCGATAAAAAGCATCAATTTGGTTTTGTTGATGTGAGAAGTAATGAGCAATCATCGGCATACCCGTTTCGCCAGCATTCATCGCTGAAACGCGCATCCCCAGGTCACCTTCTACGGTTCGTTTAATCAGCGGTTCTGGGATCCCGTGTATCACGGTATCGGGCAACATATGACTGTTATAGGAGGAATAAACATCGGTAGTAGCACCCCCCATATCTATCAACATGAACGTTTCCCAATCGGGCACGTATTGGCGAATTTGTTGTACCAGTTCGAAGACTGAATAGGGCGTAGGCAGTGGGTCTTCACCCGTTTGATCAACGATGACGTCTAAACCTTTCCCTCTAATAATCTTTTTGAGGAAAATGTTGCAAATAGCCTTACGCGCATCAAATGGATTAGGGCTGTCGAGATTGGGCAGCACGTTATTAACGATGGTTAAATCTTTATCACCGAGGATCTCCAATACGTCATCTTGCAAGTCGCGATTTCCGGCATAAATAATGGAGCACTTCAATTTAGATTGAGCCAATAGTTTCGCGTTAGACAGGCCATGAGCGTAGTCACCGCCGTCAGTACCACCGGTAAATAACAGGATATCCGGCGGTGATGCTTCTAAAGCCCGTACATCTGATTTATTCAGGTTATAGGCGAAGTGTTGTGACACTTTAGCCCCCGCAGAATGCGCGGTGACCTTGGCGGATTCGAGGGTAATATTGGGCACCAGCCCAATAGCAGCAACCGCTAATCCGCCTTTGGCCGATGAGGAGTAATCAATATTGACCTGCCCTGACGCTAATAAAGGGCGTGCATCGGCAACATTCAGGATCTTATTCAATACCGAAAAAAATCCTTCAGCCAAATGGTGTGGCGTAGTAGGAGATAATGCATAATTCTTCACATCAATATGGTCATCATCTCCCACCTCGAACACTGCCCCTTTTGTCCAGGTGGAGCCGATATCGATAGAAACGGTGATCATTGCACGCCCCCAGCCGCTGCTTCTGGTTGCATGGCATGTTCAATATCGCCTTTCATTAAAGAACAGACTAATTCCAAATCAGTGTCGGGTGCGAAGACGCGGTTGAATCCCATCTCTTTGAATTTTGACTCAATTTCTGAGAATGCATGTTTACCAATAACCAAATTTCCGCCGACATACAGCAAGATTTCGCCAATTCCGCGTTCAATGCAGTTCTCACGCATACCAATACAATCCACTTCACCGTGCCCATAGATAGAGGAGATGACAATGGCGTGAGCACCGGTTTCAATGGCAGCATCAATATATTCATCCTGACTCACCATCACTCCGAGATTGATGACGTTGAAGTTGTGCATGGCGTTGTTGAATAAATCGAACTTTTGGCCGTAGTTAGGATCAGATCACCACACTCCTGATCCTGCAGCGATATCACGTGGCAAAACAAAAGTTCAAAATCACCAACTGGGCCACCTACAACAAGGCGCTTGTCAATCGGGGCTCACTGACATTCTGGCTTGATGAGTCGGCCATTCAGGCCTGGTATGACGAGCCCAACACGTCTTTACGCGGTCGTCCGCAACGTTATTCTGAGCTGGCCATTTCAACCGTTCTGATGCTCAAACGCGTTTTTCGCCTCACACTTCGCGCTGCGCAGGGATTCATTGACTCCATCTTTACCCTAATGAAGCTCCCGCTCCGTTGCCCGGATTATTCCTGCGTCAGCAGGCGGGCTAAATCCGTCAGCATCCCTTTCAAAAACCCAACACGCGGTGAAATTGCCCATCTGGTTATCGATTCCACCGGCTTAAAAGTCTTCGGTGAGGGTGAGTGGAAGGTGAAAAAACACGGCCAGGAAAAGCGCCGCGTCTGGCGGAAACTGCACCTGGCGGTGGATGCTGATACGCATGAGATTATCTGCGCTGACCTGTCCCTAAACAACGTGACTGATGCAGAGGCATTCCCGGGGCTTATCCGTCAGACGCACAGGAAAATCAGGGCTGCCTGTGCCGACGGGGCTTATGACACAAAGCGGTGCCACGACGAGTTGCGGCGCAAGAAAATTAAGGCGCTTATCCCGCCGCGAACGCGCGCCGGCTACTGGCCGGTGGAGTATGCCGACAGAAATCAGGCGGTGGCGAGGCAACGGCTTACTGGGAGCAATGCGTACTGGAAATGGCACACGGCTTATAACCGGCGTTCAGTGGCCGAAACGGCGATGTACCGCGTAAAACAGCTGTTTGGTGGGCATCTTACGTTGAGGGATTACGATGCGCAGGTTGGAGAAACTATGGCCATGATCCGTGCCTTAAACAAAATGACGCGTGCAGGGATGCCAGAAAGTGTGCGGATTGCCTGAGGAAGTCAGTGACGAGAGGCGCTTTTATCTAAATCCGAATTATTCAACAAAGCCAGCTGGCGGTTACACCAACATTTAGCACACATTGGCTCATTCCAAATCTCAGTGACTTTCATGAGAAGCATCCTGAGATTGTCCTTAATTTAGTGGCGCTGACTACGCCTGCTGATTTTCTGAATTTGAAATACGATGCGGCAATTATGCGTGAGGATTTCTGTAGCCCGTGGGCTGAAAATGAGCACTTGTTTGAAGAAGAGCTAGTGCCTGTCTGCAGCCGGATGTTGTGGCAGGATGAGAAAAAAGTGATGCTTGCAGAGCAGTTGATGGATGAACTTACGTTGCTTCATCAAACAACTCGTTTAGATTCGTGGCATGACTGGTTTACATTATCAGGCGTTAATAGCCCTAAAGTACGAATGGGGCCACGTTTTGATCTTTTATCGATGCTGATTTCTGCTGTGCGCTCCAATCTTGGCATGGCGTTATTGCCCCGATTTGCTATTCACAAGGATTTGGAAAATGGTGATATGGTCATTCCATGTGATTTACCCATGAGCACCGGAAACCACTTTGTACTGACCTACAAAGAAGGTAAAAGAGGGTTGAGAAGCTTGCAAAAATTAAGTCGCTGGCTCCATGATAAATCTAAAGAGGAAGAGCTAAAAAGAGCATGGGTTAATTAATTTTTCAAAGCGACAGATAAAGAATTATATTTTATTTTTTAAAATAAAATATATGTTTTGAACGTAGGATTAAATTAATGTCGTGTTCTAAATTTACGATGATAATTGAGTTGTCGTATTTTTATGGCATATTACCATAGCGCAGCCATTTCTGGTTTGTGCCTATTTTTAATGGGTTATTACCTTGGTTTTTCTTTCTTTTTCGGCTGTGGAAATTGTTCTGGAGTTATTCACCAATACGCATTATGTGTTGCAGATAGAACAATTGCTTTTTATTTTACTCTATTAATAATAGCACGATGATACCAGCGACTTACTGAGGTTTTTTTATTCTTTGATTTTTTAAATACAAAGGGTCAGCGATATTTTCTTACTATTTCCCATTCAGCTAATCGAGTGAAAATAATGTATAAAAATGATTTTTTTTACCAAGATCTCTTCCCTCTGTCTGAGGACCGCACAGAATATTACTTGTTAACGGATAAGTATGTTTCCACTATCGAGGTTGATGGCAACGAAGTATTAAAAGTTGAACCTGAAGCGCTGACATTAGTCTCCCAGCAAGCGTTCCATGATGCCTCATTCTTCCTGCGCCCAGCACATCAGCAGCAAGTTTCTGCCATTTTGCATGATCCGCAAGCGAGCGAAAATGACAAATATGTCGCATTGCAATTATTGAGAAATTCGGAGATTTCAGCCAAAGGTATTTTGCCGAACTGCCAGGATACGGGCACATCCACCATTGTAGCGAAAAAAGGCCAACGGGTTTGGACTGATACTGATGATGCCGAAGCATTATCACGCGGCATCTATAACACCTTTCGCCAAGATAATCTGCGCTACTCACAAAATGCGGCGTTAGATATGTATAACGAAGTGAATACCGGTACCAATCTTCCTGGGCAAATTGATATTTTTGCTACCTCGGGTATGCAATATTCGTTCTTGTTTGTGAATAAGGGCGGCGGCTCCGCCAATAAAGCAGCGCTTTATCAGGAAACAAAAGCGGTGTTGGAACCGGCAAAACTCAAAGCCTTTTTAATTGAGAAAATGAAGAGCCTGGGAACGGCTGCTTGTCCTCCTTATCATATTGCTTTTGTTATAGGAGGTACCTCCGCAGAATTAACCTTGAAGACCGCTAAACTCGCCTCGACAAAATATTACGATAACTTACCTGGCGAGGGTAATGCGTTCGGTCAGGCTTTCCGTGATAAGGCTCTGGAAGAGGATCTGTTACAAGCTTCACGTGAATTTGGCTTGGGTGCTCAGTTTGGTGGCAAATATTTTGCACATGATGTTCGGGTTATTCGTTTGCCGCGTCATGGTGGCTCTTGCCCGATAGGGATGGCAATTTCATGTTCTTCTGATCGGAACATTAAAGCCAAAATTAATAAAGAGGGCATATGGTTGGAGAAATTAGAGCGCCACCCTGAGCGATATATTCCTGAAGATTTGCGGATTAATAACGAAGGGACGGTAATTAACATTGATCTTAACCGCCCGATGGATGAAATTCGTCAACAGCTTTCACTTTACCCGGTATCCACCCGCGTATCACTCAATGGCCCGTTAATTGTTGCCCGCGATATTGTGCATGCCAAGCTGCAACAGCGTTTGGAACAGAACCAGCCATTACCTCAATACATGAAAGATCATCCCGTCTATTATGCTGGACCTGCAAAAAAACCGGATGAATTGGTATCCGGCTCGATGGGGCCAACGACTGGAGGGCGCATGGATCCTTATGTCGATCTGTTCCAATCCCAGGGGGGCAGCTTAATCATGTTGGCAAAAGGCAATCGTAGCCAGCAAGTCACCGAATCATGCCATAAGCACGGTGGTTTCTATTTGGGCAGTATCGGCGGTTCTGCGGCCATTCTGGCGCAGGAGTATATCGAAAGTCTGGAATGCCTTGAGTATCCCGAGCTGGGAATGGAAGCTGTGTGGAAGATGGAAGTCAGGAACTTTCCGGCGTTCATACTCGTTGATGACAAAGGCAATTCATTCTTTGATCAAATTCAAATCAAGGCCTGTGCCGGTTGTCAGAAATAACGTTGTGTTGAGGAAACCACGATGTACGAAGAGCGTTATCAGCAGCGGCAGCAACATCTTAAACAACAGGTTGAGGAGCGGGTTGCTGCCGCGACAAAAAACGGCGGGATCATTATTGTATTTACCGGTAATGGCAAAGGGAAAAGTACCGCCGCATTTGGAACTGCAGCCAGAGCCGTTGGCCATGATATGCGGGTAGGTGTGCTTCAATTTATCAAGGGGGACTGGGAGTGTGGTGAACGTAACTTACTGGAGCGTAACGGGGTCGAATTTCATATCATGGCAACCGGTTTTACTTGGGATACCCAAGATAAAGCGGCGGATATCCAAGCGGCCAGACTAGTGTGGCAGCAGGGCGCGCGGATGTTATCTGACCCTGGTTACCAGCTTGTGGTTTTAGATGAGCTCACTTATATGCTCACTTACGGTTATTTGAGCTTGGATGCGGTGTTGGCGGCGTTAAAAAATCGGCCTGTACATCAAAGTGTGGTCATCACCGGGCGAGCCTGCCATCGGGAAATTATCGCACTGGCAGATACCGTTAGTGAGTTACGACCAGTGAAGCATGCATTTGATCATGGAATTAAGGCGCAGAAAGGTATCGATTGGTGATGGGAATCCGATTATGATAACTGCTACGCTTATTTATTCATCAATCTGTTGTTTTATGAAGCGGGATACAAATAATTTGTTGATAACGCTTGATTGTTTGTTCTGAGTTATACTATATTGCGCGCCAAGGAAACGTAGTAACGTTCCAAAAAATTTCGCCGGCATAGCTCAGTTGGTAGAGCAACTGACTTGTAATCAGTAGGTCCCGAGTTCGACTCTTGGTGCCGGCACCAATTAAAAACCCGTTATCTGAATAAGATAGCGGGTTTTTGCCTTTGTACTGCTGCCACTGCTGATTTTCTGCTGTCCCCCCTCCTGGGTTATTTCTTTTTGTGATCCCATTCTCTTTTTGTCTGTTCTCTGCTTGTTATCTATATTCAATTATTGTTGGCTGATCACAGCATGGGCGTTGAACGCCGAGCAGCAACCCAATGACTAAAAGCTATCAGGGAGTTGGCGGTATGGAGAATCGGCTAAACGTGCTATATCAGGCAGGGGTTATTGATAAGGACATCTGCGATGGCATGAAAAAGGTTGTCGCACAGTTGGAAACGGTATGGGCACTGCCGGTGCGCACGGAGCAGGGGGAAATGGCGCTCACGCATATGGCAAATGCATTAATGCGCAGTCGCCGTGGTGAGGAAGTTGGACCACTTGATGATGAATTGTTGGCTGAAATCAGAGCCTCTGACGCGTTTCCACAAATTTTACAGATCCATTTGGCGCTGCTGTCACGGTTTAATTTGGCCCTGCACCCGAATGAAGAGGGGTATTTATTAGCTAATCTGTTCAGCTTGTGGATGGCGCATAAAGGTTAATGCCAGTGAGTTTTGCCTTCATATTAAATATTCAAAAAAATGATTATTAGGCTTTTAATCTGATGGAGTCTAGCGGCAAGCTATGTCTCCCGGCCTTGCACCTAAGTCATTCGGTGTAGGTAAGTCAGTTTCCGTACTCAGATTTTTGTCACGGGTAGCGATGTGGCACTAGTTTTCGCTATTGTGTCTGGTCACCCAGTACTCGAAGCGCTGTATGACAGACTCGGCAATGTTATTCAGGGGGCAAGGTGAGTAAATTCGTGGTGGTAGTCATAGACAGCTTTGGTGTGGGAAGCATGGCCGATGTGCCTCAGGTCAGGCCGCAGGACCTCGGTGCGAATACCTGTGGGCATATTCTGGAGCGTTTTCCGCAATTGAGTCTAGCGACACTTGAACAATTGGGGCTCATCAACGCTCTGGGGTTCGCGCCGAACGTGATGAAACCTTCGCTAACGGCGGTGTACGGCAGGGCAGCGCTGCAACACGAAGGCGGTGACACCTTTATGGGGCATCAGGAAATACTGGGTACCCGCCCACAGTCACCGCTGCGTATGCCGTTTTCCGAGGTGATCGATAAGGTCGAGCAAAAACTGGTCGCGGCGGGTTGGCATGTCGAACGTCAGGGAAGCCGGTTGCAGTATCTGTTGGTAAATCAGGCCGCGGCGGTCGGTGATAACCTGGAAGCGGATCTCGGACAGGTGTTTAACATCAGCGCTAACCTGAGTGCGATTTCGTTTGCTGATGTCCGTGCCATTGGTGAGACAGTGCGTAGCTGTGTGAAGGTTGGGCGGGTGATTGCTTTTGGTGGCTTGCTAGCGAGCAATGAGCAGCTACTCGCTGCCGCAGAGGAGAAACAGGGTCGTTATATCGGGATTAATGCACCACGCTCAGGGGTTTATCAACAAGGATTTCAGGTCGTACATCTGGGCTATGGCGTAGATGCCAGCGTTCAAGTTCCACAGCAGCTCTATGATATTGGTATTCCAACGGTGCTGGTGGGCAAAGTGGCCGATATCGCACTCAATCCGCACGGTACCAACTATCAAAATCTGGTCGATACCCAGACCATCATGGATATCACCTTGGCGGAATTGCAAAAACCAGGAGATGGATTTATCTGCACTAACATTCAGGAAACCGATCTGGCGGGTCATGCACAGGATGTGGCGCGCTACGCCGAAAGGTTGCAGGTAGTGGATCAGAATCTGGCGATCTTGATGGGGCGAATGCAGCAGGATGATTGCCTGGTGGTGATGGCGGATCACGGTAATGACCCGACAATTGGGCATAGTAATCACACTCGCGAGAATGTGCCCTTACTGGTGTGGCGACCCGGTATTGCCGGAGGGGAGATTGGTTACCGCACAACGCTGTCTGATGTAGGGGCCACTGTTTGTGATTTCTTTAACGCGGCCCCGCCACAGAACGGCAGGTCCTTTATGGCGCAACTGTGCGCCTTATCTTCCTCACGGCCCGAGAGTTAGCATCATTGAGCGGCAGCATAATTGATGCTACGGGCTACATCTATGCGCAGGTATGTTTGCCCATTGCCGATACCTACCAGCACCGCGGGTTGTGCTGTGCTGGGGCGGTTTGCGGCAAACTGACATCGAATGCCCGCATATGTCGCCTAACAATCTGATACCGAAGCAATACTCACCGAGCTATTATTCGGTCGGTATATCAAAAAGTGCTGGGAACTAAAACGGGCCTATGTTCACCGCAATTGAGCCGATGCTAACTATTCTTCGCCAATTGAGCGACTAATCGATTAACGCCATCACTCATATTAGTAAATTTAGTCAGTTGGGTACGGGTCACTACGACGAAAACCCCAATGTTCTTTTCTGGAATCATCGCCATATAGGTAATAAATCCACCGCCACCACCGGTTTTTTGCATAATTCCTGGTAGTTCGGCATTAGGCGCCATGTAGACCCAGCCTAACCCCAGTGCGTCTGCCTGACCGGCAACATCCATACCTTTTAATGACACCAAATCACGACGTTGGAAATAGAGCGCCTGTTCACGTTTGGCTGAGCTTTTGCGCGCGCTGTTATCAGAAGCTAAGAATTGCTGCATCCAACGCTGCATATCTTCCGGTGTTGAGTAAATCCCACCACTTCCCGCCGCCGCAAGGGTGTTTTCACAACGACTACTGCCTACTCCGACCATCAGACGGTTACATTGTTCTGCCGTTGGGGTCAGGGTGGTGTTTTTCATCCCCAACGGAGCGGTGATTTTGTCACGCAGCAAACTGCTATAAGGCTTGCCTGATGCCCGTGACAGCGCATCGGCCAGCAAGTCGTAGGCCAAATTGGAGTAGGCGGCTTTAACCCCAGGCGGCACGGTGACCGTGGCCTGCTTCATCCATTGCCAGCGGTTATCTTTAGTCGGCCAGGTAAACACCGGCCTTTTTTGTGGGCCACCGGGTTGCTCGCGCGGCAGGCCACTGGTGTGGCTGGCTAGATTCAGCAAGGTAATCGGCTGTTTTGCGTTATAAGCAGGGACTCGTGCTCCCTTAGGTGCGTATTTTCGCAGGGGATCGGTCAATTTTACCGTGCCGTCATCGGCCAGTTTTACCATCACTTCACTGGTCATTAGCTTGGTAATTGATGCAATGCGAATCAGTGAGTCTGGCCGTGGACGCAGGTTGTTACCGGGTTTGGTTTCCCCAAAACTACGGTTTACCACTTGATTGTTATCAATAACCACCAGAGCCATTCCCATGGCACCACTGTTATAGAAAATATGTTCGGCATATTGATCAACAACTTGTGAGGTCAAAAGCTCTGTCTTGGCATCGCTGTGCAATGGAATAGTGAATAGAGCAGCGGCCAGTAGCGGGGCAGTGAAATGTTTCAACAATCTTTTATCCATGTTCAAAAACAAAGTAAGTGGTCGTGTGCTTATAGTAATCGGATATTGGCATAAAACATGCTGAAATTTTCAGACAGACGAAAAATTTACATTACCGGGAAGTACTTGCCGGGGGTCACGCCAAAAACGCACTGAAATTGATCAATAAAAGCGCTGAGGTTTTCGTAGCCGACATCCAACGCGACATGGGTCACGGGTATTTTCTCTGCCAGCATTTCCAGCGCGCGCATGAAACGTGCGCGTTGCCGCCAGTGGCTAAAACTATAGCCTGTCTCTGCGATGAAACGACGGCTCAGTGTTCGGGGTGACATTCCAGCCCAGTGTGCCCATTGATCCATTCTCTGTTTGTTAGCTAGGTCACTCAGTAACTCATGCGCGACCTTTATCAGCCGTGGATCTTGTGGCATTGGTAATTCAAATGGTTCGGCAGGTAATGATGCAATTTCGTCTAGCATCACCGCCATAATCCGCTGCTGGTTCTCAAGTAATTCCCCTCGGGGCCATTGCGCTGCGCGATTTACGGTTTCTCGTAATAAGCCACTTAATTGCATCGTTCGCGGCTGTAGCGGTAAAGACGCACAGACATCTTCGCGCAAATATACACTCCAGCCGTGAAAAGGGCCGTGCGAGCGGAAACCGTGCTGTTGATGAGGGGGAAGCCAGACCACATGTGTTGCCGGTACCACCCATTGACCCTCGGGTATGACGATAGTTAGCAAGCCATTTATTGCCGCTAATAATTGGCCCGCACTGTGGCGATGCGGCTGCGTCATTCGCGCTAGCTTGTCGTGACGCTGTACCACGGTCAATACTGGCATCGTTGTCAGCATCAGTTGTGAAGGATCAATTAAATGAGATTGCATGGCGTAAAAACCGTATTGAATGACTCAGATACGTTATCAAGGCCACAAGGATATTGCTAGTCTGGCATTCTCAGCATTGGCGCTGGATAACGGGAGTCACCATGATGAATTCGCAACAGGCAAAACAATTTCTCCAACAGGTATTTACTGCTTTGGTTGACTCGAGCTATAGCACCCAGGATGTTGCTGCATTTTTTTCGACCGATTATCAACAGCAAGCTGATGGTAATCAATTAGATTATGAGGCGTTTATTCGCCATGTGCAGGTGTTGAAAAGCACACTTGCTAGTGGAACCATCACGCTGGAAAAAGTGATGGCGGATGGTGATCAGATTGCCAGTGTGCATCTGGTTGATGTGGTCAAAAAGAGCGGGCAAAGGGTCTTGATGAAAGTTATCGCTTTTTACCGCATCGAACATGGGCTGATTCAGTGTGTTGAAGAATTGACACATCTGATCCACGGCGAAACTCAGGATCGTGATTTAGGATCGCGAGTTGCTCACTAGCGGGATATCGTTAAACGAATGAAATCCTGCGGTTAGTTGAGCAGAATCATAAGGTTATTCTACGTAATAAAAAACGCACCGGTGTTGGCCGATGCGTTTTGTGGTTAAAACCGAAAATCAATTAGCTTTCAGTCACAGGCTTTGGAGCCACATTGGATGATTCTTTCATGCCAAGGTGGTTGTTGCCCCAGCACTGTTCATATTTCCAACCGGTTAGTTCTTCAGCAACCGCTCTGGCATGGGCCGGAATATCTGCCATGGCACCGCCACCTTTAATCCGCTCAATCTCTTCTAGCAGGATTTTGTGATTATTACGGTCCAGTTTCATTTGCGTGGTGTAATAGATAGCCACCAGTGCCAGAGCGATAACGCCGATGGCAAATACCCCTACGATGGCTTGCACGGCAACTTCCGGTTGGCTCGATTGCCCGGAGACAAAACCAAAGCGACTTAATGTCCAGCCCATGGCGAAAACAATAATCGAACGTACCATTTTACCTGCAAAGGTCATGGCTCCGGCGTAGATCCCTTCACGGCGACGGCCGGTCAATACTTCGTCCACATCCGCCAGGAAGGTATAAACCGTCCACGGAATATAATAAATCCCCCCAGTGCTTAAACCGAAAACTGCGGTAATACAGAACAGTACAATGACAGTTGTTGTTTGCGACCAGCCAGTAAAATAGAGCGCAGCATAGGCAATCACACTGACAATAACCACTTGCAGAGCGATGCGGAACGGGCGAGCAAAGCCCATTTTGACGCAGATACCGATAAAGACGGCGGTGGAAATCAACTGCATTATTGAACTGAAACTATTGAGCTGAGAAACCAGTGCGGCATCTTGACCTAAACCAAAAATAATAAAGTAGGTAAATGCCGATGCGAATAACCACTCCGCGCCAAAGCCGAACAGATACATACCCAGATGCTTGCGGAAAATGCGCAGATGGAAAGTAGACGCCATATCAACACACAGCTTTTTCAGCGCCTGGCCGAAACTGCTGGTGGTTTCACGGACCACTTCGCTCGCTGGGCGTTCCCATGATGAGCTATAAAGCCAGATCATCGCGCAGCACATAATCAGACCGTAAGCGATACCGGTATAAAGGAAGGGGGTTGCAGAATCTTTACCGTAAATGGCAATAAACTGACCGGGAATAAAAGCGGCCAAAAAGTTTGCTACTTTACCGAAAATGGCTTTAGAACCAGTTAATTTGGAGCGTTTGGCAAAATCGGTGGTCATCTCGGTCGCCAATGTTTCATATGGCACCATGATGGAGGTATAAATCAGTTCAAACAGCGCGTAGGTCAGTAGGTAATACCAAAAGCCAAAACCGCTCATCCATAACATTGGATAGACAAGTACCAGCGGGATACCCAGTAAGATAAAGAAGCGACGACGACCAAAGATGCGGCCCAGTCTGGTGTTATAGAAGTTATCGGTGATATAACCCATTACTGGATTACTAATCGCATCAAGAATACTGGCGATTGAGAAAATAGTCGCAGCCTCTACGACTGATAGCCCGCAAAAGGTGGTGTAGAAATACATCAGCCAGGCTCCGCTGATTGCCAGTGCCCCACTTCCCAGTAAGTTGGCACTCCCGTACGCCAGCGTATGCCTTGTTGAAATCTGTTTACTCATTTTTACTGCCACCTAAAATTAAAACAATGTTTCATTAATAATGGATAATCGTTTTCTTTATAAAGGTATGGCGTTTATAAAAATGAGTGTTCGATCACGAAAAAGGGTTTTTCGGCCAGAAAAGGCGCCTATTACAGTAAAAATTGATATGAATCAAATTAGTAGCTAGGGTGGATATTCAGCAAAAAACAGAATATCCATGATAATGCGAATAATCGATAATGCCATTTTGTGACAATAATGACCGTGACACGTGTGGCAAGATTTTAACCAGCAGAATGAAAGACCATTACTAGAATTAGCGCTATTGCTTACAGTGTGAAAATATCACTTTTGTGAAAGGGCGAATTATTGCGGGCATAGCCCATGAATAAATGTTGGTTGCAATCGCGGCTGACAGTGAAGGACGTAGAATGGCAAAGAAAAACCCCTATTATGATGCCAGTAAGCCACACCACACTGAGTTTGGATTTCAGAATCTGGAGCCGGTTGTTCATCATCCACAAGATTTGAAGCGTTGGCGTGAAGAGCGAAAACGCCAGTCGCTACCAAAACCGCCGCAGCAAGGATATGCGCAGTTTGTCACTGATTGGTGGCAAGCGGCAGATTTTAGCGGGCAGCAGGATGCGTTGTGGTGGCTAGGCCATGCGTCACTGTTATTGCGGGTCAGTGGGAAAACGGTTTTGTTTGATCCGGTACTCTCCGGCCGTGCCTCGCCGCTCAATTTTTACGGGCCAGCACGGAGAACACCGGTACCTGCCAGCGTAAAAGAGTTACCCCATATAGATGTGGTAGTGATTTCTCACAACCATTACGACCATTTGGATGTGACAACGATTAGCCAATTATTGCGCCGCTTTCCTAAGCTGATTTTTCTGGCACCGTTAGGGTTAAAAAGTTGGTTACTACAGCAGGGTGCTCGCCATGTTCATGAACTGGATTGGTGGGATAAACACCTCGCAGCTGAATTTGAGTTTCATTGTGTACCGGCACGGCATTGGAGCATGCGTACCCCCTGGGATCGTAACCAAAGTTTGTGGTCTGGTTGGGTGGTCAAGCGTGATGATATTAACTTTTACTTTACCGGTGATACAGGTTATTGCCAGCAACTATTAACCATTGGCGAAAGGTTAGGGCCATTCAATTATGCCGCCTTGCCCATTGGTGCTTATGCCCCGCGGTGGTTTATGCAGGCCCAACATATGGATCCACAGCAGTCGGTGCAGTTATTTAAACAATTACAGCAGCCGATGACAGTACCGATTCATTGGGGGGTGTTTGAACTGGCTGACGAACCACTGGATGAACCACCACAACAACTCAAGCAGGCACTAACTGAAGCGGGTATGAAACACGACAATTTTGCACCGATTAAAATTGGTGCACGAATATTGCTGGGGTAGGGGGTTCAGTGGGTAGTTTTCAACCCACTGAAACCAATCGGTATTTTCTCTATTTATACCGATGCTGAACTAGATCCTAAATTGATTCACGGCACTGGTTAAATCAGCAGCCTGAGCTTGTAACGCCGCAGATGCTGCGGTGGATTCCTGCACCAATGCGGCATTTTGCTGCACCATGGTATCCAATTGCGCGACCGCACTATTTATTTCGTGGATGCCGCGCATTTGTTCATCGGCTGCGTTGGTTATTTCAGACATAATGGTGGTGACATCCGACACGCTGCTGACGATTTCGGTCATGGTATTACTGGCTTGACGTACCTGGCCGGAGCCAGATGCCACACTGCTGACTGTCGATTCGATCAGCGTTTTGATCTCTTTCGCTGCCTGTGCACTGCGCTGCGCCAATGTACGAACTTCCCCTGCGACCACAGCAAAACCGCGTCCTTGCTCACCCGCGCGTGCCGCTTCTACCGCCGCGTTAAGTGCCAGAATATTGGTTTGGAAAGCGATACCGTCGATCACACTGGTGATATCGCCGATCTTGCCAGATGCCGCTTCAATCGATTCGATTGTGGTGATGACTTTAGCTATCACGTCGCCACCACGTGAAGCATCGTTAGCCGCCGAAAGTACCGCAGTATTGGCCTGGCGCGCTGCGCTGGCGGAGTGGGCCACGGTTGCCGAGATTTGTTCCAACGCCGCCGAGGTTTGCTGCAAACTGGCGGCGGCAGACTCTGTGCGGCCCGACAGATCCTGATTACCTGCCGCTATCTCATTGGCTGCAATCCGTACTGATTCGCTGGTATCACGGATTTGCGCCATTACTACACTCAGTTTGTCGGCAAAATTGTTGAACGAAAGGGCTATTTTTGCCACTTCATCACGGCCTTCTACCGGCAGTCGCTGAGTTAAGTCTTCTGAGCCGGAGCTGATAGCATCCATGGCTTTATGCACATGGGTCAGCGGTGCCAGAGCACGTTTGGTAATGAGGCTAATAATGACAACAGCGATTAAAATAATAATCACCAGCGTCACCAGTGATGTGGTCAGTAACGACCGCATGCCGGTGGTAGCTTGAGCTTTGTCCAGGGCGACAACGGTAAACCATTGAGTCCCTGGTACTGCTTGGGCCAGCAGCAATTTACTGTTATCGCCAATATTGGCAGCGACAGGCTCAGTTGCTGTTAACAGTGTTTTAAGGTCCAGCGTCGGCGCAATATCGCTCAGTGGCTTAAGGGCTAGTTTCGCATCTTGATGAGCGATAATGGTGCCATCGGCATCGATTAACATACCAAAACTATCTTCAGTCGGGTGTATGGATTTCACGTTTGCAATCACGCTGTCCATGGTGACATCAGCAGCCAATACCCCTTTAACGCTGCCGTCCTGAATAATCGGCAATGCGAACGTTACCACTAACTGATTGGTTCCAGCATCAACATAGGGTGGGGTGACCACGGGTTTGCCCGCTTTTACCGCTTGTAGATACCATGGCCGCCCAGTGGGGTCGTAGCCGGCTGGAATACCATCGGGATTAGAAAAAATCGCGGTTTTGTTCGCGTAGCCGATATACACGTTGATGAAGTTACCTGCGGCTGCAACTTGTCGCAGTGCCGCTGTCGGGTCTGCCGTCAGTGCGCTGTCTTTTAGTGACACAATCATTTGTGTTTTGGAGGCAACCCAATCGGCGATCCCGACACCATGACTGGCGGTAACGGCGGTCAGGGTATTATCTATGGCACTATTGTTATATTTACTGGCAACCGAGTAGTTAAAATAGGTGTTAATGGCCAGAGAGCCTGCCACGATGATGATACAGGCAGCCAAGATACGTGAACGAATGGAATCAAGCATAGAGCGTCCTAAATAAGAGGGAAGGCATGATTCAAGTAACGGCTTGGCAGAGATAAACTTGAGCTGTGTCACAGTAACAAACTGTAATTAATACGCCATTGTTAATACTTCTTTATGTAACGGTGACAAAGTAGGTGGATTTTATTGACATCTATATTCAATAAAAACATAAGCTTGATTATTCCTTTCTGCTTCATTTGAAGGTAAAAATTCAAATAAAGTTGAAAAAAATAGTGACATCAAAAGGCTAAAATTAGCATCAATGCAGCTAAAGCAGCGGTTTTCAGGCTGCATTGATGCTGAGGGATGGCAGTAATAAGAGGGTGGTTAGATTAAAATTTATACTGCAAACCTATAGCGATAGTTTGATGTTGTTGAGCAATGCCGGCGCTATTAGCTACATTTGCAGAAACACCTGCACCAGTGTCGATGATTTGTGTATCTCCTTTTCCTTCGGCATGCCTGTTCCAGGACGCTTCAACAAATAATTTAGTGTTATCGGTGACGTAGTAGCCCGCATCAACCACTACTGCGTAATAGCGAGAGCCTTTGCTGCTGTCTTTAAATGAAAGTTGACGTAAATAGTGTTCATCATCACCATAGGCATTTACCCAACTGCTGTATTTCAGCAAGGTATTAAACTCAAATTTTTGATAATGATAGCTCCCGGCTAAGCCAAGATAGGGCATTTTAAACTTTTGCTTATAACCAATGCCGGTAACACTATCGGAACCTGTAAATAGGTTATTGCCTTTATTGTAATTATAGTTTCCACCATAAGATGTCCAGCTATTATTATTGCGCTGATAACCGGCCATCATACCAATACGGTAATTGTCTTGCTTTAAAAGCCAAAACTTTGCATTAAGATCGATTTCATTCGCATAATTTAAATTGGTTTTTTCGTGATGAGACCAATCAGTCCACTTAGATTGCCCTAACGTCTTCCAATCATAATCATCCATGACCCCCTTCCCGGATGATAATGTGGACCATCCGCGCGCGGTTAATGTTAACCGTGATAACAGATCCCATGATATATCCATTTTTACAATAGGCGTGTTTTCCGCTTTCCAATCTATCTGGCTTAGTTTGTGACCATTATATTGGCGCTGATAAACAAACTCTTGTGATTCTGCATTCAATAACCCCAATGAGGAGCTAATCGTCAGACCATCGTTTATATCTGAGTGATAGCTGGCTACTGCTGTATGGCAGGTGATAATCAGCGGTAATACAGCAACACTTCTCTTTACCCATCTATTCTTTTCCATCATTAACCTTTAATCCCTTTAAAAATAGAAGGTAAAAGTTAACATTGACGGGAGATTAATTTTTTAAAATAAAGATTAAAAGAAAATTAAACGTATTAAAAATATTACTTAATAATGGCGCACTATAATGCATTAATATGAGCCGGGCCTGATTACCCGGCTAAATGGTTTTCAAAACTCATTAACCAGCCATTCGTCGGCTTCATCAAACATTTCTTCAACCAACCGGTTCAGTACTGATTTTTCTTGTTTATTAGCATCAGTATTGATGCCATTGGCTTGCATTGGTTTAACCTTAACTTCAGCATCAGGAAACACCCGATGCACCCGCTTGGTTAACTCTGCCTTAATCATTTCAGCGGCGTTGGGTAGGCCGGCGACATTCCGTTTGTCATAAATCAATTCAACACGCATGGCTTTTTCCTGAATGAGTAAATACTGTATTAATATACAGCACTGGCGAGTGGCAGACAACGCTGTTTTACACGGATTGAGGCGAGAAAACGACTATTACTGATTTTTTAACGTCAATAAAATAACCGCAGGTGATTAATTGTGGGAATCACTGGCGGTTATTTTATGTGTGGGTGCTTATCTGATTGTTTATACAAGTGATTTATTTTTCCAACTACAACTGAGCACCGGTGTTTATCTAGATGGGGGCTAGTTTATTTCCAGCCAGCGAGCATCAACCACCACACCCAGTATCTTACAGTTGCCATTGAGTTCGATTAATCGATAGGAGGGATTCAATGGTTTCAAATACTTAACACCAGCATCAACAATGAGTTTCTTAAATGTTGCTTCGTTATCATCAGTCAGTTTGGCAATAACAAAATTACCGGGTAGCGGCTCTTTTTCCGGGTCAACCAGAATAATCATTCCTTCAGGAAAACTGATCCCTGAAGGCGATGTCATGGAGTCTCCTTTAACGCTGAGCCAAAAAGCGTTGTCATGGGCATTTTTGGTCGATTCAGGCCAGATTTCAATATCACGCAGCGTATAAGGCTCTATTGCCTCATACCAGTTACCTGCACTTATCCAACTGATTAACGGATAGCTGTTAGCAACTGATCCGGCCGGTTTATCATTTAGCCCATTACGCGCCGAGATCGATAAACTTTCGGCCATTTTCGCCAATTCTTTCGCCAGAGAAGGGCTAAAGCTGCTGATTGGTTCATTGAGTATTTTGGCAAAAGCAGCGGCGTTGGTCACATTGAGCGGATTTATGCCGTTAAGGAATTGGTTTACGGCACTTTGCCCAACCCCTAATTCGTGCGCGACAGACTCTTGGGATATACCCAGTACTTTTTTCTTGGCATTAAACAGCTCTTTCAGCCGCTTAGCGTCGTCTAACTGTTCTGGCGTCAATGGCTTCTTTTTCATCAGTCAATTTTATTACCGTTAGCAATAATATCCAATCATCTGCGGTGTTGACTATAAAATCACTTGCGGTAATAATCAATCAAAATATATCAGGGAAACGTATGAGATCGTTCTGGCACGCATCACTGCTATCCAGATATGTAGCATGGGTTGTTCCTGTTTATCACAAGAAGACGGCGGCCAGACTTACGGTGGTTTCCGTTGTTGAGCAATCGATAGGCTGAGGTGTCATCACGGTGCCCTGCCTTTTGTGGAGTAATTATTTATGAGTTCAATAAACGGTACACAAACCGGAAGCCACAGTAAGCAGAACCAAAACATGAGAGATATTCAATTAGTCCTGGCGCGCTGGGGAGTATGGGCAAGATATAGCTCCGGGCTGGATTATTCATCTATCGCTGCGGGCTTTAAGGGGTTATTGCCTGATACGTCTAAGAGTAAAGCCTCCTGTTGTGATGATGACGGTCTGGTTGTCGATGGTTGCGTTGCTCGATTAAAACAATACCGGCCAGATGAATATGAATTGATCATCCGTCACTATGTGCTTAATCAATCCAAGCGAGCAATTGCTCGTCAGCAGAAAAGAGATGAAAAACTGGTGCGAATTAATATGCAAATGGCGGAAGGCTTTGTTGATGGCTGCCTGGCAATGTTGAATGTGAAATTAACTATGGACCCTTTAATAGAGAATTTACATATTTATGAAGAAACACTCACGCGGTCCGCAAAAAGTGTATTAGTCTGACATTACTGGTTAGTTTGTTACGCAATTATCATAATTTAAAATCTCGCTTTGGTGAGGTTTTTTGTTTTTTAGTTGATGTGTATTTAATTAAAAATAAATCTATTTTTTATAAAAAAACACTAACGCGGTCCGCAAAAAGTATATTAGTCTGATATCACTGGTTCGTTACATACTGATTAAGAAAGAGGAAAGCCCCGCATGGTTGGGGCTTTCCTCTTTCTGTTAGTCATACGCGCAAGTGTATCGGCTTGGGAGGTATTAAATGAGTGAACAAAATCCACTGCCGTATTGGTGGGCAGGATCGCTTGCTCTATTTTCAGCGCTGAGTTTACAGGATTACATCTTTATTCTGGGTACTATTATTAGCGTAATATTTACCATCAAAACTTATTACGTTAATTTACGGGAAAAGGACGCAATAATTAAAGAAGAGCAGAGACGAACAGAAATTCTACGGGATTTTTTGCGTAATAAAACAGTGGCCGATATTCCAGCCGCAATTGCGGTATGTAATGACGCGCTACACAAAATGGAGAGCTGACATGACGCCTTCACTGCGTAAGAAAGTTTTGGGTGCCGCAGCCGGTGGAGCAGTAGCCATTGCCGGAACATTGCTGGGTGGGCACGATGGTTTTGAAGGACGTAAATACATCGCCTACAACGACGTAGTGGGCGTCATGACGCTGTGTGATGGTCACACTGGTAACGACATTATCCAGGGAAAACTGTATAGCGATCAACAGTGTGATGCGCTATTACAGCAGGATTTACTGGTGGTGAAAAAGTCGGTCGATGATGCGATACAGGTACCTGTGGGAGATTACACCCGCGCAGCGCTCTATTCATTTACCTATAACGTCGGTAAAACCGCATTTATCCACTCAACCTTATTAAAGAAACTCAATAGCGGAAATATAACCGGCGCATGCGGGGAGTTGCGGCGCTGGATTATGGCGGGTGGCAAGCGCTGGCAGGGTTTGGTTAATCGGCGTGAGATTGAACATGAACTTTGTCTGACACCGAACCTGACGGCAATAAAAGCGAAAGCCAGGGAGGGCAAATGAATAGGCGTGCCATCACCACGGTGTTGCTCGCGATATTACTCATGGGGCTGATGGCCAATACCTATCGCTTGAGTGCCAAACAGGTGCAGGAGCATGCGGAGTTACAGGCTGAACGAGTTGTTAATCAAACATTGGATAACACCATCGCTGCCTATCAGTTAAACGATGCGGCTAATCGGGCTGCCGTCGCACGGCAGTTGGAAAATGAAAGGGTATTGCGACATGAAACTGAGGATCGTCTCAAGCGTTTTGTGGCGGCAACCGCAACTGACAACTGCGCTGTCAGCCGTATGCCTGAGCCTGGCATTAGTATCTTGCGTGAATAAGCCGGCCCTTCAGGTGGTGAAATCCCCCTTATTACTGCCACCTGAGTCGGCGATGACCCAGTGTGAAATCCCGGAATTTGTTGGTTCCACATGGGGTGACAGTAGTTTATATGCGTTGGCACTCAAGCGAGAGTTACGCCTCTGTAAAGGACGGCTTGATGAGGTCATTCGTTGGCGTAATAACCAAATCGATAATCCACTACCGCCGTGAGACGACAAGCTTATCCCCGAACGGGGCAACCATTTACCAGGAGAATAACTATGACCGGTAGTAATGTCAGATATCTCATTTTTTATCAGGTGAGCCTATGAATGCTGCACTAATCAGGCAACTGGCCGCTGCCGCATTATTGGGCAAAACAGATGCGGAAGGTCGTATCTATTCAACTGATGCATGGCCGGTAACCACTTATCCAGCCATTTTGTTACAGACACCACTTGAAGTAAAAGAGTCTATTGGCCGCAATGTACCGCAGTTTAATACCATGACCACCTTACGCATTAGCGGACATATCCAACTAAGTGAGGCAGTAAATCGAGTCACGGAAGCGGCATCGGCACTTGAGCGTTTGTGTGAACAGATTCAACGGGCAGTGATTAACAGTTATGAACTGACTCGCCAGATTCATCAATTTGCCAAAGTGCGTACCACGATGGGTATCGATACCAGCAGCGAGCAACATTTTGCTGAAGTGAAAATAGAACTCGATCTTGAGTATTACCAAGGGCCGGAAGACTTCTTCCCAGTAGAAACCACGCCACTGACAGGTATCGACATTGCGATTGATATGCCTGATGGCACCACAGACCCGCTGATCGCCATCACCCTTTCGGAGTAACCCTATGTTTGTAAAACCGATGACTGGCCGCGCAGTGCGTGACCCGGTCAAGGGCACCTTTTTGCCTGAATCTGGCGCAGAGGTTCCTGATAACCCATTTTGGCACCGTCGTATTCAAGACGGTGATGTGGTGCAGGTTACGGTAAAAACAGCGAAACCTGCATTTTAAGTGTTAACAACGGAGAGTAAAAAATTATGACAATTCCTTTCACTAATATCCCGAGTAATCTGCGTACGCCACTGTTCTTTGCCGAGTTTGATAATTCCCAAGCTAACACAGCGAGCACCCCTCAACGGACTTTGATTATCGGGCAAACCCTGGCGGAAAGCACTTTGCCCGTCAATGTGCCGCTGCTGGTTTCATCTGTCGCCACCGTTGCCGGTTTGTGTGGTGCAGGTTCAATGCTACATGGGCAAATGGCAGCATATCTGGCCAATGACAGCGCTGGCGAAATCTATCTTCTACCATTGCGCGACTCTGAAGCTATGGTTGCTGCCATCGGTAAAATTACCGTGACGACCCCGGCATCAGCAACCGGTGTTATCTCACTGTATATCGCCGGTATTCGTGTACAAACCACGGTAGTGCCGACTGATGATGCCAATACCATCGCTCTGGCGCTGGCAGCGGCAATCGAGAGTAAACCTGAATTACCGGTAACGGTTGCCCATACTGGTGATGGCGTATCGGAAGGCGCTGTTGTGGTGCTAACAGCCAAAAACAAAGGAGCACATGGCAACAATATCGATCTGCGTTTGAATTATTTGGGGAGTGCCGGTGGAGAGACCACTCCGGAGAGTCTGGTGTTGTCGATCACCCCGATGGCAGGCGGTGCAGGCGCGCCTGAACTGGCAAGTGGCCTGGCAAACTTACAAGATCGTACCTTCGATTTCATTATCAACCCTTACACGGATACCGCGTCATTGGATGCCATCAAGGCATTCCTTTCTGATAGCACCGGGCGCTGGAGCTATAGTCAGCAACTGTATGGTCACAGCTTTGCCGCTCACTCCGGCACCTATGGTCAACTGACTGCGGCCGGTGAACTGCGTAATGACCAACATGCCTCATTGCTCGGGATCCATAACTCGCCGACACCGGCTTACCTCTGGTCAGCCGCGTATGTTGGTGCTATTGCACAAAGCTTGCGTAATGATCCCGGCCGCCCACTGCAAACGTTGGCAGTAAGTGGTGTATTGGCAGCGCCCCTTTCTAGCCGTTTTACCCTGACTGAGCGGAATAACTTGCTGCATAGCGGTATTTCAACCGTGACGGTGGCGGACGACGGGACAGTTCAAATCGAAAATATCATTACGACTTATCAGACCAACAAATACGGTGCTGCGGATGATAGTTATTTGCAAATTGAGACCTTGTTCTTATTGATGTTTGTCACGCGCTACCTACGAACTCAGGTGACCTCGAAGTTTGCTCGCATGAAGTTGGCTGCCGATGGTACCCGTTTTGCACCAGGCTCGGCCATCATCACGCCAAATACCATCCGTGCCGAGTTGATTGCTCAGTATCAGACCCTGGAATTTAATGGCTATGTTCAGGATGCCAAAGGTTTCGCCCGTGGCCTGATAGTTGAGAAAAATGCCAGTAATCCAAATCGTGTTGATGTGTTGTGGACCGGCGTGCTGATTAATCAGTTGCGTATCTTTGCGGTTCTCAATCAATTCCGTCTGCAAGCGGCTGTTTAACCCTTAGCCATTTAATGCACTAACAAAATAGGAAATAAATTATGAGCGATACTTCAAACCGCCTGGCAGGTACGGCTTATGTCACCGTTGATGGCATTACTATTATGGTGGCCGGTCAGTTCAAATACAGCCCTTCAAAGGTAAAACGTGAAACTGTCATGGGCATGGATGGGGTACATGGCTATAAAGAAACCGTGGTGGCACCGTCCATTTCCTGCACTATCCGTGACAGCGGCGGGGTCTCTATCAGTGATTTTAACGACCAGACCAATGTCAATATTGTCTGCGAATTGGCGAACGGCAAAACCATTATTGGTAGCGGCATGTGGTCGGTGAGCACGTTGGTGGTTGACAGCACTGAAGGCACGGTTGATGTGAGCTGGGAAGGCGGTTCGGTGACGGAGAATTGATATGACTGTACTGGAGCGCAGTAAAACTATTTCACTGGTGAAAGCCATTCAACACGACTCAACCAAGACCACCTACGAGGTGGTCGAGCTTAGTGAACCGACACTGTTGCAAGTACAGCAATTCTACGATGAGCAAACCAAGTCAGGTTCGCTCAGCGGTATGGGATTGCTGATAGCCTTGGTCTCAGGGGTGCCGCGTGAGGCTATCAAGAAAATGGCTTTTACCGACTATAAAGCCTGTGAGGTTTATATGATGGGTTTTTTAGCCTACTCCCCAACAGGGGGCGATGGCGCGAAATAATCGCTGACGTCACTTACTATTATAGCTGGGGGCCGGGCGATGCCTGGTCCCTGACCTACAGTAGCTTAATGTGGTGGTGCCAGCAGGCCGGGCGGATTAATAAAATTAAGGCTGGCAAAAATGGCTAATAAATACAATATGAATACGGTTTCTCCATTATCTAAAATACCACCTCAAATATTCAGTAACTATAAATTAGCTGGTGGTGGAAACACAATTATTGCTGTTGGAACTGCGGGAGTGGAATGGCTTAATAATGGTGCTGATGAGGCCCGTAAAATAAATACAGCGGCGAGGAACGTTAATGCACCTATTGATCAATTTAGTCAAATAAGTGGCGCTATGCGTATTCGAGGTGTTGAACAAATGGTTGCGATAAAATCAACTGAGCAGCTCTACAGCAATTTGAATAATATGCTATGGGGCCATAATGTTCAGGGGCTGGCGCAGCTACATGAGTATGGGTTTGACATTATCAGTAATGAAAATGGCACGGTGGATGCTACAGCAACAATAGCTAAAATTGCCGAGGATTTTCCACAAATGGCACCCCAAGTACAAAGTAAACTGACGAATGCTCTGAAAATAGACGGTAATACTATTGAGTTGCTGCGAGAGGGGGCGCAACTAAAAGATTTGCTGGCTAAATCTACTCTATTTGGCCTAACTATTGATCCTGAGCTTAATATACAATTGACAGAGTTAGACCAGAACACCGATGAGTTAAGTGCTGCTTGGGATGGTCTGAAAGATAAGCTATCTAACATCGGATACGAAATTCTTGTCTCTGATGGCTCAGTGGCTGATGGCATTGGTGGTTTAACTGACACGCTGACTTATGGTCCAGATAATTTTGCCATAATGCGTACTTTAGGGGTAATCAGTGGTAATGATTCGGCGAAAATGCGATGGGCATATAATAATACAGATTTTAAAAAACAACTTAATTGGTATGAAATAACCATGCTTAATAGCGGTCTTATGACTGATGGATTTCGTAAGAAATATCAGGATCATATTAAGCCCAATGATGCAGAGAAAATAAATTATCAGACTGAAAGTGCGGGTGATATTTCCGGACGTCGGCCAATTAAAATTGAGTCCACTCCATTAACCGATCTTTTTAATCTGGGATCCGGGGTTGAAGTTGAAACTCAAACACAAACGCAGAACACCTGGAGCAACAATCGCATAACTGAATTCGGTGCTGAAGATCCCTATTCCCTTAGCCCCTCATCTTCTCTTGTACCAGATAATAATATAGGCAGCATCCCTACAGCTGAATCACCTTTTTATACTGACTCAGTGGGGGGCTTTAACGTTAATGCTATTGCTGATGTTATCGCTACCGCGATGCAGAACAATCGGGTGCAGATTGAATTGACGTTAATCGACAGTCGAAGCGGTGAAAGCTTAGTAATCCCAACTCAGGGAGGCAGCAGAATAGCTCACGCCATGCAGATGTAATTCCCTATTAATATCCGTAAAAATTAACCAATCAGCATATCGATATAACCCGCTCCGGCGGGTTTTTTATTTCCTAACGTCTACTACTGGACAGGAGAACGAAATGTCACTTATCAATAACGCACTATCAGCGCTCTTGGGAGGAAGCGACGACAGTTGGCAATGGTCGGAACACCTCCATCAAGCCTCCTTTCGGGGAGTGCCCTTCGTGGTCCTGAATAGCAAGGGCAGTTTTGGTCGTCGTCAGGCAGTGCACACTTACCCTTATCGCGATACCAGCTATATCGAGGATTTGGGGCGCAGTACGCGGAACATTGTTTTAACTGGATTTTTGGTACAAAACAGCCAGATCTACGCCGCACCTGATGTAATGACTCAGCGCGATTCATTGATCGCAGCTTGTGAAATGGCCGGGCCAGGGACATTGGTCCACCCAACCTTGGGTGAGATGACTGTCAGCATCGCTGACACGGGGCTGAAAATTGATGAAGGTGTTGGCAGCGAGCGGGTATTCGCGTTCAGCTTAACCGTTATCGAATCCGGCTTACGTGCCTTTGCCATCACCGGTATGGCTGAAATGAGCGCGTCTGCGCACTCCTCTTGGCTGGGATTGAGCGCCAAAGCAGTCGCTGGTTTTATCTCAACGGTAAAAGGAGAGATGCGCTCCGCCACTCAGGTAATAAAAACCTTGAAAAGTACGGCGGAATTTTGGAGCCGAATGGTAACGAATACTGCCAATGAGGCCAGTAATCTGGGTAACGCACTGCGCTCAACCTTTGGCCGAAACCGTTATGGCCGCTTTAACCACGGTACTGTCGGTGGCAGCAGTTCGGGCGTGACGGAAGCTGTGAACCAGCAAAGTGATACCACCAACTTACCCATGTTAGTGGCGCAACGGCTGGCGTTTATCGTCGAAGGGCGAGCGGCAATCAGTGCTGCCGTGAATGAGTTACTTGCGACTAACAGTGTTGAGGGGCATGCCGACAAGTTACTCACTCTGGTTAACACGCTGCTAAATGGTGGTTTTAGCACACTGGATGTTATCCGCATGATGGAAAGCCTGACAGCGGCTCACTACGACGCCTTCCGAGCCAATAGCAGTGATATCGCAATTGCTGACGCCAGCCATCATTTAATGATGACTTTATGCGCCGGAGGGATGGCCATCGCGGCGGCGCAGTATCAACCGGAAAGTTATGACGATGCTGTCGCTGTACTTGGCAGGGTCAGTAAGGTGATTGATAGCTCAGCACTGGCCGCCGCCGATCGCGGCAATGATGAAACCTACCGTGCGCTGATGCAAATGCGCGAATCTATCGTGGCGCTATTGCAACAGTCCGGGGCGAATTTATCTCGCATCAACGAGGTTAGTTTTAACCGCTCACTACCCGCGCTGATGCTGGCGAATCGGTTATATCAGGATGCGCTACGTGGTGATGCACTAGTGAAAATGGCGAATCCGATTCATCCGGCATTTATGCCAATTCGATTTAGGGCATTGAATCTATGAATAATAAAATGCCAAGTGATGACTTAACACTGGAGGTAGGTGGCAGAGCGATCACCGGTTGGAGCAAAGTTCAGGTCACGCGGAGCATTGAAAAATTACCCAGTAGCTTTGAGTTATCGCTGATGGATCGTTATCCCGCCAGTGGAGGGCAGCAGTGGATTAACCCTGGTGCTCCTTGCGTGGTTAAGTTGGGTAATGATGCCGTGTTAAACGGCTATATTGACAGTTGGGATTGCGCCATTGCGGCCACAACGCACCAAGTCAGTGCCTCGGGGCGTGGTAAGTGCCAGGATCTGGTGGATTGCTCCGCTGAGTGGACAAACAGCGTAATTAGCCAGTCCACGGTGTTGCAGATTGCGCAAAAGCTGTCCGAACCTTACGGCATCAAAGTGACCTCTGATATTACTGATATGACCATTGTGCCGAAATTCACCCTGAATTGGGGGGAAACGGCGCAAGCGGTTATTGATCATGTCACGCGTTCCGCTGCATTGCTCTATTACGACCAGCCGGATGGCAACTTATATCTGACCCGCGCTGGAACGCATAAAGCGGCAAGCGGTGTGGCGCAGGGCATCAATATTCTCAATGCCAACCTTCATACCGATATCAATCAACGCTTTGTTGATTACACCGGCGTGGTGCTCTCTTCCAATGCCGCAGCCAGGCATTCTGCCTCGGGTGGGGATAACACCTCGGTGCGAGCTACCACGCGAGACACACTATTGGCCGAACAATTTCCGGCCCGCCATCGTAACCGGGTCATTATCGTCGAAAGTACCGTGAACTCGCCACATTTGCTGAAAGATTGCATCGAATGGGAAATGAACCGCCGCTCTGGTCGCGCCAACGTCTTGACAGTGCAAGTTGACAGTTGGCGCGATCGCGATGGCCGGCTATGGGAAGTTAATACATTGATTCCCATTACTATTCCAGCATTTGGGCTTAATGATGAGCTGTGGCTACTCTCGGAAGTGGTTTATGCCAAAGATGAGAAAGGGACGACGAGCAAAATGACCCTGATGCCACCTGCTGCCTTCACATTCCAGCCTTACAACATTAAGTGACATAGGGGCTAACTATGAATGACCTAACCGGGCAAATTTCGACCCTGTACCGGCAGATAAAAATGCTGTTGGGACTCGGGCGAGTGAGTGCCGTTGACGACAGTGACGGGATACAAACTGTGCAGTATCAAACCCAACTGGAAGTCCACTCTGATACCCCCAGGCTGGCTGAGTTTGGTTTTTCATCGGGATTGCCCGCTGGCAGTGACGTGGTTATCGGTTTTCTGGGCGGGGACCGATCCAACGGCCTGATCATCGCCTCCAACCATCCGGCTTATCGCCATTCAGGACTAACAGCCGGAGAAACGGTGATTTATTCCCAGTGGGGGCAATTTATCAAACTGACGGAAAGTGGGGTAATCATTGAGGCTAACAATCAGCCGGTGACAATCAATAATGCTACCGCGGTGACGGTAAACGCATCGGTAAAAGTACGGCTGAATACGCCGTTACTCGAGGTTAGCGGCGATATTGTTGATAACGCAGACAGCAATAACATCACGCTGAAAACCTTACGTGATGCCTATAACAGCCACAACCATCAACTCAAAAATGTACAGTCGGGCAGCGCGACCCTTACCAGTGAGACGCCCGCTAAGGTGGTGCAATGACAACAGATATTAAAACGGTTTGGGATGTCGATGCCTCATTGGGGGATTGGCAGACAGGTCGCGGGGGAGTGCTGGATGGCGATGATTTGCATACCGCTATTTTACTGAGTTTGTTTACTGACCGTCTGGCGCGAATTGATGATGCTATTGATGGCGATGATCGCCGCGGCTGGTGGGGGGACAGCGGGGCGCTATCAGCTATTGGTTCGCGGTTGTGGTTATTGCGGCGGGGAAAACTTACCACTCAGGTTGCGATCAAAGCCGAGGACTACGCGGCAGAAGCATTGGCGTGGCTGACCGAGGATAGTGTTGTGGCGGCCATAAACACCCGGGCACAAATAATTTACCCCAATACATTGCTGTTGATTATTGCTTACCAACAACCGGGTAAAGCCCAATCTTCAGTGAAATTTTCATGGGTATGGGAGGAGTAATTCATGCCATTTAATCGACCCACGTTAAGTGAATTGCGACAACGCAATCAGTCTTATATTCAATCGGAACTGAAAACCGGCGGCAACTTACTGCGTTTCTCCAATATTGGCGTTATCAGTGACGCAGATGCGGGGATGGCACACCTGCACTATGGCTATCTGGATTATATCGCCCAGCAAGCCACGCCATACCATGCCACCGACGAGTACCTTGCGGCTTGGGCGGCACTGAAAGACGTGTTTCGTAAAGCAGCAAATCCGGCTACTGCGACTGACGTTCGCTTTAGTGGGATAGCCGGACGAACTATTCCTGCTGGCCGCTTGCTTAATCGGGCCGACGGCTATCAGTATCGGCTTGATAATGAAGTGAAGATTTCTCCAGATGGCCACGTCCTGGGAGCTATTACTGCCATTTTACCCCGTCCATTAGAGGATGCGACTGGCGGCGGTAGCCGGGGTAACAGTGCGGCTGGCACCCTGCTGACGCTAGATATTGCTATTGATGGTGTTCAGGCCACCGCCACGGCACTGAGTAAAATTTCCGGCGGTGCGGATATTGAATCTGAGGATGCATTTCGTTCCCGTATGCTATTGGCTTACCAGAATATCCCGCAAGGTGGTAATGATACCGACTATGAATCTTGGGCATTAAGGGTACCGGGAGTGACCCGTTGTTGGGTAAAACGGCGGCTGATGGGGGCAGGGACTGTCGGGGTTTATATTATGTGCGATGACAACGACCACGACGGTTTTCCGCAAGGTAGCGACGGTATTTCATCTCTGGAATCATGGAGTGCGGTAAAAGCCACTGGTGATCAACAGCGGGTGGCAGATAATATTTATCCACAGCAACCGATCATCGCGCTGGTCTATGTTTGTGCGCCAGTTGCACAACCCATTGATTTTATTATTAGTGGGATATCGCATGCCGACAGTGCTACCACGACCGCCATCAATGCCGCTATCGATGAGGTGTTTTTCAGCGAAGGTGAACCCGGTGGCAAAATCTTGTGGTCATCACTATTACTGGCAATTGGTGAGATCCCGGGAACCGGGGGCTTTATTATGCAATCTCCGGCGGCCAATATTGAGTTACAAACTGGCAAACTCCCCATTAGGGGTACGGTGAGCTACCTATGAGTCGCTACTCTGTCAGTGAATATACCACCGCTTTGCAAGCATTAATGCCGATGGGATTAGTCTGGCCACGGCGACCGGATGGTGTGCAGACTGATGTCTTGCGGGCGCTGGCGAATGCGTATCAGCGTAGCGATGAAGATGCGCAAGATTTGCTGTCTGCGGCATTCCCGGCAACGGCGACGGCTATGTTACCTGAGTGGGAAGCCACTGTGGGGCTACCGGATCTATGTGCCATTGGTGAAGTAGACAGCATGATCCAGCGCCAGCGGGCAGTGGTGTCGAAATTGTTTGGCATCGGCGGCCAGTCTGCGGCCTATTTTATCCGTGTGGCCAAGGCATTGGGTTACTCCATTGCTATCACCCAATACCGACAAGCATGCGCAGGTATGTCGGTATGTCGTGATGCATTGAACGGTGACGAGTGGCCATTCACGTGGTTGATTACTGCACCCGAAACCACGCTTCATTATGCTCAATGTGGCCTCACTTATTGCAATGATCCGCTGCGGTCATGGGGCAATAAACAACTTGAATGCCGGTTTGCGGTGTTAAATCCGTCTCATAGCATTCTGAAGTTTGGCTACGTTAGCTAACTAATCAATTTCTATTAATTTAAAACGCCTTAATTGGTGAGGTATTACTATGCAAAAAATTGGAGATATTCCTAATTCACGCGCCGACAATAATGGCGAATTTACCGACGGCAATGTCGCCGGCGGCGTTCCCCCAACGATATTACCGGCTGAATGGTTTAACACCTTACAGCGGGAATTAATGAGTGTTCTTTCTGCCGCGAATATTGATGCTGACAGTGAGAAGTTTGATCAGGTGGCGACTGCTGTCTCTAAATTAATTACTGATGGTGGATTTTTAAAAACAGCCAATAACCTTGTGGAAATTAAAAATGCGGGGGCGGCAGCCGTTGCAAGTACTCTCTTAAACCTTGGTTTGGGAGATGCAGCCCATCTGCCCCAATTAACGGGCGTTGTTGGCACATCACGCAATGCAAAAATGAGTGTTACAGCCGCATCGTCAACGGCCACTTTCACGGCAGATGAATTGATCGTACAAACGGCGTTAGGTGGACGTCAGTACAAACTTATTAGCTTCAATAAAGCAATTAACCTTGCGACTACGGGCGCTGGCGGTATGGATACTGGCACCGCGCCAGCTGCGGGATTTGTAGCGCTGTATGCGATTTATAACCCAACAACTCAAGTATCTGCATTGCTGGCAGTTAATTCCACGTCAGTGCTTGCTCCTGAAGTGTATGGCGGGGCTAATATGCCATCAGGTTATACAGCATCAGCGTTGGTTAGTGTGTGGGGGACGGCATCATCATTGTTGAAGATAGGATTTCAATCCCATAGGCATGTAGCAATCCAAACAGCTACTATATATTCCGTTTCTAGTGGTACAACAGCGCAAACGCCGTTAGGTGTTTCACCTGTGGCTCCACCCAATGCCACACAGATAGATATTGCTATAACAGTAAATGAAACAGTCGCTGGCAACGGTGTTGCGCTGAGTATTGGCTCATCTCTGTCAGGTATCGGACAGTTCGGTGCTATTTCAACCGTTACAGGGCAAACAGCAACGTCCATTACCACAGGAACGCTGTCATTAATAGAAATCCAGCGGCTCTATTTTTCAATGTCCAATACAAACCCAGGAACATACATTATCGCTGGCCGTGGTTATGATTTTTAAGGAATGAATATGCTTGTTCAATTTAAAAATTCAATAAAAGAAGAAATTATTGCTTACTTTGGTGGCCCACAAGATCCAGAGTATTTTCCAAATCAAGGGGAGATTGAAGCCGATGATCCCATGTGGGCAGTCTTTTATGACAAAGTACATATGTGGCTTGATGGGTTACCTGAGCCTATTACAATTGCAGAGTAAAGTACAAATCCGGGCTTAATTGCCCGGTTTATTTAATTGCTAGGTGCTGTAGGTCTGGTCATATCAGACACTGTACTTACATTGACTAATGACGGCCGAGGTTATGGCGCAAGCCAGGCGGATGTTGGGCAAGGAAACTATCTTGCAATTACAACAGCAGCATTGCTCCAACAACCGACAACAACTGCCTCGTTCGTCGCTTGATTTCGTGCTAAATTCGCCTATCTCGGATCATGACATATGTGTCATGGTTTCAGGCAGCTAACGGGACTTCAGGTATCAGTATGTTTACATATAAAGAAATATCAGCGCTGAACGAACTGGAATTGATCGTTTATAATTACATCATAAAAAACACTGATAAAGTGATGTATATGACCATCAGAGAACTGGCTGATGCAGCGGGTGTTTCTACTACCACGGTTTTACGATTCTGCAAAAAAATGAATTGTGATGGTTATTCTGAATTCCGGGTGCGGTTTAAATTATATGTAGAGCATGACGAAAAACCACCGGTTAGTTTTGGTATCAGTGAGATAATTAGCTATTTTAAAAGTATTAATAATAGCGAGTTTGATGACTTATTGGATATGGCTGCGGCACAAATAGCCGCCACGCGCCGAATTATTTTTGTGGGTATAGGAACCTCTGGGGCGTTAGGGAAATACAGCGCGCGTTTCTTCTCGAATATTGGCAAGTTTAGTACTTATATTGACGATCCCTATTATCCTATCAACAGCGATATGTATCAGGATGCTATTGCTATCATATTTTCCGTCTCGGGTGAAACCGAAGAGATTATCCGTATTGCTAATCAGTTCAGTTTACATAATTGTAAAATAATCAGCCTGACAAACAGTGATAACTCAACGCTGGCCAAAATGGCCGACCTTAATATCTCCTATCATATGCCACCTATTGTATTGGAAGGGCATTATAATATTACCACTCAAATTCCAGTATTATATATAATAGAAACTATTGGTAAAAAACTCCCGCAATTAATTAATAAAAAAAGCACCATAAAACACTGTGTTTTTTGAGTGTAACATATTCCAATTCACGATTTTTGTTATATCGTGACTTCGCTTTTCTTTTTGCTAGAATCCAATCTCAATCGGCTACGAATATTAATAATAAGCCAATAACGCTCTGTTTATCTTACGCTCAGTACCCGCGACAGGAGATTAATAATGGCAATAGATTACGCACTGACCGCTCAGGAAATTATCCAATATATTGGCGGTGATAATAATGTGATTAATGTCACACATTGTGCGACCCGTTTACGGTTTATATTGAAAGACAATAAAATTGTCGACAAAGAACGTTTAAATCGTGTTAAAGGGGTCATCACCGTTATTGAAGCGGGTGGGCAAATGCAAGTGGTGATCGGTAATCATGTCGGCGATGCTTATAAACATGTCATCAGCTTGATTAATGTCGATGAAAGTGCCCCGGTTGCTGCACCCAAGGTCGGTATTGTTAGCCGTTTGATGGATATTATCTCCAGCATCTTCGCCCCATTCCTTTACCCGTTAGCCGCCTGCGGTATTTTACAGGGGATTATTTCATTTCTTGCCGCCATTGGCTGGATGGATGCGGCGAGCGGCACCTACCGTATTCTGAATTTTGTTTCCTGGACCGGTTTTACCTTCCTGCCCGTGCTGGTGGCCTTTACCGCTGCCAAAAAATTTAATGTTAATCCTTTCACCGCAGTCATTACCGCTTGTGCCCTGATCAGTCCTGATTATATGAATATGCTGACGGCCAATAAAATTACTACGCTGAATTCGGCCGATCCAGCCGTTCAGCAGCTAATGCAAGAAGCACTGAATAATCCGCAAGTGGCCCATATTTTAAACACTATCGCTGGTATTCCCTTATCATCGCCAACCTTGGATTTCTTCGGTATTCCCGTGCAATACCTGAGTTATACCGCCTCGGTTATTCCGATTATTTTGATGGTATGGGCCATGTCTTACGTGCAGCGCTTCTTTGAGCGGATCCTGCCAATGGTGGTGCGCAATCTATTCACCCCAATGTTCTGTATTGCCATCATGGTGCCACTAACGTTATTGGTGTTCGGCCCGGTGGGTAATCTGATCGGCGGTGCGATTGGTGGTGTTTATAACTCTCTTTATAACCTTAGCCCGGCAGTGGCTGGGTTTATGGTCGGCGCTTTCTGGCAGCCGCTGGTCACACTGGGTGTGCATTGGGGGATCACGCCTGTTACCGTTGGTAACTATGCGACGCTGGGTTATGACACCTTTACTGGCTTACAAGCTTCCGCTGTCTTTGCCATGGCGGGCACCATGTTTGGCGTTTACTTAAAAACCCGCAATAGTGAGATGAAGGGTATTTCACTGTCGGCCGGTATCACCGCGTTGTTCGGTATTACCGAACCGGCAATTTATGGTGTGGCACTACGCCTAAAAAAACCGTTCTTATGCAGTTGTGCTGCTGGCGGAATTGGCGGTGCTATCGCAGGGGCATCTAATGCGGTGTCATGGAGTTACTGCTTACCGGGTATTGCGGTATTACCGGTCTTTTTCAAAGAGGGCCATATGGCGCAGTTCCTTGGTTTCTTGCTGTCGATCACGGTAGCGTTCGTGTTGGGCGCACTTTTCACTTGGTTGGTTGGGTTTACTGATGAGCCTGAAAGTGTGCAACAGCAAAACAGCGCTAAAGCATCTGGCGCGCCGATTACTCAGGCGCAAATGAATCGGGGTTAACCGTTTAAATATTCAGGTGGGCCATCCCGCCATTGATTTTCATTTCAAGGGCCTACAGTTGCCCACAGTATTAAGGGAGAAAATAATGAGCCACAAACAATTACCGAAAGATTTCTTATGGGGCGGCGCAGTTGCAGCACACCAGGTTGAAGGCGGCTGGGATAAAGACGGCAAGGGTGTGAGTATCGCCGATGTATTGTCGGGTGGTGCGCATGGAATTGACCGGGTGATGACTGATGGCGTACAGGACGGCTACCGTTATCCTAACCATGAAGCGGTTGATTTTTATGGCCATTACAAACAAGACATTGCGCTGTTTGCTGAGATGGGCTTCAAATGTTTCCGTACTTCTATTGCCTGGACGCGTATCTTCCCGAATGGCGATGAGCAGCAACCCAATGAGGCCGGGTTACAATTTTACGATGATATGTTTGATGAGTTACTGAAACACGGTATCGAACCGGTCATTACTTTATCTCATTTCGAAATGCCCTGGCATCTGGTGAAAGAATACGGTGGTTGGAAAAACCGTCAGGTGGTCGATTTCTTCGTGAAGTTCAGTGAAGTGGTGATGGCGCGTTATAAAAGCAAAGTTAAATACTGGATGACCTTTAACGAGATCAATAATCAGCGCAACTGGAAGTATCCGTTATTTGGTTATTGCTGTTCGGGCGTAGTGTTTACTGAGCAAGAAAATCCAGAGGAAACGCTGTACCAAGTGCTGCATCATCAGTTTGTTGCCAGTGCTAAGGTCGTCAAGCTTGGTCATGCCATTAATCCTGAGTTCAAAATTGGTTGTATGGTGGCGATGGTGCCGTTGTATCCATTCTCCTGCCATCCTGATGACATGATGTATTCAGTAGAAGCTATGCGTGAGCGTTATCTGTTTGGTGACGTCCATATGCGCGGTTACTATCCTTCCTATATTCTAAATGAGTGGGAACGTCGCGGATTCACCATCAAAATGGAAGAGGGTGATCTTGATACTCTGCGTGATGGCTGTGCTGATTATATGGGGCTGAGTTATTACATGAGTAATGCCGTTTCTGCTACTAACCCTGGCAGCGGTAATTCACTTTCTGGCTTTGAAGGCAGCGTGCCAAATCCACACGTTAAAGCGTCAGACTGGGGATGGCAGATTGACCCTGTCGGCTTACGTTATTCACTGAGCGTATTGTACGAGCGCTATCAAAAGCCGCTGTTTATTGTTGAAAATGGTTTTGGCGCGATCGACAAAGTGGCTGCCGACGGTATGGTCCACGATGATTACCGCATTGCTTACCTCAAAGCCCACATTGAGCAAATGAAAAAAGCGGTATTTGAAGATGGTGTTGATTTAATGGGCTATACCCCATGGGGCTGTATTGATTGTGTATCATTCACTACGGGTGAATATAGCAAACGTTATGGCTTTATCTACGTGGATAAAAATGATGATGGCACTGGTACTATGGCGCGTTCACGCAAATTAAGTTTTGACTGGTATAAGCAAGTGATTGCCAGCAATGGTGAAGTGCTCTAAACCCGCGATAACCCCGTAATGTTGGAAAGGCTGATTATAATTTTGGCCTTTCCATTAATTTCCCCTCGCCCCATTTTACCCATCACTTCAGGTGAACAAACGCAGTTTGTTACATTTCTGGTTGATTAAAAAATATATTTAAATTCAGTTAATTAGAGCTTATTCCTCCTGTCTGTAGGATGTGGCTGACATATCCTTAAAAAAAGCTGGGTTATTCTCTTACCCTAAGCGATAACATCATTCTTTGCATGGGATATTCGTCAGGGTTAATTCAGTTTTTTTGTGTAAAAAGGATTAGAAATGAAAGGGCAGTTATTAGTTGCAGCGCTGTTGGCCGCCAGTTTTTCAGTCTGTGCGGCGGAACATGCTCATTGGGGATATGAAGGTCAGGAAGATCCTGCCCATTGGGGAAAGCTCTCACCGGATTTCTCACTGTGCGAAACAGGTAAAAATCAGTCGCCGGTTAATATTCACGGAGCATTGAAAACCCATCACAATCAACTCGAGTTGGCTTTCCAACCAGGTAAACAGCAAATCGTGAATAACGGCCATACGATTCAGGTGAATGTCAGCACTGGCAATACCCTGAAACTGGACGGCGATACTTTCACATTACAGCAATTCCATTTCCATACCCCAAGTGAAAATGAGATTGATGGCAAACAGTTTCCGTTAGAAGCTCATTTTGTTTATAAAGATAAAGATGGGGCACTGGCTGTGCTCGCACTCATGTTCCAGCAGGGGGATGCAAATCCACAACTGGCACAGGCTTGGCAGCAAATGCCAACGGCGATTGACCAAATGGCGATATTAAATAAGCCTCTTGATATCAAAGCATTGCTACCCAAAAAGTTTGATTTTTATCGCTTTAGTGGCTCACTAACCACACCACCTTGCTCTGAAGGTGTCAGTTGGATGGTGCTTGAGCAGCCTGCGAGCGCTTCTGCTGAACAAATTAATCAATTCCGCTCTGTGGTTCATCATACGAATAATCGCCCTGTACAGCCACTTAATGGCCGAGTCATTATCGATTAAAACTACGTATGAGTCGCACTATCCTGTCTTCTGGCAGGTAGTGCGCGTGGCTTTTTGCCGTCTGGTTATTTTACACCATAGCCACATCAGTCAAATCCCACAAACAAAAAAACCAACCCTAACGGATTGGTTTTCTTGAGGTATTTTGGTCGGCATGAGAGGATTTGAACCTCCGACCCCCGACACCCCATGACGGTGCGCTACCAAGCTGCGCTACATGCCGATGCTATGACGGTTATACTACATTTTACCGTTATTAATGCAAGACTTGGCAAAACGTTCGCTTGTTTTTTGAGCGCACCAATGCCTGTTTTTAGAGCTAGTTCGCAATAAAACGTTTTATATCCGTCAACACTTGCAGCAGTAATGGAAGCTGAGGCTTTTCATTTTTGATTTCATTGCCTTGCTCATCATAGGTGCGGTATTCACCGTTATTATCTAATACAACGGTTTGTGTTGGCGTAGTAATAACTAACATGCCATTGTCACCGGTTGCCACCCAGTTATTATTGCGCTGTGCGGCGAATAAATCTTCCCCTTGCGAATAATCCTCAGGCGCTGTTTTGACGTGTAACAAACGTTGCATTAGCGTTGTCATGATATCTTCATGGTTGGTCAGTTTATTCACGGCCTGCGCTGGCGTGCCTGGCCAATGAACCACTAATGGCACTTGCAGTTGTTGGCGATTAAAGCTGCTGCTTGCACCCCAGGTATCATTGCCGCTGTCATTAAATTCAACACCATGGGCTGCAGTAATAATAACTACGGTTTTATCGAGCTGACCGCGCTGTTTCAGTGTATCCAGAATAGTCGCAATCTGTTGATCTACATCTTTTGCGCCAGCCTGGTAGTGACGGATAAAGTCAGTCGGTAACGCAACCTTCTGCCCGATTACCGGGTCTTGTGCTTCAACTGCCCCGTTGAGGTTAATGTATGAGAACCATGGTGCATTATTGTTGAGCGTGGACAGCCATTGCTGCCACTGTGCCGTGGTTTCGCTATCCGGTTGCACTGCGGGAGTTGGTAATGTGAAATCAGCTAACAGTGCCTGGCGGTAGAGTGGTGACTCAAAACCATCGGATGAGAACAGACCAAACTGATAACCCTGCGCGCTTAATGCTGTAACAAACGCTGAGGGTTCGCGCGCGGAGAGAATACCGTCTAAATAAGTAGGCGAAATGCCATAAAACAGGCCAAATAAGCCCGTATCCTGACGGTTGCCTGAACTGTAGTGGCTGTCAAACTGAATGTTGGAACGGCCAAATTCTGCCAGGGTAGGCATGTCTTTTTGCAGGCTACTGGCACGAATACCATCAACCACAATAAGCAACAAATTATAACCACTGCCTTTATCGCTGAAGGTAATTGGGTTGAGTGGATATTCAACCGCCAGTGCATCTGGATTACCTTGTTCCACCAAGCGACGCTGATATTCCTGCTGATCGAGCAGGCCGTGTTTCTCAAGGAACTTACGGGCGGTCATCGGGTAAGAGAGTGGCAGGTTTGCGCGTTGCATACTGATTGGGCGATAAAAATTGGCATCGGCCCAAATATAAATCAGATGAGAGGCAAAGAACGCAGAAATAAACACCGCCACCAACGGCTTAACAAAGCGTTGCCGGTTAAGGCTGCGTAGTTTTTGCCAGGCCCAAGTGCCGAAAAGCATCTCGACCAGGAAAATGACAGGCACGGCAATAAACATTAATTGCCAATCACGCGCCAGCTCGGTCTGGTCTGGGTTAACCACCAATTCCCATACCACCGAGTTAAGGTGTAAATGGAAACGGGTGAAAACTTCGGTATCAACCAACAGCAGAGTCAGGCCGGCAGTGGCAAAGGCGGCGGAAAGGAAACGGAGTAGTCGCTGCGACATCACCACAAAGGTGAGTGGGAAGATCACCAACAAATAAGCAGCAAAAACGATAAAACTAAAGTGCCCGAGCCAACTGACGAGGGCATAGATACGGCCAACCAGCGATGAGGGCCAATCGGAGACAAACAGATAGCGGCTACCCAGCACCAGGCTAAACAGGATATTAAACAGGGCGAACCAGTGCCCCCAGCTGATCATCTGGGAGACTTTTTCACGATAGCGCTGACGATTTGTCACCATATTGAGATTGCAGTCTTGGCCGATAAATTAATGAGCTTTATCTTCACTTATCGAAGCTTGAAGAGCTTCAGCGAAAGAACGTGCCAATACTTTGCGCTGCGCTGGGGCCACGCTAGTATTGATCAAATTTGTTACCATATTCCCCAACACCATCAAAGAAAGATTGGTGGGAGTACGGTTTTTTTCCATTACGCTGACCAATTCTGACAGCAGTTTTTCGACTTGTTCGTCGCTATAACGGGATGATTGTGCCATAAAAAGTGTGCTCAATACCTGACAAAGTCCCACATCTTACCGTATAGAGACACGCTTTTCCGCTATTTTATAGCATTAAGAATCATTAGCCATTAATTGAGGGGCGCGAATGCTTTAGGGTTGCAGCTCTCAGGCATCAGTGATTGAATACGCCCCTAGCCAAAAGGAGTATTTATCATGAGTCTGGATATTGACCAGATAGCCTTACATCAGCTTATCAAGCGTGATGAACAAACGCTTGATGTGGTGTTGCGCGATTCTCTGTTACCTGCCAATGCTGTAGTTGAAGAAATGATGGCCGAACTGCATCGTGTTTACAGCGCCAAAAGCAAAGCTTACGGGCTGTTTAATGAGCAGAGCGAGCTGGCTGAAGCGCTGAAACGAAGCCGTAAGGGTGATGAAGACTTCCTCAGTTTTAGCCGTGCTGCCACCGGGCGTTTACGTGATGAGTTAGCCAAATATCCGTTTGCCGAAGGCGGTGTGGTGCTGTTTTGCCAATATCGTTATCTGGCGGTGGAGTATCTGCTTATCTCGGTACTGAGCAGTTGTAATAGTATGCGAGTGAATGAGCAACTTGATCTCAGTACCACTCATTATCTCGATATTAACCGTGCTGATATTGTTGCCCGTATCGATTTAACCGAATGGGAAAATAATCCAGAATCCACGCGTTACCTTACGTTCTTGAAAGGGCGGGTAGGGCGCAAAGTGTCCGACTTCTTTATGGATTTCCTCTCTGCAGCAGAGGGGCTGGACACCAAAGCACAAAATCGGGGCTTATTACAGGCGGTTGATGATTACTGCGCGGATGCTGAACTTGGCAAAAATGAGCGCCAGGCATACCGTCAGCAGGTTTATAGCTATTGTAATGAGCAGTTACAAGCCGGTGAAGAGATTGCGTTGCAGGCGCTTTCTCAAGAGCTACCAACGCTGGGTGAGAAAGATTTTCAGCAATTCTCGGCTGAACAGGGTTATGCGTTAGAAGAGAGTTTCCCAGCAGATCGCGGTACTTTGCGCCAGTTAACCAAATTTGCTGGCAGTGGGGGTGGGTTGAGTATCAATTTTGATGCATTGTTGCTGGGTGAGCGTATTTTTTGGGATGCCGCGACAGATACGTTGACTATTAAAGGCACTCCACCCAATCTGCGTGATCAGTTACAGCGTAATTCAGGCAAAAAGTAACGGTTACCACCGTGACGATAGCCAATAAAAAACGCCGCATAAGCGGCGTTTTTTATTTCGGCGTCCCGAATATCGAAAGCGACGCGATTAAACGCGAACGAAGTCGATATGAGTCAGTTTTGGCTTGAAAGCGTGACGCTGAACAGCCTGTACTTTAACTTTGGTTTCTTTACCGTCAACAACCAGAGTCAGTACGGAATCATAAAAGCCCGGTTTCAATTCAAGGTTCTTGGTGGTGTCATGGTCAAGAGCAATAGAGATAGCTGCTTCAGAACCACCGTAAATGATTGCCGGAAATTTATTTGCTGCACGCAGGCGGCGGCTCGCACCCTTACCCTGGTCGTTACGTACTTCTACATTGATAGTGGTCATTTTGTTTTCTCTTAAAGAAAATTTACCCTGCTACAGGCGACCCAGCAACAGGTTCGATACTCGGCTTTGATTGGGTAAACCCAGAGCAAAGCGGGCGGCATTCTAGCGAAATATCGACCAGACAGCAAATAAAACTGCGAAAATCTCAGGCTAAATGCGGCTCAGGCAAGGGAGTCAGCCCGCCGGAAACGGCCCTGATAATCAAATATCTTTTCTCTAATTTGCCACCATTGCCCACGACGGCGGGCCACGACAAAATCGGGATAACGTAACAGGGCTTGTTGCGCGATGATATCGGCCGCCGTTTGCCATTTCAGCGCCACACCGGGTGCCCGTTGGTGTGGACGCAGGAAAATTTGTTCAAATGCCATACGTTGCGCGGCGGTGGTTAAGCGAAAACGTTCGCTGGTATTAGTGCCGTCTTCGTCGTAGTAGGTGATTTTCAGCCACTCACCCTTTGCGTCATGGCCCGTCTCCAGACTCATACCGCCACAACGCAGCACCAGGGCATCTTTTAATTTTAACGCGGCTTTCAGCATATCATCGGGATCGACCAGAACCTCCTGGCACTGGTGACAACGGCGGGCGGCAATGTCATTTTCCGCCCCACAATGCGGGCAGCACTTAAAGCGAAAGCGATAATCACATTGCGCCCGCACGCCTTGTTGGTCCTCAAACCACCCCTGACAGCGGCGACCATAGTGTTCAATAATGTCACCCGACTCGGTACATTTTCCCCAGAAGATATTGGCAAAGCCGCAATCTGGGCAAAATACCTGAACCGGCTGACTGCCACTATGCGGCTTGCTGGTACCCACTTCAGGGGTAAAAAGGTCATGGGGATTGCCAGCGTAATCCAGAATCAGGCAATCTTCTTTACCCGGTGATAACCGCAAACCTCGGCCGACTATCTGTTGATACAAACTGACCGATTCCGTGGGGCGAAGAATGGCAATCAGATCAACATGGGGGGCATCAAAGCCAGTGGTTAACACCGCCACATTAACCAAATAGCGCAGTTGCTGCTGCTTAAAGGCAGTGATTAACGCATCGCGCTCATTAGGCGGGGTAGTGGCGCTCACCAGTGCAGCCTCGTCTTTTGGCAGCAAGCCATACACCTCTTTGGCGTGTTCAACTGTCGCGGCAAAAATCATTACCCCGCGACGTTGAGCGGCATATTCAATTATCTGGTTAACAATATGCGGAGTAATTCGTTGCTGCTGCTTAAGTTCACGGTCTAAATCTGCTTCTCGGAACAGGCCGCTACTGTTGCTGGTCAGGCGACTGAAATCATACTGCACCACGGGCATATCCAACCGCTCTGGGGGGACCAGAAAACCGTGCTTGATCATGTAGCGCAAGGGTAATTCATAAATACAATCGCGAAAAAGGGACTTTTCATCACCACGGGTAATACCGTGATAATGGAATTGATAAATCCAGCCTTTTCCCAATCGGTAAGGTGTGGCGGTCAATCCCAGCAAGCGCAGTCGGGGGTTGGTGGTACGTAAATGCTGAATAATTTGCTGATACTGGCTGTCATCGTCATCACTGATACGATGGCATTCATCAATAATCAGTAGTGAAAAGGCACTATCAAACAGGGGCAGGTTTCGTGCCACTGACTGCACACTGCCAAACACCACTTTTCCTGCGCTTTGGCGTTGCTGCAAGCCAGCGGCGAAAATATCAGCCTCTAAATCGTAGGCGCAATATTTGGCGTGATTCTGTGCTACCAACTCTTTGACATGAGCCAGCACCAGAACGCGCCCGCGAGCCAGTTTCGCCAATTCGGCGATCACCAGACTTTTGCCTGCCCCGGTGGGTAGAACAATCAACGCAGGCTCACTGTGGCGGCGAAAATGGGCAAGAGTGGCATCGACAGCCTCTTGCTGATAGGGGCGCAGTGTAAATGCCATTAGTGCACCAGCCCGATGGTTTTCAACCCATTCTCCCCGCAACCCTTTTCCGCGCGTATGCGTGACATTTCTCTCTCTTTATAATGAAAAACTTTTGACTATTATGCCTGTCGGAGGCTGTTGGCGCGAGGCCCCAAGTTAGCACTGATGGGGTGGCGTGATAGACGCGGCGCACTCTGGGGGTAAGTTGTTTCTCAATAACAACTTTTTACGTAACTGTTCCTAGGATGATATGGCAACCGCCGCTATACTGATGAATCTGGTAGGCAGCAAATGATTTTCTCCCAACTGCTTCATTCATTTCACACCGTATCATGAGCATCCTGCTGTCGTTGGCGGGTGTGATTGCGGGTATCGTGCCCGTCAGCGGTACGACAAGACAACAGGCAAAGTAGATTCAATGCGATTGGACAAGTTTTTATCTCAGCAATTAGGTGTCAGCCGGGCGTTAGTCGCGCGCGAGCTGCGGGCAAAACGAGTCACTATTGATGGCGAAGTGGTCAAAAGTGGTGCGATTAAGCTGACACCGGAACAAGACGTGAGATTTGATGGCAACCCATTACAACAAACCGTTGGCCCACGTTATTTCATGCTGAACAAACCGCAGGGTTATGTGTGTTCGACAGAAGACCCAGATCACCCGACCGTGCTGTATTTCCTTGATGAGCCAGTGGCATACAAACTCCATGCCGCCGGGCGTTTGGACATCGATACCACCGGATTGGTACTGATGACCGACGATGGTCAGTGGTCGCATCGGATCACCTCACCGCGCCATCATTGTGAAAAGACCTATCTGGTGACGCTGGAACACCCATTGGCTGATGATACCGCGCAACAATTTACTGATGGTGTACAGTTGCATAATGAAAAATCTCTCACCAAACCGGCTCAACTTGAGGTTATAGAGCCTCAGTTGGTGCGTTTAACCCTCAGTGAAGGGCGTTATCATCAGGTAAAACGGATGTTCGCGGCGGTGGGAAATCGGGTTATAGAGCTGCATCGTGAGCGAATTGGCGACATTAAACTTGATGATGATTTGGCGCCAGGCGAGTACCGCCCGTTAACCGCAGAAGAGATTGCCAGTGTCGGCGCGCCTCATCTGTAATTGATTTTCTATTACAGCGCGGGCTGTCTTGCCGTTGATATTACACTAAATAATTCGAGTTGCAGGAAGGCGGCAAACGATAGAGTCCCGATGAGTTGACGGGAGTCAATGATTCGGGTGAAAGAGCGTAGCCAACGCACATGCGGCTTGAAGTATGACGGGTATAACCCGCGGTAGGTTATTGAAGGAGTTGTTGAACGTGCATGCCAGTACCCAAAATGAAGAGAAGAACCGGACATCCCACGTTGGCTTGATCTTTATCCTCGGTTTGTTATCGATGCTGATGCCTTTGGCAATTGATATGTATCTGCCGAGTATGCCGATTATTGCACAGGAGTTTGGCGTAGAGAGTGGTGCGGTGCAGATGACTCTAAGCGCCTATGTGCTGGGGTTTGCCATCGGACAAATGTTCTATGGGCCAATGGCTGATAGCCTCGGGCGCAAGCCGGTTATCTTTTGGGGTACGCTAATATTTGCGCTCGCGGGTATGGCTTGTGCCATGGCGCAATCAATCGAACAACTGATTAACTTGCGTTTCCTGCATGGTTTGTCTGCCGCCGCCGCGAGTGTGGTGATTAATGCATTGATGCGCGATATGTTCACTAAAGATGACTTCTCTCGCATGATGTCTTTTGTAGTGTTGGTGATGACCATCGCACCCTTGCTGGCACCGATTATCGGTGGTGCATTGTTGGTATGGTTTAGCTGGCACGCCATCTTCTGGACCATGGCGGGTGCTGCATTGGTCGGCGCGATTTTGGTTGCACTGTTTATTAAAGAAAGCTTGCCGCGAGAGAAACGGCAACGATTCCATTTGCGCACCACTATTGGCAATTTTGCCACGTTATTCCGCCATAAGCGGGTACTGAGCTATATGTTAGCGAGCGGTTTCTCTTTTGCTGGGATGTTCTCATTCCTCAGTGCCGGTCCCTTTGTTTATATCGATTTAAACGGCGTTTCTCCACAAAACTTTGGCTATTATTTTGCGCTGAATATTGTCTTCTTGTTCTTGATGACCTTGATTAATAGCCGCAATGTACGCCGCTTCGGAGCGCTTAAAATGTTCCGATTTGGCATGCTAGTGCAATTTGTTATGGGGATCTGGTTGCTGGTGGTTTGCGCCACTGGGATGGGGTTCTGGGCGTTGGTATTGGGTGTAGCGGCTTATGTCGGTTGCATCGCCATGATCACCTCGAATGCGATGGCGGTTATTTTGGATGATTTCCCACATATGGCCGGTACTGCGTCTTCTCTGGCAGGGACCCTACGCTTTGGTATTGGTGCGGTGGTAGGAACGCTGTTGTCGATGGCGCCATCCCGCAGTGCCTGGCCAATGGTAAGCTCAATGGCATTTTGTATAATTGTGGCCATGTTGTTGTATCTTTATGCCAGTCGCCCACATAAGGATGCGGTGAAATAACTATCGTCGTAATAACTATCGCCGTAATCCTTATCAAGGCTAAGTTGCTGGGGCTTATCAGTTAATGGTTATTGCAAGAAGGTGAGGGGGCGTCTTAGGGCGTTCCCTTCACTGACATTATTTATCCTCAATGTACTCATTATTTATTTATTCAATTATTTTCCTCGTCGACTCATTTATTCCCGTCAATATCGCCCGAATTGCCACTTAAAAATGCGCGGTTCTTGCGTTCAATCAATATAATAAGCATGCATATCATTATTTATTGCATAGTTATGATTGGCACCATATTGTTAACTTTTTGAGCGAACATATAAAAAATCGCAAATTGTTATTGAAGCGTTTTTATCAGATATTTCTGTCAGTCGAATAGTTACGTATGTTAGTAAATTTATATATTTATCAATTGATTAATTTCATTTTGAGCCATAGAGATAACATGTGATTGTTCATCAAATGTAAAAATTTCGCGAGCAATAAGTAATGGGTTTGCAAGAAAAATGGTTGAGATGGTCGCCATAAAGGTATAAATATAACGAAAAATGGGATCTAAATCTCAAACCGGTGGTTTCAGTCTGGATATGCAGGGCTGACACACGATTAAAAAAACAACACAAAAATGGCTTTGTTGGTTTTAAGTTTCTAAATTGTTATCAATGTTGTGTTTTGATGAGGGGGGAATCAGGCACAATGCCAACTTAGCGGCTATAACTTTAGTGAGTGTGAGTCATTGTGGTGCTTTTGTAATTTTTGAATTTTTATTTTTACTAGGAAAAACACGTGAATAATATCCAACTTTCGGTAGTACATCGTCTGCCGCAAAGTTACCGTTGGTTATCAGGTTTTATCGGGGTCAAAGTTGAACCGATACCACTGACGGCGATAGACGATAGCAATAATGATCTTATGGGGCTGAAGTTACTCAGCCACGATGGCAGCCATGCGCAGATTATCATGCAGCGGCTCCACCTCTCTCTACAAGAGATACAAGTGGATTCCGCGATAGTCGAATGGGAAGGCGAGCCTTGTCTATTTGTTCACACTCAGGATGAGAGTGCTACTATGTGTCGCCTGAAAGATGTCGGTGTCGCCATTGCCGAAACCCTGACCGCCTTGTACCCCTTCTAATTAGCTATTGCGCGTTGGTCGGTGTCATGGCGCTTGGGTATGCCCCGCACCAGACCTCAATCTGACGTATCCGCAAATTGTAGCAACTGCTGTGTATATTGCTGTTGGGGCGCGGCAAATATGGCCTGACAGTCACCTTGTTCTACTACCTCGCCTTGTCTTAATACAATCACCTGATGGCAGAGTGATCGTACTACCTGCAAGTCATGACTGATAAACAGATAGCTGAGCTGATAACGCTGCTGAAGGGATTTCAGCAAAGCCAGAATTTGGGCCTGTACCGACTTATCCAATGAAGAGGTCGGTTCATCAAGAATCAGTAACTGCGGTTGCAAGATCAACGCACGGGCAATGGCAATGCGCTGGCGCTGGCCACCAGAAAACTCGGTTGGATAACGATAACGGGTGACCGGATCTAATCCCACTTCTTCCATCGCTTTAATCACCCGTTGTTCACGATGTACCGCACTGAGTCTTTGATGAACTTCCAGCCCTTCGGCGATTATCTGCTGCACATTCAGGCGTGGGTTTAGCGCTGAGTAGGGATCCTGGAATACCACCTGAATTCGGCTGCGATAGGGCAGCATCTGTTTAGGGGTAAACTTGTGTAATGGCTGCCCGCTAAACCAAATCTCACCTTTTGAGGGTAACAAGCGCAGCAATGCCAGCCCTGAGGTGCTTTTCCCTGAGCCTGATTCACCCACCAAACCAAGGCTCTCACCGGGATTCAGGGTGAAATTAAGATCGTGCAAAGCATAATGGTAATCAACGGTACGTCGTAATAAACCACGTTTAATAGGAAACGCCACCTGTAGACCTTTTACTTCAAGCAGGGGTTTTAGACCCGGCGTGAGGGGCAGTGGGTCACCTTGTGGTTCGGCGTCTAATAATTGGCGGGTGTAGGGGTGCTGTGGGGTACTAAACAGCGCCTGACGGCTATTCTGCTCCACCTTGCGGCCTTCGCGCATCACTGCCACGTTATCTGCCAACCGGCGCACGATATTCAGGTTATGGGTGATAAATAGCAAGCTCATGCCCATCTCTTGCTTTAACTCTTTCAGCAAACTCAAAATCTGGGCTTGCACCGAAACATCCAGCGCAGTGGTAGGTTCATCGGCAATCAGTAATTTAGGTTGGGTCAATACCGCCATCGCAATCATCACCCGCTGGCGTTCTCCGCCGGAAAGTTGATGAGGGAAATCGCCCAAACGCCCTTTGGCATTACGAATACCCACCCGGTCGAGACATTGAATAATCTCAACTCTGGCCGCCTCCCGGCGCATACCGCGGTGCAGTGACAACACTTCTGCCAACTGTTTTTCAATGGTATGCAGTGGGTTGAGTGACACCATAGGTTCTTGGAAAATCATTGAAATCTGATTGCCGCGCACTTTTCGCAGCGTCGGTTCATCGGCATGCAGCAGAGATTGCCCGGCAAACAGAATATCACCGCCCGGGTAGACCACCGGTGGTGAAGGCAGTAAACGCAATATTGATAACGCGGTGACACTCTTGCCCGAACCCGATTCCCCGACCAGTGCCAGTGTCTCACCAGCATTGATTTGCAATGACAGCTCGCTGACCACCTCGCGATCAATATTCGCCTGGCGAAATGCAACACTGAGATTTTGAATATCCAGAAGTGGTGAAGTCGCCATATCAGTACACCTTACTTGGGTCAAAGGCGTCACGTACTGCTTCGCCGATAAAGATCAACAGAGATAACAGCACTGCCAATACCAGGAATGCGGTGATGCCAAGCCAGGGAGCCTGAAGGTTATTTTTACCTTCTAATAACAGACCGCCTAATGACGGTGACCCCATCGGCAGGCCAAAACCGAGAAAATCCAGTGAGGTTAGTGTGGTTATCGAACCGCACAGGATAAAGGGCAGGAAGGTTAGTGTTGCCACCATGGCATTGGGCAACATATGGCGCGACATAATGACTCGATCACCTACTCCCATAGCTCGTGCTGCACGGATATAGTCATAATTTCGGGTACGTAGAAATTCTGCTCGCACCACACCCACTAATCCCATCCAGCCAAACAGCACGGTGATGGCTAACAGCCACCAGAAGTTGGGTTGGACGATGCTGGACAGTAGAATCACTAAAAATAGTGTCGGCATCCCCGACCACACCTCGATAAATCGTTGCCCCCACAAGTCAATTTTGCCGCCGTAATAACCTTGTACCGCGCCAGCACAGATACCAATTACGCTGGAGAACAGGGTTAATGTCAGGCCGAATAACAGCGAGATACGGAAACCATAGATGACTTTGGCTAAGACATCGCCGCCAGTACTGTCGGTGCCCAGCAAGTTGGTCCGGCTAGGTGGCGAAGGGAAAGGGACATCAGTCGCAAAATTGATGGTGTTATTGCTAAAACGTATGGGTGCCCAGATGGCCCAGCCATTGTCATTAATCCGGCCAATCACATTAGGGTCTTGATAATCTGCCGCCGTGGTTAAAATCCCACCAAAAGTGGATTCGCTGTAATTAACCATAAAAGGCATATAAATTCGGCCCTGATAGTTCACCAGCAGCGGTTTGTCATTGGCGATCAGTTCGGCAAACAGACTGATAATAAACAGTGTCAGGAAGATCCACAGTGACCAGTAGCCACGGCGATTATTGCGAAAACGCGCCCAGCGGGCCTGATTAATAGCACTTAGCCGTATCATTATTGGCGGCCCTCAAAATCAATCCGTGGATCAACCAGGGTGTAGGTGATATCACTGAGGATATTCAGCAGTAAACCAATCAGGGTGAAAATATAAAGAGTGCCAAACATCACTGGGTAATCACGCTGCAAAGTGGCGTCATAACCCAATAGCCCTAAACCATTAAGTGAAAACATCACTTCAATCAACAGCGACCCGGTGAAAAACATGCTGATAAAGGTGGCAGGGAAGCCAGCGATAACCAACAACATGGCGTTGCGAAAGACATGGCGATACAGAATTTTTTCTTCGGGTAACCCTTTAGCGCGCGCAGTCACCACATATTGCTTGCGGATTTCGTCAAGGAACGAGTTCTTGGTCAGCATCGTCAGCGTGGCGAAGCCGCCAATGACGGTAGCCAATACCGGTAAAGTGATATGCCACAAATAGTCGGTTATTTTGCCGTACCACGGCAGGGTATCAAAGTTACTGGAAACCAGCCCCCGTAGTGGGAATAGATCGAAATAACTGCCGCCGGAAAACAACACCACCAGTAAAATCGCAAACAGAAACGAAGGAATGGCATACCCGATTATAATGAGAGTACTGCTCCAGGTATCAAAAGCTGATCCATTGCGCACCGCCTTTTTAATGCCTAATGGAATAGAAACCAGATAAATAATCAGCGTGCTCCATAGCCCAAGTGAAATAGAGACCGGCAGGCTATGTTTCACTAACGACATTACCGATTCACCCCGGAACAGGCTGTCGCCAAAATCAAAGCGGACATAGCTCCATAGCATATCGAAATAGCGCTGGTGCAGCGGCTTGTCAAAACCAAAGCGTTGTTTGATTTCGGCAATAACTTCTGGGTCTAACCCGCGTGAACCGCGATAGTTGCTATCACCCACTTGTGCCGCATTGAGGCCGACTTTAGCCCCCCCCAGCCCACCATCACCGCCACCGGCGGTAAACCCACTGGAGTGACCCAATTCAATATTGGCAATCGCCTGATCAACTGGCCCACCCGGTGCAATTTGCACAATAAAAAAGTTGATGGTAATGATTGCCCACAGCGTGGGAATAACCAGCAATAGTCGCCGTAATAGATATCCACCCACAGCAGCCCCCTAGTGACGTTCTGTTGGCAGACGAGCTGCCTTGTTGACATCAAACCACCAGCTATCAAACCCAAGCGAATAGGTGGGGCGGTCTGCCGGCATCGAGAATTTATCCCAATAGGCAAAGCGGGCATGGTTGGAGTACCACATCGGAATCATCAGATAGTTCCAGGTCAATACCCTATCAAGTGCCCGGCCAAGGGACTGTAATGCCTCTGGCTGATCCTGATGTTTGATAATCTCTGCGATCAATTGGTCAATAGCCGGATCTTTAATCCCGGAGGAGTTATAACTGGAATCGATATAAGCCGAGCTCCACCAAATTTGCAGATTTGGGCTAGGGTAGGGGAAGGCACTGTAAACCGTCGGGATCATATCGTAATCCCGACTGCGCAGGCGGTTAACAAACTGGGAGCTGTCAACCTCGCGGATATTCATGGTAATGCCCAAACGCTGCAAATTATGTTTAAACGGTTGAACATATTGGAAGTTACTGCCACTGAGTAACAGCAATTCAAAAACAAAAGGCTTACCGGTTTTGCTGTTAACCAATTGCTGATTTTTCACTTCCCAGCCTGCTTCGCTAAGCAATTCCCGTGCTTTTAACAGATTATCCCGTGAGTCGCCGCTGCCATCAGTTTGTGGCGGCTGATAAATCTGTGTGAACACCTCTGGTGGTACTTTGCCCTTCAACGGACCCAGCCAAGCCAGTTCGGCACTATCTGGATAACCTTTTGCCGCATATTCAGTATTTTGGAAGAAACTATTGGTGCGTTGATAACTATTGAAATAGAAGGCTTTATTCATCCAGTCAAAGTCAAAAGCTAACGTCAGTGCCTGGCGAACTCGTCGATCGCTAAAAATCGGGCGCTGAACGTTAAATGCCATCCATCGGGTATTTTGTGCTGAGTTGTCGACAATATCCTGCTTGGCGATATAATTTTTCGCAAAATTACCCCCGACATATTGTGTCGCCCAACTCTTCGGTGAGGTTTCCTCACGGAAATCGAATGCACCGGCTTTAAAGGCTTCCAATGCGACTTTATCATCCAGATAGTAGTCGTAGCGGATGGTATCAAAATTATATTGGCCACGGTTAACCGGCAGATTGGCTGCCCAGTAATCTCTCACCCGTTCATAGGTAATAAACTGGCCCATCTTATATTTGCCGATGCGATAAGGGCCGCTGCCAACGGGGGGCTTGCTCAGCGGATCACTCAGTTTATGGTTTTGCCAGAAATGAGCAGGCATCACCGGTAAGCCAAACAAACCTAACATTTTATCTTTATTCGGTTCCGGGAATTCAAAACGCACTGTCAGCCGGGAAATGGCTTTTACCTGTACGCCTTTATAAATAATGCGAAATTGTGGCACACCTTCGGTCATAAATTTATTGAAGGTGAAGGCGACATCCTGTGCGGTAATAGGGGTGTTATCATGAAAACGGGCACGTGGATTTATATCAACTTCAATCCAGTGTAAGTCAGGCGCAAAACGTGCGGACTCGGCAATTAATGGATAGTAGCTGCCAATCTCATCGTCTGAGGTACCAAATAGTGAGTCATACAGCCGTTCAGTGCGTATCGCCGGGTTACCGCGCAATGCATAACGGTTAAAGTTATCAAAGGTACCAATGGCCGATAGCGTGATATCCCCACCCTTCGGGGCGGCTGGATTGACGTAATCAAAATGGCTGAAATCGGATGAATACTTAGGTTCACCCAGTATGGCAAAAGAGACGCCTTCTTTGATGGTTTCAGCCTGTAGGCCAAAACTCAGGGCTGAAAGTACCAAGGCAGCAAATAGGCGTGGCAACATATTGGCGGTAAGCTCCTGCGTTTCATTCTGATAATAATAATCTTAAACGAAATTACCAGTTTGCAGGGGATTAAAGCAAACATTAAGCCAAATAACTTACTCGAATCAGCTCATTCGAGCTGTGTATGCGCAGTCAGGCCGCAACGTCAATTACTTTGAATATGTTTTTTTGTTACTATTTTTTATTATAAAATATGACGAGATCTTTAACAGATAATGGTTTGCTGAGTAAGTAACCTTGTAAGTAGTTTACGCCATGATGTGCCAAATACTGGAGCTGTTGCTCTGTTTCAACACCTTCAGCGACGGTTTCAATATTGAGTTTATTTGCCAGCATCAGTACTGCGTCTAATACCGGTGCTGCTACGGTATTAATGCCGATGGTGCTGACAAAACCACGATCAATTTTAATATAATCTAAAGTAAAACGTTCTAAATAGATCAGGGCGCTATGACCGGTACCAAAATCATCGACAGCAATTTGTATCCCCTGAGAACGCAGCCAGGCAAATTGTTTAATAGCGAGCTCTTCTTCAACCATACCACGCTCGGTAATCTCGAATACTGGTGCCAAGATATCCGTATTTAATTGCTTTAACATCTGAGAAACATCTTTGCGGAAGTTATCATCAGCAAGATGGACAGGGGAAATATTAAAGGCCAGTTTAGTCCCAGCCGGAAGGTGGTCTGCTATTAATTCACTGTCTTTGATGATTAACTCAAATAGATGCTGGGTTAATGGCTGAATCAGATGTTGAGCTTCCGCATACGGAATAAAAAGATCCGGGGATATGCGCCCTTCAATAGGATGTTCCCAACGAATAAGCGCTTCAAGGCCAGATAATGAACGATCATGTGAACGAAATACTGGTTGATATTCAACGAAGAATTCGCCGCGTCGAATACCGCGCAAAATTTCAGCTTCAGCACTCTGGCTGGCAATTAAAATATAATAAGCAAGGATTCCAACCAGACCGGCAAGTAATAGCCCTCCTAATAGGGTCATGCGAATGTCATCAGCTGTCAGGCTAGTATGATAAATCAATATTTTAATCGGGTAGCCCGGTAGCTGGATCTCACGCGAGGCGCGTGCCGGTAGCTGGCTGATAGGTAAGACTTTAGAGTCAAAAGTCGTTACCGCTAATTCATCAATAATAATGGCTAAGCCGTTGACTTGATTATCTGAATAATTCAGCAATAAATAAGGGTGTAAGGTTAATTCTAATGTCGCCAATACACCGGTATTGCCGCGCCCAGCTTCACGCAACCACACCCCGACCGCAGGTTTACTGGGCATCATGGGGGTGCCTTGCTGAATTTTAAAGTCCAACGGCTGATGTAAGTTTATTTTAGGATATAGCGCACTGACAGCGACTTGCATATCACCTGTTGCTGAAGAGCAATAAGCGATACTGTCTCTAACCAATAAAAATGCTCTGACACCATTAGTAAATGCAGCCCGATAGTGGAGTGCCGGGCTGGCTTGCTCACAACTTTTGTCACTTAGCGGGATAAGTTGAGACATAGTGGTAGTCAGTTCATTTAGAAACTGGGAGGCGTAGGAGATAATATGATCACTTTGTGTTGTTAATTTACGTTCACTACTGCGATAAAGTAATGACAAAGTAATAATGACAAAGCAAATAAAAAAACAGAGTGCGAGGATGACACTTTTTTTTACAAGATGGCGTCTGGATAAAATATTGCGGGAGAACGCACTGTTTGAACCCATGTTACGCCGCTCCTCAGCATGATCGATAAAGTGTTATGAGTATAAGTTAAGTTAGCAACGCAACGCTACCAGTTTGCCAATGCGCAGGGTTAACAGTAATTAGCCTATCCAATTGAATCTCTATTCAATATAAATAAAAGATGCGGTTTAAATGCATCAAATAACTGAAACAAGCAGCGTTCATTTATACCGATATATTTTTGGCAATATGCTTCGATAAAACAAATCCCCAGCTTATTAACACGACCTATATAATTTTATAAGGATAAATCGTTGGTAGAGATCTCTGATCGCCAGAAAAGTCTCAGCTAAGCGGGAATTATCTTACACAGAAAATTCTTGGATTTCGCGCCCTCCAGCCAAAAAAGGAGGTTTCCTACAAATTGACCGGAAATTGGGCTGGTAGCGGAAGGATAAGGAGGTATGTTCAGACAATAAAAAACGCTGCCAATGGCAGCGTTTTACAGTTTCGTTTGGTATCTCGGACAACAGGAATAAAAATCAGCTAACTGCGCGAACCGCTACTTAGGACACGACGGCCATCGCGATAACGCTTATTCCAATAATCTTCATTTAGGCTCGATATCGTCACACCGACACTGGTCGATGCATGCACAAATTTATCGTTACCTAAGTAGATACCTACATGGCGGCCAGTCGAACCTGCACGGAACAGCACCAAATCACCGGGGCGCAATTTAGTTCGTTGGATTGTTTTGCCAAGATCCTGCTGCTCAGAGGTTGAGCGTGGCAAATCCATACCAAATTGTTCACGGAAAGTGGTTTGTACAAATGCGGAGCAATCAATACCGCGTTTGCTGCTACCGCCTAAACGATAACGAACCCCTTTCCACCCTGCATACTGTTCTAAAATCTTCGACTTGACGTCAACGTTGCGTACCATCGCTTCGAATTCATCCTGAGAGGCTTGCAGTAAAAGCCCATCTTTGTCATTAACTGCACGCATCTCAGTTTGCGCATTATGTAAGTTCGAAGTCTGTGATGAACTACACGCGGATAACATTACCGCTGCTGCAACCGCAGGAATTACCCGCAGAATATATCTCATAATAGGTTGAGACTTGACCATTGTTGTTGTTTTCCCTTGCTGTCCTTACGACGGATGTCGCTACCAAAAAAACCAAACGAATCGAGATTATTGATTGAGATCCGATTAGACAATCACTTAACTGAATAACTGTGCTAGAACGCACAATATTAATCATGCAAGAGGCGAATGACCCAAATCCGAACACAAACGTTTTCGAGATTACCGTAATGATTAATAAAAGGCGAGACCTTTTACATCCATTATTATAGCTAAAGGTTATGTAACATAATGTAAAATTTCAGATTAAAAGTGGATAGCTGGATTTGTAGCCGTTTGGTAACAATAAATGAAGGAAAAGGTTAAGGTGAGAGAAAGGCAAAAAATGAACTTTTTTGCCTTAATATAAAGCCAATAACGCTATTGGCTTTTTGCCCCTGGTAGATTCCGGTTAATCACATCAATTATCTTGTCACTTAATGGCGTCAGCAATACCCAGCTTGTCCCAACCAGCACTATCGACAGTGAGCCGACCGCAATGTCAGTAAACCAATGCGCGCCAATCATCACCCGTGGCATTGAAAAAATAACGACGATCAGTAGGGCGATGGCAAAAGCACCGCGGGAAAAATAGCGCAGCATAAAGCAGGCAAAGATCATCAGCATCATGCCATGGTCGCCAGGGAAACTATCACTGGAGGCATCTTTGGTTGGAATACCGGTGACGCGATTTATATTTTCAAACGTCAGTGTCGGGCTGGGATGCGAAACAGGCAGCAGATGACCTAGTTGATTGAGGACCACCGCAGTTAATAGCATAACAAACCCGGTGACTATCAGGCGGCGGCGACCCGCGGGTGTTTCCTTCATATAGAAGTACAAATAAAGCAGCCCCATAGATATTAGGGAAATAACATCAAAAATCCGGTTGTTGGTGATAGCCACCCAATGCAGAAATGACGTGCTGGACAGCAGGTGTTGGTTAAAATAGAAGAATATTGCCGAGTCTATTTTAAACCAAATTCCATGGTGCGCCGGGATATACCAAGATAAGAACAAAGCAATCCCAAGAAAATTGAGCAGTAGTATTGTCGGTAAATTACGCCGAGTCATGCGGGGCCTATAAATTATCAATGTATGAATTGTGTAACAAATAAAAATCGAGGTATATCATACCCCTTTATGTAGTCTGATAGTCAGTAATTGATGCTGTAGCATGTTCCAATCCGCTTCAGAGGCACTAATCAGCTCAATTCGGCTGTCCAGTGGTGCTATTTGACGTGTTTCTATTTGCAAGTCAGCACCTTGCCGGTTAACCACCAAAGTGCCTTCGGCAATACGCATAACACCTTTGACCCGCTCCACTGGATTTAACCGTATCCATTCCAACAATGGAACCGTATCAAACACTGTCTCAGCATTAAATACCCAACCACAGCTCTGATAACCTTGCCCCTGATTCAGCGCTCGCCGCCAAGGCTCGATCCCTTTTAAACGGAGTGCCGCCAAGCCTTTTTGTCGCCCTGAACCGTGGTGATGGGTACCGTCAGGCAATTCATTATTATTACTGTGTGGGATATCAAGCAGGGCCGCATCTACCTTTCCTTGTTCTGCATAATAAAGTGGACGTGGCATGGATTGGCGGTCATGCCATTGCTGCAATGCACTGTAGTCCTGTGAGGTGTAGGTATCCTGCTTATTTGCCACGATGATATCTGCGGCCGCCAGTTGGTCGCGGAAGTTCTCATTTTCGGTATAACGCGGTTCACTTAACTGGCGGGCATCGACCAGACAGAGGGTGGCACGCAGGTCAATCCAGGGTTGGTAAATATCGGAGGTTAATAAAGACAAGATCTGTTTTGGATGGCCCAATCCAGTCGGTTCGATTAATAACCGATCCGGTTTTGCCTGCTGTAGCAGCATATTCAAACCCACTTGCATCGGTAACCCATTAACACAACACATGCACCCGCCCGGTATTTCTTTTAATACCGCACCGCTGTCTGCTAATAGCGCACCATCAATACCAATCTCACCAAATTCATTAACCAGTACCGCCCATTTTTCATTTTGCGGTTTTTGTGACAATAAATGGCGAATGGTGGTGGTCTTACCGCACCCCAAAAAGCCAGTAATCAAGTTCGTTTTTGTCATCAGAGGCCTCCTACCGTAAATTTATTTTCAATAACCTCTCAAGAAAAGGCTCATGGGTGTCGATGTTATCAGAAGAGGATATAACACCAGCCAAGCTTATTATTAAACGAAAAAGGCTAAAAGGCAGACAATTTCCTAGGTATGTTAGGAACCTCGCCTAATAGCGTTGCAAGACTAAGCAATATAATTCACTTCTACGAGGAATCTTAGTGAGTTATAAACGGAGTCGGGCAATAAAAAATGCTCGCTCATTCCCATCGCTCTGGCTGGAATCCTCTATCATTTAAAATGACAGATATGAGAGTCGAGGTGGTTATGATGAATTTTCGAGTGCTAATTATCGTAGCAATAATGTTTTCATGGATAGTCTCCTTTGCTGCAAGTAGTGCGCAATCTACCCGGTCTGCTACAGGAACAATTACATTTTTTGGTGCTATTGTAGATAGTCCATGTGATACCGCTTTCATCGAGAGTATCATTACCACACGCTGTTATCGTAATGGTGAGACATTGACTCAACGGCAAGTTGTTTCTGCTAATATGCCTCTCACTGCCCGTTTACCTGGTAATTTAGCTTCTTCCCATCTGGAATGGTTGAACCCGCAGCGTAGTCTGGGAATTTTCACCGTCACTTATCTCTAATATATTCAAACAATATGACGCATTCCTACAAGCACGGCTTATCACAGTGATAAGCCGTGTTAGATGGATGATGCGATTCAAATAAAATCATCTTGTTTCGCTACAATGATATTGTTCGACCACATGATATACTAACCCTCATTCAGACACCCTTTGGTCAGGCCAATTTGGTATTAGTCACGCCAATACCTGATGCAGGAAATAAGGTTATGCGGTTATATCAGGAAGTGGGCAGTCAATTGCGTGAGGCGATTGTCAGCGGGCAATACAACTTAGGCGATCGTTTACCGCCTGAGCGTGACATCGCCGAAAATTTCAGTGTCAGTCGCAGTGTGGTTCGTGAAGCACTGATTATGCTGGAGCTGGAAAAATTGGTGGAGGTACGCAAAGGTTCAGGCGTCTATGTGGTTAACGTGCCCGATATGCCAGCAAACGGTGAATCCGCAGTGGCCTCTGATAGTGGTTACGGCCCATTTGAATTACTGCAAGCCCGCCAATTACTGGAAAGCGAAGTTGCCGCTTTTGCTGCCATGCAGGCGACCAAAACCGATATCATCAAAATGCGTCACGCCATCGAGCAGGAAAAGACTGCACTGGCTGCGGGGGCAGTGGATGAAAGCGCTGATGAGTTGTTTCATTGCCTACTGGCACAATCGACGCAAAATAGCGTGCTAGCCAATATGGTTACAGAGGCCTGGCAAGCGCGCAAAACCAGCGCCATGTGGCAGGTTGCTCACCGTCACACCCTGGATTTCAGCTACCGTTGGCAGTGGTTGGAAGACCATCAGAAAATCTTGCAAGCGGTGTTACGCCGTGACAGCAAAGCGGCTAAGCAAGCCATGTGGCAGCACTTGGAAAATGTAAAACTAAAACTGCTCGAGCTTTCAGATGCCAACCATCCTGATTTTGATGGTTATTTGTTTGAGTCTGCGCCGTACCAGCTTGAAGAATAATTTACCCTTCGGCCTTGAAGTTGCAGCGGTGTTGGCTGCACTCACTTACCCGATTGGAATTAATGAGCCTCACTCTTGAGGCTCACCCTGTGAGCGCGCTAAATTAATCCTGCTGTGCCAAACGTTTTACACTCTCTTTCGCGCCAAATTGTTGCAAGCTGAGGTAAGCCTCGGTGACTGCATCAACAAATACCGGCTGCTGTGGTAAGGACTCACCAAACAGCGACTTCAGTGAGAGCAAACTCTGTACCCGGGCCACGCCATCTTCACTGCTGGCGACACATTTTTTAAAGCTGTCAGCCATCGGATCACGGATATCTATGGCCTGGCCGTTATCGTCGATCCCTCCTACATAGCGCATCCAACCGGCGATACCTAATGCCAGACAGCGATAAGCGCCGCCATGTTGTAAATGCCAACGCACGGAATCGAGCATCCGTTGTGGTAATTTTTGGCTACCGTCCATGGCAATTTGCCAGGTGCGATGCTTTAACGCCGGGTTGCTGTAGCGCTCAATCAATTGATCAGCATAGGCATTAAGATCCACCCCGGTAACGCGCAAGGTTGGGGCCTGTTCATCCATCATCAGGCGACGGGCGGTGAGGCGATAGTTACTGTCGGCCATACAATCATTAATATGTTGATAACCGGCGAGATAACCCAGATAGGAGAGGTATGAGTGGCTACCGTTTAACATGCGCAGCTTCATTTCTTCGAATGGCAAGACATCATCGACCAATTGTACTCCAGCCACTTCCCAGTCCGGGCGGCCCGCGACAAATTTGTCTTCAACTACCCATTGAATGAACGGCTCACAGGCAATACCACAAGGGTCTGCTACGCTCAGGGTATCGGCAATTTGTTGCAAGGTTTCAGCGGTGGCGGCTGGAACAATACGGTCGACCATAGTATTAGGGAAGGTGACATGTTGACTGATCCAACTAGCCAGTTCTGGGTCTCGGGCCATAGCCAGGCCGAGGACGGCATTTTTCACGACATGGCCATTTTCTGGAATATTATCGCAAGAAAGCACAGTAAAAGGTGGCAGGCCGCGTGAGCGACGTAAGCGCAGGGCTTCTACCAGAATACCGGGAGCGGAGGTTGGCGCATCGGGTATCGCCAGATCTGCGCGGATAAACTCATTTTGCAGATCCAATTGGCCGCTACCCGGTTCGATGCAGTAACCTTTCTCAGTAATCGTCAGTGAGACAATCGCCACTTGTGGTTCGGCCAATTTTTCCAATACTTGGATGATGCCATCTAATCGGGCATGGACTGACTCGCATACCGAACCGACAATAATGGCCTGATTACCTTGCGCCCCTTTTTCCAGCACTGAGAAGAGATGATTCTGTTGGCGTAAATTTTGAATCAAAACGTCGCCACCAAACAAGCTGACTTCGCAAATGCCCCAGTCGCCCCCTTGTTTATTTAACACCCGGTCAGTGAGCAGTGCCTGATGGGCGCGATGAAATGCACCAAAGCCAATGTGAACAATGCGGCTTTTCAGTGCTGTTCTATCATAAGTAGGCTGCTGTACGGTTGAGGGAAGGGGGCTGTTGGCAATGGTGTTCATACGTGGCTCCAAAATCATTCACCCCACGATTATTACAAAGGGGCTGACATAAAAGGTGGCAAATAAAAAGTTGTTAGACCAGTTTAGTCGGCTGTTTGTAGGAAAGAAGCCACACCATACTGACCATTTTCTTTTGCTCGTTGCCATGAATATCGGCTTGCAGTGTAAAGCCATATGACAGAAAATAAAATTGGTAAGTCCAATATTGGTTATATTCGTGAGGTGGATCAACCAATGAGGTTTTGCTTTTTGACACCCGGCGGTTAAAAAGTAAGGATAAAGCTGAGTGATACCTCTTGGAAATCGGTATAACAACATTTTTAGCACCTGAACAGTTTACGCAGAGAAGGTAAAAATAAATGGAACAAACATGGCGTTGGTATGGCCCGCATGATCCGGTGTCGCTGGATGATATCCGTCAGGCGGGTGCAACTGGAGTAGTGACAGCATTACATCACATCCCGAATGGTGAAGTATGGCCGGTGAGTGAGATCAAGCAACGTCAGGCAGAGCTTGCCGCAAAAGGTTTGGTGTGGTCGGTAGTTGAAAGTGTCCCGATTCATGAAGAGATCAAAACGCACAGTGGCAACTATCAGCAACATATTGAAAATTATCAGCAAACGCTGCGTAATCTGGCTGCCTGCGGTATTGATACCGTGTGCTATAACTTTATGCCAGTGCTCGACTGGACACGCACAGATCTGGAATATCAACTGCCAGATGGTTCCAAAGCATTACGTTTCGATCAGATAGCATTTGCTACCTTCGAACTGCATATCCTTAAACGCCCTGGTGCGGTGAATGATTACACTGCGGAAGAACAGGCGCAGGCAGCAGATTACTTCGATGCGATGACTGAAGCGGATATTGCCAAGCTGACGGGCAATATTATTGCTGGTCTGCCGGGGGCTGAAGAAGGTTATACACTGGATCAATTCCGTGCACGTTTGGCGGAGTATGACGGCATCGATAAAGCGCAACTGCGTGAAAATATGGCTCACTTCCTGCAAGCCATTATACCGGTTGCCGAACAGGTTGGTCTGCGTATGGCGGTACATCCCGATGATCCACCGCGCCCAATCCTTGGCCTACCGCGGATTGTTTCCACCATTGAAGATATGCAGTGGCTGAAAGAGACAGTTGATAGTATTCATAACGGTTTTACTATGTGCACCGGCTCTTATGGGGTGCGGGCTGACAACGATCTGGTGAAGATGATCGAAACCTTTGGTGATCGTATTCATTTTACGCATTTACGCTCGACCTGCCGCGAAGGGAACCCAAAGACCTTCCATGAAGGCGGCCATCTGCAAGGCGATGTGGACATGTATTCCGTCGTCAAAGCCATCTTGACCGAAGAGCAACGCCGCCAGACTGCCGGTGATATGCGTCCGATCCCGATGCGCCCAGACCACGGTCATCAGATGCTGGATGATTTGCATAAGAAAACCAATCCGGGCTATTCGGCGATTGGCCGTTTGAAAGGGTTAGCTGAGGTGCGTGGTGTGGAGTTGGCGCTGAAGCGGGCGTTCTTCCCTGAGCTAAAATAACCCGCCATCTTTCAAACTGCAGGTGTGTTGGCTGCACTCAATAACCCGAATCACTTACTTATGTAAGCTCATCGGGGTTATCTTGCTTGCCGCCTTCCTGCATCTTGAAATCTATAGGGTATAAAACAGTTAAGGGCCGGTTTTCCGGCTCTTAACATATTGAAAAATTAAGAATATTGGGTATTATTCAGCGCGGCCCATATAACGGCGTTCTGCAATATGAATACGGATTTTCTCACCCGGGCTGATATATTCCGGCACCTGAATAGATAAGCCGGTGCTCATCACAGCAGGTTTGTTGCGAGCACTGGCCGATGCGCCTTTAATGCTTGGGGCGGTATCAGCAATTTCCATATCAACGGTCTGCGGCAATTCCAGCGCCAATAATTGACCATCCATCGTCAGAACCTGCATGCCTGGCATGCCCCCTTCAGGAATAAATAACAGCTCTTCTTCGATCTGTTCTTTTTTGAAGTTATAAGGGGTGAAATCTTCATCATCCATAAAGATGTATTCGTCGCCATCGATGTAAGAGAAATTCACTGATCGGCGGGTCAGGGTGATGGTATCGAGGATCTCATCGCCTTTAAAACGCTCTTCAACTTTTAAACCGGTCCGCACATCAGAAAACCGCATTTTATACAGGGTACTTGCGCCACGGGCGCTTGGGCTTTGCACATCAATATCTTTCACCAGCAGTAACTTGCCGTTGAGGTTGACCGCCATACCACGTTTTATTTCGTTAGCTCTAGCCATTTATTAACCGCCAATCAGGATTGAAGATAAGTTGCGACAAGTTACTCGCGCCGCCAGTTTCAGGCAAGCAAATATCGCCGCCATATTTGAAGTCGCTGGGGGTATTCGCTTGCGGCCTGGCGGCAACAGTAAACGCTTTGGAGATAGCGCTAAAAAGAGTGTTATTCCGGTGTAAAAATGACCCTATTGATAGACCGGTAACCAGCCCAATAGTGCGGCAATATGGGTAATGGCATTGATCAAACCAAACAGGATGATAAAACCAATCATCAAACGCCCGCCGGGAGCACGATAAACAGCCAGTGGGAAGCGTTTACGGCTGGCCCGCGCCATCAGCGCTGGCACAATTACCGCCCAAATGGTAGCCGCTAAACCGGCAAATCCAATGGCATATAAGAAGCCATTTGGGAACAGCAGCGCACCGAGGGTCGGTGGCACAAAAGTGATCAGTGCTGATTTAGTCCGCCGGTTACGGGTATCACTAAATTTAAAGAAGTCGGCGATATAATCAAACAACCCCAGAGATACCCCAAGGAATGAGCTAGCCAGCGCCATATAAGAGAAGGCATTGAGTAACTGGCTGGTGGCCTGACTGGTCGAAATGGTGTCCATCTGTTTTAGCAGGCTACCGATGTTGCCACCGTCAGCAATCACCTGTTTGAAGGCGTCACGGGCGATATTACCTTGAATAGCATACTGCCATAGGACATAAATGATTAACGCGATCAGGGTGCCGTACAGCAGGCTGCGCACCACTGCTTTGCTGTCTTTGTGGTAGTACTTCACCAGCCCCGGTACATTACCGTGATAACCAAATGAGGTCAGTAAGTAGGGCAGTGCGGCCAGTGCATAAGGTAAATAGTGGGCGCTGCTATCAGTTTGATTGAATAGAATGGCACTTTGTACATGGCTAAACATGTCACCAACCGACATGACAAATGTAATTACCATTCCGCCGATTAATATCGTACTTAAGCGATCCACTGCGCGGGTCGATAACCAAACGATAAATGCGACCAATAACACAAAGATAAAGCCAGCACCGGTCTGACCAATCCCCACGACATTTTGCAGGGTGTGAGAAATGATTGAGCCACCGGCGGAGATATAGGCGTAGGTCAGGATGTAGAGCACAAAGGTTATCGACAATCCATTGATGGAACTCCAGATCTTACCCAGCAGGTCTTGTACCATGGTGTGAAAGCTGGCCCCGGTGGGGTAGTTCAGGTTAGCTTCCAAAATCATCAAGCCAGAAATCAGCATACAAGCCCAGGTATAAATCAGCAGTATTACTGAGCCGCTGAACCATACCCCGGCTGTGACGATTGGGATTGAGAACATTCCCGCACCTACAGCGGTTCCGGCGACTATCATCGCTCCGCCAAGAACGGAAGGGCGTGATAACGGTTGGGATACATCCATCGACATCGGTAACTCCAAATATCCTTCATCTTTGCCGCTACAGCAGAATTTGTTGCCTTGCTGTAACGTTAATGACGCGGGCTATAAATGATAGGTTAGTGGTTCTTTTGTACTAGCTTAATGGTACATGTTGGCGAGGATTCTGTAAACAGACGAATATACTCATGCCGATCATATGATCAGTGATTAGTCTGGTAATGGTATTAACTTGTGATTGAATATCGTACAAACTGGGATTGTAACGGTTAAAAAGTGAACTGATGGTGCGGAGGTGAAAAGCACCGCCTATGGCATGGATCGGTTATTAAACCGCCGAGCAAGGATAGTGCTGGTAGTTAATGGGGGTGATTGCTATTGTCTGCTGTTATTCCACCAGCCTACAGGAGCCTGCTGATGGACTGTCGCTCAGATTGCGGTGCCTGCTGTATTGCTCCTTCTATTTCCAGCCCGATCCCCGGTATGCCATTCGGTAAGCCTGCCAATACCCGTTGTCTGCATTTGGATGAGACTATGCGTTGCGCCATTTTTCATTCCCCTTCTCGCCCGGCAGTATGTGCCAGCTTACAAGCATTGCGGGAGATGTGCGCTGATACCCGAGAACAAGCGTTGGTCTATTTGATTAAGCTGGAAGCGGATACCGCCCCTTCGTGATAGAACGGGCGGCATTATTACGACAGGTCTGATAGGCGCGTTACTTCATATTAGTCATCTGTGTTGCTTCGATGACGAGTGTTTCCAGTGGTTTTAGCGTAACAATCGCCGGCTTACTGTAATCGAGTGGCAGAGTTGCATTGGTGCCATATACCGTCTTAAGTGTGAAGCTCGTTGCTTCGCCGCTCGGAATTTCGAAGTTTTTAGTGAGATCTAAATAGTAACTTTGTTCTTTGTCGGATGGATTACGCAATCCAAATACCGCTTTATCTTTATTCCACGAGGCCCAGCCATAAACGTCCAGTGCCGTAGGGTCACCGCCAATCCAATGGGTATCAACCAGCACATCGCTATTTTTCCGTGACCATTTAGCGGCGGTCGCCAGCGTATCCCATTTGTTGTTATTTAACATGGACGGCGTGATGTAAAGCTCTTGTAGTTGGGTTCCCGTTGCAAAGTAGCTCCAGACCTGATCAGCAAAGTCATGGTCGGTCTGCACTTTTTCCAACCCAAAATAGGCATTTTCCGCGCTAACAATGCCGTGGTACATCAGCGAGTTTATCGGGAATAGCGGGCCTTTGCGCACGATGGAACGGTAGGTTTCAGCATCGCGGTAGGTCATCCATTGCTGAGCGGGGGAACCTTTGCCAAACAGGTTGATATTATCGCCCTGACGCCAGATAGCGTCCGCGTAGAACAGCCATGAGGGGCTGGCATCGGTGCCGGTGGTCAGGTTGATAAACAGATCTTTATTGGCCTCGCGCATGTTTTTAATCAGCTCGATGGAGGCGTCAAAGTCAGAGGCGAACTGGCTGCCTGGGATATACGAATTGGCGTTGCCCATACCGTCTAGCTTGAAGGAGGTGATATGTTCGTTTTTGATAAGCTTAATGATTTGCTCATTAAAATTACGGAAGTAATTGGGGCCGGAGAGTGCGAATTTCCCATCAACGGTTTCGAAGCCGTTTTCTTTGGCATGTGAGACGCGAATATCGCGCGGTTTGTTATAGCCTCCCCAAGGTGACAGCCATAAACCTACCGAAGTATGTAAGCTGTCAGCTTTCTGTTTCACTCCGCCGAATCCCTTACTGAATGCTGGGCCGAACAGCCATTTACCGGTGCGGTCATCCCAGCCGTCATCCAGTAGAAAACCATCAAGTTTTACCCCGCGTTTTTTAATCAGTTCGTCGGCGTAGGTATCCATCCGGTTGAGTACTTCTTGCTCGGTGTAGGTGGTGAAGAAACCAATATCCATCCAGCTATTGTAGTGAAGGTAGGGTTGATATGGGCGCGCGCGCATGCTGTTGATAAATTGGTTAAAGCTGCGACGCAACTGGTTGTTTTCTTCAAACGTGCCGAAATACAGGGTGAAGCTGACGGGCGTCTCCATTTTAATCGGTGTTTTTAACGCGACATTCAGATTAGTTGTTGTTTCATATGCATAGGTATTGACGATCGGTTTTTCCGGCAGAATAAAGAAGCTGTCAGCGATAATGGGGGAGCTATTAATTGCGCCGTCCACATAAGGTGCCTGGGATTGCCCTTTGGTTGGGAAGAAGGTGATTTTCGCAACATCCCGTGCCTGACCTTTGGCCTGAATACGGTAGTCAATACTGGCGTATTGACCTTTTAGTACGTTGAGCACCACGGTGACATCAAAATCTTTATGTTCATAGTCGATATGAATTGCATCATCTTTTTGGCTGACATTTTTAATTTTAAAATCGGCTGCGTGAATAACCTCTTCGTTGGGCAGTGTTAGAAAGAACAACTCCACCGGCGCAAGCTTGTGGCCTGAAAGCTTATCTTTCATCACCACCGCTGAGTTTGTATCGTCAAAAGAGAGGGAGATTTTATTGTTATTCAGCAAGTATTCGGAGGCAAAGGCGCCATTGCTCATCAGCAATAATAATAACGAGCTCTTTATGATTGTTCTCATACGATATCCTTGTTATTTGAGGTCCAGAAAGGTTATTTGCATTTTGAGTCGGTGCTTTGAGTCTGATAATGATTAGAATTCATGATGTTACCCGACGGTAGCCGGGCAACATTTTGATGACACAAGATTTATAGCGAGGTTTCAGTTTCGGGGATTAACTTATTAGCTGATCCACAGACGATGATTTTACTGCGCACGACGTCTTTCATGGCATCCATACCGACGCGCATGTAATAGCGCGGGTCGTTACCTTCCGGGTTATCGCCAAACCATTTTTTCACCGCCGCTGCGAAGGCGATTTTCAACTCAGTTGCTACGTTTACTTTGCAAACACCCAGTTCAATGGCTCGTCTGACATAGTCATCAGGGACATCGCTTGCACCATGTAGAACCAATGGAATATCGACGGTTTCATGGATTTCTGCCAGGCGCTGGAAATCAATTTTGGGCCGTTTGGCGTACAGGCCGTGGGCTGTTCCGATCGCAACCGCGAGGCTATCGACACCGGTAAGTTCCACAAAGCGACGCGCTTCTTGTGGGTCAGTGAGAAAAGCACTCTCCTCATCGACATCCATATCGTCTTCCACCCCCCCCAGACGCCCTAACTCAGCTTCAACGCTACAATCGTGGCGATGACAAAAATCGACAACACTCTTCACCAGAGACACATTCTCAGCAAATGGGAAGTGGCTACCGTCAATCATCGCACTGCGTACACCGGCGTTGACCTTGCGGCTGATATCGTCCAGTGACTCGTGATGGTCGAGATGCAGCGCGAGCGGCATGCCATAACTTTCAGAGTAGGCTTCGCACAGTGCGTAGATTTCTTCAAAAGCGATGTGCTTAAAGGTGCCGGGCGTACCTGCAAGGATCACCGGTGATTGCATCTCTTTGCAAACTTCTAGAATGGCCTGAATGGTTTCCGCGTTATGGATATTAAAAGCAGGTACGGCGTAGCGCCGAGCCTGCGCATCCTGCAAAAGATATTTGGTAGAAATAATGCTCATGTAGTGATCCTCTCAGCCTTTCCAGGGATGAATAACGACGCCTTTCACTACACGGTTTACCGTGCCGCTGGCGGAAGGCGTGTCGGGGGTGATACCTGCTTTGATAGATTCGCTGAGAGCGAAAATCTGTGTGTACATCAGGAAGCAGAACGCCTGTTCGACATCAATAAATTCTCGGGCTGCGGGTAACAAAATATGCGGGCCTGCGTCGATTTCTGGGCTGGATTCGGCACAAATCGCTACGACGCGCATCGCTTGTTGGTCGCGGCGCAACTCAGCCAGCAAATCGAGGTCGTATTGACGGGTATAAGGGTGGCTTGAAACAAACACCACAACCAGCGTTTCAGCGTTAACCAGTGATTTTGGTCCGTGGCGAAAGCCGGTGGGGGACTCATAAAACGCCGCTAATTTACCAGCCGTTAGCTCCAGCACTTTCAGTGCTGATTCGCGCGCCACGCCTTGTAATCCGCCACTGCCGAGGTAAACAATCCGTTTAAAGGGAAGGTCACCAAATACGGCAGTGCTAAAGTCGCCCTGCGAAGCAACTATCTGCTTACAGCGCGTTGCTACATCCTGAAAACTGGTGCTGTTGATGACCTCGGGGGCGAAGACAGCCAAACAACTGGCCATCATGGTGCTGATGCTACTGGTCATGGCGAAACCACGGTCATGGGTTTCGGTTGGCATTAACAGCGCCAGTGCGTTATCACTTTTCAACGCATTGTGATACAAGCTGCCGGCTTCATTGCAGGTGATGACCAGATGGTGGCACTGGCTGACGAGTTGGTTGGCTAAGTCCACTGCGGCGACGCTTTCAGGGCTGTTACCAGAGCGTGCAAAGGAGATGAGCAGTGTCGGGCGCTGGGGAGATAAATAGTCAGCAGGGTTAGTAACGAGGTCTGTTGTGGGCACTGCGACAAAATTTCTCTCGCTATGGCGCGACAGCCACGGCGCAATAATATCGCCGATAAATGCTGAGGTACCGGCACCTGTCAGGACAATCTGTAGGTCAGATGTTTGCAGGAGCGGCGCAAGGAAAGTGTCGATATCGTTACGTTGACGTTCAATGTTTTTTAACGATCGGATCCAGCTTGCTGGTTGCTGGCGGATCTCTTTTTCAGTCCAGGTTGATGTGCCGCAAGTACCGGCAGATTGGGTTTCGCTCATAACTCAGTCCTTAGTAGTACATATTCAATGGGTCAGTACAAAGTAGAACATGACAATCTTTCGTTTCATTTCATTTCATCAATTTTATGTCTAAGTGAAAATCTATAGAAAAGAAAACGAAAGGTCAATATAAGAAAAGTAATAAAACGAAAAACGTGATCTGAAAGTGGACTTTTTGGTTTTATTTTATTGATTTATATGGATATATTATATTTATTTAATAAGTGAGCTAGAGCATAAAGAAAGGAAAGGAAAGGTTTGTGGCGGAATTGGCCACAAACCAAAGTGATGTATAATGAAAGGTCTACAGGGCGATTCGTTGTCCATCAATCCAAATGGTTTGTAGCATGAGCCGCGAATCAAGCGCGATAATGTTGGCTCGTTTGCCTGCCAATAGAGAGCCGTATGTGTGGTCAAGCCCCAGCATTTTGGCAGGGTGCAGCGAGGCCATATGAATTGCATCCGCAGCAGGTACACCCACGTTATTGACCAGATTTCGCACCGCTGCATCCAACGAAAGTGTACTTCCGGCCAGCCCGCCAGAGGCAGTACGGACAATACCCTGTTGCATTGTTACTGGATGACCGCAAATCGCATAGTCACCATCAGGCATGCCAGCCGCGCTCATCGCATCGGTTATCAGCAATATTCGAGGCTTGGCGCAGCTACAGCAAAGGCTCATTACTGCGGGGTGAACATGGTGACCATCTGCTATCAACTCAAGCCATGCTCGCTTATCGGTGAGCCCTGCGCCAACCATGCCGGGATTACGGTGATGAAGACCTGTCATACCGTTAAAGCAATGCACCAGTCCATCGGCTCCCACATCAAACGCACGAATAGTTTCTTCATAGTTCGCCGCGCTGTGGCCGAGCATGACCTTTATCCCCTGGCTTTTTAGATGCTTAATTGCCGCCAGCGCACCCGATTTCTCAGGTGCCAATGCCACAACACGTAATGTGTTTTGTGACACGTCAATCAACCTATTTAGCTCGGTAATGTCCAGCTCACGGAACAGCTCCGGTGGATGTGCCCCTTTGTTCTGCGGGGTGAAGTAAGGGCCTTCAAGATAGCTACCCAACACCGTCGCACCTTGTCCACCTTGATGGTAGCGCAGCGCAATACGCCGCAGTGCACACTCTATTTCCCCAAGGGGAGCGGTGACGGTGGTCGGCAACCAGCCACCCACCCCTTCGCGTGCTTTATACAATGCCAACTGATCCAGTATCTCTGGCGAGTCATCCATGACATCGACACCATCACCGCCGTGGACATGAATATCGATATAGGCTGGGCACAGTAGTTCAACGTCGCGCAGCGTAACCCCTGCGGGGATTGGCTCGATGGCCACGATGGTGTTGCCATCTATGTGTAACTGATGATCGTCGAGCCAGCCATGCTCGGTTAGCACCCGTCTGGCCCGCAACAGTGCTGTCATATTCCTTCCTCGACAGGGGTGGCTTCGCGATAACGGCCCATTTCGTCCACCAGACTGGTCAACCCTCGGTGACCACACTCTAGCGCTTGAAGGCGGAACTCTTTACTACTGAGGCCATCGCGCTCCAGCACCATCTCCAGCAAAAGCTGTAGATTTACTCCGGTGATCACTTCACGTTCTGCTTTCTGCATTGCCAGCGTCGAGGCCACGCGGAAGGGGGTACCTCCGAGCAAATCCGTCAAAAAAATTAGCCCTTCTTTTTCATCCAGATTAGCTAACGCCTCTTCAAACTGAGCGGTAAGCAGCGCGGTGGAGGAGCTTTCAGGAAAATCGATGGCTATCACTTGCTGTTGTTCGCCAAGTATTTGTTTCATCGCTTTTTCCAGTCCGGTGGCAAACCCACCGTGACCGCTAAGAATAATGCTTAACATGGAGTTTCCTCTTGCTTACAAAAAGTGGCCAAATTTTCCAACAACGCCTAATACCACGGTCAGCCCGATGAGTCGCAGAGGGCTCCAGCCACGGCGCACTAACCAGTACATCGTGAGGGTGTATACCAGTGGAAGGAAGGCTGGCATCAGTTTGTCGATAACATCGGTTTGCAGCTTAACCACAGCATCGCCTGCGGTGATTTCAAGCGTGGTGGACAAGCGAACGTAGGTGGCGACAAGTGCACCGATCACCGTCATCCCAACGATAGACGCCGCTCGCCCCACTTTAAGTGTATTGGCTTTGATTAGCGGGATAGCCGCGACACCCATGCGATAGGCATAGTGAGCAAGCCCGAAACGAAGCCCAAGATGGACGACATTAAACATCACGAGAAATACGATGGCGCCGAGGATCGAACCTTGCAGAGCCAAACTGGCTCCAATACCGCCACAGATGGGGAGCAAGGTCAGCCAAAACATCGCATCACCAATCCCTCCCAGTGGCGCACCAACGGCGATTTTCGTACTTTGAATACTGTTCACATCCTGTTTTGAACGTTCCATCGCCAGTATGATGCCGATGACAAACGTCACCAAGAAAGGATGGGTGTTGAAGAACCCCATATGGCCTTTCATCGCCCGCGCCAGATCATTTTTATTGGTGTGGATCTTTTTCAGCGCGGGCAATATGCCATACAGCCAGCCGGAAGCCTGCATACGCTCATAGTTAAATGAGGCTTGCAGCAGCATGGAACGCCATGCCACGCGGTTGATATCTTTCTTTGTCAGCTCCGCACCGATACTTTGGTCTTCATAGATATTGTCGTTGCTATCAATGACCGGCTTTTCAGTGACGTTAGCGCTTGGCAGAACCTGAGTATTAGATGCCATCTTCGAATTCCTCTTTCTGAGTGCTGGAAGTCTGCTGCGGAGTTGAGTCTTTACGCATGAAATCGATTAACGCCATTGCCAAGGCTGCGGCGGCAATCGCCAGTACCGGCAGTTTCAGCCAGGCCGCAGCAACAAAGCCAAGAATGAAGTAGGGGATATAAACGTTTTTCATCATTATTTTCAGCAATACGGCAAAGCCGATTGCAGGCATGATGCCACCGGCGACACCAAGGCCATCTATCAGGCGGGCTGGCAAGACATCAATGACCGTCTTCGCATGCTCAGCACCAAAATAGATGGGCAAGAATGCACACAGAAAATAGAACGTCCCCAGAGCCAGCAGGGCCAGATAATTAACGCGTTCAATGCCGTCGGTATCCGCATTTGCCGCCATCCGGTCGCAGCGCGCCATCACACCAGACATGATAGAGAATAAGAAGGTGATGCCCATTTGCACCGCCACGGCGAACGGCACGGCAACCCCAACCGCGACCTCCGGTTTTACACCGGCAGTAATAGCAAAAGCCGTGCCGACAATAGTACCGATAATCACATTCGGCGGCTGGGCACCGGCCAGTGGAGCAAGCCCCATCCAGACCAGTTCCAGAGTACCACCAGTGAGTATCCCCATATGAAGGTCGCCAAGGATCAGGCCAACCAACGGCCCAAGGACCACCGGGCGGTGCATATGTGTCAGGCCGTTGAACATATCCAAGCCAGCAATAAAGGCCAGAATCCCCAACGCGGATGCCTGTAATAAGCTAATTTCCATAGAAAATACCTCAGAGGAGTTTGTAGAGATCCTGAGCGGGCTCGGTCGGCACGCCCTGAATAAAACATTCCACCCCTGCTTTTCTCAGGCCATAGAAAGCGGCAATATCCTGATCATCGACAGAGACGGTTTTCGCTATTTGTTGTTTACCTTCGGCATAATGCATGTTGCCGACATTGATTCGGGCCACGGGTACGTCACCGTTGACCAGCGTTAGAAAGTCTTCGGGACTTTTGCAGACCAGTAAAATTTTCTGCCGATCGGTTGCACGATGAATATTGTCGATCACTTTTTGCAGTGGCCAGAAGCGCACGGCAATCCCTTCTGCCAGAACCATTTCCATCAGGTTTTGTTGAACCTGATCTTCGGCAACTTCATCATTGGCAACCAACACCAGATTTGCTCCGGCAAAACCAACCCATTGAACACCAACCTGGCCGTGAATCAGGCGCTCATCAATACGACTTAATACAATGTTTGGCATGTTTTATTCCTTATTATCATTGTGTTAATGGGATGACGATGTTCCCATGCAGGCTGCATGGTACTGGCGCAATACATCCTGAATATGGTCAATAATCAGTTCGTGCGGTGTTGCCGCGAGCCGGCCTTCACGGACCTTAACGTATTGAAGTGGCAGATACTGGCTGATCAACGGCAAGGGCAGCGGTTTGTCCGTTAAATTATTTACTAACCGAGCATAAGCCTCGTCAATGTGGTGATCGGGCCAGTAGTAACGAACGCGATCAGAATAGCTGTAGCCGCGCGCCAGACGACGTTCATCGTTATTACCGTGATAATGCTGTTTCCAGTGCTCCGGGTGTTCCTGCATGACGCTTTCCAGCACATCTCGTAGCCCCGAACATTGGTATGCGGGGCGGAGTTCCTGCTCGATAGCGGCCAGTGAAAATAGCGCTTCACGTAACGCGAAAGTGAGTGCCGGACCCACTTTCAAAATGGCAAAGTGGTGCTGAACTAGCTGTTGTAGGGCGAGCGGAGTTTGGTAATCGGTGGAGTGAGCTTCAAAGACCATCGTGTCAAACTCTTCGATAGTCTGGCTCAGAGCAAGAGATTTCTCAGGTTGATAATCAATAACATGAGTATGATCGAATTCTACACCGGGTTGGACGACTAGCCCGATAATGCGTGGCCACAGGTCGTGCAGACCTTGTTGTTCAAAAGCATGACGATGAGCTTCAAGCGTTGCTTTTGCCGCTTGGGGAGAGGTAACCATCAGCGTTGACAGCGTTTCATGTGCTCCTCCTGGAACAGGGACTTCCGTTCCAATAACATAAACCAGATCAGACGAACCTTGTTTTTCCTTGCGGGTCTGTTCTGCAATTAAGGCAAGCCTTGCTGCTCTCCCGGCGACGATTTCATCTGTTAATGGCACTGGGTCATCCGCACAAGACATACTGCAATCAAGGTGAATTTTCTTAAAGCCAGCCGCGACATAATGGCGAATAAGTTCTTCTGCATGAAACATCGCTTCTGCGGCTGGGGCGTTTTGCCAGCGATTTGGCCCCAGATGATCGCCCCCTAACACCAACTGATTGCGAGGGAAGTGGTGTTTATCCGCCATTTGCTCAACAAAACCACGGAAGTCATCTGGGGTCATACCGGTATAGCCGCCATACTGATCCACCTGATTGGAGGTGGCTTCTATTAATAAGATGGATTGCGCGTCCCGGGCGTGGCGCATTGCTGCTTCCAGAACCAATGGGTGAGCAGAACAGACGGCAAAAATGCCACATCGCTTATCGTGCTTATGGTCGGCCACAAACTCGGTTAAATGTTTCACTTTCCTCTCCGTATGGGGTTTTGATTACTTTAGTCTTTCGGTTTGTTTCATTGATACTGCTTTATGGGTTGATAAAAACAAAACGAAAGATAATGGAAATGGGATCTGTTTCGCAAAAGAAACATAATGAAAGGCTTTTTTATCGGGTGGTAGCACGGTTTGGCCTGATGTAAAGACTTGCTTTCCGGCAAAAGAAAGGTGTTAATAGATAAAGTGAAATGAAACGAAAGGCTTTTGGGAAGGATCTGATATGAGCAATACCGATTCAGTAATGGACAAGCGTATAACGGGTACCAGTGAAAGGCGTGAGCAGATCATTCAGCGGCTTCGTCAGCAAGGAAGTGTTCAGGTTAATGATTTATCGTCATTCTTTGGTGTTTCTACGGTGACTATCCGCAACGATTTGGCCTTTCTGGAAAAGCAGGGGATTGCTGTACGTGCATACGGCGGTGCGCTGGTGTGTGATGCTGGCACACCTGGCGTTGAACCCACGGTAGAAGATAAAAGCTCCCTTAATATTTCTTTAAAACGCGATATTGCTCGCGTTGCTGCAAATCTGATTAAACCTGGGCACCGCGTGATTCTAGACTCGGGCACGACCACTAATGAAATAGCGCGTCATATGCGTAATCATAAGGAGGTCATTGCTATGACAAACGGTATGAATGTGGCGAACGCGCTGCTTGAGGCTGAGGGCGTGGAATTGCTGATGACAGGAGGGCACTTACGCCGCCAGTCCCTTTCCTTCTATGGGGATCAGGCTGACCAGTCCTTGCAAAATTATCATTTCGATATACTTTTTCTGGGGGTAGACGCCATCAGTCTTGAGCGCGGTGTGAGCACGCATAATGAAGACGAAGCTCGCCTAAATCGCCGAATGTGTGAAGTCGTGGAACGCATCATTGTGGTCACTGATTCCAGTAAATTTAACCGCTCCAGCCTGCATAAAATAATTGATACCCAGCGCATACATATGGTTATCACCGATAAAGGTATTCCAGAGGAAAGTTTGAATGGATTACGAAAAGGTGGGATTGAAGTGCTCCTTGTTGGGGAATAAAAACCGTCTCTTGACCACCTGTTAGCCTACCCCTATTAAAGTAAAGTCCCCGCCAATAGGCCGGGACTTTGTCAGTAATCTAAGGGGAAGCGTGCTGTTCGGGCCGTAAACGACGCGAAACGCCGGAGTGCCCGTTGGTACGCTTAACCCTTGGTTCTTCTGGTGGCTAAGCCCCAGCAGGAACCGCATGCGCGGTGTTTTTCAGCACCGGTCCGGTATACTTCTCAATCTCAAGCTGCGCCATTTGCCCACAGTTACCCTGCGCCAGACTGGAAGAACCAATATCGAAAGTCAGGCAGTTGATATTGCCGTTCTTACAAAGGGAACCCGGTACCGCTGGATCCGCCGGGTCAAACCATGCCCCTTCGCTGATGCGCACCACCCCTGGACGTACATCTTCAGATACCACAGCACCTACCAATATCTGCCCACGGTCATTGAACGCACGGACTAAATCGCCATTAACAATGTTACGCCCCTTGGCATCCTGTGGGCTTATCAGTATCGCTTCCCGATCGGCCACGGCGTATTTTTCACGTAGTGGTGTGTTATCTAACTGTGAATGCAGCCGGTTGATTGGGTGTGCGGTGTTTAGCGACAGTGGATATTTCTTCGCTTCCACCCCGCGATACCATTCATGAGGTGGCATCCAGGTCGGGATCCCCTGACAATCGGCGTATTCCATTTTAGCGATAGTATCGGAGTAGATCTCAATCTTGCCAGACGGGGTACCCAGCGGGTTGAGCAATGGATTGTCACGATAATCAGCAAAGCGCACCCACTGCTGGTTCGCTTCGGGGATAGGGAAGCGAATGTAGTTGTTCGATTGCCAGAACATATCGAATGGCGGCAGGGCGACCCGTGCGGTACGGGCCTGTGACTTCATATCGTCGTACATCGCTTTCAGCCACTGAGTCTCATCTTTGCCCTCGGTAAAGGCATCAATCACCCCCAGCTTGGTGGCCATCGCCGCGAAGATATCAAAATCATTACGCGCTTCATGCTGTGGCGGTACGCACTGGTGCATCGGGAAGACATAAAGTTGTGAGTAGTCGCCGCCCATTTCCAGATCATTACGCTCATAGCTGGTGGTCGCCGGTAATACAATATCGGCGTGCTTGGCGGTGGCGGTCCAATAGGGTTCGTTAACCACAATGGTTTCAGGGTGCTGCCAGGCTTTCACCAGATTGTTGGTATCCTGATGCTGATGGAAAGTATTGCCACCGGCCACATAGACCATTTTGACATCTGGATAGGTGACTTTGGTGCCATTGAAATCAATGACTTTCCCTGGATTGGCCAAACATTCGGCAATCCGCGCCACTGGAATCGGCGATGGTGAGTTCTTCGGTGCACTCCCGGCAGAAATCCCCGGTAAAATGCCGCCCTTGGCCGTTGGGCTACCGCCAGAGGAGTAGTGATAGCTGAAGCCAAAGCCGCCACCCGGCAGGCCAATTTGGCCCAGCATTGCCGCGACCGTGACCAGTAACCAGTGTTGCTGCTCACCGTGATGCTGACGTTGAATCCCCCAACCCCCCATAATCATGGTGCGCTGTTTAGCCATATCTCGCGCCAGTTGGCGCAACACATCGGCATCCACACCACTGATATCCGCCGCCCATTCTGCGTTTTTCGGCTGACCGTCAGTTTCACCGAGCAGATAGGCCTGGAATTTATCAAAACCAATGGTGTAGGTTTTTATAAAGTCAGGATTATGCAGTTTTTCTGTCAATAGCGTATGGGCGATACCGATCAACATGGCGCTGTCGGTATATGGCCGTGGCGCAATCCATTGTGCATTGGTGAATTTGGCACTGTCGTTATGCACCGGATCAATACTGATAACTTTGGTACCTTTCTTCTTCAGCGCTTCAAAACCAGTTTGACCCACATGATCGGGGATATTCCAACTGTTTTTCAAGGTGATCATCGGGTTACAGCCCCAGAGGATCACCAGTTCACTGTTATCTACCACGTTTGGCCAGGCCGTCTGCTGTTCGTAGACCTCCATTGACCCCATGACGTGGGTCATAATCACCTGTGCCGCACCGGTTGAATAGTCACCGGCATAGCCCAAAAAACCCCCACTCAGGTTCATTAAGCGTTGTAGTAGCGTGCGGCTGTTATGTAGCATCCCCACACTTTTCCAGCCATAAGATCCGGCGTACAGCGCTTGCGGACCGTGGTCTTTCTGCACCCGCACAATTTCGCCGCATACCAGTTCAGTGGCTTTATCCCAACTGACGCGTACCCACTCATCCCGGCCACGCAGTTCGGTATGGCTGCCGGGGCCGCCTTCCAACCAACTTTTACGCACCATCGGGTATTTGATGCGGTTATCGGCATGCACCTGATAGGGTGCCATAGTGATCAGGTCATTCGGCCATGGATCATCTTTGACAGGTTGCACACCGATCATCCGGCCGTTCTCAACGATAGCTTCAAATGCGCCCCAATGAGCGCCGGTCAGAATACCTTTTTGCGCCTGACGCAGTGCCAGAAACTGTGGTAATGCCTGACTGATGGCTTGGGCTAATGCAGATTTGGGCCACAGGCCACCAACGATAGGCAATACAGCCAGTGCGCTGGTTCCGAGTAAGAAGCGACGGCGGCTCATTTCTAACGGTTGTTGTTCGTATTTAGTCATTTTCGCCTCTTATTTACAGCTTGGCCGGCATATCACTGGCATGTTTTTGTACATACTGTGTCATCACACGCAACTGTTCCTGAGTCAGGGAGGTGCGTGGTGCCATGCCTTTGATTACCCCAATCCATTGGTTAGCGTTGAAGCGATCCAGTGCGGTTAAACCGTGGCAGCCGGTACAGTTGGCCGACATCATATCTGCGGCATAGCGCCAAATTTTCTGTTGATCATCAACGAGTTGTTTCTTAGGTAACCACACCTGTAGTGCAACTTGATGCCAAACCAGATTGGTTTCTGCATCGGTCTGCGTATTCAATGTTTTCAGCGCTTTTTGTGCGTCCTCGCCCAGTAATACACTCAGAATACGTTTCCCTTGTGCGGCATAGAACACTTCGGCCACCCCATCTTGCTGCCAGCCTTTAACATCAACCAACACCTGATCACCTTGCTGTTTTACCACTTCAACTTGTGTTGAGGGCATCAGGTTACCGGCGTTATGGCTGTCACCAGCATTCATAAAGAAAGGCTCGGTGGCGATGGTATATAAAGTGGTCGCCGTTGCGGGTGTTTGTGCCGCCGCAGTTGCCAACTCTGCCGCGCCAGCCTGGGTCACCTCACTCATATCCGGCAGGATATGGGCCACACCTTTATGGCAATCGATACAGGTTTCACCTTGCTTAATTGCCACCGGATGCTGAATCCGCGCTTCAGCACTTTGTCCGGTGATATCCATCGCATCAAAGCTGTGACATGAGCGGCAAGTGGCCGAGTCATTCTCTTTTAGCGTTTTCCATACCGACTGCGCCATGGCGAGTTTATGGGCTTCATATTTCTCAGGTGTATTAATAGTGCCAACCATTTCACCGTAGATATCTTTGACCGCGCGGATTTTGGTCCACAGATAATCAAGCGGTTCGTGTGGCACATGGCAGTCAGCACATTCAGCACGGATGCCTTTGGTGTTTTGGAAGTGGACACTGCCTTGATATTCAGCCAATGGCTGTTGCATGGTGTGACAGGACACGCAGAACGCGGTATCACTGGTTTTATGAAAGACGGTGGCGGTACCTGCTAATAGTGCAGCACCAATAATGATGCCGATCAGCAGGAGCCATAACCATCCCCACCGGCGTCGCTTCACGAAGCCAGTTTGTTTCTTGCTCATAAATTGCCCCACTTAATATATCTAATAGTTATTGGTAAAACGAAGTTATCTAATGCCTCGATACTCAAAAGGCCAGATAATCTGCCAACAGACCCTTATCCACTAGCGATAAGTATTCCCCATAAAATAAGTAGGTCTATTGTAGGGGGATTTGGTGCTGATGACTAACTCGTTAGGGGTATTTAGCAATATTAGTTCAGATTTGCTGAATATAAATGCGAGGTATCAGTCAGTTTTAGCGCTATACCACAAATAACTCTCTGAATTAAAGGGTTATATACCTTGTTATATAACCTAAATAATTCAAGTTACAGGAAGGCGGCAACGAAATGAACCCAAGGAGTTGAGATAACTCAATGACTCGGGTGAGTGATGGCAGCCAACGCACATGCAGCTTGAAGTATGACGGGTATAGCGCTATTTTTTAGTCGAAGGGATAATAGAACTGCTTATTTAACCATAAATCGATGGCATGACGACTGGCTTCAAAATGAGGTTCGGGTAATTCCCGCGGATTGCACCATAGCCATTGCTGACACTTGTCTGGTTCTTTCAGCTCTGGCTGCCCACCGGCGTGTTGCGCCAACAAGCAAACGGAAACGGTATGTTTACCTTCTGCGCGCCAGGTGGCGATGTTATTGCATAACGCGATAACACTTATATCTTTGATATTTAAGCCTGTTTCTTCGGCTATTTCACGTTTTGCGGCTTGTTCAAAAGACTCTCCAGCCTCCATGTGACCACCGGGAATCGACCAATAAGGGGCGTGCTGACCGCAACGTTTACCCAGTAACACCTCACCTTGTTGATTAACGATAATGACACCCACACCGACTGCAACGGACATTGTACGGACTCCTGTTAAATGAAGGTCAGCAACCATCAGCTATTATGGTTTTTTTACTGCTGACGGAGTTATATTCACCACGAAAATGTGCGGGCTGTCAAAAATCCATCAAGAATAGAAGCAGAAAACTTGCATATATTCTCAGTCGGAAACACACTACTTGAAACGTTTCAGCGTTATCTCGTCACCAAATGATAAAGGGTAACGCTCCTTTTTCTCATTAAAGCTGAAACGATTCAATTTCAGCAAGAGAGGAGATTTATGTTCCAGTTATCTACGCAAGATATCCATCTGGCTGCACAGGCAGACAGCAAAAACGATGCTATTACTCAGGTTGCTGCAGCACTTACTCAGGCTGGCTGTGTTGCCGCCGCTTATGTCGATGGCATGCTGGCCCGCGAGCAGCAAACCTCTACTTACCTGGGTAATGGCATTGCCATTCCACATGGTACCACTGATACTCGCGACCTGGTGCTAAACACCGGTGTGCAAGTTTTCCAATTCCCGCAGGGTATTGCATGGGGCGAAGATCAAACCGCCTATATTGTAATCGGTATCGCCGCGCGTTCAGATGAACATCTGGCATTGTTACGCCAACTGACCCATGTATTAAGTGATGATGCCGTTGCTGCACGTCTGGCGAAAACTACCTCGGCTGAAGAGTTACGCAGTTTGCTGATGGGTGAGCAAAAAACCGCTGAATTCCATTTTGACACGTCACTGATCGCAATCGATGTGGCGGCTGACAATCTGATCACGCTGCAAGCACTGAATGCCGGTCGCTTGCAACAAATTGGCGCAGTAGATGCTCATTTTGTCAGCGATGTCATTACCCGTGAGCCACTCAATTTGGGACAGGGTATCTGGCTGAGCGACAGTACTGAAGGTAATTTGGTCAGTGCTGCCACAGTAAGCCGCCCGGTAGCTGCATTTGAGCACCATGGCGAAAAAGTGGCGCTGTTGCTGACGCTCTCCGTGGCCGATGACCAACCGCTGTCGGTATTGAACTATTTAAGTGATTTACTGTTGGCGAAAAAAGCTGACGCTTTGCTGAACGCTGATGCTGCCGCCTTGCTAGCGTTGCTCACCAGTGAGTATGTCGAGCAGAATGAAGTATTAAGCGCTGAGTTTGCTATCCGTAATGAACACGGGTTACATGCGCGCCCAGGGACGATTTTAGTCAATACAATCAAACAGTTTACCAGTGAAATCACCGTGACCAATCTGGACGGCACCGGTAAACCCGCTAATGGACGTAGTCTGATGAAAGTTGTGGCTTTAGGGGTTAAAAAAGGCAATCGCCTGCGCTTTACCGCCAGTGGTGAAGATGCACAAGCAGCATTGGATGCTATTGGTGAAGCTATCGCCGCCGGTTTGGGCGAGGGGGCAGCATGAGCAGAAGAGTTGCAACCATCACGCTGAACCCAGCTTATGATCTGGTGGGTTTTTGCCCTGAAATTGAACGCGGTGAAGTTAATTTGGTGAAAACTGCCGGCCTGCATGCCGCTGGTAAAGGGATTAATGTTGCCAAGGTGCTGAAAGACCTAGGGATTGATGTCACGGTCGGTGGCTTCCTGGGTAAAGATAACCAAGACGGTTTTCAACTGTTATTCAGCGAGCTGGGTATTGCTAACCGCTTTCAGGTGGTACCGGGCCGTACTCGCATTAACGTCAAGCTGACAGAAAAAGATGGCGAAGTGACCGATTTCAACTTCTCCGGTTTTGAAGTCAATAAACCGGATTGGGATCGTTTTGTCACTGACTCGCTGAGCTGGTTGGGGCAATTCGATATGGTCGCGGTCAGTGGTAGCTTGCCCGAGGGCGTAAACCCTGATGACTTTACCGATTGGATGAAACGCCTGCGTAGCCAATGCCCGTGCATTATTTTCGACAGCAGTCGTGAAGCATTGGTCGCAGGCCTGAAAGCCTCACCTTGGTTGGTGAAACCCAATCGTCGTGAACTGGAGATCTGGGCGGGTCGTCCATTACCTGAATTGGGTGATGTGGTAGAAGCCGCACACGCTCTGCGTGATCAAGGGATTGCTCATGTGGTGATTTCTCTCGGGGCTGAAGGGGCATTGTGGGTCAATGCGTCGGGTGCCTGGTTGGCAAAACCACCCGCCTGTGAAGTGGTCAGTACCGTCGGTGCTGGTGACTCCATGGTCGGTGGCCTGATTTATGGTTTGTTAATGCGCGAGTCCAGCGAGCACACGCTGCGTCTGGCAACAGCAGTTGCAGCTTTGGCGGTGAGTCAGAGCAATGTTGGTATTACGGATCGCCCGCAGTTGGCAGCCATGATGGCAAGAGTCGACCTGAAACCCTTTAATTAATCCCTGGAGGCGAAATGAAAACGCTACTAATAATAGACAGTTCGCTCGGGCAGGCCAGAGGCCACCTTGCGACACTGATGTTGGGTGCTGCGGCGGCAAAAGCAGGACTGAGCTGGGTTGAGAATGCCACTGATGCAGAGCTGGTGATTGTCGCCGGGCAATCAGCCCCGGCTGACAGTGCGCTGAACGGTAAAAAACTCTATATCGGTGATGTGGAAAAAGCGGTGCGCGATCCTGATGGTTTCCTGGCGCAAGCCATTGCGCAGGCTAAACCTTACCAGGCTGCGGTTGCTGTCGCACCCGCGACCACCACGGTGGTTGGCCCGAAACGTATTGTGGCTATTACCGCCTGCCCGACAGGCGTAGCACACACCTTTATGGCTGCTGAAGCCATTGAAAGTGAAGCGAAAAAACGTGGCTGGTGGGTGAAGGTAGAAACCCGAGGCTCCGTTGGTGCCGGTAATGCAATTACACCAGAAGAAGTGGCTGCGGCTGATCTGGTGATTGTTGCTGCGGATATTGAAGTGGATTTGGATAAGTTTGCTGGCAAACCGATGTACCGTACCACGACAGGTTTGGCGCTGAAGAAAACCGTACAAGAACTGGATAAAGCACTGGTTGAAGCTGAAGTCTATCAGCCTAAAACCGGCAGCAGCACCGGTACCAAAAAAACAGAAACCGGTGGTCCTTATCGTCACCTACTGACCGGTGTGTCTTACATGTTGCCAATGGTGGTTGCTGGCGGCTTGTGTATTGCCCTGTCATTTGTGTTCGGTATTAAAGCCTTTGAAGTGAAAGGCACATTGGCTGCCGCCTTGATGCAAATTGGTGGCGGTTCTGCTTTTGCGCTGATGGTACCTGTTCTGGCCGGTTTCATTGCATTCTCAATTGCTGATCGTCCGGGTCTGACCCCAGGCTTGATTGGCGGGATGTTGGCAGTGAGTACCGGGGCTGGTTTCCTCGGCGGTATTATCGCAGGTTTCCTGGCCGGTTATGTGGCGAAAGCAATCAGCACTAAGCTGCGTTTGCCGCAAAGTATGGAAGCACTTAAACCGATATTGATTATTCCACTGGTAGCGAGTCTGATAGTGGGTTTGATTATGATTTATGTGGTCGGTACGCCGGTGGCAAAAATCATGGCAGGTCTGACTAACTGGCTGCAATCCATGGGTACCGCCAATGCCGTGTTGTTGGGGGCTATCCTCGGCGCCATGATGTGTACCGATATGGGGGGGCCGGTGAACAAAGCCGCCTACGCGTTTGGTGTGGCACTCCTGAGTTCTTCTGTTTACGCGCCGATGGCCGCTATCATGGCCGCAGGGATGGTTCCTCCGCTGGCGATGGGACTGGCAACACTGTTGGCACGTCACAAGTTTGACAAAGGTGAGCAGGAAGGGGGCAAGGCTGCATTGGTTCTGGGGCTGTGCTTTATCTCTGAAGGGGCAATTCCGTTTGCTGCCCGTGACCCGATGCGTGTCTTGCCGTGCTGTATCGCCGGTGGTGCGCTGACAGGTGCATTGTCTATGGCATTCGGTGCGCAACTGATGGCCCCACACGGTGGTTTGTTCGTGTTACTGATCCCTGGGGCAATTCATCCGGTGCTGCTGTATCTGGTGGCAATCATTGCCGGTACCGTATTGGCCGGTGGTCTGTATGCGATGTTGAAACGCGCTGATGTCGTGGTCGCAAAAGCGGCATAAGCCTGGCATCATAAGCTTCACCCATAAAAAACCGGCCTTATGTGCCGGTTTTTTTTATGTTTACTCACTGTGATTCGGCTAAATACCATTCAGCTAAACGTTAGCTTGTGAGTTCAGCTTGTGACTTCAGCCAGGCTATCTCTTCAGCCCAAATATCAGGATTGACCGTTTCTAAAATCAGCGGGATATTATCAAAACGGGGATCACGCATAATATAGCTGAACACGGTTTTACCAATATTGCCCTCACCGAGACTGTGGTGTCGATCGACCCGGCTGTTAAATTCACTTTTCGCATCATTAAGATGCATACCGCGCAGATACTGAAACCCGACGATATCGCTAAGTTGCTTGAAGGTATGTTCGCAATCTTCTTCCGTGCGCAGATCATAACCGGCAGCAAAAGCATGGCAAGTATCAATGCAGACACCGACGCGGCTCTTATCTTCCACCCCATCAATGATGGCGGCCAGGTGCTCAAACTTAAACCCCAGATTACTGCCCTGACCGGCGGTGTTTTCAATCACCGCTGTCACCCCTTCACTGACATCGAGCGCCATATTGATAGATTCGGCAATACGTGCCAGACACTTATCTTCATCAATTTGCAGTAAATGGCTGCCTGGGTGGAAATTCAGTAATGACAGCCCCAGTTGTTGACAGCGGGCTATCTCGTCGATAAAGGCTTCGCGGGATTTCTCTAGCGCTTCAGTGACGGGATGGCCCAGATTAATCAGATAGCTGTCATGTGGCAGAATTTGAGCGGAGCTATAACCGTATAGCTCACAAGCTTGCTTGAACTTCTCTATCACATCTTCTGCCAGCGGTGCGGCACGCCACTGACGTTGATTCTTGGTAAACAGGGCAAAGGCGGTGGCCTCAAGTTCGTGCGCCCGAATAACAGCCTGGTCTACACCACCTGCTGCGCTGACATGTGCACCGACAAATTTCATTCCATTCTCCTTTGATAACCGGGCCATTATGGCACTGATAACGCCATGATTGAATGGGCGAAGCTGCAAGGAAAAGAAAAGGGCCGCGAGCGGCCCTGACGTGACAGGTTTTATGCCGCGATATGTTGCACCAGCAAATTGATGCCGGTCCCACCGACTATCAGCCAGACAAACAGCAGCAGTGCCAATAATAACGGTTTTACCCCAGCCTGACGGATAGAGCCCACATGAGTGGTCAGTCCGAGTGCGGCCATCGCCATCGCCAGCAAAATGGTGTCCAGTGTAATCAGGTGATTCACCCATGCCGCAGGTAATAGATTCAGTGAGTTAAACCCGGCCATCAGAATAAATATCACTGCAAACCAAGGAATAGTGATGGCACTTTTTTCCCGTTTTTCACTGCCGGCTTTGATGTTGCAACGCGCCAAATAGGCTGAGAGTAACAACAGGAATGGAGCCAGCATCATTACCCGGATCATTTTAGTAATCACGGCGGCGTTTTCAGCTTGATCACCGATGGCATGCCCGGCGGCAACCACCTGTGCGACCTCATGAATCGTTGAACCGGCAAAAATACCAAAGGTTTCCTGACTAAACGGCAACCATTGGTAATGCAGGTTTAGCTGATACAACCATGGGTAGACAAAAATGGCGAGCGTGCCGAAAATCACCACAGTGGCGACAGCAACCGCCACTTTGCTGGCATCAGCTTTTAGCACCGGCTCGGTGGCCATAATAGCTGCGGCGCCACAAATACTGCTACCGGCACCAATTAACATTACGGTTTGCTGGTCCAGACCAAATACCCGTTTACCCAGCCAACATGCCAGCACAAAGGTTGAACTGAGGGTCAAAAGGTCAATAACCATACCGGTAGCCCCCACATCCGCCACTTGTTGAAAGGTCAGCCGGAAGCCGTATAAAATGATACCCAGACGCAATAAATGCTGTTTGGCGAAGACGACGCCATCAGAGCAGACGGGTTGTACCCACGGATACAAGGTATTGCCGACCACGATGCCAAACAAAATGGCCAGCGTCAGTGCCCCCAACCCCATATTGATAAACCACGGCATATCACCCACGTTGAGCGCCAACCCGGTAATCACGCCGGTTAACACCAAGCCCGCAATATAGCGGCTTAGGGGGAACTGATGTGTTCGAGGGAGTTCTTTAGTATGAGAAGTCGCCATGTTTGTGTCCTGTGTTCTGTAAAGATTGCACACAGTTTAACGACTTCAATCTTAATAGATAAATTCATTATATATTTATAATTAATCTATATAAGTGGTAAGGGCGGTGATGGCAGCGCCCAACACCTGATTTTGCCTATCTCTGTGAGGGAGCGTGAATGACCATGAAGTTTGGTATGATATACATAACGGAAATGTACACGGGCGGGGGTATCCCCATAACCGTCAAGGCAGCAGTTTTGATATGAAGAAAGCAAAACATGAAAAGTCGCTGTGGGTGATATTGGTGATTGCCTCACTTATTTATTTGTTGATCCCTCCTTATTTGATCGCTTATTTTTTCAAGTTATATAACTTGAATCCTTTTCATATTGTCCCGCTACCCCATTTTAATCCCTTCAAGAGTGAACGTGGGATTCCTTTATCTCAAACGTTTAGCTATTTATTATTTATCTGGTTGATTTTTAACGCGGTTATCAGCGCTATAGTGGCTATTATTTACCGCATATTCTTTTATTCAGATGATAATGAATAGTATTCTTACTGCTTAATTTCATCCGCCGATAACCTCCCGATTTTACTCAAAGGTGTTAGTCTTATACGGTAATAGAGGCTATATACCCGCCATCGTTCATGTTACAGGTGTGTTGGCTGTGCTCGCTCACTCGAATCACTTACTGGTGTAAGCTCATCGAGGGTTCTGTTGCTTGCCGTCGGCCTGTATTTTGAAATCTATTGGGTACACTTTTGTCCGTCAGTTATTGTATTAACAACTAATTAGGTAGCTCGTTTCATCCAGTCACTGACGAACAGAGTGATGATAGCGTCCTCCATTTTTTACTACAGAGACCGTTATGCACATAACCTTACGTCAACTTGAAGTCTTTACTGAGGTGCTAAAAAGCGGCTCTACGACCCAAGCCTCGGTTGTGCTCGCGCTTTCACAATCGGCAGTCAGCGCTGCGTTGGCGGATTTGGAAGGGCAATTGAGGGTGCAACTGTTTGATAGGGTCGGTAAGCGTTTAGTCACCAATGAGCATGGGCGGTTGCTTTATCCCAAAGCATTGGCATTGCTGGATCAGGCAATTGAAATAGAACAGCTTTTTTTGCAGGACTTAGGCGCGTTGCGGATTGCTGCCAGCAGCACTATTGGTAACTATATGTTACCGGGCATGATTGCCAAATACCGGCGTGACTTTCCCGACACACCGCTGGAATTGAATATCGGTAACAGTCAGGATGTGATTGAAGCAGTGGCAGATTTTCGCGGTGATCTGGGGCTGATTGAAGGGCCGTGCCATATGCCGGAACTGATGACTAAAGCCTGGCAACAGGATGAGTTGGTGGTGTTTGCGGCCCCAGATAATCCGTTATGCCATAAGATGCTGACACTGGAAGAACTGGCCGATGCAGCTTGGATCCTACGTGAGCGCGGTTCTGGCACTCGCGAAGTGCTCGATCACTTACTGTTGGCAAAATTACCGCATTTCAAGTTGGTTATGGAGCTTGGGAATTCAGAAGCGATTAAGCGGGCGGTGCGTTATGGCATGGGAATCAGTTGTTTGTCGCGCCGGGTGATTGCCGATCAACTGGCCAACGGCGAACTGATCGTACTCAACATCCCTTTGCCACCACTGATACGAACCTTATATCTGATTCATCATCGGCAAAAACATATCTCTAACGCCTTGCAGCGCTTTCTCAGCTACTGTCAGGAAGAGGTCTGAACCGCAGAATTAGCCGAGAGTGAGTTACTCCTGTAGGGATAAGGTTTTTAAGCGTTTTACACCAATGATATTGGCTATTGCGGCAAGAATACCCGATAGAGAGAGGCTTTTACTGGCAAATGAGCTTTTGCTAATAATTGCACCGGGATCATGAAGGTATCTTATATCAGCGCATTGTTACTATCAGAGTCGGTGGGATTTGTTACAATCCCGCCTTATTTTTTAAGGGTGGATTAGGGTAAGAATGACTCAGCAAAATACTAAAATCCCAGTGCAGCAGGGTGCGCAGCGTTTACGTCGGGAGCTTAAATCACGGCACTTAGCCATGATTGCTATCGGTGGTTCTATTGGTACCGGTTTGTTTGTTGCCTCAGGGGCAACGGTATCGCAAGCAGGCCCGGGTGGAGCATTGCTCTCCTATGCATTGATTGGCCTGATGGTTTATTTCCTGATGACCAGTCTCGGTGAGCTGGCGGCATTTATGCCGGTATCAGGCTCATTTTCAACTTATGGCTCCAAATACGTCGAGGAAGGCTTTGGTTTCGCCCTTGGCTGGAACTATTGGTACAACTGGGCCGTCACTATCGCTGTTGACTTGGTCGCGGCACAATTGGTGATGAATTACTGGTTCCCAGACGCACCAGGCTGGATTTGGAGTGCGCTGTTCCTCGCCCTGATGTTTTTACTGAACTACATCTCAGTAAAAGGCTTTGGTGAAGCGGAATACTGGTTCTCACTGATTAAAGTCACCACAGTCATTATCTTCATCATTATTGGTGTAATGATGATTAGCGGCATTATGAAAGGCGGTGAGAGCGCGGGTTGGCACAACTGGACCATTGGTGATGCACCCTTTGCAGGGGGCTTCTCGGCGATGATTGGTGTGGCAATGATTGTTGGTTTCTCTTTCCAAGGCACTGAACTGATTGGTATTGCGGCCGGTGAATCAAAAGATCCAGGTAAAAATATTCCACGCGCAGTGCGCAAGGTGTTCTGGCGTATTTTACTGTTCTATATCTTTGCTATTTTGATTATCAGCCTGATTATTCCGTATACCGATCCAAGTCTGTTACGTAATGATGTCAAAGATATCAGTGTTAGCCCATTCACGCTGGTATTCCAGAATGCAGGTTTGCTGTCAGCGGCCGCGGTGATGAATGCGGTTATCCTGACGGCAGTGTTGTCAGCGGGTAACTCGGGGATGTATGCCTCAACCCGTATGTTGTTTACCCTGGCCTCAGAAGGTAAAGCGCCACGTATCTTTGCCAAGCTGTCTGAGGGCGGGGTGCCACGTAATGCTCTGTATGCCACCACGGTAGTGGCCGGATTGTGCTTCCTAAGTTCAATGTTTGGCAACCAAACTGTGTATCTGTGGTTACTTAATACCTCAGGTATGACTGGCTTTATTGCTTGGTTGGGTATTGCTATCAGCCATTATCGTTTCCGCCGTGGCTATATGATGCAAGGCCGTGACTTGAACGACTTACCGTATCAGTCTGGTTTCTTCCCGATAGGGCCGATTTTCGCCTTCGTACTGTGTTTGGTTATTACTTTGGGGCAGAACTATCAGGCTTTCTTGCAAGACCGCATTGATTGGTATGGTGTGACTGCAACCTATATTGGTATTCCATTGTTCCTGGTGATTTGGTTTGGCTACAAATTGAGCCGTGGCACTAAGGTTATCAAATACCAAGAGATGGAATTCCCGAAATGGCGTGATGACAGTGAAGATAATCCTGAGCCGACAAAGCCGGTGATGACCGCTGACTAGTTTTTAGCGCTAATCAAAATTAAGCCATAGTGATGGCAGGGCGATAATCTTATCGCCCTTTTTTTGGGCTGTAAGCTGGTGATTATTTAAGCAAAGTTAAGCAAATAATTTCGCTAACTTCTCTTTATTGCCCTTTTGAATGCGGGGATAAATCAGGCTTATTGATTAAATAATATTATAAAATAAGGATTTACATCGTATTGTACCTAATTGTTTATCGCAATCTTATTGATAAGTATTATCGTTTGTTTTATTGTTAGCGCCATCTTATAAGGAACGATAAGGGGAAGCGGTGCAACAGTCGTCACGGAGCATGGCCAAAGGGGGGGTTAGCGATGCTGGTTCACCCGATTCACTTACTCGTCTAAGCGCATCGGGACGCAGTTCACCCGTGACTCTAATTACTTTGGGTATATTTTGGCAGTAACAGATTTCATAAAATAATAATTAGGCAGAAAGGGCCGGAAGCGATATTTCTGCTGTGGTGAGCTATTGCCGACATTAATAAAAAATAAATTTTCACCTGTCCGCCAGGCGGCATTGCTGCAAGTAAAAAACGCCTGCTGAAAAGGTTGTTGATAAATTTACACCTCATGGAGATCGTGTAATGGTTAAGGTTAACAAGGGTTTTAGAAAATCTCACAGTGCGGCATTAGTGATAGCTGCAATTATCTCATCTCAGGCATCCGCCGCTGAAACAAAAAATACCACGGCAACTGACACCATGGTTGTCACGGCATCCGGTTTCCAACAACGCATTCAAGATTCTGCGGCATCTATTTCTGTGGTTACCCGCGAGCAGATTGAAAATAAAGCCTATCGTGATATTACCGATGCGCTGAAAGATGTTCCCGGCGTTGTTGTCACCGGTGGTGGTAGCCACAGTGATATCAGTATTCGTGGCATGTCCGCTAAATACACCCTGATTCTGGTGGATGGTAAACGTGTTGATACCCGTAGCACCCGCCCTAACAGCGACGGTTCAGGGATTGAGCAAGGCTGGCTGCCACCACTTGCCGCCATTGAGCGTATTGAAGTTGTACGTGGCCCGATGTCCTCTTTATATGGTTCGGATGCCATGGGAGGGGTAATCAACGTTATTACCCGGAAGGTGGGTAAAGAGTGGCAAGGCACGGTGCGCGCAGATGCCACCTTGCAGGAGGATTCAGACTCCGGCGATATATATCAGACCAATGCTTACGCTTCTGGTCCATTAATTGATGGCTTGCTGGGATTGAAAGTTAGCGGGCTTCTCTCGCATCGTAGCGAAGATAAGATAATCGATGGCTACAATGAACAGCGCATGAGAAACGGTGCGGCAACATTTACCCTGACTCCCGATGATAAAAACGAATTTGATTTTGATATCGGCCATTATGTGCAGGACCGAAACTCAACCGCCGGGCGTTCAGTGGCATTAACCGGTAAAAGCAGTGACGTGCAATATGACCGTAATAATTATGCGATTACCCACCACGGTTATTATGATTTCGGTAATTCAACCAGCTATGTTCAACGAGATGAAACCCGTAATCCATCACGTGACATGAAGAGTGTTGATAATATCTTTAATAGCCAAACCTCATTCCTGTTCGATAGCCATACTTTAATTCTTGGCGGTCAATATCGTTATGAAGAGCTGAATGACAAGGGTAATCAACTAGCCTCCGCCAAAGATTTGACTAAATTGACCCGTTGGAGTTGGGCGTTATTTGCAGAAGATGAATGGCAGATGACCAATGATTTCGCGCTGACCGGTGGTGTCCGTATGGATCAGGACGAAAACTACGGTACTCACTGGACACCACGTCTGTACGGTGTCTGGCATCTGGCTGAACAATGGACATTAAAGGGCGGGGTATCTGGTGGCTATCGTTCACCTGATTTACGTCAGGCCACGGAAAACTGGGGACAAATCACCGGCGGTGGTCGGGGTGATCCTGCTATCATTGTCGGTAATGCCAACCTGAAACCAGAAAGAAGCCTCAGCCAGGAAATTGGTGTGCTGTGGGATGATCAGGAAGGTATGAATGCCGGTGTGACACTGTTTAATACTGATTTTAAAGATAAAATCACCGAGGTACGCCGTTGTACTGATACCACGGGCAATGCGTCCGGCCAATGTATGATCAATGGTACCAGCTATAAATTTATTAGTGATCGCACCAACGTGGATAAAGCCATGACCCGTGGTGTGGAAGCGACTTTCGGTTGGGAAATCAATAAAGCCTGGTCACTGACATCGAACTACACCTTTACTCAATCTGAGCAGAAAAGTGGGCAATTCTCGGGTCAACCGTTGAACCAGATGCCTAAGCACATGTTGAACGGTACGCTGAACTGGCAGGCAAATGAAGAATTAGCCACCTGGGTTCGGGCTAACTACCGGGGTAGAACATCAGAGTATCTTGATCGTACCAGTATGGGCAATAAAACGCCGTCTTACACTTTTGTCGATTTAGGGGCTAACTATCAACTGACCAAAGAGTTCCGTTTGATGGGAGGCGTGTATAACGTACTGGATAAACGTGTAGATATCGAAGTTAACGATAAAGTGCTGGATGGGCGCCGTTATATGGTTGGTGCCAGCTACGATTTCTAATCTCCCTTTGTCCTTGAAGCCACAGGGGGGTTAGCGGCGTTCACTCACCCGAATCACTTACTTGAGTAAGCTCATCGGGATTTGTTCGCTTGCTGCCTACCTGTGACTCCAATGACTTTGGGTACTCCCTTTGTCCTTGAAGTCACTGGGGGGTTAGCGGCGTTCACTCACCCGAATCACTTACTTGAGTAAGCTCATCGGGATTTGTTCGCTTGCTGCCTACCTGTGACTCCAATGACTTTGGGTACTCCCTTTGTCCTTGAAGCCACAGGGGTGTTAGCGGCGTTAGCTCACCCCTGTTTAATCAACTCAGGCCAATATCAATCACTTTTTTGAATGCAGCACGTTGTGACACGCTGTGATACCACCGCTGTAAACTTGGCAGTGATGGACGTTCGATCGACAGGTTAAACCAGGCATAGGCCAGGCACCCTAACGGGATATCCCCAATACCGAATTTATCGCCAGACAGATACGCTTGTTTCTCAAGTGCGTGATCGGCAATTGCCATCAGGGTATTGAGTTGTGTCATACCCTGAGCAATTTTCACTTTATCCTGCTGTTCTGGTGGGGTGCGTACCAACCCGATAAACACCGCTTTAAACGGCTCCACCATGCTGGAAGTGGCCCAATCCATCCACTTTTCTGCCCCTGCGCGTAACTGTGCATCAGGTAAATAAAGTGCACTATCGCCGTATTGTGCGGCCAGATAGCGGACAATCGTATTGGACTCCCACAGGATGAAGTCTCCATCTTGCAGGCAAGGGATCAGGCCATTTGGATTCATTGAGCGATACAGGGGATCATTGAGCTTGCCATATTGGCCACCGACATCAATGCGCTGATAGCTGATACCCAGTCCTTCTAAACACCAAAGTACTTTTTTGACATTGGTCGAGTTATTCCGACCCCAAACAGTCAGCATATAATTCTCTCTATTTATTTGATTTTTATCTACCAACGCCCCTGAAACAGCGTTATTTAACGCCGTTGCCAATGGTGGATATCCCAGTCATGCAGTATTGCCAAATCCACTAATTCATTACCGGGATTAATCACTGCCGCATGATCAACATATTCCAGTAGCGGCTTGTCATTAATCGAGTCGCTGTAACCGTAGGTATGCTGAAAATCTAACTGAGGCGACGCCATGAGCCACTGTTTTAACCGTTCGACTTTGCCTTCACGGTAAGTCAGGGTGCCATAGGTCTTGCCGGTGTAGCGGTTATCCTCCACCGCAACACCGATAGATAATGCTGCATTGGCAGAGAAATGCTGCGCAATAGGGGTAACCAAATGTTCGCCGGTAGCTGAAATAATCACGATGTAATCACCGCGATTACGGTGCCAGGCCAGTAGCTTCCTGGCTTGCGGATAAATCCGAGGCAGAATATCTCGCTCGATAAAACGCTCAACCCAGCCAGCAACTTCAGCCGTATGTTTGCCGATTAAGGGCGACAATGTTGATTCCATATAACAGGACATCGACATCTGCCCTTGATAGTACTGTTTCATCAAATACTGTTCTTGTTCTGCCAGCTCACTAGGAGCCAGCCCTTTATCAACCAGCCAGCGTAACCAAAGGCCGGAGCTATCATCACTGATCAGCGTTTCATCGAGATCAAACAGGGCCAAATCCATTAAGTCACCTCCCGGCTGACAGAAAGATTGAAGTGAAACTTAACAGTGCATGTGCTGGGCATCTGAAATTCCCCGACGGAAAAAAGGGTATCAACCGTTAAGCTAATACTTTCTAGCAAAACATGGAAGCTTACTTAGCACGGCAGGGTTGCTAGCTCACCCCGATACAGTTATGGATGGCAGATTATCTGAATATTAAGACAACGTTATGACTCTGGTTTTCGATGTTGCCGGGCAGGCGATACGGCATTGTTATCAGTAATGAAAGAAATAACATAGAACGGATTGATATTGGTGAGTTACTCAGTTTCGGTGTTAATTGTTTATATCGTTTAGATATAGATTGTTAAGTATCTAGTCGAGAACGCTCTTAAAACTGCTTTTTATCCTTAAATGACAGGTTATTAACGCGGTTTGTCACTAAACGCCCGATGGCTAAAGAAAGAGTGTTGTCGTCTGTCTGCTTTCACCCCACAGCCCAGGAGCTGATTATGCTGATTATTCGTTTATATGGTTGTCCAGTTTTCATTGGTTCTGAGCAAAAAAAGCAACCGACTGAAAATCCTGGAGTGAAACATGAGTCATCAAACACTAAGCAACCCATTATTTGTTAACCCAACCGCGGTTAACCCATTATCTGCCAACACATTACCACTATTGGATCTTTCCCTGCTTAATGGCAGTGAAACTGAACGTCAGGCATTCTTAGTCGATTTACGCCATGCCGCACGAGATATCGGATTCTTTTATCTCACCGGACATGGCATTGACCCCGCGTTATTACAACAAATCCAAACCTTATCCCGTGAATTTTTTGCCTTGCCTGATGAGGACAAACTGGCGGTGGCCATGGTGCGCTCGCCACATTTTCGTGGCTATAACCGTGCGGCCTCTGAGTTAACACGAGGCCAGCCGGACTGGCGTGAACAGTTCGATATTGGTGCTGAAAGAGCCCCATTACCGCAAACGCCAGATACGCCAAGTTGGGCACGGCTACAAGGGCCAAACCAGTGGCCCGAGGCTCTGCCGGAATTAAAACCAACAATACTGCAATGGCAGCGGGAAATGACCGGCATGGCGCTGCGTTTGCTGCGGGCTTTCGCTCTGGCATTGGAACTGGATGAACATGCATTTGATGAGTTGTATGGCGATAAACCCAATGAACATATCAAGCTGATTCGCTATCCGGGGCGTGAAACCACGCAAAGCGGTCAGGGGGTCGGTGCGCATAAAGACTCCGGTTTCCTCAGTTTCTTATTGCAAGACCAGCAACGCGGCTTGCAGGTGGAGGTGGAGGAAGGGCGCTGGATTGATGCCGCACCACGACCCGGCACCTTCGTGGTCAATATTGGAGAGCTGCTGGAGCTGGCCAGTAATGGTTATCTGCGCGCCACGGTGCACCGGGTGGAAACACCTCCTGCCGGTACAGACCGGTTATCTATCGCCTTCTTCCTGGGGGCGCGTCTGGATGCGGTGGTTCCGCTGTATCAACTGCCAGCGCCGCTGGTGGCGCAAGCGCGTGGGCCAGCCAGTGATCCTCATAACCCGCTGTTTCGTGATGTTGGGCTTAATTATCTCAAGGGCCGTTTGCGCTCTCACCCCGATGTTGCCGAGCGTTACTACCCTGCGCAATTGAAGCTGTAGGGGTTGGATAAGTTCATCGCGGATCGTCTGCTGGCAATCTACCTGGCGCACTGATTTTTGGGTCGCTTGAATTAAAAACTTTATTTTTGGGGTGATGATAATGACTAAAACACGTATTTCCGGCCTGATTAGTGCCACCTTACTAACTGCATGGGTGTCTTCTTTTAGTTTGTCAGCACAGGCAGCCGAAGCGCTGCGGGTAGCCGCCGATCCGGTTCCTCATGCAGAAATTCTGCAATTTGTGCAAAAACTCGATCCCTCTCTGAACCTGAAGGTCATCGAGATCCCCAATGGTGTGAACTCGAATGAGTTGCTGGCACACGGTGATGTCGATGCCAACTACTTCCAGCATGTGCCTTATCTGCACTCCCAGGAGCAGGCGCTGGGGCAAAAATTTGCCGTGGCCGCAACGGTGCATATTGAGCCACTTGGCGTCTATTCCCACAAACATAAAACCTTTGCTGATGTCCCGCAAAATGGCACGGTAGCGGTGCCGAATAACGTGACTAATCTCAGCCGTGCGCTCTATTTACTGAAAGATCAGGGACTGATTACCTTGAAGCCGGGCTTTACCGATCCGGCTAAAAATCAGGCGACGCCGAAGGATATCGCGGACAATCCAAAACACCTGAAAATTTTAGAGATTGAATCACCGCAAATCCCTCGTTCATTGGATGATGTTGATTTAGCAGTGATTAATGGAAATTATGCGTTGGAGGCAGGGCTTAATCCGGCGAAAGATGCATTAGGACTGGAGAAAGCTGCCGGTAACCCTTATGCCAATATTCTGGTCACCACCCCCGCGCTGGCCAGTGATCCACGAATCAAACAATTGGCGAAAGATTTGCAGTCACCCGAAGTGGCGAAGTTTATCACTGAAAAATATGCCGGTTCAGTTATCCCTGTGGCAGGTCTTAAATCATGATTAGCATCGAACGCCTGAGTAAAACCTATCCACAAGGAGGGCTGCCAATGGTGGCCCTGGAGGAGGTCTCGCTTGAGATCCCGACAGGCTCGGTGTTCGGTATTATTGGCCGTAGCGGGGCAGGTAAAAGTACCTTAATCCGTTGTCTAAACCTATTGGAACGGCCCACTTCGGGCCGTATTCAAGTGGATGGCCGGGAATTAACTACACTTTCAGACCGTGAATTGCGGCTGCAACGGCAAAATATCGGCATGATTTTTCAGAATTTCCATTTACTTCATTCACGTAATGTATGGGACAACATTGCTGTTGGTTTGGAAATTATTGGGATGCCCAAAGCGCAACGCCAGCAGCGCGTTGCGGAGTTATTGGATTTGGTTGGCTTGAGTGACAAGGCTTATGCTTTCCCCTCGCAGTTATCGGGCGGACAAAAACAGCGCGTGGGAATTGCCCGAGCGCTGGCCGCCAAACCGTCATATTTGTTATCTGATGAAGCGACTAGCGCGCTGGACCCTGAAACCACCGCATCGATCCTGGCATTGCTCAGTGATATCAATCGCCAACTTGGATTGACCATCGTGTTGATCACTCACGAATTGGAGGTGGTGAAATCCATCTGTGATAGCGCAGCACTGTTGGAGCGGGGGCGGGTGGTGGAAACCGGCGCTATTGCTGACTTATTGGCATCAACACATTCCCGTTTAGGGCGTTCATTGCTTCCCGCTCGGGGGCCGGCGTCGTTGTCTGGTGCGCCAGTGGCGGAGCTAACCTTTTTCGATACCTTATCGGCTTCCCCCGTGCTCAGTGAGTTGGCGCAGCAACATGCCGTGGGGGTAACCCTACTTGGCGGTGGGGTGGAATCGATAGGTGGCCAGCGGGTTGGGCGTTTGCAGGTTGATTTCAGCCACCCAGACGGCGGGTTGAGTTTAGCTGAGGTCTTACAATTTCTTAATGAGCGTGGCGTGAGGGCAGAACTGATATGAACAGCGGCATGAGTTGGCAAGATCTGCTGGCACTGGTCACCAATGCCACCGGCGAAACCATCTATATGGTGGTAATTGCCACCTTTTTCACTGTATTGATTGGCTTACCACTGGGGGTGTTGTTATTTATTTCGCGCCCCAATGGGGTTTTGCCTGCGCCGCGCTTGAATACATTGGTCGGTGCCATTGTTAATCTGGGGCGCTCAATGCCCTTTGTGGTGTTACTGATTGCGTTGATTCCGATTACCCGTTGGATTATCGGCACCACGTTAGGCAGTACCGCGGCCATCGTGCCAATTACTCTGGGGGCCATCCCATTTTTTGCCCGAGTGGTCGAAGCGGCCTTGGATGAAGTGGATAAAGGGCGGATTGAGGCAATTTTATCGATGGGCGGCTCGGCACGCCATGTGATTCAAAAAGTTCTGTTGCCAGAGGCACTTCCCGCTTTATTGGCCGGTATTACCTTAACTGTCGTGATGCTGGTGGGATTCTCATCAATGGCGGGGGTTATTGGTGGCGGTGGATTAGGTGATTTGGCTATTCGTTATGGTTATCAACGTTTTAATAATGAAGTGATGGTAGCGACATTAATCATATTGGTCATTTTGGTTCAGGGCGTACAAAGCCTGGGCGATAGATGGGTCAGGTCGTTGGCTCACCGGCGCTAAAATTTATCACCACCTATATTTGATATAACAGCCGCGGTATTGATTGCTGTGGTTTCACTGCGTAATAATGGACGTTGCCGCTATCAACGCGGCAACGTCCTGTCAGCAGGAGATTAACCGTTTAGTGCTTGTGCCAAGTCCGCAATCAGATCCTCGGTATCCTCAATACCCACCGACAAACGTAGCAATTGTGGCGTAATACCGTGTTTCAGCCGGGTTTCTAAGGGGATGGAGGCATGAGTCATGCTATATGGCTGGCTGATTAAACTTTCCACCCCGCCCAAACTTTCGGCCAGGGTAAACAGATGTGAGCGTTTGATTACCGCGCGAGCGTATTCATCATCCCCTTTCAATCGCACAGAAATCATACCGCCGAAACCCGCCATTTGCCGTGATGCCAGCTCATGTTGTGGGTGGCTTTTCAGCCCTGGGTAATAGACATTTTCAACTTGTGGTTGCCCTTCGAGCCACTCGGCTATCTGCTGAGCACTGTGATTATGTCGCGCCATGCGCAAAGCCAAGGTGCGCAGTCCGCGTAACGTCAGAAAGCTGCTGAAAGGATCTAAAATTCCGCCCACCGCATTGTGCAGAAAGCCTAACTGTTCTGCCAGTTCAGGGTTATTGCCCACCGCCGCGACGCCAGCGACCACATCAGAATGGCCATTAAGGTATTTGGTGGCGGAATGCACCACAATATCAAAGCCCAGTTCCAGCGGGCGCTGGATGTAAGGGGAGGCGAAGGTATTATCGGCCACACTGATAAGTTGATGCTTTTTGGCAATCGCCGCAATGGCCGCCAGGTCAGCCAGTTTCAGCAATGGATTGGTCGGTGTCTCCACCCAGATCATTTTGGTTTCTGGCAATATTGCTTGTTCTAATGCCTCGGTATCCGCAGGGGAGACATAGGTCACTCGCAAACCGGCCGTTCGGCTGCGAACTTTTTCCAGCAGGCGATAGGTTCCACCATATAAATCATCCACGGCAATGATATGGCTACCCTGATCCAGCAGTTCAAGCACAGTTGAACAGGCTGCCAGACCAGAGGCGAAGGCGTAACCTCGAGTGCCCCCTTCCAGTTCCGCAATCGCCTTTTCCAGCGCGGCACGCGTTGGGTTGCCGCTGCGCGAATATTCATACCCAGTATGCTCGCCGGGAGCGGGTTGTGCGAAGGTGGATGTCGCGTAAATTGCGGGCATCACCGCACCGGTGCTATCGGGGGTATAACCGGCATGAACGGTTAAGGTATCGAACTTTGCCATAATAAAAATCCTTAATATGAGAAGATTAAGCCAGCTTTTGACGCCAGGTATTCAAAACATCAGTGCGGGTAATCAAGCCAAGGAAACGCTCTCCATCCAACACTACTGCTACATGGCCATCATTGAATGTTGCCAGTAGAGAGCGGTAATCGGCCTCTTTTTGTAATGTGTTCACTTGATGGGTCATAGCGGCACTGGCCGGTAATTTGAAATGGCTGGCATCTGCTTGTACGGTGTTCAGCAAGTCCCATTCGTCGATTAACCCGACCACTTTTTCGCCGTCTAATACGGGTAGTTGGGAGATGTCATATAGGCGCATTCGGGCGTGAGCCACGGCCAGCGTGTCCTGCGGTGAAACAGAAATTGTTGCGCCGTCCTCATGACGATAAGTGATGAAATCACGCAAATCGCCATACTGGGGCTTGCTCAGCAAACCTTGTTCCATGAGCCAGTAATCGTTGAACATTTTGGACAGGTACTTGTTGCCGCTGTCGCAAACGAAGGTGACCACTCGCTTTGGTGTGGTTTGCTCGCGGCAATAGCGTAATGCTGCGGCCAGTAGGGTGCCGGTAGATGAGCCTGCCAGTACCCCTTCTTCCCGCAATAGCGCGCGTGCGGTGCTGAAGGCTTCAGCATCATCGATGCGATAAGATTTTTTTACCTGAGAAAAGTTGCTCAGTGGCGGGATAAAATCCTCACCAATTCCTTCGACCAGCCAGCTACCCGCATCGCCAATCTGCGAGCTGTCGACGTAATCTGCCAAAATAGATCCCGCAGGATCGGCCAGTACGAACTCGGTGGCGGGTGAAACCTCGGCAAAGTATTGACTCAGGCCGCTCAGGGTGCCGCTGGAGCCAACACCCACCACGATGGCATCGACCTGCCCATCCATCTGTTGCCACAGCTCAGGGCCGGTCGATGTCCGGTGCGCCGCGGGGTTTGCCGGGTTATTGAATTGATCGATATAGAAAGCCCCCGGTGTTTCCTGCGCCAGACGCAGAGCATAGTCCTGATAATAAGCCGGATGCCCTTTGCCCACATCCGAGCGAGTCAATAGCACTTGTGCGCCCAATGCCCGCAGGTGGAAAATTTTCTCCTGGCTCATTTTATCCGGTACCACTAATAGCAGTTTGTAACCTTTTAGCGCCGCCACCAATGCCAACCCAAGGCCGGTATTGCCAGCGGTGGCTTCAATGATGGTTCCGCCAGGTTGCAGCAACCCTTCTTTTTCAGCTTGCTCAATCATCGAGAGCGCGACACGGTCTTTAATCGACCCACCGGGATTCTGATTTTCCAGCTTGACGAACAGTTGGCATGGGCCGGTATCAAAGTGGGTCAGTTCCAGTAGCGGGGTGTGGCCGATAAGATCAAGTACCGAGCGTGGGATAGCCATTGCATACTCCAGCATTATTTGTTTAACAGCATAAATTGTTTAACAGCATGAATTTGGATAACAACTGATGGGCTGGATAATAGCGCTAGCGGCTTAAGCATTAAAAAGAACAAATAACCTGCCCATATTACCTTTTGTTATATATTTATGTTTTTTTAGACGTTTAGGTGCTTAGGTGTAAGGATGTTCAGACAGGAAGATGGTTAGCCGTATAGCCATCGATATTCACAAAAAACAGTCTCTTTACAAAACAAAACGTAAAACTACGCCCAATTGAGCCAGCAATGGGATAAATTTAGAAAAGGGACTGAAATATGACTAAGCTAATATTTCAGTCTAAGTGAAAAGACGTTATTTTTTCGCTAATTGGACAGTGGTTGGTTCTGGGAATACCACTTATTTCCAATTATTAGCAAGGATACTCTGGCGACCTCATGATGAAATTTATCCTCCCCTTTAAGATAAAGAAATTAACCTTCAGTGCTGGCTTATTGCTTTTGGTGCTGCCCGCCGCGCATGCGGCTGGAGACCCGGCTGCTCCGCCGGTAGATGCCAAAGCCTATGTGCTGATGGATTACAACAGTGGAAAGGTGTTGGTGGAAGGGAACAGTGACCAGCGCCTCGATCCGGCCAGTTTGACTAAGATTATGTCCAGTTATGTGATTGGACAGGCCATTAAAGCGGGGAAAGTGCACCCTGATGATTTAGTGACCGTGGGGAAAGATGCCTGGGCTACGGGTAATCCGGCATTACGTGGTTCCTCACTGATGTTTTTGAAACCGGGCGATCAGGTAAAATTGTCCGATTTGAATAAAGGTATTGTGATTCAGTCAGGCAATGATGCCAGTATTGCGTTGGCCGATTATGTGGCTGGTAGCCAAGACAGTTTTGTTGGCCTGATGAACAATTACGCCAAAGCCTTGGGTCTGGCGAATACTCACTTTATGACCGTCCATGGTCTTGATGCGCCAGGGCAGTACAGCACTGCGCGGGATATGGCGGTATTAGGTCAGGCACTGATCCGCGACGTGCCGGAAGAGTATGCGCTGCACAAAGAGAAAGAATTCACTTTTAATAAGATTCGTCAGATTAACCGTAATCGTCTGCTATGGAGCACTAATCTCAATGTGGATGGCATGAAAACCGGTTTTACCTCCGGTGCGGGGCATAATCTGGTCGCGTCTGCAACCGAAGGGCCAATGCGTTTAATCTCTGTGGTGTTAGGTGCACCCAGTGATCGGGTTCGCTTTAGTGAAAGTGAAAAACTGTTGACCTGGGGCTTCCGTTTCTATGAAACCGTGGTGCCGATTAAAGCCACCAAACCTTTTGTGACGCAGAAAGTGTGGTTTGGTGATACCGGCGAGGCCGAGCTTGGGGTGGCAGAGGATGCCGCTATCACTATCCCGAAAGGGCAGATGAAGGATCTTAAAGCCAGTTATAAGTTGGATCAAACGGAGCTGCGTGCGCCGCTGGCCAAAAATCAAGTGGTCGGAACCATCGATTTTCAGCTTAATGGCAAGACGATTGACCAACGCCCGCTGGTGGTATTAAACGAAGTAAAAGAGGGCGGTTTCTTTAGTCGCATCTGGGACTTCGTGATGATGAAACTCAGTCAATGGTTTGGTAGCGTATTTGGCTAGTTTAAAGAAGATGATTGATTAATAAGAAAAAGGGCTACTGAAAAGTAGCCCTTTTAGCATATTAGGTGACCTATCACTGAGATAAATCAGTTACAGGCAACGATCTTGATTGCTAACCCCCCTCGGGAGGTTTCGCGGTATTTAGAATTCATATCTTTGCCGGTTTCATACATCGTTTCGATGACTTTATCCAGACAAACACTGGGTTCGCTAGTACGACGTAGCGCCATGCGCGCAGAGTTAACGGCTTGCACCGCAGAAATTGCATTACGCTCAATACACGGCACTTGAACTTGCCCTGCCACTGGGTCACAGGTCAGCCCCAGGTTATGCTCCATCGCGATTTCTGCTGCAATGCACACCTGAGCAGGGCTACCGCCCATCAACTCAGCCAAGCCTGCTGCGGCCATGGAACAGGCCACACCCACTTCGCCCTGACAACCCACTTCAGCGCCGGAAATAGACGCATTCATTTTATACAGCGCCCCAATCACACCAGAGACCAGGAAGTAGCGACTGTATGAGTTCTCATTTACCTGACGAATGAATTTGTCGTAGTAAGATAAAACTGCCGGAATAATGCCACACGCGCCGTTAGTCGGGGCAGTCACGACCCGCCCGCCAGCAGCGTTCTCTTCATTGACGGCTAATGCATACATATTAATCCAATCGACAACCATCATCGGATCCGAGTTATTTTTATCGGTACTAACCAGCATTCGGCGCAAAGCTGCGGCGCGACGTGGTACTTTCATTGGACCAGGCAATAACCCTTCAGTATTGATGCCGCGCTCAATACCGGCACGCATCACTGCCCAGATTGCGGCAAAGTGAGCACTTATTTCGGCTTTGCTGTGCAATGCCAGTTCATTTTGCATCACTAAACCGGACAGTGATAAACCGGTATCTTTACAGTGCTTTTGCAAGTCACGGGCAGACTTGAACGGATAAGGCACAGTAATCGCTTGGCTATCTTCCTGACCAAAGTGTGCTTCATCGACAATAAAACCACCGCCGATAGAGTAATACGTTTTACTGAAAATACAGTCATCACCCGCATGAGCGCTGATGGTCATACCATTTTCGTGCAATGGCAGGTTAGTGCTGTGGAAGTTCATCCCGCCATTGGCCGGGAAATCAACTTCGTGGCTGCCGTTTGCCAACAGCAGACGTTCCCGCAACTCTACATCGCGGATAAAACCAGAGATTGCATCAATATCAACGGTATCAGGCAGATTCCCCGCCAAACCCATAATAATCGCAATATCGGTATGATGGCCTTTACCGGTAAGAGACAAAGAGCCGTAAACATCAACAGTGATTCGGGTGACGGCAGAAAGATGCCCCAGTTCGATTAGGTCATCGGTAAACAGCTTGCCAGCCTTCATTGGGCCGACGGTATGAGAGCTGGATGGACCAATACCAATCTTGAAAATGTCAAAAACGCTGACCATATATCGCCCCTTAAAGGTTCTAATTATTAAAGTGATGACATTGCCGTGGTAGGAAGCCGGAGCGGACGCTCCGGTTTTTGAAACAATTTACAACATCAGACCATGATAACTGGCTGGCCGTGGACGTTGGCCAGCCTCAGAATCATTTACCGAACAGGCTGAACAAGATTGCAGAGATAGCAATCAGGCCCATGATAACCACGAATACGTTGCTGATATGGCCGCTGTACTTACGCATCGCTGGAACTTTATGGATTGCGTACATTGGCATCAGGAACAACAGCATCGCGATGATTGGGCCACCCAAGGTTTCAATCATACCCAAAATGCTTGGGTTCATGGTTGCGACGATCCAGGTTGTTACCAGCATGAACAGGGCAGTAATACGGTTCAGTTTGTCATGATTGATAGTTTTGCCTTTGCTACGCAGAGACTTAATCATCATGCCATTAAAGCCTTCACGTGCGCCCAGATAGTGACCCAGGAAAGACTTGGTGATAGCGATAAAGGCAATAACCGGCGCCATGTAGGCAATTATTGGAGTATTAAAGTGGTTAGCCAGGTAAGACAGAATAGAAATGTTCTGGCTTTTCGCATCCGCCAGATCCGCAGGAGACAGGCTCAGTACGCAACTGAAGACGAAGAACATAACGGTGACAACCATCATGATGTGAGCAAAAGCCAAAATGCGTGAACATTTTTTCTCTGCATCTACGCCGTACTCTTCACGTTTTGATACTGCAAACGCCGAGATGATAGGGGAGTGGTTGAATGAGAACACCATGACCGGAATAACCAGCCACATGGTCATCCACAGACCGCTACCAGTACCGTTGCCGTCCATTGATACATGTTCAAATATTGCACCGGTCCAGTTAGGGATCAGGTACACAGCCAACAACATCAATGCTGCAACAAACGGGAATACCAGAATACTCATTGCTTTTACAATGGCATGCTCACCAAAACGCACGATAGTCATCAGGCCCACGATCAGAATCAGGGACAAAATAGCACGCGGTGGTGATGGCAGATGCATCTGGTGGGTAATGAAGCTATCAACGGTGTTGGTGATTGCCACACTGTATACCAATAAAATCGGGTAGATAGCGAAGAAGTAAAGCAGGGTAATCAACTTACCTGCGCCGATACCAAAGTGCTCTTCAACCACTTCAGTAATGTCTTCACCTGGGTTTTTGCCTGACAGCACAAACCGGCAGAGACCACGGTGAGCAAAGAAGGTCATCGGGAAAGCAATGATGGCCATTACAATTAGCGGCAGAAGGCCGCCGATGCCGGCATTGATAGGCAGGAACAATACGCCTGCACCGATTGCAGTACCGTACAGGCCCAACATCCACATGGTGTCACTTTTACGCCATGTGCTTGATGAAACTTTTCCCGGGGAGGCAATAGTGCCTGCTTGAGTAGTGTCCATAAAGATCTCCACTGTGAACACGTTAATTTAAAATTAAGAGCCGAAAGTTAGATACCCGCTATGCATTATCGAGTTGCATAATCAGGCGAAAAATTCAGTCAAAACGATTCGTTTAAAATTGGTGCCCTGGTTATTACTTTGGTGCCGTAATCGTGCTTTATACCTAAATTGTCAAGTGCAAAATTTAACCGATATTAAGAAGATGAATTCGCGGTATCGGATATTTTTGGTGTTCTTGGAAGAACAATAGTTTTTGCTGGCGGCAAGATAGCGATTTGCAGTGAAAACTACCGTGATCATGCTCCCAAATGCTTAATAAACTCGCCGCCGATCATTTGTTACGAATTTAAAACTGATTGTTATGTAAATGTTTATGATTTATCACTAGAAATAATGAAAAGTATACTTTCCCTTCTGGTCGATAAATAAACAGACTATTCTTTATTCCTTGCTTCTTGGCGTGCAATATATTTTAACCACGCTTATGGATCTAGCGGAAATCGATTTTTTCACTGATTTATTGATGAATATCATTAGTTTAAAACAACAAAAATAATTTAACTTGTTGATTTTTAATGTTATTAAATCAATTATCATGTGATGGTGGTTTATGGATTTGATGATAAATTCAACAGGAAAATAAGAGGAAAAAAGACAATAGGCATAGTGAGGGGGAATAAGTCAGCGCATGATTATTAGTATCGAGCCCTATATTTGTCATATAAATTTTTTCTGTCACTAATTTGTCTGACAATAAACTAACGTTATTCTTTTATTTAAATGCGTTAAATGAACACTAAATGTTAAATTAATTTACCTTAAATCTTTATACTGTTGCATGTTCATTTAATAATGGAATTGTGTTTTAGAAATTTGATAGGCAAAGAGTGATTTAACCACAAATATAATATGGTTATTTAATGTTGTGCTATTCTGCTTAAATATAATCCAATTTTTACTTGATATATACGGATAGGTTTATCGACCCGGTATTTACCGGGTTAAGATTTTTGCTATGTAATCAAGTCTAACAGTCGATTTTGATGCCATGTTGTAAAAAGAACTGGCTGAACTCGGCATCAGGCTGGCGGTCGGTGACTAACGCATCAAACAGGGTCAATGCTCCAATGCTGGCAGGTTTTATTTTACCGAACTTACTGTGGTCGGTCACCAGGATTTTCTGTTGTGATTTGGCCATAGCTCGGTGCTTTAACAGAATTTCATCGAAGTTGAAACAGGTGGCGCCATACTCAATTGAAACGCCGGCTGCGGAGATAAAAGCTTTGTTTGGGCAGGCATTGTCCAGCTCATTGTGCTGACTGATCGGTGTGAAAATATAGTTATTGGGTTTGAATTCACCACCGCACAGAATCACTTTACAGTTGGGTTTGTCTTGTAAGGAAAGAAAGGTGTTAAGGGAGTAACAAATGGCAGTAAATACCAGTTCTTCGTCTATCTCGTCGATAATAGAGGGAATTGTAGTGCCGCAGTCAAAAAAAACCGTATCATTTTCGGCGATCAACCTTGCTGCCAACTGACCAATACGGCGTTTTTCTTCCACCTGTTTGGCTTGCTGGTCAGAAACAAAATAGTTATTGGCGTTATTGCTTTTAGGGTCCATCACCACATAACCACCCAACAAAATCACGGCGGTCGGCTCGGCGCTAAGATCACGGCGAATAGTCATTTCAGAGACTCGCAGCAAATTGGCCGCGTCTTTGAGGTGGATTTTGTCGGAACGCTTTAGGGCCTGAGTAAGTTTATTGATTCGTTCTGCACGGCGGGTTTCCATAAGCTATTCCTGACAAACAATTATTAATACCATACGTTGCACTATAGTTTCTTATAATACAACGTATTGCAATAAATAAGCCCGGCAGTAGCCGGGCTGACAATCGATTCGAATCTAAACAATCGATTAATAGACTTACAATGAGTTAGTAGCTTGATGCCACGGCCTGTTGGCCCGAAACAATGGTTACACCAGAGCTGGTACCAATGCGTGTCGCCCCTGCGTTGATCATGATTTCTGCTGTCTTTTGATCACGAACTGCACCAGAGGCTTTAACGCCTATTACCGGACCAACCGTAGCACGCATCAATTTAACATGTTCTTCTTTGGCACCACCGGTGCTGAAGCCTGTTGAGGTTTTCACAAAAGCTACGTCAAGCTCACGACACATTTCACAAACTTGTACGATTTGAGCATCACTTAGCAGGCAGGTTTCTAATATTACCTTCAACGGTGTAGTGGCGCAAATATCACGTACAGCCTTAATATCGGCTTTAACTTCGGCAATTTTGCCACTTTTTAGCCAGCCAACATTGATAACCATATCAATCTCTTGCGCCCCAGCGTTGATTGCTGCCTGAGCTTCAAAGGCTTTTGCTTCAGTCAGACCCGCACCCAGTGGAAAACCAATGACTGAGCACACCTTAACCGTACTACCGGCTAACTGTTGGGCGGCGACTGGCACGTATCCAGAATTAACACATACGGCATAGAAATGATGCTGTTTAGCTTCTTCACACAGCTTGATAATTTGGGCTTCCGTGGCATCCATTGCCAATAGAGTATGGTCAATGTAATTAGCATAATTGATCGTCATGATTTTTATCCTTTTGTTCATCTGTAAGTTATCACTACTGTTATAATAGTAACATTATCAGAGGAAAACAAAGGTAATTCTCACATATTCAACTGTTTTACATTTTATTTTGTTATTTTAATTACATTTTAGCGGCTTAAATGCACCGGTAATCAATAGGTGACTTTCTTTTGTAAATTGATTTTAAAGGATTATTTTATAATGTGACTGGCGGCGGTGGATATTGCCGATCTTTTAGAGCCATCGGCAATGTGAGATTTATAACCTAGCGTGACTAGCTTCTGACCCATCCTCTACTGATAGGCAGAGCAAAACTAATACGATAAAGGCGAGTCATACCACTTGCGATAGCGTCACCGAATAAATTCCATACTAACTGTGCGAATAGGCAACCAATAATCCCTAATAAGAAGGCACCCACCATATCTAATGGCCAATGAACACCCAGGTAAATACGTGACCATGCAATGGCGGCCGCGACGACCATCATGCTGACTGCGGACCAGAGTTTGTGCCAAAAAACAAAGGCTAAGGCAAAGGTGAAAATAGCAGTGCCGTGATCACTTGGGAAAGAACTGTCGGGTGCATGGCTCATAAAGTTATAGCCAAAACCGACAACAAAAGGGCGATCGTGTGGGATAAGCATCCCGATACAAGCCGCTGAAAGCATAGAGAAAGCAAGAGCGATTGCTGCCTTGGTTACCACTGCTCGCTGCAAGTTAATGCTATCTTTTGGCCCCCATAGCCACAGTGCCACCAGTAACATGGGGATAATCATGATCAGGTCACGTGCGATGAAGGTCGCAAAAGAAATCATCCATGGCGGTGATGCCGGGGTCGCATTTATCATGGAAAAGAAAAAATAGTTCATTTGTTCCATTATTCAGTACCTTTATCGCGGCGGTAAAAACCGCTAATCATCCAAAACAGAGCCAACTGGCTCAGCCATACCCACCAACCCGCCCACAGGTTATGAGTAAGAAAATGTGCCCCGCGCATAATTTGACCAAACCCCATCAACATGCCAAGACCAATACCGAGCAACCAACACAGCGAAGCCAACCGAGGCCGCTCGGGGTAGAACAGGAAGAACAGTGCCATCACGGCAAAACCGCTGGATGCATGGCCACCGGGAAAACAGTGGCCGGGACCTGCACCTACAGGAGCGGTACCCATCAGCGCATAACTGATAGCTTTGCCACCGTACTCCACCAGATCCCAAGGGCAGGAGTGGGCGCTGACGGCCTTTAGCACCCCAACTACCAATGGACCGCTGCCAAACAACAACATGGTCGTCACCAAGCGCCCATTACGGCGATAAATCCCCCATAACAATGCCACCACGGCAGTACTGATAATGGTTATTTTCAATAATCGGTGGTTGAGTAAATCCAGCCAGTAATTGTTTTCCCATGGAAAATTTTGCCCGACGGGATCAAACCAGTAATTACTGATAAACCAATCTAGTTGCTCGTTGTTCGACAGCCACAGAAAGAGCAATCCACAGATCACTAACCCAAAAACCTGCCAAAAATAGAAGGATAACGGCAACGAGTAAAGGGAGTTTGTCTTAATTATCTGTGCTGTTGAGGCATTATTTAATGTCACTGGAGTGACATCGGCTTGAGAGGTGGGTTTACTGGTCTTCACGAAGTAACCTGAAGCGGAAATAGGGAATACTAATACTGTAATAATATTGTCTTAAGAAAGCCTTAAGGGGCAGATGGCGCGATATGGACGAGAGTAGAAATAGGCAGAACTCAAATTTCAGGCAAGAAAAAACCCGATAGTCTCATTACTCTATATAAAACAACAATATACAATAAATACAATGAGTTGATTAGTTATTGAGGGGTAGTAAATACTAGGGAAGAGTAACCTCCGCCGCCACTTTGTCGCCAGCTTTCATGGTGGTTAGCGGGTTGAACTGCACAGCGGTTTCTAGGTGCTCAGGCGCGAAGTGAGCATAACGCATTGTCATCTGAATATCACTGTGGCCAAGGATGCGCTGCAATACCAGAATGTTGCCCCCGGACATCATAAAGTGAGCGGCAAACGTATGGCGCAAAACATGTGTGAGCTGGCCAGCGGGTAACTTAATATCTGTGGTATTGATTGCGGCCATAAAGCGGAAATAACACTCACTGAAAAGCCGGTCTCCCTCTAACGCGATTAACTCGTCATGAAGTTCTTTGCTGATTGGCACACTGCGGTTCTTTTTACCTTTTGTTCTGACAAAGGTGATTTTGTGCGGGCTGACCTGCGAGCGGGTGAGTTTCTCAGCTTCATTCCATCGCGCCCCGGTACTGAGACAAACTTTTACCACCATCGGCAAATCTGCCCGACCAGAACTACATGCGGCCAATAGCGTTTTAATCTGCTCATGAGTGAGCCAAGCCATCTCTTTTTCCGCCACTGCATACTTGCGCAGATTGTCTAATGGGTTCGGTAAGTTCCATTCGCCTAATCTGGCCAACTCGCTAAACATACCGCTCAAAAAACTTTGTTCCAGATTCACGGTTACCGGTTTTGCACCTTTCTTCCATTTTTCAGAGAAGTAAATCTCGCCAGACAAACGCTTAGAGCGATAGTGAGCAAAATCTTTGCCACTCAAACTGTGAGCGGGGGGATTACCTAGCGCAGCAACTATCAATTTCAGTTTCTTATAAACCTTTTCACCGGCTGCCAGAGAACGACCATGCAGGTTATACCAAAGTTCGGCAACCTCGCTTAATGTACGTCGGTCTGGTGCATCCCCTAACCAAGGCTTATTGCTCAGTTGATCCATGGTGTAACGTTCAAAGGCTAGGGCTTCACCTTTGGTCGCAAACATTTTTCTAACCCGGCGACCTGTACGGCCTGCCGGGTAGCATTCACATAACCATTGGCCTGTTGGTTGTTTGCGTACTGACATTAAGAACCCCCTTGAAAGATAATGGGGGTATTTAACTGTATGAATAGACAGTGGTCAATGTTTGTTTATAAGTTAAAAAACACTGGAAAAATTATTTTAATCAAATGATATAGCTAGTTCTATAAAACTCAAATAATCGTCAAATTTGTATATTTTGGGATTGTTGTCAAGATAAAATATAGCACCTCTATGAGCGGTGGATTTAACTCTATCGTCAATTCTTGAATCAAACTTCAAAAAACTTTTACCATAATCTCTTGTTTCACTTGAATTTAACATAACGAATTTTTTAAAATCACTCATATAGACTTTAGAGCTTATACTTATATTTTCGATACCTAAAGTATTAGAAAAGTTTGTTTCTTGTCCATTTTTCATGGTTCTAAAAACTATATCGCCTATATTTTTCTCACTGCAATCAAGTATTAAGTTAAGTTTTTTTAACCCGAATCCACGAATGTTTTTGTTGTTAATAAATAGTTCTTCAATACCTTCGGTAGTTAATGCTTTTCCCAAGAGTTTATCCATCATTTCTTGATCTTTATCATATATAACCATAAGAATCAGTAGCGCTATATAGTCAATTGTTTTTTTAAACGATTTATTAAGCAAAAGATCAATGAATCGTTCTGTATTGCGGAGTGAGTCTCTCAGATTTAAAGAAAATAAATTAAATACTTCAGAAATATTTCTTGATAATTGGTCTGTACTTGATGGTTTTGGGAGTAATTTGCTAACGAACATCTCAAGGTTGTGAGAGAGAAATTTTTCTACTTTTTCTTTTATAAGCTCATTAACATCGGGTGCTTTTAATGAAAATCTCCGATGAAAAAACCTGCCTAAGTAATCGTTTGCACCAAAACCATTACCATAGATGTTTTTTATAGAGTGCTGCAACTGGTTTGTATCTGTTGCAATAATAAAAACAAATTTTTCTATATTGAATATATGTTTTACAACTTCTAATAGTGATTGCATAATTAGGCCGACATCTGTCAAGTTCATCTATAAATATAAATATTGGTGCTTCATATCCTTTATTAAAACTCATTTGTGCCCAGAAACTAAGTTCTTTTTTTAGCGTGATAATTGCGTTGTTTTTTTCTTTATGCTCTTTCAACATTAGCGTAGCAGCTGATTTGGCAATTTCACCAATATTATCCATCCCTGCATAGTTTTTTAGTAATCCAGATAATATTTCCGGAATTACACCTTTGGTAAAACGCCCGATTGAGTCACCTATCTTAATTAATCGAGAGTCAATTCGGCCAGAATAATGTTCTATTTGGGATATTAATGATGAAAACAGTGTAAGAAAAGGATCATCTGAATAATCCTGTTTCCATGCATCTATATAAATACATGGATGTTTATCCTTTAATGAGCTATAAAGTCTTTTTACGAAAAAGGTTTTCCCTGCGCCCCACTCTGCATTCAAATTAATAACAGTATTGTTTTTACTCCCTTTTTCATTAAGATAATAATATAGATATTCAGCATATCTTCTTCTGCCTAGTTTATCGGCAGGTAGTAGTTCATTTTCACCATCTAAGTTGAAAATAATCTCTTTATTCCAATCCCAATCAAGGTTAAATACATTGTTATTCATGTGGTAATCCATCTGAAATTAAGTCTGCTACTTACTCTTCTTTATTTTTTTTCAGAGAGCCGCTTAATGACTTGAATGTATCAATAATATTAGGGGGAGTATGATTGTTTTCTTTTGAAAAAGCAGAGTCCCCAGACATATTCCAGTCTTTAAAAACTAACATTGCATCCTCTTTTGTTGCACTAGAACCATAAATTTGCAAAAATAATTGACCGAAACTTAATGCATGTTGTCTGTCTTTTCTTCGAATTGACTCATGAGTATAATTACGGGAATTAGAGAAGCAAACAAATGCAAGCCATGAAAGTAAACCAATACCTAAGCCACCACGAATAAATATATATAACAATCCAACCCATTCGAAATTTTCATTCTTCAATATTAAATCTGTTCCTTGGGAGAATGTACAAAATGCAGCGAACACCGCAAACAAAGTTACGACAATACCAGTGATTGACCAATTACGTGACATTTCAGTAAAGAAGAGGTCATCTTTATCAAGTTTTTCACTTACCTTTTGCACGTAACCTGGTATCTCTTTATCGATTATTTTTTGTTGCGATAATTCTTTTAATTCTTTATTTTCTTTTAGAAGGATATTTTTTTCTTCAATTATTGAGTCTTTCTCATTGATTAAAATGTCCTTTTCTAGAACTAATGTATTACATTTTTCCGTAATATCACTGATTATTTTTTCAAGGTTTATTGTCCATTCTTTTGTTTTTCTTAGAGTTAGGTTTAACCTTCTGTTTTCGTGCTTTAACTCAGATGCATCCTTGGCATAACTTAATTTATCTTTTTCGCTAGTATTTATGTCGAAAATGAAATCTTCTTTGCTATCTGAATCTAATCTATGTAACTCTTTGATTTCATTTATAAATTTGTCAACCATCTTGAAATTGTTATTTCTCAGATAACTAATAAGTCTTTCATGAGATTTAACATCGATCAATTCATTGGATAATAAAAACTCAAGCTCAGTAAGATAACTATCTATATTTCTAATTTCCATATTTCATACTCATGATTAATTTTGAAAATTTTGGTAGGAGATATTTATAGACACAATTCTTGAGGAAATTAAAATTTCATCAAGTTTACAATCAAAAGCAAACTTCCCGCCCTCAACCCGCACTTTACCTCCGGGAATACGAATAATATCTCTAACGCTGATTGTTCCCTCTATATCAACAACCCATTTTCCATCCTGTACTTCATCGAATTTGCGATCAGCAATATAGGTAACATCACCATCAAGGATAACAACCGGGTCTTTCAATCCATCAGGCAAGAACGCCTTATCGAACATATAGAAATTCGAGTCGTAGAGTTTTCCATCTAACAACTTTTTGCGAGGAACCTGCACGATATCTGTCTGTTGGGCGCTTTCAAACATCACACCTTCGCCCGTTGTTAACCAACGCAATGATGCCCCAGTCTCTAAAGCACACTGAATAACCCAATCAGATGGGAATGAATCACGCATATAACGTGTCGCTAGTGTACTTTTCGACACATGCAATTGATCGCAAAGTGCCTGACGGGTTGTAAAACCATAGGCTTCCACCATGCGCTCGATAGCGCCGCGGCCACCTTTATTTAAATCCATAAGATTTCACCGTGTGAACTTTTTTTATTGACGTTCGTTTATTGTGATCTTATAGTTCTCATGATTTCAAAATGTGAACTAGTACTATTCGTCACTAATAAGCACTGATAAAAGAGGGATGTTGCACTATGAGACCTAACATTTCAATCACTCTTCTGACCCCCCATGTCACAGTAGAGAAATATAGTGAATTAACGGGCTTAGATTCGGACACCATCAGAGCAATGCTTGCTGATGGCCGTTTAGTTCGCCACCGCCTGCGTAAAGATATGAAGCGCGAAAAAGTCATGATCAACATGGCCGCACTTACCGTAGATGCTCTCTCGAATTGTGATATTGCAATCGCCTAGTTCGATATTGCGTTATTGGGAGGGTATCGACCATGTTTGATTTCCAGCTTTCTAAACACCCGCGCTTTGATATGTCATGCCGTGCTTTTGCCCGGAATAACAATTTAACGGCGGTTGCAGAGCAAATCGGTATGAAGCCGCAAATGCTGCGTAACAAACTTAACCCTGACCAGCCGCACCAGTTGAGCTGCATCGAACTGTTGACGCTCACTGACATTACCGAAGATCCAACGCTGTTAGATGGCTTGCTGTCTCAACTGCAATGTTTACCAGCGGTACCGGTTAATGAAGCCAATCCCGCTAATTTACCTGTTCATACCCTGAGCGCTACGGCGGCAATCGGCGCAATTGCCGGTGAAACCGTAACAGCCGGGCCTATGACGCAATCCCGTAGAAACGCCATTCTTGACCGTGCGAATCAGGCCATTCGTGACCTGTCGCTGATTGTTGTATCGGTTGAAGCGCGTTTCCAATCCACGCCAGCACTGGCCGCAGCGGTTGATTTTATCAGCACCAGCGGGCTGGTTCCGGGCCTGAACTGAGGAACTTATGAAAGTTTTCGCTAACTACCTGAAACAACAATCACCCAGCCAACAATTAAACCATTTTGGCCACGGCTGGATTGAATTACCAAACGGCCAACGCTGGCAACCTTGTGCCAGCCGAGTGGTGTTTCTAGGAGAATTACGTAAACCCATCTTTAAAACCAAACGCCGCCGGTGGTGGTTCCGTTTGATGGGATTAAGGGGGTAACCATGTCAGTTAATAACAGCAAATGGATAGCCATTATCCGCAACAAAGTGACCGGCAGCCACAGTCGGGCAAGGGTGATATGGGAAAAACTCCCAGCACAACACAGGGGGATAGTGCTCCATTCTGCGGGGATGAAGTCAGAGCACTGCCGGTATCTGTGGGATGATTTTTCCCGTGAAGAATTACATCAGTTGCAGCGAGGGATTCAGCGATTACGGGCGCTGGTAGATACATTCGGTCAAGTCAGTACGTTAGATTTTGTGAAAGAGGATAAGCGTAACCGAAAGCCGCAGCATCAACCGGCACCTGTCAAATCTTATGGTCCGGAAATGATTACAGCCCAGTCGATGGCCAATATGCATTACACCGATAATTAAGGGGAACACGATGAAAGCAATCTCAGTTGATAAAAAAGGCTTGTTGGCAGATTTTGGCCATTGGGGAGTAGCCCATAACTATGCTCAATTCTTCTTAGGGAAATGTCGCTTAGTTGATAACAGTGTGGAATTACAGCCGCTTATGTTTAATGACACCATGCATTTGAATAACCCGCATCAGTGGCTTGCGGCCAATGCGGCATTTTGGTGCCGGGCATACCGTGAAGCAGAATCAAAGGGTGATCAAATTGAAGCGCTGGCCTCTATTCGCGCCATTTTTTATATATCCAGTGCGCTGGGATTAGGTGTTGTCACTTGGAATATTAATAACTGGTGGATTAAAACCATTGAGATCCACGGGCTGGTGCAAATAAACCATTCCTGTACGTCAGCCAACACAACCAAGCAACTGCATTAATTAACCCACAACCATAAATACCAGTGGCCTCCCATAGGTGGCAGGGGATTTTTATTACCTAAATTCGGAGAAAACAATATGCATATGCATAAAACAGTAGGGCAGGAAATGAGTAACCGAGCGGCGGCTGAGTCTCGTCAGCATGCTTTGCTAGTAGCTAGAAAGGAGGCCCGAATAGACACACTTGTTAAGTTATCTGGCCATTTTGACCGGTTGGCCACTGATATTGCTAATAAGGGAATGTCTTCAACTGAGATTGTCGAGTTACTGAGGCAAGTTGCGGAAAACATGAGCCGTGGACGGGTTTGGAGCGAATGACCGCTACCATTCAGCGCCCAGTAAGTGACTTTATGGACGGGGATATTTTATCCCTGTCTTTACCTTTTAATGGGGAATTCAGTCGGGAGCCGGAGGGGCCGCGCCGCCCACAAGATATCAGTATCACCGAAGATGAACTCTTTGTTCAGAACCCAACCGATCATCAATGGCGCAGCCAGTTTTTAGGGGGAATGCCCCAATTTTTAGCCCGCTATTTTGGTGACCGGTATTCCAACCTGTTCCAATCTAAAGGCCGTCGCCATGCCAATACATTCTTACGCACTAGGGTGGGCGAGAATGTATTGCCACGTCTACAGATGGTTAACCGCCAATATCAACCGGTCATTAAAGCCCCCGGTTTTTTGCCGTGGCCCTTCGCCGATGATTTAGAACGTCTGCCATCGTTTGGCCGGGATGAGTTACGCAACCTGTCCCACCGGGTGGCTGATTTTATGTCTGAAAGTTTTACTGACTATATCGAGCGTAATTTCAACGGGCAGAGCAGCGACCCAAAAGAACTCTGGCAGCGCACCCAACGCGCTTATATCTGCCTTGTAAAACTCAGTAAGCAAGTGGGAACCGAGCCGCCGTACTGGCGGGAATTCAATTCCAGCCGCAAGACAATTAACCCTCGGAAAATTGAGTCTGGTTTGCTGCGCATGATGTCACCGGATTGGTGGCGTGTGCGTTTAAAGCGCCTGCGGGATGTGCGCCGTGAACATATGGCCATTGCGGTGGGGCAAGTACAGAAATCAGCGTCAGCCTATGTCAGCCGGTCAACCATGGCCGAATGGGTAGAGCAAAAACGCCGTAACCGTGAGTTTTTCAAAGCGTTTGAACTGGAAAATCAGGACGGCGAACGAGTTTCGTTAGAAGACATGGTGAACGGCAGCAACGCCAATCCCGCAATCCGGAGATGTGAACTGATGGTTAGAATGCGAGGTTTTGAAGATTTAGCCAATGAAATGGGCTGCGTGGGGGAGTTCTACACCATTACTGCACCGTCTAAATATCATGCGGTGTATCACGGTGGCGGTTTTGTCACCAATTGGAATGGGGCCAGCCCACGTCAGACACAAAAATATTTATGCAGCGTATGGGCTAAATCCCGTGCAGCGATTGCCCGTGCCGGGATTAATGTCTTTGGTTTCCGTGTGGTAGAACCGCATCACGATGGCACCCCTCACTGGCATGTGTTGCTGTTTATGTTGCCGCAACACGTTGATCAGGTGCGTGACATTCTCTGTTATTACGCTCGGTTGGAGGATAGCGAAACACTGCAAAGCCAAGAGGCACTAAAAGCCCGTTTCCATGCTGAACCCATTGATCCGGCCAAAGGCAGTGCAACCGGCTATATCGCGAAATATATCTCAAAGAATATCGACGGCTACGCGCTGGGCGAGGAAGAAGACGGCGAGACGGGCGGTAATGCGCGGGAAATGGCTAAGGCGGTCACCGCATGGGCCAGTCGTTGGCGTATCAGACAATTTCAGCAAATCGGTGGTGCGCCGGTGACTGTCTGGCGTGAGTTACGCCGCTTGCCTAGTGATGAGCAAATTTTACCGGATCAGGATATGGATAACGTGCGCTTTGCTGCGGATCTGGGCAACTGGTACGCCTATACCGAATTTCAGGGCGGGCCAATGGTGAGCCGGGATTGTTTGACCGTGCGCCTGTCATATGAAATCACCGAAATGGGCAATGTTTACGCCGAAGACGTTAAACGGGTTTTGGGTATCTATTCGCCGTTACTGGGGGAGGACTCCGCTGTCTGCACCCGTTTGGTTAAATGGCAGATTGTGCCGAAGTTGGCCGAAAGCGCAGCGCAGGCCGGGGTTTTGGCTTTTTCTGGCGGCAGCGCCGCCGCTAGGAGTTCTGTCAATAACTGTACGCCGGAGTCCCGGCAACGATTAACGGAAGAATTACGCCTTAGAGGTTTTGCCGGTGATGCAGAGGAAATTTCGATACTGGAACGGGGCAGCAGCCTAAAAATTTACGGTGACCGTTCAGTAAGGTTAAATAATGGTCGGTTAGAAGAGGTGTCCCCACGGCCAGAACACCAGCGTTGGCCGGGCTGGAATTGATTACGCTCATGAAATTCCGAGGAAACAGGCAGTTAGCTGTTTCCTATTTTCTTAATTTTATTATACTGTATATAAACACAGTATAAACATAATGAGTGGAGGGAGTCGTGACGGATTTATTTTTTGAATCTTTAGCGTTGCAGCGCATTGATTTGGTTGCAAGGTTGGTCACGAATAACCAGTGCAATGAAGAGGACAGGGATTTGGCATTAGTTTGGATTGCCGAAATGACTACCGCATTAACCATTGAACTGGATAAACAGCAACAAAAAGGCCTCCATATCGGAGGCCAGTAGTTATGCGGCTGATGCACTACCTTGCAACAGGTTAAGCATCATTTGCCGCTGCTGCGGATTCATTGAATCTACAACGGTTTTAATCAGTTTATCCCCAGTTTTAGCACTGGGGCTGATGGTGTGTGAAAAGGTCACATTCATCACGAAAGTGTGGCCACATTCCACATCATTGCAGGCGCAATATAAATCTGATATCTGCCGGTGTTTACGGTTGGTTTTTCGGATAATGGCCGCGCCACCGCATTCAGGGCATAAGACTTTCATCACTCGCATGTTTCTGGCTCCAAAAGTGGCGAACTTCTGGAATTTTAACGTGTTTCTGCTCATAACGCACCCGATTGTGTCTCTTCAATGTCGAATTTAACGTGTAAATGTGCCGGAATCTGCGGGTCGCTGTTGATAGCGTCCATAATCATGCGTTGCAGCGGAATAACCTCATCTTTTCGGTAGGTTGTCCGCGCCTTTTCCGGGTCACCCAATCCCGCGCTATTGCTGGGAATAATGCCCGCCAGCCCTGCCGGGTATCGGTGAGCGGTCAAAATATCCTGCGCACTGATATTTTTGATATTGGCAAATTCATCTTTGGCGCTGATATCACCAATCGGGATAAATTTAATCCCCTCCGGGTCACCTTTCGGGATGTTCACAAACAAGGTGCTGAAATTGCCGATACCCTTGCTCTGTTCCAGACTTTTAATAATCTCGTCTTCCACTTCGGTACTGAGATTCGGGTCATTGGTGTAGATAATCCCGCCCGTATGCGCCCCATTGTGATAGTAGCGGCGGCGAAAAATGGTGGCCTCAGAGTTGAGTAAGGCGGCATGAATCCCGCCGATGTAATCCGGTAGGCCATAAACCTGCTGCTGCGGGTCATACTGTTTAAGGTAAATAACCTCCTCCTGGTTAAAAACCAGCGGTTCCCCTTTCTGCAAAATCACGATGCTGTCGTCTTTACGCACCCGCAAATAAAGCGAGGGCAGCGGGGCCAGTGCTACCACTTCCCCCCAACCGTTACGCACTTTTGCAATGGCCACATCACCAAAGGTCAGATAATCGAACACCCCGGCTTTCAATTCCGCATGGCTCAGACCTCCGGTCACATAATCAGCCGCCACCATATTGCGCCGGGCATAGAGAACGCCGCCATGCTGGCCATTAAGATTAACCAGTTGGGCAAGGGCCAGCCGGTCAATGGGTTGGCTGTAGTGGTCAAAATCATTGTCATACCAGATTTCCTGATAATCAGTGCCGGTGGTTAAAACCGGTTCGGGCTTGCCCAAACTGATAATGCTCATTTTGCTGTTGGTGTGGGTCACTGGGGCGCGGCGGTCCTGTTTTTTCTTCTTCATGCGGCTTTGCTCGTCTTCCATGTGGATTTACGTTTATGCTCAAAGTTGAGCGGTTCGTTATCTATTGCGTGGGATATAGCCCAAAATACATCGGCGTGGCCGGTTTCTTTGGTACGGTCTGCAACAAAGGTCATGCCGCCGCCCTTGGCGGTACTGGTGCGGCGAATGGCCAGAAATGACGCGGGGATCTCTTTGGCTTCGGCGTCCCATTCAAGGCGCTGGCTTTCAATCACATCCACCATTTTCATGACCAGCCGGTTCTTACTTTCCAGCCCGTAGTGGATGGCCACTGCTTGGCGCATGGCAAAGTTCTGTACCAACTCAAATACGCCGTTGCCGATCCCGGTGATATCTACGCCGATGTAGGTCATGTTGTAGCGCTGAAACAGTTCTTTTATCTGGTTGGCCTGATAGTTAAAGTTCAGCCCTTGCCAGTAGAACGTGGCCAGCACCCGAAAGCGCTCACCCTCAAACTGAGGCGGGGCAATAATGACAAAGGTTGAGGTATCACCGCTGCGGGCCGGGTCGAAGCCGCCCCACACTTCGCGGTTACCGAATGGCCGTGGCGCACTGAAATCATGGTCTTGCCACATCTCAATATCGACGCCGCATTTTTCCAGCATATGGAACTTAAATACGCTGTCGCCGCTGTCCACAAACACACACATATAGAGCATGTTAAAGGTGTCGCGGTTGTACTTATTGCGCAGGCGCTCGATATTGGCCAGATTGAAACCGCCATCTATCGCGTCTTCTAATGTAATGACATAGCGCCACTGGCCATCCGGGCAGAGCCGCCCGCCGTCGCGGTACTCATCAAATTCCGGGAAGGTGATTTTGCTGCGCTGTTTGTCGCCTTGCTTCCACTCCTCACCCGTCCAGAACGGATAGCCCTGATGGGTCTTGGCGCTGGGTGTGGAGAAATAGGTGGTACGCCATCTATCATGGGTGGCCATGGCGCTGGCCGCTTCATTTAATTTGGCAAAATTCGGTACCCACAAATATTCATCGCAATACAGGTGGCCGCTGTAGGATTGGGCGGTGTTCTTGTTGGTAGACAGGAAACGCAACTCCGCGCCGTTACTTAGGCGTATTGGGTTACCGGTCAGCGTCACCCCAAAGAACTGCTGCGCGATATTGACGATATACGAGCGGAATACTTCGGCCTGCGCACGGGAAGCAGACAGGAATATTTGTGGGTCGCCGCTGATAATCGCGTCTTCCAGTGCTTCAAAGGAGAAATACCACGTTGCCCCAATCTGGCGGCTTTTCAGGATATTGCGGATAGCGTGGTGTTTATTGGCCCGCAGGTATTGCTGATAGAAAAACAGCGTTTCCCCGGCAAACAGTTCCAGCTCTTCCTGTTGAATGCCTGAAATATCATTTTTGCGGTATTTACGTTTGCCGCCGCCATTCTCATCACGCGCGGCAGCTTCTTCACCGCTGGCATAACTGCCTTGTGTCTGCGCTTTAATCGCTGCTAGTTTTTCAGCTTGTTTGCTTTTCTGCGCCATTAATTTGCAGTGCTGGGCGATTAAACTGTCTACCTCTTTTAATTCCAGCTCGTTTTTATTATCGCGATTGGCCAGTACCAATATGCGGCGATTGATTGCCTCCTCAATACTTTCATGACTGAGCATATCAGCCCAATGCCATTTTTGTGCCCAATAGTAAATGATCCGCGTATTCGGCAGATTTAATTCGTTGGCGATTTCTTTCGGTGTCCACCGTTGTAAATAAAGTGAACGCGCCACACCGATAATAGTTTGTGAGTGTTTAGCCATGAATGTAATTATGCGGGGTTTATTTTGGATAGACGTTATTAATAAATCGGTTGTATTCGGCTAACGGGTTATATCCGAATTGAACCGAAATAGGGTGGGTGCGTCGATTAAAATAATCCGCAATACTGCCATCACTGAATTAAAACCACTAATAACGAGATTGTATTTTATGTCCGGCTCTCAACTCATGACTAACTGGATACGTATTGCGTCTGAGGGTGAAACCGTAGATGGACGCCATATGGAGCGCCAGTGGCTAATTGATTGCGCTGAAACTTATGACTATGAATTCTATGCCGCCTTGATTTGGCCTGAGCATGAAGACTGGGGTTATAACTTGGGCGAAGTCTTAGAGCTAAAGGCGGAGGAAGTGGACGGGATAATGCGGCTGTTCGCTCGCTTGTGTCCCTCCACCCATCTGTTACAGGCCAATCGGGATGGCCAATTGTTATTTTGTTCGGTTGAACTGACCCCTAGCCGTAATTTCAGGGGATCGGGAAAGTGCTATCTGGAGGGCTTGGGCGTCACCAATACCCCGGCGAGTGTCGGCACGCAGCGCTTACGTTTTAGCAGCAAGCGTAAACATTCATTATTCGGTGCGCTGGAACCGCTGGTAATTAGCGAATTTAAGAATTTGGGTAAGGAAAAAACAATGGCAGAAAGTAAAACAGTAAATAAAAAGAAAAGTCCGTGGCAGAGTATGTTTGGTATTAAGAACTATTCCGAAGAAACGCCGGAAGAAATTCCAGATGCGGACAGTAAAGTGCAGGTATTAGCCGAGGCGCTGGCCAGTTTGGAAGCTCGCGTTATTGCACTTGAAACAAAAACCGAAGAAACCGATACCGCTGTAGAAGAAGTGGTGGCCGATGTTGAAACGGTAAAAGAAGTGGTGGATACCGAAGAATTTGCCACCCTGCGCGATAACTTGCCGGGCATTATTAAGAACTTTGGCAAACTGGATAATAAAGTCACTAAATTGCCGAATAAGTTTTCTAAAGGTGAGGGGAAAAAGCCGTTTAAATTCCTGTAAGGCTTAATAGCCAACGTATTGGCTGTTAATTATTAATTCATCTTTTATATAACAGAGAAAATCTATGAATTTAAATCCACGGGCGCGAGCGCTATTAGACCTGTATAGCGCCGGTCTGGCATCAGAATACGGAGTCAGTGATGTAGGGCGTTATTTTTCGCTGACTGACCCGAAAGAAACTGCATTGCGGGCCGCATTGCTGGAATCGGTCGAATTCCTGTCCATGATCACCTGCGCCGATGTTGACCAGTTATCTGGCCAAGTGGTTTCAGTGGGTAATTCCGGCATCTTTACCGGGCGTAAAGAGGGTGGCCGCTTCATCCGTAAAACCGGTGTTGACGGTAACAAATATGAACTGGTTGAAACCGATTCCGGCGCAGCCTTGCCGTGGGATCTGCTGTCTATTTGGGCGAATGCGGGCGGTGAAAACGAATTTTTCCAGTTGATGCAGACCTTTACCAACAATTCGTTTGCGCTGGATATGCTGCGTATCGGTTTTAACGGCACGTCTGTGGCCAAAACCACTGACCCCGAAGCTAATCCCAGTGGCGAAGATGTCAACAAAGGCTGGCAACAGCGCATGAAAGAGTACAAAGACGGGATTCAGGTCATTGATGATGCAATCACGCTGGGCGAGGGCGGCGATTTTATCTCTCTGGACGCGATGGCTGCTGATTTGATTAACAGCAAAATCCCGGCACAGCACCGCAGTGATCCACGTTTGGTGGTACTGGTGGGGGCCGATTTGGTGGCGGCAGAGCAATACCGTTTATACAACAAAGCCGATCGCCCGACTGAGAAAATCGCCGCACAGATGCTGTCCAGCACCATTGCAGGTCGTCCGGGCGTGATCCCACCGTTTATGCCGGGTAAACGTATGGTGGTTACGCCACTGTCCAACCTGCATATCTATACCCAACGCAATACCCGCCAGCGTAAAGCGGAGTTTGTTGATGACCGTAAGCAGTACGAAAACAAGTACCTGCGTAATGAGGGCTACGCCGTCGAAGAGCCAGAGCTGTACGCCTCTTATGACGAATCAGCGGTAACCATCGGCAAGGTGCCGGAACTGGCAGACCCGAAAGCCGGGGAATAAGGGGTAATCATGGCGTTATCACCTGCACAGCGGCACACGGCCAGAATTCAGGCTGAACGTAAGCTGGATAATCATGAGGCACTGGCCGGTGTGGCCAGTATGCACCTGCAAAAGATGGCTATCGAGAAAGATGCCCAACGGTTGCACGGGCTGACTCTGGCTGAAAAAGTGCAGTTGAAACGCCGGGAACTGCTGCCCCGCTGGTTACCCAGTGTTGAAGCGTATTTGGCGGCAGGTGAGGTCTACAGCAATCCGGTATTCACTTACTGCATTGCATGGCTGTTTGATGTCGGGGACTTTGATCCGGCGTTGGACTGGGCAGACATTGCGATAGAACAGCGGCAGATAACGCCTTTTGGCAAGCGGCGCAGCATTGCCCACTTTGTGGCTGATAGCATGTTGGCGTGGTCTGAGGCCACCGCGGAACAGGGCCAGAGTATTGAGCCGTATTTCTCGCGGGTATTTGAGAAGGTGCGGGATAACTGGCGTATCCCGGAGCAGGCCAGTGCCAAGTGGTTCAAGTTTGCCGGGTTGATGCTGCTGCGTAATGACAAAGGCGAGCCGTTGCCCAGTGCCATAGAGGATGTGGCCACGTTGCAACAGGCTGATGCGCTACTGGCGCAGGCTAATATCTTCCATCCGGGGTGTGGCGTTAAAACCCATCGGCAACGGATTGCCGCCCGATTACGGATGCTAGACAAAGAATAATAACGACTACCGAGAGCCAAAGCGGGCGCGGTGGAGGCTGCAACATTTGTTCGCAGGCCGTGGAAACCGGTCTGCCCGCTTTTTTCGGGGGCTGTATGTTTAACGGAAAAGAAATTGATTATCAGGATGTTGAGCTAACCAATGACGGGTTTTGGCCAGACCTCAATCTGAGCGAGTTCCAGCGTAACCGCAGTATTCCGGCTGATATTGATGCCGATACGCAAGCGGATGCCTTGCTGGCCAGTGTGGCCGAAGTGAATTTAGACCTGCGTCAGTTAGCAGCGGGTTATGTGGCCAAGGGATACCAGCAGGCTATAGAGGTGCCGGGCGTGGCGATGAACGGGCAAACGGCACTGATTAGCCAGTATAAAAAGGCCGTCTTTGCCCGCGCTAAAGCCGATTTACTGGGGGAGTATTCGACGCAGTTTAGCCGGGTACCCAATGCCGGGCAGGAAAACCCCGAAACCCGCAGCCGCCTGCTGGCAGAGGCCAGTACGGTACTGCGCAATATGAAAGGTGTGGGCCGCTGCACTGTGAGGCAGATATGAGCAAATTACAGTCATTAACCGCCTTTGTGCAGGGCAATTTACCGCAGCGGCTGCGCAAGCTGGAATTTAACAGCGACATGGACGAACTGCGCTTTGTTCCGGCGCAGCGGGATTTAGGGCTGGATCAGTATCAACTGGCGTTGATGCAGTTTGATGCGGTACTGAGTTGGGGCCGCTTCCCTTACCGTGACTATGACCCGCGCAACCTGTGCGCCTTGTTGCTGGTGTGGATGATTGAGAACACGCCTGACCACGGGCCGGAGCCGGAGTTGCCGAGCATTGATATCGATGTGATCGACGATAAAACGGCTGTGGTCGTGGTGTCAGTGGGTATCACGGAATCACTGAGTATTGCCAAAGATAAGGCCGGGGATATCCCCTTTATGGGGGCTAAATGGCGGCTAACTGATCCGCAGTTATGGCTGGCCACCGAGGGCGCAGTATTTGGCGCTGATACCAGCGGCGCACCACTGGGTGAAAGCTGATGATTATCAACGGTGAGCTGAGTAAAAAACAGTTAACCGAGTTGCAACAGGCACTTAAACGGCTGGAGTTACCGCCACAAAAACGCCAGAGGTTGTTATGGCGGTTGGCCAAGTACGGGGTGATTGTCGCCGCCAAGCGCAATGTGCGTAACCAGCAATCACCGGATGGCACCCCGTGGCAGGGACGGCAGACCAACCAGCGCGGCAAGATGCTGCGCAACATGCCGAAATTGCTGCATATCCGTGAAATGCCGGAGATTAGCGCGGTCAGGCTGTATTTGCAGGGCGGTGGTTACCGCAACGGCGAAAAGCCGGTACCGGCGGGCGTGGTGGGGTACGGCCAGCAAAACGGGATGCACGTCACCATTAACCGCAGCGCAGTGGCCAAATCGGCACCCCCGGAGCGGCCAGCCACGGTCAAACAGGCCAAAAAACTGCGGGCCTTGGGTTACCGGGTAAAACAGGGTAAGCGCTGGCGTAAGCCGCCTTACAAAGAAATTGTAGAAAACATGCGTTTCGCCCAAGCGGGTTTGCTGATTAAAAAACTGAGTGGCAAGGCGGCTAAATCAGCGTGGACAGTGGATGTCCCGGCGCGTGAGTTCTTGGGCATGAGCGACGACGATTTTAATAAAGCCTTAGCGCGTCAGTTACAGGCCATCGGGTTTGGCTGGGACGTCAAAGCACAGGATATGAAGGGGTAACGATGAGTTGGCCACAAGTCAATATTGACCAAAAAAACCAGTTACAGGGCGAAACCAAAGAGATTGAACGGGCCGTGCTGTACATCGGTACCGGCAAGGTAAACGCCGGGAAAACGCTGGCGGTGAACACGCAGACGGATTTTGATGTGTTGCTGGGGCCGGATGCCAGCGCGGTAAAAAGCTGCGCCAATGCGGCGATGCTCAATGCAGGTCAGAACTGGAACGGCTTTGTGCATGTGCTGGCAGAGCCAGCCAAAGATGAACAGCTTGATCCACTGGCGTGGGTGGCAGCGGTCAGAGCAGCCCAACAGGTGGCCAGTGTTGAGGGCGTGGTGGTGGTGTTGCCCACGGATAAAGCGACTATCACCGCCGCCGCCAGTCTGCGGGCTGAATTGCTGGCCAAGTTTGGCCGCTGGATGTGGTTTGTGCTGGCCGTTGATGGCCCGCAAGCCGAAGAGGGTTGGCCGGAGTATTTGGCACGTCTGGCAGCATTACAGCAGGGCGTTGCGGCTTCATCGGTGCAACTGGTGCCACGGTTGTGGGGCAATGAGCCGGGCGTGTTGGCGGGGCGTCTGTGTAACCGCGCGGTGACCATTGCAGACAGTCCGGCCCGTGTCGCCACCGGCCCGCTACTGGACATGGGCAGTGATGTGCAGCCAGTGGATGGCAAAGGTGTGGCACTGGATTTGGCCACCTTGCAGGCGCTGGAAACCCTGCGCTACAGCGTCCCGATGTGGTACCCGGACTATGACGGCATGTATTGGTCAGATGGCCGCACGCTGGATGTGGAGGGCGGGGATTATCAGGTGATTGAATATCTGCGCATTGTCGATAAAGCGGCCCGCCGTATTCGCTTGCAGGCGATTGCCAAGATTGCAGACCGTTCACTGAACAGCACCCCCGGCAGCATTGCCGCGCACAAAACCTATTTTTCCAAGGTGTTGCGCGAAATGGCCCGCAGTACACAGATTAACGGGATCACCTTCCCCGGTGAGGTAAAGCCACCAAAAGAGGGTGATGTGGTGATTACGTGGCGCACCGCCACCAAAGTGGAGATTTATATTGTGGTTCGCCCGTATGAATGCCCGAAAGGTATCACGGTGAGTCTGATGCTGGATACCACACTGGAGAATAGCCAATGAGTACCCGTATTTCTGGTCAGTCGGTTGATGTGAATATGGACGGTGATCTGATCCATGTGGAAAAAATCGGGCTGACCATTACCGATAACAGCGGCCCGGCACAAACCAACGGTGTGCCGGATGGGGATGTAAAAGGCGATGTCGGCGGCGAGGGTGATATTGAAGTCAGTACCAAAGTGCTGCAACAGTTGACCGCCAAAGCCTCGCGCGCCGGTTCGTGGCGCGGTATCCCGGCGTTTGACATCTTGTTCTATGCCAAGGCCGGGGATGAAGAGTTAAAAGTGGAAGTGTTCGGGGTGAAATTGAAGTTTGATTCCGCGCTGGATGTTGATCCGAAAGGTGGGGCGGTACTGACCCACAAAATTAAGTATTTCATTACCAGCCCGGATTTTGTGCGCATTAACGGCATTCCGTATCTGGAAGAAGACGCCACGCGCAACTTGATAGGCTAGGGGGCAAGGATGCAGGAACATGAAAAAGCCATTATTTCATTGGGGGTTATCGGTGCCTTACTGGCTTTAGGCAAGATTCTGGCCAGTGATGAACCGATCACTGTACGGCGATTTATAGGCCGGATCATCTTGGGTTCGGGGGCCAGCATGGCCGCAGCGGCAGCACTGGTCTGGGTGCCGGGATTGCCTCCGCTGGCCATCAACGGCTTAGGGGCAGCAATCGGGATTGCAGGATATCAGGCGCTTGAGCTGTGGTTGCGCCGCAGGGCTGGCAGTTTGTTAAAGGGAAAGAAACCATGACGTTAAGTGAAAAACAGCAGCTATTTACCCAACTGATTGCGCAGTTGATTAGTTGGGCCGGGGAACGGGGCTACCGTCTGACCTTTGGCGAAGCCTACCGCACCCCGGAGCAGGCCAAACTGAATGCCAAAGCGGGAACCGGTATCAGTAACAGTCTGCACACCTCGCGGCTGGCGGTGGATTTTAATCTGTTTATCAATGGGGTGTACCAGACTAAAAGCGAGGCGTTTTTGCCGTTGGGTGAGTATTGGGAGTCGTTGGGCGGGACATGGGGCGGGCGCTTCAAATCCAACCCTGATGGCAACCACTTTAGCCTTGAGCATAACGGGGTTCGCTGATGGCCAAGATACTGGCGCTGATAGTGGCGGCATTTGTCGCCGGGTGGTATCTCAATGATTTGCAGCATGACCGCCTTGAACTGAGTATTACCCGTGCCGCCAACCAAGCGGCAGAACAGGGCAGGACAATTTCGGAGGACATAGCCAGTGATTCAGCCCGGCAACTGGAGGATAAGCTGGAAGCGTTGCGCCAGCAGGGTGATAAATACCAGCCGGTTATTCACACGGAAATTATTAAGCCGGTGTTTACTAACGTGTGTGCTACTGATGAATATGTCCGGTTGTTCAACGAAAGCAGTGATGCCGCCGAACGTACCTTATCAGGAAAATCTGTTAACTAAGTGCGACACCGTATTACCCCGATTAACCGGCACTACCGGTAATGATTTTGATAACGCCTTACGCGCCTATCGCAGCATCTATATCTTGTGCGCGGCGCGACACAATCAATTAATTAATGAAATGACTTTACGACAAGGAAATAAATAACATGGCTGACAAAAGCAAGATTGTATTAGTAGTGGGTGGCGTTGAACTTATTTTCGAACCGAACACCACCGCCTATAACGGTTTTATTAATGAAGTGGGTATGGAAAATAAAATTGCCCCGGCATTTAAATACCTGCGCCGTATTATCAGTAAAGAAACCAAAGAAGCTCTGGACGAGATTTTAAAAGCACCGGGTGCGGCGCTGCAATTAATTGAAAAGGTCAATAAGGTTTACGCGCCTGAACTGGAAATCGAAGTAAAAAACTAACCCAACGGTTACGGGCCATTGATAATAATGATATTGAACAATTTCTTATTCTGCGCCGTCATTATCTGCCGCATGAAAATGACGATATAGAAAGTTTAGCCCGTGCCGTTTGGTTGGATAACCGTTATTGGGATAACACCCGTATTTCTATTGCCAATGGGATTGGCTTGGCATTTAAAGGCGATTAATGAAACACCTCGATTTTACCCTAAGCATGATTGATAAAATCACGCGCCCGTTAAAGCAGGTGCAATCCTCGGTGAAAGGGTTCGCGGATTCATCGCAGGCCGCTTTCGGTAAAATCTTGGTGGGTGGCGCGGCTTTATTCGGTGTAGTACAGGGCTTAAAGGGCGCACTGGGGCCAGCGGCTGATTTCGCCGGGGCGCTTAATGAAGCCAGCGCCAAGGGGGTGAGTGACAGCGCCTTGCAAAAGATGAGCACGGACGCCCTGAAATTCAGTATGCAGTATGGGCGCAGCGCGGTGGATGTGGTGCGCTCCAGTGCCGATGTGCGCAGTGCTATTGGTACGCTGTCTGACCGTGATTTGCCCCGTTTCACCCTGGCTACCAATGTGTTGGCCGCAGGGATGAAAACCACCGGCAGCGAAGCCGCCGCCTACATGGGGCAAATGTATAACCAGTTTGACAGCTATGCAGACCGCATAGGCAAAGTGAAGTTTGCCGAAGAGGTGGCCGGTAAAACGGCGTATATGGCGCAGGCATTTGGCGTCAATATGCAGACCATGGCTGACTTAATGGAGGGTTCCAAAGGGGTTGGCGCTAACTATGGCGTGGGCATGGATGAGCAATTCGCTGTGTTGGGCCAGTTACAAAAAACCTTGGGAACCGAAGCCAGCGGCAGCTATGAAACCTACATGAAAGGGGCCGCTGCCGGGGCCAAAACGCTGGGGCTAAGTTTTGTGAATGCCTCCGGCCAGATGCTGACCATGCCGGAAATGCTGGAGAAATTGCAGGGGCGTTACGGGAAAACCATAGAGGGCAATTTAAAAGCGCAGGCCGAGCTGGATAAAGCCTTTGGGGATGGGGCGAACGTCATTAAACAGCTTTACGGCAATGTCGATTTGCTGAAACGTAATATTGGTGAGTTGGGCAGTAATGACGGCATGAAACGGGCCGGTGAGATGGCCAAGAAAATGGCCGACCCATGGGAACGGCTGATGGCTATCTGGACAGGGATGCGGGTAATTTTGGGCTTAACCCTGTTACCGGTGCTGTATCCCATCATGAACCGGGTATCGGCTATCGGGGAGAAGTTCGCCCGCTGGATGCAGCTATTCCCCAATATCGCCCGACTGATTGGTTATGCCATGCTGGCGCTGCTGAGTTTTGCCGCTGCCGGTGCCATCGCCAATATGGTGATGGGGATCAGCATGTTTATCTGGATGGGGTTAAAACTGCTGTGGGGTGCATTGTGTGCCGTGACACAAATCCACACTGCCGCCATCTGGTTGTATAACAAAGCGATTATTGCCGCCAATGCCACCATGCGTATTATGCGCGGTGTCTTACTGGCGCTACGCATCGCGGCCATCTCGGCGGGGATCTCCTTTAGCTTCCTGACATGGCCAGTGTTGTTGGTGATTGTGGCCATTGCCGCACTGGCAGCGGGTATCTACTACCTGATTACCTATTGGGATGAGATTAAAGCCGCCATTGCAGATACGGCCGCATTCCAGTGGTTGTCTGAGGTGGTGACTGCTGTCGGGGACGTATTTAGCGGAGTATGGCAAAAAATCGTATCCGGCTGGCAGTGGCTGGTATCGGCTATCACCGGCTTATCACCACTGGCCGGGTTCAGTGCCATGGCTGACAGTATCGGTAATGTGTTCAGTGGGTTGTGGGACTGGCTAAAAAGTACCTTTGCCGAAACCTATAACTGGATCATTGATAAGCTGAACTATATTCCCGGTGTCAGTATTGAGGCGAAAAGCATTGTTGCCCCGGAAGGTAACCCGATGAATTCAGCCAGTGGTTTATTAACCGGTGGCCAGATGCGCAATATTGATAAGGGCGGGATTAATAAAGAAATCAGTAATAGCTCTAAATCAATGACCGATAACAGCAAACGAATTGAAAACGTGAATATTACTATGCCGGGTGGCATGACGCCGCGAGATTTAATGGAATGGCAGGAATTAAATTAATGACAACATTAATGTATATCGACCTGCTGATTAAAGACGGTGATTTTGTTCTTAATACCGGCAATGAACCGACATTATGTAATAACCGGATTAGCATTGGTCAGGATTGTGTACACGCCATTATTGAAAGTGGCCTCACTACCCGATTAATTGCGGAGCGCAGCCCGACATTACGCGCCGATGTGATCACCCAGTTGATTATTTTAATTGAAGATGATGTGCGCATTATTCCCGGCACGGTGGTGATTAATGAAGAAACTGCCACTCGCTTATGGGTAACGGCTGATACCTACGATTTCGGCCCTATTACGGTAAGTGCGGATTATGAATAATAAACCTGAGATAGATTACGAGCAGGTATTAAAAGACAGCGGGATGCCGACAACCGAGGCCGATATTCGGCAAAAGTTTGATGAACTGGTGGCAGAAGAGGGGTTAATCACCAATACCTCCGCTATGTCCCCGTTTTGGCGGCTGATAAAAACCCTTGTTACCCGCCCGGTGCTATGGCTCAACTCGGTGTTAATCAATACCGTGCTGGCCAATATGTATCTGGCCACCGCCAGCGGCACATTTTTAGAGGTGTTTGGCTGGGGCGTGAATGCCCGCCGTAAACCGGCCACCGCTGCGCAGGGGATGATCCGCTTCTACAAAACCGATATTCAGCAGGATGTGGTTATTCCGGCCGGAACGCTTATTCAGACTGAACGCATTAACGGCAAGATTTACAGCGTGGTGGTCAGTGTTGAAACCATGATAGCTGCCGGTGCCGCCAGTGGGTTGGTGCCGGTGAACGCGGCTGAGGTGGGCGGGGCGTTTAATCTGGCCCCCGGTTACTACCGTATCTTGCCGCAGGCGGTGCCGGGCATTGAACGCGCCCAAAGCGAGGGGGATTGGTTAACGGTGCCGGGGGCTGATAAAGAGTCAGATGATGATTTTCGGGACAGGTGCCGCAACCAATTTAACTTGGTGGGCAACTATCACACCGATGCCGTGTACCGCAGCATGATAGCCGGGGTGGTGGGGTTATCCATTGACCGGATTTATTTTCTGCACGATGCGCCACGGGGGCCGGGTACCGCCAACGCCTACTTGCTGTTAGACAGCGGCGAGATATCCCAGCCGTTTATTGATGCGGTTAATGACCACATCACCAATCAGGGCCACCACGGGCATGGTGATGATATGCAATGTATGCCACTGCCGGAAAGCCAGCATGATTTGCGCGTTACGCTGTATATCAGCAACAAACAAAACTTAACCGCTGATGAGTTGGCCGGGCTGGAAAGCGGCTGTGAAAACCTGATCCGCTGCGCCTTTCGCCAGAACAGTACCTACAAGGTACTTAAAACGTGGCCCTATTCCCGTTTCTCATTTTCCAATCTGGGGCGGGAGCTGCACAAGACGTTTCCGCTGATTGAGTCATTGAGTTTTTCACTGACTGACATTGTGAGTGAGCTTAGTGTGCCGCGCCTGAACAGTTTAACGGTGGTGACTGAAAATGCCTGATTTCATCAATCGCTTAAAAAGCCTGCGCCTGCCGTCATGGATGGACAAAGGCGAAGCCAACAAGTTATTACAGGTGTGCCGCCAGTGGTGGCAGTGGGTTAATGGCTGGCTGAACTGGCCGCTTAATCAATTGGATGCGGCCACCTGTGCGGTACCGTTGCTTAACGTGCTGGCGTATCAGCGCGATATCAGCCGCTTTAACGGTGAGCCGTTGAGCCTGTACCGTAAGCGGGTGCAATACGCCTTTATTAACGCCGCAGATGCCGGTTCAGTGGCGGGATTTATCGCCATCTTTGAACGCCTTGGCATTGGGTATGTGGAATTGCTGGAGCGCCAGCCAGACATTGACTGGGATGTGATTCTGGTACGCGTCAGTGACAGCCAGATAGCCAGTAACAGCGATTTGCTGATGCAAATTATTCGCCAGTACGGCAAAACCTGCCGCCGTTATCGTTTTGAAGTGATCACCTATTCTGGGCTGCGTATTCGCGCCGGTTGGGTGGGCCATGAGTATGTAACTTATTGCGCCCGCAGTGATGTGGCCACCGCTAACGCCGCAGTAGCCACCACCTTTAGCGCCTCATTAACAGGGAAGAAATAATGTCTCAATCAATTATCACCACTGCTTTTGAGCAATGGAAAGCGCAGGAAGCCGCAGGCGGTAACACCGTGGTGGTGGATGAATTTGTATTGGCTTTGGTGCCGGGACTGGATCCGAATGCCCCGATTGACCGCAGCGAGGGTTTACCGCCTGCCGGGCAGATTGTTCACCGTCAGGCCGTTAATAAAACCGGTGTGGTTAATCAGAATGCGGTGGTGTACTCCATCACGTTGGGTACCGAAATCGGTGATTTTGATTTTAACTGGATTGGTCTGGTGAATAAGGCCAGCAGCACGGTGGCCATGATTGTTCATGCCCCGACCCAGCGCAAGATTGCCAACGCCAATGGCCAGCAGGGTAACGCGTTAACCCGCAGTTTCCTGATGGAATATGACGGTGCCGCCAGTGAAACGGGGATCACCGTCCCGGCAGAAACGTGGCAGATTGATTTTACCGCCCGTCTGACCGGTATTGATGAAATGCAGCGCCTGATTAACCTTGACCACTACGGCCCCGGCGCATTTTTTGCTGATGGTTTTTTGGTGGCTAAGACCGGCCAGCAATATTACGTGACGGCAGGCCGCGCTTATGTGGGCGGGTTACGTGCCGTGCTGGCGGCTAATAAGAATATTACGGTGTCGGCCAAGCCGGTGAACGTGTGGGCAGACGTGAGTTTACAGGGCAATGTGGTCAGTCAGTGGGAAAGCGTGGTCACGGTGACCGTGGCGGCAACGCTGGCAGATTATCAGGACAATGCCGGGTTTATGCACCGGGTGTTTGCAGTGGCCAGCATTGATGCAGCGGGCAATATTACCGACCTGCGCCCGCAAGGTTCGCTGACCGAACAAGAAACCAGCGACGCCTTAGCGCAGCATGAAAAATCCCGTAATCACCCAGACGGTACGCTAACGGAAAAAGGTTTTGTTCAGATGAGCAGCGCCACCGATAGCGACAGCGAAACGCTGGCCGCAACATCAAAAGCGGCCAAAATAGCGATGGATAATGGCAACGCGCGGTTAGCCAAAGAGCGGAACGGCGCGGATATTCCCAACGCGGCATTATTCCGCCAAAACCTTGCACTGAAAGGCGCGGCGCTGGTTGATATCGGTAAAACGGCCGGTACTGCGGCAGCGGGTGACGATAGCCGGATAGTGGACGCCATCAGTATTAAAAACACCAATATTCAGTTACCCGGCAACCTTGGTGTAAAGAATCTTGAAGTCCACCCGATGCCGAACAGTGCTGAGGGCGGGCAAATTGATTTATATGATAAGGCCGATGCCAAAGCCGCTTTTATTGATATCGATTCAGGCGGGAATTTCCGTGTAGTTACTGATGGTGTAGGCGCGACTCTTACCGTCAATAGAACTACTGGCAATATAGTTATTCCTAAAACGCTTACGGCTGCGGGGATTTTAAAAGGCTCTGGAATTATAGCGGAAGGTACTGTGTATGCTGGCAATACTGCCGCATGGTTAGCTGCTGACGGTAATATCTACGGCCCGGTATGGGGGGGTTACTTATCGACTTACCTGTCAAACAGAGGGATAAGGGCGTGGGCGGCGGTGCAAGGGAACGGAACAATAATCAGCTCGTTTGGTTTTGCCGCAATAAATCGTACCAACGTGGGCGGCTATAACTTCACAATGTCAACGTCAAACGGTGCATATGCCGTCACCGTTGGGATTAACGGCGGTTCACAAAACGGCGCGATAAGTGCTCACTCCGCGAATATTTGGAATCGATCGCCAAATTCATTCAGCATCCAGAATGCCAATGATGGTGGAACAAGTTACGACTGGAGAGATTGGCCGGAGTTTTATGTCATCGTTGTTGGCCCATAAGGAATAAAAGATGGAACAATTTATTAATAATGAGCTGTCAGATAACGGCGATTACGAAAATATCTATGTAGTGGTATTTGAGAACGAAAGCGGGCGTGGAATGACGGTGGTCAATTTTGCTGCGCAAAAGTATTTAGAGGCATTCACGCATGATGGGCCTTGGCTGAAAATCTTGCGCGAAGACCTCCCAGACCAAAGATATATTGAGGCTTGGCAGTTCAATACAGCAAAAGATGCCATCGTGGTAAATCCCGCCTGGTTACAAGAGATGCAGGTAGCTGAAGCAGAAAGAGAACGGGATCATAGAATTTGGTCAGTTCAGGACGAGCTTACCGCGCTGCAAACCGACCTTATGCTAGGGATTATTGATGATGAAAATACCACGCATTTAATCAAACTGAAAAAATACGTCATTGCCCTCAAGCAATTGGCTGTATCGACTGCGCCAGATATTAGCTGGCCGGAGCTGCCTGATGTGGCGTAAAGCAACATTATCTATCCCCGGTAATATGGCCGCAGTCAATTGCGCCATGCTGCCGGTACATCCGTGGGTTTATGGCGTGGGCCGTAGCGAGGAATCGGGCAGTTATCTGAGTCCGCAGAACGCGGTGGATTATCTGGCGGGGAAACTGGCAGGCAGTGGTGGTCAGCAGTCGGTGGTGGTGTTTATGGTGTGCGCCACTGATCACCCCGGCTTTATGCAGACGTTGACACAATTCTCTGCGGTGCTGCCGTTGCCGGTATTTTCACAGGTAGCCCGCATGGCCAAAACAGCGGCCACACTGGCTACCACCAAAATGCAGTTACCGGCCAACGCAGGAAACGGGTTACCCCTGCCACAACCGTTATCTAGTGCAACCAGCCGCATGGCCATCAATGCCCAACGTATCGCACAGGCCAAAGATGCTGCCGGGACGGGGGCCAATCTGGCGGGGTTGGCGTCGGCATTATCCGGTTTTGCCAGCGCCAAAGCGGCGGCACTGGCCAGCATGGAAAGTGCGTTAAATGGCTTACTGGCAGGCAGTGCGCAGGCGTGGGTATTTACCGCCAACGGCAGCGCGGCCACCATTGCCAGTGAAATGAAAAAGAACGTACCGCAGCAGGATGCTGTTTTTACTCTGGCCACCTTGTTTGCCGGAGAGGATTTAACCACGCTGGAGGCAATGATAAATGACACAAATAGTCATGCTGGCACTGGACGGTGAAGCCATCCCATTAAAGGGGCTGACCGTGACCCCGACTATGCAATTTCAGGAAAAAGACCAATCCGGCCAAACATCCAGCACCGCCACGGCAGAGCAGGGCATTAAGGCCAAAGAGCTGCGGATATCCGGGATGGTGCCATTCAGCACCCCGGAGGTATTAACCCGACTGTTTGCACTGGCTGAATCCAAAGACGCTGGCGGCGCACTGAAAAAATACCGGGTGGCCAATCAGGTGGCGCAGGCGATTAATTTTCGGCTGGCCACCTTTACCGGCGCGATTGATGCCCCGAAACAGGATGGGAAAATGGCGTGGCTGGTGACCTTCACCCTCAAAGAGTTTTTGAGTGTGTCAGAGAAACGCGAGGCCCGCGCCGGGGGCAAAACCGCCGCGCAAAAACAGACGGCAGCAGGCGGGGCCGGTGGCGGTGATGCGGGCGAGGATGCCGAGCAGTTAAGCTGGTTTGAACGTAAGGTGTTAAAGCCGGTCAATGATGCACTGGGGCCAGCCTCATGAAACCGATCCGCAGGCTGATGCTGTCTGGCGATGCGGTGCCGTTGGTTGATGCCAATCTGGTATTGGAGCTGAACGCCTGCGGGCGTGGCTTTATTACCGCTGAAACCAGTACCGATTACACCGGCAAACTGGTGCGGCTGGATGCCGGTTACCCTGAATTAGTATTGCGCTGGTTTACCGGTTATGTGGAACGCTCGCAACCGGCAGAGAACGGCGTACAGCGGTTATTTGTGCGTGAGTTAACCGGTGTTTTTGAGCGTATGTGGCCGGTATCGATGCAACACCCGACCCTGCGCCAGTTGGCCGACTGGCTGACCGACAACAGCGGGTTAACCTTCCAGCTTGCCGCCGGTGCCGACTATAACGACAAGCCAATACCCCATTTTACCCATAGCGGTAGCGGTTATCAGTTGCTGGCCAATATCGGCAACGCCTTTGGTATTGCGGATTACGTCTGGTACCAGTTGCCAGATGGCGCGGTCTATGTGGGCAGTTGGCAGCATTCATTGTTCGCCGGTAAACCGATAGATATCCCGCCAGAATTCAGCACCGCAGCGGCGGCAGGCAATACCATGACCGTGCCTATGATCCAATCGGTGCGCCCCGGTGTGGAAATGAATGGCCAGCGGTTAACCACCGTTCGGCTGAATAATGATGATTTGGTGTTAACGTGGACGCCGCGCAATAAAACCACCGGCAAGCCGTTGCAGAAAACCCCCATCCAGCGCCAGATTGATAATGCTTACCCGGAGTTATCCGCCGGGTTACATCTGCCGAAAATGGCCCGTGTTGAGGGGCCAAGCGAAGCAGTGACCAGTGGCGATATGGCTGACCCGTTCCGGCCCCGCTATGCCGTTAATCTGCAATTGCTGGATGATGATGGAAAGGCCGCAGCAGATACGCCGGTTTACCCTGCGGTGCCGTTACCTCTGCCGATGGCGGGGGTCGAGTCGGGCATGTTCCAGTTTCCCCCGGCGGGTACCCTGGTGGAAGTGGGTTTTACCGGTGGCAGGCCGGATAAGCCGTTTGTGCGTCAGACGTTATCACAGGGTAACAATCTGCCCACGGTGCTGCCGGGTGAGCAATTACAACAACAGCGTGATGGGGTATCGCAGCGGGTAACGGTGGCGGGGGACTGGGAGCGCAAAACCGATCAGGTGATCCGTGAGGAATCCATGAGCCGGGTAATTACTGCCGATGATGAAACCCGCACACTGGTAGCCCGTGAAACCACGGTTCAGGCTACCGATAAAACCACGGTACTGGGAACGGCCACCTTACTGGCCGGTGCTATCCAGCAGATTAGTGAGGGGGATTACAGTCTGGCCACCCAAGCCAGTTACATGGCCAAAGTGGGCAAAACCTTAACCACTGATGTGGGGCAGGATTTGATAGAGAAGATTGGCAATATCCGCAGCAGCATCGCCGCCGCCCGACAAGATGTAATAGCGCCGGTGGTATGGATTGGTAGCCAGCAGATTAACGTGATGGCCCTGATGCTGGATACGCTGGATGTGGTGAAAGAGCTGGCAGCACTGACCGCCGCACATACCCACGATAATACCGGCGGCCCACTGAACGCCGGGAGCATCACCGCCACCGGGGCCAAGTCAGACAGATTATGTGATAAATATTCCCCTGTGATCGGCTAATCGATCTCGCCCAATATGCCCGCCGCGCGCGGGCTTTTTTACGCCTATCCAAAAGCACCGCCAGCAGCCCAACACGCCACGCAATAAACCCATCATCACACCGCAATGCCCGAAATGGATCACGCCAGCCACGCCACGCACACGTAGCAGAACATGCCACGAAAGAAACGTAATCATGACGGAAACGGCACTACACCGCACCCGCCTGCACACTTTGCGTTATAAAGTTTTTTCAGTTTTAAATTCCTACAAAACACCTCGCCAGCCCGCGCCGTGGCTGGGGCTTTGCAGCATTTCGCCAACTGAAAAGATTGAAAAGAATTTCAGTGTTTTTCAGTTTTTGGATCTCGGAGTGGATCGCGTAAAATATTAGTGCATTGAATTTAAAAGAGATTATATTAATTACGTGGGTTTTATGGATCGTTTTACGTGGTTTTGTTTATTCCGAATAAACCCTCCCCGCGCCAGAGCTGGCACGGGGAGGGGGGATTTTACAGACTATTTCTAAACTGAAATTTAAGTAATTGATAGTGTTTCATAGCTACAGGTTGATTTAGGTCTGAATGTATTATTCATTAATTTCTGTGGGTGCTAAAATTCACAGTTCGCCATATTGGAAATGATATTTGTTTTTTTTGGCTTCTAATAAATATTGAAGGTGAGTAAAATGGTATATTTTACTTAGTAGTGATGTTGGTATTGTTGATATTTCTATTCTTATAGAATCACCATTAGGTGTTATCTTTCCAAAACAATATCCATTAGAAGAATATCCCTCTTTTTCATTAATTACAGAAAGTATATTATCTTTAGCTTCTAGTATTTCAGCCATGTAAAATTCCCTTGTAAAATTAACATGTATCTTCACGAGAGAGTAGATATACTCATTAATTAAAGGAATGGCCGGGAATTTCTCATCTTGTTCAAGTAAAGCTTGTTTGACTATCTTTCCCCATTTACTGAAATTTCCCAAAAGATGCTCTCTTTCAAAATAAACGACTAGGTTAGATTCAACGATCAAATTATCATAATCAAAACTCTTTTGAAAATTATAGGATAAAGGCGGCATACCGCAATGTTGGACATAGTTCCTCAATCTACTCATGAATTTGTAAGAAAAAGTCGTATCATACTCCTTTGATGCTATCTCATTAAAATATGAGAACTGTTTGGACTGCTCGGTATATTTTCTACTAATGCTTGTTGCCATGTGATCAAGAAAAGTTCTGGCTGATGCGAGGAAATTCAGGATAACTGAGTTAACTTCAAGATAGAAATTTTCAAAAGGATAATCTAAAGAGCTCTGTTCCGCACTTGTGATTTTTTTGGTTAAATTAACTAAAATTTCTGATATTACTTTATAATTAAGTATGACGTATTCAATTAAAGCATGATGCTTTTGAAAATCGATTAATAAAGACGAGTTCTTACTAATAAATTCAACTTCATTCGAAGTGAGCGGTTTAATCTCAGTGAGCTTATCTGCATTTTCGCTATATTCTCTTTTGTATAAATATAACTCAGTCATTTAATAACTCCTTTCAGGCAGTACATTGAACTATTAGTGATAATTATAGTATAACAATTTATGAGGTTAATAACGGTTAAAACTTGAAAACATAAACGTAGTTCACGTATTACATGGAGCAGCAGGCAACAGATAAATCATAGTGTTGTTACAGGTAGTGAATTTTATAGACAAGAAATAATTAGCTGGCTAATCTTAAGAGGAGAATACCTTATAAAATCACTACAAATAAATAACAAAAAGCGGAGCAAGCTCCGCAGAGGTATAGAATTTTATTTTTTGGGTGGGTAATCACAACCACCATTCGGTGGCCTGCACCTATAAATTCTGGCCAAACCCAACTTCCAACCAGTGATAAAGCCAAAACGTTTTAGAGCAACCAACGTATATTTAGAACAGGATGGAGTATGGCGGCATCGATCACGGATTCGCATCGGCGCATAGGCACGATAGAAGAGAATGAATCTAATACTTAGCCATTTGAGCACGTTAAACTTCTTTCCTGAACGTAATCACGTAGTAATGCGTTAGTGTTGATTTGTTTCCACCAAAACATCCCGGCTTCTCATCAATACCTATGGTATCAACGCGCTGGAACTCCCAGCCCTCAGAGGCCCAAGAGTTAACAACTTCTTCAAGATACTGGGCAGCGATACCATTTTTGTTAGCTTTGGCATTGACGGAAATATTTGGCGGAATTTGTACCATCTTGTAAGTAAACATTTGAACATCCCTATAGATAAGAGGGACAAATACTAGGTGACTATACCTAGAATTCAAGCATTCAAATGAAAAATTTCTAGATGCTGCCGCCATTTCATCGCCAATGGTTATGCGAAGCGGTTGTAAGTTATTGATAGGTAAGGGCTTGAATATCAGGCAAGAAAAAACCCGATTAGTCTTGAACCTAAGAAGGCGGGACTATCGGGCTCCTCAATATGGGGACATCAAAGAAAAGCAGTGGCATTAAATCAGACCCCAGTCCAGTAAGAAAGTTCTGGGGAAATAAAAAAAGTATAAAATAATGTTTAGCTTTTTCTGCAACGGCCTTTTTAGTGTACTAGCCTAATACTCCCGGCCAGATAATAACGATCAACGAACCTGCCAATGTTAATAGTACGTTGGCGATGGCATAAGTCCCTGCGTATCCTAGTGCCGGGATGTTACTGCGGGCAGTATCGCTGATGATGTCCATGGCCGGTGCGCAAGTGCGAGCACCCATAATGGCACCAAAAAGCAGAGCACGGTTCATGCGTAATACATAAGCGCCAAAGAGAAAGCAGATGACGACTGGGACCAGACTCACGATTAGGCCAGAGATAAGCATCTGTCCACCGACCGCGCCCAAGCTGCTATTAATACCGCCACCTGCACTTAATCCGACGCCAGCCATAAAGACCATTAACCCGAACTCTTTCACCATATTCAACGCACCTTGCGGGATATAGCCAAAAGTAGGGTGGTTAGCACGTAAAAATCCGAGCATGATGCCAGCCATTAATAGGCCGGCAGCATTACCAATGCCGAAACTGAAATTACTGAATTGGAAGGTAATTAAACCAATCATCAATCCGAGAATAAAGAAGGCACAGAAAGCCAGCAGGTCGGTGACCTGACTGTGAATAGAGATAAAGCCAATTTTTTCTGCCACGCTTTTAACGCGCCGTGCATCACCGCTGACTTGCAGTACGTCGCCTTTATTCAATACTACGTTGTCATCAATCGGCATTTCAATTTGGCTGCGGATCACCCGGTTTAGGAAACAGCCGTGGTCAGTCAATTTTAAGTGGCTGAGTCGCTTTCCAACAGCATTGCTATTTTTAACCACAATTTCTTCGGTAACAATTCGCATGTCCAGCAGGTCACGGTCGAAAACTTCTTTACCGTTACGAAAACTGGGATCAAGACGGGAGTGAGCGTCAGGGTAACCGACCAGTGAAATCTCGTCTCCCACTTGCAGCACCGCATCACCATCTGGGTTGGCTAAAATACCATTGCGGCGAATACGCTCAATATAACAACCCGTCTGGCGGTAAATACCTAATTCACGTAGATTTTTACCATCTGCCCACGCCACCAGTTCCGGGCCAACCCGGTAAGCGCGAATGACAGGCAAATAGACCTTACGCTGGCTATCGGTATCCAGACCGCGCTCCCGAGCAATCTGCTGAGCACTGGTCGGTAAGTCCTGGTGTTGGAGTTTGGGCAAATAACGTGCGCCCAAAATCAGGCTCACCAGCCCGATAAGATAGGTTAGGGCGTACCCGAGGCTCAGATTATCCTGCGCGTGTTGCAACGCCGGGTTATTGGCGATGGTATGGCGCAACGTATCACCTGCACCGACCAAAACCGGTGTGGAGGTCATGGAGCCTGCTAGCATCCCGGCAGTAAGGCCAATATCCCAGCCAAATAATTTACCCAGCCCCAACGCCAGAATCATTGCGCTACTTACCATGACCAGAGCGAGCATCAGGTAGTTTTTACCGTCGCGGAAAAATATAGAGAAAAAGTTTGGACCGGCTTCAACACCGACACAAAAAATAAATAGCATAAAGCCCAGATTCAGCGCTTCAGTATTGATGGTAAAGTGCTGTTGCCCAAGCAACAGTGATACCACCAACACACCAATAGCATTACCTAATTGAATAGGGCCGAGTCGCAGTTTACCCAGGCACAACCCCAAGGCTAAAACTACGAATAACAGCAAGATGTAATTGCCGTTTAACAGATTTGCGACGTTTATATTCACGAGTATGACTTTCTATTTAGCTCGAATGACCACGATGTATACGCTCTTGGTTTAAAGGTAGAAGGGGCATTTCTTTAAACTCAGAATATTTATCGCTAAACAGCACATAAAGGCAGGCGATAGTGGGAGTTATTCTAATCTGTCTGCTGCGAGACAGCCAGTAATAAGCAGGAAGTTTGGTCTCGCTAGAAGGATATGCTTTGTTACCAATTATAGATGGGCTTATATGTTGTTTGTAGGTCGCTTCGTCTGGTTTCCTGAGGCGGTTTTTACTGTGTGGTACTAGAGTCCCAGCAATAAAAAAAGGGCGCTAAGCACCCTTTTTAGAATAAAACCAAATAATATTGGCGAGGAAACGCTCTGTGCGGCTGACCAGATTACTGGAATAGGCTCAGATTTTCTTTAGCGTATGCTTCAAAATCTGTGCAACCGCCAATGTGTTTCTCATCAATGAAGATTTGCGGTACGGTTTCTACCGGTTTGCCGACGGTTTTTTCCAAATCAGCTTTGGTGATACCTTCCGCATGAATATCGATGTAACGGAATTTAAAATCGTCGCGTTCAGTTTCCAGTTTTTCTGCCAGTTCTTTAGCACGGACACAATAAGGACATCCAGGACGCCCGAAAATCACAGCAAACATGTAAAACTCCTTAATTAAATTGAGCTATCCCCGCCATTTCTCAAACAGGGGTAATCACTTCGCCAACAGCTCTTTCTATCTTCAACTGTTAAATGACTTCTAGCGCATTACTCACTCTTACTGCGGTCTACTATGCCCTTTGACGCGGTGAAAAAAAAGCAGGATTTGCCTGTTAGTTTGATTAATCGTACCTATTTGCTTATCGGTACTGTTACAAGTTGTGGGGATTCAATACACTGTATAAACGCTTATGCAGAGCCTATCGGAGGTAAAGATGCGCTCGTTAGGAGATATGCCCCGCATTGTGATTATTTCAGAAGTGCTGGGGATGCTGTTACTGGTTGTTGCCTACCTAAGTATTAATGGCTACTTGTCATTATCTGGTTCAATGGGAACACCAGCTGTCGCCATTATTATGATTTTTGTCGGGATTGGCCTGATGCTCCCTGCCGCTGCGTGTATTGTTTGGCGCGTAGCGAGTGGTTTTGGCCCACTATTAGGTAGCGCCGATAGAATATCAAGGCCGCCATCCAACAAAGAATCAGAGGCAGAGCAGAGCAAAAAGGATAATAAACCCGATCAGGATAATGACTGAGTCTTTATAAGGGCATTAAATTTGTCGGTATTGATCATAGCACTGTCGGTTAATATTCCGTAAGCTATGCCACTTTTCGTCTTATGAGAATCGTGAGGTAGGTAGTTATGGATTCACTCATCGTCCCGGATTTAGCCTTATTACGGCGTTGGCTGGATCAACTCGGTATCTCATTTTTTGAGTGCGACTCCTGTCAGGCGCTGCATTTGCCGCATATGCAGAACTTTGAGGGCGTGTTTGATGCCAAAGTTGATTTGGTTGATAACATCATCTTGTTCTCGGCGCTGGCTGAAGTCAGGCCGACGGCCCTTATCCCGTTAGTCGCGGATCTGAGTCAAATAAATGCCAGCTCGCTGACGGTTAAAGCCTTTATCGATATTCAGGATGATAATTTGCCGAAATTGATTGTCTGCCAGTCACTGACGGTAGAAGTGGGTGTCACATTTGCTCAATTTGGCTATTTTATGCAGCAGTGTGAAGAGCAGATTTCGATGATCATTCTGGAAGCGCGTGCCAATGATTTACTGTTTATTGGCAACAGTGACGACGATGAATCGCTACAGACGGCGACGGCTTATCCGGTTATCCACTAATATCCCTTCATTAAATGTGCCGCTGATAGCGGTGGCACACTGTTATTTCCCCTGTAAACCATAAGATATTCTGCTTTTTACCCTACTTTGCCAGATATTTATCGCCGTTTATGCCATTAGTGGCGCATTACATAGATAGAATGTGCATAAAAAATCGATAAAAGGCGTTTTTTACCCTAGAGTATGGTACGGATTGCCAAGTGCGGTTATGCTGCTGTTTCTGCAAAGGGCATAATATTCCTCCGCCTAAACAGTGATTATTCTTACTAGGTGAATAATCACTCACCGTGCATAGTCATGCATCTGGTGCAGGTGGCAATAGCACTCGGCAGGGCAAAGGTGTTGTATCCTAGCGGATACAAATTTAGCGCACGACTTCACCCCCTATTCTGGAGGAGTTAACGGATGTTCACCCATCGTAAAAAGTGGTTATCGGGTGTTGCTGCTGGCTTATTAATGGCCGCGTCCGTCTCAGCATCTGCTGAGGAAAAAACACTGCACGTTTACAACTGGTCCGATTATATCGCACCCGATACGCTGGCTAATTTCCAAAAGGAAACCGGCATTAAGGTTGTCTATGATGTGTTTGACTCCAACGAGGTGTTGGAAGGTAAGTTGATGGCCGGGAGTACCGGGTTTGATTTAGTGGTGCCATCAGCTAGTTTCCTTGAGCGCCAATTGTCTGCGGGTGTCTTTAAGCCGTTAGATAAAAGTAAGCTACCTAATTATAAAAATCTCGATCCTGAGTTGTTGGCGCTGGTCAGCAAACACGACCCAGAAAATAAATATGCTATTCCTTATTTGTGGGCGACAACAGGTATCGGCTATAACGTCGAGAAAGTGAAAGCTGCTCTGGGGAAAGATGCGCCAGTAAACAGTTGGGATCTGGTACTGAAACCTGAAAATCTTGAGAAGTTGAAAAGTTGCGGTGTCTCTTTCCTGGATGCACCAAGTGAGATCTTTGCAACTGTACTCAATTACTTAGGTAAAGACCCAAACAGTATTCAGGCGACCGACTACACCGGTCCTGCCACTGAATTGTTGCTGAAACTGCGGCCGAACATCCGTTACTTCCACTCTTCACAATATATTAATGATCTGGCAAATGGTGACATCTGCGTCGCTGTCGGTTGGGCCGGTGACATCATGCAGGCGTCTAATCGGGCCAAAGAAGCGAAAAATGGCGTGAATGTGGCCTACAGCATTCCGAAGGAAGGCGCATTAGCGTTCTTTGATGTGTTTGCGATGCCATCTGATGCTAAAAATCAGGATGAAGCCTATCAGTTCCTGAATTACCTGATGCGCCCTGATGTGATTGCTAATATCAGTAATCATGTGTTCTATGCCAATGCCAACAAAGCGGCAACGCCATTGGTAAATGCAGAAGTACGTGATAACCCTGGTATTTATCCGCCAGCGGATGTGCGCGCCAAAATGTTCACGCTGAAAGTACAAGACCCGAAAATTGATCGTGTGATCACCCGGGCTTGGACAAAAGTGAAAAGTGGTAAATAACCCATTGGTGTGAATCAGTAGCTTGCGTTCAACGCGTGGCTGATATCACATTGATGGAAAGTGAAATGAACGAGGGTAGGGGCAGGGAGTTTATCTTCCTGTTCCTGTTTTTTATTGTGCCGCACCTTAAATGCGGCCTGTTCTGCTTTTACGGAGAGCACGCTGAGTGAATGATGTAATTCCCCGCCCGCAGCCAAAATCCCAGAAGGTGTTTACACCCTTGTTGGAGATCCGCAACTTAACCAAGTCATTTGATGGTCAGGCCGCGGTAGATGACGTCAATCTGACTATCTACAAAGGTGAGATTTTTGCGCTGTTAGGGGCTTCAGGCTGTGGTAAATCCACCCTGTTGCGGATGCTGGCCGGTTTTGAGCAGCCGACTCAGGGGCAGATAGTGCTCGATGGGCAGGACTTGTCTCATGTGCCGCCGTATCAGCGCCCGATCAATATGATGTTCCAGTCTTATGCGTTATTTCCCCATATGACGGTTGAGCAAAATATCGCGTTTGGCTTGAAGCAAGACAAGTTACCTGCTGATGAGATCAAAAGCCGCGTCGCAGAGATGCTGACATTGGTGCACATGCAAGAGTTTGCTAAGCGTAAACCACACCAACTCTCTGGCGGGCAGCGTCAGCGCGTGGCTCTGGCCCGTAGCTTGGCCAAACGGCCAAAACTGCTGTTGCTGGATGAACCCATGGGGGCGTTGGATAAAAAGCTGCGTGATCGGATGCAACTGGAAGTGGTTGATATCCTGGAGCGGGTGGGGGCGACCTGTGTGATGGTTACCCATGACCAGGAAGAAGCGATGACGATGGCCGGGCGCATCGCCATTATGAACCGTGGCAAGTTTGTGCAAATTGGCGAACCGGAAGAGATTTATGAACATCCGAACAGTAGATTCAGCGCTGAATTTATCGGCTCGGTGAATGTATTTGAGGGAGTACTAAAAGAGCGGCTGGATGATGCATTGGTGATTGACAGCCCCGGTCTGCGCCATCCATTGAAAGTGGATTCTGATGCCTCGGTGGTAGACGGTGTCCCGGTATTTGTGGCTCTGCGCCCGGAAAAAGTGATGTTGTGTGAACAAGTGCCAGAAGATGGCTGCAACTTCGCGGTCGGTGAAGTGGTACACATTGCTTATCTGGGGGATTTATCCATTTATCATGTGAAGTTACACAGCGGGCAGATGCTGAGTGCACAGCTACAAAATGGTCATCGCTACCGTAAAGGGATGCCAACATGGGGCGATGAAGTGCAATTATGTTGGGATGCTGACAGTTGCGTGGTTTTGGGTAATTAAGAGCCTTGGGGAGTTAATATCGTGATGTCTAAATCTACCCGTGGGGCAGCAGAACCACCGACCCGTACTGTCGGGCCGATTAAGGCTTTTGTCCAGCGTTACCAAATGGCGCATGGCCGTAAACTGGTTATTGCCATGCCTTATTTGTGGCTATTTCTGTTGTTTATGTTGCCGTTCCTGATTGTATTCAAAATCAGTCTGGCCGAGATGGCGCGCGCCGTACCCCCTTATACCGATCTGGTTACCTGGCTGGACGGCAAGTTGGATATCTCGCTCAATCTTGGTAACTATCTGCAACTGCTCGATGATCCGCTGTATATCGATGCTTACCTGCAATCATTGCAAGTGGCTGCGGTGTCGACGCTATGCTGCCTGATTATCGGCTATCCATTGGCTTGGGCGATTGCACACAGTAAATCATCCACTCGTAATATCTTATTGCTGTTGGTGATTTTACCTTCATGGACCTCATTCCTCATTCGGGTTTATGCCTGGATGGGTATTCTGAAAAACAATGGAATCTTGAATAATTTCCTGATGTGGGCCGGGATTATTGATCAACCGCTGATTATTCTGCACACCAATCTGGCGGTATACATTGGTGTGGTCTATTCCTATCTGCCATTCATGGTACTGCCAATCTATACTGCGCTGACCCGACTGGATTATTCGTTGGTGGAGGCGGCGCTGGATCTGGGGGCCAAGCCATTTAAGACCTTTATCAGTGTCATTGTGCCATTGACCAAAGGTGGCATTGTTGCCGGTTCCATGTTGGTGTTTATCCCTGCGGTGGGTGAGTTTGTTATCCCTGAACTGCTCGGTGGGCCGGACAGCATTATGATTGGTCGTATTTTGTGGCAAGAGTTCTTTAACAATCGCGATTGGCCGGTTGCCTCGGCGGTTGCGACGGTGATGTTAGTGCTGCTGATTGTGCCGATACTCTGGTTCCACAAGCATCAGAATAAAGAGATAGGAGGCCCGGTATGAATAACCTACCGGAAGTACGTTCGGTCTGGCGTCGGGTGATCCTTATTGTCGGTTATACCTTCTTGTATGCGCCGATGTTGATGCTGGTTATCTACTCATTTAACAGCTCTAAACTGGTAACCGTATGGGCGGGGTGGTCAACCCGTTGGTATACAGAGCTATTTAATGATTCAGCGATGATATCTGCCGTTGGCCTGAGTCTGACTATTGCCGCCGCCTCCGCCACGATGGCGGTGGTTCTGGGGACAATAGCCGCGGTGGTGATGGTGCGTTTTGGCCGTTTTCGCGGTTCAACCGGTTTTGCTTTTATGCTGACAGCGCCGTTGGTGATGCCCGATGTGATTACCGGTTTATCATTGCTACTGCTGTTTGTTGCTATGGGGCATGCTATCGGTTGGCCAGCAGAGCGCGGCATGTTCACCATCTGGCTGGCGCACGTCACCTTCTGTACTGCCTATGTGACGGTAGTGATAAGTTCTCGTCTGCGTGAGCTGGACCGTTCTATTGAAGAAGCCGCCATGGATTTGGGGGCCACACCACTGAAAGTGTTCTTCGTGATTACCGTGCCGATGATTGCACCGGCATTAATCTCCGGCTGGTTATTGGCCTTTACTTTATCGCTGGACGATTTAGTGATTGCCAGCTTTGTTGCCGGCCCAGGGGCGACAACCTTGCCGATGCTGGTCTTTTCTAGTGTGCGGATGGGGGTTAATCCAGAGATTAATGCCCTTGCCACACTTATCTTGCTGGTGGTTGGGATAATCGGTTTAATCGCGTGGTGGTTTATGTCCCGTTCGGAAAAGCAGCGGTTGCGTGAATTACGAAAAGCTGCCCGTAGCTGATTGCCGTTAAAACTGTTAGGCTTCATTCTGCTTTAACGCCGCTGACCAGCGGCGTTATTGTCAGGGATAACATTAGGTTGCAGCAACCGGACTGAGGGCAGATAGGGCGACATGAGAAAACTATTTTCATCCTTAGCATTTTCATCCTCTGCAACGACGCCAGTACCGGTCCTCATCGCCGGTACTGCCATTATTGCTACCCGTATCCTCGGCGTATTATTATTGGTTGCGACTCTGGGGTGGGTGGGTACCGGCGAATTTATCAGTGAAAGTCTGCAAAGCTGGGATTTTGGCCTGATCTTCTTGGCCAGTGTGGTGCTATTGCTGTTAGAGATTGTCTGCGGCGCTGCGGTGTGTTATCGCAAGAACTGGGCGCGTTGGTGCTATTTGGCGTGTCAGATTATCGCGAGTGTTTATTTGTTGATGGTGTCACTGGACTGGTTGTATTTAGATGTTTTTCGGGTTGAAGGTGATACCGGCAGCGAAATTCTACATAGCCTACTGTTACAGAAGATCCCTGATGTGGTGATTATCGGTTTGCTGTTTTTCCCCTGGTACCGCTATTTCCCTCAGTCAAAATGAGTGTTTAGCGCGGCACAATGCTACAATTCGCCTCATCAACAGCCTCGGCTGCAAATTATTCAACTTCTCAGATTATAACGGTCAATATTAATGCATTGCGCACAGTATACGGCGGGTCGCTGTCGTTCCTGCCAGTGGCTGGATAAACCCTATCCACAACAACTGGCTGACAAACAACATCATTTGGAGAGTCTGCTAGCTGGTCACCCTGTGGTTCAGTGGTTAGCGCCGGTTTTCGGGCGTGAGAACGCTTTTCGTAATAAAGCGAAAATGGTGGTCAGTGGTAGTGTTGAACGGCCGCTATTAGGGATGTTGCATCGTGACGGTACCCCGGTCGATTTATCTGACTGTCCACTCTACCCGGCCAGTTTTGCCCCGGTCTTTACCGTGCTGAAAACGTTTATAGCCCGCGCCGGTCTCACACCCTATAACGTTGCACGTAAACGCGGCGAGCTTAAATTCCTGTTATTGACTGAAAGTACTTATAGCGGTGAGTTAATGCTGCGCTTTGTACTGCGTTCTGAAACCAAGCTGGCGCAATTACGCGCAGCACTGCCATGGTTACAGCAGCAATTGCCTCAACTGGCTGTTATCTCGGCTAATATTCAGCCAGTGCATATGGCAATCTTGGAAGGGGAGCAAGAAGTCCCGTTAACTGAACAGCAGGCGCTGCCCGAACTGTTTAATCAGGTGCCGCTGTTTATCCGGCCACAAAGTTTTTTCCAGACCAATCCTCAGGTTGCCGCCTCACTGTATGCCACGGCACGGCAATGGGTGCGGGAGCTGGATATCAGCAGTATGTGGGATCTGTTTTGCGGAGTAGGTGGTTTTGGTTTGCATTGTGCCAGCACCGAGACGCAACTCACCGGTATTGAAATCAACGCGGAAGCCATCGCCTGCGCACGCCAATCGGCGCAGCAGTTGGGATTAAAGAATGTCAGTTTTGCTGCACTGGATTCCACCCGTTTCGCCGCCGCAGAAACGCAAGTGCCGCAGTTGGTATTGGTTAACCCCCCACGGCGTGGCATTGGTGCTGAACTGTGTGACTATCTTGCTCAGATGGCACCTGAATTCATACTCTATTCAAGCTGTAATGCGCAGACAATGGCGAAAGATATCAGCCTATTAGCCGATTACCATATTGAGCGGGTGCAGTTGTTTGATATGTTTCCGCATACCGCCCACTATGAAGTTCTAATCTTACTTACCCTGCGGCCTTGAAGTTGTAGGGTTGTTAGCTACCTTCATTCACCCGAATCACTTACTTGAGTAAGCTCATCGGGATGCGTTCGTTTGCCGCCTACCTACAACTGCAATGACTTTGGGGAAGTTATTAAATCAGTTTGGAAACCACTTATCATTGATAGCTTTATATGTCCCATCGGCTTTCACTGCATCAATGGCTTTATTCAACTTCTCCAACAATGCGGTATTCTCCGGGCGTACCGCAATGCCAAGGCCAGTGCCGAAGTATTGTGGGTCGGTCACATGTTCGCCAACTGATGCCAGGTTCGGGTTGGTTTTCAGCCACTCATTCACTACCGCAGTATCACCAAACACCCCATCAATACGGCCATTTTTCAGGTCAATGATGGCATTCTGGTAGCTGTCATAAGCCACCGTCTGAATTTCAGGATGTTTGTCCTGCAAATACTTCTGATGAGTGGTGCCATTTTCCATCCCGATTTTCTTGCCTTTCAGATCGGCAAAAGAACTGAATTTACCTTTTGGTGCAATCACAATGGCGGAGTTTGCATAGTAAGGTTGGGTGAACGCGACCTGCTTGCTACGCTCAGGGGTAATATCCATGCCAGAAATGACGGCATCATAACGTTTGAATTTCAGCGCTGGGATAAGACTATCAAAAGCCTGATTGGTGAAGGTACAGTTGGCCTCCATTTGTTTACACAACGCTTTTGCCAGATCCATATCGAAGCCGACGATTTCGTTATTGGCATCCATTGATTCAAATGGCGGATAGGTGGCTGAGGCAGCAAAACGAATAGTTTCTGCGGCAGTCGCGCTGAAAACCATACCACTTAGTAGGGTTGCCAATAGTAACTTTTTCATGCTTAAACTCCTGTCTGAATTTTTTAAATAAAATGAGCTATTAGTTATTGATTTTATTATAACTGGTGGTTTTTCATCACGTTCTATTTGGATGAATTATGGTATTTACATTGCCATTTTATGAATTTATATGCAAGTAATGTGATTAAAAATTTAATTTTATTTTAATCACTGGAAGGACAGGACAGGCGAGAGGTTTGGGTTTGGTTGACAGCAAATCGGATCTAGTTTCGGTTGATAATCGTTTGTGATCAAGTTCGGTTGACATGAGTGCGGTGATCACCTCGCCATGTGGTGCCTCAACCGCCAAGGGGGTTACAAGCGCGTAACCCCCTTGGAACCCCTGCGCTTGCGCACGTATCGCCAGCCTGCTTCGCAGGTGCCCTCGGCTCATCATTTCGGCTAGCGGACGGATTTATTATGGCCTCTTTGAGGCTAGCCTCCGGGCCAACGCAAGCGTTGTTCAAAACTGCTTCGCAGTGTTGTCGCGTCCCTGCTCATGACGCCTCAACCCGCCGTCCATGGCGGATTTCCCTTACTCCACTCTTCACTCGGCTGCTCAAATGTGCTTTTAAACATCAAAACCTAAAAACCATGGTTTTGAATTGGCTTTTGACGTTGAGCGCAATCAGGAATGTTGCCGACCAGGAGGGAGGGTAGAGTGAGCGGGCATGGACAAATCTGCCGGGAACAGATTTGAACGCTGCTAGCAGCGGCCCCGAAGGGGTGAGTTCCAGGGATGGGACGAATTACCCCCGCGAAAAGCGCGCTTGAGCAGGGATGCGAATCGCGCTGGCTCGTTAGCCCAAAAGACGCAGGAGGTTTACCCACAGGGCAATATTTAGCGCAAGCGCGGGATTGCATAAGGGGCCACGCTTATGGCCCCTTTGCCGGTTGGTTCATTGGAGGTCAGGTGAGCTGTGAAGCCCTAACAACCGAATATGATCACTAAACAGCTAACAACCAAATTGGTCACAAAATCAAAAGAATAATCTTAATTGCGCCGCTCAAACGCCAGTGCTCTGCGTTCCACCAATCTCATCAGCAACGTCAGCAAACCATTCACGCACAGATAGACAATCCCGGCGGCACCAAACACCATCACGTCATAGGTACGGCCATACATCAGTTGGCTATAGCCCATAACTTCCATCAATGTGATGGTATAAGCCAATGAGGTACTTTTGAATACCAAGACCACTTCATTGGAATAGGATGATAATGCGCGCTTAAAGGCAAATGGCAGTAGGATGCGTAACGATTGGGCTTTTGACATCCCCAATGCTTCGCAAGATTGCCACTGACCCGATGGAATTGCCCTAACTGCACCGTAGAACAGTTGCGTAGTATAGGCCGCACTGTTCAATGCCAACGCAATCATTGCGCACAACCAAGGTTGCGACAATAAGCTCCATAACCACGGATATTCACGGATAGCGGGGAATTGACCTGGACCGTAATAGATCAAAAAGATCTGCACCAGCAGCGGGGTGCCGGTGAACAGTGTGATATAAATTTTAACCAGTGGCGTGATAATCGGTGTTTTTAGCGTTAACACAATGGTAAACAGCAGCGACAACACCAGTGCCACCAACAGTGATGCAATCGTCAACGTCAGGCTGGTATGCAGCCCTTTAAGGATCTCGGGTAAATATTCCAGCATCAGGATGGGCTCCGTTCAAAACGAGTGGTACGGAGTTCAATCCATTTGAGCACATACTGGCTCAGCAGAGTCACCACCAAGTAGATTGCCGCTGCAATTACATACCAAGTGAAAGGTTCCTGGGTCCGGGTTGCAATACTTTTGGTTTGTAGCATCAGGTCATTGACGCTGATAAGTGACACTAACGCCGTGTCTTTCAGCAGCACTAACCACTGATTGCCCAAGCCTGGCAATGCATGACGCCACATCTGCGGCATGATCAAACGGAAGAAGATGGCCGCCTGACTCAAACCCAATGCCTGACCGGACTCCCACTGCCCGATAGGCACTGCTTTCAGTGCGCCGCGTAAGGTTTGCGAGGCGTAAGCAGAATAGAGCAGGGCGAGTGCGATAACACCGCACAAGAACGGACTCACCTCAAAATTATCGATATTGAGCTTAATGGGGAGCTCAAACAGATAAAGATTCAGGGTAAAACCGTCCGACAGCATCATCAACAACTGGGAGGAGCCGAAATAGATAAACAGGACCACCAGAATCTCCGGTAGCCCACGCAAAATGGTGACCCAGCCGGTAGTCAGGTAGCTGACCACTTTCACCCGTGATGATTCACAGACGGCAAACAGCATCGCCAGAACCAGACCGAGGGCCAGTGCACAAACGGCAAGGCCGACGGTCATACCGGCGGCGCTTGCTAAAGGTTGAAATTCATTCATGGGTGTTTAGATTACTGCTGGAACCATTTTTTATAAATTGTCTGATAGGTGCCATCTGCTTTAACTTTCGCCAGTGCAGCATCTAACTTACCCTGTAACTCGGTGTTGTTCTGACGCACTGCGATACCTAAACCGGTACCGAAATAGTCAGCGTCAGTCACTTTGTCACCCACCGCAGCGAGTTGGTTATTCTGCTTCAACCACTCGTTGACGACCGCAGTGTCGCCAAATACTGCGTCCAGACGGCCATTTTTCAAATCAAGAATAGCATTCTGATAGCTGTCATAAGGTACGGCGGTAATTTCAGGGTGTTTTTCCATCAGGTATTTCTGATGGGTAGAACCATTCTGCATCCCGACTCGTTTGCCTTTCAGGGCCGCCAAATCAACCACTTTACCTTTCTCAGCGATAAACAGTGCGGAGTTATCGTAATAAGGTTTAGTAAAGGCTACTTGTTTTTGGCGCTCAGGGGTAATGTCCATACCTGAAATCACCGCATCAAAACGTTTGAATTTCAGGCTTGGGATCAAGCTGTCAAAGGCTTGGTTGGTAAAGGTACATTCGGCTTGCATCTCTTTACACAGCGCATTAGCCAGATCGATATCGAAGCCCTGCATTTTATTATTAGCATCAATAAATTCGAATGGCGGGTAAGTGGCTTCAGCCGCGAAACGGATAGTTTCCGCGGCAGAGGCGGACAGACTGATACTGGCAAGGACGGCCGCTATTATTAATTTTTTCATCGCAAATTCCCAAATAGATATCAATGTGACAGATAGCTGGCAAAAGCTTCGGTTGTTGGTTGTGTAAAGTGGCTGGCATCACCTTGTTCCACCACATGACCGTTTTCCATGTAGACCACACGGCTGGCCGTTTTGCGGGCCACTTCAACCTCATGGGTAACAATCACCTGAGTGATGCCGGTGCCGGCCAATTCACGGATGATACTGACGATTTGTGCGGTAATTTCCGGGTCAAGTGCCGCTGTGGGTTCGTCAAACAGCAAAACTTGCGGCTCCATCATCAACGCGCGGGCAATCGCCACTCGCTGTTGTTGGCCACCAGAAAGGTGCAGGGGGAAGCGGTCAGCAAAATCAGTCAAACGCAACCGTGACAGCAGCTTCTGCGCCCGTGCCATGGCTTCATCTTTTGATAGACCCAGCACACGGCAAGGGGCTTCAATCAGGTTTTGTACCACTGACAGATGTGGCCAAAGATTATATTGCTGAAACACCATACCCACATTTTGGCGCAATTCGCGAATCGCTTTTGCACCGGGAGCCTGAGTAAAGTCGAAGTGATTACCGGCGATCTGCAAAGTCCCTGAACGGGGCATTTCCAACAGATTGAGTACGCGCAGTAATGAGCTTTTACCTGCACCGCTTGGCCCTAATAGCACTAAGGTCTCGCCGGCCGGGCAGTCTAATGTAATGTCGAACAGCGCCTGATGTACGCCGTAATAACAGTTAATTCCGTTAAGTTGAATACTCATGCGCCAAATCTGAATAGCCAATGATGCGGTGAATGGTAACTTCCGCGGCATACTTATGCAATCTTTGTGCGTTAAAATTTATTAATAACCAGAATAAACCCAGCAAAACAGCATAACATTTGGATTTGACTGATATCCGAGGGAATTTGTCACGCGATGCATAAATCTGACAGAGCTATCCCCGTTATCTTTCAAATTGCAGGGGTGTTGGCTGCTCTCGCTAACCCGAATTACTTACCGGTGTAAGCTCATCGGGATGCACTCCTTTGCCGCCTACCTGCAATCCGAAATCTATAGGGGATACTCATTTTCTTTCAAATTGCAGGGGTGTTGACTGTTCTCGCTAACCCGAATCACTTACCAGTGTAAGCTCATCGGGATGCACTCTTTTGCCGCCTACCTGCAATCCGAAATCTATAGGGGATACTCATTTTCTTTCAAATTGCAGGGATGTTGGCTGCTCTCGCTAACCCGAATCACTTACCAGTGTAAGCTCATCGGGATGCACTCCTTTGCCGCCTACCTGCAATCCGAAATCTATAGGGGATACTCATTTTCTTTCAAATTGCAGGGGTGTTGGTGGCATTTTGGGCTGGTTAGTGATCACCCAGTAGCTGCCGTAAGCTCCCTGCCGGTGCAGATACCCCCATAAAACGGATATCGTCGACAACCCAGCATGTCCCTTCACGTATCATCAGCACTTCGTCTTGCCACATCACCGATTGGCCACCTGCAGTTTGATGCGTCAAATTAACCCGCAGCGGAATATTTCTGGCATCGGTATTGGGAATGGTTGAGGCACTGGCAACGTCGGCACTGGTACTCCCTTCCCGCAGGCTGGTGAAAATATCGCCGTTTATGGTTTGAGTTTTATTCACCTGGGTCGTAGTGCGGTTGCCAGTCTGTTTTCTGGCAATCTGAATTTGTTCGTACAACGCCTGACTCAAATAAGGGCGAAATTGGGCCGAGAGATTATCATCAGGCAAGCCACTTTGATGACCAATTTGTTGCACGCGGAGGTCATAGAATTTTTGCGCTACGGTATCCGGCCCACCTTCAACACAAGGTGCAGTACGGCTGCTGATATCCTTATAAGCGGGATCAACGGTGCTGGTACAGGCGCTAAGTAGAATGGCAAGAGGAAGAACAACGGCAATATTTTTCTTTTTCATATGATGACCTTAGGTGAAAGAATCTGTTATGAAAGTTATTTCAGTATATACCCAAAGTCATCAGAGTTGCAGTTGGTCAGTAAATCAACCATTTCCACCAATTTTTACCTAGGGTGCTGTTTTACTTAGCGCATAACTTACCGTGCTCTTTCAGCCAGCGGGCGGTACGGATAATCCCTTCGTCCAGTGAGACAATGGGCCGATAGCCTAATTCTTCTTCAGCTCGGTGGGTATCCAACGTTAGATCAAAATTGAGCTTAGCGACGCCATAATGTGTCAGCACCGGCTCTTTTTCTGCTTTATTCCCCAGTTTCTCCATGGCTCTGGCCATGATATCCATCATCGGGTAGGGCACGGAGCGGATACGGCATGTCATATCCAACTCTTCCAGTAAATGTTGCACGATGGTGCGCAACGGGCGGGGCTGCTGATTGGTAATATTATAAGCGCGACCGGACAGCGTGTTCTCACGTTGAGTCGCCAGCCACATCGCATGCACTGCATTTTCCAGGTAAGTCATATCCACCAACGCATTACCGCCACGGGGTAACAGCAAAGTGCCATAATACTTAATCATCTGTAACAGGCGCGGCAGCATCACGGTGTCGTGAGGGCCAAATAACCCCTGCGGACGTAAAATAGTGAAATGGGTTTGTGGATTGGAAAGTGCTAATTGTTTGATAACCTCTTCACCGGCAGCTTTACTGCGGGCGAACTCGTTAGCAAAACGTGCCGGGCGGAAGTCCTCCTGAATATTTCGATGGTGGTGATAATCGAAATAGATAGCAGGTGAGGAGATATGAATAAAATTCTCCACACCATAGGCTGCGGCCCATTCCCCCAAACGGCGTGTGGCGCGCACATTAGCCAGTTCGAACGCCTGTTCGGTGCCCCAAGGAGAGGTAAAACTAGAGCAATGCCATAGGGTATCGACGTCTGCCAGCATGGCTTTCGCCTGCGAGGAGACCAGGTTTGTCAAATCTGCATGAATAAATTCAGCACCTATTTTTGTCAACAATGCGCCCATCGCCGGATTGTTGCCGGTGGCGATGACTTTAATACCCTGACGACGGAGATATTCAACGGCATTTCGGCCTAACCCACAGGTTGCACCGGTGACCAATACCTTCATAGCGAATTCGGTTCCCACCAAAAATCAGAATGCTAGCGTTTGGAATCATTCGCCCAGCAAATAAGATGCCATTCTTTCGTGAAATGCGGTGCTATGCAATCAGAATCCCCTGCTTACTTGAATTTGCAGCGTTATTAGCTGCAACGCCCATTAAATAGGGGATGCATCACGCCGTTTGATTTAAGGCTCTGATTCGTTGTGCGCGGGTGCGGTAGGTTCACGATCATATTGCTCGGCCAGCGCCGCGATGCGTTTTGCCATTCCACGGAAAATAAACAGGTGTGCTGGCATCATTACAAACCAGTACAGTAAACCGCTAAAACCGGCCGGATGCCACCACGCCCGCACATCAATGCTTCGGCAGCCACCTAAATCCTTGATAGTAAAAGTGAGACGGCCCAGACCCGGCGCTTTCATGCCGAACATCATGGCTAATTGGCGTAATGGTTTGATTGTAATGACTTTCCAACCATCAATCAGGTCGCCTAATGCCAGTGTTTCCCGCTCTGGGCGGCCATATACCACGCCACCACCGGCGATGTCATCCATCCAGGCGCGGATTTTCCATAACGGATTGCCATAAAAATAACCTTCTTTACCGCCGATTTGTTGCACCACGTGCCACAGCGCCTCACTGGAGGCGGTAGTCGATAGCTGGCAACCGGCCTGTTTAGGGTAAAATCCGTAGCCGGGCCGCCAGCGGGCGCGGGCCTCGGGGTCGTAGCCCCAGTCGGCGGAGTCGACCACTTCATCTTCACGGCGCAGTGTCTCTTTGACCGCGTCGTCAAAACTTATCAACTGTTGTGGGATAAGCGCCTGCAAAGCCTCACCATTGGCTGGTAAATCATGGTTCAATCCGGCAATCAATGCACTGGCAATCGACGTGGGTACCGAGGTGACCAGATTGATGAAATAAACCGAAATAAACCGGGTAGGGAGTGGGATCGGAATCAGCCAACGCCGTTTACCACTGATCGCAATAAAGCGCTCAAACAGGGTCTGATAACTGATGTATTCCGGCCCGGCAACCTCGAAAATTCGGTTATCTTGTGCCGGATGGTTGAGTAATTCAGTCAAATACACCAGCAGGTTATCCAGTGCAACGGGCGAAGATTTAGAACGAACCCAGCGTGGCGGGGTGAGGATGGGCAGGTTATAAACCATATCGCGCATCACTTCAAACGCGGCCGAACCGGGGCCGACGATAATACTGGCGCGCAGTTCGGTGACCGGAATGCCGCTTTGGCGCAGCAGTTCACCGGTTAACTTACGCGCAATCAGATGAGGCGAGCTGTTATCCTCGGGTTGTAATGCACCTAAATAAATAATCTGTTTCACCGTGGGCGATGAGGTTGCGGCGCTGTGTTGTAGCGCCGTTTTCAGATTATTAGCAGCAATACGTTCCTGTTCAATCAAGTCCTGCCCGTCGCCCATACCATGAACCAGATAATAAACGACATCAATATCTTGCAACGCAGCACTGAGGGTGGTTGGCTGATAAAGATCAACGAAGCGACAATCGACCCCCGACCACTGTTGCTCTTTTAACCACTCAATGCGGCGGGCGGCGGCAATAACATGGTGTCCTTGTTGGCTGAGCTTTGGAACCAGGTGCTGGCCGATATAGCCACTGGCACCTAATACCAATATCCGTTGCGGTGTCATGAGCGCTGCTCGGTCAAAAATTCACGCCACAGCGCAACCACTTTCTCCAGATCATGGCGGCTGATATTGAGGTGAGTAATCATTCGAGTTACCGGGCCTGCACTGATCAATATACCGCGTTCACGCATCCAAGGGCCAAGCTTGGCGGCAGCCTCGGCGGATTGCTTAATATACAGTACGTTGGTCTGCGCTCCGGGTGCTGCAATTTCGATATCCAATGCGCGCAGTTGCTGCTCTAGCCATATTGCATTGTCATGGTCATCTTTTAACCGGCTGACATTGTGCTCTAAGGCATACAAGCCTGCCGCGGCCAGAATACCCGCCTGACGCATACCGCCACCGGTCATTTTACGCCAGCGGCGGGCGCGTTGAATATACTCAGCACTGCCGCACAACAGGGAACCCACCGGTGTGCCCAACCCTTTTGAGAGGCAAATCGTCAGGGTATCGCAATACTGGCTGATCTCGCTTAGTGGCACATTTAAGGCGACGGCAGCATTAAAAATACGTGCGCCATCGATATGCAGTGCCAGTTTCTTCTCTCGAGTCAGCGCCCAAGCTTGCTGTAAATAACGAAGAGGCAACACTTTGCCGCTATGGGTATTTTCCAAACTCAACAGCCGGGTCTGAGCAAAATGAATATCATCGGGTTTGATGGCTGCCAACACTTTATCCAGTGGCAGGGTACAGTCATCATTGGCTTCAATAGGTTGTGGCTGAATGCTACCAAGCACTGCCGCGCCACCAGCTTCATACAGATAGTTATGGGCTTTCTGACCGACAATATACTCTTCACCCCGCTGGCAGTGGGTTAATAGTGCCACCAGATTGGCCTGGGTGCCGGTTGGTAGGAACAGTGCCGCTTCCTTACCTGACAGGCTGGCGGCTTTAGCTTCCAAGGCATTAACCGTTGGGTCATCGCCATAGACATCATCACCCACTTCAGCGTTAGCCATCGCATTGCGCATTGCGGTGTCAGGTTGAGTTACTGTGTCACTACGTAAATCGATCAGCATAATTTTCTCGCGGTCAGAATAAGAAGATATTCTTCATCATAGCCAGATTGATAAAACAAGAAAGGAGTGAAAGGTATTATTTAGCTATTTGGTGAGTAATATTTATCGTGATAACTGATAATTAATTCGAATTGGCATTATTGGCTGATTTATTAGGATTTTTCTCGCTGGGCATAGACCAAACACGAAGATGTATTAATTTCCTCCAGGCATTTGCCTTGTTTATCGGTAAAAAACCGCGTTTCCAGTTCGTGGGCATCAGCCTTATCCAATAATATGAAACCGTATTGCTCCAGCAAGGTATCTATGCCGCGGGTAGTGATACCAAACGTCCACTCTTCGCCAATACTGCGTACACGTTCAACACTCTCTTTTGCGCCATATTCCGGGTTGTGCTGGGGTAAGCCTTCTTCGTCGGTTAATACCGAGAGTTCCGTCAACAGATGAGCGTAAACAAAGTCGCAGATAATTTGGCTACCTTCATTGCAGTAGTCACTTATGGCACTAAACAGTGTTTTTACCTGTTCTGGCTCGAGGTACATCAATAACCCCTCCAGCAGAAACAGGCATTTTTCACCCGCCTGTAACGGGATATCCGCCAGAATGTCCGCCAGACTTTGCAGATTAAAATCAAGGGGTAAAAAAGTTAGATTGGTAGGTGGGGTGATATCGCACTCACGGAGTTTCTCTATTTTAGATTGTTGCATGGCTGGATGGTCTATCTCATAAACCCGGCTATGTTGCAGTGCGTGATAGAAACGAATTGCTCTTGAATCAAAGCCCGCACCCAGAATAAATATTTTACTAAATCGACCCGCGGTTTTCTTAAATAGATCATCGATATACAAGGTTCTGGCGACAATATAAGGGTAAATTCCTGCCGGGGTAGCGATATGTAAACTATCATCGCCCAATAGAAAGGTTTTCTGCATCATAGAAAAGAATGAATGGAAGGTCTGGCTTAGAATAACCGCCACGTAATCATCACTTTTAAAATAAGGCCGTTTATCACCGTATGACTTTGCCCGCAGTAAACAGGTTAATTCAGCCGTAGCCGAAGTCCCTGATTTGGCTCTCTTTGACATAATGACACCACCATAAATAAAGTTAGCGTGCTGCTTATATAGCTACTAACAATTATCCTGATAAATAATGGCAACCACTGATTAAAAGACAGTACGCCTCTATTTGCTATTTTGCTGGGTGACGAGTAAAAAATGTCGTTTATGACACATAAAATATAAGGATAATTTCTGTCTCAATCAGAAACTGGAGGGGGGAAACAATGAAAGTGATTAAAAAACCACTTTCATTGCTAATTATTCTGTTACCAGATGGCTTAGGGAATCAGCGGAGCCAGTTGGTTTTTGCCAGCTCGACCACCTCATCGCCACGGCCATTAATGATAGCCCTTAGCATGTAAAGGCTGAATCCTTTGGCTTGCTCAAATTTGATTTGTGGTGGCATCGACAGCTCTTGCTTGGCGGTGACCACATCGAGCAAAACCGGCCCCGGATGAGCGAAAGCACTCTCTAGTGCGGCATCTAATTCGGAGGCTTTCTCGACCCGAATCCCTTTGATACCGGCGGCATTGGCAATGGCGGCAAAGTCTGGATTATGCAAGTCAGTGCCATCGGTCAGATAGCCACCGGCTTTCATCTCCATGGCGACAAACCCCAGAACACTGTTGTTAAACACCACAATTTTCACCGGCAGTTTTAATTGTGCCAGAGTGAGAAAATCCCCCATCAGCATGGTGAAACCACCGTCACCGCATAAGGCAACCACTTGCCTGTCAGGGGCCGTTGCTTGCGCGCCAATGGCTTGTGGCATGGCATTGGCCATCGATCCATGGTTAAACGATCCCAGTAAACGCCGCTTACCGTTCATTTCCAGATAGCGGGCCGCCCATACCGTCGGTGTGCCGACATCACAGGTGAATATTGCGTCATCAGTGGCATGGCGGCTAATCTGTTGTGCCAGATATTGCGGGTGGATGGGTTGATTATCATTGGCGATCGCCAAACCATCCAGATCTTTACGGGTGGTACGGTAGTGCTCTAACGCTTTTTGCAAAAATGTGCTGTCACTTTTGACTTCTAGTTGTGGCAACAGCGCGCTAAGCGTGGTTTTGATATCGCCGACCAGCGCCATATTGACCGGGCAATGCGCACCAATACTGCCGGGGTTGATATCAATTTGGATGATATTGGCGTTGGTTGGATAGAATGCACGGTAGGGGAATTGTGTTCCCAGCAGAATCAGGGTATCGGCATTGAGCATGGCATGATAACCGGAGGCAAAACCAATCAGCCCTGTCATGCCAACGCTGTAAGGGTTATCCCACTCAATATGTTCTTTCCCGCGTAGGGCATGTACTACCGGGGCTTGCAGCATTTCAGCTAACTTCACCACTTCATCGTGGGCGTCAGCACAGCCGCTACCACACATTAGCGTGATATTTTTCGCCTGATTAAGCGTTTGCGCCAAAATGTTCAACTCACTCATCAGCGGCTGAACTAGCGGTAATTTGGGTGTTTGCCACACGATGGCGGCATCTTCTGGTGCAGGTTGTAACGCCACGTCACCTGGCAATACGATCACTGATACGCCGCGATTGAGGATAGCTTGACGCATGGCGATTTCCAGCACCCGTGGCAACTGTTCCGGGTTAGAAACCAGCTCACAATAGTGGCTGCATTCGCGAAACAGTTCTTGCGGATGGGTTTCCTGGAAATAACCACTGCCAATCTCACTGGAGGGAATATGTGCGGCAATAGCCAATACGGGGACATGATTACGATGACAGTCAAACAGGCCATTAATCAAATGCAAATTACCCGGGCCACAGGAACCGGCACAGACTGCTAACTGCCCGGTGAGTTGTGCCTCAGCCCCGGCGGCAAAGGCGGCCACCTCTTCATGGCGAGTACCCAGCCATTCGATAGTGCCCATCCGATGCAGACTATCACTCAGGCCATTGAGTGAGTCGCCGGTTACACCCCATATTCGCTTAACACCTGCTTGTTCCAACGTTTTTGCGACCAGTGTTGCCACAGTTTGCTTCATAGTTGTGTTCCCTCAAGGATTAATGGCGAGTCATTATTCTATGAGGTCAAAGTATGGCGCGTTTGGCAATAATTGCGCCATTAATGGAGGCTAATCGGCATTCAGGCTAGTTGGACATCACCTTGTAACTGGCAGCTACAAGCTAACACATAACCTTGAGCAATCTCTTCTGCTGTCAGCGTCATGGTGCTGCTGGTGGTATATTCGCCATGCAGAATACGGGTTTTACAAGAACCACAAACACCCGCGCGGCAGGCGGCCATCACCGGTACTTTGTGTTGTTCCAAGGCGAATAGCAGGGACGTACCCACCGGGACTTTAACACTGCGCAAAGGATGGCTGATGGTCATCGTCAATTCATTACCGCTATCGACAACGTCGTCACGGGTGCGGAACTGCTCTTTCTGGAAATGATCTGCTGGAACTGATTGTTCGCGGCAATACTGCTCAACCCAATCCATATAGGGCGCGGGCCCACAAGTCATCACCCGGCGGTGGGCAATGTCAGGTGCTACCTGTTGCATTATTTGTGCATTGATTCTACCTGCAACGAACCCATCGCTGGCCTCTGATTCAGCCATCAATGTGAGCTGTAATTGTTGTGGATAGCGCTGTAACAAGGCTTGCCAGCTAGCGGCAAAAATGACATCTGCTGGTGAGCGCACATTAAATATCACCCGGATATCTGCTTGTGCACGCCGTGCCAGTAAGTCACGACACATCGACATCACGGGAGTGACACCACAGCCAGCAGCTAGCATCAGGTAGTGGTCATCATCAGCGTGAGCACAAGTAAAATCGCCCTGAGCATCGGAAAGCCACAGGTAATCCCCCACCTTGACTTGCTGGGTCAACCAGCGTGATCCTTCCCCATCAGCTAAACAGCGCACGGTGAGCTGGATAAACGGACTTAAACCGGGTGTCGAGGAAAGCGTATATGCCCGCAGCGTTTCATCACTATTGCGAATGCTTACCAAGGCATATTGGCCCGGCAAATAAGGATAAAAATCGTGATTAATTAACCGCAGGCTCCAGACATCGGGTGTTTCTTGCCAGATGGAATGAACTTGCATGCGGTTAGGGCACAGGGCGGTAGGACAGTCGGTTGGGATAAAATCAGTCATCAAAACCTCACAACGAATCAGGTCATTTTCGGGCAAAAAGCCATTAATAGTGCCCGACCAGTGGCAATAAACCACTCTGGCCGGGCAATGTGCCATTACTTAATGAGCCAAAATATTGACTTAACTCCCCAAAATCGCACTCATATCTTGCTCTACGGTGGTAATAGGACGCATACCAAATTTCTCGTAGAGGATGGCCATCAGGTTGTCAGTCAGGAAACCTGGCGCGGTCGGGCCGGTATAAATATTTTTGACACCCAATGACAACAGGGTCAGGAGAATGACAATGGCTTTCTGTTCAAACCATGACAGTACCAGACTGAGTGGCAGGTCATTGACGGTACAACCCAGTTTTTCTGATAATTTAACCGCCAGCATGATGGCGGAGTAAGCATCATTACACTGGCCGACATCCAGCAGGCGTGGCAAGCCTTCCAAGGTACCAAAATCCAGTTTGTTGAAGCGATATTTGCCGCAAGCCAGTGTCATGATGATGCAATCTTGTGGCACACTGCGGGCAAAATCAGTGAAATAGCTACGTTCTGTACGGCTACCGTCACATCCCCCGACCAGGAATACATGACGCAGCTTTTTAGTGGCGACCAAATCAATAACGGTATCTGCCGCATTCAACAAGGTCTGGCGGCCAAAGCCGACAGTAATCAAGTGTTCCAGCTCATTATACGGGAAGCCAGCCATCCCCAATGCCTGTTCAATGACGCGGGTGAAATCTTCCCCATCCAGGTGATTAACACCCGGCCAGCCAACAATACTGCGGGTCCAGATACGATCACCGTAATTGCCTACGTTCGGGTCAATGATACAGTTAGATGTCATTAGGATCGGACCGGGGAATTTGGCGAATTCGGTCTGCTGATTCTGCCAGCCACTGCCATAGTTACCCACCAGATGTGGATAGCGTTTTAACTCAGGGTAGCCGTGAGCAGGCAGCATTTCACCGTGGGTATAAATATTAACGCCGGTTCCCTGAGTTTGCTCCAACAGCATTTGTAAGTCTTTGAGATCATGACCGGAGATCAAGATAGCTTTACCGGCAACCGGGCGCACATTCACCGACGTTGGCTGTGGATCGCCATAGGCTTGGGTTTCGCCGTGGTCCAAAATGGCCATCACATTGAAGTTCATTTTGCCAATACCCATTGCATTATTCAGTAGCGTGTCGACATCACGCGGTTGGGTACCCAACCAGGCCATATAAGCATGATAATCAGCATAAATCTGCTCATCGAACTGCCCCAGGACATGGGCATGTTCCATATAGGCCGCCGCCCCCTTCAGTCCATACAAGCACAGCATGCGCAAGCCGTGGATATCGTCACCGACGTCAGCTTTATCGTTGTTTAGCGCAAATTGCAGCGATTGTTGTTGCAGGGTAGGGATATCGTCGGACAGTAGTTGTAGCTCAGCCAGTGGGTGATCAACCGTGATAGTGCTATCAAGCAAGCGGCAACGAATGGCCAGTGATTGGCGCAATAAGATGGCTTCTTTCGCGTAACCGACGATTCTGTCTGAGTCGAAATTCACATTGGTCAGGGTCGAGAAAAAAGCTCTGGGTGCAAAGCTATCAATCTGATGATCGATAATACCAAGTTCGCGGGCGGTCAATGCCCATGCGGAAAGCCCTTGCAGTACAGCAACTAATAGGTCTTGTAAATCAGAGGTTTCGGCGGTTTTTCCGCACATCCCCTGCGCGTAAGAGCAGCCGTTACCCGCAGGTGTTCGGATAGTTTGTTCACATTGCACACAGAACATAATTATTTTTCCTTTTAAAGTTGCATTTGTAATGCGTGTTTAAAAGCATAGAGGTGCACCCGAGGTTTAAAAAGGCTTTTTTAATGCAACTTTCACTTGTTTTGATTTGGCGCAACTTTTGCTGCGAATGAGAATTTATTCACTATTAGGTAGGAACAGCGCACAGTGAATCGGCTGATCCACGGCGCTGGGTAATAAAGTGATTAAGAAAAGAAAGCGATCAATACCGGGGCCAGTAAGCTTAGCAAGAAACCGTGGACGATAGCGGCAGGGACCATCTCCAGCCCACCACTGCGCTGCAATACCGGCAAGGTGAAGTCCATAGAAGTGGCGCCACATAAGCCAAGCGCCGTGGAGCGGCTACTGCGGACTAAGGTTGGAATCAGCATGATTGCCACTAATTCACGCGCCAAATCGTTAAAGAATGCGGCACTACCAATTACTGGGCCGAACGCATCAGTCAGCAAAATACCAGACAGTGAATACCAACCAAAGCCAGAGGCCATCGCCAGCCCGGTTTTAACCGGCAAACCGATCAGTAGTGCAGCAAGCATACCACCGAGTAAGGCACTGATTGCTACCACAAATGCCACCATGGTGCCACGGCGGTTCAACACTATCTGGCGCAGTGTCATACCACTGTTACGCAATTGAATCCCCACTAAGAACAGCAGGAAAATCAGTGCCAACTCGCTGCCTTTGGCGGCAAACTGCAACCACTCCCATTGGCTTAGACCCAACAGGAAGCCAACAATGACTACGCCGCACAGTTTTAATGACTCTAGCGCCATATGCAGCCGTGAGGGTAATGCTTCCTGCCGATGAGTATTCTTCCACGGTATTTTGCGTTCGAGCAAAAACAGTGCGAGCAAATTGGCACAAAAAATACACAGAAAAAAGATGCCGGTGTACTGGAAAATGAGCAGCAGGTTAGCGCTGAGGTTTTCCAAAAAGGCCAAGCTGATCCCCATAAAAAATAAAATAACGTAAACCATCCAGCTTAATAAGCGGTTGATTAATTGAATTAATGGTTTGCGACTAAGTGGGATCAGATAACCAATAATTAACGGCAAAAGTATGATCAACAATCCTGAATACACGAGTTATACCGTCCTATACCCTTCTTCATTGACGTTACTGTGGTGTTAGCTGCACTTGCCCACCCGAATCACTTATCGATGTAAGCTCATCGGAATGAATGAACCTACTTGAGACTCACCCTGTGAACGAGCATGAATGTTGTGCAAATCGGTTCGAGACCGATTAATCATTCGCTTGTGGACTTATTGTAACGCCAATGACTTTGGTTATCATGAGCAGATGAATAATGAGCTGTGGCGCAATAAGCTATCTAAAATCAGCGGCAGAGTAAAGCAGTACGCACGGGCCGCGGCACTTGACCCGTAAGGTTTTTTTGCGTCTGGCGTCAAGACAATCGACTATGATTGCTGAGTTAACAGTGTTATCTGTAGTATCAGTATGAATAAATTCGCACCGGAGGCGTAGCATGTATCTTGAACGTGTTGATATTGTCGGTTTTCGCGGTATTAATCGTATTTCATTGAGCCTTGACGATAATACTGTGCTAATCGGTGAGAACGCCTGGGGTAAATCCAGCTTATTAGATGCGCTCACGTTGCTGTTGTCTCCCGAACCTCAACTCTATCATTTTACCGTGCAGGATTTTTATTATCCGGCAGGGGACGAGACGGCTAAAGAGCGCCATTTACAGGTTATTTTTACCTTTTGTGAGAAAGACATTGGTCATTGGCACTCCCCACGTTACCGCCATTTAGCCCCATTATGGATAAAAAATGATGATGGTCTGCATCGTATTTATTATCGGGTCGAGGGGGAACTGGCTGATGATGGCACGGTGTGTACCTGGCGTACGTTCCTTGATTTAGAAGGCCAGCCACTGTCTTTGCACGATATTGAGAAGTTGGCACGTGGCGTTATTCGTATCCACCCGGTATTGCGATTGCGTGATGCGCGCTTTATGCGCCGGCTCCGTAGCAGCACCGAAAACAGCCATGCACCTGATAAAGTGGCGTTGAACCAGCAATTGGATCAATTAAGCCGTGAGTTGGTCCGTAACCCACAGAAACTGACTAATTCAGAATTACGCCGGGGCTTGGAGGCGATGCGCCAACTGCTGGAACACTACTTTGCCGAGTCTGGATCGCAGTCCGCCGGTTTGCGTAATCACCGTTATCGGCCACAACCGGAACGTGAAGCTTGGCTGGCCCTCGACAATATAAACCGGATGGTGGCTGAGCCGAACAGCCGCAGTATGCGGTTGATACTTTTAGGGATGTTTTCAACGTTATTGCAGGCTAAAGGGCCATTGAGTCTCGATCCCCATTCTCGGCCCTTGCTACTGGTAGAAGACCCTGAAACCCGCTTGCATCCGATAATGCTGTCCGTCGCCTGGGGGTTGCTCAGCCAGCTCCCTCTGCAACGGATTACCACGACAAATTCCGGTGAGTTAGTGTCATTAGTGCCGATAGAGAGCATTTGCCGATTGGTGCGCGAATCGGCAAAAGTCGCGACTTATCGTATTGGCTCTCGTGGCATGAGCCCTGAAGATAGCCGCCGTATCGCTTTCCATATTCGTTTCAATCGGCCCTCAGCCCTGTTTGCTCGTTGCTGGCTGCTGGTGGAAGGTGAAACAGAGATCTGGTTACTCAATGAGTTTGCTCGCCAGTGTGGTTACCACTTTGAAGCTGAAGGAGTAAAAGTTATTGAGTTCGCTCAGAGTGGTTTGCGCCCGCTGCTTAAGTTTGCCAACCGGATGGGCATTCAATGGCATGTTCTGACTGATGGCGATGATGCCGGTAAAAAGTATGCCGCCACGGTGCGTAATATGGCGGACAATGGGCGCGATCATGAACGGGATCGCCTGACCATATTGCCAGCACCAGATATGGAACACTTTTTATATCGCGCTGGCTTTGATGATGTCTATCATCGGATCTCAGCAATTCCTGCCAATGCCAAAATGCAGCCGCGTAGAGTGATTGAAAAGGCGATTCACCGTACCTCAAAGCCGGATCTGGCTATTGAGGTTGCCAGTCAGGCCAAAGAGAGGGGGGTAGAATCTGTCCCCCTATTACTGAAAAAAATGTTCTCTCAAGTAGTTTGGCTGGCGCGTGGTCGAGCCGATTAGCACCAGATCACTTCAACACGGGTCACGCCACGTCGTGAGTAAAATGCGTGGCTAACGCCCCCTCAAGTTGTGCAAGTAACTCATAGCGGCGGCGATATTCTGCCCGTTTTTTGCTAGCAATATCTTCAATCGGTTTACGCGCGATTTTGGTCGGTAAATTGAAATGGCCTTCTGTGCACGCTTCTCCGCCAACAGACAACCAAAAACTGTCATAGTCAGCATGCAATTTCTCTTTTTTCTTGGCCCGATAGCGCCAGTTTTGATAAATGTGCGTTTCATTCCCCACGGCTTTAATTTGTGTTATTCCCATTAACTCTGCCAGACAGCATGCGGCTTCCAATACCAAACGTTTAGGGAATAAACCATGACAAGCTTTAGTGCTGGTGTGAATTGCGCTGTGTGGTGTTCCATTATCGGCACCTTGTAACCCACCAATAAACAATGTTTTTTGCTGTTGATAGTAAAACAGGCTGAAAGTCAGCACCGCCAGCGTTTGCTGTTGCTCATTTGCCAGCATCAGCGTAATTTCTCCCTCCTTATTGAGTTTTGGAATAACACCCAAATAAAGAGAATACTTTTCCTCATTCTTGCCAATTAATTCAGCCAGTTTATAGGGCGAAGTATGCAAGTAGTTGCGACGTAATGCTGCAGGCATACATTGGTTTACCAAGAGGAAATGATCCTGTAGCACCCCCAGTTTTTGGCGATTATTGAGCGTGTTAGTCAGATAAGGACGATGCAACTTACAAGGCAAATCGGGTTGTGCGCGCAGTATACTGTTTAGTAACGGTTGTTTTACCAGTACACCCAATAAACGAAAGGTCAGTTTTGGGCTGATAAGGGTCCGGGCGATAAATTTAAGCCGAAACCGCAACTTTTGCCATGAGCCGCCCAGAGCCTGACTACCTTTGAATAGCAATGTAATTAACCCCCAACGGTTAATATTGTTGGGGATTGATGCTGTGTTATTGATGTTATGCATGATTAAATCCGTAATATCGCTGTGTTTCTGGCGCTATTCAAACAAACGGGAACTAAACAGAGGCTCAATGCATCTTAGATTTCGCCTATAGCACGGTTGTATTGATATTTGGTTTAGTTAAATGAGAATTTCTGATGCTATTTTCAGCAGATTGAAAAATTGACGAATAGGGAAGGTAATTGATTTGATTCAGTTCAGTCGCAGTCAGCGCCGATGGCTTACCATAATTGCCGTGTTAATTATCGGGGGTTTTTTCCTCATCAGACATCTGACGGCCCCAGCCCCGGTGCAATACCAAACAGTAAAAGTTGCCAATCGTGACTTGCAACAGAATGTTCTGGCAACCGGCAAACTCGATGCGGTACGTAAAGTTGATGTGGGTGCACAGGTCAGTGGCCAGTTGGAAAAACTGTATGTGGAGATTGGCGATCAAGTTAAGCAAGGACAATTGCTGGCGATGATCGACCCGCAACAGGCACAGAACCAAATTAAAGAAGTAGAGGCGACATTACAGGATTTGAATGCTCAGTTGGCACAGGCGAAGGCTGAAATGCAACTGGCCGCGGTCACCCTGCGCCGCCAACAGGATTTGGCAAAATTACAGGTGGTATCACGCCAAGACTTGGATCAGGCCAGTACCACGCTGGCAGTGAAAAAAGCGCAGGTAGAGACGATTAATGCGCAAATTAATAAAACTAAAGCCAGTTTGGATACAGCCAATATTAATCTCGATTACACCAAAATTTCTGCGCCAATGGATGGCGATGTGGTGCAAATCACCACCTTGCAGGGGCAAACAGTGATCGCCGCTCAGCAAGCGCCTAATATTCTGACGTTGGCGGATATGAGCACTATGTTGGTGAATGCGCAGGTATCCGAAGCGGATGTCATTCATCTTAAACCGGGGATGAAAGCCTCATTTACCGTGCTGGGTGATCCTGGGAAACACTTTGATGGGGAGTTAAAAGATATTCAACCAACACCAGAAAAAGTAAATGATGCCATTTTCTACTCGGCACGTTTTGAGGTGCCGAATCCAGATCGCTTATTACGCCTGCAAATGACTGCGCAGGTTTCAATTCAACTTGCCAACGTAAAACAGGCAATGGTTATTCCGTTATCGGCCTTGGGTGATGAGTTAGGGACTAACCGTTATCAGGTCGCGGTGCTGAAAGACGGTAAAGAAGAGAAACGTGAAGTGACGATTGGTATCCGTAATAACGTTGATGCACAGGTGATTTCTGGTTTGAATATCGGTGATGAGGTCATCGTTAGCCGCGGTGGCACGGAGGAGACGTAATGACGGCATTGCTTGAGTTAAAAGGCATCCGTCGTAGCTATCAGTCCGGTGAAGAGACCGTGGATGTATTGCAGGATGTCTCACTGACAATTAATGCCGGTGAGTTAGTAGCAATTATCGGCGCTTCCGGTTCGGGTAAATCGACGCTGATGAACATTCTGGGTTGTCTGGATAAGCCTAGTGCTGGTGTTTACCGCGTCGCAGGGCAGGATGTGGCGGTATTGGATAATGATGCACTCGCGGCTCTGCGCCGTGAGCACTTTGGCTTTATTTTCCAGCGTTATCATTTGCTGCCGCATCTCAGTGCTGCCCACAATGTCGAAGTACCGGCGGTCTATGCCGGTTTGGGTAAAAATGAACGCCGCGAGCGGGCCAATATGTTACTCACCCGTCTGGGGCTGGGCGACCGTGTCGGGTACCAACCCAACCAGCTATCTGGTGGGCAGCAGCAGCGTGTCAGTATCGCCCGTGCTCTGATGAATGGTGGGCAGGTGATTTTGGCTGATGAGCCAACCGGTGCACTGGATAGTCATTCCAGCGTTGAAGTTATGGCTATTCTGAAACAGCTACAGCAGCAGGGGCACACGGTTATTATTGTGACTCATGACCCTACTGTTGCGGCTCAAGCTGAGCGGGTTATCGAAATAAAAGATGGCCGCATTATGGCGGATTCAGGCTCGAAAACGGTGCAAGCAGTGGCCGCTTCTGAGGCAATTAGTCTGACGCCACCCGCTCCATCATGGCAGCAACTGGCGGGTCGTTTCCGCGAGGCTTTATTAATGGCCTGGCGTGCTATGTCGGCCAATAAAATGCGCACGGCCTTGACCATGTTGGGCATCATTATCGGTATTGCCTCTGTTGTCTCTATCTTGGTAGTTGGGGATGCGGCCAAACAACTCGTTCTTGCTGATATCCGGGCTATTGGCACCAATACTATTGATGTTTATCCCGGCAAAGATTTCGGTGATGACGACCCCAGTACCCGGCAGGCATTGGTTTATGACGACATGGCAGCACTGAAAGCACAGTCCTACGTCAGTGCTGTATCCCCGACCATCGCAGGCAGTATGCGGCTCCGCTATGGCAATATTGATGTTGCCGCCAGCGTATCGGGGGTCAGTGAACAGTATTTCCGTGTATATGGTATGAAACTCGAACAGGGAACGGCCATTACCCGTGAGCAGGTTGAACGCCAGTCGCAAGTTGCTGTTATTGACCGTAATACCCAGCGCCGCTTGTTCCCGCATATGAAAGACGTCGTAGGGCAGGTCATATTGGTGGGGAATATGCCTGCCACCGTGGTTGGGGTGGTAGAAGAAAAGCAATCTATGTTTGGTAGCAGTAAAGCGCTGCGAATATGGGTACCTTACAGCACCATGGCGAGCCGTCTGATGGGGCGTGCCTACTTTGATTCGATAACTATCCGCATTAAAGAGGGGTATAGCAGCAAAGAAGCTGAGCAGCAGCTAGTGCGGTTGTTGACGATGCGCCACGGCAAGAAAGACATATTCACCTATAACATGGATAGTTTGTTGCAAACGGCGGAAAAAACTACCCGTACCATGCAATTGTTCCTGACACTGGTGGCAGTAATTTCATTAGTGGTGGGGGGAATTGGGGTGATGAATATTATGCTGGTTTCGGTGACCGAACGCACTCGAGAGATTGGTATTCGCATGGCTGTAGGGGCGAGATCCAGTGATGTTATGCAGCAATTCCTAATTGAAGCGATTCTGGTTTGCCTGGTCGGTGGAGCTCTGGGTATCACGCTATCCTTTGCCATCGGTCTGGTTGTAGAGATGTTTCTGCCTAACTGGCAGATAGCTTTCCCGCCGGTTGCATTGTTCAGCGCATTTTTGTGCTCTACAGTGATAGGTGTTGTGTTTGGTTATCTACCGGCCCGCAGTGCTGCTCGACTAAACCCGATTGATGCATTAGCTCGAGAATAAATTGGCTCGAGAATAAATTAGCTGGTGAATAGATCAGTCAAAGGATTGAACTTGGTTCATATGGCCGCATATTAGAAGTATGAGAAATAAAAATGCCAGTCATCGTTGGCTGGCATTTTGAAACGCAATCGATGTTAGTAGCAACACGCCGCCCGGGGAATACCGTTGGCACCAGACTGTTTCGCTGATGGGCAGGTGCAGGCGAGTGAATGCGTGGTGTCAGGCCATTGCAGCGAGTTCCTGCGGTATGGCTTCTTGCAATAGGACCTCTAACCCGAGTGGAACTATCAGGCTGGCATGGTTTCCTTTTGGTCCCTGATGGACATCAAAGTTAACCATCTGACCGGCTTTTAATGTGCGGTAGCCATCCATCTGAATAGTTGAATAGTGAGCGAAGATATCTTCGCCGCCGCCCTCAGGGCAAATAAAGCCAAAACCTTTGGCATTGTTGAACCATTTAACAGTACCCGTCTCCATACTTCTACGTTCCTCGCAAGGCTATTCTAGTTTGAGATGAGGTAATAACTGGTTAAAGTGAGCGCGAATTGGTTAAAACTCCAACAGCTCACGAAAATACACTCTAGTGGAAATGGCCTTAACGTCAAGGGGAGGGCTTTTGTCTGACCAAGGCAGTTATTCAAAGTTTGATGTAGCTAACGCTATTGTGTTTATCTGGTTACAATTTAATCACTTTTAACGCAAAAAAACCGACTTCTTTCTCTGGCGGCGTTATGGCATAAGTGATGTTAAAATAATAATAGATATCTGCATGAAATGGTCTTATAACCGGAGTGAGGTATTGCTCCTGTATGGTTCTGTGAAACGATGGGCAGGCAATGGGTAACAACAACGATTGGCTAAATTTTGAACATTTAGTCAAAGATAAACAGAAAGAGGCGCTCAAACCGCCGTCTATGTATAAAGTTATACTTAACAACGACGATTACACACCGATGGAATTTGTGATTGACGTTCTGCAAAAGTTCTTTTCTTATGATATTGAACGTGCAACACAACTGATGCTCAATGTGCATTATCAAGGAAAGGCGATTTGCGGTGTTTTTACTGCTGAAGTTGCAGAGACGAAAGTCGCACATGTAAATCAATACGCCAGGGAGAACGAGCATCCATTGCTTTGTACGCTGGAAAAAGCCTGATTAAGGCAATTATTGGGAGGTGCCTATGCTCAATCAAGAACTTGAACTCAGTCTCAATATGGCTTTCGCCAGAGCGCGTGAGCACAGACACGAGTTTATGACCGTGGAGCACCTATTGCTGGCATTGCTAAGCAATCCGGCTGCGCGGGAAGCGCTGGAGGCGTGTACGGTTGATCTGGTAGCGTTACGCCAGGAGCTGGAAGCGTTTATCGAACAAACCACACCAACATTACCTGTTAGCGAAGAAGAGCGTGACACCCAGCCTACGCTCAGTTTCCAGCGCGTGTTACAACGTGCAGTTTTCCACGTCCAGTCCTCTGGGCGCAATGAAGTCTCGGGTGCCAACGTGTTGGTCGCCATCTTCAGTGAACAAGAGTCTCAGGCGGCCTACCTGCTGCGTAAGCATGATGTCAGCCGTCTGGATGTAGTGAACTTTATTTCCCACGGCGCTCGTAAGGACGAACCGGGTCAAGCACCGAATGCAGAAAACCCGGTAAATGAAGAGCAGGCAGGAGGGGAAGACCGTATGGAAAACTTCACCACCAATCTGAATCAACTGGCTCGGGTGGGGGGCATTGACCCACTTATCGGTCGCGACAAAGAGCTGGAACGGACTATTCAGGTATTGTGCCGTCGGCGTAAAAACAACCCGCTGTTGGTCGGAGAGTCCGGTGTCGGTAAAACGGCTATCGCAGAAGGCCTGGCCTGGCGTATCGTGCAGGGCGATGTTCCTGAAGTGATGTCGGAATGCACTCTGTACTCACTGGATATCGGTTCACTGCTGGCCGGAACCAAATACCGTGGTGACTTTGAAAAGCGTTTCAAAGCGCTGCTGAAACAGTTAGAAAATGACAAAGATAGCATCCTGTTTATCGATGAAATTCATACTATTATCGGCGCAGGTGCTGCCTCCGGTGGGCAAGTGGATGCAGCTAACCTGATTAAACCACTGCTTTCTAGTGGCAAGATCCGGGTCATTGGCTCTACCACTTATCAGGAATTCAGCAATATCTTTGAAAAGGATCGTGCACTGGCACGGCGTTTCCAGAAAATTGATATTACTGAGCCGACACCGGAAGAGACCGTTCAGATTATTAACGGCCTGAAACCGAAATATGAAGCACATCATGATGTGCGTTATACCGCGAAAGCGATACGCGCAGCGGTGGAGTTGTCGGTTAAGTATATTAATGACCGCCATTTACCGGATAAAGCCATTGATGTGATTGACGAGGCTGGTGCTCGTAGCCGCCTGATGCCACTTAACAAACGTAAGAAAACTGTCAATGTGTCGGATATTGAATCCGTGGTGGCTCGTATCGCCCGTATTCCTGAGAAGACCGTCTCTGCCAGTGATCGCGATGTGCTGAGAAATCTGAGTGATCGGCTGAATATGTTGGTATTCGGTCAGGATAAAGCCATTGATGCGCTATCTGAGGCGATCAAAATGAGCCGCGCAGGATTAGGGCACGAGCATAAGCCGGTCGGATCGTTCCTGTTTGCTGGCCCAACAGGGGTTGGTAAAACAGAAGTTACGGTGCAATTGGCCAAAGCACTGGATATCGAACTGCTGCGTTTTGATATGTCTGAATATATGGAGCGCCATACTGTCAGCCGCCTGATTGGTGCGCCTCCGGGTTATGTAGGTTACGATCAAGGTGGTCTGTTGACCGATGCGGTTATCAAACATCCTCATGCAGTTCTGCTGCTGGATGAAATTGAAAAGGCCCATCCAGATGTGTTTAACCTGTTACTACAGGTGATGGATAACGGCACTCTGACGGATAACAATGGGCGTAAAGCTGATTTCCGTAACGTCATTCTGGTGATGACCACCAATGCTGGTGTGCGTGAAACGCAACGGACCTCAATTGGTTTTAAACAGCAAGATAACAGCACTGACGCACTGGAAGAGATCAAAAAAGTGTTTACCCCGGAATTCCGAAACCGGTTGGATAACATTATTTGGTTCAACCACTTGTCACCTACTGTTATTCAGCAGGTGGTCGATAAATTTATTGTTGAGTTGCAGGCGCAATTAGATGCTAAAGGCGTGTCGCTGGAAGTCAGTGAAGAAGCCCGTAATTGGTTATCTGATAAAGGCTATGACAAAGCGATGGGTGCACGACCAATGGCGCGGGTGATTCAGGAGAATCTGAAGAAACCGCTGGCAAACGAGCTGTTGTTTGGTTCTCTGGTTGATGGTGGCTCGGTCACTGTTGGGCTGGATAAAGAAAAACAACAACTGGCTTATGAGTTTCAGAGTGCGCAAAAACGCAAAACTGAAGGTGCCGTTCATTAAATGTAAGATGTCCGAAATAAGTGGCGTTGCAGTCGATGGCAAATGAAAGATTCCCGATGAGTGAGTATTGAGTGATTCGGGGGATATCGGCGTTACACGACTACTGCGTCAAGTATACCGGGCAATAAAAAAGGGCGATAAGCTATAAACTTATCGCCCTTTTTGTTTTCCACGATTAGTGACTTTTGCATTTTGCTGTTTATTTCACGATGAATAAACCTACTCAATCGATAAAAAAGAAAACGCAAAACGCCCTTGCCATAAATGGGAAGGGCGCCGGAGGGGGACTACATCCTCAGAGCTCGCCAGTCTTAAACTGGCGACAGATTAGCCGATTAACGGCTACGGAAGACAATGCGGCCTTTGCTCAGGTCGTACGGGGTCAGCTCTACAGTGACTTTGTCACCCGTCAGGATGCGGATATAGTTTTTACGCATTTTACCGGAGATATGAGCGGTTACCACGTGCCCGTTTTCCAATTCAACGCGGAACATGGTGTTCGGCAGCGTATCAAGAACGGTGCCCTGCATTTCAATATTGTCTTCTTTGGCCATCGAATCCTCTAGGTGTTACTACCTTAGTTTTTAACCGGCAAGATAATGCCGAAAAACCCACATTATGTAAAGAAGTGTTGGCGGTCATCGCACCATTTCAGCAAAATTAGTCTGCCGGTAAGAGGGGATAAAGCCTAATGTGGGGTACTTTCTCAACGGTTGATCTTTACTGCATCGCGGATGAAAAATTCAACGATTGCGGTAACCAGCATTCAGCCGGTAGTGGACTAAACTGGAGTTGACTCAACTGCTGCATAAAAAAGTTTCGTGGGATCTCAATCGCACCCAGCGACGCAGTGTGAGCGTTGAGGACCTGACAGTCAATCAGTTCTCCACCTTGACGGGTAAAATGATGACAAAAAACCATTAATGCGCTTTTTGAAGCATTGTCAGCTCGGCTAAACATCGATTCTCCGCAAAACAGTTTACCTACTGCAATGCCATATAATCCGCCAACCAGTTCATTTTCCAACCAAACTTCAACTGAGTGCGCGTGCCCTAATGCATGTAATTGGCAATAAGCTTGCTGTACATCCTCGCCAATCCACGTCCCCTCATCACGTTGCGCAGCACAAGCGCTGACCACATCGGCAAAAGCATGGTTAAGTGTGAGGCGATAAGGACAACGGCGCAGAAAGCGGCGCATGCTGCGGCTAATATGCAAATCTTCTGGGAATAACACCGCGCGCGGGTCCGGTGACCACCATAGGATCATCTCTCCGGGGCTAAACCAAGGAAAAATCCCCTTTTGGTAAGCTGCCAGCAGGCGAGGAGCGGCTAAATCGCCCCCAAGAGCCAGCAAACCATTAGGTTCGCGCAGAGCCAGCTCAGGTGAGGGGAATGCAAATGACTGAGAAGATAGCTGTGTAATGCGCATAAATCCCCCTGATGATATCTTCAGGCTCCATAGCCTTGGTACTTGAACCCACAGCGTTGTTAGCTGCTACGCTCAGTTCGCTGGGTATAATAAATAACAATGAATACCACTTTTTCTTCAGTGGTTTTTATTCATATTAGCGCGAATTATGCTAATTACCTGCTCGCATCAGGTGACTCATTCACAATTCACGCAGCCCACTGTTCAATGGCGTTGATGGAATTGGTAATAGCGCCCTTTGTGTTGCAATAAACTGTGGTGATTGCCTTGCTCGACTATCTTGCCACCATCCATCACGCAGATTCGATCCATATATTCCAGACCGTATAAACGATGAGTGACCATGATCAGGCTCTTGTGCTGACAGTGTTGGCGCAGCAGAGCCAGAATTTGTTGTTCTGTTTCAGCATCTAACCCTTCGGTAGGTTCATCAAGTAGCAAAAGAGGCGCTGGATGTAGCAAGGCACGGGCAATTCCTAAACGACGCTGTTCACCGCCAGAGAGTGGCCGGCCACCATCCCCCATCCAGGCATTCAGTCCCTCACTGTTATCAAGTAAGTTGGCTAACCCGACGTGTTCCAAAACCGTTTTCAACTGTGCATCAGACGCCATAGGGCAAGCCAGCAACAGATTTTCACGTAACGTACTGCTGAAGACATGTACCCGCTGGCTGACCACTGTCATCATTTGGCGCAAGGTATTTTCGTCATAATTGGCCAATGGTTCCCCATTAAGCGTGATACTGCCTTGGCTGGCATCCCAGGCCCGGGTTAATAATTGTAACAGTGTGGATTTTCCACAGCCTGTGCGCCCAAGTAGCGCAATATGCTCCCCTGCGGCCAGTGACAGCGATATATTCTGCAAAACGGGTAAAGGCTGCTGTGGGTAGGTAAAACTCAACCCTGTCACTTCTAGCGCCACCTGTGCGGTCAGCTCTGGACCATTGGTCGGGAATGTCACTTCAGGCTGTTGTTCCATCAATTGCGCAACGCGGGTCGCGGAAGCGATAACTTGCCCCAAGTGTTGGAATGCACCAGCCACCGGCAGCAAGGCTTCAAATGCGGCTAAAGAGGTAAAAACAAAGAGCGCCAGTAATGCGCCTGGTTGATTATTCCCGCCAATACCTTCAGCGGCGAGCCATAAAATTAGCGTGACCGTTAGGCCAGTAGCCAGAATCATTAGCGCCTGCGCTAAACCAGCCAAGGATGCTTGCTGTTGTTGGCGTTTCATCCAGCGTTGTTCAATATCCTGCAACGAGGCACGGAATTGCTGCAACGCACCGAATACCAATAACTCTGCCTGCCCCTGTAACCAAGAGGTCAGTTGCGAACGATAAAGACCACGCAGGTCCGTCAGGTCACGACCAATGGGCTTACCGGCACGGTAGAAGATCAATGGGACGAGCAGTAATAACCCCAGCAGAATTGCACCGAGTGTCAGGGCCAGATTGACATCCAGATAGCTTAAACCAAACGTCACGGCAGCAATAATTGCGATGGCGGCCACCAGCGGTGAGATGACGCGCAGATAGAGATGATCGAGGGTATCAACATCGGCGACCAACCGGTTCAGCAGTTCACTTTGGCGAAAACGGGCAATACCGGCAGGGGAGAGTGGTAGGATCTTCTGGAAAGCGAAGACCCGCAGATGTGCCAGTACACGGAATGTCGCGTCATGGCTGACAACTCGCTCTGCGTAGCGGCCCGCCGTACGGGTAATTGCGGCCCCTCGGACACCGGCAGCCGGTAGTAAGTAGTTAAACGTATATAATCCAGCAGGGCCAGCGATGGCGGTACCCGCCAGGAACCAACCGGATAATGTCAGCAAGCCGATACTGGCCAGCAGCGTGACAATTGCCAGCACGATACCCAGACAAATCAGGAACCAATGGCGGCGATACAACGCCAAAAAAGGAAGAAGTACGCGCATAATTAAAGCTCCTCACTGCGATGGGACAGCAGATTGGCAAATGAACCGTCAGACTGGCTGAGGGTGGAGTAATCACCTTGCTGAATCAGAAGGCCACTATCCATTACCCAGATTTGATCATAACCCAGCGTATCTTCTAACTGATGGGTAACCAGTAGCGTCGTCTGCCTGCGAGAGGCTTCCTCTAGTGCTTTCATCACCAACTGTTCACTGTGAGCATCAAGGCTGGCGGTGGGTTCATCCAGTAGCAATAAGCGGCACGGATTCAGTAAGGCGCGGGCAACGGCAACACGTTGCGCCTGCCCAACGGAGAGACGTGCAGAATGGTCGCCGACTTCAGTATTCAGCCCTTGTGGCAAATCAGCCAGGAATTCATTGATATAGGCACGCTCCACCGCCTGTTGTAATTGGCTGTGTGACGCATCTGGCTGGCCCAGCAAAATGTTGGCCGCCAGCGTCTGTTCCGGCAAATGTGGGTTTTGGCCAACCCAGCTTAATTGTCTACGCCACGCTGGTGCTTCCAGTTCGCGTAATTCAACCCCGTTCACTTTCAGTGAGCCACTATAGGGTAAAAAGCCCAGCAGCAGGTTGAGTAATGAACTTTTACCTGCGCCACTCAGACCAACAATGGCAACGCGTTTGCCTGCGGGTAATAAGAACGTCAACGGTCCGGCCAACCGGGTGCCATTAGGAGCCAGAATTTCCAGTTGGTCGGCTTCCAGGGTGATAGCTTGGTTACCTGTCAGCACTTGGTCACCTTGGCCAATCGCTTCGCCTTCACTACTCAAAAATGTGACCAGCGATTCTGCTGCGCCAACTGCCTGAGCTTTTGCGTGGTAAAACGTGCCTAAATCTCTCAGCGGTTGGAAGAATTCAGGGGCCAGGATCAATACCAGAAAACCCGCAAACAGGGTGACGCCAAAACCATAACTACCAAAATTCAGTTCACCCAAATAGGAAAAACCAAAGTAGACGGCAACCACGGCAATAGAGATGGCGGCGAAAAACTCTAATACGGCTGAAGATAAGAATGCCATACGCAGCACTTCCATGGTGCGGCGGCGGAAATCTTCTGAGGCATCACGAATTTGGTCGGTTTCTGCTTTAGCGCGGTTAAATAACCGTAACGTGTCTAATCCGCGTAAGCGATCAAGGAAGTTGCCACTCAACCGTGCCAGTGCGACAAAGTTACGCCGATTGGCGTCGGCGGCACCCATCCCGACCAGTGCCATAAACAGCGGGATCAATGGCGCGGTGACAAACAAGATCAAACCTGCCGCCCAGTTGATAGGGAAGACGGCAATCAGGATAAGCAATGGAATGAATACGGCCAGATACATCTGTGGTAGATAGCGGGAGTAGTAGTCCTGCATATCTTCAATTTGTTCCAGAATGATGGTTGCCCAACTGCCCGCGGGCTTACCTTTCACCCACGCAGGGCCGAGCTGTTCTAATCGGTCTAAAACGACATTACGGATCTGCTGGCGAACTTTCATTCCGCAGATAAATCCCACCCGTTCACGCAACCAACTGATCACGGCGCGCAATGCAAAGGTTCCGGCCAGTAGCCAAAAATCAGCAGTCAATGCCGATCGGGGGAGTTGGTCGATAATCAGAGATTGCAGCAGGGTGGCCAGTAACCATGCCTGAGCGATGATCAATAACCCGCTGAGGAGGCCAAGTAACATGGACAGGCGGAGCCAACGTTGCGCGGGGGCGCTTTGTTTTTTCAGCCAACGAATCAACTCATACTGTCTTGTTTTATTCATCAGGCAATTTATCTGCGCAGGGAGCTAGAAAATATCAAAAAGTGTCTGTCACCGTTGACGGTGGCAAACTCGCGAAAGGCAATATTACCTTGTCATGACGAGAGGTGAAACCATTAGGTTGTGATAGTCGCCGCATTCCACAACAGGAGTAATTTACTGTTTTTAATTGGGATGCGGGCGAGTGAAAATAAAAAACGGGTGGTTCACTTATCGTAAACCACCCGCCACATAGCGCTTGGATCCCCATGCGGAATCGTTACTTATCGTTTACTAGCCCATCCAGATAGCGTTCTGCATCCAGTGCCGCCATACAGCCGGTACCGGCGGAGGTAATTGCCTGGCGATAAATATGGTCCATAACATCGCCCGCAGCGAACACACCCGGAATGGAGGTTTGTGTGGCATTGCCTTGCAGACCTGACTGAACTTTGATGTAGCCGTTTTCCAGTGCCAACTGACCATCAAAGATGGCGGTATTTGGGCTGTGACCAATCGCAATGAAGACGCCAGCAACAGCAATCTCTTCTGTCTCACTGTTTTTGGTGGATTTAAGGCGGACACCGGTGACACCCATATCATCACCCAAAACTTCGTCCAAGGTGCGATCAGTGTGCAATACGATGTTGCCGTTTTTTACTTTTTCCATCAGGCGATCAATCAGGATTTTCTCTGAGCGGAAGCTATCACGACGATGAATTAAATGAACTTCAGCTGCGATATTCGCCAGATACAACGCCTCTTCAACCGCAGTATTACCGCCACCGACTACCGCCACTTTCTGATTCCGATAGAAGAAACCATCACAAGTCGCGCAGGCAGAGACCCCTTTGCCTTTGAAGGCTTCTTCTGACGCCATTCCCAGATAGCGGGCAGAAGCCCCTGTAGCAATAATCAGCGCGTCACAGGTGTACTCAGCACCATCACCAAACAGGCGGAATGGGCGGTTTTGCAAATCAACGCTGTTGATATGATCGAATAGAATCTCTGTTTGGAATTTTTCTGCATGCTCATGCATCCGCTCCATCAGAGCAGGACCAGTCAAGCCTTCAGGATCACCAGGCCAGTTCTCCACGTCAGTAGTGGTGGTTAACTGACCGCCTTTCTCCATTCCGGTAATCAATACAGGTTTCAGGTTGGCGCGTGCAGCATAAACCGCCGCAGTGTAACCCGCAGGGCCAGAACCCAGAATAATCAATTTGCTATGTTTAGCCGTGCTCATGAATACCTCTTTCCCACAATGGCGGACAATGTTAGCGATTGTAGGGAAAATTGGGCATTAAAAAAAGCAGACAAAAATGTTGTTAGCGATTTGTTTGATAGGTGATGCCTATTTAATGAACTAAATGTATTAAGAATCGGCAGTTAGCGGTGAAGCGACGTCAGGCTGCGGGCAAATTGGACCCAAATTAATTTTTACGTTACGCGCCAATTCGCGCTGAAAAGCTTTGACCCTATAAAAAATGTGGCTTGCAAGCCGATTGAGCAAAAAATAGCCATGACACAAAACCACCTTTTTGCACCATTTTATAGCAAATTTAGGACGAAAAAATAGCTAAGGGAAACACTCTGGGATTTTAATTCTGGCACGTTCTACTGATTTAACTTCTTTTACTTTGACAATCGGCTGTGCATTTGCGAAAACATCATAGGAAGAAGAAATTATCTGCGCGCCATAAATTTCAGATTTGGTATCAGTGATGCCAAGCGAAAACCCTGGAACGTTTTCGATTAATGCTGGATGGCGTGTGAAGTAAGTTCTCGAACAACTGTAGGGGGGAGTTTCTACGGCGGTTCGTGATGTGCTATCTCTTCCTCAACGCTAATAATCATCGAGTACCTCGCATACAGTTGGACAGACAGGGTGTGAGATAACAACGTGTTGATATATTTGCATAAAACAGGCTGCGGGTCGTTGTCTGTAGCAGGCTCGAAGTATAAGCACGATGAGAGCATGTCACAGACTCAAGGAAATTAAGAGAGACTATAAGATGATAGATAATAAAAAACGCCCGGGGAAAGAGCTTGATCGTATAGATCGTAACATCCTGAATGAATTACAAAAGGATGGGCGCATCTCTAACGTTGAGCTTTCAAAACGAGTAGGATTATCACCAACACCATGTTTGGAACGAGTTCGCCGCTTAGAGCGTCAGGGTTTCATCCAAGGTTATACCGCACTGCTTAATCCACAGTATTTGGATGCATCGCTGCTGGTTATCGTTGAGATTACTCTGAATCGTGGCGCTCCGGATGTGTTTGAGCAATTTAATGCCGCTGTTAAAAATCTTGAGGAAATTCAAGAGTGTCACCTGGTTTCCGGCGATTTCGACTATTTGTTGAAAACCCGCGTACCTGATATGTCTGCTTACCGTACATTACTCGGTGAGACCTTGCTTCGCCTGCCGGGCGTCAATGACACTCGTACCTATGTGGTCATGGAAGAAGTGAAGCAGAGTAACCGCCTAGTCATTAAAACGCGGTAAACAGGCAGGTGCAAAACCTGAGTAATTTGGTTACACTCCTGTTTATTCATACAGTTTCAACGCCGGGAGGGTTCTCGGCGTTGTCACTCATACCAGTTAACAGGAACCTGGAGAGCCTTTCTTGAGCCAGGAATATACAGAAGATAAAGAAGTTACCCTGAAAAAACTCAGCAGCGGGCGTCGTTTACTTGAGGCGGTTTTGATTGTGGTAACAATTTTGGCAGCCTACCTGATGGCGGCGCTGCTCAGTTTTAATCCTTCGGACCCAAGCTGGTCCCAAACTGCATGGCATGAGCCTATCCACAATCTTGGTGGGGGTATTGGTGCCTGGATGGCCGATACACTGTTCTTCACCTTTGGTGTTTTGGCTTACGCAATCCCTGTGATTATGGTGATGTTGTGCTGGGCGGCTTTCCGTCAGCGCGATGCCAATGAACACGTTGATTACTTTGCTCTTTCTTTACGTCTGATTGGCACATTAGCCCTGATTTTAACGTCATGTGGCCTGGCTGCATTGAATGTTGACGATCTTTATTACTTTGCCTCTGGTGGGGTAATTGGCAGTTTGTTCAGTAATGCCATGTTGCCGTGGTTCAATGGTGTCGGTGCAACACTGACATTGCTCTGTATCTGGGCTGTTGGCCTGACGCTGTTTACCGGCTGGTCATGGTTGGTCATTGCTGAGAAAATTGGCGGAGTGGTCTTAGGCTCACTGACATTTATGACTAATCGCTCACGTCGTGAAGAACGCTATGACGATGAAGATGACGATTATCAGGTTGAAGATTCCGACGTTGCTGAACAAGAGCAGCGGGCGGCTTCAAATAAAGCGCTAGCAGTAGGCGCGGCTAGCGCCGCACTTGCGGCATCTGCGGCTCATGCTGATGACGACGTGCTATTCTCCGCGCCATCAGCAACCGACGCCATCGCCAATGCGCCTGAGCCGGCCTTATCCCCAGCGCCGGGGTCCAATGGCGACTATGATCCTCTATTAAGCAGCCTGCGGGCAACAGATGATGACTATCAACCTGCTCCTAGGGTGATAGCCGAGTCTGTTAGCAGCCATAGCACGGCACCGATGACGGCTAACTCGACAGCGACACCGCCGTTATATTCGTTTGAAATTCCGCAAGAGATGCCATCACCGGTTCAGACTCGCGTTGCCACGCCTGTTGAGCGGCCAGAGCCACAAATGGGGGCATGGGATGTACCACCTGCACCTGTCAGCCATTCGCCGTTCGATTTCTCAACAGCACAGCGCCATAGTGATCAGGTCGATAGTGTTCCTAATGCGAACACTGGTTTTGGCCGTGCCCTTGATGGTTTGGCCGCAGTAAGTTCGGCCAGTGATCCACTGATTAGTGACCCATTGATCAATAGCAGCTTGTCAAATAACCCATTGTCTCATCACGGTTTGTCGGGAACAGCCATCGCCGCTGCGAGTGCAGCAGCGACGTTTATGCCAGCATTTACTGCTACTAGTGACACCGGTTCTCAGGTAAAACAGGGTATCGGTCCTGAGTTACCACGGCCAAACCCTGTGCGTATTCCAACGCGGCGTGAGTTGGCCTCTTACGGTATCAAGTTGCCTTCACAACGTATGGCGGAACAGGAACAACGCGAACAAGAAGCGCAAAATCCTCAGGTTACTGCAGCGTCGTTCGACAGCGAGCCTCTATCAGCAGATGATGATGCGTTGCAGCAGGCTATCTTGCGTAAAGCGTTTGCCGACCAGCAATCCGAGCGTTACGAGCAATCATCAGACGCAGGGGGTAATACGTTCACCGCCCCTGAGCCAGAAGATGAGCAAGCTTTAGAAGAAGCCGCATTACGGCAGGCATTCGCAGCACAACAACAGCATCGTTATGGGGCGGTTCAGCACCAAGACGTTGTTCATCACGAAGACTCTACTCATCACAAAAACAGTGTCGCAGAAGGAATGCAGCCTGTTGATATCCGCCGCGCCTATACATTCTCGCCGGTCGCAGATCTTGTTGATGATAGCCCTCGTGAGCCCTTGTTCACGCTTTCTCCCTATGTTGATGAAGGGGAACCCGCCGCTTCTCCAGACGCTATTTCGCCTGAGCAACCAGCGCAATATCAGCAGCCATCAGTGCATCAAACGCATTCAGGGCAAGTCACATCGGTGCCAGCACCCTATACGCAGTCTGCGGCAACGCCTACTTATGCACCGACAACAGCACATGCTCCGGCAATAGCCCCGTCTGCTGTTGAGCCAACAATACCGGTACCACCTGTCGCCCCCGTGCAACCAACGCCAGCAATGGACAGCTTGATTCACCCGTTCCTGATGCGTAATGATCAGCCGTTGATTAAACCGACCACACCACTGCCTACGCTTGATTTACTTTCTTCTCCGCCAGCGGAGGAAGAACCAGTTGATATGTTTGCTTTAGAGCAAACGGCTCGTCTGGTTGAAGCACGTTTAGGTGATTATCGGGTAAAAGCGGAAGTAGTGGGTATTTCTCCAGGGCCAGTCATTACTCGCTTTGAGTTGGATTTGGCTCCAGGTGTTAAAGCGTCGCGCATTTCCAATCTTTCCCGCGATTTGGCCCGTTCTCTATCAGCTATCGCTGTGCGTGTAGTAGAAGTTATTCCGGGCAAACCTTATGTCGGGCTTGAATTGCCGAATAAGCATCGTCAAACGGTCTACCTGAGGGAAGTGCTCGACTGTGCCAAATTCCGTGATAACCCTTCTCCGCTTGCTATTGTGCTTGGTAAAGATATTGCCGGGCAGCCGGTGGTGGCAGACTTAGCCAAAATGCCACACTTGCTGGTGGCCGGTACTACCGGTTCTGGTAAGTCGGTTGGGGTGAACGCGATGATCCTCAGTATCTTGTATAAAGCCACACCAGATGAGGTGCGCTTTATCATGATTGACCCGAAAATGCTGGAGTTATCGGTGTATGAAGGCATTCCTCATCTGCTAACCGAAGTGGTTACTGATATGAAGGATGCCGCGAATGCATTGCGCTGGTGTGTCGGCGAGATGGAACGGCGCTATAAATTGATGTCGGCGCTGGGCGTGCGTAATCTCGCAGGCTATAACGAGCGCGTAGCTCAGGCTGAAGCTATGGGGCGGCCAATCCCTGATCCATTCTGGAAGCCATCCGATAGCATGGACATCTCACCGCCGATGCTGGTGAAACTGCCTTATATCGTGGTGCTGGTGGATGAGTTTGCCGATTTAATGATGACAGTGGGCAAAAAAGTTGAAGAGTTGATAGCACGTCTGGCACAGAAAGCCCGTGCTGCCGGTATCCATCTGGTGCTGGCTACCCAGCGTCCATCGGTAGATGTCATCACCGGTTTGATAAAAGCTAACATTCCAACCCGTATCGCATTTACGGTTTCCAGTAAAATCGACTCACGGACTATCCTCGATCAGGGCGGCGCGGAATCACTGCTGGGGATGGGGGACATGCTGTATATGGCACCAAACTCTTCGATTCCGGTACGTGTGCACGGTGCCTTTGTCCGTGACCAAGAAGTGCATGCCGTGGTTAATGATTGGAAAGCCCGAGGTCGTCCTCAATACATTGAGAGCATTCTTAGTGGTAGTGAAGAAGGGGAAGGCGGTAGTCTTGGATTGGACAGTGATGAAGAGCTGGACCCACTGTTTGATCAGGCCGTGAGCTTTGTGTTAGAGAAACGCCGGGCGTCAATTTCTGGCGTGCAGCGCCAATTCCGTATTGGGTATAACCGTGCTGCACGTATTATCGAACAGATGGAAGCCCAGCAGATTGTGAGTACGCCGGGCCATAATGGTAATCGTGAAGTGTTGGCCCCGCCGCCACATGAGTAGTCATATTTTGCTCTGAGGAAGTTAACATATACCCAATAGATTTCGAGTTGCAGGTAGGCGGCAACGAAATGAACCCAAGGAGTTGAGATAACTCAATGAGTTGGGTGAGTGATGGCAGCTAACACCCCTGCATCTTGAAAGATGACGGGTATAGACAGGGCCGCTTTGCGGCCCTTATGCAAAGAAGCATAACCCCGTATTTATCAGAGAATTTTATAAGGTATTTAGAATAATGAAAAAACTGCTTGTTGCTTGCTGTCTGTTATCGGGTTTAATTTCAGCTTTAGTTCTGGCGGATGTCAGTACCGATTTGCAAGGTCGTCTGAGTAAGGTGAACAGTTTCCATGCTAATTTCTCGCAAAAAGTGACCAGCGCTGATGGCGCGACGGTGCAGGAAGGTGAAGGGGAGCTATGGGTGAAACGGCCAAATCTGTTTAACTGGCATATGACCTCACCGGATGAAAGCGTACTTATCTCAGACGGGGAAACCTTGTGGTTCTACAACCCCTTTGTTGAGCAGGCCACGGCAACCTGGTTGAAGAATGCAACCGGTAACACTCCGTTTATGCTGATTACCCGCAACAACCCGGATGACTGGAAACAGTACAATGTTAAGCAGAAAGGCGATGATTTTGAACTGACACCTAAAAGTGCCAGCGGTAATCTGAAGCAATTTGCCATTACGGTTACGCCGACGGGGACTATCAAGAGTTTTACTGCGGTTGAGCAAGATGGGCAGCGCAGTGCTTACACCCTGAAAGGCCAACAAAATAGCTCGGCTGACGCCAGCAAATTTAAATTTACCCTACCAAAAGGGGTGACGCTGGACGACCAGCGGCAGTGAGGTTTGCGTGAGTAATATGTCCCTCGACTTTTCCCAAAATGAGTTTCAACCACTGGCCGCGCGGATGCGACCTTTGACGTTGGATCAATATATTGGTCAGCAACATTTGCTGGCACCGGGTAAACCGCTACCACGGGCAATCGTTGCGGGGCAGTTACACTCCATGATCCTCTGGGGGCCACCTGGGACGGGCAAAACCACATTGGCCGAAATTATTGGTCGTTACGGCCAAGCTGATGTGGAACGCATTTCTGCCGTGACCTCCGGTATTAAAGAGATTCGTGAGGCCATCGAACGCGCACGGCAAAACCGTGATGCTGGTCGGCGCACTATCTTGTTTGTTGACGAAGTCCATCGTTTCAATAAAAGCCAGCAGGATGCTTTTTTGCCGCATATTGAGGATGGCACTATTACCTTTATCGGTGCTACGACTGAAAACCCCTCGTTTGAACTGAATTCGGCATTGCTCTCCAGAGCGCGGGTTTATTTGCTTAAGGCATTAACCGCCGCAGATATCGAGAAAGTGATTGATCAAGCGATGTCAGACGGCAGCCGTGGTTACGGTGGGCAGAATATCAAACTGCCGGACGAGACCCGCCGCATGATGTCGGAGCTGGTTGGTGGTGATGCTCGTCGCGCGTTAAACAGCCTTGAGATGATGGCAGATATGGCAGAAATAGATGCCAACGGGGTGCGAGTATTAACCCCTGATTTGCTGAAAGAAGTGTCTGGCGAGCGGAGCGCCCGTTTTGATAACAAAGGTGATCGTTATTATGATCTGATCTCGGCGGTGCATAAATCCATTCGCGGCTCGGCCCCGGATGCGGCGCTATATTGGTATGCGCGTATTATCACTGCAGGGGGGGATCCCCTTTATGTCGCCCGCCGTTTATTGGCTATTGCCTCGGAAGATGTCGGTAATGCCGATCCTCGTGCCATGCAAGTGGCTATATCAGCGTGGGACTGCTTTACTCGAGTCGGTCCGGCAGAAGGTGAAAGGGCGATTGCTCAGGCCATTGTTTATCTAGCTTGTGCACCAAAAAGTAATGCGGTTTATTCCGCGTTTAAAGCAGCGATGCAGGACGCGCGTGATAAGCCTGACTTTGATGTGCCAGAACACCTACGTAATGCACCGACCAAACTGATGAAAGAGATGGGGCTTGGGGCGGAGTACCGATATGCCCATGATGAACAGCATGCTTATGCTGCAGGTGAGAACTATTTCCCGCCAGAAATGGCCGCGACTCGCTACTATTCACCCTCATCCCGTGGTCTGGAAGGTAAAATCGGTGAAAAGCTGGCATGGTTGGCTGAGCAGGATCAAAATAGCCCGATAAAACGCTACCGCTAGTCTTGCTGTTGCGGTAAGGTTAGCGCTATATGGTAAGTGGCTGTTTATACCGCTTATGTCATGAAATTCTCCTTTAATAACCATTATGCCCAAAATAGTTGAAGTGGCAGGTAGGCAGCAAGTAAGCGAGTCTCGATGAGTTTACTGAGGTAAGTGATTCGGGTGAGAGAACGCTGCTAATACCGCTGCAACTTCAAAGATGAAAGGCATTCTATAACTACAAGCACAGGACTAGCATGCTCGATCCCAATATGCTGCGCAATGAGCTAGACGCAGTCGCCGAAAAACTTGCTCGCAGAGGTTTTAAACTTGATGTTGAGATGTTGCGCCAACAAGAAGAGCGCCGCAAAGTTTTACAGGTTGAAACAGAAAGTCTGCAAGCAGAACGTAACTCCCGATCGAAATTGATTGGTGCGGCCAAGGCGCGTGGCGAAGATATCGAACCATTACGTCTGGAAGTGAATGCGCTGGGTGAGAAGCTGGATGCGGCTAAGGCTGAGCTGGACAAACTGCAAAACGAAATCCGCTTACTGGCGTTGTCTATTCCTAACCTGCCGGATGATTCTGTCCCTGTGGGGAGAGATGAGAAAGACAATCTTGAAGTCAGCCGTTGGGGTGAGCCGCGTAAGTATGATTTTGAAGTGAGAGATCACGTCTCGCTGGGCGAAATGGCCGGTGGTCTTGATTTTGCTGCTGCAGTGAAGCTGACCGGTGCGCGTTTTGTGGTGATGAAAGGGCAAATAGCCCGTATGCACCGTGCGTTATCCCAGTTTATGCTGGACCTGCATACCGAAAAACACGGTTATCAAGAAGCTTATGTTCCTTATCTGGTTAACCATGCCACTTTGTATGGTACTGGCCAGTTACCTAAGTTTGGTGAAGATTTATTCCACACCAAACCGCTGGAAGAAGAGTCAGATAGCAGTAACTATGCACTGATTCCGACCGCTGAAGTGCCGCTGACCAATCTGGTACGCGATGAGATTCTGGAAGAAGACACTCTGCCATTGAAAATGACGGCCCATACCCCATGCTTCCGTTCTGAAGCGGGTTCCTATGGTCGTGATACCCGTGGCTTGATTCGTATGCATCAGTTCGACAAAGTTGAGATGGTGCAGATTACTCGCCCGGAAGATTCGATGGCGGCACTGGAAGAGTTGACCGGTCATGCAGAGAAAGTTCTGCAATTACTGGGCCTGCCATACCGCAAAGTGCTGCTGTGTACTGGTGATATGGGCTTTGGTTCCAGCAAGACTTACGATTTGGAAGTATGGCTGCCAGCGCAGGATACTTACCGTGAAATCTCTTCCTGTTCTAACATGTGGGATTTCCAGGCGCGCCGTATGCAAGCTCGTTGCCGCAATAAAACCGATAGAAAAACCCGTTTAGTTCATACCCTGAATGGTTCTGGTTTGGCGGTTGGCCGCACCCTGGTTGCAGTGATTGAAAACTACCAGCAGGCAGATGGCCGAATTGAGGTTCCAGAAGTATTACGCCCATATATGGGTGGCCTGGACTTTATCGGTTAATAACATACGGATTAATCACTAATCCAATATGCAGAAAGCGCCCCAGGGCGCTTTTTCTTTTTGGCGTATAGCCAGAGTAAAGGCTGAAGGTTGCTCGTAGGTGCTTCCAACATATCGTGCTATCCCCTCCCGCGCAGTAATTGACTTTTATATCGCCGGTGGCATGATGCGCTCACTTTTATCGTCCCGACGGCTCCTGTCTTATTATGTCCGCATATTCTCGCCCGGTTCTGCTTCTGCTCTGTGGGCTTTTGCTGTTTACGATTTCTATCGCAGTGCTAAATACATTGGTTCCCTTATGGTTATCCCATCAACAATTGCCGACTTGGCAGGTGGGGATGGTTAGCTCGTCTTATTTTAGTGGGAATCTGGTTGGGACACTGATTGCGGGGCGCTTGATCCAGCAACTTGGATTTAATCGCAGCTACCATTACGCCTGTTTTTTATTTGCGTTGGCGACTTGCGGATTAATGCTATCAGTGGATTTCTGGAGTTGGCTGGGGTGGCGCTTTTTGGCCGGCGTGGCTTGCGCCCTGATTTGGGTCATTGTCGAAAGTGCGTTACTGCGCAGCGGCACGTTAGCTAACCGTGGGCAACTGCTGGCAGCTTATATGATGGTCTACTATCTGGGAACCGTCACCGGGCAATTATTATTAGGTGTCGTGTCAACGCAATTACTCAATGTTATCCCTTGGGTCAGTACATTGGTTATTACAGCTATGCTGCCGCTGCTGTTTGCCCACTTCTCACATCAGGGTAGCAGTGAGTCCTCACACATTGCCATTTGGCCGATGCTTAAGCGCCGTAGCGCTCGCCTGGGTATTAATGGCTGCATTATCTCAGGGGTACTGTTAGGTTCGCTCTATGGCCTGTTGCCGCTCTATTTATCGCATCAGGGCATGAGTGATGCCAGCGTTGGATGGTGGATGGCTTTGCTGGTTAGCTCAGGCATTATCGGTCAATGGCCGATAGGCAAAATGGCGGACCGTTATGGTCGTTTACTGGTGCTGCGCATTCAAGTGTTTGTCGTCATCCTCGGCAGTGTAGCCATTTTAGGTAATTATGCCTTGGCCCCGGCATTATTTATTCTGGGGTGTGCCGGTTTTACCCTTTATCCGGTCGCCATGGCCTGGGCGTGTGAAAAGGCCAGCGCTGATGAATTAGTGGCAATGAATCAGGCATTACTGATGAGTTATACCCTCGGTAGTCTGACCGGCCCGACAATGACCTCGCTGCTGATGCAGCGCTATTCCGATAATTTACTGTTTATCATGATAGCCGCTGTCGCCTTAGTGTATTTGATGATGTTGCTGCGTAAGCCAGGTAAACAACAGACCCCTTACGCTGCCATATAACAACCAAAAAAATACCGCCAGTGGCATAACCCAATTTGGCGGTATCTATGGGGATGCGTTAATTAACTGACTACGCCCCCCTTCTTGTTTGAAGTTGCCGCACCATTAGCTGCTTGCAACTGTAATGACTTAATATATTACTTTGTGACCATAGCTTTCGAGAATGCCTTTCACCCGATCCATGATCTCTGTGGTAGGGGGCTTCACCCCATCCAGTTTGTATTCTTCGCCCATGGCGACCCATTTGTGCTTACCCAACTCATGGTAAGGCAGTAATTCGATTTTCTCGATATTGGTCATGTTCTGGGTAAACTCACCTAACATGTGCGCCGATTTATCATCATCTGACCAACCCGGCACCACCACATAGCGGATCCAGGTTTTCTGGTTACGTTTTGCCAAGTAACGGGCAAACTCCAGTGTTCGATGATTCGATACCCCCACCAGATTCTGATGCACACTGTCATCCATCTGTTTTAAATCCAGCATCACTAAATCTGTGGCATCAAGTAACTCATCGATGACCGGATCATAACGGCGTACAAAACCGTTGGTATCCAGACAGGTATGGATGCCTACTTCATGACACGCACGAAACCAATCGCGCACAAACTCGGCCTGCAAAATAGCTTCGCCACCTGATGCAGTCACACCGCCGCCAGAGGCATTCATAAAGTGGCGATAGGTGATGGCTTCTTTGACTAATTCTTCAACGGTAACTTCTTTACCGCCGTGGGTATCCCAAGTATCACGGTTATGGCAATACAGGCAACGCATCAAGCAGCCCTGGAAGAATACGATAAATCGGATACCCGGGCCGTCAACAGTGCCACAGGATTCGAATGAGTGAATACGACCAAGTACTGACATAGCAGGATTTCTCCAACGCTGGATGAATAAAGGCCCCACTAAAGTGGAGCCTTTAAGTTTATGCCATTTTACTGCGGCAGGGAATTATATCGACTGTGTAAAGGTACGAGTAATTACATCCTGCTGTTGTTCTTTGGTCAGCGAGTTGAAACGTACTGCGTAACCTGATACACGGATAGTCAACTGCGGATATTTTTCCGGGTTTTCCATCGCGTCTAACAGCATTTCACGGTTCATTACGTTCACGTTCAGGTGTTGACCACCTTCGATGGACGCTTCGTGATGGAAGTAACCATCCATCAGACCGGCTAGGTTAGCTTTACGTACTTCGTCGTCTTTGCCTAATGCGTTTGGCACGATAGAGAAGGTGTAAGAGATACCATCTTTCGCGTAAGCAAACGGCAGTTTAGCAACCGAAGTCAGAGAGGCAACAGCACCTTTCTGGTCACGGCCATGCATTGGGTTAGCACCTGGACCGAATGGCGCACCAGCACGGCGACCATCTGGGGTGTTACCGGTTTTCTTACCATAAACCACGTTAGAGGTGATGGTCAGCACGGACTGAGTTGCCACTGCACCACGGTAAGTACGCAGCTTCTGAATTTTCTTCATGAAGCGCTCAACCAGGTCACAAGCGATATCATCAACGCGTGAATCGTTGTTACCAAACTGTGGATATTCGCCTTCGATGTTGAAGTCGATAGCCAGGCCGTCAGCATCACGGATGGTGCTTACTTTGGCATACTTGATAGCAGACAGGGAGTCAGCCGCAACAGACAGACCTGCAATACCACATGCCATAGTACGGTAAACATCACGGTCATGCAGTGCCATTAGCGCAGCTTCATAGCTGTACTTGTCATGCATGTAATGGATGATGTTCAGCGCGGTAACGTATTGTTTAGCCAGCCAATCCATAAAGTGGTCCATGCGTTCCATGACTTTGTCATAGTCCAGCACGTCATCCATCATTGGCGCTTCTTTCGGGCCAACCTGGATCTTCATTTTTTCATCAACGCCGCCGTTGATTGCGTACAACATGGTTTTTGCCAGGTTGGCACGGGCACCAAAGAACTGCATTTGTTTACCGACAATCATCGGGCTAACACAACAAGCGATAGCATAGTCATCGTTGTTGAAGTCAGGGCGCATCAGATCATCGTTTTCATATTGCACAGATGAAGTATCGATGGAGACTTTAGCAGCATACTTTTTAAAATTCAGTGGCAGCTTTTCAGACCATAGAATGGTCATGTTCGGCTCTGGAGACGGCCCCATAGTGTACAGGGTGTTCAGGAAGCGGAAGCTGGTTTTGGTCACTAGAGTACGGCCATCAACGCCCATACCGGCCAGAGACTCAGTTGCCCAGATTGGGTCACCAGAGAACAGTTCATCATACTCAGGGGTACGCAGGAAGCGAACCATACGCAGTTTCATAACCAAATGGTCAATCAATTCCTGCGCTTCAATTTCAGTCAGCTTACCTTCTTTCATGTCACGTTCGATGTACACGTCAAGGAAGGTAGATACACGACCGAAGGACATTGCCGCACCGTTTTGGGATTTAACCGCAGCTAAATAGCCGAAGTAGGTCCACTGTACTGCTTCACGGGCGTTAGTTGCCGGACCTGAGATATCACAGCCATATTTGGCCGCCATTTCTTTGATTTGAGCCAGAGCACGATGCTGTTCAGCAATTTCTTCGCGCAACTGGATAGTCATTTCCAGGTCTTTACCGTTTTCCAAATCATCTTGCAATGAATTGAACTGGGCCAGTTTGTCTTTCATCAGGAAGTCGATACCGTAAACGGCTACACGACGATAGTCACCGATGATACGGCCACGGCCATAGGCATCTGGCAAACCAGTCAGTACACCAGATTTACGGCAGTTCAGGATGTCTTTGGTATAAACGTCGAACACACCTTGGTTGTGTGTTTTACGGTAATCGGTGAAGACTTTTTTCAGTTGTGGGTCAAGTTCACGACCATAAACTTTGCAAGAGCCTTCTACCATTTTAATGCCACCGAATGGGATCAGTGCACGTTTCAATGGTTTTTCAGTCTGCAAGCCAACGATGGTTTCCAGATCTTTATTAATATAGCCAGCATCATGAGATGTGATGGTTGCAGCTACGTCGGTATCGAAATCAACTGGCGCATGGGTGCGGTTTTCCAGTTTGATGCCTTCCATAACCTGCGCCCACAGTTTGTCGGTCGCATCGGTAGGGCCGGCAAGGAAGGACTCATCGCCTTCATAAGGGGTATAGTTCTTCTGGATGAAGTCACGAACGTTTACACCGTTCTGCCAGTCACCCTTGGTAAAACCTTGCCATGCTTTGGCCAATTTTTCATTAAGTTCGGTCATAATGCATCTACCTTTTAATGTTAATTTCTTCGAAAACCAGACGTAGCGGCCACATATTAATGTTGCTGGTCACCGCGCAGATAAATTACCCAATAAGTCAACCCAACCAATAATCCGCCACCAATGATGTTACCGATAGTGACTGGGATCAGGTTATCAATAATAAAGTTACTTACGGTTAAGTGAGCAAATTGCTCAGGTGTTGATCCTATGGATTGCCAAAATTCAGGCGAAGCGAAATTTTTAATCACAATACCCATAGGAATCATAAACATATTTGCGATGCTATGCTCAAAGCCGCTGGCAACAAACATCCCCACCGGTAAGATCATCGCGAACATTTTATCCATTATGGTACGGCCGGAGTAACTCATCCATACCGCCAGACAGACCATCAGGTTAGCTAAAATACCCAAACACACCGCTTCAATAAAAGTATGGTGCAATTTATGGTCGGCTGTTTGCAAAACATTCAGACCCCATTGACCATTTGCCACAGTATGTTGGCCTGCGAACCAAATAAGACACACAAAGAATAGTGCACCGAACAGATTCCCAATATAGACATTAACCCAGTTACATGCCAGTTGACGCCATGTGATACGGCCGCTGGCTTTAGCGACAGTTGTGAGTACGGTCGATGTGAAAAGATCACCCCCACACACCACCACTAACATTAGCCCCAGGGAGAAACAAATACCACCAACCAACTTGGCAAAGCCGAAAGGCACGCCAGCAGTACCGGTAGTCGCTGTAATATAAAAAACAAACGCAATTGAAATAAACACACCAGCAGTAATCGCTAAATAAAAGGTTTTTAGCGGATGCTTGGTGGCTTTATAGACACCGGCATCTTCGGCTACTTTAGCCATTGCCGCAGGTAATAATGCATCGAAGGGGTTGTCAGCTTTCACACTAACTCTCTCTTAAGGGTTAATAAAGCACAACGAGATACTAGCAAAGCAGTATAGCGTGAAAATTGATATGGATCATATTGCGCGAGTTTAGTTAGCTGTGAAACACCATAAAATATAGGGGTAATGCGATTAACTTATTGATTATCAATTGAAAAAAATATTTTAAGATTTGCAAATAATTTTGATTGGACTGTTTTGAAGCCGTTGAGAAGGTTAACTAAAAGGAGTATTTGTAGTTATTTTTATTATTATCAGTCATTAAAAATTAACTATTCATTCACCTATTTATCTATTTTATCTGGTCGCTAAATAATGTTTGTCTAAAGGTGCTATTACGGCGTCAGAAAATAACGTTTTTTTATGACAAAAACAATTGTTGAGCGCGGCGATTTGTATTTATTTTCGTCAGGATTAATTGCAGTCCTAAATTAAACGGCGCTGCCAAAAGACAACGCCGTGGGTCGTTTTCTGCTGATTAGCATTTAGCTATTTGCTGGCAGAAAATGTTTACTCGCTTTTAGCCCAATAGCGGCGTTTGGCAGTTTGCAACTTCTCATAAGCACCTAGTAGTGCCTGATGAGCTGGTAAGGCTTTTAGATCCTCATCAACACTGAACAGGCCATTGAAGCGCGCCTCACCCACCAAGGCTGCTGAGGCTGCATCTACCGCCTCCTGACCATACATTTTCACAAAGGCAGTGTAATATTGTGCCGCTTCACGATCCGGCTCCTGAGTCAGTAACAATAGGGTTTGCAGGCAACGGTAATAGTTCGCTTGTTTTGCCGTAAAGACTGAAGAGTTAAAATCTTGCGTCCATTCAACCCAAATCAGTGCTTGCTCCAAATCACCGCCAGCCAATGCCAGCATGGATTTCAGCTCACCGACACGCAGGGTATACCAGCCGTTATCTTTACCCGAGGCGATACCCAGCAATTCACGTACGCGGGCGAAATCATCCAACCCTTCATCATCCAACTGCTGAATGAGCGCCAGATATTCCCCAGGTTGCCAGTCACTGCCGGGCAGGGCCAGCAAGCTGTCTCGCAGATGCACACCCATGGTGTTGTTCGCCATCAGCAAATCTTCGGCAGGATAGATATCAGACCAGCCTGGTACCAAAATCCGGCAGGCATAGACACTTAAATGCTCATAATCAGCGATATACACTTCGGCGTTTTCTTGCTTGAAGATAGCCATCAGGGTAGCGAATTCTTCTTCTGTGCTGCCTTTAAAGCTCCAGTCCACAAATGGATAGTCGGCCTTGTCTTTGAACATATCCCAACTGATCAAGCCACTTGAATCGATAAAGTGGGTTTCCAGATTGGTGTGCTCTGCCACCTCTTCGTCATCGAAGGTCGGCGCGGTAAAGACGTCCAGGTCTTTCAGGCTACGGCCCTGCAATAGCTCAGTCACGGTGCGTTCCAGCGCGACACCAAAGTCAGGATGTGCACCGAATGAGGCAAAACAGGTGCCATTTGACGGGTTAAACAGTACTACGCAAATAACCGGATAAGCGCCACCTAGAGAGGCATCGTAAGAGAGAATTGGGAAACCTTCTTCTTCCAGCTTGGCAATGGCTTCTACCACACCTGGATAGCGGTTTAACACCGCAGCAGGGATCTCCGGCAAGCTGATAGATTCTGCGATAATACGGTTTTTAACTTTACGTTCAAAGACTTCGGACAGGGCTTGTACCCGAGCTTCATTGGCAGTATTGCCCGCAGACATGCCGTTTGAGACATACAGATTGCCGATAATATTCATTGGAATATAGACGGTTTCTAAATCTGACTGGCGGGTAAAGGGCAATGAACAGATCCCGCGTTTGGCGTTACCTGATTGCAAATCCACCAGGTCACTGGCGACCAATTCCTGCTCTGGATCGTAAAACGCCAGCAGGCGCTCATCGAGAATGCCTTCTGGCAGCAAGTTATCTGCTGGGATCGGGAACCACTTCTCGTTGGGATAATGAACGAAATCACCTTCGGCAATGGCTTTGCCCAGATAGAAGTCAGCGAAGAAATAGTTGGTGGATAAGCGTTCGAAATATTCACCTAAAGCCGAAGCTAGTGCCGCTTTCTTGCTGGCACCTTTGCCGTTGGTAAAGCACAACGGGCAATCACGGTCGCGGATATGTACCGACCAAACGTGAGGAACCGGGTTAAGCCAAGAGGCTTCTTCAATATTAAAACCGAGGTCACTCAGCTTTTGCTGAAAGCGAGAGATTGAGTCTTCCAGCGCGGCGTCTTTGCCGAGAATAAAGGTTTGGGTCATTGTCGTCACTTTTTGGCGGTACTAAAAACGCGCAATCATACGGGGTTTTAGTTAATAGCTCCATGTATTCCTAAAGCGCAGCAAATGTCACAGTTTCAGTATGGATATTCCGCATAATTCACTAGCTTATAAATAACGGAGTCATAATGTGAAATCTATAAAGCTAACTGTTTTAGCCGGAATCTTAGCAGGGATCAGCGGTTCGGCCTTTGCTCTACCCAATATCACCCTATTGGCAACCGGGGGAACTATCGCCGGTGGCGGAGATTCAGCCACTAAATCTAACTATAAAGCCGGTAAATTGGGGGTTGATGCCCTGGTAAACGCGGTGCCGGAAATGAAAAAAATCGCCAATATTCAGGGCGAGCAAGTGGTTAATATCGGTTCTCAAGATATGAATGACGAGGTCTGGCTGAAGTTGGCGAAAAAAATTAATGCCGATTGCGCCAAAACAGACGGATTCGTGATTACGCATGGCACTGACACTCTGGAAGAAACTGCCTATTTTCTTGATTTAACGGTGAATTGCGATAAACCCGTGGTGATGGTTGGGGCGATGCGCCCGGCAACTGCCCTGGGTGCAGATGGTCCGCTGAATCTCTATAATGCAGTGGTCGTCGCCAGTGACGCCAATTCAGCTAAACGTGGTGTGCTGGTAGCGATGAATGACCAAGTGCTAAGTGGCCGTGATGTGATGAAAACCAATACCACCTCGGTGCAGACATTCCAGTCACCGAATACCGGATCCTTGGGGTCTATTTATGACGGTAAAGTGAATTATCTGCACCAACCCGCGCCAAGACAACCCGCTTTCGATATCAGCAAACTGAGTGAATTACCAAAAGTTGGCATTATTTATAACTATGCCAATGCCTCTGATTTACCGGCTAAAGCGCTGATTGCTGATGGCTATAAAGGGATTGTCAGTGCCGGTGTTGGTAACGGTAACCTCTATCATTCTGTTTTTGACACGCTGGCAACGGCAGCACACAGTGGGGTTGCTGTTGTGCGTTCATCCCGTGTGCCTACTGGTTCTACCACGGAAGATGCAGAAGTTGATGACACCAAATATGGATTTGTTGCATCCGGCTCACTCAATCCACAAAAAGCACGTGTGTTGCTGCAATTGGCATTAACCCAAACGCAAAAACCGCAAGAGATCCAAAAGCTATTCCACGCATATTGATTCAATAAGTCTTTGACGGGGGCTTCGGCCTCCGTATCTGCTTTATTACCACTAATCTGAAATAAACCCACCCATGCCGTCCGGCGACTATCTTTAATGAATCAAAAAGTTATTGGGCAACTATAAATGCAAACATTTGATCTCAAACGAATGGCACTGGATAAATTCCCCATCGAATTCTTGGCCGAAGTGGGCATGCGCTGTTTATTCACCTTTGTCTTGGTTTTTTTATTCCTCAAACTGAGTGGTCGCCGTGGCGTGCGGCAGATGTCGCTATTTGAAGTCGTGATCATTTTGACATTGGGATCCGCTGCGGGTGATGTCACTTTTTATGAAGATGTGCCGATGTTGCCAGTCGTAATGGTATTTATCTGCATTATGATTTTGTACCGCCTCTCTACTTTCTTGATGTCACGCAGCGAAAAAATACAGCAGTGGATGGAAGGGAAGCCGTTGATCATCATCAGTGATGGGATATTTGTTTGGGAAACCATGCAGCAGGAAAATATTACCCATGATGAGTTTTTTATGGAGTTGCGCCAACAAGGCGTCGAGCATCTTGGTCAGGTACGGCTGGCCATCCTGGAAGTCAATGGTGCAATCAGTGTGTTTTTCTTCGCGCAAGAACATGTCAAACCCGGTTTGCCGGTATTACCTAAATGCTGTGTTAACCCCTTGGTCACCATTGAAAAACCTGCGGAGTATGCCTGTAGCCAGTGCAGCCTGATAGTGGCGTTATCCAGCGGTGCAGAGAAAACCTGCCAACGTTGTGGTCACCACCACTGGGTTGAAGCTTTGGACCATCAACGAGCAAAATGAGTCATCTATCGTGCGCTAACACCTTGGTTCGGTAGCTTTTGGTGAATAATTCCAAATTAATGACAGGATAACGCACAGCCTGCTATCGCAGGGGGTGAGAGTTTCTCCCTTGCCAGTGAATAACCGTTGCAGCAGGCGGACTCGAATGATAAAACCGAGTAATGATAACGATGGCAATCTCAGTTGAGTGTGGTGAGGGGAAATGACACAAGTTTATAATTTTAGCGCAGGGCCTGCGATGTTACCGGTTGAAGTTTTACGTCGTGCGGAACAGGAATTACGTAACTGGCATGGCTTGGGGACGTCGGTGATGGAAATCAGTCACCGTAGTAAGGAATTTATTCAGGTTGCTGAAGAAGCAGAAAAAGATCTGCGCGATCTGCTACAAATCCCGGCCAATTATAAAGTGTTATTTTGCCATGGTGGCGCGCGCGCGCAGTTTGCCGCAGTGCCACTAAATTTGCTCGGCGCCAACAACAGTGCTGATTATATTGACGGCGGCTATTGGGCACACAGTGCAATCAACGAAGCACAAAAATACTGTGTTCCTCACGTTATCGATGTGACAACCCACGATAATGGTCTAACGGGTATTTTGCCGATGAAACAATGGCAGCTGAGTGATAATGCTGCTTATGTACATTATTGCCCAAATGAAACCATTGATGGGTTGGCTATCAATGAAGAGCCGGATTTTGGCGACAAAATTGTCGTTGCCGATTACTCCTCATCTATTCTTTCTCGCCCGATTGATGTCAGTCGTTATGGCGTTATTTATGCTGGCGCACAGAAAAATATCGGCCCAGCGGGCCTGACAGTGGTTATCGTGCGCGACGACTTGTTAGGTAAAGCTCGCACTGAATTACCATCGATCCTTGATTATAAGGTGCTGGCTGATAACGACTCTATGTTCAATACGCCGCCAACCTTTGCCTGGTATCTCTCTGGCCTGGTGTTTAAATGGCTGAAAGAGCAGGGCGGTTTGGCTGAAATGGAGAAACGTAACCAGGCGAAAGCTGAACTCTTGTATGGTGCGATCGACAAGACCGGCTTCTATCGCAATCAGGTGGCTCACGCCAACCGCTCTTGGATGAACGTACCCTTCCAAATGAAGGATGCCTCCTTGGATAAAGTGTTCCTTAGCGAGGCACAAGAGCAGGGTTTGCAAGCATTGAAAGGCCATCGTGTTGCTGGCGGAATGCGGGCTTCGATTTATAATGCGATGCCAATTGAAGGCGTTAAAGCCTTAACAGATTTTATGGCTGACTTTGAACGCCGCCACGGTTGATTGCTCTGGGCGGATGTTTGTCTGCTCAGACGGAGTTATCACCTTTATTTAAAATATATTTATTTGCACACAGAAGACTGGAGAGTGCTTTTCCCATGTTGGAATCCCTGACTTTACAACCCATTGCCCTGATCAATGGCACCGTTAACTTACCTGGTTCTAAAAGTGTTTCTAACCGTGCACTTCTTCTGGCAGCGTTGGCCGAAGGGACAACCCAGTTGAATAACTTGTTAGACAGTGACGATATTCGCCATATGCTCAATGCGTTACAGGCATTGGGGGTGAATTTCCGTCTTTCTGCTGATCGTACCCAATGTGAAGTAGATGGCGTGGGCGGCAAGCTGGTTGCCGCCCAACCCTTGGAACTGTTCTTAGGTAATGCGGGCACGGCAATGCGCCCATTGGCTGCGGCACTTTGCTTAGGTAACAGCGATATCGTATTGACCGGTGAACCGCGAATGAAAGAGCGGCCAATTGGTCATCTGGTTGATACCTTGCGTCAGGGCGGGGCGCAGATTGATTATCTGGAGCAAGAGAGCTACCCGCCGTTGCGCTTACGTGGTGGTTTCCGTGGTGGAAAACTGACCGTTGATGGTAGTGTCTCCAGCCAATTTCTGACAGCATTGCTGATGACTGCCCCCTTGGCTGAGCAAGATACCGACATTCAGATTCAAGGCACTCTGGTCTCTAAGCCATACATCGATATTACCCTGCATCTGATGAAAGCCTTCGGTGTTGATGTGGTGCATGAGAACTATCAACTGTTTCATATAAAAAGCGGCCAGACATATCGCACTCCGGGTACTTATTTGGTTGAGGGCGATGCGTCTTCTGCGTCCTATTTCTTAGCCGCCGCGGCAATTAAAGGTGGCACCGTGCGTGTTACGGGTATCGGTAAAAAAAGCGTGCAGGGTGATACCAAATTTGCTGATGTGCTGGAAAAAATGGGCGCAAAAATTAGCTGGGGTGATGACTATATAGAATGTAGCCGTGGCGAATTACAGGGTATCGATATGGATATGAATCACATTCCTGATGCGGCCATGACCATTGCTACCACCGCACTGTTTGCCAATGGCCCGACGGTTATTCGTAATATCTATAACTGGCGGGTAAAAGAGACTGACCGCTTATCTGCGATGGCCACTGAGCTGAGAAAAGTGGGTGCGGAAGTTGAAGAAGGTGAAGACTATATTCGTGTGGTGCCACCCGTGCAATTAATTGCCGCTGAAATAGGGACTTACAATGACCACCGTATGGCGATGTGCTTCTCACTGGTGGCGTTATCTGATACTCCGGTGACGATTCTTGACCCTCAATGCACCGCTAAAACCTTCCCTGACTACTTTGAACAATTGGCCAATCTGAGCCAGACAGCCTGACCTTTTTGCGCCGAATTTATTGACCTCTAATGGGTACCAGTCGGTACCCATTCCCTATTTTATAGACGGATAGCACTTTTCTTTATTGGCAAATAAGAATAAATGTTTTTTCTGGCTATCTTTCACATCTCTTCTACACTCCAGCCACGGCTTATGGTTTTATTTTCAGCAACTGAACCACGCGAGGGTAACAGTTCACATCGATGCGGCGTATAATGCTGCTCCTGTGTTTGCCCTGCTGGGTAGACAAGAGGTTTTGCCTACCGAAAGGAGAGAGAAATGACGGCGATAGCCCCGGTGATAACCGTTGATGGACCAAGTGGTGCAGGTAAAGGTACGCTTTGCAAAGCTTTGGCTGAATCGTTGAACTGGCGCTTGCTGGATTCGGGTGCGATTTACCGGGTTTTGGCGTTAGCAGCCCTGCATCATCAGGTTGATATCAGCACCGAAGAGGCATTGGTTCCACTTGCCGCACATCTCGATGTTCGTTTTGTCTCACAGAATGGGCAGTTAAAAGTGATTTTAGAAGGTGAGGATGTCAGCAATGAAATCCGCACCGAAACTGTAGGGAATACTGCATCTCAGGCGGCGGCTTTCCCGCGAGTCCGTGAGGCATTACTACGCCGCCAGCGAGCATTTCGTGAAGCTCCGGGCCTAATTGCCGATGGTCGCGATATGGGGACGGTGGTCTTCCCTGATGCGCCGGTGAAAATATTTCTTGATGCAAGTTCGCAAGAACGCGCACACCGACGTATGCTACAGTTGCAGGAAAAGGGGTTTAATGTTAACTTTGAACGTCTTTTGGCTGAGATACAGGAGCGAGACTCTCGTGATCGTAACCGGTCTATTGCACCTTTAGTCCCTGCGGCGGATGCGTTGGTACTGGATTCAACCAGTATGTCCATCGAGCAGGTGATCGAACAGGCGCTGGCTTATGCCCAACGAATTTTAGCGTTGCCGTTGAAAAAATAACGACAATGCGGTCAGTTCTGAGCTCTCAACGATTTATTTTTTAATTAAAATTATTTTTGATGAGCACTTTAACCTTGCTGCAAGGATCTGTGGCGAGGCATGTGAAACAACCCCATCCGGCGGGATGCTAGATGGACGTTAAACTTAAGAATCCTGAAGATTATTAACATGACAGAATCTTTTGCTCAACTCTTTGAAGAATCCCTGAAAACAATTGAAACACGTCCGGGCTCTATCGTCCGTGGTGTTGTTGTTTCTATCGATAAAGATATCGTACTGGTTGACGCCGGTCTGAAATCTGAGTCAGCAATTCCAGCAGAACAGTTCAAGAACGCGCAAGGCGAACTGGAAATTCAAGTTGGTGACGAAGTTGACGTTGCTCTGGACGCTGTTGAAGACGGCTTCGGTGAAACTCTGCTGTCCCGTGAAAAAGCTAAGCGTCACGAAGCATGGCTGATGCTGGAAAAAGCTTACGAAGAAGCTGCAACCGTTACTGGTGTGATCAACGGCAAAGTGAAGGGCGGCTTTACAGTCGAACTGAACGGTATCCGTGCGTTCCTGCCTGGTTCACTGGTTGATGTGCGCCCAGTTCGCGATACTCTGCATCTGGAAGGCAAAGAGCTTGAGTTCAAAGTCATCAAGCTTGATCAGAAACGCAACAACGTAGTTGTTTCTCGTCGTGCAGTTATCGAATCTGAGAACAGCGCTGAGCGTGATCAATTGCTGGAAAACCTGCAAGAAGGCATGGAAGTTAAGGGTATCGTTAAGAACCTGACTGACTACGGTGCATTCGTTGATCTGGGTGGCGTTGATGGCTTGCTGCACATTACTGACATGGCTTGGAAACGTGTTAAACACCCAAGCGAAATCGTCAATGTGGGCGACGAAATCACTGTTAAAGTTCTGAAATTCGACCGCGAACGTACTCGTGTATCCCTGGGCTTGAAACAGCTTGGCGAAGATCCATGGGTTGCTATCGCTAAACGTTACCCAGAAAGCACCAAGCTGACTGGTCGTGTAACTAACCTGACTGATTACGGCTGCTTCGTAGAAATCGAAGAAGGCGTTGAAGGTTTGGTACACGTTTCAGAAATGGATTGGACCAACAAAAACATTCACCCGTCTAAAGTTGTTAACGTTGGCGACGTAGTGGAAGTTATGGTTCTGGACATCGATGAAGAACGTCGTCGTATTTCTCTGGGCCTGAAACAGTGCAAATCTAACCCATGGCAGCTGTTTGCAGAAACTCACAACAAAAACGACCGCGTTGAAGGTAAAATCAAGTCTATCACTGACTTCGGTATCTTCATCGGCTTGGACGGCGGCATCGACGGCCTGGTTCACCTGTCTGACATCTCCTGGAACGTTGCAGGCGAAGAAGCAGTTCGTGAATATAAGAAAGGCGACGAAATCGCAGCTGTGGTTCTGCAAGTTGACGCAGAACGTGAGCGCATCTCCCTGGGCGTGAAACAACTGGCAGAAGACCCGTTCAATAACTACCTGTCTGTTAACAAGAAAGGTGCTATTGTTACTGGTAAAGTAACTGCAGTTGACGCTAAAGGTGCTACAGTTGAATTGGCAGGCGGCGTAGAAGGTTATCTGCGTGCTTCCGAAGCAACTCGCGACCGCGTTGAAGATGCGACGCTGGTTCTGAACGTCGGTGATGAAGTTGAAGCCAAATATACTGGCGTTGACCGTAAAAACCGCGTAATCAGCCTGTCTGTTCGTGCTAAAGACGAAGCTGATGAGAAAGATGCTATTGCTACAGTTAACAACAAGCCAGAAGAAGGTAACTTCTCTAGCGCAATGGCAGAAGCGTTCAAAGCTGCAAAAGGCGAGTAATAACGGGGGGCGGTTTTTCCGCCCCTATACGGTAGTTTAGCTGCAAAGCTTGGAGGTAATATGACCAAGTCTGAACTTATTGAAAGACTTGCTGGCCAGCAATCTCATGTACCGGCTAAAGCCGTTGAGGATGCAGTGAAAGAAATGCTTGAACATATGGCTGGAACACTAGCTGAAGGTGAGCGCATTGAGATCCGAGGATTTGGCAGTTTTTCTCTTCACTACCGTGCTCCGCGTGTTGGCCGTAATCCAAAGACTGGCGCTAAAGTTGAATTGGAAGGTAAGTACGTTCCACACTTTAAGCCAGGTAAAGAATTGCGTGATCGCGCTAATATCTACGGTTAAGTTGGTTACAACTTACCGCGTTATTATCTATACCTAAATCATTGGTGTCATAGCTAATACTGCTATGACGCTGATTATAAAAGGTATAAACGCTGATAAGAAACGGTGCCTAATGGCACCGTTTTTCTTTTTTTCTTTCTAATGTCACGCGCTAAAATTAGCTGAATATATATTAAAACCTTATAACGAATAGATTAAATATTGTTTATTCACTTATTCAAATACCCTCATCTATCTCTATCTCTATCTCTATCTCTATCTCTATCTCCCTTTTACCTGTAATAAGCTCAGCTTTATTTTCGATACATTCCGCATAGGCGTTGTTAGCTATGTAACAAGATTAAACTATCCGCGAAGCCGCTCTGAACTTCCACTTTTTGTACTGGCTGCATCATCCATCAACAGAGAAAATCAACATATTCACGATGAGGCAAGCGGATGGCAATGAGGCTATCTGGCAGTAATACAAGGGATGGCTTCTTATCACTTTATCAATCGATCATGCTGCGGCCGCTATTGCCATTGGCTTCTTACCTCTTATTTTTCTACCTCAGTTGCCAGGAACTCTCATCATTGTGGGGCTGCTAGTGTTGGGGGGACTGGTATGGTTAAGTGGGCGCATATACTGGCAATGCGTGGCATTAGTCATCATCAGTTTTGCGTGGGGAAGTTGGCACGGAAATAGGGTATTAATGCAAATTGAGGCGTTAACTCAAGGTGAGCAGCAAGTTATCGCCACTATAAAGAATGCCTATCTGACATGGGGAGAAGGGAATAAGGTCCTGCTGGGCATTCAGCAAGTTAATGGGCAAAGAGTATTTCCGCCGATTGCAGTTGTAGTGGTCTAATCATTCCGGACACTTTGTTAGAGATATAATGAGCAACACTAACGAGGTGAGAATGCGAAAAAAATCATTTACTCATGAGTTTAAACAAGAGTGCATCAATCTGGTTCTTCAACATAAGTACCCGGTGACTCAGGCCGCTGAAACAATGAATATTGGCCTTTCAACCTTACAACGCTGGCTAAGGCAGTATCGCGGAGAGATCCGCGGAAATACACCGATAGCCAGTGCTATAACACCGGAACAACGGCGAATACAAGAACTTGAAAAGCAGGTACGGCAGTTGCAGAGCGACAATGACCTGTTAAAAAAGGCTTCGGCCTTCTTCGCCATGGAAATGAACAACGACAAAAAGTCGCGGTGAAACTGAAGAAGGTCGGTGCAAATATCCAACAGGTATGCCGCTGCTTATCGCTCACGCGCAGCGTATTTTATGCCCGTAGTCGTCGGCTAATGATCAAGCCCGATGTTCTGATGTTGCACGCGGCGGCTAAGCATGTTCACGCTGAAATGGATGCCACATATGGCAGCCGGCGCATGTGCATCGAGTTACGGGAACAAGGTTTTAACGTGGGCAGATACCGCGTTCGGCAGATAATGAAAAACTTATTACTGGTAGCTAAACGGCCCGGGCGTCATCGCTATCCACGCGGTGGAAAACCCGCTGTCGTGGCCGCTAATCTGTTGAACCGGCAGTTTAATCCAGAGACATTGAATACCTGGTGGTCAGGTGATATTACCTATCTGCGTACCGCTCAGGGCTGGTTATATCTGGCTATCGTGATGGACTTATGTTCAAGAAAAATAGTGAGTTGGGCCTTCTCAGATAAACCGGACAGCGACTTGACTGTCCGGGCCTTAAGGCTGGCGGTCAATAAACGACGACCCACAGGGTCTGTGGTGTTCCATAGCGATCAAGGGTCGCAATATACCAGCGCGCAGTTCCAATGCTGCCAGCAGGAGCTGGATGTTACAGGTAGCATGAGCCGAAAAGGTAACTGCCTGGATAATGCTGTTACGGAAAGGTTTTTCCGCAGCCTGAAAGCTGAGAGGGTTAACTATCGTCGTTATGAAACCCGAAGTCAGGGTATCGCTGATGTTATCGATTATATTGACAGTTTTTATAATCTGAAAAGGCGGCATTATCGGCTGGGAAATATATCGCCGGATGAATATGAACGCCGACTACAGCAATGTGCCTAAATCCGTGTCCGGTTTTAGTTGACCGTTACAAGTATCAGTAAAGTGGCCGGAGAAGCTTGAGCGCTATTGTGCTGGGCAGCAATGGGTGTTGAGGCTACGAATGCGGGCGGTGCATAGCTTACTCAATGAAGGGGGGGTTGATAGCCAACGCTGGGCTATAGCCAACCAGCGTCTATTGCAAGGGCGAGTGATTAAGGCTGAATTGCGTGATGCTCATTGTAATCTCCGCCAGCGGGCCATCAGTGTTATTGAACAGCAGCTACAGCAGTATGACCAGCGGCAGATACTGCTAGCTTTAGCTTTTGGTGAAAGAGAACAGTTGAACACACGTCAGTGGGCACTTTTTCGTAATACCGGAACGGCGCACCTGATGGCGATATCGGGTTTGCACATCGGGCTAGCGGCGTTGTTTGGCGGGATACTGGCTCGTGGGATCCAGTTCTTTCTACCCGTTAGTTGGGTAGGGCCCGTGTTCCCGCTGCTGATTGGCTGGTTTGTGGCAATGGTTTATGTTTGGTTGGCGGGTGCGAATCCACCCGCGATGAGGGCGGCTATAGCATTAACCCTATGGTTACTGCTGAGGTTGTTCGGTATTTTATGCAGCGCCTGGCAAGTGTGGCTCTGGCTCTGGGTGTTGGCGTTAATATTACTTAGTGAACCACTGGCGGTACTATCAGACAGTTTTTGGCTCTCCTGTCTGGCGGTATTCAGTCTGATATGTTGGTTCTATTGGGTGCCAATTACTCAGCGTTTTAGGGGCGGATGGCTTGGGCTGACTATCCGCTGGTTCCATTTACAATTTGGTATGATGCTACTATTGATGCCACTGCAGATAGGCCTATTTCATGGCGTCAGCTTGTTTTCTATCCCTGCAAATTTGTGGGCAGTGCCTATCATATCCCTGCTTACTGTGCCTTGCGTATTGTTGGCCTTGGCCTGCATACCATTGCCTACCGTAGCTGGCCTGTTTTGGTTCTTGGCCGATATATCGCTTTGCGCGGTACTCTGGCCACTCAATCATCTAAAAACCGGTTGGTTGCATACTGGGTTAGCATCCGTTGCCGTGGCTTATGCGGGGTGGCTGGTAATACTTATTTGGCGTTTTCAGTGGTGGCGCAGCTATCCAATTGGGGTGGTAGTCCTGTGTGTCAATTTGGTGTTATTCACTCAGCGGCGTGATGATTATCGCTGGCGTGTTGATATGTTGGATATTGGGCACGGTCTGGCAATAGTGATAGAACGCGCAGGGAAAGCAATTATCTTTGATACGGGCAATCGTTGGCACACCAGTAGCATGGCAGCTGCGGTTATTCTCCCTTATTTACGTTGGCGGGGCATTGTGGTTGAGCAAATTATCCTTAGCCATGATCATCTTGATCACACCGGAGGGCTAGCTGAGTTAAAGGCGGCATTCCCGCAGGCGAAAATCCGTGCACCTTTCTCCTTAACTGGCCCGATAGCGGGTTTGCCCTGTCAGCAAGGCGTGAAATGGCAATGGCAAAATTTAAATTTTGAGGTTTTATGGCCAAGAACTCATGTGATTAACGCCCAAAATGATGACTCATGTGTTATTCGCATTGATGATGGCAAACACAGTCTGTTATTGACGGGCGACCTTGAAACACGGGGAGAGCGGCAGTTAGTTAAAAATTATCGTGCTAAGCTAGCCTCAACATTGCTGCAAGTTCCCCACCATGGCAGCAATACCTCTTCAACCGGCCCATTTTTGCGGGCAGTGAAGCCAGAATTGGCTTTTGCTTCCGCTGCACGCTATAACCAATGGCACCTGCCAGCTAAAAAAGTGATTAAACGCTATCAAAAAAATAGCATTATTTGGCGTGATACCTCGGTATCCGGACAGCTAACTGTGTATTTTTACAGCGATAGTTGGCAAATTAGGGGCTATCGGGAACAAATAATGCCACGTTGGTATCACCAGCGGTTTGGCGTTGGAGGCCATAATGAGTAGAATGGGCCGCTATTTCTTCTGGTGCTGGTATTTGCATGATGAATGATAAAGATCTATCCACATGGCAGACGTTCCGTCGCCTCTGGCCAATGATCTCTCCTTATAAGACCGGTCTTGTTGTCGCGGCGATAGCATTAATCCTTAATGCCGCCAGTGACACGTTTATGCTGTCGTTACTGAAACCTTTGCTCGATGATGGTTTTGGTAAAGCGAATAGCTCAATTTTAAAATGGATGCCGTTGGCTGTTATCGGTTTGATGGTGGTTCGTGGAATAACCGGCTTTATTTCTAGCTATTGTATCTCATGGGTCTCTGGTCAAGTCGTGATGTTCATCCGTCGCCGCTTATTTAGCCATATGATGGGGATGCCGGTATCCTTCTTTGACCAGCAATCGACTGGCACGTTGTTGTCCCGTATTACCTATGATTCTGAGCAGGTAGCGGCATCGTCTTCTGGCGCATTGGTTACAGTGGTGCGTGAAGGGGCCTCTATTATCGGTTTGTTTATCATGATGTTTTATTACAGCTGGCAGTTGTCGCTGATTTTAATCGTCATTGCACCGATTGTTTCTGTTTCTATCCGGTTAGTCTCTAAGCGTTTTCGTAATATCAGTAAAAATATGCAAAGCACCATGGGAGAAGTGACCACCAGTGCAGAGCAAATGCTGAAAGGGCACAAAGAAGTGTTGATCTTTGGTGGCCAGAAAGTTGAAACCGAGCGTTTTGATACCGTCAGTAATCGCATGCGTCAGCAGGGGATGAAGCTGGTTTCTGCTTCTTCCATTTCTGATCCCATCATTCAGTTGATTGCTTCATTTGCGTTGGCGTTTGTGCTGTATGCGGCAAGTTTCCCTAGTGTGATGGAAACTCTGACAGCGGGTACCATCACTGTGGTGTTCTCGGCAATGATTGCTCTGATGCGCCCGTTGAAGTCCCTTACCAATGTGAATGCACAGTTCCAGCGCGGGATGGCAGCTTGTCAGACGCTATTTGCTATTCTGGATATGGAACAGGAAAAAGACGAGGGGAAACTGGAAGTTGAGCGGGCTAAAGGCGAAATAGAATTCCGCCATGTCACTTTCTACTACCCAGGCAAAGACACCCCAGCACTGAATGATATCAATATGCACATTGAAGCGGGTAAGACCGTGGCATTGGTAGGGCGTTCAGGCTCAGGTAAGTCAACTATCGCCAATTTACTGACCCGGTTCTATGATGTCAGCGAAGGCAGTATCTTGATGGATGGGCACGATTTGCGTGATTATCGGCTTGGTGCCTTGCGAAACCAAGTCGCCTTGGTGTCGCAAAATGTTCATCTGTTCAATGATACGGTTGCCAATAATATCGCTTATGCCCGTGACGAGCACTATAGCCGCGCTGAAATCGAAGAAGCCGCCCGAATGGCATATGCCATGGATTTTATCAATAAAATGGAATTTGGCCTTGATACTGTTATTGGTGAGAACGGTGTGATGCTCTCAGGTGGGCAACGTCAGCGTATCGCTATCGCTCGTGCGTTATTGCGAGATTGCCCGATATTGATTCTGGATGAAGCTACCTCAGCGCTGGATACTGAATCTGAACGGGCGATTCAGTCCGCATTGGATGAGTTGCAGAAAAACCGTACTTCATTGGTTATTGCCCATCGCTTATCTACGATTGAAAAAGCCGATGAAATTTTGGTCATTGAAGAGGGGCGCATTGTCGAGCGTGGTGTACATGCAGAGTTGTTGGCGCAACATGGTGCCTATGCCCAACTTAATCGTATGCAGTTTGGCCAATGATTGAGCGTATCTGGTCTGGGCGGTCTCGGCTGTATCTGCTACTGCTGCCACTATCTTGGTTATACGGTGCGGTCACAGCACTTATCCGGGCCAGTTACTCTCTTGGCTGGCGTTCTGCTTGGCGCTCACCGGTCCCGGTGGTTATTGTCGGCAACCTTACTGCTGGCGGAAATGGTAAGACACCGGTCGTAATCTGGTTAGTGGAACAGCTAAAACTACGGGGTTACCGTGTTGGGGTGGTGTCTCGTGGCTACGGGGGCAAATCTACGGTGTATCCGCTACTGCTATCCAATGAGACATCCACGGTGCAGGCAGGTGATGAGCCGGTTCTGATATATCAACGTACTCAGGCACCGGTCGCTGTCTCACCAAAGCGCTCAGATGCCATCAAAGCGTTACTAAAAGCTCACACTTTGGACTTCATCATCACCGACGATGGATTGCAACATTATGCGCTACAGCGTGATTTTGAGCTGGTGGTGATCGATGGTGTGCGTCGTTTCGGTAATGGTTGGTGGTTACCGGCAGGCCCGATGCGTGAACGGGCGGGGCGTTTGCACTCAGTGGATGCGGTAATTACCAATGGTGGTATTGCCGCCAGCGGAGAAATACCGATGCAGTTGGTGGCGCGGCAGGCCGTCAATCTGGTTAGCGGTGAGCGGTTACCCGCACAGCAACTCCAGCATGTCGTTGCAATGGCGGGTATTGGTCATCCTCCTCGGTTCTTTACTACCCTGAATTTACTGGGTATTGAGCCTAAGAGTAAGCATGCTTTTGCTGACCATCAGGATTATTCATTAGCACAACTTAGTCCGCTAACGAGTGGCCCGCAAATATTATTGATGACTGAAAAAGATGCAGTCAAGTGCCGGGCTTTTGCTCAGCCTAATTGGTGGTACCTGCCGGTAGATGCACAGTTACCGCCGGATCAGGCTGAACAATTGCTGTTGAACATTCAGGCATTATCACGCCACACCAAGTAGCCCACTTTATAGACTCAGCAGTGTTAGCTTGAGGGATGCCGCGCATGCCACAATTGAGCGCTGCTGGGTTTCTTCATATAGCTGTAGTTCATCAATTACCGTGGCTCCCAGCGCCCGCTGGAAATCCTGCTTGCTGGAGTGCCCCGCAAACTGGCTGTGACCACTGTCCCCTAAATTTGATTGAAAAATACCTGCTGCGCTGACGGGGAGAAAATCCTCATAAACTAACGGCTCATATTGGATAAATTCCCCGTCAATCAATTGGTCTAATGTCAGGTTTTGCATTGATTCAGTAAGGGTACTTAGCCCTCTCTCGGTAGGGAAATAGCGAAAGAAAGCGAGCTGTTCAGCGCGCATTGTCGGGTAGTCATCTGGGAACTGGCTAAATTTCTCCTTGAGAATCGCCATGTATTGCAGGGCTTTTTTTTCATTTACGGGAACCTGTAGTTGATCTTGTGCCGCCTGTAGCAGGCAGTCATAGAGATTACGCCCCTTCGCTGTCAGCGCTGCCCCCCGTTGTTCTATTTCACCAAAACGGGCGGTGTGATGCCCTCGAGTGAGTCGACCATCTGTTGCGACAAACGAAACCTGTTCCTCAAGGGCTTTAAAACTGGTTTGCCGTAATAATATTGGACAGCGGCGCGGAGGTGGCCCCTCGATCACCGCTTTGGGGGTAATCTGATGTTCTGGCATCGCAATTTGTACGGCATCGATATGCAACGTTCGTGGCGTTAGGTGGTTAATATGGGGTCCTTTGAAAGCCACCACATCGGCAATTAAACGATGCTGATCGTGCAGTTGTTGGTAAACATCAGCACTTACTGTCGCTTGATTATGCCAGCGAAATGTCTCTAATGACTGAGCAATAAAGTCATCGGCTTCATTGCTGGTCAGCCCGCCGGAAATTTCATGCTGAGTAATTAATTCGATAGCCCGTGGAGTAAATATCACTCTTTTTGCCAGAATATCGGCAGCTTGTTGCCGCAGCTCTGGTTGTTCAATTAATTCAAGGCGCAATAATGAGGTGAAAATTCTAAATGGGCAAGTTTGCAGCGAAGCTTCATGGACAGCGCGGAATGCCGTCGAGTGAACCGGAACCCCAGCCGGGGCCAGGTCATAATAACCAACAGGCAGCATACCCATCACCGCAAACAGGCGGCGCAGGGTCGCAAGTTCAGCGGCGGTTCCCACTCGGATAGCACCGTGTCGTTCCATGTTCAGGCGCTCAATCTCTCCGGTCCGGCGTAAATGGCGGGTAAGTTCCGGTTGCTGACCCATAGTTTGGTTGTTGATATCAGCAACCAGTTGTAACAAGGCTCCGTATAGCGGCACTTCATCCTGATACATATCCGACATGGCACTGGAGAATCTGGCGCGAATCTCATCGGGGTGGACAAACAGTGGGTGAGTCATAATCGGATAGCTCCTTCATGCTTATTCAGTTTTTAGTCTAGATTGATATCGATAATTAATGGGGTAAGCAGTGGAGAATATTGGTTTTTTATGCGTGGCATCCCATTGATGCTACTTACTGAACTACCTTCCCAGATAAAATAGTTGCGCGGCATGGTATTTTATGAGTTAATAGCCGCTGGCCTGTGCTACAGACCTATTTATGTGTAAGAGTGTTCGAGACTAAAGTAAAGCAGTTCCTCCCAGACGTTATCTTGTTGATGCCGATCCAAAGACGAACCTTCCAGTATCTCTGATAGTAACTCCCATAAGTAATGTTCTGATGCAGGCCCGCTATTACTCATAGCGCGAGTGCCTTATGGCAGATTTAATGTTATTTGAAAGAAGAAGTTGAAGGTGAAGTTTATGTCTAAGAAGACAGGTCAGGTTAAGTGGTTCAACGAAAGCAAAGGTTTTGGTTTTATTGAACAGCATGATGGCGGTAAAGATGTGTTTGTTCACTTCTCCGCGATCGCAACTGATGGTTTCAAAACCTTGGCTGAAGGCCAGCGTGTTGAGTATACCATCCAAGACAGCCCGCGCGGGCCGGCTGCTGCAAACGTTGTTGCTCTGTAATTTAAGAGAAATAATGTTTAGATTATCTTAGAAAGTGATGATGCCGATGTGCTAATCATCGATCTGGATAGCAAAATTCTAAAGCCCGCACTTATGCGGGTTTTTTCATAAAATCAAGCTCATAGAGGTTTAATCAGAAAACTTTAGGATGGGCAACTGCATCTAAACAATAAATAAAAATGAGTTGTTAGGATGCCCAGTAAAAGGAAATTTATTATGACGTTAAAAATGGGTCGCGTGAAATGGTTCAACCAATCAGAAGGTTACGGTTTCATCTCGCCACACGATGGTAGTTTGGATGTGTATGTCAGCAAGACGGCTATCGCCAACACCAAAAATAAATCACTCAGTGAAGGGCAGGACGTTGAATTCTCTACTTATCGTAGTATTCACGGGCCGTCAGCAGCAGATGTGATCGCTTTCTAAGTAAACGACGACGATCAACTCGTTTTCTAAGCAAACGGCTACCTTTTGGTAGCCGTTTGTATTTATACCCTTGGGTATTTTTGGCCTCTATTCGACAGGTTGCTTTGTCGCCGGGCAGCTTTTGCAGGTGCTTCTATTTGTCTTTATGCGGCTTAGTTGCTGAAGTTAGCAAACAGCGCAATAATTTTATGGAATACTTTCATCTCTTACTCAATATGCCTATTTATGTGATGTGAATCACAAAATTCTACTCTTCGCTATTCAACATATCAATAACAAAACCAGCATTTATCCCACGAGATAGCTATCTATATTTACTTATGTAGTTGCTAATTAACATAACTCCTTGTTATTAATCGCTGATAGCGCAGGCAGCATCGGTACAGTTAACCTGCCTCAGCAGATATGGTATCCTCGAGCACTTTCCTGCTGGCTAAACTCCATTCTGGAGGATGTATGGACCACCGTTTACTCGAGATCGTTGCCTGTCCGGTTTGCAACGGCAAGTTGTATTTCAATAAAGAAAACCTTGAATTGGTATGTAAAGCTGACAATCTGGCTTACCCGGTGCGCGATGGTATTCCGGTATTGTTGGAGAATGAAGCCCGCCCACTGTCAATTGATGAGAAGCACGCATGAGTTTCATCGCTATAATTCCCGCTCGATATGCTTCAACCCGGTTACCCGGCAAGCCATTGGCTGATATTGCGGGCAAACCGATGGTAGTTCATGTGATGGAACGAGCAAAGGCGTCGGGCGCGTCACGGGTGATTGTGGCAACAGATCATCCTGAGGTGGTGAGAGCCGTTGAGGCTGCCGGTGGTGAGGTCTGTATGACCCGTGCCGATCATCAATCTGGCACCGAGCGCTTAGCCGAAGTTATTGAACTATATGGTTTTGCCGATGATGATATTATCGTAAATGTCCAAGGGGATGAACCTCTGATACCCCCGGTAATTATCTGTCAGGTGGCTGATAATCTGGCCGCTTGTCGTGCTGGCATGGCAACATTAGCGGTGCCGATTGAAAGTAGCGAAGAAGCATTTAACCCTAATGCGGTTAAAGTGGTGATGGATGAGCAAGGCTACGCGCTCTATTTCTCCCGCGCGGCGATCCCATGGGAAAGAGAGCGTTTTGCTCAGTCAAAAGAGACTATCGGTGATTGTTTCTTACGCCATATTGGTATCTATGCTTATCGTGCAGGTTTTATCCGCCGTTATGTTAATTGGGCGCCGAGCAAACTCGAACAAATCGAGCTATTAGAGCAACTTCGAGTACTGTGGTATGGCGAAAAGATCCACGTCGCGGTAGCAAAAGCGATACCCACGGTTGGGGTTGATACTCAGGCTGATCTGGATCGGGTGCGCGCTATCATGCTTCATCAGTAACCATTACGGGCACCGAACTGTTTGCGCTAGGTCCAATTGGGCCTGGCGTTTTTACTTTGTATCCGATAGTTTGATTTTTATTATCAATAATAGTTGATCTGCATTCTGGAAATCTCCCGCCCGTCATCCCATTATGAACCATCAATTTCGCCAGATAATTGGACTGAGCATAATGGAACAACTGAAAGCTGAATTAAGTGTGGTGCTCGGGGAATCTATCACCCGCCTCGAACGTATCAGCGAGCAGCCCTATGCCCACCTGTACGCGATGTATAACCAGCAGGGGCAGGCAATCCCATTACTGGCGAAGAGCTATGTTTGTCAGGGGATTGCACAGCAAGAGGCGTATAAACTTTCCATGCTGGCTCGGGAAGGTGATATCCGGTTACCCACAGTGTACGGACTGGTGATGACCCACCAATCCCCGTATAAAGAAATTCTGTTGATGGAGCGTTTACGTGGTGTTTCGGTGGAGGCACCGACTCGGACGGGGGAGCGCTGGGATGCTTTGATGGATCAGATAGTTGAAGGTGTGCTGGCATGGCACCGCATTGATAGCCACGGTTGTGTGGGTAATGTTGATAGCACCCAGGAAAATGATTGGTTCAGTTGGTATCAGCAACGAGTTGAAGTGTTGTGGGCGACCTTGTCTAATATGAATTCACCGGTTATGACATTGGAAGACCGTGCAATACTTTACCGTGCGAAGGCGTCATTAACGGCACTTTTTGCCGGTTTTGATGACAGCTCAGTGCTGGTGCACGGCAACCTGACTCTCCGCAGCATGTTAAAAGATGCGCGCAGCGATCAGTTGCTAGCGATGCTTAATCCTGGTCCGATGTTGTGGGCTCCACGAGAGTATGACTTGTTCCGCCTCAGCGAAGAGGGCATGCCTAGTCAGCTATTCTATCGTTATCTCAATAAAGCACCGGTCTCTGAATCCTTTGTTGCCCGCCGATGGCTCTATACCCTTTGGGAACTGGTGGCCCGCTTCATCCATACCGGGAATCTGGATCGTGCTGTATTTGATAATGCCGCCAGGCAACTTCTCCCTTGGCTAGATTAATATCCTTCATCTTTCAAGTTGCTGGTGTGTTGGCTGCGCTCAATAACCCGAATCACTTACTGGTCTTGATCTTAAAAAATAAGTAAGCTCATCGGGATTTTTTCCCTTGCCGCCTTCCTGCATTTCGAAATCTATTGGATATTGACGGGTGACAATGAGTTATTAATAGCAAAATTATTCATCCTTGCTATCCCCGCTTAATTTTTGCCACAACAGCCCCAATGTTTCATACCAGGCACGCTCGGTGTGGCCTAAATAAGCCGCTGCTGGAATAGCACGCTCCCAGCTATGCAGTGGCGTGGTGATGGCTAACTGATTTGCAGGCGCGGGGATTGGATGTAACCCAATGGCGGTAAAGAATTTAATCGCTCGGGGCAGATGATTTGCCGAGGTGACCAGCAAAAATGGTTTATTACCCACCAGAGTGGCCACCGCCGCGGCTTCTTCAACGGTATCTTTCGGTTGCTCTAACGCAATAATATTCGCCACCGGAACACCTAAGCTTTCTGCCACCTGAGCTGCTGTTGTTGCACTGCTTTGGTTGTTCGGACCCGCACTGCCAGTAAAAACCATTTTTGCGTTAGGATGTGCACGATACAGCCTGACACCCTCAGTGACTCTTGGCAGGCTATTTGCGAATAAATTGGCGCTTGGTGCCCAATTCGGATTAAACGTGTAGCCGCCGCCGAGCACAACAATGTAATCTACTGGGTCGTTTCCCTGATAAGTCGGGTATGACTTTTCCAGTGGCAATAGCAGGCGGTCAGCGACAGGTTGCAGGCTAATAAGCAATAATACCAGCCAACTCAACGCAAAAAGTGTTTTGCCACTTTTCTGCCAGCGGGTAAACCACAATAAAATTAGTGCCAGCCCCATGATGATGAGTAACAAGGGCAGGGGCATTAATAAGCCGCCAACAAACTTTTTTAAGGTGAAAAGCATAAAAATAGGGCCCTTTTGGCTGAAAAACCGGCATTTGGCGCTGATTACAGGCCAAGAGGATTTATTCTAAGTCAGGCTGTGCCAAAATAGCAGGTTGGTAGGCATTCTTTTTACTGTGGCTATTGATTTACCATTATCTATCAAAGCCGTTAAATCAATAGTTATAGCGGAGCAGTTGTTCATGCAGGATCGCAATTTCGATGACATTGCTGAGAAGTTTTCCCGCAATATCTATGGTACGACGAAGGGAATGATTCGCCAGGCGGTGGTTTGGCAAGATATCAGCGGGCTGTTAGCGCAGTTACCACCACGCCCGTTGCGGATTTTAGATGCAGGTGGTGGCGAAGGGCATATGGCTTGCCAACTGGCGGCATTAGGCCATCAGGTCCTATTATGTGACCTGTCAGCGGAGATGATCCAGCGCGCGAAGGCCGCTGCCTTGGAAAAAGGTGTGAGCCACAACATGCAATTTGTACAAAGTGCGGCTCAGGACATCACCCAACATTTAGAACAGCCGGTTGATCTGATATTGTTCCATGCGGTTTTAGAATGGATTGCAGAGCCTCAACACGTTCTGCAAATACTCTTTAATGCGTTGACTCCCGGCGGCGCGCTCTCATTGATGTTTTTCAATGCCAATGGATTGGTGATGCGTAATGCGGTATTGGGTAACTTTCAGTTGGCGTTACCGGGTGTAAAAAGGCGTAGGCAGCGTTCGCTATCGCCGCAATACCCTTTAGATCCACCAACGGTATATGGTTGGCTTGAGCAAATGGGTTTATCCATTAGCGGTAAGACGGGAGTACGGGTGTTTCACGATTACATGAAAAATAAACAGCAACAAGTTGATGAGTTTGCTGAATTATTGGCGTTGGAACAGCGCTATTGCCGGCAGGAGCCCTTTATCAGCCTGGGGCGCTACGTGCATGTCATGGCGTTTAAGCCAAATCTGAAGGACCCATTATGAGTGACTTTTCCCAGACAGTACCCGAACTGGTCGCCTGGGCGCGGAAAAATGACTTTTCGATTACTCTGCCCACCGATCGTTTGGCCTTTCTTTTAGCTATTGCCACGTTAAACGGTGAGCGGCTGGATGGCGAAATGAGTGAAGGGGAGTTAGTTGATGCATTTCGCCACGTCTGCAAAGGTTTTGAGCAGACCCATGAAACCGTGGCCGTGCGCGCGAATAATGCTATCAATGACATGGTGCGCCAGCGGTTACTCAACCGCTTTACCAGTGAAATTGCCGATGGTAATGCGATTTACCGCCTGACGCCGTTAGGCATTGGTATCACTGACTACTATATCCGGCAGCGCGAATTCTCCACCCTGCGCCTGTCAATGCAGTTATCGATTGTCGCACAAGAGCTACAACGGGCGGCAGAAGCAGCCGAAGAGGGGGGGGATGAATTCCACTGGCATCGTAATGTTTTTGCCCCGCTAAAATATTCAGTTGCTGAAATTTTCGACAGCATTGATATGACGCAACGCTTGATGGACGAGCAGCAACATAGTGTGAAGGAAGATATCGCCGCGTTGCTGAATCAGGATTGGCGGGCGGCTATTGCCAGTTGTGAAATGCTGTTGTCAGAAACATCCGGCACACTGCGTGAATTACAAGATACGCTGGAAGCGGCAGGTGATAAACTTCAGGCTAACCTGTTACGTATTCAAGAAGCCACTATCGGCAATGCGGGTCTGGATCTGGTGGATAAGTTGGTCTTTGATTTACAAAGTAAACTTGACCGCATTATCAGTTGGGGTCAGCAGGCGATTGACCTGTGGATCGGCTATGACCGCCACGTGCATAAGTTTATCCGTACTGCGATTGATATGGATAAAAACCGTGTCTTCGCCCAACGCTTGCGCCAGTCAGTTCAGAATTATTTTGATAGCCCATGGACTCTCACCTATGCCAACGCTGATCGCTTGCTGGATATGCGCGATGAAGAACTGGCGTTGCGCAGTGAGGAAGTTACCGGGGAGCTGCCACCGGATCTGGAATTTGAAGAATTTAATGAGATCCGTGAGCAATTAGCCGCCCTGATTGAGCAGGCGTTGTTGGTATACCAGCAACAAAAGATGCCACTTAATCTGGGGGAAGTGATGCGCGACTACCTCGCGCAATATCCGCGTGCTCGTCATTTCGACGTGGCTCGTATCCTGGTCGACCAGGCAGTTCGCCTTGGTGTGGCCGAAGCCGATTTCTCAGGGTTACCAGCAGAATGGTTGGCAATCAATGATTACGGAGCCAAGGTGCAGGCACATGTCATCAACAAATATTGAAGTAGTAATGCCCGTTAAACTGGCTCAGGCATTGGCCAACTCACTGTTTCCAGCACTTGACAGCCAGTTACGTGCCGGTCGTCATATCGGGATTGATGAACTGGATAATCATGCTTTCCTGATGGATTTTCAGGAGCAACTGGAAGAGTTTTATACCCGTTATAATGTGGAGTTAATCCGTGCACCGGAAGGTTTCTTCTATCTGCGTCCCCGTTCTACCACGCTGATTCCACGCTCGGTGCTATCTGAGCTGGATATGATGGTTGGCAAGATCCTTTGTTATCTGTATCTCAGCCCTGAACGTTTGGCCCATGAAGGCATTTTCGCGCAGCACGAATTATACGAAGAGCTGCTAAGTCTGGCCGATGAGAGCAAATTGCTGAAGTTTGTTAACCAGCGCTCAACCGGGTCGGATTTGGATAAACAGAAGTTGCAGGAAAAAGTACGAACCTCACTTAACCGGCTGCGTCGGTTGGGGATGATCTACTTTATGGGCAATGACAGCAGCAAGTTTCGTATCACTGAAGCGGTATTCCGCTTTGGTGCTGATGTGCGTAGCGGCGATGACCCACGGGAAGCCCAGTTACGCATGATCCGTGATGGCGAGGCCATGGCGGTGGAAAACAGTCTGTCACTCCATGATGAAAGCGATGAAACTGACATCACCATGGGTAATGCAGCGGACAGTGCAGAGGATGAACAGGAATGATTGAACGCGGTAAATTTCGCTCGCTGACCTTGGTTAACTGGAATGGTTTTTTTGCCCGGACATTCGATCTTGATGAGCTGGTAACCACTTTATCTGGCGGCAATGGTGCGGGTAAATCCACCACTATGGCCGCTTTCGTTACAGCACTGATTCCTGACCTGACACTGCTGCACTTTCGTAACACCACCGAAGCCGGTGCCACCAGTGGTTCTCGTGATAAAGGTCTGCACGGCAAATTGCGGGCCGGGGTCTGTTATTCAACGCTGGATGTCGTCAACTCCCGCCACCAACGTGTGGTTGTCGGGGTGCGGTTGCAACAAGTGGCAGGGCGTGACCGCAAGGTTGATATTAAGCCTTTCACCATTCAGGGGCTGCCGACGGCTATCCAACCTACCCAGATTCTTACAGAGGTGGTGGGTGAGCGTCAGGCGCGCGTCCTGTCATTACAAGAGCTGAAAGAGCGCGTCGAAGCGATGGAAGGGGTGCAGTTCAAGCAATTTAACTCCATCACTGACTACCACTCGCTGATGTTTGATTTGGGTGTGATTCCAAAGCGTTTACGCTCTTCTGCCGATCGCAGCAAATTTTACCGTTTGATAGAAGCATCGTTGTACGGTGGTATTTCCAGCGCGATTACCCGCTCACTGCGTGATTACTTATTGCCAGAAAACAGCGGCGTGCGGAAAGCCTTCCAGGATATGGAAGCGGCATTGCGTGAAAACCGTATGACCCTTGAGGCTATTCGTGTCACTCAATCTGATCGTGATCTGTTTAAGCATCTGATTTCAGAGGCAACGTCCTACGTTGCTGCTGACTATATGCGTCATGCCAATGAGCGGCGGATCCATCTTGATGGCGCATTGGTATTGCGCCGTGACTTGCTGACCAGCCGCAAGCAATTGGTGACTGAGCAGTATCGTCATGTGGAAATGTCGCGAGAGTTAGCCGAGCAAAGCAGTGCGGAATCGGATCTGGAAACAGATTATCAGGCGGCCAGTGACCACCTGAGTCTGGTGCAGACCGCCATGCGCCAGCAGGAAAAGATCGAGCGCTACCAGAGTGATTTGGAAGAGTTGACTTACCGGCTGGAAGAGCAAAATGAAGTTGTCGCCGAGGCCAGCGAGCAGCAGGCCGATAACGAAGCCCGTGCTGAAGCTGCTGAGTTGGAGGTGGACGAACTGAAAAGTCAGTTGGCCGATTACCAGCAAGCGCTGGACGTTCAACAGACCCGTGCTATCCAATATCAGCAAGCCTTACAGGCTTTGGAACGCGCGCGCGCACTGTGTCAGTTGCCAGAATTAACTGCCGATAATGCCGAAGAGTGGCTAGAAACCTTCCATGCCAAAGAGCAGGAAGCGACTGAATCTTTATTACAACTTGAGCAAAAACTGAGTGTTGCTGATGCTGCGCACAGCCAATTTGAGCAAGCTTATCAGTTAGTGGTGGCTATCGCCGGCGAGGTCAGTCGCAGTGAAGCCTGGCAAACTGCGCGGGAATTGTTGCGTGACTGGCCGTCTCAACAACATTTGGCTGAACGTGTGCAACCATTGCGGATGCGTTTGTCAGAGCTGGAACAGCGTTTACGTGCTCAGCAAGACGCAGAGCGCTTGCTGCAAGAGTTCTGTAAACGTCAGGGGCAAGTATACCAGCCGGAGGAGTTGGAAGAGTTGCAGCGTGAGCTGGAGTCACAGGTTGAAGAGCTCTCTCTCAACGTCAGTGATGCTGGTGAGCGGCGCATGGAAATGCGTCAGGAACTCGAGCAAATTAAGCTCAAAATTCAAGAGCTGACGGCGCGTGCGCCAGTCTGGTTGGCGGCACAAGATGCGCTGAGTCAACTCAGCGAACAGAGCGGTGAGGCGCTGGAGGATAGCCGTCAGGTTACCGAACACATGCAGCAACTGCTGGAGCGTGAACGCGAAACCACGGTGGAGCGCGATGAAGTTGCCGCAAGCAAACGTGCTGTTGATACGCAGATTGAGCGGTTAAGTCAGCCAAGTGGTGCTGAAGATGCGCGGATGATTGCTTTGGCCGAACGCTTCGGTGGTGTGTTGCTCTCCGAGATTTATGACGATGTCACCATCGATGATGCGCCATACTTCTCCGCGCTGTATGGCCCATCGCGCCACGGTATCGTGGTACCGGACTTGTCACTAGTGCGGGATCAACTACAGGGTTTAGAAGACTGCCCGGAAGACCTCTATCTTATCGAGGGTGACCCACAATCATTTGATGACAGTGTATTTGCCGTTGAAGAGCATGAAAAAGCAGTAGTGGTTAAAATTGCGGATCGCCAGTGGCGTTACTCCCGTTATCCAGAACTGCCGCTGTTTGGCCGCGCTGCCCGTGAGAACCGGCTAGAAGCACTGTATCAAGAGCGTGACAGCCTGGCTGAACGTTATGCCACGCTGTCATTTGATGTGCAAAAAACGCAACGCTTGCATCAAGCATTCAGCCGTTTTATCGGTTCTCATCTGGCCGTGGCATTTGATGCAGATCCTGAAGCTGAAATTCGTTTACTCAATACCCGTCGTGGTGAAATAGAGCGAGCTCTGAGTGCACACGAAGAAAGCAACCAGCAGCAGCGCCAGCAATTCGAACAGGCTAAAGAGGGGATTTCAGCCCTTAACCGCTTGATCCCACTGATTTCATTGCTACTTGATGATACGTTGACTGACCGTGTCGAAGAGATAACTGAAGAATCGGCGCAAGCGCAAGAGGCGGCTCGCCATATTCAGAAGCATGGCTCTTCCCTGACTAAACTTGAACCGCTGTTAGCGGTATTACAAAGTGACCCGCAACAACACGAACAGTTGCAGGAAAACTATGTATTGGCGCAAAACAGCCAGCGTCAGGCTAAACAGCAAGCTTTTGCACTGACTGAAGTTGTTCAGCGTCGTGCGCACTTTAGCTATACCGATTCTGCGGGCATGTTGACGGAGAACTCTGATCTCAACGATAAACTGCGCCAGCGTTTGGAGCAGGCGGAAGCAGAACGCACTCGCGCTCGTGAGCAGTTACGTCAGTATCAAGCGCAATTTACCCAGTATAATCAGGTGCTAGCGTCGTTAAAAAGTTCTTATGACGCCAAGCGTGACATGCTGAAAGAGTTAAGTCAGGAACTGGTGGATATCGGTGTTCAGGCTGATGCTAATGCAGAAGCCCGTGCTCGTACCCGCCGTGACGAGTTGCATGCGGCATTAAGTACTAACCGTTCACGCCGTAATCAGTTGGAAAAACAGCTAACCTTCTGTGAAGCTGAGATGGATAGCCTCCAGAAGAAACTGCGCAAGCTGGAACGAGATTATCATCAGATCCGTGAACAAGTCGTCAATGCCAAAGCGGGTTGGTGTGCGGTGATGCGGATGGTGAAAGATAATGGCGTTGAGCGTCGTTTGCATCGCCGCGAACTGGCCTATATGGACGGTGACGAGCTGCGTTCTATGTCGGATAAAGCCTTGGGTGCTCTGCGTCTGGCGGTGGCTGATAATGAACATCTGCGCGATGTGCTGCGTTTGTCTGAAGATCCGAAACGGCCTGAGCGTAAGATTCAGTTCTATATCGCGGTCTACCAACATCTGCGTGAACGTATTCGTCAGGATATTATTCGCACTGATGATCCGGTTGAAGCCATTGAACAGATGGAGATTGAACTGGGCCGTTTGACCGAAGAATTAACCGCTCGCGAACAGAAGCTGGCAATCAGTTCCAAAAGTGTATCGAATATTATCCGTAAAACTATTCAGCGCGAACAGAACCGCATCCGTATGCTGAATCAGGGTTTGCAAGCGGTGTCATTTGGTCAGGTCAAGAGCGTGCGGCTGAATGTGAATGTACGTGAAGCTCACGCGACCTTGCTCGATGTGCTATCCGAGCAGCAAGAGCAGCATCAGGATCTGTTTAATAGCAATCGTCTGACCTTCTCCGAAGCATTGGCAAAACTGTACCAGCGGTTGAACCCACAAATGGATATGGGGCAGCGCTTGCCGCAGACCATCGGTGAAGAACTGCTTGATTACCGTAACTATCTGGAACTGGAAGTCGAAGTTTATCGCGGTTCAGATGGCTGGCTGCGGGCAGAAAGCGGCGCATTGTCAACCGGTGAGGCTATTGGTACCGGTATGTCAATACTGGTCATGGTGGTACAGAGTTGGGAAGAAGAGTCACGTCGTCTGCGCGGCAAAGATATTTCCCCTTGCCGTTTGCTGTTCCTCGATGAAGCGGCGCGTTTGGATGCCAAATCTATCGCGACATTATTTGAACTGTGCGAGCGGCTGGAAATGCAATTAATAATTGCAGCACCAGAAAATATCAGCCCGGAAAAAGGGACAACCTATAAGTTGGTACGAAAAGTCTTCCAAAATCATGAGCATGTACATGTGGTTGGCTTACGAGGTTTTGCCAATGAAATACCAACATTGCCGCCGATACCTGCCGAGATACAACCCGGCGGTTAATTATTGTTCAGAAAGAAGGCGGCAATAATTAATCCGATTAAATGGTCGCTAACTAGCGGCCATTTTTATTTCTTCCACACCTTAGGGTTATATTTTATAACCACTGGAAATCTGTTAGCGTAACGTAAATGGTTAAATTTATATCGTTGACCACGCAAGGGGCAGTTCTGTTTGTATAATAATGATGAAAACCCGAAACTATTGAAGTGGTAGCCAACGAACAAATCTCGTTGAACTGATCGACGCTCAGGGATTCGGGTGCCAGAGCAGCAACAATGCTGCGGCTTCAGGGAAGAAGGGTAACGACAGACTATGACGTACTTAGATAAGCATACCGGGGGCATAGAATGTCGATAGGGAAACGAAATCCGCAACGCGCATTAGCATTATACTGCGCTTTAATTTATAGCCTGATGCCGATATTTACAGCATCAGCCACGGCACCTGTCATGCCGTTAGACTCATCCTCAGCGCTGCCTATGAGTGGTACGACAATGTCGGTCGCACAAAGCCGCTCACAGTTATTATCAGTGCTGCCTAAAACGGTGACACCTTTCTATGCTTCTGAGTTGGCATTGCTTTATGCCGCCAACCGTATGCAACCGATGTGGCAGGATAGAACTGCGGTGCAGCATTTTCAGCAGCAATTAGCTGAAGTGGCACTCTCCGGTCTCCAGCCGCAATTTATGCAGTGGGTAAAATGGCTGAGTGACCCTGACATTACCGGTCAAGCTCGCGATGTTATTTTGTCAGATGCCATGCTGGGATACTTGCACTTTATTTCAGGTGTTGGCGCTAACGGTAGTGTCTGGTTATACAGCAATGTGCCATACAAAATGGCGATGCCGCCAGTTACTATTTTAAATCGTTGGCAGCAAGCGGTGCATGAAGGGACCACCGCACCCTATCTGGCATCGCTGGCCCCCCAACATCCTCAATACGACAAAATGCATCAGGCATTGAAACTGATGCTGGCAGACCGCCAGCCATGGCCACAGATGTCTAATGGCCCCAGCCTGCGCCCAGGTCAGTTAAGTGACGATATTCCAGCGCTACGGGAAATCCTAGACAGAACGGGCATGCTACACCCCATTGCATCTGAACCGGCCAAAGCCCCAGAGGTTATCCCGGTGGATAATCCAGCAGTAGCCGTGGTCAATGATGATCTCTCGGTTGATGAAGAAAAGAGCCGTGCTCAGGCTCACAGTTTAGTGGTTAGCCCTTCAGCGGCACCCGTGGCCGACGTTCCTGTTACCGGTGGGGTTGTAGCGTCGCCATCAGCGCCGCTCACCACAACTATAACCGACAATGTTTATACGCCTGAGTTGGTGGAAGCCGTTAAACGTTTTCAACAGTGGCATGGGCTAAGTGATGATGGTGTTATTGGTGTCCGAACTCGTGAATGGTTGAATGTCTCACCACAAACGCGGGCAACATTATTGGCATTGAATATTCAGCGGTTGCGTATTTTACCGGGACACGTCGATAACGGCATTATGGTTAATATCCCAAACTATTCGCTTAATTATTATAAGAATGGTGCTGAGGTTCTCTCATCGCGGGTGATTGTTGGCCGTCCAAGCCGCAAGACACCGTTGATGAGCAGTGCGTTAAATAATGTGGTGGTCAATCCGCCGTGGAATGTACCAACGTCTCTGGTGCGCCAGGATATCGTACCCAAAGCACGCTATGACGCCGGCTATTTCCAGCGTCATGGTTATACCGTTCTGTCTGGTTGGAGTAATGAGGCTGAAGTTGTTGATCCATCGATGATCGATTGGAGCATGATTTCGCCTAATAACTTCCCGTACCGTCTGCGTCAGGCACCAGGTGCCAGCAATTCATTAGGGCGCTTCAAATTCAATATGCCAAGCTCTGATGCTATCTACTTACATGACACGCCGAACCATGGTCTGTTCCAGAAAGATATCCGTGCATTAAGTTCCGGCTGTGTCCGCGTCAATAAAGCTTCGGATCTGGCAAATATGTTATTGCAAGATGCTGGCTGGAATGATGCGCGGGTTTCCTCAACGTTAAAACAAGGCGATACCACCTACGTGAATATTCGCCAACGTGTCCCGGTGCAATTGTATTACCTGACAGCATGGGTAGCGGATGACGGTAGGCCACAATTTAGAACAGATATTTACAATTATGATAAGACGGTGAGATCCGGTGCACAAATCTCACCTCAGGCTGAACTTTTAATGCAATAAATGCAGTAAAACTCAATAACTAATGGTCTTAATATCGGGTTGTCGTAGGGGGCCCCAAATTGGGGTTCTCTATAACCGAACTTAAACGCACAGCGGGTGCGGGCCGAATGCGGGTTGACTGGTTTTCCGTAGGCGGTTATGGTTCGGGACGGCACATTTGGTTAGTGCTTTCTTTTGACATTCTTGCCGGGTATTAACAGAGATCATGGATAAAATTGATAATTATCGCCGTAAATGGCTAACGTTAGGCGGGGCAGCGCTGGGTATATCGCTGCTTCCAGGGCAGGCATTTGCCACCCTTTCTACTCCTCGCCCACGGATCTTGACCCTGAATAACCTCAATACAGGCGAGTCCATAAAAGCCGAATTTTTTGATGGTCGGGGCTATAACAAAGATGAACTTTCCCGCTTAAACCATCTCTTTCGCGATTATCGGGCCAATAAGGTAAAAACTATCGACCCACGCCTGTTTGATCAACTATACCGCCTACAAGGGCTTCTTGGCACAACTAAACCGGTGCAGCTTATTTCCGGTTACCGCTCACTTGATACCAATAATGAACTGCGCGAACGCAGCCGTGGTGTGGCCAAACACAGTTTCCACACGCAAGGGCGGGCAATGGATTTTCATATTGAAGGTATTCAATTGAGTAATATCCGCAAAGCAGCATTAAAAATGCGTGCAGGTGGTGTAGGATATTACCCTCGCAGTAACTTTGTACATATTGATACTGGGCCGACAAGAACCTGGTAGCAGACATTTTTATGCCAATGCATTGAATCATACCTAACAGATTTCAAATTGTAGGGCGGTGGCAAGCAAGTGCCAAATCGGTCAGAGTGGGTTTGAATAGCACTTATGCCAACCACAGGACGAGCCTCAAAGTCCTGGCTCGATAAACTGATGCTATCAGTGATTCGGGTAAACGACCGCAGCCCATACAGATGTATGGTTGAAAGATGATAGGTATATTGCCAGTTGCATTTGGGGTGGAGTTTTATGAAATATCAAATTATTCCGGTGACGGCCTTTAGCCAGAACTGCACTTTAATCTGGTGTGAAGCCACAAAGCAGGCCGCATTGGTAGACCCTGGTGGTGATGCAGCCAAGATCATTGCTGAAGTTGCACGTCAGGGGGTAAAGGTCAGCCAGATTTTGTTGACTCACGGCCATCTGGATCATGTGGGTGCTGCTGCTGAGTTAGCCGCTCATTTTGATATCCCGATTTATGGCCCTGAAAAAGAAGATACGTTCTGGTTGGAAGGGCTACCGGCGCAGAGCAGAATGTTTGGTTTGAGCGAATGTGAAGCTTTTACCCCAACCCGTTGGTTGACCGAGGGTGACAAAATCACTGTTGGTGAAGTGGAGTTATCGGTATTGCATTGCCCTGGGCATACGCCAGGTCACATTGTCTTCATTGACCAACAGGGGCGTCTGGCACTGGTCGGTGATGTTATCTTTAACGGTGGTGTTGGGCGTAGTGATTTCCCACGCGGTGATCACCAACAACTGATTAACTCCATTCGGACTAAATTGTTGCCTTTAGGTGATGACATAACGTTTATTCCCGGTCATGGTCCAATGTCTACGTTAGGCCATGAACGGCAGACTAACCCGTTTATACGTGAAGAACCGGCTATTTGGTGATGTCGACATCATAAACAGCTAGAATTTCAAAGAAGGCACCGTCTGGTGCCTTTTTACGTTATATTGAATAAGTGATTTACATATTTTTTGAAGCAATAGTTATTTATCTATTGGTGCTGTGATCATAATGATGATAGCGGTCGGTGCTTATATTATCTTTGCGAGATGGATAAAGCCTGACCAACAAACAGTCGTCACGTTTATTGACCCGGCACTGTTTCTGCTGCCGTTTTGAGTTCGTAATATTACGAGCGCCTTTCAATGGAAGCCACTATGCCGTTTCGTCGTTTCAGACTGAATAAATTCCTGTCCCGGCTAAGTTTTTCTTTCATGGTATTATTCTTATTTCTGTTGTTAGGGGCGGCAGTGATTTATGCGCAAACCAAAGCCAATATGCATCAGGATGCTGAAGCTAAGTTATTACAAGGTAGGGCTCGATTCGAGCAGATATTTAATAATTTGCAGCATGCGGCGCTTCAGGTAGAAACCGGATTAGGCAAACCTTGCATGCAAGTTGTTCAAAATCTGCGGGATCAAGTTGTCATTATACCGGATGTGCGTTCAGTCTCTTTAGCTAAGGGGACGACCATCTATTGTTCCTCGATATATGGCCCACTTTCCACGCCGTTTGATCTAGATGTGTTCGTTGATGGTCAACTGGAGCTAATGCAGGGTAATGATGTCACTCCAGATCGTGCTTTGATGGTGTATCGGCTGGCGCGAGGTGATTACAGCATACTGGTTGCGGTCGATGGCTATTATCTGCGCAGCATCCTTAACTTATTAAGTGGTGATATACAGTTGTATCTGAGGGTGGGTGATAAATGGATGGATGCGGTGGGTATGGTACATCCAGGCCACCCCCCCGAGGGAAGCGAACCGTTATATCTGGCCTCAGACAAGTTTGCTTATTCATTAAATACGACGCTCTCTAACCAGCAATATTTGGCCTATGCCTGGCAATATAATCAAGGTAGCCTGATATTTTTCATCTTAATGAGCATCGGTTCAGCCGCGCTGGTTTTCTGGTTATCGGGTAGGGCGGCATCACCCACACAGGTATTAAAACAGGCGTTAGAAAACAACGAGTTTGTTGCTTATATGCAGCCGATAGTATCAGGCAAAGAGCAATGCTGGGTGGGTTGTGAAGTTCTAATGCGTTGGCAGCATCCTGTTAATGGTTTAATTCAGCCGAATAAATTTATTCCGATGGCCGAGGACAGTGAACTTATTGTTCCGATGACTCGCGCTATCATGCAGCAAGTTAGTACCACTTTTGCACCTTACGTAAATCAGTTACCGGAAGGTTTTCACTTTGGTTTTAATATCAGTGCTAACCATTGCCGTGATCTGAGTCTGGTAGATGATTGCCGCCGTTTTATTCAGGCCTTTGGTGGTAATAAAATCAATATCACATTGGAATTAACCGAACGGAAATTAATCGTTGCCGATGAGATTACTGACCGATTATTTGCCGAGTTGCATGCTTTGGGGGTATTTATTGCTATCGACGATTTTGGTACCGGGCATTCAAGTCTGACTTATTTGCAGAACTTTAAAGTGGATTTTCTGAAAATTGACCAAAGTTTTGTTGGCATGATTGGTTCCGATGCATTGTCGAGCCACATTGTCGGGAATGTTATCGATCTCGCGACCCGACTGGGGTTGCAGACCATTGCAGAGGGAGTCGAAAACGACACTCAAATGCGCTATTTACAGGCCCATAACGTCGACTATCTGCAAGGCTATATGTATGGGCGGCCCATGCCGATGAGCGAATTTGCCAAATATATGTTCCATTAAGACTCATATTCTGACATTTGAAACAAAATAAAAAGGGTGCATATGCACCCTTTTTACGGTAGGTCATTGATGCCTAATCACAGCACAGCAACGATAGCTTCACACAGCGGAGCCATGTTATCAGGTGTCATACCTGCAACGTTTACTCGGCCAGAGTTGACAGCATAAACAGCAAACTCATTGCGTAGGCGCAGAACCTGCTCTTTAGTCAGGCCACTGAATGAAAACATCCCATTCTGGTTAATGATAAAGCTGAAGTCCTGCTTCGCACCTTTTTCCTGCAATGTATTCACAAACAACTGACGCATACGATGAATGCGCTGGCGCATATCGGTCAGTTCTTGTTCCCAAATGGCGCGCAATGTCGCGTTGCTCAGGATGGTGGCAACCACTGACGCCCCATGGGCTGGTGGGTTGGAATAGTTAGCACGGATAACGGCTTTAACCTGGCTGAAGGCGATATCGGCCACGTCGCTGCTAGCGGCAACAATGGTGCAAGCCCCGACACGCTCATTATACAAACCAAAGTTTTTCGAATAAGAGCTACAAACGATCAGTTCCTGATGTTTAGCAGCGAAAATACGCAGCCCCTGAGCATCTTCCTCCAAACCTTTGGCAAAACCTTGGTAGGCGAAGTCAAACAGTGGCAGCCAACCTTTGGCAACTGACAGCTCAGCTAATTGGCTCCATTGGGCTTCGGTTGGGTCGATACCGGTAGGGTTATGGCAGCAGCCATGGAATAGCACTACGTCGCCAGCCTGAGCTTCTGAGAGGCTTTTTAATAGCCCATCGAAGTCCAGTGAATGGTTCGCAGCGTCATAATAGGCATACTCAACCACTTCAAGCCCGGCAGCGGCGAAGATATTTTTATGGTTCGGCCAGCTAGGATTACTGACCCAGACACGTTTAGCGCTGGTCTGATGGGCGATAAAATCAGCAGCAATACGTAACCCACCGGTACCACCTGGGGTTTGAGCGGTACGCGCACGCTTATCGGCAATAATAGCGCTGTCGGCACCGAACAACAGTTCTTGCGTGCAACTGGCGAAAACCGGCAGGCCATCAATACCCAGATAGTTTTTAGTAACTTCGTTTTCCAGCAAATACTGCTCAGCTTTCTTCACGCTGGTCAGCACCGGCGTTTTACCGGTTTCGTCTTTGTAGACACCAATCCCCAGATTGATTTTATGAGGGCGGTCATCCGCGCGGAAAATATCGGTCAGGCCCAAAATCGGGTCAGCAGGTGCAGCAGTGATTTTTTCAAACATGTCAGAGGCTTCCATGGCTTAGCGTTAAGCAAACAGAACTATCAGGGTAGCGCCAGTTGCAGCCTTTGCCAACCGTTTGCGATAAAAAGAAATGAATGTTGTGAGGCGGGGGAATTCAGGGTGAAAAATCGGCAAAATAGTGCATTCGACAGCGTAATATCCCTCTATTGACTAAGGATAAAAACAAAAAGACAGAGCCGAAGCCCTGTCTTTTTTCAACTTATGTCAGCAGATAAACTGCGTGATTAAGTTTAACTTAGAACTGGTATACCAAGCCAACACCAACAACGTCATCAGTGTTCAGCTTGTTATCACGGGTGAAGTTGTCTTCATCCAGCAAGTTGATTTTGTAATCTACATAGGTAGTCATGTTTTTGTTGAATGCGTAGTAAGTACCAACAGAAACATATTTAACCAGGTCGTGGTTGTTGTAGTTTACGTAATCCAGGTCTTTACCTTTAGACTGTACGTAGCCTAAAGAAGGACGCAGACCGAAATCAAACTGATACTGTGCAGTGATTTCAATATCACGAGTTTTGTTAGCAATAGTATTGCTAAAATCACCGTATGGAGTCAGGTTCTGAGTTTCAGCATACATTACAGCCAAGTATACGTTGTTAGCATCGTATTTAGCACCAACGTTCCATGCCTGAGCTTTTTCACCGTTAGCTGTGCTGAATGCTTTTTGCTCGTTAGTGCGGTTTGCAGAAGAGAAACCAGCACCAAAGTTCACACCGTAACCGATATCATAAGTTGAAGAGATACCGAAACCGTCGCCATTCTGATCTTTCAGGTTAGCACCAGTGTAAACACCGGTAACTGGATCAATAGAACCAGCACGGTCATTCTGGTTTTTGCCTTGATATTGCAGAGCAAAGTTCAGGCCATCAACCAGACCGAAGAAGTTGGTGTTACGATAAGTAGCCAGACCAGTAGAACGACCAGTCATGTAGTTATCAGAGTTAGAGATAGAGTCGCCACCGAACACTGGCAGCATGTCAGTCCATGCGTTGACGTCATAGATTACGCCGTAGTTACGGCCGTAGTCCAATGAACCGAACTCAGCAAATTTCAGACCAGCAAAGCCCAGACGGGTTTTGTTGCCTTTGTCGCCTTGAGATTCAGCGTGGTTAGCCTGAACGTTGTATTCCCACTGGCCGTAACCGGTCAGTTGGTCAGTAATTTGGGTTTCACCTTTGAAGCCGAAACGAACATAAGTTTCGTCGCCGTCTTGGCCAGCGTTGTCAGAGAACTGGTGACGCGCATCAACTTTACCGTACAGATCAAGTTTGTTGCCGTCTTTGTTGTAGATTTCTGCTGCATTAGCTGCGCCAGCAACTAACAATGCTGGGATTACTACTGCAAGAATATTGCGCTTCATCATTATTATTACCCTCATTGGTGTTATTCGGACACCTGCCACTGCCGCCAATAATTTTTTTGGAACTATTGTTGAGAGTTTGGTGTCGTCTGTGTCTGAACGCAGTGTTCCATTCACAGACCTGATAATCCACACCGAAAATGCTACCAATTACCTGAATGTGTTTCATTGAGATACTATGTGTTACTAAATGTAAATATTGGGGAACTTTGTGACTTAGATCGAACTTTAAAAAATGACAAAAGCCAGCTGAGCTGGCTTTTATTTATACAAATAAACATTTTTTTTCGAAATGACGAACTTAGAAGCTGGCATTTCTCGGCGTGCGTGGGAATGGGATGACATCCCGAACGTTTTGCACCCCTGTTACATAGGAGATCAATCGTTCAAATCCAAGGCCAAATCCTGAATGCGGTACCGTACCGTAGCGACGCAGATCACGATACCACCAATAATCTTCTTTATTGAGGCCCATCTCTTCCAGACGTGCGTCCAACACATCTAAGCGCTCTTCACGTTGTGAACCCCCGATGATTTCACCAATTCCCGGCGCTAATACATCCATCGCTGCAACGGTTTTGCCATCTTCGTTCATCCGCATATAGAAAGCTTTAATGTCTTTCGGGTAGTTTTTAACCACTACCGGTGCCTTAAAGTGTTTCTCAGCCAAATAACGCTCATGTTCAGAAGACAAATCTATGCCCCATGACACGTCATTTTCAAATTTCTGGCCCGATGCTAGCAAAATCTCGATAGCGTCGGTGTAATCAACCTGAGCAAAATCAGAGGTGACAAAACGTTGTAGGCGATCTACCGCGTCTTTATCTACCCGCTCAGCAAAGAACTTCATGTCATCAGCACGTTCATTGAGCACAGCCTGGAAAACATATTTCAGCATTTTCTCGGCTAATGCGGCGACGTCATCTAAAGAAGCAAATGCGACTTCAGGTTCAACCATCCAGAACTCCGCCAAATGACGGCTAGTGTTGGAGTTTTCTGCCCGGAAAGTGGGGCCGAAAGTGTAAACTTTGGACAATGCACTGGCGTAGGTTTCTCCATTCAACTGACCGGATACCGTCAGGAATGCTTCTTTACCGAAGAAATCCTCGCTGAAATCGACAGCTCCAGTATCCGTGCGTGGCAAGTTTTCCAGATCCAGCGTCGACACACGGAACATTTCACCAGCACCTTCGGTGTCTGAAGCGGTGATCAGTGGGGTAGAAACCCAGAAGTAGCCGTTTTCATCGAAGAAACGGTGAATTGCCTGCGCTAAGGTATGGCGGACACGGGCAACAGCACCAATCAGGTTTGTACGTGGGCGTAAGTGAGCCACTTCGCGCAAGTATTCGATGCTGTGACGTTTTGCCGCCATCGGATAGGTATCGGGATCATCAACCCAGCCGACCACTTTGATAGCAGTTGCCTGAATTTCAAAGCTCTGGCCTTCACCTGGTGATGCCACCACTGTTCCAGTGACTTCTACTGAGCAGCCGGTAGTCAGATGCAGTACTTCATCCTGATAATTAGGCAAAGCATTATTCACGACGGCCTGTAACGGGTCAAAGCAGGAACCGTCATAAACGGCAACGAAGGAGATACCCGCTTTAGAATCTCTCCGGGTACGCACCCAACCGCGTACGGTGACTTCACTGTCAACCGCAGCACGGCCTTGCAGTACGTCGACTACAGGCACTACGCTCATAGATTTCTCTCTTTAATAGTTTTGATATAGAAATAGTTAACAACCCAACCAAATGGGGATGTTGCTATGTTACTTGCGGCAGTGCAGGACACAAGTAGAAATCACCAGATCAGTGCAACATTTCTGTCGTTATCCTTAATAAAGGCGGCACAAATCAGAGCTGGGTTTAATTGGGAAGTGGTTGTGAGGGGAAAACGGCTAAGTGAAGTGGCTCGCCGGGCTATATTAACGCCCCGACGAACCCTCATTATGCAGGCCGATACTAACTGGCCTTTTTGACTAACGGCAGGGCGAATGCTTCGCGTAACTCATCAACAAAAGCCGGGTCCTGACAGATAGTTTTACCCGGACTATCCGAGAGCTTTGCGACCGGCTTGTTGTTGCATTCAACCAGTTTAATGACAATGTTGAGCGGTTGAACGCCGGGAATATCACAAGTTAAACGGGTACCGATACCGAACACCAATTTAATTCGTTGATAGAAATGGCGATAGAGTGACAACGCTTTTTCCAGATCTAAATTATCTGAGAACACCAATGTTTTACTCATTGGGTCAATACCCAGCTTTTCATAATGGGCGATAGCTTTTTCACCCCATTCTACCGGGTCACCTGAGTCATGGCGCAATCCTTGATAGCGATTGGCGAATGTCTCATCAAAATCGCGCAAGAAGGCATCCATGGTAATACAGTCAGTCAGTGCGACACCAAGTTGATTTGGGTACTCATCTAACCAGACTTGAAGTGCCACGCGCTGACTATTGGCCAGTATCGGACTTATCTGCTGATGAGCCTGGAACCATTCATGGGCTTGAGTACCGACCGGAGCTAATGCCAGGTTGCGGGCTAAATCATAGTTGCTGGTACCTACAATATAGGGGAACTCATCTTTTAAGCTACTGACAATAGCATGCTGTATATCGCGTGAAAAACGGCGACGGGTGCCAAAATCCATTAGCTTGAAATGACTAATATCGATATCCGCGCTGAGAATCTTAAACTGCTGAAGTTTGTTGCGCAGTTGCGTGACGGCCTCGGCTGTTGTGACACCGACTGACCGGCGCCGATGAACGATTTCACTGATCACCGCCAGCAAAGGGACTTCCCATAAAATCGTTTCGCACCATAAACCGGCAATCCGAATATCTAATTTACCGTCATTATTGGATACGGTGACCTGCTCAGGGTTAAAACGAAAATCCCGCAACCAATTGAGGTAATCATCTTGAAAGAAGGGTAACCCCGAGAGGTAGGTAAACTCATCATCGGTTAACGCTAATTGTTTCATTAGCGCTATCTGATGGCGGATTTCATCGGCATATTCGCCCAGCAACTCATCACCACGGCAGCGGAATTCAGCGGCAACGGTAATATGGCGATAGCGATGGAACACGGCTTGTTGCATATGGAGCTTATAAGCATCCGTATCAAGCAGTGAAGTCAAAATCGGTGAGGCGTCTTGGGTCATGGCGCTATACAGCATCCTCGTAGGAGCATTTTCCGCAGTCAGCATATACCCTTGGTACTTGAAGTTGTCAGGGCTGCTTCGTTCACTCACCCGAATTACCTACTTATGTAAGCTCATCGTAATGCGTTCACTGGCCGCCGACCGGCAACACCAATTACTTTGGACATAATCTATAAAGTCGCAGGAGTATACCGGTATTATCCTGTTATTGAAGCCTCATCACACCATAAATGCTAATCACAGGTCTAGGATTAAACGTGCCATTATCAGTGAAACGGTTATTTTCTTTAGTGGTGTTGGCCCTGAAGGTCAGATTTTTAGCTGTTTAGCGAATAAAGGATAAATTGACTTATAAAATATAGGGTTATTAAATTGCACTACCGGGCAACAAAAGGTAAATCTTTGTTTCCTGTTAGTTATCAGAGGTCACCTTGGCAGCCTGGTGCGGGTATTTCCCCATCATTGAGATATCACAATCAACGCAGAGTAATGTGGGGAAATAGCAAACATCATACTATATGTTTAGACATCGACTTAGATAAGTACGATCAGGGAAGATGGCCGTAGGGTAGACCCGATCCCGCTTGATTGCGGATATGGTCGGTGAATTCTTGGCTAAGCGCTACAACATCATAGGCATAGGGTGGGACCCAGCCGATATCAGCGTCAAACCCACAATTGTTGAGTTCAGCAAGGCTATGGTTAAAAGTCGAGCTGTCATCATTAACTTTATCGCCGCCATTAAACGCCTTCATTACCCGACATTCAGCCGTAAGGTCATTAACCAAAAATATATTTTTCTCTGATAAAATACTAGACTGATAACCCAAGCCATAGCTGTATTCGTAGGGATATATAGGATCTGATTTATCTTGCTCAAATAAATTATTATAGAGATGTATGCTGCCGAAACGAACTCGCGGAGTACGCTGGATTATCCGCGTAAAGTAATTATTAAAGAATGTAACGTGCATGGTTCCTGCATCTTGCTCAGCATTACTATCGCTATGACCAATCAAAATAGTTTTGTCATGTAATTCAAAACGGCAGTGAGAAATCGTGACATAGTCAGAGCCGCGTTTAATATCTAACGCGCCATCATGCTGAACAAACTTCCAGCCATCCTTCTCGGTGTATTGATCAATCGTAAAACGGCCATCACTAAACGTGACATGGTCGATCCAGACATGGTGTGAATTAATGATATTTAAACCATCCCATTCAGCATTCCACCCATCACCTTCTTCAAACTGGGGATCGACATCTACTGGGTTCTCAATATAGATGTTATGAACGATAACATTACTGGCATCTTGGATAATGATTGAACCTTCGATAAATTTCGCATTCTCGGTGACACCAATTAACGTGGTATTGGCATTGAGATAAACAATACCACGCTGTTTCTGGTCTGCTTGGTCCTGATAAGGAAGACCTTCACTCACATCAATCAGACCATATACTTAAATTATCTTCGGCCGCTCTCCTGATTCCGATAATGCCCGTCTAAGTTCTGATACCGAAAAAACCAGATAAATATCATCACTGGTGGCTTCGCTGCCTCCGGTAGTTCCTCCGGCTTCAGCGGCCCAGCCTCCGACAGGAGAAATGTTTCTTGCAGCTTGATGAATGACACGTGAATTGATTCTGCTGGTCATAATAACTCCTGTTACATTTGAATATCTTAACAATCCTCCATTGAAATAGAACATAATTTTATTTTAAATAAAACGACGTCTCTATTGTTTTTGTTAAATCGATAATATGTATTATGAAGTGTTGAATCTTCAGTGTGTTGAGCTTATTTTTTATTGTTATATGGAATGGATGGCTATTTTGCGTTAAAGAAAACGATGAGTTAGGGGGCAACGACAAAAAGATCTGAATCTATGTTCAATCTTATTAATGTATGAAGGCCAATGTGCATGATGTCGGGTTTCGTCTGATGGTATTGGCATATTTTGCTGTCAGAAATGACGATACCGAGCAAATCAACGGATATTTTGCTCACCAAATGCAAGAAGGAAAATGAGCTGCGAGGCGGCTCGAAAAAAGCACATTCAATGCGTTATCTGCCGTAATAGCACTCGCTCTCACCTAGGTTTTTTTTACAATTGTGATACATTAAAAAGCTATCTGAGTCTGAGGCTAATGGGCTGACAGCAATGTTCTGGTCGCCGTGATACTGGCCTTATACGACTATTAATACAGACCTGATAATCATATTCACTGATGACGTCAAAAGGGTTCCTATGACACAACAGCTGCAAGCTAAATACCGTCACGATTATAAATCGCCGGATTACACCATTACCGATATCGATTTGGACTTCGCACTGGATGCGCAAAAAACGACGGTAACGGCGGTCAGTAAAGTAAAACGTCAGGTAGCAGATGTGACGCCGTTGATTCTAAATGGTGAGGATCTCACGCTCGTCAGTATCAGTGTTGATGGGCAAGTTTGGCCTCATTATCAGCTACAGGATAACTCGCTGGTCATTGAGCAATTACCCGCACATTTCACACTGACAATCGTCAATGATATTCATCCTGCGACCAACAGTGCACTTGAGGGATTATATCTTTCCGGTGACGCGCTGTGCACCCAGTGTGAAGCTGAAGGTTTCCGCCATATTACTTACTATTTAGACCGTCCTGATGTTTTGGCCCGCTTTACGACCCGCATCGTGGCTGACAAATCTCGTTATCCTTATTTGCTTTCCAATGGTAACCCTGTGGGGCAGGGGGCACTGGAAGATGGTCGTCATTGGATAAAATGGCAAGATCCATTCCCTAAGCCTTGTTATCTGTTTGCTCTGGTTGCCGGTGATTTTGATGTCTTGCGCGATAAGTTCATTACCCGCTCCGGGCGTGAAGTCGCATTAGAGCTTTTTGTTGACCGCGGTAATTTAGATCGTGCCGACTGGGCGATGACGTCGTTGAAGAACTCCATGAAATGGGATGAGACTCGTTTTGGTCTGGAATACGATCTCGACATCTATATGATTGTCGCGGTTGATTTCTTCAATATGGGTGCGATGGAAAATAAAGGCCTGAATGTATTCAACTCTAAATATGTTCTGGCAAAAGCTGAAACAGCAACAGATAAAGATTATCTGAACATTGAAGCGGTTATCGGACATGAATATTTTCATAATTGGACAGGTAATCGAGTCACGTGCCGTGATTGGTTCCAGTTAAGCCTGAAAGAGGGCTTGACGGTATTCCGTGATCAAGAGTTCAGCTCTGATTTAGGTTCACGTTCAGTTAATCGAATTGAGAACGTACGCGTAATGCGTGCCGCACAGTTTGCCGAAGATGCCAGCCCAATGGCCCATGCTATTCGACCAGACAAAGTTATCGAGATGAACAACTTTTACACCCTTACCGTGTATGAGAAGGGTTCAGAAGTTATCCGCATGATGCATACCCTACTGGGTGAACAACAATTCCAGGCCGGTATGCAGCTCTATTTTGAACGCCATGATGGTAGTGCCGCAACGTGCGATGATTTTGTACAAGCAATGGAAGATGCATCGAATGTCGATCTCTCTTTATTCCGTCGCTGGTATAGCCAGTCCGGCACTCCGATTCTGACCATTCGTGATGACTATGATGCTGAGAAGCAGCAGTACCATCTGCACGTCAGCCAGAAAACCTTACCAACCGCTGACCAGCCGGAAAAACTGCCGCTGCATATTCCATTAGATATTGAACTATATGACAGTAACGGTAATGTGATTGCGCTACAGAAAAACGGCTTGCCCGTCCATCATGTCCTGAATGTGACGGAGTCTGAGCAGACATTTACCTTTGATAATGTTGAACATACGCCGATCCCCTCTTTGCTGCGCGAATTCTCCGCCCCAGTCAAACTGGATTATACCTACAGTGATCAGCAGCTCACTTTCCTGATGCAGCATGCGCGTAATGAATTCTCTCGTTGGGATGCTGCCCAGAGCTTGCTGGCAACCTATATCAAACTTAATGTTGCCAAGTATCAGCAGAAACAGCCGCTGAGTTTACCCACTCACGTTGCGGATGCTTTCCGGGCAGTATTACTCGATGAAAATCTTGATCCGGCTCTGGCAGCGCAGATCTTGACCTTACCGTCAGAAAATGAAATAGCAGAGCTGTTTACTACCATTGATCCGCTGGCGATCAGTGCGGTTCATGAGGCTATTACTCGTTGTTTGGCTCAGGCATTGTCTGATGAACTGTTAGCCGTATATGTTGCGAATATGACACCTGTGTATCGTATTGAACACAGTGATATTGCCAAGCGTGCATTGCGTAATACCTGCCTGAATTATCTGGCTTTTGCTGATGAAGATTTTGCTAACAAGCTGGTCTCGTCACAATACCACCAGGCGGATAATATGACTGATTCGCTGGCCGCATTGGCGGCGGCAGTCTCTGCACAATTACCTTGCCGTGATGAGTTGCTTACAGCCTTCGATATGCGTTGGAATCATGATGGTTTGGTTATGGATAAATGGTTTGCACTGCAAGCGACGAGTCCGGCGGCTGATGTTTTGACACAGGTGCGGGCTTTGCTTAAGCATCCGGCATTCAGTTTGAGCAATCCAAATCGCACTCGTGCGTTAGTCGGTAGTTTTGCTTCGGGTAATCCGGCGGCATTCCATGCCAGCGATGGCAGTGGTTATCAATTCCTAGTCGAAATTCTCAGTGATTTGAATACCCGTAACCCGCAGGTGGCTGCACGGCTGATTGAGCCGTTGATTCGCTTGAAACGTTATGATGCTGGCCGTCAGGCTCTAATGCGCCAGGCGCTGGAGCAACTTAAAACGCTAGATAATCTGTCCGGTGATTTATACGAGAAGATAACTAAAGCACTGGCCGCATAATGGCTGAATCAGCCAATAGCGCTGCCTACTAACGTTACCTTCACAGCACAGAGGGCAGCAATGCCCTCTTTTTTATGGTTCTTGACCTACAAATAGTTAACACCTTGTTATCAATATAGTTAAACAAAGAGATTCTTTGCGTGGCTTTACTGAGCAATCGTTTACTTTCCTGATAGATAAATTTACCATTCCCGCGTCTATCCATAGGTTGAAAGCCGGTCAGGAGATCACATGTACTACCCACTCGTCAAAAAAGCACTATTTCAGCTTGATCCAGAACGTGCCCATGAATTCACTTTCCGGCAGTTAAAACGTGTTACTGGCACACCACTCGAATTCCTGGTTCGCCAGTCGGTACCAACCAAACCAGTGAGCTGTATGGGATTGTCATTCAAAAATCCATTAGGTTTGGCGGCGGGGCTGGATAAAGACGGTGAGTGTATTGATGCGCTGGGCGCGATGGGGTTCGGTTTTATCGAAGTGGGTACGGTGACACCCCGGCCACAGTCAGGTAATGATAAGCCAAGGTTGTTTAGGATCGTTGAAGCTGAAGGCTTGATCAACCGGATGGGATTTAATAATCACGGAGTTGATAACTTAATTGAAAATGTCAAAAAATCACATTTTGGCGGAATATTAGGTATTAATATCGGGAAAAATAAAGACACCCCGGTAGAGCAAGGTAAAGAAGATTACTTGATTTGTATGGATAAAATTTATCCTTACGCGGGATATATTGCGATTAATATCTCCTCACCTAATACCCCAGGGTTACGATCTTTGCAGTATGGTGAAGCGTTAGATGATTTGTTGGCAGCAATTAAAAATAAACAAACTGAATTACATCAGCGCCATCATAAATATGTTCCTGTGGCAGTAAAGATCGCGCCGGATCTTACCGAGGAAGAGTTGATCCAAATAGCTGACAGTTTAGTTCGCCATAATATAGATGGCGTTATTGCCACTAATACAACGTTAGATCGCTCTCTCATTCAGGGATTAAATTATTGCGAACAAGCCGGTGGTTTAAGTGGCCGACCATTACAATTACGCAGCACGGAAGTCATTCGTCGCTTATCACAAGAGCTGCAAGGGCGTCTGCCAATTATCGGGGTAGGTGGAATTGATTCGGTTACTGCCGCTCGCGAAAAAATGGCGGCAGGTGCTTCATTGATTCAAATTTATTCCGGCTTTATCTTCCGTGGGCCTGGTTTGATTAAGAATATCATCACTCATATCTAATTATTTAACTTCATTACTGGCCGGGGGGTTTATTTCTTCCTCCGGCTCGTCTATATTTTACTCCGGTAGATTAAATATACAGCGAAAGCCCTATACCTAAATAATGTGAGTTGCAGGTAGCCGGTAATCGAATAACAAAGTGGTCGTGAACTGATTTGAACGCGACTTATAGTGGTCTCGTAGAGGCGAGCTCCATGGATGGGCTGAGTAACGAGAGCCGCCAACGCACATGCTGTTTGAAGTATGATGCGGATATATGAAATTAATCCCATTTGATGGGCGAAGAACTCAGTTATTGAGTCAATGATGTTAGCAGCATGGCGGGAAGGAAAAATATGCGAATTAAACCAGATGATAAATGGCGTTGGTATTTTGATACCGAACACGACCGACTGATGTTGGATTTAGCTAATGGTATGATATTTCGCTCGCGTTTCCCGTCTAAAATGCTAACCCCAGATGCTTTCGATGAATCCGCATTCTGTGTCGACGATGCCGCTCTCTATTTTGAATTCGAAGATCAATGTCGCCAAATTAAATTGAGCCATGAACAACGTTCAGAATTAGTGTTAAATGCATTGGTCGCATTTCGTTTCCTAAAACCACTAATGCCCAAAAGTTGGTATTTTGTACAATACCCTAAAGCGCTGATGCCAAAAAATGGTGAGTTGGCGTTAGTTAAAGTATTGGATAGTGGTGAAGATGTTCGCTTGTTAGTGGTTGAGTCGGGTGATTCGGCAAGTTTGTGTTTATTAGCACAATCACAAGTGGTATTAGCTGGACGGCAGATGGTATTAGGTGATGCCATTAAGATAATGAATGACCGTTTGTTGCCCCTTATCATTGCAGAGGTTTATACCGCCCCAGCTTTCGACCGAGCGGTATAATTCCCCTTCTACCGCAGTAAAGTGGTTAGCTGCGCGCAGAGAGTAAGTTTATCGGGATTATCTTATTTACCGCTGAGGGTAATATCCCCTGTGGGAATACAGCTACAACAAAGAATAGTTCCGTCGTTGCCAATGGCACTCTGTTTTAAAGGTGCAACATCGCCATTCACTAATGTAATTCTACAACTGCCACATATCCCAGCCCGGCATGAATAAGGAATGCGGATATTTTGTTGTTCCAATTGTTCCAGCAATACCTGCTGATTATTACCATTAAAGCGAATGCCGTTATATTCAATCGATACCGCTTTGGATTGATCAAGTGGTGCCGCCAGGCTTTCAACTATGGCACCTGCACTGTATGGCCGAGGTGGTTTGGTTGACAGAATTTCTACTTCATCACCTATCCGAATAATACCGCTGTTCCTGGCCACCATATTCTGGCCAAAATCGATATCGCCATTTTCCGCAGTTCGGAATGTCTGTAGTGTTCGTAATGGCTCACCGGCTGGGTGTTTCCGCCCGCGTTCTACGCTGACGGTGGTTAATACACAACGGCTGCATGGCTTAACCAAATCAAAGGTGATATCTCCAACGCGAATCACCTGCCAACTGTCTTCGGCAAATGCACTGGCACCGGTTACGACTAAATTCGGGCGAAACTGTTCTAATTTAATACTGCCAGGGCAGCGTTGCTGTAGTTCTTTAAATGATGCTTCGTTAACGAGCAGGTAAGGGAAGCCATCAGCAAAAGACAGTGGAATCTCTGGCATCGGCTTCACCCTGCGGGTTAACTGTGCACCGAGCCAGCGTAATTGCACTTCACGCTGAAAATAGCCACTGAGCCAGTTGTTGATGGTCTCAGGGGCAATTAGCGCCGTAAAATGATTTCCCCAGACTTCCGTCGGTTCAGCATTGGCTAAAAAATCATTAAAGCGGATACTGGCACTCTCGCCATCGGGCGCCGTGAGATATAAACCGTCCGGCATTAATGCCGGGGTGAACAACACCATCTGCGGATTTTGGCGCGCAGTAATAAAAGTGCCATCCGGTTCGGTAATCATAAATACGCGGTCAAAGGCCAGCCCACTGCTGCTGACTTGAGCATGAGAAAGCTGCAAGCCGCGCATGGATTTCACCGGATGAACGTAGAGTCGGGAGAGGGTAATCACCATTGCCTCCGTGCGAGTATTAAATAAGAAGGAGCAACTTTATGACAAGCTGCTGGGATTAGCTATAATGCGCAACAATTTTCTTTTTGGTGATAGTGCGATATGAACTCTCTGTTTGCCAGCACGGCGCGTGGACTGGAAGAACTGTTAAAAAGCGAACTCGAAGCGCTGGGCGCTCACGACTGTAAAATAGTACAGGGTGGGGTACATTTTCAGGGTGACGATCGACTCATGTACCAAAGCCTGCTGTGGAGCCGCCTGGCTTCGCGCATCTTGTTACCGCTTAACGAATTTAAAGTTTACAGCGATTTGGACTTGTACCTCGGGGTGCAGGCGATCGACTGGCCGTCAATTTTTGGTGTGGATAAAACCTTTGCTGTGCACTTTAGCGGCGTGAATGATGAAATCCGCAACAGCCAGTACGGTGCATTGAAAGTAAAAGATGCCATTGTTGACAGCTTTACCCGTAAGTTGGAGCAGCGCCCAACGGTTGCCAAGCAGCAACCGGATATTCGGGTGAATGTTTTCCTACAACGGGATATGGCCAGTGTGGCATTGGATCTCAGTGGTGAAGGGCTGCATCAGCGCGGCTACCGTGATCTGACCGGTCAGGCTCCCCTGAAAGAAAACCTGGCAGCGGCAATTATCCAGCGTTCTGGCTGGCAGTCAGGTACACCGATGGTCGATCCGATGTGTGGTTCCGGTACATTGCTGATTGAAGCGGCAATGATAGCCTCTGATCGCGCCCCTGGTTTGCATCGCGCCCATTGGGGCTTTACCGCCTGGAGTGCCTTCAACGAAGTGCTATGGCGTGAATTGACCACCGAGGCGCAAGTGCGTGCCCGCAATGGTTTGCAGGAAACCACTTCTCGCTTCTTCGGTTCAGACATCGACAGACGAGTTATCGAAATGGCGCGTGCTAATGCCCGCCGCGCTGGGGTATCAGAGCTGATTAGCTTCAATGCCAATGATGTCAGTAAGTTAGTGAACCCCCTGCCGGAAGGGCCGGTAGGCACGGTTATCAGTAACCCGCCTTACGGTGAGCGGTTGGAAAGCGAGCCGGCATTGATTGCATTGCATAATATGCTCGGTCGCATCATGAAATCGGCATTTGGTGGCTGGCGTTTATCGCTGTTCAGTGCATCACCGGAATTGCTGAGTTGCCTGCAACTGCGGGCGGAACGTGAATTTAAAGCGAAAAATGGCCCGCTGGATTGCGTGCAGAAAAACTATCAGTTAGCGGCGAATCCACAGGGTGCTGCGGGTGTTCAGGTGGCAGAAGATTATGCCAACCGTCTACGTAAAAACGTGAAAAAGCTGGATAAGTGGGCCAAACAGCAGGGTATCGAATGCTACCGTCTGTATGATGCCGATTTGCCTGATTATAATGTGGCCGTCGATCGTTACGGCAGCAAAGTGGTGGTACAGGAATATGCGCCGCCGAAAACGATTGATGCGCAAAAGGCCCGCCAGCGCTTATTTGATGTGATTAATGCCACCCTTGCGGTACTGGATCTCCCATCCAATCAATTGGTATTAAAAACCCGTGAGCGCCAGAAGGGCAAAAACCAATACGAAAAGCTGGCGCAAAAAGGTGAATTCCTGCTGGTGAGTGAATATAACGCCAAGCTATGGGTTAACCTGACCGATTACCTCGATACCGGTCTGTTCCTTGATCACCGTATCGCTCGCCAGATGCTAGGTAAAATGAGCCAGGGTAAAGACTTCCTTAACCTGTTTGCCTATACCGGTACGGCCAGTGTTCATGCCGGCTTGGGTGGTGCGCGCAGTACCACGACGGTTGATATGTCGCGTACCTATCTGGAGTGGGCCGAGAAGAATTTGCGGGTGAATGGCTTAACTGGCCAACAACACCGCTTGATTCAGGCTGATTGCCTTTCATGGCTCAGTAACACCGATGAGCAGTTCGATGTGATCTTCATTGATCCACCGACTTTCTCCAACTCCAAGCGTATGGAGACCACCTTTGATGTTCAGCGCGATCACTTAGTGCTGATGAAAGAACTTAAACGGTTACTGCGCCGTAAGGGAACAATCATGTTCTCGAACAATAAGCGCGGTTTCCAGATGGATTTGGACGGGATAAAGGCGTTAGGGCTGGAAGCGAAAGAGATAACAGCTCAGACACAATCAGAAGACTTTGCCCGTAATCGTCAAATCCACAACTGTTGGCTGGTCACCCACAGCCACGAGGAAAAGTAGAAACTATGTCGTTAATTAGCATGTCCGGTGCCTGGCTGTCGTTCAGCGATGCACCTTTATTGGATAATACTGAATTGCATATTGAGGCAAACGAGCGCGTTTGTCTGGTGGGCCGTAATGGCGCAGGTAAATCCACCTTATTGAAAATTTTGAGCAAAGAAGTCGCACTGGATGATGGCCGCATCATTTATGAGCAAGATTTGATTGTGGCGCGTCTGCAACAAGACCCACCACGCAATGTGGCCGGTACCGTGTTTGACTTTGTGGCTGAAGGCGTGCAAGAACAGGCTGAACATTTAAAAGCCTACCACGCAAGCTTGCATCAGGTTGAGTTAGACCCAAGTGAGAAGAACCTCAATCGTCTGGCGGCATTGCAGGAGATTCTGGACCATCAAGGTTTGTGGCAATTAGACAGCCGCATTCAGGAAGTGCTGGTTCAACTTGGTTTATCTGCTGATGCCGAACTTTCATCACTGTCAGGTGGTTGGTTGCGTAAAGCAGCACTAGGCCGTGCGCTGGTAAGCTCGCCGAAAGTGCTGCTGCTGGATGAACCGACCAACCATTTGGACATCGAAACCATTAATTGGCTGGAAGGCTTCCTGAAAGAATTCCAGGGCAGCATCGTGTTTATCTCTCATGACCGTTCCTTTATCCGCGCGATGGCGACCCGTATTGTCGACCTTGATCGTGGCAAATTGGTGTCATGGCCAGGGAATTACGAACTGTATCTTGCCAGCAAAGAAGAAGCACTGCGGGTTGAAGAGCTGCAAAACGCTGAATTTGACCGCAAACTGGCGCAGGAAGAAGTGTGGATACGCCAAGGTATCAAAGCGCGCCGCACCCGTAACGAGGGCCGTGTGCGCGCGCTGAAAGCGCTGCGCATGGAGCGTTCTGAACGCCGTGAAGTGATGGGCACAGCCAAGATGCAAGTCGAAGAGACTGTGCGTTCAGGCAAAATTGTCTTTGATCTGGAGAATGTTAACTATCAGATTGATGGCAAAGTATTAGTGAAAGATTTTACCGCACAAGTACAGCGTGGCGATAAAATCGCGCTGGTGGGCCCAAATGGTTGCGGTAAAACGACATTACTGAAACTGATGCTCGGTCAGCTTAAAGCGGACAGCGGCAAAGTACATTGTGGCACCAAGTTGGAAGTGGCTTATTTTGACCAGCATCGGGCAGAACTTGATCCCGAACGTACGGTGATGGATAACCTGGCAGAAGGTAAGCAAGAAGTGATGGTAAATGGCCGCTCGCGCCATGTACTCGGTTACCTGCAAGACTTCTTGTTCCACCCTAAACGCGCAATGACACCGGTGAAAGCGCTGTCTGGTGGTGAGCGTAATCGCCTGTTATTGGCTAAATTATTCCTTAAGCCTAGCAACTTGCTGATTCTCGATGAACCGACCAACGATCTGGATGTGGAAACACTGGAGTTGTTGGAAGAGATGGTTGATAGCTATCAGGGCACAGTGCTGTTGGTAAGCCATGACCGTCAATTCGTTGATAACTCAGTGACTGAATGTTGGATCTTTGAAGGTAATGGCCAGATCAATAGTTTTGTTGGCGGCTATTATGACGCGCATCAGCAACGTGCTGAGGCAAAACCTATCCGTCAGGTAGCGGCTAAAGTTGAAGAAACCAAAACTGCGACACCGGTTAAGAGTAATGCTCCCGCCGCTAAGCGCCCGGGTAAGTTGAGCTATAACTTACAACGTGAGTTGGATCAGTTACCGCAACAGCTAGAAAAACTGGAAAATAAAATCAGTGAGTTACAGGCTGAAGTTGGTCACGCAGATTTCTTCTCCCGCCCGCATGAAGAGACACAACAGGTCTTGAAAGCATTAGCTGATGCTGAACAGGCGTTAGAAGTAGCATTTGGTCGTTGGGAAGAGCTGGAAGCTCAGAAAAACGGTTAAAAATGTGTAACCGCCGTTCTACCAGATGACGTGCAATACGATATTATGTCTATTGTTATAGTAAGTCTCTTGATAGAACGGTGTTCAACAATACCCAATAGATTTCAACGTGCAGGAAGGTAGCTTGCAGCGGCCTGATAGAGGCGAGAACCATGGATGGCGGAGTAACGGAACAGCCAACCATCTGCATGTTGAAAGATGAAGGGATATACAGGCCAGCCGTAAGGACATAGATATTGTATTCTGTTATTGAGCCTAAACACGGCGGGCAGTCAGGGAATGTCATCCTGTGCCGGCAGTGCGACATGTCAGTGGCCTTACCCTCCCTGCCTTATGGCACTAAAGCGGTATGTCCGCGTTGCAAAACCACACTGACTACCAGGTGGGATGAGCCACGCAAGCGCCCTGTGGGGTACGCGGTTAGCGCATTATTTATGCTATTACTGGCTAATATGTTTCCGTTCGTCAACATGCGTGTGGCCGGGATCACCAGCGAAATTACCTTACTCCAAATACCCAGAGTCATGGTGTCAGATAACTATGCCAGCATGGCAACGTTATTTATGGTACTGGTTCAGTTGATACCGGCATTCTGTATGGTAGCCATCATCCTGCTTTGCCTGCGGGTGCGGATGCCAGCCCACTTGAAAGCCGCAATAGCGAAAGCGTTATTCCAATTTAAAAGCTGGTGCATGGTTGAGATCTTCCTCGCCGGTGTGCTGGTGAGCTTTGTCAAACTGATGGCGTATGGCGACATCGGTATTGGCAGCAGTTTTATCCCCTATTGCCTATTTTGTCTGTTACAAGTCCGCGCCTTCCAATGTGTCGATCGTCATTGGATGTGGCAGGATATTGCCCCGGCTCCTGAACTGAAGCTCCCGTTGGTTGCGGGCCGTACTGGTTTGCGTCAGGGGTTGCGATCCTGTTCTTGTTGTACCGCAATTTTGCCGCAATCCCAGGTGCAATGCCCGCGCTGCCATACTCATGGCTATGTTCGTCGTCGCCATAGCTTGCAGTGGACAATGGCCCTATTGATCACCTCGATTCTGCTCTATATTCCGGCTAATTTGATGCCGATTATGATTACCGAAAGTCTGGGGAGTCAAATGGGTTCTACCATTATGGCGGGGGTCATTTTCTTGTGGAGCGAAGGTTCTTATCCGGTGGCGATGGTGATTTTTATCGCCAGTATCATGGTGCCATCGTTAAAAATGTTAGCGATTGCCTGGCTGTGTTGGGATGCAAAAGGTAAAGGTAATAGCGATACTGAACGGATGCATTTCATCTATGAAATCGTAGAATTTGTTGGCCGTTGGTCAATGATCGATGTCTTTGTTATTGCTGTGCTCTCTTCATTAGTCCGTATTGGGCAACTGATGAGTATTTATCCAGCGATTGGTGCACTGCTATTTGCCATGGTAGTGGTTCTGACAATGTTTGCTGCATTAACCTTTGATCCTCGTTTAACCTGGGATCGAATCAGTGAATCAACCCAAAAGGAGCCGCAAGGTGACGGACAATAATCCCAGCCAGAATGTGGCGGAAATTGAAAAAATCAAGCGATGGTCGCCGGTGTGGATCATCCCGATTGTCACTGTGCTGATTGGCGCATGGATTTTGTTTTATCATTTCAGCCACCAGGGGCCACAGGTGGTATTGACCACACTGAATGCCGAAGGTATTGAAGCAGGTAAAACAAAAATAAAAAGTCGTAGTGTGGATGTCGGTATCGTAGAGCAGGTCACGCTGAGTGAGGATCTGAACCATGTTATCGTGCAGGCACGGCTCAGCTCAGGCATGAATACCCTGTTACATGGCGATACCGTCTTCTGGGTGGTGAAGCCGCAGATTGGCCGTGAGGGTGTATCTGGCCTGGGAACACTACTTTCCGGTGCTTACATTGAGCTGCAACCGGGTAGCAAAGGTAAATCATTAAGTGAATTCACCTTATTGGATTCCCCACCGCTGGCCTCACCTGATGCTAAAGGGGTGCGTATCATTCTGGACAGCGAACAGGCTGGGCAGTTGAATGCTGGCGACCCGGTATTGTTCCGTGGCTACCGGGTCGGATCGGTAGAAACCAGTACCTTCGATGCCAAGTCACGCTTAATGCGTTATCAGTTATTTATTGGTGCGCCTTATGACAGTCTGGTCACCAGTAATGTCCGTTTCTGGAAGGACAGTGGTGTAGCGGTCGATCTATCATCACAAGGAATGCGAGTTGAAATGGCATCGCTGGCAACCCTTTTCAGTGGTGGCGTAAGTTTCGATGTGCCTGATGGTTTGGATCTGGGCAAACCGGTCACGGCAGATAAAGCTGAATTCAAACTGTTTGATAATCGCAGCAGCATTCAAAATTCTCTGTTCACTGAACATGAAGATTTCTTGTTGTTCTTCTCCGACTCTGTACGTGGTTTGCAGTCTGGTGCGCCGGTAGAGTTCCGTGGTATTCGTGTGGGTACTGTGGCCGATGTGCCGTTCTTCACCGAAGGTATGAGGCAGCGAGTTGATAATGATTTCCGTATTCCGGTGCTTATTCGCATTGAGCCAGGCCGTTTCCGCGATGATTTAGGCTCGGATACCAACTTTGCGCAAATATTGAAAACAGCCAAAGAACGCGGGCTACGTGCCTCATTGAAATCAGGTAACTTGCTGACGGGGGCGCTGTTTATTGATCTGGATTTCTACCCAGATGCCAAACCGTGGAAAGGGCCGTTGGAAGTGGCGGGCTATCCATTGCTGCCCACAGTCAGTGGTGGTTTAGCGCAAATTCAGCAGAAATTGATGCAAACACTGGATAAGATTAATAGTCTACCTCTGGATCCAATGGTGAATGAAGTCACGAAGACACTGGCTGAAAGTCAGAAAACGATGCGTGAAACTCAGAAAACCTTGGCGGCATTGACTGCAATCACCTCAAGCCCGGCGATGCAGGATCTCCCCAAAGATCTGCAAAAAACCCTGAATGAGTTGAATCGCAGCATGAAAGGCTTCCAGCCAGGTTCACCGGCCTACAACAAGATGGTGAGTGATATGCAACGGTTAGATCAGGTCTTGCGTGAATTACAGCCAGTATTGCGTACGCTGAATGAGAAGAGTAACGCGCTGGTATTTGAAGCGGCAGGAAGTCAGGATCCTCAGCCTAAGAAGGCCAAAAAATGATGAAATGGATGGCAGTTCTCGCAGCGCTGTTACTTAGCGCTTGCAGTAGCGAACCCGGCAAAACCTACTATCAGTTACCGGCACTCAGCGCACCTGCTACGGTCAGTAGTAGTGTTGCTTCAAGGCAATTATGGATTGAACATGTTGGTGTTGCTGATTATCTGGCTGCGACGGGAGTGGTATACCAAACCAATGATGTACAGTATGTCATTGCCAGCAACAACTTGTGGGCCAGTCCACTGGATCAACAGTTGCAGCAAACCTTGGTAACCAATCTGAGTAATGCGCTGCCGGGTTGGTTGGTCTCTTCACAACCACTGGATAGCGATCAGGATGTCCTCAATGTGACTGTAACCGGCTTCCATGGCCGCTATGATGGTCGCGCCGTCATTCGTGGTGTGTGGATACTGAAACATCAGGGACAGTTGATTAAGCAGCCATTCGATCTCGAGCTTAAACAGAGTGAAGACGGCTACGATGCTCTGATCCGAACCTTGGCGCAGGGCTGGCAGCAGGAAGCCAAGGTTATTGCTGCTCAGTTACAAAACGTTAAGTAATATTTTGTTCTAATTTAGTCTAATATCAGTCAAACCCTCTTTCGTTGCTAATGAAAAATTACTGCGAAAGAGGGTTTTTTGTTTAATATCAATATATTGCTTTCAGTTATCCCAAATCAATCACTTAGCAAATTCAGCGGACATAGCTCACAAATATGACATTGGCGTGAATTTTGCGCATTGCTTTTCTGTTTCCTAAGGTCTATCACTTAATTGTGACTGCACATAAAGTGGTCACTGTTTTCTTTCCACCAGACCGAAAGATGAGGGAAACGAGGCATGAAGAGACAGAAAAGAGATCGCCTGGAAAGGGCGTTGTCACGCGGGTATCAAGCAGGTATTTCAGGGCGTTCAAGGGAAATTTGTCCCTATCAAGCTTTAGACGCCAGATCGCATTGGTTAGGAGGTTGGCGACAAGCCATGGAGGACAGGGCTGTGACCGCTTAAGCGGCTCTCTGTCAGACTAAGGGATCACCTCCGCTTTATGCGCATATTGCGGAGGTTTTCATTTTTACTCTTCGTACTTGGTGCCGCAGCGTTGTTGGCTGCATTCGCTCACCCGAATCATTGACTAGTGTCAACTCATCGGGATTCACTCATTTGCCGCCTAGCTGCAACACCAATTACTTTGAGTAATACAGGTGGTACTTGTCGCTGCAGCATTGTTGGCTGCATTCGCTCACCCGAATCATTGACTAGTGTCAACTCATGGGGATTCACTCATTTGCCGCCTAGCTGCAACACCAATTACTTTGAGTAATACAGGTGGTACTTGTCGCTGCAGCATTGTTGGCTGCATTCACTCACCCGAATCATTGACTAGTGTCCAACTCATCGGGATTCACTCATTTGCCGCCTAGCTGCAACACCAATTACTTTGAGTAATACCGGTGGTACTTGTCGCTGCAGCATTGTTGTCTGAATTCGCTCACCCGAATCATTGACTGGCGTCAACTCATCGAGGTCTGACCAAATTATTCAGCCCAGCGTTTTAGCAAGATACTCGCGTTAACCCCGCCAAAACCGAAGCCATTTGACAGTGCATAGGTTATCTCATGGGGGAGAGCTTTACCTGCCACAATATTCAACCCCTTGGCCGCGGCATCCAGATTCTCCAAATTCAGAGTGGCAGGCACGATTTGATCACGCAGTGCCAGTACCGTGAAGATGGTTTCCAATCCGCCAGCCGCCCCCAGCAAATGCCCGGTGGCTGACTTGGTTGAGGTAATGGCTAAGGTATTACCTTCACCAAATAAGTGTTTAATCGCATTGATTTCGCCAAGATCCCCCACCGGAGTTGAGGTTGCATGCGCATTAAGATGCTGAACTTGTTCTGGCTTAATTTTAGCCTGACGCAATGCGATCTTCATTGCGCGATATGCGCCATCACCATCTTCAGCTCCAGAGGTCATATGGTAGGCATCAGCACTGGTACCGTAGCCGACAATCTCAGCTAACGGTTGTGCGCCACGGGCGAGAGCATGTTCCAATTCTTCAATAATCAGTAAACCGGCACCTTCCCCCATCACAAAACCATCGCGAGCACTGTCGAAGGGACGGGAGGCTTTCTCAGGTGTGCTATTAAAACCGGTTGATAGAGCACGAGCTGCAGCAAAACCAGCCAAACTGACCTTATCAATCGCGGCTTCAGCGCCACCACATAAGGCAACATCCGCTTCATCGTTGCGGATCATCCGCACCGCATCACCAATAGCTTGCACTCCCGCCGCACAAGCGGTGACGGGCGCGCCAATTGGCCCTTTAAAATGATGTTTAATAGAAACATGACCCGCAGCCAAATTCACCAAAAATGAAGGTATTGTGAAAGGGGAGAGGCGTTTTGGCCCGCGAGTGTCGGTGGTGCGTACGGCATGGGCAATTGCAGGGAAACCGCCAATACCAGAACCAATCACGGTAGCGGTACGTTCCTGTTTTTCTACATCGTCAGCATGCCAGTCGGCTTGGGTAATAGCTTCATCTGCCGCCGCCATCGCAAACGCAATGAAACGATCCATTTTCTTCTGATCTTTTGGCGCAACAGCTTTATCAGGATCAAAGCCTGCTTCTGAGTCTGCATCAAGTGTAGGCACTTGCCCACCAATCTTAGCTGACAAATCACCGACAATCTCATCCGGCAGAATACGGATGCCGGATTGCCCTGCCAGCAAACGTTGCCAAACAGTTTCGCTACCACAGCCTAACGGGGAAACCACACCCATACCTGTAATTACTACACGGCGCGTATTCATTGTTTTTCCTTTTGAGACTTAATTGAGTGAGACTGTTACCTGGTATCTATTGACTGTTTGCCATGCATCAGTGCCAACCGTTTATTAATTATATCGCTCTTGACGGAGCCTGCCGCAAGAGTGACATCTTGTGCACAAATAGGTTGCCCGGTATTTCTGTCCAGTAAGATAGTTTCTACCGGATTACCTGTACGGCGATCTGCGAGAACTACCGCAGGACCAAGTGGTGCAAAATGCTGATTACCCCACTGGAATAGTGCCGCCATCACTGGGAAAAAATCATTGCCACGCTCAGTCAGTAAATACTCATAGCGGGCAGGACGCGGATTATAGAGCCGCTTTTCAAGGATTCCACTTTCCACCAGATACTTTAGGCGGCGGGTGAGGATAGTGGGTGATAGCTGCAAACTTTGCTGAAATTCATCAAACCGCGTTAACCCCTGAAAGGCATCGCGGATGATTAATATGCTCCACCATTCGCCGACGCGTTCAAGAGAGCGGGCAACCGGGCAAGGCATGTCTTCAAGGCGGGTTCTTTGCATTCCATTCCTCACATCATTATTGTGGCTTTGGCTGAGCGTGGGCTGAAAATTAACATTCAACAGGTGACTACATTTATTGTAGTCACTTGGGTTAAAAAAAATGCCTCGTGGCATCATTATTATGGTGCAGGGGAGTAACTGCCCCTGCACAGGGATAACAGATATTAGAAAGTATTGGTGTCTTTAAACAGACCGACTTTCAAGTCGGTGGCAGTGTAAATCACTTTGCCATCAACCAAAACTTCACCGTCCGCGACACCCATAATTAATTTACGCATAATAACGCGTTTAAAATTAATACGATATGTTACTTTCTTGGCTTCAGGCAGTACCTGACCGGTGAATTTAACTTCACCGACACCCAGCGCGCGACCTTTGCCTTCGCCACCTAACCAGCCAAGATAGAACCCAACCAATTGCCACATAGCATCAAGGCCCAGGCAGCCTGGCATTACAGGATCACCGATAAAGTGGCAACCGAAGAACCATAGATCTGGATTGATATCCAGTTCCGCTTCCACATAACCTTTGCCATAGGTACCGCCGTCTTCTGTCATCTTGACGACACGGTCCATCATTAACATATTGCCTGCTGGCAATGGTGGTCCGCCAGCGCCAAACAGTTCGCCACGGCCTGATGCTTCAAGGTCTTCTTTTGTATAGGATTCGCGTTTATCTACCATGTTCTCAGTAAGCCTTATTTTAGTGAAGTGCGCAGAATAGCGTACACCTGTACGCTGAGCAAGTCCGATCAGCCCTGGTTGAACCAGTTTAGCCAGCGTAATGGCCAAGGCCAACGGTGTCTGTCCTGCGGATTAACCTGTGAGATTCGCTCTTGAATTATACCTAACAGGCTTGGTTGCTGCTCGTCGGCATACACCATGCCTGTCAATAACGGCAGTGCTTCAGCGGCGCTATCAACCGCCCAGAGATGGAACTGACCATTTTGTACCGCCTCAATCACTGCCTGATTCAGGCATAAATGACGGACATTGGTCGTCGGTAGAATCACCCCTTGAGTGCCCGTCAACCCGCGACGCTGACAAGCTTCGAAGAAGCCTTCGATCTTTTCATTTACGCCGCCAATAGGCTGCACATTACCAAACTGATCAACAGAGCCTGTGACCGCAATTTGCTGGTTGATAGGCTGCTGCGAAAGGGCACTGATCAAGGCGCAAAGCTCGGCCAGTGATGCGCTATCACCATCGACCTCACCATAGGATTGCTCAAAAACAATCGAAGCCGAGAAGGGTAGCGGCTGATCAAGTTCCAATTCTGAGATCAAGAATGCTTGCATAATCATCATGCCTTTAGCATGTAGATTACCGCCCAGTTCCGCTTTACGTTCAACGTCAACAAACTCGCCATCACCCAAGTGAACCACACAACTGATACGTGCAGGTTCGCCAAAAGCATAAGGGTGACCTGGGTATTCCAGTACCGACAAACCATTAATCTGACCGACGACTAACCCTTCGGTATCAACCAAAATTTGCCCTAGTTCAATCTCATCTTGCATCCGCTCAGCAAGATAACTATTACGCCAATCACGGGCATTCAAGGCAATGTCCAGCGCATTGGCTGTAATTGACCCTTCTTCAGCATACAGCGCTGCTTCTGCCAACTGGCCAGTTAGCCATACTGGGCACAGCGGCAGACTGCCCTGATCACCGCTGTAGCGCACTGCCTGACGAAACAGAACTGGCCAGGCATCGGCAGATAAAGATGGCAACTGCTTTTCCTGCAATAACGCATTGATATAGCCACACCATAGGGTCATGCCATCGATATCGACCAGCGGCAGCTCGACTTCGAACTCGCCATAGATAGCCAATTCACCTAACTCGGGTTCCATATCGTGGAAATCGCCAAGGCCCAGACGGTCGCCAACGAGAATCAGGCGCAGATCCAGTGGCATAGAGGGAATGTGTACTGGCAGAGGGCGAGTTTCATCAGGTGACAACCAATCGAAGCGCTGCTGGACAATCATCTGTTTCAGACGCAGCCACATCAGTGGTTGAGCTTGTAATGCCCGTACTGACAGGATCAATATGCCGCCATTAGCCTGATGAACCAAGCCGGGTTGCAGACTGATTTGATCTTTATGCCATCTAACACAACCAAACAGTTGTTCTGGTTCTATCCATTCCTGATAGAGACAGCGTGAATGTGCCGCAAAAGGCTCGTCACCACGTTGTGCCGGCTGCCAGGTCACTAGATTGGTATCAATCTGATAATCGCCACCAAACACGGCAGAGGCTTCAGGTTGCAGCTCTTTAACTGCCTGCGCGATCAATGCCAGATACTCAGTACTCTCCTGTGCTTTAATCAGCATAAAACGCGGTTGAGATTGTGGATGACAAAATAGCGTCATGCCATTCTCTAACCGGGGCTGAATCGCCGAGAAAGAAACCGGCTCCAACTGGGAGGCAGTAGTAAATAACGCTTCATAGGGCGTTGCGTTCGGCAGCATTGACTGCCATTCAAGTCGGTTATTGGTCAAAGTAATAGATGCAATCGTCAAAAAGGGAAAGGGCGATTATACAAGAATAAAGCAGGCTGCATATACGTAGAGTGGCAGTTGGTAGCAAGGAGTAAGACATCGGCAGTATTCCGTACAAAAAACAAACTAATCATAGGCTTTTAGTAGGGTGAAATTCTGCGTAAAACTGTTATGCTTGACTTAAGTTACACGGTCACTAAAGAGCTCACGATGAAATATCAACAACTGGAAAATCTGGAAAGTGGTTGGAAATGGGCGTATTTGGTAAAAAAACACCGTGAAGGTGAAGCCATTACCCGCCACATTGAAAACAGTGCAGCTACAGACGCAGTAGAGCAATTGATGAAACTGGAAAGTGAACCAGTAAAGGTGCTGGAGTGGATTGACACTCATATGAACGTACAACTGGCGACGCGGATGAAGCAGACTATCCGCGCCAGACGTAAGCGCCATTTTAATGCTGAGCATCAGCATACGCGCAAAAAGTCGATCGATCTGGAATTTCTGGTTTGGCAGCGTTTGGCAGCTCTAGCCCGGCGCCGTGGCAATACTCTGTCAGATACAGTGGTGCAGTTAATTGAAGATGCTGAGCGTAAAGAGAAATATGCCAACCAGATGTCATCTTTGAAACAGGACTTACAGGATATTCTCGGTAAAGAGATTTAACCTGTCTTGGTATGAATTAGATAAAAGTTGATATTGATATAGAGCCATTAAGAAAAGAGATGTGGCTTGGTTTGTTATCATTGATGATAAAAAAAACCCCGCAATGCGGGGTTTTTTACGAAAGGAGTAAACTTAAGCCTGTGGCTGAGTTACAACTTCTTTGTAGCCTTTAACTTCGATCTCTACGCGACGATCTGGTGCCAGGCAATTGATCAGAGCAGCACGTGGTTTCACGTTGTCACAGGTGTTACCAGTAACTGGGTTTGCTTGACCTTCACCGCGAGCGGTGATTTTGTCAGCAGGGATACCTTTAGAAACCAGGTAATCACGCACGCTGTCAGCACGACGCTGAGACAGAACTAAGTTCGGTGCTGGTTGACCGATACGGTCAGCGAAGCCCAGAACAACTACAGAACCGTCTTTAGGATCGATAGAGCTCAGTTGTGCATACAGTTGGTCCAGAGCTTGCTGGCCTTCTGGTTTCAGAGTTGCTTTGTTGAAAGCGAACAGCACGTCAGATTTCAGTGTGAAACGCTTAGTGTCAACAACTGGAGCTGGAGCTGGTGCTGGAGCAACTACTGGCGCTACTGCATCTTCCTGACCGAAACGGTAAGAAACACCCAGGCTCAGCATGCCATTGTCTGGACGAGCACCAACGGTAGCTTTATCACCGATGTTGCTAACCCATTGGTATTCCATACGGGTTGCCCAGTTTTTGGTCCATGCATATTCTGCACCCAGCGCTACCAGTGGAGAAACACCGGTGTCATGGTTGCTAGCACGGCTATCAGTAGGAGCATCGTAAGCGCTAGAATCTACGCGCCAAACCAGACCACCCAGACGGGTGTACAGGTCCAAGTCCTGAGCAATTGGGTAGCTCAGTTTAGCAGCCAGCTGTACGCCTTGTGCTTTGAATGCGCCGTTATTTACGTCGCCTTTGTAAGGCATACGGCCAAGCCAGTCGTATCCCATTTCAAAGCCCAGGTATTGGTTTGCTTGGTAACCCAAGAACGCACCAGCACCCAGTTGGTCTTTATGGGTAGGACCGTCGTTGCCAACGTTGCCATAGATACCGCCAGTGCCAGTATCTTGATACTGGGACCAACCCAGTTTACCACCGGTGTACCAGGTGTTATCTTTCGGTGCGGCTTGCGCTACTGTAGCGAAACCAGCCAGTGCCACTGCTAATGCGATAGCTGTCTTTTTCATTTTACGCCTCGTTATCATCCAAATAGGCAATGAGCTTTAAAAAGCTAAGCCCTTGGTTAAAATTCTTCGCCAAGGTTTTAACGCTCCCGTTAATCACGCTGCCAGTATAATTTGGCGTTTTAGAGCAACCTTGGCGATGTAAAGTCTACAACGTGGCGAGAAAGTTACAAGTGTGATGTGATAAACCGCCTGAAAAAAAAGCGAAATAGTGCATTATCTTTAACGATTTAGCGGTAAAAACCCGCGTTTTCTAGACGTTATTTTCTGCTGCAAGCCGCATTCCGACTCGCTTTATGCCGGTTTTACAGGAGTAAGCGCTAAATATTGTAATAATTCATGGGATAAATCCTAAATTTACTTAATGATACAAAGAAGAATGAATTTTTAACGTTGCGCACTGTCCTTGGTTCAGTTTTATGTCATTCAACGGACGCATAACAAACCCATAAGCATTCCCTAACTTTGCTGCCAAACGTAATCTGATTCGATCATTTTCTGACAACTCCGGTAGCCAACCAAGAACGACACTGTAATTTCCCGTCAATAATGCCTTCTCCATTGCATCAACAGTCGACAATGGATTGATTTGCCGTAACTGAACGACTTTATCTATTGGTAAGCCTGAATGCTGTAACCATAAACGACTTAATTTCTGTTGTGGGGCCAGCCATAAAAGCCACCGAGACTGCTTACCAAGTTGTTGCAATAAAGGAAGCAATAACTGAGTTACCGCAGGCTGGTTTTCACTGTACACAAGTTCACTGATAAGGCCACTATCTGTTGGAGCATCAACTCTTTCCGGTGTTTCACGGCTAATAAGAGAATGATAATTAGCATTATAAGGTTTTAGTGATTGAGTACGCATTATGAACCTCGCCTGTAGTGTGCTGTATGCATATACAGTAGTCACTGTTTGTTCGAAGATCAACTAAATTTTTACAAGACGCTTCGCATAATTGTGATGTAAATCCGTGCAAATTCATTTTGTGTTTGGCTAGGTAATCCATATTGCGTATTTTTTAATTGGTTGTTCCTCTTACACTTATTGCAACTGGATAGGGACGTTGGATTGGATTTTTACTAAAGGAGTAGTTATGGAAAACGCATCAGAAAACAAAATCATGCAAGCACAGGATCGTTTCGATTTTTTAGGCAAGATCACAGTTCGTTCGCAATTTGGTGGCTATGGCCTATTGGCGAACGGCATTATGTTTGCGGTGATTTCGGACGGCGAACTGTATTTACGCGCTAATAATAAGATAGAAACGCTATTCCGCAGTCGGGGGATGAGTAACTTTGTCTACGCTAAACGCGGGTTACCGGTATTGCTGCGTTATTATTGGGTAGACTCTGCATTATGGAGTGATGAGTGCACACTGAGTCATTTTGCTACACGCGCTTATCAAGGGGCGAAAGCTGAGATTTTAAGCAAAAAAGGGTCAACAGTTCGTCTGAAAGATTTGCCGAATCTCAGTGCCAGCCTTGAACGACTATTGTGGAAAGCCGGCATCAAGAATGCGGCGGAACTGCGGCGTGAAGGGGCCAAATGCTGTTATCTGAAGTTACGTGCATTAAGGCGCTCACTCGGGGTTAATGTATTATTGGCGCTTGCTGGGGCGATAAGTGGCCACCATTATGCTGTGCTGCCTTTATTGATGCGTAGTGAACTTATTGAATGGTTTGAGATACACATCCGTTCGCCCAACATTACGCAGTTTGAAACAGCATAGCGGGGCCATCGGGAATGGCCCCAATCTTAATTAGTCTGGCTGATGTGCCTATTCAGTTCACTGAGTTCAGGTAACAGTTCAAGCAATAAACCTATTTGTTGTAAAACCAATTGGTCTTTGCTCTCCGGCTCAGGATTACAGTTCTGTAGCCGGGTAGATAAGCTGGCTAGCACCTGGGCCATTTTCGCGCTGTCAGGCTGCTCTTGCTCAAGTGTACCCTCGACATAACAAATCGCATCATTAAGCAGATTCAGGGTGGCGGTGTTGCTCAGTTTCTCTCGATGAGCACCCAGCGCGGATATATAGCTCAGCATCGTGTGGTTCAGACAGAGCAATCGGAATGCTGCCTCCTGAGTTTCTTTGTCATTTTTGGGTTCGGCAGACATATTTGAGATCACTGAGGCTAACTCCGCGTCGCAATTATGTGCATCACGGCGGGCTATACGGTAGGGCAGGCTATTATCTTTGCCTTGATAGTATTGCACCAGAATTGCATCCAAATAGCGGCAGTTGGCATTCAGCGTTTTATGAACCACCGCAGGGAGGTGGCGGAACTTCCAATCCGGCCAGATAAAACTCACCGCTACCCAGGCGATTGCACAGCCTAGCAGGGTATCAAATACCCGAGGTGCGGCAACCTCAAATCCTTCCCCTAATAGGTTAAAACAGAGCAAAACCAGCAGGGTAATAAACATCGTTGCATGAGCATACTGAACATTACGGAAAGCAAAAAATAGTACCCCGGTAATGACAATAAGGATGAGTTGCCCCTCAATGGAAGGCACAAAATACAGGATAGGCAAACCAATAAGAATACCCGCTAGCGTGCCAATTATACGCAATGCAAGGCGGCGGCGCGTCGCATTGTAGTTAGGTTGGCAGACAAAAAGACTGGTCAGTAGGATCCAATAGCCGTGGCGCATGCCTGTTAGTTGAATAAACGCATAACCGAGACATAGCACCACTGACATGCGAACTGCGTGGCGAAATAGTGCAGATTGTGGGGTGAGATGGCGGCTGATACGCAGCTTGATATCACTCCATCCGGTAATGTGGTCGTCAGACAAACGGCTCTCGGGCTGAGGGCCTTCGGCTAATACTTGTTCGGATTCAATTCCCGCCAATTGGGCATCAATAGCCCGTAAATTTCTCAGTAAGTGGGAAAGGGCTTTAACTTGCGGGATATTCTCGTTTTGCGCGAGTTCTCTGGCCAGTGCCGCATCTAAAAACGTAAAGGCTCGCTCGAAGCGAGGATCATGCTGATACTTTTGTCTCATCAGAATGGATTGCGAAAGTTGCAGGCAGGCTCTGGCTTGCATACTCAGTAAGCGCTGAAAGCGGAATAGCACGTCGCTGTAACGGAATTTCTCTCGTAGAACCTGATATTGGACATGTGACGAGCTGGCGCGTTCATGAATATCTTGTGCGACAAAATAGTAGTGAAGTGTCCGTCTGGTCCCACGCTGGCCCCGATCACCTTTCAAGCGAGTCACCAGTGAGGCTTTGGCCTGATTTAAGGTTGATACCAGTGTGCCGTTGGCCATCGCCACATCAATAAGAGGCTGGTCGACATCAGATTCGATATCAGGATCGAAGAGATTAGCTTTTGCTTCCAAATAGTGAGCAAGCTGCTGGTAGCAACGAGCTAGATTATCCTGCAAGGGGCGGATAGGGAAAATAAGGTGTCCGCACAAGGTCAGTACGTTATACCAAACAGCTCCGAGCAGCAGCAGTAGCGGCTGTTGGTACCAGATATGGTACATCGAGGTACCCAACATGGTGTAGATAGCAATTAGCAATGCGCCAAAGGCAATGGTTGCATAGCGTTGCCCCAAAGCCCCCAGCAGAATAAAACCACAGGTTGAAAAGGTCAGACCGAGGGCAAAAAACCAGGGATAAGGAAATAACAACTCTATCGATGCGGAGGCGACAAAAAAACAGATCAGCGTAATGAATAAATTGCGTAATCGCCCTGTCAGGCGGTCATCAAGATCAGTAAGTGCTGCCGCGACGACACCGAGTGTTAACGGAATTGTCAGTTTGGGCTGACCAATCCACCACGGAACCGCCGTTACTCCCGCCAACGCGATAAAAATACGGGCATGATAAAGCAGGCTACTATTGTAGACATAACGGCGTAAACCAGTGACGAAAGTGAGCACAAAAAACCTCTAAAACTGAAAATTCAGCGTTGCTGATATTGGCGTTGAGCGTTAGCCATTCTCGCTTGCTGTGCCATTTCGACTGAAACGACACGGCGGCCCACGGGCCACAAAGCAATAGCAGCAATTTTAAAATTGGCAATACCGACCGGGATACCAATGATGGTTATGCATTGCACAATCCCTGTGGCGATATGGGATAAACACAGCCACCAACCAAATAAAATGAACCAGACAATATTCAGTAACGAGCCGCCTGCAGTTATCAGAGCATTACTTTTTTCTGGGTATAATTCATTGACATGGATCGCCTCATTGCCATAAGGAAGAAATGATAATTTGGTAATTTCCCAGCAAGAGCGCGTTAATGGTAAGGTAAAAATCAGAACGACACTGACGACTGTGGCGAATAGCCAGCCCAGTGTGGTGAAGAAACCACCTAAAACAAAATTAAGAATATTCAGTACAGTACGCATAGTGATTTATCTGCCTAGCTGAATAAAAAAACCGCAACGCGGATGAGTGATAACAAACGCTAACCATTCTATATGAATAGGGCGGGTTAGTTTCCGTTGTCAACTATCGGATACCTGTTGTTTAAACTCAATTATTTTATTTACACTCCATTGTGTTATTTCAATTCACTTAATACGAGTAATGGCGCGCAGATATGGAACTTAAAGCGACATCTTTTGGCAAGCATTTGGCTCAGCACCCTTACAACCGGGTGCGCTTGCTCAATGCTGGCATCGAAGTATGCGGTGATAAACATCAGTACCTAATTCCTTTTAACCAGTTGGTTAACATTGAATGTAAGCGCGGTATTGTCTGGGGCGAACTGGAATTTGAATTGCCAGACCAACAAGTTGTCCGTTTACATGGCACCGAATGGCAGGAAACTCAACGTTTCTATCAACATTTACTGGGCATCTGGCAGCAATGGAGTGAAGAGATGAGCTTGGTTTGTGTTGAGGTTTTACATAAACAAGTGGAATCAATCAAGCGGATTGAGCAACAGGATAAATGGTTTAAACGCAGTGAGTTAGGACAGGTGCAGCACTCTATTCGCGAGGCTTTCGCCTCATTGCCAATACCGGTGCAGCGGTTGAGCGAATTTGAGACCTGTCGTGCAGATTATGAGATCTGTTTGCGCTGGTTGCAGCAAGGTAGTCGCAGTGTAGAACGCCGGAATCAGCAATGGACCAACCGAATGTTGGAAGAGCATCAAGATTTCTTCCAAAGTGTAGAAACCTCCCCTCTGAATGAATCGCAAAGCCGGGCGGTGGTTAATGGCGAAGACTCGGTATTAGTTCTGGCAGGTGCCGGCAGTGGTAAAACATCAGTGCTGGTAGCCCGTGCCGGTTGGTTGTTACGCCGTAATGAAGCATTACCGGAGCAGATTTTACTGCTCGCATTTGGCCGTCAGGCGGCTGATGAGATGAATCATCGCATTAAGCAACGGTTAGCTGTGGATGATATTCAGGCTAAAACCTTCCATGCACTGGCATTGCAGATTATCCAGCAAGGCAGCCGTAAAACACCACTAATCAGTAAATTAGAATCAGACAGCCAGGCCAGAAGGTCGTTATTGATTAAGAATTGGCAACAGCAGTGTAGTGAGAAAAAAGCGCAGGCAAAAGGGTGGCGTGAATGGCTAACTGATGAGCTTGAGTGGGAGGTTGATGAGGGTGAGTTTTGGCAAGATAAACGTTTAGCAGCCAGATTGGCGGGGCGGCTGGAGCGTTGGGTAGGGCTGATGCGAATGCACGGTGGTAGTCAAGCCGAAATGATTGAGCAGGCCGATGAAGAAGTGCGTGATCTCTTCCAGAAACGTATACGGTTAATGGCACCGTTATTGAAAGCGTGGAAAACGGCGTTGAAAGAAGAAGGTGCGGTTGATTTCTCCGGCTTGATTCATCAGGCAGTTAACTTACTGGGTAAAGGGCGTTTTGTTAGTCCGTGGAAGCATATTTTGGTGGATGAGTTTCAGGATATCTCACCGCAACGCGCTATGCTGCTGGCAGCACTGCGCAAACAAAATAAGCAAACCTGTTTATTTGCGGTGGGTGATGATTGGCAGGCGATTTATCGGTTTAGTGGCGCGCAGCTCTCGCTCACTACAGCTTTTAGCCAGTACTTCGGTGAAGGGGCTGAATGTGCCTTGGATACCACTTACCGCTTTAATGATAGGATCGGTGAAATTGCGAACCGGTTTATTCAGCAAAACCCACATCAATTGAAAAAGCCACTTAACAGCTTGAGTAAAGGTAACAAAAAGTCAGTCATCATTTTACCGGACCAACAGCTTGACACCTTGCTGGATAAATTAAGCGGTTTTGTTAAGGATGATGAGCGCATTTTGATTTTGGCCCGCTATCACCATTTACGGCCTGAGATTTTGCAAAAAGCGGCAACTCGCTGGCCAAAACTGACGATTGATTTTATGACTATTCATGCCAGTAAAGGGCAGCAAGCCGGCTATGTGATTATTGCAGGGCTGCATGAAGGTAATGATGGTTTTCCGGCAGTAGCGCGGGAATCAATTGTGGAAGATGTGCTGTTACCGGCACCGGAAGATTTCCCAGATGCGGAGGAGCGGCGTTTATTATATGTCGCAATGACTCGTGCGAAGCACCAGGTCTGGTTACTGCAAGATACAGCAAAACCCTCTATTTTTGTTAAGCAACTTAGCGAGTTAGGTGTTCCTGTTCAGCGTAAACCTTAACGGAGCTATCGCATACATTACGCCCGGTGGTTGTGGCACCGGGCGTAATGCTTATTGCAGTCGCTGTTTTAAGTAATGATCATAATCAGGGATTGCGATGGTAACTTCGCTGCTAAACAAGTTAGAACCAATTAAGAAGTCTGCGGTCGAGCGGTTGGTGGCGACAGGTATATTCCAGACTGTTGCCAGACGTAGTAGGGCTTTCACATCGGGATCATGCGGCACAGCATTCAGTGGGTCCCAGAAGAAAATCAAAATATCGATTTTTTTCTCTGATATCAGCGCACCCACTTCTTGATCTCCCCCCATCGGACCACTTAGTAAACAGTTAACGTCAATGCCGGTGGCTTTTTGTACCAGGTTTCCGGTGGTACCTGTGGCATAAAGTTCGTGCTGGGACAGCAGTTGTTTATTTTCCATAACCCATTCGAGCAGCGATTTTTTGCAGTGATCGTGGGAAACAAGGGCAATATGCTTGCGTACCGCAATAGTGCGGGTAGTCAGTTCCATCAAGATATCCTTCAATAAATGCTAGCGGTTTGCTAACAGATTACTGAAACAGAGATTTTGTGCATAGCGGTAACGCAAAGAAATGCGAGGAAACAAGCATAACCTGATGTTTAAGAACCGCCTTATCGTAAACGGATCATTTGCCCGGTTGCTTTTTAGCCCAGAGTAGGAAGCGTTGTTGAGTTTCGGCGTTGGCTTGCAGGAACCAATATTGCAGCATCTGTTCGGCAACATTTTCCCCTTGCAGGCTGGTGGTATTCTGCGCGGTATTTGTCCCTGCCACGGCAATAGTGGTCCCCGGCACCGCACTCACAGTTGACGGTGGAATGGTGGCAAAAGAGGGAACTGAAGCACTAAATTGGCCAACATTATAACTGGCCATTGCAGTTTCAAGTGTGCTGGCAGTGTTGAGATTGTCCTGATGTAATACATCGTGGCGCACAGATAATGGGCGGCCATTATCTCCAATAAGCTGATATACCGGGTTTTTAGAAAACTTATGCCCATCTCGTTCGGTATCAATGACCGGTAATTTTATGGCGACTGAACGAACATTGCGGGTATTAAACACCACCACTAATGGCGGAGAGGCATACAACACTTTCGGATCGGCTGGCAGTGGTTTAGCCACTTTGAACAGAATTTGATGCTGACCGCTGTTTAATTCCAAGCTATCGGCTCCTTTTAGCAAGGATCCTGACATATTTTTCCCATCGACCACCAACAGGTCAATTTCCGGCGCGAGTTTTAAGGTCGTGGCGATAGCTGAAGCACTACAGCAAACGGCCAAAATCCCTACGACCACCAGACCAAATTTCATGTGCTGCTCCTGAGGGTGATATCCGCGTACATTGTCAGACAGGCTAGATTATGTGTCAAAGTCTTTCCGTTCGCCCACATTTATTTACTTTTTGAAATGATCAGTATAAATATAACGTTTTTATCCTGATGAATTATAAGGATAAAGCCGGCAATCTAACAGTAATTACTGCGACATCTCTTAAACCAAATCAATCTGACCGCATTTATGATCCATTTTCCCCATGATGTACACTTAGAGGATCGCCTAATATTGGTAGTATCCCTCCGGGTGCACATGGATTGGGATATTCTTTTAGCGCATCAGAGGAACTGAAAAATGCACGATAAAGATATTGCTGACATTCTCCAACAGGTAAAAACAATTGCATTAGTCGGGGCGAGTGATAACCCATCGCGGCCAAGTTATGGTGTTATGGCTTATCTGCTACAGCAGGGGTATCAAGTCACGCCTGTTAGCCCTAAATTGGCGGGGAAATCATTATTGGGCCAGCAGGCATATGCAGAACTGGCGGATATTCCTCATGCTATCGATATGGTGGATGTTTTCCGTAATGCCGAGGCTGCATACGGCGTTGCGCAAGATGCTATTGCTATCGGCGCCAAGGTTCTGTGGTTACAAATTGGTGTTATTAATGAGTTGGCGGCTACCTTGGCGGCAGATGCGGGAATAAAGGTGGTGATGGACCGTTGTCCGAAGATTGAAATACCGCGCCTGGGATTAGAAAAACAGTGATACGCGACGTTGCTAATTTTGGCGATAAAAAACCCGGTACTAAGCGCCGGGTTTTATCGATAAATCTCAAGATTTAGTTGCGTAGACGCGGAGCCTGTAGCTGATGGCGGATGGACGCCGCCAGTTCATCCAATGAAGGTTGCTCTGGGTGAGCATCCATATCTTCATAGGTTAGTTGCGCTTCAGCTAGATAGGTGTGTATCGGTTGCCCCTCATCATCCTCAATAACCACGTGATACCAAGGTGACGAACGCAACATAGCGTTGTTTGCAACCTCATCAGGTTCCGGTGGCTCGAGAGAATATTCAGGATCGATATCAATCACTACACCCAAATAGCCGTGTAGGCTGTGGCGGACCTGCTGCCCAATACCAAATTTGCTGGCAATCATGATAACCTCCTGAGAAACATTACTCTGCCTTCTATATGAGGGCAGTGTAGGGCATTTCAAGTCATACTATCCGGCACGCGAACCCTTTCAGGTACAGACCTTCTGGATATGTCGCGATAACCGGGTGATCCGCTGCCTGACGGAACTGTTCTATAAATTGTATATCATGCCCTGCATCTAACGCAGCATCGGCCAAAATTTTCTGGAATAAATCTGTTGGCATCAAACCAGAGCAGGAGAAACTTAACAAGATCCCGCCTGGGCGCAATAATTGTATCGCTAACATATTAATATCTTTGTAGCCACGACACGCACTTGCCAACTGACTTTTGTTCTCCACAAACTTCGGTGGGTCCATAATGATCATGTCAAACTTTTCCCCTTGCGTGCGGTAGTTACGCAGCAATTGGAACACATCATCCCGAATGAATTCGGTTTTGCTCAAATCCAACTGGTTGAGTTCAATGTTTTGTTTGGCTATATCCAGTACAGCTTGTGACGTATCAACGCTGATAACTTGCTTACAATTTCCCATCAGCGCTGCGACAGCAAAGGCACCGGTATAAGAGAAACAGTTCAGAACACGGCGACCATCGGCGTAGTTACGCGCCGCCAGGCGGCTATCGCGCTGATCTAAATAAAATCCTGTTTTATGGCCGTGCTGAATATCAACCAACAGTTGCATGCCGTTTTCGGTTATTGGCAGCAGGTCAGGCGGCATTTCACCACTGATTGTACCTTGCGTCAGAGGTAAGCCTTCTTTTTTACGTACGGAAACATCGGAGCGGTCATAAATAGAGCATTCTGGGTAACAATGTTGTAAGGCACTAACCAGCGTTTCCCGCTGATATTCAGCGCCGGCCGACAGTAACTGCAATACCAGAAAGTTCTGGAAGCGGTCTATGGTGATACCCGGCAGGCCATCAGACTCACCGGCGATCAGGCGATAGCCGTTCAAACCATCACGCTTTGCCAGCCAATCACGCCAGCTCTGCGCTTGCTGTAGACGGCGGATGAAGAACTCGCGGTCAATAACTTCATCTTGTTGGAACGTCCAGACTCGTGCCAAAATTTGTGATTCAGGAGAGTAGGCGGCACGGGCCAGCCATTTACCCTGGCTATCAAGGATATCGAGGGTTTCACCGGGCAGGGCACTCCCCTCAAGGCGTTGAACGGCCCCAGAGAAGATCCACGGATGGCGACGAAGTAAGGACTTTTCACGTCCTTTGGCAAGAATCAGGCTTACGGTCATAATTAAGTTGCTGCCAGCTAGGTAAAAAAGAGCAGTATTGTCGGAGTATGAGCCGGAAAATGCAAATTATCACGTAGATGAGGAGTCTATATGCCAAAAGTATGCACTGCCGCCTATGTTTATGGCGTTGTTCAGGGCGTGGGTTTCCGCTATAGCACGCAACGTCAGGCACAAGCGCTGGGTGTGACGGGTTACGCTAAAAATTGTGATGATGGCAGTGTGGAAGTGGTGGCTTACGGCGAGCAACATGCGGTTGAACACCTGCTGGAGTGGATTAAGCAGGGGGGGCCACGCGGTGCGCGGGTGGATCGCCTGCTGACGGAACCTTATCCGAGCACCGCGTTTGAAAAATTTAACATCCGCTATTAACTCACGAGCGGTACCAGAGCACAGCTATCCGTCGTTAAATACTGTTATCTGTCGTTAAATACACTTAACGGGTTTGGGTAATCCTGCAATTTTGGTTGCTTGCTTTGCTGGCCCTTTGGGGAATAAACGATACAGATATCGGCTATTACCTTTCTCTTCACCATACTTTTGTGCCATGGCCTTTACCAGCATGCGGATTGCAGGTGATGTATTGAATTCTTGATAAAATGCACGCACAAAGCGCACCACTTCCCAATGTGGTTCAGTGAGTATAATCCCTTCCTGTTCAGCCAGTATGGGCGCTAAAGCCTCGCTCCAGTCCGTGCTATTTTTCAGATAACCCTGTGCATCGGTATCAATAACCTGGCCTTTAAACTCCAACATACAACCTCGGTAATTCAATCAATGAAACGGCCGCTAATTTAGCAAATATTTGCCACTACCCCAAAGAAGTCTCTGCTGTTATTTGGTGAGGTGCCATCTGTGCGAGAGTAAATAAACCGGCTGCTGTACGCCTAATGGCCAGTTAGCATAAGGGATGACGATAAATTCAGCACTCGACAATCAGCTAGCGGATTTTTTGGTCAATTAAGCACAAACAGGCTTTACAAGCGGCAGAGCTCTGTTTATAGTTCGGCTCGTTGCGGAGGGGTGGCCGAGTGGCTGAAGGCAACGGTCTTGAAAACCGTCGACGGGTAACCGTTCGAGAGTTCGAATCTCTCCTCCTCCGCCATCATTTCTCTTTATCCTCTTGTTTTTCCCCCAGTTACTTATCCCAAACAAAATTATTCAGTATGCCGTCTGGTATGCCGTATCCCGTGTGAATCGCCCCATTAGCGAGAATACTGATTAACCATCAACTCAGATTCAGTATGGGAACCGTGGAATGAACGGGTTTTATGGCGAAAAGTACCACCACATATCACTAACGTAATCTCTTTATTGCTGGAAAGTGCCCAGGCAGCCGGCAGATTATTGGTCAGTACCGTTATTCCATCTTGTTTTGCCGGCTCTTGCGCAACATTTAATGTGGTACTGCCACTGTCGAGAATGATGGAATCCCCAGGTTGCACCATTTTTGCAGCCCGGATAGCGATCCGGCATTTGAGATCGATAGCAAATAAAATAGCAATTCGAAATAAATCGAAAGTTATGATGCAAGTGATACTCGCTTGCCTGATTGTGTTGTGGTTGCTGGTTACCTATATCTTGGCGGTTGAAGTGAGTTGTGAAACTGGTAGCCCTTATATTTACGTAGCGAGGAGCTCTAATGGTCTTAGTATACCTACAAAGAGGTATATGATTGACTTTTATGTAAAAATTGATCGATGAGATGCTTTTTTTTTGAGCTGGTTCATAAAAGCGAATACCCACACAAAAATTGTTTGATCTAAAACAAGCATTCTTACTACTACAAATCATTTGCTGCAAATCCTCCTTACTATCTGCCTAACCCACAGGGTGATATCAGTCATGCTTCGCCTCCTGGCTCGCTATTTCTCACCTGATTGCGGGTTTAAAAATAAAAAAACCATCTGGTGCGGGCACTGATAGCGTCCGGTATGGAAAAACACACTGGAGTAAATATTGTGAGCAAATTTATAAGACAGGTGTTGGTAGGGATAATGGCTCTTTTGGCAATAGGCGCGGTATTTTCTTTGTCGGCGGCACCTACGCCGCCGATTGAGGCCCGCAACGATAAATTCGCTGAACAGCATGTTGACCAATTCACCTCATGGCTGAAAACCAAAGAGAGTGGGCCACGAGAAGATGCGCTGGCGGATGACCCCAATTTGGTGATCCTTTGGGCCGGATATCCGTTTGCCAAAGATTATAACAAACCTCGTGGGCACTATTATGCTGTCACTGATGTGCGGGAAACCTTACGTACCGCAGCACCGAAGACCGCAGAGGATGGCCCCTTGCCGATGGCCTGCTGGAGCTGTAAAAGCCCGGATGTTGCCCGCTTGATCAATGAACAAGGTGAAGAAGGGTATTTCAAAGGGACTTGGGCCAGAGGTGGCCCGGAAGTCGTCAATCAGTTGGGGTGTGCCGATTGCCATAATACCGCTTCTGCTGATTTTGCTGCCGGGAAGCCAGCTTTAGTCCTCTCCCGGCCCTATGCTGAGCGTGCTTTGCAATCTATCAATAAACCTTTCGAACATGCCAGCCGCTTGGATCAACAATCCATGGTGTGCAGCCAGTGCCATGTTGAGTACCACTTCGCCGGTAAAGATAAAGCGGTGAAATTCCCATGGGATCAAGGCACTGATGTGGCGTCAATGGAGAAGTATTACGATGAAATCGCTTTCTCCGATTGGGTTCATCCGCTGTCAAAAACCCCGATGTTGAAAGCCCAACATCCTGAGTATGAAACCTGGCGTGCGGGGATCCACGGTAAAAACAATGTCAGTTGTATCGATTGCCATATGCCGAAAATCCAAAATGCGGCAGGTAAGGTGTATACCGACCACCAGATCCGCAACCCGTTTGATAGCTTTGAAACTACCTGTGTTAACTGCCATACCCAGGATAAAAAAACCTTGCAAGATATTGTTGCTGAACGCAAAGCCAGCATTCAGGAGTTAAAACTGAATGTTGAGAAACAACTGGTTCACGCGCATTACGAGGCAAAAGCTGCTTGGAATGCCGGGGCAACCGAACAAGAAATGCAACCTATTCTGCAAGATATCCGCCATGCCCAATGGCGCTGGGATTATGCCATTGCTTCCCACGGTATTCATATGCATGCACCGGATGTTGGTCTGCGTGTATTGGGGGGCGCGTTGAATAAAGCTGCCGATGCCCGCACCAAACTTGCACGTCTGCTGGCGACAAAAGGGATTAGCCACGAAATTCCGCTGCCGGATATTTCGACCAAACTCAATGCCCAGAAAGCGCTGGGAATGGATATGGATAAGCTGAACCGCGAGAAGCAGGAGTTTCTGCAACAAGTGGTACCAGCCTGGGATGATCAAGCCAGAAAAGCGGGCCGGTTGAGCCAGTAAGAGGCGTTCCGGTGTGACAATACGCTCACCGGATCTATTCCAGAGACAAACGGCCCCAGATTGGGGCCATAGCAAAGGTGGAATAACTATGCGCGTTTTACGTTCATTCGGTTCAGCCGCGCTGCTGGTAGTGTTGATTCTGTGCACGCTGCCCACTCTCGCCACAACACCGAACACGACGGCGAAAATGCCCGCGTTGCGCCATATTGTTGAGCCGCAGCGCAACCCGGATGCTGCTTGCATCCAATGTCATAAAGAACAAAAAGATGAGTTGCATGGCAAACATGCTGGCGTGGTAAATCCGAATACGCAGTTGGCCTTAACCTGTACCAACTGCCATGGGCAGGCATCGGTGCTGCACCGTAATGGTATTAAAGATGTGATGCGTTTTAACCGCGATATGTTTAATGCCGATAAAGCGATGTACAGCGTCTCACAACAAAACAGTGTCTGCATGAGCTGCCATCTGCCGGAGAAATTACGCGAGGCGTTCTGGCCCCATGATGTGCACATGTTGAAGCTTTCTTGTGTCAGTTGTCATCAGTTGCATCCTAAAACCGACCCGATGCATGGCCTTGACGATAAAGGGCGGGTCAAACTCTGTGTTGACTGTCATCGCCGTCAGCAGGAGCTGATATCGAAGGAAACACCATGAATACGAACCGTCGTCACTTTATCGCCAGTATGGGGGCGCTGATTTTCCTGACCGGTTCTGCTGGACGTTCACTGGCACTCAGCGGCACTGTTGATGGCATTCGTTACGGGATGCTACATGATGAAACCCGTTGTATTGGTTGCACGGCCTGTATGGATGCTTGCCGTGAGGTTAATCATGTACCCGCTGGGGTCTCACGGTTAAACATCATCCGTAGCCAACCGATCGGTGAGTTTCCTGCTGTAAAATATCAGTTCTATCGTCACTCCTGCCAGCATTGCGATAAGGCGCCCTGTGTCGATGTGTGCCCAACCGGAGCCTCGTATCGCGATAGCGGGACTGGGATTGTTGATGTCGATCCCGACCTCTGCGTAGGGTGCCAGTACTGTATCGCCGCCTGTCCGTACCGGGTGCGCTTTATCCATCCGGTGACGAAAACTGCCGATAAATGCGATTTTTGTCGGAAAACTAATCTAAAGCAGGGTAAACAGCCCGCCTGTGTCTTGTCGTGCCCAACCAAGGCACTCACCTTTGGCAATTTGGACGACCCTAACAGTGAACTGGTGAAATTATTGCATCAGCGCACTGTGTATCGCGCCAAGTTACATCTTGGGACACAACCGAAATTGTATCGTGTTCCCTTTCAGTATGGGGAGATAACCGGATGAATCCTGAACTGAATACCCCGTTTCACTTTGCCTCGTTAGTGTGGGATTGGCCGATAGCCATCTATCTGTTTTTGATAGGAGTATCGGCGGGCATGGTGGTAGTTAGCCTATTGGTTAAGCAACGGGTTCTGGGCGGTGAGGCGGCGCGCAGTGGGTTAGTTAAATCGACCGCTATGATGGCGCCCTTAGCGGTGATTATGGGGTTGTTTATTTTGATACTGCACCTTACCCGGCCGTGGACTTTCTGGAAGCTGATGTTTTTCTACAGTACCAGCTCGGTGATGTCATTGGGTGTCATGCTGTTTCAAATTTATATGGTGGTGCTGTTGGTCTGGCTGGCGGTGATATTTCGCCACGGGCTGACGGCGTTATTACAGCCTTACCGCAAATTGAATTGGGTTGGCACGGTACTGCATAAACTGGCACCGATTGAACGCAAGTTGGAACCATTGATGATGTTTCTGGCTGTGGCGTTGGGGGCATATACCGGCTTCCTGTTATCGGCCCTGAAGAGTTACCCCTTGTTGAATAATCCGGTATTGCCGGTGTTATTTCTGTTCTCCGGCGTTTCTTCGGGTATTGCCGCCATGGTGTTGTGCGCAGTGACCTTTTTTAAAGAACCCATAGATAGCCCGGCACTGGCATTTGTTCATCGGCTGGAAAAACCGGTGGTGTGGTTGGAGCTATTTCTGCTGCTAGCATTCTTCACCGGGCTGTGGTTCGGCGGTGGTCAGAAAGAAGTCGCGGTCGCTGTCGCGTTGGGCGGTGGTTTTTGGGCCGCGATGTTTTGGTTCTGGGTTATCGGTTGCGGCATGGTGCTGCCATTAGTTTTAAACCGTTTTTGTAGCCATGGAATGCGCCATCGGGTTTCATTTCTAGTGACGGTATCCGGCTTGAGTTTGTTTGGCGTATTGGTTTTACGTTTCTTTATTCTTTATGCCGGTCAGATGACGGTTGTGTGAGGAGGCGAACCGGTGATGGGTGAAAATGTATGGTAGGTGAGTTGGGGCTGTTGTCACTGTTGGTGGCTGCGTCATTGGCGCTGCTGCTCACTGGTGTGCCTATTATTGCTCTCCATGGGCGGCGATTGGCTTTGTTGTATTGGTTACCGTCGTTCAGTTACGCCGTGACCTTATTCATTACATTGGCACTGTTGTTACTGGGTTGGTGCTTTGTTAGCGATGATTTTTCTCTGCTTTATGTAGCACAACACGGTAATAGCCAGCTCCCTCTATTTTATAAGGTTGCGGCAATCTGGGGCGGGCATGAAGGCTCCTTGTTGTTTATGCTGTTTGCTCTGAGCCTGTGGAGTTCCGCGTTGACGCTTTTTCGCCGTCATTTTCCGCTGCGTTTTTTTGCTCGCGCGTTGGCAGTGATGGGGGGGCTACTGCTTATCCTGAGCGTTTTTATCCTCTTTTTCTCCAATCCTTTTGAGCGATTGTTCCCGACGTTGGCGCAGGGGCGTGATTTAAATCCAATGTTGCAGGATCTGGCGCTGATATTTCATCCACCCTTGTTGTATCTGGGGTATAGCGGTTTTGCCGTTAGTTTTGCTTTTGCCGTTTCGGCGTTGCTTGCAGGCCGCAATGGCAACAATAGTGTGCACTACTGCCGTCCCTGGGTATTGGCTGCCTGGAGTTTTCTCACGTTTGGCATTTTGTTGGGGGCATGGTGGGCATACAGCGAATTGGGGTGGGGCGGCTGGTGGTTCTGGGACCCGGTTGAAAATGCGTCATTACTGCCATGGCTCACCGCAACTGCACTGTTACATGTTCTGGCTGTTATTGAGAAACGGGGCTTATATCATCATTGGGGCATTTTGCTGTCGCTGGTGACATTTCAACTCTGCTTGTTAGGCACTTTTATCGTGCGCTCTGGGGTGTTGACCTCAGTTCACGCTTTTGCTGTTGATACGGCGCGCGGTGAGGCTTTACTGGCGCTGTTTGGCATGGTGACGTTGAGTTCATTGACGCTATTTGCCCTGCGGGTGCGGGGCAACAATCGCTCTGCTGCTTTCAACCTCTTCTCACTGGAGTCATTACTGCTGGCGGCAATGGTGCTGCTAAGCATTGCTGCGGTAACCGTATTGATTGGCACATTGTATCCATTAATTGTCAGTGTGCTGGGGTTAGGATCACTGTCTGTTGGTGCGCCCTATTTTAATCAAACCCTGACACCTTTTGTGCTGCTGTTGCTATTGCTGATGGGCATAACGCCGTTTGCCGATTGGCGGCAAAGCCGCAAAATCAATGGCTGGCGTCTTGTCGTACCTGCTGTATTAGCTATCTCCGGTGGGGTGCTCAGTTTAGGTCTATTCGAATCACCGTGGCAGGTGGGGATGCTGATAGGTGTCACTCTGGCCCTCTGGACGTTGTTCGCGCCATTATTTGCGCCAAAGATACGTGGCTATTTATGGTTGATACACGGTGGCGTTGCGGTCAGCCTGCTGGGAATGCTGTTTGCTTCATATTACACCGTCGAGCAGGGGCGACGTATGGCACCAGGCAGTCAGGTCACGCTGGCGGGTTATCAGTTTACCTATCGTCAAACTGAATTAGTGATCGGCCCAAACTATACCAGTGAGCAGGCGCATATTGTGGTCAGCCAGAATGGGCAAGCGTTAACCACATTGTTACCGGAGCGGCGGCACTATACAGCGCGGGGAATGTTGATGATAGAGCCGGCGATAGCCAGTAGCCCCCTGGCCGACTTTTATGTGGTTCTGGGGGATAGTTTGGGTGCGGGGGAGTATAGCGTACGTTTGTCCCATAAACCGATGGTCAGCTGGATTTGGGGGGGCGCACTGATGATGGTAGTTGGTGGTTTATTGGCGCTATGGCGCAGAGTCCACCCTGTTAGCGACCTCGCGGGGGATAAATGAAACAACGTTGGCCTTGGTTGATTGTCCCTCTGGTTGCCTTACTGCTGGGCTGCTTGCTTTATAGCGGCTTAACGCGGGATCCGCATCGTATCGAGTTGGCCGAGCAAGACCTGCCGTTTCCCGCTTTTTCTTTATCCGAATTGCAACAGCCCGGGCAGAACATAACGCGAGAGCAACTGTTGGGTAAGGTGACGGTGATTAATGTATGGGCCAGTTGGTGTGCCAGTTGTAAGCAAGAGCTCGCCCTACTGGGGCAGATAGCCGGGACGCTGCATGGTGTGCAGTTCTATGGTCTGAATTACCGCGATGACCGTCAGGCGGCGTTAAATACTCTGCGGCGCTACAGCAATCCTTATCAGAAGAACCTTTATGACCCGCATGGCACATTAGCACTGGCGATGGGGGTATATGGTACACCTGAGACCTGGCTAATTGATGCAAATGGCATTATTCGCCAGCGCTATGCTGGTGAAATGACGACAGAGATATGGCAACAACAGTTTATGCCGCTACTGGCGCAATGGGCGAGGGTGGGAACCCCATGAAAGTTTTATTCCTGATGTTATCACTGGTTTTTTCATCTGGTGTTGCGGCTGATGTGGTGGATACCTATCATTTTAGTTCGCCGCAACATCAGCAACAAGCATTGGCATTGGCGCAGGAGCTGCGTTGTCCCCAATGCCAAAATCAGAACTTGCTGGAGTCGACCTCGCCGATAGCGCAAGACTTGCGATTAGAGGTCTATCAGTTGGTAGAAGCAGGACACAGCTCTCAGGAGATAATGGCCGTAATGACCCAGCGCTATGGGGACTTTGTTCTGTATCGTCCTCCGTTGCGCAGTGCCACACTGGTGCTATGGTTTGGGCCTGGGGTGTTGCTGGTCTGCGTGTTAGGTGGGTTGATTTTTAGGATACGCCGGCAATCTGTCTCAGGTGTGAGAGGGCCGCGATAATGGTGCTATCGATAGGGCTGGCGATACTGGTGCTGTTGGTGGTAGTGAGTTTGTGGTGGCCGTGGCTGGTGCAATATGGTCGGTTGAGCTGGCGCTGGCCACTGGGCTTCAGCCTGGTGGTGCTGATTCTAATTATGTTGGGATACCGGCAACTGGGCCATTATACCGCCGTGCAGCAAGAGGCTTTGCGGCTACAGGAAGCCCAGCGGTTGAATAATATGCTCGATAAGCAGAGCAGTGATCCCACGCTATCTCGGTTACAACAACGTATTCGTTTGGCTCCCGATAAGGGGGATGGATGGTACAGTTTAGCTCAACATTATTTATATCGTAACGAATTTGAGGATGCATTGATCGCCTTGCAGCAGGCTGAACGTTTGCAGGGGGCCAGTGCCCGCTTTGATGCTGCACGAGCGACGGTGTTCTATTACCGGTCAGGGCAAAAAATGACGGGTGATGTGACGTACTGGTTACAGCAGGCTTTGACTAAAGATCCCATGCAATATACTGCGCTAATGCTGCAAGCCGCTGATAACTTTACCCATGATAGATACGCGCAGGCCATCGCTATTTGGCAGCAGTTATTGGAAAGTGGTAACCCACAGGTTGATCGTGCGGTGATTATCCGTGCTATTACATTAGCTCGGGTGATGCAGCAGGCTGAATGATAGACAAAAAAAACCCTTACCAATCTCATTTGGTAAGGGATGCCAATTCGGCCAACACCAGGGAAAACATTATAACCGTTTATTAATCATACAATTAATTCGGGTTAGTGATATGACTTAAGTCAAGTTTATCAAAATTATATAAATAAGGTTAATGTTTATATGTATTAGGAATCATTTATTAATCGCAAGGAGCATGGATTTACTGCACACATTGATTATTTGTATGATTTTTAAACGATGAGAAGGGGGCGGGGCGATATTATGGCCATCTGAATGTAAATGCATCCAGATGGCTAGGCAGAGCAGGTCTTGTGGGACTAAAAGTCCCCTGGTGTTGGCGAAAATATATTCTTTTTTGACTAACTTTCTTAGCGTCTGTGCGCTAATATATTAGTTCTATAATATCTAAAACTAATTATTTAAAGCAAAAACAGTCTAATAAACATAGGGCTATAATAATAGCTAGCCTTAAGTCTAGTTTGGAAAACTATCCTTTAGTCTAGGTTGTTTGTTCATATAATGTTAGCCGGGCGTTTGTGAGGAAACTCTGTAAGTCTATTTTATACACTGATTTCTATTGAAAACAATGTCATAAAATTGTATCGTTGCTCAACATATATAGTAAACTTGGTCTGTTATGATAATTGATTATTTTGACAATGAAAGTATTAATGAAGATATAAAGAACTATATTCAAAGAAGAATAAAAGCTTATGGTGATCTGCGTTATTCCTATTTGGTAATGAATAAGAAAACACCCTTACACCCGACTATTATTTCAAACTATCCAATGGATTGGATACAAACATATAAAAAAAATAACTACCACCTTATCGATCCTGTTATTTTGACGGCAAAAGACAAAGTTGCTCCGTTTGCTTGGGACGACAATTCGGTGATTAATATAAAGTCAACCGACTCAGCCGTATTTAACCTTGCCAGAGAATATAATATCATTAATGGTTATACATTTGTTCTTCATGATAATAATCATAATATGGCAACGCTGAATATTTCTAATGGAAGTGATGATAGCATTTCTTTTGATGAGAGCATTGAGACCAATAAAGAGAAAATTCAAATGCTGCTTATTCTGACTCATGATAAAATGTTGGGTCTTTACCACAAAAATAACAGTAAAAACAATAAGTTGAATGGTGCCGGTGACGAAAGGGAAATCTTTTCGCCTAGAGAGAACGAAATTTTATATTGGGCTAGTGTCGGCAAAACATACTCGGAAATCTCCATAATATTGGGAATAAAAAGAAGTACAGTTAAGTTTCATATTGGTAATGTTGTCAGAAAACTTGGTGTTTTAAATGCCAAGCATGCGATAAGACTTGGCATAGAGTTAAAGTTAATTAAACCTATTTAACTATATCTGGCACCGCTAATGGCCAGGTTTCAAGTATATGAGGTTCAACGTGATGCGTTCTGCGTATCTTCTTTATTAATTGTTGTTGGCTATCAATGTCGACACCCAGATGTAAAAGATAAATAACCTCATTTTTCTCTGACTCACCTTGGTTTAAAACTGTAATATTCCAGCCGGAACGCTTCAGTAATACATACATCCCTCGGCTGACAACAGTCAGTATACCTTTATAATTACGGCTTCTGGCATAATTAACCATTGCTAAAAAAAGTAATACGCTGAGTGCACTATTATTGCCTACCATATCTCTTGCTAGTTTTTTTTCAACAAAGAAACGGCTGGATTCTATAAAACCATCGACCGGAAGGTCAATGTCGGAAAAATAAGGTGCGAATGGCCCTGCCACCATTGTAGGATATTTCATTTCAATAAATCTGACACTGCAAACAATAGTGTCCTCTATTATTCCTAATATATAGTTTGTATTCTCATCATCATATTGGTCGCTTTCTCTGCCATCAGTACAGGTTACTTTCCAATCTAAGCGATCTTTAAATGTTATTTTTCTAAGTGTGAAGATCTCGTCTAACTTTCTTTCAGGCATACTGTTAAAGTTTACGTTAAATAGTTTTAACATGATGAAAACCAAAGTTATTTAATTAAACCAGCATCGTACACGATCTCTGTCCGTTAGTGCAAACATTGAACGAGGTTAGACAACGCCATGAATAACTAATGAATGTCAGCATCGTCGTTCAATTATTCTACAAATAGCAAAAAGACAGACAATCTATTTTTGATGGCCACGTGCTATAGGTGCGGTACTCGGAGAGTTGATGGATCTTTTTAAGAAAAAAGTGACATCAGACGGGACTTTTCAACAGGAAATAGTTATAACGAAACATCATTTCATTTTTTGATTGAAAAGGATGTTCACGTGGACCGCAGTCCTGCGCTTTTTACCAATAAAAAATTTGTTTTCCTCGTGGCAACCTTCTGTTGCCTTCTTTGGGGCAGTGCCTACCCTGCGATTAAAAATGGTTATGCACTGTTTCATATCGCCCCAGATGACATTCCGAGCAAGATGGTGTTTGCGGGTTATCGCTTTTTATTGGCCGGGTTAGTGCTACTCATTTTTGCTGTTGCCAGTGGTAAAGCTATTGGCCGACTTAACAAGGGCCAATATAGGCAGATTGCCATTTTAGGTCTAACACAGACCACGTTACAGTATGTCTTTTTCTATATTGGGCTGGCATATACTACCGGGGTGAAAGGTTCCATCATGAATGCAACGGGGACATTCTTCAGTGTCTTGTTGGCGCATTATATTTATAAAAATGATCGATTATCATTTAATAAAATCATTGGCTGCGCACTGGGTTTTGCTGGCGTGATGGTGGTGAATTTTGGCGCCGATTTGATGGATTTTAATTTTTCACTGTTAGGTGAGGGAAGTGTGGTACTGGCTGCTTTCATCCTTTCTGCCGCCAGTATTTACGGCAAACGTATTTCACAAACCATGGATACCACGGTGATGACAGGCTACCAACTTGCCATCGGAGGGTTGGTGTTGACGCTTGGCGGTTATCTCTTTGGTGGCCATTTGAGTGACATTGGCTGGCGGGCTTTATTGTTATTGGCCTACCTGGTGCTGTTGTCATCGGCCGCTTTTGCACTCTGGAGCTTGCTACTCAAATATAATCGGGTAGGGATGGTTGCACCGTTCAATTTTCTCATCCCGGTTTCAGGTGCGGTTCTGTCCGCCATTTTCCTCAATGAAAGCATTTTAGAATGGAAGAATGCCCTTGCGCTGGTATTGGTTTGTGCGGGGATCATTTTGGTTAATCGAATAAAACAGAATAAGACAGAATAAGACAGAATAACGAATAAAGAATAAATAGTGCAAAGTTATCAATGTGGGGGATGTACTAGCCTTAATTGAATTTGAGATATTAGGGCTAATACCAGCAGTTAAATGTATTTTAACAATTTTAGCGTGCAACGATTTTTTCGATGTCGATAGAAAGCAAAGTGGCATTGGTTGGCTATAATAAACATGCACTTGATAAAGATATAAGTATCGTGTCCATTATTTCTTGAAGGTGACCTATGCTACATGTTGACATTCCAAGTCGTGAAGAATTTCTTAGTCTTTCTGATGTACGCTCCGATGCCTGCGTTTCCATCTATCTTGAAACATCACCGTTACATCAACAGTTAGCTGGCAGTAAAATCCAGCTGGGGAACTTAATAAAAGAGGCATTACAACAGCTTGAGGCCGTAAACTTTGATAAACGGCGTCTGGCTTTATTGGAAGAAGAGTTATATTCCGTATTAGAGGATGAGTCATTCTGGGATCTGCATGCTTACAGCCTCGCAATACTTGCGACGCCTGATACTTTGCGAACCTACCGTTTGGCTAATAAACTGCAAGACCAAGTAGAGATCAGTGAGCGTTTCCACCTCAAACCGTTATTACGCGCACTGACATTTCCACACTCCGCTTATATTCTGGCATTATCAGAAAATGAAGTGCGTTTGATTGAGTTTTTTGCCGATGCACCACCCGCTATCGTTTCTGTTCCCAACCTACCTGACAATGTGTTAAATGCAGTAGGTAAAGCTTCATTAAATGCACGTAAGTATGATGGCGTACATGAAAAAGTAAGGCTCGCACAATATACCCGGCAAATAGATAATGCCCTGCGGCCATTATTTGCCCGTCATAACTATCCGCTTATTTTAGTCAGTACTGAACCTTTGACGTCAATTTATCGGGCGACAAATTCATTATCAAATCTGGTGGATGAAACGTTATCTACCAATGCAGAACATCTTAATATTTCGGAACTTGCCACATTAGCGCGCCCGGTATTGGATAATTTCTATCGGGCGCAAATAGAGGGGCTGAAGCCGTTATTTGAACAGCGCGCAGGAGAACGTCGAGTCACTCATGATTTGTCGGATGCGGCACGGGCGGCAACGTTCGGTGCTATTGATTTATTACTGGTTGATATTGAAAGCCAAGTCCCAGGAACTATCAATGATCAGGGTATTATTACTTTTGCGTCAGAAGATGATGCTCTGACATATGGGGTTATCGATGAGATTGCCAGACGTGCATTGGCAACCGGAGCTCGAGTTTTGGCGGTGCGGGAAAGCGATTTAGCCGGTAAGCAGTTGAGCGCTATATTGCGTTATCCACTTTAAATTGTCTTAATTAATCAACAGGGTCGCATAGGCCCTGTTGCACTTAGCGCTTATTCAGCCAGATATTGGCGCAGTGTATTGAGTAAATGATCGAATACCACGCGGACTCGCTGGGTATTGCGTAGATCTTCATGCATCACCAGCCAAAACTCCAGTGGATACGAGAATTCTTGTGCTAACACCCGCACTAACCCAGATTGACGAGCTATGGGTTCATGGCAGGCACCAATGCCCAAACCGCTGCGTATTGCCGCCAACTGTGCCAAATGGCTATCAGTACGTAGGCGGTATTGGTGCGGTTTAAAATCGATTCCCTGTTCACGCAGAACCTGGACATCGTAGGTGTTACGATCCGGACCGATTAACGCGTGAAACGCTAATGCTCCGAGACTCTGCGGCATACCATGGCGCTCAATGTAATCTTCAGTAGCAAACAGCCCAACTTCGCAATAACCCGCCCGTTGCGCAATAACTGGCAACGCTTTGGGGCGTAAGGTTCTTACTGCAATATCGGCTTCCTGGCGGGTTAACCCCTCTATCTTGCTACCCAGACTTAATTCCAGCACCAGCTCAGGATAGTGTAAGCGCAGAGGTTCTAAGCGTTGCGGCAGGATTTCAACGCCAAGTAACTCACTGGTGGCAATGCGCACGGTATCTTTAGCTGACCCAATATCGGCGCAGGCGGCTCGTACAAAAGCGTCGGCAGCGGTGGCCATTTCCAAGGCATGGGGTAACAGTGCCCGCGCTGTTTCCGTTGGGATTAATCCAGTGGACGTGCGGTTAAACAATTTTTGCCCAAGACATTGTTCCAGCGACTCAATGTGCCGGCGGGCTGTCGGTTGCGAAACATTCAGACTCCGTGCGGCGGCAGATAAACTGCCTTCACGCATAATGGCCAGAAATGTACGCTGGTTATCCCAATCAGCAGGAGGTAGGTTCATAAAATTGATACTGTCAGATGGTCATAAATAGACAATTTCATTGCGTTCCCCTGTACGGTATCCCTATCACTTATTCATCATAACATCAGGCTTTATCGGTAACGATTTTCACCCCGACCCGACTTACCCGATCCGATTCCATTTCGGCAATCGTCCAGGTCAAGCCATCCCACTCAATCTGATCGCCAATAACCGGCTCTCCACCAAATAAATAGAGGACGAATTGGCCCAATGTTTGCTGTTTATCGATTCCGGGTTCCAGATTAAGGCCATAAATCTGAGAGATATCGTGGAGCTTGGCATCGGCATCAAGAATAAAGTCACCAAAGAAGCGTTCATCCAGTTGGATATTGGGCGACTGACTAAACAGTTTTCCCAATGCTGGCAGGTCGTGTTCCTGACCGATAACACACAAGATGTCACCTTCTTTCAGACGGGTACTGCCGGTGGGGTGCAATAAGTCTTTACCACGAAACAGCGCCGCAATACGTGTCCCTTTAGGCATTTTCAAATCGCGCAGCGCAGCACCGATACACCACTTGTCACAACTCAACTGGTAAATGAACTGTTCCCATTGGTTATTCATATCAATATCTAACCCAATGCGCGAGACCGGTGCTAGTGCTGGAGGCACCACCAATTTAGTTTTACGTGCGGCAAATGACAGGCTGGTACCCTGTAGCAGCAGTGATACCAGCACGACAAAAAAGGCCACATTGAAAAATAAATTCGCGTTGGGAATGCCGGCCATCATCGGGAATACGGCTAGAATAACCGGCACTGCACCGCGTAAACCCACCCAGGAAATAAAGATCCGTTCACGCAGATTAAAGCTTGGGAACGGCAGTAAACCAATGAACACCGACAGTGGTCGGGCGAACAAAATCATCCACAATGAGAGGAGCAGCGCTGGGATCGCTATCGGCAATAGGTCACTTGGATTAAGCAACAGCCCCAACACCAGGAACATCCCGATCTGACTCAGCCATGCCAGCCCATCGAAAGTTTGTAATATACCGGAGCGGTTACGGATAGGGCGGTTACCCAGTAATAGCCCGCAGAGATATACTGCCAGAATACCACTGCCGTTCATGGCCGTTGCCAATGAGAAAACCAGAATCCCACCACTAACTGCCAGCAGGGGATATAAACCATTCGCTAGCTCTATTCGGTTTATAAAGAGCAGCAGTAAACCGCCACCGCCTAACCCGATGATAATTCCCAGACCAAACTGTTGGATTAAGTGCACCAGGAACATCCAACTGAGGCTGGTTTCACCTGCGGAGATCATGGCAATCAAGGTAACGGTTAAAAACACCGCCATGGGGTCATTGCTGCCTGATTCTATCTCTAAAGTGGCACTGACGCGCTCGTTGAGGCCTTTACCCCCAAGCAGTGAGAATACCGCAGCGGCATCGGTCGAGCCAATAATCGCACCAATGAGCAGCCCTTGAATAATATCTAAATCGAACAGCCAGGCCGCAGCCAGGCCCGTCAGACCGGCAGTAATCACCACACCGACGGTTGCTAAAGAGAGCGCAGGCCACAGGGCAACACGGAATGATGAGGCTCTAGTGCGCATCCCGCCATCTAGCAGGATAACCGCCAACGCAAGGTTACTGACCAGATACGCCACTGGGTAGTTATCGAAAGCAATCCCGCCAATACCGTCGCCGCCTGCCAGCATACCGATGGCCAGAAAGATAACCAGAATCGGAATACCCAGCCGGGAAGAGAGTGAACTCAGTAAAATACTGGCTCCCACCAGCACTGCGCCGATCAAAAAGAGGCTATTAATTGCGATGGCGTCCAAGGTGGGAGTTCTCCTGATTTAAGGCGAAAATAAATGAATAACAGGCCAAAGTTATAAAAAATTATTATACACAGATTTACCTCATCTAATGCGAAGAGATGACCTAATTCAATGTGTTAAATCAGCATTTCTTTAGTTCATAGCGTTGTGGTACTTACTCACTTGAACCACTGATTTTGTCAGTTCTTTGGAATGGAATCATTTGCAGCTTTGCTGAAATGTAAAAGACGTTAAGTCTATATAATGATTAAAATTATGAGGATAAAAGAGGGGTCGCTCACCTTTAATTGCCCAGCGGGGAATCAAGGGTGAGCGTTGGATAGTAGAACTAGTCGCGTTTGAGTGTTACCAGCGCTCTTCTCAGTGCTTCTGCTGTCGGTGCTTTTTCCTGTTCAGGAAGATTATCGACAGAAAGCTGTGACAGTTCGTTAACTAATACGCTGCGATCTTTTCCGGTGATTGCGCTGTCCAGCGCTCCGCTAAGGCGGCTAACCAAGGCAAACAGGGTAGCGAACTCGGTGACTGCAACAGCATCAGACTTGGGATTATTCTCAGTAGATTCTTGCTTTTTCATCACAATTCCTCTTTTTGTTGTCACTGCAAGTGAAACAAATCCTGATAAGGAATCAACAGGATAGTTGCTCTGAAAGCAGAGCAAGCAGTGAGGCATTAGCCATCCCGCCATCTACATGATGGTTTCACAGTGTAGCCGTTTTATCGCTTAAGCGGTATGCCGATATTCATATCACTTAGCAATAACATTATTCGTTTGAATAATAATTTGATTACACCGTTTGCTGCTGCGGCTTGCCAGAAAATAAGAATTTCAGCAATGGAATACGGCGATGAATCTCATATAACATGAATGAAATCAGGCAAACAAAGGCCATGCCCACTACAAAGCCAAGGCCATTATTGTCAATTAGCGGTGTAATAAAGGCACCATAAATCAAGGTTAGCGGATGATGCACCAGGTAGATGAAAAGTGAGGCATTAACCAGATAGGTGATACGTGGTGAGGGGTAGTTTAATAACCGGTACCCAATAGAGTAGACCACATTGGTCATGGTCACGCCCATCAATGCCTTGATGATAAGATCCAGCTCAAAGGCAAAAAACTCAGCAGTATTAATATGTTGGTTTATCGAATAGGCGATGAATAACAACACTGAGGCCAAAAATGCACCAGGTGAAAAGGTAAGAAATACCCGTTTGAGTGGCGGATAGATAAAGCTGTAAGCACCCAATAGAAAGAACGGTAGATAAAACAAAGTCTCCATAACAAAGAAATTGAAGACACTATTAAAGAGTATTTCCGGGTTAAGAAGAAATATTATTCTACGAATGACCGCGTAGATTAATACAAAGCCAAACAATGATAGTGAGATTTTTCCTATATTATTCATTTCCTTTATCAACACTGGAAATGACTGTTGGTTATTCTTGATTTTTTTGAACAGATAAAAACAGATTGTCGTCAGCAATGCGAGGGTTAACAAAAACCATAAGTGTGAAACCATTTCCCAAATAGCAATATTTATTTTTTGATAAATTGTAAATGAATTCCAATCTTGTAATTTGGTGGTGTAATTTTTAAGGAGGTAAAATTGTGGCAATGTTATTAATGGGATGGCGGTGAGTAACGGAATAACCACCCGCTCCAGGCGGACCTTAAGCCAGCGCTGGCGCTCATAGCGTTGATATAACATGAACGAAAAATAGCCGGAAATAACAAAGAATACCTGCATGCGAAAGGCGTGAATGAAATCGTTTAGTAAGGTAAATAGATGTGAAGGATGCGTACTATTCACTGCCCAATGATGGTTGGAGTATATAAGAGAAAGATGAAAAGGAATGCCGAGTAACATCAAATAGGCGCGGATAGCGTCTAGAAAGTACTCCCGTTGGTTAGTATTTTTTTTCATACTTATTCACTATTTGTTATCGGAATTAGAATAACGCGCCGGTTTTACCCACGGAGTTGTTTTTATAGTAAACGTTTATTGATAACAATATACGTTATTCAATGGATCAGTAAGGCGAGAAACACTACTATAAGGGCTAATAATTTTCCATAGCGTATTTTAGCTGGGCAAGATAGTCTTGTGGCTTAGCCACGGGTTTAAACAATCAACCGTCAGCATAACTCAGGCATTTACGCTAACCTGAATTTATCTGTACGGTATGTGGGATAAACCGTCAATAATTTGGCTGTGATGATTTAAGCACCCGAACAGGGGGAGATGTGCGAGTTAATATTTTTTCAAACGTTAATAGAATGTCTAAAGGGTCACGCGCGAACAGCGTCAGATGGCTGGGGGTAACTCTCTTGCTGTCATTATTCACTTCTCAGGCAATGGCTTTCTCGTTAGATGATGTGGCTAAACAGGCACAGACATTGGCGGGTAAAAGCTTCGAGGCACCAAAAAGTAACCTTCCATCGCAATTTCGCGAAATGAAATTTGCCGACTATCAGCAGATTCAGTTTAACCATGACAAATCGTATTGGACCAAACTGGATACGCCATTTAAGTTAGAGTTCTATCACCAAGGCATGTACTTCGACACACCAGTGCAGATCAACGAAGTTACTGCGACCAGTGTTAAACCCATCAATTATAGCCCTGACTATTTTAACTTTGGTTCGGTCAAGCATGATGCCGAGTCAGTGAAGAACTTAGGTTTTGCTGGTTTTAAAGTGCTTTATCCGATCAATAAAGCGGATAAGAAAGACGAAATCGTAAGTATGCTTGGTGCCAGCTATTTTCGTGTGATTGGTAAAGGTCAGGTTTATGGCCTTTCTGCACGCGGGCTGGCCATTGATACTGCATTGGCCTCTGGCGAGGAGTTCCCACGTTTTCGTGAGTTCTGGATTGAGCGGCCTAAACCAAATGACAAACATCTGGTTATCTATGCTCTGCTGGACTCACCTCGTGCCACCGGTGCTTACCGTTTCGTCATTTATCCGGGGCGCGACACCACTATTGATGTACAGGCCAAAGTCTTCCTGCGCGACAAGGTTGAGAAGCTGGGTATTGCACCATTAACCAGCATGTTCCTGTTTGGGCCAAGCCAGCCGTCAGCAGTGTTGAACTATCGTCCGGCATTACATGATTCCAATGGTCTTTCTATTCATGCGGGTAATGGTGAATGGATTTGGCGACCACTGAATAATCCAAAACACCTGTCGGTCAGCACCTATACGGTGGAAAATCCAAAAGGGTTTGGTTTGCTACAACGGGGTCGTGAATTCTCGCAGTATGAAGATTTAGACGACCGCTACGATTTGCGTCCGAGTGCCTGGGTTGAACCGCGTGGTGATTGGGGCAAAGGTAAAGTTGAGCTGGTGGAAATTCCAACGGCGGATGAAACCAACGACAATATCGTGGCCTTCTGGTCACCAGACGTGTTGCCGGATGCAAAAACATCACTTGATCTGAATTACCGCCTGCACTTCACGCGCGATGAAGAGAAATTGCATTCGCCGGACGTGGCCTATGTCAAACAGACCTTACGTTCAACCGGTGATGTGAAACAGTCGAATCTGATTCGTCAGCCTGATGGCAGTGTGGCATTCCTGGTTGATTTTGTCGGTCCAGTGTTGAAATCACTTGATGAAAATACACCGCTAGCTTCACAGGTCAGTATCGACGACAACGGTGAATTGATCGAGAACAGTGTGCGCTACAACCCGGTTACTAAGGGCTGGCGTTTAACATTGCGGCTGAAAGTTAAGGACGCAAAAAAACCGATAGAAATGCGTGCTGCGCTGGTTAACGGTGATAAAACCCTGACTGAAACCTGGAGCTATCAGCTACCTGCCGATGAATAAGTCAAATCAATCTCCTGTACAGGATTATATTGCGGACTTGCCCCTGACTGCTCAGCAGCAAGGGGCGCTGCGTGATGCTCTACCTGAAGATGTATTACTCGATAGCCCCCCTGAAGCGATGCAGCATTTGCATCAGCAACTGGCGGCCAGTGCGCCACCAACGGGAGTTTTTAGCCAGGAAGACAGTGCGTTAGCATCAGTCAATGCCCGTCTGCGTGCGGCGTGGCCGGAGGCCTTGGCGCAAGGGAAACAACTGGAGTCAGATTGCGAAGGGCGCACGATCATTAATGCGATGCCGCCCATCAAACGCACCAGTATGGCACCGCAGGCATGGCGGACCAATCCGGTGGGGCGTTTTTGGGATTCATTATTGGGTCGTAACCCGGTGTCACGGGCACAAACCCATGAGCAGGCCATCGCCGAGAAGAAATGGCGTAGTGTAGGTTCTCTGCGCCGCTATATTTTGCTGATACTCATTGTGTTGCAAACTACCATTGCGACCAGTTATATGAAGACCATTCTGCCCTACCAGGGGTGGGCGTTAATCGATCCTTTTGAGATCTGGCAACAAAACTGGCAGGTTTCGGTAATGCAATTGCTGCCTTACCTGCTACAAACCGGCATCCTGATTCTGTTTGCCGTGCTGTTTTGTTGGGTCTCTGCCGGATTCTGGACCGCGCTGATGGGCTTCCTGCAATTGCTGATTGGCAAAGATAAATACAGCATATCCTCTACTATCAAAGGAGATGAGGCGCTCAATCCAGCTCACCGGACCGCGCTGATTATGCCAATTTGTAATGAGGACGTGGAGCGGGTATTTGCGGGGCTACGTGCTACTTATGAGTCAGTCGCCGCCACGGGTCAGCTTGAGCACTTCGATATTTATGTGCTGAGTGACAGTTATGACCCCGATATCTGTGTGGCAGAGCAGAAAGCCTGGCTGGAGCTGTGTCGTGATGTCGATGGGCATGGGCGCATTTTCTACCGCCGCCGCCGCCGCCGGGTTAAACGCAAAAGCGGTAATATCGATGACTTCTGCCGCCGTTGGGGCAGTCAGTACAGCTATATGGTGATTCTGGATGCCGATAGCGTGATGAGCGGTGAGTGTTTGACCGGGCTGGTGCGGCTGATGGAAGCCAATCCAAATGCCGGGATTATCCAATCTGCGCCGAAAGCCTCAGGTATGGACACGCTGTATGCCCGTATCCAGCAATTTGCCACGCGAGTCTATGGTCCGCTGTTTACGGCTGGTTTACATTACTGGCAGTTAGGCGAATCCCATTACTGGGGCCACAATGCCATTATTCGGGTTAAGCCTTTTATCGAGCATTGTGCACTGGCACCATTACCGGGTGAAGGTTCGTTCGCAGGTTCCATTTTGTCGCATGACTTTGTGGAAGCGGCATTAATGCGTCGTGCCGGCTGGGGAGTGTGGATTGCTTATGATTTGCCGGGTAGCTATGAAGAACTGCCACCTAATTTGCTTGATGAACTAAAACGAGACCGCCGTTGGTGCCACGGTAATCTGATGAATTTCAGGTTGTTCCTGGTTAAGGGCATGCATCCGGTTCACCGGGCTGTGTTCCTCACCGGTGTGATGTCATATCTGTCTGCGCCGTTGTGGTTTATGTTCCTGGTGCTGTGTACTGCTTTGCAAGCGGTGCATACCTTGATGGAACCGCAGTATTTCCTGCAACCGCGTCAACTGTTCCCAGTCTGGCCCCAGTGGCGGCCCGAGCTGGCAATTGGCTTGTTCTCCACCACTTTGGTATTACTGTTCTTGCCAAAATTACTCAGCATCATTTTGATCTGGGCAAAAGGGGCGAAAGAGTACGGTGGGGCGCTGCGTCTATTGCTGTCGATGCTGGCTGAAATGTTGTTCTCCGTGTTACTGGCCCCTGTGCGCATGCTGTTCCATACCGTGTTTGTGGTCAGCGCCTTCCTCGGTTGGTCTGTGCAGTGGAACTCACCACAACGTGATGATGATGCCACGCCGTGGAGTGAAGCTATGGTTCGTCACGGCTCGCAATTGTTACTGGGTCTGGTTTGGGCCGGTGGCGTGGCCTGGCTGGATCTGCGCTTCTTGTGGTGGTTATCGCCGATTGTATTTTCGTTGATTCTGTCACCGCTAGTCTCTGTGGTTTCCAGCCGTCGGACATTGGGGATGGCCAGTAAACGGGCTAAATTATTTTTGATCCCGGAAGAGTATAATCCACCACGAGAATTGCTGGCGACGGAAGAGTACCTGAAGCTTAACCATCAGCGGGCGCTCAGTAATGGTTTCTTGCATGCGGTGATGAACCCATCGTATAACGCGCTGGCCAGTGCGATGGCGACAGCTCGCCACCATACCCGTGCGATTATCGAGCAGGTGCGTGGCGAGCGGCTGACACTCGCGCTGGAGGCTGGGCCGGATAAATTGGCTAAATTACAGCGTCTGGAATTACTCAGCGACCCGGTATTGATTTCGCGTTTGCACCAGCAAGTCTGGCAGCAGCCGGAGCAGTATCAGATTTGGAACGGGTATTATCGCCAACTCGCGCATAATATAAAGGCGTTTCCAGCAGCGAAGTAACGCTGATATGAAGTAACGGTAATATTGAGTAAAAACGGGCGTACATTATGTATAGCCCGTTTTTTTATTAGTGATAATTCGGTCTGAGCGGTGATAGCGTATTAGTGAATACGGACTAACGCTTTAACACTTTCTATGTTTTACATTAGCCAGATTGAGTCTTAACCGTTGTTTACATGGCGCTATGATAAGCTGTGTATCGCGCTAAACCTGAAGAGTAACTGTGTGAATCCCATCGTTAAACTGACCCATTGCCCTAGCAGCATGGCCCGCATTGTTATGCTGGTGATCGGTATTATGTTGTTGTCCGGCTGTGGCAGCATTATCAGCCGCACGGTGCCGGGGCAGGGCCATGGGCATCAATACTATCCTGGCGTGCAATGGGATATGCGTGAGGGACCATGGAAATATGTCACGGTGATAGACGTTCCGCTGTCAATGATAGTTGATACTTTTATGCTGCCAATCGATGCTCGTCATGGTCCTTATGAGTAACATCATTCGTTGGTAGCAAAAATCAGCAGTTGGTAGTGTTGTTGCTGACAAACGAATTCACTGATCGGTGTCATATGTAACCCTTTGACATGGGCTGCCAATGAGTGTGGATTATTGTTGTTAACAAACGCGGCCCCTACATCAAATTGATGACAGGTATGGTTTTTAACGGCGCTAAACAGCTGTTTAAGCACCCCTTTGCCGCGCCAGCGGCTATCGATACACACCGGCCCGTAAAGAAATACCCGCAATTGTGCTAATGGTTGGCCTTGATACTGTTGATGGCTTATGGCTTCCAGCATGGCATCAACCACCGGTGGCCGTGGTTGTTTATCCGTGTGGGCCAGACAGACAAAACCCGCGACTTGCCCATCATCAACTGCAACCAGAATCCCCAAATCTTGGTTAATTGAATCCAGTTGCTTTTCATCCATTTGTGACACAATAAAACCCTGTTTGCGCTGCTCCGGGCTTAAATTTTCTGGGGTATTTTGTCGCTGCAATTGTAAGATGGCCGGGTAGTCTGCAGGTTGCGCAGGTCTTATTTTCATGTTTAATCTCTAGGTTCAAATGTGTTATCAGGAGAGAGTCGATGCCATCAAAAGCAGTGAGGTTACCCGATACCCACGTAAGTAAACCGCCGTCAGTATTACCGAAAACCTCGATAATGCGTGTTGCCAGACCCACAGATAATCTTAAATTAATCAGTGAGATGTACTGCCGTGGGCTAGGCTTTAGCCAACTGGGCCATTTTGCTGATCATCAGGGATTTGATGGTGTTATTCTCGGACATCCACATCACACTTACCATTTAGAGTTTACTCATCATCGCGGTGTTCGGGTAGGGGCGGCACCGACGCAGGACAACTTATTAGTATTTTATATACCGGATCAAGCGCAATGGGTTGTGCAGTGCCAGCAGATGGCGGCGGCAGGTTTTCGTAAGGTCACTGCTTATAATCCTTACTGGGATGTCAGTGGCAAAACATTCGAAGATAGTGATGGTTATCGTGTGGTATTACAGCAACAGGAATGGCTGTTGTAGAACAAAACCCGCCCCCAGGGCGGGTTTGTGTGAACCGAGGTTGCAGTGCATGCATCAGGCGGCTTGTTGGCCCTGAGTATTATTCATCAGCCGGCGAATCGGTACGATAAGCAATATTAACACTGCCGCACAGATAACCAATGCAATTGAGCAACGGGCGAACAGTGTCGGCAGCATATCAAGCTGGTCAGCTTTAACATGTCCGCCAATCAGGCCTGCTGCCAGATTACCCAGAGAACTGGCGCAGAACCACAAGCCCATCACCTGGCCGCGCATTCTGTCTGGTGCAAGTAGGGTCATGGTGGCCAAACCGATCGGGCTAAGGCACAATTCACCCAGTGTCAGCAGTAGTATACTCATCACCAGCCACAGCGGTGAAACACCGGCACCACCACTGCTAAGCACATGCTGAGCGGCATACATCATCACAGCGAAACCGGCCGCCGCGCATAAAATACCGATGACAAATTTAGTGATACTGCTGGGCTGAATTTTCTTCTTCGCCAATGCAGGCCAGCCCCAACTGAATACCGGCGCCAACAGAATAATAAACAGCGCATTGATTGACTGGAACCAGACCGTTGGGATCTCAAAGCCCATAAACATACGGTTGGTATAGTCATTAGCAAACAGGTTGAATGAAGTTGGTTTCTGCTCGAAGGCTGACCAGAAGAACGCCGCAGACACTAACAGAATGAAGCACACCAATAGGCGAGCGCGATCTTTACGGCTCATATTGGCAAAGGCAAACAGATAAACGAAATAGAGTGTTACTGAGGCCGCAATAACATAGACCAATAAGCTGGCAATCAATACTGGGTTTATCGGGATAACCCCTTGTGATATCAGGGTAATCAGCACCGCCACTAGCACCATAATACCTGCAACCCACTTGCCAACCCCTTGACGCTGATTGGTCGGTTTATTCCAGCTTGAGTCTAGCCCGACCTCTGCGTCATAGCGTTTCATCGCTGGGATAGCAAAACCACGGAAAATAACCAGTGCGACCAGCATACCAATACCGCCGATACCAAAACCCCAGTGCCAGCCGTGGGATCGCAGCAACCAACCTGACAGTAGCGGCGCGATAAATGACCCCATATTGATACCCATATAGAACAGAGAGAAACCACCGTCGCGGCGGGCATCACCTGGCTTATACAGGGTGCCGACCATGACTGAGATACAGGTCTTGAACAGACCGGTACCCAGCACGATAAACACTAAACCGATAAAGAACATGTCATTGCCGAAGAACGCTGATAGCGCAATCGACAGATGACCCAGTGCAATCAGGATAGAACCATACCAGACTGCACGTTGCTGGCCGAGCCAGTTATCAGCCAGCCAGCCACCGGGTAATGCTGCCAGATACATGCTACCGGCAAAAATCCCGACGATAGCGGAGGCTTGCTCACGAGGCAGGCCCATACCACCGTCAAATACAGTGGCGGCCATAAACAGAATTAACAGTGGGCGGATGCCGTAGAACGAGAAACGCTCCCACATTTCAGAAAGAAACAGGCCGCTGAGCGGATAAGGATGGCCAAAGAACGTGCGGCCGCCTTCGGAGTTAACAGAGGTTTGCATAAAGTCTTCCCATAGAATCGCCGTTAAAGTCGGGCGAATAAGCCATCATCGAATGTTCACCCCTTTGGCACTACGGCCAGTTATCAGGGTTAACACTCGTTACAGTAGAATTTAACGCAATAATAACGTCATTTTTTGCTGCCTATCGGGGTTATATCGTATTTTTAGATGAAAAGTCGATACACATCGCATTTATCAGGGTTATCTTTCTGACTTTGAGTGCATTTCACTACAAAAGATAGGGACTAAGTTTCATTATTTAATCTTATTATTAATATTATTTATCAATAAGTTAAATCAATAGGTTATGGCTATTTTGACATGAGAGAGTGCTGAAATAAAAAATTTTCGCATAAAAACACAATAAACAGCAACTTGGCGAGGGATTAACGTTTGATGGGGTCTTTGTCAGTGCATCTCAGGAGGATTCGGGCAGAAAAGAGCAGGAATATACGTGCTTTTGTTTAGGGACTTAGGATGGTTTATGCTGGTATCCGGCGGTTGGGTTACCCCTCTAATCTTTAGCTATCTTGCTGTTGTTGAACCTCACGTTGCCGTGCTTTTAAGGGCTGGCGCTGTAAACACCAGTAAGAATAGATCGCGTTAAATAGCACCACCAAAGCAGTTACACAGAATACAGCGCGGAAACCATAGCTGGCAGAAACCGCAGCCCCGAGTAGCGGGCCGCTGACATTACCGACATCACGAAACGATTGGTTATAACTGAAAATCCGGCCAGCCACTTGATTGGTGCAGTTATAAATCAGTAACGTCTGTACCGCAGGGAGCAATGCACCATCCGTTGCCCCCAACAAGAAGCGCAAAATACCCAATTGCAATGGAGTCTGCACGAAAGCCATCGGGATCAGGATAAGCACTGACAGAGCCAGCATGGCAATCAGAATGCGCTCTGGGCCGATTCTATCACCCAGTTTTCCTAATCTCGGCGCGCTCATCAATGCAGCAACCCCTGGGACTGACGCAATCATGCCGCTGACGAAAGCCAAATTATGAATATCACCGGCCAGTTCGCGCACATACAGCGTCAAGATCGGCGCAATTGAGCCAGTAGCAATCTGGATTATCATGGTGGTGACAAACAGGCTCAGGATTAACTTTGGGTTCTTCAGGGAGTTAAATACTTGCCGCCCGTTAAGCATGTCTTTTTTCAGTACCGGTGCAAACTGCTCCCTGACATACAGCCAGGTTAGAGCAAAACAGAGCAACAACACCGCCGCGGTAATAAAGAATACCGGTCTCAGGCCATAGTTATCCGCTAACAACCCGCCGATCAGTGGCCCGATTAATGCACCGCTCACTCCACCGGTTGAGAGCGTCCCCAAAGCCCAGCCACTCTTGTTGCGCGGTACTTGAGTGGCGATCAGTGCATTGGCATTTGGAATAAAACCACCCAGTAGTCCCAGCAGTGCACGTAATGCCAGAAACTGCCAGATATTCTGTGCCATACCCATTAAAACCATCACGATCCCCATGCCTAACGCTGAGCGTAATAGCATGATTTTCCGCCCTTTACGATCAGCCAGGCTCCCCCAGAAGGGGGCGGCAATGGCAGAAAACAGAAAAGTAATACTGAATACCAGACCGGACCACATATTCAATGACTGGTGACCGCTCACGCCTAACTCCTCCACATACAATGGCAAGAATGGCATGATCAAACTAAATGCAGCACCGGTTAGAAAACAGCCTAACCAGGTGACAAATAGGTTTCTTTTCCAGTTAACAGGTTGTGGCGCCGAGGTCATAAATTACCGATTAAGCAAGTGATTGCTTTGCGTCTCTTTATTCGTCAGTAGGGCGTTTGAAGGGGCGGCAAAGCACGAGAAGCAGATACTTAGCCTGATAAGTATGCGCTCATAGTGCAGCGACATCAATGAGATAAATATTAGTTTTTATAAAATGGAAAGGTGGTTTGAAATGGATGGATATGCTTATTCTATTTGGTAATAACACAGAAGTTGTGGCATTAGCATGATGTTACAGCTGGCACAGAAAACAGGAAAAACCACCCCGCCAAAGGCGAAGTGGTTAGTCTGATATTTGTTATTTAGCGCCAGTGATTAGCGGTAAGCTTCATTTTTAGTCACGGAATAACGGCCACTACCCAGTAGCATGATAGCGACACCACCGAGGAAATACATAGCTTCGTTTTCCAAACCCCAAGCACCGACTTGGGTCAGGGTAAAGAATTTCCCCGTACCGACCATTAATACTGCAACCAGCAGGTTAACGGCGTAAACGAACGCCGCAGGGCGGGTAAACAGACCAAGAATAATCAGGATCGGGGTGACAATTTCGCCGATGTAAACGCCATAGGCGACAAAACTGGGGATGCCTTGCGCCTGTAAAGACGCGGCTATCCAACTTGTGCCATGCTGAATTTTGGCGACACCATGAAATAACATCAAGACACCGAACGTTAGGCGTAATAATAGTTTGCCGCCGTTAGGATGGTCTGTTAATCGAGTGAACCAGAGATTAAGTGTTGCGAGCATATATATCCTTATTAAAAAAGAAAATAACCGGATAATAACTAAGATTAATTACTCTCAGTATCGTCAGATAAATCTTATTTGCCTAGCGGATAAATCTGACGAAGTGTATCAAAAAAATTGATATAAATTAATTCTCATTACCATTAGCAATATTCTATTTCTGAATAAGTCATGCTATTCATACAATGAAGGCGCGCCTTCTGGCCGGGTCTTAAAACGCCGGTGTAGCCACATATATTGGTCTGTGGCTTGGGCAATCTCTTTTTCGACCACTTTATTCATAAACGCGGCCGCCGCCACTTCATTATCTAACGGGAAGTTCTCTACCGCGGGTTGCAACAGCAGTTGATAACCTTTGCCATTAGGTAAACGACGCGGCGTGAAAGGAATAATTGCCGGTTTACCCATACGTACCAGCAGGTAAGTCCCAGTGGTGGTTGCCGCTTGTTCGACAGCGAACAAGGGCACAAATACGCTGCTGCGCGGACCGTAATCATGATCCGGCGCATACCAGATAATTTCGCCTTGTTTTAGGCTGCGGATCATTCCTTTCAGATCTTTGCGGTCTAACATGGCTTTATTTGAACGCATCCGGCCCCAAGTCTGCATCCAGTCCATGGCTTTATTATCATGCGGGCGATAGACACCGATGCCCGGATTGTAGATACCGAAGATGCGGGCACCCAGTTCCAGCGTAAGAAAATGCAAGCCGATCAATAAAACCCCTTTGCCTTCCTCTCGTGCTTGTTGAATGTGTTCTAGACCACTAACGCTACACCAGCGCTCAATGCGCCAGTTCGGCCAAAACCAAGCCATGCCTGTTTCAAATAACCCCATCCCTACTGATTCAAAGTTCTTAACCAGCAGTTCATCGCGTTCAGCCTGTGGCATATCAGGAAAGCACAACTCGAGATTACGCTGTGTTATCCGTTTACGCCGTTTGAGAAAACGCATAGAAAAGCGACCAAGGGAGGTGCCCAGGACATAGATAACTGGGTAGGGGAGCAACACCAATAGGTAGAGGATACCGAGGCCAAGCCAGGTCAGCCAATAACGAGGGTGTAGCAGTGAGCGTTCAAAAGAAGGAACTTGCATATCTGTTCTCTGCGTTATTGTAATTCAGTCGGACAGTTAACTATTTACTCTTGATAGCGGATATGTGGTTCTTTAGCGAACCTCAATAGGCAGTTGCCGGTCATCCATACCAACGTATTCATCTGTCATTTAAGGTAGCCTATTGTGACATTTTTAGTGGCTTACAGGAAAACAGACCGCACCAAAAAGCCATTTTTATGCCTTTTGGTTGAAGATCCCGCCGATTAAATCACCTATCTGATGGTTAAATAACCATGATTGAATTTGGCTATTTGAACGGATTCAGTAAGCTGACTAACTCAGCCAGACTGTTAACTGCCATCTTTTCCATCACTTTAGCCCGATGCACTTCTACGGTTCTGACAGACACACAAGCTTTGTCGGCGATATCCCGATTAATCAAACCCTGCATAACCCATTGCGCAATCATCTGTTCCCGTGGCGTCAGCGAGGCATAACGCAGTTGTACCTGTCGGCGGGCTGTCAACTGCTCTGTGTGCTGGAAGCCCTGTTGTAAGGCGGTAATCAGCGGCGCAGTCGCGACTGGTTTTTGTAAGAAATCAACCGCCCCCAGTTTCATCTGCTCAACCGCCTGCGGCACTTCTCCATGGGCGGTAAGGAATATGACGGCCAGCGTGCTGCCTCGCTGGCGCATCTGGTTATAGACTTGCGTACCATCTAGCAGCGGCATACGAATATCGAGCAGTAATACACCAGATTGATATAAATCAGCCTGGGCCAGGAAACGCTCACCGTCATGCCATACCTTCACTTTGTAATCCAAGCTTTCCAGCAAAAAACGGCAAGCGTCGGTGACGGCAATATCGTCATCAAGTAGATGAATCAGTGACAAGAGTAAGCTCCTCGCTTGGGTTAAGTGGCAGTGTCAGGGTAACGCGTAGTCCAATCTTATCATTGGCGGCCATGTGGTTAAGTAGTGCCAGATTTCCGCCCTGGCGACAGATTAATCGCTGGCAAATGACCAGGCCGAGACCGAGGCCATCACTTTTGGTGGAACGGAATGGGGTCAAAGGCTGGTTGAGCTGTTCGGCCGTCAGGCCACCGGCATCATCTTGCAAAATTAATATTGCCACATCGGCTTGCTGATAAGCACTGAACCATAACTGGTGGGCACCGGCCTGCAAACTGTTAGTGATCAGATTACACAAGACCTGATCGAGCAGCGTGGGCGGTAAATGCAGCGCTAATGATGCCTCGATATCAGTATGCAACGTGCAACACGGCGCTGGATTGGTGGCTGCCAGTAACTGCCAGAGGTGATTAACCAAGGCAGGTAATGGTTGGCAGGCGGCAGAGCTGTTCATGGCCGGCTGTTTTCCTGCCCACAGCCGTAAGTTAGCAATGGTATCAGCCCCGCGTTGGGCCTGATGACTGATTTGACTCAAAATGGGCAGTAATGAGTGATCAGCCTGTTCCCGGTGCAGGCGAATAGCGCAGCCATCGGCGTAATGCTGAATAGCGCTGAGCGGCTGATTTAGTTCATGAGCGAATCCCGCGGCCATCTCACCGAGAATACTCAGGCGCTGAGCTTGTTCCAACGCACTTTCCCTAGCCCTAAGTTGCTGGTGAAGTTGCTCCAATTGCTGGCTGCGACGACGCACCAGAAACGCCACCCAGATATGATTGGCCGCGAGCAATAACAGAATCACCGCGATGGCGACGATCAACAGCCGATGTTGTTGTGCCCACTCAAGAGTCTGTTGCCAGAACTGCGGCTGTTGGGGATGTTGATTAATTGAACGTAATAAACTTTCGACCTGACTGGTGGAGGAGGGGGCACCCCATTGTGGTGTTTTGTCCCCATCGGGGCTGAGCAAAATCCGCGTAACATTATCGGCTAATTCATCCGGTACCTGTGATAACGCGGCAAACGACCAATTCGGGTATAACTCGCTGCTGCTCAGGCATGGAATGGCGGTTCTCTTCGCCAATAGCGGCTTAAAGTCAGCGGTATGCGCTAATCCTTCTGCCTGCATATCTTCCAGCAGGCAGGTGGGCACAATAGCCGCGGAGATAGCGCGATCACGCAGTAGATAAATTAACGCATCCACCGGGAAGCCAGAAAAATGCAATTGAAAATCCCGTTCTGGTTGCAGCCCCGCATCGCGTAGCACTTTGTATCCCAACAAGTAACCGCCAAAGGCATCGGGAGAGACGGCACCAACGCGTTTGCCAATCAACCCTTGGGGATTATGGATATCACTGTCAGCGCGTACCAGAATAACACTACCGATCACATTGCGGCTGGTGCTGTCTGGCTCATGATTGGAACGCAAAGAGACCAACCAACGCAGAGGATAGTGGTTATCAATTTGCACATATTGCGCTGGATTGGTCAGCAGAAAATCAACTCGGTTCTGCTGCACCGCACTTTTCATCGCATTTAAATCCAAGGGTAATAACTGAAAGTGCTGCCCAGGCAAGTGCTGATTAAGGCGATCGGCCAACGGTTGCCAATGTGCTTGCGCCTGAGCATCACCGCGTAATGCCAGCACGCCAATGGTCCAATCATTGGCATGGGCGGTTGAAAACCACCAAAACAGCACTATCACCAGCCCTCTGAAACTCATGCATGTTCCTTTTTATGATCCCCGTCGCAGTGCGCAATTGTCCTGGATCAAGTCCTTAAAGGGAATGTGGAAAACCACAATAGGGCTTCTGCTCGTCGATTTCTACAATCCTTGAATTAAGAGCATTGTTATTAAGCAGATGAGAAGAAAAATGGATCAAGGAAAAAGAGCATTTCTACAGCGGCTCGGGGGCTTAACTGCTGGCGCAGCATTGGTACCATTGGCGGATGCGGGCTGGCGGATGGAACCGGCACGCAAACAAGGTGATATCAAACGGCGCTACGCCATGTTGATTGATTTGCGCCGCTGTATTGGTTGCCAGGCATGTACTGTCAGTTGCGCGATTGAAAACCAACTGCCACAAGGCCAGTTCCGTACCACAGTTAATCAGTATCAAATTGCCCTGTCTGGGGCAGAAAGTGTCACCAATGTATTGCTACCCCGCCTGTGTAACCACTGCGATAACCCGCCTTGCGTGCCAGTCTGTCCGGTACAGGCCACTTATCAGCGTCAAGATGGCATTGTGGTGGTCGATAATACCCGTTGTGTTGGTTGTGCATACTGTGTTCAGGCCTGCCCGTATGAAGCTCGTTTTATCAATCACAGTACCCAAACTGCGGACAAGTGTACTTTTTGTGTTCATCGTCTGGATGTTGGATTGCTGCCTGCCTGTGTGGAGTCTTGTGTCGGCGGGGCGCGGATTATCGGTGATTTACGCGATGGCAACAGTATATTGCGCCAAATGCTACTAGAACATGCCGCTGACATTAAAGTGCTGAAACCGGAGCAAGGCACTCACCCTCAAGTGTTTTACCTCGGGCTAAATGACATTTTCACCCGACCATTGCAGGGCCAACCCGCGCTCTGGCAGGAGGTACACCCATGATCCGTGAAATTTTAGCTCGCCCACAAGATATCGCCTGGTTGCCTTGGGCGGTGCAGTATTTCTTTTTTATCGGGCTGGCTTGTAGTGGCGTGTTGTTTGCCTGCTGGCAACGGATGTTCTCTCGCCATCAGCAGAATCCATTGGAGTTTGCTGCACTGATGTTGGCGGTGACTGCGGTGGTGGTTGCGCCATTGGCGCTCAATGCGGACCTACATCAACCGGCCCGCGTCTGGCACTTCTATGCCCACTTTACGCCGTGGTCGTGGATGTCATGGGGGTCTCTTTTCTTACCCTTGTTTACCCTGCTGGTGTTGTCCTATTTTCTGGCGCTGACCTACAGCCGATTGCGGGCAAAACCATTAGCGCGATTATTGACAGGATTAGCCGGACTCTGTGCGTTTTCTGCTATCACTATTTTGCTCTATACCGGCCGCGAGGTGTCAATCCTGCGCGCCCAACCCCTGTGGTTTAGTTTATGGTTGCCACTGTTTATCTTCCTGACTGCCTGGCAGACGATCCCGCCTTTACTGGCTACCTAGCTATGGCGTGAGCCGCACTATCAGGTGTCATTGGCGCGCTGGCAACCCATCAATTTAATGATGCTGGCGTTGGTTACTGTGCTGTGGGCCAGTGGTGATAATGCCTCGGCACAGGCTCTGCGCTACTGGGCTATGCATGCCCAGACTTTGGCAGCATTTCCTGTGGTGCTGTGGCTATTGCTTTTGGCAATGGCGCTGTTCAACAGGAAAAAAACCTTATCAAGCGGGATGGTAGTGGCTCAGGCACTGGCAGCCCTGACGTTGTGTTGGTCGGTACGTTGGCTATTGCTGATGCATACTCAAACGTTGCCTAAATACAATGTGTTAACCAATCCCTATTCGTTGCCGCTGGGGAGTGAAGGATTGCTGGCCGTGGTGGGTACATGCGGATTATGGATAGCGGTGATTATTGCTATCCGTGAAGGTGTCAGATGGCTTGAACAACAATTCTCAAGTGAAAAAATAGTCTCAAGTGAAAAAACAGTTTCAGGCGAGAAAACAGTGAAAGGAGAAATGCATCATGGCTAAGTCTACACGGCGTCAATGGTTAAAAGGCAGTTTAGCCTTGGGGGGCGTGGTTGCATTTGCTGCCAGTTATCATGCTGTGGCACGCAAAACATTGGCTGGCCTGATTGATGGTAGTGCCGGAAAGCTTACACTCGATCCTGTTAGTGCCAACGCATTAGCACCAGAAGGACGTATTGGGCAGCAGTGGCAGGCCAATCCGCAACAAGCGGTTTCAATGACACAATGTTTTGGTTGTTGGACCTTGTGTGGCTTACGGGTGCGAGTCGATACCCAGCACAATAAAATCCTGCGCATCGCCGGTAACCCTTATCATCCGTTGTCTCATGACCACCATTTTCCGTATCAGTTACCACTAAGTGAAGCGCTGCAACGTTTAGGTGGAGAGTCAGGCATGGCCGGGCGTTCAACGGCTTGCGCGCGCGGCGCGACGCTATTAGAAGGGGTCGATAGCCCTTATCGTATTACCGAGCCAATGAAGCGCACCGGGCCACGGGGCAGTGGCAAATGGCAGCGTATCAGCTTTGAGCAATTGGTGGCGGAAGTGACCGAAGGCGGTGATCTCTTTGGCGAGGGGCCGGTTGAAGGGTTGCGGGCTATCCGTGACCTGATTACCCCCATTGATACTCAGCAGCCCTCATTGGGGCCGAAAGCCAATCAGTTACTAGTGACTAACGCCGGTGATGATGGGCGCGATGCTTTTATCCGACGTTTTGCTCATCAAGCGTTCGGCACTAAAAATCTCGGTAGCCACGGGGCATATTGTGGTTTGGCGTATCGTGCCGGTTCAGGTGCGTTGATGGGGGATTTAGATAAAAATGCCCATGTTAAGCCTGATTGGGATAACGTCCGTTTTGCCCTATTTTTGGGGACGTCGCCTGCGCAATCTGGCAACCCATTTAAGCGGCAAGGGCGTCAGCTAGCCAATGCTCGCCAGCGTGATGATTTCAATTATGTGGTGGTCGCCCCCGCGCTGCCACTGACAACCACATTGGCTAATCAGCATAACCGCTGGGTTCCGGTGTTGCCGGGGACGGATGCGGCACTGGCAATGGGGATGATTCGTTGGATTATCGAACAGAATCGTTTTAACCACGCTTATTTGTCCGTTCCTGGTGAGGTTGCCATGCAAGCGGCGGGTGAGCGCAGTTGGACCAATGCCAGCCATCTGGTGATAACCACTGAAACCCATCCCTTGGCAGGCCAGTTCCTACGTGCCAGCCAGCTAAGTGGTGAGTCAGTGGCCGAAGCTGAAGAGAGACCGGTATTAGTGCAAGGGGTTGACGGTACATTGCAGCCTGCTGCATTAGCATTACACGCTCAATTGTTTGTCACGCGCGAGGTCACCTTACATGATGGTCAAATTGTGCAGGTGCAATCAGGTATGGCGTGTTTGCGGCAAGCGGCAGAGCGTTTTACTCTGGAAGAATACAGCCAGCAATGCGGCGTCCCAGCAGAGACGATGGTTGGTTTGGCGAAAGAGTTTACGGCTTACCAGCGTCAGGCTGCGGTTATCTCCCATGGTGGCATGATGGGGGGTAACGGTTTTTATACCACCTGGGCGGTCATGATGCTCAATGCCCTGATTGGTAATTTGAATCTTAAGGGTGGAGTTTCGGTTGGGGGGGGAAGTTTGATGGTTTTGCTGATGGTTCTCGCTATCAGTTAGCTACTTTCGCTGGAATGATAAAACCAAAAGGCTTACCGCTATCGCGCAGCAAGCAGCCCTATGAACAATCGCAAGAGTATCAGCAAAAGATTCAGCAGGGTCAGCCTGGCTATCCGGCCCGTGGCCCATGGTATCCCTTTGTCGGTGGGCAATTGACCGAACAATTGGCACCGGCATTGGCGGGTTATCCCTATCCGCTTAAGGCATGGATTAGCCATATGACTAATCCGCTGTACGGGGTCGCGGGGCTGCGCAACTTGATTGAGGCGAAACTACAAGATCCACGTCAATTGCCGCTGTTTATTGCCATTGATGCTTTTATGAATGAAACCACCGCATTGGCGGATTATATCGTACCGGATACCCATAATTTTGAGAGTTGGGGATTCAGTGCGCCCTGGGCCGGGGTACTGGTCAAAGCCAGCACTGCCCGCTGGCCCGTGGTGACATCACGTACTGTCCGCACGGCTCAAGGCGAGCCTGTGGCCATGGAGAGCTTCCTGATTGCAGTGGCCAAGGCATTGCAATTACCGGGGTTCGGTGCCAATGCGATGCAGGACAGCCAGGGAAACAATTTGTCGCTGGAGCGGGCCGAGGATTACTATTTACGGGCCGCGGCCAATATTGCTTATGGCGGTGAAAAACCACTGCCACCAGCCTCGGATGAAGAACTGAAATTAACCGGCGTCGATCGCTTATGGCCCGACTTACAACGCAGTCTGCATATTGATGAGCAGCGCCGAGTGGCTTACCTGTTGGCGCGTGGTGGGCGTTTTGCGCCTTATGAGAAAAGTTGGAATGGCGATGCCACCGGGCCGCAGTGGAAAAAGCCACTGCAAATCTGGAACGAAAATGTCGCGCAACATCACCATGCGATAACCGGCGAGCGTTATAGCGGCTGTCCGACTTGGTATCCACCTCGTCTGGCCGATGGTTCCGATGTCTTTACCCATTATCCGGCAACTGACTGGCCTTTGCGCTTGATGTCCTTCAAGTCTCATCTCATGAGCAGTTCTACTGCGATGATTGAGCGCTTACGCGCGGTCAAACCCACCAATTTGGTGGCGATTAATCCAACCGATGCTCAGCGCTACGGGATACAGCACGGTGACAGTGTACGCCTGATGACCCCCGGTGGTCAGATGAAGGTACAGGTAAGTTTATTGGATGGTGTTATGCCTGGTGTGGTTGCTATTGAACATGGTTATGGACATCGCGAGATGGGTGCCAGAACACATTCGTTGGATGGTGTGATCATGGCGTCAGACCCGCGTATCGGTCAGGGGAGCAATCTGAATGACTTGGGGTTTACTGATCCAACGCGAGAAGTCCCCAATACCTGGCTGGATTGGGTCAGTGGTGCCGCGGTTCGGCAAGGGCTACCAGCCAGATTGGAAGTGATTAGCTAGCAGGCTATCAATTTTGACTTAAATCCCTCTCAATTGAAGAGGGATTTTTATTTCTACGTTATGATATTCCCGATGTATAAATGAGTTTCATTCATTCTTATCGGAGAGCCGTCGATGGCAGTAGCAAGACTCAGTGCGGGTTTATTGGTCGTCGGTGGCATATTGGGTTATATGGGGGCTTACTGGCAAACCCTCTCTTTGCTGATTGCTGCCGGAATTGCCTTACTCACTGGGATCGTTCTTTCCGCTTTTACTGATAGTGATTACCGCTAAAGATGTTCCGCAGTAATGTTTCAGGTATTATATGCGCCGCACGGCTGTCCCGTGGTGAAACATCAGTTCTATTGTACAATGAATTAACGTGATTAGCCGTCTAATGAATTACCTAACCCATTGAGCAATAATTAAATTTTTATCAGTAACCTCTTCGAAAGACAGGAACGTACACCATGCCAGTGTTACATAACCGAATTTCTAATGAGGAACTTAAAGCGCGCATGTTGGCTGAAACCGAACCGCGCACCACAGTTTCTTTTTATAAATATTTCACTCTGGAAGATGCCAAAACCTTCCGTGACGACCTCTATAGTCAATTTGTTAAACTCGGCGTGTTTGGTCGGGTTTATGTGGCTAAAGAGGGGATCAATGCACAAATCAGTGTGCCCGCTAATCGTTATGATGAGTTCAAAACCGTGTTGTTTGCCGCACATTCTGCACTAGATCAGGTGCGGCTGAATGTGGCTCATGAAGATGATGGGAAGTCATTCTGGGTGCTGCGCATGAAAGTTCGCGAACGCATTGTGGCGGACGGTATTGATGACGAGAGTTTCGATCCCAGTAATATAGGGCATTATCTGAAGGCCGATCAGGTTAATCAGATGATTGATGATCCCGATACTTTGTTTGTTGATATGCGCAATCACTATGAGTACGAAGTAGGCCATTTCGAAAATGCCATTGAAGTCCCTTCTGATACTTTCCGTGAGCAATTGCCAATGGCGGTTGATATGCTGCAACATGACAAAGAGAAAAATATTGTTATGTATTGCACTGGTGGGATTCGCTGTGAGAAAGCCAGCGCCTATATGCTGCACAATGGCTTCAAAAACGTTTATCACGTTGAGGGCGGTATTATCGAATATGCCCGTAAAGCAAAAGAACAGGGGTTGCCGCTGAAATTTATCGGTAAAAACTTTGTTTTTGATGAGCGGATGGGGGAGCGGATCTCTGATGATGTGATAGCCCACTGCCATCAGTGCGGTACACCTTGCGACACGCATACCAACTGTAAGAATGATGGCTGCCACTTACTATTTATTCAGTGTCCGACCTGTGCGGCAAAGTTTGCTGGTTGCTGTAGTGATATCTGTCAGGAAGAGCTGAAGTTGCCGCAGGAAGAGCAACGCTCCCGGCGTGCTGGGCGCGAAAACGGCATCAAGATTTTTAATAAATCGAAAGGATTGTTGCAAACTACCATGCACATTCCGATGCCAGAAAAGAGCACAGATAAAAAATAGTCGTAGGGTTAACCTACTGGATGTACTATTAAAGTTAGACGTTGTCGGTTATTTTATTCGATAGCGTCTTTTTTATGCCATTTTTAGAGCAATGGCGATTCCAATACAAGGATTGATAATGACAATACCTGGAGTGAGTAGCCAAGGGCTACGGTTAGTCACGATGCTGGCTATGCTGGTGGTGATTATGGCGGGAATTAAAGCGGCATCGCCGATCGTGGTTCCATTCTTGTTGGCTATATTTCTTGCTATCGTATTAAATCCTTTAGTGAAACTGTTGGAGAAAATAAGAATTCCCCGCACCTTAGCTATTGTCTTATTGGTTAGCATTATTATTTTACTCATGGCATTGCTCTTTGGCCGCCTGGGTTCTTCATTAAATGAGTTTGCCCGCTCGTTGCCGCAATATCGTGGCATGATGCTGGAAAAAATGCGCGACCTGCAAGAGTTTGCAATGCGCTTTAATATTGAGTTCTCGGTGGATGACATTATGAAGCATGTCGATCCTAGCACCGCGATGAACTTTGTGACCCGTCTCCTGAGCCACCTTTCTGGTGCCATGGCTAGTATGTTCTTGCTGCTGATGACGGTGGTCTTTATGTTGTTTGAAGTGGAACGACTGCCTTATAAAATGCAGTTGATGTTTGATAACCCAGAGCAAGGGAATGCGATTCTCAAGCGTGCATTAAATGGTGTAACTCATTATCTGGTGATCAAGACGATTATTAGCATTGCGACGGGGATTGTTATTTGGTTATTCCTGGCAGCGATGGGGGTCAGATTCGCTTTCCTTTGGGGGCTACTGGCTTTCGTCCTCAATTACATTCCTAATATCGGCTCCGTATTGGCGGCTATCCCACCCATCGTTCAGGCACTGTTGTTTAATGGTTTTGCTGATGCTTTTGCCGTTACCTGCGGGTATATTTTGATTAACCTGATTGGTGGCAATATTATTGATCCACGGATGATGGGGCGTGGTTTGGGTCTATCAACCTTGGTGGTGTTCTTATCCTTGATTTTTTGGGGGTGGCTACTCGGGCCAATTGGTATGCTGCTTTCCGTTCCGTTAACCATTATTGCCAAAATAGTATTAGAGTTAACACCAGCCGGTTATAAAATCGCCGTGTTATTGAGTGATGGCAAACCGGCCAAGGTAGAGTAGTGCAAACTGCGGATATCGTATTTATTGCTGGGCCACAGGTGGGAAGCTATCTGGTGGCCCGGCTAGAAAAGGTAGAGAAAACGCGTTAATAGAAAAAGAAATAAATATCCAGTGCTAACAGAATCAGCCACAAGCAGATATAGAGCAGTAGATGTTCCCGTACATTATTGATAACCATCGATAGCAATTTATTTAACATGCAGGGTGCCTGAGGCTAGAATTATCGCCCATTATAAGGATTTTTACTTTTATAAACAATAAGCTGGCAGGCTAAATTCCTGAGTTACAGCATGATGAAATAAGTCATTTCTTTGGATAATATGGGCATTGTGGTACGAATGGAAAAGATTGATATGTATTGGTGATATTAAGTGAAATGTAACCGATTCTTTAACTGCAAGCGATAACTCACTATATTAATCCGGTTACATTATTTGTTAAGAACAAAAATCACATATACAGAAAATTTACTGAAAGGGAATGCTCCCTTTATTGCGACTCTCTATACACCAACGCCTTAGTATAAATATTTAAATACATTGTAAATAAAGCATAATTCCAAACGGTTTCTGACTTTTATTTTTTCGGTAATATGCCGTTTATGCGAATAAACTGTACTGTCACTGATATTTAACTTCCTGGCAATGCGGTAATTGGGCATCTCCATCATCCAGTAGCACATGACTTTATGCTCTTGTGGACTGAATAGGGATGCTGGACAGGGGGGATGTGGCTTACCGATACCCTCACTTGAAAAGTCCGATAGTCTTTGTAACAACTCCGGTAAGCGTTTTTTAGCCAAAATAGAGACAGAATCTGTCAGGGGTATCGGCGTTTCACTAAACGGATATGACGCATCCAGATAAATATAAACTTTAGCCCGCAGGCAACAACTCAAAAATTGTGCTAATAACGGGCAATGTCCACCATAGCGACAATATTGGGTAAGGTTAACAATAATTACCTCAGGATCAAACTCATGAACAGCTAATGTAGCCTGTTCCACCGTAGGAACATCCATTAAATCGAGATATGAAGCGTTATTTAAATAAGTATTTACCCCTGATCGGGTATAAAAACATTCATCGATAATTAATATTTTCATGTGGCATACATCCTTGTCTAACAGCAACCATACCTGGCCGCATACAAGGATAAAGTAATCCCCTGATGCCTAAAACGTCAATTCGGGATTCACGATTGTTTTTAGCGGCTTTTACGAATATAAGACTCTGCTAATTATTAAATTTGCGGCGTTTTATATTAATAATGAGGTAAAAATGAGAGCGAGATATACCGATGACTGAAATAAAAAGAAACAGTCATCGGTAGCAATCAAGTGCTGAACTCGCGGGTTACAGCATTACGATTTGGCGAAGCGGGATAGCGAAAAGGCTGAAATATCAATAGGTGAGGGTTTATCTTGTGCGAAGAGTGCAGCGACTTCCCCCAATGCAGTTGCAAACTTAAATCCATGGCCGCTTAAGCCTGTTACCACCATGATATTTTTGTTATCGGGTAATGTATCGATGATAAAATCTTCATCAGGGCTCATGTCATAACTGCATGCCGCGCCGTGCAGACAGACACCCACTCCCGGTAAGAAGTTACGTAAAAAACCAAATACTTCGGTTCCATCCTCGGCATAACTGCCAAAGGGCTTACGTTGTGCCGCTGTTTCAATAGGCTGACCACCATTATGTTTGCCTAGTTTTAACTCGTCATTTTGCGAGGGGAAGCCGTAATAATGGATATTATCCGGTGTCTCGACGGTGAATGCCGGGAAATGATTTCCTTCGCTATAGCGTCCATCGGCATGGTGCCATGAAAACACTTTACGTATGGCGGTCACCGGTAATTCGGGTAACAGCTCTTTGACCCAGGTTCCGGCAGTGACAATCACTTTCTTAGCACTGTAGGTACCATCTATAGTCACGACATCTACACCACCATCCAGCGGTTCGATAGCGGTAACCGGACAATTGAATAAAATACCGCAGCCTGCTTCTGTGACGGCTTTAATCAGCGTTTTAATCGCCAATTCAGAACGTAGATAACCTGATTGTGGTTCGAACACACCAATATAATTATCTGGTACGGTAAATACCGGCCACTTTTCACGGATCTGGGCCGCGTTTAAGGTTTCAACCGGCAAGTTATATTGTTGAGCGCTGTGCTGCACATTTTGCAGGAAAATAGAGTCATCTGGCCCAAGATTAAGCACGCCACTGGCCTGAAATAATGATTCACCTGTTTGAGCTGATAACTGGTCCCACAATGTTTGGGCACGCAAAACTAAGGGAACATATTTCTCACCTTCGCCATAGGCATGGCGAATGATCCGTGTATCACCATGGTGACTGCCTGCTTGATGAGGCGGCATGGCACTGTCAATCATCAGTACGTTTAAACCAGCTTGTGACGCATAGTAGCCTGCGGCAGAGCCGACCGAACCGCTACCAATGACAATTAGATCATAATCCATATTTTGCATCCCGGGGAATATCGCCACCTGGCTTTTTCAATAGGGTTTGTGCTAGCAATGTGTATTTATCGCGGCAATAACCCGAACGATTTGAATTAAAGGTAGCAACAGTGCTGATAAAAATTAAAACGATAGTAATAGCACGGGACTGAGAGGAGAAAAAGCGCTGTTAGCCATAGAGTGGTGGGAATGGTTAATAAAAAGGCACTAAGTGATATTCACTCGTGCCTTTTTTGGCGAACATTAAACTCGTTTTCTGGTGGAAAAAAATTAATGTTTACGGTGATCGCGATCTTGATATTCCGATGACTCAATTTTAGCAATGCCTGCTTCTAAGATATTTATTAATTGGCGTGCAACATCGGTGGTTAACCAGAGCGTTCTATCAACCAGCGCATCTTCTGGCGGTTGATCCATGGAAGACAGGTAATGAAGACGTATCATCATAGCGTCGTATACATCTACAGTGCTGATATCCCAGCCTACAAGCGGGTGAGTCTGAATAACTTCATCATTTCTGTCCATAAAGACCCCTTATATAGTAGTTACTGACTGGAGTGACTAATGAGGATCAATGCGGCTCATTATCAAGTGAGCTTTTTCAGTATACGCAACCGCCGATAAATTTGGAGATTATCGCAAGATCTTTACAAATTATTTATTTTATGATGATTTCTTAATCAACAATAAATGGGTTAAAAGAAGTCGGTGAGTAAAGGAAGTTTAGACGCTTATATAAAAAAGCCGAGGAGCGACTCCCCGGCAAAACAGCATTACATTGGGTTACTCCGCGTCGAACCAGTCGTCAGCGCTTTCCCATATTTCTTGTAATATTTCAGAGATCAAATCTTTATCTGTTTTGGCACCACCTAAAACGGAAAGATTATTTGCTCCGGCATAACGTATTTGTACTGCGGTGGTGGTGTCCGGGAATTTGGTGTTGAGTCTTTTACTCAATTCATGGGTTAGTGCTTCGATAGCACCTGCGGGTAACGGGTTTTTTTTATCAATACTCACTTCAACACGCATATTTGGCCCTCCGAATATTTATACTGGTTATTTATACAGTACAAATATTCAGGTTGCAAGTGACTGATATAAAAATCGTCGCTGTAAAGGGTTAGCCCCTACAGCGGCGGTTATCAGCTTTTAACTGACCAATTGATAGTCTGACCGGCCAGGAAAGGAATCACAGATTCATCCCCTAATGGGATCTCTTCTGGTTGTTGGAAGGGGGCCTTAACCAATTCAACAACCTCTTCGTTAATCGGCAAGCCATAGAAGCGTGGACCATTTAATGAACAGAATGCTTCAAGATGCTGTAGCGCATTCATCTCTTCAAACACAGTAGCATAAGCTGGCAGCGCTGATGGTGCGTTGAACACGCCAGCACAGCCACAGGATGACTCCTTACGATGTTTGGTATGGGGAGCGGAATCGGTTCCGAGGAAGAAACGGTCTGAACCACTAGCAACGGCCTGGCGCAATGCTTCTTGATGCGTGCTGCGTTTCAATATTGGCAGACAGAACAAGTGGGGGCGAATACCACCGACCAGCATGTGATTGCGGTTAAACATCAGATGCTGTGGGGTGATAGTTGCACCAAGGAAACGATTGCCTGCCAGCACGTAATCGGCCGCATCTTTGGTGGTTATGTGCTCGAAGACAATTTTCAATTCAGGGAATTGGCGACGTATCGGTTCCAGAATCTGTTCAATAAAGCGCGCTTCGCGATCAAAAATATCAACGGCAGCTTCTGTTACTTCACCGTGGATCAGCAGCGGCATACCTATCTTTTGCATTTGCTCAAACAACGGGTATATCGCCGGGATATCGGATACACCATGATTTGAGTTGGTCGTAGCATTCGCTGGATACAGTTTTGCCGCAGTAAATACACCTTGTTCAAAGCCGGTGGTCAGTTCTTTGACATCAAGTGTATTGGTCAGATAACAGGTCATCAACGGCGTGAAGTTATGCCCGGCAGGTACTGCGGCTAAAATTCGTTCCCGATAAGCGATAGCACTGGCAACAGTCGTAATTGGTGGAGCCAGATTGGGCATGACAATGGCCCGGGCGAACACCTCGGAGGTATAGGGCAGCACGGTACTGAGCATTTCGTCATCACGTAAGTGAATATGCCAGTCATCCGGGCGGCGAATTTTCAGGGTTTGGGGTTGTGCAGTCATTCAACTAGCTCCGCAGTCATGATGAGATATTGGGGTTTTTATACTGTTTCCGGCGGGGTCTAAGGATAAGCGGAAAGTGCGCAGGATGCATCTGATTGTTAGGGTTAAGTTGAAAACAAGGCAAAAAGGGCATCTTATAGAGGGGCTCGGGATAAAATTGCCCGTTAGGGTGAGCTATTGATTAGCAGTAAAATACGCTAATTGAATGTACAGCATGGGAGAATAACTATGGAAGTCCGTGTCATCGCCAGTTTAGTGGCAAAACCTGAATTTATTGATGCAGTAAAAGAAGCGGTTCATTTGGTAATAGAACCGAGTCGTGAGGAGAAGGGGAATCTGCAATATGATCTCCATGCCGAAAGCGACCAGAAAGGTTCTTTTGTGTTTTTCGAACGCTGGGCATCTGATGATGCATTGGAAAAACATAATAAAACCGAGCACTTCAAAGCGTTTGTCAAAGCTATTGAAGGCAAACTGGAAAACCTCGAAATAAAGAAACTGAAACAGATAGCCTGAGAGTGATCTCTGGTTAAAGATATCACCAATATAAAAAAACCCGCCTGATGGCGGGTTTTGTCTTTGCAATGTCTGGTCGGAATAATATTACATTTATTCGACAGATTGCGGTTTTGTTGCCGGCGCGGTTGCCTGAGTTGCCGCCGCATGGCCACCAGCAGAACCTTTACCTGCAAAATCAAAGGCTGGACGTTCCCACTGACCTTTAGTCGGTGACTCTGGCGCGTAATCCGGTGCCGGTGCTTTGGTCATCGGTGCTGAAGCGTAATGTTTGAACACCACACCTTCAGGGTGAGCGATAGTCGACTGTTGTGGCACAACAGCAACAGGAGCCTCAACCACAACCGTGTCACTGACACTGGCTTCGACAGCGGTTTCTTCAATTAGCGGTTCTTCAATTGTCGATGTTTCAACAACGACTTCGGTCACTGCCTGTGCTTCAGCTACAGCTACAGCGTCTTCCACCACAGTTTCAGCTACAACCGCATCTTCCGCCGGTGTTTCAACAATAGTTGTTTCAATAATAGTTGTTTCAACAACAGCAGTTTCAGCAACAATGGTTTCTTCCACCACCGCTTCTTCAGCAGTTGTATCCTCAATTACCGTTTCCTGAACCACAGGTTCAGCGGTAGCTTCCGCAACGCCAGTTTCTTCAACGTCGGATACTGCTTCAACCGCTGCGGTAGTTTCAGCTTGCACCACCTCAGCGACAGCTTCAACGGTTGGTTCTACAGCAGTTGGCTCAACGGCAACAGGTTCTACAACCACTGGCACGACAACAGGAGCACGGCCAGGAACGGCTGCGGCTGAAGATGAAGAACCACCTGGTTTATGTTGCGCAGCAGGTGTCGGAGTGACAGTTTCAGTCACGGCGACGACGACAGGTGCGGCAACGACTGGGGCTGCTACAATCACGGCCGGAATATTAACCGGGGTCTCTACTGCTGCAACTGCTATTGGCAATGGTTGTTCAACCGGGTTTTCTACAAAAGCAGGTTCAACTGTTTGAGCTACTGGATAACGGACCCACACTTTGCCTGAAGCCATTTCTGGTGAGGCGAAAGCGCCGGCCAGTGGCATAGCAGATTGTGTCGGGTAACGCTCATCACGATAGCGACGACGACGCTGGCCACTGACGCGCAGATGACGAGGTGAGCGGCGTGAACGACGTGGCATACCATTTTCATTATTGGCATTGCGATCGTGAGTAGCTTCATCATCCGCTTGAACAGTCGTTTGTGGCAGTAATTTCACTTCTTCCTGCACAACTGGCGCTGCAATGCTTGCTAGCGGTGCACTAACAGGATTTTCCTGGGCTGCATTTTCCAGCACATTCAGCTCATCATTGGCAGATTGAATACGGACTTTCTGATTCAATTGGCGGCGTTGACGACGCTGCATAACCTGTTGACGTTCTTCTTGCTCAGGTTGCACCTCTTCGACCACACTGACTGCTGCCACTTCTACTTCTGCTTTGACTTCCTGTGGTGCCTGACGTTTATCTTCCTGACGACGGCGCTGACGATCACCGCGACGCTGTGGTTGCTGCTCGTCACGTGGCGCTTTATCCGTTTCAACAACGTCAGTTTGTGCTTGCGGCGCAGTAGTTTGCGCCACTGGACGCTTGTTGCGACGCTGATCTTCACGACCTTCGCGGTTCGCATTGTCACGACCACTGTTGTCACGGCTATTGCTATCACGGCCACTGTTGTCACGTGTGCTGTTATCACGGCCTTCACGTGGTGTACGGTCGCCTCTCTCTTTGCGGCCATTGTTCTGGCGACGAGGATTACGACGATCATTACGGCGGTTTTCGGTGGTTTCGGTTTTCTCGACCTCTACCGGTTTAACTTCTTCTGCTGATGTGCCGAATATACCTTTTAGGCCACTGAACAAACGGCTAAAGAAGCCAGGCTGTTCTGAGGTAGCAGCAGATGCGGTTACTTGTGGCGCAACGCTTGGTTTAGCACTGACGCTAGCAGGTGCGGCTTCCGGTGGTACTTCGGTTGGCAGAGAGAAAGTCGCCAACGCTGGTTGTTCTGGGCGTTTACGCTCAATTGTTGCTTCTTCTAACGGCTGCGCCATTTCTGCTTCATGCAGTTGTGGTAGCAGGTAGCTGAGAGAAGGAACCTCTTCGCCTTTACGTACCCGAAGAACAGAGTAGTGCGGTGTTTGCATCTGATCGTTTGGCACGATCACCGCACGTACACCACCTTGACGTTTTTCAATGGCATTGACGGATTCACGTTTTTCGTTAAGCAGATACGACGCAATCTGTACCGGTACAATGGCGTGAACTTCATGGGTATTTTCTTTCAGCGCTTCTTCTTCAATCAGACGCAGAATAGAAAGTGACAGTGATTCGTTGTCACGAACGGTACCGGTACCGCTACAGCGTGGGCACACGTGGTGGCTTGACTCACCCAGTGACGGGCTAAGACGCTGACGGGACATCTCCAGCAAGCCGAAGCGAGAGATTCGGCCAATCTGGATGCGGGCACGGTCTTGGCGAACGGCATCACGCAGGCGGTTTTCAACTTCACGCTGATGGCGCACTGGTGTCATATCGATGAAGTCGATAACAATCAGGCCACCGAGGTCACGTAAACGTAACTGGCGGGCAATTTCATCAGCGGCTTCAAGGTTGGTGTTAAACGCGGTTTCTTCGATATCGCCACCACGTGTTGCACGCGCGGAGTTGATATCAATTGCCGTCAGGGCTTCGGTGGTATCAATAACGATAGAACCGCCGGAAGGCAGACGTACTTCACGCTGGAACGCTGACTCAATCTGAGACTCAATTTGGTAGTGGCTGAATAAGGGGATTTCACCACTATACAATTTGATTTTGCTACTGAAATCCGGGCGACCCAGAGCGGCGATATGCTCTTTTGCCAGTTCGAGAACTTTAGGGTTATCGATCAGGATCTCGCCGATATCCGGGCGCAAATAATCACGGAAAGCGCGGACAATTACGTTACTTTCCTGATGGATTAAGAATGGCGCAGGGCGACCTTCAGCGGCTTTTTTAATCGCATCCCAATGCTTGAGGCGGAATGACAAGTCCCATTGCAGTGCATCAGCAGATTTGCCAACACCGGCAGTACGGACAATCAGACCCATGCCATCAGGCAATTGCAGGGAGGATAGGGCTTCTTTCAGTTCGGTGCGGTCATCACCCTCAATGCGACGGGAGATACCACCGGCACGTGGGTTGTTCGGCATCAGAACCAAATAACTGCCAGCCAGGCTGATGAAAGTTGTTAGTGCGGCACCTTTATTGCCACGTTCTTCTTTATCAACCTGAACGATAACTTCTTGGCCTTCGCGCAGCACATCTTTGATGTTTGGGCGGCCATGAGAGGAATAATTACTAGGGAAATATTCGCGAGAAATTTCTTTTAGTGGGAGGAAACCATGACGTTCAGCGCCGTAATCAACAAAAGCGGCTTCCAGACTGGGTTCTATTCGGGTGATTTTGCCTTTGTAAATATTCGCTTTTTTCTGTTCATGACCTGGGCTTTCAATATCCAAATCATACAGCCGCTGTCCATCTACAAGGGCAACACGCAACTCTTCTTGCTGAGTTGCGTTAATCAACATTCTTTTCATCTTTAACTTACTCGTTATTTTTACATTGGCGTTAGAACTGCGGGCAAAATAACCTCTATGGCCGGGTAAACCGATGACCCCGAGTCTTCTAGCAAAGCCGTCAACCTCACGGTTGTCGCCTGCATAGGGGCGCATTATTTCGGTAAGCCTGTGTTTCTTTCTGAAAAACAGCGCTTTTATATAAAGGGGCGCTTCTGAATATAAGACAACAGAGCAGACCCACTTGCCGGCCAAGCTGCAACCCGCAGCCCGCTAATTGCTTGATTTCACATTACGTCTTACGCCATTGCTGCGTTTTTGTGTGATCAGGCAAAGTTTATTATTCCACAAGTCTCTTGGTCTAACGAGAATCAACGCAGAATTAGTGACATTATTCCATTGCTGACACTGATATAGCAAGATGACTTTACCTGTCTACGTAAAGATTCTTTTACTGTTTTCACAGCGTTGGCGGCTATCGTTGTCTTATTAAACAATAAATGCGCGCAAACGTTATCTTTAAATAGCCAGACTGACAGTTAAGCACAGAAAAAGGGGTGGCGCTAATTCCTCGGTGTATTTAGAATCGCGCACCATGAAAACGAATAATCCAGTAGTACAATTAATCACCATTTCTGCCGACGAAGCCGGTCAGCGGATCGATAACTTTTTGCTCACTAAATTGAAAGGTGTGCCAAAGAGTATGATCTACCGCATCGTGCGCAAAGGTGAGGTTCGCGTTAATAAAGGGCGCATTAAGCCAGAATATAAACTGGTTGACGGGGATGTGGTCCGGATACCGCCAGTGCGCGTCGCTGAGCGCGAAGAGGTTCAGGTCTCTGCCAAACTTGATAAAGTTGCGGCGTTGGCCGACTGTATTTTATTTGAAGATGACTATCTGTTGGTGTTGAACAAGCCTTCTGGCACGGCGGTTCATGGTGGCAGTGGTTTGAGTTTTGGTGTTATTGAAGCCTTGCGTGCATTGCGCCCCGAAGCCCGCTTCCTTGAATTGGTTCATCGCCTTGACCGTGATACCTCCGGTGTCTTATTGGTAGCGAAAAAACGCTCTGCGCTGCGTTCTTTGCATGAGCAACTGCGGTTAAAAGGGATGCAGAAAGACTATTTGGCATTGGTTCGTGGTCAATGGCAATCTCACTGTAAAGCGGTGCAGGCACCTTTGTTGAAGAATATTATACAAAGTGGCGAGCGAGTGGTGAAAGTCAGCAGCGAGGGCAAACCGTCAGAAACGCGTTTTAAAGTTGAAGAGCGCTTTGAGCATGCAACCTTGGTCAAGGCCAGCCCGATTACTGGTCGTACTCACCAGATCCGCGTACATGCGCTCCATGCGGGTCACCCAATTGCTTTTGATGATCGCTATGGCGACCGTGAATTTGATCAACAATTGCAAGGAACCGGGCTGCATCGTTTATTCTTGCATGCTGCGGCATTACGTTTTGAGCATCCCAATAGCGGTGAAACCATGCGCATTGAAGCGCCACTGGATAATCAGTTACGCCACTGTTTGTTGATATTACGAAAGAAAGCAGCAGAAAAATAAATTGCCGTAATAAATAATTGAAGTAACAGGGTGCAAGTATCAATTGCGCCCTGTTTTGTTATACAGTATTTACAGGAGCGGATTTACTCCTTGCTCAATCAGCATCTCGGTGAGGGCGATTAACGGCAGACCGATAAGTGTATTTGGGTCGCGGCCTGATAATCTATCAAATAGGGTAATACCCAATCCCTCACTTTTAAAACTGCCGGCACAATCCCATGGTTGCTCTCGCGTCAAATAACCGTCTATTTCTGCTTCACTTAGCGTTCGGAAATAAACGTCAAAAGTTTCGCACAGGCAGTTAATGCTGTTGGTTGCTGTATTCAATAGGGCCAGACCGGTATAAAAAGTGACACATTGTCCACTGGCCTGCTGCAATTGCTTCATTGCGTTTGCATAATTGTGGGGTTTCCCGACGATTAATCCGTCAATGACACAGACCTGATCAGAGCCGATTATCAGATGTTGTGGAAAACTCCCCGCCAGTGCCTGTGCTTTTGCACTCGCCAACCGCTGCACTAGCGCGCTGGCTTCTTCACCTGCCTGTGGGCTTTCATCGGTCTGTGGTGCCGCAGTAACAAAAGGTAATTGCAGCTTTTCCAGCAAAGTCCGACGATATGATGAGGTTGAAGCAAGAACCAGTTGCAGCATAATATTTTCCATAAACCGTAGCGTAATTTAATCAGGCATTTTAAACTGTCTGCCGCTTCGGAAGCGAATATTGGTGAAAGGTGCAGTAAAAAGGCCTTTTTCTTTGACTCTATGTCGTTACAAAGTTAATATGCGCGCCCTATGCAAAAGGTAAAATTACCCCTGACCATTGATGCGGTTCGTACCGCTCAGAAACGTTTAGATTACGCAGGTATCTATTCTCCTGAGCAGGTTACACGTGTAGCCGATTCAGTGGTAAGTGTGGACAGCGATGTCGTGGCCTCATTATCGTTTAATATCGATAATCAGCGCCTGGCGGTTATTACAGGTCACGCGGACGTCGATGTAACATTGATGTGTCAGCGCTGTAGTAACACGTTTGCACAACATGTTCATACAACGTATTGTTTTAGCCCGGTCGTCAATGATGAGCAGGCTGAAGCATTACCGGAAGCGTACGAGCCGATCGAAGTCGACGAATTTGGCGAAGTTGATCTGCTGGCTATGATTGAAGACGAAATTATTCTTTCACTGCCTGTCGTTCCGGTACATGATTCTGAACACTGTGAAGTGTCCGAGGCGGACATGGTATTTGGTAAACTGCCTGAAGAGGTGGAGAAACCGAATCCATTTGCCGTATTAGCCAGTTTAAAGAAAGTAATTAAGGAGTAAGGTCAATGGCCGTACAACAGAACAAACCAACTCGTTCCAAACGTGGCATGCGCCGTTCACACGATGCGCTGACCACTGCCACTCTGTCTGTGGACAAAACTTCCGGTGAAACTCACCTGCGTCACCACATCACAGCCGACGGTTTCTACCGTGGCCGCAAGGTTATCGGCTGAGTAGTACTTGCTAATCTTTAGCAAGGCGATACCTTGACTTGTCTAACCCTAGCGTTAGATGCAATGGGTGGGGATTTCGGTCCCCACGTCACAGTGCCTGCTTCATTGCAGGCACTGGCCTCTAATCCACGGCTTAAACTCCTGCTGGTCGGGAATCCCGACACCATCACTCCGTTACTTGTTAATGCCGATCCTTTGTTGCTGGTGAGGTTACAGGTCATCCCTGCTGAGCATGTTATTGCCAGCGATGCTAAACCCTCACAAGCTATTCGTGCCAGTCGTGGTACCTCGATGCGCATAGCGCTGGAGTTGGTCAAAAACGGGGACGCGGCAGCCTGTGTGAGTGCAGGGAATACAGGAGCCTTGATGGGGCTGGCGAAGATGATGATTAAGCCATTAGATGGAATAGAGCGCCCGGCGTTAATGACTGTCATCCCAAACCAGCAACGCAGCAAGACGGTGGTGCTGGATTTAGGGGCTAACGTTGAATGTGATAGTACAATGTTGGTGCAGTTTGCTGTCATGGGTTCGGTGATGGCAGAAGAAGTTGTCGGTATTACCAACCCGCGTGTTGCTTTGCTCAATATCGGCGAAGAAGAAACCAAGGGGTTAGATAATATCCGCGAAGCCGCCGCAGTATTAAGAAATACACCGGCGATCAACTATATTGGTTATCTGGAAGGCAATGATTTGCTTACGGGTAAGACCGATGTGATGGTTTGTGACGGCTTCGTGGGTAACGTCACTCTAAAGACCATGGAAGGTGTGATAAGAATGTTCTTGTCACTGCTCAAATCATCGGGCGAAGGCAGTAAACAGTCCTGGTGGCTTAAACTCATTGGGCGCTGGCTGCAAAAACGTGTGGCAAAACGGTTCGGTCATTTGAACCCCGACCAGTATAATGGTGCATGTCTGTTAGGATTGCGGGGCATTGTAATCAAGAGTCATGGCGCGGCGAATCAACGTGCATTCGCAGTCGCAATCGAACAGGCGGTGCAGGCGGTGCAGCGGCAAGTCCCTCAACGGATAGCCGCGCGCCTTGAAGCGGTATTACCCAAGAGTGACTGATCGTACATGTATACTAAGATTCTCGGTACGGGGAGTTATCTGCCCGTACAAGTGCGCAGCAATGCTGATTTAGAAAAAATGGTGGATACTTCGGACGAGTGGATTGTCACCCGTACAGGTATTCGTGAGCGGCGTATTGCCGGCCTGGATGAAACAGTCGCAACCATGGGTTTCCATGCGGCTGAAAAAGCACTGGAGATGTCTGGCGTTAGTAAGGACCAGATTGGGCTGATTATTGTTGCTACCACCTCTTCAAGCCATGCTTTCCCAAGCTCGGCCTGTCAGGTACAGCAAATGCTGGGTATTAAAGATGCAGCCTCTTTCGATTTGGCAGCAGCCTGTGCGGGCTTTACCTATGCGCTGAGTGTGGCTGACCAATATGTGAAAAGTGGTGCGGTTAAGCATGCCATCGTGATTGGCTCCGATATGTTATCGCGCGCGCTGGACCCAGAAGACCGCGGTACGATTATTCTGTTTGGTGATGGTGCAGGTGCTGTGGTTTTAGGCGCATCTGAACAGCCTGGCATACTGTCAACCCATTTGCATGCCGACGGCAGCTATGGTCAGTTGCTGGCACTGCCGTACCAAGATCGCCAAAAACAAGAGCAACCAGCCTATGTCACCATGGCCGGTAATGAAGTATTTAAAGTCGCGGTGACTGAGCTTGCCCACATTGTGGATGAGACATTGCAGGCCAACAATCTGGAGCGCAGTGCGCTGGATTGGTTAGTGCCGCATCAGGCTAACCTGCGTATTATTACCGCAACGGCGAAGAAGTTAGGCATGGGGATGGATAGAGTGGTGATAACTCTTGATCGTCATGGCAACACCTCTGCGGCATCTGTCCCTGCGGCGCTGGATGAAGCGGTGCGAGATGGGCGTATTCAACGTGGGCAGTTAGTGCTGCTGGAAGCGTTTGGCGGTGGCTTTACCTGGGGCTCTGCGCTGGTTCGCTTTTGATTTAACAGTACCTTTTTTGATTTAACAGGAAAGCAGAATGTCGAAATTTGCAATGGTATTTCCAGGCCAGGGTTCTCAATCCCTTGGCATGCTGGCCGATTTGGCGGCACAATTTCCGATAGTTGAAGCGACTTTCAGTGAAGCGTCGTCGGTACTGGGTTACTCCCTTTGGCAGCTAGTGCAGCAAGGCCCGGCAGACGAATTGAATAAAACGTGGCAGACACAACCGGCATTGCTGGCGGCATCTGTTGCAATTTGGCGTGTCTGGCAACATCAAGGCGGCAAGCTGCCGACAATGATGGCAGGTCATAGCTTGGGTGAATACTCAGCGCTGGTTTGCGCGGGTGTGATTGATTTCAAACAGGCGATCACTCTGGTTGAATTGCGCGGCAAACTGATGCAAGAAGCGGTACCAGCAGGCACCGGCGCAATGTACGCCATCATAGGTCTGGATAATGAATCCATTGCTAAAGCCTGTGAAGAATCAGCACAAGGTCAGGTTGTTTCGCCTGTCAATTTTAACTCGCCAGGCCAGGTCGTGATTGCCGGCAACAAAGAAGCAGTAGAACGCGCAGGGGTTGCTTGTAAAGCGGCCGGAGCCAAGCGCGCCTTGCCTTTACCGGTCAGTGTGCCATCTCATTGTGCGTTAATGAAGCCGGCGGCTGATAAGTTAGCCGAAGCACTGGAAAACATTGAATTCCAGGCGCCATTGTTCCCGGTTGTCAATAATGTTGATGTGAAAACGGAAGTTTCACCAGACGCTATCCGTAGTGCGCTGGTGCGCCAACTCTACAACCCGGTACGTTGGACTGAGAGTGTTGAATTTATGGCAGCAGAAGGTATTGAGCTGCTGTTAGAAGTTGGGCCAGGTAAAGTCTTGACTGGCTTGACCAAGCGTATCGTGGATACTTTAACCGCAGCACCGGTAAACGATGTTGCTACATTGACCAGTGCGCTTGAAAACTAAGAAAGAGGATAACATGAGCTTCGAAGGAAAAATTGCGCTGGTAACCGGCGCGAGCCGTGGGATTGGCCGTGCGATTGCAGAATTATTGGTCGAACGTGGTGCCCGGATTATTGGCACTGCGACCAGTGAGAAGGGTGCAGAAGCGATTAGTGCCTATCTGGGTAGCAATGGCAAAGGCTATATGTTGAACGTCGTGGAACCCGCGTCAATCGATGCTGTTTTGACAGCGATTCGTGCGGAATTTGGCGAAGTTGATATTTTAGTGAATAATGCAGGTATTACGCGTGATAACCTGCTGATGCGTATGAAGGATGAAGAGTGGCAAGATATTATTGACACCGATCTGACTTCTGTATTCCGCCTGTCAAAAGCGGTAATGCGCGCTATGATGAAAAAGCGGTTTGGGCGTATCATCACCATCGGGTCTGTGGTTGGGACAATGGGCAATGCGGGGCAGGTTAACTACGCGGCAGCTAAAGCGGGTCTGATCGGTTTTAGCAAGTCTTTGGCGCGTGAGGTTGCTTCACGTGGCATTACTGTCAACGTTGTGGCACCTGGCTTTATTGAGACGGACATGACGACGGCGTTGACAGATGAACAACGCGCAGGCATTTTAGCCCAAGTACCAGCTAACCGGCTTGGGCAAGCTAAAGAAATCGCCAGCGCTGTTGCATTTTTAGCCTCTGACGAGGCCAGCTACATCTCTGGTGAAACGTTACATGTCAATGGCGGCATGTATATGATTTAAAAATCACGAAAGTATTTGCATTATTTGAGGTGAAAACCGCAAAATAGCGTAAAATCGTGGTTTGACCAGCCGAGATTTAGTTGCATCTTTTTCAACATTTTATACACTACGAAAACCATCGCGAAAGCGAGTTTTGATAGGAAATTTAAGAGTATGAGCACTATCGAAGAACGCGTTAAGAAAATCATCGTTGAACAACTGGGTGTTAAAGAAGACGAAGTGAAGAACAGTGCTTCTTTCGTTGAAGATCTTGGCGCGGATTCTCTGGACACCGTTGAGCTGGTAATGGCTCTGGAAGAAGAATTTGATACTGAGATTCCAGACGAAGAAGCAGAGAAAATCACTACTGTTCAGGCAGCTATTGATTTTATCAACGCTAACCAGCAGTAAGCGAACATGCTTTAAGTTTAGATAGTTAGGCGGTCACTCGACCGCCTAAGTTTTTTTTGTCCTAAGTGTTATTTTCCCTCCTTGGAGGACAACCGTGTCTAAGCGTCGAGTTGTTGTGACTGGACTGGGCATGTTGTCTCCTGTCGGTAATACAGTAGAATCCACATGGAACGCTGTTCTTGCCGGGCAGAGTGGCATCAGCCTGATCGACCATTTCGATACTAGTGCCTATGCAACGAAATTTGCTGGCTTAGTAAAAGATTTTAATTGTGAAGAGTTCATTTCGCGTAAAGATGCACGCAAAATGGATGCATTCATACAGTACGGCATTGTTGCTGGCATGCAAGCCATGCAAGACTCAGGGCTTGAAATAACCGAAGCCAATGCTCCTCGTATCGGTGCCGCTATTGGTTCTGGTATTGGTGGGTTGGGTCTGATTGAAGAGAACCACACCGCGCTGGTGAATGGTGGGCCACGTAAAATTAGCCCGTTCTTCGTGCCATCAACCATTGTTAACATGATTGCCGGCCATCTGACCATTATGTGTGGTATGCGTGGGCCAAGTATTTCTATCGCGACTGCCTGTACTTCTGGTGTGCATAACATCGGTCAAGCGGCACGTATCATTGCTTACAATGATGCGGATGTCATGCTGGCAGGTGGCGCTGAAAAAGCCAGTACTCCACTGGGTGTCGGTGGTTTTGGTGCCGCTCGTGCATTGTCTACTCGTAACGATAATCCGCAAGCCGCAAGCCGCCCGTGGGATAAAGACCGTGATGGTTTCGTTCTGGGTGACGGCGCAGGCATGATGGTGCTGGAAGAGTACGAGCACGCGAAGAAACGTGGTGCAAGAATCTATGCTGAAGTTGTTGGGTTTGGGATGAGCAGCGATGCCTATCACATGACCTCTCCACCGGAAGACGGTTCAGGAGCAGCGCTGGCAATGGTGAATGCATTACGTGATGCGGGTGTGACCGCATCTCAAATCGGCTATATCAATGCCCATGGCACATCGACTCCTGCTGGCGACAAAGCCGAAACGCAGGCAGTTAAGTCTGTATTTGGTGAAGATGCCCGCAAAGTGATGGTCAGTTCCACCAAATCCATGACTGGGCACTTGTTAGGTGCAGCCGGTGCGGTTGAGTCTATCTTCACTGTGCTGGCGTTGCGTGATCAAGCTATTCCGCCAACCATTAATCTGGATAACCCGGATGAAGGTTGTGATTTGGATTTTGTTCCGCATGAAGCCCGTCAGGTAAAAGATATGGAGTACACCTTGTGTAACTCCTTCGGCTTCGGTGGCACTAACGGTTCTTTAGTTTTCCGCAAGGTCTAACTTCTGCTGTTAAGCTTCTGCTGCTAAAAAGGCCCGGTTTTCCGGGTCTTTTATTAGGTTAACCCCGCATCACTTAATGGCTCAACGTGAGTGCTGTCACCGCTAACGTCGCGCCACAGTGCCAAGTAAGAAAGAGATAACATCCCGCCATAATCACTGTCTTAATAAGAGATAAATCTGAAAACAGCCATTGACTAAATCTGCTACTGTCGCCATGTACAATTTTTATTTATGTACAGTATATATTTACTGGCAAGGTATATTTAGCAACTGAATGTATGGCAAACAATACCCCTCCCATTTAAAGAGAGTCTGAATGTTCTGGATTAATGGTATAGAGCAAAATTTGATTTCAGCGTCAGACCGCTCAGTGCAGTTTGGTGATGGCTGCTTTACGACGGCAAGGGTATCTCATGGTCGGGTAGTGTGGCTTGATAAACATATACTGCGCCTGCAACAGGCAACCGAACGCTTGTTGATGCCGACAGTAAACTGGAATGCCTTGACTAAGGAAATGGTCAAGGCGGCAAACCATACTGAAGATGGGGTACTGAAAGTGATTATTAGCCGGGGTAGCGGTGGGCGCGGCTACAGCGGTACTGCTTGTCAGCACCCTACGCGCATTATTTCGCTTAGTGATTATCCGGCGCATTATCATAGTTGGCGTGAGCGGGGTATTTCATTGGCATTAAGCCCGGTGACATTAGCTCGCAGCCCATTGCTGGCGGGTGTTAAGCACCTGAATCGCCTTGAGCAAGTGTTGATTCGTGCGCATCTTGAGCAGACAGAGGCTGATGAGGCACTGGTGCTTGACACTGCGGGCCTGCTGGTGGAATGCTGTGCGGCTAATTTATTCTGGCGTAAAGGTGGTGCAATATTTACCCCGGACTTAAGCCAGTCGGGTGTTGATGGCATCATGCGCCAGATGATTATTACCTGTCTGGCCGGGCATGGGCAGCAGGTAGCGATTGTGGCGCAGCCACTGGAGGCACTGGCTGATGCGGATGAAATTATCGTGTGCAACGCGCTGATGCCGCTACTGTCTGTGAACCGCGCCGATAAATGGCTTTATCACTCGCGTCAGTTGTTTGATTTCCTGAATCAGTATTGTTGCGATGCATAACTGATGGTCTCAGCAGCATGTTGGTTTTAATGTATAGCGTAGATGACTACCTTTAATTTGAAGATGGCCACCCGATGAAAATAAAAAGCACCCGAGTTGTAATCCTTTTTGCCGCTATCTGTTTGGGATTAGTGCTGTTGGGTTATCAGAAAATACAACACTTTGCGGACCAGCCGCTGGCTATCCAGCAAGAAACCATCTTTAAACTCCCCGCCGGTACGGGGCGGGTCGCATTGGAGAATTTACTGCAACGTGACCACGTGATTAAAAACACCCGTTTGTTCCCCTGGCTGTTACGTATAGAGCCTGAGTTGGCAAAATTTAAGGCGGGGACTTACCGTTTTACCCCTGGCATGACGGTGCGCGGCATGCTGGAATTACTCGCCAGTGGTAAAGAAGCACAATTTACCGTGCGCTTTATTGAGGGCAAGCGGCTACGTGACTGGCTGGATGAGTTGCAGCAGTCGAAATACGTAAAACATGTTTTGGCCGGCAAAAGTGATAGTGAGATTGCGGTGTTACTGGGGTTAAAAGACAGTGATCACCCTGAGGGTTGGCTCTATCCTGATACCTACTCCTATACCGCCGGGACGACTGATCTGGCCTTACTCAAACGTGCCCATGCGAAGATGGAAAAGACGGTTGATGAAATTTGGCAAGGGCGAGAGGAATCTTTACCCTATAAGACACCGGGTGAGCTGGTCACCATGGCATCTATCATCGAAAAAGAAACCGCAGTAAATGAAGAACGCACTAAAGTCGCATCGGTGTTTATTAACCGTCTGCGGATTGGTATGCGCCTGCAAACTGACCCTACAGTCATTTATGGTATGGGTGACAAGTATAATGGCAACATTAGTCGTAAAGACTTAGATACACCAACACCTTATAATACCTATGTGATTTCTGGTTTGCCGCCCACCCCAATAGCCATGCCGGGGCTGGCATCACTGACGGCTGCCGCGCATCCGGCCAAAACCGCCTATCTCTACTTTGTGGCAGATGGTAAGGGCGGGCATACATTTACCACCAATTTAGCCAGTCATAACCAAGCGGTACGGGTCTATCGTCAATCGCTTAAGGATAAAAATGAACAGTAAATTTATCGTTATTGAAGGGCTGGAAGGGGCAGGGAAAACCACCGCCAGAGACACCGTGGTTGCCACGCTGCGCGCCCAAGGGATTAACGATATTGTTTTTACCCGAGAGCCGGGTGGGACACCATTGGCAGAAAAACTGCGTGATTTGATTAAACAAGGTATTGATGGTGAAGTCCTGACAGATAAAGCCGAAGTGCTGATGCTGTATGCCGCGCGAGTACAATTAGTTGAGAATGTAATTAAACCGGCGCTGGCTCGAGGCAGTTGGGTGGTGGGTGATCGCCATGATCTCTCATCTCAGGCGTATCAGGGAGGAGGGCGTGGCATTGATAGCCAACTGATGACGTCACTGCGTGATACCGTATTGGGTGAATTCCGCCCTGATCTAACGCTGTATCTTGATCTGCCGCCTGTGGTCGGTTTAGCACGCGCTCGTGCCCGTGGCGAGTTGGATCGTATTGAACAAGAGTCGCTGGCCTTTTTTGAACGCACGCGGGCACGCTATCTCGAACTGGCCGCCGCTGATAGCAGCATAAAAACCATCGATGCCTCCCAATCTCTTGAGCAAGTGAGCACATCAATCAGCCGGGTACTGACTCAATGGCTGGCCAGCTGGGAAACCGCATAATGAAATGGTATCCGTGGCTTACGGCCCCTTATCGCCAGTTGATAGGGCAGCATACTGCCGGGCGCGGGCACCACGCGTTATTACTCCACTCCTTGCCCGGTAATGGCGAAGAGGCGTTGATTTATGGCCTCAGTCGCTGGCTAATGTGCCAGCAGCGGCAAGGTGAGAAAAGTTGTGGTGAATGCCATAGCTGCCGTTTAATGCTGGCGGGTAACCACCCGGACTGGTATGTACTGGCACCGGAAAAAGGTAAAAGCAGTATTGGGGTCGAATTGGTGCGTCAGCAGATAGATAAGCTCTATTCCCATGCACAACAAGGTGGGGCTAAGGTGGTGTGGTTGCCACACGCCGAACTGTTGACCGATGCGGCGGCAAATGCCTTATTGAAAACCTTGGAAGAGCCACCGGAGAAAACCTATTTCCTGCTGGACTGCCATCAACCCGCCAGTTTGTTAGCTACGCTGCGTAGCCGCTGTTTTTACTGGTATTTAGCCTGCCCAGATACCGCACTCAGTTTGCAATGGCTGCAACGCCAGACTCAAGCAGAACCGGTGACGGCACTGGCCGCGCTTAAATTGAGTGAGGGCGCACCCTTGGCAGCCGAGCGGTTGTTGCAACCGGAGCGCTGGACTCTACGAACTGCGCTGTGTAGCGCGCTCAGTAGTGCATTGAACAGTTCGGATCTACTGTCATTGTTAGTGCAGTTGAACCATGATGATGCAGCTGAACGCCTCCAATGGCTCTCTTCGCTGCTGCTGGATGCTTTGAAATGGCAACAAGGTGCTGGCGAGTTTGCTGTTAATCAGGATCAATTGCCGCTGGTACAACAGTTGGCACGCGTAGCCACCACACTGGTGTTGCTTCAGTCAACGCAACAACTGGCAAAATGCCGTCATCAATTACTATCTGTCGTCGGTGTCAACCGTGAATTGTTACTCACTGAGTTGTTACTTAACTGGGAAACCGCGTTATCCACCGGCACCTATTCCACCTCACCTTGATTGTACACTCAACGTAATTGGCGTTGCAGCGGCTGGCCGAAGGATGGGCCGAGTAACGAATATAGCGAGCGCCCCTGCGGCTTCAATTATGAAAAGTATGGAAGAGTTTAATATTATGTTGTTAGTAGATTCACACTGCCATCTTGATAGCCTTGATTACCAGACGTTGCACAGCAGCGTCGATGATGTATTAGCCAAAGCAAATGCGCGAGATGTCGGTTTCGTCCTGGCGGTAGCCACTACGTTACCGAGCTTTTCTGCCATGACATCCCTTATTGGCGAACGCCAAAATGTGGCATTTTCATGTGGTGTTCATCCGTTGAATCTCGATGGTGGCTATGATTTTCAGCAACTCAGAAGCCTGGCTGCGGCAGATAATGTGGTGGCGATGGGCGAGACCGGGCTGGATTATTTTTATCAGCAAGATAATATCCCGCTGCAACAAGCCTCTTTCCGTGAACATATTCGTATTGGTCGCGAATTAAACAAACCGGTGATTGTGCATACCCGCGATGCGCGTGAAGATACACTCGCAATTTTGCAGGAAGAGCAGGCGCAGGAGTGTGGTGGTGTTTTACATTGCTTTACAGAAGACAAAGCCACGGCAGCAACGCTATTAGACCTCGGTTTTTATATCTCATTCTCGGGGATTCTCACTTTTCGTAATGCGGAACAACTGCGTGATGTGGCCCGTTATGTTCCGCTGGATCGGATATTAGTAGAAACCGATTCACCTTATCTGGCCCCGGTTCCCCACCGTGGCAAAGAGAATCAACCAGCCTATGTCCGTGATGTTGCAGAGTATATGGCAGTGCTGAAAGGCGTGAGTCTTGAATCACTGGCGCAGGCGACGACTGACAACTTCTGCCGGTTATTTCATCTGGACCCTTCCCGGCTCGCCAGTGAAAATAGTTAGCCTCCTTCATAATACTTTTTTTTAAGCTCGTAATTAATCCCCGGAACGAGTAATGTTCTCACCCGATTTATTGGGTGAGGGCAGGTCTTGTTGACGTTTTTTTACAAAAAATGCGCGATTTGATGCAAATTAAGCGCTTTCTTGAAAGAAACGTGACTGCCATCAAACATTAAGCAGGCTATTTATTTTACTCTTCGTAAAAATTAAAAGGGTGCTTTAGACACCCTTATTCGCAAAGGCTTACTCCCCCCTTTGTAATGCCAATAAACGCTAGAAACAGCAGAAAAGCACTATTACTCAGGAGCACACTCAACTATGTTTAAGAACGCATTTGCAAACCTGCAAAAGGTAGGTAAATCGCTAATGCTACCGGTATCCGTCTTACCCATCGCAGGTATTCTGCTGGGTGTCGGTTCCGCGAATTTTAGCTGGCTACCAACAGTAGTCTCTCACGTAATGGCAGAAGCGGGCGGTTCCGTCTTTGCTAACATGGCATTAATCTTTGCTATTGGCGTTGCACTCGGCTTTACCAATAACGACGGTGTATCCGCGTTGGCGGCAGTTGTTGCTTACGGCATCATGGTGAAAACCATGGCTGTGGTAGCGCCTCTGGTCTTGCATCTGCCAGCAGAAGAAATTGCGGCCAAACATTTAGCCGATACTGGGGTACTGGGCGGGATTATTGCAGGTGCTATAGCCGCCTACATGTTCAACCGCTTCTACCGTATTCAGTTACCTGAATATCTCGGTTTCTTTGCGGGCAAACGCTTTGTTCCGATTATTTCTGGTTTCACCGCTATTTTCGTTGGTGTGATCCTGTCCTTCGTATGGCCACCTATCGGTACTGCGATCCAGACCTTCTCCCAATGGGCGGCTTACCAGAACTCAGTCGTTGCTTTTGGTATCTACGGCGTAGTTGAACGTGCGCTGGTACCATTCGGTCTGCACCATATCTGGAACGTACCATTCCAAATGCAAATTGGTGAATACACCAACGCAGCAGGTCAGGTGTTCCACGGTGACATTCCACGTTACATGGCGGGTGACCCAACTGCCGGTAAACTGTCTGGTGGCTTCCTGTTCAAAATGTACGGTCTGCCAGCCGCTGCGATTGCGATTTGGCATTCAGCCAAGCCGGAAAACCGCGCTAAAGTGGGCGGGATCATGATCTCCGCAGCACTGACCTCATTCCTGACGGGTATCACCGAACCAATTGAATTCTCCTTCATGTTCGTGGCACCAATTTTGTATGTTATCCATGCAATTTTGGCTGGTCTGGCGTTCCCAATCTGTATTCTGCTTGGAATGCGTGACGGTACCAGCTTCTCCCATGGTTTGATTGACTTCATTGTTCTCAGTGGTAACAGTAGCCGTATCTGGCTGTTCCCTCTGGTGGGTATTTGCTACGGTCTGGTGTACTACACCATCTTCCGTGTGCTGATTACCAAACTGGACCTGAAAACACCGGGTCGTGAAGAGACAACCACTGAGCAAACTGTCCAGGGCGGCACAGAAATGTCAGCGGCACTGGTAAATGCGTTTGGTGGTAAAGAGAACATCACTAACCTGGATGCTTGTATTACCCGTCTGCGTGTCAGCGTGGCGGATGTCTCCAAGGTTGACCAACCTGGTCTGAAGCGACTGGGTGCTGCGGGTGTAGTGGTGGCAGGGTCTGGTGTTCAGGCTATCTTCGGGACTAAATCAGATAACCTGAAAACAGATATGGACGAGTATATTCGTAACCATTAATTCAGGTTTGGGGAGTGCAAAGGGGAGGCGAAAGCCTCCCTTTTTTTGTTGGAAAAACGTTACTGTGGTTATAACCATGTCGTCTGGAAATCAAACCAACCAAGGTTATTCAGATGTGCGCCCTGAGCCTGCGGTGGGGCTTTCAGGCGCATCCAGTGATGGAATAATGGCTGTAACCAGCCGTCAGCTATAACCTCTCTGACTAATTGCTCGGTACTGAGGGACTGGTTACGCCAGTTGTGCAGGTATGTCTGCAAACGCATCTCATCACCACCTACAATAGATTGGCGCAATAGCGGCATACCCAGTAACCATGCCCCGATATTCCACTCTTCTGGAACTGCAAAATTCACCGTCCCCAGCCACAAATCAACATCGGCATCGCCCTTGGCCCAGGTGGCGTAATCAAGCTCTGATACCACTAGCCTAATCCCCTGTGCTGCCAAAATATGCGACATTTCCGTAACCAGCATCGTATATTCTGGGTGTTGGGCATGATAGGCCAAGGTTAACACCGGGCTGTCATCAGCCATTGTCGTCGCGGCGAAAGGAGAACTTTTATCTCCTGAATGCATTGAGTGGAACCATGTCGGTAAAACACTGCTGGCGGGTACCCAGAACGGGCGAATTGGTTCAATCAACCGTTGGGTAACGTTATATGGATTGAGTACCTCTCGCAGCCAACGGCGTTGCTCTATGTGGTGCCAATGGGGTGAGCGGCTGTCACATAACAGAAAATATCCACCCCGTTCCAAAAACATCTCTTGGGTTGAATCTGAAGGTTTACCCGTCAGGCTGGCAGCGAATCCAGCGACATAATCAATATCACTGATACTGGAGCTTAGCCACGTTGCACTCTGAATATGATCAATACTCAGTTGCTCAGCGAGTACAGTTGGCGTTTGCGTATGCTGACGGGCCAGATCAGGGAAGATAAGGACTTCAACTTCATCCAGCAGGCCACGAAAACCAAAATAGTGGTCAAAGGATTTTATCTGCAAATGCCAATCATCATTTTCGGCGACCCGATAAGGGCCGGTGCCTACCGGATAAGACGCAAAATCGGGTCGTGAGGCGTGGTCGCTCGGCAAAATCAGTGCTGCGTGGTGAGTCAGCAATAGCGCAAGCTGCGGGTCGGGTTGATTCAGTTCGATAATGACACTCAGTGGCCCATATGCGCTGACGTATTGAATATGTGAAAATAGCGGCAAGTCAGTACAACGCATCAATGAGTTGACCACATCATGGCTGGAAAGCTCGCGACCATCATGAAACTGTACGCCAGGGCGTAAGTAAAAGCGCCAGTGTAATGGGTCCAACATGCGCCATTGATGGGCTAAATCGGTGGCAACTTGGCCGTTTTCCTCATTTATCCGCGTCAGACCATTAAAGATCTGCCGAACTAAATGTAATTCAGATCGGCGCAGTGGGGTTCCAGGATAAAGGTTAGCCATGGCGCGGTAGTAGGGAATTCGCAAGGCTTGATAGTCATCACGTATCCGGTACCCCAACTTGGTTCGGAGCAACGGGGTAATAAGCTGCTTATCTTCTCCCAGTAGCGCAATGGCCTCGTTGAAATCGCCTGAATCCAATAACTGTTCCGCTTTTTCAATCAATAGTTGATGAGTGTTCCGCAATAGTTGTAAATGTGAACGGCGACCACGGCCAGCTTCTGACTGCCATATTAACCAGCCAGCCTGTTGCATTTTAACCAGCAATGTCCGCATATGGCGCTTAGTGCAGCTAAGCTTGTCGGCTAATTCTTGCAGTGTAATCGTAACCTGTTGCACCCCAACCACGCCCAATAAGCGTAAATATTGTTGCTCAAGACGTCGACTGACCATAAAAGAGGATCTCTATTGAATGAATCTCAGCAGTTTTTAATATCACCTTTTTAGCCGATAATTTTTAGTACAGCAAGGGCTTATCGCCCACCGTCCTTCGGTATGAAAAGCTTGTACGGGCAGGGCGTAATGACTATTTAAGGTGAGAAGATGACCCGGTATTTAAATAAAGACACCCAAGTGTGTATTTCTCTGGCGGCCAGGCCCAGTAACTTTGGTACCCGTTTTCACAACTTTTTGTACGATGCCTTAGACCTCGATTATCTGTATAAGGCTTTTACCACCACTGATCTTGTTGCCGCCATCGGTGGTGTGCGGGCGCTGGGATTTCGTGGTTGTGCCATCTCAATGCCCTTTAAAGAGACGGTGATTCCGCTGGTGGATGAGATGGACCCATCAGCTAAAGCCATTAACTCAGTAAATACTCTGGTCAATACCGCAGGCTACCTTAAGGCGTACAACACCGACTATATCGCCATCGCCATGTTGCTTGCGACATATCAGGTGTCATCAAAGCAGGTTTTTGCTTTACGTGGCAGTGGTGGCATGGCAAAAGCAGTGGCTTTTGCATTAAAAAATGCAGGTTTTAAGCAGGGTTATATCATTGCGACAAATGAAGTGACAGGTAAGCAGTTAGCGGATCAATCAGGTTATATTTATCGCCCTGATATGCAGGATGTTCGGGCTAATGTGTTGATTAATGCTACGCCGGTGGGGATGTCGGGGGGGAAGGATGCCGATGCTCTGGCATTTACTCAGGGTGAAATAGATAGTGCGGATATCATTTTTGATGTGGTGGCACTGCCGGCAGTCACCCCACTTATCCGTTACGCCAAAGCACAGCAGAAAACCGTTATTACTGGCGCAGAAGTATTTGCTATTCAGGCGGTTGAGCAATTTGTGCTGTATACGGGGATTCGCCCAGAGCCCGCTTTGTTTGAAAAAGCGGCGGCTTATGCCAGAGGCTGATTATTGAGGTTGAAATCAATAGAATTTGTCGCTCATACTACGCATTCTCCGTTTTATAATGATAAAGGAAATGCGTAATGGCCGAAGAAACGATTTTCAGCAAAATTATCCGCCGTGAAATTCCTGCCGACGTGGTCTACCAGGATGAGCTGGTGACGGCGTTTCGTGATATTGCCCCACAGGCACCCACCCATATCTTAATCATTCCCAACATTCTTATTCCAACTGTGAATGATGTCACGGCAGAACATGAAGCCACACTGGGTCGTATGATTACCGTGGCGGCTAAACTTGCACAACAAGAAGGCATTGCCGAAGAGGGTTATCGCCTGATCATCAACTGCAACCAACATGCCGGGCAAGTGGTCTATCATATTCATATGCACCTGGTTGGTGGTCGCTATCTGGGTTCATTGTTGTCACATAAATAATGATGCTGCATCAATAGCGGCATAATGATTGAGTCTAAATGAGGTAAGCCTATGCGCCGTGTTAAGGCGTTTTTATTACCGGTGATGGTGTCGGCGTGTATCGCGACATTATTGGGGTGCAGCAACCCGAAAGGGATTGCAGTAAATAAACAGCAAACCGTGGTAATGGATTCGTCGGTTCTGACGGCAGGTATTTTGGCTTCTCAACCCACAGTATCACTCTCTTCTGGCAATAATGTTGCGCGTTCAGTTATCACGAATAGCCAGAATAAGCCGGTAAGAATCAACTACCGTTTTTATTGGTATGATACCCAGGGCTTAGATGTGCCGCCGCTGGAAGCGCCGCGTTTTATGATGATAGCACCAGGGGACGATGTCACTATTCAGTCAGTTAATAATAATTTTAATGCGCGCAGTGCACGCCTTCATTTATTTTTATAACCGATTGATTTTCACCATTGGAGTAGGGCAATGAAAAGGTATTTATTTGTGGTTTTAGCAGCGCTAGTGCTGACCGGTTGTCCGTCCCGGACGCCTGTTGCACCAACGACACCGCCCGTCACCATTGAACCGGTAACCCCCCCTGTCGTTGAGACACCTCCGCCGGTAGACACCGTGCCGCAGCCACCGAAAGTGCAATCTATCGATTGGGCTATCAGTGTCGAGCCGTTGGTGGCGAAAATGGTGAATAACAACGAAGTGGCGAATGGCAGCATTCTGCTATTGGATAGCGTTAAAAACAACACCAATGGTGCATTGCAAACGGCGAAAGCCACCGCCGCATTACATCAAGTGCTAGCGTCGAATAAAAAGTTTGTTTTGATCTCGCCGCAACAATTAGCCGTTGCTAAGCAAACGCTGGGGCTTTCGGAAGAAGATAGCCTGGGGTCGCGCAGCAAAGCGATTGGTTTGGCCCGCTATGTCGGCGCTCAATATGTGCTGTACAGCGATGTGAGTGGTGATGTGAAGTCGCCAACCATTGAAATGCAATTGATGCAGGCGCAATCAGGCGAAATCATTTGGTCTGGTAATGGCCCGGTTCAGCGCTGATCCCTCTCTGTATGCATTCATTGACAGCATAAATCCGGCGATGAAAATCGCCGATTATCACTTTAGTCCGGTCGCGGGGCTAACCGGTGAAAGCTGGCGTATTACAGCACCCAATATTGACTGGTTGGCACGTCAACAATCACTAGCCAAACGTCAGTTGGGGGTGAACCGGCGGCGGGAACGAAAACTGTTACGACACGTGGCCAATCAGCATTTCTCACCGGCCATTATTGCCGCCGATCAGTACTGGTTAGTGGTTAATTGGCTTGAAGGTGACGTTGTCACTAATGAGCAATTTATTGAATTATCAGATAATGGGCAGTTGCCACAGTTATTGGCCCGTCTGCATCATCTGCCCATCAGCGGCTACCGTTTCGACTTGCGCCGTCAGTTAACCCGCTATGGGCAATTGATTGACTCAACGCGCCGCTCACCTGCCTGGTTGCGCCGCCAACATGACTTTCTGCGCCGCCCGCTACCGCAGCCTATTAAGTTGGCGCCGTTGCATATGGATGTCCATCCCGGCAATGTGTTAATGACCCCAACCGGGCTGAAACTGATTGATTGGGAATATGCTGCCGATGGGGATATCGCATTGGATATTGCGGCGCTGTTTCGCGGCAATAACTGGTTATTGCCACAACAACATGCCTTTTTACAGCACTACTGCGCGAGTGAGCAGGGATACCCTGACATCAAACGCTTATCACAGCAGATACAGCGCTGGTTACCGTGGATTGATTACCTGATGCTGATGTGGTTTGAGGTGCGCTGGCAGCAAACGGGTGATGAGACATTTTTACAATGGGCGTCGCCACTGCGCCAGCGGTTTAATTTATCGTTTTAATTCGTAGCGTTACCCAAAGAAATTGGCGTAGCAGCCAGGCAAATCGACCCCCTGTGGCGGCCCCGTCCGAGGGGTATTTTATTGAATGAAGTGAGGTTGTTGTGGGACCAGTAATGTTAGACGTCGCCAGCTATGAGCTGGATGCTGAAGAGCGTGAGATTTTAAAACACCCACTGGTGGGCGGTCTGATTTTGTTCAGCCGTAACTTTCATGATGCGGAGCAGTTGCGTGAGCTAGTTCGTCAAATCAGGGCGGCCTCTCGTGAGCGTCTGGTGGTGGCCGTTGACCAGGAAGGGGGCCGGGTGCAGCGTTTTCGTGATGGCTTTACTCGCCTGCCTGCGGCCCAGTCGTTTGCCGCTATTAATGATGCAGCTACGGCAGCTAAGCTGGCGCAAGAGGCCGGTTGGCTGATGGCGGCAGAGATGATAGCGATGGATATCGATATCAGTTTTGCGCCAGTACTGGATATCGGCCATGTTAGCGCCGCTATTGGTGAGCGCTCTTTCCACAGCGAGCCACAACAGGCTCTGGCAATGGCGGAATGCTTTATCCGAGGAATGCATAGTGCCGGGATGAAGACCACCGGTAAGCATTTCCCCGGTCATGGTGCGGTCACCGCCGATTCCCATAAGGAGACGCCACATGATAATCGACCACTGGCAGAAATCCGTACTCATGATATGGTTATATTTCGCGAGTTGATCGAGCGGCGACTGCTGGATGCCATCATGCCTGCTCACGTGATTTATACTGAAGCTGATGCGCGCCCGGCCAGCGGCTCGGCGTATTGGCTCCAGCAGATATTGCGTCAGGAATTAGGTTTTGATGGCATTATCTTCTCAGATGATTTATCGATGGAAGGTGCTGCGATAATGGGCAGTTACGCCGAGCGCGGGCAGGCTTCGCTGGATGCCGGTTGCGATATGATTTTGGTGTGTAATAACCGCCAGGGTGCCATCAGCGTGCTAGATAACCTGTCTCCGGTCAAAGCGGATCAGGTTGCGCGCTTGTATCATTCTGGGCAGTTTGAGCGTCAATCATTGATGGGGTCATCACGCTGGCAACAGGCGAATAAGGCATTAACTGCACTCAGCGCACGTTGGGATGCACATAAGAGCCAATTGAAATAAGTTATATACTCTAAATAATTCGAGTTGCAGCGGCCTCAACGAGGTGAGGCTCACGGATGGGCCGAGTAGTTGAGTGTAGCTAACGCACATGCAGCTTGACGTATGACAAGTATAAGTCGCGAGGATAAATATGATTGTCTATTTACATGGTTTTGATTCCAATAGCCCCGGTAATCACGAGAAAGTCCTGCAACTGCAATTTATCGATCCAGATGTGCGTTTTATCAGTTACAGCACCTTGCATCCTCGACATGATATGCAGCATTTACTGAAAGAAGTGGATAAAGCCATTCAGCAGGGCGGTGATGTCAAACCACTGATTTGTGGTGTTGGTTTAGGCGGGTTTTGGGCCGAGCGCATTGGTTTCCTGTGCGGTATTCGACAGGTTGCTTTCAACCCGAATCTGTATCCGCAGGACAATATGGGCGGTAAAATCGACCGCCCAGAAGAGTATGTTGATATCGCCAGCAAGTGTATTAATGACTTTCGCGAGAAAAATCGCGATCGTTGCCTGGTGGTGTTGTCTCGTCATGATGAAATGCTTGATAGCCAGCGAACTGCGGGTGACCTACATCCTTATTATGAAATTGTTTGGGACGAGAAACAAAACCACAAGTTTAAGGATCTTTCACCCCACCTTCAGCGCATTAAAGCCTTTAAAACTCTTGGCTAGCGTAAAGTGACTGCTGAGCCTAAAACTGTCGGTTTGTTAAAGATTGGTTAATTGTAAAGCTTATAACGTTCTGCTAACCGGTTTGGGGAAGGGAGTTTAAATCCTTTATCCAGGCCGTTTTGTTGCTTAAAAACGGCAAAATAAGATTTTTCCTCGCTGCAAATAGAAAAATTCTAAACTGTGACTAAACGCTAACTATTTGAATCCTATTCCAGAAAGATTCCCTATGCTGCCACTTTAATCAAAAAAAGTTGATATATATCAATTTTGGTATGACCAAATAACCCTGCATGATATTCTGGCTACAGATTATTGATTTAGCATCAGCGAACCCTATGTTATCTAAGGATATTATTCTTTTACCCTTAGCTAACAATTGGTTCACATTTAGGGGGTCATTTTGACAACGCCGAAGAAGAAAATCGTTATTATTGGTGGTGGTGCCGGCGGTCTTGAGCTGGCGACGAGTCTGGGCCATAAGCTGGGCCGCAGCAAGAAAGCGGACATCGTTCTGGTTGATCGCAATCACAGTCATCTGTGGAAACCACTGTTACACGAAGTAGCCACTGGTTCTCTTGATGATGGCGTCGATGCATTGAGCTATCTGGCTCATGCGCGTAACCATCACTTTAACTTCCAGTTAGGTTCCTTAACTGACATTAACCGTGAAACCAAAACACTCAGTTTGGCTGAGATTTGCGATGAACACGGTGATGTGCTGGTGACCCAACGTGAATTGACCTATGACATTCTGGTCATGGCCTTAGGCAGTACCTCTAACGATTTTGGTACGCCAGGCGTAAAAGAGAACTGCATTTTCCTTGATAACCCGCATCAGGCACACCGTTTCCATAATGAAATGCTGAACCTGTTCCTGAAATATTCAGCGCAACCGGGTGAAAAAGGGAAAGTTAACATTGCGATCGTCGGTGGGGGGGCTACCGGTGTGGAACTCTCTGCGGAACTGCACAATGCGGTGAAACAACTGCATAGCTACGGTTTTGAGGGCTTGGACAATCAAGCACTGAATGTGACGCTGGTGGAAGCTGGCGAGCGGATTCTACCCGCATTACCCCCGCGCATTTCAGCGGCCGCGCATCAGGAATTGATTAAACTCGGCGTGCGCGTGCTGACCAAAACCATGGTGACCAGTGCGGACGAAAAAGGCCTGAACACCAAAGAGGGTGAGTTCATTAACGCTGACCTGATGGTGTGGGCGGCGGGGATCAAAGCACCGGACTTTATGAAAGATATCGCTGGGCTGGAAACCAACCGTATTAATCAGTTAGTGGTGGAACCAACGCTGCAAACGACGCGTGATGCGAATATCTTTGCTATTGGTGACTGTGCTTCTTGCCCGCAGGCAAGTGGCGGTTTTGTTCCCCCGCGCGCGCAGTCGGCTCACCAGATGGCCAGCCGTTGCTACAGCAATATTCTGGCGTTGCTTAATGAGCAACCGTTGAAGCCGTATATCTATAAAGACCACGGTTCACTGGTTTCTCTGTCGAAGTTCAGCACTGTGGGTAGCCTAATGGGCAACCTGATGCGCGGTTCAATGATGGTCGAAGGGCGTGTTGCTCGTGTGGTGTATATCTCACTGTATCGTATGCACCAGGTGGCATTACATGGCTATACCAAGACTGGCCTGATGATGCTGGTGGGTGGGATTAATCGGGTTATTCGCCCGCGCTTGAAGTTGCACTAATCGTCTTCTCACTTAAACAAACCGCTGCCGTTAGTCAAAGGTGGCGGTTTTTTTTTGCTCAATCTCAGGCACTTAACGTTAAAAATGTTCGCCCGTAATGTGAAATTTGCAGCATAAAATTTCGCGGTCGCAAATACCCACAGTCGGATTCCTCCTAAACATATTCATTTACACCTATTATCTGGGTTTTTAGTCCATTTGTCTTATTGCTAGCTCAAACGACTTTGTGCAGACTCCATGGTGTTTACAGACGGCGAGTCACGCACGCCGTATTCCGCTAATCAGAGACAGCCTTTGGTGTCGGAAACTGTCAGATTTTCTGTTTTTACGCTGGAATTCTGGGGCAGAAGATGCGTGGTAACACTTTCAGGAGGATTTCCTGTGAACAAATCAATGTTAGCAGGCGTGGGTATCGGTATTGCGGCCGCTCTGGGAATTGCCGCAGTTGCGAGTATGAATGTTTTCTCTGGCGCGCCGCAATATGCACAAGTTATTGCGGCGACACCGATTAAAGAAACGGTCAAAACGCCTCGGCAGGAATGTCGTAATGTCACGGTTACTCACCGTAAACCCGTACAAGACGAGAATCAGATTGCTGGCTCAGTGTTGGGTGCGGTTGCTGGTGGGGTTCTGGGACATCAGGTAGGGGGCGGGCGAGGGAAGGATATCGCTACTGTTGCCGGTGCGTTGGCTGGCGGATATGCCGGTAACCGCGTGCAAAGTAATATGCAGGAAGGTGATACCTATACCACCACTCAACAGCGTTGCCAGACTGTCTATGACAAGTCACAAAAAATGCTGGGATATGACGTAACCTACAAAATTGGTGATCAGCAGGGAAAAATTCGTATGGATCGTGATCCAGGTACGCAGATCCCGATCGATAAAAATGGTCAACTAATACTGAACGACCGAGCATAATACAAAATCTGTTGTCCAAGACCTGGTACCAAGAACCCGCGATTTAGTGCTAATTCTGATCGTTTAAACAGAACATATTTTTGCCGCAAACCCGGCAAAAAATTTAAGCGAGTGGCATTAGCATTAACGCGGGTCTCTCATTGCTGAGAAACCCGCATTAACTCGCTGATTAACCTACCCGATGCTGCGCAAAGGCGGCCAACAACTCACTGATAAATTTCAGTCGCTGTGAACGATCAGTTAAATCTTGCATAAACTTCAGCTTGGTTGGCCCTTCCAGGCGGTATATCTGTGGCTGGCGCTGTAATAGCCCAATCAGATAGACAGGATCGACTTTGTTCTTATCACTAAATTCAATAAAGCCACCGCGCTCATTACCTTCAATTCGTTTGATGCCCAATTTTTGTGCCTGCTGGCGTAACTCTGCGGTGTGCAACAGATAACGTGCTGGGTCGGGCAGTTTGCCAAAACGATCGATTAACTCCACTTTTAGCTCATCAAGTTCCGTCTCATTGCGGGCACTGGCGATACGCTTATAGAATGAAAGTCGAACATTCACATCTGGAATGAAATCTTCTGGCAGCAGCACCGGCATGCGCAATTCAATTTCAGTCTGATTGCTGGTCAAATCTTCCAGAGATGGCTCTCTGCCTTCTTTCAAAGCATCAACCGCGCTTTCCAGCAGCTCCATATAGAGTGAGAAGCCAATGGTGGTCATCTGGCCGCTTTGGTCTTCACCTAACAGTTCACCCGCGCCGCGAATCTCCAGATCATGGGTTGCCAGCGCAAAGCCGGCACCAAGATCTTCCAGTGAGGCAATCGCTTCCAGCCGCTTTTTAGCGTCCGTGGTCATCGCTTTCGGATTCGGCGTCAGTAGGTAAGCATAAGCTTGATGATGTGAACGCCCAACCCGGCCGCGCAATTGGTGTAGCTGCGCCAGGCCAAAGTGATCCGCGCGCTCGATGATAATGGTATTGGCGCTAGGAATATCAATACCTGTTTCGATAATGGTGGTACAGACCAAAACGTTGAAGCGCTGATGATGGAAATCATTCATCACCCGCTCCAGATCCCGTTCACGCATCTGGCCGTGACCGATAGCGATACGCGCCTCAGGAACCAGCTCCGCCAGACGTTGTGTGGCCTTCTCAATGTTTTCCACGTCGTTGTACAGGTAATAAACCTGCCCACCGCGCAGAACCTCACGCAGGATGGCTTCGCGAATAACCAGGCTGTCGTACTCCCGTACAAAGGTTTTCACTGCCAGGCGCCGCGCCGGTGGGGTGGCAATAATCGACAAGTCGCGCATGCCGCTCATCGCCATATTCAAGGTACGCGGAATCGGTGTGGCTGTTAGGGTCAGAATATCCACATCGGCACGCATCGCTTTGATCCGCTCTTTATGACGAACACCGAAGCGATGCTCTTCATCGACAATCAGCAGGCCGAGATCTTGCCAGCGCAGGTCACTTTGCAGCAACTTATGGGTGCCGATAATGATATCGACTTTACCTTCAGCGGCTTGCTCCAGAATCACTTGCTGCTCTTTGGCACTGCGGAAACGGGACATCATTTCTATCCTGACCGGCCAAGTGGCGAAGCGATCACGGAAGTTATCGAAATGCTGTTGGGCAAGTAGTGTAGTGGGGACCAATACGGCTACTTGCTTATTATTGGCAACTGCGAGGAACGCAGCACGCATTGCCACTTCGGTTTTACCGAAACCAACATCGCCACATACCAGGCGATCCATCGCCAGCGGCCGACACATATCGCTGAGAACCGCATTAATGGCCTGTTCCTGATCTGGCGTGGTTTCAAACGGGAAGCTTTGGCAAAATAACTGGTATTGCTCGCGGTCATGTTTGAATTTAAAACCAGACTTGGCGGCGCGCTGGGCATAGATATCCAGCAGTTCGGCTGCCACGTCTCGCACTTTCTCGGCCGCTTTTTGTCGTGCCCGACCCCAGGCTTCTCCGCCCAGTTTATGCAGTGGCGCATTTTCATCAGCACCGCCGGAATAACGGCTAATCAGATGCAAAGATGAGACTGGCACATACAACTTATCTTCACCGGCGTAGGTCAGTATCAGGTATTCAGCTTTGATGCCGCCAGCTTCGAGCGTGGTTAAGCCCAGATAGCGGCCGACACCATGTTCCAGATGAACCACTGGCTGACCGGGGCGCAGCTCGGCCAGATTGCGGATTAGGGTATCGGTATTGATGGTACGCCGATTATCCTGCCGACGGCGGCTGACGCGCTCGCCAAGTAGGTCACTTTCACAAATCAGCGCTAATTGTTTATCGGTATCGAGGAAGCCGCGTTCACTGGCGCCGATCATCAGATAATGACCGGGAGCCGCCGCTTGTGGTAACGCTGTAATCAGGCTCGGACTGATTTTTATCCGGGCCAACAGGTCTTGTAGCGTTTCTCGTCGGCCTTCGCTTTCGACTGAAAACACGATGCTGCCACTGAATGTTTCGATAAAGCGGCGCAGGTTATCCAGTGGCGCTTTTTGCTGTGCTTGCACAGCCACATCAGGCAGGGGCTGATAGTGCAAATTGGTATTGGCAGCTTTAGTCGGCAGTGGGTCTGTCTTGAACTGCAGCCGAGGCCACTTTTTTAGCTCAGTGAACAGCGAATCAACCCGTAACCAGAGCGTATCGGGTGCCAGCAATGGGCGCATTGGGTCAACACGGCGGCTTTCAAAGCGCTGATTCACATCTAGCCAGAAACGCTCAGCAGAACCTTCCAGATCGCCGGTATTTACCAATAAGGTATTTTCAGGTAAATAACTGAACAGTGAGGGCAACGGTTGGCTAAAGAACAAGGGTTGCCAATATTCGATACCCGCAGGCCAGATGCCTTTACTGACTTGCTGATAGATGTGTTCAGCGTCGCGGCGAACTTCAAATTGTTCACGCCATTGGCTACGGAATAACTCGATTGCGGTTTTGTCTATCGGAAATTCATGCGCAGGCAGGAGGTTTATCTGTTCAACTTCAGACAGCGTGCGCTGCGAATCAACATCAAACACGCGCAGACTGTCAATGTCATCATCAAAGAAATCAATTCGATACGGCTCTTCACTGCCCATCGGATACAAATCAAGCAATGCCCCACGGGTCGCAAACTCACCATGTTCCATTACCTGATCAACACTGCGGTATCCTGCCTGCTCAAGTTGTGCGCGTAGTTTATCACGCGACAGATGCTGGCCTTTTTTCATCACCAGCGCATGGCCGTGTAGGAATTCATGCGGGCATACGCGTTGCATCAGTGTATTAATCGGGAGAATAATAACACCGCGATCCATCGCGGGCAGATGATACAAACACGAAAGGCGCGCTGAAATAATATCCTGATGCGGCGAGAAACTGTCGTAAGGCAGTGTTTCCCAATCGGATAGGGTACTTACTGGGCGGAGTGAGAATTGTTGCACCTCATCACGCAAGCGCAGGGCCGTTTGCATGTCAGGGGTAATTAACATTACCGGGCCATCATGGCGCTCAATGATTTCCGCACATTCCACCGCGCAGGCTGAGCCAGTCAACTGACCTAATTGACGGGTATCACCAGGCCGCTGCGGCAATGAATAACGATATTGTTGGGACATAAGCAGTTAAACAGTCTCTTAGTTTGTATACCCGCCGCCCTTCAAGAGGCAGAGGTGTTGGCTGCCCTTGCTCACCCCAATCACTTAGTTATCTAAGCGCTTGAGTATTAATGAGCCTTCACCCTATGGGCTAGCATAAATGATATCAAAATCAGTTGCTTACCGACTTTTTACTTGGGTGCTGCCTACCGGCATGACCAAGTAACAGGGATAGCGTTAACCCATGTTGCCGTTCAGCAGGACAGTATCAGCACAACAGATGACAAATTATCTCGGCGGCTATCCTAGCACGTGAGGGGGCATAGCCACAGACTGGCACCCTGATTTGGAATAAAAGCCAGAGATATATCCAATAGATCTCAAGGTGCAGGAAGGCGGCAAGCGAGAAAATCCCGATGAGCTTACTAAAGTAAGTGATTCGGGTAAACGAGCGCGGCCAACACACCTGTAACTTGAAATATGAAGGATATAGGCGGTTAATGGTTCCATAAAGGCGTAGTACCCTTTATTATCCTCGATCACTTTGCTTTAGCAACAGGATCTAAACAGATTTCATGTATCAACCTGTCGCACTATTTATTGGCCTGCGTTATATGCGCGGGCGTGCATCTGACCGCTTCGGTCGGTTCGTCTCATGGCTTTCTACTATTGGCATCACGCTTGGCGTGATGGCGCTGATCACGGTACTGTCGGTGATGAATGGTTTTGAGCGTGATTTGCAGAATAATATTTTGGGGCTGATGCCGCAGGCGCTGATTACCACGCCACAAGGCTCTCTTGACCCGAATAAGATCCCTGCCTCTGCACTTAAATCGTTGACTGGCGTTACTGATATTGTGCCGCTAACCACTGCGGATGTGGTGTTGCAGAGTGCCCGCAATCTGGCGGCTGGTGTGATGCTGGGTGTTGATCCCGAGCGTCATGAACCACTGGCTGATTATTTGGTTAACGTGCACCTGAAGGATTTACAGCCGGGGAGCTACAATATTATCCTGGGCGAAAAACTGGCGGGCCAGTTGGGTGTTAAACGTGGTGAAACATTGCGTTTGATGGTCCCTAGCGCCAGTCAGTTCACGCCAATGGGGCGCATTCCTAGCCAGCGGCTGTTTAATATCATTGGAACATTCGCCGCAGACAGTGAGGTTGATGGCTATCAAATGCTGGTTAATCAGCAGGATGCATCACGTCTGATGCGTTATCCGGCTGGCAATATTACCGGCTGGCGTCTATTCCTTGCACAACCTTTGTCTGTTGATAGCCTGAGCCAACAGGCGTTGCCTGAAGGCACGGTATGGAAAGATTGGCGGGAGCGTAAAGGCGAATTGTTCCAGGCGGTGCGTATGGAAAAAAATATGATGGGGTTGCTACTTAGCCTGATTATTGCCGTCGCAGCCTTTAATATAATTACCTCGTTGGGCCTGTTAGTGATGGAGAAGCAGGGTGAAGTGGCGATTTTGCAAACTCAAGGCTTGAGCCGCCGCCAAATCATGCTGGTCTTTATGGTGCAGGGGGCTACCGCCGGGGTAATTGGCGCATTACTTGGTGCCGGGCTGGGTATTTTGCTCGCCAGCCAATTGAACACGATTATCCCGATTCTCGGTTTATTGATTGATGGTGCCACCTTGCCGGTGGAGATTAACCCGGTACAGGTCACCGTGATTGCTCTGTTGGCGATGGCGATTGCCTTGTTGTCCACGCTTTATCCTTCCTGGCGCGCTGCCGCCGCACAACCTGCCGAGGCTTTACGCTATGAGTAACCATCCATTATTACAGTGTTTAGATTTGTGCAAACGCTATCAGGAAGGGCAATTGCACACTGAGGTATTGCGTAATGTGTCGTTCACTATCGAAGCTGGTGAGCTGATGGCGATTGTCGGCAGTTCCGGTTCAGGTAAAAGTACCTTATTGCATCTGTTGGGTGGTCTGGATTCCCCAACCTCCGGCGAGGTTATTTATCAGGGCCGTTCACTGAATCAGCTCTCTTCCACCGCGAAAGCGGAATTACGTAACCGAGAGTTAGGTTTTATCTATCAATTCCACCATTTACTGCCTGATTTTACCGCATTGGAGAATGTCGCAATGCCACTGTTAATCGGTGGAGCCAAACCCGCAGAGGCGCAGGATAAAGCCCGGGCGATGTTGACCGCGGTAGGGTTGGAAAAACGGAGCAAACATCGGCCGTCTGAGTTGTCTGGTGGTGAGCGTCAGCGGGTGGCGATTGCCCGTTCGCTGGTGAACAACCCGTCACTGGTTTTGGCAGATGAACCGACCGGTAACCTGGACCAACGTAATGCTGACAGCATCTTTAATCTGTTAGGTGAATTGAATGTTCGCCAGGGGACGGCATTTTTAGTGGTAACCCACGATTTGCAGTTAGCAAAACGTATGAGCCGCCAGTTGGAAATGCGCGATGGCCAGCTACAGCAGCACTTGACACTGGTGGGGGCTGAGTAATGGGTGTGTCGCCACTTTCACTTTTAATCGGCTTACGGTTTAGCCGTGGCCGCCGTCGTGGCGGTATGGTGTCATTAATTTCAGTGATATCTACCTTGGGTATCGCCTTGGGTGTTGCAGTATTGATCGTGGGTCTAAGTGCGATGAATGGCTTCGAACGTGAGCTGAAAGATCGCATTTTGGCCGTGGTACCACACGGCGAAATTGCGGTGGTTAATCAGCCGTTCAGTGGCTGGCCGCAAACCCTGCAACGTATTGAAAAAGTGCCTGGTATCGTAGCGGCCGCCCCCTATATCAATTTCACCGGTCTGATTGAAAATGCCACACAACTGCGTGCAGTACAGGTTAAAGGTGTTGATCCGCAGGCAGAACAGCGTCTTAGCGCATTACCCAGCTTTGTGCTTGACCATGCTTGGGATAATTTCAAAGCGGGTCAGCAGCAGATTATTTTAGGTAAAGGTCTGGCTGACGCATTAGGTGTGAAGCAGGGGTCATGGCTGACAGTAATGATCCCGAATAGTGATCCTGAAATGAAACTGCTGCAACCTAAGCGTATTCGCTTACAGGTCGCCGGTGTTTTTCAACTCAGTGGTCAGTTGGATCACAGTCTGGCACTGGTCCCTTTAGCTGATGCCCAGCAATACTTGGAAATGGGTGACAGTGTCACTGGTATAGCCATCAAGGTCAATGATGTATACAACGCCAACAAACTGGTGCGAAGTGCCGGTGAAGTGAGCAATGCATATGTTTATATCAGCAGTTGGATTGGCACTTATGGCTATATGTACCGCGATATCCAGATGATTCGTACCATCATGTATTTGGCCATGGTGCTGGTGATAGGTGTTGCCAGTTTTAATATTGTGTCCACCCTGGTTATGGCTGTTAAAGATAAAAGTAGCGATATAGCCGTGTTACGCACATTAGGGGCCAAAGATGGTCTGATCCGTGCAATCTTTATCTGGTATGGCTTATTAGCCGGACTTATCGGCAGTATCAGCGGGGTGATAGTGGGGGTAATTGTCTCAATGCAATTGACCAACATTATCCGTGGGCTGGAGCGGCTGATTGGCCATCAATTCTTGTCTGGCGATATCTATTTCATTGATTTCCTGCCGTCAGAATTGCACTGGTTTGATGTAGCCTGCGTATTAGCCACCGCGCTGGTGCTGAGTTTAATTGCCAGTTGGTATCCTGCACGTCGCGCAAGTCGTATTGATCCGGCTCGGGTATTAAGCGGGCAATAATTCCCCCCGTTATACTTCAAGCCGCATCTGCGTTGGCTGCTTTCGTTTACCCCCAGTCACTTGCTTCAGTAAGCGCCTGGGGACTTACTCAGTTGCCGTCTTCCTACCGCTCGAATTATTTAGGGTATATAAGGACAATTCTATGTATTACGGTTTTGATATGGGCGGCACCAAGATTGAGTTAGGCGTTTTTGATGCCAATCTGCAACGAATCTGGCATAAACGAGTCCCAACGCCCCGTGAAGATTATCAGCAGTTACTGCAAACTTTGCGTGATTTAACGCTGGAAGCTGATGCATATTGTGGTGTTAAAGGCAGTGTGGGTATTGGTATTCCTGGTTTACCCAATGCCGATGATGGCACAGTATTTACGGCCAATGTGCCATCGGCCATGGGGCAATTATTGCAGGGTGATCTTTCCCGCCTGATTGAGCGTGAAGTTCGAATCGATAACGATGCTAACTGTTTTGCGCTGTCCGAAGCGTGGGATCCTGAATTTCGCACTTATCCAACAGTTCTGGGGCTAATTCTTGGCACCGGTGTTGGCGGTGGCCTGATTGTTAATGGCAGTATTGTTAGCGGGCGGAATCATATTACCGGCGAATTCGGCCACTTTCGGTTACCGGTAGATGCGTTGGATATTTTAGGCGCAGATATTCCGCGCGTACCCTGTGGTTGCGGCCATAACGGTTGCATAGAGAATTATATCTCAGGGCGTGGTTTTGAATGGATGTATAAGCACTTTAACCAACAATCGCTGCCCGCCACTGAGATTATCGCCAACTATAATACTGGCGAGCCCAAAGCAGTAGCCCATATTGAGCGCTTTATGGATGTGCTGGCGGTATGTTTGGGTAATCTATTGACGATGCTTGATCCACATCTGGTTGTCATTGGTGGCGGGCTATCTAATTTTGACAAGATTTATCAGGAACTACCAAAACGCTTACCCCAGCATTTATTGCGAGTGGCCCGATTGCCACGCATTGAAAAAGCGCGTTATGGTGATGCGGGCGGCGTTCGTGGCGCTGCGTTTCTGCATTTGAGTGAATAATAGTCGTCACAAGCTATAGAGTCGTCACAAACAATAACGATATCCAATATAGAGGCAAAAGTTATGCGTATTCGCCATCGGCTATGTCGGTTTCGCAAGAATAAGCATTTGCGGCATCAACGTTTTCGCTCCCGTATCTTTCATCGGGACAGTGCTGCTACAGCAGAAATGAAGAAACCGTTTGTGGTGGTGCTTACTGGTGCGGGGATTTCTGCTGAGTCAGGCATCCGTACTTTCCGTGCCGCAGATGGCCTATGGGAAGAGCATCAGGTGGAAGATGTTGCAACGCCGGAAGGGTATCGTCGCGACCCTGAGTTAGTTCAAGCTTTTTATAATGCTCGTCGCCGTCAATTGCAGCAGCCAGAAATTGCACCCAATGCGGCGCATCAGGCGCTGGCAGATTTGGAAGCGGTGCTGGGTGATAACTTTGTTCTGATTACCCAGAATATTGATAATTTGCATGAAAGGGCAGGCAGTAAGCGTGTTATCCATATGCACGGTGAATTGCTGAAGGTGCGTTGCACGCAGTCTGGTCAGGTATTAGATTGGCCGGGGGATCTCTCGGCTGACGAGCGTTGTCATTGCTGCCAGTTCCCATCCCCTTTGCGACCTCATATTGTGTGGTTTGGTGAAATGCCGATGGGGATGGATGATATCTATCAGGCGCTGGCTGAGGCTGATTTCTTTATCTCGATAGGAACTTCAGGCCACGTCTATCCAGCGGCTGGGTTTGTCCATGAGTCACGTTTGCACGGTGCTCATACCGTTGAATTGAATCTGGAACCCAGTCAGGTAGAAAGCCAGTTTGATGAAAAACATTATGGTTTGGCCAGTAAAGTAGTACCGGAATATGTGCGTGAGTTTTTGACTACCCGGGGCGAGAATCGTCAGGGTGATAGCAGTAATTAGCCAAAATGGCGTATAAATAAACGATAGTCCCTGCGGGTTGATGAATAAATCACCCAGCAGGGTTTTAGCATCCCACCTTATTATTCTGGCTTAAGTTTGCCTAAAGCTGACTTGACGCAATATTTGATCACGATCACTTCCCCATAATGATATTCACTATTATGAGGGTGGGAACCATGGACAAATTACTCGACCGCTTTTTCAACTATGTCTCTTTTGATACACAAGCAAAAGCCAATGTAAAATCCGTGCCGAGCACTGAGGGGCAGCACAAGCTTGCGCTGGCATTACAGCATGAGTTGCAGGCGCTGGGTTTTTCTCTGGTTACCTTGAGTGATCACAGTTGTGTAATGGCAACATTACCTGCAAATGTCTCTTGGCCGGTCCCCACTATTGGTTTTATTGCACATCTCGATACGTCACCTGATTTTTCGGGCAAAAATGTTAATCCACAGATTGTAGAAAGTTACCGTGGTGGGGATATTGCCTTGGGGATAGGCGACGAGGTGTTGTCACCGGTCATGTTCCCGGTATTACACCAGCTACTCGGCCACACATTAATTACCACTGATGGTAAAACCTTGCTGGGGGCCGATGATAAAGCCGGTATTGCCGAAATTATTACTGCAATGGTGCGGTTAAAGCACAGTAATGTGCCTCACGGCGATATCCGCATTGCATTCACTCCCGATGAAGAGGTTGGCAAAGGTGCACGCTTCTTTAATGTGGACGAGTTTGATGCCCAGTGGGCTTATACCGTTGATGGTGGTGGTGTTGGCGAGTTAGAGTTTGAAAACTTTAATGCGGCGTCAGTAACGATCAAGGTTGTTGGTAATAATGTCCATCCCGGCAGTGCCAAAGGGGTAATGGTAAATGCATTATCACTGGCGACCCGTTTCCATCAGGAACTTCCTGCAAGTGAAACTCCTGAATGTACAGATGGTTACGAGGGTTTCTATCATCTGCAAAGTATTAAAGGCACTGTTGAGCGGGCAGAAATGCACTATATAGTACGTGATTTCAACCGTGATGGTTTTGAAGCCCGTAAGAAGAATATGGTGGATATTGCTAAGCGGGTTGGTAAAGGTTTGCATCGTGACTGCTACATCGAAATCGTTATGGATGACAGTTATTACAATATGCGTGAACATATAATCAAGCACCCGCATATCATCGAGTTAGCACAACAGGCGATGCGTGATTGCGATATCACGCCCGTCATGAAGCCGATACGGGGAGGCACTGATGGCGCGCAGTTATCTTTCCTCGGATTACCTTGTCCCAATATCTTTACTGGTGGTTATAATTATCATGGTAAACATGAATTTATTACGCTGGAAGGGATGGAGAAGGCGGTTGCAGTAATCATGCGGATTTCTGAACTGACAGCAGCACGAGCTAAAGCGTCATAAATTGCCTGCTACCTGCTTAACCGCCTATACCAAACGCCCCGTAAATGGGGCGTTTGGTATCATATATCACAGAGATTAGTCGTTGAAATACCAATAACCGCTATTAACCAGTTCCGCCAGCAGTGCCAGGAACGCTGGGTCTTCCAATGCATCACCAAGTTGTTGAGCATCCACACTGAAATGTTGACACAAAGCATTGGCAGCACTCATATGCGGCGTATCAATCAGTTCACCGTTAACAAAGCAGCTATCACCAATACGTAAAGCGCGCAGGCCACTAAGGCGGCGTAATGCTTCACCTTGTTGTAGCAAATCATAGATCTCACTGGCCTGATAAGGTGGTTCAGGTGGCGCAACATCCAGCTCATGACGTGATTGAGAAGTAAACTCACCAAACCAGTTTTGGAAATGCTCGGGTTGCTGGAGTAAATCCAACATCATTGCCCGCAGCTTATCGACTTCATGTGGCAAAATATCTGCTGGCTGGTCACGCAGTTGCAAATCAGGATCACTGTAACGGTAGCTCCCCAATTCACGCGAAAGGATATAATCGGCAAAACCACTGACTAATTCACGGCCATTTGGCGCGCGGAAACCGACTGAATAATTCAATGCATTTTCAAGTGCATAGCCTTCATGGGGGAAACCCGGTGGAATGTAGAGAATATCGCCCGGCTCCATTTCCTCATCAATGATGGCATCAAAGGGAGCGACTTGTAGCAAGTCAGGGTGTGGGCAATGCTGCTTCATTTCAGTTTTTTCACCCACTCGCCAGCGGCGGCGGCCAGTCCCCTGAATGATAAAGACATCATATTGATCAAAATGTGGGCCAACACCGCCACCGGGTACGGAGAAGGAGATCATCAAATCATCCATACGCCAGTCAGATAGCTGGCGGAAGGGGCGCATTAATGCAGCGGCAGGCTCATGCCAATGGTCAACAGCTTGAACCAGCAGCGACCAGTTGGTTTCACCTAAGTGATCAAAACTCTCAAACGGGCCGTGGCTCACTTGCCAACGACCATCTTCATGGCTTACCAAGCGGCTGTCGACTTCATTTTCCATCGCTAGCCCAGCAAGTTCATCCGGCGAGAGCGGGTCTATAAAGTTTTTAAAACCGCGTTTGAGGATAACGGGGCGTTTCTGCCAGTAACGTTGCAGAAAGTCAGGCCAATCGAGACAGAGTTGGTAATCCATGTTTATTCCAGAATAGGAGGGAATTTGCTTGTGATTATAACGGAAGCCAGCCTTTAGTATCAGGGGCTGGCAGGCAAATTTTGTTAATCATCGTGATAATCATGTTGCTGGCCAAAAGTCACCATCATTTTGGCTCCACCTAACGGGCTTTCAGTGATGGAAATCTCACCTTGATACTGTTCAATAATTTCGGCGGCCACGGATAGCCCCAGCCCTTGTCCAGGGCGCAAAGTGTCAACTCGCTGGCCGCGCTGGAAAATCAGCAACCGCTTATTTTCAGGAATACCCGGTCCATCATCATCTACCACAATAGTTAGCTGTTTTTCAGAGTGTAGGGCGGTAATCTCAACGAATTCAAGACAATACTTGCAAGCGTTATCCAGTACGTTGCCCATCACTTCCATAAAGTCATTTTTATCACCAAGGAAGGTGACTTCAGGTGAGATATCCAGCGTGAGTACTACCCCTTTACGCTGATAGACTTTATTCAGTGCGCTGCACAAGCTGTCTAACAGCGCCGGTACCGAGTGGATTTCCCGGACCAGTACATTCTGTTCGGAACGCATACTGGCGCGGTGCAGGTAATAGCCAATTTGCTGAGAGATACGGCTTATCTGCTCTAGCATGATAGGTTCGACCTCTTCGATGGTCGTCTGCTTGCCGGTACGTAAAGAACGCAGGGTGGTCTGTAATACCGCCAGTGGGGTCTTAAGGCTGTGGGTGAGATCCGACAAGGTTGTGCGATACTTGGTGTAACGTTGACGCTCATTGGTGAGCAAAATATTGAGGTTTCGAACCAAGCTCTGTAATTCACGCGGTGGATTTTCATCCAGTTGTTCGCGTTCACCTTTTTCCAACTGACTGATTTGACTGACCAGTGCTTTAATTGGCCGCAGGCTCCAGTAGGCCGCCAGCCACAGTAAGGGAACCACCAACAGCAAATTAGCCAGTAACACATAGCTAAACCAGTTCCACACCAAGTCAGAACGTTGTAACTCCTGCGGGATGGTATCTACGACCACAATGGTGAGCTGTGGTAAGCGTGAGGTCGCAGGATAAGTATTGACGGAGATTGAGTGCGTTAGGGCGCTGTTATCAGTATCGTCATATTTTTTTAGCTGGTCTTGGGCTTTGGGGTTATCACCCAACATCATGCTACTGATGTGTGTCCCGGTATCCAGTTCGTAGAAGCCGGGTTTTTGTAACCAACTTTTTTCGATATGCGATTCAAGCTCGGGCACATGGCGCTGACGCCACAAAATATTGCCGTCTTTGTCATAAATCAGCACTAACGTTGGGATGTTCAGTTCAAGTTCAGGGGGAACCGAAATACTCAGTTTATTATCATGCCACTGAGCCAAACTGAAAAATAAGTTACTTTCACCGCGATGGGCACTGAAGGTATTTTTATCAAAGCTGACAATGTACCCAACCACGGCAACCATGCCATAAGATAACGACAGCGCTAAAATGACACCTGCTGTCGCCATAAGAAAACGCGCACGAAGAGAGAACGGTTTGCTATTTTTCCTGAACATAGTGTCTAGCTGGCGTCAAAACGGTATCCCTGACCTCGGATGGTCGTAATCACTTCGCCTTCATGTTCTGCCAGTAGCTTTTTACGCAAACGGCCCATTAATACATCGATGGTGTGGCTCTCACGTAGTTCTGCATCAGGATAGAGTTGCAGCATGAGCGTATCTTTGCTGACCACTTTACCGGCATTACGAATAAGGGTTTCGATGATAGTGTATTCAAAGGCCGTCAGTTTAATCTGTTGCTGATTGACACACAACTCTCGGCGCGAGAGGTCAATCTGAAACGGAGGGAATTCAATTACCTGAGATGCTAAACCAATATTGCGGCGCATCAACGCCTGCATCCGTGCGATGACTTCTTCAAGATGAAAGGGCTTAGTCACGTAATCATCGGCACCCGCTTCCAGCACGGCGACTTTATCTTGCCAGCTTTCCCGTGCTGTGAGCACCAGAATAGGTAAGTTTGTTTGATGACTGCGCCAGCGACGAATAAGACTTAAGCCATCTTCCCCGGGAAGGCCGAGATCAATAATCGCGATATCCGGGGCATGCTCTTGCAAGAAATAGTCTGCTTCTTTAGCATCTTCCGCTGCATCAACCTGATGGCCCATTTCACGCATTTGCACGGTAAGATGGTGACGCAATAAAGCATTATCTTCCACAACCAGAACCCGCATACCACATTCCTCGATAAGACTTAACCGGGCAACTCAATATTACCCGGCAAGTAAATAATTAAAATCAATGAATTAGAAGTTGTAACGTAAACCTGCTTGCATTGCTTGATCACTCACTTTCCAGTTATGGTAGGTGTAACCTACTTCCGCTGCAAGGCTCTGTGTTAAGGCGTAGCTCGTCGTAATTCGCGCTTCATGGAATGCCCGGTGGTCATAATTTGCCAGGCGATAGGCAACATCCATACCGATACTTTGCGTGAGTTTGCTCTTAATACCGATTTCACCGGTAGCGCTATTGTAGGTATTGGTTTTTTTACCGTCTTTGCTGGCATCAAATACCATCGCATGGCGGCTGCCACCCACTAAGCTATAAAAATCGATATTAGGTGAAAAAGCAAAGTGGTACCCCAAGCCGAGCACTGCTTGTGCAAGGCCGCGATCGTTATTGGCAATACTGTTCAGGCGGGCATCAATAAAGAGATCATTATCAAATCCATAGCCACCATTCAGATAAATGCCGCCCATCTCGCGATTACCAGTCTGGCTGTACTTTTTTTGGTCAAACTGTTTATCAAAACGGGCCTTATTGCTGATGGCACCGTATTGCAAGCCACCCGCTACATAAGTGTAATCACCTGCTATTGCGGCTGTACAGGTACCCATCAGGGCGAGAGATAATAAGGTTTGCTTCAACATATAATAATAGCTCCTGCAATTGTAACGTCCTTTTGGCATCGCGGATATTATCGATGATAACGGCTAAACCGTTGCTAAACAGGAGGGGAGAGTACGCAGGAAAATAAGAGAAATCAGGAGGATAATACAGGTGGCATAGGGCTACCACCTGTATTAGGGATTAAAAAATTACTTTAATTCATCGACCATAGTGGCTGCCCGGCCAATATAATTAGCGGGCGTCATTGCTTTCAACCGGGTTTTTTCTTCTTCCGGTAAGGCAAGGCCATCGATAAATGCCTGCATGCCTGCGGCATCTACCCGCTTGCCACGGGTGAGTTCTTTGAGTTTTTCATACGGTTTTTCAATGCCATAACGGCGCATTACGGTTTGGATCGGCTCAGCCAGAACTTCCCAGTTGTGATCAAGCTCATCCAGTAGGTGCGTTTCGTTGACTTCCAACTTGCTAATGCCTTTCATTGTCGCCTGATAGGCTATTAACGCATAGCCCAAACCAACACCTAAATTACGGAGCACTGTGGAGTCAGTCAGGTCGCGCTGCCAGCGGGAAACCGGTAATTTACTGGCCAGATGTCCGAGCACCGCATTGGACATGCCCAAATTGCCTTCGGAGTTTTCGAAATCAATGGGGTTCACTTTATGGGGCATGGTGCTTGAACCGATTTCACCGGCGATAGTTTTTTGTTTGAAATGATTTAGGGCAACGTAACCCCAAATATCACGGTCAAAATCGATCAGGATAGTATTGAAACGGGCAACACAATCAAACAGTTCGGCAATGTAATCATGAGGTTCAATTTGCGTAGTGTATGGGTTCCAGTTGATCCCCAGCGACGTGACAAAACTTTCGCTGAACTGATGCCAGTCCACTTCAGGATAAGCAACGATGTGAGCATTATAGTTACCTACTGCACCGTTGATTTTACCCAGAATTTCCACTTGTGACAGTTGACGGAACTGGCGCTCCATACGGTAAGCAACGTTAGCCAGTTCTTTACCGATGGTTGAAGGTGTGGCTGGCTGACCATGGGTACGGGACAGCAGTGGCAAATCACGGTACTGGTGGGCCAGCGCTTTAATTGAATCAATAATCTGCCGCCACATTGGCAATACCACATCCTGACGGGCGGTTTGCAACATTAAGGCGTGGGATAAGTTATTGATATCTTCTGAAGTACAAGCAAAGTGAATAAATTCTGACACTGCGTGCAACGCCGGAACACTCGCTACTTTTTCTTTCAGGAAATACTCAACAGCTTTCACATCATGATTAGTCGTGCGCTCAATGGTTTTGATGCGCTGTGCATCTTGTTCGTTGAACTGTTGCACGATCTTGTCAAGGTAAGCGTTTGCGTCGGCATCAAAAGCCGGAACTTCTTTGATCTCTGCGCAGGCGGCCAGTTTTTGCAGCCAACGTACTTCGACCTGCACGCGGAATTTCAGCAAACCGAATTCGCTAAAGATTGGGCGCAGTGCGCTGACTTTGTCGCCGTAGCGACCATCAATAGGTGAAACGGCGGTCAGTGAGGATAATTCCATCGGTGGCAACTCCAATTACTTTGGTATGGTTCAATTATGAGCAAGAATACTCTGTGCCTGTTTAAAAAGACGATTTCGCGAAAACATTAACTGCAAGCGGCTTCCACCGACTTGTTGCCAAAGCACGGCTGAGCGAATACCCGCCAGCAGGGCGGCACGAACTTTTGCCTGCACCAACGTGCTTTGTAAAATAGCGGGTGAACCGGTAACCTGAATGCGTGGGCCGAGAGGGCTGATGACATCAGTATAAATGGATGCCAGTGAACTCATCATTGTTTCTGATTCAAGATCGAAATGTGCCAGTTGGCGATCAAGCTGATTGATTCGGTCACCCAATGTATTCATGGCAGGCTTATTGCCATTGAGCTTGCGTTCTAACACCATTAAGCTGAGGGTATAGCGGGTCAATTCTGCTGCTGGCCCCTGACGATTGGCATTTAAGACCGTTTGCAGCGTCTCCAATCCCATTTTCAGCGATTGCTCATTACCGCCGTACACCGCAAGTGTTGACGGTGGGTCGGTCTGTAGTAGCCCGCCCAAGATGGTGTTCAATGCCTCATTATCGCACTGGCCTTCATGAGCCAGTTGCTGAACCAAGCGAGCGGACTGGCAGATCCCTGCCAGTGCCAGCGTAATGTCATAATAATTCTTCGCCACGGTCACTCCTGTAAACGTTCTGGTTCATTGCTGGGCTGATTTAGTTTGTTACTACGTCAGTCAGTGGATAACACTCTTCAATGATACCGCCGCCAAGGCAGACTTCACCTTGATAAAATACAGCGGACTGACCCGGGGTTACTGCGGCAACCGGGCTATCGAATCTGACCTCGATACGCTCATCATCCAGCGGGGTGACGGTGCAGGGAATATCCTGCTGACGGTAGCGTGTTTTCACCACACACTGAAAAGCGGCGGTTATCGGTTGACGGTCAACCCAATGCAACTGTTGGGCTATCAGACCGACTGACATTAACCGTGGATGTTCATGTCCTTGCGCCACAAGCAAGATATTATTGGCGACATCTTTATCTACCACATACCATGGGTCATCACCGCCATGTTTGGTGCCACCGATACCCAGCCCTTTACGTTGCCCCAAGGTGTGATACATCAATCCCTGATGCTCGCCCATATGCTGACCGTCAACAGTCATGATAGGGCCGGGTTGTGCGGGCAGATAACGCCCCAGGAAATCACGGAATTTGCGCTCACCGATAAAGCAGATGCCGGTGGAGTCTTTTTTCTTGGCGGTGACCAGATCAAGTTGCTCGGCGATACGGCGCACTTCGGGTTTTTCCAGTTCGCCGACCGGGAATAGGCTTTGGGCCAGTTGTTCGTGGCTTAATGTATAGAGGAAGTAACTTTGATCTTTATTGCCATCCAGACCACGTAGTAAACGGCTTTTGCCATCGACATCCTGGCGGCGAACATAGTGGCCAGTGGCAATATAGTCAGCCCCTAAGTCTTCGGCGGCAAACTCAAGGAAAGCTTTAAACTTGATCTCTTTATTACACAGAATATCAGGGTTAGGTGTGCGCCCGGCTTTATATTCTTCCAGGAACAATTCGAACACGTTATCCCAATATTCTGCGGCAAAATTGACGGTGTGCAACTCCACGCCCAGTTTGTCGCATACTGCTTGCGCATCGGCCAAATCGGTCGCTGCTGAGCAATACTCTTCGCCATCATCCTCTTCCCAATTCTTCATGAACAAACCGGCAACTTGGTAACCCTGTTGCTGAAGCAGGTAGGCGGAAACGGAAGAGTCGACACCGCCGGACATACCGACGATTACTTTTTTCTGGCTATTATCTGACATGGGAGTCTCACTAACGTAAATACCTAAGCTTCTGATAGAGACCAAGGCGGATAGCACTATCCGAACACTTTATCGCCACGGACAAGGCATTATAAAAACAAGCGCCGGATTTTATCACGTTGACCGCTCGACTGCATTCTAGATTCGCGCTCTCGACGAAATTACCTGAGTAAATCAACGCTACTTTTTATAAAGGCCAGTTAAAAGAACCAACCAGATCAAGGGAATAACGTTCGGGTTGTTGGTAACAGCGGATACTCTCGGCCACTAATGGTGAACGTAAATTGGCTGATTGCAGTATTTCATCAGCCAAGAGCCACCGACAGCAATCAATATCACTATCATGAGGATGGGTGGGTAAGGGGGCCAGCAGTTCAATAACGAAAGCGAAGCGCAAAAATGGGGTCTTGTCCGGGGCTATCCATTGATGCATTCGCAGAAAAGATTGCGGTGTGGCGCGAATTCCGGTCTCTTCCCACAACTCTCTCTCTGCGGCTTGCAACAGAGTTTCATTGGCTTCCAAATGTCCAGCCGGTTGATTCCATAGTTTTTTGCCATTAATCGTCTCTTCGACAACTAAGAATTTCCCTTGTGCGTGCACAACACAAGCGACAGTTACATGGGGCTTAAACATAGTTAATCTCCTTCCATTCGCCGGGCTGTAGGTCGGCAAGGCTTAAATTTCCTACACTAAACCGTATCAGACGCAGGGTAGGGAAGCCAATATGGGCCGTCATTCTGCGCACTTGCCGATTACGACCTTCGTAAAGTGTGATCTGTAGCCAGCAGGTAGGACTATTTTTGCGCTCTCTGATCGGGGGCACCCGCGGCCATAGCCACTCAGGTTCATTAACCAACTCAGCCCCTGCGGGTAAGGTAGGGCCATCTTTTAAGGTGACACCACGGCGTAATTGGCCGAGAGCATCATCGCCAGGTATTCCTTCTACTTGTACAAAATAGATTTTACCTGTTTTCTCGCCCGGTTGGGTGAGTTTGGCTTGCAACTTGCCATCATTGGTTAATACCAGTAAACCTTCACTGTCGCGATCGAGTCTGCCTGCGGCATAAACGTCGTTAAAGGGGATAAATTCCTTCAATGTGCTACGGCCAGACTCATCGGTAAATTGTGGCAAGACATCGAAAGGTTTGTTGAATAACAACACTCTCCTTGGGCCGACAGGCTTTACCCGTTTGGCCGGCGTCTTGGTGCTGAATCGGTTAACTTTGTGATTTTTAACAGAGAATTTATTCATGTTTATTGCGATTCCGAATGATTAGCGCATTATACCTCAATCCGTTTCGGATTGGCGTGGAACGAATATTCAAGTAGTATTGACACGAATCTTACAAGGCATTAACAAAATTGCGCTGAAGGAGAAGGTTGATGGAAAGCAAAGTAGTTGTTCCGGCAGAAGGTAAGAAAATTACTGTCGATGCTCAGGGTAAACTGGTTGTTCCGCATAATCCGATCATTCCATTTATTGAAGGTGATGGTATCGGCGTTGATGTGACCCCTGCCATGATCCACGTGGTAGATGCCGCGGTTAAGAAAGCCTATAAAGGTGAGCGTAAAATCTCCTGGATGGAAATCTACACCGGTGAGAAGTCAACGCATGTTTATGGCAAAGATGTTTGGCTGCCAGAAGAAACATTGGATCTGATTCGTGAGTACCGCGTGGCGATTAAAGGCCCATTGACTACCCCGGTCGGTGGCGGTATTCGTTCGTTGAACGTTGCTTTGCGCCAACAACTTGATCTGTATGTGTGCCTGCGTCCGGTGCGTTATTACGAAGGGACCCCAAGCCCGGTAAAACACCCTGAATTGACCAACATGGTGATTTTCCGCGAAAACGCGGAAGATATCTATGCTGGAATCGAATGGAAAGCCGGTTCACCAGAAGCTGAAAAAGTGATTAAGTTCCTGCGTGAAGAGATGGGTGTGAAGAAAATCCGTTTCCCTGAACAATGCGGTATTGGTATCAAACCTTGCTCAGAAGAAGGGACTAAGCGCTTGGTTCGTGCGGCAATTGAGTATGCAATTACCAACGATCGTGAATCAGTAACTCTGGTTCATAAAGGCAACATTATGAAATTCACCGAAGGTGCCTTTAAAGACTGGGGTTACCAGTTAGCACGTGAGGAATTTGGTGGTGAGCTGATCGATGGCGGTCCTTGGGTTAAAATCAAGAACCCCAATAATGGCAAAGAGATCATTATCAAAGATGTGATTGCTGATGCCTTCCTGCAACAAATTCTGCTGCGTCCTGCTGAATATGATGTTATCGCCTGTATGAACCTGAATGGTGATTACATCTCTGACGCCTTGGCTGCTCAGGTTGGCGGTATCGGTATTGCTCCGGGTGCCAACATTGGTGATGATTGTGCTTTGTTTGAGGCCACTCACGGCACTGCACCAAAATATGCTGGTCAGGATAAAGTGAACCCAGGCTCAATCATTCTGTCCGCAGAAATGATGCTACGTCATATGGGTTGGTTCGAAGCGGCTGACTTGATTATCAAAGGCACCGAAGGCGCAATTCAGGCCAAGACCGTGACTTATGATTTCGAACGCCTGATGGATGGCGCTAAACTGCGCAAATGTAGCGAGTTTGGTCAAGATATCATCGACAACATGTAAATTGTTGAGCAGAACAAAGCCTCGCGGGAGTTTAAGCTACCGTGAGGCTTTTTTTATCCCAAGAAGGGACGAAGTTGGTTGCTTAAATATCTACTAGTACAGATTTATCTCTTATTTGTTATTAAATTGTTATTCACCTCTCAAACTGTTCTTGCGGTAGGAATATATGAAGAAAATATTTGACTGATTATGGTAACTCTTTATCCTTTACCGCAAGTTATTTGGCATATAGCTGCTGGCGAATTGTACTGAGCTTATTTAGCTCGCAGTTTTCAAGATATTATAAAAATCTTATTCTTTATTTTCTCTCTTAAAACAGAGGTTTACATTGTGACAAAGGATGTAGAAATTGTTAAAGCACGGCATCCGTTAGATAAGCAGCATATCAAACTGACTTATGTAACTCATTTTTACTGTAATCAGGGAAATATGGATTCTGTTGAATCTTTGTTGAAGGAATATGAAACTTACCCTGATGATATTAAAGATGCAGTGGAGTTTGTCATCGTCGATGATTGCTCGCCATTAGAGTATGACGTAAAGGATTATGATTTGAATTTCACGTGGTTAAGAATAACCACTGATATTCAGTGGAATCAGGCCGGCTCTCGGAATCTGGGGGTGACATACGCGAAGTCAGATAAGATTATCATTACTGATTTAGATTGCTTGCTACCGGCAGACACCCTGCGTTATTTGGTGAATGCCCGTAACCCTGGCCGTTCCCTATATCGTATCTACCGCACAGATGAAAAAACAGGTAAAGCCTATCGTGGCCATCCTAACCTGTTCTTCATGTCCAGAGCACGGTTCTTTAGGTTGTATGGGTATGATGAAGAGTTCGCTGGCCATTATGGCTCGGAGGATTATCGGTTTGTGAAGTTCCATAAAGATCATGGTAGCACACCACGTTATCTGCCTAAGCAGTACCGATGCATTGAGCGTAATGTAGATAGGAAGAAAAGCTACCATTCTCTGGATCGTGATTTGACTCACAACGCCCCGATTGATGACCGGAAGAAGAGTGAAATTGCACGGTTTGGTGCAGAATATGGCCATAGCCGGATATTTCTTAACTTTAACTGGGAAATTAAAAAAGTGCATTCACGTGTGCCGACGGTGCCTGAACGCAAGCTTTGGTGGCGACCATTATGGTGGTTCCGTTACTTGTTTAGATCACTGGCAGCATAACGGCACTCGCCACAAAATATTGCCATAGCTAGTGGTTATCTGATGGTTGGTTATGGCGTAAATTGGGGCTGCTATCCTTTGCGAAAAGGTATCTGATAGCCTCAACTGATTATCAATTCGAAGTGAGTGACTTATGATTTCTCCGGTTTCTACTTCTTTGCCCGGCTCAGCGCCAGTGCATCGATATGTTGGCATGTTTTCCTGTGCTACGGCATTCCTGTTAGGTATTGGTCTACCCACTTCTAATTTCATAATGAATTTGTCGATGGTGTTAGCTGTCATCTGTTTGCTGCTGAACCGCGATACTCGCTATGTGAAAACGTTGGCAAAGAATCCGTTGATTTGGTTGCCTGCCATTATGTTCATGCTGCTGGCACTGTCGTTGCTCTGGCAGCATAACCTATACGGCAAAGTGATGGTCAGCAAGTACTCCAAATTACTGTATATCTTACCGTTAGCGATGTTCTTTGTGCTGTCACGTTCATTGGCTGGCTATTTTGCCAAAGGTTTTTTACTGGCAAATGCCGTTATCCTGGCAGCCAGCCTGTGGGTTGGCCTTCTCCATCTGCCGTTGGGGCATATCGATCCACTGAATCCCTCTGTGTTTAAACTGCAAATTACGCATAATTTCTTTATGGCACTGGCCGCCGTTATCTGGCTTGCTCTGGCTTTTAGAAGCCAAGGATGGAAGCGTTGGGGTTATGGTCTGTTGATGTGTTTGGCTATCTATAACATTGTGTTTATGGTGCAAGGCCGCACCGGCTATGTTGCATTGGCCGCGGCATTTGGCCTGTGGGGGTTACTGTCACTGTCAATCCGCCAGCGCTTGGCGATGGTCGTTTGCGCATTTATCGTCGCGGCCATTGTACTTATGGTGCCTAACCGGGCGGTAGATCGGTTGCAGCAGGGCGTGACTGAGGTTAAAACCTGTCTGGCCGTCTCGAATGGTGATGCTAATGTTTCCTGTGATAGCTCGATGGGGCTACGTACCGCATTTATGCTCGCCTCAGTGAAGTTGATTGAGGATGCGCCGATATTGGGTCATGGGGCTGGGGGTTTTTGGTATTCTTTCTCGCAAAGTGCGTATAGCATCAATCCACATAATGAATATCTGATGCAGACAGTTCAGTCGGGATTGGTCGGGTTAGCCTTATTCCTGGGATGGATGTGGTGTTATTTCCGCTCCGCATGGCGTTTATCTGCTCAGGTTAGAAATGTGCTGATTGCATTACTTGGTGCCTATTTGGCTTGCCACTTGTTTAATTCCTTCTTACTCGACTCTTCAGAAGGGCATCTGTTTATTATTCTTACGGCGATAGTTGCCAGTTATTCAGTTCTGCCGCCGAAAGAGCAAAATGAAATCAGTAGTCAATAAAGTTGGCTGTGAAATAAATAAGACAGGTGCCCGATGTGGCACCTGTTATTTATCTGTTTATTCCGGTGTTGCCGTGGCTGAAGTGATGCCTAAACTGTTGTATCCCTCTTTAAAACCAAATACCTCTAAAAACTCATAAACTATTGAATACATATGGTATGGTGAGAAAAACAACCAGGTAAAAAGTGATAATAAAACCATAATGGCAACTAGCAAGAATTTATCCAGCAGCACTTTTCCTCCTTGTATTTTTTGGCTTCATAAACCTTGCCGAATTGATCTTTTAGGTCGAATACGCAAAGTACAATAACGATAACGTAAAACCATATAAAAATCATGGACAGAGTGAGCGAAAATGACTTTTTAGTCACTAGATCACCCAATTATTATTTCCTTCACCTTTGCCTTAGCACAGGCCTGTACAGCCGCCACGATAGCGATGTTCCAGTAGATACTTCAGCCAATGATGCAGAAAATACGGTGTTCAGATGGGAGATATCAGTAGTAAGGACGACAGTGCTGCTGTATATGCGGGTAATCAGGTTAATCGCCTGACGCGATACCACCGTGTGACCTTAATGGATCATGTTGTCGTTTTAATTGGTTGATTATCATGTTATTGCCATTGTTGAACAACCGGCACGACCCTGAGGATGAACCAATAAAAAGCCCTCAATGATGAGGGCTATAGACTAACGGTTGGCTTTATCATCAGCCTCATCGAGCAGGCCTTTGGCTATTTTGCTGGCATCCAGATAACGTGCTGAGTGTAAGATGCCGCTAAGCGTCTCTCGGACACTGGCCAGGAACTGATCGTTATCTGACTCATTAGCACATTCAACCATTAACGCGACAAGCAAAGCTTCATGGGCGATCAGATGATCTTCACCAGGTAAGTTTGCATCAGTTTCACCTTTGTGAGCGCGGACAGATGTTTGATTAAGTGATGACATAAAACTCCTTATTTAATAATTGAGTAACTACCTGACTACTATAGCGGGATTTTTATTTATTGCTATCGTATAAAAATACAGGTGAAATTTATCCACCTGCATAGTGAGATTGGCTAAATTAGATAAAGCCTAATTATTTATTGACCAAAGTCGACATCACATGCTTGATAAAACGCATTGCCTGAGTCTGCAACAATCCATGCCAGAATAATGACGTGATGGCCTTTTTTACCTTTAGGTAAATGAACCTTGTGCTCGATTTTAGCCACTAACTTATCGTTGTGCGAGTAATAAGGAACATAAGGATAGATATCCTCATAAAACGGTGCTGGCTCTAATTGAGCCCGTGTAATACGTTCTGCTGGGTTCCAATCATCTTTGGTAATAAACCAACGATAACCACGAGTAACATGAGCAACAGTGTAGGCCCAATATATATCAAGGTCACTGCCTGGGTTAACCACGATAGTTGGCCAGGTAAAGTTATCATTAGGGTGACCGATAGACCGTAGCTTGTGTTGCATTTCTTTATCGGTGAAATTCACCACCTCTCGATTACCGCGGTGACCACCACTGAGAATAAGGCCATCAGGAGGTGGTGGGTTGCTCCAACTATCCATTTCGTAAGGGGGGGCGAAAGAACCGCCTGTCAAATCAGGGAAGTTTTTTCCTCCTTCCATTTCATTATTTTCCCATTCAGCAATCAATCCTAAATCAGTTGCTACCAAGCCTCGTGTTTGAGGATCAGTGACCCGGCCATGCCGAAGTTGTAATTTATTGTTACTCATGATTTTTACCTCGATAGTTAAGTGTTTGTTTAGATTTTTATGCAACAATATATAAGTATTAATTGGTAATATTGCAGTTTGATATTTTGTAAATAACCTTATTCTACTGTTTATTTAATTATCAAACTTATTATTAATTTGTTTGTGATAAATATCGTTAATGCCAAGTTTGGTGCGCATAATGACATTGTGTTTTTGTGGGGAATTATCGTTTAATATATTATTTTGTGTTTAATTTTTTTATAAGTATGTGGTGTGATAATTCATTTATCAAATCCTTTAATTGTTACTCTATGAGTAAATTATGTATATCTTCACTGCTATTATATTTAACACAGTTACCGAACATGGCTGAGTTAAGGATTGGTCATCATTTTGATTATTATCATTTTTTAGGGGGCGATTAATTTTCATCCCACGATGGAACGTTGTAATTATGTTTATTTATTAAAGCGAAGTGATATTTTTAAAAAATGATACTCAGCCTTCTGGCGACGTTAAACGCGGCAGTATTATGGCTACTGGGCATATTATATTATGCTGAAAATAAAGGATTACATCTGAGATGTCAGGCCAATAGCCTTAAGTCATGACGGGTCATATCTTATCTGACATTAGCGGAGAATATCTTGCGACACTCTCCGTTAATTTTAATATGAACATTACTGGATGCTGTTCTTAAACACCTCACCAAAGCCTACCGAAGTAGGGCGTTGGAGTATCAGTGCTGGCACTATTTCAGCGTTATGTCATCTAACAACCTATCTCATTTTACTGGGCGGTAAATTCGAACAGCCGCTGTTAGGCGCAGGGTGCGATGCGCCAATTCTTCTGCCGCTCCGGCATACTGTTCAACCATGGCCGCATTCTGGTGTGTCATTTGATCTAACTGACCGATCGATTGGTTAATTTGACCAAGTGCCTGTGTCTGTTCATGGGTTGAGATGCTGATTTCACTGATTAGGGTAGAAACTTGACCCGCTTGTTTGACGATATTATCCATGGTGGCCCCAGCATTTTGCACTAAGGCGCTACCGTCACGAACCCGCTCCACACTGGTTTCAATTAATTGTTTTATTTCTTTGGCCGCGGTTGAAGAGCGCTGAGCCAGATGGCGTACCTCGCTGGCAACTACCGCAAACCCTCGACCTTGTTCGCCAGCACGTGCCGCTTCAACCGCCGCATTGAGCGCCAGAATGTTGGTCTGAAAGGCGATTCCTTCAATGACACTGATAATATCTACAATACGATGACTGGAGGCATTAATCGTGCCCATAGTTTCAATGACTTGATGCATCAACTCGCTGCCTTGTTCTGCAGCATGGCTGCTCATCGCGGCCAACGATGTGGTTTCATTGGCACTATTAGCACTGTGCTGTACTGTGGCCACTAATTGTTCTGTGGCGCTGACGATATGCTGCAAGTTGGCGGTAGCCTGTTCAGTTCTAACTTTTAACTCACGATTCCCTGCGGCAATTTCACTGCTGGCAGTGTTAATACCATCAACCTGGCCGCTAACGTCATCCGTCAGAGAACGGAGATTCAGCCCTAATTGATTGACACTCCGCATCAAGTAACCAATTTCATCAACGCGATTTAGCTGTACGTAATCACCAGCTTGCCCAGAAGAGACATCTTGCGCTTGTTGCAAAATTGCGGCGATAGGGTGGGCAACCTGACGTTCTAACCACCAGGAGGTCACCACGCTGCTGGCAACGCTAACTGCGGCCAAAACGAATAATGGCAAACCGGTTATCCCTATCACTCCGGCGGCCACAGTAGGGAGTAAAGCTGCCCCCAATAATGCCCCGCGCAAGCGCCAGCGTAATGGTAATTTTTGGAACAACGACAATAAAGACAACCAACCGGTACGAACAACTAACCCTCGATATAGTGCTATGCGGCGCTGCCTGGCCTTACCCGAATTAAAATCGACATACAGTGCTTCCGCTTGTTTAACTTCTTCGCGAGTGGGGGCAATGCGTACCGAAATATAACCGGTCAGACGGCCATCATGACGTAATGGCGTAGCATTAGCGCGTACCCAATAGTAGTCACCATTTTTACGGCGATTCTTAACCAGTGATGACCAGGATAAGCCAGCATTCAGGGTTTGCCACATGTCAGCAAATGCCGCGGGTGGCATATCTGGGTGCCGAACAACATTGTGCGGTTGACTCAGTAAGTCCTGATATTCAAAACCACTGGCGCGAACAAAGGCGGCATTGGCATAGGCGATATTGCCGTGAATATCGGTGGTGGATTGCAAGGTGGTATCGCGATCAATGGGATACTCCTGCCGACTGACAGGCTTGTTCACTCTCATAATAACCTCAGTAAATGGGGGAGTTCCCTGATAACAGGTGAATACAATAACTACAGACGGTAATCGGCCTCATAAGATAAAACTTTATACTTTTATTAATTAAATTATTGATTCCCCATAATGGTGCTGATTATTCATGCTATTGCACTTTTCTGGGGCAAGATTGTATTTATTAAATGATTAATATATTTAAATTTATTTTTTTATTCAATTATAATTCTATTATTTAAAGTGATGTAAGTTATATAAAAATACATAAAAAACAACTGGATGGGGTTTTTACTGTAGGGCTGCATTAAATATAATTGATGAAAAGAGTGAATGAGTTCTCTTGCATCTAGTTGTTTGTCTATTATTTAGATAAAACATAGTTCAAATCTGTTTAAATGTTGCAAAAGATGATGTTCATGAGTTTTTTATTTACAACTGACCATTGATTATGAATATATGAATAACTATTTGTTACAGTAGTGGGGGTATTAGTTGAGTCGCTATCAAAGGTAAAACCCCTGAAAGGCAGGGGTAAAAGATGAATAAGACCGTATGGACGTTTAATAGCAAGCTGCTCTAAATCTAATGTTTCATCTGTGCAGCTTGCAAGGTTTTGATGCTTGTAAATGGATTAAACCCATCTGAGTATCGTACTTTTGCACCGTGGATAGGGTAAATCTTCTCGCCTAACTAAAGTGATTATGACTTTTCTTCAAGCTTTCAATTTTCATCAAAAAATCATAGATAGGTGAAAGACGGAGAAAGTCTTTACTCAACCGGTCAACCAGTTGTCTGGAAAATAATAAATCCATATCTCTGCGGTGGCTAATTAATGCCCACGACTTCTTGTTGTACCAGACCGCCAATGCCGGTGGTAGATCTTTAATCAAAGGGCGCTTGTAACTCTCTCCCTCAATCGAGAAATTGGGATAAATACAGTCAGCTATGGTGAGAAAATCAGCCGGAGCACGGAGCAGTTGTTGTCTGAAAAGATCCATTGTTTCTCGCGAGGCGCTGTAATACCCCAACCCATAACGCCACCAGTCTGGGCCAAATTCGAAAAAGTAAGTTGGAGCATCCGTCCAATTTTTACGTGATCTTTTAAATGTTAACCAAATATTGCTGCGATAGAGTGACTTATCATGAGAGAAACGGGTATCGCGATTCATGCGAGAAATTGTCTTGCCAATCGCCGGACGAACTTCAAACAGTTCATCAATAGTCAGCATATCTGAACTCAGGTCGGTAACCAGTTTTCGCACTGGCTGTAGTAGATGCTGATCATAGATATCGCGATGTTCCTCGAACCATTCTTTGTTATTGTTGTGAGCAATGTGCTGTAAGAATGTCAGCCCATGTTGAGTAAAACCGGTAAATTCACCCATAATATTCCTTTCTATATGCGGGGCGGACTAAGCCTCTGTTGCCAACCATCAACGTTTTCACGTGACATTCATCTATAAGCAGTACACCGAGGTATTCGTTAAGTTATGTTACCGGATAACCGCGATAGGACAATCTTGAATTCGGGTAGTATATGCAGGTGATAACATTTCACGTTTCATCTGCCATTCTTGATTAACTCCTTGCCCGATAAACGCAATTTTACTTTTACCGGATTGATTAATTTTGTCGATAGCCGCCATCAATGATTCACTGTTAATGTACGGTTTGCTCTCATCAAATAGACCCAATTGCGCGATACCCTGATTTGAAAAATCTCCCAACATAATACCTGCTTTCAGGTAATGGTGACCGGGTCGCCAAATTGCCGCTAGGCATTTGAGAGCTGCGGCAATAATATCCCTTGAATCCAAGGTCGGAAAGTTGAGGCGAGTGCTGGCGAGGTTACTGTAATAGACCTCGTTACGGGCAAAAGGGCTGGTTTTGATAAAGGTTGATACATGGCAACAGTATTGGTGCTCCTTGCGTAGCTTTTCTGCTGCTTTCTCGGCATAGCTACAAACGGCTTCATGCATACTTTGATATTCTGTAATGCGTTTACTAAATGAGCGCGAACAGATTATTTGTTGTTTTGTAGGTGCGAACTCAGCCACCGCCAGACAAGCTTCTCCGCGCAATTCTCGCACTGTCCGTTCCAGTACGACGCTAAAGTTTTTGCGAATAAGCGCGGGGCTGGCCTCTGATAATTGAAGGGCGGTGGTTATCCCCATCACTGCCAGCTTTTTTGCGGTACGCTGGCCCACGCCCCATACCTGTGCCGCTGGCATCAGCGCCAGCAATTTGCGTTGACGTATGGGATTGGACAAATCGACTACACCGCCCGTTTTATGCCATAACTTAGCAGCATGGTTTGCCAGCTTGGCGAGAGTCTTGCTTGGGGCGATGCCTACACCGACATTTAGGCCAGTCAATTTGCGTACTTTATCACGCACGCCCTGACCAAACTCTTCTAGTGTAATGCAATGCTGTACACCATTAAGATTGAGAAATGCCTCATCGATTGAGTAAATTTCAATCCCTGGGGCCAGTTGTTCAAGAATAGTCATGACCCGCGCAGACATATCACTGTAGAGTGCGTAATTACTGCTAAACGCGACAACACGATGCTGATGGATAACTTGCTGTATCTTGAAATAGGGTGCCCCCATTGGAATACCCACGACCTTAGCCTCTCGGCTACGGGCAATCACGCAGCCATCGTTATTGGATAACACCACCACAGGGCGACCATACAAATCAGGCCTGAATACCGTTTCACAACTGGCATAAAATGAGTTCACGTCAACGAGAGCAAACATTATCGTAACTTATTGATGCTAAATACAATGACGCCAAAGATAACCCACTCTTCATCCCCTTCACATAATATGAGTGGGGGAGTGGCTGCATTCAGCGCCTCAAGGCGGGGAACCGGTCGTAAATAAAGCCGCTTAATATTGAACTCACCCCCGATGGTTGCAACGACAATATCGCCGTGCTGTGCCTGCAAACTGCGATCTATCACCAGCAGTGCGCCGTTGTTAATACCTGCATCACTCAGGGCGTCACCCTTGGCGGTCATGAAAAAGGTGGCGGCTGGGTGCTCAATGCAGTGTTCATTAAGGTCGATTCTCTTTTCAATATAGTCCTGTGCAGCATTGCCGAATGCACCCATAAAGCCTCCAAATGCGTTATCTAAGGGGAGAGCGTGATAACAAAAAAACGACTGATTTACAAAATAACTGGTTATGCATACAGTATATGCGGCGAGGTGTGGACAGAAAAGCCCTGAAGAGATATTTTTATTCAGTATATTGATTTATAAGAAGAGAAAGTTATCTATCAGGATGGAATAGATGAAACGTAGCGCTACCTGGCTGAATGGCGGCTGAGAGGATGTCGATATCGTTTAATTATAATTAATAGCTAAATAATTACTTTTGTAGGTAGGTGCTGCTCATTAATTCCTCTATTGTTATTCTCTTCATCACCTCCGTCGCCAGTTAAGAATATGACTAGTCACGTTATATCATCGTGTTGGCAGCGGCGCTGGCTATTGTCATATAACAAGGGATAAAGAATGAAATTAGAAACATTATCTATTCATGCAGGTTATTCACCGGACCCCACCACCAAAGCCGTTGCGGTACCTATTTACCAGACTTCCTCCTTTGCTTTTGACGATACCCAGCATGGCGCTGATTTGTTTGATTTAAAAGTCGCCGGCAATATTTACTCGCGCATCATGAACCCCACCAATGATGTACTGGAGAAACGGGTTGCCGCTCTCGAAGGGGGGATTGCCGCTCTGGCCGTGGCTTCCGGTATGGCGGCGATTACTTATGCTATCCAAACCATTGCCGAAGTGGGGGATAATATTGTGTCGGTGGCCAAGTTGTACGGCGGGACTTACAATCTGCTGGCGCATACGTTACCGCGTTATGGGATAGAAACCCGTTTTGCCGATCATGATGATATCGCCGCATTGGAAGCCTTAATCGATGACCGAACTAAAGCAGTTTTCTGTGAATCAATTGGTAATCCTGCTGGGAATATTGTTGATTTGAAAAAATTGGCTGATGCGGCTCATCGCCATGGTGTGCCATTGATTGTCGATAATACTGTCGCAACACCAATCTTGTGTCGACCATTTGAACACGGTGCGGATATTGTGGTTCATTCATTGACCAAATATATCGGCGGTCATGGTTCCAGTATTGGCGGTATCGTGGTGGATTCGGGTAAGTTCCCTTGGACGCAATACCCTGAGCGTTTTGCTCAATTAAATACCCCTGATCCGTCATATCATGGCGTGACCTATACCGAGCAATTCGGCGCGGCTGCCTATATTGGTCGTTGCCGGGTGGTGCCATTGCGCAATACTGGCGCTGCGTTATCGCCGTTCAATGCTTTCCTGATTTTGCAGGGGCTGGAAACATTGGCTTTGCGTATGGAGCGTCATACTGAAAATGCGCTGAAAGTCGCGCACTATTTGCAAAACCATCCACAAGTCAGTTGGGTTAAATACGCAGGCTTACCTGATCATCCTGAGCATGAACTGGCCCAGCGCTATTTAGGTGGCAAACCAGCCTCAATATTGTCATTTGGTATTCATGGCGGCCAGGAGGCGGGCGGGCGTTTTATAGATGCGCTGAATTTGATCGTGCGCTTAGTGAATATTGGTGATGCCAAATCACTGGCTTGCCACCCAGCGTCAACCACCCACCGTCAGCTTAACGATGAAGAGCTGATCAAGGCGGGCGTACCACGGGATATGGTGCGTCTATCGATTGGTATTGAGCATATTGATGACATTCTCAATGATCTTGCTCAGGCACTGGATGCTGCCAAGTCTTAGTCCGGCATTATTATAAGTTCTAATGGAGAACGGCCGGTAACTTAAGGGGAACCGGCCGAGAATATTTGAATAGATTTAACGTGTCGCTAGCGTTGCAGCAATGACATCTGCATAAGGCGTTGTCGGTCGGCCAATCAGTTTGCTCAATGTATGACTGTCATCAAACAGCCCCCCTTTAGCTGCGCCAGCATCAGAATCTGCTAATAGGCTGGCGAAAACATCAGGTAAACCGGCATCGAGCAATGCTTGCTTGAAATCGGCTTCAGACAAATCGTGGTACACCACAGCTTTACCTGACTGGCGGGCAATTTCTGCCGAGAATTCAGCCAGTGTATAGATATCGTCACCGGCTAATTCGTAAACTTTACCCGCCTGGTTTCCCTGCGTTAGCACCACAGCGGCCGCTTCGGCATAGTCTTCACGTGCGGCAGAGGCGATACGCCCCTCAGCTACTGCGCCGATAAATGCGCCGTGTGCCAGGGCTGGCGCGATACTTGCTGCATAGTTCTCGGTATACCAGCCGTTACGCAATAACACCACGGGCAGACCTGATTCACGTAATAGTGCTTCGGTGGCCCGGTGTTCTTCGCCTAACCCCAGTGGGCTTTTATCCGCATGTAACAAACTGGTATATGCCAACAATTTAACACCTGCACGCTTGGCCGCCGCGATCACGGCGCTATGTTGGGCAATACGCTGACCCACTTCACTCGATGAAATTAACAGTAGTTTATCAACACCTTGAAAGGCGGTATCCAGCGTGGCTGGCTGGCTATAGTCAGCTTTGCGGATTTGAACACCTAACGCCGCCAGCTCGTGGGCTTTGTCCGGGGTACGTACCGCAGCAATAATCTCACTGGCTGGCACTTTTTTAAGTAATGCATTGATAACAAGGCGGCCCAATTGGCCTGTGGCACCGGTTACTGCGATCATAATGACACTCCAGATTTGATGTTATGAGAAAGATGACAGACAGTTGGCAAAGAATAAAACCGCATAATTGGCCAGAAAGTTGCCCTTAAGTTCATCATATGCAATATACTAACTTTACGTAAGTACGCACCAAAAGGTTAGTATGAAAATAATAGAGCCGCAAAATTTGAGTCACACTGTTTCGTTTCCCGAACAAGTTCGGCGGGGTGAATTACTCAATGCTGATTGTCCCTCAAGAGAAGTGCTCAAGCGCGTAACCAGCCGTTGGGGGGTGTTAGCCTTGATTGCGTTAAGCAATGAGACTCTGCGTTTCAGTGCGTTGCGCAGAAAGATTGGCGGTGTTAGTGAAAAGATGCTGGCACAAACTCTGCAACACCTTGAAGAAGATGGTTTTGTTGAGCGTATTGCTTATCCGGTAGTACCACCTCATGTGGAATATAAATTAACGCCGTTGGGGAAAGAGATTCAGGAGCAGGTGGAAGGGCTGACTGTATGGCTTGAGGCCAATCTGCACCGTATTATGGCGCAACGACAACAGCGGGCAGAATTAACTACCAATACGTTGTAACAGCAGCCATGGCATCAACCATAGCTGCTGTTAGGATTTATCGCATAAAAGCATCACAGAGTTTTCAACGCTTCCACCGACTCGATAGCCATGGAGGCGATAAACTCGGTCACGCTATAATCGGCAACCGCATTAAACGGATCTTCGGCCAATATCTTATCCAGCTCTTCACGGGCAATACTTTTGGCCAAAATAATGCCACCGGTACGCGGCACTTTACGGCCTGATGCGATAAAAACACCTTGTGTATAGTACTTTTTCAACCACTCTTTATGACTTTCAGTGAGTGCTTCGACCACATCGATAGGTTGATGGTAAGTCAGACTGACAACAAACATGCGAAACTCCTTCAGGGCGAATGTCTAATTAAGATAACGCGTTGGCTGATGGCTGGCATCTTTAAAATGCATAATTATTAATTTTTATCTTAAGTTTTGGCCTTCATAGATAAATTTGGCATATCCAAAGCCATAATCGTTATTTCACCTTTGCGCGCGGCAGCATCTACCCTTAAAGCATCAGTTTCATCCCGCTAGATAAATAACGCAGAGGTAGCAATGGCTAAGATTACAGCATGGTTTATCGGGCTTCCCCTGTGGTGGTCAGCGCATTCAGCCGCGAGCGATACCGTCCCGCATCAAGCGGATGGTGCGCATCTATTAGAAACCATCAATGCTATTGGTGGGTTGTATGGTATTGAGTTTATCCATCACGATGGTGCTTAAACCGCACGGTGACTGCACTAGATGGCGGGCAGAAAATAAAATCATCTGCCCGGATAAACATATTTAACGGTAAGCGGCTAAAGCAGCTCGCATCCCCACACGTTTAATTGTTTGCAACTGTTCAGTAATGCTATTGGTGAGCTGCGGGATGTGATTGAGGTCTTGCCCCCAATGAGTGGCGTCGGCTAATACCAATTGCACTAATCCCTCCATCGGCAGTGAACCGGCGTCAACGTCGTGCCACATAGAGGCGAAACAATTTAGCCAGTGGGCATCATCCTGTAATGCAAAACATTCATCGTCACGTTTTCCTCGATAAAACATCAGTAAGGCGGCAAAGGCAAAGGTGAGTCGTGGCGGTAACTGCCCGTTATTTTGCTGGCTGGAGAGCAACTGAGGCAAAATACGGGTACGGAATTTGGTCATGCTATTGAGGGCAATAGACAGCAGTTGGTGCTGAATAAACGGGTTACGAAAACGGCTCAACACGGCTTGAGCAAAGGTTTGTAGCTCATCCGCGGGTAAATCCAAGACTGGAATAATCTCTTCGCTGATCAGTTGTGCGACGAATTGACTGATTTGCGTGTCGGCCATGGCCTCGCCGACTGTATTTAAACCCGCCAGAAATGCGACCGGCACCAATGCGGTATGAGCCCCATTGAGAATTGCCACTTTGCGTTCTTTATAGGGCTTAATATCATCGACGATTCGAATGTTTAGTGGGTATTGATTCAGACGTAGTTCCTGCGCTAATGATTGCGGTCCTTGGATCACCAACAGGTAAAAGTGTTCTGCGGTATCGAGGAATGCATCGTGATAACCCAGGTGGTTTTCCAGGGCGACAGCTTCATCACGGGGATAGCCGGTCACGATACGATCGACCAATGTAGAGCAAAACGTATTGTGCTGTAATAACCATTGACTGAAACCTTCGCCTAAATTCCAGCACTGCGCATAGCGTAGGACTAACTCCAGCAATGCTTCGCCGTTATAATCGATCAACTCACATGGCAATAGCACCCACCCCTTATCGGCTGCCCCGGAAAAATGTTGAAAGCGCTCAAACATGAGCCGCGTTAATTTCGCAGGATAACTGGCGGGAGGCGTATCACTAAACTTATCATCTTCCAGATAACTTATCCCAGCCTCCGTAGTATTGGAGAACACCCAGCGAATATCTTCATTACGGGCGAGGGCGAGGTAGCTGTCAAAGTCCTGATAAATATTGATTTCGCGGTTAACCGAGCGAATGATGCGTGCATCACTGACTTTCTCACCTTGTTCGTTTAAACCGCGAATAATTGTGGTGTATAAGCCATCCTGAGTATTAAGTGATGGGGGGAAATCACTGTTAATCGGGCGGACCACTACGACACCGGCATTAAGGTCGGTATGTTCATTTAGTCGGTCCAATTGCCAATCGACAAAGGCGCGCAGGAAGTTTCCTTCACCAAATTGAATCACTTTATCTGGGTGAGTACGGCCAGGAAAGTTTTCGCGGTTTAACGTTAGCATGGTGTTATATCCTTAAAATGAGTGAGATCAGAATTGAATAACGCCTTTGATAAGATCTTTATTCTTCACGACCTGCTGTTCATAAATATCTGCCAAGGTATTGAATTCAAAACGATGTGTCAGGATCATGTCCGCCGATAATTTGCCAGCGGCCATTAATTTCCCCACTTTGTCAAAATCCTCAAAGGTGGCATTTCTGCTGCCCATCATGGTGGTCTCTTTCTTATGGAAGTCAGGATCAGGGAAACTGAGATCACCTTTGAATAAGCCCACAAATACAATGCTGCCCCCGTGACGGATAAAGTTGAGGGTGTTATTCATTGCTCGTTGGTTACCTGTGGCATCAATAACTTTTAGTGGCAACATGCCAGCAAATTGCTGGCGTAAATTTTGCTCAAATCCGGCATCACTGGGATCTAATGTCCGGATATCCAACAGGTTTTCTACATGTTCACGGCGTTGTGCACTGGTGTCGGCCATCACTACATAGGCACCATCGGCTTGCGCAATGGCGGCCACACCCAAGCCAATTGGGCCAGCACCGACCACCAAAACATGCTCATCAGGATGAACATCGGCACGGCGCACAGCATGGGCGCTGATGGCAAAAGGTTCAATCAATGCAGCCGAGACGGGATCTACATCGTCGACCACCAATAAATTACTGACTGGGACGGATAAATACTCACTGAAACCCCCGTCTTGATGGACGCCAATAACAGAAATGTTTTCGCAGCAATTGGTTTTACCGCTGAGACAGGAATTACAGTGCTGGCAAGCAACATAAGGAATAACGGCAACGCGTTGCCCGGCATGCATATTATTGACGTTATCCCCTAGCGCTATTATTTCGCCACAAATTTCATGACCCAATACTCGGGGATAACTAAAGAACGGTTGATTACCTGCCCAGGCATGTATATCTGTGCCACAAATACCAACATTTAAAACCTTTATTAAGGCTTCATTAATTCTCGGTAACGGTTGAGTTCGTTTTTGATAAATAAGTTTGGTTGGTTCAAGGCAAACTAAAGTATTCATCGTGGTCATGACTATTCCTCCAAAAGGTGAGGTTTGATATTCATTAAAAATCACAACCAGGTTTAAATCGAATGTGATATTTGTGAGGGATGACGAATTATTCTGTTTTAAATTGGTTTTAAATGAATAAAAAACAGCTAAGGATAATCATGAGCAGAACACAAAATCTTCGTCACAATGTCATCAATCAGATGATCGACGCTATTGCCAAAGGGCATATTACATCACCACTTCCTTCTCAAGCTTCCCTAGCGGAAATGTACAGTATCAGCCGGACAACTGTGCGTAATACCCTGAGTCATTTAGATCACTGTGGCGTGTTGGAGAAGGTCGGCGACTACTACATTATTGTCAGAACACCCCAATCAGAGGACGGTTTTGATTGTATCAGTCAGTCACCAGACGCTCAGGCCGACGTATTTGAACGTGCTTTTTTTCAGATGATTAATCAACGTCAGCTTCGTGCAGGAGATTCATTTTCAGAGTTACAACTTGCTCGTGCCGCCAATGTCAGCGCCGTGGTGGTTCGTGAGTTCTTACTGCGTTTTTGTCGTTATGACCTCATTGTTAATATCCGCCGTGGTCAGTGGAGCATGAAAAAATTTGATCAAAACTATGCTGAAAAATTATTTGAGTTACGTGAAATGTTGGAAACGCATGCGCTAAATCGCTTTTTAAATCTTGCACATAGTGATGAACGTTGGCTGCAAGCCAAAGAGCTATTGGCTCGCCATCGGCAATTGCGGGATACCATTGGCAGCAGCTATCGCATGTTTTCACAGTTAGATCGTGATTTTCATACCCTGATACTTTCTGCCGCTAATAACCCATTTTTTAATCAATCTCTGGAGATTATTTCAGTTATTTTCCACTTCCATTATCAATGGGATGAGAGCGATTTAAAGCAGCGCAATATCGTGGCGATAGAAGAGCATATGGCGATTTTAAGTGCGTTAATCTTTCGCAATGATTTGGATGCGGTGCGCGAGTTACGGCGTCATCTGGATACTGCTAAGCAATCAATGATTCGCTCGATCACGCAATACAGCGAATGATTAACCACCTAGAGAGTATTGCTGAAAGCGCATACTAAGATAAAAAACTGGATAAAAAACCGCATAAAAAACCATTAAGGACAGATAAAATCCAGCAAACTATTAATCATCTCACGTATTCATCACAAAGATATGCTGTATATAGAATGCCCACACTAATCTGAATTTCAGTTAACTTTTCTCTCTATAGTTGACGCTGTAATAAGTCTTTTTTCTTGAGATTTTTATTTCCTAATAGATTCATATCGGACAGGTTTTTTTATGAATCGCAATGTGAATATATTATAAAGTTCAGGGGCTGGGCGTGGAAAAAAATAATGTCGTGATAAATAATGATGCGGGTGTATTAAACCCAACATCAGATGAAACCCCCAAGGCTATACTACATACAGAGCGTTCTAGTCGTATTAAAAGAATTCAAACCGTATCGATGGTTTTATTATTCTTGGCCGCAGTCATTAACTTTCTTGACCGTAGTTCTTTATCTGTAGCGAATTTAACCATTCGTGAAGAGCTAGGGCTAAGTGCCACGGAGATTGGTTTTCTGCTTTCCGCATTTTCTCTGGCATACGGTATTGCTCAACTGCCGTGTGGCCCGTTGTTAGACCGTAAAGGCCCGCGCATTATGTTAGGGCTAGGCATGTTTGTATGGTCATTCTTTCAGGCGCTATCCGGGGCTGTTCATACCTTTACGCAATTTATTCTGGTACGTATTGGGTTAGGTATCGGTGAGGCACCCATGAATCCTTGCGGTGTGAAGGTGATAAATGACTGGTTCAATATTAAAGAACGTGGCCTGCCTATGGGGATATTTAATTCTGCGTCGACAATCGGTTTAGCCATCAGTCCACCTATTCTGGCCGCCATGATGATGGTTATCGGTTGGCGTGGGATGTTTATTACCATTGGTCTTTTGGGGATCGTACTTTCTATCGGTTGGTATCTGCTTTACCGTAATCGTGACAGTATCAATTTAACCGAAGCAGAACAAAAATATCTTGATGCAGGCAGTGTTAATGTAAGTCGTAAGCCTATGAATTTTAAAGAATGGCGTGGCTTATTCCGTAATCGCACTATGTGGGGCATGATGCTGGGCTTCAGTGGCGTCAATTATACTGCATGGCTCTATCTGGCATGGCTGCCGGGCTATTTGCAGACAACGTATCATTTAAATCTTGCTAGCACTGGCATGTTTGCTTCTATTCCCTTTATTTTCGGCGCGGCAGGCATGTTATGTAATGGATTCGTTACCGATTTTCTGGTCCGCCAGGGTATGGCTCCTTTAAAAAGCCGCAAAATATGCATTGCGGTCGGTATGTTGCTGTCAGCGGCATTTACCTCTGTCGTCGTCCGTGCTGACACTACCGGGAGTGCGGTTATATTAATAGGCATGGCACTGTTCTGTATTCACTTCGCTGGGACATCATGCTGGGGGCTTATACATGTCGCGGTCTCTTCTCGTATGACTGCATCGGTTGGCAGCATACAGAATTTTGCCAGTTTCATATTTGCATCATTTGCACCGGTGATAACGGGTTGGATAGTTGATACCACTCACTCATTTAGCCTGGCATTAACCATCTGTTCTTGCGTTACTGTCCTCGGGGCTCTGTCTTACATATTCATTGTACGTGAACCCATTTTAGATACCGCAAAATAAAATGAGCAAGGCCGATCAGAACTCTCGATGAGATAACGATCGGCCTTTCTTGGTTATCTTTGTGGCTGGCAATGATGGCGGCGCTTAAACCAGGATTGCATCATGCCTGGGCGTGAGAACATCACTAAATTACCCAATAGGATGAGCAGTAAACCAATAATGGCATTCAGGTGCCAGTGATAGCCTTCATAGAAGGTTGATATGGTTAGGGCCACCAGCGGAAATAACAAGGTACTATAAGCCGCACCACTGGCTCCGATTCGTCCAATCAAGCTGAAATAGGCGGCAAATGCAATCACGGAACCGAAGATAGCCAGATACAACAATGAGCCAAGGTAACGTGGCGTGAGTTCGAGAGTAAAAGAGTGTTGTTGAATCATACTGAAAAGTCCCATCACTGCCGCACCATAAGTCATGGCATAAGCATTGGTTGACAGAATATCCAATCCCTTGCGTTGGTGGCGGCTACTGATCATATTACCCAGAGAAAAACCATAGGTACCCAGCAAACTTAAGCCAATACCTTTAAGTAATTCCGGGGCTATTTGTGTGGCGGTCAGATCTTGCCAGAACAAAGCAACAATACCTATCATGCCGAGGATACTGGCTGGCAGCAGGTTAGGGCTAAGGCGTTGGCGAAAGAAAAGCATGCCATTGATGGCATTAAACAGTACCGCCATTGAGAAAATAACCGATTCCAGGCCGCTACTGATATAAGCCGCAGCATGATAAAAACAGTAAAAATTAAAAGCAAAGACACAAACCCCTTGTGCCAGACAAAAAAGGTGGTCACGCACCGTGAGCTGGTGCAGTCGGCGGGCGAGCAGTAAAACGAGCATCATGACACCGGCCGCCAGCACAAACCGATAAAAAATGGACACAGTAATAGCAACATCACCTTGCTGTTGTAGGGTAATGGCAATCCAGGTCGTTCCCCAGATCAGTACAACTAACAAATATAGCAGCGCGTTCATCGTTATTTCTCATCACAGCTAGAAAACAGCAGTATCCGGTATAGGAAGGAGAGGCGCTTTCAGCGGCTTGCTTTAAATTGCAAAATCTTGCGCATTTTTACGATAAATCGCTGGAAAATATAGTCTGCCGTCTGGCAAGCCATTAAACTGGTTGCATCCGCGTACCGAAAGGAAGTCAGCGCAATGTTGGAACGGTATCAAGCCTTTGAAACCCTAAAAGAACACAAAGCGTGCTTGCATGATTGTGTGCAACTCGGCTCGGGTATTCAATTGGCAGCCTGGTCTAACCGTGATGACTGTATTACACAAGAAAGCCCTGATCACCACACCTTGAGCCTGTATGTTGCAGATGGCTATGAGTGCTATCACAAAACGCGCGCTGGCTGGAAAAATGGCGGTGGACCGGATCGTTTTTGTATTATGCCAAAGGGCAGCTTATCCAGTTGGGATGTGCGGGATGACCTGTCATTTGTACATTTGTATTGCACCGATAAGCATCTGCGCCAGCTAGCTGAACAAATTTGGGAGCGCAGCCCCCAGTCAATTCAGGTTGATGAACGAATTTTCGCAGAAGATCCGCAAATAACGTTGTTATATCGCCAATTTTTACTGAATTGTAACTGGCAAGAACAGGCCAATCATTTAGCCCTCAGTAGTGCTGCTACCTTGTTGATGACCCATTTATTAAAAAATTACACCCAGTTGCAGTGGGCGATCCCCGTAATTCGCGGTGGGTTGTCTCCGGCAGTGTTAAAACGGGTGAAAGAGTATATTGACGAACATCTTTCACAGCCGTTGCTGTTGTCAGATCTTGCTGAACAGGCAGGGTTGAGTGAGTTCCATTTCGCACGGATGTTTAAGCAGAGCACTGGGCTGTCACCACATCAATTTGTGTTGAAAGCGCGGTTATCTCGCGCAGACCAGCTATTGAGACATAGCATGATGCCGCTTATTCACATTGCCCTGGAGTGTGGTTTCAGCTCTGCCAGCCACTTCAGTAACTGTTTTAAAGTGGCCTATGGCCTAACGCCCTCGACTATTCGGCAACGCTAATCACAGCACGCTATAAGGGGCAACTTAGGTCACCTTCAGCACAATCAAGGAATGACTGTAGTTCTGCCGAGCGAGCTTCAGTTTTGTGGGTCAAACAAGCCGAGATAATCATAGGATGCACTGAACCGCCTTCGGTGGCTGAGGATTGGAAGGTACAATCTGCGTCACGGTATTTTATCCAAGTAAGTTGCGCACTCTTTAATAATGCTCTTTGGGCAACTGGGGTTTTGGCCAAAACTTGTTTATAAATACGGTTTAGTTCGGTATCGGCTTTCTTATAATCTAAATTTGCGCACTGGTTTATATCCAGTTGTGTCAGTGCGTTCTGGCAGTCAAGTGCCAATGCTTGGTCGACGGGTAATGCCAGTAGCGATATCAATATGATCTTCTTTAACATGATTATTTTTCCCAAATAATAGTCAAAAGATAATGTTAGCCCCACATTGAATAATGTGAGGCTCAGAATTATATTACATTGGTTTCTTAGGTGCCCACTCAATCTCTTTTTTCATCTCAGTAATTTTTTTGTTCGGTGATTTTTTACAAACATCAATCACTTTTGGTGTGTAGACCGGGTCTATTTCCTGGAAATCTACGCTATCGCCTTTTTTATACTGGATATCCCGGTTTAGGATCCAGAAAGCGACGGGGGTCATACTTTTCGGATTAAGATCAAGGAATTCTTTGCAGGTCATTTCTGTTGGGGTGGTGGGTGATGATGCTGCGAATACTGTGTTAACGGTTACGAGCATGAGTGTCACAATGACACTCTTAAGCAGTGATTTATAGAACATGACTATTTCCTTATCTATATATTAAATTTCAACTGATATTATTGTTACATGGATGAGAGTTATATCTCGTTATTTAGCATGAGCTATAAAGGTATATCTTGCCAGCGCCAAGCTTAAATTATCGGGATGAGGGATAAGACGGATTATTATTTTCTGCTAGCGTTCCTCTTATGTGTCTGATTTGCATGAAAGAGATTTAATAGCGATTTATATAAGATTGGTAAACGTAGCTATCAATAGTAATTGTTTATATTTTTTGTTTCTTTATTAACTATGACATGGCTATTTATTTTGAAATAAAAAGCAGAGCAACAAAATATGCCTGCTTTCAATTTATCTGTTGCTACAATACTATTAGCGATACTAATAAATATAACATTTTAAACTTTGTGGTTTTTATCTGATAGCGGTGGAGGGCATGGATACTTGCCATCATGTTGCGGCTGGTTTTTTGCTGGTTGGCTATCATGATGTTCTTTCGCTGGCGGCAACGGGCGGCCACTCTTGTCTTTCGGCGGTTCAGGTGGGCGTTTACATCTCACCCCCGATTGTTTTTGTGCTTCTTTATTAATAGGTTGTGTGGCAAAGCTAGAGGCTGCATTCAATAGCAACATTGATACACCACAAAACATCAGTAACTTCTTCATTCTCGCTCCAGTTATTCAATAGGAATACATCATTACCATAATGGATTGTTCTTTCAGTTTTCTTGGCGAGATTTGTAATGATATTATCAAGTTGAGTGTCTGTAGTTATCTATTAGAGAGTATCATCATTCCAAACCTACACTGATTCATTGGTGTATGTTATAGTTCACAGTGTTATTATTAGCGCCATCAGTAGACTGGTTATAATTTCATTTTTTCTTGTTCTAAATTATAGGTGATTTACTTTATGTCTTTATTTTCTTTTTATCATAACTGCCTGAATGCTTTGACTGGGAAAGTATTTGGTCAGCACCGTAAAGGTGAACCAGTGAAGAGAGAGAATGGGAAAGATAAATTATCTAATCTTCAACTGGATGTACTGTTGAATGCGGAAAAACAGGTCGCGATTATTACCACCGACTTAGAGAGTCGGATCACCATATTTAATGTGGGTGCGGAGCGAATGTTTGGCTATTCTAAAGATGAAGTCTTGGGAAGCCCTATTTCGGATATACTGCACATTCCAGAGTTTGGTAAGGATCAAGCTGAGCTGGATTATTTATTGCTTAATCGGCGTGATGCCAGCGAGTGGTGTTATCAGCGCCAAGATGGGAAACGTTTCTGGGGAGCACTTAGTGTCCATGAAATAACTGCCGATAATAACCAGACCGTGGGTTATATTAGTGTGATTGCTGATGTTTCGGAAAGAAAATTCCTGCTGATGAAGCTGGAAGAAAGTAAGCAGATGATGGATCGTTTAACTAAGAATTTACCAGCAATGATTTATGCTTATTATTTAGATGCAGAGGGTAAATCTTATTTTAAATATTGTAGCGAGGGTGTCAGAAAAATATTTGCTCTGTCACCGGCTGATGTTTTGTATGTGCCCAGAGAGGAAAACCCTCTGTTTAGCCGCGTGCATACTGACGATATGGATATGCTAAAACAGGCGGTAGCCATCTCTCAACAGAATCTATCTGTCTGGCGCTGCGATTTTCGCGTGGTGTTGCCGGGCAAAGGTACACACTGGCTCCATGGTGAGTCTTTCCCGACGCTTCAGGATGATGGGGCTGTTATTTGGTATGGCTCGTTTTTCGATATTACTGAACTTAAACAGTCAGAATCGATCCTCAAGGCGTTGTCACAAACCGATGTATTAACTGGGGTAGCCAATCGTCGCCACTTTGATGATATCTATCAGCACATCTGGCAAAAAAACCAGATCGAAGGCGGTTCTCTGTCTGTGTTGATGATCGATTTTGATAATTTCAAAAGCTTTAACGACCTTTATGGTCATGCAATGGGGGATGTTTGTTTGAAATCCATTGTCGAAACTTTGTCAAAATCTATTCGTGGTGGTTCAGACATTTTGGCGCGCTATGGCGGCGAGGAGTTTATTGTATTGCTAGCACCCAGTACCCTGGCGGATGCGAAAGCGGTTGCCGAGCGCATGCGTCACTCCATTGAGGAGTTAGATATTCCCCATGGGATATCGCCAGAGGGGCGGGTGACCATCAGCATTGGTGTGGCTTCGGTATCCGCGCCGGGTGAGTCTATTTCGGCGACAGACTTGTCGGATGCTGCGGATAAAGCGTTATATCGGGCGAAAACCACGGGGAAAAACCGCGTGGAAGCGGTGGTGCTGAACTGATACGTAAAGAGCGTGTGGGGCAGGGAAGAGAGTCATTACTGCCCCACAGAGAGTCGATTTAGGATAGTTAATGTTGTAACGGTCAACTAAAACCGGACACGGATTTAGGCACATTGCTGTAGTCGGCGTTCATATTCATCCGGCGATATATTTCCCAGCCGATAATGCCGCCTTTTCAGATTATAAAAACTGTCAATATAATCGATAACATCAGCGATACCCTGACTTCGGGTTTCATAACGACGATAGTTAACCCTCTCAGCTTTCAGGCTGCGGAAAAACCTTTCCGTAACAGCATTATCCAGGCAGTTACCTTTTCGGCTCATGCTACCTGTAACATCCAGCTCCTGCTGGCAGCATTGGAACTGCGCGCTGGTATATTGCGACCCTTGATCGCTATGGAACACCACAGACCCTGTGGGTCGTCGTTTATTGACCGCCAGCCTTAAGGCCCGGACAGTCAAGTCGCTGTCCGGTTTATCTGAGAAGGCCCAACTCACTATTTTTCTTGAACATAAGTCCATCACGATAGCCAGATATAACCAGCCCTGAGCGGTACGCAGATAGGTAATATCACCTGACCACCAGGTATTCAATGTCTCTGGATTAAACTGCCGGTTCAACAGATTAGCGGCCACGACAGCGGGTTTTCCACCGCGTGGATAGCGATGACGCCCGGGCCGTTTAGCTACCAGTAATAAGTTTTTCATTATCTGCCGAACGCGGTATCTGCCCACGTTAAAACCTTGTTCCCGTAACTCGATGCACATGCGCCGGCTGCCATATGTGGCATCCATTTCAGCGTGAACATGCTTAGCCGCCGCGTGCAACATCAGAACATCGGGCTTGATCATTAGCCGACGACTACGGGCATAAAATACGCTGCGCGTGAGCGATAAGCAGCGGCATACCTGTTGGATATTTGCACCGACCTTCTTCAGTTTCACCGCGACTTTTTGTCGTTGTTCATTTCCATGGCGAAGAAGGCCGAAGCCTTTTTTAACAGGTCATTGTCGCTCTGCAACTGCCGTACCTGCTTTTCAAGTTCTTGTATTCGCCGTTGTTCCGGTGTTATAGCACTGGCTATCGGTGTATTTCCGCGGATCTCTCCGCGATACTGCCTTAGCCAGCGTTGTAAGGTTGAAAGGCCAATATTCATTGTTTCAGCGGCCTGAGTCACCGGGTACTTATGTTGAAGAACCAGATTGATGCACTCTTGTTTAAACTCATGAGTAAATGATTTTTTTCGCATTCTCACCTCGTTAGTGTTGCTCATTATATCTCTAACAAAGTGTCCGGAATGATTAGACCACTACAATGTCTAGTTGTCGTGATCCTGAGCTTCACGCAGGCGTTCTTGCTCTTCAGCTATAACCGCTTTGATTTCCTCCAGTACACCCTCAACATCAGCCGCTTCGGTGCTTTCTGCAAACTCACCAGTCAGTTGCGTTTCTGGATGCAGTTTACCATCCTCATAAAGTGCCCACATCTCTTTGGCATACTTACGATTAAGCAGTTCTGGTGCGTATTGGCCATAATAGTGTGTCATGTTTGCGACATCCCGCTCCAGCATGGCTTTAGCATGATTGTTCGCCGCAGCATTGACGGCTTGCGGTAAATCGATAATGACCGGGCCCTCTTTATCAATTAAGACATTAAACTCTGATAAATCGCCATGAACCAGACCGGCGCAAAGCATCCGTACCACATATTGGATCATCAACGCATGGTCAATCAGCGCTTGTTCTCTGCTAAATGGCACATCACTCAGGCGGGGGGCGGCAAGGCCATCTGCATCGGTGACCAGTTCCATCAATAAAACACCATCAAGGCATGCATAAGGTTGAGGTACCCGAACACCGGCATTGGCGAGCAGGTACAAGGCATCCACCTCGGCAGTTTGCCAGGTCTCTTCCTGTTGCTTGCGGCCAAATTTAGAACCTTTGGCCATGGCTCGCGCGTCACGACTATTACGAACCTTACGCCCTTCCTGATACTGAACAGCCTGTTTGAAACTGCGGTTTTCAGCTTCTTTATAGACTTTAGCGCAGCGGATATCCTGCCCACAACGGACAACGTATACATCAGCTTCTTTGCCACTTTTCAAACGACGGATGACTTCGTCAACCAAGCCGTCATCAACCAGCGGTTGGATTCGTTTTGGAATTTTCATGGCGTCCTTGTACCCTATTTAAGCCCGCGATGGAATGGCTTTGGCTGAATTTTCCTTCAGTTTACCATTCGCGCCCATCAGCGGGTGGGTTTTTACTGAGTATCAGGCAGCACTGAACTGGGCATTATGCAATTTTGCATAGGCACCTTTACGGGCCAGCAATTCATAATGGTCGCCCTGTTCCACAATCCCTTCCTTATCGACCACAATGATACGATCGGCATTTTGAATTGTGGCTAAGCGATGGGCAATCACCAACGTCGTTCTGCCTTGTGATAATTCCGTTAGCGCAAGCTGGATGGCTTGTTCAGTGGCAGTATCAAGCGCGGAGGTGGCTTCATCCAGAATCAAAATCGGTGGATTTTTCAGGAAAATACGTGCAATTGACAAGCGCTGTTTCTGCCCACCGGATAATTTCACTCCGCGCTCACCAACAACGGTATCCAGTCCATCAGGCAAGCTTTCAATCAACTCATCTAGCCGGGCTTGTTGTGCTGCAACCATTATTTCATCGTCGCTGGCATCGAGTTTACCGTAAGCAATATTCTCACGGATAGATCCGCCGAATAAGAAAACGTCCTGCTGAACAATACCGATATTATTACGCAATGATTGCTGAGTCATATCACGGATATCAATACCATCAATCGTGATTGCCCCCTCATCGAGTTCATAAAAGCGGGGCAGCAGTGAGCATAACGTGGTTTTACCCGCCCCCGATGGCCCGACGAATGCCACGGTTTCGCCAGCCCGGATTTGCAGGTTCAAATGGGTGAAAATTTTATTCTGCGGTGAATAACCGAAACTGACATTGTGATAACAAATATCGCCATGCAAATGGCCAACAGGGCGAGCGTTTGGTCGGTCAACAATATCAGGCAGTGTATCTATCAATTGAGTGAATCGCTTAAAACCGGCAATTCCTTTCGGATAACTTTCCAGGACTGAGGTTATTTTCGCCACCGGGCGAAAAAACACTTCAACTAATAACAGAAATCCGACAAAACCGCCGTAACTCAACTGGTCATGCACGACGTACCAGGTACCGGCAACCATCACAATTAACTGCACCAGACGGGTACTGAGGTAGCTCATAGTCATACTGGTGGTCATGATGCGGTAAGCCCGCAATTTGGTGGTGCGGTAGCTTTCGTTATCTGCGGCGAACAATTTCTTTTCATGAGATTCATTAGCGAAAGCTTTGACGACACGAATACCGCCGATACTTTCCTCAATGCGGGCATTAAAATTGCCAACTTGACCAAACAGTTTGCGCCAGGTTTCGGTCATCTGTGAACCGTAGCGGCTGACCAGATAGGTCATAAAGGGTACGATGATGATGGTGAGCATCGCCAGTGGTAAATGGACGGATGCCATCAAAATGAATGCACCGATAAAGGTCATAATGGCAATAAAAAGATCTTCAGGACCGTGGTGGGCAATTTCTCCAACCTCTTCAAGGTCTTTGGTGACGTGGGTGATAATATGGCCGGTCTTCATATTGTCGTAATAGCTAAATGATAATTTTTGCAGATGGCTAAAAGCCTGGCGACGCATGTCGGTTTCGATACCCACACCCAATGCGTGCCCCCAGTAGTTAACAATCGCCATTAGCGCAGTATTGAGCAGATAAATCATCAACAGGCCAGTTGCCGCCCAAACGATCAACACCCAATCTTGATTGGGAAGTAATTTATCAATGAACAGTTTTACCGCCATCGGGAAACTCAGCTCCAGCAGCCCGGCCAAAATGGCACAGCCAAAGTCCAGATAAAAAAGCCCTTTGTACGGGGCATAATAAGAAAAGAAACGGCGGAGCATTGGGGTATCCTTACAATTACAGAGGAGAAATCGGTACAAATGTCGGAAAAGCTGTTCGCTGCATTATAAATGTAAATGGTTCTTAATAGCATTTATTTTGCTATTTATTATCCGATAATAGAATTCTTATCTGTGAGAATATGCATTGAAGCCAAGATTATATCGAGTATTGTTAGTCAGATAATAGCGAGGAGCAGTAGCAATGAATTTGACCATGACAGATGCCCCAACGACTGAAGATATTGCAGAAATCATTGAGGGGTTGAAGGCTTTTAACCGTAAATTTGTTGGTGATAATGGTCGTAAACCATTAGCCGTATTTATCACAGGAGAAGATGGCGAAAAGTTGGGAGGGATTACCGGATATACATTAGGTAATTGCCTGAGTATTGAATTGTTATGGGTATCGGATGCATTACGTCACTCAGGGGCTGGTACTAACTTGATGAACGCAGCCGAACAGGAAGCAATACAGCGGGGATGCAAGTTTGCCCAAGTAGATACATTCAGCTTCCAGGCTCGCCCGTTCTATGAAAAACAGGGTTATCAATTGAAAATGACGCTAGAAAATGTACTGGGTGAGTACCACCGTTATTATTTGACTAAAAATCTGATTAACTAGTTTGGCAGCACAAACCGACTATGCGCAGTTTAAATTCAAATGGTATCAAGACCTATGTCTAATAGGTCTATTTTGTCACTGATACATAAAGAGGCTACCGCTGTGAGTGTATATACGCCTTAATATTAGTGTCACGCCCACTCAACAGTGAATATTCAGCTTTTAAAGGAGGCTCACATTTTCTCTGAATTGCATCTATAGGCGTGGGTCTTCTATTAGGTTATTCTGTTTTACATTGGATTAGTTAATGTAAATGTAAATGGAAATGAATATGGCGGCTTCATCAAATAAAAAGCTCTCGCTGTGGTCATTAACCTCGCTGGTCGTGGGTTCAATGATAGGTGCTGGTATTTTCTCTTTACCTGCTACATTCGGCCGAGCAACCGGAGGATTGGGTGCCATCATCGCGTGGATTATTGCTGGTGGCGGAATGTTAACTCTGGCCTTTGTTTTTCAGACTTTGGCACAACGTAAGCCAGATTTGGATTCCGGTGTTTATATTTATGCTAAAACTGGGTTTGGTGATTATGCCGGTTTTGCCTCAGCCATTGGTTTTTGGGCTGGCGCCTGTATCGGAAGTGTTTCCTATTTTGTTTTGATCAAATCAACATTGGGAGCCTTCTTCCCACTATTTGGTGATGGTAATACGTTATCCGCTGTCTTAATTGCGTCATTAATCTTGTGGAGTTTTCATTTTATGGTGTTGCGCGGCATCAAAGAAGCCGCAGCAATCAATACTATTGCCACCTTTGCTAAAGTTATTCCGATATTTATTTTTGTTATTGTGCTGGCATTTGCATTTCATACAGATACGTTTGCATTAAACTTCTGGGGTTCCCAATCTTTGTCTGGTGTCGGTGATCTCTCCCATTTGGATGACTATGGTTATACCGGTCATGCGGCATTAGATATTGGTGCAACATCAGAGACACTATTTGCTCAAGTGCGCAGTACTATGTTGGTCACCGTATTTGTTTTTGTGGGTATTGAAGGGGCGAGTGTTTATTCCCGTTACGCTAAAGAAAGAAAGCATGTTGGTATTGCTACTGTTCTCGGTTTTATTGGTGTTTTATGTTTACTGGTATTAGTGACAATGCTTTCCTATGGCGTGCTGCTTCGTCCTGATCTTGCTGCTTTACGGCAACCCTCAATGGCTGGGGTGTTAGAACATATAGTGGGTCGATGGGGCGCTATATTTATCAGCATCGGGCTGATTATCTCCGTTATGGGTGCGTATCTGTCATGGACCCTATTGGCGGCTGAAGCACTCTATTCCGCAGCAAAAAGTAATATCATGCCGCAGATATTTGCAACGGAGAATAAGCGCGGGGTGCCATCGGCAGCGGTTTGGATGTCGAATATTTTTATCCAATTATTCTTAATTGTTACTCTCTTCACTGAGTATGCGTTCCAGTTGGCACTGGAACTCACCAGCTCATTAGTTTTGATCCCCTATTTGCTGGTTGCGGCTTATGGGCTGAAATTGGCCTGGACCCGAGAAACCTATTCGGTAGGTTCGGTCGAGCTGAAGAAAGATTTTATTTTTGCTTTGATAGCAACACTATATGCCATATTAATGGTCTACGCGGGCGGGTTGAAATACATATTACTGTCAGCAGTGATATATGGTCCGGGAACTGTGCTGTTTATCATCGCGAAGCGTGAGCAAAAGAGAGCAATATTCGCGCCGATTGAAAAATGTCTTTTTGCCGTGGCCATGATTACCGCTTTAGCCGCTCTGTATAGCCTCGCCACAGGGGTAATTACGGTATAATAACGTCGGTGATACAGTAATTGTCCACTGAACAGAGATGACATTATATTATCGCCACAAACACTTAATCAAAGCTAATGTATTTTGCGCCTATCCCTAACTTTACAATGGATGGGCTTGATCTATAACATAGAGTACGACAGGATCGCGTTGGAATAACTAATGATTAGGTTGATATCCGATAGAAATGTATCCATTATAAAATGCGATTTTTCTTATATAGAGTTAGGATTGGTGTGCGCCAATCAGTAGGTATTGCTTTGAAAAAACAACAAAATATTACCCCGAATAGTGATTATTCTGCGGGAATTGGCGATGCGCAATTTGCGCTCGTGGTTTTACTTACAACATCATGTTTGCTGATTGCAATAACATTGATTGCGATCCTATGGTTAATCTAATGATACGCCATAGAAATTAGGGGGAGTGTATGGATAAGAGCTTGTTTGATGACAACAAAGTCATCGCATTGATCGGTTTACTGTTGGCGGCACTCATTGTCGTCAGTGTCATGTTTGCGATGACCTATATGGCGGATCGCCAACGTAACGAAGCACAACCTATTGATGTACAGAATTGCTATAAAAAGAACTGAAAAGCGTTATTCGCCGGAAAGCAGTGGTAAGCATTCAGGCGAATCGTGGGCATTGCGGAGTGTTATGCCAGCTTCTGATGAATAGCATGCAAGGGCAACGCGATATTCAGGTCAATATCAGTATTTTGCCTGAAATCATACGGAGTGATACCGTAACGTTTTCTGAACATGTAAGTAAAATGTGACTGTGAGCCAAAGCCAAAGTCCAATGCGATATCAAAAATCGTACTATCACTACTTCTTAGTTGATAAACCGCGCCCGCTAAGCGTCTTTCCCGAATGTATTTACCCAGCGATACCCCGGTCACTTCTTTAAATATTTTCTGCATATGCCAAAGCGAATAGCCTGAATACACGGCTAACTCTTCAAGGTAGATGACCCGCCCTAGATGGGTTTCGACCCATTTACTGAGGGCGCAGACTAACGCGAGATGATTTTCTTGTGACATTATTTAGTCTGTTTTTTCTGGATAGGAGTAGAGCAGTATACACAAGTTGAATCGAACAACACAAAACACCAAATTGCTCCCGATTGAACAAAATAGACCATAAAGACTTTTCAGACAGTGTTTGCAAAAGATTTTTCTGGTGCCATAGTAAAAGGGTAGTGTCATCAGGAAGGGGTCTATCCCGAGGATAAAGGGTTGAGTTTGGAAAAATAGAAATTAAAAATGATGAGGTGATCGCATGTTAATAACGGTGATTATGACTCTGATAGCGGTTGTCGGCGTAACCGTTTTTTTAAAGATGCCAGTAATGGTCCTGCATAAAGGTAAAGGCGCAGGAGGTGATGAACTGTGAGATTAGGAATATTGTGATCGATCTACATCTAATGAGTTTCCTCTAGAACCAGGTGATTGATAATTTCATGCCTGGTTTTTTTATATCCTCTTCGTACTGACGTTAGCTTTCTTGCCATCTCATATCTGCTTCTTTCTTTCAAAAAGAGGGGGCAATTGATTAAGCACATCATCGACATCGGTTGTAGGTATTTCATTAGCCAAGGATAATGTTAGTCTCTCGAGTCGACAAGAGCAGTGCAGGTTAAAGAAATATTTCAGCAAGCGTGATATCCTTTTACGATATTACTGAGAAGGAATTATGCATGTCTGAAATGTTTACTAATGACCAAGAGCTGGTGTCAGACTTGGTTGCCTGCCAACTGGTGATTAAGCAAATCCTTGATGTGATTGATATCATTGCTCCGGTGGAGGTGCGAGATAAAATGTCCCATCAACTTAAAGCTATTGATTTCTCTACACACCCGGCAGGGGCGGACCCAGTGACTAAGCGAGCGATTGAGAAAGCCATTGCATTAATTGATATGAAATTTAGCCAAAAATAACAGCTACCGTTTAAGGCTGTCTGCAAGTAGGGCGGTAGTATCAGGCTAGCGGCCGTGGGGGAAATGCACTGCGGGTTATGAATAGCAAACCCGCAGTTCAATTATTCAAAAACGTTATTGCCGATCTTTTTCACTAATGGGCAGTTACTGACACCAATGACACCATTTTCACCGTTTATAAATTGAGCGGTTGTAACAGTTCTTGCCGTCAGATATTTACACTGCAAACCAATGCCTGCGGCGTTTTTCTCACTGCCAATAAGCACGCCATAGCCTGAAAAGAGAAGGCCCAAGTATATGATTGCTACCACCAAAACCAGTCTGAATAAACTCATGTAGTCACTCCATGTAATTAGTTTTACTTATTTTTTAGGATAAATATTTAACAGTTTAACGAGTAATGATAAGTTAGTTAATAGTAAAAATCCTAAATCATATTGATTTATAAGACTAAACAGTAAATTCTTATAAAAAATGATGTTACAGAGCTATAGTGCACATCAGTAATTACATTTTGGCTATAAATGGTTGATGTTTAATACAGTATAATTAAAAAAAACATTACAGAAGGTGCCCGATTTGAACATTAAGAAACTTGTCGCAACGGTAGGGATCATTGCCGTTTGCTGCTTGTTTTATCTATTAGCCCTTGATAGTTATTGCGATCAGGGGGGGACTTTTTCTACCGGTATTTGTGCTATCACTTCGATTATTCCATGGTAAGGATAGCCTATTATGCTTAGCTATAATAACGATAGATAACTATTACTATTAGTTATCGTTATTAAGTATGAATCACTTATTCAGATCCCCTTTGTGGTGGGCAGAGTGATAAGATAGCGCCTTAGCCACGTATGTCATAGGGTAGTCAATGTTAGATACAAATATGGGGGCACTGGGTGTCATCCCAATTGCTTTATCGCTGCTTACTGTCATTTTCTTCTTGATAGTCTGGTTCTTTTTGAGCCGTGCCAGTGTACGAGCAAATGAACAAATCCGTTTGTTACACGAAATTGCCGAACAACAAAAACGGCAAACCGAATTGCTCAATGCTTTACTGGAAAATGCTACGGGTGTCAGGCATGAGCAAGACGATAGTGATATTGTTTCGCCTCTCGACTTCAAAGGGTTTATTCCAGAGCGATAAATCCCCCCGATTCTGATGCTGTCACCAGGCGGTATCAGAATATCGTCGTAGCTAGAGTTATGGTTTCTCCTGCATAGCCGGCATTATCTTTTTGCGCGATGTGAGTTTGCCCCTTTATTTAGCCCAATATACTGCGCTGATTGTCATAAATTTGTCTTATTTTCGCCGTAATGTAGCCAGAACTTTTCAAGACAACGGTGATTCTAATGATTAAATGGTATGAAGAAAGTGACACTGAAGTGAACCGAAATATTGCACTGCTGACAGGGGAAGATCCCGATAAGTGGTATCCATACGGTGGAGTTAAAGGTAAGGACTACTGCAAAAACCCTTCTGATGCCTGGCCTATCATCTATGCCAATAAAATTGGCCTCTATTCCCCTGAAGTTAATGATAATAATCAGTGGAATGCTAGGATTACCAATCCGCAAGGTGAGTGGCAAGCCTATAGCCAAAGTCCACTTCGTGCCGCGATGATTTGTTACCTGCTCAGCCAAGATATTTGAGTAAATATTGATGATTTTCGACCGCGTGGATACCCATATGCTGAGCGCGTGGCGTGACCAACGGTAAGCGATTCTCTGACTGACTTCTTGGAGCTGATGATGAAACGTATTATTAAAGGGGATTCAAATTTATCTCACCTGGTCATTGCCCATGCGGCGATTGACCACCATCAAAAGTCTTATGGTGAGCGGCGCCAAGGCTGGCCTTCAACTTATCTTATCCGCTATAAAAATAATCGCGTGGCGGTTGAAGTTGTCACCCAGCGTCAATCTTATGTCGCGACATTGATGATTGGGGCCAGGAATCTGAGTAAGTTATGTGGCATATCTGCGTTACAACCCTAAACAGGCAAAGCATCATTGTCCTCTAATCAAATCCTTCCCATGTAAACATCGGCTGATTGATCCTTCTCCGATAGTCAGCTAACCACCTTTATTCTTGCTGCAATTAGGTTTAAGTGTTAAAAAACCGCCGCAGATTCATTTATGAAAGCGCTGTTTAGCACGTTAGTGCGTAATAGGTGCGGCAGAGGATAGGATGGAACAGCAGTTGCAGGATTCAACACTAAAACGCGGTTTAAAAAATCGACATATTCAACTGATTGCCTTGGGTGGTACGATTGGGACCGGATTATTTTTAGGGATAGCTCAGACGATTAAGATGGCTGGCCCTTCAGTGATACTCGGCTACGCCATCGGTGGTTTTATCGCTTTTCTCATTATGCGTCAGCTCGGTGAGATGGTTGTCGAAGAGCCAGTTGCAGGTTCATTTAGTCATTTTGCGTATAAATATTGGGGCGATTTCGCTGGCTTCTTATCTGGTTGGAACTACTGGGCGATGTTTATACTGGTTGGTATGGCTGAATTGACCGCCGTCGGTATTTATATTCAATACTGGTGGCCAGAGATTCCCACCTGGGTTTCCGCTGCTGTATTTTTTGTCTTAATAAATGCCATCAATCTTATTAACGTACGAATGTATGGTGAAACTGAATTCTGGTTCGCAATCATCAAGGTTGTTGCCATTATCGGTATGATTGTGTTCGGTGCATATCTGCTGGCTTCCGGTACTGGTGGGCCTGAGGCATCGGTTACTAACCTCTGGGCACAAGGTGGGTTTATGCCCCATGGCTTGAGCGGATTAGTGATGGCGATGGCGGTGATTATGTTTTCTTTTGGTGGCTTGGAGATGGTTGGCATTACGGCCGCTGAAGCTGAAGATCCCCATCACAGTATCCCTAAAGCAACCAATCAGGTTGTCTATCGCATCCTCATTTTTTACATCGGTTCATTGGCGGTACTGCTTTCCCTATATCCGTGGGGCAAAGTGGTTGAAGGCGGTAGCCCCTTTGTGATGATTTTCCATGCGTTAGATAGCAATTGGGTTGCAACAATCTTGAATGTAGTGGTTTTGACCGCCGCGCTATCGGTTTACAACAGCGGTGTTTATTGTAATAGCCGCATGTTATTTGGCTTGGCATCGCAGGGGAATGCGCCTAAGTTGTTGACCCGAGTTAATAAACGTGGCGTGCCTATTCTGTCAATCGCACTTTCGGCGTTGGCCACCTCAGCCGGTGTTGTTATTAACTATGTTATGCCGGGCAAAGCGTTTGAACTGCTTATGGCGCTGGTTGTTTCAACATTGGTCATTAACTGGGTGATGATTTGTTTAGCTCACCTCAAATTCCGGGCTGCGAAGGTGCAAGAAGGCGTAGAACCGCGGTTTAAGGCGCTATGGTACCCATACGGTAATTATCTGTGCCTGGTGTTTCTGTCGTTGATTCTGGTCATTATGTATCTCACTGATGGTATTCAGATCTCAGTGCTAATGATGCCAGTTTGGGTTGCGCTATTGTGGTGCGGTTTTATACTCACTCGGCGTAAACATAAGCGGCATAAACTGAATGTAAATGACTCAGATGCAGCCTGATTGAAGTGTTAGCATAAAAGTGCCGGGCGATTAACTGTATGAAAAATCAAGCCCGGCTGTTATCACCTAAGACGCTATTTGTTGTGTTTAAATAATCAGCAATAAACTAAGCGGATACTCAGCATAGTTTTAATTGATGAGAACTATCGTATTTTTTTGGATCAATTAACGCTAATTGAGATTAATTCTTAATAGTCGCCTATAACCACTTTAATTGCATGGTTTAAATAGTTAAATAATAGAGTCCATTAGAATTGCCAGCGCATCCAGGTAAACAAAACATTACCATTATTATAAGTGCCGGGAATATAGGTGCTTTGTAGTGAAAACTTATTATATTCAATAGAAATAAGTGGCAAAGGCAATGGGACAGGAATGTAATAATATTCATGACGTGCGGTAATGCTGGCGGTAAAGCCTACGCCAAAACGCCAGCCGTCCATCGCTCCCGGTATCCACATTTTTTGATAGCCATAACCTATAATGGGTTCAATTTGGTTGTGCGAATCCATAAATGCCATCGCATACACAGAGTGCCAGTTGTTATCCTCATCATAGCGATACTTGCCATAGCCGATACCCCATGGCCGCTCATTGTATGACTCTATCTTGTCATCATCGTAGGTCCAGCGGTTGTGCCAGGTATTCAGCGGGATATACAGCTCCTGGTTTGGTGAATCCCAGGTAAGCGAGATGTTGCTCGTCAGGCGTTGCCACAAGCTTTCATTGCTGGTTTGCGGGTTATGCTGCCCTATAGATGTCGGTGTTGGCTGATAGTCTTCCTCCGCCAATACAGTAGCGGCCTGACCCCACCATAAGCTACTGAGAATACAGGTGTTGATAATATATTTACAATTCATAACATGGCTCTCTGATGCCCATAAGGCGAAATAAGATATCTGTGCATCAGATAATCTTTGTACTTATCAAAATAAGAGTGATTAATAGATTATTTATAATTGCGTGGAGCTTATAATCTCGAACCTAAACCACACTATAACGATAAAGTAATTTAGAGTTTTCAACTGTACATCAGTGCTATTAAATTCTGTTTCAGAAAAGTTAAGAATATATCAAGAGGAATTTCTCACACTAAATGTAGGTGGATTAGGCTACATTTCACCCTGGTGAATTAACTAATAATGCGTACTTTAGGCGATATTCATGCAGATTAAATAAAGTGCTATCGCACCTTGTTGGTGCGATGCAGCTAATTTTTCTTGTGTATTGCACCTATATAGCACAATACCAGTTCATATGGAGAGCCAATCTTTTAGTATTAAATTTGGCATTTGAGTTTATATTTTTATATAACAAGGGGCTCTCCTTACTGTTGGGGGTAGGTTGTGCAATTGTGCTTCATAACAAAGTCGCCAATAAATTATTTCTGATTTTTGAGCAAAGATAAGATTCAAACTATAACCTGATATTAAGTAAGGGGTTAGCTAGCAAGCTTGCCCCTGTGACAGTCACTAGATGAAGAGAGTGAGCCGTCAGCGCTGGGGAGGGATATATTCAATTATTATATATTTAATGCTAATAAAATTTATACCACTGTGATTTTCGGTTCGATGCTGGGGATGGAAAACAGTAAATATCCACGTAAGCAGTATTATAAAAAGTGTTAGCTGAAATGTTAAAAACCAGTAAGAAAGCGCGATAGGCCAGTATAAAAAAATAGAGCAGAAAATACGATGACCTTCAACAAATTTCAGCATATTTACGCATTCTTTATGAGCAAGCGTTTCAAATATGTGCGACAGGTTCACCCTTGATTAAAAATGGCTTGCCATCGAATACAGAGTATGTGATAACGCATATGGGTAAAACGAGGTACAGTTCTGTATATGTGTGGCATTTTCAGTAAAGAAGTTCTGAGTAAAGACGTTAGCGTTGAATACCGCTTCTCTGCCGATCCTTATCTTAGTGCCTCAAGCAGTAACGACTCTAGTTTGTCTATGTAAACGCCTACGGGCGAGTTAAACAATCCAAAGGAAATACTCAAGATGGCAAAGATCAAAGGTCAAGTTAAGTGGTTCAACGAGTCTAAAGGTTTCGGTTTCATCACTCCAGCTGACGGCAGCAAAGATGTGTTCGTACACTTCTCTGCAATCCAGGGTAATGGTTTCAAAACCCTGGCTGAAGGCCAGAACGTAGAGTTCGAAATCCAAGACGGTCAGAAAGGTCCGTCTGCAGTAAACGTTACTGCAATCTAATCAGCTCTTTTGCTGTAAAAACCCGCCTTTGTGCGGGTTTTTTCGTATTCAGGGTGCGATAAATATTATCTATCCGTTAAGGCAAAATAATTAAGCCGGAATGTTGATTACGGCCTTTAATCCCTGGATGGGTTGGGTCAATCGCTTGCTGCTGGCTGGTTCGGCGGAAACTGGTATATTTGAAGTGACTTTTATTATTATCATCATGTTGAATAGTCGTACAAATAGTACAACTGCCCACATGATCGACTTGATGAATACCTGCACTTCGTAATTGGTGTTCAGCAATGGCCGCTAAGTTGAGGTGGCGAAAACGGGGTGAAATGATATTTTTAGCCAGTGGTAATTTATTAGTAAACCTTTCGACCAACTCCTCATTGACTTCATAGCAGCAAGACTGTGCGGCAGGCCCGATGGCTGCAACCCAATTTACAGGGTCATCATCGCGCGCAATACGCTCAACCATCTTTAAGATAATACCATCAAATAAGCCCCGCCAACCAGCATGAACCACCGCAATGGCTCTCCCTTGTTGTTGGCTAAAAATGATTGGCAGACAATCAGCCGTCAGAACGGTCAATAAAATGCCTGCTTGAGTGGTATAGAAACCATCGGCTTCACCACACTCTTGTCCCGGGGCGGTCACATCGATAATCGTAGTGCCATGAACCTGCTTTTTAATGGCTTGTGAAGCCTGATATGGCAAGAGGCAGGAAGGTAGCAGGGCCGATTTATTGCCAAAACCATGGCAGAGGGTGGTGATCCGGCTAAGTTGTGGTGAAAAATCAGTCATAGAACCTACCTAATGAAGAAAAAGAACGCCACTCAGTGTAAGCCGATTTTTAAGTTATTGACCAGTCACCTTTTCTTTTAAATCGCCGTTAGTGAATTGTTGCAAAAGAATGCATCTTGTATCACTGTTTTGGCACCCGTTAGTGTCTGGGATAGGGTTTAATGGCAGCTATGATGCTCGCTATTCTCCAGGGTTGATCTTAATGATTCCTAAACCAAAAACTGACAGTAATAACTTTATTCGTTGGCGCTTTGGCTTGTTGTGTAGTTGTATTTTAATGTCACTTTTTGGCCTGCTGGCACGGGTTGCCTGGCTGCAAGTTATTGAACCGGATCCGCTGGTAAAAGAAGAGGACATGCGTTCAGTGCGTGTGGTGGCAACACCCAATACACGCGGTATGATAACTGATCGTGGCGGGCATCCGTTGGCGGTCAGTGTCCCGGTCGAGGCCATTTGGGCTGATGCCAAAACGGTACTGGAAAAAGGCGGGGTAGGTACTACCGAACGCTGGCAGGCATTGGCACAGGAACTCAATATGCCAATAGGTCAATTAATCAACCGTATCAATCAAAACCCCAATGCCCGTTTTATCTATCTTGCCCGACAAGTTGAACCTAATGTTGCTGAGTACATTCAACGCTTGAAACTGCCCGGTATCGCGACCAAAGCGGAGTCACGGCGTTTTTATCCGTCCGGTGATGTGGCGGCCAATTTAATTGGTTTCACTAATATAGATGACCAGGGTATTGAAGGCGTAGAAAAGAGCTTTAACTCGCTATTAAGTGGCACCGCTGGCAGTAGAGTGGTACGTAAAGATCGCTTTGGCCGAGTGGTTGAGGATATCTCTTCTACTGATAGCCACCCGGGACAGAATGTTGAACTCAGTATTGATGAGCGTTTGCAGGCTGAAACATCCCATGCGCTGACCAATGCTGTCATGTTTAATAAGGCTGATTCTGGCTCCGCAGTGGTTATTGATATTAATACTGGCGAAGTCTTGGCGATGGCCAACTATCCCACCTTTAATCCGAATAACCACGCAGCCACGGCGGAAGAGAATTTTCGTAATCGGGCTATCAGCGATATTTTTGAGCCGGGTTCGACAGTCAAACCGATGGTGGTAATGACTGCATTACAACATCATCTGGTAAAGCCAGACAGCGTACTGGATACCCATCCTTATGTGCTGAGTGGGCACCAAATTAAAGATGTGGGTTTTTATCCCGCGCTATCGTTGACCGGCGTATTGCAGAAATCAAGTGATGTTGGCGTCTCTCGTCTGGCGTTGGCAATGCCGTCTTCGGCATTAATGGAAACCTATGCGTTGTTTGGTTTGGGAAAACCGACTCAGTTAGGCCTTACCGGTGTAAGTAGTGGGTTAATGCCACAGCGGCAACGCTGGAGTGATCTGGATCGTGCTACCTTTTCTTTCGGTTACGGCTTGATGGTGACACCGCTGCAACTGGCTCGAGTCTATGCCACCATCGGCAGCTTCGGTATTTATCGGCCATTATCGATTACTAAGGTCGATCCTCCGGTGTTAGGGCTACGGGTATTCCCCGAGGATCTGGTGCGGCAAGTGGAACATATGATGGAAAGTGTGGCGCTGCCCGGCGGTGGCGGAATGAAAGCGGCCGTCAGGGGATACCGGGTTGCCGTTAAGACGGGGACTGCTAAGAAGATTGGGCCAAATGGCCAGTATATTGATAAATATGTGGCTTATACCGCGGGTGTCGCGCCTGCCAGCCAACCCCGTTTTGCATTGGTGGTCGTGATAAACAATCCGCAAGGCGGCAAATACTATGGCGGCGCGGTTTCTGCCCCGGTATTTAGCGATATTATGGGGCAAATTTTGCGCACCATGAATGTTGAACCTGACGCTATCCCGGCAGGGATGGTACACCATAGCTGATATTCGACCGATTTATGGCGTTAAACAGTGGCTTGCAACGGTGGAAGTGCTTCTTTAGACTAACGTCGTGTCTGTCCGCGATTCTGGCGGTTATTTGTCTGTCATCTGGAAATCAACCATGTCTTATCAGTGCCCCCTTTGTCATCAGGCTTTGCAGCTTAGCGTGCAGCAGTGGCGTTGCAGCAATAATCATCAGTTCGATTGCGCCAAAGAGGGTTACGTCAATTTGATGCCAGTGCAGCACAAGGGATCGAAACAACCAGGAGATAGCCCGGAGATGATGCAGGCCCGGCGGGCATTTCTTGATGCGGGATATTATCAGCCCTTGCAGCAGAGGGTCTGCGAGCTTCTGGATGCAGCGTTACCACTGGATGCCACCATGTTGCTGGATATCGGTTGTGGTGAAGGTTATTACACCGGCGCTGTGGCAGATAGGTTAAATCGGCGGCGTCAAATGGCTGTTTTCGGTTTAGATGTGGCAAAAGTCGCCGTAAGGTATGGCGCAAAGCGCTATCAACAGGTGAGCTTCTGTGTAGCTTCCAGCCATCGCTTACCTTTTGCTCATAACTCGCTTGATGCGGTATTAAGGATTTATGCACCGTGCAAAGCGGCGGAGTTATCACGTACCGTGAAACCTGGCGGGATTGTGGTTACTGTTGCCCCTGGGCCGCGTCATCTCTATCAGTTAAAAGCACTGATCTACCCAGAAGTACAACTCCACGGTGATGCACAAGAGCACCTTGAGGGGTTTGACTTGCTGAGTTGCGAAAAACTGGCTTATGAAATGAAACTTCCGGGTAAGCAGAGTTTTAATTTATTGCAGATGACCCCTTTTGCCTGGCGGGCATCAATCGAAATGGGGCAGGAGTTGGCTGCGCGGCAGGCATTTATCTGTGAAACTGACTTTGTCATTGCGTTGCACCGCCGCAGAGAAGAGCCTACGGCTGAAATTGCAGCCGTGAGCAGTGACCAATAGTCTATGCTGTTAGCGTTGGCCTGACAGTGTTCGGGCCACGAGTCTTATATAAATTATATCAATCCAGATTTGATTTTTAAAAATCACCAATACCTTAATATTAGCTAACTCCCCTAAGGTAAACTCTCATTATTATTTTAATATATTTATAGTGTGACATTCCCTGGTGTAGAATCATTAATTAACTTAAGTCAAATTCATGGTTTTTTTATATTTTACTGAAGTGGTTTATTTAAGATCTAAGTTTCGCCAGGTTCGACCACCGGATTCAGTCACCAGTATAGAGGGTATGAACCGTACCTCCTCGGCAATTTTTAGTGCTAAATCAGCGACCTCTTGTTTGTTTAGTGTGCCACTGCCATAATTGAATTCCCCTTCAGGCAATTTATAGACTTTTTCCCGACCAATAAGGCGGGTAAAGCCGGCATCAATCATTTTCTTATTAAGTGACTCGTAATCGCCTTCCACTGCATTATGCAAAACAACACTAACCGTAAAGTACGGCATATCTATTTGTTCCAAGCTATAAGATGATTATCTTTATATAGCACAGCACTGACAGCGATATTTTGACCAAAGTCTAATTGCGCGACATACAAACCAATAACCCTGATAAAATTGTGTCATTAAGGGCGATTGAGTTAATGCGCTTCTGATGATTGGTCAATTTGATGAGTGGGTGGCAGTCATCGCCACCCAGACAAGAAGGGTTTAGAGTGAGAGTGATAGCCGGTTACGGCCTGCGTGTTTTGCTGCATAGCAGGCGATATCTGCCTGACGCATGGCTTGTGCGGCATTCTCAGTTTGGCGAGTTAGCGGGACGGCGCCCAGACTTGCGGTAAATGTATACGATTGACCGTGCCAATGAAATTGGATGGCGGCAATATCGGCAACCACAGATTCCAGAATGTCTGTTGCAGGCTTGTTTTGACAATTAAACAACACGATAGCAAACTCATCGCCACCTAAACGGGCAACAATGTCATTTTCACGAACGGCTTGTTGCATGGTTTGTGCCACCATTCTCAGCACCATATCCCCAGCTTCATGACCTGCGGTATCGTTAACATCTTTGAAATAGTCTAAATCGACATAACAGAGGATATGCTGCTCGTTATCCCCCAATTGGCTGATTGACTGGGTGAGCCGCTCTTCCAGTCGACGCCGATTAATCAGGCCAGTTAGCATGTCATGATTGGCCTGATATTGCAGTTCGCGCTGTGCATGGCGGGCGCGAGTCACATCCTGAAATACCACGACCGCGCCAGTGAGTATATTGTCACGATCGCGGATCGGCGAGGCAGAACAGCGAATCTCTTGCCGTTCTCCTTGGCTTGATAATAACTGGCTGCCTTCTGGTAATAAGGTATTGCGCCCCTCGGCCAAACACTGATTGAAGGCAAGTAACTGATTTTTATCTTGCAACGGAGACCACAAAATAAAAACGTCTTCAATAGGCAAACCGCAGGATTCATTTTGGCTACGCACGGTCATCTCTTCGGCTTTGGGGTTCATCAGTACCACACGGCCTTCTGTGTCGAGGGAGATAATCCCCTCCTGGATAGATGACAACACCCGATGCAGTTGCTCGCGCTCTTCATAACGCGCGACCTCACTGGCGCGCAGTGCATCTTCGCGTTGTTTGCGCTCACTCATATCACGGATTATTTCGGCATAACCGAGAAGTTTCCCATTATTGTCATGGACTACTGTTATGACTGTCACTGCCCAGTAGCGCGTCATATCTTTGCGAACCAGCCAGCCCTCACGCTCCATTCGACTCGTCGATGCTGCGGTCTTCAGCAACTTCTCCGGTAACCCGGCGGCAATATCCTCGGGTAAAAAGAAACAACCGAAATGCTGACCAATTATCTCATTACTGGCATAGCCAATATTCCGTTCAGCACCGTGGTTCCAGGTACTGACCCGGCCCCAAGGGTCAAGCATTAAAATAGCGTAATCCTCAACAGTATCAACCATTAAGCGAAAACGCTCTTCACTGATGCGCAGTGCTTCTTCTCGTTGACGACGCTCGGTGAGATCACGGACAATTTTGGTAAATCCCAACAGTTTGCTACTGTCATCATGCATTGGGTTAATTGCTACACTGGCCCAATAGCGAATACCGTTTTTGCGCACATGCCAGCCTTCGCTCTGGTAATTACCTTCTGCGGTGGCTTTGGCGAGTGATTTCTCCGGCACCCCAGCAGAAATATCCTCCTGTGTGAACAGCAACGCAAAATGTTCACCGATTATTTCATCGCTGGTATAGCCTTCATTCCGTTCTCCACCTTTATTCCAGGTGAGAATTCGGCCATGAGTATCGATCATGTAAATAGCATAGTCTTCAACTTCACTGATCAGATGACGAAACTGTTCCTCACTCTTTCGCAGCGCATTTTCGCGCTGCCATTTATCCGTCAAGTCGCGGGTGACATGGACGAATCCCTGCAAAATATGGTCTGAATCATGCAGCGCACTCAGCGTAATATTACCCCAAAAACGTTTACCATTCTTACGCACCCGCCAGCCCTGGGTTTCATAGTGGCCAAACTGATTGGCATGTTGCAGCCCTTTGGTCGGTAATTTGTTCGCCAAATCCTCTGGGGTATAAAACAGTTCAAAAGATTGACCAATAACTTCTTCGCTAGCGTAACCGGCATTGCGTTCTGCGCCACTGTTCCAAGTGAGGATATGTCCTTGAGCATCAATGATGTATATGGCGTAGTCATCAACGGCTTCAATCAAGAGCCGGAAAATATGATCGTCAAATGATGCTGGATGCAAAGCCATTCCTGTATTTCCTTGAATTAATATTCAGCCACCTTTGGCTGAGCGGATCGAGAGCCAGAAGGGTTAATCTGTTATTGCGGTAAAAGTAATGTAGCAGTCTATCGCTAACAGATGAAATTAGGTAATGAGAATTTTCTTACCAGAAATAAATACACGATAAGAATTGTAATGGATATGAGGGTTACGCTTATCAAGCCTGTCACTACGGGACTTCAGGTAAGGAACTGATGTCAATATAACAGGGAGAAAGAATAAATCGCCTTATTAATAATAGGGGGTGGCGTGAATAACCCATAAAAATTGACTTAAGTAGGGAAGGGGAAATTAGTCTGGTCGTATATAAAAGTAATTTACGCAATCATTTCCCCTCATTTGGGGCCATAAGATTACCGACCGAGATCATGTTCATTACATAACTGATCTAATTTTTTCACGATACAAAAAATAACCCCGCAGAAGTGCAGAAATGCTTGCATCGGCAACTGTTATCAGGATAATTCTGAATCCTTATAATAAGCATTCTCATTATTAACAAAATTGCAAACTTCAGGGGCATCAACACGATGAATCAAACTATCTCTACCCGCGCAAATCAGAAGCGGCTTGCACCACGTCTTTTGTGCGTGATGATCGGTGCGGCATTAGGGACTTTGTCTGCATCTGTATGGGCAGCAACAGCCACAGACAATACGGCTGAAAGCAGCAAAAAGGCTAGCACAACAGCTGATGCCACTCAGGTTGATAGCAGCAAAACAACGGATACTATTACCGTGGTAGGGACGCAAGAGACCTTCCGTGCCGGTGGTAATGATCTTATTCCAACCTATCTGGACGGTCAGGTAGCTAACGGTGGGCGTATTGGCTTCCTGGGGCAGCAAGATGCGCGCAACGTACCTTTTAACGTGATTGGCTACACATCTAAATTGGTAGAAGACCAGCAAGCGCGGACACTGGCTGATGTGGTCAAAAACGATGCTTCAGTACAGAACGTGCGCGGCTACGGTAATGCTTCACAGAACTTCCGTATTCGTGGTTTTAATCTCGATGGGGATGATATCTCGTTCGGCGGTCTGTTCGGCGTACTGCCACGTCAGGTGGTTGATACCAGTATGGTCGAGCGAGTTGAAGTGTTTAAAGGCCCGAACGTATTTGTAAACGGTATTTCGCCGAGCGGCAGCGGTGTGGGAGGGATGATTAACCTGGAGCCTAAACGTGCCGGTGATACTCCATTGACGCGTGTTAGTGTGGATTATACTTCTTCTGCCAAGGTTGGTGGTGCGTTGGATGTCGGTCGCCGCTTTGGTGACAATGACCAATTCGGTGTGCGGGTTAATGTGCTGCACCGCGAAGGCGAAACGGCGATTCATGATCAGAACGAGCGCACGACCGCACTCTCAACCGGTTTAGATTACCGTGGTGACCGCGCCCGTACTTCTTTAGATATTGGATATCAAAAACAAACCGTTCACGGTATGCGTACTGATGTTGCCATTGGTAGTGCGACGGTGATTCCAGAACCACCGGCAGCCACCTTAAACTATGGTCAGCAGTGGGTCTATACCGATATGGCAACCACCTTCGGTATGCTGCGTAGTGAGTATGATTTAAGCCAGAACTGGACGGTATACGGTACCCTCGGTGCCAGCCACAATGACGAAACCGGGCAATATGGCTCACCAACGCTGACTGATAATAATGGCAACGCCACCATCAGCCGTCTGTATGTGCCTTATGTTTCGGACTCTATTGCTGGTTTAGGGGGGATTCGTGGTCATTTTGAAACCGGCCCAGTAACCCATAAGATGAATCTCGGTTATGCCGCTAACTACCGAACGGCTAAATCTGCCTGGAATATGTCAGGACCAGTAGACACCAATATCTATAACCCAGGGGTAATCCCATTCCCCCCAACTGCTTTTGCTAGCCCTAATCAAGACCCAACACTAAACAGTCAGGTTCGGGCCAGTAGCATCTCGGTGTCGGATACCCTGTCGGCAATGGATGATAAAGTGCAGTTGATGCTGGGGCTGCGCCGTCAGGAAGTGGTTATTCGCAATTTTGACAGTGGTGTACCAGACAGTAAAAACGTGCAAGATGCCATGAAAGTGACACCGGTATATGGCTTGCTGGTTAAACCGTGGGAAAATGTTTCCCTGTATGCTAACCACATTGAAGCATTATCGCCGGGGAAGGTCGCGCCTTGGTATACCGCCAATGCGGGTAATGTTACCGGTATTATTCATGCTAAACAGAATGAAGTTGGTGTGAAATTCGATAACAAGCGCTATGGCGGTACCTTGGCTCTGTTTGAAATCACCAGACCTGCCGGTGCCATTGATGCAACAACCAATATCTACGCCTTGGGTGGTGAACAGCGTAACCGCGGCGTTGAACTGAACGTATTCGGTGAACCGGTATTTGGTACTCGTCTGTTAGGTAGTGCCGTGTGGTTGGACCCGATACTGACCGAAGCGCAAAGCAGCCAAAATAATGGTAATTATGCTGTGGGTGTGGCTCGCTATCAGTTAGTGTTTGGCGGTGAGTACGATATTAAAGCAGTAGAAGGTTTGACGGCTACTGGTACTGTCACACGTTCTGGTTCGCAGTATGCTAACCAAGAAAACACCTTAAAACTAAAACCATGGACCCGTCTGGATCTGGGCATGCGTTACACCATGCCGCTGAAAGAGACCAATCTGATCTGGCGTGCGAATCTCGAGAACGTGACCAACGAACGTTACTGGGAGTCGGTTGAAGATACCGGTACTTATATGTATCAAGGTAATCCGCGTGAGCTAAAACTGTCTGTTTCCATGGACTTCTAATCCGAGGTTGATGCCCGTTTGCTAAGCGGCATCTGAACCATAAAAAACCCCGCGATTCTTTGAATGCGGGGTTTTTTTTTGCCCAATGATTTTATCGGCAGAATAGACGCGTTTTAGCCATTAAGCGACCCGATAGATGTGCTCATACAGAATATTAAAGCCGATCGCTATCAAGACTATCCCACCAATGATTTCGGCACGCTTACCCAATAATGGGCCAATATAACGGCCAATCAGCATACCTAAGGTAGCCATAATCATGGTCGCCAGACCGATCGCCATGGCGGTGTGGACAATATTCACTTGTAAGAAGGCTAAACCGACACCAATTGCCATAGCATCAAGGCTGGTAGCAATTGCGGTCATGACCAAAACCCAGAAGCTGTGGCTGCGCATTTTTTCAGTCTCTGCAACTTGTTGTTTCGCACCCTCAAAAATCATGCGGCAACCAAGAATAAACAGCAGACTGAAAGCAATCCAGTGATCCCATTCCAGAATATATTGACTGGCGAACAGGCCGATACACCAACCTATGAGTGGGGTGATAGCTTCTATTACGCCAAAAATAAGGCCAGTACGTAGTGCTTCTCGAAAACGGGGTTTGTGTAGACTGGCGCCTTTACCAATAGATGCAGCAAATGCATCCATAGACATAGCAAAAGCAAGGATAAGAGTTGCAGATAGATTCATAGCAATAAACTCGGCCGGGCGGCTCCATATACACGTAACCCACCCCCAACCTAACGACGGAGCTACGTGTCTATGGTCTCGCCAACCTTACCTGGCTACCCGTACCACGTTTCAATAGATGAAACGAGTATGTTGATACGGGCGTTTCTGCTTATCAATAAATACCCTTCAATTACGTTAGGTACAATTGCACAGAAACCGGCTACTCCCCATGAACGGCGCAACCTTAACATATAAATTATTATATCGACAACCCCAAAGATAATAAGACAAATTACTATTACTGATAATGATTTTCATTATCGAGATTTTTGTGCGAAATAGTACATATAAACATCGATAACAATGTGGGAATAAGCAGGATAAGAGACAAGAGTCTTGCTGGGAAATTAATCAGTTGAGTAGGCACTCAATAGACCTATTTCCCAAGGATGTTGTTTTGTTATTGATTTTCAAGGAAAAAATTATAGATTTTCTCTAGGTCATCTAATTGTTTAACCTGGATTAATAATCTGCGCTGCTCTAAATCAATGACTAAGATTCCATCTTCAGATAAATTCATACTTTTTATTCGGCTATATTCAATAAAAGCATTAGCGTAGAAGAAACCGGTATTTTTAAACAATAATTTGGGCCAACGGATATAAGAGATATAAACCGCAATGAGCGCTAAACCCACTAATAAATAGGTGGTTAACGGTGCACCATTCGCCATGACATTATTGTAAATGAGGATAGCTATCAGTCCGACAAAGATGGCGCAGTCGATTTTGCTTTTACGTTTTAAGTGAACTTGCAGCCGGGTCTTCCCTTTCATCATGTTCATGATGAATTCATCATAAATAGCATAAGCGAGCAGTAGGGCGATAAAAACAATTAAAACGAGATCAGTAACCGACATGCAACAACTCCCAAGAGATACATCCCCATCATCTTTCAAACCACAGGTGTGTTGCTGCCACCTTCCTGCACTTTGAAATCTATTGGGTATTGGTATCTATCCTAAAAAAAACCGGGAGTAAACCCCCGGTTTTTACCAAATCTAATCAGAACATTAAGGTGCCAGGAAGCCAATCCAGTAACCGAAGATACCGATGGCGAAGAAGCCCATAATAATCCACAACGCGTTAACTTTACGACGTAATAGCCACATACAGCCGAACGTTAACAGTAATGGCACCAAACCTGGCATCAACTGGTCAAGAATGGTTTGCACCGTAGTTACTGTGGTCTGACCATTCTGATTGGTTATCTTGGATACCACCACCGGTATGTTGACGTGGGTCCACTTGTTAACCAAGGCCCCCATAACAAACAGGCCGAGGATAGACGCCCCTTCAGTCAGTTTTTGCAGCAGGCCACCGTCCATATCGCTGACGATATTGACGCCTTTTTTATAGCCATAGGCCACACCGTAATAACGGGTCAGCAAACGTACCAGGTTAAACAGTACAAAGAACAGTAATGGGCCAAGTAAACTGCCGCTCATTGCGATACCGGCACCAAGAGCTGCCAACACCGGGCGCACAGTACCCCAGAATATTGGGTCACCGACACCTGCCAGCGGCCCCATCAGACCGACTTTTATCCCGTTAATTGCCGCATCGTCAATCTCGGCACCATTGGCTTTCTGCTCTTCCATCGCCAGCGTTACGCCCAGAATTGGCGCGGCAACGAAAGGTTGGGTGTTGAAGAATTCCAAATGACGTTTGATTGCCTGCTTACGCTCTTCCGAGTTCTCAGGGTATAAACGACGGATCGCCGGCACCATTGAGAAGCAGAACCCCAGCGCCTGCATACGTTCGAAGTTCCACGACCCTTGGAAAAGGTTAGAGCGGATAAACACCCCGCGAATATCAGCAGGCGTGAGTTTCTTTTCACCAGTCGCTGTGGTTTTATCAAGCACAGTTGTTGTATCAACCATTTCTCTCACCTTTTCCTAGTCTAATTCGTTATCAAGGTCATTATTGGACGGGCCAGACTGTACAACCTGAGACTTGTTGTATTTAGGACTGAGCTGGATATAAAGAAGGGCCATAACCACACCAATAACACCCAATGCCACCAGGTTGAAGTTGGTAAATGCGGCGGTCACAAAACCTAAGTAGAAGAATGGCATCAGGTAGCCGGCACGCATCATGTTGATAACCATGGCGTAACCTACTACGACGATCATACCACCGGCGATATTCAGGCCACTGGTAACCACATCAGGAATCGAACTGAGCAGCATCTGAACTTCAGATGTCCCAACAGACAGGGCAACGATCAGGGCAGGGATAGCGATACGCATCGCCTGCAAGAACAGGGCTGAAATGTGGATCCAGGTTATCGCTCGTAGGCTGCCACGTTCGGCGGCTCCGTCGGCGGCGTGCTGGAAGGCCACAGTAATGGTACGGACGATAATGGTTAATACCTGACCGGCTGCTGCTAGCGGAATAGCCAGTGCGATACCTGCACCGATGTCTTGGCCACCTGCAATAACCAGAATAGTAGAGATAATCGAGGCTAACGCGGCATCAGGCGCTACTGCGGCCCCGATGTTCATCCAGCCGAGAGCGATCATCTCTAAAGTACCACCGATAATAATACCGGTTTTCATATCACCTAAAACCAGACCTACCAGAGTACAGGCGACCAGGGGACGGTGAAATTGGAACTCATCCAGAATGGAACCCATCCCGGCGATACATGCAACTATGAATATCAGCACAATCTGAAGAGTTGTGATCTCCATTGTACTTCTCCTATGACCAAAAAAGCTGAGTAAAAATAACCGTGTTCCAAACAGAACAGGGCATTACCTTTCTACGTAGTTTTTAATAAAGCTATTTATTAAGTTTGCTGATTAAATCCATCATCTTGAGTCGGCTATCCGAAGAGACTTTCCGAACTTCCAGCTCAATACCACGGGCATTTAATTTATTAAAAGCTTCAATATCTTTTTCATCAACGGAGACCGCATTATTCACCTGGGTTTTACCCTGACGGAATGCCATACCACCGATATTGACTGACTTGATGTCTACACCACCCTCAACCACACGGACGACGTCAGTTGGGTTAGTAAATAACAGCATGACCCTGTCTTTGGCATATTTCGGGTTGTCATAGACGCGAATCGCTTTTTCAACATCAACGACGTGCGCGGTGACGCCGGGAGGAGCAACTTGCTTTAGCAACGTACTGCGCATTTTGTCAGCAGCAACTTCGTCGCTGACGACAATAATACGATTTACGTTAGTTTCTTTGGTCCAGCGGGTGGCAACCTGACCATGTATTAAGCGGTCATCAATACGCACCAACCCAATCTTCATATGATCATTGGGGCCTAAAGCGACGGCTGGGGCCGCGACTTTACGTGCAGCGGCAGGGGGTTGCGGTTGAGTGGTAGCCACATCAGGTTCGACGGTTTTTAATGCTTTAACTCCCTCACGACCGGTTTGCACCGCGATTTTAACCAATTCAGCAAATGATGGGTTATCATCACGAGCCATAAAGGTTTCAACCAGCATCGGGATATTAACCCCGGCAACGACCTCATAATTTTCTTTATCAGTAACAATACGACTGGCAGCGTTAAACGGGCTACCACCCCAGGTATCAACCAGGAATAGAACACCACTGCTGGTATCAAGCCCGGTCAATTTACCGTTGTATTTCTCAATCAACGTTTCGGCATTTTCACCGGGGACGAAATCGATATAAGCGACGTTAGCTTGTTCGCCTAAAATCATTTCAGCTGTTTTCAGCAGTTGTTCTGCCGCAGCCCCATGTGTGCCGATGATAATAGCTATACTCACTCGCTACCCCCTCTGTTAACTCAGAATTGAGTCCTAGCACGTAACAGAAAATCCAGTAATCACCCACAGCATTTCGGTATACATTGAATCTATTATGATAGTCACAATATCAGCGTACTGCTGATGATTTATTCGCAACACAAATGAATCGATTCAAGTAGGCCGCTTAATGTTGTTGGATGTGATTTATTTTAGTCAGTGAAAAAATAAATTATGTGACGCTGTTCATTTATTCGGACATGTTATGAATGATTTAGCTTACTTGGGTAATTAATCGACAGTTATATAAACGACATTGATGTATTCAGTTGGGCTGCTAGCGTCATATTAGACTTTTTGTGTTAACTATTTGTGTAATCGGTATAAAAATTGATTCATAACCACTTTTCGGTGAGGGATAAATTTCAGGTATAGAAAAATAGAATCGCGGCTAATGATGAACCTTAAGGTGATGAGATGACTGTTTATCGTGGGTCAGGTAATAAATCCCCCTATGCTGATAAAAAAAATCCTGATAAAGTTAACGGCTCTATTAATTGTCAGGAGTTAAGGGCCTCAGCTCTCCCTATGGACTGTCACCGAAGTTACTGTTTATTTAGCGTTAATACCCAACCAGTGGGTTTAAATCTGGTTACTCAATCACGCACCTTTGCTGCGTATAATCTCACCCAATCTTTCTGCGTATCTATACTGACAACCGTGCTACGGCGTTTTGCTGTATCTGTTGCAGTGCGCACATCATCTAAATCGTGTTCTTATTTTCGGAGTCTGACATGGAATTTCTAATGGACCCCTCAATCTGGGCAGGGTTATTGACACTGGTGGTGCTGGAAATTGTTCTGGGTATTGATAACCTGGTCTTTATTGCCATTCTGGCTGATAAACTCCCCCCCAAACAAAGAGACAAAGCGCGAATCATCGGGCTGTCGCTTGCGCTGATCATGCGCCTGGGGCTGTTGTCGGTCATCTCCTGGATGGTCACGCTGACGACACCACTGTTTAGTGTCGGCAGTTTTAGTTTCTCGGGACGCGACCTTATTTTGCTGGTGGGGGGGCTGTTTTTGCTATTTAAAGCCACCACCGAGCTACATGAACGGCTGGAGGGTAACCAGCACGATGACAGTGCCAATCGAGGCTATGCCAGCTTCTGGGCAGTAGTGGCACAGATTGTGGTGCTGGATGCTGTATTCTCACTCGATGCAGTGATTACTGCGGTGGGGATGGTGAATGACTTGGCGATTATGATGACTGCGGTTGTCATCGCCATGGGCGTGATGTTGTTGGCATCGAAAACACTGACCCGATTTGTCAATGCCCACCCTACGGTGGTGGTGCTGTGTCTGAGCTTCTTGCTGATGATTGGCCTGAGTCTGATTGCTGAAGGCTTTGGTTTCCACATTCCGAAAGGCTATCTGTACGCAGCCATTGGCTTCTCTATTCTGATTGAGCTGTTTAACCAGATTGCGCGCCGTAACTTCATTAAGCATGAGTCACGTTTGCCAAGACGCCAGCGCACGGCTGAAGCCATCATTCGTTTGATGGGGGGGCGTCAGCAGCAGGAACCACAAAATGGTGACTCGCAACAGATGATACCTACCGAGGCATTTGCACAAGAAGAGCGCTATATGATAAGTGGTGTGTTGACATTGGCATCCCGCTCGATGCGTAGTGTGATGACACCACGGACAGAGATATCCTGGGTCGATTGTAATCGCTCACAAGAGGAGATCCGTGAGCAGCTCTTAGATACACCACACAGTTTGTTCCCGGTTTGTCGTGATTCATTGGATCAGATAATCGGCGTGGTTCGCGCCAAAGATCTGTTAGTTGCCATTGAGCGAGGTGACTCTATTTGTGAGTTTGCGGCGACAACGCCACCGATTGTGGTACCCGATACCATGGACGTGATTAATCTGTTGGGTGTATTACGCAAAGCAAAAGGCCGCTTAGTGGTGGTCAATGACGAATTTGGTGTGGTACAGGGTCTGGTAACACCACTTGATGTGTTGGAAGCCATTGCCGGTGAGTTCCCGGATGAAGATGAAACACCAGACATTATCACTGACGGTGATGGCTGGTTGGTGAAAGGAGGCGCGGATTTACACTCTCTGGAACAGGCTCTGGACTGTCACGAACTGGTAAGTCCGACCGCCGATTATGCCTCACTCGCCGGGATGCTGCTGTCTCACTCAGGCCATATGCCAACCGCCGGGGATGTGGTTGAACTGCATAACCTGCGTTTTGAGATTATGGAGGTTTCGGATTACCGTATCGAGTTAGTGCGAATCACCAAACTGAATAACGAACTGGAAGAGTAACACTCTAACAACGAAAAGAGTTTCGGCTAATGCGGGTCATCTTAAGGTGACCCGCATTTTTTAATGGATATTTCAGCGCTTTTTAGTTCGTTTAAGTTATCAGACTGATAAATAATACTCATCACACTATTAATTGTTTTTTAATAGACGAAACAATTATAGTTAACTATGTTTTTTATTGTTAATTTCCAGGCCTGCAATTTAAATAAAACTGATATATATAATAACGAAAGCAATAATACTAAAACCCCAGTAAATACTGATGACTATTAAAATAAACAATTGCTCATTAAGTTGTTCACAATCAACAAGTTATTTTTATTTTGCGTGTGAATGGAAACAAGTAATAATTAATTAAAATAATAACGCCAAATAAATTGATATATACTATGCTTAAAATCACTTAAGCAAGTCAATGCTCAAAGCAGTTATATGGGTATTTAAACAGAATTTAAGTAGGCATTAAAAACAGTTTAAAATATTGGTTTTAATCTATTTTAAAATGCCAGAATAGAAATTAACTTTCTGTTTTTGATGCCGTATAACCTATATTTTCACCATTCTACCCGCTCGTGATGGAGGTTCTATGAGAAAGATAGTTTTTGTTCTTGTATTAATGCTGTCTTCATTTGGTACATTCGGCCAGGAGACGGCGTCAAGGGCGCTTAGTGATGCATTATCGACACCCATCGCCGCTGAGGTAAATAAAAAAGCGTGCGATACTCAGCCTCAAATACCTCAAGGAGATATTGATTGGTCTGTGTGTTGTGAGATATGTTGCATTCCCGCATGTTTTGGTTGCTAGGCATAACAGTTATTTTTAATCTTTTACTGTGCATCAAGGGGCGCACCGGCATCCCCTTGATGAACACGATTTTTTCAATGTAATAAATTAATTACATTGCACTTTGATAGCCAGACCGCCACGGGATGTTTCGCGATATTTGGCATTCATATCTTTACCGGTCTCAAACATGGTTTCGATAACTTTATCGAGGGAGACGCGTGGATCACTGGTGCGGCGCATCGCCATACGTGCAGAGTTAATGGCTTTTACTGATGCGATGGCATTACGTTCAATACAAGGCACTTGTACCTGGCCGGCAACCGGGTCACAGGTCAGCCCCAAATTGTGTTCCATGCCAATTTCAGCGGCAATACAGACCTTTTCTGGGCTGGCACCCAGTAATTCAGCCAGACCTGCGGCTGCCATTGAGCAGGCAACGCCCACTTCACCTTGACAGCCTACTTCAGCGCCAGAAATAGAGGCATTCATCTTGTACAAAATACCGACAGCACCTGATGACAGGAAATAGCGGATAAAGATTTCCGGGGTGACCGGCTCAATAAAGTGGTCGTAATATGCCAGCACTGCGGGGACGATACCGCAAGCGCCGTTGGTTGGCGCGGTAACAACACGCCCGCCAGCCGCATTTTCTTCATTAACTGCCAGTGCAAACATATTGACCCAATCAATAACGTTCATTGGATCACTGGACAGGCTATCGGAAGAGACTAGCAGGCGGCGCAATGCGGAGGCACGGCGCGGTACACGCAGAGGACCCGGTAATACGCCCTCGGTGTTCAGACCGCGATCAATACAGGCGCGCATGGTCTGCCAGATAGCGGTGAAATAGGCTTCAATCTCTTCTTTGCTGTGCATCGCCAGCTCATTCTGCATCACCATACCGGAGATAGACATGCCGGTTTGCTTGCAGTTTGCCAGAATTTCTTCAGCAGAATTAAATGGATAGGGCACGCTGACGGCATTTACCGCAGCTTTGCCGAAATGCTCTTCATCAACGATGAAACCCCCACCGATTGAATAATAAGTTTTGCTCAGCACTTTCTCATCACCGGCAAAGGCGTGGATTTGCATGCCATTTTCGTGCAGTGGCAGATTATCGCTGCGGAACACCATTCCGCCTTCCCGTGGGAAATCAACTTCACGCAACCCATTGGCAAGCATCAATTTCTGGCTTAATCCCACATCACGGATAAAGGCTGGGATGCTGTCGATATCCACGGTGTCAGGCATATTGCCGGCTAACCCCATAATAATGGCGATATCGGTGTGATGACCTTTCCCTGTCAATGAGAGTGAGCCGTAAACATCAACGGCAACACGCGTGACAGATGGCATCAAGCCCTGAGTCACCAGCAAATCAGCAAACTCCTTGCCAGCTTTCATTGGCCCAACAGTATGAGAGCTGGATGGGCCGATACCAATCTTAAACATGTCAAAAACGCTAATCACGCTATAACTCCTTAACAACGCATTTTGTTATTCCCAGTGCATATGAATGTGACTGAGAATATCTATATTAAGTATAAGAGTTCTGTGGATAGCAGCAGGTTACTTCGCATGATAAATATTTATACATGAAGTATTGCCATCACAGACCCTTGTTTATTTGGGTCCTACTGGTGTTAGCCGCATCGATTTGATGCCGCAACAGTTACATATCACGATCAATTTAGGGCTAAAAAACGATCAAAAACCATATGAAATTAACTACATATGGTGTCTGCCTGTGTTATCACCCACGAACTAAATCGAGAGCAGCTTAGGATGACATCAGTGGCGCTCACTATCAGGTTTTAACCTTACATTTTTAGTGGTTTATAGTGATGAATGTTATTTTACAGATATTTCATAACGCTGACAGGCCAGTTTACAGTTTTTTTAAAATGGTTGTGCAAGGAAAGTAGAGTAAAAATCGATGTGATGGGGTGATAGGGATCGCTTTATGCTGTAATTCAGCTTTTTTAGCGGCAACGCTGTGAGGTGTGTCACTCATTACCCATGCTTGAGTGATGGTTTTAGATTAAATACTCACCTGTTGTGCCAGCCGCCGGATAATTGCCGCCGTCAAGCCCCAGACAAACTGGCTCTCATACCAAGAAAGATAGACCCGGTGATTGACACCTCCACGATGGATATCCAGAGAATAGTAGCGTGAAAGGCTAAGCGCCTCGTGTAAGGGCATTTCAAACAGACCAGCCACCTCTTCTTCATTAGCATGAAAGGCAATATTAGCGGGGATCAAACCAACAATCGGGGTGACCTGATAACCACTGGAACTGTCTAATGGCACCAGTTGCCCGAGGACATGTACCGCCGAAGCAGGAATAGCGACCTCTTCTTGCGCTTCACGCAGTGCGGTATCAATCAGTGAACTGTCTTCCCTGTCTGCTTTGCCGCCGGGGAAGGCGACCTGACCGGCATGTTTACGCAGATGATCAGAGCGCCGTGTCAGCAGTAAAGTAGGCTCTGGTCGACAAATTATCGGAATTAAAACCGCGGCATGGTGGCTATTGGCCGTAAAGCTGCCAGCTTGGGGCAGTTGCAGTTGAAACCGGCTGATAAATTCAGACAAAGTTTGCCCGATAAATAATTCACTCACAGAATGGCTCGCTTATAAGCTGTCTTTTTCAACGCCAGGCATTTCCAGTTGCGGCAAAATGCGGGCGATTTTATCAAATGTTTCCTGATATTCAGCCTGCTCCTGGCTATCAGCCACAATTCCTCCACCGGCAGAACAATAGATTTTGCCGTTTTCGGTCAACAGCGTGCGGATGGTGATGTTGGTATCCATCGTACCACAGCAACTAATATAGCCAATGTTACCGCAATAGGCATTGCGCCGCTGTGGCTCCAGTTGTTCGATGATCTCCATGGCACGAATCTTCGGTGCTCCGGTTATTGAACCACCGGGGAAGCAGGCTCGAAGCAGCGCCGTCGCCGGGCATTCAGCAGGCAGGGTCGCGGTAATGGTGCTAACTAAATGGTGCACTGCCGGGAAAGGCTCAACAACAAATAACTCAGGCACCCGCACGCTACCTGGTTGTGCCACACGGCCAATATCGTTGCGCAGCAGGTCCACTATCATCAGATTTTCAGCCCGATCTTTCGGTGAGTTAGCTAACCGTTCAGCCTGCAAGCGGTCCTGCTCGGGGAGCTCCAAACGTGGCAGTGTGCCCTTGATCGGGCGGGTTTGAATTTGATGGTTTTCCAGCCATAAAAAGCGCTCCGGCGAGACACTCAGTATGGCGTTGTGTGGCAAGCGGATAAAGGCCGAAAACGGTGCGCGATTACTGCGACTCAACGACAGAAAGGCTTGCCATTCATCACCTTGATATTCAGCACTGAATCTCTGTGCCAGATTAATTTGATAGCAGTCACCACTGTGCAGGTACTCTTGAATCTGGCGGAATTTTTCGCCATATTCCGCCCGCGACATATTGGCCTGCCATGGGCTGGTCAGTGTGAATGACTGGGGAGCTTTAGGACTCTGTTGCTGCTGTAGCCAGAGTAGGCGCTGCTCGGCATCCCCATGACACACCAGCGTCAGCTTCTGCAAATGATGGTCGGCAATCAGCGCCCAATCATACAAGCCGACCGCCATATCCGGTAATGCGATATCTTGTTCGGCCAGTGTCGGCAACTTCTCAACTCGACGGCCCAGGTCATAACCAAATAACCCCAATGCACCGCCCAGAAATGGCAGGTCAGGGTGTGATGGCAGTGGCAAGGCGAATTTATCGAGCTGCTGCTGTAATAAACAGAAGGGATCTGCCGGGGAGCAGACTCGGCCTTGCGCGCTGATTATCTCCGTTTGCAGGCCCCGAGTGGTGAGTGTTACCTGCGGGTCAGCGACCAATATATCAAAACGATTATGAGCATGTTCTGCGAATCCCGAATGCAGCAGCATTGCCCAGCTTTGATTGGCGAGTGGAGCAAATTGTTGGAGCAGGGCGTCAGGCTGATAAGGCAAGGTTTTGATGGTCAGGGATTTCACACTCATGAGTCACTATTCTTTTCTTTCGGATGGACATATTGGGGGCGCGATGACGCAGTTCGCAGCGCGCCGCAGGGAAGATTAGCATAAATTGGCGGGCGGGTCGTCTGGGGCAGTCAATTCACCGCAGACCCGAATAAACAGGTATACTTAATCAATTATATGTTGGAGATGAATCAATGCTAGCGGGTATGCCTTCACTTTCCCATGAGGAACAGCAAGAAGCTGTCGAACGTATTCACAAATTCATGTCAGAAGGTATGAGCAGTGGTGAAGCGATCGCACTGGTGGCCGCAGAAATCCGTGAGCGGCACCAAGATGATCCACAAGCCATGGCTATCTTTGAAGATACTGATTTTGATGATCATGATGAATCTGATTATCGCCGTGATAATGAGCAAGATGCGGATGACATTGAGGATCCGTACGAGGGATAAGCTCGGGATAGCAACTGATTAAACCCGCCGTTAATTGGCGGGTTTTTTATGGGATAACCAGATGAACGGGCTGAGGGTTACCCACTGACCACGACAGCCGCTGCGGCTCGTTTCGCTACTTCGATGGCGGTAGTGATATCATCAGCGACGGCCAGCGCCACCCCTAAACGCCGTTTGCCGGCAATGTCAGGTTTACCAAATAAGCGAATTTGCGTATCGCCAGTCAACGCAGTTTCTAAGCCATGATAAGCAATATTCTGGCTGGTCAATTCAGGTAAAATAACCGCTGAAGCGGCCGCGCCATATTGACGGATAGTGCCAATCGGGAAACCAAGAAATGCCCGGACATGTAATGCGAACTCAGACATATTTTGTGAAATTAACGTCACCATGCCGGTATCGTGCGGGCGCGGTGACACTTCACTGAAAATCACTTCATCGCCACAAACAAATAATTCCACGCCAAATAAGCCATAACCGCCGAGAGCTTTCACCACCTGAGACGCGATCGCTTTTGCGCGCGCCAAGGCGGTCTCACTCATCACCTGTGGCTGCCAGGACTCACGGTAGTCGCCATCTTCCTGACGGTGGCCAATAGGCGCACAAAAATGGATGCCATCAACAGCATTGATTGTCAGCAGGGTAATTTCAAAATCAAAACGAACCAAGCCTTCAACAATCACTCTGCCACCCCCGGCGCGGCCACCTTGTTGGGCATAATCCCAGGCGGTTTGCAGTTGACCTGCATTGCGGATCAGACTTTGGCCTTTACCGGAAGAACTCATTACTGGCTTAACGATACAGGGATAACCCACTTCACTAACGGCCTGACGGAATGCGCTATCAGTGTCGGCGAAACGGTAGCTAGAGGTTGGCAATTGCAGGGTTTCTGCCGCTAAACGGCGAATGCCTTCACGGTTCATCGTCAGCCGGGTTGCCTCGGCACAAGGCACGACCCGTTGGCCCATCATCTCGAGTTCAACCAGCATATCGGTGGCGATAGCTTCTATTTCTGGCACGATATAGTGCGGTTTTTCCTGTTCGACCAACTGTTTCAGCGCCGAGCCATCCAGCATATTAATGACATGGCTGCGATGGGCAACATGCATGGCGGGTGCATCTGCATAGCGATCCACGGCAATCACTTCCAGCCCCAGTCTTTGGCATTCGATAGCCACTTCTTTACCCAACTCGCCAGAGCCAAGCAACATGACACGGGTAGCGCCTGGGCGCAGAGCGGTTCCAATAGTTAGCATAGTTAGGTACCTACATCAGTGGGATAGTTGCACATTTATTTGTCGCGCGATCAATTTTACGGGCGCCAGTATACGGCAAAATGGCAACGAAAACGATTGCGTATCTGGCGAATGGCAGTGAGTCGATATCAATATATGCGCAGCGCATTGCGTATTTGGTTTGTTTTTTGCGGTTTAACTCCGGCAATGCCCCCATTTCTGGTATTATCGCGCCAAAATCTTGCGCTTGCCTTCAGGCTGTCGCTGCCATTCCATCCAGTTATAAGAGTTACTGCCGTGAGCACAACTTCCTTTTCTTCCCTGACGCTGCCTGCTGAGCAGTTGTCCAATCTTAATGAACTTGGCTATACCGAGATGACACCGGTACAGGCTGCGGCTTTACCGGCAATCCTCAACGGGCAGGATGTCCGGGCGAAAGCCAAAACCGGCAGTGGCAAAACTGCGGCATTCGGTATTGGTTTACTCGATAAAATTGCGGTCGGTGAGTTTGTTACCCAGGCATTGGTACTGTGCCCGACCCGTGAATTGGCTGATCAGGTCAGCAAAGAGTTGCGCCGCTTGGCCCGTTTCACGCAAAACATTAAAATCCTGACCTTGTGCGGTGGCCAACCGATGGGGCATCAATTGGATTCACTGGTACATGCGCCACACATTGTTGTGGGCACGCCGGGGCGTATTCAGGAGCATTTGCGCAAGAAAACACTGGTACTGGAAGATCTTAAGATTCTGGTATTGGATGAGGCTGATCGCATGCTGGATATGGGTTTTACCGATGCCATCGACGATGTCATTGCCTATACCCCGCCACAGCGCCAAACCCTACTGTTCTCAGCTACCTATCCGGTCGGTATCGAACGAATCAGTGCGCGAGTTCAACGCCAACCAATCAATGTTGAAGTTGATGATGGCGATGAAGTTCCTGCCATTGAGCAGGTGTTCTTTGAAACCACCCGCGAAAAACGTTTGCCGCTACTGATATCAGTTCTCAGTCATTATCAGCCGAGTTCTTGTGTGGTTTTCTGTAACACCAAGAAAGATTGCCAAAGTGTCTATGAAGCATTGGAATCTCGTGGAATCAGTGTGCTGGCTTTGCATGGTGACTTAGAACAACGTGACCGTGATCAGGTGCTGGTGCGTTTTGCCAACCGCAGTTGTCGTGTGCTGGTGGCAACCGATGTAGCAGCCCGAGGCCTGGACATTAAAGATCTGGCGCTGGTGGTTAACTTTGAGCTGGCCTTTGACCCAGAGGTTCACGTGCACCGTATTGGTCGTACTGGTCGGGCAGGGATGAGTGGTCTGGCGGTTAGCTTGTGTACACCACAAGAGATGTCCCGCGCGCATGCCATTGAAGATTATCTGCAAATAAAACTGAAATGGACCCCGGCGGAACAGGTGAGCCGTAGTGCTAACACGATGCTAGAGCCTGAAATGGTCACGTTATGCATTGATGGTGGGCGCAAAGCAAAAATTCGCCCAGGTGATATTTTGGGTGCTTTAACCGGTGAGGCCGGTCTGACCGCTGCTGACGTCGGTAAGATTGATATGTTCCCAGTCCATGCCTATGTTGCAATCCGTAAAGCCAGTGCCAAACGTGCCTTACAGCAATTACAACAAGGCAAGATTAAAGGCAAAAACTGCAAAGCCCGTTTATTGAAATAATTACACGAAGGGGAGATGACTGTTGCATCCCCCCGACAACTCACACTATACTGTTTATATGTACAGTTACTTGTGGGCGTGAAAGACATGAAAAGGACATACAGCAATGGCCGTTGAAATAAAATTCGTCGTGGTAAGACAGGGTGAGGAAAAAATGACTTTCACAACCAAAAAAGAAGCCGATGCTTACGATAAAATGCTGGATTTGGCTGACAATTTGTCTGAGTGGCTGTCACAGGCTCCCTTAACCCTTGAAGAAGATCAACGCGAGGCGCTGAGTTTCTTCCTGGCAGAAAATAAAGAGGCTTTGGGGCAAATTCTTCGAGGTGCTAACCCTGCGACTCCTGTCGATGGGCAAGCAAAAGTGAAAGCGGAAAAGAATGTACCAGAGAAAAAAAACAAATCTGAAGAAAATCAAGCCGCTTAATTTGCCAACTTTCAGCAGAAAGTGAAAAAGGGATCTAAAATGAATCGTGAAATCACCTTCTTTAGCCGATTTGAGGCGGATATTCTGGCAGATCGTAAGACGATCACCATCCGGGATAGCAGTGAATCCGATTTCCGCCCAGGGGAAACCTTGCGCGTATGTCGCAATGAAGATGGCGTATTCTTCTGCCACATTATGGTCAAATCAGTCACGCCAATCATGCTGGAGGCACTGTCTGACCGTCATGCGGAGCAAGAAAATATGTCATTGGATGAGCTGAAAAAGGTGATTAAGGAGATCTATCCTGGGCTGGAACAGTTTTATGTGATTGAATTTACGCGGTGTTAATTAAACGGCGTTATCATTATTACCCTGCAACGCTGTTCACTCTGTAACCTACCTTTCAATCATCGTTCCTACCATAGGATAGAAATAATAATATTTGGAGGAATGATGAGAAAGACAGGATTAGCCTTGGTATTGATCACTGCATTGGCGGGTATCACCAGTGGTGTACAGGCCCAAGAGCCGCGAGTAGCGAAATTACCTGCTTGCCCCGGTTTAAACCAATCTCAGGTAGCAACGCAGGTTAAGCGAGATTTTCTGCAAAACAGAATTACGCGTTGGGAAGCGGATAAGAAACAATTGGGTACTGATAGCCCAGTGGTTTGGATTAGCGCGGTAGACATTACAGGCCAGGATGATGTCTGGCAGGTTCCAATGACTGTTCGTGGTAACAAGGGTGACAAAACCTACCAAGTGGTACTTGACTGCAAAGCTGGCAGCATTACCTATAATGGCCCTAAATAGGTATACCTCTCATTAGTAATTGACTCAAATAGGTCTGGGTAGAATAACGTCTGCATAAAGTTAATAGCTGCCAAACAGGTGCTGGAGGAAACGTATCTGGTACCTGTTTATCCCCCCTCACGGCGGATACTCTCTCAGGTCTCTTTTATAATCATATTTATCATTTAATTAGCTCCCTTCAGCTAAATTATAAGCATATGCTGGTGCTTGGCATCCACAGGTAATCGTGTCACTCTCGCGTTAACGAACACAGATGGATAACTCAATCAATGACCATACCTCCAAAGGCCGATAAACGCCCTTATCCAATAACTATGCACGGCGATACCCGTGTAGATGACTATTATTGGCTACGTGATGACGAGCGTACTGACGCCGATGTTCTGAACTACTTGCAAGCTGAAAATGATTTCACCAACGCAGTGTTGCAGCCACAACAACCTTTGCGAGAAACCCTGTATCAAGAGATGGTTTCGCGAATTCCGCCACAGGAAGAATCAGTCCCCTATATCCGCAATGGCTATCGCTATCAGACGCGTTTTGAGCCGGGTAATGAATATGCTATTTACGTGCGTCAACCGGTTTGGGCTGATAGCAGTTGGGAAACGTTATTGGATGGCAACCAACGGGCAGCGGACAGTGAGTTTTATACCTTGGGTGGGTTGGATGTTAGCCCAGATAATCATCTATTAGCGGTTGCAGAGGATTTCTTATCGCGTCGCCAATATGATATTCGGGTGAAACATTTGCAAAGTGATGTTTGGCACGAAGAAGTTATCAGCAATACCTCAGGTAGTTTTGAGTGGGCCAATGATTCAAAAACGCTCTATTACGTGCGCAAACATGAAAAAACATTACTGCCTTATCAAGTGTATCGCCATGTAGTAGGAACCGACCCTCAATTGGACCAACTTATTTATCAGGAAACTGACGATACATTTTATGTTGGGCTGGAAAAAACCACATCTGAACGTTTCATTGTTATTAATCTGAGCAGTACCACTACATCTGAAATCTTGTTGCTGGATGCTGATAAGCCTGAATCCGCACCACAGATGTTTGCACCGCGCCGTAAAGACCATGAATACGGGTTGGACCACTATAAGCAACATTTTTATTTACGCTCAAATAAAGATGGCAAGAATTTCGGTTTGTACAAAATAGCCGAAGAAGGTAAGGAACAACGTGATTTTGCCGATGAATCTCAATGGGTGTCATTAATCGCGCCAACAACTGATGTTATGTTGGAGGGCTTCAGCCTATTCCGTGATTGGTTGGTAGTGGAAGAGCGTAGTGAAGGGCTGACGCATTTACGACAGATTCACTGGGCCACTGACGAAGAGAAATACATTACTTTTGATGACCCAACCTATGTTACCTGGCTGGCTTATAACCCCGAGCCAGAAACAGAATTTCTGCGCTATGGCTACTCCTCTATGACCACACCAAGTTCAATGTTTGAACTTAATATGGATACAGGTACGCGCCAGCTACTGAAACAGCAAGAAGTGAAGAATTTCACCCCGGAAAAGTATCGTAGCGAGCGGATATGGGTCACTGCAACCGACGGCGTAAAAGTGCCGGTTTCATTGGTTTATCACCAAGATCACTTTGTTTCAGGTAGTAATCCACTGTTGGTTTATGGCTATGGCTCATATGGCAGCAGTATGGATCCCGCATTCAGTGGTAGCCGATTAAGCCTATTGGATCGTGGTTTTGTCTTCGCTCTGGCTCATATTCGGGGCGGCGGAGAATTGGGACAGCAGTGGTATGAAGACGGTAAATTGCTCAACAAGTTAAATACTTTCAACGATTTTATCGATGTTACCAAAGCATTGATAACTGAGGGTTATGGTGATGCTAACCGTGTATTTGCCATGGGAGGCAGTGCTGGTGGCTTGTTGATGGGGACGGTCATCAATCAGGAACCCGGGTTATATAAAGGCGTAGTGGCACAGGTGCCGTTTGTTGATGTGGTAACCACCATGTTGGATGAATCGATTCCTCTCACCACTGGCGAGTATGATGAATGGGGCAACCCGAACGATAAGGCGTATTACGACTATATTAAGCAATACAGTCCTTATGATCAGGTAAAGGCTCAGGATTATCCGCACATGCTGGTGACTACCGGCTTACATGATTCACAGGTTCAATACTGGGAACCGGCAAAGTGGGTCGCCAAGCTGCGTGAAATGAAAACGGATGACCACCAATTATTGCTCTACACCGATATGGATTCAGGTCATGGCGGTAAATCAGGCCGTTTCAAAGCGTATGAAGACATCGCTTTGGAATATGCATTCATACTGGCTTTGGCTTAATCTAGTCAGGAATATTACGTCAGGTAATAGGTCAGGGTATGGCGCATATCTGGCGTAAGGTCAGTTATTGAAGCTAACATCCAACGCAGATAGTCCGGGTCTTGCCGGGCTATCTGTTCAATGCTTTTGCCCCGGTATTTCCCAAATTTAAATGTCTGTAATAACAGCGGCTGCTGTGTTATCTCGGCCATTTGTTCGGCGTTCCAACCAGAGTCTTGCATAATGCGCTGTAATAGCGCCGCAGTGACATAGCAGTCGTATAAAGCACGATGCGGGTATAGATTATCCGGTACTGAAACATTCAGTCGCAAAGCGTAACGCAGATATTGATTACTGTGCTTAATGTCAGGATAGAGCATTCGTGCCAGCTTAAGCGTACAAATCCATTGGCCGCCCATCTCCGGTAATACCCCACGATCAAAAGGCGCATTATGGGCAACATAATATGGGCTGCCTTGATATCTTCTAATCGCCACAGCAATTCGTGGTTTGCCTTCTACCATTTCTTCAGTGATATGGTGGATTACCATCGCATCAATGCTGATTGGTCGGTCTGGACTAATCAGATCACTCATAGGGTTAGCCAATGCTCCATCAACTAAATCAATAGAAGCAACCTCAACAATCCCACCGGCTAAACCACAGGTTTCGGTATCGATAACACGAAAATACATTTCTATCTCCCACCGACTATTGCTAAATAATAGCAACAAAAAACCCGCCTAATATGGCGGGTTGACTGACGAGACGAAAAGCCCGTTTATTCTGCGCTGGTAGAAGATGACTTCTTGGCGCGTTTCTCCGCTTTTTTCTCAGCTGGAGTTTTTAGTGGCTTTTTCTTCGCGTTCTTTTTGCTGTCCATTCCCTTACTCATGGCTTGCCTCTCTTTACCTTCGGTTAGGTTGGTACGCCCACCTATTAACCACCTTATGAGGGTAAGTTGCAAGGAGATAAAGCATCAATGCAATTAATCTATTGTTTAACAACAGTATTATTAAATCTTAATTTATCTTGTTACCGTTTAAATCGTGTTATCCCGAGGATATAACTGCGCAGAATGCATTGAGATATGGCGTAATTATCGCCAGTTGGAGGAATTAATTGGCTGATTGGCGTAAATGTGATGTTTTATCGTTGACCCTGCGTGCTGTATAGGCTTTGATAACTTTAATGTCTAATAACAAACATGGAAAAATAATGGAACAATTACGTGGGCTTTATCCAGCGTATGAACCCTACGACAGTGGTTTATTAGACACCGGCGATGGGCATCAGATTTATTGGGAACTCTGTGGCAACCCAGAAGGTAAACCAGCTGTATTTATACATGGTGGACCGGGAGGGGGTATTGCACCTTATCACCGGCAACTTTTTAACCCTAAAAAATATAAAGTGCTGCTGTTTGATCAACGTGGATGTGGTCGTTCAAAACCCCACGCCAGTCTGGACAATAATACAACCTGGCATTTGGTCGATGATATCGAACGGCTACGCAAAATGGCGGATGTAGATAAGTGGCTGATCTTTGGTGGTTCATGGGGCTCAACACTCGCATTGGCTTATGGTGAAACACACCCCGAACGGGTCAGTGAGATGGTTCTGCGTGGAATTTTCACACTACGCAAAAAAGAGTTGAATTGGTACTACCAGGATGGGGCCTCTCGTTTTTTCCCAGATAAATGGCAACGTATACTTTCCATTTTATCGCCAGAAGAACGGAGTGATATTACTGCTGCTTACCGTAAGCGGCTGACATCACCTGACAAGGCGGTACAACTGGAGGCTGCCAAAATTTGGAGTTTATGGGAAGGTGAAACTGTTACATTATTACCGACCAAAAGCTCTGCTTCCTTTGGCGAAGATGATTTTGCTCTGGCCTTTGCCCGTATTGAAAATCACTATTTTACCCATCTAGGTTTTTTAGACAGTGATAACCAATTGTTGGATAACGTGACACGTATTCGTCATATTCCAGCAGTTATTATTCATGGTCGATATGATATGGCGTGCCAGCCACAGAATGCCTGGGATTTAGCACAAGCCTGGCCAGAGGCTGAATTGCATATTGTCGAAGGTGCGGGGCATTCCTTTGATGAGCCAGGAATTCTGCACCAGTTGATTCTGGCTACAGATAGATTTGCGCGTAAGTCATAATTGTCTTATTCGGTCCACTCCCGCAACTTGATACCTGCGGGAGTTTTTAGTCGCTTACTTTATCTTGGGCTCATACGGTAAGCGTGAGAATTTAATTGATTCAGCACGGTAGTGAGCTAAGCGTTGTAAAAAATACTCACGCAGTTCTTCCGGCTGTTCCCGGGCGATCATTTCAGCAATCACTGGCATATTGTAACGCTCTTTAAACGCCACACCTGAAGCGGCTAAATCAACATTCATTTTTGCCGTTTCTTCGTCAGAAAGCTCCGTCAGATTATATCCCATCGTTTTCTCCTTCTTAGGCTGTGGGGGTATGGCGCAAAAGGTAATGCAGGTAACGTGGATTGGCAAGTAGCGGATGTGACCAAACCATCACATTAATCGGTTATCTGTATTGGGATAATATTAATACCCACTGTAATTAATTATTATTTTAAGGTGAAAATCAAATAATAATCATTCCTTTTAGTATTTTGCCGGTAATGTGAATGATTCTTATAATAATTACGGTAATTTGTGGGGTTTATTATTTTATTATTTAAATCAAGTGGTTGAGTTGTCTTTATCTTTTTAATGTTTTTATTGTAAATGGGGTGTTCTTATTTTGTATTTATCTTGGCATAATACGAAAAATAATCATCGCTTACCTGCATTATAAAAATAAGGGAATTATTATGTTGAAAACAGAAATGGCAAAAAAGCTCAATGAGCAGCTTAATCTGGAGTTTTACTCTGCGAATCTTTACCTGCAAATGAGTGCCTGGTGCAGCGATAAAGGTTTTGAAGGTGCTGCGGCATTTTTAAAAGAGCATTCTCAAGAAGAGATGCAGCACATGCAGCGTTTGTTCGAATATCTCAGCGGGACAGGCTCTATGCCGGTTTTGGGTACGATCAGCGCCCCACCAATTGATTTTGCTTCTCTGGCTGATGTATTCAAGCAGACTTACGAGCATGAGCAGCTTATTACTACTCAAATTAATGAACTCGCTCATGCAGCAATGGAAAACCACGATTATTCCACGTTCAATTTCCTGCAATGGTATGTGGCTGAGCAGCATGAAGAAGAAAAACTGTTCAAATCCATTCTTGATAAACTGGCCTTGGTGGGTAACAGCGGTAATTCATTGTTCTTCGTTGATAAAGATCTGAAAACAATGGCGGCCCAAAGCCACGTTCAAGCTTAATCTGTATTGTTAGAGTGATTGACGCAGTTTTTGATTCTCGATCAACAGAATCAGGAACTGCGATTTTCGTTTTTCCCCGCTAACTTAGCTACACAACTCCCTCCATCTTATTGTTTTCGTGCTAATTGCATATTGTTTAGCTATGGTTTCTCGACTTGCTATATTCAAATCGTTATCATTTGCAATAACGACAAGGCAGTGAGTTGAATTGCTGCCCAATTATTGGTGATATTTCAATCACCACTCAGAATTTGGCGTTTTGTTTTGTGTGCTATCTCACAGGTAGTGCAATTGACTGGAAGTGATAGGGGTTCGCGCTGCCAATATAGGATATGGTTGGTAGCAGATTGATTCTTTTCCCCATTGATTAAGGGATACTATGTTTATTCGCAAAGTCCGTTCTTCTTGCCGCATGCTTTCGGCGCTTATTGTGTTGTTTGTTGGGCTATCTAGCCAGCAAGCTCTGGCTCACGCACACCTGAAAATAGAGTCGCCAGCTGCCGATACCACTATCGGTTCAGCACCAGAAGCAGTGACGCTGGGTTTCTCTGAAGGTATTGAACTCAATTTCAGTGGTGTGAAAGTTACCGGCCCTGATAACAATGTAGTGAAAACTGGTGCGTTAAAATTGGATCCGGTGAATAACACACAGTTGATTTTGCCTATTGATCATGCATTAACAGCAGGGAAATATAATGTTTCATGGCACGTGGTGTCTGTCGATGGTCATAAAACCAAAGGCACATACAGCTTCACTGTGAAATAATATGTCTCTGGCGGCTCTATTCGTTCTGTGTCGCTTCTTGCATTTTCTGGCGGTGATGCTGATGTTTGGCATCAGTATATTCACCGCTGTATTAGCACCAGATCGATTCTCTTCAATACTCAAAACCCGTTTGTCACCTCTACTTATCTTCAGTACTTTTCTGGGGCTTATCTCTGCCGTGGGGCTTTTAGCCGTTCAGGCTGGAATGATGGGTGATGGTTGGGCTGATACTTATCGATTGACCGTTTGGTGGTCAGTATTTGGTACACGCTTCGGTCAGGTGTGGCAATGGCATATGGGTTTATCCATTTTGATTATGTGGATAGTGTTGCTGGGTTCAACTCGTAGCAACTATCGACTGATAGCGGGCTGCTCAACGCTGTTACTCGCGAGTCTTGCTTTTACCGGGCATGCGGCGATGCATGCTGGAGTAGTGGGATGGATTCACCAAACTAATCAAATCATACATCTGCTCAGTGCGGGTTACTGGCTGGGTTGCTTGCCAGCGCTGCTGATTTGCCTCGTTTATACCCGCAATAATGATGTCAAACGTGAAGCCATCACTACGTTGATTCGATTCTCAAGCTGGGGACATCTGGCCGTAGCATTGGTACTGGCGAGTGGTGTTATTAACAGCATCATTATACTGGGCGATACCGCGCTGACGCTGACATCTACTTATCAGATACTTCTGCTCTGCAAAGTGATATTGGTGATGTTTATGATTATTGTTGCACTGATTAATCGTTATCTCATCGTTCCATTGCTTAAGCAATTACCCGCTAAAGCTCACTATTGGCTAGTGGTAAATAGTTGTGTGGAAATTATCCTCGGTGTAGCGGTATTACTCTTAGTCAGTGTTTTTGCCACTATGGCACCGGTATAGGGTAAAGCTATAAGTAACAGATATTGCTACTGAGCTTGCATTGGAGCCTTTGGATGCGAGAAAATCTAAGCAATCAATTAATTGAGGATAATTAAGATGAAAGGTTTTGTGCTGACGTTATCGTTGCTGATGCTATCAATTAACGCTATTGCTGCTGGAAAGATAGTGACGGTCAGTAAATTTGAATTTGGTAAGCAATGGGCATTTACCCGAGAAGAAGTGATGCTGGAATGCCGCCCAGGTAATGCTTTATTTGTGATTAACCCGAGTACGTTAGCGCAATATCCCCTCAATGATATTGCTACCGAGCAGATGAAATCTGGCCTTGTATTAGCGAAGCCGTTAGATATTTTGTTGTTAGATGACAGTAACAACCCTGGGCAGAAGATGAGCTTGGCGCCTTTCCAGCAGCGTGCAATGTCATTGTGTCAAAATTAAACCTGAAATTGTGAGACTCACCAATATTAACCCGTATTTTTCAAATGATTACTATTACTAGTAATAGGTTTGAGTTTTCGCCATTCAGATTAGTTTACAACCGTAATTAATTAGTTCTATTGCCAAGTTGGCGAAACACATGTACTCGACTACGCTTAAGGAGTACGGCTGAATAAGCCTACGTTAATGCCAACTTTTAGCGCACGGCTCTCTCCCAAGAGCCATTTCCCTAGACCGAATATAGGAATCGTATTCGGTCTCTTTTTAAGTTGTTGATTTTAAAGGTGAATTTTGTTGTTTATCGAAATTTATCGAAATTTTATCGAAATCTGATATTCGGTCTTTTATAGCATTACGTATTCTTTACCCCTCGTATCCAGATACTTGTTCGTCATCTTCTCCGATTTATGCCCCAGCAGTTTCATCGCAAATTCTTTACCTTTTTCCTTTTCATACAATCGCCCAGCGAGACTTCTGATCTCGTGAAAAGTTGGTGGGCTCTCATCAAAACGAAAATCTGTTCCTTTTCTCGCCGTTACGAATTTCTTTGTCAGGCTGTCTGGATGTAGTGATCCATCAGGGCTATTTTTTCTGATGCCAGCACTTATCATAAAATCTGTTTTACTGGCTAATCTACATTGTTCAATCACGGTGCTAAGGCGTAGGCCAACGGCTTTAAGTTCAAGATCTAAGGGCAGGGAGATCATGGCTCCGGTTTTGCCTTGGTCTATCTGTAATCTGCCATCAACAATCTGGTCAAAGCGCATCAGAGATAAATCCTCACGTCGTTGGCCAGTGACTAGCGCCAGATCCATTGATAGCCCAAACCACGCCGGTAATGTGACAGCGACCTCACGAATAGCGAGATACTGATCCAGTTCCAGGCGCTCACGTTTCACCACCGGTTTAGCTGAGCGTGTCGGTGTCACTGGATTATTATCTATATGGCCCTCGACAATCGCTTCTCGGAAAATATCAGACAACACTGACCGGATAGTAGCGGCCATAGTTTTTTTGTCCTGTGCCACCCAAAACTCTAAAAACTCGGCAATATGGCGCGTGCTGATTTTAGCTAACACCCTGTTGCCCATTTTTTCGCTGATCATGGCTATTTGTCCCTTGCGAACTTTATAGGTGTTTTCGGCCAATTCCCGGCGCTTATAGATGACGTCATATCGTTTTAGCCATGCTGCCAGTGTGAACTCCTGCGTGCCTTTGAGCTTTTCTAGTAGTGCGACAGGAGTGTAGTTTTGTTCAATGAAATTATTGGCTTCAATGGCTTGGGATATGGCGTCTCGCCGGGCAATTTTGCCGAGAGATAACTCCTTTCCAGTTAGCGGGTTGCGCCAATAGAAAGTTAGTTGAACACGCCTAAAGGTGAGGTTTTTGGGCAAATTAGCGTCATACTTTCCCGGCCTTTTTGCCATAACCCATCTTCTCCAATATTGGCGGTATCGTAGAATGTGAAATGTTCAGCGCTTTCGCCATTCTGTAGCTTTTGGGCTGTATATAAATGGCACCGGGCCGCACGCGATATTGTCTGCCGTGTTTTTCTGCTGCAGGGTAAAAGTTACCGTTTCTGGCCCAGCGTTGGAGTGTTTGAATCGTCGGCTTGTCAGTCGTATACGTTTCATCACACCATTCGGTTAATGTCATTAATTTAGCCATTGGTCATACCTCGATGGTTAGGAAGTTGGATCCCTTTTTTTCCCTTAGGTTAGAGGCAAGATAGGGTGATAGGGCCATGAGTTTCGTCAGCTCATGCAGCGCGACGTTGACGATTGGTTAAAATAACCCCCATTTTGATGCCCAATCCAAATTTCAGGCAGATCTTCCCTATGCCGCCTGCCGCAACCATCGCTCTGTTTTGAACTCCTGCCGACGTCGCGCCAATAACTCTTCTGCACGGATACCGGCTTCCGCACTGTTAAAAACCATCCGACTACCACACAACACGCACTGGTAAGGATCCACATTGGTAAATTGTTTCATCAGCGACGCAAAGCCCGGTTTCTGCGGTTTTTTCTTCATTTCAATCCCCAGGGCGGTGTAGACCTTAGGCAATAACTCACCCCGTTTGCGGTTGGCCAGAAAACCGTAATACCTGACCATCTTAAAATGGCGTGACGGGATATGGCTGATATAGCGCCACAGCATCTCTTCCTGGCTAAGTCGTTGTGTGCGGTGCCGCTGAGTCCGGTGGTCATAGTAATGATGAACAACGGCTCCGCCGTTGTAATGGCGCAACTTTGAGGCGGCAATGGGCGGCCGTTTCAGATAACGGCCCAGGTAGTTGACGTTTTGCCGGGCGTGCTTTGTCTTTTTGGCAAAGTGGATTTTCCAGCGCCGCTGGAACTGCACCTCAAGAAACTGGCACCACTCGCGATAATCCCGAACGTGTTCATAGCCGGCAGCGGGTAAGTCCAGCTCTGCATAGCTTTCCCGCAACAGGGCGATGACGGCCTGACGCCAGTAACGTTCAACGATTTTCTTTTTGAAGTAAACCGGTCGCCAGACACCGTGTTTGAGACACAGTCCCCCGCGGGTGACGGACAGATGAATGTGGGGATGCTGATTAAGCTGGCGACCGTAGGTATGCAGGGCCACAAACAGGCCTATTTCGATACCAAGTTTTTTGGCCCATTTGAGCAGAGTATTGGCGGCGCAGGCGAAGAGTTTGTTGAGTAGAGGCCAGTTGTTGGCAAAGGCAGGCCAGAGTTTATCGGGCATAGTGAAGGTAATGTGCTGCCATTCACAGTCGGGGAGAACATGCTGTTGCTCAGCAATCCATTGCTCGGTGGCCTTCATGCCACAGGCGCTGCACCCTTTGCTTTTGCAACTTTGGCAGAAGTATTTGGTGTGAGAACAGTGGGCGGAAGCACAACAATATCGGCGAACGCCCATTGCCCCGGTACCGCAAGCAAGCATCCGTTCGATGACGAGTTTGGTCCATTCTGGGACGACGTTACCGTGTTTAGTGAGTAACTGGCCCCAACCATCATCAATCTGGAAGAGGAGTTTTGCCGGTCGAGGTATGTGCATACACGGAATTATAGCGAGCTACGATGCCTGAAGAAACACATTCTCTAACAGAGTCTTAGCTCCCGCCGTAGGCGGGCTACTGTTCATATGACCGGCCAGCATAGTAACGTGCTGACCGGTTCAGTTTTGATTTTTAAAAATCAGTTAGCGGACGGCTAACGAACGTTCGCCAGTTTCAAACTTGGCACCGGCAATCAATAGGCCCTCATTTAAGGCAGCTTTGATTTCATCGGCTTTTGGGGTGGTGATAATTTGCACCTGAGAAACGGAGTCGACATATTCATCAGGCAACAAATTCACATCGGTGATGACGAGTTTTTTTGTCCCTTTTCGGGCAGTGAAGGTATTGGACGCCGTTTTGATCGAGTCTTTACCGGCCTGAATCATGCATTCCAATATATATTTACGGTAGATTTCAGCCTGATTATCAAAACTTTTCTTGCGTGCACTCATCCGTTTGGCTTCGTTGGCACATATTTCTGCCTGACCCAGCGTGTTACGTACCAGTGCCATCAAGGCATCGAACTTATCTTCCAGCATGCCCTCAATGCCAGAGAGAGTGTCAGCGACCATTTCGGGGGTGAGTTCATCACCGCTATCGGCCATTTCCTGCAATTTGCGGTAATCAGTGGCTAATGATATGGCGCTTGTGCTCATGCTTTTTCTCCCTCAGTGACAAATTTTGCCAAGCACTCATCTTTGATTTGATTCAAACGGGTTAGGCGTCCGGTCAGATATTTGACGTGCTCATCATCATGGGATGATTCGGCATTTTTGAGATGAACCCCGATGGTGCGTGTTAGTGAGGTGCTGATTTTTGTCACTTCATTCGCCGTGACTGCTGTTTTCATCGTCTCGGTATTGGCTTTGAATTTGTCGTCTAACTCTTTACGCAGACGAACCACATCATCAGCTTTAGTGCTGGCATTTTTAATACCAAACTCAATATTATTGTCGGCGGTGTATTCAGCATCATCAAACAGCCCCATAAATACATCAGCGCTGAAACCAAGCTGTGCTAATGCTTTGGTCGTGGCGTCCGTTAGGCTTTTTTTGCTGACTTCATCGTCACAAATGAAACCATTTGTACTCTGATAAATATGTTTGGTATGACCAAAAGCAGGGAAGCGGCCCCGACCTCCTGCGTATTGGTACCACAGTTCAATCCGCATAGTGTGGTTGGAGGTCCGTAGAATGGTGCCATCCCCATCACGCATGGGTTTACGCCCGATCTCTCGATTGTTGCTATCCAGAATCGACTCCATAAATGGGATGCCGGGTATAAATTCCTCACTGATAATATCCACGCCCCAGCCGCTACCAAAGGGGCCAAAGATTTCCGTGGCTCTCATTGTCTGATAGGTAGGATTGATGCTGGTCACAGAGCGAATGACTTTGCCATTTTTGGTCGTATCTTTGCGCTTGGTACGCGCGGGATCGGTGCGCTGTACTGATTTCCAGATACTTAAATTATCCTGAGACTCTTTGGGTAACTTAGATATATCCTGATCGATCTGTGATGCCCGCTGTTGGAACTCATCTGCGGTAGGATGCGGTGATTCAGGTTCTATCTGCTTATTGGTATGGGTCTCGGCGTTAATGGTCGCCGTTTCATCATTAATGGCGCTATTTGCAATGTTTGATACATGATTGGGCTGTTCTGTTGCACCTTTTGGCACTTTTGTATCAGTTTTTGGTTTTTCGATTGTGCTGGTATTCGCCGGTGAATCGTTGGCTGCGCTGGTCAAGCCATCAACACTAAATTTGCCATCGCCAAGGTTTGCTACTTTCACATCATCGGCTTTGATTACATCAAGCTGTAAACACTGATTGATATAGACTTTCAGCTTGGCTGGGTCTTTATGAACATCCAATTCAGCACTGCGGATCATTGCAAACAGATCATCACGGGAAACCGCTAAAATGGCAGGGATAATCCGTAAAGCTGTTGACCAGCGCCGCCAAGCCTCATCACCTTTCTCTACTTTTTCTTTAGCGCCACGATAAATGGATGATGGCACTTCCCAAACATCATAATCACTGGGGAACAGGGCGCAGGCGACTTCAAGATCGAGAGAGGCGTAATCATGCTTATAATCGCGTTCACGATGACCCGCTGGCGTAGGCGATGAATTGGCTTGTTCATTCGCTTGATGGCCAGGGTGTTCCCGCTCATCTGGACGGGAGTTGATCCACTTTTCAGCAAACTTGTTAACGTCCGGCCATGATTTAAATACCGGAGTGTGGGCCTGAACATCATCAATGAGTTGTGCCAATGTAGTGATGTACATGTGCTTAACTTGTGGTAAGCGTGGCAAGCCATCAATAACTGCACGATATAACGGCTCTGATTCATCATCATTAATTAAATCGTATGCATTAGATAATAGATGGCTATCAACAATTTCAGGCTCTACGCCATATAATAAAACATATGCAATTCTTACGTTAATTGGTAAATCGAAGATGTTTTTAACATTGTCAATTTCATCAGTATTATCAACGACGATAGGTTCAAATTCTTTAGTTTCATCATTCCATTGATTATGTTCCATCCATTCAGTGCTGAATATGGCATTATCTTCAGCATCATCATGTACCGGAGGGCGAGGGGAACCCACACGATCAGCAAAAACTTTAGGGGCAAAGAAATTACTACTTGATCCGGGGAATTCCCCTTCTAATAACATGGTGGATTTCATTGTTGCCATTTTTTGATTTTTGGCATCAACAGTAATCGCCATGGCTACAGCACCATTTGCCATAGCTGATTTTTTGGGTAGAAACCCACATACAAATAAGCTCATTGGTCATTCCTCGCTAATTATTTTTAATCTGATAATAACAATCGGTCAGTGCTATTAATTCATCTGTGGGTAATACATGATCTAACGACGTAGAGTCACATTTTTTAATTTTTTCTAAAGCCAGAGAAATTAAATCACGTACATCTACAATGCCGGATTCTATTAGATCTGAAACAGTGCCCATTATTGCGTCTGGACTCGCTCCAACTTCGACTAATGCGGGGGATTTAGCAGCATTAGCGATGACGATAGAATCAGCCAGGATTCTAAGTGTTGTCTTTTGCATAGAGATCTCGCTATAATTTCGGCGTCCAGTGGTGGAAGCCATTGGTCATACCTCGCTAGAGTCGGTTTGGTCGCTGACTCTGCCGTCACCGGGACGTTAAGCCGGTAAGATTGCCCACCTTGTGTGGGCTTTTTTACGTCTGTTTTAATGCCGGTTACGTTTTCGGCGTCGATATATCCACTTTAATGAGCTGAGTTTTACGACCGTTTCACTGGTGTTGGCTGCAATTATTAATGTCTGGATTGAGTGGTTAAATCATCAACAACACTTGATAACAAAGCAGCTAATAATAAGTTACGGACGTTGTTATTACCGAAGCTGAAATTGGCCTCAATGACTTCATCTTCGCCAATACCAATATAATGCTGAGCGGCGGCTTTAATTGCACAGCCCATACAGTGATAATCCCCTAAAGTTTCACCACTAGGCAAAACAATAGAAGCCAGCGGTAAATTAGCCTCTTTATTTTTAACGGCATAGCCGATTACTTCATTTTCTGCGGATAACTGAGCAACGTCATTATGAAGTGGTTTAATAGATAATTTAATTTCTTTAAATTTCATTGGTCATACCTCGTTATTGTTGATGAATAATGGCATCGACTGGGTAGCAGTTGCCGTTGAATAACCTATTTTCGAAAATGACTTTTTCACATTCTTGTTGGGTGTCATAAACTTCATAGACAATATCTCTACAAATTTCATGAGCAGGGCATACCGATACAACTAAAGCGAATAATAGTTGCTCCATAAATTTCCTGAATATTAAGGGTTAAATTATCTCGGCAGTTGCTTTCCCACCATCAGTAATTTTTAGATAAATCGATTCGCAATGAGGGCAAGTCGCTAGTGAATCCCAAACTGCGTTATCTATTCCTCTGCGTGTTTCAATTTCTTTATTACATATTGGGCAGCGAAGAGTGATGAAATTCACCCCCTTGGCTTTAGCTTGTGCAACATATTTACTGTGGTCATCCAATAGCTTTCCCATTGTCTATCCCTTTTTATCTGCTTTCAGATTGTCAGAACTTGCTTACCTAAGCGGCTGTTGTGCCGTTGATGGGCTAAAGTTAATTTAAACTAACAATAAATTCAATCGTAAATTTAAATAAACTTAACAATAAGGGCGAAATTAGCGGTAAGAATTTGAAAAGTATGAATATTTATTTGGCGAGTTTTTTTCTGGTTTGTAACAGCTCTTCAAAAAGTCGGTTTAACTCATCAACTTTAAGCCGAAGGTCTGTTAAGTGCCGCTCTTTTTCTGATTCAGGAAGAGACGCAAACAATTGAATTAGTTCAGCTTCTCTCTCATCAAGTTCAGGTGGGATCTTTACTGCGGGTGAGGGGGATTGATCTGTATCCCCGTATAAAATCCACGTTGGTGAGCACTGTAATGCGGTACTCAGGGCAAATAGATTTTTGCCAGAAGGTGAACTGTCGTTGCTTTCCCATTGTGAAATGGTGACATGGGACACTTTCACCGCCTTTGCAAGGCTGCGTTGGGTTAGTTGCAGCTCATTTCGCCGCTCTCTGATGCGTTCACCGGGATTTTTCATAGTTAGGTAATTCTAAATTCTCTTGACTTAAATTTCCTGAACAAATAACTTGTTAACTAAATCTAACAACAGGAGAGGCGACGTGTTAAAAAAAGATGCCATTCAATATTTCGGCACCAAGAGTGCTCTGGCAAAAGCTGCGGGGGTTAAGCCGCCATCGGTTTCTGCTTGGGGTGATTTAGTCCCAGAGAAAAGGGCCGTTCGATTAGAGAAAGCCTCTAATGCCGAATTGCATTACGACCCTATTGACTATGACAAGCCTATAGCACCAGCACAGTAAACGCTGATTTTTAAAAATCAGCTTTCATAAGGAGGTCACTGTGAAATTAAAACATGATGCCATCTGCGCAGAATTGCGGAGCTGGGCAGCAGAAACCAAACAAGAAATTGTCGCGGCAGAAGTAGCACAGGCTTATTTCGATCTCGGTGGTGATGAGCTTCCACTCACGCCCATTGAGGATGAACACGCCACCCACAACAACAAACAGCGCTTGTTCCGCTGGGTTGATAGTGACACTGACAAGGCCAGAGCAAAAATCGCCGAACTTACTCCAGCCATACTTCAGGCATTGCCAGGAGAGCGGCGTGCCAGATTGGAAAACCCCAATTCAGTGAATTATTTGGCGGCACAAGCATTGCGCGATTTCTCGCTGGCGATGAGTGCGGTGTTGTTGGGCTGCTCTGATATGTCACAGAAATTAATTAAAGCAACTGAGGCAATACATGCACTTATTCCGGTGACACAGCAGTTGATTGCATAACGAGGTATGACCAATGGCCAGATTTTCCAGAGAACAAGTCGAGCAACAATTACGAGATGAACTGCAACGTGTCGGTTTTAGCGAGACAGTCGCCAGATCGGCGGCTATTCAAGGCGGTAAGCATTCCACCGATACGCCGAACTCTACATTTGCCAGTGCATTGGCTTGGGCTAAGACCTATGCCAAACCCTATAAGCGGATGCGGGATAAACCGGTAGCGAAAGTCGTTAAAGCTAAAAAGCCGTGGCGGGTGTCACATGGCTAAAAAACTGACTTATCGCAATGGTTACCGTTACGGAAATATGCCAATTACAGCAAATATGGCGCGGGTGATTTTACGGCAATTTACCCGTGAAGCCATGCATGGGCAACGGAGAGCATTTAACGCTCTTTTTAATACTAGTCACGCCAAATGTAACGTTATCAGCGTTACAGAGCAGCACTGAATCGGGGTAGGTATGGCATCAAGTTGGATAAAAGTCGAAGTGATTACTCCAGATAAACCGGAGATCTTCCAACTGGCTGAAATCCTGAATGTTGACCCGGATACCGTACTCGGAAAGTTAATCCGTGTTTGGGTCTGGGCTGATCAGCAGACCATCGACGGTAACGCAGATTGTAACGCCGTTAGCGTTACCCGAATTGGCATTGACCGTATCACTTTTATGTCGGGCTTCGCTGACGCACTGCTTTCCGTTGGATGGTTAAAACATGATGGCACAAAAATGTATTTCCCACATTTTGAACGCCATAACGGAAAAGGCTCTAAAAAACGGGCAGTTACCAGTCGGCGCGTTACAGAATTCAGAGATTCGAAATCAAAAGGTAACAACAAAGGTAACGCTGGCGGCGTTACACCACCGGATCAAAAAGCGTTACCAGAGGAAGAGTTAGAGGAAGAGAAAGAACTAAAAGATAAAACCCTATTGTCCCATGGCGAAAAAAACGCCACAGGGCCGAATGAAAATAATTTGCCTTCGAGTCGCGAGCTGGAACCCCAGGAGGGCGAGGGCAAAAATAAACGGCATGAATATCCGCCAGAATTCGAGGCGGCTTGGTTGATATATCCCCGTCGGCCGGGGAGTCCTGACAAACACGGCGCTCTCAAGGCTTGGAATGCCAGACTGCGAGATGGCGTAGCGGCTGATGTGATGTTGGAAGGGGTAAGGCGCTATGCGGCGTTCGTCAAAGCGACGGGAAAAACTGGCACGGAATTTATCAAGCAGGCAAAAACATTTTTTGGCCCGTCGCAGCATTTCGACGATGAGTGGCAAGTAAGCACAGGAGAAAATCATGTGGAATTCAGATTCAACCAGAGCGACCCACGACCGTACTCTGAGCAATACCTCAGTTGGGAACAACAGCGGGTCACAGGCATGGAACCTATGGGATCTCATGATCAAAATCTACGCGAACCGCTGGACTGCGAAGAATGGCAATCGCCCGTCAGAACTGTGGGAACGTCAGATTAGCACAATGACCGGTGACCAACTCCAGCGAGTTTGCACCGCATGCATGAAACGCTGTGAATCTGGTAACTCTTGGCCGCCAGATTTTGCCGAGTTTGTTTCTCTTGTGGCGGAGCATGGTGGTGGCCATTTGGGTTTAACTGTGGTGGATGTTCTCGCCGAGCTTAAGCGCTACCGGAATGAATTTTATAAATACAGTTGTGCTGAGGAATTCAACTGGCGTCACCCGGTTTTATATCAGATTTGCGTAGACCTTAAGCGCCTTGGAATCGAAAAAAGACTCACTGATACCGGACTAGAAACACAGGCAGGTATCGAGTTAGCCAAGTGGGAAAAACGCGCCGCCAGTGGTGTACCAATCCCCCCAATTCGCCGCCAATTGAAAACACCTGACCGACCATCAGGATTAACCCCGGCACAGCAACTAGCCGCAGGAAACCGATACGTTAAATAAGCGAGGTATGACCAATGGAAATTAATAACTGTAATAATTTTATCAATGATAATCGGCCAGTGATTGACGACAAATGTGATCATTCATCCTGCATCATTGATGCCTGGGGAATGGCGGCTCGCGCCAGATGCCGAGCGCCTTATACGCCGCCGGTCAAGCCGAAAAAGGTGGTAATTCCTACATCGGCAGCAACGAAATCAGAGAAGTCTAAAGCGGCTAAAAAATCTAACACATCATCAGCACTGCGGCTAAAAGCCAGTGAGCTGGTGGCAGTGATGCTGGGTAAAACATTGACCTATACCGGCATTCTTGCCGCGCTTGATAAATCCTATCCGGATCACGGCATTACGCTGCGCATGTTGCAGATGCGTATGATTGGCTTGATGAAATCGCCACATGTTGATATTACCCGCGATGAAAAACCGGTAGCGGAATTTACCTTGCACAATGTCAGTGAGCGTTTTTATGCGGATTCGATACTCAGGGCCAAAACAAAAGGCGGGGGTGCTCAATGATCTGGCCTACGGAAGTAAATCAATGTGCCTCATCGGTTATACCGGTACATGCGTTGAGTCCCGACCACCAGCAACAGCTTTTGCTCCAAATGAACCAGATGTTTTTAAATCGAGATAATCCGCAGCATATCCAAACAGCGGCTCATGCATGGGCGCGACGTAAAGAAATCACGGTAGCGCGGCCTGATTTGCAGGATGGTTTGGTGGTTGTGGGGTTCGCTGGTGGCGGTGGGAGCTGCGAGGGCATTAAGCAAGCATTGGGCTATGAGCCACATATTGCCATGAACCATAACCCAGTGGCGATGGCTATGCATGCCATCAATCACCCGCGAACACTGCATTACCCTGAGGATATTTTCAGTGTTGATCCGCTTATCTCAACGGGTGGTTTGCCGGTATTGCTGGGTTGGTTCAGTCCTGATTGCCGCCACTTCTCCAAAGCCAAGGGCGGCACGCCGGTTAAGAAAGAAATTCGTGGTTTAGCCTGGGTGGTGTTGCGTTGGGCGTTGGCAGTGCGCCCACGTTTTCTGATGCTCGAGAACGTCGAAGAGTTTCGTGGCTGGGGGCCATTATTGACGGATAGCCAGGGTAATCACCGACCAGATCCAGCCCGTAAAGGGGAAACGTTCAAGGCATTTATTGACATGCTGGGTACCGGTATTGATGGCAATCATCCAGCGCTGACCGAAGTGTGTGAGTTTTTGAAGATAGATATCAATGGCCCTGAGGCGGCAAAGTTGGTTTCAGGGCTGGGTTATAACGTGGATCATCGGGAGCTAAAAGCCTGTGATTACGGCACACCTACCATCAGGAAGCGGTTGTTTGTGGTTGGGCGTTGTGACGGTGAGCCGGTTGTATGGCCAGAGCCAAGCCACGGCGAGCCAAACTCAGCGAGTGTACTTTCTGGCATGCTGCAACCCTGGCGAACGGCGGCGGAGTGTATCGATTGGAGCCAGCCAACACGCTCTATTTTCGGTCGCAAGAAAGATTTGGCTGATAATACCTTGCGGCGCATCGTCAAAGGGCTGCAACGCTTTGTTATTGATAACCCTGATCCGTTTATTGTGCGGTTGGGCCAAACCGGTTTCGGTGGCGACCGCCTGCAGTATCCGCTAGACCAACCGCTAACCACCATCACCAGCAAGGCCGAGCATTTGTTGCTAGAGCCGTATGCGGTGAAGTGCAACCACACCAGCACCAAATCCAAATATGATTGCTTCCGTGGGCAGTCATTACGTGATCCGTTACAGACCATCACCAGAACTCACGGTTTCGCAATCGCTGCGCCGGTAGTTGTGCGTCAGTTCGGTAACAGTACGGCAAATGATATCAATACGCCTTTGGGTACCGTGACGGCGGGTGGGGGCGGTAAAAGCCAGTTAACCTGCGCTTATCTTGCCAAGCATTATGGCGGCAATTATACCGGTGCAGGCATCAATATTAACCAGCCATTGCACACCATCACCACGGTTGATCACCACGCGCTTTGTACATCTCACCTGGTTCAATTGCGCGGCACATGCCGCGATGGTAAACCGATCACTGAACCGGTACCGACCTTAACCGCCGGCGGTAATCATGTCGGGATAATAAACGCCTTTCTGACCAAGTATTACGGTACCGGTGGCTCAGTAGATCTCTCAGAACCAATACACGCGGTGACGACCAAAGAGCGCTTTGGCTTGGTGGAAAACAATTTTGATGTTGAACCTCTGACCGACGAGCAACGCTATAACGCCTGGAACTGTGCGCGGCTGGTGGATCATTTCAGCGATTCACCGGACGACTGGCCTTTATTCCTCGCACCACGACCACAATATCTATCGGTGGGCGAATACATCATCGTTGATATTTGTATGCGCATGTTGATTGCCCGTGAACTCTACAATGCCAGCGGGTTCCCACCGGATTACATTATTGACCGCGATATTGATGGCACCCTCTGGCCCAAATCTGAACAGGTGGCAAGATGTGGCAATGCAGTGCCGCCACCCTTTGCCGAGGCATTGGTAAGGGCCAATATGCCAGAGCTGTGTATCTGGAGGATGGCGGCATAATCAACAAGAAATTGCTGATATTCATACTTTTTATGTGGTTATATCCGCTATTTAGAATATGAAACTTTACTTAACTGACATTCACATGAAATCGGTTGAACCAGGTCCCCTGTATGGGGTTATTGAGATCATAAAGGTATTAGCTTAATGATTACTATAGAAAACTTGATTCAACACTTACCAACGGATGGTCGAACTGTAATTCATAGTGAAAAAGGTAACATAATAAGTATTGAACAATTAAGGCCGGATCAGTTTATAGCAACGTTGCCAGCCTTTATCGAGATGGCAGAAAGAGCGGGGTATATCATTACAATCCCTGATATTTAACGGTATAATAACCAAGTCAGCCTGAACAACTGACAACCTAAGTTGTTGTTGTGTTATCACCCTTGGGGGCAAGATGGCACAACTTTCATTTATCAAATCTGGCAATGAGACACTGACACCGGCCACACCCGATGTTAGAGATTTTCTGCATTATAAAGTCAAGCTGGGGGCTATTCTCACCGCTGATTTTAAGCAAGTCCGCAATCCAAAGTTTCACCGTAAATACTTCTCTTTATTGAATCTGGGTTTTGATTACTGGACACCCTCCGGTGGCACCATATCGCCCGAAGAAAAGAAGCTGGTGCGTGGTTATGTAAACTATTTGGCTGAATACGCCGGTCATAGTGACACGTTGGAAGAATTAGCCCGTCAATATCTCGATACGTTGGCAGAGCAGCGAGCAGACCGTGTAACCCTCCTTAAATCCTTTGATGCATTCCGACGCTGGACAACCATTCAAGCCGGTTACTTTGCCATTATTCAAATGCCGGACGGCTCCCAATTTAAAGAACCTAAATCCATTTCGTTTGCATCGATGGACGATACCGAATTCTCCGAACTCTACAAAGCCACTCTTGATGTGCTTTGGCAATTCATTTTGAACAAAACCTTTAGTACACCTGCTGCCGCAGAAAATGCCGCCAGCCAGCTATTAAGTTATGCATAGGGGGATTTATGGCTAATTTACGCAAAGAGGCAAGAGGCCGTGAGTGCCAGATTCGTATCGTCGGAATATGTAACGGTAATGCTGAAACTAGCGTATTGGCACATTACCGCATGGCCGGTACCTGTGGAACGGGTATAAAGCCGCATGATCTACAGGCTGCAATTGGGTGCAGCGATTGCCACGACGCGATCGACGGAAGAAAAAAATCAGATTACACCCGCGATGAGTTACGGCTTTTGCATGCCGAGGGTGTTTTTCGGACACAAGCTATTTGGAAGAAAGAGGGGTTCATTTGATGAACGCACAGCAACTTGAGTATGCGCGCACTGAATTAACCAAGGCGTTGGTGGATATATCTGGCGGAACCAAAGGCCAGCTTGAGGCTTTTAGTGAAAATCCACCAGCAGATAAAGACCATTACCCTCGCTTGAAAATCCATAAAGTTCAGCTCGAAGGGGGGCGGGAGGTTTGCATGCTAACGACACCCACTTATGCTCTTGAAACTCGGAGCCGTAAACGCCCAATGCCACCAATGAATGAATTTGAGTTTTCTTTGTGTTCATGGCGGCGAGCGGTGAACACCCTTAATGAATTTCAAAATGCGTGGCTGAATTACTGCTATGGCTTTAATTTAAAATTTGAGTACCAAGTGTTATTTTGCAAACATATTTGGGAGATATACCAGAAGCACCTATCTGATAATCCGGTACAAACCAAGGTAAAGAAACGCCTTATTTCGCTCGTTTGGCTTGCCGCACAAGACGTTGCTGCAAAAAATAACAATGAGACTTACAAAGAATATGCGGGTAGTGCGCTAGCCACTCTTATGAGTATTTCTCGTTCAACGTGGTGTGAGGTATATGCACCGCATTGGGTACGACTGAAACAGGCTTTTGAGGAACTGGATGCAGAAGCGCTACAACTGGTCTTAAATCGTCGTCCAGATCCTATTATTGACGAAGTTAGCGACTAGATATTGCAAAACCGAACAAAAAGGCGCATATTTAACGTTAATTAGATATGTTGTCATAATTATAATTAACCCGCTACTCGCGGGTTTTCTTATTTTTATCAATAACAGACCAACAGCTACTGATATTCATCTCTTTGCAGAAGTCCTTAATGATTGAACCAAATGCTTTAAGTGTTTTTGCAAGATTTTGATCTGTAACATTACCACTTTTCTCACTGTTATTTTTCCAGTGACTAAAAAATGTCTTATCTACGGAATCAATATTTGGAGTAATAGATGAAGGAATTGGTGATATGTTTTCCTTACTGCAGCTTGTCGGTATTTTTGCCGCAAAATGCTCGAAAAATTTTTTAGTGCTAAAGGGATTGCTGGAATCTTTGGTTAGTCCTAAAGCTTTACATAAATCATAATATGCTGAACTTGGCTGGATCATTGGTGAGATGTCAAAACCCGGGTTGACGTTTACATAGAACCCACAATCATGACCAATAGCGCCAAAAAGAAGTTTGAATGGTTTGCTATCTATAATAAACATTACATCAAAATACACATTATTGTGACGGTATTGGAAGGTAGTACGTTTGATGCTCTGAGTGCGCATATTCTGATACAGAGCAGAGAGTCCTTCTATTTTCATTAATCACCTTCCTTTATTTATATATATGGAATCAATTTGACTAAAATTGATTCCTATAACTTTGAAACAATTTTATGTGCGAACTCATTAACTGCGGTGTCGATGTTTTTCGGTGTGCCAGGCATGGTTGGTGCATCTTCAACATGATGGGTGATAGCTTCAATTAGCTCGCTGATAGTTGGCGGTGGGGATATTTTCTTTAGGTTTGAAATTGCTTTTCTTAACTCGATAGCGTCACTTGGATGAGAACTGAACCACGTCGGTCTAGATGCCCAACATTCAAGAGCATTAATTACAGTGTTACGCATGATGTATTCCTTTTTTAAATATGAGAAATGGGATATTAACATCAACAACAGATATAGAAAAATGACAAGCCAATAATTGTGGGGCTGCGCTATTTTGCGTGGCCTTTTTATTTTTAAAAACACCCAACCCATCAGGGAGGGGGAGACTATGAAAATGAGCAATATAACAACAGCGGTCTCCTATACCGTGTCGGGTGGTAGTTTCATTTTTTGGGTTAAAGAGCTAATTGCTGGATTCACACCTGATGAGTGGACAGTTATCGGCGTACTTGGCTCTTTGTTTTTTATGGCCCTGACATTTTTGCTTAATGCTGGCGTGAAAATTTGGGACAGACGCCACGGCTATAAACCGGATGGTGAGTGATGGCCTCGACAAAAAGCAAATTGAGCGCGACTGTCCTGGCTCTGATTATGGTTGCAGCACCGGCAACCATAATTCTTGATCAGCTTTTGGATGAGAAAGAGGGTAACCGGCTTGTAGCTTATCCAGATGGAAAGGGGATTTGGACTGTTTGCCGTGGTGCGACTCAAGTCGATGGCAAACCGGTAGTGAAAGGGATGAAGCTGTCAGCGGAGAAATGCGCCGCGGTAAATAAGCTGGAGGCTGACAAGGCTATCAATTGGGTAAAGAAAAATGTCCGGGTACCGCTGACTGAACCACAGATTGCCGGTATCGCTTCGTTTTGCCCCTATAACATCGGCCCGAGCAAATGTTTCACTTCTACGTTCTATCGAAAACTCAATGCTGGCGACCGTAGAGGTGCATGCGCTGAAATCAAACGTTGGGTTCGCGATGGTGGTAAGGATTGCAATATTCGCTCAAATAACTGTTACGGGCAGATAGAACGCCGCGCACAAGAAAGCGAGCTGACCTGCTGGGGGCTGGATGAATAAAGCCATTGGGATAGTTATTGCCGTGTTGGTGGTTATTGTGTTGGCTCTGTTCTTTAACAGTTATCGGCTCTCAAATAAGGTCGAAAAAACGGAAGCGGAGCTGGTGGCCGAGCAAGCAACAAACACGGCACTGGGAAACATTATTGATGCAAACCAGGTGAATGAAGCCGCCAACCGAGCAGCCACAACCCGCCAGTTAGAGAACGAAAGGAAACTACGCAATGAAAGTGAAGACCAGCTTAAGCGGTTTCTGGCAGCGGCGTCAGATGATAAGTGTGCTATTCAGCGCATGCCTGACGCTAGCATTAACATCTTGCGCGAATAAGGCGGCTTCACGTCCACCCTCTAGCTGTCCCGTATTGCTACCGCCAGAATCAGCATTAACTGAATGCGAGGTGCCGGAGTTCGTCGGTACCACTTGGGGCGATAGTGGGTTATATGCGCTGGTGTTGAAACGTGAGCTGCGGATCTGTAAGGGGCGGCTCGATGAAGTGATTAATTGGCGGCAACGTAACGAAAAGAAATAACATAATTAATTTAGGCCGTATGTATTGACGGGCTAACATATTCTGGTAACTAAGCTTTTGTAAAAGTTGTATATGCTCTTCGTACTAATGCAGCATAAAGGATCAAAAGCTTCACTCTATTTGGTGTTTCATCGGATTCAAGAGAGTATCTTGCCCTGACAGTTCCGTCCTTGTTGAAGAATTGTGCTCCTTGTTCTGAAAGAGGCAAATCCCCAGTACCTTCTATTTTATTGATGTGTGAGATCATACTTTCAAGGTAACTATCTTTGATTTCACTCTGCCCTAAATTATGAGCAAAACCATTTCTAAGATCATTTAATGTATCCATTGCTTTAAAAATAGGAGTGGGAAGCCCTAGCTTAAGCGCCAATTTTAATTTATTTGAATAGGTTAGATTGAATCTGACTTTATCCAGTGGTTTCGGATCAAACAGTTCTTTATTACCAACGCTGCTACATATGAAGGCCTCTAAAAACATTTCGCTTAGTAGATGCACTCGTAAGACGCTGCCCAAATTATCATCTGTTTCTGACACAGCGATTATCCCGTCAGCGAAATCAGATCCTTTAAAAAAATCTTTGAGCATCTTTACGTTCATGAAAAAACCTCATTATTAATGAAATGGTGTAAAAATTCGGTTAACAAAGCTCAACCTTAACTTATTGTTAAAAAACTTTTAATATCAATAATCATGTTTATTTCACAGCAGTTTTACGAGGCTGTTGTGAAATGCGCAAGCAAAGCTACCTGCATATCCTGCCTGGTTACCTTAACCGTTATTTGCTGGTGGTTTTTTTATTTAGGAAGGTGGGCGACCGCGAGTAGTTGGAGCTACTAACGGCCATTCATACCCACAGGTTAGGTCATGAGTACGAACCAAGGCCCACTTGCTCTCGAGAGCAGGGTCATAATAGTTGGAACATGCAAAATGACCATAGTAAAAAATCAGAATAAATTAGAGATAGCCTATAAATCACTCAGTTCGTTGATTGTTTACGCAAAAAATGCCAGGACACACTAAGCGGAGCAAGTAGATGAAGTTGCGGCGAGTATTAAACAGTTCGGTTGGACAAATCCAATTCTTATTGATGAGCGGGGTGAGGTAATTGCGGGTCATGGTCGTTTATTGGCAGCGGAACAGTTGGGTATGGAACAAGTTCCTACCATCACACTATCTGGGTTAACGGAGTCTGAGAAAAAAGCCTATCGTCTTGCTGACAATAAATTACCACTGAATGCTGGATGGGATCAGGATCTCTTAACTTTGGAATTAAGTGATTTATTGGCAGAAAATTTTGACCTTGGTCTAACCGGATTTTCGTCTGATGAAATCGATAAAATGTTGAATCTCGATTTCCTGCCTGGTAACGAAGATGATCAGGGAAAGCTCGATCACCTGGACGCCAAACTCTGCCCACACTGTGGGGGTGTCCTATGACTGCACTCACGGTGGATTGGGCGACTCATCAAGCGGCCAGCTTTGCCTGCCTTAACTGGCATTATGCCAAAGCGGTACCAGTGGGAAAATTGGTAAAAGTGGGCGCGTGGGAAGATGGGAAGTTTATTGGTGTCGTTATTTTTAGCCGCGGCGCTAATAACCATATCGGGCAGCCATACAGTTTACAGCAGGATCAAGTTTGCGAACTTACCCGCGTAGCGTTACGCCAGCATATATCGCCAGTTAGTCAGATATTGGCTAAAGCGATTAAATTTCTTGCTGATGTCTGTCCGGGTCTGCGGTTAATCGTCTCCTATGCAGATAAAGACCAAAATCATCATGGCGGAATTTATCAGGCCACCAATTGGATATATGAGGGGTTATTTGGGGCCGGAACGGTGGGTGCATTCATTATCAAGGGTAAGAAAACCCATCCGCGCAGTGTTTCTGCCAAGGGGGTAAAACAAAATCTTGAATCAATTCGCCAGCATTTAGATCCCAACGCCCAAGAGTTTAAAACATCAGGAAAGCATAAATACCTGATGCCTCTCGACAAGAAAATGAAAAAAATCCTGATATCCCGTCATAAACCCTATCCCAAGAGGGCCTGATGATGGATAAGCCGACGCTAGATAAGGTGGAGGCATTGGCAGGGCGTGGATTAACGGAACAGCAGATAGCCGACACACTGGAAATCGACATTGATAATTTAAGAAGAGATAAATCAGCAATCTCACTTTACCGGCTGGCTGTTCGCCGGGGAAAAGCTAAAGGGATAGCGGATATATCCAATTCTCTGTTTATCAAAGCCAAGAAAGGCGACACGCGAGCCATGATTTTCTTGCTGGAGCATTTAAAACCCAAATGTGAGTAAAAAATGAAAAAGCCGGATTGGGAGGCGATAAAGCGCGAATACTGTGCCGGACAACTTTCAATTCGCGCATTAGCTGAAAAGTACGGTGTCAGTGATACCGCAGTACGGAAGAGGGCTAAAGCTGATACTTGGCCTAAGCCCGAAAAGGTTCGCAAAACAGGTTCGCATCATTCCGGTGCGAACCTGCGAACCAAAGATAAAAAATCAATTTCGAAAATTGAAAATATCGAATTGCCTGAAATTGAAAATCAAATTGAAGAAAGCCGCTCTATCGCCAGTAGATACGGGCTTAACGATATGCAGGCGAAATTTGTCAGTGAGTATTTAATTGATTTGGACAAGACGGCGGCATATAAACGGGCCGGATATAAATGCGAGGGATTAACCGGTGCTGCCGCTGCCCGTCGGTTGTATCGCCATGTATCGGTAAACAAGGCCATCCGCGATGCTATGGAAGCCAGAGAAAAACGGACGCATATCACGCAGGATGCCGTTTTAAATTGGTGGTGGGATATTGCCACGGCCAACGCCAACGAAATTTCAGAGTTTCGCCGTTTATGTTGCCGTCACTGCTGGGGGATTGAAAATAAATACCAGTGGATTAACGAGCTGGAATATCAGGAAGAGTCAGAGAAAAGAACCAATAACGGCAAACCTGCACCATTGGATGATGGCGGTTACGGTTTTGACAGCACACTCGATCCCAATCCAGATTGCCCACGTTGTAATGGTGAGGGGCAAGGCAGGGCGCATTTTCATGATTCGCGGGATTTATCTATTTCGGCACGCCGCCTTTATGCTGGTGTTAAGCAAGGTAAGTTTGGCTTAGAGGTCATTACCCGTAATCAGGACGACGCGCTAAAAATGGTCGGTCAGCATTTGGGTATGCTGAAAAATAAAACTGAAATTAGCGGCCCTGATGGTGGTGCCATTAACCAGGTGAATTACACGCCAGAAGATTATGTGAAAGCGCAGCAGATGTTAGAGGGTAAATTGCCGGGGTTGGATTGAAGTCACTAAGAGTAAGAAAAATTGAAACTCAGATTTTTGGGGCTGATTAATAAACTCCCACCCACAATTTTTTCTGGCTGGGAGTTACTGTAAATAAAAGTACAAGAATAAAAAAACCGTAAAATTACTGCTTCTATAGGACAGGCTCAGTTGATTCTGAGAAAACGATTTTATCACATTCCTTGATCACATATGCCGGTATGAAGTCAAAATGAGTAGGGTCTAATTGACAGATAAATTCATTTTCAATGTGGTAGGTTTCGTTGATAAACTTTTGGATAACGGAATTTTTAACATCCATATCGAACAATCTGAAAACCTGAAGTTTTTCATATCCACTTTGGCAACTCCGGTATAAGGCTCTAATATTTTCATCATCGGATAATTCGGCATGAATGCGAGTATAATTAAATGTGTTGATCCGTTCGCTTATTTCGCCGCAGCCTTTAATTACCCGTAGACTATCCATTTCTGGATGCTGGCGGTTCTCATCCTGAGGTTCCCGGCTATCGGTAGGTTTTTCTCTTTTATGGAGGATATTTGATAAAACTTGATAGGCGTCACCTTTGTCATCCAAAATTTCATAATGTCTTCTTAGATAAATAAGTTTAATAATATCATTATATTCTGAATCGGTAACCGACTGGCAGATTTGGGCGAAAGTCTTAATGTCGTTTTCACTAATCTTCTGCTCACAAATTTGATCATTATCGAGTCGTAGGTAGGATGCTGATACTTGATTGCTGAACTGATTTTTGACTGATTTTAATGTGTCAATAATTGGTTCAACGTCATGGGTTAGCATTAATACAGTTTTACCTTTGAGACAGTCTTTCGAATCACGGCGAAATAACATTTCTAGTATCGCGAATTTCTTATTTTTATCAAAGGAGGAGATAGGGTCATCCAATATTATAAGGCCAGGATTTTTTGCAAGACACTCATACATAAATAAAACGATTGCAAATGCGTTTCTTTCACCATAGCTCAAATGTTGGCTTCCACCACTGACGAATTCATCATGATCGACATGCTGAAGTTTTAGCCATGACTGCATACTGTCACCGATAATTTGTACTCTATATCGATATCCAGCATAAGATAGAAAGTTGTTAATATCTTTCTTATGTTTCTCAATTAGTTTTTTTATCTTACTTCTTTGTTGATTAATTTTCCCTTGAAGTTTACCAGCATGAACTATAAGCCCAGTCAGAGAACTATTAATTTTATCAACGGTTTCTTGGGTTTTAGTAGACTGAAGCTCTGTGAAAAAATTAAGGTCTAGGATGTAGGATGCCAATTTTTCTGCAACGTTTTCTCCTTCCTCAAAGTGGAAGCCTGATAACATTTTCAGTGTGTTTAACTTTTTGATAAGGTCATCTGTTTGTGACTTGATAGTGATAATATAAGTTTCATGCTGGTTCTCTAGTCCATTTTCAAGGTTGGTAATTGTTGCAAGATTCTCTCTTGCAGCTTCAGAGAAATACTCACCTAGGCTTTTAACAACATTGATAATTCCAATCAGATTTTTAATGACAGCTTTGTCATATTCTTGACTGACTTTCTGAATTTGCTCTTTCTTCACACTAGCATCTGAAGTGCAGAATGGACAACAATTGTCGGACAATGCGCTAAAATCTTCGTGTCCCTTTGTCTGCCACGAAATCCAGTCAACACTTTTATCACTTTGAATAAATGGTTTGTAAGACTCCAATCCAAGAGGTATATGTTTTATTTTGTTACCGGATGATAGGCCTTTCATGCCAGTTGTAGATTTGGAAAGTCCCGCTTTTGTCAGTTTGAACGCGTCAGCAAGTACTTGAAGATTTGATAATAGGGTTTCAAGGTCAGGATTATCAGTGAATACTTGCCTGATAGTGATAATTATTTCTTCTATTTCGCGTTCTGTCTCTCTGTATGCATCATTTTTTATCAAGATATCAAAGCTATTGCTGACTAGTTCATCAGGTTGAAATGTAAACTGGCTCACGTATTCTTCATTGAAGCACATTACCTGAGACAGGGCTTCAGTACCGGTCACTAAAGGTTGTATATTATCAGGATTGTTGGTTCGAAATTTGAAGGGTAGTAACAGTTGTAAGGATTGTTGATTTTGAGTTTGGCTATATTGTATTGCCCTAGCAATAGTGCTTTTCCCTGTGCCATTGGGCGCAAATTTAATATTTAACTTACCTTCTGAAATGAGTATTTTTGCTTTATCAATGTTATTACAGTAATTAATCTCAACATCCATCATACTTTCCTTTTAATTACAATAAATTATGATTTATATGAAAGTTAACATATTGCTTAAGATAGAAATGCGTCCAAACAGAAGGTTAATTTGCATACAGTAGAATTGTCGGCGAATCTCAAGTATAGAATGACCAAGAGAAAGAGAAGAACCCAAGGTCTGGCACATCTTTGTCCAGAAAAGAGGATATTTAAGCATGACTAGAAAGTGAGATTATTACATTAAGCTGACGTCTTTTCCTTGAGACTCAGTCATTGTGTTAATCAGTTCACAAATTGGCGAAATAAAACCAACCCGCAGGATCACCACATGAGCGATATTCTCGAATGGGAAAATCTGGATTTCCCGTCGCGTGTCGCCCTGAAATCCAGATCGGAAAAATCATTTCTTAATTTCACTCGCATTTGGTTTGAGCTGCTGCAGAGCGATCGATTACTGGTGAACTGGCATCATAAAATGATGGCTTCCAAGCTGGATGATTTGGTCAATAACCGGCTGCAACCGCGCAACCTGATTGTGAACGTGCCGCCAGGCGGGACTAAAACTGAGTTTATTTCGGTACATCTGCCAGCCTATATAAATATGTTGGTGCAGACAGGGCAGTTAAGGCGCTTTCGTAATCTCAATGTGTCGTTTGCTGACACATTGGTAAAACGCAATAGCCGCCGCACCCGCGATATTATTGCCAGTCCTGAGTATCAATCACTGTGGCCTTGTCGCTTTGGTATTAATCAGGCGGAAGAGTGGGAAATCGTTAATAGTCGGGGCCGGATGGTGGGGCAGACGGTTTCACGCTCCAGCGGTGGGCAATTAACCGGTGGTCGTGCGGGTTTCCCCGGCCCTGATTTTTCCGGTTTTGTTGGGTTGGATGATTACAACAAACCCGAAGATATGTTTTCGGCCACCAAACGGGCCAGTGCGAACCGTATCTTAGTGAACACCATCCGCTCACGGCGCGGTGATAAGAGCAAAGAGCATCCAACCCCGTTTGTTTCTATCCAGCAGCGACTTCATACCGACGACGCCACCGGATTTATGTTGTCCGGTAAGATGGGGGTGGATTTTCATCACATCACCATTCCGGCGTTGGTCAGTGAAGAATACATCGATGCATTGCCTGAGCCGTGGCGCTCACAATGCTGGTTCTCGGTTAAAAATAGCGAAAGTGTGGTGGTCGGCGGTGTTCGTTATTGGTCTTACTGGCCGGTAAACGAGTATGTCGGTGATTTGTTGCGTCTGTGGGAAAGCGACGAATACACTTTCATGTCGCAATATATGCAGCGCCCACGCGCACTGACCGGTGGGTTAATCGATACTGATTGGTTTAAACGCTACACCCATTTACCCCCGCTGACTCACCGCGCCGTTTATGTTGATACCAACTCCGGCAAAATTGAAGATTATAACGATTACACCGTCTTTACCCTGGTGGGGATGGGGGTTGATGGCAATCTCTACATTATTGACAGTGTGCGTGGCCGCTGGGACCCGGAGGACTTACTGACCACCGCCCAAGACTTATGGGAGAAATGGCGGCCTTATAACCCGAAACGCCCCGGGCCATTACGCCATATGGGGATTGAGGATAAGCAAGCTGGGCAAGGTCTGATTACCACACTAGTCAAACGTAAAAGTATTCCCATTTTAACTATTCCCCGCGGTTCGGGCCAAAACAAGCTGATCCGCTGCCTGAATACCATTCCGCAAATGAAAACCGGCTGTGTCTATCTTCCTGCACTGATGACTGACGACGGTCAAAAAATTCCGCAGGTTTATTACTGGGATGGCGCGGTGGCTGCATCGACTGATTGGGTGATACCTGCACTGACGGAATGCGCTGATTTCTCAGCGGATGACAGCCATAAAAACGACGACATCCTCGATACAATCATGGATTCGATAGAGATCGAATTAATTGCTGGTGGCAGCATCAGTTATGACAAGTGGGTTTAACGATGAGTGAAACACTGGATTTTGGCGGTAAACCCCGCATTCGCCTGACTGCTGATGGTTTGTCGAATGTAATGACGGGCATGGGTACCGACCGTGACCGGCGTATGTATAGCCGCTTTGTGTATGGCGCGATGCAAGATTTTGCCGAGTTGGAGGCAGCTTATACCGAAAACTGGATTGCCCGTTCGATTATTGATATTCCGGTTGATGATGCCACTCGCGAATGGCGCTCATTTCCGTCAGATGATGCTACCGCACTACGCAATGCTGAAAACCAGTTCAATATTCAAGGGGTCACCCAAGAGTCCTTTAAATGGGCCGGATTGTATGGCGGGGCGGGGGTATTGATGCTGACCGACCAAGACCTGTCTCATGAATTGGAATTAAAGAATATTAAAAAAGGCTCACTTAAGCGCTTGCTGGTACTGGACCGCATGCTGATCAATGGGCAGCAATACAACGTTTCTAACCCACTGGCTGAGAACTTTATGCAGCCGGATTACTACCTGGTAAACGGCGGTCAGCAGAAAATCCATTTCAGCCATTTTGTTCGTGCGCCCGGAGCTGCCTTGCCGATGCGGTTACGCATGATTAACGGTGGTTGGGATGATAGCCGTTTGAGGCGCTGTCTTGAGGATGTGAAAGATGCCGTCGCCGCCAAAGGGGGGATTTCTTCGCTAATTCTGGAAGCCAATATCGACATCATCAGCAAAGAAAATTTAGCCACTGACTTAGCATCTGGCGATATGGATGAAGCCATAGCCAAACGCTACAACACTTTTGGCATGATGAAATCGCTATTTCGGCTGGCGCTGCTGGATTCCAAAGAGAGCTTTGATCGCAAGCAAATCTCATTCGGCGGCTTGGGAGAAGTGTTGGCGGTACTAATGGAGTGGACGGCGGGCGCATCCGGTATTCCGATGACACGCATATTCGGCGTGCAGGCCAAAGGATTAGGGGATTCCGGGCAAGGCGACCAGAACAATTATTTCAGCACCATCAAGGGGGATCAGGAAGCGAAATACCGCCCATTTTTGAAAAAGCTGGATGAGGTGCTGGTGCGTTCGACGCTGGGTACCATGCCCGATGGGTTGGATTTTACCTTTGCGCCACTGTCGCAACCGACCGATAGCGAGATTTCTGCCCAACGACTGGCAGATGCACAGGCCGATGATATTCGCCTTCAGCAAAAAGTAGTATTGCCGTCGCAGGTGGCCCGTAAGCTGATGGAGCAAGGGGTTTATGGTATTCAAGAAGATGACATCACCCGACTTGAAGATGACGAATCAGCCGAACGGCAAGGTGATTATCAATTCCGGCTTGGCAACACTCCAGGCGATGATAAAAAACCAGCCGACGCGCCGGAGGGCACAACTCAGGCCAGTTAAACAGACAGATGAAACCGAACGTTATTATCGTGCTCAGTTACGTGAAATGGTTCGGTTGATGGCGCAGTCGATAGATGAAGTATTAACACCGGTTCTACGCCGTAATTACACCGCCGACAGTTATCTGGTCGATATCATCAAAGAGTCAATCAGACAGGCCGCCGACAAGTTTAATCGCACTGTGATGGGAGGTCAGGCAGACCGATTAGCCCAGCGAGTGGTGAGTCGCGCAGAATCTGAAAGTTCTGCGGCATTCGTTGAACAAATTAATCGCGCTATCGGTATCGATATGACCTCACTTATGGTCAATGAGTCATTAGTGGATTATTTCGATGCCTCGGTCGAAAGTAATGTCGCATTGATAAAATCACTGTCCTCAGATTATTTCGATGATATTCAGCGGGAAGTGATGGACAGCATCATGCGAGGTGACTCACTCACGACGATGGTCAGAAATATCCAGCAAGTGACCGGAGCCAGCTATCAGCGTGCGCATCTTATTTCCCGCGACCAAACCGCCAAAATCCGCAGTGATATTACTCACACTCGGCAGGTAGGCGCGGGAATTAACCGTTTTCGTTGGTCTACCTCGCAAGATGTACGTGTCTCCGGTAATCCCGCCGGTAAGTACCCTCGAGCCAAAATCAAATGCTTTGAAATTTCCCGTAGCGATGTGGGTTATGGCGCGGGGATTTATCTTTGGTCGCGGGGGGCGACTTATAACGGTGAAAGCGGACTATTCCCCGGCAGAGCCCATATTGGTTGCCGCTGCCATGCCATTCCCCAAATCAAGGGGCTTGATTACTAACAGGATATATTATGCGGATCACCGTTCGTGACCGCGTGTCCTTTCCCATTAATTCCCAACGAGAAATTACCCCTGAGGGCTATTTAAAAGTCCCCGGGCGGGTTGCTCGCGTCGGTGTGCAGCAATATCTCGCCTCTGAACTGGGATTAAAAGACAGGTCACCCGGTCAAATCGTCAATGTGTACCGGCCACCGACTGAGGTGTTTGATCCAGTCAGTCTGGCCAGTTATGACAATAAAGACGTCACCATTGATCACCCTGATGATTTGGTGAATGCCCAAACTTTTAAGCAGGTTACCGCAGGGCATGCCATTTCGCCGGGGCGACAAGATGTTGATGACCCTGATTATGTGGTGGTCGATCTGCTGATTAAAGATCAGTACGCCATTGATGCCATCAACCAAAATAAAGAGGAATTGTCAGCCGGTTACACCTCTGAATACCGTTATGCCCCCGGTATCGCGCCCTGTGGTACTGCCTACGAATTTATTCAATGCACCATCACCATCAACCATATCGCGCTGTGTGATCAGGCCAGAGCCGGACACCTGGCGCGGTTATTTGACCGTAACCCCAAGGGAGTAACCCCCATGTATAAAGTTGTGCTGGATTCCGGCGCGCGCGTAGAGGTGGCTGACGAAGCGACCCAGCAGCTGATCCAATCATCGATGGATGCGCTAAAAAAACGTGTCAGCGACGCAGAGGAAGGGCAGGAAAAAGCCGAAGCCGCTAAGGATGAAGCTGAACAGAAAAAAGAGGAGGCCGAAGCCAAAGCCGATGCCAAAGATGAAGAAATCGAGGCATTAAAAGAAAAATCGTCTGAGGATGCGATTTCGAAGCGGCTAGCTGATGTGGTGGCAGCGCGTGACTCTGCTATCAAAATTGCCGGTGCAGAATTTAGCTGTGACGCGGTAGACCCGCTAAAAATCAAACGTGCTGCGCTGGACAGTGCCGGAATCAAATGCCGCAAATACCCCTCTTGGGATAAAGCGCCAGATGCTTATGTATCCGCTTATTTCGACGCAGAAGAAGAGCGCCGAGAAAACGAGGATGACGATGACCCTGATGATAAAAACGAGGTTAATGACTCCATCATCAATTTGGGCCGCGATATGAAGAAAGTCAAAACCGGCGATGCACAGACTACCCGTGATAGCGTGCGCCAAAGCTGGCTGGACAAACGTTATGGCAAACAAACGGAGAATAAATAATGGCGATTGCTCAGAGTGAATTCACCAAATGGCGCGGTAAAGCCTACGAGGGCCAAATTTCAACCACGGATGTCTGTGAAGTGGTCTCACGTCGAGTGGAAACCAAAATGGTGTCCTTTGGTCGGGCAGTGATCCGTGGGGTGGGCGCGCGTTCTTGTGCACCTGTCACGCAGACCACTACCGCCGCACAGATTATCGGTTTTACCGTGCGTTCGATGGCGGTATTCAGCAATAGCGTGCCCACTAATCCCCCAGATTATGAAGTGGGTTATGAGGTCGATCATGTGGCGTCGTTACTGCGTCGTGGGCCGATGTTTGCCTTGTGTGTCGATGGTGCCAGCGCAGGCGAAACCGTAACAGTCATTACAGCCGTAGGGGTGAATCAGGGCCGGTTAACCGCAGGCGGTACCGGAGTTGAATTAGATTTTGTCCGCTGGGTTGATGATGTAGTGGCCGGTGAAGTGGGTGAAATTCGCGTTGATGGCATTCTGGCATCTACACCTGCAGCTGCTGGCGGCGAGTAAAATTAAAGGAACATATTCATGAAACGAAGTGTATTTGACGTCAGCCCAGTATCGGCGCTCTCTTTTCTGGTGCAACAAGCTGCGCATATTGAATCGGAAATTTACCGACTGGAATATCCGCAGTTTAAGTACAGCACATTGCTACCACTGGATAACAGTGCGCCAGACTGGGTAAAAGTGGTGGCGTTCCGCTCGATTGATGCCCGTGGTGAGTTACAGATATTTGGCCCGAACTCGACTGACGTGCCGACGGTGGATATCGCCATGAATCAGGGCTTCCATGAGATCAAAACCGCCGCACTGGGTTACACCTATTCCATTGAGGAAATCGGTTTTGCCATGCTCAATAACGTCAATTTGGATGCGGAGCGCGGTCAGGCGGTGCGAGATGTGGTTGAACAAGGTCTGAATAAGATTTACTTGCTCGGTCACAGTGATATTGGCGAGGGGCTATATACCAGTTCCAATGTGGGTGTTGAGGCGGCTCCGGCGACCTTAGCCGAGTTGGTGGCTGCTATCCCTACCAAGGGTACCCAACCGATCATTGATTTCTTTGGTGCTGCTTATAACCAGGTGTACCTGAAGAATACCGTCACGGTTCACCGCCCTAATGGTTTTGTTCTGCCATCGGAACAACATCAATTATTGATGCGCACCTTGCTCTCCACCCATAACGCTTCAAATGTCACCTTGCTGGAATTCCTGCGGACCAACTTCAAAGATATGGATTTTGATGATGATGTCTTGCTGGCTGGAGCCGGTGCAGCGAAGAAAGATCGCCTGATGGTGTACAAAAAAGATATGCGAGTGGTGAAAGGCCACGATGTGATGCCATTGCGCTTCCTCGCACCAGCCACACCAGACAACGTTAATTTCAAAGTACCAGCCATTTTACGCACTGGCGGTACGGAATGGCGTATTCCTAAAGCGGCTCACTATGTAGATGGGGTTTAATCATGTTTGAATTAACTAACTTGCATACTTCACCGCTGACGGTCACTGATGATAAAACCGACCAACGCATCACGATTGCTGTCGGCCATTCTGCGGTGGTGAATGGCGATTTTACCCGTCACTTATTTACTCAGGCAGGCATGATGCGCGCCGAACAATTCGATGAGCCACTTAATGAGCATGGTGATGATAATGGGCTGGATATCACCGCGGTGCGTGATGAATATGAAGCCTTGTTTGGTAAAAAAGCCCCCTCGGCAGCTAAAGCGCCAACCTTGCAAAAGGCGATTGATAGCAAAAAAGCCGAGTTGGGGCAGAGCGATACCACCGAGCCGGAAACCCCAGCGGATGATACCGATAACATTGATAACCCGTCCGCGTGACGGGTTTTTGCTTTAGGGGGCAATGTGGATATTACTGCGCAAATTGTGGCTGACTTTCGCGAGTATTACTCGGAGTTCAGCGATACCACCTTATGGGCTGAGCGCGAAGTGATTCAGGCATTGGAGGAGGGCGACTCGGAAACCGGCCAACGTTGGCTGAAATATCATGCCCGCCCGGCATCAATCAAAAAACGTGGCCTGTTTGCCTTTGCTGCCCACCGGTTGGTGATGCGTAAAAGGGCTATCAGTGGTGATGTTGGGGCGGCTTATGCCATCTCATCAAAATCGGTCGGTGATGAATCCACCTCTTTTGCGGTTCCGGCGGTGACTGCTGACGATCTCAATATCAATGGTGATTTACCACTGACCACCTACGGGGTGGAGTTCCTGCGCTTGCGCCGCCGAGCCGGTACCGGGGCCATGATGGTATGAAACTTCGGGTCGAAGTACGGGGCGGGACAAAACTGGCGCAGAAATTGCGCCAGATCCATCAACGGGTAACTGCCAAACGTCGGGTGCTGGTGGGGCTGCCCGAGGGGGCTGGGGTGTATGAAGATGGTGCACCTATCGTGGTAATTGGGGCAGTACAGGAATTTGGCTCTGCGGATGGGCGTATTCCTGAGCGCTCATTTCTGCGCGTTCCGTTGCGACAAAATCAGGACAACATCAAAAAAGCCTTTCGTGTGCTGACGGCACAGGTCACCCGCGGCGAAATCACGGCATTTCAAATGCTGGATCAGATTGGTCTGCGTGCGGTGGGTTATTGCCAGGAGGCGATAGAAGCCGGTATTCAACCAGGTAATGCGGATGCCACAATTGCCGCTAAAGGTTCCGCAACCCCGCTGGTTAACCACGGTACGCTAAAAGGCGCAATCACTCACGTCGTGGAGGATTAATCATGTTCGGTAATGGTCTGGATATGCATGGGCATATTGATACCACCTTTAATTCGCCTATTGAAGGCGGTATTCGGTTGATTCGACCGACTGCCGGTGACTATAGCGGCCGCGGTGGTATTTGGCAGCAAGGAGAACCGCAGGTTACCGAATTGCAGAAGGTGAATGTGCAGTCAGCAAAATGGAAAGATATTCAAATGCTGATCGGCATGGGCGGCACGGCTAACCCGCAGGATCTGCGAGTGGTACACATCAACGATGGTGTGCATTATCTTTGGCCCGATGATGAGGGGAAATTTAGCGATTTACTGGAATTCAGCGACGGGCTGGCAATGCGACAATGGCGGGTGGTGGCTTGCGATAACCGGCCTTGGCGTAGCTTTTGCCGTGCATTGGTTGAACGTTATCGAGGTGCGGGCTGATGGAAACCATTGAAGAGATGTATCCGGTATTTCAGCAACTCATTTCACTCGCCGCTGCAGTCCCCCTCGAACGTGTTGTATTAGCCGATCAAGGCCGTAACCCACCAATCGGTAATAGCTTATATGCCACTTATAACCCGGTGCCGATTCGGGCCTATGGGCAAACGCGGCGCAAGCGCGAATTTATCCCGGCCATTGCTGAAACTGATCCGGCGCTAGGGGAGGAGTGGCAAGACTTGCAAGAAACAGCCTGTACATCAATGGAGTTTTTGCTGTCGGTGAATTTGCTCAATAGCGGGGCGGCAACCGCCGCTATGCATTTAGCTAACGCCAATTTCGTGACGCCAGTCAGTGACTATCTGTTCCGCCATAAAATCGCCTGGCGTTTCTCCAGCAATTTCCGAAATCTTACCGGATTGTTACAAGCCGGACTACAGCCGCGCTATCAGGCTGACATCCATCTATTCATCGAAAAAACCGCATCCTACGCGCTATTACGTGCCGCAGGGTTTGACATTCAAATTAGAGAAAGAGACTGCTCTTATGGCTTATCCGGTTGATAATATTATCCCCGTCAATCTTATTCTGACGGCGGCAGGGTTGGGCTACGGTGATTTTTCCAGTGCACTCACTTTTGCTGATCCGTCAGATTTAGTTGATGGGGGCGAGTTTGCTGCAGATTCATTCCGTGACTATGCATCATTGCCAGAACTTGGCGCTGATTTCCAAACTGACAGTTCGATTTATTACATTGCCACCCGCTACTTTGCGCAAATTCCCAAGCCGCCACAAATTACCGTCTGGATGAAAAACGAAGAAAATTCACTGTTGGAAATTGTGAATAGCGCCACTGATCGTATTTGGCGTTATCACTACTTCTTTAAAGCCAGCGATTTAACCAGCAATGACATTATTCTCCAGCTGGCCGATTGGTCTGATGCTAATAGCCATCCGGTCTGGTGGACATTTAGCGCTAACGACATTGCTGACCAGAACAAGATGGAGGATGTGGTGTCACTGCTGAAAAGTAAAGGTAACCGCCATGTATTTGCAGGCTATAAAACCGCTGAATCCGTCACTACTGACCCGACCCAAGCCTATGCCATGGTGCAACTGGCGGCGGCGTTCCATAAGTTCAGGCCAACAGGGCTAAATACCGCCATTACCGGCGAGTATCAGGTGTTACCGGGTGTGATGGGCGATGATATGGCTACCAGTGCTTACAATGCCTTAAAAGCCAAAAACGCGGTGTTTTTTACCAAAATTGAACTAGCCGGGCAAATTGATAACAGCCGGGTGATCAACAGTAAATCAATGTCGTCTTATGGCGAGTTTATCGATGATGTGGTCAATCTGGATGTGTTGAAAAACCATATTCAGGTGGATGGCTACAACTACATTGCCAATGTCGGCACCAAGCGCGCACTGACACCACGCGACTATGACGGGTTACTGTCTACGGTTGCCACTACCTGCAAACGCTTTTTCAATAACGGGGTGCTCGGTACCGGCTCTTATGTTGATCCTGACGATGGCGTCACGAAAGTGGCTGATTTTGGTTTTGTCATTCGTTCGCGTCCTGAGGATGTCCTTGCGCTGACCTCAGACCAACGCAAAAAGCGCGTTTACCCGTTAACCACCCTGTTAGTGATTTTAGGCCGTGCCGGTCATATCGCTGAAATCAATGCCACCGTGGAGTAATCCCTTATGACCATGCACAGATACGGCGCTGATGGCTCTAATCTCACCGTCTTTGGTATCCCGATTGATGATTTTGGTGATACCGACCCACCGATCACCATTGAAGATTTAGAACCCCGCGCCGCGCTAAAACGCGGTATCGGCGGCACGTCAGTACGGCTGGACAATAAAACCCGCGCCAAACGGTTGACCATCAACCTGATCCCTGGCTCGGTGCAGGCGCGCCAGTTATTGGCGCTGGAAAAATCCGGTATTGATGCCACCTTTACCTTTTCACAGACCGGCACCGATGAACGCTTTGCCGGGTTCGACGGCATCATGACTAACCGTGGCTCAGCTACTCGAGCCGGAAAAAGCGGCGTGTCTGATGAACAATTTATTTTTGAATTTGCTGACTCAGAGGAAACCTAATTATGGGGCGTCAAATTGAAGTTGTGATCGGTGACACCCTTTTTCGCGGGGCAACATCACCGGCCAGAGATCAGGTGGAAATGCTGCAAATTGCCGCTAAGTCTGGTTTGTTACCAGCGATCAATCCCAATGTTACGGCAATGGGGATGGCCGCCAGTTTGGCTTCTGTCGATATGATGAGCTTAAACCGCTTGAAAGAGCTGTGTTTTAACAGCGGTAGCATCGTTCGCCAATCCGATAACATCCCGGTGGGCGAAAACCTGTTCCAAGATGAGGCCCATAATTACCTGGTATTGCTGGGACAGGTACTGAGGGAAAATATCGGCCCTTTTTGGCAACTCAGCGGCGAGGGAAAAAGCGCGGAAAACAATCCGCAGCACCCTCCCGCGTAGACTGGTTTTTATGGCGACCTTGCGCCGGTGCCGGGCAACACTGCCCGCCACTGGCAAGGTGGTCTGATATGTTGGATGGCACTTACACCATTGATGATGTGCAACTGATGCATGATGTGCTGGATGAGATTGCGGCGGTGGTGGAAAGGGGAAAAGCATAAACAATCAACGCTATGAGGGTTTAGCTTAATAGTAACCGATGAACTATTAGATATATTTTGATACAATTCTTGTATCTTTTTATTTGATGGAATGGACCCGATGATTTGGGGATTGGTTGCTGTCTGTGCCGTTTTATCCATTGTTGTATTGATACTTTTATACGTTAGAAATAAGGAAAAAAAGCAATATGGAGCAAATATCGAAAGATATAGCAAAATAGTTGATATAGAAAAAGAGGCTGAGAGATTGCGAAAAGAACTTGATAGTGAAGAAAAAGAACGCAGAAAAACTCTAGAGCTAGAAGAAAAAACCGCGAAAGAATCTATCGATAATGAAGTAAAAGAAAAACTAAATGAAATCGAAAGAAAGGAAAACGAATCAGAGCGGCAGCTTTCTGAACAACGGCGCGAACTTATTTTGTTAAAAGAAGAGTATAGAGAAAAAAGAGCACGGCTTTTAGAGTTAACAGAAAAACTTTCTCAGGTTAGTGATGATGCTGATATGGTTGAGTTTGGCATTTATAAACCTCGTTTCGATTACCATGACTCGGTAGCCTTCCAAGAAGCAATAACACGCAATAAAGAGCGCCAAAAGGCACTTATACGTCAAGATGCAGCTTGTGACTCTGATACTAATTGGACGGTGAATGGAAGTAAGGCTGAAGGCGGAAAAATGATTAAACGCTATGTCAAATTGCTGACAAGAGCGTTTAACAGCGAATGTGATGCAGCTATAGCTAAGGTAAAATCTGGAAATATTGCTCAGTTACATAAGAGAATTGAAACTGCTTTCGATGCGTTGAATAAGTTCGGTCATTCTATGAATATCAGTATAACTCGCAACTATCTTAATCTTCGACTGGAAGAGCTTACTCTATGTCATGAGAAAGAGCTTAAGCTACAAAAAGAAAGGGAGATTTTGAGGGAGGATCGAGAGCTTCAACGAGAGGAAGAAAAGGCCCAGCGTGAATATGACAAAGCGATAAAAGAAGAATTGAAAGCCGAACGGGACTTCGAAAAAGCAATGGAACGGGCGCGTAAAGAGTTAGATAAAGCCAACCAAGAGCAGAAAGAACAGATTGAAGCTAGAATTTCTGAACTAGAGTCTCAACTCGAAGAGGCTCGTGCTTTGTCTGAACGAGCTAAATCACAGGCACAATTAACTAGAAGTGGGCACGTATATGTAATTTCAAATATTGGAGCTTTTGGGGAGGATATTTATAAAATCGGCTTAACTCGCAGATTAGAACCAGAAGATCGTGTAAATGAACTTGGTTCGGCTTCTGTTCCATTTAAATATGACATACACGCACTAATTTACTCTGTTGATGCCCCTTCTCTCGAGACCAGTCTTCACCAACAGTTTTCGAAACGGCGTATTAACTTGGTTAATAATCGAAAAGAGTTCTTCCGCGTTCCGTTATCTGATATTGAAAGTAAAGTTCGCGAACTCGGTTATGATGCATCATTTGATGAGTTTGCTAGGGCTCCAGAGTACAGGGAATCTCAAGCTATTATTGCGGCTAGAGCTAACGAAAAGATAAAATCAGAGACTGTTACGTCTAGAGTCGAAGAAGAATTTCCTGAGATGATCTAATGTGATTTTATAGGGGCAATAACCCAATAAGTAAAATGATAAAATATAACTAATAGTTACCTTTGAGCCATATCAAACCCGCCATCGCGCGGGTTTTTTTATACCTAAAATATGAGGTTTCCATGTCAGAGACAATTGATTCTCTATTGGTTTCCCTTGGCCTGGAAACAGATGCAAAGAGCTTTCAAACAGCCAATGATGCCGTCAAAGGGATTAAAGACGGCATATTGCAACTGGCCGCAGCAGCAGGTACCGGTGTTGGGTTAAAAGCCCTGACTGCGGATTTGTCTGCCTCAGTATTAGAAATGGACAGGCTGAGTAAGATTACCAACTTTACCGTCAAGCAGATTGACGGCCTACGTTATGCTATGCGCAGTCTTGGCCTCAGCCCGGATGCGGCTAATCAGATTGTGCAAAAAATCCCTGACCTGCAACAACGGGCCAGACAAGGAGAATTAGGCGATAAGGCCTATTGGAATGGCGCCTTTAACCCGACAGAGTTTGCCAATAAAACCGGCATGGACTCGCTCAAGTATCTTATTGATGCTTACGGCAAAATGGATAATGACCAGCGGCTAAATCTGCGCAGCGGAATTGGCAGCGGTGATAATGATCCTTTTACCCGTTTATTGGAGGGAGGCAGCAAGGGGCTTAATGCCTCACTGAAAAATTTTGAAGAGTTATATAAACCGCTTGATCCCAAACTTATTGATTCAGCCAACGAGTTTAATAAAGAGATGGCGGATTTGGCGACTAACTTTGACAATCTGGCCCGTTCGATGGGGGGCGACTTACTGCCAATCATCAATGCGTTATTAGAAAGTATTAATCAGTTTATTAAAGAAAACCCCGAAGTTTCAAAAGCAATTTTGACTGCTGCCGGTCTGGCCGGTACTGCCGGTGCAGTAAAGTTTGTCGGCGGCATGTTGCCCGGCGGCGGGAAGCCACCCGCAGGTGCTGCTGGTGGGCGCGGCTGGTTGTCACGCTTGCTGGTCAATCCGGTTACCATCGGCGCGGCTGCGGCATTAACGCCCGGCAATATTTTTACCAGCGCCGACGATGCCAAAGCCATGAGTAATCCCGAAGCGCTTAAACGCCAGAACTGGGCTAAAAATAACCCCAGCGTGCCTTACCCTAGTGATACCAGCGACCTTAATAATCTGGTTGATGATCCCAACGTTCGCCAGTATCTGGATGTGCTATCCAAAGCCGAGGGAACCGCCAGTTATGCCAATTCTGGCTATAACACGATGTTTGGCGGCGACCAATTCTATGACAGCAGTGACCACCCACGGCAATTAAAAGATTTCACGCAAACAGACGGCACTAAAAATAAAACCTCGGCTGCCGGTCGTTATCAGTTCACCAGCGGCTCTTGGGATGATGCCGCCAAAGCGCTTAATCTGACCGACTTTTCACCACGCAGTCAGGATCTCGCCGCGCTGTTTCTGATTCAACGTGCCGGTCAGTTAGAAAATGTAACGAACGGGAATTTTGCCGATGCCACCAACGGACTTGGCGGTGTGTGGGCCTCACTGCCATCATCAAATTACGCTCAGCCAAAACGTTCATGGGAAGAGATTCAGGGCTACAGCGACCGCCAAACCACCCCCATGCAATCAGTTGCCGCATCCGCGGCCCGTGGTGATGTCAGGCTGGAGCAACACAATATTATTAATGTGGGTACCGTGGGCGGTGATAGCGAATCCATCCGTGATGGGGTGCTACAGGCCACTACTCAACTGGCCCAGCAAGCGCGCGACATGATGCATACGGAGCACTACTGATGGCTATTACCGGACTATTTACCCGTAACCGACCGAAAATCGGCAATCTCTATTTTGATGCATTACTGGAAGAGTCGAGCGAGCTGCGTACTGATGTCAGTGAGTTCCCGCTGGAAGATGCCAATACTGCCCACGATAACGCGGTTACCCGCGCGCTGGCGCTAACCATGATTATCGGTGTATCCGATAACTGGTTTCGTGAACTGCTGGCCCAGCAAGATAGCAGCATTGCCGGACTACTGGGGGCCGGAGCCAGTATCACTACTGGTATGGCGGCCAGTTTGCTTTCTGGCCGGGCGGCGGCGCTGGCAGGAGTGGCTGCTTCGGTTGGCACCAGTCTGTATTCCGGCAGCTTGGGATCACAATCGCGCTCAACCCGTTCGCAAAATTTACTCGAGCAATTGCGTGAATTGCAGCGTTCACATACGCCGTTCGAATTAGTGGCCAGCCGTGGGGCCGCCTATAAAAACTGTCTGATCACCAATACCCGCACCCAATTGAAAAAAGAGAATGAGGGTGGGTTGGAGATTGTAGTTGAACTGTTGCAGCTCAATATTATTTACGACACCGTTGCTGAAACCAATGACAACTTACCTTATGGCGATAGTGCTGCCACTCAGGGGCAACGTGAATACTCATTTGGTGAAGTTTTTGTTGAGGCCACGTAATGAAGATTATCCCATTAAACAATGGTTACGCGGTGCAGCGTTTCCGAGTGCAATTAAATAATCACTATCTGGTATTTCGTTTGCACTGGCTCACCCGTTTTAATTATTTCTGCGTCGATATCTATGAGCAGGGCGAACCGGTAGCTTTGGGGCGAGCCTTGCATATTGGCGTTAATTTATTGGCGGGACTCAATACCGATATTGGCCCGTTGATATTAGCTGGGGAGACCCCGACTATCGCCAATCTTGGTATTAATAATTGCCTGACATGGTATCCCGATAATGAGTAGCTATTTTGGCCGCAATTACTTACTGACCATTACCCCGGTGAGTGGTGATGAACTTACCTATCAGCCGCCATTAGAGATCCGTTTTGCTGTCGATAATACCCCGCAGAATGTCGATGCTACTGCCAGAATCACCCTATACGGCATTTCAGCGCGCACCCGCGCCTTGATCCAGCGCTATGACGATAAAGAAAAACGTTATGGCAACCTGGTATTAAAAGCTGGTTATGGCGACAACATCGGCACGATATTCAGCGGACGGATTCACAATGTCGAAGTAGTCAAAGAGGGGGTAAATACCTGCCTGCGGTTATATTGTCGCACGATTGGGCTGGCATGGAATACCACGATATTTAAAACCTGGGGCGCGAATACGCCTGCCATTGAAATGCTCAAAGATGTCGCAGCGGCTTTTGGGCTTGATGTTGAAGTGATTGGTGACTTTTCCGACTTACCGCGTTTTGCCACTTCCTATAATTCCGGTGGCCGCTTGTGTCGCGACATTCTCGATAGCGTAAAAGATGACTGGAAATATTACTGGATGATCACGCCATCAAGGGTGCTATTAGCCAGAGAGGGGGCCGCCAGAAAATGGGCTACCCATGAGATCACTGCTAAAAATGGTATGGAAAGTGTCCCACGTTGGTATCTCAGTACCATGGAAATTGACGTCAAAATGAATCATCAAATTCAGCCGGCCGATGTAATTAATGTCACTTCAAGTTTTTGGACGATCAATTTCAGCGGCATGTATAACACCGACCTCAATAATCTGGCGAATATTCAGCAGCAGACCGGCCAGTTTAATGTGCTGCGTACCTACCACGAAGGCACCTTATGGGGTGATACGTGGAAAACTACGCTGATCAGTCAATGGCGTATGCCCTGAGGTGATGATGATTGAGAGCAACCCGCTGTATACCACCATGATGCTGCTCAAGCGCGATATGGTGCGTGACCTGATGGTCGGCATGCCTGGTAAAGTCATTAGTTATAACGCAGATCTGCAACGCGCAGTGGTGGAGTGCGGCATTCAACGTCATATCGGTGACGGTCAATTTAAGACACTACCCGTTATCGAACATGTACCGGTGCAATTTTCTGGCAGCGCCGAATGGATATTTTTTCATGAGTTGCCGCCGGGTACCGAGGGCTATATTCATTTCAGCCAACGTTCTATCGACAATTGGCTCAGTCAGGGGGGGGCGGTAGCACCACTGGATGCACGGATGTTTAATCCGTCCGATGCTTTCTTTGCCCCCGGTTACCGATCACAGCAAACTGCGATTGCGGGCTTGCCGACCGAGGGTATTGGTTTAAGTAACAAAAGTGGCGGGGTGTGCATTCATCTCACTGACAGTGGAATGACTTTGATGGCTGGCGGTACCTCATTGGCGCTTACCGAATCTGGCATGAGTTATAGCGGCCCTGAATTTACCAATAATGGGCAAACCACCCTTAATGGTCGTACTGAGGTCACTCAAGGTGGATTGGCGGTTGGCGAACTGGAAGTTGGCGACCACGACCACGGCGGCGTGCAACACGGCAATGATCGCACTGATGGGCCGCAATAGCTCATTACCCTGATTGAATCCTACCTATTATCGCCCTGGCTTATGCCGGGGCTTTTTGTTTCCGGAGGTACTGTGATCCGCAATTTCCAAGATGGTGACATTGTTACCCACGGTAGCCAGTTTGCTAGCGGCAAAGAAGAAACCCGGCAAGCCATGATCTGCTGCCTGCGGTTATTTCTTGGCGAGTATTTTCTTGATGCCACCGAGGGAACGCCGTGGTTTCAAAGCATATTGGGCAAAACTTCACGCGACATTGCCGAAGCCAATATTAAACAGCGCTTATTGGCGGCCAAAGGCGTGCTGACTATTAACCGCTTTGAAATGGATCTCGATATGAAAAATCGCAAAATAACGATATTTGCCGCGGTGATTGATATTAATAACGACGCATTTGATTTCCTGTTCACTGAGGATCTTATCTAATGGCAACCATAAATCGTGACGGGGCCAGCGGCACCACGCTGAGTGAATATCTGGATACTATGCGCCAGCGCTATCTTGCTATTGATGACGGCTGGAATATTAATCCTGAATCACCAGATGGTCTGGCAATAGCGGTCTGGTGTGAGGCATTAGCCAATCTGGATGAAGCGGTAATTAATGCTTATCACGCCGCTGATCCCAACTCAGCGATTGACCAACAATTAGACCGCATTGCTGCGTTCGCTGGAATCAAACGCAAAAGTGCGACCTATTCAACCGCCACCGTTAATTTTCACGGTATCGCTTTTACTCCAATTAATGCCGGGACATTAATCAGAAATAGGGCGACTAATACCTTATGGGCGACCGATGGTGATGTTGTAACTGACGCGGTAGGGAATGCGACGGTGAATGTCACTTGTACGCTGGCAGGTGCGCAGGAGGCCAATAGTCATAATCTGACCATTATTGCCACACCGATCGGCGGCATTACGGCGGTGACAAATAACACTGCTGCGTCAATGGGGTTGGATAAAGAAACTAATAACGCATTTCGCATCCGGCGCAATGAATCAGTGGCGCTACCTGGCTCCAATCAGATTGATAATATTTATGCGGCGCTGGTCAATATTGATGATGTTAAACGGGCGCGGATTTATGAAAATTTTGAGGATCAATCCGATGAGAATGGGGTGCTCGGTCACTCAATGGCGATATTTGTTGATGGTGGCAGCATCGAGGACGTTATTAACAGCATTGCCATTAATAAAAGCCCCGGTTGTGGGTTAAACCGTTATAACACTTTCCCGAATAAAATTTCGTTGGATACTGTTACCCCAAAAGGTAACCCGATCACCGTAACCTTTTTTCGCCCCCAATTGATACCGGTTTATGTACGGGTAGAGATCGCCAGTAATAGCGAATTTATCGACGAAGAGATAAAACAGGCGATTGTCGATTACAGCATTACCGGTTTTGATCAGACCAATGGCTTTTCTAAGTTGGGCTTTAAAATTGGTGAAAGTATTGGCGCGGGCCGTTTATTTACCCCAGTCAATTATCTGGTGGCCGGTAATGGCTTTGTGAATACGATTACCGTTGGTACTGCTGTCGAACAGGCCAATGAGAGTGCAGTGAGAATAGCCTTTAACCAGCTCGGGGTGTTCAGTACTGAGAATATCGAGGTGGCCTATGTATAACCACCGTAAAAAAGCGCTGTCACGGATTTACCTGCAATATAAAAACGCGCCGAAATTAGTTGAATGGATCAGTATTTTACCGGACATCAACCAATCTTCACTGGAAGAGCAGATCACTAAAATCAATAACCTGTTGGATATTGATAATGCCGAGGGCGATCAACTGGATATCTGTGGTCGCATTGCCGGATTTACTGAGCGGCCACTCATCCGCAGCGATTACTTATCGATATTTGCTTATAACGGTACCGGCGGCGCACAGCCCTATAATGTCGCGCCGTATAAAGCCCCGCATGAACAAATCGGCAAAGTTCCGGTGTCGGATTATCTCTATCGCATATTAATCAAAGCCAAGATCCAGAAAAACAACACCAACGCCACGTTGGATGAAATCAAAACTGCCGTTGATTACATTCTGGATGTTAATTCCGCCATCATCGATGGGCAGGATATGACCATGAAAACTATCTGGGTCGATAAACCGATCCCCGCTAATGTCTTAGTGCTCATTCAGCTATTTGATTTAATCCCCCGACCGCAAGGCGTCAAAGCCAGCCTGATCCGCGTTAACCATCATCCCTTTGCCTATAAAGGCACATTCGACGCTCAGCCTTACGGCATGGGCGCTTATATCTAATTGGAGCCACTATATGGCAAGAAATGACAGCTTTAATCAGCCGTGGGCCAGTGTGCCTGCACAATTTGAACGCCCCGGCGACGGCCTGATTGCGCGTGGTTGGGCAGGGGGGGCATCAGAAGAACCACCCGAGGCCAAGTGGGAAAACTGGTGGCATAACCGGGTCGATTTAGCCTTACAGGAATTGCAAAACCTTGGGCAGCTAATTTGGTTTGCCGATGCCCCCTATCAGGCTGGGGCGAGAGTGAGTCACGGCGGCAATAGCTATATTGCATTGTCAGAAAACACCGGCGTAGAACCCACTGGCACATTAGATATTGGTGTGTGGCGTAAAGAGGAACTAGGTGCATATTTGCAGACTGCTAATAACCTCGCTGAAATCGCGGCGGCGGGGCCAGAAGCAATAGCTGCTGCCATTGATAACCTTGGCTTAACGGATACCGCAGCCATTGCCACCAATGCATTACAGAAAAGCAAAAACCTCAACGATGTAGCAGATAAAACCGTCGCACGGACTAATTTAGGGCTTAAAGGGGCGGCAGTGCTGGATGTAGGGACTATCGCTAACACCGTAGCTGCGGGCAATGACTCACGTATTGTTAATGCGCTTCAGTCATCCAATACAGCAATCAATTTACCCGGCAGCCTGACCACAGCGGGCGCGCTAAAGGGGGCAGCAATTAACGCGGTGGGTAATGTGACCGCTGGGAACGGTGCTGCATGGTTGCCAGGTGACGGCAATGTGTATGGCACGGTATGGGGCGGCTATTTAAGCACTTATATTGCCAATGTAATAGCGCAAGCCAGAGTTCCAGACACTTACGGTATTGGCTCCTATGCTTTCGCGATCAATTCTACCAATGTCGGAAATGCCGTTAATCCGGGGGATGTGAAAGCGGGCAGTGAATTAAAGTGGAATAACGTTGCAAACTACAATAACGGACAAACACTATTAACCGGGACATGGCGTTGCCAAGGTTTTGCGGCGGTTAATGATGGTCTTACCCGAAACACATTATGGATGCGTATCTCATGATTAATGATATAGATAAAATTACTGCCACCGCGCCCCGCTCACGAAATATCGAGCACTATATTGATGTTACGATCACTGACAATATCGCCGGTGGAACCTTTAATTTCAGTGCCGCGCCAGTAGATTCTATGGCGTATTGTGTTGAGATCTACCAGCGAGCTTTAGCCGGGGATTATGGTGTTGTATCAGTCTGTCCCGATGACGGCAATTATTATGAATGGGATTGCTCCGGCTGGGTGCTGGCAAGAACCCATGCAGAACTGGAGCAAGAGGCAGATGAATACAAGAAAGCCAATTTATTAACGTTAGCCGCAGAGGCTATTGCACCGCTTCAGGACGCAGTTGATCTGGCAATAGCAACGGATAGCGAAAAAGAATTGATTACCGCATGGAAGAAATATCGGGTTCTCTTAATGAGAATTGATATAGCGCAATCGCCTGATATTATCTGGCCGGTGGTACCAGAGTAACCAATGCCGGGCGCTATCGCCCGGCTAATTGTATATTTACTTTACATCTGAAAAGTATTTTTTATAGGCACCAGTTTCAATAAATCGTTTGGCAGCCATCAATGAACTGTCGACTGAGATATGAGCACCGTCAAGAGAGTAGGGGATCTCTATTCCGTTGTAATGGTATGAGTCACTTTCATCAAATATGTCATCTTTTTTGATGAATTTTATATACCCATCTTTTTCTAATTGCGAGAAGATAATATCCATCTTTTGGGTGTCATCATCTTTTTTATTGGAATTACCTTTTAATCTAAACGGTAAATCATTGACTCCCGCAGCGATAAAATTAGCAAAAACATTGATGTCGTATTGTGTTGGGGATGCCATTACATACACTTTCACCCCTTTAGATTTGGCATATTTAATCACATCAACAATTTCATTTTGATAACCTTTGCGATATAAATCAAACCAGATGCCAGAAAATATAACGAAATCATATTTTGAAATATTATCTTTTAGATATTCTCTATTTAACAGGCACTGCTTATAGGCCACTCGTGTTTTAGTGCCATTGGTGGAATCCGTTAAACTTGGGAAACACCAGTTAGTGGTGACGGAATCTACTGATATACCGAGTTTCTTCGCGACTTCATCGACGAAGGGTTCATAATGCCCGGCAAAAGAGTCACCAAAAAGCAGACCTTTTGGCTTCAATGACTTAATCCCCAGCTTGCACACTGATTTTTCCATTGAGATGATGGGGTCGGACTCACCGTCAACATTATAAAAACAATAACCATTATCTCGGTTTGGCATTACATGAAATGATTGTATTTTTGCATAAAGTTCAACGGTTTCTTTATCTGCCATAATGCCGCGATCGAGCGTACTGTGCCTAACTGTCAGTGCCAGCACACCAACGACCAGTGTACACAGTGATATATAGACCAGGTTAGAGGTGGTGGATAATTTGGCGAAAACTTTCTGTGATGGATTTTCCACCAACTTAAGAGATAATTCACCTAATATCACGGTAGCAACTAAAGCCAGCAGCACCCATTTATAGTTACTGAGTAAACTTAAATAAGTTAATGCGACGACAATAGGCCAATGCCATAAATAGATAGAATAGGAACTGGCCCCCAACTTTTGAGCGATAATATTAGCGGTGAAAATTGATTTTTGCCGCTCAGAAATCAGTACCAACACTGCACCGGCTACCGGTAATAGCGCATTTGAACCGGGCCAAACAATTGATGAGTTAAATAGCACAATTGACGCAGAGATAAATACTATACCGATAACTTCTGTATATCGCGCCAGAGTCTCCGGCATGGCCTTTCTACGTGTTACCCACCAAGCCATCCCCCCAGCCAGCATTTCCCACATTCTGGTTGGCAGAAGGTAAAACGCCGCTGACGGCCAGCGCTGTGAAGCATAGATAGAAAGGCACAGTGATAGAAATCCTAGTGCGAATAAGGCAAATTTAACCGCCTTGTAATTGATGAACTTCCACAGCACAAAAATGATAATAGGCAGAATAATATAAAACTGCCACTCTACAGAAAGTGACCAGGTATGTAACAACCACTTTTCATGTGAGGACGCATCGAAATAACCCGATTCACGCCAAAATTTAATATTCGATATAAAAAAGAGTGTATTTACCACATGGGTTGCTAGCAATTTATAATTCTGTTCAGGCAGCCAGAACCAACCAAAAATTAATAGCGCAAAACATAGCACCAAAAGCATGGGAATAATTCTTCGCGCTCTGGCCAGATAAAACTGTAAGAATGAAAAATTGCCTGACTCCATGCCAGAAACGATGATCCGGGTCATTAAAAAGCCGGAGATAACAAAGAAGATATCAACGCCGACAAACCCACCCGAGAACCCTGGTACACCAAAATGGTACAGAACAACGGCAATGACCGCCCATGCTCTAAGTCCATTGATATCATTACGAAATTTATTTGATGCTATTTTTTGCGTTGGAGTTGTTGCTAACATTAAGATGACTGCCTGCTGTTAAATTTTTCAAAAAACATCCATGTTTGAATGACGCTATTCTAACAGTTGTGTCGATTGATCAATAGACTGTCATGGTTATGTAATTTTTCGGTGAGGAGGAAGAAAAGAGTTAAGCTAGCTAGCTAGCTAGCTAGCTAGCTAGCTTGCAGCAGCGAAGCGCTATCAAGAAGCTCTGAGTTTAATCGCTCGCTCTATTCATTGCATTCTTGGCCGGTGACTTAAAATTGAGACCAATCATCTGTAGCGACTCATACTTAATCAGACATCTTTGCTAGGTCTGACAGTCGGATCTGTGCCAAAAGCGGACGCCTACACCCTAACTAAGCTATTGTGTAACATGCGGTACTCAATAGCGAAAATTCTAAGCTAGGGAATATGGAAATCAACAAAGAGAAATTGTCAGGTTTACTTAACTACTTCGAGTCTCGCAAGAAATACGCTGCAACTCGAATATCTAGTTTATCCAGTCAGAATGAGATCTGTTTCGCTTTGTCAGGATTGACGTTTCGAAACGGGCCTTATGTTTTCCAAGATGTAGGTGAATTAAGGGAGGTACTTAATCCACCAGGAGAGATAGAGTTAGCCAAAGCGCTTAAGAACAAGTCGCTACTCAGCGCTGTTGCTCGTCATATGCCCGCAGTTACGCATGAGCTTGCGTTGCAAAGCAGCGAGTCGAAATTTTCTCAATCAGACCTGACTATCGGATGGTGGATCATATCCGCGCTCCGATGCCGCACACTCACCGATATACTTGTTCCTGCAGTAGCAAGCGCATCTTGGGATGTATTCCCTGCTCTTCAAGCCAACTCGTGTGAAGTCCAACTTCTTGAGGACGTGCCGGCAGTTCGGAGAATAAGCCCAAGTGTAGAGATATCACTAGAGTCTCTCGACTGGGTTCAAGAGAATCTCAAGCGTTGGATAGATCTGCTTGTAGTGGTCTAATCATTCCGGACACTTTGTTAGAGATATAATGAGCAACACTAACGAGGTGAGAATGCGAAAAAAATCATTTACTCATGAGTTTAAACAAGAGTGCATCAATCTGGTTCTTCAACATAAGTACCCGGTGACTCAGGCCGCTGAAACAATGAATATTGGCCTTTCAACCTTACAACGCTGGCTAAGGCAGTATCGCGGAGAGATCCGCGGAAATACACCGATAGCCAGTGCTATAACACCGGAACAACGGCGAATACAAGAACTTGAAAAGCAGGTACGGCAGTTGCAGAGCGACAATGACCTGTTAAAAAAGGCTTCGGCCTTCTTCGCCATGGAAATGAACAACGACAAAAAGTCGCGGTGAAACTGAAGAAGGTCGGTGCAAATATCCAACAGGTATGCCGCTGCTTATCGCTCACGCGCAGCGTATTTTATGCCCGTAGTCGTCGGCTAATGATCAAGCCCGATGTTCTGATGTTGCACGCGGCGGCTAAGCATGTTCACGCTGAAATGGATGCCACATATGGCAGCCGGCGCATGTGCATCGAGTTACGGGAACAAGGTTTTAACGTGGGCAGATACCGCGTTCGGCAGATAATGAAAAACTTATTACTGGTAGCTAAACGGCCCGGGCGTCATCGCTATCCACGCGGTGGAAAACCCGCTGTCGTGGCCGCTAATCTGTTGAACCGGCAGTTTAATCCAGAGACATTGAATACCTGGTGGTCAGGTGATATTACCTATCTGCGTACCGCTCAGGGCTGGTTATATCTGGCTATCGTGATGGACTTATGTTCAAGAAAAATAGTGAGTTGGGCCTTCTCAGATAAACCGGACAGCGACTTGACTGTCCGGGCCTTAAGGCTGGCGGTCAATAAACGACGACCCACAGGGTCTGTGGTGTTCCATAGCGATCAAGGGTCGCAATATACCAGCGCGCAGTTCCAATGCTGCCAGCAGGAGCTGGATGTTACAGGTAGCATGAGCCGAAAAGGTAACTGCCTGGATAATGCTGTTACGGAAAGGTTTTTCCGCAGCCTGAAAGCTGAGAGGGTTAACTATCGTCGTTATGAAACCCGAAGTCAGGGTATCGCTGATGTTATCGATTATATTGACAGTTTTTATAATCTGAAAAGGCGGCATTATCGGCTGGGAAATATATCGCCGGATGAATATGAACGCCGACTACAGCAATGTGCCTAAATCCGTGTCCGGTTTTAGTTGACCGTTACAGACCGTTACAGCCGCGGTAAGTACAGCAAGTTCATTTTGGGGGCAATCGGCAAATGACGCCTTAAAGAATACGCCAAAACTTGGTGAGTATCTGTTGCAATGTAAAGTCATTGATCGAGCGCAATTAGATATTTTCAATAAGTTACGGCATCTACGTAACAAGGTTGCGCATGCAAAGGATTTGAATCTTAGTGAAAGTGATGCTCGTTCTTATGTCCAACTAGCATTAGATTTAGCGGATAATATTAGGGGGGCTAAAGTTTAACAAACCTCCCATCAGTTTTTTTAATTTCTACTATGTTAAGACGTTTATTAAAATACGATCTTAGCTCTTTAATTACAGCCAAGTCTAATCATACCCAACTAAGGGATAACCTGTGAACGCGAAGCCTAAAGGGAAAACCTTCGCCGTGACAGGTCTTGTTAATTATGTATGGCACGTTGTTTCGCGTCCCTTACTTTGTCGCTATCTTTGACCGACTCAATTGATTTTATTTTTTCCTCAACGTACTCTGATGGAAGGGACGCCTCCTTAGCACCAACTAATACGTGATTTAAATACCAAGAATACGGTTTTAGGCTCCCATCTATATTCGTAGCCACGTATGTTATTGCGGCTACTGAAGATCCATCAGAAGTTGTAACTGTTATTTCTTTTTGATCGTAACCATGCCCAAGCCCCTCTGCCTTATCTAAAGCCGATTTCTCCATTGGATCAATTTTGTACAAGACGCCGTATATGATGTTGCCAGCATATTGGGTCAAATAAGCGTCACATTTTCCAGAACCATCTTTGCTAGACTTGTGGAACCTTAAGTCGTGTCCGTTGAGCGCAAAACAACCCAGAGCCTCTGCACTTGGGACTCGTTCCCGTAGCCGAGAAGCTGACATATTCGATCCGTATGCGAAGTAGTGCATGGTATTCCTGAACAGTTTGAATTTTGTATTACTTTATAACGTATTACAGTTATTGGCTCAAGAATAACCAATAAAACCAGGCACTCTGTCTATGAATTGTCAAAATTTGGAGGAACAGACGTCTAGGGTAATGTCCGCTCCTCGCTCATAGCTGCCAGTCAGACTTAATCGTACCTTGCTACAAAACACAAGCCGAACGCATTAAACGTATCGAAATTTTTACGAATGGTTCCGAATTAGCAGTTAACTATATGAATTTAAAGACTAGGTAAGTAAGGTAATGGAAGGTGTTTTTTACGATGATATTGATTTAATTGCTTGATTTTAAAAATAAAAATTCTTTTAAATCTAAAAGAGGAATCGTATTCGGTCTTTTTTTAACTTATTGATTTTAAAGGTGAATTTTTGGGTTTATCGAAATTTGATATTCGGCCTTTTTATAACATTACGTATTCTTTCCCCCTCGTATCAAGATACTTGTTCGTCATTTTTTCCGATTTATGCCCCAGCAGTTTCATCGCAAATTCCTTACCTTTTTCCTTTTCATACAATCGTCCGGCTAGGCTTCTGATCTCATGAAAAGTTGGCGGACTCTCATCAAAACGAAAATCTGTTCCTTTTCTCGCCGTTACGAATTTCTTTGTCAGGCTATCTGGATGTAGTGATCCATCAGGGCTATTTTTTCTGATGTCAGCACTTATCATAAAATCTGTTTTACTGGCTAATCTACATTGTTCAATCACGGTGCTAAGGCGTAGGCCAACGGCTTTAAGTTCAAGATCTAAGGGCTGGGAGATCATGGCTCCGGTTTTGCCTTGGTCTATCTGTAATCTGCCATCAACAATCTGGTCAAAGCGCATCAGAGATAAATCCTCACGTCGTTGGCCAGTGACTAGCGCCAGATCCATTGATAGCCCAAACCACGCCGGTAATGTGTCAGCGACCTCACGAATAGCGAGATACTGATCCAGTTCCAGGCGCTCACGTTTCACCACAGATTTAGCTGAGCGTGTCGGTGCCACCGGATTATTCTCTATATGGCCCTCGACAATCGCCTCTCGGAAAATATCAGACAACACTGAATGCATAGTAGCGGCCATAGTTTTTTTGTCCTGTGCCACCCAAAACTCTAAAAACTCGGCAATATGGCGCGTACTGATTTTAGCTAACACCCTGTTGCCCATCTTTTCGCTGATCATGGCTATTTGTCCCTTGCGAACTTTATAGGTGTTTTCGGCCAATTCCCGGCGCTTATAGATGACGTCATACCGTTTTAGCCATGCTGCCAGTGTGTACTCCTGCGTGCCTTTGAGCTTTTCTAGAAGCGCGACAGGAGTGTAATTTTGTTCAATGAAATTATTGGCTTCAATGGCTTGGGATATGGCGTCTCGCCAGGCAATTTTGCCGAGAGATAATTCCTTTCCAGTTAGCGGGTTGCCTGACTAAATCAATATCGACCTGATGAGTACGAACTGATTATACGGCATTATGTGTTGAATCAGTCAAAACGGGCCATTGCTCAGCAGCAGAAACGGGATGAAAGAGCCGTCAGGGTGAGCATGCAGATGGCCGAAGGATTTGTTGATGGTTGCTTGTCGATGATAGACGTTTGCCTAGAAATGGACCCTGCAACAATGAAGTCAGAAATTTATGATGAAAGTGTTGGTGCGGCCGCAAAAAGTGTATTAGTATGATAAGAGTTGGTTATGAAGTAGCGCTTATTCAGTCAAATAAACCTCGCCTTTGTGCGGGGTTTTGTCTTTTCTGGAGTTTGCATTAGTAGACTGAATTATCTGAAAAGTAACCTTGCTGATGGCGTGCTTATAAATTGATGCGTAGGCCCCTACGGAAAATTGCCCGGTGCGCCTCTCTGTTGGTAATCATATCTATGAGATATTGGCAACTATTCCAGCCCATGAGTTAATAGTTATAGGGGGGCTGTTTTGTGAGTCATGCCCACTATAAAACTGGTCATGTTTAATGTTTGTTTATAATTGCACTGTATATTATATAGTGCTGTGATAGTTACCTTGGTGCAAGGATTGCATTATCATTGGTACGGTTACAGGGTCAGCTATCACAGCACCAAACTCAAAGCCTCGGTTAATCGCCGGGGCTTTTTATTTTAAGTAAATCACTGTTCGTTTAAAAATGGGTTATTAATATTTTGATATATTCCCTTAACAAATGATAGGGATGTGATTTATGAGAATGTTAATTGCTGTTATTTTGTGTTTACCATTGTCTGCTTGTTCTTGGAGTTGGATACCAATGCCGTACCCAAGTTCTTCAGAGATATGCCCTCGCGGGACGGATAGTATCTCTCAGCAATGCCGTTGAATTATTGGTGGGAGCTGTAATTACTGGAGGGCTCGTTCGCATGAGCGCTGGGCAGATCCACACTATCGACTTTCCAAAATAAGCTAAGTGTACCTTACTGATGTGAAGTAACGGTTGGGAAAAACAGGCAACTTTCCAGCCCTTGAGTTAATTGCTCAGGGGCTTTTTATTAGCTATCGATGTTGTTCTCCACCATATATACAAAGTGCGTACCAAGGCTCTGACCAAGAATTACAATCTTTATTACACGTGTGACTAACACCCATAGAGACACAAGCAAACGTAGGGATTGCTATTGTAAACAACAACGCCACCGCTCCAAACTTTATAATTTTAAACATAATGATTTCTCCAAATTTGCAGGTGAGTTTTTATATGCTCACGTCCATATACTTGAAACATTTAATGAGTGTCAAAATAAATACATGGATCATTGATGAATCGTATACTAGTTAATGATGAAATGATTATTGTGCTATTTAATTTTGGCTTTTTTTCATTTCTACATTCGCATGGGTACTGGATTGGTTAATCCAATCGTTGTGAAACAGTATCCAGCCGAATGTGGAGAAAGCCGGCACCGATATGTGGGGATACAAGTGGAACAGCAGTGAAACGACATCGGCGAATTCCCCGCCACCACAGAAGTACATTTAAAGGTATGTGGTCAGCACATCGTTAGGTGTTGACGCCGGAACCGTAACCGACTTCAAAAATGATAAGCCCCGACATAAGTCAGGGCTTTTTGGTTTGTGGAATGGGCGGATACCTTCATTGAAAAGCACATGTCCTATTAATGTTCAACAGCGTCACCATTACGCATTCTTTGTATTACTCGCCACACAACAGTAATGACGGATTGGAGTCATCACCTTGATTTACTATTTATTTCGACCACATGGACAAATAATCCTAAAAGGTATTCATCATGTCTAATTCATTAAAATATCCCATTATTCTCGTTCACGGTTTCAGTGGTTTCGATAAGATTGCTGGAATCTATCCTTACTTTTTCGGTATTCAGCAAGCACTGGAAAAAGCCGGAGCTACTGTATTCACTGCCTCTATATCGGCAGAAAACAGTAATGAAGCTCGTGGTGAACAATTACTCAGTTTTGTAAAACAAGTCACCCAATTAACCGGAGCCCACAAGGTCAACCTGATTGGTCACAGCCAAGGCCCTTTGGCCTGCCGCTACGTCGCCGCCATTCATCCCGAACTGGTTGCGTCTGTTACCTCCGTTAATGGGGCAAACTTTGGCTCGGAAATTGCCGATCTGGTCCGTTTGGCGATGAAACCAGGCTCCCTTCCAGAAGCGATTGCGGGCGCAGTGATGAACGTTTTTGGCTCATTCCTTTCCATTATGACTGGTCGTCCCTCGCTGCCACAAGACAGTGTCGCAGCGCTTAACTCGCTCACCAGCGAAGGCGTCGCTAAATTCAATGCCAAATATCCGCAGGGTTTGCCAAGCAATTGGGGAGGCGAAGGTAAAGAATATGAGAATGGCGTTTATTATTATTCTTGGGGTGGGGTGATTAATTACAACCCGATTGAGCAGGGACTCAATAATTTTGATCCGCTGCATATTTCAATGGTTGCCCTCTCATTTCTGTTCACAAAAGAACGTTTACAGAATGATGGGTTGGTTGGGCGCTATAGTATGCATCTCGGCAAAGTTATCCGCTCTGATTATTCAATGGATCACCTGGATGCTATCAATCAAACTGCGGGGGTTGTTACCAGCAGTACCAACCCTGTTCAACTATTTGTCGAGCACGTGGCACGTTTAACATCGAAAGGGTTATAACTTTCGGATAAGAGTGCTTGCGAGCTCTGTCACGTTTAGCTAATTGAAACTGCTATAGTCAGGGCTACACCGAGTGCTTTTATAGTGTAATAGATTTAATTTTAGTCACTAGTTTTATGCAACGCTAAGCGATCAATTCACGACAATTTTTAAGGCTCACTTCGGTGATTTTTTTATTCATTTTTTTTGGGGGGGGGCGAGGAGCTCAATAAAAATGAGCGATATTTACTAATTGTTTATGTTGCTAGTGTAAATTATAACTTGCCGTGACAGTTGCTTTTTGATGATTGTGGCTCAGTCGTCCTACCCGTGGTAGTTAGCTATCACTGCATTATATTTCATCGACCAATCCAATATGATTATTAGGCGCAAAAAAAAAAGCCCTTACCTCTATCTTATTTGGTAAGGGATGCCAATTCGGCCAACACCAGGGAAAGTTATGTTGATTTCATTTTACCGAAGGGATCGTTCCCGTCAATGAATATATAAGTTCAATTAATTGAATTAAAATAGATTATTTATAAATGTGTTTTATATAATTAGCTCGTTATTAATATCTATAGATTAAAACTGATATAGCCAGAGAACATCCCGATCACTACAGAATAATTTTAAGGCTGCCAATTTGGTGGCCTTTTTTATTTAGCGCCCGTCAAAACAGTCAATTACTGAAAACACCCTCATATCTCCGAGTGACTACGACGGGAGCTATTACCTACTCAACAGCATACGAACCCGACCAATGGCCGGGGATATATACCCAACTGGTGGCCACGTGATGTAATTCGTTATAGCGGTGCTGGTTTTGCTAAAATTCACCAACCTGTTATCTGGTAACTCTCGACTCGATGGGTTATAAAAATTATCTAAATATCGTTAAATTCGGGTCCCTGTTGAGCAAATACAACGATTAGTGGTGTGTTTATCCTCAGAATCATCTTAATACAAATAGGAATCGAAAATGGTCAATCTTGCTAACACTAAAGGTAACAATACCACTGGTGTACATATGCTTCAGCGCGACAAAAATGGTGGTTTTCGGATTCGTACCAGTCCAGATTGTCTGAAACGCTTCACTTCAGTTGATATACGGCCAGAACATCGTAGTTGGTTCAACGGGAAAAACGAAATTTACGGTTCGGAGCCTTACAACACGATTGAAGAAGGTGCGGCAGCTCTTTGTGCGTTCATCGAAAAGGTTTGCGGCATCACATGTGTCTGGGAACCTAAGAGAAAATAACGGTACCCTTATCTGGATTGGGGCAGATCAATTATGTCTGATCCTCGCTCTCGAGAGACCAACATAATCATTGGAGGAGGTTTGATTATGAATATGTCGTCGTGGAAAATCCCATCATCGGCCAAAAAAACTTCCTCAGAGATCATATATGGGGGAGATAACGACAGTGCCTATACAGCTTCTTCAGGACTAGTTCAGGGGGAGGAGTGATGTTTTGGGCAGTCAGTGACCTGCGGGTAATTGCGACATACTAGATTGAGTTTGTTTTTCGGCTCGAAACCTTTATCCAGCATGCATCGTTGAATATTAGCGGCTTTGCGCAGCGTCGGCACGTAAGGCGTCGAACCCAACGGTTGCGGATAACCGCATTGATACATCACCGCCAGTGCTTGCTTGTCGTTTTCAACTTCATGAGAAAAATGCAGCGAGGCTCCCACTTTACGCCAGGTAATCAAGGAAAACTTGCTCACGCCGGAATCCGGCTTAATCGGATGAAACCCTCTGTCTGCAACAAAAGGCAGCGCTTCTAGCTGACTCTGACTCAAGGGATACCCCTGCTCTTGCTTGAGGCAGGCTGGTGTATCATGGTAAACACGAACGCTGCAAATTTTGAATCCGTCTTTACGGGTAAACCCCATATTCTCCATGCATTGGTAATACAGAACTGACTCATTATCCGTTTTGGGAATATCGGAGCCGGGGAGTTGCACGCCGCATTTACCCATCGCGACGCGCACGCCGTCGATATCCGTATCAGGACGTTGCCACTGTGTTAGATCCGGTGCTGGGGGGCATCCTGTCAGCAGGAAGATAGACGTCATCAGCAGGGGTAAAGTTATCAGAGTCGATTTTCGGAACATTAAAATCCCTTATTTATTATTGTTTCAGATCGCATCCATACTGCCCGTATTGCTCCTGTGTGACAACGCTGTCCGGGTTTTGATTATCACTGAAATAAAAATTTCACCCAGCCTGGATTGACTAAATCTCCACGTTCTATTCTGAAACATTCGATCCGCTGATACCAGGAATGTATTTTTCAGTTCTAACTTCCGCACCTCGCTCGAAGCTGCCGTAGCAAAGACTTTAAGCAGCCATGAGCAAAAATAAAACGTTAGAGCGTATTTCACAGATCAGGGTTTTACGCCGGAATCTCAGATTTTTCCTGCGGTTAAAACTATACTGAGGTTTGATATTCCGCTTGTGTAACAAATTTACAAATTTCACTGATGATGGCAGGTTCAGGCTTGAGTATTGCGCTTACATGATCTCCCGTTGCCGAAATGAACGCAAATTTGTTCGCTTCGGTCCAGTAATTTAGTCGTCGGTAGTAAACATCTTCCAGTCCAGCCCAAAATAATTTAGGAGTGTTGATCTGAGTAAGCTGTACCGAATCATAAAAACCATCGTACGAGCTGATTGCATTGAAATATGCACGTACTGCTGGTTCTGTAGCTGGTGTTATCCAGTCGGTTAATTCAGGGGCAGTAATTTTTGCGTACGCAAAAAATGTATCAAAATCCAGTTTTCCATTTGGGCCTTCAGGAAGGCCATTTTCAACATCCCATCCCCCAATAACCAGTGAAGACAGGGCTTTTGGATGGTATTTTACTAATCCTGCAGCCAGCCAAGCCCCCGAAGAATAGCCTATTACATGAGCCTGTTGGCACCCTAATGCATTGATTAATAATTTTATATTTAATGCCTGTTTTTCCTGCTCATAAAGACCAATTTCAACTGGCTTATCACTCATTCCATGCCCTAACATGTCAGGATATGCGACACAAAATTTGTGGCTGAGAGCCTCAACCAACCCATTAGTGAGCCATGAATTTCCATCCATCAGTAAGCCATGTAATAGTACTACAAGAGGACCATTACCTTTTGTTCGATAATATAAATGACCATTTTTACCATTCATAATCATATAATACCTTCAATAAAAAGAATTAATTAACTGGTCTAACTCCGGTTGAGAGGTTTTATTCCGTCAGAACGCAGCTGACCATCAGGAAATATATGCCTGTATAGCGTTTGCCTGGTTATCCCCAGTTCCTGGCATAATGTACTGACTTTCGTCTCTGGTCGTCCCATTGGTGCCAGAAGCTGACGTAACCAGTTTTGAAAGAGTACATATGGACGTCGCTAACATCGCGTTGCGTTAAAAATTAGGGGGCAGGTCACGGACTAGATTGAATGGTATAATAACCCAAACTACTATTTGCAAGCACAACTTAATGCAAATCACCATGGACGGATTTAGGCATGACTAAAATATTGATGTTGATGATACTGGCGGCAACTGTTACAGGATGCGCACCACTAACTCCTAAGGATTGTCATAAAAATAGCGCACTTAACTCTTGCACCTACAACCGTTCTGGGAAGGTATCAGATAAAGACCTTTTTGGTTACCAGGCCTTGGGTATCAAAAAAGCACTTGATGCAGCCCTCATTGAGCCCCATGCTTGGGGTGGTAAAAGATGTGATGCACACCTCGATTTCAAAATTGATGGTACCCTACAAAATTTCATCATAAAGAGCGGCGATGAAGGTTATTGTCATGCTTTAGTGGAAGCTTCTAAACGTACATTATTCCCACCATTTACGGATCAGCACGTCTACGACGTAATGGGGTCATCGCGCTGGGATTTTCATGGACAGCCTTGAAAAGCGTAGATAGTCGCTACTACAGCGCACTTACAAACACAGTTATACATCAATGCGGTGTAAGGCCAACTTCCGCTCCTCGCTCATAGCAGTCCCCTGATGTTGCTTCGGCTGCTCTGTGCCAGAAGCGGACGTGGATACTTTATTAATATGCACTGCTCAGAAAAAATTCCCTGTTGCCCTGCAAATTCAATCCTTACGTGCATCCTGACTGAGAAGACGTGTGCGGCACACATCCAGAATCTCATCTGCCAGAGCGGAATCATCTGGGCAGGCACGGGACAGCACCAAGGCACCAACAAGATGTGCAATGGTGTCGATGAGTTCAGCACGCGTTCCGCCTTCCCCATTATTTTCATTTCCTAAAACGGCCAGCTGACGTTCAATTCCGGCCGCATATGTCGCCTTGATTGACTCAGATTGACGGGCTGTATCGGTGCCCAGTGCCGACATCACACACCCCTTTCCCATGTCATCGCGATGTTGTCGGGAGAGATAGTATTCAACAAATTTTTCCCGGTTTACACCTGCCGTGCTTTCGGCGGATCGCGTAAAACCGCAGCTCATTGCCTCCGCCATCAGATCAGCCTTAGAGCCAAAGTGCTTGTAGAACCCACCGTGGGTTAAGCCTGCCGCTGACATCAGTTCCGCGACGCCCACGCCATCGTAACCGCGCTCACGAAAAAGTTCTGAGGCCGTTTCAACAATGCGGATTCGGTTTTCCCGAACCTGCTCTTTCGACACTTTCATGCTTTCCTGCCCCTCTCAAAAGTAGGGTTTAAGTATACATTGATGATGATCATAATCAAACCAATTGACTTTATAGATTATGATCATCATCATTATATTAATGTCTCTACCAACCACTTAGCAGGCGAATAAACATGACGAACCAGACCTTATTTCAACCCTATGATCTTGGGACAATAACACTTGCCAACCATATCGTAATGGCACCACTGACGCGTAACCGAGCAGGAGCAGGCTTGGTACCCGGCGAACTGGCGGCGACCTACTACGCCCAACGTGCCACAGCAGGATTGTTGATTACCGAAGCCACGCAGATCTCAGCTCAGGCGCAGGGCTATCAGGATACGCCGGGGATCTACACGCAGGCTCAAATCGAAGGTTGGCGCAAAGTGACTGACGCGGTTCATTCCAGAGGTGGGCGCATATTTGTACAGCTATGGCACGTAGGACGGATCTCGCATGTCGATTTACAGCCTGATGGCGCTGCACCGGTCGCACCGTCTACCATTCGTGCTGAGACTAAAACCTTTGTGAACAACGGTTTTGCTGACGTCTCTGAGCCACGTGCGCTGGAGTTGCAGGAAATACCGGGGATTATCGACGATTTCAGAAAGGCATCGGCCAATGCCATTGCCGCCGGATTTGACGGCGTAGAGATCCACGGCGCTAATGGCTATCTACTGGAACAGTTCCTCAAAGATGGTGCAAATCAGCGTACTGATGAATACGGCGGCTCTGTCGAAAATCGTGCGCGCCTGCTGTTAGAAGTCACGGCGGCCGTAAAAGAGGAGATTGGTGCTGATCGTACCGGCGTGCGCATTTCACCGGTTTCACCTGCTAATGCGATTGCGTGCAGTGATCCGCAGCCACAATATGATTACCTCGCTGAACAACTCGATGCATTAGGTATCGTGTACATCCATGTGGTTGAAGGTGCTACGGGCGGCCCGCGTGATGTATCACCGTTCGATTACGACTCCCTGCGCCGGCGCTTTAAAAACACCTACATCGGCAACAATGGCTATGACCTGGCGTTGGCGTCCACTCAACTTGCGCAGGGCAAAGCCGATCTGTTCGCGTTTGGTCGCCCGTTCATCTCCAACCCGGATCTGGTCGAAAGGCTCAATACGGGCGCCCCTCTGGCCTCACTCAACCCTGACACACTTTATGGCGGTGGCGCAGCGGGATATACCGATTACCCCTCGCTTGCTGAGGCTAGCAAGTAAAGCATCGGTGTCACGGTTCTACCTGGGTCGCACATTGCGAATTCTGTTTACATATTAACAAAGAAGATCAACTTATGACTAAAGCTTCAGTTCTCATTACAGGCGCATCCACGGGTATTGGTGCTGTTTACGCTGAACGGTTTGCCCGCCGGGGCCACGACCTGGTTCTGGTCGCGCGCGACAAAGCAAAGTTAGAGACACTTGCCGAGCGTCTGCGACAAGAAAATGATATTTCTGTCGATGTTCTGCCTGCCGACCTTACGCAAACGAGTGATTTAGCCGTGGTCGAAGCCCGCCTGCGTGAAGACGCGCAGATTGGCATTCTTATCAATAACGCGGGTATCGCGCAGTCCGGCAGTTTTACAGAGCAAACGCCAGATTCGGTAGAAAGCCTTATCGCGCTTAACGTCACCGCACTGACGAGACTTGCCAGTGCGGTGGCTCCACGATTTGTAAAAGCCGGAGAAGGCTCGATCGTCAATATCAGTTCCATCGTCGGACTCGCTCCTGAATTTGCCATGACGGTTTACGGCGCAACCAAAGCCTTTGTTCTTTTCCTGTCTCAGGGAATGAATGTAGAGCTGTCATCTAAGGGCATTTATATCCAGGCGGTGCTCCCTGCCGGCACTTACACGGAAATTTGGGATCGTGCGGGTATCGACATCAGTAATTCGGCAAAATTCATGGAAGTGGGCGAGTTAGTGGATGCCGCACTGGTGGGCTTTGATCGCCGTGAACTGGTCACCATCCCGCCTTTACATAATGCCGCCCGCTGGGACACCCTCGATGCTTCACGTCAGGCTCTGCTTTCAGACATCAAACAAGATGAAGCCGCCGAACGATATAAAGCACTGTAATCAATGAGGTGCACTGTGCAGAACGGTCTTCCGGCTGTTCTGCACAGAGGTAAATCCGACATAAATCCCTTACAACCTGTCGTCTCATCAGTGATGAGAAACATCAAAAAAATCATGAAGGCCTTATTCAGCATGACAAAAAAACGTGTAGCACTGGTTACCGGCGCTTCCTCAGGTATTGGTGAAGCGTCTGCTTATAAACTCTTAGCAGCCGGTTATACGGTATATGGGACAAGCCGACGTGGACCTCTGGCGGGTATGCATCCGTTTCCGTTATTGACGCTTGATGTGACGGACGATACCTCTGTCGAGGCTGCTATTGAGGAGTTGCTGCGTCTGGAGGGGCGGATCGATATTCTGGTGAACAATGCGGGCTTCGGGGTCGCTCCGGCGGCTGCGGAAGAAAGTTCTATCGAACAGGCCAGGCGTATTTTCGACACCAACTTTCTGGGCATAGTCAGGTTGACGCGGGCAGTGATCCCTCATATGCGTCGTCAGGGCAGTGGGCGCATCATTAACATCGGTTCGATACTGGGGATTGTTCCGTTGCCGTATGTGGCACTTTATGCGGCCAGTAAGCATGCGGTCGAAGGATATACGGGGGCACTGGATCATGAACTGCGCACGCAGGGCATCAGAGTTTCCGTCATCGAACCTGCCTATACGAAAACGCAGTTTGAAGCCAATAACTTAGAACCGGATGCCAAGCTTGAAGATTATGACCTGATCCGGGCTAAGCTGGCGAAAGTGGTGAGCAAGGCAATGGCCGAAGCGGAAAGTCCGGAGGTTGTGGCTGATGTGGTTGTTAAAGCGGCTCAGACTTTACATCCGAAGGTACGCTACACGGCGGGAGCGCTGGCAGGAAAATTGAATTTTATTCTCAGATTCGCGCCTGCATCATTCCTGGATAAGGTGGTACGCAAAAGTCTTCAGCTTGATGCGAAAGAATAAAAATGAAATTTTCTCAACTGGCTATTCTGACCTCAGTGTTATTTTTCATCCTGGCCACAGTATGGATGTTTTTCCCGGAACAGCTCTTAACTCAATGGGGAATTGAATCTACGAGTGGTACAGGAGTCGTGAGTCGTCGCTCTGCCGCATTTTTTGCGGGAATAGGGGTGATGTGTTTATTCGCCAGAAATGCAGAGCCGTCACTGACCCGCTACGCGCTGGCCGCCGGTATCAGCACGATATCTATTATTTTAGCCGTAATGGGCATAGTTGAATGGCGCGAAGGACACGTTAACGGGCAGATCCTTTTTGCCGTGTTTATCGAGCTATTCCTGGGGATTGCCTTTTTACTCAGCAACAGATCCGCTAAGAAAAATTTCACTCACAAACGCGACAGGGTAAACGACAAATGAAGACTAAGACGATGAAAGCATTTACATTTAAACACTATGGTAAATCCCCTGAATCAGGATTGGATGACGTCGGTTATCCTGCAATTAATGCTGATGAAATCCTGGTTAAAGTTTACGCGGCTGGTCTGAACCCGATAGATAACATGATCCCAACCGGAATATTTAAGCCGGTTTTGCATTTTAAGCTTCCCGCCACATTGGGCAGCGACTTGTCCGGGGTTGTTGTTGCCGTGGGGAGTCGTGTGACGCGTTTCACTCCAGGTGACGAAATCTTTGCCAGTATTTTCGACAGGGGAACGGGATCTCTTGCCGAATTTGCAGTGGTGCCTGAAAGCGCCGCAGCAATGAAACCCTCAAATCTGGATTTCGTTCAGGCTGCTTCTTTGCCGATGGTGAGCCTTACATCCTGGCAAGCGCTGACAGAGCGGGCTAAGTTGCGGCCTGGTCAGAAGGTTTTCATCCCGGCAGGTTCCGGGGGCATTGGCAGTTTTGCTATCCAACTGGCGAAGCACCTTGGCGCAAAGGTGGGAACGACAACGAGTTCAGGCAACGTCGAGTGGGTGAGTCGTCTTGGCGCAGACGAAGTGGTTGATTATAAGAAACAAGAATTTGAAAAGGTGTTGAGCGGCTACGATATTGTTCTCGGCACTGTAAGAGGCGATTTAATTGAAAAATCCACCCAAATTCTTAAGTCTGGGGGAAAGATTGTTTCTCTCATCGGCCCGTTAGATGCCGCGTTCGCCCAGGCGCGGGGATTAAACTTCCTCCTGCGTTTAGTTTTCGGGCTGATGAGCCGCAAGATTATGCGTCTTACGAAAAAACGGGGCCTGAGCTATTCATTTCTTTTTGTCCGTCCTGATGGCGATCAGCTTACCCAAATTGGCAAACTCATAGAAGCTGAACAACTCAATCCTCTGATCGATAAGGTGTTTCCCTTTGCAGAGGCGAAGGAGGCTCTTGCCTATCTTGCTCAGGGACATGCGAAAGGAAAAGTGGTCGTTAAGATGCAGGAGTGATAGCAACTGAAGTTTAAATCGGTGAAAGAGGATAACCACCAAGAACAATCTCCGCAAGTTTGACCATATATCACAGCTATTAAGTAGCTAGATTGATGGCCGTGAATGTCCGCTTCTCGCTCATAGCTGACAGTCAGGCTTGTTCGTACCTTGCTACAGAACACAACCCGAACGCATTAAACGTATCGAAATTTTTACGAATGGTTCCGAATTAGCAGTTAACTATATGAATTTAAAGACTAGGGAAGTAAGGTAATGGAAGGTGTTTTTTGAGATGATATCAATTGCTTAATAGGACTACCATCACCCCTCGTTACTTGTTATTTCATCCCTATCGCCACTTTGTCGCCATGCTTAAATCGGGCTAATGGGTTGAGTGAATAGCGTCTTGCAGGTGGTCTGCCGCGACGTGAGAGTAGCGCATGGTGACCCGAATATCTGAATGGCCGAGGATGTGTTGCAGCACGATGATATTGCCACCGGCCATCATATCCTTCGAAATCGTCTTTATGACTTTGCATTCTCTCTGCTAAGCTGCTCTGCCGGCTTCATAGCCTAACGTGATATAATCTTATTTTTACGGAAGATTTATGCTGACCAACTCATCCACTCGTCTTAACAAATATATTAGCGAGAGCGGTATCTGTTCTCGTCGTGATGCCGATCGTTATATTGAACAAGGACATGTTTTTATTAATGGCAAACGGGCCGCTGTTGGCGATCAAGTATATGGCGGGGATGTAGTCAAAGTTAACGGTCAGCTTATCGAACCGCGTGACGAAAACGACTTGGTGCTGATCGCACTGAATAAACCGGTTGGCATCATAAGCACCACCGAAGAGGGGGAAAACGATAACATCGTTGATTTCGTTAATCACAGTAAACGAGTCTTCCCTATCGGACGTTTGGACAAAGACTCGCAGGGGTTGATTTTTTTGACGAATCACGGTGATTTGGTTAACAAAATCCTGCGCGCCGGGAACGACCACGAAAAAGAGTACGTGGTTACGGTCAACAAACCGGTGACTGACGAGTTTATTCTCGGTCTGGGTGCTGGTGTACCGATGATGGGAACCGTGACCAAAAAATGCAAAGTGAATAAAGTCGCGACCTTTGTATTTAATATCACGCTGGTGCAAGGGCTTAACCGTCAAATTCGCCGTATGTGTAAACATTTTGGCTATGAAGTCACCAAGCTTGAGCGCACTCGTATCATGAACGTCACCCTGAAAGGACTGCCAATGGGTGAGTGGCGAGATTTGACTGATGATGAGCTAATCGAGTTATTTAAGCTGATTGAAAACTCATCATCTGACGAAAAACCGGTGAAAAAAGCCAAGGCTAAGCCCGTGGCAGATAAAAAACCGAGTGTTAGTGGGGCGAAAAAGGCCGAAAAACCCGATGGTAACTCAGCTTCCCGCAAGCGCTTTACCCAACCCGGACGTAAGAAGAAAGGGCGCTAAGCTCACATAATTATCATCGGTCTCAGTACTCAAGCATATAAACTCGGCAATAGCCGAGTTTATATTGATGAAACACCCGGTGTGAAACCAATCATCAGTCTTTTTCCTCATGTCCTGTCAAACCTGACGCTATGGCCTGAGTACGGCATTAGTTCCCAATATTTAATATAGAGCATACTTTCTTGCTCGTATTGACGTCACAATAATAGTAGGTAGACTGGTATACCTATAATTATCCAAAGCAGGAAGAAATTGGCCATGTCCTCACGCGAATTATCAGAAAGTGCCCGAGATCGGCTGCTGAGTGCTGCAAGGGTGTTGTTCTATAACGATGGCATTGCGGCAACGGGTATTGATGCCATTGTTAAAAGGGCTGGTGTTGCCAAGAAAAGTCTCTACAACAACTTTGAGTCCAAAGCAGAACTTGTTGCTACTTACTTACAGATTCGTCATGAAGAGTGGCTCGCACTGTACGCTAATCGTCTGCAACAAACGGCGAGTCCAAAAGAGAGCGTGATGGCTGTTTTTCTTGCTTATGCAGACCATGCTGAATTTGCCTATGAACGTGGATTCAGAGGGTGCGGACTATTGAATGCCGCGGCTGAACTGCCCGCGGGCGCACCGGGCAGACAGGCAGTGCGCGGGCACAAGGAGCAGGTAGAGTCGATTCTGACTGAACATCTTTGTGTGCTTCTCTCTGGTGATGAACAACGTGCCATACGGATGGCCAGGCACTTTTCATTTTTACTCGAGGGGAGTATGTCTCGCGCAGGCTTGGAAGGGAATGGTGAGTGCGTTCGTCAGGCAATGACAATGGCCGCCGAAATGATGGAGTCGCTATGACTGTCACGCCAAGAGATCGCATGATGGGCAGGGTGGGAGTATTGATTGCGGCCATCTTGTGGGGAACCACAGGAACGGCGGCAACATTTGCTCCTGCGGTTAGTGCTGTTGCCATAGGCGCTGTTGCGATGGGGCTAGGGGGGCTACTCCAGGCGATGATAGCCGCTGGGAGTATCATTAGTTATGTAGATAAACTCCTTCAACAGTGGCGTTTACTGCTGATAGGGGTCATTGCTGTTGCCATCTATCCGCTGGCATTCTATGCCTCTATGCATTTAGCGGGTGTCACTGTCGGGACTGTCATTTCTATTGGTTCTGCCCCTCTGTTATCTGCTCTGATTGAATATGTCTTGGAGGGCGAGCGGCTGACGACTCGCTGGATGTTGGGGGCTGCTCTTGGCATTGCAGGCATGGTGTTGCTTTGTATGGCTGAAAGTGGGGGGCACGGCACTCTGGTTCAGTCACCCAATGTCACGATAGGAGTAATTCTAGGCCTTCTTGCTGGTTTTACTTATGCGCTGTATTCGTGGGCTGCTCGCCGTTTGATGCAGCGAGGACTTCCTTCTCGCACCGCGATGGGGGCGATTTTTGGTCTTGGCGGCATTTTACTAATGCCAGTACTCCTTATGACTGGAGCCCCGCTGCTGGAATCTTGGAGTAATGCGGCAGTGGGTGCCTATATGGCGTTGGTCCCGATGTTTCTTGGCTATATTTGCTATGGATATGGGCTGGCTCGTATAACAGCAAGTATGGCGACGACTATTACCCTCATCGAGCCTGTTATTGCTGCCATATTGGCAGTGATTATCGTGGGAGAAAGACTGCCTATTACGGGGTGGGTGGGGATCGGGCTGGTGGTAGCTTGCCTGATATTTATTACTGTTCCGATAAAATGTGCTCTAATTGTTCGGGTAAGAGAAAACAATAGCCTGTAGTGGCACAATGATGCCTGATCTTGCCCGCTTGCAGCTAGATTTCTCCATTATTGCCACCTTCGCTTCAATTGTTGTTCCGATGGTCAATCGTCCCTCTGTGCTATTGAGGGAAGTTCGCCCAGGCACTTAAGTACGCCACACCCTGTTTATTAACCACAATTTGTGGGGCAATTATCTATTTCAGGATGGTGCACTATGCTCATTCTCGGATAATCCCTATTTATGGGGCGCACTATTCAGTGTGATGTTTGCTTTGTTCATTAACAATGTCGTGGTTGTGGTGATATCTAGTATGTTAATATTTTATATCATTGGTTCGGTAGTTTAGTCAGGAAACTAATATCAGCAGTGTGTTTATCACTGGTTTTCTGTGATATTACATTTAACTCAGCAGGCCATTTAACACTTTATTTTGGTGATTAGCATTAATGATTGGCGAATGTGGTTAACGTCGCCTTGGTTGTTTTTTTGTTAACTTCCCAATTTCTTACAGATTAAATGTAGGAAATAAAGCACATCCTCTAATATTAAAAATAATATCGGAACAGATGTTCAGCAGATCGAATTAATACAGTGAAACCCTCAATGAGATTGATCGCTGTCAGGCTGGCGGTATACTTCACCGCAAATCAAAACTACATCAGGTCTGCGTTCATGAAGACGAGTAGCTACAGCCATGCATTCGTGGCGTGTTGTATACACATCATCGGTCACGGGCAGTGCCTCGCAAGCATCCATACCGCAGGTGCTAACCAATAAAACAAATCCTATGAGCATATATTCTCCTTATTTATAGGATTTATATGAGTATAGCGCGTTTGCTGAAGAAGTAGTGCTCTCCTTTTCTAAGAAATGGAGTTTGCATTTTTTGGTTAAGTATTAGCCAAGTTTAGTTACTGCTACCCCCATCAGAATAATTGCACTGGCGATGAGTCGTAACATCGATGGTTTCTCTTTTAGCATCCAGATTGAGATTATCATGGCGAACAAGACACTGGTTTCACGTAGAGCGGCAACGAGGGCGATTGGCGTGCTTTTCATGGCCCAAATGACAATGCCATAAGCCAGTAATTGCATCGCACCACCAATCACGCCGTGTCGCCAGTGCTGGCGTATTTGACGAAAAACCACATTGCGGTGCATTATCCAAAGTAATGCAAACATGGCTATGCCGTTGCACATAAACAACCAAAAAATATAACTAAGTGGTTCAATGCTGGCGCGGCTACCAGCCCCATCAGATAGGGTGTAACAGGCAGTAAAAGTCGCAGTAATTAAGGCATAGATAATAGCCCTGCCATTGACTTTGTCAGGGCCACGTCGGCCATCAAATGTCATCATGATGACACCGGAGACTAAAATAGCCGCCCCTACTAAGGCTAATGACCTGGGGATTTCCGACAAGATTAACCAAGAGAGCAGAGCACTTAACAGGAGGGCAACGCCACGTGCGATAGGATAGATTTGACCAAACTCGGCTTGTTCATAAGCTTTACTCAGAAACAGGCAATAACCTGTGTGAAAAGCAACCGACAACAGTAACCAAGGAAGCGCGCTCAGCGAGGGTAACGCCACAAAAAAAATACCGAACAGTGAAATCACTCCGGAGAAAATTGCCATCAAAGAGATAGCGACAAAACGATCATTGCCAAATTTAACAAGAGCGTTCCAGCAAGCATGTAACAGTGCCGCGCCCAGCACCGCAAGAAATATTTCACTACTCATTCTATCCCCTTACTTAGGCGTCTCAGTTTACCTTAATTGCATTTATTTTCACGTCTGTAACACGTAAAAATTGTTCCAGCTAGCTGATTCTTAGTGAGGGAGAAGATGAAAAAATGAGCTCAATGTCCCGATTTATTGCAAGAGTAAATATAACTAACTAACAACATCTGTATCATCTTATTTACTTTCTTAAGCAATAAATAAGGGTGGATTACGCCAAGGTGACATTGCTCTGATTAAGTAAATGGGGGTGTTTATTGCATATGATATTCGTTGCTTTTTCCTTATCATTGATAGTAATCGTGTTTCTAATTTTATTTATGATAAAAGGGAATAATTAATTAGGACATATCTTGGATGATCTAAATGGACTAAAAAGAATACCAGTGGATATAATTAAACGGCAATAAATTATTATCAAAAACAGGGTCTGGCTATTATTAGCCAGAGTCTACATTCATTTTATTCTGGGGTGTCTATTTTGTTAAAAAAAAGTGTTTTCCTATTATTTGCTATGGTCGTTGTTCTTGCCGGTTGTTCTGAACCTGAACCAACAGGCACTAAAGTTTTTGGTGGCAAAGCTTACATTGAGATGCCAGCTGAATTCACTTTAATGTCTAAAGAAATGCTGGCAACTAAATACCCTCAGCAGAATGCACCACAAGAAGCCTATTCCGTTGAACAGGGCAGTGTGTCCTTCGCATTCAGCGATAGCAATAGTGCCATACCCGATGGCAAGCTCGCTGAAGTTGTTAATATGATGAAGAAACAATTTGCGCCATTCAAGCCGACTCTGGAAGAGAAGGATGTTGATGGGCGTAAAGCTTATATCATCACTATGGATACCCCGGCTGCTGATGGAACCATCAAGAATGTGATGTTGCTCACTACGATTGATGGGAAACTAGTTATTGCTACGTTTAACACGACTGAAGCTTTAGCTGACAAATATATGGATGTTGGCAAGAATGCACTGCTTTCTTTAAAGTTTAAGAAGTGACCATTATTAGTTAATTCAGTTATTTTAAGTCTAAAAAAATAGATAAAAAGTAATAAAGGTTGTCTGATTAACAGGGCAACCTTTCTCATTGCTAAAGCAACGTTGTTGAGCGCTAGTGGGGAAGACGGTACGCCGAACACTTCCTAAAACAGCTATAAATTGGCATCATAGAGCTATGTTGTTTTTTTAGGATGAGTAATGAAACAGTTCCCTTTTGATAAACGTTATGAGATTGAAGATGCCAGTGGTGTTGTTGAGTACTACATTGATGGTGATGAGTATATTCGCCGCCAGGATGGCGTACCGGGCTATCGAATCACAGGTTATGAAGTGTATGAACATGATGCAGAGGCTAAACTCGCTGGTTTTCTCGAAGGGAAGCATATAACAACCCCGGATGCGGATATTCTGCTGACAATTTTAGATGACCAACAACCTGCGGATTAGATTTCATTACTTTGGCTTTCGTCTGTGCAATGTTGCTATATAAAGATCATCTGCGGTTTTTGAAACAGAAAATAGGGCGTTATTAGCGATAATATTTTTTTGCAGAAGCTGCTATTCAATCTGGCTAAAACCGATTAACGTCAATCTACTTAGTGATAATCAGTCGGGGTTTCGATGAGCCAGCAAACTATTACGTTGTATACTGATTCAGATTTTTTTAGTCCTTATGTGATGTCGGTATTCGTATCATTGACAGAAAAAGCACTGCCTTTCTCATTAAGCGTCATTAATTTGTCTGCTGGGGAGAATCTGCAACAGGCTTATGCCCGTCTGTCGGCGACACGTCGGGTGCCGACACTGGTTATCGATGATTTTCAACTCTCTGAGTCTTCAGCTATTGCTGAATATTTGGACGAGCGTTTCCCGGCGCCAGATTACGCTCGGCTGTATCCGCAAGATAGGCAAGAGCGTGCCAGAGCGCGTGAAATACAGGCATGGCTGCGCAGTGATTTTATGCCGGTCCGCACTGAACGGCCAACTGAAGTGGTCTTTGCTGGGTTAAGGCTGCCTCCTTTGTCTGATAGCGCGCAACAAGCGGCGAATAAACTTATTTCGGGGTTGGAGCGTTTGCTGTCGGATGGCAGAAGATATTTATTCAGTGAATGGTGTATCGCAGATACTGATTTGGCACTGATGCTTAACCGGTTAGTTCTGAATGGCGACAACTTACCTGAGTATCTTCGTCAGTATGCAAATTACCAATGGCAGCGGCCTTCTGTGCAGCAATGGCGAGCATTATCGCAGAAATAGAGGTAAGAAAAATTGAGGGTGGGGCAATCCTTCACCTTGTACCAAAGTAGGATTAGCTTCGATAGAATGAAAAACGTTATTGAGTTTGAAACTGAGCGTTTACAGCTACGGCAGTGGCTCCCGTCAGACCGGGCACCTTTTGCAGCGCTTAACGCAGATCCTCGCGTTATGGCATTTTTCCCAGCCCCTCTAACACGTGAAGCAAGCGATATGATGGCTTCACGTTGTCAATTATTGATAGCACAGTGTGGCTGGGGGTTGTGGGCTGTTGAGCTGAAAGCTAGCGGGCAGTTTGTCGGCGCATTGGGGTTACATATTCCTACCGTTAAATTACCTTTTTCACCTTGTGTCGAGATAGGCTGGCGTTTTGCTTTTCCATTTTGGGGGCAAGGGCTGGCAACGGAAGCTGCATTGGCAGTATTGACGGTAGGTTTCGATCAATTAAAACTGGCTGAAATTGTTTCATTTACTGCTTTAATTAACCTGCGTTCACAAGCATTGATGGAACGAATCGGCATGGTGCGCGCGCCAGACCATTTTCCCCATCCAATTGTCAGCCCTGACAGTAAGTTAAGCCAACACTGTTGGTATCATCTTTCTCATCAACAATGGCATAACAGACAGGATGATTTTGTGAGACTATCATCAAATTAGTCTACGTTTAGTCAGTAATATTTGGCCGCATCTGCTAGGACATATAATGATAATAAGCTGGAAATTAGTTCGTTCCATGGCGTTGCTAACCGGAGTTTCTCTATTGGTGGCCTGTAGCCAATTACCTAGAAATCCAGTGCCAGTGGAGTTAATGCCAGCGGCCGAAATCCCTGGAATGCCGGATATCCGTGCCGGCGCAGGGCACATTAGCCCGATATTTGAAGCGGATTTACTGCAATCTTATAAAGATGAATCGAAAGAGATGTTCCGAGCCGCGGATGGAACATTGGTTTATCCCCATCTGGCATTATCTGGTGGTGGCCCAAATGGCGCCTTCGGTGCTGGTTTTTTGAACGGCTGGACGAAAACAGGTAAGCGCCCCGTGTTTAAGGTGGTCAGTGGGGTTTCCACTGGCGCGTTGATCGCACCTTTCGCCTTTTTAGGGAGTGATCACGACCAGGCATTACATGACTTTTATACCACCACCACCACCCGTGATATTTTCCATCTGGATAATCTATTATTTCGCCTCTTTTTCCGCGAGTCATTAGCGGATACCAGCCCGTTGTCTAAATTGATTGATGGGCATATTACTCCTGAGTTAATGAGTGAAATCGCCCAGGCACATCGGCATGGTCGGCGGTTGTATATGGGTACGGTGGATCTCGATTCGCAAAGATTTATTGTCTGGAACATGGGGCTGATTGCGATGAAAGGGACTCCTGAAGCTTTAATGCTATTTCGTAAGGTGATGCTGGCTTCCTCTTCAGTCCCTGTCGCGTTCTCACCGGTATTTTTTGATGTAGTGGCTCAGGGTAAGCATTACGATGAAATGCATGTTGACGGCGGTGTGGCGGCGCGGGTCTTCTATAATGGTGGTGTGTACAGTTCAAAAGTCGTACGTACCAGAGCGGGCCTGGCAGACAGTAAAGAAGATATTTATATCATCCATAATGGACAGCTTGGCCCACAACCAGAACCGACCCCACGGTTGGTGCGTAATATCGCTATGCGTACTCTTGACTCAACCAGCAAAGCGGCATTGGTCGGGGATTTGTATCGTATTTATGCATTCTCTTTGGCTGAAAATTCAGGATTCCACTGGATAACGATTCCATCAAATGTTGATACCAATGGCGCAGAGATTTTTGATCCCATCAAGATGGAGCGTTTGTATCAGGCGGGTTATGCAGAGGCGTTACAGGGGCCAAAATGGTCACTACGGCCACCAGGTACCATTGAGATGAACTCCTTACTACAAGATGCTGCTGCCATGCACAGTAACTAGAGGGGGCGCTTTGGCGTTGATGCCATTGTCAGGCTGGTACTTGGGTTACATTAGGTCAAGCAGTGGGAGTGAGCCATCAATAAGCGCCGCGGTGATATAGATAATAAATAGTGAATAGAGAAAGAAATTGCTGATCATTCGGCACCTCAATTACTCACACAGATAAGGTCTTTGTCATGACAAAGCCACTACAATATAGCATGTGAGCTGACTAAAAAACGCACTGATAGTGAATAAATAATGAATCTGCTGGGGTGGATTTAGAATGATGAATGCTTTTCAAGTAAGTTCTGAGCGCGTAGTAGGGTTTTAGAGTGACTGAACAATGAGGTTAGGACCAGATCTTGCCTGTCAGTCTTGGTTGAATATGCTGTAATATCAAAACGTTATCTTCAATTGAAAACAATTTAAGCAGCATGTGATCAGAGAGAGTGTAATTGTGCTACACTATGCGACCGATAATCAAGGATAAAACATGAAAAAAGTCTCAATCATTGCTCAGTGCTTAATAAACGCTAAGAGTTTCAGTGAGATGTCCGAAGCTGAATCCTCGATAAAAAAAGTTTTCAACGATAGTTACGCAGAACATTCTTTTGATGAATGGAATACCGACGTTTCTACGTTGAGTGCTAACCGTGTTATCAGTTTGGTTGCTGGTGCTTCCAAGGTTCGGGTCAGAGGGTTGATCCAAGAATTATGGAATCACTGACCCCAGACCAAAGGTTTCCAATAACCCGTCTACCACATCACTACGCCAAGCATGCAAGTCATGCTGCGTGGTGAATGATTTCCCCGTACTTTCCATTTTCCGCTTGTTTTTTTTCCGTTGTCTCCTGCAAAACCGGCTATTTTCGTGAACAAAAATCTGGCCCGGTACAGATAATCTGAGTAAACGCTGACCACTCCACGGTTTATTGCCGTTGGTTAACGTAATCTAACGAGGTTGTACAACTGAGAGGCGAGCATATGTCATTTCTTGATAGCGTCAAAAGATTGGTTAGCAGTGTAAAAGTGAAGATCAAGTGCCCAGATTGTGGCGCAGTCTCTGAGCAGAGCTCAGAAAAAGTGCACAAAAATACGGCCTTGGTTTGCCCAAAGTGTGGTTGCTTATTTTTACCTAAAGACAAACGCTAGCGGTAGTCATATCAGCCAAAAATCATCGACGCCCACCGCAGCAGCATTAATGCGCCACAGATACAGAGTAACACCACAAACATTTTCCAATGTTTCGTATGCAAGCGTTTGGTCACCATAGGGTCCTTATTCAATTTAGTATTATGTCTGACGGGGTCAGCTCTGCGGAATTCATTTGTTTACTGCGACGCTGGTTACTTTAGGTATAGTAGCGAAAATTTATGCTGATGCGAGAGTTAGTCAGTTCGTACCAGTTAAGATAAAGTGTAATATGCGCTGCATCAATAAGATGACGAATAGGAATAATGAAACTATGGCTACAGTCCCACAAAAATATCAAGATGCCGAGCGTTGGGCATTTGGTGATACTGAACAAGTGGCAGATGATGTATTGGCATTAGTACTGAACGGTACGAAAACAGCGACCTGTGCGGCATTGGATGAAGATGGCGTGCCGCAGGCGGGGGATATCTTTGTTGTGGTCAATGGCCGCAATGAACCGGTTTGTGCGATAGAGTTGACCGACGTAGAATTGAAAACGTTTGATCAGGTTGATGAAGCTCATGCTGTCGCTGAAGGTGAGGGCGATCGAACGCTGACGTTTTGGCGTAAAACGCAACAGCGCTTTTTTGAGGAGTACGAGATGTTCTCCCCAGAAATGATGCTGATTTGTATGCAGTTCAAAGTATTGGAAAAATTCTGATAGCTGGCTTCTAGTGGTCAGTAATTTGATTGATTTTGCACTACAGATATTATCGAGTCGCAACAGAAGAAACCGTCACTCATAAATTGTAGCTATGGGTTGACGGATCTTCTTATTGCAACAATCACGTTACCCTCATTACCCAAGCATCCTGATGTCGATCGTAATGTTGCTTAAAAAGCAACCGGTCTTTCCCATCTAACGTTGCGGGAATGCTGGTATGTTCATCCCACCCATCTAGCTGCATGCACAATTCAGGATCCGATTTACAGGGGATACTGAGGGTGTTTTCGCCTTTTGTCAGTGGTGCAGATAACTCTGCGTCATCAACTTCAAAATCTCTGATTTTTACTAGGGTTTTTCCCATAAAGACTCCTTACCTACCAAGTGGTATGAGGTATGACCAGATTGGTCGCCTTATTGAGAATAGCTGAGTCAGAAAAAAGTGCCAGAGGCCGCATCTAAAAAATACCGCCTCGGCGTAAATTCTATCCGCATCGAATCTGATGGGTGTTAATTATTTAATACCGAGTATGTTTAGTCAGAGTAGCCTAATGGCTGCATTCGCAGGGGAGTTCAGCCAAATTAAATTGGTTACGACCATTCTTTTTCGAGTAATAAAGTGCTTGATCTGCCGCGAGCATTAAATCCGCTTGATCTGTAATACCACTATGCTGATGGGCTTGATAAACAGTGACACCAAGGCTGATGGTGACTTTACGGAATTTACTGTCATTGTGTTTAATTCCCATAGCACGGATAGATTGCAATATATGCTCGGCCACCAGGCTGGCGCCCTGTTGATCGGTATCTGGCAGAATAGCAGCAAACTCTTCTCCACCATAGCGAGCAACAATATCGGTGCTGCGTTTTAGTGATTTGCGTAATGCCCTGGCGACCAACCGTAAGCAGGCATCACCAGAGATATGACCATAGCAGTCATTGAAGTTCTTAAAGTAATCAATATCAATCATTAAAACTGCTAGCGGAGAGTCTGAGCGTTTTGCCCGCATAAATTCATGGGCCAGCACTTTTTTGAACGCCCGGCGATTAGGCAATTTAGTCAGTGAGTCTGTTCTGGCCTGAATTTCCAGACGTCGATTTGCTTTAACCAGCTTAAGTTCCAGCAATTTTCGTTCATGGATATCTTCTGCGGTTCCATACCAACACAACACATCGCCATTGTCATCTACGCTGGGAACTGCTCGGATTCGCATCCAGTTCCATCCCTTTTCAACATGACAAAAGCGGATTTCAACATCCAGTGGCTGCTGTGTTTGTAAGGAGTGTTCCCAACTGATTAAGGTGGGGTGGCGATCATCTAAATGGATGGTACGCAGCCATTTATCTGCCAGCGCCTCTTCGCGGGTTAATCCCGTAATTTTTTCAAAGCGAGAACTGACATCGGTAATCATGCCATCCGGGGATGCAGTCCAGGGAATTTGCGGATTCAGCTCCACCATATTGCGGTAATGCTGTTTACTGCTGCGCAGCTTTTCTTCCATCTCTTTTAATGACGTAATATCGATCATCGCGACGGACAGCCCACTCACTTGACCACTGGGATATCTGGCGGCATTTATCCGCATAAAGAACACCCGTGCTTTATCCGGCATCTGAAACTCAGCATCGGGGATACTGTCATTGCAATAGGCTTTCAGCAGAGCACTCTGCAAAATAGGAATAATGCCAGGTAGGAAGTCTGCAATTTTGCGCCCATTAATCTCTACTGTATTTTTACCCAGAAGTTCAGCCAGATAATCATTTACAGTAACATAGCGCAGGGTTGTATCGATAAAGCACAGACCAGCCGGAGCACTGGAATAAATCGATTCCAACTCAAATAAGCGTTTACCCGCATCATAAGGTAAATTGCTCAGGTTTCGATCAATTCCTCGATAACCTTTGAATTCGCCGTTATCATCGAACAGTGGGATACCACTGGTTTCAACTAAGACTTCGCTGCCATCAGCGCGAATATTACGGTTTTGCAAACCGGCAAAAGGGATACGTGCAGCCGCAATCTCTGCAAATATCTTTCCTACCCGGCTGGCTTCATCCTGAGGCATAAAGTCAAACGGCGTTTTACCGACCACCTCATGGGGTAGGCGACCAAGAAGCTCAATGGATTTTGCAGATGAAAACGTATAACGGCCGGAAGCATCAACTTCCCAGATCCAGTCTGAATTATTCTCGATGATGTCCCGTAAGCTGTTCATTTCTTTTAACAGACCAATGTCAGCTGATTCTTCCCGATTATCGTAGTCAGTCATGATGTCCACTCCTGTTTAATCTCGGCTTTCCTTAGATAGAAATATGTCGGCTATTATTTAAGCCCGCAGATTGTATAACAGGGACAGATTTAGTACAGTCCAATCGGATTTTTCTTATAAATAAACAATAACTAAAAATTTCAATCATAAAAAAATAAAAGGTTAAAAGACCAATAGTGCATAAAACACAACGAGTTAATGGCTTCTCCTGCTCTGTATTCCGGCACCACACTAGTATTCCAGCACTACACTGACATTGTCCTGATAGGTGCCAACGGTTCTTTGCGTTTGTTGTGCATTGATCATCGCTTTATAAGGAATCTGTTGAGCTGAGCCTGTCGCGGTATCTGATCTTTTGTTGGTTATATTCCAGGGAATCGACCCCGAGCCCTGATACAGTTGATACTGTAAATAGTCGGTAGGGGGGGCAGGTATAACACTCCCTGGGAGCAATTTCATTTGGGGCCAAGGGGCAGAGAAATTATCGCCATTTGTTATGTAGGTAGTGAAGGTGGCGTTCTTGGTACAGGTAGCGGTGATAAATTGATTTACAGGAATAAATTGTGACATTAACGCGTAGCTACCAAAATCGACATTGGGCGCGGCGTTTATGACACAATCGTTGTTGACCACCAATGTGACAGTGACTGTTGATGAAGCCGTTCCTTTGAATGTGCCACCGATACAGACGCCAATAACGGCAGAGCATAAATCATAATTCCAGTTCAAAGAGATAGTATCGGTATAAGTGCCGGCACTGATATTGACGTTAATGGCATTATTACTGCCAGTACGGATATAGATAGGTAAATTGGCTTTTATTTTCCCCAGCACGATGGTGAGTAAATTGCTGTTAGCATAGTTAATATTCCCCCCGACTATAATGGGATTGTTGTAGCCTGGGTCAGAATAGATTGAATAAGGAATTAAGTCGCCGGCGGCATTCTTAAGATTAAGATTATTAGCAGTGCTGGTGATGGTGCTGTTCAATACGGGAGTGGATAATACGCTCAGCGCTGTTCCATCACAGCCAAGTGCCGTTATACCACTGGCACTTTCGGGGAGGGTATTGACATTAAACGATGAATTTTGTGGCAGCTTTACTTCTGCGGCAGCAAAAGTGCACGCGGTGGCACTGCTGACAGACAATAGCCACAGTACAGACAGAACCAACCAATAAGGTAGCCTGTATGGCCGAGGTATCTTGCTGGTAATTCGCGTCGTGAGCGATATCATTAGCTGCTCCTTAAATAAAGTTGCCGATAGCCAGGTACGGCAATTATTGGCATATGGCTGTACCAGCATCTTGTATCCCTTTAGTATTTTTCAATTGGAATTGGCTGTAGCAGCGGGTGCCATTATCAGCCCGCACTATGGTGAGTTTATTCAACTGGGTGGCTTGCTCAATATAAGCCATACCATCCCAACCGACATAACCGCTAGGTGTGTCGCCCGTGGTATATATCGCGCTGCCTTTCGGTAAGTCTTGACCGGATTTATCGGTAAGTCTGATATTTGCGGCGGTAATCTGTGTTATGGGGAAATCAATTAAATAGCCACTGCGTTCGCTGATCGCTAAATTTCGCTCTACTGTTGGCAATATGACATCGGCAGGTAAATTCATGGGGTCAATCTGGAATTTGGCCTGATAATATGAAGAAACTGTCGGAATTAAGATATATCCGTTGTTGTTCGTAGTACCAATCAGTTGGTTTTCGTAACTGACCGGAATATTGCTAAAACCATTGGTTGATACCAAGGCAAATGCATCGTTAATCATATTACTGGCATAAACGCCGCCATTCATCATAACCAGCGAGCCACTTAATTCACCCCAACTATTATAGTTATCACTATTGCCATAAACACCGGCGCGACTTTCCATTATCCGAGTGCGCCAAATAACATCTGCTTGTTGGTAACTGCTATTTTCACTGTTGCCGTTGGCATAAGCGAGATTCCAACCCAGTCCGCCATTAGAAGGAGCTGCCCGGCTATAATTCACGCGTTGGGACCACTGGTTATCAACATCACGGCTGGTGCTGGCGCTGGCTGATCCCCATTCACCCAGCGGGATACTCCAGATCAGTTGTGCGTTGTAACCTTTGGTCCCCAACTCACGATTGAGGGAGAGGTAAATACTGGTATTACGGAATATTGAGGTGCTATAGCTGATATTGACCAACCGGGTTCGCTCACCGAGCGCATCCCTGACATCGAAATAACCAGATCCAAGTGTCCCTAAGTTTCCAAGGCTGATACTGCCGGTTATCTGGTCGGTACGTCGGCTCAGACGAAAGTCGCTTTTGTAATTAGCCAGATCGCCATAATTATCGCTGCGGCTAATGCGCTGAGCATTCAGATTAAAGTAGGAATTACTGTAGGTATAACCTAATGAACGCTGGTTACCGATACCACCACGGGTATTAATGGCAACCTGTGAGGTATTAATGGTTGAATTGTTGATATCAGTGGCTGGTTGACTGATGACATCACTAAATGCATCGGCAGAGGTACTACTCATGCTGTAGGCACCATTCAGTACCCCAAATAGGCCCAGTCGAAATCCGGCTCCGCCACCTACCACATTCATGCCTTTGGCAGCATCCCCTCGGCCTTCTAGTGTCAACCAAGACGTTGTGCCATAACGAACCACGCCACTGGCGACAGGATCAGCATAATCGGCAGAACGGATGGCATAATTGCGGCGTAAAGCACCGGCTGACAGGCTAAAATCCCACATGCCGGGTTTTAGCAGTGAACTGGCAACATAAAATGGCACTGAGGTGCTGATTTGTCTACCGAGGGCATCGGTTGTAATAATAGTCGCTTGGCCAGCACCATTAATACGAGGGGCATTATCGATAACAAAAGGGCCGAGGTTAATATTGGCTGATTGTGTTCTGAAGTTATCAATATACAGTTCGACAGTGCTAGGTACCGCAGCTTGACCGGCAAATTGCGGCATCGGATAGGTAATAAGGTCGGGGCGAATAGCAAAATTACGCGCGATTTGAACACCACCCAGGCGCACCGCGCTACTCCAGGGCAAGGCTCCAGTGATCAGGTCACCTGCGGTATAACGTAGCAGGTTTTTTTCATCATTCCTCTGCCATTGGGTATCAAACCGAATATAGCCGTTATTATCCGTGTCGCCGTTATTACCTGAAAAGTTAGTACGATAAACGCCGGTATTACTGATTAAACCAAAACGGTCAAAAATACGTTGCTCGCTCCAGGCTGAGGCATTACCTGACTGTGGGTTACCACTGTTCTGGCTGACATAAAAATCATAATTTAATAAAAATCCCAGGCTACTTTGTGCAAGATTAAAATCATCGGTTGCGGCAGAGTTAATTTGCTGTTTCGGTAACCACTCGCTGGGAACATCAATTAATAGCCGTTGGTTTTCTCCATCATATTTCACGGCCACCTTATCCATCTTATCAACCGCAACCTCAGCACTAGAGGGTAATCCGATGGTTTTTAACTGTGCTGGTGAAAGATAGTAATGTCCCCCGCGATAGATGACTGGCACAGCATCACCAAAGTTACGGTCATTGACCACTAACTCAAGATATAAGGTACTGTCGGGCATTGCTGCCATAGGTGGCGGCAGATTATCCCCCCAAACTTCCCAGGGGATGAGTGGAGGCAACAACACTGAGCCATACATCAATATTAATAATGGTGACAGCTTGAATCTGATAGTCATTCCCAACCCTAGGTTATTATTAAACACACCTTATCTGCTGTATGCGAACACCTTATTGGTGTGGGATGACTATGGGTTTGGTGCTGTTATTGATAATGGCGCTTAACTCTCCTGTTCTGGCTGTTGGGCTGAGCGGGAAACTCATTTTTGCACCGGCTAACACATAACCGAGTAAACCTTTATTAATGTCTTTCTCTTGCAGGGTCACCCGCGAAATCCGTGCATGAACAGCGCCCTGATTAGTGATATTCAACCATTGTTTCTCGCCTTGTGAATGCACGCTATAACTGAGTTTCGTCGGCATAACACCGGGGGCTGGCGTGGTATCAGATGCCGCCAGCACACCACTGCCGTAAACAAACAAGGGAACGGAATAGCGCATTTGGAATTTCAGCCCTAACTGAGTGGCAGCGGGGGCGGTTTTATCGTTTGGGTCCTTATAAGGTATTTCATCAATTAATATGCGGTAGGCTTGTTCTTGCCCAGCGGGAACGGGGGCGTTTTTGACTAAACGAATCAGTTGACGCTTACCGGGTTGAATAGTTGCAACCGGTGGGCTGGCGATGATTCTTGATTGCGGGGTGTAATCGTCTTGGGTGTTGACCTGCTGCCAACCTAATACCCGAATCTGCATATAGATAGGCTGACTATCTTTATTTTCCAACCACAATGCAGTGGCTTTATCATTGTCTGAAATTATCGGGTCAATGGGCCAGATCAGAACGGAGGCCGCAGCATACAGTTGGCTACTGGTCAGTGTGGCCGAAAGCAATATTACCCGAGATAGTAGGTTAAATGGCGTCATAGTGAAATCTCCTGCGGCATCGTGCCAGTAATCAATAAGTAACTGTAACTAATAAAGTATCTGTGTAGACGCCAGCGCTGGGTTGCATACTACTGGCAAATAGTTGTGCATATAAAATGACTTGTTGCTGGGTGCCATCGGTGGTCACTAAACGTGTCGATCCCCCATTGGCACCATCCCCCCAGATCTGGGTTCGGGCAGGGTTTTGATATATTTGATACAGCAAATATTCGCCCGTTGTGCTGTTGAGTAAGCGCCTGCCGGCAGAAATGTTACCTGAGGTATTGGCCCCGGAATTAAGCGCCAGTGTGACCGTGGGATTACCACTGCACTGGAGGACGATACTGCCTGAGTTGAGTCCAGATATTGCGTTAGTGGCGTTTGCCAATGAAGAGACGGTGCCGAAATCCAATGTGCCAAAGTTGCTGGTATCGGTGGCTCCGCCCCCAAGGCTACAGCCGGTTTGCACTATTGCATTGACAGTGAAACTTTTAGATACCGGTGAGGTGGCAGCATGGGTAACGGCTATGCTGAGTACTAAAATAAGTAGGGCGCGGGTGAGGTTATACTGAGATAAAGCATATTTCATTGTCAGCATCCTCCATAATATTTACCAATTCACCGTGACCTGAACGGTGTCGGTATAAGTCCCTACCGCCGGTGTCGGTTGGGCAAAAACCAGACCATAAACCGGAATGACCACCACTGATCCGGTAGCAATCTGGGAAATGCCAGTCAGGTTATCCCAAACTTTGCTATGTGCCGCATCGGTATACAGGTTGTAATTAACATGCTGGCCTGACGGGCCGCCGGCCAAATAACGGCTGGCAGTGCTACCACTCTGCCCGCCACTGAGTAGCACATTAAAACTGGTCCCCTTACTGCATTGGACGGAAATGGCACCGTTATTTCCCTGACCGGCGACGGCAATCGGAGTAGTTAGCGCTACCACAGTGCCGAAATTCAGGGTACCAAAACTGGTTGCGCCATTAACAATGGTGCCCGCAGTACAAGTGGGCAATAGCGTGGCACGGACGGTGATATTGGCATTTTTCGTTATAGCCCCAACGGGAAAAAGTGGCAGCAGTAACAAGCTGCAAGTGGCGGTCAGAGCAAACAAGCGGCCTGCCATTACCAGGTAACAGTGACGGTAACAGTATCGAGATAGGTGCCGACACTGGGTGTCGCTTGAACAGGGACGCGGGCATAAATAGTCAGTGGGATCGCGGTGGCCAACCCAGTGCCCGTTCCATCAACCGTGCCGGATACTGGCGTCGCATTCCATGGCTGAAGAAAACCGTTGTCTCTGTAAAGGTTATAATTGACGAATTCTGATGTTCCGCCAGCCAGTCGGCGTTGCCCAGAGTTGTCATGCAGCCCATTATCTATTGCGATGGAATAAGCGGTATTATTGCTGCAATGCAATTTAAGTGAATCGTTGGTCGTGCCACTGAATGTCACGCTAAGAGGTGCGGTTAGGTCGCTCACTGTGCCGAAATTTACAGTGCCCAGATTACTTAAGTTGCCACTCCCGAGACCATTATCGATGTAACAACCGGCGATGATGTTGAGTGTTGCGTTTAGTGTTCCACTGGCGGTACCTGCACCTTGCACTGGCGCTGTCTGTAGTACCATCACCGCACCTAAAATAAGTAAGATTCTCTTCATTATTGCTTCCTTAATCATCTAATTTGCAGCCAGGTAAGCGAGAACAGAGTTGCGCCAATAACGTAGCGAAACTAATGTTTATGTAACAAATCATTAAAAATTTAGATATTTAATTAATAGCAGCAAGATTTAGAAAGTGTTTAAAATTAATTAAAAAATCTTTATCCATCTCATTTACATCATTTATTCCTATTTGTACTGGCAAAAATTTAAAAATGGGTTAGCTATTTTATTCAAGATAAATTGATGTTTTTATATCGGGGGTTTACTGGCATGAATCCATTCAGCCAAATAAGGATATGCTGAGATCCATATCAAAGATCCTGGCTATTGATTAGATTTATTTTTTGAATATATTGCAGAAATAGCTAAAGCAGTACCGCCCAATAGGGCGGCTATGCGGTAAGTAAACTGCATTCCCTGGGTGATATGATCTACGGTTGCTAATTGAATGTTTTGCTGGGCGCAGGCAAAGGCGAAAATAGCCCCCATGACAGCGGCGCCAGTAATCAGCCCGAGATTGCGCGAAAGATTCAGCAGGCCGGATGCAATGCCTCGTTGTTGCGCGCCAACAGATTTAATCACCAGCGTATTATTCGCAGCCTGGAAAATAGCATAGCCAGCTGTAATCAGGCAGACCGGCAAAATATAGCCGGGCAGGCCGGCAATTGGCCCGATCATCGACAGTGCAATTGCCCCGGTAGTGATCGCCGTTAATCCTGTAATCACCATCATTTGAGCACCGAATCTGTCGACCAGATAACCCGCAGGAACCCCGATGAGTGCCGCGACTATCGGGCCGGCGGACATCGACAATCCAACCCATGGTGTACTCATGGCAAAAGCCCGTGAAAGATAGAATGGCCCAACGACTAATGTTGCCATCATGATAGTGGTGACCAATGCACTGACTATCAATGCACTACGCAGTTGTGAGTGGCGCCACATAGCGGTTTGAATTAATGGGTATGGGGTGTTCTTTTCCGCCCAGATGAATAATCCGATGCCGATTACCGCAGCGAGTAATAACACTAAATTAAGTGTGCCGAAGGTGCCATGGCCCAGCGTCATGGCAAGGGCATACAGTGCCAGAGTCAGGCCCAGCAATAGCATCCCAAGAGGATCAAAACCACCATGGGCCTGTTGTAATTCGTTGTTAGTGCTAGGGAATGAGTCGGAGATGGGTAAATAGCGTGATAGCAAAAATAGGGCTAATAACCCAAAAGGGATGTTAATCAGGAACATCGCTGCCCAACCGAATCCGCTGATTAACATGCCGCCCACTGATGGCCCAAGTGCCGTGCCGATAGCCGAGATGCTGCCGAGCATGCCCATCGCCCGCCCGATTTTTTCTTTACTAATCGCCTCACCGACCAGCGCCAGAGTCAGTGTCATCATGGTGGCGGCCCCTAATCCCTGTAACACACGGGCAGCAATTAACACTCCGATGTCAGGGGCTAACGCGCAACCCAGAGAGGCCACTGTGAATAAACCAATCCCCGCATTCAACAATCGGCGTTTGTTAGTGATATCCCCCAAACGGCCAATGCTGATGGCCGAGGTGGTAATCGCCAGTAAATAGGCTAAAACGACCCACTGCGCCGCTTGAAAAGAGGCACTGAAAGTGAGTGTTAACGTGGGTAAGCCCACATTGGCGATACTGGTTGCTAATGAAGAAAGCAGCATCGGCAGGGAGAGGCTGATAACTATTCTGCTTAGCGCACTGTTGGCGATGATGTCACTATTGATGTTTTCGGTATTGATTTTCATTAATAGATTAACTCCTGAATGACCTGTTCAGGAGAGACTAGGGCATTACATCATAAGGCGGAAGGCGCATGGAATGCAGTTTATCCATGCATAAAACGCCATGTCAGCATGAGGTTGTGCTAGAGTCAGTACATGACAAAACCTGATCTCAATTTATTAATCACACTCAATGTTCTGCTGGCCGAGGGGAGCGTAGCGCGTGCTGCCCAGCGATTAGGGCTTAGCCCATCGGCGATGAGCCGGGCGTTGGCAAGATTGCGTAAAACAACCGGTGATCCCTTGCTGGTCAGGGCAGGGCGCGCCTTGGTACCTACACCAAGAGCACTTGAACTGCGTGAACAGGTCAGCCAATTAGTACAAGAAGCCACATCGGCGCTGCGGCCTGCGGCAAAACTGGACCTGGCACAGTTGATGCGTACCTTCACTTTGCGTACCAGCGATGGCTTTGTCGAAAACTTTGGCGGCGCATTGCTGACTCGGATTCATCAACAAGCCCCCAATGTGTAACTGCATTTCATGCAAAAATTGAATAAAGACAGCGCATTGTTACGTGATGGCATGGTGGATCTGGAAACGGGGGTGGTGGGCCCGACTGCCAGCCCTGAATTACGAACACGGGCACTTTTCCGCGATCGCTTTATGGGCGTAGTGCGTGATGGTCATCCGCTATGTGGGGAGGACATCACCCCCGTGCGTTATGCAACTCAGGGGCATATTGTGGTTTCACGGCGTCAGGGCCATAAAGGACCGATTGATGAGGCACTACAATTACTTGGGATTGAACGGAATATTATCGCCTCGGTTGATTCTATATCCACCGCATTGGCGCTGGTGAGAGGGACGGACTTGGTGGCGACGGTTCCCGAACGGCATAGCCAGAATCTGCGCCGAGGGATGTACAGTTTTCCGCTTCCTTTAACCTTACCGACTATTACGGTTTCGATGTTGTGGCATCCGCGCATGGATGCTGATCCGGCGCATCGTTGGTTGCGACAATGTGTGCTGGATGTGGTGGTGACACCGAGTGAGCAGCAGGTTGCACACGAAGATTAATCTTTACGCAGAAATAATGTTGGGGAATTATCAGGGCAGCCCAGTGTGAGCTACCCTGATGAGCACCTAAAAGCGGGGGATTGCTGTACCCCAATTGCGCCAATCTTTCGGCTCTTCTGGGTTAAGCAAGAAGTGCTGATTTATGCTGGCCTTAGGGGCCAGTGGCGTAGTTGGTGGGGTCGCGAAAGCAATGCCGCCGCGTATAAATTGCTGGAAGGTGCCGCTTTTCACCACACCACCGGTTAGACCGAATTCAAGGTTGTACCCTGATGCCAGCCAGAACACGCTATTTTGCCGCACCAACTGCTGGAATTTCTGGCTGATCCGTATCGATACTTGCACGCGATCAGACATCGCACCAAGGTTAAACCCGGTAACAGTACCTACTTCAAGCCCACGGAAGAGGACCGGTGTGCCAACTTGCAATGATCCTGCCTCAGCGGTATCCAGAATAAGGCTCAGCCCATCAAGATAACGGGAGTCGGTAATAGTGGCGGTTTGCAACTCAAAAGTACGTAATGTGCCACCTTTACCCGGCTCTACATTAATATAAGGTTGGAACAAGGTGTCCAGATTATTGACCCCTGCGGCTGATATCTCCGGCGAGACAATAGAAAAGCGGGTACCGGCCCGGGTAAAGTTCTGCACATATTCTGGATAAAGCACGGCTTTGGCTAACACTTCGTTGCGCTCTGGTGCCAGTTTCAGCGATTCGACTTGGCCAATATTGATACCCAAATAACGAATCGGCATGCCGGTTGCCAGTTTGCTGGCATCAAAGGTGCGCAAGATGATTTGACTACCGACAGCACGGGCGGCGGTTTCATTACCATACAAGGTGCGTTTGGCCCCCTTATCCAGTGTCACACCTTCCAGATTATCAAAGCTGATAGCTCCTTTTAGAGCGCGATTCAATGGAGATGCCTGCACAGTTAGCCCACTGCCGTTCAACTGGACTTTCGCCCCACCTTCGGCCCAGAAAATGCTCTTATCAGTGAGTAAATTGCGATATTCGGGCTGAATATAGACATCTACTTCAAACTCATTGGCTTTTGGCCTGATATGGGTAATTTCACCTACCTGAAACTTGCGATATAACACCACAGAACCGGTTTGCACATCGGGCAAGCTGGCAGCAGTTAAACTTAGTGTTGTGGCGGGGGCGTTGCCTAAAATGCCATCGGTAGCTTTGGCGACACTGCTATACAGCGGATACTTATTCAGGGCTGCACCTTTACTGCCCGGCAGTATCAGAATACCGCCATCAATCCACTCCTGCGCACTGGCACCCTGAATATCAATGCCATCAATCCCGAGTTTTACCTCCAGCCGACTGTTCACCACAAACTTGCTGTCTTTATGCACCAAATCACGGTATTTGGCTTCAATTGCTGCCGTGAAGGTAACACCGTCGGCTGATAGCTCACGGGTCAAGACTTGGCCAATTTTAATTCCATGTAGCGAGATCGGCTGGCCGATATCAATGCCATAACTTTGCGGTGCAGTTAATTGCAATTCGAGCACATTGGGCTGCTGCAACAGACTTTTACTGCTTGGTAACACGGTAAAGTGTTTTTGTGGTGCCCCTTCACCCGGGATTAACTCTAATGTATTGCCAGTCAAGAGTTCACTCAGTTTGGCATCATTAAGACTGATTCGGGGGCTGTTCATTTCAATGCGGCTGCCTGCACGCATCAAATCGACCACTGAAGGGTCAATGGTCAGTTCACCGGTCACCTTACTGTCCGGTTGAAGTGTCATTTTGGTCAGGGTGCCTACCTGTAACCCTTGATAAATCAGCGGTGTTCTCCCCTCGCTTAAACTACTCCCACTGGGTAAATCCAGCGTAATTGCCACACCACGTTGGCTATGTGCTAAATCGGGGTAGAGCTGAAAGGGTTGGTCCGGTTTCGCATCTGGGCTGTTTTTGGGTGAGTCAAAGGCAATGGCACCATTGACCAAGGCAGCCAGACTTTCCATTTGAACCGACGCGCCACTGAGACTGAAGTCACCTTTAAAACCAGACACATTCCAGAAGCGGGTATCGTTTTTTACCAATTTGGCGAAGCGCCGATCAATCAGTACATCAATGACAACGCCATTATTATCAGGCGCGATATTGTAGTCATAGACTTTACCCACCGGGATTTTACGGTAGTAAACCAGAGAGCCGTTATTGAGTGAGGCCAAATCGGGGGCATGGAGGTGAACCATCAATTCGCCGGTATTCAGGCGGAACTTAGGCTGGGTATCCAATGCGGTAAAGTGGCTCTGCGGTTTGCCCTCGCCTGGCATCATCCCGATATAGTTACCACCGACTAGCGCATCCAAGCCAGAGACCCCGGCCAAAGAGGCCTTGGGCGTCACTAGCCAGAACTGTGTCCCTTCTCGCAATGAGTCTTCCATATCATTTTTGATACTGGCGGTGACTTTTATATTGCGCAGGTCATCATCCAGACTGATGGATTGCACCATCCCGACTTCAACGCCCTGATAGCGAATCGGGGTTCGGCCCGCCACAATACCGGCGGCAGACTGGAAATCAATAGTGACTTCGGTACCGCGGTCCTGCCAGTTGTTATAAATCAGCCAACCGGCAATCAGCAGGGCAATAAAAGGCAGCAACCAGAAAGGCGATATCCGGCGTTTATGTTTAATCTGTGCCTCAGTCGGTGTACTCGGCGTTTCCTGTTGCATGTGCATCCCAAATCAATCGGCTATCGAGCCATTCAACAGCAAGGATAGTCAAAATGACCGCAGACCCAAAATAGAAGGCTGCCGGTCCCATAGTGAAGGAAAGGAGCTGATCACGATTAATCAGCGACATCATTAACGCAATAACAAAGAGGTCTAGCATCGACCAACGGCCAATCCAGGTAATCAGTCGCAGTAATCGCATGCGCGTTTTAAGGCTATGTTGCGTCTTTAGATGAATGCTGAGCAACAATGTTAGCAACACAATCACCTTGGTAAACGGCACCAACACACTGGCGATAAACACCACCGCGGCGATGGGCAGGTTACCCGATGAGGCCAAAGAGACCACGCCGGAGAAAATAGTATCTTCCATGCGGGAGCCATTGGCATAAACAATTGATATCGGTAAAAGATTAGCAGGCAACAGCAGGACTATCGAGGCAATTAACGCCGCCCAGGTTTTTTGGATGCTATGGCGGCGGCGATGGCGCAAAGGGGTATGGCAGCGTGGGCAGCGGCCGTGTGCATCGCAGTGTCCGGTATAATGGCATGACAGGCAAATGCGCAATGTTTCCCGGGGGCCGGGGGGCTGCTCCTGGGGATAAAATCGCTCCCACAACTGCTCCAGATTCAAATGCACCAGCGTCAGAATACTGAGTAACGTCAGAGCCAGAAACGCTATCAACCCGCCACCGGGCATAACGTCCGCATACTCTTTGACCTTAATACAGGCCACCGCCATACCGATAAGATAGATATCTAGCATGACCCATTCTTTTAGCCGCTCCAGCATCAATAACACCGGGCGCAGGTTCATGCCAATCCGGCTGCCGATACGCAGATACAGAATCGATGCGGTGAGTGTAACGGGAGCGCCAATAATACAAAATGCCACCATACTGGCTGTAATCGGGCCACCCTGACGACTCATTTGCCAGATACCCTCTAACAGACTGGCATCAATCCGCGTGCCGAGCAGGCGAATGGTAATCAGCGGTTCGGTAAAAGCAAATGGCATCAGCAGTAACATGGCAACCGCCATGGCGGTCAGGCGGGTAAGGGACCAATCGCGCCCACTGGCAATTTTTGCGCTGCATCGTGGGCAATAGGCTGTTTGTGTACCATTGAGCGGCGGCAGGGTAAATAGCGCATCGCACTGGCAGCAACGCTGAACCCTTGCAGTGGAGAGTGGCCGTTGAATGGCATGTACCTTCATATTATAAAACCCTGATGCTGACACCGGTTTATAAAGAATAGCGCGGATGGTAGCAGAGCAATCGGTCAAAACAAGGGGCAAAACGGGCCAAACCCCCGATGGCGATAACTCTTTTACTTCGTTATAGCGGAATAACCTTGTAGCCAAGGGTATTTAATGATTACTTTATATAAGCTAAGCATAACTATCGCCTCTGGCTATTCTTAGGTTTCTAACGGTCATTACATGAAAAAAGCAGAATTCTACGCGGAATTAAAACGTGACTTAAGTGCCCTGATTGCAGGTGAAACGAATTTCATTGCTACTTTGGCTAATGCCAGCGCTTTACTTTATGAGCGTCTTGATGGGTTGAATTGGGCCGGTTTTTACTTGATCGACGGCAAACAATTAGTGCTGGGTCCTTTTCAAGGGAAAATCGCCTGTGTCCGTATTCCAATCGGCAAAGGCGTATGTGGAACTGCCGTGGCAGAAAACCGCGTTCAGCGAGTGGCGGATGTGCATGCATTCCCCGGACATATTGCCTGTGACGCCGCAAGTAATGCTGAAATTGTGCTGCCAATCACTGTGAAGGGTAAAATTATCGGCGTTTTGGATATCGACAGCATTGTTTATGATCGCTTTGATGACGCTGATGAATTGGGTTTAATCTCAGTTGTGGCGGGGCTTTGCGAGCATCTTGACCTGTGTGACAGTGAGAAATATGTCACACAGACTGCAAGTTGATATACGGATAACGTGGCAATTGCTGATGGCGTCATTATAATGACGCCTGTTCATGCCTGCGCTGGTTGGCAAACCCGTTGTAATCAGGAAATTTCATGGAAAATCAACCTAAGTTGAACAGTAGTAAAGAAGTCATAGCCTTTTTGGCTGAGCGGTTCCCGCTTTGCTTCACCGCCGAAGGCGAAGCACGTCCACTGAAGATCGGTATTTTTCAAGATCTGGTCGAACGTGTTCAGGGGGAAGAGAATTTAAGCAAAACGCAATTGCGTTCTGCGCTGCGTCTCTATACCTCAAGCTGGCGTTATCTTTATGGGGTCAAAGTCGGTGCTGAACGTGTTGATTTAGACGGCAACCCTTGTGGTGTGCTGGAAGAGCAACATGTAGAACATGCCCGCAAACAGCTAGAAGAGGCGAAAGCCCGTGTTCAGGCACAACGTGCTGAACAACAAGCTAAAAAGCGCGAAGCTGCCATTGCTGCGGGTGAAACCCCAGAGCCACGTCGCCCACGTCCGGCAGGTAAAAAACCTGCGCCGCGTCGTGAAGCGGGTGTGGCTTCGGAAAACCGCAAGCCTCGTCAGTCACCTCGCCCACCACAGGCTCGGCCACCTCGGCCACAGGCCGAGGAAAACCAGCCACGCCCTGTGCCGGTCACAGATATCTCTAAACTGCAAATTGGTCAAGAAATCAAAGTCAGAGCAGGTAAGAGCGCGATGGATGCAACCGTATTAGAAATCGCTAAAGATGGCGTACGGGTGCAGCTATCTTCCGGTCTGGCGATGATTGTGCGCGCAGAACACTTGCAGTTCTGATACGGAGGCCAACCTAGGCATGAACAAATTTGTCAGACTAACAGCAATCGCAGGCTTGTTACTGGCGGGGGCGAGTTACGCAGCGGATACCACCTATCGCATCGATCAGCTACCTCAACTGCGTCAGGAACCCGAGCATGCAACCGTGAGTGAGCGCGTAACATCGCGCTTCACTCGCTCTCACTATCGTCAATTTACACTGGACGATCAGTTTTCCGCCAAAATATTTGATAGATTCCTCAACATGCTGGATTACAGCCATAACGTGTTGTTGGCATCAGATGTGGCACAGTTTGCGGATAAAAAGCAGTCGCTGGATGATGAGTTAAAATCAGGCCAGTTGGACACGCCTTTCGCTTTATTCAATTTGGCGCAAAAACGTCGCTTTGAGCGCTATCAATATGCATTGTCAGTACTGGACCGGCCAATGGTCTTTACCGGTAATGACACCATTGATATTGACCGTGGTAAAGCACCTTGGCCTACCAGCGAAGCTGAGCTGAATAAGCTTTGGGACGCAAAAGTTAAGTACGATCAGCTTAATTTGAAATTAACCGGTAAAACGGATAAAGAAATCAAAGAGACGCTGACAAAACGCTATCAGGCGGCCATTAAGCGTTTGACGCAAAGTAATAGCGAAGATGTGTTCCAGCTAATTATGAATGCGTTTGCGCATGAAATTGACCCGCATACCAACTATCTGTCGCCACGTAATACCGAACAGTTCAATACTGAAATGAGCTTGTCTCTGGAAGGTATTGGCGCTGTCTTGCAAATGGATGATGATTACACCTTAATCAACTCTATGGTTCCAGGTGGCCCCGCGGCGAAAAGTAAAACTATCGCCGTAGGTGATCGGGTGATCGGTGTGGGTCAAACCGGTAAGCCGATGGTGGATGTGATTGGATGGCGTCTTGATGATGTCGTGGCACTCATTAAAGGGCCGAAGGGCAGTAAAGTGCGGCTGGAGATTTTACCGGCCGGTAAAGGTACTAAACCGCGCACTGTAACCTTGACCCGTGAACGCATTCGTCTTGAAGATCGCGCAGTGAAAATGTCGGTGAAAACTATCGGCAAAGAGCGTGTCGGTGTACTGGATATCCCTGGTTTCTATGTTGGCCTGACCGAAGACGTTAAGGTGCAATTGCAGAAGCTGGAGAAAGAGAATGTCAGTAGCATTATTATTGACTTGCGCAGTAATGGTGGTGGTGCTCTGACCGAGGCTGTGTCGCTGTCCGGTTTGTTTATTCCGAGTGGGCCGGTGGTTCAAGTGCGGGATAACAACGGCAAAGTGCGTGAAGACAGTGATACTGATGGCGTGGTGTACTACAAAGGCCCGCTCGTGGTATTGGTGGACCGCTACAGTGCATCCGCTTCCGAAATCTTTGCTGCTGCCATGCAGGACTATGGTCGTGCATTAATTGTCGGTGAACCAACCTTTGGTAAAGGTACTGTTCAACAGTATCGGTCGTTAAATCGTATTTATGATCAAATGTTGCGCCCGGAATGGCCTGCGTTAGGTTCACTGCAATACACTATCCAGAAATTCTATCGGGTAGACGGTGGCAGTACTCAGCGTAAAGGGGTAACCCCGGATATCGTGATGCCAACCGGTGTTGATCCGGCGGAAACGGGTGAGAGTTTCGAAGACAATGCCTTGCCTTGGGACAGTATCAATGCGGCCAGTTACGTCAAGAGTGGTGATCTGAAGCCACTGGAGCCGGAGTTACTGAAAGCACATACAGCGCGGATTGCCGCTGATCCTGAATTCCAGCATATTCAGCAAGATATTGAGCGTTATAAAGCGTCGAAAGAAAAACGCAACATCGTCTCTCTCAATTACGCTCAGCGTGAAAAAGAGAACCATGATGATGATGCCACGCGACTGAATCGCTTGAATGAGCGTTTCAAACGTGAAGGTAAAAAGCCACTGAAGTCATTGGAGGATTTGCCAAAAGACTATCAGGAGCCAGACCCTTATCTGGATGAGACTGTTCATATTGCTTTGGATTTGGCTCATAAAGAAAAAGCGCAGCCGCAAGTTGAATCACCACCAGCGGCAGCACCTGCGGCAAAATAAGTCAGCAGATAATATGAAGGATCCGGGCCTTAAAAAGAGCCCGGATTTTTTTTACGTTTTTTTCATCGCCGAATTTATCAATTGGCGAAAAAATAGCAAAATATGTAATGAAAAGTATCCAAATTTGTAAAGTTATGTTGATTTACTCTGTTAGAACTTAACAAGCCTTGAAAATTTATCAGATGCCCATACGATCAGCGTATCTCAGTAGTAATTTGGCTAAGTCATCATCCAGGATTATGCCAATTTTGACTTAAGACCCATGTGACTCAACACAGTGTCGACTTAAAACAATAAGGAAATAAATTTTTATGATGCGTATCGCTCTGTTCCTTCTCACCAACCTGGCAGTCATGTTGGTGTTCGGGTTGGTACTAAGCCTGACAGGTATTCAGTCCAGCAGTGTACAAGGGCTGATGATCATGGCTGGTCTGTTCGGTTTCGGCGGCGCATTTGTTTCGTTGCTGATGTCCAAATGGATGGCTTTGCGTTCAGTGGGTGGTGAGGTTATCGAACAACCGCGCAATGAAACTGAGCGCTGGTTGCTGGATACGGTACGTCGCCAATCTCAGCAAGCCGGTATTGCTATGCCACAAGTTGCTATTTATCAGGCACCGGATATTAACGCCTTTGCGACCGGGGCTCGTCGTGATGCCTCTTTAGTGGCAGTGAGTACAGGTCTATTGCAGAACATGAGCCGTGATGAAGCAGAAGCCGTTATTGCTCATGAAATTAGCCACGTTGCTAACGGCGATATGGTCACCATGACCTTGATTCAGGGGATTGTGAATACCTTTGTAATTTTCATTTCACGCCTGATTGCGCAAGTCGCGGCCGGTTTCCTATCAGGGGACCGTGATAATGAAAGCAGTAGCGCTGGTAACCCGATGGTCTACTTTGCCGTATCAATGGTCTTGGAATTGGTCTTTGGTATTCTGGCCAGCATTATCACCATGTGGTTCTCGCGCCATCGCGAATTCCACGCTGATGCCGGCTCAGCGAAACTGGTAGGGCGTGAGAAGATGATAGCGGCTCTGCAACGGCTGAAAACCAGCTATGAGCCACAGGAAGCAGGCAACATGATGGCTTTCTGCATTAATGGTAAGTCCAAAACCTTCAGCGAGCTGTTTATGTCACATCCGCCGCTGGACAAACGTATTGAAGCGCTACGTTCAGGCCAGTATCTGAAGTAGCCACCACCAACTCTTCTGATTAAAAACCCCGCCCGCCAGCGGGGTTTTTTTATTGCAACCCGAGTCTAGCCACGTTTCTGGCTTATGCGCAGCACACTCACCAATGCGGCGATACTGGCAAAGCAGCCAGCCAGCACCAGAGAAGCATGAGTGCCACTGGTTGAAAACAGATTGAACATTAATGCCACTAATGCCGCCCCAGAGGTTTGCCCCAGTAAACGGGCGGTGCCTAGCATGCCGCTGGCCCCACCGCTACGATGTTGCGGTGCAGCAGAAATAATGGTGTGGTTATTCGGCGACTGAAACAGGCCAAAACCGGCACCACATAGCACCATCCGCCAGATAATATCCACATCACTCGGGTTGGCTGGCAGCAATGCTAGCAGGAACAAACCACTGGCAAACACCGCCAAACCTATCCCGCCTAATAATCCTGCATGATAACGTTCGACTAATCGCCCGGCTATCGGGGCTACCACCATGGTTGCCAACGGCCATGGGGTTAACAGCAGTCCGGTTGCCACTTCATCACGGCCCAGAACAGTTTGTAAAAAGAAGGGCAGTGACACCATTGCCAGCATTTGTGCGGCAAAAGAGCAAATAGAAGTGCCGATTGATAATGCAAAAATAGGAATACGCAGTAAATCAACCGGAAGCAGCGGGAAAGACTGACTAAGTTGACGGCGTACAAAGAAGAAACCAATTAGCAGCAATGCGATAATTTCAGCCGCTATCAGGGTTGGGCTTTGTCCCTGAGCAAAGCCACTGATAGCGGTTATCAGTAAACCAAAGGTCAGAGCATTCATCACACAACTGGTAAAATCGAAACGGTTACCGTTACTTTTCATATTATTGGCAGGCAAATACTTCATACCTAACAACCATGCCAACAAGCCGATGGGGACATTAATGGCAAATAGCCACTGCCATGAAGCAACCGATAGCACCGCCGCGGCAATGGTGGGACCGGCGGCGGCGGAAACGGCCACAATCAATGAATTAATACCGATACCACGGCCCAGTTGTGCTCGTGGATAAATAATCCGAATCAATGCAGTATTAACACTCATTAAGGCTGCTGCGCCAAGCCCTTGCAGCACACGGGCAAATGTTAGCGTCCATAAGGAGTCAGACAGAGCACAGAACAGCGATGTCACACTAAACACCAGTAAACCTGCCTGATAAACCCGCCGATAACCGATGATATCGCCCAGCGATGCCATTGAGAGCAACGACACGGTGATAGCTAACTGGTAAGCATTCACGACCCAAATAGACGTGGCTGGGCTGGCATTGAGGTCACGAGCGATGGTTGGCAAAGCTACGTTGGCGATAGTGCCATCCAACACCGCTATGGTAATACCGAGTGCAATAACCAATATTGCAGCATAGCGCTGAGGAACCGGCATGCCATCGTTTGATGATGGGATCATAGGTTTTATCTGTAAAAATAATGATGTAGGTAAGTGTTTATATGCTAACCAGTATTGTGCTTGAATGCATCCTTGCCAGCCGGCTTATTTGTAAATAGCGATGTTGTACAGTTATCGCAATCAGATTAACAGGCTGATAAGCACAGTAATTTGGCTAAATCAGTGAAAATGGAACCGCGATCACGGAAAAATGAAACATCGTTTCTATAATGTGAGATAGTAATAGCCTGACAGGTTCCTCTGCGGGCAAATTTTAATTCTCTGATGATTTTAAGGACTTTCCTGATGGCCAAAGGTAAACAAATCCCCCTGACATTTCACACATATCAGGATGCCTCTACCGGTGCACAAGTTACACGGTTAACGCCGCCTGATGTCACTTGCCACCGTAACTATTTCTATCAAAAATGTTTCACCCGTGATGGCAGTAAGTTATTGTTCGGCGGCGCTTTTGATGGTCCGTGGAACTACTACTTGTTGGATCTCAACACGCAAGTGGCAACACAACTGACAGAAGGGCGTGGCGACAATACCTTTGGTGGTTTCTTGTCACCTGAAGATGATGCACTGTTTTATGTCAAAGATGGGCGTAACCTGATGCGAGTCTGTCTTGCCACACTGGAAGAGAGCGTGGTTTATCAGGTGCCTGAAGAGTGGGTGGGTTACGGTACCTGGGTCGCCAATTCAGATTGTACCAAGTTGGTCGGTATTGAAATTAAACGCGAAGACTGGGTCCCCTTGACCGATTGGAAAAAATTCCACGAGTTCTATTTCACTAAGCCTTGTTGCCGTTTGATGCGTGTTGACTTGAAAACCGGTGAGTCGGCGGTGATTTTGCAAGAGAATCAATGGCTAGGTCACCCAATCTATCGCCCTTATGATGACAGTACGGTCGCATTCTGCCATGAAGGTCCACACGATCTGGTTGATGCACGTATGTGGCTAATCAATGAAGATGGCAGCAACATGCGTAAAGTGAAAACTCATGCTGAAGGCGAAAGCTGCACCCATGAGTTCTGGGTACCCGATGGTTCGGCGCTGGTGTATGTCTCCTATTTGAAAGGCAGCCCGGATCGCTTTATCTACAGTGCTGACCCACAGACATTGGAAAATCGCCAATTGACCTCTATGCCGGCGTGTTCCCATCTGATGAGTAACTATGACGGTACGTTGATGGTCGGCGATGGTTCAGATGCACCGGTAGATGTACAAGACGATAGCGGCTATAAGATCGAAAACGATCCTTTCCTGTATGTATTCAACATGAAAAATGGCAGCCAGCATCGTGTTGCTCGCCACGATACCTCATGGCAGGTGTTTGAAGGTGATCGGCAGGTGACGCATCCACATCCTTCCTTTACCCCTGATGATAAACAAGTTCTGTTCACATCTGATGTTCATGGCAAACCTGCACTTTATTTGGCTACTTTGCCTGAATCAGTCTGGCAATAGTTAAATTTTGCACTAGCCTCTTTCATGGAAAGAGGCTAATTTGCTGTCTGCAAGGTTAATATCTTATTATTCACATTGGTTTATTGCACAGTCTCGCAACTTCCCTTTATAATAAAACCACTGTTCTATTTTTTTTAAAACATATTGTTTTATGAAACACAGAAAACTGAGTAGGGTAACCAAGAAATGGCTATTGCAGATCTAGATAAACAGCCCGACTCTGTGTCGTCGGTTCTGAAGGTTTTTGGCATCTTACAAGCATTGGGTGAAGAACGGGAAATTGGTATTACCGAGCTTTCCCAACGTGTAATGATGCCAAAAAGTACGGTTTACCGCTTTCTCCAGACCATGAAATCCCTGGGGTATGTTGCCCAGGAAGGCGAATCAGAGAAATACTCCCTTACGCTGAAGTTATTTGAGCTGGGGGCTAAAGCGCTACAAAATGTTGATTTGATTCGTAGCGCAGATATACAGATGCGTGAATTATCTAATGAAACTCGTGAAACTATTCACTTGGGTGCATTGGATGAAGACAGCATTGTTTATATTCATAAAATTGATTCTATGTATAACCTGCGGATGCATTCCCGTATTGGTCGTCGTAACCCACTGCACAGTACCGCAATTGGTAAAGTGTTATTGGCGTGGCGTGACCGTGGTGAAGTAGAGGAAATCTTGTCTCATATCGAGTTCACCCGTAGCACTAAACACACCCTGGATAGCGCGGCTGCATTATTGCCAGTGCTGGATCTGGTGCGTGAGCAGGGCTTTGGTGAAGATGTCGAGGAGCAAGAAGAAGGTTTGCGTTGTATCGCTGTACCTGTTTTCGACCGTTTCGGTGTGGTGATCGCGGGCTTAAGTATTTCATACCCGACGCTGCGTTTTTCTGAAGACAGCAAGAGTGACATAGTTAAATCTTTGCATCGCGCAGCACGTAACATCTCAGAGCAAATGGGTTACCGTGATTATCCTTTCTGAGGATAAAGCGAAATAGGGTAAATACTTTATAATTATTGGATATTTTTAATCAGCTGTTAATTATAACTATTTATTCCTTCCCAGCGATGCCGGACGGCTCCTTTAACCAGGAGCCGTTTTTTATTGGTAAATCCCCCGCGCCAAGGTGTAAGCGGCCCGACGTACCAAAATCAGTGATATGACGGTAAGCTGGGTTGTTAAAACAGCCATAACAGCAATTAATTTCTATGTATAATTATCAATCTAATACTATTTATTGTGTTTGGTATTATTCGGTCTTGTGATTTGTTAATTAAATGTATTGTTGACAGTCCATTTAATTCGGTTGGGTCACTATAACCGTGCTTAATCATATTATAGGGAGAAAAATGATGAGGAAGTTATTAAGCGCGGGTTTGTTACTGCTATTGGCGGGTTGTAGTAGCCCTCACAGTGACCGGCCGCATAAACTGATCGACCGTGATGATTATAAAATCGATACTAATCATCCATCAGTGGCTCAAAATGAACGAGTGCGTTTTTTAGTGCTTCATTATACTGCAACAGATGATGCTGAATCACTGCGAATACTGACTCAGGGTAATGTCAGTGCCCATTATTTGGTAAAAACACATCCCCAAAATGTTGAGGGCAAACCGGTTGTTTTGCAATTGGTGCCTGAAAGCCAAAGAGCTTGGCATGCCGGGGTGAGTTACTGGGAAGGGCGCACCAGTCTCAATGATACCTCTATCGGTATCGAAATCGTCAATAAGGGCTTCACTGAGAGGATGTTGGGTAGAAGGTGGTATCCTTACAATGAGTCTCAGATTGAATTGATTGAGCGCCTTACCAGAGATATTGTCGAGCGTTATAATATTGCTCCGATGAATGTCGTAGCTCACAGCGATATTGCTCCACAGCGAAAATCTGATCCCGGTCCGCTATTCCCATGGCAGCGTTTGGCGCAGCAAGGCATAGGCGCCTGGCCAGATGACGCAACAGTCGCTAAGTATATTGATGGTCGAAATAAGTATGATATCGGCTCAGTTACTGTTATTCAGCAGGCACTGGCCCGTTATGGTTATCAAATCCCACAAAGCGGCGTGCTGGATAATGAAACCATTCAGGTTATTAAGGCTTTTCAGATGCATTTCAGGGCGCAGAATATTCGCGGCGTACCTGATATAGAAACTGAAGCCATTGCTCTGGCGTTGGTCGAGAAATATCACCCATAGGGTAGTTGACGTCGCCAATTAATTAGCGGCAATAAGCACTTTAAAAGCAGAAAGCCAGTCATTTTACTGACTGGCTTTCTGAATAATGACAATCTGACAATCTAGAGTGGCTAATTAGCGTTGTTTATTGATGCGCTAAATCGCCATCGTCGTCACTGTTGAGAATCTCTTTATCGGTCTGTTTCATCAATTGGCTGGTAATGGTACCGGCGGTCATTGAACCGCTGACGTTCAGCGCGGTCCGGCCCATATCAATCAATGGCTCAACCGAGATCAATAAAGCAACCAATGTAACTGGCAAGCCCAATGCCGGCAAAACAATCAGCGCGGCGAAGGTTGCACCACCGCCCACACCGGCAACACCGGCAGAACTGATGGTTACAATCCCAACCAGTGTGGCAATCCATACTGGGTCCAGAGGGTTGATTCCCACCGTTGGTGCGACCATTACGGCCAGCATCGCCGGATAGAGGCCAGCACAGCCATTTTGCCCAATGGTGGCACCAAAGGAAGCAGAGAAGCTGGCGATGGACTCCGGGATACCCAAGCGGCGGGTTTGAGCTTCCACATTCAGCGGAATACTGGCGGCGCTGGAGCGGCTGGTAAAGGCGAAGGTCAGCACCGGCCAGACTTTGCGGAAGAACTTCAACGGATTGATGCCAGTGAATGACAGCAACACGGCGTGGACCACAAACATAATCGCCAGACCAAGGTAGGAGGCAACGACAAAGCTCCCCAGCTTGATAATATCTTGAATATTAGAGCCAGCGACAACCTTGGTCATTAGTGCCAATACGCCGTAGGGGGTCAGTTTCATCACCAGACGTACCAGTTTCATCACCCAAGCTTGCAGCGTATCAATAGCAACTAATACGCGTTGTCCTTTCTCGACATCATCTTTCAGCAATTGCAGTGAGGCAATACCGAGGAACGTCGCGAAAATCACCACGCTGATAATTGAGGTCGGACTGGCCCCGGTCAAATCGGCAAACGGGTTTTTCGGAATAAACGACAGGATCAACTGCGGCACTGTCAAATCCGTCACTTTGCTTAAGTAGTTGCTTTCAATGGCACTCAAACGTGCTGTCTCTTGCGTACCTTGTACCAAGCCTTCAGCGGTTAAGCCAAACAGATTGGTAACCAGCACGCCAACCAGAGCAGCAATTAAGGTGGTGAAAAGCAACGTACCGATTGTCAGTACGCTAATTTTACCTAGCGAAGAGGCATTATGCAGTTTAGCGACAGCACTCAAGATTGAGGCGAATACCAGCGGCATAACAATCATCTGCAATAATTGCACATAACCATTTCCGACAATATTAAACCAGGTGATGGACTCTTTCAGTACCGGGTTATCAGCACCGTATACCCATTGCAAGCTCAGACCAAACAGCACACCCAGTGCTAAGCCAACCAAAACTTTCTTGGCCAGACTCCATTGTTTATGCCGGGTTTGTGCCAATAGTAATAGCAGTGCTACAAATACCAGCACGTTAATCACAAGCGGAAGGTTCATCCCCATATCTCCAAATTATTATTTTAAATACTGGCACATATTCTATTACTATTTTTATCTAGAACAGAGCCAAGCACCGTCATGGTGCAATTAGCCGCATATGGTAGCAGTTCCTCTTCAGGCTCACTTATATCCAAAAGGAATTTTATATAAATTTTTACCCTGATTTGTATGGAATACATTCAAATTGGTGATTATTAACCCATTAAAATGTGATCACAGTCGAAAGTTTTTCAATTGTTCCATATAGGATAGCAAGGGAATGGTGGTATCAGTTTGCCAATAGACGGAAAAACAAACTAATAGAACACAGAATACGCGTTCTAATTGATTGCCTTTTTGTGGGCGTAATAGCGGGATACAGAATCGCCAGCGGCAAGGCCATAACAGCGGTACGCCAGCAGGTGTGAGCATATCCGCTAGCAAATGACTGAAATAGCCAATAATCATTGCATGGAACGCATCTGCGGGAATAATCCAATCGCGTGAGATGTCCATTTGAAATAGTGCCACACCACCAATAACGGCCAATAGGCTATGGGTAAACCCACGATGGCCAAATGCACGAGCAATGGGGGTGGAGAGCCACTTTAACCGCTGGCCAAGGATTGACTTTGGGTGATCAATATCGGGTAGCAGGGAAGTTAGCAGGGCGCCAGGGATAATATGCCACCAGTCACCCTGTGCCAGTTCCGGTGTAAGACCGACTTTTTTGGCAAAGATAGCGCAGGCGACAGAAAAAATAAGGTGTCCTTCCCCTGTCATACTTGAATTCCGAGTCTGTAGCTGTTGATTTATCCAGTATATGAGATTTATCTTGGCGTGGATAGCCGTTACGCTGTAACTAAATGTCTCATTTTTCTCTGGCTGAGAGCAGGGAGTTTAACGTGAGTATTCAGGGGGGAAATATCAGGTCTTGGGCTGAAATGAAGTTACATTGATAAAAAAAGGGGAAAAGTGACCGGGAGTCGACTTTTCCCCAAAGTAATACGGGTATGGGCATAATTTAACAAATAATGATGAGGGTACTCATAACAACATAATAATTAGAAGCTGTACTGCACACCGACACGGTAGCGAGTTTGACGCTCGTCAGTCGTTTTGCTACCTGCTACGTTGCCGATAGCAACATATGGCTTCCAGTTTTTATCCCATTTGTAAGCAATTTTCAGATCATGACTCCATTCTTCTTTTTCTTTATTTGCCAGAATTTCATCTTCAGATTTCTTGTAGTTTAATTCGTATTCTGCTGAATAGTCTTTCAAGAAACTATAAGCAAACAGCATGGTGAACTCATGGCCTTTCTCTGTTGCTTTGGTCTGAGCTGGCTGGTTACGCTTGTAATATGGGCGATAACGCAGTGAGGTAGAGAAATCATCAGTAAAGGACACTTTACCGCGCAGGTAAGGGCGATAGTTGTTCGAGTCAGATGATGACTCTAATGAGAAACCAGGCTCAATCTGGAATGTTTTGTTGAATTGATAGACGTAGCTGGCAACCACTTCGGTACCATTACTGACTTGCTCATTAAATGGTTTATTAGGCGTAGTATCAGAGCTGTGCTGGCCCCATTTCCCTTCTAAAGATAAACCAAAACCATTGGCAAAACGGTTGGAGATCAGTAAACGGTCTTTATGATCAGATTTACTGGTATCTTTCATTTCATGCCGATAGTCAATTGTTGTTGCAACAGAACTAAAACTGATAACAGATGCCACTGCCAAAGTAAGTAATTTAAATTTCATTTTTTATATAATCCCAGGGTTATGGTTATTTAAAACAACAATCATTAACAAGTTTATAAAAATCAACATACGACTAAAAAACAATTCCACAATCAAAGAAACAATGTTTCACTTTATGTGGATTCATATTCTATTTATATGGATAATTATTTGTGTGATCCAGATCTTTCTTAGAGATTAATTTTTTAATCAGATATTAATTTGTGATGGCGATCTAATTGGCTATTATTATTTTTTATTTATAAAACAAAACAACCCCGCCAAATCAATGGCAGGGTTTAATAACCACTTAAGTTAAATAGATTTACAGATTATCTCATGGCGCGTTTCAGGATACGGTCACCTTGTTTATTAAAGTATTCCGCAGATTCTTCAACAGATTTCTGACCATAATCGATATATTGGATTGCATCTCGGAACAATGAAACGATTTGCGGGTCATCAAAGTATGGTGACGTTTTCATTTCATGTGGCAGTTCTAATGCCATATTTAAACCAGCAACAGATGGGTCTTCATCTTTAATTACACCGCTGGCACGCAGTTGAGTTACCGCAGTTTTACTCAGTGGTACACCACGCTCTAAGCCCATAGCATCAACACCTTCTTTGCTGTTAAGCAGGAAGTTGATGAGCATGGCACTTTCTTTAGGATACTTAGTCGATTTACCAATAGAGAGCATTTGAGCAGGTTTAAAGAACAGACCTGCATCTTTTGCCTCTGGCAACATCGGATAAGGGCCAAGTATCAATTTTGCTGGTTTAGTCAGGTTATCGGAATACTTAGTAATGGTGGAGTTCCACATATAAGTACCACCCCATTCACCATTAATCCACGGCTTCATTTCGTACATATTACTTTTGCCGAATGATGCATAGTATTTAGTGGATGGCATTACATGGTTATCAACCATTTTCTTATACATAGTAAAGAACTCAACCCACTGTTCTGGTGTATAAGCAAACTTTTTATTAGCTTCATCAATAGTCGGGGTGTTGTATTTTTGTGTCATGTAAGAGCGAATTAATGCCAGAGTATCCTGGTGCTCTAATACCACAGGGTAATATTGGTCACCCAGTTTTTCTTTAAATACTAAACCTGCTTTAAGTAATTCGTCCCACGTTTTAGGATACTCTAAACCAGACTTAGCCCAGGTCGCGTCATTAAAATAGAAAATACGCGCTGTCACTGAAATCGGGATACCGTTTAATTTGCCATTAACGGTAGTCTGTTGCAGTTCTTTCGGATCGAATTGAGCCAAATCCAACTGCTCTGACACTTTATTTAAGTCATAGAAGCCAGTGCCGTCTTTGGAGAAGATGGGCAACCAGTTCCAGTTTGTTTGCATAACGTCAGGTTCAGTTCCACCCGCAATTTGCGTCGTCAGACGAGAAAGATGACCGTCCCAGCCAGTGTATTCTGCTTTAACATTAATATTGGGGTGCTGCTTGTGGAACTCTTCCAGAGCCTTAAGTGTCATTTGATGACGCCCATTGCCCCCCCACCATGACATGCGTAGGTTAACGTCATCCTGTGCAAAAGCCTGATGTGATAATAAAGCCAGAGTGGATGCTATCAGCGTGTGTAGGATCGCTTTTTTCATTGGGTACTGCTCCTGTTAAAGAGAGATATTTTTTTCTGTTTTTGCATCAAAGATATGGCATTTATCCATATCAAATTGGAAGTACACGGTGCGATGCAGGCCACTTTCAATAATTGGCCGTGCTTCATCAGACGGTAAGCGACAAGTCAATTCAAAGTCGTCAACCTTGATGTATAAGAAGAATTCATGCCCCATGTTTTCCACACGAACTAATTCACCTTGCGAATGGTTATTGGCAAAGGGTTGTTGTGACATGCGAATAAATTCTGGACGTACACCAAAGAACACTTTTTCTCCGGCATGGGCGGCCACTTTGGCTTGCTGTTTTTCACTCAATACCAGAGTGTATTGGCCAACTGTCAGGCCAATCTGCCCCTCTTTTTCTACCAGCGTACTCGGTTTGATGTTCATTTCCGGTGCGCCAATAAAACCTGCAACAAACATGTTGGTAGGGAAGTGGTAGAGATTATCCGGGGTATCAACTTGCATGATGTGGCCCAGTTTCATTACACAGATTCTGTCACCCATGGTCATGGCTTCGGTCTGGTCATGGGTAACATAAACAGTTGTTGCTGCTTTGCCGCTTTTTTTCAATTGCTTATGCAAATCTGAGATGCGGATACGCATTGAGGCACGCAACTTGGCATCGAGGTTCGACAACGGTTCATCAAACAAGAAAACATCAGGTTTTTTCACAATCGCCCGGCCTACTGCCACACGTTGTGCCTGGCCACCTGACAACTGGCGCGGCAGTCTGTCCAGCAGGTCTTCCAGCTCCAGGATTTTGGCCGCTTCTGCGACTTGCGCTTCAATCTGATCTTTTGGCAGCTTGCTCAGTTTCAGGCCAAAGGCCAGATTCTCTTTCACTGTCATGTGCGGATATAACGCATAGTTCTGGAACACCATGGCAATACCACGTGATTTAGGTGCCAGATTATTGACCACCCGATCACCAATTCGAACTTCGCCATCACTGATGGTTTCCAGACCTGCCAGCATGCGCAGAGTGGTGGATTTAGCACAGCCTGATGGACCAACAATAACCATAAACTCGCCATCATGGATTTTCAGATCAATGCCATGAACCGCGCGGAAACCGTTGGAGTAAACTTTGCCTAATTTATTGAAAATGACTTCAGCCATGATAAATCCTCTATTAACCTTTAATTCCGCTGCTGGTTACGCCTTGCACGAAGTAGCGTTGAGCCAGGAAGAAAACAATGATGGACGGCAGAATGGAGATGCTTGCCATTGCCAGAATTTCGTTCCACGGTGCGCCTTCGGTGACGTCAATTGACATCTTCAGAGCCAGCGCTATCGGGTACTTATCTACGCTGTAGACATAAATCAGTGGGCCGATAAAGTCGTTCATTGACCACATAAACTGGAACAGTGCGACAGAGATAATGGCCGGCTTCAAGATTGGCACAACCACATACCACAACACCTGTAGCGAGTTACAACCGTCGATCTGTGCCGCTTCTTCCATATCACGTGGTACACCACGCAGGAACTGAATCAGCATGAAGACGAAGAACCCTTGGGTGGCGAAGGCCGTCGGCAAATAAAGTGGTAAGTAGCTATTCAGCATGCCCATTTCACGGAACATGATGTATTGCGGAATCAATAACACAGTACTTGGCAGCAACATGGTGGTAATCAATGTTGCAAACCAGAATTTCTTCCATGGGATCTCAAAGCGTGCGAAACCATATGCCACGATAGTGGAAGAGATAATAGTCAGAATGACTTTCGGGATTACAAACTTAAAGGTGTTAAGCATGTAGTGACCGAAGTTATATTCAGTACCGGTTTTCCAACCATTAACGAAACCATCACTGGTTGCGTTTTCTGGCCATAATCCTAATGTGGTGAAAATTTCATTATTGGGTTTAAACGCCGCAGAGAACATCCACAGCAGCGGATAAAGCATCATCAGACCGACAATAATCAAAATGATGTAGCGGAAAGCAGCACTGACTTTTGCTTTGCGTTCTGTGCGGCTAATTTCCGCATTAGCAATTTCCTGCGCCAGATCTAATTTCTTCTGGTTGGAAGTTTGTTGTACGTCAGTCATTTTTTCCTCCTTTATCGGCGGAGTAGAAGACCCAATATTTAGATGATTTAAATGCAATTGAGGCGAAGAGGGCGACTACCAGGAATAATACCCAGGCCAGTGCAGCACCGTATCCCATATCAAAGTATTTAAACGCGGTATCATAGATATAGAGCGAGAATAAATACGTATAGTGAGTTGGTCCACCGTCGGTAATAACGTACGGCGCGGTAAACTCTTGGAACGCCTGCGTGGTTTGCATAATAAAGTTAAAGAAAATAACCGGCGTGATCAGTGGCACGGTAACTTTCATAAACATTTGCCATTTAGAGGCACCATCAATCATGGCTGCTTCATATTGTGACTGCGGTACGTTCTGCAATGCAGCCAAGAAGATAACCATGGCGGAACCGAACTGCCAGACACGCAGTAATGTCACGGATGTCAGCGCCAGCGCTGGTTCTCCCAACCAGTTGATGGCATCAAACCCGAACACGCCAATAAAGCTGTTTAACAGGCCATCAATGGCAAACAGGGCACGCCATAACACGGCAATTGCAACGCTGCTGCCGAGGATTGATGGAATATAGAAAGCAGTACGGAACAGGCCAATACCGCGTAATTTAAAGTTCAGTACAAAAGCGATCCCTAGAGCAAATGCCAGTTTTAAAGGAATAGTCAGAAAAACATAAGCGAATGTAACGCCCATGGATTTCCAGAATAAATCATCTTCAAGAATCATATGACGATAATTCTCGATCCCGTTAAATACGGGAGGGTTCATTAAGTCATACTCAGTAAAACTGAGAAAGAAGGATGATACAAAGGGGAAAGCCGTAAATATTATCAACCCGAGTATATAAGGCGATAAATAGGCTAACCCCAGCATTCTGTTTTCATTCATAATGCTTACCTATTTTTAATAACATGAAAGATAAATAAAATTACTGATTCAAAAGCGTCGGATAAATAAAATCAATATCATACAGAGTACGGTTTTCCCCGTTCACCCGATAATCTCCATGAATGTAACCACCATTGGTAATAAATTGAGGCATAGCAGCAGACTTATTTTGTTTTGCTGCAATTAAGGCCAATATTGCTAATGCAATTGGATTGTCGATACGGAAATAACGGTGTTGAGCCGATTCAACAAACAGGCCGCGATGGTAATGTTGTTTAAATAGTTCATCGCCAACTTGCCAGGCTAATTCAAATAATCGGCTACATTGGCAGTGTTCTGCCAGTTCAACTAAGGCCAACAATAGGTGTGCAGTGGCAGCAGGTTTTTTACCCACCATCAATGATGCTCGGCGTTTTTGTTTGTTCAATTCAGCAAACTGCCAGCGGTGCAGTAACACACCAATCAGATCCAGCAGCTCTTCATCTTCACTCAAGCGCCAGGCGCGAACTAATGGCAGCAAATAATCAACATCTAATGGGAATGGCGAAATAACCGTACCTTTGGCGCCATAGTAACCATCCCGCTGCAATACATAGCCGCTCATGTCTTGTCCATCGTTCCATAACGGGCGCAATGTATTACTCTCAACGTTATAAGCGAAACGATAGTAGTTCTTTAAGCCATCAATAACCCATTGCAAGACTTGTTCGTCGGGTTGTTGGCGCAGAATATCTAACATCGCCAATGGGTTATCAATCAGTAGCGGGCGCATATCGCGAAACAGCACATTAGCTTCGCGAGCAATGTCACCAAATTCTGGACCAAACTGACGTTTGGCACGATCGCCATACCAAGATTGGGTCTGATTATCGTCCGCCGGGATAGGGCGACGCTGTTGTGGCGAACTGAACTGATAAACCGGTAAACCGGTTTCTGGGTTACGGGCTAATACATATTGACGATAGAGATGTTTCCCCCAGGCAGCAGCAGCGATATCACCGGTATATTCAGCATATTTATATGCGGCATAAATCAGGTCAGTACCCGCATTCACAAAGGTCAGGCCTTTGGTTTCAGGAAGGCGCGGTAAGTCAGTAGGATTAACCACATCGCGGCGAGCATGGGTAAACACATGTGGGTCGCGTAACTTGTCGTAGCTACCGTGGCGGCCCAGATCCAGCGTTTGCCAATCCTCTACATGGGCGTGCCAAAAACCCTGTAAAAAATTAAGTGTTTTTTCCCGGTCAACAGTGACCAGAAAATCGTAATAGGGCAGATGATGTTTCAGTTCATGTACTTGCGCTTTTGATTCTGGCCCTTCGGTCGTTAATGTATCCAGATTGAGGAAACGATGGCCGCCCCAGTAAAACAACCCGCTTTGCTCATGAACGCCAAGGTGCATAAAATAGCTGCTTTGCACTCGTGCTTGTTGGTGATATTGCGGATCCTGAGTCACCAGACTGAGGGCATCCAATGTCCGCAACCAGTTTTGCTGACTGGCAAAATTAGATATTGGTGTATTGTGGTCATCAGGAAATTCCCATACGACCGGTTGATGTGTCAGCACATCAAAGCCATCAGCTAGCAGGGGGGTAGGGTTTTGGTTGCTATGGCCAATAGACTGGACCAGATCAACATAGCTGCGAATAGCGCTGAGCCAGTTAATCATCATTGCGTCGCTGCCTTTAATGTTGCCTATAAAATCCATTGCCATAACCCCATCATCGAACATCAGGATAGAACCGGTTTAAGGTTCCTTATAAATAGAAACGTCGTTTCACAATCTATTATATTTGTATTTACTGACGAGTCATTGAGCGAATGACAAAAGTGTGATCGGAGTCGGAACGTTGTTTTGAATTTTTTATTTTTGCGCTTTTGGCAGAAATTTACCGGTAGATTTATTTGTTAACTATTTGATAAATAAGTAATAAAAAAGGCACAACAGAAGTTGTGCCTTGAGGCGTTTTTGAGTCAAAATATTGCGAATAACTCCGCCAGATAGACCTTAACTCAAATTAGTCATGATTATCGGCTTAGCGAGCCAACCAACCGCCATCAACCGCGATGGTGTAACCGCTGATATAATCAGATGCTTTAGATGCCAGGAAGACCACTGGACCTTTCAGATCATCAGGCAAGCCCCAACGACCAGCAGGGATACGGTCAAGGATCTCTTTGCTGCGTTCTTCATCTTTACGCAACTGTTGGGTATTGTTGGTTGCCATGTAACCCGGTGCCACTGCGTTCACGTTGATGCCATGTTTAGCCCACTCGTTAGCTAACAGACGAGTCACACCCATGACTGCGCTTTTCGATGCGGTGTAAGATGGCACACGGATACCACCTTGATAAGACAGCATTGATGCCACGTTGATAATCTTGCCGCCATGGCCTTGTTTGATGAACTGTTTAGCAACCGCTTGAGACATAAAGAACACGGTTTTGATGTTAACGTTCATGACATCGTCCCAGTCCTTCTCGCTGAAGTTGATCGCATCTTCACGGCGAATGATACCGGCGTTATTGACCAGAATATCGATTTGACCAAATTCAGCGACAGCTTGTTCTAACAGGGCAGGAATGTGCTCAATTTTGCTCAGGTCAGCCGTCAGACTAAGGAAACGGCGGCCTAGTGCAGTCACTTTATCAATAGTTTCACGTGGCTCAACAATGTTGATACCCACGATATCACAACCGGCTTCGGCTAAACCGATCGCCATGCCTTGGCCCAAACCTGTATCACAGCCAGTAACCAGTGCAACTTTACCTTTCAATTCAAAGGAATCTAAAATCATAGCTAACATCTCTCTCAAGGCGGTCAAAGATTGCCGCGATTTCAATATTGGGGAGAAAACCGCCCAAAGGACGGATTCGGTTGGTGACGCTTAACGCAATTCGCTAACAGCGATGTGGTCCATATCACTGAAGACTTGGTTTTCACCGACCATGCCCCAGATGAAGGTATAACGCTTAGTGCCCACGCCAGAATGAATAGACCAACTTGGTGAAATCACAGCTTGTTCGTTGTGGACTAACAAATGACGTGTTTCCTGTGCCTGGCCCATCATGTGGAACACCGCTGTTTCTTCGTCCATATCAAAGTAGAAATAGACTTCCATACGACGTTCATGGGTATGACAAGGCATGGTATTCCACAGATTGCCGGGAGCCAGTTTGGTTAAACCCATGGTCAGTTGGCAGGTTGGCAACACATCAGGCACGATGTATTTATTGATAGTGCGACGGTTGCTGGTGGCATCATCACCCAATGTTTGCGGTGCGGCCTCTGCCAACGTGATTTTTTTGTTCGGGTAAGTGGTGTGTGCTGGCGCGCTGTTGTAGTAAAACTTGGCAGGTTTTGTGCTGTCGATACTGCTGAACTGCACCTCTTTCGCACCTTTACCCACATACAATGCTTCTTCATTGTTAATTTCATAACGCTGACCATCAACAACGATAAGTCCTGAGCCACCGATGTTGATAACGCCCAATTCGCGGCGTTCCAGAAAGTAACTGACACCCAGTTGTTTACCTACATCATCACCAATGCTGACTGCTTTACTGACGGGCAAAATACCCCCGACGATGATGCGGTCAATGTGGCTATAGGTCAGGGTGTACTCATCTGCGGTGAATATATTTTCGATCAAAAATTCACGGCGCAAACCGGCAGTATCAAGCTGTTTCGCGTGGTCGCTATGGATGCTTTGGCGAACTTGCATGTCAGTACCTCTTTTACAGAACAGTATCTTGGTGGGTAAAACCCAACTCAGAAAGCAAGACCGGCTCAAACAAGCGCATGATGTCGACAATTGTTGCTGACAACCTGTACTGGTCTGATGTCTGACCGAGTGTTTCTTGTAATGCTGATGATGATAGTGTTTGCGGGAAGTTAATTCAATAAAAATGAAATGATGTTTTATTATTTTTTGAGGGATGTCATGATTTTTGGATTATTTATGGCTTATCTGCCAATTTTGCCCGTAGAATGGGCAGAATTCAGCGTGAAACTGTGACTACGCTACATCAGAAACTTATTCTGCATAATGAGGTGAGACAATGAAGATGTTCTTTATTAATGATGAAACGCCATGGGAAGGTTAGGAAATGGCATTAAACGCAAAGTAATGACTTGGAGCGATGATCTGATGATGGTCTGCGTTCACTTTGACAAAGGTGCCATTGGTACTGCACACAAACATGACATTCATGACCAGATTGCTTATGTTGCCGCAGGCAGCTTTGAAGTGGAAATTGAAGGGCAGAAACGCATATTGAAAGCGGGTGATGCGTATCGTGCCGTGAAAAATGAGATGCACGGCGCGGTATCACTGGAAGATAACAGTATTTTAATCGACACCTTTAACCCTAAGCGAGATGATTTCCTCTAAAGGGTATTTGGGCGGTTGAGTCATTGGCTCCACCGCCCTCTATCATCAATACGGTAATATTACGTTATATCTTTTTTATTCAATTGCTCTAATGATTCCAACTTAAGATCAGCCAATACCCAGCGTGGGTCTGCGCGGTATTCAGGCGATGGGATCACGATAGAGCGCATTCGTGCTGCTTTAGTCGCAATCATACCGTTTACCGAATCTTCCAGCGTGACGCATTGTAGCGGGTCGATACCGAGATCAGCCGCAGCATTCAGATACACCTCAGGGTGCGGTTTACTGTAGGGCAGGTATTCGGCTGAAACCAGACAGTCGAACTGATTTCTAACACCTAACATGTCCAGCACACGCTCTTGCATATGGAGAGGGGATGCTGATGCCAGGCCGATTTTCAGCCCTTGTTGGCGGCAAAGGTCCAGTGCGTACTCAACGCCTGGCAGCACCGGGCGGGTCTCTTCTACCAGTTCTATCGCCCGAACAATAATCCGTTTGCACACTTCCGCCTGACTAGGACCCTGCCATGGCATGGCTTGGAACCAAAGCTTTACCACTAAATCGATACGTAAACCCAAGGTATCGGGTAATGAATCCCGTGAGGATGTATCCAGCCCAAGATTGGTGAAAATATCGAGTTCGGCCTGTAGCCATAATGGTTCCGAATCTATCAGCAAGCCATCCATATCGAAAATTGCCGCTTTAATCGGGTGAGGGGTTGCCATTTATCATCACTCCTGTGGTTTTTTTAGCTACGGGCTGAATACTTTATCATTAACTTAATGATAAAGCGCCGAATGAGCTAGGCTTGAATTTGTGTTAAGGGTGAGAGTTATAGCAAAAATTTTGCACAAAGAGCGAATGTAGCGGGTAAACTAGAGCTACATAAGTTGTGGTATTTACAAGGAGAAGTCATGACCTATCAACAGGCTGGGCGCGTCGCTGTTATCAAACGGATTGCAGGGTGGCTCGTTTTTATTCCAGCACTGCTGTCAACATTGATCTCAATTATCAATTTTGCCTATCAATATAGTCAAAAAAGCAGCGGGATTAATGCGGTCATGTTGGATTTTATCCATGTAATGACCGATATGATTCGCTTCAATACCACTTTTCTGGATGTTTTCTGGTTCAACTCGCCAGTACCTGATCTTCAGCAGGGCTTAACCGCCGCGAATATTATGTTCTTTATCATCTATATGCTGATTTTTGTCGGTTTGTCACTACAGGCATCTGGTGCTCGTATGTCGCGGCAGGTGCGGCACATTCGTGAGGGTATTGAAGATCAATTGATTTTGGAACAAGCCAAAGGTAGCGAAGGGCGCAGCCGTGAACAGCTAGAAGAGAAGGTGGTTTTACCGCATCACACCATCTTCTTGCAGTTCTTTACCTTATATATCTTGCCGTTAGTGATTGCTGTGGTGGGGTATTTTGTTCTTAAATTGTTGGGATTGATGGCTCAAGGGTGATTCTGTTGTAAGAAAGCCTTGCTGAGTGATAGAGATGTATAGAAACAAGCCAGTGTGTGACACAGCATTCTGGCCTTTTTATTGTCTATTTTATTGATATATAAATAAATTAACGTATTGAAAGAATTTTACCAGAAAATGGTAGTGATACTCTTCTTGCACTCACACTATTTCTGATGTGATTCCCTTATGCTGTAGCACTCTCTCCTCTGTCATATCAGTAAAGTAATGAACGTTTTCATTTCCAAGAAAATGCGTAATTTTATTGTGTTAGCCCAAACAAATAGCATGGCGAAGGCGGCTGAAAAATTACACATGACGGCATCTCCTTTCGGCAAAAGTATTATGGCGCTGGAAGAATTGGTCGGTTATTCCTTATTTACTCGTAATGAGAAAAGTATCAGCCTCAATAAAGCAGGACAAGAGCTTTATCAGGAGCTATTTCCTATTTATCAACGACTTTCAGCTATAGATAACAGCATTGTGGCTATATCACAGCGTCAGAAGAATATTGTGATAGGAATTGATAACACTTACCCAACCATCATTTTTGATCAATTGTTCAGTCTCAGCGATAAATACGACGGGATTACCGCTCAGCCTTTTGAGTTTAACGAAAACAGTGTGATTGATGACTTACTCGATCGCCGTGTAGATTTTATTATCTCCCCGCAGCAAGCGTCACAACGTGTCACCCATATTGATACCCTGCAAGCCACGGAGCTTCCCTCTTTACGGCTCGGTTTTTTAGTGTCACGTCGCTTTGAGAATATCCAGGCTCTAGAGTTGTTGAATACATTGCCTTGGTTGCAAATGCGCTTCCAAAATAGGGCAAATTTTGAGGCTCTACTGGATGCGCATTTCCGTGCGATTGGCATTAACCCCACTATTATCTATCGCCCCTACAGCTTTATGGCAAAAATCAGTGCTGTTGAGCAAGGGCAGTTTCTGACGGTAGTGCCTCAGTTTGCTTATCGGTTAGTTAACCCCGCCAAGCTGAAATATTTTGATGCACCGAATCAGCCCATGTATATGCGAGAGTACCTATATTCGCTCAAGAATAATCATCACATCGAAAAAGTCATGGGCTATATACATTCAGACCGAGAGGGTGATTAAGGTGCCAACATTGAGCCAAATTCGAACAGATTTTGGTGCAACTGGAATGCTTGCGCCAGATTGTGATGCAAATGTCCGCCTTTGGCCTGTGCCAGATAGCGATGCAGGTAGTCACGATACATCGGATGTGCACAGTTATTGATAATCGTGGTGGCACGCTGCATGGGTGATAGCCCGCGTAAGTCAGCCACGCCTTGTTCTGTAACGATAACTTTTACGCTGTGCTCACTATGATCAACATGGGTACACATCGGCACAATGGTGGAGACCTTTCCACCTTTGACGATGGAGGGGGCCATAAAGATCGACAAATAGGCGTTACGCTCAAAATCTGCACTGCCGCCAATACCGTTGACCAATTCCGTACCGGCAACGTGGGTCGAGTTGGCATGGCCGTAGATATCAAATTCAAGCCCGACGTTAAGGGCAATAACCCCTAACCGACGAATGATCTCTGGGTTGTTAGAAATCTCCTGTGGCCGCAATACAATGCGGGTAGAAGAAATCCATATTGTCATAGATTTTCTTCAATGAGGCGGGGGAAACGGTCAAGCTGGAGGCACTTACCCCCATCACTTTTTCGGTTTCTAATAATTGAACCACCGACTCTTGCAGCACCTCCGAATACATCATAAACGGCGGAATATCTGGGTTTTCTCCCAGACGTTTCATCACGGCATTATTGATATTACCGACGCCGCTTTGCAGCGGGAGAAACTCTGGTGGAATACGGCCCAATTTGAGTTCATTAAGCAGGAAACTCACCACATTGTCGGCTATTTTTTCACATAGTGGGTTTTCGCGATCCAGACTATTACCGGCATCCGGCAGTTCGGTTTCAACGATGGCAAAAATTTTACTCGGATCCACCTGTACATAGGGCTGGCCGACTTTATCCAACGTATGGTAGATAGGCAGGGTATTACGCCGTGGTGGGGCACCGAGCATGATGATATCAGCCAGTTCAGCGACCCGTGGGCTGTGATAATGATTGAGTTCTATGATGATTTTCTTGGCTTTATGTAAAAAAACCGGGGCATTACCAATGCCGCTGCTAAGATACACCTTGCCATCAGCGGTGATCGCCGAGGCTTCAATAACCGCGACATCAATGTCGCCAAAGAAGCCATAGTTAACCATTTGCGCCACTTCACTCAGATGCAGGTCGACAAAACTGACCGCACCCAAGTTGATTTTTTCCCGCAATAATGATGCGGTCTGATAGGGCGCGCGCCAGGCGATAGCGTCAGCCTCAGCCATTTCATCATCAGCTTTAGCACTAATGGACGCGCCGGTCAGTAAACGAATCTGAAAATCTTTTTGCTGCTGATGATGTGCTATAGCGCGCCGGGCTATAGCGGCAGGAAGCGCCTTAGGCGCTCCGGCTGGGGTAAAACCACTGAACACCACCATATGACCATGTTCAATACATTCAGCGGCTTCATCCGCGCTCATTATGCAATATGACCGTTTCATAAAGAAATCCTCTGGTTGAGAAGGTTTAATGCCCCAAAAAGGTAGGCTTACGCTTCTCCATAAATGCACTCATACCCTCGAGATAATCCTCACTATCGTAGACGGCACGCCGCAAACCTTGAATGCGCTCAAACTCATCTGAATTCATGGTGTGGGCTTCGCCTAAAACCCGTAGTTCTTCTTTAATAACGGCTATCGCCAGTGGTGCTTTTTCAGAAATGACGTGGGCTAATTTCAGTGTGAAATCCTCCAGTTCAGCGGGGTCAACCACATGATTGAGAATACCAACCGAAAGTGCACGCTGCGCGGTTATTGGCGCGGCAGTGAAAATCAACTCTTTCACGATATGGAAGCCAGCATCGCGAATAAGGTTGTGGATACCCACCAAATTGTAGGGAACGCCCAGATTCACCGGTGTCATCGAAAAGGTTGAGGTGTTACAAGCCACAATAATATCTGAGCTCATGATCATCTCGAATGCACCACCCCAAACGCTACCTTCGACCATCGAAATGATCGGTTTAGGATATTTTTGGATAGTTCGGGTGATTTGGCGCAGTGGGTCATCATATGACAGTGGGTCCCGTCGGCCAGTGGGTAATTCGTGAATATCATGGCCGGCGGAGAACACTTTTGAACCTTCGGGCGCGCGGAGAATAATGCAGCGGATATCGGTATGATTGAGGTCATGCAGCGCTTGCATCAAATCATCAATAAACACCTTACTTAAGGCATTGAGTTTGCGTGTGTGGTTGAACTCAATAATACCCACCCGATTGGCAATCAACACTTTGACATACTGATAAGACATGGTTGTTCCCTTTAATTGATAATTTTTTGTGTAATAAAATGGGTTACGTCATTAATACCGGCTCGCGGCGAGATTTGATTTTGACGTAACAGATCTTCAATTTGCTGATAGTGCTGGCGGACCTCGGGGTGAGAAAACAGCATTGCAAGTGCATTTGCCTCTACCTGATGACGCACCCAACCAAGATTTTGTTGTTGGCGCAAGGTGGTGAGCTGCCCACTTTGCGTCATGACCGGCCAAAAACTTTGTACTGCTTGCCACACTTCGCGGATACCGCGTTTTTCCAACGCGCTACAGGTGAGAACCCGTGGCTGCCATGCGGGATATTTACGACGAATGATATGCAGTGCGCTGTGATACATATGGCGGGCGATTTCAACATTGCTATGGTTGTCGCCGTCATCTTTGTTAATCACAATAAAATCGGCCATTTCCATAATGCCTTTCTTAATGCCTTGTAGGTCATCGCCCGCACCGGCGATTTGCAAAGAGATAAAGCAGTCCACCATTTCAGCCACTTCGGTTTCAGACTGCCCAACGCCGACGGTTTCAACGATGATGACGTCGTAGCCTGCGGCCTCACAGAGCAAGATCAACTCGCGGGTACTCTGGCTTATCCCACCGAGGTGGCCCCCTGACGGCACCGGGCGCACAAACGCATGCTCAGCGCGTGAGAGATTCAGCATGCGGGTTTTGTCGCCCAAAATGCTGCCGCCACTGATCGGGCTGCTGGGGTCAACGGCAATCACCGCGACCTTATGCCCTTGTGCCAATAACTCTTCGCCTAGCGCCTCAAGAAAGGTGCTTTTCCCCGCACCGGGTGTGCCAGTAACGCCTAGCCGTTTAGCCTGACCGGTATAAGGCATAATGCGGTCTAACAGCCGAGCGGTTAATGCCTGATGTCGGGGGAGGCGGCTTTCTGCCAGGGTCATGGCTTGCGCTAATGCGGCTCGGTCTCCCTGGCGTAAACGGTGAACGTAGTCCGCCATATTGTCGATATCAATCATGGCGGCGGCTGATGAGTTGTAGAACGTCACGCACGCTAACGAGCATTGGTGTACCCGGCCCATAAATTGCTGCCACACCCTGTTCACGCAAGAAGGCGTAGTCCTGTGGCGGAATAACCCCCCCAGCCACCACCAGAATATCTGGCCGTGCATATTGACGCAGCGCTTCAATCAACTCGGGGATCAATGTTTTGTGGCCGGCGGCAAGGGAAGAAGCACCGATGACGTGAACGTCATTCTCCACCGCCAGACGGGCGATTTCATCCGGTGTTGAGAACATCGGGCTAAGATCGACATCAAAACCGAGGTCAGAGTAAGCGCTGGCAATAACCTTAGCCCCCCGGTCGTGGCCATCCTGGCCCATTTTGGCAATCAGAATTCTGGGTCTGCGCCCATTCTCACTGAAGAACGTTTGGGTCTGCGCCACTATTTGATCAAATTCCTGAGCGTCTTTCTCGCTCTGGTGATAGCTGCGCGCAATGACACCGGTAACGCATTCGCTTGGTACCAGGTAGCGGTCAAACACCCTCTCCATTGCATCTGAGATTTCACCCAGTGTTGCCCGCAGTCGTGCAGCTTGAACTGCGGCTTCCAGTAGATTTTCATGGTTTTCCGCCGCATGACGCAGGTTTAGCAATGCTTGTTGAACCGCGCTGTTATCTCGCTCGGCGCGAATACGTTTAAGTTGTGCAATTTGTTCATTGCGCACTTTAACGTTGTCAATATCCAACACCTGAGTTTCAGCTTCTGTCTCTAACTTATATTTATTCACCCCGACAATAACGCGTTTTCCCTGATCGATAAGTGATTGCTGAATGGCGGACGCCTCTTCAATCATCCGTTTGGGTAGCCCAACCTCAATGGCTTTGGCCATGCCGCCCACATCATCGATCTGTTTGATAATGGTTCTGGCTTGTTTCACCATTTGATCGGTTAATGACTCGACAAAATAAGAGCCTGCCAGCGGGTCAATGGTGCGGCAAATCGCCGATTCTTCCTGAATGATTATTTGTGTATTACGCGCAATGCGTGCTGAGAAATCAGTCGGTAGGCCGAGAGCCTCATCAAAAGCATTGGTATGCAAAGACTGTGTGCCGCCGAGTGTTGCGCCCAGAGCTTCGATGGTAGTACGAATAATATTGTTGTAGGGGTCTTGCTCGGTCAGGCTCCACCCTGAAGTTTGGCAGTGGGTTCGTAGCGCTAATGATTTAGGGTCGGTTGCGCCAAATCCACTGACCGCCTCACTCCAGAGGTAGCGTGCGGCGCGTAACATGGCGATGTTCATAAACAGATCCATGCCAATGCCGAAGAAGAATGAGAGGCGTGGGGCGAAGTCATCAATATTTAAACCGGCATTTAAGGCCGCTTTGATATATTCAATACCATCAGCAATAGTAAAAGCCACTTGCTGCACGCAGTTAGCGCCGGCTTCTCCCATATGGTAGCCACTGATGCTGATAGTGTTGAAGCGCGGCATATTTTGCGAACTCCAGGCGATGATGTCGGAAATAATGCGCATGGAGGGTTTGGGTGGGTAAATATAGGTGTTGCGGCACAGATATTCTTTCAGAATATCGTTCTGAATAGTGCCGGTCAGTAGCGCAGGCTCTACCCCTTGCTCTTCGGCCGCGACGATATAAAACGCCAGAATGGGCAGCACCGCACCATTCATCGTCATCGAAACAGACATTTTATCGAGTGGTATTTGGTCGAACAGAACCTTCATATCCTCAACGCTATCAATTGCCACACCTGCTTTACCCACATCACCAGAAACGCGTGGGTTATCTGAGTCATAACCACGATGAGTGGCAAGATCAAATGCTACAGAAAGACCTTTTTGCCCCGCAGCCAGGTTTTTGCGATAAAAGGCATTTGATTCTTTAGCGGTTGAAAAACCAGCATATTGGCGAATTGTCCAGGGCTGAGCGGCATACATTGTGGCTCTTGGCCCCCTGACGTAGGGTGCAAGACCGGGGAATGAGCCAGTAACCTCTAATCCATCAAGGTCACTGGCGGTATAAAGTGCTTTTACCGCAATACCTTCGGGCGTCTTGCTGATCAAATCTTCTATTTTTTTTCCTCGTTTGCTTAATTCTTTATTAGCGAGGTTTTCCCACTCACGCATATCCACCATTTGTCTTGCTCCCAATTACTGGCAATAGAATGCCTATCGAAGGTTATGAGATATTCCTCGACGAAGGCTTTTGATTTTATTTAAGTAAGCGCTTTTTGCCGTGGGTTGTCGCTGGCAAAAAAGAACAGGGTGTCACGTCATTATTAGTCAGTGGAAATGCATCTAATCTGTGGTTTTGTTCATGTTTTTTTAGGAAAGGCGTCTTTCGTTATGAGATGTTGGTCATAAAAAAAGCACCCTTATTGGTTGGCTAGCCAATAATTGGGGGTGCTATTTATAATAGGCGGGTTATTCGTGCTAACCAGCGAGCGGGTATCTCACTAAAAACGTTCGGGGTGCAGCAAATGCTCAACGGCTTTCTGCGCGTTAATCCAGTGTTGTCCACCAAATAAATTACTGCGGTTCAATAAATAATAAAGCTGATAAATAGGTTGGCGCTCAATAAAATCGGCAGGCAGCGGCCAAACACGCTGATAACCATCATAAATTTGGGCGGGTAAGGCAGGGTAGAGCGGTAACATCGCAAGGTCGCACTCGCGATCTCCCCAATAACAGGCGGGATCAAAAATTACTGGCCCTTGGGCACTGGCAGCACAGTTAGCTGGCCATAAATCACCGTGTAGGAGTGAGGGCTGTGGCTGGTGGCCTTGTAAACGTGCGTGAACTAAGTCAGTTATCTGGTCGATATCACCAAAAGACATGCCTTTTTCCGCCGCTAATTGCAATTGCCAACCGATACGCTGCTCAGCAAAGAATTGCCCCCAGCGGCGCTGCCAGCTATTAGGCTGCGGTGTGGTGGCCAGATCATTATCAAAATCCAGCCCGAATTGCAGTTGTTCGCTCCATTGATGCAGATGGGCTAATTGCTGGCCCAGACAATAGGCGTTATGCGCATCGAGTGGCTTTAGGGGGAGATACTCTAGTAACAGAAAACTGTAATCGCGATCGCTGCCCACGCCGTAGACTTCAGGGACTTGGACTGTTTTGCTGCGGGATAATAAAGCGAGTTGATCAGCTTCGGCGGTAAATATGGGTAACATCTCACGGGTATCGCATTTTACGAAAACCTCAGTCTCACCATAACTGAGACGCCAGGCTTCATGAATATCTCCGCCCGGTAATTCAGTCCTTTCCCGAATTTCGGCGGGACCGAGATATTCACCTAACAGACGATTCACTGCTTGCCACATGATTCACCCCCTATTAGCTGCCAGTTAAACCCTGTGAACTTGAAATTACAGGGTTGTTAGCGACGTTAACTTATCCTAATCACTCGACTACATTATTAGCGCATCAGGATTAATGAGCCTAATCCATAAGGCTCATCCTGCGGGCTAGCATTAATGCTATTTAAATCGACTCCCGGCCGATTTGACATTCGCTGCTACCTGCAAGTCCAATGACTCTGGCTACAGATCATTAGGTTAGCGTCTTTATGCTGCGAAGAACAAGAGCTGGCGCACAGGGATACCCGTGCCGGATCAAACAAAAGACTGATTCTACTGGTAAAGTGTTAGTCGTTTCGCTGTTTTGCTCATATTACGACAAAAATGGCATGGTAAAAAACTTGCTGCTGGCTGAATCTGAATAATAAATATGCCGTACAGCGTAATGGCCATCCGGCATATTTATTGGGACTTAATTGATTATAGCAGGTTACCTTTCGGCAGGTTTTTAGCGCTAGCAGCTTTGGCCTGAGGGGATATTTTTCGGCCCTTTACGGGTTTTATATGGCTATAAATCAGGGCGACCACAAAGAACAGTGCCTGAATAATGACAATACAGGGACCCGTGGCACCATCAATATGGAAACTGATTAAGGTGCCCAGCACACAGGCCACCACTGACACCAGTGTGGCAACAATCAGCATTTGATCAAAACTACGGCAAACCATAAAGGCGATAATACCGGGGGCGATTAACATGGCGATAACCAGAATAACCCCAACCGCCTGCAATGATGCCACGATGGTCAATGCCAGCAGGCAAAGTAAGCCATAGTGCAGCAATTTGACCGGCAGCCCAATCACCCTGGCATGGTTTGGATCAAAGCAGTAGAGCATGAAATCTTTACGCTTTAATAGCACCACCAACAGAGTGAAGCCGGCAATCCACAATGTCTGTTTCAGTTCCGCTAATGAAATACCCAGCATATTGCCGAATAAAATATGGCTGAGGTGCTGGTCTGTATCCATGCGGGAAAATAGCACCAGGCCAAATGCGAACATACCGGAGAACACAATCCCCATAACGGTATCTTCTTTGACCCGGCTATTATCTTTTAAATAACCGGTGGCAATCGCGCAGAATATACCTGAGACAAAGGCACCGATAACCAGCGGAATACCGAGCCAAAAGGCCAGCACAATGCCTGGTAGCACGGCATGAGAGATAGCATCCCCCATTAATGACCAGCCTTTTAACACCAGATAACAAGACAAGACTGCACACACCACACCGGTAATAATCGCGGCCACTATCGCCCGTTGCATAAAGGGGTAGGCGAAGGGTTCGCTGACCAGACTAAACAATGTATTCATACATTATCCTCTGGCAGGTGGGGTAGTGGGTGACGGCGTTTTTGCCGCGAACGAAAACGGGTCGCCAGTAATCCGTGTTTCGGCGCGAAGAAAAAGGCTAAGAGGAAGACCAGTGTTTGTAAGGTCACAATGACCCCGCCTGTTGCGCCGTCCAGATAGAAGCTGAGATATGCACCAAAGGCACTGGTAAAGGCACCAATGGCAATCGCTATCATCAGTAAGCGGCTGAAACGGTCCGTGAGTAGGTAAGCCGTCGCCCCGGGGGTCACCACCATGGCAATGACTAAGATCGCGCCAACAGTCTGTAAAGCCGCGACAGTACAGGCACTTAACAGGGTGAAGAACAAAATTTTCAGGCGCAGGGGTGATAGTCCTATCGACATAGCGTGGCTTTCATCGAAAAACACCGCCAGCAAGTCTTTCCAGATCAGACATAGAATCACAAACGAAACCAAAATTATGATCTCTACCTGCAATACATCTTCGTCTGCTATCCCCAGAATATTACCGAAAATGATCGACTGGACATTGACCGAGGTAGGGTTGAGCGAAACAATTAATAAACCAACAGCAAAAAAGGTCGAGAAGATGAAACCAATGATGGCATCTTCACGCAGACGAGTGATATGGCGCACTAATGTCATCGCCAATGCGGCGAGCATGCCGGTAAAGAATGCACCAGCGGCATAAGGCAGCCCAAGAGCATAAGCGCCAGCAACTCCCGGAACGACGGAGTGCGATAGCGCATCCCCCATCAGCGACCAACCTTTCAGCATCAGATATGCCGATAAGAATGCGCAGACGGCACCAACAATCGCACTGACCCAGATAGCCTTGACCATGTAATTGTAGTTAAACGGTTGCAGTAACAGTTCCAGCATCAGGGGTTATTCTCCTTTGACTGACTCTGTGCCGGCGGGTCATTCTTGGTGTGACCATAAAATACCGCAGGACGTTCATCATCGGTAATGACCGTGACGGTGCGTGGGTCATTATCATCGTGCAGTGCGGTACCGGAGAGATTGATATGGCGCAGAACACCACCAAAAGTCATTTCGAGATTCTTTTGGGTAAAGGTGGTTTCGGTCGGCCCGGCGGCTAGCACGGTTTGGTTAATCAGAATCACGTGGTCACAAAATTCTGGCACGCTACCGAGGTTATGCGTGGAAACCAGAATCAGATGGCCTTCATCGCGCAGTGCCCGCAATAAATCAATAATGGCATTTTCTGTTTTGACGTCAACGCCGGTGAACGGCTCGTCCAATAACAAGACTGAGCCTTGCTGTGCCAACGCGCGGGCCAGAAACACCCGTTTCTTTTGCCCCCCCGATAGCTCACCGATCTGACGTGACCGTAATGCCGTCAAGCCGACTCTCTCAATGGCTTTATCGACAATGGTTTTATCTTCCCGGCTCGGGATGCGCAGAAAATTCATTTTGCCATAACGGCCCATCATGACCACGTCTTCCACCAACACTGGGAAATTCCAGTCGACATCTTCGGTCTGCGGCACGTAAGCGATGGTATTTTGTTTTAAGGCATGGCTGATGGGTTTATGACTCAGCTCTACTTTCCCGACACTGGGTTTAACTAACCCCATAATACTTTTAAACAGTGTCGACTTACCGCTACCATTCACACCGACCAAGGCGCAAATTGTGCCACCGGTCAGTGAGAAACTGGCGTCATAGATAGCAGTATGCCCGTTGTTATAAGTGACAGTGACATTATCCACTACCAGCTCCGGGCGGACAAAAACAGCATGGCTCATTGACCAAATCCTTTCGCGATAGTTTGTACAGTGGCGTTAATCAGATCGATATAAGTTGGGACCGGCCCCTTTTCATTCGACAGAGAATCTACATATAACACACCACCATATTGTGCACCGGTTTCTTTGCTAACTTGTTTCGCCGGTTTATCGGAAATAGTACTTTCACTGAATATCACCGGGATTTTATTTGCGCGCATGGTATCAATCACGTGGCGCACTTGTTGCGGGGAACCTTGCTCTTCCGCATTAATTGGCCACAAGTAAACTTCTTTAAAACCATAATCTTTTGCCAGATAACTGAAGGCACCTTCACTGGTCACCAGCCACCGTTGCTGTGCGGGGATGCGAGATAAACGCTCACGCAACGGGGCATCCAAGGCGGCAATTTTTTCAGCATAAGCTTTGGCATTACGATTATAGGTTTCAGCATGGGTGGGATCGTGCTCCACCAGTGCTTTACGAATATTCTCAATATAGATTAAAGCGTTTGATGGTGACATCCAGGCATGTGGATTCGGAATACCTTTATATGGCCCTTCACGGATAGGCAGGGGGGTGATGCCATCTGTAACCACAGCCGAAGGGACATCTTTAATATTTTCAAAGAAACGCTCAAACCAGCGCTCCAGGTTCATCCCATTCCAGAGAATCAAGTCTGCTGATTGTGCCTTCACGATATCTCGTGGCGTGGGCTGATAGTCGTGAATTTCTGCGCCGGGTTTGGTGATTGACTCAACAATGGCAGCATCACCGGCGACATTCTGCGCAATATCTTGAATAATTGTGAATGTAGTCACAATTTTGAATTTTTTATCAGAGTCGCTGGGTTTATTTTCTGCCAAGGCTGAGTTGCTGATCATCGAGGAGAATGCAACAAGAGCCAATAGGGTAATGGCAGGTAAAAAACGGGGTGTAATACGGCTAATTGAGTGCAGGTAGGGTATTTTTTGCTTAATAAACATGGCGATGTTCCCTTTCTTTAAATGAAAATGATTATCAATATCATTAGCGATGAAGTCAAGCCTTGCCATACAATAAACTAAAACTTACCGATAGTTACTGAATATAGCCTGATCATTATGTTGATAATGGTCAAGCTAGGCCAAAAAATCTATTTGGACGAGGTGACAACTTGTATATGCTACAAAACGGCTTATCAGCACGGGGAATACTGTGAATCCAAAAGTCGGTTGCCTAATGGCAATTTTATTGCTGGCGGGGTGTGCTAAACAAACTCCGTCACCACAAGCAAATAACGGGTGGCTGAAGACCGCGCCACAGGGTGGTTTACTTAACGGACCGAAAAGCAGCGGCGGTTCAAGTACAGTTGCCTATAGCGATGTAATTAAACAAGCAGCCAGCCATTACGGCGTTGATGAAACCTTGATTAAAGCCATTATTCAGGTGGAGTCTGGTTACAATCCTGATGTGGTGAGCACCTCGAATGCTGTGGGTTTGATGCAGATTAAAGCCTCTACCGCTGGTCGAGATGCCTACCGGATGAAAGGGCGCGATGGTCAACCGAGTTCAGGTGAATTAAAAGATCCGGTGAAGAATATTGATATTGGCGCGGCGTATATCAATATTTTGCAAAACCAGCAGTTAGCGGGGATAAGTGATCCGCAAACATTGCGTTATGCCACCATCGTTTCTTATGCCAATGGTGCGGGGGCGATGCTACGGACTTTTTCATCAGATAAACGTCTGGCAGTAAATAAAATAAATAGTCTTAGCCCGAACGAGTTTTATCAGCATATACAAAAGAAACATCCGGCCGCACAAGCACCACGCTATTTGTGGAAAGTAGATACCGCGTACCGGGCAATGTCAGAGTAATATTAAAACGCTAACCGATGTAGTCTTATAGGCGCCGTAACTGTTATCAGTATAAACATCGGCTAGCGTTTCCCTCTCCAATCTCACTCTTGGTTATGCAAGTGCTGGATGGTAGTTGGCAATAATGTCCAGGATGCCGTTTATAATAAATTGTACGCCCATACACACCAGCAAGAACCCCATCAAGCGTGAAATAGCTTCAATGCCGCTTTTGCCCACCCAGCGCATAATGGCCCCGGAACTGAGCAGTGAACCCCATAAAATCAATGAAACACAAAGAAAAATCAGCACTGGGGCAACCGTAACGACCCATGGGCTGAATACAGCATGGCCTTTCATTGATGCGGCAGAACTGATTATCATGGCAATAGTACCTGGCCCAGCGGTACTTGGCATCGCCAGTGGCACAAAGGCGATATTAATAGATTTTCGCTTCTTTAAATCCTGCGATTTTGCTTCTAATTGCGTATCTTCAGCTGATTGCTGCGGAAAAAGCATACGAAAACCAATAAACGCCACAATTAGCCCACCGGCAATCCGCAAACCGGGAATAGAAATACCGAAGGTATTCATCACAACCTGGCCGGCATAATAAGCGATGGTCATAATAAAGAAGACATAGATTGATGCCATCTTCGATTGCTGATTGCGCTCCTCGCTGGTCATGTTGCCAGATAACCCAAGTAATAGGGCTACCGTTGTCAACGGGTTTGCCAGTGGCAGCAGTAATACCAAGCCTAAACCAATGGCTTTACATAATTCGAAAATATCTTGCATCAGTCTTACTCCGAAAATAACATCAAACGCCCCGATGAAAGTAAAGCATATCAGGCAATTAGTCGTACATTGGGTAAATATATTGCAACAGTGCATTATTCCCTACTTTGCCACTCTACGCGATACGTCAGGCAAAAGGCTATCGGGGATTAACTCATAGCTGATGAATCACTGGTAAGTGAGCGGGTTGAGTGAATAAATGCTGCTAACGCTACGGTAACTTATATGTGATATAGATCAAATCTCTGGCGAGCAACAGTTGGTTCAATAGGGTAGATCCAGAATAATCATGTCAGCATTAATTTCTGCAAGGAATACGGTTTTGTGCATTTGTGATATCAGCGTTGAAGACGAATATACTCGTCAGCCACTATCGGCTTCTGCTGCATGGGTGTTAGATACGCAGGCCGCGCGTGCGCGTGGTCGGTTACGTTTTTTAAAACCTAAGCGTGAAGCCCGGCCGCGTTGGCGTTTAGCCCCCCTGAAAGATACTTACGAAATTCGTTTTTATCCTAACCGTATGCCAGAACTCTGGTTCTTCAGTGCGGAGAATGCGGCCAGAAAACGGCTCTAATAGTTAAATGTGGAGTAAGCTGATATGGCCTTTAACGCCGATGAACGCAATGCGCTGTTAGCCGTCAAAGGGGTCGGGCCAACGGTAGTCACCCGCCTGGAACAACTCGGTTTTACCTCCCTTGCGCAACTCAGTCAGGCGGATATGGGTGAAATTGTCACCAGTGCGGCGGCCATGGTGGGTTCTACTTGTTGGAAGAATAGCCCGCAAGCGCGCTCAGCGATTCAAGCTGCCATAGAGTTGGCTAAAACGCACACATCTGAGTGAGCCCGTTGCAGCCACCTCCCGTCTGGGCCTCTCTTCATGAGGTCAACTATCTGCATTCACTCACAGCGCTTATTGCTTCTGCTGGGGCTTCTCTGAATATGGCAGCAGTAAGTCATCCAGTATTTGCATTCTTTCTGCTACCGGAAGATATAGCCAACGCGTAAACCAAGGTGTTTTGGCGGTGCATTGCTGGTGTGTTTGTTGGAAGTAGCGTTCGAGATCCGACAGATCGTCTGTAATCTTTTGCATTATATTTCTCCCCTCGTTGACCGGTGAACAAATCATAGGCAACAAAATACGGAAGAAAAACGGATGGAAAGTATTATTTTGTTCCGTATTTATCATTGTCAGGGCAAAAGCTAAATAGTGAGAGATGCACGGTAGGGGGGCGGTTGCGCGTTTTTGGCGCGAGAAATGGTGGATAGCGACCAAATAAAACGCCCCGATTGCATGAACAATCGGGGCGGCGTTCCAGTAACCATTGCTACACGGAAACGGAAATTGATTATGAGCACATCCTGTAGAAATAGCAATACACCCAGCGCTACTCAAAAGCAATAGATCATAATGTAAATCATTGTTGGTGGTGATAAACACCTTTACACAACCAATGTCAGCCGTCTCTGTAGGTTTTTTGTTCCCAATTCGTTTCTTTGCCAATACCGTAATGCAGCCAACGTTAAATTAGGGGGTGAGTCCCCCTTGTTGCATTCGTTGTTCAATCCAGCGGCGAGCCTGAACAATTTCCGCCACCGGTTCCTCTGCTTTCTCCGTCCACATTTCAATCAGGAATGCGCCGCGATAATTGAGTTGATTGAGTGTCTTAAAAACATTGACGAAATCCACGCATCCTTCACCAAAAGGCACATCACGAAATTGCCCTGGTGACTGGTCAGTGACTGGATAAGTATCTTTCAGATGAATGGCTGCAATACGGTCAATTCCTATCGATAACTCATTACTGACATCATTACCCCAGGCACTCAGGTTGCCGACATCAGGATAAACCGTGAACCACGGTGAAGCGAGGCAGTTATCCCAGACCTTCCATTTACTGATCGAATTGATAAACGGCGTGTCCATTATTTCGACCGCCAACATAACCTGCGCGGCGGCTGCCTGTTGTACTGCCCATTGCAGCCCTTCGGTAAAGCGCTTTAGAGTGCCAGCATCCTGCTCTTCGTAATAGACATCATAGCCCGCCAACTGAATGGTGCGGATACCCACGTCTTTCGCCAATTGAATCGCTTGTTGCATCAAAAGGTAGGCCTGCTTTCTCAACTCGTCATCATGGCTGCCAAAAGGGAAGCGGCGATGAGCCGACAAGCACATGGAAGGGATTGCAATCCCGGTTTCTAACATGGCATCAACCAGAGATAAACGCTGTGCTTTGCTCCAACTGAGCCGCGCTAACCTTTCATCTGTTTCATCGATAGACATTTCAACAAAATCAAAACCACATGCTTTGGCTAAGGCTAAACGCTCAGGCCAGCTCAAGTGTTTAGGCAATGCTTTTTCATAAATACCTAATGGATGTTGGCGCATATTATTTCCCCCAAATAGCGTCAATGGCATGGTGGAACGCGGTGGCGGTGGCTACGGGATGTTCGGCTTCAGACAGTGCACGGCCGACAATAAAGGCACGTACCGCAATGGTGTGGAAGAGGGGTAAATCAGCAGGAGTGATACCGCCGGTAACCGACAGTTCGATTCCTAAGTCGGACAGTGTCTGCATCCTGTCTAGATCAGCCTGACTCCAGCTTTGTCCGCTGGCTTGAGCATCGCGGCCACGATGATAAATGGCTTGAGTTAACCCTAAGTCACGCCAGTTTTTAGCGTCATTTAGCGTCCAGTGGCCAAACAGTTCTATCTGGATATCGCCATCATGTTGCTTTGCCACCTCCAATGCGGCTGCCATGGTGGCGAGAGGGGCTGCGCAAATCACCGTCATCCAGTTTGCGCCGGCAGAAAATGCTTGTTGCGCCAGTGTGGCGCCCGCGTCAGCCACTTTAAAATCAGCGACCAGCGTATGTTGTGGATACCGTTGACGTAGAGTTTTGACCGCCTGAATACCTTCACTGATACACAGGATGGTACCGGCCTCGATGATATCGACATGGCGGTGCAGCAACGCGGTGGTCGCCAGTGCGGCATCAAGCCGGGTATGGTCCAGTGCGAGTTGTAATTGCGGCCTGAGGTGCTGAGTTGTCATAGTATCAATGTCCTAAATAGAGTCGGTGCCGCAACCTTGCCTGAGCAATAGAAGCTCATTGCAAAGTGCCAAGAGCAGCAACCAGTGCCTGATAGCGGAGATATTTCTCCTGATATGCTTGTCGGGCGTGCTGATCGGGTTGCAGAGTGTGCAGTTGCGGGGTTAAGGCCTGCTGAGCATCACTGAAATCGACAAAGCGCCCCGTGCCAACCATTGCCGCCAGTGATGCGCCCAGGCAACCCGTCTCCTCAACTTGCGGCAGCTCTACCGGTAACCCGCTGATGTCGGCAAACATCTGCATCCATTGCAGTGATTGAGCCGGTCCGCCGGTAATCCGTAGTGCGCTGACGGCCGAAAAGCGTTTCAGCATTCGGTTGAGGTGGGTCATATGGCTGAATACCACCCCTTCGTAGATGGCTTGCACCAGATGTTGGCGCTGGTGGAAAGATTGCATGCCATAAAATCCGGCACACATTCCTAATCCAGCGTTGGAGCCATATAAAAACGGCACAAACAGTAGCTGGCTACCTGCTTTGGGTAACTGTGCTACCCATTGATTAAGCTGTTGGTAGTCTGTTTTCCCGCCCTCAGCACCAAACCATTGGTGGGTAAACCATTCCAGATTGGCCGCAGAGGTCGGGCTGGCTTCATGCACGATGTATTTACCTGCTTCGGCATAACGGCCATAAACAAAGGGATATTCAACATCAGCTTTAAGCTGGTCGGTGATTCCCGAGGTCACCGACCAGGTCCCCATCACTGCATTTAATCGGCTTTCATCCTTCAGGCCAGCACAGAGGGCGGTAGAGACCACATCAAACAAACCGCCGACAACGGGGAGGCCAACCGGCAGACCGGTGGCATTGGCGGCAGCCTGAGTGATGGTGCCGACAATTTGTGCCGAACCCACAATCGGTGGCAGGGCTGCCATAACTTCAGGGATACCTAACAGTTGTGCCAGTGCGGGTTGATAGCCACCTTCGGCCATCGGATAGAGATTAGATTCTGATATATTGGTCTCTTCGCAACCTAATTGGTCGGTCAGGCAGTAACGCAAATAGTCGTGGGCCATCAGAATGCTGCCAATCTGCTCATAACGGCTGGGTTGATGTTCTTTCAACCAGCGCAGCAAGGATACCGGGTGCCCGGTCCACAATGTTTGGCGGGTGATTGGATAGAGCATTTGTGGGATGCCATCTCGTTGCCACTGTTTAACCAATGACAGCGCCCGTTGGTCAGAGGATAATATGGCATTGCCTAATGGCTCACCTTTTTTATCAAGTAAAAACAGTCCCTTACCTTGAGCAGAAATGCCCACGCCCTGAATACTGCTGGGGGGAATCGTGTGGCGGGCTAACAGTTGGCGAATCACCGCACTCATTGCCTGCCATAGCACAGTCATATCGCGCTCAGCCCATCCCGGCTGGGGGCTGATAATGGCTAAATTTTGCCGCGCGATCCCGCATTCGTTACCGTCTCGGTCATACAGACCCGCTTTAATAAAGGTGCCGCCACAATCGATACCCAACCAATATTCCATTTCAGCCTCCGGTCAGCTTTTTTGTCTATTTTGGGCAGCAACAGTGCCAATAAGGAGGCGACAGCTAGTGATATAAATATCAAGTATATTTATATAAAAAGACGCCTTTCCTATTTATTATTAATGTTTAAATTTAAGGATGATTAATTTTTCATCCGAGATTATTCCGCTGGATATTTATTTAAACTCTCGAGGTTAATCCATTGGCTAAATATTTTAAGGACTCACTGCTCTTAATTCTCCTTCAAGATGAAAATAAGTATCCTGCTGAATTTTATTGATTTTAATTACATTTCTAAGATTTTTTTCCAAACCTGGTCATTAATGGGAATACCATCGCGCTGATTTTCCGCTTTAACGCGTGGGAATTTATGCCCTGGTAGACGAATAGCGACATCAGGGTTATCGCGCTCAGCTTGAGTGACATAATCACAAATGCGTTTTAATTTTTCATCGCGAGTTTTGCCATCAATCAGACGGTCGATTTCAATGGCAATAAACACTTGTGAGATACAGAATTCATCTGATTTGTCTTGCGTGACTTCGGCAACGGATAAACCGCCAGAGAGCAGGGTGGCAATCATATCCAGCACAATGGATAAACCAGAACCTTTCCAATAACCCATTGGCAGGATGCGCCGGTTTTTCTCAACAATGGCCGGATCCCGCGTGAGATTGCCGTCATTATCGAAACCACCATCCACGGGCAATGTATTGCCCGCCAATCGGTTAACTTCCAGCATGCCATAAGAGAACATCGACATAGACATATCGACCATAGTGATGGTTTCACCGGGAACGGCAATGATCAGAGGATTGGTGCCGATACGGCACTCTTTGGCTCCCCACGGCGGCATTACAGCAATTGAGTTTGTCCAGCAGATGCCAATATAACCTTGTTCTGCCGCTTGCCAGCCGTAGGCACCACCGCGCATCCAATGGTTAGCATTGCGCAAGGCAACCACCCCAATACCATGCTGATCCGCTAATACCATGGCACGATCCATCATTTGTTTGGCGGTTAAATTGCCAATAGCCTGATGAGCATCCCATTGCTCGATAGCCCCGAGTGCTAATGCCTTCGTTGGAATAGCATCAGGCACGATATCACCGGCTTCCAATTGTTGAATAAAACGTGGGAATCGATTTACGCCGTGGGAATAAACACCGTATTCAGTGGATTGCGCAAACATCTCGGCACAAGCATCAGCGGTAACTTCACTCACTTTTCGCGCCAATAGTACCCGTTTAAACTCTGCCTTTAACTGCTGGTAACTGACTCTCATTGCGCGCTCCCCTGAATAATTTAAAAATTGAAGTGTATTTTTTTGATGCGCTAAATTTCAATATACGAAATCACATTTCAAATTAATGCTATACCTCCACATAAGTGAAGTCAAAGCAGCGCCGTAGTTAAATGTTTTTTAAAAACAATCAGTTATATTGTTTTTAGTCAAAATGTGATCACCACCTCGTTTTGTTGATTATTTAGGCAGTGTGGCGCACAGACACGACGTGGCTGTACGCAGGATAATCCTGTTTTATTATGGGGTTACGAGGGTGAATGCCGGATGAGTCCGGCATGGATAGGGGGCTGGGTTATGGGTTTTTCTCAGCCATAAGTATTCACTCTGATGCGATACAGTGAAGTACCGGCAGTGATATAAAGTTCATCACCGTTCGGTCCGCCAAAAGTGCAATTTGATACCCGCTCAGGAACTGAAATCTTACCCAGTAATGTTGCTTGTGGGGTAAAAACCAGCACACCATCCGCACAACTGCAAAATAGATTGCCCGCATGATCGACACAGAATCCATCAGGGAAGCCCAGTGATATTTCTGCAAAAACACGGCCATCACCCAGTTGTAACCCAATTACGGGGTAAACCCGCAACTGCCGCCGGCCGAGGGTGGGGAAATCGACAATTGACATATCCGCCACATACAGCAGTTGTTCATCTGGCGAAAAAGCCAGCCCGTTTGGTCGCTGTAAGTCACAAGCGGCGATACGTAGTGAGCTATCTTTAGGATCGAAACAGTACAAGTAGCAGCCAATAACCTGACTTTCTGATTTATAGCCCTCGTCGTCGCCGGTAATGCCATAAGGCGGATCGGTAAACCATAAGGTACCGTCTGATTTCACTACAATGTCGTTGGGCGAGTTAAAACGCTTGCCGTCGATACGATCAACTAATAGCGTGATATTGCCTTGTATATCAGTCTGGCTGATACCGCGTCGGCCATGCTCACAACTGACAATCGAGCCATTAGCCATACGGGCATTACCATTAGCAAAGTTGGACGGTGACCGGTAGAGGCTGAGTTCGCCGTCGCGACACCAGCGAAACATCCGGTTCCCTTTTACATCACTGAATACCACCGCATTTTCTTGTGGTAACCAGACCGGCCCTTCCGCCCAGATAGCTGGGGAGCATAAACATTCCAGTGGGCTATCGGCGGCCAACACCGCCGATAATTCACCAATACCTGTCTCAGCCAGCGTTAACGTGGTCATGGTTGCTGCCTCCGACGGCGTATTTACGCCTGACTTATTTCACGCCCCAAATAGCTTTATAGTGACTCTGATAATCGTTCTGTGGGTCAAACATCTGTTTATCACCCCCGTCGCTGCTTATGTTGTCGCGGGTAACCAAATGAGCAGGAGTCACGTAGCCAGAGGGAGGCTGTTTGGCGAATGCACGGTTAAATTCATCCAGTAGTTGCCAGCCATGCAGCTTCAACGGCTCCGGCACCGTAGCTGACTGGCTGTCGCCAGAGCGGATGCGTTGATAGGCAGAAATAGAGCCATCCCCCGCCGAAATATTGTAAGGCGCGTTCTTGCCACCTTTACCAGCCGTTTTCAGGGCAGGGGCCATAAAATCAAAGTAGAGGTCGTTAATTGCTAAAGCGTATTGGAAGTTATCACCGTATTTTTGTAACAGGCTGAAAGTCATTGCTGGCATACGGTTGGCGGTATCTGCCAACGGGGTATCAATAAATTCAATCACCTGGCATCCGGTGCATTTCTCAATGGTTTGTTTCATCACATTGGCTTTGTCCAACGCGATTTGATACAGCGAATCAGTGAAAATCAGTACCTTGGCCTGACCTTCTGATTTTGCTACGGCATACAGTGCAGCAATACGGGCTACATCATTGGAGTCGGAGGTAACATTATAAAAAATATTGTAATTCTTCACCGGACCCGGCTCTGGGACGGTATGCCAGGCGGTCAGCACAATACCTTGTGCAATGGCTTTTTTGAGTGGTATTTTCGCGACATTGGGATTCCAACCACCGATAACAATACCGTCAGGTTTTTGTGCAATCGCCTGATTTAATGATGATAACTGATCTTTAACCGAGCCTCCGCCATCAAGTGTTTCCAGCTTCCAGCCAGCGGCTTTGGCCGCTTGTGATAAGCCTTCTTGTACTCCTTGCACGCCGCCGTTTTTCATATCAGAAGCAATAAAAATAATATGCTTATTGGGTTGCAGTGCTGGGCCACTGGTGGGGCCATCCCATTCAGTCACCGTTGATGTGGCCTTACTGACTGCGGCCTTGGCTTCATCAAGATAGCTGTCAGCCCAGCCGGGTAATGCTGTGGTAAATAGCGTGGTAAAAACTAAGCCCTGTAGTATCAAATTGCGATTCATATTCTGTTCCTTGGTGAGGTTAAGAATTTGTAGCTTTTTTAGTGTTGCCCGGCGTTTGGCTGGGCTTGACGGCTTTTTGATTCAATAATCTGCGCTGTTGGGCATAACCGGCTAAGGTGATGGAAAGCAGCAATGTGGCACCGTTAAACAAGGGTTCAACCCAGAACTCGCCACCGAATTGCTGAATACCTGCAATACCAATTGCCAGAATCGCAATCCCTACTACCGTTCCCCATACATTGACCCGGCCTGGGCGGATGGTGGTACTACCGAGGAAGGCACCGACCAGTGCTGGTAACAGATAGTCCATACCGACACTGGCCTGGCCAACCCCTTGCTCCGAGGCGATGAGCACACCACTGAATCCGGTCAACACGCTGGAGGTGATAAATGCACCGACAGTAAAACGGTTGACCGAAATTCCGTTAAGCCGGGCGGCTGCGGGATTCCCACCCACGGCATACATACAGCGGCCAAGCGGGGTATGTTCGGTAATGAGCCACAGCACCACGGCGATAATCAATACATAGAATGCAACAATAGGAATGCCGAATATCTCGGTATGGTGCAGTGCAATAAAAGCATCAGGAAGATCACCGACTATCTGACGGCCACCTGAGTGCCATAACGCGATGGCGTAAAGCACGGTGCCGGAGCCTAAGGTCGCCACAAAGCTATCAATGTCGGCTAATGCTACCAATATGCCGTTTAATAGCCCGTAAAGTGCCGAAATTATCAATACGGTTATGACGGCAGCCTGCCAAGAAAAACCGTATTGCACTTGCAGGGTTATCGCCAGAATGTGCCAGAGCACAATACCGAAACCGACGTTTAAATCGATCTTGCCGACAATCATCGGAATAGTGGCGGCCAGTGCCAGCAAAGCAATTTTTGATTTACTGGACAAAATGGCCTGCAAAGTGAGCATGGAAGCAAACGACGGGGTGGTCAGTGAGAACACCAGCACCAATAAAATACACAATAATAGTAAGCCGTAGCGCGTCATGGCCTGCATGGACCAGGCACCGAAACCGTGTTCACTCAGGCTGACTCGTTGTTCAAGCGCTGTCGATTTTATGGATGTTTTAGACATAACACTCTCCGAAACCTGAGCACCACAATGACACCGCGAGGGGCGATGTAACCATTAGCACAGGTCGCTGTTTTAAACGGATGTAACTTCCCCGGTGCTGGCGGACGCCAACTCCAATAAATTAGCGAACGAGACCTGCTGGTTACGCAGTTCACCAACCACTTCGCCACGGTTAAACACCAATGCCCGATTACAGATATGTGCGATCTCCTCTAAATCATTGGAAATCACCAAAACCGCCACACCTTCTGCTAATGATTTGTTTAATAAGTGATAAATTTCAGCACGTGCGCCAACATCCACGCCAGCAGTTGGATCTTCAAGGATCAGTAATGGCGCGCCCAGGTGCATCCAGCGTGCCATGACCACTTTTTGTTGGTTACCGCCGGAAAGGGCACTGATATCAATATTGACGTCTTTAGGTCGGACATCGAATAACTGCACTTTCCACCAACTTTCCCCCATTTCGCTGCGGGTGCTATAACGGGAAAGTAATTTGTGACCGCTGGCAATTGGGTTAATGAATAGGTTTTCGCGCACCGACATCGACATCACCAGACTTTCACCGGTGCGGTCACCGGCCACTAGGGAAACACCTGCTGCCATAGCTTGCTGCGGTGAGGCGGCGGTATAGGGGCGGTCGCGGAAAATAATTTCACCCTGATCACAATGGCGTAAACCAAATAGCAGGCGGCCTAACTCTTCTTGGCCCGCTCCTCTTAGCCCCGCTAGTGCCAGCATTTCGCCTGGTTGTAGGCTGAAAGTAACCGGGCCAATCTCACCTACCACCACCGCGTTAAGCTGTAATACAGGTTTACTGGCTTCAGGTAACGGTTCACGCTGGGAGTCGCCCATGGCTTCACCAACAATCATTTGCACCAGATCACGCAATGAGTAATCGGCGGTATTCCCACCCGCAACATAGCGTCCATCCCGCATCACACACACCCGGTCGGCAATTTCAATCACTTCATCCAAACGATGAGTGACATAAATCATGCCAACATGTTTATCCCTCAGGCGGTTAATCACTTCAAATAAATGGCGGACATCGTTGGCGGGTAGAGAGGCGGTCGGCTCATCCAACACCAATAGTTCGGCATTAACCGCAACGGCGCGGGCAATGGCCAATAATGACTTTTCAGTGCGCGACAGTTCAAACACGCGCGCATCAGGTGAGAGGTCAATGCCGATATCCTGTAAAGCCCGACTGGCTTGCAGGCGAATAGCTGACCAATTAATCAGACCGAATCGACGCGGAAACCCCATCACCAACGCCATATTTTCGGCAACGGTCATCCAGTCAATTAGCCCTAAATCCTGATGGATAAAAGCAATAGGCTGACGAGTATCACTTTTAATTTCTGCGGCAGAACGTATGTTATTTCCCTGGAACAGAATATCGCCACTGTCCCGTGGGTAGACGCCCGCCAATACTTTGATTAGAGTGGATTTTCCTGCGCCGTTTTCGCCGAGCAATGCCAGTACTTCGCCTGGCATAACATCAAGACTGACATCGTTGACCGCAATATTGCCGCCAAATCCTTTGATGATATGGCGCATCGAGAGAATGGGTTGGCCCAATTCAGTGGTATTCATCAGTGTGACGCCCCTTATCCGGTGAATGTCTTGAGTGAAAGCATTCGCGATTTAGTGGTTATCGAGCATAAACTAGACTTTATATTTCAATATACGAAATCTGATTTCAAAAATAATATGCTGATATCTTCGCTAAAGCAAAAGAAGTGATGAATTAAGTTGCTATAAAAAACAAGTACTTATTTATTTGTTTGTGGAAATGTGACGAACTACGCACTTCTTATGTTGGATAAATGTTGCGAGATACAGCGCCAGGGATGATAACGAAACACTGTTTCGTGCTTCACACAGACTGCGGCTTTGGAGTACCATTTCATGCTAAACAACAAGGATATCGTCTATGGCCCTTATACTCACAGATGACAAGAAAGATAAGCCGTTAGGCAGCCAAAGTCTGTTCCGCGGGCTGCAACTGATTGAGATATTAAGTAATTACCCTAATGGCTGCCCATTGGCGCATCTATCTGAATTGGCCGGGATGAACAAAAGTACCGTTCATCGGTTATTGCAAGGGCTACATACCTGTGGCTATGTCACTCAGGCGCCTTCTCCAGGCAGTTATCGGCTGACAACCAAGTTCATCTCAATTGGCCAAAAAGCACTGTCATCACTGAATATTATCCATGTCGCGGCCCCACATTTAGAACAACTCAATCTTGAGCTTGGTGAGACAGTCAATTTTTCAACCCGCGAAGATGACCACGTTATCCTGATTTATAAGTTAGAACCTACCACTGGCATGATGCGCACCCGCGCTTATATCGGGCAGCATATGCCACTGTACTGCTCGGCGATGGGTAAGATATTTATGGCGTACGGTAAAAGTGACTATCCAGATGATTATTGGCAGAGCCATCAGCATGAGATTCAGCCGCTGACGCACAATACCATCACCGAATTACCCAAAATGTACCAGGAACTGGCAGATATTCGTCAAGCGGGGCTGGCGATGGATCGTGAAGAGAATGAGCTAGGTGTATCTTGTGTGGCGGCTCCTGTTTTTGATATTCAGCAACGGGTACCGTACTCCGTTTCAGTTTCCCTGCCCACAGCCAAACTGCAACAGGTGGGGGTAAAAACCCTAATTAAACCTATTCTGGCTACGGCCCAGCGTATTTCGCAGGAATTGGGGTTTGTGACACCGTAACATATAATTTGTCTGTATGGGGGATTCCAGTGGTCGGGATACCTCATATCAGTTGTTTGTCTTTAGCTATTATCGAAATTCCTAATTCTAAAACAGACACATTTTTTATCAGCAGAACGCGTTTTAGCCATTGGGAGCACGGTATGGTTGGCCCATTTATTAACAGTGCAGGCATTATCCTGGGGGGGATAGTTGGCGTATTACTAGCGCGTCATGTCCCTAAGCGTTTACAGGAAGGGTTACCGGCTACGTTTGCGCTAGCTTCTATCTCCATCGGTATTGTGATGGTGGTAAAAGTACATTTTATGCCAGCGGTTATTTTGGCGTTGATTATAGGGACCGCCGTGGGGGAGTTATTATCCCTTGAGCAGGGGGTAAAATGGGGGGCAAATAAAACCCGTATAATGTTGGAACGAGTTATTCCATCACGCAGTACATTGCCGCCGCAGGAGTTTGCGCAGAGTTTCACCGCGATGATTGTGCTGTTTTGTGCTAGTGGACTGGGAGTTGTTGGTTCGTTGACTGAAGGCATTACTGGTGATTTTCAACTGCTATTTGTCAAAGCGTTAATGGACTTCTTCACCGCGCTGATATTCTCCATCTCGCTCGGTATCGCGCTGGTGGCTATTGCTGTGCCGCAATTGTTGATCCAAATTGCATTGGTTTTGTTGGCTAAACTGATCATGCCGTATATGGATGATATTGCCTTTGCTGATTTTTCCGCCTGCGGTGGGATTATTATGATTGCAGTGGGGTTACGTATTGCACAAATTAAAATATTCGCGGTGGTGAATTTCCTGCCCGCGCTATTGTTTGTGGTACCCATATCCTATTTATGGCGCTACTTGATGGGATAATCTGTGGAGCGGAAAGATGATTTCTAAAACGGTAGGCTTCTCTGCACAGATTTATCATTGAAGCGACCGTTTCAGATTTATTTAGTTGACTGTTTTAATTGGTTATTTTTCTAATTAGCCAATTTTCCGGCACAAAAACTTACCCTTAATCACGCCATCAAAAAAACGACCTTTCGAAACCACGGACATAAAATTCTGATGAACGCGCTCCGGGACGCCAAGATATTGATAAATCCCTTGTTCGCGAAATTGTATCTCCAGCATGCGATTTTCAGGATCATAACCAATCGACAGAATTCTGGAAGATGTAACAGGTTGTCGCTGCACTAGTTGACCCTCAGTTGTACGGTATTGATATTATAGTGATCGTAGAGCAGTTTGAGCTTGATAACTTTGTCGGTGATCATTATCACCGTTTGGCTGTAGTATTAATAGATTATTCGCTAGGTATTATTCTATCCGTGACGACCGATTGCGGAGATACATCCTCTTTATTGGCATTGGGTCGATCATGCCAGGAGCGGATTGTACTGCCATTCTAAATACAAAAACCGGGCGTAATTGCCCAGTCTATTCTAAGGCTGAAACCAATCATCAGCACTTTCCCATGTTTCTTGTAAAATTTCTTCTACCGCTTTCTTATCATCTGGCGCACCACCTAGAACTGATAGACCATCAGCGCCCGCAAACCTTACTTTCACATCAATATGGTCAAATTTCCTCCCAAGCCGCTTATCCAACTCCTCAGTGAGTGCGTCGGTGTATCCTGCCGGGAATTTATTGATATTTAGCTTATCTATTGTCACTTCGATACGTAGCATGATGTTGCCCTTAATTGTGATAGCCGTTGCTAGTGTGGCTGGTCGTTCCCCGATTCGATGTAGTCTACGCGTTTTTGTCATGCTCTAATCAGTTCATTAGTCGCAATATGGCAAATTCGCCGAGGGTAACGTCGACAGTAACATCGCTGAGTGAAGTGACCAATTATCAGATAATTATCACTCTTTAACGGGGCAGGGATGCCTGATAAAGAAATCATTCTGAGTGGATAAACCAATAATGAGGATGTTAGTATGGTTCGTCCGTTATAGCGTCACACCCTATGTGCAAACAAGTTGTGTACATATGAGTGTATATATCAGGCAAAGTAAAGTCGGATAGCGTTTATAACATATTGATTTTAAATAGTATTAGAATTTTGCATGTGATCTGTCGTGTGGGTCACCACTGTAGATAAGGAATTAGAATGCCCGTTATTACCCTTCCTGACGGCAGTCAGCGTCATTTCGATCACGCCGTTTCTGCTCTCGATGTTGCTTTGGATATCGGCCCTGGTTTGGCAAAAGCCTGTATTGCTGGTCGAGTTAATGGCGAACTGGTCGATGCCAGAGACTTGATCGAATCTGATGCCCAACTGGCTATTATCACCACCAAAGATGCTGAAGGTCTGGAGATTCTCCGCCACTCTTGTGCACACTTATTGGGGCACGCAATCAAGCAACTTTGGCCTGATACCAAAATGGCCATCGGCCCGGTTATCGACAACGGTTTCTATTACGATGTAGATATCGACCGCACCTTGACGCAGGAAGATCTGGATCTGCTGGAGAAGCGGATGCATGAACTTGCCGATAAAGATTACGATGTAATTAAGAAGAAAGTCAGTTGGCAAGAAGCCCGCGACACTTTTGCTGCTCGTGGTGAAGATTATAAAGTGGCGATTCTCGATGAGAATATTAGTCGCGATGATCATCCTGGTTTGTATCACCATGAAGAATACGTTGATATGTGCCGTGGCCCGCACGTACCGAATATGCGTTTCTGCCATCACTTTAAATTGCAGAAAACATCCGGTGCTTATTGGCGTGGCGATAGCAAAAATAAAATGCTGCAACGTATTTATGGCACGGCTTGGGGTGATAAGAAGCAACTAAATGCTTATCTGCAACGTCTGGAAGAAGCGGGCAAACGCGACCATCGTAAGATTGGTAAGCAATTGGACCTTTACCACATGCAGGAAGAAGCACCAGGTATGGTGTTCTGGCATAACGACGGTTGGACTATCTTCCGTGAACTGGAAACTTTTGTGCGGACCAAGCTCAAAGAGTACCAGTATCAGGAAGTGAAAGGGCCGTTTATGATGGACCGCGTACTGTGGGAAAAAACCGGACATTGGGAAAACTATGCTGAGCATATGTTCACCACATCGTCTGAAAACCGCGAGTATTGCATCAAGCCAATGAACTGCCCAGGGCACGTGCAGATTTTCAACCAAGGGTTGAAATCATACCGTGACTTGCCATTGCGTATGGCTGAGTTCGGTAGCTGCCACCGTAATGAGCCTTCAGGCGCACTGCATGGTTTAATGCGCGTCCGTGGTTTCACTCAGGATGATGCACACATTTTCTGTACCGAAGAGCAGGTTCGCGATGAAGTGAATAGCTGTATCAAGATGGTGTACGACATGTACAGCACTTTTGGCTTCGAGAAAATTGTGGTTAAGCTGTCTACCCGCCCTGAAAAACGGATTGGGAGTGATGATCTGTGGACACGTGCCGAAGATGATTTGGCCGCTGCGCTGACTGAAAATGGTATTCCATTTGATTATCAGCCGGGTGAGGGAGCGTTTTACGGTCCGAAAATTGAGTTTACCTTGCATGATTGTTTGGATCGCGCGTGGCAGTGTGGTACCGTACAGCTCGATTTCTCATTACCGGGCCGCTTAAGTGCGTCTTACATCGGCGAAAATAACGATCGTCAGGTGCCAGTAATGATTCACCGGGCTATTTTGGGGTCAATGGAGCGCTTTATCGGTATTTTAACCGAAGAGTATGCAGGCTTCTTCCCAACGTGGTTAGCTCCGGTACAAGTCGTGGTGATGAATATCACCGATAGTCAGTCTGATTATGTCCAACAAGTGACCAAAAAACTGCAAGATGCAGGGATTAGGGCAAAAGCGGACTTGAGAAATGAGAAGATTGGCTTTAAAATTCGTGAACATACGTTGCGTCGGGTTCCATATATGTTGGTCTGTGGCGATAAAGAGGTCGAATCAGGCAAAATTGCCGTTCGTACCCGCCGTGGTAAAGACTTAGGAAGCTTGGACGTCAACGTGGTCGTAGACCAGCTGCTAGCAGAAATTCGCAGCCGTAGTCTTCATCAACTGGAGGAATAAAGTATTAAAGGCGGAAAACGAGTTCAACCGGCGCGTCCTAATCGCATCAACAAAGAGATTCGCGCCACAGAAGTTCGCTTAACAGGCGTCGATGGTGAGCAGATTGGCATTGTCAGTCTGAATGAAGCTCTTGAAAAAGCTGAGGAAGCTGGTGTTGATTTAGTAGAAATCAGTCCGAATGCCGAGCCGCCGGTTTGCCGAATCATGGATTACGGCAAATTCCTCTATGAGAAGAGCAAGTCGACAAAAGAACAGAAGAAGAAGCAAAAAGTCATACAGGTCAAGGAAATCAAATTCCGTCCTGGTACCGATGATGGCGACTATCAGGTCAAACTACGCAACCTGATTCGCTTTCTGGAAGATGGCGATAAAGCCAAAATCACCCTGCGATTCCGTGGGCGTGAAATGGCGCACCAGCAGATCGGCATGGAAGTCCTTAACCGTGTCAAAAAAGATCTGACTGAAGATTCTGATTTGGCTGTCGTGGAGTCTTTCCCGACTCGTATCGAAGGCCGTCAGATGATCATGGTGCTCGCACCTAAGAAGAGACAGTAAGGCACTCAAGTAATAGGCCTCTTTCTGCTTGCAGAGTAGGGGTCTGTTCGCCTAGCTAGCTCGTTGTAATCAACAATGCGAAGTGGATATATTCAATGCCAAAAATTAAGACAGTACGCGGCGCCGCTAAGCGCTTTAAAAAAACCGGTGCCGGTGGTTTTAAGCGTAAGCATGCCAACCTGCGTCATATTTTGACCAAAAAAGCTACTAAGCGTAAACGTCATTTACGTCCAAAAGGCATGGTATCTAAGAACGATCTAGGTTTGGTCGTAGCATGTCTGCCATACGCATAAGTAATTTTGGTTTGAATTAAGACGATAGGAGAAGTAAATGGCTCGCGTAAAACGTGGTGTGGTAGCTCGTGCACGTCACAAAAAAATATTAAAGCAGGCGAAAGGTTACTACGGTGCCCGTTCGCGCGTTTATCGTGTTGCTTTCCAGGCAGTAATCAAGGCAGGCCAATACGCCTACCGTGACCGCCGTCAACGGAAGCGTCAATTCCGCCAACTGTGGATTGCACGTATCAACGCAGCTGCTCGTCAGAATGGTCTGTCTTACAGCCGTTTCATCAATGGTCTGAAAAAGGCTTCTGTTGAGATTGACCGTAAGATCCTGGCTGACATCGCAGTATTCGATAAAGTGGCATTCTCTGCACTGGTCGAAAAAGCGAAAGTAGCTCTGGCGTAAGTCAGAATTGAAGAGGGAGCTTGTCTCCCTCTTTTAATCTTTATCTTCTTGGTAAGAAGGTCACTTTTATGATGCATGCAGTTACTTTTCGCTTCTTTTTTTACTTTAGCGCCTGATTTCAGGAGGCTTGCGCGTAAGAATAGAAACGAAAAATAACGCCTAAGCCTCCCATCGTGGAGGCTTTTTTGTTTTTGCTCTATAGCATTTATGGCGACTGGAGTAAGGGTATCGCGGATGTGGTACCTTATTGATTTTGTATGAAAAGTTTAGTTTACTTATCGGATTTTAACTCATTATCTATATCCAACGTTATTGGAGTTGCTGGTAGGCAGCAAGCGAGTAAATCCCGATGAGCTTACATAGGTAAGTGATTCGGGTGAGTGAGCGTAGCTAACAACCCAGCAGCTTCAAGAACAAAGGATATAACTACAAGTGGGCCATACTGGCCAGAGGAAGAGAGAACAATGCCACATCTCGCAGAGCTGGTTGCCAAAGCTAAAGCAGCCGTAGAAGATGCCCAAGATGTTGCCGCGTTGGATTTGGTACGCGTCGAATATCTAGGTAAAAAAGGCCATTTGACCCTTCAAATGACATCACTGCGCGAGCTGCCAGCTGAAGAGCGCCCGGCAGCGGGGGCCGTTATTAATCAGGCCAAGCAGGAAGTACAAGAAGCGCTTAATGCACGTAAGGACAAGCTGGAATCAGCGGTCATGAATGCCCGATTGGCAGCCGAAACCATTGATGTCTCTCTACCGGGGCGTCGTATGGAAAATGGTGGGTTGCATCCGGTTACCCGCACTATCGATCGTATCGAAACGTTCTTTGGTGAGTTGGGCTTTTCCGTTGAGTCTGGCCCGGAAATTGAAGATGACTATCATAACTTTGATGCATTGAATATTCCGGCTCATCACCCAGCGCGTGCTGACCACGACACCTTCTGGTTTGATGCTACCCGGTTGCTGCGCACCCAGACTTCGGGCGTGCAAATTCGCACCATGAAAACCCAGCAGCCACCGATTCGAATTATTGTGCCGGGCCGTGTGTATCGTAATGATTACGACCAAACGCACACTCCAATGTTCCATCAAATGGAAGGGCTGATTGTTGACCGTGATATCAGTTTCACCAATTTGAAAGGCACCTTGCATGACTTCTTGCGTAATTTCTTCGAAGAAGATTTGCAAATTCGTTTCCGCCCTTCCTATTTTCCGTTTACCGAACCGTCCGCTGAAGTGGATGTGATGGGTAAAAATGGTAAATGGCTTGAAGTGCTTGGTTGCGGCATGGTGCATCCAAATGTATTGCGAAACGTCGGTATTGATCCTGATATTTATTCAGGTTTTGCATTCGGTATGGGGATGGAACGCTTAACTATGTTGCGTTACGGCGTCACCGATTTGCGGGCATTCTTCGAAAATGATCTGCGTTTCCTCAAACAGTTTAAGTAAGGCGGGATATCTCATGAAATTCAGTGAACTTTGGTTACGCGAATGGGTAAACCCAGCCATTAGTAGTGATGACCTGGCCCATCAAATCACTATGGCCGGTTTAGAAGTTGATGGTGTAGATGCGGTTGCGGGCGAATTCAATGGTGTCGTTGTCGGTCATGTTGTCGAATGTGGCCAACATCCCAACGCCGATAAACTGCGGGTGACCAAAATTGATGTAGGCGGTGACCGCTTATTGGATATCGTGTGTGGTGCACCGAACTGTCGTCAGGGCTTGAAAGTCGCTGTTGCGACTGTTGGTGCTGTGCTGCCGGGCGATTTCAAAATCAAAGCGGCCAAACTGCGTGGTGAACCATCAGAAGGCATGCTGTGTTCTTTCTCTGAGCTGGCTATTTCAGAAGATAGTGACGGTATTATTGAACTGCCTGCTGATGCGCCTATTGGTGTCGATCTGCGTGAATATCTGTATCTGGACGATAAAACCATTGAAATCAGTGTGACACCAAACCGTGCCGATTGCTTGGGCATTATTGGTGTCGCGCGCGATGTGGCGGTTGTGAATCAATTGCCATTAATCGAACCGGATATGAGTCCTGTTGCGGCTTCCATTACGGATACATTCCCAATCCATGTAGAAGCTCCGCAGGCTTGTCCGCGCTATCTGGGCCGAGTAGTTAAAGGGATTAACGTTAAGGCTGCGACACCATTGTGGATGCGAGAGAAACTGCGCCGCTGTGGTATTCGTTCGATTGATCCGGTGGTAGACGTTACTAACTTTGTGTTGCTGGAGTTAGGCCAGCCAATGCATGCGTTTGACCTGGACCGTATTGAAGGCGGGATTATTGTTCGCCTGGCGGCTGAAGGTGAAGAATTAACACTGCTGGATGGCACAAAAGCCAAATTGAATGCAGATACGCTGGTCATTGCTGATCAGCATAAGCCGTTGGCGATGGCCGGTATCTTTGGTGGTGAACATTCAGGTGTTAACGAAGAAACCCGCAATGTCTTGCTGGAATCCGCTTTCTTCAATCCATTATCAATTACTGGTCGTGCGCGTCGCCACGGTTTGCATACCGATGCATCTCATCGCTATGAGCGTGGTGTCGACCCTGCGTTACAGCATAAAGCGATTGAGCGTGCGACACGTCTGCTCATTGATATCTGTGGTGGTGAAGCGGGGCCGGTAATAGACGTGACCGCGACCGCAGAATTACCAAAATGCGCCACCATCACGCTACACCGTGAGAAATTGGATCGGTTGATTGGTCATCATGTCCCTTCACAGCAGGTGAGTGACATTCTGCGCCGGCTCGGTTGTCAGGTGACTGAACTCGGTTCTGATTGGCGGGCAGTGGCGCCAAGCTGGCGTTTCGATATGGAAATCGAAGAAGATCTGGTGGAGGAAGTTGCCCGCATCTACGGTTATAACAATATCCCGGATGTGCCTATCAAAGCTGATTTGGTGATGACCAAACACCGCGAAGCTGATTTATCATTGAAGCGTGTAAAAACCGCTTTAGTCGATCGCGGCTATCAGGAAGCAATTACTTACAGTTTTGTTGACCCGAAAGTACAAGCACTTCTGCACCCACAGCAAGACGCATTAATTTTGCCAAGCCCTATCTCGATTGAGATGTCTGCGATGCGCTTATCATTGTTGACAGGTTTACTGTCAGCAGTGGTTTATAACCAGAATCGCCAGCAATCTCGCTTGCGTTTATTTGAAAGTGGGTTACGCTTTGTACCTGATAATACAGCAGATCTCGGGGTTAGACAGGATGTAATGCTAGCCGGTGTCATTGCTGGCCACCGTTTTGAAGAGCATTGGGATCTGGCGCGTCAGCCAATCGACTTCTATGATTTGAAAGGTGATCTGGAAGCAATTCTGGAACTTACCGGCAAATTATCTGATGTTCAGTTCCGTGCACAAGCACATCCTGCACTGCATCCAGGGCAGAGTGCTGCAATTTATTTAGCAGGGGAACACATTGGTTTCATTGGTGTAGTTCACCCTGAGTTGGAGCGTAAGCTGAGTCTAAATGGTCGGACTGTGGTGTTCGAAGTGCAGTGGAACAAGCTCGCAGACCGCGCTGTGCCTCAGGCCAGCGAGATTTCACGCTTCCCAGCAAACCGTCGTGACATCGCCGTTGTGGTGGCCGAAAACGTCCCCGCAGAAGATATTTTGGCGGAGTGTAAGAAAGTTGGCGCAAATCAGGTAGTTGGCGTAAACTTGTTTGATGTGTACCGTGGCAAGGGCGTAGCAGAGGGCTATAAGAGTCTGGCTATTAGTCTGGTGTTGCAGGATACCGCACGTACACTGGAAGAAGAGGAGATCGCCGCTACCGTTGCAAGATGTGTAGAGGCGTTAAAACAGCGATTCCAAGCATCCTTGAGGGATTGAACCTATGGCGCTTACTAAAGCTGAAATGTCAGAACATCTGTTTGAAAAGCTAGGGCTTAGCAAACGTGATGCCAAAGATCTGGTTGAGTTATTCTTTGAGGAAGTACGTCGTGCTCTCGAGAATGGCGAACAGGTCAAACTGTCTGGCTTTGGCAATTTTGATCTGCGAGACAAGAACCAACGTCCGGGCCGTAATCCGAAGACGGGTGAGGACATTCCTATTACGGCGCGCCGTGTGGTGACTTTCCGTCCAGGGCAAAAGCTAAAAAGCCGGGTAGAGAGTGCTACTCCAAAAGAGTAAGTATTTCCCCAAACAAAAGGCCGCGCAAGCGGCCTTTTTCTTGCCTGCACCTCATTGAGAAACATCGATTTTATTTTATAAGTGCCCACATCATGACCGCAGGTTGGGGCCATTTCCCTTTATTTGTATTTCTAGCTTAGCCTTAAGGTGGGGTCACAGAAACCAGTGGGGGTTGATTGGAAATGGAATTTTCAGCATTTAGTTTGTCTAGTCTACAACCGTTGCAAAAGCATTAATCTAGAGTAGGATTTGTCATGTTTCTGCTAATGTTCGGTGGAGTGGCACCATTCATTCTATAACATTTTTTTTAATTAAATTGTAAAGACTATATTAATCATTACGTGATAATTAATTTTTGCATCCAAATTAGATTGGCTGAGATTATATTTTCATGAAGTACTTAAGTTAGCACTCAATATTTTATTCTAAATAAATTAGACTATTCTTATTGAATGCCAGTTTTATACTTATTTTTTAGGATGTAATCTAACGCAACTGATGGTTATCATAATGCATCCTTGGGCCGCCACCGCCACCGCCACCGCCACCGCCACCGCCACCGCCACCGCCACCGCCATGCGGTGGGAATATACAGCAAGCTGATAATGTAGTGCTTAATAAGAGTACTATTGTCATTAACGTTATACGTTGCATTTTATTTGTCTCATCTTTTATTATCCGGCAATGCTTGGATTATAATTCAATACAATAAATGTCACTGTCAGATAAACGTTAAGATATGTTAGGAGTGGTAGTAAATGAAAATGTCCGACTTGTAAGAACTGTATGTATTGCGTAAGCAAGATGAAATGAAAATGAAAAGAGCGGATTGTCTGATAGATGGTTTTTATTTTCGCTGATATAAATTTAATAACTGTTAAATAATACATTCGGATGTATATGAAAAAATATCTGCTATTACTTGGGGTGTTGGCATTAATGCCATCGTTTGCACAGGCAGACGTATCACTTGACATCAATATACCCGGAGTCAGCTTACATCTAGGTGATCAGGACAACCGTGGCTATTACTGGGATGGTTATGATTGGCGTCCGCCACAGTGGTGGCATGAACATCGTGGTGGCCATATTGGTGACCGCAATGACCGTGGCTATTATTGGGACGGGGGGCGTTGGCAACATCCACAACCGCAGGATGGCCATAACCCGTTCCGTGGGCAGCAAGGTAGTCAACGCCATAATGAACGCAGCGATTACGGTAATTCGCCACAGCACAATAATGGCAGTGATAATAATGGACGCGGCCAGCCAGTGAATAATAGCCGACAGGGTAGTGGTGCTAAGCAAGGCGGGCCAAATAATAACGATAATCATAATGGTCAGCCACTCTATCCATCGCAAAATAAGGGCCATCGTTGACAGTAAGTAACCGATGAATGCAGGCTTTGTCGCTAAAATCATCGACAGAGTTTGCGTTCTCTTACCATAAAAAAGTCTTATTCTTCATGCAAAACTTCCCCTTATCGCGTTAACCCCCTACTATCTGTAGCCTAGCTATGGGTATCAGCCCCTAATATTTATGAGACATCTTCAGGTTAATCCTGAGGCAGCGACCGAGGATGTAATGCAGACCAGTCAGTTATTTACTGCGCTTCAACAGCGGCAACAACAACGTGATCACCGTTACCTCAAGGGATTGGTGGTGATACTTTTTTTTGCGCTGGTAGTCAGCTTGTGTGCTGGAGATGCGTGGATTTGGCCCACTCAGTGGTTTGGTGAAAGCGGGCAATTATTCGTCTGGCAGTTGCGTTTGCCCCGAGCCTTAGCCGTAATGATGGTTGGTGCAAGTCTTGCGGTTGCGGGTGCTGTAATGCAGGCATTGTTTGAAAATCCATTAGCCGAACCCGGTCTGCTGGGGGTGGCGAATGGTGCAGGTGTTGCATTAGTTATGGCGGTCTTGCTAGGGCACGGGTTATTACCGATCTGGTTTTTAAGTGGCTGTGCTATTGCTGGAGCCTTACTTATGACGGTTCTGCTGTTAGGTTTCGCTCGCCGGCGTTTGTTGACTAACGCTCGTCTGTTACTGGTTGGTGTTGCATTGGGGATCGTTTGCAGCGCGGTGATGACATGGGCTGTTTATTTCAGTACCAGCTTGGATTTACGCCAGTTGATGTATTGGATGATGGGGGGATTCAGCGGTATAGATTGGCGACAGCAGGGATTGGTCGTAGCATTGGTGCCGATCGTGGTATGGCTTTGTTGCCAGGGGCGAGTGCTCAACTTTATGTCATTGGGTGAGCAGCAAGCCAGGCAGTTGGGGATCCCACTCCATTTATGGCGGAATTTATTAGTACTGGCTATAGGATTGCTGGTAGGTATTAGTGTTGCTCTGGCTGGTGTTATCAGCTTTATTGGCCTGGTTATTCCCCATATCTTGCGATTGACCGGTTTAACTGACCAACGCCATCTACTAAGCGGATGTGCACTAGCTGGCGCTGGAATACTGTTGTTTGCGGATGTTATCGCACGTATCGCTCTATTTTCGGCTGAGCTGCCCATTGGTGTGGTAACCGCAACGTTGGGTTCGCCATTATTTATCTGGTTGCTGACACGAGTGAAAAGTGTAAAGTGATCTGCCTTACACCTATTGATACTCTTGTAAGTTCATCTGTATATCATCGCTGAATAAGGATCCTTCCTGATGAGTAATCCAATTTATTCCATTCCTGTTAAAACCATTGAAAGTGAATCTATTCTGCTGGAAAAGTATAAAGGCTCAGTGCTGTTGGTGGTTAATGTGGCTTCTCAGTGTGGTCTGACTAAGCAGTATGAAGGGCTTGAAAACCTCTATAAAACATATCATCAGCAAGGTTTTGAAGTCTTAGGTTTTCCGAGTAATGAGTTTGCGGGGCAGGAGCCTGGCAGTGATGAAGAGATCCAAGCTTTCTGCCGTGGCACATTTGGGGTTGAATTTCCGATGTTTAGTAAAATTGAGGTCAATGGCCCGCAACGGCACCCTTTGTACCAGCAATTGATTGCGGCTAAGTCTGTTGCAATAAAACCGGAAGGGAGCGAATTTTATCAACGGTTAGCCAGTAAGGGGCGTGAGCCAAAGCAACCGGGTGATATTCTGTGGAATTTTGAGAAATTCCTGGTTAGTCGTGATGGCGAAGTTCTTGAGCGTTTTGCTCCCGATATGGCACCAGAAGATTCGATTCTAATCAGTGCAATTACTCAAGCGTTAGCCACCAAATAATTTACCGACAACAGGTTTATTTTGATGCTTTTGCAACTCAGCAATGTCCATGTCGAAACCCGCCTTGCGCCTTTTTCTGCCCAGGTGGCTGCTGGGTTGCAAATTCATTTGATAGGTCCAAATGGTGCAGGGAAAAGTACCCTGTTGGCCGCTCTGGCAGGCTTGTTGCCTGCTCGTGGTTATATTTTACTGGCCGGGCAACCACTGCCTATCTATGCAGGGCACGACTTGGCCCGTTCACGAGCCTATCTAAGTCAACAGCAATCGGCTCTGACTCTAATGCCGGTTTTCCAATATCTGGCTCTCTATCAGCCAGCCGGTGCCGCTTTGGATGCTGTAGCGGCAACGATTGGTTATCTCTGTAAAAAATTACGATTAACCGATAAATTGCCAAGAATGTTATCGCAACTTTCAGGCGGCGAGTGGCAGCGTGTTCGGCTCGCGGCAGTATTCTTGCAAGTTTGGCCGGATATCAACGCTGACAGCAAGCTGTTATTGCTTGATGAACCCTATACCGGGCTTGATGTGGCGCAAAAAGTGGCACTTGATAGTCTGCTTGCTGAGTTTTGTGCGGCTGGGCGCAGTGCTATCATTAGTGCTCATGACCTTAACCACACCTTGCAACAGGCTGATCAGGTTTGGTTAATGTCTAAAGGGGACGTGCTTGCACAGGGTGGGGCTAAACAGGTAATGGAGGCAGATATTTTATCTGATGTGTTCGAAGTGGAATTTCAAATACATAGTTTTGATGGCCAGAATTGGATTATTACAAAAAGCATATGATACTTACATTTAGCTACTAAGTTTTATTGGGAGTATAAAATTAATAACCTGCATCTATAATTTGCATTAATATTTATTATGGTGCTTATTTTTCTTTTTCTCCACAGAAGAAATCAATTAAATCATTGCGATGAAATATCCCACAGTGTTTTATGTTAATTGATTGATTTTACTATGAAAAACAATTCCTTTCTTCGTGAAATACCCTTTCTGAATATATCAGCAAAAAAACGCTATCTTAAGGTTTATTTAAGGTTAATGGACTAGAGTTGACCCTAGCAGACCACAGGTTTATCTGATGGGCGTTTAGTTTTCGTTAACTTAAGTGAGCATATAGTTGCCGACAGCTCTGGTGTCCTAAGGGATTATTCAATGCAGAATTTTTTGCCATTTTCACGTCCGTCAATCGGTACGGACGAAATTAATGCGGTCATAAATGTATTAGGGTCAGGTTGGATAACTACTGGCCCACAGAATCAACAGTTAGAAACTGATTTTTGTAAGGCATTGGGTTGCAAGCATGCTATTGCTGTCAGTTCGGCCACTGCGGGAATGCATATCACCTTGATGGCCTTGGGTATTGGCCCAGGGGATGAAGTTATTACCCCGTCTCAAACGTGGGTTTCTACTCTTAATATGATTGTGTTGTTGGGCGCTGAGCCGGTAATGATTGATGTTGATCGCGACACTTTAATGGTAAATGCTGCGGATGTTGCAGCAGCTATCACCGCAAAAACCAAAGCCATTATCCCGGTGCATTATGCCGGCGCTCCCTGTGATCTTGATGCTTTGCGTTTAATTGCTCAGCATCAAGGTATCCCATTGATTGAAGATGCGGCCCATGCTGCTGGCACCCGCTATGGTAATCAATGGATTGGCGAGAAGGGCACCGCTATTTTCTCTTTCCATGCCATTAAAAACATGACTTGTGCTGAAGGCGGCTTAATTGCCACTGATGATGATGAGCTAGCCGACAAAGTACGGCAACTTAAGTTTCATGGCTTGGGTGTGGATGCCTTTGATCGACAGCTACAAGGGCGTAGCCCACAGGCCGAAGTTATAGTGCCTGGTTATAAATATAACTTATCTGATATTCACGCAGCGATTGCGGTAGTGCAACTCAGGCGTTTACCTGAAATCAATGCTCGTCGCCAAGAATTAGTTGCCCGCTACTATAAAGCATTGAACGATTCCCCCTTGCAACCCCTGGCGGTTCCCGACTATGCCCATCTCCATGCTTGGCATCTGTTTATGGTGCGTGTTGATGAAGGTCGCTGCGGAATTAGTCGCGACTCACTGATGGAGCGGTTGAAAGAGTCAGGAATTGGTACTGGTCTGCATTTTCGTGCCGCCCATACTCAAAAGTATTATCGCGAACGCTATCCACAGTTGCACTTACCCAATACCGAGTGGAATTCCGCCAGATTATGCACATTGCCCCTTTTCCCCGACATGCTAGACAGTGATGTTGACCGGGTAGTTGATGCATTGGCAACTATTATAGGGCCGCACCGTGTTACAAAATGAGCAAATCAAAAAAGTATCAATAGTTATCCCTGTTTATAACGAGCAAGAGAGCTTGCCGGCATTAATAGAGAGGACGTCGGCTGCCTGTAAGTTACTCACCCAACCTTATGAAATTATTCTGGTTGATGACGGGAGTAGTGATAGTTCTGCTGAAATTTTGACAACAGCGGCGAACCTACCTGAAAACCACATAATCGCAGTTTTGCTAAATCGTAATTATGGCCAACATTCAGCCATTATGGCTGGATTCAATCAGGTTAGTGGTGATTTGATCATTACACTTGATGCTGATCTGCAAAACCCGCCGGAGGAAATCCCACGGCTGGTCGGTGTGGCAGAAGAGGGCTACGACGTCGTCGGGACTGTGCGCGCTAATCGGCAAGATTCGCTGTTTCGTAAAACAGCCTCCCGTTTGATTAATCTGATGATTCAACGTGCTACAGGTAAATCTATGGGTGACTATGGCTGCATGTTACGAGCCTACCGCCGTCATATCGTAGAAGCAATGTTACACTGTCACGAACGCAGTACCTTTATTCCCATTCTGGCAAACAGCTTTGCCCGCCGTACCACTGAAATTACAGTTCATCATGCTGAGCGCGAATTCGGTGACTCAAAATACAGCCTGATGAAGCTCATTAATCTTATGTATGACTTGATAACTTGCCTGACAACGACCCCATTACGTCTGTTAAGCCTGGTGGGCAGTGTCATTGCACTTTCTGGTTTTACTCTTGCTGTGCTGTTAGTGGTTTTGCGTTTGGTATTTGGCCCGGAATGGGCGGGCGGCGGTGTCTTTACGCTCTTTGCCGTGTTGTTCATGTTCATCGGTGCCCAATTCGTTGGTATGGGGCTACTCGGTGAATACATCGGTCGAATTTATAACGATGTGCGCGCGCGCCCACGTTATTTCATACAGAAAGTGGTCGGGGCAGAGCATACCGACAATAATCAGGAAGTAGAAAAATGAAAGCGATTGTATTTGCCTATCATGATATTGGCTGTGTAGGTCTAAAAGCACTAGTAGAAGCTGGTTACGATATTCAGGCAGTATTTACCCATACTGACGATCCTAATGAGAATCGTTTTTTCTCTTCAGTGGCCCGGGTTGCTGCTGATTTAGAACTTCCTGTATTTGCACCGGATGATGCCAATCATCCGTTATGGGTTGAGCGCATTAAGCAATTACAGCCGGATATTATTTTCTCTTTCTATTATCGCAATATGCTGTGTGATGAAATTTTGTCGTTAGCACCGCAAGGAGGATTCAATTTACACGGCTCCTTGTTGCCGAAATACCGAGGACGTGCTCCGATTAACTGGGCGCTGGTTAATGGGGAGACCGAAACAGGTGTAACCTTGCACCAAATGGTAAAAAAAGCTGATGCAGGCCCAATTGTGGGTCAGCACAAAGTTACCATCAGCGATACAGATACTGCATTGACATTACATGCAAAAATGCGTGAAGCGTCGCAAGAGTTGTTACGTGATTTATTGCCAAAAATGAAGCGTTCTTCACTGCATCTGACACCACAAAAAGAAGCTGATGCCAGCTATTTTGGCCGTCGAACTGCTGCTGATGGAGAGGTCAATTGGCAAAAGTCAGCATCAGATATCAATAATTTAGTTCGTGCCGTGACGGAGCCTTATCCCGGTGCATTCAGCTATCTTGGACAGCGTAAACTCATCATCTGGCGTGCGCGACCGCTGAAGATGGCACACGGAAAGTTACCCGGCACCATACTCTCAATTTCACCTTTAGTTGTCGCCTGCGGTGAAGGTGCGCTGGAGATTGTTACTGGTCAGGGAGACGCTGGTTTGTATGTTCAGGGCAGTCGATTAGCCCAAGAAATGGGCATTGTCACGGATGTGCGTTTAGCTAATAGACCAAGCAATGCTTTGAAAAGACGTACCCGTGTACTGATCCTTGGTGTGAACGGCTTCATTGGTAATCACTTAACCGAACGCTTGTTGCGTGATGACCGTTACGAAGTCTATGGTCTGGATATTGGTTCTGATGCTATTAGTCGTTTCTTGGATAACCCTTTCTTCCATTTCGTGGAAGGCGACATCAGTATTCATTCCGAATGGATCGAATATCATATTAAAAAATGTGATGTCATTTTGCCGCTGGTGGCTATTGCGACGCCAATTGAATATACCCGCAATCCACTGCGTGTTTTCGAATTAGATTTTGAAGAAAATTTAAAGATTGTTCGCGATTGCGTTAAATACAATAAACGTATTGTCTTCCCATCCACTTCTGAAGTTTATGGTATGTGTGATGACAAAGAGTTTGACGAGGACAGTTCGCGACTGATTGTTGGGCCAATTAACAAACAGCGCTGGATATATTCGGTATCCAAACAATTATTGGATCGTGTTATCTGGGCTTATGGTGCGAAAGAAAATCTCAGATTCACATTGTTCCGCCCATTTAACTGGATGGGGCCACGTCTGGATAACCTTGACGCTGCTCGTATTGGCAGTTCCCGCGCCATTACACAATTGATATTAAATCTGGTTGAAGGCTCTCCTATTCAACTGGTTGATGGCGGCGCGCAAAAACGCTGTTTTACTGATATTCATGATGGCATTGAAGCGCTATTTCGCATTATTGAGAACAATGATGGCTGCTGTGATGGTCAGATAATCAATATTGGTAACCCGACGAATGAGGCTAGTATTCGCGAATTAGCGCAAATGCTGCTGAGTAGTTTTGAAAAACATCAATTACGTGGTCACTTCCCACCATTTGCTGGCTTTAAAGATATCGAAAGCAGTGCCTATTATGGTAAAGGCTACCAAGATGTCGAATATCGCACCCCCAGCATCACGAATGCGCGACGTATTTTACATTGGCAGCCAGAAATCGCTTTGCAGCAAACTGTCAGCGAAACCTTGGATTTCTTCCTTCGTGGTGCTGTACTCGAACTGGGTGAAACCCAAAAGGATGAGCATTATCTATGAAGCAAGTTGGACTAAGAATTGATGTGGATACCTACCGTGGAACAAAAGAAGGTGTGCCATCATTACTTGCTGTATTGGAACAGTATGATATCAGCGCCAGCTTTTTCTTCAGTGTTGGTCCAGATAATATGGGGCGTCACTTGTGGCGCCTTTTCCGACCTCGTTTCTTGTGGAAGATGTTGCGTTCTAATGCCGCTTCGCTTTATGGCTGGGATATCTTACTGGCCGGAACCGCTTGGCCGGGTAAAAAAATCGGTAAAGACCTTGGCTCATTAATGAAAGCCACGCTACAAGCAGGGCATGAGGTTGGTTTGCATGCATGGGATCATCAAGGCTGGCAAGCTAAGGTTGCATCGTGGTCAACACAACAGCTAACTGAGCAGGTTCAATGGGGTGTGGATGAATTACAGAACAGCATTGGGCAGCCAGTAACTTGTTCCGCCGCTGCTGGCTGGCGTGCAGACTCGCGGGTGTTAGCCATCAAGCAACCGTTCGCTTTTCGTTATAACAGTGATTGTCGTGGTACTCACCCTTTCCGCCCCCTATTACCTGATGGCAGTCTTGGCAGTGTACAAATTCCTGTTACGTTGCCAACATACGATGAAGTCGTAGGGAGTGAAGTGCGGGCTGAGGATTTTAATAATTTCATCATTGAAGCTATTTTGCGTGATAGAGGTGTCTCGGTTTATACCATTCATGCTGAAGTTGAAGGGATGTCTCAGGCAGTAATGTTTGAGCAATTATTAGTCCAGGCCAAAAAGCAAGGTATCCAGTTTTGCCCGCTTCGAGAGTTATTACCCGATGATTTAGATTTATTGCCGATAGGGACAGTCGAGCGTACCACCTTTCCTGGCCGAGAGGGTTGGTTAGGGTGTCAGACAAAAATTAAGGATGTCGGATGAAACTGTTAAAAGGAGGCGGGGCAGCACTGTTGGCGTTGTTTTTTGTTTTGCTATACCTATTGCCAATCAATAGTCGTTTACTGTGGCAACCTGACGAAACTCGCTACGCTGAGATTAGTCGGGAAATGTTGCAACGTGGTGATTGGGTTGTGCCGCATTTTCTGGGGATCCGCTATTTCGAAAAGCCTATCGCTGGATATTGGTTTAATAATATTAGCCAGTGGATATTTGGTGACACTAATTTTGCCGTCCGATTTGGTTCCATTTTTAGTACCGCGCTGAGTGCAATATTAGTCTATTGGTTAGCGACTTTATTGTGGCGTAACCGCTCTACATCGGTACTGGCGACATTAATTTATCTCTCCATGTTGTTGGTATTTAGTATCGGCTCCTATGCGGTATTGGATCCGATGATTTCATTATGGCTAACCGCTTCAATGGTCTGTTTTTATCTCACATTGCGGGCCGAAACTTTGGCGCAGAAGGTTGGGGCTTACCTTTTGCTCGGCCTTGCCTGTGGCATGGGCTTTATGACTAAAGGTTTTCTGGCGTTGGCCGTGCCGGTTATTTCGGTATTGCCTATTGTCATACAGCAAAAGCGAATAAAAGAACTCATCATTTTTGGCCCGATAGCGATATTGGGTGCGGTAATCTTGAGCTTGCCGTGGGCATTGGCCATCGCGCAACGTGAACCCGATTTCTGGCATTACTTCTTTTGGGTTGAACATATTCAGAGATTCGCTGAAAAAGATGCTCAACATAAAGCCCCCATTTGGTATTACCTGCCTATTCTTTGCATCGGTGTATTGCCGTGGTTGGGGTTATTACCGGGAGCGTTACTTAAAGGGTGGCGTGAACGGGTGGCAAAACCAGAGCTGTTCTTTTTGCTCAGTTGGGTCGTCATGCCGTTGTTATTCTTCAGTGTGGCTAAAGGAAAACTCCCAACGTATATCTTGCCATGTATGGCTCCACTATCTTTACTGATGGCGGCATATGCAACAGATTGCACCAGTAACATGCGTATGCGCGCGCTGAAAATAAATGGTGCAATAAATCTTATTTTTGGATTAGTTTGCGCGCCGGCGGTGTTAGTTATTGGTTTGAATTTGGTAGGGCACTTGGTCGCCTATGGGCCACAAGAGCAGCAGAAAGTAGTGTTGGGGATAGTCGCCTTTACTGGATGGGGGTTGGTGGGGCTGATTACATTGTATAATAACGCCCGTTATTGGCGTTGGGCTGCCGCCTGTCCATTATTGTTGGTTTTGCTGGTGGGTTACCTGATTCCTCAACAGGTTATTGATTCCAAACAGCCGCAAAATTTTATTCAGAATAATTTTGATGCGTTGAGCAGCAGCCGCTATGTGCTTACCGACAGTGTGGGTGTAGCGGCAGGGTTAGCCTGGCAACTGAAACGTAGCGATATACTGATGTTCAGCGAAAAGGGCGAGCTGTCTTATGGGCTGAACTATGCTGACAGCAAAGATAAATACATTAGCAATAAAGATTTTAGTGAATGGTTGGCTCATGCAAGGCAGCAAGGTGACGTGTCGTTAGTTGTGCAATTATCTCGCGGTGAGGACATCTCTACCCATTATCCGGTAGCCGACAAGGTTAATTTAATGAATCGTTTGGCACTTTTGTGGTACCAAAAGACACCATGACAAATTATTTGCTATTGATAGTTGTCAGTTTATTGACCTGTGCGGGGCAACTGTGTCAGAAGCAAGCTGTACAATGTTGGGGGCAATCTGGTGAAAAACGGCTTGCGCCCACACTGCGTTGGCTTGCTATCGCAGTGATATTGCTGGGCTTAGGAATGGTGCTGTGGTTGCGTTTATTGCAACATCTGCCTTTGAGTGTGGCTTATCCGCTATTAAGCTTTAACTTTGTGCTGGTGACCTTGGCCGCGCAGTTGTTTTATGGAGAAAAGACAACTTCTCGCCATTGGTTGGGTGTTGCTGCCATTATGTTTGGCATCCTTTTGATTAGTTGGCATTTATGAAAGGTTACCTGTGGGGAATAGGCAGTGTGGTGTTGGTGACCATGGCCCAACTCATGTTGAAGTGGGGGATGATGCACACTCCATTAATATCGTTGGCAGATATTAATGGTCAGTTTTTAGCACATCATCTGACACAATTAATGGCGGTAACTTTCGGGCTAGTCGGCTATGCAGTATCCATGTTGTGCTGGTTTTTTGCCTTAAGGTATTTGCCACTCAATCGAGCCTATCCATTACTGAGTCTTAGTTATGCGCTGGTCTATTTAGCCGCTGTATTGCTACCCTGGTTCAATGAGTCGGCGACGTTACTAAAAACGTTAGGGGCGGGGTTTATCCTACTGGGGATATGGCTGATTCACACCAAACCCATAAAAAGTGATTAAATCTATTATCTCATTCATATAACTTGTTTTTTCCAGACTCGATAGCTAAATTAGCTCTACTGGTACCTCTCGCTGGCCAGATATAGCGCCGAATAGCTTGCTGTGCGGTGGATTGGCTAAGCCTTACTCTGGTGATATCTCGATGCGGATGCGTTTCTGGATCTTTTTGGTCAGTATGATTCTTGCTGGTTGTAGCAGCCATGCTCCAACACCGAGTGGTCACTTATCAGATTCTATTGTGGTAGTCGCTAAACTGAATGAACAACTGCGTCAATGGGAAGGAACGCCATACCGTAATGGTGGGCTGGATCAAAGTGGTGTTGATTGTTCAGGGTTTGTTTACCGCACATTCCGTGATCGTTTTGATATGCAATTACCCCGAACAACAGCAGCGCAGACCACCTTAGGCACTAAAGTCTCTCGTGATGAACTCATGCCTGGCGACTTGGTGTTTTTCAAAACTGGCAGTGGACAAAATGGGCTGCATGTCGGTATTTACGATACTAATGATGAATTTATTCATGCCTCAACGAGTAAAGGTGTGATCCGTTCATCGTTGGAAAATGTTTACTGGAAACGTGTGTACTGGCAAGCGCGTCGCATTTGATGCATTTTCGATATAGTTCTTAATCAATACAGAATGAATCCTCGAACCTAAAGATATCGGCGTTGGTTATGTTATCTTAATAGCTGCTTATTTTGGTTCGGAGCCGCGTTTATGTCATCCCTTCGCTTACTCATTTCTGATTCTTATGACCCCTGGTTTAATCTGGCGGTAGAAGAGTGCATTTTCCGTCAGATGTCCCCGGATCAGCGAGTGCTATTTTTGTGGCGTAATGCTGACACCGTGGTGATAGGCCGTGCTCAGAATCCATGGAAAGAGTGTAATACGCGCCAAATGGAGCAAGATGGCGTGAAGCTGGCTCGGCGCAGCAGCGGCGGCGGGGCGGTATTTCATGATTTGGGCAATACCTGTTTCACCTTTATGGCGGGTAAACCTGAATATGATAAAACGGTCTCCACTCAAATTATTCTTACTGCGTTAGCCTCGCTCGGAATTCAGGCCACCGCTTCAGGTCGTAATGATTTGGTGGTTAAGAACGGTGATGATGAGCGCAAAGTTTCGGGCTCGGCGTATAAAGAGACCAAAGATCGTGGTTTTCATCATGGCACATTGTTATTGAGTGCGGATCTGAGTCGTTTGGCCGATTACCTTAATCCTGATCCGAAAAAATTGCAGGCCAAAGGGATTACATCAGTGCGCTCCCGAGTCACCAATCTGGTGGAGCTATTACCGGGAATTGAGCATCAACAGATTTGTGTCGCCATTGAGCAGGCTTTTTTCGATTATTATAATGAAAAGGTGCTGGCGGAAAGAATCTCCCCACAAGCATTGCCCGACCTACCTGGTTTTACCGAACAATTTGCGAAACAGAGTAGCTGGGAATGGAATTTCGGTCAGGCCCCCGCCTTTAGCCACTTAGTCGATACCCGTTTTATTTGGGGCGGAATTGAACTGCATTTTGATGTATTACAGGGTGCCATCGCTCGCTGCCAAATCTTTACGGATAGTTTGAATCCTGCTCCGCTGGAAGCTTTGGCTGAGCGGCTACAAGGGACGGTGTATCGTCCCGAGGCTATTAACGTTGTTTGTCAGCAATTAAGCGATGATTTTCCTGAGTCACATGCTGAGCTGTTGCAAGTTAGTCACTGGCTGGCTGAGGTATTACGCTGATGACCCCTTTTAACTTCATTCAATCAGATAGCGCTTCAAAATCTGAGAATACGCCTCAATTTAATAATAGCTACGGGCAGCAATTGAGCGGTTTTTATACTCACTTGCAACCAACGCCGTTAAAGGGGGCACGCTTGCTGTACCACAGTTCCCCGTTAGCGCTGGAGCTTGGGCTGGATGAGAGTTGGTTTAGTTTGCCGAAAGCCAGCGTATGGGCAGGAGAGGCTTTGCTACCAGGTATGGAGCCGCTGGCACAAGTATATAGTGGCCACCAGTTCGGCGTATGGGCAGGGCAACTCGGGGATGGCCGTGGGATTTTGCTCGGGGAACAACAACTCAGTGACGGCCGCAGTATGGATTGGCATTTGAAAGGCGCAGGGTTAACCCCTTATTCCCGCATGGGAGATGGGCGGGCCGTTTTGCGCTCAGTCGTCCGGGAGTTTTTAGCCTCCGAAGCATTGCACCATCTAGGAATACCTACCAGCCGTGCACTGACCATTGTTACCGGCGAACATCCTGTTTATCGTGAGCAACCAGAGCGTGGGGCGATGTTATTACGCGTGGCTGAAAGTCATGTTCGTTTTGGCCATTTCGAACACTTCTATTATCGACAGCAGCCTGCACAGGTCAGACAGTTGGCTGATTATGTTATTGCTCGTCACTGGCCGCAATGGGCCGGTCAACCGGAAAGTTACCTGTTGTGGTTTACTGATGTGGTAAAACGCACGGCACGTTTAATCGCTCATTGGCAAACGGTCGGTTTTGCTCATGGTGTGATGAATACCGATAATATGTCGATTCTTGGTATTACCATGGACTATGGTCCATTTGGTTTTCTTGATGACTATGTACCGGGATATATTTGCAATCACTCTGATCATCAGGGGCGTTATGCTTTCGATAATCAGCCAGCGGTCGCACTATGGAATCTGCATCGGTTGGGGCAGGCGTTGTCCGGCTTAATGTCGGTGGAGCAGCTACAGTTGGCACTAGAGGCTTATGAGCCAGAGTTAATGGCAGCTTATGGCCAACAGATGCGCGCTAAACTAGGTTTTGTCGAAAACAGCAGCCAGGATAACGAGTTACTGACAGGATTATTGAGTTTGATGATTCAAGAGGGGCGAGATTATACCCGTACATTCCGCTTGTTGAGCCAGGTTGAAATGCATTCGGCGCAATCGCCACTACGTGATGATTTTATCGATAGAGCCGGTTTTGACAGTTGGTACCACCGTTATCGTACACGTTTGCAACAAGAGCTGATTGACGATGTTCAGCGTCAGCAATTGATGAAAGCGGTTAACCCGAAATATATATTGCGTAACTACCTGGCACAGCAAGTGATTGATCACGCTGAAAAGGATGATATTCAACCTCTACAGCGGTTGCATCAGGCATTACAACATCCTTTCGCAGAGCAACCTGAATTTGATGACTTGGCGGCATTACCTCCTGACTGGGGGAAACATCTGGAAATCTCCTGTTCCAGTTAGTTGGTTGCATATCCAACGTATTCAGTGACTCGGGTGAGTAACAACCGCTAACTTAGCGGTGGCTTCAAGGATGAAAGGTATTTCAATCACTCCTACTCGTCGCTAACAGAAGACGTTTTACCGGCTGGACTCCCCGGCACTCCGCAACTGTTGTAGAACTTGGGGTGTTTGCAGGCCAAAACTCAGTAATGCTCTATCATCAATGACCAGTAATCGTTGTTTTTTACCCGCAGGAGTCAGAGCTACTCCCGGTAAGCGCCATATATTATCAATGCCACCCAGTGATTTAACGCTATATGACGTAACAATCAGCAGGTCAGGAGCACTGGCGATAATCCCTTCTTGTGATAAAGGGCGATAGCCGCTGAATTTTTGCATGGTGTTGTTCAGGCCTGAAAGGCGAAATAAGCTATCCGCAGCAGTATTTTTACCCGCAGCCAGCGGCGGTAACCCCGCGTGGCTTAGGATAAATAGAACCTTTACCGACAATGGTGTGGAATCTATCATTGCTAGCTGTTGCTGGTAGTGATTGATCAGTTGTCGGCCTTTCTGTTGCTGATTAACTGCGGTGGCAATCAACTGAATTTTAGTTACCACTGTTTGTGGCGAGCTGTCCGCGGGAATAAGTATGACCTTTACCCCATAGTCAGTGATTTGCTTCAGCGCTCGTGACGCTGAAGCCTGCTTACGACATAACACCAACGTAGGTTGTAACGCGAGAATGCCTTCGGCATTGAGTTGTCGCAAGTAACCCACGTCGGGTAAGGTTTTCAATTCACTGGGGTGCTGGCTGGCACTATCCCTGGCCACCATGTTGGCACCTACGCCTAATGCGTAGGTGATTTCAGAGATATCACTACCGAGTGTGATAATGCGTTGGCTGGCAATGCCACTGATTGGAATTATAAGGGCAATAAATATTAGCCATTTATTCATCAGCGGAGCCTATGGCAGTCAATTCGGCCAGTTGCTGATGCCAGTGGTGCTGCTCTGGTTGGCCTTCGCTACGTTGCCCAAATAATTGCAGAATATGATTACCTTGAGTATCCAGCAGCTCCAGACTTGAGATGTAACCCTCTTTGGTCGGTTTGCGTGTTACCCAACTTTCTGCAATGGCATTCTCATGCAGGTGCAAAGCAAAACGGCGGTTAAGCACACTCATCCAATGAGGCGGCGGTGTTTGCTTCCCCTGACAGGCAATAAATTGTTCTATCACGCCAGTGAAGATCTGCATACACCCGGTGTTACCGACAAAGATCATCACTTCATTCTGGCAAGCCTGTGCCGCATATAAAATTTGCCTTAATGCTTTATTATCAACCGGATAAGCCAGATCATCACCGACAGACCGGAAGGCTTGCCGGCGGGTGATTTTATTGCGTTTGAGTAGCATAAAGAACTGATGGATATCGTTCATCTTGCGCCATTCATTATCTATCGCAGCGTTATCAATGGCTGTCTCTTGAGTTAACGCCTTTTCTGCGGGGGAGAACACCAATCGCGCATTGGTTTCACAGCGATACTTTTCTACCAACTGCTGCCATGCGTTAAGGTCTGTTTCTTCGGTACAGTAGATTTGATGGATTGCCTTGCCTTGCAGATTACAGCAGTGAATGCTCAGTTGCTTACCCTGTGGTGTCTCCTCACTCAGGCTAAAAATGCTGTCCCATTGGCGGAAAAACAGCCTTAAATCCAGCGCGCGTGGATTAAGAACCAAGCCCAGGTGACCGTGCAAGCGTAAATTCTGGTACTCACCCCAATGCTCATGTATTGCATAATCGTTACGGGTGATCGATTTAGTGACACCGAGACTGGCTAACTCAGTCAGCAGTCTATCGGCACTGATATCCTGGCGTTCTGCATCCTGTCCTACCCGCGCATAAAATAGCTCGGCTTCACTGATATTCATCATGAGGGCAATATCGTGTAGAGGCTTGCTGGGGTGTTGCTGCCGAATGTTGAGATAGTGTTGGTAATGTGACATTTCCATGAGTCGCTTCCTTGTGATTACCACTGATAGCTGATTAACAGTTTGGCATTACGCCCATCCCGCGGGATTGCTTGCGGTGAGTAGTACTCCTTATTAAACGCATTACCCAATACTGCGGTGGTGGTGAGGCCATTCAAGCTGCCAGCCCCACGGTAGCTTAGGTAAAAGTCATGGACCGCATAACCAGCTTGCGGCGCATAGGAACGGCGTGACGACGTTTTGGCATCGTTATTTTTCATAAACTTGGTGTTTTCTGCCATTGTCAGGATCCAGCCAGTGCTAAAACCACTGTTGACAATAGGGATATTAAGCCTGCTGGTGACGGTATCTGGATTGATACTGTTAATAAATTGGCGGGTGTCGAGATTAATAGCACGAGTGCGGTTATAGGCCAGCGCCCAGTCAATCCATTGATTCTGGTAATCCAATGACACATCCCAACCCCAGCTTTTACTGCGCGGGATATTGATGTAGCCGGAGTAATTTTTACCAAAAAATTCGGTGTGGACTTCACTGGTGATGCGGTTTTTGGCATCAATATTAAAGTAGCTGGCTTTGAATTCAATCAAATCATCATTGGACAATAATTGTTCAAAGTTCAAACCAAAACCAGCCTCACGAGTGACGTTGCTTTCGGGTTTTAGGTTTGGATTGGGTCGCCAGCGATTGGTAAAAGGCCCCATAGAGAAATGAATCGAATCATTATAAAGCTCAGTCAGCGTTGGGGTACGGAACGCTTGGCTGTAGGCACTAAACAACATCAGCCAATCGGTGGGCTTGAGGGTAACGGCACCTCGAGTTGACCCGTTTTTAGCTTCTCTATCAGCAAAACCGGCGCGGCTGTTGTGATAACGATCAAAACGGCTGCCTAGCAGCAAGGTAACGGGTAAATCACGCAGCGTAACTTCATCTTGCAACCAACCGGAGGAAAATTTGATTTCAGACGGGGGGAAACTACGAATAACACCGACTGGAACTTGCTCTTGATGGTAGGTTTCAATGCCATAAGTGAATAAATTTGCAGCCGGGCTGTGAGTAAATAGCAGGCTGCTATTTTCCAGCTTTAAACCACGGGTGATCTGTTTTCGGCGGCCTGAGCCTTCGCGATTGACGTCATCGCTAATATTGATCTCGGAATAGTAGAGTTGGCTGGTGGCATCCAACCAATCAAGGTGTTGTGGTTGCAGGCGGTAGGTTAACTCGGCATCACGTTGAAGGGTGGAACGATTCATCATTGGATTTTTATTAAATTTTAAGTCAGGCGTACTAAGATTAGCCATGCGCGGTTCTAGTGCTTGGTTATTGTAATAACGCAGGGCGGTGGTTAACGATTGGCTGTCAGAAAGATAGGCGGTGCCCTTAAACATCAAGCTGTTAATCGTTTCATCATTCGGCGCTTCATTACCGTTGCCGTGGTAAATATTGCCGACCTTACGTTTACTTAGCGCGATAATGCCATCAAGACTCTCTGTACGGCCAAACATGGACACCCCAGAGCCGATACTGTGATAACCCGTGGCGCCAAAGCCACTGACTCGGAAACCAAGATTTTGGCCCTCAGCCAGCAAGTCGGCCGCATCAACGGTCTGGTAAGCAATCACCCCGCCCATGGCACCACTGCCAAACCTTGATGTTGATGGGCTACGAATGATGCTGACCTGCTTTATCAGGGCCGGATCAAGGAAAGTACCACTGATATTGGCCCCCGTGATGCCCTGACGAATACCATCAATGAGCACCAGCACACCATACTGATCATAGCCTCTGATATTAACGTTCTGTCCATTGGTGCGCCCAACACCGCTAACACTCACACCGGGTACGTTTTGCAGCATTTCTGCGGCGGTGGTAGCAGTTTGTTTGTCTGGTAATGCAGCATCAATGACGGTGACTGTGCCGGGGGTGTTGAAACTGTCAGTCGCCGGTTGAGTTCCGGTAACAATAAGGGTGTGATTCTTACTGGCAGGTGCCGAATGAGCTGTTGCCAGCGGGGATAACGCCACGGTTATTGCCAGACTGCATAAAGACAAACGAAAAAAACGAAGCATAAGCAACTCTCCCTATGTTATTAAACATAATCAATAAGTTGCTGGCTGCCTGAGTATTCAATATAAGGTGGCTGGCGTAGTGGATATTTTTTGCAAATAGGATCGAGTGACTAAAAATTATTTAGTCAGTATTAGTTTTCCTGCTTTGGTTTGGCGCAAATAATAGAACTGCCCTTGGTGATTGATCACCACGACATCATGTTGACCAAGCAGTTGTCCGCTATTAATACAGGATAATTGCAACACCGCAGGAGATGGGGTTGGTGTGCAATTTACGGCTTGATTAGGATAGGTGCCCTTGCGCATAAGAAGTATTCTTTAGAGTATCCAGTTAAGTGATAATCATTATCATCTTCATCTGTGGATGGTTTCAATAACAATCTCTATTACTTTTTATGTTAATTCCTTTATTTTTCTTAGTAATTAATATTTTGGATAGATAGTTTAGAATTGATTTGTAAAAAGGGAGCTTGAGCGGAATGAGGGGGCGTGGACCATTTAATCCAGTGATAGAACAGAGTCAATGTGGCGTGTTAACCCATTCTATCACTGTGTGTTAATTAAAACCGGCTGCTGACAGCAATGGCCAATAAGTTCAATAACTGTTCAGTATCGGCCCAATTCAGGCAAGGGTCGGTAATGGATTGTCCATAGATCAAGGGCTGACCCGCAACAATTTTCTGCGAGCCCTCAATCAGGAAGCTTTCAGCCATCACACCGACAATAGCGCTAGAACCGTTACGGATTTGCTGCCCGATATCAGCGGCAACTTCCAACTGGCGGCGGTGCATTTTCTGACAATTACCATGGCTAAAATCGACCACCAGATGTTCCGGTAAATCGAATTCACGCAGGCTGTCACAGGCTGTGGCAATATCAGATGCACCATAATTAGGCTGCCGACCGCCACGCATAATAATGTGCCCATGCGGGTTGCCGCTGGTTTGGTAAATCGTCATCTGGCCGTTTTTATCCGGGGATAAAAACATATGGCTGGCTTGCGCGGCACGGATAGCATCAATTGCAATGCGGGTATTGCCGTCAGTGCCATTTTTGAAACCCACCGGGCAGGAGAGGGCCGATGCCATTTCTCGATGAATCTGGCTTTCCGTGGTACGTGCGCCAATGGCCCCCCAACTGATCAGGTCGGCAATGTACTGACCTGTCACCATATCAAGGAATTCGGTGGCAGTAGGTAGACCTAACTCATTAACTGCCAATAGCAGTTTGCGCGCCATCTCAATCCCTCGATTGACCTGACATGAGCCATCCAACGCCGGGTCAGAAATTAACCCCTTCCAACCCACGACGGTGCGCGGTTTCTCGAAATAGGTGCGCATGACGACTTCCAGGCGATCCTGATAGCGCTCGCGTAATACATTCAGTCGGGTGGCGTAATCAATGGCGGCATCAAGGTCGTGAATCGAGCAGGGACCGACAACCACTAGCAAGCGGGAGTCTTCGCCGGTGAGGATCTTTTCAATTCGTTTACGTGACGCTGTCACGTTATCGGCAATGCTGGCAGAAATCGGTAATTTTTCCGCCAGTTGTTGTGGCGTGATTAAGCTATCGATGCGCGCAGTCCGCAGTTCATCTGTTTTGTGCATGGAAATTCTCTAAATCTGTTCTTCTCTGCGGCAGGAATACCGGGAAGTGATGGCGATCACAATAAACCAAAACTAAATGAATTCAACCGCCACGGCCTTGATTCATACAATTTGTGATGAAATAAACTGTAAATAATATCTCAGGCAAATATTCCATTAGAACATGCGGCGACTCATGCCTAAAATATCCAGGATTTTGGTGGAGATTTCCTCAACGGAGTAGTTAGTGGAGTTCAGATAGCGAATCTGATTCTTGCGAAATAGCGCTTCTACTTCACCCACCTCTATTCGGCATTGGTGCAGCGAGGCATAACGGCTATTTTCACGTCGTTCTTCACGGATTGCCGCCAGCCGTTCAGGGTTAATTGTCAAACCAAACAGTTTTTGCTGAAAAGGTTTCAGCGCGGCGGGAAGTTGCAAATTGTCCATATCATCGGCGATAAATGGGTAGTTTGCAGCACGAATCCCAAATTGCATGGCTAAATAGAGGCTGGTTGGGGTTTTACCGCAACGGGAAACCCCCAATAGAATCACCTGTGCTTGATCCAGATTACGCAGAGAAATACCGTCATCATGGGCCAGGGCGTAGTCGATAGCCGCAATCCGCGCATCGTATTTGCCCAAATTGCTTTCAGTAAGACCGTGGGTTCGGTTGAGCACCGGTTGTGGGGCAACCCCCAGTTCGCCCTGTAGTGGGGCAACCAGTGCTTGCACAATATCCTGACAAAATCCCTCACTGTGCTGAATGAGTTCACGCACTTCCGCACTGATTATCGAATAGAAAACCAGCGGTCTAACGCCAGTGTCTTGATATATCTGATTAATCTTCTGGCAAACCTCTTGCGCACGCGCAGCACTTTCGACAAACGGCAGCGTAAAGGTAGTGGCTTTAACAGGGAACTGCGACAAAACAGCATGACCGAGTACTTCTGCAGTGATGGCGGTACCATCCGAAATATAAAACACACTTCTCTCCACGCTGACTCCTGAGTATTTTTCTGGTCGGATTGACCACACTGATAAATAAGCATCTGGTGACAAGTTTAGCCTAATCAGTGTGCCTGATTCGGCCTATCGGTAAAGCGTTTGCTGTCAGAATCGCCTGAAAATAACTTTTCTTGTTGGGTTGATCGATTCACCTGTCCATGGACTATGGATCATTGTGCTAGTCTGAAATAGCTGATTCGTCAGCCGTGATACCTCCGTCTGTACCCTACTGACCGTCCATAATTAATAGACAATGTAAAAAGGATTGTTTCGATGTCCAACAATGGCCTAAATCTGTGCAATGTGCTTTGGTACAATCAGCTTGGCATGAACGATGTTGAGCGGGTAGGCGGCAAGAATGCCTCCCTGGGTGAAATGATAACCAATCTTTCAGACCTGGGTGTTTCGGTACCTAATGGTTTTGCTACCACAGCTCAAGCATTTAACGAATTTCTGGAGCAAAGCGGTGTTAACCAACGCATTTATCAATTGTTGGATCAGACCAATGTTGATGATATTGCGGCATTAGCCAAAGCGGGCGCGCAGATTCGTCAATGGGTGGTTGAGACGCCGTTCCATCCCGAGTTTGAACAGGCTATTCATGAAGCCTACCAACAATTAGCTGACGGTGAGCCTGAGGCTTCTTTTGCTGTGCGCTCATCGGCTACTGCCGAAGATATGCCAGATGCCTCCTTTGCCGGCCAGCAGGAAACCTTCTTGAATGTGCAGGGGATTGATGCGGTGATGGTTGCTATCAAGCACGTATTTGCCTCACTGTTCAATGATCGCGCTATTTCCTATCGTGTGCATCAAGGCTACGACCACCGTGGGGTGGCGCTATCTGCTGGTGTACAACGGATGGTGCGCTCTGATCTCGCCTCGGCGGGCGTGATGTTTACTATTGATACTGAATCAGGCTTCGATCAGGTGGTTTTTATCACCGCAGCTTATGGTTTAGGCGAAATGGTGGTGCAAGGGGCGGTGAACCCGGATGAGTTTTATGTCCATAAGCCAACATTGCGTAATGGCAAACCCGCGATAGTACGCCGCACTATGGGTTCGAAAAAAATTCGCATGATCTATGCCGAAAGCCAGGAACATGGCAAACAGGTACAGATTGAAGATGTGCCAGAAGTACAACGCAATCGTTTCGCTCTCAGTGATGAAGAGGTACAAGTGCTGGCGCATCAGGCACTATCAATCGAAAAGCATTATGGCCGCCCGATGGACATTGAGTGGGCCAAAGATGGCCATACCGGTAAGCTGTTTATCGTGCAAGCTCGCCCAGAAACAGTACGTTCCAACGAGCAAGTTATGGAGCGTTATCTGCTGAATGCCCAAAGTGAGGTGCTGGTGGAGGGGCGCGCCATTGGTCATCGTATTGGTGCGGGGCCGGTTAAGGTGATTAATGATATCAGCGAGATGGACCGTATTCAGGCGGGTGATGTACTGGTAACAGACATGACGGACCCTGACTGGGAACCGATCATGAAAAAAGCATCAGCGATTGTGACCAACCGTGGCGGGCGTACCTGCCATGCGGCAATCATCGCTCGTGAGCTGGGGATCCCAGCCGTTGTGGGTTGTGGTAATGCCACTGATATTCTGAGAGAAGGGCAGAAGGTTACGGTTTCTTGCGCCGAAGGGGATACGGGCTATGTTTATCAAGAGTTGCTCGATTTCTCGATTCAGAGCTCACAAGTTACTGAACTGCCTGATTTGCCGTTGAAAATAATGATGAATGTTGGCAATCCAGACCGAGCCTTCGACTTTGCCCGTCTCCCAAATGACGGCGTTGGCTTGGCGCGTCTGGAATTTATCATCAACCGCATGATTGGTGTGCATCCTAAAGCATTGCTGGAATTCGATAGCCAGGAGCCTGCAATTCAGGCAGAAATCAAAGCCTTGATGAAGGGTTATGACGATCCGGTCGAGTTTTACGTTGGTCGCTTGACCGAAGGGATCTCTACCTTGGGTGCCGCTTTCTGGCCGAAACGTGTGATTGTGCGCTTGTCGGATTTTAAATCTAACGAATACGCCAATCTGGTTGGCGGAGAAGCTTATGAGCCACATGAAGAGAATCCGATGTTAGGTTTCCGTGGGGCGGGGCGTTATGTCGCAGACAGCTTCCGTGATTGTTTCGCACTGGAGTGTGAGGCGGTTAAGCGGGTGCGGAATGTGATGGGGTTGACTAACGTCGAAGTCATGGTGCCTTTCGTACGTACAGTGGCTCAGGCAGAGGCGGTGGTGGCAGAACTGGCAAGACAAGGACTGAAACGTGGTGAGAATGGCCTGAAGCTTATTATGATGTGCGAAATCCCGTCCAATGCATTGCTGGCGGATCAATTCCTTGAGCATTTTGATGGCTTCTCTATCGGCTCCAATGATATGACTCAGTTAACATTGGGGCTGGATCGCGACTCCGGTGTGGTTTCTGAACTGTTTGATGAGCGCAATGAAGCCGTTAAGGCGTTGCTGTCGATGGCCATTCAGGCGGCGAAACGTCAAGGCAAGTATGTGGGGATTTGTGGTCAGGGTCCGTCAGACCATGAGGATTTTGCTTTATGGCTGATGGATCAGGGGATTGACAGTTTGTCCCTTAACCCAGACACCGTAGTACAAACGTGGGTCAGTTTGGCGCAACATACTAAGCATTGATTGGACTCGGGTTATACCGATAGAGAGACATTTAATTATCCGCAGCTTAGGTTGCGGATTTTTTGCAATAATAAGTAAAAAAAAAAGCCCGTCTAAGATGACAGGCAAAGACTACACACAGCAATACGTGTATTCGATTACAGATATTTAAATAAGTCATTTGAAGATGAATTATTTAAATGCCTTGGGGAAAGCACTTTCTAATAATAATATTAAGTAAATTCCGTGGCTTAGTCATTAAGAATCTTCTGAATATAATAGGTTAAATAAATGTTTTTATAGGATTAATTTCATATGGTTATTAATAATCATTCTATTTAATAACTAATGAAATACAGGTTGAGAATAGAAATAGAGGAATTAAAACGGTTGTTCTTAATTGTTAATAGCGAATGTCGCTGGATAATAGGGGTTCGGCAGCATAACTACCAAACCCCCGGTAAGAGCTAAAGCTCTTCTAAATGCTTGGCAACTTCCTTCATACTCTCTTCAGGTTCCGGCGCTTCATTGACCCAGGCAGAAGTCAGGCGGTAGGAGATGGCTAACACCACCGGCCCAATAAACAAGCCAATCATGCCGAATGACAACAAGCCACCAATCACCCCGGACAGGATGAGAATCATCGGCATATCAGCTTCCATACGGATAAGGTAGGGGCGTAAAACGTTATCCATGGTACCAACGATACAGCTCCAAACCAGCAGTGCCGTGCCCCAGGTGGTATCACCGGTCCAATACAACCAGATAATTGCCGGGACCAGTATCAACAGTGGCCCAAGCTGAGCTACGCAGCAGATAAACATTAATACGGTAAACAGTGTGGCGTATTGAATGCCCGCAATCGCCAGCCCAATCCCGCCCAGCACTGCTTGTACGAGTGCGGTGACCACGACCCCCAATGCGACGGCCCGGATAGCTTTAGCGGCCAGCACCACGACGGCATCACCACGTTTATCGGCAGCGCGCACCGCAAAATGGCGGATACCCAGCCCGACTTGCTCACCATGGAAATAGAGTAAAACACTGAACAGCACCATCAGCGCCAGATGAATCAAAAAATAACCGACATGGGCGGCTTGAGCTACCAGCCAGGTCGCGGCCGCACCAATATAGGGTTGAACTTTGGCGATCATCGCATTGCCACCACCGGCAACCAATGTATGCCAACTACTATAGAGTTTGTTCCCCACCATTGGGATCGATTGCAACCAGGTCATATCCGGCATGCGCACATTAGACGGGCTGGATGCCCACTGGATAAGCGGGCCGCTGTTTTCCACCAGGCTGCTGACCAGTAGGGCTATCGGGATGACAAACAACAACACCAGCAGCAGAGTCATGACAATAGCAGCCAGCCAGCGCTTACCCCAAAGTAGCCTTTGCAGCCTAATCAACAGTGGCCAGGTCGCAATGACTACCATGCCCGCCCAGGCAAAACCCATAATAAAAGGCTGTACCACCCAGAAACTGGCGATAATCATTATCATAATGAATATCACCCCAAACATCAGTTTAGGTAAATCGAAACGGCGCTGCTGCGGGTAATTCATCAATGGGTTCTCACATCGAAAGTCATGGCAAGGTGGCCATCGCACTGTTTTTTAGGCACTCATTAGATTTTGAACTAATTAAGCATCTGTACTAATCATGGTGTATTTTTTAATGTTTTAACAGACAACGCCGGATTTTACTGCTGTGATTTGTTAAAAAATAGCATTAGCTTGGACATAACAAAAACACCGACCGCAACCAAGGTGCTGAAACAATGTTCTTTCGGCGTGGTGCGACTATTATTTATACAATATATAATTTTGATACTTAATGATTTATTGCCTCATTTATCCTCGGCAGATACGCATCACTTTCTCATCATTCTGAATTGACATAAATTATTCGACAAAGAGGATTGCTAGCAGATAATCTCTTGGCGGAACCACAAACATACCTATTAGATAGGGTCACACTAATGATCCCACAGATTTCTCAGGCACCGGGTGTCATCCAGTTGGTGCTAGATTTTTTGGATGCTTTGAAGCAAAACGGATTCACCGGCGATACCGCCACTAATTATGCCGATCGCCTGACTATGGCGACGGACAACAGTATTTACCAACTGCTACCCGACGCCGTGGTTTTTCCTCGTTCGACTGCAGATGTTGCCTTGATTGGCCGTCTGGCTGGCCTGGAGAGTTTTAAATCCCTGGTATTTACGCCTCGCGGCGGCGGGACCGGCACCAATGGCCAGGCACTGAACAGTGGCATTGTGGTGGATATGTCGCGCCATATGAACCGTATTCTGGAGATTAATCCCGAACAGGGTTGGGTGCGGGTTGAAGCGGGGGTGATTAAAGATCAGCTCAATCAATATCTGCGGCCATTCGGCTACTTCTTTTCGCCCGAGTTATCGACCAGTAACCGCGCCACATTGGGTGGAATGATCAATACCGATGCCTCTGGGCAGGGGTCGCTAGTGTATGGCAAAACGTCCGACCATGTGTTGGGGCTACGTGCCATATTGCTGGGTGGAACCCTGCTCGATACCCGCGCCATGCCGACGGCATTGGCACAAACGATTGCGCAGGAGGACTCTGTAACCGGCCGTATTTATCATACGGTGCTGCATCACTGCCGTGAGCAGCGCGCGCTGATTCTGGAGAAATTCCCCCAATTAAACCGTTTCCTGACCGGATATGACTTGCGCCACGTGTTTAGTGATGACCTGCAAACCTTTGACCTGACCCGAATTTTAACCGGTGCAGAGGGCACGCTGGCCTTCATTACTGAAGCGACACTGGATATAACACCGCTGCCTAAAGTTCGCCGTCTGGTGAATGTAAAGTATGACTCCTTCGATTCCGCTCTGCGTAATGCCCCGTTTATGGTGGAAGCCAAAGCACTGTCAGTGGAAACTGTGGACTCTAAAGTTCTTAATCTGGCCAAAGAAGATATTGTCTGGCACTCAGTAAAAGAGCTGATTACCGATATCCCTGATAAAGAGATGCTGGGGTTGAATATCGTTGAGTTTGCCGGTGATGATAAGGCACTGATCGATAGTCAAATGGAGGCACTTTGTCAGCGCTTGGATGACCTGATGTCTGCTCAGCAAGGCGGCGTTATTGGTTACCAGATTTGCAGTGAGTTAGCGGGTATTGAGCGCATCTATGGTATGCGCAAAAAAGCGGTTGGTTTGTTAGGCAACAGTAAAGGCCAGGCTAAGCCCATTCCGTTTGCGGAAGATACCTGTGTGCCACCACAACATTTGGCCGATTATATTGTCGAGTTCCGCCAACTGCTTGATAGCCACAATTTGAGCTACGGCATGTTTGGTCACGTGGATGCGGGGGTATTACATGTACGCCCAGCGCTGGATATGTGCGATCCACAGCAAGAAATGCTGATGAAACAGATATCTGACCAAGTGGTGCAACTGACGGCGCGCTATGGCGGCTTGCTATGGGGCGAGCACGGTAAGGGTTTCCGTGCAGAATACAGCCCTGACTTCTTTGGTGAAGTGCTTTACCACGAGTTGCGGCGCATTAAATCCGTTTTCGACCCGGATAATCGCTTAAATCCGGGGAAAATATGCTCACCGTTGGGCAGTGATGCGCCAATGATGAAAGTGGATACCTCAGATAAACGCGGTACCTTGGACCGGCGTATTCCGTTAGCAGTAAGAACCTCATTCCGAGGTGCGATGGAATGTAATGGTAACGGTCTGTGCTTTAACTTTGATACACGTAGCCCGATGTGCCCGTCGATGAAGATTACCGGTGACCGTATTCATTCACCAAAAGGCCGGGCAACGCTGGTGCGAGAATGGTTACGGCTGCTATCTGAGCAAGGGGTTGACCCCATTGCACTAGAGAAAGGGCTGGCGACCAAACGCCCCAGCCTGCGTGGTTTGATTGAGAAAACCCGTAATACCTGGGCTGCCAGTCAGGGGGATTATGATTTCTCTCATGAAGTCAAAGAGGCGATGTCAGGTTGTCTGGCATGCAAAGCTTGCTCGACGCAGTGCCCGATAAAAATTGATGTACCGGGCTTCCGTTCCCGCTTCCTACAGTTGTATCACACCCGTTATCATCGCCCACTGCGTGACTATGTGGTGGCTGGAGTAGAGAGTTATGCGCCGTTAATGGCCAAAACCCCAAAAGTGTTTAACTTTTTCCTCAAACAGCCGTGGGTCAGGGAGCTAAGCCGGAAAAGTATTGGTATGGTGGACTTACCGATGCTTTCTAGCCCAACGTTGAAGCAATCATTATCCGGCCATTATGCCAGTACTATGACCCTTGAGCAGTTGGAGAAACTGTCTGAGTCAGAACGCCACCAGCATGTGCTGATCGTGCAGGATCCCTTCACCAGTTACTACGACGCTCAGGTGGTGGCGGATTTTGTTCACTTGGTCGAAAAACTGGGCTTCAATCCCGTGCTGTTGCCATTCTCACCCAACGGTAAAGCGCAGCACATTAAAGGTTTCCTGCAACGTTTTGCTAAAACGGCCCGTAAGACGGCAGATTTTCTTAATCGCATTTCGTTACTGGGGATACCAATGGTTGGGGTTGATCCGGCGCTGGTTCTTTGTTATCGCGATGAATATAAAGAGATTCTTGGTGATGCGCGCGGTGACTTTACGGTGCAATTGGTGCACGAGTGGCTACAGATGGCCCTGGCTGACCTGCCAGAGCAGCAGATGAGTGGCGAATCCTGGTACCTGTTTGGGCATTGCACCGAAACCACGGCACTACCTGCCAGCAGCCAGCACTGGGCAGCAATATTCTCCCGTTATGGTGCCAAACTGGAAAACGTCAGTGTCGGGTGTTGTGGCATGGCCGGAACTTATGGTCATGAAGCGAGGAACATCGATAACTCGTTGGGTATTTACGCGTTATCCTGGCAACAGGCGTTACAAAAGTTACCGGGTAAACGCTGTTTAGCCACAGGTTACTCTTGCCGGAGTCAGGTTAAACGTATTGAAGGCAATGGACTGAGACATCCGTTACAAGCTTTGCTTGAGCTGGTTTAACCTACGAGCTGACTATGCTATTTACTTCGTGCTACTTGCCGCCGCCTCGCAGAGGCAAAGCCCAAGGATGGGCTGAGTAATCAGAACAGCTATTGCTGCTGTAATTTCAACAACCAAGGGGAAAAGATGCTGTGGAAACGCACCGCAACGCTGGAACAGTTAAACCAGCAATGCCAGGGCTGTATGGTTGGGCATTTGGGCATTGAGTTTACCCGCCTCTCTGATAACGAAATAGAAGCCACGATGCCAGTAGACCAGCGGACGACTCAACCTTTCGGTTTACTTCATGGTGGTGCGTCGGTGGTGCTGGCGGAGTCGCTCGGTTCGATGGCCGGATATCTGTGTACCACCGAAGGCCAGCAAGTCGTGGGGTTGGAGATTAATGCTAACCACCTGAAAGCAGTACGTTCCGGGAAAGTTCGGGGTTGCTGTCGGGCCATTCATATCGGCCGCAGCCATCAGGTGTGGCAGATTGAGGTGTTTGATGAAGAAGACCATCTGTGTTGTACCTCGCGTTTAACCGTCGCCGTGTTGTCCCGATAAGGTCATTCCCCCACCAAATTACACGTGATTACCTGACTCAGGGCCACCAATGGCCCTGAGTGACGTCAGCAGCTCATGGCACTTGCTGCGGCTCCCTTCAGACAGTTTCATTTAGCCGATAAATGCGGCGAATCTCTATGATAGGTTTCCCCTGTGAGAGTTTTCAGCTAAAGTTAAAATAGAAATAGGTATTTTTTATGAATGTTTTAAATACTCAGCGGCTGACTGCGATTAGCCCTTGATATAGTAAGGAATTCGAGCGTCACCGAGGAATTTATTCATTTATTTCAGGGTGATAAAAGTGCACTTTTTCCTCCAGACCTCTTCGGCCATCGCAGCATGCTTACTCGTTGCCGCCTCATTCGAGGTTTAAACGGCACTTTTCTTAATATCCCTGCAAAACAAACGGTTGAAGTGATAATTATTATCACTACCATTGTAAATAATCTGTGTTGATTCTCCAATAATCAGCCAGCAAATTGTTAACCTGAAAAGATCAACCTAATGGGTGATTGCGAAATATAAGGTAGGGCATATGCAACAGGAATCAGTCGGGACATTTTCACTCGACGAGAATGTCTGGCAGGGCGTGACGATAACAGAGAGCGCTGCCGCACAAATTACACGACTCATGCAGCAAGATCCGCAAATTAAAGGATTGCAGCTTGGCGTGAAACAATCCGGTTGTGCGGGGTTTGCTTATGTAATGGATATGGCTAAAGAGCCCGCCAGCGACGCTCTGGTTTTCGAACAGGGCAGTGCCAAACTCTACGTACCGTTAAAAGCGATGCCGTTTATCGATGGCACCGAGGTGGATTATGTCCGCGAAGGGCTAAACCAGATTTTTAAATTTAATAATCCTAAAGCTCAGCATTCCTGCGGGTGTGGCGAGAGTTTTGGCGTTTGAGCGATGTAAACGAAATGACACGAAGCAATGTAGAGGTTCCAGATGATGTGCAGGCTTGGGTCAGCGATGGTCGTTACAAAGAAGGCTTTTTTACCCAGCTTGCGACTGATCAGTTAGCGAAAGGCCTTAGTGAAGATGTCATTCGCGCCATTTCAGCGAAACGTAATGAGCCTGAATGGATGCTGGAGTTTCGTCTTGGTGCTTATCGCAGTTGGCTCGAAATGGAAGAGCCTCACTGGCTGAAAGCCAATTATAAAAGTCTGGATTATCAGGACTACAGTTATTACTCCGCGCCATCCTGTGGCAGTTGTGATGACAGTTGTGATTCGCAACCCGGTGCAGTGCAGCAATCGTCTGCGGACAGTGCGGCACCACGTGATCTGTCTGAACAGGCGATGAATGAGTACCTCACCGCAGAGGTTGAATCTGCCTTTGCTCAGCTAGGGGTTCCGGTGCGCGAAGGGGCCGAAGTAGCAGTAGACGCTATTTTTGACTCAGTTTCGGTTGCGACCACCTACCGTGGGAAATTAGCCGAACAAGGGATTATTTTCTGCTCATTTAGCGAAGCTATTCAGGAATACCCGGATTTGGTACGTAAATATCTGGGGTCGGTGGTACCGGCTAAAGATAACTTTTTTGCCGCGCTAAATGCGGCGGTGGCTTCTGATGGCACTTTTGTTTATGTGCCAAAAGGTGTGCGCTGTCCGATGGAGTTATCCACCTATTTCCGTATTAATGCGGCTAAAACAGGGCAGTTTGAACGCACCATTCTGATTGCTGACGAAGACAGTTATGTCAGCTATATCGAAGGGTGCTCAGCGCCAGTGCGAGACAGCTACCAGTTACACGCTGCGGTCGTTGAAGTCATTTTGCACAAAAATGCGGAAGTGAAATATTCAACGGTGCAGAACTGGTTTGCAGGTGCCGATAGCACCGGCGGGATCCTTAACTTTGTGACCAAACGTGCGTTGTGTGAAGGTGCGGGTTCAAAAATGTCATGGACTCAATCTGAGACTGGCTCCGCTATTACTTGGAAATATCCAAGCGTTATTTTACAGGGTGATAACTCAATCGGTGAGTTCTTCTCGGTGGCACTAACGAATGGCCACCAGCAAGCCGATACCGGTACCAAGATGATTCATATTGGCAAAAACACCAAATCAACAATTATTGCCAAAGGGATCTCTGCTGGGCATAGCCAGAACACCTACCGTGGTTTGGTGAAAATCCTGCCCGGTGCGGATAACGCACGTAACTTCACGCAATGTGATTCGATGTTGATTGGGCCGGACTCCGGTGCGCATACCTTCCCGTATGTGGAAGTGCGCAATAACTCAGCCCAATTGGAACACGAAGCGACAACATCAAAAATTGGCGATGACCAACTGTTTTATTGCTTGCAGCGTGGTATCAGTGAAGATGATGCCATCTCAATGATTGTTAACGGATTCTGTAAAGATGTGTTCTCCGAACTGCCGCTGGAGTTTGCCGTCGAAGCACAGAAACTGTTAGCCATCAGTCTGGAACACAGTGTCGGTTAAGTGTGAGTTGAAACACGCATTCGCAGAGTTTTGCGCTCTGGCGCACCAAGGAACCCTATGTTAAGCATTAAGAATTTAAAAGTCAGTGTTGAAGGTAATGAAATCCTCAAAGGTTTGGATCTGGAGATCAAACCCGGTGAAGTGCACGCCATCATGGGGCCAAACGGCTCAGGGAAAAGTACATTATCTGCCGCGTTGGCGGGGCGTGAAGAGTATGAGGTGACCGAGGGGCATATAACCTTTAAAGGGAAAGACCTGCTGGAGTTGGACCCAGAGGATCGCGCGGGTGAAGGCGTATTTTTGGCTTTTCAGTACCCAGTGGAAATTCCGGGTGTCAGTAACCATTTCTTCTTGCAAACTGCCGTCAATGCGGTGCGTAAATATCGCCAGCAAGAGCCATTGGACCGTTTTGATTTCGCTGATTTCATTGAAGAAAAAATTGAGTTACTGAAAATGCCGGCTGACTTGCTGACCCGTTCGGTTAATGTGGGCTTCTCCGGCGGCGAAAAGAAACGTAACGATATTCTGCAAATGGCGGCACTGGAACCCTCGTTATGTATTCTGGATGAAACCGACTCTGGGCTGGATATTGATGCGCTGAAAATTGTCGCTAACGGGGTTAACTCGCTACGTAACGAAAACCGTGCATTTATTATTGTGACTCACTATCAGCGTATCCTTGATTATGTAAAACCCGACTTTGTGCATGTGCTGTATCAGGGGCGGATCATTAAGTCAGGTGATTTCACATTGGTAAAACAGTTGGAGGAGCAAGGCTATGGCTGGCTTACCGACCAACAGTAAAATGCTGGAACAGCAGCATCTGCAACAAAAACAGCGCAGTGATGCACTGAAACAATTCGGTCAACTGTTTAATCTGCGCCAGCATGGCCATTCAACACAGGCCAGTGCGCACTGGCAACAGGTGTTACAGTTGGGTTTCCCGAGCTTTAAACATGAAGACTGGAAATACACGCCACTGGAACGTTTGCTGGTCAATAATTTCAGTTTCGCCAGCCCTGCGCAGGTGACGGCTAGCCAACGCGATGAACTGTCGTTGGTGCAAGATGCTCATCGTTTAGTCTTTATTGATGGCCGATATGCACCTGAACTCAGTGATATTGAGTGTGGCCCTTATCAACTGACCAACCTGAGTGGAAATACGCAGTTTCCTCCGGCGATCCAGTCTGAGGTGTTTTTGCATCTGACGGAAAGTCTGGCGCAGGAAAGTCTGCATATCCGATTGCCGGTGGGGAAACACAGTGAGAAGCCGCTCTATCTGCTGCATATCAGCTCAGGCAATGATTCTGACGTTGTGAATACCAGTCACTACCGACACCATCTGGTGATTGAAGCTAATGCACAGGCTGAAGTGATTGAACATTTCGTCAGTCTGAGTGAGCAGCCTCACTTTACCGGCGCACGGCTTACCATTGAGGTAGGTGATAATGCTGAACTACGCCATTGTAAGTTGGCATTTGAAACCCCTCACAGCTATCACTTTGCCCATAATGATCTGGTATTAAGTCGTGATGCGCGGGCGCGTAGTTATAGTTTCCTGCTGGGTGCCGGGTTGACCCGTCATAATACCAGCGCCCAGCTGAACGGCGAAGGTGCTACGTTATCCATTAATAGCTTGCTGCTCCCGATAGGGCGCGAAATCTGCGATACCCGCAGCTATCTGGAGCACAACAAAGGTTATTGTGAAAGCCGCCAGTTACACAAAACCATTGTGCGTGAACGGGGTAAAGCTATCTTTAACGGCATGATTAAAGTGGCTCAACATGCATTAAAAACTGACGGCCAGATGACCAACAATAATTTACTGTTGAGTAAATTGGCTGAAGTTGATACCAAGCCACAGTTAGAGATTTATGCTGATGATGTGAAATGCAGTCATGGTGCGACGGTTGGGCGCATTGATGCGGAACAGCTTTTTTATCTGCAATCGCGCGGGATTAATCAGGCTGATGCGCAACAGATGATTATTTTTGCCTTTGCAGCCGAATTGACGGAAGCCATTCACAGCGATGCCATTCGCAAAGTGGTGCTGGCGCGGATTGCTGAGCGCTTAGCCGGAGAATCGCTATGAGTTTCCCTATCGAACAGGTCAGAGCTGACTTTCCACTGCTGAGCCGTCAGGTTAACGGCCAGCCGCTGGCCTATCTGGACAGCGCCGCCAGCGCACAGAAGCCACAAGTGGTCATCGACAGGGAGCTTAACTTTTATCGTGAGGGTTATGCCGCAGTCCATCGTGGTATCCATACCCTAAGTAGCGAAGCGACCCAACAGATGGAAGCGGTGCGCAGCCAGGTTGCGGGTTTTATTAATGCCGCCTCGGCTGAAGAGATTGTTTTCGTTAAAGGGACTACCGAGGCCATCAACCTGGTGGCTAACAGTTATGGCCGTCATTTCCTGAGCGCCGGTGACAGCATCATCATCACTGAGATGGAGCATCACGCCAATATTGTGCCGTGGCAGATGTTAGCAACTGACTTGGGTGTTGAAATTCGTATCTGGCCGCTGACGGCGACCGGGGAACTTGAGTTGGCGGCATTGGCGGGCTTGATTGATGATACCACCCGGTTGTTGGCGATTACTCAGGTTTCCAATGTATTGGGGACCGTGAATCCCATACAGCAGATTGTTGCTCAGGCTAAAGCTGCTGGTCTGGTGGTGCTGGTGGATGGTGCGCAGGCTATCATGCATCAATCGATAGATGTGCAGGCATTGGATTGTGATTTTTATGTCTTCTCCGGCCATAAACTTTATGGGCCGTCAGGCATTGGTATTTTATACGGCAAGAGTGAACTGCTACAACACATGCCGCCATGGGAAGGGGGCGGTTCGATGATCAAAACCGTTAGCCTGACGCAAGGTACCACTTTTGCTGATGCGCCATGGCGTTTCGAGGCTGGTTCACCCAATACCGCAGGCATTATGGGGCTGGGTGCGGCAATCAGTTATGTTACTGATGTTGGACTTGCGCAGATCCAGCACTATGAGCAGTCGCTGATGCAGTATGCCTTGGAGCAACTGGGTCAGGTAAACAGCCTGACACTTTATGGCCCGCAAGCCCGTGCCGGGGTTATCGCGTTTAATTTAGGGGTGCACCACGCGTATGATGTTGGCAGTTTCCTTGACCAATACGGTATCGCGATTCGTACTGGTCATCATTGTGCCATGCCTCTGATGGCGTTCTACCAGGTTCCGAGTATGTGTCGTGCCTCATTAGCACTTTATAATACCCGTGAGGAAGTAGATCGCTTGGTGGCAGGGCTACAGCGCATTGAAAAATTGCTAGGTTGAGTGCTATTAATAAGCGCCGTACCTAAAATCAACTACTACCACATTATTGATGCCGCAGGATGAAGCTCATTAATGCCAATGAGCTTACGCGTTCGTGTAATTTGGCGGGGCAGTGGGGCCTTAATCTCCTGCGGCATCAAGTACAAAGGGTATCAGGAAGCACGCTATGGCTGTTTTGCCAGATAAAGATAAATTGATTCGTAACTTTTCCCGTTGTTTGAATTGGGAAGAAAAGTATCTGTATGTGATCGAGTTGGGTGGGCAGTTGGCAGCGTTAACGGAACAGCAGCGCCAGCCGGAGAATCTTATTTCCGGTTGCCAAAGCCAAGTGTGGATTGCCATGACAACCTCTGATGAGGGCCAGGTGGTTTTTGCCGGTGACAGTGATGCGGCTATCGTTAAAGGGTTGGTCGCGGTGGTGTTTATCCTTTATCAAGGTTTAACGCCACAACAGATAATCGAATTGGATGTTCGGCCATTTTTTGCCGACTTAGCCCTGAGTCAGCACCTGACACCATCGCGTTCGCAAGGTCTGGAAGCGATGATCCGTGCTATTCGTATTAAAGCGGCAAGTTTAAAAACTCACTAATTCATGCCAACATTTTGTGCTTTATTCCTCGGCGGTTGACCATTTTTGCGTCATGGGTCACAGTCTTAAAATGGTGGAATTTCAGCAGGTTAAATCGGCTTTCTTGCTGGATAAAGCATAATAAATTACTTTGTAACACCTTGATTTCTAGAGATATAAATTGCCTTTATAATAATGGCTGTTACTATATGTTGGCCTTATAATTGGCTGCTAGAATTAACGTAGATATACCCGTCATCTTTCAAACTGCTGGTGTGTTGGCTGCTCTCATCCCCCCGAATCACTTACTTGCGTAAGCTCAGCGGGATTCATTTGTTTGCCGCCTTCCTGCAACTTGAAATCTATCGGGTATAGCCGTGTAAACCGAATTTGAAGAAGTGATGTAGGAACTAAGCATGAAACGTGCATTAACTTTGATTGGTATGTTATTCGCAACTTGTATGGCGGGAAGTATCACCGCTGCCAATGCGACCGAGTATCCTCTGCCGCCAGCCAATAGCCGTCTGATTGGTGAAAATACTACCTATACCGTTCCAAACGATGGCCGTCCGCTTGAGGCTATTGCTGCCGATTATAAAATCGGTTTGCTGGGGATGCTCGAAGCCAACCCAGGTGCTGACCCGTATTTGCCGTTACCGGGTTCAGTATTAACTATCCCGACCCAGATGTTGCTGCCTGATACCCCACGTGAAGGTATCGTCATCAACCTGGCTGAGCTGCGTCTTTATTACTACCCTAAAGGCCAGAACAAGGTCATCGTATATCCTATCGGTATCGGCCAGTTAGGGCGTAATACTCCGACGATGACGACGTCTGTTAGCCAGAAGATCCCGAATCCGACTTGGACACCGACTGCGAACATCCGTAAGCACTACCTGGCACAAGGCGTTACCTTGCCATCAGTTGTTCCAGCAGGGCCGGAAAACCCAATGGGCCTGTTTGCTATGCGTCTGTCAGCCGGCGGCGGTGAGTACTTGATCCACGGTACTAATGCCAACTTTGGTATCGGTATGCGTGTCAGCTCCGGGTGTATCCGTTTACGTCCTGATGATATCAAGGCACTGTTCAGCTCAGTACCTAAAGGTACTCGCGTACAGATAGTCAACGAACCGGTTAAATATTCCGTAGAACCTGATGGTAAACGTTATGTGGAAGTTCATCAGCCGTTGTCCCGTGTAGACAGTGATGACCCACAAACGATGCCAATTGCGATTAGCAGCAGCCTACTGAAGTTTATGAGTGACAGCCAGACTGATGCTCAAGTGGTCCAGGATGCGATTGTACGCCGCGCTGGCATGCCCGTCATCGTAACGGTAGGTGAGACTGCCCCTGTAGAGGCTCCGGCCGCTGTAGCGCCTCAGGGCGAGCAACAGGCACAACCGCAGACAGAAGAGCAGCAACCGGCTGATGAAGCCGCACCTAAGCTGGTTCAGCCAGGTCCGGTCTACTCCGCCGCTAATTAAGTTTTAGATGCACCTTTGCCATGGCAACTTATCCGTCGTGGCAAAGCGTGTAGCAGTAACCGCAGGATGGCATGGCGAGTCAGTAGCAAAGGAAGGTCGATATCAAGGAAGGTAACGTCAGGGATTCATTTTAGCGGGGTAAAAAAATGGCGCACAATGTGCGCCATTTTTCATTTTCAGGAAGTAATATTACTTCTTGTAAGCGTGAGCTTGGTTGTCCAGACGTTGGTTAGCACGTGCTGCATCGTCTTTAGCTGCTTGAACGTCAGAACGGATTGCGTTCACGTCGTTGCTCAGTTGGTCAACTTTAGCGTTCAGAGTTTGAACGTCAGAAGACAGTTGGTCGATTTTAGCATTGCTTGAACAACCAGCCAGCATAGTTGAAGCTAGGATTACCGCGCCCAGTACAAGTTTAGTACGATTCATTATTAACACCCTCTAGATTAAGTTAATCTCCATGTAGCGTTACAAGTATTACACAAAGTTTTTTCGAAAGAGAATAAATTTTTAGTGTTAGAGGGGTTTATTTTGATCGTTCGCTCAAAGAAGCACCTTGTTTTAAAAAAAAGTTAAAAAAACGAGGCAAAACAGCCGGATTCTATGGGATAAGTCTTATTTGAAAAAATGGCTTTAACGCAGTTGGGATAAAGCAGATTTTTCAGAAAGTTTATTTGGATGGTTTAAAAAAGGAAACGCCGCTATTGAAAGCGGCGTTTTTAATTATCATCCGAGAGGACGTGTTGGGATTATAACACGTGCACCGAAGCAGTATTGGTGGTGCCACTTGCTACCAGAGCACCAGAAACCATAACCACAACTTCGCCTTTCTGTGCCAGACCGCTGGCCAAAGCAGCTTCCTTACCGATGCGGTAGAAATCATCAGTTGAAGCAATCTTATCGACCAGTTGAGTCACCACGCCTTTAGTCAGAATAAGCTGACGTGCGGTGGTTTCATTGGTGGTCAATGCCAGAATGGTGGCGGTAGGGAAGTATTTACGCACTGATTTTGCTGATTTACCGCCACCAGTGGCAACGATAATCAGTTTTGCTTCCAGCTTTTCTGCTGTTTCTACCGCGCCACGGCAAACGGCTTCGGTGATTCGCATTTTACGATTATCATTCAGCGTATCAATGCGGCTAGGCATAATTCGGTCTGTACGCTCACAGATGGTCGCCATGATGGTGACAGACTCTAATGGGTACTTACCCTTGGCGCTTTCACCCGACAGCATCACGGCGTCTGTACCATCCAGAATGGCGTTAGCAACGTCGCCAGCTTCTGCACGGGTAGGGCGTGGGTTTTTGATCATTGAATCGAGCATTTGCGTTGCAGTGATAACAACTTTGCGAGCGCGGTTACATTTCTCAATCATCATCTTCTGCGCGAAGATAACTTCTTCAACCGGGATCTCAACACCCAGGTCACCACGGGCAACCATGATACCGTCAGATGCTTCCAGGATTTCGTCGAAGTTATTCAGACCTTCCTGGTTTTCGATTTTAGAGATGATTTGGATATGCTCGCCACCGTGCGCTTTCAGGTGTTCGCGAATTTCCAGCACGTCTGAACGTTTACGGATAAACGAGGCTGCAACGAAGTCCACACCTTGCTCACAACCAAAGATCAGGTCAGCTTTATCTTTTTCAGCCAATGCAGGTAGCTGGATAGAAACGCCTGGCAGGTTAACGCCTTTGTTTTCACCCAGGTCACCGTTGTTCAGTACTTTACATACCACGGTACTTTCAGTGACTTCAGTCACTTCCATGCCGATCAGACCATCGTCAACCAGCACGGTATTACCAATTTTCAGGTCAGCAGCAAAACCGGGATAAGTCACAGCAACGATGTTGTCGTTACCGATAACACTTTGATCCGTGGTAAAGGTGAAAGTTTGACCGGCAACCAGGGCTGCATCTTTGCCGCCTTCCAGTTTCATGGTACGGATTTCAGGGCCTTTGGTGTCCAGCAGGATGCCAGCTTTGTGGCCGGTTTTTGCCATGACAGCACGAATATTCTTGATACGTTGACCATGTTCTTCATAGTCACCATGAGAAAAGTTCAAACGCATAACGTTCATGCCGGCATCAAGCAGTTTTGTCAGCATTTCTTCAGATTCGGTTTTGGGACCGATAGTACAAACAATTTTAGTCTTTTTGTCGTTCATGTTCATGAGGATTTTTCTACAAGTTGTGATGGATTAAAAACGAAAGTTCCGTTAATGAGATCAACGGAGTGGGATCTGATTAGTGTCTGGTGTAGCGAAACGTTACAAAGAAGCAAAACATTACTAAGGATAGATGACAGTTGCGGAAGTTGAGCGGAAAACTTTAGCACGAGGCTAACCGCATGATCGGTATACGATGGCGTAAATGTGAGTTGTATTTTTTTAGCGTATCGGCAGATCAAGATGCTGAAACCATTCAACTGAAACGACGGTTCGTATTATAAGCGGTAACTAACGGGAAATGAAATAGAAAACAGAAACTCATTGCCGTTTTTTATAAAAAGGGGGAATTAGTCGCGCAAGTATTGCGAATATTTCTTATTTTGTTGCGCAACTGGTGTGATGTTTAACATTTTTAGCCAATCCAGGGTTGAAAAACAAGCAGGAGGTGGCAGGGCGATTGGTTGATATTTATTGCTTTATCTCGGTTATATATTGCAGGGAATAGGGGGTAAAAGAGTATTGGGAAGATTAAGAAAACAGAGAGTAAACCGCAAATGCAGAGTGGTGCGTTCTAATGGACTCGAACCATCGACCCCCACCATGTCAAGGTGGTGCTCTAACCAACTGAGCTAAGAACGCATCTAAAGATGATAAACCTGTTGCCAGAGTGGTGCGTCCGAATGGACTCGAACCATCGACCCCCACCATGTCAAGGTGGTGCTCTAACCAACTGAGCTACGGACGCACATTACCCTACTGACTTGACGCTACAGTGTTACCAACTGCAACGACTACTACCTTAGCGACTGAACTAACAAAATATTTAACGCTATCTACCTGCAATAAATTTGGTGCGTCCGAATGGACTCGAACCATCGACCCCCACCATGTCAAGGTGGTGCTCTAACCAACTGAGCTACGGACGCATCCTCTTTTATTACTCACCATCAATGCTGACAGCGGGGACGAATATTAACGAGCTGCCCGTCTGCTGGCAAGGGGAAAAACACAATATTCACCGCAAACTCACGTAATTGCTGCGCTTTTGCCCATTGCGCTGTTTTTTTCTCCACCTCGGTGTTTTACGCAGTCGCGACTTGCCAATATGAATTCTGCCTGTCACGCCAGAGACTATCGGTACTAATGCGCCGCCTTTTGCAGGATAAATGCTGCTGGCTGTTTTTGTAACCAGCGGATGCGCAGTGCCATTAAAATCGCCGCAGAAGTTAAGCCAATAACGAACCCAATCCAGAAACCACTTGGCCCCATGGCGGGCACGATATAATCGGTCAGCCCCAGCACGTAACCACTCGGTAACCCCAGTAACCAATAGGCAGTAAAGGTAATAAAGAAGATCGAACGTGTATCCTTATAACCACGTAGCACACCGCTACCGATTACTTGAATCGCATCCGATAGCTGGTAAATAGCGGCCAGCAACATCAAGTGCGAGGCCATCATTACCACTGCCGGTGTTTTGTTGTACAGCAAGGCAATGTGCTCGCGGAAAATAACGGTAAATACCGCAGTGACACAGGCCAGCATTAAACCCACGGCAATACTGGTATAAGCGGCCACTCTCGCTTGTTCTACCGAGCCTTGACCGAGGCGGAAACCAACACGAATGGTGGCTGCTACGCTCAGCGACATCGGTAACATAAACATTAATGAACTAAAGTTGAGCGCAATTTGGTGCCCGGCAACAGCGACAATGCCCAGGGGTGAAACCAGTAAGGCGACAACCGCGAACAGCGTCACTTCAAAGAAGAGTGCCAGAGCAACCGGCAGGCCTAGGCCACCCAAGCGTTTCATTACTTGCCAGTCCGGTGCGGCGAACCCTTTCTCCAGTTTGATATCTTGCTGTGAACGAGCGCGGGTGACATACCAGCGCATCATCAGGAACATCACCCAGTAGACTGTGCCTGTTGCCACCCCGCACCCGACGCCACCCAATGCCGGAGCACCGAATTTCCCGTAGATGAAAATATAGTTAACCGGAATATTCACGAGCAAACCAATAAAGCCGATAACCATCCCCGGCTTGGTTTTGGATAATCCTTCACATTGATTACGTAGCACCTGGAAGAAGAGATAGCCCGGCGCACCCCACATAATGGCATGCAGGAAGCCCACGGCTTTATCTGCTAGCACGGGGTCAATATTATGCATTTGCATAATAACGTGGTCGCTATTATATAGAACAAACATAATTAGCAGTGAAACGCAAAACGCCAGCCAAAACCCTTGCCTGACTTGATGGGCAATTTGATTGCGACGCCCGGAACCGTTGAGCTGTGCAACTGTCGGGGTTAGTGCCAACAACAAACCATGGCCAAATAAAATAGCCGGTAACCAGATAGAAGTACCTACCGCCACGGCAGCCATATCAGTAGCACTGACAGAACCGGCCATAATGGTGTCAACCACGCCCATGGCGGTTTGAGATAATTGCGCGATGACAACGGGAATAGCGAGAGCCAATAAGCTACGCGCTTCGACGATATACTTCTGCACGTATGCACCTTTCTCTACCCGTCGCCCTTCAATATACAGGGGTGTTGGCTGCCCTTGCTCACTCCAGACACTTAGTTATCTAAGCTCCTGGAGGTTCACGCGGTTGCCGCCTACCTGTATCTCGAAGTAACTTGGGTATAACCTAGTTATGATTTCAATAACGACTATTTATCGCGCCATGGGCGATAAATAAAATAGCGGAAAAACAATGAAGGATTGTACCTGCTCATCGCGCTTAAGCAATCTTTGTTGCTAATTATCAGCTAAATACCTCTTATCTGTTTTTTTAGTGTAAGTGGTTTGGTTTTCCTTATCTTCTGAGGCAAAATCAAGGCAAAGAAACTTTCTTTCTACAGATAAGAGGCATGGCGTATGTTTACCGGTATTGTTCAAGGCACCGCGCCGGTGGTTGCCATCGAAGAAAAATCAAATTTCCGCACCCATGTAGTAGACATGCCAGCGGAGATGTTGCCTGAATTAGCGTTAGGCGCTTCTGTTGCCCACAATGGTTGCTGTCTGACAGTCACCGCCGTTGAGGGTAATCGGGTTAGCTTTGATTTAATGAAGGAGACACTGCGTATTACCAATTTGGGCGATATTAAGGTTGGTGATACCGTTAATTTGGAACGTGCGGCTAAATTCAGCGATGAAATCGGTGGGCATCTCATGTCCGGTCATATTATTTGTACTGCTGAGATTGCCAAGATATACACATCAGAAAATAATCGTCAGATCTGGTTTCGTATGCCCAGCTTTGATTTAATGAAGTATGTGTTACACAAAGGTTTTATCGGTATTGATGGTATCAGCCTAACTATTGGTGAGGTTGTGGGGAACCGCTTCTGTGTACATCTGATACCAGAAACACTGTCGCGGACCACATTAGGTAAAAAGCGTTTGGGACATCGGGTAAATATCGAGATCGATCCACAAACCCAGGCGGTGGTGGACACGGTTGAGCGGGTATTGGCTCAGCGGGAAACTGTGCTCGCTACGCCGGTAGTTGATAAGGCCACTCGCGGATAAATGTGGGCTTAACGTAAATAGGATAGGACAGGCAGTCCACCTGTCCTCTTTTAAGTATTAACGCGGCACGCGAATCCCACCCTCGACCCCGTTAGGGCTGAATAATACTTGCCACAGTTGGATGTCTCTGGCGCGGAAAGCACCCGCACAGGCATTGAGATAATAGCTAAACATCCGCTCAAATCGCGACGAGTAATTCGCAGCCAGGCTCGGCCACGCGGCTTGAAAACGTTCATACCACGCCATCAGGGTGCGATCATAATCAGCGCCAAAATTGTGCCAATCTTCCATAATAAAATAAGGCTCACTGGCGTTAGCAATATGTTTTACTGACGGCAGGCAGCCATTAGGGAAGATATATTTATTAATCCACGGATCGATACTCAGATCAGTACGATTAGCACCGATAGTGTGCAGTAAGAACAAGCCATCTGGCTTCAAATTGCGGTTTACCACATCAAAATAGGTGTGATAGTTCTTTGGCCCGACATGCTCGAACATACCGACAGAAACGATACGATCGAACTGTTCGTTCAGATCACGATAGTCTTGCAATAAAATAGTGACGTCTAAACCTTCACAGCGTTTTTGTGCCAGTTTTTGTTGTTCAGCCGAAATGGTCACACCGGAAACGGCGACGCCGTAATGCCGGGCAGCATAGGCTGCGAGGCCTCCCCAGCCACAACCGATATCGAGCAATGTCATGCCCGGAGCCAATTGAAGTTTTTCGCAGATCATCCGCAGTTTATTTTCCTGCGCTTGCTCAAGGGTCGTGGCATCTTTCCAGTAAGCGCATGAGTATTGCATATTCGAATCGAGCATTAGGCTAAACAGATCATTACCCAGATCGTAATGTTCTTTGCCAACAATCCAGGCTCTTTTCTTTGATTGCAAATTAATAATACGCGCAGCAGCAATGCGTAAAGTATCTTTGAGATGGTGTGGAAGTTGATTTTCCAGGCCAGCCCTGAGAACCCGTTGGAAAAAGATATCCAAGCGGTCACATTCCCACCAGCCGTCCATATAACTCTCACCTAATGCCAAAGATCCTTCTTGAAGTATTCGTTTGAAAAAGTCTGGGTTATTGATTCGAATGTCGAAAGGGCGTGAGCCATTGATTTCAATATCAGCCCGATTCAGCATTTCTTGTACAATGCGAAACCAAGGGGTTTCTTGAATACTCTGGTCTTCTATACAGGATGAACTCATAGCTTCTCCATCACTTTCTTCTGACTTATGACCCGCGATATATGCAGATTCATACCAATAAGGTTGTCGTGACCTTGGTGTCTAATATCCATAACGGACAGAGGAAGATTAAGAAGAAACCCTAATAAAGATTGATTTAGGGTAACTCATCCATAAGCGTAAATGTGACGCAATCCACGCGCACAGAAAGTACTTAAGATAATGCTTTTTTTTAATGATATCGTAATTGGTTAAATCGAGTATAGGCTTGCCGAGAGGCTTTCTCAATAATAAATCACACCCGGCTCACGTGTTCCTTAGTGACTATTTCTATTGGAAATTAATTCACTTCGTCCTTGACGCTACCGCGGTGTTAGCGGCTCTCGTTACTTAGCCCATCCTTGGGTCTCGCCTCTATCAGGCTGCCGCTTGCAGCGTTCAAATCGATTTCCGACCCGAATCATTCCTTATCCAGGCTCACCGTGGTTCATTCGTTTGTTGCTTTGCTGTAACACCGATGACGTTGGGCATCGGATTAGTATCATTTTTTTCTTTTCGCAATGCGTAGCAATGAATGCCATATCCTAAAAACGCCAGCACCACGGTCGACAGCATCACGGTCACTGTTGCCAGCAATGGCTGGCTGATATAGGCCGATACCAACATACTGGCAACAAAACATAACCCGAGCTGAAGCGTATTTTGCAGCGCGGCTGCTTTACCGGTGTTAGCTGGAAAAGGCATTAATGCATTCGCTACGATAATAGGGTAGCAGGCACCATTCACCAGCGCCATTATGCAGAATGGAATAAGTAAGGTCAGTAGCGTCGGCGTGGTTAACGTTGCTATCAGATAAAGTGCAATCATGCTGATTGCATATCCCGCCAACAGCCACGGCAGCAAGGTATTACCCTTGATTCGGGAAAGAGCACTGCGACAACCAAATCCACCTAACAGGAAGGCCAGGGTCTGGGGGACATAACTTAATCCGATGACATTCGGGCTATAACCCATATCACCCAGAATAAAAGGTGAACCGGTTAACCAGGCAAAGAAACCGGCACTACAGGCAGCAAACATCATCACGTTGCCACTGAATGTTGCCGACTTAAGCAACTGCCAGAAACTGATGTTGGTGCTAATGCGTGCAGCATTATCTTGTGCGGTTTTTTTGCGTTCGTTCAACCGCGCCGTTGGGATCAATAGCAGCAACGTAACGGCCAGTAGCACTACAAAAATTGAACGCCAACTGAAGTGGTTTAATAACCAGGCACCCAGTAGCGGAGCTAACGCTGGAGAGAGTGCTACGAGCGGCATAATGGTGGCAAACACGCGATTGGCCTTGCCATCGCGATAACGGTCTACCACTAACGCCTGCCAACTTACAGCAGCAGAACACACCCCTACCGCCTGAATAAAGCGGAGTACCAATAATTGTGTCGCATTTTCAACCCATAAAATCCCCAGACAACCGATGGCAAATAACGCCAAACCGGCTAACAGTACCGGTTTACGGCCTAACTTATCCGATACGGGTCCCCAGATAAGCTGAGCGATAGCAAAACCGGCGAGGAAGATACTTAAGCTGGCACTGATGGCGCCGGCAGACGTTTGAAGCTCTTGTTGCATTGCGCCAAAAGCGGGTAGATACATGTCAGTGGCCAAATAGCCCAACATACTCAGACCGGCCAGATAGAACATAAAACCAGACGACGTTTTCATTCTTTATTTCTCTTTATTTCTCTTTATATCCTTGGTCCTTGAAACCGCAGAGGTGTTAGCAGCGGCTCCAATGACGTTGGCTAAATTATAATTTTTTGCAGGCAAAACTTCTGTTATAGAAAATTAATTGCGGAGGGCATTCTATCCGCTGCGATATTCTGTTGTGAAACGGTAATATTTGCACCATGCTATTAAAAAATTTGATAGCAAATTGGTGATGTAAAAAGGTGAAAAACTATGTGGTCTGAATATTCACTGGATGTGGTGGACGCAGTAGCCCGTACTGGGAGTTTCAGTGCTGCTGCTCAAGAATTGCACCGCGTACCGTCTGCGATTAGTTATACGGTGCGCCAGTTGGAAGAGTGGTTGGCCGTTCCGTTGTTTGAACGACGTCATCGCGATGTGGAATTAACCGAAGCTGGCGTGGTTTTTATTAAAGATGCGCGAGATGTTATCAAAAAAATGAATGACACACGCCGTCAGTGTCAACAGGTGGCGAATGGTTGGCGTGGGCAGTTAAATATAGTAATAGATAAAATTGTTAAACCACAGCGTAGTCGCCGTTTAGTGTTGGATTTTTACCGACATTTTCCTGATATTGAACTGCGGGTACGCTATGAAGTATTCAACGGTGTGTGGGATGCGCTGGTGGATGGGCAGGCGGAAATGGCCATTGGTGCGACCCGCGCGATCCCGGTCGGTGGGCGGTTCATCTTTCGCGATATGGGCTTTTTAAGCTGGCATTGTGTGGTGAGTGTCGATCATCCTTTAGCCCAATTAACCGAGCCACTTAGCGATAATCAGTTACGGCCTTATCCCTCACTTTGCCTGGAAGATACCGCCCGTAATTTACCTAAACGTGACACCTGGACTTTAGCAAACCAGCAGCGATTGGTCGCCCCGGACTGGGCAACGGGAATCGATTGCCTGTGTGCAGGATTGTGCATCGGGATGGTGCCGGCACACATGGTATCGCCGTTGATTGAGCAAGGGAAGCTAGCGGCACTGACGCTGGCTGAACCGTTGCCCGATAGTCCATGTTGCTTGACCTGGGAGCAGAACAACCATTCACCAGCATTGGCCTGGCTGCTGGAATATCTAGGTGACAGTGTCACACTTAATACCGAATGGTTGAAAGATGACAGTGAGTTATCAATCAATGACTGAGGATTAATGAGGCAAGATTAGCCGCCGGTAGAGCTAAACACTACCGGCAGGAGAGGATTAACGGCGATAATCGAGGAACGGGCCATCAGCGACAGAACGGCGCTCAATCAGTTTAGGGTGTACCTCAATGGTCTGCGAATCTTCACGTTTGCTGACAATACGGTCAAGTAACATGGCAAAGGCCGTTTCGCCCAAGCGCTCTTTGGGCTGGTGAATAGTGGTTAGCGCCGGCGAGAAATAGCGCGCATTACGCACATTATCATACCCGATCACCGAAATATCTTGTGGTACCCGTAGGCCCAACTCATCAGCAGCACATATCGCGCCCATGGCCATAATATCGCCGCCACAGAACACCGCCGTTGGGCGATGTTTTTGTGTCAGGATTTGATGCATCGCTTTATAACCGGATTCCGGTTCAAAATCCCCTTGGACCACCCACTCATCACGCAGGGTAATATTTGCTTCTTCCAGTGCTTTCAGGAAGCCCTGGTGGCGGCCACCACCGGTATTACGGGCTAACTGGCCGGGGATAGCCCCAATGTCACGATGACCGCGCTCAATCAGGTAACGGCCCGCCAAATAGCCGCCTTCAAAAGCGTTATCAATAATCGAGTCAGTAAAATCACCCCGTGCGGTTCCCCAATCCATGACGACCATTGGGATATTGCGATATTCTTCCAACATCCCGAGTAGCTGCTCAGGATATTCTGAACACATCACCAGCAACCCATCGACACGTTTTTGTGCCAACATCGCCAGATAAGCTTTTTGCTTGTCCAGATTATTATGAGAATTACATAAAATCAGGGTATAACCTTTGCTATAACAACTATTTTCGACCGCTTCGATCACTTCGGCAAAATAGGGCGCTTCGCTGGATGTTGCCAGTAAACCAATTGATTTAGTGTGATTAACTTTCAAACTGCGGGCTACAGCGCTGGGTGAATAATGCAGTTCTTTAATGGCAGCCCACACCGCAGCCTTGGTATTCTCGGCGACGAAACGAGTTTTGTTGATAACGTGCGAAACGGTGGTGGTGGACACACCCGCGTGTTTGGCCACATCTTTAATCGTTGCCATAAAAAGAATGACTCCTAAGCTTACCGGTTACAGTAGGGTAAGTATTATGTTAATCGTTTGCCTGCATAACCCGAAAACCGCTCAGACAAAAACACGATATTAGGCTGGGAAGTTAAATCAGCTGATTGTCTGAGAGTATTTATTGGACGTTATTAGTCGGTATGCAGTTATGAACTGCGAATTTTGGCTGATCTGGAGGAAAAGTGAAAGGGGTAATCAAAGTTATAAAGTGCGTAATGAGCACAAGATTTTTTTTCTGAACTGTGGGAAAATAATTTAACACACTAACTATGTGCCTTTTCCCTACTACAAACTAACCGGCTAAGGAGTTTTTATGGATACCAATCTGAAAATGTCGCTGATTACGACTGTTGGTGCGCTGGCGATGATTATTGTCTTTAGCTTCGTGGCGGTAATGAATTAATTAAACCGCTTGCCGGTGTGAAGTGATAAGTAGGGCGGGTTAATCCCGCCCTTAATTATTTTTACGCGTAATGCGACGATGGGTTGTCACTCTTCTTGCCGTATCAGGCTAAATTTTTCTCAACGAAAGACCAGTTAACCAGTGCCCAGAAGTTTTCCAGGTATTTTGGCCGCGCATTGCGGTAATCAATATAGTAAGCATGTTCCCACACATCTACGGTTAACACTGGTTTATCGTTGGTGGTCAGTGGAGTTGCTGCATTAGACGTACTGACAATCGCCAGTGTGCCATCTGCTTTTTTAACCAGCCAGGTCCAGCCCGCACCAAAGTTTTTTACTGCCGCATCAGTAAATTGTGCTTTAAATTCAGCAAAAGAACCAAATGATTGATTAATGGCATCGGCAACTTTGTCCGTAGGTTCGCCGCCGCCGTTAGGTGACAGGCAGTGCCAGTAGAAGGAGTGGTTCCAGACTTGGGCCGCATTATTAAAGATCCCGCCATTAGAGGTTTTTACAATCTCTTCCAGCGTCTTACCCGCAAACTCAGTATCTTTAATCAAGTTATTGAGATTAACCACATAGGTGTTGTGATGCTTGCCGTAGTGGTATTCCAGCGTTTCAGCTGAGATGTGGGGCTCTAGCGCATTTTGCGCATAGGGTAATGCCGGTAATTCAAAAGACATCGCTCTCTCCTTTCGGGGTTGCTCAGGGTGTTTGCTCCTCAAATCACATCAATTGCCACGGGCAGTGAGGTGGCGAAGAGCGGTTAAAGCTTAATTGTTGTATTTTTGTTGTGGGTATTAATCTTAACAACTTTCAACAGGAATGACAGATATAACCATACTATTTGATGGGTTATTGTATCAACGTTATGCCATGGGGATAACAAGTGCAGGGGCGTTATTGTGCCATCAGCACCCGGTAGGACAACCGGGTGCAAACTGAAGTCTTAGCGGATGGTTTTCGGTGTGACCACACGGCGTGCGCCAACGTAATGATCCTGCCAGTAGTCATTGTCCAGCATACTGATACGAATTTCTTCACCAGTGCGTGGGGACTGAATGAACTTACCGTTACCCAGATAGACGCCTACATGGTCGGCGACGCCACGGTTGGCAATATTGAAGAACACTAAATCCCCGCTCTCCAGCTCAGCACGTTTGACGGGGGCGGCGTCACGCAAGTGATACATCTCGTTCGCGGTACGCGGCATTTTTATTCTGATCACGTCTTTATAGGCGTAATAGATAAGCCCGCTGCAATCAAATCCGGTATTAGGAGAGGTGCCACCCCAACGATAAGGTTTACCAACTTGCTTCATCAGTTTGCTCATCGCGGTCTGTTTGGCGTGTTGATAGCGTTTTTTATGCGCTGGACTGAGCTTGATTTTACTATTGGCGACTAATTCGGTAGCCGCTTTGCCTTGGGTTTTATTTCTGTGTCGGCCATAAGCGACTCTTTCTGTTTTTTTACCTGCAGTCACTTTTTTATTGGCTGCAGTTTTAATATTGGTTTTTTTCGTATTGCTGGTTTTTTTTGTAGCGATTTTACTGACTTCCTGCGTTTTCTTTTTAATGGTTTTAGTCGTGCCGGCGGCAATTTTCTTTTTATCGCTGCTGGTTGCTGTTTTATTGGTAGTCACTTTGCTGGTAGGGGTTTTATTGCTGGCTACTTTTACTTTTTTGGTACTTTTATCTGCTTTACGTTTTTTACGATCATCAGGGCTGGCCTGGCTGACCTGTCCTTTCTTCTGCTCAGCAGACACATGAGCCTGCGGCGACGCATGCGCCAGATTTAAAAATAGCTGGGTAAACAGCAGCACAAACAGCGTAAATATTAAACGCATAATAACGCTACCAACCTTGCCCTGAGATGAATATGAAGAGTCACAGTATTGCCGAAACTCACGATATAAAAAAGCAGAGAGCGACAGGATCTTAATCGATATTGTGAGAAAACATTAATGGCTTAGATATTGTCGCTTTTTCACACGTCTAATGGACTTAAATCAACCATACGTCAACGAGTTATCTCTTTCCTACTTGAAGCCGCAGGGGGAATCCCATAAAGAAGATAATAGTGAAGTGATGGGATCAAAAATGTTATTCTAAATGCACATATTTGTAGCTGACAATATAACCATTCGTCCACGGAGTAAAGCCCCTGCAAAAGATGGCGTTTTATTCCAGTGGTAACAGTCGCTACAATAGGCCGGACGCAATAATAAAACAGCCCTAATGGATAGGTTCTAAGTATTGTAGCCACTATATGGCTTGAGGAAGCAAGAAATGACGACGATTGATAAAATCCAGCGCCAGATAGCAGAAAACCCAATCCTGCTTTATATGAAGGGTTCACCTAAGCTGCCAAACTGCGGTTTCTCGGCTCAGGCTGTGCAGGCGCTGTCTGCCTGTGGCGAACGCTTTGCTTATGTTGATATCCTGCAAAACCCGGATATTCGTGCGGAACTGCCAAAATATGCTAACTGGCCAACCTTCCCACAATTGTGGGTTGATGGTGAATTGGTCGGCGGTTGCGACATTTTGATGGAAATGTATCAGCGTGGCGAACTACAACAGTTGTTGAAAGAAACCGCTGACAAATACCGTGCACAAGAAGAAAAGCCTGCCGCAGAATAGGGCATGTGTGTTTTCTGTGACAAAAATAAAAAGGTGGCCTTTGGGCCACCTTTTTTGAACGTAAAATTGTTGCGTCTTCTCTCATGAACAATCTTATTTCGTGAACACTGCGCTATTCGGATTCCCCCGCTGGTATAGGCCAGCCACCCAGTTTTTTCCAGCGGTTGACCAGTTCACAGAATAATTTTGCCGTTTGCATGGTGTCATACAATGCGGAGTGCGCCTGACTACTATCAAACGGAATACCTGCCGTCAGGCAGGCTTTCGCCAGCACAGTTTGCCCCAGCACCAGCCCACTGAGCGCCGCAGTATCAAAGGTTGCAAATGGGTGGAACGGGTTACGTTTCAAACTGGCGCGTTCAGCAGCAGCCATCACGAAGCTGTGATCAAAATTGGCGTTGTGTGCCACGATAATAGCTCGGTTACAGCCTTGATCTTTCAGCCCTTTACGCACGGCTTTAAAGATGGCGTGCAAAGCATCGTATTCACTCACAGCACCACGCAAAGGGTTGGTTGGGTCAATGCCATTAAATGCCAGTGCTTCTGGTTGCAGATTGGCACCCTCAAATGGTTCTACATGGAAATGCAGCGTTTCATCGGGTAATAACCAACCATCCTTGTTCATCTGCAAGGTTACGGCAGCAATTTCTAATAATGCATCGGTTTGCGCATTAAAACCGGCGGTTTCCACATCAATTACAACGGGGTAATACCCACGAAAACGGCCACTTAGGGCGTTAAGGTCACTTTTATCTACCATCAGTTTCTTATCTTCATCGAATTCAGCGCGCATTATGTCAAATTTTAGCGCGGGATGCAGGGGGATATCGCGATGAGAAAAAAGGCACCTTAGGTGCCTTTGCGCTAATCAGTTGCCAAGGCCGTGTCCGGCGCTCTTATTCTCGATTAACTCGATTTTGTAACCGTCGGGATCTTCGACAAAAGCAATAATAGTATTACCGCCTTTTACCGGGCCGGCTTCACGGGTCACATTCCCACCCGCCTGACGAATTTGATCGCAGGTAGCGGCAACATCATCCACGCCCAGCGCCAGGTGACCAAATGCAGTCCCCATGTCGTAACTGTTCACGTCCCAGTTATAGGTCAGTTCAATCACTGAACCTTCACTTTCATCGCTATAACCGACGAAAGCCAGCGAGTATTTATACTCCGTGTTTTCGCTGGTACGCAATAAACGCATCCCTAATACCTTGGTGTAAAAATCGATAGAGCGTTGCAGGTCACCAACGCGGATCATGGTATGGAGTAAGCGCTTCATAATACCTCTTTATAATCAACAGTTTAAAGTCTTAAAATCATTATAAATCAAAACTGATTCATAATCATATAGTAATATCATCCCGCTCTCTACCATGACTCTTCTGATATTTGGTTATCATTATGGCGGGATTGTCCCTGGAAAGGGGGGAATAAATTGACTTTTTTTGTGACATTATGTCAGTACACTATTCTGATTCAGTAAAATATCGGTATTATCCCGTGGCTAGTCGTAGGAATTTTATGGGTACTATTCTTATGGATGAATCATTAAATGGACTCTTTAGTTGTAGCGATAGCAGAAGCTTTATTTAATTTATTGGTAAGCCTATTTTCTTTTTTATTTTCGATAATACTCTTCGTGGTTGAAGCAATTTATTCTTTAACCTAGGGTGCTAAATGGATACGTAGATTAATCACAGTAGGCGTATTGAGGGCTATTGCGGGTATTATCGTGTTTTTTGCCATCATGTGAAGATCAATTTAATCGACTCTCCCGCTATGCGTTCTTGTGGTTAATCATCTGCATGTTAAGTAATATCATTAAAAAACAATCTGTTAATTTATAGTTGAGTACCGTCACTTCTGAAATATCAGTTTGATGCCTAGCAGCGCCATGACCAAACCACCAATACTGTCAAAATATATTTTGAAACGCATATAATAGTTTCTTGGTACCGGGGCTGACAGGACACAAGCGACGATTGCGTACCAAATGAGGTCAATCAAGAATGCCAGAACAGGTAACACAATATACATCCAGCCCACGATATTCTGAGTAAGGATTGCGGCAAATATGCCGCCAAAAACCAATGCTGTATTGGGATTACTAATTTGTGTAATAAGCCCGATATAAAACGAACGAGACAGACTTGTTTGTCCGCCAACCTCGGGTTCAAATTTTATTGCTTTTTTAGGCGCGAAAAACATTTTAAAGGCTAAATAAATGAGATAAAAACCGCCGCCGATTTTAAGTGACATATATAGCCAAGGTACGGTGAGTAGCAAAGATTGCAAACCAAGCAGAGCGACCAAGGCAAAGAATGCACACCCGGTGCCCATGCCTAAAGCAACGGCTAAACCATTTTTAAGTGAGGATGACATTGCCGTTCGCGCAACAAGGATGAAACTCGGCCCTGGAGACATAGCCCCTAAAGCTATTACTCCACTGATGGTTAAAACAGAAATAATAGTGCTGTCCATTTTATCCTCCCTGTAAGTATTCCTCTGTTTCTACTCGTCATTTTTTACAAAATCAATAGCTTTATCTTGTTTCCAAAGAATTCGAAATGAATCACTAAATACCTAAGTCGATAGCGGGGGTTGTATTACATCATCCGTAGTGGGGGGAATTGCGCCATTTTTTGTGTTATCTCACCTGTAGCCATAAACAAAACAGCCAGTCAGAGGGTTAATCTAACTGGCTGTTATTCAATGATTTAATTTACGGACTAATCACAGAGTTGGGTAGTCGGTATAACCTTTTGCGCCACCGCCATAGAAGGTATCACCATCTGGTTCATTCAACGGAGCCTGTTGTTGCAGGCGGGTTACCAGATCCGGGTTAGAAATATAGCTACGGCCAAAGGCGACGGCATCAATAAACCCTTTATCAATGAGCTCTTCAGCTTTTTCAGCCGTGTATGCACCGGCACCCACAATCACACCTTTGAATTTGGCGCGGACGGCATCACGGAATGCGTCGGAGTAAGGCTTACCACCCGCCCAGTCGGGTTCCGACATGTGCAGATAAGCAATATGACGTTTGTTCAACTCGTCAATGAGGTACAACGCAGCCTCTTCCTGATCCTCGCCATTATCCAAGCCGTTGAATGGCCCCAATGGTGAAATACGAATACCAATATGTTCAGCGCCCCATTCGGCTACTGTTGCATCAACCACTTCCAATGTCAGACGGGTACGGTTTTCAATACTACCGCCGTATTGGTCGGTACGTTGATTGGATGCCGGAGACATAAATTGATGCAGCAGGTAGCCGTGGGCTGCATGCAATTCAATATAGTCAAAGCCAGCTTCACGGGCATTCGCTGTTGCCTGACGGAAATCATTAATGATGCCAGGGATCTCTTCTGTTTCCAGGGCGCGTGGGGTGGAGCAGGGAACGCGTACCCAGGCTCCCGTTTCATCGCGCACGGTGGTGCGGGTATCCGCGGCAATGGCTGAAGGTGCTACCGGCGCTTGCTGACCTGGCTGCAAACTGTAGTGCGAGATACGGCCGACATGCCATAACTGTACAGCAATATGTCCACCGTCTTCATGCACCGCCTGCGTGATTTTTTTCCAGGCGTTTAACTGTTCCTGAGTGTGTAACCCTGGAGCACCCGCATAGCCTTTCGCCTGGAAAGAAATCTGGGTGGCTTCGGTAATAATCAAACCGGCGCTGGCCCGTTGACGGTAATATTCAGCCATCAGAGGAGTTGGAATATCACCTGGCTCAATGCTGCGCAAGCGCGTTAGCGGAGCCATAAATACGCGGTTTGGCAATGTGAGCGCGCCAACTTTCAAAGGGGAGAACAGTTTAGCAGTCTTCATGGTGCGTCCTATATTAATAGACCAGTCAACTAGTAACTGGGTGAATTCTGAAAAACAAAAGTGTTAGCTTCAGAATCATTGGATTATGGGGTTGGTTGTAGAATCAGTTCGATACTTTCTAGCGCACAGGTCAGCGGAGCAACCGATCGTTTCACTTTAGCCCGCAGTGAAGCACCGAGCCACAAGGCATACAGTGTTTCAGCGGTTGCCGCCGGTGAGAGCGTAATGCGCAGCGAGCCCTCAGCAATACCGGCTTCAATGGCATCTTGCAACCGACCAATCACACGGGCAGTGCCGATATCCAATGCATGACGCATAGGTTCGGATAAGTCACTTACCTCTGCTGATAGTTTAACCGCCAGACAAGCATTGTGGCATTCACTGCCACAATAGTTAGCAATAGCTTGAGCAAAATAGTGCAACAAATGGTGGCGCATATCACCTTGTGAATGGGTGAGCAGGCTTTCCATTTCAGCGTCGTAACGATCAAAATAACGCTGTAGCATCGCTTCACCAAAAACTTCCTTAGAACGGAAATAGTGATAAAACGAGCCTTTCGGTATGCCTGCCGTGGTCAGTAACAGGCTGAGACCCATACCATTAAAGCCAAGACGCAGGCTAAGGCTCTCACCGGTTGCTAACAGATGTTCACGGGTGTCTATGTGTGTGTGCTGTATTTTGTTCATGTCGCAGAGCGTAATAGACCAATCGGTCTAGGTCAAGAAAAAAATGCCAGCGGAGGGAAACACTGGCATCAAGCTCACTATCAGGTATTAACTCTTTACGGACTTTTTTGACTAATTCTTTCGCCCTGAGTTCGGCATTTCTGTAGTAAATCTAGTTCTGATTGGTATTCAGTGGTTTGAATATTCATCATGCCCAATAAGGTATGAAACAGATTATCTTGTGATATTTCATCATGTTGTGCACTGGAGGATAAGCACTGACGGTCAATGCCATAGTTTTTTGTATATTCAGGTGATAGCCACATTAGAAATGGTATATGTGTCTGCTGACTTGGGGCGAACATATAAGGGGTACCGTGCAAATACATGCCATTTTCGCCTAATGATTCACCGTGATCAGAGAGATAGACCAGCGCAGTGTTAAAGTTATTATTGTGTTGTTGCAATAACTTAATGGTGTTACCCAACATCGCATCGGTATAAAGAATAGAGTTATCGTAGGTGTTTACCAATTCCTGTGGGGTGCAATCCTGAATTTGGTTGCTATCACAGGTAGGGGAAAACTGGCGAATTTCTGGGGTTGAACGGCGATAATAAGCCGGCCCGTGGCTGCCCATTTGGTGTAAGACAATGACACCGTCACCTTGTAGCCCATTAATATAATTATCTAATTTATACAGTAATGCGTTATCTAAACAGACCCCGTTCTCGCAATCGGTGGTGAGCTGCAATTGGGTAACATCCTGATGTGGGATGCGATCGCAGGCACCTTTACAACCCCCGTCATTTTCGCGCCATAAGACATTCAAGCCAGCGTGGGCAAGAATATCCATTAAGCCCTCCTGATGACTGGCGAGGGTGGCATCATAATTTTTGCGCGCCATATTCGAGAACATACAAGGTACCGACACCGCAGTTTCAGTCCCGCAGGATGATGCTTTGCTGAAATAGGTAACATCTTGTTTTTTCAGGTTCGGGTTGGTTTCTCGCTCATAACCGCCCAAGGAGAAATTCTCTGCACGGGCAGTTTCACCGACCACGAGAATGACCAGCGTTTTCTTTTGTTGTCCACTAATCAATGGGCCTTTATGGGCATCTTCACCGAGTGTTACCAGTGGCAGATTACGGGTGAAATATTTGTGTTTAGTGAATTGAAAACTGCCACTGACAAAGTTGGATGGAGTTAACATTTTAACGATGTTTTTATTATTACGAATCAACGATGCATAATCTTTATAAAACAGGGCAGCAACCAACAGAATAATCACTGCTGATATCAAAATATTTGCTGCGCGCAGCCCCAACATATACCACCATGGGCGGCTGACCCGAATACGGGCAAAGCAGACCAGGGTCGCAGGAATAATACCTGCCACCAGTAGCCATAGGGCCATACGGGGAGTGAAAAGAGCGGCCGCCTCTTGTGAGTTGGTTTCAAAGGCATTTTGCATCATATTGGCGTCAATGACGGCACCATAACTAAACATAAAATAGTTTGCCGCCGCGCTGCCCAACAGCAATAGAATAATGATTGGCTTATGCAGAAAGGGCACAGCTAACAGGCTAAATATGATGTTCAGTGCACAAAATATCACCACCGGAATTGTCGCGGCGAAGAAGTAACTGTCACTGCTGTCAAAATGGATCAGCGACCAGGCTTTCGCAATAAACAGTGCGTTATGACCCAGAGTGAAAAAGAGTGCACTGGCCAGGATAAAACTCAGGCTGTTACACCGTAACTTATATCGAACATTCATTGTGAAAATGGAATCCTACAGTTCACTAATTACCTGAATGGTATCGAATGAAACTTAAGATAACCTTAGCGGTTAAGGGCCGCGCCTCGGCGCTGATAGCGGATTTTTACAACCGTAAACAAATTGGACTTGCCAGCCGCGGTGAAGCAGTCTTCAATTAAGGTATCAGCCGCAGGAGGCAGCGTGTCTCAGCAACTTGAGTTTTTCGACATTCCCAGTCCGTGCCGTGGCATCTGCCAATCAGATGACCGTGGCTTTTGTCGTGGTTGTCTGCGTAGCAGGGATGAGCGCTTTAATTGGATGAAAATGAGTGACCCGCAGAAACGGGATGTATTGCGTTTATGCCGCCAACGCCTAATGCGCTTGCAGCGTGGTAACAAACAAGTCGATGAGCCGTTACCAGAACAACCTTCCTTATTCTAATTCGCGCTTAATCGGTCTTAAACTTTACCATTTCTGGCTATTTTACCGCTAAGCCCCCGTTTGACCTTTAATTGATGGTTCAGGGAGGATTTAACCTTACCGCCGGTTGTGTATGCTTATAGGTAGATAAACAGATGAGGTAGCTAATAATGGATACACGTAGCCAACTGGCTCCGCTTGGACCTGAATTTTCACGTATGATTTGCGGTTATTGGCGGCTGATGGAATGGGGCATGACGCCTGAGCAGTTGTTGGTTTTTATCGAGCAACACATTGAGTTGGGTATTACTACGGCGGATCATGCTGATATTTACGGCGGTTATCAGTGTGAACAAGCATTTGGCCAAGCCTTACGGCTTAAACCGTCCTTGCGTGACCAACTGGAGCTGGTGAGTAAATGTGGCATTGCCACCACGGCTAAACCGGAACATGCGTTGGGGCACTACATTACGGATAGTTCACATATCATTGCAAGTGCTGAGCAATCATTGGCCCATTTGCACACTGATTATCTTGATTTACTGCTGATTCACCGCCCGGACCCGTTGATGGATGCCGATGAGGTGGCAGAAGCCTTCACCCAACTGCACAAAAGCGGCAAAGTAAAACATTTCGGTGTGTCAAACTTTACCCCTGCGCAATTCAATTTACTGCAATCACGCCTGCCATTCTCGCTGGTAACGAATCAGGTAGAGATTTCCCCGCTACATCAGCCTGCTATTGTGGATGGTACGCTCGATGCTTGCCAGCAACTGCGTATCAAACCCATGGCATGGTCTTGTCTTGGTGGTGGTAGGTTGTTCAGTGACCCGGAGTACCAGGCATTACGTGATGAGTTACAGGCGGTAGCTGACGAAATCGGTGCAGCAAGCATTGAGCAAGTGGTTTATGCCTGGGTGCTACGTTTGCCGTCAGCGCCGCTGCCGATTATTGGTTCTGGCAAGATAGAGCGGGTTAAAGCCGCATGGGCATCACTCTCCTTGACGATGACGCGCCAGCAGTGGTTCCGCATTCGTCGTGCTGCACTGGGTTATGACGTGCCTTAAGCTTCTTTTCTGCGCCAGTAAGCCTCAGGCTGGCGCAGTTTTGCTTTCCTCAGCAGGAGGGGCCAGTTGCAGTTGTGTCAGTGAGCAATATAATCGCCAAATCAGCCCCGCCAGTTCCCGCCCAGAGGCATCGGGGTATTGAGCCAAAATAGCACTCATTCGTTGTAACTCCTGCAATGTTGCGAGTAACGAACTGGGTTGCACACCTTTTTCGGTCATACACCCCTTCAGGCAGTGAATACAAACGTCCCGTACTGCTGACAAGGGTGCAGAGGTGGTTTGCCAATCACGTAATTGCCAGACCACATGGCTACAATTGAGCAATACCATCCCCCAACGCAGCAGCCACAGGCGAGCTGACTGATCTTTACTGAGATTGAGTTGGTTAATTCGATGGTAAATCAGTGATTCGAATTGATTCTGGCTCTGTTGTGGATGGCTACTGATTTGATCAATGAAATCGCGGCGGAGCATCCGAATGATACGTCGACTTTTGCGTTTATCAGAACTGGGGCGCAATAGCTGAAAAGCAACACCAGCTAACATTACGCCGACTAATTTACCAATATTATCATTAAGGAACTCTTGATAATCATAGCTCGGCGGGTTGGTTACACTTAGGAAAGAACCCATAAAGACAATCAATTGTCCCCACAATGAAGCATAGGCAGGATGCTGTAGTTTCATCATCTGCATGGTGATTAAAATGGGGAACAGTACGGCAGCAAATTGCCAGAAATCATCAATCTGTACCATCACACCAAACTTAAGAATAAAACAGCCGATAGAAAGCAGAACAATGGCTTTCAATAGTGTAGCAATACTGTCGGTTGGCGACGGGGTTGCGGAGTAGAGCACGCAACTTACCGCGGCCAATGCCAGTGCAGCACTGCCCGAACTCCACTGCGTATTTATCCAAAATGCACAACCAATAACAATACACACGAAGGTTCGCAGCCCATTATAGGCGGCCTCATAGGTATCGGTATGGCGAGCCAGCGCGGTTACTGGTGGCGGTTGTGGCAGGTCGCTGGCAGATTCTTTATCCAACTGTGTCAGCCAACGATTCACTTGCAAATATAACCAACAAAAATGCTGTAATCGTAACCAGAAGGCGCGGTGTCGATAGTCGAACTCATCATGCGGGGCGATTTGTTGCAGTATTTTGGCCAATTGATATTTATCGCAATCGGGTCGCTGTAGTGTTTGTAGCAACTGTGACAGAACTGGTGTCAGGTTCTCCGGTGGCGTTGGCCAGTTAAGCAACATGCGTCGTAAACTGGTAATTACACTGGTTATACGTAATTGACGATGCAAAATAAAATTCAAGACGTTATTTTGCCGCCGCAAGCGGTAATGGCTCCAAAAGGCTTGGATCCGCAGTACATTCATGGTCAGGATCTGGCCAATTACCCCTTCATGTGAGGCACGTAGCTGGGGGTTATGATCGGTTTGCCACAATAACTCGGCATGTTCCAGTAAGCGAGATTGCATGCGGCGCAGTGAGGTCAGTAATGCTTCGCCGTCGGAGGTGCTCGGCATCAGCATCATCATCAGGCCACCACAAAGAATACCGGTAATTACTTCACACACTCGGGCTTGCGCGATATCAAAAATTTGCTGGGTGCCAGCGGTGTTGACCGTAGAAAAGGCAATAATCGCGGTGGTATAACCGGCTAACGCAAACGCATAAGAAACATTATTTTGATAGTGATTGGAGACAAAAGTACAAAGGGCAATCCAGGCTGCAATTGCAAAGGTAAACAGCCAGGGGTCATTTAGGCAATGGCCGGCAATTACCACGGATGCGGCCGCCCCCAGTAAGCTGCCGATGATGCGACCAATACTCTTGCTGATGACCCCGCCGACGGTGGGGAAACTCACCACCGCAGCGGAGGTCATTGCCCAGTAAGGCTCATCTAAATTCAGCGCAAAGGCAATCCACAGTGATAAGCACATTGCCAATGAATTACGCAATGCATAACGCCACTGACCGGTATTGGCTTTACCCCATGGGGTCTGGTGCCACAGGGGGAAGGAGATACGCATCGTTTAGTCAACCAGTGAAATAGTGCAGGTGGTGCCGGCAATAAGGGTGACATCGGCTGGGACATCCAGCAGTTTGATTCTTACCGGAACCCGTTGGGCCAGCCGTACCCAAGGAACATTAGGTTTTACATCTACCAATAAGTCACCGCTGCTATCAACACTTTGGTCATAAATAGCACGACCAATACTTTCGACTACGCCGCGTAAAGGAATGTTGCCATTATACAAAACAATCTTGGCTTTATTACCTTCTCTAATATGTTTCAACTTGGTTTCTTCGAAATAGCCCATCACATAGAATGAATTGGTATCGATTAGCGCGACTAATGGTATGCCGGCGGTAGCATAGTTACCCACCCGTGTTTGCAAGTTGGTTATATAACCATCGGTCGGCGCATAAATACGGGTTTTGCTGAGATTCCATTTCGCTTGTTCGACATTCGCCACTGCGCCCTGATAGGCCGCTTTCATGCTATCGGCGGTTAAGTTGGCAATGTCGAGATCTTCACCAGAAATGATATTTTTCGGTAAATTTCGCCGACGTTCTGCTTCATGATTCGCTTTAGCCAGGTCAGCTTGCGCCTTCACTAAAGCGGCTTGTGCGTTATCCAGTGCCAGTTGGTAGGGTTGTGGGTCAATCACAAATAATAAGCTACCCGAGCTTACCAACTGGTTATCATGAGCTACTATTTTAACCAGCCGGCCCGACACTTCCGGGGTGATGCTGACCAATTCAGCCCGGACTTTACCATCGCGAGTCCAGGGTGATTGCATGTAGTAGTTCCACATCCACCAACCCGCACAAAGTGCGAGAGCGAAGACAATGACAGAGGAGAAATATTTAAGAGACTGATGATTCATATCAATTTACCAACTGGCTAATATCCATAAAGAAACGCTGACCGCAATGACAAAAATTGACAGATCCATTAATATTGGATGCCAGATGTCACCAGAGTAGATCCAATTCCGTAGGACATGATGGATCAATAGCCAAAACACCAAACCTAGCATAACCGCCTTAAACATCGGCGGGAAATAGATTGAGGCACCTATAACCAAGTCTGTAAGAGGTGCGTTTATGGGTAACACTGATACATACATAAGGTTAATCCTTAATAGGTATTTTTAGCTAAAACATCATTTTTTCTAAAGGATTCGCCGTATTTATTGCTATTACCCTAGCATCGACGGTATATATACATTTGTGTTTTTAATGTTAATTACCCAAAATAGACGGGACTCTGGGAGTTATGCTAGCACGCTAATTAAAAGGAGGGGCAATTGGAATCGACATTAGGATCTGATTTAGCACGATTAGTTCGCGCTTGGCGCGCGCTTATCGACCATCGGTTGAAGCCGCTGGAGTTAACTCAAACGCATTGGGTTACCTTGCATAACATTAATCGTTTACCGCCTGAACAGTCACAAATTCAACTGGCAAAAGCGATTGGTATCGAACAACCATCATTGGTTAGAACCTTAGATCAACTGGAGGAGAAAGGTTTAATCACACGGCATACCTGCGCAAATGATCGCCGTGCGAAGAGGATAAAACTGACGGAGCAGTCTTCACCGATAATCGATACGGTTGATGGAGTCATATGTTCCACCCGTAAAGAAATTCTTGGGGGGATTTCAACAGATGAGATTGAATTGCTATCTGGTCTGATTAATAAGCTTGAGAGCAATATTAACCAATTACAAAGCAAGTAATAATAAAGATTTACGACTCTATTCACAGCAGAAAGAAATATTTTAGTAAAACAAGCCAGAGTTCATTACGAACTCTGGCTTTTACCTGAAGACAGTAATAGCAGAGTTATTAGCGTGGGCTAACGGTAACGGTGCTACCACTGCTCGCTAGCATCACGCGCTGACCGACGCTAAAGCGAGTTGGGCCTTGTTTTTGCACCACCAGAATGGTTGTGCCGTCATCTTTACGGACTTCAAGTTGCACGCCGTCGGTGCGGTTCATTGCGCCCTGAACACCTTGCCCTGCCATACCACCCGCAACAGCACCTGCTGCAGTTGCCAGGCTACGACCAGTACCACCACCAACAGTATTGCCAAGGAAACCACCCAAGACTGCACCGCCAATGGCACCCATAACATTGTTTTCATCGCCACCCTGAATAGTGACTGGGCGTACGGATAGTAGGGTACCGTAAGTCACAGTTTGTACTTGTCGGGCTTCGGATGCGCTGAAGACATCACCGGACAGGGTGCTATTATTGGCACAACCGGTCAGAGTAACCGCAGCGATAGCAACGGCGATTAGTGGCTTGATCATAAAAACTCCTATTAAAAATGCACAACCGTATTACGGTTCAGTATGCTAGGGATATCCAAATCCAGTCTATTGATGGCCCAGTATTTGCGCAGGGCCGATATTTGCACAAAGTATGGCTTACCCAAATGTTTATTTCACTACTTACTTATTTTAACTTTCTGCTTAATTTTTCGACCACCATCGATGGGTACGCAGCTTAGCGGTTTATACTTCAACGAATATTAAACGGCAGTTTAACTTTCTTAAAGTAAGAAATATCACTGCGATAAATGAAAATGTCAGTAAGAGTGACTTTTATGTGACCTTTCCTACAAATAAAAAGTAGCGTTTAGGACAGGCTCCTATAGCGGTATACACTTTAAAAAGTATATCTTTTCAGGGTGTTAATTTTATTATTCTGACTTGGCTTGTGGAAAGTCTTATTGCTATTTTGTCCCTGAATGAGGGAATAAGGTCATTGCTATGAAATCAGGCCGTTTTATTGGAGTGATGTCAGGAACCAGTTTGGATGGGATTGATGTGGTGTTAGCTGCCATTGATGAGCGTATGGTGGCCCAGCAGGCCAGCTATAGTCATCCAATGCCGCTACAGCTGAAAAAAGATATCCTCGGCATGTGTCAGGGCCAGTCTACGACCTTGTCCGCAGTGGGTAAGCTTGATGCCCAACTGGGTATCTTGTTTGCGCAAGCGGTGCAGGGCTTACTGGCAAAAGAAGGCCTTAGCGCACAGGACATTACCGCCATTGGCTGTCATGGGCAAACGGTGTGGCATGAACCGCTTGGTGAACCGGCGTTTACAATACAATTAGGTGATAATAATCGTATTGCTGCGTTGACAAACATTGCTACTGTTGGGGATTTCCGCCGCCGTGATATGGCTTATGGCGGGCAAGGTGCACCTTTGGTACCCGCTTTCCACCATGCGTTACTAGCCCATGCCACCGAGCGGCGCATGATACTGAACATTGGCGGTATTGCTAATTTATCTATGCTATTACCCGATTTGCCGGTGCGGGGGTTTGATACCGGGCCTGGCAATATGTTGATGGATGCCTGGATCTGGCGTAATCGTGCCTTACCCTATGATAAAGATGCGTGCTGGGCACTGTCGGGGCAAGTTAATCAACCGCTGCTTGAGCTGATGTTCAGTGATCCCTATTTTGCCAAGCCTGCTCCAAAAAGTACCGGGCGTGAATATTTCAATGCCGGGTGGTTGGATAAGCAATTGGCGAAGGTGCCGGGGCTGAAACCGGAAGATATTCAAGCAACGTTGGCAGAGTTAACCGCGCTATCAATCGCCGAACAGGTGCAGTTGGCGGGAGGCTGTGAGCGGCTGTTGGTGTGTGGCGGCGGGGCGCGTAACCCGTTGCTGATGTCACGGATGTCAACCTTGTTACCGGGGACGGAGGTGTGCGTAACTGACAATTTTGGTGTGAGTGGCGACGATATGGAGGCTCTGGCGTTCGCCTGGCTGGCATTTCGGACCTTGTCCGGTAAATCGGGTAATTTGCCCTCGGTGACCGGAGCCAGTTGCGAAACCATTTTAGGAGCAGTCTATCCTGTATCGTCACGCTGAGGGTGTTAAGCTGCCATAGGGTACGGTGCCTTATTCCATCAACGAGGACGACATAATGAAACACTTATTTGTTGCAACTTCAGTATTTGGCGTAACAGCAGTATTGATGTTGGCAGGATGCAGTCTGGTTCAACCTAAAAGTGAAACGTTGCATTATCAGTGTGGCACAACCCGGCTGACCGTTGCTCAGGACAACCGCCAAGATAAAGTCAATTTGGTGTTAGATGGTGAACAGTTGACCTTACCTCAGGTGCGTGCAGCTTCCGGCACTAAATATAGCAACGGCCACTATAGCTTCTGGTCGAAAGGAAATAGTGCTTTTGTTGAGCGTGATGGAAAAGTCATTATCAATGACTGTGTTTTGATCAAGTAATCAGGCCGTTGTCTGCTCTGAGTGATTGTGATTCTTGCTCTGCAAGGGCAGAATAATAGTCACTGCTTTCCTGCGCGTTACAGAGCTTATATGACTGACAAGAATGAATTTGATGTTGCAGATTTACGTCGTGAATATATTCGCGGCGGTTTGCGTCGCAGTGATTTAACCGAAAACCCACTGGACTTATTTGAACGTTGGTTAAAACAGGCCTGTGAAGCGCGTTTGCCTGATCCAACAGCTATGTGTGTGGCTACGGTAGCTGCCGATGGTCAACCTTATCAGCGCATCGTGCTGCTGAAGCATTATGATGATCAGGGTATGGTGTTCTATACCAATTTGGGCAGCCGCAAAGCGCAGCAACTGGCTGAAAATCCACATATTAGTCTGTTGTTCCCTTGGCATATGTTAGACCGGCAAGTCATCTTCCTCGGTACCGCAGAACGGCTTTCAACCCTTGAAGTGCTGAAGTACTTCAGTTCCCGCCCGAAAGATAGCCAGATTGGTGCCTGGGTTTCCCAACAATCATCACGTATTTCTGCTCGTGGTGTATTGGAAAGTAAGTTCCTCGAGTTAAAGCAAAAATTCCAGCATGGTGACGTGCCGTTGCCCAGTTTTTGGGGCGGGTTCCGCGTTAAGTTTGACTCTGTGGAGTTTTGGCAGGGCGGTGAGCATCGCTTGCATGACCGTTTTATTTATCAACGGCAAGCAGATGCATGGAAAATTGACCGTTTAGCCCCTTGAGAACGATGAAATAATTGTGGTTAAGCCTAGCGCTCGTGTGACGGGCGCTTTATTCTATACCCTTCGTACTTGAAGCCGCAGGGGGTTTTTACGTTCGTTACTCGGCCCACCCCTGAGTCTCGCCTCTGCGAGGCCACGGCAAGCAAATTTGTCACCCTAATCGCTTATTTCTTATTTGAGTAAGCCCAGTGGGATTTATTTGCTTGCTGCCTGGCTGCAACGCCAAGTTTTTTGGGTATAAATCCTCTTTTCCTGGTAAAAGATAATTTTTGTAAAAGACAATTTTTTGTGAAAAACAATGGAGTCGTTGATGACCAGCAGCAACCTGATTAAACAATTGCAAGAGCGGGGCCTCGTTGCCCAGGTTACGGATGAAGACGCGTTAGCAGAGAGACTGGCGCAAGGGCCAATTTCACTGTATTGCGGTTTCGATCCTACCGCAGACAGCTTGCATTTGGGTCATCTGGTTCCGTTGTTGTGCCTAAAGCGTTTCCAACTGGCTGGGCATCGTCCCGTGGCGCTGGTCGGTGGCGCTACCGGTATGATTGGTGATCCAAGTTTCAAGGCTAGCGAACGCAAACTGAATACGGAAGATACGGTTAACGAATGGGTGGAGAAAATCCGCCGTCAGGTTTCGCCATTCCTGGATTTTGATTGCGGTGAAAACAGTGCTATTGCGGCCAATAACTACGATTGGTTTGGTGGCATGAATGTGCTGACCTTCCTGCGTGATATTGGCAAGCACTTCTCTGTTAATCAGATGATCAATAAGGAAGCGGTTAAGCAACGCCTGAATCGCGATGACAGTGGGATTTCGTTTACTGAGTTTTCCTATAACCTGTTACAAGCTTATGATTTCGCTTGCCTGAATAAAGCTCACGGTGTGGCGCTGCAAATCGGCGGCTCTGATCAGTGGGGTAATATTACCTCTGGTATTGATTTGACGCGTCGCCTCCATCAGCAGCAAGTTTATGGCCTGACCGTGCCATTAATTACTAAAGCTGACGGCACTAAATTTGGTAAAACCGAAGGTGGTGCGGTATGGCTTGATCCGAAGAAGACCAGTCCTTACAAATTCTACCAGTTCTGGATTAACACCGCAGATGCCGATGTTTATCGTTTCCTGAAGTTCTTTACTTTCATGAGTATGGAAGAAATTAACGCGCTGGAAGAAGAAGATAAAAACAGCGGCAAAGCGCCACGTGCGCAGTATGTTCTGGCCGAAAATGTCACCGGTATGGTCCATGGTGCAGAAGGCCTTGCTGCCGCCAAACGTATTACCGCGAGCTTATTCTCCGGTGATTTAAATGAGCTGACCGAAGCCGACTTCGCTCAGTTAGCACAAGATGGCATGCCGACAATTGAACTGAGCCGCGATGCTGATTTACAACAGGCATTGGTTAATGCTGAGTTGGTCCCTTCTCGTGGGCAGGCGCGTACTATGATTGGTTCTAATGCTGTCGCCATTAATGGTGAAAAGCAGGCAGACCCAGAATACATCTTTACCGATGCTGATCGTCTGTTTGGGCGCTATACCTTATTGCGTCGTGGCAAAAAACATTATTGCCTGATTAGCTGGCTATAAGAATGAAATAAGATAAGGGGCTGAAATGCCCCTTATTTTTTGGCTAATGTTTTGTTAGCTGATGTTTTATTCCAGTCAGCGCTGTATTACAAAGTGGGCATGGGTGCCCTTAACTTTAGGCCGTTCCAATGAAAAATATACTTTCGATTCAGTCTCACGTTGTTTTTGGCCATGCGGGTAATAGTGCTGCTGAATTTCCTATGCGCCGAATGGGGGTCAATGTTTGGCCGCTGAATACCGTCCAGTTTTCCAACCATACGCAATATGGTCACTGGACCGGTTGTGTGATGCCCGCCAGCCATTTGACTGAGATAGTACAAGGCATTGCCGATATTGATCGGCTGAAAGATTGTGATGCGGTATTAAGTGGTTATATCGGTTCACCCGAGCAGGGCGATCATATTCTGGCTGCGGTTGCACGCGTAAAACAAGCCAATCCGAATGCCTGGTATTTTTGTGATCCGGTCATGGGGCATCCAGAGAAGGGCTGTATCGTCGCGCCAGGGGTGGCAGAGTTCTTCTGTAAAGAGGCCTTGCCTGCCAGCGATATCATTGCACCGAACCTGCTTGAACTGGAGCAACTTAGTGGTGTGCGGGTTGAAAGTGTCGAACAGGCCGTTAAGGTTGCTCGTGATCTCTGCGCCCAAGGGCCAAAAGTTGTGTTAGTTAAGCACCTAAGCCGCGCCGGTTATCATGCTGACTGCTTTGAAATGTTATTAGTCACGGCCGATGAGGCATGGCATATCAGCCGTCCGCTGGTGGACTTTGGTGCCCGCCAACCGGTCGGTGTGGGTGATTTGACCAGTGGTTTATTGCTGGTGAACTTGCTGAAAGGTGAAGCACTGGATAAGGCACTGGAGCATGTTACTGCCGCTGTATATGAAGTGATGCTGAAAACTCAGGAGATGGGTGAGTATGAACTTCAGGTTGTCGCCGCTCAGGATGGAATTGTTAATCCCGTCAGTAAATTCTCTGCCATCAAGTTATAATCCCAGCTATACAGTGCCCCTTAATGGAGGGGCACTCTAATTAATCAAAGGACTTATTTCTTAACGTCTTCTGCGGCTAATGCGGCTTTAACGGCTGGGCGTTCTGCTACACGGCCCATATATTTATCCAAATTACTGCGCTGGGTAATATCAAGTTTCAGCGCACTCGCCCAACGAGTGACAGTAAATAAATAGGCGTCAGCCACGCTGAATTTTTTGCCTAACAGATAATCGTGTTGTGCTAATACGCTGTCTACATAACTGAATTGTTTATTCAGCCGCTCACGTGCGATCGTTTTATAGTCATCTGGTGTTTTCGGGTTAAACAGTGGGCTGAAACCTTTATGTAATTCAGTCGCAATGAAGTTTAGCCACTCAATGGCATGATAGCGGGAAAGGGTCCCTGATGGGGCAATCAGGTGGCGGTCTGGCACCATATCTGCCAGATATTGCACGATAGCAACACCCTCAGTGAGCAGGCTACCATCATCCAGTACCAAGGCGGGTACCTGTCCTTTTGGACTGATGCTTAAATAGTCTTCACCCGTTTCAGTTATTTTGGCCACCAGATCGACACTCTCAATACTAAAATCTAACCCTGCTTCACGTAATACAATATGTGGAGACAGAGAGCAGGCACCGGGTTTATAGAACAATTTCATCACAAACTCCTTAATCGATCACTGAAAGAAAAAAGCTTCCTTAATCCTAAGGCAGGCGGGGGAAAAATGCTGCTAGCGGTGTAATATAATTGTGCGGGAAATAAAATTAGTCGCAGAAATAAAGTGTTGTCCTACAGCAGTGAGTATCCACCGCTGTAGGTAATCCCTGTCTGTTATTATCAGGCAGTGGAAATCAGTTACCGTGGTGGGCGAGTGCTGATCGATGCGGACCAGCTAAAAGTGGTGGTACTTGGTGCGGTTTTTTTGGTTTTTCTTTCTACGCGGGTTAACTTGGCGACTTGTTCCCGAGCGTTCATGATTTTATCTATTGCTTCTTCTCTTACTTTATTCTGTTCTGAATTGGTTAAAGCCCTTCCTAAATTTATTCTGGCTCTATCGAGTTGCGTTTTGACGTCACGTTGCTCACTTTCGGTCATTTCTTTTAATGTTAGCCTTTTCATTTTTTTCGCCTTGTTTGCATCAGTCTTACTCAGTGTACAACCTTATCCTGCGTGTGGATGTAAGAGATTGCGATCTGGGCGACATTAATCACCATAAAAGCCTGATATTAGCCCCAGTCAAAGCTAATAAAGCGAGAACCAACGGAGTAACAGCCACCGCTCTCTGTAAATGTTATCAGGAGCGGTGTTAACGAAGGGAAGGTTTGGAGGTCATAATAGCCGTGAACCGTAACCCCACAGCAATACAGTCAGACCAAGGAGTAACTCTAATACCAGCACGCCGATAGCAAATGTGGAACCGGAGAAGATAAAACCTTCTTGTCGGTCTATATTCAGGAAGGTGGGGATGCCCAAATACATCAGGTAGCCTGCATAGCAGAGTGCAATGATGCCAACCAATAAGCACAACCAGATAATCGGGTAGAGGGCAACCACGCCACCTAAAAACATGGGCGTTGCAGCATAACCGGCGAATAAGGTACAGCTTTGCCAACTAGGCCGGCTCTCATAGCGGCGGGCCATCCAATAAATTACTCGTCCCATGAGAGCTACCGCCGCCAAAATCAAAACATAGAAAATAATGGCAAAATAGAGTGCGGTAAGGGGAGCCAGTTTTATTATCTGACCATCACCAAAGTTCCAGCCCACTTGTGTGGTGCCGATAAACGCGCAAATCACGGGAATGGCAGCCATTAAAAGGACGTGATGGGCATACAGGTGGCGGACACTTTCCCCCTCGCGTTTAATTTGCTGCAATTCCTGACTAGGACGGGTCAGAAGCCCCCATACATGGTTTATCATAAATCACCTCCTTGCCGGTTATTGACCGCAAATAACAGACGGGTTTCATTCTGATATCGCTCAAAATGGGGTTAACGCTGTGCGGTCTGTTATCAGTATAGTTTATTTTTTGCGCACAAATAATGTGATGAAGTTATCATTGATAAGGCGAGTGATATTCATCATCTCAGTAAATGTTTAGGATGAATCAGTGAATTAATCAGGTATTTTAATCAGGAGCCGTTTATGGGTATTCAGGGAAATGATAGTCGAATTGACAACATAGAGTTTGCCGTCGGTGATATTGCTCGCTCGAAGGATTTCTATGGCAAGGTATTCAATTGGCGCTTTACTGACTATGGCCCAGGATATTGTGAGTTTACCGATGGCCGACTGACCGGTGGCTTCACCACCCTGAGTGACGTTCAGCCCAACGGTGGGCCGTTAATCATTTTGTATGCTGATGATCTTGAACAGACGCAAAAACGGTTGGAAGAAGCGGGAGCCTCTATTGTGCTGGCGATATTTACTTTCCCCGGCGGGCGTCGTTTCCACTTTACCGACCCGGATGGCTATCAGTTGGCGGTATGGTCTGATAAATAAGTATTGAATTTAGGACTTATTCTCGCCAAACGACAGGCTGTCTGAGTTTTACGTGGGAGTTGGCAGGATAAAGTGCTTAGCACGCGTGCTTTATCCTGCCGGGCAATTATGCGGCGGTTACTGGGGTCGCTTTATTACTCTCTGTTGGTGCGAGAGTCATGCGATACAGTTTTGGTGCAGTGAGCATCATCAATACTGCGATAATGGCAGTGACAATACCAATCTGCATAAATACATGGCTATAGATTGCCAGTGATGCATGGGCATCAGTAATATCACTTGGCACCGCAGTTAATGCTGCAACTTTACCGGCGATCAGGGCTGCTGCTGCTGTCGTCAGGAACCATGAACCCATGATGAAGCCCATCAAGCGCTGAGGTACCAACTGCGCAACCATCGCCAGGCCGAGGCCCGAAATCATCAGTTCCCCGATACTTTGCAATGCGTAGCTCAGGATCAACCAGTTAACGGACACAATGCCATGTTCGTTGGCGAAGCTGGCACCCCATGGTAGAACCAGGAAGGCCGCAGAGCAGAGCACCATACCGAAAGCAAACTTGTGTGGCATTGGCAGTCGGTCACCCATCTTATTATAGATAGCCGCCAGTATTGGGCTGGCTACCATGATCCAGAACGGGTTCAGCGCCTGATACTGTTCTGGTTCGAAGGTAATACCAAAGATTGAATGCTCAACGTTATGAATAGCAAAGAAGTTCAGCGACGTTGGCATTTGGCTATACAGCACAAAGAACACCACCGCTTCCAGCATCAGTAAGAATGCCACAATCATTCGGCGGCGGGCAGTGCCATGCAGAGAGAAGGTCTCTTTGGCAAAGATACAGATGATGCCCAGAGATACTAATGCCAACGCCCAACGTGCCACTATTTGGTTATGCAGCAACCAGCTTGACAGCGTGACCAGTGCAACCACACCCACCAATACCATCAGTAACTTTTTAATCTGTAGTGGTGCAAAGTCAGGTTTTGAACCTTGATTTTTTACCCATTTACGGCAGAACCAGAAGTTTACCAAGGTGATCAACATACCTACTACGCTCAGTGAGAATGCGACGCTCCAGCCATACTTCGCCGCTAACCATGGGGTGGCCAGCATAGAGAAGAATGAACCGATATTGACGGACATGTAGTACATGGTGAATGCGCCGTCTAAACGCGGATCATCTTTGTTATAGCATGTTGACAGCAGAGAGGATGGGTTGGCTTTGAACAAACCATTACCAACCGCAATGGTCGCCATACCCAGATAAACCCAGAAAATGTCATGGCCGGAGTAGGCAATCATGGCATAACCGACTGCCAGCGTTAATGCACCAAGCACGATGACACGTTTGGCACCGAGCACCTTATCGCCTAACCAGCCACCGATGGCCACAAAGCCATAGACCAGTGCACTGAAGGATGAGAACAAAGTGATAGAGTCGGCTTCGCTCATCCCGAGCATTTTTACCAGATAGACGGCCATGATCCCTTGCAGGCCGTAATAACCAAAGCGCTCCCAAAGCTCGATAGAGAAGATCAGGTAAAATGCTTTTGGTTGTTTGAAAGCATTCATACTGATGCTTTCGGGTTGCTCACTGTTGGGTGGCTGTTGACTGTTGTTTGCTGTTGACACGGGGACCTCTGTTTTTCACTACCGACCACAAATGGTGGGAGAGACAAAAGTGAATGCGCGAACCGGCATCCTTTTGCATTGTTATAAGATGTTTAGCGGCGGTTAATGTTCACTATCTTTGTCAACGAGACAAGGCTTTTGCAATATTCTGTTACATATATCTCAGGCAGGGCTATGCGACCATGTTACAAATGTTATGCAGTATTAACGTTTATGTTTTAGCTGTTTGACGATTTTTTGTTTTGATTAAAAGCTGAACTGATTTTATTTGGTGGTATATTCTGCTATTTGATTGGTTAGTGGTTTATATGGTCAGATGTTAGTGAATAAACAATTCAATATTGTGGTTATTGTGAATAATCTGAAATTATCCAAATTTCGTTCAAATGTTAATCAGTAAAATGCCTGAGTTGAAAGATGAAATGGGATCTGGATCAGATAGCTGTGTAAATTTTTCGCACGAAAAAGGCCAGCACGGCAAAACATGCCACCAAGGGACGATGGTATACTGGATAGAATCATGAAAATCTGAGTATCTGTATGGATATCAAGCAACTGGTCTATCTCTGTAATCTGGAGCGCGAGCGCCATTTTGGTCGTGCGGCTGAGGCCAGCTTTGTCAGCCAGCCAACATTGTCGATGCGTCTGAAAAACCTGGAGCGGGAACTGGGGGTGGCACTGATAAACCGGGGTAATAATTTCGAAGGATTTACCGCCGAAGGTGAGCGCGTATTAGCCTGGGCCAGAGAGATTGTCTCTGTCTATCAAGGGCTAAAGTTAGAGGTGGAGTCCCTTAAACATGGTTTAAACGGCACGCTGCGTATTGGTGTAGTACCACAATGCAGTATCTCGTTGGCACTATTACTTAAAAGTGCCAGTGAACGCTATCCCCATCTGGATTACCGTGTTTCAGTGTTAAGTGCTGACCAATTACTGGAAGCTTTAACCGGTCACTCGGTCGATGTGGGCATTGGTTTTTTTGAATTGACCACCTTGAATGAGCTGCATTTTCAGGTACAACCGCTAGTTGACGGGGGCATTGACCTGGTGTTTCACCCCGGACATTTCCCTGATTTGATGGGGACTGAGCCGCTGGCACTGGCCCAGGTAGCACAACTGCCGCTCTGCCTGGCTGAACCCAGCCGTTACTTCCGCCGCTATCTGGATAACAGTTTTCGTGATGCCGGTCTGCCGCTGCATGTGCGGCTGGAAAGTACTTCTATCTTTCAGTTGTTACAAGGCATCTTTGTCGGTTTAGGCTGTGGCCTGTTCCCGCAGGGTAGTCTACTTGAGGATATGTCACCCGACCTGCAACGGCGGCCGGTGGATATTTTGAAAATGAGTCGGCATGCTGCTGTCGTGGTGGCTGAACCAGGGCGAGTTACACCGCTGGCCCAGCACTTTTTTGATGTCGCTAAAACGTGGTTGGCTACCGACTAAAACACTGCAATCCGCAATTGCGGGCGAGTATCAAACAGCTTGCCCCAGCGTTTGTCTTAACCGGTTGGTCCATCCGACTGCGGCGGTGTCGAAGATGATACTCACCAGTTGCTGATTACTGACACCCAGAGCTAACAATGGACTGATATGTTGATGGCTAAAGCGTTCTGGTGCGCGAGTCAACTCGGCTGCGGCATAGATAAGCCAGTGGATAATCTGCTCATCAGATTGAGTCGCCAAAGCGTTATCAATCCCCGCGTCAAGTGCCGTTATCAATGTGGTGTTAGGGGTTAATTGGTGCAATTGGTGTTTATGGATAGCCAGACAGTAGCGACTGCCATTGATGCGCGCAGTCACCAACGCCACCAATGCCAGCCAATCAGGTGGCAGCAACGGAGGATAATGTTGGCGGGTGATAATGGTGCGGTACGCGAGCAGACTTTGCTGATGGTGTTGTAGCAACTCACTGAGGGTTATCTCTGCGTCATCTGACGATGGCTCAGATGAAATGACCTCATTGATTGTCTTTGAGGGTAACCAACCTTGCCATTGCGCTACAGATGACGCTATCAAGCCTGCGGGAGCATCTTCCATGCGCGGAAAACCGGGCAATATTACCGTAGGATATCCAGCGAGTGCACAAAGGGCTGCCACTACTCTGGCTTGATAACTAACAAAACCAATAATCTGCGATAAAACAATAATATCTGTAGCGGTTAAACCTACATCAGCGAGTTGTTGCAAAGCATGCTTATCAATTAATGTCGGCTGACTGGCCAGTTGACGGGCATATTGGGTTATCTGTGTCAATCGCATATTACTTTCCCGCGATGCGTCCGGGCTGGAAAGTGGCGTCAGGCGGGCGGCATAATGGCTGCACAACCGTTGAACCCCGGTAACTTGTGCCACCGTCAGTGCGGTACTTAAGCGGTCATACAGTGAAAAGGTGTGGTCTCGGTTCAGCTCGACAGTGAGCGGGAAAAGTGCCTGATACATTGCATCTGAGGCAGACAAAATCGCCGCATGCTGGCGTAACGGGTCATCTAATCGGGCGGGAATAGTATCGGCTAAGCCAAGCAAAAAGATACCCTGTTCAATGCTGTTCTCATTTGTCAGCAGATTATCGCCATTACAACTATTAGCACTGTAACTCTCCTCGGTGACGGGGGCGGCGTAGATCTCCGGGTTACCGCTGCGTTGAGTTTCATGATACCAATGGGCATTATCCTGTTGTCGAAATTGCACCATGATGACCTCCGTTAGGGACAGCAACGCGCCCAGGTTAACGATAAAGAGGTTGTAAGCACCGTTTGGCTATAAACCGAGAGCGAATCAGTGACAAGGGTAGGTAGTGCGGTATCGGACCGGGAGCATAGCAAAGTAGTCGGTATCAACATCGGCAAGATATCCTGTTGTTTTATGGAATGAACACAGTGGATATCATTACTGATTGAGTTTGCGAGATAAAATAATGTTAAACCATAATCCATAACTAAAAGTAATAACATATTATTATATATAACAAAAATGTTGTTACGTTAGCGAATAAATGACTAAAGAAGCAGGAAAAAATCCGCGCTGAGGTGAGCGCGGAATGGGTGATCGTGGAGGTAAATGGCAGGGCAGAAAACCCGCCTAAAAATGGCCTGAGTCCCGCCGCCAGGCATCGGCGGTTAAAGCTTCACCAAAGTGGCTGGAAATCAGCCGCTTAGTCAGATCGTGCAGCGGGGATGCCAGCACCTCGGCCGTGCTACCACGCTCCACCACTTCTCCTTCATGCATCACAATCACCTGATCGCTGATATGTTTCATCATGCCTAAGTGCTGGGTGACATAAATATAAGATATGCCATGTTTTTCCTGTAATTCCAGCATCAGATTAATAATCTGTGAGCGCATGGACATATCCAAAGACGCCAGTGCTTCATCGGCAACAATCACTTTAGGTTGCAGGATAAGTGCCCGTGCCAGTGCGATACGCTGCTTCTGGCCGGACGCCAACATATGCGGATAATAGTTAGCGTGATCGGGCAGTAATCCCACTTGCCGCAAGGTCTGATAGATTCGTTGCTCACGAGCCACCGCGTCTAAATCAGTGTTCAATTTCAGTGGCGCATCCAACAACTGGCCGATGCGCTGACGCGGGTTAAGTGAGGTGCTCGGATCCTGAAAAATCATACGGATACGTTGGCTGCGGTAAGCATAATCACCGTAGGACAGGCGATGATCGTCAATCAGTAATTCACCATCCGTTGGTTCAATCATGCCCGACAGCATTTTTGCCAAGGTGGATTTACCGGAACCGTTCTCACCAATCACCGCCAGGGTTTGGCCTTCGCGTAAAGTAAAACTGACCGATTTGACTGCTTCCACATGCTGACGACGAAATAACCCGGTGCGGTAGCGGAAGGTTTTGCTCAGATTACGGACTTCGAGCAGAGTCTCTGCCATTATTGCTCCTCCAGATTTAAGGGGAAGTGGCAGGCAAAGGCGTGGTTTTTTACCAGCCGCAAGCGCGGTGTTTCAATACAGGTTTTTTGCGCATAAGGGCAGCGAGGCCCAAGACGACAGCCAACGGGCAAATGCTCCAGTGATGGAATAGCCCCAGGCAAGGTATTTAAGCGACTTTTATGTGGCAGGGAGCGGCCAAAATCGGGCATGGCACGGATCAGCGCCTGAGTATAAGGGTGGTGGGGGGCGGCCAGCAGGTCTTCGCAAACGGCACTTTCCACAGTTTGGCCGCAATACAGCACGTTAACCCGATTCGCCCATTTACTCATCATCTGCAAGTCATGGCTTATCAGCAAAATAGTGGTGTTGTTATTCTGATTAAGTCGCGCCAGCAGACGGAAAATTTGTGCCTGAGTGGTGGGTTCCATGGCATTGGTAGGTTCATCGGCGATAAGCAGCCGAGGTTGATTAGCCAGTGCAATGGCAATCATCACCTTTTGGCATTCACCTTCAGTCAGCTCATAGGGATAACTGCGCATAATATCTGTGTGGTCTTTAATCCCTACACGGTGCAGCAACTCAATTGCCCGCCGTTTGCGCCAATGAAAACGTTGCCACCAGCGACCTTTATAGGTCCAGCCCGGTATCGCTTGTATCAATTGCTGACCAATATTTTCTGAGGGATCCAGACAGGATTGCGGTTCCTGAAAAATCATCGAGATATTATGGCCGATCACCTTGCGTCGTTCGCGTGGGGTCAATTGCAACAGATCGATGTCGTCAAAGCGAAAACGGTCAGCGGTAATGCGCCAGTTATCTTTACTGACCCCACAGATAGCTTTGGCGATTAAACTTTTACCTGAACCGGATTCACCCACCAGACCACGAACTTCACCCTCAGTCAGGGTAATACTGATGCGATCAACCGCTTTGACCATCCCTTCAGAGGTCATAAATTCAATGGTGAGGTTACGAATATCAAGTAACGGCATTATTCCACCCCCGCATTAATTGCCCGGCGCATGCCGTCACCCAACAGGTTAACTAGCAGTACGCTGACTAAAATCGCGCCACCCGGCAACATCACGGTCCACGGGGCGACATAGACTAAATCAAGTGAGTCCCCCAGCATCGCTCCCCATTCCGGTGAGGGCAATTGTGCGCCTAAATCCAAAAAACCCAACGCAGCAATATCCAAAATTGCCATTGATAGTGCCCGGGTAAATTCAGTGACCAAAATAGCGGCAATATTGGGGAAAATAGCATAAGCCAGAATATGAGGGGTGGAAGCACCGTCCAAACGGGCGGCAATAACATACTCTTTATCTAACTCATCATGTACGGCGCTATAAATGGTTCGCACCATTCGGGGTAGCAGTGCCAGCCAAACCGCGAACATGGCATGTTCTAAACTCGGCCCGACAAAGGCGACCACAATGATGGCCAGCAGCAGCGACGGAATAGAGAGCAGGGTATCCAGTACATGATTAAGAATAGCGGAGCGAAAGCCGTGAGTGATACCGGCAAATACACCAAGGATCACGCCACACAGCGCCGCAGCCAGTGTGACTAACAGTGCCGAGCCATAAGTCGATGCGGTTCCTGCCAATAATCGGCTTAAAATATCGCGGCCGAGATCATCAGTGCCAAGGAAGAACGAAACGTTGCCATAGCGCGACCAGGAAGGCGGGAGCAGTTGGTAGCCCAAAAACTGTTGGTCAAGGGCATAGGGTGCCAGTGTATTGCCCAACACACAAAGCACCAAGAGGGCGAGTACGCCGTAGAAGCCCACCATTGCCAAGGCATCGCCATAAAAAAGCCGCCAGGTATACAGCAACGGGCTGGGCATTTTCTTCTCACGGTAGACATTATCGAAGGGCATACCATTCCTTATGCTTTAGCGGTGTCATCATTGCACCCAGAATATCTGACAGGACGTTAATGACGATAACCAACGACCCGACCACCATTACCCCTGCAGAAATGGCGGCGTAATCCTGCTGGCGAATGGCGTTTATCAACCAACGGCCCAATCCCGGCCAGTTAAACACCACTTCGGTTATCATCGCTAACGTCAGCATGGTGGAAAACTGTAACCCCAGTTTTGGAATGATGGGCGGCAATGCATTATGCAGCACATGGCGGCGAATAATGGTAAAGCGTGATAGGCCGCGAGTGGCGGCGGCTTTAATGTAGTTTTGCCCAATAACATCATCGGTACTGGTGCGCATAAGGCGAATGACTTCGGTCGTTGGGGCCACCGCCAGTGCGGTGATTGGCAGGATCATATGCTGCACAGCGCTGAGCATCATCTCTTTGCGATACGGCGAAGGTGATAGCCATGCATCGACCAGAGCCAAACCAGTGACCGGTTTCACTTGATATAACAGGTCAAACCGGCCAGAAACCGGCAGCCAACCTAAATGCAGTGAAAAGAACAACATCAACAGCAGCGCCAACCAGAATACAGGAATTGAGAAACCAAGTAATGCGACAGAACTGATGGCGATATCAGCCCATTTCCCGCGCATCACACCGGCAATAATCCCCAGCGGAATACCAACAAATAGGGCCAGTGTAAAGGCCAGTACACATAATTCCATGGTGGCGGGGAAGGCTTCACGCAATTGCTCGCTAATAGGTTGACCATTGATGCTAGAAACCCCGAAGTCCCACTGAAACAGGCTATTGAAATAGAAGCGGTAAGCATCCATTAAGGATGCGCCATTTAACGGCGCATGAGGGGTAAAGTAGCTCAGGCTAAAACTGACCAGTGACAACATAAACAACGTTATCACTAATAGTAATAAGCGGCGTAAGGTGAAGATAATCATGGTTTTTTGCCCTCATTGCTCTCACGGAACACGCCAGCAAAAGAAGAATTGCCAAACGGGCTTAATACCAAACCTTTAATATCATAACGGTATGCCTGTAACCGTAATGAAGATGCTAATGGCAACAGTGGCAATTGTTGCTCCAAAATACGCTGAGCTTGCTGATAATATTCAATACGCGCGGATAATTGCTGGGAACGTAATGCTTTTTGTAGCAATTCATCAAACGCCGGATCACACCAATGAGCATAGTTTGTTTGCGAACGAATTGCCGCACAGCTTAATAGCGGGCGGAAGAAACTGTCTGGGTCATTACTGTCTGTCGACCACCCCGTCAGCGTCAGGTCGTGATTCATCTCCATCAGCCGCGCCTCTTGGAATCGGCCTTCGACCGGCACTATATTGACCGTAATCCCCACCTGAGCCAAATCAGCCTGAATCAGTTCCGCCGTTTTTAATGGGCTGGGATTATAAGATTGCGAGGCGGTCGGCACCCATAGATTGAATTGTAAATTAGTCAATCCAAGCTGTTTTAGAATCTCTTTAGCTTTTTCTGGATTATATTCGGTTACCTGGGCCTGATTGTCATATGCCCATGATGCACGAGGTAAAATAGACGCTGCGGTCTCAGCGGTACCGTAATAGATTGACTGCATTAATCGCTGGTTGTTAATCGATAATGCGATCGCCTGCCGCACCCGCTGATCGTTGAGTGGTGGCTTACGGGTGTTGAATGCCAAATAAGCTACATTCATCCCTGGGCGCAGTGTCAGACGCAGGCGAGGGTCATCTCGTAAAATGGATAATTGGCTGGCTGCTGGATAGGCCAACACATCACACTCGCCGGTCAGTAGTTTGGATAAGCGGCCAGTACCACCCGCACCCAGATCGATAACCACCTGCGGCATGCGCGGTAAACCTTTCCAATAATCACTGTTACGGAACAGACGAATGTATTGCCCGGAGCGATATTCGTTCAACAAGAAGGGACCGGTCCCCACAGGCTCACGATCGATCTGCTCTTGTCGGCCTTTTTGGGTCAACACGTCGGCGTACTCGGCAGAGAGTACTGGTGCATAATGGGTAGCCAGATGCCAAAGGAAGGAGGCATCTGGAGCCTTCAGCTTAAATTCAACCGTATAATCATCCAGTTTTTTGACACTTTGCACTGCGTCGGCAAATTGTAAACTGTCGAAGTAAGGATACTCGCCACCATTGACATGGTGGTAGGGGTGTTGTGAGTCAAATACCCGCTGAAAGCTGAATATCACATCATCTGCGTTCATCATCCGGGTTGGGGTAAACCAATCGGTGGTCTGGAAGGGGACGTCTTTACGTAAATGAAAACGATATGTCGCGCCGTTATCCAGCACTTGCCAACTTTCAGCTAGTTCAGGGATTAAACGGTAGGTATACGGGTCAACGTCCAGCAGGCGGTCGTAAAGTTGTGCTGCCAGGGTATCGATGGTCAATCCGCTACTGGCCATCTGCGGATTAAAGGTATTGAGTATCCCGCTGACACAATAGACGAAGCCACGTTGGCGGATATCCGGCAGCGGTTGAGCGGGTTGAGGGGCCGGGGCGGGTTGCGCCAGCGCTGATGTCGCAAGGCAAGACAACGACAGCAAGCAAATAAGTAAAGCACGCATAAACGCTTCGCAGTAAGTAAGCAATACTCTTAGTGTACCGTAATCTGACACTCCCCCCAATCCATTGAGTAAAACAACTGCACTGTCTGCTGGTTGTTGCAGCAATCGAGGTGAATAAACAGCAAATTGTTGTTTATACGCGAGGATGTAGTGAGAGCAATGGGCGGCGGCGGCGGTGTTCGATGCTGTAATTGAGTATAATTCCATCATAATCAGTGCGGGAATGAGAAAAATTCTCAACAAAGTGTTTGCAAGTGCTATTGATAACCATTATCATCATTTTGCTCTTCGAGATAAGGCCAGTAGCTTCTGGTTTTAGACAGGAAAGCACGACATTGCTCACATTGCTTCCAGTGTTTTTTAAGCCAGCTCGGGTGCTGGCTTTTTTTTTGCCTGTCGTCGGCTGGTCCTTTCATATGTTATGTGTACTGACGTTCGATCACGATTTAATTATAAATGATAATGATATTTATCCTGTGTGCACTCAGTTTTTTTGTATTATGAAATCAATACATCCATTGCTATATTAATAAATGAAAAATATTAGTGCTGAAACTGTATTTATATAGTCTGGTGGCGTTATGAAACGATGTCAATTAATGGTTTTATTGTTTATTTATTATATAATAACTATGAGTGGTTGGGCTAAACCACCGGATATCGTTTGGCGTGTTGATACCCGCGATTATCAAGAGATATTCAGCCAGGGTTTTCACTCTTTAGGTGATAATGATTCTGTAGTAGAACACCTTAGTGGCAGAAGTTGCCGTGGTGACCATGCCACATCAGCGGATAGTATATTTATTTCTACTACAGCCGATAAAAGCTTTGCTTATAATTATTTAGAGCGAGTTTTGAAAAAAATACAAACGACAATGGGCAGTGATGCACTGGTTTATCTTTATCAGATAAGGGCTGATAGTAATATGTATAGTGCAGATTATACATTGGATTTTATATTACGCATGGGGGCGAGTGGTATGCAACAGGAGCTTCACCATATTTTTCGCTATTCGCCGTTCTTATCGGAATGGATGGCGCATAGCAGAATTTTAGGAGAACAAATTATGTCAGCAACTTCATACCTGTTGCGTCAGGGCAAAGTTATCGCTAATGAGTTTATGCCTAACCCTTTGTATCGGCAAACACGATCGAGTGCCAGTGCGAATCCTTATCATAACGCTTTTATTGTACCTCCAGTTTTAAACATGATGCGAACATGGATATTAAGGATGGGAATACGGCCGATGATCAGGGCGTGTTTTGGCAGTATGGAGTCAACGAAGCACAAGCGGAGTATGGATTCAATTTATCAAGATCATAGCAGAATGTTTAAGTTAATCGTTATTTTATAAAATTAATATTTCTAATATGTAGAGGTTATATTATGAAAGTGGTTATTTATGGGGCCGTTGTATTCTGTTGTAGTTCGGTACTGGCGACTAAACCTGGAGATTTAAAATCACAATGTGATGCTGATAACGGCATGATGATTTATAATCAGATAATTAAAAAATATAATGCGACTATTATGTGGCGACCGGATGATATGTCGCTTAATGCGATTAATATTAAAATAGATGATAAATGGTATGGAACTATAGCAGAAGATAAAGTTAATGGTAATGGAGCGAAAGGGCTATCCAGTTTTGCACAAGCCGCTTACTTAATTAATCTCCCTGTCGATGTCTGTGTTAAAGGTAAATATCTACGGGGGCTGGAGGGGGTTCATTAGCTTTTCGCTCAGATCAGCCGGTTATTATCCTCTGCACTGAACGAAATGAGAAGCTAATTCTTTTCTACTGACCGATATCACCGCTTAAAATAGCATGTTTCTTTAACATGCCACGTAACTGATGGTAGGTTAGCCCGAGTAAACTCGCCGCTTTGCGTTGATTGAACCGCGCCTGTTCCAAAGCGTGTTTCAACATTTGCTGTTCACTGTTTTGCAACCACTGCTTTAGGTCGAGAGGCAATTGAGGAAGTTCAGAAACGTGAACGTCTGCCATTTGCGGCGCTTTGTTTTCACGAGGCTGTCGGGGTGCGAAAGGATTAATAATGATATTATCCAGTGATTGGTCACTATTCCCGTGGCGATAAACTGAACGTTCCACCACATTTTTCAACTCCCGCACATTACCCGGCCAGTCATAATCCAGTAGTTGCTGTTTAGCTTGTGGCGTAAAACCGGGAAATAGCGGCAGACCTAACTCTCTACACATCTGGATGGCAAAGTGTTCAGCGAGTAACATGATATCTTGCTGACGTTCACGTAACGGTGGTAGTTGCACTACATCAAAGGCGAGCCGGTCCAGCAGGTCGGCGCGGAATTTACCTGCCTGCGCTAAAGCGGGTAAATTGTCATTGGTAGCACAAACCAGCCGGACATCCACTTGCAACGGCTGACTGCCGCCAACGCGCTCCAGATGACCATACTCAATCACACGCAGTAATTTTTCCTGCACTAACATAGGCGCTGTGGCCAGTTCGTCTAAAAAGAGCGTCCCCCCATCTGCTCGTTCAAAACGCCCCAGATGGCGCTTCTGCGCACCGGTAAACGCCCCAGCTTCATGACCAAATAATTCTGAGTCAAGTAAGTTTTCATTCAATGCGGCACAGTTAAGTGAGATGAATGGCCCCTGCCAACGGTTTGATAAATAATGTAACCGGTGCGCAATCAGCTCTTTACCGGTGCCTCGTTCACCAATCACCAACACCGGCTTATTCAACTTTGCCAGCCCGGAAACTTGCTCCAGCACTTCAACAAAAGAGTTTGCTTCGCCTAACAGGTTTTCTAATTGCTCGCTCATGATGAAATTCGCCAATAGTTGGTTAAAACACTCACTTTACATTCTATCTTAATTTAAGCAGAAAATATTTTTTTGTTATTTTTCAAGTTATTAAAACTAATGAAAAGTTGGCACGACTCTTGATAATAGTTATTCCACAAGAGTTAGGCGAATGGATGCAACCAGACGCCGCTATTTCAGAAAGCCATTAAGTCAAAGAGGACATACATTATGGGTATTTTTTCACGCTTTGCCGATATCGTGAATGCCAACATCAATACATTGCTGGATAAAGCGGAAGATCCACAAAAGTTAGTACGCCTGATGATTCAGGAAATGGAAGATACACTAGTCGAAATTCGTTCAACATCTGCCCGCGCATTAGCTGAGAAAAAACAGTTGTTGCGTCGCATCGATCACAGCGAAAGTCAGCAGCAAGAGTGGCAGGAAAAAGCCGAGCTGGCTCTGCGTAAAGATAAAGAAGATTTAGCCCGCGCGGCACTGATTGAAAAACAAAAAGTTGCTGCATTGATTGATACACTGACCCGCGAAGTGGCCACAGTAGAAGAAACACTGAGCCGCATGAAACATGAAATTAGCGAGTTGGAAAGTAAGCTAACTGAAACCCGCGCCAGACAACAGGCGCTGACCCTGCGCCATCAGGCTGCTGCGTCATCTCGCGATGTGCGCCGCCAGCTCGATAGTGGGAAACTCGACGAAGCTATGGCACGTTTTGAGCAATTCGAGCGGCGTATTGACCATATGGAAGCTGAGGCTGAAACTGTGGGGGTCGGCAAACAAAAGTCGCTGGAAAGCCAGTTTGCTGAACTGAAAGCAGATGATGAAATCAGTAACCAGTTGGCCGCACTGAAAGCGAAAATGAATTCGGCTGAGTAATGGTCTTGACCCATTTGCGTAAGCCCTATCTTTTGCTCTGTTTTATCGCTTTAGGGGCGAAAATATATCGGGCGGGCCGTAAGCAATAAAGCGGCCTGCCATAATTAAAATGCGGATACCCGCGCCAGATGATTAAGGGGAACGAATGAGTATCCTGTTTCTTGCCATACCACTGACCATTTTTGTGCTGTTTGTCGCACCTATTTGGTTATGGCTGCATTACAGCAATCGCCAGCAAAGTGGCGCTCAGCTTAGTCATCAGGATATGCAGCGCCTATCACAGTTAACTGATGATGCTCGCCGGATGCGGGAACGGATTCAAACATTAGAAGAAATTCTTGATGCGCAACATCCGAACTGGAGGCAGTCATAATGGGCGATGTTTTTAAAAATAATATGTTAAGTGGCAAAAAACTGTACCGGGTGCCAGAAGAGGGCATGATCAAAGGGGTGTGTGCTGGTCTGGCCCACTATTTTGATATTCCAGTACGATTGATTCGGGTGATGGTGGTGTTATCCCTGTTCTTTGGTTTGTTTGTTTTCACTATCGCGGCCTATATCGTACTGACTTTTATACTGGAACCGGTCCCCGCAGCCAGTTTTAATGGGCAGCATGAAGCAACGCCTCGTCAGCTGCTGGATCAACTAGAGTTTGAGTTGGGCGCCGGGGAACAGCGTTTGCGCCAGGTAGAGCGCTATGTCACCTCTGAGACTTTTGGTGTCCAGAGCCGTTTTCGCCAGTTGTAGTGTTACCAATTATTGCAGCCGGGAATGTTGCCCATAGATGTTACTTACCTATCCATACAGCCTGCCGGAGGGCAAAAGATGAACAATAATCCCGCCCGTTCACGTGCAGGTGTAGTATTAACGTCACTGGTTAAAATTATCTTTACTGTTGCATTGGCCTATGGCCCAGCCAGTGCGGCTGGCTTGATAGTAAAGAGTGTGAGCCGCAAGCCCCTGCGTTGGTTGCTGCTGATGCTGCTCGAGCCAATGTTAAAACGCGCAATGCAGGCAGCTGCTGGCCAATTTGCCAAGGAGAAGCATGAAACGACTGCAAAATGAGATTACGTCTTTGGTTAATCGTGGGATGGATCGCCATCTGCGATTAGCGGTAACCGGCTTGAGCCGCAGCGGGAAAACTGCCTTTATTACTTCGTTAGTGAATCAATTACTTCATGTCCACAGCGGTGCACGTTTACCGCTGTTTTCGGCTGTGCGCGAAGAGCGGCTACTGGGTGTAAAACGGGTACCGCAGCGTGATTTGGGTATTCAACGTTTTACCTATGATGAAGGATTGGCGTCTTTATATGGCACACCGCCAAACTGGCCAACCCCAACCCGTGGCGTCAGTGAAATTCGCTTAGCATTGCGCTTTCGTTCTGGTGATTCGCTTTTGCGCCACTTTAAAGAGACATCGACACTTTATTTGGAGATTGTCGATTACCCCGGTGAATGGTTACTGGACCTGCCTATGTTGGAACAGGACTATTTAAGCTGGTCCCGCCAGATGGCTGGTCTACTACAAGGGGATCGCGCACAGTGGGCCAAACCTTGGCTAACATTGTGTCAGCAGTGTGATCCGTTAGCACCGGCAGACGAAAACCAGCTAGCGGCCATTGCACAGGCCTATACCGATTATCTTATTCGCTGCAAGAATGAAGGCCTGCATTTCATTCAACCCGGGCGGTTTGTCCTGCCTGGTGATATGGCTGGTGCGCCTGCACTACAGTTTTTCCCGTGGCCGGAGGTGAATGAACTGAGTGAATCACGGCTGGCGCAGGCGGATAAACATTCCAATTTGGGTATGTTACGCACCCGTTTTAGCTATTACTGCAACTCAGTGGTGAAAGGTTTTTATAAAGAACATTTTGTCCGATTTGATCGACAAATTGTGCTGGTGGATTGTTTGCAACCTTTGAACAGCGGGCCGCAGGCATTCAACGATATGCGCCTGGCTCTGACACAATTAATGCAGAGTTTCCATTACGGAAAACGAACGTTATTCCGTCGCTTATTCTCGCCGTGTATCGATAAGCTGATGTTTGCGGCGACTAAAGCGGATCACGTGACGGCGGATCAACACGCGAATCTAGTATCGTTACTCCAGCAATTGGTGCAGGAAGCCTGGCAAAATGCTGCTTTCGAAGGGATCAGTATGGATTGTGTTGGGCTAGCATCGGTACAGGCGACAGAAAGTGGCATAGTCGAACATCAGGGGCAAAAAATCCCTGCATTGCGTGGCCATCGCCTACTGGATGGTGTACCGCTGACGGTATTCCCGGGGGATGTCCCGGCGCGTTTGCCTGGTCCGGCATTCTGGCAGCAACAGGGTTTTCATTTTGATGAATTTCGTCCACAAGCGGTGAATGTTGATAGCCCATTGCCCCATATTCGGCTGGATGCAGTGATGGAGTTCTTATTGGGAGATAAGTTGCGATGAGTGAGCCGTTGAAACCACGGATAGATTTTGAACAGCCTTTGCAGCCTCTTGATGGGCCAGTATTAAAAGCAGCACAGGCTTTTGATCAACAAACCGCGGAGAACTTCTACCCTGCGGCACCTGAACTAGACGCTGAAGATGAAGAAGGGCGGGTGGAAGGGTTGGTGAATGCTGCGCTGAAACCCAAACGCAGTCTGTGGCGCAAAATGGTGACGGCCGGACTGGCACTCTTTGGTGTCAGTGTAATTGCCCAGTCAGTGCAATGGGTTAATCAGGCTTGGCAGCAGCAGGATTGGATAGCACTGGGGGCAACGACTGCCGGTGGGCTGATTGTGGTGGCCGGAGTTGGTTCGGTGTTGACCGAGTGGCGGCGCTTATACCGTTTACGCCAGCGGGCACAAGAGCGAGATATCGCCCGTGAACTCTTGGTGAGTCACGGTATCGGGCAAGGGCGCACCTTTTGTGAAAAACTGGCGCGTCAGGCCGGACTGGATCAAGGGCATCCGGCACTGCAACGTTGGCAGGCGTCCTTGCATGAGACGCATAACGATCGAGAAGTGGTTGAGTTATATGCCAAACTGGTACAGCCAGCACTGGATAATCAGGCACGGGCAGAAATTAGCCGCTACGCTGCTGAATCAGCATTAATGATTGCGGTCAGTCCTCTGGCGTTCGTGGATATGGCCTTTATCGCCTGGCGTAATATTCGTCTGATTAATCGTATTGCTGCTTTGTATGGTATCGAATTGGGATATTTCAGCCGAATTCGGTTATTCCGCTTAGTGTTACTGAACATTGCTTTTGCCGGGGCTTCCGAATTGGTACGAGAAGTGGGTATGGACTGGTTGTCACAGGATTTGGCCGCGCGTTTATCGGCTCGTGCGGCGCAAGGGATCGGGGCGGGGCTACTGACCGCCCGACTGGGTATCAAAGCGATGGAGCTATGTCGCCCGTTGCCATGGCTGGATGGTGATAAACCTAAACTGGGAGATTTTCGCCGCCAGTTGATTAGCCAATTGAAAAATACGCTGCCGAAAAAAGACCAAGCTAAGCCATAGCCGGTTGGCTATTTCAATCGCGGATCGAAGGCGAAGGAGAGTGTTTTAGCGGTACTCAAACAGGCCTGAAAATCTTTGTGGCGTGGGTTGACCAGCATATTGTGTTCTGATGGCACCAGTGTGGACGGGACCAGTAATCCAATTGATGATTCTGATGCCAACCACTCGGTGCCGATATCCATCGTAGCGACAGGTGCGGGGTCGTTACGCCAGTCAATGGGCCAATCCTGTGGCTGTAACAGCATGATATTGCTATCATCAATCTCAATTTGAAATAATTCAAACTCACTGAGTGTTGAGCTGTCTTGAATATGCACCAGTGTTTCCAGCATTGCCAGTGACACACTACTGGCTAAATAGATGGCAGCGTGGCCTTTATGATTCCAGCGGCCGCCATAGATTTCAGCGCCATAGCCGGTCCAGGTTGAAGCAAGATAACGGCGCATCACAATGCGATAGAGCATCATAAGTATTGCCCCGTCGGGTTGCTAGTAATTGTGAACTTATCCATGTCATCTTCCCTATACAACTTTTATCCTTCCTGGCACTCAGCTATGAAAATACACCGTGTTCCAGCCGGCCAATTAAATCACAGATTTCTAGCGCGCCGGTTTCGGTCTCCAGCAGTGAGTCAGGGCTGCGATGCCCAAGCCCCTTAATTGGCGTCGACATCCAGACGATGGCTTTGCCTTTATCACCACCAAATAGATCAACGGCGGCATCCATTACTCGCACGAAACGCGCAATTCGCTCGCTCTCTTCCGGTGTGAAACGGCCATCATGGGTGCGTCTGCGGGTTAGACTACGGCTGGGAATACCGGTAGCACGCAATACTTCAGATTTAGGTATGGACGCCCAGAGATGGATGCTATCGATGACATCGACAGAAAAACCCAATTTGATGCTATCCACCAATACCGTGCCACGACTGGCCGGCAAACCAATTTCACGCCAGAGCGCCCCTGCCTTGGTTGTGGGGGTAGGCTGATAAGCTCTCATGTAACCTCCTCGGTCATATGGCTACCTCTACTATAGCCAGTTGGCCGATGGAATGCAAAGTGTCACCTCACCTTGACGAAGGGACTGATACAGTCAGGCATTATATTATTCTGAATTATTCTTATAAAAACTAATAACTCGCTAGATGTATAGCGCACAGGCGCTGAAAATCTTACCTTGCTAGTATTGGTCGGGGAAAAAATCAGCAAAAACCCGATTCCTGTCAACTTTTGCTGACAGACTGCTTCATCAGCAAGGGGGGACAGGGTATTATCATAAGCAGAGACTCCGCACCTGCACTATATAAGGTCGATACTGATGCGCTTGGAAGTTTTTTGTGAAGACCGACTCGGTCTCACCAGAGAGTTACTTGATCTCTTGGTTTTACGCAGCATTGATTTACGGGGGATCGAAATTGATCCGATAGGGCGTATTTACCTGAACTTTTCTCAACTGGATTTCAGTGTATTCAGTGCTTTAATGATGGATATTCGACGTATCGAGGGGGTAACAGACGTTCGAACCGTCTCCTTTATGCCATCAGAACGTGAACACCGCGCGCTGCGAGCGTTACTTGAATCGATGCCAGAACCGGTATTCTCCATTGATTTAAGAGGTAATCTTGAGTTAGCGAACCCTGCGGCCCGTGAGCTTTTCTCCCTTCATGAGGAGCGTATTCGCCACAAAACTGCCGGCAGCCTGCTCGGGGGATATAACTTTGCCCGTTGGTTTGAAGGGGGGGAAACCGCGCCTCATACCGAACGGGTGTTGATCAACAATCAGGATTACCTGATGGAGATAACCCCCATCGAGCTTGAAGACGAGCATCAGCAGAACCAAACAGTGGGTGCAGTGGTGATGTTAAAATCCACGGCGCGCATGGGTAAACAGTTACAAATCTTATCAGTTAACGATGATACTGAATTTAAACAGATTGTTGCCACCAGCGTTAAGATGCGCCAAGTGCTTGAGCAAGCCCGTAAATTGGCGATGCTGGATGCCCCCTTGCTATTGGTCGGTGATACCGGTACTGGTAAAGATCTCTTGGCTCACGCCTGTCACTTGCGTAGCCCGCGCGGGAAAATGCCTTTCCTTGGCCTTAATTGTGCTTCAATGCCGGACGATGTGGTAGAAAGCGAGCTATTCGGCTATGCAGCCGGGGCTTACCCGAATGCCATCGAAGGTAAAAAAGGCTTCTTTGAGCAGGCGAATGGTGGCTCGGTGCTACTGGATGAAATCGGCGAAATGTCGCCGCGCATGCAAATCAAACTGTTGCGATTCCTAAACGATGGTACCTTCCGCCGTGTCGGGGAAGAACATGAAGTGCATGTCGATGTTCGGGTTATTTGCGCCACGCAAAAGAACCTGGTGGAGTTGGTTCAGCGTGGTGAGTTTCGTGAAGATCTCTATTATCGCCTTAATGTGCTGACTATCACCTTGCCACCATTGCGTGAGCGTCAGGCTGATATCATGCCACTGACCGAATTGTTCGTTGCCCGCTTTTCGGACGAACAAGGCGTGCCACGGCCGAAGTTGGCTCCTGAACTGAGCAGTTTTCTGACTAATTATGGTTGGCCCGGCAATGTACGGCAGTTGAAAAATGCCATTTATCGCGCTCTGACCCAATTGGACGGTTTCGAACTACGGCCCCAGGACATTATCTTGCCGGAGTTCGAAGTTGAAGCCGTACTGGGGGACGAAGTGCTTGATGGTTCGCTTGATGACATCAGCAAACGCTTTGAACGCTCAGTGCTGACCCGTCTTTATCGTAATTATCCCAGTACACGTAAATTGGCCAAGCGCCTTGGCGTCTCGCATACCGCGATTGCCAACAAGTTGCGCGAATATGGTTTAAGCAGTAAGCGGCCAGTCAGTGATAACAGCGAAGAAGAGTAAGCAACAGAGCAATACGTTGCTATAAATGGATTGTATTAAAAACGGATTGTATTAAAAACGGATTGTATTAAAAAACGGCTGTACCCAGATGGGCCAGCCGTTTTGAGTTAATGCTCCGGATTAGTTAAACCCAAGTTAACCAGTTACTTCAATGCTGCCAGGGCGGCATCATAGTTTGGTTCAGTGGTGATTTCGTTAACCAGTTCACTGTAGATAACGTTATCTTGCCCATCCAGAACCACCACAGCACGCGCAGTCAAACCAGCCAATGGGCCTTCGGTAATGGCCACACCATAAGCTTGTTTGAAATCGGCGCCACGCAGCGTTGATAAGGTCGTTACGTTGCTCAGGCCTTCAGCACCGCAAAAGCGTGATTGAGCGAATGGCAGGTCAGAGGAGATACAAAGAACGACAGTGTTCTCAAGTTCGCCAGCCAATTGATTGAATTTACGTACCGATGCCGCACAAACGCCGGTATCAATACTTGGGAAGATATTCAGGACTTTACGTTTGCCAATGAAGCTGCTCAGGGCAACATCAGATAAATCTTTCGCAACCAAAGTAAAGTCTTTTGCTTTATCGCCAGCTTGTGGCAGTTGACCTGCAACAGTCACTGGATTGCCTTGAAAATGTACGGTCTGTGTCATTATTTGATCCCTTTTACAGATGTGTAACACGAAGTTCAGTTTAAGGTAACAATGGCGGCTTGGATATGAGAAATTTGCTAAATAATTGAGATTTCGCTTACGTTAGGTTCTAACGTCTGATACTCAAACCCGAATTTTGCCAAGGAGCCATAATTGAGAACAATGCGTTTCTACCCTGAGGCATGGCCTTTACATTCTGCGTTTGTTATTTCCCGTGGTAGCCGCACAGAAGCCAAAGTGGTGGTCGTCGAGATTGAAGAGGACGGCATCCTGGCTTGCGGCGAATGTACGCCATATCCACATTATGGTGAAAGTGAATCATCGGTCATGGCACAGCTCGCCTTGGTTGTTAATGCCATAGAAGGTGGCATTTCACGGCAGGATTTACAGCCGCTATTATCCGCAGGGGCCGCCAGGAATGCGGTGGATTGTGCACTGTGGCAGTTGGAATGTTTACAGAGCCAGCAAAGTTTGTGGCATATGAGCCAGACAACGGCTATTCCCCATATTTCAATGGCTCAAACAGTCAGTATCGGCACGCCAGAAGCGATGGCGTACAGTGCCAGTGCATTGGCACATCTTGGCGCCAGATTGTTGAAAATAAAACTTGATGACCATCTTATTGCTGAGCGTTTAGTGGCGATCCGCAGTGCTGCGCCAGAAGTGACCTTAATCGTGGATGCCAATGAATCCTGGCAAACCGAAGGGCTGGTTGCCCGTTGCCAGTTACTGGCAGATTTAGGTGTGGCGATGCTGGAACAGCCGCTACCGGCCGGTGAAGATGATAGCTTGCAGAATTTTATTCATCCGTTGCCGATTTGTGCTGACGAAAGCTGCCATACGCGGGCGGATTTAGCCGGACTGGTTGGCCGCTATGACATGGTAAACATTAAACTGGACAAAAGTGGCGGGTTAACCGAAGCGTTATTGCTAGCCGAGCAGGCAAAATCACAGGGATTTGCCATTATGCTCGGTTGCATGTTGTGTACTTCCCGCGCCATACGAGCGGCCTTGCCACTGGCACTGGGCGCGCGGTTTGTTGATCTCGACGGCCCGACATGGTTGGAACAGGACATTGAGGGTGGGTTGCACTTCTCAACAGGGGCGATCGATTTGTCGGTTTAATCCGCCAACGTGAGTAAATCCACCAATGCAGCCAGATAACATTCACTGGCCGCATCGGCGGAAATTGGCGGTAATTCTGCGGTGATACACGGCAAATTGCGATCAGCGCACCAGCTACCAAATGACCCCGGTGTGGCGTAACCGACACTGTTAACGAGCGGTAATGCGAAATTGGCTGCCAACCGAGCCCCTAGCACAGAGCTATCAGGGTCTTCAATGCAGGCCAACGGCTCATGGAATGAGACGACCCAGCGGGGAGCAAGTTGCTCAATCAAGGCGCATAAAGCTTGTGTTTCTGGCTCTGAACCTGCGTGTTCGCCCGTCAATAACCGGACATCACGTGCATCAGCGGCACTGTTCCAGCGATAAACCGTCTCGCCTGGTTGCCAGTTTTTTGCCGGGAAATTGCGATTAAGATCAACACCATTGGCATTAGCACGTAACCCTAATTGGCAACCATCCGGGTTCACTGCTAATACCACATGATGGCGCTGTTGTTCCGGGGCAATAGTGCGTAACGCGCAGGAAAGGGCAACAATGGCCGCACTTTCATCGCCATGGGTGCCGGCGATAATCAACCCGGTGTTCACAGATGACGTGGGGGCAGGGAAGTAAAGCAGCGGTGCCCCCAGCAGCGATTGGCCGTAGTGTTGGCCTAAGGTGAACAAATTTCCTCGTGCTGAACGAGGTCGATATTGAGTCATAATGTTCTCTGTTATCCTGAACATATTTATAATACTTTCAACATAGCATTTAATATTATTTCTTTGAATCAATTAGTTATTTTTGATGCTGATGGCAATGGTTCAGAGAACCATAAAGGCTAACGTCAGTCGCTGATTGTATTGTTGAATGCAGTTTACTTTTGATGTTGCCGTGGTGAGCTATATTTTATCATCGTCAGTATAGGGTTTAATCTGCTAGTTTATATCGACAACGTGTTGAGTTGATGTTGAAGCTTTACTGTTTGATTTACTTTAAATAAATAGATCTAGAAATAATGATGCGTTAAATTTACACACACAGTAACCCCAAGGTCATGGCTGAATATTACCTACATAGAATATGTTGGTACGCGCTGTGAGTAGTTAACGTTATGAGCAGTCAGGGGCTGCTTTCGCTGACATGGACAACAACGATAAGGTTATCGATTATGCGCTATTTCCGTTATGCATTGTGTGCCGCATTAGTGGGCACCGCGTTGGGCGCAGCAAATGCTGCTGATGTTCCTGCGGGTACCGTATTGGCAGAAAAACAAGAAATCGTTCGTCATATTAAAGATGAGCCAGCCTCCCTTGATCCGATGAAAGCCGTGGGGCTCATTGAGGCTCAGGTCGCGCGTGACCTGTTTGAAGGCTTAGTGAATCAGGATGCTCAGGGCCAAATAATTCCCGGAGTGGCATTAAGCTGGCAAACAACAGATAACCAAACCTATATATTTACTTTACGTAAAGACGCTAAATGGTCTAACGGCTCACCGGTCACTGCACAGGACTTTGTTTACAGCTGGCGTCGATTAGTTGACCCTAAAAGTTTATCTCCTTTTGCCTGGTTCGCTGAATTAGCGGGGATGGAGAATGCACAGCAAATTATTTCAGGGAAAATGTCACCCGACACGCTAGGGGTGAGTGCTATTAATAATCACACCTTAAAAGTCAAACTCAGTAAACCAGTACCTTATTTCCCAAGTCTGACAGCAAATTTCAGTTTATTCCCGGTACCCCAGTCTGTTGTTGAACAATATGGTAATGATTGGACCAAAGTCGGTAATCTGGTAGGCAATGGCGCATTTAAATTACAAGATAGAGTCGTCAATGAGAAATTGGTCTTAGTACCGAATGAACATTATTGGGACCATGCGCATACGGTGCTGACCAAAGTAACGTTTATTCCAATTAATCAGGAAGCAAATGCCACTAAACGTTATCGTGCGGGTGATATTGATATTACAGAATCATTCCCGAAAAATTTATATCAGAAGTTGCTAAAAGATATTCCTGACCAGGTTTATACGCCTGATCAGCTAGGAACCTATTATTACGCCTTTAATACGCAACGTGCACCAACCAATGATATTCGCGTACGTAAAGCATTATCTTATGCGATAGATCGTAAAATCATTGCTGAAAAAGTATTAGGTACTGGAGAGAAGCCAGCTTATCACTTTACGCCTGATGTTACTGCCGGCTACCATCCGGTTGCAAATTTATTGCAGCAGCAAGATCAGGATGAATTGAACGCACAAGCCAAAGCATTGCTGCATGCTGCGGGCTATGGCCCTGATAAGCCGTTAACATTATCCCTCTTGTATAATACCTCTGATAATAATCAGAAATTAGCCATTGCCATTGCTTCTATGTGGAAGAAAACATTGGGTGTGGATGTCAAAATGATTAACCAGGAATGGAAGACATATATTGACAGCCGTAACACCGGTAATTTTGATGTGGTTCGTGCGTCATGGGTCGGTGACTATAATGAGCCGTCTACCTTCCTGTCACTGCTGACATCCACACACAGCGGAAATATCGCGAAATTTAATAGTGTAGATTATGATAAGTTACTCAATGAAGCGGGTAAACAGACCAATGCTAAAGCACTGAGTGATGATTATAATAAAGCTGAACAGATTATTGCCGAGCAAGTACCTATCGCACCTATATATCAATTTACCAATGGCCGTTTAATTAAGCCGTGGGTGAAAGGTTATCCAATCACTAACCCTGAGGATGTGGCATACAGTCAGACGATGTATATCATCAAGCACTAAAGCTGGTGTATTTCTGACAGTTAGGCCGCCAGTATTAATTGGCGGCTTTTTCTATTTTTTTAATTTTCTCTCAGTGGTGATGAGATAATTAAATCTATCTGGTCACTTTATGTTTAGATCATTTTACTACATTTAACATTGCGTTTTCTTAGTGTCAGACGGTTCTGTTATGGCTGCGGCGAGCTATCCTGGTTCATCACCTTTAAAGATCGGGTGGCTAGCGCTACACTGAGCTAATTGCATGATAAATTCCGAAATAGAGGATGTTGTTGTGGATGTAGTCGAAGGGAAAGCACTTCAAGTCTCTGATGCGGTTTATGCCTATCAACTCGATGGTAAAGGGGGGGTGACGTCAATAAGTGTTGATGCGGTCGCCACAGCGGAGCAGCCTTGCTGGTTGCATCTGGATTATACCTATCCGCAAAGTGCAGCCTGGTTGCAAAATACACCCTTACTGCCAGAGGTGGTGCGTGATGGTCTGGCGGGGGAGAGTGTGCGTCCTAAGGTCACCCGGCTGGGTGATGGCACGATGATAACCTTGCGTGGTATTAACTTTAACACCGATGCCCGTCCCGATCAGTTAGTGACGATTAGGGTCTATATCACAGACAAATTAATCGTCTCAACTCGCCATCGTAAGGTTTACTCCATCGATGATGTACTAAATGACCTGCAAAGCGGCACTGGCCCGACAGACAGTGGTAATTGGCTGGTGGAGATTGTCGATGGCCTGACCGACCATACCAGTGAGTTTATCGAAGACTTACACGACAAAATTATCGATCTTGAAGATGATTTACTGGAGCAAAAAATCCCCCAGCGTGGGCAAATGGCATTATTACGCAAGCAGCTAATTGTGTTACGCCGCTATATGGCACCACAACGCGATGTATTTTCTCGATTGGCCAGCGAGCGTTTGCCCTGGATGAATGATGATGATCGGCGTCGAATGCAGGAAATCTCAGAACGGCTGGGCCGTGGATTAGAGGATTTAGATTCAAGCATCGCCCGCACGGCAGTGCTGTCTGATGAAATTAGTTCATTAATGGCTGATGCGATGAACCGGCGGACCTATACCATGTCGCTTTTGGCAATGGTCTTTTTACCGACGACCTTTTTGACCGGTTTGTTTGGGGTCAACCTTGGTGGGATCCCCGGTAATACCGACTCTTTTGGTTTTGCGACTTTTTGCATGATGTTGGTGGCTTTGGTGTTAGGTGTTGCCTGGTGGTTAAAGCGCAGTAAATGGCTCTAATAATGAAGCGGTAGGCGCGTAAAAGAGTGTGCCAGAGATAGGGTTAATCACTGCAAAATTGAGCCACATCAAGATTTGATGGTAATGACTCAGGCATTATCACTGTGCAGGTGAATGCAACGTCAAGCGATGGGCGTTGCGCTCCATATTTGTAATACTTTTATTTTGAATTACTGCATAGCACATAATTGTTACGATGCCGATGTTGTCTCAACATCGGCATTTTTTTTATGCATTTTTAGCAAGATATTTAATTCCTTTCAACCTGCTCAGGGTTGCTGCAATTTCTACTGTTTCATGGATGCATAAACTTACGTATAATAACGCTTTACTTTTTCACTCGGAATTAGTCGCTCTGAACGTTATTAGAGACCTGATAAGTATTTATGAATCAAGAAGATACAAGAAAAGAAACCCTTGAGTTCAATAAACTCCAGAAGCGCATTCGGAGAAATGTCGGCAACGCTATCACCGATTACAACATGATCGAAGATAATGACGTTGTAATGGCATGCATGAGTGGTGGGAAGGACTCGTTTGCAATGTTGGACATCCTGCTCGGCCTACAAAAGGTTGCGCCGATCAAGTTCGATGTTATTGCGGTAAATTTAGACCAAAAACAGCCCGGTTTTCCTGAGCATATTCTGCCTGAGTATCTTGAAAGCCTTAATATCCCTTATTATATTGTGGATAAAGATACTTATTCGGTTGTTAAAGAGAAAATACCTGAAGGTAAAACAACCTGCGGGCTATGTTCTCGTCTACGCAGAGGAACATTGTATTCATTTGCGGAGAAGATTGGCGCTACAAAAATCGCGCTCGGTCACCATATGGATGACATTGTTGAAACGCTATTTTTGAATATTTTCCATGGTGCACGCATGAAAGCGATGCCGCCAAAATTACGTTCTGACGATGGACGTAATATTGTTATCAGGCCGCTGGCATATTGCCGCGAGAAAGACCTGATTAAGTATTCTGAGTATAAAACTTTTCCAATAATTCCATGTAACCTGTGTGGTTCGCAGGAGAATTTGCAACGCCAGGCGATTAAAACCATGCTAGGCGAATGGGATAAAAAAGATCCGGGACGGGTTGAGAGTGTATTTAAGTCAATACAAAACGTAAGCCCAAGCCAGTTAGCTGACCGTAACCTTTTTGATTTCGTCAACCTGCCGTTAGATCGTGACGGGGATAGGGAAGAGTACGCGTTTAGTGAAGCAACGGTTTCTTCTACCAATATCAATAACGCCCTGTATATAGATGTAACCAATCTCTGATTTTATTTATCTATTAAGTTAACGCGGTAATATCACCTTTGACCCATTCTGCTATTCCCCCATTGATTTATGGGGGAATACTCAGTACGAGAAAAACAATAGAATAGGGTGCCCCCAGAATCAAAACCCGCAGTACAACGCCCCGAATGAGGCGTTGTTATCCTGCTGATAAACGATGTTGATACTGAGTGGACTTATCCCTCAGAGGCGGTTTTTTCTGTTTTCCCTGCCAGTAAGCTCAGGAAGTCGTAGCGTTTTTTCAAGTCTTTCTCCGCCGCCGCGTACAACTGTGCCGCCACCTCCGGCTCTTGGGTATTGAGTCGGCGGAAACGTTGCTCATTCAGCAGTGTGGTGGTCAGGTCACTGCTTGGTGGGCGGGAGTCCAATGCCAAGGCCGCTTTGCCTTCGTCAGTGCGGCGTGGGTCAAAGCGGTATAGCGGCCAGAAACCGGTGGCGGTTAATTGCTTCATCTGATCATGGCTGTAGGCCAAATCATAACCATGCTCCTCACACGGACTGTAAGCGATAATCAGCGATGGGCCAGGATAAGCTTCCGCTTCTTGAATGGCTTTTACCGTCTGATTGAGCTGCGCTCCCAGCGAAATCTGGGCAACATAGACATGGCCATACATCATCATACTGACGCCTAAGTCTTTGCGCGCCTTACGTTTGCCATGCTCACCAAATTTAGTGACCGCCCCGAGCGGGGTCGCTTTAGATTGCTGGCCGCCGGTGTTGGAGTAACACTGGGTATCGAGCACCAGCACATTGACGTTTTCTGTTAGGCTCAATACATGGTCAAGTCCACCAAAACCAATGTCATATGCCCAGCCATCGCCACCAATCAACCAGATGGATTTATCGACTAAATAATCCGCATCGGTTGCCAATTGTTGAGCATCATTGCCTGGGATGTCACGCAATAGCTGACGCAATTGAGAGACTTGCTCACGGCGTACTTCTGGCGTGGCATCCTGAAGAATTAACTGATCGACCAGCTCTTGCGGTAACTGTGGTGCCAGTTGGTTGATTAGGCGAGTTACCCGCTGACGATGCTGATCGACGGTGAGGCGGAAGCCCAGACCGAACTCGGCATTATCTTCGAACAGTGAGTTAGCCCATGCCGGACCACGGCCATCGGCGTTGGTGGTATAAGGCGTGGTAGGTAGATTGCCGCCATAGATTGATGAGCAACCGGTGGCGTTGGCAATTAACAGACGATCGCCATATAACTGGGTCAACAGCTTAATATACGGTGTTTCGCCACAACCCGAACAGGCTCCAGAGTATTCAAACAGCGGGGAAATCAATTGTGACGTACGGATATCAATACGTTCCATTTGGGTTTTATCGATTTCCGGCAATTTGAGGAAGAAGTCATAGTGTGTTTTTTCTTCCACCAGGTGCTCCAGCCGTGGTTGCATGTTGATGGCTTTGATTTCAGGATTCTGGCGATCTTTGGCCGGACAGACTTCATAGCACAGGTTACATCCGGTGCAATCTTCCGGCGCAACTTGTAACACATACTTCTGCCCACGCATATCACGGGCTTTGACATCGAGTGACTGCAAGCTGTCAGGTGCACCAGACATAGCCTCTGGCGGTACCACTTTGGCACGGATTGCTGAGTGTGGGCAGGCGGCAACGCAGTGGTTGCACTGGGTACAGAGGTCGGGCTGCCAGATAGGAATATTTTCTGCAATATTGCGTTTTTCCCACTGGGTCGTACCCACCGGCCAGGTTCCATCAGGCGGGAAGGCTGATACTGGCAGTGCGTCCCCCAAACCAGCCAACATGGTTGCGGTAACTGTTTTGACGAAATCAGGTGCTTGATCGGAGACGATCGGTGGCCGCATCGGGCTATTTTCATTAATCGGTTGTAGCGGGATTTCAATCAGTGCATCAAGGGTCGCATCCAGTGCCTGCCAGTTGCGCGTGACAATTTCTGGCCCTTTATTACTGTAGCTACGATCAATTGCGGCCCGCAACTGCTGTTGCGCCATCGCAGTGGGTAAAATCTGTGTCAGATGGAAGAACGCCATCTGCATCACGGTATTAATACGAGCGCCCAGTTTGCATTCACGGGCAATTTTGGCTGCATTGATCACAAACAGCCGTGCATTGCGCTGGTGCAATACGGCCTGCACTTCTTGTGGTAGGCGAGACCACATTTCGTCTGCACTGAATGGGGTATTAATCAGGAAGATACCACCCGGTTTCAGCCGTTCGGCCATTTGGTAGATATCAATAAACTGCAACTGGTGGCAACCGACAAAATCGGCGTGGCTGACCAAATAGGCGGAATTGATCGGAGTTTCACTGACGCGCAAGTGCGAGACCGTCAGGCCACCCGCTTTTTTCGAGTCATAAACAAAATAACCCTGTGCATACAGTGAGGTACTGTTGCCGATTATCTTGATGTTGTTTTTAGTGGCAGAGACCGAACCATCACTGCCCAGGCCATAGAACAGCGCCTCCAGTGTGGCGCGTTGTTCTATCTTTTCGTCAGTCAATGGCAATGACAGACCAGTAACATCATCAAAAATCCCTACGGTGAAACGTGGACGAGGCAAATCCAATGTCAACTCTTTGAAAATGGCGAGAGCACAATCAGGGCCAAACTCCTTGGAAGACAAACCATAACGACCACCAATCACTTTCGGTAATGTGGCGCGTTCGCCACGGCTATAGGCTTCAGCCAATGCGGTCATCACATCAAGATAGAGTGGCTCGGCCAGTGCACCCGGTTCTTTGGTGCGATCCAACACGGCCACTTTTATTACTGATTGGGGTAAGACACTCAACAGCTGCGCCGCAGAGAAAGGGCGGAATAGACGCACTTTAAGCACGCCGACTTTTTCGCCGCGCGTCAACAAAGTATCGATCACTTCTTCGCAGGTGCCGATAGCGGAACCCATTAAGATAATGACACGCTCCGCCTGTGGGTGGCCGTAATATTCAAATGGTTTATATTCGCGCCCAGTGGCCTCGGCAAAAGCGGCCATGGCATCAGCAACATGCTGATAGGTGTTGTTATACCAAGGGTTGGTCGCTTCACGCGACTGGAAATAGGTATCAGGGTTGGCAGAGGTACCGCGCACAACCGGACTCTCCGGTGACAGCGCTCGGCTGCGGTGGCCATCTATCCCTTTTTGCGGCAATAATTGGCGTAGCGTGTCATCATCGAGTGGCACAATTTTATTGATTTCATGTGAGGTGCGGAAACCATCAAAGAAATGAATAAATGGAATGCGACTATTGAGCGTCGCTACCTGTGAAATCAGGGCGAAATCCTGCGCTTCTTGCACGCTGCTGGCGCACAGCATGGCACAACCGGTCTGGCGCACGGCCATAACATCGGAGTGATCACCAAAGATGGATAAGGCATGAGTCGCAATGGTTCGGGCTGCAACATGCAGTACGAAAGGGGTCAGTTCACCCGCTAACTTATACAACGTGGGGATCATCAACAGCAATCCCTGCGAAGAGGTAAAGGAGGTCGACAGCGCGCCAGTTTGTAGTGCGCCATGCACAGTGGCAATGGCGCCGCCTTCTGACTGCATTTCAACCACGCGGGGAACGTCTCCCCAAATATTGACTTTACCATCACCTGACCATGCATCAGCAAGCTCTGCCATGGTAGAACTGGGTGTAATAGGGTAGATAGCAATAACTTCGCTGGCGCGATAGGCCACAGAAGCTACTGCACTGTTACCGTCAGTAGTAATCATTAATTTATACCTTCACATTGCTTGTCACGCAGAGACCAAAGTAGTAATGGGTGCCTCTGACGGTTAACGAATTATTTGAACTAATACTGAAATTCTAGCAGAGTGCATTTTTGTCAGTTATCGAATTTGTGTGGCTGGGGGGCTAAATGCTTTCAGTTAAAATGCAGAAAATAAGCCAGTAGCGCAGGCAAAGCTTATATAGATGTTATTCGGATAATAATTATTACAATTAGAAAACTATTTATTGCACTGCTCAGATATCGCTTGGCGAAGCAATACCTATGGGTGCTTTTGTAAAATAATTGTGAAACTGAATTAGATTTAATGAACATTTAATATGGGACGGGCATAATGTTGACCCAATACTGAAATGAGAAAATGATGATGAGCGGTTTCATGTATTTAATGATGGCAATTGTTGCCGAAGTGGTGGCTACTACGATGCTGAAAGCATCTGATGGGTTTACCCGATTGGTACCCTCAATTGTGGTGGTTATTGGCTACGGCATTGCATTTTGGGGGCTTTCGCAGGTGGTTAAAACCATGCCATTAGGTATCGCTTATGCCATCTGGTCAGGGTTGGGTATTGTTTTGGTGTCGATCGCCGCTACCTTTATGTACCAACAAAAGCTTGATTGGGCAGCCATTGCCGGGATGACGCTAATCATTGCGGGGGTTATGGTGATTAATCTGCTGTCTAAGACACCCATGCATTAATCACGCCTGTAGGATACAGGCGGAACTCATCTATTAGCGCGTTATCGTGGTGGGGCGGGATAACACGCTAATGAGTGATGGTCGGTGTCACTGAAAGGTAGGATAACGTCCTTTTCAACTATTTAATGTCTAATTGATGTATGCCATCAATAGACAATAACGTCTCATAAAACTGATCGAGACTTTTTCTAGGTGACAAAGTCACTTCCATGGTCAGTTCACAATCGGTATCCTTCTCTTCACGTTTTTGTACCACTGACAGGTTAATTGGTCGCAGTCGCAGTTTTTGCAATGCGACCAGAATAAGTGGCACACTTTCGGGTAACAGTTTGATCGAGACATAATGGTGCTGGCCAAGCAGGCGATTACTCAATTGGCGGAAGATCTCCAGTACCACCAGTGTCATTAGCGTGCCATAGATGCCAATTTCATACAGGCCGCTACCAATCACCAGGCCGATAGCCGCTGTTACCCACATACCGGCTGCGGTTGTTAGGCCTTTAACCATCTGCTTTTGAATCATAATCGTCCCGGCTCCCAGGAACCCCATGCCGCTGACAACCTGTGCTGCGACTCGACTAGGGTCAAAACTGACGTGTTCCAGTGTCAGTAAGTCCTCGAAACCGTATTTTGAAACAATCATAAACATGGCACTGCCGATACCAACCAGGATATGAGTACGCAATCCTGCTTCTTTTGACCGCAATTGACGTTCAATACCTATTAACCCACCCAGCAATCCGGCAAGGGCTATTCGTAGCAGTAAATCAGTGATCATAGTTATTCCCGTTTTATTTTTATCCAAATCGTAGGTAACTGATTCTCTATCTAATTAGTCTCGGTTTGGTTATTTCGCCAAATTTTTAACAGCAAACTACCTTGATAATTCGGCTATTCACCTTGTTACAGGTTAAGTTTAATTATCGAATTTGCGCTTATTTATGTTGTGTTTTAATTATAACAGATATTATATAAGCCAATTAGCGTAGACGAAATTGCATTAAACAATAGATTTATGCCTTTCTCATGCCGGAGCAGAAGAATGAAAGTATTATCAATGTTTGTGGGTGGCGCTGTGTTCTTTTTAGCCGCCTGTAGCAGCAATGACCCAACGGATACAGCTTTAAATAATGTTGATGCCTATGAACCCGTGCAACAAGCCACCAGCGCCAGTGTCCACCATAATATTAATATGGCCAATCCGGCGGCAGTCAATTGTGCCAATGCCGGTGGTGTATTAACCATTGCCAAACAACTCAATGGTGGCAGCGTAGGGATGTGTCAGTTACCCGATGGTAAACGTTGTGAAGAATGGGCGTTAATGCGCGGCGCTTGTCCGGCACGTTGATACCCGCCATCTTTCAAGTCTCAGGTGTATTGGCTACTTCTGTTTGCCGCCTGCCTGTGCTCGAAATCTATTGGGTATCCCATGCTGCCGCTTGTTATAACGTATAAATAATCAGGCGGTAATAATATTCGGGCAGGGTTCACCCTTTTTCAACTGGGCAATATTCTGCATTGTGGTGGCCGAAATACTGGTCAGCGCCTCTTCGGTCAGAAACGCCTGATGCCCGGTAAATAACACGTTATGACAAGAAGATAAACGGCGGAAAACATCATCCTGAATCACATCGTTGGATTTGTCTTCAAAGAACAGGTCACGTTCATTTTCATACACATCCATGCCGAGCGAACCTATTTTTTGCTGTTTTAGGGCATCAATGGCTGCGGTAGAGTCAATCAGACCACCTCTACTGGTGTTGATGATCATTACACCGTTTTTCATTTGATCAAATGATTGTTTATTAAGCAGATGATGGTTTTCCGGTGTCATCGGGCAATGCAAGGAAATAACGTCAGATTCAGCATATAGCGTTTTGAGATCGACATATTCAGCACCCAGTTCCAGAGCTTGCGCACTTGGATAGGGGTCAAAAGCGAGCAGACGCATACCAAAACCCTTCAGAATGCGCATGGTTGCCACACCAATTTTACCGGTACCGATAATCCCGGCAGTGCGGTTATGCATATTGAAGCCGATCAGTCCTTCCAGCGAGAAGTTGGCATCACGGGTGCGCTGATAAGCACGATGAATTCGGCGGTTAAGGCTCATCATCATACCCACAGCATGTTCAGCGACCGCCTCAGGTGAATAGGCAGGGACACGAACTACCTGAATTCCCAGTTCTTTCGCGGCTTCCAGATCCACATTATTGAAACCAGCGCAACGCAACGCTAGAATCTCGACGCCGACACTTTTCAGTTCTTCCAATGTCGCACGACAACCATCATCGTTGACGAAAAGACAGACCGCATCACAGCCAGCAGCCATTTTTGCTGTTTTTGGCGTTAACAGAAAATCGAAAAACTCTAATTCAAAGCCAAAATCTTTGTTGACCAATTCGAGGTATTTACGGTCATACTGTTTAGTACTGTAAACGGCTAATTTCATCGCGATATCTCCGCTAAAATATTGTGATCAATCTAACAGATTTGAATAAATCATACAATTTGCCACAATAATAAGTTAAATAGAGCACTTGTAACTTTTTCATGCCAAAGAGATAAGGTTTTTATTCCAACTTTCAATGGCAACAGTTTTGTCTGAGTTGCAAGGGTAGCGTTATCTATTATGGTATCTTGCAGTGATTTGATTAAAGCACACCGTAAGTCTGGTTGGGGATAAAACAAGGCGAGTCATGGCTAAATGCGCAAAAATAGTGGGTTGGTTGTTATTAATCAGCGCAATTTCTCTGATGGCATTATGGAAAACCCTGCCACAGTGGTTACCCAAAGTGGCACATTATTGGTTACCCGTGGGGAGTCAGATAACGCTGGCTACGCCACCGGTATGGCGTGACGGCGCACTGCGTATCAAGCAATTGCGCTATTCGATACAAGACTGCACCCTCGCAAATATGAATCAATTGAGTGTCGGCTACCATCAGGGGCGCTGGCAACTTGCGGCCGGTAATGTTGCGTTGGATACTGCTTGTTTGAGTAAATTACCGACTAATGGCGACAGCGCACCACTGAATTTAGCTTACTGGCAACAGCAGTTATCGGTATTGGATCTGGATATCAGCAATTTGCAGATTACGCCCTGGCAGCAATATGCCGGTAAACTGACCCTCACCTCGCCCGATAAGCTTAAATTGATTCAAGAGTTACGTTATCAGGGGCCGCAACTGAGCTTTGCCGCGACCCTTGATCAGGATCAACAACTGAGTTTGCATCAATTCTCTATTGCGGTTCCTGGTACCCCGCAGCCTTTCGAACTCAGTGGAAAAATAAAGATTCCTTTGTCACTGGATGATTGGCCGGAACAGGGTGAATTACAGGGGATGCTAACCACCGGTTATCTGTCTAAACCACTGCTTCTAAACTTGAGCTGGCAACAGCAGCAAGGTGTGCTGACGCTCACTGAGCGTGGCGATGATGTGCCGCTCGCACGGTTGCCATGGCGTGTTGCGGTAAACCAAATTCAGCTAGTTAACGGACAGTGGCAATGGCCATACGCGCAGCAACCATTAAGTGGCGGTATTAACCTGACGTTACATGACTGGGACCAAGGGTTGGATCAGACCTCAGTTGACGCGCGAATTAATGTGATTACCTCTGGGCAGAGTGGTAAGGGTAATGCCGTATTGACCCTCGGGCCGGGTAATCTGAGCATGATAAACAGCGATTTAAAATTCCAACTCAGTGGTCAGGCTAATCTGGAGAAAATGGTGCTTAATGCCACCATTCCAGGGCTGCTCAGTGGTTCGGTGTTGAACCCAACGTGGGTGCTGCACCCGGGGGCGTTACTGCGCGCGCATGGCAATGTGACGCCTGAATTGCGGATAAGAGATGCTCGCTGGCCATTGGCTGGTGTCAAGGTCACGGCTGCCGGGGTTAGCGGGCGTCTACAAGCCATCGTTGATGCACAAGACAGCTATTGGGGTAATTTCAACCTGCATTTGGATGGTCAGGCGCAAGAGTTTTGGCCGGATAAAGGTTATTGGCAGTGGCGTTACTGGGGCAATGGTCACCTGCCGCCACTGGCTGCTCGCTGGGATATGGCGGGCAAGGGGAGTTGGCGCGATACATTAATCACCGTTGACCAGCTCTCGACCGGTTTTGATCGGTTGCAATATGGCCTGGTTAAGGTTGAGGCGCCAAGACTGACATTGGTGAAACCACTCACCTGGCAGCGCGATAACCATCACCCAGCCTTTATTGCCGGTTTTGCGTTAGGGGCGAAAAAAGTGTCGTTCAGCGACGGGGGCGGTTATCTACCTCCCGCTGAATTATCTTTGCAACTCAATGGTCGGGAACCAAACAGCTTTCTGTGGCAGGGGCAATTGCAGGCGCAGCCTATCGGGCCGATCCCACTGCGCGGCCGCTGGGATGGCGAGCGGTTACGGGGTGAGGGCTGGTGGCCGAAACAATCGTTAACCGTATTCCAGCCGCTTATCGCATCCGAGTTAGGCATCAAACTGCGTGATGGAGAGCTGTATGCTCAGGCGGCCTTTTCGGCAGCCCGAGAACAAGGCTTTACCGCCGGTGGTCACTGGGTGGTGAAGAATGGCGGGATGTGGCTGAAAGACGGAGAAATGAGCGGGTTAGATTTTGTCATGTCGTATCGCTTGCAGAATCACCACTGGCAGTTGGGCGCGAAAGACCCGGTGATGTTGCGTATCGCCTCAATAAGCAACTTGTTTGAAATGCAGAATATAACTGCTGATTTACAAGGTACTTATCCCTATTCTGATGATGCACCGTTAACTTTGAGTAACGTCGGTATGGACATTCTTAACGGCCATCTGAGTTTGTCCGCGTTACGCTTACCGCAACACGACGCCGCCGTGCTGAAATTAACCGCCATTGACTTGAGTGAGCTATTTACCGTGCTACAACCGAAACAGTTTGCGATGTCGGGGAAGGTCAACGGGGAATTGCCTCTTTATCTCAATAACCCACAGTGGTTGGTGCGTAATGGTTGGATTGCTAACGATGGCAGGGTGACATTGCGCCTCGATCAAGATCTGGCCAATTCAATCGGTGATAGTAACTTTGTCGCCGGTGCTGCGATTGATTGGTTACGCTATATGGAGATTTATCAATCTTATGCCAAAGTGGATCTGGATAATTTGGGGCAATTGACATTACGCTCGAAGATTCATGGTGTGAATACGCAAAAAAACTCAAAGCGTGAGATAGTATTGAATTATCAGCATCAGGAAAATGTGTTCCAACTCTGGCGTAGCCTGCGTTTTGGTGACAATTTACAAGAGTGGCTACAACAGACGCTTTCTTTACAACCAACAGTGATACCGGCGAGGACGAAGGAATGAAGATCTTGACAGGGGAACATGTGGCAATAGCTTTGGGTGTTTTGATGCTCAGTGGCTGTTTACGCCTTGAGGTAGCGACACCGGAAAAACCGATCACTATCAATATGAACGTCAAGATTGAGCATGAAATCCAGATAAAAGTTGATAAAGATGTGGAAAACTTGCTTAAAAATCAATCCAATCTATTTTAAGGAGCCACGATGAAAAAGCAAAATTCAGGCTGGATTGGTGGCAGGCTAAGGCTGATTCGAGTGATGTTGGGGTGGACGATATTGAGTGGCAGTTTGCTGTTCAGCGCCATGGCTTTCGCCCTGACCGTGGAACAGGCAAAGCAGCAAGGGCGGGTTGGCGAAACCCTAAGTGGTTATTTGGCTCCGGTCAAAAAAGATCCTGAGACACTGGCGTTGGTAGAGCAAATCAATATTGCCAGAACAGAGAAATATCAGGAAGTGGCGCAGAAAAACCATATTTCAACTGAAGATGTTGCCAAGCTGGCAGGGCAAAAGTTAGTTAACCGTGCGGCTGCCGGTGAATATGTGCGCGGTATTAATGGCCAGTGGATGCAGCGCTAATTGTTGCGATGATGGTATCAATGACGCTATGGAAAACGCCCGTCTCAGCACGGGCGTTTTTTATGTCTAAACTTCGGGTTGCTGAAATATTGATTTCGACGGTATTGGCCTTAGCTTAAAAAATAACCCGCTAGCGCTCAGGGTGTAAACTGGCCGTAGCAGGATGCCCAGCGAGGCTATCGAGTGATTCTTTGCGATAATAGGTATCTGCATGCCCTGGTTGCTCAACTTTAACAATCAGGGTCAGCACAGCAGCAATCAGATACAGCGCAGTATAAACCCACACCACGCCAACAATATCGAAGAAAGGTAACACCAGCGAGGCAATCGCCGGGGCAACAAAGTTACTCAGACCCGCAGACAAGTTATAAATCGAGATGGCTGCACCTTTGTGTTCCGGTTCCAATACCGGGAATACTGCGGTCATCGGAACGAAAGCGGCTACGGTTATCCCCAACATTACTGCCGGGATCAGGGCCGCCCAGAAATTATGGCCGAAATGAACCGGAATATAGTAGAACGCCAGACTAGAAAGGGCACAACCGATACAGCCAAACCAACGCACCTGCCGCATCCAACCAATTTTTTCGCCCAAGATCCCCCACATAATATTGGTGAAAATTGTCACGAAGAAGAACACCGCCCAGATTTGCAGCCATTCAGACATGGTAAAACCAAGTCGGCCAACGAACAGGAGCGGCATAATAACGGCAAAACCAAATAATGACAGGGTGTTGATGATGCGGATTAAACAGGATAAGAAGATGTTTTTATTGGTAAACAGAATAGTGACGGCCCGTGACAACTCTTTGATTTTTTCTTTATTTGAGAGTGATGCTTTAGGGCTGGCAGTGCCAACATTGCGCAGTAATATCAACGCCATCATACCGCCGGCCATGACCCAGACAATGGCAAACCACAACGTACCGGTTTCACCAATCACCGGAATGGTGAAACTGGGCAAATAGCTCCCTATGACACCGATACCGACGGAATACATCGCCCAAAACCAACCCATGGCAGAAGAGAGTTGCTGTTTAGGGACATTTTGAACAATTAACATAACAAATGAATAGATAAATAACGGATAGGCCAACCCACGAATACCATAGAACAGCAACATTAGTGGATAACTTTTAATGCCTAAACCGAATACCATAAATAAGCAGTGCATGACCACCCACAGCACAAAACCAATCCGCATGGCGCGTTGTGGCGTGATGATCTCTGCAACCACACCAGAGCTCCAGGCGGCAATGGCAGCAGCTAAGCCATAGAGTGTAAACACAAAGGCTGATTGTGCCGGAGAAAAGCCCATATCAGTAATATGTTTGGATAAGAAGGCCATTTCAAATCCATCGCCGCTCATAAAAATGGCAATGGCAATGTAACCCCAGAACAAATTCATTGGCAAACCAAACCAGTGGGTAGGTTTTTTTTGCATAGTAAGTTCCTCTGGCGCTTGAGCGCCGGCTGGTTGAGTTGCTGGTAGGAGCAACGGTTATAGGGACAGAGAAAAGGGCGATAGGCTCGCCCGGGCTTGTTATATCTTTATTTTTTAGATGGTTATTGCGGCTGTTGTTGGCGTAACTGCCGCTGCTGTTGATAGAGCAGTCGATAGCGTTCAAGGCGGGCAAACAAGGCATCTTGCCGGTTAACATCGGGGATGAAGCGTTGGTCGATTTGTGGTTTGCTGCACACCTCCTGCTCATCACCGCCGCTGGCAAGCCACCCTAAACGTGCGGCACCTAAAGCCCCACCAGCCTCCCCACCGCTGTGGGTGACAATTGGCAGGTTAAGGGTGTCAGCCATCAATTGCCCCCACCACACACTGCGTGCACCACCACCAATCAACGATGATTGGCTCAGTTGGGTACCGGCCTGCTGTAACACCGCTAGGCCATCAGCAATACCGAAAGTCACCCCCTCCAGCACGGCATATCCCAGCGCCGCACGGTCTGTCGCATGAGTCATGCCATGAAACGCACCGGTTGCCAGCGGATCGTTATGGGGGGTGCGTTCGCCTGAAAGGTAAGGCAGGAAAATTGGTGCCAGCCGCTGCTCTGAGCGACTGAGTTGCGCAACCTCGGATAGAAGGGTGGTTTCATTGGTTCCCAGCAATTGGCACAACCAGCGCATGGCGCTGGCTGCGGTCAGCATGACACTCATCTGATGCCAGCGATGCGGCAAAGCATGGCAAAAGGCATGAACGGCAGATTGTGGATTGGGCCGGTAGCAATCATTAATGGCAAACAATACACCGGACGTGCCCAGAGAGATGAAGCCATCACCAGGATTGATGGCACCAATCCCAACAGCACTGGCTGCGTTATCGCCACCACCGCCAGCAATAATCACTTTATCGGCTAAGCCCCACTCGCGCGCAATATCTGCTTTCAGGTAACCACTGGGTTCATTACCTTCAATCAAGCGCGGCATCATATCGCGGGATAATCCGCAGGCAGCCAGGAGAGAGTCCGACCAGTCGCGCCTGGCGACATCCAACCATAACGTTCCGGCGGCATCAGACATATCACTGACCTTATCGCCACTCATCATCCAGCGCAGATAATCTTTAGGTAGCAGTACCGTCGCCAGTTGTGCGAACACCTCCGGCTCATGGCGAGCAACCCACAACAGTTTCGGTGCAGTAAAGCCTGGCATCGCCAGATTTCCGGCAATCTGATGCAATTGTGGGGCATTGCGGGTCAACTCATCACACTCTTCGGCACAGCGCGCATCATTCCACAAAATAGCCGGTCGCAAGATACGATCCTCGCGGCTCAACAGCACAGCGCCATGCATTTGACCCGAAAGACCAATCGCGAGGATCTCACCCCAGCGCTGGGGTATTTTATGGCGCAGGCGGCCAATAACCCGTTGTGTCGCCTGCCACCAGTCAGTGGGATTTTGCTCCGACCATAAAGGATGCGGGCGCTGCACGGTCAAGGGTTCGCCTTCACTGGCCAGAATCTGGCCCCGGTCATCAATCACCACGGCTTTAATTTCTGACGTCCCTAAATCAAGTCCAAGATACATAGCAATTCCTTGTCGATGATTAACGGTTAGCAACGAGCCAGGTATTTACCCGGTCAATCGATTGGCGCAGCAGCTGTTCAAACTGGTTGTCACTGGCTAGTGGCCCAAATAGCTTGCTGTCGCGAGCGAACAGACCTACCGGGTCAGTTGATTGGAACATGGCATGGACGGCCGCGGCGTCCAGTATTCCGTCCTGGTATTCATACGGCAGGGTGCCCTGATGCCAACTTTCCATAAATACGAAGAATAATGCGGGTAGTATCGCGGTTGCTGCTGGGGTATCACCTCGTTGGTAGCACTCCATCAATGTGGGTGTAATAAATCCGGGAATTTTGGAAAAGCCATCTGCCGCCACCCGTTGGTTGGTGTCACGAATATACGGATTACTGAAACGGTCCAGCACCACATCACGGTAATTGGCAAGATCCAGTGGGCTTGGAGACAGTGATGGGATGACATCCTGAGTCACATAGTCATAGGCCATCTGGCGAATAGCGTCAGTCTGGGTACTTTCATGAATGTAACTTCGCCCAAGCAAGGTGCCAGCCCAGGCAATACAACTGTGACTGGCATTGAGAATGCGGATTTTTGCCTCTTCATACGGCAGAACTGATTCCACCATCTCTACACCCACATTCTCCAATGCTGGGCGTCCGGCAATAAAATCGTCCTCAATAACCCACTGGATGAATGATTCCCCCATAACCGGTGCCAGATCAGCGAAACCGGTTTGTTCCAGCACCCGTGGTGCGATGTCATCAGCGGGGCGCGGGGTAATGCGGTCAACCATGGTATTGGGACTACGGGTTTGACTTGTCACCCAACTGAGCAAGCTTTGCTGGTCGCGAAGTGCGAGGAACTCAAGCAGGCAATGGCGGAAACGCTCACCGTTATGACGCAAATTATCGCAGTTCAGCAAGGTCACTGGCCCGCTCTGCATCTGTTGGCGTTGCAGCAAGATACGGCTGATAGCACCGTATATTGTGCGGCAATCACCTTTGAGGTCAGCCTGGATATCCGCATTATCCTGTTGCAGGTTAAATTGGTTATCCAGGTAGTAACCGCCCTCGGTCACGGTAAAGGAGATAACGCGCGTTTCTGGCAGACTACCTTGTGCTACCAATTGGCTCAGTTCTTTATCCCAAGGGATAATTTTGCGGATTGATGTGATTTTTTCATATTGACGCTCCCCCCCTGGTGTCACGGTTTCCAAGGTGTATTCGCCGTTTTGGGCTTGTAATGCATTGAGCAACGGGGTCGCGTCATCCCGAATATTAGCCAGAGCAATAGACCAACGATTATCGCCTATGGCCCGTAACCGGTGTAGATACCAGGCTTGGTGAGCACGGTGGAAGGAGCCTGCACCAATGTGCAACCACACTGCATGGGTGGTATTCAGAAAACTGTTCATAAATTATCTCCACAATCACGGTAAGTGTTGGCGTTATAATTTGAGCATAAGCTCTAATGTAGGGCATTTGCTCTAATGGCGTTAGGGTAATGTAACTTTTGCCCGAAAGGTGGGCTTTGGCTCACATAACCGTAAGTAGAGATAAAAATCTGTCAAATAGAGGCGTAAGATGATGACCATTGTGGTTTCACCCCCTATCTCTATTTCAAATAATATTGCGCAGATAACTCATGCAGAAGAGTGATAAGAAGCTGGATCAAGCGGCCAGAGCGGCCTGGATGTATTACGTTGCCGGGCAGACGCAACATGAAATTGCTGATGCCCTGGGGGTTTCGCGTCAGGTGGCCCAGCGGCTGGTGGCGTGTGCTATTGATAACGGGCTGGTCAGTGTCAGCATTGCTCACCCGGTTGGCCGCTGTATGGCGCTGGCCGAACAGGTGCAAAAGCAGTATGGCTTGCATCAGTGTCAGGTGGTCCCCAGCTTGGGGATGGACAGCGCGGGTATCCAACGAGCCATTGCTGTGGTGGGGGCTGAAGTGATGTCGCAATTTCTGCGTCAAGAACAGCCACTGGTCATTGGTGTCGGCTCTGGTCGCAGTTTGAAAGCCGCCATTGATGAGTTACCTGATTTCGAACGTCCTCAGCACAGTTGTGTCTCACTTATCGGCGCTATTGCTGCTGATGGTTCCTGTACACGCTATGACGTCCCGCTGTGGATGGCCGAGAAAACACAAGGACGCTACTTTATTTTGCCCGCGCCTTTGTTTGCTGACAGCGCGGCGGATCGTGACCTGTGGTGTAATCACCGGATTTACCGCACTGTCACTGAGAAAGCAGCTCAGGCTGATGTTACGTTTATCGGTATTGGCTCAATGGGGTATCATTGTCCATTGCATAAAGATGGCTTTATTTCTGCACAAGATGTCGATGTGCTCATGGCCGCGAATGTTGTGGCAGAAATGCTGGGTAATTTCATTGATATCGATGGTCAGCGCGTCGCCTATGAATTGGATCAGCGTTTAACCAGTGCCAGCTTACGTATTCAGCCAGAAAAACCGGTGATTGCTATCGCAGGTGGTAAGGAGAAACATCAGGCTATTAAAGCGGCGCTCAGGGGGCATTGGGTGAATGGTTTGGTTACGGATGAAGAGAGTGCGATGGCGTTACTGGCATAATCACAGAGAAAAAAGCGCGCCGAAAGGCGCGCAATTAACCAATGACACTACTGGGTAACACGAGGGTAATACAAGGTCATTTTCAGTCGCGCATTGACGGAGACACCCACTTCTGCGCGAAAGTTATCAATTAAGCACTGACAACCTGAGCCAGTAACTGTTTGGCATCAGCTTGTGCTTTGGTCGCCACTTCAGGACCATAAGCAATGCCTTCTGCAAACACAAATTCAACATCGGTAATGCCGATAAAGCCCAGGAACAGACGCAGGTAAGGCACCACCAGATCAGTTGGGGTGTCTTTATGAATGCCCCCACGGCTGGTCAGAATAATGGCACGTTTACCGGTTACCAAGCCTTCTGGACCTTTTTCTGTGTAGCGGAAAGTCACGCCAGCACGGGCAATCAGGTCAAAATAGTTTTTCAACTGCGTCGGGATATTGAAGTTGTACATTGGTGCTGCCATAACTATCACGTCATTGGCTTGCAGTTCCGCAATCAGCTCATCAGACAGTGCCAAAGCCTCTTGTTGGCGCGGTGTTAGCGCGGCATCTGAAGGGCGCAGAGCACCCACCAGTTCACCATCTAACACCGGAACCGGTTGAGCGGCCAAGTCACGTACGGTGATTTCGTCGTCAGCATGGGCTGCTTGCCATTGTTCGACAAAAAAGTCAGCTAATTGGTTGGACTGTGAATAAGTTGCCAGAATGCTTGATTTCAGGACCAGTACTTTGCTCATCGTAATTCCTTAACAGGTAACAGAGACTTAGGCGGTTCGCCCTTTCAATGAGATACACTTTATTAATATTTTTCTATTAGTGATAGCGCAATATTTTGCGTTCTTTGTTCGATTTAATTGAACGATGATAATCAGATAGGAAATCTCCGCCGGGTTACAGCGTAATCCGAGGCTGTGTTACCATATCAGGTAAGGGTTTATCTAATAAAAGCTATGGGTCACTCATCTATTTGGCGTCGAAAATGGGGGTATTGGCAGGTTAAAAATTGATACCGATTAATAAAAAATATCTGCCAATCAAACTCATAGCATAAAATCATTGGGCTGATACCGTAGGTTGCAGCCGCATCGTAACAAGGAACACAGAACGTGAAATCTTCGCTCGCAGCATTATCCACCCAACTCGGTGAGTTGATGCTCCGTGACCAACAACGCCTGCGGCGTCGGCTGCAAGGCGCACGAAAAATTAATAATCCACAGGCCGTAGAGGCGATTACCCTCGAGCTTGAGGCTGATATAGCAACCGCCATGCAGCGGGTTATTCGTCGTCGAGCTGCTTGTCCGGCGATAACTTATCCTGAAAACTTGCCGGTCAGCCAGAAAAAGCAAGATATCTACCATGCTATTCGTGACCATCAGGTGGTGATCGTCGCCGGTGAAACCGGTTCCGGTAAAACCACCCAGTTGCCGAAAATTTGCCTGGAATTGGGGCGGGGCGTGCAAGGGGTGATCGGCCATACTCAACCACGTCGTCTGGCTGCGCGCACCGTCGCAAACCGTATTGCGGATGAACTGGATACCTCCCTTGGCGGTTGTGTCGGTTATAAAGTGCGTTTTAACGATCAAGTGGGTGAAAACACGCTGGTTAAGTTGATGACCGACGGGATTTTGTTAGCTGAAATTCAGCAAGATCGTCTGTTGATGCAATATGATACGTTGATTATCGATGAAGCCCATGAACGTAGCCTGAACATTGATTTCATCTTGGGCTATTTGCGTGAATTATTACCCAAACGCCCAGATCTAAAAGTAATTATCACTTCGGCGACCATTGATCCGCAGCGTTTCTCCCAGCATTTCAATAATGCCCCTATTATCGAGGTTTCTGGCCGCACCTATCCGGTCGAAGTACGTTATCGCCCCATTGTGGATGATGCCGATGATGTTGAACGTGACCAACTACAGGCTATTTTTGATGCGGTTGATGAGTTAGGCCATGAAAGTCCCGGCGATATTCTGATCTTTATGAGTGGTGAGCGTGAGATTCGTGATACCGCTGATGCATTGATGAAGCAAAATCTGCCCCATACGGAAGTACTACCACTCTATGCCCGCTTATCAAACAGTGAGCAGAATCGGGTGTTCCAGTCGCATCATGGGCGGCGAATTGTATTGGCGACCAACGTGGCTGAAACCTCGCTCACCGTACCTGGGATTAAGTACGTGATTGACCCCGGTACAGCTCGCATCAGCCGTTATAGCTTCCGTACTAAGGTGCAGCGGTTGCCTATCGAGCCGGTGTCTCAGGCGTCAGCTAATCAGCGTAAAGGCCGCTGTGGCCGTGTGTCAGACGGTATCTGTATCCGTCTTTATTCTGAGCAGGACTTCCTCTCTCGCCCAGAGTTTACCGACCCGGAAATTCTACGAACCAACCTGGCCTCCGTCATTTTGCAAATGACGTCACTCGGTCTGGGTGATATTGCGGCATTCCCGTTTGTGGAAGCCCCCGATAAACGCAATATCCAAGATGGTGTTCGGTTACTGGAAGAGCTGGGTGCGATACAAACCGCTGATAATGGTCATCAACAACTGACCCCGCTGGGGCGACAATTAGCGCAATTGCCCGTCGACCCTCGTCTGGCACGGATGGTGCTGGAAGCACAGAAAAGTGGCAGTGTCCGTGAACTGATGATCATTACCTCGGCGTTGTCGATTCAGGACCCGCGTGAACGGCCAATGGATAAGCAGCAGGCTTCTGATGAAAAACATCGTCGCTTTGCGGATAAGGATTCTGATTTCCTGGCGTTTGTTAACTTATGGGATTACCTGAAAGAGCAGCAAAAAGAGTTGTCATCAGCGCAGTTCCGTAAACTGTGCCGTAGTGACTTTCTCAACTATTTGCGGGTGCGCGAATGGCAGGATATCTACACGCAACTGCGCCAGGTGGTGAAAGAACTGGGTATTCCGGTGAATAGTGTTGCAGCCGACTACCGTAGCGTGCATACCGCGATATTGACCGGTTTGTTATCTCATATCGGCCAAAAAGATGTTGAAAAGCAAGAGTATACCGGTGCTCGTAACGCAAGGTTTGCTATCTTCCCCGGTTCCGGTTTATTTAAAAAACCGCCGAAATGGAGCATGGTGGCTGAGCTGGTCGAAACCAGTCGCTTATGGGGCCGCATTGCTGCCCGCATCGAGCCGGAATGGATCGAACCTTTGGCGCAGCATTTGGTGAAACACCATTATAGTGATCCGCATTGGGAGAAAGCACAGGGTGCGGTGATGGCCAGTGAGAAAGTCACCCTATTCGGTTTACCCATAGTTGCTGAGCGCAAAATCAATTACGGCCCGATTGACCCACCGCTATGCCGTGAGTTGTTTATTCGTCATGGCTTGGTGGAGGGGGATTGGCAAACGCGTCACGCTTTTTTCCGCGCCAATCTCAAACTATTGGCTGAAGTTGAAGAGTTGGAACACAAATCACGTCGGCGCGATATTCTGGTGGATGATGAGACACTGTTTAACTTCTATGACCAGCGAATTGGTCGCGAGGTTATTTCAGCCCGTCATTTTGATAGCTGGTGGAAGAAAACCAGCCAGACACAGCCAGAGTTATTGAACTTTGAAAAAACCATGCTTATCAAAGATGGCGCGAACAAAGTTAACCCGCTCGACTATCCCAATTTTTGGTATCAGGGGTCGCTTAAGTTACGGCTTTCCTACCAATTTGAACCCGGTACTGACGCTGATGGGGTAACCGTACATATTCCGTTGCCCATCCTTAATCAGATCCAAGAGCAGGGTTTTGATTGGCAGATACCGGGGATTCGGCGTGAATTAGTGATTGCACTGATCAAGTCTTTGCCTAAACCGGTGCGGCGCAATTTTGTCCCCGCGCCCAATTATGCTGAGGCGTTTCTGGCCCGCGTTACCCCGATGGAGGTGGGGCTGCTCGATGCATTAGAGCGTGAACTGCGGCGCATGACGGGTGTGACAGTGTCACGTGATAGTTGGCAATGGGACCAAGTTCCAGATCATCTTAAAATAACCTTCCGTGTGCTCGATGATAAAAATCGTATTTTGCGTGAAGGTAAAGACCTTGCTGCCTTGAAGCTACAGTTACAAGAGAAAGTGCAGGAAACATTGTCCGCCGTTGCCGACGATGGTATTGAACAAACTGACTTACATATCTGGAGTTTCGGTGATCTACCGCTGTGCTATGAGCAGCGTCGTGGTGGCTATGAAGTCAAGGCATACCCGGCACTGGTGGATGAAAAAGACAGTGTCGCTATTCGCTTGTTTGATACAGAATCTCAGCAACAACAAGCTATGTGGCAGGGGACAAGACGTTTACTATTATTGAATATCCCATCCCCTATAAAGTATTTACATGAGAAATTGCCGAACAAATCCAAGCTCGGGCTCTATTTCAATCCTTATGGCAAAGTGTTGGACCTGATTGATGACTGCATTGCTTGTGGTGTGGATAAGTTAGTTGCGCAGTATGGTGGCCCCGCATGGCAAGAGGCGGAGTTCGCTCGACTACAGGAAAAGGTTCGTGCTGAGCTGAATGACACGGTGGTTGAGATTGCCAAGCAAGTTGAACAAATTCTGACGACGGTATTCAGTATTAATAAGCGACTGAAAGGCCGGATAGATATCTCAATGGCATTGGCTCTCTCTGATATCAAAGCCCAGCTAGGGGGGCTTATTTATCGTGGTTTCGTGACCAATAATGGTTGGAAACGTCTGCCGGATACACTGCGTTATCTGCAAGCGATTGAGCGCCGATTGGAAAAGCTGGCTATGGACCCTCATCGTGATCGTGCCCAAATGCTACGCGTAGAACATGTGCAACAGATGTGGCAGCAATGGCTGCATAAATTGCCGCCAAAACGCCAGCAAGATGAAGATGTTAAAGAAGTTCGCTGGATGATTGAAGAACTGCGTGTGAGCTTATTTGCCCAGCAATTGGGGACAGCTTACCCTATTTCTGACAAGCGTATTCTACAAACTATCGAACAGCTTTCTGCCTGATTAGCGATTAATATCACTCCGCGTTCTAAGTATCATTGATTTAGACGCGGAGTCTCTTACTGACTAAATTCCTTCCTAATATACCGCTATAAAATTCACTATCTTTATGATTCGTCTATTTTTATCTGCATGTCAACTATGTAATAGATGAAACTTGCTGATGTTGATGCGAAGCCTGTCGAGAATTGTAAATTAACTGGGCTGCATGGCCGCGGCGTTATTGCCTCCTATCTTGAACTCCCGCTATATGGGTACTGATAAATCAGACCATTGGGTTAAAGTTTGTCTGATTTAGGGTCACCATATTTGATTACCTATGGTGAGTTTGATAGAGTTTTTCCAGTGCAGGGATTGCTTATGTATCAAATTAGTTTGTTGAGGTTGGCACAGCGCGAGTTGTTTAAATTACCTGTAGGCATTCAGGCGGCTCTGATTAAAGCTATGGATGAGTTAGAGGCTTATGGTCATGAGTTGCGGGAGCCAGAGGTGCGGGATATTGGGCGCGGGCTAAAGGAATTGCGGGTTAGTGCTAGAGAGGGGGGCGGGCGTGGTTTTTTCTTTTACCACCTGGGTTGGCAGGTTTACATCATTCATATCTTACAAAAGAAGACGCAAAAGACCCCAAGACGAACACTGATGTTGGCTTATCAGCGGATGAAGGAAATCAAACGGAGATTGCAACCATGAAAAAACAAGATGACTTTGACATTATTTCTTTTGCTGAGGTTAAAACAGATGCTTTAAATCATCCTCAGGTCAAAGAAGCTTACACAGACTTGCAGATTCGCGACGCCATGATGACTGAGCTGAAAGCTGCCCGTCAGCAATGTAATTTAACACAAGAGGAAGTGGCGCAACGAGCAGGGCTGAAAAAACAAAATATCAGCCGTATGGAGAAAGGTATCATTTCTCCCAACCTCACCACGTTGAGCCGTTACGCAGCAGCATTAGGTGGGACTTTTGTTTTCAAATTCAACCAAAAGCCCCATTGTGTCAGTAAGAAATAGGGGATATCCCTCACTCTGTGTATCACTGAATAAAGTGGTCACTTTGCTGCATTTTTAGCGAGCGTTTTTAACCGTTCTCTAATCGCCGTTACCGCTAGGGCGCGGTTATCCGCAAGATAGCGGTCTTTGGCGGCCGGTGCAGAACTTTGAATCGCAATTAAAGACCACGCGTCGCCATTTTTTAGTAATAGTGGGGAACCACTGTCACCTGGCAAGGTATCGCATTGGTGTGAAAGTACGCCCTGTTGTGCCCACCCGGTAACCAGACAGTCTTCATGGCTGTATAAAGTTTCAAGATGATCAAGGGGATAACCCGCTTGAGTTATTTTACGATTAACCAATTTAAGCGCTTGTGTCAGCTCACTTGAGGTTCCATCCCAAAGCGGTAACGGCTTAATCGGGATAGGCTTTGTGTTAGTTAACCGAATAAGTGCAAAATCATAAGCGGCGGCGGCGGGTGGAACTATCCAACCATCGCCATCAGGTTTAAGTTTTTTACCTAATTTGGCATCAACCAGCGTTTCCAGTCGGGTAATCTGGTACTTCCAATGACCATCATGAGAAATAAAACGTAAGGCAACAGCGCGATCAATTTTCCCCGGTGGGGTAAGAACGCAATGGCCTGCGGTGAGCGCCAGACGAGGGGAGATTAACGTTGCTGTGCAAAGGTTGCCACTGGTTGTTTCAACTTGCCCAATGGCTTGCCACGGCCACTCCGTACTATTTGTTATCGCTGTACGGTCATCTTTCCCGAAGAACAACGTGGTTTGATCCGCAATGCTGCTTTCATCATTCGGCTTGTCAGTGGGGGGAAGGGCTAAAGCCATAGAGATGGAAAGTGGCAACAGACTCAATAGTAATAATGAAGATAAACGCATAAATAATTAGCCTTGCCTTTATTTACTGACCAAAGGTTATCCATTAACACACCTGAGACCTGCTGATTAGACGACCAATCACGGCTCTACTAGCGCTAACTATAGACATAATAAGTTGTGTCATATGTTGTCAGTAATTGATTTTTCGATAATTTTAGAGCGCTATCGGCTGTTGGTACTATAAATAAAAGAATAATGTGATCAGACCGCAAATAACTAATATGGCTAAAGTGATTTCAAATAAATAATGGCGCAGCATTATCAGCACTCCTAATAAAAAACACCCGGTAAACCGGGTGTCGAGTGAATCGCTGTTGCAGGTCAATCGTGAGAGCCTGTTGTAGCTTTCACAAGTTAAATGCTGCCGCTATTTGGTCACTGGCACTGCGGTTGGAGCTGACTTACTGTGTGTCGCTTTTTTATGGTGTTTTTTGGCTGCCTGTGCTTTTTGCACCGGGGCTGCTTTATCCATTTTTTTCATCGAATCAGATTTTTTAGCTTTCTTGTGGTGCATGGTTTTAGCCGGTGCACTATGAGCTACAGGTGCTGTAACAACGGGTGCTGCCGGTGGTGCAACGGTGTCGGCGGCTATTGCTATAGATGATACACCCAAGGTTGCAGCAACAATCAGAGCTAATACTGTTTTCATAATTTATTCCTCAGTGTTCTGTTTGTATATCGGCCCCGTTGGGTCGTTATAAAGAGAGTAGAGGAAATATATACTGGCTTCCGTGAGTCATTGGTTTCGGCTTGTAACCGATTGTACAACGGCAATAAACCAGATAAATAACCGACTAAATCACTTATTTTAGTTACAACATACATAGAGCCTTTTAATAAACTTATCGTCTTATGTAACATCAACGTCGCTTGATAGTGGGGATGTAATTTGAGTTATGCAGGGAGAAGGCGCCCAACCCTAATGAGAGGTTAGGCGCAGACTAACACGCAATAAATTACAAATAGCGCCGCTCTAAATGTTGGCGGAAATAGCGAGGGTTAAGTGTTTCACCGGTAGCCTTGGTAATTAATTCTGCGGTTGAGTAACGACTGCCATGCTGCCAGATATTCTGTTGTAACCAGGTGAATAGGGCGCTGAGATCGCCACTAGCGATACTTTTATCCAGCCCCGGCATAGCATCACGGGCAGTTTGGAACAGTTGCGCTGCATACATTGCACCCAATGTATACGTTGGGAAATAGCCAAAAGCACCATCGGTCCAATGGATATCTTGCATACATCCGTTACGGTAATTACCCTCAGTATTAATACCGAGGTATTGCTGCATTTTCTCATTCCACAGCATAGGGATATCATCTACTTCGATTTCACCACTGATCAACGCTTTTTCGATTTCATACCGCAATATAACATGGGCAGGATAGCTCACTTCATCGGCATCAACTCGAATAAAACCCGTTTTAACCCGTTGATTGAGAGCTATGAAGTTCTGTTGCGCAAAAGCGGGTTGATCCCCAAATTGGTTTGCTACCAGTGGGCGGATCACTTGTAAGAATTCATTACTGCGTGCTAATTGCATCTCAAACAGTAAGCTTTGGGACTCATGGATGGCGGTTGACCGTGCATGGGAAATGGGTTGCCCTAACCATTCACGTGGTAGATTTTGCTCATAACGGGCATGGCCTGTTTCATGCACAATACCCATTAATGAACTGAGAAATTCTTGTTCGTTATAACGAGTTGTAATGCGTACGTCTTGAGGAACACCACCGCAGAACGGATGTACACTAACATCGACCCGCCCGCCGTCAAAGTCAAAACCGAGTACTTTCATCACTTGTAACCCAAGCTGACGCTGTTTTTCCACGTCAAAAGGGCCCTGTGGTATCAGGCAGTTTTCATTGGCTTGTTTAGCCGTCACTTTTTGTAATAGGTCAGGTAGCCATTGCTTAAGATCACCAAATATACGGTCTAAATCGGCACTGTTAGTCCCTGGTTCATAGAGATTAAGTAATGCGTCATAACCCGAGATACCAGCCGCCTGAGAACGTATCGAGGCTTCTTCACGGCTGAGTTTGACCACTTCCCGCAAGTTCTTTGCAAAACCATGCCAATCATTAGCGATACGCTGTTGCCGCCATGCATGCTCACATCGCGCCCCTGCCAGTGATTTAGCTTCTACCAGTGCTTCTGGCAGCAGGACTGCATTGTCATAATGGCGACGCATTTCGCATAAATTTGCCTGCTCAATATCATCAAGTGTTTCTTGCTCAGCTTGTTTTAACCATTCACCAACCTGGTTGGCCGTTAATATCTGGTGTTGTAAGACATTCAGCTCCGCCATCGCTTCTGAACGGGCAAGGTTACCTTTCACTGGCATCATAGTCTGCATATCACATCCGGCAATAGCCGACAGGTGTTCGAAACGTGCAAGCCGGGTAAAGGTTGTACGCAGGTGGTGGTAAGCGGTAGTCATAAAACACTCCAAAGTAAAAGTTAGTGCTTAATCTTGAGCAACGGACAGTGAGTAAAGGCTTTTTACCGGCCAACAGAAACGGAAACTGGCACCGCCTAATGAACTGGCATCGACGGAGATACTGCCTTGATAAGCCAGTGCGATGGAGTGAACAATCGCCAAGCCCAAGCCACAGCCTCCCGTTGCCCGGTCGCGGCTGGGATCGAGGCGAACAAAAGGCTCAAAAACGCGTGCGCGCTCTTCCAAAGGGATACCAGGCCCATCATCTTCAACTTGCAAGCAGGCGTTGTCACCATCAAACCATAATCCGATACGCAGTCGTTGAGTGGAATAGCGTAGCGCGTTATTAACCAGATTATCTAATACGCGCTCCATCAGACGCAGGTCAACAGCACCAAAGTCACCGCGATGGGGTATATCGAGTTCGATTTCCCGATCACTATGGATTAAGCGCATATCCACGACTTTTGCTGTTAACCAGGCGGGTAGGTCGATGGGTTCCAGATTAAGGGAAACCTGCGGGCGGTCCAATCGAGCGTAGGTCAGTAACTCATCAATCAGTGCTTCTAACTGGCCAATATCATGATTTAAAGCCAATTGTTCACTTTCTGTCAGGTTGTCACTCATCGCTAAACGATAGCGTAAACGCACGAGCGGTGTGCGGAGTTCATGAGCAATACCATCAATGAGTAATTTCTTGCTAACAATCAGAGTATTGATATTGTCAGCCATTTGATTAAACGCTACGCCTAAGCGGTTTAAACTGGACGTAGGATCAAAATGGGTTCGCTCGTCAAGATAGCCAGCCCCCAGTCGCTGAGCCGCATTCTCCAGTTTCAGTAGGTCTTTCCAGTGCGGGCGCATCCACAAGAATACTGGCAGCGCTAAGGACATACCAATCAGGATTAATAAGGCCAAGTCGAGCAGGCGCATTTGATGCAAATAAAATAAATAGGGGACTGGGCCGACAGCAAGAACGTAGTGACTGCGTGGGATACGTTGCAGGAAAGTATATTCATCATCTAACGCAATAATTTCACCGGCGCGCAGGCGTTTATTCAAACGCTCGCCGAGATCCCGTTTATCGAGAGGTTCTATATGCAACTGAAAGGAAAGATTTAAGTCCAGTGTAGCAATGGTTTTATTCCAATCCTTCAGGGGAATTTCCCGCAATTCACTGCGCATCAACGAAAGTGAACTTTTCATCAGGTCATCTAATGACTGCCTGCCAGCACGCTCTGCGGTGACTTTGTAAACCAAGCCAACCAGCATCGCCATCACCATAAAACAGACGAACAGCAATAAGAAAAACTGAATAAATAGCTTCCTCATTGTTGCACGGACTCCCAGGCATTGGGGGCGAATAAATAGCCTTTATTACGCACGGTTTTTATGCGAAATGGCTCGAAAGCATTGTCATAGAGTTTGCGCCGCAAACGCGAGATGGCAACGTCTATACTGCGGTCCATGCCGTCGTAGCTGACGCCGCGTAAATTTTTCAGTAGCGCTTCACGGTCCATTATTATTCCTGCATGGGTAGCTAACTCCCATAACAAATCAAAATCAGACGTGGATAATGTTATCTCTTCATCATTAAGATTAACTTGGCGGTTTACCGGATCGATACAGAGTAAGCCGAAATGAATCGCATTATGACCGGTAAATGGCGGACTAATGATCTCTTTGCTTTGTTGCTGATTATGCTGGCGAAGATGTAGCCGTAGGCGTGCTAGCAGTACTGCGGGTGGTGTGGTTTTGAGAATATAGTCATTTGCGCCCATTTCAAGCGACAGAATATGGTTCATATCACTGTCAAGCGAGGTCAGTAGCACAATCGGCCCCTCATAAACCGGCCGCAAATCACGACACAGCGTCATGCCATCTTTTCCTGGCAACATGATATCAAGCAATACCAAGTCCGGTTGTTGTTGTTCAATCACCGCCTGGGCCGTATCGCCACGGGGTTCTACAAACACATCAATGTCATGCTTACCCAGATAGGCAGCAATCAATTTTCCGACTTCCGGGTCGTCTTCCACAAAAACAATTTTGGTCATGTTTTTCAGTTTATAAAGGTGCCAGAATTCAGCATAGCGCGCAGTTGACAGCAATACTATGCATGTTATTTATTCCGCTTATCATTAATGCTGATGAGTGATTGCTAGACAACAGGTAAATCATTTCATTATATTAATAAAAGTGATTATATCGTCATCTCTATTTTGTTGCGCCTATCGTTTATATATCAATACTTACGATTAATGAATAGCTGTATCGATCAGCTGAGGACTGAGGGATGAGTGGCGAACACATTGGTGCGCCAGCGCACAGTGAAAAGGTTTGTTTCAATTACACGGAATTTTTAGCCGCATCATGCAAAAAACGGTGGAGTTTTATCGATGCGATTTATGGTGTTATGCCGATATTTGGCATGGTAGTAAAATCGCAGACTGAATCGGAAAAAACACCGCAAGAGCGGCTTAAAGCATTGGCCTTACAGGTATTATCTACCCAGCTTAATGACCAAACCAATATTGTTCGCTTGATTCGGCTAGCCGAACAACAGGGCATTACGGTGTTGGATATCCAGTTGCCTTACCCTTTGGATACTGATCAACTCGGTGAGATTAAACAAAAATTGCCGGAATCGATAAAATTAAACCAGCAGGGGGAGTGTTTATCGGTGGATTTGGCGGGAGCAGCTAATCATTAGTTAACAGACGATACTCAAACGGGCAAACTGAGGTAACGCGGTCAGCCCATTTGAGATCTTATTTTTCGCCGCTTTTATTCGGGCTTAATGCATCGCGAGCCAGGTTGCTGGAATAGTTGCAATCAACACCAGGCAGATAGCCGCTCGCTCCACGGTATTGAGTAATTTCAGCCCTTCATGCCCTTTGCGCGCATAAATAAATACCAATAATCCTGGGGCATATAACAGAACGGACAACAGCAGGTACACTAATCCGGCAGCATAAATTAACCACAAACCATACAAGCACGCGCCACTGGCAGCAACAATCAAACGCCAGTCATGACGCTTTAAGGCGACTTTAAATAAGAAGGCTCCCACGAGGAAATAGGGTACCAGAATCATTTCTGACGCAATTGTTAGTAAGGTATTGTAGTTGCTACCCGTCAGCCAAATCAGAATCAGAGCCACCTGTACTGCGCAGTTGGTTAACCACAAAGATTGTGCCGGTGCATTGTTTTTATTCTGATGGCGGAACATTTTGGGAAAAGCCCCGTGCTTAGCTGCAACCATCGGCACTTCAGCAGCCATAATGGTCCAGCTAAGATAAGCGCCACACACAGAAATAATGAGCCCAGTGGCAATGATGACTTCCCCCCAAGGGCCAATCATCTCGACCATAATTCCAGCCATCGACGGATTACGCATGCCTGCTAACTCAGCCCGCGGCACTACGCCAAGAGACAATAGGGTAATGAGCAAATAAACGCACAGGGCAGAAAGTACGGCTAACATGGTTGCCCGACCCACATCTTTTTTATTGCGTGCGCGGGCCGAAACAACGACTGCGCCTTCCACACCAATAAAGACCCAGAGCGTTATTAGCATGGTGTCCTTAACCTGCTGCCAGACCGGGGTATGCAGCGCGACACCACTAAAATCAAAACTGAAAGTATCAAGGCTGAATGCAAGTCCCGCCAACACAATAAAACCACCGATAGGCAGCAGTTTTGCCAAGGTGGCGGCCAGGTTAATACTGGCGGCGGTTTGGACACCGCGCAGAACCAGTGCATGCACCAACCATAGCAGGAAGGAGGCTCCCAGCAATGCCTGCCAAGTATTCCCTTCACCGAAGATAATGTGACCCGATTTATCAGTAAAGAAGCTTAATGCAGCAAAAACAATTACTAAGTAAGAGACATTAGCAATAACGGCGCATAGCCAGTAACCCCAGGCTGAGAAAAAACCGATAAGATCACCAAAGCCTTCTTTGGCATAGGTGAATATTCCGCCATCGAGATCAGGGCGCAAACGCGTCAGTAACAGCATGGCAAACGCCAGGAAGATGATCCCCACGCCGGTAATACTCCAGCCGATAAGCAGTGCCGCAGGGCTGGCAACTTCTGCCATATTTTGCGGTAAGCTGAAGACACCCGCTCCCAGCATTGAGCTAAGGACCAGCGCGGTTAGCGCAGTCAGGCCGAGTTTTTTTTCCAATTATGGATCCTGGTTTTGAAAGTATTAATGAATGGTTACTGACTTGTAAGCAGCATTATATGAGGAAAGATTATCGATAATTGACAGATAATAGCCCCAAATTTTTTGGGAGATTTTACGGAGTGGAACGCGATCATGCAATGATTGGTTATGCGATTTGGGCAAAAAATTATTCAGTCCGTACCAATAAGAAGCAGGACAACAGCAGACACATAAAAAAAGGCAGCACGGAGCTGCCCTTACAGTAACGATTTAAGCAAACTTATTTGAACAAGTCAGCGCTAACACTCAGGTTACCACCACTTTGGTTCTGCCACTGGCGAGTCACATGGTAATACTTCGCACCTTTTGCCGCAGCACGTTTAGCCACTTCATGAGATACGTCAGTCATGCTGTTGTAGTGACCGCTAAAGGTAATAGAATCAAACGGCACCATCTGTGCGGCTGTCGTGTTATTCAGCTCCTGAATTTGAGTACCATCATTCAGGGTGACAGTGTAACGTTTACCGGTTGATGATTGCGTTTCGAAGAAACGGCCCACATCAGCACTTGGCGTACCTGAAGAGGCAACACCTGGGATTTCAACGTTGGCAGCAGCTGCGCCACCGGCAGCCAGTGCCGCACGACCAGCATCAGAATCGGCAGGAATAACATCTGGGCTCTGGACAACACGTTTTGCCGCATCTGCTTTATAAACATATGCCGTAACAAACTGGTTGCCGCCTTGGTTTGCATCAACCTGACGTACGATAAAGAAGGAGTAAGCCCCTTTCTCTTTTGCCGCTTTTGAAATGGCATCGTTGATATCAGGCTGGCTGCGGAAGAAGCCACTAACAGAAACGGTATCATAAGGCTGAAGCGCGTAGGCTTCTGCTTTTGGCAATTCTTTCACATCATTAAAGACGCGATACTGGGTTTCTTTGCTCACTTCCGCGGCATCGTTATGATAAACATCGGCCGTTACACGCCAGTTGCCGCCATTATTGTTGCTGTTGATATCCTGAATATAGAAGGAGTCTGCACCCAATTTGTCAGCACGGCGGGATACCGCATCCGCTGCTTCATTTATTGCATTAAATCGGCCAGTAATAGTAATGCGATCAAATGGCTTAATGGCTGCTGCTTGCTCAGGCGCGAGTTCTTTTGCCGCTTGTGCAGCAGAAAGCGCGGTGAGTGATAGCAATGCCGATGCGATGATCGTGTATTTCAGCTTCATAAAAAATCCTTTCGCCTTGCGCATTAACGTTGATACGTGCGGAACAATTGATGTGTAACAGAATAGCAGATGATTATTACATGTAATAATGGCGGGTGTCTCAGCAATTTATATGACTTAGTATATCAATTCTGAAGATTAGCCCGCCGGTACTTTACAGCAATAATAGGGATAAGCTTTACGAATAATTGCTTTAACGTCATAAGTGCTGATTATTTACATTTGCTAACCTGATGCCGCGCCATTACTGGGCTGCCTCATTATTGTCCGGCTTGTTATTTTGGTGCAAAGTTGCAGGACAAGCCGCTAGTAAATATTATTTTTGTAGTGAATTATAGAGAGTTCTTTCCGCCTGCCAGTTTTAGTGCAAAAACTGCACCAGAAGCACATACAGATATGGATCATCAGTCACATTTTCAGTAGGTTATAGGGAGCTGTAGCAAAGCAGGTTTATCAGTAACCAAATAGAACTGAAGCATACCCAAATTAGTGGGTGTTGCCGGTAGGCTGCAAGCAAACGAATCCGACGTCAGTGGTTCGGGTGAGTGTAAGTCGCTAACGTCCCAGCAACGCCGAGTAAGATGGATATGGCAATACTCATCATCAAAGACAGGTAAAAAGGGAACATTATGCGTATTGGTGTACCAAAAGAGCGGTTGGCCAATGAAGCCCGTGTTGCAGCAACGCCGAAAACGGTGGAACAACTGCTGAAATTAGGCTTCACCGTGGCGATTGAAAGTGGAGCTGGTCACTTAGCCAGCTTCGACGATGCGGCGTACCAGGAAGCGGGTGCCACCATTACGGATACCACCGATGTGTGGCAATCCGACCTTATCCTCAAAGTGAATGCGCCCCTTGAGGAAGAAATTAGCCTGATGCGTGCTGGGAGTACGTTAGCCAGTTTTATCTGGCCAGCTCAAAACCCGGAATTACTGCAAAAGTTAGCGGAGCGTCAGGTAACCGTATTGGCCATGGATTCAGTGCCGCGCATATCTCGCGCGCAATCGATGGATGCGCTCAGTTCAATGGCCAATATAGCCGGCTATCGTGCCATTGTTGAAGCTGCCCATGAATTTGGTCGCTTCTTCACTGGGCAAATTACGGCCGCGGGTAAAGTTCCACCGGCGAAAGTGGTAATTATCGGGGCTGGGGTTGCAGGTTTGGCAGCCATCGGGGCGGCAGGGAGTATGGGTGCTATCGTGCGTGCATTCGACACCCGCCCAGAAGTAAAAGAACAAGTTCAGAGTATGGGTGCTGAATTCCTTGAGCTGGACTTTGAGGAAGAAGCGGGCAGTGGTGATGGTTACGCCAAAGTGATGTCTGACGCTTTTATCAAAGCCGAGATGGCACTGTTTGCCGCTCAAGCTGCTGAAGTGGACATCATTGTTACCACTGCACTGATTCCGGGTAAACCTGCTCCTCGGTTGATCACCAAAGAGATGGTGGCATCCATGAAGTCGGGCAGTGTGATTGTTGACCTGGCCGCGCAAACCGGTGGTAACTGTGAACTGACCGTCGCCGATAAAGTGACAGTGACAGACAATGGCGTAAAAATTATCGGCTATACCGATCTGCCTAGCCGTTTACCCACGCAGTCATCGCAACTTTACGGAACCAACTTGGTTAACTTGCTGAAATTACTCTGTAAAGAGAAAAATGGTGAGATAGATATTGATTTCGAAGATACCGTGATTCGCGGTGTAACCGTGGTCAAAACCGGTGAAATAACGTGGCCAGCGCCGCCTATTCAGGTATCAGCACAGCCTCAGGCGGCTAAAGCTGAACCTATTGTGAAAGAAGACGCCAAGCCTAGCTCGCCATGGCCGAAATACATCATTATGGCACTGGTCGTTGTGTTGTTTGGCTGGTTAGCAAATGTTGCTCCGAAAGAGTTTTTATCTCACTTTACGGTCTTTGCACTGGCGTGCGTAGTGGGTTATTACGTGGTGTGGAACGTCAGCCATGCACTACATACACCTTTAATGTCAGTCACTAACGCCATTTCAGGCATTATTGTCGTCGGTGCATTATTGCAGATTGGCCATGGCGGTTGGGTAAGCTTCTTATCCTTTATTGCCGTACTGATTGCCAGTATCAACATTTTTGGTGGCTTTACGGTCACCCAGCGCATGCTGAAAATGTTCCGTAAAAACTGAGTGGTATAAAACTCGGTGGGTATAAAAATAATGTCACACAAAAATATAGGGGTAACTGATGTCTAGTGGTCTCGTTACAGCTGCGTACATAGTTGCTGCGATTTTATTTATTTTCAGTTTGGCTGGGCTGTCGCGCCACGAAACATCCAAACAAGGTAACACTTTCGGTGTGACCGGTATGGCCATCGCGCTTATCGCCACCATCCTTGGGCCGGATTCAGGTAATGTTGCCTGGATCATCATTGCCATGGTGATTGGTGGCGCAATTGGTATCTATCTGGCGAAGAAAGTCGAAATGACTGAAATGCCAGAACTGGTTGCCATTTTGCACAGTTTCGTCGGTCTGGCAGCCGTTCTGGTTGGCTTTAACAGCTATCTGGATCACGGCCCGGTGGTGATGGACGCGGTGATGGTTAATATCCATCTGACTGAAGTCTTCTTAGGTATTTTTATCGGGGCAGTAACATTCACCGGTTCTATTGTTGCCTTTGGTAAGTTACGCGGGATTATCTCATCCAAACCACTGATGTTGCCACAACGCCATAAGTTGAATCTGGTGGCACTGGTTGTGTCATTCCTGCTGATGATTCTGTTCGTCAAAACCGACAGCGTTAGCTTACAAGTGGTCGCGTTGTTATTGATGACGGTGATTGCTTTGGGCTTTGGCTGGCACTTGGTGGCATCTATCGGTGGTGCTGACATGCCGGTTGTGGTCTCAATGCTGAACTCCTACTCCGGTTGGGCTGCGGCTGCGGCAGGTTTCATGTTGAGCAATGACCTGTTGATTGTAACGGGTGCCTTGGTCGGTTCTTCCGGTGCTATTCTGTCTTACATCATGTGTAAAGCGATGAATCGCTCATTTATCAGTGTGATCGCCGGTGGCTTTGGTACTGATGGTTCTTCAACCGGTAATGCTGAAGAAATGGGTGAATACCGTGAAACCACGGCTGAAGAAGTGGCTGACCTGCTGAAAAATGCTAGCTCAGTTATCATCACTCCGGGTTATGGCATGGCAGTGGCACAGGCACAATACCCCGTCGCTGAGATTACTGCAAAACTACAAGCGCGGGGCATCAAAGTCCGCTTTGGTATTCACCCGGTAGCTGGGCGTTTGCCAGGTCATATGAACGTGTTATTGGCTGAAGCCAAGGTCCCTTATGACGTAGTGCTGGAAATGGATGAAATCAATGATGATTTCCCAAGTACTGATGTCGTGTTGGTGATTGGTGCCAACGATACGGTTAACCCAGCAGCACTTGAAGACCCGCGTAGTCCGATTGCCGGCATGCCGGTGTTGGAAGTATGGAAAGCGCAAAGTGTTATTGCCTTTAAACGTTCAATGAATACCGGTTATGCTGGCGTGCAAAACCCATTGTTCTTTAAAGAAAATACCCAAATGTTGTTTGGCGATGCTAAAGACAGCGTAGAAGCAATTTTACGCGCATTGTAATTCGTTATTACGAATCGCAGATCAAGGGCCACCTATTTGGTGGCCCTTCTTTTTGATTTAATCAATGGGTGATGTCAGACAAGGGTTATTCAATCTCTTCCAGATCTTCATGGCCTTCTATCGGACAGGTAAATCCTTCGGGTTTAATTGCCAGTAAGTCACACTTAAGATGGTCGATCACATGTTCGGTAGTATTCCCAATAAAGGCGGCAGATAGCCCAGTACGCCCCAAGGTACCCAGAACAACCACCCCAGCCCGCAAGTGTTCAGCCAAATCAGGGATAACCTCTTCAGGGAGACCTTTTTCAACATGGGTGAATTTTTCATCAATGCCAAATTGCTGGCGTAATGCTTTCATCGCAACCAAATGCTGACCACGAATGGCATCGTTATAGACGCTCGGGTCAAAATCAGGCAATTCAATGGCGATATTAATCGGGGTTACCGGGTAGGCGCTGATCAGATGCACTGGCGTTTGATTGACATGTTCGGCTAACTCTCTGGTCTCTTTGACCAAACGGAGATTTAGTGGGTCATGGAGTGGATCTTCACTTGAGAGGTTAACGGCCACCAGCGCTGTGGCGCCTTCCGGCCAAGGTTGGTCTTTCACCATCCAGACTGGGCATGGGCACTTACGCAATAAATGCCAGTCGGTTGGGGTAAAGATAATCGACTCCAGGCGGTCGTGTTGATGCGCCATTTTTAACAACAAATCGTGCTTGGCGTTCAGGATTTCCTGAATAATGGCCTCATAGGGCCGATTATGCCATACCACTTTGATTTCAATTGGAATACCGGCATCAAGATAAAAGCGGCATTGCTCGCTTATCCATGCGGAACGTTGGCTGATAACCCCTTTACGCATTGCGGTACGCTCATCAGGCGACAGCAGGGTGGTCATATCATATGACAGATCATAAATAGCCAAAAATGCTTTGATTGTGCCGCCATTGCGCTGCACAAGGTAAACTGCACGTCTTAGTGCAGGTTGATCATCCTGATTGGGGTCAATAGCAACCAGAATATTCTGATACTTTGCCATAGAGTCTCCTTACAAACGTGAATTAACAGTATGTTAGTTAAAGAGTAAACCATGAAAGGGAAACAGGATAGGTGGCTGGGGGAAGCAGACCAATAAATTTTCAAGTTGCAGATTTGCTGACGGCTTGTGTTACTCGGTCGATCCTCAGACCTGGTCTCTACGAGGCCGTTACTTACCGCCGTCCTGCAACTTGAAATCTATCAGGTATTTATTATTCTGGTTTTGATCAGGTTACAGACTTGGTCTTGGATTACCCGCCAGTTTGGCCAGAGCTTCGGTATTCTCGATAGTAATGTACTTACCTTTCACACTCAGAATATCGCTTTTCTGGAAACGGCCCAGTAAACGGCTGATGGTTTCTACCGTCAGACCTAAATAGTTACCAATATCACCACGGGTCATCGTCAGGCGGAACTCACGTGGAGAGAAACCACGTTGAGCAAAACGGCGAGACAGATTATAGATAAAGGCCGCCAGACGCTCTTCTGCATTCTTTTTGGAAAGTAGCAAAATCATATCTTGGTCACCTTTGATCTCACCACTCATCAGGCGCATCATCTGCTGGCGCAGATTTGGCATTTTGCCGGATAAATCGTCCAACGTATCAAACGGGATTTCACAAACCATGGATGTTTCCAGAGCTTGTGCGAAGCTCGGATGCTGCAAATTGCTGATAGCGTCAAAACCGACTAAATCACCCGCCAGATGGAAACCGGTGATTTGCTCATCACCTTCTTCGGTAATGGTGTAGCTTTTAATGGTCCCGGAACGGATGGCATACAGGGATTTGAGTTCATCACCCGCTTTAAACAGCGCCTGTCCTTTCTGAATAGGTTTCTTCCTTTCAATGATATTGTCGAGCTGATCCAGCTCGTTTTCATTTAAGGTAAACGGAATACAGAGCTGGCTAATACTGCAATCCTGACAGTGAATTGCACAACCACCAGACTGGATACGTCGGATTACGCGTTTTTCCGGGATCATAGGGTATTCCCATTAATATTGATATGCGTCAATTTTAACATCTTTTCTTGCGTCTGATAAGAGCAACAATAGTTAGCGTGCTAAAAGATAACCCTCATGCATTAATAACCAGCGTTTTCTCTCCACTCCACCGGCATATCCTGTCAATGCACCTTGTTGCCCAATGACCCGATGACAAGGGACAACAATTGAAATAGGGTTCAATCCATTCGCCATCCCGACAGCCCGCGAAGCGGTAGGGCGGTTGATTCGTTTTGCTAACTCGCCATAAGTAATCGTTTCGCCACAGGGGATTTTTCGCAGCTCCTGCCAGACTTGACGCTGAAAATCAGTCCCAGCGGTTTTAACCGGTAAATTATCAATAATGCTCAGGTCACCAGCAAAATAGCGTTGCATACTGTCACTTAGCCCACCGGGATTGCGTTCTTCAACCAATGTAAACGCGCCCTGGCCGTAATGGTTGCCTAGCAACTTCATCAGACGCTCGTAGTGGTCAGTCCAATCGATGGCACGTAGCCGGTTTTCTTGGTCTGCGATCAGTAACAGTTCACCTTGTGGAGTTGCCATCCGATCAATAAAAAACGTTTCCATAAGTCTCCGCTATGCTGCTGTTGGTTGTAGACAGTTTTGCCGATAATGATTGCCTGAAATATGGCATCAAAAGATACCTACTGTGGCGATAATCGCATAACCAAGAAAATTTAGGTATAAATTCGGGGTGGGCGAACCCAACATTAGCGGCTAGGATGATAGCTTATTGATTACGAAAGCCCTTGTTTGTGAGTATTAACTGTTGTGACGACTGATACTTACGATTGCCACTTCATGCCAGGTACTAACTCCATGTCAAATATCATTTTGTCTCCTTTATTACGTGATGGCGATCCTCAGTCAGTTGTTATCGAGCGCCCGCACAGCCAATCACCATTTATCTTACTGGCCGACCATGCCGGTCAACGGATACCGGTTCAACTTGGTGATTTGGGGTTACCCTCAGGAGAAATTGACCGCCACATCGGTTGGGATATAGGTTCATTGGCAATGGCGCGGTTACTTAGCCAGTATCTGGATGCAACCTTGATTCATCAGCAGTATTCGCGATTGGTGATTGATTGCAATCGCACGCCGGGAATCGCCAGTTCGATCCCTGAAATTTCCGAGCACACACGGATCCCGCGCAATATTGGTGTCACCGTAGCAGAGGCTGAAGCGCGCCGGGTTGAGGTATTCCAGCCTTATCATGATTTGATTACACAAACGCTGAATCAACGTCGTGATAGCGGCCAGATGAGCGTGATCCTCTCCATGCACAGTTTTACACCGTCGTTTAAAAACATCGCGCGCCCCTGGCAGATTGGTACCTTGTTTCATCGTAATCCTGAGTTTGCTTTGCAACTGGTTTCATTGTTACAGCAAGAAGGTGACCTGCACGTCGGGATTAACGAACCTTATGCCATGACGGATGCAACAGATTTCACGTTACCCTTCCACGCAGAACAGCGGCAGTTACCTTATGTGGGTATTGAGATTCGTCAGGATCTTATTACGCATCAAGCAGGTCAGGCGCTCTGGGCGAGCCGTTTGGCGCGACTGTTGCCGCAGGTGTTAGCGGCATTGAATTATGCAAAATAAGCAACAATGCCATTTATTGACATGAAAATTATCTGTTCTGCAACAATTATCAACGCACGCTCATGACCAACAGCCATTAATTGGTTATTATCAGCATAATCATCATTTTTTATTCGCTGCATAATATTAAGGTTGATAATTACGTGGAACCAAAACCTGCGCGCATTCTGATCAGTGCCTGTTTAATGGGAAAACCGGTACGTTATAACGGCAGTGCCCTGTCTGTTAGCGATGAAATTATTCAACGCTGGCAGGATGAGGGGCGACTGGTCCTTATTTGCCCTGAATTATCCGCAGGTATGCCGGTACCGCGTCCGCCTGCCGAAATTCAGCAAGGTAACGGCGAGGCGGTGTTGCAAGGGCTGGCGCGGGTGACCGAGCAGTGGGGCAATGATGTTAGCCGGGAGTTTTTGCAAGGGGCTTATCAGGCTCTGGAGTTGGCGCAAAAGCACAGCTGCACAGTAGCAATTTTGACCGAAGGGAGTCCATCTTGTGGGAGCAGCCGCATCTATGATGGTCATTTTAGCGGCACCCAGCGCACAGGACAGGGAGTCACCACGGCGTTATTGCGCCGCCACGGAATAACCGTTTTCAGCCATCATCAGCTTAAACAGGCGGATGATTTTTTGCGAAGTTCTTCACAAGTCAAGGTTGAAAATTAACCGAGTGTCATAAAATCTCGCTATACTGTATAAATGTACAGTTGTGGCGTAAAGTCGCATTTTTGGTCACTTCATCTTTCTTGAAACCATTAAGTCGAGGTAGCGATATGACATTTAAGATAGTAGAAAAGCAACCGCAGCAAATAGTCAGTATTCGGCTGGTCGGCCCTTATCACGAGACTATCCCGCAAGGCTTTAACCAACTTTCTTCACTCTATACTCAGTACCAAATCCCTGGGAAAGAGTGGTTGGCTCTTTACTGGGACAATCCTGAGACTAATCCTCCTGCTGAGCTACGGGCTGACATATCCTTGTCTGTGGCTGACGATTATGTGTTGCCCGCAGAACTCAGTGATCAACTACAACTACAAGTGATTCCCGGGGGGTTGTATGCGGTGTATCACACCAGGGTAACGGATGATGATTATGCCAAAGCCTGGAGCGAGTTGTATAACCAGCATCTGCCACAAAGTGGTTATCGTTCGGTAGAAGGTGCGTGTTATGAGGTTTACCTCAATGACGGCATAACTGATGGTTATTTTGATATCGATATCTGTCAATCGGTTGAAAAAGCACAATAATGAGTGGCGGCTGTGCCGGTTGGTGCGGCTGCCTATCGTGGCAACATTGATTCAGGATAGGCGTACCGGCGTATTATCACTTTATCTCGGTGGCAAGAAATAACTGGCTCAACCAGTCACTAAAAATACGTACTCGAGGGGAAAGCTGGCGGTTGTGAGGATACAGGAACGAGACTGGCATCGGGGGTGGTGCGTATTTTGGTAGTATCTCAACCAAGGTGCCAGCGATTAAGTCAGATTCGATATGGTAACGAGGCACTTGAATAATACCCAATCCAAGACGTGCGGCTGCTACAAAGCTTTCTGCACCACTGACTGATAGAACAGTCGGTAATTTTACTTGCTGCGTTTTAGTAGATGATGACGAAGCAGAGGGTAGATATGCGCTTTCTGTTATTACCCTGGAGGACGCTGCTTTATTATAACCTGTTGTTTTATCGGGGCTAAGGGTGCTGTCAGTGCCAAATTCCAGTGGCATCAGGCTACCGGTTGCGCTAGAACGAAAACCTACCATCTGATGACCTGATAATTGGTCCAACCGGAGTGGGGTACCCTGTCGTTGTAAATATTGCGGTGCAGCACAGGTGACTTGTGGCAACAACGCCACTCGGCGGGCGACCATATCGCTGTCTTGTAAATTACCTACACGTAGCACCCCGTCAATACCTTCTCGAATAAGGTCGACCAAGCGGTCACCTTCACTGATAAATAACTCAATGTCAGGATATTGAGCAATAAAATCAGGTAATTGTGGCAAGACGAAATGGCGGGCTAACGTGCCCTGTACATCAATTCGTAACAAACCTCGTGGCTTGGCATTGGCAAAGGCCATTTCAGCATCTTCAATATCAGCAATAATACGCAGACAGCGCTGGTAGTAAGCTCCACCATCCAGAGTAGGGCTAACATGTCGGGTAGTTCGCTGCAATAAGCGCACATTTAAACGCTTTTCGAGCTGTTTAATGGCATCTGTCACTGTAGATCGCGGTAGATTTAAATCTTGGGAGGTTTGGGTAAAACTGCGTTGTTCCACTACCCTGATAAATACCCGCATTGCATCAATTCGGTCCACGTGATTGTTCGCTTTATTCGGATAGTGTTAACGAATAATAGATGATTATCCGAAACGATAAAAGTGGCATTCTCTGTTTGCGGGCGGTTAAACATAGCATGCTCCACTTGCTGGATAGCAATCAATGCATCGTCACAAACGATAAAATACACATCGAGGAGAAAATCATGGTGAATACAACCGGGCAGGTTGCCATTGTAACCGGAGCATCACGTGGTATTGGCGCAGCAATTGCTGAGCGTTTGGCTCAGGAGGGGTATACCGTTCTGATCAATTATGCCCGGAGTGACATTGAGGCGGAAACACTGGTGCGCAAAATTCAACAAGCGGGCGGAAATGCAGTGAGTGCGAAGGGGGATATCAGTGATGCCGCAGCGGTTGCACAGTTATTTTCTCAAGCAGAAGCTGCGTTTGGCGGGGTTGATGTCTTGGTCAACAATGCTGGAATTCTATCTCTCAGTGCCATTGCAGACAGTGATGATGAACACTTTGACCGCCAGATCGCCATTAACCTGAAAGGGAGCTTTAACGGGATGCGTGAAGCGGCAAAGCGTTTGAAAGATGGCGGCCGCATCGTAAACTTTTCAACCAGTGTTGTCGGGCTGAAACTGGAAAAATACGGTGTTTATGCTGCAACCAAAGCGGCGGTTGAAACCATGACAGCTATTCTGGCGAAAGAGTTGCGGGGGCGTAATATCACCGTTAATGCTGTGGCTCCTGGGCCGACGGCAACCTCGCTCTTCCTTGATGGTAAATCACCCGAATTAATTGAAAAAATGGCGAAAATGGCGCCACTAGAAAGATTAGGAACGCCAGAGGATATTGCAGCAGCCGTGGCTTTTCTGGTTGGAAAAGACGGTGGCTGGATTAATGGGCAAGTTTTACGCGCCAACGGTGGCCTGATTTAGCCTGTGGTGAACGCGTGGAAAGGTCAGGGGAGCCTGCATTGTCAGAGATAACAATTAATCGCGACTGTCATAAAAGCGTCATTCGCTTGTTCTAGTATCCGTTGTAACCAATCAATACAAATTGTATTACTGTTTTACAACAAGGAATTATACCGATGCAGAACCGCGTATCCACTTTGTCCGGCATAGCGTTATCCAGTCTGATACTCACCAGTTCATTGTTTACACCGAATGCTGTTGCTTCCGCCACTGGCTTATATGACCGTAGCGCCAAGGGAGATGTCACTCAATTTGGCGGGGCACGACGTTTGACCGGTGATCAGACACAGGCTCTTCGTGATTCGCTTTCCAATAAAACCGTAAAGAATGTCATTTTACTGATTGGCGATGGTATGGGCGATTCAGAAATCACCTCAGCACGTAACTATGCTATGGGGGCCGGTGGTTTCTTTAAAGGAATTGATGCGTTACCACTGACAGGGCAATACACGCACTACTCATTAGATAAGAAAACGCAAAAACCGGATTACGTGACTGACTCAGCTGCCTCCGCAACAGCTTGGTCCTCAGGTGTAAAAACGTATAACGGCGCGCTGGGTGTTGATGTGTTCGGAAAAGATCACGTCACCTTGTTGGAGTTAGCGAAGAAAGCCGGTAAAGCAACTGGTAACGTTTCAACTGCTGAACTGCAAGATGCCACTCCTGCGGCACAGTTTGCTCACGTAACTGGGCGAAAATGCTATGGCCCGGAGGAAACAAGCGAGAAGTGCAGTAGCAATGCGCTGGAAAAGGGTGGGCGCGGTTCAATTACTGAGCAGATGATTGCCGGGCGCGCGGATGTCACATTGGGTGGTGGCGCTAAATCATTCAGCCAAGTCGCTAAAGCCGGTGAATGGAAAGATAAATCTCTGCGTGAACAAGCCTTGGCTCGAGGTTATGTTATTGTCGAAAATCTTGACGATCTGAATGCAATAAAGCAGGCAGACCAACAAAAACCGCTATTAGGGTTATTTAGCCCAGGTAACATGCCAGTACGTTGGCAGGGGCCGAAAGCGTCTTATCATGGCAATTTAGATAAGCCGCCGGTAGTTTGTGAAAACAATGCCGAGCGTACTAAAGATATTCCAACCTTGGCAGTGATGACTGAAAAAGCAATTGACCTGCTGAAACATAACGAAAAAGGATTCTTCTTACAGGTTGAAGGGGCATCCATTGATAAACAAGACCATGCGGCGAATCCTTGTGGTCAGTTCGGTGAAACTGTCGATTTGGATGAAGCAGTACAAAAAGCACTGGAGTTTGCGCGTGCAGAAGGTAATACCTTGGTTATTGTGACGGCAGATCACGCGCATTCCAGTCAAATTATTGAAGCAGATGCAAAAGCTCCTGGCTTAACACAAGCGTTAACCACGAAAGATGGCGCAGTTATGGCGATAAGCTATGGCAACTCTGAAGATGATTCTCAAGGGCACACGGGTACCCAATTGCGCATAGCAGCTTACGGACCACATGCGGCAAATGTGGTTGGTCTAACAGACCAAACCGACCTGTTCTTTACCATGCGTGATGCTATGGCGATTAAATAAGTCACGATACACCTGTTACAGCACAATTCGCTGAATAATCCCGGTGCAATAATGGCCGGGATTTTTAGTTTCTGTTAGCTACGATTATATCCATCCTCTAAATATCACTGATTTACATTATCATTTCTTACCAATTGTTATAATAATAACATTTTAATTCATGCCAAACTCCTGTCTCTCCCATGCTGTGTACTTCAATTGCTGCGATCTTTGTCACACACATAACATTTGTCAGCTGATAATGTTATTGCAATAACATTGCGTGGTAAAAATTAGAATAAAGGGGTTAACAATGGATATTGCAGTAATTGGTTCCAACATGGTTGATCTGATCACTTATATTGATGAAATGCCGCAAGTCGGGGAAACATTGGAGGCACCGAATTTTGAAATTGGGTGCGGCGGTAAAGGGGCCAATCAGGCGGTTGCCGCTGCCAAGTTAGGTGCCAATGTGATGATGATCACTCGGGTTGGTGATGATCTATTTGCGGAAAATACCATAAGGAATCTACAAAAAGCTGGGGTTGATACCCAGTATGTAAAAGCAGTTACAGGGGCCTCGAGTGGTGTGGCTCCGATTTTCGTCGATAAATCATCACAAAATCGAATTTTGATTATCAAAGGCGCTAACAATCATTTGTTACCCGCGGATATCGATGCTGCTGCTGATGCGCTCAAAGCTTGCCAATTGATTATTCTACAACTCGAAATTCCGCTGGAAACGGTCTACGCCGCTATCGACTTTGCCCGCCAGCACCAGATTAAAGTCATTCTTAATCCAGCCCCCGCATCTAAAGCATTGGATATCGGCTATGCATGTCAGTGCGAGTTCTTTATGCCAAATGAAACTGAGCTCGCGATTCTGACCGGAATGCCAGTTGATAGTCTGGATAACATTTACCGTGCAGGGCGCAGCTTATTGGATAAAGGGTTACATAACCTGATCATTACTTTGGGGCATCGCGGCTCATTATGGATGCACGGTGAACACATTGACCATGTGCCACCGGTTAGTGTCCACGCCATCGACACCAGCGGCGCAGGTGATGCTTTCATTGGTTGTTTTGCTCATGAATATGTCCAGCACGGCAATATATTAAAAGCGATGGAAATGGCTTCTGCTTTTGCAGCCTACAGTGTCACAGGAAAGGGAACCCAACGTTCTTATCCTGATGCGTCGCAATTTATTGATTTTTTAAAGACCCTACACCAAGGAAAATAAAATGCGCCTTAATACCGTTCAACTGCCAGATGGCTATTTAAATAAAACACCGTTATTCCAATTTATTTTGCTTTCCTGCTTATTCCCGCTCTGGGGATGTGCAGCCAGTCTGAATGATATTTTAATTACTCAATTTAAAAGCGTATTTGCACTCAGTGATTTTGCCAGTGCACTGGTACAAAGTGCCTTTTATGGCGGTTATTTTCTGATTGCTATTCCTGCCTCTTTGGTCATCAAAAAAAGCAGCTACAAAGTTGCTATATTAACTGGGTTAACACTTTATATTATCGGATGTATGTTGTTTTATCCTGCTTCCCATATGGCAACATATACTATGTTTCTGGCCGCTATTTTTGCCATCGCTATTGGTTTAAGTTTCCTTGAAACTGCTGCTAATACCTACAGCTCCATGATTGGTCATAAAGACTATGCCACTTTACGGCTTAATATCAGCCAAACTTTCTACCCGATCGGTGCATTGATGGGGATAGTACTCGGTAAATACTTGGTATTTCAGGAAGGTGATAGTTTACACAACCAAATGGCCGCGATGACGCCAGATCAGATTCATGCTTTTCGTCTTACGATGTTAGAACATACATTGGAGCCTTATAAATATCTGATTTTCGTTCTGCTGCTGGTTATGCTGTTATTTGTTATTACTCGTTATCCTCATTGCAAACCACAAGGTGATAGCGGTAAAAAAGTGGTTTCACCGTCATTAAAAGAAACCTTGAAATATTTAGCTGGGAACAGTCGTTTTAAAAAAGGCATTGCGGCGCAGTTCCTCTATGTGGGTATGCAAGTCGCAGTATGGTCCTTTACGATTCGCCTGGCCTTAAACCTGGGCGCATCTAATGAACGAGATGCCTCGAACTTTATGATTTACAGTTTTATTTGCTTCTTCATTGGTAAGTTTGTGGCCAACTTCCTGATGACACGATTTAAAGCCGAAAAAGTGTTAATTGCCTATTCTATTTTAGGTGCATTAACGTTGCTTTATGTCGTAACCGTACCCAACTTTACGGCGGTATATGCAGCCGTATTTGTTAGCGTCTTGTTTGGGCCCTGCTGGGCGACTATCTATGCAGGCACCCTGGATACAGTAGACAACAAATATACCGAAGTGGCCGGGGCCATTATTGTGATGTCGATAGTGGGGGCTGCAGTGGTACCAGCATTACAAGGGTTTGTCTCTGACCATCTTGGTTCAATGCAACATGCATTTTTTGTCTCATTATTGTGTTTCGCCTATGTTGGTTTCTATTTTTGGGGTGAACTGCGCAATAAACAACGGACAAGTGCGGCAACATTGGCAAATAATGAGTCTTAATTGAACCGGGAGTAACAATAAATGACCGCCAAAATAACGCTAATCCGTGAACAGTTCAGTCTTCAGGAGCAAGAGATCTATAGCAGTAGTGATTTTACTGTTATCAGTTTTAAATATGCCTCAGGTATTGAAGCTCTGAAGATTGTTAATTCTCGTGGGTACCTGACCGTTTTACCTTATTACGGCCAAATGATTTGGGATGCGGAATTTGATGGGCATAACCTGAAAATGGAAAATATGTTCTCTCGACCTAAGCGTGGAGAGAACATTGTTGATACCTACGGTTGTTTTGCTTTCCATTCGGGTTTGCGCCGTAATGGTTGTCCATCGCCTGAGGACGACCATGTATTACACGGCGAGATGCCTTGTGCTGAAATGGACTACGCTTGGCTCCTTATTGACGGCGACACACTTGCCGTCACGGGCAGTGTGGAATATGTGAAAGGGTTCGGTGATCATTATTGCGCGCAACCGCTGGTTAGGCTCAGGGCCGGTAGTGCGCAGTTCGATATTGAGATGAAGGTGACTAACTTATCCAGTATGCCGATGCCTCTGCAATATATGTGTCATATGAATTACACCTATATTCCTGGGGCCACTTTCCGTCAAAACTTACCCGGTTCAGCACTGAAATTGCGTGAGACAGTACCGGCACATGTACACCCAACCCCGCAATGGTTGCACTACACCCAACAATTACGGGAAAGAACTCAGGGATTAACCGATTTAAATGAATCGGAGTTTTACGATCCAGAAATTGTATTTTTTGCCGATAATCTTGCACAATATGTTGATAATGCAGAATTCTTTATGTTGTCCCCGCAAGGGCATCGTTTTGTGACTCGTTTTTCCACCGCGCAGTTTAATTATGCTACTCGTTGGATTTTACATAATGGCGATCAAAAAGTGGCTGCATTTATTTTACCTGCAACCTGTCGCCCGGAAGGGTATTTGGCGGCGAAAGAAAAGGGGACGTTAATAATGCTATCCCCAGGAGAGAGCCGCCATTTCAGCGTGACCACCGGAGTGGTTTAATGTTGTATGCTGGCAGAGAATAGCTATGTTATTAGCGGGCAAGGACGCCCGCAGAGCCGTTAAGTAAATGCCAAACCACTGAAAACTAAATACGACCGTAAAAAGTCATTCTGGCTGTCTCGGATAGCGCAATATCGGGTTGAGCATTATAGGCTAACACTACCAGCATTCGTGTGATATTCCCTTGGGTCGGCGTGACCCGGTGAATCGCATTTCTTCCACGAAATAGCACTAAGTCCCCCGGTTCAATTTGCAATGTTTTAGGTGTGACCTGTTGGTTTAACAGTTGTTCCACTCCTGAGTAATTCATCTCTCCTTTATCGGCATCGCGCATCTCTTCAATATATTCAAAGACGCCACCCGCTTGCGGTTTTTGTACTAATAAGGTGATGGCGAATGATGAATTGTCAAAATGCCAACCTAACTCTTGGCCTTGACTGGCGTAGTGCAAGTTAATTGAAGAAAGTGAATCGGCGTAAGGGTAGAGTTGTTTTTCATCTAATACGGCACACAAGAAGTCTTGGAAATCTTGCGCATTGTACAGCGTTCGTAATGCGGAATCGGTAGGGATTTCTTCGTCAGTAATACAGCCTTTTGATGAAGTAACCAACCGATTACGGGGATGACCAGCAGGGAAGGCGGGATCGGTTTTGGTCAGATAAACATTATGCTGATTAGCGGCATAGTAAGCTCGATGCTTATGACTGACGCCTTCTTGTTTAATACTACTCAGTGCGCGGGGCTGCAAGAAGCCTGATAGTACCAAGGCGCCGTATGTTTCTAACGTGTTCTTGCACTGTGTGATGAACATGACATCGTTGATTGGGTTGGCTTCCATATTAATAATTTCGCTGAGCTGCTGCATATATCCTCCCAGTAATGCTAAATGTTGCTTGGTTTCTGTTCCTAACTGTATAGGATTAGTTGTAACTGGAATAACAATAAAACGTTACTGTTAGGTTAAGTTTGGCTATCGGTATCAATATAATGCGTTATGGATAAGGGGGGCTGTTATGAATAGTTTGAAGGCTGTTCGTTTGCCAAAGTTAACCGCCATTTTAGCATTCGAGACAGCCGCTAATACCGGCAGTCTGGCCAGTGCGGCGGCCCGGTTATCATTAACGCCAGCGGCGGTTAGCCAGCAAATACGTCAGTTAGAGCAACATCTGGGGATTCAATTATTTGCCCGTTCGAAATCAGGCGTTGAACTGACCTCGAAGGGCAGTGCCTATTTAGCTTATGTACAGCAGGCATTTGAAACATTACGGATGGCCCAACAGAGTATGGCGCGGGATAAAGGCAATATATCATTAAATATCTCAGCACTGCCCGCCCTGGCGAGTCGATGGCTTAATCCGCATCTCAAACAGTGGTTAGCCCAATATCCCGATGTGGATATTCGGATTCATGCTACTCACGGGGTGGTTGATTTCAACCGTACTGCGGCAGATTTTTACCTGGCTTTTGGTGATGAACATTATCCCCAACAAGAGAAAGAAATGCTATTTCAGGATTGGGTTTTTCCGGTTGCAAGCCCACTGCTATTAACTACCCCTTGGCTTGATGGCAAACACAACATTATCTACCCGATGATACATGTTGATTGGGGCAAAGAAGGGCAGTTCTTACCTGATTGGCATGAATGGCTGCTGTCAGCAAAACTAGATGAGTGTGTTCCCAACCGAGGGCCAATCTACAACTTAACCTCCATGGCAATTGATTCGGCCGTGGCGGGGAACGGTATTTTACTGGGCCAACAACATTTGATTAAAAAAGAATTAGATGAAGGGTGTTTAATTCAGTTGTCTGAACATAAATTACCCGTTACAAAACCTTATTATCTAATTTACCCCAAGCGAACCCTGGACAAACCAAGAGCGGTGGAGTTTATCCAATGGTTGCATAGTCTTTGCTAGCTGAATGCATAATCAACTGGCATAATTGATTTATTGTGCATTCTGGCCTGTTGTTATGGTGGGCAGATGCATTAAATTAAAACACTGACTTATTATTTAACCTGTAAATTGCACTTAAGTTAAATTTACAGGTTTTCTCTACGGCTTTTTGCCGTGGTTTATTTGTGTAAAAACCGTGTGTGAAAAGAGTTATTTATTAAAAATCGCCATTAAAGGCAGAATAAAAATTACTATTTTAAGATAGGGGCATATAAACCATCGTGGCGAAGAGAAAATCTACCGGTACCGGCTGGGTTATCCTACTAATAGTCGTTTTAGGGCTGATTACAGGTATCCCAAGAGAAGTGTGGATTGCACTGAGTGCGGCTATCTTATGCATGTATTTTGTCTGGCAAAATCTTAAAGGGACTAAGCGGTCTGTCGCCTCATCTATTAGCGCGGACATGCAGAAAACTGCAGCGATACCTGATCTTGGCGATTATCCTATTACCCCTTCACAGCTTGAACCCGAAAATAGCATTGAAGGTAGCAGCGCAAATCAGACCCCATCAGTTGATGAAATCAAGAAACCCGCGACTAAAAAACCCGAGACCTCGCGAGGATCTTTAGCCCGCGCTTCCTGGTTACGTCCTGGAGAGTTGGCGGTTGTGGCTGGAATAAATTTACCCGATGGCATGATTTACATTGGTAATAAATACAAAAGTAATCGCACTGGTGCGGAACCTGCATTTATTAACCCATCGATGGATGTGGCAGAACAAGAAATAGATATCTCCTTGCCGCGGATTGATAATGCGCCTGATTACTCGACATGTTCGCCGCAAGCGAGAAGAGCTTATTTACAATGGCTTGCAGATGGGCGTAAATCACCTACTGCGCATATTGGTTACGTCTTCCTATTCTTCTATGGTTTGGAACATCGGATTTTAATCGATGCTGCGATTGATCCGGTAGCGAAAAAAGAACTTCCTGTTCTTGAAGAAGAAATTAATCGCCTGCTAAATATTTATGGGAAAAATAACGCATTTAATCATTATGCGCAGAACTTGTTGGTTTATATATCTCGAGTGAATATAGAAGAGAAACTCTATCTATCTCCACCCCCATTAACCCGCGAGGCATCAACAGAACTTCCGTTGGCGCTACTGGTTGGTTTAGGGCAGTTGGCTGTCGACCAGCAACCTTTGCCTGCCACCTGGGCGCTCGCCTGGGGCGAGGCTGATCCGGCGATAAATCAGAATATCTCAATGGCACATTGTGCTGATATTTTCTCCTCACTTTTTCAGCAGCGTTATCGTGAGCAGTATGGAGACGGATTTTTATTACCCATAAATAAAACCAAGTTACTGATATTTTATCGCCCTGCATCTGCGGGATTAATGGGGCAAGAGTTCTTTCAGCAGATGGGGGAACTGCCGAATGTGGCTGTGTGTAAAGCGCATAGGGATAAACTGAGGCCAATATTTGAATCTTGCCAGCATGACCTGGATATCTATAACCGTTTTGCCAGTGTTAATCCAAAGAAAAAAATGTCACTGGAAGGGCAACTATTATTACCGATGCCGTTGTGGTCAGCAGCATTAAAAACAGAGTTAGAAAGTATCAAAGCGAGAGTGGGTTATGGTTTGTTGATGGTAACGCTGGATGAGCTTTTTCTTCGGCTCAGTACGGCGTGCGACACCAAGCCATTAGAGCGTTTATCCCGCAGTCAGGTTATGGCATTAACCTTTGCATTAGCATCACTGCAAGTGGGTATTGAACCTGATGTCAGAGCAGATAACCGCACACCTGTTTTGCAAGATACTGTGGCACTGTTCCCTATTGAGTCAATGGTGGCTGAATCTGCCACCTTTGCCGCATACCGCGTGACCATGCTTGCGGTGGAGTTGGCTTGCGCAGCGGTGATGATCGATGGGCGTATCGGTGAGCCAGAATCTATGATATTGACCCGACATATTGATGCCTGGAGTTATCTTAGCCCCGGTCAGCGTATGCGGTTGAAAGCTTATCTCCAACCCGGTATCAGGAAAAATAATACCCTGCTGGCCCTGAAAAATAATCTTGAGCCGCTCTCACTGGAGAACCGTCGGGCCATTGCTCGCTTTTTGGCACATTTGATTCAGGTAGAGGGAACCATTACGCCACCAGAAGTGAAATTTCTTGAGCGGGTATATAAGCGTTTTGCCTTAGACAGCAAATTGGTTTATAGCGTTCTTGATAGCCGTGCAACCCCGATGACACTGAGTCTGCCGTCTCAAGCCGCTGAAGTTATTAATGATACAGACCGTATTAATCTGTTAAAAAATGAAAGCCAGGAATTAGTGGTGTTGCTGGAGAGTCTGTTTGTTACTGAAAATACTGAGGTATCGACTCAGGAAGATATTAATCCACAATCAATAGCAGCAATTAGTGCTAATTTGCCCGATAGCATCGTGACTTTCTTGAAATTATTGATTTCCCGCGACTCTTGGGAAAGAGAAAAATTAGCAGATATCGCGTTAGATATGGAAATCAAAATTGACGACGCGCTGATTGAAATCAACCGCAAAGTATTATCGGCGTTTGATGCCCCCTTGGTAACCGGTGAAGAAGTTATCGCAATAAACCGTGATATATCGGCAGCACTATTAATATGATTAGCCAGGTATCGCCGCGGTGTAACTTGAGCTGAATGCTAATAATCGCTACCATAGCGCGCCTAATAATGTCAGAGAGATAGTCGTGATGAAATACCAATGGATACTGTTCGATGCGGATGAGACACTATTTCACTTTGATGCATATCAAGGGTTAAAGCTGATGTTTTCTCGCTTTAATGTGGATTTTTCCGTGCAGGATTTCGATTATTATCAATTGGTTAATAAACCGCTGTGGGTTGATTATCAAGATGGGAAAATATCCGCCAGCGAATTACAAAACACCCGTTTTGAGATGTGGGCAGAGAAACTGGGGGTGGCAGCTACTCGGTTGAACAGTGAGTTTTTAGTCGCCATGGCGGATATCTGTTCACTCCTACCGGGTGCCCGTGAGTTGGTTGATGCCTTGAGTGGTAAAGTGAATATGGGTATTATTACCAATGGTTTTACCGAGCTACAAACGATACGTTTGGAACGTACTGGTCTGAAAAATGTCTTTTCTCCGCTGATCATTTCTGAACAAGTCGGGGTGGCCAAACCGGATGTGGCTATATTTGAGCATGCTTTCAATTTAATGAATAACCCGGCCAAAGAGCATATTCTAATGGTGGGCGATAATCTGCATTCTGATATTCAGGGTGGTATTAATGCAGGGATAGATACTTGCTGGCTTAATATGCACGGCAGTGTACCGGATGATAATATTGCGCCTCGTTACCAAGTCAGTTCGCTGGCAGAGTTACAGAAATTACTCTTGGCCTAATTAACCTCCTATCTAATTTTAAAAGGCTGTTAACGGTATATTATCGATAACAGCCGGTTATCTATGCTCGTATATTAGTTGCAAATCTTGATTATATTAATTCTGAAGGAATGCCCGTAGCCACGGGGTGAGTGCAAGATTTTATTTTCAATAGATTTAAAGAGGAATTTTAAATATGACGTTACTTCGTAAAAACTATCCTCATCTTGCTAACCCTGCGGGGGCTTACGTTCATAGCGTGCAGCACAATGGATTGCTTTATATTTCAGGTATGACAGCGTTCGGTACCATTGCACAAGGGAGAGGTATGGCCGAACAAGCTACAGAGATTTTTCATCAAATCGCTAGTATTGTGCAGGCTGAAAATAGCAGTTTTGCTGATCTTATTAAGATAACGATTTTTGTGACGGACATTTCGCAGCTAAGTACCTTACGTGATGTTATGTATAAATTTTATGGTGCAAACTTGCCAGCCAGTTCTTTGGTTGAAGTTAAAGGTTTATTCTCACCTGAGATAAATATTGAGATAGAAACGCTATTTGCTATTAATCCAGCCTAAAATTGAGCTAGCCCGCACAGCCGCCAGTAAGCGGAAGTGCGGGTTTACAACTAAGGTCTGCCATCCAACGTAATTCAATGCTAGTGACAACGTCACCGCTGATTGGCAATTAAGTCTTCTACTTGGTCAAAAATAGGCATTTCAGGCCCGAAGCGGCGCACCTGGAGCACATCTTCCAGTTTCTCCAACTGGCTTATCATTTGCAGTAATCGCTGATCATCCAAGACTTGCAGCCAAATGCGACTTTCGTCACCGCCAGCCAACGGCATACACAAAATTCCCTCGACGTTAAATGCGCGCCGGGCAAATAGCCCGCAAATATGAGACATCACCCCGGGGTGATTGCGTACTGTGAGTAACAGTGTCACCTGCGCAGATGTCGATAGGTTTGGTGCTGGTTGTCCTGCCATTTGTTGAGTCGTCATATTACTCCCCTCCAATCATATCGATATTTGCAGCACCCGGTGGCACCATCGGATACACTTTTTCATCTACATCAATCAGTGCGTGGATCAATACTGGGCCTGGGCGGTTTAAGGCTTCATGCAAGGCAGCATAAGGGTCGCTGGCTGTGTTGAGGTCACATGTGGAGAAACCAAACCCTTCTGCGATATGGATGAAGTTTGTGCGATACGGGTAATCGGCTGCAAAAATACGTTTACCAAAGAACAGTTCCTGTTGCTGATGGACTAAACCCAATGATTGGTTATTCATCAAAATAATCTTAACGTTCAGCTGCTCTTCAGCGGCGGTCGCCATTTCCTGAATATTCATCATCAGGCTACCATCACCAGAAAAACACACTACTTTTGCCTCTGGTTTCGCCAGTGCTGCACCAATGGCAGCGGGCAGACCAAATCCCATGGTGCCCAGTCCGCCAGACGTTAACCACTGTCGCGGGCGATGCAACGGATAAGCCTGCGCTACCCACATTTGGTGTTGTCCCACATCAGTGGTAATGATGGTGTCATCATCCAGCGCTTCGGCCGCCGCACGAATCAAACCATAGTGGCACAGTGGGTTGGTGCTGTTGGGTTGATTGAACGGAAATTCGCGCTGCATATCACTGACGGTTGAGCGCCATTCGCTGCGTGAACGAGTTTCAACTAAAGGCAACAGGTGGGTTAATACCTGCTTAATGTCGGCATTCATCGCCAGGTGTGGTCGGCGGATTTTGCCTAATTCAGCCGGGTCAATATCAATATGAATGATGCTAGCATCAGGGCAGAATTGTTCTGCTTTTCCGATAGCACGATCATCAAATCTCGCCCCAAGTACGATCAATAAATCAGCTTGTTGCATGATCAGATTGGTTGAGCGTGCTGCATGCATTCCCAACATTCCCAAGGATAATGGGTGGTCAACGGGCATGGTACCCAGTGCCATTAATGTCATGGTAGTTGGCAGTCCAGCCTGTTCAGCCAGTTGTATTGCTTGTTGGTGTGCCTGCGAACTAACGATTCCTCCCCCCAGATAGAGCACAGGCCGTGCCGCACGGTTGATCATTTGAGCGGCGTGCGCGATAGCTTGTGGGTCTATTGGGCAAGGTTCATCGGCAACTCCTGGTAGCGGCAAACTCTCAAGCTCAATTTCTGCTGTTTGCACATCTTTGGGAATATCAATCCATACCGGACCGGGCCGCCCAGACTGGGCAATGCGAAATGCCGCCGGGATCACCCGGGACAATTCACTGATATCGCGAACCAAATAATTATGTTTGGTGATAGGTATCGATATGCCATAGGTATCAACCTCTTGAAAAGCATCGGTGCCAATCATTGAGGAGGAAACCTGACCTGTAATACACACGAGTGGAATAGAGTCGAGTTTGGCATCGGCAATTGCCGTGACCAGATTGGTTGCCCCAGGGCCGCTGGAGGCTAAGCAGACTGCGGTTTGGCCGGTGGCGCGGGCCATGCCTTGAGCCATAAAGCCAGCACCTTGTTCGTGTCGTGCCAGCACATGGCGAATAATACGGCTTTGCCCTAGAGCATCATACAACGGTAACGCTGCGCCGCCGGGAATGCCTGCGACCGTGGTAATACCTTGCTGCTCGAGCAAGCGAACTATTAGTTGGGCGCCTGTATAACGCATGGTTATATCCTTCATCAGGGCCGGCGGTTAACAGAGTGGGGCTAAAAAGAAACCCCGCTCGGCTGGCGCCGGCGGGGTTTGGGAATCTTTCTGGATTCGGTACCCGTTACGGCGCGCTGCCGACCACCACCACTAGCACGCGTACGACTACCACTGCGTTAACATACGCAGTATTTTGTAGACTGAAGGTGGCAGTGGAATAGTTCACGAGGTATCTCATCAATAAGTGTAATAAGCCTTAAAAGATAAACACGATTCGCCAAAAGGCACAAGCAATCAGAATGATAACAATGCAAAAATCTGAGGCGGATCACAACGTTACTGGTGTGGCTGGACGCGGTAGTTAAATATTTTTTTGTTTAATTATTTGAAAATTAAAGTAATTAATAGATGTTTGGTTAGCGATTTAGCAAGATAAGGTTTTTTATCATATAGCATGAGGTGTCAGCACTCAGATAGCCTATCAACACAGGCTAATCTGCTCTTGTTGATACCTTGTTTAAAATTTAAACATTAAAGTAAAACTCTTGGAGTGTATGGAATAGCCGCTTGATAAGGCATAGAAGGGACTTATGCATAAATCGTTATCTTTGGTTCTCATTGCTATTATCGCAGGATGTGGTGCGAAACAACCCCCTCCCGAAACGGTCAGCATTGATAATTACACCGCAAATCGTATCACCAGTATTATAGAAGCTAAATTAGAAACAGCACCTTATAGCAATAAGGGTGATGCTATTGCGAATATATCTGCTGAGTTTTTAGGTACACCTTATGAGGCAAATGTACTCATTGGTTCGCTAACGCAACCGGAACAGTTAGTGGTCGATTTCCGTGGATTGGACTGCTTCACCTACCTGGATTATGTTGAAGCCTTGCGAAAATCAGGAAGCAAGGCGGAGTTTGTGCAGCAAGTTATCAGAACAAGATATGTTGATGCTGATGTCAGCTACTTGCACCGAAAACATTTCTTTACTGACTGGTCACAGCGATCCCCTTTAAACGCACAAGATGTTACTGCACAAATAAGTACTCATACCCACACTGTTCTCAAAAATCTGAATCAGAAAAAAGAGGGTGGCGAGTTTATCCCCGGGCTGAGTGCTATTGAGCGTAATATTGTTTATATTCCGGCTGAGTTTATTAATGATGCGGTAGTCGCGGAGTTAAAAAATGGGGATTATATCGGCATTTACACCCCTATTTTAGGTCTGGATGTCACCCATACAGGAATATTTATCAGGACAGCAAAAGGCGCGATGTTCCGTAATGCATCATCAATGAAAGGGAACAATAAAGTTGTCGACTCACCTTTCTTGGAATATGTGAAGAAAACCCCAGGCATTGTGGTACTTAGGGCATTGCCGGTCGGAGATAGTGATTTAGAACCAATGGGTTGAGTTCAGTATGGTGGTATCCGTTACTCCCCCGACTCAACGGGGAATAACGGATATATTACTGATGGTTTACGGCCTGAATTGCGGATTAATCAGCAAGAATATTGCCGCTAATTGTTCACGATTCTGCAAGTTTATTTCGCTGCTGGCAGAATAACCCTGGTTGTGAATAATCATTTCACCTAAGCCAACCAGCCAATCATAAATATAAAATGCAGTATTATTGGTTGGGGTCAATGCCAATTTGGTCAATCGCTGTGATGCCCCCAACGGCGATACTGATTTAGGTGGTTGGGCAAAAATCTTATTTCCCCGATTAATACGGCTATCAGGGCGCTGGTTTTCCTCTATTTGTAAGAAACCAAGCCAGGCAACAAAATCGCCCAATACCGTCAACGCACGCGATACCTGACGATCGGCTTTGGTTTCACGGTGCAGACCAACTTGCTCACTGTCTGCCAGTATCGTGATTAACTGCCCGGCGATATCCAGTCGGATACTGGCGGTAATCAGTTCTGCAACCAGCAATTCAATGGTGGGTTTGGCAATACCGAGCAGTTCAATCAATGGGCCGTTATCGGGCAGTTGTCGCAGGTGATTTATCCAATAACGCTGCACACTTGCGGCATAGGCTGTTTCATAATCATGGCTTATCGCAGGTGTTACCGTGGTTTGAAATGCCGCGGATTCGGGCTGATCACTGAATAAGTCGATATCGATACCGATACTAAAAGGTTCGCTATGGGTCGCTGGGGTGATCAATTCAGCCGCACGGTTTTGCTGTTGTAGATATAAACCGCGTAACTCATCACGAGAGGGCAGCAGTCGCTCTAATAACTCGCCGTGTAAGCCGGTTCGCGTTTGTAAGGCTTTGAGTAAGGTTTCAGCAATACGTTGTTTCTGTTGCAATTCGCTGTTTGCTGGCTGATACCAGCCTGCAAGCAGATTATCGGTCAATTCTCGTTGTAACTCATGAAGTTGTTCGGTTATCCGTTCTGTTTTGATATCACGACGGATCTCTTGGGTCAGATAAGTGACCATTCGTTCAACACCACGAGTGTCCAATGCCAGCATGGAGCCCCAGCTATCACCAGGATTACCCACATGACGTTGTACCGCTTCGTCATAATTTTTCGCACCAGCCAACTGTGGGTCCGCAGTAACCCGTTGATCAAAAGGTGTTAATGCCCAGATTAACCCAGGATTGCGACGGGAACGCACCTGCACATTTTCCCCCTGTGTTTGCTTAACCCAATAATCCAGTGCCTTACTGACAGTTTTGACTTCTGAGCGTTTACCCGCCGCATTACAGACTAATAGCAGGTTTATCTGCTGTTTATCCGTGTAGCGGTCAAGCAAATAGGCATTTTTAGCTTGAGATAGCAAAACGGCCTGCGGATAAGGAGGATGTTCAAGGTATTCTGGTGTATCGAATGGCTCAGTAAAATCAGGGAAATCTAGCAAGTCAATGGATTCAAATACATTTTTACGGGTAGATGTGGTCAGCGGGATATGTAACTCGGCAGCTAAAAAAGTTAGCTCAGCAAGTGACAATGTCACTAAATCAGTCGCATTGTCATCAACTAAGGGTATAACTTGAATGTGGCTATCCGCGGGTGTGTTCAGAGAATAGAGTGTCGCAACATTCATAACGCCATTGGCGGGCAGTAGGGTATCGTCCACTAATACGCTTAGTGGTGACAGTACTTGAGTCGCGCCGCCCAGATGTTGCAAAGTATAGGCAAAATGGCGGTAAGCATCGGTCAATGGCTGTAATTCTGTCCACAGTAATGAGAACAAAAGGGCACGATCATCAATGCTCAGATAAGGAGCCAGTTCAATGGCCACCGGCCAGAAATGAGTTTCCAGTTTTCTCTGGCGCGGGGCGTCATGACGAACCAGATAATCCCACAGCCCAATGACATCATCACTGCTGATACCTGCGTTGGCGATCGGTTGTCTGCGCATAACGAGCTGTTGCAGATGGTCAGTAATATGCTGTTCATCCAGCGAATGCTCTCGTCCATCCTGATGACGGGGGCCTTGAGGATTATCCAGTAGAAAAGCACCCACAACTATTTTAGCAATATCCACTTCACTGAGAAGAGAAAGCCGTACCGGATGGCTTTCGGAATGACTAACGGCTTGCTGGCTAAAACGTGTTGCCAGCCCGCTGGCCTGATAGCCCGGTTTTATTTGTTGCCAAAAGTCGAGAGTTTTCCCGCCAAGGGTGGTTTCCAAGCGGCCATTTTCATCCGCCGCCAGCGCTGAAATAAGGTGCTGTTTCCCGGCAGATGACTGACCAAAAAAGCCAATGCTCATGCCGGTTAAGGATGTTTCCGTTAGTTGACGTGCTTTATTGCGATGGCGACGCAGTTTGATGGTGAGAAGATCGGCTTCAATATCCAATCGAATGGCGTGTTGGCGCACATTGTTAATCCAATTAATTGTTTGATCAATACCTTGTGTGACTTGCTCAAGCTGGTTATTGAGCTGTTGGGTGATTAATGATTTCATTTTCTAAATACACTCCCACTATCAATCCAATAATGGGTTGATCCTGAACCGTTGCTGGCTAATGTGTTGAGCTTGAGGCGCAGGTGGTGGGATGGCACACGGCTCCCATCTTGCAATACGGCATCCGCTATCTCAAAGCGCTCCTGACCATCGTCATTCTGCTTGTCGCCCTTTGCTAATCTCAGTCTGACATGCAATACGCTGTCACCCGCGACTTTGCGCGCCAGTTCCTGATCAACAATGGATAAGGTATAAAGCGGCGAGGCAGGCCAACGGTCATTATCGAGCTGGCGAAAGCCAAGGCACAACGACCCTCTAACCTGAAAATGAGCGTCGGATGGCAAGGCAAAATTGCTGCTATCCAGATCGATATCGCGATAGTAGACATTCTCTTCTGTCAGTGCGTCGCTGCTGTCTAACATCCCGAGGTAGCGTATGGTCGAATAAGGTTGGAAATCACCGGCTTTAAAGTAAAAACCGGCCAGCCGTAAGTCCAGTGCCAGTAAACATAGCATTGCCCCCACTGCGGCAGTCGATTTTGGGTTATCAATGCGACCATGCTTGTTAAACGGATACCAATCGCTGGTGTGATATCCATCCAGCGAGAGAATACGATTGTTGGGCAGAGGTTGCAGATGGCGAAATAGTGCCTGAATGCCGGGGAAGCGGGAAGGGCGGCCAGTCAATAACAGCACATCACAAGAATAGAGTGATACCACTTCAGACAGTGAACGCAGGTTTTGCGTAATACTCATTCGGTTAGATAAAAACTCACCGTGCAACTTGCTTAGCTTTAATACTAACGGAACCTGCAAAATATCAAACCCGCCAGCATCTGTTGCTAGTTCACGCTGAACTTCGCTGTTAATGTAATCAAGGACTTTCTGCGTCGGTAATTGGGGCAATAGCTCGCCAAAATTAGCGTCTATTTCTGCACTGGCATCCAGGGGATCAAAGTTCTCGTAGGCTTCCAGAATAGCCCGGCCTGCGGGCATAAATATCTGCAATGTGGCTTGCTGACGCAGGGCTGATTGCCCATCCATGCGGCCATCATTGCCGAATAATTTATCCAGCAAGGCATCAGTATTGGTGACGCCAGCTTTCTTAAGGCGAGCCTGGAGGGCAGGTAGAAGATAGAGCTGAATAACATCCAGCAAAATATCATCACCGGCCACTTTAAACCCTTCACGGAATAACAGGCGCGGGCTGATTTTGACATTATTGCCAATACCATCATCCAGCCAATATTGCGTAATTGCCAGGTCGGTGGTGCCACCGCCAATATCGATAGAGGCGATACGTAAGGTTTTCCCGGCAACATCCCCAGCTTCCGGCTGTTTATCGGGTCGTGCCATACTGGCAAAAAAGGCTGCGGTACGGCCACCGAAATTAACTTGAGTTTCGTTATACAGATAAACCATCTGACCGCAGGTCGCTTCATCCCATTCCATCTGTACATCTGGTACTGGAACCTGGCTTTTGGCGCGGCCTTGGGTGGATGCAAAGTTATCATCTGCCGGATGCCAACCCATAGATTTCCAAACTAAGGCAATGGCTTCATTCATCCGGCGGCGGAATATCTCGCGCTCCGGTTTTGGCATGGCGGACGGCAGCGTTAAGATAATGGCGCGTAATTGCCGTGGCGCATTGGCATGGGTCATTTTTAAACGTTGTGCCGCGCTGTTGATTTGCATCAGCGCTTGCGCCAATAGTTCCGACAACATAAATGTCATCAATGAACTACGGCTATAATGTGGTGAAAATACCGGGAGCCGTTCATCTACTGGCATCGTATAGAGCGGTTGGCCGTCATCATTGACCAGATTGGTCAGCGGCAACGCCGTCGCCAGCGGTTCATGTATTAGCGTGGTTTGGGTCTCGTTGAAGCGCCAGCCCGCAGTATAGGTCTCTTCATCCCACAGATAGCGGCGGGGGCTGGAAATGCCGGTAGACCCTTCGGTGCCTAAACGGTGTTGTGCCATACGGCTGGCTTCACGACCAACACGGGTAATCGCAGGCCAGATAAAGGCATCGTCACGGCCACTTTCCACCGAAAAATTCTGTTTGCCGAACTTCGCTTGCGCAAATTCAATCCGGCTTTCAAACAGTTCGTTATACAGATAGTGTGGCTCGCTTAAATCACGAATTTGTAATTCGTAAGTCTGTTTCAGGCCATTACTTTCATCGGCATGGTCTTCCACCAAAATGCCGCAGGTATGCGAGTTGCCGACATCGAGGATCAAATCAACATTAACGGTAGGTTCTTGTAAGGTGCTGGTATTGATTTTTATTTCTGGCACACCAATTTGGCTGCCAAGTAACTCCAGCAAATTAAGATAGTGCGCCTGATATTCGAATTCGCGCAGCGACACACTGATATGCCTTTCGGTGCGTTCTTCCTGCTCTGATGCCTGTTGAACAAAAACTTCCCGCAACCAACCGTCAACCCAGGTTAAATCAAGGAATTCTGCCAATTCTTCATTGTGGTAGGCCAGGGCGAAACTTAATCCGGTTTTGACATCATTTTCATTAGGTGCCAAATACTCATTAGCATCACCTTCAGGATAGACTTTGGTATCAAATGCCATGGTGACACGTAAAGTATTGCCATCTTGATCTGGCGAATCTAGCACTAAAATCTGTACTCTGGCCCAGTTATCAGGCCCATTAACGAAGGTGCGCGGCGGATTAAAACGCAAGAAGGGCAGCGGCAACCAAATCTTGTTCAGCAGTTTTAGCGATTGTTCCAATGGAATACTAAATTCAGGTTTAACAATCTCTGGGGCTGAGCCGGGTACCATTAGCGAATATTTACCGTTATGTGGATGGTAATTCAGGCGTAATAGTGGGCCATTAGCGCTTTTGCGGACGAATTTATTTGGCAGCTCAGTATCTAATTGGGGCTTTAAAGCGAAGTCCAGAAACTGAATGCCGCTGTCCTGAATAAGCGTAATTTTCTGTTTTAAATCCGTGATCGTTGCCAGCATAATATTATTTAGTCTCACGCTTCATCGTCATTGGAAGGGTCGTATTGGCATCGTAACGGCCTTTGCAATCTGCAATCCCGCTCACGCCTTGTTTGCAGACGATCTCAGGCATTTGATATTTTGAACCATCACTGCACTGCGCCCTATAGCGGCTATTGATTACCAAATTGCCTGACTTCATTACACCAGCAGTGATATTTGCGCGGCAAGTCACGTTATCCCCGTGGGTGATTTTCACCGTACCTTTACCGTTTTTAATTTGATACTTCAGGCTGGGTGCTTTACCGGTTTGGGCGGTTTTAATATCCGGGCTGACCCGCCAGTTTCCATTAAGGAATGTAGTCGATCCCACTTTGACGGCATCCGAAGGGAGTATCAGCGCACTTTTGCTCTCAACGGTGGTCGGCAATGCGACGGCGGTCGGTTCCGCGATAGCTGATGCAGGCACGACGGTGGCATTATTCAACGGCAGTTGTGATGCAATTGTGGGCTGGATAATTTGAGCAACAGGTGCAGTGGTTACCGGTGCAAGGTCTTTAACTGACAGGATTCTATCTTCAGTGGCTGATTTATCTTCGAGGACAGTGGGCTTAACATCCGGGGCGGCAGCGGCATTTTCCGGCATTCCACCACTGAATTGCACTATCAAGGCGATGATTAGCGCCAACACCGGTAACATCCAGCTAAATCGTAGCCAACGTGTTGGTTTTTTTACTGCTTTTGATAGCGGGGTGACCTCTGCGACAGGCTCCGGCAGGGGGGGCAGCAACGTAGTTTCGGCCTGAGGTGCTAACTCAATGACAGCAGCGGCAGGCGGCGTGGGCATTGGGGCCGTAATGGTAGCGATAATAGGTTCAATCGACTCGTAAACTTCGGTGGTCTGGCGCAGACAATCGAGTGGGTCAGTGCGTGTTTTTTTATCCGGGCTGACAAATCCCCAAAAGGTCAGTACTGGCTTGCCTGCCACTAAATAAACGTGATTTTGATCGGGGAATTGCATTGTTTTGGCCAACAGTACGCCAAATAGCTGCTGTGCGGCGTTATCTGATTTTTGCGCCCGCTGACACAAGTCATTGGCACTTGCCAGACAGGCTGACAACTGCTTAACCGCTGCCTTGCGCTCAACACTGCTGGCTGCCAGCCATGAGGTCACTTTACCTTCAATGGGGGCATACCAATCTATGCGGTCGCCGCGTTCATTAAGTTGAGGTATGGCCAGACAGTCAGCAATATGTTGCTGTTTTTTAAGGCGTAATGCCTCTCTTATCTGCCGTGCAGAGGCATAAACCGGTTGCCCGTTTTCGCCTAACGCCAGAATGTCGTCCAAACTACCACTGCGTAAAAATGATTTTGCCACGCAAAAGAGACCTTTATAGTGTTGCCCAAGGCAGAAAATAATGTGTTATCTGCGACAACCTATACTTTAGTGTTGGTGAAGGGGAATCAAACGACGGAATAAGTGGCAAAATGTCTTCTTGTTTTCAATGAATGGAGGTTTTTGGTGTAACGCGTGTTTGGATATTTGACCTGTAACGGCAAAATGTTCATTACAGGGCACATTACGTCGATGGACAGTAAAACCGTGTTTTTTACTATGTTTCTGCGTCGGTTAATTGAGTAAGCTAAGCACCGCCTTTACGCGTATTGAAAGGAGATATCTTGAATCAATCACAAAATACCATTCACCTATCAGCCAGCGAAGCGATTGATAGGCTTGAGACGCTATACGAGTCAGCACTTGCGGCATTACGTGATGCTATTAGCGCTTTTATTCGCGATGGCGCTCTGCCGGATGTTGGTGAAAGGGCTAAGGGCTTGTTTTCATATCCACAGCTCAGTGTCAGTTGGGACGGAAGATTCCGCGACCACCAGCGTACCCGTGCTTATGGTCGTTTCTCCCGGACCGGGCAATACAGTACCACGGTTACTCGGCCGACATTGTTTCGGGACTATCTGACAGAGCAACTCACCTTGCTTGAAAGTGAGTACGGCGCGGTGTTTGAAGTGACACCGTCACAACAAGAAATGCCATATCCTTTTGTGATCGACGGTTCTGACCTCATTCTCGACCGGTCAATGACGGCGGGCCTTGCTCAGCACTTCCCAACCACGGATTTGGCAAAAATCGGTGATGGCATTACTGATGGTATTGATACTGCCACCGCTGATTTTCCCTTATCGCATTTCGATGCCTTGCGGACTGATTTTTCACTGGCGCGGCTAAAACATTACACCGGCACCCCCGCAGAACATATTCAGCCTTATATCCTTTTCACTAACTACAGCCGCTATGTTGATGAGTTTGTCAGTTGGGCTTGTGAGCAGATTCTCGACCCCGCCAGCCCTTATAAAGCCTTATCCTGTGCCGGTGGCAGCTACATAACGGCTGAAAATGCTGATCCTGAAAAGACCACCTCTGATCTGGCATGGAAAAAACATCAGATGCCGGCCTATCACTTAATTGCAGAAGGGGGGCATGGCATTACTTTGGTGAATATTGGCGTCGGCCCATCCAATGCCAAAACTATTTGTGATCATCTGGCGGTACTGCGGCCTCATGCATGGTTGATGATTGGGCACTGTGGTGGATTGCGTGAAAGTCAGGCCATCGGCGATTATGTGCTGGCTCATGCCTATCTGCGTGATGATCATGTGTTGGATGCGGTGTTGCCACCAGATATCCCGATCCCAAGTATTGCTGAGGTACAGCGGGCATTGTACGACGCCACCAAAGCGGTGAGTGGCATGCCAGGCGTTGAAGTCAAACAGCGGTTGCGCACCGGGACGGTAGTCACTTCTGATGACCGTAACTGGGAGTTGCGTTTTTCTGCGTCAGCACTGCGTTTTAGCTTAAGCCGCGCAGTTGCCGTCGATATGGAAAGTGCCACCATTGCAGCTCAAGGTTATCGTTTCCGAGTGCCTTATGGCACATTGCTCTGTGTTTCAGATAAACCGTTACATGGCGAAATCAAGTTGCCGGGGCAAGCTAACCATTTCTATGAAGGTGCTATTTCTGAGCATTTGCAGATTGGTATTCGGGCAATAGATTTATTGCGCGCGGAGGGTGATCAACTGCATTCACGCAAACTGCGCACCTTTAACGAGCCGCCGTTCCGCTAATCTCATCACGCCATAAACCGGCAAAGTATCAATCGATGTTTTGCCGGTTATGCTCGATGACCATCTTAATAAAATTGTCCCGCACCAAATCAGGAATAGTATTATTCCAAGCGATACCCACTTGCCAACTGAGGGTGTCTCCGCTGAGCGCAATAATATTCATCGTCGGGGGCGCGATATGCACCACACTCTGCGGCAGTAATGCCACGCCGAGACCGGCAATCACCAGTGCGAGTATGGTTTGAATATCCTCAACTTCTTGCATCGCTGGCACGTAGAGTTGATTTGACTGTAAGAACAGGTCAATTTGTGCATTTAGCCCGCGCCCACGCTCGGTATATAAACGCAGTAACGGCAGATGTTTTAACCATTCGTCGAGTGTTAGTGCCTTATCTTGCGGGGTTACCAGCACCAGGCGATCGTCAAATAAGGGATGATAATGTAACGGCGCCTTGGGCGGCACTCGAACAAATCCTATTTGCAGTTCACCGTGGGTTAATAATGCATATTGCTGTGCCGAGGGGATATCCTCCAACGTAATGGCAATGCCAGGGAACTGCTCTCTGAATTTGGCGATACAGTGCGGAGCAGTATAGAAAGTCGACAATCCAAAACCTATCGATATAAACCCTTCAATGCCCTTGGCCACTCTGGCGGCATGTTGTAGAAAAAAATTAGACTGATTAATCACTTTCTCCGCCTCTGCCAGCAACTGTTGGCCGCCAGGGGTCAGTAGCGCACCATGACGCCCGCGTGAGAACAGATGAAGATTTAGCATCGATTCCAATAAGTTAATCTGCTTAGACAGGGCCGGTTGCGTGATACAAAGCGCCTGTGCAGCTTCATTGTAATTGCTTTTCTGTGCCAGCATAACAAAGGCTTTTAGCAACTTAATATTCACTATTTCATTCCAATTGGTAATCGATAAAGGAAAATCATTCATTATAAAGTTATCAATACGGCTGCTGTAATGCCAATGATAAAAATCAGCGATAGATGCCCTAGGAGGATAATGTGACTGAATTACCATTGATAACAGCAGCAACAGTGCAGTTCCAGCATCAGGCCAATAACAAACAATATAATCTGTTGGTTATTGAGAAGTTTATCGAGCAGGCAGCCCTGCAAAACATCAAAATATTAGCCTTTCCAGAGATGTGTATCACTGGATACTGGCATGTCCCTAAGTTGACTGCGGTGCAAGTCAATGCACTGGCGGAATCGATAGGAAACAGTCCATCAATCGCCTTGGTTCGTGCGTTAGCAGTTAAATATCAAATGCTTATTGGTGTGGGTCTGATTGAGCGGGCAGATGACGGGCGACTCTATAACGCCTATGTTGCTTGCATGCCTGATGGCACCTGGCACACTCATCGCAAATTGCATGCTTTTGAGCATCCAACCATTAGCAGCGGCGATTCTTACACCGTGTTTGACACCCCTTGGGGGGTCAAAGTGGGCATACTTATCTGCTGGGATAACAATTTGGTGGAGAATGTTCGCGCTACCACCTTACTGGGCGCGGATATATTATTGGCACCACACCAAACCGGTGGAACTCACTCCCGTAGCCCTTATGGCATGAAGCCCATTCCACTCGAACTGTGGCAACAACGTGTTGAACGAAAAGAAGAAATAACCGCGGCAATTCGTGGCATCAATGGCCGGGAATGGCTGATGCGCTGGTTACCAGCCCGGGCACATGATAATGGTTTATTTATTCTGTTCAGTAATGGTATTGGGGCCGATGATGATGAAGTGCGCACCGGTAATGCGATGATACTGGACCCGTATGGTCGCATCATCAATGAAACCTGGGAGGCCGCCGACATGATGGTGTGCGCTGAGCTGGATCTCTCCTTGATCCCACTCAGTACTGGACGGCGCTGGATCTATGGTCGCCGCCCTGAGTTATATACCATTTTGACTGAGCGGCAAGGTTATGAACGGGATGCTATTTCAGCACGTTTTTCCGAGGATGCTCCAGTCCTGAAAAACAGATAGCTGACAGCCAATTTTACAGTCAATACTGGTAAGGCAGGGACTGAAAACACCTGCCTGTATTACCGGCGAATGCCGGTGCCAATGCTGATACTCGATACTCCGCCCGAACCCCCACTCACGCCGACATGACCGGTATTTGCACAGGCAATCAGCAATAGTGTAATCATCACCATGATTAACTTTTTCATTCGGTTTCCTTAGGTTCGCTAGCACGCTACGCGCGCAGAGACAGGAAGGGTAGCTTGCCTGTCTCGGATACTGCCCGATAAGTTATATCAAATAGTATATAGCTAAAGCGGGTTGTCTATGGTTTTCATCTGACAACTGAATAGGTCGCAGAGAGAGTCATATACAGCGTAAATGTATGGCAGTGATAGCTGATTCAACCTGATTGGTAACAGTATCTGTTTAATAATCAGATCAACACTTTTGCAACACTCAATCAAGAGACTCGCCTATGCACTTTACTCAAGCCATTGCCAGACTGCCGGCGGCTACCTGTGGTAGCGGCCAGACCACGTCCCAATTGGGCGCCCCAGATATTGCTGTGACGGGTCACCAATTTTTGGCCTACGTTGATACCTTGCTCCGTCTTGGCCTGAAAGTGACTATTTTACCGGCAGCACCGGCATTCCCTGATGCGCACTTTGTTGAGGATACTGCCGTCGTCATGCCGGAACTGGCGGTGATAACCCACCCTGGGGCACCCAGCCGCCAAGGCGAAGTGGCGACTATCGAGCCGCTATTTACCGACCGCCCGGTCTTTCGAATGAGCGAGCAAGGCCATCTTGATGGGGGTGATGTGCTGTTGGTGGATAAACAATTTTTTATCGGCCTGACTTCACGCACTGATGAAGTCGGGATCAGCGAGTTTACCGCCGCGGTCGCGCGCTATGGCTATCGGGTAACGCCAATAGCAGTGAGTGCGGGGTTACACCTGAAGTCGATTGTTAACTATGTTGGGCGTAACACCTTGTTGCTGACCGAGGATTATCAGCACCATCCTGCGTTTTCTCGGTTTAATACCATTGTTATTCCTGAAGATGAGTCTTACGCCGGTAATACTTTGTGGATCAATGATACGTTGATTACACCGCAAGGGTATCCTTACACGTTGGCGCAAATTGAAAAGCTGGGAATGCCAATTATTCTACTTGATACCAGTGAATTTAAAAAAATGGATGGCGGCTTGACCTGCCTCTCGCTTCGTTTCTAATCTTTGCGGTTTCTATTACTTGCCAACATTGGGATCTTAACCATGAAAAAGACATTAGCTGCAATATTGACCGGCCTGATACTTTCCGCGCCCGTGGCGGCTCAGACCATTGACACTATTAGCTTTGGTGTAGACGGGGGTTATCCACCTTTTGATGTTCTTTCTCCCAGTGGCGAGATCACCGGCTTTGATATCGATATCGCGAATGCCTTGTGTGAAAACCTGCATGCGAAGTGTGTATTCGTTAAACAACCGTTTGAAAGCATGATCGCGGCACTTAATGCCCGTAAGTTCGATGCAATTATTGCGTCGCTGACCATTACTGAAGAGCGCAAAAAAGAAGTGGATTTCACGGATCGATACTATCGCAGTGCCGCACAATTGGTGGCGCGCAAAGGCAGTCCGCTGTTACCGGACACCGCCAGCTTGAAAGGCAAAACCGTGGGTGTGCAAACCGGCTCAATCCATGAGACCTATGCGAAAAAACACTGGGGTGGACAAGGGGTGAAAATCGTCTCTTATGCTAATCAGGACAATGTCTATCTGGATCTGCTGTCTGGGCGCATCAACGCCTCGCTACAAGATAACATTCAGGCTGCCAGTAGCTTTATTGATACCCCGCGTGGGCAGAAATTTGCTTTTGCCGGGCCAGTTATCCAAGACGAAACTATCTCATCTGATGTGGGTATCGCCGTCGGTAAAGATAATCCAGCGTTACGCGATGCATTGAATGGAGCAATTAAGGCGATCCGTGCTGACGGTACTTATGACGCCATTCAGAAAAAATATTTCAGTTTCGATATTTACGGCAACTGAGTGCTCCACCATTTTTTGTGATGTAAACCCGCCGGGCCGATGACTAACGCGCCCGGCACCGGTTTTTCAGCGACAGGGGGCCAATAATGGTAGCCGAATATTTGCCTTTACTGGCACAGGGGGCGGGGTTGTCACTGTGTGTGATGCTGCTGTCACTCGCGGTGGCACTGGTACTTGGGTTGATCAATGCGGTTATCAAACTGTTTGGTCCGCGCTGGTTGCGCTGGATATCAACCGGATACACCACGTTGGTGCGAGGGATTCCTGAACTGGTGATTATGTTGCTGCTATTTTTCGGTGGCGAAATGCTGGTGAATGGGTTCCTCAGTTTATTGGGCGTGGGGCCGGTTCGCTTCAACACTTTTATCTCTGGCGTGTTGGCCATTGGTATTGTATTCGGCGCTTACTACACTGAAACCTTCCGGGGCGCATTTCAAACCGTTGATCGTGGTCAGTTGGAGGCCGCAATAGCTTACGGTATGAGTCCTGCTCAGGTATTCCGGCGCATTATGTTGCCACAGATGCTCAGTTTTGCCATTCCGGGGATCAATAACAACTGGCTTGGTTTAATGAAAGCGTCGGCGTTGATATCCATTCTGGGCTTGGAAGATATGGTGTGGCTGGCTGAACAGGCAGGGCGGGCGACACAAAAACCGTTCTTGTTTTACTTCCTGGTGGCGATGATTTACATGGTCATCACCGCGCTTTCTAGTTGGGGATTCAGTCTGCTTTCACGGCGCTATGCGCTGTCAACCTCTAGTGCAGCGAGGCAAGGATGAATCTGCAAACCATGCTGGAGGCTGCACCGGCATTTTTGTATAGCGACGGGTCGGATGTTACCGGGTTGGCCATGACCGCTAAGCTGTTTTTACTGTCCGTGGTGCCGGGTTTATTGTTGGCACTACTGATGGCAGTTGGGCAAGCTTTTGGCCCACGGCCGCTCTCTTGGTTCATCCGCAGCGTAACTTATTTTTTCCGTAGCACGCCGCTCTATCTGCAATTAATGCTGATCTACTACGGTTTGTCACAGTTTGACATCGTGCAGTTGGGTTGGCAGGACGACCAACCGTTCTGGCTGCTGTTCCGTGATGCCACTTTCTGTGCCACGCTCGCGCTGGTGCTGAATACCAGTGCTTATGTGGCAGAATTATTGGCGGGAATGATGGTGACGTTTCCACGTCAGGAGTGGGTGGCTGGCGAAGCTTTTGGCATGAGCCAGTGGCAGATTATTCGCCGGTTGGTACTGCCCGCAACATTGCGGCGCGGTATCCCAGCGCTGAATAACGAGATGGTATTCCTGCTACACGCCACCTCGCTTGCCAGTACCGTAACGCTATTGGATATTACCGGCGTGGCGCGCTCGTTCTATGCGGCAACCTATTCCCCGTTCATCCCGTTCCTGATGGCGGCGGCGCTCTATCTGTTATGCACTTTTATGCTGATTTACCTATTTTCACGTGCAGAACGGCGCTGGCTGGCTTTTGCCCGTCACGATTAAGTATTCCGTGCGGGCACTGCGGATTTAAGTGCGTTTGATGGTTTGTAATTCCGTCAGGGTGACAATTTTATCGACCCGGAATTTTTTACTGGTCAGCCAACTATCAGCCAGTAACCGGTAGTGTTCCATGTTACGACAGCCAATGCGCACCAGGAAGTCGAAGCTGCCACCGACCAACCAACAGTCCAGCACCTCCGGCGTTTTGCATACTTCCTGTTCGAATGCCGCCTGCGAGTGCCCATGGTCGGCCAGTGCAATTTGTGCTTGTATAACAAAAGCATGTGCAGGTTCCGGCAACTCAATAATCGCGCTGTAACCGCGGATAATACCGGCACGCTCCAGTAGCCGCACGCGCTCCAGACAAGGGCGAGCGGTAAGGTTTACCTGTTCAGAGAGCTTTTGATAAGAGATGCGACCATCCTGGCTCAGTATTTCAAGGATTTTTTTGTCAATTCGGTCAAGCCGGGCTTTCTTTTCCACAGATAGGACGTCCAATGAAAATCAATAATCATAAGTTACCTGAACATGCCCTGGGTGGGCAGCGTCAATTAACCAGCTTTCATTTCGGCCAGCAAGGTTTTGGTGAGAAAATCTATCTACAAGCTGGCCTGCATGCTGATGAACTGCCCGGCATGCTGGTATTACATTATCTTAAAAGATTACTGAGTCAGGCGGAACGGCGCGGTGAAATTCAGAGCGAAATAATTATTGTGCCGCTTGCCAACCCGGTAGGTATTGCGCAAGTGCTCCTTAATAGTGGTATCGGCCGTTTTGATCTGGGCAGTGGCCGCAATTTCAACCGTGACTTCCCTGATCTGGCGCAAGGGGTACAAACGCGGCTGGCATCGCGGCCGCTCACTGATAGTGTTGGTATACAGCAACAAGTGCGAGTTGCCATGGTTGAGGCATTGCAGGATTTGCCTGCCAGCAGTGAAGTTGCAGCGCTGCGCCAACACTTATTAAGACTGGCTTGTGATGCGGACCTGGTGCTGGATCTGCATTGTGATGATCACGCTATTTTGCACATGTACGCTGATCCTGCCTGGCGTGAACCCGCCGAAACCTTGGCACGGTTCTTAGATATTGGCACCGTATTACTGTCGCAAGATAGCGGTGGTGGATCCTTTGATGAGGCTTGCGGCTTGCCATGGCACCGGTTAGCGGCGCACTATCCGGCGTTAAAGCTTGAACCGGGCTGCATGGCGGTGACGCTAGAATTACGGGGTCAACAGGATGTTAGCCACGCGTTGGCCAGTGCTGATGCCGAGCGTCTTTATCACTATTTGCAGTACCGTGGCGCAGTCAAAGGGCAACCTTTGGTTATTCCGCAGCGGGAAGTCACCCTGTTGCCGTTTACGGCGGGTGAGATAGTGACAGCACCTGCCAGTGGCATTCTGCTGTTATTACGCCAGCCGGGTGAATGGGTTGGGAAAGATGAAGTGGTAGCTGAAATTATTGATCCGCTCACCGATACGGTAAAAGCGGTTCGCGCTCAGGCTGGCGGCATTATCTACGCCAGTCGGCGGGCACCTTTTGTCACGTTGGGGGCAGAAGTGATGAAAATTGCAGGCAAAACCCCCTACGCAGGTGGCGGGGGGTTAGCGTTGTGATGTTATAGCGCAGCACGATTAATGTTACACACTCAGTTCACGTAACAGGGGGAAAGCCTGTTGGGTCTGTTGTTCGCTGACGACGAACGCGCGTAATTGCTGTGAGTTATCAGTGCCACGCGCCACTATCCCCTGCGCTGTCAGGCATATTTCCCAGTGGAGATCCTCGCGGTTGGTTTCGCCAGCGAAATAGAGCGGTAGATCAGGTGTTTTGACTTTAACTAACATCGGCGGCAGGGTGAGACACGCGGCTCCCCCTAGAATATTTTTTGCCAGTGTCATGGCTCCCACTAATATGGGCTGCAAAAATGGCAGTACTTTCCCCTCGACCTCGGCACAATCACCCACGGCAAAGATATCTGGATCAACCGTTTGCAACTGATTATTGACCTTAATACCACGCCCAATATCGAGACCTGCGGCAGCGGCGAGGGCAGTTTCCGGCTTTAAACCAATCGCGGCAATAACAGCATCAACGGTATACGTTTGACCCGCGCGAAGTTCTACTCGCAAGCCGTTGGTGACTTTTGTCACACTGAGCAATTCATTATTAAACACCAAAGTAACACCACTTTGGCTGAGGCGCTGTTGTAAGCGGCTACTGATCTCCACTGGTATCACAGAGGCTAGCAAACTGTGTGCCTTATCCACCAGAATCACCTGCTTACCAGAACGCTGTAGGTCCATTGCCAACTCCGTCCCGATTAACCCGCCGCCCAGCACTAAAACACGCGATGCCTTTTGCAACCTATCTTGATGTTGCCGGTATTCATTTTGGCTATTAAATGTAACGATCATCTCGCTACCGGGCACGGTCGGAACCAGTGCAGACGCCCCGGTAGCCAGCACTAATTTATGGTAATTAAATCCCCGATCACCACAAAAAACGCGTTTAGTGTGCCGCTCAATGGCGGTGACCAACATCGCTGTATGCAAAGTAAGATTATTCTCTTCTGCAAACTTCTCGGCCGACAACCGGGTGAGATCGTCAGCGCTCTGCTGAAGACTAAATACATGACTTAAATCAGGTTTATTATAATCCACGCCACTGTCAGCGGCGATCATCTGGATTGGCACTTGTGGGTTAAGTTTACGGATGTTTTTAACCACTTGGCGGGCGGCAAAACCTGAACCCACAATAATAATGTTATCTGTCATAACATGCTCCATTACAGTGGATCGAACACAGATTTGCCCAAGCCACACTCTGGGCAGAGGAAGAAGTCGGGGACATTTTCCCAACAGGTTCCCGGCTTAACCTCTTGAAGAGGCTCACCCAGTGCTGGGTCATATATCCACTGGCAAACACTGCATTGCATTGAAATACCCAGATTCTGTTTCTCGGCGCGGGCCTTTTCTTGAGTGAGGGCGATAACGTCGTCAACCTCAGATAAATGGGGGGTCTCCAATGGATGAAGTGCCCATTCACGGGCAATTTTACGCCCATGTTCACGGCACTCTGCTAAAGCATCAGTATCAGGCCGCCATTTCATTTTTAAGGAGAGGGAGATATCAAACCCGGCATCCATCAGGCGAGTTTGAATGCGGTCAACCGCACCGCCAGTCCAGCCAAAGCTGCCAAATGCCGCAGCTTTTTTGTTACGGAAACGTAATCCGGCCAGTTCTTCGAGCATCCCGGCGATTTTTGGCATCATGACGTTGTTCATGGTGGAAGAACCCACTAAAACGCCTTTAGAACGGAAGACCTGGGTGAGGATTTCATTTTTGTCATGGCGGGCAATGTTGTAGATCTTCACTGCCACACCGGGGTCGGTATCGTGAATACCCTGAGCAATAGCATCGGCCATCATGCGGGTATTATTTGACATGGTGTCATAGAAAATGGTTATCCGGTCTTCCTGATAATCTGCCGCCCAAGCCAGATATTGCGTGACAATTTGGGTTGGATTATCGCGCCATACCACGCCATGGGAGGTGGCAATCATTGATACTGGCAGATTGAAACCAAGAATTTCATTGATTTTTGGTGTTACCAAGCGGCTGAAAGGGGTCAAAATGTTGGCATAATAGCGAGCGCACTGTTCATAAAGTTCGGTCTGATCGACCTCGTCATTAAACAGATGCTCATCACAGTAGTGCTGACCGAAAGCATCATTACTGAACAACACGGCATCACCCGTGATGTAAGTCATCATGCTGTCAGGCCAGTGCAGCATCGGCGTTTCAACAAAGATCAATTGCTTACCGTTGCCGATATCTAAGGTATCGCCTGTTTTAACTGTAATGAAATTCCATTCAGGATGATGATGATGTCCGTTGATTGAGTCGATAGCATTGGCGGTGCAATAAATCGGAGTGTTGGGGATACGCGCCATTAACTCGGTTAATGCGCCGGCATGGTCTTCTTCTGCATGATTGATAACAATATAGTCGAGCGCATTTAAGTCGATCTCCCGTGCTAAATTGGCAACAAAATCTCGATCAAATTTCTGATCAACTGTATCGATCAGAATGTTCTTTTCTTCGCAGATTAAATAGCTGTTGTAACTGGTCCCTTTCAGGGTTTTGTACTCAGTACCATGGAAATCACGCACTTCCCAATCACGTTGCCCAACCCATTTGATATTATTCTTAACTTGAATCGCCATGAACCGTTCCTCAACTAAAATAAATGATTTACCTCACCTTAGAGAGCAAATAGCGTGCCATGATTTATAGTATTGATTTTAATCATATAAAAATTAAAGTTAGTCATTATGACATTGATGTGTCATTGTCATAATGACTAACACTATGTCGGAATGACAAAATATGAGTTTATCCATTCAGTCACTGGCCAAAATAGCCATTGAGCTACAGGGCGGCTTATCAGGGCAAGATCGTTTTCAGACGTTAGTCAGTAGCTTGCGGCAATTACTGCAATGCGATGCCTCGGCACTTTTACGTTATGAACATCAATTGTTCCGCCCCTTGGCCATTGATGGTTTATCGCCTGATGTGTTGGGGCGGCGTTTTTCGTTGTCATCCCATCCGCGATTAGAGGCCATTGCCCGGGCAGGGAATGTGGTCCGTTTCCCGACTGACAGCCATCTGCCTGATCCCTATGACGGCCTGATCCCGGGCCATGATGAGCTAAAAGTCCATGCCTGTATTGGTCTGCCCTTGTTTGCTGATCAAACACTTATTGGTGCATTAACTTTCGACAGTATGAACCCGCTGCAATTTGATGGATTCAGTGATGAAGAGCTTAAACTGATTGGCGTATTAGCGGCCTCGGCATTGAATAATGCACTTTTAGTCGATGTGTTGGAGAAGCAAGCGCTCCCTACGGTTAGTTCATTAAGCATCCAAAAACAAGCCACACCAAGCTCGGAAGACGAGATGATTGGCCTGTCACCGTTGATACTGCAACTAAAACATGAGATAGGGGTGGTAGCAGGTTCAGAACTGAATGTGCTAATCACCGGAGAGACGGGGGTAGGTAAAGAGTTGGTTGCTCAGGCAATTCATCATTTATCACCCAGAGCTGCGAAGGCATTAATCTATTTAAACTGTGCCGCCTTGCCCGAGAATGTGGCGGAGAGCGAATTATTTGGCCATGTGAAGGGGGCTTTCACCGGTGCAATACATGACCGAACCGGTAAGTTCGAAATTGCCGACAATGGCACACTATTTCTTGATGAGATAGGCGAGCTTTCTTTGGTACTTCAGGCCAAATTACTCCGTGTTATTCAGTACGGCGACTTACAGCGCGTCGGTGACGACAGTACCAAGCGGGTGAATGTGCGTATTATTGCTGCTACCAATTGTGATCTTAAACAAGCAGTTATCGAAGGGCACTTTCGCGTTGATCTGTTTCACCGTTTGAGTGTATTCCCGTTACATGTTCCACCGTTACGGGAACGGAAAGGGGATATTGTCCTGTTAGCAGGATTTTTTGTGGAGCGGATAAGAAAGAAACTGGGGCTTCAGCAGTTGGGCATCCCGGCAACCACACTAACCTTGCTAGAGAATTACAGTTGGCCCGGAAATGTGCGTGAATTGGAACATGCTATTTATCGTGCTGCGGTATTAGCGCGTGCCTCACAACCGGCGACAGAATCTGCGCAACTGCATGCTGACTTATTTAATATTACAGTCACCACTATACCGGGTATTTCACCGATATCAGTCAGTGAGGACCAAGGTAGCGCGCCTGTAGACCTGCAAGCGGCGACCCGTGATTTTCAGCGGCAGGTTATCATGCAGGTTCTTCAGGAGCATGGGATGAATTGGTCGGCATCTGCTCGTGCGCTAAACCTTGACGCAGGCAACCTCCATCGTCTTGCCAAACGGCTCGGCATAAAACGATAGGAGGCCGCCGTCACCAATAGTCCATTTTATCCAACGGTTAGTGACGTGCCTGGGTAAATGAGCATTAACCGGATAAGGAATCAGGATTTTCGGCAATGAAACGTTCGGCATCCTCAACCATCGAATAGGTGCCGACAAAGAAGGGGACTCGTTGATGTAATTACTCTGGTGGAATATCCAGAATACGATTTTTCCCCTTTTGTGATTATGCATCTTCAAATATGACAATTCCCTCTTCCTCAGAAGCGATACCTGCCACTTCCCCACGAGCGTTTTCATGATACGGTCCCTGAATCTACAGTAGCCATCAGTCCTCTGATGTCAGTTCAGTCAATTTTTCTGTCGGTTTCTTTTGACCAAGCGGGTTATTACCCCAACATTGTTCATATTTCCAACCCGTCAGTTCTTCAATCGTTGCGCGGGGGCCAGCAGCAATGTCAGCTATCGTACCACCGGCCTTAATCCGGGCAATCTCTGCCAACAGAACCATATGACTCTTTCTGTCGAGTTTCATCTGTGTGGTATAAAAAATTGCCACTAATGCCAGCGCGGTTACGCCGATGGCAAAGACGCCAACAATCGCCTGAACCGCGGTTTCTGGCTGCACCGACTGACCAGAGACAAAGCCAAATCTGCTGAGTGTCCAGCCCATCGCAAACACAATAACCGAACGAACCATTTTGCCAGCGAATGTCATTGCACCCGCATATAGACCCTCACGCCGACGCCCCGTGAGAACTTCATCTACATCAGCGAGGAAGGTATAAACGGTCCAGGGAATATAATAAATACCGCCGGTACTCAGACCAAAAACAACGGTGATTGCGAATAATACAATGACAGTGGTCGTGTCAGACCAACCGGTAAAATAGAGCGCGGCATAGGCAAAAACACTGACAATCACCACCTGCAATGCAATACGGAAAGGACGGGCAAAGCCCATTTTCACACAGATGCCGATAAAGAATGCGGTCGAGATCAGTTGCATAATCGAACTGAAGCTATTGAGTTGCGACACCAGAACAGCACTTTGGCGTAAACCGAAAATGATAAAGTAGGTGAATGAGGAAGCGAATAACCACTCGGCACCAAATCCAAATAGATACATCCCTAAATGTTTACGGAAAATACGGAGCCGAAATGTTGACGCCATATCAATACACATTTTTTTCAGCGCCTGAAACAAACTACTGGTGGTCTCTTTGACCACTTCACTGGCCGGGCGCTCCCAAGAAGAAACGTACAGGAAGATCATGGCACAACACATGATAGCTCCATATGCGATGCCGGTATAAAGGAAGGGGGCCGGAGAATCCTTGCCATAGAGCGCAATAAATTGCCCTGGAATAAAGGCCGCCATAAAGTTGGCAACTTTTCCGAATATCGCTTTTGATCCCGTCAACTTGGAGCGCTTAGCAAAATCGGTTGTCATCTCTGTGGCTAGCGTTTCGTATGGCACCATGATCGAGGTGTAGATCAATTCAAACATGGCATAGGTTATCAAGTAGTACCAAAAGCCAAAACCACTCACCCAAAGTAGGGGATAGAACAAGACCAGCGGAATACCGATGAGGATAAAGAAGCGACGACGTCCAAACATGCGGCCAAGGCGGGTGTTATAAAAGTTATCGGTGATGTAGCCCATGATAGGGTTACTGATGGCATCAAGAATGCTGGCTAGAGAGAATATGGCGGCAGCCTCAACGACAGAAAGCCCACAAAACGTGGTATAGAAATACATAAGCCACGCGCCACTGATCGCCAATGCACCACTGCCCAACAGGTTTGCACTGCCGTATGCAACCGTGTGCCTGATGGTTATTTTCTTTTCCATTTGCATCCCTTCATTTAAATGAAACAATGTTTCATATTTATCAATCTTGCGTTTCTTTATAATCCTCTTGCTGTGTTTAAAATGAGATCACGATCACGATCTGGTGGGTTGTATGAAAAAAAACGCATTTTTTATGAATAAATATCTATATCTGAATCTCGCTAGAAGAGTTTCTGTGGCTTGCGGGCGGGGAAGGTGTCGCTCAATAATCATGAGCATTATGCAGAGTTACTATTTTTGTGACTCAAATCACAAAAATATTGAAATGCTGTTTTAAAAATAGTAAACTTTGTTTAGTGATGCAGATCACACAAATAAATCTCAACGCTCTCAGAGGAACAGCCAATGAAACACTTAAATGACATCAGTAAATTGTTTGAAAAACTGGGCGATGCTTACGATGATTTCTGCCAGCGTATTGGCTCTATTGTTTCTCCATTTTGATGGGGTACAGTAGCTGTAGTCACTCGAGTTAGAAAAAGGCGTAAACAGAGTTTATCGCCTTTTTCTAGTCGAATTGACTTTATCACTTATGAGCTATAAGTGATCGAAATCTGATGCGTCGTGGCGCTCAGGCAACTGCTCATTTGGTTCTCCCCAGGTCCGATTGACGATACGCCCCCGTTGCACGGCTGGTCGTTTCGCAATATTCTCCGTCCAACGTATCAAGTGGGTATAGGATTTAACATCCAGGAATTCCCCGGCTTCATATTGCAAGCCTAAAACCAAATTGCCATACCACGGCCAGATGGCGATATCGGCAATCGAATATTCATCCCCTGCAATATACTCATGTGTTTTGAGCTGAGTATTGAGCAAATCAAGCTGGCGTTTAGCTTCCATGGTAAAACGGTCAATTGCGTATTCGATTTTTACCGGTGCGTAATGATAAAAATGACCAAAACCCCCGCCTAAATAAGGTGCCGCGCCCTGTAGCCAGAATAACCAGTTCAGTGCTTCCGTTCTCTGTGCGTGATCTTTTGGCAGGAAATGGCCGAACTTATCCGCCAGATAAAGCAAAATAGCACCGGACTCAAAAACTCTCACCGGAGTCGGCGTTGAGTGATCCATCAGCGCGGGGATTTTTGAATTAGGATTCACTGCGACAAAACCACTTGAGAACTGGTCGCCTTCACTTATTCGAATCAAGTGGGCATCGTACTCTGCGCCTTTCTCGCCCAGCGCCAATAACTCCTCCAGCAGAATAGTGACCTTCTGGCCGTTGGGTGTCGCCATGGAGTAAAGCTGTAACGGATGTTTGCCAACAGGCAGGACCGCTTCATGACGTGCACCTGCCGTTGGGCGGTTGATTTTGGACCATACACCGCCACTCTCGTTATTTTCCGTCCAGACCTTTGGAGGCTGGTATTCGTTATCTTTCATCATTGATTACCTTATTTCAGAATGAATACGAACTTAATAATACGCATAGTGATTATGCATCAATAATAAAAGATAACAGGGATAATATTTGTTGTTAAGCGGCAGGCATGGACCGGGCACAGTTGGCAGTAGGCCAAAAGAGCATTACCAGTAAGCATGAGGTCACTCAAATTTCATACAGTACCTTTGATGCTTCTTCAACTTGCCGCTCCAGCAGTTTTAGCGTTTTTGATAATACGTTTTCTTGTTCTTTGAACCAGTTATCTTTATCGGACAAAGAGGTGACAAGCTGCCAAGAGTCTTCATCCTCTAATGCTTCCAGTTCACGCAACATCACGTCAATTTGATCTCTGACCTGCTTAATTTTTCTGCGCAGCCGTTCAAGATCGTCAATACAATCACTTGCCATTAGCGGTTCAAACCCACGTTTTAAACTCTCGAGTAACGCGTTAATTGCGGGGAAATCTCCCCGTTGGCGGGCTTGATTGAGCTGGACCATCAGTTGATGTGCTTTCTCTTTAAACTCATCGGCGACTAAATCTGGATGGCAGAGTCGACTGGCTTGCCGCCACAGGCGTTTTAGCTCTTGGCGCTGATCAACTGAGAGTTTTTGTTCATTACTATGCCGCTGTTCGGCATCTTTTTGCTGCTCCTGATAGCTCTCGTACTTCTCTTTCGCTTCTTCCCGAGCTTTACGGGTTGACTCAGTATTGCGGGTACAAAAACCCTTTTCCAGCTCTTTAATTTCCGCCAGCAGTGCGGCGATTAAATCCGTTTGCTGCTGAATCTGTTGTCGTATCTCAATGGTTTCACTCGACATAGCAGAGAGCGCTAACCAGCGCTGTTTTAACGCGGCAAGTTCATCAATGGCTTGAGATATATACTGCTGGCAGTTGCGATAATCGCGTTCCCTGCGCCGGGCTTCGGCCTCTGCTTTACGCAGAGTACATTCCGCCAACTGTTTACGTAACTGGAGGATTTTATTCATCAATGGGCCAAGGCGCACCAGATAGAGATCATTAAAGTCATCCAGCAACTGAACCCGCTCGTTACGTTTATCGATTAACTCGCGTAACTGTTCCTCCAGTGCTTTTAGCTCCATTTTACAGGCGGCCAATTCAAGGTCTTGCCACTGGGTAACCGCTTGTTTACTCGCCAGCCAGGCTGCAATTGCGTCTAGCGCATGCGTAAATTTCCCTTGTTCAATTTCCATGGCAATAAAAGCCAGCACCGCGTCCTGGGATTCGCTTTTAAGATAAGGCAGTTGTTGTCGGATAATATCCTCATCTTCAAGCTCAATAGCACTTTTAATGATCTCCAGCCGTTTAATGAGTTTTTTCATAAATATTGGATTTGCTGATAGCGTAGACAGGATAGCGACATACTAAACAACAGGTGCAAATTGTTCCAGATTAATAAGAATTTTCTCATTAGAATGGCCCGTTTCATGCCATAAAAGTGACTTTCTTATCATCCAGACCCAATGAGCGGCCAGGGGACATGACTTTCAACACAAAAATTGTAATCGGTGACGATGAAGACAGATATGGTAAAACGAATATATAATTGACTTTAACGCCAAGACTTCTAAGATAACCTCAGTATTCAGTCTTGGAGATCCCATGATTACACTCACGCCATTACAGCTTTTCAAAAATCTGTCCGACGAAACACGTCTGAATATCATCCTGCTGTTGCGAGAGTCGGGCGAGCTATGTGTTTGCGAGCTTTGTGACACATTGGATGAGTCTCAACCCAAGATCTCCAGACACTTAGCAATGCTGAGAGAATCTGGACTTTTACTCGATCGCCGTGCAGGGAAGTGGATTCACTATCGTCTGTCACCACATATCCCAGCTTGGGCGGCCACGGTGATTGAGCAGGCCTATCTTAGCCAACGAGATAAAATCGTTTTGCTGGCGAGCGGTAATGTAGCCTCGGGCGGTAAGGCAATTTGCCGCTAATACAGTAAAAATTTGCCTAATCATATATGAATTTACATATTTGATTGGAAGAGAAAGCAGATAGCAGGAAGGATGGTCTAGCTCATCTGGCCGTTGATGTTTAATCCATTAAAATTTACCGGGCAGGAGAGAACTCTTGCCTTTCGGGGGCGGTATGTTGTTGGCAGGTGCTATTTTTGTCCTGACTATTGTGCTGGTTATCTGGCAACCCAGAGGGTTGGGAATTGGCTGGAGTGCGCTGCTCGGTGCGGGACTGGCGTTACTGACCGGTGTGGTTCACATGGGTGATATTGCTGTGGTGTGGCAGATTGTCTGGAATGCGACCGCGACTTTTATTGCCGTGATCATCATCAGTCTGCTGTTGGATGAATCCGGTTTCTTTGAATGGGCCGCACTGCATGTGGCCCGCTGGGGCAATGGCCGTGGCCGTTTGCTGTTTACTTACATCATCTTATTAGGTGCAGCAGTGGCAGCACTGTTCGCTAATGATGGTGCCGCGCTGATCCTGACACCGATTGTGATTGCGATGCTGTTGGCGCTGGGCTTCAGCCGTGGTGCTACGTTGGCTTTTGTGATGGCAGCCGGATTCATTGCCGATACAGCCAGCTTGCCACTTATCGTCTCGAATTTGGTCAATATTGTCTCAGCTGATTTCTTTAATCTTGGATTCACTGAATACGCGGCAGTGATGGTGCCGGTTAACCTGGCCGCCATTGCGGCGACGCTGGTCATGCTGCATCTGTTTTTTCGCCAAGATATTCCTGCCGTTTACGACCTGTCGCTGTTGAAGGCACCAAAAGAGGCCATCCGCGATATCAACACCTTTAAAACCGGGTGGTTGGTGCTGGTGCTGCTGCTGTTGGGTTTCTTTGGCCTGGAGCCACTTGGTGTGCCCGTCAGTTTGGTCGCCGCCGTGGGGGCGCTGATATTGTTTGCCGTAGCGAAGAAAGGACATGCCATCAACACCGGCAAGGTGCTACGTGGTGCGCCATGGCAAATCGTTATATTCTCACTGGGTATGTACCTGGTAGTCTATGGCCTGCGGAATGCGGGACTGACTCATTACCTTTCCGCCTTGTTGAATCAACTGGGGGAGCAGGGATTATGGGTGGCTACGCTCGGTACCGGGTTCCTGACGGCGTTCCTGTCTTCCATCATGAATAATATGCCGACCGTGTTAGTGGGGGCGCTATCGATTGATGGCAGCTCTGCCACCGGCGTGATCAAGGAAGCGATGATTTATGCCAACGTTATCGGCAGTGATCTGGGGCCAAAAATCACCCCGATAGGTAGCCTGGCGACCTTATTGTGGCTGCATGTACTGTCACAAAAGAATATGACCATTACCTGGGGCTATTATTTCCGGGTGGGCATTGTCATGACGATCCCGGTGCTGTTGGTCACGCTGGCAGCATTGGCGCTGCGATTATCAATGATGCAATAACTATTATTTACCCTCCAGAAGGCAATGCCGGCTGGGGTTTTAATGAGAGATCACCCAAATGAGCAATGTGACTATTTATCATAATCCGGCCTGCGGCACATCGCGTAACACGCTGGAGTTAATTCGCAACAGTGGCACTGAGCCCACGCTTATTCGGTATCTGGAGACACCACCAAGTCGTGAGGTGTTGGTAAAATTGATCGCCGATATGGGGATCACGGTTCGGGCGTTATTACGTAAAAACGTCGAGCCTTATGAGCAATTAGGTCTGGCAGAAAACACCTTCAGCGATGACCAACTGGTTGATTTTATGCTGCAGCATCCCATCCTGATCAACCGCCCGATTGTTGTCACGCCACTGGGTACCCGGCTGTGTCGACCTTCTGAGGTGGTGTTGGAGATTTTGCCCGATGCGCAACGTGGTTCGTTCACCAAGGAAGATGGTGAACGGTTGGTAGATGAGCAGGGCAGACGTGTAGCTGAATAATCAGGCATTCAGCGGGCATTCTCTATTGAATGACGCTGGGTTTCTCAGCAATCGCGTTAATTGCGTCTGAACTGTCAATTTGCTCGATTAAGTATGCCAATATAATCGAGCAAATTAGCCTGTTACTTCACATATTCAATAAGCTGTTTATCTTGGGATTCTGTGCAACAAACAGACCTTCTAAATAGCTTATATAGGATATTTCGATTGTTTTGCAATATCTAATATTGAGCGAAGTAATGTCCTGAATCCTGGTTTTTCTGTCCAATTTGGCGCTCCAGAACGCATGTATTCGATAGAGACAATATCAGTAACACTAACGTCGGAGAGCTGTTTTAATGAGTGGTAACCCATACTCTCTAACTTCGCGAGAATGATATCACTCCCTCCGCTAATCCCGTGTAATCTCTTACGTAACTTAATACTTTCTTCTTTAGAAAACATGATTTTCTTTACGCTATAAGTAAACAATAAGGATCTTCAGATGAAGAAGTAAACGACAAAATATCACGGAACTTTAAATGATAATGTCACTACGATATTTAACATTTTAAATATAAATGAAAGTTAAACGGTTGGTATATTTATTAATTTGAGGATTTACCGCGCCCTATAGTACCGTTTAGAAAAGTGTTTATAGGTCACTGCTACCATGGTCTTCTACGGGCATATTATGCTTTAGGGCATATAGAGAGGGTCCAGCACCACCATAAAAAAACCATTAATCACTGACGCTAGTTAAATACAATAAAAAAGTTAAATAAATTAAGCCATATAGTCACATTTTTAATAAATGAAATAATGCTCGCTCATTTGTGCCATACGACTCTTTACTATTACCATCCGAGTGAGTGGGGTCGAAAGCCTATCGATTAGAAAGAAAAGCATCGACGATTAACCTGCTCGATGCTTTAAACTCCGCCTGACTATCTGTTATTGCATCAATTATATAAGGTTGAAATGTTCAGCATTCGCTATTTAAACGGGCATTCTATATTCAATGACGCCGGGTTTCTCAGCAATCCAGTTATACAGTTTTTGAGCCGTCAAATTACGCTCCTGAGTATGCCAGTATAATCGGGCACATTGGCGTCCCTCGGCTTGCTGTTTCACATATTCAATAAGCTGCTTACCAATATGTTTCCCTCGAGACGCAGAAGCAACAAACAGGTCTTCTAAGTAACAAAAATCATTGATAGCCCAAGTTGAACCGTGAAAAACATAGTGAACGAAGCCAAGAATTTTCGAACCTTCTCGCGCAACTGCACAATACATCGGGATCTCTGCGTCAAAGAAACGCTTCCATGTTACAAGCGTTGTCTCTTCCGGCAACTCAACGTTATAAAATTGCTGGTAGTCCAACCAATAGGGCAGCCATTTAGCGTAATCATCTGCTTGTACTGGGCTCACTGAAATAGTATGCGTATTATCAATCATATCAACCTCTTGTATTCATAAATAGAAATATAAGCCTTTAGAGATTGAATCATAGTTTTTATAGTGGTCTTACATAAGGTACACTTTCTTCATTTTTAATGGATCCACTTTACAATGAAAAAGAACGATGCCAACTTCCCCAGTTTATTGCTTAAGAAAGGCGTAATTAAAGAGCAGTTTCATCATGCGCTAAAAGAATTGATCCTCAATGGGCAATTAAGGTCGGGAACTAAACTTCCTTCCAGCAGAACGCTTTCCGAAATGATGTCAATTTCCAGGAATTCGGTTATTTCGGGTTTCGAACGCTTGATTGATGAAGGTTATCTAATTACCAAGAAGGGCGCGGGTACTTATGTTTCATCCATTATTCCTGATGAAATGATTCATATACAAGCTACTTCCCAACACCAATGTGCTGATGATAAAAACATCGAACTCAATATTAATCCGCAAATGAAAATAATGTCCTCAATTTGGGATAAATCCTCACCTTATACCGGACAAAATCGAATTTTTAGTATTGGAATAGGGTGTACAGATTTATTTCCCCATGAACTTTGGGGGCGGTTATTAGGGCGAGCGTGGCGGCAGTTTCGCCAACAGATTGGGCAATTAAATGAACCTTTAGGATTTCAGCCATTAAGGATGGCAATATCTGATTATGTTCGAACCACACGTGGTTTAAATTGTAATGAAGACCAAATACTCATTGTTAATGGGACTCAACAGGCGATGAATTTGGCGGCACAAGTTCTGTTGCAAAGGGGCGATGAAGTTTGGCTGGATGAGCCAGGATATGATGGTGCTTTAGGTGCATTTACTGCCATGGGTGCCAAAATTTGTCCTGTAATCAGTGATAAAGACGGTATGGATATTTCCTATGGCATCAGGCGCTGGCCAAATGCCAAAATGATTTTCACTTCTCCTTCACATCAATTTCCGCTGGGCGGAACATTGAGTTTATCGAGGAGGATGGCTTTACTTGACTGGGCGGCTGAAAATAAAACGTGGATTTTTGAGGATGACTATAATAGCGAATTCCGCTATACCGCTCCGCCGATACAAGCTCTTCAGGGGTTGGATAAACAACAACGAGTAATTTATGCCGGAACCTTTTCAAAAATGATGTTCCCCGAATTTCGCTTAGGTTTCCTGGTGATACCGAATAATCTCATTGAGTCATTTAAGCTCGCTAAATACTATGCAGATACGCGTACATCTTATTTAGAACAAGCTACACTGGCCACGTTTATTTCTGATGGTCATTACGCCCGCCACGTGAGACGGGTCAGAAAAGCCTGCTACGAACGTAAAAAAGTAATAATAGATGCCATACAACGATATCTGCCAAATAGTTTTAAGATTGAACCTGCTGATTCAGGTATTCATATTGTCTGCTGGTTATTAGACAATCTAAAAGAGCAAGATATTATCGATAAATGTCGTAAAATTGGGCTAGGGGCACAACCACTTTCTCGTTATTGCCAAACAAATTCGCCAGAACAGGCTATTTTATTAGGTTTTGCCGCTCATTCACCTGCGGAAATCGTAGCAGGGATACAGCGGCTGAGCCAAATAATTGCCTAAATAGTTTAGTTAACCACCCCAGCGGCTTCGAAGGTAACTGACTGCTTCTTGGGTCTGTGGTTGGTTGAGGTTATTCTCTCTAAACAGAATCGTTCCGGTGATTTGTGGTACTGACTCGTTCCAATCGAGCTGCTTTTTCAGCTCTGGCACGCCCCCATTATTCGACCATTCAGGCTCATTTTTTGAAGGTTCACCCACTTTGTACAGGGCAATACCAATATAGAGCCGCGTTTTTGTGGGTTTCACCACGCTAACCCACCATTTGGCTAGCACATCATAACGGGCTACTTGGCGTGAGAAGGGCCAATAAAGCTGCGGAGCAATGTAATCCAGTAATCCCAGTTGTACCCAGAGGCGGGTATCTGCATAAGCTTCATCATATGCCGCCGCTCCTCGCGTGTCGGAACCTGCTGGGTCGTGTGAACGGTTACGCCAGACACCAGAAGGGCTGACGCCGAATTCAACGTTGGGTTTCAATTGCTTGATAGTGCGTGAAACTTGTTGAATAAGTTGCAGAGTGTTGTGCCGTCTCCAGTCCGCTTTTGATTCAAATAATTGACCATACTCTTTGAATGTCTGGCTGTCGTTCAGGGCTGAATCTGCTGACTCGGCATAAAAATAATCATCAAATTGCACACCGTCAATAGGATAACGTGCAACGACTTCGGCCACGATACTGGTGATCCAGTCCCGTACCTCAGGGATACCTGGGTCGAGGACAAAACGCTCGTTTGCGGTGCGGACCCAGTCGCGATGTAGCACAAATACGCTGGCCGGATGTAGCGACAATGTACGGTTCAGTTCTGTAACAGTAGCCGGCTTGGTATTGACAGATACCCGATAGGGATTGAACCAAGCATGGACTTTCATGCCACGTTTGTGCGCCTCATCCAGCATAAACTGCAGGGGATCGTATCCAGGATCCTCACCAATATTGCCCGTCAGCATATCTGACCATGGCAAAATTTTTGATGCCCACAGTGCAGTTCCATCAGGCTTAATCTGGAAGAACACGGTGTTGATACCGAGAGTTTTTAGCTTATCTAACTTATCGGTCAGTGCTTGCTGCTGCTGGCTGATGCGGATAGCAGAGCTGCTGGCATTGACTGACGCTACCGGTGGCCAGTCGAGGCGGGAAACAGTCGCCAGCCAGACACCGCGCACCGGCTCCTGACTCTGCTGAACTTTAGCCACCGAAGGTAGCGGGGTGACGAGCGACCTCGGCGGTTCGGAGGAGCAACTGGCAAGTAAAAGAGTACAAGCGAGAAGTGCACCCCGCGGTGTAACTTTAGTTACAGAGTGAAAGCGATGAGAACAGGCGATAATACTCTCCAGTTTTTGGTAATTGCCTGGCAAAGAAACCGACTATCCTCTGCTAAAGTGCAAGCAGCGGCTATGGTCATCAGTGGCAAAAATAGACAATACGGACATTTTTGTCCTCTGTTTGTTTAAGTTTTCAATTGTTTTATTTAATTCTTCTATTGATAACTTCTTCTTTATCTTACTGTTTATGGTGTTAAAAGGCATAAACCGGAGCTAAACAGACCAGTTGAGCCTTAACTAACGCTAACAGGGATTGTACTTAATATCTGAGTCAGTATTCAATGGTGCCTTATTTATTATTCCTTCGAGCAGAATTATATTCAAATCATCCGATTCTTGTATCCAAATACATGAAATTTGATTTTACTCATTGCTGTGGATACTCGCACATCGTTCCCATAGTCACACAGACCTGCGCGGATCTTCAGCTAACGAATAGAGGAATTATTTTATATGACGGAAAATATATTTACTAACTTCCCAGACGCGGCGAGACAGGCGGCATCAGAAACTTTTGAAGAGTTGATATCTCAACCAAATGTCCGTATTGAACGCATAATATCAACCGGGCAATCGAGTCCGCCAGATTTCTGGTATTGTCAGCCACAAAGTGAGTGGGTGATGGTTGTACAGGGATCCGCATGTTTGCATTTTGCAGATGAATCGAGCGTTCGTGAACTACACGCCGGGGATTTTGTTAATATTCCAGCCCAGTGCCGGCATCGGGTTGCATGGACCGATCCGAATGGACCGACTATCTGGTTAGCGGTGCATTATGGCGAGTTAGTTAATAAATAATAACCTTGGGATAATGACATAAATAATTTTAGGTTCGCAAACCATTAAAGATGGTGATGAGGCAGTAAAGAATTATTTCCTGAAACTGATAATGTCGACAGAGGTTGGGGAGTGAATACATGAGAAATCACTCCTGACAACATAACGAACATTCATCAAAATCTGCAATGAACAATGAAGATCATAACAAAATAGAGAGGGGCATCATCAAAGGTAACTGACGGATTTGTGATGGTGGCACAGATAACCATGAAGTTATGGGTTGCTCCAATCAATTTAACATAATATACATTATGCGCACCAAGGTGGTGTTAGGTAGAATCTGAGGGTTTAGGCTTTATCATGTATGTGGTTGTTGATTATTTAAATCTCTTCGTTGGTACGCCAGCTCAGGGGAAACTTGCCTGCTCAGGTTGTACTATTCAATCTTCAATCCAGTGTACTTGCCAAGCTCCTGGCAGTTGTTCCGTACTCACGAACATCTTGTACCATTGCGCTGGCGTAGTTCACGCTTCATATTTTACGGTCCGTCATTAATTACTCAACTATCCTTGGCTGGGCCTTTTGAGTTATCTACGTTCTACTAAAAACAGCACTGGAATCGTCTTCCAGTGCTGTGGTTGGATCATTGTTCAAATACGATATTAAGGCACTTCACTTTGCTAACGCGACTTCCAATGCGGAAATATCATCAGAGCTGAGTATGGGAATTAACCGGGCTAATTCGTCTTCAGATTTGTCGTAAATACTTAAATTTAGAATTCGTGTTACGACATCTTGTGTAAAACGAAATTTAATAACGCGTGCCGGATTGCCACCAACAATAGCGTATGGCGGAATGTCTTTTGTAACAACACTCCCAGCCGCGATAACGGCACCCTCACCGACCGTAATTCCAGGCATAATCATGCAACGCATACCGAGCCAACAGCCATCGTTCAGCACTGTGTCCCCCCGGTGCTGATATGAGTTTTTTATCATGCTCATAAATGGATAAAGGCTAATAAAATCAGTACAATGATTGTTATTACCTCCCATCAAGATAACTGTTTCAGCCGCAATACAGACATAATCTCCGATGATAAGCCTGTCTGTATGCCCAAGCGGCTCCCATTCCTGACTGATGGTATCCCCATGCAGGTATCGAACGACAGATCTTTCAAATCCCTGATCCCAGCTATCGCTGTAGCAGCTATGTTGGCCTTTGATTTCAATATTTGGATTTTTAACAGTGAGATGGAGATATTCCACTCTTGACCAATGTTTCTCTTTCATGACTTTTCCCTTTCAAAAAGAAAGCCACGGAACATTTTAATTTCGTGGCAGTGACTACACGTTCAAATAATCACTGCATTCAGTTATTCGGGGATGGAGCAACAGCGGACAGAGGTAAAAATTCATATTCATCACGATCACCTTTTTATCTATTTTAAGCAAATTATCTTATATGTTCAATCGGGCGATGATCCTTGCCCGAATGTGCAAAAATCCTAAAAGCAGCCGATCCACTGGATAAAACCCGCAATGAGAACAATACTTACCTTTCCACTGGAATAAGGCTTCACATAACCGTAAATATTATTGATGAGAGGATACTATGAAATTATTTAAAGCAATGACAACATTAGTTCTTTTAGGGGCATTCTCTTCCGGTGCCATCGCCGCCGAATTGTTAACTAAAGATGAACTGAGTAAAAGCCCAGGTCAATACGAAAAAATCGGCAATATTGTTACTGCTGGCGAGTTAGCGCCAAGTGATGCTAAGGAAGAATTGTCTAAAAAGGCTGATGAGCTTGGTGGGGATTATTTTGTTGTAACATCAGCAAATACCAACACAAAAATTCATGCTACTGCTGATGTTTATAAGAAAAAATAACCATGATAGTTTGCTCGGTAATATCAGAATGGGCTGTGAAGTGACAGCCCATTTTATTAGATGGCAAATCTCCCTGATTGCCTGTTTTTTTGTTACACCGTCACCAATAACCCCCCTTTTTAATCCTATCTAGATCCGGTATGCTCGAAATATGTCAGAAAATCTTGTGGATCTGAAACGTGATTCCAGTAGCCAACTTAAATTATCTATTCCAATATAAATCAGTAAATTACCACAACTCCCACTGGTGCGAATGATGAGCCAATCGATAGTGCGCAATTCCGCTCTGCCATTATTGGTTGCTGGCGCTTTCTTTATGGAAAATCTCGATGGGACAGTTATTGTCACCGCCATGCCGCAGATGGCGACGGCATTTGCAGTACATCCCATTGATATGAATATTGGTATTTCTGCTTACATTCTGACACTGACGGTTTTTATTCCTGCCAGTGGTTGGATTGCCAATCGCTGTGGCGCTCGTAATATCTTTGCTGCCGCAATGATTATTTTCACATTAGCATCAGTGCTGTGTGCATTAAGCACTGATTTGATGACATTTACTGCCGCAAGAATTTTGCAGGGTTTTGGCGGTGCGATGATGGTCCCGGTCGGTAGGCTCATTGTATTACGTAATACGGCCAAACCTGATCTGATCAAAGCCATCGCCACCATTACCTGGCCCGGATTGGTAGCCCCGATACTCGGACCTCCTGTGGGGGGCTTTATTACTACCTATGCTTCTTGGCACTGGATATTTATATTAAATGTTCCATTGGGGATCATTGGGTTATGGCTTGCATGGCGGTTAATACCGCAGGAGTCGCCACAGAAAGAAACGCCTTTTGATACCCTTGGTTTTCTGTTAACCGGCGCTGCTTGTTTTAGCCTGATGTTTGGTCTGGAATTATTTAATCATCAAAACTTGTCACGTTTAATCCCACTATTCTGTATTGCAGGCAGCCTGATACTAGGTTCACTGGCGGTGTATCATGCAAAACATCAGGCATTCCCATTGGTTGATTTGTGGGCTTTGCAAATAAAAAGTTACAGCGTCACTATCTGGGGTGGCGGTTTATTCCGAATGGCTATTGGTGCTGTTCCCTTCTTGCTGCCGTTGCTATTTCAGATAGGTTTTGGCCTGAGCGCTTTTAATGCCGGTTTGTTAGTGTTGGCGGTGTTTGCTGGTAACCTGGTAATGAAACCTTTTACCTCTGCTATCCTCTATCGCTTTCATTTCCGCCCTACACTATTGGTTAATGGTTTACTCAATGCCGCGACTATCTTTGCCTGTGCGTTTATCACGCCAGAAACACCAACAACGCTGATTATTGTGTTGTTATTTATCAGCGGATTGACGCGTTCAATGCAGTTTACTGCTTTCAATACGCTGGCTTTTTCTGAAGTGCCTGGTCCGAAAATGGCCGGTGCCAATACGCTATCTAATATGGCGCAACAGATGGCAATTGGCCTCGGCATCGCCATCGGAGCCTTAGCGCTGCGGATAGCTGAGTGGTTTCACCCCCATCGCGCAGGTGTGATCCCATTGGAGAATTTCCAGATAGCATTTGTGGTTATCGCGCTGGTCGCATTACTATCGTTAGTAGATACATTAACCCTTAGCGGTGATGCGGGCGATGAAGTACGTAAGAAACCATCACGACGCTAAAATGTGTAGTGGACTATGCCGGAATAGCTTCCTTCTGTAGTTAAGAGTATGTTAATCATATCAATTATATTTTTAGCAACTAAAAATAAGGAATGTGTATGATCGTTTTCGTCACTGGTGCAACCTCAGGGTTTGGTGAGGCAATCGCTCGAAAGTTTATTAGCCACGGTCATCAGGTTATCGCGACAGGTCGTCGTCAGGAGCGTTTGGAAGAATTGAAGGACGAATTGGGTGAGCAGTTACATATCGTACGTTTAGATGTACGGAATCGGGCGGCTATTCAGCAAGTTATCGATGAGCTACCTACCGAACTAAAAGATATCGATCTGTTAGTTAACAATGCCGGTTTGGCATTGGGGTTGGAACCTGCACATAAAGCTAATGTTGAAGACTGGGATACGATGATTGACACCAACACCAAAGGTTTGGTGAATATGACTCGTGCATTATTGCCCGCAATGGTGGCACGTAATGTTGGTCACGTGATTAACATCGGCTCTACTGCCGCCAACTGGCCGTATGCCGGTGGTAATGTTTACGGAGCCACGAAAGCGTTTGTGAAACAATTTAGTCTGGGTCTGCGTGCTGACTTGCACGGTACACATATTCGTGTGACGGATATTGAGCCTGGTATGGTCGGTGGCACTGAATTCTCAGCAGTTCGCTTTAAAGGCGATGGCGATAAAGTCAATAAAACCTACGATGGCGCTAATCCACTGATACCTGAGGATATCGCTGAAGCCGTCTATTGGGTTGCTACGCTGCCAGCACGGGTCAATATTAACTCACTGGAGATGATGCCGGTCAGTCAATCTTTTGCTGGGTTGAGTATTCATCGCGAAGGTTAATATCAGGCGTTATTGGGTAAAATTGGGCTGGGGCTATCACCGCCCCACCCTTAATTTATCCGCCAGTCCGCAACAATTATCAGCATGCTTGGCGTTGGGTGTTTTTAATATAAAATTAACTCTGATTTTGAACATTGGGTCTTACAAACTTAGGGGGGATATATAAATCAAAACCTAAGTTCCCACAATACTCTCTAAACATATTTATAGAACCAACACCGCATTTTTCGTACATTATACCTAATCTATTTTCTATTGTTCTGTTTGATAAAGAAAGCCTTTTCGCTACCATCTTAGTAGTCATAGGTTGTAATATGAAAAAGATTATCTCAAGTTCTTTTTCACTAAACAGATCTGTTGGCGGGGTAAGTGTTAATACTGAAGGTGTACGGCGGTCTATATATTGAGAAAGAGAAATAAAATTTAATTTGCTGGCATTTGTTAATGTTCCTATACATTCACCGATTTTATTGTAAATAGGAAACCTGGGTAAATAGTAGGGTTCTAGTATTCTATCTCGGCCATAAAAATTGGTTGAAATAATAGCCACACGTTTTCCACTTTTTTCCGCTTTTCTATCATTCGCTTGATATTGTTCAGCAAACTCCGCCCAATCAGCCGGACATTCGTTATCTAACCGTCCCTCGATATCAAAACCAGCAGGTAAATTTAAAAAATCCAGACCGGCTTGATTTACGTACACGTAACGCGATTGGCAATCTCTCACAACCCACGGTTCATGGCTGTGTTCCATAATGGAAATCAGCGGCAGTGAATTTAAGGATTTTACGACTAAATTTTTTGAATCCGATGGCTTATTTTTTTCATCCATGATCAGTTCAGCCTCTCAAGTTATTTTTAATAAAAAAGAATGTGACCATTGAGTGCAACCCTATAAAGTATACTCAACAGAATCCGCGATATCAAGATGGTCTCGAAGGCACTTTAGTTATCTACTATTTATTAATCTTAAGTGAATTAATCCTGCCCTAATGTTATTTAGGAAAATAATTATAAATAAACCCATTATAATAAATTTAAATATTCATTGCCGCATGAAGCTTGATGGATGCTATCATATTGAAGTGATGGTTTTAACGAAATCACTGTAATAAAAATTTTTCCGTTTAGGCATTTTATCCATATGCATACCAAAAGACAAATCAACTAAAAATATAGTCGAAAATTTATTATATATAATCTCAATGGCTGCTTGTCAGTTTTAATTAATATCATCATAATCACATTTAGTACAATAAAGAAAACGAGGGGGCTATCACCGCCCCACCCTTAATTTACTCGCCAGCCCGCAACAATAATCAGCATCCCAATCAGAGCGACCCCTGCGCCGACCCAATCGAACAGTGAAAGTTTCACGCCATCCACTACCCGTAACCAAATTAGCGCTGTCGCGACATAAACCCCACCGTATGCCGCATAAACACGCCCACTGGCAGCGGGATGCAGTGTCAATAACCAGACAAACATTGCCAGACTGGCCGCCGCGGGCAGTAATAACCAGAGAGGGCCTCCTTTACGTAACCACAAATAGGGCAAGAAACAGCCAATTATCTCAGCCAGTGCGGTAACAAAAAACAGTAACGACGTCTTTAACATGTTCTGATCTCTTGATATTGCCAGCAACATCTTACCTCTGAGGAAAATGTTTAAAATTAACATTAGGTTACTCTACATATTCCTGACAAACCTGTCGCTGACTGGTTTATATACCGAAAGCAATGATATAATTTTTTATCCGCTGATAGCGTGCCAGTAAACCACATGATGATTTAACATCACCGACTAATAAAGGACTTAAGACGATGAAAATAACTAGCCTGCCACGCCTGACGCGTGCGTTTCTACCGCTAGCTTTGGTTATGCTTGCCTGGCAAACACCGGCCCTGGCACAGGCGACCAATTGCACCCAAGGCAGCACTTGTGTTTCTGTTGGTGGTAGTAATGATTCGATGTCCAAAGAACAGGCTCGCCAAAGCCAACAGCAATGGGATGATACTCATCGCCTGCGCAATAAAGTTAATACCCGGGTTGAAAAGAACTTTGATAAGTTTGATCGGGCTGAAGATGCGAAAGACAACTGCGACCGCAGTGAAAATTTGAACGCCTATTGGGAGCCTAACACGCAACGCTGTCTGGATCGGCTATCAGGTCGCCAGATTAATCCGTAATGGGTGGCTATGGCTCAGATTTACTTGAGGTTATGAGAATCTGGACTATCCTTTAGGCACAGTTTAAGAATCAATATGTTAGGCAAGCTATTCATCCACATAAGGATTTTATGATGAAAAAAACGCTTATTATCAGTACATTGTTGTTATCGCTGGCCCCTTTGGCTGCTCTGGCATCTTGTGAAAGTGTGAAAGCAGATATCACGCAGAAGATTATCAATAATGGGGTGCCTGAGTCCGGCTTTAAACTGGATATCGTTCCTAATGATCAAGTTCAGCAAGCTGGCGGTCAGGTGGTTGGACATTGCGAAAATGATAGCCAGAAAATTGTTTATACCCGCATAACCGACAGCGAGTAATTTCGCCGTCACCGGTCTGGGTGTGCCTTTCGGTGCACCCTTTTGTTTTATCAATAATTTATTTCTGCATTTCTCAATTTTTACTGGTCATTCATTTGATGGCAAGTAACAATCGATGACAAGTAACACACTCTCCGTCAACTTACCTATCAATCACCAAAGTATGGGGTTTACCTCACTATGTCAGTCAGTAGCGTTGCATGAAACGGCCTGCCCACCTGTATTACTATCGCGCCATGCTGCGTCGACTACTGATTTCGATCATGCTGGGTATGATGGCAGCCTTGATTGTTTGGTTATTCCATCAAGCAATGTTGGGCTTGGAGTGGCTGTTATTTGCCCGAACTGATGGCAGTCTGGTAGCCGCTGCCTCTTCTATTACTGGCTGGCGACGCGCATTAACCCCCGCATTAGGTGGTTTGGCCGCCGGTGCTCTTTTATGGGGATACCAGCGTTACCGAAAACAAAAGCCCAGTGCGCCAACTGATTATATGGAGGCCATCGAGATCGGTGATGGCCGGTTAGATGTTTCCGCCAGTCTGGTCAAGTCTCTCGCTTCATTACTCGTGGTCTCCAGCGGCAGTGCGATTGGTCGCGAAGGGGCAATGGTGCTGTTGGCCGCTTTGTTTGCGTCCGTTTTTGCTCAGCGCTATGCCAAACCTAACGAATGGAAGCTTTGGGTTGCCTGTGGTGCCGCCGCCGGGATGGCCAGCGCCTATCATGCGCCGCTGGCGGGCAGTCTATTTATTGCGGAAATTCTGTTTGGTACGTTGATGCTGGCCTCACTTGGGCCAGTAGTGATCGCTGCCGTCAGTGCATTGCTCACCACCAACCTGCTGCACGGTGGCCAGGAAACCCTTTATCAAGTGCAAGCGCTACCATCACCGTGGCCAATACAATATTTACTGATGGCACTATTAGGCTTGCTGGCTGGCTTCTGTGGCCCCTTGTTTTTAAAAGGGATGGCCGCCAGTGGCGATGCTTTCCGCTCGCTGAATCTTTCTCCCCCATTACAGCTTGCGCTGGGGGGGATAATTGTCGGGCTATTATCGCTGATTTTCCCTGAGGTCTGGGGCAATGGCTACAGTGTGGTGCAGTCACTGTTGACAGCTCCGCCAGGGGTTTTATTGATTGCAGGTATATTGATATGCAAATTGTTGGCTGTATTAGCCAGTAGCGGTTCAGGTGCTCCGGGCGGGGTATTCACCCCGACCTTGTTTGTTGGGGCCGCGTTAGGCATGTTATGTGGGCAGATGTTTGCCTGGTGGCCAGCTCTTGGTGACAATATTGCGTTGTTGATGGCACTGACCGGTATGGCGACTCTATTGGCTGCGACCACTCATGCCCCTATCATGGCGGCATTAATGGTTTGCGAAATGACGGGCGAATACACCCTACTCCCAGGATTACTATTATCCTGTGTTATTTCAACAACAATAGCCCGATGGTTGCGTCCGATTTCGGTATATCATTCACGCTAAAATAGGCAACTAATGCAATAGTGGATAGCCACTATTAATTTAATCAGCCCAAAGGGATAAATAGATGATCAGCCGATCGCCGTCAAATCTAAATATTTCGCCAGCGGCTTCTCTTCTGGATGAGGAAGATAAGGTAATTGCCCTAATTGTGGCGCAGGTAACCGTTCGCGTAGCATAGCAATTGTTTCGGCGTAATGAGCTAATCCGGGATTAATTCGATTTGCGACCCATCCCAATAAGGGTAATCCATCGTTGATAATGGCTTGTGCTGTTAATAATGCATGATTGATGCAACCTAATTTAATTCCGACGACTAAAATAACCGGCAATTGTTCCTGTATCACCCAATCAGAATAGAAACGCTGGTCATTCATCATAACTTTCCAGCCACCACAACCTTCGACCACAACCGTATCGGCTTTGGCGGATAAACGTTGTAATCCTTCGGTCATTGCACCGTAATTAATCAGCGTATCCGTGCAGGCATGGATAACATCCCCTTGCAGCGGGAATGGATTAACTTCCTGATAATCCAACTTTATAGAGGATGAAGCCTGCAAAATAAGTGCATCCTGATTACGCAACCCTTCAGGTGTCTCTTTACTTTCTGTCGCTACCGGCTTATAGCCTACCGCTGTTCTGCCATTTTGGCTTAAGGCCTGAAGTAAGGCCCGTGACACCACGGTTTTACCGACAGCAGTGTCGGTACCCGTCACAAATACACGCGTTAACATAACAATACTCCGCAATCTGGCCACTTAGACTCAAGTCTTTCCGCCTAACATTAGCGAAATTGGCAACATGGATAAAAGTCTAGGCGATGCCGACAACAGACAGCTTGCGTTAGCGCAAGGTTTTGCCGAACTGAGAGAGGTTTTTAACGGATAACACCAAATAATAGGAGGAATACATCGTACATACCCACTAATAATTAACCCATAATTATTAGTGTTAATACCTTACCCTTGCAGCAACTTCACCAATAATGAACCGTTATATAACGCTTCTTTTACTAATGCAGCTCCTGGCATTGTGCCCTGATTAAAAAATGCTGTAGGTTCAACCAGAATATTCTCACTGTAAGCAGGTAGTGCTTGTTGACGAATACATGACGCAATTGCCGGATGTAGAATAGATGCGGCTTTATTTAATGGGGAACCGACCAGAATTTTTTCCGGGTTAAATAAATTGACCATAATGGCAATAATTCGGCCAACACTGTGGCCAACGCCCAGAATAATATCTTTAGCTAACTGATCGCCCGCCAGCGCCGCATCACATAAAGATTCAACATTCAGTGGAGAACTGTGTAATAGCGAACTCATTGAACCATTTAATCGTTGCTGGGCAATTTCCAACATATTCTCGATACTGGCAACTGTCTCAAGGCAGCCATGATTACCGCAATAACAGCGCTTGCCGTAGGGATCCACCTGAGTATGACCAATCTCCACTACGCTACGACTACCTGCGTGCAATACCCTTCCGGCAGTGATAACACCAGCACCGACGTTATGATCAATCACCACTTGGATGACATTCTGACAGCCACGTGAAGCACCATACAGTGCTTCGGCCATCGTCCAGGCGCAAATATCGTGTTGTAGATAGACAGGTAATCCCGTGCGCTGTTCCAGTGCTGGGCCAAGCAGCATCTCATCAACATCATAAAACGGCATTTTATGCACAATACCCGCCGGGGCATCAATGATGCCAGGCATAGTAATTGCAATCGCAGTTAACCGCTCAAGCTTGTCTTGATGCCGAATAAAGAATTGATCAACTTCATTGAGAATACGATTAAGTAGCGGTTCAGGATGACTATCCGGTAACGGAATTTGATCCTCAACCACCAGTTTACTGCTGAGATCACGCAAGGCGAGAGTAATAGAACCGCGACTGATACGCCCAGAGACATAATGCCAAGCTTCGGTATCAAGAACTAAACCAATGGCAGGCCGCCCACGGCTGCCAATATCTTGATATTCGGTCTCTTTGACCAGATGAGCCTCAACCAGTTCCCGCACAATCTTCGTGATACTGGCCGGGGCCAGTTGCGCCCGTTTAGACAGTTCAATACGGGATATTGGGCCGAACAAATCAATCAGCCGATAAACGGCTCCTGCATTGGTCTGCTTGATTTGATCAATGTGCCCAGGCTGTCCATCCGTTATCACTGAACCGGCTCCTTCTCTGCCAACCGAGTATTTTTCGCGCTTCTAAATAAAGATTATCGGCTATGTTGGGGCTTTTAGTATATGCCGTCAACTATTTGATTAGTTATGTGATTTACTGCACATAATCACCGGTTTTCCTGGCTTTACTGCTGGTTATTTATACGGAGTCAGTTGGCTGGCGTCGCTTGAGTATCCTTAACCATCAAGCGAATCAACGCTTCTGCTGGGGCGGTTACTGGCCGATGTTTATGATTAACCAACCACACTTCGGTGGTGGCATCAGGTTCAGCCAAAGGTAAATATTTCACCCCATCCACTTTTACTCGGGTAAATGAGGCAGGCAGTATCGACACGCCCAAACCAGAGGACACCAAACCGACGATGGTCATCGCCTCTCCTACTTCTTGCGTAATATAAGGCGTGATACCCGCGCGGGTTAATAGTGCGAGGATTTCATCATACAGGGCAGTACCCACTTCACGCGAAAAGAAAACAAAGGGTTGTTCTGCCAGTGAGCTAAATTTAACACTCCCCGAAGGTAAAGCCGCTAAGGGGCTTTTTTCGTGGACAACGGCAACCAAAGGTTCACGTAACAACAGACGATATTGCAGTGCCTCCGGCAATCGTGTATTGCGCATTACGCCAAGATCAAGCCGCCCATCCAGTAAAGGTTCAATTTGCTGTCTACTGTTAACTTCCCGCATTTTGATATGCACTTGAGGATGCAGTTGCCGGAATGCCTGTAAATTTTTAGATACCGTGCTAATAAAAGGTGCCGATGAAGTAAAACCGATAGTCAGTTCGCCGGATTCTCCGCGATGCAAACGCCCCGCTTTTTCCGCTGCCGAATGCACTTGGGCTAAAATTTGGTAAGACTCCTTTAAAAACAAGGAGCCGGCTTGGGTCAGGCTGACATTACGGTTGTTACGCGCCAAGAGTCGGGCACCAATTTGCTCTTCCAAACTCTGAATTTGCTGGCTGAGTGGTGGCTGAGAAATGCGCAAGCGCTCTGCCGCCCTACCAAAGTGCAATTCTTCTGCTACGGCAATGAAATAACGTAAATGTCTGAGTTCAATACTCATTGCGCTCCATTGATATGTTTAAAGTCTCATTTATAATAATTAATATATTAGACAAAAAACTCAGCTATTTCTATGCTCTTCTCATTAAGCTAAATAGTGGCTAAATCGAAACAGACAGTCTTTAATTGGGTTATTGATAAGGAAATACCGTGACCACCTCTTTGCGCACTACGACCACCGTAGCGCCGACATCCGCAGCACACGATGGTGCAACTTCGTTAGTTCCGCTTCCCGAGGTTACACGTTTAACTAAACGGCCATATATTCAACGTGGTACACCAGAATTTATCCGTGTGACACTGGCTTTCTTTTCAGCAGGATTAGCTACATTCGCCCTGCTCTATTGTGTACAACCCATCCTGCCACTGTTATCTCAAGACTTTAATATCTCACCTGCGGGCAGCAGCTTATCGCTTTCAGCCGCCACCGGCATGTTAGCGTTTGGCCTGATGTTTACCGGTCCACTTTCCGATGCCATTGGACGTAAGTCGGTCATGGTCGTTGCGCTAATGCTGGCGGCTATCTGTACTTTAATTTGTGCCTTTATGACCAGTTGGCAAGGGATTTTGTTGATGCGGGCATTGATTGGTCTGTCCTTAAGCGGCGTTGCTGCTGTGGCCATGACCTACCTCAGTGAGGAGATTCATCCAAGTTTTGTCGCACTCTCCATGGGCTTGTATATCAGCGGCAATTCCATTGGAGGGATGAGTGGCCGCCTGGTGACGGGGGTGTTGAGTGACTTCTTTTCCTGGCGTATTGCACTGGCGGTTATTGGGTTGTTTGCTTTAGCTGCCGCTTGCATGTTTTGGCGAATTCTCCCGCCGTCTAAACATTTCCGCCCAACGTCGTTACGCCCTAGAACACTGGTGATTAATTTCAAGCTGCACTGGCGTGACCCAGGCTTACCACTGCTGTTTGCCGAAGGTTTTCTGATAATGGGCAGCTTTGTCACCTTATTTAATTACATTGGATACCGCTTGTTGGCTCAGCCTTATTATATGAGTCAAGCAGTGGTGGGATTATTATCGATAGTGTATCTGACGGGTTCTTATAGTTCACCGAAAGCAGGTTCGCTCACCAGCCGATATGGTCGTGGGCCGGTATTATTAGCCGCAATAAGTATGATGCTGGCCGGTGTTATTATTACCAGTTTCCCCTCGGTGATTACGATTCTTTTCGGCATGATGATATTTACAGCCGGTTTCTTTGCTGCTCACTCGGTTGCCAGTAGTTGGATTGGGCGCCGCGCTCGTCGCGCTAAAGCTCAAGCCTCATCACTCTACCTATTTTGCTATTATGCCGGTTCTAGCGTAGCGGGAACATTGGGGGGCATTTTCTGGCTTAACTTAGGCTGGACTGGGGTGGTGGGGTTTATTGCGACGCTGCTACTGCTAGCACTGTATGTCGGGCAGCGATTACGTAAATTGCCAGAAGCCGCACGAATTTAATCTTTAATTATCGAGATAAGATCTATTCGGCGCCAAACTATAATTTGACGTCCTGTCGCCTATGTATCTATTATTAATATGAAACTTAATACAGGATTACTGCTAGTTAGCGTGTAAATTAAGTATCTAACGTATTTAGGGATTTTACGAAAAATATTTCCTTAATTTATTTTTTTCAGGAGAACATATGGCAAGTCACTTTCTTACGCTTTGGGACATACTGGTAACAACGTTTTCAATTTTCTTCTTTATTGCTTACTTACTGATTCTATTTCAAGTCATTTCTGACCTCTTCCGTGATCATGAGTTAGGCGGTTTTTATAAAGCAATCTGGATTGTATTTCTGCTTTTCATCCCGCTCCTCACGTCTCTTTTGTATCTCATTACCCGAGGGAAAGGCATGGCGCAGCGTTATCGCGCTACGGTACAGAAGTCGGTATCTGATACCAATGATTATATCCGCCAGGTTGCGGGGAAATCACCAGCAGAACAGATTTCTGATGCCAAGAAATTATTGGATGAAGGCACGATAACTGAAAGCGAATACCAGCAATTGAAAGCTAAAGCATTGGCTTAATATTTGAGCTACCTGCCCCCAACAAGGCTAATATGTCACTTTGAATGGCATTTAGCCTTGTTTATCGCGGCCTGCGGCATGTAACACGGCATCAATTTCCTCGATATGCGGCATTGTTTAAATTTTTCCCTTCCCCTATTTGATATAACTTACTGTAAACTGCCTGATGAAAATTCTTAACAATTTGCCTATCTGCGCCATATGTTTAGAGGCAAATTTTTCTTCCCACTTGCGAGATTCAGGAATGAAACATTCACCGTTGCGGCGTTCGCTATTATTAGCCGGTCTCACCGTGCCATTGCTCAATTTTACACTACCATCTTGGGCGGCTGGGGCGAAAATGTCATTAGATAATCAACTCGCTGAACTTGAAAAATCGTCAAATGGCCGTTTAGGATTGGCGTTAATCAATACCGACAAGGGCACCAAAGTTCACTATCGTGGCGGCCAGCGCTTTCCATTCTGTAGTACCTTCAAATTAATGTTGGCCGCCGCAGTGTTGGGTCATAGCCAATCTCAGCCAAATCTACTCAGTAAACACATTATTTATCGTGAAAGTGACTTACTCGATTATGCACCGATTACGCGCAAACATTTAGCACAAGGGATGACGGTTGCAGAACTGTGCACAGCGACTATTCAGTATAGTGATAACACGGCAGCCAATTTGTTAATCAAACAGTTGGGGGGACTCGAGGCGGTTAACCAGTTTGCCCGTAGTATTGGTGATCAGACATTCAGACTGGATCGTTGGGAACCTGAGTTAAATACTGCTTTGCCAAATGATCCTCGAGATACCACAACACCTGCGGCTATGGCAGCCAGTGTAAACAAACTGGTATTAGGTGATGCGCTTGCAACCCCACAGCGGGAACAACTCACACAATGGCTTAAGGGCAATACTACCGGCGGGGCCAGTATTCGTGCGGGCGTCCCTACCGATTGGATTGTCGGGGATAAAACTGGCAGTGGTGATTATGGTACGACAAATGACGTCGCGGTGTTATGGCCGGCGAAAGGTGCGCCACTGGTATTAGTGGTTTACTTTACGCAGCTTAAGAAAGAAGCAGAACCACGCCGGGATGTATTAGCATCGGCCACTAAAATTGTCTTGGCGCACTTAACCTGATTATCAGTATGGGCATTATATTAATTAATGCCCCACTATCTAGCGAATCTTTTACCATTACGTATAGATATCCCCTTTATTAAAGTTAACAACAGGCTTTCATGGTGCTGTTTTTACTGATATGACACAATGTATGTTGTAACTAAAATCAGCTTAATTGGAAAAGATAATGGCTAAGTATGATTTGATTGAGCGAATGAATGGCAGTTTTGCTGCACTGGAAATTGCATTAGATCATCTCCACCAGCAACTTAATGCGCTCCCCCTACTCGCAGCCCGTGTATTTTCGCTGCCTGAAATTGAAAAAGGTACCGAACATCAACCTATTGAGAAAATCAGCGTTACTGCAAAAGTCGGTAATAAAGCAAAAGAACTGGGGTTACAACATTACCAGCGGTTGTTTATTCATCATCAGGGGCAAAATGCGAGCAGTAAAGCGGCCCTGCGCTTACCCGGGGTACTGTGTTTCAGCGTGAGTGATAAGCAACTGGGGGAATGTGAAAATACTATTGCTCAGATTAATCAGTTGAAAAATGAGTTGGAACATATCATAACCGTCGAGTCTGGCTTACCGAGTGAGCAACGTTTCGAGTTTGTGCATACCCATTTGCATGGTCTGATTACCTTAAATACTTACCGCACCATTACTCCACTCATCAATCCTAGTTCTGTGCGTTTCGGCTGGGCCAACAAACATATAATTAAGAATGTCACCCGTGAAGAGATCTTAGTTCAACTGAATAAAAGCCTTAATGCCGGGCGCGCGGTGCCGCCTTTTAGCCGCGAACAGTGGATGGAATTAATTAGCTTGGAAATTAATGATGTAAAACGTTTACCTGAAAATACCCGCCTGAAGATTAAGCGGCCAGTAAAAGTGCAGCCTATCGCACGAGTTTGGTATCAGGAACAGCAAAAGCAAGTGCAGCACCCCTGCCCTATGCCGTTAATTGCTTTTTGCCAGGTACAATCAGCGGCGGAATTGCCTAAGTTAGGTGAGTTAATAGACTACGATATCAACCAAATTAAGCATAAATATAAGCCGGATGCCAAACCTCTGCGGTTACTGGTGCCAAGGCTGCATCTGTATATCGACGTTGAATAAATAATGCGTTGCCAAGATCAATTCCAGTACGGGCAATAACCATAACGAATTCATATACATTTTTTAAGATAGATATCTGGACGGTTTATCTGCCATACAAAGTCGTGACGATTGATCGCCTGAAAACCAGTCTTTTTATAAAGGAAAGCGGCAGTGTCCGTAACGAGCATAATCCGTCTAAGGCTGGTTGTAACCGGATGAGCCTGACTGCATTCGACCAGCCACTTTGCTAAACCTAATCCCTGGTACTCTTCAAGCACATACACATCACATAAATAGCCAAAAGTGGCATAATCAGTGACCAGACGGGCAAACCCAATCTGTCTTTTTCCATCAAACAGTCCAAAACAAAGGCTATTTTTAACGGAAAGTCTGACCGTTTCCAGATCAATTCCTGGAGCCCAGGAAGAGCATGTTAAAAATGCGTGCATAGCATGAATATCGAAGCGAGATTTGTCTGTCGTAACGATAAAACTTTCCCTGCTGAATTCTTTATGGTTCTCATCCATCGATGTTTCCTTTAGACAAGTTGTATTGCTGATAGTAGCTGCCGTATAGAAAACGGAGATCTGAGTTTGACGGTTGATAACACCGGTTTTTTATCCGTAAAAAACGCCAGTCATAAGGACCGGCGTTAATCGTTTGTTTGGCTGGCCGTTATTTCATACTGCCAACCATATCTTCCGGCTTGACCCATTCATCAAACTGTTCTCCGGTCAGATAGCCTAATTTCAAGGCGGCAGCTTTGAGTGTAAGCCCTTCTTTATGGGCCTTTTTGGCAATCTCGGCAGCTTTGTCATAACCAATATGGGTATTCAACGCGGTAACTAACATCAAAGACTCATTCAGTAACTGCGTTATACGGTCACGATTTGGCTCAATACCCACCGCGCAATGTTCATTAAAACCGCGCATACCATCGGCCAGCAAACGAATTGATTGCAGGAAGTTATGAATCACCAACGGGCGGAAGACGTTCAACTCAAAATTACCGGATGCTCCACCAATATTGATGGCCACGTCGTTACCCATAACCTGTGCGCATAACATCGTCATGGCTTCACACTGTGTCGGATTCACTTTGCCAGGCATGATTGAACTGCCCGGTTCATTCTCAGGAATCGCGATTTCACCAATGCCACAGCGAGGGCCGGAGGACAACCAGCGCACATCGTTGGCAATTTTCATCAATGAAGCCGCAAGTCCTTTTAAAGCCCCATGACCATGAACTAATGCATCACAAGCCGCTAATGACTCAAACTTATTAGGCGCAGTGATAAATGGTTGATGGGTAAGCGCCGCAATCTCTTTGGCTACTCGCACGGCATATTCTGGATGGGTATTCAGCCCGGTTCCTACCGCCGTCCCCCCTAACGCCAACTCACACAGATGAGGAATAGTCGCTTCAATATGCTGCACGCTGTGAGATAGCATCGCCACCCAGCCTGATATCTCCTGCCCTAAGGTCAATGGCGTAGCATCTTGCAAATGCGTCCGTCCAATCTTCACGATATCGCGAAAGGCGTCCGCTTTGTGTGCCAGAGTCTCCTGCAATGTTTTGAGTTCCGGTAACAAATGTTGCCGCAACCCGATAACCGCAGCAACATGCATCGCCGTTGGGAAGACATCATTTGAACTTTGGCTTTTATTTACATCATCATTAGGATGTACTAACCGATTGTTTCCGCGCTCGCCACCTAACAACTCACTGGCACGGTTCGCCAAAACCTCATTCATATTCATGTTGGTCTGGGTACCAGACCCGGTTTGCCAGATAGACAGTGGAAACTCACTCGGATGACACTCTTCCAGAACTTCATCTGCGGCGCGCATGATGGCTTTTGCCCGTTCGGCTGGTAGTAGCCCTAAATCCATGTTGACCTGCGCCGCTGCCCGTTTGGTCAGTGCCAGAGCATGGATCAGTGCCGTCGGCATTTTTTCTTGCGAGATACGGAAATGTTCCAGTGAACGCTGGGTTTGTGCGCCCCATAATTGATTTGCTGGTACATCGATAGGCCCCATAGAGTCTTTTTCACTGCGGGTGGTCGCCATCACGGTCTCCTTAGCATGTAGAACTGAACGGTTGAGGTATTGTCATACCAGTCTCACTGGCGACATGACAACTATCATGGCACATTTGCTGTCATCTTTATGCGATTGATTCGCATTTATATCATTTTGTGATCAATATTCTCATAACGAGCCTGCGGCTAAAACACACCGCTAATTAGCACACTCATCCTTGTGACCACTCAGTTCAACCATCAAATCTCGGATCCAACCATGGCCAGCATGACTATGACTGCGCTCATGCCAAACTAAGCTGACATCAAATTGCTCCGCAAGCCAGCCAACCTCAACCATCGTGAATCGATCCGGCTGCCCCTGCACTTGCCACAATCGCCGTGGAATTAAAGCAACAAGGTCGCTAGTGGCGACTATCTCAGGAACAAAAAGGAATGACGCTGCCGACATAACAACATTACGTTGAAATCCGAATGCCGCCAGAGCATCGTCTATTGGTGTGGTGAAGCTGCCCCCAGAAGGTGAAACAATGACATGCTCTAGTTGGCTAAAATCTGCCATTGTTAACTTGTCTCTAAGCCCCGGGTGGTCCTTCCGCCCGATGAGTACATAAGTTTCATCGAACAAATGGCGTGCTCTTAGACGCGCATGATAGGCACCTTGTGTAATAACCGCTATATCAACCTCGCCACTGGCCAACTGTTGTTCCAACTGGCTCGGATTATAGTGACGAACGGCAATGCGGACCCCCGGTGATCTTTGCCGTAAGGCCAAAACCAGCGGCATGACGACCGCAGCCTGTATGTAGTCAGTACCAGCAATGGTGACCGTCAGTTGAGCCCGCTCGGGATAAAAATCCTTGTGCGATTGCAGCGTGCGGCGCAGTTGGTCCAAAGACGCACGCAGCGGAGTAAGTAACTCCAGCGCTTTTGCAGTCGGCGTCATCCCCCGTCGCGCAGGAACCAGCAAAGGGTCGTCAAATACCTCTCTCAAGCGATTCAGTTGCGCACTAACTGCGGGCTGGCTGAGATTAAGTCGCGCTGCGGCCTTCGTTACATTCTGTTCAGCAAGCAAAGCTTCCAGGGTGACCAACAGGTTTAGGTCTATCCGTGTGGTATCCATTTGGTGGATTCCTTAATATAAAACAATCGATTTCTCTTATCCCTCAGCCGTCATCATAATGCAAGTTCATGTTGTAGGGATGATCAGGAGACAGTTGATGTTATCGAATAGCAAACCACTCATCACAGTGGTGGGAGCATTGAGTAAACAAGGGCGTAGTGTGGTGCGCACGCTACTAGAGAGTCAGCGCTACCGAGTACGCGCGTTAACGCGGCGGGTAGATTCCCCTGAAGCGCAAGAGCTGGCGCTTCAGGGTGCAGAACTCATGGCAGTGCCGCTAGAGTTGGGCCATAAAGAGACGTTTGTTCAAGCATTTAAAGGGGCATATGGCGCGTTTCTGATGACGCCCGCTATCACGCCGCAGGCAAGCCACGCGGAAACACACGAAACAGCGTTAGGTAAACAAATAGCAGATGCCGCCGTCGAAGCGGGGGTAAAACATATTGTATTCTCTAGTCTGGAAAACGTAGAAAAGATTACCGAAGGGAAAAAGTGGGTGCCACACTTTACCGATAAGAGCCGGGTTGAGAGCTACATTCGTACACTGCCCGTCACCAGTTCATTTATCTACATGGCGTTTTTTTACACTAATCTACTTGAGTTCTATCAGCCACGAATGGAAGGAGATACTTTAGTCTTTCCTCTCTATCTACCTGAAGATTTTTGCGCACCTTTTGTCGACCCATTGACAGCGACCGGCCCAGCGGTGTTAGCGATTTTTGATGATAAGGACCTGTACGCGAGCCAATCTTTGCCTGTTATCGGGGAGATCATTTCACCCAAAGAGATGGTTGAAACGTTTAGCCGTGTCACGGGGAAAAAAGCCCGCTACAGCTCGGCGTTTACACGTGAGGAGCTATGTCAACACTTCCCCACATTTTCCAGCATTGGGGGATTAGTGGATGAGGTAATCGGTATGGCTGAGTATACGGTAGAGTACGGTTACTTCCGTAAAGAGCGAGATCTGCTTTGGAGCCGACAAGTAAATCCGGCCAGTTTAACCTGGGAACAATTCCTGCGTACCACTGGATGGCAAGGGCAAGCGCTATCTTTTGCTCGGTGATTTTCGCCGTATTTACCTTAGCGGTTTTCTCACTTTCCTAAATAAGGGCGTCGATGTTACGCCCTCTTCGCGACATTAAACGGCAGTAGTGCCCGTTTTCGTTCAATTGGCCCCCCCACCCTCCGATTACTACTTGCAACCCCCGTAGCGCCATTGTTTACTAAGGGACAATTTTATTGGGCGGCAGGGCCAGGCGCGATTAGTCATATAAAATAACTGATTTGTGTGTAACCCTTAATTTGGCCCTTAACAAACGGCAGAACGTAAATATGCAAAAGATGAAGAATGCAGTGCAAAACTACGCTTGGGGCAGTACTGACGCCCTCACTCAGCTTTATGGCATAGCAAATCCACAGGGGAAACCGATGGCTGAACTGTGGATGGGCGCGCATCCGAAGAGCAGCTCACAGGTGGCAGATGCTAACGGCCAGTGGCATTCATTGCGTGATGTGATCGAACAAGATCCCGATGCTAATCTGGGCCATGATGTTTTCAACCGTTTTGGTGAGCTACCATTCCTGTTCAAAGTACTTTGTGCGGCACAACCGTTATCGATTCAGGTTCATCCCAGTAAAACCGCCGCCGAAATTGGTTTTGCCAAAGAGAATCAGGCGGGTATCCCACTGGATGCCGGCGAAAGAAATTATAAAGATGCCAACCATAAGCCGGAGCTGGTCTATGCGCTAACACCCTTTCAGGCTATGAATGGTTTCCGTACACTGGAAGATATTCAGGCATTACTCCACCCCTTGGCGGCAGCGCATCCCGATATCGCCGCATTCCTGCGCGAACCGGATACTGAACACTTAGCGGCTCTGTTTGCCAGTTTGCTGAGTTTGGCTGGTGACCCAAAAACGCTCGCGCTGGGAATTTTGAAAGCAGCCTTAAATAACCAGTTAGGTGAACCTTGGGATACCATCCGCAGTATCTCGCGTTTTTACCCTGATGACAGCGGCTTGTTCTCCCCCTTATTGCTAAATGTCGTGACCCTGCAACCGGGTGAAGCCATGTTCCTGTATGCTGAAACACCGCACGCCTACCTCCACGGCGTGGCACTAGAGGTGATGGCAAACTCCGATAACGTATTACGCGCGGGCCTGACACCCAAGTTTATCGATATTCCCGAACTGATGGCCAATCTGCAATTTATCCCCAAACCGGCTGATACTCTGCTGACCACGCCAAAACAGCAAGGCAATGAACTGGCCTTCCCTATCCCTGTTGAGGATTTTGCTTTTTCACTGCATACAGTAACGGCCGAGACTCAAGTGTTGGCACAACCTAGTGCGGCAATTGTGTTTTGTATTCAGGGTCAGGCGGTATTGAAAAAACAGCAGCAGGAAATAACACTACAACCAGGCGAATCCTGTTTTATCCCGGCGAATGAATCACCGGTTACAGTGCAAGGAATTGGCTCTATTGCGCGTGTTTACAACGCAGACTGAACGAAGTCACTCATTTTGTTGTCAATAACTGGCTTTTTGCTGTCGTGATAGATAGATTCCATAGTCGCAATGACGGGGTTTTGTTATTACGCAGAACTCGCGCTTGCCGTTTCAGGATAGTTATCGTCGCAATAATATTTGTGTCCGGTTAATCTATGCCTATATTAATTTGGTGAATACTGTTTTTCAGGCATTCTCTTGGGTGGTTTTTCACCAGCAACTCATTACCGCGTTCAACATAGTGAATTTGGTGTATTAGAAAAGGATGAACAGAACAATGAAAAAATCGTTAGTGGCTGTCAGCGTCATTGTCGTACTTGGCGCAGCATGGACTGGAGCCTCATGGTATACCGGCAAACTGATTGAACAACGGATGGGCGAGCTGGTTAACACCGCAAACGGGCAGATCAGAACATTGCTGCCTAAAGCCGGTGTCAAACTCGCCTATACAGATTACCAACGTGGTTTGTTCCGTAGCCAGGTTCGCTATGTGCTGCAAGCAGATAGCAGTGTAGTGGGTGAAAAAGCGTTAAAAGACGGTGATGAAATCGCTTTTATCGAAACTATCGATCACGGCCCATTCCCGTTCGCGCAGTTGAAGAAATTCAATTTGATCCCGAGCATGGCATCGGTACATACCGAACTTGCCAATACCCCTGCATTGAAAAAGCTATTTGATGTTACCAAGGGCCAATCACCGTTTACTGCGGATTCACGCATTTCATACAGCGGTGATACCTCTTCCGCCATTACCTTTATTCCTATCGACTATCAGCAAAATACCACCAGCATGAAATTCTCTGGTGCTACCATTGATGCCGATGTTTCGCGCGATATGCGTAATGTGAAGATGAGTGGTAGCAGCGAGAATATCGTCTTCACCAGCAAAAATCAGTGGGACCAACTGGAACAATTCAGCGTGCAGGGCCTGACGCTGAAAAGTGACAGCAAAATGGGTAAATTTGATCTCAGCATTGGTGATCAGCAAGTCGCTATCAAGCAAATTGGTTTCAGTCTTGATGGCAAAGAGATGGCAACACTGGTTGGCTTTAACCTTAATACCCAATTGGGTGAAACGGATAAAGACCTGAACGGCAAACTGAGCTACACCCTCGATGCATTAAAAATTCAGGGTAATGATTTCGGTTCCGGTAAATTAGCCTTTGCCTTTGACAAGCTTGATGGCCAAAACCTGAAGCAGTTCACCAGCGCGTATAATCAACAAGTGCTGAAAGCCGTTCAGGCTGGTGAAAATCTCGATCCTGTTGCCTATCAAGAGCAAATGACTGAGATGTTAATTGCCAATCTTCCAGGGCTGTTAAAAGGCAATCCAACTGTGAGCATTACGCCACTGAGCTGGAAAAACGCTAAAGGGGAAAGTACCTTTACCCTGAATATCGACTTGGTTGATCCGGCGCAGACTAAAGCAAGTGCAGAACCCCTGTTAGCACAGTCAGTGAAGAAAGTTGACGCAACCCTGACTATCCCGATGCCAATGGCAACTGAGTTGACGACCCAGGCCGCACGCCTGCAAGGCTACAGCCCGGAAGAAGCTCAGAAGCTGGCACAACAACAGGTTCAAGGCATTGCCGCTATGGGCCAGATGTTTAAACTGACCACCACCAAAGATGATGTTATCAGCAGCAGCTTCCATTTTGCTGATAATCAGGTCAATTTGAATGGCCAGAAAATGTCACTGCAAGAGTTTGTTGGCCTGTTTGGTATGTTTGGCGGGGCACCTGCTGAAGAAGACACCGGCAGCGCACCAGAAGAGATGCCAGCAACCCCAGCAGAACCTGCGGTTCCGGCACAATAGTTGTTGCAATAAGTCGCAGTAATAACACATAGAACGGAGCCTGATGGCTCCGTTTTTTTATCTCTGGATCCAAACAGTACGCAGGAGGTTGCAATGACAGATAAACTTATGACCGGCCCCAACCCCGACTGCAAGCACCCTATGCTAGGCTTTCCGCAGGTTTGCTTTATCAAAAATACAACGAACAACCCGAATATTATTATCGGGGATTATACCTATTACGACGATCCACAAGATTCGGAAAACTTTGAGCGCAACGTGCTCTATCACTACCCGTTTATTGGTGACAAACTGATTATTGGCAAATTCTGCGCGCTGGCACGCGGGGTTCAATTCATCATGAATGGCGCCAATCATAAAATTTCAGGTATTTCGACTTATCCTTTCAATATTTTTGGCAATGGTTGGGAGCGCGTCACGCCATCAATGGATGAACTGCCCTATAAAGGCGATACCTGCGTTGGAAATGATGTTTGGATTGGTTATGACGTACTTATCATGCCAGGTGTGACCATCGGCAATGGTGCCATCATTTCATCACGAGCGGTAGTGACGCGTGATGTACCGGCTTATAGCATTGTGGGGGGCAACCCGGCAACCGTGATTAAGAGCCGCTTCCCACCAGTAACGATAGCTAAACTCGAGGCTATTGCTTGGTGGGACTGGCCGATAGAAGATATCAGCCGCAACCTGCATCTGATTACCGCGGGCGATGTCGATGCTTTGGCGTTAATGAATAACCCCCAAGATCAGGCATGATCAAGCAGACCCTCGGCGGATCAACACCGGCGGTAATATGACATTTTGCAGTTGCAGGTCAACACCGGCAATACGCTGGAGTAACCGCTGCCCGGCACTGTAACCAATTTCTCTGGCGGAACTGGTGATAAAGGTGAGTGGTGGTTCGGTTAATTCGGCTGCCGGCACGTCACCAAAACCAATCAGTGCCACTTGTTGATCCAGATAGGTGTCTACACCAGCACTACCAATAGTCCGACCGGTGCGTAAGATACCAAAGTAAGCCCCCAATGCCACTGATGCCTGATGACAAATGATGGCACTGACATTGGGGTGATAACGTAACAGCTCTTCTGCCGCATCTGCCGCCGCCTGCTGTTGCCCGTCACATTCAACCACCCATTCAGAACGAAATGGCAGGCCATATTGAACCAAGGTGGCGCAGAAGCCTCCCAAGCGCTCTGCCCGCGTCAATGAATGCGAGTGTCCGCCAAGGTAGGCAATTTGCCGGTGACCACGGCCAATCAAAAACTCAGTGGCCATTTTAGCCGCCTGCATATTATCAGGGCGCACGACATCCACACCTTCCAACACATTCGACCGTGCCGCGCAAATCAATGGGATATCATGCTCTGCCGCCTTCTCCTGCAATCCCATCTCACGTTTGGCGCCGCCCCCCAGCACCAAGCCGTCAACACCTTGATCAATAAGTGTATCGAAGCAACGTAATAACCCCTTGCCCTCACGACCACTTTGCGTCAGAAACAGCAATTTTCCTTCAGCTTCAATTGCTTCACTTAAACCCGCTGTCATTGCGGCATAAAACGGATCGCCGATATCGCGCACAATCAAGCCAATCACGCCGGACTCACCACCGCGTAATTGTGCCGCCTGGCGGTTACGCACATAACCTAACTGTTCGATTGCCTGATTGACCCGGTCAGCGGTTGCCACAGAGATACGCCCTTTGCCACTTATAGCTAATGAAACTGTCGCCACTGAGACGCCGGCAAACTTAGCCACATCGGTAATTGTGATTTTTTTAATGGTCATACCCGCGGATAAACAAGCCAAGTTAAACGTTTAATCTAATGATTTACTCTAATACAGAAGTAGGATCAGTAATTGTGACATATCACTCATATTATCTGGGTTAAACGTTTTATCTTGTTTAACCTCCAGACAGGGAGGCGAAATAGTCGCCATTTATCGATAAACACACCGTATTAAGAAGCGCGGTGGTTAGAGCAGACATTTTTAACATCAGGCGTTTTGAAAAACAGGAGTCACTATGTCAGCGGTAAAAAAACAAAAAATTACGCTGTGGGAGTTTTTCCAGAGTTTAGGGAAAACCTTCATGCTGCCGGTCGCCTTGCTCTCCTTCTGTGGGATCATGCTGGGTATCGGCAGTTCACTCAGCAGTAAAGATGTCATCACCCTATTACCGGTAATTGGTCATCCTGCCTTCCAGCTACTATTTACCTGGATGAGCAAGGTGGGTTCATTTGCCTTTAGTTTCCTGCCCGTAATGTTTGCCATTGCTATCCCGCTGGGTATGGCGCGCGAAAATAAGGGTGTAGCCGCCTTCTCTGGTTTCGTCGGCTTTGCCGTGCTGAATCTGGCGACCAACTTTTACCTCACCACCAGCGGTGTGTTGCCAACCACCGATCCATTAGTCCTGAAAACCCATAATATTCAAAATATTTTAGGTATTCAGTCGATCGACACCGGGATTCTGGGGGCGGTGATTGTCGGGGTCATTGTTTATTTACTGCATGAACGCTTCAACACCATTCGCTTACCTGATGCATTAGCCTTCTTTGGCGGTACTCGCTTTGTGCCGATAGTGACGACGGTAGTGCTCGGGCTGGTGGGGTTGTTGATCCCGCTGATCTGGCCATTTTTCGCCGCCGGCATCACCGGTCTGGGTCGCCTGATTAACGGTGCCGGCATGTTCGGGCCGATGATTTTCGGCAGTGGCGAACGTCTATTGCTGCCGTTTGGCCTGCACCATATTTTGGTGGCATTGATCCGCTTTACTGAAGCGGGCGGAACCATGGATGTTTGTGGTCACAGCGTGAGTGGTGCACTGACAATATTCCAGGCTCAGTTATCTTGTCCAACCACCACCGGCTTCTCAGAAAGTGCGACTCGCTTCCTATCTCAAGGCAAAATGCCCGCCTTCCTCGGTGGCCTGCCGGGTGCTGCGCTAGCCATGTATCACTGTGCCAAGCCTGAAAATCGACATAAAATTAAAGGGTTGTTGATTTCCGGTGTTGTGGCTTGTGTGATTGGCGGTACCACCGAACCGATTGAATTCCTGTTCCTGTTTGTAGCACCGTTCCTGTATTTGATCCATGCGATCCTGACCGGTTTGGGCTTTACTGTGATGGCGTTGCTGGGTGTCACCATTGGTAATACCGACGGTAATATCATTGATTTCGTGGTATTTGGTATTCTGCATGGCACTGCGACTAAATGGTATTGGGTGCCAGTGGTTGCCGGGATCTGGTTCGTGGCGTACTACATGATTTTCCGTTTTGCTATTCAGCACTTCAATATCAAAACACCAGGCCGCGAAAGCGAAACCACCGCTAGCAGCAATGCAGAAAAAGCCACTTATGGCGCTGCAACCGGTAAATCCGGTTATAACTCCCCTGCTATTCTTCATGCGCTGGGTGGTGCAGATAACATTGTCTCGCTGGATAACTGTATTACCCGTTTGCGGATGTCAGTTAAAGATATGAGTTTGGTGGATAAAGAGGCGTTAAAAGCCAACCGCGCCATTGGCGTTATTCAACTGAATGACCATAATCTGCAAGTTGTTATTGGTCCACAAGTGCAATCGGTGAAAGATGAATTAGACTCACTGATAAGCAGTACTCAGTTTGCGACGCCTTAGGACGGTAATTCGCTAAGCGCCGTTACCTAAATACCAGTTACATGAAAAATTATACCCAAGGTTATTGGCGTTGCAGGTAGGCCACAGCAAATGAAAAATCGGTCGGGAATCGATTTGAGCGTGATTTGCAGCGGCCTCGCCTGAGGTCCCAGGGATGGGCCGAGTAACAGGTGCCGAAACTCCCCGCAACTTCAAGGACCAAGGGTATATTTGATAAGCGAGATGCTGATGTTTGATTTCTCCACGCCTGTCGATCGTCACGGCACTTGGTGTACCCAATGGGATTATATTGCCGACCGTTTTGGTGCTGCTGACCTGTTGCCTTTTACCATTTCTGATATGGACTTCCCTACCGCACCGGTGATTCTGCAAGCGCTGAATCAGCGGATAGCCCACGGTGTGTTGGGCTATAGCCGCTGGCAGCATGAAGATTTCCTTGGTGCAATTCGTCATTGGTATCTGCAACGGTTTCATTGCCATATCGATACCTCAATGGCGGTCTACGGCCCGTCAGTTATCTATATGGTCGCTCAGCTAATCCGCTGTTGGTCTGCGCCCGGTGATTTCGTCGTTACCCACACCCCTGCCTATGACGCCTTCTATAAAGTCATTCTCGGTAATCAGCGCCAGCTACTTAGCTGCCCGCTGCACAAAGTAGATAACCAGTGGCAATGTGATATGGCACATCTGGAGGCACTGTTGGCGCGGCCACAGACGAAAGTGCTGCTGTTGTGTAGTCCGCATAATCCAACAGGGAAAGTCTGGACACCACAGGAGCTGGCGCAAATGGCCGAACTGTGTGAACGCCATCAGGTCCGCGTTATCAGCGATGAGATCCATATGGATATGACCTGGGACAATCAGGTGCATACCCCTTGGAGTGAGGTAGGTCAGACTCCGTGGGCGCTGCTGACCTCGGGTTCCAAAACATTCAATATCCCCGCCTTAACCGGTGCATACGGTTTTATCAGTGACAGTGAAACCCGTGATATCTACACTCAAATGTTGAAAGGCCGTGATGGACTATCCTCTCCGGCGGTACTGGCCATTGTGGCGCACATTGCGGCTTACCAGCAGGCGCAACCATGGTTGGATGAGCTACGCAGTTATTTGCAAGCCAATCTGGTTTATGTGGCACAGCGCCTTAATGTGGCGTTCCCGGCATTAAACTGGCAGCCACCGCAAGCAACCTATCTGGCATGGATAGACCTACGCCCCTTGAACATTGATGACCATCAGTTGCAAGAGGTGCTGATTGAGAAAGAGAAAGTCGCCATTATGCCCGGTTTTACCTATGGCGAAGAGGGGCGTGGCTTTTTACGTCTGAATGTAGGCTGTTCCCGCAGCAAGGTCGAAGCCGGTATGGATAAGCTGATTAACGCTATTCGTTTTTTGCAGGGCAATAACGGCAGTTAAGTAAAACAGCATCGTGTATTACGCCACTTGATGCCTTGAGTGGCGTTTCTCTCCCTCCCCATCTCATCTTTCCCGCTGCCGATAACGTCAATAATCGATATACTACTATCACGCGGCTAGGTTTATCTGTGCTGGACAACCAAATGAAAAAGAAAGAATTTATTGCTCAGGACTTGCTGAGTAAAATGTATCAGTCTGGCGAGAAATTACCTGAGAAATTGCCGCCGGAACGCCAGTTAGCAGAGGAATATGGCGTGTCACGTTTTACCATACGCAAAGCGTTAGAGAAGCTGGCAGCCATTGGTGCCGTGCATATGGTGCAAGGTGCAAGGTGCAGGGATCTTCATTAATCCCGGCGTGGGTAATAACCCACTGGTATACAATTCAATTACCGAAAAGAAATTTAACCAAATCAGTTTTCGTTTAATTAATCTGCATAAACGCCGCCCTGATAATGAAGAACAACAGATCTTTAACCTTAGCGCGGATGATTTTATCTGGGCATTCTCACGTTTGCGTTACATTGATAATCGTAAGGTTCAAATCGAAAATTCGCGCATGCCAGTCTCCGCTTTCCCTGATTTGAACCAAAAAGTCATTGAAAGCTCGATACAGCAATATATTCTCAGCAAAGGCTATCGCCTGTCCCATGCATTAACCCATTATCAGGCGATTAATATCAATAAAGAACAAGCTGAACTGCTTGGATGCAAAAAAGGTATTGCCGCCATGCATATCCTGAACCGAGGCATTTTGCAGGATGGTCGCGTATACACATTCAGTGATATCGTGGATATCGACTATTCCTGCACCTATATTATTCCGTTTAATCAGGATAACCTGAAGTTCCGCCAGAGCTGAATCAGCTCAGACCCACTATGGTGTATGAATTGTTCCGTTAGGCAAACGGCTTTGTGTCCATTCATGAGGCCGATAAACAACCGGGAATTCATCGGCTAAACGAGTATCAAAATCAACACCTATCCCCGCCTGTTCAATTGGATACAAATAGCCTTCTGTCGGCTGAACGGCGCCCGGAAATACACTCAGGGTATTCGCCGGATAGGCCACGAACTCCTGAATTGCTGCATTGTGCAAATAGATATTTAAATGGGTGTTAACCGCAGCACCAATCGGTGTCATATCTGGCGGGCAATGCCATGCCAGGCGAACCCCAAAACTCTGACAGAAGCTGCCAAGTTTTAATGCCGGGGTAATTCCGCCAATCTGTGATACATGACAACGCAGGAAGTCGATCCGGCGATTGATTATCAAGTCTTTCCACTCTGCCGGATTGTTAAATAATTCACCCGTAGCAAGTGGTACCGCGGTTTGATTACGGATCTGTTCCAGCCATTCGTTCTGATTCGGCGGCAAAATATCTTCAATATAATAAGGGCGATAAGCTTCTAACTGCTTGGCGAATTGAACCGCTTGTTGTGGGAATAAGCGCTCATGCACATCATGTAAAATATGGAATTGATTGCCGTATTTTTCGCGTAGCGCTTTAAACATCGCCAACGTGTTATCCATATATTGGTCTTGATCGTAGTATGCGCCGATTGTTGGCTGGCGGGTCGCATGCAGATCCTGAGCATTCCCCCCATAGAACCCCAACTGGCAGCGGATATGCCGATAACCTTGCGCCAGCAAGTTATCCACCTCAACATACAACCCATCCAGTGAGTCACTGGCGGCATGACTATAGGTGGCAATGGCATCTTTAGATTTGCCACCAAACAGTTGGTAGAGCGGCATATCCGCCAGCTTGCCTTTAATATCCCATAATGCCATATCAATCCCGGCAATCGCGTTATTGATCACCGGCCCATTTCGCCAATAGGCATTGACCATCATCATCTGCCACAAATCTTCAATATTATTAGCGTCACGCCCCAGTAATAGTGGCCGGAGATATTCATCCACCATCACTTTAACGGCAAGGGGGCGCTGCTGAAATGTGGCGCAACCCAGGCCAACAATCCCTTTATTAGTTTCAATCTTAACCACAACTAAATTATGGCGATCGGGCCGGGTTATCTGACATTCAATGCCAGTTATCAACGTGGGTTGCATGCAATGCTCCTTTACAACACTCAGATTGCGACTCTTCAACGTGGCAACCAATGATGCATGAATAAATAAATTCGTATGACGTATTCGCTAATTTCACCTTATTTACACTGAGCTTGTAAACCTAAAATTTAAATGTTTTTTTTGGTTCGTGAATTACGCAAATTACCGCAAAAAACCATACCAATTAATAGAAAAAGCATCTAAGAACACCCTAACCATCGAATAATGTGATGTAACCCATGATTTATTGGTTTGTTTTTAACTTTCAGTAAACTTATTATCATTCACAGTGAATAAAAATAATGGCTCAGGTGCGAGGGTTTTATGGGAAGGACTGAGGTATGTCAGTTAATAATTAAACTGGTCGGTGGTCAGGATAATATAAATAAAGTCTGGCATTGTATGACACGGCTGCGTTTTGATTTAATTGATGATAGTAAAGTCGAATGGCAGAAAATCAAACAATTACCCGGTGTATTAGGTGCGCAAAATCAAAGTGATCAAGTACAGATCATTATCGGCCCACAGGTAAATGCCTGGTATCAAGATATTGTTGATAATATGTCACCTGATGAGAATGTTCCCTCAAGCGCGACTACGGCAATAACACCTAAAGCACGGAAAAGTCTGGTTTCACTGTTTATGGATACCGTTTCTGGGGTATTCGGCCCTATCGTTCCGGCGATTGCCGGGGCGGGGATGATTAAAGGTTTACTGGCAGGGTTGATCGCCTTAAAAATCATCTCAGCCAAAAGCGACACCGTGATGATTATCGATTTAATTGCCAGCGGGGTATTCTATTTCCTGCCGTTCTTCCTTGCCGTTTCTGCGGCTAAGATATTTAAAACTAATGAATATCTGGCAGCGGCGGTGGCAGCCTGCCTGATGTATCCCACACTCATTGATGCCGCCAAAGCGCTGGCCACTCATACCCCGGGCGCGGTGAGTGTCATCTATTTTATGGATATCGTGCCGGTATCGGTATTTAACTATTCTGCCAGTGTTATCCCCGTTATTTTCTCAATTCTGGCGCTGAGTTATATTCACCGTTGGGTCGATAAAATTATGCCCGATGTGCTGAAAACAGTATTTACCCCGACACTAACCCTTTTTATCACCGCATTGGTTTCATTGACGTTTATCGGCCCGGCCGGCATTTATTTAGGCAAACTGCTGGCATTCGGTATTCAGGGATTATTTGATATCTCATCGGTATTTGCTGGTTTTATCGTCGGTGCCATTCGCCCGATTGCTATTCTTACCGGAATGCATCACGCCATGACCCCCATTGCATTGCAAAACTTTACCGACAAAGGTTTTGATATGTTAATGCCAATGATGTTTATGGCAAACATGGCCATTGCGGGTTCAACATTTGCTATCTATTTCCATGTCAAAACCCGGCAAGAAAAAACCGTGGTGCTGTCTGCCGCCGTTTCTGGCTTATTGGGCATTACAGAACCCGCACTGTTTGGTGTGCTAACCAAATACAAAAAAGCCTTTATTGCCACGACGATAAGCAGCTCGATTGCCTCTGCATTTATCGCCTTTTTCGGCGTAAGGCTGTACGGCTATATTTTATCAAGTATATTCAGCTTACCGGCCTATATTGGCCCTTACTTTATCTACATCCTATTGGGTGTCACCTTGTCGCTCGGCCTGTCATTTATCCTCACTTATCTGCTGGTAGTGCGCACTGAAAAAAGATTGGTCGCAGTTGAATCGCAATAAATAGTTGAAATTAAAGCCGGCGTCATGGGCGGGCGATATTGTCCGCCCATGTCAATTTGTGATTTATGTCACTTTTTTATGCAACGCAGTGGATATTTTCATTCATTTGTTTTTATAATGTTCTGCACTTTACCTACAAGAATCTACTTCTGATAAAAAGTGAGTGCACAGCATGATTGATCCCCGCCTCCCCCTGACCGACATTCACCGCCACCTTGATGGCAATATCCGTGCGCAAACTATTTTGGACCTGGGTCGCCAATTTAATCTGGCCCTGCCGGCTGATGAACTAGCCGAACTGCGCCCGCATGTGCAAATCACTAAAACTGAGCCAGATCTAGTCAGCTTCCTGCAAAAGCTGGATTGGGGGGTTGCGGTGTTGGCCTCACTTGATGCTTGCCGCCGTGTGGCCTACGAGAATGTCGAAGATGCCGCTAATGCCGGTTTGCATTATGCCGAACTGCGCTTTTCACCCTTCTATATGGCAATGAAACACCAATTGCCGGTCGCCGGTGTGGTCGAGGCCGTCATTGATGGGGTGCAGTCCGGTTGTCGTGATTTTGATATTGATATCCGCCTGATTGGGATCCTCAGCCGCACTTTCGGTGAACAAGCTTGTTTGCAAGAACTTGATGGTTTACTGGCACATCGCGAGGGGATTACTGCGTTGGATCTGGCCGGTGACGAACTGGGCTTCCCTGGCGGTTTGTTCCGCAGTCACTTTAATCGCGCACGCGATGCGGGCCTGCGTATTACCGTCCATGCCGGTGAAGCCGCTGGCCCAGAAAGTATCTGGCAAGCTATCCGTGAGTTAGGTGCTGAACGTATTGGTCACGGTGTGAAAGCCATTGAAGATAGCAAATTGATGGATTATTTGGCTGAACACAACATTGGGATCGAATCCTGCCTGACCTCTAATATTCAGACCAGTACCGTCTCTTCGTTAGCCACTCACCCGCTGGCAACCTTTCTGCGCCATGGCGTAATGGCATCGATCAACACCGATGACCCTGCGGTACAAGGGATTGAAATTGCTAATGAATATCACATTGCCGCACCTGCTGCTGGCCTAACAGCGCAAGAAATCCGCCAGGCACAACAAAATGGCCTGACGATGGCATTTATCACCGAGCAGGAAAAACAGGCACTGCGCGATAAAATCCGTGGCTAAATCGGTCAGGAATTAACTAAAAACGCCGGTATTTCATAGAAGTAGCGGCGTTTTTTATTGCAGATCGCAACCGGCTACTTAGTTTCTGCCCGCGCCGCCGTCGCCAAAGATTCAGTCGCCTCGGCATGCTCTCTGGCGACGCGTTTCGCGTAACGCTGTGCCAGGACGGCACATACCATCAATTGAACCTGATGGAATATCATCAAGGGTAATACCATCACACCGACTACTGAGGCGGGAAACAACACGTTAGCCATCGGGATACCATTGGCGAGGCTCTTCTTCGATCCGCAAAACACAATGGTGATTTCATCGGCAGTATTGAAGCCCAGCCAGCGGGCTGCCATGGTGTTAATGACTAATACCAGTGTCAATAGCACCATCGAACAGACCAGAATTGCCAGCAGTGACCAACCATCAATTTGATGCCAAATCCCCTGCACCACGGCTTCACTGAACGCGACATACACCACTAATAGAATGGATGACCGGTCAGTGATATTAACCAGTTTTTTATGGCGCTCAACCCATTTAGCTATCAGTGGGCGCGATAAATGCCCAACAATGAATGGCACCATCAGTTGCATGATAATAGAACCTATCGCATGCAACGTGTCGGTATCACCCCCTTGGGTATGCATCAACATGCCCACCAGCAGCGGTGACAGGAAAACCCCCAAAATACTGGATGCCGAGGCGCTACAAATTGCCGCCGCCACGTTACCTCCCGCGACGGAGGTATAGGCAATAGCTGACTGAACCGTGGCAGGTAACGCGCACAAATAGAGGAAACCCAGATACAGTGTTGGTGTTAACACGCCGGGTACCAACACATTCATTCCCAACCCTAACAGCGGGAATAAGGCAAAGGTGCTGAGAAACACCACCAGATGCAGTTTCCAATGCCCCATGCCTGAAACTATGGCGGCGCGGGATAACTTGGCACCGTGCATAAAGAATAATAGTGCAATGGCCGCGGTCGTCAGGTGTTCGAACCACACCTTAACTTCCCCTTCACAAGGGAAAATAGAAGCAATAATAACGACCAGAATCAGCACTAATAAAAATTTATCTATCCGTAAGCGTTGTAACCATGACATGCCACTGTATTCCTTCAATATAACCTTGGTTCTTGACGTTGCAGAGGGGGTAGCTGTTTGCGTTGTGCAGCCCATCCTTAGGCCTTGCCTCGGTGAGACCGCTGCCAGCAGTGTTCAAATCTGCTGGCAGCTTACCTACAACGCCAGTGACTTTGGCTATCGTTTCTATCAAATAAGCGTATTTGGCTGCAAAATCAACTTGCTGGCGATACCGGCAGCGTTTTTTTCTGTTGATCAGAGGCAATGCCCAGTTCAATTAATTCCATTACTTTTATCGCTTCCGAGGCGGGTACTGGGTTGGCAGCAGTACCTAAAATGGCATCACGGATCCCCGCATAATAAGCAGGATAATTACCCGGCAACGTCAGTAGTGGTTTCTCAGCGAGGATGCCATCATGTGACAGTGTCACTACTCCATCGCGCATATCGTAGCCCCAATCTGCCTGTGGCAAACGTTCACCCGCTTTCAGCCTGTCCTCTTGTGGGTCCAGACCAAATTTAATGTAACTCCCCTGCATGCCGTGCACGATATAACGAGCAGTTTCTGCTGCGGCTAACACCGTACCGTGTAACACTACCCGTTGCCCCGGATAGCTAAGAACCGCGTGGAAATAATCAACAGATTGCGCACCGGGGCGCAGCATCCCTAAATCAACATTTAGCGTCTGTGGCAAACCAAACAGTTGTAGCGCCTGATCCAACAGATGTGGGCCTAAATCGTACCAAATGCCACTGCCCGCGCCGGCTTGTTCACGCCAACGCTGGCGGATCTCCGGGCGATAGCGGTCAAAATGAGATTCGAAATAGACAACATTCCCCAGTGAGCCTTCAGCCAGCAGTGTTTTCAGCGTCAGGAAATCACTGTCCCAACGGCGATTATGGAACACTGAAAGCAATAAGTGGGCCTCATCTGCTTGTTTCTTCAATTCATTTGCTTGTGACAGTGTCACGGTAAACGGTTTATCCACCACCACATGTTTACCGGCAGCTAGTGCTTGCTGAGCCAGCGGGAAGTGAGTGTCATTCGGGGTTGGAATCACGATAAGATCGATTGAAGGATCATCAAATAACGTTTTGGGGTCAGAAACCACCGTCATTGTCGGCCAGTCAGCATGTACTTTACTGGCATCACTACTGGAAACCCCTGCCAGCTCTAGCCCCGGAGTGCCCATAATCAGCGGCGCATGGAACGTTTTGCTGGCATAACCATAGCCCAGTAAACCCACTTTGATTTTTTCAGCCATTATATTTCCTCTCGCGCAGCATATTTGCCAATTGATATCAGTCGATCAATCGATTTGACACCATGATGATTCCCGCGACAAGAGGTAATTTTTGGCTGAATGTCAGTGGCGAGATTAAATTCGCACTATGGCCTCAGCATTATCCCGCCATTCTGGCTGTCGGAGGCTGCGTTGCGGGTAGTTGGTTTCAATGCTACGACGCCTGAAATCACTGGGGCTAACACCAACACGCTTACGAAAAACGCGGGAGAAATAGAGTTGATCGTCGTAACCCACCACGCGACCAATAGTGGCAATCGGTTCTTGCGTGGTTTGCAGTAATAACTTAGCCCGAATAACCCGCTGGTCTTCACGCCAACGCAATATATTGATACCAACTTGTTCACGAAACAGATGTGCCAGACGTGACGGAGACAGGCAAACATGACGTGCAACTTCGTCAATGCGCAGCTCACCGGCCAAATTGCCGGTAATAAACTGGCACGCTTCAATCACTCGAGGGTCCATAATGCGTTGTGGACTAAGAGGATCTTCTTCCATTGCGCGCAGCAGTAAGCGCTCAAGTAGATTCATACCCAACTCTTCGCCAAAACGCCGTCCTGATTTTTGCGTCTGTTCAATATTGGCAAACAGGCGATCAAATTCCAGTAATAAGTTGTTGTTAGGCAAAGATAACCGCCCAACTTCATGCGTTTTGCTATGCCACTCCAACCAGTCCGCCCAGTATGCCCGTGGCCGGAAATAGACCCAACGGTGATACCAACAATCACTGTTCGGTGAGCGACCATAATAGTGTGATGCCTTAGGGGGAAAGAGCAGCAAATCACCTGGATTGCTGTAAAAGGTATTCTCACCGTCAAAAATCTTACCTTGCCCCTTAATGGTCAGATTCAGGATATAGCCCTTCATGCCGCCTGGCCTATCGATAAAAAAATCGAGTGGTCCATCGGCCAGAATCGGGGTTAATCCTGCTACCAGATAGGCATTAAAGGTATAGCCCGGTAACAAGGGATTGGGTTGCGGTTCCTGAACCATTCGATGGTACATTTAGCCTCCTTGGAGTCCTGATCTGATTGGCGTGCAAACACATGTGCTTATTTCAGTTTATCGGGCAGAATTCACGCTGCCCGATAGTGATTACAGAACTGTGAGCCAGATAGGCTTTTTATGGACTTTTCTGTCACCGTGCAACTTATACCGTCCGTTTAGCCAACTGTTTGTAACGGTCGAAGATAACCGCTGCCAGCAGGATCAAACCACGGACCACATATTGGGAGAACGGAGAGATATTGAGTAGGTTCATGGCATTTTCCACTGTCCCCAGAATCAAGATACCAGCGATAACATAGGAAATCTTACCAATCCCACCTTTCAGTGACACGCCCCCCAGCACACAGGCCGAGATAACAATCAGCTCATAACCAATCGACGTCATTGGCTGACCACTGGTCATCCGTGATGCCAAAATGATCCCAGCCGCCGCCGATACCAAACCCGATAAGACAAAAATGATGATTTTAGTGCGAACTACCGGCACCCCCGCCAGGCGCGCCGCATCTTCGTTGCCCCCGATAGCCAGGGTATTGCGGCCAAAGGTAGTTTTGTTTAACAAGAAGCCAAACAAGGCCAGACAGGCAATAGTAATCCAGATAGGAGCTGGCAAACCGAGCCAATTGGTGTAACCCAATGCGAAGAAACGCTCATCCTCGATACCCACCGCTTTACCATCAGAGATGATATAGGCCAGGCCGCGAACAATCTGCATCGTCGCCAACGTGGTGATCAAGGCGTTAATTTTCAATCTGGCAATCACAAAACCATTGATCAGCCCGCATAGCGCGCCCAGTAACAAACCGGCGCCTACCCCCAGCCACATATTTTCGGTCATATTGATAACAACTGCCGTCGTTACCCCCGCACAGGCAATGACTGAGGCGACGGATAAGTCAAAATCGCCGGATGCCAGACAAAACAGCATGCCACAGGCCACCATCCCCGACATCGAGATAGCCAACCCCAACCCTTTCATATTGATAAAGGAGCCAAAGTTAGGCACAAATATCACACAACCAATAAATACCACCGCGAAAACTACCAACATCCCATAGCTATCCCAAATACGGGATAGTCCTAGTCCACTTTTAGCGGGTGTATCTTGTGGTGGTTGCGACTGACTATTGTGTGCTCCACCTTTTAACTCAGTTGATGCCGGGTTCTTCTTATCAGAACTCAAAGTAACGCTGGACATGGATAACTCCTTCACAATCAAGCAACCGCAGGCGCGGCATCAGTAGCAATATTCGGGGTGCGTAGCATCGCCAGACTTAACGCCTGTTCTTCAGTGGCAGAACCGTGGTCTAACTCACCAGAGATTGCCCCTTCCCGCATCACCACGATTCGGTCAGCCAGCCCAAGAACTTCTGGCAAATCACTGGACGCAAACAGCACCGCAATACCCTGTTTTGCCAGTTGATAAATCACGTTATAGATTTCATGTTTAGCCCCAACGTCGATACCTCGAGTTGGCTCATCCAACAGGATCACTTTCATATCTTCGGATAACCAACGGCCCAAAATGGCTTTCTGCTGGTTGCCGCCGGACAAATTCATAATCAGTTGTTGAGGGCTGGGTGTTTTGATATTCAAAGACTGAATACGCAGTGCCGCATTCTCCTGCTCCCAGCGGTTGTTGATCAAACAGCCAGCCGTCAGTGTTTTGCGCCGTGCACTGATATTGATATTGTCCTGTACCGAATGAACCGGAATAATGCCATCTGCTTTACGGTCTTCCGGGCATAACATGATCCCGGCGGTGATGGCATCGATGGGTGAACGAATCGTCAGTGGCTTGCCATCCAGCAAAACCTGACCACTGCTAAGCCTGGTGCCACCAAACAACCCTTTCAGTAATTCACTGCGCCCCGCCCCCACCAAACCAAACAGGCCAACAATCTCCCCTTGATGGACGGTCAGACTTATTGGCGATTTCACCCCAATCGCCTTCACCTCTTGCAATGTAAGACGCTCTGGCCCTATTTCACGCGGCTGATAACCATAAATATCACCCAAATTGCGCCCAACCATGGCTTGTACCAGCGAGTCGTTATTCACCTGGGTCATATCGTCAAACGTGCGCACATACCGGCCATCTTTAAACACCGTAATGGCATCACTCAGTGCAAAGATTTCTTCCATCCGGTGTGATACATACAAAATGACCCGCCCTTCGGCGCGTAATTCACGGATCACCCGGAACAGTTGTTCTATCTCTCTGGCAGAGAGCGAACTGGTCGGCTCATCAAAAGCAATGATTTTGGCATTACGGGCCAGCGCTTTGGCAATTTCGACCATCTGCCATTGGCCGATGGAGAGATATTTCAGTGGGGTATCGGGGGAGATGTCCAGCCCCAAATGTGAGAGCTGCAAACTGGATTCATAGCGCAATAATTTGCGATCAACCATGCCCATCTTGGTAGGTAATTGGCCCAGATAGATATTTTCTGCCACCGTCATTTCCGGCACCAAATGCAGTTCCTGATAAATGATCGCGACACCGGCATCAAGCGCATCGGTGGTATTGGCAAAATTAACCACTTTGCCCTTAATGTGAATTTCACCCTGAGTCGGTGAGTAGTTACCGCTGAGAATTTTCAACAAGGTTGATTTCCCCGCGCCATTCTCTCCCATCAGGGCATGGATTTGACCGGCCTGACAGGTAAAACTGATATCATCCAGCGCTTGAACACTGGGGAAACTTTTTCCAATGCCACAAAAAGCCAGATAAGGTGACTGTTCGGCTTCCAGCTCGGCTTGTAACGCAGAATGGAGTGCTGACATGATGGCTTCCTTATAAAGTTTGGGTCGCACGGTACCACCCGTCTGTGTGGTCCATTGGGGCAAGCCGTAGCCTGCCCCCGTGCGCCATAGCGTGTATACCCTTCGAATTTGACGCGGCCAGAGGGTTAGCCGCCACGCCCATGACGTTGGGTATAACGGAATTACATCAAGCCTTTCTTCTCTAACTCGACTTTGAAGTTATCCCGGGTGATCAGCACCACATCAGTCACTTCAGTAAATTTCGGTGGTTCAACACCTTTGGTCACCCAGTCATTCAGCATCTGGATACTCTTATAACCATGAATATCCGGGCTTGGTAACAGAGAACCATAGAAACCGGTAGCCTGGCCTTTGGACAGTTCACTGACTGCATCAACGCCATTGATACCAATGCCAATCACATTGGGTGCTTTAAAGCCCTGACCTTCTGTCGCCCGGACACCACCCAACACGGTGTTGTCATTCATGCCGACAATCAGCCAGTTTTTTACTTCAGGATGCTGGACTAACATGGAGTTGGCGGCATCAAATGCCCCAGGGATATCATTGGATTTGGTCGGTACTTTATAGATTTGCTTTTCTGGGAACCCTGCGGCTTTCAGCGCGTCCATTGACCCACTGGTACGTCGGCGAGCCGTGTCCAGTTCATCAGAAGTGATCGCCATTACCGCCGTTTCACCCGGTTGCCAGCCGCGTTTACTCATCTCTTTCCACAGTTCCTGTCCTTGACGCTCACCAATTTTGGTCGCCGCCATCATGACTAATGGAACACTTTCCATCGGTTTGCCTTTGGCATTCACAAATTGGTCGTCTACTGCGATCACTTTCAGGTTATAACTGCGCGCCTTCGCCTCGATGGCCGGCCCCAGTTTCGGGTCTGGTGTACAGATAACAAAGCCTTTCGCACCACTGGCGGCAAGGCTATCGATAGCATTCAAGGTTTTCTCACCATCGGGCACTGCAATTTTTATCACTTCAAAACCTAAATCTTTCCCTGCTTTATCTGCAAACTTCCATTCGGTCTGGAACCAAGGTTCTTCAGGCTGCTTTACCAGAAAACCCAACTTCATGCTTTCGGCAATAGCTGAATGTGACATAACTGCCGCTAACCCAACGACTGCCAGCGCCTTAGTTAATTTATGCATAGTGTTCTCCGAACTATTTTTGTAGGAAGAGATGATTTTTGTTTATTTAATCGTCAACCACCCAAATCATCTGATTTTTAGTGGAAACGTTATCAATGTTATTTTTCAGTTTTAGTGCGGTTGAATGCTTTATTGAAAGCCACTTAACCTCACCACACCCGGTAAGACGCTGACAGTTTTAACGTTAATTATGCTTTAGAATGTAGAGCGCTATCACATCCAGGGATTACAGTTTATTTATCCATATATTCAGCAAATTTAACCTCTCTCTAACTTTTGACTGACATCACAAAAACACTGTAGGAAGCAGAAAAGTACATACTTCCAGCCATCGGCTCCTCACATCTTGCTGTCACTCACTCCTATGGTTATTGGCAATGAATTCCTGTTTTCTGCAAATGTTAGGAGCAACCACTATGACAACCAGCGTTGTATCGGCGGACCGTCCTTTATTAACCAATAAAGCTATAGCGCTCGGATTAGATTTTGGCAGCGATTCCGTCCGGGTATTGGCGGTAGATTGTCAACATGGCACCGAGATCGATACCGAAGTTGTCTACTACCCTCGCTGGCAGCAGGGCCTTTATTGTCAGGCCGCACAAAATCAGTTTCGCCATCATCCACTGGACTATATCGAAGCCATGGAACAGGCGATCCGTCAGGTCGTCAGCCGCCTGTCAGAAGAGCAGCGCCTGCAAATCGTCGGGATTGGTGTTGACTCCACGGGCTCAACACCCGCGCCGATTGATGAGCAAGGACAGGTATTGGCACTGCGCCCTGAATTTGCAGATAATCCCAATGCGATGTTTGTGCTGTGGAAAGACCATACGGCTATAGAAGAAGCGGAAGAGATTAATCGCTTATGTCGCAGTGGCGAATTTGCCGACTATTCCCGCTATATTGGCGGTGTCTACTCTTCTGAATGGTTCTGGGCAAAAATCCTGCACGTGACACGCGCCGATGCCGCCGTGCGTGATGCAGCGGTGTCGTGGATTGAGTTGTGTGATTGGGTACCGGCACTGTTATCCGGCACCACCGCCCCACAGGATATTCAACGGGGGCGATGCAGCGCGGGCCATAAAAGCTTATGGCACCCATCATGGGGGGGATTGCCACCGCGTGAATTCCTGGCGGCACTGGATACCCGTCTGGTAGACGACCTTACATACCCTATGTTTACTGATACCTACACGGCTGAACGGCCGGTGGGTTTAATTACTACCGCATGGGCTGAGCGTTTGGGGCTACCGACCGGTGTTGTGCTCTCTGGTGGCGCGTTTGATTGCCATATGGGTGCCGTGGGCGCAGGTGCTCAACCTTATACCTTGGTCAAAGTTATTGGTACCTCCACTTGCGATATTCTGATTGCCGATGACAAGTTGGTGGGTGAGCGCGCCATTGCCGGTATTTGCGGTCAGGTTGAAGGCAGTGTGGTACCCGGCTGGATTGGTATGGAGGCAGGTCAGTCAGCTTTTGGTGACATGTATGCCTGGTTCAGTCGTTTACTGAGTTGGCCATTACGTCAGGCCGCCTTGGCACAACCCGAATTGCAACCCCAGTTAAAGCAGATTGAATCTACCCTCCTCGCGTCACTCACCGCTGAATGGGCAAAGAACCCTTCACTGGATCACTTGCCAGTGGTATTGGATTGGTTTAATGGTCGCCGTACGCCGAATGCTAATCAACGTTTAAAAGGGGTTATTACCGATCTGAATTTGGGAACCGATGCCCCTACTCTATTTGGTGGTTTTATCGCAGCAACCGCTTTTGGTGCGCGCGCTATCATGGAGTGTTTTGAACAGCAGGATATTCCGGTTGAGAACGTGTTGGCATTGGGCGGTATTGCGCGTAAATCACCGGTTATCATGCAAGTTTGTGCCGACGTGATGAATCGACCACTGCAAATTGTTGCCTCTGATCAATGTTGCGCGCTGGGAGCGGCAATTTTTGCCGCCGTGGCCGCAGGAATATATCGCGATGTCCCTGCTGCGCAGCGTCAGATGGCCTGTAAGATTGAGCGCACTCTGACACCTGACGCCAGCCAGGTTGCTCGCTATCAGCAACTTTATCAGCGCTATCAACAGTGGTGTCTGTCAGCAGAACCACACTATATGCCAGTAACCGATACACCTGAGCCAATGACCGAGACGACACACTGATCTTGGCGATCAAACTGATTTATAAATATATTTTTTATAACAATTTATTAAACGGAGTATCAGATGGACGTATTCAAGCAATCAGAAGTGTGGTTTGTCATTGGTAGCCAGAACCTGTATGGCCCGAAAACCCTGCAACAAGTTATGGATAATGCCCATCAGGTGGTTAACAGCCTGAATAGTGAAGCGGGCTTGCCAATAAAACTGGTACTAAAACCGTTGGTGACCACACCGGATGAGATAACTGCACTGTGCCGTGAGGCGAACTATGATACCGCCTGTATCGGGGTAATGACGTGGTTACACACCTTCTCTCCCGCCAAAATGTGGATTGGTGGTTTGAGTATTCTGAATAAACCTTTATTGCAATTCCACACTCAGTTTAATGCGCAGATCCCGTGGGAAACCATGGATATGGACTTTATGAACCTGAACCAAACCGCCCATGGTGGCCGCGAGTTTGGCTTTATCGGCGCGCGGATGCGCCAACAACACAGCGTGATAACCGGTCATTGGCAGGATAAAGCAGCGCATCAACGTATTGGTCAATGGATGCGAGTAGCGGCAGCCAAACAAGAAAGCCAACAGCTTAAAGTGGCACGTTTTGGCGACAACATGCGCGAAGTGGCAGTAACCGACGGTGATAAAGTGGCTGCTCAAATCCAGTTTGGTTACTCAGTTAATGCCTATGGGATCGGTGATTTAGTCACGGTGGTGGATGCCGTTAGCAAAGGTGATATTGATACCTTGGTTGAAGAGTATGAAGCCACTTACCGCTTCACTGATGCGGTAAAACTGAACGGCAATAAACGTGAAAATTTGCTGGATGCGGCCCGTATTGAATTAGGCATGAAGCGTTTTCTAGAACAAGGCGGTTTTAAAGCCTTTACCACTAACTTTGAAAATCTGTATGGCCTGAAGCAGTTACCGGGGCTGGCAGTGCAACGACTGATGCAACAAGGTTACGGTTTTGGCGGTGAAGGTGACTGGAAGACTGCCGCGTTGCTGCGCATTCTGAAAGTAATGGGCACTGGCCTGAAAGGTGGCACCTCGTTTATGGAGGATTACACCTATAACTTCCAACCAGGCAATGATTTAGTGGTTGGCTCTCATATGCTGGAAGTGTGTCCCTCTATCGCCAAAGAAGAGAAACCGTTGCTGGATGTACAACACTTAGGTATCGGTGGTAAAGCCGATCCGGCGCGCTTGATCTTCTCTACACCGGCAGGCCCGGCACTGAATGCCAGTTTAATTGACATGGGGAACCGTTTCCGCTTATTGGTCAACGTCGTCGATACTGTCGAACAGCCGCACCCCTTACCTAAACTGCCGGTAGCCCGTGCTATCTGGCAAGCTCAGCCGTCGCTGGCAACGGCTGCTGAAGCTTGGATTATCGCCGGTGGCGCGCACCACACGGTATTCTCTCAAGCCGTCGGGGTGGATGAATTGCGCCTGTATGCCGAGATGCACGGTATTGAATTCCTGTTGATCGACAATGATACGACACTTCCTGCATTTAAAAATGAAATCCGCTGGAACGAAGTGTATTACCATCTAAATCGCTGAGTTAAGGCTAATACAGCTATTTAATTTGTTGATTTAAATAGACCTGGTAATTTAAATAGACTTAGTGATTTAAATAAATCAATTGATTTAAACATGCTATCCAGGGGCTTAACGGCCCCTGAGTTTAATGACAACCTGTCCGCCACGGTGAAAAACCAGCAGATCGTAAAGACGTCATTTTCCCCGCGCATAATAAGCACCTATTTAGGCTCGAACCGCACCATCCTTGCCACGGATACAATATCTTCTGCCTATTCTCCCCACCAGAGCTCGTGTCGTCGAAGTTTGTCAGCAGTCTGAGGAGCTTAACAGCCCTATATGTTTTCAACATCGCCGTCACTGCCGCTAACGTGCTGCCCATAACCAATGAGGTGTGGCCTCTTGTTGTATCGTTGTCTCACTTAACTGTTTATCCAACAAGATATGGCGACAGTGGCTTTCCTGCTGTAGCGCCGCCACCAGCTCAGCAGCATGGGACACCACAATCACCTGGGTATGTTGTGCCGCCTGCCCAATCAACCGCGCTAATGGTTTTAACAGATCAACATGCAGGCTGATTTCGGGTTCGTTCAGGATCATCATTTCGGGAGGTCGTGGCGATAGCAATGCCGCCACCAGCAATAAATAACGTAAGGTACCGTCTGATAGCTCTGCGACCTTGAGTGGCCTTAACAAACCTTGCTGTGACAACAGCAACTCAAAATTGGGTTCAATAGCCAACGTAGTTCCGGGAAAAGCATCTGTAATGGTATGCGTGAGTGCATCGGTATCCCCGATCTCTCTGATCGTTTGTAACGCTGCGGCCAAGTCCGCACCATCGCTGGCCAGTACCGGTGTATAAGTCCCCACTTGAAGCTGGCGAGCTGGCGCATGACGGTCGGTACGCAGATTGTCATAAAAACGCCAGGCCCGCATCCGTTCGCGCATAAGCAGAATCTCTGGGGCATCACGGGGGTCTGTGCTGTGGGTCATCATACTGTCATAGGCCGCTAACCCGTGATATGACTCGCGCCAAATTCCGCGCTCATCACGGATGCGAACCCGCGGGCCTCGCCGCTCAGCAAAAAGCGCATTATTGTTCAGGGTATCGCCACACCACAGGCTTTCAAGCTTGATTTCAGGATCCAATGCAAAAAATGACCTGCGCGGTGTGGGGAGACCCAGATCGATAGCATAACCATAGTCCGCACCAGCAAAGCCCAATTTGAGGCTCACGGGATGATGGCGAGTGGTACCTTCAATCGGTTGTTCTCCTGATTTCATCGACTGGGAAAACGACGCGGGCCCCGCCCAGAGGGTTGATTGTAAACCGCCCTCCGCCGCCAATGATTGGATAACCTGCCCCTGACCAATATCTGACAGCAACCGGAGCGCTCGATAAAGACTGGACTTGCCACTGCCATTCGCGCCGGTAATGACATTCAATTGCCCCAATTCAAGTACCACATCGCGTAACGAACGGTAGCCAGAGATAGCAAGCCGAGTGATCATCATTCTTCCTTCTTCAACAAAAAATCTTAATTTGCGAAATACTGATTATATACACAGTGGTATTCAATGACCCATCTTGTCTTCACCTCGTTTAGGCACTGTTTACGGTTTTGTGATTGGTGTCTTGTATATCGCTGTCGTTTTATTGCCGTTCAATCACTCAATTTAGCATCGCAGAAACCGGTTACAGAAACCGGTTGCATAAATAACGTTTTCCCTAATACACTGAGGATAGAGATTTTATCAAACACCCTTTTTATCCATTACATGAGAGTGATTTTATGTCTGCTTTCCCGAAAAATTTCCTGTGGGGTGCCGCCAGCGCCGCTTATCAAGTTGAAGGTGCCTATGATACTGATGGTAAAGGTCCTTCTATCTGGGACACTTTTGCACATCTGGCCGGAACCACCTATCAGGGAACCAATGGTGATGTTGCTGTCGACCACTATCATCGTTTCCGCGAAGATGTAGCTCTGATGGCGGAGATGGGCATGAAAAGTTATCGTTTTTCAATTTCATGGCCGCGTTTGTTGCCAACAGGCCGTGGGGAGGTGAACGCCGCGGGAGTTAAATTCTACAGTGAATTGATCGATGCATTGCTGGAACACAACATCGAGCCGATGATTACGCTCTATCACTGGGATTTGCCACAAGCCTTGCAAGATGAAGGGGGTTGGGAAACCCGCAGCACCACCGATGCTTTTGAAGAATATGCACGTTTGTGTTATCAGCACTATGGTGATCGGGTCAAGCTCTGGTCAACGTTCAACGAGACCATCTGTTTTATTGGTTTTGGCTATATTACTGGCGGTCATCCGCCGGGCGTCCAGAATCCTGCCCGTGCTATCCAAGCCTGCCATCACGTTTTTGTCGCTCACGCCAAAGCGGTTGCAGCATTTCGTGCCAGCGGTATCGACGGGACAATAGGTTTTGTGAATGTCCTGCAAACCAACACGCCACTGAGTGATTCCGCCGAAGATATCGCCGCATTTCGCTTAGCTGAAGGGATCTTTACCCATTGGTTATATGATCCAGTGTTAAAAGGTGAGTATCCAGCTGAATTGCTGGCACAGACCCAGGCCATTTGGGGTGTTCCACAATTCGCCCCCGATGATGATGCTCTGTTACGTAACAATATCTGTGACTTTATTGGGTTGAACTACTATAAGCGTGAAACTATTGCTGCCAATAACCAAGAAACGCATCTGACCATGAACACCTCAGGTGAAAAAGGTTCCGGTCATCAACAAGGGAATGAGTTCGGCTTCAAAGATTTGTTTAAATTTGTCCGCAATCCTAACGGGATTTATACCGACTGGGATTGGGAGATTTACCCGCAGGGCCTTACCGAAGGTATCATGAATATCAAGGCGCGCTATGGTGACATCCCTATCTATATCACTGAAAATGGCTTGGGTGCTAAAGACCCAATCATTGAGGGCGAAGTGGTTGATGATGACCGGATTGATTACCTGCGTCAGCATATTGTGGCAATTGAAGATGCCATCAAGCAAGGTGCAGATGTCCGTGGTTACTATCCGTGGTCATTTATCGATCTACTCAGTTGGTTGAATGGCTTCCAGAAGCAATATGGTTTTGTTTATGTCGACCATCAGAAACAACTGGCACGTCAGCGTAAAAAAAGCTTCTTCTGGTATCAAGGGGTGATTAAAACCAACGGTGACAAGTTGTAATCACGCACTGTATGGCTGGTGATAGCTGGGTGAGAGATTCTCACCCAGCGTTATTTTAAGCGAGATTAATAACCCACTGCGCGGTGCATTACTCAGTTTGTAACCGCCACAACCGTGCATAGGCTCCTTCCTGAGCAAGTAGCGCCTGATGACTGCCTTGTTCCAATACTTGCCCGTTTCCTAATACCAAAATACGATGACATTGGCGCAATGTATTCAATCGATGGGCAATGCAGATGACGGTGCGATTACGGATAATTTCTGGTAACTGGCGCATAATTGCCGCCTCAGACTCATAATCCAGAGCACTGGTGGCTTCATCAAGAATCAGTATTTTAGGATCCGCCATTAGCGCCCTCGCCAGAGCAACTCGCTGTCGCTGCCCGCCAGACAGCATACTCCCTTTTTCCCCCACCTGGGTTTGATAGCCCTGCGGTAGAGCCATAATAAAATCATGCGCCCCCGCCTGCCGGGCAATCGACTCAACCAGGGTATCATCAGCATTAGGCTGGCACTGGCAGATGTTGTCCCGCAGGCTACCAGAGAACAAGATGCTATCTTGCAGTACCACACTCATTTGGCGACGTAATGCCGTGGCATCTGTAATCGCCAAGTCCTGCCCATCTATCAGAATTTGCCCATGTTGAGGAATATATAACCGCTGTAGTAACTTCGTTAGCGTTGATTTGCCACAGCCGGATGGCCCGGTAATGCCAATAAACTCGCCACCAGCAATATCTAAATTGAGATTTTGTAAAACTTCGGTGGTATCTGATCGATAGCGAAAACGCACCTGTTTAAATGTCAACCGCCCGGTGCACCCATGACTTGATGATAATCCGGTGCAGCCCGGCTCGGTTGGATAATCCAAAATGGTACCAATCCGTTTCAGAGCGACTTGCGTATGGTGGAAATCTTGCCATATCTGAGCCAAACGTAAAATGGGTTGAGTTACGTAACCCGAAAACATTGAAAAAGCAATGAATTGACCTGGGCTTAACCCCCCTGCCAGTACCAATTTAACGCCAAACCACAACACTATGGCTGAGGTGACTTTATTGATAAGTGTAATACCTTGCTCAGCAATATTTGCCATCCTCATGCCAGCAAATGATGCCCGCACATAACGGGCTAATGACTGCTGCCAGCTACGATTAAACTGGCTTTCGGTGGCAGTGGTTTTTATCGTTTCCAACCCGCTAATTGCTTCAGTTAAAAACGACGTATTATCTGCACTGGCTTCATATTGACGCTCAACCCGCTGACGTAAAACACCGCCAATGGCCCACCAAAACAAGAGGTAACAGATCAGAGAGAACAGAACTATCCATGTCAGTTGGCTGCTATAACAAAACATCACAATTATAAATGTACCAACAAAGATCAGGTCCAATAACATGGTTAATGCAGACCCCGTCAGAAAACTGCGAATCTGCTCCATTTCTTGTACTTTGGCGATAGTTTGCCCTGTCTGCTGTGCGCCAAAATAAGCCAGGGGCAACCCCAGTAAATGGCGATAAAGGCGGGTGTTAAGTTCGGCACCAACTCGGCTGGAGAGATGTGAGAACAGCCAGCCACGCAAGAAGGTGTAACAGGGTTCGGCAATTGCCAATGCTATCATGGCGCAGCCCAATACCATTAAGCTCCCGACGCCGCGGCTCACTAAGACTTTGTCGATCACCGTTTCAAATAGCATTGGCGTCACCAGCAAAATAGCCTGTAATAACAGTGACACTAAAACGATATTACGTAATTGATGGCGATATTTAGTAATAACCGGAATAAACCAACCAAAGCCAAAAGAGGCTTTTTTCGGTCCCTGTAACTCTGCTTTCGCCAATAAAATAGCGTCACCACGCCACAAGCAGGCCAGTGCTTGCTGGCTTATTTGCTGCTGCTGTCCCGTGGCGGCAAAATAAACCACCGCACCCTGATCATTCAGCGCCAGTAGTACATACCACTGATTCTCATCACTGAATAAGATAGGCAGCGCCAGATGTTTCAAACGGTCATATGACTGACTGACTTTTCTGGCCCGCAAACCAATCCAACCGGCACCACGACACAGCGCAATGTAATCTATTTTTTCCGGCGCTAATCCGAGTTGATGCGCCAACTGCGCAGGCTCAACCGCCAGATCAAAACATGCAGCAGCCCGAGCCAGTGCTGCCAATGGCTGGATGACCTGCGTTGATGTTGAATTCTTCATCTCAACGCTCCCTCATGGCTTCGGATTGGTATTCTTGTAATGGGCTGAGTAAGTAATCGATAACCCGCCGCCGGCCGGTTTTAATCTCTACACTGACCGCCATACCTGCGGATAAACGCACCGACTTCCCTTCAACGCTCAGCCTGTCGCTGTCCAGACGGATCCGGGCCGGAAACACTAAGCCTTGTTGTTGGTCCTCCATCGCATCACGAGAAATATGCTTTACTTCACCCGACAACGTGCCAAATCGGGTATAAGGAAAGCTATCAACTTTCACCTCCACCGCCTGCCCTGGCAGCACAAAACCCACATCCTTATTGAGGATCATGACATCGAGTTCTAACTGATGACTTTCCGGCACCAATACCATTAACGGTTGAGCCGTGGTGACCACGCCGCCCAGAGTATGAATCGCCAATTGTTGAATCACGCCGGTAACCGGTGCACGTAAGGTCTGTTGGCGCTGCTTTTCTAGCAATTTGATCTGCTCTTGTCGCAATTGGTTGATAACTTCATGAGCTTGATTTAATCGTTCCTGGTAGCTCCGCCTCTTTTCAGCTAAATAGTGCAGTCGGGTTTGTGACAGGTGGTGTGCTTTCGCCTGCAAGATAGCCTGTTCATTGTCCAAACGGCTACTTTCAGCCGTGGCATTTAGCCATTCCCGCTCTTGTAGCAATAACTCCACGTCGGCGATTGACTTGGATTTAGCGAGTGTTCGTAACGCCTGCAACCGTTGATGAATGTTTTTCATTAACACTTTCTGGTGCGTAATATTAGTCATACCCGCTTGAATATGGGCCTGGTTAACCGCCTGTTCACTCTCCTGGCGCGATAACTCTGCATTGACCTCGTTTACTTCTTTGTGCAAAAGTGCCCTGGCGGTGATGTTCAAATCATCAGGGCTACTTTCAGGAGGAGTAAACATCGCGGCGGGGTTCACTGTCAGCAGCGCCGCCATACGGGCAGCTTCCAGTAAGCGATGCATTAATTGCTGATTGATATTACCTAGCTCGGCATCAATGCCGATTGGATTTAACTCAATCAACACCTGGCCGGCTTCAACTTTGTCACCATCGCGCACCTTAATTGCGACCACCACCCCCGGTTCTAGCGGTTGGATCACTTTCGAATGTTCAGAAACAATCACTTTGCCCTTAGCTGACGCGTGAATATCAAGCCTTCCAACAATCGACCATACCAATGCCAGCAGCAGTGTCAGCGCCAGAAACCATGCAGTGCGCCGTGCCAGTGGTGCCACTGGCCGTTCCACAATATCCAGATAGGCAGGCAGGAAATCATATTCATCACGGGTGCGCTGAGGCGAGAAATGGCGTTGCCAACGGTTCTTTATGGCATTGAACCATGCTGTTCTATACCAATATTGCATCAACTTCATTTTGATTCCTCATGGCTGAAGTCAGCCTGTTGCTGCCACAATCGGGCATAAACGCCATTTAGCGCCAGTAGTTGATCATGGTTAGCCAACTCAGTAATGCGGCCTTGTGTCATGACACCGATGCGATGGCAATGTCGCACCGTCGAGAGGCGATGGGCAATAGTGATGACAGTACGATTGGCGATAATGCGGGCCATATTTTTCTGTACTTCCGCTTGCGACTCGTCATCTAACGCACTGGTTGCTTCATCAAAAATCAAAATACGGGGATTAGCCAGCAATGTACGGGCAATGGCAATACGCTGACGCTGACCACCAGAAAGCGAGGCACCGCCCTCTGACAGCACGGTGTCATAACCTAGTGGCAAGGCGAGTATAAAAGCGTTGGCTCCCGCCAGACATGCAGCCTTGGCCACCTCATCCAATGATGCCGTGGGTCGTGAATGGGCGATGTTCTCCCGTACCGTACGGTTAAACAGATAACTCTCCTGCATCACAACCCCTATCTGACGCCGCAACATGTCGAGGGATAAATTTCCAATTGGGATGCCATCAATATTGATTACACCCTGCTCAGCGATATAGAGGCGTTGTAATAGTCGGGCAACGGTACTTTTACCGGAGCCTGATGGCCCCACCAGCCCGATATGTTCGCCAGCACGCAGAGATAAGGAAAAATCCTGTAGTACCGGGTTTAAATCGACGCGATAACGGAAAATCACCTGTTGCAACGTGATATCTCCTCGAATCGGGTGGTCAAGTGGCACCGCCCTCACCGACTGCTCCGCAGGTAAGCTCAAAATGTCAGAGATCAGCATTAGCCCCACTTGGGCCCGGATGCTCTGTTGCCACAAATCAACCAACTTACTCATTGGCATCAATGCCTGCACCGCCAACATGTTAAAGGCGATCAGTTGCCCGATACTGAGCTGCACCGACATCACTTGATAAGCACCCACCACAATCACCACTGCACCAGCCAGTTTTTGCAATAACTGAGCCGCCTGACTACTGAGATTTTGCAGGTTTTGTACCTGAAAATTCGCTTCAGCATAATCACGTGTTTGGGTTTCCCAGCGTTGATGCATTTGGGGTTCCAGCGCCAGACTTTTTACCGTTTCCACACCAGAGACAGTTTCAGTTAAAAATGCCCCATTTTGTGCGGCACAACCGCACAGGACTTCAACTTTCTGTTGTAATGGCCGGGTGGTCAGCGCCGCTAATAACAGATATAACGGCAATGTGCCTAAAATGATGAGCGTCAGTAGTGGTGAAATGCACCACATGACAATAAACAACACCAGGGTAAAAACCACATCAACACATAGCGTCAGTGCGGATCCCGTAATAAATTCTCTAATATTGTCCAGCTCCTTCACTCGAGCGACAATATTGCCCACATGGCGTTGCTTAAAATAACTTAGTGGTAATTTGATTAGGTGGTTAAATAGCTTGCCGCCCAATAAAATATCAACCCGAGTGGTCGTGTGAGTGAAAATATATTCTCGCAGTAATTTTAATACGACTTCATATATGCCTACGACTAATAGCACAATAATTAACACATCAAGTGTTGTGAGTGCATTATGGACCAGCACTTTATCCATAATAACCTGAAAGAAAAGAGGAGAAATCAAGGCCAGAAACTGTAATAACATTGATAATACTAATACCTGAATCAATGATTTACGGTGGCGCAGTAATACGGGAACAAACCAGCGAATATTGAAACGCGAATGGCTACAACAAATGATGACACCACTCCAAATCGACGTAAGCTCTTGATAAGTTATTATTTCTGGCTTCCCGCTATCTGCATGTTGCAGTAGCACCTGCTTTTCATTAATACGTGCCAATAAGATAAATTTGCCTTGCATATCGCGAAAGGCAAGTGGCAATTGTTCTGGTTTAATATTATTTAATGACTTTTTTATGATTTTGAAGCGAGCTGCTGTGGTATGTGAAAATTGCGCTAAATAGCGCTGCAATGATGCACGTGTGGCCATGGTCCAACAACCGATAGCATTTTTGTGGCTAAAATCCTCAACAGTGTCTGAATTCAACCCCGCCAGACGGAGTAATCGAGCAGCGCAGACCAATGAGGAATGAACGTGGTTTTCCATAGAGTAGATTACCTAAATTATTAGGAACATCTGTTAACATAAGAAACAGATAATCGCCAAAACAAGTCTAAAAACATATAACGCCGGTATCATAGAATGGTTTTTATATATCGTTCATATCGCGTAAGGATTTATAACTTTTGATAACTCAAAACACCTTAGTTTCGTTATGTTTGTGAATTTTAATTCACAATGGAGCGATATAAATTAGACATATTAGGCCGCCAATATTAAGAATATCTATGGTAGGACACTTAACCTCGGTCACTTCACATTTATTGATTTGTATCGTCAATTATTCATCGCTTTATGTGATAATTTTGCGGTGATTTATAGCCATAGTGGTTGGCTGCCGCCGTTTTATCACTGATAACAGGACTTTTTCTCGCCATGACACCGACAATGCCTTCGACTGCCGATGACCTCCCCCCTCATTCAGATTTTATTCGTCACCCAGCAATGTTGCCAATCATGCATATTGCTCAGCAATTAGGTGTTAGCACCGATGATGTCATCCCTTATGGGCATCATATGGCAAAAGTTGATATCCGGGCGATCCAGCCTGGTCGTGCGCAAGGCAAACTGATTTTAGTTTCCAGTATCACCCCAACGCCGTTAGGCGAAGGGAAAACCGTAACAACGATTGGCTTAAGTCAGGGGATCAACCGATTAGGTCACCGTTGTGTTGCCTGTATCCGTCAACCCAGTCTTGGCCCGGTCTTTGGTGTGAAAGGGGGTGCTGCGGGTGGCGGTGCTTCACAGGTGCAACCGATGGAGAAACTGAACCTGCATCTCACAGGTGATATCCATGCCATCAGTGCTGCACATAATCTGGCCGCCGCCGCTTTGGATGCGCGGTTGTACCATGAGCAACGCTTGGGGCTGGCGTTTAGTCAACAAACCGGATTACCGTTACTGAATATTGACCCGCAGCGGATCCTCTGGCCACGCGTGGTTGATCACAACGACCGGGCGCTACGCCATATTCGTGTGGGGATCGGCGAAAGTACCCACGGTGTGGAGCGGGCAGACCATGTAGAAATAGCCGCTGCATCTGAATTGATGGCTATCTTGGCCTTATCAGAAAATCTGCAAGATATGCGACAACGCATTGGCCGGATTATTTTGGCTCACTCCACCCACGGCGAACCGATAACCACAACAGATTTGGGCGTCGCCGGTGCCATGACCGTGCTAATGAAAGAGACTATTCATCCAACATTAATGCAAACCAGTGAACACACCCCAGTACTGATCCATGCAGGCCCTTTTGCCAATATCGCCCACGGCAACTCATCGGTTCTGGCAGACCGGTTGGGCTTACAATTAGCGGATTATGTGGTAACCGAAGCGGGTTTTGGTTCCGATATGGGGATGGAAAAATTCTTTAATATTAAGTATCGCCAATCCGGTATTGCCCCCGCTTGTGTGGTTTTGGTGGCGACACTGCGTAGCCTGAAAGCCAATAGTGGCGCGTATGATATTAAGCCGGGTCAGCCACTACCTGCCGAGATCCTCAATAGCAATATTCCCTTGCTCAATCAAGGTTGCGCCAATCTGAAATGGCACATCAATAACGCGAAAAGTTACGGTTTGCCGGTGGTGGTTGCGGTTAATCGCTTCCCCGACGACAGCCCCGAAGAATTGAGATTTTTAGCCGACTATGCTTTATCTGCCGGCGCACTTGCTTGTGAAATCAGTGACGCTTTTGCCCTGGGAGGTGCCGGGACCACCGCACTGGCTCAACAAGTGATAACTGCCTGCGCTCAGGGCGCTGAGCCGACGTTACCCTATCCAGACAGCGCCACACTGGAGAGCAAGTTACAGGTTATGGCACAGCGTTATGGCGCCCACGATGTGACATTTACGCCTCAAGCGCGCCAACAACTTGATGAGATAACCGCAGCAGGTTTCGGCCATTTGCCGCTGTGCATCGCCAAAACACCCCTGTCTATCAGTGCCGATGCCAGCCTGAAGAACGTCCCACATGATTTTGTATTGCCTGTAACGGCCTGTGCCGTGTCGGCAGGTGCCGGATTTGTTCGTATCTACACTGGAAATATCATGACCATGCCAGGGTTGGGTACCCAACCGGCGTATTACCATATTGATATAGATGACGAAGGACACATTTGCGGGTTAAGCTAGTATCATACAAAGAAGTGATAGCGACAGATGGTTATCACTCCTTATTAATAGATTACTAAGGTTCACTATGTCTCAACCGCAGGAATATCAGCGCATTGGCGGCTGGTTATTGGCCCCACTGGCTTATTTGATCGTCACACTGCTCAGCGCCAGCCTGATGCTAGTACTGTATGCCATGGCCATCTTCACCCCAGAGTCACGAGAGTATCTGGTGACCAACTCACAGGCATTTACCCTACAATGGTATTTCTCGGTGATAACAACCTTGGTGATGTGGGCCTATACATTATGGGTCATCTGGTTGTTTTGCAGCCGCTCACGTCGTCTACCGAAATGGTTTATTCTTTGGTTATTGTTAACCGTGCTACTGGCACTAAAGGCCTTTGCTTTCTCGCCGATCAGTGATGATATTGCCTTACGCACTCTGGGATGGCCCTTGCTGGCCGCTGCTGTTTTTGTGCCTTACATCAAACGTTCTCAACGCGTGAAGCATACTTTTACCGAACTTTAATGGGATTGCGCACCTTTTCCCCCTAAAATAGCCAGTAAATCGTAATAACCCTGCACTTCATCTGTTGTCGTCAGGCCGCCAATTTTGGATAATAGGCGGCTTTTATTTTTTTAGGCTTCGTAATGACTGAATACCTGCTCCTGTTTGTCGGTACTGTATTGGTAAACAACTTTGTGCTGGTCAAATTTCTTGGCCTGTGCCCGTTTATGGGGGTCTCCAAAAAACTGGAGACCGCTATTGGTATGGGGCTGGCAACTACCTTTGTACTAACATTGGCCTCTGTTTGCGCTTGGATGGTAAACAGCTTTATCTTGCTGCCGCTTGGTTTGGTGTATTTACGCACATTGGCTTTTATTTTAGTCATCGCCGTCGTGGTGCAATTTACCGAATTGGTGGTACGCAAAACCAGCCCGGCACTTTATCGTTTGCTGGGGATATTTCTGCCACTGATCACCACTAACTGTGCTGTGTTGGGTGTCGCGTTGCTTAATGTCAATCAATCTCATAATTTTATGCAATCGGCGGTTTATGGCTTCAGTGCCGCAGCTGGTTTCTCTCTGGTAATGGTGTTATTCGCTGCTATTCGCGAACGGTTGGCGGTGGCTGACGTTCCTGCGCCATTCCGCGGGTCTTCTATCGCCCTGATTACAGCAGGTTTGATGTCATTGGCCTTTATGGGCTTTACCGGGTTGGTGAAGTTCTAATGATGTCGTTATGGATTGCCGTAGGTGCATTAAGTACATTGGCGCTGATATCAGGCGTGGTGCTTGGTTTTGCTGCTCGCCGTTTTCAGGTTGATCAAGACCCCGTGGTTGAGCAAGTAGAAGCAATCTTGCCGCAAAGCCAGTGCGGTCAATGTGGCTACCCTGGCTGTCGGCCCTATGCAGAAGCTGTATCCTCTCAGGGGGAGAAAATCAATAAGTGCGCACCGGGTGGCGAACAAGTGATGCTTAAGCTGGCTGAACTGCTGGCGGTTGAACCACAACCTCTAGAGGGTGACGAAGCGGCGGCTCATCCACAGCGTAAAGTGGCCTTTATTGATGAAGCCAATTGTATTGGGTGCACAAAATGTATTCAGGCCTGCCCTGTCGATGCCATTGTGGGTGCCACCCGAGCTATGCATACCGTATTGCCAGACCTGTGTACCGGCTGCGACCTTTGTGTTGCCCCTTGCCCGACAGACTGTATTGAAATGATTCCGGTTGCCACCACCACCGCTAACTGGAAGTGGGATCTGAGCACTATTCCGGTCAAAAATCTTCCCAGCCAGTTAGTGGCCTCACAGATGATTCCAGTGAAAATGATAGATGTGGAGCAACATGTTTAAGCTGTTTACTGCCCGCCAACACGACAATATCTGGGATTTTGACGGGGGTATCCATCCACCGGAAATGAAGTTGCAATCCAGCACGGTGCCAATGCGCATCGCATCCTTGCCTGAGCAAATGATCATTCCGTTGCAACAACATCTGGGGCCAGAAGGTGAACTGCGCGTCAGAACCGGTGAACAAGTATTAAAGGGCCAGCCACTGACCGTGGGCCGTGGCCGCACAGTTCCAGTACATGCCCCCACCTCTGGCACTATTACGGCTATTGCCCCGCATACCACTGCACATCCCTCCGGGTTGGCTGAGTTGTGTGTACATATTACCCCGGATGGTGAAGACCGTTGGCGTGAGCAACAGCCGTGGGCCGACTATTTACAGCGAGATACCGCAGCGTTACTGGATCGTATTCATCAAGCGGGTATCGCCGGTTTGGGCGGCGCAGGCTTTCCGACCGCCAGTAAATTACAAGGTGGCGTGAACAGTGTTACCACCCTGATTATCAATGCGGCTGAATGCGAGCCTTATATCACTGCCGATGATCGGTTAATGCAGGAGCACGCGCAGGAACTGGTCGCCGGTATTGATATTCTAAGACATTTGCTGCAACCACAGCAGGTGTTGATTGGCATTGAAGATAATAAGCCCGCCGCAATTGCGGCTTTACAACATGTATTACAGGGCCATGACGAGATCCAGTTGCGGGTTGTACCGACTAAATATCCGTCCGGGGGTGCCAAGCAGCTCACCAAAATCCTGACTGGTAAAGAGGTGCCTTTCGGCAAGCACTCCTCATCCATTGGGGTATTGATGCAAAACGTGGGTACAGTAGTCGCCATTAAGCGAGCGATTATCGACGATGAGCCATTAATTGAACGAGTCGTGACACTCACTGGTGATGCATTAGCAAACCCAGGCAATTTCTGGGCCAGAATTGGGACACCGGTATTGCACTTGTTGAAACTGGCCGGATTTCAGCCTCAGCACCAACCGATGGTGATTATGGGTGGCCCGCTGATGGGCTTTACCTTGCCAAGTTTGGATGTACCGATCGTTAAGATCAGTAACTGTATTTTAGCGCCGACCGAAGCCGAAATGGGGCTATCTGAACCGGAACAAGCTTGTATTCGCTGTGGCTTATGTGTTGATGCCTGTCCAGCAGGTTTATTGCCCCAACAGCTCTATTGGTTCAGTCGAGGTGAAGAACACGAGAAAGCGCGCAATCATAACTTATTCGATTGTATTGAATGTGGTGCTTGCGCCTATGTATGCCCGAGCAATATCCCATTAGTACAGTATTACCGTCAGGAAAAAGCAGAAATCCGCGCCCTCGATCAGGAACATGCCCGAGCAGCGGAAGCCAAAGCACGTTTTGAGGCCAAACAAGCGCGGTTGGAACGAGAAAAGCATGCGCGTGAACTGCGCCATAAACAAGCCGCGGTCAAGCTGACTGATGCTGACCAGCAAAAGGTTGAAGCCGCTGTCAGTCGATTAGCTCGCCAGGATAAGAATGCCGACGCGGTTATCAGCGTGATCGCAGGGCAAGCACCGGATAACAGTGCCGTTATTGCCGCTCGAGAAGCACGTAAAGCACAGGCCAGAGCACGTCAGGCAGAAAAACAGCTGACTGTCGCCTCCGATGAGTCAACACCGTCGTCGGTTGATCCGCGCCAAGCCGCTGTAGCTGCTGCCATTGCCCGGGTCAAAGCCAAGAAAGCCGCACAAGCACAGCTTGAGTCCGCGGTTGCGACGCATGAACATGAAGAATCAGAAGAAGATCCACGCCAAGCCGCTGTAGCTGCCGCCATTGCCCGGGTCAAAGCTAAGAAAGCCGCACAAGCACAGCTTGAGCCCGCGGTTGTGACGCATGAACATGAAGAATCAGAAGTAGATCCACGCAAAGCCGCTGTAGCTGCCGCCATTGCCCGGGTCAAAGCCAAGAAAGCCGCACAAACACAGCTTGAGCCCGCGGTTGTGACGCATGAACATGAAGAATCAGAAGTAGATCCACGCAAAGCCGCTGTAGCTGCCGCCATTGCCCGGGTCAAAGCCAAGAAAGCCGCACAAACTGCTAACCCAGATTAAGAGGTAACACACTGAACTGACGCACTGCCACTGCGGCAGTACATCAGTTCGTCAACATCTGATAGTTATAAACCACCGAGATATCACGCATTTTTGATTCGGCGTGACAACTGTCTATCTCAATAACTTCCATTTCGATACCACCACCAAACTCTTCGCGTAATTTTGGCAGCACTTCATTAAACAAATAAATTGAGAATTTCACACACTCTTTGGCACTACCTTGGTGGGATATGGAGAGAAACTCCCCCGCCGGAATAGAGATATGATCAACCTCACGCAGCCCCTGGATTTCATGCCGCTTGTCTTTATCAATCGCAGTCGAATAATTCACACTGTTTTGCCCTTGTTGACACTCTTTGGCAGAAAACAGCGAGTACACCCGTTGGCATGAGAAATTAACTTCCTTAAAGAAATCGAGCAGAATTTCATCTTTCATCGCCATACAGGAGGAGTGTTGACCACTACAATGGTTGTGTTCGTCAAAATCCAGCCGCCGTGTAAAGCCCACCAATTCTCGCGGTGGTAAAAATATCCGTTTGATTTCTGGGGTGTAATTTTCACAAAAACCGAAACGGGGAATCATCCCTTGCACATCCCAGTGTTCCATTTGACGAAAACTATTTGGGGTAACACCAAAACGCTTCTTAAATGTACGGGTAAAGGTTTGCTGCGAATCGAAACCCAACTCATCAGAGATTTCAATGATAGGACGGCGTGAAATGCGCAATGCAACCGCTGCGCGAGTCAGTACCCGGCCACGTATATAGGAGGCTAATTGTACCCCCACAATACTTTTAAATTTCCGTTGTAGATGCCATTTTGAATATCCAGAAATCTTCGCCACATCGTCCAGTGTGGGCCTCTTTTCTAAATTGATTTCAATCCACTCAATTAATTCCTCTATAAACAATATGTCTTCGTTTATCATCTTATTGTTCTTTAAATATATAATTACAGTGCATACTACATTAATCTATCATTATGCCAACGCTTTTCTCAAATCTAATTTCACAAGTTAATAAATCGTTAACTTACAGTTGATTAGCTACAGATAAAACAAAAACAAACCCATTAAAACAAAGAGTTAAATCTATTTATCTGAGACCAAAGCCTAATACCCACAAGCCGCACAAAAACCCGTTCTTGCTATATGTTTGTTACCATCGCGATATAAATTGCAAGTTAAATTTTTAGATTAGCCTGATTTATTAAATGCTACAGCTTACTTAATATTTCAACACATTATGGATAATAACCCTATGATTAAGGCGTATTACACTTTGTCTGAATAGGGTAGAATGCGGCACAAATATTATCCCCCTGACGGCTGAGTGTATCGATGCCCGCAAGTATTGACTTGCCAGCGCGATAACTGCGTTTAAGAACTCTGTTAAGCATTCGACATATGGTTGTAATTTCATGAAATTCAGGCCAGCAGCATCGACCCAGAACAAAGGGTTGCAAATAGCCAGTTCCCCTTTTACGCACAATCAACGTAGTACCCGTAGCATCATGCTGCTGGTGATTCTGGCCTGCATTCCGGGCATTATTGCTCAGACCTACTTCTTTGGTTATGGCAACCTGATTCAGGTAGCACTGGCAATGGTTACCGCCATGCTAGCCGAAGGGGCCGTTTTGCAGTTACGCAAACAGCCCGTATTGATGCGGTTACAAGATAACTCCGCCCTGCTCACCGGCTTACTGCTGGGGATAAGCCTGCCCCCATTGGCCCCTTGGTGGATGATTGTGTTGGGTACGCTGTTTGCTATCGTCATCGCTAAACAACTGTATGGTGGTTTGGGACAAAATCCGTTCAACCCGGCCATGGTGGGTTATGTTGTTCTGCTTATTTCATTCCCGGTACAAATGACCAGTTGGTTACCGCCGCTGCCATTACAAGCTGCACCGGTGGGGTTTTATGACTCTCTTTTAATTATCTTTACCGGATATACCCACAGTGGCGCTGATATTCATCAACTCCAGATGAGTTATGACGGTGTCAGTCAGGCCACACCGCTTGATAGCTTTAAAACCGCCCTACGCTCACAACCCGTAGATCAAATTCTGCAACAGCCCATTTTTGCCGCAACGCTGGCGGGGGTAGGCTGGCAATGGATCAATCTCGGTTTTCTGGCGGGCGGCTTATTGCTGCTATGGCGTAAAGCGATTCATTGGCACATTCCGGTCAGTTTCTTGTTGGCACTGGCTGGCTGTGCCGCAATTAGTTGGATAGTTGCCCCGCAAAGTTTTGCCCCGCCGATGTTGCACCTGTTTTCCGGTGCCACCATGTTGGGGGCGTTCTTTATTGCCACCGATCCGGTCAGTGCCTCCACCACGCCCCGTGGCCGGCTGATTTTCGGCGCATTAATCGGTATTCTGGTGTGGTTAATTCGGGTGTATGGTGGCTATCCTGACGGGGTTGCCTTTGCCGTACTGCTGGCCAATATTACTGTTCCACTGATTGACCACTATACCCAGCCTCGGGTTTATGGTCACAACCGTGCCGGTAAATAAGGAGCCGTTATGCTAAAAACCATGAAGCGTCACGGCATTACTTTGGCGCTGTTTGCCGCCGGTGCTACCGGATTGACGGCGGTGGTTAACTCACTGACAGAGTCAACCATCGCCCATCAAGCCGCTTTGCAACAAAAAGCGTTGCTGGATCAGGTTGTCCCGGCTGAAAATTATGACAACGATATGCAAGCAGAATGTTACGTTGTCACTGATGCCGCGTTGGGTAACCTGTCGCCTCATCGCTTGTATCTGGCCCGGTTGGCGAATAAACCCGTGGCTGCCGCGATTGAAACCACCGCTCCCGATGGTTATTCCGGCGCTATCCAACTGTTAGTCGGTGCAGATTTCCACGGTAATGTGCTGGGCAGTCGGGTGATAGAACATCACGAAACCCCCGGTCTCGGTGATAAAATTGATATTAGAATCTCTGACTGGATTAGCCATTTCAGCGGCCAACATGTAGCAAGTGAACAAGATAAACGCTGGGCCGTAAAAAAAGATGGCGGTACCTTTGATCAATTTACCGGCGCCACCATTACACCAAGAGCAGTGGTGCGGGCGGTGAAAAGCACCACGCTGTATTTGGAAACCTTGCCAGCAAGGCTTGATAGCCTGCCAGTCTGTGGAGAACGGCAATGAGTGAAGCAAAAAATCTGTTAGCGCAGGGGTTATGGAAGAATAACTCAGCGCTAGTGCAGCTACTGGGACTATGTCCGTTGTTGGCGGTCTCCTCTACCGCCACCAATGCCCTCGGTTTGGGATTAGCTACCACGCTGGTATTGGTATGTACCAATACCGCGGTATCGGCTTTGCGCCGCTGGGTGCCAAATGAAATTCGTATTCCAATCTATGTGATGATCATTGCTTCCGTGGTCAGTACCGTGCAAATGCTGATTAACGCTTATGCCTTTGGGTTATATCAATCCCTCGGGATATTTATTCCATTGATTGTTACTAACTGCATTGTGATTGGCCGGGCGGAAGCTTACGCGGCCAAGAATCCGGTGGGGTTATCGGCACTCGATGGCTTGGCTATGGGGCTAGGGGCAACCAGCTCGTTATTTGTACTGGGATCACTGCGTGAAATCCTGGGTAACGGTACGTTGTTTGATGGCGCGGATATGCTGTTAGGTAACTGGGCAAAAGTGCTGCGTATCGAAATTCTGCATCTGGATAGCCCTTTTCTGCTGGCAATGCTGCCGCCAGGTGCCTTTATTGGTTTGGGATTACTGCTGGCCGGTAAATATGTCATTGACGAAAAAATAAAAGCGCGCAAAGCACAAGTAGTAGCAACTGCGCCGCAACTTCAGGATGGAGATGCCGGGAAAGCCTTATGAATAAAGAAAAACGTGTCGCGATTCTGACCCGTCTGCGGGACAACAATCCACATCCAACCACTGAACTGGTCTACACCTCACCTTTTGAACTGCTTATTTCGGTATTGCTCTCGGCACAAGCCACCGATGTCAGCGTCAATAAAGCCACTGCCAAACTTTATCCGGTGGCTAATACCCCGCAAGCCCTGCTTGACCTGGGTGTCGATGGCCTGAAGGCATACATCAAGACCATCGGCTTGTTTAATACCAAAGCTGAAAATGTGATTAAAACCTGCCGTATTTTGCTGGAAAAACATAATGGCGAGGTGCCTGAAGACAGAGCAGCACTCGAAGCGCTGCCCGGTGTGGGGCGTAAAACGGCCAATGTGGTGTTGAACACCGCCTTTGGTTGGCCCACAATCGCGGTAGATACCCATATATTCCGTGTCTGTAATCGCACTGGCTTTGCTCCCGGTAGCAATGTAGATCAGGTTGAAGCCAAGCTACTCAAGGTGGTTCCGGCTGAATTTAAGCTTGATTGCCACCACTGGTTGATCCTGCATGGCCGCTATACCTGTATTGCCCGTAAACCGCGCTGTGGTTCGTGCATTATTGAAGACTTGTGTGAGTTTAAAGAGAAGGTCTACCCCGAGCATTAATCCACTGACCACGCTCAGTAAATACCTGTGGCGGTGAGCACCGGCCGACGATAAGAATGCTGATACATCACGCTGCCACTCTATGCAGGGAGCGCGATACACTTCTGGCGCGTCTCACCGCATGTTATCAACCACGATAAACCCCCTCTATGCCGCGATTGCGGTATTCGATTAGACGCCATACCGCCGCGCCACTAAACTTGTGACAAAACAGACTCAAACAGTTAATGATTTTGTTACCTGCTTGAAACAAAAAAGACACCTGCGGCGTATCATTATGAAATTTAAATCAGCAATAAAACCCTATACCGGCGCAGCTGGTGGCTGGGGTTCTCTCGAAGCAACCACCCGCTTTGTCCTGGACAGCAAGCAAGCGTTGAAAAATATTCGCAATTTGTTGCGGGTCAATCAGGTAAAAGGTTTTGACTGCCCCGGTTGTGCCTGGGGCGACGATAATCACAGCACCTTCAGTTTTTGCGAAAATGGCGCTAAAGCGGTCAGTTGGGAAGCAACCCGCAAAGCGGTGGAACCCCAATTCTTTGCCGAACACAGTCTGACCACATTGCGCCAGCAGAGTGACTACTTCCTTGAGTACCAGGGGCGACTCACCCATCCGATGCGTTATAACCCACAAACTGACCGCTACCAACCCATCAGTTGGGAAGATGCTTTGGCGTTGATCGCTCAGCATATTAATGGATTGGATAACCCCGATCAGCTGGAGCTGTATACCTCCGGGCGGGCCAGCAATGAAGCCTCTTACCTTTATCAGTTATTTGGCCGCATGTTGGGGACCAATAACTTCCCGGACTGCTCAAACATGTGCCATGAAGCCAGTGGTACCGGATTAAAGCAGAGTATCGGCGTTGGTAAAGGTACCATTCAGATGCAGGACTTCGAACTGGCCGATGCTATTTTTGTTTTCGGACAAAACCCGGGGACTAACCACCCCCGCATGCTACACAGCCTTCGTCATGCCAAAGATCGCGGTGCACGTATTGTTAGCTTCAATACCTTGCGTGAACGCGGTTTGGAGCGTTTCGCCGATCCGCAAAATCCTCTTGAGATGCTGACACCAAAATCCTCCCCTATTAGTTCTGCTTATTTTCAACCTAATTTGGGTGGTGATATGGCGGCGGTGCGCGGCATGGTAAAAGCCTTATTGGAAACCCATCGCTATCAATTGGCGCAAGGGGAATCAGGTTTGTTTGATCAAGCCTTTATTGCGGTACATACACAAGGTATAGCGGCGTATCTGGCGGCCGTTGATAACACCTCTTGGGCGCAGATCACCCAACAGTCGGGCCTGAGTGAAGAGCAAATTCGCCATGCCGCTGATATTTATCAACATGCCGAGCGCATTATCATCACCTGGGCGATGGGGATCACTCAGCATAAACATTCAGTGATAACGGTGCGGGAACTGGCTAATCTCCAACTGTTGTTTGGTCAGTTAGGCAAACCCGGCGCGGGGTTATGTCCGGTACGTGGTCACAGTAACGTGCAAGGTAATCGCACGATGGGCATTGATGAAAACCCCGCAAAAGCCATGCTGGATCGTTTGGCCGACCATTTTGGTTTCACCCCACCACAAAGTGCGGGTCATAACACCGTGGAAGCTCTCGAGGCGATGTTGCGCGGTGAAGTAAAAGTGCTGATTGCCCTTGGCGGGAATTTGGCGGCGGCGGCACCGGATACTGAGCGCACCGCACAAGCATTACGCAGTTGTGAATTGACCGTTCATATCAGTACCAAGCTAAATCGTAGTCACCTGATAACCGGCACTGATGCCTTGATTTTGCCGACACTGGGCCGCACCGAGCGCGATATGCAAGCCAGTGGTTCACAATTCATTACGGTAGAAGATTCTTTCAGTATGGTGCACGCATCTGAAGGTGTCGGGAAGCCGCTGGCGGATACCCAGCACGCCGAAACCGCCATTGTTTGTGGCATCGCCAATGCGGTTTTCGCTAACAAAAAGGTTAATGGTGCAAAGCTGGACTGGCTGGCATTGGCCGCTGACTACAATCTGATCCGTGATCATATTGCCGCCACCATACCGGGCTTTGATAATTTCAACACGCGTTGTGATCAACCCGGTGGTTTCTATCTGGGTAGTGCCGCCGCTGAAATGCGTTTTGCTACCCCAAGTGGTAAAGCTGAATTTTGCGCAACGCCCCTGCCAGAGAGTCTATTCCCGCCGATTGCAGGGGGGGCGGCCCCGTTTGTGTTACAAACATTGCGCTCTCATGATCAATATAACACCACCATTTATGGTCTCGACGATCGCTACCGGGGTGTCTATGGTCAGCGAGAAGTTTTGTTCATTAATCCACAAGATTTGGCCGCGTTAGCTTTAGAAGATGGCGTGCTAGTGGAAATAGAAACCTTATGGAATGATGGGATTACTCGTAAAGTCAGTGGATTCAAGTTAGTGAGCTATGATATCCCGCGCGGTAATCTCGCCGCATACTATCCTGAAACCAACCCACTGGTGCCCTTATCCAGCTTTGGTGATCAAACCCACACCCCAACGTCAAAATCAGTGCCAGTGACCATTCGACGCTGGCAACCACCATTGTCACAGCGCATTGCCTGAGTTTGTTAGCTAAAGCCGGCCCTCTGGCTGTTGCCAGGGCTGGCAATCATGGGCAACGGATATGCCCATACCTTTAACAAGGAATTCCCCTCCAACGTGATATGCCGCTTGCCCGATGGGGCTGATTCGCGTAAAACTGTCAGCCGGATTAAACCCACTCACTACACCATTTACTGGACGATATGTTTCAAGATAACCCGCTGCTGGCGCAGCTAAAACAGCAACTTCACACTCAGACCCCGCGCGTTGAAGGCGTGGTTAAAGGTACTGAGAAAGGCTTTGGCTTTCTTGAGGTAGATGGGCAGAAAAGTTATTTTATTCCGCCGCCACAGATGAAGAAAGTCATGCACGGCGATCGGATTATTGCCACCTTGCACACGGATAAAGATCGTGAAATTGCTGAGCCAGAAACATTGGTCGAGCCGTTTTTATCCCGCTTTGTCGGTCGCGTCCAACGAAAAGATGATCGTCTGTCTATCGTGCCTGACCACCCGCTGCTGCGTGATGCCATCCAATGTCGTCCAGCCCGTGAGTTAACCCACGACTTCCAGAACGGTGATTGGGCGGTGGCTGAAATGCGCCGTCACCCATTAAAAGGCGATCGTGCTTTTAATGCTGATTTGACGGCATTTATTACCAATGGTGAAGATCATTTCGTGCCGTGGTGGGTAACATTAGCTCGCCATAATCTGGAGCGTGAAGCCCCGGTTATGGTTGAATCTACCTTACATGATAGCGCCTTAGTACGCGAAGACCTGACGGCGCTCCATTTTGTTACTATCGACAGCAACAGCACCGAAGATATGGATGATGCGCTGTATGTGGAAGACAACGGTGACGGTTCCCTGTTGTTGACCATTGCCATTGCTGATCCAACCGCCTATGTCGATGAAAACAGTGAGTTGGATTTAATCGCCCGTAAACGTGCATTTACTAACTATCTGCCTGGCTTCAACATTCCGATGCTGCCACGCCACTTGTCTGACAACCTCTGCTCTTTGCGGCCAAATGAGCGCCGCCCGGTATTAGTGTGCCGTGTGACTATCGCCGCTGATGGCGCGCTGAGTGATGATATTCGTTTCTCTGCCGCCTGGGTCGAGTCCAAAGCCAAACTGGTTTATGACGAGGTTTCTGACTGGCTGGACGGCAACACAGGTTGGCAGCCACCGGATGCGGATATTGCCGAGCAAATTCTATTGCTGAAACGGGTATGCGAGGCGCGTAGCAACTGGCGTCAAGAACATGCCCTGGTGTTTAAAGACCGTCCAGATTACCGCTTCCAATTGGGTGAAAAAGGCGAGGTGCTGGATATCATTGTTGAGCACCGCCGTATTGCTAACCGTATTGTTGAAGAGTGCATGATTGCCGCCAACGTCTGCGCTGCTATTGCTTTGCGCGATAATTTGGGCTTTGGCATTTATAACGTACATACCGGTTTTGATCCGGCATTGGTTGAACAGGCAGCGACCGTGTTGCAGGCCAATGGTGTCGAGGCTGACCCACAGGCTCTACTGACCCTACCAGGCTTCTGTGAGTTGCGCCGTCATCTTGATGCATTGCCAACCCAGTTCCTCGACAGCCGTATCCGCCGCTTCCAGACCTTTGCTGAAATCAGTACCGTTCCTGGCCCACACTTTGGTTTGGGGCTAGAGGCGTATGCCACCTGGACTTCACCTATTCGTAAATACGGTGATATGGTCAATCATCGCCTGCTCAAAGCCATTATTACCGGCCAGCAAGCGGAGAAACCACAAGACGAGATAACGATTCAATTGGCTGAGCGTCGTCGTCTGAATCGCATGGCCGAACGCGATGTCGGTGACTGGTTGTATGCCCGTTATCTACAGCCTCAAGCGGGTACTGATACCCGTTTCCCTGCGGAAATTATTGATGTAACCCGTGGTGGTCTGCGTGTTCGTTTGCTGGATAATGGCGCCGTGGCCTTTATCCCTGCACCGTTTATTCATGCAGTACGTGATGAGATGGTATGCAGTCAGGAAACAGGTACCGTGCAAATTAAAGGTGAAACGGTTTATAGCCAAAGCGATAAAATCGAAGTGCGCATTGCCGAGGTTCGCATGGAAACTCGCAATGTGGTGGCCCGCCCAGTGGTTTGATATTTAGAAAAAACACATTAAGCCGTGGTGATACACAACATCCCACGGCTTTTTCAATTGCCCCCCGTCAATCCCACTTGATATTCCCTCCAGTTTAGCGCTGTCAGCGTCACAAAATGTAAGCAAATACTACTGAATATTACGTTAAAATAATTTATTGATCACACTTTTCACTTTCGCACCTTTTCTTTCACATTAAAGCTCCTATGTTAACTAACGGTTTGTATCTTTTTTCCAAAACCGATGCTGATAACTGTTAAATTTTCCTCATAACAAGGAGTCGTTACCCATGAAGAACGTCAAGACTGTCGTCATATGGCTGACCGTGGCGTTAATTGGTGCATTTGCCTTTGCTATGCTGGCACTCAGCCGCGGTGAGCATGTCAATGCCATCTGGTTGGTGATCGCCTCAGTGGCGTGTTACAGCATCGCTTACCGCTTTTACAGCCTATTCATTGCCAAGAATGTGTTTGAGTTGGATGACCGGCGCCTAACACCTGCTGAGCGGCGCAATGACGGCTTGGATTATGTCCCGACCAATAAATGGGTACTATTCGGTCACCACTTTGCGGCGATTGCTGGTGCCGGGCCATTGGTTGGGCCAATTCTGGCCGCACAGATGGGCTTCTTGCCGGGGACTATCTGGATTTTGGTCGGGGTAATGATGGCCGGTGCAGTACAGGACTTCTTGATCCTGTTTATCTCTACCCGTCGCGATGGTCGCTCTCTGGGGGAGATGGCAAAACAAGAGTTGGGTGCTTTTGCCGGGGTTATCACTATGCTGGGCGCGCTGGGGGTGATGATTATCATCTTGTCCGCGCTAGCATTAGTGGTGGTTAAAGCCTTGGCTGACAGCCCATGGGGCCTGTTCACCATTGCAGCGACTATCCCGATAGCACTGTTTATGGGCGTTTATATGCGCTTTATCCGCCCGGGGAAAATCGCGGAAGTATCCTTAATTGGTTTCGTACTGATGATGTCCGCAATTATTTACGGCGGCAATATCGCGGCTCACCCTTATTGGGGACCATTCTTTACCTTACACGGCACCACCCTGACCTGGGTGCTGGTTATTTATGGTTTTATCGCCTCAGTGCTACCGGTGTGGTTGTTGTTGGCGCCAAGGGACTATCTGTCGACCTTCCTGAAGATCGGCGTCATTATTGGTTTGGCCGTTGGTATTGTCTTTGCCATGCCTGAAATGAAAATGCCTGCCGTCACACGTTTTATTGATGGTAGCGGCCCGGTATTCTCCGGTAGCCTGTTCCCGTTCCTGTTTATTACCATCGCTTGCGGGGCCATTTCGGGCTTCCACGCCTTGGTTGCCAGTGGCACTACACCAAAACTGATTGAGCGTGAAAGTCACACCCGCTTTATCGGCTATGGCGCGATGCTGATGGAATCCTTTGTCGCCATCATGGCGCTAATTTGTGCCTCGGTTATCGATCCCGGTGTCTATTTCGCCATGAACTCTCCGGCAGCGTTGATTGGCACCACAGTAGAAAGCGCCTCTCTGGCCATTAGCAGTTGGGGATTTGTAGTCACACCAGAAACCCTGGCCATGATTGCCAAAGATGTTGGCGAGAACTCCATTTTATCCCGTGCGGGTGGTGCCCCCACTTTCGCCGTTGGGATGGCGCATATTATCAGTGAGATATTTAATAGCCGCAATATGATGGCCTTCTGGTATCACTTTGCCATTCTATTTGAAGCCATGTTTATTCTGACCGCCGTGGATGCCGGTACCCGAGCCTGTCGCTTTATGGTGCAGGATTTGGTGGGTGTCGTAGTGCCGAGCCTGGCAAATAACCGCTCATGGTTGGGTAACTTGTCCGGCACCACAGTGGCGGTCGCCTGCTGGGGCTTCTTTGTTTATCAAGGTGTGGTTGACCCATTAGGGGGGATCAATACCTTGTGGCCACTGTTCGGTATCGGTAACCAGATGCTGGCATCGATGGCGCTGATTTTAGGGACTGTCGTCCTGTTTAAAATGAAGAAGCAACGCTATGCTTGGGTAACCATCCTGCCAACAATTTGGCTGTTTATTACCTCAATGACCGCGGGCTGGCAGAAGATTTTCCATGAAAAACCGAGTATTGGTTTCCTGGCTCAAGCGAAGAAATTCTCTGCCGGTGTTGAGCAAGGCGTTCTGATTGCTCCCGCCAAGAGCATTAAAGACATGGAAACTATTGTGTTCAATAACCAGATCAATGCCGCCTTATGTGCCTTCTTTATGCTGGTGGCAGTGACCATGCTGATTTCATCTTTCTTTGTGGTCCGTCGTGCGCTGAAATCCAGCAAACCGACCACCCATGAGACTGAAATTGTCTTCCGTGAGGAGGTTGCCCGTGGCTAATGCAGGTATACCGTTTCGTACCCGAACAGGGTTAGCAACCACGCCGCGCCAGATTACGCGTTGTGTACCGTTGGTTCCTGTGGCTGTCCGCCCGACTCATCTACGGGCTTGGTTGTGCCTTATCGCACACCGCGTGGCACAAAGCTTTCGACTGATGGTGGGAGTACAGGATTACGGCAATTATGTTAATCATATGCGCCGACATCATCCTGACACCACACCGATGACCGAACGGGAATTCCACCGTTATTGTCTGAATGCCCGCTTCCCCAGTGAGGCCGGCAAACTGGGGAAATGCCCTTGTTAAACTAGCAAGCTGAATCATAAAGTGACATTGTCACGCCCTGTTGATGTTTCACAGGGCGTTTTTATTTTCCGTTTGAACAGCAGGCACCACCAACTAGCTCAAGATTGGCGAGCCAAATGCGCCCTGCCAATCTTGTTCAAATTGTTCTACTGCCGCTTTTACCGCAGGCGCGCTGATAAGTTGCTCTGCTACATCCACCGGAATGGTGACCGACTGACAGCCCGCCAACAGGCAATCTACTACTTGACGTGGCGTACGGAAACTGGCCGCCAATACTTTCGCGCCCGGTGCATGTAAGGTTAACAATTGCTGTAACTCACGGACCATCGCAATGCCATCACCGCCTTGTGCATCCAGTCGGTTAACATAGGGTGCGACATATTCAGCCCCCGCCAATGCAGACAGCAGCCCTTGCCCGGCACCATATACGGCGGTACCTAATGTCGGAATAGACATCCCTTTCAATTGCTTAATAGCCGCCAATCCTTCTGCGGTGGCGGGGATTTTGATAACCAAACCGGGGACGCGCTTTGATAGCATGATTGCCTCAGACACCATCAGTTCGCTGTCACTGGCCAGCACTTGTGCGAAAAGTTTACCGGTACCGCCCAGAGCATCGCGCAGCGCAGGTAACACCTCCCAGATAGGCTTGCCCGCTTTGGCCAAAATAGTCGGGTTGGTAGTGACACCTTGTAATGGCAGTACGCGCGCCAGGCGTTTTACTGCAGCTACATCTGCGGTATCAAGATAAAGCTCCATAAGAACCTCCGGTTTGGATTATGTAAGCAGCCAGACTGGTTAAACAAATAAGCCAGTTAAGCAAATGGATTTACCACCAATCATCAGCCGCAATCATAGACCAATCATGAATCGATAATGTGATCTTTATCAAAATACTTTCATTCGAAAGCAAATTAAACTTCAATCAAAAGTAATGTATTTTGCATACTGCAAAAAATGCGATGATAGCGTTGTAAGACAGAGTTGTGGCTTGCCTCACTTTTCCCTTAGTAACACAGGGTGTTATCCCTACTATTTAAGGTATTATTTATCATTATGATGTTGTTGTGAACCGGCGAACTTTTACCACCACGTTGGCTGGTTCAATTTTCAGCACACTTTATTATCGGGAATGCCATGAACCCAAGACAGCAAATAATTTTACAGTTGGTAAACGACCGGCAACGAGTCAGTGTCAGTGAATTGGCGCAGGAAACGCAGGTCTCTGAGGTGACAATCCGTCAGGATCTCAATCAGCTAGAGACGAGAGGTTTGCTCAAACGAGTGCATGGTTCAGCCGTCGCTCTTGAGAGTGACGATGTCGATGTTCGCATGATGACTCACTTTGCCATGAAGCAAAAATTGGCTAATCACGCCGCTTCACTGGTCAATGAAGGTGAGACGGTATTTATCGAAAGCGGCAGTAGCAACGCCCTGTTGGCGCATCATTTGGCACAACGCCCTGGTATCACCTTGGTGACGGTGAGTGGTTATATCGCCAGACAATTGAAAGAGTCTTCCTGTGAAGTGATTCTTCTAGGCGGAATTTATCAGAAAAAAAGTGACAGTATGGTTGGCCCATTGACGCAACTTTGTTTGCGCCATGTGCATTTCAGCAAGGCGTTTATCGGTATCGACGGTTATCAGGCAGATACCGGTTTTACCGGGCGCGATATGTTACGCGCCGATGTGATTAATAGTGTGTTAGCCAAAGGCGCTGAAAATATCATTCTGGCCGATGCATCAAAATTTGGTCAGGTGCATCAGAACTCACTGATGCCATTATCGTCCATCAACCGGGTCATTACCGATAACCGCCTGCCCGCAGGTTATCAGCAGCAATTAACGGCACAAGGCATTCAAGTCGATATCCTCAGCGAATAAGAGGAACAACATTCATAACGGAGTAACAGCAATAATGGCGGACATCACCTTCACGCGTGAACAGACTCAACGGATGGCACGTAAAATTCAGGATTATCTGGAGCAGAACCTGAGTATTGAGCTGGAAGATTTTGATGCGGAATTTTTACTGGAATTCATCAGTCGTGAGCTGGGCGCGCATTATTACAATCAAGGTATCAATGATGCCATTGCACAGGTCGAAGCAAAAATGCTCGATATCACTGACTCCGTGCTATGGCTGGAGAAACCCGTGCAAGACTGAACACGGGCCATATTGTCGGCTTCTCAACAGCAGGCCCAAACAGCGATTATTGTCCGTAATAGGCATTTTTACCGTGTTTGCGTAAATAGTGTTTATCCAATAATTGCGGTTGCATATCATCGAGTTGCGGGTTCAATTGGCGTGAGAAAATCCCCATATAAGCCAACTCCTCTAACACAACCGCGTTGTGTACGGCATTATCCGCACTGGTCCCCCAGGCAAACGGACCGTGTGAATTGACTAAAACCGCAGGCACATCTTCTGGTTTAATGCCCCGTTGATGGAATGTCTCAACGATGACATTGCCGGTTTCCCATTCATAGCGGCCAGCAATCTCTTCTTGCGTCATCAACCGGGTACAGGGAATGGTGCCGTAGAAGTAATCTGCGTGAGTGGTACCCCACGCAGGCAAATCTAGCCCAGCCTGGGCCCAAATGGTTGCATGGCGTGAATGGGTATGAACGATGCCGCCAATTTGCGGGAAATTAAGATAAAGCACCCGGTGAGTATCAGTATCCGATGAGGGCTTCTTACTGCCCTCCACCACTTTGCCGGTTTCCAGCTCTACCACCACCATATCGTCCAGTGTCATCACGTCATATTCCACACCGGAAGGCTTAATCACCAGTAACCCATGTTGTCTATCGACAGCACTGACATTGCCCCAAGTGAATGTGACCAAATTGTGGCGAGGTAACGCCAGATTGGCGGCCAGTACCTGTTGCTTCAGTTCGTTGAGCATCGTCGTATCCTGAATGACTGAATTTCTCTCATTTTCAGCGCCACAGGTAAGAACCGGTATGGGATAAATGGCTATAAACTGCGTGCAGATCGGCTGGAAAGTACAGTCTGCGAGGTACACATAGCAGAACGTCATATTTTATTTAGCACTGACAATGGGTTAATCGTGCCTTTAGTCTCAGACAATCCCTAATTCCCCGCCTTGTCAGATCAAATTAGGACTATTTACCTATTAAATGATTCGCGGATATTTATACTAGTTTCTATTGGTGACAAAACGAGTTTTTAGCATTAATTCTGAATTTAAATCTAAACGACGATTTTTATTCTAAACACTAACAAAATGAGACTTCGGCTAAAATTGCTACAACGCCTATACTTAGTTAGGTAATTTCAATTTTGCACGGATACATCAGGATAGATAGATTCAAACTATATGACCTGATCTATCCGTACTTAGCCAACGTCAGGAGAATTATGATGATGATAATCAATAAACGATTTGCCACTGCCGCCTTGGCGCTAACACTGGCCTTGTCCCTGTCTGCTTGTTCTAATATGTCCAAACGTGACCGCAATACCGCAATCGGTGCCGGTGCTGGTGCTGTAGGTGGTGCGGTGTTGACCGGCAGTACGCTGGGGACATTAGGTGGCGCGGCGGTTGGTGGGGTTATCGGGCACCAAGTCAGCAAATAATGTTATCGGTATGATTTGACGTTGCAGGGTGTTAGCTACGCTCACTTACCTGTGTAAGCTCATCGGGATTCGTTTGCTTGCTGCCTACCTGCAACGTCAATTAATTAGGGGAAAACTGATAAATGAAACTGTAAATTATTCTCAGCCACCCGCCAGTTTGACTTTCATCCCTTTGGCTTCGAGCAGTTGCTTAAGAAGATCGCGTTTATCTCCTTGAATTTCAATAATGCCGTCTTTAATCGAGCCACCGCAACCGCACTTCTTCTTCAATTCTGCTGCCAGTTTATCCAGCACCTCATCACTGCCATCAACACCGGTAATCAGGCACACGCCCTTTCCTTTACGACCACTGGTTTGGCGCTGAATACGAACAATACCATCCCCTTTTGGCCGCGCGGGTTTTAGCTCAGGCTCACTGATACGCCCCGAGTCAGTTGAATACACCAAACGGCTATTATAATTCGTCATTATGCCACCTTGCTCAATGATGCCAGAATCTCACTCAGTGTTTTTTCTGGGTCAGGAGATTGGGTGATCGGACGCCCAATAACCATATAATCCACCCCAGCAGAGACGGCTTGCTCAGGAGTCATGATACGGCGCTGATCACCGGCCTCACTGCCCTGCGGGCGAATACCTGGGGTAACCAGTTTAAAATCAGCGCCACAAACCTGCTTGAGGCGCACAGCTTCATGGGCGGAGCACACCACCCCCTCTAAACCGCAATCCCATGTCAGTTTCGCTAACCGTTCGGCATGTTCTGCCGGGCTGATGTTAATACCGATATCACGTAAATCTTCGCCATCCATGCTGGTGAGCACCGTAACAGCAATCAATAGGGGTGCCTGGTGCCCATAAGGCAATAAAGCTTCTTTGGCGGCAGTCATCATGCGTGCACCACCACTGGCGTGGACATTGACCATCCACACCCCAAGCTCAGCTGCCGCACTCACCGCCTTAGCGGTGGTGTTGGGAATGTCGTGAAATTTCAGATCAAGGAAAACCTCAAAACCACGCGCATGCAGATCACGGACCAACTGAGGGCCATATAAGGTAAACATCTCCTTGCCCACTTTTAACCGGCAATCTTGCGGATTAACACGATCAGCAAAGGCTAACGCAGCGTCTTTATTGGCATAGTCCAACGCGACAATGATCGGAGAAGATATCGGGCCACTGTTATTAGTTTTAGTTGCAGACGTCATTTTTAAGCCCTTTTCAGTCAATAAGTAATGATAACGCTCATATTCTACAGGCTGCTCTACTGAAATTACAGCTATCGAGCGACACCAATACTTGCTGTTTATGGGGCGTAATTGCCGCAGAGGGTCAATTTACGTCAAGCAGTGAGATTGTGCTTACCTGCCATTAAGTAAATCTGCTTCAAGAAACGTAAATTATCAATCAAATATTTTGATTTAGATGCTCAGTTGTTTGTGATTCTCATTCAATATTAATGCTGTATCATTCACTCCATCGCCAGACAGTAATTGTCTACTGAATAAGTAAAAAATATCAATTATTCAATATAATAAACTAGAAACTGGAGTTTCACATGAAAAGCATTAAATTCATCGCCCCGGCATTAATTCTGTCTCTCGCATCATTTGCTAGCGTCGCCGCCACTCAAATACAAACTAATCAATCAGCAGGATTGAATGAAGCTGGCGTGATTTCTGCCAGTAATGCAACTACCTTGACCGAGTTAGAAAATGCATTGGCGCAGCAAGCCAAAGCTGCCGGTGCAAAATCTTTCCTGATAACCTCTGCGACCGGCAATAACAAAATGCACGGTACCGCCATTATCTATCGTTAATACCCGTCTCTCCGGTTAACGCTTTATCTCTTTCTAAGAGCGCATTTGCGCTCTTTTTGCCGTGGCTAATGTGAATTTTTTGTGACAGTTGTGTTATCCCCTAGACAGTTTCGCTTCCCTCGCTTAGCTTGGTATTTCCTCCTAAGTTAAAGGTTATATGATGAGCGAAATATCTACCTTAACCATTAAAATCCCTCTGGAATTAAAAGAGAAAATCAAGGCTGCTGCCTTAGAAAAACAGTTTTCCCTGAGTACCGAAGTGTGCGAAAGATTAGAAAAGAGCTTTGAGGTTGATGTTAAAAGTAGTAAAGCCAGCCGCAAAGATGCCAAGTTGCATCAAGGTGAGATTGATAGCCAAGGTGTAGAAGAGATTTCAGAGCAGCCGTTAAGCCAAAAAGAGTTGAAGAAACTGCGACAATTATTGAAAGACGGTGTGAAAGCGCCTCAGAAGAAAAAATAAAGATAACACCACAATACTTCATCAAAAACTATCGGGTGGCTCAGGTCACCCGATGACTGTCGCGATACCTCTGACAATAGAAACGTTTACTGCCCATCCAATCCCCGGATCGGCTTAACCGAAGCCCAGGCTCGGCATGATGGACAGTGCCAGTACAGAGAGTGCGCGGTAAAACCACATTTATGACAGCGATAACGGGGTTTGGTCCGAATCTGTTCTCCTACCATGTCTCGCAGCAACAGCAAGCTCTCTTTCGCTCGCCCTTGTTCTGCATCTGCCAGGTGATAATCCATTAATCGATAGAAAACACGCATGGTGGGATGGCGTTGTAACTGGCGGTTGATATAGGTTTGTGCCACATCACGGCCTTCATGCTGTTCCAGTATTTCGGCCAGCATTAGTTCAGCCGTAGCACCCGTATTATCTTCAACGCAGCGTTTGAGGAAATTCGCCCACGCCTCGGGCTGTTGTAGATGTTGGTAGCAATCGCTCAACATAGGTAATGCCTCGCTGACCACTTCCTTATCCTGCTCCAGCACACGCTCCAGCGCCTCTACGCCTTTGGCATATTCACCCTTGGCAATATGCACCCGACCTTGCATGATGGAGACACGGGCGCACTGCTTATCCGCAATAGCCGCTTTCTTCAGCAACCCCATTGCTTTCTCTAAATCATCACTCCCCATGGCTTGCAGCGCCAGTTCGCAATAAAAATGTGCTATCTCCAGCCGCTGATTATCTTTGCCCATCTTGACCAGTTTTTCCGCCACTTCAATCGCGTTGTTCCAATCACTGGTGGCCTGATGAATAACCAATAACTGCTGTAGTGCCCCGAGCCGGAAATCTTGCTCTTCAACCAATTGATTGAACATATCCTCTGCCCGATCATATAAACCCGCGGCCATATAATCACGACCAAGTTGCTGAATTGCCAGCAATCGTTGTTCAAAGGTCAGAGAAGCACTTTCCATCAACGCCTGATGAATGCGGATAGCGCGGTCAACTTCACCACGAGAACGGAACAAATTCCCTAATGTCAGATGCGCTTCAACGGTCGAACTGTCTTCTTTCAACATCTCAAGAAACAGATCAACCGCTTTGTCCTGCTGATTAGAGAGAAGGAAGTTAACCCCTGCCACATATTCACGAGACAGGCGGTTAGCATCCTGTTGCTTATCCTGCTGAGCGCTTCTACGCCCCATATACCAGCCATAGGCGGCAGCGACGGGCAACAGCAGAAACAGCATTTCTAACATAGAAAATTATTCCTTGCTGACAGCAGGTGTGGAAACAGCCGCACTGGATTCAATAGGCTGCTCTTGCTGTGACTCAAGACGTTTAATTTTCCGCTCTGCGCGCCCCAGTAAAATTCGAACTCGCAGATAAAAAAGCCCACAAATAACCCACCCAAGTACCAAGCCCGCCGCAAAAAGCGTTGCCAATAACGTAGATACCCGATATTCGCCCTGAGCCAATAAATAGTTAAAGGTAACGACTTGATCGTTATTTGCCCCTAACGTGACTGAAATCACGAAAATCACCAGTACTAACAAAAAAATCAGCAAATATTTCACGTTTTTTCCTAAAGGCCGAATCAACCTGATGAATTATGCCAAAAATGTGGCGCCCTTACTTGATAAATTAGCACTTCCTTACCCAGCAAAGAAACCCTGCACCAAGATAAAGCGCCGATTGGGCACCTAATTGATATTATTTTAAGCGACTGGGCTGAGAATAATAACTAATCACTCAATTTTCCTCATGCTCACGTTTTTCTATCTCGCGCTGTTCTTGTGGCAAAATGGCTAACGAGCCGAACCAACGTTGTACTAAGCTACACACAATGGCGACCAATAACCCGCTGATAAGTGCTGCGGCTACCAGATCCCGTGGCCAATGCATGCCTAATACCAACCGGCTCATCATGACACCTTGCGCCCATATCATTAGCAAAATGACGGTTTTATAATGTCGCCGTGGCCACAATATGCCTACCGCCAACAATGCCCAACTGGCAGCAAAAACCGTGTGACCTGAGGGGAAAGCAAAGCCAGTTTCAAACTGCCAATGACTGCTCAACCATGGCGGAATAATGGTTTGGCTCTGTAGTTGCTGTTTGACCAACTCACTGCGTTCAGCACGGGGAAGCGAATAGAAAAAGCGATTATCAATATGATGTTCTGCCTCAAGCCAGACGACAAATGGACGAGGTTCTTGTACCTGCTCTTTAATCAGTGATTTTATACCCTGACCGACAAGAATTACGCCACCCATCAGGACCAACAACCCCATCGCGGGCTTAATCCGAAACCGTAGGCACCATAAAAACCAGCAACTGAGCAACGCACTGGTCAAGATTCCCCATGGCGCAGTGACCGTTTCAGTCACCCAGAACACACTTTTCAACCAAACATTATTACTGCCGGGTTGCCACTGCCAACCAGAAAGCCAGATAACAAGGGTGGGTAAGAGTAAGATAAGTGTTCCGACAGTGATTCGTTTCGCTATATTCCACATCTGGGGCCCTTGGTTACACATGATGTCTATATCGTCTTTTCCATGGTGATAGCACAAATTGTACAGCGGCTATAACCACACAGTATAAGTCCCATTAATCATTGATAACATAAACAAAATTATGTTATTACCCAAATATGTTCTCGTCAGACATTTTCTCTTTCCTTTTCGCTGCTTTGTTGAACAGCAGTGAGCCAAAAGTTATGGCAATATAGCTAATAATGATCGCAGAGAAACTTTTTATTTAACCCTATGCCCTAAGATGAAGGGATATAACGGGTTAAAGCGGGTATCCACATCAGGATGCGCGATAACATCCTTAAGGTCTGAAGTTATAATATGAACAGTAAGATGCAGCTTAAACGTGTAGCAGAAGCCAAGTTACCGACGCCTTGGGGTGATTTTTTGATGGTCGGTTTTGAAGAGTTAGCCTCTGGCCATGATCATCTGGCCTTAATATTTGGTGATATCAGTGGTGATAAACCAGTGCTCTCCCGTATTCATTCTGAGTGCCTGACAGGTGATGCTTTGTTTAGCCTGCGTTGTGACTGTGGTTTTCAGTTAGAAGCCGCATTGGCGCACATTGCCGAAGAGGGGCGCGGTGTGTTGATTTATCATCGTCAGGAAGGCCGTAATATTGGTTTGCTGAATAAGATTCGCGCTTACGCGTTACAGGATAAGGGCTTTGATACTGTGGAAGCTAACCATCAACTCGGATTTGCCGCCGATGAACGTGACTTCACCTTATGCTCAGATATATATAAATTACTGGGCGTCAAAGCCGTGCGCTTGCTAACCAATAACCCGAAGAAGGTTGAGATTCTCTCCGAGGCGGGGATTAATATCGTTGAGCGGGTGCCATTGATTGTCGGGCAAAATCCCAAGAATGAACAGTATATGGCCACCAAAGCGGCCAAAATGGGCCATCTGCTGACCAAATAATTAGCCGCGTTCAAGAACAATAAAGGGTGGTTTCTCAACCACCCTTTTTATCGAACAAGCACCGTAGTGACACTGTCACTAATGGCTGTGCCATTCTAATAACGACAACATTCTAATAACTACAGCATTTTGCGGATAACATAATGCAAAATGCCGCCATTTTCGAAATAAACCAATTCATTACCTGTATCTATACGGCAGTGGGTATCTACCGTTTGTTGCCGCCCGTCAGCATAGGTTATCGTCACCGCCACCTTCTGCCCTGGGGACAGTTTTTGTAACCCACTGACGCTAATGGATTCATCACCCGTCAGCCCCAAAGTTTTGCGATTAACCCCTGCTGGGAACTCGAGGGGCAAAATACCCATCCCAATCAGATTGGAGCGATGAATACGCTCAAATGACTCAGCAATCACTACCCGCACCCCCAGTAATCTTGGACCTTTAGCTGCCCAGTCACGACTCGAACCGGATCCATACTCCTTACCGGCAATCACCGCCAATGGCACATTCTCCTGCTGATAGCGCATAGCAGCATCATAGATAGCCATCTCATTTTGTGACGGAATATGACGAGTGACACCCCCTTCAACCCCCGGGACCATCTCATTACGGATACGGATATTGGCAAACGTCCCACGCATCATCACTTCATGATTACCACGACGGGAACCGTAGGAGTTAAACTCTTTAATCTCGACCCCACGATCACGTAAATAGCGGCCCGCAGGGCTATCAAGCTTGATATTACCGGCGGGAGAAATATGGTCGGTGGTGACAGAATCAGCCAAAATCGCCAAAATACGTGCATGGTGAATATCCTCAACCGGATCAGGCAACGCTTTCATATCACTAAAGAAAGGAGGCAAACGGATGTAGGTGGAATCGCTCTGCCAATCATAGGTTGGTGTGCTATTAACCTGAATCGACTGCCACTCTTCATCGCCATCAAATACGGCGGCATATTCCTTACGGAACATCTCAGTTTTAACCTCTTCGACAGCTTTAGCGATTTCAAATCCGCTAGGCCAGATATCCTTTAGATAAACCGGCTTGCCGTCAGGGTCGTTACCGAGCGCCTCTTGTGCCAAGTTGACATTCAAATTACCGGCCAGAGCATAAGCCACCACCAGCGGCGGCGAAGCCAGCCAGTTGGTTTTTACTAAAGGATGAATGCGCCCTTCAAAGTTTCGGTTACCGGACAGCACCGCACCGACGGTCAAATCCCCGACTTTGATGGCATTTTCTATTGGATCAGGCAATGGGCCAGAGTTACCAATACAGGTAGTACAACCATAACCCACCAGATTAAAGCCCAAATTATCCAGATAAGCGGTTAATCCGGCGGCATTGAGATACTCAGTCACCACTTTAGAGCCTGGTGCCAGTGAAGTTTTCACCCATGGTTTGGTTTTTAGCCCCTTTTCTGCCGCTTTTTTAGCTAACAGACCGGCTGCCATCAGTACGCTGGGATTCGAAGTATTAGTGCATGAGGTGATCGCGGCAATCACCACCGCGCCAGATGCCAACTCGTGCGTTTTTCCTTCCAGCGTGAAGCTAACATGGTCAACTTTATCTTTTTTGCTATTAATTTCCAGTTCTTCAAACGCTTTAAAGGCTAAGGGCACTTTGGGTAAAGCGACCCGGTCTTGTGGCCGCTTCGGCCCAGCCATACTCGCTTCCACTGTGCTCAAATCCAATGAGAGCTGACTGGTGAAAATTGGCTCGTCACCAGGATGACGCCACAACCCTTGTGCTTTACTGTAGCCCTCAACCAAGGCTATCTGTTCATCACTGCGGCCACTTAAGCGCATATACCCCAGCGTCACGTCATCCACCGGGAAGAAACCACAGGTAGCACCAAACTCAGGCGACATATTGGCTATAGTCGCGCGATCTGCCAGTGGCAAATCCGCCAGACCATCACCATAAAACTCAACGAATTTGCCTACTACCCCATGTTTTCGCAGCATTTGCGTTACGGTAAGCACCAAGTCCGTGGCAGTGATCCCTTCACGCATCTTACCGGTCATTTTGAAGCCGACCACATCGGGAATCAGCATTGAGACAGGTTGGCCCAGCATTGCGGCTTCCGCTTCAATCCCACCGACGCCCCAACCGAGTATCCCCAAGCCATTGATCATGGTGGTGTGGGAATCGGTACCCACTAGCGTATCGGGGTAAGCGACCTCCCGCCCATCCTGCTGTTCATGCCAGACCGTCTGCCCCAAATACTCAAGGTTAACCTGATGGCAGATCCCGGTACCCGGCGGTACCACACGGAAACGGCTAAAGGCTTTCTGCCCCCAACGCAGGAAGATATAGCGCTCGTGGTTACGTTCCATTTCGAGCCGGACGTTCTCGCCAAAAGCGGCTTTATCGCCAAACTCGTCAACAGTGACGGAATGGTCGATAACCAAATCTACCGGTGACAATGGGTTAACCTGCGCCACATCGCCCCCCAGCCGTTTGACTGCTTCACGCATCGCAGCCAAGTCCACTACCGCCGGTACCCCGGTGAAATCCTGCATTAATACCCGCGCGGGCCGGTAAGCAATCTCCCGGCTGGCATGCCCGGTGAGCTGCCAATCGACAATGGCTTTTAAATCCTCCTCTTGAACCTGTTCGCCATCCAGATGACGCAGTAGATTCTCCAGCAACACTTTCAGTGATTTCGGCAGTCGGTCAATATCCCCAAGCTCTGCCGCCAGTTGCGGCAGGCTGTAGTAGTGATATTCATGATTAAGGGCGACCAATTTGGCCATACTCGTTTTTCGCAAATCTAACGACATAGCGCCTCCATTGTTTCTTATAAGTGCTCTAAAACAGCATTCATCCCAACAAGGCTATTCCCTTGTAATTATGAGGTCTGAATTAAATATAACACAAAGAAACATTAACATTTTGGCAACAATGGCGATTACTGGCAGCGATAGGTGTAAACGATGGTGATGGCCAATCTGTGTCAATTACTCAGATTTATGGACAGGGTTATTTACATTATTGAAACCATAATCGTCCCATTCATAATCATCTTCCTGCTGAGACACTAATCCATCATTTATCTCTTCTATCTCTTCTATCTCTTCTATCTCTTCTATCTCTTCAGGATCTTGAGTTAATTTAACTGAATAACTTTCTAGTTGTTTAAGACCTTTCTCATCATTCTCTATCTCATTTTTAAGAACGCCAGAAAGGTTTGTTATCATTTGTTCAATTTTATTATCACTACACTCAGCTAATTCATTGTTTATATAATGAGTTATTTCATCAAACCCTTTAATAATGGATTGCAATGATTTATTAAAATCATCTGCTTGTTCTTCACGCGCTGCTCGTTCTTCATTCAATCTATTTTCCATTACGCAATAATTACTATCATCCTTATTTATATTTGAAAAGCTCACCGCAATATTTTTTGCCATATCTACATCAGATTGAGTATTTGCCAACACAAAACCATTTAAATTGAATAAATTCATTAGCCAATCTAAAAATTTCTTTATTACCGTTCTGGAGTCCAGAGCCTCTTCTAACACCGTAGGGCATTGAGGGAAAAATTCAATAGAAATTGAAGGTTTTTCATGACTTAATTGACAATCTTTATCAAACAGAAACTCACCCGTCAATTTAAAAAGATTACAGCTCTCTTTACTGTGGATCACCTCATAATGCATCTTCACACCAGATTGACCATTTCTCTCAAAGCAGAAAGTTGGGTTATAACCAGGCGGCAAACCACATTTCAGTGCGTTATCGAAACCTATCATCGTTTCTGCCAGTGGGGTCTCAACCAACGAACTCAGTAAATTGTGCAGGTTTGTGTCATGATAATTTGCAGATGGATTAACCCACCCATGTTTACATAACTCATCTAATACTTTATTAATTCCATTCTTTTTTTCTAAAAAAAACTGTTCTTCACCCATTTTTATATTAAAAATTTCACTTCCGGCATAGACATCATCATGAAATGAAAACACATTAGTTAATGTATTACTTAATAATGGACAAGATGTTGAAGACATATATTCCCCTGAAAGTATTTATAAAAATAACACCATTATTTTCATAAACAAATTAACAGGAGAGGTGACTATTGGCTTTTGAATTTTTACTTATTAGTTCTGTTATGGAAAAGCCATCACGAAAAAGAGATGGCTTTTATTTCTTTATAAATTACTTAGTCGGCAATTTAATGTCTTTAAACATCGCCTCGATATCATCATTAGAACGCAAGGCAACCGCTTTATCCACCACATCACGGGTCAGATGTGGGGCGAAACGCAGAATAAAGTCATACATATAACTGCGCAGGAAAGTGCTGCGGCGGAAACCAATTTTCGTGGTGCTGTAGGTAAAGATATCACGGGCATCAACTATCACCAGATCAGGATCTTGGATCGGATCAACTGCCATACTGGCGATAACCCCCACACCCAACCCTAATCGCACATAGGTTTTAATCACATCGGCATCTGTCGCGGTAAACACAATGCGCGGTGTCAGACCAGCACGATTAAACGCAGTATCCAGCTCAGAACGGCCAGTAAAACCAAAGGTATAAGTCACAATCGGGTATGCTGCCAGCTCTTCAATGCTGACGTGGGTTTTACCTGCTAAAGGATGATCAGGCTTGACTACCACAGCACGGTTCCAGTGATAGCACGGCAACATAATCAGGTCGTCATATAAATGCAGCGCCTCAGTGGCGATAGCAAAATCAGCGCTCCCTTTAGAAACCGCTTCGGCTATTTGGGTCGGCGAGCCTTGATGCATATGGAGCGACACACGCGGGTAGCGCTCGATAAAACCTTTAATCACATTCGGCAATGCATAACGCGCCTGAGTATGGGTAGTGGCTACATACAGCGAACCTTTATCAGGATAGGTATGTTCACCGGCAACGGCTTTGATAGCATCTACTTTGGACAATACTTCACGGGCAATACGGATGATTTCCAGCCCTGCGGGGGTCACCTGCGTGAGATGTTTGCCACTGCGGGCAAAAATTTGGATACCCAGCTCATCTTCCAGCATTCGGACCTGCTTACTGATCCCCGGCTGCGAGGTATACAGTCCTTCTGCGGTGGACGATACGTTAAGGTTGTGATTGACCACCTCAACAATATAACGGAGCTGCTGCAATTTCATATCGATACCATCCTAGGTTGAACACTGTGGGAACGCCACAGTTTGGTATATCGGTATCACCCGGTATGCCGAGAAGTTATTAACTAAAACCCGTAAACTGCATGGTGCGAAGCTGGTCAGTATTGACCTTGTAATAACATTAGGTGATAAGAAAATATTTTATATAACTACTATATCATTTCATCGCTAACTGTATATACCCTTCTTACTTGGTATTACAGTACATCAGCCTAAAAATAATAGTATTTTTTGATAAATGCAGACAGTAGCCAAAGTGTAATAACTTTAGCGGATTAACTAAGACTATAAAGCACTTGAGTAGATTAGCCCAATAAAAAAACCAGCCATTGAGGCTGGTTTTTTGTTGGTACCGGAGTACCGCACTATAGGCTTAAGTGTACTCCGATCGGTTTAACCACTTATTTTTTCGCTTCAACCCATTTTCCATCGATATAGAAAGCAGACCAACCCGTGGCTTTGCCATCTTTCTCGGATGAAACATACTGCTGTTTGGTTTTACGGCTAAAACGTACCATGGTTTTATTACCTTCTTTATCCGCCACAGGCGCATCAGCCAGATAACGTAATTTTTCAGGTAAACGATCTTTGAAGCGAACTAACTCTTCGACTAACGGCGCACGGGTTTCGCGCGACTTAGGGAAGGTGTTCGCAGCCAGGAACACGCCTGCAGCACCGTCTCGCAACACGAAATAGGCATCTGACTTCTCACAAGGCAGTTCTGGCAACGGTACCGGATCTTCTTTAGGTGGCGCGACTTCACCACTGCGCAAGATTTTACGGGTATTCTTACACTCGTCATTGGTGCAGCCCATGTACTTGCCAAAACGCCCCATTTTCAGATGCATTTCAGAACCACATTTTTCGCACTCAACAATCGGGCCTTCATACCCTTTGATACGGAACTCGCCCTCTTCTATCTCATAACCATCACACGCAGGGTTATTACCGCAAACATGCAATTTACGTTGGTTATCGATGAGATAGCTATCCATTGCCGTACCACATTTCTGGCAACGGCGGCGGGCGCGTAATGCGTTAGTTTCCGCATCATCACCCTCAAGGATATTGAGAATCTCAGCTTCGGGTACCAGATTGATCGTGGTTTTGCAGCGCTCTTTAGGTGGCAATGCATAACCAGAACACCCAAGGAACACACCGGTACTGGCGGTACGAATCCCCATCTGACGGCCACAGGTTGGGCAGTCGATGCTGGTCATCACCATCTGATTCGGGCGCATACCGCCCTCTTCAGGGTCTTTCTCTGCTTTTTCAAGCTGTTCGCTGAATTCGGCAAAGAAACCATCCAGTACAGCTTTCCACTCGGCCTGATCGTTGGCAACCTGATCCAGGCCACTTTCCATGCGCGCGGTAAAATCGTAATTCATCAATTCGCGGAAGTTTTCTTCTAACCGGTCAGTAACGATTTCACCCATTTTCTCGGCATAGAAACGGCGGTTTTCTACCCGCACATAACCACGATCTTGAATGGTCGAAATGATTGATGCATATGTGGATGGACGGCCAATACCCCGTTTTTCCAACTCTTTTACCAGTGATGCTTCGCTGTAACGTGCTGGCGGCTTGGTGAAGTGTTGGCTTGGGATAAGTTTTTGCAAATCCAGATCACTGCCCACTTCAATTACCGGTAAAGTGCGGTCTTCATCGCCTTTACGTAGCGCAGGCATCACCTTAGTCCAACCATCAAAGCGCAGAGTACGCCCTTTCGCCCGCAGTTGGAAATCGCCAGCCTGAACGGTCAACGTGGTGGAGTCATACTTAGCTGGTGTCATCTGGCAAGCCACAAACTGACGCCAAATCAGTTGGTACAGCTTCTGGGCGTCGGCTTCCATATCTTTTAACTGCTCAGCAATCACACTCACATCTGAAGGGCGAATAGCTTCATGCGCTTCTTGCGAATTTTCTTTGCTGCTGTACTGATTAGGCGCAGATGGCAGATACTTATCACCGAAATTGTCGCCAATATAATCACGCACCATGGTCAGCGCATCCTGACTTAAATTGGTGGAGTCAGTACGCATATAGGTGATATGACCTGCTTCATACAAGCGCTGCGCCATCATCATGGTTTTTTTCACACCAAAACTCAGACGGGTACTGGCAGCCTGCTGCAAGGTGGAGGTAATAAACGGCGCGCCGGGCTTGCTACTGGTCGGTTTATCTTCACGATCCAGCACCTTATAGCGCGCATTTTCCAGTAATTTCAGTGCAGCATGCGTCTGTTCGCGATTTACCGGTTTAAACGGCTTGTCATGGGCATGGGTGACTTCCATTTGAATCGGAACTTCACCTTTCGCCAGCAAGTCAGCATGCAGCTCCCAGTACTCTTCGGGAACGAATGCTTTGATATCCCGTTCACGCTCAACAACTAAGCGCACTGCCACTGATTGCACTCGACCGGCAGACAGGCCACGGGCAATTTTTTTCCAGAGCAGCGGGGAGACCATATAACCCACAACCCGATCCATAAAGCGACGAGCTTGCTGGGCATTAACCCGGTTGATATTCAATTCACCCGGTTGATTAAACGCCTGCTGGATGGCATTTTTGGTGATTTCGTTGAAAACCACACGGCTAAAGCGCTTATCATCACCACCAATCACTTCCCGCAAATGCCAGGCAATTGCCTCTCCTTCGCGGTCAAGGTCGGTTGCGAGATAGATGTGGTCAGCGTTTTCGGCTAATGCTTTCAGCTCGGCAACCACTTTTTCTTTGCCGGGCAAAATTTCGTACTGCGCTTTCCAGCCATGATAAGGATCGACGCCCATACGGTTCACTAACGCAACCTTTTCGTCTTTCTTTACTTTAGTCTTGGGCTTGTCGGTTTTCTTGGCTTTATCTTCAGTTGAGTTAGCGCTCTTCTTACTGGCTGATCCACTGGTCGGCAAATCACGAATGTGACCGACACTGGACTTAACCACGTAGTTATTCCCTAAGTATTTATTAATAGTTTTGGCTTTTGCCGGGGACTCAACTATTACGAGGGCTTTACCCATAATGACCTTTACCTAAATTATTTCTTCTAAAAGAAGGTTTTTATCTTGCCGTACCGCGGCATTCTGAATCTCTTTTTTATATTGCGGTACTTTCTCAGGAGATCAACCTGTTTTTTTGATCGGAGCCATAAATGCGCCTGCCGAGTCTTACCTGACGACCCCTCGATCCCTAAAAATTTTTGCCTACACCCAGCACTACAGCAGCGAATTCTGCCTCATGGCGTCAACAAAACCTTCCACCTAATAGTATAAAATCCCACACTGTACCTGATAAAAAGCGCTACGCAACCTAATTAGCGAGGAATATGAATTTATCCAATCACGGCTACAAAACAGCCAGAGGCTCGAATAAACCTTAGCCGGTTTGCGAACAAATGCTAACCCGCAGTACAATAGTGAGAGAAATTACATTGTAGTAAGGAGATATAATGCACGGAAACACAGCACCGATTGAGCGTAATAAATTATTAGCAGAGGCTAATGAGATTATTCGCCAGCACGAAGATTATATGCATGGGATGCAGGCAACTGAGGTTGAGCAAAAAGGGCCAGTATTGGTATTTCGCGGCGAGTTTTTCTTGGATGCAGACGGTTTACCGACAGCGAAAACAACCGCAGTATTTAATATGTTTAAACATTTGGCTCATGTTTTGTCAGCTAAATACCATTTAATCGATTAATTGCCGGTGACTCCTCCCATTATTACATGGCTAATTTCGCCATTGAGCCACAAATAACAGGGGGCTAAGCCCCCTGCCTTCCTTCACTAAAAACCCTATGCTCTCAGATTATAAAAGGGGTTTTTCGCCGCGCTGCCACCAGCGTAATAATAGACGGTCAGCGCTTTCTGCCGCGCTGCCGGTAAAACGATCCATCAGACGTTTGCGTCGCGAATAACGCACACCGATAACTTCATGATTATCCATTTCAGCAATCAATAAATCATCACTGGTACCAATGGCATCAACCAACCCTTTTTCTTTCGCTTGGGTGCCAAACCAGTGTTCACCGGTCGCAACCGCATCAATGTCCAAAGAGGGCCGCTGTTGCTGTACGAACTGTTTGAATAACAGGTGCGTTTCATTCAGATCTTCACGGAATTTCTCGCGCCCTTGTTCAGTATTCTCACCAAATAATGTCAGTGTGCGTTTAAACTCACCAGCAGTATGCAGTTCTACATCAATATCGTTCTTTTTCAGCAAGCGGTGGAAGTTCGGGATTTGGGCCACAACACCGATAGAACCAATAATGGCGAATGGCGCACTAATAATACGATCAGCCACACAGGCCATCATATATCCCCCACTGGCAGCTACTTTATCGACCGCCACCGTCAGGCGAATCCCTTTATGGCGCAAGCGCTCCAATTGCGAGGCGGCTAAACCATAACCATGCACTACGCCACCAGGGCTTTCGAGTCGCAGCAGCACTTCATCTTGCGCGCTAGCAACCGCCAGAACCGCAGAAATCTCTTCTCGCAATGACGTCACTTCATGTGCATCAATGCTACCTTTAAAATCAATTACATATAGGCAGGGTTTTACCGCTGCCACCGCACCGGCTTTGGCGCGCTGTTTCTTCAGCTTTTGATCCGCTTTTTGCTGCTTCTTAAACTCTTTGCTCCAGTTTTTTTGTTCTGCATGGCTCATGCGCGCCAGCCGCATTTCCCGCTGAATTTCCTTATATTGCTCACCCAAATCAACCAGATTCAATTCACCCCGTTGCCCTTGTTTTCTCATCCCTTGGCTGACAACCAGTAACACTACCGCACCAATGGCGACCACAATCGTCACTACTTTGGCTAGAAACAGTCCGTACAGAGAAATTAACTCCACAAATACCGCCTTTATTCATCTGCTATTAGAGAGATATCTGCATTCTAGCGAACCCGTAAGCTGCCGTCTTGCGCAAATGAAAAATTGCATTGGTTTCGCTTAAATATAAGAATGTAAGAGATATCGCGGCATGCCTGAATAAAATATCCGCCGCCAGTAAGAGGAATAACTATGCATTATCAACCTAAAGACGATCTGCTCAATAACCGCACTATACTGGTGACGGGAGCAGGCGATGGTATTGGTCGCGAAGCGGCACTGACCTATGCCCGTTTTGGTGCTCGTCTGGTGTTAGTTGGCCGGACTGAAAGTAAATTAATGGCGGTACAACAACAGATAGCTGAGGCTCAAGGGTTGCCCGCTGTAACACTGCCACTTGACCTATTACATGCATCGGAACAAGATTGCCAGCAGCTGGCAGACACCCTAAGTCAGCATGTTTCACATCTGGATGGTGTGTTGCATAATGCCGGTTTATTAGGTGATATAGTTCCGATGGCGCAGCAAAATATAGCCGTCTGGCAGGACGTGATGCAAGTGAATGTAAATGCGACATTTATGCTTACCCAAGCACTTTTACCGCTACTATTGAAATCTCACAGCGCCTCGCTGGTATTCACCAGTTCTAGCGTGGGTCGCCAGGGTCGTTCCGGCTGGGGCGCTTATGCCGTATCCAAATTCGCCACTGAAGGCATGATGCAAGTGCTTGCAGAAGAATATAAACACAGCAATTTGCGGGTGAATTGTATTAACCCGGGCGGCACCCGAACTCAGATGCGGGCATCCGCCTTCCCTGACGAAGATACAACTAAATTAAAAACACCTGCTGATATTATGCCGCTATATCTTTATCTCATGAGCGATGATAGCCGTAGAAAAACCGGCATCAGTTTCGATGCACAACCCGGCCGTAAAGCCGGCCCCGCAGAATAAAGGAACATGTTATGTCTGAAGAACGCCACCAGCAGCGCCAACAAAAAATAAAAGAAAAGGTTGAATCACGGGTTGCGGCAGCACAAGAAACACGCGGTATCATGATTATTTTTACCGGTAACGGTAAAGGTAAGACCACTGCAGCATTTGGCACTGTGACCCGGGCAGTCGGGCATGGTCTGAAAGCGGGGGTGATTCAGTTTATTAAAGGTGAATGGCCTAACGGTGAGAAAAACCTGCTGCAACAGCATGGGGTCGAATTTCAGGTTATGGCGACCGGTTTTACCTGGAATACTCAGAATAGAGAAACTGACACTGCCGCCTGCCAAGGTGTTTGGCAGCACGGTTTGCGCATGTTGGCAGACCCAAGCCTGGATTTAGTGGTGCTCGATGAGCTGACTTATATGGTCGCCTATGACTATCTGCCACTTGATGAGGTCATCACCGCCCTCAAACAGCGCCCTGCCCATCAAACCGTGATTATTACTGGCCGTGGCTGCCACCGCGATTTGTTGGAAATGGCCGATACCGTCAGTGAATTACGCCCGGTCAAACATGCTTTTGATGCCGGAATTAAAGCACAACAAGGTATTGACTGGTAATTCGCAGTATTCATGCAAACCAATGAAATGCCGCAGAGGCAATATCTGCGGCATTTTTCGCTATATATAATGAGATCTAAACTTACGGCCCCTTTTGGCAAACTCAGTTTTCCAAATTACTTCTCTAGAGGGATCATGGGTATTTTTGACGGGGTCAATGTCCCAATGGCGGGAGTTAGTGTTGCCATCCCAGGGACCACTTGGCTTGACGACTGCGCTTGGTGTTGTGTGCTGTCAAAATAGCAGATTTTTTTCAATGGTTTAGGGAGCGAACCACACGTGTTTTGGCAATTGTCACCATAGTGAGAGTAAGAGTGAGGCCCAGCACAAGCATAAGTTACAGATGAGAATCCGGTGCCGACGACAAATAAAATAGCCGCGCTGGTCGTTAACAGAGACTTTTTCATATTAATGCTCCTGAGATTTTAAATCCGAGGGGTATTCCCCAAGAGCAATATAGTCACGCCGAATATTTAGAGACTAGCGGTATCTTATCGTGGTTGACGGTGTGTATATGTGGTAAAAACATTTATTATAGAAATATTATACTATCCAATAGATGGATGGTGGTTTTTTATACTTCAGGAAGAAACACAATAGCTGACGGAGGGATGTGAATGCTTAAAATCAATGATGGGGAGAAAATGATCCCTCCCCATTAGACAAATTACCCGCGCTTGTTAGATCCGCGTCGAGCAGTCGTTGCTGCTGGCGCTGCATTACCCGTATTTTGACGAGTAGAACTTTTACGAGCAGAACCTTGACGACCCGCGACCTGACGGCCAGCGACTTCAGTGTGGCGTTTAACCGCACGACGGATTTGATTGGCTTTAACCCGGCGTCGGTCTTTCTCAACAGGCAGTTTACTGACAGTTTCAGAATCCAATTCGACCAACTCACGCAAGTAGTTGGTTGCCTTCAGATCCAATTCGGTCCAGCCACCTCGTGGCAGGCCCTTCGGCAAATTAATATCGCCATAACGCACACGAATCAGGCGGCTAACCTGCACGCCAACAGCTTCCCACAAGCGGCGAACTTCACGGTTGCGCCCTTCGGTCAACGTAACGTTATACCACTGGTTAATCCCCTCTCCGCCTTGGAAGCTAATGGTGCGGAAAGCCGCTGGACCATCTTCCAACTGCACGCCACGGCTAAGTTGTTTGATTTTTTCGTCATCGATTTGACCAAACACCCGCACGGCATATTCGCGTTCAACTTCACGGCTTGGATGCATCAGACGGTTGGCAAGTTCACCGTCAGTGGTGAACAATAATAACCCTGACGTATTAACATCCAGACGGCCTACCGCCACCCAGCGCGAACCGCGCAGTTTAGGTAAACGATCGAATACTGTTGGGCGACCTTCGGGATCATTACGGGTACAGAGTTCACCTTCCGGCTTGTAATACGCCAGAACACGGCAAACAGCCTCTTCAGATTCTTTAATAGAAAGAAGATGACCATCGAGGCGAATTTTGGTGGCCTGAGTGACTTCAACACGATCACCCAGCGTTGATATTTTACCATCAACGCTGACACGGCCTTGTTGGATAATAGTTTCGATTTCCCGACGCGAACCATGACCGGCACGTGCCAAGACTTTCTGTAATTTTTCACCCACAATTTTATCGCCCTGCGGTTTAGGGCTTTGTGGCTTTGAGTTTGGTAATTTTTGGTTTTCTGACTTCTCGCTCATTGAGCAACCTCTAATGTCGCCTTCACAGGCGTCGAATTATATATTGTAATCAACAAGTTAAGCTCGCAATCAAGCGAAACTCACTGAATGTAATACATTTTAGAACACAGCATGGCGCACTAAAAAGGGTGCAGGCGGCCTCACACACTGGTTCGTGACCCGACATATTACACTAATTTCACACTCAAGGATTCAAAAAGTGTCTGACCACCCTTTTCACTTACCCAGAGATCCACAGTGCCATGGCCAAAATGGATAAAAATCGTGCAATACAAGAATAATCCTACACCGATTGGATGCCTGTCTGATTATTTTGTGATCTAAATCAATTTAAGATGTACTCCATCAACTGCCATCTGCAGTGCTAATTCCAACTCGATAAGGCGAGTTTAAACCCGATTAAAAACCAAGCCTTTCTTTTCTCAATTTCTCACTTCTTATTTCTATTTCGTTTTCTTATTTCTATTTCGTTTTCTTATTTCTATTTCGTTTTCTTATTTCGATTTTATCTTTCTTGTAATCATTATTATCACCAGGATGTATTCATCTATATGAAACCTATTACAATCCAAAAATTAAATATTATTACCCGCTGCCTGATGGCAACGTTAATGACTGGTGCGGCCTCCAGTGCTTATGCTATTGAGTGTAACGACCCCGCCAGAACATCGGCTGATAGTGCCTGCACGGTCACTACAGCCTCAAGTACTGATATTATCGGCGTATTGGCGCAGGGTTCAGAGAGCACCGATGCCTCCGGGTATACTGTTACTGTCGATACGCCCGCATCCGCCACATTGCAATCTATTCTTGGCGGGTCTGCTGATGCTGTCGCATCAACGTCTAACGTAAGTAATACTGATGCGGTTATGAGCCGTGCTGATGCTAATGGGGCAAGTAATAATAATACGGTTGTCGTCAATAATGGTTTATTTAACGGCGATATTTATGGCGGTTATGCCAGTGCCGATGCCAATAGCGATGCCATGGTAAGCGCTATGGCGATAAGTCACATTGCCGAAAGTGATGCCTATGCAAACGCCAGCAGTAATATGAATACGATCATTATTAACAATGGTGTGTTCAAGGGTGATATTTACGGCGGTTATTCTGTTAGCAATGGCAATGCTTTGGCAAACGCCTACGGTACTGGCAGCATCGCCAGAAGTTTGGCTGATGCGCGCGCCACCAGTGATACCAATAACATTACGATTAATGGCGGTTCGTTTAGTGGCCCTGTGCATGGTGGATATGCCTATACCAATGTGTTTGCTTTTGCCTATGGCGCTAACAGCGTAGATAAAACTCAGGCGAACGCCAGCGCCTCAAGCAGTGGCAATACAATTGTTATTAATGATGGTTCCTTTATTGGTTCTATTTATGGTGGCTACGCAGAAGCTATCACCATGATTGACCAAATAACCCCAGGAGAAAGTAGCAGTATCAGTGTGAAAAGTAATGCCAACACTCTTACGCTGAATGGCGGTGTATTCAGTGGCCTTATTTATGGCGGTTATGCCTCAAGCTTTGGTGGCGCACCAACCCCCGAGAATGCCACTGCAATCAATAACACCATTACGCTGTCAGGCGCTCCGGTATTTAACGCTAATAGTAGTGAAATATGGGGGGATATGCGGATATGTTCGACGGTATCGCAACCTCATATGGTGATGCTTTCACCGGCAATACTTTTAATTTTTCCGCCAACCCTATCACTCTGAATAAGATCGGTAATTTTGCCTTTTATAATTTCTATCTGAACAACAATATTAAAAATAATGATGTTTTGATTGCACTGACTAACGCGGCTAATATCGACAATGCGGCTATTGCAGTGACCGGTATCAGTAAGGACAGCAACCTGGTCAAGGGTGATGCTATTACGCTTATCTCAAATGTCACCGGGGGTGAGCCGACGTTAAATAACACGCAAAAAGTCACAATTGGTACGGCAAAACTGGCGGATATCAGAGTGTATCGGGAAAATGATGCAGTAAAAGCGTCGTTAGATAGCGTAACCCAATTAAGCCGGGAAAACGGCCCGACCACCGGTTTTGACGCAAACCCACAGACTAAAGCCTATTTGGAAGGCCGTCTGCCAGGCATGTTTTTAATCAATCAAGGCAGCGACCTGCTTGCCGGGTTGGATATAGCACAACTTTACCGTGATGATAATGGGGTGGCACTGTTTGGTCTTACCTCCGGCAGCAAGAGCCGTTACAACACCGGTTCCCACATTGATATGGATAGCTTCGCTTTGACCACCGGTATCACCAAGAATCTGGGGCAACTCACCCTCGGTGGCCTGTTTAAAGCCGGCTGGGGTAGCTATGACGCCTATAATGATTTTAGCGGATTGGCCAGTGTAAAAAGTAACGGAAATGTCGACTATAAAGGTGCAGGTATTATTGCCAACTATGCATTCACTGACGCTATTTACCTCAACAGTTCTCTGCGTGCAGGGCGGGTATCTAGCGACTTTTCTTCTGCTGATTTCGGTGTGAATGGCGGGGTTGCGAGCCATTATGACAGCGCGTCACCTTATGTCAGCGGGCAGCTGAAAACCGGCTATCGCTATGCCATGACGCCGGCGGTGAAACTAGACACCCATGCCAGTATCCTGTCGACTCGAGTGGGCAGTGACAGTGTCACCAATTCCCAGGGTGAGAAGCTGACGTTTTCGGCGTTGAACTCACAGCGTGTGAATACCGGCGTTACTGTTACCTATCATGCCACACCTAAACTGGATGTTATCGGCGGGGTTGCCTATGAATATGAGTTTGATGGTAAAGCCAAGGGGACTATCGATGGGGATAATATCGATTCTGCGGGCATTAAAGGGAGCACGGGCATTGGTGAAGTGGGCATTCGTATCACACCGACTAAAGAAAAGAATCTGTCTATGGACCTGAAACTGTCAGGTTACAGCGGAAAACGCGAAGGTGTAGCTGGCGGGCTTAGTGTGAAATATGCCTTCTAACACCCGTGATTGAGCATGTCATCTGGGTTGGATACCGGTACCTTTCGGTTATGCCGTATCCAACACCCCAGATATTAAAGATATTTAGCGGAACGGCGTGGCGTCCCCCGCTCCTTCACGAATAACTTCAGGAGAGGAATCAGTCAGATCAATAACTGTAGTGGGTTGCTGCCCTAATGAACCGCCATGGATGATTAAATCCACTTGCTTACCGAGATGGTCTTTGATCTCTTCCGGGTCGGATTCAGCAAAGTCATTACCCGGTAGCATCAATGTCGTCGACATCAAAGGCTCGCCTAATACATCCAGCAACGCCAGCGCAATAGGGTTAGAAGGCACACGTAAACCAATAGTTTTACGTTTGTCATTCATCAAACGCCGAGGAACTTCTTTCGTCGCCTTCAATATAAAGGTGTAATTACCCGGGGTATTATTTTTGATAAGTCGAAACGCTGAATTATCAACATATGCATAAGTCGATAACTCCGACAAATCACGGCACACCAGTGTGAAGTTATGATTACCATCTAATTGACGGATACGGCAAATACGTTCCATTGCCGCTTTATCTTCTAAACGGCAGCCAAGGGCATAACCAGAATCTGTCGGATAAACCACCACCCCGCCCTTGCGTAACACATCAACACTTTGGTTGATCAGTCGCGGCTGAGGGTTTTCCGGGTGTATATAAAAAAATTGACTCATGACACTACCTCATCATTCAACGTTCGCGTTAGCTGGCTCTACAGGCCAATCACGCCATACTGGTTCCACCCCTGCGGGCAGCCACAATTTGCGGCCCAATTCAATCCAGGCGCAAGGCTGATGGAAATCAGATCCCTGGGATGCCAGTAAATTATAGTCGCGCGCATACTGTGCAAGCTGCGCTCGTTCATGGGGGGCTTGTTGGCACTGGGCAACTTCCATGGCATCACCGCCATGCTCGGCAAAATGGGCTAATAAACGTTTCAACCATTTGGCGGTTAAATCGTAACGACCCGGATGCGCCAGTACCGCTTGCCCACCAGATTGCTTAATTGCTTCAATAGCTTGTTCTATTGTACACCATTGTGCGGGGACATAACCGGTCTTGCCTTTGGCTAAATACTTTTTAAAAACCTGCCCAACGTTACTCGCCAACCCCAACTCCACCAGATAGCGGGCAAAATGCCCACGGGTTACCTGTCCGCCCCCCGCCAAGCGGTTAGCTCCGTCCCAGGCACCGGGAATACGCGCTTTTTCCAGTCGCGCGCTTATTTCCTGCGCCCGAATATAGCGATAGTTGGACTGCTCACTCAATAATTTGCCAATACTGGCATGCTGGGTATCAATACCTAATCCCACAATATGGATCTCGTGGTTTTCCCATAATGTAGAAATTTCCACCCCAGGGATAAGCCGTAGTGCCAATTGTTGCTGGGCAATGGTGGCGGCGGCTTCAGCCAACCCTGCGGTGGTATCGTGATCGGTAATAGCCAAAACACCTACCCGCATCTGCGCTGCTCTTATTACCAGTGCCGAAGGGGTTAACAAGCCGTCCGACGCAGTGGTATGGCTATGCAAATCATAAAGTGTAAAGGCCGTTGATATGGTGGCATCGGCCCTATCAGATAAGGTGGTGTTATCAGTCAAAACAGGTTTATTTATCAAAATGGTCTTATTAACCAAAACAAAAATCCGAAAAAGCGTGGCGGGCTATCATACCTGTTAATAACACACTAACGTTAATCAAACTTAGTCGTGCTCTGCCACCGTATCGAAATTAAAGTGAAATAGATAACCGCACAGACTTTGTTAGAAAACAATCAATCAAGGGTTGACATTTACCTCATGAACCAGTTAACTAGTACACAAGTTCACAGGGCACTTAAACGTCTGAGTAAACAGCAAGTGAACGTAGCTAACCCCCTACGGCGTCAAGGGCAAGGGGAATAAACTGAATGCAATCATAGAGAGTAGTGACTGATAATGAAAACTTCCCTGATTTCCTTACTGCGTTGGTGGCACATCTCCCTCTCTCGGGCGATGTAATCACGCATATCAGTCACCAGACAATGCAGATTGCTTCAGCCCGCTAATAGCGGGCTTTTTTATGGTTAGATTTCGGCGTAATCACTTTTCAGGAAAGATAAATGATGCAAACTTCGCGCCCCACATTACAGTTACTGAGCACCCCGGCGTGTTACCGCGATGACCCAACCGCGCTGTTTCACCAGCTCTGCGGCGCACGACCAGCCACTCTGCTGCTTGAATCCGCAGAAGTGACCAGTAAACAGAACTTAAAAAGCCTGCTGATTATTGATAGCGCTTTACGTATTACCGCCCTTGAGCAGAAAGTCACGATTGAAGCACTCAGTCGCAATGGCGCGTCGTTATTACCGCTGTTAGATGCTGCGTTACCGCCACAAGTAGAGATTCAAGTGCGCCCGAATGGCCGTGAATTAACCTTCCCTATCATTAACGAAGTGCAAGATGAAGACTCTCGTTTACAGTCATTGTCGGTTTTTGATGCGCTACGTTTGCTACTAAAACTGGTCGATGCACCCGAAGCTGAGCGGGAGGCCGTATTCATTGGTGGTCTATTCGCTTACGATTTGGTGGCGGGTTTTGAAAATTTACCCCCGCTGCGCCAGGACCAACGTTGCCCAGATTTCTGCTTCTATTTAGCCGAAACCTTGTTGATATTGGATCATCAGCATCGCTCGACGCAGTTGCAAGCCAGTTTGTTTACCGCCGACGCTAGCGAACATTTGCGTCTGACCCAGCGGTTAGAACAAGTTAGCCACCAGCTACAGCAAGCACCACAACCGATCCCTGCCCAGTCAGTGCCTGAGATGGCGTTACAGTGTAACCAATCAGACGCAGAGTACGGTGCAGTGGTGGCCCAATTGCAGATAGCAATCCGAGAAGGCGAAATTTTCCAGGTTGTTCCTTCGCGCCGTTTCTCACTGCCTTGCCCCTCACCACTGGCGGCATACCAAACATTGAAAGACCATAATCCCAGCCCGTATATGTTCTTTATGCAGGATAACGAATTCTCCCTGTTTGGTGCTTCACCGGAAAGTGCGCTGAAATATGACGCCACCAACCGCCAGATTGAGATTTACCCGATTGCCGGTACGCGCCCGCGTGGCCGCCGTGCCAATGGTGAATTGGATCGTGATTTAGACAGCCGTATTGAGCTGGAGATGCGCACTGACCATAAAGAATTGGCTGAACATCTGATGCTGGTGGATTTAGCCCGTAATGATTTAGCCCGCATCTGCGAGCCGGGTAGCCGCTATGTGGCCGATTTAACTAAAGTTGACCGCTATTCCTTTGTGATGCATTTGGTCTCGCGCGTAGTGGGCACGCTGCGTCAGGATCTGGATGTACTGCATGCTTATCAAGCCTGTATGAATATGGGCACCCTGAGCGGCGCACCGAAAGTCCGCGCTATGCAATTGATTGCTGGCAGTGAGGGCGCACGTCGGGGCAGTTACGGTGGCGCGGTGGGTTACTTTACCGCACACGGCGATTTGGATACCTGCATTGTTATCCGCTCAGCTTATGTCGAAGACGGTGTCGCCACGGTTCAAGCGGGGGCCGGTGTGGTGATTGACTCCATTCCACAGGCCGAAGCCGATGAAACTCGCAATAAAGCACGTGCGGTTCTACGGGCAATTGCTAGCGCACACCATGCCAGGGAGATCTTCTAATGGCTGATATCTTGCTGCTCGATAATATTGACTCCTTTACTTACAACCTGGTGGACCAATTACGCTCCAGTGGCCATCGGGTGGTGATTTACCGTAACCAAATCGCCGCCGATACCATTATCGCCCGCTTGCAACAACTCGAACAACCGGTGCTGATGCTCTCACCCGGCCCTGGCACACCGGCACAGGCGGGGTGTATGCCCGAATTATTGCAACGTCTACGCGGCCAGTTACCGATTATCGGTATTTGCCTTGGCCACCAGGCCATTGTCGAAGCTTATGGCGGCCATGTAGGACAGGCCGGAGAGATACTGCACGGCAAAGCCTCGGCCATTGAACACGATGGACAAGCTATGTTTGCAGGCATGCCGAATCCGCTGCCAGTAGCCCGCTACCACTCATTAGTGGGCAGCAATATCCCAACAGAATTAACCGTTAACGCCCGTTTTGGTGAGATGGTCATGGCGGTGCGCCATGACGCACATCGGGTGTGTGGCTACCAATTCCACCCGGAATCTATTTTAACCACCCATGGTGCCCGTTTGCTTGAGCAGACGCTGGACTGGGCATTATGCCCTCCACACATGAAGCTGTAGCGGTGTTAGCTACATTCGTTACTCGCATGCTGTCACCTGTAACACCATGTTCTTTGGGTAGGGTGTAATTAAGGACTATAAGATGCAAAACTTATTATTATCAAAAGAATTATTATTGGAAAAACTGTTTCAGGCTAAATTCCTGACCCAAGCGGAAAGCCAAATCCTGTTTAGCTCTATCGTGCGAGGTGAACTGGAAGCGAGCCAATTGGCGGCGGCGTTAATCAGTATGAAAGTACGCGGTGAAACACCTGCCGAAATAGCGGGTGCCGCGCAAGCCTTATTGGCGGATGCACAGCCCTTCCCGCGCCCGGATTACCTGTTCGCCGATATCGTTGGTACCGGGGGTGACGGCACTAACAGTATCAATATATCTACCGCCAGCGCCTTTGTTGCCGCCAGTTGTGGCGTAAAAGTGGCCAAACATGGCAATCGCAGTGTTTCCAGCCGTTCCGGTTCATCAGACTTGCTGGCCGCATTTGGTATTCGCCTGGACATGAGCGCGGAACAATCCAGATTAGCCTTGGATGAGTTAGGGGTTTGTTTCCTGTTTGCGCCGCAGTATCACACTGGCTTTCGCCACGCGATGCCGGTTCGCCAGCAGTTGAAGACCCGCACCCTGTTTAATGTGTTGGGGCCATTAATCAATCCGGCTCGCCCGCCGTTGGCGCTGATTGGTGTTTACAGCCCTGAGTTGGTATTACCCATCGCGCAAACCCTACAAGTGTTGGGTTACCAGCGTGCTGCGGTGGTACATGGTGGGGGAATGGATGAAGTGGCGATTCATGCACCGACTCAGGTTGCTGAGCTGAATAACGGCAGCATCGAAAGCTATGAATTAGCACCGGAAGATTTTGGTCTGAACCGTTATTCACTGGGCGCGTTACAAGGCGGCGCACCGGAAGAAAACCGTGACATTTTAGCACGGTTGTTACAAGGTAAAGGTGAACCGGCACACGCCGCAGCCGTTGCGGCTAACGTGGCGTTATTGCTGAAGTTGCACGGTCAGGAAAACCTGCGCCATAACGCACAGCAGGCATTGGAAATGATTCACAGCGGTCAGGCTTTTGATCGTGTTACCGCTCTGGCGGCGAGAGGATAAATCATGCAGGAAACTGGGCTTAATAAAACCGTGCTCCACCACATTGTGCACGATAAGGAAATCTGGGTTGCCGCTCGGAAATTGCAACAGCCTCTGGCTAGCTTTCAAAACGATATTACCCTGAGCCAGCGCGACTTTTATCACGCGCTGCAAGGCAGTAAGACCGTTTTTATTCTGGAATGTAAGAAGGCATCCCCGTCTAAGGGGGTTATCCGCGAGAACTTTAATCCGGCAGACATTGCAGCAGTTTATAAAAATTATGCATCGGCCATCTCGGTATTAACCGATGAAAAGTACTTCCAGGGCAACTTTGATTTCTTACCACTCGTCAGTGCTGCCGTCACTCAGCCGGTGCTGTGTAAAGACTTTATTATCGACGCCTATCAGATTCAATTGGCGCGTTTTTATCAGGCTGACGCCATTTTACTGATGCTATCGGTGCTCGATGATGACAGCTATCGCCAACTGGCCGCCGTAGCACACAGCCTAAATATGGGGGTGTTGACCGAGGCCAGTAATGCTGAAGAACTGGATCGGGCAATAGCATTGGGTGCCAAAGTGGTCGGTATTAATAACCGGGATCTGCGTGACTTGTCGATAAGCCTTGATCGCACCCGCGAACTGGCCCCACGGCTGCCAAAAGGTGTCACGGTTATTAGCGAGTCAGGTATTAATAATTACCAACAGGTGCGCGAACTGAGTCACTTTGCCAACGGGTTCCTGATTGGCAGCGCGTTGATGTCTGAACCCGATCTCAATGCTGCGGTGCGCCGTGTGTTACTCGGTGAAAATAAAGTCTGCGGCCTGACCCGCGCTCAAGATGCCGCTGCAGCTTATCAAGCAGGTGCCGTCTATGGTGGTTTAATCTTTGTTGGCAGTTCACCGCGTTATGTGGATATCGCCAAAGCACGGACTGTGATTAGCGGCGCACCATTGAAGTATGTTGGCGTATTCCGTGATGCCAAAATTGAAACTGTGCAGCAAACAGCCGAGCGCCTGTCGCTGGTGGCAGTGCAGTTGCACGGGCAAGAAGATCAGAGCTATATCAATCAACTGCGGGCGATACTGCCTGCCAGTTGCCAAATTTGGCAGGCGTTGCGTGTTGACGATAGTGTACCGCAACGCAACTCACAGCATGTCGAGCGTTATGTTCTGGACCACGGCAACGGTGGCACCGGTCAACGCTTTGACTGGTCATTACTGGCCGGTCAACCGCTGGATAATGTGCTGCTGGCGGGTGGGCTAAGCGCTGACAACTGTTGTGCAGCAGCCCAACTGGGTTGTGCCGGTCTTGATTTCAATTCCGGTGTAGAAAGTGCCCCCGGCATCAAAGATCCACAACTGATCGCCGCTGTATTCCAGACGTTACGCGCTTACTGATGGATAATTTTGCTGGCTAACTTTATTCATGATTCATGGACACACTTTAGTAACCCCATAGGACAGAAAAATGACCACACTTAATCCTTATTTTGGCGAGTTCGGTGGCATGTATGTGCCGCAGATTTTGATGCCAGCATTGAAGCAACTGGAAGAGGCTTTTGTCAGTGCTCAACTGGACCCTGAGTTCCAGGCAGCATTTCAGGATCTGTTAAAGAACTATGCTGGTCGCCCGACCGCGCTAACCCTGTGTCAGAATTTGACCGCTGGGACAAAAACCAAGTTATACCTGAAACGTGAAGACCTGCTGCACGGCGGCGCGCACAAAACCAATCAGGTTTTGGGTCAGGCCTTATTGGCCAAACGCATGGGTAAAACCGAAATCATTGCGGAAACCGGCGCAGGTCAACATGGGGTAGCGTCAGCACTGGCTTGCGCCCTGCTCGGCCTGAAATGCCGTATTTACATGGGTGCCAAAGATATTGAGCGCCAGTCACCCAACGTGTTCCGTATGCGCCTGATGGGGGCTGAAGTGATCCCAGTGCACAGCGGTTCTTCCACCTTGAAAGATGCCTGTAATGAAGCACTGCGCGATTGGTCTGGCAGCTACGAAACCGCCCACTATATGTTGGGAACCGCAGCAGGCCCACACCCTTACCCGACTATCGTGCGTGAATTCCAACGGATGATTGGCGAAGAAACCAAAGCGCAGATGTTAGCCCGGGAAGGCCGTCTGCCGGATGTGGTGCTGGCATGCGTCGGTGGCGGCTCGAATGCGATTGGTATGTTTGCTGATTTTATCGATGAGCCAGGTGTTGCTCTGATTGGTGTTGAGCCGGCAGGGCTGGGTATTGAAACCGGCCAGCACGGTGCACCACTCAAACACGGTAAAGTAGGCATCTATTTCGGTATGAAATCGCCGATGATGCAGACCAGTGACGGCCAAATCGAAGAATCTTACTCAATTTCTGCGGGGTTAGACTTCCCATCCGTAGGGCCACAGCATGCTTATTTAAATAGCATTGGTCGTGCTGATTATGTTTCCGTTACCGATGACGAAGCACTCGATGCCTTTAAAGCGCTGTCATGCAAAGAGGGGATTATTCCAGCACTGGAATCCTCCCATGCCTTGGCCCATGCCTTAAAAATGATTAAAGCGTCGCCGGAAAAAGAACAGATATTGGTAGTGAATCTGTCCGGGCGTGGTGATAAAGACATTTTCACCGTTCACGATATTCTGAAAGCACGGGGAGAGATTTAATGGAGCGTTATCAGCAACTTTTCAATCAGTTGGCAGCCAAAAAAGAAGGGGCATTTGTTCCTTTCGTACAGCTAGGGGATCCAACACCGGCTCTATCTTTAGAGATTATTGATACATTAATTGCCGCAGGTGCCGATGCGTTGGAGCTGGGTATACCATTCTCTGATCCACTTGCAGATGGCCCAACCATTCAAAATGCAGCATTGCGGGCTTTTGCCGCTGGCGTGACACCCGGTATCTGCTTTGAAATGCTGGCGGAAATCCGTAAAAAACACCCCGCTATTCCCATTGGCCTACTGATGTATGCAAATCTGGTATTCCACAATGGAATTGATAGTTTCTACCAGCGTTGTGCTGCTGTCGGTGTCGATTCAGTGCTCATTGCTGACGTCCCTTTTGAAGAGTCAGCCCCGTTCCGCGCAGCGGCACTGCGCCATGGGATTGCGCCTATCTTTATCTGCCCACCCAATGCGGACGATGATTTACTGCGCGAGATAGCTTCTCATGGCCGTGGTTACACCTATCTATTGTCACGTGCGGGTGTCACCGGTGCTGAGAATCACGGTCAGCTTGCGCTGAATCATCTGATTGATAAACTGCGTGAATATAATGCCGCCCCAGCACTACAAGGTTTTGGTATTTCAGAGCCAGCACAAGTGAAGACCAGTCTGGCAGCCGGTGCGGCCGGTGCGATTTCAGGCTCCGCGATTGTAAAAATCATTGAAAATAATGTCTCACAGCCCGCTGAGATGTTAGCCCAGTTGTCGCGTTTTGTGACTGAAATGAAAGCGGCAACTCGCGGTTAATCTCACCACCAGCGCCTGATTGTCGGTTCCGATCAGGCGCTATATTCGCTCGAACTTCTCGCCTGCCACGCTATATATCTGCTGCAAATTTGAATTAACACTATTCATAACCAATAATTATGTAACGCCCTAAGCATTTCTTTACATTTTGGATGCGATGAGTGATCAGTAGCACGACGTCAATATGTGTTAATAACGCTTTCAACAAGTTATTTTTTTCGTAATGTCCTGTTAAATTATTGGCAAACATGGAGAGTAATTTATGAAGCTTTTTAAGACCCTTTCAGCCTTATGTATTGTAGTAATCATGGCAATGGCAGTAGCAGCCTGTGCACCAACACCTAAATCTGAAGGCACAGGTGGATATCTGGATGATACTGTGGTGACCACCAAGGTAAAATCGGCGTTACTGGGTGAGAAGAATCTTAAATCTACTGAAATCAGTGTTGAGACCTTTAAAGGACGGGTCCAGTTAAGCGGCTTTGTTAGTTCGCGTCAGGATGCAAACCGTGCAGTACAGATCACCCGTACCGTACCTGGGGTGAAATCTGTTAGTGATAGAATGCAAATCAAATAATCCCCTGTTCGGAGGCGCTCTTCGCGCCTCCTTTGTAGGCCCCCGCAATCACATCAGAGATTCCTCAAAGTTATTGCCGTTGCAGGTAGGCGGCCAGCAAACGCATCCCGATGAGCTGACTCAGGTCAGTGATTCGGGTAAGTGAGTGCAGCGCCCCCCCCTGCAGCGGCAAGAGCGAAGGCTATTACCCAAAGTTATTGCCGTTGCAGGTAGGCGGCCAGCAAACGCATCCCGATGAACTGACTAAGGTCAGAGATTCGGGTAAGTGAGTGCAGCTAACCCCCCTGCAGCGGCAAGAGCGAAGGGTAATTAGAAACGATAGCCCGCGCCAAACATAAACACCCATGGATCAAGACGGGTATGAATACTTTGCTCTTCACCCCCGGCTTTGAATTTCACGTCAGTTTCGATATTCATCCACCAGACCGACATATTCAGCATCCAGTTTTCACTGACCATGTAGTCCATACCCGCTTGCCCAGCAATACCCCACGAATCTTTAACACTTAAATCCGTCAAACCGGCACCTTGCCCTGTGTTATTAAATTTCTCATCAAAGAAGGTGGTGTAGTTCAGGCCGATACCCAGATACGGGCGCAGTTTGTCTTGTTTATCGCGGAAATAGTATTGCGCCATTAAGGTTGGCGGCAATTGCTTAACTTCAGCAATGGTACCGGTTGCCTCCAGACCAATTTTATGGCGGAACGGCGTAGCAGCCAGCAATTCTACACCGATGTTATCAGTAATCAGATAGCTGAAGGTCAGCCCTAACTGAGTATTGTTATCCGCTTTGAAGGAACCGTAACCTAATACATCATCAGACCCGGCATTTGGTCTGACTGTTGCTGTCCCTGCCCGGAAAATATAATCGCCTGCTTGATGCGCGCTTGCCGCAATGGGAGCCAGAGCTGCTACAGCTAACAATGCCAAAGTGACTTTTTTCATTATCCATTCCATTTGTAGGTATATTCGCGAGCAAAATATACCCATAAATGAGTATTCATGATCCAATCGAGATCACATCTTTGGTAACAAATTAAATAAATCCTATTTTATGTAAGGTTATTTAATTCCTTAATAATATTGAAATTGATCTGGATCATAAAAACCATTTGGCCGCAAATTGTGCTGACAGTCATTGATGAAAAATGGAACTGTTGTCATGCTGCTATGCTTGGATATTGTATGTGTGAAATCGCGATCGGTTGGCTGTTTACTTTGTAAGGAGCAGTAGATTCAAGATGAACGCTGAAATTAATCCGTGTCAGAACTGTGGTGCGTGTTGCGCCTATTTTAGAGTGTCGTTCTATTGGGCTGAAGCCAAAGAGGGAGGCGGTACAGTGCCCAACGCCATGACCGAACAAGTCACACCCTTTATAAGCTGTATGTCCGGTACTAACTGTAAATCCCCCCGTTGCAGTGCACTTCAAGGTGAAGTCGGTCACACTGTTTCCTGTACAATTTATGGCGACCGCCCACCACCCTGTTATGAATTTGAACGCTCAGGGGATGCCGGAATTCATAATCCGCACTGTGACCGCGCCCGTGCGCACTATGGGTTACCACCGTTAGCTATTGATAACGTCGAGGTAATCAGATTAGAAGAAATCACTGCTAGATTAATGACAGGATCCCACAGCGCCTCATAACAAGGTATAATCATCGGCTAGCGCTATTTTTTCGATCCCAAGGAGCTTTCATGCCTATCACGGCTAACAGTTTATACCGTGACAGTTTTAACTTTTTACGTAATCAACTGCCGGCAATCCTGCTGCTGGCTTTACTGACTGCGTTCATTACCGTCATGCTGAATCAGGCATTTATCCCTGATGCTGAACAACTGGGTATTTTAAGTGCTGCGGACAGTGATATTGCGTCATCAGCAAGTGTCAGTATCAGTGAGATAGTATCGCAGATGACACCGGAGCAGCAGATGGTGCTGCTTAAAGTCTCTGCGGCGGCCACCTTTTCTGCCTTAGTCGGTAACGTGTTATTAGTCGGTGGAATGCTAACCCTGATTTCTATGGTATCGATGGGCCGTCGGGTCAGTGCATTGCAAGCTATTGGTATTTCAGTACCGATCTTGCCTCGCTTACTGCTGCTGATGTTTATCGGTACTTTGTTGATTCAGTTAGGATTAACAATATTTATCGTGCCTGGTGTGGTCATTGCTGTCGCGTTATCACTCTCACCGATCATCGTGACCACAGAGAAAGTAGGTGTTTTCTCGGCCATAAGAGTCAGTATTAAATTGGCATTTGCCAATGTGCGGTTAATCATCCCTGCGATGATGCTGTGGATAGCGGCCAAATTGATTCTGTTGTATCTGGTAAGCCACCTGACTATTTTGCCAACACCGATTGCGACTATTATTTTAAGTGCGCTTAGCAATCTGGTTTCTGCATTATTGCTGGTGTATTTGTTCCGTTTATATATGTTGTTGCGCCCTGCCACTCCAGCGGAGTAAGTACCCCGCCAAGTAAAAGCAAAAAGGGCCATTACGGCCCTTTTTGTTCATCAATGATTGATACCTATGCACTAACTTCAGGCTCGGCACCTATCTCTGGTTCTTGTTTCTCTGCCACCCGCTGCTTACTTTGAATCAGTTTTAGTGCCAGATAGAGATCCGGTACCAGAATTAGGTCATTATCCTGACTTTTCAATTTATTAACTCTAAACCAGCGTGTTAGTTCGGTACGTCTTCCCGCCAGTATCAACTTAATATTGCGTTGCTTCAGGTCACGTTTAAGCTCATCAATCGCCGATAGAACACTGATATCGGCATAGGTAAAACTGGCAACCGCATCAATAACCACCCAATCTGCCTGATGGGGGGTGCTGTCAACCAAATTCAAAATCCGCCGCTTAAAGTACGCCACGTTAAAATAGGTCAGAGGTGAATTAAAACGATAAATCATCACGCCGGGTACAGGTTTGATCCCATTGCCGCTACGCATTGAATGGATCATACCATCAGCATTAACCCCTAATAACTGTTCTGTTGGGCGGAATACCGTGCGCAGGAACTGCAATAGCCCCAATAGTACCGCCAATCCAATACCACTAATCACGCCGACCAATACTACGCTGACAAAAGTAAATATCGCTAAATAGAAAGCCTGAGTATTACGTTTACGTAATTGCCATAAACTCCTGAATCCCAGCAGTGACCAGGCAGCATAAATCAGCACCACGCCCAGCGCTGCGATCGGGATAAATTGCAACGGTCGGGTTAAAAACAGCAACACCATCGCAATCATCAACGCAGCAATAATAGAAACCAACTGGCTTTTGCCATTATTGGCGTCATTTACGGCTGTACGGGTACTGGCCCCACTGATAGCAAAACCTTGTGATAGCGCTGAAACAATGTTGGTAATACCCAAGGCGCGCAGTTCTACATCGGCATCCACCTCATAACCATTTTTGGCGGCAAAACTACGCGCGGTCAGCATCATGCTAACAAAACTGACCACGGCCAGGTTAAGTGCCGGGATAACCATATCGCGCAGCAGGCCGGGTTGGAAATCAGGCCAATGCACCATTGGCAAGCCACCATCGAACCCGCCGACCACCGCCACACCAAATTGCTGCATATTGGCAGCCCAGGAAACAAAGGTCGCCATGACGATCGCCAACAGCGGTGCAGGCCAGTTTGGTCGTAACCACTTAACACCATACAGCACCACAAAAGTCAGTAGTGAAATGGCGACGGTGGGCAAATGGCTATTAATTAAATTATGGGGTAATGCCAGTACCCGCTCAATCAGTTGTGGGGGGCGGGTCATAAAACCAAAAACCTTACCGAGCTGATCGACAATAATGGTAATTGCCACCCCATTAAGTAACCCGGTCAATATTGGCCGGGATAATAGATCAGCCAAAGCCCCCAGTTTGAAACGACTGGCCACCAGACACCATGTGCCCATCATCAATGTCATCATGATGGTGAGCTGCCAATGCACCTCACTGCTCCCCGCAGCCAGTGGCGCGACCACAGCGGCAATCACCGCACAAGTTGCCGCATCAGGTCCGACGATTAATTGTCGCGATGAACCAAAGAAAGCGTAGGCAATCATCGGCAAAATACAGGAGTACAAACCAACAGCGGCACTAACCCCCGTCAATTCAGCATAAGCAATAGCAATAGGTAATGCGACTGCGGCCACGGATAGACCCGCCCTGACATCGGGTTTGAGCCATTCACGTTCATACGCCATCAATTGGGTCAAACCCGGCATCCAGTACCGAAGTGATCTTCTCTGCATATTTACTCCACAACACCTAACCCAATAATTATTACTCATCATGCTGGGTTAACGCACTACTGGCAATATGCTGACAAAATCTGTTACTTGTTTATCGTAAGTTTCTGCAAATTCCACTGGCAGAGCGCGCATTCCGACGGATAATTAAGGATAATAGTATTTTACCGCTGGTACCCTCACACCACTGAATCCGGTATAGTCGGGCTGTGTACAAATGATGGATTGATTCATGAAGCAACTTTTAGATTTTCTCCCGCTGGTCGTATTTTTCGTTTTCTACAAGATGTATGACATTTTTGTCGCCTCAGGGGCGCTGATTGTCGCGACACTACTCGCGTTAGCCTTTACCTGGGTTAAGTACCGTAAAGTAGAAAAGATGACATTAGTTACCGCTGTTATGGTGCTGGTATTCGGGACCTTGACGCTCACATTCCACAGCGACTTATTCATTAAATGGAAAGTGACGGTGTTATATGCACTGTTTGCTGTTGCTTTGTTAATAAGCCAATGGGTTATGAAAAAACCATTGATTCAGCGCATGCTGGGTAAAGAGCTAACGCTACCAGATGCGGTATGGTCAACACTGAATATGTCATGGGCGCTGTTCTTCTTAGCTTGTGGCCTGCTGAACATTTATGTCGCGTTCTGGTTACCGCAAGATATTTGGGTAAACTTTAAAGTCTTTGGTTTAACCGCACTCACCCTGATATTCACATTGATCAGTGGCGTTTATATTTACCGGCATATGCCGGAAGAACAGAAAAAGTCATAATCTTAAATAATAGCTCCCAACGTCATTGAGACTGCAGACAGGCATCGCCCTGCGGCCTCAATGACGTTGGTATATTTGCGCTTATTGAAATTTCAGTGAGCCATTCCAGGTGAATAGATTTACTTTTAGAAGTAGGCAGAGATGACTCAGGAACAATTATCACCTCGCGGTGAGCAATCATTACCTAATGGTGAATTGGTACTTCGTACCCTTGCAATGCCCGCAGACACTAATGCTAATGGTGATATATTTGGCGGTTGGTTAATGTCACAAATGGATATTGGCGGAGCCATTCAGGCCAAAGAGATAGCTCAAGGGCGAGTTGTCACTGTTCGGGTGGATGGGATGACCTTCCTCAAGCCAGTCGCTGTGGGCGATGTGGTTTGTTGCTATGCCCGCTGTATTAAAACCGGCCGTAGCTCAATTACCATCAATATTGAAGTCTGGGTGAAAAAGGTCTCTTCTGAGCCAATCGGGCAGCGCTATCGTGCCACTGAAGCGGTATTTACCTATGTAGCGGTGGATGATGCCGGTAAAGCCCGTGCGCTACCTAACGGCAGAGGGAATTTCGAGGTTGGCGCAACGCAATAACCGTTGGCCAAGTTTGTCCTGACGCAAAAAAAGGGTCGCCCTGTATAACAGCGACCCTTTTCTTATTATGATATTTGCTGATTACTCAATAGCAGACTGAGTAATATCATAATAACCTTAGTTCATTTCCATATTGCCGCCGATCTTGAACACAATGGTGGTGACATAATCTTTAGCCGCAACCGCTTCAAATCGCCATTTACGCATCACTTGCTTCACCTCACGCTCAAAGGTATTACGCGGCGTCGCTTCCAAAACGCGCACATTAGTGACACGACCATTTTCGTCAATATCGTATTGGACCTTAACCTGCCCTTCGACCCCCAAAGCCAGTGCCCTTGCCGGATAAGTTGGCTTCGCCTTACTCAAGGCTCTTGGCCCAGCCGTGGTTGATGCCCCCGGGACTGACGCTTTCGGCGCGGCTTTTACCGGCGCATTATTGGCAACCAGTGCTGGCTCATCAGATTTAAACGGCTTGTCATCCGGTGGTGCTTCGGTCTTTTTCACTACCGGCTTTTTAACTTCTTTTTTCACCGGTTTAGGCTTGGGCTTTGGTTTCGGCTTCACCGGTTCAGGAATCGGTACAGGAACAGGTTCTGGCAACACCTCAGGCTCTGGCGGTGTTTCTTCAACGGGTTCCGGTTCGGCCTGTGGCTCCGCCGCCGCTGGTTGTGGTGCGGCAAAGGTCGCTATATTGACCATCGTAACGGCCAGCGGTGCATCCTCTATTTCAGGTTGTACCTTCATTTGCTCGACAGAAACGTACAGTAATGCCGCAACTACGCTGCCATGTAAACCAACTGAAAATACGATTGGCCATGTAAGCCGTCGACCCAGGAAAAATTTATTTAGCTGCATAATAATTCAATGTCCTCTAATGCAGCTAAGTGTAAATGCAAATAGCAATCATATTCAATAAGCAACCGCAAACAATCTTCCTCAACAGCCTTAAATGATGCTTTAAACGGCAATATCAACCAAATAATACTTTCTCGTTACGCTTAGTTATCATTTTATTTCATTATTAACTACCGGTGTATTCATCTGAGAATTTTAGATGCCGCCCTTTCTGCACCTTATTGAATTTATGGATAGAACATGGTGTTATGGCGCAACGAATACAAATCATCATATTGAGGTATATACCCTAAATAATTCGAGTTGCAGGAAGGCAGCCAATGCAGCTTGCAGTATGACGGGTATGACGGGTATGATAATTTTAAAGGTGAAACATGCTTTATATAATCTTTGCAACGGATGTCCCTGATTCACTTGATAAGCGCTTATCCGTTCGCCCTGCACATCTGGCCCGCCTGCAAGTATTGCAGGATCAAGGTCGCCTACTGACAGCAGGCCCGAACCCAGCCATTGATAGCGCAGACCCCGGTGCTGCTGGATCGACTGTTATCGCCGAATTTGCCTCGCAACAAGAGGCTGAATACTGGGCGGAACAAGACCCTTATAGCGCGGCTGGTGTGTATCAGTCGGTTATTGTAAAACCCTATAAACGGGTATTCTGAATCACTACAGATGTCTGACATCTATCCGGCCATAGGCAAAGTCGGTTGCATTTAGCCATCTCGTCAGGCGATTACATGTATTTAATTATCTTTACTTATAATTACTGAGAATCATTGTCTAATCAGATATCGATTTTTCTATCGTGACGTTGAGTCATTTTGTTAAATGCGGAGATGAAGACTATGCAGTGTCCAGTATGCAAAGATACCCAACTGGTGATGTCTGAACGTAAGAGCATTGAGATCGATTATTGCCCTAACTGCCGTGGTGTATGGCTGGATCGCGGAGAACTGGATAAAATCATTGAAAAATCGGCTGAAAGTACACCGACATCAACATCAGCGCCATACTCTGACACCAGAGAACGTGAACGCGATAATCACGGATATGCAAAGCCTAAACACTACAAAAAGAAAAGTTTCCTCTCAGAGTTATTTGATTAACCACACAGATTGTTTTGCGCTGTGGTGGTAAACAATAGTCAACTTGATCATACGCCTGAATACAGGCGTATTTGATTTTATACTACCAGCCAGAACAAAGACGTTAACGCCGCCTTAAGCTTTGTAGTGCTTCAGCCAATGCTCTTCGCATGCCTCAACTGCTTTATCCAGCATATGCGCCGGTGCTTTTAAAATCATATGGTCTTTTCTTACCCAAACCGGATAAGTGTGTTTGCCAGCAGCAATGACTTGCTCAGAATAAATAGCAGCATGGTATACCAGCTCAGATTCTTCACAATAAATCTCGTACTTATAAAGTGCGGTGCTAACTTTTAAATCCCCGAAGAATACTGTTTTAGCTAATTTATATTGAGACATGAACTATAGCCTTTACCGAAATAGGGACTCTATCATCCACTCATCAGCCAGATATAACTGTGATATCCACTACAAAAAGTACCCTAAGTTGATGTCCTATCGGAAAAATTTAGCTTTATTCGAGCGACAACTTCTCCACCTCAATCAACGGAAATGAACTAAATAGATAACCTTGCATGGCATCCACCCCGAGATCAGATAACTGAGTAAGCTGTTGATGAGTTTCTACCCCCTCAACTATCACGCACTGGCAGTGCTCACGAAGTCGTGTCAGCAGGTTATCGAACGTGGCACTTCCCCCCCATTGCCAGTAAAAGTGCTTATCAATTTTGACACATTCAAAGAACCCACTGGCAACGGCCGCCAGGTGAGCATTACCGCTACCAAAATCGTCCAACCATAATGAATATCGTTCAGCCAGCTTACTTAATAGTGTGTTCTTCGGCCCATCGCTGAGATTGGGAAAACTCTCCATTATTTCTAGCCGGATAAAGGGCATCATAGCTAATAATGATATGACATCTTCGTCATACAGCACCGTCTGAGCCATATCAAAATCTATATTAATTGAGAGTATTATTTGTTGGTCAATAAACCATTTCTGCTGTGATTTTACCGCACATAATTGGTCAAACAGCAGCTTAGCCTTCATTTGAGCATTAAGTTGATGAAGGAAGCGCTCAGTATAAATAGGCGATTTAAAAGAGGCCGTTGTGAACCGACTCAATAACTCCACAGCAAATAACTTACCATTCTGCCAGTAAACTGGTTCACAGATAAAAGTGCAATCAACTGCAATGTTTAGCCTGCTATCCACAGTAAAACCCTTTCATTTGATTAGAACAGCAGTATTGATCAATTGATAAAATTGATCAATTTTTTATTATTTATCACTAAAAACGATATAAGAGATTCCCAAAAGTAGCAACCACTCTGATCAACCCATTGATAGATAAGAAAGTATTATTTAATCATGATGATTATCAATGTTATTATTTCATAATCATTTATTTCATAGGAGAATGGTCGCTTCGAACAACCAAACAGTAACACCCCTGAAACTGAATGATTAGAACGAAGCGACCTAATATATATGGTAGCGCGATGTCATTCTGATGTGAAATAAACTTATAAATGACTATTCTGCACCTTTTATTATTAGTAGTAACATCAGAATTATCGCATTTTGATAATTTAGGATAGGAGTGATTTTTCTGCGAAGAAAAACACTATTTAAAGTAGAAAATATCATTCCAGAATTTAACGCCAGCAACAAACTATTGACAAGTTCATCTGCAACAGCTCAGTTCCGGCAAGTATAATATGAGATATTTTGTGGTGGGAAGTTAATAAAAGCTCAGTGTTTACTCTGATTAAAACAAAAACAGCCTCATAAAGAGACTGTTTTTATTACTACCACAGCGGACTACCATTCATAAGCTACAGTGAACAATAGCGCCCGACGATGCTGATGCTCGTGGAGCTGCCTGACACAATAGATATGGCGATAGCGCCGTGATTGACCTTCAAGCCAGCGATTTCTTCGGCGCTGATTTTGCCGCAGCATACGCCAACGGCCCACCTCATTCTTACTTCGTCTCATGAAACAATTCTTCCAAAGCTGAGAACTGGGCTATTATAAACCTTTCATCTTGTGAGCCAAGCCGCTGCACGGCGAAATCGTGGGTTTAGTCCAAATAGCTTATTTAGCTCAGCGTGGGAAGATTAAAAAAATCCCGTTAAATATTTAATTACCCGTTGCAAGTCCTTTAGCTTAAAAGATTTTATCCAGTAATATATCTGATTAAAGGTTTCGCCTTTGCAATACTGTGCGTACACTCTTTAGTGACCGTTTGTGAACAGGACTTCCGCCCTTATGACAACATTTTATACCGTAATCAGTTGGCTCTCGATTTTTGGCTATTGGTTGCTTATTGCCGGGGTAACATTGCGTATTCTGATGAAACGCAGAGCCGTTCCTTCGGCTATGGCATGGCTGCTGGTTATTTATATTCTGCCGTTAGTTGGGATAATTGCGTATCTCTCATTTGGTGAACTTCATCTCGGCAAGCGCCGTGCTGAGCGAGCAAAAGCGATGTGGCCATCCACTGCTCGCTGGTTAAGTGAACTGAAAGACTGCCAACACATTTTTGCCACTTCAAATAGCGAAGTCGCTACCCCATTATTCCAATTATGTGAACGCCGCCAAGGCATCAGCGGCGTTAAAGGTAATCAATTACAGTTATTGACCACCACCGATGACACATTAAAAGCACTGGTACGTGACATTGAACTGGCCCGTCACAATATCGAGATGGTGTTCTATATCTGGCAGCCTGGTGGCTTGGTTGATCAAGTTGCCGAATCGTTAATGGCGGCAGCGCGCCGAGGTGTTCATTGCCGATTGATGCTGGACTCCGCCGGTAGCCAACAATTCTTTCGCACCCCCTATCCGGCGATGATGCGCAATGCTGGGATTGAGGTGGTCGAAGCACTCAAAGTCAATGTGTTCCGGGTCTTTCTGCGCCGAATGGATTTGCGTCAACACCGTAAAATTGTGTTGATTGATAATTATGTTGCTTACACCGGTAGCATGAATATGGTTGATCCTCGGTTTTTCAAGCAAGATGCCGGCGTAGGTCAATGGATCGATATGATGGCACGGATGGAAGGCCCGGTAGCCACCACCATAGGTATCGTATATGCCTGCGACTGGGAGATTGAAACCGGCAAACGTATTCTACCCCCGCCGCCTGATACTAATATCATGCCGTTTGAAGAAGAGAGCGGTCATACCATTCAGGTTATTGCCTCTGGCCCTGGATTCCCTGAGGAAATGATTCATCAGGCATTATTAATGGCGGTGTATGCAGCCCGTGAGCAGTTAATCATGACGACGCCATATTTCGTACCTAGCGATGACCTGCTGCATGCCATCTGTACCGCAGCACAACGTGGTGTTGATGTCAGCATTATTGTTCCTCGAGACAACGACTCGATGATGGTCCGTTGGGCTAGCCGGGCATTCTTCTCAGAATTGTTGGAAGCGGGCGTTAAAGTTTATCAGTTTGAAGGTGGCCTATTGCACAGCAAAAGTGTGCTGGTCGACGGTCAACTAAGTTTGGTTGGTACGGTCAATCTGGATATGCGCAGCTTATGGTTGAACTTTGAAATCACGCTGGTCATTGATGATGATGGTTTTGGTGCAGATTTGGCGCAAGTTCAGGACGACTACATTGCCCGCTCGGTACTGTTAGACGGTGAATTGTGGAATAAACGCCCTCTCTGGCATCGCGTTACTGAACGATTATTCTACTTTTTCAGCCCGTTACTGTAATAACTGAGGCGGCTGGTGGTATGCCTATTGTAGATTCTCTGAGTTATTGACTTCAGATAGCATAATAATTGTAAAAGCGGCATAGAGAATGTTTTAATGAGCGCAATCTGCAAATAACAAATGGGAATCGGCAAATGGACCAGAATAGACAAGAGCCAAGCTTAATGGATCTCAATAACCGCCTGACTGAAGATGAAACACTGGAACAGGCTTACGATATCTTTCTGGAGCTGGCGGGGGACAATCTCGATCCGGCAGATATTTTATTGTTTAACCTTCAGTTTGAAGAGCGTGGCGGTGCGGAGTTATTTGATCCAGCCGAAGATTGGCAAGAACATGTCGATTTTGATTTAAACCCTGATTTTTTCGCCGAAGTTGTTATCGGCCTTGCTGATAGTGATGGTGAAGAGATTAATGATGTATTTGCGCGAGTTCTTCTGTGCCGCGAAAAAGACCATAAACTTTGCCATATTTTGTGGAAAGAGTGATCGTTACACGTCCCTTCCCCCATGGCTGCTAATACCGTAATCATAACAACCCCCGTCATTTCTCTGACGAGGGTTTTGCTTTTGGACAATCACTATCAGAATGTTATAGCGGATCGACTTTCAGACAAGATACCGCGTGGCGGAAGCTACCCTCTAACAGTGGGCGGGTTTTCGCACACTCAGGCCCGGCAATCGGACAACGAGTGCGAAATACACAGCCTGATGGCGGATTAATCGGTGAAGGCAGTTCCCCCTCCAGTAGCTGAATCACTTTCGCCCTTTCTTTGTCAGGATCAGGGATAGGTACCGCCGACATGAGCGCCTTGGTATAGGGATGCTGTGGATTATGATAAACCTCATCGTAGGTCCCCAGCTCCACTGCGTGGCCTAAATACATCACCAGAACCCGATCAGAAATATGCTTCACCACCGCTAAATCATGGGCGATGAATATTAGTGACAAGCCCATTTCGCGCTGTAATTGCTGTAACAGGTTCACCACTTGCGCCTGAATTGACACATCAAGCGCGGAGACCGGTTCATCACAGATAACCAGCTTCGGTTCAAGAATCAATGCACGAGCAATACCAATACGTTGACACTGCCCCCCCGAAAATTCATGGGGATATCGGTTGATCAAGTTAGGCAACAAGCCGACCTTAAGCATCATTGCTTTAACTTTATCTTTAATTTCTTGACGCGACATTTTGGGATGATAAGTTCGCAGCGGCTCAGCGATGATTTCACCGATGGTCATACGCGGGTTTAGTGAAGCCAGTGGATCCTGGAATATCATCTGAATATCACTACGGGTCGCGCGCCATTGTGCATCACTCAGGCTAAGCAAATCTTTACCTAACCATGAAACACTGCCACTGGTCGCTTTCACCAAACCAATAATGGCACGGGCGAATGTTGATTTGCCACAGCCAGATTCGCCAACCACACCTAAGGTTTCGCCTTCATACAAGCGCAATGTTACACCATCAACAGCTTTTAGTGTTTTTGATGGCTGCCAGAACCATTGTTTGCCATCCTGAATATCAAAATGGACTTTTAGATCAGCCACTTCTAGCAATACTTTCTTCTCAGTCATGGCATTCATACTAGTTCCCCTACTGGCTTATAACAGGCACGTAAACGGCCATCACCAAAATGCTCCAATGGCGGGGCCACGCCACAGCGATCCATGGCATATTGGCAACGCGGTTGGAATGGGCAACCTTTCGGCAAGCGCAATAAATTCGGCGGATTACCCGGTATCGTCATAAGAGATTCGCCTTCAGCATCAAGACGAGGAACCGCATTCAGTAGACCAATAGAATAAGGGTGACTTGGGTGATAAAACACATCGCGGGCCTGACCATACTCCATCGTTCGCCCTGCATACATCACCAGAACTTTATTGCAGATTCCGGCAACGACGCCAAGGTCATGGGTGATCATGATAATCGCGGTATTGAATTCATGCTTTAGCTCATTCAGCAACGTCATGATTTGTGCTTGAACGGTGACATCAAGTGCCGTTGTTGGCTCATCGGCAATCAATAATTTAGGGCGGCACAACAGCGCCATTGCAATCATTACCCGCTGACGCATACCACCAGAGAACTCATGGGGATACATGCGCATGCGCTTACGTGCTTCTGGCATTTTTACCGCATCAAGCATACGAATTGACTCTTCAAATGCTTCGCTTTTACTCATCTTTTTATGCAGTTGCAGCACTTCCATTAGCTGCTCACCAACACGCATATAAGGATTCAACGAGGTCATTGGGTCTTGGAATATCATCGAGATTTCCTCAGCCCGCAAACGGTTTAACTGTTTTTCCGGCAGATTTAAGATTTCGCGGCCATTAAACTTTGCAGACCCCCCTATCCGGCCATTACTGGCCAGCAACCCCATCAAAGCAAAAGCTGTTTGCGATTTCCCTGAGCCTGACTCACCTACAATGCCTAATGTTTCACCCGCACGCAGATCAAAATTAAGGGCGTTAACTGCCGTTACATCACCATCTGGCGTACCAAAAGTCACGGTTAAATCTTTTACATCCAGCAGGATATTTTGTTCCAACTGTCTATTTTGTTCCAACAATGCCGATTGCTGAACAGCAGACCGATTATCAATAGTCGTCATAGTGCTACTTCTCAGCGATCTTTCGGATCGAGGGCATCACGCAAGCCATCGCCGATAAAGTTGAAACAGAACAAGGTCACTACCAGAAAACCGGCAGGGAACATCAGCAACCATGGCGACACTTCCATGGAGTTGGCGCCATCACTTAGCAATGCGCCCCAACTACTCAAGGGTTCTTGGGTGCCTAAGCCGAGGAAACTCAGGAAAGATTCAAACAAAATCATACTGGGAACCAGTAAAGAAGCGTACACCACCACCACACCCAACACGTTCGGAACAATATGACGCAATACGATATTACGTGTGGAAACACCGCCCACCAATGCGGCCTCAATAAACTCTTTCCGTTTCAAACTTAATGTTTGTCCACGAACAATACGCGCCATATCCAGCCAGGACACCATACCGATCGCCACAAATATCAATAGAATATTCTGGCCAAAGAAGGTCACTAACAGAATAACGAAGAACATGAAGGGGAATGAGTTAAGAATCTCCAACAGGCGCATCATCAGTGAATCGACTTTCCCGCCGAGATAGCCCGATAAAGAGCCATACAAGGTGCCGACAACCACAGCAACCAACGCCGCAGCCACCCCCACCATCAATGAGATCCGACCACCAATAGCAACACGAACCAACAGATCCCGACCAGAAGAGTCAGTACCGAAGTAGTGCCCAGACTCAATATTCGGGGCGGCTGACATCATGCCCCAGTCCGTGTCTGAATAAGTAAACTGCGCTAACATCGGCGCCAAAATAACAAATAGGGTAATTAACATTAGGATCACCAAACTGGTGATCGCCGCGCGGTTATGAACAAAACGACGGCGGGCATCCTGCCAAAGGCTGCGCCCTTCAACTTCCAGTTTTTCACTGAAAACTTCCAGAGCTTCGCTATTTTTATTGCTCAACATAATTGGCGTGCTCCAGTGCTAGTAACGGATTTTAGGATCGATAACGGCATACAGCACGTCAACAATCGCATTGAATAAAATAGTCAAAGCGCCGACTAAAATGGTCAAACTCAGCACCAAAGAGTAATCGCGGTTTAACGCTCCGTTGACAAACAACTGACCAATGCCCGGCAAACCAAAGATGGTCTCAATAACCATCGAACCGGTGATAATCCCTACAAACGCAGGTCCCATATAGGATAAAACAGGCAACAACGCCGGTTTTAATGCATGGCGTAATACGATGGTCCGCAGTGGTAATCCCTTCGCTCGCGCCGTACGGATAAAGTTAGAGTGAAGAACCTCAATCATTGAGCCACGGGTAATACGTGCAATGCTGGCGATATAAGCCAACGACAGCGCGACCATCGGCAAAATGATAAACTTCGGCGCTCCGCCATTCCAACCACCACCCGGTAACCATTTCAATATAATGGCAAAAACCAACACTAATAAGGGGGCGACCACAAAACTCGGGATGACCACCCCAGTCATGGCAAAGCCCATTACCGTATAATCCCATTTGGTATTTTGATTCAGTGCCGCAATGACCCCAGCACTAACTCCTAATACTACTGCGAGTAAAAATGCTGCAAAACCAAGCTTCGCAGAGACGGGAAACGATGCAGACACCAGATCGTTCACAGTGTAATCTTTATATTTAAACGAAGGCCCAAGATCGCCATGCGCAAGTTGACCCAAGTAGTTGAAATACTGTTTATAAACCGGGTCGTTGAGGTGATATTTTGCCTCAATATTGGCCATAACTTCAGGAGGAAGATTACGCTCGCCAGTAAACGGACTTCCTGGGGCGAGACGCATCATAAAAAATGAAATGGTTATCAAAATAAAAAGTGTCGGAATCGCTTCCAGACAGCGGCGTAGAATAAATTTTAACATTGCCTGTACCTTTAGCCTCTTACTGCGACTTTATATTATCAACGCAATAAGGGCAGCACGCTAATTCAGCTGCTGCCCTTAATATATTAGTGCTTGATAATATAAAGATCTTTTACGTGCATATTATCCAGTGGGTCTTTACCGGTATATCCACCGACATAAGGTTTCACTAAGCGGGCATTCACATAGTAGAACAACGGCACAATAGCAGAATCTTTATCCAGCAATACCTCAGCTTGTTGATACAAACCGGCACGCTCTTTTTCAGATTTTACTTTCAGCGTATCTTGGATCAACTTATCAAAGGCTGGGCTCTTATAATGCACCGTGTTATTGCTGCTGTCAGATAGCATCATGTTCAGGAATGACGACGGTTCGTTATAGTCAGCACACCAGCCAGCACGCGCTACATCGAAAGTGCCTTGATGGCGGGTATCAAGGAAGGTTTTCCATTCCTGATTTTCCAGCTTAACGTCAACACCCAGATTTTTCTTCCAAATAGATGCTGCCGCAATAGCCAATTTTTTGTGTAGATCAGATGTGTTATACAACAGGTTAAATTTCAGTGGTTTATCTTGTGTGTAGCCAGCTTCAGCCAGCAACTTCTTAGCCACTTCATTACGTTTTTCCTGGGTCCAGCCAAACCATTCTGGTGGGGTCAATTCTGCACCGCTGGTGTACGGAGGCGTAAAGCCATAGGCAGGTAAATCACCTTGGTTTTTCACTTTGTTCACGATGATATCGCGATCCATACCCAGTTTCAGTGCTTCACGAACGCGTGCATCGGTGAATGGCGCTTTTTGGTTATTGATTTCGTAATAATAGGTGCACAGATACGGGTCAACATGAACTTCTTGTGGGATCTCTTTTTTAAGTTTCTGGAATAATTCAATCGGCATGTTGTTATAGGTCATGTCGATCTCGCCGCTGCGGTAGCGGTTAACATCAGTCACTTCAGAAGAGATTGGCAGGTAAGTAACCTGATTGATAACTGTTTTCGCATTATCCCAATAGGTTGGGCTGCGTTCTAACACAATACGTTCGTTAACGGTCCAATCTTTTAACTTATAGGCACCATTACCGACAAAATTCTGTGGCTGAGTCCACTTCTCACCAAACTTCTCAACCACAGTTTTATTAACTGGAGACATGGATGGATGAGCTAACAGTTTATCTAAATAAGGAACAGGTTCGGTCAACGTGACTTCCAAAGTATGGTCATCTAACGCTTTTACACCCAAGGTATCAGGTGATTTTTTGCCGGTAATAATATCGTCGATATTCGCGATATGGGCATATTGTACATAACTCGCATACGGAGAAACTGTTTTAGGGTCCGCCAGACGTTGCCAGCTATAAACGAAATCATGTGCTGTTACAGGGTCACCATTTGACCATTTAGCATCTTTACGCAGATGGAAAGTCCAAACTTTAAAGTCTTTGTTATCCCAACTTTCAGCGACACCAGGCAGAATCTTGCCGTTTGGATCGTTAATAACCAACCCTTCCAATAAATCGCGCGAAATATTGGATTCAGGCACACCTTCAATTTTATGCGGATCCAGTGACTGAGGTTCGGAACCATTATTGCGAACTAAAACCTGTTTCTCGGCCAGTTGTACACCTGCCGGCACATTGGCGGCAAAGGCAGTTCCCACAGCCATCATACCCATAGCAGCAGCGATACCTGCGGCCAGGAAAGTTTTCTTTGTGATGTTGGTCATGCTGATATCTACTCCAGATTTTATTATTGCGTCGCTCAGAGACTGAGCAAGCTTCACCTTTAAAAGGTATCTTTAAATCACATTGCGCGGGGAACGAACCCGGCCATGTAATGCCCTATATGTATTAGCATCAGACTAAAATCGGTACTGTGCTATACATCCCTATTACCTTGTCTGTCTCTTATTTGCTGTCATGCCACCGCGATTTTCGCTTGTGAACAATTGACATATAAGTCTGTTTTGCTGCGATAAACTTTTATAACTTAATATTTACTGCAACTTACGCATATAAAGATTTTTTAAATCCACTAAATCTTGTGGGTCTTTACCGGTAAATCCGCCGACAGTTGGCCGAATAAGTCGAACACTGACTCGATAATAGACCGGCACCATTGCAGAATCTTTATCCAATAAGTTCTCTGCCTGTTGATATAAAGCAGCGCGCGCCTCGACACTCGAAGTCGTCAGCGTTTTAGCTAACAGCGCATCGAATGCTGGATTTTTATAGAAGAAAGTATTATTGCTGCTATCCGATAGCAGCATATTCAGAAAAGCGGTCGGCTCATTGTAGTCACCACACCATGTTGCTCTGGCAACATCAAATTGCCCTTGATGGCGGCTTTCTAGAGAGGTTTTCCATTCTTGATTCTGCAAGGTAACGGTAGCACCCAAGTTTTTCTGCCACATAGAGGCAGCGGCAATCGCCTGCTGCTTATTTTGATCTGAGGTGTTATAAAGCAACGTAAACTTTAATGGATTTTGGGCATTGAAACCGGCCTCGGCAAGCACTCTTTTCGCCTCTGCATTGCGTTGTTCTTGAGTCCAGTTGGCCCATTCTGGCAATGCGAAATTACCCCCTGCGGTAAATGTCGGGGTAAAGCCATAGGCAGGGATCTGCCCTTGCCCCATAATTTTAGTCGCAATAATGTCGCGATCCAGCGTTAATTTAATTGCCGTTCTCACTCTGACGTCAGTGAATGGTGCTTTTTTATTATTAATTTCGTAATAGAAAGTACAGAGGTATGGGCTGATATGAACCTGCGATGGCAGATCCTTTTTCATTTTGGCAAATAAATTCGGGGGAATGGCACTGTTAGTCATATCGATTTCGCCGCTGCGATAGCGATTAATATCACTGACTTCTGACGTTGTCGGTAAAAAAGTCACCTTATTGATGACCGTTTCGTTGTTATTCCAGTAAGTCGGGCTACGCTCCAGCACAATCCGCTCATTAACCACCCATTCTTTTAACTGAAAAGCGCCATTACCGATAAAATTTTGTGGTAGAGTCCATTTATCACCATACTTTTCAACAGCCTCACGCTTAACCGGCTTCATCGAGGTGTGAGATAACATGCTGATAAAATAAGGAACCGGTTCCGTTAGCGTCACTTGCAAGGTTTTGCTATCTAATGCCTTAACACCTAATTCATCCGGTTTTTTGGTCCCTTTCAATACCTCGTCAACATTCTCAATTTGGGCATACTGCAAATAACTGGCATAAGGTGAACCCACTTTAGGGCTAGCCAAACGCTGCCAACTATAGACAAAATCCTGAGCAGTGACCGGAGTTCCATCACTCCACACGGCGTTATCTCGCAAATGGAAGGTCCAGACTTTATAACCGTCATTATCCCAGCGTATGGCAACTGCCGGAATTATATGCCCATTAGCATCATTGCTCACCAGACCTTCTAATAAATTCAGAATAATATTGGTTTCAGGAATGCCTTCAACCTTATGCGGGTCTAATGAGGCAACCTCGGAACCATTATTAATGGTAATACTCTGATCTATCACTAATGCCACACTGGCCGGAACTGCCGCCGCCATTGATACAGCCGAAAATGACAAACCCAGAATAGCGCCAATTATTGCCAGTGGTGGTTGCTTAAACTTTATTTGCATTTCAAACCGCCCTTTTACGAGATTTCGTGATGTTTTTCTCAAGGTTTACGTCAATCTGCTGCCCACAACGACTAGCAATAACTATTCCAAAAATCAAAATTCGGTTTAGTTTCATTAAAAAACAAGAAATCTCTTGTCGGGAAGTTGTCCGAAAACTAACAGAACCCGAAATCTGACGCCAATAAATTTTACAGAAATGTTAAGCAATTCTCTTTTCTACAGAGTAACTAACGATATTACCTATCTTAATTAGTCGCCTAAGAAATAATCATCTATATGATTTAGCTCAAAAAAAATCATTTAAAATTTAAATTCACAGCAAAAAAAATGTCAAAAAAGCCGTTCTAGAAACATAAAGTTAACATTAGCACTAATACCAGAATAAACACCTACTGATTACAGAGTAATCACTAATAACACCTAGATAAATTCCGCACAAGCCCTACAGAATGATGTGAGCATTTTAACAACAAATAGCGTATTTAGTTTACTCTGAGGGTCACTGAATGATTTATTAAAGATGAGTAAATAAGCCTTAAGCCAAATTATCTTTATAGAGATAGCATTATTGCAGCATTTAAGTGCAATAGATTAAATTACATACATATTCTGCACTAAAATAATGCTTAGATATTTAAATACCAGGCTGAAAAACAGCAAAGGTCACCCGTAATAATACCGGTGACCTACATACCGTGGGATATGGGGATAGATTAAAGTAATCCGGGGAAAATCGCTTTGATACCGGTGACAATAAACTCGATGCCTAATGCCATCAGCAACAACCCCATAATACGCGTTATAACGTTAATACCGGTTTGCCCTAACAGCCGAACCAGCAGCGGAGCCGCCCGGAATAGCAACCAGCAACAGAACGCAAACAAGGCCACAGCCACCGTCAAGCCTAACAAATTCTGCCAGCTGTGATAGCGGGAACTCCAAACAATTGTTGAACTGATGGCACCTGGCCCTGCCATCAGGGGCAATGCGAGTGGCACAACACCGATACTTTCACGGACCGCCGTTTCGGTTTTTTCCTGCTTGTTCTGCTTATCCTCACCGAGTTTGCCGCTGATCATCGACATCGCAATGCTGACGACCAGAATCCCACCGGCAATACGGAATGAGTCGATGGAAATACCAAAAATTTTCAGAATGGCATCCCCCAAGAACAAGGATATCCACAAGATAATCGCCACTGACAGGTTAGCTGTCAGGTTAGTTTTATCCCGCCCAGCCGCTGCCTGATAGCTGGTCATACTGATAAATACCGGCAATATACCTACCGGGTTTACCAGTGCAAATAAGCCAACAAAAAACTTGATGTAACCTGAAAGGTCCAACAATGATTGACTCACACATCACTCCGCGCAATAGCTGATAAAAACGTCACAGATAACAGGCCATTATAATTTAATGCCCCAAGACAACACACCTTATAGCCCGTGCCTGGAAAATTCGCGACAAAAATAATGTCGCAACCATGCAGAATGGCACCTGCATTATTCAAGCCTCTGACCACAGTTCTTTTCACTAAAAATCACCCTTAGGGCGCTCTTCTACAGATGTGCGCGCTAATGTAATGGAATTAGTCATAGGAATCTATGTAATAAAACAGCATTTATACAAGGTAAATTTTTACCGTTTAAAATGATAACTCTTGTTAATGTCCTGTGGTGTTAATGAAGCTTTAACGTCATGAATTATCAATTTATTCATGTTAATGATAATTACTCTCAACAAATAATTGCTGAATGGTGTCAGCTTGACGATTTTGTGATTTAAATCACGAAAAACATACCTAAGAATAGTTAAGCTCTGAGCAGTGGTAGAGAGTAAGTTCACTGAGAAACAGAGTATAAAGGTTGAAAATGATATTTTCCCCCTCATCTTATTCTTAGTGGAACAAAAGCTCTTTCAGTAAATCAGCGGTAAAAAATGGGAAAGTAAGCTATAAAACTAGCTCTATTTGACCTTACGGCATACTAGAGCCTGACTATACTAGTTGCTTCAACAGCTCATTTACTAAAAGAGTTTAACATTATCAGGAGAGCATTATGGCTGTAACGAATGTCGCTGAACTTAACGAGCTAGTAGCACGCGTCAAGAAAGCCCAGCGCGAGTATGCCAACTTTACTCAAGAGCAGGTTGATAAAATCTTCCGTGCCGCAGCTCTAGCTGCAGCGGATGCCCGTATTCCCCTGGCCAAGCTGGCGGTAGAGGAATCAGGTATGGGTATTGTTGAAGATAAAGTGATCAAGAATCACTTTGCTTCTGAATACATCTACAATGCCTACAAAGATGAAAAAACTTGTGGCATTTTAGAAGAAGATAAAACCTTCGGTACAATTACTATCGCTGAACCTATTGGTTTAATCTGCGGTATCGTGCCAACAACTAACCCGACTTCTACCGCTATTTTCAAGGCATTAATTAGCCTTAAAACGCGTAACGGTATCGTATTCTCTCCACATCCACGTGCTAAAGACGCAACCAATAAAGCTGCAGATATCGTGCTTCAAGCCGCTATTGCCGCAGGTGCGCCAGCAGATATTATTGGTTGGATTGATGCGCCAACAGTTGAGTTGTCTAACCAACTGATGCACCACCCTGACATTAACCTGATTCTGGCAACCGGTGGCCCAGGCATGGTTAAAGCAGCTTATAGCTCAGGTAAACCGGCTATCGGTGTTGGTGCAGGTAACACTCCTGTTGTGGTTGACGAAACCGCTGATATTAAACGTGTTGTTGCATCTATCTTGATGTCAAAAACCTTTGATAATGGTGTGATTTGTGCCTCTGAACAATCTATCATCGTGGTTGATTCAGCTTACGACGCAGTTCGCGAGCGCTTCTCTTCCCATGGTGGCTACCTGTTACAAGGTAAAGAGCTGAAAGCAGTTCAGGATATCATTCTGAAAAATGGTGGTTTAAACGCCGCTATCGTTGGTCAGCCAGCAACTAAAATTGCTGAAATGGCTGGCATTAAAGTTCCTAGCAACACCAAAATTCTTATCGGTGAAGTTAAGGTTGTTGACGAGTCAGAACCATTTGCTCACGAAAAACTGTCGCCTACTTTAGCGATGTATCGTGCGAAGAATTTTGAAGACGCAGTTGATAAAGCGGAAAAACTGGTAGAAATGGGGGGTATCGGCCATACATCTTGCCTGTATACCGACCAGGATAACCAACCTGCACGCGTTAAGTATTTCGGCGATAAAATGAAAACCGCCCGAATTCTAATCAACACCCCTGCCTCTCATGGTGGTATCGGTGACCTGTACAACTTCAAAGTGGCGCCATCTCTGACGCTAGGTTGTGGTTCATGGGGTGGTAACTCCATCTCTGAAAACGTTGGGCCGAAACACTTGATCAACAAGAAAACTGTGGCTAAGCGAGCAGAAAACATGTTGTGGCATAAACTACCGAAATCTATTTACTTCCGTCGTGGCTCTCTGCCTATCGCGTTGGAAGAAGTGGCAACTGACGGTGCAAAACGTGCCTTCATCGTGACTGACCGCTATCTGTTCAACAACGGTTATGCCGATCAAATCACCAGCGTGCTGAAATCTCACGGTATCGAGACTGAAGTCTTCTTCGAAGTAGAAGCGGACCCTACCCTGAGCATCGTGCGCAAAGGTGCCGAGCAGATGAACTCCTTCAAACCAGACGTGATCATTGCGCTGGGTGGTGGTTCACCGATGGATGCAGCCAAAATCATGTGGGTCATGTACGAACACCCTGAAACCCACTTCGAAGAATTGGCATTACGCTTTATGGATATCCGTAAACGTATTTACAAGTTCCCGAAAATGGGTGTGAAAGCGAAAATGATCGCGGTAACCACCACATCAGGTACCGGTTCAGAAGTGACACCATTTGCGGTAGTTACCGACGATGCAACAGGCCAGAAATACCCATTAGCTGACTACGCATTGACTCCAGACATGGCAATCGTTGATGCCAACCTAGTCATGAATATGCCTAAGTCTTTATGTGCCTTCGGTGGTCTGGACGCAGTAACTCATGCTCTGGAAGCTTATGTTTCTGTATTGGCGAATGAATATTCTGACGGCCAGGCTCTGCAAGCGCTGAAACTGCTGAAAGAATTCCTGCCAGCCAGCTACAATGAAGGTGCTAAAAACCCAGTGGCTCGTGAGCGTGTACATAATGCCGCAACCATCGCGGGTATCGCTTTTGCTAACGCCTTCTTGGGTGTCTGCCACTCAATGGCCCATAAACTGGGTTCTGAGTTCCATATCCCGCATGGCTTAGCCAACGCCATGTTGATTTCTAACGTTATTCGCTATAACGCGAATGACAACCCAACTAAGCAGACTGCTTTCAGCCAATATGACCGCCCACAAGCGCGCCGTCGTTATGCTGAAGTTGCAGATCATCTGGGTCTGAGTGCTCCGGGCGACCGTACTGCACAGAAAATTCAGAAACTGCTGACTTGGTTAGATGAAATCAAAGCAGAGTTGGGTATCCCAGCATCAATTCGTGAAGCTGGCGTTCAAGAAGCTGATTTCTTAGCTAAAGTAGACAAACTGTCTGAAGATGCATTTGATGACCAGTGTACCGGTGCTAACCCACGTTACCCGCTGATCTCTGAGTTGAAACAGATTTTGATGGATACTTATTACGGCCGCGAATTTAGCGAAGAACTTGACCGTGAAGAAGTTGCTGTTACAGCAGCTCCTGCACCAAAAGCTGAAAAGAAAGCCAAGAAATAATAGTAATCTTAATGTGTAACCCCCATTTATAGCTGGGGGTTACACAACAGAAGATATAGCCCCCAATTGCCATTGCTGTTGGGGGTTTCTTTTTATAAGCACACTTAAAAACATTTGGTATATAACCGCTCAAATCACCATAGTCCGTTCCTACGGACCACGCATCTAATCCCCTGACTAATCTCAATACGGCTTGCCACATCGCCACCAACCCCTGCTATACCCAAGCTAATGCGTTATAACGTCATCCCCCGAATCGGCTATTGATTAAGGAGATATTAGGATCAACACCGTGTCTTTTATTAATTTTGTAAGATTGTAGAAAATGTGGCGATAAAGCCAAAATAATGACCCAGTCCAGGATATAACGTTAAACCAAGGCTTTTCACCCCGCATAAATACGAGGGATAAAGCTGTATGGCTTCATATGGCGTAAACTCAGCAAAAGGTTGGTTACCCCACAGCTTCAATAAGAAATCCCGTGAGGCATCCTTGGTGGACAATGAGTATCTAGGAAGGATTTTGGAGAGAAGCCGCTTTAATCGCCTCTTTATAATGGCGGCGACAAACAGAAACGTAGCTTTCGTTACCACCAATAACGACTTGTTCGCCGTCATGCACAGCTCTGCCTTGTTCGTCTAACCGCAGCACCATGTTTGCTTTGCGGCCACAATGACAAATTGTTTTCAGTTCAACCAATTTGTCAGCCCACGACAACAAATATTTGCTACCGGGAAATAGTTCGCCGAGAAAATCGGTACGCAAACCGTAACACAATACCGGGATATGCAGTTCATCCACCACCTGACACAATTGCTGAACTTGCTCTTTGGTCAAAAATTGGCATTCATCTAGCAAGATACAATGAACAGGCTTTTCCTGATGCTCAGTGGCAATAATGGATAATAGTGAAGTTCCACTATTATAAAGCAGCGCCTGTGAGGACAGGCCAATACGCGAACTGACAGTCCCGACACCAAAGCGATTATCTATCTCTGCTGTAAACACCAAGGTACGCATGCCCCGCTCTTGGTAGTTATAAGAAGACTGCAACAGCGCGGTGGATTTCCCTGCATTCATCGCAGAGTAATAAAAATAAAGTTGAGCCATGGGCCCGTAACTCCAGTGGTATAATAAATGGTCACAATGACAACGAGTATCAAGTTTATCATAAATTCAGACTTAACGAGGAGCAGACTACTTCTCTATATTACTGTTTTCTATATTAAGTAATGGTAGCGTTAATGTAGCTGCCGAGACTTTCATTTGAAGCACCTTGCTATTATTAGGTACATTACATGACCAATCTCACAATATTGATACAGCGAACGTATGCTGCTTGAACATTAACCAGATTAGGTGAGTGGGATAGCAATAGGGTCGGATAGGATGTACCGCGATTGGTTCATTAATGATACAAGTAATGTATTACCATGGTTAATTGGTAAAATAGTGATAACAAATATTGTCAGAACCTGACAAAACCAATACAGCATGCTTTTTCCCTTACTCAATCTTTCATCATAGCTATATCAATATCGCACTTTTTGCATGATCAGTTATTGCACACGCTAGCACGATAAGTCGTCTATTTTTGCTTTATTGATATAAAGCAAACTTATAACTTAGTGAGAAAATCATGTTTTCGCGTAGGGTCATTAGCGAGCAAAATGAACTTTTACGTTAAAAACACTACGGAGAATAACAAACCGCCATCGCTTATTAGTAGCAAGCAGCAACTTTTCGCTAATAAAATACGTAAATTCGAGGATGCTAATCAAATTGTCTATTGCAGAAATTAAAATAGCACTCTATTATTATCCAGACGCCCCCCCACCAATTATAATTTGAGACCAGGACAATGAGCGAAGCGTTAAAGATTCTTAACAACATCCGTACTCTGCGTGCACAAGCGCGTGAATGCACTCTTGAAACTTTAGAAGAAATGCTGGAGAAGCTTGAAGTGGTCGTTAACGAACGCCGCGAAGAAGATTCTCAAGTACAAGCTGAAATTGAAGAACGCACACGTAAATTGAGCCAATACCGTGAAATGCTTATTGCAGACGGTATTGATCCAAATGAACTGCTGCAAACTATGAGTGCAACTAAAGCTACAACTAAAGCTAAGCGTGCTGCACGCCCAGCTAAATATAAGTATGTAGACGAGAATGGCGAAACTAAAACCTGGACAGGCCAAGGCCGTACTCCAGCAGTGATTAAGAAAGCCATTGAAGACGAAGGTAAATCACTGGATGATTTCCTGCTGTAATAGTATTAGTTAATTTACTATTATGATAAAAGTACCCTCCTATTATACGGGGGGTATTTTTTTACCTCCCTCTTGCCCTGCAATCATAGTTGAAATCCTTATCAATACGGCTGTTGAATTAACATACAATTGCCAAGGAGCACCTAACCTAAACATATCGCATTCGATAAATACCCCTTAGTTATCACTGTGCTTGTAAATCTATAAGAATGCTCTGCTAATTTATAACAATACAATAATCGATATAACTGACTAAATTTCCCATAATATTGTGATATATGAGAATCTTGGAGTGAAAGAGTTGTGTCACCCCCGCCCTACGGCATGAAGATTGAGCACAAAACAGAAACTAATTAAGTTTTGTACCCAACACATAAAATCATCTTTAGAACTTATTACGCTCGATTAATCGATGTACCCCGACCAATCCCATAATAGGTAAAACCTCGGCTATTTAACCGTTCTGGATCGTACAAATTACGCCCATCAAAGATAACCGGCTGTTTTAATCGGAGCTTGATCATATCAAAATCAGGTGCTCTAAAATTCTGCCACTCAGTACAAATAATCAGAGCATCCGCCCCTTGTAGCGCTGATTCTTTTGTCCCCATTAACTTTAGGTCATCCCTTGCACCATAAATACGCTGAGCTTCATCCATTGCCTCTGGATCATAAGCTTGAATAATAGCGCCAGCGCGCCATAAAGCCTCCATCAAAATCCGACTGGGGGCCTCTCGCATATCATCTGTATTGGGTTTGAATGCTAATCCCCAGAGTGCAAATGTTTTCCCTGCAAGCTGCGAATCAAAATGGTATTGAATAAATTCAGTTAACTTACACTTTTGTTCGTTATTGATTCTCTCCACTGCACGCAACAGTTGCGGCTGATAGCCACAATTTTCTGCAGTACGAATTAATGCTTGGATATCTTTTGGAAAACAGGAACCACCATAACCACAACCAGAATAAATAAAATGGTAGCCAATGCGAGAATCTGAGCCAATACCTTGGCGTACTTTTTCGATATCTGCACCGAGCCGCTCTGCGATATTAGCGATCTCATTCATGAAACTGATTTTTGTCGCCAACATACCGTTTGCTGCATATTTGGTCAGTTCTGCACTGCGGACATCCATAATTAACATGCGGTCATGATTTCTGTTGAATGGCTCGTATAGTTCGCTAATTAAATCAATCACACCATTATCATCAGTATCAATTCCGATAACGATACGCTCAGGCCGCTTACAGTCAGCAACAGCAGCGCCTTCTTTTAAGAATTCAGGGTTCGATACCACATTGAAAGCTATATCTTGTCCACGTTGCTGTAAAATCGCTTTAATCCTTTGCTGCACTTGTTCCGCGGTACCCACTGGCACAGTTGATTTATCGATAATAACTTTAGGCGCATCCATATATTTCGCAATAGTGCTGGCAACGTCTAACACATATTTAAGGTCAGCCGCACCATCCTCATCAGGAGGAGTACCAACCGCAATAAACTGAATCGTGCTATGAGCAACACCGGCTTCGGCATCTGTTGAAAATCGAAGCCGGCCCTCGTCGTAGTTTTCTTTTACCAATGGCGCTAATCCTGGTTCAAAAATAGCGACACGGCCTTTTTGTAGGTCGGAAACTTTGTTTGCATCGATATCGATACACAGGACATCATGACCAACTTCGGCAAGTACTGCTGCCTGAACCAGTCCTACATAACCGATACCAAAAACCGTCACTTTCATGCAATCAATCCTCAAGTTGGAATTCGATAAGAGACACACCGCCGACCATTATCAAGACCTAACCTTAATTTAGCCTGAGGTAGCCAACCTTATTGCCAGCGAATAATAAAAGTTAACTGAAAATTTTCAGCCACAAGTAAGGAGGAAAGTATATCAACCGATATTTCTTACATCTCGGGCATACTCATTGATTGAAACAAATGAGGTTTATTTCGTAGATTCGTTATAGAACCATTGAGACTTGGAGGGTCATAGCAGTGAATAAGTGAGCAAGATACATAAATTACGTGAACTATTTATTGAGTAATACTTTCAAAATATAAACTATTCATCGGCTGAAAGCATCAACCTCAATCGACTCCCTCCTCCCCATACCTGGCATTGCCATGCTTCACAACGCTGACTAATTTGATTTAAATGTGCTGTTTTTAACGTACCTAAAGGCACACCATTACTAAGTTGAATCTGATTTTTACCCGCACTAACATTCGCGTGAAGACCAGCCGAAACCAGAATTAAATTTTTATATTCCACATGATAATAACCAACGAGCAAAGGAAACTGCCCATCCAAATGAGTACGTCTTAGTAACTGGTTAACTTGTTTAAGTAACGTTGACATCTGCGGTAAACGCTGTTGTTGATGTGCCAAATGCTCTTGAAGAATCCCGTTAAATAACACGCGTAATAATAGTGCGGCTAAAATTCCGTTATCCCCGGCGCGGGTGACATCCAGACAATAAAATGCCAGGTCCTTATCTGATAATGCAGCGATATCAAGGACTAATCCCGGTTTCTCGACCATCGTTAACTGCCGGTAATTTACCCGACAGTGTGCAATGGTTTGCTGTGCCGGTGGTTGCAATTGCTTAAGTAACTGCGCTGCATCATGAGGATTCTTACGTAATGCATCCCAATCCTGGATAAGTTCTGTCTCTTCAATTGCATGAGAGGTAAACAGTATGGGATAAAGGCATGCCAGCACCGCTTCACGTAACCGATTTAAATCCACGATCGGTTTCAACAGTACGTCTTTCACGCCCATACGCATGACTTTAGCAATGTCAGTCATCTTATCAGTAGCCGATATAACTAAAATAGGGATCTTTACTCCTTGCATGAGTAAACGCTCAACAAACTCGATCCCTCCCATCTTAGGCATAGCGAGATCGCAGAGTATCAGGTCAGGTGATTGGACCTTAATCTGCTCTAACGCCTCCAGGCCATTTTCTGCCTGCTGGACTGCCGCACCGAGTGCCCTTAGAAACTCAGTGATTACAGTACGGAAGACCGTTTCGTCCTCGACGACTAAAATATTTTTACCTGCTAATGGTTTTTCCATGTACTGCTTCTCTTGCTAACCTTAAACGTAATAGTGGCCCAAAATGGCTGTTTGTGCTTGTCTGAAATTGTTACGTACTGCTTTACTCACACACATTTGTTACTCATCAGCCCCCTACCAAAGGACGTAACTGCTCTATATTTTTCTCCACAGCCAATTGTCCAGCGGCAATGGCTTCATCCGCCCGATGGAAATCCAGCATTGATATTTGTGGGCAGTAGGGCTGGATCAACACATCGGGAGGATCTCCTGCCATACGGTTACGTTTTAATCTGTTCTCCAATACCTGTATTGAGGTAGACATTATCTCCATGGCGCTGGGAACGGCCATCGTTGGATTACCTGACATATTGGTTATTCGTGCTTTTAAGCGCAGATGCCAACTTGCTGGCATCTCCGGGGGTTTACCTTCAGGAGATGATTGTGAGGAAAACAGATCTTGCCGAATCAGATGTGCATCATGTTGCAAATCAACGGCAATCACAATGTCAGCGCCCATTGCTCTTGCCAAAGAAATAGGAACAGGATTGACTACTGCACCATCAACCAACCAATAGCTACCGAAGCGGACAGGAGAAAGCAATCCAGGCATGCTGCATGAAGCCCTAATTGCCTGTTTAATATCCCCCTCAGTAAGCCATAACTCACGGCCCGTCGTTAAGTTGGTTACAACAGACCCAAAGGGCAATTTACATTCAGTAATGTCCTGCACTTCAATTATTTGGTTTACAGCATTAAAAACCCGCTCACCCCGCAGTAATCCGCCACGACGCCAGGAGAAATCCATCAATCGAATAACATCCCAATATTTAAACGAACGAACCCAGCGTTCCATCACATTCAGGTGATCACTGGCATACGCTGCACCAACCAAGGCACCAACCGAACAACCGGCAACAACATCAACTTTGACGCCCATTCTTCCTAGCGCGTTAATGACCCCGATATGTGCCCATCCCTTCGCGGCACCCGCGCCAAGTGCCAGTCCAATCTTAATTTTTCTCATTTTTATTTCGTCCATTTTCGATCAATTTGGCACTTTACCGCTCAACTAAATAAATCAGACTCTGATTTTGTTATCGACACTGCCGCTTGGCTCTTAACGCTAGCACGCAACAACTTAGCGCTCACTCAGAGGAAAAATCCATATTTACTCGCCAGTGCTATAACCCTACTGATTGAACTATAGTTAACATTTATCCTTCTGGTAAATTGATACAAATAGTTTACATTTCATTACTAAGATATAGGCTGTAAGTGGAAGGATATACTGTGAATATTGAAATATGCCAAACCGATCTATTTAATCCAGATCTTATTGCATTAATTGCTCAATTAGATGCGTATCAAGAAGCACTCTATCCGGCTGAAAGTAATCATACAGAGTCGATTGAGAGTATGGCTCAGAAAAAAACATTCGTTTATATTGCAACACGACAAGGTCGCGCTGTGGGATGCGCCATTCTTTTCCAACCCGAAAGTACATATCCTGAGATTAAGCGCGTTTTTGTCATCCCTGACTGCCGAGGTCATGGCATTGCGTCAATGCTAGTTACAGCACTGCTCGAAAAATCTATCTCTTTGAATTTAAAATATGTTTATTTGGAGACAGGGATTCATCAACCTGAAGCGGTAAAACTGTACCAGCGATTAGGCTTTGAATTTACGTCTGAATTTGGTTGTTATCAATACGACCCACTTAGTTTCTATATGGTAAAAACAGTGGCTAGTTGTCACTAAGTAAAAGATAAAACAGAGAGGTAGCACTCAGTTCATTCAGTAACCGTTGCTATTTTTGACTTTATTGCTTTGACACTCGACATAACACAGCAAAATAGCCACTATAGTAGTGGCTATTCAGAGTAAATATTCGGAGTTAAGACAAATTAAAAGATTTAATATTATCTAGTAATATAAGATTCAATAAATAGATAATCGCGTTACATGCTGTCATTTCACCGTTAGCTCTCGTGGGCTATAGTGTTATTAACTATAACTCGACCTTTCTCAGAATATTATGAATTCTTACGGATTATTTAGGAAATAATTAACCGTTAATAGTACCAAATGAGACAGTCATTTTTTCGAACATAGCGATAACTTTATTGATCAGTTTCATGGGTTGCTCCTGTAAATATCATTATTTTTATGTGATACACATCACAGTTATTAAGTTACTCCATAATGAAACGCCGGTCAACTATTTTTGTGAGCAACATCACAAAACTTAAGTTCACCCCATATCCCGCGCAAAATTATCAACTTTGAACCTCATCCCGTGATTAGGTAAGATAAGGCCCTATTTGCCCCTATTTGATTGCCCGCCTTCTTCTGTTGCTGACCATTCATTCGCAGATAAGATGGCATTATTGGTTTTTCGGAGAAATTTTGTCAGAACAGTGCCCATGTGGCAGCAGCTTTGAATATCAACGATGCTGTGCGCCTTATATCCTTAACACGCAAGTTGCGGCCAAACCTGTAATACTGATGCGCTCACGCTATAGCGCCTATGTAAAAAAGGATGCGGACTATCTGATTAAAACCTGGCATCCAGACTGCAAGGCACAAGAATGGCGAGATGGAATAATTCAAAGCTTCACCAATACTGTATGGCACGGATTAACAGTTATTGCAGAAACTACTGGCAGTCATGATGACGAAGCCTTTGTTGAGTTCATTGCCCGCTTTACTGATCCAAATAATATGCAGATAAGCACAATGCATGAACGTTCCCGCTTCCTTCGAATAAAAGAACACTGGTACTATATCGACGGAGTCCGGCCGTCGGTGGGTAGAAATGATATCTGTCCTTGCGGTTCAGGGAAAAAATATAAGAAATGCTGCGGGCATTAACAGTAAAATCGTTTCATTACGGACCGTAGCATCAAACATTTACATAACATCAAGTACTGTTAAGACAGGATTTACCACCTTATGCCACACCAGAATGTACAAAAGAAAGTGTTACGCACTATATGCCCTGACGCTAAAGGCTTAATCGCAAAAATTACCAATATTTGTTACAAGCACCAGTTGAATATCGTGCAGAATAATGAATTTGTTGATCATCTGACTGGCCGCTTTTTCATGCGTACAGAGCTTGAAGGTATTTTTAACGATACTACCCTGCTGGCAGACTTAGATGATGCTTTACCCGAAGGCACCAACCGCGAATTACATACCGCAGGGCGTCGCCGTATTGTCATTATGGTCACCAAAGAAGCACATTGCCTCGGCGACTTATTAATGAAGAGTGCCTATGGTGGTCTGGATGTTGAAATTGCGGCGGTGATTGGCAATCATGATGCACTACAGAATTTAGTGGAGCGCTTTGATATCCCTTTCCATCTCATCAGCCACGAAGGTTTGACTCGTGATCAACATGACCAACGTCTGATTGAGCAAATTGAACAATACCAACCAGACTACGTGGTTCTGGCCAAATATATGCGGGTGCTAACACCAGCCTTTGTTCAACGCTTCCCTTACCAGATTATTAATATCCACCACTCATTCTTGCCTGCATTTATCGGTGCTCGCCCTTATCACCAGGCTTATGAGCGGGGGGTGAAAATTATTGGTGCCACGGCTCACTATGTAAACGATAGCCTGGATGAAGGCCCAATCATCATGCAAGATGTTATTCACGTCGATCATTCGTACACGGCTGAAGATATGATGCGAGCCGGGCGAGATGTGGAAAAAAACGTTCTGAGTCGTGCTCTGTATCGTGTTTTAGCACAACGTGTTTTTGTTTACGGTAACCGCACCGTTATCCTGTAAGCGCGCAATAAACAGATGTTTTTTGCCCAGATAAACATCTTCAAGAACAAAAAAGCACCGAACAACTTATTTTTTTCATTTCAAGTCTTTACAGGGGCGCTTCATTTGATATGATGCGCCCCGCTTACCAAGACAGTATTGATAAGCAGTTAGGCCAGTGGTGGGGTTCCCGAGCGGCCAAAGGGAGCAGACTGTAAATCTGCCGTCATCGACTTCGAAGGTTCGAATCCTTCCCCCACCACCATTTTTACCTTGAACTTTAAACTTATCCGCAAATTAATAAATCGAGATGAGCATTTAAGGGGAAGGTAAGAACCTTCGACAAGGTAGCATCACAGATACGGCCAAGTATCTTAGTAATAAAAACCACAAATTCAGTGGTGGGGTTCCCGAGCGGCCAAAGGGAGCAGACTGTAAATCTGCCGTCATCGACTTCGAAGGTTCGAATCCTTCCCCCACCACCATCTCCTAGAGTTATTCCAACCCAATAAAAACAATAAAAATCAAAGATATTACCATCAGGGAAGGTAAGAACCTTCGACAAGGTTCGCACCGAGCGTAGCGAGACAACGACGCGCAGCGGCGGCCCGAAGGGTGAGGAACGCAGTGACGAATAATCCTTCCCCCACCACCATCTCCTAGAGTTATTCCAATCCAATAAAAACAATAAAAATCAAAGATATTGCCATCAGGGAAGGTCGCCGAGGGTAGCGATACAACCGGCTAATAGTCTAGATAGTTTTATACCATCGTATGAATGTACTCAATAAGTCTATTTAATACACTTGAATGTGAGCGTGATTTATAAAAATATAACTTATTCTCACTTTCAAAACTGGCTAAATTTATAAAATCCAGTTTAGAATCACCATTGAAATCATCCATTATTGAATCTGTAATACATATATAGCGACCAGAGTAAATAAAGTTTAGGCAGCAAGCCAGGTTATCCACCTGCCTAACACTAACTTTATCATGTTGTTTTTTAACTGATTCTTCAAGATTCTTAACAAAGTCACTTCTATATAGTGTCGGGTTGCACAACCAAACATTCTTGTGGAGAATATTTATAATATCTTGACTTTCATTTATTATATCTTTGCGTCCATAGATACCGAAACCACTGTCTGGCACTTCGTTTAACAACGTAAATCTTTCGCTAGAGATTTTTTCTGATGACAGGATAAGTGAATTTCCATCATAGTCTCCAATTTCATCAATATTTTCATAGTAAAATTTAATTATATTAGCTTGAATGTTATTCTTTTCTGCCTCCCGATAGAGTTTTGTCAAGTTCTCACTTTTACCCCAATCGTAGTAAATATTGATGACATTCGATACGTGCCCAGTAAGGTGTTTTTTTGTGATTTCTTTTTCTTGCTGATATAAATCTTTTAGATCATTATATAAAATCTCACCATCCCTTGTTAAACTCATACCAAATTTCTCTCTTTTAAAAAGTTTTTTTCCTATTATATTTTCAAAGTCTTTGATCGACTTTGCTACCGGAGGTGTAGTCCTGTTCATCACCCTTGCGGCCTTACTCAGCGAGCCATTTTCGACTACGGCCATAAAAGCCTCTAGCTTTCGAGATAGAAACATAATTCACTAATCCTTTGCGTAAAAATTTATCAGAAAAAATGACAGGCATGTCAACATGCACAAGGCTAGCTGTAGATAACATTCAACATTAAATAAGTTTATTATATAAATTGCATTTAAAATAATTGAAAGGTAAATTATAAAAATTTATTACTGCGTAGAAATTAATACTTTGATGTCGTTTTTTACGAAAAAACTGTAAGACTCTGTCTATTAGCATCTCAACATTACACATAGTTCTAACAGACAACCATTCGTAGTTCTATGATATTTAATAACTATTTTTTATCCACCCCGTTACAAAATCAGTTAACATACGTAGCTGGAATCGGATAGCTCTGGTAGTTAAAATGAATAACTCCATTGCAAAGAATAAAAAAACGATATTTTCACCCTTTAACTTTCAAGGTGGTTACACCGCTAATAACCCTGCACTACATTCACAAAAAATATATAATTTGAATTTACAATTGATATTTACAAATACAAAACCACCGTTCACGTTTTATTTTAATAGTGGTCACTTCCAGATAATTAATTTAAAGCATAAATAGATATCTGAATGGCGACTTAAATTTTAATAGCTATAAATGGCAAATAGACTTACCAACTAAATTCATTGGTATTATTTTATTTCACTTTCGTTATCAATCGGTATTATCCAATTTCTTTATTCTTTACCTGTGCGTTACATTTTTATTCAGTATCTGCTAATATCTGAAATCATTTTTATCGAATAAACGGTGCTAACCATGAAGTTTGTCTCTTTTAATATCAATGGCCTACGTGCTCGACCACATCAACTAGCGGCGATAATCGAGCAACATCAACCAGAGGTTATCGGCCTTCAGGAAACGAAAGTACATGATGATATGTTTCCCCTTGAGGATGTCAGTCAGCATGGTTACCACGTTTTTTATCATGGGCAAAAAGGTCATTATGGTGTGGCGCTGTTAACCAAAAATGAACCATTGGCTGTTCGTCGTGGCTTCCCTACTGATGAAGAAGATGCTCAACGTCGTATTATAATGGCTGATATTGCAACGCCAAATGGTCCTCTCACTGTTATTAATGGCTATTTCCCCCAAGGAGAAAGCCGTGATCACCCCATAAAATTTCCAGCAAAAGAGCGTTTTTATGCTGACTTACAACAATATCTGGAACAACAACTTTCAGCAGATGCTCAGGTACTGATTATGGGGGATTTAAATATTAGTCCAACTGACCTGGATATTGGTATTGGCGAAGAGAGCCGTAAACGTTGGCTGCGCACAGGTAAGTGTTCATTTCTGCCTGAAGAGCGTGCCTGGCTGGAGCGTTTACAAAACTGGGGGCTGGTTGATACATTCCGTGCAGCTAATCCTGAGTGTAACAATCAATTTTCGTGGTTTGATTATCGCTCCCGTGGTTTTGATGAGAATAGAGGCCTGCGTATAGATTTATTGTTGGCAAGTCAGCCACTGGCTACCCGCTGCGTTGCGACAGGAATTGATTATGCAATTCGCGGCATGGAAAAACCCTCAGACCACGCGCCAGTATGGTCTGAATTCGCGCTCTGATGACATAAGTGGAGGCCCTATCAAAATGGGCCTACCACTTACCAATACGCGACCAAAGCTGGGTAAACAAAAAATGATTGATGTTGTCGCCGCCATTATTGAACAAAATGGTAAGATTCTGCTGGCTCAGCGGGACTCATGCCGTGATCAGGCCGGTTTGTGGGAGTTTCCTGGAGGGAAAGTTGAGGCGGGAGAGAACCAACCTCAGGCTCTGATACGTGAACTGGCCGAAGAGTTAAATATTGAGGCATCAGTGACCCGATATATCGCCACCAATCAATGGGATTCAGATAAACAGACCATCAGATTGCATGCCTGGCTCGTTGAGAGTTTCAGCGGCAAGCTAGCATTGCATTGTCACTCCGCAGTGGTCTGGTTGGCACCAGAGGAGGCTTACCGTTACCCTCTGGCACCCGCCGATGTTCCGCTTTTAGATGCTTTTATTGCCCAGAAACGTTAGCCTGTTATCTGGTCAACCGCTTCCAAATCAATGGATTGGTACCGATCACACTGCTATCACGCACACACTGCAACACTTCACCTTCAACTCGCAATACAGCACCTTCAGAATAATTCTGATTTTGATAGACACAACAGCGAGTGCACGGATTATTATTCGTGTTGCGATTTGATGAGTTATTCCATATTTCAGGTGGCAAAGGAACAACAACATCGACATTGTTACGATTGGCCATCGCCGCTGCAGAAATAAGCGAGGCAAAACCAATACAACCTAGCAATAACAATATTCTCATGACTTATTATCCTTGGTTTTGGACGGTGCTTTTTTACGTTTCTTTATCGCCCCAGACGGTGCTGCTGGCAACCCGCGAAAAACCTGAGGTGAACGATTTTGTTTTGCCTGACTGATTAAATCTTGCAATGTTGCCACCAGTGGCTGCATGAAATCCTGATAACGACAATTTTTCTCACTGATTTGTGTCAGTGTCGATTCCCAATGGGCCGTCATATCGGGCCGTGCAGCAATATCAGGCAGCGCGTGAATCAATGCTCTTCCCGCAGGGCTTGCATGAATATAACGCCCTTTTTTGAATAAAAAAGTACGTTTGAAAAGTAGCTCAATAATCCCAGCTCGTGTTGCCTCAGTCCCCAACCCATCCGTTGCACGTAACACTTTTTTCAGCTCTTTATCCTGCACAAACCGCGCGATTCCGGTCATCGCTGATAATAAACTGGCATCGGTAAATGGTCGTGGCGGCTGAGTTTGCCGTTCAACAACCTCACCCCGCTCACACAATAATTCAGCACCTTTCTCCACCACCGGCAACGGCGAGCCTTCATTTTCTTCATCGCGCTCTTTGCTACCAAGCAAGGTACGCCACCCCGCCTCCGCCAGAAAACGGGCCTTAGCGACAAACTTGCCGCCAGCAATATCGAGCTCAATGACACATTTACGAAATTGTGCATCTGGACAAAATTGCATCAGATACTGCTGTGCTACCAATCGGTAAACTTTGCCTTCATCAGTGGTTAGATTCACCTTACTGGCCCGTGCTGTTGGGATAATGGCGTGGTGGGCATCGACTTTTTTGTCATCCCAGCAGCGATTACGCCGATCACTGTCCATTACCTCCAACGGCAATAAGTCAGCCTGATGAATGCTGATGGCATTCAATACCGAATGACGCCCAGCGAAATGCTCTTCTGGTAGGTATCGGCAATCTGAACGCGGATACGTAATCAATTTGTGCGTTTCATATAAACGCTGACAAATATCCAGAACTTGTTGAGCGCTCAAACCGAAGCGTTTAGCAGCTTCAATCTGCAATGTCGAAAGGGAAAAGGGTAACGGTGCGGTTTCTGATTCCCGTTTATCATTATAGGAAGTTACAAATGCAGGCTGACCCGTGATGCGATTAACCACATGTTCAGCCAGTGGCCGATGCAACAAGCGCCCTTCTTCATCCTGATATGACTCGCAAGAATCACTCGGCTGCCATAGGGCAATAAAACGCTCATCCGCAGGCGTGACAATATGGGCTTTAACTTCGAAAAAGTCTTTGGGAATAAAATCTTCAATTTCTTCGTCACGGCGGACAACCAAGCCTAATACCGGCGTTTGTACCCGCCCTACTGACAAAACACCATCATAACCTGCATTACGCCCAAGAATAGTATAGGCACGGGTCATATTGATGCCATATAGCCAATCGGCTCTGGCGCGGGCCAATGCCGAAACACATAACGGGATAAACTCGCGGTTATAACGCAAACGCTCCACCGCACGCTCCACTGCCTGCGGGTTGAGATCGTTAATCAGGCAACGGCGGACATTTTGCCGCTTCTCTGCCACCAAATCGAGGTAATCCAATACTTCATCAACCAACAGTTGCCCTTCGCGGTCTGGGTCACCGGCATGCACCACTTCGTCGGCCTGTTGCAAAAGTTGTTTGATAACATTCAATTGCTTACTGACCGAGGGCCGAGGCTGTAGTTGCCATTTTTCAGGAATAATAGGTAAATCAGCTAACGACCAACGTGCATAGCGGCTGTCATAAGCATCAGGTTGGGCCTGTTCCAGCAAGTGACCCACACACCAAGTCACCATTTGATCACTGCCACAGGCAATAAATCCATCGCCTCGACGATGCGGCTTTGGCAAAATATCGGCAATCGCCCGCGCCAAACTGGGTTTTTCAGCAATAAAAAGTCGCATCATTCACCGCAAAAATGCATCAAAGAAAAGGTCATTCTGTAATCTCAATCAACGCCCGGCAGTTATCCACAGAGCTCAACTCGCCAATAGAACTGAGCGTCATACCGTGCTGAGCCGCAATAGCCTGCACCTGAGCCTCCGCTTCAGGCAATACGGCTAACAACAAACCACCGGAAGTCTGTGGGTCACACAATAACGTTTTCTGTAACTCGGTCATCTCGCCGATCAGATGGCCATAACTGTCAAAATTACGCCCAGTTCCCCCCGGCACACAACCCACAGCAATATACTCTTCAACCGCCGGTAATCGCGGTATAGCCGAGAAATGTAATTTGGCCTGAACACCAGACCCTTGACAAATCTCGCTTAAATGCCCTAACAGGCCGAACCCGGTAACATCGGTCATGGCAGTGACACCGGCAATACTGGCAAAGCCCGCCCCTGATTTATTCAACTGACACATGGTTTCTGTTGCTACCCCTTGATGTTCAGGTCGCAACTTACTTTTCTTTTCTGCCGTCGTCAGAATACCAATACCCAGCGGTTTGGTCAGAAATAGCTTACAACCAGCCTGTGCGGCACTGTTTTTCTTAACCTGCTCAGTGCTGACAATTCCGGTGACCGCCAGACCGAAAATCGGCTCAGGCGCATCAATGGAATGCCCCCCTGCCAGAGAAATACCGGCCTGCTGGCAAACATAGCGCCCGCCCTCGATAACCTGTTGGGCAACTTCAGGTGTCAGTTTATCTATCGGCCAGCCCAGGATGGCAATCGCCATAATGGGTTTACCCCCCATCGCATAGATATCACTGATAGCATTGGTGGCTGCAATTCGGCCAAAATCAAAGGGATCGTCAACGATCGGCATAAAAAAGTCGGTAGTGCTGATGATGCCAACACCGCCGCCAATATCATAAACTGCTGCATCATCACGCGTTTCATTCCCCACCAACAGCCGGGGGTCAAGAAACTTCTGCTGATCGGTATGCAATATCTTATCCAAAACTTTGGGCGAAATTTTGCAACCGCACCCCGCTCCGTGGCTGTATTGGGTAAGACGTATCGCTGGCGGTGTCATAACACTCTCCCGTGTGATGGTCAGTAATAAGCAGTTTATTGAGGAATTATGCTCGTAGGCCTAGTATCCAGACTGCCTATGGTAGCGCCTATGGCGTGGCTTGGTAAGTAGAGGCCGCTGTCGGGCAGATAGGTTGGTCACAAAGCAGACGAAAACACAGCTTAGTTCCTATAAAAGTGCATAATCTGTGATGTTCAAGACGGCCCCAAGCGATTTGTTGCTTCGCTGGCGCCTTGAAACCTATTGATTATAGACCATATAACTATCAGAAATAGCTCACAAAAGTGGTGTAATCCAGTGGGGTCACTTTCGTCGCTGATTTCAGTTGTGGTGTGCCGAGATAAAGGAAGCCGACTATTTCATCTTGTTCACGGCAGGCAAACCCCTGACGAACCACGTGATGATGGGTCCAGGAGCCGGTACGCCAGATACCATTAAAGCCTTGAGCCAGTGAGGCCATTTGCATCGCTTGTACCGCACAACCGGCGGAAACCACTTGTTCCCAATTGGGCACTTTGGGGTTTTCAGTGACATGAGCAATAACGGTAATAATCAGCGGCGCACGAAACGGCGCTTGTTTTGCTTTTTCCAATACGGCGTCATCAGCACCATCATGTTGCACTGCTTGTTGTAACAATTGACTAAAACGTTCTAGCCCCTCATTTTCAATCAAAATAAAGCGCCATGGCTGCAATGTGCCATGGTCAGGTGCCCGCATGCCCGCATGGATAATATGATCCAATGCCTCACCCGTTGGGGCTGGGGTGGTCAAACGGGACGCCGAACGGCGGTTAAGTAACAGTTCTAACGCATCCATCATTCTCTCCTGATAACGATTTTCATTTTCAGCACGGTAGCATAAGTTGTCGTTTTGTTGCCAGTGTTGACCTTTCGGCTAGGCTTAACAGTGATTTAAAGCTGACATTTGTTCGTCAGGTCATTAGGATAACCGTACTTGCCCGGTTTTGTTGGAGATAACATGCGCACTTTGTGGCGAATTATTGCTGGCTTTTTCAAGTGGACCTGGCGTCTGCTTAATTTCGTCAGGGAATTTATTCTTAATCTGTTCTTAATACTGTTAATTTTAGTCGGTGTGGGTATTTACCTTCAGTTCCAAAGTAAACCAGCAGAACCGGTTAAAGGCGCGCTGCTGGTAAATTTAAGTGGCGTGGTGGTTGATCAGCCCGCGGTAAACAATAAATTACGTCAATTGGGGCGTGAGTTCTTAGGGGCATCCAGTAATCGCCTACAGGAAAACTCGCTGTTTGATATTGTCGAAACTATTCGTCTGGCAAAAACCGATAAAAATATTACCGGTTTGGTGCTGTCACTGAGTGATTTTACCGGTGCCGACCAACCTTCATTGCAATATATAGGTAAAGCGCTGCGGGAATTCCGTGACAGCGGTAAGCCAATCTATGCAATTGGCGATAGCTATAATCAAACCCAATACTATTTAGCCAGCTTTGCTAATAAAATCTATCTATCGCCACAAGGGGCGGTCGATCTGCATGGTTTCGCCAGTAATAACCTCTATTACAAATCGTTGCTGGAAAAACTTAAAGTCACCACTAATATCTTCCGGGTTGGCACCTACAAGTCCGCGGTTGAACCGATGATTCGTGATGATATGTCACCGGCTGCACGTGAAGCAGACAGCCGCTGGATTGGTGGGTTATGGCAAAATTATCTTACTGCTGTTGCTGCCAACCGGCAGTTAACGCCAGAGCAACTGTTCCCAGGTGCCGCGGGTATTATCAGTGGGTTGCAAGCCGCTGGCGGTTCTCCGGCAAAATATGCGCTGGACAATAAACTGGTGGATACATTAGCGTCACGCCCTGAGGTAGAAACCGAGTTGGTTAAAACCTTTGGTTGGGATAAAAAGAATAACGACTTTAATTACGTCAGTATTTATGACTATCAACCGGTACCTACACCACAGCAGGGCGAGCAGATAGCGGTTATTTTTGCTAACGGCGCCATCATTGATGGTCCGCAAACTCCGGGCAACGTGGGTGGCGACTCGCTGGCAGCACAGATTCGCCAGGCGCGTTTAGATCCAAAAATTAAAGCCGTAATTCTGCGAGTAAATAGCCCTGGGGGCAGTGTCAGCGCCTCTGAGTTGATTCGTTCAGAATTAGCGGCGTTACGCGCAGCCAATAAACCCTTGGTGGTATCGATGGGGGGAATGGCGGCATCGGGTGGGTATTGGATCTCCACACCCGCTAACTATATCGTTGCCAGCCCGAGCACCCTTACCGGCTCGATTGGTATTTTCGGCGTGATTAATACCTTCCAAAATTCACTGGAAAGTATTGGTGTTCATACTGACGGCGTAGCCACGTCGCCATTAGCCGATATTTCGATTACTAAAAACTTGCCGCCTGAGTTTTCGCAGATGATGCAAATTAATATCGAAAATGGCTACAAGACCTTTATTGACCTGGTCGCAACTTCACGTCATAAAACCCCTGAACAAGTGGATCAAATCGCACAGGGCCATGTGTGGCTTGGGATTGATGCTAAAAGTAACGGTCTGGTGGATCAGTTAGGTGACTTTGATGACGCGGTGAAGAAGGTCGCGGAGCTGGCACAACTGAAAACCTGGCAGTTGAATTGGTTTGTTGATGAGCCGAGTCTTAGTGACTTGATTTTCGGCCAAATGAGCGCATCGGTACAGGCCATGTTACCCGCCGCCATTCAGGCTTGGATACCTGCCCCGCTATCTGCTATGGCGCAAGCCGTGAAAGAGCAGCCAAGTTTACTCAGTACATTGAATGACCCGCAGAATCGCTATGCGTTATGCCTAACCTGTGGTGATGTCCGCTAGAAAATTAATCAAAATACTCCGCCCGGCACCCGCCGGGCTTTTTTTCCTCGTCAGTCTCCCTATAATTCACTCATCTTATTCAGTACTACTTTTCAGGCCCTCATGCTTATGCAGAAGAAATCTATTTATGTTGCCTATACTGGCGGTACCATCGGTATGCAGCGCTCGGAACATGGATACATCCCCGTATCCGGCCATCTGCAACGCCAACTTGCGCTGATGCCTGAGTTCCATCGTCCCGAAATGCCTGATTTCACTATCCATGAATATGCGCCATTAATTGACTCCTCAGATATGACACCCGAGGACTGGCAGCATATTGCCAACGATATTGAGCAAAACTACGACTTATACGACGGCTTTGTTATTTTACATGGCACAGACACCATGGCATTTACAGCCTCGGCCCTGTCATTCATGTTAGAAAATCTGGCCAAGCCAGTGATTGTTACCGGCTCTCAGATCCCGTTGGCAGAGTTACGCTCTGATGGGCAAACCAACTTGCTTAACGCCCTCTATCTGGCCGCGAACCACCCAGTGAATGAAGTCAGTCTGTTCTTTAACAACAAATTATTCCGTGGCAATCGCACCACTAAAGCCCATGCTGATGGTTTTGATGCTTTTGCCTCCCCGAATCTGTCAGTACTGCTTGAGGCTGGTATTCATATTCGGCGTATGGTGTCGGTCGAGTCACCAGCCAATAATGGGCCATTGATTGTCCATAACATCACCCCTCAACCGATCGGTGTGGTGACTATTTATCCTGGGATATCCGGCGCGGTGGTGCGCAACTTCCTGTTGCAGCCCGTTAAAGCCCTGATTTTACGTTCTTATGGTGTGGGAAACGCACCACAAAAAGCCGAGTTACTGGATGAGTTAAAAAATGCCAGCGAGCGAGGTATTGTGGTAGTCAATTTGACACAATGTATTTCCGGTAGAGTCAATATGGAAGGCTATGCAACCGGTAATGCATTGGCCCACGCCGGTGTTATCAGTGGCTTTGATATGACGGTCGAGGCCGCACTGACAAAACTACATTATTTATTGAGTCAATCTTTAACCCCTGAAGACATTCGCCGGTTAATGCAACAAAACCTGCGTGGTGAACTCACTGACACTAACTGATCCGGTGGAATATCAATGAATGCGGCACTGCTTTTAATTGATTTACAAAATGACTTTTGTCCGGGAGGGGCGCTGGCTGTTACTGAGGGTGATCAGGTTATTGCCATTGCCAATCAAGCTATTGATGCCTGCCTTAGCAAAAAGATACCTATTATTGCCAGCCAGGATTGGCACCCTGCCGGGCACCGCAGCTTTGCCGTCAATTCAAATGCGGAATCGGGTACCGTAGGTGAGCTGGATGGGTTACCACAAGTTTGGTGGCCAGTGCATTGTGTGCAAAATGAGCCAGGGGCCGCCTTACATCTGCAATTGAAACAACACGCAATTGATGCCACGTTCCGCAAAGGCCAAGATCCTGATATTGATAGCTACAGCGCTTTTTTTGACAATGGTCGGCGAGCAAAAACCCCTTTGGATGAGTGGTTACGGCAGCAAGGGATAGATCGTTTGTTCATTATGGGGCTGGCAACTGATTATTGTGTGAAATATAGCGTCTTGGATGCATTAGCTCTGGGTTATCAAACAACGGTCATCAGTGACGGTTGTCGCGGGGTCAACCTACAACCGCATGACAGTCAACACGCCCTAAATACGATGCATAAAGCAGGGGCAAGCTTACAAACACTGGCACAGTGGCTAGCTGAAATGGATTCAGCAAGCAAATAACTGGCAATAAAAATAGCACCAACGGAGCCTCACTCGGCTCCGCTGATTTTGATAAATCTTGTGGGTAACAGCCCTATTCTGGCTTCAGTTTTACCAATGTTGGCTGGCTGAATTGCTGTTTCAATTCTTGCTTGGTTTTCATCACAATTTGGCCATCAGTGCCAATACTCATATGCTGAGCATCCTCATTGTGACGGGCTTGCCATAGCATTACCATTTGCAGGCTATTCTCTTTCTGCTCAGGTGTCAGTGCCACACCATCCGGCCATTTACCCAACTCAACCGCTTGCATCAAACGTTGATAAATTTCAGGTGTCATCACTGAAATCAGGTCTTCAAGCTCCATCAAAGTATCCTTAGCAAAACGAATAATAAGCTGAATCGATTTTTCAACATGCATAATCGTTGAGTATCAACCGGCAATCTGCTCGCCATTCTGGTCATCAACAAAATTCAATGACGCCGAGTTCACGCAATAGCGCTCGCCCGTAGGCTGCGGCCCATCGGGGAAAACATGGCCTAAGTGAGCATCACAATTACCACAACGAATTTCAACTCGAATCATATTGTGTGAATTATCATCAATATAGCGGATAGAGTCATCTTTGATAGGTTGGTAAAAACTCGGCCAACCACAGCCAGAGTCAAATTTCGACTCTGAGATAAACAAAGGTTGATGACAACACAGACACTCATAGATGCCATCGCGTTTGTTATGCAGCAATTTGCCACTAAACGGGGCTTCTGTCCCGCGCTGCTGGGTGACATGACGCTGAATATCGGACAGTTTCTCAATATCGGGTGTAGAGTTCAGTTCTTTAGCCATTTGTGCGGTTCTCTGGCAGGGAATAAAGTCAACGAAAACAACGTTTAATAATAACAAAAAATTAACAACAAAGCAGTTAAAATTGTCCTAAACTGTATGCCATCAAAGTGACAACCGCATATACCCTTTATACTTGACGCGGCAGGGTTGTTAGCTACGCTCATTCACCCGAATCACTTACTAATGTAAGCTCATCGGGATTCGTTCGCTAGCTGCCTACCTGCAACGCCAATCATTTTGGGTATAAATGCGATAAAAATCGCAAATATTACCGATTCTCACTTTAAACTGAATAATTCGCCCCAATATAAAAATGAGGCTAATCGTATCTGGAAACGCGTGATTAATGTTCGATCTAACGTCGTTGGTTTGATTTGTAGCAATAATTGACACGATTCCGCTTGACGCTCGGCAAGGTTTTTGTAATTTTACAACCAACCTTTTATTCACTAACAAATAGCTGGTGGAATATATGACTATCAAAGTAGGTATCAACGGTTTTGGCCGTATCGGTCGCATTGTTTTCCGTGCTGCTCAGGAACGTTCTGACATCGAAATCGTTGCAATCAACGACCTGTTGGACGCTGAATACATGGCGTACATGCTGAAATACGACTCTACCCACGGTCGTTTCGACGGTACTGTAGAAGTAAAAGACGGCCACTTGGTTGTTAACGGTAAAACCATCCGTGTTACCGCAGAGAGAGATCCGGCTAACCTGAAGTGGAACGAAGTTAACGTTGACGTTGTTGCTGAAGCAACTGGCCTGTTCCTGACCGACGAAACAGCACGTAAGCACATCGCTGCCGGTGCTAAGAAAGTGGTTCTGACTGGTCCTTCTAAAGATGACACCCCTATGTTTGTTATGGGCGTCAACCACAAAGAATACGCGGGTCAGGAAATCGTTTCTAACGCTTCTTGCACCACTAACTGCCTGGCTCCACTGGCTAAAGTTATCAACGACAAGTTCGGTATCGTTGAAGCGTTGATGACCACTGTGCATGCAACTACTGCAACGCAGAAAACTGTTGATGGCCCGTCTCATAAAGACTGGCGCGGCGGTCGTGGCGCATCCCAGAACATCATCCCTTCTTCTACTGGTGCCGCTAAAGCAGTTGGTAAAGTTATCCCAGCACTGAACGGCAAACTGACAGGTATGGCGTTCCGCGTTCCTACTCCTAACGTTTCAGTTGTTGACCTGACTGCACGTCTGGAAAAACCAGCTTCTTACAAAGAAATCTGTGCTGCTATCAAAGCGGCTTCAGAAGGCGAGCTGAAAGGCGTTCTGGGCTACACCGAAGACGACGTTGTTTCTACCGATTTCAACGGCGAAAAACTGACTTCAGTATTCGATGCTAAAGCCGGTATCGCGCTGAACGACAACTTTGTGAAACTGGTTTCTTGGTACGATAACGAAACTGGCTACTCAAACAAAGTTCTGGACCTGATCTCTCACATCTCCAAGTAATAATGGATTGATGTAGATTTCTGCCAAAAGCCACCTTCGGGTGGCTTTTTTATTTGTAGCTATAATAAATTGCGCAATATCAATGATTCACCACTACGGTGTCGTCCATTTGCTACAAGATTTACAGCCTGTGATATTATCGAGAGTCTGAAATTCAAAGGATCCCTGCTCCCTTTCCCATAAGGCCAAACGAATGAACGAGAAAGTATTCACCCTACCTGTTGTTGAACAAATTTCGTCTTACATCAGCCAACGCCAACTGGATGAATTGCCGGTAGTGGTGGTTTCTCATCCGAAGGTGCGTGCCGCAGTAAGCCTACAAGGCGCTCATTTGCTGGCCTATCAACCTAGCGGTGAGCAACCTATCATTTGGCTGAGCAATAACACGCCGTTTAAAGATGGCGTCGCTATTCGTGGTGGCGTGCCAATCTGTTGGCCTTGGTTTGGTCCATCAGCACAACCTTCTCATGGTTTTGCCCGTCTACTACCATGGACTCTCAGTGCCCATGATGAAAACGAGAATGGAGTTATCCTGACCTTCACACTGGAAGACAGTGATGAATCCCGTAAATACTGGCCGCATGCCTTCACATTGATTGCCCGCTTCAAGCTAGGTGATGAGTGCGAAATGGAGCTGGAATCACACGGTGATTATCAGGCAGTAGCCGCGCTACATACTTACTTCCAGATTGGCGACATCGACCAGATTAAAGTCAGTGGCCTGGGTGAGAAATACTTCGATAAAGTGCTAAAAATTGCCGATGCCACACAACAAGGCGATTTAGTGTTCAACGGCCAGACTGACCGTATCTACACACAACCCGAAGCCTATAGCTTGATCAAAGATGCGGCGCTCAAACGCACCATTGAAGTACATCATCATCACCAAAGTGATGTAGTGGCATGGAATCCAGGTGCAGAGTTGTCTAGTAGCATGGTTGATATGCCAAACGAGGGTTTTAAAACCATGGTTTGCGTGGAAACAGCGCGAGTGAATAAGCCGTTGGTGGCAACACTTGACGCCCCGGCGCGTCTTGCCATGACCATCCGTAGCCGTAAAAATAGCTAACGTTCCAGATGTCGTTAGGCACAAAAATGGGGCGCTATGCCCCATTTTTTATGGCTCAACATTACCGCGTCATTAATTAGCGGAAAGTATAGGTCACGCCGGTCCACAACACGCCGCTGTAAGATGCATCAACCATTGGGCTATTTTTCACTTCACTGGCCAGGCGCACATAGCGGCCGGTAAAGAACGCATTCCAATTCGGATTGATGTTGTAGTTCACCGACAACTCAAGATATGGCGACCAGCTATCACTTGGGTTGTATTGCGCCAAGCCACTACGGGCAGATTCAGCACCGCTCACGCCATAGTAATAACTGTTTTGATCACCACTGTTCCAGTTAAAACCTACCCCCGGCGTCAGCGTCCAGCTATCGACGTTAAAGCGGTAAAGGTAAGCCAAATCGCCGATAAAACCACCACTATTATCCAGCACATCGCCAGAGAACATAGCGCGCAACGTCCCCCAATCCTCAATATGAGAATATGACATCCCCGCCATCATGGTACTGCGGCGTTTATCCAACTGCTTCATCTGCTGATCATCACTGTCACCTGGCGTAAAGTGCAGCGGTAAGTAATAAGCATCGATTGATAAGCGATTATTGTCATCTTTCCACAGGTAATAACCCGCAGCTAAGGTACGGAAGTAGAAATTATCGCTTTCATAAGAAATGATAGGTACCGGATAGACACGGTCATTCTTACCCCGATAAGGGTCTGGGCTGACTAACGCAGAAGCCCCCAAAGACCAGGTCCCTGCCATTGCCGTCGGCATGCAAACGGCCGTAGCGACTGCTAAAGCAGCCAGTGTTTTTATTTGCTTGGCTTTTAAAGAATGTTTTTTCACGGATTAAATCCCATTGGTAACAAAATAATTAGTTAACTTAGTGTAAATCAATTGGTTGCCCGTGGCGAAATCTTTACACATGTCAGCCAGATATCGATATTGCTTGTATAACTTATCGCCGATAACCAAGAGGCTGACAACCTAAAAATTTACGTAGATTTGATTACAATAAAATATCGAGATATTCAAATAGATAAGTTCAAGCAATCATATACAAAACACTACCAATCTAATAATAAATAGATTTAATTACCAAATAATGGTTATTTATTGTTTGAGGGGTGGCAAATCTGTGGTCTGGCTTAACTTGACCTTTGGAGGAGACACGGCCATAACAATAAGGTAGTAGTTTCAAAATTTTAACCCAATAAAGCGCTACTACTATTTTATGTTCCCAACCATTCAAACAGGACGGGCATCGCTATGAACATATTTGATCACTATCGCCAGCGCTATGAGGCGGCCAAGGACGAAGAGTTCACACTCCAGGAGTTCCTCACAATCTGCCAGCAAGATCGCAGCGCGTATGCTAATGCGGCTGAGCGTCTGCTGATGGCTATTGGTGAGCCAGTCATGGTCGATACCGCGCTTGAGTCCCGCATGTCTCGACTGTTCTCTAATCGGGTTATCGCTCGCTACCCTGCTTTTGAAGAGTTTTATGGCATGGAGGAAGCCATAGAGCAGATCGTTTCCTATCTCAAACACGCCGCCCAAGGGCTGGAAGAGAAGAAACAGATCCTGTATTTGCTGGGTCCCGTGGGTGGTGGTAAGTCATCATTGGCTGAACGACTGAAAGCCCTGATGCAACGGGTGCCTATCTATATTTTAAGTGCTAACGGTGAACGTAGCCCGGTCAATGACCACCCGTTATGTCTGTTCAATCCGCAGGAAGATGCGGCGATTCTGGCCAAAGAATACAGTATCCCAAGCCGCTATCTCGGTACGATTATGTCGCCATGGGCGGCAAAACGCCTGCACGATTTTGGCGGTGATATTACCAAGTTCAAAGTTATCAAGGTCTGGCCTTCTATCCTTGAACAAATTGCGATAGCGAAAACCGAACCCGGTGATGAAAACAACCAGGATATCTCGGCACTGGTCGGTAAAGTTGATATCCGTAAACTTGAAAATCACGCCCAAAACGATCCCGATGCTTATGGTTATTCCGGTGCTTTATGCCGTGCTAACCAGGGGATCATGGAATTCGTCGAGATGTTCAAAGCCCCAATTAAGGTGCTGCACCCACTACTGACCGCGACACAAGAAGGGAACTATAACGGAACCGAGGGGATATCCGCCCTGCCATTCAGCGGTATAATTCTCGCGCACTCTAACGAATCCGAGTGGGTAACATTCCGTAATAACAAGAATAATGAGGCATTCCTTGACCGTGTTTATATTGTCAAAGTGCCTTATTGCCTGCGGGTATCAGAAGAGATCAAGATTTACGACAAACTGTTAAATCACAGTGAGTTGACCCATGCGCCTTGTGCACCTGGCACGCTGGAAACACTGGCACGCTTCTCGATTCTCTCAAGGATGAAAGAGCCAGAAAACTCCAGTATTTACTCTAAGATGCGGGTGTATGACGGTGAGAGCCTGAAAGATACCGATCCTAAAGCCAAGTCTTATCAGGAATATCGCGACTACGCTGGGGTTGATGAAGGTATGAACGGCCTTTCTACTCGTTTTGCCTTTAAAATCCTCTCCAGAGTATTTAACTTCGACCACGCTGAGGTGGCTGCTAACCCGGTGCACCTGTTCTACGTACTGGAACAGCAGATCGAACGCGAACAATTCCAACAAGATGTTGCGGAGAAATATCTCGAACACCTGAAAGGCTATTTAATCCCGAAATATGCTGAATTTATTGGTAAAGAGATTCAAACCGCCTATCTGGAGTCTTACTCTGAGTATGGTCAGAATATTTTTGACCGTTATGTTATCTACGCCGATTTCTGGATTCAGGATCAAGAGTACCGTGATCCTGACACCGGGCAACTGTTTGACCGTGAATCACTGAATGCTGAACTGGAGAAAATTGAAAAGCCAGCGGGTATCAGCAACCCGAAAGATTTCCGTAATGAAATCGTCAATTTTGTGTTGCGTGCCAGAGCCAATAACAATGGCCGTAATCCAAACTGGACCAGTTACGAGAAGCTGCGCACGGTTATCGAGAAGAAAATGTTCTCTAACACCGAAGAGTTACTGCCGGTTATCTCCTTTAATGCCAAGACCTCAACGGATGAGCAGAAAAAACATGATGATTTTGTCGATCGGATGATGGAGAAAGGCTATACCCGTAAGCAAGTTCGTTTGCTGTGTGAATGGTATCTGCGGGTGAGAAAATCGTCATAACCCATTTACCGATTCACTACGGAATCGTAGGTATAGACCCAATAGATTTCACGTTGTAGCAAGGCGGCAACTGAACGAAGCCCCAGGAGCTTAGTCTACTAAGTGACTGGGGTGAGTGATGGCAGCCAACACAGCTACCGCGTGAAAGATGCAGGGACAGTGACAAAGTCGTTTGGGGGATATATGGGCTACTTTATTGACAGACGACTTAACGGCAAGAATAAGAGCATGGTCAATCGCCAGCGCTTTTTGCGCCGCTATAAGTCGCAAATTAAACAGTCGATTGCCGATGCCATCAATAAAAGATCAGTTACTGATATTGAGAGCGGCGAGTCAGTTTCGATACCTATTGATGATATCAATGAGCCGATGTTCCATCAGGGCCGTGGTGGGTTACGCCACCGGGTACATCCTGGCAATGACCATTTTGTCACCAATGACCGAGTGGAGCGCCCTCAAGGTGGCGGTGGAGGCGGCGGCAGTGGTCAGGGTAATGCCGGTCAGGACGGTGAAGGCGAGGATGAGTTTGTCTTTCAGATTTCCAAAGATGAATACCTCGACTTACTGTTTGAAGACCTTGCGCTGCCCAATCTGAAGAAAAATCAGTATAAGCAGTTGACCGAATTCAAAACCCATCGTGCGGGTTATACCTCGAATGGCGTGCCCGCCAATATCAGCGTGGTGCGCTCACTGCAAAACTCACTGGCGCGTCGTACCGCCATGACAGCCAGTAAGCGCCGTGAGTTACGCGAATTGGAAGAAACGCTGAACGTACTGGAAAACACGGAACCAGCACAATTGCTGGAAGAAGAACGTGTACGTAAAGCCATTGCTGAATTAAAGCAAAAAATCGCGCGGGTTCCGTTTATCGATACCTTCGATTTACGTTATAAGAACTATGAACGGCGTCCTGAGCCATCCAGCCAGGCGGTGATGTTCTGCCTGATGGATGTGTCAGGTTCGATGGATCAGGCCACCAAGGACATGGCAAAGCGCTTCTACATCCTGCTTTATCTGTTCCTGAGCCGTACCTATAAAAACGTTGATGTCGTGTATATCCGTCACCATACTCAAGCGAAAGAAGTTGATGAGCAAGAATTCTTCTATTCGCAGGAAACCGGCGGAACAATTGTCTCCAGTGCCCTGAAATTGATGGAAGAAGTGGTTCAGGAACGTTACGACCCAACGCAGTGGAATATCTATGCAGCCCAAGCCTCAGACGGCGATAACTGGGCCGATGATTCACCACTGTGTCATGAGTTACTGGCCCAAAAGCTCCTGCCAATGGTGCGTTACTATAGCTACATCGAGATAACCCGGCGCGCACACCAGACTCTGTGGCGGGAATATGAAGACTTACAGGCAAAATTTGACAACTTTGCCATGCAACACATCCGAGAACCTGAAGATATCTACCCGGTATTCCGTGAGTTGTTCCACAAACAAACCGTTGATAATTAATACTAAAATTAGCCGGTCAACTTTTTCCATGACAGGAATGGTTTCCCGGCTTTTTCATGGGCTAAAATTGCCACTACGACCTTATTTTCAGAGTTGAATCGATGAAATGGCATGATGGATTACGACAGCCCGGTGTATTAGCCGCATTAAGTGCTGCGGTGCTGTTTGGTGCTGGAACCCCGCTGGCAAAACAGTTACTCAATACGGTCAGTCCATGGCTACTGGCGGGCCTGCTCTATTTTGGCTCAGGTGCCGGTCTGGCGCTCTATCGTCTGCTCACCCAAGCAGCAGCCGTGAGCCTACCTCGCAACGAACGGCGGTGGTTTATTGGTGCCATTACGGCTGGAGGGATTGTTGCCCCGGTTCTGCTGATGATAGGGCTAACGGGTATGCCTGCATCTGGCGCATCATTATTGCTTAATGCCGAAGGGGTATTTACCGCCCTACTGGCCTGGTTCGCGTTTAAAGAGAATTTTGACCGTCGCATCGCCCTTGGCATGATAGTGATTGTGGCCGGTGCAGCTATTTTAAGTTGGCCGGGTGAAGCGCGTTTTGCCGGATGGTGGCCAACACTGGCAATTCTGGGTGCTTGCTTTGCCTGGGGGATTGATAACAATCTGACCCGTAAGGTTTCATTGACGGATGCCACCTGGATTGCGTCAGTCAAAGGACTGGTTGCCGGTATCGTCAATCTCGGGCTGGCTTTTGTCCTCGGCGCAACATTGCCACCACTGACAAATCTGGCCGGTGCCCTTCTGCTGGGATTTTTTGCCTATGGCGTGAGTTTGGCACTCTTTGTTATCGGCCTGCGCCATCTTGGTACTGCTCGCACTGGTGCTTATTTCTCTATTGCCCCATTTTTAGGGGCTGTATTGGCCGTTATTATGGGTGACACTGTCACTATACCACTCGTCGTGGCGGGTCTCCTGATGGCTGTAGGGATCGCATTGCATCTCACTGAACAGCATGCCCATCAGCATATCCATGATGAATTGCTGCATGAACATGAACATCACCATGACGCACATCATCAACATGCACATGATTTCCCTGTGACAGTCGGTGTGGTGCATAAGCATCGCCATCAACATCAGCCACTGGCACACTCTCACCCGCATTACCCGGATTCACATCACCGCCACAAGCATTGAGTCGGTATAACTTGCCGCGTTACCCGCGGCTCAGCTATGCAAAGGCTTGGCTATTGGTCTTCGAGTTGGCTAAACCGCAACGCCAGATGATCAAGCACACTGCGAACAGACGGCAGTAATCCCCGCCGTGATGGATATACCGCATGAATAATCTCATGGCGTAATACCCAATCCGGTAATAAGCGAATCAGCGTTCCGGCCATCAGTTGATCTGCCACCATCATAACCGGGAGCTGTACTGCCCCGACACCACTCAGTGCTGCGCTACGAAGCGTTGTCATGTCGGCCGTCACCAATCTGGGCTGGTGATAAATCGCGGCATGCGCGCCCTCTGGTCCGGCTAAATGCCAGATAAATTCTTGGGGCGCGCGGCCCAAGCCAAGACTTGGCCAGCTAGTCAGATCTGCCGGAACATTGACGATACCTTGTCGTGCCACCAAATCCGGGCTGGCCACCAGACACTGACAACGGTTACCCAACACCTTCAACACCAAATCACTGTCTTGCAACGGCGGTGGCCGAACCCGAATGGCAATATCAATGGCTTCAGCAATCGGGTCCACTTGTCGATTGGTCGATTCAAGATAAATCGTCACCAAAGGACAACTGACCATGAAATCCGCCAGCATGGTGCTAACTGTGGCCTGTAATAGCGCCACTGGGCAGGTGATGCGCACCACACCACGGGGTTCTGCCCGTGTTAAGTCAATTGATTCCTGAGCGGCGTTGGCCTCTTCCAGCATCGCTTTACAGTGTTCGTAGTAGGTACGCCCCACCTCGGTAACCGCAAAACGGCGGGTTGAACGCTGAATTAAACGCACGCCCAATCGCTCTTCCAACAATGCCAGCCGTCGGCTCAGTTTTGATTTTGGCAAACCCAATACCCGCGCGGCAGCACTGAATCCACCGTGTTCCACCACTTCTGCGTAATAGTAGAGATCATTAAGATCTTGCATAACCTGCCTCTGTATTACTTGCCAAAGATAACGTCATCATTGTTCTGATAATAGAACAGTGATAACTAATTTTGCTATCTACTGCTTAAATTATCCTAATTATATACTTTATCCAACATGAAGCCCGGCCAGAGGTTATGCCGGGCTGCAATACCTCATTGATGATGTTTGTAAGGAGTTTACGATGAAAAAAGTTCAAGGTATTTATCGCGCACCTCGCCAGCATTGGGTGGGAGATGGTTTTCCGGTTCGCTCACTGTTTTCATATCAAAGCCATGGTAAACAGCTCAGCCCGTTCCTGCTGCTGGACTATGCCGGGCCGATGGATTTTACCCCGACCAAACATCGCCGGGGGGTCGGGCAACACCCGCATCGTGGTTTTGAAACTGTCACCATCGTTTATCACGGCGAAGTTGAACATCGGGACTCCACCGGCAAAGGCGGCGTTATTGGCCCTGGTGACGTGCAGTGGATGACGGCAGGTGGCGGGATTCTGCATGAAGAGTTTCATTCAGATATGTTCGCACAACGTGGCGGTGCCTTTGAAATGGTGCAATTGTGGGTCAATCTGCCCGCAAAAAACAAAATGGCAGATCCTGGTTATCAGGCCATTCGCAGTGAAACTATTCCTCAGGTAGTGCTAGCTGAAGATGCTGGCAGCCTGCGGGTGATAGCCGGTGAGTATGCAGGTAAAAATGGCCCTGCTCAGACATTCTCACCACTAAACGTCTGGGATATACGGCTGAATCAGGGTAAAAGTACGGAATTTTCACTGCCTATTGGCTGGAACACGGCATTAATTGTGTTGCGTGGTACCGTATTGGTCAATGGCGATGCCGTTGCCCGCGATGCCGAAATGGTATTACTGGATGCGGCTGGCAGCAATGTAACTATTGAGGCCAATAATGATGCAGTGCTGTTGCTACTGAGTGGTGAGCCGATTGATGAACCTATTATCGGTCACGGGCCATTTGTGATGAACACTCAGCAGCAGATAATCGAGGCCATCGCTGATTTTAACGGTGGTCGTTTTGGCTCAATGGATACCCACTCATAACCCTTTATCTATCCGCCATTGCCTGACGAGGTTTTTGTCAGGTAATGGCCGGTTACCTTCCAGCAAAGCATCCCACCGTTTAAAAATAGACCTTAGTCGGAAATAGATTGATTGCTGTCACGTGCCAGCAATCAATCCCACATTTAGCTATCTGGATATCGACTAAACTTAATATTACTTATTCCTCTATTTATCACTGGCTGATTAACACAATGATGTTCATGGTGTGGACACAGAGCGATGTATTGAAATACCACCAGCTTAAATAAGACGGCCGTATTTTTTTAATCTTGATGCTATTAATTCGTATTGGAATATTTGTCATTTATCCTATTTTATTTATTTAAAAATAGTGCTATCCAATGGTTACAGTGGTAATTCATTTACGTAATACGACTGCCAAGCGCTTCTTTTACATAGGAATTCATCATGAAGCCCAAAAAAACAGCAGCATCGCAGGATGCCACGCAGTCTGAATACGACGAAAGTAGTGCGTTATTAAGTGCATTGGACCGCTCATTAGCCATCATTGAGTTTGATCTCAACAGTCGCATAATTGCGGTTAATCAAAACTACCTTGATTATTTTGGCTATCAACGTGATGAAGTCATTGGTCAACATCATCTTATGTTTTGCCATCCACAATATGCCAGTAGCGACGAGTATCAGACACTGAAGAAATCTTTACTGGCGGGGAAGTCCGTTGAGGGCCGTTTTGAACGATTGCACAAAGACGGATCCACGGTCTGGCTGGCCGCCATCTATCAACCGGTACCAGGCCCAGGGGGTAGCGTTACCCGGATGGTGAAAATTGCTAAGGACATTACTTTTTTAATTGAGCAACAAAAAGCCACTCAAGAGTGGGTAGAACTTTTAACCCAATTAACTGATCGCAGCGACAGCGCAATGTTTATTGCCGCTAATAGTGATCACGGGCAACAAGCAGTTTATATTAATCAAGGTTTTACTAAGTTATTCGGTTATACACCCGAACAGGCTCTGGGCCAGAGCATGGTCGATTTACTCCAGAGTGCACATCCTGAACAACTGGGGTTAATTGATTCCACTTCGCCAAATTCACATCAGCAATTACTACCCAAAGAGTTATTCTACAGCAAAGACAAACAGCCGCATTGGTGTTCCGCCATTATCAACTCGCTAGTTGATGAGCAGGGTAAACCGAGTTATAGCATTGGTGTGTTGACTGATATCACGCTGACCAAAATGTATGAAGTGTTGCAATATAAGGTGCTGGAAGCACTGGTTAAAGAGCTGCCACTGGAAGAAGTGATGTCTTTGCTGTGCCGCGAAGTTGAGCGGATTGCCCCCGAGGTGACCGCCAGTATTTTGCAAGCCAGCGGGCACAACTACCTCAGCCATCTCGCAGCACCCAACCTACCCCTGATTTATACTGCGGCGCTGGCCTGTGTGCCTATTGGCCCGGTATCTGGCTCATGTGGCACCGCCGCATTTCGTAAAGAACCGGTTGAAGTCCATGATATTGCCACTGACCCATTATGGGAGAACTATCGGCACCTAATTCTACCCCATGGTTTGTTAGCTTGTTGGTCGACGCCTATTCTGTCAAGCCAGGGGGATGTTCTGGGCACATTTGCCTTTTACTACAAAGAAGTGCAAGGCCCCAGCGAGTTCCACCATCAGTTGGTCAAATTAATCGCAAATTTGTGCTCATTGGCGATGGAACGGGAGCAATCACGTCAGCAAATTCAGCATTTGGCTTTTTATGATTCCCTGACTGGCTTGCCTAACCGCACTCAGTTTCTGGTTTATGCCAAACAAGCTATCGCCCTTGCCGCTGAAATGGATTACACACTGGCAGTATTAATCATTAATCTGGACCGTTTTAAACAAGTTAATGATTCACTCGGCCTGGCCGCCGGTGATGAATTACTTGCCTTGATTGCCCAACGGTTGCGCAACGACATGCCAAAAAGTGACATTATCGGCCGCTTATCGGGCGACGAGTTTATTATCATTTTAGCCCCCTGCACCATGCAGCAGGCTACCGTGAAAGTTGAGAAAATGCTCAGTCTGCTGTCTCAGCCCTGTCAGATAGCCAACGTCAATATTATTCCTTCGGCCAGTGTCGGGATCAGTTTGTATCCTGAGAATGGTTTAGAAATGGATGCGCTGATGAATCACGCCGACATTGCCATGCATAAAGCCAAGAATATGGGACATGGTCATTTCAATTTCTTCAGTGCAGAGATGAATAATCTCAATCAACAGCGTCAGGATATGGAAGATGCTCTGCGTCATGCATTTCATATCGGGTCTCTTGAGTTATTTTATCAACCACAAGTGATGTTAAAAGATGGGCACCTATATGGTGTGGAAGCCCTTAGTCGCTGGGTTCACCCCATACTGGGGAACATTCCTCCACAGCGTTTTATTCCTATTGCTGAAGAGTGCGGGCTGATCAACGAACTGGCTCTGTGGGCGATTGAGACGGCTTGTCAACAGTTGGCGGACTGGCGTTTACGGAGTATTGATGTGCCCTCGGTTTCAGTGAACTTATCGCCGACCAATTTCCATAATCCAGGCTTGCCGGACATGATTTTACATATCTTGCAGCATTACCACTTGCCGCCGCAGGATCTCACGCTGGAAATCACCGAAGACATATTAATTGCAAATAATCCGGCGATTTTTGCCACTATAGAAAAAATTCATCGACTGGGCGTGCGTTTATCAATGGATGACTTTGGTACCGGCTATTCCAGTCTGAGTTATCTGCGCCATTTGGATCTTGATGAAATCAAACTGGATAAAAGTTTTGTCCATGATCTTGAGCATGACGAAACCAGCCGAACGTTAAGTGAGGCGGTGATCCGTATTGGTGAAAGTTTGCAACTATCAGTGATTGTCGAAGGGGTAGAAAACGAGGCGCAACGTACATTATTGAGCCGCCAAGGTTATCAAATAGGCCAAGGTTTTCTTTTTTCCGAGGCATTACCTGCCGTGAAACTAGAACAGTGGTTAGAGCATCGCACGACTAGTAGCAGTAGCTAATCAATAACAAGAGATTAATTATTAGTTGTAGTACCCTATTAGTCGATTTAGAACACCAATAGGTGACATTGTCACTATCGTTTGGTTGGCTATGGCTAACCTTTTCATTCGTCGATAAATTCTTTATTCTTGTCGCCTTTGCAATCTGGATGTTGTTTTTTTGTTATGCAAAAATTTCTTTTTCTGCTGTTAAGCCTGATTCTGCTCGGCCCATTGGGCATCGACCTCTACTTACCCACGATTCCCGCGATAGCCAAGGGGCTAAACAGTAGCGAGTCGCTGATTCAATCCACTATTGCCTTGTTTATTCTGGTACTGGGTATTGGTCAGCTGATTGCTGGGCCATTAGTCGATAAGTATGGGCGTAAACCCATAGCCATCATCGGTATTATTCTCTACATGCTGGGGGCCGCGATGGCTGCACTGGCAGTCAGCCCGCTGATGTTTGTCAGTTCTCGCCTGTTACAAGGTGTCGCTGTTTGCTGTACTGCGGTGGTGGCATTCAGTGGGGTGCGTGACCGCCTCAACGGTAATGAGGCCGCGCGCGCTTTTGGTTTCCTTAATGGGACGTTAAATATCGTACCCGCATTGGCCCCCTTGCTCGGTGGTTTATTGGCGGAAGCCTTTGGCTGGCGCGCCCCATTCTGGTTCCTGGCGTTATATGGCTTGCTGGTATTAATTCTGATAATTATCTTCCTGCCAGAAACACGGCCAGCGGGTACCCAAGCCGTTAAGGGCTTGCCGATAAAGAACTATCTGCGCATCTTACGTGATGACCGTTTTCTGATTTTCGCACTGGTGAACGCGGGCGCTATGGGCATGGCCTTAACTTATGTCTCGCTGGCACCCAACGTATTGATGGTGGGCGCAGGACTCAGTCCATTACAGTTCTCACTGGTGTTCGGTGCCAATGGCTTTTGGATCATGGCGGTCAGTTTTATTGCTAACCGTATTATCCAAAAAATCGGCCGCCCTACCTGCCTGATGACCGGCAGCCTGTTGATGGCGCTGGGGTGTCTAGGGTTATTATTTGGTCTGACGCAACTGTCGGCAGAAATACAGCAACACTGGCTGGTGTATATGTTACCCGTTGCCAGTGCCTGTGCCGGTTTAGCCTTTATGATGGGGCCAGCCACCAGTTATGCATTGGAGCCCTATGCCAATGAAGCCGGTGTCGCCTCCGCGCTGGTGGGTTTTGTGCAAATGGCCGGGGGAGCTGGATTAGGCTTGCTGGCAATGTCCTTACCAATTGAGCCTAAATTATCACTCGCCATCGTAATGCTGGCAGGGTGTCTACTGGCTTGGCAGGCACGCCGTGCCAGTAAGCATGTCCGTGGTAACTTGCAGAAAATAAACTAAAAACAACCTAAGTGCGCTCGGTGATGACGCTAACGCGACTCGCCAGTGCACACATCAACTCATACCCCACGGTGCCTGCCGCCGCCGCCACATCATCGATAGGAAGATTATCCCCCCAGATCTCAACTTTACTCCCCATTTGCGCCTGCGGACAGGGTGTCAAATCTACGGTTAGCATATCCATTGAAATCGACCCCACCGTATGAGTCAGTATGCCATCCACCCTGATGGGCGTGCCGCTGGGAGCCAGCCGTGGATAACCATCAGCATAACCGCAGGCGACGACACCGATGCGCTGTGTGCCTGTGGCACTGTAGCGGCTGCCATAGCCAACACTGTGCCCTGCTGAGAGCGTCTGTATGGCGATAATTTCGCTGTGCAGCTCCATTACCGGGCGCAATCCAATGCCAGCGATATCGCTTACATCACCACTGGGTGACGCGCCATAGAGGATAATACCTGGCCGCACCCAATCAAAGTGGGTTTCAGGATTGCGCAATATTGCCGCCGAGTTGGCAAAGCTGCGCGCAGCCACCAGATGCCCACTGGCCTGCTGAATCTGCGTGAATTGCTCGCTGGCACCAATATGGTTATCTGCATTGGCAAAGTGGCTCATTAGCGTCACCTTGCCGATGTTATTTATACTGTTAGCCCATTGCCAGATGGCCTCTGCCTGCCCGATGGGAAAACCTAAGCGATTCATGCCGCTATTAAGTTTTAAATAAATATCGAGTGGTGTGCTCAGCCGCGCCGCTTTGATGGCGTCAAGCTGCCAGTCACTGTGTACCACGGTGGTTAACCGGTAGTGGTCGATCAGGACTATATCTTGCGCACGAAAGAACCCCTCAAGCAGCAAAATTGGCCCTTGCCAGCCCTGTTCACGCAACATTATCGCTTCATTTAAATCCAATAACGCAAAACCATCGGTTGCATCCAGCCCTTGCCAAATGCGGGCCAGACCATGGCCGTAGGCATTGGCTTTTACCACTGACCAAATTTTAGCGGCCCCGGCAAGACGGCGAACAATACTGAGGTTATGGCGTAAGGCAGATAAATGAAGCGTAGCGGATATCGGGCGAGGCATGCTTTTTCCTTCTTGGGCGGTATTCAATTATTTACAGCCCGCCAGTGGGCTGTAATGATCAATCGGCGCCTTTTAGCGCACAGGGTGAATGTCGTGTAAAGGCGTGATATTCAGTGGCCGAAAGCCCGCGCTATAACGCGCGACAGATAAATCATCCGCCAGAATCGCTGGGCGACGCCCATACATAATATCAGCCAATAATTGACCCGACCCACAGGCCATGGTCCAGCCCAAGGTGCCATGGCCGGTATTCAGATAGAGATTCTTAAGCGAGGTTCGCCCGACAATGGGCGTACCATCAGGTGTCATCGGGCGCAGCCCGGTCCAGAACGTGGCCTGACTGATATTGCCCCCATGAGGGTACAAATCACCCACCACCATTTCCAGCGTCTCACGACGTGCTGGTGCCAATTGAGTATTAAATCCAACGATTTCCGCCATCCCCCCAACCCGAATCCTGTCATCAAAGCGCGTAATGGCAATCTTGTAGGTCTCATCCAGCACGGTGGAGAAAGGTGCCGAGGCCGGATCTGTAATAGGAATAGTGAGTGAATAACCTTTTAGTGGATAAACAGGAATCGAGACCAGCCCGGCTAACAGCTCCGTAGAGTAAGCGCCGAAGGCCACTACATAGGCATCAGCGTTAATAATATCGTCGCCACACAGCACACCGGCGATTTGGTCACCGTCCACCAGCAATTTATCCACCGAGCGATTGAACACAAACTTAACCCCAGCCCGCTCGGCCATTTGGGCTAAGCGTTCAGTAAACAGTTTGCAGTCGCCGGTTTCATCATTAGGTAAACGTAAACCACCGGTCAGTTTATGTGCTACTTTCGCCAATGCCGGTTCCACTGTTGCCAGTTGATCAGCCGTTAGCAGTGAATATGGCACCCCCGCATCATCTAACACCGCAATATCCTTGGCGGCGTTATCAAATTGCTGTTCGGTACGGAACAGTTGCAGTGTTCCCCCCTGACGGCCTTCATACTGAATACCGGTGTCTTCACGCAGCTCTTTTAAACAGTCGCGACTGTATTCTGCCAGACGCACCATACGGCTTTTGTTGAGCATGTAGTGGGAAGTGTCGCAGTTTCTCAGCATCTGCCACATCCAGCGTAGCTGGAAGCTGCTGCCGTCAAGGTGGATTGCCAACGGCGCATGGCGTTGGAACATCCATTTAATGGCTTTCAGAGGAACCCCAGGCGCAGCCCAAGGTGCCGCATATCCCGGCGATATCTGACCTGCGTTACCGGCACTGGTTTCCTGCGCGGGCCCCTGCTGACGGTCAATCACCGTAACATCATGCCCGTCTTTGGCTAAGTACCAGGCACTGGCTACCCCCACCACACCGCTTCCTAAAATGACAATGCGCATACCTTCCTCCCCCCAAACAACACCTAAAGCATAATATTCTGTTGACAGAAAATTAACTCAGCAGAAAAATCTAGCCAACATATTAATGCCAGGTCGTGACTTAATTCACAATTAATTTACAATGCAATTACTTTTCAGTTCAATAGCGTTAGGAAAATAGCGATAAGATGCTATTTTTGCCCAATTAAACGTCTAAAAGGAGAGAAAGCGCCATAATACCCACAATTAGCAGCATGAATAATTGGCATGTTGCGCAAGACTCTTTTACTAGTTTTATATTCCACAATTAGACCAATAAATCAGAATAATAATCTATAAAATACAATTAATCGTACAGACTGATACGACAGCAATGATTCTGGTACGAACCGGCAGTCAACCTACCTGTTGTTTGAAAGATGGCGGATATTCATTGACATAAGGTCTTGCCATGCCTCAACTTGTTAATCTTGAGCTAGGATTATTGAAGTGACCAGTATTTTGCAGGGTTATAAAACCGTGAGGATGCGCTATGACAACTTCAACACCGAAACAAACCGCGCAAGATAAGCGCCTGACTGACGGCCCAGACTGGACATTTGAATTGTTGCAGGTCTATCTGGACCAAATAGACCGGGTGGCAAAACATTACCGGCTAGATACTTACCCCCACCAGATAGAGGTTATTACCTCCGAACAGATGATGGATGCCTATTCAAGTATCGGTATGCCTATCAACTATACCCATTGGTCTTTTGGTAAGAAATTTATCGAAACAGAGCAAAAATATAAGCACGGTCAGCAAGGATTAGCGTACGAGATTGTGATTAACTCCAATCCTTGCATCGCTTATTTAATGGAAGAAAATACTATTACCATGCAAGCCTTAGTCATGGCTCACGCCTGCTATGGACATAACTCTTTCTTTAAGAATAATTACTTATTTCGAGCCTGGACCGATGCCAGTTCGATAGTGGATTATTTGTTGTTTGCTCGTCATTACATCAGTGAATGCGAGGAACGTTATGGGGTGGAAGAAGTAGAGCGGCTACTCGACTCCTGTCATGCCCTGATGAATTATGGGGTGGACCGCTATAAACGTCCGCAAAAGATCTCTTTAGTGGAGGAAACCGCCCGGCAGAAAAGCCGCGAGGAGTATCTGCAAAGTCAGGTCAACTCGTTGTGGAAAACCCTACCGCGCAAGGATCGAGGGGAAGTCCAAGCCCAGGCTCAACGCTATCCCAGTGAACCGCAGGAGAACCTGCTCTATTTCATGGAGAAAAATGCTCCGCTGTTGGAGTCATGGCAACGCGAAGTGCTGCGAATAGTCCGCAAAGTCAGCCAATATTTTTATCCACAAAAACAGACACAAGTGATGAATGAAGGTTGGGCCACCTTCTGGCATTACACCATTCTTAACCATCTGTACGATGAGGGTAAGGTCACTGACCGCTTTATGATGGAGTTCTTGCACAGCCACACCAACGTTGTGTATCAACCGCCGTATAACAGCCCTTATTACAACGGTATTAACCCGTATGCCCTTGGCTTTGCCATGTTCCAAGATATCAAGCGTATTTGCCAATCACCGACGGAGGAGGACTATTATTGGTTCCCGGATATCGCCGGTAAAGATTGGTTGGATACGTTGCATTTTGCCATGCGCGACTTTAAGGATGAAAGCTTCATCAGCCAGTTCTTATCACCGAAAGTAATGCGTGACTTCCGGCTATTCACCGTGCTGGATGATGATAAGCATAACTATCTGGAGATTTCAGCCATTCATAATGAAGAAGGTTATCGGGCTATACGTAATGAATTGTCTGCTCAATATAACTTGAGTAATCACGAACCAAACATTCAGGTATGGAACGTTGATCTGCGCGGAGACCGCTCCCTGACCCTGCGCTATATTCCTCATGATCGGGCACCACTGGATAAGAGCCGTCAGCAAGTGATGAAACATATTCACCGGCTATGGGGGTTTGATATTCATATGGAACAACTGAATGACGATGGCTCGATTGAGCTACTCGACAGCGTGCCGCCAAGAGCCAATAAGCTCTAGCACAGGGCAGACGAGGTGGATAACCGCGCGAGCTATTGCGCTACATCTTGCCATGAAAAAGGGGCATTTAATGCCCCTTTTGCGTTGCAATTTTACGCGATATTCGCCTAACGGCGTGCTTCGGCCAAATCACTTGGCATCGTGCCCTGCATGCTGTGCCAAATAGCACCACTCTCTTTACCGTATGCTCTCAGGCACTCTGACACCTGATCATGGGCTTTTTCATCACACAGCGTTGACAGTTTGCTGTAGAAAGTCAGTGCCAGCTTACGGGCTTCAGGATTCGAGAAATAGTAACGCCCAACCCGGGTATAAAGCCCTTTCATGCCATTTAGGATCAACCCATAAATAGGGTTACCCGAAGCAAAAGCCAAACCACGGAAAATACCGTAATCCAGTGCGGTGAAAGCCTCGGCGTGATCATCAACTGTTTGAGCTTGTGCCAGGATTTCCTGTGCTTTCTCTGGATGATTACGGATTGCCGTGCGAACGAAGATGGTAGCGATATTTGTTCTGACTGCCAGTAAGTTGTCTATCAATTGTGGCACGCTGTCGTGGTCAAGCCGCGCCAGTGTTTCCAGAATATTAAGACCAGACGTTTCCCAAAAATTGTTTACTTTCGTCGGTTTACCATGCTGAATAGTGAGCCAGCCATCGCGGGCTAAGCGTTGTAACACTTCACGCAATGTAGTGCGAGTCACTCCAATCAGCTCTGAAAGTTCACGCTCCGCGGGCAAAATAGTGCCTGGAGGGAAGCGATTATTCCAAATACTTTCAATAATATACTCTTCCGCGAAACCGGCAGGACTTTGCGCCTTTATAACCATATTTTTGACGTTCCGTAGCGATACATATCAGCAATTTAGTGCGCTCATCATACCAGACGACGCTATCGTGACATAGCATCAGGACCGAACAAATGGTGAAAGTAGTCATAAAGTTGCAAAAATTGCGCAGATGGAATGATGTACAGATTATACGTATTGCTTTTAGAGCAATGACGTAAGGTAAAATGTAACTTTAGGCAGTAATTGCACCATAATAATTTTAATAAGGAGACTGTAACTCACAATGGATATGACCATTAGACAAGCTGTACTCAAGAATTTTCTGGGGAATTCACCTGATTGGTACAAGCTGGCAATTATCGGGTTTCTCATTATTAACCCACTGGTATTCTTTTTTGTCAGCCCATTTATTGCTGGCTGGATGTTGGTGGTCGAATTTATCTTTACACTGGCTATGGCGCTAAAATGTTACCCACTGCAACCGGGGGGTTTATTGGCCATTCAAGCCGTTGCCATCGGTATGACCAGCCCACATCAGGTGGCAGAAGAAATTGCTAATAATCTGGAAGTGCTGCTGTTGTTGGTGTTTATGGTGGCAGGTATCTATTTCATGAAGCAGTTATTACTGTTTGTATTTACCAAACTGCTGCTGAACATTCGCTCAAAAATCGTTCTTTCATTAGCCTTCTGTGTCGCCTCTGCCTTCCTTTCGGCATTCCTTGATGCCTTAACTGTAATCGCCGTGGTTATCAGTGTTTCTGTTGGTTTTTATACTATCTATCATCATGTTGCATCAAACCATACCGATAAAGATATCACCGACGACAGTTGGATCGATAATCAGGAAAACCGTAAAACGTTGGAGCAATTCCGCGCTTTCTTGCGTAGCCTGATGATGCATGCGGGTGTGGGTACTGCGCTGGGTGGCGTAATGACCATGGTTGGCGAGCCGCAGAACCTGATTATCGCTAAGAGTGCCGGTTGGAACTTTACCGACTTCTTTATTCGCATGCTGCCCGTGACGTTACCCGTCCTGTGTTGCGGATTATTGGTTTGTCTGCTGGTAGAACGTTTTAAACTGTTTGGTTATGGTGCACAGCTTCCCGAGCGCGTTCGTCAGGTTTTGACTGACTATGATCAACAAGCCAGTGCGAAACGGAGCAAGCAAGAGAAAGTGAAGCTTCTGATTCAGGCCTTGATCGGTGTTTGGTTGGTGCTCGCATTGGCCCTGCATTTAGCCGAGGTAGGCTTGGTCGGATTATCGGTGATTATACTCGCCACCTCCCTCTGCGGAATTACCAATGAACATGCACTGGGTAAGGCATTTCAGGAGGCATTGCCTTTTACTGCCCTACTCACGGTGTTTTTTGCCGTGGTTGCCGTCATTATTGAGCAGAGCCTCTTCTCACCGATTATTCAGTTTGTTTTACAATCTTCACCATCAGCACAGTTATCACTGTTTTATCTGTTTAATGGCTTACTCTCTTCGGTATCCGACAATGTATTTGTCGGTACGGTTTATATCAATGAGGCGCGCACTGCATTTGAGCACGGTATTATTTCGCTTCAGCAATTTGAGTTATTGGCTGTTGCCATCAATACCGGGACTAACCTCCCCTCAGTTGCCACACCGAACGGTCAAGCCGCTTTTCTGTTCCTGCTAACCTCCGCGCTGGCCCCTTTAATTCGTCTTTCTTATGGGCGCATGGTATATATGGCACTCCCCTATACTATTGTGATGACCCTCGTCGGTCTGTTAGGCGTGGAGTACTTATTAGTGCCAATAACCGAATGGATGATGCAAAGTGGCTGGATAAGTTTGCCTCATCTGGCAGCCGGAGCTAGCATCACACATTGATCGCTTGCATTATAGTATCTGCCAGCCCTACACTTTTGGTCGCCGCGGGGGCTGTTATTAGCTTCGAGGGATTATGGGCTGGCAAAACAAACCAAATATCTCACCCAAAGTAAAATTCAGGCTTGTGATAACTTGTCACGCGCGAGAAAGAGCTGATTTTTGCCTAATTTTACCTTTGGGTGGCTGGCAGCAAAGATGAATTGGTTTACACTGCCGGTACAATTGCTTACTGCATGGAAAATAAAGATATGTTGCAATTCCTTAACCGCTGCTCTAAAGGGCGCGGTGCTTGGCTTTTAATGGCCCTGACTGCACTTGCACTAGAATTGGTCGCACTCTATTTTCAACACGTGATGTTGTTACAGCCTTGTGTAATGTGTATTTACGAACGTGCTGCGTTATTCGGTATTCTCGGTGCATCGTTGTTGGGTGCCATTGCACCTAAATCGCCCTTGCGCTACCTGGCAATCTTTATCTGGATCTACAGCGCATGGCGCGGTGTTCAGCTAGCCTGGGTACACACTATGCTGCAACTCCATCCTTCACCGTTCACGACCTGTGATTTCTTTGTCAGCTTCCCGTCATGGCTGCCACTAGACAAATGGCTGCCCGCTATTTTTGTTGCCAGTGGTGATTGCTCGGTAAAACAATGGGCATTTATGTCATTAGAAATGCCGCAATGGTTGGTCGGTATCTTTGCTGCATACTTATTGATTGGCGTATTGGTGCTGATCAGCCAATTCGTTAAACCGAAAAGACGTGACCTGTTTAGTCGATAATTTCAAACATATCTTTATCTGACAATGGCACCTCAGGGTGCCATTTCTTTTGGATGACAGTGCATTAACGGATGATCCCGCGCGCTGAGCGAGAGAAAAAAGATTTATAAGACTGAAGTATTTGCCATTCTCTGGCCAAAACCTCAATGTCCTGACTGACATCCGCCACCAACTTACCGGTATGGTAAATAAGCTGATAGGCGTTTTGAACCGCTTGGCAATCATCACTGTTCAACCAGTCGTCCCCCATTCCTGCTGCTCGGATACCCACCGGCACGGCACGATTACCCCCCGCAATCACATAAGGGGGGATATCCTGCACCACGCAGGCGCTTTCATTGACCAAGGCATGGGTGCCAATAACACAAAACTGGTGCACAGCACTGGCCGCGCAGATAATGGCGAAATTATCGACCTCTACATGTCCGGCTAATCCTACATTCGACGCCAATAAGCAGTGGTTACCGATAATGCAGTCATGGCCAATATGCACATGATTCATCAGACTATTGTCATTACCGATACGTGTTATACCGTGTCCTTGAACCGTGCCACGGTGTATCGTGACATTTTGCTGAATCAAATTGCGGTCGCCAATGATAACCTGGGTAGGCTCCCCCTGGTACTTAAGATCCTGATTAACCTCTCCAATAGAGGAGAATTGTCCAATATTATTGTCACATCCAAGCTCGGTAATACCATTAATTACAATATGCGATTTAAGCACCGTGCCGGAACCAATAGTGACTTGAGAACCAATGTAACAAAAGTGACCAATCTGTACATTCGCACCAATCACCGCACCCTTCTCAATAATTGCAGAAGCAGAAACTATCGCGGTGTTATCAATCAAGCTATTTAACTCTCCAGATGGAGGACTCACATTACTACTTTGTGGGTAACTTCAGCGTCGACTAAGGACTAATCCATCCAGTGGTTTAATCAAATTTACAGCCATAAATGGTCATACAACGAAAAAAGGCCACCATAAGGCAGCCTCATTTTAATTCGATTATAAACTAGTTAAGCTGTGGTATGGGTACAAATGTACTGATTAGCCTGCTCACCATCAACCACCGCCAAACGGATTGGCAGCGCCGAAATATTGAGAGAAGCAATAACTTGCTCCTGGCTGTTGGCATTTTGGAATATTAACGCCTCGCCCTGACCTTCTGGATTAACTTTTACAAACTGGAACACTGATTTATCAATGGTCAATTGCTGATTCGGGCCGTCTAACACTGCGGTCAGGCTGCCTCCCTCTTTCAATTTACAATCAAGATTTATCAATGAGGCCCCAGCGGCCTGAACCTGGTGCGAAATGCTACCTAAAGTAGCAGATATGCCGATGATAACAGCGGCCAACGTTGAATATTTCATTTTATTAAGTTTCTTGGTTAAATTTCGGCGTTAGTATGCCATATCTGGCGTCTGAATAGGCATCTGTTGTCTGAGAGGCTTCAATATAAATTACATATATATCAATGGTTATCTGGCCCACTGCGGTTTATTCAAAATGTGGTCTTGCCAGTCGATAACCTCGCTCTCACGTACGGCAATATGGCGTACCGAGATCCGCTCACCGTGCATCGCAGATTTTGAACCGGCTAACAGTGGATGCCAACTCGCCAGGCCACGCCCCTCGCCCACCATCCGATAAGCACAGGTGGGTGGCAACCACTCAAACGTTACCAAATTCTCTCGGGTTAACTTGATGCAGTCTTCTTCTAATTCAAAGCGGCGCTCATAATTACGGCACTGGCAGGTTTTGAGATTGAGCTGATCACAGGCCACATTGGTGAAATAGATTTCATCCGTGTCCTCATCAATCAGTTTATTCAAGCAACATTGGCCGCATCCGTCGCACAGTGATTCCCATTCACTATCTGACATTTCAGCGAGTGTTTTTTGTTGCCAAAAAGGAAGTTGTGACATATCGGTATCCGGTGTGAATAAATGAGCGGGTCGTTATAGACGCTTTGGCGGTCAGATGCAAGTGTTGCCGCCCAGCCTGATGGCATAAGCGGCAGCGATGCTCTTAGATTATGCGGGTACTCAACGTTTTACCATTTAGCATAACTTTCAGCATATCGCCTGATTTCATCGGCCCGACGCCCTGTGGAGTGCCCGTCAGAATGATATCGCCAGCACGCAAAGTAAAGAAACGGCTGATGTAACTGATTAGCGGAATGATGGGGGTGATCATATCACGCGTGTTGCCTTGCTGACGGACCTCATCGTTAATGATAAGCGATAAGTCAGCCTGTTGCGCATCACCAAACTCCGCCACCGGTATAAAACCGGAAATCGGGCAAGAACCGTCAAATGCTTTCGATTTCTCCCACGGCTGACCAGCCTTTTTCAAGCCAGATTGCAGCTCACGCAGTGTCAAATCCAATGCGACACCGTAACCGGCGATTGCGCGTGCCACTCGGTCTTCACTGGCTTGTTTTAACGGAGTACCGATCAAAACGGCTAATTCTACTTCATGATGAACCTCACCGAACTCTTTCGGGATCGATACCGGCTGGCGAATATCACATAGCGCTGTTTCAGGTTTAATAAACAGCACCGGTTCAACTGACACAGTACTCCCCATCTCTTTAATATGTTCGGCATAGTTACTGCCAACGCAAACCACTTTACTCACTGGAAAATCCAGCAAAGCCCCTTGCCAGTCTCTATGTTGATACATACTGCCTCTCCTGAATTAACATCCTGTCTGAATTTACATCTTGATTGGCTCTTGCCGCAGCGACACAACCAAGTCATACCACGATTAGGTGTTCGCAGACATTATTGACTTACGCTATCTGCCATCATACCAATACTAATAGCGAAATAGTAAGAACGGTTCCAGTGCATAATGGTACGAAAATTATCATAAACCAGAAACGCCCGCCCTTGCACATCATCAGGTACGATGACCCAAGCCCGGAGATCTGAGTTGGCAAAGTTACCGCCGGGTATCGCCATTACCCCGAGTTGCTGCCATTGGGCGACGCTTTTGGCTTGGCTGTCTTTTAAGCCCGCCAGCTTAATATCAAATCCTTCGGGCAGCGTCGCTTCCTGGCCCCAATCAACACCCGGTTTCCAACCTTCAGTAGACAGATAGTTAGCTGTCGAAGCAAAGACATCATCGATATTATTCCAAATATCAATTTTCCCATCGCCATCCCCGTCAGCGCCATAGGTCAGGAAAGAGCTAGGCATAAATTGACTCTGCCCCATCGCACCAGCCCATGATCCTTTCAACTCGGGGTCATCAACTTTGCCTTGCTGAATGATTTGCAATGCAGCTATCAGCTCTTTAGTGAAGAATGCCTCACGCCGCCCTTCAAATGCCATGGTGGATAAGGCAGAGATGACATCCTCTTTACCTTGAAACTTGCCAAACCCACTTTCCATGCCCCACAGCGCCACGATGTAACGCTCAGGCACACCATAGCGCGCAGTAACTTGTGATAACTGAGGCTGATAGCGCTGATAAATCTCTTTACCTTGCGCGACTTTCGCCTCTGTCAGAACTCTGGTCAGGTAATCATCCAGTGTGACTTTCTTTTCTAACTGATTGCGGTCTGACTGAATGACTCGGTCAACAAAATGAATATTGGCAAACGCTTTATCAAGCGTAGCCTCGCTGATCCCCTTTGCACGAGCTTGGGCCTTTAATTGTTCGACATAAGCAGGAAACTGCGCCGGATCACGCCCTTGCTGGGATAATGTCATTTTAGTACTGTTCTTGGCCGCAGCCGGTGGTGAATCCAGCATGGTTGGTGGCGCGGTTGCTGGTGTTGGTGCCGCAATCGGGGCCGCAGCATTTTTATTGGCACATCCCACTGAGATGAGCGTCACCAGAGCAACTGCAATCATTGACAATTTCATCGACGCATTCCTGTGTAAAACAACAACCAGAGAGGAAGCTGGAAATATAAAATCAACCGGGGCTGATACATGGACATCCACCTTAGGGTTGTGATGGATGCCATCACGGTAGGTAATTTTGATGAAAATCAACGTTATACGGTAGTATCGCCCAAGTGCATTTTCAACAAACTTTCGAGTGGCGGTGGGACTTGCAGATAAAAACCCTGCTCAATGAGTGCACTTTTTACCTTCTCGACATCCGCTGTCGCCAACGTTTTGCGTTCATTTAATGAAAGCAGCATCGCAAATTGCGGCTTGCCAAAACTGGTAAGTAATTCAGCCGGCACCCTGGAAAAATCATCTTTCTTTTCAATATATAGGTAGGTTTGATCCCGTTTCGGGCTTCTATAGATAGCACACAGCATGTTTGGACTCTATTTGATGAATTCAATAATGAGACTGTATATACCCTAAATCATTCGAGTTACAAGAAGGCGGCCAACGCACATGCAGCTTGAAGTATTACGGGTATAGTTAGCATAGTATTATAACACGCTAGCCTGGCTCAGATGCCTGGGATATCAATAGATATTGATGCCTATACTGCTAGCACAGGGATCAGATACAGCATATTGACGTTTATCATTTTCGGCGCGCCGAGCTGGGTAATGTTCTTGCTGTTGGCATTTAGCCTGCTTTTCGTTTTCCCGTTTTGCCGCTTCGGCATCTATCCGCGCTTTCTCCTCATCCAATTGCTTTTGCCATGACTCAGCACTTGGCGCCACCGATCCAAGCGCCTTACGTTTTTCAAGATAATCGGTGGGAACCTTACTGTCTTTTGGGATTTCGGCGTGGTAGCCAAAGTCAGCCCATGCAGTAAATGCAACAGGTAAAGCCATAACACAGATAAATGATAGTGGGATGAAATTCCTTTTCATCGTTGATGTTCCTCAGATAGATTGATGCAGAAACCGCAAAATATCACAAAATGATTATCATTCTCAATATAGAATCATTAAAAATAGCACTGATTAGTGCCATTTATCACTCAGCTTTAATTACCCATGCCAGCGGCAATGTGGTGATACACAGATTACTGGGTGAGATTTCTCTGAAATAATAGTGTGAGGTATTTCACTAAGTCGATAATAACCACACTCAATATCTCTATTTCATCATCTTGAAAGTGATAATAATGGTGAGTCATTACTCTATTTTATAAAAAACAACTTCATCTGATAAAAAAATGACTCATCTCTGATTAAAAATGGTCACTTTTATGGGCGACGTCAAACCCGCCATCAGCATGTTTGCTTGTTGAAAAAATACACAATTTAACGGTGGGAGTGATAACCGCCAAATATAGGCAGGTCAGGGCTAGCGAATAAGCGGAAGTTATGCTGTAATTTCTTGTCAGATTGAAGTCATTATGACCTTAATATTTCAATATATTGATACGGATAGATTTATCTTTATATTACCTATAACATGCTTGGGAACATCAGAATATTGTACCCCGAGTGGTATTTTGGGGATTAAACGTAGCTGAAACTGAGTCAGGATAGATGTCACAATCGCCAATTGAGTTAAAAGGCAGTAGTTTTACCCTATCGGTCGTTCATTTACACGATTCACGACCGGAGGTAATCCGTCAGGCATTGCAGGAAAAGGTGGATCAAGCCCCCGCTTTCCTGAAAAACGCCCCTGTTGTGATTAACGTTGCAACGTTACCAAACGGTGCTAACTGGAAAGATCTCCAACAGGCTGTCACTTCAGCAGGTCTGCGTATTGTTGGCATCAGTGGTTGTCAGGATGAGCGTCAAAAACGGGCGATAGCACGTGCAGGTTTGCCGTTATTGAGTGAGGGTAAAGGCCAGAAAATGGCACCCGAGACCGTTATCAGCCCGCCGGAAAACGCGCCGACCAAGACACGTATCATCAACACACCTGTCCGTTCCGGCCAACAGATTTATGCCCGTAATTGCGATTTGATTGTTATCAGCAGTGTCAGTGCCGGTGCTGAATTAATTGCCGATGGCAATATTCATATCTATGGAATGATGCGAGGCCGTGCGCTAGCAGGTGCATCCGGGGATGCCCAATGCCAGATTTTTTGCACACATTTAGGCGCTGAGCTCGTCTCTATCGCGGGGCAGTACTGGTTAAGTGACCAGATCCCGCGTGAGTATTTTGGTCAGGCCGCACGTCTGCATCTGCTGGATAACGCATTAACTATACAACCTTTAAATTAAGCCCTTTTGACAAGGAATCCATTTCATGGCACGCATTATTGTTGTTACATCGGGTAAAGGGGGCGTTGGCAAGACCACATCAAGCGCGGCTATCGCAACCGGCTTGGCCCAAAAAGGTAAAAAAACCGTCGTTATCGATTTCGATATCGGCCTACGGAATCTAGACTTGATCATGGGATGTGAACGCCGGGTAGTTTATGATTTTGTTAATGTGATTCAAGGTGATGCCACTTTGAACCAAGCATTAATAAAAGATAAGCGTACAGATAATCTGTACATTTTACCGGCTTCTCAGACGCGCGATAAAGACGCCCTGACCAAAGAGGGTGTTGAAAAGATTTTAAACGATCTTGGCGATATGAATTTCGAGTTTGTGGTATGCGACTCCCCTGCGGGTATCGAAAGCGGCGCTTTGATGGCGCTCTATTTTGCTGACGAAGCCGTTATTACCACTAACCCTGAAGTCTCCTCGGTTCGTGACTCTGACCGCATCCTCGGGATACTGTCCTCCAAGTCGCGCCGCGCAGAGAATGGCCAGGATCCAATTAAAGAACATCTGCTGTTGACCCGCTACAATCCTGGGCGTGTTAATCGCGGCGATATGCTTAGCATGGAAGATGTCCTCGATATTCTGAGGATCCCACTGGTTGGCGTTATTCCAGAAGATCAATCTGTATTGCGCGCCTCGAACCAAGGCGAGCCAGTGATTCTGGACAAAGAGTCAGATGCCGGTAAAGCTTATGACGATACCGTTGACCGTTTGCTAGGAGAAGAACGCCCCTTCCGCTTCATCGAAGAAGAGAAGAAGGGCTTCCTGAAACGCCTTTTTGGGGGATAAACCATGGCTTTGTTAGACTTTTTTCTGTCCCGCAAAAAACCGACAGCCAATATAGCCAAGGAACGGCTGCAAATTATCGTCGCTGAGCGTCGTCGTGGGGACAGTGAGCCCCATTATTTGCCTGACTTGAAACGCGATATTTTGGCGGTTATTTGTAAATATATACAGATCGATCCTGAGATGCTGCATGTGCAATTCGAGCAGAAAGGGGATGATATTTCGGTACTTGAACTTAACGTGACATTACCGGAAACGGAAGAAACGCCTAAATGATTTCTTCGCAATAACTACCCCCTGTATTTATTTACAGGGGGTACTTTCATTTAGTTAACTGTATATATATCCAGCCCACTGTGCTATTCAATATATCTGTCACTGAAACAAGAAAAATCTTAATCTCTATTTCAATTAGTCATAAAGTACTTATGAATTAAAATTGAAACACCCAGAGTGAAGCCCACCCCACTCTGAATATCGATTAATACTGTTTCAAAATCTCAGCCAATTCCGTAGACAACAAATCGCCCCGCCAGCCACTTAATAATTCAGGCTGAGTGTCAGTTGATTTTAGTTTCCAATGCCAACTGAGTAATTGGTTTATTTGACGACGTGACGCCAGTAACTCACTACTCAGTCCACTACGTTCACTGACTGACTGGATCAACGCTTTAATATCTTTAAAGACTTTCTTGTAGCCGGGTTGGTCGATCAGGTTAGCTACCGGTTGCGGCAGCTGCTCTTCCGTTACAGCATTCCCCTCAGCCACCAGCGCCAACAAGGTACGCCCATGATAGCGAATCTCCTGCCCACTCAGGCCAAGGGAATCTAACTCACCCAGCGAGGTTGGCTGATAACGGGCGACTTGCCACAGATTCTCTTCACGCACGACAAAGTTAACCGCCAGATCACGCTCACGCGCCTGACGCAAGCGCCATGCCGCCAGCTTCTGCAAACATGCCAACTGATGGCCACGTAACTGCCAGGCATTGGTTATCTCACGGTAGGCCAGCTCAGGGTCAAGTGTTTCACTGCGACGGCGACACAGTAGTTGGCATTCATCTATCGCTGCATCCATTCGCCCAGCAGCTTCGGTGGCTTCCACTAATTTAGCTGCCAAAGGTAACAGATAGAAAACATCAGCGGCGGCATAATCACACTGTTTTTCACTGAGTGGACGGGCAATCCAGTCGGTACGTGATTCACTTTTATCTAGCTCAACACCTTCAAACTCATTTACCAGCATGGCAAAACCGCAAGACAGGGTTCGGCCAGAAAATGCCGCCAATACCTGAGTATCAATCATCGGCGTTGGCATCCGGCTAAAGGCATTTAAGAACACCTCGAGATCTTCGCTACCAGCATGCAGATATTTCACCACATTCAAATCTTGCAGTAGCTCACTGAAAGGTTGCCATTCAGTGATGGGCAAGGGGTCTATGAGTGAAAGTTGTTCACCGTCATACAGTTGAATCAGGCCCAACTGAGGATAGTAGGTGCGCGTTCTGACAAATTCCGTATCCAGCGCGACATGAGCATGTGTCCGGGCTTGTTCGCAGACCTGCTGCAACGCACTATTGGTCGTGATCAACTGATAATTCAAAACGTGATTCTCTTGGTCGTTAGTCTATGACAAACACAACAACGCCGGCGATGACCGGCGTTGTTGATGATGATTGAGTGACGCTGTTAAGTTAGGCTGCGTCTTGGTTGCTACCTTTAGCCTTAACTTGTTCGTCACGCAGTTCCCTACGTAAAATTTTGCCGACATTCGATTTCGGCAACTCGTCGCGGAACTCTACTATTTTCGGTACTTTATACCCTGTAAGGTAGCGGCGGCAATGGGTTAGCAGCTCTTCAGGTGTCAGTGAGGCATCTTTTTTCACGACAAACAGTTTTACCGTCTCGCCAGAGACCTCATTAGGCACGCCAACCGCAGCAGATTCCAGCACTTTCGGATGTAACGCTACCACATCTTCAATCTCATTGGGGTAGACGTTGAAACCAGAGACCAGAATCATATCTTTTTTACGATCAACGATACGTAAAAAACCTTGTTCATCAAGGGTTGCGATATCGCCAGTTGCCAGCCAACCGTCTTTCAGCACTTCATCCGTCGCTTCTGGCCGCTGCCAATAGCCTAACATAACTTGCGGACCACGCACCCATAGTTCACCCGGTTCGCCCAATCCAACTTCGTTACCCTCATCATCCACCAGCCGAACATCGGTAGAAGGGACAGGCAGACCAATACTGCCACTGTAGTGTTTCAAATCATAAGGATTACCCGTCACTAACGGCGAGCACTCGGTCAAACCATAACCTTCCAGCAGATGTTTCCCAGTCAGTTTTTCCCATCGTTCAGCAACCGCTTTCTGCACTGGCATGCCGCCACCCACAGAAAGGCGCAGTGTGGAGAAATCTAACTTGGTGAACTCTTCATTATTCAACAAAGCATTAAATAACGTATTTACACCCGTCATGGCGGTGAATGGATAACGACTTAGCTCTTTTACCATTCCCGAAATATCACGCGGATTGGTTATCAATAAACTGCGCCCACCTAACTCAATAAACAGCAGGCAGTTCATGGTTAAAGCAAATATGTGATAGAGGGGGAGTGCCGTGACCACCAGCTCGTGGCCGGGTTGCAGCAAAGGTGCATAAGCCGCTTTCGCCTGCTCCAGGTTCGACTGCATATTGCGGTGTGTCAGCATTGCGCCTTTCGCCACCCCCGTCGTACCTCCGGTATATTGCAAAAATGCCAGGTCAGTATTGATAATATCCGGTTTAACATATTGCAGACGGCGACCTTTTTGTAGCGCAGTGCGAAACGAAATAGCATCGGGTAGATAATATTTCGGTACCAGTCGCTTGATGTATTTCACCACGAAATTAACCAGCGTCCCTTTGGCCGTCGACAACTGATCACCCATGCGAGTTAAGATGACATGTTTGACTTGGGTTTTAAAAACGATCTTTTCCAGCGTGTGAGCGAAGTTGGAGACAATAACGATTGCCACAGCTCCGCTGTCATTCAGTTGATGCTCTAACTCTCGCGGGGTATACAGCGGGTTAACATTCACCACCACCATACCCGCACGCAAAATACCAAACAAAGCTATGGGATATTGCAGCAAGTTGGGCATCATCAAGGCGACACGGTCACCTTTTTGTAACCCTAAACCTTGCTGTAGATAGGCGGCGAAAGCACGGCTACGCTCTTCCAACTTACGGAAGGTCATCACCTCCCCCATATTGATGAACGCAGGTTGGTCCGCATAACGCAGTGCGGCGTTCTCAAACATTTCCACCAAAGAAGAATAGCGATCCGGGTCAATCTCTGCGGGGACATCTGCCGGATAACGCTTTAGCCATACTTTTTCCAAGGTAGCACTCCTGAAATTATTATTGATCGCCAGAGTAAGACGCAAATTCACACCAGAACTTTAACAATATTTTAACTCAGCTTACCAGTTTGCTTTCAAACAATTTTGAGGTTGGGATATACGTCACTATTTTCTGGCGCCGAGATCTCAAAAATAACTAAGGCAGCCAATGCCGCCCATTAAAATTCAATAAAATCAAAATATTACAGGCGATTTTTAGCATTTAAAACCATAACTCTTTGATTATATAATCTTTTATATTTTATCGACGTAAAAAAGGCGCTGAATTCAGCGCCCTTCATGCCATTACACCCTAACATCTGGCAGCAATTGAAACCGGTCAGACTACCTACTCCGTAACAATAGTTTGAATCTGTGCTGGTCCCGGGTTGTACCAACCACCCCATCCCGGCCCCCACATCCCAGGGTTGTGGTAACCCCACGGGCCCATTGCCGGTGGCATCATCACTTGTTGTGCAAGATTCCAACGTTTGTAACCTGTGGCATTTATCACCACAAAGTCATACGGCGTCATCCCAATTTTACCGGCTTCAACACCGGTAATCGGCCCAACCACGGTCACCAGGTGACCACGAAAATCAACTGGCTCAAGGAAACCATTAACATAGGCTATCACTCGCCCTTGTGACGGCTCCCCCAAAATAGGTCTGGCACCCGAGTCTAAGGGTACGCTGGCAATTTCGAGCCGGGTGCGATGCGCTTCGTTGGCCACATTGATGACGGTCCCACCAAAACGCGCCTCCTGGCCTATAAAGACCTTCGGATCGGTTCGAACCAAATTAAGATTTTGCTGCGGCGTCGCAGTGGTACCCTGAATAGCAGGCGGGACAGTAACACAGCCGGACAGAAGCAAAACGCCCAATCCTAGCCAGCCACACGTCCATTTACGGCTTCTATTCTTTATAGATTGAGTTGCTGACGTATTTATCGCCATAGTGTGCTGCTCCTTATCATATCTATAGCTATCTGAATATTTTAGACTCTAAACAGGATGACAAGTTGCTATATCGTTAATTTTTCACATTTCCGTGGCGCAGTTCAGTTCTAACGGCCTGGCAGTTTTTTCCAGGTCACTTCATTTCTCAGATACACTGGCTCGGCATTTTCCACACTCACCATCCGCCCGTTCGCCCATGATGATAATGCCAGTGGCAACATATCCTCTGCCTGCGGCAGTAGCATCTGCCCGTCAGCCAGCACCACGTTATCGCTGCTAACCAGATCAGGATACGTCTGCCAGCCAGTGCCTACTGTGGCCCAATGGCCGCTCAGTGATGGCGCGTGTGCCAAGACTTGTGCCGGCGTCATTACTGCCTCAGTCTGTTCACCAAGCCAATCGCCTTGTGCGTCACGCTCAAACTCACCCCAATAGACTTCCCCCATGCGGGCATCAATCGCAGCCAATACGCGAGACGCGCCTGTCAGACGGAATGCCCCCTGAGCCATGGTCTGTAAGGTGGAAATACCTATCATTGGTAAGTCTGCGCCCAGAGCCAATCCCTGACCAATACCGATACCAATACGGACACCGGTAAAGCTACCAGGGCCACGGCCAAAGGCCAATGCATCGAGTTGCGTCAGTGATAAACCTGATTCAGCCAGTACTTGCTGCACCATCGGTAATATTCGTTGGGTGTGTTCCCGTGGACAAAGCTCAAACAACGCCTGAACTTCGCCGTTATTCCACAATGCAACAGAACATGCTTCTGTTGCGGTATCGATCGCTAAAATTCGCGTGGACATGCCAACCTCGGCAGGAAAAGAGTATGAATTCAATACAGGGCGCGCATGATAGCACACCCCTCCTCGCTTTTCCCTTAATCGCGTTGCTTGAGAAAAGCGATGGCTTTCGCCAAATCACGGGTGCGGGGTGCTGGCGGGAGACTATTAAGGAACATCGCGCCATAAGGGCGCATCACCAGGCGATTATCACAGATAACCAGCACGCCGCGATCGTCGATGTCACGAATCAAACGCCCCACACCTTGTTTCAAGGTAATAACGGCATCAGGCAATTGCACATCATTGAACGGGTCACCACCACGTAGACGGCAATCTTCGATGCGGGCTTTCAACAAAGGGTCATCCGGTGAGGTAAACGGCAATTTGTCGATGATGACACAAGATAACGCGTCGCCCCGCACATCCACCCCTTCCCAGAAACTGCTGGTCGCCACCAGCAGTGCATTGCCTGCTGCTACAAACTGTGCCAGCAACTGCCCCTTGCTGGTTTCGCCTTGCACCAAAACAGGTAGCGTCATGCTGGCGCGGAACTCTTCGGCTAAACCACGCATCATCTGGTGTGAGGTACACAAAAAGAAGCAACGCCCTTTATTGGCATCAATCAGTGGCTTTAGCATCACCGCCAGTTTACGGGCAGCCCCAGGTTCATTTGCCGAAGGCAAATTGCGTGGCACACAGAGTAATGCCTGATTGGCGTAATCAAACGGACTGGGCAGGAGTAGCGTTTTGGCGTTCGTTAGCCCCAACCTTGAGGTGAAATGTGATAACTGATCATTAACCGACAGTGTGGCAGAGGTAAAAATCCAGCTTCCCGGTTTTTCTTCTATCAGCTCACGAAAACGATCAGAAACCGACAACGGTGTCAACGCCAGTACGAAATGGCGTGAATTACACTCATACCAATAGCTGTAGCCGGGTGTAGTGACATCTTTTAAACGCTTAAGGCGGTTGCGATACACCGTTGCACGTTCAAAAGCAGCATCCAGCATGGCTGAACGGCCAAGGGAAAGCTTCATCACGTCATAACACAACTCCAGCGCATCATCGAGCAACAGCAACGCCCGCTGAATCGCCGGTTGTTCCAGTACATCACGTAAATTGCCGCGATATCCCGGGTCGCCGAGCACCAGACGGAAATCTTGCGTGCTTTGCGTCAGACGGTCGGCGCTTTTTTGCAATTGAGCGGAGTCACGCACTTCGGTGCGATAGGCAATAATAATATCTTTTGCCAAATCCATTAGTTGTCTACTGGTCAGTTGCTGACCAAAGTATTGGCTGGCAATATCGGGGATCTGGTGGGCTTCATCGAAAATCATCACATCTGCGGTGGGGATCAGTTCGGCAAAACCGCTCTCTTTCACCACCATATCCGCCAAGAACAGATGGTGGTTCACCACCACTATATCTGCATCCATCGCCTTACGGCGGGCTTTGACCACAAAACAATCTTTATACAGCGGGCAATCACTACCCAGACAGTTATCATTGGTACTGGTGACCAACGGCCAGACAAAGCTATCCTCAGCCACCTGGCCACAGGTACTGATATCACCATCGATGGTTTCGGCTGACCAGCCACGCAAACGAACCAAATCAACCAATGTCTCACTGGCTAATTCACCCCCGGCCAATGATTGCTGTTCAAGTCGTTCCAGACAAAGATAGTTTGAGCGCCCCTTTAATAAGGCCAGCTTCCCTTTGTATTTGAGAGCAGTCGCTACCGTGGGTAAGTCACGCGAATAGAGCTGATCTTGTAACGCTTTCGAACCTGTGGAGATAATCACTTTGCAATCAGCACGCAGTGCGGGCGCCAAATAGGCAAATGTTTTACCAGTACCGGTACCTGCCTCTACCACCAATTGTTGTTTGGCATCAATAGATTCACTGATGGCCGCCGCCATTCGGCGCTGAGACTCTCGGGGGTTAAAACCTGTAATGGCCTGCGCTAATGCGCCGTCTGTTGCAAAATCGTCTGTCACGCGTTCTCTTCCGGGCGAAATCAGCGGTGATTATGCCAAGCCTATCGCCCCGCGACCACACATTCTCATCATAAGCTATGCTACCCTACTACTGATAACTGACATTGACATTCACACAAGGGAGTGAAAATGAGTATTGAACGAATTAATCCAGAAAAACGTTGGTCAGATGCTGTGGTATTTAACAACACTATCTATTACACCAGCGTACCGGAAAATCTGGATGCAGACGCCACGGCGCAAACTGCCAACACACTGGCAGCAATAGATATGATGTTGAATCAGCTCGGTTCAGATAAAAGCCGTATTTTGGATGCCACCATTTTTCTGGCAGACAGTGCGGACTTCGCGGCGATGAATGCGGCGTGGGATGCCTGGGTGGTTGATGGCAATGCGCCAGTGCGTTGTACCGTCGAAGCCAAATTGATGAATCCGAAGTACAAAGTTGAAATCAAAATTATTGCGGCTATTTGATTTTGCGATCTGCGGGGCGACTGCACTGATGGGCACTCTGACGGCTCGCGCCCCTTGTATTTTAAACAAATAAGGACCCATTCAGTACATTTCCCCGCTTATCAGCTTCGATTAAAAACTGTCACTCGATATACCCAAAGTAATTGGAGTTGCAGGTAGGCTGCCAGCAAACAAATCCCGATGAGCTTACACCGGTAAGTGATTCGGGTTTGCGCGCGCAGCCAACACCCCTGCAGCTTCAAGTACAAAGGGGATATCAGGATAGCTTAATCATCACCATGCCGGCCAGTAGCAAAATCAGGCCGATCCAGCCTTTATAGTTCAGTCGCTGATTAAACAAAATCCAACCTGCGGCCACGGTGGCGGCAATACCGAATCCGCCCCACAAGGCATAAGCCACTGATAATTCAATGCCTTTCACTGCTTGTGCCAAAGCACTGAATGCCCCTAACACTGACAGCAGTGATAATATGCCTAACCATACTCGGCGAAAACCATCTGACATTTTCAGCAAGATATTGGCAATGATTTCCAGGATGACCGCCAAAATCAGAAACGCAATATGGTAAAACTCAAGCTGTTGCATGCTGCTCACCTGAATTGTTGTGCGGACTGCTTGGTTTCTTCGGCTTACGCGTCCCTGACTTCACTAACATTATGCCGCCGATCAAGGTCACTAAACCGGCAATTTTCAGTGGTGATAAGCTTTCATCAAACCACAGCACGCTAAACACAGTAATAATCAGGATGCCAATCCCTTCCCACAGGGCATAGGCCACGCCTAGCGCGACTTTCTTCACTGCCAGAGCCAGTAAAATGTATGAACCGGTTATCATAAAATACATCACGATATGCCCGGTCATTTCACCACTGACACTGGCATATTTCATTGATAACGTGCCGATAATTTCTGCGACAATCGCTAAACCTAAAAATATCCAATAAATCATCATTCTTCTCCTAACACAGCTACCCTATCGATTTCAAAGTGCAAGCAGCGACCTCAAAGAGGCGAGGCCCATGGACGGCCGAGTAATAAGTGGCCAACATCCCTGCTATTTGAAAAGTAACGGGTAAAACGCACGCTAAGGTCTATTTGTTACGGTTATCCTAATTTGATGCCCTATTCACAAGGAATAGACATGCGCAGGCCGTAAGAAATAGAAACTCACTTGGCGTATAAACTTTTTTATACCCTAAATAATTCGAATTGCCGGAAGGCGCTAAGCAAGAGACCCCCGATGAGCTTACATCAGTAAGTGATTCGGGTGATTGAACGCAGCCAACGCACATGCAGCATGAAGTATGACGGGTATTTAAGATGGAAGAATAAAGACGCTACAGCTCGCTACACCAGTGATGCTCACTGGCCAGAATGGCTGACAGGAAAAGTTGACAGGTAGAAGGTTTGAAAGTAATTCCATTAGTTTTAATCATAATATATCTCTTTTTTTTAGCCACACATGCTTTAGCTACATACTTGTTTGCCAAACCTAGTGTGATACGCCTAAAACCCTCATCAAAATGGAATAATTCACTGCTGTATTTTTACCACAGCCAATTTTATAAAGCAAACCATCAATTTTATAAATAGTTTAAAAAAAGAGATTATAAAATAATAAGTTAGTGGTTCTAAAAAAACAAAACCCCTGCATGGCAGAGGTTTATAGTTTGACGAGATTATGCGAATTATCTCGTCAGTTCAGGAGGTTAGAACAGCTTATGCTGTTGCACCCGCCACGGCTTGTTTGGCTAATTCAGTAATACGAGCGTAGTCCCCTTTTTCCAGCGCATCTGCCGGAACCAACCATGAACCGCCAATACACAATACGCTTTTCAGCGCCAGGTAATCACGGTAGTTATTCGGGGTAATGCCGCCGGTTGGGCAGAAACGCACTTGCGAGAATGGGCCGCCGATGGCTTGCAATGCTTTAACACCACCGTTAGCTTCTGCCGGGAAGAATTTAAACTCACGCAGGCCATAACTCATACCCAGCATCAGTTCTGAAACGGTGCTGATCCCAGGAATTAATGGGATTGAGCCTGCAGTGGCTGCCTTAAGTAATTCATCAGTCAGCCCTGGGCTGATAGCAAATTGCGCGCCAGCCTCAACCACATCAGCCAACTGCTGTGGATTGAGCACAGTACCTGCGCCGACAATCGCCTCAGGAACTTCTTTTGCGATAGCACGGATAGCCTCAACAGCACAAGGGGTGCGCAACGTCACTTCCAGCACCCGAACACCGCCAGCCACCAGGGCTTTTGCCAACGGTACCGCCTGCTCGAGCTTATTAATCACAATCACCGGGACCACGGGGCCTGCGGTCATGATCTGTTCTGCGCTCGTTTTCCAGCTTTTCATCAGTTGTTATCTCCACTTATGCCGATTGGCATGTACTCACCCGAGGGTGCCAGTTGAAATATGGCAGGCAGCACATGTATTCCTGCTTCTGTCTGCCATAAAGAATCACAATGCGAGCCAGCTAACGACTCTTTATTATTGCGCCTAGGTGAGGCGCTGTTATCGGGAATATACCCGTCATACTTCAAGCTGCATGTACGTTGGCTACGCTCAATAACCCGAATCACTTACTGATGTAAGCTCATCGGGGTTAATGAGCCTCATCCTACGGGCTAGCATAAATACTGTTCAAATCGCTTCCCGACCGATTTGTCTCTCGCTTGCCGCCTTCCTGCAACTCGAATTATTTAGGGTATAGTCATAACCTAAATATTTATTCGAACTCATTCCATGAACGACCGTCGCGGGTAATCATGGCAACGGATGCCACCGGCCCCCAGGTTCCAGATTGATATGGCTTAGGTGCGTCATTATCAGCCGCCCATGCATCCATAATGGAATCGACCCATTTCCACGCTTCCTCAACCTCATCACGGCGCACAAACAGTGCCTGAATACCACGCATGGTCTCCAGCAACAGACGTTCGTAGGCATCAGCAATATGCTGCTCGTTAAAGGTTTTGGAGAAGCTGAGGTCCAGCTTGGTGGTTTGCAGACGGTGTTTATGCTCCAGACCTGGCACTTTATTCAGCACTTCAATCTCGATACCTTCATCCGGTTGCAAGCGGATCGTCAGCTTGTTTTGAGGCAATTGCTGATAAGACTCGCGGAACAGATTCAGTGCCGGATTTTTAAAGTAAACCACCACTTCAGAACATTTTGTTGGCAGGCGTTTGCCGGTTCTCAAATAGAACGGCACCCCAGCCCAACGCCAGTCATCAATATCGACACGGATAGAAACAAACGTTTCAGTGTTGCTGTTCTTATTCGCCCCTTCCTCTTCCAGATAGCCGGGTACTTTATTACCCTGGACAAAACCGGCGGTATACTGACCACGTACTGTGGTTTCCCGCACATTGGTGTGGTCGATACGGCGCAATGATCGCAGTACTTTCACTTTTTCATCACGAATTCGGTCAGTACTGAGATCTGCTGGCGGTGACATGGCAATCATGGTCAGGATTTGCAGTAGATGGTTCTGGATCATGTCACGCATCTGGCCGGCCTGATCAAAATAGCCCCAGCGCCCTTCAATCCCGACCTCTTCGGCAACCGTGATCTGCACATGGTCAATAGTGCGATTATCCCAGTTAGAAGCAAACAGTGAGTTAGCAAAACGCAGAGCCAACAGGTTCAGTACTGTCTCTTTACCTAAATAGTGGTCGATACGGTAAACCTGACACTCGTTGAAATATTCTGCCACTTGATCGTTAATCACCCGAGAAGAGACCAAATCCTTCCCTAACGGTTTTTCCATTACCACACGAGCAGGCTCTTTATTCAGCCCTGCTTCGCCCAATCCTTTACAAATTGCACCAAACGTATCGGGCGGCATGGCAAAGTAGTTAATGGTGGTACGATTTTTTTGATCCAGCATCTTGCCCAATTTGGCAAAGTGTTTGCTGTCATTGACATCCAAATTACAGAAGTCGAGACGAGAACTGAGCTTTTGCCACAATTCATCATCCATCTTCTCTTTCATAAAGGTATCGAGGGCTTCCTTTACCACGGCTGTGTACGCGTCTTTGTCCCACTCGGCACGGCCTACGCCGATGATGCGAGTATCTGGGTGGATGTGACCCGCTTTCTCTAATTGGTAAAGGGAAGGCAGCAGTTTCCGGCGAGCCAAGTCTCCCTTAGCGCCGAAAATCACCAGATCACACGCCTGGGCTGCCTGGGCTGTATTAGTTACCGCCATGTTATTCTCCTCGTTGCAGGATATTTGTAATTTTCTTACATTACTAATGTACTCTCTTTGACTATAGCCAGTAAACCCAGATAAAAGCAGAGCAAAAAAGGTTAAAAAACATCCATCAGGGTGCCAAGCCGCGCCAAATCAGGCCGTGCAACTTTAAAATGTAATTTTATGACGTTTTTGACAACTATTTACCATTATGAAAATTAGACACAGGTCATATTCTGGTGAAAAAACCTTACTTCCCACCCTATGCCACTGCCAACGGGTCCCAGCTCGTAGTATATTTTCATTAAACCGGCATAGATTTCTCCTTTAAATGAAATCGGTAAAACCCATGGGTGACTCTCGATATATGAATACGCTGGAAAATATCCAAAATAGTCTGGACCTCCTGAGCAAATCAGAAAGGAAAGTCGCCGAGGTGATCCTCGCCTCTCCACAAACTGCCATCCATTCAAGTATCGCGACACTAGCCAAAATGGCGAACGTTAGCGAACCGACGGTTAACCGTTTTTGCCGCCGACTGGACACCAAAGGTTTCCCTGATTTTAAACTGCATTTGGCGCAAAGTCTGGCAAATGGCACACCTTATGTGAACCGCAATGTCGAAGAAGATGATAGTGTAGCTGCTTACACGACAAAAATTTTCGAATCGACCATGGCCAGCTTGGATATGGCGAAAAACAATTTAGATATTGCGGCCATTAATCGGGCAGTAGATTTACTGACTCAGGCGAAGAAAATTTCGTTCTTTGGCCTTGGCGCCTCTGCCGCGGTTGCTCACGATGCGATGAATAAATTTTTCCGTTTCAATATTCCGGTAATTTATTTCGATGACATCGTTATGCAACGTATGAGTTGTATGAATTCCAGTGAGGGTGATGTAGTGGTATTGATCTCTCACACTGGCCGGACGAAAAACCTGGTCGAGTTGGCCCACTTAGCCCGTGAAAACGATGCCACAGTGATTGCTATCACCTCGCGTGATACACCGCTGGCAAATGAAGCAACACTATCACTGCTGCTGGATGTGCCGGAAGATACTGATATGTACATGCCGATGGTCTCCCGCATTGCTCAATTGACATTAATTGATGTGCTGGCAACCGGGTTTACCCTACGGCGTGGAGCAAAATTCAGGGATAACCTGAAACGTGTGAAAGACGCCTTGAAAGAATCGCGCTTTGATAAAGGTTCGCCGCGCGTCAACAGCGGTGAATAACGTCAAGGGCAGAAGTCGCTTTGTTTTGTGTTAGCGCATCTTCTGGAGTAATAATTTGACGTATTATTGGAAAATAGTCCTTGTATGGCGGCGGTAAACGTTACCAAAACCGATAAGGGGTAAATAGCTCGCTTTTGTAATGTTGTCATTGATGTATTGGTGGTGCTCGGATGGGGCCATTTATGCATCAATCGTTTTACATCCGCAAGCGGATAACATGCATGGCGCTGTGTGGTAAAACAGGGTTATCGTATCGCATGTCGTCGTAAAATTTGATCTTAATTACATTTTACTATCGGATTCATTATCCGCTGTTTTAACAACACTATGCTTCATCAGTCAACGGAGTAAGAGATGTCCAGACGGCTCAGAAGGACCAAGATTGTTACTACACTGGGGCCGGCTACCGACCGCGACAATAATCTGGAAAAGATTATTGCTGCTGGTGCTAACGTAGTCCGCCTGAATTTTTCCCATGGTAGCGCCGAAGATCATGAGTTGCGGGCCAATAAAGTCCGTGAGATCGCTGCAAGATTAGGGCGCCATGTTGCTATTCTTGGCGATTTGCAAGGTCCTAAAATCCGGGTATCTACTTTTAAGGAAGGCAAAGTATTCCTTAACGTACATGATAAATTCTTGCTCGATGCCAATATGGCAAAAGGCGAAGGTGATAAAGACAAAGTCGGTATCGATTACAAAGGCCTACCCGCTGATGTGGTTCCTGGTGATATTTTGCTGCTGGATGATGGCCGGGTACAATTAAAAGTCATTGAAGTCCAGGGCATGAAAGTGTTCACCGAAGTTACTGTCGGTGGCCCACTCTCCAATAATAAGGGCATTAATAAGCTCGGTGGCGGTCTGTCGGCAGAAGCGCTGACAGAAAAAGACAAAGCCGATATTATTACCGCCGCTAAAATCGGGGTGGACTTCCTGGCTGTTTCGTTCCCACGGACTGGCGAAGATTTGCATTATGCCCGCCGTTTGGCGCGTGATGCTGGCTGTAATGCACAAATCGTGGCAAAAGTTGAGCGTGCTGAAGCGGTTGCAACCGATGAAGCTATGGATGATATCATCCTGGCCTCTGATGTAGTGATGGTTGCCCGTGGTGATTTGGGGGTAGAAATTGGTGACCCAGAGCTGGTGGGAATTCAGAAGAAACTGATCCGCCGTGCTCGTCAGCTTAACCGTGCGGTTATCACCGCGACTCAAATGATGGAGTCAATGATAACCAACCCGATGCCAACCCGTGCGGAAGTTATGGACGTAGCTAACGCCGTGCTAGATGGTACTGACGCTGTTATGTTGTCAGCAGAAACCGCTGCCGGTCAGTATCCAGCAGAAACTGTTGCTGCTATGGCACGAGTTTGTCTGGGTGCGGAGAAGATCCCAAGTATCAATGTGTCTAAACACCGCCTTGATGTGCAATTCGACAATGTCGAAGAAGCTATCGCGATGTCGACCATGTATGCAGCAAACCACCTGAAAGGTATCACGGCCATTATCGCCATGACCGAATCTGGCCGTACGGCACTGATGATGTCCCGTATCAGCTCCGGTTTGCCTATCTTTGCGATGTCGCGTCATGACCATACTTTAAATCTGACGGCAATCTACCGTGGTGTCACGCCAGTTTATTGTGATACCCATACTGATGGTGTTCTGGCGGCCAGTGAAGCTGTCAGCCGACTGAAAGATAAAGGTTTCCTAGTCTCAGGTGATCTGGTTATTGTAACGCAGGGCGATGTGATGGGGACTATTGGTACGACCAATACCAGCCGCATCCTACGTGTTGAGTAGTTTGCTGTAGCCAATAAATGCAAAAGCCCGCGACTAAAATGTGCGGGCTTTTTTATGTTTAATCACGATAGCGACTGTTAAATATCCTTACGAACATAAGGCTCTATCTCACCCTCTTTACGGGTTTTCAACAACTTAAGAATCCAGGTATATTGCTCCGGGTTGGGTTTGACCAACAACTCAACTTCTTCATTCATACGGCGGGCAATATAGGCGTCATCAGCATCAGCCAAATCATCCATCGGTGGACGAATATAGATATCAAGGCGGTGTTCGCGATAATTATAGACTGGGAACATCGGTACGATTGCCGCACGACATACTTTCATCAAACGCCCTACTGCTGGCAAGGTCGCCTTATAGGTGGCAAAGAAATCAACAAATTCACTTTGCTCAGGGCCATAATCTTCATCCGGCAAATAGTAGCCCCAGAACCCCTGGCGCACTGAACTGATAAATGGCTTGATGCCACTTTCACGCGCATGAATTCGCCCACCAAACCGCAAACGGGCACTATTCCATAAATAATCAACTAGCGGATTGCGCTGATGATGGAACATACCAGCAACTGGTTTGCCCTGTTCTGCGAGCAGCATTGCCGGTATATCGATCGACCAGGCATGTGGCACCAACAAAATGACATTACGCTGCTGCTGCTGCAACTCGTCAAGAATCTCCAAACCGTGCCAATGAACCCGAGAGAGTACTTTCTTCGGTTCACGAAAGCACAGTTCTGCCATCATCATCAACGGTTGCGCCGCAGTGGCAAACATCTGGTCAATGATATGTTCGCGCTCAGCTTCCGGCAGCTCTGGCATACAATAAAGAAGATTAATCCGCGCGCGACGACGGGCGCTCTTGGCAAACTTGCCCGCCAGACGGCCAATCCCTGCTAACAAAGGATCGCGGAATTTCGGTGGCACATAAGCCATCGCGGCCATAGAACCGGCCCCCAACCATACCCCCCAAAACCGTGGGTGGAGGAAAGATTTCTTAAATACCGGAATAAAGCCAGCGGCGTCATGTTTATCTTTATGCATGGGGGAACTCTTGGAATTCTGTGGGCTAATAATAGTATACCCTTCATCCTTGAAGCCGCAGGGTTGCTAGCTACTCCCACTCACCCGAATCACTTAACCTAAGTTCATTGGGATTCGTAGGTTTGCTGCCCCCTGCAACTCCACTGTCTGGGTATAACACTCCGGTAGATAGTGGTTACTGGATAGCGGTTAATCCAGTTGTAACTGCGGAATGACCTGCTTGGCGATAGCCAGATATTCACTGCGGTCTTTACCACTCAAGCCTTCTGAGCGCGGTAATTTAGCGGTTAATGGATTAACGGCTTGCTGATTCATCCAGAATTCATAGTGCAAATGAGGACCAGTAGAGCGGCCAGTATTACCTGACAATGCGATACGATCACCACGTTTTACTTTTTGACCTGGCTTGACCAACAACTTTTTCAGATGCATATAACGGGTGGTGTATTGGCGACCATGGCGGATAGCAACATAGTTACCCGCCGCCCCACTGCGTTTTGCGATCACGACTTCACCATCACCGACGGCGAGCACTGGCGTCCCGACAGGCATAGAGAAATCCACACCTTTATGCGGGGCAATACGCCCGGTTACCGGGTTTAGGCGGCGTGGGTTAAAGTTTGACGACACCCGGAATTGCTTCATGGTAGGGAAACGCATGAAACCACGGGCCAGGCCAGAACCAAGCCGGTCATAAAATTTACCGTCATCGGCACGGATAGCGTAGTAATCCTTACCACCGGAACGCATTCGCACCCCGACCAGTTGGCTTTGCTCACTGCGGCCATCAAGAATTTCACGTGACATCAAAACCGAGAATTGATCACCTTTACGCAGTTTGGCGAAGTCAAGCTGCCACTGTAATGCTTTAGTGACCGCGCGAATCTCGGAAGCCGTCAAGCCTGCCTTCCTGGCGCTGGTGACAAAGCTGCCATCAAGGCGACCCGTCAGAACCTTGTTGCTCCACTCACCTTTTTGTAGCTCTTTGGTCTCTTTGAAATTATTGCCAACACGGTCATAAGTCCGCGTTTCACGACGAGAAACTTCCCAAGTCAAGCTCTGTAAATCACCGGTATCATTGACGGTCCAAGAGATTTGCTGCCCGATCTTCAGATTACGCAGATCACGGTTTTGCGTCGCCAACAGCGACACATCAGAGATATCAATGCCGTACTGGGTAAGAATGCTGCTCAGGGTATCCCCAGTTGAAACCACATACTCATGAACACCGGTTTCACTAACATCTTTGGCATCTAGCTCATCTTGTGGAATTTCATCATCAGGCGTGGGCTGATCGATGGGTTCGCTGGCTTCAGGTAATAAAATGCGGGTTTGGCTGGTATCTAATACCACGCTCTTAGCGACAGGTTCATGCTCGGGGTGATAAACAAAAGGCCGCCAAACAGCTACGGCCAGTGTCATTACAGTCAACGACCCCAGCATAATACGGTGGGGTCGAGGGAGATTGTTATACGCCAAGGTGATAGTTCGGACTATCTGCTGCACTTATGAGTATCCTTTTAATCTTACTTCAGGCAGCTCACGTATTGGTTCGACAACTGAGACAAAAAGTTCACATAGCTGTCCTTGCCTAATACGATACCGCTGCCCAAGGGATCCAAGGTGCCTGAACGCACATTTGTTCCTTTAGCAACGGCATTAATGACGGCCGGCCTGAATTGTGGCTCAGCAAAAACGCATACCGCTTTATGCTCAACCAACTGTGTTCGAATTTGATGTAAACGCTGCGCACCAGGCTGTATTTCGGGATTGACTGTAAAATACCCTAACGGGCTCAAGCCAAAGTGTTTTTCAAAGTAGCCATAGGCATCATGAAAGACGAAATATCCCTTACCTTGGGCAGGCTTCAACATAGTAGCAATATTTTTTTCGTTTTGCGCTAGTTGATCCTCGAATCGGCGCAGGTTTGCATCTAATTTGTCCTTATTTTGTGGCATAAGTTCCAATAATCTGTCGTGAATAGCGATTGCAGATTGTTTCGCAATCGTTGGCGACAACCAAATATGCATGTTGTTCTCGCCATGATGGTGCTCGTCACTGTGATTATCTTCAGCATGATCATGGTCATGCCCTGCGGTTTCACCTTCATGTTCATCATGTTCGTCACCTTTGATCAATAAAGGTGTAACTGAAGGTAACTCAGCCAGTGCAATCTTTTTATTATCAGCAACTTGTGTCAATGGTTTTGTTAAAAATGCTTCCATTTCTGGTCCGACCCAAATAACCAGCTCGGCACTGCGTAACCGCTGGACATCCGACGGACGAAGCGCATAATCGTGTGGCGATGCACCATCGGGCAATAATACTTCCGTTGGTAACACCCCATCGGCAATGGCAGAGGCAATAAAACCTAATGGCCGTACTGATGTAACGACCGCCGCTGAGGCAATATTAAATGGGTTGGCAATTAAAATTGCGCTGGCTAGCATTGCCCGCTTTAGCCATTTTTTTTTATGTAACATAATACGAATTCTCGACGTTTTGTTGGGTAAAGCGTAATATTATAACATTCACTCGGTTCTGCAAACGTAATCATAATGTCCACATTGGTAACTCTACATAATATATCCGTCACTTTTGGTAGCCGGCGGGTACTGAACGATATCTCCCTTTCACTGCGACCGGGAAGAATTCTCACCCTGCTTGGGCCAAATGGTGCCGGTAAATCGACGCTGGTTCGCGTGGTTCTGGGGCTGATTCCTCCCACCAGCGGCACGCTTGTCCGTCAGCCGGGCTTACGCATCGGTTATGTTCCGCAAAAACTTCATTTGGATGCCACATTACCGCTCACTGTAAGCCGTTTTATGCGTTTGAAACCGGGTGTCAAAAAGGCGGATATCCTGCCGGCACTCAAGCGTGTGCATGCAGCACATTTATTAGACCAACCCATGCAAAGACTGTCTGGCGGTGAGAACCAACGCGTGCTGTTAGCCCGTGCATTACTGAACAAACCGCAGTTACTGGTACTGGATGAGCCAACGCAAGGTGTTGATGTTAATGGGCAATTAGCGCTATACGACTTAATCGAGCAACTGCGTAAAGAGTTAGGCTGTGCTGTTATGATGGTTTCCCATGACTTGCATTTAGTGATGGCCAAAACTGATGAAGTATTATGCCTTAACCAACATATCTGCTGTTCTGGTGCACCAGAGGTTGTTTCCACTCATCCTGAATTTATTGCCATGTTTGGCAATCGTGGCGCTGAGCAGCTAGCGGTTTATCGCCACCACCATAATCATCGACACGATTTGCACGGAAAGATTATTTTGAAGAACAGCGGGAGTCGTGAGGCATGATTGAATTATTGCTACCTGGCTGGTTAGCAGGAGTATTATTGGCAACAGCGGCCGGCCCGCTGGGGTCGTTCGTCGTTTGGCGTCGAATGTCCTATTTTGGTGATACTCTGGCCCATGCCTCCTTACTGGGTGTTGCTTTTGGTTTACTGCTAAATGTGAATCCGTTTTATGCCGTGATTGTAATGACCATGGTATTAGCCGTGATTTTGGTGTGGTTAGAACGCCGCCCACAGTTAGCAGTCGATACGCTACTGGGGATCATGGCTCACAGCGCATTATCACTGGGCCTGGTGGTCGTGAGTCTGATGCATAATGTCCGGGTCGATTTAATGGCCTATCTGTTTGGTGATCTACTTTCCGTAACACTGAGTGATATCTGGTTGATTGCCGTAGGTGTTATTGTGGTGTTAGCGGTGCTGTGCTGGCAATGGCGGGCACTGCTGTCAATGACGGTTAGCCCGGAGCTGGCTCATGTTGATGGGGTCAACCTAGAACGGGTACGGATGTTGCTAATGCTGGTCACCGCACTGACTATCGGGCTGTCGATGAAGTTTGTTGGCGCGCTGATTATCACCTCACTGCTAATCATTCCTGCTGCGGCAGCTCGTCGTTTTGCCCGAACCCCCGAACAGATGGCTGGAATTGCCATCGGTATCGGTATTGTTGCCGTGACCGGTGGTCTGACATTCTCTGCTTTCTATGACACCCCCGCTGGGCCTTCAGTGGTACTTTGTGCGGCGGTCATGTTTGTACTCAGCCTGTCACAAAAGGCGCGTGGATAATTGCTCGATTAAAGGGGGGGGGTTAGAGTAATAAACCCCCTATCCACCCTTACCATTAATGTTCTCAAACCATTAACTCCCGCCACTAATAGCAATAACCTCGTTCACGATTAGCGTCTATTGCTAAATATTCCAACAATCATCAATTCTGTATTTTATATTTTAATTAGTGTGATCAACCACAAATACAATAAAATTGCAGTGTAATACCCTGCCTATCACTCAAATCAATGAGCAATATAATGGTTATGCAGATACCTCTTTCATTTCTGCATGGGCTTGTATGCTCCCAATTTACGCAGAATGATTATTCCGCAGAGGCGGTTCTCATGGATAGATCCACACCCACTGGTTTACTTCAGCAACCCAAACCATTCTTCATGATTTTCTTTGTCGAACTATGGGAGAGGTTCGGTTATTACGGTGTTCAAGGTATTCTTGCTGTTTTCTTCGTAAAGCAGTTAGGGTTTTCACAGGAACAAGCGTTTGTCACTTTTGGGGCTTTTGCCGCTTTGGTTTATGGCCTGATTTCGATTGGTGGATATGTCGGCGACCATTTATTAGGCACTAAACGCACCATGGTATTAGGCGCTATCGTGCTGGCTCTCGGATACTTTGCTACCGGTTTATCACTATATAACCCAAATCTAATCTTCTTTGCTTTGGGGACCATTGCTGTCGGTAATGGTTTGTTTAAAGCTAATCCGGCTAGCCTATTGTCAAAATGCTATCTCCCCAAAGATCCACGCCTTGATGGGGCCTTCACCTTGTTTTACATGTCGATCAATATCGGCTCCCTAATTTCACTGTCATTGGCTCCGGTTATTGCCGAACGCTTCGGTTATACCGTGACCTATTATTTGTGCGGTATTGGTTTGATTTTTGCTTTGTTGGTCTATTTCTGCTGCCGCCATATGGTGAGTTATATCGGTTCCGAGCCTGATGCTAAACCGTTAAATTGGCGAAACTTGCTACTGGTACTGGCTGGCAGTGCAGTGATGATATGTCTCTGTGCTTGGTTAATGAACCATGTGGTGATTGCCAATCTGGTGCTAATCGTTTTATCGTTGATTGTGGTATTTATCTTTTTCAAAGAAGCATTTAAGCAGGATAAATTAGGCCGCAATAAAATGTATGTCGCTTTTATTCTGATGATTGAAGCTATCGTCTTCTACGTGCTGTATGCACAGATGCCGACGTCACTCAACTTCTTCGCCATCAATAATGTTCATCATGAAATTCTTGGTTTCACTATCAATCCGGTGAGTTTCCAGGCACTAAATCCATTCTGGGTAGTGGTGGCCAGCCCGATTTTAGCCTCAATTTATACCCGCCTGGGCAGTAAAAACCGTGATTTATCGATGCCGGCCAAATTTACTTTAGGTATGTTTTTATGTTCACTGGGTTTTCTGACAGCGGCCGCCGCGGGGATGTGGTTTGCTGATGCACAAGGTCTGACATCACCTTGGTTTATCGTTCTGGTTTACTTATTCCAGAGCCTGGGGGAATTGATGATCAGTGCTTTAGGTTTAGCGATGGTGGCGGCACTGGTACCGCAATATCTGATGGGCTTTATTCTGGGGATGTGGTTCCTGACGCAAGCCGCATCGTTCCTGATTGGCGGTTATGTTGCCACCTTTACCGCGACACCAGAAGGGATAACAGACCCACTCGAAACACTGCCTATCTATACCGATGTTTTTGGCAAAATTGGCATCGCCACACTGGCCATTGCACTGGTTATGGCGCTACTCATTCCATGGCTTAATCGAATGATTAACATACCTGTCGGCGAACAAGCAACCGCCTGACTATCACTCCATCAGGGCTGGCATTGGCTCAGCCCTGCATCAAAAAATTTACTCTTCGCGGGTAATCCCAAAATGTTTGTAAGCATGATTGGTGGCAATTCGCCCACGTGGTGTGCGTTGAATAAAACCTTGTTGGATCAAATAAGGTTCCAGTACGTCTTCAATCGTTTCCCGCTCTTCGCCAATCGCGGCGGCCAAGTTATCCAGCCCTACCGGACCGCCCATAAACTTGTCAATCACGGCGAGCAACAGCTTACGGTCCATAAAGTCAAACCCTTCGGCATCGACATTAAGCATATCTAGCGCTTTCATCGCCACATCGCCGTTAATCGCGCCATCGGCTCTGACCTCAGCAAAATCTCGCACCCGGCGCAGCAGACGGTTAGTGATACGTGGCGTCCCTCTTGAACGACGCGCCAGTTGATGAGCCCCTTCTGGCGTCAGTTCCAACCCCATACACTTGGCACTGCGCGCGACAATATGTTCTAAATCTGCCACCTGATAAAATTCCAGGCGTTGCACAATACCAAACCTGTCACGCAGTGGAGAGGTCAATGAACCGGCGCGAGTGGTGGCACCAATCAGGGTAAATGGCGGCAGATCAAGTTTGATTGAACGGGCGGCGGGGCCTTCACCAATCATGATATCCAATTGATAATCTTCCATTGCCGGATAGAGGATCTCCTCTACAACCGGCGATAATCGATGGATTTCATCAATAAACAGGACATCGTGTGGTTCAAGATTGGTCAGCATCGCCGCTAAGTCACCGGCCTTTTCCAAGACCGGGCCGGAGGTAGTTCGCAGGTTCACCCCCATCTCATTAGCAACAATATTTGCCAATGTGGTTTTACCCAGCCCTGGCGGGCCGAAAATCAGGACATGATCAAGCGCGTCGCCACGCTGTTTTGCCGCCTGAATGAAGATTTCCATTTGCTCGCGGACGTGGGGCTGCCCGACATATTCTGCCAATAGCTTTGGTCGGATAGCCCGATCAATGCTCTCTTCATCACTGATAATACCTGCCGATATCAGGCGGTCTGCTTCAATCATCCTGTATGACTCACTCTATAATGCGGAACGCAGAGCGTCGCGGATCAGGGTTTCACAGTCAGCACCCGGTTTAGCAATTTTGCTCACCAAACGGCTGGCTTCCTGTGGTTTATAGCCCAAAGCAACCAGTGCCGAAGCAGCTTCCGCCTCAATATCGGCATCCGATGTTTGCGATGAACTGGCGGGCAACTGAATATCGCCGGTATTATTGAACAGATCGCCATTCAGACCTTTAAAGCGGTCTTTCATTTCCACCACCAGCCGTTCGGCCGTCTTCTTGCCGACACCGGGTAATTTAACCAAAGTGGTAATGTCTTCCCGTTCAACCGCGGCCACAAATTGCTGCGCAGACATGCCGGAGAGAATGGCCAGCGCCAGTTTAGGACCAACACCGTTAACTTTAATCAGTTCGCGAAACAGCGCCCGCTCCTGCTTATCATTAAAGCCATACAAAAGCTGAGCATCTTCACGCACGATAAATTGGGTAAAGATAATGGCTTCCTGCCCCAAGTCCGGCAGCTCATAAAAGCAGGTCATTGGTAATTGGACTTCATAGCCAACACCGTTTGTTTCCAACAGCACCAACGGTGGCTGTTTTTCCAGAATGATACCTCTGAGGCGCCCTATCACGTTGACTCTCTCCTCGTTTACCCGCGGTCGGGTATAAACATAATGGCTGTTTATAGCACAAAAAAGGCTGGATGGATATCCAGCCAACAATAACTGTTAACCTGTTCGCGTCTGGTAATGGGTTAGCGAATTCTGCCACGCGCCAATGTCATTTGGTCATTCCCCAATCGCAAGGTATTTTGACTAAGATGGCAATGGGTTATCGCAATAGCTAATGCATCAGCCGCATCGGCCTGGGGATTCGCTGGCAGTTTTAACAGTGAACGCACCATATGTTGAACCTGACTTTTTTCTGCCGCCCCGGTTCCCACCACAGTTTGCTTTACCTGGCGGGCGGCATATTCAGAAACCGGTAAATTCAGGTTTACCGCAGCAACAATTGCAGCGCCGCGTGCTTGCCCCAGCTTTAATGCCGAATCCGGGTTTTTCGCCATAAACACTTGTTCAATAGCAAAAAAATCAGGTTGGAACTGAGTGATAATTTCAGTCACACCAGCATAAATTAGCTTCAGACGAGTAGGCATATCGTCAACAACAGTGCGGATACAACCGCTGCCCAGATAAGTGAGCTGACGGCCTTGCTGGCGAATAACGCCATAACCGGTGACACGAGAACCGGGATCGATGCCTAATACGATCGCCATACCAGTTTTTTACCTTATTCGCTGCATTGCTTCTCATTAATATTATGTTGAGTAACATTAATGAGCAAAGGCACCGTACCTGTGCAATACCGGGGGTGCCTCTAAAAACACTGGCCACAGAATGCGGCCAGTGAGAATGACATAACTCATTGAACAACCGGATGAGATGACGCTGTTTTACAATGTTGCCGCCACTTCATCAGAGATTTCACCATTATGGTAAACCTCTTGCACATCATCAGAGTCTTCCAGCATATCGATCAAACGCAGCAGTTTTGGTGCGGTTTCTGCATCCAAATCCGCTTTGGTTGATGGAATCAACGCAACTTCAGCACCTTCAGCCACCAGACCCGCTGCATCCAAAGCATCTTTCACCGCGCCCAATGACTCCCAAGCAGTGAACACATCAATAGCACCGTCATCATATACCACGATATCATCGGCACCCGCTTCCAATGCCGCATCCATCACGGTATCTTCAGCCAGACCTGGTGCGTAAGAAATGACGCCTTTTTTGGTAAACAGATAGGAAACAGAACCATCGGTTCCCAAATTACCGCCGGTCTTAGTGAATGCATGGCGGACTTCAGATACGGTACGGTTACGGTTATCACTCAGACATTCAACCATCACGGCAGTGCCGCCAGGTCCGTAGCCTTCGTAAATAATGGTTTCCATATTGTTATCTTCGTCACCACCAACACCACGGGCAATTGCGCGGTTCAGGGTGTCACGCGTCATATTATTCGATAACGCTTTATCGATGGCCGCACGTAAACGTGGGTTTGCACCGGGATCACCACCACCCAGACGTGCCGCAGTCACCAGCTCACGGATAATTTTAGTGAAAATCTTACCGCGCTTAGCATCCTGTGCCGCTTTGCGGTGTTTTGTGTTGGCCCATTTACTATGACCTGCCATAAATAAGTATCTCCAAAAATACTAGCTTGAATAAAGAACATACTCTTCAATCGCTTGCTGATTACTCCAGGATTTAGTTAATGCTGCGGCATCTGCAGCATCTAACCACTGGTAGGCAAGATGTTCGGTGATAACCACATCCCGCTCTTCGGGTAACGCCAGACAGAACCAATGTTCTTTATTCCGCGTAACACCCGGCGCATAGCGACGGCGCAAATGCACAAAGAGTTCAAATTCCACACAACGCAGGCAGTCGAGTAGATCAAGGTTTTCACCCAGTATATCAATGCCGACTTCTTCCTTTACTTCGCGCTGTGCGGTTTGCCGCGGCGCTTCCCCCTCTTCCAGACTGCCGGTCACCGACTGCCAAAAATCAGGATCATCACGCCGTTGCAACATCAACACCCGACCACTGGATCTGGCGTAGATCACCGCCAGTATTGATTCTGGGCGCTTATACCCGTCATCTTTCAAACTGCAAGTGTGTTGGCTTCGCTCAATCATCCGAATCACTTACCGGTGTAAGCTCACCGGGATTCTCTTGCTTGCCGCCTTCCTGCATCTTGAAATCTATTGGGTATATATAATTCATTACTTCTTCTCTTCTTCCGCTACGTCTGTTGCCCCTTTCTTCGCCACTACGCTGATTGACAGCTCTTGCAGAGAAGCAGGATTAGCAAAGCTTGGCGCATCGGTCATCAGACAAGCCGCAGCAGTGGTTTTCGGGAAAGCAATGACATCACGAATGTTATCAGTACCGGTCAGCAGCATCACCAGACGATCCAGACCGAAAGCCAGACCTGCGTGTGGTGGTGTGCCATATTTCAATGCGTCCAGCAGGAAGCCAAATTTCTCACGCTGCTCGTGTTCATTGATACCCAGAATACCAAACACCTGTTGCTGCATTTCGGTACGGTGAATACGCACGGAACCGCCACCTACTTCATAACCGTTAATCACCATATCGTACGCATTGGCGATAGCCGTAGTCGGTGCCGCAGCCAATTGCTCTGGGCTCATCTCTTTTGGTGCAGTAAACGGATGATGCATCGCCGTTAGGCCGCCTTCGCTATCATCTTCAAACATCGGGAAGTCAACCACCCACAGCGGCGCCCATGTTCCCAGTTTGGTCAGTTCCAGATCACGACCTACTTTCAGACGCAATGCACCCATCGCGTCAGTGACGATTTTGTTGCTATCGGCACCAAAGAACAGGATATCGCCGCTTTCAGCCTGAGTGCGAGCCAGAATGGCTTCCAGCACCTCTGCAGTGAGGAATTTCGCAATGGGGCTTTGTACACCCTCAACGCCGGCTGCACGGTCATTGACTTTCAACCATGCCAAGCCTTTCGCGCCATAGATGTTGACAAACTGGCCGTACTCATCAATTTGCTTACGGGTAACCTGTGCGCCACCGGGAACACGCAGTGCAGCGACACGACCTTTGACATCATTTGCCGGGCCAGAGAAGACTTTAAACTCAACCTCTTTAACCAGATCCGCAACATCCACCAATTCCATTGGGTTACGCAGGTCTGGTTTATCAGAACCGAAACGACGCATAGCTTCAGCAAAAGTCATCACCGGGAAATCACCCAGCTCGACACCGTTGGTTTCCTGCCACAATTCACGCACTAGTTTCTCCATCACTTCGCGCACTTGATCGGCGGTCATGAAAGAGGTTTCAACATCGATTTGGGTGAATTCAGGCTGGCGGTCAGCACGCAAATCTTCATCACGGAAGCATTTTACGATCTGATAATAACGGTCAAAGCCAGACATCATCAGCAACTGTTTAAACAGTTGTGGTGATTGTGGCAATGCATAGAACTTGCCTTTGTGTACCCGGCTTGGCACCAGATAGTCACGCGCACCTTCTGGCGTTGCCTTGGTCAGCATTGGGGTTTCAATATCAAGGAAACCATGGCTGTCCATAAAGCGACGGACAAAGCTGGTGATTTTTGCACGGGTTTTCAGGCGGTCGGCCATTTCCGGGCGACGCAAATCCAAATAGCGATACTTCAGACGCTGTTCTTCAGTGTTGGTCTGATTAGAGTCCAGTGGCAACGGCTCAGAACGGTTGATGATATTCAGCGCATTGGCAAAGATTTCCACTTCCCCCGTCGACATATCTTTATTGATTTGGCTATCTGGGCGCGCACGCACGGTGCCGGTAATCTGGATACAGAACTCATTACGCAACTCTGAAGCCTGTTCAAAAGCGGCTTTATGGTCTGGATCGAAAAATACCTGAACGATGCCTTCGCGATCACGCATATCAATAAAAATCAGACCACCGAGGTCACGACGACGGTTAACCCAACCACAAAGTGTAACGCTTTGGCCCACATGGGACAGATTCAACTGCCCGCAATACTCAGTACGCATACAATATCCTTTTACTCAGCCGATGCCACACGCGTTATGCACTGTCCGTGCGACTGTTTTCTTAGGTGTTTTGGATTAAAGAGTCTTGAAAAATGGGGGCCATTATAAAGGAATTTCATGGTATAGATAAGAGCGAACGCACAGCTCAGGCATGACAAAATCCCTTTCAGCGATGTTTTAACACATCATTTAACAAATTTATCCCCTCACAAGGACCGCCCGATAACATATGCTAGCAACAACGGGTCAGCAGGTGGAACCGCTCATCCAGACTTTCGCATAATGATATTGAGGCGTAACAGAATGAAACTTGATGCAAAAACCACCGCACTGGTACTGATTGACCTACAACAAGGGATCTTACCTTTTGCCAAAGGCCCCTATACGGCTGAACAGGTCATCGCCACCAACGCACAATTGGCAAAGCAGTTTCGCCTGCTAGGTGCTCCGGTGGTTTTAGTGCGAGTGGGTTGGTCTGACTCCTTCGCCGAGGCACTAAAACAGCCCGTAGATCAGCCAAGCCCTGCCCCCGAGGGTGGGTTGCCAGACTCATGGTGGACGTTCCCAGAACAACTCGCGGTGGCTGATCAAGATATCAAAATTACTAAACACCAGTGGGGCGCATTTTACGGCACAGATTTGGATTTACAATTACGCCGACGCGGCATAAAGACCATCGTATTGGCGGGGATTGCCACCAATATTGGTGTGGAATCAACAGCTCGTGCCGCTTGGGAGCACGGTTATGAGTTGGTGATTGCCGAAGATGGTTGCAGTACGGCGAGCAGCGAGATGCAGCAGTTCGCATTTACCCATATTTTCCCGCGGATATCCCGCGTGCGCAGCAGTAGCGAAATTCTTGCGGCCCTTAACGCGTAACGCTATAACGTCAGCGCAGCTAACAACGCTGTAGCGCCAAGTGATAAAAGTTTACCCAAATTAATTGGTGTTACAGCTAGGCAGCAAATGAATGACAAATCGGTCGGGAATCGATTTGAACAGCATTTATGCTAGCCCGCAGGGTGAGCCTCAGTATGAGGCTCATTAATCCCGATGAGCTGACATTAGTCAGTGATTCGGGTGAATGAGTGCAGCTAACAACGCTGTAGCGCCAAGTAAGAAGGGTAAAATATGTATATCGGACTGCCGCAATGGCAACATCCAACCTGGAACCGGCTGGGTATCAAGGATTTAGCTGACTATAGCCGCTACTTTAATTGTGTTGAAGGGAATACCACGTTTTATGCATTGCCACGGCTGGAAATAGTACAGCGCTGGCGTGATATGACGCCGAACAGTTTCCGCTTTTGCTTTAAATTCCCCTCGACGATTAGCCATCAGGCGGCTTTGCGCGAATGTGAGCAAGATCTACAGGCTTTTTATCACTGTTTGGCTCCACTGCATGAACGCATTGGCCAGTTGTGGTTACAGTTGCCCGCAGCATTTGGGCCTAATGCGTTGAACCATTTGTGGCAATTTCTCGATAAATTGCCCGCAGGCTTCAATTATGGGGTCGAAGTGCGTCATCCTGAGTTTTTTGCCAAAGGTGCTGCTGAGTTGGCGCTCAATCAAGGTTTGCACCAACGGTCAATCAATCGGGTAATATTAGATAGCCGCGCTATTCATGCCGCCAAACCGGCAACTGCGGCCGTACGGGATGCACAAAGCAAGAAACCCCGCCTCCCTGTTCATGCCGTCGTCACTGGCAGTCACCCCTTGGTGCGATTTATTGGTGGCGACCAAATAGATGATAATTTGGCTCTATTTTCGCCATGGTTACAAAGGCTGCCACAGTGGGAACAGCAATATCAACCTTATTTATTCATTCACACACCAGATAACAGTGACTCGCCGCAGCAAGCACAAAAGCTATGGCAACAGTTGGCAGCACGCATACCGACGCTAGCAACCGCACCTGACTGGCCTGAACAAGTGACGTTGTTTTAAGCTCATCTTTCCAAACACTAAACTGAACCTCAAGAAATGACAATCCATCGATTTTTCTAGCGACAGTGACCCAACAGGCGGTTATCATTATTCCGCCAGTCTATGGTTGGGCAATGGAGTTGAAAATGGTTAGCTCGCTTTATGTCGTGTTGGGCGCACTGTTATTGATAAAGCTTTCATTTGATGTGGTTAAATTGAGAAACCAGTACCGGGTAGCTTATGGCGACGGCGGTTTTTATGAATTACAAACCGCTATCCGGGTACATGGGAACGCCGTAGAATATATCCCTATTGCTGTCATTTTGCTCATTATGATGGAGATGAACGGTGCTGAAACGTGGATGATCCATATCTGTGGATTAATGCTGATAGTTGGCCGCCTGCTACATTATTATGGTTTACGCCATCGCGAAATTCGCTGGCGTCGCTCCGGGATGAGTGCCACCTATGTTTCTTTGGTATTAATGGTTATAGCTAATATTTACTACTTGCCTTGGGATCAGATTTTCAGTCTGACCTGATAGGCTTATCGCTTGTTCCGTTGCGAGGTCCCCATCGCCGGAGTTCTATTAGTTTGGGCGGCTGACTACCGCCTTCACGCTCATCTGTGTCTATCAGCCCTCTTCTCACGCATTATCACGCTAATGCGTTTGGTTTTCTGTTATAATATGCGCCTTAAATTTCTTGTTAATGCCAATGACAGTCATGCCAAATCGCGACACTCAATCTCAAAACGACGCACAACGCCATCCGGCTGGGGCTATCGAGCCACTGCGTGACAGCCTATTTGCTGCCCCTATTGCCAAGTTAGGTGACTGGACCTTCGACGAAAAAGTTGCTGAAGTGTTCCCCGATATGATCCAGCGATCGGTCCCTGGTTACTCCAATATTATTTCGATGATAGGCATGTTGGCGGAACGTTTTGTGCAGCCTCACAGCCAGATTTATGATCTCGGCTGCTCGCTGGGTGCGGCCACCCTGTCAATGCGCCGTAATATTAAGGCTGAAGGTTGCAAAATTATTGCCGTGGATAACTCGCCGGCAATGGTCGAACGTTGTCGCCGCCATCTTGATGCTTTCCGGGCGGAAACGCCGGTGGAGGTTGTCGAGTCCGATATTCTGGATATTCGGCTGGAAAATGCCTCCATGGTGGTGCTTAACTTCACCCTACAATTCCTTGAACCGGCAGATCGCCAGCGGCTACTTAACCAAGTGTACCAAGGGTTACGCCCGGGAGGTGCTCTGGTGTTATCCGAAAAATTCAATTTTGAAGATAACGATATTGGCGAATTACTGTTCAATATGCACCTCGATTTTAAGCGCGCTAATGGCTATAGCGAACTGGAAATCAGTCAGAAACGCAGCATGCTGGAGAACGTCATGTTAACCGACTCGGTTGAAACCCATAAACAACGCTTGCATCAGGCGGGTTTTGAACACGCAGAAGTCTGGTTTCAATGCTTTAACTTTGGTTCTCTGATCGCCCTGAAAGCAGGAGAGGCGCAATGATTGAATTTGGCGATTTTTACCGGCTGATTGCCAAAGGCCCGTTAAGCCCATGGTTAGATACCCTGCCCGCTCAGCTCAGTGCCTGGCAGCGTGAGTCGTTACACGGCAAGTTTAAAACCTGGTTTAATGCGGTAGAGCATTTGCCGTTACTTACACCGACCACCTTGGATTTGCGTGACGGTGTACGGGCCGAAATGTCCCCCCCGATCTCTGCCGGTCAGCGGGAAGGGATGGAGAATATGTTGCGTGCGCTGATGCCGTGGCGCAAAGGCCCATTCTCGCTATATGGGCTGGATATTGATACTGAATGGCGTTCTGACTGGAAATGGCAACGGGTGTTACCGCATATTAGCCCACTGGCTGGCCGTAGCATTTTGGATGTCGGTTGTGGTAGTGGATATCATTTGTGGCGCATGATTGGCGAAGGTGCCCATCTGGCCGTCGGTATCGACCCAATGCAGCTGTTTTTATGCCAATTTGAAGCTATTCGTAAACTGCTAGGGGGGGATCAGCGAGCGCATGTGTTGCCACTGGGTATCGAACAGCTGCCGGAACTTGCAGCCTTTGATACCGTATTCTCGATGGGGGTGCTGTATCATCGTCGCTCACCTTTGGACCACCTTTATCAGCTCAAAAATCAGTTGGTCAGCGACGGTGAACTGGTACTTGAAACCTTAGTCGTTGCAGGCGATAGCCAACAGGTGTTAGTCCCGGGTGACCGTTACGCTCAGATGCGCAACGTATATTTCATTCCATCGGCACCGGCATTGAAAGCCTGGTTGGAAAAGTGTGGGTTTGTCGATGTCAGGATCGCTGATATGGCGCTGACCACCACCGATGAACAACGCCGTACTGACTGGATGACCAGCGAATCGTTAGCCGAGTTTCTTGACCCACATGACCCGAGTAAAACGGTAGAAGGCTACCCTGCTCCCCTCCGAGCGGTATTAATCGCGCGTAAGCCATAATAAGGCAGCCCCGGCGTAATTGGCCGGGGCAGTGTACAACGGTTGGCAGCACGCTTGAAAGAGCTAGGCACTTTGTGAAAGAGGGCGGCCCATCACTAATAAACTCTTCATTGCCTCAACGACATCACCATCAACACAATAATGGGCAAACTCATCAACATCACTGTCAGCACACATAGTGACGCCCGCTTTGCGATATTTCATCGTCGATGGGACCGCCCGCCCGGCAGAGCTGTGCAGCTCACGGATACCGGCATCAATAAACTTTTGCATATTCGTCAAACGAACCCCAGCGCCCGCCATGATAACCGGCCCTTTATCCTGAGTTGCAGCAAGCAAATCTTTTAATAACGCCAACCCCAGCTCAGCATTTGGCTGCTGGCCCGAGGTTAAAATCCGCGCCACATTCAGGTCAGTTAATTGCTGTAAGGCAATCATTGGGTTCTGGCACATATCAAATGCCCGGTGGAAAGTGACCGCCAATGGGCCACTGATGGACATTATCTCCCGCATCCGTGGCATATCAATGTGGCCGTCGGTATCCAGTACACCAACCACTACGCCCGCAAATCCCATATCACGGATTCGCGCGATATCATTTTTGATGATTGCAAAATCATTATTGCTATAACAAAAATCACCACCTCGAGGCCTTACGATAGGATGCACCGGAATAGTAACAGTTTCATTGGCTTGCATTAATGTACCAACGCTGGGTGTTAAGCCCCCTTCGGACTGACCGCAGCACAATTCAATCCGGTCGGCTCCTGCCTTTTCTGCTATCTGCGCGCAATCAACGCTATAGCAACAAATTTCCAATATAGTCATTCTCTCTCCCGTTTGACGAACGCCACTGCGACAGTATTTATACCCGCTTACTTACGGGCATATAAATAAGAACTAAATAATTTACCTGTTGAATAAATAGCGAAGATCGCTCTCAAGTAAAAACAGAAACTAATAAAACATACTTAAGCGTTTACTATGGCACTCATTTTAAATCTATGAGTAGATGTCAGTCACAGTGATAACCATAAGTGAAAGTCGCTATCAAAATAAATAACCCATTAACGTTAAATATTGCGCTCACTGGCTATAATTTGCCGCAAAGTATAGGGATGGAACTTAATGGTTATCTCACCATCACTCACCGCCAGTGTCGGGTTGGCTAAGCGCTCATGTTCCCCTTGTGGAGAACTGAATTTCTCGCTGATACCCTCCGGTAATGTGGCTGGCAATAAAGCACGAGCACGTGACCTCAAGGTATGCGGGTCCCCTGGCAAGACTAGCTCGATATGCTCCCATCCCTGATGGGGGTAATGCGTTTTCCCCGGATAGGGTAATTCCACGCAATCGATCAGCCATGGCCCGACCACCAGAGGTTGAGCCAAGTCGAACAGGTAAATCACCCGACCATTAATCAGTGTCTCGGACATCAAATCACCGCACTGCGCTAACCCACTGCGCCAACGTTGCGCGGTTTCGACTTGGTGGCAACGTAACGAAATATGATCAGCGCTAAATTGCATTAAATCCAAATTCAATCGCGTGGCGAAGCGAGCCAGTTTTTGCTCAAAGCATGGTAAGTCAGTAAATAAGTCCTGTAATTCGGCAATATCTTTCAGGCTACGCATCCGGCTCTCCTTTTGAATTGTTATTGCGGGCAGTAACGCGGCCATAATCTACCGTTATTACCGCTAATCAGCCATATTTAATCTAATCGTTTTGTTCTTTCGCATTCGCCATTGCTAATAAAATAACCGGTTAATCTATTTAGCCATGAGATTAGCGACAACCACTGGCCTGATGCTGACGCCGAGGGTCAAATATGGTATAAATCCTGCCATCTTGTGACTAACCCTCTGCCAGACGGCTCTGCCGCCCATCATTTTTGTGGTGAAAGGCTTTGGCCTTGTTTGAATTAACTGGCACAGAGATTTTCTTGTGCATCATTAATCTGTCTTTTGTGCGTAATTAAGGTAACCCGGTGAATATTCAGGCTCTTCTCTCAGATAAAGTCAGCCAGGCGCTGATTGCAGCAGGTGCTCCAGCAGATAGCGAAGCTCAGGTTCGCCAATCTGCTAAAGCTCAATTTGGCGATTATCAAGCTAATGGTGTAATGGCCGTTGCCAAAAAACTTGGCATGCAACCAAGGCAACTGGCAGAAAAAGTCATCGAGCTGCTTGATCTTTCAGGCATTGCCAGCAAAGTTGAGATTGCCGGCCCCGGTTTTATCAATATTTTTCTGGACCGCCAATGGGTTGCAGAAAAAGTAGAACATGCGCTGACGGCACCGAAACTCGGTGTTGCACCGGTAGAACCGCAAACTATCGTGGTTGACTACTCGGCACCCAACGTGGCTAAACAGATGCATGTCGGCCACCTGCGTTCAACCATCATCGGCGATGCAGCGGTGCGCACTTTAGAGTTTCTGGGCCACAATGTTATTCGCGCTAACCACGTGGGTGACTGGGGAACCCAGTTCGGCATGTTGATTGCCTATTTGGAAAAGATGCAGAACGAAAATGCCAGTGATATGGGCTTATCGGATCTGGAGCTTTTCTATCAGCAAGCCAAGAAAACCTATGACGAAGATGAAGCGTTTGCCCAACGCGCCCGCGCTTATGTAGTGAAACTGCAAGGCGGTGACGAGTATTGCCGTCAGATGTGGCGCAAGTTGGTGGATATCACCATGGCGCAAAACCAGATTGCCTACGATCGGTTAAATGTCACACTGACCAAAGATGATGTAATGGGTGAAAGCCTGTATAACGCCATGTTGCCGGGTATTGTTGCTGATCTGAAAGCCAAAGGGCTGGCGGTGGAAAGCGAAGGCGCAACCGTGGTGTATCTGGATGAGTATAAAAATAAAGATGGTGAGCCAATGGGCGTCATCATTCAGAAAAAGGATGGCGGTTACCTCTACACCACTACTGATATCGCTTGTGCCAAATATCGCTATGAAACCTTGGGCGCAGACCGCGTGCTGTATTACATCGATACCCGTCAGCACCAGCATCTGATGCAGGCCTGGACTATCGTTCGTAAAGCCGGTTATGTTCCTGAGTCAGTACCCCTTGAGCACCATATGTTTGGCATGATGCTGGGTAAAGACGGTAAACCGTTTAAGACGCGCTCCGGCGGTACAGTGAAGCTTGCCGATTTATTGGATGAAGCTATCGAGCGTGCCGGCAAATTGATTGCCGAGAAAAATCCCGATATGCCCGCAGATGAACTGAAGCAGGTGGTGGACGCCGTTGGTATTGGTGCGGTGAAATATGCCGACTTGTCTAAGAGCCGCACCACTGACTATATCTTCGACTGGGATAACATGCTGGCACTGGACGGTAACACGGCGCCTTATATGCAATATGCCTATACCCGCGTGGTTTCAGTATTTAAACGTGCCGGTATTGATGAAAGCAACCTGACATTGCCATTGGTTATCACTGAAGACCGTGAAGCAGCACTGGCTACCCGCCTGTTGCAGTTTGAAGAGGTCATCACCACGGTGGCCCGTGAAGGCACACCACATGTGATGTGTTCATACCTGTATGATTTAGCAGGCTTGTTCTCCAGCTTCTACGAACACTGCCAGATCCTGAATGCAGAAAGTGAAGAGATCCGCCAAAGCCGCCTAAAACTGGCGATGCTGACAGCAAAAACACTGAAGCAAGGTCTGGATACTTTAGGTATTCAGACGGTAGAACGGATGTAATTGGTAGCTACATCTATATTCTCGATTCTCGTCGCCCGGCAAAATACAGGGCGGCGGGTATATCAGTGAAAAGGCACCTTTAGGTGCCTTTGTTATAATACGAGCCAGCAGATTAAATCACCGACCGCTAATTACTCTCAGGGACGTCAGGCATAATAAACTCTCCGCTTGAATAATTAAAAATTCCGCCCTGAATATTGTTATTCTTGTTAGTATTATAGGGTGCGCGTATCAGTAACTTTTTCCCTGAATCTGCATCAGCGAGGGTGCCACGGGCGACACCCAGGATAGTAGATGCAAGATTAAAACCACCACCACCCTGATGATAGCTATTACTTATATTCCCCACGTGCAGTTCTTTGATATTAGCAATAACTTTACTCTCCGCGTTATTTATTTGAGCGGCGATCAATGTCGTTTTTCCTAACACCTTAATATCAGCTATTTTTTGCGCAAAAATACCTGACAGATGATCGACGGTATCATTTTTAACTATATTGACATCTAAATTAGCATGGCCTGCGAATCCAGCAGGACCGGTTAATCCTGTTTTAAATTTATCGCCAAGAAAACGGGCCGTCTTATCTGCGAGGTTTCGTGAGTGAGTTTTGTTTGATAGTGGCGGCAATGCTACAGTTTGCTTATCTTTGCTAAAACTAACACCTCCCATGGTATCTTTGGCCGGAAATTTTTTATTGTATGCGGTACCCATTTTATTAATACCCTTGGTTAACACATTCTTAATTTCCCCCTCAAAGCGCTTGGTGCCAATTTTCGATAGATTGCTGATCACACTGCTATTTTTATCATTTGTATGACTCAGGGCAAAATTGACCAATACCTCCGTGATATCTTGTTTATCTTTCCGGCTTTCTATATTGAGATCACCACCGACATCAACGAGTGCGATATCTGCCGAGACATCAGCACCCAACATGCGGGTATCTTTATGACTTTTGAGTGTGAAAGTGCCCGTCTTTATATGGGTGTTTTGGTGCTCAACGACATCTTGCTTATCGACAGCCACTTTTATTCCTGCACCAGTATAATGACTTTTACTGCTACTATTTTTATCAACAAGACCATTGCTGTCTTTATTAAACTTACCGGTTAGCACTAAGTCGGCATTAATATCAAAGTTCCAATTATCTTTTGGCAACACAGTTAGCGCAGACTCCATCAATATGCCCCCTTGATTGGTATTGATATCCATTTTTTTTGCATCAACCTGTAGCCCTTGAGTATAAATCGCCTGATTATCATCACTGTGCGCCTGCAATGAAACCACCCCGGCACTGTATATATTCATTCCTTTACGGACCACTTTGGATTCATTGACTTTATCTGCATTGCCATCACCGCCAATGAAACCCATTTTGCTGCTATCAGTCTCAGAAGCGGCGACCTTACCTCCGACTCTGATATTCCCACCGGCTTTAAGACCATTATTAGCGCTGTCTGACCGCGAGGCTCCTAATATTAATTTTTGACCTGCCATCATCTGAACATTGCCAACCTTGGCTTTTTCATTACCTATTTTAGTCCCAATGAGAGTAATGTTACTCGCATCTAAAGTGACAGCATGCCGTGCCTTTATTTGACCCACTTTAGCATTTGACTCATGTCCATGACTCTTTTGGTAACCTCCTCCCAATTCAAGGCGCAACTCTTTAGACCCCACACCACCGCCTACGGCTAATTTACCTTTCCCATGAGTGCCTGTGGCGTTATTACTGCGGTTATCAATGACCTGATCAAAATGTATATCCCCACCAGATTTAATATGAATCCCCCCTTGCTCAGAAGAGATTTCCGTCGCTTGATAATAGGCATTGCCAATTGTGTTAATCAGCACATTACTACCCGCCTTAATAGATGAGGGTAACAACACGCTGCTCGCGCTATCTTTTTCAGACGTCTCGCCTGCGGCTGATAATGCTACTTTTATGTCTTTACCTGTCATGGTTGAGACCCGAATCGCACCTTCCCCCTTCTCATTTTCAATATTATTTTGACTGGAGTTTATTGCTGCATGACTGAAATGATGGCCTGCGTCCAAACTAAACAGTCCGCCTTGCTTATTAATACCCTTGGCGTGATACTGTGTGCCATCATCAATGATATTTTCTCTGGCAAGCAAAGTAATATCTGCGGCGGCTATTTCTGTTACTGAAGCCAATGAGCTGAGACCTGATTTAGTCGTCTTACCACCACTGGCATAGATATCCACACCAACGTTAGGATCTGAAATTCCTTTGATACTCCCTGTGCCGCCTAAATGATGAAGTACATTCGCAGGGTCCTTTATGACTTTTTCTATTTGCCGGGTATATTTACTGTAATTAATATTAAAACCTAGCCCTGCTTTAATTTCTTTTTCAGTGCTGTTACTGATAGTTTTATCATTGCTGGCCATATGATAGATATTTTTCGCTCTTTCATAATATTTCCCACTAACCTGATGCTGAGCGCCCTGATGAGTGATATCCTCTCCAGCAGTAATCGTCATATTTCCATTTATATCAGTCTTTGCGCCAATACTGGTATTAGTTAGCTCATGGCTCTTATTATTACTATATTTACCTTCAACACCACTACCAAATTTATCTATTCCGCCATCATAATGTGCACCACCGGAGTAAATGGTACGCTCTTTATCCGTCATATTGGAATCAATTGCAGCCAGGAACTGGATCCCTTCTTTAGCCGATAACGCCAAGTCCCCCTGATTTGTTTTTATCGCAGTACCGTAAAACCTAATGTCTTTATCCGCATTAATATTGATTGTCTTTCCCATTAATGTGGCAAAATGACTCTTTGTTTTACTGTTTTTTTCTTTGTTATTAACATGTTTAATTTCAAACCCTGCCCGGTATTGCTTATCTTTCTGTTTCTTAGCGAACCATTCCCAACTAAGACGACTGTCTTGTTCATCACTTTGTTGTTGTTGGCGAGCTGCCGTGACAACGAAGTTACCCTTGGCATCGATGTCTAATTTACCGCGAGTATTAACCAATGCACCATCAATAAAGACATTATTTGAATCTAAAGCAACGCCGTTCCCTGATGTTATCTCAGTATCAATAAAACGCTCATTGCTGTTCTTCTTGTTGTTAGAATCTATGATAATATTAAATGCAACACCTGTTTCTTTGCTAGAGCGTTCGCTTGTTTTATTAAGTACCCCTGCCAAAATCAGATCGCCTGACGCTTTAATCGATGTATCATTTAACGCATTAACTTTACTAGCAATAATAGAAATATTTTCATTGGCGTTGATATAAACCTTGTTGCTAGATAACTCTGACGGTTCATTGATATAAGTATATTTTTTATCTGAATCTCTTTCACTGCCTCCTAACGCGTCCCATTGAGTAAAGCCCGTATAACTCACTTTGGAATTTTCAATTTTTTGTGGATTTACGCTAATATTATTACCACTATTTAATTTAAGATAGCCATCTACATTAACTTTCACGCCAGCAATATTGATGTTCCGCCCAGCCTTCAACTCAGCATTTCCATTAGCATATATATTTGTTTTACCTAACGTCTCAAATGTAATTAATTCTCTTGTATTGCCATTTTTTAGATCCCCCCCCAGATCGTTCATTACAACTAATTTATCAGTCGTTTCCTTGCCAATATGCCCGCTGAGAAGCAAATCACGACTTGCATCCAATTTTGTGTCACCGCCACTTTTTAGATTCGTGCCTTTTATAACCAAATCTCCATCAGTAGCCTCAATATTTAAACTATCGATACCGAGTATTAAACTCTCGTCGAATTTCTTCACACTTTGAGTATATTCGGTAATTTTATCACCAATGCCATCACCCTGTTTATCTGAATCTATAATGGTTTTCTTTTCACGCGCCAAACCCTCAATGATTACGGTAGAGCCTTTGACTAATACATCATGTGCCCTAAATGTAACACCGGTTAATTGGTTATTTTCGCTTGCGGTAATGTTAATATTACTGCTGTCCACAAAAATAAGTTCGTCTGTTTTATTCGATCCTTTTGTGGATACAGGGTCTTTAGCCATGATTATATTCTTGGCTTGTAGATCAATAGATTCTCCCTTTACAACATCGCTTTGTAGCCAGATGGTGCCCGCTGCATTGATATTTAGTTCCTCTTGGGCAGTGATATCCCCCACGAATGTCAAACCACTCTCTTTACGGGTATCGATGAGTTGAATACGATTTGCCGCAATGCTGCCAAGGAAATATCCGTCAATCATAGTCTCGTGGGCTTCTGTAGTATCAGACTGGAGTACTTCATTTTGGCTAGAAACCCTGTTTTGCCCAACAATAACATTAACATCCTTAGCCGCCCGAATAGCACTGTCAGCATCGATAGTCGGGGTAATTAACGTCAATACATTAGCCAGATCGGTAGCAGCGGTGTTCTTTATTGTCATTCTTTGTGTGTTGTTTGCAGCATCAAATTGCTGTAATGCCCCGTTATTTACCACCGACTGACCCACCACCAGGGTTACCTGATTGAAATTAGGATCAAAGCTACACCCATCACAGCTAATACCATTCGGATTTGCCAGAACGTAGTCAGCGGCCATACCAACAACTTGCTGCCGCCCCAATAACAGCGAGGCATTACGACCAACCACTTCATTTAGAATCAAACTGGCTGCGTTGCCTTGCAGATTGGGGTTGGCACCGAGTTGCCCCGCATTTGAATTAACACTTTCCAAGGAATTATTAAATACCACTCCTTCACGGCCTACATTGAACGCCTCATACTGATTGTGAGACATTCCCGATGCCGAAGGTGGGGCGATATTAATCACTGGCACCCCATTGGTAGCAACATGGATATCAGGGCCATGCGCCCCTGCTGTCGCTGCCAGACTCGACTCCGCTGCGTGAATAACAGATATTGGCGTTAGCATCATCGCCAATAGAACGGTTAATTTTCCTGCTGGTGAAAGTTTAAATTCTTTTTTTCTCATGAGTTATTACCCTTATTAATTTTTTAATCAATATTGTATTAATATTAAAATGCGTAGCTTAGCCGACCTAATATCTGGACAGGTTCTTTACGGCCGGAACTATCTGATAACAGCCAACCACGACTTACCTCGACATCAAGATTTACCTTCTTGTAGTAAAGCGTGACTCCGGCACTCAAACCGGCGTTGCTTTGCCAGCCTTGTTTATTATCACGTTGCAATACCCGCCCAACATCTATACCCACGCGAGGTATAAAGGTTAAATTGGCCCTCGATACATGTCGTGAAAGTGTATTTTTTGTATACCAACCTAATTGCCCTTTACTCGCTCCCCGGCTAAATCCGCGAATAGCATTACGTTCTGTTATGTTGAATTCCTCCGAGCCAGGCAATTGACCATGACTATATTGTCCGGATAAAATACTGTTTAGTTGATACCGTGAATTAAGGACCAGAAAGCCGTAATTTAAATTAAAACTGACACCTCCTTTTGTGAGTCTATTATCTATTTTAAACACCTTTTTATGACCACGAACTTTATCATTAGCGAACCATGGCACACCTCTTTCTATATAAGAATTAATATTAATTGCACTTGTGGGCATAATGAATAATTGATTTAAACCAAGTTGCAGCGTAGTCAATTGGTAACTACTTACCTCGATTTTCTTATCATTAAAACGGGTATTTATTCTCTTGTTTTTTAACTGCACACTGAGTGTGTTTATCTTGTTTTTACTGCGATCAAATGTATATTCAGAGCGAAAATTAATGTCTCTTACATCCCCATGAAGTTTAACCCTATTGTAAGTCAGTGTTTCATAGCGCCTATACTGCATTTGGTTGATAAAAGCACTAAATGTAAAAGCACCATAAGGGATTGAATAAAATAGTGTAGTTTCATTTTTATAACGCACTCTTTGGCTGTCTAATGTTCTATTCAGGCTAATGCTGATCATATCTGACAGTCCGAGTGGGCTATCCAGGGTAAAAGATATTTTTTTCTTCCACTCGTCAATATTTTTATAACCATAATTATCGACTGAACCTGATAAGTGCCATGACGTAGACGGTTTGTTTTTTATCAGAATAATTGAGCCATTTTCGTTACTGCCCGGTAATATATCCAGAGTGACTTGGTTAGATTGCAATTTATTGGCCTGATCGATGGCTTGATCAAGCTGTGCTACCTGGAGTGGTTTACCCACCACGCCAGGAAATAGCATTTAGTGATCTGTTCGTTTATCCCCACCGGCAATTCTTTCAACAATACCTTCAGTCACACGCAGCCCAAGCTGTCCCTGCGCATTTATAGGTATAAATTTGACGCGAGCAGCAATATAGCCTTTTTTTATATACTCTTTGGTAATGTCTTTAGCCAGAGTGTTAATATCATTATTTGTAATACAGTCATTTTCGATATTAATGAGTCGTTCTATATCCTTTAATGAAATAAGTGTATTCCCTTGAACAAAAATTCCTGACATTGCCAGGCACTGTTTTCTTTTATCATTTTCGATCAAGTCAGTCTTATCTGCCTGGGCAATATTACAAATGAAAAAATCGATTAAAATAGATAGCCGTATAATAAGCATTTATCAAATACCTTGAGTGTACATTTTAAATATTTCATAAACATAAAGACGAATTGAATCACATACTGTGAAAGGTCAATATGAACGAATTTATTTAAATTGATGTGCATATCAACACCCATTCAAAATACATAATACCCAAGCCCAATAAAGTACATGATAAGCTAATGAGATGCTTTTTAATGATTAGTAATATAATTAGTCGATTTAGATGCATTTATTTAATAGAAATAAAATTTTTATTATGTAAACCAATAAAACAGCGTCGTTAAAAGATAAAAAAAGCCCCGAGAAATATCGGGGCTTTGGTTAGATTATTTATTTAATCTATAATTATATTTGGATTGATTGACTCAGGATGTTCTGCGGGCAAAATCCCGAATTTTAAATCCGAGTAATGCCAGCGCGGCAAAATAGGCAATCACCCCTGCGGCAACGACAGCAGACAACCGTAACAAGCGATAGGCCATCCCCCCCACATCCCACGCAGGCATCACCCAGAGCAGCCCCAGTAACACGGCCGACATCACCACAACACCGATAACCAGCTTGGTTAGAAATACGGCCCAACCCGGTTGTGGCTGGAATATTTTCTGTTTACGCAGTTGCCAATATAGCAAGCTGGCATTAAGGCAGGCCCCCAACCCAATAGAGAGTGATAACCCAGCATGCTTGAGCGGCCCGATGAATATCAGGTTCATTACTTGGGTCAATATCAGTGTGATAATGGCAATTTTCACCGGCGTTTTAATATTCTGACGCGAGTAAAAACCGGGTGCCAACACTTTCACTACAATCAGCCCCATTAAACCAATGGAATAGGCCACTAACGCCCGTTGCGTCATTGCCGCATCAAAAGCACTGAATTTACCGTATTGGAATAATGACACCACCAACGGTTTAGCTAAAATCCCTAATGCAACAGCACTTGGCAACGCCAATAGGAAACATAACCTTAGTCCCCAATCCATTAGTCGGGAATATTCATCATGATTGCCACTGGAGAAACTTTTTGCCAGTGAGGGCAATAAAATCGTGCCAAGCGCCACGCCCAGCACCCCCGACGGAAACTCCATCAAACGGTCAGCGTAATACATCCAGGAAACGGAACCTGACACCAAGAATGAAGCAAAAATGGTATTAATAATCAAAGAGATTTGGCTGACTGACACACCAAGGATCGCCGGCCCCATTTGGCGCATAACTCGCCAGACGCCAGCATCTCGCAGTGATAACCGTGGCAGCACCAACATGCCAATCTTCTTCAGATGAGGGAGTTGATAGCCTAATTGCAGCACCCCGCCAACCACCACCGCCCAGGCCAGCGCCATGACTGGTGGATTGAAATAGGGTGCGGCAAACAGCGCAAAACCTATCATGCTGATATTAAGGAAAGTGGGCGCAAAAGCAGGAATAGAAAAACGATTCCAGGTATTAAGGATCGCCCCCACTAAGGAGGCCAGCGAAATTAGCAGAATATAAGGGAAAGTCACTCGCAGCAGCGCGGAGGTTAACGCAAACTTATCAGGTGTATCAGTAAAGCCGGGAGCCGTAATAAAAATCACCCAAGGCGCGGCCAACATCCCCAAAACAGTCACTACTGCCAGTATCAGGGTTAACAGACCAGAGACGTAAGCAATGAAAGTGCGTGTTGCCTCCTCGCCCTGTTGACTTTTATATTCGGCCAGTATGGGGACAAAAGCCTGTGAGAATGCCCCTTCCGCGAATATTCGCCGCAATAGATTAGGCAATTTAAATGCCACAAAGAAGGCATCCGTTGCCATCCCGGCACCAAAAACCCGCGCCACTATCGCATCACGGGCAAAGCCTAATACGCGGGAAAACATGGTCATGGAACTGACGGCTGCCAGTGATTTCAGTAGATTCATAGGTTGTCTGATATGGGGTTCTGATCTGTTTTCCGATCTATTTTTTAATACGTCGTAAATATCAACGCCTGCATTAGCAGGCGTTGCTTCTACCCAATTGTTGAGGTGCCAAAATTAAGGTGCCCCTGAAACGGTTTGAACACAGCCGCCAGTCTACGTATCCGGCGATGAATATCCATCGCAAGGTGTAACAAATTACTGACTTAGCCCGCTTTTTGCGCCATTTTGCTTTGCATTATCGACTTATTGAACAGTATCCTGCTGTAAAATTTGCTCTATCATTCGCTGCGCATAAATAGCTTCATCACCCGAAACTTGTGGTGCCGTTTGGTTGCTTACTGCATCAATAAAATGATGCACTGCACCGGTAAAGCCTCGCAGGTCTAAGGTGGTTTGCCAACTGGCTACCGGCAAACTTATCACCTGCCCATCCGACTCCTGCTGCCAGTGGCTCATATTACTAACCTGATAACAGGCAGCCGTACTGACGGCTTGCACGCTTTCCCGCTGGGTCCCTGCGTGGCGGTGCATACTGGTAGTTATCAGACCATTGCCCGCTTGAAAATGGTGTTCTGCATACAGCATCTGTCCCAACGCATTTGTCTGAAGCGTTCCACTCAGCAGCTTTGCCGCTTCGCCACCAAGCCACAGAGCGGTATCCACCACATGCAGATAATCATCAAGCAAGGTAAAGCGCAGATCATTCGGCCCCACACTGTTCTGGCGATGTTTCTCCATCCGCAGCGATGCCGGGTGAATGACTTGTTGTTTCAGTTGTTGGTATAGCGGAGCAAAACGTCGGTTAAACCCGACCATCAGTGCCAAGTGCCGTTTCGCGGCCAGTGCTATCAATTGTTCGGATTGCTCCAGTGTTTCGGCCAGCGGCTTATCGACATAAACATGAATCCCTGCCTGCAACAGTTCACTGACCACCTTAAAATGGCTGGCAGTACTGCTGTGAACAAAAATAGCATCGCATTCAGCAGCTAACGTATCTAATCGAGAAAAATAGCGCATCCGATAGCTGTCACACACAGGTTGTGCTTTGATTTGATTGGGGGAGAACGCACCAACCAGTTGCCAGTCCCGTGCTTGAGTCAAAATAGGTAAATAGGCCTTTTGTGCAATACCGCCCAAACCGACAATACCAATACGTAGCTTTTTCATAGGATCCTTATTAATCATCCAACTGAATCAATACTTCATCCAACCGACGTGTCAGTGCGACCACTTGCCGTTCAAGTTGGGCAACTCTCTCCTCAAGGGCGCTGCTTTCTCCTTCAGCACTCTCTGCTATTGCCAAGGCCGGGGCCACCTCACCACTAAAAAGATGCATAAAGCGGCTTTCACGTTTACCCGGTTCACGGGCTAAACGCACCACAAATGGCCCATCTTCGCGGATTGCCAGTTGGTTCAATACCTCTTCTGTTTCAGTAACATCGGCAAACTCATACATCCGGTTAGTGCGAGTACGCAGCTCTCCTGGTGTTTGTGCACCACGCAATAATAGCGTGGTAATCACCGCCAACTCAGCAGGTGAGAACTTTAGGTTGCCAAATTCCGAGTTGCAAAAACGGTGCTCGTACTTCATTACTCGGTTACCGCTCTGGGTGCGAATAAGGTGTTTTTTCAGCAAGAAATCCAGTGTCTGCTGGACTTCCGAATCGGATAACTCCATCACCGGTTCACGGTTGGTTTTCTGGTTACAGGCGACGGTCACGCCATTGAGCGACATCGGATATTGCTCCGGTGTTGTCACTTGTTTTTCTAGCAAACAGCCAATAACTCTGGCTTCCTGTGCATTTAAACTGTGTTTCATCCTGACCTCAGCGAGTTGGCGTCCATTCTTTATTAGTCAAAGCAGTCAGCACATGGTCGCGCCACTGACCATCAATCAGTAAATAATCCTTGGCGTAACCTTCACGCTCAAATCCAAGGCGTGCCAGTAAGTTGCCACTGCGATGATTGTGCGGCATATAATTAGCCATGATACGGTGCATCCGTTCCTGCCGCTGCATATAGCGAATCAGCGGCTGCAACGCTTCAAACATTAAACCCTGACCCTGCCAGCGCTCACCTAATGAATAACCCAGAAAACAGGCATGGAACGAACCTCGCAGTACATTGCTAAAGTTAGCCACTCCGCGCACTTCTTTCTCTTCGGGGTCCAGCAGAATAAAGTAGTAGGCGCTCCCCTGCTTTTGTAGCTCCATGATCATACCCAGCCGCGCCTGCCAACCGGAAGGCATGCAATGACTTTGATCGCGCACGGGTTCCCATGGTTTGAGAAATACCTGATTTTCAGCATAATACTCAGCCATGCGGTAGGCATCACGTTCATGAACCAACCGCAATGACATGCGGTCCGTCGTCAGGCGTATTTTAGGTGTTGCTGAATGATAGCCGAACATCTGCTCCCCTTGGGCTGCACTCTATACTTAATTTAGCGACAATCTTTTACTTCAATATACCTGTTGCCCATACCCTGCGTAAAACCGCCCTTGCAAACTTTGCACACGAGGACACAATGAAATCACGTAGTTAAAGCGGTGAATAAGCATTTTATTATGAATAATCGATGAGGTAACGTATTGACGATAAAAAAATATTATCAATCTACCCTCTATCGTTTCTAGCAATTTGGGTACAAACTATAAGCGTGTTTTTTATTCCCTCCTTATTTAATTTCTGACGGTGAAGCATGGCCTTGGTATCGCAAGCTCGGAGCTTGGGTAAGTATTTTTTATTGCTTGATAACTTATTAGTTGTGTTGGGTTTTTTCGTTGTCTTCCCACTCATCTCTATCCGATTTGTCGATCAACTGGGTTGGGCTGCGGTGCTCGTTGGCCTGGCCTTGGGGCTAAGGCAACTTGTCCAACAAGGGTTAGGCATCTTTGGTGGTGCCATTGCCGACCGTTTTGGTGCCAAGCCAATGATTGTTACCGGCATGCTAATGCGGGCTGCTGGCTTTGCATTTATGGCAATGGCCGATGAACCTTGGATACTCCTGCTGGCTTGTGCGCTATCTGGCTTAGGTGGCACCCTATTTGATCCGCCGCGTACCGCTTTGGTTATCAAATTAACCCGCCCCCATGAACGTGGCCGTTTTTACTCCCTGCTGATGATGCAAGACAGTGCAGGTGCGGTGATCGGCGCATTAATCGGCAGTTGGTTGCTGCAATACGACTTCCATTTTGTCTGTTGGACTGGCGCGGTAATCTTCATTTTGGCGGCAGGCTGGAACCTTTGGTTGCTGCCCGCCTATCGCATTTCCACCGTGCGTGCGCCAATGAAAGAAGGTTTAATGCGGGTGCTACGTGATCGCCGCTTTGTGACTTATGTCCTGACGCTAACAGGCTATTACATGCTGTCGGTACAGGTGATGCTCATGCTGCCGATCGTGGTAAATGAGATTGCGGGGTCTCCTGCTGCCGTTAAATGGATGTACGCCATTGAGGCCGCGCTTTCTTTGACATTGCTTTACCCACTTGCTCGCTGGAGCGAGAAACGTTTTCGCCTCGAACAGCGCCTCATGTTTGGGCTATTAATCATGACATTAAGCCTGTTTCCGATCGGTTTGATTTCCCACCTGCAAACACTGTTTATGTTCATTTGCTTCTTCTATACAGGTTCAATTATCGCTGAACCCGCACGTGAAACCCTGGGGGCTTCGCTGGCCGACTCGCGCGCACGTGGCAGCTATATGGGCTTTAGCCGTCTGGGGCTGGCGTTGGGAGGAGCATTAGGCTATACCGGTGGCGGCTGGATGTACGATACTGGCCGAACGCTGGAAATGCCGGAGTTACCCTGGTTCCTGCTGGGCGTTATTGGGGTAATTACGCTGGCCGGGCTTTACTGGCAGTTTAATCAGCGCCGTATCGAGTCTGCCATGCTAAGCGGCAGTTAGCACTATTCTGTCGTTAGCACTAGCGCCAGAGTCGCCAAGCCTCTCTGGCATCTTTTTATTCTCTTTTCAAACCAACGTTGATTCGGGGTTATCCGATTGGCAGATGCCCCCCACCGCCGCATTATTGTCCGCAATACTGAACCTTGGTTGAACAAATATGGTTAATAATACAAAACAGTGGATTAACCGGTTACTATTGGCCTGTTTGTCTGGTTTGATGTGACGCGCCATCTTGTTTGTTTAGTAAATATTGCTATGAGGTTTTGATGAAGACATTAATGTGGGGCGCTGCTGCGCTGATTGTGACCACGACACTGGTCGGCTGTAACCAATTAACTCAATACACATTGAGCGAACAGGAAATCAATGAATATCTGCAAAAACACAATAACTATGAAAAGCAGATTGGCATACCCGGTCTGGTTGACGCCCACATTATCTTGACGCAATTGCAAAGCCAAATTGGCCGTACTGAGCCTGGTAAAGTGACCTTAACCGGTAATGCCAAAGTAGACATTACCTCGATCCTTGGCCCACAAAGTGCGGATATGACGCTGACACTAAAAGCGCAACCGACATTCGATCGTGAGAAAGGCGCTATCTTCCTAAAAGATATGGAATTGACTGATTATACCGTTAAGCCAGAAAAAATGGATTCAGTGATGAAAGCACTGACCCCTTATCTGAATCAGTCGTTGAAATCCTACTTTAATCAGCAACCGGTCTATGTGTTGGACAGTGAAAAGAGTAAAGCTGAAGGGATGGCGAAAAAGCTGGCAAAAGGTTTAGAAGTGAAACCAGGCCAGTTAGTCATCCCACTGACTGACTAGCTGCACTGCGAGGTTTACAGGCTATCGTTTGCTGCATCGTCACTGATACCAAATGTCATTGCCGTTGCAGTAAACGAATGACAAATCGGTCGGGAACCGGTTTGAACCGTATTTATGCTGGCTCGCAGGGTGAGCCTCAAAGAATGAGGCTCATTAATCCAAAGAGGGTTACTTAATTCGGCAAAGTATCTTCAGACAACTCATCCCACATCGCCTGTAACGCTTCGCGGCTCAACTGAGCCAACGTCCGATAAAAGCCGGTGTTAGCGTGGGCCTCTACTTTGCCGAGAAAGCGACCACACCAGGGCAGTAAATAGTCGTTAAACAGTGCGGTTTGAGCCGCAATCTCATCCTCTGCGGCTTGGTCTTCCAACCAAGAGGCTGCCAATAATAACCCACCAAAATGATCAGTTGGGCCATCGCCCAGCGGCATCCCTCGTTGTTGCAAAAACGCTCTGACCTCAGCTTCTGGGCAAGCATCCTCATAATCGCTGCCATAAGGTGACACGCTACGATCATCGCCGACGAACAACGCGTTATAATCAGCGACCACCGCCGGTGGCTGATACTCTTGTTGCAAACGCGCCAGCAGCTCACCTTGTTCCAGTGGCCAGTGCTGCTCTAATTTGCCCTGACTTATCAGCGCAAAAAGGGGGGCCAGTAGCGGATCTTGTGGTTGGCGATAAAATAGTGACCCAAGAACCCGGCACACCAGAGAGAAATCATTCATTTACATCTTCCTGTTTCTTATGAATATTTAAACCACAAGTGACAATGTCACATACTTTATATTATAAATCAGCCAACTCAGGGATTACCGGGCGGCCACGCTGCTCAAGGTAATTCAGTAAGCGGCGCGGGCTAACATTCAAAATACGGTCTGGCGGGAAATTCACCTCAGCAATAATCCGCTCACAATGTTCGAAAGTCCCCAATGAATAGGCAATATGGGAGTCAGAACCTAATGCCAACCAGCCACCGGCATCACGGACCGCTTCAGCAATCGCCCGGCAGTTCGCTTCGCTGCCCTTGCGTGAATGCGTAAAGGACGAGTTATTCAACTCCAACGCCACATTGTATTTTGCCGCTGCCTCAGCAATAGCTGGAATATCAACAGGATATTTAGGATTACCGGGATGACTGATGATGTGCACATTCCCCTGTGCCATGGCCGCAATCATTGCCTGAGTATTGGCAGCTTTGTCTTGAGGCGGGAATACAGGCTCATGGAAGCCGGCAATTAGCAGGTCGATGGCATCAAGCATCGGGCCGGTACAATCGATATCACCGTCCAAATTCTTAATATTAGCCTCAATACCGCGCAAAATACCCACACCATCTACCAACCGTGGCCAGACACGCATGTTCATAAAGTGCCAGTAATGCGGGGCATCAGCCATATCCGGGCCATGGTCAGTAATGGCAAACAGCTTAATATTTTTTAACTTAGCTTCGGCAATGTAATCGTGCAGGGTGCTGTAAGCATGGGTGCTGGCGATGGTATGCATATGTAAATCAACAGGATACATGACTACTCCACAAAGTCTTTTAAGGCAGGATGGCTTTTTTGCAGGTAAAGCATAGACTGCTAATGATAGCAGGAATTCTTCTCATCAACAGCGCTAAAAGCCCTTACTTGCAGGGCTATCGCTATATCTCATCGAACCGAGTCAGTATGTAAATCAGTAACCTCGTACCACATCGACCAGGCCCGCTGGCACTCTCCCCGCTTCGATGGCTTGAATATTGGCAACTACCTGATCCATCGCTATCTCCGGCAGGGTTATCGCTGCAATATGCGGTGTAATAGTGATGCGTGGGTGACTCCAGAAAGGATGCATTGACGGTAAGGGTTCCTCAGCAAATACATCCAATGTCGCCGCTGCAACGCTCCCAACACTCATTGCAGTTAATAGATCACGCTCCAATAAATGTGCACCACGCGCAATATTGATCACATAAGCGTTAGCATTCAATTGTGAAAACAGTGATTGGTTCAAGATACCGACAGTTTCGGGCGTATTGGGCAGCAAATTAATCAATAATTGTGTCCCTTGCAGGAAAATCGATAGTTTCTCTTTGCCGGCAAAACTGGTTATACCCTCAATCTGTTTTGGTGTACGGCTCCAACAACGCACGGTAAAACCAAACTCAGCCAATTTGTGGGCCACGCTTTTACCTAATACCCCCGCCCCGAGAATACCTATGGTAAATTTATCATGCTGATGCGGCTCCAGCGGTTGCCACACTTTCTGCTGTTGTTGCAGTTGATACTCATCCATTCGGCGGAAATATCGCAATACACCGGCTACCACATACTCCTGCATTTGCAATGACATACCAGAGTCTTCTAATCGTACCAGCGGCACTCCGGTTGGCAATGTGCCCGGAGAGCGGCGCTCTTGATCCAAAATAGCATCGACCCCCGCCCCTAAAGCAAAAATGCCTTTCAGTTCAACACGTCTGGCGAGCATTTCCTGTGGTGGCTGCCAGACGAGAGCATAATCCGCTGGTTGTGTATCACCACGTCGCCACTGCCTGATTTTCGCCGTGGGCAAGCGAGATTGTATGCCTGACAACCACTGTTTTGCTTCAAAAAACGGGTGATAAAAAATAATATTCATTATTTGCCAACTCCTTGCGAAAGTACCTGATAGATTTCCGCGATTAACGGTCAGATGCAAGTGTTACCCGCAAGAAATGACGATGAAATCAGCAAACTGCTGTAACTTTAGCTAAACAGTAACAAAGCCAATATAAGAGGGTTGACGCTGGGCACACTTTTGCCTACATTACGCCGGTCGACAGCGTTTAGCGTAGTTGATAGCTGTAACACGGTGAGGTGTCTGAGTGGCTGAAGGAGCACGCCTGGAAAGTGTGTATACGTGTAAGCGTATCGAGGGTTCGAACCCCTCCCTCACCGCCATATTTAGTCTGTAGATGAACCTTGGTTTCTACGACAAACGAAGCGGCAATCGATAACATGTCTGGTTTCATACCTGAACCTGTTAACCCGATTGCAGTTTTTTTTCGCCTTTAGATAGCTTTATTTCCTGCCAAATATCGTTTCAGACATATATACCCAAAATAATTCGAGTTGCAGGAAGACGGCAAACGAAATACAAATCGGTCGGAAACCGATTTGAACAGTATTTATGCTAGCCCGTAGGGTGAGCCTCAAGGATGAGGCTCATTAATCCCGATGGGCTTACATTTGTAAGTGATTCAGATTATTGAGCGTAGCCAACGCACATGCAGCTTGAAGTATGACGGGTATAAACATAATCACTTTATTAAATGCCTCTATTACTAATTGGTTTATTTCCAGTTCAATATTACATGTTACAAGATAAGGAATATTATAAATCCGAAATAACCCATATCGAGGTATCAAATGAAAAATAAGCGATTTTATTTTATTTCTTTATTATTCACCCTGTGTGTTAACCCCCTATCAGCCTCGCCGTTAATCGTTGCTCATCGTGCAGGAACAGCCGATTTCCCAGAGAACACTCGACATGCCATCAGTAAAGCGTTATCAAATAATGCTGATATTATTTGGGTCTCGGTTCAACTTAGTAAAGATGGTGTTTTAGTACTATATCGGCCCAAAGATTTGAGCGAATTGACTAACGGCAGCGGCCTGGTCTCTGACCACTCTTGGCAAGAATTACAGTTATTAGATGCGGCCTATCACTTTAAAAGTGACGATCAGTATACATTCCGCGGATGGGGGGTAAAGATCCCCTCATTACATCATATTTTATTATCGTTCCCAAAAGCAAGATTCACTATAGATATTAAGTCTCCTGATGCAGATCCAAAAATAATAGCGAATGCCATAATAGAAATGAGAGAAAGCATTCTCTCACCTGACCGCATTGTTTTCTATTCTACTGAGAAAAAATATCTTGATGCGCTACCTGATTATATAAGTAAATTCGAGACACGTAATAAAACCCGTAAAATTTTAGCTACTGCGGTGATGGCAGATGAATGTATAATAGCCAAAAACAAGGGTAATTCATTCATTAGCAACCAGAATAGACATTATGCCTTTGAATTAAGACGTGAGGTAAAGGTCGTCGAGAAATTCACCCTGGGTAAAGGAACAACCCGGACCCAATTGGTTTGGAATCAACAGGCAATGGACTGTTTCAAGCAGAGCGAAGATGCAAAAATTTTGCTGATTGGCATAAACTCTGCAAAAGATTATCAGCTAGCTAAAGATCTCGGTGCCGATTATGTGATGGTTGATTCACCACTGCAGGCGAAAAATTGGCGTTGATTGCTTATAATTTGCCGGTGATTTACGCTATATGCATGCAGAATAACCAGATGAATGGCAACGGGTAAATACTGCTTGACCATCTGCCTGCTGGTCCCTATAGTACCGCCCCGTTGCCGTGCTTAGCGCGGTAACAAACGGTGAGGTGTCTGAGTGGCTGAAGGAGCACGCCTGGAAAGTGTGTATACGCGTAAGTGTATCGAGGGTTCGAACCCCTCTCTCACCGCCATATTCGAGCAAAAGGCTCTGACGAAAGTCAGAGCCTTTTTCGTGATTCCCACCAAGGTGTTTCTACAACTTACGGCGGCGCCCCTCTTTATCTATGCGGTCTCCCAATGGGGAAAATGGCATTAATCGGCTGTAAACCACTTGATTGCGCCCTTGTTTCTTCGCCTGATAAAGTGCTTCATCCGTCATTTTTAATGCTTTTAGCATCGACATTCCAGGCAAATAAAGAGACGCACCAATCGAGATGGTGGCCTTTATTTTACGTCCGTCAGGTAAAACCACCGCGAGATTCTCAACTTGTTGGAGAATTCGCTCGGCAACCGCTTTAATCGTTTGTGGTTCGTGGCGGCGGGTTATAACAATAAACTCTTCACCGCCATAACGGCCAACAAAGTCCTCATCGCGAATGATTGACGTCAGCAGCTTCCCCACTTCTGTTAGAAGTAAATCACCACCGTCATGACCATAGCTGTCATTCACCGACTTAAAATGGTCCAGATCCAGAATCATTAAACCACACGCCTGACGGCTGTTGTGAATTGCCGTTAATCGATAATCAATACTTGCCCGGTTATTTAGCTGGGTTAATTTGTCAATATTCGCCCGGTTTTTCATCGAAAAATAGGCGGAGATATGACGCTCTTTAAAATTCAGTGCATGGTAGCAAATAGCCAAACAGAGCGCGGAAATCAGTTGATATACTATCACCTGGGCCCAGGTCAAAATATGCGGGGCAACTAATACAGCAACGACCATACGATAAATCGCAATAGCGAGGATTGCGGTATAAAAAATACGATTGCTTTTTCGCTCCCAGACTCGTGACAGTATGAGCGGAATAAATATTATTGTTATAAGAATATTGTCGAGGGTAAACCAGCCTGTGAAAGCAAAATTAATCAGCAATGCCGTCAAGCTACTTAACCAACCACCATAGAAAGTGACCAAAATAATCGGAATCAACTCGAAACTATAGAAAAACGCACCTGAAATCACCCACTGGTCCTGATTCAGATAAAGTGAAACCAGTCCCGATGCGACACCAAATAGAATACGTTTCCAGACGTCCCCATTGTAAGAAAAAGCACTGTTCTTACTTAAGGCAAAATAACTGATTGAGAGCGTCGCATAGGTGACACAAGCATCTCGGTATAGTGTCGATAGAGATTCTAATTCGCTCATGGCGTAGCATTAATCCTTTGAATTCTCAGCGAGGATTTTGGCTGACATTGGTTTGTCTTATTGCCAACTAACATTAAGTAACGTTTTACGTCGAATATATTCATTGGAAATCCTAAACATTAAGCATGGTTAATAGCCATAGTTTCTAACTCAAATCTTAGCTGTGAGACAGGTTTTATTCCTGAATAATTTCACTATGGGACCAATCCCTCAATTCATGTAACAAGATGTCGCCTAATCACCCCCCTTTCGATTTCGCACACAGGATGCAGCCCTAGTTTGGATGCTTATTTTTCAATTTCCGATACTTGGGTCTAAAAGAAGGCGCTAGTGGGGATAATAACCACTTTTCATTTATTCAGGGGAGGAATGCACTGGTCCACCATGAATCCGTTCATTTAACCCTCTTTATAAAACCGGCAGTTATCTAATTTTCCGACTGAGATTGATATACATCTAGATCTTAGTCACCTAATTGGCGTATCGTTGTGTTCTGCTACTCGAGACGGACCCTTACTGGCCCGCCATTTATTTTGTCTTTTCTTTATTTGGTTTGCACCTTAGATGAAAACGCACGGAATTAACGGCATTAGGCCGTTCAGCGCGCTTATTGACGCTTGCTGGCGAGAAACCTATACACTTCAAAGACTTCTCAAAGATATAATTGCCGGTGTCACTGTCGGTATCATTGCTATCCCACTGGCGATGGCACTGGCTATTGCCAGTGGTGTCCCACCACAATACGGCTTATATACCTCCGCTATTGCCGGTATTGTTATTGCGGTCACCGGCGGCTCCCGCTATAGCGTATCCGGCCCCACTGCCGCTTTTGTGGTTATTCTCTATCCGGTATCACAGCAGTTTGGTTTAGCGGGTTTGCTGCTGGCTACACTGATCTCCGGTATATTTTTATTATTTATGGGCCTAGGGCGACTTGGCCGATTGATTGAATATATCCCGCTGTCCGTCACCCTCGGTTTTACCTCAGGTATTGGTATCACCATTGCCACCATGCAGGTGAAAGATTTCTTTGGCCTGCACCTGACAGAAGTGCCGGAAAATTATGCTGGTAAAGTTGCCGCGTTGGCTCAAGCAATGCCAACCATCAACCTCAGTGATACGCTAATTGCAACCGTCACTCTGCTGGTATTAATACTCTGGCCACGGTTAAAATTAAAGTTACCGGGTCACTTACCGGCATTGGTTGCGGGTACTGCCGTCATGGCGGTGTTATCGCTATTTGATCATCAAGTGGCGACTATCGGCTCGCGCTTTGGCTATTTACTGGCCGATGGCACCCAAGGCCACGGTATTCCCCCCATCCTGCCGCAATTTGTCTTGCCGTGGAATTTACCTGCCGCCAATAGTCAGCCATTTGTATTGAACTGGGCAACCTTCTCTGCATTACTGCCCGCAGCCTTTTCTATGGCAATGCTGGGCGCAATTGAGTCATTGCTCTGCGCCGTCGTACTTGATGGTATGACAGGACAAAAGCATCACTCCAACAGTGAGTTAGTCGGTCAGGGACTGGGGAATATCATTGCGCCATTCTTTGGCGGGATCACTGCGACTGCCGCCATTGCTCGTTCTGCGGCTAATGTTCGCGCAGGTGCAACCTCACCAGTGTCAGCCATCATCCACGCACTGTTGGTCTTACTGGCGTTACTGGTACTGGCACCGATGTTGTCTTATCTGCCTTTAGCTGCGATGGCGTCTCTGCTACTGATTGTGGCCTGGAACATGAGTGAGGCACATAAAGTCGTTGACCTCCTGCGCCGAGCGCCTAAAGATGACATTATTGTGATGTTGTTGTGCATGAGCCTAACGGTATTATTTGACATGGTGATTGCAATCACAGTGGGTATTGTGTTGGCCTCACTGCTGTTTATGCGGCGTATTGCGCGCATGACGCGCCTGAGTGAGATACCCGCGGCTGTTGATGAGCATACGCTGGTATTGCGAGTGAACGGGCCACTGTTTTTCGCTGCCGCAGAGCGGATATTTAATGAGTTACTCAGCCGTTGTGAGAATTATCAAACCATTATTTTGCAGTGGGATGCAGTACCGGTTCTGGATGCCGGTGGCCTAAATGCGTTCCTACGCTTCACAGAGGCGCTGGGCGAGCAACAACAGCTCGTTATCACGGATATTCCTTTCCAGCCGCTGAAGACGCTGGCAAGAGCCAGAGTGCAGCCCATTGAAGGCAAGTTGAGTTTTTATGGGTCACTGCCAGAAGCGCTGGAGGCTTTACGCGTAAGAGGTTAGTCCCTTTGAATGAGTATTACGGTTTTCAAAAAAGGCAGTGTAGTTACCTACACTGCCTTTTCTTTATTCAAATATCACCGGCGAACACTTTTTACTTGCTGGTATCCAGCACCGGGAAACTCTTCACTAAATCATCGATAGCTTTCATCTGCACCAGGAACGGTTCTAGTTTGTCTAATGGCAAAGCTGACGGACCATCACACTTGGCGCTGTTCGGCTCTGGGTGCGCTTCGATAAACAACCCTGCCAAACCAACGGCCATGCCAGCACGCGCCAGTTCAGCTACTTGAGCACGACGGCCACCGGAGGCTGCGCCAAACGGGTCACGGCATTGTAATGCGTGAGTCACATCGAAAATAACTGGATGACCGCCAGTCGCCTGGACCATAACGTTGATACCTAACATATCAACCACCAGATTGTCATAACCGAAGTTACTGCCGCGATCACACAAGATCACTTGATCATTACCGGCTTCTTTAAATTTATCGACAATATTGCCCATCTGCCCAGGACTGACAAACTGCGGTTTTTTCACGTTGATAACCGCGCCAGTGCGGGCCATAGCTTCAACCAAATCAGTTTGACGCGCCAAAAATGCCGGTAATTGAATAACATCAACCACTTCGGACACTGGTTTTGCCTGGCTGGCTTCATGCACATCGGTAATGATTTTGACACCAAACTGCTGTTTCAGCTCTTGGAAGATTTTCATCCCCTCTTCCAAACCGGGACCACGGTAAGAATGAATTGAAGAACGGTTGGCTTTGTCGAACGAGGCTTTAAACACATAAGGAATGCCCAACTTTTGGGTCACCGTGACATAATGTTCACAAATGCGCATTGCCAGGTCGCGCGACTCAAGCACATTCATGCCGCCGAACAGCACGAAAGGTAGGTCGTTCGCTACGTTGATATCGCCAATGCTAACCACTTTCTGTTTCATACTAATACCTTTATAAAGGGTAAATCGAGATTAATTACCACGGTTATGCCGCAAGACATGGCTACCATACAACCGCGGTATAAAAGAGATCAGTGCAATGTCACCCGCTGTTGCTCAATGGAGTGGATCTGCATTTTTATCATTTCAGCAATCGGGTCTTCCGGGCACTGTTCAACAAAATAGCTTAAATCAGAGATAGCAATATGGTTGCAATCCAGTTGGGCATAAATCAAGCCACGGTCGCGGATTTCATAGGGGTCATCGGGGTCAAAAGCCAATACCGCTTCACTGGCGCGCAATGCCAACTCCATCTGCTTCTCTTCCATTAATGCCGCTTTCAATGTATCAAGCATTTTACGAACAATCAGGGTGTTTTCCGCTTCTTCCAGATCTTCATCTTCCAGTTCGGCGCTCAAACCCAGGTTGCCCTTAATCCACACTTCTAGCATATGTTCATTAAGCGTTTCACCGTTTAACGGATTAATCAGCCACATTTCTTCATCTAACCAATCAGCCCGAAGAATTAATTGAGTTGGAAAGATAACTGGCATCAAAGGTAGATCCAGTTGATGGGCGATGTGCAGGAAAATGACGCCCAGCGATACTGGCGTCCCTTGACGTTTATCCAACACTTTATCAAGCCAGATAGCGTCTGACAGGCGATAAACGCCACCAGCACCGCCAAATTTCCATTTACGGTAAAACAGATCAATAAGCACTTCTAATTGCTGATCCTGATTGAGATTGGCGGGCATCGCAGCCCGGGCATCATCAACGAGCTGTTGTAATTGGTTGCGTACATCAACCAGTGGAAAATTCTGTCGAATCTCCTGGGTAACCAATAACACCCCATCACACAGGGACGCGTTGTTAAATTCGAAATCAGCAATGCTACTCATAGATATCCCATCAGCAGTGGTAATTTAGTTGTTGCCAGTTTGACAATCAAATACAGGCAACCCAATGCGAGTATGAAAGCAAGCCAGCGACGATTCTGGCTGCGGGTTCGCTTACCTAATGCGACATAGCCAAGCAGGATATAGATAATAACGCCAAACAGCTTTTCAGTCAGCCATGTTCCTTGCGGACTGAAAGGGTAAAATCCGGTGATAAAAATCAGTACAATACCGCTGACAAATAGCAACGTATCATTGATATGTGGCGTTATTTTTACCCAGCGCTTATCCATCATAGCCGAACCGCGACATTTCCAAAAGAAACGTAATACAAACAGCGTAATACTGATAACTACTGTGAGTAAATGTAAATACTTCATGGCGATATAATCAACCCACATGACTCTCGCTTCCTTATCTATGTTAAATATTTATCGTTTTTTTTATTTGTTGCCGAATAAATGCCGCACAAAATCAGATTTTTCTTGATTAGCCGATCCATTGCCCCAAAGTAACACGATCATTATTACCATAATCTTTATACGTCATTACAGCACTAAATCCGGCGTTTTTAAGTAATTTCTGTACTGCATCGGCTTGCTGCCAGCCATGCTCCAACATTAACCAGCCTCCCGCCTCTAAATAAGCCGGCGCACGACGGATAATCTCGTCCAGTGAAGCCATCCCTTCGGCAGGTGCGACAAGCGCACTGTGAGGCTCAAAGCGGACATCACCTTCGTTCAGATGCGGGTCATCGGCATCAATATAAGGAGGATTGCTAACAATCAGCGTAAATTGTCCGTCGACCGCGTCAAACCAGCTACTTTGCAGGAAATGTACATTATCTATGGCCAGCTTTTCTGCATTATGGCGAGCCAGTGCAACAGCGTCGGCTTGGATGTCCACACCCACCACAGCACAATCTGGCCGCTCACTGGCTAACGCCAAAGCAATAGCACCGGTACCGGTACCCAAATCCAAAATATGGCAAGGAGTGGCTGGCAGATGTGCCAACGCCTGTTCAACCAAACATTCGGTGTCAGGGCGTGGAATAAGAGTGGCGGAGGAAACACTGAGTGGCAATGACCAGAATTCGCGCTCCCCAACCAGATAAGCAATAGGTTCCCCCTGCTCACGCCGGGTTGCCAGTTGTTCCAATCGCTGTAACTGATCGGCTGTCAGCTTAGTTTCACCGAAAGCCAACACATAGGTACGCGCCTTTGCAGTGACAAAACTCAATAGAATCTCGGCATCGCGCTTTGGACTGTCACTCTGACTGAAACGGGCTGCCGTTAACGACAGCCACTGCTGATAGTCCATTAATCTTGCTCTGACAACGCAGAGAGCTGGTCGGCTTGATATTCCTGCACAATCGGCTGAATCAGCATATCCAGTTTGCCTTCCATCACTTCATCTAGGCGATAGAGGGTCAGGTTAATGCGATGATCGGTCACTCGGCCCTGTGGGAAGTTATAGGTACGATTACGATCAGAGCGATCACCTGAACCAAGCAGATTACGGCGCTCGGAAGCTTCTGCCAATTGGCGCTTTTGCATTTCTGCGGCACGGATACGTGCACCCAACACCGACATCGCCTTGGCTTTGTTCTTATGTTGTGAGCGCTCATCCTGACACTCCACCACCAAGCCCGTTGGAATATGGGTGATACGGATTGCCGAATCGGTGGTGTTAACGTGCTGACCACCGGCACCAGACGAGCGGAAAGTATCAATACGCAAATCACCGGCATTGATTTCCGGCATCTCAGCTTCAGGAATGGCAGGCATTACCGCGACGGTACAGGCAGAGGTATGAATACGGCCTTGTGATTCGGTTTCGGGTACACGTTGCACACGGTGACCACCTGACTCGAATTTTAACTGACCAAACACCCCATCACCAGAGACCTTGGCAATCACTTCTTTATAGCCACCATGCTCGCCCTCACTGGCGCTCATGATTTCAACTTTCCAGCGGCGTGCTTCGGCATAACGGCTGTACATACGGAACATGTCACCAGCAAAAATAGCCGCTTCATCACCACCGGTCCCGGCACGAATCTCGAGAAAACAATCACGCTCATCATCAGGGTCTTTAGGGAGCAACAACACTTGCAACTGCTGTTCCAGCTCTTCACTGCGCGCTTTTGCTTCTTTCAGTTCTTCCTGAGCCATTTCGCGCATTTCAAGATCTTCCAGCATCATTTCTGCGGCTTCGAGATCATCTTGCACGCTGCGCCATTCTTTAAAACAGCGGGTGACATCCGTTAATTGCGCATATTCACGTGACAACGCGCGGAAACGGTCTTGATCGGCAATAACGCTGGCATCGCCAAGATACGCCAGCACTTCTTCGTGACGCTCTTGTAACGCTTCCAGTTTGGCAACAATAGAAGACTTCATCCGTGGTTTTAAACCCTGTAATTAGAGGAAACTAATGCTGATCCAGCCCAAGGCTGTCGCGTAATAATTGCAACCGCTCCATATCGCCATCGCTGGCGGCTTGCTGGAGGGATTTGGTAGGAGCATGAATCAGGCGGTTAGTGAGCTTATGGGCCAACTCATTCAACACTTGTTCTACATTGGCACCCTGCTCAATGGCGGCCAATGCTTTAGCGGTCATCTCACTACGAACCTGTTCGGCCTGAGAACGATAATCACGAATGGTTTCAACCGCCCCCTGCGCACGTAGCCAGGCCATAAAATTCATGCTTTCCTGCTGTACTATTGATTCGGCCTGCACCGCAGCGGCCTGACGCTGTGCCATATTGTGCTGAATAATCGCGTGCAGATCATCAACACTGTATAAATAGGCATTAGACAGTTTACCCACTTCTGGCTCAATATCCCGTGGTACGGCGATATCGACAAACAGCATTGGCTGATTGCGGCGGCTTTTCAGAGCACGTTCGACCATTCCCTTACCAATAATAGGCAATGGGCTGGCCGTTGAACTGATAATAATATCGGCATCGGCCAATCGAGCATCAATTTCCGGCAAAGTAATCACTTCGGCCCCCACTTCTGTCGCCAGCACTTGAGCTCGCTCACGGGTACGGTTAGCGATAATCATATGCTTGACTTGATGCTCACGCAGATGACGAGCCACCAGCTCAATGGTTTCCCCAGCCCCCACCAACAGCACATTCAGTTCAGAAAGCGACTCAAATATCTGACGTGCCAGAGTACAGGCAGCAAAAGCAACCGAAACGGCACTGGCTCCAATATCTGTTTCTGTCCGAACCCGTTTGGCAACCGAGAAAGATTTCTGGAACAACCGCTCCAACTCGCCAGACAGCGATTGACCACGCTGAGATTCAGCAAAGGCCTTTTTCACCTGCCCCAAAATTTGGGGTTCGCCTAATACCAGTGAGTCTAACCCGCTGGCAACACGCATCAAATGACTGACGGCATCATTACCATGATGCCAATACAGGCTTTTTTTCACTTCGTCCGGGCTGAGTTTGTGATAGGTACAAAGCCAGGCAATAAGTTGTTCATGCAGATTATCTTGCTGCTCTACGCTGAGATACAACTCAGTTCGGTTACACGTAGACAATACGACACCGCCCTGCACCAACGGCTGTTGGAGCAAGCTGACAAGCGCCTGGTCGATAGATTCCGGTGAAAAGTTCACTCGTTCACGTAAAGATACAGGCGCAGTTTTGTGATTAATGCCTAATGCAAGCAGAGTCATGAGAACGGCTTCGAGTAATACTGATGTTAGTATGGATTCTCGTCTGAACCGCATTCTACTTGATGCGCGGGTTCAATAAAAGTCACAGTGCAATATCCTAAGTATTATCATAAATTATGATCAGAAATTGGTTATCTGCTGTACAACAATATTGCGTAAACCCTGTACAAAATAGAACAAGATATTGACGCTCAGCCTTCAGCCCGTTAGCGTGAGCACCTCAGATACCAATTAGCTAGGTATCAAATAATTTGTTTTATCAAAAATTATTATTTATCGGTAACATGACCTCATCAAAGACGCGTCGCCAATGATATCCGTGCGACCGATAGGATTTATAGCCATATGTCGATGTATAAAATCAGTTTTTATCGCCTGCTCCCTTTAGCAACGCTGTTGCTAGCAGCCTGTAGCACCACGCCACCGACCGGTCCGGCGACCAGTCCGACATCGCCACAGTGGCGTCAACATGAGCAACAATTACAGCAATTGAGCCAATTCCAGACCCGGGGTGCCTTTGCGTATATTTCTGAAAAACAAAAAGTCTATGCGCGCTTTTTCTGGCAACAAACTACACCTGAGCGCTATCGCCTACTGCTGACCAACCCATTGGGCAGCACAGAACTGGAATTGGTGGTACAACCAGGCGTTACCCAGTTGACCGATAATCAAGGCAAACGCTATGTCAGTGATGACCCACAGGAAATGATTCAAAAGTTGACGGGGATGTCCATTCCATTGGAAAGCTTACGTCAGTGGATTTTAGGGTTACCCGGTGATACCACTGATTTCATCCTTGATGATAAGTACCGTTTGAAGCAAGTGACTTATAAACAAAATGGTATGACGTGGGTGGTTGATTATCAGGAATACAACACTCAAGTGACGCCAGCATTGCCGAGCCGCATGGAACTGAGCCAGGGCGGGCAGCGAATTAAGCTAAAAATGGATAATTGGACTGTCAAATAACATGGTTAGCACGCAGCAACATGTCTGGCCCTCACCGGCCAAATTAAACCTGTTTCTTTATATCACCGGGCAACGGGCCGATGGTTATCATGACTTACAAACCCTGTTTCAGTTTCTCGATTATGGCGACCAGCTAACTATTGTGCCGCGAGATGACAATCAGATTCGCTTATTAACGCCAGTTGCAGGCGTAGAAAACGAACAGAACTTGATAATTCGCGCGGCGCGATTGCTACAACAACAATTTCTACAACAACAATTGCCACAACAACAGCCCGGCACGGTAAAAGTACCTCGTGGGGCAGATATCAGTATTGATAAACGCCTACCAATGGGGGGAGGACTGGGTGGTGGTTCATCTAATGCCGCCACGGTACTGGTTGCACTCAATTTACTGTGGCAATGTGGTTTCTCTGATGAGAAATTGGCCACTCTTGGCCTAACATTAGGTGCCGATGTGCCGGTGTTCGTTCGTGGACATGCTGCCTTTGCTGAGGGAATTGGCGAAAAATTGCAACCTGCGGAGCCTTTAGAGAAGTGGTATTTGGTGGTACACCCCGGTGTAAGCATCCCAACACCAATTATTTTTTCTGATCCTGAATTAAAAAGAAATACGCCAGTTCGCCCACTGGCGGCGCTTTTAAGCACTCCGTACGCAAATGATTGCGAACCGATCGCAAGAAAACGTTTTCGCGAGGTTGAACAGGCTCTTTCATGGCTGTTAGAATACGCTCCGTCACGCCTTACCGGAACCGGTGCTTGTGTGTTTGCAGAATTCGACACTGAGGCATCGGCCCGACAGGTGTTAAGTATTGCCCCGGAGTGGTTGCATGGTTTTGTTGCTCGTGGTGTAAATGTTTCGCCACTGCATCGTGCGCGCTCTGGGAAAATTGAAAGTTGTGAGTGCAGATAACGATTTACAGCGTTATGTAAGGTCGATGTAATGGCTCTACTAACCTTGGGTTCTGAAAATACCTGTCTCATTTGATTGAAAGCCGGTTCATAATGCTGTTTTGTACCCAATAGATTTCAAGATGCAGGAAAGCGGCAAACGAGCGAATCCCGATAACCTTACATGAGTAAGTGATGCGGGTGAACGAGAACAGTCGACACACCTGTAATTTGAATGATGACGGTTATTCACCGTGTTTTGGCTTTAAATACCCGTATGTATATTGCAATCAGTATGAATAATCGCCCCTGATTACTGATATGACAATATCTTCTCTGGACGCATGCCTGAGGTTCTTCTCGTGCCTGATATGAAGCTTTTTGCTGGTAACGCCACCCCGGAACTAGCACAACGTATTGCCAACCGTTTGTACACCAGTCTTGGTGACGCCGCTGTAGGTCGTTTTAGCGACGGCGAAGTGAGCGTGCAAATCAACGAAAATGTACGCGGTGGTGATATTTTCATCATCCAGTCCACCTGCGCACCCACGAACGATAACCTGATGGAACTGGTTGTCATGGTTGATGCCCTGCGTCGCGCCTCCGCAGGACGTATTACTGCTGTTATTCCTTACTTCGGTTACGCTCGTCAGGATCGCCGTGTGCGTTCTGCCCGTGTACCGATCACTGCCAAAGTTGTTGCCGATTTTCTCTCAAGTGTTGGGGTTGACCGCGTATTGACAGTGGATCTACATGCTGAACAGATCCAAGGCTTTTTTGATGTTCCGGTTGATAACGTATTTGGTAGCCCAATCCTGCTGGAAGATATGTTGCAGCAGAATCTGGAAAACCCAATTGTTGTCTCTCCAGACATCGGCGGCGTTGTTCGCGCCAGAGCCATTGCAAAACTGCTGAACGATACTGATATGGCGATTATCGACAAACGCCGCCCACGTGCTAACGTTTCTCAGGTGATGCACATCATCGGTGACGTTGCTGGCCGTGACTGCGTGTTAGTTGACGATATGATCGATACCGGTGGCACATTGTGTAAAGCAGCGGAAGCCCTGAAAGAACGTGGTGCCAAGCGTGTATTTGCTTACGCGACTCATCCGATCTTCTCTGGTAATGCGGTTGAAAACATCAAACATTCTGTTATCGATGAAGTGATTGTTTGTGACACGATTCCGTTGTCAGCTGAAATCAAGGCATTAAAAAATGTGCGTACTCTGACCCTGTCAGGCATGTTGGCTGAAGCCATCCGCCGTATCAGCAATGAAGAGTCCATCTCTGCGATGTTTGAGCATTAATCAGTATTAGGTTGTGGATATCCCTGCGGTGCTATCTGGCCGCAGTTAGCCATTAAGCTATTTTCGCGATAGGTCACTTGGTGGGCATCACGAATGGGGTTCATAACGAATTGATACTATGCAATGCATAAATTGAAGCAGATAAAGAAAAACCCGTTGAAGCAGATGCGACAACGGGTTTTCTACTCTCGATCGCTGAGTTCTTGATCAATAGGTGTTTGTCTTATCGCTCGTTGAGCCGTCATTTACCCCTCCTGCACATCAGCTCAATTAAAAAGCCAAGAAAACAGGTCTATGTTTGCCGCTTCGCTGTAATTAGTCGCTAATGATGCCTTGCTCGCTAGGAGTGACGCTGGTTGCGATTACAACGCTTGTCAAAGTGCTTAATCCACCAATAACGATCCGCAACTTCCTCACGCCCACCGATACGCGCGCCAACTAACCACAACAGTGCGCCGACAAAAATACTCATCACGGCACCATGGGCAAAGAATTGCGGTAGACCCAGTTGGGATACCTCTGTCAGGATTGAGTAACCTACCCCTACGACCATGGTAACCAAACCTAATCCCATCAGCACATTACCGACCCTTGCTGCGCTTTTACGTTTCATATGCCACCTCCACCTAGGTTGCCAATAAATAACCACTGAGCCGAGCGCTAAAACTGCTTGCTTAATGCGATTATTCATGTCCACTTAATAACTAAGTATAGTCAGGCTTGCGAGGAAGGTATTGCGCTTGTGATCACAACTGGCAAATATATTCCAACAAATCTTTACATAATCCAGACATTTGGCACTGAATTTGAATTATACATACAGGCAACTATTCACATCTTGAACTATTCACTCTAAATAAATTCATGCTAGCAGTTTTGTTATTACGCGCTATGACAGGTAAACTATGGCACTTTAATTCCTTTAGTTATAGCGAATGGCGACGTGAGCAGTATTAAATTAATCGTTGGGCTGGCAAATCCGGGCGCTGAATATGCCCAAACTCGCCACAATGCAGGTGCTTGGTATGTGGATTTATTGGCGCAGCGCCATAATCAACCACTGAAAGAAGAGGGTAAATTCTTCGGCTACACTGCAAGGCTAAATCTGGCAGGCCAAGACGTTCGCTTGTTGGTACCCTCTACCTTTATGAATCTCAGTGGCAAGGCCGTAGCCGCAATGGCTGGGTTTTACCGTATTCTGCCGGAAGAGATTTTAGTCGCACACGATGAGTTGGATATCCCGCCGGGCGTGGCTAAATTAAAGCTAGGTGGCGGTAACGGTGGCCATAACGGCCTGAAAGATATTCAGAGCAGGTTGGGGAATAACCCTAACTTCTATCGTTTGCGCATCGGCATCGGCCATCCGGGTGATAAAAGTAAAGTCACCGGTTTTGTTTTGGGTAAGCCACCAATCAGTGAACAAACCTTAATTGACGAGGCCATTGATGAATCTATCCGCTGTACTGAAATACTGCTAAAAGAAGACATCACTAAGGCAATGAATCGCCTGCATTCCTTTAAGGCCGGCGTATAATACTGGCCCGGTTCCCCGGCTAACGAACATAAGCCGGGGTGCCTGTATTAGTTGTTATTCATTTTTGTTGCACAGCGCATTAATCCCCTGTTGTCCCTCACCGGTCAATACCACACCTGAAAATATCACCCTCACCCGCCCGAGAAAATTGTTGCTTTTACCATCATATTCGCCCGCAATATCACTCAATTTATCGCTACAAAAAAGCGAATCCCAATCTGATGCCTTTCCTTTGTTGCGCGATAAGTCGTGGCTGCGTTCAAACTTGTCGGTTACTGCGGTAAATTTCAACTGGATGCTGTCGAAATCTTCATAAAGGGTATTTTTTTTGTACCCCACATATCTAACGCTCTTGCCCGAGTGACTTTCAATTTCCACCCCATATTGATCAACCAACTCGGCAAAGGAGGGGGCGGCAGGCTCAACATCTGCGGTAAGAAAACGCATTCCCACAATACCCGCCATCCCCCCGAACAAGATGACGATCAGCCATTTATAGATACTCATTTCCATTGGAATTACCCAAATTCAGTATGCGGACTGTAATAACTAGTTATCGGACATTTATCAGGAAACTTAAGATGGCATAAGCGTGATCTCGGACACAGAGTTAGAAAAATCAATCACCTACTCGCTCTCACAGCATGTTCCATTGCGGCGACGAAACAGCATGATCGAGATAAATCGTCAGAATGTGTATAATGGCGACATAAATTTTGATTACATCAGCACGTTAACCCTAACGAGTTGATTTTTAAGTTATTTAAGGTGATATAAAACATGGGATTCAAATGCGGTATTGTGGGCCTGCCTAACGTTGGTAAATCCACCCTGTTCAACGCGTTGACACAAGCGGGTATCGAAGCAGCTAATTTCCCGTTCTGCACCATTGAACCCAACACGGGTGTGGTGCCAATGCCGGACCCGCGTCTGGACCAACTGGCCGAGATTGTTAAACCTCAGCGTATTTTGCCAACGACGATGGAATTCGTCGATATCGCGGGCCTGGTTAAGGGTGCATCCAAAGGCGAAGGCCTGGGTAACCAGTTCCTGACCAATATCCGTGAAACTGAAGCAATTGGTCATGTGGTACGTTGTTTTGAAAATGACAACATCATCCATGTTGCCGGTAAAGTTGATCCCGTTGATGACATTGATACCATCAACACTGAACTGGCACTTTCCGATCTGGAAACCTGTGAACGCGCAATGCATCGTGTTCAGAAGAAAGCTAAAGGCGGTGATAAAGACGCTAAAGCGGAACTGGAAGCGCTGGAAAAATGTCTGCCACATTTAGAAAATGCTGGCATGCTGCGTGCGTTGAACCTGAGTGCTGAAGATAAAGCCGCCATCCGTTATCTGAGCTTCCTCACCCTGAAGCCAACCATGTACATTGCTAACGTCAATGAAGATGGATTTGAAAACAATCCATATTTGGATCAGGTGCGTGCCATCGCTGCGGCGGAAGGTTCTGTGGTAGTTGCCGTTTGTGCCGCAGTTGAGTCTGATATTGCTGAGTTGGAAGATGCAGACCGCGCTGAATTTATGGCTGAGTTAGGTATTGAAGAACCCGGTCTGAACCGTGTGATCCGTGCCGGTTATGAATTGCTGAACCTGCAAACCTATTTTACTGCCGGTGTAAAAGAAGTGCGTGCCTGGACCATCCCGATAGGTGCAACTGCACCACAAGCTGCCGGTAAAATTCACACCGACTTCGAGAAAGGCTTTATCCGCGCACAAACTATCGCTTTCGAGGACTTTATCACCTACAAGGGTGAGCAAGGCGCGAAAGAAGCCGGCAAAATGCGTTCAGAAGGTAAAGATTACATCGTAAAAGATGGCGACGTGATGAACTTCTTGTTCAACGTCTAAATCATTTTTGTTGTTTCATGAGGATTCACTGAGTCTCATGAAAAATAACAAATACCATTAAATCCACGCATTTGCGTGGATTTTTCATTTCATAATGTCTCATCTTGTCTCGTGAAAGCGCAGTTTAAAATAAGTATGTGGATAACAATCCGCAGATAACATGCTATTCCCCTTCCCTTTCAAACCGTCAAAATGCTCAGAACGCGCCATAGTTTGACAGGATATCGGCTGCACCTATTTCCGGGTCGTGATAATCCATGCGGCCCAATGACATTGCACTCGTTGCGTCAACGACGCAAAAGCCTCGGCTGGAGCGGTACTTTCAGCACACATGTGACCAGAACAACAGGTAATACCCGTTTAAATAAGATGGGGGAGATACTCCGGGTGGCATCGTAATAGAAACTTTCGCTTTCAGAACGGGCTGGAATTATGGGCTTTGACCCACTCTTCACTGATGGGATGAACAAAATGCAACTCACTGGCGTGCAGCATCAGCCGTGGAGTCCGTTCGGTACCTGGCAGCAGGCGACCGCCATACAGGTCACAGCCCAAAATGGGATGGCCCAACTGCTGACAGTGGATGCGGAGTTGATGAGTACGCCCGGTTTCCGGGGTTAGCTGTACCCGCGTTAATGGCAGTAACGTCCCATCTTCCAACTCATGATAAAAGCGCTCCACGACCCGATAGTAGGAGCGAGCCGGCTTGCCGTGGATTGGGCAAATCGACATCAGCGGGAACAGTGCCGGGTCTTTGGCAATCGCTGCGTCTATCATCCCTTCGTTGTCATCCAGATGTCCGCAGAGCAGTGCGCTGTACACTTTGGTCACGGTGCGCTGGCTGAACTGTCGACAGAGGGCGGCATTTATAGCCTTATTGCGGGCAATCACCATCAGCCCGGAAGTGCCAAAATCCAGGCGATGAACCAGGGTACAGCCGGGGAATATCTGTACTAACCGATGATGCACCGAATCCAGATTTTGCGGATTTTTCCCCGAGAGGCTAAGCAGCCCAGCAGGTTTATTGATAAGAACCAGGTGATCGTCCTGATAGAGAGTCTCTATCTTGTCATGACACGGCGGGGCAATAAAGGTATCGATTATCTTAGACATCAGGCTACCCGGATGAAGAGTGGGAGCGGATGATACCGAATTTTAAACCGACTGGCGAATCCTGAGAGCAGGTCCCACCAGCCTCTGATAACCCCCTCCAAACTCAAGTAATACCGTGATCAGGTCCTGCAATCTGGAACAGACTCAAAAATTACAGGTATAATCCCACAAATTATTCAACTGGTTTAGGAACGAAGATGACAAAACTCACCTTACAAGAGCAGATGCTAAAAGCTGGATTAGTGACCAGCAAAAAAATGGCCAAAGTTCAAAGAACAGCTAAGAAATCACGAGCTCAGGCTCGTGAGGCAAGAGAGGCTGTGGATGAAAATAAAAAAGAACAACTTGAGCGTGATAAACAACTAAGCGAACAACAAAAACAAGCGGCTTTATCTAAAGAGTATAAAGCTCAGGTGAAACAGCTCATTGAAATGAACAGAATCGATATTTCAAAAGGCAATATTGGTTTTAACTTCACAGATAATAATTTAATTAAAAAAATAGTTGTGGATAAGCTCACTCAAGCTCAGCTGATTAGTGGTCGTCTCGCCATTGCTCGTCTGGTTGTTGAGAACAGTGGCGAGAGTGAATACGCTATTATCCCCGCGAGCGTAGCCGATAAAATTGCGCAGCGAGATGCGAACAGTATTGTATTAAATAGTGCGCTTAGTCAGGAAGAGCAAGATGGAGAAGATCCGTATGCCGATTTCAAAGTGCCCGATGATTTGATGTGGTAATTAACAGTTTGCAGATGCTTATGTATGAAAAGCCCCTCAGGGCTTTTCATTAAGATTTTATGCTCAGCCAATTCATGGAAAACGCAAAGCGATTTAACCAATGTGTTGCATCCATCCAGTGAATTCACAGCCAAAAGCGGGTGTTGATATAAATAGAAGACGTTAGCCTGTTAGGCATTGCAGTCATAATGTTTTTTTTGAAAAGCTCACTGACATATGACGGATCTATGATTTTGATTGATAATGCCGATAGCCAATTTATGGGTATTACCTGTTTGCTACTGCATCGCTGGTATGAATTGCACTGGTGGTCGGGATTCCGGGATGCCCACGGTCTCGCTCCCAGGTAAAAGGGGCAAAATCACAGTTTTCATCACGCCAATGAGGTTTGCGCAGTGCATAAATCACCAAAGGTACCATGCAGAAGAACAAGGCTAATGCGATCAAAATAGCGACATACTCCTTGGGGCTACCCACCACAATTTGGCTAGGTGGAATGAAGCTAAAGATGAAAGCAATACACGAACTCAGTAGCCCTGTACCACCAATAATCCACATCCCTGCATTACCGCCAGGTATACAATAAGGCCGTGGTCGGTTTGGTTGACTAAAGCGCAGGTAGATAGCCGCACTGAACATCAACATGTACATAATGAGATACAGGATGACGGTCAATTGGCTCAATATCTGGTAGGCCGATTGAACTGAGGGAAGTACCACGAACAAGATAGATAGCAAGGTAACAATAAGTGCTTGAACACATAGGATATGCGTCGCCATGCCATTTTTATTGATACTCTGCCACCAGCGCGGTAAGTATCCGGCCTTAGCCACTTCCAATAACCCGGATGAAGGCCCGGCAACCCATGTCACTACACCTGCTAATACCCCCACAGCCAGACAGCATGCCACTATCGGCCCTAGCCATTCGATACCAGCCCACTTGAACAGGTCGTAATAAGTCACTAACAAACTTTGCGTCAGATAGATATCAGACTCGGGGATCACAAAAGCTATGGCTAACGTGCCCAAGACAAAAATAAGTACAGTCCCTAAAGCAGCCAACATAATAGCGATGGGATAGTTTCTCTGCGGGTTCTCTACATCTTTGACATGGATGGCATTCATCTCCATCCCAGCATAAAACAGGAAGATACTGGCGGCTAAAACCACATTATCGAAATTAGAAAAGTCAGGAACAACGTTATCCCATGACAACTCTATTTGCGAGGTACCTCCACCAATCAAATATGAAAAACCTAATATGATCAGGATAATTACCGGAATGATGGTGCCTATCAATCCCCCCCATTTAGAGACCTTGGCAAAGGTTTCCACCCCCTTAAAGGCAATAAAGGTCGCAAACCAATAAATACACAACACAATCCCGAGCACAAAGAATTTATTGGCCGCGAGTGCTTGATCCCATGTCTGGTCGGGGCCAATAAAAGCTAATGAAACCGCACCAAACGTCAGGACAGTAGGGAACCATACCGTCACCTCAGTCCACAGCATAAACATGGCTAAAAATGCCCAGCGCGGGCCAAAAGCCTCGCCTACCCAGCGAAATACTCCGCCTTTTTCCGGCCAACCGGTTGCCAATTCAGCCGCCACCAAACAGACCGGGATCAAGAAGAATACAGCAGCAAACAGATAGTAAAAAATAGAACTTAATCCATACTCCGCTTCGGTAGGTAACCCTCTTAGACTGACCACTGCCACAATATTCATTACCACTAGTGTCATAATGCCCAGTTTTTTTATTGACGGGCTGCGTTTGGTTGATACGTTATTGTTCTGCATAAACTCACCTCATAATTAGATTATTAAAAGATAATTAAAAACAATCTATTAGATGTGATTGAAGCGGAATTTGTTTTTTATCAATTGAGTAACTCACTTGTAATGTTCCAAAACGAGAATCTAAAAACAAACAATCCATATTATCTGACATAATAAACACCCTATTTATTTAGTTTAAATTTAGCACCATAGTTTTCACAAAGAATAAAAACAAGTCAGCTAATAATTAAATATAAATCAACCACCATGTCTTATATTGTTTTCAGTTTAAATCTAGAATAAACATGCCAGACAAGCAACACAGAAAGTCAGTATATTTCTCGCATTGATCGTCAACATTTAAAAAATGTAGTTTAATAAAAGCCAATTAAAAAACACTTTGATTTATAGATATATTAATACTTATTGAATAAAGTTAATTTAATAACAAACAGATAATTCATAGCAAAGACATAAGTAGGCTTAGGTATATTAATAGTTATAAATATTACATGCCTTTCAGCCCATCATTATCATGGCTAGTAAACCGTAAGCAGCAAAGGCGACTCTCTGCCAGAGTGCTGCACTCCATTGGAAAGCGGTAATACGTAAGAAACCACTAATCTACACAATTCTATGGGTTTCCCCCGTCTCACAAGAAATTGTGAGCCATTTTAGCCTGCCAATTACCACCAATCCTAAACGATAATCTTACACAGGCTTTTGAACCTTATAGTTCAAATGTTAATATAGTTGGCTGAGGGAGTTTGATATCACGGCGATAAAGGAAAAGTTTTGAACACTAAAAGTAGAATGCAGTTGTGGCCATGGTTGGCGGTATACGCAATGGTTGTCTTGCTATTGGCTGGGTGCTCAAACAAATCCAATCGTGACTACACCAAACTGCCAAAAGGCAGTTATAACGATAAATCGTATACCGTTAAGTCAGGTGACACACTTTATTTTATTGCATGGATCAGTGATAGCGAAGTGAGTGACCTTGCCCGCATCAACAGGCTCCGCCCCCCCTATAGACTTGAGGTTGGGCAAAAACTTCAGCTCAGCAGTTCTGCGGCGTCCGGGCGACTGGCATCAACGAAGCGTAAATCCTCAAATACTGTACTCGCTGCATCGACACCACCACCGGGTGCTAATCGATGCTGGCGCTGGCCGACCAGTGGCCAAATAATATCGCGCTACTCCAACGCCGACGGTGGTAATAAAGGCATTGATATTACGGCTAAACGTGGGCAGCCAATCTACGCGTCGGCCAAAGGGCGAGTCGTGTATGTCGGGAATCAGTTACGTGGTTATGGCAACCTGATAATGATTAAACACGGTGAGGATTTCATCACCGCTTATGCCCATAACGACACCATGCTAGTGAACAATGCTCAAGATGTGAAAGCGGGACAAAAAATAGCCACGATGGGCAGCACCGGAACAGACACGATAATGTTGCATTTCCAAATCCGTTACCGAGCAACCGCACTTGATCCACTACGCTATCTGCCACCACAAGGGGCAGCGCCTAAGTGTTAGCAGACCGCGGTGTAAGTAGTCGTTAAGTGTTTTAGCGGAATCAAATAAGCAAAAGGCTCCTGTTCAGGAGCCTTGTTTTATTCTTCAACACTCGAGGCTATCGTTACGCCAGTACTTCTTTCACGAAAGCTTTAATCTCTTCAACTTGGCAGTTATCAAAGAAGCACTGCTGGAAACGTGCACCGCTTACTGCGGTTTTCACTAATTCACGGTCAATAGAGCGCAGTGTATCGAGATAGTTTTCTTTCACTACCGCAGCTTTCACTTGGTTCAAAATACCCGCATTACGTACCTGCGGCTCTTTACGATCCAGCGGGTAACCTTCCCCCTTCACGCCAGTAAACGCTTTTTCAAAGATATAACGCACATTTAATTCAGCACCCCAGCCAAAACCTTTGGCGAATGGCAGTGACAATGCATTACCGTTATTGATCTGAGCAAACAGGAAAGCGTCAGCAGGATCGATGCAATATCCACATACAACACCTGGATGGATGTTTAACGACATCATTGCGCCTTGGCCTGTACCACAGCCAGTAACCACAAAATCCACTGCTTTAGAATTGAGCAGAATGCTGGCCATGATCCCCAGATGAATATAAGTCAGGTGATGGTCGTTTTCATCACTCATGCCCACGTTGTATACCGGGTACGCTTTTTCCGAGGCTACAGCATTCAGCTCTTTCAGAATGATGGCGTTTTTAGTTGCCTGACTGTTTTCCATCATCAGTGCAATTTTCATTATGTTCTCTCCTTTGCGCCAATGAGCTGTGGCCCATTGGGTGTGATAGTTAGACTTGACTGTGCAGAACATAGCACTCTAAAAACAAAATTTCAATTTTAATGAAAAGATGTTTTATAAATGTCACATTTTGAGATTTAGTCGCCATGCATCCTACCGGATAACCATGAGAATAGCGGGTGTATGTGGCTGTGTGCGTCACTCATCTGCGACGAATATAAAATCAAATCGGTCAATGTTTGGCCTATCGACCCAAATGCTCGCTTGAATAACATACAAAAAGACCATGTGGATACATGGTCTTCTCTTACTGGAAATAATCGACAACACTAACTTTAGTGATGCAACATCTCGTGAACTATTTCATCTTTGCCTAATGTGATTGGATAAAACGTTGGCCAGTTATCCATTTCTTTAAACAATGCTTCATGCGACTCATTGCTCGTGTAAATATGAAAATGATGGGATTTTTGTGGTTCTATTATATGGTCACTGAATTGGACAAATTTTGGTGCTTTTGAGTTAGCATCTTTACATTCGAATAAATAGCGTACTCCCTTCTTCCCTGAGTCATAGTGCATTATTTTAAAGCCAGAGTAGCTATACTTACATGAATTAACGGCATCTGAGGTGTGAAAATCAATAGTGTTATTCTCTATGCCAATCATAATGATATCAGTATGATAGCCCCGGCGGTAATACTCTCGGTATTCTGTAACCGTTCTATCTTTATTTTTTTTCGCTTTATTAACGAGTACCGAATCCAGATCCCCTTTTAACAGATAGGGATTAACCGATTGCCAGACCCCATCCCAATCACTCAGCCCCCTATCCTTAACATCTTTGTCTACAAAGATGCCTTCACTTGCTGTGCGTGCAGCATCCGATTGATGGTGCTCATGTGAGTGGCTATGTTTACCATGCGCAAATGATTTAAAACTGATCAATGAAACACAAACACTCAATGCAATTATGGATAGGCAGTTATATTTTTTAGACATCTATAGCTCCTTGTTGGATAGCACGAATGTAATGTTATACTATTACATATATGCTAATCAATAGGCGCTTGTACAGTAGGCCACCAGATATTAGCTGCCGTCGCTGAGGCCGAGCATCGACGTATCCTGGAGAGAGCAAATGGCCGTTGTGCCGCCGCAATGGCTACCAAAATTAAGTCAGGGCGAAAACCACGAATGAAATCAGACATGGCTAGTATTCTTATTAACAAAAAAGCGGGTTATGGCAAAACCGGGATGTCGAGAACCCCTGATTTCCGTTTAGAGAGGAAAGTTAAGGCCGCTATTTAGGCTTACATTGCCTCTAGTTCTTTCTGAGTTCGTCCACAGTACGCAAAAGCTAGCGTTCGAATAACTTTATGGGGCAGACGCCAGACGTCGGGCAGCTTCTATGACAGAGGATCTCCGTCTGGCATATTCTTCTGCGCTATCTGGTCCCGTTAACATGCGCGCGACCTGTGGAACGGCAGACCACCATCCGGCCAAAGCTAACACCAAAAAAGCCAGATGATCTGCTCCAATGGCTTGGGTAACAATTCCCTCGCGCTGCCCATCGCTCACGGCCTGAATCTTGTATCCATAGTATTCGCGTCGCTGTTCTTCGTCCGGCACCTCATCACTGAATATCAACCCTTCCCAGCGCATGAGCCGACTCAGTTCAGGATTGTCGAGGTGATAATCGTAGGCACGGCCAGCGTAATCGCTAATATCTTCAACCGCAAAGGATGTAATGGGCAACGCCGATGCCACCTTGGCCAACTCACTACGTAATACGGCTGAGAACAGCGCTCGCTTATCGCCAAAGTAATTATAAACACGCTCCTTGTTTACCCCGGCCAACTTGGCAACCCGCTCAAGGGTAGTGCCATCGGGTCCGAGTCGGGCGAATTCGGTCATCGCCGCATCCAGAATTTTGCGTTTCGTCCCTTCAGTATCCCAAGCCATTTTTCTTCTCTCTCATTTATGGGTTGTTGCTGTCACGTAATCATACTATAGTTATTTCCAACTAAAACGTTGGAGTTGTAATTTTACTTTATAATCGGAGTCTGAACTATGAAAAACACCATCCTCATCTGTGGATATGGCCCGGGTATTTCCCATGCAGTCGCTCGCCGTTTTGGTAAGGCGGGTCATCCCGTAGCCTTGATTGCGCGCAATGCTCAGCGTCTCGCTGATGCGGTAACGGAATTGACCGCCGAAGGCATCCAGGCTCGCGCTTTCCCAGCCGACCTTAGCGATGTTAAAGCGATTCGACATGCCGTCACGGACGTACATGAGATAATGGGGCCTATAGGTATCCTGCACTGGAACGTTTTTCTCGATATCGAAGGTGACCTGCTGTCCACTCAGCCCGCAGATCTGAGCAAGAGTTTCGATCTTCGCGTTGTTGGCTACATCACCGCCGTACAAGAGAGCAGGAACGACCTTGCGGCATCAAAAGGTACCGTACTGGTTACCAGCGGCGTCATGGCGCTCGATGACCCACAAATCAATGCGTTCGCCATCGATTATGCTGCGATTGCCATCAGCGTTGCAGCTCAACGTAAAACTACCCATATTCTGGCGCATACCCTCGCGTCACATGACATTCATGTCGGTGAGGTGATCGTCAACGGCTTCGTTGAGGGAACACCGGGCGGTGTGGGTAAAAGTGATACCGTCGCACCAATGGACATCGCTGACCAATTCTGGGAACTGCATACTGCACGTCAGGTACATTCCGTCATCGTTGGGGGTGCTGTACCGATATCGGAAGCAGAGTTCCATGGCTGAAAATACGCAATTCTCAGGCTTGGCTGATGAGACCTTCAGCAAGCCCCCTCACCTCAGACCAGCTCATTACGCGAGTGGGCCAGGTGTCACGCTACTGGTCGCGGTCGCCCTGTTGGTGCTGACCCAGCTTTACCTGGCAATCCCTTTGCTGACGTACGTCGGTCACTCTTTCAGCCCGGCAACACCGGGGGCCGTCTCGTTCGCGCTGGCCACTTGTTTCAGCCTGGCCTATGCTGGCGGGTTCCTGCTCTGGGGGCCGTTATCGGATCAGTATGGTCGTCGGCCAGTGATGCTGATGGGGCTGAGCGCCCTGTCGATTGCCACACTTGCCTGCGCCTTCGTGCCTTCGTTGCCATGGTTGGCGGGACTTCGGATGTTACAGGGGCTGGCAGCGTCCAGTTTTGCCCCGGTAGCACTGGCCTATCTTGCTGAAGCGGTGCGGATACGTCACCGAGCAACCGCCATCGGGGCCATGTCTACGTCTTTCCTCGTGGCCGGCATCCTTGGGCAAGTATTCGCGGCCTGGGTGGCGTTACGATGGGATTGGTTCTGGGTATTTCTGACCACGGGAGGCGGTCTTGTGGTCATGCTTCCATTAATTGCGTTGATGATAAAGGAACCGGCACGCACTATCGTTGAGGGTCATCTGGGCCATCGTTTCGTAGCATTGGGCAAAATTGCCGTGCGGCCTGCCATTCTGCTGCTGTCATTTGCACACATCACACTTCTCCTGTCTTTCGTTGCGATGTATACGGCGTTGGGGCCGCATCTGGCGGGCTTGAACCTTTCTCCTGCCACAGTCATTGCACTGCGCTTGGTTGGATTGCCAGGGATGTTCATCGCCTTGCTGGTCGGGCCGCTTGCTGCTCGGATCGGGATGCCGGGCGTTGCGGGTGCAGGTTATCTGGTTGCGGCCGTGGGCTTGGCCCTAGAGGCTGTGTTAGCGCAATCGCTGACCGGTATTGCCATTGGGAGTCTGGTCTTCGTGGTCGGCGTCGCTCTCGCTATTCCGGCAATGATCACCCAGTTTGGTGATCTGGCGGTACCTAACCGCGCAGCGGGCATGGCCCTCAATGGTTTTGTCCTGTTTATCGGAGCCAGCATCGGTCCATTTATCGTGTCCTGGGTGCCCGGTTTCGTCCCGCTATTGGTGGGGCTTGCGGTGGCACTTTTACTGGCCACTGTCTGCGTTGCGGGCAGTGCATCGCTTGCTTCATCCACGAGGAAATCATGAATTCTATCCGTTCTTCGCTCTCTTCAATTCTGACTTCCTGCCGTTGGATCCTGGTGTTCCGCATCAGTCTAGGGCTTACCGCTGCTCTGTCTGCTTTCGCGTTGCAAACAGCCTCCGGTGCGGTTGGAGATAACCCGATCAGCATCCCAGATACTCATCATCAAACCAGTCAGCGTTCGGTCACTCTGGATGGTCAACCCGCCGCACTCAGCCGTTACGAGAGGCGCGATGAGCGCAATGCCTTCCTGGAGGGAGAACACTTTAGTACGGTGATCGCCGCCGATGGCACACTCAAGGGTTTTGCCAACATCTCGCTCGACCTAGTAGGAAAACCGTTACCGTCTCGTGAGCGCGCTGAGCAGATTGCGGCAGAGTTCTTGCGTAAGGCTGCGCCCGACTTGCTGACCAGCCTAGGGAGAGCGTCTGTTACTCTCCATGATGAACCTATTCGCTTATCACACCCAGGCCGTAACGAGACTGTCCAACTCACCGGTTTAAAATTCAAGGCACGCAATCTGGCTGATGGGCGTTGGTTCTGGGTCATCATCGGTAGCGATGAGAAACCGATGCTGTTCGAGCGCGATCTGGAATGGGCAACCCTGCTCGCTCGCCGCAAAACGGAACAATGGCTGCATGACCGATGGATAAAAGCACAAGATGCCCAACAGATCAGTAAACCAAGCCGTTGGAATCTGCCATGGACTCATTAACTCAGATTGTTCTTGGCAGCAGTGTCGCCGCACTTGTTGTCCCCCAACATCATCGACGCCAGGCAATACTGGCGGGTGGAGTACTCGGTACTTTGCCCGATCTGGACGTGCTCTGGTTCAAAGTATTCAGCAGTGATGTGGTTACAGAAGTGACCTGGCACCGTGGTCCATCGCATTCACTCTTGATGCTAACGTTGTTGGGATTGCTGCTTTGGCTCTTGCTCAAGTCTCGCAGTTCGCTGGTTCGAGGTGCCCCATTGCGGTGGCTGTTGGCGATCTGGCTAGCCCTGATAACACATCCGTTGCTGGATGCCTTTACCGCCTACGGTACGCAGGTGCTATGGCCCATGAAGACCCCACCCGTCATGTGGGCGACAATCTTCGTCATTGATCCGTTGTATACAGTGCCGTTGTTGATAGGGGTTATGGCTGCCTGGCAGCTTTCACCATATAAAACTACGCAGCAAACGAGTGGCTCAGGCCGAGACAGGGCGGCACGCAATTGGTTGGTAGCAGGCTTGCTCGTCAGCTCGGCCTACCTGGCTTGGAGTGTTGCCGCCAAATCTCTGGTTGACCGGGTAGCCTCGCAAAGCCTGGCTGTTCTGAACTTGCAGAATGCCCCGCGTTTTTCTACACCGCTTCCGTTCAACACGCTGGCTTGGCGGGTGATTGTGATGGTACCGGATGGCTACTGGCTCGGTGACCGATCCCTTGTCGCGGATCGGGGAGCGATGCAATTTACTTTTCACGAAAGCGACAACCAGGCGTTGGCGCAGTTGACATCCGTACCGCAGTTGAAACGTCTATTGTGGTTCACACATGGGTTTATCGCCGCTCACGCTCAGCGACGTGAGGATGGCGAGCTTCGGCTGACCCTTGCAGATCTGCGAATGGGGTTAGAGCCCGATTATTTTTTCCGCTATGACATTGCTGGCATAGATGAAAGTGGCCACTGGGCAGCAGCACCAGAAATTACCCAATTGCCTGAGTCGGGTGATACCGCCAAGATGCTAAGCTGGGTGTGGAGGCGTATTTATGACAGTAAAGCAACACCGTGAGTGACAAATGGAATTGTAATACTCTAGAACAGAGTTAATTGATTTATTGGATTATTTTCGCTAAACGGTGACTATCTGTAAGCCAATGCATTAGTAAAAACTGATACATCATCCTATAAAAAATTATCTGAAATAAAAAATAACTCCGATATTAGTGTGTTTTCTGCGTGATTTGGCCTCAAACCCCAGTAGCACTCAACAGCAGAATGATAGGCTGTTAGTGCTACTGGTTTAATCGCGCCGACTGCGGTTAGCGCTTCTTGCGGTTACGATGCATATCTATGGCGACGGCACTGACAATAATGATGCCTTTGATAATGTCCTGAATGTAGGAGTCCACACCAATAAAAGTAAAACCACTCTTAATCAGTCCTAAGATTACGGCGCCAATTACTGTACCGGTGATACGACCGACCCCACCCATCAAGCTGCTACCACCAATAACGGCAGCCGCAATCGCATCCAATTCATAAGATTGGCCCATGCTTGATTGCCCGCTACTCACCCGGGCGGCCAAAACCACGCCCGCCAAGCCAGCTAATCCCCCGGCAATGGTATAAACCGTTACCAGATATTTATTAACGTTAATGCCTGATACTTTTGCTGAAATCATATTCCCGCCGATGGCATAGACGTATTTACCATAACGGGTGTGTTTCAGTGCAATATGGAATATCACCGCAATAACCAAAAAAATGATAACGGGCATAGCACCTTGCCCAACCGCGGTAAAATCATCGGAGAGAAAACTTACCGGATTGCCTTTAGTGTAATATTGGGCAAGTCCTCTGGCAGAAACCATCATTCCTAATGTAGCGATAAAGGGAGGAATACCTGTACGGGTTATCAAGAAACCATTAATAAATCCACACAGTATCCCGACCCCTATGCCTGCAATAATAGGGATAGCCGCGGGTAAATCCAATAAGTGCGGATACATAGGTGAAATACTTTCTGATGTCTGTGCCAGACTCGCCGCGACAACAGCCGTTAATGCAATTAAAGAGCCGGATGAGAGATCAATGCCGGTAGTGATAATAACTTGTGTCACTCCGACGGCAATGATACCTATAATAGCCACTTGCAGAACGATCAATAATAGCCGATTAGGATTCAATAAAAATGATTGGTCGCGAATAAACCAGCCAAGGAACTCAAAAATCAATGCAATACCGATCATGACAATAAAAATACCGGTATCTTTAGGTAATTTCCCTTTAAATCCAGACATGAATGAATGTGTTTTTGTTGACTCAACCGTTAATGATTTAGCAAATTTAACATTACTCATTATCGTTACCTTCCAGTAATTATTCTGAGGCCAGGGCCATTATCTTTTCTTGACTAGCATCTTGTTTGTCTAATATTCCAGTGATGTGTCCGCTGTGCATGACCATAACTCTATCACTCATACCAAGAATTTCAGGTAGCTCAGAGGAAACTAAAATAATGGCTACACCACGGTTCGCCAGTTCACTAATTAAACGATAAATTTCTGATTTTGCCCCAACATCAATACCTCGAGTGGGTTCATCCAGAATAAGTATTTTGGGTTGAGCTAATAACCAGCGTGCTATGAGCACCTTTTGTTGATTACCGCCACTTAAATTATTAATTATTTGATCCATCGTAGGTGTTTTGATGTTTAATTTTTTAATCTGCTCCATGCAGTCTTGAGCCATTTGTCCATGACTGACAAAACCTTTTGTATTAATGTACTCAGAAAGATTTACGATGCTCATATTCTCAACCACAGACAAGACTAAGAATAACCCTGACTTCTTTCGGTCTTCGGTAAGAAAAGCCAATCCTTGTTCAATAGCCTTTGATGGGGAGTCGATATTGACTGGCAGACCATCGATAAAAATTTCACCACTGTCCGCAGGATGCATACCAAATAAGCTTTCCATAACCTCACTACGACCTGCGCCAACCAAACCAGCAACACCCAATATCTCGCCTCGTTTTACGGAAAATGAGATATTGCGAAATAACCCATCTCGCCGTAACTCATTAACTCGCAAAACTTCTTCACCAATATTATTATTAAATTTTGGGAACATATGAGTAAGTTCACGACCGACCATCATGGTGATTAATGATTGTTTTGTCAGGTTTTCCGTTTTATCTGTGGCAACAAACATGCCATCGCGGAAAACACTTACCTCATCAGTAATTTCGAATATTTCATCCATTTTATGGCTGATATAGATAATGCCTTTCCCTTGTTCTTTTAACTCAGTAATAATCGCAAACAGATGAAAAACCTCACCTTCGGTCAGCGCTGATGTCGGTTCATCCATTATTAAAACATCTGCATCATAAGAAACAGCCTTAGCAATCTCTACCATTTGTTGGCTAGCAATATTCAATTCACCAACCAGCATATCTGGTTTCAATTTTATATTTAAATGCTTTAATAAATCCTTGGTTTTGCTATTGAGCAAATCGTGGTTAACAAAACCATAATGAACGGGCTCTCGCCCCAACCAAATATTTTCTGCCACCGTCATATGCGGGACTAAATTTAGCTCTTGATGAATCATTGCAATACCAGCATGGAGTGCATCTAATGTATCACTGAAGCTAACCGTTTCGCCCTTTACTTTTATTGAGCCTTCATCAGGATGATATATTCCTATCAAACATTTCATCAGGGTCGATTTTCCTGCGCCATTCTCTCCCATTAATGCATGGACACTTCCTGCTTTTATTTTAATGCCCACTTTATTCAATGCCTTGACACCAGGGAATTGCTTACTGATGCCTTCAGCCTCGAGAATGTAAGGATACATATCATCATCTCCTTGGTCATCATAATACGCTCAGTGGGTAAGCGCCGTACTTATCAAAAAAGTGATAACAATAAATACGGCACCACCTATCCATTAAAATATATTTAATGAATATTTGATTTTTCATGTATAAAAATTTGACTTGAAAAGTTAACTTATTTCTGTGTTTTTATAATTAACTATTAGCCAGGGGAAAAGGTTGTTTTCACTTTTTATTTTTATTAGCAAAGTCTTGGTAATTATCTTTAGTGATGAGTTGATAAGGAATCATAACACTGCTTTCAACTTTCTGGCCGGAGGCTAATTTAATCGCAGTTTCTACAGCGCCTTCTCCTTGACCTTTAGCATCTTGGAAAATACTGACATTCAAATCGCCTTTCTTAATAAACTCAAGCGCATCGGGTGTGCCATCAATGCCACCAATTACTACGCCATTTTTCTTCGCTTGTTTTAAGGCTAAAATAGCCCCAATGGCCATTTCATCATTATTTGATGCAATGGCATCTATTTGTTGCCCAGACAAAACCCAATCAGTGGTAACGTCTACCGCTTCTTTGCGGAAAAATTTTGCAGTTTGCTTATCAATGATATGAATATCTGGATACTGAGCTGCAACTTTCTCTACTCCCCGAGTTCTATCACGAGTAGCCTCACTCGAGAGTTCCCCCATCAGGATCATTACGTTACCTTTCCCCCCCATCAGCTTCGCTAATTCCTCCATCTGTAGACGACCTGCAAGCTCAGAATCTGATCCCACATAGGCCATACCAGCTGGTAACGTTATTTCAGGACGGCGATTCACAAAAACCAATGGTATCTTCGCCTGTTCAGCTAATTTGATCATTGGCTTTACACCTTGAGTATCTACCGGATTCAGAATAATGGCATCGACCCCTTGACTGACAAAATTCTCTACCTGCTGAATTTGTTGGGCAATATCCCCTTTTGCATCCTCGAATTGCCCAGTGACATTCCCTTCTTCTTTCATTTTGTTTTGCATAGCCTGACGTAATATTGTTAGGAAGTTATCATCGAAGTAAGCCATGGAAACGCCAATTTTAAGATCTTTAGCATAAGCACCCAATGGCAACAGACAAATAGCGAGTGAGGCGATAATGATTTTTTTCAGCTTCATGAACTATACCCTTCAAAAGTGGAATGCATTAACATCTCAGCGCCTGCTTATTGAAAATATTTTTTTATAACTGCATGACTCGCAGAAGATAAAAATAGTTATTTTAGGCACTTCAATGCACTTCCGTGAATGCAAACGCCCCATTCCCGGCTTGAAATTCACAAATAATCAATATAAAACAATTGGTTAGTTTTTTATTATCTATTCTTCCATCTATCACCTCTTTTTTTAAATATTTATTTCATAATTAAGATTATTGAAATTTTTAACACCAAACAACCGAAATGTGTGTTTTGCGCAGAGCAAATAACAAAACTATGACATGGATCTAACAAATGCTGGTAATTTGAACACTATCGAGTAACCAAGCGCATGCCTTGGCAATGAGGAAATCTTCTTAGTTGCAGTTTGTGTGGCAGAGGGAAATTGTAACAGGTATAGCGGTGATGCCCACAGTATCTATGTGAGCATCAGTTATAGCAGTCTTGCATGTGAAAAAGTAACCCCAAAGAATTGCATCACTTTGGTTTGTAATGAAAATTACAAAAAACATTCCCTTTTACCGCCAAGGAAATAAATCAACCCATAGCAAATGGCTATCCGCAGTAAGAGGCTGTAATTGCCCTCCCTTAATTGCAGGCAACCACCAACAGCCTTGCGAAGCAGTAAGTTGGTGTGTTTCGGTATGGCAAACAAGCCAGTTTCCCTTCACAACGTAGATCAATCCACTATGGGAAACAGGGAGTTTTTGTGCCGAACTCACCGACGATACCGATGCCTGCCAGCAACCGCGCCGCGTCATAATATTAAAGTCTTGACTACTCCCCCCTAATAAACGCGCATGAATAGGGATATCACCGGGGAAAGCAAACGGCTGCAACGGCTTGGAAAGAGTATGTGCCTCCCAGCCTGGGCTGGATAGTTCAACCCCTTCACCTGATAGCAGCGTAATTGACCGATCGATATCCGAAAACATTGAAAACGGGCCATCCTGTTCGATTGTAGCAATGCTGGCACGCCAGGCAAAATCATCTCCACCAACGGGCCAACATGCTATTTCACGGGTTTCGCCGCCGCCATTTCGCCAACGGCTAACGGGTAAGCTGGCAAAATCAAAAAGGGTAAAGCTCATCAGACCTCCTGTTGACAGGCTTTCAATACCGTCAGAAAATCCTGTGCAGATTGCTGTTGCATTGGATGATATCTATCCACTATTACCGCTTTGCCTGCCACATAAACATCGCGAATTTGCGATTTGCCCCCCGCAAATAACCACCGATTCAACAAAGATGCCGATTTTGTACCAGCAATATAAGGATCATCGCCATCCAATACTAACCAGTCAGCGCGGTAGCCTTCGGTTAACTGACTAATTTTGCTGGCACAAGCCTGTCGTCCTCCCGCTAAAGCTTGGCTATAAAGCAAATCAGCCACGGCAGGATATTGCTCACTCGTCAGACGATTGCGGCGTTGATCACGCAGGCGCTGACCATATTCTAACCAACGTAATTCTTCCACTACATCCAATGAAACATGGCTATCTGAGCCGATACCCCAGCGCCCCTGATAATGCAGATAATCGACCCCAGGGAAAATACCATCACCAAGGTTAGCCTCGGTAGTCGGGCATAATCCTGCCACAGCCTGACTTTCTGCCAAACGAACAAGCTCGGATTTATCCAGATGTGTCGCATGAATCAGACACCAGCGGCTGTCGACTGACAAATGGTTATACAACCATGCAACGGGGCGCTGCCCACTCCAATCCAGACAGTCGTTGACCTCCTTTTGCTGCTCAGCAATATGAATATGTACCGGTAATTGATTATCCGAAGCTTGTAGGATCTCCTGCATTTGGCTGAGTTCTACGGCGCGCAAAGAATGAAAACATAAACCTTGGTTTTGTAATGGCTGATTAACCAATTGTTTACTAATAACCTGCTGCTGTTTGAGATAGCTATCGGTGCTCTGAATAAAACGGCGCTGCCCCTGCTGAGCAGGCTGAGCACCAAACCCCGCGTAGCTGTACAATACGGGTAACAATGTCATCCCGATACCCGCCTCTTGCGCGGCCTGACTCAGTTGAGCGGTCATTTCACCTGGGCAATTGTATGGATTACCGTCGGGATCGTGGTGTAAATAATGAAACTCTGCGACTTGCGTATAGCCACCTTTCAGCATCTCGATATACAGTTGACGGGCAATCACACCAACATCTTCCGGTGTTAATTGCTGTACCAGTCGATACATCAGATCTCGCCAAGTCCAGAAGCTATCCTGTGGGTTACCGGCGATTTCGGCTAATCCAGACATCATGCGCTGAAAGGCATGGGAGTGAAGATTCGGCATGCCTGGTACTATTGGGCCGGATAAAACCTGACAACCAGTACCACTGCTGCCGGTCACAATGCGCTGAATATACCCCAGTTCGTCAACAGTAATTTGTACGTTATCTGCCCATCCACTCGGTAAGAAAGCACGCTCGGTAAAATAAACTGGCATAGCGATATCCCAATATTTTGTTCAGAGTCAAACGCGCTAAGCAGCAGCGGCGTCAATTAATTAAACCACTCACTTGTATATACATATACATACGCTAAATTCAACCGTAGACTTAGCATATAAACTTTTTATTTGACGAGGTTAACGCCGTGGCGGAACAACAAAAAGTCTTACAATTAAGTGCCGCAATGGACGATACTCCTGCGCCAATTTATCAACGGGTTAAGTTGGCCATTATCCACCAGATCAGAAGCGAGGTCTGGCAGCCCCATCAACGCGTTCCCTCAGAAAGCGAGCTCGTTGCTGAGCTGGGGGTCAGCCGTATGACCATCAATCGTGCGTTACGTGAATTAACCAATGAAGGTTTCCTTATTCGTATGCAAGGCGTGGGAACTTTTGTTGCTGAAGCAAAAGCGCACAGTGCCTTACTTGAAGTTCATAACATTGCTGACGAGATAACCGCTCGAGGTCATCGCCACAGCAGTAAAATTCTGCAACTAGAAGCTCGCCCGGCAACCCCTGAAGAAGCGGTAGCGTTGGGGATCCTGCCCGGTCAACAGTTGTTCTACTCGCAAATTGTGCATTATGAGAATGACTTCCCTGTTCAAGTCGAAAATCGCTGTGTTAACCCAAGCACGGCCCCCGACTATATGAAGCAGGATTTCAATCACATAACTCCTTACAGCTATCTCACACAAGCCGCGCCTCTGACTGAAGGTGAACATATTGTTGAAGCCGTGATCCCGAGCCAGACTGAGCGACAACTGCTGCAATTGGATGAGCATGAGCCTTGTCTGTTGATTCGCCGAAGAACCTGGTATGGAAAAGTCGTCGTCACTGCGGCGCAATTACTGTATCCAGGCTCACGCTATCAACTCTATGGTCGTTTTACCCCACAAGGCACCGTGACGTCCTGATCAATTTTATTTCTCTGTGAGAACTGCGAAGTGTTACGCAATTGTTTAAATCTCTATCTTGCTGATAGTGACTTTATGCGCTAGGTTGTCCATGATTGTATATACAACTTAATTTCGCTGTGTACTCGCCATCATTAACGCTATAGCAACAAATCAATTTCGGAGCACTGACTTACGCCAGTGATTCAATCAGTGAATAGCGCTGTGGCGTCGGGTATAAAGGGTATAGCTTGAAGGAGTGAGATGGTGTCAGTAATTCACTGTGACAGTTTGTGGTACGGTGCCGATATCGTGACCATGTGTGGAGGGGAATATCATCTGATACCGCAAGGAGCAATAGCGGTCACAGGCGGTAAAATAGTCTGGATTGGGCCACATAAAGAGTTACCAGCACTCCATGCCTCACGTGAGATCGTCTTTCAAGGTGGCCTGATTACCCCTGGTTTAATTGATTGCCATACACATCTCGTCTTTGGCGGTGATCGCAGTGCTGAATTTGAGCAACGCCTTAATGGGGTCAGCTATGCAGAGATTGCCGCTAATGGTGGTGGGATTATCTCGACGGTTAGGGCAACACGGAATACCAGTGAAGAACAATTGCTCGAACAAGCTTTATTTCGGCTGAAACCTCTTCTTGCCGAGGGCGTGACTTGCATAGAGATAAAATCCGGTTATGGCCTTAGTCTTGAAAGTGAAATAAAAATGCTGCGGGTTGCCCGCCGTTTGGGTGAATTACTCCCCATTACAGTTAAAACAACCTGTTTGGCAGCACATGCTTTACCACCTGAGTTTGCCGGCAGAGCAGACGACTACATTGATTTCGTTTGTAATACCGTCATTCCTCGGGTAGCTGAAGAGGGGTTGGCCGATGCCGTTGACGCATTTTGTGAACACTTGGCATTTTCACCGGCACAGGTCGAGCGCATATTCTTGGCCGCCCAGAAAGTCGGTTTGCCGGTCAAACTGCATGCCGAGCAACTGTCGGCACTTGGTGGCAGTACTCTTGCAGCAAAATTTAATGCATTGTCGGCCGATCATCTTGAATATGCCACGAAGTCAGATGTTCAAGCCATGTGCCATGCGGGTACTGTGGCGGTATTGCTACCAGGTGCTTATTACTTGCTACGTGAAACACAATGCCCCCCCATTGAACTGTTTCGCCAGTATGGTGTGCCAATGGCCTTGGCCAGCGATGCCAACCCAGGAACCTCCCCTGCACTCTCTTTGCGTTTGATGCTCAATATGGCTTGCACCTTATTCCGTATGACACCGGAAGAAGCGTTGGCGGGTGTCACATGCTATGCCGCTCAGGCACTTGGTCTGCAAGAGACTCAAGGCACATTGGAAATTGGCAAACTGGCAAATTGGGTCCATTGGCCACTATCCCGCCCGGCCGAATTAGCTTACTGGCTAGGTGGCCAATTATCTGCGACTGTCGTTTTCCAAGGAGAGGTTCGCCCATGAATCTAACTGACCCGTTAAGTTTTCACTCCGGTAAACTGCCTTTATTAATCAGCATTCCTCATGCCGGCACCCGACTAACCCCCGTGGTGGAGGCTGGCCTAACAGCTGCCGCACGCCCTTTATCAGATACTGATTGGCATATTCCTCGTCTCTATGATTTTGCCCGAAATATGGGGGCCAGCTTACTAATAGGTAATTACTCTCGCTTAGTCGTTGACCTTAATCGCCCAGAGGACGATCAACCACTGTATACCACAGCAACAACTGGCTTATTCCCCGAAACGTTGTTCGATGGGCGACCTTGTTTTATCTCAGACAAAACACCGTCGCCGCAGGAGCGTCAATCTTACCTGTTACATATCTGGCGTCCTTATCATCAGCAACTTCAATCCGAATTGGACCGGCTTAAAGCACAGTTTGGCTATGCATTGCTGTTAGATGCACATTCAATTGCATCAGTTATTCCGAGATTATTTGAAGGACAATTACCCGATTTGAATTTTGGTACCAATAGTGGTGTCAGTTGTGACCCATCATTAAGCAAGCAATTAATTGAATGTTGTCAACATCAATCCACCTTCAGCCATATATTGAATGGGCGCTTTAAAGGTGGTCATATAACTCGGGCATATGGTCTGCCCCAGAATCAGCAACACGCCGTGCAACTGGAATTATCCCAGTTAAACTATATGTCTGAAACTGAGCCTTATCACTACCGACCTGAGCGAGCCACGCATTTGCAGCAGTTACTCGAACAGTTAATTCATATCATGTTGTCATGGGGTGAACAGCACTATCAACGCTGAAACGTAACATTCCACTCACTGAGTTTTCAGTCGGTAATAAATGCAAAAAAGGCGGGGTTAATCCCGCCTTTTTAATTCACCTATTTCCGACACAGAAAAGGGTAATAATTACTGCTAAGTTAACTTAGAAACGGTAAGTCAAGTTAACTGCAACAGTATCATCAGTGCCCAGGCCCAGTGGATTGTTGTCTTCATCCAGTAAGTTAATCTGGTAGTCAACATAGGCAAACATGTTTTTGTTAATATAGTAAGTCACACCGATTTCAGCATATTTCAGCAAATCTGCATCGCCAACAACTGCCAGTTCTTTACCTTTAGACTGGACATAAGCGATGGACGGGCGAATGCCATTTTCGAACTGGTATTGAGCGACCAATTCAACGTTCTGGGTTTTATTCGCAATCAGTGCTTTGTATGGCGTCATGTTCAGCGTTTCGCCGTACATTGCTGCGATGTAAACTTGGTTTGCATCATATTTCAGTGCAGTAGCCCAAGCCTGAGCTTTATCCCCTGTCGCACTGTCAGCCAATGTTTTTTGGCCTAAGGTCCGATTGGAAGAAGAGTATGCACCCGCAAAGCCGATACCGCTGCCTTCGATGTCTTGGTAATCAACAGACAAACCAAAACCGTCGCCATTAGCCTTCTGGATTGCGCGCTCATTCTTAGTGGTATCTCCATCGTCATTACGACCTTGATACTGAGCTGCAACATTCAAACCTTTAACCAGGCCGAAGAAGTCAGAGTTACGGTAAGTTGCCAAACCAGTAGAACGACCTGTCATGTAGTTGTCGGTATAAGCGATTGAGTCGCCACCGAACTCTGGCAGCATATCGGTATAGGCCAGCGCATCATAAACTACACCATAGTTACGGCCGTAATCGAAAGAGCCAAACTCAGCAAATTTTAGACCAGCAAAACCCAAGCGGGTTTTATTGCCTTTGTCGCCCTGTGATTCTGCATTTTTAGCGGCTACGTTATATTCCCACTGGCCGAAACCGGTCAATTGGCTATTAATCTGTGTCTCACCCTTAAAACCGAAACGCACATAGGTATCGTCAGCGTTATTATGGTTTGAGAAAAGATATTTAGCGGCTACGCGGCCATAAAGATCCAGCTTATTGCCGTCTTTATTATAAATCTCTGCTGCATTTGAAAGAGTAGGAACGATACTCAAGGTGACCGCCAAGGCCAGTAAACTGCGCTTCATCATTAATTTTCCTTTAAATTTTAATAAAACAAACCCATCGGGCTGAATTAAATTTTCAGCCTCATAAAAGTTAGTTTTTAATTTTTTATAGTTACCTGTCTTGTAAAGCGAAGAGACATTAGCATTAAGCACAAAAAGTTAAAACGGTAAACTTGTAGAAACATAGGTATAAACAGGTAATCAATTGTAACAAAATGTGTTTAATGGAACTTTCCGTAACTGATTGATTATATTTATTTTTAGGTAATTAGATATAACCAAAATAGTGCATAAGCACCAAAATGGTGCGAAAACATTTCAGTTTGTTTCTTTTTTGTTCTATTCGGATATCATATTTGTGAAATGGATCGAATATCACAGTTCCAATGCGATTTTTTATATATCTAAAGTAATTAGATGACTATTTAAAGTACAAATAGAGAGTAATGTCATGTCACCTTTGGTGCAATAACATAAAAATTAAACATTAGGGACGTTAATAGGGTTATAGAAAGTATGACTTTGTTTGGTTATTAATTATCGGTATTTTCATTGGAAGTGTATTTTTTATAAAAATCGCAATAAGAAAAACTTTAATTTAATGCATAAAAAATGAACTTCCATAGCTAAAAGCTCATTTCCTATAGGTTAGAAACAATATACCACTTAAAATTTGGCTTAAGTTGTAGTTCTGGTGGTGATATTACCTCAAGTAACTATCTATGGCAGTATTGGTAACACGGCCTTATTTATACCGTTGGTATCTCACTCTTATCCATTCGTACCAACATAATCCCTGCACGTAATCCAAGGGCTACCTGAGGGTTTGGAAACAAGATCCACTCATCTTCATGTTTAACACGGTAATACTCACCGGATTGCTCCGCCAGCAGTGTACCTTGCTTAAAACGAGTAAAATTAACCGTATCATTGTCAACCCACAGTTTAAAATCAGGATGTTGTTTTAGCAGTGATTTCACCACGCGATAAAACACCATTCCTCCTGAGGGTTGTACAGGCAATGGTTCCCCACTAACTAATGAACGTAATCCCCCGACTATATGCGTAAATTCAGCCAACTGATTTTCGCCAAATGGTAGCGCTTTTCCCAACTCAAGCGTACAACTTGCGGCCTGGCAGTGCTCACTACTAAAATGAGCAAAGGTCCCCCCTGCCGAGGTATGCATCACTAATGCATCCAGTTGAATATCTTGTAACCACCGTAGCATTACTGCGCTATAGGGTGTTGTTTGATAAGGCAACAATCCAAATCGAGTATGATGAGATTCACGAATTGCCGTGTGTAAATCGTAATGCTGGCGCGTCAGTTGACTCTCTGCTCGGAAAAACGCCGACACAGCTTGCTCAATAATTTCAACCCGTCGGGTTTCATTACTGGAAGGATAACGCCGGTGCCGCCCGCCAAACATACGGTTGATATCTGCTGAGAGGAAACGTTTGCCGGCGCTTATCGCCGCTGGATTGCCAAATATGACTAACAAACGGACGGCCAGCGTTAATTCACCTGCTAACAAATCTGACACCAATTGATTCAAAATCTCAATCGGGGCCGTTTCATTTCCGTGGATACCGGCAGATAACACCACTGACTGGGTGTAATTGCCAGAAGGTGTCAACATCAGTATCCCGTCATCGAGCCATTGCCACTCGATACTCAGCGTCGCGCCACGGGTCTGTTCTGGCGGATGGCCCGAGAGTGTTATCGCCAGGAAATCTAGCATCATCGTTCCTTCTAATTCTGCTGGAACGGATATACCGAGCCAATATTAAGTATCCGTGTCAATTCATCCAATGCCTGCCGCCCTTCTTGTAATAACTGCGGATCAGCCAAGTCTTTAAATTGCAAATGATCACGATAATGTTGGTCGACCCAATTATTCAGCGTCACAAACAGCGCCGGTGTCATCATTACTCGACTATTAACAGCTTGTAACTCTGTATCGGTCAAGCCAACACGCAAGCGTAAGCAAGCAGGCCCCCCCCCATTACGCATGCTCTCGCGTAAATCGAATACTTTGACACTGTCAATCGGACCACCGCTATTGATTAATTCCGACAGATATCGCCACACGAACGGGTTTTCTTGTGCCTCCTGCGGAATAACCAACAACATTTTACCATCCGGTTTACTCAATAACTGGCTGTTAAACAGATAGCTTGATACTGCATCAGCAACCGACACCTGCGCGTCAGGGACCTCTATACTGATCAACTGTTGTTCAATGCTACCCATTTTACGGCGAATCTCATCCATAGCTTGAATGCCAGGAATGAATGCATGCTGATGATGGAATAACACATTCTGATTGCTGACAGCGATGACATCATTGTGAAAAACCCCTTGGTCGATCACTGCGGGGTTCTGTTGCACAAAAACAGTTCGGTCTGGTGCCAGTTGATGCAGTCGAGCCACTGCTTCGCTGGCCTCTCGCGTTTGGCGAGCAGGGTATCGGCTAGGATTTACTCCGTTTTCCAGTGCGTTGCGGCCATAAACAAAGACCTGAACCGCTGGCAAGCCATATTCTCCCCCCAGACGATTATGATTAGCCGCACCTTCATCACCAAACAATTCCACAGCAGGTAGTGCATCGTGATGAACAAAGTGACGATGGTTATTAAAAACGCCTTTGAGTAAAGCCGACGTGGTTTCGGCCTCAATTGCACGGTGAAATTTGTTATTTAAATTGGCCACAGTAAAATGCACTCGCCCATCCGCGCTATCCGCAGAAGGTGAGACCGTCGCCGAATTCGCCGTCCACATTGATGATGCGGAACTTACCGCAGATAATAGACGTGGAGATTTACGTGCCACTTCACTCAATACTTGTTCATCTGAACCACTAAAGCCCAACTGACGCAAAACGCCTATGGCTGGTCGCTCCTGTGGTGGCAAAATACCTTGTTTATAACCTAAATCGGCTAATGCTTTCATTTTCAGCAACCCCTGCCGCGCAGCCAGGCGAGGGTTGGAAATACTGTTTTGATGCGCAGTAGAGGCTTCATTACCAAATGACAATCCAGCATAGTGATGTGTCAGCCCAACCAATCCATCAAAATTAACCTCATATCCTGTCATCGTATTCTCCATTCATGGCTCAATGGCTATCGGGCAAATCGAAAGAGATACCCGGTGACAATGTTGCTGGTAGCGTCAAACTTTCGCTTTCGAGTGATGCCATTGGCCAGGCACAATAGTCGGCAGCATAGAAGGCACTTGGTCGATGATTACCTGATGCCCCAACCCCGCCAAAGGGTGCAGCACTTGATGCGCCGGTCAACGGTTTGTTCCAGTTAACAATACCGGCTCGGGCTTCCAATAACAGTTGTTCAAATTGTTGCCGGTCCTCAGAAACTAGACCTATCGCCAAACCGAACCTGGTTTGATTAGCAATGTGTAATGCTTGCGTAAAATCGCCATAGCGAATAACGCTGACCAGTGGGCCGAAATACTCTTCGTCAGGGACATTGATACCAGTAATATCAATGATCCCCGGCGTCAGCACTGCACTTTGGCTATCTGGGCGGGTCATGGCTAATAATGGCTTGCCACCTAAATCCAGCAAATGTTGTTGCGCTGCCAGCATTTTTTCTGCTGCTTGTGATGAAATCACCGCTCCCATAAAGGGTGCTGGCTGCATATCCCAGCGCCCGATACGCAGGGCTTTGGCAATAGCGACAAAACGCTGTAAAAATGCATCGCCTTCAGCGCCAGATTTAACCAGTAGACGGCGCGAACAAGTGCAGCGTTGACCGGCTGAGATAAAAGCCGACTGAATAGCAAGATTTACTGCCGCATCACAGTCTGCTATCTGCTCAACAATCAATGCATTATTGCCACCCATTTCCAGTGCCAGGATTTTTTCCGGTTGGCCGGCCAGTTGGCGATGCAAGTGATAACCGGTATGGGCGCTGCCGGTAAACAACAAACCATCAATATCATGTTGCGCAGCAAGGGCTTCGCCTGTTTCACGCCCACCTTGTACTAAGTTTAATACCCCGTCAGGCATACCTGCCTGCTGCCACAATTTGACGGTTTCTTCTGCCGTCTTTGGTGTTAGCTCACTGGGTTTAAATACCACCGTGTTACCGGCCAGCAATGCAGGAACGATATGCCCATTAGGGAGATGCCCTGGGAAGTTGTAAGGGCCAAATACTGCTAATACACCATGGGGACGGTGTCGTAACACGGACATACCATCAGCCATCGGTGTTTGGCTACTCCCGGTTCGGCTTTGATAGGCTTGCAACGAGATAGCCACTTTGCCAATCATTGCTTGCACCTCTGTCAGTGTTTCCCAGAGTGGCTTACTGGTTTCCAAACTGATAGTGCAGGCCAGTTGCTGTTTATACTGCTCAAGTAATGCAGCAAAACGCTGTATCACCACGACCCGCTGTTCCAGCGATGTACGCGCCCAAGCAGGGAAAGCCTGCCGTGCCGCACGACAAGCCATTGCGACATCATGGCTGTCTGCGGCACGCGCCTGCCACAATAATTGCCTATCTATGGGGTCAAGTTTGTCGAAATGCGCGCCGTTACCGGTGCGCCATTCCCCTTGAATAAACAGTGCTGGGTGAGTCATTTTTTAATCTCCGGGGCAAAAAGGCTGACTATCCGAACCGTATCACCGGCTACGACACCCAGCGCTGCCGCATTTTTAGTCGTTAAATGCAGTAGCTCGTCTGAAAGATGAGTAGTAATCAATATTGAGCGAAAATATTGATAGCTGTCATTAGCCACTAAATAGGCAGAGCCACTCGGGTCAATATCGATGTCATCAATAACCACGATTCGCTTACTGCTGTCGCGCACCGCCCGCACTTCATCTGTGTTGGCCTCCAGTGTTGGACCGCCATCAAAGATATCCACATATCCCTGATATTGCAGGCCTTCGGTTTCCAGCACTGCACGTGCGGGAGCCGTATGTGGATGGACCTGCCCGATGACGGCCCGCGCCTCTTCTGCCAGAAAATCCACATATAACGGGTGTTTTGGCATTAATTCAGCAATAAACGCTTTCTGCCCAGTACCACTGAGATAATCAGCTTTAGCAAATTCAATGGCAAAGAAGTGCCGCCCCACATTTTCCCAAAATGGCGAACGCCCCTGTTCATCGGTATAGCCACGCATTTCCGCAATCACTTTGCGGGAGAAATACTGGCGGAATGCGGCAATGAAGAGAAAACGTACTTTTGATAAGAAGGGGCCATTTTTATCTTTACGGTATTCAGGATCGAGAAACAAGGTACAGAGTTCGCTATACCCAGTGTGATCATTGCTTAAAAACAGGGTCGGTACCGATTTGTACACATTGAGTGTTTTGGATGCATGAACCAACGTGCCGACACGGAAGTTATACCAAGGGTCATGCAAACCAACAGCCACCTCAATAGCACTAACGCCCACCACTTTTTCTCGCTCACTGTCTTCCAGAACAAACAGATAGCCCTGTTCACCCGCAGCCAAAGAACCTTGCCAGGTATTTAACGCGCGCTCAATTCGAGCGGCGAGGTGTTCTTCATTTTGTGGCAGTGAAGTCATGCCAACGCCAGTTTTACCTGCCAATTCAAGGATATCGGCCAGATCACGGCGTTCTACCGGGCGAACTATCATCATAGTCAAGGTCCCTTGCTTACTGCATCAATGTTATGACTTAACCTGTCGACAAACCTGTTCAATACCCATGGCAAGCCGGGCTAAGCCCTCTTTAATATCCTGTTGAGAAATAATCAGGGACGGAGCAAAACGCACCACATTCGGACCCGCAATCAAAGCAATAAGCCCGTACTGTGCGGCAGCCTGAACAATCTCTTTGGCCTTCTCGTCATAATCCTTGTGAAGCACACAGCCAATCAGCAACCCGCGCCCACGGATTTCAGAAAAGACTTTGTGGCGGGCGTTTATTTCAGCCAATCCAGCCAAGAACCACTGATGCCTCTCTTTTACGCCTGCGAGGAGTTCTGGTGTGTTGATAAGAGACAAAACAGTACCCGCCACGGCACAAGCCAGTGGATTACCGCCGTAGGTAGTACCATGACTGCCGACATTAAGTGCGCTGGCATATTTGGTCGTCGTTAACATTGCCGCAATCGGGAAGCCGCCCCCAAGTGCTTTGGCACTGGTCAGCACATCAGGCGTTACACCGTAATGCATGTAGGCATAAAGTTCTCCGGTACGGCCAACCCCGGTTTGTACTTCATCAAAAATAAGTAATGCGTTATGACGATCACACAAAGCTCGCAAGCCATGTAAGAACTCGCTATCAGCGGGTAGCACACCACCTTCCCCCTGAATCGGTTCCACAATGACAGCACAGGTTCGGTCATTAATCAGTTCCTCCGCTGAGGCGATATCATTGAAAATACCGTGGCTGATCCCCCCCGGTAGCGGAGCAAAGTCTTGCGAATATTTCGGCTGCCCGCCCGCAGAAACGGTAAACAGCGTCCGGCCATGAAATGCATTCCTGAATGCCACAATCTGGTTCTTTTCGCCGGCAAGCCCTGGCTTATTACCGAAATTATTCAACGCATATTTACGGGCCAGTTTCAGTGCCGCTTCATTGGCTTCAGCCCCAGAGTTACAAAAGAAAACTTTCTCGGCGAAAGTGGCATCAATCAATTGTTTTGCCAGGCGCAGTACCGGTTCATTGGTATAGCCGTTACCCAAGTGCCATACTTTTTCTGCCTGCTCAATCAGTGCTGCTTTTACTGCCGGATGCCCATGTCCCAAGGCATTTACGGCGATACCACCAGCAAAATCGATATAAGATTTGCCCTGCTGATCCCACAGTGTCGCGCCTTCCCCTCGCACGATAATAAAATCTGCTGGTGCATAGGTTGGCACGATCCATTCATCAAAAGACTGTCGGGTAACGGGGATTGGGTGTTCCATAGTGGCCTCTTTGATCAGCGTAAATATGGGGTTGAGAGACTCATCGTTTGAGGTCACCATACCCCAACAAAAATCTCTTATTCTGTTAACAATAAAGAATGAAATATATTCACCTGATATAAAGTGTACAGCAGCTTTCATGCCACACCAGTCACAATGTGAATAAAATGTACAAATTCCATTAAAACAATAATTTAAATTGCATAGTTATGCAAAACACTCGCATTCATACTGAACTTTAGCGAAGAGAAAAGCCATTTTCGTGGGTTTGAGTAGAAATTATATGCATTTGACATCAATTTTGATTTTTGCTCTGTCAGATCACATTACAGCAACACAAAAATAACAATTAAGCTTTCCAACGCCCTATAAATGGGCAGTGAATGCATCAATTAAGTGCATTTCTCCTGCTGACAAGGCCGGTGATACGAAAGGATTTACTCCGTTTATGCATAATGGAATGAGGGATATTGCAGAAATAGCGGCAGAAGATAATGCTGTTATAGCTCCATTTTCTGGAGCCAGGTAAATATACTCATAGCGGAAATTAGATGGTTATCGACGCGAGCGGCTATTATCTATGACGCTGGTGAGTTGATTAATCAGTTGCGCCAGTATGCGGATGGCTTGTTCGCTCTGTTCCGACCAGGCAAACGAAGCATTCAGGCGAAAACAGTGATCAAACTGACTGCCCGTGGTAAACATTCTCCCCGGCGCGATGCTAACCCCCTGCGCCAACGCCCGCCGATATAACTCACTGGCATTAAACGGCGGTTCCAACTCCAGCCAAAGGAAATATCCCCCCGCAGGATGGCTGATTTTGACATTTTTAGGAAAATGCTCAATAACCGCCTGATGCAGCGTATTGAGCCGCTGTTCCATTAAGCGGCGCAGGCGGCGCAGATGAATGTCATATCCCCCCTGACTGAGATAATCTGCAATCGCTAACTGAGTCGGCACACTGGCCGAAACCGTACTCATCAGTTGTAAGTGCTGAATTCGCTGCGCATGTTCCCCTGCTGCGACCCAACCGACACGGAATCCCGGCGCCAGGCATTTAGAAAACGATGAGCAATGCAGAATTTGCCGATGCTGATCGAGTGCTTTGGCTGGCAACGGCCGCTCCGCACCAAAGTACAACTCACCATAAACATCATCTTCAATCAACGAGATATTATTCTGCTGTAGCAGGGCTACGAGCCGTTCTTTCTGCGGCCAGGACATCGTGCAACCCAATGGATTTTGAAAATGTGTCATCAGCCAACAAGCTTTGATCGGGTATTGGTTGATCACCTGTTCGAGCGCATCGAGGTCCATACCCTGTTGTGGGTGGGTTGTAATGGCAATCGCTTTTAGCCGCAAACGCTCGATCGCCTGTAATGCACCATAAAATGCGGGTGACTCAATCACTACCCAATCTCCGGGCTGCGTAACCGCTTGTAAGCTCAGACTTAGAGATTCCATCGCACCCGCAGTGATAACAATTTCTTCAGGGGAGACATTCATTCCACTGGCGGCATAACGCTGAGCTATATTGCGCCGCAAACTTTCGTTACCCGGTGGTAAGTTAGTCACAGAGCTTTGTGGTGATATCTTACGTGCGACGCTGGCCAGCGCCCGTGATAATCGGGGTTGTAACAATAAACTCGGATCGGGAAATGCCGAGCCAAATGGCATTATTGCTGGGTCTTTCCCTGCCTGTAGTACATCAAAAATAAAGGCATTAATGTCTACCTGTTCATCCAGATGCAGTTTTTTCCCTCGCTGTGGCTGGGGTAATTGTGTCGGCCGTGAAGCAACATAATATCCCGACTGCGGCCGGGCCACGATCCAACCTTGGCTTTCTAATAGCTGATAGGACTGCACTACAGTCATCAGACTTAATCCTGATTGTTTACAACTTTCCCGCAACGAAGGCAGCTTGTCACCCGCCTGCCAGACCTTGGATTGTATTTGTGCCCGGATTTGCTGAGCTAACTGTTCATATCGAGTCATAAGCCAACTGTTATAGGTAAGATTGAATTAATTGTCACTATTATAGCCACTTTAACTTATGGTTAACTAACTGCCAAGTTTACTCCGCCAAATAATCGCCTGTTGTCACTACCTGTTATCGGGATAACTAATACCGGCGTGATTCATTTTATAGATTAATGAGGCAGCACCATGTTTGCAGCGAGGTCACTATGTTTGGCTTAACCGCTCTAGAGTTGGCCAGAATCCAATTCGCTTTTACCATCTCATTCCATATCATCTTTCCAGCCATCACTATTGGGTTGGCCAGTTTTCTTGCGGTGTTAGAAGGTTTATGGTTAAAAACCAAAAATGAAGATTACCGCGACCTCTATCATTTCTGGTCAAAAATATTTGCCGTTAACTTTGGTATGGGTGTGGTATCTGGTTTGGTCATGGCCTATCAATTCGGCACTAACTGGAGCTTTTTTTCAGAATTTGCCGGCAGTATCACCGGCCCGTTGCTGACATATGAAGTACTGACCGCGTTCTTCCTTGAAGCCGGTTTCCTTGGGGTGATGCTTTTTGGTTGGAACCGCGTTGGGCCGGGTTTGCATTTCTTTGCAACCTGCATGGTGGCATTAGGCACGTTGATGTCTACCTTCTGGATACTCGCCTCCAATAGCTGGATGCAAACCCCCCAAGGCTTTGAAGTTATTAATGGGCAAGTGGTGCCTGTCGATTGGTTGAAAGTGATATTCAATCCATCCTTCCCCTATCGGTTACTGCATATGTCCACGGCTGCTTTCCTTGCATCGGCATTCTTTGTCGGCGCCTCTGCCGCCTGGCATTTACTGCGTAAACGGGATACACCCGCGATGCGGAAAATGCTGTCAATGGCAATGTGGATGGCGTTGATCGTTGCCCCACTACAGGCGGTTATTGGCGATGCCCATGGCTTGAATACACTGGAATATCAACCGGCTAAGATTGCGGCGATTGAAGGGCACTGGGAAAACAAGCCCGGAGAACCCACGCCACTCATTCTTTTTGGTTGGCCAGACATGAAGCAGGAGAAAACCCATTTTGCGCTGGAAATTCCTTATTTAGGCAGCTTGATCCTCACTCACAGCTTAGAAAAACAGATCCCAGCATTGAAATCTTTCCCAGTGGAAGATCGTCCGAACTCAACCATTGTCTTCTGGTCCTTCCGTATTATGGTCGGATTAGGCATGTTGATGATCTTGGCCGGTATCTGGAGTTTATGGCTACGCTGGCGTGGCAGCTTATACCAATCGCGCCCTTTCCTCTATTTTGTGCTGTGGATGGGACCGTCGGGTTTAATTGCTATTCTGGCCGGTTGGTTCACCACCGAAGTCGGCCGCCAACCGTGGATAGTCTATGGTTTGCAACGCACCAGTGATGCGGTTTCATCTCATGGCGAAATGCATATGAGTATCAGCCTGCTGGTCTTTATTGTGGTTTATGGTTCGGTATTTGGGGTTGGTTACGCTTACATGATGCGGCTTATCCGTAAAGGGCCAAAAGCGCATGAAGGTACCCAGCAACAACCCGGCGGACCCGGTCAGCCGAATACGCCATCACGGCCACTGTCGGCAGTAAGTGAGTCATTTAGTTCTGACAACCACCAAAGCAGGAGCTAATTATGGGTATCGATCTTCCACTGATTTGGTTTGTCATTATCGTTTTCAGTACCATGATGTATGTAGTGATGGATGGTTTTGATTTGGGTATCGGGATCCTGTTTCCACTGGTAAAACACAGCCGTGATCGGGACTTGATGATGAACAGCGTCGCCCCCGTGTGGGATGGTAACGAAACCTGGCTGGTTCTTGGAGGGGCGGCCTTATTAGGTGCTTTCCCGTTGGCATATGCAGTTATTCTGGATGCACTGGCAATTCCTCTTACCCTAATGTTATTGGGTTTGATCTTCCGTGGCGTAGCCTTCGAATTTCGCTTTAAAGCCAGCGCTGAAAAACAGCATATCTGGGATAAAGCCTTTATCGGTGGGTCATTGATTGCCACCTTTACTCAGGGCATAGTGGTCGGTGCTTTTATTCACGGCTTCCCGGTAACGGGGCGGAGTTATAGTGGCGGCCCATTTGACTGGTTGACACCTTTTGCTCTGTTTTGTGGCTTCGGTCTGGTTATAGCCTATGCACTACTCGGCTGTACCTGGCTCATTATGAAAACCGAAGGACATGTGCAACAGGTCATGCATAAGCTAGCCACACCACTGACATGTGTAATGCTGCTCGTTATTGCCATCATTAGCCTGTGGACACCGCTTGCACATCCACAAATTGCGGCACGCTGGTTTACGCTACCCAATCTTTTTTTGTTCTTACCGGTGCCATTATTGGTAGTCCTGGCTAGTTGGGTATTACTGCGCTCAGTTAAACGGGGTGGGCATTATGCCCCCTTCCTATTGACGTTATTACTGGTGTTCCTTGGCTATAGCGGTTTGGGTATTAGCATTTGGCCTTATCTTATTCCGCCATCCATTACTTTGTGGCAAGCGGCAGCTCCGCCGCAAAGTCTGGGTTTTATGCTGGTCGGCGCACTCTTTATTATTCCTATTATTTTGGTTTACACCTTCTGGAGCTACTACGTATTCCGAGGGAAAATCCATCACGATCAAGGTTACCACTAAGTACCAAGTGGATAATGACAATCATGGGCTAGTTCGCTGGCCCTGATATGTTCTTATAGTGAATATTAGAATTTGTATGCATGAGACTTATATGTCTGAAAATAAAACGATAAAATCACAAACAGCCCTTCAGCCAACTGAACAGCTAAAATCGCCTTGGTGGAAGAAGATCGGCTGGATGTTACTTATTTGGTGCGGTAGCGTACTGACTTTATTCGCAGTTTCTATGTTGTTTCGTATGATGATGACTGCGGCCGGCATGAAGTCCCATTAACGCTTACATGACACGATGAACATACGGTAAGGTTGCCACGTTTATTGGTCAAAGGAATATTATGTTATGAAACGTTACCTCATCCCCTTGGTTAATCAGATAGCTTTACTGATGATGCTACTGGGTTTACTGGGCCTTGCCGGTATGACTATCTCGTCATGGATGGCGCAAAGTATTCAGGGTAACGCGCATGCCATCAACAAAGCAGGCTCGCTACGCATGCAAAGCTACCGGCTGCTTTCAATGGTACCGTTAAATAATGGTGATTTGCCCTACCTGGTTGCACTCGAGCAGGATAAAACCAGTAGCGACTTACAACATGCGTTACAGCGAGAAGGGTTAACCAGCCAATATCAACAAATAGAGCGTTACTGGCAAACCACGCTAAAACCACAGTTGCTACAAGCTAAACATCCCGATGACGTTGCCGTCAACGTGGCAGACTTTGTCCACCAGCTAGATGCTCTGGTATTAGCCATTGACCATAAAACTGAACAACGCTTGTTATTGGTTACCATGATTCAACTGGTGTTCATTGTTCTGACAATGAGTTTACTATTGGCCACTATCTATTATTTGCGCCGCCGCATACTGCGTCCATGGCTGCAATTAATCTCCATGGCGAATGCGATTGGTCGCGGTGATTTCAGCAAACGCTATACGCTGTCTTATCAACGAGATGAAATGGGAATGCTGGGTACCGCATTGAATCGAATGTCGCAGGAACTTTCTTTGATATACAGTGACTTGGAGCAACGAGTTACTCAAAAAACCGCTGATTTACAACAAAAAAATCAAGTATTAGCCTTTCTATATCATAGTAGCCGTCAATTACATACCCACCAACCATTAAGCGAGCGCTTAGTTCCAATTATCGAGCAGCTACAAACACTGACACCATTGGAAAATGTGCAGATCTGTTTATATGAAAATCATCTTTATCGCGATCATCTCGCTGATAACGCCGATGGCGAATATCTGCCGCCCCAAAACAGCCCAGCACAACTCACTATTAGCAGCTCATCTGGCGGAGTGAGTAGTGCTGTTTTGCGGGAATCTTTGAGTTGGAGTCTGAGTGATAAGCTTGGCCAATATGGGTTGCTACTGGCAAAACTACCCACTGATAAATCACTCAATTCAGATCAGCAGCAACTGATCAATATGCTGGTGGAACAACTGAGCAGTACATTGGCACTGGAAAGCCAAGCCCGGCATCAGCAGCAATTATTATTGATGGAAGAGCGTTCAGCCATTGCCCGGGAACTGCATGACTCCATCGCCCAGTCGCTTTCCTGCCTCAAAATTCAAATCAGTTGTTTGCAGATGCAAGCGCCCGACATGCCGGAACCCAGTAAACTTTTAGTACAGCAAATGCGCGATGAACTTAACATCGCCTACCGCCAGCTACGTGAATTACTGACGACCTTCCGCCTGAAGCTAAATGAGGCAACATTACAAGCGGCACTTCAGACTTTGGTAAATGAATTCAGCGAACGAGCCAGTTTACCCATTACCCTCGAGTTTAACTTGCCGTCAGACTGTGTCCCCGACCATCAAGCCATTCATATGGTTAACATTGCCCGTGAAGCACTGAACAACATTTATAAGCATGCTCACGCCAGTATGGCCACAGTCAGGGTTACTGTTGAGCAATGTGATGTCATCATGTCCATCCGCGATAACGGCTGTGGGATTGGACAGGCCAGCGAGCGGCCTAATCATTACGGTTTGATCATTATGCAGGATCGGGCAAATAGCCTGAATGGTGACTGTAACATCCGCCAACGGGACGGTGGCGGAACAGAAGTTCAGGTGCGATTTGCTCCAGATAATGACTCTCTTGACTGATGCTTTCTGTCCAGATGGCCTATCTCTACCGCTTCGTGGCTAGATTTGGTAATCAATCACCACCTCATCTGCTGCCTCTGCCAACACTTTCTCTTTAATATCATGCAAAGAAAGTGTTGGATTACAGAGCTGTATAAAGAACCAAATGAAGTTACGTTGTAACTGACCTCGTTTTAGCCCTAGCCAAACAGTATTAGCATCAAACAAGTGTTCGGCATTTAGTCGTACTAACCCTTTATCACGATGTGCCTCGTAGGACATATCCGCCAGAATGCCGACTCCCATGCCGAGTTCAACATAGGTCTTAATTACATCAGAATCTTGTGCACTGAGTGCAATATCGGGTGTCAGTCCAGCATTTTTGAAGGCATTGTCCAAACGTGAGCGGCCAGTAATCCCCTGACGATAGGTAATCAATGGCAACGTACTCAGCGTTTCAAGGGTGATATTAGGGTCTTGTGTTAGCGGGTGATTATCCGGCACGACAATAGCGTGGTGCCAGCGATAATAAGGAAACGTGGCGACAGACTCGTCACTCATTAATAGTTCAGTAGCAATACCAATATCCGCTTCACCGGAATGCAGCATGGCTGCAATCTCTTGCGGGTTCCCCTGGCTAATAACTAACTTAACTTGCGGGTATAACAGGCGGAATTCTTTAATCACCCGAGGCAAACTGTAGCGAGCTTGAGTGTGTGTGGTAGCAATATGCAACTGTCCACTATCATTATTGCTGAATACATCAGCCAGACGGCGGATTTGATTAGCATCATTCAGCATGCGTTCGGCTACTGTCAGCAACTCCTTGCCCGGTTCAGTCATCCCGAGCAACCGTTTTCCTCGTCGAACGAAGATCTCAATACCCAATTCTTCTTCTAGTTCGCGAATATGCCGGCTAACACCCGATTGTGAGGTAAATAAAGTATTAGCCACTTCGGTCAGGTTATAGTTGCAACGGGCTGATTCCCGAATAATTTTAAGCTGCTGGAAATTCACATTTAGCCCCTTTTGATTTCACTCTATTTGGTAGATAGATTTACGGGGGAAAATGGCCACCAACAAATACAAAAAAACCGTTGCTTATGTTTTTTTGTGCTAAGTAAAGCTTATGGCATACGTAAATCACTATACTATGGTGGTAAAAATTGAAATAACCCAAATTATCAAAAAGATAGGGGAAATAGAGGGGCTTCTAATTTTGGGGGAGAAATTAAAATCAGCTATATTTAATTACTTTTTAATATACCCAGAGCTATTGGTATTGCCGGTAGAGCGCCGACTCCCCTACTGATGCGTCAGTTACCCAGAGGATCGTACTTTGCCGTTAGACGCCCTTTTGGCTCGGTGCTAAAATCGCTTAATAAAATTCATCTGCCAAGACTTTATCTCCTTCATATTCATGCCAGGGAGTGAGTTGACATTGATGTTATTCAGCCTTTTATGTATGTAAGGCTGTTCAGGAGTTACTCATGCCATTGGCTATTATCGCACTCACCATTGCTACCTTTGGCATTGGTACCAGCGAGTTTGTAATTATGGGGTTATTGCCGGAAGTTGCCCATGACTTGGGGGTCAGTATCCCTAAAACCGGGATGTTGGTTTCTGTTTATGCCATGGGTGTGGTAATCGGCGCACCTTTATTGGCTATTGCAACGGCGCGAATCCCGCGTAAATCCACACTTTTGGGTTTAATTGTCCTGTTTATTATTGGCAATGTCCTGTGTGCATTGGCACAAACCTATAACTTATTGATGGCTGCCCGTATTATTGCAGCGCTCTGCCATGGCACTTTCTTTGGTTTGGCATCGGTGGTCGCCACTGATTTGGTCCAACCTAACCGCCGGGCGCGGGCAATAGCATTAGTCTTTATGGGTGTCACACTGGCAAATGTACTTGGTGTGCCATTAGGTACAGCAGTTGGACAAGCTTTTGGTTGGCGAGCCGCTTTCTGGGGTGTCAGTGCTATTGGTATTGTAGCTATCATCGCGGTAATCGCCTGGTTACCGAATAATATTCCGATGAAGAGAATCAGTCCTAAGCTGGAATTCAAAACCCTGATGCAGAAAAAAGTGCAAACCGCCTTACTGCTATCAGTATTAACCAATGCCAGCCTGTTTACTGTTTTCACTTATATTGCACCATTATTGCGTGAGGTGACGCGAGTTTCTGAACATGGCGTTACTGTGGTGTTATTGATTCTTGGGGTTGGGTTGTCCATCGGCAGCGTGATGGGAGGTCGTTTAGGCGACAAAAACCTGGTGGGATCCATGACCCGACTAATCGCCATACTGATAGCTATCCTGCTGGCGCTGCATTACACCATTGGTTTCTATTTACCGGCACTACTGACATTGTTTATCTGGAGTATTGTGGCTTTTGCCTTGTGCCCAATGTTACAACTATTAGTAGTGGATCAGGCCCGTGACGCCCCTAATCTGGCATCAACCTTTAACCAAAGCGCGTTCAATTTAGGTAATGCATTGGGCGCCTGGTTCGGTGGCACCTTGCTGGCTTTTGGTCTGCAATTACAGCAACTTCCGCTGGCTGCAATGGTCGTGATGGTTATCGCACTGGTCACTATGTTGCGTTTAAGATTGCATTTCCGTCGAACGGCAATTGTAAAACCCATCAATTAAGCAATCAATTCATCTTGCCCTACATATCTGTGGGGCAAATGCGCCGTTGCAGCCTATCGCACTCTTTTTATGCAAATAATTATCATTAACATTGGTTGATGTTATAGTTTATCCCTTTATAAGCCACAACCTCTGCTGGCTGATGACCAAGAATAAAACATCATAGGATAAGAAGGATAAACTGTGACCACAGGATCAACCGCAGCAAAACCCACACATCGCCCAGTTCCACCGCGTCTGGTTCAGGTGAAAAAGATAGTGGATACCTCACCGCATTTACGTCGAATCACCTTCCATAGCCCGACATTGCAGAATTACCCGTCTGATTGCGCGGGCGCTCATTTGAAAATCTTCCTACCTTTGGCGAGCCAAACTCAGCCGGAACTGCCAGTACTTGGTGAAAAAGGTCCAATCTGGCCTGCCGCCGAGGTCCGTCCGATTGTTCGAACCTATTCTGTTCGTGCTTCTCGCCCAGAACTGAGTGAGCTGGATATTGAGTTTGCTATTCATGATCACCGTGGTCCGGCGGTCGATTTTGCCCGCAATGCCAAAGTCGGTGATTGGTTAGGGATTACCAATCCTGGTGGACCGGAAACTATGTTGCCAGCAGCGGCATACAGCTATCTAGTGGGTGACCCCGCCTCACTGCCCGCTATTGCCGCCTTACTGGAAACCCTGCCTGCAAATGCCGAAGGCCATGCCATCATCCGTGTAGATAGCCCGCAAGATGTATTGAATCTGATTAAACCTGCCGGGTTGGAACTGAGTTGGGTCATTGGGGGTACGGAAAAAACAGGTGATGTGATAACCCAATTCTGTGCGCTGAATCTGCTGATGGAAGAGTCAACATTCTGGCTGGCGGGAGAAGATAGCATGGTGGTGCAATTGCGCCGTTATCTGCGCCGAGAAAAAGGGTGTGAGCGGCAGCAACTTTATGCTGTACCCTACTGGCGCGAAGGCCTGAATGAAGAAGATTATCACCATAAGCGCCATGAAGTTATGGACAATATTGACGAGTAAGATTAATTAATATCTGTAAAATCAATGGACATTACCCTGTAGTGTCCGTTTTCATAGCTATTTTTTTACCCTTTCCAGTTAAAACCTTGTAAATTTTCTGCGACAATTCCCTGTTATTTGTTAGTCTTAAAGCTACTTAGCCTACAATATGGCACTTAATTATCATTAAATGGCTCTAATGCCCGTTTAATGCAGTAAAGTTATTAGGAGCGCTCTCGAAATGAAGTCGCAAAATGATCCTGGCCGATCTAAATCTCGCCATCACGAATACTCCCTCATCCTGCCGATCATTGCATTGGTCATTCTTAATATCTGGGGTGATACCAGCAATTTTGCTGCTGTTATTGTTATCAACCTGATCGCACTTGTGGGTATCCTGAGCAGTGCTTTTAGCGTAGTGCGCCATGCCGACGTATTAGCACACCGCCTGGGAGAACCCTATGGCTCTTTAATCCTCAGTCTGTCGGTTGTTGTGCTTGAGGTCAGTTTGATCTCAGCCATGATGGCAACAGGTGATGCCGCACCCGCCCTGATGCGCGATACGCTCTATTCAATCATCATGATTGTGATTGGTGGATTGGTCGGTGTTTCCTTGCTGCTCGGCGGTCGAAAATTTGCTACCCAGCATGTCAATCTGGTAGGCATTAAACAGTATCTGATGGCTATATTCCCGCTGGCTATCATTGTGTTGGTGCTACCGAGTACCCTGCCCGGCGGCAACTTTAGCGTGGCTCAATCACTGGTTGTTGCAGCAATTTCAGCCGCGATGTACGGTGTTTTTCTGCTGATTCAAACCAAAACGCACCAAAGTCTATTTGTGTATGAACATGAGGATGAAGGTGACGACCCGAGTGACCCTCACCATGGTAAGCCATCCTCACACAGTAGCTTGTGGCACACATTTTGGTTGTTAATTCATTTAATAGCAGTAATAGCCGTTACCAAATTTGATGCCAATCCATTAGAAGCACTGCTTACTGAGTTAAATGCACCGGCTAAATTTACCGGTTTCCTGATTGCTCTGCTAATCCTCTCCCCTGAAGGATTAGGGGCGTTAAAAGCGGTGCTGGCTAATCAGGTACAGCGTGCGATGAACCTGTTCTTCGGCTCAGTGCTGGCAACCATTTCACTGACCGTTCCTGCGGTTACCTTGATTGCGGTAATCACCGGGCAAGAGTTGAACTTTGGTCTGGAAGCGCCACATATCGTGGTGATGGTCAGCGTGTTGATTTTGTCGCAAATATCATTTTCCACCGGCAGAACCAACGTACTTAATGGTACCGCCCATCTGGCGCTATTTGCCGCTTATATGATGACTATCATGCTGTAACTTCATGCCCGCCAAGGGATAAGCAAAGGGCAAGCGTTTATCGCGCTTGCCCTTTTTTATCGGGTCATCCATTCATAACACTGAGTTATGAATAGGCATTTAGAGTGTGTTGGCAGAGTGCAGAGCGGACACAGTCCTGTTTATCAAAGCGGATGATACCAATCATTTCATCCTCAGCAAAACGCTCCAGCGCGTCACTGAGACCTGATTTCACACCACGCGGAAGGTCGCATTGGGTGATATCGCCATTAACGATGACCGTAACATTTTCACCGAGACGGGTTAGGAACATCTTCATTTGGCTGGCGGTTACATTTTGTGCCTCATCGAGGATCACTACCGCATTCTCAAAGGTACGCCCGCGCATATAGGCGAAAGGCGCAATTTCCACTTTGCCGATTTCTGGGCGCAGGCAGTATTGCATGAAAGACGAGCCGAGCCGGCGCAGCAGAATGTCATACACCGGGCGGAAGTAAGGCGCGAACTTCTCAGAGATATCACCAGGTAAGAACCCCAGATCCTCATCAGCCTGTAGTACAGGTCGCGTCACAATTATCCGATCAACTTCTTTGTGAATCAGTGCTTCTGCGGCCTTAGCCGCGCTGATAAAGGTTTTACCACACCCAGCTTCGCCGGTCGCAAAGATGAGCAGTTTATTGTCTATGGCTGATAAGTAATGACCTTGAGCTTCCGTACGCGCCTGAATAACGGAGGTATCACGGCTATCCCGTGCCATACCTATTGATTCAACACCGCCCATTTGCACTAACGATGTCACGTTTTCTTCCTCACGTTGACTATGGCTACGTGAATCACGTCTAATTACGCGTTTCGCTTCACGACGAGCTTTGATCACTGCTTTCTGTCTTCCCATAGTGGCACCTTACAGTTTGTTTCACCTACCGCAGCAGCGGTTGCCTGCGCGATTATATCCGTCATACTTCAAGCTGCATGTGTGTTGACTTCCTGCAACTCGAATTACTTTGGGTATATGTTTCACATACGGATGAGGTTTTTGGCTTCCTTCGCAGCCAATAATAGCCAATGAAAAATGCGAGTAGCGTCAACACCCAGGCCCCAAAATGACTTGGGTAAAAACAGGTCTGGGGTGAGAACGATATCGCAAGGGAGTTATTACGTGACATGAATACTTGAAACAATAACGCTGGAGACAAAAATATATCAGGGATAGATAATGACAGTACTGCTGGAAAATGAGAGTCGGAGGGGGAGCCCTCGTAACAACGAGTTGCTTGGGTAAAACAGTGGTCTTGTCTTAACAGCCCAATCATGGACTCTAGCATTAGCGATCCCCGCAGTGATAAACAACAGCCTAAGCTATGCACCGTGTGAAAAATACCGCCAGATGATTACAGTATAATGACACTCTTAAGTTTCGCGATCTCAAAATGTAAAAAAATATAATTTTTTTATTTGCTCATTTTTTGCTCTGATTATTTTTTGCATCGCGCTATACTATTAAGCCCTGTTTTACTCCCTGCATCAAACGAGCTTTGTAATTTCGCCTTTACCTTTTTTATTTGGGTTATAAGTAAAGACGAAAATAAAAAAACATCATTAATACAATAGAATAAACTCAAATGTAATTAACCAGATCCTCTCTAACGGCTGATTCTTAAATCCTGTAAACGTGCTATTTGTCGGCCTTCACTATCAAAGTTCTCCAGAGCCAGCCAATCACTAAATGCCTGCTTAATTAATGGCCATTCACGATCAGTTATGGAATACCAATTGGTGTCTCTATTGCGCCCTTTAGTCACAATCGCCTGACGAAATTGGCCCTCATACTGAAAACCAAAACGAGACGCAGCAGAGTTTGAGGGTTCATTCAATGAATCGCATTTCCACTCACAGCGCCGATAGCCTAATTTATCGAAGACATAATGTAATAGTAAATATATTGCCTCTGTCCCTGCCGAGTTACGTTTTAAACGTGGCGACCAATTCACTGAACCTATCTCGATAACACCATTATTCTCATCAATTCGCTGTAAGCCTACCGTCCCCAATGCAAGGCCCGTCTGTGCATCAATAACCGTATAGTGGACAGCCCCCGGTGCATTGATCAGGGTTTGCAGATAGAGATGAAAATCAGCTTCATTTTCAGGTCGTTCACAATAAAAATAAGTCCAGTCATCGGCCTCTTTCGCCATGTGATACGCCTGATATAACGACGCTTCATGCTTGTCTGCATTCACTGGCGCGAGATAGCAAAAATGGCCGGGTAAAATCTCACGCTGAGGTTGCTGCGCTGATTGCCAATGCGGTAATTCAGTGCCGATAGTTTGCCCAAAATGGTTTTGCTTCACTGTATGCTCCTTTTAAACACAACTGGCAGAGGAATATCAATTATTACGATACTCAATGATTTCACGCGCGGTAATTCCTGCCAAATCATAGCAATATATAAGGCAAGAATGGCAAAACAAAGTGACGTTTTTTGGCGGGAAATAGCTGAAATAATAGCAAGCAGGGTCTGAATACCCGATATAAGTACAGAATAACTTACTATCAGGTATTCAGAGATGATGGCCCATCACCCCCGGCGTAGATTAACTACCGGTGCAACGGTGGGAAGCTGTAGTCCTTCTTTGACGTCCAGTAATTGCCCATGTTCATCATTATATAACGTGAGACAGGAACCCGCTTGAAGCTGAGCCACCACCTCCGCTGAAAGTTCCATACTGCTAGCCAACTCATCATCATTCAGATGTGGTCGATGCCCACGACGTTCTACCTGAAAACGCACCTGATTGTATTTAGCCCAGACGATGATTACCACGGCATTGAATGCCGCAATCGCCGCATACAATGCCAAGGTTGTCAGGCCGCTAATAATATACATTCTGAACGGAATCGGCCCCATATTCGGCGCTCTACCAATCATGTCGAGAAAACCTTTCACGAACAGAAAGATAAAACCTATCCAGGCCAATGCCGTGATAATAATGTCGATCCAGCGCGGTATCAGCCGCTGTTCAGTGTGAATAAGAGGTGCACTCATGGTTTAACCCTCCCGATCCCACGGTCAGGGCTAACCCAACGCGCACGTTTACGCTTGGTATTGAGCATGACTTTGGGGAACGAAACCACTGTGGTGAACAAGCTCAGCATCCAGTAGACCATGGGATACCAGATAATCCAAAACAGTGAACTACCCAGTTTAGGCTCATAGCGCCGTTCAATGACCAAGCTTATCGCAAACTGCATCAAGCAAGTCAACGCCAGTACCATCCCGGTAAAGGCCGGTGGGAAGACTGTTTGTACATGGATACCTGGCGGTAAAGTAATAACCAATCCCAGTAGGAACAGGATAATACTGAACAGGTAAGTGAACGCCCAGGTTATCGACAGTGAATATTCAAGAAACAGTAACCACATACGGCGATTACGCCAGCGCCACAGCTTAAACATATTTTTCAGGAAAACTTCAGCCCCGCCCTGCGCCCAACGCAAACGTTGCTTCCATAAACCACGTAAGGTTTCCGGCATCAAAATCCAGCACAAACCACGAGGCTCAAAGAATACTGACCAGTGCCTAATTTGTAATTTCCAACTGATATCGATGTCTTCCGTGATCATGTCCGGGCTCCAGTAGCCCACATCCGCCAGTGCTCGGCGACGGAACGCAGCAACCACACCAGAGACGGTGAAAACTTGACCATAGACACGTTGTGTCCGTTTAATCAGCCCGATGATAGAAGAGAACTCACCAACCTGCACACGGCCAACCAACGTTGAGCGCGTACGGATTCGCGGGTTACCGGTAACAGCACCCGTGCGTGGATTCGCAATCAGCGGCGCGACCAAATAAGGCACCGCTTTGCTGTCCAGTAGGGCATCACCATCAATACATACCAGATATTCACTACGTGCCGCTGCTGCTCCCATACGCAGAGCAATAGCTTTACCCTGATTATGAGCCAGATGAATAACACGCAACCGCGAGTCCTCAGCCAACAGGCCATCCAGCACTTGTGCAGTATCATCACTGGAGCCATCGTTAATGGCGATCACTTCAATATTGGTGTAAGTCTGTGCCAATGCCGCGTGAATGGTTTCCCGCGCATTCTCTCCCTCATTAAAACAAGGGATTAAAATAGACACTAACGGATTACCTTTTAGCTCCGGTGCGGGCACATCATCGCCCCACGGCCAGTGTCTTTCTCGGCGTAGCCAAAAATAGACACCACCGGTTATCCAAATACCGGACATAAAGAGCGGATAGAAGAAAACAAAATTCAGCAACACATCACCAGTAAAGAGCAGGATCATACCCGCAGGTATACTCAGTACTAGGCATAGGATGAGTAACGCAATAATTCTATCGATCATATAAAGGGTACCAGGCAGAAGATAGCACAGGGCGGACATCTTTTAGCGGTGGTTCGCCAGTGATAAAGTTATCCGGATAGTAACCAAAATTTTGCGCGCCATTTAACTGCAACTGGCGCATCCATCCCGCCAGTATCGGGCCGCTGATGGCATTGCTGCCCTCAGGCTTGGTCCAGTCCTTCGATTGCAGTTCAAATACGGTTTTATTCAGGGCCCCAGGGCGCTCTGCAACTTTATTAACTAATTGCGATAGCCACTCATTAGACTCTGATAACGGCACCTTCTCCATTAGCGGCATTGCCATCGGGGCAACCCAATCATAGTTAGCCAGGAAATCATCAAGATTCTGCGCAAACCATGCTTCACTTTCCGGTTCTAAGATCGGCATAGCAAATATATTACGGGCAGATTTTACTTGTGGACCACGGATATCACGCACCTGACGTGTTAACTCATTAGTAAAATCAACCAGATATTTACTCTTATATCGCGTCCAGCGGGCCATGGTTTCCGGGTCTTGGCGTATGGTAGCAATCGAACCTGGGAAACCGGCTTTCTCATATGCACGGATAGCATCCGGCGATGCATCTTCAAAATCAGACATTACCGCGTCGTCATGATAGAGAATCCCGTCAATCGGTGCGCTATAGGCCATATCGCGATAAATATCGATGATGCGCTGTCTGACTTCCGGGTTAAATGGCGATAGGCGACGATATTGATCCGGATCGATACTGGTTTTCCCTGTTTTTGGGTCAATACGCTTAATCCGTGGTAACGACGGGTCCATCTCAAATGCCAACACCGGCATCCAGGCATAAACATCCACATCAGGGCGTGATGCTAGTTGCCAGGCAACGCGGTTAAACAAGTCCTGGCGCATTGGTATCCAACGGTTAGGGAAGTATACCTGACGAATATTGCCATCCCCTTTCGGATCAGAAAATGCTTGCAGGAACACCGTGGTGACGCGTAAATCAGAAATCCGTTGTACCAGTTTGTCGAGATTTTCCTTTTCCTGTACCGGGTCTGGATCGTAGAGATAATCCAAGTCAACATGCGCCACCCGCATGATGTCTTTTTCCTGCACAGAGGTAACCAACTGGGCAAAGTCTTTCAACGACGGATTATTACTGATCAAGATACGCGGTATATTCATCAGATCATTGACGTTACCAATACCGGGCTCCAGTGTCATAGCCATCTGGTAACCGTGTTGGCGTAAGATATTTAACACGGTTCCATTGGCTGCACCGTATGGCCAAACCCAGACTCTCGGTTGCTTGCCCGTTGCCTGAATAAGACGCTGAGTTATCAAGGTAACGTCTTTTTCCATCCGCTGCTTGAAAGCCGCTTCAGTTTCATATTTTTTCGTTTTAGGGTCATAAATCAAGTTGGCTGCTGCCGGTTCGGTATTCCCCTGCGGGTTTGCTATCACGCCGTAATGGGAAGCGTAAGTATGTGCACCGATTTCAATCAGTTTTGATTTAGCCATTTCGCTGATCTGTTTCCAGGTAAGAAAACGATCGCGATCAGTACTTAAACCACCGAAATCCACCTTCTTATTCGGTGGCGTATCGATCCAAGTCCCCACTGGAGCCAGTACTGCACTCAAATTATTGGCTTCTAACAATGGGTAAACACGGTTATAAAAACTACTGTACCCATCGTCAAAGGTCAGTAAAATGGCTTTATTAGGCAGCGGTGCGCCACCATTACGGGCCGCTAAAATCTGATCAACAGACACCACGTTGTAACGATTATCCTTTAGCCAGGCCAATTGTTCACTTAATGCGCTGCTTCTTACTGACAGATAGCGTTGGTCTGCGGATTCATCTTCAACGTCGTGATAAGCAATAACCACAAAGGTATTTTTTTGCCACGGCCTTTCACTTAGCGGCAATGCCCGCTCAGCGGGTGGAACGAATACCGGTTTCTCTGCATAACACACCGAGGCCAGCACCGTTATCATTCCTACTACAAGTATTCGTATAAAAAATAGTATCTTCGCCATGGCGCTGATCCCTTAGAAACGGTAATTCAAATCGAAAGCGAGCGAGAGATCGTGCTCACGGACACCATCATAGGGGCGCTTATCGTAGGTCACTGCTATCCCAGTATCCACGACATCATTCCATTGAATGCGTTGCCCATAACCTGCCGTGGTTACCAGACCATTACCGAAGTTTTTCTCCCAATAACCGCCAACACCGAGCTGAATTTGTTGGCTCCAGACGGTTTTATAGTGGCGATACATAATGTGGTTTAGGGTAATGGCAGGGACGTAAGTGAAATCACTTTTCGGGTTATAGTAAATCACATCCTCTTTGGTGTTATGGCTCGACGCTAACCCTAAGCTAAGATCTGCCGTCAGGTAAGGGCCCGTCCAGACACGCTGGCGTCCGTTGAACTCGTATTCCCAACGGTTGTTGCCGTCAGAGAAACGTGACGGTGTCACGCTAATTTCAGCATCACGCCGATCATCTGCTTTCCAGAACACATATGCTGACGCACTGTTAGCGGATATATTATTTTTTAATGCCCGCAATGGGGTATCTTTGGCCAGTCTCTCAACCTGCCCGCCAACGCGCCAGTGATCATTAAAATCGTACCAAGTCGATAACCGAGCACCGGTTTTGTTACCAAAACCGTAATTCTGATTATTCACTTCAGCCTCAACCCAATGGTCACGGGATGTCCACTCGCCCCCTAGCCGTGTCGCACGATTAATGCCTTTTCCTTCTTCAAATTGCGCATTGTCGTAGCTGCCACCACCGAATACCCGCCAGTTTTCAGCTATCGGGGGGCTATACAGCAAGGTTTCAACGCCAAAATCCTTGTTACCACTGATTGGGCTGTTGGAAGAAATAGTTCGATTCCCGGTTACACGCAATTCATACATGTTATGCACTTTGCGCTGACGATCGAGCTCCTGAGAGGGAACATCTTCAGGAGAACGGGTAATCACATCATCAGTGAGTAACTCCATCTGATGCCATTCCTGCAAATCCATCGCAGTTTCAGCTTGTGCACGTTCCAGAATAAGACTGCGTGGCGCCAATGACTCTACTGCTTTCAATTCTTGTTCAGATTTACGTGGTAAATCTTTTGCCAAATAGATACCGGCCAGAGCAATACGTAAATTCTGGTTAGCAGGAGCAGTACTGGATAGCGTTTCCAGTTTTTTCTGCGCCGCAGGCAGATCATTGAGTGCTACCAGGGATTGAACCAGCAGAGTCTGCCCTTCCATCCAGTCATCATTCGGCTCTTTACCTGGCAGACCATAAACGCCAACCTGATACGGCGTTTGCTCGCTATAGTTTTTAGCGAATTGATGTGCTTTATCCAATTGTTCACTTTCATTCAACGAATAATAGAGATCATCTGCATCAAGTAAATCATCGCTATTACGGAATGTTTTGCCATCGGCGTAATACAAACTGGTCAAGATGGGCGCTGCTTTTTCTGGCATCCGGCGATCGATATAAGCAGATGCCGCCCAGCGACGTGCATAATCCGGCATCTTGTAGCCTTCGGCTTCCATGCCTTCATATTCTTTAATGAGTTGTTCGGTATTACGGCGAACCAATAACGCGCCTAATCTATCGATACGAGCACGTTGATAATCGGCCTGCGCTTCGGGATCTTTGCTCCAGCGGGCTAACAAATCCTGATAATCAGCCAACGCTTGATCAGCAATATAAAATCGCTCCGTCTCGCTGCGTGTTGGTAGTACCGCCATACGGACTTGTTCCGCTGCAGCATCTCGCTCAAGTTGCCGATATTGCTCTGCGGTCACTAATTTTGGATTCTCTTTGGCAAGCTGCAACGCAGGATCGGCAATACGGTTTCTTTGCAGAATCTCGAGGTGATTTTTTAATACTTCCTCAGATTCCGGTGCCAGTCGTACCGCCTCACTCGAGGCCTGTAAAGCATCGTAATTGCGGTTGGTTGCCCGATTAAGATAAGAGAGGGTCATATAGTTTTTTGCAGAAGGGTCACGCGCAGCCAGGTCTTTCGCTTGCTGTAAAGCTTCACCACCGCGCCCGGAATCCGCCTGAGTCATTATCATGCCAGTGATAAGATCTGGGTTGGTTGGGTCTTTCTTTAAACTGCTTTGCCACAATGCCAACGCCTGATCCCAACGTTTTTCATTGCGATATGCACGCGCTGCTGACGCTAAGCCCCGCGAAGAGAGATTCATTGAAGAGTGGTATCTTTCGTAAACGTCAATGACCTCTTGATCACGCCCTGCCCAACCGGCTATTTGTAGCCAGTCGTCTACCTGCCCACTATTGAGAGGGCCAGATTTGGATTCTTTTTGTAAGTAGTCAAGGACCGGCGCGGTATCTCCTGATCTGGCTTGGATGATTAACGAATCATACTGTGTATCTGCCAAAACTGGATTAACTGAAAGGCCGGAAATTAATAGCGCTAATAAAGTTATTCTGTGCCGGTGCAACGGGCGCAGTAGTGTTGTAAATGCGTTATACATTATATAACCCTTAAGCCAGCAACTTGTTTGATGATCAAGGAAAGCTACTTCACGAACATCCATTTTTCATTATGGAATTATGATGAAATGAAGTCCTTAGAATGTATTACAGCATGTTAAATAGGATAGTTGAAAGAAAATACTGTTGTCGAATTATTATAGAATATTGTTATTCCAGCGATTAATAGAGGTGAAAATGTGTTATAGCGGTTAGTTTTAATGAAATTAAGATTAATCTTAGAAGAAAATTCTTTAAAAAGGCAAAATTTAGCGACGAAATATTTTCACTAAGGGAATCCTGCGATACAGTCGTCTGCAAAAGGGTAGCACGATTTGATTTTCGGGCTGTTTTAGCCTGTTTTTTTTTACTACTTTTAATTTTAATATCTAAAATATTATTTATCTTATAACTAGAAAATAAGTCCGCTATTATTAGCAATAGTATATTATCACTACCGTTATCATTAAGAATGAACTGATTGAAAATCAGGTCTTACTGCCAAAATGCCCGTAACCAAACTATTAAAACACTTCTACAATTTAACTCATTATTTTATATGAATAATTTTTATAACTATTTGAATGTTTGTCATATACGATTTTGACCTAAGAAAAATAGGCTCAGCTAAAATAGCTAGAGTCTATTTTCCAAGATGAATTTAATTCACATAAAGTGAGATGTTCAGCGCAGATTAGTCACAACGTTGTAAGCCGCGATCGAGTTTAGTTAAAAACTCATAACCATTATCAGTAATGAGAATCATATCCTCTAACATAATCGAACCGATCCCAATACCGTAATAGGGTGTTTCAAGGCTTAACACCATCCCAGGCTGGAACGTTTCAGTCGCTAATGTACTGATGAAAGGTGCTTCTTCTAATCCCAAAAATACACCATCACCGTGCCCTAGATGACCACGATTATAATGTGGCAAGCCCGATTTTTTAATGACGTCCATGGTGGAATCAAAAACATCTTTTAATTTAACCCCCGGTGCCACCCTTGAGAGCATATGTTCATGACCGATTCTAATGGTGTCATATATCTGCTTTGCTAGTGGGTCCGGCTCCCCCAGAACAAAAGTTCGCGCCAGATCGGCACCATAACCTGCAACATCCACACCGCAGTCAAACTTAATTAAGTCTCCCGGCTTAGCTGGGGTGTCATCCGCCAGCATTTTAGGCGAGAAGTTATCGCCAACCGAAATAAGATTGAAACGGGAGAAGTTCGTTTCCGGGAACGTCATTACTGCGGCTTTGTATGCCGCCGTCAATTGTGCCGCAGTACAACCGACGCGAATTTCTTTCGCTGCACGGGCAATACCAAACTCGGTTATCTCAGCACTTTTGCGCAGATGTTCAATCTCCCACGGGCTTTTGATCATCCTGATTTCATTAAATAACGGCGTTGAATCAACCAATTTCAGCCCTGGCGCTACTTTGTCCAGAACACCTTTTCCCCCGTTAGACATGGCATGTAATTCAATGGCAATGGTCTTACCCAGCACCCCGGCGTCCTCAAGCGCTGCTTTGACTAAACTAAAAACAGCTTCAACTGGCGGGCCAATCGGCCGCTCACGCTTGGTCTGATGATTAAGGGGATTGCGTGGAGAGTCGACATCGACCCACACCGGAAAGGTTTTTAGCACCATATTCGGCATATCAAAGTGGGCACTGGCTGCCTCAAACTCATTCATGATGATTTGCGAAGGAATTGCTGCATCACGGAACATAATCGCCACCGCCGCACCAGTGTGGCGGAAGGTATACATAAAGAAGCTGGCGAACCCAGTGAGATAGTAGAAATTATCACAGACGGTGACCACCAGAGCATCAAGCCCTTCTCGCTCCATTACCGTACGGGCTTTGCGGCTTACCGCGTCTAAATGCGCAATCTTTTCTTTATTCACCAAACTTTCCTTCAAGGCTTATTTTATCTGTGATCTGAATAATATACCTAAAGTCATTGAAGTTGCAGGTGCAGAGCCAGGACAATTTATTACCGACTAATCAATCGTGTAATTCACCGACATCACTCCTTTTTTCTCCGAAATGGACTGAACAACAACCTTTCCCACATCGCGCAGCGAACTAACATGTGTTCCGCCACAGGCATACGCGGGCAATTCACCAAATCCGATTTCGCGAAAATCACCCTGGATCAACGTCTGTCGGGCTAAATCCTGATGAATAAACTGCTCTAAAGCTATCTGAACAGTATTAATATCAATTGGATGCGGATTTTCAGTTCGTTTAAATGAGACTCGACCCTCGCCCGGCCAGTGATGTGCCTTTATTGGCAACCAGCCATAACTTTCGCCAATATTGCCAATGATATGCCCAGCGGAATGCATGCGTGCATTCAGAAAACGCCGGTCACTGTCGATACACGCAGGTTGTATCCCTAATGCAACGGGCAGCGCCACATAATGAACTAATTGATGTTGCTGCTGCACCACATGTAATACCGGGCTGCCGCCAATCGTACCGGTATCGCAAGGTTGTCCACCGCCTTGCGGATGGAAAATAGTAGCCTGCAATATTAAAGCAAATCGCTCACCATCAGGAGTACAACTCAGGACATTTACATCCGTAGCCAGCGTATCGTTATCAAAAAATAGACGAGTAGTCACAATCATTATCCTTTTATCATTTCCATTATGATTATATTAATGTCAGTCTATCGTGATAATCCGTCATAACCTCAAAGGACTGTTGCGCTGTGAGCATAAATACGCCTCTGACTCTGCTAAGCGAAATGGCTATTTTCGTTAAAGTGGTAGAAACCGGCAGTTTCTCGGCAGTTGCACGCCAGTTAGGCGTTTCACCTTCAGCAATCAGCCGTAGCGTCAGCCGACTCGAAAAAGCGCTGGCTACGCGCTTATTGCAACGAACTACGCGTAAATTGCGATTGAGCGAAAGTGGCGAAGAGGTTTTTAAACGCTGTCATGCGATGCTTAGTGCAGCCAATTCAGTGATGGAAGTCAGTGGCCAGTACAATCTGGAACCGGAAGGGCTTATTCGTATCAGTGTACCAAAAGCGGTTGGCCGTTTTGTCGTTCACCCGCATATCCCTGAATTCTTGCGCCGCCACAGTAAAATAGATGTACAACTGATCTTAGATGACCGCTACGTTGATTTAATTGATGAAAATATCGATTTGGCAATTCGTATTACTGACCAACCCCCTGCTGGAATGATTGGCCGGCAATTGATGACTATCGAACATTTGTTGTGCGCCACACCCGAATATCTCGCCGCCCATGAGGTTCCCCTGCATCCTCATGATTTAGCGCACCATAGCTGTATTTATCTCGGAGAGACGCCGGGAGACGCCCGCTGGAAATTCCGTCAAGGTAGCAAAGCGGTAACTGTCGCGGTACGGGGCCGCTACGCAGCTAACCATACCGGTGTCAGGCTAGATGCTGTCTTGCAGCATATAGGTATCGGCAGCCTACCTTATTTTACGGCCAGAACAGCATTGCAACAGGGACTGATAGTACCGGTATTACCAGAATGGCGCTTTATCAGTTCGTACAGCGGTGGCTTATGGTTACTCTACCCGCCAACCCGCTATTTACCCCCCAAGCTGCGCGTATTTATTGATTATATTGTCAGTTGTTTGCGTAAAGAACCCAACTTACCCCCCGCGGCGGTTAAATTACCCGCGATTTAATATGCTGTATTAAACCCAACTAAGTCGCAGGTTAGGTACCTACGGTGCAATTACCGTTTTTTCGCCAATAGTGTCGCAAAGCGCAGTTTTATCCGATTACCTTCGGCGTCGGTCTTATGTAATTGCCCAACATCTTCGTTGTACTTAATAATATCCCAATCTTTATAGTAATGGCTTAACTCACCCGACTTTAATGTAAAGGAGAACAGCACAGTACAAGGGAAGTCATCCGTAGACATGGCAGAGATAATCAAATTATAACCACCGGACAAGGTACACTCCTGCATATTATTAATAATAGAGGGAATTCTTTCCGGTTGTAGGAACATCAGGACCACAGTCGATAAAATAAAATCATAGCGGTTGTCCACACTGGCTTCATTAATATTGTAAGTGCTGGCGGTAATATTTTGCAGATTTTCCTGTACTATAATCTGCTGTAAATTATGGATACTATCGCTATTTTTGTCTACCGCCGTGACATCAAAACCCAATAAATTCAAATACAAAGAATTACGACCAGAACCACAACCTAAATCTAATGCTTTACCCGGTTTAACCATTTTCACGGCTTCAATGACTTCAGAGTGCGTCGGGGTTAAATTGTATTTTTTATGATAAAAATCTTCTGCCGTGCAATAGAAACTGAGTTGGCATTGCAGGTCATCTGAACATGCGGCAATACGGTGCCAGACTTGGGGTTCTATAAAGGGCGGCTGCTGCTCACAAGAGAAGCTATGCCTCGCCAAAGTATTCCCCGCTTCATCGAGGATCAGAAAATCCATCTCCCCGTTTAGAATGGTCAGTTTGGCCCAAGTACCTGCCTTGGTATTGTGTTTTTCCCGGAACATCGCCGGTACAGCGGTACTATTCCAGACAGGTAACTCTTTATAACACAGCAGTGCTGATGCATTTCCCATACTGATATTCCTCAGATAACTTAAAGATGTATTTAATATGCAACATATAATACAGCATTAACATTATCAAATGAAGCCGTCGGAACAAACAAATTCGGCACGAGATTTGGTTTATTTAAATCAATCAAAAAATTGAAATAAAAGACAATATTACATCAAGGCATTGTGTGTTTAATCGTTTTTAAGTTTTCGATATGGTCGGCCAGTTTTTGAATATCGTCATCCGTCAGATGTGCTTTGGCCTTATTGCCCCGGCCAACAATCTTGCCATCGCGGCGAGCAGTTAGACCATCAACAATTTCATCACGCGATAACGATATCAGTGGCGGTGCCTTATCCAAGCCTTTGCGATCAGCCGAACGCCCATGGCAACTTGAACAGGTTTGTTTATAAATATGCTCACCGTCAGTGGCTGCCTGAGCCGTGACACTGAGCAGCAGGGCACCCACGCTTAACAACAGCACTGCTTTCATTATGCACCCGCCGCCCATTGTTGGAACAACGTAACCAGCGCCTGCTCATTACGCGCGCCCTGATGCAATTGCGTCACTTTACCACTGCGGTCAATCAGAAAAGAAGTCGGGGTGCCAATAACCTGGTAGCGTTCTTGTGTGATACCTAATTGATCACGAATAACCGGATAACTAATATTCCGCTGTGCCAACACCGGATTGATATCCACCTGTTCAGGATCGGTGTTAATCGCCACAACCACGATATCATCCCGATATTCCTGACTCAGTTTATCCAGTGCCGCCATTTCAGCCAGACAACCGCCACAGCTAGCTGACCAGAAATTGAGGTACACCTGCTTACCTTTCCATTGATCAAGTGCCACCGGCTTGCCTTTTAGGTCATAAGCTGCCAATTGCGGGGCCGCTTCACCCACCACCAACTCTTCTTGTTTGCACGCGCTAAGTAGCAATAACACACCACACATGCCGATAACTTTTAACCGATTACGCCACATGATGACGGCTCTCTTCATTAAGATATTTACCGTGCTGGAGCCGGATTATCCGATCAGCAACACACCCTAAATCTGGATTGTGGGTAACCATGACAATGGTTCTACCCTGACGATGAATATGGTTTAGCAGATCCAGCACCCGCTGTTCATTCTCTTCATCAAGGTTGCCGGTCGGTTCATCAGCAAAAATGATAGGGGGCTGATTAACAAGCGCACGTGCAATACACACTCGCTGTTGCTCACCACCAGAGAGTTGGCTAGGCAGATGCCCCATACGTGGTGTCATCCCGACCTGTTCTAAAACCTGCCGCGCGGCGTCTTCATCAACCACACTGTGATAATGCTGCGCTAACATAATGTTCTCTAACGCAGTCAGGTAAGGAATCAGGTGAAATTGTTGAAAAACCAGCCCTATCTTGTCAGCCCGAAACTGCCTGCGGCCTTCTTCGTCTAAGCCTGCGGCATCAATACCGTCAAGTAACACCTGTCCTTCGCTAACGGTATCCAGACAGGTCAGGATATTCATTAATGTTGTTTTACCTGAGCCGGACGCCCCCATAATCGCGACAAACTCACCACGATTAATGCGAATATTAATGTCTTCCAGCGCTGTAACTTGACCAAAACGCTTATATAAATGTCGGGTTTCAATGACGGCATCCGCGGTGTATTCAGGTTTCACCCGTGTTAATGGCGATGTCATTTGCTACTCTCCTTTCAGGACTTTAGCGGGTTCGATATGAATAGCCCGACGGGTGGGAACAATGGCCGCCACGGCGGCGACTAACAATGACAATATCAGGGTCAATGGCAGTACTGGTGCTCGCAAAGCGATTGCCGCACTGAACACCGTCTGGCCCAATACTTGCGCCAACACATACCCAAGCAAAGCACCACAGACTGCGGCAGCCAGCGATATAATCAGTGTTTCAGTCAGCATCTGACGAATAATATCGGCACCACTGGCACCCAATGCTTTTTGCAAGGCGAACTCTTTTGAACGCTCACCCACTATCGCCATTAAGGTGGTGTTAACGCACAGTGATGACAAAATGAGGATCACCACCGAGACCAGCCCCATCAGCCCTTTTATTTTATCAAGCACTTGTCCTTCAGAAGCCGAAACCTTACGGATTGGCCGAATTTCAAGATCGGGATATTGCTCACGCAGGCGGCTGGCAAATGTTTCAACCTGCCCCACATCATTACTGACACTAAGGAGCGCATTGCTGATATGCCCCGGTTGATTGAGCCATTTTTGTGCCAGTTCAAGATTGACGATTAACATGTTATCCGTGGCGTCACCCGCTTCAACAATACCTTTGACCTGAAGACGCTGGCGAGTCGCTCCATTCACCAATGTAATGGTATCGCCTACTTTGACGTGCAAGCGTTCGGCAAGTTTGACACCAATCATGGCATTGCGATCATCAAAACTGACGCCGATCCAGTTGCCGGTGACTTGCCAGTAGGGAACGAGCTGTTGTAGGGATTCAAACCATACCCCCATCAGCACCACTTTTTCCAATTCGGTGCGGGCCATACCATAAATATAGGGGCTGGAAGCATTGATAAGCCCTTTGGGTGCCGCATCTATAATTGGCTGAAATCGCTGTTGTTCAAAAGAGTTACCATGCCCTGGGCCGATATAGAAATTGGCACCAAAGGTTCGTAACTCCTGACTCATTTTGGCATTAATATCGAAATAAACTGCTGACATTGCGGTGACAATCGCTGCACCAACAGTGAGTGCGGCAAATACCACACTGACCCGTTGCATCCGCAGGCGCAGTGCACGTAATACTAATCGCCAGAACATACTATTACTGCCTTTATGCTGAATTGCCCGATGATTAACGGCCATAAAGCACCTCCACCGGATAGAGACTGGCAATACGCCGGGCAGGGAACCAGGTACCTATGACGGCAATCAACACGGATATCACCAGCACACAGGGCACCACCATCCAGGCAAAACTGAGTGGAGCGCCAAACAACATCAGGCCAATGGTTTTTGCCAAGCCCCAGCCAGCCAAACAGCCTGCCAGACCACCAATCAAGCCACTGATTGCTGCTTCAAGATAAAACAGCATCAAAATTTGCCACTGACGCGCCCCCAATGCTTTCATCAAACCAATCTCTTTCGCGCGTTCCATAATCGTGCTGGTCATCAGCGATGCAATCCCCATTGCCGCAGCAATCAACGCCGCCAGCGTAACCACCGCCAACAGCAGTTGTATCTTTTCAATCACCACCCCTTCAGATGCAGCAACTTGCCAAATTGGCCGCACTACGGAGCCAGAAATAGCCTCTTCCAATTGGTGTGCAATTGAAGAAACATAAGCAGTGCAATACCACAGGTCATATTCTTCGGCATTAAGGGCTTCAAGGTTTTCGCGCGCTTTACGCGACAACTCATTTTCTGGCACAGTCAATGCTGAAACCCGCACTGCCTGGATTTTTCCTGGCAAGCCGAGGAGTGATTGCACTGCGCTTAGGGGTAATACCAGGCGGCTCTCTTCTTCACCACCACTACTCAGCACCCCACTTATCTTCACCGTTAGTGGGCCAGAGGCACCGTTGAGGTGCAACTCATCACCGACTTTCCAACCAGTTTGCTGTGCCAGTTGTTTACCTAACAATGCCTCAGCCGTTGTCGCATCGGCTTTAACTGGCTCCTGCGGCCAGTTACCACTAACCTGCCAATACGGGCTGATAATTTGCTGACCAGTGTGATAGTCCTCTTCATCGGGTACATCAACCGGCTGATTAAAATAGGTCCCCAGCAGCGGAATAATTTGCCCCTTAACATCAGTTTCGCCGCTCAGTAATGGCGCAAAACCGACAATATTGTTACGCCAAAAAATATCTTTGATATTGGGTAACTCAGCTTGATCGAGGAAATCCTGCCCGGTAAGTGGGTTACTCTGCTCGCCGAATAATGACGGCAGTGCCACCTGCCCAGCAGGTTCAATCAAAATATTGGCACCATAAGACTTCAACTCACGTGACATTTTATCGCCAATATCTATCGATACCGCCAACAATGACGAGATGAGTCCGGCAGCAAGGAAGACCGTAAATACCGCCAGGGATTTACGCCGGACATTCCTGAACCAAGACTGCTTGAGCATGCGCCATAACATAATTATGGATTCTCCTGCGTGTCACTGTCTTCACTGCTGGCAACCGGCGTCACAAACTGCTCCGGGTGTTCACGGAAACGGTTGTAATTCGCCTCAGATGAGAAGAAATAGGTCTTCTCGCCATAACTGTACTTATATTCGGCCTTTTGATTGGTGAGGCGAGTTTTATCAACCGGATCAATTACATCAAGCGTTACTACCGTGGTGAAGTAATTGACACCCGCCTCCAAAGAGGCTTTGGGAATGACTAACTCTTTATCGTCACTTTTCCACCCCTCCAACGGTATCGGGTTACAGCCCCCTGCTTTACCGATCGACGGAATGAAAATATGCACGGCGCAGGCAACGCAAATGACCTGATTGCCTTCCATGACATACCCTTGATCACCACACAACAAGCAGGCATCGAAAACCACACTCAGGCGCAGACGATCGGGATAACGGTTAATAATAAAGAAACGTACTGCTTTACCATCATCGGCGACCCAGACAAAACGATGCAACTTACCATCACGTACCTGCTCTACTGGAATACGGACTAAACCATCAGCCGAGAGTGTCACGGGTAAAGCCTCGGACAACTGGGGCGGTTGAGAAGCGACTTTATCCCAGTAGAGTTGAGCACCTGCGGCTATTACCCATGCCAGCAAGGAAAAAACAAAGATTCGGCGTACATTACGGTAATCAGCTAATGCTTTACGGTGAGCAATCGGGTCTGAATTTTCACCGACGATCCGGCGGGAATTCCGTAACGGTATCAAGTAACACAGCGTCGTAAATGCCAGAAGCAGCGCACAAATGTAACTCAACCAGGCATGCCCATTGGTAACTAAAGCGACATAACTGAGTAGTGATTTGGTCAGTGGCACAACCTGTAACTTCATTAATAACAGAATGCCGTCGCCACTGAGTGGCAAAATCAGTAATACCGTTATCAGTATCAATAGTGGCCAACGACAACGAGGCAATTGCCTGACCATCATCAGCAATAATACGGCACTGAAAATCACCCAGCCAAATGCCACGACAATAGCCGCCAAATTAAGCAGTAAATCGGTGTTGATGACATGGGTATTGGTAAAGGCACCGAGATTCGGGTTATTACCCCAATTGAATGCCGCGCCCAATACCAACAGGGCTTGCCAGACATAACCTAACGATCGGCGGAGCGTAAATTGACTCAACAAGAATAACAGCAGTGCGAGAAGTTGCCCCCCCGCCAGAACTAACTGCAATTGCTGCGATTTTGGGTAATGGGTACCGGCCCAAATACCCAAGATAGCCATGAGTATCGTTATCCATACCACCCGGTTCAATGCAGGAGCTGGCCTGAATGCCCAACTTAACCCCAATAACAACGCTACCGGTAAAAAGGCTTGTAGCACGGAAACAAAAAAATAACTCATTAGCACACACCTTGGGCAAGATAATCACAACACCTGCCAGTTATCACTGATCAGCTTTTACATCGCGCGGATAAAAACGCGCTGACCATCCAGCATTAAGAAAAAGCCGCGATAACTGTTTTAGTCATCGCGGCCATTGTTATCAATTCAAACCGGTATATTTAAAGTCATAGCTCACATCAAACGGTTTCCACCAGCGGCCAACACCCGTTTCGCTATCAGTATGGCGATGTAATCCGGCTTTAGATGGCTCACTGATATGGTAAGTAACTTTATAGTTACCTACACCCATCATTTTAATATTGGCACCGTAGTGTGGACCGTCACTGGCAACCATCGGCATGAATGTGCCTTCTTGTTTGGTACCAGTATCCGTATTCACCAAGGTATAAGCGATAGTCAGGTACGGCATCCACTCACCGGCACCAAATCCATTCTTATTGCCTTCGGTGGCATGGATATCTGCCTCCAGATGAATGTCAGCTTTCGCGGCAGGCAAACCCATGCCACGCGGTTCCATATCGATTGGCTGCAAGTAAACTGCAGCAATTTCCATATCGTTGATCTTGATAGGCTCGCCAGCCGGATACTCTTTAAAGGCGAAAGCAGCAGGCGCTGCAAAAATGCTGGCGATAATGCTGCTGGCAATAATCGTTTTCTTCATGGTCATGTAGCACACCCTCTGGTATCAAATGATAATTACATTGTCGTTATTCACACCGGCATCATGCCGGACCATTACGCTGAGACAGTACGACCACGCCGTTGCATTACCCAAAGAGCAACCAGCGCAGCAATCAGTAATATCCCTTGAGGAATCAATGTTTCCAGATATGGATAGATCCCCAACCAACTGATTTCAGGTACGCCCGGTAGCAATGTCGGCTCAAACAATTTACCTTCAATTAGTTCAAGAACACTCTTACCGGCAAATACAAACGCCATTAGGTACATAAAGCCACCGGTAAACATAAAGAAGGGTTTGAGTGGCAATTTGACTACGGTAAAGCGCATGACCAGATAAGCTGCCAGCAAGAATACACAGCCAACGCCAAAACCTGCCAGAATCGACAAGTGGCCGCTAGTGGTACTGGCATCGCCCATCAGGGCCAGATAGAACAGTACAGTTTCAGCACCTTCGCGATACACCGCCAGGAAGCTTGTCAGCCATAACCCGACCATCGATCCACTACTGAGTGATTTAGAAAATTTCCCTTCGAGATAAGCTTTCCATTGCCGTGCTTCAGTCTTCGACAATAACCAGTAACTCATTGAGAACAGCATCACCACGGCAATCATCATGGTGAAACCTTCTAATAACTCACGACTTTGCCCTGAATTAGCAAATAACCACTGGAAGACGAAAGCGGTTAGCACGCTGGCGATTAAGGCCACTACAACGGATTGACGAATGAGCGGTAATTTATCCTGATGGTTGTTTTTCACCAGATAAGCCACTATCGCGGCAACAATCAGTAAAGCTTCCAGCCCTTCACGCACAATAATCAGCAGGCTGTAGATGAACAGACTCCAGTTGGTTTCATCCCCCCCACCGAGCATCTCTACAGCACTGGCCAAATCCTTTTGCAACGCGACGGCTTCGGCTTGTAACTGTTCGACTGGCTGACCGGCTTTCATCAGGCTGACTAAACGAGTGAAATGCCCCTCTAACGTTGATTTAAATGCAGCATCACGTGAACCAACTTTATTCTCCATGCCACTGGCTTCGAACAAATCAAAGTAGGTATCCTGCACAGCCATCATTGCCGGTGTAGTCTGCCCCTTTTGGTACTGACTAATAGCATCGCTGATGGCCTGATTTATCTTACTGGAAACAGCCGCCCAATCGGCATTAGCTTGTCCGTCAGAACTAGCAGCCGATGCCGAAGATTGCCCAACGTTGGCTTGATCTGCGGTGACGGGTTGCTGTTCACGCGTTGTGGGTAAGCCTGGAAGGGTGTCTTCGATAGTTTGTAGTAAACCGGTGACACGATAGGCAACTTCCGTTATTTGGTCTGGCTTGCGAGTGAGATCGATTAATGCGGTAAATTGTTGGTTAATTGCCGCTGCTGCTTGTGCGGAACGATTGCCCCGCACTGACATTTCCATTTCAGAGTTTTTAAAACCCTGATAATGAGCCTGTTGCACGCTTTCGCTGGCCGCGGCGAACTTCCCTTCTTGATATTCGCTTATGGCTTGTGCCAGTAAGTCATCAATGATCTTGAAACTCTGCTGCCAGTACAGTGCAATTTCACTGTTTTCATAAGCTGCATGTTGCTGTTCTGCATTAAGTTTATGCCCATCGGTCAGTATAGGCAGTACCGCAGTGAGTTCACTTTTAAGCCAATTAATTTTATTATCAACTTCTGCTTGCGGCTTGCCCTCCCCAATCATGCGCCGGATTTCACCAAAAGCGGCTTCCATCTGATAACTCTTCTGGGCAGAGATATTGATACGAATCGGGCCTTCGAGGTTTTCGAAAACTTCAAAGTACGCCATCTGCACCGTAGTACGGGCTTCATCATTGTTCTGTTGTTGGTACAACTGAGACGTTTTATCGAGACGGGATTGGATATCATTAACCAACTGCGGGTAATCCGTCGCAGCCCAGGCTAATGAGGCTGATAGCCACCAACAGCAGCAAAGCAGAAAGAGTTTGTGCCAAGTTCGCATAATATGAGTAACGCACATGAAGTTGATAATGAGATTTATTAACATTAACACTAAACAAAGGAAATGTGTCTTGATCCGCATCAAAAAATATTTAGTTTCTTGAATTTTTGTTTAAAAATGCGGCGCACTACGCAATTTCTTCTTAGGAAAGTGCAAAAATAATTCAAATAGAAGGTTTTTTATTCGCTGGTTCTGAGAGGGACAAGAGTAGAAAACAACCTGGCCTGCTGCGGAAATACCACAGGCGTGCATAACCTAATTCCGCAGACAGGCATTTATTTAAGTGAAATTTAATCTGAGTAAAATATTAAATAACTAATTTAATTCATGTGGTCGCCAGTAATCTATTAGAAGAAATATTTAAATCTGGCACGTACACCGTAGCGGTCATCGCTTTCAGCATTAACCACTTTATTGTCAGGTGACACTTCCAATTTAGACCAGTAAGCACCAATATATAAATTAAAGTTATTCATATCCATGATATTGGCAATTTTATAGGAGGTGTGGATCGTGTGAACATCATATTTATCAGGCGAGGTTAATATCCCCGAGGTAACTATCCCTGCATTTGCACTGTTGAAATATTCGATATCATTGTGTGCGTAAATATAACCAATTTCAAAGTTTCGCCATAAGATATTAGCCCCGGCACTGAAGTTCTTCTCATTGGTTGCATCCATATAAGCTGAGCTCAGATTAGCGACAATACCATTGTCAGGATCTTTATCCTGATTATTCCAAGTGAATGTTGCCCCATAGCCATTACGTTTCGATTGGTCCTGAAACTGGCCCTGATCATCACGATAACCATAGGCATTACTGATAACGTTACTTTCCATTGCTATAGCCGCAGAAAGGCTATCTTGTTTCCACGAAATCACCGGACGAACATACGCCACATTTTTTTCATTTTCCAGCGTATTACCATGATAAGTATTATTGGCAAATAACGTGGTTCCGTCTTTTAGAATGGTGTTAACTTCAAAATACCAGTTACCCAGAGTTTTACTGACCAGGAAGTTACCCCCATTGTTGCTGCGCCCACGGCCTTCTTTCATCATATAGATGTAACCATAGCCATCACTGTAAAGATCATTCGCAGTATTACCTGAGTGTTGGACAAACGTATCCTGATTCAGTGGGAACATATCATAGGCTTCAAAGCGACCGACTTTCACCTTCCAATCTTTCTCATGACCAAAGAAGAAGGCTGCATCATCGAGGTTCATATGACCACCAATATCAGCCAGTGGCTGTACAGTGAAACCTGCGAAATTGCCATTATTCATACGCCGATAACCATCCAGACCGATCAGTATTCTGCCATTAATATCCCATTGCTCTCTACTCCCCGCTTTCCAGTCTTTATTTGCACTGGTGCGTAGAGAAGTGAGCTGCCCACTTTTACTGGCAGCATCCATATTAATCTCAACATCACCGTATAATTTCAGATTCCCTTGTGGGGTCTCCCAGGACACTTCAGCGAATACAGGCAATGATAAAAGACTGGTAAGTCCAACCAGTATAAACTTATTCATAATAACCATCTCTATTTAGGATAATGTGAAGTAAAGTATTAGGCTCTCAAAATAAAGGCGATACTCAGCTCACCCATTTTTAAAGAGTTAATGATTTATTTATTTTTATACCCAGAAGTATCTTTTTGGCAAATAACCAGCCATGGTTAAATATTCATATTTGACCTCAGTGCAATAGTTAATTTAAATATTTCTTTGACTTACACAATGAATTTCATTTACCCAAGGCGATTTATCCTCGCTGATATAATAATACTAATTCATTGGTTAATTCACGGGCTAATAACGATGTCATTAAATGATCTTGAGCATGGACCATAATCAGTGTCATCGGTGTTTTGGCTTCCCCGGCATCTTGTTCGATAAGCTTGGTTTGCATCCGATGTGCGGCCTTGGTAAAGCCATCCGATTCTGATAACAGTGCATGCGCTTGAACAAAATCACCTTCACGGGCGGCTCGCAATGCCTCAAAACAAAGACTTCTGGCCTGACCGGCATTGACGATAATCTCCATTACGGCCTCTTCCAAATCAATCATTTCGCTCTACCTCATCAAAACCTTGATTATTTGCCGTTGCCGCAAACCATTCGCCACTTTTTTTCACGATACGTTGCTGCGTTTTCAAATCTAACTGAACAAAGCCATAACGATTCTTATAGGCATTACACCATGACCAGTTATCAATAAACGTCCACATATGATAACCAAGGCAATGGCTCCCTTGCGCCAAAGCACGGTGAACCCATTTTAAATGCTCGGAAACAAACTCAATACGATAACTATCATCTATCTGACCGTTGTGGCTGAATCGCTGTTCATTTTCGACACCCATACCATTTTCTGAAATAAAACAGCGCGGATTGCCGTAGTTTTTTCGTAAGTTGGTTAGGATATCGTAAATACCGGGTTCATAAATTTCCCAACCCCGGTGCGGGTTCATTTTGCAACCTGGCATCTGATAATAATCGAACAGCCATTCTGGCATGAAGGGGGCTTCTGGATTAACCCGGCTATCGCGGCATTTAATTCTACGTGGCTGATAATAATTGATACCGAGTAAATCTACTTTACCCTCAACAATTAATTCACTGTCTCCAGGTTGGCAGGCAGGCAGCTGATCATAATCTTTCAGTAATGCCGTCAGCTCAGCCGGATACTCGCCGCGTAATACTGGATCGAGGAAACTGCGATTAAAAAGTAAGTCGGCGATATTAGCCGCTTTTACATCCGCAGGATTTTCAGAACGCGGATACGACGGCGTGAGATTTAAAATAATGCCAATCTCACCACCTAACTCACGTTGGCGATATTTTTTCACCGCCAAAGCATGAGCCAGCACGGTGTGATAAGCCACCGTGGCCGCCCGTTTGAAATCCACTACATTCGGATAATGGAAATCGTAGAGATAGCCACCTTCGACTGGCACGATTGGTTCGTTGAAGGTAAACCAATGTTGTACCCGGTCACCAAATAAACGAAAACAGGTATCGGCATATTCAGCATAGGCGTCCACTACATAGCGGCTTTCCCACCCCCCCAACTCCTGCATGACTGTTGGCATATCAAAATGAAACAGATTGATAAATGGGGTTATCCCCTGTGCCAGCAGTTCGTCAATGACACCATTGTAAAAATCCACTGCCTGCGGATTCACTTCACCTCGTCCGTTGGGGATCAGTCGCGCCCATGAGATGGAGGTACGGAAACTGTTGTGATTTAACTGTTTCAATAAAGCAATATCTTGCTGCCAATGTTGATAAAACGTTGATGTCTGTTGCGGCCCAATCTGCTGATGAAAACGCCCCGGTTGCTTGTCAAACCAAGTGTCCCAGACAGTGGCACTTTTACCACCACTCAAGCTTTCACCTTCGGTTTGCGGGGCTGAACTGGCACTGCCCCACCAAAAATCATGTGGAAATTGATACTTCATCATACTCTCCATAAAGATTAATCTAATCACGACTTAGCGGGTTTCGGCTGACTCAGCAAAACTCAGTTGTTGCTCTTTTTCCTGGTCGGCTTTCAGCAGGCTGCGCTCATAAGCTTTGAGGAATGGGTAGTACATCACCGCCGAGAACACCATACATAACAGACACATAACTACTGGACTAAACGCCCAATTGGCAGCCCAGGAAGCACCAATTGGCGCAGGCGTCGTCCACGGGGTTAATGACACAACTTGCGCAATCCACCCCAATTTGGTCGCGATATAGGCCAATGTAGCGTTGATCATCGGAACGAAGATAAAAGGCAGGAAGAACACCGGGTTCATGATGATGGGGGCACCAAACAGAATCGGTTCATTAATATTAAAGAAGCTTGGGACTATCCCCATTTTGCCAATAGTACGCAGATGAATGGCTTTGCTGCGTAATAGCAGGAAGGCCAGCGGTAAAGTCGAACCCACACCACCGATCAATAGGTAGTGATCCCAGAAACCTTGCAAATAGATATGAGGTAACGGCGCTCCGGCAGCTAAAGCCGCTTGATTTAGCGCCAAATTGGTCATCCAGAACGGGTTCATGATACCGGTCACAATCAATGCGCCATGGATACCGGCAAACCACAAAATTTGGCATAACAGAACCGACAACAAAATGGCAGGTAGCGAATCTGAGGCAGAAACTAAAGGTGCCAACAGGTGCATAATCGCTTCTGGAATAATCATTCCTGTGGAGGATTCGATAAATAAATTCAGTGGATGCAATGTCGCAACCACTGCCACTACGGGGATCAGAATTTCAAAAGATCGTGCAACCCCGGTCGGCACTTCTTTCGGCAGGCGGATAGTAATATTGTGGCGTTTGAGGAATGCATACAACTCCGTGGAATACACCGCGGTCACGATGGCGGTGAAAATCCCTTGTCCTGAGAAATATTGGGTTGAAATGTGCCCATCAGCATAAGGTGCTGCTACCAGCAAAAAGGACATCAATGCCAGCAGACCGGTCATGATTGGGTCCAACTTATATTGCCGCCCAAGGCTGGCACCAATCCCCACCGAGATAAAGAAGGTCATCACCCCCATGCTGAGATTGAAAGGCAGCATCAATTGCTCGCGATAGGTACTTGAGAAGTTTAACCAACCACGGGCAAAACCCCATGTGGTGTCCGCAGAAAACGGCGGAAAAATGAACACCAGCATAAATGAACCAATAATCATAAACGGCAGTGCCGAGGTAAACCCGTCACGAATGGCGATTATGTACTTTTGTTGCCCCAGCCGCCCAGCCAGTGGCGTAATGGTTTGCTCTATCATTCCAACCATTGCTTGGTAAAGAGAACTCATGGCAGATACCTTTTATTTCACTGCATTAATAAGAGATAAGGCGAAGTCGAGCACCTTATCACCGCGTTGCATACCGTAATCCATCATGTCGATAGTCATCACCGGGATCCCTAAAGGCTCAGCGATTGCCGCCAAATCACGTTGCATATATTTCACCTGTGGTCCCAATAGCACAACCTGATAGCGGCTGAACTGTTCATTGAATTCACTGGCACCGAAAGCATCAATCTGAACCTCAAGTCCGCGCGTTGCTGCCTCAGCCAACATTTTTTTCACTAACATGCTGGTAGACATCCCGGCGGAGCAGCACAACATTATCTTTTTCATTACGTATCGCCTCAGAGTAATTTTGTCATATTGAGCCTCATTGGAAACAAAATGGAAACCGGTTTCCATGCAAACAGAATAGATATGAGAGCGCGCTCAAATATTTAACCACTGAAAGATATGCAGTTGTGAAAGACGTCACAAAAAGCTAAGCACTGGGAGCTGTTTTATTGGATACTCCTTGGTAACAACGGTTTCCGTTATGATGATCGCGGTATAGAATAGATGCAGTAAGACTGGAACCAAGGAAATAGGGAACTGACCAGGCCCTCTGGCCATTGATCAGATAAAGTGGAGTGAAGTTATGTCGACTATTAATGATGTATCGCGGTTAGCCAACGTATCTAAAGCTACAGTGTCCCGGGTGTTAAGCGGTACACGCGGCGTCAAGGAAGAGAGCCGTCTGGCGGTGATGAAGGCCGTTGAGACTCTGAATTATAAACCGAATGTCATCGCCCAGTTTCTGACTGCACAGTCAACCGGGTGTGTCGGTGTGATTTGCGCTACTGAACACATTCAGCAAACAACCAGTTATCTGTTTGCCTTGGAAAAACAGTTTAGCCAGCATCAAAAGCATTTATTACTGCGTTTTGCCGACAATAGCATCGGGGTAGCAAATGCTGTCGCTGAGCTCGCCAATGGTTTGTGTGATGCCATTATCATCATCGGCGCACGCTTTGCGCTGCCATCTCATGATGAAAATATCATCATGATTGATTGTCTTGAGTCCTCTACCCCTAACAGTATTTTATTCGACCACTCATTCGCAGCAGAAACTGCCTGTCACTATTTGGTCAGTCAGGGCCGCCGACATATTGCGCTGTTAAATCATGCCTCTGGCACGGTGGCGGAACAGACGCTACTGGGTTATCAACGGGCGTTGGAGAATTACCTGATTCCCTATAACCGCAGTTTAGTGATGGGTAACGTTCACTCCTCTTCAGAGGCGTTGCAGACACTATTGAATAACGGTGCACAATTTAATGCGCTGTTGGTAATGGATGAAATCGAAGCGCAAAAGGCCATCTCGCTATTGCATGTCTTCAAGCATACCGTTCCTGATAAAGTGATGGTTTTCAGCCTGGATGGTTCAGTGCAATTACCCGGTATCCCAGCAGTGCCAGCAATCGAGTATTCATTAGAAACATTGGCGAGAAAGGTGGTCGACTTAATTGATGCCCGCGCGGGTAAACATGTAAATCCGCAGGTTTTCCGGGGTAATTTGGTTGTTCCACATGGATTAATTGAGTAACGCTAGCCCTTTAGGTGGTAGATAATGCATAGCATTCAGACCGAATATGAAACTATCCGCGCATCTCTCAGTAATAGCGCGCAGGTCATCACCCTGCTGCATATTGGTCGTGATGCAAGCACGGTAATTATTGATCCGACTGGTGCTCAATGGCCACTTACCGTGGGTGATACCCATACAGCTCAGCGCTATTTCCGCCACAATCCGCCAACGGCTGATGAGATGGAAACCGCCATTATGGTGGTTGAAGATGAAGTTATCCGTATTAGCCCTGCGCTGAATAAAACCTCGCAATTAGTCACCACCGATAGCGAGATAGCCGAGATAGCTCTGCTCGCGGGTTTGCCTTTACAGAGCGAAATGCACTTATCACTTGAGGCGGTAGAGCGGGTGTTTGACAGGCTGGCGGCGGTAATGATGGGTAGACCCGCAGCCTCTGAAGGGATACCGGCAGATAATGTGTTTGCCGCACGCCTGCTGATCCTGCGTGAGTTTATGCATCACTTGCAGTTCGCGGCGATTACGATATTGAAGTTGTAAAACGAGCATCAGTCATCAGCGCCGCCACAAGGCGCACTGTCGATGAGATTATAGCTGATGGGATTTAAAGCGGGTTGAACACTGACAGTGGCTGTTTTCGCAGCACACTGCCAGGTTCTTTTTAGCGTTTTCTTCTATCAATACAGCATGTTATTTGCGGGCTTTAGGATCCAGATTATCCGCAGGCAATTCACCCGGTAAGTAATCAGGCAAGCGGCCTGCTGGGAAGATAGCCAGCAGTGATAGCAACGCCATAATCAGTAAGCCAAATTTCAGCGCTCGTAAACGCGCCTCTTCATTGACTCGCACCGCTTCGGCAACTTGTTCCGGTGTCGCCGTCGTCTGAGCTAACACACCTTGTAGGCGGTCATTGCTGACGAAGTTGATGCTGTCCATATTGATCTGAGCCTGAATTTCTGGCGTCAGAATTGGCGTTTCAGCCACACCACGCAGCACGTTAGCACTGAGCAAACCGACCAACAAAGCACCGGCAACCGCAGTACCGATAGCATTTGCCAGGTTGTTAGTCGTACCACGCAACGAACCAACATCGCCTGCCAACTCTTTCGGTGATGCACTGACTAATACGTTAAACAGTAAGGTCACCAATGCGCCCTGTGCCAGACCGAATACCACCAGACCGAACAGTACCGCGAACTCACTCCAGTTATTGCGCACCACGAATGCCAACCACAACAGGGCGATGGTACAGGTGATAAAACCATAACGGCCAATTTTGCGTGGTGTCAATTTCTTGTAGAAACGAACTATCAGCATCGCGGAGAAGAACACTGACAAGTTAAATGGCATCATGGCAATCGCTGTGGCCATCGGGGTACTGCCCTGCACTATCTGGATATACAACGGCACTGAGAAGTTCAACATCGCTTCCAGTGCGACCACAGCAAACATAGCGAATACTGCCGCTTTTTCCGTAGATGAGGTAATCACTTCCAGTGCCAGTAACGGTGTTTTACCTTGTTCCTGACGGCGACGGGTCCAAACCACAAACGCCTGACCCAGCACAATACCCAATACAATCATGAAGGGCGCGGGTGAGAAGCCTAACAAATCAAAGGGCGCACCATCACGCACCAGACCGAAGCCCCAGCGGTTCAGGTTATTAAAACCAAACGACAGCAGAATAATCGCCGATGCCGCCAGTACCACCCCAAACACATCGATGCCCACTTCAGGACGACCGTTATCAGATTTCAATCGGAAACTCAGCACAAAGATCACGGCCGATAACACAATCAAAATACCGAACGCTGGACGCCAGCCGATATAGGTACCCAGGACACCACCAATCAGAAACGCCGCGACACCCGCACCGGCTCGAGCTGAGCCTAAAGCACCGAGCGCCGTCGCCTGTTGTGTACCACGGTAGTTTTCAGCAATCAAAGCGACCAGAGCTGGCACCAAAGCCGCCCCCGCCAAGCCACTTAATGCTTGCGCACTGATCATTACAGTAACATTCGGGCTGAATGTCATCATGACCTGCGCGATACCAAACAGCAGTACTGTGCTGCGAAATACCACCAGCGGCCCAAAACGTTGGTTGAGTTTGGCGCCCAACATCACGAAGCCCGCAACAGATAATGAGTACATAACAATCGCGGTGGCGATCGTGGTGGGTGGCACATTAAAACTTTTTACCATCCCACCCAATGCGACCGGTAGGGAAGCAACGTTGAATGACATCAGAATCTGGGCTAATGCGATGGTTATCATCGGCACCCAGGATTCTTTAACTTCCGCGCCAGCGCGGTGAGTTGATTGATTCGCCATAAATTCTCTGTCCTTTTGACATGTATTCTTGTTTTCGAGCCCTTTGGCTTGCGAGATAATTTCGTCTACCAAGTACTCTCGTTCTTAAATCAACCTTGCACACGAAACAATATGACTGTCAGCGCAATGCTCAGATCGTGTAACTCAACTCTTTTCGGTGTAAGGCTCAGAAACAAACATGTCCATCCCAAGACTACGTGATAAGAACCGGGCAGCCAGTTGCCCTTTAACGCTGTTACCCGCACTGTCGAGTAGCGGTGCAAACGTCCCTAACCCCCCCTTTCCAGGTGACACCGTCACAATTCCACCACCAATACCGCTTTTGCCCGGCAGACCAATGTCATAAAGCCAGTCACCAGACGTTTCGTACAACCCTGCTGTTACCATTACCGCTAATGCGTAATGGCATACATCGTTGTCCACCACCCGCTCGCGAGTCAGTGGGTTAACCCCACCATCAGCCAGTGTCGCGCCCATCACCGCAAGATCTTTGGCGCTGACATTCAGCGAACATTGGCGGGTATATAAGTCGGTAGCAATAAGAGGATCGCACCCCAGACGGCCATAACCATGCAGCACATTAGCGATACCACGGTTGCGGAAGTTGGTTTCACAAGCAGATTGATACACTTCTTCGTTTAGTGTCAGCTTGCGTCCGGCAAAACGGCACAATCCGTCATAGATAAATTTCCACTGCTCATCACTGGTTGATCCAGGTACCAGACTGGTGGTGGCAATCGCACCGGAGTTCACCATCGGGTTAGTGCGGCCATCTGGCGTGCGTTCAATCGCAGTAACGGAGTTAAATGCCATACCGGTGCTGTTCACGCCCAGTTTTTCACGTGCAACTTTGGCTCCGATAGCCTGACAAACCAGCGCAAACACAAAGGGTTTGGAGACACTCATGATGGTAAACTCAACATCTACATCACCGGCAGAATGCACTTTACCGTTGGTGCCAACCATGCAGACGCCAAACAGATTCGGCGAAACGCGTTCCAATGCAGGATAAACGCTAGAAACTACACCTTCGGTATCTGCACCAAAACGTTTATGAGCTTCTTGCACCAATTTAACCACAGTGTCTGGGTCAGGTAGATGCCCGGTGGATACGTAGTCGATAATTCCATTCTTGCTATCATCTGTAGGCATATTCGCTATCTCCCGTTTACCTTTTGTTTATTTTTCTGTCTTTTTTTTGCCTCTACCACTTATTTTAGGCGACAGTAATACTTTCACATTTTAATTTATATAAAATGGTAATAATGAATCTTGGCTTCTTTCACCTTTGGTTTTATCAATTAATCATGAAATTCTTAAGCTAAGATAGCTTAGGTTTAGAAAGCTGTATATCAGTTGTTTTCAATAAGATTGATTATTTTTGGTCAGACGAGAGAACAACGATACTATTGCAGTATCATGACATTAGCGATATGTGATAGGCGTAACGACGTAGGAATGATTTAATTAGCGGTAGTAGATTAGTAGGTAAGCTGACATTAAATTAGCATAATAGTGAGTGATTACTGGCAAAGTGTTGGGGAATAATCGCCACAGGGAAAGTGAATGTAATAAGAATCCGCCTGGCCTGCGGACTCTTATTATTAGTTTATTCCTATCGACTGCTGTTCTTTATACCAAGACCCATGCCAACCATACCAAAGCAAATCCGGTTAGCCCCATCAGCGTCGTCAATACTGTCCAGGTTTTTAATCCATCAGCGACGGAAAGCCCCAGATAACGTGTTACCACCCAAAATCCAGCATCATTAACATGGGATAACCCCAAGCCACCAAAACACGCCGAAAGGGTCACCAATACTAACTGCATGCTATCAAGCCCGGTAACCGCTTGGGTCAGCAAACCACTGGTAGTCAGGATTGCCACGGTAGCCGAGCCTTGAGAAGCACGTAATGCCAGCGAGAGCAGAAAAGCCGCGGGAATTAAAGGCAAGTGGATAGCTTCCAGTGAAACCGCCAATGCTTTGCCAACACCAGACTCAACCAGAACCTTACCAAAAGCGCCACCAGCGCCAGCAACCATAATGACCGCCGCCGACGTTGGAATAGCATCCCCCATAATCTGTTCTATTTTGTCCTTGCCCCAGCCACGGCGAATACCCAACAGATAGGTTGCTAACCCCAGAGCAATTAACAATGCAATGGCGGGCGTACCGATAAGCACAATAACCTCCCGCAGCAAGCTCTCTTCAGGCAACTCGGTAGCAGCCAACGAACCTAGCATGATCAAGGCGATGGGAATAATGATAAGTGAAGCAATTAAACCCGCCCCCGGGATTTGGTCACGAATATCCTTCGCCGGTTCAGCAGCAATCCCGGTTTCAGGTTTTGCCAACTGCAACTGCTCCAAAACGTCAATTGAAAGCGCATAGTTACGCCGATTCATACTCTTCGCGACCCAATACCCTATCAGCCCGACTGGAATAGAGATAAGGATGCCAATCATCATTAGCCGCCCCATATCCGCACCCAATAGCCCAGCCGCCGCCGCTGCTCCCGGATGAGTTGGCAAGGCCACATGTACTGTTAGCATGACCCCGGCCATAGGTAGGCCAAATTTAATGGGTGATACTTTAGCAACTTTAGCGAAACCATAAATAAGCGGGATAACAATGATAAAGCCAACTTCAAAAAATACCGGGATCCCCAAAATAAAGGCAGTCAGGGTTAATGCCATGACCGTGCGCTTGATCCCCAATGAGCCAGTAAATCGTTGAGCCAGAGATTCCGCACCACCGGAGGCTTCAATCAGCCCTCCCAGCATTGACCCAAGCACAATAATTATGGTTATCGAACCAAGCAATCCGCCCATACCGGACATAATCACTTTCATGATATTACTGACCGGAATACCTGTTGCTATTGCAACCAACAGACTGACAACCAATAACGCAACAAAGGGATGGACCTTGGCTTTAATGACTAATATTAATAAAAGTAAAACGCTGGCAACAGCAATAGTCAGCAGTAGGGAGGTAGACATTATTTAAACCTCGATAACAAAAAATATTACATAGGTTGTTTGTTATGTGCTTATTGGCACTTTTCTATTAATCTTATTCTGAGCCACACCCGCCTAATGCGAGTAACGAAGAAATAGCGCGCGGCCGCCAAACGACATCACGATGTTTTCTCGACTCTGTAATTATTATTTCTGTGATTCAAACAACCCGGTGAAGTGTTCGATGACAGCAGCTATGATTGGTAAGTTTTTATCCAGCCTAAGCCTGCCATCGTATTAGCCCGTGGTTGATACTCGCAACCAATCCAGCCGCTATAGTTAATACTATCGAGTAGATCGAATAAGTACGGGTAGTTAATCTCCCCTTCATCTGGCTCATGACGATTCGGTACCGAGGCAATTTGAATATGGCCATAGCGCCCAGCTAAAGAGGTAATTAACTGACTGAGGTTGCCATCCACTATTTGCGCATGGAAGAGATCCAATTGGGTAAATACATTAGGGCGGTCAATAACATTAGCCAGTTCCAAGGTTTGATACTGACTGGAAAAAAGATAATTAGGTTTTATTTTCGGGTTTAACGCCTCAATCATTACCTTAATATTATGTTCGGCAAAGCGGTCAGCCGCATAGCGAATATTTTCAACAAATGTCTGCTGATAAACTGCACGATCAGCCCCCACCGGCACCACACCGGCCATCACATGGACTGACGGGCACCCCAGCACTAATGCATATTCCAACGCCAAATCTATATCGCGGCGCGCCTCTTGCTCCCGGCCAGGTAGTGCCGTCAGCCCCCATTCACCGCTACTGGTATTTCCAGGTGCGGTATTAAACAGCACTTGCTGCAAACTGTTTTCTGCCAGTGTCTGTGCAAGAAGTGCCGCCGGATAGTCGTAAGGGAATAGAAATTCCACCGCACTGAAACCGGCATCTTTGGCCGCCTTAAAGCGATCCAGGAAAGGAACCTCGGTAAACATCATTGATAAATTAGCCGCAAACTTAGGCATCTTTAACTCCTTAACTCTGCAATTTCGTCATCAGTCAAATAGCGAATAGGTCGGTCACCCAGCGTAAATATCAGACGAGCGGTTTCCTCTAGCTCCTCCATATTATCAGCGGCTTCCCGTAGGCTTTTACCCACCACAACCGGGCCATGATTTGCCAGCAGGAAAGCACGATAATGGGGTGCCAGCTTTGCCAACTCTTCACCCAACCGTGTGTCACCTGGACGATAATATGGCACCACCGGGACATCGCCGACCCGCATCACCACATAAGGTGTAAAGGGCTTGATGGCATTACGGCTATCCAGCCCTTGTAAGCAGGAAAGCGCTGTCAGATAGAGGCAATGGAGGTGAACAACCGCTTCACACGCAGGGTTATTAAGATAGATTGCGCGATGAAAACTGACCTCTTTTGACGGTTTATCACCTGAGATCCATTCACCTTCCAAACTGACTTTTGATAACCGTTCCGCATGCAGTTCACCCAGACAGGAACCTGTTGGTGTGGCCAATAATGTGCCATCAGCCAGTTTCATTGACAGATTTCCCGCAGAGCCAGTGGCGTAGCCCCGTTGGAAAAAGGACGCGCCTAACTTAACCATCTCTTCCCGCGCTTGCTGCTCATTCATACTGCGAACTCCGTTTGTGCTCTGGCAAAAAAGTTTTCGTCACCAAAATTACCTGACTTCAACGCCAGTGAAACCGGATGATCTGTGGATTTTACCCAAGGTACTCCCGGTGAGATTGCCGGGCCGATATGGAAAGCTTGAATACCCAGTGACTGCGCAACAATCCCTGAGGTTTCGCCACCAGCCACGATAAAACGCTGGAAGCCAAGTTGTTGTAAACGGTGTGCAATGGTACCGAACAGCCGCTCTACCGCCTCACTACTGGCAGCCGCTCCCCACTGCTGCTGAATTTTTTGTAACACCTCGGGTTCAGCGGTGGCATACAGTAACGGTGCCAACGGACCGCCCGCATTTTCCATTACCCACGCGCATAACTCTTCAGCATAAGATTCAGGTTCATTTAGGCAACGGGCGATATCTACCGATTGGCTAGGCGCTTGTTGTGCATAACGAGCCACTTGACGGTTGGTCATCGCCGAGCATGACCCCGACAGCACCACACACAGTTTGCCTTGTGGTGCACCAGCAGATGTGGCTTGCGGCTGATGGGACTCATCACCAGCCCATTGCCGTGCCAGACCGATGGCCAAGCCGGATCCCCCGGTCACCAGTACCATGTCGCGTACTGCTTCACCCTGCGTGAGCAAGTGACTCTCGTTTAAACTATCCAGCACCACATAACGTATGCCCTCTTCCTTTAGGTGAGCGAGCTGTGATCTCACCGCCTGAACCCCTTGGTCCATCACTGTACTGTTGATTAATCCACTGCGACCGCGCGCTTGTGCGTCCATCAGCCGCAAGAGATTGCTGTCTGTCATCGGCGTCACTGGGTGATTACGCATTCCCGACTCCGCCAGCAGTTGCCCCATCACAAACAGGTAGCCCTGATATACCGTCCTTCCATTCACCGGTAGCGCCGGAGAGATGATGGTTTGTTGCTGACCCAGTGCATCCAGTAATGCATCAGTGACCGGGCCAATATTGCCTTGCGCGGTGCTGTCGAAGGTTGAGCAGTATTTGAAGTAGAATTGTTGGCAGCCCTGCGCTTGTAACCATGCCAGGGCCGCCAGTGAGTCCGCCACCGCAGTTGCCGTTGGGCAAGATCGTGATTTCAGGCTGACCACTGCCGCATCGGCATTCACATGATAATCGGCATCAGGCACACCATTGATTTGCACCGTCGACATGCCATTTTCCACCAGAAAACTGGCGATATCGGTCGCACCAGTAAAATCATCCGCAATTACACCGAGTCGCATCAGATATTCTCCTGTTTTTCCGGCAAGGTAATACCACTGAAAATCTTGATTACCGCGCTGTCATCCTGCTGACCAAAACCGGCGTTACTGGCTGAAGTAAACATGTTGAAGGCAGTTGATGCCAATGGCAGAGGAAAGTGCAGCGCTTTGGCGGTATCGGTCACCAGCCCTAAATCTTTTACAAAAATATCTACCGCCGATTTGGGCGAATAATCACCATCTACGACATGGCGCATACGGTTTTCAAACATCCACGAGTTACCCGCAGCATGGGTGACAACTTCATACATCGTATCCAACGGGATCCCCGCGCGCGCGGCCAGAGCCATCGCTTCGGCACCGGCAGCAATATGGACCCCGGCTAACAACTGGTGGATAATTTTCACGGTTGCGCCCAGGCCAATTTCATCACCGATGCGATAAACCTGCCCGGCTACCGCGTCTAATACTGGCTGTAACTTTTCGAAAGCAGCACGACTACCGGAGGCCATTACCGTCATTTCACCCGCAGCAGCTTTAACTGCGCCGCCCGATACTGGCGCATCCAACATAATGAGGTTATGTGCCAACAGCCCTTGCTCGATCAATTTGGCATCCTGGGCTGAGATAGTTGACGACACCATAACGGCAGTGCCGGGCCTTAATTTGGCCGCCAACCCCTGCTCGCCCAATAGAATCTGTTTTACTTGGGCAGCATTCACCACCAGCACCACAACGGCATCCAATTTTTTGGCAAAATCATCCGCGCTGACTTGGGCACTTATCGCGCCATTTTTTCGTAAGGTTTCCAGTGCCAGCGGATTAAGATCAACGCCGTAGGTCTGTAGCCCGGCTTTAATACAAGACTGTGCGGCCCCCATTCCCATAGAGCCTAGCCCGATAACGCATACTGATAGTGTTTCTGCGTGAGTCATATTCTCTCCGTGTTAATTTTGGTGATAATTTGATTTCTTATGTTAAGCATAGCCGGAGGTAAGGGCTGTTATCGTGAGTGAAATCACAATAATTAACACCAAAAATCATTAAATCACATCATTTCACATTTACCCATTCAGTAGCTCACCCCTGCATTCAGCAGCAAAATTAATCGATTAGCTATTTTTACCGCCTTTTTTTACCCGTAACATCACCCATTTCACCGCGGTGCGTAACATTTACGTTAAAAAATGAGAAAGAAATTTTCACTCTTGACGTATAATCACATTAATTACCATCCTATAGCCCGCAAGTGGGTGAATTTGGCGAGGAGTTAACGTGATACCGGTTGAACGTCACCAACAGATACTGGCACTGGTTGCCGAACGTGGAGTGGTTAGCATTGCTGAACTGACTGATCGTTTAGGCGTATCACACATGACTATTCGCCGTGACGTGCAGAAGCTGGAAGAGCAAGGCACAGTGCTATCAGTGTCAGGTGGGGTGCGTTCCACCGAGCGGCTGGCCGCAGAACCCTCGCATCTGGATAAGACACTGATGTATAGCAGCCAGAAAAATGCCATTGGCATGTCAGCCGCACTGCATATTCCACGTAATAGCTGTATTTATCTTGATGCGGGAACAACGACACTGGCATTGGCGCGCCAATTGGAAGCCAGAGATGATTTATTGGTGGTGACTAATGACTTTGTGATCGCCAACTTTCTGATTGAATCCTGCCAATGCAGAATGATTCACTCCGGCGGCACACTGTGTCGTGAAAACCGCTCATGTGTCGGTGAGGCAGCAGCCCGCGCCCTACGAAACTTGTCCATTGATATCGCTTTTATTTCCGCGTCCTGCTGGGGATTGCGGGGTATCTCTACGCCAGACGAAGATAAGGTGGTGGTCAAACGGGCAGTCTGTGAAGTCAGCAGTAAGCGCGTGCTACTGGCTGATGCGTCAAAATACGGCAAAATAGCCACCTATCTGGCATTACCATTAACTGATTTTGATGTGGTTATCACTGATAGCAGTTTATCGGCAGCGGCCCATGACGAGTTGGCCGATAAAGAGATTGAATTGATCATCGCCTCCGTCCCGCGCTTGGCAAATTGATGATAAAACCGCTTGTAGCGGTTCCTTGCGCGGCAAATGGGACAACCGCCTGACAGCATTCAGTTTGAATAATTATATAAATCGTTATGTAGTTAAAGTAATTCTAAGTCTTAGCATCCTAATAAATAAACGGCGTAAACTATAGGGTAATTGAGTTTACCCGTTTATTTAGCTTACCGCTGATTCACCCACCCCTATTACCTCAATCTAGCGGTCGATGCATCACACTGGTCAGTGTCTCTGGAGCATGACATGAACAACGCAACAACGGCAGCAAAGCAAAAAGTGCCGTTACGGCTCAGCACCACGATTACCTTGATGGTTTCTGGGGTCATTGTCTCGGTGCTGTTGGTGGTTCACACTCTGTTCTTTATTCAGCTCAGTCAAATGGCACAGGATAGTTTGCAAGACAAGGCCGTTGCCGTAGCACGTACATTATCGTTCTCGCCCACGATTATTAACGGATTGAGTGACCCGGCTGCCGGACGGCAGATTCAGGCTTATGCCAGTGAAGTTCAGAAAGCCAATGGTCTGTTGTTCATCGTGGTTACCGATATGAAAGGCATCCGTTATTCACACCCTAATCCTGAAATGATCGGTCAACACTTTATCGGTAATGATCTGCAACCTGCGCTTGAGGGGAAAGAGAACAGTGCGATAAACCGTGGCGTCCTTGAGCAAGCATTACGTATTTTTATTCCGGTCTATGAGCCGCACGGCAAACAGTTAGGGGTGGTCGCCATTGGTATCTCACTGACCAGTATCGATTCGGTAGTGAGCGAAACTCGCTGGACCATTCCCTGGACCATATTATTCGGAGCTTTGATTGGCTCCTTGGGCACCTGGTTTTTAGTCAAAGCGCTTAAACGAATTATGCTAGGTTTCGAGCCGTATGAAATATCTAATTTATTCGAACAGCGTAACGCCATGTTGCAATCCATTAAGGAAGGCGTCATTGCGGTTGATGCCAACTCACGCATTACCGTCGTTAACCATGAAGCAAAGCGCTTATTTAAACAAAGTGGGCCGATGGAGAACTTATTATTAAGTAATGCCAGCAAATATTGGCCGGTGCGCTTGTACTTACAGCAAGTATTGGAAACGGGCATCGCTCGCCGTGATGAAGAGATAAACTTTAATGGCAGCATATTACTGACCAACACCGTGCCGGTAATAGTAAAAGGCGATATTATCGGTGCTATTGCCACCTTCCGCGATAAAACTGAAGTGAGCCAACTGATGCAACGCTTGACCGGTATGGTGCACTATGCCGACGCGTTACGGGCGCAGTCACATGAATTTATGAATAAACTTCATGTCATTTTGGGTCTGTTGCATATGAAGTATTATCAGCAACTTGAAGATTACATCGTTAAAACCTCCAATAATTATCAGGCAGAAATTGGATCGCTGTTGCGTAAAGTAAAATCGCCGGTGATAGCCGGTTTCCTGTTGGGGAAAATTAACCGTGCGCGCGATTTGGGGATAACCCTATCCATCAGTGACGAAAGCCTGCTCCCCGATACCGATAATGAGCAAGTGACCACCACTTTGATTACGGTGTTGGGTAATCTAATCGAGAATGCCATGGACGCCATTGGTAGCCTGAGTCAACGGGAGATCAATGTCAGCTTCCACTATCAAAATGGCCGGCTACATTGTGTTGTCAGCGATGATGGGCCGGGTATCGCATCAGAATTGCAAAGCCGTATTTTTGATAATGGTTTTTCCACTAAAGGAAATGAGCACGGTATCGGTTTGAGCCTGGTGCGTCAGAGTTTAGAGAGTATTGGTGGCAATATAGAATTTGATTCTGAAGCGGGCGTTTTTACCCAGTTCTTTATCAGCCTTCCTTACGACATCACACCGAATGACATTCCTTCAAACAACATCAGCGCGGTAAATCATGATTAATGTATTGATAGTAGATGATGATGCAATGGTAGCTGAGCTGAACAAGTGCTATCTGAGCCAAGTGGCAGGCTTTAACTGCTGCGGTACAGTGTCCAGTTTACAGCAAGCCAGAGAGCATTTGATGACAACAGAACACCCCATTGACCTGGTGTTATTAGATGTTTTTATGCGCCAAGACAATGGCTTGGATTTGCTGCCAGTGTTGCGTGAATTCAGCGAACATACTGACGTGATTGTTATTTCATCTGCCACCGATGTGAATACCATTAAGAAAGCGCTGCAATACGGTGTAGTGGACTATTTAATTAAACCCTTCCAGTTTTCGCGTTTCGAAGAGGCACTCTCCACTTACCGGGAAAAACAGAGTTTGCTGGGGCAACGTGAATATTGTGCTCAGGAAGATGTCGACTCATTACTGCGGCGTAGCAATGCGACGCCAACTGAGCGCAAGAAGCTACCCAAGGGGCTGACAGCACAAACACTGCGCACGGTGTGTGAATGGATTCAGGAAATGCAGGATGGGGAATTTTCAACCGAACAAATGGCGAACGCCATTGGTATTTCACGGGTTTCTTGTCGCAAATATTTGATTTACCTTTCTGATACCGACGTTTTAAGCACTAAGGTACTTTACGGTGCGACCGGTCGGCCAGTTTATCTCTACAAGTTGCTACCCAGCCAGCAAGAAGTCTTAAAGCAGTATTGCCAGTAATGAGCCGCACTGCCTCGAAGCTGTTTTTATCAACCAGCACGCACAAAAACTGTCCTGATAAAAAACCAGCAGCATCCGCTCAGGGATGCCGCTGATGACCTCAGTCTTATCGGGCAGTTATTTACATAATCCAACCCAACAGTAACGTAGCCCCAATGACGGTGGACGCACCGCCGATACGGGTTGCTATCTGGGCAAATGGCATCAGTGACATTCGGTTCGAGGCAGAGAGAATAGCAACATCACCGGTGCCACCTAGCCCGCTGTGGCAACTGGTGACGATCGACGCTTCAACCGGATACATATTCAGATAGGGTGCGATAATAAAACTGACCGCGGCCATCGACAACACCACCGCACCACACACCACCACATAACCGACAGAGAATACGGCGACGACACTTTCCAGTGGAACATACAGCATCCCCAATCCAATCATCAGCGGACATACCAGTGTGGTGGAGACGAATTTATACCAACTGTGCGCACCTTGTTCCATTTTCGACGGAATAACCTGCGCATATTTACACATCACCGCAATCAAAATCATTAGCACCGGGCCGGGAATGTGGACAATCTTTTCAAATAAGCCCCCGACAATAAAGAAAGCACAGGTCATTAATAACCCACCGCCCATCAGTTGGAAATCGGCTTGCTTTGGCCCTTCCTGGGCGGTAAATACCGCATTATCTTGTGCCGAGCGAATTAACATCCCCTCGCCATTGAGATCCTTGCGACGCAGACCAATACGAGCCAGCACCCCGGCACAAATAATAGCGAAAATATTCCCCACCACCGCAGCCGGTGCCAGTTGGGCCACATACACATCAGGAGCCTGACCAAGGATAGCCGAGTAAGCCAACGACAATGGCAAGATGCCCTCACCAATACCGCCACCGATGATAGGTACAATAATAAAGAAGAAGGTGTGATAAAGAGTAAAACCAAATAATTTACCCACCAGCAACCCCGTAACCACCGCCGTAATGGTTCCCACCACTAACGGGACAAACATCCGGGTCATTCCCTGAATAAGCACCACGCGGTTCATCCCAAGAATACTGCCGACCACCAGACTGGCGATAACAAAATAGAGTAAGTTCGCCTCTTTCATCAGCAAGTGGACAGTATCCAAGGTGTTGGTTTGGAAAATACCAAAATAAACCAAAACCGAGGGTACCATTAAACACAAAATTGCTGGCCCACCGATATCTTTCAACACCGGTATGTGGCGGCCGATATGTGATAAAACAAAACCCATCGTCATGATTACAGCCAGCCCGCCAATCATATTTTTGGGTAAATAACTGGCATAAGCCGAAATGAATACAATAGCTGAAATAGTCATAAATAATGCCATTGGCATAGTATTTATGTTCATCTGATTTAAGTGTGCAATAACTCTCTTGATTGCAGATTTCCCCGACATGTCAATCTGTTCGACGGGGGTAAGCACGACATCCTGATTTATTTTTTTCATTTTAGACCTACTATTGGGTAGCACCTAAGGAACGGGAGGTAACGGATCTAATGCTTTAGCCGGTTATAGTGATTTGATATTTTTTTGACTGATGTATCTCAATGAGGCATCGACCAACCTGGCACTTAAAAATTATTATTGATGTTAAAAACAACACAAAAAAATTCAAATGTGAATATAGAATGGCAAACTACCACTCTATTTAAAATAAAAGAACAGTTAAGGTGCAACGATGTATTGTAATTGCGAGGCTATCGTCAAGTTTATTTTAATTAACTTAACTTGGTGTTTTGTAATTAAATAATCTGAAGGATGTGAGATTTGTCTGTTATACTTTTTTGTCGCTGACAGACAAACCTATACTGAAATACCACCTGTTGTTATTTGGTGCTACTCTTCATCTATTGACGAGCCTGCAATACGAACTAAATGAATGATTAAGTACAACATTTCGTCATTTGAGAGAGTAATACTGAGCAGATTTTTGATGTATTCACCGATTAACATACTGCAACGGTACTCACCAGGGTACTCGCGGATCATTTGTTCAAAAATAAAGTCATCTTTGGTTTCTATCTGGTTACGTTCAATCATTCGCTGGATAAAAAATTGCATATGCGTCAAAAAGCGTTGGTAATTTAGCGAGTCTTGATCAATTACGACATTAAAATGGTATTTGATAATATTAAATATGTCTTTCAACATCTTAACTGAGAGCAGTGTACTTTCCATACTCTGAATATCAGTTTGACCATTAACCAAGTGGAAAGCTATATTTCCCGCTTCCTCTTCAGGTAACTGAATATTGAGTTTCTCATTTAAATATTTAACTGCTTGTTGCGCAATGGAAAATTCATGCGGATAAAATCTTTTTACTTCGTATAACAATCTATTTTGGATTGAAATCCCTTTGTGAAAACGTTCGATGGCAAAGGTAATATGGTCCGTTAGAGTAAAAAATAGCTGTTCACTAAGCTTTCCCTTCAGGCTGGCATTGGCGTCACTCATAATATTCTGCACCAAAGATATATACTCTTCTGGCGTATTTTCGATCAACCTAACATATTCTCTACTGGTTTGAGTGTTTTGTACCACATAGACTTTTTCTATTTTCCCAGCATCAATCGCATCACCAATTTTGCTATTAAATCCAATACCTTTCCCCATAACAATAACTTCATTATTGTTGGCATCGACAGATAAGACCAGGCTGTTATTCAATACTTTAATGACATCCATTTTTCTAGCCACCCCTGTCTTTGCGCCGCAATGACTTTATATCATGATTAGCCCGGTCTACCGGGCTGTCTAGTATGCCAACTGTTCATGTGCCATGGGCGGTTCTCTACCGCCCAGAATATCAAACTACGGTCAAAGATACTGACCATTTGAGGCAATGACTTGTTGATACCAGGTAAAACTGGCTTTTTTTATACGCCTTAGGTCGAGTAAATCATGTTCAGTCCGATTGACATAAATAAAGCCATAGCGCTTACCATAGCCCTGATGCGTGCTGACAACATCAATAACAGACCACGGGCAGTATCCCATTAGCTCTACGCCATCACTGATAGCCAACTGCATTTGCTCTATATGTTTACGCAGAAAATCAATACGATAGTCATCGTTAACCTGATCGTCGCTTTGCAGCGAATCCGGTGCGCCAATACCATTTTCGCTAATCAGGATGGGCAGATGGTAGCGCTCATACGTCTTACGTAACGTGAGACGTAAACCAATGGGGTCGACCACCCAGCCATAGCGGGTTTTATCCACAAACGGATTTTCTGCTGCGCGATACACTCCCGGTTCACCCAACATGATCTGCTGATCTCCGGCACGGGCCGTGATATCTGAGGCATCGCCCCGGCTGGCAGCAATAGTCGCCGTCGAATAATAGTTAATCGCGACAAAATCTGGCCGCCCTTGTGACAGGATTTCACTGTCGCCACTTTCCACCGTGGGCGCTAATCCACGATCCTGCAAATAACGCCACGCCAACGCATTGTAACGACCATACACCGCCACATCGAGAAAACTCCAGCAGCGTAATGTTTCCCAGTTATGGGCTGCGATAGCATCTTGTGGTGCACAGGTTTCCTGATACATCGATGTGGTATTTATCGCCGGACCAATTTTACCTTCCGGGCACATTTGATGACACAACGCCATCACCTGCGCCTGTGCCAACATCATATGGTGACTCTGCTGATATAAGGATTTTTTATCCGGTAATTGACCATTGGGCGGAGTACCAATTGCCCCAGGATGGAGGATCATGGTGTTCTGCTCATTAATCGTCAGCCAATATTTTACTTTGCTACCAAAATGGCTAAAGAGCACTTTGGCGTATTCAACAAAGGCATCAATCGTGGCGCGATGCCCCCAACCACCCTGCTGCTCCAGACAATAGGGCAAATCAAAATGGTAAAGTGTGACAACTGGCTCTATGCCGTAATGATTAAGTTCATCAATCAAATTCTGATAAAACGCGATCCCCGCAGGATTAACCGCCCCCGAACCATCAGGGATAATGCGGGTCCAGGCGACAGAAAATCGGTATGCCTTTAAGCCTAATTCGGCAAATAACTTAACGTCTTCTTTATAGTGATGGTAGTGGTCACTGGCGATTTTAAAATCTGCCGTCCCTGCTGGATGCTGGCACATATCAATGATCGATGGACTTTTACCGTCTTCATCCCAAGCACCTTCAACCTGATAGGCAGAGGTGGAACCGCCCCAGAGAAATCCTGCTGGGAAGTTCTGTAATTGTTGATAAATCATAACCGCCCCCTAACCACGTGCACCCAGAGTAATAATCGGCTCACCAAACTGAGTTGGCCCGCAAGCTACACTGCTAACCTGCGAATACGCATCACTGTTTACAATCAATACCGGTGTGACGATATCGTAGCCTGCCTGAGTAATGGCGGTGATATCAAAACTCACCAGTAGGTCGCCCACCATGACACGATCCCCCACTTGCAGCGTCGAACTGAAGTGCTGACCATTTAAGTTGACGGTATCAATACCGATATGAATCAAAACCTCAGCCCCGTCGTCTGATTTAATTCCGACGGCATGTTTACTGGGTAAGAACGTCATAATTTCACCTGTTACTGGGGCGCGCATTTCACCCACATCAGGGATAATAGCCACCCCCTGCCCCAACAATCCCAGAGAAAACACATCATCGTTAACCTGGCCTAATGGGATTAATTTTCCGCTTAATGGACTACTTATGACTGCTGCCTGAGCCGCTGTCCCCGTAGTTCTCGCCACAGAGGCAGACAAGGGAACGTTATCACTTTCATCAACTTGCGATTGTTCATCTACCGGGTCTTCAAAGCCCAATACCCAGGTCAGGGCGAAAGTGACCACAATAGCAATAACGCAGGTTATTAATGCGTGCACAATGTTCATTGGGTTTTCGCCAATAAACGCCGGTAATGCAGCAAGCCCTGGTGATACAAAGGCGTAACGCACCACACCACTTAACCCCGCATAAACACCAGCGCAGCCCCCGCCGATCATTGCCGCCACCAGCGGGCGTTTCAGCTTCAGGGTCACACCATATAATGACGGCTCGGTTATCCCCAAAAGTGCAGTGAAGCCTGCTGAAGATGCCAGTTGTTTCAAGTTCTTATTCTTTGTTTTGAAGGCGACACAGAGTGTCGCCGCCCCCTGAGCAATATTGGATGCCAACATACCGGGGCCATTGATCATCTCATAGCCTTGCTTAGTCAATTGCATGGTTGCAATCGGGGTCATGGCCCACGCCGTGCCCGTAATAACCAAGAAGGGTTGCAGCGCCCCCATTAACATGGGAATAAGCCAACTGGCTTTCGTGTTTATAATGGCAGCACCACTGCCCACCATATCATTAAGAAAGATACCAAATGGCCCGATCACGACTAATGCCAAAGGAGCAGTAATCAATAATATAATCATTGGCTTGGTAAAAAATTTAATCATCGAGGGCGAAATTCGCTCGGCAAAGCGCTCGACATAAGACATCAACCAAACGGTAAAGATAATCGGTAATACCGAACCGGCATAATCAGCCAATCTAACCTGAATACCGATAAAACTAACCGCGTCACCTTTTACCAACATTTGTGCCAAATTAGGGTGTAACAGTGCCCCGGCAATCGTCATTGCCAAAATAGGATTACATTCAAACTTAATCGCGGCACCATATGCCAGCAGAACCGGCAGGAAAAAGAATGCCGCATCCGCAATGGTATCGAGCAACTGATAAGTGGTACTGCTAGCTGTAATCACACCGGTGAGTTTCAAAATTGCCAGCAACGCCTTAATCATCCCGGCTCCGGTAATAGCCGGAATGACAGGAGTAAAGGTGGTAGAAATCACACTGATTATCTGGCTGAAAATACCATTTTTGGTTTTATTTTTATTGCCCTGCTTCTCTGCTGTTGGCACACTGCCAATCTCTTTCAATATCGTCCGATAGGTTTGCTGCACGTTGTTGCCGACAACTATTTGAAACTGGCCTCCTCGCTCGACCACACTGATCACACCCTCCAGTTTTTCAATCTGTTTAGCATCAACTTTAGTGTCATCGTTAAACTCAAAACGCAAGCGGGTGGCGCAATGTGTTAACTTACTGACATTACGCTTCCCCCCGATCAACGCTAAGATCTTCAATCCTAACTGCTGGTAATCCATCGCTATTCCCCTGAATTTATCACTTAAAAAAAACAAAAAAAAAGACCAAAACAAAAATGCACCCGCGGACGGGGGACACTTTTATTTTGGTCTTGCCTGCTTTACCAGTAACACGCCTCAATAAAATTATGGCAATAAATATAACTATTGCGTTATTAGTATCATCATTGAAGGTGAGAAAATGCAATATCATTCTCGGAAAACTGTGTGTTAGATCTCATATTGCATCTTACGCAGTACGCTTTATGCACAGCACTAAGTCGAGGCTATTCGAATAAGAGTTTCTGCAACTTACCTATTAGATTAAGTCACGTTAATACAACAATCTAATTGCTTGATAAATATCATCGTAAATATTAACTGCGCTACACAAAAATAAATTATAAATTTTAAAATTAACACTTAGAAAAACAATATATTATTTTTATCTATAATAAGATAAATTGCAATTTTATGTGAAGCAATAATCTTAATAAATACACTCAATCTAAGAAGGGTTTATCGTTGAATAATATACAGCCAATCTATAACTCCGATCCAAAAAAATTCTACTTTCATAAATGTAACAATGAGTTAAGAAATACTGATATTTCGCCCTATAAGCATAAGTAATACATTACCATAAAAACATTTTTCCTGTATATAATTTAACCTTTCATTTGCAATTACTGATTCCGGTAATAGAACAAAAAAATAATTTATAAGTGAATATTTTTTTTGCCTCATCACGATAGAAACGATAGCATGCCCTCCCAGAATCCAGTGGCAGCAATAGAAACCATAATAATCGAAGGCGCTAAGACGCTATTTATGCATTAACCTTTAGCAATCAGTTGCTGTAATACATTCACGATGATTGCACGACAGACAGGAAAATAGGGAAAGCTATGATGTCAGGAAAACACACTGCAAAGACCCATCACGCCGCCAAAAAACGCTGGCTAGACTCTCATGATACTGGCTACCACAAAAGTATGGGCCGACGTCATATCCAGATGATCGCTATCGGTGGCTCTATTGGTACGGGGTTATTTTTAGGCACCGGCGCCCGCTTGCAAATGGCTGGCCCCGCACTGGCCTTGGTGTATCTGGTGTGTGGGATTTTCTCGTTTTTTATTCTTAGAGCGCTCGGTGAATTAGTTATGCACCGCCCAACCAGTGGCAGCTTTGTTTCTTATGCCCGCGAATTCCTCGGTGAGAAAGCATCCTATGTTGCCGGATGGATGTATTTCCTTAATTGGGCCATGACCGGGATTGTCGATATCACTGCGGTGGCCCTTTATATGCACTATTGGGGGACGTTCTCTGATGTTCCGCAGTGGTTATTTGCACTGGGTGCGCTCTCAATTGTTGCCACCATGAATATGATTGGCGTTAAATGGTTTGCTGAAATGGAATTTTGGTTTGCACTGATCAAAGTCGCAGCCATTGCTATCTTTCTGGTCGTGGGTGTGATCTTTCTCGGCACAGGGCAAAGTGTTGCCGGGCATCCCACCGGTATACACCTGATAACCGATAATGGCGGATTGTTCCCCCACGGGTTGTTACCCGCGTTGATATTGGTTCAAGGGGTGATATTCGCCTTTGCCGGTATTGAATTAATTGGTACGGCGGCCGGTGAATGTAAAGACCCGGAAAAGATGCTGCCAAAGGCAATTAATAGTGTGATTTGGCGGATTGGCCTATTCTACGTCGGTTCTGTGGTGCTACTGGTGTGTCTGCTGCCATGGAATGCCTATCAGGCCGGCCAAAGCCCTTTTGTCACCTTCTTTAGTAACTTAGGCGTCCCCTATATCGGGACCATCATGAATATCGTGGTACTTTCTGCCGCACTTTCCAGTTTGAACTCTGGCCTTTACTCGACAGGTCGTATTCTGCGCTCATTATCCATGGGTGGCTCAGCACCTAAATTCATGTCCAAAATGAGCCCACAATCTGTTCCCTACGCCGGCATATTGGTTACCGTGGGTATTTATGTCTTCGGCGTGCTACTTAACTATCTGGTACCATCACAGGTATTTGAAATCGTTCTTAATATTGCCTCTTTGGGTATTATCAGCTCATGGGCATTCATCATTATCTGTCAGATGAAATTACGTCAGGCAATAAAGCAGGGAACAGCAAAACCCGTATCCTTTAAAATGCCCGGTGCGCCGGTCACATCCTGGCTGACGCTGTTTTTCCTGGCAGGTGTTTTAGTGATGATGGCTTTCGACTATCCGAATGGAACCTGGACTATCGCCACATTGCCGGTAGTGGCCATGTTATTGGTTGCCGGTTGGTTTAGTTTACGTAAGCGCGCCACTGAGGTAGCTGCCGCACCGGTAGATACAATGCCCAAACAGCGCCCGCGGGAAGATATAAACGCTTCAGAAGTGGCTCTGGCTAAGTTACGCGAACAAAACTCCACCGGTTAAAGCCCATCGTTAGCCCGTCGGTTGATAGAGAGACCTACGGGCTGAATCGACACGCTTAGTGGCGGTTACGCACCAGTTGATAACGGCGCGTTAAATATTCGATGGGTACGCTCCAGATATGTACCAAGCGTGAGAACGGGAATAAAACAAAAAGGGTCAATCCCAAGACAATATGCAACTTGAAAATCAAGGCTACATCTATCAGATAGGCCGATGCTCCGGTGCGGAAAGTCGCAATTGACTGCGCCCAACCGACCAATTTCATCATCTCGCTACCATCCATATGTTGAGCAGAAAACGGAATACTCACTAGCCCCAAGCTAACTTGTACCACCAGCAATATCAGAATCAGGATATCTACCCGGGTACTGGTTGCTCTGATCCTCGAATTAGTCAAGCGGCGGTGTAGCAGCATGACACCACCGACTAACATCATCAGACCGCAGGCACCGCCAGCAATCATCGCCATTTTTTGTTTTATCTCTATCGGTAAGAACGATTCATACATCCAATGTGGCGTCAGCATACCCAGCACATGGCCGAAGAATATCCCCAGAATACCGATGTGGAATAAATTAGATGCCAGCCATACACCTTTCTTATCTAACATCTGACTGGAACCTGCTCGCCAGCTATATTGCCCATAGTCGTAACGCAACCAACTGCCCACAAAGAAAATCACCATTGCCATGTAAGGATAAATATCAAAAAAGAATTTATTCAAAAAGCTCATAAGATGGCTCCTTTACGGTCCGTCACCACATGGGACTGAACGACTTTTTTGCCCTCTGAGGCAGACTGAATACTGAGATATTGTGGTAGTACGGCATCGGCAAGGTGTTTGGGGGGCATCCCCTGCTGAGCTGATGCACACCCCTGCGTGCCGAGGAATTTCACTTGCTCCTCTTCCCATACCGCATCCAGTGCTTTGGCGGTGTCATCCCGGCTTTCACCCGCCACTTTATCGCCAAGATTTTCACTGCGAATAGCACTGCCAGACAGCACTAACAGCAGATCAAACAACTGGGCATAGTCGCTATCCCGCTGATGTAAACGTGCCCCCAGCAGCGCCAAAATGGGTGCAATATCCTGCAAACCCAAGGTGATATCCTGCACTGGCTGGTTAGCCAGATACTCAAGATAAAGTGGCAGGAAATCAGGCAACTCTTTACAGTCAAGCACTAACCCCGCACGTTGATACTGTGCCATGAGGTCCACCATGGCCTGACCACGATCGCGCGACTCACCATGCACATGTTCAAATAGCAACAGTGAGGTGGCTCGCCCCCGGTCAAATAAGCCACAATAGCTAGCCTGACACTCAAGCAATTCGCTCTGACATAATGTATTGATAAATTGCCTGAGCCGATGAACCTGTTCCGTCGTGAGTTCGTCGGCGCTGTCGAGCGCCTCAACAACTTCTTGCCGGTTTTGCCACAGATCAATATCTGGGTATTCCAGCAAACGTGAAATGATTCTCAAACTAATCATGAATGGCCCCCTGGTCAGTCTTACGTGTGACATCAACGGCATCAATGCGGCGGCTATTGAACAAATTGAAACGACTGTCACTGCCATGGCAACCATCGCCGAAACTGAAGCCGCACCCCTTACTTTCCGGGAAAGCGTCACGGGCTATTTCACGGTGGCTGGATGGAATGACAAAGCGATCTTCATAATTAGCAATCGCCAGATAGCGGTACATCTCTTGCGCTTGCGCCTCTGTTAGCCCCACGGCCTCCAGTGCACTGAGATCAGTTTTACCCTCAACGGTTTCAGCCCGTTTATAGTGGCGCATTGCCAGCATCCGTTTCAGTGCCATTAATACCGGTTGAGTATCACCAGCAGTCAGTAAGTTGGCTAAATACTGAACCGGGATACGCAGGCTTTCCACATCCGGTAGCACCCCGCTGTGGGGCAGCGCGCCAGAGTCTGCCGCAGACTGAATCGGTGACAACGGCGGGACATACCATACCATCGGCAAGGTCCGGTATTCGGGGTGCAACGGCAGTGCCAATTTCCATTCCACTGCCATTTTGTAAACCGGGGAGCGTTGGGCGGCCTCAATGACACTTAAGGGAATCCCCTGTTTCTGCGCTTCGGCAATCACCAGCGGATCATGGGGATCGAGGAAAATATCCATTTGCCGTTGGTAGAGGTTTTTCTCATCAGTAGTAGCCGCGGCTTGTTCAATGCCATCCGCGTCATACAGTAGTACCCCCAGATAACGAATGCGCCCCACACAGGTTTCTGAACAAACGGTCGGTTCACCGGACTCAATGCGTGGATAGCAGAAAATACACTTCTCCGACTTGCCGCTTTTCCAGTTGAAATAGATTTTTTTATACGGGCAACCGGTCAGACACATACGCCAGCCCCGGCATTTATCCTGATCAATCAGCACAATACCGTCTTCAGCCCGTTTATAAATTGCCCCACTGGGGCAAGTTGCGACACAGGCGGGGTTAAGGCAGTGTTCACATAAACGTGGCAAATACATCATGAAGGTATGTTCAAATTGCCCATACATCTCTTTCTGAATATGGGCGAAGTTCTGGTCTTTAGATCGCTTAGAAAACTCACCGCCCAGAATCTCTTCCCAGTTAGGGCCGTTCTCGATTTTCTCCATTCGTTGACCGGTAATCAGCGAACGTGGGCGAGCTACCGGCTGATGTTTTCCAGCCGGTGCGTTGTGCAAGTGCTGGTAATCAAAATCGAAGGGTTCGTAATAATCATCTAATGCTGGTACATCAGGGTTAGCAAATATCTTGGCGAGGACCCCGACTCGGCTCCCCATACGGGGGGTCAATTTGCCATTAATCTTGCGGATCCAGCCCCCCTTCCATTTATCCTGATTCTCCCAATCGTGCGGATAACCCAGCCCCGGTTTGCTTTCCACGTTGTTAAACCAGGCATATTCCATACCCTCGCGGCTGGTCCAAACATTTTTGCAGGTTACTGAGCAGGTATGACAGCCAATACATTTGTCCAGATTCAGAACCATGCCGACTTGTGAACGGATTTTCATAGTTTGCCCCCGGTTTTGCTCTGGTTTTGCTGTTCGTCATCCAGCCAATCAATCTTATTCATCTTGCGCACCACCACGAACTCATCGCGATTGGACCCTACCGTGCCGTAGTAGTTAAAGCCGTAGGCTAATTGCGCATATCCGCCAATCATATGGGTTGGTTTTGGACTGATACGGGTGACTGAGTTATGAATACCGCCACGTTGGCCGGTAATTTCAGAACCGGGGATATTAATAATGCGCTCCTGTGCGTGGTACATCATGGTCATGCCTGACGGAATTCGCTGGCTGACGACGGCACGAGCAGTTAATGCGCCATTACTGTTAAACGCCTCAATCCAGTCGTTATCTTCTATCAGCAGATCTTTGGCATCATCTTCACTCAACCAAACGATAGGCCCCCCTCTCGACAGTGTCAGCATCAACAGGTTGTCACTGTAGGTTGAGTGAATGCCCCACTTCTGATGGGGTGTCAGGAAGTTAAGTGCTTTCTCTGGGTTACCGTTCGGCTTCTTATTAAGCAAAGGTTGGGCGGCACGAGTATCTATTGGCGGGCGATAGCACAACAAACTCTCACCAAAAGCACGCATCCATTCATGATCCTGATAAAGTTGTTGCCGGCCTGAAAGGGTGCGCCACGGGATCAACTCATGAACGTTGGTGTAACAAGCATTATAGGAAACATGCTCATCTTCCAAGCCGGACCAGATTGGACTGGAAATGATTTTGCGTGGTTGCGCCTGAATATCGCGAAAACGAATTTTTTCATCTTCTTTATTCAGAGCTAAGTGAGCATGTTGGCGACCGGTAAGTTGTTCCAAAGCCTGCCAGGCTTTTACCGCCACCTGACCGTTGGTTTCAGGGGCCAAGGATAAAATCACCTCTGCGGCATCAATAGCAGTATCAATTCTTGGTCGTCCGGCGGCAGGGCCGTCAGGCTGGGTATGGTTAAGTTTTTTGAGGAAATCAATTTCAGTCTGGGTATTCCAGTTAATCCCTTTGCCGCCATTACCTAATTTATCCAATAGGGGACCCAAGGCAGTAAAGCGAGCATAGGTTGCTGGGTAATCGCGCTCGACCACCACAATGTGCGGCGCGGTTTGGCCCGGTATCAGTTCACATTCACCTTTTTTCCAGTCCTTTACACCATATGGCTGTGCCAGTTCGGCTGGCGAATCATGTTGGATGGGTAAGGTCACTACATCGGTTTCCTGACCTAAATGGCCGACGCAAACTCGAGAGAAGGTTTCGGCAATATCTTTGTAGATATCCCAGTCGCTTTTAGACTCCCAGGCAGGATCTACCGCCGCAGACAGCGGGTGAATAAACGGATGCATATCCGAGGTATTCATGTCGTCTTTTTCGTACCAGGTTGCGGTGGGTAAAATGATGTCTGAATAGAGACACGTACTAGACATGCGGAAATCCAATGTCACGACTAAATCCAGCTTGCCTTCGCCTCCCTGTTCCTGCCATTCAACCTCTTCCGGCATCACCCCACCTTGCTGGCCCAAATCTTTACCCTGAATACCATTTTCCGTACCCAACAAATACTTGAGCATATATTCATGCCCTTTGCCGGAAGAACCCAGTAGGTTGGAACGCCAGACAAACAAGTTTCGCGGGAAGTTTTGTGGATCATCTGGCTGTTCAGCGGCAAATCTCAGTGACCCGTTTTTAAGGCTATCGACGGTATATTCTACCGGTGTTTGACCGGCTTGTTGTGCGCTGGCGGCAAGGGTCAATGGATTGCAATTCAGTTGCGGGGCCGAAGGCAGCCACCCCATACGTTCAGCGCGCACATTAAGATCAATCAGACTTGGGCTAAAGCGCGAACTGTCGGCCAAGGGAGAGAGTAATTGGGTGGTGCTGACGGTCTCATAACGCCACTGACTGGAGTGATTATAGAAAAATGACGTACTGTTCATATGGCGCGGTGGACGTTGCCAATCGAGGCCAAATGCCAAAGGTAACCAGCCGGTTTGTGGTCGCAGTTTTTCCTGCCCCACATAGTGCGCCCAACCGCCGCCACTTTGCCCGACACAGCCGCAGAAAATCAGCATATTAATCAGTGCACGGTAGGTCATATCCATGTGATACCAGTGATTAATACCGGCCCCGACGATAATCATCGAACGGCCATGGGTTTTCTCGGCGTTATCTGCAAATTCACGCGCAATGCGGATAATATCCTGACGTGCAACGCCAGTAATTTTTTCAGCCCAGGCAGGAGTGTAAGCTTTTATATCGTCATAACTGCTGGCGCAGTTGTCATCAGCCAAACCACGATCCAGGCCATAGTTTGCCATCATCAGGTCATAAACACTGGTCACCAGTGCTTCACTGCCATCGGCTAATGGCAACCGTTTTACTGGCAACTTGTGTTGCAGTATTTCCTCTAGCGCAACACTTTGAAAATTCTCACTGATTTCGCCACCAAAGTAGGGAAATCCGACATTAACAATAGCATCATGTTGACCCAATAAACTGAGTTGTAATGAGACTTCCTGCTGCGTTTTGCCCTCGCGCTGCTCAAGGTTCCATTTACCCTTTTCACACCAGCGATAACCGATAGACCCTTGCGGCGCTACCAACTGCCCGCTGTTAGCGTCAATGGCAATGGTCTTCCATTCTGGGTTATTCTCCTCTCCCAGATTATCCACCAGATCGGCGGCGCGCAGTAACCGCCCGGCGGCATAATCGCCGCTATGACGAGGTTCAAGTAATACCAGCATCGGCATGTCGGTGTACTGACGCATGTATTCAACAAAGTAGCTGCTTTGTCGTTGTAGATGGAATTCATTGAGGATCACATGCCCCATTGCCATAGCCATGGCACTGTCTGTTCCTTGTTTCGGATTCAGCCATTGGTCACACAGTTTAGCGACCTCTGCATAATCCGGCGTCACCGCTACAGTTTTGGTCCCTTTGTAACGGACTTCGGTAAAGAAGTGGGCGTCGGGTGTACGGGTCTGCGGAACATTTGAACCCCAGGCAATAATGTAGGATGAGTTGTACCAGTCAGCGGATTCTGGCACGTCAGTTTGCTCACCCCAGGTCATCGGTGATGCCGGAGGCAAATCGCAATACCAGTCATAGAAACTGAGGCAAACGCCGCCTATCAGTGATAGATAGCGCGCGCCCGCCGCGTAGGAAACCATCGACATCGCTGGAATCGGTGAAAAACCGATAATCCGATCCGGCCCATACTGTTTGGCGGTATAGACGTTAGCGGCGGCAATCAGTTCATTCACTTCCTGCCAGGTCGAACGGACAAAGCCCCCCCGGCCACGAGCCTGTTTATAATCCTTTGATTGTACGCTATCGCCAACAATTGAAGCCCATGCCTCCACCGGATCACTGTGCAGCACTTTGGCAGCACGCCACAATTGCAACAGATGCTTGCGCATCATCGGGTACTTCAGCCGATTAGCACTGTACAAATACCAGGAATAGCTGGCCCCACGAGGGCAACCACGGGGTTCATGATTAGGTAAATCCGGGCGGGTACGCGGGTAGTCAGTTTGCTGGGTTTCCCAAGTGACCAACCCATTTTTGACATAAATCTTCCAGCTACATGAACCCGTACAATTCACACCATGAGTTGAACGTACCACTTTGTCATGCTGCCAGCGGCTACGATAGCCATCTTCCCAATCACGATTGGTGTCCAGTGTCTGGCCATGGCCTTGTGCAAAAGGCTCGGCAAGTTGTTTAAAATAACGAAATCGGTCAAGAAATTTGCTCATCGGGAGACCTCCTGATTGGGGACATAACGGCCCTGTTTATTTTTATAAGTGGATTAACATTGCTCAATGTTGCTTATTTATCGGACCGTACCGGTCAACGTGGTTTTTTGGTCGCCATACCCGCGTTAAGCTTGCGCCCGTAGACAAACCAGGTGATCAATACGCAAACCACATAAAAAACCACGAATAGCTTCATCGCGCCGGCCGGTGAACCGGTTAGGGCCAGCGAGGTACCAAAGGATTTAGGAATAAAGAAACCGCCGATAGCGCCAATGGCTGAGATGAAACCCAGTGCCGCCGCTGACTCTCTGACGGCATCATGCTGCGCTTGTTCATCACTCCCCCCCGCGAGGGTCACTCGATCGACAGTTAACTTGCGAAAGATCACCGCAATCATCTGAAACGTTGATCCACTGCCCAGTCCCGCCGTCAGAAACAGCAGCATGAATACGCCAAAAAAGGCAAAGAAGGAGCCATTAACATTGGTTCCCGGTAAGGTGAGGAAGAGTAATGCCGCAAATATTGCCATCAGGATAAAATTGACGAAGGTGACGCGAATGCCGCCAAAGCGATCAGAGAGCGCACCGCCCATTGGACGAGCCAGTGCGCCCAATAGCGGGCCGAAGAAAGCGTAATGCAGGATGACAACATCAGGAAATTGTGTTTTTGCCAACATGGCAAATCCGGCTGAGAAACCGATAAATGAACCAAAAGTTGCCAGATATAACACCGCCAAAATCCACAAATGGCCACGTTTCAGGACCGGTAATTGCTGGATAATCGACGCTTTTGCAGCAGACAAGTCATTCATACCAAACCAGGCCGCCACACTGAATATCAGCAAAAAGGGGATCCAGATATAGGCTGCGTTTTGCAACCAGAGCTGGCTACCATCGGCTTGTGGATAGCCACTGCCCATAAAGGCACTGAACACCCCAACCGAAATAGCCATAGGGGCGATAAGTTGCATCACACTGACGCCAAGATTCCCCAATCCCCCATTGAGGCCCAGCGCCCCCCCCTGCTTGGCTTTCGGGAAGAAAAAACTGATATTAGCCATGCTAGAGGCAAAGTTCGCACCGGCAAAACCACACAACAATGAAATCAATACAAATGTTCCATACTGGGTGGTGCTGTCCTGTACCGCGATACCTAACCAGAGGCAGGGGATAACCAGAAACAATGTGCTAATAGCCGTCCAGCGACGACCACCAAAGACCGGTATGACAAACGAGTATGGAACACGTAACAGTGCCCCCGATACTGAGGGTAATGCTGTCAGCATGAACAGTTGATCGGTGGTGAAGTTAAAGCCCACTTTATTCAGATTCACTGCGACCGCACTAAACAGCATCCAGACACAGAAACTCAGTAACAATGCTGGTACTGAAATCCACAAATTTCGCCGGGCAACACTATGCCCTACCTGTTGCCAGAACTGTGGATCTTCCGGGTACCACTGCGGTATTGATTGACCACCGGCTAACTTTGCCGGGATAGCGGAAGATGATGAGTTAGTTAATGGTGTCGGAGAGTGCGACATAAAAACCTCAGTCAGGGTGACCACAAACGGGAAGTAATGCGTCACCCTAGGCACCAGAGGCTATTTCAAAGTTGATTTACATCAAGAGGATGTGAAGTTAACTTTTAGCTAACAATACCCATACATAATTTGTGGGTAGTAGGTTTACTGGTAAAAAAGAGCCTCTTTTCATTTAGTTGCCGATGTGAATGTTTTCTTGAAACCGAGTAATACACCCGTTGACTATTAGGGGGTACTCCCTATTGGTTATGGGGTAATAGTCAAGGATGAGGAAGAATATCGATCAACCCTTCCGTTCGAGGTATTTACCCTCTCAGCTACAGGAACTATTCATGAGTGAACAAGACGCCGCGACCATCCTGTTGATTGATGACCACCCGATGCTAAGGCACGGTATTAAGCAATTAATCAGCATGGCACCTGGGTTATCCATCGCAGGTGAGGCCAGCAACGGTGCTCAAGGTATTATTCTCGCCACCAATCTTGATCCTGATTTGATCATGCTGGATTTAAACATGCCGGGCATGAATGGATTGGAAACACTGGATAGATTGCGTCAGCAGCCACTATCCGGGCGAATTGTAGTGTTTACCGTTTCTGACCATCAGGATGATGTCATCAGTGCCTTAAAACGCGGGGCCGATGGTTATCTGCTAAAAGATATGGACCCTGAAGATTTGCTGGTCTCATTGTATGATGCAGCAGCAGGACAAATGGTTCTCAGCGACGCATTGATGTCGATACTGGCAATCAACCTCCGCGAGAATCGGTCTGATAATGAGCGCGATATTAACACCCTCACCCCACGTGAACGCGACATATTGAAGCTGATCGCTAAAGGGTTACCGAATAAAACCATTGCCCGGAAATTGCTGATTGCAGAGAGCACCGTTAAAGTTCATGTCAAACATCTGTTGAAAAAAATGAAGCTGAAATCGCGGGTTGAAGCCGCAGTATGGGTATTACAAGAGAAAATACTATAGCTTGCTAAGCAGAAAATCACGTAACACTACCGCCTGATTCTGTTGCGTGTCGCGACTGCCATACAGCAACGTAATTGGCTGTTGTTTCAGTACGTCTAGTAAAGGTTGCCAGGCCGTTGAGCTATCAAGCTGGGCCTGATAACGCACCACAAACTCTGGCCAATCTAAACATTGATGAAACCATTTTCGTAATGCATTTTCCGGCGCCACTTCTTTTAACCATACCACCCCTAACAGCCGGGTTTTGCTAATGCCTCGCGGCCACAGCCGATCAGTCAGAAAGGTATTGGCTTGATATGGCGGCTGAACATCGTAAACTCGCGCTAAAGTGATGCGATTTCCCATTGTTGTACTCCTCCTTTGTGCGGTATATGCACCATGTTAGCAACCCTATCAACAAGAGTCTGTCGCCCAACCACAGATTTTATTCATTCGGTTAGTCTCATTAATAACCTCAAAGCTGGCATGCCATGGTTCAGCGCTTATTTCTCAACCACTCTTCGCGACTGATTTCCCATATTTCCGTCTGGAAATGCCCACTAACGTAGTCTCGCTCCTGCGTTGCAACCAAACGCATACCATTTTTACGTGATATGGCGGCTGACGCCTTATTCGGTGCGGCCTTTGTCACTCGTAAATAAGGCTGGTCCAATTGTGTAAACCAGAAGTGAGTGACTGCATCACTGGCTTCCGTTATTAACCCCTGCCCTTGCCACACAGGGCTTAACCAAAAGCCACGGTGATCGTCTGTATCACAGGCCAAATTAATAACACCAATCAAGGTCTCTGGTGAAACCTTCGGCCTGATTGACCAGAAAAAACGGCTACCACATTGCATCTTAGGTAATGCAATATCACGGACAAAGGTCAGGGCACCATCGGCTGGGTAAGGCCAAGGTACGGCAGAAGCATCTAAATACTTCACCACTTCCCATACCGGAAATTTTAACTGAATCTGGTCAACATCCTGTAGGGTTAAAGGTATTAATAGCAAACGATCCGTCAGTAATGGTTCCATCAAATAGTCCCTTTACAAGGCAGCCTCTAAAGCATCAATATCGTGAAACGCGAGAGTCACGAAAACAGAAAATACCACTGGTGGTTATAGCTCGACAACTGTACTCATTTATAGCAAAGTTTAATCACCACAACCATACGGATAAATGCCATGATAATTATTTCTTCATAAATACGAACATGTTATATTCATTTCAATTAAATATTTGGTGAAGAAAATGACTACTGTACCGCTTAATACCACCCGGCAGATGAAACAAAAAAATATTATGTTGGTTGCAAGCACATTAAAATCGCTGTCATCCGCAACCAAAGGCGATATATCTGCTCAAACTGGATTAAGCTTGGCAACATGTGGCACCATTTTGAATGAATTATGTTCAAAGGGCGAAATCATTGAAGAATCTATTGATGAATCACGTGGTGGCCGGCCAGCAAAGCGCTATATATACAACTCAAATTACTTTAGCATATTAAGTATTTATATTGAAGGGAGCGATACCTCCGGCGTTATATCGTCATCCCTAAGGTCTGCAGATGGCAAAATCATTGTTGAGTACGATAAAATATATTCTGATTTAACTGAAGATATGTTGCTCGCGCAAATTCAAGAATTTTCAGATAAATACAATAATATCAAAGTAATAGGGCTAGGATTGCCCGGTGTCATTGTGGATGGAAAAATACTTACTTGCGATATTACCCGCCTGGAGGGATTGGCAATCACTGAATTATTAAGTAACCGATTCGGTATTTTTGTTCAGGCGGGGAATGACATGAATTATACCGCATTTGGTTTTTATCGTAATCACTGCCGTAATATAAATGAACCTATCGCCTATATTTTTATGCCACCAAGACATTGTGCCGGCTGTGGCATTGTTATTTCAGGTAAAATGCTACGTGGTGCAAGTCAATTTGCAGGTGAAGTGTCGCAACTGCCATTTTATGACAATCTAGGGACTAATATAAATTCTCACCATGAACTGGTGCAACAACGACTTATTTATATTACTTCATCGTTGATCGCCATGATTAACCCTGCAACCATAGCCATCTCAGGAGAACATATCAGTCAAAATTGTATTGCAGAATTATCTGCTCAATTACTCAAAAAATTTGATTGCAAACACATACCCCATTTTGTCTATCGCGACAACATTAAATACGATTATCACAATGGAATATCAGAATACACTCTTGATGCCTATAATAATTTTCGAGTATTTGAGATCTAGTATTCAGCGGTATCTATGATGAGAAAATTTTTCTAGAGCCCCCTCTCCCACCTTCAGGCTATCCTAACCGTCGTATGCCCTTTTCTCTAGTCGGCAAACCACCTTGATAGGCAAAAATGTTCTTGACAAGCCAGGTACCCACTGTATATTTCACAACTTAATATAAGTCATTTATAAAGTGACTATACTTATTACTTGCTCGCTGCCACTTACCAGAGAAAGGTGCTTAAATGTCTAGCCATGTCGTCGACTACCCTCTGGATACACCGGCTACACGCACATCTACGCGCTCTATCTTCTTTGTCGCTGGATTTGCTATGGGCCTTTGGGCATCGTTGGTGCCCTATGCACAGAATAGACTTCATTTTGATGCAGGCTCTTTGGGGATGTTATTACTTTGCTTGGGAACAGGCTCCCTACTGGCAATGCTATTCTCTGGCAAACTGATTGGCCGCTTCGGCTGTAGAAGAATAATACTATTAGGTATCGTTGTTAGCGCTGTTTTCCTGCCCACATTGGCAATTATTGATCAGTTCCCTTTGATGGCACTATGTCTGTTCTTTTTTGGCGCAGGCATTGGTTTAGTCGACGTTGCGGTTAATGTCCAAGGCTCTCTGGTTGAACAATCCTCGGATAAACCACTGATGTCAGGTTTCCACTGTTTATTCAGCATTGGTTCAATTGCGGGTGCTGGCGGCGGTGCAATATTATTTACTCTTGGCTTAATGCCCCTCCCCGTAACGCTGATTGCCGTCGTGATAATGGCTATAATTACCTCAGTCGTTTTCAAGGAATTAATCCCTTTTGGCGATCATAAAGAACCTAATCAACAGCCAAAAATAAAACCACGCCCAAACTTCAGGCTCATATTAATGGCACTTATGTGCATGATTTGTTTTATGGCGGAAGGTGCAGTATTAGATTGGAGTGGCGTATTTCTAACCAATGACCGTGGCCTTGACATAGCACATGCCGGTTGGGGGTTTGCTATTTTCGGTGGCACCATGTCTGTAATGCGTTTCACTGGTGATAAAGTTGTCAGTATTTTGGGACGCAAGCATGTACTGATTTTTAGCAGTATCATCGCCATGACCGGCTATGCCATTGCCGTCATAATACCTGACTGGAAATTTACGTTATTTGGCTTTGCACTGGTAGGAATAGGTGCAGCTAATATTGTTCCGGTACTTATCACGCTGGCTGGCCAGGAAAGTGTAATGCCCGTGAACATGTCGGTAGCCATGGTCGCAACGCTGGGTTATTTCGGTATTTTAGGGGGGCCGGCACTGATCGGTTTTATTGCACATATAACTGACCTCTACACTGCATTCACAGTGGTTGCCCTGACATTTATTGTCATAGCAGTTGGGGCATTCAAACTGAAATATTCCAGTGACTAAACATTTATCTACCGATAAATAAAGCCGGTGGATAGTGGGTCAATCTGTTTTTTGAAGATAAAAGTGTGACTGAGTATGGTAATTTTACCTGCTAGCAAAATTATGCTAGCTTTTTTTTAGGTATACTATGCCGAGATATTCTCTATCAAACCAAGATGTTAAAGAGGGAAATTGTATGAGCATTAAAATCATTGCTGTTGATATGGATGGAACCTTTCTCAATGATCAGATGAGTTTTGATAGGGAACGGTTTATTACACAATATTCACAACTAAAAGAAAATGGAATAAAATTTGTTGTTGCCAGTGGTAATCAATATTATCAGCTAATTTCATTCTTCCCTGAGATTGCCAATGAAATCGCTTTTGTTGCTGAAAATGGGGCTTATGTCAGTAACAAGAATACTGAAATTTTCTGCGGTTCAATCTCTGATGAAGATTGTAATAAAGTGCTAAAAACATTACTACCAATACCCTATCTTGATGTCATTGTTTGTGGCAAAAATGGCGCTTACATGTTGAGCTCTTCAGATAATTATTTCTACACTACAATGAGTAAATACTACCATCGCCTTAAAATTATCGATAACTTCGATCAAGTAACAGAGTCTGCATTCAAATTTGCGATAAGTTTACCCAATGAGAAACTGGTAGACTTTATGAAATTTATCGAGCAAGAACTCGCAGATATAGTGACCCCGGTATCAAGTGGACATGGTTCTGTAGACCTTATAATACCCGGAATTCATAAAGCCCATGGTATTAAACTACTCCAAAAAATGTGGGATGTAACTGATCAACAAGTCGTAACTTTTGGCGATGGTGGCAATGATATTGAAATGTTACAGTACGCCGGCTTTGGTTATGCCATGGCAAATGCTCCAGACAACATTAAGAATGTAGCAAAGTATCAGGCCGAATCAAATAACGACTCTGGCGTATTAAATATAATTGATAAAATTCTAAAGAAAGAACATCCTTTCACATAGACATATTTAATAACAAAAATATATTGGCGGGAAAGACTCCCGCCTATTAATTAATTTTCTCTATTATTGCGGCTCTCGCCATTCTATTTGTAAGCTATTTTAGAATATTAACAATCTTCTCTCACCAAAGCAGCTAACGTCTGTAAACCAATATCAGCTTGTTCTTCTGTTGCATGACTGAAGTTAAGTCGTAACTGGCCACAGCCCTCTGACGGATATGGCAGGAACGATTCGCCCGGCATAAATGCAATATTTTTTTCGAGTGCTTTAGGCAATAGTTTACGAGTATCAATACAATGATTAAGTGTGAGCCAGAAGAATAACCCACCGGCAGGTTTCTCCCAAGTGGCAAGAGAACCAAAATGGCGTTGTAAAGAGATCTCAAATGCATCACGACGACTCTTATAATATGTGGCCAGTTGGTCCATATGTTCAGCATGGTTGGCGGCACCTAGCTGTTGCAATACCAGCCATTGGCTGATTCGGCTACTGTGTAGATCAGCCGCCTGCTTTAGCCGTGTCAGATAAGGAATTAACTCTGACGAAGCAACCAGATAGCCTAACCGCAATGCCGGGGATAAACTTTTAGAAAAGGACCCCTGATAAATCCACGGTGCGTGCTGTAATAAGGCACATACCGGCTTTCGCTCACACGGATCATAGACCAGGTCATGATAGGGATCATCTTCAAACAGCGGCAACATAAGGTCATCACACGCCTTTGCTAATGTGGCCCGCTGCGTACTATCAAGACAGTGACCACTTGGATTCTGAAAAGTTGGGATGCTGTAGGCAAAAGCAGGCTTTTCTGTTTTGAGTTTATCAATATCAGGTTGTGCCGAATCATAAGCCACAAATTGTGCCCCGAAGAACCGAAATACCTGCAATGCCGCCAAATAAGTGGGCGACTCAACAGCGACAGGTGTTCCTGCATCAATAAATAATTTAGCGACCAGATCAATTCCTTGTTGCGAGCCTGAAATAATCAGGACCTGCTCCTCAGTGCAAGATAAACCGCGCCTACATAAATTCTGCGCAATATGCCTGCGCAATTCTGTTTCCCCTTCACTGGCCCCGTATTGCAACATCGATTGCGGCATTCCTTCCAGGTGCAAGTGCGGGAAACTTTCAACCGCAGGCAAGCCGCCAGCAAATGAGATCATCCCAGGCAGTTCAATAACAGAGAGTATTTCCCGTATAGGCGAGGGGTGAAGATCGTGCAGCCGTGAGGAAAATCGATTATTCTGATCCACTACAGTCTTATTCATGGCAGTCCTTCCATAAAGGTCAACATATTTGACCTTTATGGACAGTAAAATGGACGGCTGATTACGTCAATAGTATTGACCTAATTATTTTTTAATTTGTGATAAAAATCCGATGGCAACCTCCAAAAACGTCCCGCAACAGGAAGACCAACGACTGCATCAAGCCATCGAACAGTTCTATTTTGGTTATCGGACATTTACTGAACTACCGGATAAATTACTGGCTCAGCGAGGATTAGGTCGGGTTCACCACCGCATCCTGTACTTTGTCGGACACAATCCTGATATCGCCATCAATGCCTTGTTGGGAATTCTGAAAATCAGCAAACAAGCGCTTAATGCACCATTAAAACAATTAGTTAAAATGGAGCTAATCACGGTTACCACCGCCGAATATGATCAAAGAGTGCGGCAGTTATCTCTCTCCCCCGCCGGTAAAAAGCTTGAATCTCAATTAACAGAGACACAAATGCAACTGCTACGACAGGTATTCCAACAACTGGGAAAAGAAACAGAAACAGCGTGGCTGCAAGTTATGCAATGTCTTAATAAGGATTGAGATTAGCATCAAATTATAAGATGTTCTGTGTGAGCTATACTCGAATGAGATTAATGGCTGGCATTTAATAGAAGGGATAAAGAGTGATAGACCATACGGGGATTAACGTTACTAATATATTAATAAGTAAAGATTTTTACAGTGTAGCGCTTGCACCTCTCAATTACGAGATACGTCTAAACCTTGGTGATGCCTGTGGTTTTGGTGTGAAAATTTCAGCCAATGGGGATGATCCCGGCGGTGACTTTTGGGTAATGGAAGGTAAACCTTATACCCCAAGAAGCCATATCGCTTTCCGTGCTGCAAGCAAAAATGAGGTCAATCAATTCTATAATGCTGCCATGGAAGCTGGTGCAATATCGAATGGAGAGCCTGACTACCGTCCTCATTATCATGAAAACTATTATGCTGCATTTGTTCTTGATCCAGATGGTTACAATATTGAAGCTGTCTATCATGGCAAATAATTTATAAAATAAAGGTTTCTATTTAATCAGAATGGCTATCTACTGATGATATGCACTGTTTTCGTGCATTAAATTTGACACTCACCATCGCCACTAAACAATACTCCTAATTACTATGTTGCATATCGATTATGCTTTTAATATCTGCTAGCATCCCTGCCAGCGCTATCACATAACTTAATTGATCGGAGAAAGCGCTCAATCCAGCAATGTCGAGCGTTATACGCTATTTTATTAGTTACTCAACCGCGATGAGTATTAATAACACTTTGAATAAGGCAATTTTGGAATTGAAGATAACGTTGATAATAGCCGGTATTGTTGTGATCATCGCGGTGATAGTCTGGCTCATTCTTCGCTCGGCAGCTAAAGACGTTGAGGATGATTATTAAATGATGATCCTCTGATTTAACCTCCCTCCAGCTTGCAGTGCTAAAGAGAAGGTTGAAATCCTTCTATGCTCCCAAACAGCCATTGAGAAACCAACGTTAAAATAAGTATTCTGCATATATTACTTGCTTCCCCATACCTTGTGTGGGCCTCGTTATATAAATAAGCGAGTTAGCGAGCATACTTGTGGTTATGTGATGCATGTCATTTCAAATCAATTGTAATTGATCACTTTTTGATCAATCATTTTAGTGCCAAATCCACAGCGCTTTCATGTCTGTCAACCTGTAAGCAAGCTATGAGACCCTGTAAAAGGTTATGGATTAGGTCTTGCTTCCGCCACGAAACATCATGTCTACAAGTAATTAGATGCTAGTGGCGGCCTTTTGTATTGAAAACCGGACAATCACTTCCTCTACCTTCTTCCACCGAGCAATCATCACATATCAGGTAAATTACCGTGCCACTGGCCCTGGTGTAACACCCTTCATTTTACCAATGCCCCACTAATCCCTTCAGTCCCCTCTTTATAAGGAAACATTAAATACTCCGTCTCACCATCGCCCAGTTTCTCTAGTTTAGTGTTAAAGACCGCTTCATAGAATTTTTGTGCCCGATACATGCCTGCAACACAAATCTCAAACTAGCCACCGATATTTGCTTTCATCATATTCTCTAGTAGGTTTTTTCAGATAACGTCCTAACACTCATTCTTATAAATGGTGTTTTTTTATACAACATTATTAATCAAGTTATCTGAAACTACTTCATTGACGAAATATCAGAACATCGAGGGGTTATTTTTATCCATTATCAAGCTCCAGAAATGACAAAGCCCCAGCGATTAGCTGAGGCTTTAAATTTGGTGCTGTGATAGCTGACCCTGTAACCGTACCAATGATAATGCAATCCTTGCACCAAGGTAACTATCACAGCACCGTATAATTTACATTGTAATTATAAACAAACAGTAAACATGACCAACTTTATAGTGGGCATGACTCACAAAATGGCAAAGCCCCTACCGTTAAGCTAAGGGCTGAAATTTGGCCCGCCACCGAGGTCTCGAACCTCGCACCTACAACAACTATGGTTATCGGCTCTATCCAGCTGAGCTAGTGGCGGTTACAGAGCGAATTCTACGCATCAATTTATAAGCACGCCATCAACAAGGTTACTTTTCAGATTATTCAGCCCACCAATCCAAGTTCAAAAACGACAAAACCCCACCGAAGCGAGGTTTATTTGGCTGGCTAGGCACTACTGCACAAACAATTCTTATCACACTAATGCACTTTTTGCGGCCGCACCGACACTTTTATCATAAATTTCTGACTTCATTATTGCCGGATCCATTTCTAGGCAAGAAACAGATCAAGGCATGGACAGAAAGATTACAGCAGGCCATCAAGATTGCCGATGAAATAGAAATAGCGCTAAGAGTGAGCAGTATTTATGTACTGCAGCAAAAGTCAGGGCATGGCTACACAAGAGATGGTTTCAATAGTCGGTGGCGCAATGCAAAATTACTGGCCGCAAAGACATTTCCTGAATTGGATTTTGATTTCACGTTTCATGATTTAAAGGCAATGGGAATATCCGATTTAGTCAAATTAATCACTATCTTATTGACAATAACAATATTTGAGGCTTTATTACATCATTAGTGAAATGTTTTTTAATATATTGCCACCACTGAACAAGTGTGAATACTATTGCAGAGTTGTCATGGCAAAATATCGTATTTTCTTACGACAACATATTTTAGTTTTATTTTTCTAAACCAAAAGACATCAGTTAATAAAATTAATATTCCAATAATCCTAACCTCACCACCAGTGTTAAATGTAACTAGAGCGCCAATAATAGCTAAAATAACCGAGCCTACCTTTGAGTACTTTGTCTATAATTTTTTAACTGATGTAACGCCATTCATTGCATAAGTGGCACCGCTTACCGTAAACAAGCATTTGTAACCCATACATCCCCATGACTAAAGAATTCTTTTTCTTCTATTATATTGTCCCAGAAATAAAGATAGCTATAAAAAATGTGATACTGAAAATTTATCGATAATAAATTACTATCAATTTAGTGATTAGCAAGTTATTTCAAAATTTGTTGTGCTATAGCTCTTACAACCCTATCAGATTGAAGAAGACCATCTCCGATAGCATGCTTCCCCCATGCAAACTCAAATCCAAATCACTGAAATTCTGCGCCTGCTGCACAACCTGATCCGTATTGGTACAGTGGCCGCGGTCGATCTCGACCAAGTCCTGCGCCGCGTGGCGACAGGAGACAATACCACCGGCTAGTTAAACTGGCTGACGCTGCGCGCCGGTCAATCGCGATCATGGTGAGCACCGTCCGAGGGTGAGTAGGTGTTGATATTGTCCCTCGGTGACGAACTGGATACAGCCTTTGTGCTGCGTGGCATTTTCTCTGATGACTTCCCGCCGCCGTCGGCCTCGGCGCATGGCCGACAGCGGAAAACTGGCCGCTGATTGAATTACCCGAACTACCGCAGTGGCTTTTGATTGAAGCGGTGAATCAAGGTTATATCGTTTCCACTTGGCCACTTGTCATAGAATAGCTCACAAGAAATACCGTTAATACACGCTGCCAAAATAGATGTATAGTTATATTTATCATCCAGATAACAGCAATAGGAGCTGTAATGTTCGGGCAAGATAAAACCGCTGGCACCATGATATGGTGGGAAAAAACCGTTGAATACTATTTCGTGGCTAAATATTTGAGTGACACAGCTGCTATAGCCCCATTAGATGGCAATCACGAGAAAGCCGGTGACAATATATTTACTCAGGGCAATAAATGGGTATTAATTGAATTTAAAAGAAGTAAGGCCGACTTAGAATCCGAAAAAACAAAGTTTATTAATTATCAACAGGCTCAAAGCGCTCTATCCGCAATTGATGGTCATCATTTCCTGATTTATGGCGGCATGCTCTACACAGGTGAATTTTCACTATGGGCACAAACCTATTTCTCTGGTAGAACCGGAGTCTCCCTAGATGAGGTCATCAAAAATGGTAAAGGCATAAGAGCTTTTATTATTTATGTCGAAGCATTTATCGCATTTAAAAAAGGTGGTAATCCTGGTAGTTCGGGTGGTCTGGGGGTAACGGATTATGCGCAAGTGGCTTGCGTCAATAAAAATGGGGATATATGTGCCTGTATGTCTCTTGACGAGTTCCGTCGTTCATTAGGTGCAAAACCGACGCCTGACGCAAAATACAAAAGTGCAGCGCCGAGTATGTAATCATCCTTATTTGTTTCTATAAATAGTGGCACTATTACTTAATCAGTAATAGTGCCACCTTATTTTGTGCTATCCCTCACACAGCCCCCATCACCTGCCCGCGCGTAGCAATCCGGCACCATAACAAATGTTACCACCCTGATCCGTAAAAATGGCTATCGCCTCTTGGGTTCCCGCTCCTGCTCTGATTATCCGCTATTTGCCTTTGAAAACTACATCCGTACCACGCAAATGTTGGCTGACACCATGGCTGAGGCCCATATGTGGGCCAACGATAAGCCGCTCACGCCCTCGCTGGCAAAGACATTTGTGTTGTGAGGCTATTTCACGCAATGACATCAAGCCAGCTCGGTACGCCGATTCGATGGCCTCCCAATCTGGTTTGGTCATTTGTTTACTCCAATAAAAAACCGCCGTAGGCGGTTTGATAATAATATTTAACACATAAAATGTGACTCCCAATATAGGGAATCTTCAACTATTTAATTATTAGTGCATCCGCCGTTAGCTTGACAGTGTCCATGTTCAGGAGTGCCAACATCAGGCCCCGTTGCAGGATCATTACAATACGGCCACCACTTGCTGGATGGATTACATTCTTCAGCCATAGCACCCGCAGATAGCGACATAACACTAACTAACAGTAAGCCTTTTAACATATCTTTCATCGTAACTTCCTCCATGATTAGCCGCCTAAAGTGACGGACGATGCGACGATTGCTTTTAATAACCTGCAATAGCCACCCTAATCATTAATTCATCAAGTCCACTAATCAATCAAATAAGTTGGTTTGTTTAACCGCTGTTAATAATAATTCTTATTTCCATTGGTAATGGCATTAAATTAAGGAAAATCTTATATATCCGCACCATTATCGATGGCACTCAAGGAATGCCACCTGTAATGCTACTTTACTGAGGTAATTTCCAATTCTGAGCTGGCAGGCCAGCACATGTAGCCATCGTCACCGACTTGTCCAACCCTGCAGTTGTCAGGCACTTATTTGACGCCACATTTCGCACATCCGAACCAACACCTTGAAGAGCTTTCCACTGTTGTTTTGTGTTCTGATAATCACAGGTTGCCATGACCGGAGTTGAGCCACCTTCATCTGACAAACACTGCCCACTTTTCAACACGATGTAATGGACGGTGTTTTTTTCTGAACTGGCCTTTGCCACGCTATCACAGGCTAACAAGGTGGGCTTACCTTGGGTATTCTCATCCAAACAGTTACGGCCATTTGCAATATTAAGATGGCCGGATATTGTTTCGGTAGCCATAGTCACTACCTTAGCTCCTTGGATATCTTCTTGTGAAGTTGCTGCAACCGAAGAGAACGATACAGTCAAAGCAACAATTAATGCAGATAAGCGAACTACCATATAATCACTCCTTGTGAATTAATTATCTTTCTAATTATTAACGTATTGTACTTAACAATAAATTAATGACCTGTTTTTTTATACAGTTAAAAGCTGACGCTATCAAGCCTTTATTTACAAGTTATTAACTCCATTTATATAACGTTAATGTCCGATCCTTTTTCATTGCTTCCGGGTGGCGTTCTGCCGCCAGCTAATAACCTCATCGAGCCGCCCCTTACAGATCCGCAACTCACGCTTAAGAGCTAGGGCATACAACCCACTATCGCCCCAAGTGGTACCAACGAATTCAGGTAGCGTACTTGTGCCTCGCAAGACAGGTTGATGTGCTTTCATTACGCAAGGATCAATTCAGAGAGTCAGGTATATACATCAGGCAGGGTAAGACAGGGGCAAAACAAATCAAGGAATGGTCGGAGCGATTACGTGACGCTATCGCGCTGGCTGAGTCCCTGTCCTTACAGCCGGGTATCAGCAGTATCTACATCATTCGCCAACGAACGGGACTGCGGTATACACGCGACGGTTTTAATAGTCGATGGCGCAAAGCCAAAGAAGCAGCAAAAGAAGCGCACCCTGAGCTGGATTTTAATTTCACCTTCCATGACCTGAAAGCTAAAGGGGTTTCTGATCTTGAGGGTTCACTCAGTGACAAACAGGCGATATCAGGACACAAGAATGCAGCTCAAACAGCACGATATGATCGTAAAATTGCGATAGTGCCAGCGGTAGGAGACCAGTAAAGCAGAAATAATATTATGAAGAGATATTATGAAAGGTGATTTTAGGCACAAAAAAACCGCCTCTCGGCGGTTAACGACATACTCATACTACTTTGTTTTACTTAGAATATTTTCCATGGTGCCCGGGGCGGGACTTGAACCCGCACAGCCATAAGCCGAGGGATTTTAAATCCCTTGTGTCTACCGATTTCACCACCCGGGCTCTGGAAAACTGGAGGCGCGTCCCGGAGTCGAACCGAGGTAGACGGATTTGCAATCCGTAGCATGGCCACTCTGCCAACGCGCCTTATTCTTCTTTGCCTTTACAGCTGAGGTTCGCCTTAAGCCAACCTACTAATTTGGAGCGGGAAACGAGACTCGAACTCGCGACCCCGACCTTGGCAAGGTCGTGCTCTACCAACTGAGCTATTCCCGCAACATCAGAACTTACTGATTCTTTTGCTATCTTTCGACATTTCGTTGCTGCCGTCTGATGCGATGCATTCTACTTACCTGACGCAATGAGTCAATAAAATTATCTGACTAATGTGTTCGTTTGCTGCTTTTTGCGGCGCTTCGATCAAGGTTCGAGCAAATCATTCCAGGCGGCGTTTAAATATTGAAACATTGACCAGAATGTCAGTACCGCAGCAATGTAGAGAAGAACAAAGCTGGCGAGCTCAACATTATGGTCTGGGCGCCAAAGCAAGCCAACCAGCGAACCCATTTGAGCCGTGGTTTTCACTTTACCAATCCATGACACCGCAACACTGCTGCGCTTACCGATTTCAGCCATCCACTCACGCAGGGAAGAAATGATGATTTCACGGGCAATCATAGTTGCCGCCGGTAGAGTGATCCACCAGACATGATAATGCTCAGCGACCAACACTAATGCGATGGCAACCATAACTTTATCCGCCACAGGGTCAAGAAAAGCCCCAAAACGGGTAGTTTGTTTCCAGCGGCGCGCTAAAAAGCCATCAAACCAATCGGTTGCTGCTGCAAACACAAATATGATGGCACAAACCATCGGAGCCCAAACGAATGGCAGATAAAACGCCAGAACGAAGAATGGGATGAGTACAACACGAAACAGGGTAAGCCAAGTCGGTATATTCAATTGCATAATGCTACGATAACTATCTGGCTGGGGTGGATATTATGAGTATGGTGCAACATTAGCCTCAGTGTTTCAATGCATTGTAGATTTTTTCTGCCAATGCTTGTGAAATACTCGGCACTTTTGCAATTTCCTCGACGCTAGCATTCAGTAAAGGTTGCAGTCCCCCCATATACTTCAGCAAAATTTGCCGCCGTTTAGGGCCAACTCCCTCTATCGTTTCTAATGCACTGGTATTTTTTACTTTAGCACGACGCTGCCTATGTCCGGTGATAGCATGGTTATGCGAGTCATCTCGGATATGTTGAATCAAATGCAATGCTGGTGAATCTGGTGGCAACGAGAACCCCTCCCCTTGCGCCTCCAGGAACAATGTTTCCAGCCCCGCTTTTCGATCACTTCCCTTAGCAACGCCGACCAATAATGGTTTTTGCTTATCCCACTCAACGGTGAGAGAAGCAAACACGTCAAAAGCCTGAGACAGCTGGCCTTTCCCTCCGTCAATGAAAATAACATCAGGAATTTTTTTGTCATCTAATGCCTTACCATATCGACGTTTAAGCACTTGAGACATCGCCGCATAATCATCACCGGGCGTTATGCCACTAATATTGTAGCGTCTATATTCCGAACGTACAGGACCATTTGCATCAAATACGACACAAGACGCGACAGTCTGCTCTCCCATCGTATGGCTGATATCAAAACATTCCATACGATTGATCTCATCAAGATTAAGAATCTTGGCTAACTCTTTCATTCGCTGATGTATTGTTGATTGCTGCGATAAACGAGTAATCAACGCAGTAGAGGCATTTGTGCGCGCAAGTTTAAGGTAACGCGCTCGATCCCCCCGAGGACGGCTTTGGATCTGAATTTTTCTTCCGGCCAACTCAGAAAGAGAGGAAGCCAGCAGATCCTTTTCCTCTAGGGTAAAGTCCAGCAAGATCTCACCTGGGAGCGTTCGCCCCTGGCTTCCTTGCAAATAAAACTGCCCAACAAAGGTCTGAACGACTTCACTGAGCTCAGTCCCAGCAGGAACTTTCGGGAAGTAACTCCGGCTTCCCAGCACTTTCCCTTGTCGAATAAATAGCACATGGACACAAGCTAACCCGGCATCAAACGCCACACCGATAACATCAAGATCTTCATTGTCGCCCGAAACGAATTGCTGTTCAGTAACTCGCCTTACTGCTTGTATTTGATCTCGAATACGCGCCGCATCTTCGAAATGCAACGATTGACTGGCTTCCTCCATCCGGGAAATCAGTTGTGTCAGTACCTGTTGGTCTTTGCCCGAGAGGAACAAACGCACATAATCAACCTGGCGTTGGTACTCATCATCGCTCACAAGACCTGCAACACAAGGGCCTGAACAACGGCCAATCTGATATTGCAGACAAGGCCGTGAACGATTGCGGTAGACACTGTTTTCACACTGCCTTACTGGAAAAAGTTTTTGCAATAATGCCAAGGTTTCGCGGACAGCATAAGAGTTCGGGAACGGGCCAAAATACTCACCCTTCTCATGCTTAGCACCGCGATGAATAGCTAAGCGCGGGTGAGTATCCGCACTCAAGAAAATAAGAGGATATGACTTATCATCACGCAACAGTACGTTGTAACGAGGCTGATAAAGCTTGATATAGTTATGCTCAAGCAGCAGTGCTTCCGTTTCTGTATGTGTCACGGTCACATCAATTTGAGCAATATTCTTAACCAAGGTCTCTGTTTTTCGACTGGCAACCTGAGCACGGAAATAACTCGTCAGACGTTTCTTGAGGTCTTTTGCTTTGCCGACATAAATAACTGTCCCCGTCTTATCATACATACGGTAAACACCAGGTTGGCTGGTGACAGTTTTCAAAAACTCTTTAGAATCGAAACAATCAGTCACTATTAGACAACGTCTCCGCGTTAAACAGACCGTGGCGAATGGCCAGATGGGTCAATTCAACGTCACCACTTATATTAAGCTTGCTAAACATCCGGTAGCGATAGCTGTTCACCGTTTTCGGACTCAGATGAAGTTGTTCCGAAATGTCGTTCACCTTTTGGCCTTTCGTTATCATGAGCATAATTTGTAACTCACGCTCTGATAAACAACTAAAAGGCGTTTCGGCTGGAGGCTCTAACTGACCCAAGGCCATCTGCTGCGCAATATCAGAAGCAATGTAGCGTTGCCCCGAATGAACCGCACGGATAGCCGTAACAACATCCTGAGGTGCTGCCCCCTTACTTAAATACCCACCGGCACCAGCCTGCATGACTTTTGCGGGCAGCGGATTTTCAGTATGGATGGTTAGCATGATAACTTTAGTATCTGGAGAAAAACGCAAAATCTTACGAGTTGCTTCCAACCCGCCGATACCGGGCATATTCATATCCATCAAAACGATATCAACAACATGGCTACGGCACCATTTTACCGCATCTTCACCACACTGCATCTCGCCCGCTACTTTGATACCCTTGATATCTTCAAGAATGCGTCGAATCCCTGCGCGCACCAGTTCGTGGTCATCAACAAGAAGAACGCTAATCAAAGAAAATTCTCCAAAAATAAGGGAGTAACCTAATCACGCTTTGTTTACGACAATGATATTACTTGTTTTCGACCAAAGAATGAATACAGAATAATTGCAAATTCATATCTATATTGTTTGACAGATATTATTTTTATCATCATTTCGACTATGTACATAAAATCGCTGACATATCAATTAACGACATGATAAAAAAGAAAAGTTTTTTTAAGAGTTTTCTTGGCATTACACTGCTATTCATGCAAACAGTAATTGCTGACATCCCGAAACTTATTTTTACATGAAAAAACACAACATATTGATACCACACAGGATCGGCTATTTCCGTTCTAATTTTGCGGCATAGGAATTATTCTTAGTTTTGTTTATTTATTGTTTATCTCTTATTCACGCTCAAAATGAGTGATTTTTGACACAAAATTACTCATTCAGAAATGGTATGATTTTTATGAACAAAACTCACTTAATTAAGATAATACTTACATAGTCAGAGGAAGCATCTTCCAGACATACCTATCCCCTGCTCGCCTTCGACCACATTTTGCGCCACAAACTAAAGATTAAGCACATGTTATCAAAGCTGACCATCAGTTTATGATATAATGCTATAACTGTTTAATAATGCCGCGAATGTTCACTGCTATACTGGGTTAGCCCACATCACTTTGTTCACAGGTAAGCTATCACTTCAGGAAAAAAAATGAGTAATCCAGACTTTACCACTTCTGCTGACCCAGAAACTTTAGCAAATGAAGTTGCATGTTTGAAAGCAACATTGACTCTATTGCTAAAAGCGATCGGCCAAGCCGATGCTGGGAAAGTAATCTTAAATATCGAACGTTCCATTGCCGGTATCGAAGACACTGCTCAAGCTGAAGTTTTCACCAATACCCTGGCACAAATCAAGAACGGCTATCGTCAATAGCTTATCAAGATATAGAGTCTTATTTTGCTCCGCTGCCATATATAGGAATTTCTTTGTTTTTCATTGAAATATATTCTATTGGCAGCTTTTTTAAATTTTTCGGGATTGCGATGGGACTGTTACTTAAAGCACTGATCGGCGCCATAGTTGTGGTATTGATTGGGCTATTATCGAAGACGCGCAATTACTATATTGCTGGTTTAATCCCGTTATTCCCTACTTTCGCCCTCATCGCACACTATATTGTTGGCCATGAGCGCAATATCGAAGCACTGCGCATAACAATTATATTCGGTTTATGGGCTATCATTCCCTACTTTATCTATTTGATATCGCTTTATTTTTTAATTGACTATTTACGCCTACCACTCGCATTGACCGCGGCTGTGTTATGTTGGGCCATCGCCGCCTGGATACTTATAGCTGCCTGGAACCAATGGCATAGTTAACGAAAACCATACCATTATCAGCGCAATAGTAATAAAACAAGCGCATGAATAGCCAACAGCGCCACAGAGAAGGTGAGATTCAAATTACTGATAGATTTTGATCTGACTTCATCAGAAGGTATATCACTTACTTGAATTTTTCTGACTCTGTAAACCCAGTACCCGCCGAGCACCACAAAAAGCAAGGCCAGAGACACCGCCAAGAGTGGAGATCCCCAGACTAAGTACTCACTTAATCCTGCAATAGCAAACCAAAGAATGACAAAGACCATGATTAACCACCTAAAGTTTTGATAGTCCGAGCTTAGCACACTCCTTAAAAACCATTAAGACCCACTTACAAGAAAAAAAGGAATGCAGAAAACATAAAATGTCAGTCTAAAAACATCATAAACAGCAGAAATGAAGTTAATAAATAGTTAATTTAAAAAAAGAACCGTATTGAACATCCACAATTAAATAGCATAAGATAAAGCGATAACTAAATTATAAGACAAATCATCTATGACTTTATCTAAAAAATGATAAATTTAGCTCAAAAAGCAACATTATCCTGTATTTTGTACATTCAAATAAAATGCTTAAAAAATCAAATTAAGTAGTTTTATTACATCAAGAATTCATTTTATTTGCCGTTATACATTGCACCTCTTATTTAATATACGTAATGTTCATGAAAAAGTTCTCCGACCTATCCATTTTGACAAAGTTACTCTCAGGCTTTTCGGTTGTTATTGTTATGATGTTATTGCTAGGTGCTGTGGCACTATCACAGTTAAGCAGTAATAACGCCAGGCTGGAAGCCTATCGCGACAGTTGGTTACCGGGTGTTCGCTATGCATTAGAGATGCGAGGCGTTTTAGCCGAATTGCGCCTGCAGCAGGTTCAGTATATCGCCTCATCGACAGAAAAAGAGCGCGAAGGACACCGTCTGGAGATATTACAAGCCGTAGACAACTTTCGTGCCGCGCAAGATAGATTTCTGAAATTACCCGAAGGTTACAATCACTCCGAACTATTCAAGAGAATAATGTCAGATTTTGACCACTTTTCTCAGGCAAACAGTCTCGTTATTGATGCGGTTAATAATAATCAATTAGCTGAAGCCACTAAAGTTAGTGGTGATACATCAAGAAAATATCGCACACAGTTGATGAAAGACCTCGCTGAATTAGTCGTACTGGAAGTTCAAGGTGGGGAACAAGCTGCAACGGATGGTCAACAAAGCTTTAATACTGCCAAAAACGTACTTATCGCTTTATTGCTCTTTGCTGTTTTCATTTCTGCACTGCTTGCTGTCATGATTGCCCGCAACTTTTCTCGTTTATTGGGAGGAGAACCGGCCTATGCTGTGGCTATTATGGGCCATATCGCCGCCGGAAACTTATCCACTGAAATAAAACTTCGCCCAGGTGATAATAATAGCTTACTGGCTTCCCTGAATATCATGAACCGGCAGTTGAAGAAAACGATTAATGAGATCATGCATGGGAGCGAATCAATTTCTGTGGCGTCGAATCAGATTGCTCAGGGTAATGCTGACTTATCACAACGTACCGAGGAACAAGCATCCTCTCTGATTCAAACCTCAGCAAATATGCAGGAACTCACCCAAACCGTACGTCAGAATGCGGAGAATGCACGGCAAGCAAGTGAGTTAGCGGTTAATACAGCAGCAACCGCCACAGAAGGCGGAATTATTGTTGATGAAATGCTACTTCGTATGCAAGAAATCACCAAAAGCTCAAGGAAGATCGTCGATATTATTGCTGTTATTGAAGGCATTGCCTTCCAAACCAATATATTAGCGTTAAATGCTGCAGTTGAGGCCGCCCGAGCGGGCACCGAAGGTAAGGGATTTGCCGTTGTCGCAAGCGAAGTACGCACTTTGGCACAGAAAAGTGCAAATGCAGCCAAAGAGATAAAGCAATTAATTGTTGGTACGGTTGAGAAAATTAATGCGGGTTCAGAACGCGCTGACCATGCCAGTCAAGCGATGGGCGAGATAGTCGACTCGGTGGGGAAAGTTGCTCATATCGTTGGCGAGATATCGACGGCATCACACGAGCAACACATTGGTATTCAAGAGATCGGTATCGCTGTAGAACAGATGGATCAAGTTACGCAACAAAATGCCGCATTGGTTGAACAAGCCGCCGCCGCCGCACAATCATTAACGGAGCAAGGCGCGGAGTTGCGCCAGATTATCCGTTTCTTTCAAATTAATCAGCCATCATTAAGCTAAGGAAATAATGACTAAGCGCTAAGTTGTGTGAATCATAGCAACTTAGTGCCTAGCTCAAGATGATATGGCATCTTCTCTGAAGAACATATTCATTATACGGATTACAGAAGTTCTTTCTGTACCCAAAGGCTAATACTCCCGCCATTAACAGGAAATGTCGCCCCACCATCTTCATCTGTAGTAATAATATCCTGACGATTACCTAAGTAATCAGCAAACTCTTTATTTTCAAAACCTTCACCAAGGACGATTGTTTTTTCACTTTCTGCGCCATTCGAAAGAATCACCACACAACCGGGTGCCTCCGCCGTACCAGCACGAACAAAAGCAATACAGTTTTTATCATCAAAATAATCGGTTTGTGCGCCATGAGCGAAGCGTTGTCTGGCTTGAATTAGCCTCTCTAATTCAGCAACAACCGGCATCTCTATCTGATAAGTCCCCCCATCTTCACCGTTATCTTCATAATTGGCACCAAAAAGATCGGGGTAAAAAACACAGGGAATACCTTGTTCTCGTATTAAGATCAACGCGTAAGCCAAAGGTTTAAACCAAGGTTCTACAGGTGCTTCCAGGGCCTGAAGTGGCTGAGTATCGTGATTGGCCACCAACGTAATGGTATGTGACGGGTCAACTTCAATTAATGAGCCATTGAATATTTGCGTTAAATCAAAATCTTCGCCCTGTTTCGACGCTTCGTGAAACTTGTGATGTAAAGCAACGTCGAACAACATTACATTGCCTTCTACCCGTGCCAGATATTGTTGTAATTTTTCGATATCAGGGGACCAATACTCCGCAATAATCAGTAAATCATGTTCTGTTTCATTTTGTATATATTCTATCCATGCTTTAAAAAACCATGCCGGGATATGTTTTACTGCATCCAATCTAAAACCATCAATTGGTAGTGACTCCAGTAACCATTTCCCCCAATATTTTAACTCATCCATAACGGCAGGATTACGGAAATCAATATCCGCCCCCATCAGATAATCAAAATTACCTAACTCATCATCAACCTCTGTATTCCATCCCTCATCGCTATAATCGTTTACTATCTTAAAAACCCCCTCATCTGAGGGTTCTTCAATATAATCAACACCGGTAAAACACTGTTTATCCCAAACAAAGGATGAATAAGTTTCATTGCGGCCAGAAAACGTAAAACGGGTATAGGCAAGGGCATCGATAATATCATCGTCCATTTCAGTCCGGTTATCAGGATTAACTTTACGGACACTGACCTGTTCTTTTTCATCCGCCCCCATCTTGTGATTGAATACGACGTCAAAAAGAACTTTTATGCCATTCTCCTTCAATCGGTTAATCGCATTCTGTAATCCTTCTTTGTCGCCATATTTAGTCGACTGAGTCCCCTTCTGATCAAACTCCCCCAGATCAAACAAATCATAGGTGTCATATCCTACAGAATATCCTCCTGAGGCACCTTTATATGCGGGGGGAAGCCAAACGATATTAATTCCAAGTTGGCTAATATGTGCGGCTTGATCTGAGACCTCCTGCCATAATTTACCGCCATCAGGATAGTACCAATGGAAAAACTGGAAGATTGTGGGATTATTCATAGGCTTGATAACTCCATTTAACCGTATATCTCACAGTATGGCCCACTTTATAAAAAGTTGGATTGGCAATAAGGTAATAGACTGTGTATTCGTTTTAATAGTGAGTTAATGTAAGGTCGGCCAGAATTAAAAAGAGGTAATTTAAATGAAAATAGTGGATATCCCCTTCGGTATCACCGATTGGTCAGAAATAGAAACAACTGAGCATAAGGGGGAGCAAGGGGTTGCCTACTGGCGAACACAACTTTTTGGTCGTGTTAGAGTCCGTATGGTTGAGTACAGTGCTGGATACAAAGCTGACCATTGGTGTTCTAAAGGGCATATATTGCTGTGCCTTGAAGGCGAACTAAGCACTGAATTGGACGATGGGCGAAGCTTTATATTGAAGGCAGGTATGAGTTATCAGGTTGCCGATGGCGCCGAAGCACATCGTTCATCTACAATCTCAGGGGCCAGACTTTTTATTGTCGACTGATCACGTTTTTCGAAGATGTCAATGAGTCCTTTATATTCAGCTAGCAGCCAGTCCTCGGCTGTTAGCTGAAATAAACGTTGTTACTGCCCTTCAGGTAATGAATCAACGGGGTTATCCGGGTATAAAACCCGAATACGTCGTCTGACAATCTCGACCTGAAATGCTGCCATGACTGCAATCATGATCAGGATTTCACCAAACCCGCCTTGTTCCGTTGGTTGATTATAAAGATATTGCAGTGTCCCTATAATCCATTTAGAACCAACCAATAGCAGAAATAAAGTTATCGTCAGTGGTGTTCCCTTGCAAAAAATACGTCCATCAGGTTCACGCCAAATCTCTATAAGGCGACCTTGCAAAACACCGACAACAATACTAAATAAAACTCCGCTACCTAAAACTACCCAGGAAGTCATCGTAGCGGGCATATATGTTCCACCGACTACCAGGCCGACCATCCCGTAAACCCAGGCCCATTTAAAACGGGCGGGGCCTAAAGACACCTCGTGGCTGACCGACTGGCGGTACAATGCAAAAAGTGTTAGCACCAGAATAATCAGTATTTGTACGGGAGTCATCGCTATCTCCTTCAAGAGAAGCATCTAATCAGGGATAAAGTGCCTTAATCTGGCATAGTGGCTACCTGCTCTCGCAGTATATTCACGCTTTATCAGTCTTTGGCAACACCAAACAGAAGGTGACCCTTCCCGAACGGTTAACGAAGTCCGTCAACACGTACTGTATAAAGTTTAGGCTATTTCTCAATAAATAACAGAATCCGCATAATATTAATTTACTCCGCACTCCATATTAAATAGTTTTAACTATCCGTTATTACATCTCAATATCGCTTTAGCTAATCTCAGTCATTTGTATTTATAACAAAGGAATAACATTTGGCGGCTGCTCTGATATATTCAATATCTTTTCATTAGTGCTAAACTGTCGATGTTTTTTATTCAGGAGTAAAAAGTTAATTTAAAGGAGAAGAGAAATGACTCAGAATATTTATGATAATCAGGCATTTTTTTCAGGGTATGCACAACTTCCCCGTTCAGTTGATGGATTGGCTGGCGCGCCAGAATGGGAAGCCATTCGCCAGATGCTGCCGTCGCTGTCAGGAAGTAAAGTTGTAGATCTGGGTTGTGGCTATGGCTGGTTTTGTCGCTACGCACGCTCGCAAGGTGCCAGCGAAGTTTTAGGTCTGGATGTTTCAACGCGAATGTTAAACCACGCTAAAGAGATGACCACTGACGAAAACATTATTTACCGTCAGGAAGACCTGGAACATTTGCATCTACCACCACAGCTGTTCCAATTAGCCTATAGCTCACTCACATTGCATTATATAAAAGCACTGCCAGCACTGTTTGCCACGATTTATCAAGCACTAACTCCTGGGGGCAGTTTTGTTTTTTCCGCCGAACACCCTATCTTTACCGCAGCAAAGCAACCTGGTTGGTTAATTGCCGATAATGGGCAAAAATCCTGGCCGGTGAACAGTTATCAGGCGGAAGGGGAACGTATAACAAACTGGTTGGCAGAAGGCGTTATCAAGCAGCATCGGACATTAGGGACTTATATTAATTTTTTGATAAAACAAGGTTTTATAATTACGCATGTCGAAGAATGGGGACCAACAACACAGCAAATTATAGATTATCCTGAATTGGATGAAGAGAAAGAACGCCCTATGCTATTTTTACTTTCTGCGAAGAAACCTGAATAGAAATCGGGATGGTTTTTATTAAAAATTCCTGCATCAACTCGTGACTCTTGGGGAGGTTTACTCCCCCAGCGCCTGTTTGATATTGACTCGGCGAGCCTAAAAACCACTAACTCATTATAAAACCCCTTAATAGGGTTAAATGACCTATAGTATAAATTAAATGCAACGCTGTATGGGATCCATTATGTCTAATAAAAATCACGAAGAAACAACAGTTAATGAAGGTTTGGCTAAAATTCATGAAGCTTCAGAACAACTTACCGAAGAGCAAATTGAACAGTTGGCTGAAGAAGCCAAAGCCGCAGCCAGAGAGAATGTACAAAAGCATACACACGACTAATCAACAAAATGGGGGATGTATATGAACACTGTGCCGCCAGATGGATTACCAATATACCGGCTGATTACCGGACCAGATGATTCATCATTTTGTCACCGAGTGTCTGATCAATTGAAGCTTGGCTATGTATTATACGGCTCACAATCAATCGCTTATGACCCAGAGAAAAAGACGATAATTGCAGCACAAGCGATCATTTGGCCTGGGAATTGAGACTGATGGTAATAAAAGCTACCCGATCCACAGTTGGTAATTTGTGATACGGATAAATAGCTTCTTGGATTGAGTTTTACGTCTGTAAAATGTCATCTCACTGATGAGAAAATAACTATTTTTCAATGCGTTAAATTTATTTTTGATGTTGTTTTGTAGCCACACCCCGTAGTCTTTGGTCACTACTGCTAATCTTTGTTAGCGACACTTCGCGCTAAGTGGATAAGACAAGTAACAGGAGACGATGAATATGCAAGCTCCCCCGATACCTCAAGATGAGGCTAAGAGAATTGCTACATTACGCTCTTATAATATTCTCGATACCTCTCCCGAAGAACGCTTTGATCGTATCACCCGCTTAGCTAAACGTTTATTTAATGTGCCAATAGCGCTTATATCTATCGTCGACGTAAACCGGCAATGGTTTAAATCACATCCCGGACTGGAAACCAGCGAAACCCCCAGGGATATATCTTTTTGTGGTCATGCGATTTTAGGTGACGATATCCTTTTGGTACCCAATGCCCTTAACGACCTTCGTTTTAGTGACAACCCACTCGTTACCGACGATCCTGGCATTCGTTTTTATGCGGGTTGTCCGCTGGTTGTTCCCAATGGCAGTAAACTTGGCACACTCTGTATTATCGATCTTAAACCGCGCTCTTTAGATGAATACGACCAACAACTTTTATGTGACTTAGCGAAAATGGCTGAGCAAGAAATTGCTGCCGTTCAATTAGCAACTATTGACGAACTAACACAGTTAACCAACCGTCGAGGCTTTGAAATTCTGGCTCAGCATGCATTAACATTTTGCTCACATAATAATATTCCTGCCACTTTGATTTTCTTTGATCTAAATGATTTTAAAGAAATAAATGACAGTTATGGTCATGCTGAAGGTGATAAGGCATTAGTGACTTTCGCTGAGGAGTTACAGTTTTTCTTCCGTGACACAGATGTTGTCGCCCGATTGGGTGGTGACGAATTTGTCACATTACTCACGGCATCAGGTTGTAGTGATATGCCAGCAATATTAAGCCGCTTTAAGAATGCGTTAGAATTACGCAATAGCCAAGAATTGCGTGGTTATAATATTGATTTTAGCGTGGGGTACGCTAATTGCAATTTAGAGAAAGATACACCGATTAATGAACTACTCGCCGCCGCCGATTCATCCATGTACATGCATAAATTAGAGCTACGCACTAAAAAAAACCCTTTTTCTAAGAGTTAATGTCATGTGTTATTACACTTCTCAAAGCACCAGTAAGTCGTCGTGTTAATAATTAATCAAATCAAAACTAAATGCCTAAACAATAAATCTGCCAGGAGAGATATACCCGATATGCTCCTAAATGGTGCCGACTCCCTAAATAGGGGCACTAATTTAGTTATCCATAATAAAAATAAACTATTTTTCAATTAGTTAGATATGGCGCAAATATTGCTTGATTAAAGACCATAACAGCAAGGAGGAAGAAATGAGAGCAATGTCTGCGTACTACTTACAATATACTGTATTTCTGCTACTGGTTGCTGGAACCATCAATTTTATTTTTCAGTAACCACTAAAAGAGTCTCGCTAATGCGCGGCTCTTTTGTTTTATCTCGGGTAAAAAGTACAATAAATTGTCGTATTAATACGCAAAAAAATAATTGTTTGACTCATTGATCCTCACCCTACATGGCAGTCATACAGCCATTACGCCTCGACGTTTAGCCTAAAGTCGAAAGAATATTCTCAGGAAAGGTAGTATCAAACGTTTGAGCGATTTCCGCTTTCGACCACCATAGGTATTTACTGTTTACAGACCTCTCATATCACGGCCCCTGGATATTATGGAAAATTGAGATTTTTATTGTGCAATGTTAGTGAATAAAGCATTACGATTATCACAACTACGGAGAAAATAAAACTATTCAGCGCAAGCCTATAATCATAATTGATGTTTATTCAACTTTATTTACTCAATTAACATTCGGGTTTTAACGTGTTTTACCCATATTCCTGGTTAAGATATACATAAAAAAGTCAATTATTTAAATCGAGATTTACTATTTATATATCATAAGAAATAGGCTGAGAGAAGATATTGAGATACTAATAAGGCTTGTTCGTGGTTAACCTATCAATTTAATCCAGCATATAAAATAAACAGATGGAATATTAAATATTACCGATACAAATATGGCACGAAAATATAAATAAAACATATGAAATTTAGTGTAACTTATTGATTTTGTTGGTGGGTCGTGCAGGGTTCGAACCTGCGACCAATTGATTAAGAGTCAACTGCTCTACCAACTGAGCTAACGACCCAACGGCGATAATTATTCTCCTGTTAGCCTTGGCTGTCAAACATTTCATCGGATTTTTCTGTTTATACTGTTTATATCCCTCTCTGGAGATTAATTATTCATCTGTTCTTTACGATTATTGTTAGTTATGTGACTTCATGTTGTAATTCCAGATGCTGTGATGAACTTAACAAAATTCAGTGTGTGAAATATAAACACTGGAAAACGAGGCGTATTGTGCAATTATTGTTGCGAAGATATTAAATAATTCGCAAATTGTACTTAAAACATAGCAAAAAACTAACAGACAGACAGACAGACAGACAGACAGACAGACAGACAGACAGGTTAAGACCAAAGAGCCAACATAGAGCTCAACAACTTCACAAATACAGGAAGAGGGAATGGGAAAGATGGTAGACCAATCCAAGATAGTGGCAGAACAGTTGCCGGAACCTGAAGAGCACCTTCAACGAAGCCTCTCCAACCGCCATATCCAGCTAATTGCTATTGGCGGGGCTATAGGTACCGGATTGTTTATGGGATCGGGTAAAACCATCAGCCTTGCCGGGCCGTCGATTATTTTCGTTTATATGATAATCGGTTTTATGCTGTTTTTCGTGATGCGGGCCATGGGTGAGCTGCTGCTATCGAATCTGAAATATAAATCATTTAGTGATTTCGCTGCCGACTTACTCGGTCCTTGGGCTGGTTTTTTCACCGGCTGGACCTACTGGTTTTGTTGGGTCATCACCGGTATCGCTGATGTGGTTGCCATCACGGCTTACGCCCAATTTTGGTTCCCCGGTTTCTCCCAGTGGGTTGCCTCACTGCTAGTGGTTTTACTGTTGCTATCACTGAATTTGGCCACGGTGAAAATGTTCGGTGAAATGGAGTTCTGGTTTGCCATGATTAAAATTGTGGCAATTGTGGCACTGATCTTTGCCGGCTTAACCATGGTGTTAATGAGCTATCAGTCCCCTTCGGGTACCACCGCGTCATTTACCCATTTATGGAATGATGGCGGGATGTTCCCGAAAGGAATCAGTGGATTCTTTGCGGGCTTCCAGATAGCCGTTTTTGCTTTTGTCGGTATTGAGTTAGTTGGGACCACCGCCGCTGAAACCAAAGATCCTGAAGTGGTATTACCGCGTGCTATTAACTCCATCCCTATCCGCATCATCATGTTCTATGTTTTCTCATTGATTATGATTATGTCAGTGACACCATGGAGTTCAGTAGTTGCCGATAAAAGCCCGTTTGTTGAGTTATTCGTTCTGGTCGGGTTACCCGCCGCTGCGAGTGTGATCAACTTTGTGGTCCTAACCTCGGCGGCTTCGTCAGCTAACAGTGGCGTGTTTTCCACCAGCCGTATGTTGTTCGGTTTGGCAAAAGAAGGTGATGCACCAAAGCAATTTGGTAAGCTGTCGCGCCGTTCCGTCCCCGCATCCGGCCTGACATTTTCTTGTATCTGTTTGCTAGGTGGTGTGGTTCTCATTTACCTAATCCCGAACGTAATGACGGTGTTTACACTGGTCACCACAGTTTCAGCGATTCTGTTTATGTTCGTCTGGACCATCATCCTTTGCTCTTACCTGGTGTATCGCAAAAGACGCCCGGCATTACATAAGAAATCCATCTATAAAATGCCCGCTGGTATTTTCATGTCGTGGGTATGTATGGCGTTCTTTGCCTTTGTCCTGGTGCTGTTAACCTTGGAAAGTGATACCCGCCAAGCGCTGATAGTGACGCCGCTGTGGTTTGTCATTCTGACCATTGGCTATCTCATCTTGAAGAAGCGCAGAAGCTACTTGTACGATAACCGTAATCAGTAAGGCATCATCATCACCTATAGCGGTTGTTTTATTATCATCACCTTACTCCCTGCACGGGAGTAAGGTTTTTATATAGATATACTTAGGCTGCCGTGATTGCTTCGCGTAATCGGCGTGGCGTTAAGCCAAAATGCCGCTGAAAACGTGACGTAAAGCGGGACGGTGAAATATAACCGTGCTGTGCAGCGATCTCGCCAATCGAAAGTGATGTGGTTTGTAATGCATTTAATGCACACCCCATACGAACCTCTTCCAGAATCACGCGAAAACTACGATCTTCTTGCATCAGTTTGCGCCGCAAAGTTGAATCCCCAATATGCAAAGAGTGGGCGACGTCACTCACGCTCCAGTTGCGCGCCGGATCGAGCAGTAAAATTTGTTGTACCTGTTCCGCCCATTTATCTCGTCGGTCGATTAATAACGTCCCTGCCTGCCCAGCCAAGTGCAGAGCCAATAAAACCCCCATCGCCGCATGCTGTAAGAGCGCATCTGGCGCATGACACTTCACGTTGAGCAATAAGCTATCCCATGCAAGGCGGGTATGGCTATCCAGAGGAACACATAGCGATGCAGTTGCCACTGGCGTCACCGCCGAGGCACCGTACCAGTGGCGAAACTGGCGTAATAAACTTTGCGGCAGATAGACCATATCAGAACAATAATGCCCCCGATCCGGGGTATTCGCGATACTGACTTCGATACCGGCAGGAAACAAAATAAGCGACGATTGCCCCGCACTGGCAGCCTGTGCCCCCCATTGCACCAATTTACTGCCCTGACGGACATGGCACAGTGCCGGTGAAAACACCGTGACCCGATGCAACGTATGTGCTCGGCGGGCAACAATTTCAGCGCTGGAGATAGTCATCTGGCTATGATTTATCTGCTGCATACTTCCTGCTCTTGGATTAATAATTAGCGGCCATAAGTGGCAACCAGTTGCGTTTTCGCAATCACATTACTGTTGAGCATAAAACCCACCAATGCACCACTGGCATCACTATTGAGGGGTAATTTATCTGTTTTCAATGCCCACACAGTGAACTGATAGCGATGAGGTTTATCTCCTGCTGGTGGGCAAGCCCCTCCGAATCCCGCATAGCCGAAGTCATTGCGCCCCTGAACGGCACCAACAGGTAAAGTGCCATTTTTGCTCTGCCCAGCATTTGTTGCCAATGAATGAACATCGGCGGGGATATTCACCACCGTCCAATGCCACCAGCCACTCCCCGTCGGGGCATCAGGATCATAAGCGGTAATGGCGAAGCTTTTGGTTCCTGCGGGCGCACCCTGCCATGAAAGCTGTGGCGATTGATTCCCGCCATCACAGCCAAATCCGTTAAAAACCTGCTGGGTTTGTAAGGGTCTACCTTCAGGCATATCGCTACTTTTGACGCTGAAGGTTTGTGCCTGAGCAGATAATGACACTGCGATAATCGCCAGAGACAGTGCTATCTTTTTCATGATGGTTCTCCTGTGAGGTAAGTTAGTAGCTTACGCAAACAGGCTTGTTTACATTGTGCCATAACGCTCTGTTAGTGTGCCAAAAAGCTCAATCAAGAGCGTTAAGGCGTTTTATAACCAAGACGTCACGCCATGTGCAGGGTCGTCGCGGTAAAATGCTCGCAACAGCGGTTAAATAAGTCGTGATAAGCGTGTCAGAAAGCTGTCGGGAACATGTCATGCTGCTGTCGTGGCAGTGACGAGGGCTTAAGCATAGGTTTGTTGATATCGCTTCAAACCTCATAGGAAAATCAGTATGAACATGTATCGTATTCGTGAATTGCGGTTGGCCCGGGCCTGGTCACAAGAACAGTTGGCTGAACTTTGCAGTCTGAGTGTACGCACGATTCAACGCATAGAGAATGGTGAACAAGCCAGCTTGGAAACACTGAGTGCTATTGCGGCCGTCATGGATCTGAAAGTCAGTGAGCTGTATTGCCCAAATGTCTCTCAGGAACAGAGCACCCCGTCGCAAGCTGTTGACCAACGCGTCATTGATGCCCGCAAAGCGGTTGAGGATGAAATGTCTTTACTGCGTCAGTTACTGCGGGCGGTTATTCTGTGTGCAGTGCTGTTTGCTATCAATTGGTTTACTTCACCTGGCTATATGTGGGCCTGGTGGGTAGTGCTAGGGCTAAGTATCCCGCTGTGTCTGCGCGCAATAAATCTGTTATTGCTGGGTAATTGGGTCGAGCGCTGGCAGCAAAAACGCCTGCAAAAGAAGTTACGTAATCTGTAACAATATTGCGCTAATAAAACCAGCAGAAAGAGAAGGTTAGCTCATATCCCATTCATTTTGCGCACGACTAATAAGTTGCAGCCTGATTGTATTGGCGTATGGTTAATAGGTGTCATTAGCAGCGACTATGATTACATCATCAGCATTATTCAATAAATTTGATTGGAGCATAGCGAGATGGCGAAAATTTTAGTGCTTTACTATTCCATGTATGGGCATATTGAAACACTTGCCGGTGCGATTGCCGAAGGTGCCCAAAAAGTCAGCGGTGTTGAAGTGACCATCAAACGGGTCCCTGAAACCATGCCACCAGACGCCTTCGCCAATGCCGGCGGCAAAAACAACCAGCAAGCCCCGGTCGCAACGCCGCAAGAACTGGCCGATTACGATGGCATCATTTTTGGTACCCCAACCCGTTTCGGTAATATGGCAGGGCAAATGCGTACCTTCCTCGATCAAACCGGCGGGCTATGGGCTTCTGGTGCACTGTACGGCAAAGTTGCCAGTGTATTCTCCTCAACCGGTACTGGCGGCGGACAAGAGCACACCATCACCTCCACATGGACCACATTAGCCCACCACGGTTTTATCATCGTGCCAATCGGCTATGGGGCCAAAGAGTTATTTGATGTTTCACAGACCCGTGGCGGTACCCCATATGGTGCAACAACCATTGCCGGTGGTGATGGCTCCCGTCAGCCAACTGCTGAAGAGCTTGCTATCGCCCGTTTCCAGGGCGAGCATGTGGCAAAAATTACCGCCAAACTGGTAAGCTAACGCCCTTCAGACCTAATACCGCAGCGGGGTTAGTTTCGCTCAATATTCAGCCCATATCAGGGCTTGGCAAGTAGCGTTCAAATCTGCTTTGAGCATCAACCCTGCTGTCTGGCAATAAAAAAGCACCGCATGAAAGCGGTGCTTTTTCTTACTCATTAAACGGAGTTAGGCTTCAAGCAACCCTTGTGCCAGATAGTGGTTAGCATCAACCACCCCAGGTAACACGAAGAAATATCCCCCACCGATCGGTTTGACATACTCTTCTAACGCCTCACCGTTCAACCGTTTTTGTACCGTCAGGAACGCCTTTTCCAAATCAGATTGGTAGCAGACAAACAGCAAGCCCATGTCCAGTTGCCCTGAATTTGACACTCCCAGCGAGTAACTGTAGCCACGGCGTAACATCAGGTTACTCTGAGTTTCTGCGGTACGTGGATTTGCCAGCCGGATATGTGCATCTAACTTAATCACGTTACCATCGGGATCTTTGGTGTAATCCGGCTCATCATGTTCATGTAGGCTCCCCAAGGGGGCACCGCTATGTTTATCACGGCCAAAGATAGTCTGCTGTTCTTGTAACGGTGTGCGATCCCAAAATTCCACTTTAAAGCGAATAATCCGCGCCGCCTGATAGCTACCCCCGACTGCCCATGCGGGCTCGCCGATATTGCCCTGAACCCATACCACTTGATTAATCAGCGGCTTATCGCTGGTTTTGGGATTCGCAGTCCCATCTTTAAAACCCAACAAATTGATCGGCGTTTCTTTACCTTTGCTACGGGCCGCATGAGCAGAAATAAAACCTTCACGCTTCCACCGCACACTGAGTAAATCTGGCGTGTGCTTGATAATATCGCGCAGAGCGTGAATCACCGTTTCATTGGTATTAGCACAAATTTGCAGCAAGATATCACCATGACACAAACCCGCATCCAGTGAATCATTGGGGAAGCGCGTCATTCTTTGTAGCCGCAGTGGTTTCTGCCCCTGCAAACCAAACCGCTCATCAAACAAGGAATCCCCCACAGAAACCGTAATGGTCAGGTTATCTGGGTAAATTTCCGGCCCCATAATTCCAGAATCCAGCGGTGGCAATTTGGCATTAACCGAAGGTGCATGCCCGCCGCGGGTCAGGAAGGCCAGCCGCTCCGTCAGCAGTTTGAATAATCGGGTCAAGGCCGCCTTATCGGTGGCCAGTACATCAAATGCTACCAGCATCATGGCCGCTTGCTGTGGGGTTAATACCCCTGACTGATGCTGACCATAAAAGGGCTGCTTCTGCCAGCGTTCATCTTGCGCAAGTGCAGCCTCGGGTGCAGGGCAATCTGCCGCTCGGGCTATCTTTGCCCCGCCAAGAGCCAAGGCACCACTCATCATGCCCATACCCAGCAGTAAACGCCGACGGGAGGGCAACGCCGCCCCGCTACCATGTTGATACGACCCGTGTTGCGGGTCGGTTTTCTTACTCATCTTAATGCCTCAATCCAAACCCAATACGCCACGAAGCTGAGCAAGGTCTTCCGCCAGTGCCGTAATCGGCCCTTTCATAGCATTACGATCGGCGTCAGTTAACTTCTCGTAAGACTCATAACCCTCTTTCGTGCGATATTTCGCCAATACGCTATCGACGGTTTTGAAGTTAGCATCGATTTTTTGCAGCAGCGGCTGGTCGGCTTTTTCCAGCAATGGCCGCAGCAGATTAACAATTTTCTGTGCTCCATCAACGTTGGCCTGGAAATCCCACAGATCAGTACGACTATAACGGTCTTCTTCACCACTGATTTTGCTGGCCGCAACCTCTTCGATTAAGCCCGCAGCACCACCAACCACTTTATTTGGCGCAAATGTCAGGCCGGTGATGCGTTGTTGCAGTTCCAGGGTGTCCTTGTACAGTTGGTCGGCGAATTTATCCGCGCCTTTAGTGGTGTTGTCACCAAACAGGATTTTTTCTAACCGATGAAAACCGGTAAATTTCGGATCAGCGGCCTTCTGCTCAAAATCGTCCTCACGGGCATCGATACTGCCATCCAAATCTGAGAACAGTTCAGCAATCGGCTCGATACGCTCATAATGCTGGCGGGTTGGCGCATACAACTTGCGCGCCAGAGCCAAATCGCCTTTCTTGATTGCATCAGTAAAGGCTTTAGTTTGAGTGACTAATTGGGCAACTTCTTGTGTTACATAGACTTTATATTCAGCAATTGGCCCGACCAATGCCATCGCGTCCGGTTTTACCGCCGCGTTATCACCAGCCGCCGTGACTGTCAATTTACCTTTCGGGTTGCTGAGTAAGCCACAGGTCATATCGTATTCACCCGGCTCCAGATTAGCCGTCATCTTCTGGGTAAAGCCCGGGGCAATATTTTCGCGTTCCTCAACCACCATCACGCCTTTGAGGATCTCCCACTCCAACCCTTTCTGACTGGCATTATGAACAATAAATTGAGTTTTACCGGCAGGAATAGACAGCGCCATCGGCTCACACTGCTTATCGTTAACGGTAATTTTAATTTGTGGAATATCAGCTGCTTGTACGTTGATAGCCACAGCAGGTAGTGCCAGTAACGCGGCGTGCAATGCAGTGCGACGGAAGAACCGGTTAGACATGTGAAAATTCCTGAATTATTGGTTAGTTTTCCGCGCAGCAGGGGCAATTGTGGCCGCCGTAGTGCGTGGTGGAAGGAAAAAGAGGATCAGTGCCGGAATCAGATAGATAAAGTAGACCGCAACTTCGCTGATTGTTGGTGCTTCCTGATAGCCAAACATCCCTTCAAGGAAGGTGCCGAGCAGTGAATGAGTGGAGAGCACATTCGTCAAATCGAACGCGATATCCTGAAAATGATTCCACAGACCGGCTTCATGGAAAGCTCTGATGGCTCCGGCGGCCAGGCCTGCGGCGACAAACAAGATAAACAGGCTGGTCCATTTGAAAAATTTAGCCAGATGCAACTTAACGCCGCCCCAGTAGATAGCCATCCCCACCAAAATGGCGCAGGTCAGGCCAAGTATTGCGCCAATTGGCGCGCCAATCCCGACATCCTGCTGGAAAGCCGCCAGTAAGAAGAATACCGATTCAAGCCCTTCGCGGGCCACGGCAAAAAAGACCATCGCCACCAATGCCCAGCCCTGACTGCGGCCTGAGTTGAGTGCATTATCAATTGCCCCTTCCAGATGGACTTTGACTGACTTGGATACCTTGCGCATCCAGAAAACCATATAGGTTAAAATGCAAACTGCGACCACCGCAATAATACCTTCAAACAGCTCTTGCTGTTTTTGCGGAAACTCACCCGTGGTTTCATTAATAAAGATGCCGATAGCAAGGCATAGCGCGGCTGCCGTTACCACTCCAATCCACACTGCCCCCATCCATTGACCGCGTTGAGTACGCTTAAGGTAACTGGCTATCAAGCTAACAATCAGCGCGGCTTCCAGCCCTTCACGAAACATAATTAGAAATGGGACAAACATGCTAAGCACCCCTGCGCTGGATATGGGTATAAATATGTAATTATGAGTAACGTCAAATTTCGTAAAGAAAAGTAAAACTAAGAACGATAGTGATTATCATTCTGGCAAAAAGAAATTCAAGAGGCTAAATAAGAATATTGTTAAACAAACTGTGGCAAGTTGTTTCTGCCAGGTTAAATAACAAATAAATTCATTAAGATACGTTTTTTTAGGTCGCACCGCCCTCTCAGCCTATTTATCGATATCTGGCGCAATTTTCAGCAAAAAAAAGCCTCCTGTTGTACAGGAGGCGATGTTAAGCAACAGTAAATGTCATTAATAACTGCATGTGTGCGCTATTAAATGGTTTTAAACTCCGCTTCAGCATTACGGAAACGTTCAGTAATGGTATTACTTGGCGTATTGCCCAACAAGCTCACCACCACAATGGCGATACTGGCAAATAGGAAGCCTGGTATAATTTCATACAAGCCCAACCAGGCATATTGCTTCCAGACTATAACCGTAATAGCACCGAGCAACATCCCTGCCAGTGCGCCATTGCGAGTCATTCGTGGCCAAATCACCGAGATAAGAACCACAGGACCAAATGCGGCGCCAAAACCAGCCCATGCATAGCTAACCAGACCAAGAACCCGATTATCCGGGTCCGCTGCCAGTGCGATAGCTATCAATGCCACCAGCAACACCATGGCACGGCCGACCCACACTAACTCTTTCTGGCTGGCCTTTTTACGCAGGAATGCTTTGTACAGGTCTTCCGTCAACGCACTAGAACACACCAGTAACTGGCAGCTTAAGGTACTCATGACGGCTGCCAGAATAGCGGACAGTAAAATACCGGCAATCCATGGATTGAAGAGTAATTTAGCTAACTCAATGAAAACACGTTCGCCATTTTGGCTCACATTCCCAGCTTGTTCAGGATGGTTTTCAAAGTAAGCAATACCAAAGAAGCCCACCGCGATGGTCCCTGCCAGACAAAGGATCATCCAAGTCATACTGATGCGGCGTGCACTACGAATAGTACGGTGAGAGTCTGCCGCCATAAAACGCGCCAGAATATGTGGCTGACCAAAATAACCCAATCCCCAACCGAGTAGAGAGAGGATGGCAACCAGATTCAGCCCTTTAAACATGTCGATATTCGCGGGATTTTTCGCAGCAATGACCATCATGGAAGTGTCGATACCTCCCACCGCCAGAATAACAATAATCGGGGTCAGGATCAGAGCAAAAATCATCAGCGTTGCTTGTACTGTATCCGTCCAGCTTACTGCGAGGAAACCGCCAATAAAGGTATAGGCGATGGTGGCCGCAGCACCAGCCCATAATGCGGTGCCATAGCTCATATCAAACGTACTTTCGAATAAACGCGCACCGGCAACGATTCCTGAAGCGCAATAAATAGTGAAGAAAACCAAGATAACTACCGCTGATATCACCCGCAGCAATTTACTCTTATCTTCAAAACGGCTGGTGAAATAATCAGGCAATGTCAGTGCATTGTTATTGGCTTCGGTATGAACCCGCAAACGGCCTGCGACCAACTTCCAGTTAAGATAAGCACCAATCGTTAAACCAATGGCTATCCAGCTCTCGGAAATACCCGACAGGAATATTGCCCCCGGTAATCCCATTAATAACCAGCCACTCATATCGGAAGCACCGGCAGATAATGCAGTGACCACACTGCCTAAACTTCGCCCACCCAGAATATAATCATCAAAGTTATTGGTTGCCCGGTAGGCCATGAGGCCAATTAATATCATCCCAAAAATGTAAACTAAAAAAGTCACCAACATTGGCGTATTCATGGTCATGCAACGTCTCCATAGTGCGTATTATCGTTTTAATATATCCCGCTATTTTGAGTTCTTTCCGCTCAGTGCGGTGTCATGTTTTCACTCTGGAGAGCCGGAACGTGACACTCAGTTGCACCAGAGATGAATCTCGAACTCAAATAAACTACCAGCACAACTATTCGCTGGCGAACGGCCATCTCGCGGTGGCTATCCTAGTGGAGGAGTTTCCTTACTCACAACAAATTAAACAAATTTTTTACAAAAAATTCACCCTGCATCACATTACGCCATGTTAGAGGTTACACCTTCCATTGCAAAATGAGTCATACCTAAGGTTAATCCCTCACAAAGCCTACCATTGTTAGCATTAGCCTTAGTTAAACATAATATTCGATCCCTCCTACGCCCCGCTCGATTGTTAAAAACAAGACTGAATTCACACTTCATTCACGCCGTGATTTAACACGGTTGCACAAAGTTGCAACATGCCTGATATTATCAGGAATCAAATCATAATCCCCCTTATTAAAGGAGCCGGACAGCATGGGTAGCACCACAATGGGCGTGAAACTCGATGAAGCAACACGCGACCGTATCAAGGGCGCGGCACAGCGTATTGACCGCACGCCACACTGGCTGATCAAGCAGGCCATTTTTAACTATTTGGAACGACTGGAAAGTGGCAGTGAGCTACCCGAATTGCCAACACCCCATGTGACCCCTATCGCGGAAACGGACGATATTATGCCGCAAGTCACTGAAAGCGCACATCAACCATTTTTAGATTTTGCCGAGCAAGTGCTACCACAATCAGTAACTCGTGCGGCCATCACTGCGGCCTATCGTCGTCCCGAAACTGAAGCCATACCGATGTTATTGGAGCAAGCACGTTTACCGGCCGATTTAGCGCAAGAAACCCATAAGCTGGCCTATTCCATTGCTGAAAAATTGCGTAACCAGAAGAGTGCTAATGGTCGCGCGGGTATCGTGCAAAGCTTACTGCAAGAGTTCTCCCTCTCTTCACAAGAGGGTGTGGCATTGATGTGTCTCGCGGAAGCACTACTGCGTATTCCTGATAAGCCCACTCGTGATGCACTGATCCGCGATAAAATCAGTAACGGCAACTGGCACTCTCATTTGGGGCGCAGCCCGTCGATGTTTGTCAATGCGGCGACCTGGGGGCTGCTCTTTACCGGCCATCTGGTCTCTACTCATAATGAGGCTAAGCTCTCCGGCTCCTTAAATCGTATTATCGGTAAAGGTGGTGAGCCATTGATCCGCAAAGGTGTGGATATGGCGATGCGCCTGATGGGCGAGCAATTTGTGACCGGCGAGACCATTGCCGAGGCATTGGCGAACGCCCGTAAACTGGAAGATAAAGGATTCCGTTACTCTTACGATATGTTGGGTGAGGCAGCACTGACAGAGGTAGATGCTCAGGCTTATCTGCTCTCCTATCAACAAGCAATCCATGCTATCGGCAAAGCCTCAAATGGCAGGGGAATTTATGAAGGGCCAGGTATCTCAATTAAGCTGTCCGCCCTGCACCCTCGCTATAGCCGTGCTCAATATGAACGAGTAATGGATGAGCTGTATCCACGGCTATTATCGTTGACCTTGCAAGCACGGCAGTATGATATTGGCATTAACATTGATGCAGAAGAGGCTGATCGTCTGGAAATCTCCCTCGATCTGCTGGAAAAACTCTGTTTCGAGCCAAAATTGGCAGGCTGGAATGGTATCGGTTTCGTCATTCAGGCATACCAAAAACGTTGCCCCGCCACTATTGATGCCGTGATAGATATGGCCCAGCGCAGCCGCCGCCGGCTGATGATTCGCTTAGTCAAAGGCGCATACTGGGACAGCGAGATTAAACGCGCTCAAGTTGATGGGTTAGAAGGTTATCCGGTTTATACCCGCAAGGTGTATACCGATGTCTCTTATCTGGCTTGCGCGCGTAAATTACTGGCCGTACCTAATCTGATTTATCCCCAATTTGCCACTCATAACGCGCATACCTTGTCCGCTATCTATCATCTTGCAGGGCAAAATTATTACCCCGGCCAGTATGAGTTCCAATGCCTGCATGGCATGGGGGAACCGCTATATGAACAAGTCGTCGGGAAAGTTGCCGAGGGTAAGCTTAATCGCCCATGTCGTATTTACGCTCCGGTCGGTACCCACGAAACCTTACTGGCGTATCTAGTGCGCCGCCTGCTGGAAAACGGGGCCAACACATCGTTTGTCAATCGCATTGCCGATGCCACTCTGCCATTGGATGAACTGGTCGCTGATCCTGTTAGTGCTGTAGAAGCCATTGCCGCCAGTGAAGGGCAACTTGGTTTGCCTCATCCACGAATCCCGTTACCACGCGACCTCTACGGTAAAGATAGAGCCAATTCCAGCGGATTAGATTTGGCCAACGAACACCGTTTGGCCTCGCTCTCCAGTGCTCTCCTCACCAGTGCCAGCCAGATATGGCGGGCAGAACCGATGATTGACGCAGAAAGTGATAACGGTATAGGACTTGATAACCTAATAGAGCAAGCCGTTATCAACCCGGCAGAACCCGCTGATATCGTCGGTTACGTTCGCGAAACAACGGATGCTGAAATCAGTCGTGCGCTAGATGCGGCTGGCAGCGCGGGGGCTATCTGGTTTGCAACGCCACCGGCTGAGCGTGCGGCTATTTTAGTGCGCGCCGCCGAACTGATGGAAAGTCAGATGCAAGCATTGATGGGGATACTGGTACGAGAGGCGGGTAAAACCTTCAGTAATGCCATTGCCGAAGTGCGTGAAGCTGTTGATTTCCTGCACTATTATGCTGGAATGGTACGAAACGATTTCTCCAATGATAGCCACCGCCCTCTTGGCCCTGTGGTTTGTATCAGCCCGTGGAACTTCCCGTTGGCAATATTTACCGGCCAGATTGCCGCAGCATTAGCTGCCGGTAACAGTGTCTTGGCAAAACCGGCAGAACAAACGCCACTGATTGCTGCGCAAGCTGTACGTATCTTGCTAGAGGCCGGTATTCCTCACGGCGTACTGCAACTATTACCAGGACGAGGCGACAACGTTGGGGCGACATTGGTCAATGACAACCGTGTGCGCGGCGTGATGTTTACCGGCTCAACCGAAGTCGCTGCTATTTTGCAACGCAGCATCGCAGGCCGCCTTGATCCTCAGGGCCGCCCAACGCCGCTGATTGCCGAAACCGGTGGCCTCAATGCCATGATTGTTGATTCCTCTGCATTGACGGAACAGGTGGTGACCGATGTCGTCGCATCAGCCTTTGACAGCGCGGGCCAACGTTGTTCGGCCTTGCGTATTCTTTGCATTCAGGATGATGTTGCTGAGCACACGTTGCAAATGTTGCGTGGCGCGATGGCCGAGTGCCGGATGGGTAATCCAGAACGCCTGTCTACAGATATTGGGCCGGTGATTGATGCCGAGGCCAAAGCTGGAATTGAGCGCCATATTCAGGCCATGCGCGCCAAAGGGCGTAAAGTTTACCAGGCTGCCCGCACCAACAGTCAGGACGAAACCGAGTGGCAACGCGGTACCTTTATTAAGCCAACATTAATAGAGCTGGATAGCTTTGATGAGTTGAAAAAAGAGATCTTCGGGCCGGTACTGCATGTGGTACGTTTCCAGCGTCAGAACCTTGGCGCCTTAGTCGATCAAATCAACGCATCCGGCTATGGTTTAACCTTGGGCATTCACACTCGTATTGATGAAACTATCGCCCAAGTCACTGAAAAAGCTAAGGTAGGCAACCTCTACGTTAACCGCAATATGGTTGGGGCAGTGGTTGGCGTACAACCTTTTGGTGGTGAAGGGTTGTCAGGAACCGGCCCTAAAGCGGGTGGTCCACTGTATCTGTATCGCCTGTTGTGCAGCCGCCCAGAAGATGCAGTTCTTAAGACACTGGCACATCAAAATATTGAGCAACCACAGAATATGGCTGGTCGCGAAGCATTACAAATAGCCCATCGCGCCCTAATACAATGGGCTGACAAACAACAATATGCTGAATTAGTACCTTTAGCGCAGCGCTATGGCGAACTGGCGCAAGGTGGCACCATACAGTTATTGCCTGGGCCAACCGGTGAGCGCAACAGTTATACCCTACTACCACGTGAACGTGTTCTTTGTCTGGCGGATAATGACACTGATGCTCTAATACAACTGGCAGCCGTTCTGGCAATCGGCTGCGAGATCTTATGGCCAGAACAGGGGATACAAAAGGATCTGTTACGCCAGCTACCGGCGGTAGTGCAATCCCAAATTACCCTTACCCATGACTGGCAAACCGCCAACGTACCGTTTGATGCCGTTATCTATCACGGTGATGCTGATCAATTGCGCACCTTGTGTGAGCAGATAGCGCAAATTGAGGGGCCAATTGTCTCGGTACAGGGCTTCGCCCGTGGTGAAACAAATATACTGCTGGAACGTCTGCTGATTGAGCACTCACTGAGTGTGAATACCGCCGCCGCGGGAGGAAATGCCAGCCTGATGACCATCGGCTAGCTAACTAAGCTCACTCTTTTTCGCACTTAGAGTGCCTGCACCAATAAGGTCCTTCGGGACCTTATTCTTTACGTAGACTCCGGTCGCAACTGACGGGTTATTATTCGATATGTGCCGCATTCCCCGATGTAAAACGGGTATGAAACTATTTTCCTCTGGTAGCCTCTCGCATATTTCACATCACTCTGTTGAGCCTTCCCTGGTAATTAACTCATTATAAATTCAGACAAATGACGGAACTGTATACGCCCCTAGCTTTCTTCTTAGTGAAGATCTTATGTACAACCCTTCTCAGGAGTGATAATAATATTCATGTCTGATAAAAAGATTGTCGATGAGACTCATCAAATTGCTAACCGGCGGGGTAATGGTCAATTACGCCGTGAAATATGGGCTGATCGGGCCGGTACTATCACCCGTTATAATTTAGCCTATATCAATCACCATTTATCACTGGGTGATAATGGTTGCGTAATAGGTTACGACAATGCGCATGGTTTTCACCATCGCCATTACTTAGGTGGCATTGAAGCAGTTGATTTTGTCAGCTTTGAACAGATAGAGGATTGCTTTCAGAAGGATTGGACTTCATTAAGGAGAAGTTAATGGACAAACTGGTCATCAAAACAGCAACGGAAGATGATTTTTTCAAACGAGGCAAACAACTCGCGGTTCTGGCAGATGCAGGGAAAGCCTTACCTGAAGAACACACTATTACCTTTGAAGACCCATTAGCGATGGTGCGGATATTAAGTGCTGCGCGCATTGTTCTGCTGCAGGCGGTAAAAATGCACCCTGGCTCTATCACCTCCCTTTCAACCCGTTTAAAAAGGGATCGCAGTGCCGTCACCCGCGATGTGGCTATTTTGAAAAAAGCAGGGTTGGTCACCGTCGAACAAAAAGTATTACCGGGCCATGGGCAGATGAAGGAAGTTAAAGCTACCGCGCTTCGCCTTAAGCTGGAAGCCTTTTTGTAAGATGATTTGATAAAACTGGGGGCCCAAAAGTGCCCCCTATTTCGCTGAATTTGGCTATCAGCTTCGCAGTAAATGACTCAGTGATTGTTCAGGAACTTATCAAGGAATAACCGAGTACGCTCATGCTGCGGATGAGCAAATAACTCTTTTGCTGGACCTTGCTCAACAATCCGTCCGTGATCCATAAAAATAGCCCTGTCAGCCACATCGCGGGCAAAGCTCATTTCATGCGTCACAATCACCATGGTGCGTTTTTCCTCAGCCAGTGCGCGGATAGTGTTGAGAACCTCCCCCACCAGTTCAGGATCTAACGCTGACGTCGGTTCATCAAACAGAATAACCTGTGGTTGCATCGCTAATGCTCGTGCTATGGCAACCCGCTGCTGCTGACCACCGGATAAACGGCGTGGGTAAGCATCTTCTTTCCCACTTAGCCCTACTTTTGCCAGCAGTTCACGAGCACGTTTCTCCGCAGAGGCTCGCTTTTCGCCTTTAACAATAACCGGCCCTTCAATAATATTCTCCAGCACCGAACGGTGTGGAAACAAATTGAAGCTCTGAAACACAAACCCGACCTGTTGGCGCAGTGCACGCACCTGACGTTGCTGCTTGCTGATAGGTATGCTGCCATCAATCTCAATATCACCGACACGAATAATCCCTGAATCAGGGAGCTCCAGTAGATTAATACTGCGCAATAAAGTCGTTTTACCTGAGCCACTCGGCCCGATGATCGCCACCACTTCACCGCTATTTACTTCAAGTGAGATACCGTGCAGCACCTGCTGACCTTTAAACTGTTTGGTCAGTTGTTTAATGTCTATGGCACTCATGGCTACTCCTGATCCTGACGATTAACATGGGCTTCCAGCCGATTTTGTAATGCTGACAACAATGTCGCCATGACCCAATAAATCAACGAGGCCGCCAGATACATAGTGAAAACTTCCAATGTACGGGAAGTGACCAATTGCGCCTGACGGAAAAGTTCAGGAACCTGGATAGTCGCCGCCAAAGAGGTATCTTTTACCAGACCGATAAAACTGTTCCCTAGCGGAGGTAATGCGGTGCGCCCAGCTTGCGGCAATATCACCCGATAAAGTGTCTGCCAACGTGTCATACCGATACTGGCCGCAGCTTCCCACTGCCCTTTCTCAATTGACGAAATAGCAGCACGCAATGTCTCAGATGTATAAGCGGCGGTATTAAGTGATAGACCGATCAATGCAGCAGGCATCGGATCCAGTTCAATGCCGAACTGTGGCAGACCATAATAGATCATAAATAGCTGAGCTATTAATGGAGTACCACGGAAAATGGAGACATAGAAACGAGAAAGGAGTGATAACGGCAAGAAACGAGATAACCGCATCATGGCCAACATAAAACCTAATGCCAGACCAAAAAACATCCCCCCCAGACTGAGCTGGAGGGTAAACCAGGCACCTTTCAATAAAAATGGTGCTGAATCCAGCACCAATTGAATACTTTCTTGCATTATTTAGTTACGTCCGCACCAAAATATTTCTCAGAGATTTTGGCCAACGTGCCATCTTTTTGCATCTCAGTGATCGCCTGATTGATTGCCGCTAACAACTCTGGGTTGTTCTTACGCAATGCTACGCCAGACTCCTGACGAGCAAACGCCGGGCCTGCAACAGCAAGAGTACCATTGGTTTTCTTTACCAGATCCAATGCAGCTAAACGGTCAACCAAAATGGCGTCCGTACGGCCTACACGCAGATCCTGATATTTAGTTGGGTCATCATCATAGGTACGAATATCAACACCTTTCAGGTTGTCACGTAACCATTGTTCGTAGTTACTACCCAAGCCAACACCGACTTTCTTGCCTTGCAAATCTTCAGGTTTAGTGAAGTTACCTTCGTTACCTTTCTTAGTCAGCACCTGAATACCAGAAATGGTATAAGGCGTTGAGAAATCATATTTTTTCTTACGCTCTTCAGAAATGGTGACTTGGTTAATCGCCACATCAATACGCTTGGACTCCAATGAAGCCAACATGCCATCCCATTTAGTCGGGGTGATTTTGGCCTTAACGCCCATGTGTTCTGCTAGTGCATTAGCAAAATCCACTTCAAACCCAGTGAGTTTCCCATCTTCACCTTGGAAACTGAACGGCGGATAAGTGCCCTCTAGCCCAACAATCAGAGTTCCTCGATCTTTGACCTGACTCAGCAAATCACCTGCAGCATAAGACTTCACATTCAAGCCTGTTGCCAGTGCGACTGCCACCATGCCCAGAACTAACCGGCGACGAACAATTGAAAAACCCATAAATACCCCGACTGTCATGTTTATTTTTTGATATTCAGCACTTTATCAGTGCTGTTAATGGAATAAAGGAATATAAACTAATAACGATAGCTATAAACGGAATAAGCAATAACTAAAGGTTACACCCGTGGATGATAAGCAAACAATGCGGGTGCACCACCGGTGTGGATAAACAGAATTGGACCCTCATCGCGAAACTTTTTCTGCGCAAGACCATCCAGTAAACCCGCCATCGCCTTGCCGGTATACACCGGATCGAGCAGTACACCTTCAAGCCTTGCCAACAGCCCAATAGCTGCCAACCCTTCATCGTTCGGCATGCCATATTGCGGGGCGAAATAATCATCCCACAAGATAATTTCTGCCTGCTCCCCAGTAATCCCCAGGGACGCAGCTAACTCTTGCTGAATATGCGCCACTTTAGGGCGTTGCTCATCGGCTTTACGCGATACGGTCACCCCAATCAACTCGGCATTAGGCAATAATTGTTGCAACCCTACTGCCAGACCTGCGTGGGTGCCCGCACTACCCGATGCCACCACCACCGAGCTAAAAGTGACATTCCCAGCCGACTGAGCCGCAATCTCTAATGCACATTGCACATAACCTAAAGCGCCTAAGGCATTAGAACCACCAACCGGCACCACATACGGCCGAAAGCCCTGAGCCTCCAGACGGGTTGCCAGCTCAGCCAATTGTTGGTTCGGGTCATGTAACCCGTCGCACATCACTACTTCTACGTTAAATAGATCCAATAGCAACCGATTGCCGTTAGTCAGATAATTTTCCTGTGCCGTGCCAATCGGGTTTTCAAGCAATGCGACACAACGCAGCCCCAATTTCGCCGCAACTGCTGCTGTTTGGCGGACATGATTAGACTGAATAGCGCCCGCGGTAACCAGCGTATCCGCGCCCTGACTTAACGCATCTGCTGCCAAAAACTCTAACTTACGCAATTTGTTCCCCCCTAATGCCAGAGGTGTTACATCATCACGTTTGATATAAATTTCACGCCCCAGATAATCGGAGAGTCGAGATAGTTTTTCCAATGGCGTCGGATTGCCGACCAGATCTAGACGCGGAAATTGCGCCAGTTTGTGTTGAAACGTCACGGATCCCCCAAGGAATTAATAAGTCAACTGTTGCCCAACGAACTTGGCGTGTAGGTAGGTACGGATAAGTCAATGTAACTAACCCCTGCGGCTGCAAGTACCAAGAGGAAATATAGATTTATCAGATGTAACACCAATAATCACTTATTTTTATTATAGATGTCGTTGACGATAGCGCAGGGGAATAACGTAATATGCGGAATAAATAGACGATACTCAGCGATTTCAAGCTATAGAGGGCGGCACTACTCAGCTTAATCAAGTCAGTCATTCGAGGGAACGAGGGTAGCTAACACCTCTACAGGGTACAGAATGAAGGGTATTAACCCGGCACGGGGAACCTTGCCGGGCGTAAAATAATGACTGAAGGGTTTCGCGTTACACTCGCGACGCTGTTAGCGAAAATACAGAGTTTTCTCAACTGCCTGAATGCACGTACCAGTCTCAGTAATTTTTTTGCCATTCCAGATACTGATCATATTTACGCAAGGCAATACGATAATTGTTATGCGCCGCATTAGGCAACTCATCAATAATGCGCTGATGCATGGTCTCACTGGCAAACTTTTCAGCCGGATAATTAGTGGCAACCAACATTTCATCCAGACGACGTAGGCGCACAACATATTCGCGAACAGTACTATGGCTCATCTCAGTTTGTTCAAATAAATATTGCTTGAACGCCATAATATCGAAATAACCGGGCGTGCTATTACAATATATTTCGCTGCAAAAACGACATAATGCAGTCAACTCATGCTGAAGCTTTGACCATACTTGATCGTCAATGGGCTGATCCATACCGGAGATAGCTTCTTTATTAATGATTTGTCCACGGAAAACCAACGCCATACGGTCAAGTTCTTTATGACAATGTGAACAATGGGTTTGGCCGTGTTTATAATCTTTTAAATAACGGCTCAGTGGCCGTTTTTTTAACTGAAGTCCTGGCATAAGAAGACCTGCATTAATAAAATAGAAACTGTGATATCACTGAGCGGAAGTGAATTAAGAGTCGTTATTCAGGCGGGCGCGTAAGCGTTTTATCGCCTGGCTATGAAGCTGGCTGACGCGGGACTCCCCGACCTCAAGCACCGCTCCGATTTCTTTCAGGTTCAGCTCTTCCTGGTAATACAACGTCAGCACCATCTTTTCGCGTTCCGGCAATGCCTCGATCGCTTCAATCACGCGTTGACGCAGATTTCCTTCCAACAAATGTTGCAATGGATTGGCATCCTCATGCCCTTCCAGCAGGGGTTCGACACTTTCACCATGCTCTTCCCGCCATTCGTCATAGGAGAAAAGCTGGCTATTGTTGGTATCCAACAAAATCTGGCGGTATTCCGCCAAATCAATATCAAGAATTTGCGCTACTTCCTGCTCAGTTGCAGGGCGCCCCACCCGTTGTTCAACCTTTTGCATGGCACTGGCAACTTCACGTGCATTACGCCGCACACTGCGTGGAGCCCAATCTCGGCTACGCAGTTCATCTAGCATGGCACCCCGTATACGCTGTACCGCATAAGTGGTAAACGCAGTCCCTTGCAAAGCGTCATAACGTTCGACAGCATTCAGCAGACCAATACCTCCAGCCTGCAACAAATCATCCAACTCCACGCTGGCCGGCAGGCGAACCTGCAAACGCAGTGCCTCATGGCGAACCAAAGGAACATAGCGTTGCCAGAGGGAATTTTTGTCCATCACGCCTTCGGCGGTATACAGATCACTCACTAGACAGGCACCTAAGGGTAAGAGAGTCGTACCATTATCCTGTCAGGTCAGCCAGACAATCGCTGGAATAGGCCTATAAAAGGGCGGCTATTTGGCTTATGCCCGTTAATTTTACTGTTAACCTATTGCAGTCATTGAAAAAACAGAGCGATAAATAGAGATGAAAACCGCTAAAAATAAGCCATTAGCGTCTGGTTTAAACTTATTCCCACTGGAAAAAGTGCTCTTTTCTCTTTCCAGTGAGTAATATAAAAACCCCGCCGCAGCGGGGTTGACATAATGTGGTCTTTCTGGCGAATTAACGCAGCAGAGACAGCACAGTTTGTGGTACTTGGTTTGCTTGTGCCAATACTGAAGTCCCTGCTTGTTGCAGGATTTGAGCACGGCTCATGTTAGAAACTTCAGTAGAGTAATCAGCATCCTGGATACGGCTACGAGCTGAAGTCAGGTTATTGATGGTGTTACCCAAGTTGGTGATAGCTGAGTCAAAACGGTTTTGTACCGCACCCAGGCCACTACGCAGCGCATCAACTTGTGCCAGCGCTTTATCAACAGTCGCCAGTTGGTTATCAGTTGATTTCTGAGATGCAGCAGCATCTTCATTGATCAGGGTGGTGTTGCCGTTAGCAGTACGTGACATGTACATTACTTTGCCACCCGCATCGGTGATTTCATCACCTTTGGCGTTAGCGGTGTATGCAGTGCCGTTAACAGTCAAAGTACTGCCAGTTTTGGTAGCACCTTGTAAATCCAGATCAGCTAAGGTTGCAGCACGGTTGGTTTCAGCAGCTTTTGTGGTTAAACCACCACCAACAACAGAGGCGAATAAAGCGCTAGAAGTTTTCACTTCAGCAGCGGTACCGGCAGGTGCAGTACTGGCTGAAGTTGTGAAATCAACACTTTTACCGTCAACTGTAGCACTGAAAACACCGTTACCATTCGCGTCAGCCGCAGTCTTAACGGTAAATTCCATGCCTTGAGCAGTGAATTTATCACCTGTTGCTTTACCAACAGACGCGGCAGCGATAGAAGTAGCTTCTGCGCCAGCGACTGCTGTAGTTGTGTAAACAGTTGATGCTGTGTTAGCAGCAGTCGCAGTGCCGGAGAATGCACCGGTACCCGCATCAATATATTGTGCTACACCAGCTTTAGTCACTGCACCGCTGTTGATATCAGTTTTATATGCAACACCGCCGACATCAAAGTTGTTAGTCCCAGTAGCTTTGAACTGAGAAGTCAGATCATCAACAGAGGCTTGTTTTGCACCATCAACGTTGAAGCCTTGCAGACCCAAACTTTTTGAGTCGATTTTTTCCAGATTGATGCTGATAGTTTCGCCATCGTTAGCGCCAACCTGAACTTTCATGCTACTGTTGCCAGCCAGAACTTTCACGCCGTTGAACTGAGTTTGGTCAGATACACGGTCGATTTCATCCAGACGTTGTTTAATTTCGTCCTGGATTGATTTCAGGTCAGAAGATGAGTTAGAACCGGTAGCAGCCTGAACACTCAACTCACGCACACGTTGCAAGTTGTTGTTGATTTCGCCCAACGCACCTTCAGTGGTTTGCGCCAGAGAGATACCGTCGTTTGCGTTACGGGAAGCCTGAGTCAGGCCTTTGATGTTAGAAGTGAAACGGTTAGCGATTGCCTGACCCGCAGCATCGTCTTTCGCACTGTTGATACGTTGACCAGAGGACAAACGCTCAATGGCGGAACCTAAAGCTGACTGGGATTTGTTCATGTTGTTCTGAGTCGTCAGAGACAGAATGTTAGTGTTAATTACCGCCATAATGTTATTCCTTAAATGCTGTTGGGTTATGGTTTGGGCTTACTGCCCACGGCTTCATCACCGTCACAACTTGTATCGGCGCTCTTTAAGGAACCTTTAGCCATTCTGTGAAATAATTTTAAATTTAGGTAAAATTATTTTTTCTCTCTTCTTTAATTATCACTCGATTCAATAGGGCAAATAGCGCCCTGTTATCCCCCGTTATTCCAGCCATCATAAATTCCATTTTATGTGTAAACTTTTCAATTCTCTGGCCGATAACCCCTGTAACGACACTTGAATATTAAGGATTAGACATGGCAAGTATCAGTTCTCTGGGTATCGGTTCAAATTTGGAGCTAGGCACTTTACTGGATAAGTTAAGTGCCGGGGAACAAACCCGCTTAACTCCGCTAACCAACCAGCAGACCAGTTATAAAGGCAAGCTTACTGCCTATGGTGTGTTACAAAGCGCCCTGGCTAAAGTCGAAACGGCATCTGCAGCACTAAAAAAAGCCGATACCCTAGCCACGACCTCTGTTAACAGCACCAATACCGCTTTTGCCGCCACTACCAGCAGTGGTGCGACAGCAGGTAATTACACGATTGAAGTGACTAATTTGGCTAAAGCGCAATCATTACTCTCTTCTGATGTGCCGAACGCCACAGATAAACTGGGTAATAGTAACGACAGCCGGACAATTACTATCACTCAACCCGGTCAAGCAAAACCACTGGAAGTAAAACTGACCAGTGAGCAGACCTCGTTGACCGGTATTCGCGATGCGATTAATAAACAAGAAGGTAGTGTCAGCGCCAGTATCATGAAAGCGGATGATGATACTTACTACCTCGCATTAACTTCCAAGGAAACAGGGACGAAGTCAGAAATGACAGTCAGTGTTTCTGGTGATGATACTTTAAACAACTTTTTGAACTACACCCCAAGCACCACCGGTGGTAGTGGCGCTTTAACGCAAAAAGTAAAAGCTGAAGATGCAACACTGACAGTAAATGGCGTATCCATTACCCGTCAAAGCAATACCATTACTGATGCACCACAAGGCGTTACACTCAGCCTGAAAGCCTTAACAAAAAAAGATGAACCTGAGCAACTGACAATTACACGTGACTCCACCGCGACCAAAGCTGCGATTCAAACATTTGTCGATGCGTATAATTCATTACAAACCACGTTTGCTTCTTTAACCAAATATACTGCGGTTGAAGCGGGTAAGGATCAATCAACCAGTAATGGCGCATTAGTTGGCGATGGCACATTGCGCAGCATCCAAACGCAATTGAAGAGCCAATTAGCCTCTGCCCAGGCCGGTGATGTGAAAACCCTGGCAGCGATGGGTATTACTCAAGATCTTGATGGAAAATTAGTCATTGATTCGAAGAAACTTGATAAAGCACTGACTGACCAGCCGAATAACGTAACAGCATTTTTTGTCGGCGATGGCAAAACCACCGGTTTCGCCACTCAGATGGATAACCTGCTAAATACCGCACTGGATTCCACCAAAGGCTCATTAAAGACAGCCACTGATGGTATTAACAAGACATTAAAATCATTAGAGAAACAGGTTACTTCAACCACTGATAGCATTAATGCCACCATTGAACGCTATAAGGCACAATTTACCCAGTTGGACAAATTGGTGAGTTCATTAACCAATACCGGTAATTTCTTAACTCAACAATTCTCTTCATAAAGGATAGAGCATGTACAGCCGATCAGGGGTTCAAGCTTACGCAAACGTAGGAGTCGAAAGTGGTGTAATGAGTGCCAGCCCTCATCAATTGATCGTGATGCTCTTCGACGGGGCGCAAAGCGCCCTGGTTCGTGCTCGCATCTTGATGAGTCAGGGAGATATTCCGGCCAAAGGTGCTGCACTGTCAAAAGCCATTAATATTATTGATAATGGGCTGAGTGCAGGACTGGATATGGAAAAAGGCGGTGAGCTGGCACAGAATTTGTCAGCTTTATATGACTATATGTCGCGGCGCTTGCTGCATGCCAATTTGCATAATGACGAACAGGCAATTAATGAAGTGTCTGCTTTGCTCGAAAATATTGCAGACGCCTGGCGGCAGATCGGCCCCAATTATCAACCTGATTAGGACCCCATTTAATGGAACGTCACCAGCACCTTTTGTCCGAATATCAACAAATCCTGACACTCAGTGAGCAAATGCTTGCATTAGCCACTGAGGGGAATTGGGATGCGCTGGTTGATCTCGAAATGACTTACCTTAAAGCGGTAGAAAGCACGGCAAATGTCACTATATCCTCATGCTCATCTCAGGTGTTGCAAGAGCTGTTACGTGAGAAATTGAGAGCTATTTTGGAAAATGAAATAGAAATTAAACGTCTATTACAGTTACGTCTCGATGCACTCAGTGAATTAGTCGGGCAATCAACCCGACAGCAAGCTGTTAATAATACTTATGGTCAATTCCCTGATCATGCATTGCTGCTGGGTGAAACACAGTAGCGGTCAGTTGCCGAAAACGATTACACCTTTTGTTGTAAAGAAATTACATGTCACTGCAATTATTAACATGCCAATTAATTTTTATTGTCATTGTTTTTAACATGGGATTATATTGACAGTAACAATCACTCATATCGAGCTGGCTATTATTCTCACCCTTAATATTTTTCGCTAAAATAGCCAGTTGCTGTAAATTTTCTATTAAAATGAGTTGCTACTCTGCCACTCAAAGCGTAAAGATATTCTCAGGCTAAAATTGTGAAATGAATATCGATGGAACGTACAATTAATTTTTGCCCCGGTGTGGGTAGCTCGGCACATGTTATTCAACACACAGAGCTACTACTCACCTCCGTCTATATTGAGCATCCATTGCTCATTATGGTTAACCGTGGGTACAAAATCATTCGCTGGGATAATCAGGAATGTATTATACAAGCCGGTGAAATAGTCGCAGTGAGTAGTGGTCAAACAGTTGATGTAATTAATGGCTTATCTGACGACGGACTATTTTTTAGCCACCAACTTCGCTGTGATCCCCGTTTGATTGCTACCTTTGCCAATCATCCAGCATCCGCTGGTCTTGGGTATGTTCCAGGCGTTATGCCGGTACGTAATTTAGCACCTGAATTCATCAATACATTCGGCAATACGTTTAAAGCAATATCTGACATTGGTGATATTCCGCCAACTATCGTCAGACACCGCATGCTTGAATTGTTACTTTGGTTGGCTCAGCGTGGCGTTAAATTTATATTAAATGAAAGTGATTCGTTAAGTGAGAGAGTGCGCCGTTGTTTGGCGACAGATCCATACAAAATATGGTCGGCATCAGAAGTTGCAGACCATATGGCGATGAGCGAAGTTGTATTACGCCGAAAATTAGCTGCCGAAAAAATACTATTACGTGACTTAATGATTGATGTCCGCATGACCAGTGCATTGCGTTTATTGCAAGGTACTGATTGGCCAATATCATTAATAGCCAGCCAAGTGGGTTACGAGAGTGCATCACGTTTTGCTGAACGTTTTCGCAAACGTTTTGGCTTTGCCCCTACCGCCATCCGTGGGCACCATCGCTTACATCCGACAGATAATGATCCACCCCCTGACAACTATCATCGCTATTTAGGTCTGCATGCGTCTGATTTAGGGGCAATATGAGCCTATTGAGGTGATACTTTTAATAATTTCCGATATGGCCTGTTTAATGCTGGTCAGTAAATTCGCTGCATCCCATTCGACTCATCAAGTCCTTTTAACCGCCTAAAAATCGGGCTGCTAAATACTGCTTTTAGATATTCTGCACGTTAAAACATTTTTTTTCTGACTGTGATTGGTTTTTTCATCCAACAATTCCGATGCAATATAAAACAAAGCCTTTACAATCATGCAATTACATACAACCTACTGAAAGATAGGGGAATATGCTGATTATGTCAGTACATTCTATGATTATAAGTAATTAAATAATAAACTTCCGGGATGGCTATGATGCTAAGTAATCTATTCGGGCTAAAAAACCGCTATCCTTTGCATATCCAGATTGCCGCTCTCTTCACCTTGTTGATCGTCTCAATAGGTACCGTCATTATTATTTTTGGTCATAGCCAACTGACTAAATTGACTGAAATCAGCACCAATCGGCAGTATCAAAAAACCGGAGAGGCGATTGCCGCTGAATTGGATGCCGTAACACGACCAATGATAATGTCGGTTAATATTCTTGCCAGTATGCAAATCACAGAACTATCGACCCTTGAACAACGAATGGCCTTTGTCGATAAATTTATTGAAATTCTGAAGCAGAATAGTTATGCCAGTGCCGTGTATAGCGCCTATGCTAATGGTGATTTTTTTATGCTGCGGCGTTTAACGGAAGCTAACCGTACATTATTCCATGCCCCTGAAGATGCAGAATGGATGGTTCAAAGTAATCGTTTTCTTGATAGTTTACCGGAGAAACGTTTTATTTATCTTAATAAGCAGCAGCGAGTGATTGCTGTTATGCCGCGTGAAAATGATAACTACGATCCACGGCGGCGGGATTGGTTTATTCTGGCCGCCGCAAGTCCTATGCTGATCACCTCTCCTATTTATATTTTTAAAGGCACCGGAGAAGTCGGTTTTACTTATAGCCGTCAAGCTGAGAATAAACAGACAATCATTGGATTGGACGTTTCCCTAGCTTCACTTTCGCAATTTTTAATAAAACAAAATCTACCGCCAGGTAGCCAGGCCATTATTATTAATTCCCATGGTGAAGTTATCGCTAGCCTGCCAAAACCTAAAGATAAGGCGGCAGATAACACCAATGCAGACCGGCAAATCCCTGTATTGCAAGTTTTGCTCAATAGTCAAAAGAATAGTCAGACAGCTAGCAACTCACCGGTAAACAATGCTAATCGTAGTATCATGTTTGAAGCACAAAATCAGCGCTGGTTCGGCTCAGTTGTTGAGATTAATAGCAACGGAAATGCCTATCAGTTGATTATTGCGACACCCGCCAGCTATCTGACAGCCGATGCAAATTCTATTCGTAATCACTCAACCTTTATTGCATTTATTCTGTTAATGCTCAGCTTGCCGTTAGTTTGGTATTTCTCCAGAAAAATATCCAAACCCCTTATTCGTCTACGCCAGGACGCGGATTCCATCAGCAATCTCCATTTCGAAGAGCGCGAATTAGAACGCTCTGTGATTGAGGAAGTTGACGAGCTCCACAAATCAATGTCAAAAATGAAATCAACACTGAAGCAGTTTATTTCGATGGGAAATATGCTGACAGCAGAAAGTAATTTCTTCCGGCAGATGCAAGGGCTATTAAGTGAAACCACAGAAATTGCTGCCATGACCGGAGGGATTATTTTTCTGTCAGATAAAGATGAGGGAACCTTCACACCAACGGCATTTCGCTGGAATGGTGAAAATATCCCGGTAGCAGAAATGTCCTCATTACAAATTAAAGAAGACAATCTCACGACTTTCCTGCCGGTACTCGAAGGGAAAACCATTGTAGGAACGCTCAATAAAGATAATATCTTTAGCCAATTACATGACTTCCTACAACCTTATTTGCCCCTCCGCTTTGTTGCCGTACCGATGAAGACCCATGATAACCAATTGCTCGGATTCCTACTGTTATTTAACCCTTATGAGCTAAATGCTGAGCGTGAACGCTCAAAAATTCAATTAGTTAATGCCCTGGTGGGCAGTTTATCAGTTTCAGTAGAAACACAGCGATTATTGCAAGAACAAAAAAACCTGCTCAACGCATTTATTGAGCTTATTGCCGGAGCTATCGATGCCAAAAGTGCCTATACCGGTGGGCATTGCCAGCGTGTGCCTGAAATAACTAAAATGCTCGCCCGTGCCGCAGTCAATATTAAAGAGGGGCCTTTCGCCAACTTTACGTTATCAGAGAATGAGTGGGAAGAGTTACATACAGCCTGCTGGTTACATGACTGTGGCAAGATTACCACGCCGGAATTTGTAGTCGATAAATCAACAAAACTGGAGCTAATTTATGATCGCATCCATGAAATACGCATGCGGTTTGAAGTCTTAAAACGTGAGAAAGAAATCGCCTTCTTACGCCAATATGGTGCGATGAGCGCCAGTGAAGCCGAACAACAGTTGTTAGCTGAGGAATTACGCCAATTAGATGAAGATTTTTACTTTATTGCCAACTGCAATGTGGGTGGCGAGTATATGTCTGACGAAGCTATCGCACGTATCCAGCAAATTGCCGCTTACCATTGGACTCGCACATTAGATGATAATGCAGGTATAGCCCAAGAAGAGCGAGTGCGTAAAGCCAGACAACCCGCCGCTCCACTGCCGGTACAGGAGCCGATGCTGGCGGATAAAGATGAACATATTATTTTCCGTGATAATAAAAATAAACGCCCGGAATATTTTGATTTCAAAGTACAAGAACCGAGGTTCCTCTATAACCGTGGCGAAATTTATAACCTCAGTATTCGCCGTGGCACCCTGACAGACGAGGATCGTTATAAAATAAACGAACACATCATGCAGACCATCGTGATGTTAAATAAACTCCCCTTCCCACGAACCATGGCAAATGTCCCAGTGATTGCGGGTGGGCATCATGAACGCATGGACGGTAAAGGGTATCCTTATCAGCTCACCTATAAACAGATGAGTATTCCGGTGAGGATGATGGCCATAGCTGACGTATTTGAGGCTCTGACGGCTGCCGATCGACCTTATAAACCAGGGAAGTTGTTGTCTGAAGCCCTCAATATCATGGTCAACATGGTGAATGAGAATCATCTGGACCGGGAACTGTTTATTTTGTTCCTGCAATCGGGTATCTGGCACGAATATGCCGTTGCTTATCTACAAGCAGATAAAATTGATCCAATTGATATTCCTGTATTATTGCAAAAAATTGGCCACCAGAATATCTCATTGGCAAAGACAGGATAACGACAAGGCGTGTTATTTTCCTGAGTGGTGAGTGTTATTTTTAATCCATTCACCGCTCTCATTTTTACGATAGCTTTGTTTTACCGCACTCCAGGCGACTTTATGGGCAGTCTCTTCATGCGAGTCATGTCCGCGTCGTTCATCACTGTCCTGATATTGATCCCATGCACTGTTAAATGCCGCACGATATATATCTTGCGCATGGGCGGGGAGAACACTCCTCACTGAGTCTGGTAGTAATTCATTAGATTTATAAGGCATAACCCATTCTTTTTTCAGCTAATTACCAATACATAAACATATAACTTACAGCAATAAATAAAATAACAATCCCGATTATATAACCTACCTTTGTCGGAAAAGCTTTCTCACCCGTTTTCGATGAGGGATCACTGTTTGTCTTTCTATTTTCTTCACTCATTATCTAATCCTCATTATGCTAATAGGTGATATGTACCTAAATGAAGCATTCTTTTTTAAATAGATGAATAATAAATATAGCAGTGATAGTGGTCAGATAATTCTCAATTGTAAAAAAACATCAGCAACAAACAGAGTGTGCAGCAGCTAGAATTAGCGCTATGATTTTTAACTTTCTACTTATATATTTTATTACTTAGATAACAGGGGGCTGTCGGGCATGTTCTATCATTACGGTGAAACAGAAATTAACCATCTCAAACGGCGTGATAAAAAGATGGCCGCAGCCATCGAACGGCTGGGGATGATAACTCGCCCGCTATCCCCTGATTTATTTGCTGCATTGATCAGAAATATCGTTGACCAACAAATTTCGGTCAAGGCGGCACTAACGGTCAACTCACGGTTGGTCGCATTGCTCGGGGTCGTGACGCCAATAACTGTCGCAACTGCAACGGTAGAGGCTATTCAAGGGTGTGGTATGACGATGAGGAAAGCGGGATACATTAAAGGTGCTGCAGATGCTGCACTTAATGGCACGCTGGATTTATCTGCTATTTCTCTGCTGCCCGATAACGACGTTATTGCACAGCTATCAAACCTCAACGGTGTTGGCATCTGGACCGCAGAAATGTTATTGATCTCCTCACTTGCACGACCCGATGTCGTCAGTTGGGGAGATTTAGCGATCCGGCGCGGCATGATGAATCTATATGGCCATAAAACGCTGCCACGAGAACGCTTTGAGCGTTACCGCCGCCGTTACACACCCTATGGAACAACGGCATCCCTCTATCTATGGGCACTGTCACATGAGACGGTATAAGTAGCCTCACACCCCCATATTCATCATGTGAAGTGGTTATTTTTAAATTCGCGTAAGTTCGTGTGAACTTCGTGGCTGGCAGTGACTTACCGCAAAGTGTCTCAACTGTGATTGGCATAGTTCGAGTTAGTTTGCGGTAATTTTTTGCCCCATTTTTGCCCCATTACCCACCACCACCTCAATAGGCATCCCTGCCCGTCATCAAATCTACATGTCTTCTGTTCCAGCCATGAAATGAGGTACTGAGTTGTACCAATCTACATAGCGCGGATCATCATCTTCAACTTCTATAATCCCTGGGAATATTTCCTCATCTTGGAAACAAGAGAATTCAGCGATAACCTTTCCGTTCACGATTTGTATATATTTCATATTGAATACCCCGAAGCATAAAAATAACAACTGAAAGTTGTGGTGGTACTGCTAACTGCAAGTGTCACGGTAGATGGCGTAGCAATGGGAATCTGACTGAAATTTGAAGTGTTGCTTTCTGTAGCATTCATGTAGTTCGCTATCCGCTGATTGCCTATCGCGCTCGGCCCGGAGATATCAGCAGAAATTGACCCAGCGGTAGTTGATGACATCGTAATCGAGCCAGACACGCTGATTGCATTTCTTGGGATAACCCCACTCACGCTGGTCGGAGAGCTGGCAACATTTGATGTAGTACCAAACATCGCGGTGTACTGAATTGATATATATCTCCCCTGAACCATCACCACATTAAAGCGCGATGATGCATCAGTGGATACAATAGTCAGCAATGCTGATGCAGTGTATCCAGCGGGCATTGTTACACCGCAAATTTCTGGTACCGCTGCTGATGTCGCGTTAACAGCAAGCAAGGCTGACACTTGAGTTGTCGGATTGTAAATCGCATATAAAGCAACGAACCCACTGACAGGTGCGGTGCCTGTATTCATCCCGCCAGCGCCGGTAGTAGCCAGGTTGATTGTATTGCTAAACCCGCTCAGTTTGTATTGCAACCCTCCCAAGGCGGATTGAACAATTAATTCATCTGCCGTGAAAGTGGCTGTTGTCGATGCGGCTGTAACACTCATTTTTGCATTGCGTGATGTACCAACAACACCTGTTAATTGAGGAAGGTGAGCCACATCGCTTAACCCAAGGTTTGCTAATGAGGCTGGCACGCTAACTAAATCAGACAGGTTATTTGATTTTTGGAGTGCCCCAGCAACCAGCGAAGACTCGTTGGAGATAATGTTCGTACCATCACCAATAATTCTAACTGTTGTTCCCGCCGCGACAGCTATGCCGGTGCCGCTTGGTGTTTTGCATGTAACACTAAAAGCGCCAGTGCAATTGTTAACAATGGCCCAGTTCTTTCGCCATGCGGGAAATACTAGATTAATGTTTGCTGTCAGCACACCTGCTAATGTGATGCGCTCATTTGCAGCTTGCAGCGCAGTAAGAGTAACATTTGTAGCAGCCAATCCAGTTACATCAGTTGTGCCGTATGTGAACGCAGGAACCCATCCTGTTAGCGATGCGTTGGTGTTTTCTGGGTTAGCAGTATTCGCGTCGGTGGTATTAAACCAATATCCTGAGTTTATTGAATTTGATAGCAATGCACCTTTAGGATATCCACCCACTGATGATGAGAAATCAGAGTCGAATGGATATGCGCCGCCAGCATTTGACCATCTTATTGAAGAGGTTATTGCGTTCAAAATTCCGTTAAAATCGGTCCCGTAAGGAGGGATGCCCCCTGCGGTAAGCGGTGTTCTTGTAAGTGGCGGGAATCCGTCAGTAAAAGAAGCTCGTCCAGAAGATATGCCAATTTGTGATGCTACTGGGATAGCTTGCTTTTCTCCGCTATTAGCGAATGGTACTGCCATTTTTGTAGGAATTGCGCTATTTAGCATTTTGAAGTCCTGAGTCTGGGAAGAAAGTTCCCTGATCAAACGGGGCCAGCCCTGCCTCTGCAAAGCCGAATGTGTTGTCGAAGTTGGTAATCATCATCTGAGCAAGAACGCCGGCAGATCTTGGTATTGCCGTGGAGTTGAGAACTATTGATCGCTCCACTGGCGTTAAATCGAAACCAAATACATACCGAATCTCCATTCCACCCGTGTCTGTAACAAATACAATTCCTCTATTTGCAAACAAATATCGCAATAACTTATTTAGGTTCATTGCTGTGCAATCAGTAATATTTGCCAAAGCCTTAACCATTATTAACAATCGATATGCATCGTCAGATAGTGCGACTGTTGTTGTTGCTAATGGTCCCTCGTAAAATGGAGCCTGGTCGAATGGCTGCGGACTAGTCAAATCAGAACCAGCGCCCTCTGATTCAACAAATCCCAAATTTAACTGGGATGTTTCAACCTGCAATAGCCTAGGAATATCAACAATCTTTCCCCATATATCCAATCCAAATCCAACCGCTGTTTCTACATTCCAAATAAAATCATAGAAATTATCTAAGTCTGTTTCAGGGTCTATTGCATCGTTGAAGGTGCTGATTATTGAAGTAATTGTTGGGCTATTGGCATATTGGCTAAGAAGAGTTTCTTTATAGTCTTTCATAGCTATACCAACGTAACTGTTATGTTGGCGGCGTCGAGTGTGGGTCGCTGGTCTATTCCTATGGTTGCAGACGTCGAAAGTCCAGGCGATACAGTGCCAAGCAATACTGATTGTATATTTACGTTATTACTTACAGACGCTATTCCGGAGTAATAACGTGAAGCATAAATAGTTGCTCCGATCCTTGCCCGTGACCCACCATCGGCACCGTTAAAAGCATTGATAATTGTATTTTGTATCAACACGATAATATTCGAAGGTAATGCAGAGTTATTGGCGATTTGAATATCGAAGTAAATCGGTATCGCTGTAGGGGTTACCCACTTAACCAGATATTGAGGTCGAGGAGGGATATAATTCATATCCTCAATGGTGTAAGAGGTATCCCCATTGTAACTACAGCCAAGAGATTTTTTATTCCATATCGCGGCCGCAATATCAGCCGAATCACCGCCGGCACAAGCAACATAAACAGAGTGAGCTATAACCGAGTAATTAGTTGACCCAACATTAACAGCAGCCCCAGTTGGATTATCAATAACGTATGCATCAATAACATCAGGAACAGCAAGTACTCTGGCAAATATTGACTGGGGTGAGTTAACAGCATTTGCGGCTACAGAGTTTCGGCGTCTGGCTTCAAAATCAGCACGACTCTCAACATCGATGCCTGGCGTTCCGGCCAGAGCATTATCGATAGTGTCCCAGCCAATCCTTGCGTTGTATATTCTTGATAATGTATTCGCTGGGCAAGCTATAGGCCCAGTAGTTGTGCACTGAAAGTCTATATCAATAAATCCAGTGTCAGGTATTTCGCCAGTAGTGATAGCAGCATACAAGAAACCACTGTTATCTTGTGCCATCGCGCCGATAGGTATGACGGTACCAACCAGCCCAGTACAACGCCCAGTAACCACAGTTCCTGATGCTGATATCCGATTCATAAAGTAAATACGGCCTATCGCATCCTGCCAGCGTCCTGATGAATAATCTGGGTTAACCTGGTTAGCCATCAATGCAATCTGATTGTTCTTATCGCCAATGATTGCAGTGTCACTCTGCGCTATCTGTCCCTGTGGCGTGCTAAGTTGCTGATTGACTCCGCCGCCGAACGCCGTATTGATATCAGCCATTCTTCCCGCGAGGATAGCTGTCTCGTCTGGAAGCGTCAGTCCATTATCAGTAAAGACAATGGCCGGTACATTCGTAGTCATGTGAATTCCTTAAAATGAGACCAGCGATACCACGCCATCGCTATCTGTGATTTGCACCTGTCCGGTTAGTTCTCTGTTTTTGAAGCTGACTACCACGCATTCGGCAGAGACGACATTCGGAACTGACATCGCCGCAGATACTAAATGTGATTTAACCAATGATATTGGAGGCCACTCTCCGAGTATCTGCTGCCAGTAAGGCACCCCCTGAGACGTGTCATACCAGCACTCACCGATGAATGTTTTGATAGCGCTGGCGACGTCCTGAGCGATTGAGTAAGGCAAGCTAGCCATGGAAATGTCGCCGTTTGCATCAAGAACTAAATCCCATGCAGTGCGATCTAGAAGCAGAGTGTTTTGCATTGATTCTCCACAAAATTGCTATTTCGAAGTGCGGTGGTGAAAGGTTGAACTAATGTTTAATCCCTACATCTGAAGAGGATTTTTTATGGAAATCAAAATTGCCTGCCCGGATTGCGGTAGTGAGCGCATCAAAGCTAAATCCGAAATCCACTCGCTGGACGATCTGGTTGATGCCAGTTGTCTTGACTGTGGAAGGTCCATCGATAAAGACGATGTTATTACTCAAGCTCGTAAGTTGGCTATCGATTCCTTCAGGAACTCCCTCGGGAAATCGTGATTTAATCAAGTCTGTTAACTGCTTAATTTTCACATCAAGCAAGGTGGTGTCTAAGGATAGAGTCACCACCATGTCGCTAGTTTTCATTGATTCTCCGGAATTTAGGTAATAAAAAACCCACGGTTAAGTGGGTTGTTCGGTATGGGCAGGAACTACTTCAAGAGACTATTACTTGCGAAAGCAGTCGGATAGTTAGTCTTTTTTTGCCGCTTCTATAATTAGCACGCAGTCATCTTTTTTTAACTCGTTTATAGCTGCTAATTCTTCATCAAGGCAGACCATACTTAGCGTTCGAACCCCAAGCCTTGCGTAATCATAGCCGCGCTCTTTAAGTTGGATATTAATACCTCTAACTAATTTTTCTGGCGGGGTATCTTCCATCTGTAATTGCTGCCCAGCATGCATTTGGGCCTGGCCTGTGATTGCTTGCTTTGTGAAGATGTTTTTTTCAAGGCTGGGATTGTCCGCAAAGAAATCATTTAGCGATTCTCCTTCGGCCAAGACACTAAATGAAGTTACTGAAAAAACAAATAAAAAAATAATTCTATTTACACTAACCATGAACATCCCTATTTCAAGAGTGAATTTTTACCACTGTATTTATCAAAATTTGAAACACAATGTCGATAAAATACATCGTAATTATATTGAGGATTAGCGAACGGTGCTTCTGGATCGGCGTATACAGAATCCAGCAACTTACTAACCCACTTAGCCGTTCGATCATAATAGAATTGCTTAGGAGTTATCTTCGACATAATCTGAACTTCAGCATCTTTCCTTGTGAAATCAGAATTTATTAGTTGGATGGCTGTTTTTAGTATCCCAGCACGCTGCATGCACTCGCCCATCGCGTTCATGTCAGCGATGCTTGAAAATGACATGATAGATAACAGCATACCAATAATAATATTTCTCATTTTTATGTCACTCTTGGAGTAAATCAAACATGCCATCATTCTATCATTAAACCGGCAATCCTGTATCTCCATTACCTACCTGAACGCCACTATGCTTATGTGTTGATAAGTTAATTCCATTACCTTTTATCTCGCCAATAGCTGTAATCGTTCCACCAAAAGTCGCATCACCTGCGTTACTTCCCTCGCCTTGAGAAACATTCCCATTAAGGGTGATCGTTGGGGAATTAACGGTAAATGAAGTGGCGGCATTATGTTCAATTTCAGGAGCGATAATTGTAATTTTATTCGGGGATACTATTTCAATGCCACCTGAAAAGTATCGCAAAAACTGAGTTGGGATTCCATTTAGAATACCGCCCATATAGAAGGCATCCGAAGCGTGAAATTTCCTTCCCGATCCCGGAGGGGATGTTTTCCTTGAAGATTTTACTGCTGAGATATCCCTATTGGCGAACATAGCTATTCCAATATCACCAACCTTTGGGTCAATGATGATCGCATCATTTCCACCTTGCAGCCTCATGTATGGAACCTCATAGATATCACTATGATCGATAACTCTGCCATTACTATCTGTCATGGTAACCATTGGCTGGATGGTTACTTTGCCAACTGGTGATACACCACCATCATTTGATGACTCTTTGACCACAACTATGGTTGATGTCCATATCTTATTCATGAACTGACTAATGAAAAACTCTAAGGAATTTGGGTCTGAAGATGAAGATAACGGAGTGCTTTGGATTGCGGATGACATGATTAAAATTCCCCACCAGAAGAGGTGCTAGTTAATGTAGACATCGTGAACCATGGGCCTCCTGGTATTTCACTCGATATCAAATGGCTTACTGCTTGGATGTAAAGATCTCCATTGGCTCGAGGTGAGGCACTAAGCAATCTAAGTCGCCTTCCACGAACAATATCAGGAGTAAATATCGCAGTTATTGAGTATCCATACCCAAGATAGGTAGGATAACCAACAAGCCCCTCTGATGGTGATAGATGCACCATTTGGTTATCTTTAACACCACCAGTCGGCCATATGGAGACAATGCGATTTTCAATCGATAAATCAATCCCAGCAGCTCTCGCAATATCTCTTATTTGCTCAACTGGAGATCCCCAAGAATAATGATTCGATAATGATGTATTCACTCCATTATTTGTAAATCCGAAGTCTATAGATTTGGCTATAGATTCAATCATAGATGCAACATTAGTGCTTCCTTGTGAGCTATTTGAAGCGGCCGGCAGGATTTGCTCAACAAATCCGCTTTTGGCCTGAATAACCAATGGAACGTTTGGCGCTTCATTGTAATCAATCAGACCGTTAAAAATTGTTCCCTGGAAAACTTGCGACATTCCGCTTGCTTCATCCCCGGCTGTCATTGTTACCGCAATGTTTTTAATCACTCCGTAGACTTGTGCATACGTGCAGCATTTATTCATATCTGATTCTTTCATGCCATAGATCTTGGCATACAGGGTACTTCCTGATACTCCGCCAGCATTGTCTATTTGGGCCTCAACCCTTAACCCCGAAATTGTAAGGCTGTCATTGCCGTCACCGAAATCATCTTCACTCAGGGTGAAATTGACTGTTATCTTTCGCTTTTGATAACTCATAAATCAGCAGCCTCCAGATAGTAAAATACAAAGCGGCTGCCAAGGCCGGTATATACGGGTTCATCAGCACCCGAAGTATCAGAAAATACAAGGTCACCAACGAATCCAAGATAGGTAAGTCTAACTATTCTGACTCGGTCTCGGCATACAACGGATGAAAGAATGGTTTCTGTACCTACCATTAGAGTGCAATACATGATGCCGCTTTTCTGACTCAGCGATATTGTGCAACTTTGCCCAGCCAGAATTACATTGAGTGTTTGGGATGGAACGGCAGCAACTGGAATAACTAACATTAGAATATTTCCTCAGCAGTTTGGGGGGCTGCTGAGAATTGCTCCGCAGTCGGCTTATTGGCATAAACTTGCCCCTGATTTACCGGGTTAGCAGCACTATCACTTTTTACTGATTTGTATTGAGCATCACCAGTAACTCGAACTTCGTTAAACCTTGCTTCGACGATCAGCAAGGTCACCCCGTTCTCATTGGTTCGACGATAGTCATATCCAACCAAATCAACATTGTTGTAAACATAATCAGGGGTAACTATGTTGTAGAGGTCGAGCGAAGCTTGCATTTCATCCAGCCGCGCAAGGAAGGACTCCCTTGTCATTCTCGCCGCTGACAAATTGCCGCTACATGCCATTTTCATACGAATATCAAAGGGGGTCGCAACCTTGTTAAATGAAGCAAACCCTCCCGCCTCAATCGGGTAGTCTAATATTCTCGACTCCCCTTTATATTCGATATCAAGTACAGAATCAGGAAGTATTACTTGGCTACCATCTTGTGCGTAAATCCCCCACTTGGGGGTGATTACCGAGTCCAGAATTGACAGTATATCGCCACTGTATATGGCGCTCATGATGGCGTCCTGATCAATACTCAGACCAGAACGAGCCACATTAGGGACACCAAGAACATTAGGGACATTTGGAAAGTTAATTAATGGCATTAGCTAAATCCCCCATTGGCAGCAGCAACCAAGCCATTACGACGAATTTGACCACCAAGATCTCTAGCAATGCCTGTGGCGTCTGTTGCCTGAGTCAGTACGTCAATTTTACCAATGCTTATCTCAGTGCTTGTGGTGCTAGATGTCTGATTATTATTGGTGTTGTTAGCAAAACGTTGAGCGCCAACCTGCGCTCCCATAGGCATCCCACTTAAAACTTTCGGGATGTAATTGAGAGTTTCTAATGGTGCGTTTCCAAGCCCTTTTTTCTGTACATTCCCAATACCCCAGTTGTAAGCGCCTAAAGCTTTGCTTAAGTCCCCTCCAGTGGCTTTGAGTAACTGGCTTAGATATTTAGCTGCTGCATTCGCTGATTTTTCCGGGTCATATACATCATTACCTTTAAGACCCATATCCCTGGCTGTCGGATCCATGAACTGGAATAATCCTTTAGCACCAGCACCAGAAATTGCATATTGGTTGCCACCTGATTCAGTGGTCGCCACGCTTCTAAGCAATCCTGTAGGCAACCCATATTGCGCTTCAAGTTTCCCAAACTGACCGCTCATCCAGTCAAGCAAAGCCTTACCTTTACCTGTGGCCTTTGCCGCCTGAGCGTGCTGCACAGGCTCACCCTCTGGATATGGTGTGTTTGGATTGTTCACGGCCCAATTTCTCCGCTTCAATCTCTCAAGTTCACTCATTTCGGCGCTATGACCTTGGATTTGGTCGTATTCGCGGCCTTCACTAAGCGCCTTGATTCTTTCTATTACCTCGTTACCGGCAATGGCGGCTACATACCCCCCCGCTACAGTCACTAAAGCGGGTATTCCACCCAGCGCCCCAGAAACCCTACCAACAGCGCCAAGCATTCCAGAAAGCCACTTGCCAGCAACAAATAAAAGGAGCAGCTTTAATGCGTTTTCTATACCACCGACAGCTTCAACAATATTGCTAAATTCAGTTGCTGTACTGGTAAAGAACGCATTAATTTCTTCCTGATGAGAACCAACCCAAGTAGCAAACTTATCTAGAAGTATTAATAACTTATCAATATGTGGGATCAGTGCAGTGAATAGCTTTTCTCTCACACTTTGGAAGGTTTGATCTATCTTGGCCCATTGCTCTTGGAATCGCTTTGATCTCTCGACCGCCGCATCAGTAACGCCAGAATTTTTGTACATGTCTTGGTAAAGTTTTTGTACCTTTTCAGGACCCTCCATGAGCATATTGACGGTTGCTGAGTCCATCCCCAACCCCATCCCAAACTGTCTTGCGGCACCAATTGAAAGCTTTTTATCTTTGAATTTTTGAGCAACTTCCACATAGATATCGCCAACGCCTTTCATCTTACCTTGGGCGTCTTTCGCTGATATCCCAAGTGACCCTAGTGTTGCAATTGCTTGCTCTCCGCCTTTACCCATGGAGAAAGCATGAATGCTATCGCTTAGGGACTGCATTGAACCCGTCAACCCCTCAGCAGTTCCACCAGTAGCCTGAGCCACATGTTGCCAGGCATCTAACTGTCGGGCTGACATGTTTAAGGGTGCTGCTGAGCGACCTAACGTAGCCATGCTGTTAGCTGTACCGATGATCAGGTCTTTAAATCCCTTAATGGAAAGGGATATCCCGACCAGTGCTAACAACTCATTTCTGATACTGCTAAAGAATGCACCAGCTTTTTTACCCTGCTCTTGCATCACCTTGGCTGTATCGGTTGAGTCAGATTTAACCTTTTTAAGCCCTTCCTGAGTTTGCTTTTGCCCCTTTTCAAAATCAGAGCTATCCAGCCCAAGTTTGACGACGAGAGCATCGATAATAGTTGCCATCTTTATTCCTTGGGCTGGTTCATGATTCTGGCGTTATGGTTATCAACCGTAATAACCTCCAGCATCATCCATAGGTCAGCCACACCATAAACGGTGTCCAACTCATGAAGGGATGCTTTCCCGGCTGAAATTACGGTTGCTATCGGGGCGGGGACGTTGAGGTATTCGACTAGGCCGCTTGGCATGTCCCCTATGAATTGGGGGCCGAAGTCAATTGCGCGGCGGCCATTAAAAAATCCGCATGCAAATCAAATACAGCTTTACGCAACTTAACGCGGGTGGTGATTTCTTCAATATCATCTTCTACCAGGTCCCGAGAAAACTCTTTATTCGCTGGGTTGGGGATTATTTGAATGCACTTGAACATTTCACCCAGAAGAAGTTCGGCAGTCTCAAATGGTAATTTCATGACCATATTCAGCCCGAAAGTAGCAATTGCCGAGAAACCCATTTTCTCGATACCTTCTGGAATATTAATCCCCTCACGGCCAATAGCCAGTAGTGCTCTCGCAGCCCATAACTCAGCCTGAGAAGCTGACATTTCAGTCAGGACAAATACCTTACCTTTGTCGCGTCCTTCGTCCTTAACCTCGTACATCGCCTTTTTACGCGCCATTAGATTGTCTCTCCTGTCACTCTTTCCCAACGAATAACGAAAGGTGTTGGCTGAAGTGTTTTCTTCACGTCTGGGATTGTTTTCGCACTCACCAAATAACCCTTGGTCAGCGTGTACTTGCGCCCCAAAGCTGGTAGTTGAATGGTTGCATTGCAGGTTAATGTTTCACGCATGGCCTTCATTGCAGTAACCCACGTTTCAAAAATAACCAGAGACGGAGAGTCAGGCATGATGGTGATAGTCTGGTTGGTTGGGTTAAATACGAAGCCACCAGACAGCTTGCCGTCTATGCCCATGACGGTCTCTGTGATATCCAAAGCATCAGTGGAAAAGGCGTCGTCGGCGCTATATCCCTCAAGAATTTGAGGGGTAACATACAAATTGGTGATCGCTAACGAAAATACGGAGTTAGCAGCAGTAATTGTTGACATAGTTAGCGCTCCGCTATTGGATTTCGATAGATGCGAGGGTCAGTTTCTGGATGGCACCGCCATCAGCGTAATAAAGCGTCATGCTTGGACTGGTTCGCGCCGAACGGATTTGCGCCGTTGCTGGGACAATTTGCAAGTAATAACCTTTCGCGATAATTGCCTGCGACACATCAGAGCCGATAGCAAACTGAATCTGCGCAATCTGAGTCTCTGACAGCGTGGTTCCGGTACGAATAGCACCGAAGTTGATGGCCGCATTCAGAGGGTCAAGACATGCCGTTTCAACCAGTGCATAACCAGGGTTGTTATAAGGAATAGAGCCAACGCTTAGTAACAGATTTAGCATCGCTGATTGCAGGCTAGCATTAAGCTGAATCTGGTTTACGTAAGCATCCATCCATTTGAATGAGCCACTTACTGAGCCGGGATAGAAGAAATTCCACTCATCAGAGGATGTTGCATAGCGACCGTAGAAGTTATAACCATTAGCAATCAGGTTGGTTGCTTCTGTTTCATCAGTTGTTGATGGCAGCAATCCTCCTTGACGCTTGAATGCGTAGGTAATGCGCCCATTGGTCCTGGTGAAATCAATCGCTGCTGTAACACCAAGTACAAATGCTGCATGCGTTAAGTCGCCGTACACCATGCAACTGCCTTCATACTCAGCTTGTTTGACAGCGTAGGCCCATGTGTTAGTGCTATCGGCAACAATGGCGTTAGCGTCAGTGTCGAAGCCTATATATGCATATCGCTTATTGGTGCTATTGGTCCATTGTGAGAATGCTAGTTTGCTTTCCAGTTCAGGTTCGAATGCCGTAGTGAAAGCACCGAAGTTTTGAGTGCGCAATACCAGATTAGTCATAAACTCAACTGGATTGGTTTGATCTGCGCCCTGTGAGGTTACTGCGCTAGTTGCGTTGGTTAGCTTCAACCCAGCTGAAAGTGTGCCAGTGGCATAACCGATTGTTGATGCAGCACCAGAGGTGGTTGACTTAATCGTGAATGCTGACTGAATAGAGTCAAATGTTACCGGCAGACTTAACGCCGTTGCTAAAATGGTAGCAGCAGAACTAAAGCTCGTTGCCGCTGCTAGGCTGATACTTGCCGCGGTGACTGGAGTGCCATCCACTGAGATGGTCAGCGATCCGGTAAGTAACTTCAACTCATCCAGCTTCATTGCAGCAAGGGACCCACTACGAAGATAAGCAGATACATCGGCTGATGGGTATTGAGTTAAGTTAAGAAGACCAGGCATCTTGGTGGCATTCAAGTAACCACCAAAATAAATACCGGACATTTCCGCCTCAGTTGAGGTCGCGCCAAAATATTTAGATACAGCATCAGCGCTGGAAAACTGTAGTGTTGAACCGATGGGGATTGCGGTATTAGTGGTTAGGATCAGTCCGTTTAAATCAACAGCAGACCCGCCGGCAGATAAAACACCGGGATTAACTTGTACGATCTTCTTAGCTGGGATTGTCATTACATTAAGCTCCCGGTGGGTATTTAGCGTCGATTTCGACTAACCCGATGTTGAGTTCGTCAGCGAATTCCATTGGGGTGGTAATCACTGGATTGAATTGGAAATGTGCATCCATGGTCCAACGGCTTTCATACTGCTGCTCACCGTTAATCATTGTTGTGTTGTGGGGTTCATCCGCATACAGGGGCTGCATCTCAATGCCTGATGCTTTAAGTTTTTCGCACGCATAATCACTGCGCATCATGGTTGATATAATGTTGGCGTTGTCGTGAGCGGAATCTCCGTAGAAATCTAATTGACATCGCCATTTTGCTGAACGGATATCGCTGGAAGTCCCTCCAACTGGATTGCCGGTGTCGTGATATGTTTTTCTATTGGTTGATAATCGTGTGATGCCAAGTGATGTCATGGTGCAAAACTCACCCAGCGGGGTAGATACCAAGTTTTCTTGTGAGACAACAATCTCACCACTAATCAGGGACAACAAAAAACCGCGCAAGGCGGTTGTTAAATCATCTTCTGTGACATCGACTGAAGCACTCATGTTGTCACCTGTAATTTGACTGCCAATCGACACCAGTCCGGCCACTCTTCAAGCACCTGAACAGTTAGCCATGCCTCACCAGTACTATTAATTACGAGCAAGTCCCCCCCTTTTTGTTTAAGCCTATTGACCCCCTCAAAGCTCCCATTTACATGTACTGACTTCATATATCCCTGGATATTCAATCCATCGATATGCTTTAAATCATCTGAGGTAATTGGCTGTATTTGAGCGGTAACATCAATTGGAGATAAATAGGAGGCCTCACGTTTTCCGCTGGGGAGTGTGATGTATCCACTACTTATTTTTATTTGAGCGGCAACGTTTGGGTTAACCGACCCAATAGCTCCTGAAACTATGCCGTGTAGGTTCATTCGCTTACCTCATAATCAACACTGTTAAGCATGTGACCGGTATCAATAAGGGGGTTTGTCCCGGCCTTTTTCCTTAGCGTTGATGCCGCGTTTGGGGGTGAATCCAGCTTAATAATGGACTCCTTTAACTGCCCCTGAATGCGCTCACCCATTAACCCAAGAGCCTTTTTGGTGTCATAACCAGATGACACTAAAATCTTACCCATCTCAGCACCCCAACCAGGAGCCTTTTCAATAAGCATATTTCTGAAGTATGGCCTTGGAGGAATAGTGATTGTGTGGGCTGGGATTGTTACCGTCTGCACAAAATTACCCTTTCCTTTTTTGGTAAATTTTCGACCAACTTCACCAGTGCGCGAGTTTTGATTAAACTCCAGATCTTGCGTTCTCTCTGGGATATCAATGGAACCACCAAACTCGTTTACTGCTGCGACCATTGGAACGGAAGTACCATCTGGATAAGTAGAACCTTCCAAAAACCCCACCTTAAGCTCATCGCCTTTTGAGAGGTTTTTTGCTAGTTCCTCAAGGTATTTTTGTAATTTGTCGCCACCAGTCACCTCGCTCACCTGATCCCCCTACCATTTCTAAAGTAATGATTCGGCCAATTTGACGGTGATGAACCGGGAACGTACCTGAACGAACGGAATGGAGCGGTAGCTTGCCAGTAAGCTGCACCGTATTTTGTTTGCATGAACCACACGGCGGCAGCCGACACAGTACCCATGTCTGCATGAACACTCACAGATCCTTCACTCGCACTGTCAATGCGGCCCACTAATGGGTTAGCGACCTGACCATTGACGATTAGATTGAGTTGGGCGATGTGAGCGACAAGCATGTTAAGCAGCATTGCACGCTGACTAACATCGGTGACTGGACTTGCATCGGTGTTATTAAGGTAAATCGTCGCTTCGATGAAATACTGCTCAAGAAGCGCATTATCTACCGCCTGAAACTCGGGGTAACGCGCCCGAAACGCAGCAATATCGAAGCTGACGACCGCCATTATTATTTATCCTTACCTTTAACTGGCTCGATACCTGGCGCAGGCTTGTCTGGATTTAGCCCCTCAAGCCCAGTCTGAATATCCTTCTGCTCATTGGCTTGCGCTGTTGCGCTTGAGTGCTTACCTTGTGCGAAAACAAGCTGGTTTTTCACATAAGGAACATCAGCATAAACTGATAGGAAACGGTCGAATAAGTCCTTATCGACGCCCTCTGTCAGCCCGTAACCACCCGCAATGGAGGATGAGTTGGATCCGTTCAACACGACAGTCTTGCCATCGATATTGATATTCAGTCCATGTGGCAGCTTGCAGCCAACGATTACTGTTTCTGCCATGACTTAAACCCCAAGTAATTGAGCGATAGCCGTAGGACGGCGAATGATAGAACCCCAGGTGCCAGCAGATTTTTTCTGCAAGAAACTGGATAATTGGATGATTACCGGATGCGCACGCATCTTTTCAGTAAACGCTGCGTATGCTGATTTAGTGCCTTCCAATTCATCGGCGATCAGCTGAACCAGTTCGCCAGATGTCGTGGAGTATTCAACTGCAGTAACAACACGCAGATTAGGGAAGTTTTTCTTCAACTGGTCAGAAACGTTCACGTTGTACATGTTCGTTTTGGTGAAGTTAGCTTCAGATTGCGGAGACAGACCCAAAGTCATGCGTGTTTCACGGTCTACATAACCTTTATTCTGTGTAACCAGAAGGGTGTATAACGCCTGAACATCGTCATAAACTTCCTGACCGCCTTTGGTAGCCCAAGTTGTGCCTCCACTGGTTCCCGTTGCGGCAGGAGTGATTGGCGCTGACAAGTTAGGGTCGTTCAATAATCCATAGTTCTCCAACCCAGCAATGCCGAAGAAATAACTCTTATTCTGGAATTTGTTCAATACCAGAGCGGAAGCGATGTTCATGTCGGAGGCATAATTGATTTTTGCCAGGCCATACATTTCCAGCTCCAGCTCGCCCCATTGGGTTACTGTCTGGTAGTGATAGCTCTGACGAGGAACAAAGTTCACGTTTGAACTGGTTGAACCGTTGTTAGAGTAATCGCCATACGAACTAACTTTACCCGCTGATTCGACGACTGGGAACTGAGTCGTTTTCAGCGTCCAATCACCTTTTTTAGTTTCACCAATGATTTCAGCTGCTTTCATCGGCGTAACAAGCACTCGAACGAACTCAGGGTCAATCAGATTGGATAGGAAAGCCGGAATACCGGCGTTGCTCACAGTTACCAGTGATGGCTGGGCATCCATTGCTAAGTCAAATCGACTCTTGAAGTGATCCTCAACGTAACCACCCGCTGTTGGCATGACTACGCCATAATCACCGGCAAGCTTTTGCATGTCAGCGTTAAATTGTGCTCGATTCATTATTTAGCTCCAGGTGCCGATTTTGATAAGTTCGTTTGCGGCGGCAGCACTGCCAACCTTAAATGAAGTTTCGATGTAGCCAGCAATAGTTGCTCCAGCCGCACCGGTTTGGATTTGCCCGGTAGTTAGAGATGCGAATACCTTCTGGCCAACGGTTGCCACAGTTGATGACTTAGCCCAGTAATCCCCGGCGACTTGAAGCGTGACAGGCAACCCCTCAGGGATGAGCATTGATTGCTGACCTAGCCAGTCAGTGATTAGCGCTTGTCCTTCACGGTGAACGAAGCCTGAAGGAGCACCAGAACCAGCATTAGAAGCTACCCCAGCAACAGCCCATGCAAAGCGGCCAACGGTCACACCGGCTGAGCCAGCAACTAACTCACCCTCACCAGCAAGGAACGATGCATGTGGGTTGGCAGAGGCAAAATCACCCTCTACGCCAGGCGCTGGATATTGATTAATTTGTTTCTGAAATCCCATGATTAACTCCGTACCAATTTGCCAGCAGAAGGGAAGCGCTTACTGAAGTCATCAGTAGCAACCGAGTCGAGAGCGATCACCGGATTCTTTGGTGCTGCTTTCTGCGTTTTTGCCATCTCGATTAGCGCAGGGAACGCCGATGGGTGAACACCTTTGTGAGCAATATTCAGTGAGTCCAAAGCAAACTTGTAGATATCGTCTGCTGAGTCCATCGCTACTACATCACCAATCAAAGGTTTAACATCAGCTTCAGCCCGACGAATGGCATTAAAACGAGCTACGGCTTTAGCTTCTGCATCCGAACCGGCCTTGCGGATAGCTGCATCCATTGCTGTTTTCTTGTCTTCATCGTCTTTCTTCTTGTCGTCTTCCTCTTCGTCTTCAGCCGCTTTCTCTTTGGCTTCACGTTCGGCCTTTTCTTCTTCCGTTTCCTCGTCTTCAGCTTTCTTCTTGGCTGCTTCAGATTCTTCGTCTTCTGCCTTTTTATCGGCCTTGTCTTCTTTTTCGGCTTCATCTAGCGCCAGCATTGCTTTACGCACAGCGGCGTCAATATCAGCATCTTGTGCTAGCACAGGCTTTAGCGCGGAGCGGATAGCCGCCTCTTTGCGTTTACTCATTTTTAACTCCAGTGGTTGTGAATCAAAGACAACAACATCGGATCCAGCCCTTCCCGTTTCGACAAGGGCCACATGGTTCCCGATGATGTCGCGCATAACTCCGTCATATTTTTCATTTTCAAATACGCCTGGAGTCATATCTGCTCGGTAGTGATAGGAGGATGAAATCTCGTCCTGAATTTCGGTTTCAATTCCTGCAATTGCTGAGTCATCCCAAATCGTCAGGGAATTTTTTAAATATTTGCCATCGAAAGCAGCTTCAGAACCGGTAGTGCCAACGATGTTGTTTTTCTGGGGATTTGAGGCTTTTACATAAACGTGCTTATCTAAAATAGGAAGGTTGTTGAATGAGTTGGCTGCCTTTTCAAGTTCTTCAGGGTGCCTCAACAGGTAATAACGCCTGTCCGGCTCTAATCCCAAAGCTTGCGAGTTTGGTATCTCACTGCCGTAATAGGCACAAATATTCGCCTTGGTTATGGGTGATACAGCCACATGCAACCGACCATCCACGTCATACGTGCGCACGGATGCGCGATCGAACGCGAGGCGATCTGGATTCATTTTTCTATCTCGGATTTGAGGCAATAAAAAAGGCCGCCTAAGCGACCTTGATTTTGTAGTGGGGAATTACTTTATTAATTTAGAAAAAATATCACTCTGATTGTCGATAGACTTTTTCACCGACTCGCGATCAAGAATATCTTGAACCATTTTATTTACCGCAGAGAAAATAACTTCATCATTTTTCATTTGCTTAAGTTTTCTTGCGCCATGCCTTCTATTACTCATAATGGCCTCGATTTTTTACGAATCCAACCCAGGGATTATAGCACTCCATGTGCACCGGCAGTTAATGGCTTCACCGGGAAGTTGCCACTCACCATCAAGATACATTCCTTTGGATAACTCAAAACGTTTCCCATCAGCTTTCACATGTGATGCGCGCTGAGTTTTCCCTGCATGCGAGTGATGCCAGATTCCTTCTGTAATCCCCAGCGCCTGCTGCCTTGCTGATTGCATGGTTGCGGTAGCTTTATTGTTCTGGTCTCTGGCTATGGTTGCGGCGCGGCGTTTAGTTATTCCGTATCGCTTTTGCAGTTCTTCAGCTAGATGGCCCAAATCACGGCCTCGGCCTACAGACTGCATAACCATTGTTTCGACTTGCGTTAGATATTGCTCGGGGATCGACTTAATCAGATTTACGTTTTCACCGATGACCGACTGAAGCGCGTTATTCATTTCATTGGTCATAGTGAATTTAACGGTAACGCCGATATCACTTAAAGCAGACGACAGAGACACATCAGAGTTTCGCAATGACCGGTCAGCAAATCTACCAGCCAGCTTGTCGGCCATATCATCGAACCTTTTCTGCCAGCGCCGACTCAACTTCTTGATAGCGCTTTGCAGTAGCTTTACAGGGCTGGCATCTATAGCAATAACTTGTTGCGTAGACTTTTGCCTATCCTCTTCTACTTCCGCTAGCGCTGTCTTGTATCCACTTTTCAGCCAGTACCCAACCGACTCGTTCATCTCATCGACAAGCTGAGTCAGTTGTTTATGGTACCAGGCATGCACTCCGGCGTTAGGTTGTACCCGCTTCAATGTCGTTGGTTTCGTCGTCCTCTTCTTCGTCGAGTTCATCGGTTATCTCCAACGATTGATAAGGACTATCAGGATCAGCTGCAAGGCGTTCGCGAGATTCATTAATTGAAATGGCAGAAACACCTATTAGAACAGCATCTGCATCGGCATCAATCTTGCGTATTTCCGCTTTCTCTTTGTCTGACATCTCATACAGAGATACAAACTCAAACGTAATTTCCGGATCAATATCACCAAACTCAGAAAGCTGGATGATGTCGAAAATCACTTTCAACGGGTCGCGGAAAATGCATTCTTGCTCTGATTTAATCCCATCATAAAACACTCTAATCTCGCCGTCAGACGACGCATTTAATCCGCTTGGGGTAATGCCCAAAAGCTTAACTAATGGCGTCTTGCTGACCGCTGCTTGTTGCTCTTGTGCTTGTGCCTGTAATGCGTCAAGTCCACTTAGCGGAGTGTTAACCTGAATTAAATCTTCGCCACTTCCATCTTGACCATTCCCAGCATTCAGTGCCAACACCCCACGGTTATCTCGACATTGGTTAAGCAAGTCGAGCCGGTCGAAGAATCCTTGGTCATACACACCCGAAAGGGTGTTTTGCATGTTGGTTTTGATGGCGGTAATGGAAAACGAGTGGATCATGTCTGAGATGCTATCTCTCGTTCTGAGCCAATTATTTACATATGGCTCGGCAATCTGGCTAAGCGAGAGGCCGCCAAAGTTATAGGCCGCCTTTAAAACATCAGGAACATCACGGCTTATAAACGACAGCAACCGGCTACTATGAACCTCTTTCCCCATGACATACCAAGATGTCGGTTTATAGAAATCTTCACTCAGCGGGTTATCTGCGTTGTATACGCCTGGGTAAGTCCATATAGGCTCAATGACTTGAAATCCAACCAAGCTATCTTTCGTTATTTTCTTGTTCGACAGGAACAATCGAGACTGAAGCTCTACCGGGTCGAATGTCGCAAGAGTGCCTTTTGGTGAGCGAATATTGATATAGATCTGCGCGCGCCCAAAGAAGCCATCATGCTCGGCTGCTTCCTTAAATTTCTCACGAACGCGATATCTGACTAAGGCCTCTTCAATTGCTTGAATCCGGTCTGTTTTATCTTCATCGCCAACTGACTTAACCTCAATCCATTTGCGCGTCATTTCCTCGGCACGAATGCTAACCATATTCCGATACTCAGGAAGCAACGCCAATTGACTAAGGTACGGATAGCCAGGGAAGCCAACAGCGCCGAATACTTGGTTAACATAACCATAAGGCGTGGAGTCCATCGCCATTGCTGCACTTTTACCAACGCTATCAGGTATGACACCAGGTGGTGGCTCATATGCTTCAATTGGTCTTTCTGGCTCACTCCTTGGCTTTGCAGCAAGTGCCATTGTTTGACTATGTATCTTCGTACCGATTGGGCTTTTAGTTTCTTCATCACTGCCAACCGGTTTAACTTCGGCGGCTTCATCTTTCTTTTTAAACCACCACATTAAGCTCGCCTCAAAGTTTCTTGTGAGATACGCATCGGAGTTACCCCCGAAATAAGGTTGTCGTCGATGGCGTCCATCCACGTGTCGAGAATATCGTCGTTGTCATGACTATCATCAGCCGAGAACGCGGCGCACTCAGTAAGGGCTGTTAATACCCAACTTGTTGAACCAGCAACGCTGTCATCGTCGTAATAAACGAATGGGATCGCCGCCCCCGTCTCATCGTGAGTAGCAGGCACGTATACTTTCCCAGTTTTTATTTGAGGGATGACATTCAGGCAGCGGACAATCTTGTTTTGACCGGCTCCGCGCGGGATTTCATGCACGGGAATAGACTTGCGTTTCTTCAGAGTGGTTATTAACCCCTGACCTGCTTGCTTATCCTCGATTGCCATCTTAGTGAGAGGTCTCGGGTGATAGGCGTTAAACGGTTTCCATTTGTCCCAAAGTTCTTCTGCTTTTTTTAGCATGTCCTCAGGGTCCCAACGGCCTCTAACCACTTCGATAATGTAGAGGTTCCCGTCAACGCCCATCCCAACAAGTGTGAAAACGGTGTAATCAAGGAAGTCGCCAACCTTTCCGCTGTTTGTATCAACGTATACGGCTCTATATCGAAGTGCTGGGAGCTTCTGGTAAGTCTGAAACCAACTGGTATCAATGATGCCGCCAGTCAACTCCATTGGGTTCTGCTGGTACTGAGACAGGAATGTGTACCGGTCTTTTTCCCACAGAGCCGCAAGGTCGCCAACGTATTCCATTTGCGGCCAGTACGACCAATAACGCTCACCACCGATAACGACTGATTCGGTATCTTTTACCGTCTCCCAGCACAGTGAACGCCAAGGTTCAGCTAGCCCTTGAATGTATTTTTCATTCAACAACGCAGGGATCGCGACATGGTGGAAATCAACCCCCATCCCGCCAGTTAGCATGAAGCCTGTAGCGTCACTGGTGTGCAGTCTCTGCTGTATCGAACAGAACGGCGTTGGATGCTCTTTGGACTTATCCCCGCGCCGAGAGCGAATGGTGTTAACTAGCAGGGTGTTGGCGCTATTCCTGCGCGACTCACTCAGCATGTCTACCGGCTTGTTGTAGTCATCAAGCATTACAACGCCTGAGAACTTTTCACCGTAGTAACCACCACGCCCACCGGTTATTTGCCCATTGCTTGAGCGCGATATCGTCTGTCCGGTCGAGCGACCGCGTTCATTGAGTATTTCCCACTCTTCAGCCTGATTAACACCAAACGAGCAAGGCCATATCTCTTGGTATTCCTTACTGGCAATAATGTCGCGAGTACGACGCGAGTTGCGTTTAACCAGTGTGTCGGCAAATGACACATTCAAGTTTCTGAACCGGTTTAACTGGCCCTCTTGAACAAGGGCATTAACGTATGCCGGGAAGTGAATGGAGAAGAATTCTGTTTTTGTGCCGCCAGGTGGAATATTAATAATCAGGTTGCGCGGGTTAAGACGCCCAGCGATTAAGTCATCAATCTTTGAGGCCATTAGCCGGTGGTGCCAGTTAACTAGTAGCCGATCGCCTTGAATCAGTTCAAACCAAATGCGGGTAAAGTTAAGAAACGATTTTGCGGATTTACGCTTTAGCGCCAGGCGCTCAAGAAATGACAAGTCATCCCACTCAATAACTTTTGCCATATCAATCCAACCCGTCTAGTTTGTCCTCCAGTGCTTTAGAGGCGGCTGCGTAATCGGCAGGCGTGAAGTTGACAACCTGAACGGGGCCGCCATCAGCGCCTTCTATGCCGTGATCTATCTTGTCGCGCCAAGTTTTCTTCTGTCGGTTCTTCAGCCAGAATATGGCGGCTGCGGTATCAGGCGGGTAATGCTTAGTGATTTCTGTCTTGACTATCTTGTCGTTGATAACTCGAATGTCGAGGTCGGGAGCAACGAATCCCATAGCCCTCTGGTACAAGCTATCAACCACATTGCCGTCAGAAATGTCCTTTCCCTTTTTTATGGACTCGCAAAACTCTTTGTGGTCTTTTTTCCAACGATTAATTGTGGCTTCGTTTACTTCGAAAAAGTCTGCTAACGCTTTATCCGTATACCCAAGCAAGCACAGTTTGCGAGCCTGCTCGGCATACGCCTTCTGATACTTGGTTGGCCTAGCCATTGTTTAATCCTTAATCACTGATTTCTACCACAATCAAATTGCCCACTCTCTTTTTCACTTCTTCAGTAAATTTGAATGCGTTTACTGCATTAAGCGGCAATCCTGTCATTTCACTTTCAACATCAATCCCAATCTGAATGACTTCTTCGAATGAGGGAAATTTCCAATTGAATTGAGTTACGAGCTTTGCCATTTTTATTTCTCGTCTGAATACTGTGCGATGAATGTTTCTCTAATTAACTCAGCTCTAAACTTTGCTCCTCTGATAGAGCCAGGAAGAATTTCAGTAATGTCTACCCCTGACGCTCCCAGATCTCTTAACGCATCAAGTTCTTCATCAAGCTTTCCAAGCAACCAATCGCTAGCCTTATCTTGAATCATTGCTGGAACGACGCGAGCAAACTCAGTTTTATCGGTCATTGTTATCTCTCTTAACCGTTTAACATGTGATTATTAAGAGCCGTTGTGAAAGTGGCTCTCAATTTGTAATTGTTACTTGCCTTCCATAATGGCTAGCATCGCAGGGGCCGTAATCTTCATGATTTGCTCGTGCTCTACAGCAAGAATGGGCTTTTCTTTCTTCCGCTCATTCATTAATCGACTACCAATGGTGCCTTTCAGTTTTGAGCGAGTTTCTTTAATAGCAAACCGATGCTGCATTTCTTCACCGATAGACATGCGGCGATTTAGCTGTTCTGCCATCCAGTTAAAAGCATTGATATAGCACTCTTTGATGGCGGTGGCGGTTTTCCCTGTAAAGCCCATGACTAACATCATGCAACCATCTCGTGTGATGTTATACATCGGCTGGATATCACCATTTTTATCAATGAAATCAATGGGCGCAAAATTGCGCTGGGTGAAGTCACTGGAGCATTTCAGGTTACGAATTGCCCTTAACACATCTTTATGTCGCTTCCCAAAATATTGAGCGACTTTAAGTGATGTAGTTATCACCTTGTTCTCTGACATGACAACCATGTCTCGAAAATCAAAGGCGGGAATAATTGACGGATTATTCATATCGGTAGTTACCTTATAGAAACGAGCCTCGTTGCCCAGAAACGCCAGCGCACAGAGACGGCTACCGGCCTAAACCAGCATTTCTCCGAGGCTTGTTTCTGTAAGACTCTATGCTTTGAAGTGTGCCGGGCATGGCACGAGATATTGCGGACACAAAAAAGGCCCAGTCGTTAAACTGAGCCTTCATGTTCTTTGTTCGCGGCTTTGCGACTCCTCTCGGCGTTGCTACACCACTTACGGCTTACCCGTCAGCAAGATAGGCCCAGTGAAACTGGCTGAACACCTCCATCGAGAGAAGTTATCTACTTAATCTTTCAAATACTCATCGGTATGGACGTACAGTTCGCCGGTGAATAGTGTTGCGCTGCCTACATCTACAACCACAGACGCATGAGGGTTTGCATTATCGTTTAGCCACTTAATTAATGGCTTAGCTGCATTTTCAAATGCGGATGAATCATAGGCAAAGGTAGAGCTGTGTTCTTTTTCCATTTTGGTTTCTCTCGTTTATTTCAGGCACACGTTATTGATATACGCCTGCAATCCGTTTATTTGGCTGGTTGCGATTCCGATTCGCTCTCTGAGACTGAGATAATCCCGCTGAGCGGACTCAGTAAGTCTGGCGCTGGCATCATCAGTGACGCTGGCGGGGCCGGTGGTTTTGGGCACTGGCTTTGTGCATGTGGCGTTGAGCTGCAACCGCTTAGTGCCATTAGCGATATCAGCACGAAGGCGCTCGTTTTCAGATTTGGCATCTGCTAGTTCCTTGGTGTGTTTGATATCTATAGCGGCTACTGCTTGGCGCTGGGTTTCTATCTGGTCGAGGGTGACTTGTTGCTGCTTGGCCACCTCTTTTAATTCGACTACATCACGGTTAAGTGATTGCACTCGGTAGTGGTAGTAAGTCAGCCCAAATAGTGAAGCTACCAACACAGCAATGAGTATTGCCGTCACCCGATTCATGCCGGATATTCTTTGTGTGGAAGCTGGAAGTGAGGCCCGTCTTTAAATGTCTTCCAGTCGCCGCCCCACTCAATAGGAACGCCAACTTCTTTAGCGGCCTGTTTGAATGCCGCTGCTATCTGTTCGTAGTATTTCCATTCCCATGAGCCACTTGCGGTAGGGTAAGCAAATACATCGATAGCGTGACCGGTAATATGTCGGCTATTCATGGTCTGGCTGGCACCCTTGGCTACCAGTTCTTTTTGCCGTTCTACCGTGCGGACACCTTCAATAACGCCGAAATCAACAGCCGAAAGCTCAAGGGCGCGGCGAACCACTCTAACCAAGTCAGCATTAACGCCTTTGAGGTTCCCCTCACTCCGCTGGCTGAATCTGAAATTACTTGTCATTACCCTTCCCTTCTTCAATCGGCCGGCCCGTTACTTTCCACTTGAACAAGCTGGATAAATAATCCGTGCCGAGATAACCAATAATTACGCTTGAAAGGTATGCGAGGTCGGTCGATAACCCGAAGAAATTAAGTAGGTCACGCACCGCAAAAGCTATCGCAGCACACATCAGTGCATCCAAAAAACATCTACGCCATGGCTTCTCGTTATACCGGCCACGTAACCAGGCGATAATCCCAGCGATCCCGCCATAGCCCAACTCGGGACGATGTGCGGCTATCCATCGGGTAATGATGTCCATAAGGTCAGGGTTGTTATGCATTTTCATATCTCCCCCTCCCATACGGGCTGGGCGTGTAGTGGAAATAAAAAAGGCCCACCGAAGTGAGCCTTAAAATTGGTATGCGCGAATGTAGAATGCAAAAAGCCCAAGTCGTTAACCTCGGGCTTCTAATTTTACCGACCTCTCAGCCAGTATGGTTGGAGTTCCAGACCTAAGTCGAAGTGACCAACTCGGCGGTATCTATGGTTAACAAGTGCCGCCGCAAAATCTTGTTTACCAACTCAACGGATGCAATTACCACCGTTAGAGATGAATCTAGTCCATTTTTCCGGTAAATGCAAGACTTTGTTTTTATAATGTCGCCATCCGTGGCAATCATGCTCCCATCGTGTTCTATCGTGTTACTTTTGCAAGCATTGAATCAGCCACGCCCTCTTCCATTAAGCATTTCGTTACCAGCAGCTCATATAGCGGCTTAAAGCTCTCGTAGCATGTGCTGGATGCCAGTTCAGGAAGGTGCTCTCTAATAGCCTCGTAGACGTCAGAAAACTTAAGCCGCGAATATCCACGACCTGAGCATTTCCCACAGGTTTTATAAACCGGAATCCCCTGTTGTTCTGATTTCTCTTTGTCCACCACAGTGCCTTTCCCATTACACCGGCATGAGTTGGAAACCACACCTTTCCCACCGCACGGTTTACATAGCAATTTCACTTTTTCACGCAGATCCCTATGAACTTCATACTCAGAAGGCCGGAATCCCTCAATTCCAAAGCTAATTGAGCCTTTAACGATCTCCCTGTTGAATAGTGGCATTGACGTTTTAGTTGTGAACACCTCTGACTCTGTAAACCCCTCCCCCTTGCAGCATTCGCACTCACGAACGCTAGCAGCACTCCGCGCATAATCAGCAAACGCATATCTTGCGAGAGTTTGCACGACGCTTTGTTTAATATCCTCATCGAGCTTAGAGATTGCTTTGTACTTAACGGATTCTTTCAGCGCATATTGAGTAAGACTTTCCACGGCGCGATGCGGATTACTGATCCCCTGCTTTGCCAAGAACAATTCCAGCCCGAAGCCGCTTTTAAGGTCTGCCAACCCTAAAGCTGCCATGATATCGGTGCCGGTAAGTGAATCAGAAGCCGTTGCCCGTGGAGAGTCACTAATCATCGTAGATTTAGCGAAGAAGTGTTTCGTTATTGATTCCAGTCTCATGATTCCACCCTTTCGTTTTGCCATAGCGGGAGAGGTTCTTTGCATCCAGCCTTTCTTATTCTGGCCTTTGCATTTTTCTCTATCTGAATCAGCTTTTCGATATTCTGCCGCCGCTGTGTTTCCTCCCGTCGCAGATATTTAACGTTCTCCATGTATCTATTTTCGGTTTCGCAGAGGTGAAGCAGGTAGTTGAACGGCTCAACCAGAGCATCGCATCGACGGCAACGCAAGGTTCTCTCTTTCTCATCAACCCAGACGGCGTCATGATGGCAATGAATCTTCTTCCCGCTATCGCGCCGCATCGCCAGTTCATCAGCCATATCTTCTTTTCTTTCTGGGAAGGCGACGACATTACTTAATTCACTTTCGGTATCAGTGCTCATGCCACCTCCAGTTCAGTAATTGATATTGATAACCGCCCACCCTTTTCAATCGGTTTCCGCCTAACCCTGAAATCATCTATCTGCTCGTCGTCCTGCATGAATTCCGCATGCACCAGCGAATCAAAGACGGCCTTTTGCAGGTTGTCTAAGTCACGTCGGCGGCGGTCTGGTACGTGTGCTGATATTGATATTTTGAGTCGTGCGGAGGTGTTGATATCGAGGTTTAGCTGCTTGATGGTATCGATTACTGCTTGTCGGTATTTGGTGCCTTTCTCGCTGATGTAGTGCCTTCCCCTTGCGTGTCTCCAGTATGTGTTAACACTTGGCGGCCAGGGTAGGTCTATGTGATATTCGGTCATATCTTCACCTTATTCTCCGACAGTAGGATTGCCTGCGTTCTCACCATTCCCTCCAGGTGAGCCAAGTGCGCACTCTCGATATCCATAATGTGCGTACGCCGGTCTATTTCGTCATGACACGCAGAGCAGCACCATGCGCCGAAAAGGTCAGGCGGCTTGATTCCGGTACCGCATATTCCCGATAGCCGGTAGTGGGCCAGCACTACGGTTTCGTTATTACCGTTACAGATACCTGGTAACCTAACTTGGCACTCGCGGCCTCTAGCCTCTTTGCGTAAGTTCGCCATCTCTTTTCTCCTTCGCTGCTTTATCAATGCATTTCTGATGAGCGTAAATAGATCCGTCAGTCATTGGCTTGAAACAGAGCGCGCAGACGGAGCGCTGTAGTTCAAGCATGGCGCCCGCCTTTTTTGAATTTCTTCTCGCATTTATTCAACCAGTTACGCAGATTTATTTGAACAATCTCAGGTTGTGGCTGCCCATGGTATTTAGCTCTGTCTCTCCGGCATCGAACGTTGAGGGCTATGCCAAATATCCAGAATATGAATGGGTAAACAACAATCCCAAATAATCCGGCAAGCATGATCAGTATCGATAGCGGCACCTCGCGAACCTCAATATCGGGAAAGTCCAATATATGGTCTCGTAGGGTTGACCAGATATCGCCGTATCTGGCGGCGGCGTATGACATGCAATCAATGATATTGAAGTCATAACCAGCGGCGGCGGCCCATGTTGGCCTATCGAGAAAGTGCTTAAGCGTTAACATCGCGTTCTCCTTACTCTGTCGAATTTTGCTTGCAGCAAAACGCATATGTGGTCATATGTGGGTATTTCGCTGGCGGGGATTGGTTTGGTTGGCTTGGTTCGGTGGGATACTTTGAATTTGAGATTATCTAGTGCGAGTTGTGTTGAACTGACATATCGACTCATTCACGTTCAATCCTCCATATCAGCGCCCATGCAATAAATAAAGGCCATAGCAGCCCAGCCAATAGCGATGTGATATACACATTAGCCTTCCCCATTCGCAGTAATTGAGTGCTGGTAAATTCGCAGACAATGCCAGCGACAAACATGTAAAGCGCTACTGTTATTCCGGTCATGCTGCCACCTTCCCCTTGTCACCGAACCGGTTGGCCCACTCCACATCTCGCTTGGCATCATCGCTAAACTTCACGTTATGCTCAGTGCCGAACCAGTAAGCAGCCTCGATAATTTCTACCATCTCGCTCTTTCTCATCTGGCTTGTGCGATGACCAAAGCGAACATAGCCACCAGTAATGCCCGGTGCCTGTCTGCGTTCCTGCTTCTTGGTTTCTGCTACAAGGTCAGTGATTAAATCCTTCCAGTCCTCTTTGCTGTACTTCACTCCATGCCAGAAAACCTGCTCGGCAATGTCAGTAAGCAGCGGCCACATTTTGTTATTCTGTGGAAGGCTTCGCTTGGGTTCCTGGATGATTACTTCTTTGGGAGATTTGAAATCGAGCGGTGTGTTTCTGATGGCTGCTATTGCGTTTTGTCTGATGCTTTCGTTTAGAAGTAAATATTTTTGATTAACCATCAACTACTCCTTTCAGTTGCTGCTGAACGGTTTGTATTGTCGTTTGTAGCGCATACAAAGCATCTGGTGACCTGTCATCTTGAAGAGGTGTAATCATCAGGAGTTGGGGCATCATGTTTACTGTGTTGATGTATGCGTCGCAGAGTTGGCGGTATTGCTTCTTGGACAGGGTTATTTGTTTATCCATTATTCACTCTCCGGAGCGGCGGGTAGTGTCATCCAGTGAGTTACAGTGATGGGATAAAACTCAACGCCATAATTTTGCTCGGACACTTGAGCGAACCATCCCGGTCCTTTCTTATGGAATTTAATATACTGGCCAACATGCAGATCAACCCCAAAATCAGGAAGCGGCCAGATAAGCACAAATTCATCATTTTCAGGCATCCGGTCACTGCACTTAATCCAACCTTGCGGTATCTCCGGAGAGTTCAACTGTGGGGTGGTGTAGAGTTCAGTCACGGGCAATTCTGGACAGAACTTCGTAACGAAATCAGCCCTTTCTTTTTTCTCCGTCCAAATATCACCAACTGCACCACGCCATTTCCAAGCAACAGGCTCAGCCCTCTTTGCAGCTAACGCGATTCGGGCTAGTGAAAGCAGTAATCGAGGGCTTACAGGAAACTCATCGCTGGTTGGCGTGTTGTGAATTTCTTGCTGGCAGGAACTTATAATTTCTTCAATCTCTTCTACAGTAAAACTATCTAACTCTTTCATACTGTGTATCTCCATACTGAATTGCCGCGGCGTGAATAGTATTCGTCCAGACAGATGGCCGGCATTCCTTTAATTTCCTTTCTGATATCGGCGCAACTGAATTTTTGTTTGTGCTCATTCTCCAAGTGGTTTCGAATGCTCCACGTAGCCATTTGCACTGGGTATCCAGCACCTACATTATCGTCCTGCCATTCTTTGTATTTCTTGAAAACGTCAATTATTTGATTGGCTAGTTCACTCATTCACTCTCTCCCTTGATTCGAATACCGGCAGTGCGGAGGGCCTCAACTACTTCGTCATATTCCAAACCTTCGCCTGAAATACTTGGGACGAAATAACCATCACCATATCCAGATGCGTAGAGTGACTGTCGTTTCGGCAACTCCACCTCAATGCTTTCACGGCTGGCTTTCCAAGCTAGCCAAAATACCGTGTGATAATCATCAACATAGTTTTCGCCGCATCGTTCTAAGCGACCAGTAATGGATATGGATGGAAGTCTATTTGCCCACTTTTCAAAATCTTCCCGCGATTTAGTTATGTCCATCATGATTTCCTCGAATTAGCGCCAGTTGGCAGCCTGTTTAGGCTCATTTTCATTAGCAGCAAATTGTCTCGCAGCATCTTCCTGATCAATGTTAGTGAAGTGACCATTTCGCCAGCCCATGTAAAACGTATTTGGTTTGCCAGAGCGGTATTTGCCGATAATGATTTCTGCCAGCCCTTTCATGTTGCTGTTCTTGTTATAAACCTCGTCGCGATACGGGAAGATAAGAACGTCTGCATCTTTCTCGATAGAGCTTGATCCAGCGAGATCACTCATGTTCGGGCGCTTCTCCTGCCGGCCTTCCGCATTACGGTTAAGTTGCGCGAGGAGAATGACCGGGACTTTATTTCGAAGGCAGAATTGTTTCAGCTTGCGGGTCACTGCTGCAATGGATAGGTCATATCGATCAGCCTTTGGCAAATTCATCAGTTCAAGGTAATCAATCGCAAGGAAACTCAACCCTCCATCCATGTTCATTCGCTCAGCGTGCGCTATACATTCGTCAACGGTGAAAGACCCGTCGATGACATAGTTATTTTCGTTCAGCAGAGTGCCTGTCGCTGCTGTTAGCCGGGTGTATTGCTCCTGAATCATCCCTAGTGGATTGCGTAAAGCCCCAATTGCCAGCCCGGAACGATCTGCAACGTGACGCTCAACAACTTGCATATCGGACATTTCCATCGACACAATAAGGCCTCTCCCCTTCTGCCTGCCGATTGAGTTAGCAATGTTTATTGCCAATTCAGTCTTACCCATTCCGGGGCGTCCGGCGATGATGATCAGGTCAGTACGGTCAAAGCCGCCGTATTCTTCGTCCATCGGTTCAATGCCGGTTTTCAGATAGAGTCCAGACTCAGAACCTTGCATTCGCTTTTCCAGAACCTGCATGTAATCGTCCAGCATGTCACCCACTCTGCGGGGAACCTTGTCATTCGTCTCAAACTGCAAACGAGAAACAATTCCTGATACTTCCGCTATGCACTCGTTGATATTGTGAGATCCAGCGCTGCGCAGGATTTCTGCCGCTCTGAGGAATTCAGACTCACCCTTGCGTAGCATCCAACACTGACGAACGCGCTTGGCCCACGCCTTGATATTTGCCGCAGACTTGCAACGCGAGGAAACTGTAAGAACCATTCCCTTGGTTGAATCAGGAACCGCGTCCTGAATAGTAAACGGGTCGATTGGCTCACACTTGCTGAGTAGGGCAACGATCACCTTGTACATGCTGCGTAGGTGGAAATTTTCAAAAGCGTCAGCAGGAAGTTTGCCGGTGATTTCATGGCAGTCGATGTGATCGCCTTTGATAATCATCGAGCCAATCAACTGCTCTTCAAAGTCGTAACTGTCCATGTTAAGCCTCCTGACTAATAACTTGGTCGATGATCCTTTGGGTTAGAGCAGTATCTATCCCGTATTTCTTACCAGCCGGATTTTCACCCATCGCAAACGAGCTTGGCGTATAACCGAACTCTATGTATCCATTGATGAAGGTGTCCATGTCTCGCGGGATGCGCTTTGTTTCTTTGCAATGCTTAAGGTGGGATTCATACAGGCGTTTAAGCCCTTTCTCGGTAGTGGTGCTGATGCTTACTATGCGAGGCAAGCCGTGCTTATTTGCTTTTTGGTTCCATGTTTCTTTGAAACGCTCACGGTCGAATGTGAACTTTGACGATGCTGACTGTTTGGTTTTTGATTTATCCTTCTCAACCAAAGTCCCCTCTGGGGATTTAGGGGTAGTTTCTTTTTTATTTAAAGTATTTCTTTTGTGTGTATCCAAGTCGGTAACAGTTGGTGTTACCAAGTCGGTAACAGTTTTTGTATCCTTCTTGGTAACAATGTTACCTATTCGGGTGCTTACCGGAATTTTCCACTCAGAAATGTTTTTATTTGGCCCTATTTTTCGACCATCTGAAAGGATGACTTTCATCTCAATCAGTTCGTTTCTTGCAGTGCAGACCTTCTCTCTACTGATTCGACATAGAATTGCTAACTGGCTGTCGGCAATGCGATCCATCTTCTTTTTATAGCCATAAGTCTTGCGACATACAGCGTGCACCACCTTGGCTTGATTCTTCGTCAGATTAGCGCCTATAAGCTCCTCATAAAGTTCCATGGCCAGCATGATGAAGCCATCATTGGTATCTGCCACACGACACTCCACGACCTCCAGATGAGGCCTGATAGGTGAGACATTGCTGTTATAATCGATAGCGTTACTCATTGGCTTTCCCCTGCATAGCCTTAAGCTCCTTGAATTTCTCAACGCGCTTGTGACCGAATATTGGGTTGTCCACACAGACCATGACTAATTCGTCTGGCTTTGCAGAACGCTGCTGAGTAACATCGCTTCTATTGCTATTTCTTTGTTTCTTTCGCATAATTACTCCTGTTGTTTTGTCCAGTTAAAACGACATAGTTATTTGCTGTTCTGAAGCCTCGGTTACCGCCGGGGCTTTTTGCTTTTGCGGGTTAATCAACAACCGCATCATTCGAAGTGTCGTTGCTATCTCCCTTGCTTCATTCCCTGCTATTGCCAGAATGTTTTCAGGCTTCTCAATCTCGGCAAACTCCAGCAACCGGCAGAACTTGCTCAACATGCTGTCCTTGCCTGATATCCAGCGGCTTATCTGGCACCGGTCAACACCTACGTGCCTAGCGGCTTCCAGTTGGCCCTTGCTGCTGATGCCATTCATAACCTGTACTTCCAATTCAATTGCGTTAGTGCGTTTCTGTGCACGTTCCATTGCGTACTCTTCCCTTGTTAGATGTTGTTACGTGACAAAGCCGTAGCTAATGCCACTTGTGATTAGTTTTTTGCTGGTGCACTTTTCAGCGCTCGATTGAAGTGTTTAATGCGGGTGGTGATTAAGCAGCTAAGTGCTTGTTATTTGGGAATGGCTTTAATTCTTCAGCCTCCACGCGACCATCATCATGAATGATGACCGTAATATTTCGTCCGAAGGCCAAAGCCTTGCTGATTGCACTCTGTCGAATGCCAAAGATCTCAGCTGTCTTCTCTTGGCCTTTACTGGACACAAACGCTTCTAACGGGATTCGTTCCATAAAGGTCTCCTTGTGAATCAATATCAATTATCACTGTTAGTAATGAACGTGTCAACACTAATGGTGATTGGCGCATATTCCTATTGGTGATAAATTTAGCGTATGAAAAAGAAGCCTTTAACAAACGAACAGTTAGCTGACGCAGAAAGATTGAAATTAATCTTTGACGCTAAAAAAAACGACCTCGGCCTTTCGCAAGAAACATTGGCTGAGCAAATGGGCATGGGGCAAAGCGGAGTGTCTCAATTACTAAATGGGTCTAACGCCATAAATGCGACCCATGCCGCTCAGTTTGCTAAGGCGCTGGGAATTAAAGTTGATGAATTCAGCCCCTCACTAGCTAGAGAAATAGCTGAAATGTTTGAGGCTGTAGATCAAAATGGTAATCAAGTAAGACGCTATACATATCCGGTGCTTACTGAGGTTCAAGCGGGGGCATTCTCTGCTGTTGGATCATTTCGTGAGGCTGATGCAAAGTGCTGGGTTGATACAACTAGAAAAGCAAGTAACGATTCATTTTGGCTTGAAGTGTCTGGGCATTCCATGACTGCCCCGCCAGGAAGCAAGCCAAGTTTTCCGGAGGGGATGCTGATCTTGGTTGACCCAGCCGAAGATGTTGAACCTGGTGATTTCTGCGTGGCTGGTATTTATGGCGATACCGAGGTGACATTCAAGAAATTCGTTTGGGAGGATGGCAAGCCATGGTTGGAACCTCTAAACCCCAATCCTCGCTATCAAAGCATTGAATGCAATGACAACTGCCGGATCATCGGGAAGGTAGTTAAGGCTCAGTGGCCCGAAGAGACATTCAGCTAACCCACTGCTAGCTCACATTTCAAGGAGGATTAATGAAAGAGTATGTGATTCCTACAGTTTTAGTCGCAGTAAGCATAGTGAGCCTTTCGCTTGTAGCAGTGAGTATGCTTGACTTGCTGGGTGAAGGACTGAACATCAGTGGGATATGTATTGATAATATTCATATTTACCGAAAACACTGCTAGCCCATAGAGGGGTGGGTCATCAAGGTCGCTTAGGCGGCCTTTTTCATTTAATGATCACAATAATAGCTAAATGCATTTTAAGCTAAATTATTATGCTTTTTTAACTTTTTGCAAATTGTTTGTTTTTTCATTATTCTTATTTTTCAGTTAGTTGACTGTGAAAGATAAATATAGTAGCTAAATTACTTATTAGCTACTATTTACAGCTAATGTCATTGTAAGCTAGTATCTTTTTTACTACTCACTGAAAGAGAATATTATGGATAAGAAAGAGCGATCCAAAAAGGCTGCAGCCGTTTCCGCCGTTGTTCGATCTGCACCAAAGCCCACCCATAGTGGCTTAATGTCCACAGGCGTTTCTTGTGCCGTACTACCTGATGGGCGACGAGTAGTATCCATGCAAGGTAATAATGGTCTGGCAGAAACATTTGGTGTATCGGTTGGATCTAAGATGCCTAAGTGGGTGCCTCGGGGGGATGCTGGGCAACTACCATATGTTCTACAGGCTACAGAGCTTCAGCCATACATTACAGATGAATTAAGAGAGGCCATTGCCGAGCCAATTGTATTTAAAAATACTTCTGGGGTAGGTTCCGCATACGGTTTGGATGCAACATTGCTGCCTGAACTTTGCGAAGTTTGGCTAGCTGCCGAACGAGACGGAGCTTTGCGACAAAGACACCACTTAACTACTGCAAGAAAAGCAGAGGCGTTATATAAAGCACTTGCAAGAGTTGGTGCGGTTGCCCTTGTTGATGAAGCCACAGGATACCAAAAAGAGCGTGAAAGAGACGAGTTAGCTAAGTTGCTTGAGCAATTTATAGCAAAAGAAATGCGTCCTTGGGTTAAAACTTACCCGCCTGAATTCTTTGAGGAATTATGCCGTTTGAGAGATGTTCCTTTTAAAGCGAATATGCGCAGACCTCAGTATTTCGGACATCTCGTCAATAACATCACTTATGATCGTATGGCTCCAGACCTTAGGGCCATACTCAAGGAAGAGCGTACTAAAGCAAATAAACAGGGAGCTAAAATGCACCAGTTTCTTTCTGAAGGCGTTGGAAATGAAATGCTCCAGAAGAGATTCTCTGGCATTACCACCTTGATGAAAGCGTGTGATAGTTATGATGAATTCCTAACATTACTTGAGAAGGTTCACCCTGTCCTTAAAGTTCCTGAAGCAGAAGATCACGATAACGCTGAATAAAATAATCACCCGGCCCCGCTGCCGGGTTTTTTGTGCCTGTAATCAGCCTTCTGGCGGTAATCTCAGAATATCAATAGCTAGCTCGACGGGTAAAGTTACCTGTTCCTCCTGATACAGCACCTCTATCATCTCAGCTATCGACTCCTTCGACACTTCCCCACTCTCTATTAGTAGCTGCATCACAGCAGTACCGATAACTTGCGCCACTTCCGGCCGCTGCTGCTCGAAAAACTCTTGTTCGCTATCCATATTTCGCCCCTTCACAGAATAAATTTCACCCAATCTAGCACACTTTTCACGCCTGATAGATGGGTGCGGAGGGTCACGTCTGAATTATTTTCAAATTAAATTACCTTAAAAATCAAAATCAAAATCACCATTAGTAATTATTTATCACCACTAGTGTTGACTATCAAATTACTAATGGTGATAATCATCCTATCGAAACGGCAGGACGCCAAAAGTAAGACAGGAAGTTAAAACTCAATCGAGCGCTGAAAAGTGCAAATAACCAAACGAGATAGGTTTGGGATGTGGTGAATGCGCAGGCTGATGCGAAAAAGGTGTCCGTAACACAAGGTACGGACGGGGAAGCTCTGGCTAGAGGCTGTTTGCGCCCTGAACAGGCGCATGTGCCGGAATATATCAGCACCGGCCACCACACCACCAAAGCTACTTCAGGAGAACAACATGATTAAGCCGCACACTATCAAAGAAAATTGCCGCAGCCGTCGTGATGCGCAGCGTAAAGCGAAGCAACAGACATATGCCAGCGCTAACCCTATGTCAGTCGGTCGCAAGTATCAGTTTAATACCCAAACAGTCTCACTAGTTAGACGCGCTGGTTACTCACCTGCTCCGCTACGGATGATTGCTAAAGCAGCATTTGGTCGCGTTAAGGCATACAAGATGCAGATTATTCGCGCTTCGTATCTCTTCGAATATGAGTTCAAGCGCAAGCCGGTAATTGAGGGCGGATTATGTTTGCCTGAAGTAGCTAAGTTTGCAGCAGGCTTCCGTAAGAGTGAGAGCGTTACGGCGCGGTAGAATTAACTACCGCGATAAATTCAGCCTTTGGGTTTAGGCGGTTTTGGTGTTGGGCGAGGAATAGCGTGGTTAGGGGTTATATCTCTACGGGTCATCATCGATCCTTCGAGTGGTTCACCGGCGCGGATTATCTCCAGCAAACCATGCAATAAAACGCTTAGTCCGAGACAGGTGAGGGTCTTGATCTTCTGGGTATTCCTTTCTGATATTTGTCCTCACCAAGGATATGTCAGAGAGTATGAGCCATGGCTTAAGGTCGTTATCTTCCAGCTCAACAAGCTTATCTAGCAATTCATCATCAGAATAACGACTTTCAAGAGTTAGGATCTTTAAATATTCCCTACTCTGTCGCGACGAATGTTCTGATGATTTTGCATACTGATAAGTTATTTGTATCGCCGTTAAAACCGCCACTGCCAAACCATACCAAAAGACTCCACGGACTCCGGAAAAGACAGCAGAACCAAGAACGAGAAGAGCCAAGGAAATAAGTTTATCTATTCGCCACGTTAGCGTGCTGAATAGATGTTCAAAATTATATGAGTACTCAACTCTATAAAGCAGTTCTTCTCTGTCCATTTGTTTCCTAATTTTATTGTTTGCTGCCTGGCGGTTTTGGTGTTGCTGGCTTCGGCTGCGGTTTTGGTTGCATCCGTGGTGGCATGTGGTCTTGCGCCATAATGCGATTATCGTTCACGGTATAATTCCTTCTACTGTTGGGGTGATTGAATAATAACCGATTTTGCTGTTGGGGAATAGCAGAACCACCGCCGCCTGAGGTGGTTAAGACAGTTCAGGCATCTAACATAACGTTCGCAAAGAAGCCCACCACATAGTTAAGGGGTAAGAGAATGGTCACGGCAGAAACAACCAAAGTTTGGCGCTCTCCAACTAAGGGGCGCAGATACCTCACAAGGAAAGGTGCGATTCATGCGGAAGCCAAGGCCAAAATCATGCAGCGCTACCCTGTAGAAAAGTGTGAGTATAGTGATATCGGATATATGACTTACCCCGGCTATCACTTTCCGAGCAGCGAGCCAGAGAGATACGAAAAGATGTTACGGCGTCTCAAGAGAATAATTGATAAAGCAACAGAACGATAGAGGTCACTTAGGTGGCCTTTTTTATTGGCGGGTAAATGAGGAATGAATGATGGATAAGCTGATTTTTGGATTCTATGCGCTGATGTTTCTGGCGGTGGGTGGATATATAGCAAACATCTACAAAATGGTTACCTACGGATTTGTCATTGCTGAGTGGGGTGGCATGCAGGTAGCTCGCATTATCGGTATTTTCGTGGCCCCACTCGGCGCTCTGCTTGGATTCTTTTAGTTGAGTGACCTTACCCCTGCCACTTAACCGGTGGCAGCAATAAAACCACTAGATTCTATAAGGAGCCTGACCATGGTTAACAGGCGCAAAACTGGAGAGGTAATTATGTGACCGCTAATGAGTGACCTTACCACTGCTTACTTATTAGTGAGCTTTGGCAAGACCACTAGATGAGGTGATGTATGGCGTGTGAATGTTTTGATGAAGTTAGCGCGAAAATGAAACTGCATATCTTGGAGCGTCGGGGTAATGAAGTGGCTGAGGTTGCAGAAAGTGGCTTTGCGCATAGCGCGCTGGTGTTTGCTGAGGGTGATTTTTGTAGCGTCAGGCTGCCGTACACCTTCCGTTTCTATAAGCATAAGCAGAACTGCCACCCAACTGACCAGGTTAAATATTTCGGGAAAGACGGACAAGTAATCGCTGATTACACAACCCAAAAACGTAGTTAATCCCCACCCCCACCAATCCCCAGAGTAAAGAACTGACAACTGTCGGTGTTTTGCTGTGGGCTAAACACAAGGAAATGAGCATGGCAGACGAAAACACCGGCTTGGTGGTAATCGACATTAAGCCAGAATCCTACCCGACCCTGTACGTCACGAACGGCCTTGATAAATACCTCAACCAGATTCGTCAGGCAGTTAATGAAGTCCCTGATGTGTCGACTGCAAAGGGCCGAGCACGGATAGCATCACTTGCCGCTGGTGCGTCACGCAGCAAGACAGCAATCGAAAAGCCGGGGCGTGAGTACCTTCGCCACCTAAAAGAGCAGCCGAAAATCATTGAGGCCGAACTTCGTCGATTTGTCATTGAATGCGATGAAATACGCGACGAAACGCGCCGCTCGCTGACTGAGTGGGAGGCTGAACAGGACCGGTTAAAGGAGGAAGCTGAAGCCAAGAAGAAAGCTGAACAGTTAGCGGCAGAAATTGAAGTGGCCCACGAGATGGCTCTGCTGATGAATGACGCTTTCGACCGTGACGCCAAAGCGAAAGCTGATGAAGTTGAACGCCTGCGGAAAGCCCATGAAGAATTCATAGCTCAACAGGCCGCAGAGAAAGCGAAGCGGGAAGTTGAAGAAAAAGCCAAGCATGACATTGAAGCAGCGGAACAACGTGAACGTGATGCAAAACTAGCTCAGGAACGAGCGGAACAGGCCGCCAAGGATGCCGCAGCCAAAGCTGAGCGTGATGCCAAGGAATTAGCTGAACGCGTCGAGCGCGAGAAGCAGGAAGCTATCGCAGCCGAGAAACTTAAAGCACAGCAGGAAGCTGAGCGAGTTCAACGTGAAGCCAAGCAGAAAGAAGATGCACGTTTAGCTGAAGAGAAGCGTGTTGCTGATGAAAATGCCAAGCGCGCGGCTGACGTAGAACACCGTCGCACCATTAACCGCCAGGCAGTAGCCGACTTAATTGCAAACGGATTGCCAGAAGATTGTGCACAGAAATGTGTAGCAGCTATCGCTAAGAACCTCATCGCCTCAGTTCGCATCACTTACTAATCAAACTTAAATGTCAGGAGCCACTCATGTACCAATTCGTACTAACTGGCGATGCCGTCATGGGTCGCTATTGCCAACACCAGCCAAAAGTTAAAAACACCAATCCGTGGATCCGCTGGTTTCTCAGCATATTTCAACAGAAAGGTAATCCGCTATGACACCCACAGACATTACCGAAGCACGGAATCTTTATAGCTCATTGAACGAGCAAGACTTAGAGCAAGCTGGACAAGTCGCAGAGAGGCAGGAAAAGGCACTGCGGGTTCATAACCTAATTAAAGCCTTTGAACACCTTCCTGAATTCGACCGTGAAGCTTTCAATATTTTAGTTGATGAGTACGACTTCGAGGGACTCGACACCGCACTCTACAACGTCCTATTTGAGAATGCCAAATGGCAACAGGCGCTGGAAATACAGCGGCGACTGGCTGAACACGATGAGGCGGCATAATGGCTAGCAATATTGATGTAATTTACGGAACGTTACAGCCACTAGAGAAAGATTTTCAGGCTGTATGTTCAGAGCCAACAATAGCATTCAAGCGCGAAATGGAATTCGCCATGCAGGCGTTTAGCGGCAATGAATACCTTGCGAAGGTCGCGGCAGGGAATCCGCTATCAACTCGAAGTGCAGTAATGAATGTATCAGCCATTGGAATAACGCTAAACCCCGCCCAAAAGCTCGCTTATTTAGTCCCACGCAAGGGAAAGATTTGTCTCGACATAAGCTACATGGGGTTGATGCATATCGCTCAACAGTCTGGCGCTATCAAGTGGTGCCAGTCAGCAATCGTCAGAAAGAACGATAAGTTTAAACGGGTTGGTATCGACCGAGCGCCAGAGCATGAATTTAACGAGTTTGCTACGGCTGAAGAACGCGGTGAAATGGTCGGTGTTTATTGTGTCGTCAAAACAGATGATGGCGACTACCTGACTAATACCATGCGAATTGCAGATGTCTATGCCATTCGAGACAGATCTGAGGCGTATAAAAGCGGAAAACCTTCACCCTGGTCTACCGATGAAGAACAAATGATCCTAAAAACAGTGGTTAAACAGGCCGCTAAATACTGGCCCCGCCGTGAGCGACTGGATCAAGCCATTGATTACGTTAATACCGAAGGTGGCGAGGGAATTAACTTTGCAGCCGAACGCGGGGTTGAGAAGGATGTAAGCCCCGCCACTGACGAAACACTGAAAGCAATCAACGATGCAATGCTACCCCGTGATGGAGCATGGGATACCTTTTTACCTTACCTCTCTAAGCGTTTTAAACGCCCAATCACTGAAGCAAACCAGCTAACAGAAGCTGAGGCAAAAACAGCACTTTCACTACTAACTACTCAGACAACTAAGGCGGCAGCATGATTGATTATGACGTTATCTTGCAGCGCACAGGGATTGACGCAAGAAATCTGGAGCAAGGTAGTGAGGGATGGAAAGCGTTACGCCTTGGGGTGATTACGGCATCAAGAGCGCATTGTGTTATCGCAACAGGACGAGGCGGTAAAGGCTGGGGTGAGAAAAAGAAAGGCTACTTAATGGAATTGGTGGCTGAAGTATGTACAGGGCAATCACTTGAGATTTTCGGCAAGCCATTGGAGTGGGGAAATAACCACGAAGATGAGGCAAGAAGCCTATTTGAATTCACCACCGGTAAGCAGGTTTCTACCGTGCCAATTATCTTCAAGGATGAAGGTATGCGCACGGCAGCCAGCCCAGACGGGTTAGTTGATGATGGCAATGGGCTAGAAATTAAATGCCCGTTCACTACGCCAGTTTATTTAGATTTTCGCGTTAATGGTGAAATAAAACCTGAATACATCGCTCAGTGCCAATTCAGCATGTGGGTGACAGGCCGCCAAGGATGGCACTTTGCAAACTACGACCCACGCATGAAACGAGAGGCAATTCACCATGTCACACTGGATCGTGACGAGGAGATGATGCGCCAGTTCGATGAGCACATTCCTGAATTTATAACAGCAATGGATAGCGTTTTAACCGATTTGGGATTTGTGTTCGGGGAGCAATGGAGGGCGCAATGACCCACTCTCACGACAACATCACTGTTGGCTGCATAACTCTAGTCTACTCAGAAGTACACCACGGATGGATTACCCCTTACAACGAAGTCATTAAAAACCCATTTATAGCGCAACGGACTGCTGAGCGGATTAACTCAAATCTGAAATTGTCACTTGCTACCAACGGACTGGCAGCCTAATCCCCCACCCCATTACAGCAATCTGCTGAGGAAACAGTTATGTCTGAGATAAAGCAATACGACACCGAAGTAAGACTTGAGGCCGTGATGGGAACGAACCATTACGGTGTACATATTCATGCAATGACCGCGGAAGATTTACACAGCAAGTCAGATATTGCAGTAGAGCTTGCATGGCGTGATTTACGGATAGAGCAGCTGATAGCCCAACTGGAAGGGGCGCAGAAAGAGCGTGATGTATACGCTAACTTAGCTTCTGATGTCGGAGATATCATCACGCTTCTGCAAAATAATGAATGGGCTGAACATATAGGGAAAACTAATGTTGGTGGGCTACTTGAGTACCAAATTACACGACTGATGAACTCAATAGCAGACATAAATACTAAATTATTGGCAGCAGAAACAGCGTTATCAGCGGCAAACGAGAAGCTGAGTAAGCCTGTTGCATTCCCTGATTGTGATATTGCTGCGGTTTCACATATCGCTCACTGGTATTCAGAAAAGCAATGTGAAGCATGGGTAGCTGGCGTTGAGTTTAGTAAAAAACAGATTATCAAAGCCGGTTTCACGGTAGAGGGGGAGTGATGCAAAAATTCAAATGTCGCCGCTGCCGGAAAACTCACGCTAAAGATGAGCTGGTTGGAAAGCGGAATAAAAGCGGCTGGACGGATAATTGCTGCCCCGATTGTGGCTGCAAAACATTCACTCTGGTAGAGGGGAATGCAGATGCCTAATAAATTAACAGACCGGCTATCGTATCTCAAAGACGCAAGAGCATATAAACGCTGGCTGCGTAATAACTATTTCTATGACTATCACAATGACAAGCAAGTTATCTCAAAACGATGGCTTGAAGAGGGGCCAGAACAGTACCCATGTTACGTAATCAGCATGTGCGTTAGCTGTAACTACCAAGAGTCAGAGCCTTTCTTCATCTACGGTGATGATTTAACTGATATGGCTGCGACGATACAACGAGCCACCGCTGTGGAGGGGAATGCAGATGCTGAGTGAAGAAGAAGTAGACCGCCAAGATTTTGAAACTTGGTACGCTAACATATGGCACCCGCTGAACATGAAGCGAAACAGGTTTGGTAACTACATCGCTACAGATCACACGATGGCATGGGAGGGGTGGCAAGCAAGAAATGCTGAACTGCTATCACTGCGTGAGCAACTTGCAGAGTTGAAAGCGTTGGAGCCGATTGGTAAAATTGTGTTGAGTGATTATGACTCTGACGGAACACGAACGGCGCGATTGGTTTGTCTGCATGACCAGTCTGATTGGGATAACTTTCAAGATGGTACACTATTATATCTAGAAGCCAAACCAGCGGAGGATAGTGAAATAGCCAAATTCATGGCTGGGGTGAAAAATAGCATGGTGAAGGAGGTTGCAGAGGTCATTCAGAAAGAAGCACTTCTAATCATGTTCGATGAAATTACTCCAGATACCGAAACGATTGCTATGCAGTATGAGTCGCTCGTAAAAAGAATAAATTGTCCGGAGGACTAATGCTAATCGGCTTTGTTCTTCTCACTACTTCCTGCTTTAACGATAGTTGCAACGCCATACCAGTCACAGAAGACATCTACCCCACTCAATCCGAATGTTTGAAAATATCAACGCTGATTAAAGAGCGCAGGCCCGACGTTGTGCTTGTTTGCGGCGAAGTGTATCGGTAACCGCGCTATACTCCTCCAAACGAATAGGAGGAATCCATGAGCTACAATCTCGCTGATATACCGCAAGACGACAAAGACAAGATGGCTGTGGACTTAGCCGCATCAGGCGTTGCATTCAAAGAGCGCTACAACATGCCGGTTATCCCTGCTCAAATAGAGGACCAGCAGCCAGAGCATTTGCGTGAGTATTTTCGTGACCGAGTGAAGCACTACAGGGAAGCGGGTAGAACGATGGGTAAAATGGAATACACCCCGCCAGAGAAGAAGTAATGGCGCGCCGGGCTGATGTACATAGCGCATTCATGGATGCAGTGCAGATAGAGCCAAATGGAAGGAAAGTGGTTACCACGGCAAGATTTATTGCCGAGCTAAAAAAGGTCAATCACTTCTACGATGCCGAGCAAGCTAACGCCCATATCACTCGAAATGAACTCGGGTGGAGCTTAATGGATGAGGGTGAGCGCGGAATGAATAAATACTTCAAGATATTCTAACCAAGCACAACTCAATGAACCTCGCTAAATGCGGGGTTTTTTATTGGGAGTAAATCATGAGCGACTCATTCGAAAAGTGGCTCAACGAGCCAATCGGGCCTAAAGGTGAACAACGCCGCTACGTCCTCAGCATACCCCGTCAACACTTCGCTAAAACCGTATGGACAGATTGCGAGAAAGCAATCAAAGGGAAACGGACTTCATCTAAATAACCTGGAGATTCCCTATGCCTATTTCAATGCTCCCCGTCGAGCGTAAATTTCCGCTGCCCGCTGAATTAACGGGCCGAATTAATGACCTTATTCACGAGTATGACGGTGAATTAGGTCTCAGTGAGGTTATTGGCGTTCTGGAAATCGTCAAGTTTGTATTGCTTAACCAGAAATTGAACGAGGTGGCCTGATGGACGATATCAGCGAACTAATTCTGACTGTTGGCCGCGCGCCGGATGACGGACGTGACCACAAAGACTGCTACCTGTGGGACATGAAAATAAAGCAGCGGCTACGAACCGGCGATAAATCAAAGAGACCGGTACCGACGCAAGTTGTCCAGCCAACACCAGTTAAAACGGTGAAGTCAGTTAAAGCGAAAGTGAGAAAAATAATGGAGGCGGCATGAGTAGAGGAACGATTATTTGCCTGTGCGACCTGACAGGAATTATGGCAGGACCGTGGGTAGCGGCTGGGTATGATGCAATTTTAATTGACCCACAGCACATTGAGAAAAGTAACCAGGCGGGAATACGAAAGTGGCCAGACACAGTCCTGACGGCTGCCGGCGCTCTAGGTGATGTTATCCGGAATGAAGAAATTGTGTTTGTTGCTGGATTTCCACCATGTACGGACGTAGCTGTAAGTGGTGCTGCTCACTTCGAAAAGAAGCGCAATGCGGACACCCACTTTCAGGCTAAGGCCGCTCTCGTTGCTGAACAATGCCGAATGATTGGTGAAATAACTGGAGCGCCCTGGTTCTTCGAGAATCCAGTAAGTGTTTTCAGTGGCATATTTGGAAAGCCTAATTTCATTTTCAATCCGAGCGACTACGGCGGCTATCTGCCAGAGCACGATGTTCACCCAACCTATCCAGACTACATTGCTCCACGTGATGCATACCCGAAGAAAACCTGTTTATGGACTGGAGGGGGATTTGTGATGCCGGATAAGTTGCCAGTTCCTGTGCCTGATGGTTATTCAACTCAACATCTAAAGCTGGGTGGGAAGTCAGAGCGAGTGAAGAATATTCGAAGCGCCACACCTCGCGGTTTCGCTGAAGCGGTTTTCCGGGCTAATGCTCCACATTTGAAAGCGTTAAGAGAGGCAGCATGAAGCGACTCAAATTATCAACAGAGATATTAGTGGTGATAATTCTCACCCTCTTCTCTATGTGCATGATTATCTATGTGATTGGTGATGCTATGAAGGGGGTTCACTGATGATGGCTATGAAAATTGATTTCGCTAAGTGGAAAGTTGAAGAGCTACCGGCAGGGGTTACATGCTCATTCTGCAAAAAGCCTGAAAGCGAGGTTCGCATAATTACCGGACCTGAGGTGAATATCTGCAATGAGTGCGTGGGCCTATGCAATGAGATCCTTGACGAGGAAGAGTCTGAGCGGAGAAAGGCTACCGTTGATGACCTGTTATCTATCTATTTTTCTGACGGCGCAGGCGTAGATGTTGGGAATGACTGGGATAGGAAGGGAATGGAGGCTATTTACGATGCCGGTTACCGGAAACCCAAGGAGTGAATGATGATGCATTGGACAATTTTATCCGGCTCCGTCGGTGATTTCATCGGTGCTCCACATTGGGCTAAGCGGCTGGCAGTGGTTCGCGGTACCGGTCAGAAATTATGGTGGGATGGCATGCAGAAATATCAGGACCGCGAGCAGCTACTCGATGCGTACACCTCTGACTTTGATGAGTGTGTCGATACGGTTGCGGAGCGAAGACTGGTTCCCGTTGACGCTAAAGACTGAAGGAGTAATACGTGACTCCAGAAGAGAAGCAAAACGCCCTCCTGTCAGCCGCAAAAAACTGTAACAACGAAATTAAAACTACCCTCGCCGCTCTGCCGGCTAACACAAACAAAGACTCCATCACCCGCCCTATAATCCTGCGCCACTACGAAAAGCTAAAGCCGCTTGGCTACAAGCTGGCTTGGCTTCTTTTCGCCATCGGCGTGCTGAATGGTCAGTTTAAGTGGAATAGGTGATGGGGTTGATAAAGAGATAAGAGGCCAGCTATGACAAATGTTATTCAAATTGTGCCGAATAAGTGGGTAACAGAGGATCTGCTTATTGCTTTAACCGGCCTTCGTCCTGGAACAATTAAGAGGGCCAGAGAGAAATCGTGGCTGCAAGGGAGAGAGTATTTACTGGTTTCTCCTGAGGATGATCCAAAACCTAATAGCGAGTGTATGTATAACAGGGAAGCTATTGATAACTGGGTAGAGCGTCAAAAAAGTATCCAGCCATCAACCGCAAAGCTAAAAAAAGCGGTATAACCTACAGTCCAATCAACCTCATAAGGGTCAATTATGAGCAAACAGCAATATCCTACCGGCGTAGAGCATCATGGAGGATATCTACGCATTTGGTTTATGTATCAGAAAAAGCGCTGTAGGGAATCCCTTGGGGTTCCTGATACGCCTAAGAACAGAAAAATAGCATCTGATTTGCGTCAGTCAATTGGGTACGCCATTAAGACCGGAACCTTTGACTATGCAAAGCAGTTCCCTGAGTCACCAAATGCATCACAATATGCCACCACAGAAATCAGGAATATTACCGTTCAGGAGTTGTTCAACAAATGGCTTTCCCTGAAAGAGCCGGAGGTTTCGCTAAACACCCACGATAGATATACATCAACACTGAAAACGGCAGCTATTTTACTTGGTCCTGACCGGCAGGCTTCATCAATCAGAAATGAAGACATTTTGAAGTTGAGAAATGAGTTGCTTAATGGGATGCAATTACCTCGACGTCACCAGATTACGGCGGTTAGAGGGCGGTCGGTACCGACTGTTAATTATTGTCTGGCATGTGTTAAATCAGCATTTATGTTTGCGGCGGGGAATGGGTACTCTGATTCAGATCCAACATCAAATTTGGTTCGACTGCGGAAAAGTAAGCCACAGCCAGATCCGCTAACAAGGGATGAGTTCTTTAGAATGCTTAATGGTTGCACCCATCAGCAAATTAAAAACTTATGGACACTCGCTGTATATACCGGCATGCGGCATGGAGAACTTTGTGCACTGGCGTGGGAGGATGTAGACCTCGAAGCAGGCACAATTATGGTAAGGAGAAATCTTACCCGAGTTAAGCAGTTTACTTTACCAAAAACCGACGCAGGAACCGATCGCATTATTCAGCTTACGGACAATGCAAAAGAAGCCCTGCGCAGTCAAATGCTACACACAAGGATGGGGCCGCAATATCAAATACTGGTCCATACGAGAGAAGCAAGAAAAACAAGGGAAGACAGTTGCACTTTCGTTTTCATACCCAGAGTTACATCATCAAACCAGCTTTGCGGTGATTATTACTCAACTGAGTCACTAGGCCAGATATGGAACGGAGCATTGAGGAGATCGGGGATCAGGTCAAGGAAACCATATCAATCACGTCATACATTCGCATGCTGGCTATTGTCGGCCGGGGCAAACCCATCATTCATCGCTTCACAGATGGGGCACGCATCTGCGCAGATGGTTTTCTCTGTTTATGGGGAATGGATGCCAGAAAGCAACAATGAGCAAATTGCACTTTTGAATGCTAAATTTTCTCAAAATGCCCCACTCATGCCCCACAAGAAAATTGTATAGTGGTTTTTACTATATAATTCAATAGCATTACCCGCTCACACCCCCATATTCATCACATCTTGATAAGCCGCAACTAACTTATTACGAACTTGAATGCCCAGTTGTAAAGATACTGATGATTTTTGCATATCTACCATCACATCATTCAGGCCAACACCGGGCACACCCAATTCAAAATTCTGTGCCTGAGTGCGGGCATGCTGTTGGTTTTCACTGATTTTGCCGATGGCCGCTTTCAACTCACTGGCGAAACCGGCTTCTGCTGGCAACATCTTTGCCGAACCGGATGCCTGCAATGCAGTGACCTGCAACTGCTGTAAAACCCCTTCAATACCTTGAACAGACATGCTCATCCTCAAACGATGTAATGGGTCAAATAACAACATGGAAAGTGAGTCCGTAAATGCAGTTATTCACCATTCGCCACGTGTCACTATTTTCAGGATGACACCCTAACACATCATTTTTGGACTAAAGCCGCTAATTAGACACAAAAATACCGGCTTATTGAGCCATCGAATTCATCACTTACAGCAAATAATGGCATGCCCATAAAAGGGGAGATCAGCTATTGATGCTTTATCGCTCACAGCACTTGGGAGTCTGTTTTGTTTCGACACATTAGTTACATAAAAAATACTAACTCAAACGTTGTTCAGCTTGGCCAAGGACGTGTATGAATGCCTCGATAACTGGCGGTGAAAATCGTGAAAATGTTTTTACGACAACACTGGCACGCCTACGCGCGAATCCAAAAATCCCACTGCTGATTGCTGCGGCTGCGGCCGTCGCTATTATTGTCGCGCTGATGTTATGGGCTAAAAGCCCGGATTATCGCGTCCTTTATAGCAACCTGAATGATCGTGACGGTGGTGATATCGTTACGCAACTGACACAACTGAATATCCCTTATCGCTTCGCGGATAATGGTGGCGCGTTGTTGGTCCCGGCAGATAAGGTGCATGAAACCCGTCTGCGTCTGGCCCAACAAGGCTTGCCTAAAGGCGGTGCGGTAGGTTTTGAACTGCTGGACCAGGAAAAATTTGGCATCAGCCAGTTCAGTGAACAAGTTAACTATCAACGGGCATTGGAAGGTGAACTGGCGCGCACTATTGGCACCCTCGGGCCAGTGATGAATGTGCGTGTTCACTTGGCAATGCCAAAACCTTCTCTCTTTGTTCGGGAACAAAAGTCTCCCACCGCCTCTGTAACACTCGCATTGCAACCAGGTCGTGCCCTTGATGATGGTCAGATTAACGCCATCGTATATATGGTCTCCAGTAGCGTGGCCGGTTTACCGCCGGGTAACGTGACTGTCGTTGACCAAACCGGCCGTTTGTTGACGCAATCCGACAGTGCGGGCCGTGATTTAAACGCCGCACAACTCAAATTTACTAACGAAGTTGAAAATCGCTTCCAACGTCGCATTGAAACCATACTCGCCCCGATGGTCGGTAGCGGTAATGTGCATGCGCAGGTCACGGCTCAAGTTGATTTTGCCAGCCGTGAACAGACCGATGAAGAGTATAAGCCTAATCAGGCCGCCGACAAAGGCGCGGTCCGCTCACAGCAAGTTAGCACCAGTGAACAACTAGGGGGAACCAATGTCGGTGGTGTTCCGGGGGCATTATCCAATCAGCCATCTGCCACACCGGTCGCACCGATTGAAACCCCAGCAGCGACGCCTGCTGCCGGTGCTGCTGGTGCCACGGCCAACAATGCCAACGCGGCTAATCGTCCGGCCACTGCCGCTAAATCGACAGCGACATCAAGCAACAGCCGCCACGACCAAACCACTAACTTTGAAGTTGACCGCACAATCCGTCATACCCAGCAACAAGCTGGCATGGTTCAGCGCCTCTCGGTTGCCGTTGTTGTTAATTACGGCAGTGATAAGGCGGGCAAGCCAGTTGCGCTGACCAAAGATCAATTGGCACAAGTGGAATCCCTGACACGCGAGGCGATGGGCTTCTCTACTGATCGTGGCGACACATTAAATGTGGTGAATACACCATTTAACGCCACCGATGATGCCAGCGGTAACACACTGCCCTTCTGGCAACAACAATCGTTCTTTGATCAGATGTTAAATGCTGGTCGTTATCTGCTTATCTTGCTGGTGGCATGGATCTTATGGCGCAAATTAGTGCGCCCTATGGTCGCTAAGAAACAAGTTGCTGATAAGGCTGCGGCATCGGTCAATAACATTGTCCAGACTGCGGTAGCGTCTGAAAATGCCAAACAGAGTAAAGAAGAGCTGGCCTTACGTAAGAAAAATCAGCAGCGAGTGAGTGCTGAAGTTCAGGCCCAGCGTATACGCGAACTTGCGGATAAAGACCCACGTGTTGTCGCGCTGGTTATCCGTCAATGGATGAGTAATGACCAATGAGCCTGACCGGAACTGAAAAAAGCGCCATCATGCTGATGACTCTGGGTGAAGACCATGCCGCCGAGGTGTTTAAACACCTCTCCTCGCGCGAAGTGCAGCAACTCAGTACCACCATGGCCAGTATGCGTCAGGTTTCTCACCAGCAACTGATTGATGTATTGGCTGAATTTGAAGACGATGCCGAGCAATATGCCGCACTGAGCGTGAACGCCAGTGATTACCTGCGCAGTGTGCTGATAAAAGCCCTGGGGGAAGAGCGCGCATCCAGCTTGTTGGAAGATATTCTGGAATCGCGCGAAACCACCAGTGGCATGGAAACGCTCAACTTTATGGAGCCGCAGATGGCGGCCGACCTGATCCGCGACGAACATCCGCAGATTATCGCCACCATCCTGGTCCATCTGAAACGCGCTCAGGCCGCCGATATACTGGCGCTGTTCGACGAGCGCCTGCGCAACGATGTGATGTTGCGTATCGCCACCTTTGGTGGTGTCCAGCCCGCCGCATTGGCTGAGTTGACCGAAGTATTGAACAACCTGCTCGATGGCCAGAACCTCAAACGCAGCAAAATGGGCGGTATCCGCACAGCGGCCGAGATTATCAACCTGATGAAAACACAACAGGAAGAGACGGTCATGGATGCAGTGCGCGAATACGACGGCGAATTGGCTCAAAAAATTATCGACGAAATGTTCCTGTTCGAGAATTTGGTCAGTGTCGACGACCGCAGCATTCAGCGTTTACTGCAAGAGATAGACAACGAATCACTGTTGATCGCCCTGAAAGGTGCCGATCAAGCATTGCGCGAGCGTTTCCTCAGCAACATGTCATTGCGTGCAGCAGAAATCTTGCGCGACGATCTGGCAACCCGTGGACCGGTACGTATGTCACTGGTCGAAAACGAACAGAAAGCCATCTTGCTTATCGTCCGTCGTCTGGCGGAAAGCGGCGAGATAGTCATTGGTGGTGGCGAGGATATCTATGTCTGACAGGATAAATGCCCTGCCCTGGCAACCTTGGTCACTCAACGACTTTGCCACTACATCGGATACTACTCCGCCAGTGGCTGCGCCGGATATCAGTATGCTGTTTACTGATGAACCGGATACGGGTAGCGATAGTGAATCAACCGGGGTCAGTGAGCAGCAAGCGCTGGTAAATCTGCAACTCGAAGCCGAGAAGCAGGGCCGCCAACAAGGGTTCGCTAAAGGGTTACAAGAAGGGTTGGATAAAGGTTACCAGACCGGTCTGGAGGAAGGTCATCAACAGGCACTGGCCGATGCTCAAAAGCAATTGGCCCCGATGACTGCCCACTGGCAACTGATGGTGAACGACTTCCAAAGTACCCTTGATGCACTCGACAGCGTGATAGCCTCGCGGTTAATGCAAATGGCCCTGGCCGCCGCGAAACAAATTCTCGGGCAACCTGCAATCTGCGATGGCACGGCATTATTGGCCCAAATCCAACAACTGATTCAGCAGGAACCGATGTTCACCGGTAAGCCACAACTGCGGGTTAATCCCGATGATCTGGCTGTCGTCGAGCAACGCTTAGGCAGCACCTTAAGTCTGCATGGCTGGCGCTTGCTGGGTGATAGTCAAATTCATCCGGGTGGCTGCAAAGTCAGCGCCGAAGAAGGTGATCTGGATGCCAGTTTGGCGACCCGCTGGCATGAGTTGTGCCGCCTCGCCGCGCCGGGAGAATTATGATGACCGCGCGCCTTGGTCGTTGGCTCGCCTCTTTAGATAAATTCGAAGAGCGCATCAGCCAGTCAACCACTATCCGCCGCTACGGACGGTTGACTCGCGCCACCGGTTTAGTCTTGGAAGCCACAGGGTTACAACTGCCATTGGGCGCAACTTGTCTGATTGAGCGCCACGATAACGGCGAAGTGCAGGAAGTTGAAAGTGAAGTGGTCGGTTTTAACGGCCATCGCCTGTTTCTGATGCCGTTGGAAGAAGTCGAAGGCATTGTGCCAGGAGCCAGAGTCTATGCCCGGGTGACCACCGGTGGTGCTTCAGCCAGTAAGCAACTGCCGCTCGGCCCGGAACTTCTGGGCCGAGTATTGGATGGCAGTGCCAAACCACTTGATGGTCTACCTGCACCAGAAACCAGTTATCGCGCCCCACTGATCACCCCGCCAATCAATCCATTGCAACGTACCGCGATTGTGCAGGTACTCGATGTCGGTGTGCGGACGATTAATGCCCTACTGACCGTTGGCCGTGGACAACGTATGGGTCTGTTCGCCGGCTCTGGGGTAGGTAAAAGTGTGCTGCTCGGCATGATGGCGCGTTATACCCAAGCAGATGTCATTGTGGTGGGTCTGATTGGCGAACGTGGCCGTGAAGTAAAAGACTTTATCGAGAATATTTTAGGGCCGGAAGGCCGTGCTCGTTCGGTAGTGATAGCCGCTCCTGCCGACGTATCGCCATTACTGCGTATGCAAGGTGCCGCTTATGCAACTCGCATTGCAGAAGATTTCCGTGACCGTGGTCAGCACGTATTGCTGATTATGGACTCGCTGACTCGCTATGCCATGGCGCAACGTGAAATTGCGTTGGCCATCGGCGAACCACCGGCAACCAAGGGTTATCCACCCTCCGTATTCGCTAAATTACCGGCGCTGGTGGAGCGTGCGGGTAACGGTGTCACCGGCGGTGGCTCGATTACTGCATTTTATACCGTATTAACCGAAGGCGATGACCAGCAAGACCCGATTGCAGACTCGGCACGCGCCATTCTCGACGGCCATGTGGTGTTATCACGCCGTCTGGCTGAATCTGGCCACTATCCGGCCATCGATATTGAAGCATCGATCAGTCGTGCCATGACATCACTGATCGATGAGAACCATTACAGTCAAGTTCGCCAGTTTAAACAACTACTTGCCAGTTATCAGCGTAACCGAGACTTGGTCAGTGTGGGTGCCTATGCCGCCGGTAGTGATCCGCTATTGGATAAGGCCATTGCTCTTTACCCGCAAATGGAAATCTTCTTACAGCAAGGCATGTTCGAACGCAGCAGTTACGACGATGCATGCCAGCATCTGAAGAGTCTGTTTCCGGGTTGATAGCCAGTGACTCAAGCCACCGCCCCTGTCGTATACCCAAAGAAATTGGCGTGGCAGGTAGGCAGCAAGTGAATGACAAATCGGTCGGGAACCGATTTGAACAGCATTTATGCTAGCCCGTAGGATGAGCCTCATTAACCCCAATGAGCTTACACAGTCAAGTAATTTGGGTAAGTGAACGTAGCCAACAACCCTGCGGCTTCAAGTACGGAGGGTATAAGGAATACGATGAAAAGTCAGTCACCTCTCATCACCCTGCGCGATCTGGCCCAGAAAGCCGTCGAACAGGCAAGCACGCAACTGGGTCAGGTTCGCCTGTCCTATCAGAATGCTGAGCAGCAACTCACGATGTTGCTGACTTATCAGGATGAATACCGGGTGCGGTTGAATGACACACTGAGTAACGGGATGGCCTCCTCCAGTTGGCAAAACTATCAGCAATTTATTCAGACGCTGGAGCAAGCTATTGACCAACATCGTAATCAGTTGGCTCAGTGGAATGTCAAAGTTGAACAGGCAGTTAAGCATTGGCAAGAAAAGCAGCAGCGGTTAAATGCATTTGAAACCTTGAATGAGCGGGCTGAAACCACCCTGCGTCTGCAAGAAAGCCGTTTGGATCAAAAATTGATGGATGAGTTCGCACAGCGCGCCTCACAAAGGAGTCTTAATTCATGAATCTGTCCCTATTGCCTGCCACTGCAACTGCCAGTGAAACTGAGGGCGCATCATCCTCTTCATCGATTGCTGCGTTATTTACTGATGCTGGGCTGCCGGCTGATTTTGCCAAATTATTGGGTGACCAACTGGGTAAAGAGCTGACGGTTATGGATGCCTCGACCCTGAAATCATCGCTGGCTGCAACCACTGATATCACTGCCGATGTGGATGGAGGAAAGTCAATCAGTGGTAACAGTAAATTGAATCAGTTATTGGCCGCCTTAGGTGATATCAGTGCCACGTTGCCTGCAGGCCTGACCCACGCAGGGCAGACTGGAGACGCGGCTAATGTGAAGAAAACCACCTTAGATGATGACAGCACGCTGGATAAAACCACCGCGCTGGCCGAATCCAGTGCGTTGCAGTCGTTATTAGCCATGTTACCCCACCAGGTTGCTACCACGCTGGGCAGCGCCAACAATGGGCAGAAAACGCAGTTGACTGACGGCAATGGCCTGACCAGCGACAAAACCAGCGCTAAGCAGGACTTAGCCACTCTGACCAGTCTGACCTCACAAGATAAAGGTTTGGCGGCATTGATCGGCGGCACAATCGGCACTGCGAAAAGTGACAATGCCAGCAACAACGCACTGCCAGCGGCCACCCCCGGTAAGACAAAAACCACCACAGCTCAAGATAAATTGGTGCGCCTAACAGCAGCACAGGATGCAGATAGCAGTCTCAGCGCGAAAGCAGTTCCTGTAGCAGTACAGGCTGACAAAACTATTGCCACAGCCGCCGTGGATAAAATAGCCGTGAGTTCAGCCACGGTAACACCATCACTCCCTCCGGTTTCCAGCCCGGTCCTGCCAGCGACGGCCAGTGGTGCGGTTAGCGTGCCAGTCAGTGGCCATTTAAGTGCTCAGTTAGGTAGCCAGGAATGGCAACAATCGCTGGGTCAGCAAGTGGTGATGTTCAGCCGTAACGGCCAACAAAATGCTGAACTGCGGCTACATCCGCAAGAGTTGGGGGCATTGCAAATCAGCCTGAAAATGGAAGATAACCAAGCTCAGTTGCACTTTGCTTCAGCTCACAGCCAGGTTCGGGCAGCTATTGAAGCGGCGATGCCAAGTTTACGCTCGGCATTGGCTGAAAGTGGTATCCAGTTGGGCCAAAGCAGTGTCGGCAGTGAAGGACAGTGGCAACAGGCACAACAACAGAGCCAACAAAATCAGCAGAATTTCGCATCACACGGCCAACCCGCTTACGGTAGCAGCGCATCGGGTGATGTACCGAACAGCACACCGCTAGTGACACCTGCGGCGTTGCAATCACTGGCTAATGGTAATGGTGGTGTTGATATTTTCGCCTAAAACGGGTGTTAATTTCAGCAAAAGGTGACAAACGGACAAGTTAGGCCGTTTTTCGCCACCTATTCTGCCTATTGGCATTAAAGATACGCGGGATAATCATCAGTAATAATTCGGATAGCATGGGGTTATTTGTCGGTGGTCAGCGGTTTGTGCCATCCAGCAATGAGATACCCCAGGTTATTGTCGTGATTCACCGGTTTGATACCGAAACAGGAATTTGTCTTCTCCATGTCTGATAATACCTTCCCGGCCAAGCGTAAGAGTTCGATCTGGGTGATCCTGCTAGTGCTGATTGCTGTGGCAGCATCTGCAGGTGGCGGTTATAGCTGGTGGATACTCCATAAGAGTAAACCTACCGCTGCGAAAGCCGTTCCTGTTATTCCGGTGTTTATGCCGCTGGAGACCTTTACGGTCAATCTGATCACGCCAGATAACAATCTGGATCGCGTGCTTTATATCGGATTAACGTTAAGGCTGCCCGACGATACGACTCGCGCTAAACTCAATGACTATCTGCCGGAAGTTCGCAGCCGCTTGCTGTTGCTACTTTCTCGGCAGTCCGCCGATAGCCTGTCAAATGAAGAAGGCAAACAGCGTTTAGTCGGTGAAATTAAAAACGTACTTAGCCCGCCAATGGTTAAAGGCCAACCTAATCAGGTAGTCAGCGATGTGCTGTTTACCGCATTTATATTGCGATAATCATTATGGGCGATAGCATTCTTTCACAAGCAGAGATTGACGCACTGTTAAACGGTGACAGCGGTGGCGATGAGCCAGTTGCTGTCGTCGGTAATGAAACAGACGTTAAACCTTACGATCCGACGACCCAGCGACGTGTGGTGCGTGAACGCCTGCAAGCGTTGGAGATCATCAATGAACGTTTTGCTCGTCAGTTCCGTATGGGGCTGTTTAACCTGTTACGTCGCAGCCCGGATATCACCGTCGGCCCGATAAAAATTCAGCCATACCACGACTTTGCCCGTAATCTGCCGGTACCGACCAATCTCAACCTGATTCATCTCAAACCGCTACGCGGCACCGCGCTATTCGTTTTCGCCCCGAGCCTGGTCTTTATTGCGGTTGATAATCTGTTCGGTGGTGATGGTCGCTTCCCCACCAAAGTAGAAGGTCGCGAGTTTACCCACACCGAACAACGTGTGATTAACCGCATGTTACGGCTGGCACTGGATGCCTACCGTGATGCCTGGGCACCTATCTATAAAATTGATGTGGAATATGTCCGTTCTGAAATACAGGTAAAATTCACCAATATCACCACCTCCCCCAACGATATCGTGGTCACCACCCCTTTCCATGTGGAGATCGGTGCGTTGAGCGGTGAGTTCAACATCTGTATTCCCTTCGCCATGATCGAGCCATTGCGTGAGCTGCTAACCAACCCACCGTTGGAAAATTCCCGACAGGAAGATAGCCACTGGCGCGAAACACTGGTGAAGCAAGTGCAGCACTCCGAGCTGGAGCTGGTGGCTAATTTTGTCGATATCCCGCTGAGACTATCGCAGATACTCAAGCTGCAACCAGGGGATGTATTACCCATAGATAAACCGGATCGACTGATTGCGCATGTCGACGGCGTACCGGTACTGACCAGTCAGTACGGGACATTAAACGGGCAATATGCCCTACGTGTTGAACATTTGATTAACCCTATTTTGAATGCTCTGAATGAGGAACAGCCCAATGAGTGACCCTAAGCTTCCGTCTGATGATGGAAAGGAATCCGTGGACGATCTGTGGGCTGATGCGTTTAATGAGCAGCAGGCAGCGGATAAACCAGCGGCCACCACCGAGGGGGTATTTAAATCACTGGAAGCGCCGGATGCCTTGGGTAACCTACAGGATATCGATTTAATTCTGGATATCCCAGTAAAGCTGACCGTTGAACTGGGTCGCACCAAAATGACCATCAAAGAGTTACTGCGCTTGTCTCAAGGCTCGGTCGTCTCCCTTGATGGACTGGCCGGTGAGCCATTGGATATTTTGATTAACGGTTATCTGATTGCGCAGGGTGAAGTGGTGGTAGTCGCTGATAAATATGGCGTACGTATCACTGACATCATTACTCCGTCAGAACGTATGCGCCGTCTGAGCCGCTAATGACCGCAGCACAGGTTGATACTGCCGCATCCACAGTTACGACACCGGTTACTGGCTTTGCGGCCAGCCACCCAGGTACTGCGGTGCAACAGACGGCACCAGCGATACCTGCCGGCTCGGTGTTAACGCAGGTTGGCAGCGTGTTAGGCGGTATTTTACTGCTGATTTTATGTGGTGCCTGGCTGGTACGCCGTTTAGGTTTTGCCCCGCAGGCACGTAACAACAAATTATTGAATGTGAAGGCCAGTTGTCAGGTTGGTCAGCGCGAACGGGTGGTCATTGTTGAAGTAGACAATACCTGGCTGGTGTTAGGCGTAACTGCACAGCAGGTGACACAACTCCACACTCTGACACGTCCTGCGATTGATGAAGCCACAGCGGCTTCGTCGCCCGACCGTGCGAAACCGGCCGATTTTCGCCAGCTACTGAACAACCATCTATTTAACAAGAAATCGAAACACCCGGAAAAATCGGCATGATGTCTCTTCGCCCCGTGCTTACCGCAGCAAATAGCGTAACAACCGCAGCGGCCAACACTGATTTCACTTATCGGTTGCTGCTGCGCCGTCTTCTGGCTGCACTCATCAATAAAACCACCCTACTGCTATTAGGCTTACTCTGCTCTCCGGCGGTACTGGCTCAACTGCCCGGTATCATCAGCCAGCCATTGGCTAATGGTGGGCAGAGCTGGTCTTTACCGGTTCAGACCTTGGTTTTCATCACCACCCTGAGTTTCCTGCCTGCCGCCTTACTGATGATGACCAGTTTTACCCGTATTATTATTGTGCTCGGGTTGCTGCGCAACGCATTGGGTACCCCCTCTGCACCACCCAATCAGGTGATGTTGGGTCTGGCGCTGTTTCTGACATTTTTTATTATGTCGCCGGTATTTGACAAGGTGTATCAGGACGCTTATCTGCCTTTCAGTCAGGACAAGATAAGCATGGAAGTGGCAATGGATAAAGGCTCACAACCTTTACGTGAATTTATGCTGCGCCAAACCCGAGAATCAGATCTGGCACTGTATGCCCGGCTGGCCAATCTGCCGCCATTGGAAGGTCCCGAAGTGGTACCGATGCGCATTCTGCTACCTGCCTATGTCACCAGCGAGCTGAAAACCGCCTTCCAAATCGGTTTTACCGTGTTTATTCCCTTCCTGATTATCGATCTGGTGGTAGCCAGTGTGCTGATGGCATTGGGGATGATGATGGTTCCCCCAGCCAGTATCTCACTGCCCTTCAAGCTGATGCTATTTGTCTTGGTTGATGGTTGGCAGCTACTACTGGGTTCCCTGGCACAGAGTTTTTATAGCTAAGGTAGACTCATCATGACACCTGAATCGGTAATGGCCCTCGGCGTTGAGGCAATGAAGATTGCACTTGCTCTGGCTGCTCCCTTGTTATTAGCCGCCCTGATAAGCGGCCTGATCGTGAGCCTGTTGCAGGCAGCAACGCAAATTAACGAAATGACATTGTCATTCATCCCAAAAATACTGGCCGTGTTCGCCACGATGGTGATCGCAGGCCCATGGATGCTGAACCTGATACTGGACTATATGCGTAATCTGTTCACCAGCCTGCCCACGTTGATTGGCTAACGGTGCTTTCCCTCGATACCACTCAACTTAGCCTCTGGGTCAGCCAGTATTTCTGGCCGTTAATTCGGGTGCTGGCGCTGATCACCACCGCGCCGGTGTTAAGTGAGAAACAGATAAACCGCAAAGTTAAAGTCGGTTTGGCGCTGTTAATTACTTTTCTGATTGCCCCTTCGCTGCCCCCGGTCAATATTCCCTTAGTCTCAACCGGTGCAGTCTGGGTCGCCGCCCAACAAGTGTTGATTGGGGTAGCCATCGGCTTGACCATGCAATTTGCTTTTGCTGCCATCCGGCTGGCCGGTGAAGTGATTGGTTTACAGATGGGATTATCGTTCGCGACCTTCTTTGACCCCTCGGGGGGGCCGAATATGCCGGTTTTAGCCCGGTTACTTAACTTGCTGGCCCTGCTGTTATTCCTCACTTTTGATGGTCATTTATGGCTGATTTCATTGTTGGCCGACAGTTTTCATACCTTACCCATTCAGTTCGAACCGCTCAATGGTAATGGCTTTCTGGCATTGACGCAGGCTGGCTCATTAATCTTTATGAATGGGCTGATGTTGGCATTGCCGCTGATCACGCTGTTGTTAACTCTGAATATGGCATTAGGCATGCTAAACCGAATGACCCCACAGCTTTCGGTGTTCGTTATCGGTTTTCCACTGACCTTGACCGTCGGGATCATCTCAATCGGATTGATAATGCCATTATTGCCCCCCTTTGCTGAGCATCTGTTCGGGGAAGTTTTTGACCGATTAGCAGGTGTATTGAGCGGATTGGCAAACTGAGTCGCTGCAAAAAAATGGTATGTCACCCCAAACCTTAGTGGGAAAAGATGACACACCAAAAAGTGCACCCGGTTTAAGTACACTTAAGAGGGAACCTGTGGGGTAGACCCACAGGCAGAAGACGGATTACTTATTAAGCTGGAACAGGGACAAACCCTGCATATTGGTAAATGTGGTATATGAAGCCTGTAGCGCAGCCTGCTGCATCACATATGACGAGATAGCCGCGGTCCAATCCACATCCTGCAAATCACTCAAACGCTGTTTATTAATCAAATTACGGTCACTGCCCAAACTATCCAGGTTGTCTAGCTCTTGCAGTTGGGTACCGATTTCGGCTTGAACCGACAACACATTATTCAATGAGTTGGACATCCCACGGATACCTTTATCCATATCGGCATTAGCTTGATCTTTAACCGCATCAGTCGCCCCTTGTAACGGGACTTTCAGTGAGTTCAGCACGGTATCGATGGTATTGAAAATATTGCTTTCTGACGCAACCGGATTACCACCGGCATCATCAGGTTCAGGTTTCGCATTACTGGTCAATGCCATAAAGACACTGGAACCGGTATGTCCAACTGTAATCGAACGGTTAGCATCGACTTTCTGCTCAATAGCGACATCGCCGCCCTGATAAGTCACATCACCGGTAGCACTAACCGCAAACGGCGCTTTATCACTTTTGAAGCCAGCAAAGATGTAACGACCGTTGCCATCAGTGGTGTTAGCCTGATTGACCAGTTGGTCTTTCAAACCCTGTAACTGAGTGGCGTAAGAGGCACGGTCATCATCACTCAACATATCGCTCTTCGCGCTAATGACTAAGGTCTGAATTGATTGAATGGTACTGGTCGCCTGCGCCAAAACCGTGGTTTCCAGCGAAGAACTTTGGCGAGCGAAACTGCGCGCTAAAGTATATTGGCTATTTTCCGATTGGGCTTGCGACACCATCACCGCTTGAGATGCGGCCATCGGGTCATCGGAAGGGTTAACCACCCGCTTGCCGGTGGAGAGTTGTTGGCCCGACTGCATCCACAGTGATTGGGCGTTAGTCACGCCCTGCATATTTTGCTGATACAGCATGCTGGTACTTAAGCGCATGATGCCAGTTCCTTTTAGTAATCGTTCAGCCCGCCAACCCCGTTTCAACAATCAATCTGTCTTAACAGGGATACTGACTAACCGCTAAATAAGATAAGTAGCGACAGGGACTCTCTGCCGCTGACAAAAAATTAACCGCGCAGACTCAGCAACGCATTAAACAGCGTCGAAGCCGTCTGAATGACCTGGGCATTCGCCAGATAATATTGCTGGAAACGCTGTAAATCGCCGTACTCTTCATCCAGGTTCACGCCGGAAATAGACTGCTGCTCGGCGGTCAACTGTTTGACGATATTGGCTTGCGCCGTGCTGTTGGTTTTCGCGGTGCTGGTTTGGTTACCGACGTTACTGACCAAACCGGCATAAGCACCAGACAGCGTGGCTTTGCCATCAACCAGTTTTTTGGTTTGCAGGTCTAACAATGCCTGGGCGTTAACGTTGTCACTCGCGCCACCATCAGCGGTACCGGCAGCAGCAATCTTACTTGAGTCGGTGATATCGACCTGTAAATTAGCAGCCACGTTAGAGACGGTTTTGACGATGAATTTATCTCTGGCTTGCGCGCCGGCAGTGCCGTTATCAACACTGACGGCGACACCATCAAAGCTCAGCCCAGTGGTGTTACCACTGCCGTCTTTTACCGGGTTAGCCGGCACTTTGGTGTTATCAGACAGCCGTGTCACCTGCCAGTCAGTTCCATCAAACTCCACACTATAATCACTGGCTTTGACTTTTGAAGTATCGGTGTAGGACACCGTCAAGCTGGCATCACCCTGATTTCTTGCATTTTTCAACACATTTGGTTGTGCAAAGCTGAAGAAATCAACGCCCGGATCACCGCTGGTATCAAATCCGGCTTTATGCTGAGTATTGAAGCTGTCTGCCATGACCAGGGCCAATTGCCCCAGTTGGTTACGTGCACTGTCGAGTGCCTCACTGCGGAATTTCAGCGTACCCCCCAGGCTACCGGTGGTCAGGCGGCTTTCGTCCACTTCAAGCACATCGCCACTACCATATTTGTAGCCAATGGTTAATCGGGTAGCATCACTGCTGGAAGGTATGGCTTCGACTTTATAAGAATCCGGTCCTTGCACCAATGGCAGACCGCTGGCAAAAGAAACGTTGTAAGCATCGCCGTCTTGCTGGGTCACGGTCACGCCAACAATCTGGTTCAATTCGGTGACCAATTGGTCGCGCTGATCGAGTAACGCATTTGGCTCGCTGCCACTGCTGCCGCGCAAACGGGTAATTTGATCGTTTAACTTGGCAATTTGGTCAGCATAGTTATTGATTTGCGTAACGCTTTCGGTGATCTTCTGGTTTACGCCGGTATCCATATCACGCAGATATTTATCCGCATTCTGGAACTGGTTAACCAACCCTTCAGCCTTGCCCAATACCGTTTTACGGGCCGCATCATCACCGGCATTACTCACCAAATTTTGCAGGTTACTGAAAAAGTCCTGCATGGTGCTGGAGAGGTTATTGGACGAATTAGAGAGCAAATTATCAATTTGCGAAATTTGCTGATAGTAGGTAGTTAAGCCACTGCTTTGCGTTTGTGAAGAACGTAATTGGTTGGTAATAAACGAGTTATATTCGCGGTTAACACCGGTTACTGCAACGCCATTACCAATAAAGCCGGCGGGACTTAAGGTTCCACCATTTTGGGCAAAAATAGTATTCTGACGGTTATAGCCCGCCACCTGAAAATTAGTGATGTTATTACTGACGGTGCTCAGGGCATATTGCGCTGCGCTCAGACCACTCATCGCAGTATTCATTAAACTATTGGACATGAAGAAATCCTTTTACCACAGACGACGAGCATCGCAGCGCCTGCATTAATTAATATTGGGATACTGCCTGAGGAGACCTAAGCCTCCGCACAGCCTGTGATTATTATCGGCTCGACTTTGGAAAACTTGAGTCAAAATATGGGTGTAAATCTCGATCCTCACCAATCCAATAGGCGTTATTGTCGCAGACAGTTTGGGTGCAGCCAGCGCACACCATGACTTTGTAAATTATGGCTACGTAACGGTACCGAGCACTGTCCAATCCCAAAATGGAAAATAAAATAGCCTATTTAGAACAACTGACTTAGGTCGCTGCTGTATGCCTTTACTGCTTGTTCGCCGCTATTTTTCATTTGCTGGATCACGCTGACTAATTTTTGCGCATATTGCGGGTCGGTGGCATAACCGGCTTGTTGCAGCGCATGTGCCCCCTGCTCAGGGCTTTGTGTTGCGGCAACATTGGCGTAGCGCGGGTTTTGTGTCAGTAATTTGACATAATCACTGACGGCCTCGACATATGAGCCATATACCCGAAAGCGAGCTTTGGTTTTCTTCGCCACACCTTGCTCATATTCGGTAGTCGTAATTTCACTGACTGGACCATCCCAGTTGCTACCCGCTTTGATGCCAAATACGTTGTAACTGGTTTTGCCGTCGGCCGTCGGAATTTCGCGCTGACCCCAGCCCGACTCCAGTGCCGCCTGAGCCACAATCAGCTGATGAGGAATGCCACTTTGCTGACTGGCAATTTGTGCCGGAATAGACATCCGCGCCACGAAATTACCGGTGCCCTGTGGCAATGACGCTGAGTTGTTGGCTGGCGGTGTTGGCATGGCGCGACGTACCATTTGTGCCAATGCCTGTGCTGGCAATGTTTGCAGCACTTCATTATCCAGCAGCATCGGCACCGTTCCTGCCGTTTCACTTGGCGAGGTAGAGCCTGAAAGCTGCTCCACCATCATATCGGCCAGACCCAACCCCTTGACCGACATTTGCTGCGCGACTTGTTGGTCATACATCGAGGTATAAAGCCGGGTCTGATCACTGTTCATCACGCCATCTTGCGGCAAGGCAGAACGCATACTTTTCAGCATCATCTGCACAAACATCCCCTCTACCTGCTGGGCAACCTGCCTCAAGTTACCCTGTGGATCTCTTGCCGCATCACGTTTTAAGGTATTCAGTGATTGGGCGTCATACGCCGCCCCAGACATCGCCATCAAATCACTCATCAGATAATTTCCAATTTAGCCCGCAAGCAGCCAGCACTTTGCATTGCCTGCAAGATAGACATCAAATCGATCGGGGTTGCCCCCAGCGAGTTCAGGGCGCGGACCACATTATTCAGATTCGGGCTGGCATTGACGCGTTGCAATACCCCACCTTGTTGCTGAACGGAAATCTGAGTATTCGGGGTAACTACGGTCTGCCCACCACCAAATGGGGTATCAGGCTGGCTGACGGTATTTTGCTTATCAATCACCACCGATAGATTCCCTTGCGCCACAGCACAAGAATCCAGCATTACATTGCGGTTCATCACCACCGAGCCGGTACGAGAGTTGATAATCACCTTGGCATCACCCGCATCGACATTCACTGGGATATTTTGAATATCTGCCAGGAAACGCACTTGCGAGCTGCTGCCGCGCGGGACCAAAACCTGAATGGTGCGAGCATCAATCGCTGTGGCAGAACCAAAACCGCGCTGGCGGTTAATGGCATCACTCACCTGTTGTGCCATGGTGAAATCCTCGGTATTCAATTGAAGATTAATCACACCATCGGTACCAAAGGTCGTCGGCAGCTCACGTTCGATAGTGGCACCATTGCTGATTCGCCCACCGGTCAGTTGGTTGACCTGTACACTACTGCCACCCGATGCCGCACCCGCACCGCCGACCAGCACGTTACCTTGTGCCAGGGCATAAACCTGATTATCCACCCCTTTCAATGGGGTCATCAGCAGGGTGCCGCCGCGAATACTTTTGGCATTACCCATTGAAGAAACCACAATATCAATGGTTTGCCCGGCACGGGAGAATGCCGGTAACTTGGCCGTGACCATCACTGCTGCTACGTTTTTGAGCTGCATATTGGTACCTGGCGGTACGGTAATCCCCAACTGCGACAGCATGTTACTCAGGCTTTGCGTGGTAAACGGCGTTTGCATGGTCTGGTCACCGGAACCATCCAGGCCGACCACCAGGCCATAACCGATTAACGCGTTATCACGTACTCCCTGAACGGTCACCAAATCACGGATACGCTCTGCGGTGGCAGGTAATGACACCAGTGTGAGCAGCGCAATAAGCTGTATAACAAATAGAGTGACAAGTGACTGTTTACGCATCGACGGCCTCTTAGTACGGTGAGATATTAAGGAAGAACCGCTGCAACCAGCCCATGGTCTGCGCTTCATTGATATAACCATTACCCACATACTCGATGCGCGCATCTGCAACCTGCGTTGAGGTCACGGTGTTGCTGCCGCTGATGGTGCGTGGGTTTACTACCCCAGAGAAGCGGATAAATTCAGTCCCCTGGTTGATTGCAATCTGTTTCTCACCGACCACATGCAAGTTGCCGTTAGCGAGCACGCGATCGACGGTAACGGTGATCGTGCCGCTGAAGGTGTTGTTGGCATTCGCCCCGCCCTTACCGCCAAAGGTATTGTCACCTGAGATATCCATATCAGCCCGCGCATTGCCCAATAATCCTTCCAGATAACGCGGCGCGGTGGCGACACCAAATTTGCTTGAACCATTACGGCTAGCGTTGGCAGAGGAGCTTTTGCTGGCACTGACATTTTCCTGCAAGGTAATGGTCAGCGTGTCACCGACATTACGTGGGCGACGGTCTTCGAACAAAGGTTGATAACCATAGTTCATTGGCTGAGCAGCCTGGAAAATAGAGCCATTCGGCAACGGCGCACTGGCCGGTGCCGGTTGTGCCGAGGTGGTACCATCCACCAGTGGTTTATGCGGAATATACGCGCAGCCATTGAGCAGCATCGCCGTCAACGGCATACAGACCCATTTCAATCCACCTGATTTGCGCAGCGGCTTTCTGTCCATCTCTGATTATCAGTCCTGTAACCGGTAAGAGGCCACGCGGTCGGCCTCATCTACTCATTATTCTGTTGCAGTCAGGGGGCTAAATTACCCCCTGAAAGCGGATTTACAATTGGGTCAGTTTTTGCAACATCTGGTCTGAAGTTGAAACCGCTTTACTGTTGATTTCATAGGCTCGTTGCGTCTGGATCATATTGACCAACTCTTCCGCCACATTGACGTTAGAGGTTTCAACATAGCCCTGGTACAGCAAGCCCCCGCCGTTCAGACCTGGCGTGGTTTCGTTTGGTGCACCGGAACTGGCGGTCTCCTGATACAGGTTTTCGCCAATACTTTCCAAGCCACTGTTATTGATAAATGTGGTCAATGTCAGTTGCCCGACTTGCTGCGTGGCAGTTTGCCCCTGCAAGGTGACACTGACTATCCCGTCGCGCCCCACCGTCATGCTCAGAGCATTGGCCGGAATGGTAATTGCCGGTTGTACCTGAAAACCGCCGGATGTTACTAACTGGCCGTTTTGGTCCACCTGAAAAGACCCATCGCGAGTATAAGCGTTGGTACCATCAGGCATTTGCACCTGAAAGAACCCTTCACCTTTAATGGCGATATCTTTGGTATTGTCGGTCTTGGACAGGTTGCCTTGACTGTGTAAACGCTCTGTCGCTACCGGGCGAACACCGGTACCAATCTGTAAACCCGATGGCAAGGTTGTCTGCTCGGAGGATTGCGCACCCGGCTGGCGCATCGTCTGGTAGAGCAAATCTTCAAATACCGCCCGCTGGCGCTTAAAGCCATTGGTGCTGACGTTCGCCAGGTTGTTGGCGATGACATCCATATTGGTCTGCTGTGCATCCAAACCAGTTTTGGCAATCCATAATGATCGGATCATCAGTTTATTCCTCTGCGCCTGCGCGCTTAGCCCATTGCTAACAGCTGATTAGCGCGCTGTTCATTTTCATCCACACTGTGAATGACTTTCATCTGCATTTCGAAACTGCGGGCATTGGCAATCATGTCTGTCATGGCTTCAACCGCTTTCACGTTGCTGCCCTCCAGTACACCCGGCATAATTTTAATCAGCGGGTCATTGGCCAACTGAGCACCACGCGCCTGTTGCGTCGCGGGAGTCAAATGGAACAAACCGTCATCACCGTGCATCACTTCACCCGCATTGGCCCTAACCCGTTTGATTTGGCCGAGCTGAGCAATCGTATTCGGTGAGTCACCGGCGTTCAGCGCCGAAATGGTGCCATCAGCCGCAATAGTCACTGCGGCCTGCGGTGGCACTTCAATCGGGCCGTTATCGCCCATCAGCGGGTAGCCCTGCACGGTCATTTGACCGTTAGCCGCAACCTGAATATTCCCATTGCGAGTATAAGCCTCGGTACCATCAGGCAGTTGTACCGCCAGATAACCATCTTGCTGTAAGGCAACATCCAATGGGCGGCCGCTATAATTCATCGTCCCCTGACTGATATCCACACCGGGGGTCGATGCCGTCACCATGGTACGGGTTGCCATGCTCGGCCCGTCGATAGGTACGGCACGCATCGCTGACAACTGCGCGCGGAAACCCGGCGTCGAGGCGTTAGCCAGATTGTTAGCCGTAACCGCTTGCTGCTCCAGCGACTGCCTGGCAGCCCCCATCGCGGTATATATTGCGTGATCCATGAGCTTATCCCGTCAGTTCGATTAACGCAGGTTAACCAGAGTTTGTAAGATCTGATCCTGAGTTTTGATGGTCTGCGCATTGGACTGATAGTTACGTTGCGCCACAATCATATTCACCAGTTCTTTACTCAAATCCACGTTAGAAGACTCCAACGCGCCACTGGTCAAGGTGCCGAAACCACCACCACCGGCGGTACCGAGGATCGGGTTACCGGAAGATTTGGTTTCTTTCCAAACGTTATCGCCTTCAGGAGACAAACCTTCAGGGTTAGAGAAGTTAACCAGCACAATTTGGCCAAGCAGTTGGGTCTGCTGGTTTGAATAAGTGCCGACAACCGAGCCATCGTTGTTGATCTGGAAGCCGGTGAACTCACCTGCGGCATAGCCGGTTTGGTTTTGAGTCACAATACCGTCAGTACCGGTATTTTGCTGTTTGCTACCCCCAACATTCAGCGCGAAGGTTTGCGCCGGGGCACCATTCACCACCGCCATAGGGACAGTCAGATTGAAGTCAGTGGTACTGGCAGCACCCGCGCCATTTTTCACGCTTTTCAGTGCGCCATTGGTATCAAATACCATCGTTCCGCGCAGAGAGGCAGCGGCAGGGTCAGCAGGGTCAAAAGGTTTAGTCGCATCGGCCAATGTCCCGCTGCTGTCCTTGGTATAGACATTCCAGCTATTACCATTGACGGCATCTTCAGCGGTTTTCACATAATACACATTGATAACGTGGCGGTTACCCAGGCTATCGTAGGTGGTCATGTTATTCACAAAGCTGTAAGTATCTGGCTTTTGCGGATCAAAGGTTGCGCTAATAACATCATGGGTTGAGGTCAGGTTAGCGACCATATTGCCCGAGGTGGTGGCTTTCGCGGCAATCATATCCTGAGGAATCGACAGGGGTACCGGGTTTGCCCCTTGCTGTATGGTAGGAGGAGTTCCTGTTGCCGGATAACCGGTCAGACTCAGCCCTTGCATGTTAACGATGTTACGGTTTTCATCAAGTTTGAACTGGCCGTTACGGGCAAAGTACACACCGCCGCTGCTATCTTGCATGCGGAAGAAACCACTCTGGCTGATGGCTAAATCCAAACGACGGTTGGTGGTGGTTGGCGTACCGTCGTTAAAGTCTTGAGTAATCCCGGCGACTTTAACCCCCATACCGGTCTGTGAACCTGCGAACATATCGGCAAAAGAAACTGAGCCGGCTTTAAAACCTGATGTCGCCGAGTTGGCGATATTGTTACCGATCACATCCAGATTGCTGGATGCTGCGTTCAAACCGCTGACTGCTTGAGAAAAGCCCATTTTCTTCTCCGTTAGATTCGGGGTCCGTTAAAGACCTTGAGCATTGATGACATATCAAACGCTATTTAAAAATTAAGGTAAGTTTTTTCAATTAGTTAACTCACCGTGGTGTTTGTTTGGTTACTGCTTAAGACTGATCTCTGACCTACAAAATCTGACGGACTTTATCCATGGTGATAGTCCCCGCCAGGCCCAGATCCAGCTTGGAACCGTCACTGCCACGGGTCACACCATTAACAACCGCATAGCTCAGCGGAGTAGCAACCAGTGATTCGCTACCACTGCTGGCGGCGATCGTTACGGTGTAAGCACCATCTGGCGCATTACCGCCCGCTTCCAGTGAACCATCCCAGGTAAAGGAGTGGACACCTGCTGACAGACCACCGATTTCAATGGTGCGTACTGCCAGACCATTGCTGTCGCTGATGGTTGCCGTCACTTTGTCTGCTGAACGTTCTAACTCAACACCAAATGGCGTAGTAGTGACGGTGCCATCTTTACTGCCTGCCAACACCGTGGTGCCAGGGATCATCACGCCGTGGCCAATCAGGCTACTGGCTTGCAGCGACTGGCTGCTATCAATCTGCCCGGAGATGGAACCCAGCGTAGTATTCAACTTTTCAATGCCGCTTACGGTGTTGATTTGCGCCAATTGCGTTGTCAACTCGTTGTTTTGCATTGGGTTAGTCGGGTCCTGATTCTTTAACTGGGCAACCAGCAACGTCAGGAAACTGTTCTGCAAATCCTGACTGGTGCTACCGCTACCGGTGGTGGAATTGGTCCCGCTAGTGCTGGTAATACCGTAATCGCTATCGGTCAGGGAATTGGTAATGGCCATGTATACAAGCTCCTGTTATTGACCCAGTGTTAGCGTCTTGAGCATCAGAGATTTAGTGGTATTAAGCACTTCAACGTTGGCTTGATAGCTACGCGAGGCCGAAATGGTGTTAATCATTTCCCCTGTTACATCAACGTTGGGCATGCGGACATAACCCTTGGCATCAGCCAGCGGATTACCCGGCTGATACACCAAACGATCCGGTGCGGGATCGTCAACGATTTGTGATACACGTACCCCGCCGGTTTCCTGCCCTGGTTGAGCCGCTACCTGAAACACCACTTGCTTGGCACGATAAGGCTGACCATCCGGGCCGGTAACGCTATCGGCGTTGGCCATGTTACTGGCGCTGACGTTCAACCGTTGCGATTGGGCTGATAATGCCGAACCGGCAATATCAAAAATATTCAGTAAAGACATACGTCTTATCCTTGTTGTAACACTGACATCATCCCTTTGATCTGGCCGCCAAGAACGGTCAAATCGGTCTGATATTTCAGGCTGTTATCGGCAAAATTAGTACGTTCACGATCCATATCAACCGTGTTACCGTCCATCGCCGGCTGGTCTGGAACCCGGAATAAAAGGTCAAGGTCAGGTGGCGCAACGGTGCTTGCCGGGATATGACGGGCTGACGTTAAACTGAGCGACACCCCTGTACCTGTGGCACGGCCTTGCTCCATCACTTTTTTCAGTTGGCTGGAGAAATCAATATCACGTGCCTGAAAGCCGGGTGTATCCGCATTTGCAATATTGGACGACAGGATCTCCTGTCGTTGCGCACGCAAGTTAAGCGCCTCTTGTTGAAAACGCAGAGCACCGTCCAGTTTGTCGAGCATAGTCCCCCCGCAAGGTTAGAATTTGGAGTCGACAGCATAAACGCCGTATAGGAAAGCCTATCGCTAGAATAAGAGCAAAATGCGTCGCTATTTGTCCCCTTAACCTCATCGCGCTACAGGTACACTAGTGTGCAAAAGAGGTGTGCCTTGGTATTACCTGGTTACACCGGCAGAAAGGAGATTGATGACAATGAATAAAAATGGCGTCATAAAGTTGGCTTGGGGGGTGCTGTTGCTGAGTCAGACCGTCACTCATTCAGCGATGGCGGCAGATTTATCAACGCAGGTAAATCAATTCTTCCAACAGCAATACCCGGATAAAGAGAGTCAGGTTAAGGTGGTTATCAAAACGCCACAGAACCAATGGCCACAATGCGAAGTGCCAGAAATTACGCTGCCTGCCAATGCGCGCCCGTGGGGCAATATCAGTTTGTCCGTACGCTGTGAGGGGGTTCGCCGTTTTATTCAGACACAAGTGCAGGTTAGTGGACAATATGCTGTGGCTGGCCGCCAACTGGCAGCTGGTGAGAAAATTGCCGTGTCTGATATTCAGATGAAACAAGGCCGGTTGGATACCCTCCCCCCCGGCGCCTTGCTGGATTCACATTTTGCTCAAGGTGCCGTCAGCTTGCGGCAAATCAGTGCCGGCCAGCCGCTGACGCGCAATATGCTGCGTCGATTGTGGGTCATTAAAGCAGGGCAAGAGGTGCAAGTTTTGGCACAGGGAGAAGGATTTAATGTTAACAGCAATGGTAAAGCGATGAACAACGCCGCCATACAGGATAACGTTCGGGTGCGCATGGCATCTGGCCAAATCGTCAGTGGCACCGTGGCCGAAGATGGCACAATTCGGATTATGTTATAGTGATTAAAGTTTTTTTAACCTTTGCCGATAACTCTGGTATGCAGTTATTTGCGGGTAGCACAGTGACAATCCCGCCTTTCTTTTTGTTAAAAGATAAAAGTCTCGCGGGTCGATAAACGTCAATCCCGCTATAGAGGGAGCAACACAACATGAGTATTGATCGCACTCAACCGTTATTACCGGTATCGCAAGTGCAGCCACGGGAAACCAGTGACATTGCGCAGCAGATGCGTAAGCCTTCTGCCCAAACAAAAGCACAGGTGAGTGGTACTGAGGTTAAATTAAGTGATGCGCAGGCAAAACTGATGCAACCGGGCAGCCAGGACATCAACGTAGAACGTGTAGAAACCTTAAAACAGGCTATCCGTTCAGGTCAACTAACGATGGACACCGGTAAAATTGCCGATGCTCTGTTAAAGAATGTCGCGGATGATCTGAGAAATAGCTAAACATAACAAAAGTCATTAACCCTAGAACAATCGTTAACCGCAAAACAGTCGTTAACCGTAAAAGGATACGTGGTGGTGGAAAGACTACAGACCAATTTGGACCAGCAACTGGAACTTCTCGAGTCACTGACGACTGTGGTAGCACAAGAGCAGCAATTACTCTGCTCCGGTCGGATTCAAGGTGTCGTGCTGCAAGGTGTGACGGAACAAAAAAGTTCAATACTGGCCACCTTGGCTTATCTGGATCAAACCCGGCTCACCACCGAAATTGCGGCCAATATACAGGCGCCTTATAGCGAGATTCAAGAGTTGGCAATACGTTGGCAACGTATCTTGCAGTTGGCTGAGAACCTTCAGTACAGTAATTTGCACAATGGATTATTGCTACAACAGCATATTGAGCATAATACTCAGGCGCTGGCAGTATTGAATACCCGCCACGGCCAGTCACTATACGGGCCAGATGGTCATTCTAAAGGTGCCAGTCTACTGGGCCGCAAGATCGGTATTTAAAACCTCATCCCTACGGATATAAACCGCCGCTCAGTCGAGGCTTATATCCGTACCGTTCCTCCGCGTTAATTGACTCGTGCCCTCAATGCTTTCTACCTACTTAAAAAATGAGTTTTCCTGTTTTTCTCCGATGTTTTAGTCTGCTGAAACTGAGCAAATGTGCTTAGTTTCAAGGAGGAGATATGAAAAAAAGGTATGTAAGTCTGCTACTGGGGTGTTTTTTTTGCGGGGCGGCAGCACTGTCAATGAGTCAGGCAGTGCAGGCCGTTGAGACCAACAATCAGCTCGAACATCCGGTCTATTTCTGTATGACTTGCTATTACCCCTTCGTCTGGTTTTAGCGATAATTGACCAGCACCTGATTGCTGATCACTTGCAACGGCGGGTTAACTCGGCCTTTACCGGCAATAAAGTAAACAAACCTCAGTTGAGTTGCTGCCGCCTCTCCCGCCAGTCCCCGGCTCTGTCCGCTGCCACCCTCAAGTGGCATACAACGGGTCGGGGTGCATAATTTAACCTGTAACCCCTCTGGCGCTGTCGACATTAATTGGTAGCGCCAGCCAACCGACACGATGCGCGCATTTTCCTGCGCCAGCGCTACCGGTGGTTGCAGTACCGCCGACGAGGTAGCTACCCCGCGCAAACCCTGCGTAACCCCAATATCGTCCGCCACCCAAGAGCCTGAAGCGACAGCATTCAACGGCAATACACATACCGGAAGTAGTGTAGCCAACATTAGGGAGAGACGAGTTAGCATCAAGCAGCTCCTATCGTTGATGTCATACGGATCTGGCGATTATCGCCAATTTCCAGATTAGACAGCACCACCATCTGCGGCAAACTGCGGCGCAAGAAACGGGCTAAAAGTGCCCGCAGTGCATGGTTAACCAGCAACACCGGCGGTGCACCCAGCATCTCCTGACGTTGCAGCGCTTGTTTAGATTGATCCAACAAACGGTCAGCCAGACCTGGCTCCAGACCACCCCCACCTTGCAGCGCCTGTAGTAACAAACGCTCTAATGCCGCATCCAGCCCGATGACCTGAATCTCGCCGGTTCCTGGGAACCATTGTTGCGCAATGGAGCGCCCTAACGCCACTCGAACTACCGCTGTTAATTCGTAAGGGTCGGTCTGGTTTGGCGCATGTTCAGCCAGTGTCTCGATAATGGTGCGCATATCGCGAATGGATACCCGCTCCATTAGTAGATTTTGCAGTACTTTATGCAGCGTGGTTAAGGTGACGACGCCGGGAATGAAGTCTTCCGTCAGCTTCGGCATCTCTTGCGCAACTCTGTCCAGCAATTGCTGGGTTTCCTGGCGGCCAAACAGTTCGCTAGCAAATTGGCTAATCAGATGGTTTAGATGGGTCGCCACGACGGTGCTGGCCTCAACCACGGTAAAACCTTGAATCTGCGCCTGCTCACGTAATGCACTTTCAATCCAAACCGCCGCCAATCCGAAGGCGGGATCATGGGTGGCCTCACCGGGTAACGAGCCAACCGCATTGCCGGGGTTAATGGCTAACCAACGGCCGGGATGAGCTTCGCCACTGCCAATCTCGACCCCTTTCATTAATATCCGATAGTTTGCTGGCGGCAGTTCCAGATTATCTCTGATATGCACCACCGGTGGCAGGTATCCCATCTCTTGAGCAAACTTTTTACGAATACTGCGAATCCGCCCCAACAGCTCACCATTTTGCTGGAAATCCACCATCGGAATCAGGCGATACCCCACCTCCATACCCAGCGGATCTTCCAGTTGAACATCTGACCAGGTCGCTTCAGTGGCTTGTTGCTGGTCTTGCACCACCGGTGATTCTGCCACCATCGGTTGCTTCATTTGCTTACCACGTAAGCGCCAGGCTAATGCCAACAGTGCGCTGGTGAATAGCAGGAAGACAAAGTTAGGCATGCCAGGCACCATCCCCAGTAACCCGAGGACACTGGCACTCAGCACCATCACGCGTGGGTTATTAAATAGCTGGGTGACCATTTGCTGGCCAACATCCTGGTCGGTACTGACGCGGGTCACGATAACGCCCGCCGCCGTCGAGATAACCAATGCCGGGATTTGTGCTACCAAGCCGTCACCAATCGTCAGCAAGGTATAGGTTTCTGCTGCATGGCCCACCGCCATGTCGTGCTGAAGCACCCCGACCAGTAAGCCGCCGACCACGTTAATCACCATGATCAGTAACCCGGCAACCGCATCACCACGAACAAATTTACTGGCCCCATCCATTGAACCGTAGAAGTCAGCTTCTTGCGTAACATCGGAACGGCGTTTTTTGGCTTCGTCTTCACCAATCAAGCCGGCATTTAAGTCGGCATCGATCGCCATCTGCTTACCGGGCATACCATCCAGAACAAAGCGCGCCCCCACTTCGGCAATACGCCCCGCCCCTTTGGTGATAACCATAAAGTTGATTATGACCAAAATAATAAAGACCACGATGCCGATGGCAAAGTTGCCACCAACCAGAAAGTGACCAAACGCTTCCACCACACGGCCCGCAGCCGCCGCACCGGTATGCCCATCCATCAGAATGATACGGGTGGAGGCGACGTTTAGCGATAAACGCAACAGCGTTGAGAACAACAGAATGGTTGGGAAGGCGGCAAAATCCAGCGTGCGTTGGGTAAACATGGCAACCAACAGCACCATAATGGACAGCGCGATATTAAAGGTAAACAGCAAATCAAGGATGAAGGGCGGCAGCGGCAGCACCATCATCGACAAGATCATCAGGATAAGAATTGGCCCGGCAAGGATTTGCCACTGCGTATCTTTAAAATTGCCCGGTAAACGTAGCAGGGCGGCCAAATTAGCCATTAGTCAGTCTCACTCTCTGTTGCAAAATCCAGTGCTTCCGGCACTGGCAGATGTTCAGGTTTTTTCGGGATTAGCCCGCCTTCCCGTTTCCAACGCTTCAACTGGTATACCCAGGCAAGAACTTCTGCCACCGCGGCATAAAGGGTGGCTGGAATATGTTGGCCTACCTCGCTGTGCCGAAACAGTGCCCTGGCCAGCGGCGGCGCTTCTAATAACGGAATACGATGCTCTGCACCTAACTCGCGGATACGCAGTGCCACTGCGCCAGCACCTTTCGCCAGCACCTTGGGTGCACTCATTTTTGCTTCGTTGTATTGCAAGGCAACAGCATAGTGGGTTGGGTTGGTCACTATTACATCAGCTTTAGGGACATCAGCCATCATTCGGCGACGCGCCATAGCCCGTTGCTGCTGACGAATGCGCCCTTTCACATGTGGATCACCTTCTTGATCTTTGAATTCATCACGTATCTCTTGTTTGGTCATACGTAATTTTTTAATGTGGCTGGTTATTTGGAAAAACACGTCGAATCCGACCATCGGGGTCAGGCCTAATACCACCACCAGTCCGCAGAAAATAATCAAGTGGACAGCATCACTTAAAGCCGCCACTGGCGGGGCTGCCATCAACCGCATCATATCTGGCCAGTTATGCCAGAGGAATATTCCCGTGACCCAACCGACCAGCGTGGCCTTGAGGATGGCTTTCAGCAATTCGGCCAGTGCCTGAGAAGAAAACATGCGCTTTAAGCCCGCAATCAGACTCATCCGCTGAAAATCGAACTTGATGGATTCTCCGCTGAACAGCACCCCACCTAACAGCATCGGTACTGCTAGCGCCACGATCACCAATCCGGCAAAGATGGGCAGTAATGCCATCATCGTTTGACTCAGCAGCGTCCCTATTTGGCGCAACATTTGCTTATCATCGCTGATAATGCCATGGTCAAAATGCAGTCCTTGGGCAATCATCGCCGCCAGTTGGCGAGCCATCGACTCCCCAGATACCCACAGGATCGCCAAACCGGCCCCGAGCATCAGCATCGAGGTCAGTTCGCGCGAACGCGGTATTTGGCCTTTTTCGCGAGCCTTCTCCAGCTTGTGGGCTGTGGGTTCCTCGCTCTTTTCCGCGTCGCTATCTTCAGCCACAGCAGGTTTTCCTGTTCAGCGTAAGCGTTCCCATATCAGATAATTAGGAAATAAAAAATTGCTGTCTAGCATGACAAATATTCAGCAAGGTTATGGATGGAACAAAGCAGCAATTAGGGGGTTATTTCTCGGATGAATACATCATGTCAGGCTCAGTAGCCTGTTGGGGGATTGGCTGTCGTCAAATTTGATAGCCAGGAACGTCTACAGCCAGTGATAGATGAAGGAAAAGGGATGAAGAACACGATCAGCCGCAACGCCAGGAATAGCCGGTTTTAAATGAGATTATCACGACGATAAATCCAGCGAGAAATAATGGCAGATGAGATATCCCCTCACCTGCCTATTATGGTCGATCAGTCGGCTTAGAAGCCTAAACTGTCTAGCAGATCATCAACTTGATCCTGGTTGGCAATAACACCAGCACCATTCTTATCCAGTTGTGGCCCATTGAGTAGACTGTCAGCAGATTTTTGCGGTTTAGATGGCATATCTGGGATATTTTCCATCAGTACCATTAATAGCTGCTTCTCAATCTCTTGCACCACATCCATCATGCGTTTGATAACCTGACCGGTAAGGTCCTGGAAATCTTGCGCCATCATGATTTCCAACAATTGTGCATTGGTAAATGAGGTATGTTGCGGTACGACTTCCAGATATTCACGGGTATCAGTGACCAGAGAGCGGGCATCTGACAGCTCGACAGGATTAGCAAACCATTCGTCCCAACGAACTTTAAGCGCCTTCGCCGATGACTCCAGCTCATTTTGGCGCGGCTGTGCTGCCTCAACACAGTTCAGTGCTCTTTCTGCGGCCTGAGCCGTCATATGAACGACATAATCCAGTCGATCACGCGCATCTGGAATGGCTTCCGCAGCCTGTGCAATCGCCTGATCAAGACCTAATTCGCGCAGGCTGTCGCGTAACATCCGCGTCAATTGGCCAATGCGGCTTATTATATCACTGGCCGATGCCGCATCTGTTGCGGGCATTTGATGGTTACTCATCTCGCCTCCTTACATACCCAACTTTTCAAAAATCTTATTGAGCTTCTCTTCCAAGGTAGCGGCAGTGAAAGGTTTCACTACATAACCACTGGCACCTGCTTGCGCTGCTGCGATGATATTCTCTTTTTTCGCTTCGGCGGTTACCATCAGAACCGGCAAAGTACCAAGAGCACCATCGGCACGGATAGTTTTCAACAGGTCCAGGCCATCCATATTCGGCATATTCCAATCAGAAACCACAAAATCAAAGCCACCCGCACGTAATTTATTCAATGCGTCGACGCCATCTTCGGCCTCTTCCACATTGTTAAAACCCAGCTCTTTCAGCAGGTTTCTGACAATACGACGCATGGTCGAAAAATCGTCTACCACCAAAAATCTGAGATTCTTATCCGCCATACCAACTCCTAAGGTTTGTTGCTCACCGCTGAGCGATTAACTATCAACGCCCGATTTCCACCGGAAAATGTCTACTAAATTCGCAGGGCTTGACCACTGCTAATCTGCGCCAACATACGCTGGCTTATCTGGTTCAAATCCAGAACTTCATTAACGCCCCCCATACCAATCGCTTCACGCGGCATGCCGAAAACCACACAACTGGCCTCGTTTTGCGCGATGGTATAAGCACCGGCGCGATACATCTCCAACAACCCGGCCGCACCATCATTGCCCATCCCCGTCAGGATAACCCCCACGGCGTTACGCCCGGCATACTGCGCCACTGAGCGAAATAGGACATCAACCGAGGGACGATGGCGATTAACCGCCGGCCCGTCATGAATGCGAACCTGATAGTTCGCCCCACTACGCGCCAGTTCCATATGCCGATCGCCGGGAGCAATATAGGCATGCCCCGGTAAGACCCGCTCACCGTCTTCTGCTTCTTTCACAGTGATTTGACACAGCTTATTAAGTCGCTCAGCAAATGAACGGGTAAAACCCGGTGGCATATGCTGAGTAATTAACAGTGCCGGGCTGGTCGGTGGCAACGGCTGTAATACCATACGGATAGCTTCTGTCCCCCCGGTAGAGGCACCAATTGCAATTAACTTTTCACTACTGAGCAGTGGTGTATGCGTAAGCATAACCGGCGCGTTTTCTGGGCCGCGCTGCGGCAGGCGAGCTTTAGCAGCCGTACGGATTTTCTCCGCAATCAACTCACTGTAAGCCAGCATTCCCTCTCTGATCCCAAGCTGAGGTTTGGTAACAAAATCAATCGCTCCCAACTCCAACGCACGCATGGTTATCTCAGAGTTCTTACCGGTTAATGATGAGACCATCACTACCGGCATCGGTCGCAACCGCATCAGCTTTTCAAGAAAATCCAAACCATCCATCCGCGGCATTTCGACATCGAGCGTCAAAACCTGCGGATTGAATTTTTTGATCAAATCACGGGCAACCAACGGATCGGGAGCCGTTGCAACCATTTCCATGTCCGGGTGACTATTAATAATCTCGGTCATTAGTTGGCGCATCAATGCAGAATCATCAACGCACAATACTCTGATTTTACTCATCACCTCTCCTTGGTCAGCCCATAAACGGTCTGCCCGCGCAAATAGAATTCCCGACTAATTTGACTGAAATTCTCCGAGTGGCCTGCAAACATCAGACCACCTGGTTTTAGCAAAGGGACAAAGCGACGCAGAATGCGCTCCTGCGTTTCTTTATCAAAATAAATCATCACATTACGACAAAAAATAGCATCAAACTGCCCGGGTAATGCCCACTCTGGTGCCAACAGATTGAGTTGCTGGAAATGGATCATATTGGCCAATTCCGGGCGCACTCGCACCATGCCTTGATGTGGGCCGGTGCCACGCAAGAAATAGCGTTGCATCTGTTGTGCCGACAATGAACGCAATTCATCTTGCCGGTATACACCACTGGTCGCTTTTTCCAGTACTTGCGTATCGATATCGCTGGCTAACACCTGACACGAACCCGCTCTATTTCCCAACACATCACACAGTGTCATCGCGATAGAGTACGGCTCTTCACCGGTCGATGCCGCCGTACTCCACACCGAATAGCTTCCCGGCCGCTGGCGGGCATGTTCAGCCAGAATCGGGAAATGGTGTGCCTCACGGAAAAATGCCGTCAGATTAGTGGTCAAGGCATTAACAAATGCCTGCCACTCTGCACTGTTCGGGTCGGTCTCTAGCAAAGCAAGGTATTGACCAAAATCGTTAATCCCTAGCAATCTCAGCCGCCTGACCAGGCGGTTATAGACCATTTCCCGTTTGTGATCGGCCAGTACTATCCCGGCTCGTTGATAAATAAGTTGGCATATGCGCCGGAAGTGAACATCCGGCAACGGGAGCCGTTGAATCATCTGAGTCAGGATCGACCCAGACTCTTGGGGCGATGGCTGTTTCATCGATGATGGTTTCATCCGGCCTCACCCCACAACAAAGTCTTCGTTACGCCGTTTGACAATCTGGAATTTCCTTAACAGCCGGTTGTTTACCACTGCCGTCTGCTGCCTGCCCCTCCCCGCTGTCGCTATCCTGCTCCAAACGAAAAACAGACACTGCATCGGAGAGCATACTTGCCTGCTCTTCGAGTGCGTTAGCCGCAGCCGCAGCCTCTTCCACTAATGCGGCGTTTTGCTGAGTGACCTGATCCATCTGTGTTACTGCCAGTGAAACCTGCTCAATACCTCGGCTTTGCTCATCCGAGGCGGAAGCGATTTCACCCATAATGTCGGTAACCCGAGTCACTGAGCGAACAATCTCTTCCATGGTAGTACCCGCATTTTCAACCAGAGTGGAGCCCTGGCGAACACGGCTGACCGATTCATCGATCAACCCTTTAATCTCTTTTGCTGCTTGTGCACTGCGCTGGGCCAGATTACGAACTTCACCGGCGACGACAGCAAAACCGCGCCCCTGCTCACCAGCGCGAGCAGCCTCAACAGCAGCATTTAACGCCAGAATATTGGTCTGGAAGGCAATACCATCAATAACACTGGTAATGGCACCAATCTTCTGTGAACTGGTGGCGATATCATGCATAGTTGTCACCACACTGCCCGTCAACTCACCCCCTTTGGCAGCGGTTGCTGATGCGTCTTTCGCCAGCAATGTTGCCTGACGAGCATTATCCGCATTCTGTTTGACCGTCGCGGTCAGTTGCTCCATGCTGGCCGCAGTTTGTTCCAGAGACGCCGCTTGCTGTTCGGTTCTTGCTGACAAATCATTGTTACCCGCAGAAATTTCCTGAATCCCCGTTAGCATTGCTTCAGTGCCATCTCGGACATGACTAACGGTGGTGATAAGCGACTGCTGCATGATGCGTAAACTGGCAAACATCTCGCTGATTTCATTACGCCCGGAGACATGAATCTGCGCCGATAAATCCCCCCGTGCGATGCGGTCAAAATGCGCGCGCATAATTTTCAGCGGCCTGACAAACATGGTGCGCAGCCAAACAAGCGACGAAATCGCCATGGCTATTACCATTACAATCGCCGCACCAAATATCCACATGGAGAGATGGTACGCCTGCTGGTTTTGGGTACCGGCCTCAGCAATCACTTCATTGGCATACTGCAAATACTGTAAAAAATCGGCTTCGAACAAATCCTGTGTTTTCTGGGTGGGTTGGTCCATAAAGCCTTGTAAATTACCGGCTTCCAGAAAATCAATTAGTTGTCGTAACGACGTCCGTAAGTTCTGATAACTGTTTTTAGTGGCATCCAACAATTCGCCACCGTTATCACTCTCATCAAGGCGTGGCACCGCAATAAACTGATTGAAGTAGAGGTCCGCTTTCTGTAATGAGCTGCGCGCATTGCCCATTAATGCGTTGACTTGCTCCTGAGGTACTTTGAGAGCCGAGCGCGTCCCCGCCCGGTTTAAGGTATTACGCGCCTGAAGCAAGGATACCCAACTGAGGCTTAATGCATCCCGTTGCTGGCTACTGAGATCCACCCGGTTCAAATTTTGGTAGTCTGAGCGAAAAGCAGTAAATGACAGACCACTTGAAATTAACTGTATCGAGCAAATTAATATCAGTAACAGGAAAAAGCTGGTAGAAATCCGAATTCGGCCAAACATCGTAACCTCTTCTCAGCCGGCTCATTGGCCAGCTTTATCTATTTTTGTTCACCCAAAATAATTGGAGTTGCAGGTAGGCAGCCAGCAAACGAACCCCGATGAGCTTACTCAAGTAAGTGATTCGGGTTCGTGAGCGCAGCTAACACCCCTGCAATTTCAAGTATCAAGGGTTGTAGGGGACTAGAAAGTTTCCCAATTGTCTTGCAGGTCACTTCCCAGTGTTTTTTTAGCAGTTCCGCTCAAATCCTGTGTCGGCTGCTTTATTTTTCTAACATCTCTTGTAGTACTACCGTTATCCATACGCAGAACGAATACAGACATGGATTGGGTTAACATACTGGCTTGTTCTTCCAGTGCGGCGGCGGCAGAGGCTGATTCTTCCACCAAAGAGGCGTTTTGCTGGGTTACCCGGTCCATTTCAGTGACCGCCTGACCCACTTGATCGATACCGCGACTTTGCTCATCGGAAGCAGAAGCGATTTCACCCATGATGTCGGTGACGCGGGTTACCGCATTAACGATATCTCCCATGGTTTCACCCGCACTTTCAACCAGTACTGACCCCATATCGACACGGCTAACCGAGTCTTCGATAAGGCCTTTAATCTCTTTTGCAGCTTGCGCACTACGTTGTGCCAGGTTACGTACTTCACCGGCAACAACGGCAAAACCACGACCCTGCTCACCGGCACGGGCTGCTTCAACGGCGGCGTTCAGCGCCAGGATATTGGTCTGGAAAGCGATACCATCGATAACACTGGTAATATCTGCAATTTTCTGTGAACTACCGGCAATCTCATGCATGGTTTGCACCACATTCGCCACCACTTTGCCACCTTTCTGTGCCGTTTCCGATGCACTTAAGGCCAGTTGGCTAGCTTGACGAGCATTCTCAGCATTCTGTTTCACTGTGGCGGTTAACTGCTCCATACTGGCGGCGGTTTCTTCCAGTGAGGCGGCTTGTTGTTCTGTACGCGCTGACAGATCGTTGTTACCGGCGGAAATTTCTGAGGCACCGCTATAGATAGCATCGGCACCTAAACGCACATCACTGACGGTGGTAATCAATTCAGATTGCATGTGTTTCAGGCTGGCGGCCAATGTGCCCATTTCGTTGCGGCTATGCACTTCGATAGTCTGCGTTAAATCACCGTTAGCGATATGTTTAATATGTTCTATCAAGTGTTTAAGCGGATTAATCAAGATGTGTTGCATGCCAAGCCAAACAACAATAATTACCGCGAATACCACAATCAGTACGGTAACAATCACCCCCATCGCGAAGCTAAATGACTGGTTGCTGTCTTCCACTGCGGAGGCATACAAGCGATCATTTTGTGTCAGGTAAGTGTTGTAATCCTGTTCAAAAGCATTTTGGAAGCTAGAGGTGGGTTGGTCGAAGAACTCATTGATCTTGCCAGCTTCCATCAATTGGATCAGTTCGGTTAACGCACCAAAATATTGGTCATAGGTCTGTTTTAATTTTTTAGCTGATTCGGCGTCTTGCTGGCTATCCAACGGGATCTGTTCGTAGCTTTTAAAACGCTCCGCCGCCACACCTAATGTCCCTTTGGCTGATGCCAACAGGTCATTCACCGTAGGGCCACTACCGGTATGATTCACATCCATCATGTAGCGGATGCCTGCGCGGTTCAGCGTATTACGGGTTTGCAGCAGATTTACCCAACTTTCATTCAACACCGACTGTTGCTGACGAATAACCTGTAAAACCGCAAAGTTCTCTTTGTCATTTTTCAGGGAATTGAAGAAAAGCCCGCCGGAAACGAACTGTAAGGCACCAAATAGCACTAACACCAACAGGAGGCTGGTGACCACTTTCATACGCTTAAACATGTTATCCCTTCATAAGTACGTCAAAACACAGGTACGCCAAAACATAGGACGTCTAATTAACTGTGTTATCGGCACTGGGAGGGGGAACTTTACCGGAGAGAGACATTATTTTAACGAGATGAGGATGAGTGTTAGCAGTTTGTTATTATCGAGGTGAAAACCGGCCTCATCAGGTTTTGGCCGGACAAGAACGGACCACGGTTTCGATGGAGAGCGGCGTGGTGATTGGTTCGGTTGACATGAGACAGGAGATCACCTGATCACTGAACGAATATCAACCGAAACCCGATAGGCAAATTAACCGAAACTTACCCTTTAATGACAGAGTCAATCAACGACATCTCTTCACTGCTCAACAGCTTTTCGATATCCACCAAAATCAGCATTCTTTCCCCGAGTGAACCTAAACCTGTTAGATACTCAGTTGCCAGAGTGACGGCAAATTCTGGTGCAGGACGTATTTGCTCATTGGTTAATGACAGCACATCTGACACACCATCAACGACAATACCCACCACGCGCTGATCAAAATTCAGTACGATCACTACGGTATTTTCGTTATAGCTCACACCTTTTTGTGCAAACTTAACCCGTAAATCAATAATAGGGACAATGACGCCGCGTAAGTTAGTGACACCTTTAATGAACGTCGGGGTGTTAGCGATACGGGTCACCTGATCGTAGCCACGGATCTCTTGTACTTTCAGAATATCAATCCCGTACTCTTCATCGCCCAGCGTAAAAATCAGGAACTCTTGTCCTACCGTTTCGCCAGCCAGCTTCGTGACGGTTGCTAGTCCTGCCATGTTTTTACCCTTCAATCAATAGGTTGAATTTATGTTTGTTTTCAGGACCGGAACACTCCGTGCCCTATACCTGTTTTCATACGGGTTCCATACAGGCTTCAATTGGTCCACCTGCTAGGCAGCGACCACATCATCAGCCGTTACACGCTTTTCCCGGTTTAATGCCTGCAAAGCCGACACATCAACAATTAATGCCACGCTGCCATCACCCAATATGGTTGCGGCTGAAATACCTGGCACTTTGCGATAGTTACTCTCGAGGTTTTTCACCACCACCTGATGCTGACCAATCAACTGGTCTACCAAGAGTGCATAACGACGCCCGGCACTTTGCAGAATCACAACGATGCCCTGAGTGGCTTCAGTTTTGGCGTTTTCAACATCAAATACCCGGTACAATTCAACCAAAGGTAAATACTCGCCGCGCACTTGTAATACCCGTTCACCGCCGGCTAGCGGGTGTAAATCTTCAGCCAAAGGTTGCAGTGATTCCATTACTGCATTCAATGGCAAGATGAAGACTTCATCACTGACTTTTACTGACATTCCATCAAGAATAGCTAGCGTCAATGGCAATAAAATACGGATTGAAGTGCCAAGACCGGCCTGGAAACTGACTTGCACATGGCCGCCCATCTCCTGAATATTTCGCTTAACCACGTCCATACCGACACCGCGGCCGGAAACATCAGTGACTTGCTCTGCGGTGGAGAATCCGGGAGCAAAAATCAGCATCCCAACATCTTCATCGCTCATATGCTCATTAATGGCCATTCCTTGAGACTGCGCTTTTGCCAGAATCTTCTGCCGGTTTAACCCTGCGCCATCATCCAAGACTTCAATACAGATATTACCGCCCTGATGCTCTGCGGACAGCGTCAGATTCCCCACCGGCGATTTACCGGCAGCAATACGGGTTTCAGCATCTTCAATACCGTGGTCCAAACTGTTACGAACCAGATGGGTCAGGGGATCGATAATGCGTTCAATCAGGCTTTTATCCAGTTCTGTAGAACTGCCAAGCAGCGTCAGTTCGACTTGCTTATTGAGTTTACTGGCTAAATCGCGCACCAAACGAGGGAAGCGGCTGAACACATACTCCATCGGCATCATACGGATCGACATCACCGACTCTTGCAAGTCACGCGCATTGCGTTCCAACTGCCCCATACTATTGAGCAAATCACCGTTGATGACGGGATCCAGCGTACTGGAGCGCTGTGCCAACATTGATTGAGTAATCACCAACTCGCCCACCAGATTAATCAACTGGTCAACTTTCTCAACCGCGACGCGAATACTGGTTGACTCACTGGCTTTCGCTTTTGGTTTTACATGTTCCGGGCTGGTCGGTGCGGCAATAACACCCGTTTTAGAGGAACTGTTGGTTTCAGCCACTGGGGCCACCGCCGTTGGCGGTAATTCTGCGATAACCGGCGCCACTACAGCCACTTCAGCTGTAGCTTCTGGTTGCAATTCAGCGGGTATAAAACTGATCTGTTCCGGTTCCAACACAAAACAGAGCACGGCGCTGATATCATCTTCACTGACAGACGTAATCAGGGTGGCTTCCAGGCTATCAGCACTTTGATGCGGATCTTTCACTTCACCCAAATTGCCTAGCTCTTCCAACATCAGTGGGATTTCTTGCTCTTTCAGGCCAGACAAGCGAATGCGCATTCCCCCCTGAACCAATGCCGGTGACTTACCACCCACTTTGGTGTCAGTCATCACAACGCCATTCCCTTGTGCTACTGATGTGTTGGTACCTGTGCTTTGTTGTTCTAAAGCCTCTAATGCCAGTTGGCGCAATGCGTGGCAGATATACTCAAAGCTTTCCGCATTAGGTTCCTGAGAGGTTTTATAGGCGTCCAACTGTTCCTGCATAATATCTTTCGTTTCCAAAAACAGGTTGATGATATCAGTGCTCAACCGCATTTCATCGCGACGAGCACCATCCAACAGGTTTTCCAACAGATGGGTTGTCTCTTGTAATACCGTAAAGCCAAACGTCGCTGCACCACCTTTGATCGAATGAGCAGCACGGAAAATGGCATTGAGTTGTTCTTTATCTGGTGCCAGTGGGTCCAGCAATAACAAGTGCTGTTCCATATCTGCCAACAGTTCATCTGCTTCATCAAAGAAAGTCTGATAAAACGCGGTAATATCCATGCTCACGGTGTCACCTCTACTGTGCGTCGCGGCTTGTCGGAGAGACCGGTGCATTACTTGCAGGTGCCGCTGGCAACGATGTCGTTGGCCCAGTGGTTGCTGGAGTGATGCTCCCCGTGCTCGATTGTTGTGTTTGTGGTGCTGTTGCAGGCTGCGTTATCGTTTTCACAGGTGCTGCCGTTACCGGTACTGCCGCCGCCGATACTGTTACCGCCCCAGTCGCGGGTTGCCCGGTGGAGGTTGCCGTACCCGTTGGCGCTGTCGCAGCAGCAGGCGTCGCGGTTGGCACAGTCCCACTGGTCTCAAGCTGCTTTAAGCTCGCGGCTTTTTCTATATCCAGCGCTTTGTTATCTAAATTCTCATGCTCAATATCATGTTGCGTCTGTTTGTTCAGCACTAAAATACTGATTCGACGGTTAACCGGATCATCCGCTGCTTGCTCTTTCAAGCGCATCGTCGAGGCCATACCCACCACCCGCAGCACTTTCCCCTCATCCAAACCACCGGCGAGCAATTCACGCCGTGAAGCATTAGCACGATCAGCCGACAACTCCCAGTTGCTGTAACCTCGTTCGCCATTGGCATACGGCAGATCATCGGTATGCCCCGACAGACTGATTTTGTTTGGTATGTCATTCAAGATAGGGGCTATAGCACGTAAAATATCACGCATATACGGCTCTACCTGCGCACTGCCCATCTTAAACATCGGCCGATTCTGGCTATCAATAATCTGAATTCTTAACCCTTCTTCCATCATGTTAATCAACAGATGTGGCCGTAATGCTCTCAATCTCGGGTCAGATTCGATTAATTGATCCAGTTTTTCCCGCAACTTGTTCAGTCGATACTCTTCTTTGCGACTCTCTTCTGAATCGATGTGCTTGCGTACCTCGCCCACTTGCTGGGTGGGATCATCACCGCCCCCTGGAATCGGACTGGTACTGGCACTGCTCTTATCACCGCTGGTCAACGCTATTTTCAACGGTGTCCGAAAATACTCCGCAATTTGCGTCAGTTGCTGCGGGCTGGAAACCGATAGCAACCACATCACCAGAAAGAAGGCCATCATCGCTGTCATAAAGTCAGCGTAAGCAATTTTCCATGACCCGCCATGATGACCGCCACCATGCTTAGCTTTTCGCTTTCTAATCACAATAACGGGGTGGTTCTGATGCTTCATGCGTCCTCTTCTGTCGCTTGCGGTGCCGGCGCTTTCACTCTGCGTACATGCTCTTCCAGCTCAATGAACGATGGACGCTCAGTGGTGTAGAGCGTTTTACGACCAAACTCCACGGCAATTTGTGGCGCATATCCGTTCAGGCTGGAAAGCAGTGTCACCTTGATGCACTGCATCATTTTGGTGGTTTCTGCACTCTGTTGACGCAACAAGGTGGCCAAAGGTGAAATAAAACCATATGCCAGCAAAATACCCAGAAACGTCCCCACCATCGCATGGGCAATTAGTGCCCCAAGTTCTGCGGCTGGTCGGTCGGCGGAAGCCAGGGCATGTACCACCCCCATAACCGCAGCAACAATACCGAATGCAGGTAACGAATCCCCCACCATCGCCAAGCTACCTGCGGGAACTTCACATTCTTGTTCGTGAGTTTCTATCTCTTCATCCATCAGTGCTTCGATTTCAAAAGCATTCATATTTCCGCTAACAATTAACCGTAAATAATCAGTAATAAATTCCACTAATAACTTATCGGCCAAGATCCGAGGATAATTAGAGAAAATTTCACTTTCCCGCGGACTTTCTATATCCCGTTCCAGTGACAGCATTCCCTGTTGACGGGATTTAGCTAATAAACGGTAAAGTAACGCCATTAAGTCCATATACAGGACTTTGTTATATTTAGAACGGCGCATCAATTTTGGCATGACCTTTATTGTCGCTTTTATCGCTTTGCCGTTGTTACCCACGATAAATGCACCGATACCTGCACCGCCGATAATTAAAAATTCGGCTGGCTGATACAGTGCGCCAAGGTTGCCACCAACAATCATGTAGCCACCGAAGACCGCACCTAAGACCACGATATAACCCAAAATAACTAACACGCGACATCCTTAGCAAAGTGTGTGGGTGGAAGGTGAGGCGTTAGCACCCTTTGAGTGCAATGAATTGTCATTAACTGGCTACAGGAACGGTATCCATACCGCAGCTGTAACCAAAAAATTCTGACAACTCAAAGAGACTCAAACTGCGCGTCTAACCTGCTCATCCAGCAGTTGTGAAGTAATATCGGCAGATGGCGGAGAAAGTTTACGTTTTTTTACTGCGCGGGAAGGTGGCTGGCAGAGACTGCAAACAAAGCTATTTCGTGGTTGATGCGCATGGGTGATAAAAGTCCCACCACAGCAACTGCAACCTGAGAGTTGCAACATACCACTGTCAACGAATCGAACCAGGGTCCAGGCACGAGTTAACGCCAGTAATGGCGGTACTCCAGACTGATCAGGACACTGTTCCAGATAAAGACGATAGGCCTTAATAACGGCCTCAACACCGGTGCATTGCCCGCTTTTTAGCAGGAAGCTATAAGCGTTATAAAACATCGATGAATGAATGTTTTGTTCCCAGGTCATAAACCAATCAGTCGAAAACGGCAGCATTCCTTTAGGTGGCGGACTCCCTCTCAGCTCTTTGTAGAGCTTAATTAATCGCCCCCGGCTGAGTTGCGTTTCGCTTTCAAGCATCTGCAAACGCGCACCTAAAGTGATCAACTCCATTGCCAAATGAATGTCTTTAGCTTCCTGAACAATACTTTTCACAACCATCAGTCATGCTCTTTTTTTAGGCGCACTACCGTCTTGTAACGATAGCTCGTGGAGTAAGTGACTCGACAATAGGATCCCTGTGTGGATTTGCTGCAAGTCATCGACACGAGATTCTTTCGTCAGATGATGAATAGTGTTGTGGTCACTGAAACGGAAATGACAGACTAATTGGTTAGTCTCAGCTAATTTAACCATTTGCGGTAAAGTTAACTGCGCTAATGCGTCGGCCATAGTATCTGTAATACCCAGACGAAACATCGCTGAGGCTTTTTCATCGTTAATTAACCGTTGTGCTAAAAGCAAGTAAGACAAATTAATATCATAAATATGTTTGAGTAATTCAGACGTACTCATTTTATACATCCCGACTGATTATGTTTTAAAACATAAGTTGGATGATAGAATTCTTCACCCAAGACCTGGGATCCTTCCCGCTATACAGTTAATTAAAACCCATAGAACTAAAAGTAATTAAAACCTACTGGTGTTACATTACAAAAATACCATTTTGGTATGAAATAACATGTCGTAAACTTGGCAGCTCGATTTTGTGCTGCTCTGATAGTGCATCTTGCTATGCAACTTTTCTTACAAAATATTAGGATTATTCCTAAAGAGGCCCAACTCTACTCCCGAATCGTTAGCACATACAATGTGACTAGTGATTCATTTTAAATGTAATGTGATATAGATCACAAAAATAAAATATAAAGCTGTTTCTTACACTCATAATTGTTCACTTTTCACTCACACTCATGGTTAAAAAACACTAACAAGTCAGAAAAGAGCTAAAAAACTAGATATATAGGCCCAATTCTTAGTGTTTTTAGATCAGTTCGAACAAAAGCATTCCTAAAGCAAAATAGCAGAACATAAATCTGTTATAACCCAAAATTATCAGCAGTAAGGACTAAAGCAGAGGATTATAGTTCGGTTATCCTATAAGTACCCTTCCGAAACTATTTTGTTTTAACGAATATTTATGCGATTTCACAAAACACCGCCTACCGACCATTTATTAACCTATTTACCTTTTAACGTTAAAAAACCCAACAACATGTATTAAAAAAGGCAACAGAGGTAACTGCATGTTTCAATTCAACGCTATTGCACACATTTCATTCTGCCGCAGTTTCAACTGCGGTTCATATCCGCGTTTCCACAAGGAATTTGTGAATAAAATGTAATTAAAAATAATTAATAATGTTTGAAACATAAGTTTCAAATATTGCTTATTAGCGACTATTTTAATTAACGCCCTATCACGGCTCGCATTATTGGCTGGTCGTAACCAAATGTGACTGACATCCCATTTATCAAAGGTGTATTCCCCTAACCTTTAATCTATAGCCGCGCTTATGGGAGCTTAATGATGGGATACAGAAATGTACTGGTCGCAGTTGCCCTTTCACCCGATAGCCAACAATTGGTTAATAAAGCCGTTTCTATCGTGCGGCCCTATAATGGCAGGGTTTCGTTAATCACCCTGACAACTGAGCCAGAAATGTACAGCAGTTATGCTGCCCCCATGCTGGGAGACTTGCGTTCTGTGTTGCAAGAAGAAGCGCAACTATTTATGGAGGAGTTAGCGATTAATGCTGATTATCCCATAGAGGATAGATCCATTGTGCACGGGCAATTCGCTGATAGCATGGCTTACGTTTGCCAACAGCAGCATATTGATTTAGTTATCTGCGGTAACCACAGTACAAGCCTGATGAATAAACTCTCCTGTTCTGCTGCCAAGCTGATTAATACCAGTAGTGTCGACGTATTGATCGTCCCACTTTAATTAACCCGTAGCTGTGCGTTGCGACAACCGTTCTGTCAGCACCGTAATGCCTTTCGCTGTGTTGCCGCACTATTAGCTGAAATCATCCCGCCGAGTTCTACTATTATTCTCAACACGCGTTATTTTTAATATTCGCTATGTTCACTACCGGCCTTTTTACTCCGTCCAAGTAAGGGAATTTGATGCCTCAAGATAAAACCAGTAACCGCCGTATTCTGCTGGCTTCACGCCCACATGGCACACCAACCAGCGAAAATTTCACCTTAGATATTCAACCTATTGCGCAACCCGCAGCAGGTCAGGTGCTACTTCGCACTCGCTATTTGTCGCTTGACCCCTATATGCGTGGCCGTATGAGCGACGCCCCCTCCTATGCCGCGCCGGTTGAAATTGGTGACGTCATGGTAGGCGGGGCCGTCTCACGCGTTGAAGCCTCTAATCATCCGGAGTTTCAAGTGGGTGATTGGGTTTTGGCCAACAGTGGCTGGCAAGACTATACGTTATCGGATGGTGCTGGTATCCGCAATTTGGGGCCACAACTCTCCCATCCTTCACGCTCTCTGGGCGTTTTGGGCATGCCTGGTTTCACGGCTTATATGGGACTATTGGATATTGGTCAGCCCAAAGCGGGCGAAACCCTGGTCGTTGCCGCTGCCAGTGGCGCGGTTGGTTCAGTTGTCGGGCAAGTCGGTAAACTAAAAGGATGCAAAGTTATCGGGATAGCCGGAGGATCGGAGAAATGCCGCTATGTGGTGGAAGAATTGGGCTTCGACGCCTGTATTGACCACCGGGCAACAGATTTTGCGCAACAATTGGAAAAAGCCTGTTCTGACGGCATTGATATTTATTATGAAAATGTAGGTGGTGCGGTATTTGACGCGGTATTGCCATTGCTGAACCCACGCGCCCGTATTCCAGTATGCGGGTTGATAGCACGCTATAACGATACAGAATTACCGGACGGCCCGGATCGTTTGCCACTGTTACAAAGCATCATTTTGCGCAAACGGATTAGGATGCAAGGATTTATCATTTTTGATGACTATGGCCATCATTTTGGTGATTTCCTACAGCAAATGACCCAATGGGTTGATCAGGGCAAAATCAAGTTCCGTGAAGACTTGGTCGACGGACTAGAAAATGCGCCGCAAGCCTTTATCGGCCTATTGGAAGGCAAGAATTTTGGCAAGTTGGTGATTCGCGTCAGTAATGAATAGTCGAAATAATTCCGGGGCCAACTCGCCCCGGAAACTGTTATATCAATGCCCTGATAGCAACAAATAGTCTTGCCGGATATAAAACCTAGACATTAATCGAAGCAATTACAACCACTCACCGAAGCGGCGAATATAAAATTGCTTCATCATTTGCGCAACAATACAGTAGCTGACTAAGGTACCTGCCAACCAAGGGAAATATTGCCACGGTAATGGTTGCAATCCGACTAATGCTCCCAAAGGTGAGAACGGAATATAGATACCTATTGCCATGATCAATCCGGTCGTCAATAGCACTGGTAAGGCGGCGGTACTTTGAATAAACGGTATTTTTTGTGTGCGCAACATATGGACAACCAACGTCTGCGACAACAGACCTTCAATAAACCAACCGGACTGGAACAAAGCCTGATGCTCAACACTGTTAGCCGCAAAAACAAACCACATCAGTGCATAAGTCGTAATATCAAAAATTGAGGAAGTTGGCCCAATCCATAGCATAAAGCGGCCAATATTCTTAGCATCCCACTTACGCGGCTTGCGTAAAAATTCTTTGTCCATTTTATCCCACGGCAGGGAGAGCTGAGAAATGTCATACATCAGGTTTTGTAACAGCAGGTGGATGGCAAGCATGGGTAAGAAGGGAATAAATGCACTGGCAACCAGCACTGAGAACACATTGCCGAAATTCGAGCTAGCCGTCATATTCAGATATTTGATGATATTACCGAAGGTTTCACGCCCTATAATAACCCCCTCCTCCAGCACCATCAGATTCTTTTCTAACAGAATAATATCTGCCGACTCTTTAGCGATATCAGTGCCAGTATCAACCGATATCCCCACGTCAGCATCGCGTAATGCCGGTGCATCATTGATGCCATCGCCAAGAAAACCAACGGTATGCCCATTGCTTTGCAGCATTTTTAGCACCCGTGATTTTTGCAAAGGGGTAAGTTTGGTAAACACTGTGCGCAACTCGACTTCACGCGCTAACGTTTCATCATCCATACCTTCAATATCACGACCACTCAGCGGCTCCCCCGGCTCCAACCCGACATCGCGGCAGATTTTTGCCGTAATAATCGGGTTATCGCCCGTTAACACTTTTACTGCAACACCATTTTCTCGCAGTGCGGTGATAGCAGCCTCTGCGCTCTCTTTTGGCGGATCGAGGAAAGTCAGTAGCCCTTGAACAACTAAATCACGTTCATCATTAATATTTAACGGTAATTCACTGAGCTGAGTCCCTAATTCACGGGTTGCCAGTAACAAAACACGAAAACCGTCTTCATTATATTGTGTGGCTAACGCCAGTAATTTGGCTCTGCGGGCTTCATCCAGTGGGTATATCTTATCTCCCTCGCGAACTTGGGTGCAGATACTCAGCATCTCTTCCACCGCACCTTTGCAAATTAAGCGCTGGTGCTGCTGCTCATCTTTTACCACAATTGACAGACGACGACGGATAAAATCAAACGGTAATTCATCGACCTTGTTAAAGCCGCGCAAAGCATCTATTTCAGGTTTACCGCGGCTAAATTTTATGACCGCCTGATCCATCAGATTTCGCATACCACTTTGATGGAAACTATTAAGCCATGCTAATTGCAGCACTTTATTGTCATTGCTGCCACTGGCATCCAGGTGGTGTTCAAGAATGATGCGGTCCTGGGTTAATGTGCCGGTTTTATCTGTGCACAACACATCCATAGCACCAAAGTTCTGCATTGCATTCAATCGCTTAACCACAACTTTGCGCCGTGACATAGCAATTGCGCCTTTCGCCAGGTTAGAACTGACAATCATTGGCAACATTTCAGGGGTTAACCCAACCGCAACTGCCAATGCAAATAGTGCCGCTTCAGTCCAATCACCTTTTGTAAAACCATTAATTAGCAATACAATCGGTACCATTACCAACATAAAACGAATCAATAACCAACTGACACTGTTGACGCCACGATCAAATGCCGTCTGTGCGCAAGTGCCAACAATCGACTTAGCAAGCGACCCGAAATAAGTATGCCCGCCGGTAGCCACAACCACAGCCATTGCCGTTCCACTGGCAACGTTAGTTCCCATCAGACAAATATTAGATAATTCAAGTAATTCACTCTCGCTATTGGCATCCGCATCTACTGATTTTGAGCTGATGGCCCCCATTGCGTCGTACTTTTCAATAGGGATAGCTTCTCCGGTCAGGATCGCCTGGCTGATAAACAAATCTCTGGATTTAATGAGCCGTAAATCTGCCGGAATCATATCTCCGGCGGATAACAGAATGATATCCCCCGGCACTAATTGCTTAATCGCAATTTCTTGTTTTGCCGGTTGGGCACTATGGCTACTACGGCGTAATACTGTGGCGGTGGTTCGCACCATCGATTTCAGGGCTTCAGCCGCTTTATTGGTGCGGTACTCCTGCCAGAAACGCAATAAACCACTGATCAATACCATCGTCACAATAATTGTGACACCAATCAGATCAGTCTCCTCACCCTGTTGTAATGGCAGCCAATAATCAGTAAAGAAACTGATTGCCGCCAATACCATCAAAACAAAAATAAAAGGGTTATTAAATGCTGCCAATAACTGAAGCAACGCTGGGGGCGCTTTCTCATGTGCTACCTGATTAATGCCGTATAATTCCAGTCGCTCCCTGGCATCCTCTTCTGTCAGCCCATTTAAATTAGCATTCAACTTGGATAATGTTTGATCCAAACTATTCTTGGCTTCTTGCGCGATAGCAAAAGTTTTTTTATTACTGTTACGGCTGGTAACTGTTTTTTTGAATTGGGTCATAACGCTTCTCTTTTAATTCTAAACGCACAGGGTTTATCCGCTCAATTATTGAGAGATAAATGTGCTGAACTATTATTGCGCTGCCAACTTTGTATTTATATTTAATTAGCAGCGACTAATTTGGTTAACTCCGGGGTGATCGTCCATAACAACTCCTTACTACCACGTGGGTCAGTATTTAATTATTTATTGCAAAAAATTGAGCAATTTATTAATGAGTAAATTACTTTATTATTAAGCAGGTAATTCAGATGCGATACGCCAATGGACAGCACTGACGCTCCGCTCCAGACTGACACGGCAAACAATACTTTCAATTTCTCTTTGCGCTGCGGGTGTCGCCATTATTTCTGCACACACTTCCAATTGACCGGGTTTGGCAATATCTGCACTGCAAAGTGACTGTAATCGTAATGCCACACCATTTAACGCCTGTAAAATAAGGGTGCGAACCAATATCTCATCTTCCGCACCACAAGTGACCTGAATCCGGTAACGAACTTCCAGGTCTATGGCTTGTTGTTGAGGCTGCATATTAATCCGTTGCGCCGCCTCCCGTAACAATATATTGGCACACAGAATAACGGCAGTGGCGGCTACTGCATTCCAATACAGTCCCAAGCCACAAAGCACACCAATACCCGCCGAGCACCAGAGTGTAGCTGCGGTGTTCAGGCCACGAATATTCATGCCTTCACGCATAATGACGCCTGCACCCAAAAAACCGATGCCTGAAACAACTTGAGCGGCGATACGACCAGGGCTATCAGGGGATGTGGCATAAGAGCTGAGAATAAATACTGCAGCACCGGTCGCGACTAATGCATTAGTACGTAAGCCCGCCATACGCTGGCGCCATTGTCTTTCAGCGCCAATTAATGCGCCCAAACACATCGCCAGTAATAAATTTACGACAAAAGGAGTTAATGCCATGATTCTCTCCATGAATTAATCATTGGTAGAATAATCATGTGCTATTTAGCACACAGGTAATTGTGCTGAGATATATAACCCGAGGGTATAAATCAGCAATAGCCTGTGTTTCTGCCAGGAGGAAAAAGTGCGTGGTTGTTAAATACCATAATAAAAACCCGAATTATTACCCTCGATGATTAAACATCGAGTTAAATATTACACCCACACTCATTGGCGTTATAACCAGACAACGATTGAATGAATCTCGTTGCGCTGACTAAAACATGGGCTTCAAGTGAACAAACACCACCAGCGCCACGATAACGTCAAGTAATAAGGGTCTACTTGGGTATGCACAACTCAGGAAATAAGAGAGGGTGCTGCCCGCCATTTTCGGCAAGCAACAAATCTGTAGAGAGATAGGTTAGCTTGCCTTGCTTATTTGACTACTACTTTGCGTATCCATTATTTTCTCCACCGAAATTTTTCAAGAGTATAGTTGCGTGTGATAATTATGTAAAGTCTATATTTCTAAACAAAACCTAAACCAGCCCCAATGAATTAAACAATAAATTTAATATTTATAATATATCGATTAATTACATCATACTCTACTCAAGCCATTGAGCATGCGTCAGGGGCATATAAGAATAAAACAGAGATAAGAGAATCAACTCAAACACTCTTACCTGCCATTCCCCGCGTCGGCGCCCATACTCAATCACCTTCGCTAAGACTCGCGCACAATGACACCTATACCCCCTAACTCAACCAACTGAGAGCATCCCCCTGTCCTTACCATCAAGTCATTGACGCAATTACAGAAATCCCATCAATCTTTAATCCAAATTGCGATCGTGATCCCATTTATAACCCTAACTATTTTAGCTCCGTTGCCGATAGGTTCTTAAAGGACTGTTGAAATTTTTTTAGATATAGGGGTGGATTAACTTTAAGTAGCGATGCCTGTACCCACCGTAAATCGGCGTTACAGCGAACCAGGCTATAGCTTCAACCATACCGGGTACATCAGGCAAGGACCTTTCCTCGAGCGACTATAGAAACGGAACTAACAATGAAACGTGGAAGTACGCATCAGCCATTGGATATAAAAATAGCGCCAGAACAGAATAAAAATACGAAAGTATTGTTTATTAATAATATGCGTCTGGTCACGTTGTTTATCGCCATCTTGGCGGGAATACTGCTTTTATTTGCAGCGGCGATTGGGACGTCAGGTTACTTCTTAAAACAGAGTAACCAATCACTGGAAGAGGCGACGCAAGAACTAGATATACGCCTGGGTCTGTCTAACAGTTCGAACCACCTGCGTACTGCACGCCTTATTCTGATTCAAGCAGCATCAGCGGCACGTATCGGTGATACCGAGGGTTATCAGCAGGGGCTAAAAAACGCTGAGAGCCGTATCGCTCAATCGCAGCAAATGTTTAATCTCTACTATAACCGTCCGGTTAAATCCGAAACGGATAGCGCATTAGATGCACCATTGAAAAAAGCCTATGAACAGTATCGCGACGAGGGAATGAAACTCATGCTCGACGCGACGAAAGAAGGTCATTTTGAAGAAGTTATTTCCCTTGAAGCTGAAAAACTTAATCAGTTGGATGATGCTTATAATGAACCACTGCTGAAAGCAGTTAAGTATCGTACCGAACGGGCTAACCAGATTAATCAGACCGCCCAACAACAAGCCCGTCTTGGTTATATGCTGATGGGAGGCGCTTTTATTCTGGCCATCTTACTGACATTAATTGCTTTTTTAGTGATCAGCAAAGTCATCATCAAGCCGATTAATTGGCTGGTAGCACGTATTCAGCGTATTGCTCAGGGGGATTTGACACAAAGTTCGGTCTCATTTGGCCGCAATGAAATTGGTGTGCTGGGTAACAATATTCAACAAATGCAGGATTCGTTATCCCTAACTGTGGAAGCTGTGCGCAGCAGTGCTGAATCTATTTACCAAGGATCGAGTGAAATTGCACTGGGTAATACCGACCTTTCGGCACGTACCGAGCAACAAGCCGCATCACTTGAACAGACCGCCGCCAGCATGGAGCAACTGACCGCAACCGTAAAACAAAATGCGGAGAATGCCCATCATGCGAGCCAGCTCGCAGCCAACGCATCAGGTAAAGCTGCCCAGGGTGGCGATATCGTTAATGATGTTGTTAGCACGATGGATAAGATATCCCTCAGTTCAATGAAAATTGCTGAAATTACCAATGTAATTAATAGTATCGCGTTCCAAACGAATATTCTGGCTCTGAATGCTGCGGTTGAAGCTGCCCGGGCGGGTGAACAAGGCCGTGGTTTTGCTGTAGTGGCCAGTGAAGTCCGTAATCTGGCACAGCGCAGTGCCGATGCTGCCAAAGAGATAGAATCGTTGATTGAGGCCTCGGTTGACCTGATTGGTGATGGATCCATTCTGGTGTCCGATGCCGGTAAAGCGATGAATGAGATCGTGACAGCCGTTAGTCATGTAACTGATATTATGGGTGAAATTGCCTCTGCTTCTGATGAGCAGAGTCGTGGTATTAGTCAGGTTGCCCAGGCAGTTTCAGAAATGGACAATGTCACGCAACAGAATGCCTCTTTAGTTCAGGAAGCGTCAGCGGCGGCGGCCTCTTTGGAACAACAAGCTGAAATCTTGACTCAAGCCGTTGCAGTATTCCATTTAAAAGGCGGCAACCCTGCCCCGTCACTGAAAACTCCGGCACCTATGTCCACCAAACAGAAGAGCGCGGTCGGGAATAAGAAGTCCGGTGACGACTCACTAAACTGGGAAACGTTCTGAGTTAACACCAGAAACCGTTCAACCAAACTATAGTGACGATATTTAGATAGCAAAACCGGAGGCAAGGTGTACTCACCTTCTTCCGGTTTTTTATTGCGTCGCTCGCAGCACAACAGACAGAACACCAATGTTACGGGTGAAGCGGCTCGACAAAGGTGCCATCATGGCTATCAATCTCGTTAAAGAACCAGACACCTGAGGGGTAATCTTCCAACGAAACCAGATACATAATACCCTCACTAAACTGCTCAACCTCTAACACAACCCCCTCACGCCGTGGGCCGCCATCGGTTTTTACTGTCACCCGATCATTCACTTTCATGATATTACCTTCAATTAAATCAATGCTGCTAGTGTAGTACAGAATAAGGTGAGAATGATAAGGTTTACGTATAAACAACGGTATACTTTTGGCGAATATATTCGAGGGCAGAACAGTATTGGCTTACTGAGTAAGAGAAGCTGAGTTAATCAGAATCGAGGGGATAAAACAGAGGATCTTGCTGGATGCCTGAAAGTAAAAAACCCGCCTTAGCGGGTTTTTTTATAATCAGCCAAAGGCCAATTAGATTGCAGTTACGTTTGCTGCAGACGGACCTTTAGCACCGTTCTCGATAGAGAACTGTACATTCTGGCCTTCAGCCAGGGTCTTGAAGCCTTGATCTTGGATTGCAGAGAAGTGAACGAACACGTCTTTGCTGCCATCAGCTGGAGTGATGAAACCGAAGCCTTTAGACTCGTTGAACCACTTTACTTGACCTTTCATCATGTTAGACATGTGTATTTCCTTTATTAAAAAAATTTGCCACCATGGGCGTGTTATAGCCGGTTATCAGTCGTTACTTATGGAGGCACTATGAAGGAAATTCGTCAGTGAAGAGCTATCAACGATAACGCTTTAAATATGAACCACTTTACTCAAGATGTCGTGCATAAATAGGTCTGTACCACAGGCCGAGACGCATTAACTCATGACCGGCTTTTAATAGCAACTCTTTTTAGCGGGCAAACTACAGATTCTTGTTTGCATGGCTAAAATAAAACCAAAAAAGCTATTAATTATACTCTTGATGCCCACTTTTACGCAGAATAATCATAAAATTTATTGTTACTAAACTACTGCTGCCCAAACGCTGGCGATAATAAAAAGAGCAAAATATATTAAATAGGCTGTTTCACGTCATGTTTTCCGATGGGTACTGAAAGTTTATCTCATGAGTTTGCTATAATATGCAGCCACCTACCCCTGAGAGGAACACATGAGGCCGAAGTCTGTCACCTTAGATGATGTTGCACGTCAGGCGGGAGTGTCATATCAAACCGTATCACGTGTTTTAAACCAGGCCCTTCATGTCTCGCCAAAAACCCGCAGCAAGGTCGAACAGGCCATGGCTGACTTAAACTATGTTCCGAACCGCGTAGCACAGCAATTAGCGGGGAAACATAGCCTTACGCTTGGGCTGGCAACGGCAGATCTCGCGTTGCATGCCCCCTCTCAAATAGCCGCAGCGATAAAAAGCAAAGCCCGCGAGTTGGGATACGCAATAGTGATTGCCATGGTTGATGATCAAACTGGCCCAGCCTGCCAGCAAGCCATAAATGAGCTATTAGCTCAACGGGTGGACGGGATCTTAGTGAATATTCCGCTGAAGCCCAAAGGCTGCGAGAAAATTGTCCAACAGTGTGCTGATACTCCAGTGCTGTTCTTGGATGTTGATCCACAATCTACCGCCTTCAGTGTTCTGTTTGATGCCAAGGTCGGGGCAGTTCAGGGGGCTGAACACCTAATTAGCTTAGGCCATCAGCAGATTGCCCTTATCTGTGGACCCAAAAATGCCATTTCAGCCCAGTTACGTTATCAGGGCTGGTTACAGGTACTCAATGATGCCTCGTTAATACCGCAGGCGGTCTATCACGGTGAGTGGAATGCCAAAAGCGGCTATCAGACCACACTGCAACTCATTACCAGCAACATCCCTTTTAGCGCCATTTTGGTCGCTAACGATCAAATGGCTCTTGGTGTATTACGCGCTCTGCATGAGCATAATATCAATGTCCCTGAGCACGTCTCGGTCATTGGTTACGATGACACCGCAGACAGCGCCTATTTCCAACCGCCACTGACGACTGTCAGGCAGGACTTCAAGCAATTAGGGGAAGAGAGCGTTTCCCGCCTGATTGTCAGGCTGCACCACTCAATTGAGCTACCTTCTGAGTCTCTCTTGTTAGCCACTGAACTGACAATACGCCAAACAACAGCACGCTTTAAGCGCTCTATCCTTAAAAACGAATAAATGCGATCACTCTCGACTATTTATCCAACCACTATTTACTTTATCTGTCGTTGAATTCATCTTTACCCCAACACAATTGTGAGCGCATAACATTTTTACCCTTTGATCACTTACCAGCACAAAAAGTATCCACGCACATCGCAGAAATGAGGCTGATATCATGACGTCACAGCAGAAGGTTCAACAGCAGGTTCAACCGCCCCTATCGCAGATTTTGTCACGCAGAGATTGGGAGAACCCGCAGGTGACGCAGTATCACCGCCTTGAAGCACATCCTCCCTTTTACAGTTGGCGTGATAGCGACAGCGCAAAAAATGATACCCCTTCGCCACAACGGTGTTTACTCAACGGACAATGGTCATTCAACTATTTCGACCAGCCAGAAAGAGTACCAGATGAGTGGGTTGAGCACGATTTATCGGGAGCGAGATTACTGCCAGTCCCCGCCAACTGGCAACGCCATGGTTACGACACCCCGATTTACACTAACGTCCAATACCCTATTCCGGTCGACCCGCCGCGAGTACCACAACAGAACCCGACCGGTTGTTATTCGCGTAATTTCGTTTTAGAGCCAGATTGGCTCTCATCAGGCCAAACACGCATTATTTTTGATGGTGTCAGTTCCGCATTTTATCTGTGGTGTAACGGGAAATGGGTGGGTTATTCCCAAGACAGTCGCCTACCTGCTGAGTTCGATCTCACTCCTTACTTACAGGCAGGTGATAACCGTATCGCCGTTCTGGTTTTACGTTGGAGTGATGGCAGTTATCTGGAAGATCAGGATATGTGGCGCATGAGCGGTATTTTCCGTGATGTCAGTTTGCTTCACAAACCAGCGATCCATTTGCGGGATATCCATATCGCCACACATTTGTCCCCAGAGTTCAGCTCTGCCAATTTAGAGGTAATGGCAGCGATAAATATTCCTCCACTCAGCATCAACGATCCACAGATAGCTGGGGCTTACCAAGTCCGCGTACAATTGTGGCTGGCAGATAAGTTAATTAGCAGTTTGCAGCAACCGCTAGGTACCCAAGCCATTGATGAACGCGGGCAATACACTGATCGCACCCATCTTAAGCTGCGGGTGGAATCTCCCTCTTTATGGAGTGCAGAACAACCCACACTGTATCGCGCCGTGATTTCGCTGCTCACTCAGCAGCAAGAATTGATTGACTCAGAAGCCTATGATGTCGGTTTTCGACAAGTTACCATCCACCAGGGTCTGCTTAAAGTTAATGGTAAAGCGGTATTGATTCGGGGGGTGAACCGTCATGAACATCATCCGCAAACCGGTCAGACCATCGATGAAGAGAGCATGCGGCAAGACATCATTCTGATGAAACAGCATAACTTTAATGCCGTGCGCTGCTCACACTATCCAAACCATCCATTGTGGTACCGCCTGTGTGATCGCTATGGTCTGTATGTTGTGGACGAAGCCAATATTGAAACACACGGTATGCAACCGATGGGGCGTCTCGCGGATGATCCTCAGTGGTTCTCTGCTTTCAGCGAACGGGTTACGCGCATGGTTCAGCGTGACCGTAATCACGCCTGTATCATTATTTGGTCTTTGGGCAACGAATCTGGCCATGGCGCAACCCATGATGCCCTCTATCGCTGGATTAAAACCAATGACACGACACGTCCGGTACAATACGAAGGCGGCGGCGCAAATACGCTCGCGACCGATATTGTATGCCCAATGTATGCTCGCGTGGATGAGGACCAACCTTTCCCAGCGGTGCCCAAGTGGGCAATCAAGAAATGGATTGGTTTGCCTGATGAATCTCGCCCATTGATTCTGTGTGAATACGCTCATGCAATGGGTAATAGCTTTGGTGGGTTTGCCCGTTACTGGCAGGCATTCCGCCAATATCCTCGGTTACAGGGTGGTTTTATTTGGGATTGGGTAGATCAAAGCCTTATCCGCGATTATGAGAATGGTGAACCTTACTGGGCTTATGGCGGTGATTTTGGTGATAGCCCCAATGACCGCCAATTTTGTATGAACGGGTTAGTTTTCCCTGACCGCAGCCCTCATCCCAGCTTGTACGAAGCACAATGCGCGCAGCAGTTTTTCCAATTTTCATTACTGAGTACCACGCCACTGGTGATAAGTGTCACCAGTGAATATCTGTTCAGACACAGTGATAATGAACAGCTCTATTGGCGAATTGAATTAGACGGCAAATTGATACAGGAAGGTGACTTTTCTCTTGATTTATCTCCTGATACTACGCAGCACTACAGGCTGGCAGAGCAATTACCCCTGACAGATAAACCCGGCCATTTATGGTTAAACGTTGACGTCAGGTTGAGAACAGAAACACCTTGGGCAGCCAGCAACCATCGCAGCGCCTGGCATCAATGGCGTTTACCTCGGGCGCTATCTATACCCCGCCGCTCTGTGCCAAATAGCACTGAGCTAAATAGTACCGAGCCAAGCGAGCTTCAGCTCATCCAAGATGCGCACTCGATTATGGTGACTCACCAGCAACAGCGTTGGCAGTTCAATCGTCAGACTGGCTTGCTGGAACAATGGTGGGTGGGTGAATTACCGGTGTTACTTAGCCCGCTGCGTGATCAATTTGTTCGTGCGCCACTGGATAACGATATTGGTATTAGCGAAGCAACCCGTATCGACCCCAACGCCTGGGTCGAACGCTGGAAAAAGGCGGGAATGTATCAGTTGGAACAACGTTGTCTATCATTACACGCTGATAGCCTCTCCCACTCAATACAAATCTGTGCCGACTACAGCTATGAGTTTGCCAATGAAGTGCTATTGCATTCACATTGGTTATACCGTTTTGATCAGCAAGGCCGTATGACCATTGATGTTCAGGTTGAAGTGGCAACATCACTTCCCCCTCCGGCCAGAATCGGTATGTGCTGCCAACTATCAGATCTCGCTCCATATGTTGACTGGCAAGGGTTAGGGCCACATGAAAACTATCCTGACCGGCAGCTTTCAGCACAATATGGTCAGTGGTCACAGCCGCTTGAGCAGATGCACACACCCTACATTTTCCCGAGTGAAAATGGCTTACGCTGTAATACCCACTCTCTGCGTTACGGAAACTGGCAATTAACCGGTCGGTTCCATTTTGGTATCAGCCGTTACAGCACGCAGCAACTGATGATAACCAGCCACCAGCACTTACTAAAACCCGATCAAGGTACCTGGTTGAATATCGATGGTTTTCATATGGGGGTCGGTGGTGACGACTCATGGAGCCCTAGTGTTCACGCTGATCACTTGCTGACGGACGAAAGCTATCACTATCAGGTCTGCTGGCACTATAAGGGTTAGGCTTAAGCTTAGCGCGGCGTACGGTGGCTATCTCGTCACCGTACGCCGCGGGTTATCCTGGTCCACAATTTCAGATTTATACCTATAGCGTAAGAAAAGTAATGTTCATACAATCAAAGCGTTCCAAACATCTCTTAGTCTTGATTGTAGCCCTGCAAGTAAGCCATACATGCACGACTCCTTTGCAAATTTGTGCGCCCACTCTGTTGGGCGCTTTTTTTGTTTTCTACTTCACTGATGTTTTCTGACGCTTATTTTTGTCATCACTTAAGCACATTCTCGTCATGAATTATTTCCATTACCAGACTAAGATAGTCTCGTAGTCACCGGCATAGCATCGGACTTACCACTTTTAGGCGACAAGAGGAATATTATGACATCGTTAACGCACCTCCCGGCGAATATGGTCGCAATTGAAATCACTCAGTCTGGTGGACCAGAAGTCTTAGTGGCCGTACAGCGTCCAACACCGATGCCTGCTGCGGGCGAAATATTAGTTAAAGTTTCAGCCGCAGGTGTTAACCGCCCTGATGTGATGCAACGTCGTGGTCAGTATGCGCCGCCGCCGGGGGCCTCAGATATTCCTGGATTAGAAGTTGCCGGCGAAGTGGTCGCCATTGCAGCTGATGTGAGCCGTTTTAAGATCGGAGACAGAGTCTGTGGGCTGATAGCTGGTGGGGGTTATGCGCAATACTGTGTCATACATGAAACCAATGCCTTACCTATTCCCTCCCCCCTTACTGATATTGAAGCAGCGGCGTTACCTGAAACATTCTTTACCGTATGGACCAACCTATTCCAACGAGGCCATTTTAGCGCCGGCGAAACAGTCTTAATTCACGGCGGATCTTCGGGTATTGGGACCACCGCAATATTACTGAGCAAAGCATTTGGCGCACAGACAGTGATTGTCACTGTGGGTTCAGAGGAAAAACGTCAAGCGTGCCTGAAGTTAGGGGCAGATGTTGCTATTAACTACCACACCCAAGATTTTGTCACTGAAACTAAACGCGCTACTGCCGGTAAAGGGGCTGATGTTATTGTTGATTTAATTGCTGGAGAGTATGTCGGGCGCAATTATGAAGCTGCGGCCATGAATGGGCGTATTGTTCAAATTGGTACACAAAATGGTAATGCTAAAGATCTTAACCTGATGTTAATGTTGCTAAAACGCCTGACACACACCGGATCCACATTGCGCTCTCGTAGCGTTGCAGAAAAGGCACTGATCGCCCAAGAACTGGAAAAGCAAGTCTGGCCTTTACTAGGTAAGGGCAATATGAAGCCGCAAATCTGCCAGACATTCCCACTGGAAGAAGCATCGAAAGCGCATGAGTTGATGGAAGGCAGTACACATATCGGGAAAATTGTTTTGACCGTTTAAAGCAATGCAAAACGATAAAAACCGCTATTATTTATACTCATCCGCAGAAATCGACACTCAAGGGTTGATTTCTGCGGATGAGTAAATAATATACATCACTATTATCCCTTATCAGCCTATAACAGTTTAGCTAACTAATTTATTGAACTGATATACTTTAGATTTGATCTTCTATGTTAATCTATAACAAACCATTATGGTTTAATTTTTATGAGTCATTAATCACAAGGTCATAATTATGGACATAATTAAAAAAATATTAATTGACGACATCGCAAGAATAAATCAAAAAGAAAAAAGAGATGGCCGGTTAAAATTTAACAGCGATTTTGTCTACAAACATCCCTACCTTTGCCTGGCAATGCTAGTGTCATATTTTTTCGTCTTAGTTTTGATGTACTTAACGCCATACTTTGGCACAGGCTACATGATTGCATTTACCGCTTTCTTTGTCCTGATGTCAGCCATCCTTATGATGGAAATCAAACCTGTATTTAAGTTTGAGGATATTGGCATTCTTGACTTACGCGTTTGCTACAACGGAGAGTGGTTCTTTAGTCGTGCGTTATCAACACAAGCAATTGATGAAATATTAAATAACAAGAATATCAGTGATGACTTTAAACTTCGCTTTAAGCATATTATTAATAATAAAGGCGAAATAGATTTTTATGATGTCTATGATTTGGCTTATTTACAAAAAAAGCCCTCACGGTTTAATGAACCAAACGTCACCTCCTCGTTAGCCAGTTCGTCAGTTATTGGGCAGTAAATACCCGTATTCATAACACTTATGCCCCGTATGGGGCTTTAATCGTTATATCAAAGTAGCCTTTTTATCCAGCATACTCATTAGTTTTGTTAGGCAGATATCGTTAATACGCTAAAATGTTGCCTATAATAAGGTTAATGCTCCTAATAAAAAGAGGCTAATAGGTATGGATAAAATTGATGAACAACTGATTGCTATTTTAGCGGAAAATTCTCGGATATCTCTAAAAGATCTGTCACAACAAGTGGACCTCTCCTCTCCGAGTACATCCGAACGTCTGCGGCGTCTTGAAGAACGTAATATCATCCGCAGTTACACTCTAGACTTAGACCCGCGAGCTTTCGGTTATAACTTGCAAGCCATTGTCCGGGTCAAGCCCTTGACGGGAATGCTGCATAGCGTTGCAAAGATGATCCAGGAGACACCAGAATGTGTTGAGTGTGACAAAGTAACCGGTGACGATTGCTTTATTAGCCGTCTATACCTTCAGTCATTGGAGCAATTAGATGCCATCACTGACCATTGGTCTGAACACGCCGAAATTCATACCTCAATCGTAAAATCATCCCCTATTATGCGGCGATTACCCCCATTAATGCAGCCAATCAGGGGCACAAAAATCTAAAATATGTGCCTCCAGGCTCACTTTATTTATAATAAAGAGTTATGCTTCCTACCATTAGATAGATATCAAAAAATGGATAGTTGATGAGCAGTGAAACCCTAAGCCAGGTGCCGGAGTCATTGATTCTAACACTCCCCAACAGCAGTTGGGATCAGAGTGAAACAGAAAATGCCCGCGCTATTGAGGCTCTAGAACAAGGTAAAGTGCTATTTTTACCTCATCTGGCCTTTGCACTAAGTGAACAGGAGAAACAACTGCTCAACCCTGCATTGGTTGATGCTAAGCGTAAAAATATCAGCTTCAAGCCAGTGGAAGGCACGCTAACGGGTGTTATTGATGAAAGCAAAATTACCTTAACCCGTCAGTTACTTGAACGCTATTACCAACGTTGCTTAAATTTAATTAATCAACTATTGCCAGAGTATAAATCTGCCCTGCACAGCCCAACCAATAGTTTACGTTTACACCCGGTTGCGGCCTGGCGTGATAACACATCATGGCGTAAAGACGATAGCCGCCTACATGTTGATGCATTCCCTTCACGCCCCAATTATGGTGAACGTATCATCCGTATCTTCACCAATATCAACCCTCAGGGTGAACCCCGGTCATGGCGTGTTGGCGAAAATTTCACCCAGTTGGCCAGCCGTTATTTACCGCAACTGGATGACTACTCCCCTATCAGTAGTTGGCTACAAAATAAAGTGGGTATCACTAAACGCCGTCGCAGCCATTACGACCATTTGATGCTTCAGTTACACGACAAAATGAAGTCCGATTTGGATTATCAGAAGAATGGCTCACAACAAGCGATTGATTTCCCATCGGGCAGCAGTTGGATCTGTTTTTCTGATCAAACCCCCCATGCCGCAATGGGTGGGCAATATATGTTAGAACAAACTTTCCTATTGCCGGTTACCGGCATGAAACACCCTGAGCAATCCCCGTTAAAGATACTGGAATCATTGACACAGAAAGCACTAATATAATCCATACAGAGATTCCACTAATCCGCCAACTCGGCGGATTAGTGATTAAAAATATCATTGCCAAACCGCACCGGTTATATCGCGAGTAAATTAGCAAAAAAAATCATTGTTAAGTTTGATCCTCGATAAAAAATAAATATAATTCCTCACGTTATGTAAGCCAACTCCGCAATGGTTTTACTTGAGGTAAATAGATTAGCCTCATCGAGCACAATCCATATAGGGTATATTATTGCTCTGTTTGTGATTTTAGATAGCAGTTTTATTATATAGCTTATAATCATGGAATCTGATCAGATAGCGATTGGAGGTTAATATGGTTAAGGTCTATGACAGAAACAGAAACCAAATTATCCCGGGAAAACGTGTAATGGTCGCACAAACCGGTGAGATTGACGTGGCAAAAGCTATCCATGCCGACGGGCTGGCCCCAGTACAGGCCGAACGGGAAAGAGTGGTTGAATTGCAGCAAACAGGTGAACGTTATGTGCCTTTCGATTTAGTCAGACTAGGCTAATAGTCGTGAGTGCATATAATGAATAGATTTAGACATGCGACTTTCTTGGCAAAAATTGAAAAGCTAATTTATTAGCAGTGGCACTAATATGCTGGGGCACCTGTATTAAAAGGTCGCCCCATCATTTTTATATAACCTTGCTATTTATATAATTATGGCATTTAACAACACAACCATGATAGCCATAAACTATAACAATAGAGAGTGGAATCCTAGCCAACACTTATTATCATCAACTCCCAATAATATATCCGGCGGGTGTTAATGGCCGCCCGTCGGATCAGCGTTATTTAAATATGACAAGCCGGTTCAATCGCCTGAGCCACTTTCTTTTGGAAGGTCTCAAGCTGACAAAGTTTGTCCTCTCCGCTGTTTTCACAACCTTCAATCGCAACAGGAATCCTACCTGCCGGATTGTTTTTCAAATCTAGTTTCTCAGCATTTCGTAATTGCTCCATGGTTTGATAGAACATTTTCACCGCGACATAGCGTTGATGATTATCTGGGTTCTGCCATAGCTCAAAGACTAACCCTCCACCGGGCGGTGTATTATCGGGTTGCTGTGGTAGTTGCCAATTGGCACCCAACATTCCGCCAATATTGGCAATATTCGTATCATGCCCACCAAGGAAAAGAACTTTGGTTTGTGGTGATAACGGCAGTGTTTGTCCCTGAGCATCGCGCTGAAGGACGAGTGCGGTCTCGATCTGTTGCAATAATGGAGTGCCCTTATGACGAGCGATATAAGGTGTTTTGGCCATTAAATCAAATTGCGCATTATGCAACGATAATAACGAGATCCAATTTTCTTCTCCCGTTAACCGATGCCAGGCAACATCGGGCATCGCTTGTGAATTCTGTAGCAGGAAGATCTCACCCAAGGTTGATGATAGCGCCAATGGTCCACTGAGCGAGACTTTTGTCCCGGTATTATTCACCGTGATTTCATTCGCTGCAAATTGGGCAAAATCACAGGTTTTTCCTTGCTGTTGTAGTGATTTACAGTAAGGCGATGCTGCAAAGTTCAATACCTCGCCCATCTGGGCAAAGGGTTTAGCATAGCGCTGGCTCAGTTCACTTAATGGCGCACCCAGTCGCTCCTCAACAGCCTGATGGGTCTGTGTCGAATCTAACTTACACACCCCCGCATCGACCGGGTGAAATAGCGGATCCACTTTTTTCAAATCAGCCTGATAATGTACTTTCAGGCCGCACCCCGGTGCTATTCCATCAAGAAATGCCTGCCCGGTTAAACGCGTTCGTTGATCAATATCGGCCTGCGCATAGATAGCCGTATCAGTTGGGCACCCTGGCGCGAGTAACCCTTTGCTACGGAAGTAATCGCCATAGAATCCGCCCATCAATGTTACTAATTGTGCACCTCGGGGGGTTAAGTATCCTGCGGCGACCGGCCATTGCGGCCACTTGTCGGGGGTTACATCATTCATTAACTGTGTTTGTTTGGTCGGCGAGCGGACACCATGGCGGCTCAAAATAACCACGCGCTCCAATGTGTAACCGGTAGGCGGGATAGCAACCGGTGCGGCACTAATCGCGCTGCTACTTAGCATCAAGACCAGTGCGGATAATCGCAGACTATCTACTGTTACTGTCATAATTTTATATCCTTATTAAAACTACGAATACTTTTGCCTCAACGAGTATGGTCGACGATCGACGCCCCCACAATGTGCGAAAGCAATAAGCAGTAGGAGTGCTAATAAGTGCTATAGCGCAAAAAATTATGTCAATTGGCGCTAAACTTGATTCGCTTCTCAGTGTTAGAACGATAATTAGCCGATTATGTCATTAACAATATTTATATTGAAAGGAGGGAGGGTACAAATCCGCTTTATCATTCCGGCTATTGTCCGAAAAGCATTAAGCGCATAAAAGCATTTGGCACATTAGGATTGGAGAATATAGCCCGTAATCCGGCAGCTATACATACACATCATAAGGAGTCTGACATGCGGAAAACAGGCGATATCGACAGAGTCATGTCGGCCAGACAACTTCCAAACAAAGCCGTAGCACTGATTCTTGCAGGAGGCCGTGGCTCACGCCTTAAAGATCTTACGTCCGTTCGCGCGAAACCCGCAGTTCACTTTGGCGGAAAATACCGCATTATCGACTTCGCACTCTCTAACTGCCTCAATTCAGGTATTCGCCGAATCGGCGTGATAACGCAGTATCAATCTCATACCTTGGTGCAACATATTCAGCATGGTTGGTCGTTTCTCAGTGAAGAGATGAACGAGTTTGTTGATTTGTTACCTGCACAACAGCGCCAAGGACAAGAGCACTGGTATACCGGCACCGCTGATGCCGTCTTCCAGAACCTGGATATTATCCGCCGTTATCGTTCTGAATATGTCGTGATCCTCGCCGGGGACCATATATATAAAATGGACTACTCCCGCATGCTGTTAGATCACGTGGAAAGCGGCGCTGCCTGCACCGTAGCCTGTATTGAAGTGCCCAAAGAGGAAGCGAGTGCCTTCGGTGTAATGGAAGTGTCTGAAGATCTACAAGTAAAAATGTTTTGGGAAAAACCGGAGGATCCGCCAACGTTACCCGGCAAACCTGAGCGCAGCCTGGCCAGTATGGGAATTTATGTCTTTAATGCTGAGTTCCTGTTCAATTTACTGGAAAGCGATCACGCAGATAAAGGCAGTAGCCATGATTTTGGCAAAGATATTTTGCCGAAGATTACTGAACAAGGTCATGTCTGGGCGCATCCATTCTCACTGTCTTGTGTCTCAACGTCACCCGATGCCCCTGATTATTGGCGTGATGTAGGAACATTGGATGCCTACTGGCAGGCTAACCTCGATCAAGCAGCTATCACACCCGAGCTGGATATGTATGACCCTCATTGGCCAATACGTACCTATGCCGAGCCCTTACCACCGGCGAAATTTGTTCAGGATCGTTCTGGCAGTCACGGGATGACCATGAACACCTTAGTTTCCGGCGGTTGCTTTATCTCCGGTTCAGTGGTGGTCAACTCAGTGCTATTTTCCCGAGTGCGGGTCAACTCCTTCTGCAATATTGATTCTTGCGTATTGCTACCCGACGTCAATGTGGGCCGCTCTTGTCGTCTACACCGTTGTGTAATCGATCGTGCCAGTACTATCCCCGAGGGGATGGTGATTGGCGAAAATGCAGATGAAGATGCCCGTCGTTTCTATCGTTCAGAGAGTGGCATTGTATTAGTCACCCGCGAGATGCTGGCAAAGCTGTAAGGACAGAGGTGGCCTGACATGGACAAGTGAGGAATAATTTATATAATCAGACCAAACAAATCAAAAGGTCTGATTATGTCATTTACTGAATGGGTCATATTGGGTGTGGTTATTGGTTGTGCCGTTGGCGCGTTACTGAGGATTTTTGGTAAGAAGAAAGACCGCTAACCTTTTCAGTTGTCAGAATATACCCTAAATAATTCAAGTTGCAGGAAGGCGACAAGCGAGATACAAATCGGTCGGGAGCAGATTTGTACGCTGCTTGCAGCGGCCTCGCAGAGGCGAGGCCCAAGGATGGACCGAGTAACGAGCGCAGCCAGCACACATGCAGCTTGAAGTATGACGGGTATTGATAGAATAAGACGGCGCATCAATGTGCCGTCTTTTTTTGTGATAACAATCTCATTATCGATCAGAAGGTGTAACGTAACCCTAAGCGGAAACGATATTGCTCGCTGTTGTATTCATTCCAACGATCCAACCATTGCAATTCAAAATAGGGCATCCAGTGAGTGTCAATTTTATAACTGAATTTATTGGTTATTTCCCAGTGAGAACTTTTGCCATTTTTACCGTGAAAATCATTGACGCGCACAAAGTAATGAGGTTCAAAAGTATATGACAACGCATCAGTCAGTTTGAAATTCCAATAAGTAGCAAACTCATGGCTGTCATTGTGAGCATAATGACCATTGAGATCTTTTGATTCATAGTTATTGTGATTATAACGATAGCGCGCAGTCAAATTAAATACCGGTAAGAATTTGTAGTTAAAATCCATATAGACGGAACCACCCGAACCTGAGCTATTGGAGTTCACTAAGCCGCCAGGGGAAATAGTGAATTTATCTGTCGGGCGAAATAATGGATACCAACCCTCCAGTTCGTTATAGCTATGTTTGAATTGATCCATTTTCCCTGTGTTATAAGCATTCGTTAACATCAGGCCGGAACCATTATCAAAGTTATACCCACCGCGCAGGATAACTTCATGCAGCTCAGAGGCCGTATTATATGCTTCACGGGTTTCAACATAAGCTCGACCGGCAAAGGCACTGGCAGAGCAAACCAACGAGGTAATCAAGATAATTGAATTATATTTATTCATGACAAATCCCTATTGATAACAATAAATGAAGGTTTATTATTTTTCTTACATCATGAAAAATGACAAATAGTTATCATGGCTATTCCTCTGCCATAAATAACCGGTAGAGGAATAACACAATCAAAATAACAACATGCCAGTTTTTAACGTCACATCACTCTATATTTAATAGCATTTCTTATTACCACTAAAAATAGAAATCACCCCGACGTAGCCATTTTACGTAAATTCAATTCAGCAATAATTTTAACAAAGCGCTGCTCATTGAGCTTATAAAATAGCCCCATGGTTATGGCTGCAATCATTGCCAGAGTGCAAGGGTAAATAAAAATCAATTGGCGCAACCCCTCCAATACTGATGTCGATTGGGCAACATTGGGAATATAACCAATCTGAGTGAGCATGATACCGGGCAGAAATCCAGCCAGTGCGGCAGAAATTTTTCGTGAGAAGGTATAGCCGGTATACACCGACCCTTCTGCGCGAATCCCTGTTTTCCATTCACCATAATCCACCGTATCGGAGACTAATGCCCAGTTCAGGCTGTTGACAAATGCAGTACCGAAAAAGGCCATACAGGAGAATGCAACAAAGCTGACCGAACTGGTGCCCCAGATATAATTCAGTACATCCCCCATGCCCCATAACATTAAGCCACTAAGGTAGACGGTTTTCTTGCCGAAATACTTCACCGCCGTGGGGACCAGCAATACACCAATCAAAATACAGCCCATACTGAAAAAGCCCATATAGGACAGTAAATGAATATCCTGCAATACGTACTGAGTGTAATAAACCTGAATCGCCAGTTTGATATTGAATGCTGCCAACGTGCACAAATTGGCAATACATAACACTAATAGCGGCGGGTTCTTAAAGATGGCGCAAAATGATTTAAAAATACCCGGTTTATGGTGTACCGATACCGGTTCCACATAGCGTTCTTTGACACCGGAATAACACCACCACATGCAGACCAGGCCGAACGTGACAAATATTAGCGCTGCAACCAGATAGCCTATCTCAGGTGAGGACGTAAACAGCAGTTGAATTGGCATAAAAGCTACCGTGCACAGTAATAGCCCTACCGTCGCCCCACCCTGTCGCCAGGCTGCCAGGTGCGCGCGCTCATTTGGGTTTTTGGTCATTGCCGGGACCATCGCACCATAAGAGCAATTCATCAAACTGTAGAATAAACCGAATAACATAAACAGCACTGTTGCCAATACCGTTTTGATATTTAGACTAAAACCGGTATTGAGAAAGTTCGCGACAGCCAGCAATGCCACAGGTAATGAGGCATACAGAATAAATGGCCGGAACTTCCCTTTCACACCAATGTGACGGCGAGAATCTAATAGTACGCCGGTAAACATATCGGTAAAGGCGGTAAAGAACTTGGCAATCAAAAAAATCACGCCACCGTAAATAGCCGGGAGCCCCAGAATATCGGTATAAAACTTCAGTAAATAAAGTGTCCCGATGCACAGCATCAGGTTAGAACCAAAATCGCCCATTCCATAAGCTATTTTTTCCCGCAGCGGTAATCGAAGTGTTACGGGATCCTGGTAAGTTGAATTCGGCATCTGACAGGTCCTTTTTATTTTTTAACCCGCTTACCTCCGGTTAAATCTCACTCGCACCGGATCCTGCCATAAGCGGGTTGTAGGGTTTTGGTGGTGTTAATTCATCTGATTAAACAGATCAAGGCTAGATTGCCGGACTGACATCGCGTTTGCGCTCTTCCAGCTCGGTGACAATCTTGATGTAATTTTTCTCGGTCAGATGGTAGAACAACCCCATAGTCAGTGCGGTAAGTATCGCCAACCCGCATGGGTACAAGAAGATAAGTTGCGTTAGCCCCTCCAGCGTTCTTTCTCCCTGTGCCACGTTAGGCACATAGCCGATATACGCCAGCATGACACCGGGGAAGAAGCCTGCTAACCCTTGGGAAATCTTACGGAAGAAGGTGAAACCGGTGTATACCGTCCCCTCTGAGCGCACGCCGGTTTTCCACTCACCATATTCCACCGTGTCAGAAACCAGCGCCCAGTTCAGGCTGTTCACAAAAGCCGTGCCGAAGAAAGCCAGACAAGAGAACAGGACAAATAAAGTCGAGGTGCTGCCCCACATGTAGTTCATGGCATCCCCCAAGATCCACAAGCTCAGCCCACCCAAATAGACGTTTTTCTTACCAAAGCGTTTCACCACCGTCGGTACCAGCAGCACCCCCAGTAAGATGCACCCCATACTGAAGAACCCCATATATGACAGTAACGTGACATCGTTGAGTACGTATTGGGTGTAATAGATCTGAATCGCTAGTTTTATATTGAAACCAGCCAAGGTGCACAGATTAGCAATACAGAGGACAAACAACGGCTTATTGCCAGTAATGGCTTTGAATGATTGCAACAGACCAGGTTTGGCTGCTCCCGGCTTTGGCAGTTCGACATAACGTTCTTTAACGCCGGAATAACACCACCACATGCACAGCATGCCGACAAAAGCGAAGATGGATGCAGCCACCAGATAACCGGTCTGCGCCTGCCCTTCAAATAGCGACAAGATGGGCACAAAACCGACGGTACACAATAGTAGTCCGACGGTTGCCCCCCCCTGACGCCATGCGGCAAGCTGAGCTCGCTCTTGTGGGTTTTTGGTCATGGCGGGAACCATTGCACCGTATGAGCAGTTCATCATGCTAAAGAACAGGCCAAAGCTCATAAAGATCAACGTGGCCGTGATGGTTTTACCGGTAATACTAAATGAGGTACCAATAAAGTTAGCCACCACCAGCAAGGCCACCGGCATCGATGCATAGAGGATAAAGGGGCGGAACTTACCCTTTGGCCCGATATTGCGGCGGTTATCCAGCATGACACCGGTACCAATATCGGTGAATGCAGTAAAGAAACGCGAGATTAGAAAGATTAATCCTCCCCAAGCGGCGGGGATTTCCAACACATCCGTATAAAACTTAAGCAAGTACAATGTACCCACACACAACAGTAGGTTTGAACCCACATCGCCAATCCCGTAGGAGAATTTCTCGCGCAGCGGCAGTGTCAATTTTACTGGATCTTGATGTATTTCACTCATGTCACTCTCCTGAGAGGCCCGCCACCCGCGGGCCTCTGCCTGTGTTATAACGCCCGTAATGATGCAAACAATTCAGCCCATTCACTGCCCGCCCGGTAGAACACCGGCGGTTGTCCCATTGGTGCCGCGACAGTTACATCAGCCCCGCCACAGTGTGATTCACCGGTCCACAGATTGATCCAGTTGTCTGATGGCAAATAGAGTGACCAATCGGTGCGCCCCTCTTCATATACCGGTGCAACTAACAGATCACGGCCAAACAGATACTGGTATTTCAGGCCATAGGTGTGAGCATCATTCTCGTAATGCAGGAACAGTGGGCGCATTACCGGCAAGCCAGATTGTGAGTTAAGCGCCACGGCTTGTTTGATATACGGCTTCAGCGTGGTAAAGACTTGGGTCATCCGGGCAAACTGACGGATAGTCTCGACATCGCTATCAAACTGCCAGTTATCATCCGGGCGGTTACCTTCATGAGTACGCATCAGTGGGGTAAAGGCGCAGAATTCACACCAGCGCATCAACAACTCTTTACTGCGTTTCATCTCAAATAACGTGGTGTAACCACCAATATCGCTGTGATGCAAACCATGACCGGTCATTGCCAGTGATAACGCCGCAGGTATAACAGATGCCAACCCATCATCCAGACTCCAATCCACGTTCTGGTCACCAGCCCACATCATCACCGAGTATTTTTGGCTACCGGTATAACCGGCCCGCATAAAGAACAATATTTCGCCTAATTTGCCGGTTTCGGCCAGGGCGTCGTAGTTACATTTAGCCCACAGCGCGGGCCAGGCGTTATGCATGATTTCAGCATCGACACCATTGTCCATCACGGTGTCGGTCGGCAAGTATTCGCCAAAGTCGGCCATCCAGCCATCAAGGCCAAACGCGATCAGATTCTTTTTAATCACTTCCTTATACCAGTCGTAGGCCGCCGGTTTGGTCAGATCAACCACCCCGGCATAGAACTCACCAAACTCCACCTGGTAGTCATTGCCGCTGTAGTCTTTGGTCAGATAGCCCTTCTCTGCCGCTTCGGCATACAGCTCTTTTTCAATCGCCACATAGGGATTGATATAGCCGAGGAAGCGCACACCTTCTTTCTTCCATTGCACAATCCGTTTATCCAGCTCAGGATAGAGGTCGCTGTCCCAGCGCCAGTTCCACATCAGGCGTTTACCAAAAGATGTTATGCGACGGCCCTCCCAGTCCTGCGCCCAAATACCGCTGACTTTCACCCCATGCTCACGCATCACCTCCAGCTTTTGCTGGCACACCTCGGTCCCGCCCTGAATCCCCAGGATCACGCCGTCATATACCCAATCCGGTAACTCAGGCTGGCGGCCCAATAATGCGGTCAATTGCTCCAACAGACCGATATAGCTGTCAGCACACTCAAACCGTAGCACCGCTACGTCTTGCCAAATCGCCAGTTCGTGATAGTCAGGGGCTGAAAAATCGAAATTCATATAGCAACTGTTATCAACGTGACAGTAGTATTTTTGGCTGCTAACAAAAGTGGGCTGCGGGTAGAAGGTCCAGTAATAGTCACCGCCCGCGTTCTCTTTACAGTCGGCCTGCCAGGTAACATAACTTTGCTTATTGCGCCCCACCCCCTGCTCGCTGGTCCACAGTGGGAATGGCTTGCCACGGAGATCGAAATAGGAGAACTGTTCACCACAGCCGTAGATATGGTCCTCCGATTGCGCGGCGAGCCGTAGCCACATTCGGTTATTCTCTTTATCACCATTGCGCAGGGACATCTCCAACCGCCCGGCCGCGTCGTAGGTAATATGTAATGTGGCTTGGGCTACCTCTCCCCGGCTAAATTGAATCTCCCACCCCTGCTGTTGTGGGGTGATAACCGCATCGGTCAATGCCAGTTTTTCACTCAAGCAATCTTTGATACTGAAATTGCCACGGAACATATCGATGTCCGCTTTACCCCGGCCAATCCACAGGCACGGTGTTTGTGCGCTGTGTTGCAGTAACAAACGTTGTTGGAATGAAAGAGTGAAACCGCCATCGTGCTCAACCAATACCACTCCCGACAGGTTGCCCGCTTGATAAGTCATAATAAAAATCCCCAAAAAGTATAAATACTGTTGATTTAGTTAGGGTTCTTAACATTCGTCAGAACCCCTATTATCAGAATGGTTGCCCTATCAGGTCAGCTCAATCACCTCAAGGTTGAGTAAACGAGCCACCTTGCGCAGCAGCGGGCGATGCTCGCCATAGACCAGCGAGGTATGATGTTCCATTCCGGCATCCAGTAGCCGTTGACGATAGCTATCAGCATCGATATCCAGTTTTGCCGTCCCGGCAGTGCCAGAGAATGCCAGCGGAGCTTTGATCATCTCGCCGCCTGCCAGCATCAGACGCAACTTGCCTTCACCCTGCGTAATACGGCATAGGGTGATGCGGCCTGGTTTAAGGGCAAACTCGGATAGCAGGGGTAACTTGCGGTTGGAGTGGATGGTGGCTTGCACCGGCCCGTCGCGATCAGCCATTTCAATCGGTGCCTGACCACAATGCCAGAACACCACACTGTTGCTCACCGGGTCGATATCGACCAAGTCGGTATTGAACGCGGCACTACCAGAGGCCCACTGCGCCATTAATGACGAGAGCACACCGAACATGTCAGCCTCGCAGCCACATGGAACGAGGTCTTCATTCATCAGCGCCAATGCGCCACAGGCAGCGCACCCATAATCGGTAAAGAAGTCTGGCCAGCAGCGCACCGCAATACCGGAGTAACCCTGCTGTTGCGCTTTCTCACGCAACGCTGAGTAGACTTTCAGCGTTTTACAGGTCGCACTTTGGTCCATTTCCGCCAAATTCGGGAAATCTTTAGCGCGGCGCTGATAGGGTGCATCGGCGGCACTGTCCGGTAGCGCTTTTACTTCATCGATAAATTCCAACACGGGTTGGCGATCAACGCTGACACCAAAGTGTTGTGTCAGTTGTTGTTGGTTGTAGTTACAAGCATCGAACCCCAGTGGATGTTCGCCTATTACCATCACTTTGGCGCACTTAAAGCGATTGACGATCGCGGCAGCCTGCGCCAATTGTTGTAGCTCGCTGACCACATGGGCATCATCCGGCAGTCCATGAACAGTCTGGACCTTGATATTTTCGCGGCTCAATGCATGGCAGGCCAAATTAACCCCGCAGAAGGAGTTGAGCCGTAAACGACCACCGGTACGAGCCTCCGGGAAGGACCACATAGCTGTTGGGACCGGGAAGTCACGCACCACTTCACAGGTCAGCGAAGCATCGGTAAACGTCACCTGTAAAATTAGCAGTAAATCAAGATTGGCCTGCTTCAGCGCGGGCAACGCTTGTAACGCAGACTCGGCATCAAACTGTAATGCCGGTTCCCCAATCAACTCGATATCCATTGCTCTCAGGGTATTCCACGCCTGCGCCAGCATTTCCTGCGCATACGGCACATCAAAAGTACTACGGCCCAAGGCCAACACGCCCACTTTTGCTTTTTTATTCATCATATTGCTTCCAGTGAATTTAATGACTTATCGGTTGGCGCAGCTCAAGCGACAACACTGAAACGGTGTTCGGTGTAGCTAGAATAATTTTGATTTGGTCGCAGAATGACATCGGGGAAGTGCCCCTGATGAATGCTGTCAGGGAAGGCCTGTGTCTCCAGACATATTCCTGAAAATGCCTGATAGCGATGCCCTGCTTTGCCATTCCATACCTTGTTAGAAAGCTTGAATGCGTTATAAAACTGAATACCTGGCAGGGTGGTATGAACCGCCATCACCCGACCTGAATGTGGGCAAATCAGCGTGGCCGCCGGTTGCAGAGTGGTGCTATTTTTCTGCGATAAATCGTTTTTTTTCAGCACATAGTTGATGTCAAAATCCTGCGCTGGCCGCTGTTGCATCGCATCACCCAAGCGGCGGGCATTACGAAAGTCAAATGCAGTGCCTGCAACACGGACAATCTCGCCGGTCGGTAGCATGCTGCTTTCATCCACTGGCGTGATAAAGTCAGCGTCAATTTTCAGTTGTTGGTCGTGGATTAAATGAGTGTGACCACGCAGATTGTAATGGCTGTGATTCACCAGATTGACGATAGTCGCCTTATCGGTCTGCGCCTCGAAACTGAAGGTCATAACATTGTCATCCGTCAGGCCGATACGGTGGCGCACCTGTAAATTCCCCGGATATCCCTCTTCGCCATCGGGCGACGTGCGGCTAAAAATAAGACCATCGCCCTCTTCCTGCGCCTGCCAGACATACTTATCAAAGCCGCGCAGGCCACCGTGCAAATGCTGCCCGGTCGGCAGTTCATTGGTTGCCAGCAGATACTCTTGCCCGTCAATGTTAAAGCGCCCACCCGCAATGCGATTGGCACAGCGACCGGCAATGGCACCAAAGAACGGATGACCGGCCTGATAGGAGGTCAAATCATCAAACCCCATCACCACATCCTCCAGTTGCCCGTGGCGGTCTGGCGCCCAAAGTTGGGTGATGATACAACCGTAGTCGGTCACGCAGAGCCGCATACCATTGCGGTTAGTTAGTGTAAACAGCGAAACTTCCTGCCCCTGATGCTCGCCAAATTGCTGGCGTTGAATTGTCGTCATACACTCAACCTCGTATTTCGTACGGCTTTGGTCGCCTGCCCGTTCAAGTGCAAAACACCATGCCGTACGATAGATAGAAAGGATTAGCCAGCAAAAGCAGCGGCTTTCCCCTGGCTGCCAAACAAGCGGATTTTTTCAATCACTTTTTGTTTCATCACATCACGCCCGTGGCCCAGCGAAACCGCCAAGACATACTCCTCTGGTGATTGATTCAATACTTCGCTAACCCCTTGGGTAAAGGCCTGACGCAGTTCGGTATCGACATTGACCTTGGCAACCCCCAAGGTAATCGCGCGGCGAATTTGCTCATCCGGCACCCCAGAGCCGCCATGCAATACGATAGGTTTCTTGACGATTTCGCGGATTTCTTGCAGGCGCTTAAATGCCAGTTTCGGCTCTTGCTTATACATCCCGTGAGCGGTACCAATCGATACCGCCAGATAATCAACGGTGGTCAGTTCGGCGAACTGTAGCGCTTCATCGCAACCGGTGATCAGGGCATCTTTTTCGTCAACTGAGATATCATCTTCAGTACCACCGATTTTACCAATTTCACCCTCAACGCCGATATTCAAGGCATGAGCGACATCTGCCACCGCGCGGGTAATACGCACATTTTCATCGAATGGCAGGTGAGAGCCATCGAACATCACCGACTGGAAACCGGCCTGAACTGCCGCCATGGTCTGCTCAAAACTACGGCTGTGATCCAGATGGATACAGACCGGTACCGTAATGTCATGCATAAAGGCATCAACCATCTCTTTCATGGGTTTTAACCCCATGACGCTAATCACTTTCTGCCCAATTTGCAGCATGATGGGCGCCTGCTCCTCTTCGGCAGCCAGCAAGATCGCGCGGATTGTTTCAGCATTGTGGGCACTAAAAGCGCCGATGGCATAGCCATGCTGCCATGCGTGTTGAATTAAGGTATTACCGGATACATAAGACATTTTCTCTCCCTCTGCGTGCTGATAACAGCCGCTTTAAAAACCATCAATTAATCGGAAATCATTCGGTTGTTGGCAGACCAGACTGACTGCGAACCTGTTGTAAAATGGCACTCCAATCCTGGCGCCCGCGCCCGCAGGCTCTGGCCTGACTGTAAACCTCGCGGGAAGCAGCCCCCATCGGCATGGTGACGTGCAATTGGTTAGCCACATCAAGAGCGATACCTAAATCTTTATGTGCTAAATCAATCATGAACGCTGGCGTTAAATCCCCCTTCAGCACCTTATTTGGCCACGTGGTAGTGAAATGCCCTTTACCCGCCGGAGTGCCACTCATCACTTGCAGTGCGACATCGAAAGACAGTCCCAGTGCTTCGCATAGTACGGCGGCCTCCGCCGACAACGCATTGAGCGCAATACTCATGTAGTTGTTGATAAGCTTCACGCGGATCCCCATCCCCGGCCCGCCCGCATTGATAAGTTCAGATCCCATTGCCATCAGTAATGGCGTTGCCCGCTCAACCTGTGCTTGCGTTCCCCCCGCCAGTATCAATAAGGTGCCGACCTGTGCATGGTCAGAGGTACGCCCCACCGGCGCATCCATAAAGCCATACCCTTTGGCCTGCATCTGTTGCGCCAAACGGTCAGTCTGTAACGGATGGATAGTGGACATATCAATCACCAGTGCTTCTGGTGACAAGCGGCTACAAACGCCGTCGTTACCGAACAGCACGTCATGCACCAGTTCTCCGTTAGGGAGCATGGTGATAACAAACTCTGCTCCTTCGGCGGCCTGCCCTGCGTTACCACATGGCGTGGCACCCCGCGCAGCCAACGCCGCTACCGCGCCGGGGTTGGTATCGAAAACATGCAATTGATGCCCGTGTTTAATGAGGTTACGCGCCATGGGCGATCCCATTTGCCCTAACCCGATGAATGCTACCTGTGCCATTATTCTCTCCTGTCACCTGATGTCATTTTTCGTCACTTGATTGGAATATTTTGTCTGTTTTTGATCGTATTTGTAATTTATGGTCAAAAAATTGACATCCGTCACTCTTTTAACATTTGAACGAATTAAAATGGTCACATCGTGATCAACAGCCCTTTTTTGGCTAACCAAGGAACTGAAACCATGACCCGGATTGCATGTGTAGGAATTGCGGTGCAGGACCGCCTCTATTACCTGACAAAACTGCCCGATAGCGGCGGTAAATATGTGGCGGATGATTATCGTGAGATTGGTGGAGGCCCGGCGGCAACAGCAGCGGTAGCGGCGGCTCGACTGGGCGCGCAAGTCGATTTTATTGGCCGGGTAGGTGATGATGCCACGGGCAATACTCTGCTCGATGAGCTGGAACACTATGGGGTAAATACCGCCCTTAGCCGCCGCTACGCCAATGCCCGTTCATCGCAGTCGGCGATCTTAGTCGACCGTCATGGGGAGCGCATCATCATTAACCATCCCAGTCCTGACCTGCCAGAAGATGCCCAATGGCTGACGGGGATAGATTTCAGCCACTATGATGTCGTGTTGGCGGATGTCCGTTGGCATCAGGGGGCGCTAACCGCATTTACACTGGCCCGCCAAACCGGTATCACCACCCTACTTGATGCCGATGTCACGCCGCAAGATATCCGCCCGTTGGTCGCTCTTGCGGACCACGCGGTCTTCTCCGAGCCGGGTTTACAGCGAATGACGGGCAAAAATGACACTGATGCTGCGCTCTTATTAGCCGCCAGTGACACAAACGGACAGGTGTATGTCACCCGAGGTAAAAAAGGTTGTTATTGGCTGGAGAACGGCGAACAGCAACATCAAGCGGGATTTGAGGTAGCCGTGGTCGATACTACCGGTGCGGGGGATGTTTTTCATGGTGCATTAGCGGTAACGCTGGGCCGACAACACACAATTACTGCGGCAGTGCGCTATGCTAATGCCGTGGCGGCATTAAAATGTACCCGCCCCGGTGGGCGGGCCGGAATACCTGATTGTGATCAAACTGACTCTTTCCTGACGCATTTTGTATAAAATAAACAATAGTATGATGAATGAGAGAGAGCAAAGCATGAGTCTGACCGAACTAACCGGTAACCCGCGCCACGATCAACTGATTCAACTGATCGCCAGTCGTGGCTATATGAATATTGATGAATTGGCACAATTGCTGGATGTTTCGACTCAAACCGTGCGTCGCGATATCCGTAAGCTTAGCGAACAAGGGCTGATTACCCGTCATCACGGTGGGGCCGGGCGAGCGTCTAGCGTCGTGAATACCGCGTTTGAACAGCGAGAGCTTTCATATACTAAAGAGAAAATGGCCATTGCTGAGGCGATTGCTGATTACATTCCCGATCGTTCAACGGTGTTTATCACTATTGGTACCACTGTTGAACATATCGCCCGCGCATTGATAAATCACAGCCACCTGCGGATTATTACTAATAGCCTGAGGGTGGCACACATTTTATATAAAAATACCGATTTTGAAGTGATGGTGCCAGGCGGTACGCTACGACCAAACAATGGTGGCATTATTGGCCCCAGTGCGGTCTCTTTCGTTGAAGGTTTCCGCGCCGACTATCTGATTACCAGCATGGGGGCAATTGATAGCGACGGCAGCCTGCTGGAGTTTGATGTTAATGAGGCGACAGTGGTGAAAGCGATGATGGCACACTCCCGCCACATCTTATTGGCAGCCGATCATACCAAGTTCCACGCCTCCGCCGCCGTCGAAATTGGTAATGTTGCCAAAGCTACAGCGCTGTTTACCAATGTTTCCCCCCCGTCACAACTGGCCGCACTGTTGCAGCAACAACAGGTGGAACTGGTGGTCACACAGTTAGGTAATCAGGAACCCACTATCTAAATTTTACGCCAAAAAAAGCAGGCGACACCGCCTGCTTTTTCAGGATTTAACGCGCTAAGAACAGGTCAGTTAACGGCGGCGAAACGGACAAACTCATCAGCATCTTGTACCGAACAGGCCAACCCAACAACGGTAGAATAACGGAACATTATCACTGGTGCTAAACGCCAGTTCCTGCGCGATACGGTTTCCTTGAGTCACGGCATTTTCCTTGTGGCAAGTTGTTGCAAAATGATAAATCGCTGCTGAAATTCTGTGCGAAACGCCTGTTTATCATCGTGATAATAGAAAGGTATCACTTGTGGCCGGAGAGACCAATAGGAAAAGCAAAGCAGGAATGAATTGTATCCGTTTGATTTGTAGGATTTTTCTTATGACCACGTTGTTTGCCTGTTTGCGGGCTATCGTTAGTCTCGCCGCAGCAGTAAGGAGTAACAACGCGGGTTATTGTAGTGGCTGTTGACCTTCCACTGTCGAGCCAAAATCATCAATAATTGAGAAGAATACCGTCATATTCTTAGCCGGAATTTGATTACCGACTAGCCCACCATCGATGCTACTTTTCGGCGCGACCATATCGTCATTCCCCAACTTAACCGGGGTTCTCGCGGCACTTTTACTTTGCGCAATCTCCACAGTCTGGAATGTCACATTAAATGGCGTCGGATTGGTGACACGAAAAACCCCGCCACTGCCCTCTGGAACCCATCTGAAAGAGAGTTGGTTAAGCACCCCCTCTGAACTGGCAGGAATACCCGCCGGGCGATAGAACAGTTTGATGCGCGAACGGAAGGCAATTTGCACTTCATTGTCGGCAGCCTGCGGTGAAGCGGTTTTCGGTGGCACTTCTAATACATTCAGCCAAAACATCGATTCGCGATCAGACGGCAGTTGACCGGCAGTACCGGTATAGTAAATGCGAACAGATTTATTGGTTTGGGGATCAAGGCGGAACACTGGAGTATCAACAACAAACGGTACCTTTATCTGCTCAATTGATTTATCCATTTCAGCAATATTGTTATCAACCCACAGTTGCAGTAAAGCTGGGCGATTGCCCTTATTGAGGATCTGCACGCTGCCTGATTTATCATCTCCAGTAACCACCACTCGGGTCAGACCAATAGCAATACCCGCCTGCGCTGTGGTACTGAGCAAGAAGGAGGCAAGGGTCACCGCCGCAAACACGTGATACCGATGCGTGAACCTGCGGATATACAGCATGAGCCAGTACGATAGCGTTTTCATTTATAGATCAACGTAAAAGTAAATGCGCCGTTGACGGAACCACTTTGCACGGTGCTTTCAGTTGGATAAAGCCCGGCGTTCATCGGCACGGTGTAGCTCTGCGTGCTCGCTGAATTATAGCCGCTCAAGGTGTATTCGGTATTCAACACGATAGGTGTATTTGTCTGGCTACGCAATAATACCCCCACGCCTCTGGCAGTAGATCCGCTATTCAACGCTACCACACCATTTGCCGCATTCAGCACATTAGTTGCCGCGCCAAACGTATAATTAATACCCGCCAATCCACCAGGGCAGTTATTAAAATTGAGATTAAATGATCTTAACCCTTCAATATTGCCAATCCCAGTAAATTTATTGCTGGCGACATCCGGTAAATTGACAATCACATCCGGTGTGGTGCAGGTCTGTGTCATTAACTGGATATTCAGGGAATTTGGCGCAAAATCAAATAATCGGTAGCGGGTTGATTCAAGATAACTACTGGCGCCATTGTTATAGGTGCGATAGTTATAGGCATAAGCAGGGTCAAAAGCGGCAACCCATCCACTGGTTAATGTCGTGGCAATCTTAACAAACTTGATTTGTAGTTCTACGTTCAAGTTAAAATTAGCCCCATTGTTGTAAGGAATAGGGCCTAACAGCGGTGAGGAATAAACTATATTTGCCGCGCTAAAGCCATTCATCGGCTTCCAGTCGCTGCTGAAACCTGCGCCGGTCACGCGAAAACGCAGTGCATAGCCTAAGCCAGCTTTACCGGTATAAGAAAATACACTGTGACTATTGCCATCAATGTTGATTGTCCGGTCGATGCTGTACGGCGAGAACAGCCCTGCCCCAGCCTTAATACTGTCATTCATTGAGGTGGATAATATCTTGCACACCCAGCCCCCTGCGGGGAAGCTTATCCATGAACCAATCGGCGAACCAACCGCGGTGTTGGGCGGAACTCGCAGTGTGGTTGTCGGGCCATAAATATAGTAAGTACCGCTATAGTCACAATCCATGGCAGAGCCCAATGCATTAGCATTATGGCTGATCGCTAAACTACTCATCACCAGTAACCACAGTAAAAGTTGTTTTAGTTGACGGCAGCCGCGCGCTATCGAATCACTGGCTGCACCACAGAACCTGTCCATGTAATATTGCGCTATATTCCGATAAGAACTCATTTGCATATCACCTCTAACTGCCGGAATTCACCCTTAACCAATGCGCCGCTGGGTAATTTATAATCAAAGCCGCAACTATCACCAACGCCCTCACCCCATATCACGCGCAGATGTCCATCTTGCTGGTTCACCCGCACCATGGCTTGCCCGCCCTGAGCGATATAGCCTACACTGGCACCAGTGGCATCTTTCACCTCGGCACCAAACGGCAGTGGTGTGTTATCCGCCCGATGTCCGGTCAATAACATCGAATAGCCACTGGAGGTCTCAAACTTCACCAGTGCCACCGCACCGGCAGTAGGGGCAACCCGTTGACTGGTAGTTTTAAATTCCACATCCGACGATAAGCCTTTTGGATCCAGTTCTACATCATTTTGTCGGTAAGGGCTTAAGTAAGGCACCACCGCCCGGCCACTGCTATCGAGACGCATCCCCGAATAGTTGGCCACACGGGCTCCGGCAGCATCCGGGGCCTCAACAATCCCTACCGTATCGCCCAGATAGGAGGCAAAAACCACACCACCACCGTAGGCGACGATGCCACCAGACATATTGACACTGGCCTGCTCGTAATCATTACTTTTCGAATAACTGCCACCAATAGTCGTTTTAGGCGCCAGCCAACTGCCCGTCACGCCTACAGTGTTGTAGTTACCGTTCACGTCAGTACGGTTATTCGCCGCTGAAACACCATAGTTAAATTGATTATCGTCGCCAGCAGAACCTGAAACCCCGGTTTGAACTGAACTGCTGTCACGAGTGTTGGTGTAACTGGTACTCAACCGCGGTGAACCCCGTTTGCTGCCCAACGGAATGGAGAAAGAGACGCTCAGTTGATTATCCCAATCCCCACTGGACATATTGCGCAGCCGATTAAGAGCTAGGTTATAACTCAGTGACTTATAACTATTATTATAACCGAGTTGGAAATTCATATCGCGACGCTGCCCGCCCCAATAATCCTGCGCATTCGCATTGGCATAAAACGAACCATAACCCTCTGGCAAACCTTGAGTAATACTGATTTGCGCCTGATTGCGGCGACGATACTTAAAACTGTCATCGTAGCGAGTATTACCATCTGGCAGGCTTGAATTGAAAATAGTGTTATTAACTTCGCCATGTTGCAAATAGTCACGCATGCGCATCGCTTCTGACGGCGTATAAAAACCGTCACTGGAATAGTGGTAACTGGCGATGGTCAGGCTGGTATTGGTTTCCGGTAATAAGTTCGCATAGGTAATGCCCATACTCTGACCGTTCTGATCACTCTCACCGGGTAACCTGGTTTGTGCTTGTGTCAAACTAAATGCCACCGCGCCTACGGGGGTATTAAACGCCAGCCCGGCAGAGGCCGATAGATACCCTTCGGCTGCAACCACTCCACCGTTACCGGTGATTAAATTGGATAAGCCATGGCGCAAGGTTCCCATCAAGAGAGCCGGTTTTTCCGCCATTGAATTATCACGATACTCACCGGCCATTAAAGAATAGCGCGTGGTTCCCGGCCGCAATAGCTCGGCAATTGATGCAAATGGCACGGTAAACGACTGCTCGCTACCATCAGCTTCAGTAATAGTGACAATCAGATTGCCGCCCTGACCTGTAGGGTAGAGATCGTCGATGGTAAAAGGCCCCGGTGGCACCGTGGTTTCATAAATAGATTGGCCTTGTTGACGCACCACGACACGGGCGTTAGTACGGGCGATGCCGCGCACTACGGGTGCATAACCACGCTGAGAGTCAGCGAACATACGATCATCCGAGCTTAATTCAATGCCACGATAGCTGAGACTGTCGAATACCTGACCATCAGTATTGGAGTCACCAATCGTCATTTTGCTATATAACGATGGCACCGCACGCTCCGCGTAGGTGGCCAGATTTTGATAATCAAATCCCTGACTGTCACTTCGATTTAATGCGCTACGATAGTATAAACTCCAACTTTGCCAGTTGAATCCGCCTAGCAGCCCGAGATATTGATAAGTCTGGCTGCTGGCATCACTCTGATTACTGCGATAACCGGTGTAATCATATTTCAGCGTTGCCGCCGTCACACCGTCATCCCAATATTTGGGATTAACATAGCCACGCGCCTGACGGATTAAGGAAGCCTGTGGGATCTGAATATCCAACCGCTGGGTATTCTCATCAAAAATGGCATTCCCACCGTCCAGCAGAGTACTCAATGACGAGCAAACACTGGCAGTTTCCAGTTGTTTCAGTACATCAGGCGTGAGCTTAGTGGTATCAATTCCGAGTTCATCAAACAACTTTAAGTCAAAACACGGAAGAGCCACTTTAGATTCTGGCGACGGCAACTCAAAGCGTATCGCCTGACGCCCGATCCATTGCTCATTCAAATAGATATCAATACTACGCTCACCTGGAGCAACGGGATTGCCCTCACTATAGCGGCTGGCATCAACAGAAAAACGGAGGAAAGAATCACTGAACTCAACATGTTCAGGGTCTTCAGCACAGGCGGGTAAATTAAATAGCATGCCGCCCAAGCTAAAAATAACAAGGGAGAATGCCGACAAATATTTCGGGCGCTCGTTTTTTTGATAATACATGTAATAATTAAACATTATATCGAGGCCATTTAATAAATATGCACCCGGTGGATGCAGAGAAAGACTAATTAATTATATTTATGTTTTTATTGCGCCAACTTTTGAACACCCTGCGTCTCGCCACCCTGATCATTGATAACAGAATAAAAAACTTGTGTAGTATTATTTATTGGTCCGTTAGCGCTAACCGGTAAGCTAAGCTCAGCAAAAGGTGCAATCATCTTATTATTTATTTTGCTCAAGTTCGCCACCGCCGGGCTCTCTTTTGATGCCCGTAACTCCAATTTTCTAAAGGTTATATAATACGGTGATGCATTTTTTATAACCAGTTGATTGCCCTTTTTAGAAAAGGTCAGATTCGTAATAGCCTGTTCTATCGGCATCGTTAATTCTGCTGGGCGATAGAACATTTTTATTCGGGTACGAAAAGCCAATTGCAATTTATTATCTTCCCCCGTGGCACCTTTAGTGGGTTTAGGCGGAATCTCTAGCAAATTAAACCAAAAAAGCGTTTCACGATCGGTTGCTAAGCCGCTGCCAGTACGGAACAGGCGAATAGTCTGATCCCGTTTAGGATCCAGACGCACTACTGGTGGCGTAACACTAAAAGGCACCTTGATGGTATCAGGACGCGCATTCGCATCACCGTTATCAATCCAGGCTTGAAGAAGAACCGGCATATTACCGGTATTGGAAACCTTAACCACACCTTCACGCTGCTTCTCGTCATAAATAACACGCGTACCCGTGATCATTACTTCAGCACGGGTAACCGTTGCTGCAACCAGTAATGTGACAAAAGCAAAGGCTATAAAGTATGTTTTGCGCATAAGAGTTTCCAATTATAGAGCGAATGAAACAGGGAGCATTAAGCTCCCATTTGGCAACAGATAACATTAGCTATAACAATCACTTGCCACCAGCTACGCTATATCACACGCTTTGATTAATCGTAAACAATAGTATAGTCGACTTGTGTTACAACGGTACCAGCACCAACAGTGCCACTATTCGCATAATATTGTGCGTAGTAGCCCAATGTTGCATCACCAGTGGAAATATCTTCCACCACGCCGCCCTGGCTAGCGCCGCCTACCATGATTGCTGTGCTGCTTTTGTCTAACAAACGAACCTGAACACCAGTTGCTGTACCGCTATTGTTGTTCAACCGGCCAGTGCTGGTCTCAACAAAAGCACCTGGTTCGAAGTAAGCATAAGCGTTATTCAGTGTCGCCCCAGTACAACCAGACAACGAGATATTGAAAGGAGTGGTACCCGCAACGGAGTTGACTGAACTCAGTGCGCTTGCAGAAATAGTCGGTAAGTTAACGGTCCCATCTTTAGTGCCGTTGTTGACAGAGACACCACAAGTCGTATCTGTAATTTGACCGTTAATGGTAATAGTTCCATCAGCAGCAAATGCTGATTGTGCAATAAATACGCTTGCAATAGCAGCGATTAATGCATTGCTAGTTTTAATTTTCATGTTTATTTCCCTGTGCTTTAAAATAAGGTTTTAGACCAATACTATTAATTAGGATTAATATCCTGAATCAGTGACATCCGATTTCGTACGGCTATTATTTCAGCATTTTAAATATTGTCAATCCAGTCCAAAACGTGATGTTATAAATGCATTACCAAATAATAAGAATCACAGAATACAAACAAAAGAAGAGTGGAAATTCACGGCAGGACATATCTCATTCCGTGTGGGAAATTACCTACAATCGATAGATAACATATAAAAATAAGTTATATTCGATATTAAACACGTGAATGACTCATAAATAAAAAAACAATATAAAACAGGCTTGTGGGACTTTTCTTACGCTGATAGATGAGGACATCTTAAAAAAATACCATTCTTAGATATAACACATCAAAAAATGCCAAACATAAATTTAGCCAAAAATGATCTTTACAAATTATTTATAATATTTAAGTGAAAAATATCTATTTATCGAAAAATTAAATTAATATCAACAAATCTCATGACAAAAAGAAACAAAAATAGCCACTTTTATTATCTTATAAACAGAAATAATTATCACTTACTGTTATCTTTTTTGACTCTGCCAATCATTGTAAGCCAGTACGTAATGCCATCTTATGGAGCGATAGCATCACCTCATCTCCACCTGTGTGCCTAATTTACGCGCTAACCCTTTGGCACCTTCTCGCATAACGCTATCATGATTCCAGCGAAATAATGGGGCAGCTATTGGTGCCAGACAGTTCATCCAGCGCGTATTGGTTCGAATATGCCAATCGTAACGAACAATGGTGTCGCTGCCATTGTAAAATAATGACCACTGCCCAATCCCTTCAACTTCACCACTCGCCTGCCCCTCTAACAAATGTAAAGGCATAATGGTTACTACATGAATATCAAAGGTTATCCGATAAGGAAGTACACCTTTCCAGGTATAACGATGTAATGCGCCGATACCCTGTAGATCGCCTTTTTCTATCTCAATGATTTGCTCCAGGCTTTTCCACCAATACGGCCACATATCCGGGTGGCATAAAATATCCCATACTGCCTGAAGCGGTGCCTTGACCTGCCAAATGGTGGAAAACCGATACTCAGCCATACCAGCGAACTCCGCATCAAGGGGTGAAAAAACGCTCAGGAAAATGCAAATTGATAATCATTGCCTCCATAATGACCGTTTCCAGTTGCCTTTCATCCACCCCATAACTGATCACTTTGACAGGCAAATGGGATCGATTATCTAGCCAGATGTCACAGCGATGCACCTTATCCACAGTGAAACCGGCCGGGCCAGTTATTGAGAGGTGCAATACCAGTTGTTGCGCGAAAACCTCCTCACCAAGAATTGCGGTCTTGCCACCTTGTTGCAGGCGCTGGATGTTGTCTAACAACCTTCCAATGTCTGATTGATCCACCCGGTGGCCATTTTTATCGCGTATTAAGGTATTGGTGGGCAAAAGGCTCAGCACAGGTAGCGTGTTTACACCGAAGGGCCATAATCGAACTTTGCCACTGTCAGGGCTATAGACCAGCGCGGCGCCATTGTGGGGTTCAGTAAAATCCATACGCACATATCCCGGCTTACGATAGCTATAACGAATCACCGTAGCCTCGCCTTGTGCTGACAGAGAATGAATTATGACCTGATAGGATTCAATCTGCTCAAAATGGTGTTGAGCGACCCGAATCGGGTCAGAGGTAAGGAGACTCGATATTGGCATGAACATCGGGCTGGCATCACCCGCCATCGCTGCATAGGCAACACTGCCCGGCAGCAGTAGTGCCGTCAGTATTACAATGAAACCGGTTAAGCCGCGAATAGCCTTCTCCTGCATTTGGGATTCATCAGTCAGAACTCTCTGATGTCATAATTAAATATAGGCCTAAATAGCAGCAAACAATCAACAACCCTGATCTATTATTTATCATCTTGCCACGCCAACTTAGTGTGATAAGGATCGCTGAATTTTTTTTCTATAAGTGCTTGAATAATGGCGGAGCAAGCGGGGTTTTCCCCTTAGAAAGGTTATCTTCTCAGTCGTTTTCGGGGCAACCTCTTCAGCCGCTCCGGTATCTCTCCATGAAACGGTTGCGATCATGCACCTTTTTACGGCATGTTTATGGCAACACCTCCCTGCTTTAGATATTCGAATTATCACTTTGTGGGCAACCTGATGATTAAGTGGCTGTGGAAAGCAAATCAACCGCAAGCGGAGATGCTTGCGCAGTGGCAGGAAGCACTGAACATCCCACTGTTGGCTCCGCTGAATGAGCAGGAGCAGCAGCGGCTGGTTTCTGTTGCCAGTAATTTGCTGCAACAAAAGCGGCTGGTGCCATTGCAGGGGTTAGAACTAACACCGCTGATGCAAGCCCGCCTTTGTCTGCTATTCGCACTGCCAGTGATGGAACTCGGCGCCAAATGGTTAGATGGCTTTCATGAAGTCCTTATTTATCCTTCACCTTTTGTGGTTGACGACGACTGGCAAGATGATCTCGGCTTGGTGCACTCTGGTCAAACGGTACAATCGGGTCAAAGTTGGGAACAAGGGCCGATTGTCTTGAACTGGCAAGATATTCAAGATTCCTTTGATTTATCAGGCTTTAATCTGGTTATTCATGAGGCCGCACACAAGCTGGATATGCGTAATGGTGGCAATTCTAACGGGGTGCCTCCTATTGCTATGCGTGATGTAGCTGCATGGGAATATGACCTGCATCAGGCGATGGACAGTATTCAAGATGAGATAGATATGGTAGGTGTCGAGGCTGCCAGTATGGATGCGTATGCCGCCAGTGATCCGGCGGAATGTTTTGCGGTATTATCAGAGTATTTCTTCAGTGCGCCTGAACTATTAGAAAGTCGTTTTCCTGTTGTTTATCAGCATTTCTGCGCATTCTATCGTCAGGACCCACTCGCCAGATTAAAACGTTGGGAAAATGGGTTAGCGGATAATCAAAATACCGATAATATGCAGCCACTAAGTTAATTACTTATACCTTCGTTGAAGCAGTAAAGAGTCGATAGTTAATAATAAATCGCGGACTGGCCTTATTTAGCCGCTATATCCACCCTCTTTGCTCAGATGCTGAGCAGTCAATCGCAATGTACTAATTTAGCGTTGACAGTATCGGGCATGCTAGATATCATGCGCCCCGTTCACACGATTCCTCTGTAGTTCAGTCGGTAGAACGGCGGACTGTTAATCCGTATGTCACTGGTTCGAGTCCAGTCAGAGGAGCCAAATTTATGTTTTCATGCATCTTCACGAATCTTTATACGATTTAGATTCAACGAGTTAGTGTGAAAAGTCTTCCCGATGCATTTTCATTTCCCCCTCCGCATCGGGCAAGATTGGTGGTCTGATTTGGGGTCATTTCAGTTCGATCATGGAGTGACCACCATATGTCTCTGAACGACACTAAAATCCGCAGTCTCAAGCCTTCTGAAAACCTTTCAAAGTTTCCGATTCCCACGGTCTATACCTTTTAGTTAATCCAAGCGGTTCACGTCTCTGGTATCTTAAATATCGTATCAACAGAAAAGAATCTCGCCTTGGCTTAGGTGCCTATCCTGATGTATCTCTGGCTGATGCTCGTCAACAGCGTGACGGTATCCGTAAATTGCTGGCGCAGAATATCAACCCAGCGCAGCAACGTATCGCAGAGAAAGCTGCCCGCTCACCGGAAAAATCCTTCAAGTCAGTGGCATTGAGCTGGCATAAAAGTAACCGAACCTGGTCAGAGAACCACTCCGTCCGTCTGCTTGCCAGCATGAACAACCATATCTTCCCGATAATTGGACACCTTCCGGTCACCGAACTGAAAACCCGTCACTTTATCGACCTACTGAAAGGCATCGAGAAAAAAGGTCTGCTGGAAGTGGCGGCCCGTACCCGACAGCATATGTGCAACATCATGCGTCATGCGGTGCATCAGGAACTGATAGAAAACAACCCGGCGGCGAATCTGGATGGTATAACGGCACTTCCGATTAAACGCCACTACCCTGCCCTTCCGTTGGAGAAACTACCGGAACTGTTGACTCGCATCGGCGGCTACCAGCAAGGACGAGAATTAACCCGGTTGGCAGTATCGCTCACTCTGCACCTGTTTATCCGTTCCAGTGAGCTGCGTTTTGCCCGTTGGTCTGAAATCGATTTCAGAAACCGAATCTGGACCATTCCCGCCACCCGCGAAGCTATCCCCGACGTTCGCTATTCCGGGCGTGGCGCGAAAATGCGCACACCGCATATTGTGCCCCTCTCCCATCAGGCCATCACCCTTCTGACACAGATAAAGGGAATATCCGGGCATCAGGTGCTGATATTCCCCGGTGATCATAATCCATATAAGCCGATGTGCGAAAACACGGTCAACAAGGCTTTGCGCCTGATGGGTTATGACACGAAAGATGAAATCTGCGGCCACGGATTCCGTGCCATGGCCTGTAGTGCCCTGATGGAATCTGGCCTGTGGTCACAGGATGCCGTTGAACGCCAGATGAGTCATCAGGAACGCAACAGCGTACGGGCGGCTTACACCCATAAAGCAGAATATCTCGATGCCCGTAAAGCGATGATGCAGTGGTGGTCAGATTATCTGGATACGTGCCGGGAAGCCTATGTACCCCCGTATATCCAAGGGCAAAGCAATAGCATTAAGACTGAATAACGCTAGATAAGAGCCGTATCATTCCCTGCGTCCTGATTGAGGATTGTGTACTTTTACCTGTTCAGCTAACAACGCCAATAGATGGCGAAACCGCTCCTGAAGGCTTAGGAAGGTTAGTTGCGGGAAAGTTAAAACACTGTCGCGCACTCAGAACTGGCGGAAGCATTCGCTTATGCTCTAAACCAGTGGCTGGCCCTTGCGTACTATGCAGAAAATAGCTGGCTGGAAGTGGGTAATAACATCGCGGGAAATGCTCTGCGGCTGGTGAGTCTGGGGCGAAAAAACCAACTGTTCTTCGACTCAGATCACGAAGGTGATCAGGGAACGGACGGATAGGCAGTTTGTCGACTGAACGGCATAGATTCGGATCACTACCTGCACCATGTGCTGAATGACATCGCCGACTGGCTGGTGAGTTGTGACAAGGAACTGCTGGCATGGCGGGTAAAGCTATCTACGGAATCCCCCTTTCAACACGGCTGTACACTTATAAATAATCAAGTTAAGCGTGGAAAAAATTCCACTTCAGGGTAATTGCTAATTTTCAGGCTGGAATGCTTAGTCGTATGGCTAAGTGTCATATTAGCAGGCTCTATCGCCGTCAGTCCATCGCTTGATATCACTCACTTTTGGCGACCTGATGCCCGTACTCAAGATATTCTTGGTTGTGTATAGGCTGATCTTAGTTTTGTCACCATCATGGCTTTCTATCTCTATTAGCGTGTTGTTGATCAACAGTCCTTCTGAAAGAAGCTTTTGAGCAATATCACCTTCTTTACGCTCACCGTCAAACTCACTTAAAACGATGACCGGATTTCCTGAATATGCCTCATATTCCAGACACTGCCTCGCCATGTGCCTTAGGGTTCGATAAGTATCGGAGGGCCCCGTCTTGCTAATGAAACTGCCGTCTAAAGATGATTGACTGTTTTTTAAATCGCTTATGGTTATGGCGCATCCGCTAAGTGATATAGAAAATAGCATTGTAGTCAGCGCCAAGTATTTCAATTTATACTCCATTATTCTGGTAGATGCCTTACGCTGGGTTGGGATCAAAATAGTATTTTCTTTCAGGCGGATTTGTGGTTTGAGAAGTCGACAGTTACCATGAGCCCACCTTCTGCAGACGTACTTAGTAAAACACTGCTGTTGTGTTGCTGCGCAACCGCTTTGACTATTGCAAGCCCCAATCCACTCCCGCTTTGTATCTGATTGGGATCACGAAAAAATCTGTCGAACACCCGCTCCCTCAATTCAACCATGATTCCGGGCCCTGCATCTGAGATACGCAATTGAATGGATTTTTCTAACGATCGTACCTCTACTTCAACCCGCCCGCCCTCAGGACTGTACTTCACAGCATTTTCAATTAAGTTGTCGATCAGCGACATCAGGCGTTCCCTGACACCTGTAACCCAGACTTCATCATGAGAGTAGAATTCAAGCTCAATTCGGCTCTCAGCAGCTAGAGGTGCCAACTCAGCCATTCGCTCTTGTATGAGCGTCGTCAGCGGCACAGGCTCCATAACAGTGTCAATGCGCGCTTCACTATGCATCAGCAGCAGCAACTGAGTGACGAGACGAGCAGCACGGCTATTGCTACGAATAATCCCTGCAAGCAATTCCTGTTGACTAACGTTGCTTACATCGGACTGCAAAGCCTCAACATTGACTCGCATTGCAGCCAAGGGAGTACGCAACTCGTGAGCGGCATCTGCAATGAAAGTCCGTTCCCTTGGTCTACTTTTGCACAATATTTAACAACTGGGTATTGAACAAGATATATCTGGTCTCCTTGACAAAGTTTCGGAATACCAACAGATAATTAATAGTGCTGAACAGCAACGAAATGAGTCTCAGCGGAGGATTGAACTGGCTAGAAAAAATACGGCTAACAGAAGAGAGTTGGCCGAGGGGGTTTTAAACCACATACAGCAGGAGAAGAAAACAGTAGATACGGCCTTTTCTTTTCTATCTGAAACTAAAGAACACTACACAAAGTCACAGCAGGCTCTTGTCATTGATATTCTACAAGATATCGGGATCTACGGCGAGGTGGTCTTTGATCGCGAGGCATTTTATACCGGGGCCTTGAAATGTATGAACGGAGGAAAGTTCCGTTCATCACGAGAAGGAGAATCATCGGTTGATAAGCTTGCAGCCATCTTTAATGTCAACTCCGTCGAAGATTATGCCCGTTTGGTTAAAGGTGAAAGTATTCTTTCTATTCCAGACGATAAACAGAGAATGAGTAATATTTCATTGGGTGATCTGTTATGGAAACAAGAGTATTTCAATAGTGCTGGACCGCACGAACTCTTGTCTCATCTGTTTAGCTTGGATAAAATTTCCGCCTATCTCAGTGTTAAGGCTAAATTTACATATAAAGGTAAGACGGTCGAGAAGTTATCCGCTGGTCAGCGAGGCACATTTTATGTCTGTCTGAAGCTTGCGACTGATCCGTTTGGTTCACCTTTTGTATTCGATCAGCCGGAAGATGACCTTGATAACGACTTTATCATGCATCATCTAGTGCCGCTATTCCGTAAAATAAAACAGTATCGCCAAGCCATCATCGTTACTCACAATGCGAATCTTGTGGTGAACTGTGATGCCGAGCAGGTCCTAGTCGCAAGCAATAATGATGAAGTGATTAGCTACCGCTGTGGTGCGCTGGAAGACGGTGAACATGCTCATGGCAACACCATGCGTAAGGCCATATGCGACGTACTAGAAGGTGGGCATGTCGCATTTGAGCAGCGTGAGCGTAAATATGGCCTACTAAGACCAGCACTTTAATATTCTGAGGTGTGGGCAACGAAGTATGTCCGCACCTCGCTCATAGCTGACATGCGCTCCTTGCAACAGGCAGCATTGTGCCAGGAACGGACATCATTGACTGGCTATCCCTTTCTCTTAAATAATTGTAACAGTCCTTTTACTGTAACATCCAATTGACTCCCCTCGTTATACAAAGCAGGAACAACATAATTAGCCCTCTCTTCAGCTATTAACTTCTCGACTTTTTCTTGCGTAGTCTTATTATTCCATTTTTTATTGTCAAATACAGCCAAAGAAACTCCACCTTGATATCGAACCATTTTCATTGCTGGAATGTCTGTGTCTCCATCTCCAAAGTATATCATTTTTTGGAAAGGGATCTCGCGATCTTCAGGCTCAATGAATTTATTGATGGCTGCATTATCCCATGAGTTAGGAATGCCTTTATTTATTCTAAATAAAAATTGAGTCTTTGTAGTGTAATTGCTTGTGCTGGCCATGTAACGGATTTACCATCAGGAGAATAATGATATTTACATGCATAGATATCACGGAATTTACAGCCTATGGATGTCCCTCTAATCATCGCATCTAAACCACTGGAAATTATGTAATGATATAATTCCAAACCGTGTTGTTGAGCATAATCATTTATTCGCTCAAACCAGCCTTCAACACCGGGGAATAACGGGATTGATTTTCCATGTTTTTTCAAGTTGGCTTCAGTTAACTCTTGGGAACCAAGCTCACTTGCTTTCTCAGCAAGAAGTCCAAGATAAGACAATATTTCATCGCCATCATCATTCTTGGCCCGGTGTTTAACGGACTGCCAAAAAGAAGCAACATCATCAATTCCTAAAGCGGGCATAAGTCCGTGTTGGGCACAATCACCTTCTGCTAGAGTTCCATCAAAATCATAAATTAACGCACATTTCATTGGTTATACCTTCTTAACGTAACGCAAAAATATGGAATATAGTATGCAATGGTTGGAGGCAACGCAGTGATGTAAAAGATCAAAACTATATTAATGCCGATTTAAAATCGGTCAATAGAGATTTTAGCAATATGTCAAAAATTCTGCTCCACCAACTGGCTATTTCCTTTTGATTAAAACAACCAGATGTTAGTGATGCCCTAACTAATTGGACAAATAACAGTGAACTTCCGCTCCTCGCTCAAAGCCGCCTGTCAGATTTGATTGTGCACTGCCAGAAGTGGATGTTGCTCATATCATAGAGATGTGTATAGATAGTTAATAGGTTTTGATTATTTAAATTAACAGTCACTTCATTATTGGGTAACTTACACAAGTATGACCATTACTCATAGCATACATTTGATTTCCTTTAAGGTTGATAAATGGAAATGTCGTAAATTCATAATTTATAGAAGTCATATTGAATGTAAGAAACTTATCGCTAAGATTTAATTTTGTTGAATGACCAGGATAAGTTCCTTCATTTTTTATTGTAATAATAAAACCGATAGGAAAAAAATGTAGTACACAAATAAATGCCACATGCCCTTTATTCATAAACGCTACACTTTGAGCTGATATGTACATCCTGTGCGGATAAAACCAGTAGTAAATATCATGCGTGTCCTCAAAGCTTGATTCTTTGCCTAAAACATAATCCTTTAAAGGTGTATAAAAGGGACTATCTACGGATTCTTTTTTACAATCTTCAACTGAAGTAGCTGATAGTACGTGTCCAATCATAGCCTTAGTAAAAGATATACTATCAAAGGGTACTCTAATAAATGGATATACCTTCGTTCCAGTCATGTATTTATTCAACTGATCTTTAAAGGACTTTGTGACTTGTTCAATTGCTATATCGAGCCCACCTAAAACGTTATTATTACAGTGGCTACAAATAGTTTTGAAGTATGAACCATTTTTAGCATTTAATGGTTTTATTGGTTCCTGCGTGTTAAAAAACTCGCTAACTGTTTTCTGAAGAACAGGCCCTAATGTTATAGCACACTTTGGTGGAACGTGGTCTTTTGTAAGTAAATCGTATTTTCCACAAATGTTGCAATAACCTTTGGCAATCCCATTATGCTTCCATCTTTCGCTAATTTTTGTCATGTCTCTCCCTTTAAGCTAATAAGCTATCGATGCTATGTCAAATACCATCAAAGGAACATCTTAACTTCTGGCTGGCCATCATGTTGTGAACACGGCTCAATTATTTCCCTAAATGATATAATAAACTTCCCGGCACGGCAGTCCGCTTCTCGCTCATTGTAGACCTTACTTGTTCTTAAACCTGGCCGCTCCGTGCCAGTAGCGGATGTTGCCAAGTCCGCACTGCATTAATTAGAGGAGAGCAGGTCAAACCTTCCACGTTGAGGTACGATACATTCCGACGAATAAAACCTCCGCACATTAAACCTCAGGAACAATAACAAAATGCAATGTGGCTTCACTTTTTATCGACTTGATATCCTTTTTCAAACTTGCCGGATTTTGTATAAAATGATCGGGATCGTACACAAAAAATATAATATCTTTGCAAGCAGAATATGCTTGATAACGATGGAGATCAGAAATAATTTGGTCCGCTAACTTACCGTCTCTTAATTCCTTCCTTGTCTTTTTGACTTCTATCGCAATACTTTGATCACGGATCAAAAAATCCACTCTTGAATTTGATCCTAAATAATAGGGAATGGCACTCTCTTTAATTACATCTTCGAAGTTTAATGCCAGTATTGCACGCAGCAAATCCTGAACATCGTACTCATCGTTGATTACATAACCGGGGCGATTATCATATCTGTTGTTTAATGCCAATCGAAATGCATTAAACTTTCTCAGTGTTAACTTTAACTTTTCGACATCACTTAGTTCTCTTTCTTCAAGCGGAAGAGATAGCATATCAAAGTATGTGCCTACAATTTTATCTTCAAAGTCATTTTCATGTTTTGATTTGGTGCTAAAGTGAAGATAAAGAAAAGAAGAAAGCAAGAATACCTGAATTAGAGAGAAAATCATCACACCAAATTGAGATATACTAACTCGGTATGTAAAATCATAGCGATACATAGTAAAGTTGTTATGACTTGTATGTATGCTCTCCCCCATGGGTACAAGATGCCCATGGACATGCACGGAAGTCGCATTGTAACGCCCAGGGAGGAATGCATAAAAGTCGCTAGGCTTTGTTTTGGACTCACCGGAATTATATTTATTAAGTATATCAAAAGTGTTAGTATTGATGGACTGGTAATCTTTGTCCATCATCGCTTCTATAATGGTTGAGTTTGTGAGATCATATGGCTGAAAATAGTCTGCTATGAAAACATAGTAGCTAACTCCAATAGTGAGAATCGAAACTAAGATGCTCAGCTTACTAATGAGAATAACCTTTCGTAAGAGCAGGATTGCTCTGGAATACTCCCTTACTTCATTGAATTTATAATCCATTTTTCCCTTCAACGTCAGCATGTCTTTTGACGATTTTTATCATAGCTATTTTGTCAGGTCACCTTAAATACTATGCAGTTGACCTACACCCCATTGTTTCATACATTTCGATAAGTGTAAGCTTTTGAAACTTCTGCCCTTAGGTCGTTGCCGACTGTAAGGTTGAATCTTGTTTTAACAGAGAACACTGCCAGATAAAGTCTGAGGCAATATATATAAAGGGCGAAACGGGCTCTTTGCCGCCCGCCCTGCAGCCTGAGAATTTTCCTGGCATCAAGCACCAGGAAAATTCTCAGGGGGGAATTATACCCCCTGAAACAAGCTTTACTCTGCCCACTTACCTATAAGATTAAAGCCACATTATTTTGTGGCTTCTTTCCCTCTTCCCTCAGGCTTTATCCATCAAATAACGATGCGCTTTGGATGCCGCGCTGGCGGCCTTGAAAATATAGCGTTTGTCGTTCTTCAGTGCTTTCAGCCAGGAAGCGATATAGCTTTCATGCTGAACCTCTCCGACAATCCCCAAGTCCGCCATCAGGAACGCGCTTCCCAGTTCGGCGATCAACTCCTCAAAAGCATAATCCTCACTGCCAAACTTCCCTTTCATTTCTCGGTTCAGCCGACTTTTTGCCCCGCTCCAGTGAACCAGCTCATGCAGGCCCGTAGCGTAGAAATTGGCCGCGTCGGCAAAAAGATACCGTTCCGGTAAGCGGATTTCGTCAGTTGATGGTGCAAAAAAGGCATTCTGTCCCTTCTCGATGATGGTTGCACCACTGTTACGGAAAAGCGCTTCCGCACGCGGTAAGGGCTCAAAAGTCTCTGCCGGGCAAACTACTTCGTCACTCAGATGCAAACCATCAATTTGCTCAACATTAAACACGGTGAACGTCTTCAGCATCGGGATAAAGTCAGTTTCTCCGTCGTCATTTTCCTTTTCCAGTGTGGTATAGAAAATGGCGGTAGTACCATGTTCCCCTTTACGCACCTGCCCGCCTTCCGCTTGCGCCTGTTTGTAAGTCATCCAGCGTGAATCATTGAATCCCTGTTCTGACGCACAGCTCCACAACAACATGATATTCATCCCGCTGTATGCAGCGCCAGTCGCATAATTTGAAGGTAATCCTGACATGCCCGGTACGCGCTGCCACGGGCAAGACCACGGCTTAACACCGGCTTCCAGTGCCGCAATGATACTGTCAGTAACTGCCTGATAAATATCGGTTCTATTTTTGGAAAATTTCGTTTTTGAGGAGCCTGACTGCTCCAGCGGGGATACGCTGGTCGCCGCTGAGGTGTTAGGGGCGCCAGTCTGGGTATGCAGGGAAATCGTCATGGTTTTTTCTCCGTCAGTGGTGTGATTTTCGTCTTTGTATCGCCTGACGGTTCGCTTTCCCGGCATCGTTCCGCCCAGCAAGGGCGCAGAATGCGTGCCATTTACCCTTGCGGGACGGGTTGTGCTGGGAAACGATTAACCGGAAGCTGATACGGGAACGGAAATCACGCGGGAGAAAAAATCTGACTCTGTATAGCCAGGCGTAGCACCCCTTAGGCTGTAGCAGTGAAATGTGTTTGGGGTTTAAATAGCGGTATTAACTCAGACCTTCTTTGGCAGTATGACCTTATCCCCTAAAATTTACTCAATTAGTCACAAATCCACTATTGATGGGTAAGATCACTTGCATATCGCGAATGTAAAATGTGATGAATGTCAATAAGATGTATAATGTGTCCAAGAGTTGATAAAACAGCCCCCCAATAAACAAAAAATGCCGTACTATCTCTGACAGAAGCAAGAAAACTCAGGCGCAGCTTTACTTTCTGCTGGAATATTTGTGCTATCCAACACGAAGCATTTTGTAACTATGAATTCAATCTTATATCTTGAACGTAATTTTACGCACGGTGACAGGACGTACACAGAGACAGAGTTGCTGGCTGAATCAACGCACATTGTTGTGTTAGCAGAACCCGGCGGCGGGAAAACAGAGCTGATGAAAAGTATCGCTCTGAAATTGAACACCCCTGCCTTAAATGCCAGCGTTTTTGCTTATGTTGGAGCAGATAAAGAAAATAGCTCACTGATAATTGACGCCGTTGATGAAGTCGCCAGAATCGATCAATCAGGTATCCATAAACTCCTTGCGCTCGCCAGAACATCAAAGCCAAATCGCGTAATCATGTCGAGCAGGTCAAGCGAATGGGGATTGGCTTCCACCAGTATTTTTGAAAAATTTCTTGGTGTCTCCCCTATGATTGTGAGACTGAGAGAATTCGATCAAGACGAACAACACGCCATATTTAAGCACCATGCGCCAGCAGAAGACTTCTTTGCATTCCAGACCGAAGTAACACGGTTTAGTTTAGAAATGTTGTTACCAAACCCTCAGTTTCTGAAAATGTTCACCGATGCCTACTTAGAAAGTGACAGGCGATTTGCTGACAAGCGTTCAATCTTTGCTTTAGCGGTCGAACGACTGGCTAAGGAAATCAACCCAGATATTCCGAAAGCGTCTATATCTCTTTCAGTTTCACAGAAGATCGCATTTTCTGCCGAGGTTTATGCCAAACTTCTGTTGTCGGGCGCAGAGGGAGTCAGCACCATCGACATGACTGCAAGCCGGATGTATCCCATGCTGCCAGCGTTATTTAGCGGCAGTACTGCCTGTTACGACATATTGTCAACTCAGCTTTTCAAACCCGGCGATAAGGAAGACCAGCACCGCCCGGTTCACAAGATCGTCACTGAATACTGCGCAGCGGATTATCTTATTAAACGAATAGCAGACCCAGGGGATGCTCTCAGTTTAACAAAGTGCTTACCTGTCATTGCACCGAATGGTACTGCCAGGGATGAGTTGAGAGGTCTGCTCGGATGGATGGCGGCATTAGGCAACAAGTCAGTACAGGAATCCATTATTGAGCTTGACGCCTATGCGGTTCTCGCAAACGGCGATCCATCACAGCTTGAACGCTCATCGAAACGAAAACTTCTTCATCGACTCAAAGAGATTGAAGCCGCAGACCCTTACTTTCGTCGGAGCGATTTCTGGCGCCGGTTCAGCGCGGCTGGTTTTTTCACGCAAGATGTTATTGAAGGAATAAAACCTCTTTTAACGATGGGTAATGATGGTCATTTACGTGATTTAATTTTAGAACTTCTGACAGACTCACCGGTAAACAGTCAGTTGACGCCTGAATTAAGTCTGCTTACCTTAAATCCCAATGAGTCTAAACACATTCGTACCTTAGCAAGCAAATGCTTACTCAATGTCAAAGAGTACGATTTCATTGACGCTTTAGCCGTTTTAATTTTTGAAGCCAATAATATTTCACTCAATATTGCAGCTAACATCATCGAAGTTACAGGACCAGAGAAATTTGATCACAAATATCTCTCTGGATTCTTACGCGTCTGTGCGAACCTCTATCCCGATCACAAAGAACAATTTGAAAGGGTCATTGGCTCTCGTTATTTTATTAAAAAGCTTATTTCCTGTTTTTCACAGCATACTCTTGAACTTCTTTTAGACGAATTAACCCATAATCTTCATTGCCATTGTGGGAAAAGATCCTATGAGTGTGATTGCCGCAATGGAATAAGCAAGATCGTCGGTTCAATGGTTGATCGCTATTTTGAATTAGCTCAAGCGCCGTTTGACCCTGTGAGGATCTGGCAATGGATAGGTAATCTCAATTTTCATCGCCAATGCCAAGCCGATCAAAGCAAGTCGGTACAGGAGCTTCGGGAAAATGACACACTTCGTCAGGAGATCATTGCCCATGTGTTCGGGCCACTAACGGATCGTAATGAAATATTCAACACAAGATTAGAAAAGTTCGACGGACACCTGCACTCACACTCTGGCCTTCATTTATGGAGGAATGACTATAAATTTGTCCTAAATCTGGCGTTTAAAATAGATAATGTCGACCTGTGGGCGAGTTTTCTTACCAGCCACCAACGCTACAGAAATAAGGAAGAGCAAGGTCCCGATGATTTACGGACGCAAATGCGTCAGCACGCCCTTTCCAAACCCGCATTTATGCGCGAATGGGCCAGATACAACAATGCGATGCAATTATCCGCGCAGGATCATCAGGTCTGGAGATTTAGACATAGCCGAAGCAGGAAACGTCATGACAGAAAGCAGCAAGAGATCCATGCCAAAAACATAAAATTTGTTAATGAAAACAGAGATATTATAGAGCGCGGTCGTCACTGGGGTTGTCTGGTGCGTTTTGCAGAACTCGTGCTCATGAATCCGGAAAAAATTGAATCTGATTTTGGTGACGAGAAACTGGTTCGGACTGCGTTGCGAAATTGTCTGGATTTTATTACCCCCGAGGTTCCCACACTTCACGAACTAGCGCCCCTGCAATGCGAATCAAAATGCAGACATTCTGTGGTGATTTTATATGCAGCTTGTCTGGAGATTCTACGTGCAGAAGGCAATCTTGAATGTGTCAATATTGAGTTACTTACAGCCTTAAGAACTAACATTCACATGGGATATGTAACGGTCAACTAAAACCGGACACGGATTTAGGCACATTGCTGTAGTCGGCGTTCATATTCATCCGGCGATATATTTCCCAGCCGATAATGCCGCCTTTTCAGATTATAAAAACTGTCAATATAATCGATAACATCAGCGATACCCTGACTTCGGGTTTCATAACGACGATAGTTAACCCTCTCAGCTTTCAGGCTGCGGAAAAACCTTTCCGTAACAGCATTATCCAGGCAGTTACCTTTTCGGCTCATGCTACCTGTAACATCCAGCTCCTGCTGGCAGCATTGGAACTGCGCGCTGGTATATTGCGACCCTTGATCGCTATGGAACACCACAGACCCTGTGGGTCGTCGTTTATTGACCGCCAGCCTTAAGGCCCGGACAGTCAAGTCGCTGTCCGGTTTATCTGAGAAGGCCCAACTCACTATTTTTCTTGAACATAAGTCCATCACGATAGCCAGATATAACCAGCCCTGAGCGGTACGCAGATAGGTAATATCACCTGACCACCAGGTATTCAATGTCTCTGGATTAAACTGCCGGTTCAACAGATTAGCGGCCACGACAGCGGGTTTTCCACCGCGTGGATAGCGATGACGCCCGGGCCGTTTAGCTACCAGTAATAAGTTTTTCATTATCTGCCGAACGCGGTATCTGCCCACGTTAAAACCTTGTTCCCGTAACTCGATGCACATGCGCCGGCTGCCATATGTGGCATCCATTTCAGCGTGAACATGCTTAGCCGCCGCGTGCAACATCAGAACATCGGGCTTGATCATTAGCCGACGACTACGGGCATAAAATACGCTGCGCGTGAGCGATAAGCAGCGGCATACCTGTTGGATATTTGCACCGACCTTCTTCAGTTTCACCGCGACTTTTTGTCGTTGTTCATTTCCATGGCGAAGAAGGCCGAAGCCTTTTTTAACAGGTCATTGTCGCTCTGCAACTGCCGTACCTGCTTTTCAAGTTCTTGTATTCGCCGTTGTTCCGGTGTTATAGCACTGGCTATCGGTGTATTTCCGCGGATCTCTCCGCGATACTGCCTTAGCCAGCGTTGTAAGGTTGAAAGGCCAATATTCATTGTTTCAGCGGCCTGAGTCACCGGGTACTTATGTTGAAGAACCAGATTGATGCACTCTTGTTTAAACTCATGAGTAAATGATTTTTTTCGCATTCTCACCTCGTTAGTGTTGCTCATTATATCTCTAACAAAGTGTCCGGAATGATTAGACCACTACAACCCTGCCACTCCGGTTTATTCGGCATGCCCGCGTCGTCTAACACTCTATAAAATGAACTTCATAAAACTATAAATAAAAGGCTGATTATTATAATGAAGCCACTTTAGGCATTGGTTTTGCGTTCAAATACCTAAAGTGTTACTGAAAATAATTCTTTATTGTCTTCTGTTCATTTCACTGCTTGCCAAAATAAAAGGACCAATACCTTTATTGTCGTTGGTAACCTTTTTCTGAGTACCTAGGTTCTCTTTCAGGATGAGAACATGCGCGAATGGCATCAAATCGCCTTAATAACTTTATGCCGAAATGGTTAATAAAAATCACTACTGTTAAGCGTCAGCCAGCACATTGAGATGGTTTTACAACTACCAAATTAAAAAAGCCCACTTAAGCAACCTCAAGTGAGCTTTTTACTATTTAATCTGCTAATAAGCCCTACAATTCCAGGCTTACACAACCCTCCCCCTATTTACGATTAAGGATACGGAGAAAATCCTGTTTATTTGAGATTAATGAGAGCGCATTGGCAATAATTTCATCACTAAAAATCGAGGCTACATCTTTTAACACATCAATATGCTCCTTTTCTTTAGCAATAACCCCAATGGCAATAAACATAACATTACTTCTATCCCAGATGACACCATCAGGGAATTGAAAAATCTCAACACCGGTTTTAACAATGATATTTGTGGCTGATTTAGGCAGATGAGGTAAGGTAATACCATTCCCTAAGAATGTAGAGACTTGTTGTTCTCTTTCATTAAGAAAAGAGATACAGTCTTGGTTAATATAACCTTTTAATTTAAACTCTTTTCCTATCATTGCTAAAACTTCAGCTTTATTTTTTGCATGACATCCTAAGTGTAGGTTATCAACGGTAATATTATCTATCATTATCTGTCCCCTTTGCGATATGATCTTTTTTATCTCATATAAAAATTATGTTATTAATTACCGGCAGACAGTTCTTCTTCAAGTTGTTCTAATGATTTATTGGATGTTTCTGGTAAGGCGGTAATCACAAAGATAATCGCCAGATAGTTGATAAGAGCAAAAATCAAGAAGACCGGACCCAAGCCAAGTTTCGCCTGAAGCACGGGGAACAAGTAACTCACAATGGCATTCATGATCCACATGAAAAATACTGAGATCCCCATAGATAGGCCACGAATCTTTAATGGGAACAGTTCTGCTAATACGACCCAAGTCAGAAAGCCCATCGTACCCTGCATGACCCCGACAAACAGTGCACCCAGCAACCAAATAACAGTTGCCTTTATTTCACCAACCAGATAATAATCCGCACCAGCAATAATCAAGTGCAGCGTTGCCATCAGGGCAAAACCATACACAATCAGTGTTTTCCGTTTAAAACGATCAACCAGGAACATAACCCCAATAACCATCCCCCCGACAGAAAAAACGCCATTTAACACGTTACAGATTAGCGACATTCTTTCCGAGAATCCGGCAGTTTTTAATATTTCCGTACCATAATACATAATGACGTTAACACCGGTAGTTTGCTGTAAAGCTGCCCAGGCAATACCTACCAAAATTAATTTTAAGATCCATGGTGTTTGAAAAATAATAGCCAAATCATTTTTAGCATACAATTTCTTTTCTTTTTCGATATCAATCAACGTTACGATATCATTAAACTCTTTAATAGCCCGTGGCTCAGGGCGAATTTGTTTTAAAATTACTAATGCCTCTTCCCGCCTATTTTTACTGATCAACCAACGGGGGCTTTCTGGCGAACGCCACATTCCCACTAACAAGCAAATAGCAGGGATAGTTTGAACCAATAGCATATAACGCCAGACCTCAGGTAGATGGCCCCAGGCAATACCAATTACCGCATTTACTGCAAATGCTGCTAATTGTCCAATAACAATGGCAACTTCATTCAACCCGGTAAGTTTGCCCCGCATTTCTGTCGGTGCAACCTCGGATATAAATGTAGGTGCAGTAACCGATGCCCCGCCTACCGCGTAACCAAGCAAAAATCTGGCAATTAAAAGAGTGGTGATATTAGGTGATAATGCACACAATAACGCACCAAAGAAAAAAACGAAGGAGAGATAGAGCAGGTATTTTCTTCGACCAAAAAAGTCAGCCAATTTTCCGCCAAAAACACTACCAATGGCGGCACCGACCAACAGTACACTCATTACCAGGCCCACAGTCGTCGGCGTCAGGGCCATATTTTCTTTCAATGAAGAAAATGCACCATTAATAACACCGGTATCATAACCAAAGAGCAAGCCACCAAATGTAGCGACTAATGTTATTTGATGTAATCGTTTTCTCTGTTGTGCATTGAGATTCATCATTAACGACATATCATTACCTTTTTATTTGATTATCCATTTAATGTCAAAAAGGGTTTCAAAAAACAAAAGTAACTCCTTCTCCACCTTAAAACATGGAGGTGATGAAGAACTTTTTGACACTCTGATTTATTAATAAGATAAATGCAGTTATTGAAGACAAATAAGCTTTATTCCAGAGTGCGATATTATATGATTCTTGCTACGGTTTTTATTTTGCATGATCCTTTTGCGCTCCCAATTTTTAAAATGTACCGATTACCATGGTGGTACTGGTAATACGTTATATTTTGCTACCCCGCCTCAACCGACGTCCCAGCCCCTCATTCTGCTGACAGCACAAACAAAGGTTGCGGCCTGAAACCAACCGACGGCTTGGCTGCAATAACCACCACCAATCAATCCAACACTGACTTCTTTCATCTATATCCTCCTGACGAGACAAAAATAGACTATCAATGAATGCTCGCTAGCGGTTTCTGGCGATCCTCAACTGGCGTTATCACTGATAAGTATGTTAACTCACTGTGACACAACATATCATTTTGATTGAAATTAAAATTCTATATCGATCACAACATGGCATTATAATTTCATTTTTGGTGAGGGGAATTTCAGGTAATACAGGTATCTCATCATCAAACACACAATTATCTAACTGATATATAAGTAATATTATACTTAGAATAGATGACGGCACTGATGCGTTATTCACGCTATAATTACAAAAAAATTTACAATTTTGTGACTTAGATAACTATATTATTTCAAAAGCAGCCATCAATAGAATAAAATATTTCATTTATTTTTGACGACTCTAAGTATCAATTTTGGGTGTGATGTTGGTCTGAGTCTGGATTTGTGGCGGGGTTGCGGGCGTCAAAAAAGAAAAGTGATCAAGATAATTGATGAGAAAGCCCCGTATAGCTAAGGTTGGGCGGGGCTTTCGCTATTTGATAGTCTGTTCTGTGAGCTGTTTTCTTTTACAGTGCATAAAAAATCAATACGGCAATACCACCGAATAATATCCATTTAATCAAATAATAGATCCTACGATTCCAGGCTTTCAACCGTTTCCCCACCTTGCGCACTGCATAGATGTATTTAAACATACGATTGACACCACCGGTACGATCCCCCTCTTCGTTGGGGGCTGTGGCTGCACTCATTAAATTGCGCCCCAACCAGTGGTTAATCCATTGCGCCCAGCGGTAACGCATTGGCCGCTCAATATCACAAAACAGGATCAGCCTATTCTGCCCACTCTGATTCTCGGCATAATGAATATAAGTTTCATCAAATAAAATGCCTTCACCGTCACGCCAACTGTAAGTGGTGCCATCAACATCAATAAAACAGCGGTCATCATTCGGGGTGATTAAACCAAGGTGATAACGTAAAGAACCGGCATAAGGATCACGATGCCGAGGCAGGCGGCTACCGTGCGGTAATTCAGCAAACATCGCTGCCTTTACCGAAGGTAATCCGCGTAATAACGAGGTGGTATAAGGGCAAAGTGTCATCGCCGAGGGATGGCTATCTTCATACCATTTCAGATAAAAACGTTTCCAGCCAGTTTTAAAAAACGAATTAAAACCCGCATCATTATATTTATCCGATGCTTTGATTTGCTGGATTTCCATCAGCGCCTTACCTTCATCCCTGATTTGCTGCCAGTTTTCACGCAGCACGGTCAATTCAGGGAAGAGATCCTGCTTTAAATAGGGCGTGGTGGGTACCCGTGAAAACAGATACATAAACACATTGATTGGTGAAACAAATGTCGAATGATCTGAGACCTGACGCCAGAACTTGTAGCGAACTTTGCCACGAAAATGCACATAGACTACACATAAGATAAAAGCGAATAGCACTATATATTTCATGATGTCCTATCAAATAAATATGGTTGATAGTCAAATATTTAGTCTATATTGATTGAAATTTCCAACTTAAAAAAATAAAAAGTTATTACAACAAGTGACTAGCCCCAACTTAGTAAGCAATAAATGTTTGAATATCACTGTCATTAACAGTGAAACATCCCGTAAAAATGCGGCCTGCTGGGAAGTCACTGCTGAGATCGCGTAATAGCTGCAACTCAAAACGCCCTGATGCCATGGAATAACTCAGGAAACGGGCCTCCAGGAAGTCAAAATAACGCCCTAGCTGTGGATACACCGCTTTAAATAGACTCTCTTTGGCTGAAAAAGCCAATGTCAGTAAATGGTTGAATACTAATGGGCCTTCCTGAAGATCGCGGTACTCCTGCTCACTAAGGATTCCGGGCCATAGATCATTCGCCCTTTCAACTGCAATCAGGCTTTCAATATCTAGCCCAACACCGTGGACATGGGCACTTTGATCAGAATACTCTGTAGCCGGCGTTATAATTTGCGCAGTGCACAGAGCACGTTGGTTGTTATGACTGATGCTGCCAATCAAACCGGCGGGCCATAGTGGCGCGCGATCTAGCCCATTCGCTAACGGATAATTGCGTACTTCAAGCATATTCAGCACTTGTCGGGCGACAAAACGGCCCGCCAGGTATTCGGCACGCCGTTTTGCCACTGCTTTTTGTAAACTGCCGGGAAAGGCAATGCCATAAGCAGCAAACAGCTCATCCCGGTATTCATTGACATCAAAATCACATTTTGCCAACAGGCCGTGAAACAATGGTTGGCCATTTAAACCGCTGGCTGGCAATGCGGCAAAGGTAAAGTTACGAATAAATACCGACGTCACGCGTTATCCTAATCATCTGGATTCATAGGCCTTTATAATAGTAGTTAACCCACAGCACCACAATATCCGAACCTATCCCGATGGCTAAAACACATCAGTGAAAGCAAGTTGCTACCAAAAGCCAAAACACCAATCCCATCAACAAATAACCCAATACGACTTAATTCATTATGAAATGTCACTTCACAATTATTGAAACGCAGTTCCTGACGTTTCTTTTTCTGTGACAATGGTCAATTTAAAAGAAAAAGTAAACAGCTAGGTTAATTACCAGAGGGATAAAGGAATAACCTTTTTTTATATATTGATATATCCGTCAGGTTACAGGTTACAGATACGCACCTGCTGCTTGAATTCTATTGGGTATATACCTATCCCATTATTAAAAATAATCCATTTTATCTTTTGTATAGCGACTTCTGGAGAACACTGAATGAAATTCCCAAAGCCTTTTCCCACACTGTGCCTGGCTATTTCTGCCATATTATTTAGTCAAATGGCCTCTGCTCAACAAATTAAAGCTGCCGATGTTCATCCCAAAGATTATCCTAATGTTGTTGCTGTTAAAAATATGGGTGACAAACTAAAGACCGCAACGGATGGTCGCCTGGAAATTAAAACATTCCCAGGTGGCGTCTTAGGTGATGAAAAGCAAATGATAGAACAGGCTCAAATGGGAGCAATTGATATTATTCGTGTTTCTATGACCCCTGTTGCCTCTATTCTGCCGGAGATCAGTGTCTTTACCCTGCCCTATATGTTCCGCGACGAAGACCATTTACATAAAGTTATTGATGGTCAAATCGGCCAAGAAATCGGTGATAAAATCACTAACAATAAGAACTCAAAATTGGTATTTCTCGGCTGGATGGATGCGGGTACCCGTAATCTGATTACCAAAGAACCGGTGGTTAAACCAGAAGATCTCAAAGGTATGAAAATCCGCGTTCAGGGCAGCCCGATTGCACTGGCTACCCTTAAGGCCATGGGTGCCAACTCACTCAGTATGGGTGTAAGCGAGGTATTCAGCGGGATGCAAACCGGGGTGATTGATGGTACCGAAAATAACGAACCGACCTTTATCGCCCACAATTATCTGCCGGTTGTCAAAAACTATACCCTGAGCGGCCATTTTATTATTCCTGAGCTGTTCCTTTATTCCAAAACCAAATGGGATAAATTATCTGCTGAAGATCAACAAACTATTCTGAAATTGGCCAAAGAAGCACAGGCTGAGCAGCGCGTATTATGGCAAGCCTATGTGCAGCAATCCCATGACAAAATGAAAGCCGGTGGCGTGCAATATCATGAAATGGACCATGACTATTATTATAAAGCCACTCAACCCGTTCGTGATGAATTCGGTAAGGATCATCAAGAACTGATCAAGCAGATTGCAGCCGTGCAATAACATCTTTCCGACAGTATTAAATATTTTAATACTACTGATATTTACCCAAGGTCATGGGGGTTGTAGCCAATGACCCTGGGTACACTGAGGTCTCCGCTATGGCTCGCTATTATCTATCAACGATGGATGCGTTATATCGCCTGTCAATCTGGGTCGCTGGTATTGCCTTAATCATTATGGTTGTGGTTATCCCTATGGGGATATTTGCCCGTTATGTCCAAAACGATGGCTTATCCTGGCCAGAACCCGTCGCCATATTATGTATGGTGACATTTACTTTTATTGGTGCTGCCGCCAGTTATCGTTCTGGTTCACATATTGCCGTCAGTATGGTCACTGATCGGCTCTCTGAGACCGGTAAAAAAGTATGCCTGTTATTGGTTGATTTGCTGATGGTGCTGATAAGCCTGTTTATTTTGGTCTATAGCTACATTCTGTGTAGCGAGCTTTGGTCACAACCAGTGGCTGAGTTCCCATTACTGACAGCCGGACAAAGCTATATTCCTCTGCCAATCGGCTCCGCGATTACGCTGATGTTTATCATCGAGCGGCTATTTTTTGGCCCGCAGACCCACCGCCCGGTAGTGATGATCGGCAATTCATAATTTGGGGAACTTTGCCTTATGGACGCATTTATTTTAGTTTTTACGCTGGCAATCTTGCTGGCTATTGGTGTCCCGGTGGCTTATGCCGTCGGTTTAAGTGCCATCGCCGGTGCATTTTGGATTGATTTACCGTTGGAAGCGGTGATGATTCAAATCACCAGTGGCGTCAATAAATTCTCATTACTGGCCATTCCGTTCTTTATTCTGGCGGGGGCCATTATGGCCGAAGGTGGCATCGCACGGCGGCTGGTGAGTTTCGCCTATATTTTCGTTGGTTTCATCCGTGGTGGTTTGTCGCTAGTTAACATTGTGGCTTCAACATTTTTCGGTGCCATTTCAGGATCATCAGTGGCAGATACCGCCTCCATTGGCTCGGTAATGATCCCGGAAATGGATAAAAAAGGCTATCCGCGTGATTTTGCCGCCGCAGTCACCGCCAGTGGTTCAGTGCAGGCGATATTGACCCCACCCAGCCATAATTCGGTGATTTACTCACTGGCAACCGGCGGCACCGTATCCATCGCGGCACTGTTTATTGCCGGGATTTTACCGGGCTTGCTGCTCAGTTTTACCCTGATGTTAATGTGTGTCGGCTTTGCCTATAAGCGAGGTTACCCTAAAGGTGAACGAGTGCCGTTCCGTCAGGCGCTCAAAATCTTTGTCGATACATTATGGGGGTTGATGACGGTGGTCATCATCATGGGAGGAATTCTTTCCGGGGTATTTACCGCCACAGAATCTGCCGCGATTGCCTGTTTGTGGTCATTCTTTGTCACTATGTTTATCTATCGCGACTATAAATGGTCCGAATTGCCTAAACTGATGTATCGCACAGTAAAAACTGTCACTATCGTGATGATTTTAATAGGTTTTGCCGCCAGTTTCGGCGCTATCATGACCTACATGCAGTTGCCAGAACGTATCACTGAATTCTTTACCTCGGTTTCTGATAACAAATACGTGATTCTGATGTGTATCAATATCATGCTGCTGCTGATTGGCACCTTGATGGATATGGCACCGCTGATTTTGATCCTAACACCGGTACTGATGCCAGTGACCAATTCATTAGGTATTGATCCGGTCCATTTCGGTATGATTATGTTGATCAATTTGGGAATTGGTCTGATCACTCCCCCGGTGGGGTCGGTGCTATTTGTCGCCAGTGCGGTGAGTAAACAGAAGATTGAACAAGTGGTGAAAGCGATGTTGCCGTTCTACGGCGCACTGTTCCTGGTGCTGATGTTGGTCACTTATATTCCTGAAATATCACTGTGGCTGCCAAGGGTATTTGGCGTGTACACCGGCTGATAAACCGATAATCATGAGTCGGGCCGCTGACCGGCCCTTCTCACGGTTACTTTGTCATCAATACCACAGGCTCATGATTGGCCAGCCCACCAGCAGCAACATTGAGATGTAGAACACCCCCATGATGCCACCCAGCCGCCAATAATCTTTCGATTTCACATAACCACAGCCATAGATAATCACACCAGGGCCAGTCGCATACGGCGTCAGGACACCCATGATCCCAATGGATAACACCAGCAGCATAGATAAATGTTCCATCGGCACACCACTTAAACCTTTACCGACCGCCAAAATAACCGGCAGCATGGTTGCCGTGTGGGCAGACAAGCTGGCAAACAGATAATGAGAGAAATAGAACACCAATACTAGCGCGACCACCGTCATATTCGGCGAGAAACCATCCAAATGGGTACTCATGGTATTGGCGAACCAATCAATGAAGCCCGACCGCGTTAAGCCATTGGCCATCACCACTAGTGTGGCCAGATTGACCAGCGTGTTCCAGGCACTTGAGTATTTAGTAATGTCTTTCCACGACACCACATGCAGTGCCAACATCAGGGATACTGCCAGCAACCCTACCGCCGTCGCATCAATGAATTTACCGCCAAACACCCATAAGCACAGGCTCAGCAGCACCAAACCAATTAGGATTGCTTCCTTGCGCGTTAACGCCCCCATCTCAGTCAGTGCTGTTTGCGCCCAAGCCGCTACCTCATCGCTTTTGGTCACGCCGGGTTTATACAACACATAAGAGAGCCAGGGGGCCACTATCAGTAAAATTAACCCAACGGGCAGGAACGCCAAAAACCACTGCATCCAGCCAATATGGACACCGGCAATTTTATTGACAAACTCGATACCCAGCACGTTAGGTGCCGCGCCAGTGACAAACATGGAGGAGCTGATACTGGTCCCGATCACCATCATCCACATTAGGTACCCCCCGATACGCCGTGACGACGGATCATTGGGGAATGAATCAAACAGGGGTGGCAGATTTTTTACTACCGGGAACACTGTTCCCCCGGTACGGGCAGTATTTGATGGTGTAAAGGGTGCCAACAGAATATCTATAATAACAATGGCATAACCCAACGTCAGGGTACGTTTGCCCATGAATTTCACCATGAACAGGGCGATACGGCGGCCAAGTCCGGTGGCTTCATAACCCAGCGCAAAGATAAATGCCCCAAACACCAGCCAGACAGTGGTACTGGAGAACCCGGCCAGCCCCCATTTTAAAGACTCCTTACCGCCGTTAAAGCTGGCATCAGCCACTTCAGCCGCACTAAATAGCACCCAATCTGAACTCAGTACACATATCGTCACGGCGATAAAGCTTATCGCGGTGGCTGGAATCGGTTCTAAAATCATCCCAACAATCATGGCGACAAAAATCGCAAAATAGCGCCAGGCTTGAGGTGGCATTCCTTCCGGGGTGGGAATCAACAGCAGAACAGCCAGCACCACAAAAGGCGCGAGCGCTTTCCATAATTTCTCTTGCGACTTCAACATAGAGATACTCCTATAGCTGTTACTGGTTCAATAACAACGCTATTATTTTTGTGAGGGAGATGATGAGGGAACTGCGCCAGAAACCAGGTTAGGATCAGCAGGTCAGCACTGCCGCCGGGACTAAGGTTGCGGGCGATACATTGGGTATCAAACATTCGCACCCGCCTCAGGCTGAGAGGAGAACCCATCCCTGCCGATGCGAGTGAGGCCAGAATCTCTGTCGCCTGCTGTTGCAGCCATTGCAGCCCGGCCATACCGCCACGGGATACCACATTGGTATCGCTGTTGACGGACATCAAAATCAGCAAAGTGTGCAATAAGGCATGGTCGGATTCCGCCCCGTTAACTAATAAGCGTTGGTAAGCCGGCAAGGCATAATTCAACACGGTAGCGAAGCCAGATTCGGCCTCGCCGCGTGCGCCGGTCAGGCCATAGTGATTGAACAGCCGTTGGCCCGCCGTTTGTTGTGGATTGGATTGACACAACTCACGCTCTGTCAGCCCAGAGCACAGACGTGCCGCCTCCTGGCAAATAGCATCAGCGCTAATCCATTCACCTCGCGCTTTCAGCCGCCCCAACGCACAGCAAATTAATCCCAGCGAAAAAACGCTACCTTTATGGGTATTCACCCCCCCAGTGGCGTGGAACATACTATTTTCACACGCCAGTCCCAGCGGTCGCAGGCTGTTCAGTGCTGCCTGCCCACCAAGCTGAGCGTGGTTGATGCCCTGTTCTATAAAGCGCGGGAGCCACGGCGCAATAGCATCGGCACTGTGATAAAAATCGATCAGCGCCATATCCTTATGTGCACCACAATTGAAGCGATCCACCAGGCCCGGTTTCGGTGTCAGATTCACCTCTGCCAGCATGGCGCGATACGCCAGTGCGCCATATTTTTTGGCAAAGTCAGAGGAGGCGACAGGTGATTGAGCCGCCCTGTTGTCAGTGCGTTGCAGTTGTGGCATTGAGCATCAACTCCATCTGAACCAATAGTTGGTCAATACTGTGAGTTTGCGCGCGGGCACAGACATTGGCTGGACGGTGACAAAGCAGACAGCGGCGCGGCGCTAACCCCACATCACGGCGCGATAAGATTTGCCCCGATGCATCAAGCACATCGATATCCCATAACCGGCCCTGCGGGTGCTTTAGCTCAAGTAACAACGCGGCGTCCTTCACCTGTTCCGCAGGTAAATCCACCGCAATCAAACCTTCACAGCCGGTCGGCAGTGGAAAAATCTCTTGTTGCAACACTGGCCAACACTGCTGTTGACTTAGCGAGGTGATCGCCTGCCATGCCAATGCAAATAATTTGCGCGTCAATGGGTTATCTTTCACCGCACCGGGTGCCACCAACGTCAGTGAAATCAACGTCACCTGATGGCGAGCCAGCCACGCCTGTTGTCTGCTCTGACGGGACTCACGGCTGGTAAGTAACTCCGGTAAGCTGATGGGCCGGTTGGCCGCTAACGCAGGAGAGAGAGTGTTCATCGCCTACTCCTGTATTTGATGCACAACGTCAATTACTGAGCCGTCGCGATAGCGCACCACCGCTACGACGCGATCAGTAAATGCAATAGGTTGTGGCACGCCAGTCAGCAGTAACGCGCGCTGATGCAGCCATTCGATGGTGACTACGGCTAAACCGGCTTGCTGTAAGCGTTCTGCCAATTCGGGCCGGGCTGGATTAACCACAATACCATGATCGGTCACTAAAATATCGACGCTGGAGCCGGGCGTCACACAGGTGGTGACGTCATTGACCAGCGTCGGGATCCGGCCACGAACCAAGGGAGCGACGATGATAGAGAGTCGGGCGGCGACCGCCGTATCGCAATGGCCGCCAGAGGCACCGCGTAACACGCCATCCGAGCCGGTCAGTACATTGACGTTAAAACGGGTATCAATCTCCAGAGCACTGAGCACCACCACATCCAGTCGGTCGACTGACGCACCTTTCGAACTAAAATTGGCGTATTGATTGGCACTGATTTCGATGTGACGTGGATTACGGGCCAGTGAAGAAGCAGCCTGCCGGTCAAAGCTTTGCACATCCAACAACTTGGTAATCAGCCCTTTTTCGTGCAGTTCTACCATTGTTGAAGTAATGCCACCGAGGGCAAAAGCGGCAGTAATGTTGCGCCGCAGCATTTTATCCTCAAGGAAGCGCGTCACTGCCAGCGATGCCCCGCCGGTCCCGGTCTGCAAAGAAAATCCATCGATAAAATAGCCAGAACCGGCAATCACCTCGGCAGCTCGGCGGGCGATCAGTAACTCACGAGGATTCGAGGTCATTCGGGTGGTATCAGCACCGATCTTGTCGGCATCACCGACCTTTTCAACCTGTACAATCAGGTCAACTTGATCTTGGGTAATACTGGCTGGATGATGGGGATAGGTCACCACCGCTTCTGTCAGCAATACCACACAGTGTGCATATTCTGCATCGACTCTGGCATAGCCCAACGAGCCACAACAGGCATTACCGCTAAAGCCATTGGCGTTACCAAATTCATCACAGGCCGGTACGCCGATAAAGGCAATATCGATAGTCAGTTCGCCGGATTCAATCAGATTAACCCGGCCACCGTGGGAGTGAATCTGTACGGGTTTAGCCAGTAACCCACGAGAGACCTCCTCTGCCAACGGCCCGCGCAGACCAGAGGTATAGATCTCACTGACCACCCCATTGCGGATATGATCCACCAGCGGTGAATGGCAGTCGCTCAGCGAGCTGGAGGCCAGACGCAGATTTTTGAATCCCATGGCGGCAATGGTATCCATCACCAGATTCAGGGTTAAATCACCAGCACGAAAAGCATGGTGAAAGGAGATAGTCATGCCATCTTGCAACCCGCAACGGCGGATAACTGTCTCCAGTGAGTCACATATTTTGATATCACGGGGTTTCTGCGCCTGTAAATTCGCTTTCGAGGTGTTTTGATACAGGTGGTACGCCGGGCCGTTATCCTGAGTGCGACTTAAGCTTTCTACTCGTTGTTGCCTATTCATCTTTTATTCCTCACGCAGGCCACTGACCGCACGTTGCAAAACCAACCGTGCCCGTTCAATCACCGGGCTATCTACCATCTTGCCATTCAGGGAGACCACCCCACGTCCTTCGGCTTCCGCCGCCGCCGCCGCCGCCGCATCGACCACGCGTTGTGCGTGGTGGACTTCCTTCTCGGTCGGGGCATAGAGGTTATGTAGCAGTTCGATTTGCCGTGGGTTAATCAGCGATTTGCCATCAAAGCCCAGTTGTTTGATCAATGCGGCTTCCTGCAAAAAACCGGCTTCGTTGTTGGCATCGGAATAGACGGTATCGAAAGCCTGAATTCCAACAGCGCGGGCCGCCTGCAAAATTGAACAGCGCGCAAACAGCAGCTCAATACCTTCTGGTGAGCGCTCGGTACGCAAGTTACGCACATAGTCCTCTGCACCTAATGCAATCCCCATCAGGCGCGGAGATGCCTGTGCAATAGCCAGTGCCTGAGTAATCCCTTGTGCTGACTCAATCGCGGCCAGCAGACCTGTACTGCCAACGTCACGGCCGCATTCCGACTCGATACGGCTGATCTCGCGCGCCATATCGGTCACATCTTGCGCACAGTCAGTTTTGGGCAGACGTACAATATCGGCCCCCCCTCGGACCACCGCTTCCAAATCGGCCAGTCCGTAGGCTGAGTCCAACGCATTGACTCGCACAATGGTTTCCACATCTTGATAAAGCGGGTGTTGCAAGGCGTGATAGACCAAACGTCGGGCGGCATCTTTTTCGCGCAGAATAACCGAGTCTTCCAGATCGAACATCAATGCATCAGCCTGATAAATAAAGGCATTGCTTACCATTGCAGCATTAGCGCCAGGAACAAATAACATGCTGCGACGCATTCTGTTTTTCATTTCAGGTTTCATCACGATACTCTCCATGGCAGAATTTTTTCGTCACTTGCCCTGAGTAGCGCGGTTTCCAACCGAGCCTGCAACACGCAATCCAGTGCGCCTTTATCGTCAATAATCAGTTGCACTCCGCTTAGCCGATACTGTTCCAACAGTGCCAAAACACTGTAACGAATAGCTTCACCAAACTGCTTATCCACACTGCTATGTATTTGCAGATCTATTTCGGGTGGATTTAATGGCGCAATGCGCACCATCACGTCGCTCGACTCCAGTGTTCCGGCGACGGCCTCTCTGATAATTTTCATTTTTCACCTGATTAACTTGTCTTCAAATTCGAGATTGCTGATCTACGTATCTGCACCTATCTTTGTGCCCTGCTTTATTCGACTAAAACAGGGCTGGATCCTTTGCTGAAGCTACCTTTTTTGCCCGCTGCGCCAGCAGGCGTTGTAGATAGTGGCAGGTGGCGGGGGGGACCAATTTACGAATGGTTTCGCCATCCCCCTGAGCCAGTAATTTGCGTACCCAAGAGGCAGAAATAGCGGTGTTGTGATATTTAAGGCGCTCAATTTCTACCAGTGAGATGGGGGGATAGACTAATAACGGGGTTTCCAGCCAGTAGCTCATGTCATGGTTATATTTGGCGGTCACGGTACAAAACGGTTCGGTACCAACAAAGCGGTGAGTGACACCCAATGCCGGGGCCAAATATTGACGGAATATCTTCAGATCGATTTCGGTATAACAGTCATCGGCCACACCTTGATCTTTAATGAAATAACACGGGAAAGTGGCACGAGAGATCATATATTCCGAGCCTGGATGCACGGTAAGATTGGCAATATCCTCGGTGCCACTGAGCACTAATTGCAGGCGATCTTCATAAGGGAAACGCGAGTTATCTTCTTTCACCAAAAACAGGTGCAACCAATCACACTGTGCCGCGGCCTGGCGGACTAAATATTGATGCCCACGGGTAAACGGATTGGCATTCATTACAATGCTGCCAATTTTTTGTCCCGGTTGGCGTAACTGGCTTAGTTGTTTGGCATAACGCTGCAAGCGGCAGGCGCTATTTTCCATCAACACCACAATACCGGGGACACTGGCTATCGGATAAAAGCCACAGGTTTTAAATAAGTCTTCATTCTTGGTCTTGGTATAAATAAACAGATGGCTATGGTGACGTTCATAGGCCAAATTGACCAGTTCGGTCGCCAGGGTCAGCGCCAATCCTTCCCCCCTAACCTGCTCACTGATTGCCACGCATTTGATAATATTGCCGGCAATCCCGCCACAGGCCACGAGTTGTTCATTACGGCTTACGGTAATAAATACGTCAACAGTGGTATCTATATTCAGATCGTTTGCACGCAAGAAACGTGTTATTTCTGCAATTTGCTGATGCTCTGAACGATTAATTTGACTAAATACCGTATCCATAATTCACTCTCTAGCATAACGTTTATATAACAAATAAAACACAAGTTAAACTCCCGATAATCAGGCAAGTCAAAGCGTACGATTTAAATTAAAAATTCAAATAAAAACAACACTATAAAATAACCATTTAAAAACTGATTTTTAATTCCAATTAATTTACGACCACATGCTAAACATAAAAATAGCGTGGTTAATTGACCGATTTCACATATAAGAGAGTAAATATAAGTTATTTAATGGTTTTAATTTCTTTAATTATTAATATTATTTTTTATTTCTCTTAGCTATTTAATTATTGCTTAAATTCACTTATGTTAATGCCTGTGCTAATGGTCCATATGTTAATTAAGGTGAGTAGCATGCCCAGTTCCTCTTCAGGTTCTTCCCCATTACGCAAATTAAAATGGCACGGCCTGAAATGGAGTCGCTTGAAGAATATTGCCTTCCCGCTGCGTATATTTTTGCTGCTATTAACCGTCTCGATCATTTTGGTTGGTACACTTGATCGTTTTCTGAGCCACAGTTTTGAACAATATTTACTGGATCAGGTCAGTAAAACCGCGATGAATCAGGCCAAGATTATCGCCGCGATGGATTCGGTGGTGGCTGCAGTAAAACGCCGCGATAAAGCTCAGTTAGCACAAATTGTGGGGCGGTTAGGTGATACCTCAGATCTTGATTATCTGGTGATTGGCGATACTCAGTCGATTCGTCTGTATCACCCTAATCCGCAAATGATTGGTTATCCGATGCAATGGACGAAACCCGGTGCGCTGGAACGAGGTGAAAGTTATATCATTTTCGGTAAAGGCTCGATGGGGGAAGCGATGCGGGCCAAAACCCCGATCCGTGACGAACACGGACAAATCATCGGGGTCGTTTCTCTGGGCTACCTCATCAGCAAGATTGACCACTGGCGACTCATTTATCTGCTGCCACTCACTCACTCGTTTATCATGGTGCTGATTGTATTGCTATTGTTGTCATGGCTGTTTGCACACCACATCCGCCGACAAATGATGGGAATGGAGCCGAAAGAGATAGCGCGGGTATTGCGCCAACAAGAAGCCTTGTTTGGTGCCGTATTTGAAGGGCTGCTGGCGGTTGATCCTGAGGGAAGGATCACTGCAATCAATCAAAATGCGCGTAAAATGCTGCACATCTCCGCCACACCACAACAGTTAATAGGTTGCAACGTCAGTGAAGTGGTCTCACCTGACCATTTCTTCCTCGATCAAACCGGCGATAACCGTCAGGATGAGCTATGTACCTTTAATGGCTTGAATACTATCGCCAATCGGGCGGGTATTTGGTCTGAAGAGGGGGTGTTTCAAGGCTGGGTGGTGAGCTTTCGTAGCCAGGATGATATTCATACTCTTAGCGTCCAACTGAGCCAGATTAAGCAATATGTCGAGAATCTGCGCACGGTACGCCATGAACACTTGAACTGGATGTCAACCATCAGTGGGTTATTGCAGATGAAAGAGTTTGATCGGGCGCTTGAGATGGTAAAAACCGAGTCTTCATCCCATCAGGCTCTGATTGATATGTTACGTACCGCGTTCAGTAACCGGCAAATTGCCGCTTTACTCTTCGGTAAATACCACCGGGCCAAGGAGTTAGGGCTGAGCTTGAACTTTATTCCCGGTTGCCAGTTGGGCATACTGCCGCCCACCATCGGGGAGAACGAATTGGCTGCCATCATGGGGAATTTACTGGATAACGCTTTTGAGGCTAGCTTGAAGAACCCGGAATGCGATAAACAGGTTGAGATTTACCTCTCTGATGAAGGGGATAACTTGATTTTGGAGGTTGCTGACCACGGTTGCGGTATCGATCCACAACTGCAAGATAGCTTATTCGAACGCGGTATCAGCTCTAAAAATTCAGACGAACACGGGATCGGCCTGTACCTGGTAGCCACCTATGTTCAGCAAAGTGGCGGCACCATTACGATAGAAGAAAATCCGCCGCGCGGCACCTTATTTACGGTCTTTATTCCGAAGACGCGTTGATCTCAAAGATGAGGAGATCCCATGGAATGGCTTAATATTTTAGTGGTAGAAGACGAAACACCGCTGGCAGAGATGCATGCAGAATTTATCAAACAAAGCAGCTATTGCCACGAAGTTTGGCTCGCGGGTAACTTGCAACAAGCCCGCAGCATGGTGACGCGTTTCAAGCCTGATTTGATTTTGCTGGATAACTATCTGCCCGATGGTAGTGGCCTGGAATTACTGCGTGAGATGACCTTACAGGGTTTCTCTGGTGGCATTATTTTCGTCACTGCTGCCAGCGATAGTGAGACGGTATCTGAAGCAATCCGTTATGGGGTTTTTGATTACCTGATTAAACCGGTAGCCTATGAGCGGTTGGAGCAGTCATTAGCCCGTTACAGCCACCGCCATCAGGTATTACAAGATGGTACCAAGGTTAATCAGCGCCAGATCGATGAAATGTATAATACCTATGCCCGTGGTGAACAGAAAGTGACGCTACCATTAGGCATAGACCAGATGACATTGGACAAAATCCAAACCCTATTCAGTGATAACACGGCGGAGTACACCGCAGAAACTGTCGCCCAGGTTCTGGGATTAAGCCGTACTACGGCACGCCGTTATCTGGAGTTCTGTGCCACTAATCAGGCCCTACAGGCAGAAATTATTTATGGCAAGGTGGGTCGGCCACAGCGGATTTATCGCAGTAAAAAATCAGCGTAGTTGGCACGACTCTCCACTCGACAGCAAAGGCGTTCCACCGTCAATCACGTGGAGCGCTTCATTTCTCAGATAATAATTGCCTAGTTAATAATCAGATTTTTCCTGCATCTGTTAAGCCTCTAACATTTTTGATAACAATTATTGCTACAACAAAGATTGATGAGCATCATGCAGGCTAGGTTCCGTAATACAGAAAAATCATGATTAATGTTGCATTGATAGATGACCATATTGTCGTCCGTTCTGGGTTTGCCCAACTGCTCTCGCTGGAAAAAGATATTCGCATTATTGGTGAGTATGGTTCGGCAGCACAGGCGTGGGCCGAACTACCGAATATCGATGTGCATGTTACCGTTATGGATATTTCGATGCCGGATGAAAGCGGGCTAAGTCTGCTCAAACGTCTGCGTCAAACCATGCCTCATTTTCGCGCAATTATTCTGAGTATTTATGACACCACCGCCTTTGTGCAAAGTGCGATGGATGCGGGAGCCAGCGGCTATCTGACTAAACGCTGTGGGCCGGATGAATTGGTTCAGGCGCTGCGGACGGTCAATGGCGGCGGCCTCTATCTGTGTGCCGACGCACTGCGAGCACTGCGTTATATACCACAACATCCGCCACAACTGGCAATATTAACGCCACGCGAGAAAGAGGTTTTCCAATTGTTAATCAATGGAATCAGTGTTAAATCCATTGCCGAGCAATTGTCACTCAGCCACAAAACCGTCCACGTCCATCGAGCCAATATTCTGGGCAAACTCAACTGTGAAACCACTGTCGAACTGGTGCATTTTGCCCTACAGCATCAGTTGTTGGCAGGTAACTAAGTATGTTGCAGCTACGGTCGGTGGGGCTATCGCTGTTTCTGACCATCTTCTATTCTCTGAGTTGGCTCGCCCTGTGGACCATCAGTTTTTATCTCAGTAATGACGGTTTACACGCCGTTTTACTGCTGCCGCAAGGGCTACGGCTGGCCTTAATGATTCTGCTACCCCGCCGTTATTGGCCGGTACTGCTGCTGGCCGAATCTGGGATGTTGTGGTGGTTGTATAGCGAAAAGTTACAAGTTACGGCCTTAATTGTGCTTTCATCGGCGCTGAGTTTATTGCCCGCCTGGCTGAGTCAACGTTTCTGGCATCACTACACCCTTTATTGGCAACGGCTGTTACTTTTACTCACGGCGGTGACGGGCAACAGCTTACTGCACGGCTTCGTACTGGGTTTTTGGCTACCTTTATCGTTAACGCAGACCCTGCTTGCCACCTTTACCGGCGGTATTTTGCTAGTCCCCTTTACCTATCTTATCTATGAATATTTAAAGCAGCAGCACATCCGTAACCTGTTTTCCCAACAGATGCCCGATCCGCCGCTGCGTACCTCGCTACTGATTTGGTGCTCGCTTATTTTTGCCATTGGCGTGTGTATACAGGTTGCTATTACGCCGAATATGGAGCGCCTGTTGCTGATTTTTGTTTTTCTGCCCAATGTGTTTATGGCTTACAAATTCGGTTGGCAAGGGGGGGTATTGGCTGCGGTATTAGGCAGCCTGATGATAACGGTCACCCGTCAGGCCAGTGGCGCGTTTCATGACCTGGCGGAACTGGAGCTGTTCCTCTCGACCCAAGCCCTGCTGGGGATGACGCTGGGTATCGCTATCAGCCGTCAGCAGCAACTGACACAACATCTGCACCGTTACCGCAATCAGTTAGAACAAGAATTACAAACTCGCCGCAAACTAATGGAGCGGTTGGTGCATACCGAGGAGGATGTGCGCAAAGAGATTGCACGCGAGTTGCATGATGAGATTGGTCAGAATATCACTGCAATTCAAATCCAAGCGATGTTAGTCAACCGCAGCGCCCCCTCCGCGGCAGCGCAATCCGCAGCAAATCAGATAAGCACCCTGTCGCAACGTATTCATCAAACCACGCGCCAACTGTTACGCCAGTTACGTCCGCCAGTTCTGGATGAAATGCCGCTGGATCAAGCACTGCACCATCTGGCTGAAGAATTTGCTTTTGCCGAGCAAGGTATCAACTTCCAACTGGATTATGCGCTGCCACCCGACCCTGGTGAAGATGCAGTGATATTCACCCTGTATCGATTGGTGCAGGAGTTATTGAACAATATTAATAAGCATGCCAAGGCACACAATATTCACGTCAGCCTGCGCATCGGTAACAATATCATCACGCTGGACGTGCGCGATGATGGCATGGGTATTCCGGTACAACCGCCTGGAGGTGGTTTTGGCCTGCGTGGCATTGAAGAACGGGTGCGCGCACTGGGGGGAGACTGGTTACTGCAACGCCGGCTAGGTACCCGGGTGGTGGTCAATCTACCCACTCACGTCCGCAGTAATGACACTGTGAACCTGCCCACAAAATTGAATCAAAAGTCTTCATAAATAAGCATTATTCCTAGCCGCCTAAAACCTTGTCTCATCTCTTTCACTTTCACCTTCCCTACACTCAACTCACTTACTGGAGGAATCCATGCCTGCATCGTACACGTCGTCGAAGACTTTACCCCCCGAGCCTTTGACGCCGGAACAGGTGAATGCGCGTTATCGCTATTGGCGGCCGCGCCTGATGGCCGCCATGGTGATGGGTTACGCCGCCTTTTATTTAACGCGTAAAAGTGTCAATTACGCGATGCCAGTGATGCAACTGGAACTGGGGTTGGACAAAGGGGATATCGGCTTACTCGGCACCCTGTTTTACCTGGCTTACGGCGGTTCTAAATTTGTCTCCGGTATCGTCAGCGACCGGACTCAAGCCCGCTGGATTATGGGCATCGGCCTGATGATGACCGGGGTGCTGAATGTGGTGTTCACCCTATGCCACACCCTACCCGCACTGTTAATTGTGTGGACCTTGAATGGCTTCTTTCAGGGATGGGGCTGGCCGCCATGCGCCAAATTGCTCAGCACATGGTATTCACGCAGTGAACGCGGTAGCTGGTGGGGATGCTGGAATACCTCTATCAGCATCGGGGGGGCGGCAGTGCCTCTGCTGTCTGCCTTTCTGGCTTCGCACTATGGCTGGCAAGCCGCACTACTGGTACCGGGTGCGATAGGCATCGTATTAGGGATTTGGCTGTGCTGGCAGTTGTGCGATAAGCCGCAACAGCAAGGTTTGCCGACTATCGGCCAATGGCGGCGCGATCCACAGGATCAATGGCAGGAGCAACAAAGCCCGCCGATGCCGATGGGGCGTATTTTACGTGATGCCATTTTAGGTAATCGCACCATCTGGTTGCTGGGGGTCTCTTATGTGCTGGTCTATTTGATCCGCATTGCTCTCAACGACTGGGGCAATATCTGGCTGGCGGAGAGCCATGGGGTCAATTTGCTCAGTGCCAATGCCACGTTGTCGTTATTTGAGTTAGGTGGATTATTTGGCGCGCTGTTTGCTGGCTGGGGATCAGATCTGTTATTTCGTGGTCAACGGGCACCGATGATTTTGTTATTCGCGCTGGGGTTATTTCTGACTATGACCGCGCTGTGGTTGGCACCGGTACATAACTATCCGCTGCTGTCAGTGACATTTTTCAGTATCGGTTTTTTTGTTTTCGGGCCGCAAATGCTCATTGGATTGGCGGCAACGGAATATACCCATAAAGACGCCGCCGGTACGGTCACTGGATTTCTCGGATTATTTGCCTACCTCGGTGCAGCACTCGCGGGATGGCCACTGGCGCAAGTATTGCAACATTATGGCTGGCAAGGCTTTTTTGCCTTACTGACGTTGGCATCAGCCGGGGTTGGGTTGCTATTAATGCCGCTATTAATGACCGGTATGAATTTGTCGGGGTTGGAACCCGCGCAAAAGAGATTCGCCCCACAAGATAAAGATAATCTTTAGCCCGCAATGGAACGCAGGTGAGTAGCACCTAAAAAAGAAAATAAAACAGTACGTTACGTGAAGTCAGCACGACCTCTACCCTACAACATCAGCCCGACCTGTCACCCCGTATCGGCGACAAAAAGGGATAAAAGGATAATGTTATGAAACTCGCACCACTCTCAGTTCTGATTGCCGCCGGCCTCGCCCTGAGCGCCTTGACTACTGTCGCCAAAGCCGAAGGCCGTCTGGTGATTTATTGCAGTGCCACCAATGCGATGTGTGAAGAAGAAGCCAAAGCCTTTGGGGCAAAATACGATGTAAAAACCAGCTTTATTCGTAATGGTTCCGGCAGCACGCTGGCCAAAGTGGATGCTGAGAAAAAGAACCCGCAGGCCGATGTTTGGTATGGCGGCACTCTGGATCCACAATCTCAAGCGGGTGAAATGGACCTGCTCTATCCTTACCAGTCACCTAATCTGGCGCAAATAATGCCGCAGTTCCGTGATCCGGCCAAACGCAAAGGTAACTACTCTTCAGCGGTTTACATCGGCATTTTAGGCATGGGTGTGAATACCGACCGCTTGAAAGAAAAAGGTCTGCCAGAGCCAAAATGTTGGAAAGACCTGACCAACCCAGTTTACAAAGGTGAAATTCAGATTGCTGATCCACAAAGCTCCGGTACCGCCTACACCGCGTTGGCAACTTTTTCACAATTATGGGGTGAAGATGCCGCCTTCGATTACCTGAAAAAACTGAATGCCAACGTGTCGCAATACACCAAATCCGGTATTGCCCCGGCCCGGAATGCTGCCCGTGGCGAAACCACAATTGGTATTGGCTTCCTGCACGACTACTCGCTGGAAAAAGAGAAAGGTGCACCGTTGAAATTGATCTCGCCATGTGAGGGTTCCGGCTATGAAATCGGCGGAGTCAGTATCCTAAAGGGCGCTCGTAATCTGGATAATGCCAAGTTATTTGTTGATTGGGTGTTGTCAAAAGAGGCACAAGAACTGGCATGGCAGAAGGGCCAGTCCTACCAGATTCTGACCAATACCACGGCGGCAACCTCACCTAACTCGCTCAAGTTGGATGATCTGAAGCTGATTAACTACGACATGGACACTTATGGTGCCACAGAAATGCGTAAGAAGCTGATCACCAAGTGGGTCAACGACGTCAAGATGGGCCAATAAAAGCCCACAAAGGACTCCGACTCATATAAATAATTTATTTCTATAACCGAGTCATTGGCGTTGCAGCAAGGCAGCAAGTGAATAACAGATCGGTCGGTGACCGGTTTGCATAGCATTTATGCCGGTTCGCAAGGTAAGCGAACATTGCTGTAACGCCAGGGACAAAGGGTATCTGGGGAACACCATGACACATGCACATGCTCTGCGGCTCCCGCAGACACGGGATGCTATTTTCTATTGGCTGGCTTTCGCCGTGGCTGCTTTTGCCCTATTGCCCGCGTTTAGCCTGGATTACGGCCTGCTTGAGGCCAGTCGTTCGGAGCTACTGGCCTCTTATGGTTGGTCTGGCCTTAATATCAGTACGCTGTGGTTTGGCCTGCCGTTACTGCTGCTTTTCAGGCCATTGTCACCCGTTGGTCGCGAACATCGCTACCGCCATCTGTTTGATGCAGGCTATGCCTTATTCTGCGCACTGCTGGTGGTGGTAAGCTCAGCCTGGCTCGGGCGCGGGTTAGGATTTGCCACTATCGGGCTGTTTATCGCTCTGGGGGCAATCATTACTCTGGCGCTGGCGCGCCTTGAATGGCTGGGTGGTGACCGTTTTGTACTCGGATCACTGGTGACTATCATTGCCCTGATCACCGTTTTTATTCTGTTCCCCAGTATTGCCATTTTTATCCCGATCTTTACCGATGAGAGTGGCGCTTTTGCACCGTGGCAGTTTATGGCAATCCTCGGTCAAGCGCATATCCTGCAAGTTATCTGGAATTCGTTCCTGCTGTCGGTGGCGGTTGGCATAGGTTGTACCTTTTTCGGTATGGTGCTGGCTATCTATACCACGCGTATTGCCAAACGCTCCGCTTTGCTGGGGCGCATCTTCTCAATTCTGCCTATTGTTACCCCACCCTTTGTCGTCGGGCTGGGTGTAACCTTGATGATGGGCCGCTCCGGCTATGTGACAGAGTTGATGGTCACTTGGTTCGGACTGACCAATACCAACTGGTTATATGGCTTCACCGGCATCTGGCTGGCACAAGTTTTAGCCTTTACGCCGATGTCATTTATGATCCTCGATGGCGCAATCAAAACTATCCACCCGTCGCTGGAGGAAGCCTCTTATACCTTGCGGGCCAGCCGTTGGCAGACCTTTATGCAGGTGTTTTTACCCTTGCTAAAACCGGCATTGGCCAACTCATTCCTAATCGTCATTGTGCAATCACTGGCTGATTTCAGTAACCCATTAGTGTTGGGTGGTAACTTTGACGTGCTGGCTACCCAAATCTACTTCTATATCACTGGTGCACAACTTGACTATCCAGCAGCCTCCACGCTGGGGGTTATCTTGCTGATGTTTTCACTGTTTATCTTCTGCATTCAGTATATGTGGATAGGTAAACGCTCTTACGTCACCATTTCTGGTAAGTCTTCTCGGGGCGATGTCCAGCCATTACCGGTATCACTGGTGTGGGGCACCACCGCCATGCTGTATGTGTGGATTGCCTTTAACGTCTTACTGTATGGCAGCATTTTCTACGGCAGTTTCACCGTCAACTGGGGGGTCGATTACACCCTGACGCTGAATAACTTTAATCAGCTATTTGGTCAAGGTTTCAGTGACGGCGCATGGCCTTCTCTGCTCGATACGCTGCTCTATGCGGGTATTGCTGCCCCTATCACCGCCGCCTTTGGTCTGCTGATTGCCTATATCGTGGTGCGCCAACAGTTCCGTGGTAAAAAAACCATCGAATTCAGCACCATGTTGTGCTTCGCGGTACCGGGTACGGTCGCGGGGGTGTCCTATATTCTGGCCTTTAACAGTGCCCCGGTGTACCTGACCGGTACTGCCGCCATCGTTATTATCTCTATGGTGATGCGTAATGTGCCGGTAGGGATACGCGCGGGGATTGCCGGGCTGGGACAACTGGATAAATCATTGGATGAGGCATCACTTAGTCTGCGGGCGGGTTCGCTGCGTACGGTGATTTATATTCTACTGCCGTTGCTACGCCCGGCGATTCTATCGGCGCTGATTTACAGTTTTGTGCGCGCCATGACTACCGTCAGTGCCATCGTCTTCCTGGTAACACCTGATACACGGGTCGCCACCTCTTACATCCTTAACCGGGTGGAAGATGGCGAATACGGTATTGCCATCGCTTATGGTTCGATTCTGATTGTGGTCATGCTCGCCATCATCTTCCTGTTTGATTATCTGGTTGGCGAAGCGCGTACTGCCCGCTCGAAAGCCAGTAATGCTGAATAATGACGTACTGATAAGGCTGAATGCTATGTCTACTATAAATACAGTATCTACTCAAAATAATCTGTCAGAGCAAAAGACAGTCACTGGCGATAAGAAACATTTCGTCGAGCTAAAACACGTCACCAAGCGTTTTGGTAGCAATATCGTGATTGACAGTCTCAATCTGGCTATCCCTAAAGGAGAAATGGTCACCCTGCTGGGGCCATCGGGTTGTGGTAAAACCACGGTATTACGGCTGGTTGCCGGGCTAGAAAAACCGTCCGGTGGACAAATCTTTATCGATGGTGAAGATGTGACTGACCGATCTATCCAGCAACGGGATATCTGCATGGTATTCCAGTCCTATGCCTTGTTCCCGCACATGTCACTGGGCGAAAACATTGGCTATGGTCTGAAAATGCTGGGCCGGCCGAAAGATGAGATTCGAGATCGTGTACAAGAAGCCTTAGCGTTAGTAGATTTAGACGGCTTTGCCGATCGCTTCGTGGATCAAATATCCGGTGGGCAGCAGCAACGTGTTGCGCTGGCAAGGGCACTAATCCTCAAACCTAAAGTGCTGCTTTTTGATGAACCGCTCAGTAATCTGGATGCTAATTTGCGCCGCAGCATGCGTGATAAAATTCGAGAATTGCAGCAGCAGTTTAATATTACCTCGCTGTATGTTACCCACGACCAAAGTGAAGCCTTTGCCGTGTCTGATACCGTGCTGGTGATGAATAAAGGTAAAATAATGCAAATTGGTGCGCCACAAGAACTGTATCGCCATCCCGCCTCGCATTTTATGGCCAGTTTCATGGGTGACGCTAACGTCTTTCCAGCCACTATTCACAGCAGTAGCGTTGAAATCTTCGGTTATCACATTCCTAAACCACAGGGATTTGCCGCCCAACGGCAACAGTCCACCGTAGGTGTACGACCAGAGGCTATCACGCTAAGTCAGCAAGGTGAGCCAAGCCAGCGGTGTACTATTAATAAAGTGGCTTATATGGGGCCGCAATATGAGGTACTGGTGGATTGGCAAGGTCAATCTTTGCTATTGCAAGTAAATGCCACACAACTGCAACCCGCCCCCGGTGACAGTTATTATCTGCAAATCCATCCCTATGGCATGTTTGTTCTGGCTGATACTCCCCAGTAGACTTGTTGGCGAGCAGCGTAACAATACGTTGCTCGCTCTTTCGTTAAACAATCGGCCGTTTTTTGCGCAAGGATTGAGCTAAAAGCCAAAATTCTCAATAAGTTGCGCAAACTGTAAGCAAACAATCCAAATTTACTGTTTCCCCTTTGACATGTTCCTCATACCCCGCTATTATTCGCCCCGTTCACACGATTCCTCTGTAGTTCAGTCGGTAGAACGGCGGACTGTTAATCCGTATGTCACTGGTTCGAGTCCAGTCAGAGGAGCCAAATTAGAGAAGCCCGCTTAGGCAACTAAGCGGGCTTTTTATTTTAATCCTGTAGATTCACGCTCCGCCGCAGTTTTGCGATAGTTAATGTATTATCATTAATTGCATTAGGTTACCATCCGCAAACCATTATCAGATAGGACCTATCTCCCTGATATTCATACTAGAATAACCCACACAATAGATTATAGAAGTTTCCTACACCCTACTCTGAAAAGTCGTATATATTTACATTTGGAATTATAAATTAACTATTTCTTCTCTGTTTTTCTGAATAATCTATTTTAAATTTAATAAAAAAATTCCTAATTCTTTTATAATCAATTCACTAGGCAGAATAAGGTTGCGGTGATGACTTGACTTCAGCGGGCTATACATGAGTAAGAATCTTTTCTTGATAATCTATAATTAGAGATTAGAATCACCGAAATAGTACTTTGGGCATCGGCAGCGTGGTTCTTGTTTATCTCGTCTTGGGTAATCATTTGGAGTCGATCGGTGCGAGTGAGGAGCAGTGAATTAACTCTGCGAATCCCAAGATATAACGATTTACGGAGAGAACATGACAAAATCAGTGATGATAGTTGATGACCACCCGGCTATTCGTGTCGCCATTCGTGCATTACTATCACAAAGTAACGAATTTTCAACCATTTACGAATCGGTTGATGGCAGTGAAGCCTTAGAGATTTTAAAAAACAACCCTGTTGATCTGGTTATTATCGATATTGAGTTACCTAACTTCGATGGTTTCTCATTGTTGAAAAAACTACAGCAACGTGGATTTACAGGCAAATCATTATTCTTGTCCGCCAAGAATGAGCAAGTTTTTGCGGTACGGGCATTACAGGCCGGTGCCAACGGTTTCATCAGTAAAAATAAAGATATTAGCGAAATTCTTTTTGCTGCACAGAACGTATTACGTGGGTATTCTTTCTTCCCCTCTGAAACGTTGACCCAATTAGCCGGGCAACCTTCCAGCCATGATCCTGTCAATCGGGCGCGGTTGTTGTCAGAACGAGAAATTAATGTTTTACGTTATCTGGTGAATGGTTTGTCAAATAAACAGATTGCCGACGAAATGTTTATCAGTAACAAAACTGTCAGTACCTATAAAACCCGCATCTTGACCAAATTAGGGCTAAGTTCCGTAATTGAACTGGCAGATTATGCGCATACCCATAATTTGGTATAATTCAGGCGGCTCAGGTTTACCACGGGCAATCTTATCTTTACCGAGTAGGTTATCTTTGCGAATTCTTCTTTACTGTTTGCTGTTGCTTAGCGGGCAGCTTAATGCCGCAATGATGACCGGTCGTCAGGGGTGCGATACTGGGCAGCCATTGACGATACACAGTATCGCTAATAGCTACAGTGAAGACCTATTACTGACACCTTCCACGGACACTCGCCAATCAAGCCGGCGCACGGTGAAAGTGGGGGTGGTCATGGATGCCAATACTCCTTTTGTCGTTAACCGTGATGATAATGCCATTGAAGGTATTGTTGCGGATTACCTGAAAATAATCAGTGATGCCAGCCAATTATCTTTCCAGATGATCGGTTATTGCGATTACGGGTTAGTTTTGAATGCATTGGAAAATGGCCAGATTGACTTAATGGCCGGGACACCTATGCCCCCTCAGCCGGGGCTGATAGCTTCCCATGCCTTCTTTACCAACCGGCATGTCGAAGTTCGCAGCAAAAATTGGGACCCGACCAAACGTACCCACCCAGAAACGGTGGCTATCGTTAATAACGAGCCACTCTCCCCTGAGTTTTTATTTAATTATCATGCCGATAAAATTGTTGCCTACCCCAACCAATTGCAGGGGTTGTTGGCTGTCGCCTATGGTAATGCCGATGTCTTTGTCGCGAATGCCACAACAGCTAACTATCTGATTGATCAGTTACAATTGCTGACGTTGCAAATTCGTAACTTTGCGCCTTATCACCCTGCCCCTTACACATTCCTGGCGAGGGAAAGTAATCAAAAGCTGATTGACTACATTAATCAGATTTTAGAATTATTACCGACCCGCGCGACCGGTGATATTCAGCAACGCTGGTTTGGTAGCAAACATCATTACAATATTGATGCCAAGTTACTGTTGACCGAACAAGAGGTGAGCTGGATTCAGCACCATCCGGTGGTGACTTATGTCGCCCCACTTGATCTGGCACCACTGATATTCCGCGATCGTCAAACCGGACAAATGGCCGGTTTCTCAGTCGATCTTATCGATATTATCGCGCGCCGAACCGGGATTAAATTTGAACCGGTTTATACCAAAGATACCGGTGAAGGGGTGCGTGATTTTATCGCCGGTAAAACCGATTTACTGCCGATTGTAGCCGTTCGCAACGGTATGTATGGTAACAACCTTTACTCCTCACCAGTAGCTCAATCCTTATGGGGAATATTGACGCGCGAAGATCGCCTGGATATCAACAATGTGGCAGATCTAGCAGGAAAGCGCGTGGGGATACAAGCGGGTAGTGCTTCTGGCGGGATTATTGGTAACCCCCTGTTAGCTCAAAAGATTACCTTTGTCCAAGCCCCGGATACCATGACACTGGTGCGTTGGTTGCAGCAAGGTAAAGTGGATGCTGTCGTTAAGAATATGATGACCGCCAACTACCTGTCAGCTCAGAATTTTAGCCCGAATATAAAAACGGTCGCGGTTGCAGGTGAAGAACCGCTGATGATGGCATTTGCCATCCGCCCAGACCTGCCCGAATTAAAAGCCATTATTGATAAAGTAATTGAATCTATTCCACCAGAAGAGTTAGACAACTTAATTAGTGAATGGAGTACCTTCAAGCCTAAGCCAATAAGTTTTGATGAAGACTCATCAGATAATGAATGGCTGATGATGGCGTTGAAAATAAGTTCAGGGCTATTGTTGGTCTTCGGTCTATACCTGTGCTATCTGGTGTTCAATAAGCGCCGCCAGGCCAAGTTGCTACATGCCCGTTTGCTACAGCAAGAATCGATTATCAATGCATTGCCCTTTGCGGTCTTTATTCGTACAACCAATGCCGAGTTAGCCGTTTATAACAGCCACTTTGCTGCGGCTCACCAAGATAAGCTTCACGATTTGCTCAATCAGGATATTGAACAAGCCAACTGGCCGATGACCAGTCCGCTTGATCGCGAGATAGATAAATACTGTCGTTATGTATTACAGGACAGAAAACCACAAATGGTGGATTTATCTCTTGAAATCAATGGTGAGCTACGGGATATCTTCCTATGGATTATTCCACTGGACAATGCCGAACGCAGTTTACTGGGCGGCTGGCTGGACATTAGCCAACGTAAAACCGTTGAGCGTGAGTTAGAAGCGGCCCGTGTCGAAGCCGAAAGCGCCAACCGGACCAAGAGTACGTTCCTTGCCACAATCAGTCATGAACTGCGAACGCCAATGTACGCCATTATGGGCTTATTGGAGCTGGAGATCCGCAGCTCCCAGCCGGTTGATAAAGATACACTGATTACCGTGTCCAAATCAGCTCAATCGTTGATGTTACTGCTTGATGACATCATCGACTCTGCCAAAATTGAAGCCGGCCAACTGAGTGTTCACCCTGCGGTGGTAGATTTCCGCCAGGAAATGGAACGGATGCTGACTATCTATCAACCCATCGCCGATGAGCGTGGGCTTCAATTCTCGGGTTGGCTGGATGACCAAATCCCTCACCTGCTGATGGCAGATATGCTCAGAGTGCGACAAGTGATGGGTAATCTGTTAGGTAACGCGTTGAAATTTACCGAACAAGGTAGTGTTTCGGTGGATGTGACTTGGGAGCCGACGGATGATAAGCATGGCGTAATGAATATCGATATTACCGATACCGGTATTGGTATTTCTCCAGCGGCACAGGCCACGCTGTTCCAACCCTTTAGCCAGGCGAATGAAGGTAAATCACCCCGTTTTGGCGGCTCAGGGCTAGGGCTTTGGATCTGCCATCAATTGATTCATAAAATGGGCGGGCAAATCAGCTTAGAAAGCCAGCTCGGCAAAGGCACCAGTTTGTTTATTACTTTACCACTGGAGATTGCCACTGCTGAGGATTTACCGCCAGATGCGACTATTCTGCATGCCGATGAAAAGCAGTTGGACCAGTTGAAAAATCTACGTGTTCTGGTGGTGGATGACCTTCCGGCCAACCGCCAGTTACTTCAGCAGCAATTGGCCTTTATCGGCATCGAACAGGTGATGAGCGCAGAAAATGGCGCAGAAGCCTGGAAAATATTGCAACATTACAGTTTTGATATCGTCATCACCGATTACAACATGCCGCTGATGAATGGCTATGAACTTGCCGCCCATATCCGCAATAGTCCGGCAATGAAGGAGATGATAATCATTGGCTGTACCGCAGATGCGCGGGAAGAGAGCGTAACTCGCTGTTCTGATGCTGGTATGAATGATTGCATGGTTAAACCGGTGACTATTGACACCTTACGCACTGTTTTGCTCCATCAACAGATTGTCGGTAACGATGTCGAGGCGAATTATCATCACACTACCGGCGACGATGGTCCCAATGCGATGGAGATGAGCCATCAGGAAAATAGGAACTCAGCCGCGGACAACAGTGAGACCCCAAAAACGCAACAGCCCCCTATTGTCGCAGCACAAGATAAATTGAAATCGCTCTCGGGTGGCAGAGCTGAGGTAGAGTTGCAGTTATTACAATCGTTGCTGGAAAGCAATGTGCAGGATACTGCCGCGCTAACGAAACTGTTTGACCATCTGATAACGGATGATAGCAGTACGAATGCTAGCGATATTTATAACGAAATGGCAACGTTGGTGCACCGGATCAAAGGCGCGGTACAACTGATTGATGCGCAAGATCTGGTAGATTGTTGTATCAGATTCGAATCCCTGTTACTCGCTCATGATAGGCCAGCAGTCATTTCACTTGGAGCAGACTATCTGAAACAGTTAACGGAGACTAATCAGTTATTAGTTAAGCTGGTTGCCTCATACGCCGAAATAGATAGCGATACCCCCGATTAAATAAATATTTAAAGAGTGCTTTCATCTAAAGCCCGCCAGTACATACTTGGTGGGCTTTTTTATTTATCAAGTAATCATTCCTGCGTGATAGCAAAAACACAATTTCATATTTAATTAAAACAAACAACATAAGATATTGAAATTAAAATAATTTATAGTTTTTACTTTTTTTAATCGACTAAGTTCCTACACCTTTTGTGGGAAATTTCACATATAAAACAAGGACGCCTCTCATTTTATCTGTCTCTATTTCCCCCTACACTAGCCTCGGCCCGGATACCAAATAGCACAGCTCAATCGCGGCTGACTTTATTCAACTTAATGATCGCTCATTGTGATGAATGCTAGAGGTCTCCGTACAACGAAATATAAATTATAAAATTAAGTAGGAATTAAATGGGAAAGACTCTAATGACGTTGGTGCTACTTACCCTGCCGGGTATGGCGTTAGCTGCAACCTCAAATAACACTATCAAGTTTCAGGGAGAGGTAGCCGAACAGACTTGCATGGTGGATATCAATGGCACAGCTAACACCCCGGTAGTTTTGTTACCAACAGTTTCAACCAGCAACCTGAATCAAGTTAATTCAGTTGCAGGTAAAACCAATTTTACGATTAACCTAACCGGCTGCAATATCGCCATTCAAGACACCAAGATCAGTTCGGTTTTTCAGGGGATGAACGTCACTTCGGCGGGTAATTTGGGCAATGTGGGTACAGCTCAAAATGTTGCTATTCAGTTACTTGATACCAATGGTGCCCCAATTCGCATGTCTGGTGGCAGTGTTGAAGTACCGGGGATCACCTTGGTCGCCGGTGCAACCTCAGCATCACAGGATCTGGCGGCTCAATATATTACGGAAGAAGGTCGTGCGACCGCCGGGAGCGTTATTGCTTCCGCACAATACGCGATCACCTATCCCTGACTATTCATGAGATCCAAGCCATATCATGAATACGTTGCCAATCGGTAACGAAGCCGAAACAAACCAGAAGTATCAAGGATAAGTAATTGCTATGACACTGATTGCCCACAGAATGATCGCCTGCTCGTTGCTGCTGCTCAGCGGCGTACCCTTATGGACGCAAGCCAGTGTTGTCATGACCGGTACTCGTATTATTTATCCCGAAGGTACGCGGGAAAAAGTAATACAGCTCAGTAACAAAGATGACCATCCGAATTTAGTCCAATTATGGATGGACGACGGTAATAACCAGTCTTCGCCATCAAAAAGTGATGTCCCTTTCACACTGACACCACAGATATTCCGTATGGAAGCCCAAAGTGGGCAAGTGGTACGGTTGTCATATATTGAGCGCCATTTACCCAAAGATCGTGAATCAGTTTTCTATCTTAACTTCTTGCAGATCCCCGCGTTAAAAGCAGATAAGCAGACCGAAAACAAACTGGTTTTGATCGTTAATAACCGAATGAAAGTTTTTTACCGCCCTGCGGCATTAAAAGAAAATGTCGATACATTAGGTGAAAAGATACGCGTTACTCTGGATGGCACTAGCGGTGATAAAATCAAGATAAGCAACCCGACGGGTTATTATATCAGCCTGCGTGATGCCAAATTGGTCAGTGATGGGAAAACGATTTCGTTCGCCACCAGTGAGATGTTCTCGCCCAATTCGACCACTGATTTAGCCTTACCCGCTGGGGTTAAGGCCAAAAAGGGCGAAGTGCTGACGCTGAACGTGGTTAATGATTATGGCACCAACATTTCCACGAATTATCATTTGTAGTCCAGCCGTGATGATAATCCAGACGGTGCCCAGTTATAGAGATAACCAGTGAGGTTTGCTCCCTGGTTATCCTATTTGCTAACGCACGGTTTACTGGCGAGCCATTTCGTGTCAGCAGCAGAGCAGAGTAATCAAGACGAATATGTATTTGAGGATGCGTTAGTCCGCGGCTCAGCGCTCGGCTTAGGCTCCATCTCCCGCTTTAATAAAAAAGACTCCTATCAAGAAGGCAAATATCAGGTTGATCTCTATATGAACAACAATTTTGTTGATCGTATAGAAATGATATTTATTGCAAAAAATGATACGGTTATTCCCTGTTTGTCAGTCGCACTACTGCAACAAGCCGGCGTCACTGAGGAGGCGCTGAAGAACAGCGACCCAAAAGATGACTGTCTGGATTTTAAAACCACCTTGCCGGCCAGTGACTATCGCTTTGATTACGCCAAGTTGCGCTTCGACTTGTCGGTACCACAGCTGTTCGTTAAAAAAGTGCCGCGTGGCTATGTTGACCCCCATAATTTAACCTCGGGGGATACCATTGGTTTCAGCAATTACAACTTGAACCAATATCACGTGGGCTATAACAAAGATGGAATTAAGCGTTCAACCAACTCAACTTATCTCAGCCTAACTAATGGTATCAATGCTGGCATGTGGCGCTTGCGTCAACAGGGTTCATTGCGCTATGACCCTACCCGAGGAGCCGACTGGACCTCTAACCGGCTATACAGCCAACGCGCGCTGCCCGCCATAGGCAGTGAAGTGACCTTGGGCCAAACGTTCAGCGCTGGTCAGTTTTTCTCCAGCTTGGGTTTTAACGGCATCGCATTGGCCACTGATGACCGCATGTTGCCTGAATCGCAACGCGGCTATGCCCCTATTGTGCGAGGGATTGCCAGAACCAATGCCAAAGTCACGGTTTATCAAAACAATCGGTCTATTTACCAAACCACTGTGTCACCAGGACCGTTTGAATTTAATGATTTATCAGCCACCAATTTCGGCGGTGACCTGACGGTAGAAATTCAGGAAGCGGATGGCAGCGTAAGCACCTTTCAGGTGCCATTCTCTTCCGTGCCGGAGTCGTTGCGCCCCGGTTATTCCCGCTATAGCTTCGCCGCTGGGCAAGTGCGGGATCTGAGCAGTAATGAAGTGTTCAGTGAACTGACTTATCAACGAGGGGTCAGTAACGCCATTACCGCCAATACCGGGCTACGCGTGGCATCAGGTTATCAGGCCATCATGCTGGGGGGAGTCTTTACCCACTATATTGGTGCCTTAGGGCTGGATGCTACCTATTCGAATGCCAGGCTAGCGGATGACAACAGTGATGGTGATGAACGGCAGCAGGGCTGGATGGCGCGAGCCTCCTTCAGCCGCACGTTCGAAGCTACCAATACCACATTATCCGTGGCGGGTTACCGCTATTCTACCGAGGGTTATCGCGATTTAAGTGATGTTTTGGGGGTACGTGCAGCCCGTAATGGCAAAGTCTGGAATTCAGATACTTACCGGCAACGCAGCCGGGCAGAAATATCGATGAATCAGAGTTTTAACAGCTACGGTTCTCTGTATTTGACCGCGTCTTCACAGGATTATCGCAATGACCGCAAGCGGGATACACAGTTGCAATTAGGCTATGCCAATACTCTGTGGCGCGATACCAGTTTCAATATTGCGGTCTCACGACAAAAAACCGGGGGCGGCAGCAACGAAACCTCCTTTGTCGACCCCGGTAGCGGCATGCCAGCGGCTAATGGTGCAAATATTCTTGGCATCAGCGAGACTGTGGTGCAAATGTCGGTCTCATTCACATTAGGTGGTAGTGCGCATGCGCCGTATATCTCCGCCGGTGCTGTCAACAGTAAGCTCAGTGGCGCCAGCTATCAGACCTCATTATCCGGTGTGATGGGCGAGGACCAATCCTCCAGTTACAGTATGGATTTTGCCCGCAGTGAACAAACGAAAGAAAACACCTTTAGTGGCAGTTTACAAAAACGGCTTCCTGTCACTAGTCTGAGCGGCAGTGCGTCCAGCAGCCCTGGTTATTGGCAAGGTTCAGCCAGCGCCCGTGGGGCAGTGGCCTTCCATAGTGGCGGTGTCACACTGGGACCTTATCTGAGTGATACTTTTGCCCTGATCGAGGCCAAAGGCGCCAGTGGTGCCAAAGTGATGTATGGCCAAGGTTCAAGTATTGACAGATTTGGCTATGCACTGGTGCCAACACTCACCCCGTATCGCTACAACACCATTACGCTCAATCCTGATGGCATGGATTTCAATACAGAGCTTCAGGATGGTGAGCGGCAAGTTGCCCCCTTTGCCGGCTCAGCAGTGAAAGTCACTTTCCGCACTCTCAGCGGTTACCCGGTACTCATTACCGTCCGGCTGGCTGATGGTAGTCAGTTACCTATGGGCACCGTGGTATACAGCACGACTGCCGACAGCGACAACAGTGCTCAGCAGCAAAAGAACGAGGTTGGTATGGTTGGTCAGGCCAGCCAGGCTTATGTTCGGGCTGAAGGAACCCGAGGCACACTCATTTTAGTATGGGGCGATGCTACCGATGAACGCTGCCAGTTAAATTACGACTTAGGCACGCCCAATAACGATAAACAGTTATATAAACTCGATGCCTTGTGTGTCGTTACCCAGCATTGAATCAGAGAAACAGTATGAATCCTATAACGACTCACTACGCCAGGTTATACCGATACAAGCCCCTATTCTCACACTATATGGGGTTATTCTTTTCACTCGCATTACTGAGCACCAGCTTACCCAGTTATGCACAATGTGTTTGGAAAGGCGCCAATATCGGTGGTGATAACTACGGTGCGTCCTTGCAATTAGGTAATATCAATATAACCAGTAATTACATTCAGCCTGTCGATTCAATCCTGGCCTCCAGCATTATCAGCTTGGTACCCGCCCGTTTCTGGTCAGACCCAGAAGCGGTTATCTATGAATGTGATGTGGCCGATAAAGACAGTTTATTTGAAGTTTTTGCGACTAATGGCGACAGTAATGTCGGCGGCTACAGCAATATGGGTGATAACTATTTTCAGACTTTCTTCCCCTATACCGCATTGAAACTGACTCATGTTGATACTGGCGTCGAATTCACCCGCATCTGGCAGCAGGTCCCGTTGAGAAAGTACGACGTAGTCGGGAATAAAATTCAAATTAAGGGTAAACATTTCAGCCAAATTCGTGCTGAGCTAAAAAAAGTAGGTTCTGTAGACCGCACGCTCGGCCCTTCCAGTTGGGGATGTTCTGGTCCTGCGGCTGATAACTATTCGGGTAGCTATTCCTGCAATCAACCCAACGGTTACGTGGTATTCAAAGGGCCTGGCATGCCAGTACCGGAAACCGGCTATGACTCAGCAACCAATTACCAAACATGGGGAAGTGGCCGCTATATGGCATTTGGTATGAATACCTCTCCGGTCTCTGTCCTGACACGCAAAAATACCTGCGTAGTACGTAACGTCACACCTTATGTGGTTTTCCCTATTATCACCGTGAACGAACTTAATGATAATCAATCACGCAGCGCGGATATCACTGTCGATATCGAATGCCAGTCGGGTACGGAATCTGGCATTAATAGTGGGCAAACTGCGCTGGGCATCCAAACTTCATTACCCGGTTATCTGAAAGCACAAGGACTCGGGTTAGTAAACGCAGCCGGCGGCGTGAGTTATCTTTTATCAGACCACTATGGTACTGACAAAAATATAGCCACCGGCGTGGGAATCAGCCTGAGTGACAGCAGCGGTGCGGCAATGAATTTTGTTGGTTGGGGAGGATGTGTCAGTAATTGCAATGCCAATACCAACGCGGGTTGGTACCCGGTACTCACGGGTGCCAGCGCTAATGGCAGCAATGGTGCTGGTTATGATAACTATTCACATCACTTTGTCGCCACCTTGAAAAAATTACCTAACGGCACGCCTACTGCTGGCAAAGTCGATGCGACCGCTTACGTTTTGGTGAAGATACAATGAGACTCCTCTGCCTATTTTTACTGATGTTGAGCATCAGCCAACACACCATGGCCGGTTTAGTGGCAGGTTCAACCCGCATGATTTATCAGCCTGAATCGCGTGAGCGCACCCTGATGTTGGCTAATACCAATGATTATCCGGTCGTGGTGCAGACCTGGATTGATGATGGCGATGTGGACAGCACTCCCGATCAGAGCAAAGCGCCTTTCATTGTCTTGCCTGCTGTTTTTAAAATGCAGGCAGGAGCGGCTCAAGGGCTGCGCATTATCAATAAAGGTGACAATCTGCCGACAGATCGAGAGTCTGTTTATTGGCTCAATCTGTATGAAATTCCGCCTAAATCCCGGCGCAACATCGATGCTCAAGCCCAGGTTGCTATGGCGATGAATACCCAAATGAAAATATTCTACCGGCCTGATGGGCTAACGCCGAAACCGGCTGAGGCAATGAAAAAAGTCAGTTTTACCCTTAAGAAGAAAAACAAAGAATACATTCTCACTGCCCATAACCCCACACCATACCATGTATCTTTTGGTCAGGTTCAGCTAGAAAACCAACAACAACGCTTTCTGATAGCACAAGAGATGGACATGATGGTCACACCCTTTGCTGAACGCCAATATCATTTTGAACAGCAGCCTACCTCACTCAATGGTGAAGTAACCTTGAACTATGTTTATTTTGATGATGCTGGTAATCAGCTAAAAAACAGCCAGTTAATAAAAGTGACGTTGTAACGAATTGCTATTTTCACGGGTAATCGCAGAGGAATTGCAGCGCTCATGTAATTCCTCTGACAATGCTGGCTACCCGCCGCGAAATTATTACCCTATTGAATTTAGGGGATATTTTACACATGTCCCACTTATGTTGCTTATGTCACTAAAACACACTGCTAAAAGTGTCTTTCCTACTGATTAGCGGGGTTAAATACATAACCTCGGCGTGTAATGTGCGCTTTTCGGTCACTACCGAGCCAATCACCTTCCCCAATACAAACTCGCCTCTCCGCCTTATTAAAAATAACCTCATTTGGCGGGATAACTCACGGGAAAATAAACAAGTTTGCTGAAAAACAAGCCAATAAGCTCATTCTCTCAGCAAACGCACATTTTTAGTGTTTTTCTACTTTGACAAACGTCACCACCCTCGCTATTATTCGCCTCGTTCACACGATTCCTCTGTAGTTCAGTCGGTAGAACGGCGGACTGTTAATCCGTATGTCACTGGTTCGAGTCCAGTCAGAGGAGCCAAATTTGTGTTTTCATGCATCTTCACGAATCTTTATAAGATTTAGATTCAACGAGTTAGTGTGAAAAGTCTTCCCGATGCATTTTCATTTCCCCCTCCGCATCGGGCAAGATTGGTGGTCTGATTTGGGGTCATTTCAGTTCGATTATGGAGTGACCACACTATGTCTCTGAACGACACTAAAATCCGCAGTCTCAAGCCTTCTGAAAAACCTTTCAAAGTTTCCGATTCACACGGTTTGTACCTTTTGGTCAATCCAAGTGGTTCACGTTTCTGGTATCTTAAATATCAAACCGAATCAGGACCATTGACCACGGATTCCATGCCATGGCCTGTAGTGCCCTGATAGAATCTGGTCTGTGGTCATAGAATGCAGTTGAACGCCAGATGAGTCATCAGGAACGCAACAGCCTGACCGATAACTCTTTGATAACAGCAGACCCTGTAGTTCCAGTCCCCCTGAATTATTTAGCGAATTTCTCAGCTTCTTCGTGAGTAGTGATGAAGCTTTCGCCAAAACCAATCGCAATAAAAACGCCCACGATATAGCCTGCTAGCTTACTGTTTAGAATTTTCTTGAGCATCAATCCCCCAATTCAGAGAAGTCATTATCCTATACCCTTTTAAAATATTGGAGAAGACCCACAATAGTGCAGCCCTATAATTTGAATTATCTTGCAAAAATACACGTACTTTCAGCGATAATGAGTAAATGACATGGTCAAAAGGAAAATTGCCCCATGAATACCGGATTTATCCTGCTCTGCATTTACGGAATTGGGGCTATTGCCTCTACCCTCATCATCTTTCCACTAACACGTGATCAGAGCTTAGCAGTAAGGTGCTTATCATCATCTCTTATCGGATTAACGTGGCCCTTGAGCCTGCCAGTTGCCTTACTGCTTTCGATATTCTGATTAATAATACAGATGGATAAATAATCAGGCCGAATCACTAAGTGCCTGATCCAATGCCGAGAATATATTTAATTTACCCCTCGTTCAGTTGATAGAGCATACCACTAGTTTGATTTCGGCCATTTTTCTTTGCCTGATACAATTGCAGGTCAGTTTGACGCAGAAGTGCCGTTGACATACCGACGCTTTGATTTTCTTTGCAGCAAACCCCAAGGCTAATGCTGACAAAGGGGTAAACTGTGGAACCAGAATGTGGAATTTTTTGTTCAAGAATTTGCAGCCTGATAGTTTCTGCCATATCCATTGCTCCGGCTAACTCGGTGTCGGGGAGCAGACAAACAAATTCTTCACCACCATAGCGGGCCACCAAATCCGCAGGGCGTCGGAGAGTTTCTCGGATAACTTTTGCAATACTCCGTAAACAATCGTCCCCTGCCTGATGCCCATATAAATCATTATATTTTTTGAAAAAATCAACATCAATCATGATCATGCTAAGTGGAGTCTGGTTACGATTTGAGAGTTTCCACTCCAATTCTAACTGTTTATCAAAGTAACGCCGGTTATGTACTTCGGTTAATCCATCTAAATAAACTAGTTGGCGTAATAAGTCGGATTGAGCTTTAAGCAATAAGTGTGTTTTCACTCTAGCCCGAACGGTGTTCCTATTAATAGGTTTACTGATAAAATCTACGGCACCTTCGCTAAAGCAGCGAGTTTCGGTCTCTTCATCAATATGCGCAGTGACAAAGATAACAGGAATATCCTGAGTGTCTGGCGATGCCTTGAGTCTGGCACAAACCTCAAAACCATTCATACCGGGCATTTCAATATCCAGTAGAATCAAGTCTGGATGTTGACTAATACAGACGTCGAGTGCCTGTTTACCACTGGTGGCCATACACACATGATAATCGGAAGAGAATGCTTGATAGAGCATCTGAATATTTATCGGATGATCATCAACAATAAGGATCTTGGGCTTCCCCGTGCCGGGTAGATCTAAGGTCAAATCTTGCGAAAAAGAATGGATTATAGTCATATCTTCTTATCTCTCTGAGTAGGAAGATTAACCATCAAGGCTTGGCATAACTTGATAGCGTTGGCAAAATCTAGTTGGTTTACTGCATCATTAAGAGGAGATAATTGTCCATTAAGTTGCTTAGCAAAAGTCATCATCAATTTATTCATCAGCTCTAACGCAGCCATATCTGAGTTTTGTAATAACAGCATCAAACGATTCAGTTCCAACTCGATAGGTTTTATATCAACTGCCTCTGCCACAACATTACTAGTGTTATCTTTCGATAGCATTGGGATTAGTATCATTATCCCAGATTGTATAACGGATACTTTATTTCGCATCTCACTCAGTAATTGATTAATCGTATCTGCCGTAGGTATAGCGCCCTGGCTAAATAACTTCTCCCCCTGCCCCGCACTCAAAGAAAGGCCAGTGGCCCCCAGCTGTGCGGCAAGTCCTTTGATGGTATGTAGCAGACGAGATGCCGACAGATGGTCACCTTCAGTCAATAATGTCTCCAACTGGGTAGGGAAATTAGCCAAATCCTCACTAAGCAGCGATAACATTTTTTGGTACAGCGTAATATCGCCACCTAATCGATTAAGGGCGGTATCAACGTCAATTCCTGCCGTTGCCGCGACATTTTTTAATTCAGCAGATAACAAAACAGGAGTTATATGGCTAATCGTAGCGACAACATCAGTTTGCCCACTGTATTTCCGTATGATGTGTATTAGATTATTCAAGTCAAAGGGTTTACCAATATGGTCATTCATTCCAGCAGCAAGGCAGGCATCACGATCAGAGGCCATCGCATTAGCTGTCATGGCTATAATCGGTAAGTTTTTTAACCCAAGACTTTTTCGAATATATTTCGTCGCATTGTAGCCATCCATGACCGGCATTTGTAAATCCATCAATATCAGATCAAATGAAGACGGATGATGTTCTAATATCTCAATTGCCTCTTTGCCATGATTGGCAATACTGACCTCTGCTCCCTCATCCTCAAGTAACTCACGTGCTATTTGCTGGTTATTCAAGTTATCTTCAACAATTAATAGCCTTATACCAGACAGTCGGTGTAAAGATTCGGTTATTGCCGGTTTCGCAACATCAGGTTGTTTGCGTTCGCTTAATGCATCAATCACTGAATCCAACAACATTGATGCTGTGATCGGCTTAACCAAATAACCATCCAGTAATGCCTGCTCTTCTTCGCTGCGCTGTAATAACATTTCGCGATCATGGGCGGTTATCATGACAATCATAGGGCCGTTATCTACTGGCATCAGTTCACGCACACATTTACTGGTCTGCCAACCATCTAACCCCGGCATTTGCCAGTCAATAAAGAGCGCCCCGTAGGTAATACCACTATCATGCTGCTGTCTCATCAATTGCAATGCATCATTGCCACTGGTTGCGACATCAACGGTCCATTTTAGTGATTCCCCCATCTGTTTGATCAGGTCACAGGCTGTCGGATTATCATCAACAACCAAGACTCGTAAATTATTCAATGCCTGTGCTCTGTTTACCAAAGTGTTTGGTGTTTCATTATTAATAACCAGATTGGTATAAGAAGGTAGCGACAGCGTTATGGTGAAATGAAATAGGCTCCCTTTACCCGGTTCACTTTCTAAGGTGAGCGTCCCGCCCATCAGTGCAACAAAGCGCTGACTTATCACTAGCCCTAAGCCCGTGCCACCAAACCGGCGCGTTGTCGAGGCTTCTGCTTGTGTAAAACCACTAAAAATACTTTCTTGATTCTCTGGTGCAATGCCAATTCCGGTATCGCGCACCCCAAAATGCAACGTAACGTGATGGCTATCCTGTGTGATAACTTTGATGAAAAGCACCACCTCACCAAGTTCGGTGAACTTCAGCGCATTGCCCCCCAGATTGGTTAATATTTGCTGGAGTCGCATGCTATCGCCTTCAACAAACTGGGGTAGTGAAGGGTCAATATCAAATAAGACCTCAACCTTTTTAACCTTCAGATTGCTCGATAAGATAACCGCCAAATCACGCAACATCACATGAATATCAAACGGGATACATTCCAGTTCCATTTTACCGGATTCGATTTTGGAGAAGTCCAGGATATCGTTCAGCAAGCGCAGCAAGGTGCGCGTGGCGGCTTCACTTTTAACCGCATAATCAGCTTGTTTCCTATCAAGACCCGTCCTACGTAGCAATGTCAGCATGCCAAGGATGGCATTCATCGGGGTCCGTAGCTCATGACTCATATTGGCCAAAAATGCAGATTTGGCCTTATTGGCTTCTTCAGCAGCTTCTCTTGCTGTTTTCAGGATATTCTCGGCCTCGCGTTGTTGAGTAATATCCCGATTAATCCCCATCATCAACATTGCTTTGCCACTTTCATCCCGTTCAACCGTTCCAGTTGATTGAATAAAGTGAACTTCATTTCTCACCACAATACGGAAAACCTGACGATAGACACTTTCATTTTCTAACGCTGCTTTTATTGCACTTTTAACGTCGGGAATATCCTCTGGATACAAAAGGCTATACCAATACGCCAACGGGATATCGGCATTGTGTAACTCCTCAGGGATCCCATAGATATTATTCATCCGCTCATCGAAAGAAAGCGTACCTTCTGGAATGTTCCAGGTCCAAATACCTAACTCAGCAACATCCGCCGCTCTGACTAATTGATTTCGAGCAATAATCAGATTGGCTTGCTGATTTTTATTGGTTGTAATATCAACTTGAATGGAAATATATCGCTCAATCTGGCCAGTACTATTGTTAAACGGAGCAATCGTGGTATCGACCCAATATAAAGAGCCATCTTTAGCTTTATTACAGATTTCTCCACGCCACGAGATCCCATTAGCAATGTTATGCCACATCGATTGCCAAAAATCAGTCGAATGTGTATGAGAATCAACTAAGCGGTAAGTCTGCCCTATAAGTTCTTCGCGACTGTAACCACTGATAGTACAAAATGCGTCATTAACATCGGTGATTATCCCATCCCGGTCTGCAGTAGAGATAATACCGTGTAAATTAAGGGTGCTGAGTAAGGCATTATTTTCACGTAAGGCCGCTTCAAGACGTTGATAAGTCGCTTTACGTTCACTGATATCCGACTCAATCGCCATAAAGCCGATAAGTTCACTCTTATCGTTATAACGCGGTTGAATCTCCAGCTCAATCCAATATTCTTGCCCCGATTTAGCGCGATTGACTATTTCACCTTTAAATGGCTCTCCGGCATCTAACGCAATTTTCATCTCACTTGCTACGCCTTGGTCTGTATTACTGCATTGCAGTAATTTCCCCGGCGACTTGCCGAAAGCCTCGGCTTGACTGTATCCGGTAATACGTTCAAAGCCCTCGTTAACCCAGACGATATTACGTTTTACATCGGTAATAACGACGGCGTTAGAGGTGTTCTTGGCCACTAAAGCCAGACGTTCAAGATCTGCGGTCATATTCCGCGCCAGCATCTCTGCCCGATTACGTCCACTGATTTGCTGGCGAATAAGTAAAGCCAATGCCGAACTTAGCAAAAGACCAAAAGCAAACACCAACCAAGGTGCATAACGTTCGGTTAGCGCTTCAAACACTGGTGTGCTGCTGATTCGCAGTGTCATTTTTCGACCAGGTAGTGGCAAGACGCTGGTATTGTGAAATATTCTGGCAGCTATGGCTTCATCATCATGCTCTTCGTCCGGTATGAAATTGGCGTATTTACTGCCATCTGCATCGAAGATCATCGTTCTATTAGATAAATCATTGAGACTATCAAACAATTCAACATCCACTCGCCCATTCATAAACTCGGGAATATCACGTAATAGATCAGCAATCACAATGGGTGAATAGAGTAGACCGACCAATGACGCCTGCCGTTCAGCAAGTGTCGTAGGATAGGTACCCGACTTATAAACCGGGACAAAAAGCAATGTACCGGGAGTTTTAACATTAGACTGAACCAGATGAATAGTGCCAGAAAGAGTGGGTTTTCCGCTGTTTATTGCCAACAATGCGGCTTCTCGTCTGACCGACTCAGAGCCAATATCAAGCCCCTCTGCGCCTTGGTTTTTTTCTGCTGGTGCAATGTATTTAATAATATACAAATCATCATGCTGTTTATCCTGAAGTTGCCGCAAAGAAAACGTCGGCGCACCGTCAGCTCGTGTATCAGTAATAAATGCATTTAACTGGCTGCGCGACACCCGTTGAATAAAACCAAATCCCCTCACGCCAGGGAACTCCACCGGCAAATTACGCGAAGCGACATAAGCATTAAATTGCTCGCGGGTTAAATGACTGTTGGTAGCATAAACACCTCTTATCCCATTCAACCCATATATTGGCTGAGAGAAACGTCGCTCAACTTCTCCAGAAACCCTATCAACATTACGTTGAAAATCGATTTTTGCATTGGCTTCAATTTCGTTATAAAGCCACCATGCTCCCGCACCTGAAATAACCAGTCCAATAATGAAAATAACCAGTGGCAGTAAAATATTTTGTTGTAACTTAAATGAAAGCCAAGATGAGGACAATTGCTGCGTATGGGCATTGAATGGAGAAGGATTCATATAATATCTATACCCTTATAATCACTATTGGCTAAAGCATAGGATCACTCTGTAATTTAAGATAGTATTGGCAACAATCAAATCTAGCTTAAGTGTTCTCTGCTAATAATAAACAGTATTAGTTAGGGTTGAATGTAAATTTGTAGTTCATTGTGGCCTAATATCTCACCCTGTTCGTTAATAATGTCACTCATTACATTCATTGGTTGAACGCTACGAGGTATAACTTGCAATTCAATCACCTTTTGACCGCTATCCGCCATTAATTTTATGTTCCGCGATCCTTTAGATAAAATCATACCACTTTGCAATATTTTCCAATGTAATGATGCCTTTTGATAGTTGAACCAACGGTCGTTGATGGCCCATAAATCAATACGCCCTCTCTGCCCCTGCACCCAATTTTCTGTTTTCGGATCTATAGAGGGTAAAACCGGCTGATAAGCTCGCTGCAAAGCAAAATAACCCGGCTTAGGATGGCGGAGATAGTCCACCACGCCCCAGTTAATTGACGGCCAGTTTTCAGTAAACATAAAGTGAAATAATGCAGCAACGGGTTGATAACGTTGGCGTCGATAACTCTCTGCGGCGAGTTGGATTAAACTTGCCTGATACTGTTGGCTGTTCTTGATAAACGTATTGATATTTGGCCCGCGAGTCACTTTAGCTAATTCAAATGTCTCATGAGGTTGAAAGTTATGGTATGCCCAGATACGCCAGCCTTCATCTTGTTTATCCGCCGTTTTGGGCCACAGCTCAGCGTGCGGAATTATCGTTTTTAACGTTGCCAGGTCAGGTAAGGCTTGTGCGCCAAACTCGCTGATGATTGAGGTAGTTGCCGGTTTAAGATGATCACTTTTCTGCCCTGAGTACCACCCTTGCCAGTAGTGTTCAGCAGTGGACGAGTAAGCATGAGTGATCCGGCTATGGTCCTGACTGAGCACCTGCGCGACGCTCGCGGTTAACGCCCGGTTGATGTCAGGCCGCCAGTCTGAATAACGATATTGCATCCATGTGGCATCCCAGGGCGGTTCATTGTGCCCAGACCACAATACAATCGCTGGATGGCTGCCAAACTGCTGTGTCATATCCGCGGCCTGCCTGGCAGCCTCTCTGGCAAAAGAGGCTGAATCGTCATATCCCCATTGCAGTGGAAAATCTTGCCAGAGCAGTATCCCCATCTCATCAGCCAGGTCGTACAACGCCCGCCCAGCCACATGGGCATGTACTCGTATGGCGTTGATGTTTGCCTGCTGCATCATGAGTAAGTCATGGCGATAATCTGTCGGTGTCAGGCTTCCCAGCCACGGGCTACCAATATAGTTCGTCCCCCTTATGAATAGTCGCTTGCCATTGATTGACCAACTTTGCTGTTGGGGGTCTATCGCAATTCGCCGTAAGCCAGTGCGAACATGAGTCACATCCATCATGCCTAAACGGTCTGAAAAACTGACCTCCAGCCGATAAAGATTTTGTTTCCCATGACCAGACGGCCACCACAATGCGGGGTTATCAAGCAGAAAATTAGCGGTGAGAGCTTGTGCATTATGCTGACTGGCAACCAATGAAACACTTTTCTCCAGTTGATAAGATTGGCCGATAAAATTATCGGGTATCAGGCGTAGCAACATAACAACGGGGCGGTTGTGGTTAGCACGATAATCCAAACTCACCTTCAGAATCGGATGTGCAAGCCCCCGTGACCAGTCAGGCACGGCCAGTACATTGTCTATAACAGCGCCACGGCTGATATGTGACGTTACCGGAGCCCAGATACCGCCTGAATTAGCATCTTGTCCGTGATCCGACCACGCGCCACCGGGCCGAGTATCATGATGGTTGAACACGCCCTTAATCAGTTGCTTACGAAATGACCAAATTTTGCCCGGAGTCTCGTAAGGGCTATCTACACGCATAGCCAGCACATTATCTATTCGGGCTATATCGGTGATATCGATACTGAACCGCTGAAAATACCCCTTATGTTGCCCCGCTCGTTGACTGTTGAGCCAAATATCCGTTTGATAATCGACGCCATCGAATACCAAGGTCGCCATATCATCGGTATCTAAAACCGGTAATGTAAACCGGGTGCGATACCATAATACGCCTTGATGATCGACGCCCTCACTGTACCAATTAGCGGGCACTTTCAACTGTTGCCACTGGCTGTCATCCAGGGTGTCACTCCAGGCGTCAGAAGCTGGCGGATTGCCATCCCGTATTCGCCACTGACCGGACAAATCTAAAGTGGATGGCAACTGAGCAACAACAACCGACGAGATAAGTTGTAAAAGAAATCCCAAACTTAAAATAGAAGCCCTGCACCAGCAATTAATGTTCATTTCGATGCCGCCTGTCGACGGATGACTCTTTCTTGCGGCAGGCATAATTGTGGTCGTGAAAAAATATCACTCATGCGCACATCCAGATATCCCGCGGTAGAGTCGCTATTAATTAAACTCCCCGCCGCTTTATAGAGCAGCGTTTCCAATACCATAGCGTTTGTCGTCAGACTAATTGTTTTGTTATAGGCACCATTATTTTCATAACGCCCCTCATACCATCCGCGTTGTTCATCATACTGCATCTGAGTCAACTGCATTAATGCATCGGTATAAGGGCTATTCCACAAAACCCATAAGCCAAAAACTACACGGGTTGATACCAACGCCAGGTCAGGATGAAATTGCCCGTCTTCGCTAATCGTATTCCAATGATAACCGTTAGCGAACACCGTATCGTAAACGTGATATGGCGCAACTGAGGTGAAATAATCACTACGTGCCGTCAATATATGTTCTTTTTGCCACCGTATTTCTTGTACCCGATAGATATTATCTATCCGTTTTTTTTGCTGTTTAAATATTGGGGTGCTTTTTAATTCCATTGCAGTAAGTAAATAAGGCAAGCTGACGACAATAGAGGGTACATAGGTTGTTCGAGCATCTCTGATATCAAAATCGATAGGTATGTCATAAATAAACGTGGTGTTATAGGGAAGATTAGCTGATATTCCTACAGGAAAACCCCACAGACCAAACGCACCAGCGGTATATTCGCTATAACCCAAAACGCCTTCGGGTTTGGCTATAAATCTGCCATTAACAGTCGCTGATTTCAGTAACTCACCATGACCATCAATAATCTGACAGAAATTCCATCGTAATAGGACCTTATCCAAATACTCAGCATATTCAGGATAAAAACGCACAACAACTTTCAAACCTATCATTAAGCGGCCGATATCTTGTGCAGACCACCCCAGTGGTTTTGGCTGGTGAGCATAATCAATCATCTGTCCGTTGGCGGTGTTGTAAAGCAGATTTGGCGTTTTTCCCTCCACCAAAGGTAAATGACTTATTGTTGCCAATAATAGTGTGAGGCGCTGATCAAACTCCTGACGATTGATCAACCCTAATTGGGCTGCTGCGGTTAATGTGACAAGTGTGTCGCCGATTTGCCAGAGATTAACAACCGGGTAATTATCCAAAGAATTAACCAACCCAGTACTCACTTGCGTATTATTAACAAAGTAACGCCAAGCTACTTTCGCCCACAATTGTTCATTATCAGATAGCACACCACTACGGGCAGAATAGGCAACAGAGCTGTGAGTAATACTGCTTGCCACAAACATACCGCCCGTAAATGCAGCACCCAGTAGCCCAGCACCAATAACCCAGGCAAAAGCGGCGGACTTCACTGTTTTGCGCATGATGATGTTGCCGCCGGTAATTTAAATAAATTATTACTGCTGCTTTCATCCTGACACTGAGCACACTGGCAGCTCTTACAATCTGGTGCTTTACGTATCGCAATGCCCGTTTGATCACAAAATGCGGCTAAGCTCGGTGTTGCATCAATATACGGCCGATTCCTTTTACTGTTATTATCATCAAAAGCATTAATTAACTGCCGTTCCCACAACGAGGGAATATAATCTTTATGGCTAGGATCACCACTGGTGAAACGGAGTATTTTCCCTGCTTTTTTAAATAATAGCGCTTCTAACATGATGCCATTATTATTTGCCGTAAACTCTTTAATTGGCCCTTTACCATTTTCGTAGAGGCCCTCGTTAAAGCCGATATCCTTAACGTTAGCATTTTCTATTGCATCAAATAATCGGTCAGTGTACGGCGAATGCCATAATACCCACATGCCTAGCGCAGCTTTTAATGACACTGCCGCATTTTCAGGGACAAAAAAGCCCTGATCGGTAATTGTGTTCCAGTTATAGCCATCGGAAAAAACCGTGTCATAAACAAAGTAAGGGGCGTGGTCTAACTGATGCTCCGAACGCGCTGTCAGTATTCCCGTTTCACGATAGCGGTTTTCCTGTGCCTGATAGACGCGATTGGCGAAGTCTTTCATCCACGGATGGCTGTAGCTCGCTGCTTTATTAGCCCGATCATTACTGCGATCCCACCCCATCTCAAGGCCATGTAAGATATACGACTCGGTAACTACATAGTTGTGTTGATTCGTTTTGCGTGCATCCCTAGAGTCATAAGGGACTAATACACAATAAATTTTAGCCAAATCATAAGGTTCAGGGCGCGATGCCTGACAGGTAGAAAAACCCCAAAGTTGGAAACCACTGGCGGCGTATTCTTCATAACCCAGTCGCCCTTCCTGTACATACTGAGGCGTGTTATTTTTATCTAATATCGCACCATATAACGTACCGCAATCATCGACAACATGTGAAAAATCCCAACCTAAGACCACGTTATCAATGCTATTGGCATATTCAGGATAACGTTCTTTAATAATTTTCAGCCAAATTAACATACGGCCAGTATCAATAGCTGAAAATCCTATTTCACCGGATTTATTCATATAGTTAACTTTTTCAGCAGTTATGGTGTTGTAAGCTTTATTGGGTAATTGCCCTTGGAATAGTGAAATATTATTCAGTGTCTTTAAAAAAGGTAACATTCGGTGGTCAAACTCTTCCTTATTAATAATACCCAACTCGCGCGCCGACACCAGTGCCGCCAAATAAGATGCACTGTCCCACATTGTGGTCGAAGGATAATTATTAACTGCATTAACAAGCCCAGTTGTAGGTTGTAAATTATGGACAAAATATTGCCAGGCATTAACTGCAACCGCCATCTCTCTGGGCGTTAACTCACCGTGCCGCACAGGGTAGTTTTCAGACGCTAATTTATTGCCAGGTAATTCAGCAAAGGTATTAAAAGACGGTATGGCCAGGAGTATCAAAATCAAGCAGCCAGCCTTAACAATGAGACTTAACCTTATCAAAAATGACTGATTTCCCATCATAAAACCTTCCTACCTTAGTTGTTTATCTGTTGCGCCAACGGATTGCATCACCTGAGTACAGGCAGCACAAAGTAGTTTTCCACCCTTGATAAAAGCCAAACTTTCTAACACCACGCCATTGGTATTGGCATTTAGTGAAGTATTTATTTTATTGTTAACTTCATAAATTCCGCTATACCAACCTTTGTTCGAATCCATCAAGCTATTTAATTGATTCCGTGTCTGTTCACTATAAGGTGTGCGCCACAAGGCATACCAACTAAATGCCGATTTGGTTGATAACTGTCGTAACTGATTGACACGCTCACCTTTGTCCGTAATTACCGCCCAATCTTCATTAGCATAATGGAGTGTGCTATAAATAAAGAAAGGAGCTTGATCCACATGATCCTCACTGACAGAGGTATATATAGCAGTACGCTGAAAACGATTTTCCTGAGCCTTAAAAACCCGCCAGGCTAGTTCTGATGAATAAAGATCAAAACCCAACTCTAAGCCGGTCAAGATATAGGGTTCACTGACGATAAATGTATTTGCCCCCTCTTTTTGCGAGACACGATCATCATCTGGCACCAATATCCCTTCAACTTTAATAAATTGTAGATGTACAGTGTAATCAAGGGCTAAGCTAGCATTAATACCCACTAATTGCAGGATCCGTGCCGCATATTGCTCATACCCCATACGCCCTTCCTGATGCAATGAAATGAGCTGAGTTTTATCATCAACTACCGAACCTTGTAATTGATCATCGACCACTAGCGCATCTAATTGCCAACGTGAAATAACCTTATTGACCTCGACAGCATGCTGGGGATAACTCCAGACCAATATATTTAATGGCACCATCATTCGACTGATATCAATAGCCGACCAGCCTATACCTTTCGTACTGGGCTGATTAATATAATTAACCATAGATAGAGTCTGTGTATTATAGGCTTTATTAGGTAATTTACCTTCAAATAGTGGCAATTTAGCCAATGCACCTAATGCATTACTGATTCGGGTATCAAACTCATCTTGTTGAATAATACCAATTCGTTGCGCTGAAATCAGCGCCATAAAATAACTACTGGTATCCCACATTGTCGACGATGGGAATTTATCCACGGAATTCACTAAACCACTCGGCTGAGTATTATTAATAAAATATTGCCATGCAGCCTTAGCCCAAATTACTTCTTCGGAACTCAATGGTCGAGGAACTGGTGTTAATGGTCTGCCAATACTGGTGGTGATATGGACACGAGAATCTTCCATATCTTGAGAGTTCTTTTCGACATACAACACAATAGAAAATGCGATTAAAATACCGATCACCATCGCCAGATAACTTCTCGCCTTGAGGAGGTTATATTTGAATGACATCAAGCCCCCTCCTGTCCGGTGGATTCAGCATGCTCGGGTTGCCAAAATGCGGCTAAAACCATCGGCATCATGGCTGCAATATTTGCAGCTCCCCAAAAGATATTGATCACAAAACCTGAGGGATCTTTTATGTTCCCTACGGCTATCTGAATCGCCCCCCAAATCAACCCCAATAACGTCAGCCCAATAATGGCGAGCTGAGGTTTAACTAAGGATAAAAAATTGCCCTGTTGGCGTTCTTTGGGCGTCACATGAAACTTGATTTTCTCACCTCTTAGTACTGTATCAAGAGCTCGTAGATTCATGGAAAATAAAGCAAGAAAAGACGATTTCCCATCCCACGCTGATATACCCCAGGTGCCAAACATAAATGCTAATTCAGAGACAATCATGAAGGGCAAAAAATGCAAATAAAAAGGAGATGAGTAAGTCGAAACGGGGGGGATCCCCGTAAAAAGATAAATTAATGGGGCAATCAAGAATACCGTATTCCAGATACAGGCAAAATAGGACCAAAAAGTAGTTCCGTACATTAATTTTTGTATTGCACTGAGCTTAATCCTTTTACTAGTGAAAAGTCTGTCATGCAAGGCAATATCCATTGAACCAGCCGCATATTTAAATCTCTGGATCATCCAGGTCAACAAATCCTGCGGTGAAAGCATTTTTGATTCTATTTGCGGGTGCATGACAGATCGCCATTTACGGCCTGGATCACCATGTAAAACGATAGAAGTATAGATATCTTCTGAAACATGAAATTTATATGGCATCAGCTCGGTATCATGCACCACATGAGGTAACATGGCCTTAGCCAAGTCTGCTTTGGTTTCTTTATCAGTTAGGTCGCCCGTATATTGCTCGATCTCATCTTCTATATTATCTACATAGCGACGCAGTGCAGCTTGCATAATAGCTTCACGACGATGAATTGATGCGGCGCCACAACAAAAAGCCGCATTAGCCCAATTACGTCGGCGTAAAATAACATCGTAAAACATTTGCGAATCATTAAAAAAGGGATCATGCCCCACAGTAAGCGGGCCAACCAATTTTTCAATCCCTTTACCAACAAAATAACCTGCTGAACCTAACTTTTTCTTTGCCCATTCAGGTAATCGCTTGCCCTGTGGTAAATCATAAAACCACTGAGGAGTCTGGACCCAGGCAACATCAACATCACGAAAATAACCCAAAGTATGAGTCAATATTGTGGGGAAAACTCGGGTATCTGCATCACAGATAATAATAAAGTCACCGTCCGTCATATCCAGCCCGTGGCGGAGATTACCTGCTTTGTAACCGATATTATTTTCCCGACTTAAGTAATTAACCCTCTCTTCTTTTGCAACAACCTCCATTTCGCTTCGTTTACCATCATCTAATACATGAATGCGATAATCCAAGGAGAAGGGATAAGTTACGGCGAGTGCATCCCGAATCGATAAACGCACTAATTCGACATCTTCATTATAGGTGGCAATAAACAAATCAACTTTTATCTGACGCCTTTCTTGCATCTCTTCCGCGGCTATACAGTCATCGATTGTTTCAGGTACTGGGAGTACAGGAATATCTCTGACTTTCCAGAGGTTGATAGTGAATAAAGCAGAACCAATATAGGCTAGTGTTTCAGCCATTACCAAAGGGATGGAATACCAAAGCGCATCGTAATTCAGTGAATTCATCCAGCGCCAGCGGATATAATTTGCCCCCAAGATAAGCGCTGCAACCGCCAGACTTTGCCATAAAAACTCAGTAGCCCAATGAGTTTTGAGTGGTGATGGTGGTTTCCTGTTTTCAAACGAAGAGAAATAAAAAGCCATTATCACAACCTCAGTCAATCCATGAAGATAAGTGAGATAAATCAGCCCATTTTAAGGGGGAGTTCGAAGAGCATTATTTTATGAATAAACATAATTTTTACGCCTACTCTTCTATTTTCTTTATCAGCGATAGATAATTGATGCCCTCTTCCACTTTATAACTGATGTCATCAACGGCATTAAACATCATCATCAATCCCATCCCATTTTCTGGCCAAGAATCCGGCGCTGACAACTCAGGAATATGAGACAACCCACTTTTATTTTGCAAAAATTTTGTAGGTATAGGCTTTCCTTTATCTTGTAAGGTCACAGCTAGTTGATTATTGCCATAATGCATCACAATAGTAATATCTTGGGTGGCATCATAGTTAACACCATGCTTTACAATATTGATAAATGCTTCATTTAATGCAAGTTCCATAGCATAACTGCTAGATGAATCAATCTTTAAGGGTTGAATAAATTGTAGTAACTTTTCATGTAAAACATTCAGGCTAGACAAGGAAGCAGGCAAACATATTCTCATTAACCAGCCCTGTGAGTCACGCTGGTGATAACTCATATCAACGTATCTTTATGTAGGAATTCATCGAACAAAGATTTCTCTGCCATAATAATATCTTTACGCCGTTTATCATCAATGAGCCAGTTTAAACCCGCCTCAGATAAATCAATGGACATACCGTCTGGTGAGATAACTTTCCCAGCAAAAATCATCTGTTGATGCAAATGCGCAATACCCCCGACCCGAGTATAATCAGCAATAAAACTTTGATCGATAACAGCTCCCTGCTCTAATAAACACCCCGCACCAATAATTGTAGGCCCTTTAATCGTTACGCCAGACTGTATTTCTGTACTACTACCAATATAGACTGGCCCTTCAATATCTAAGGTCGAAAAGTCGGCTTTAACATTAAGTCCACACCAGATTTGAGGTGCAATTTTAATTCCCGGCATGGGATAGTCGGGTAAATCTTGATTAAGGATCATGCGATTTACATGCCAAAAATCTTGTAGAGACCCAATATCAACCCATTGGAAGGGCAAGGCAATACCGTAGAAAGGAACACCTAATTCAGCAAGTTTGGGGAACAACTGACTACCAATGTCGTATTCAACGCCATCAGGAATATAATCGAATATTTCTGGCTCAAAAACATAGATTCCGGTATTGGCATTGTTTGATAATGCATCCTCGGTTTTAGGTTTTTCTTGAAACTTACTAACTCTACCCTGCTCATCAGTAACAACAATACCGTATTTGTTTACCTGATCTGCTGAGACTGGGCGCATCACCAAGGTTGCCACACTTTTTCTGGCTCGATGGAAAGCCAATACCTTATCGAAATCTACATCAATTAATGCATCACCACAGACAACGACAAAAGTTTCATCAAAAAAACCTGAGAAATTTTGGATGTGTTTCATTCCACCCGCTGACCCCAGAACATTGTCAACAAAAGTATTACCCTCCATAATACCTTCGTAGGAGTAACCTATTTCTACTCCCCAGGCATGGCCATCACGAAAATAATTCTCGATGTCCACAGATAGATAGCTGGTATTCACCATTAACTGATTAAAACCATATTTTCTTAAATGCTCAATAATCGATTCCATAATAGGTTTTCGAATCAATGGAATCATTGGCTTTGGCAGTATGGTAGTCAGTGGTCTGGCTCTGGTTCCTTTCCCTGCAGCAAGGATCATGGCTTTCATAAATAGGTATTCCTTACAAATTAAGGTGCTACGGAATGCATCTGCTGTAATGTATCGGGTTGATTAGCACCGATAGTAAATATCCTATCCATCCGGGTTAATTTGAACATTCCGTGGATATTATTATTCAGTGAGCAAATAGCCAGTTCACCTTTCCCATTTAAGGTCTTCAACAACGAAACCAGAGCACCTAAACAACTACTGTCGATGAAATCTACCCGACTAAAATCCAATAAAATATTTTTGGCTCCCTGAGCGATCATTGCTTGTATATCTTCCTTAAATTTCAGGGAAACTGATGCATCGAGTCGCCTGATCAAGGGGGTTATCACCAATACATTGTCAATTGTCTGAGTTTCAAAGTTCATTTTTTCTTCCTTACAATGCTGCCAGGAGAGGGGAATTGTTATTGCGTTCGATCACCAGTAACGAGATATCATCACTAAATACAGAACGCCCATTCTGAATATCACTTTGATGTTCATCTTTTTGTACCGGATGCCAGTATTTCAGTGCCTGCTGTACTTGCCCAAAAACAGTTTGCACACAGTCACGTTGACTTGCGGCCAGTAAGTCTTGTAATCGTCGTTCTCCAAATAGCTCTTGCTCAGGGTTTTCACACTCAACAATGCCATCGGTGAATAAATAGAGCCGATCACCCGAAGCAAGAGTGAACGCAGTGTCCTGATAGTCCATCGAATCAATAAGTCCAACCGGTGCACCACCGTCACCAATAGGGGTAATCTGACCTGAACTACTGACAATAAAGGGGGTCGGATGCCCAGCTTGGCAAAGCACCCCACCCGCTGTTTGAACATCGATAACGCCATAAATAAGAGTGAAATAGCTGGCTATATCATCATTCTCTATACAAAAACGGCGATTAAGTTCGCTCACAACTTTGTGTGGCGGGGTAATTAGATAACCAGAGGGAGTATCTGCCAGTGAAATCAGTAAGTTATCTACCGTGCGCCCATTAAGAAATTGGCGTGCAACTGACAGTGAGAGCATCGCCGCAGCCACGCCATGCCCTGCAACATCAATACTATAAAAACCAATGTGTTGATTTCCCAGTTGGAAAAAACTTAACAAGTCACCCGAAACATACGCGGAGGGTATAAACATCCATTCGGCTTGAAAACCACTCACCATTAGCTTTTCTGCTGGCAAAACACTACGTTGCAATTTTGCCGCAGCCTGCAAGTCATCTTCTATTTGTTGGTAGGCTTGGGACAGTTTCTGATTACGGGCATCGAGGGTTGCCTCTAGCATTAATATTCGTTCACCTGCATGTAATCGGGCGCGTAGCTCACTTTGATTTATCGGCTTTGACAGAAAATCATCGGCGCCCGCATCTAATCCTGCGATCAAATCCTCGACGGATTGCCGCACGGTTATCAATACTAAGTAAATATACCTATCGGAATAATGTTTACGGATAGTAGTACAGAGTTTCAACCCATCCATAACTGGCATTTCCCAGTCACTGATCACCATATTGATGGCATTATTATCAAGGATAGCCAAAGCATCTTGGCCATTTTCTGCTTCAAAAACAGTAAATTGCCAATTTTTTAGTAGATTAACCAGTAAAAAGCGATAACTTGCTGAATCATCAACAACAAGAATAGATGTCACACCAGTAGCGGAAGGATGTGGTTGCATAAGTTACCCAAGAGCTTCGTGTAAACATAATTTATCAAACATCATCGTCGATAGAGGATGCTCAACGTCCCTGAACCTTTCATACCCACAAAAACATTATGCTCACTTAACTATTAATAGCGTAATTAAGCGTAGCACAGATTCTTACACCTCCAATTTATAGGGGTAATGTCCAACTGAGATTTATTGTCCCACTACGAAAATTAGCATTTGCATTCTGCCGCCACGGGTAGCGAGTCCCGGTGTAATTGCCATAAAAAAGCGACCAGGACCCCGGAGCGTAGCCAGACGTATAGCCAAAACTATAGGTATAATCATAATTCCAAGGTTGCTGCTGATTCTTGTTAGGGTAATAAAACGCGGACAAACGCAAAAAATAGTGCTGTTGTAAGGTATAGCCACAACTCCCTAAAAAACTGTTCTTATTTTCTTTGATAGTTGATGAAGCGTCAGAGTAATAACGAGGCACATAGCTATAGCCAACTTGACAAATCAGTGAGTCATCTTTGTTAATCAATAATGCAGACTCCACCGTCTTGGGTAAGGTAAATTTATAGCCCAAAGTCCAAGAGCCTTGTTCAAACCGTGTTCTTTGAGCACCTGTCGCAGGGAAGAAACTATTATTATCGTTGTAATTACCATAAACCAAACTAAAAGTACCCGGATGCCAATCGTCATAACCAAAACTATAAACAAAATCGGTACTGTATTTACTGGTATTTTGTAATGGAACCCGAACCGTCATATTGGCAAAAAGATAACTTATTGGGGAATACTGCACACTAAAAAGCCCCCGCTGATTTAGTTTATATACTTCCTCCGAGCTATATTTCCCTGTAGGTACATTAACCATCTTTTTTTTAAGTGGCGAACTATAGGTTAATGCCGTTGAAAATGTGTTCTCATCACCAGAAAAAAGGCGTGACCAAGGGCTGGTAAATAATTTAACAGCTGGTGGATTAGTCGTTTCACTCGCAGTCACCAGCGGGCAGAAAAAGAGTCCACTAAGTAATACCGTGAGTGATTTGTAATGTTTCACTTAAGGTTGTCCTCCCTCCAAATATCCTTGCTGTATCCACGAATAGTCCTGTCGCTGGAAAACTCTCCCATGCCACTTATCGTGTTTAATGCTCGCTTGTGCCAACTGTAAGTATCGCTATAATCGGTCAATGCTTGATATTGTGCGTAACAATAACTATCAAAATCAGCCAAATGGAAATAGTGGTCACCGTGACTCACCAACATATGAAATATCGGTGAAAACAGGTTCTTATCGGCATGAAAAGCACCTGAAATAAGTGAATCAACAGTTTCTTTAAGTTCTGTATTAGATAAATACTCATCATATGATGACCGTCCTTTAGCTCTTTGCTCAGCAATTTGCTCCGCAGATAAACCAAAAACATAGAAATTCTCATGACCCACAGCATCTCTAATTTCAATATTAGCGCCATCTAGCGTTCCGATAGTTAAAGCACCATTCATCGCCAGCTTCATATTGCTGGTACCCGATGCTTCAGTACCCGCAGTAGATATCTGCTCTGATAAGTCAGCGGCTGGAATAATATTTTCCGCTAGCGAGACTTTATAGTCTTCTAAAAAAACCACTTTTAGTTGCTCATTGACTCTAGGATCATTGTTCACTTTAAGAGCAACTTGATTAATCAACTGGATGATCAATTTGGCCATGGCATAACCCGGTGCAGCTTTGCCCGAGAATATATGGACTTTCGGCGAAATAGTTCCTCTTCCATTCAGCATTTTCTGGTAAAGGTTTATCACATAGAGGATGTTGAGTAATTGCCGTTTATACTCATGAATTCGTTTAATCTGACAGTCGAACATAGCTTCGGGATTGATAATTATTCCTTGCTGACGCGTAATTATCTGACTTAATTTTAATTTATTAAATTTTTTAATTTCAGCCAGTTCGGCAATAATGTCACGTTCGTTCGCTAACGATTTAAGTTTAGTCAAAAGAGTCAGGTCGGTAACCCATTCATGGCCTAAGTGACAATCCAGAAAAGTCGATAACCGGGGATTAGCCTGCTGAATCCAGCGACGAGGTGTAACACCGTTGGTTTGATTAGTGAACTTCTCTGGCATTAAATGATAAAAATCGGGTACAAGATTCGATTTAATTAATTCCGAATGAAGTTTAGCCACTCCATTCACTTTGTGACTACCAATAATAGCAAGGTAGGCCATGCGAACTTTCTTTTCAGGCGTCTCTTCAATCAAAGACATTGATGCTAATAAATCTGCACGTTCAGGACGCCATCTATGTATTTCCAGTAAGAAACGGCGGTTGATTTCATAAATAATTTGTAGATGTCGAGGCAGCAACAACTCGAATAAATTAACTGACCACTTCTCTAACGCCTCTGGCATTAAAGTATGATTGGTGTAGGCGCAAACCCGTTGTGTCAAATCCCAAGCGATATCCCAATCAACAGTATGTTCATCTACCAATATTCTCATTAGCTCAACAATAGCTAGGGCCGGGTGGGTATCATTAAGTTGAATGGCTACAAAATCCGGCAACTGGTTAATATCACTGGAAAGTAAGAAGAAATCATGCATGACATCACGTAATGTACAAGCCACCAGAAAATACTCTTGTGTTAAGCGTAATTCCTTCCCTGCCAACACTTCATCGGAGGGATAAAGCACTTTAGAGATATTTTCCGATGCTATTTTTTGATTAACAGCATTCAGATAATCACCATGATTAAAGATATGAATATCAAATGAATCTGAAGCGCAAGCACTATATAAACGCAACGAGTTTACGGTATGATTAATATAACCTGAGACCAGATAGTCGTGAGGCACACCAATAATTATTTTCCAATCCATCCACATTGGATTGTAATTTCCTTGCTGGTCCTCTATTTCGACTATGCGCCCATACAGCGGAATTATCATTGCCTGACTTTGATGTTCTATTAGCCAGGGTGAGTGTGCAGAGTGCCAATCATCAGGCTTCTCTATTTGTTGTCCATCCTGAATTTGTTGGTGAAACAAGCCATATTCGTATTTTATACCGTGACCAGAGCCAGCAATATCCAAGGTTGCCATTGAATCAATGAAACATGCAGCCAGGCGCCCCAACCCCCCATTACCTAATGCTGCATCTTCTTCACTTTTTACAATAACTTCAAAATCTACCCCAAGAGATTCTAATGCGGCTTTAGCTATCTCCATTATCCCTTGATTTATTAAGTTATTCCGCAGAGATTGACCAATTAAAAACTCCATAGAAATATAATAGATACGTTTTTTTCTTGCCTGGTGATGTCGTTCCCGAGTGTTAAAATAATCATCAGTTTGGTTGCGTCGCACGACCAGTGCTAATGCACTAAAAATGTCACTGGATGATGCTGTTGATAGTATCACTCCAAGAGAATATTTCAGTTCATAAAGTATGCTATTACGTAGCTTGCTAATCTGATTCTTATCTGAAGTCGATGGAGTATTTTTCATTTCTAGCCTATTTATAAGATTGAGTCAAAAAAATACAAATCAGTTAGGAATAAATCTCCTACCGACATCATATTTTGCTAATAGCCATAACATCATTAAGGCACAGAGATGAACCAATGTATTTAGCAACCATGCCCGATGCCATAAACCAAAATCAACTACCTGACTAACCAATAAGACCACATACACGTGGATAATAAAAACATACAAAGAATGTTGGCCTAATGTTATTAAAAACCAACCACACATCTTATTTATTGGTTTCCAAAAATAACTTAACACCAAATAACATGTTGTTAGCAGACTAAAATCATTAATAATACGCAGTGGACCTAATGCATTCTTTTCAGCAAAGTTCAGATAGAACCAATTGAAATTTTTCGTATTTATGATATGGAGCATCGTGTTATAGGGCATAAATGGATTGGTATGATTCTGTGCAATAAACATCATTACTAATGTAAATAATACAACAACTGACAAACTCCAGAATCCAGCCTGAGTATGGGCTAAAGAAAGCAACTCTTCTTTGTACCAACCAATCGTCATCCCCAAGACATAAATAAATTGCCAAGCCAAAAATGGAAAAGCAAACTCAAATTCCGCTGATGTAACTCGTATCCCGGTAATATGGTAGATAATATATAATGCCAGAGATAACAGCAGCAATACACCTACCCATCGGCGTTGCAATAAATAGATAAAAATAGGACTGGCCAACAGCAGATAGAAATATAGCCCCAAAATCTGGCTCTGATGAGGCCCGATTTGTAAGTAGAGCACCATGTTAAACCAAGATTCTTTTAGCTGGTCGTAAAGTGGATATAACGTATAACTTACGTTTGAAAAGCGATCGGTAAAATGGGTTACTTCGAAAGTGTTTATGAACGTCAGTTTAGTTAGAAGTAAAATACTAAGGATGATCACTATATTAACCACATATATTTTTGCTGCTCGTCGATATAGTGCATAGCTTATAGTTAGCAGAACTTCTTTTTTTAAACGCTGGCGATTGATTACACCCAACATAAATCCCGAGAGAATAACGAACCCTTCCGCGCCGGTTGTCAGGCCAAAACGCTCCCAAGTAAAGATATTCAATAGCGACATCACTTCAATGTGGGCTACAACCATCATCACCAAAGCAATGCCCCGCAGCAGATCAATCCTTAAATCACGCTTATCTGATGATATATAACGAAACGATTTTACCCAAGAAAGTATTGTCCTACATTTATCTTCAAGTACAGAAAATGCGTGAATCATCCAATCACCCGCAAAAATTACTTGCCAATAAAAAGGGGTAGTATTTATTTATCAGCCTAACCCTATTTCCTTTTGAAAGCATTAACGCCCTTTAACTGTAGAACAATCCGGCAATTATGGTTAATAATGAGAATAATTTATGAGTAATGGGATACGTAAAAAATAACCCCTCAAATGGGTGCCACTTTCGAAGATTTCCCAACACCTTCTTCTTTAAGCTGTCGCACTCACCTTCAGGCTAAGTTATTTGCCGAAGGTGCGGACCAAATTCTACAGTCATGAGAACTATCTTTTAGTTGTATCCAGGAGTCATGTCTTTATTGGCTGCCTGGTAAAAGATACTCAATGGACCCGCTATTTAGTGTATTCATGAATACTGCTCATAGTGCTTATCCTGCTACCTGCAATTATCTCTTTGCATAAATCCGTTAACATGCTTTCACCTCTTAATATTCAGATAGATGATCATGACCAACTCACAGACACGATCGCAACTAGCTGCCGGAAAAACCAGCGGCCTTACACTTGTTTTAATTCTCAGTGCGTTAATGGCTATCACATCCTTATCAACCGATATCTATTTACCTACCATGCCAGTCATAGCAATAGATTTGCAGGGCGATGTGGAATTGACTATACCGACTTTTGTCTTGCCCAACTGATTTTAGGGTCAATTAGTGACCACTTTGGTCGACGCCTGCCGGCATGATATTGTTCGTTATAGGCTCGGTGGGCTGCGCATTATCGACTGATATTGTGCAAATCGTTTTCTGGCGTGTCTTTCAGGCTTTGGGAGCATGCACATGCCCCATGCTGGCACGGGCAATGATACGCGATCTGTTTAGTCGTACTCGTGCAGCACAGATGCTTTCTACCCTGATGATCATTATGGCTATTGCGCCCATTGCCGGGCCACTGGTCGGCGGAAAAATGATTAGCATCACCTCCTGGCACGCCATTTTCTGGTTGCTGGCAATTATCGGTGCATTGATGCTGGTTTCTCTATTCTGGTTTGCAGAAACCTTACCTGCAGAAAAACGAGTTAAAGCATCTTTGTCCGGCGCTTTTGGTAACATTCATAAATTCAGCTGCACACAAAAGATAATAATGGTGCTGAATAACTAGATTAATTCACTCCAGTTTAAATTTATAATTAAAAACATTTTTTCATTCCCATCTTATTAAGATTATCAATTACACATCTAACAATGATTCAGTTTTATTTAACTATCACACACTAAACGCATTGAGCATTGTATCCGTAACCTGAAATAAGAATAGATATAAAACTGTGGCTGAGATAATTGCGACGAAAAAATAGCAGCAAGTTACCCCCTCAGTTACTATGGTTAACTCAACCGCTATCAATATAAAGATAGCGCCCCAATAAATCCGAAACACCACGCCACCAAAACCATAATAAAAAACATAACAGCATGAAAAATAACAAGTAAAAATTAAAAAGCAAACATCTTACATTTACAATAAGTCGCACTGCACTTAATAAATAAATTAAATCAATTTAGGGGAATTTCCTACAACACCCCTATCGCCCTCCTATATTCGTAATTAGTGGGGTGAGTTATATTGTGCTGATTAAAAGGTCAACATTGTTAATTTAACATTTTAAACAATCCTACTCAGTTCTAAACCAACACCCTTGTGGATAGACCAGATTATCAGGTCTACGCATCTAATCAGAGTAATACTATGAATAAAGTATTTAAAGTCATTTGGAATAGTGCCTTAGGCCGCTATGACGTTGCATCTGAAATCTCTAAATCAGGAAAAAAAACTAAGTCACTTTGCTCAGGAACTGTCGATACAACTTTAGGTTTAACGACCCCCTCTCGCCTGAGCCAAATTGCCATCACCTTGATGTTCACATTAGGGGCGAGCTCTGCTTTTGCTGCGGATGTAAGTGTTCCCGGATTTACACCTGAAGTTGATTTTACGCAGACGTTTAGTGGGGCCAACAATACTTTATCGGGGAGTTTTAGCAATATTGCCAAAGGTGATGTTGGTTTCAAAAACAGTAAACTGGGTGATATTCCCCCGGGGAACTTCCTCTATGGTGCTGAGAATCTGATCAGTAAAAATATTTTCAATTTAGGGGATATGGTTACTGAAACTTTCCTTGACCCGAAAGGCACTGGCGCATTAATTACTATTAATGTGTATAGCAGTACTGCGATGTCAATTAAACCACTTGCTGATTTTTCGGTACCTGTTTCTTATGCGGTTGGTGAAAATGGCCAGTATGTGAATCGCAACTTATTCCATGTGCAGGATAGCAGTGATCTGACCGTGGCTGTCGGTAGCACGGCCGCAGGTTGGGTTAATGACAGCAATAACTATTTTAACGCCATTCTTAAAGGCAGCCTGAAAAGTGAAGCGGCAACAACGACTTCTTCAGGATTCTATGTTGACTCTACGACTTCAGCCCAGAATACAGTCTTAAATTACAACGCCAAAACTGTAGTCAATCTGGGGAGTAACAGCAATAACATTCGTGACAGTGGTACCTCGGTGGCGAATGCTGTACTTGATGACTTTACCGGTGCATTCACCAGCCCGTATTTAGGGGCCCAAAATGTTCAAAACTTTGCTGATTTCCAAAAATACAACAATGATTTAATCGCAGGCATTAAAAGTGGTGCGATTGCACTGGACAGCAATGGCTACCAGGCTGAACTTGCGCGAGCTTATATAACTACTAGCGGCCAGGTTACACCCAAAGTCACCCCGATCTATCTTGATATGGGGATTGATGCCAATGATGCCGTAAATCACCTGGTCGATTCTAGCCGTGTTGCCTTTATTCATGGTGATGGTCAACATGCTATTGTGAATATAGGTGCTGATGCCAATATTCAGGCGTTCAATACGGATATTTCCGTGGTGCGATTGAACGATGGCGCGACCCTGAATAACGCCGGGACATTAGGTTCAGCCGCAGGCACTGTTCGTGGCACCAATATTATTTTCGCCACTGACAGTACAGTAATCAATGAAGCGACTGGGGTTCTGGACGCGGGGACTAACCCTGACATGCTGGATTTCAAACCCATACCGAGTGCCACTTTACCACTGGATGTCGCCAGTGGGAGCCATACTGCAATTTTGGCTAATGGGGCCTCCTCAGTCACTAACAACGGCGTAATTAACACGGCTTCACGTGGGAGCAGTGTTTATACCCGCGTAGCTATCATTGACGGTACCTCAACCTTCGTCAATAACGGCGCTATTAACATTGCTGCAACTATCGATAAATCGCCTCCAACAGGGTATCTGAACGAAGGGGTGAGTGTTCAGAAAGGCTCTACCTTTGAAAATAACGGTACCGTCTATATTGGCCGTCAAGCACAGCGTTCAGCGACTGATATCGTCACTGATCTGGCTATTAAGACCCAGTCTTATGCCGTCAAATTACTGCAAGATACGGTTAATCTGAGCAATATCGCTACCTTTACCAATAGTGCGACCGGTAAAATCGTGATTGGCAGCAAAACTGAAAACTCTACAGCTATTGCTGCACAAGGAGCGAGAACAGTAGTCAATCAAAACGGCACTATTGAGCTCAACGGTGCTGGTGCTGTATCCGGACAAAATGCAGGGCAGAATATCGGTATCTCTTCCAGCGCTAACGCCACGAATATCTTCAATAATGGTGATATCGTTATAAATGGTATCAATACCGTCGGTATCAAAGTACTGACCAACAGTTCAGCCACTAACGCCGGTAACGTTTATGTAAATAACGGGCTTGATGCTGCCACTAAACTGGCGAACTACGGTATTCAGGCGGTTGGTGCGGGCGCGGTGGCTAATCTCTCTGGTGAGGTAAAGCTGGCGGGCGATGGTGCTATTGGGGTGGTTGCTGAAGATAAAGGTACCATTAATGTCTCCGGTACCGGCCAGGTTGAGTTTGTTTCAGGTAAAAAACAGGTGGGCTACCTGATTTACGGTACCGGCTCTAGCGTCAATAACATTGCCACGGGTGATGAAACGGTTTCAACCGAAGGCTCTACACTGTATCGCGTTGATAAGGGTGCCAGCTTTATCGGGACCACAGCCTCAACCATGAATGCCACCGGTAAAGATTCTTCTCTTATTCAAGTCACCGGTGTTGGCAGTACATTTAACTCCGGCGCGTTAGATATGGTCCTGTCTGGCGAGGGCTCTACTGGGGTAAAAGTCGAGGGTGGCGCCAGCGGCACCATCACGGCAGATGCCAGCCTGGAATTGAGCGGTGATGGGGCTACTGCCGGTATCGTCGATGGCAACTACTACGGCCTGGATGGTATTGCCACCGGTGCTACCGGAAAATCTGTCTTAACCAGTTCGGCGGTATTGACTACCGGTAACACCGCATCTGGTGCCTATGGCTATATCGCCCGTAATGGCGGTTAGCTTATCCACAAGGGCTCCATTGATTTTACACAAGCAGGCAGTACTGGCGTGCTGGTAGACGGCGGGATTCTGACCAACCAAAACCTCATCACAGTCAATGGGACTGCGGTCAATATTCAGGGCGCTAACTCTACCGTGAATAACAGCGGTACCGTCAACGCAACCGACGGCACCGCCGCTTATCTGCTGGGTGCGGGGGCGAGCCTGACCTTATCCGGTAACGGTGAAACCAAAGCGGGCGGCACTGCCCATGGCGTACTGCTTGATACCGGTGCCACAGCACTGACCGTGGATGGCGCAACCATCACCATGACCGCGGGCGGCACAGGTAATGCGATTGAAAACAAAGCGGAAATTACCGGTATTCAGTTAAAAGACACCACGCTGACGGTGGGTAATGGTGCAGGTATTCGTACCGGTGCCTCCCTGGCGGCAACCAACTCTGGCACGATCAATGTCAACGGCAGCGGTACCGGTATTCTGTTTGCCAGCACCGGCGACACCATCACCGATAATACGCTGGACATGTCCGACTCGGCCGGTCTGGTGATTAACGTCAATTCAGCCGCGGGCAAAGGGATTGTCACCAACTCCCGTCAGGATCTGAAAACCGGTGCCAGCGTAAACGTCAATGATGCCGCAGGCGGTGCAGCCCTGATTGTCAAAGGCACTACCGGCCGTGTCGAGCAGTCCGGTAACCTGATATCAACATCACTCACCAGCCCGGTGGTGGACATCAATAACGGTTATGTCACCAGCTTCGTCAACAGCGGTACCATTCAAGCCAACAGCGCCACGCAGCAGGCTGTCGTAACCAATACTGGGACGGGTCTGGCATTTACCAACGCCACGGGTGGCACAATTGTTGGCAAGGTGGATCTGTTAGCGGGCAACAACACCGTGACCCTGATGCAAGGCAGTAAAGGCACTGACTTCACCACCGGCAGCGGCGATGATGCCTTCATTCTGAAAGGGCTGACATTAGCCGATACCGGCGTGTTCAGCTCACTGAACGGCGGTACCGGCAGCGATACGCTGACGCTGGACAGTTCGCTGTATACCCTGAGTGATGCTGATGCTATCCAGAATATGGAATACATCAACCTGATCAATAACTCAACGCTGACACTGGACAATGTGCTGCTGGCGCTGGGTGACAGTCAGGATGACAATGCCAACACCGGTTTTAATCTGGGTGACGGCAGTCTGTTGCAGGTTAATAACCTGAATGCCGTGAGCTTTAACAGCAAGTTGAACGGCCTCGGCACGATGGCCGTTAATACCGCCGGTAATGCCTTTGATTTTACGGCCAATGCGGCACAGAACGCCTTTAACGGGGTACTGGCATTAGGTCACGCCACCTTTGAACTGGCGGCGGATAACACGGCAGCATTAGTGAATGCCCCCCTGAAACTGGGCGCGGACAGTATCACCACCGTCGGTGACGGTGTGCAAACTATCGGTGGGTTGGCCTTTGACGGCGGTACGGTGAAATTTAACACCGGCACTCCGGGTGAGACGGTGGCGAAAAGCACTATCCATACCACCAAAGAGATGAACCTGCTGGGCACCGGGACGGTGGTGGTGGACATCGACAGCGTCGACAACAGCCAGACGCCGGTCAATCCGGTACTGCCCATCATGGAGCAGGATGATGCCAATACCTTGCTGCAACTGGCGGTGAGTGATGTGGTGGTGCAAGGCAATGGTGGCAATCTGGTGCTGAAAGACCAGGATGGCAATGTCATTACCGATGCCACCACGGCCGATATTGCACAAAATGGCACCACGGTCGCCAAAGGCACTTACGATTATCGCCTGAGCAGCGGTACGGGTAACGACGGTTTGTATATCGGTTACGGCCTGACCGAAGTTGAACTGCTGGGCAGCGGTGCAGATGCACTGGCGCTGTATGCCACCAATAAAACCGGTCCTGCGGCGGATTTGAGTGCCAAAGTGACGGGCAGTGGTGAGTTGGCGATTGATACCGGTGCAGGAAATACGGTAACACTGTCCAATCTGGACAATGATTACACCGGTTCTACCGATGTACGCAGCGGCACCTTGCAGATGCTGAATGATAATGTGTTGGGGAATACCTCGCTGTTATCACTGGCAGCAGATACCGCCTTTGACATGAAGGGTCATAGCCAAACCGTGGGCGAACTGAACAGTACTGCGGGCTCAACGGTTGATCTCAATGGTGGCAGCTTAACCTTGAGTCAGGGCGGTATGTCTGAGGGTGAACTGACCGGCAGTGGCGCGCTGACAATTGCCGCCAATGTGCTGAGCGTTAAGGGTGCCAATACTGGCCTGAGCGCGGTGACCACCATTGCCAGTGGCGCACAAGCGTTACTGAACAATGCAGCGGGTCTGGGCGATGGCAATATCGTTAACGCCGGTCTGCTGACACTGAAAGGGGCTGCGGGCCAGTTAGCAAATGCTATCAGTGATGCCGGCAGTGTGGTGCTGGAAGATAGCAGCGACATCACATTGAGCGGTGATAACAGCCTGTTCAGTGGCCTGTTTGCTATCACGAACGGCAGCCAGTTAACTGCTTCTCAGGCAGAACATCTGGGGACGGCGGCGGTCACCAACGACGGCGCATTGGTGCTCAATAGTGCGAGTGACTGGTTGCTGGCCAACAGCATTAGCGGCAGTGGCAGCCTGACTAAAAACGGCACAGGCACCGTATCGTTGACACAATCTGCGGCCTATACCGGCCAGACAGATATCAATGCGGGTGGCCTGATGTTAGGCAGCAGTGCTGACCCCATGACGCTGGCAAGCCAGCAGGTGAATATAGCCAGCGGTGCCTTTATGGGCGGTTTTGGTGGTGTAGCGGGCGCGGTTGATAACCAGGGCGTGCTGTTTGTGGGCAACCCAGCGGCACCGATGGTACCGGCGATGGGCCGTCTGGCTCGCCTGGCGCCGGCCAGTAATATCTTTACCGTTGGCACTGACTTAACCAACAGCGGCACGGTATTTATCGGTAACAAGACCAGTGACGGTACGGGCACCACCGGTAACCAGTTAGTGGTCAACGGCAACTATATTGGCAACAACGGTCTGCTGCACTTCAACACCGCGCTGGGCGACGACAGCTCTGCCACCGACAGCATGATTGTGAACGGCAACACCAGCGGCACCACTAACGTAAGCGTAGATAATGCGGGCGGTACGGGCGCTAAAACCTTAAACGGTATTGAGCTCATTCAGGTGAATGGTCAATCCGACGGTGAGTTTGTGAACCCTGGCCGTATCGTAGCGGGTGCATATGATTACTCACTCGTACGTGGGGTGGGTTCAAACGCCAGTAACTGGTATTTGACCAGCCTGAGCAATTTGCCGGTTGATCCAGAAAATCCGGTCGACCCGGAAAACCCGGCGGGTCCAGGCGAGGAAACTAAACGTCCTGAAGCCGGCAGCTACACCGCGAACCTGGCCGCAGCCAACACTATGTTTGTGACGCGTCTGCACGATCGTTTGGGCGAAACACAGTATATCGACGCCCTGACTGGCGAGCAGAAAGTGACCAGCATGTGGCTGCGTAACGAAGGCGGACATAACCGTTCACGTGACACCAGTGGTCAGTTGAAAACCCAAAGCAACCGCTATGTGATGCAATTGGGTGGCGATATCGCCCAGTGGAGCAACGATGGTCTGGACCGTTTACACCTGGGTGTGATGGCCGGTTACGGTAATAGCAAAAGCGACACCCACGCGAAATCGGGCTATAAGTCGAGTGGTTCGGTTGATGGTTACACCGCCGGGGTGTACAGCACCTGGTATGCCAACGACGAAGACAAGTCGGGCTTGTATGTTGACGGTTGGGCGCAGTACAGCTGGTTTAACAATAGCGTGCAGGGCGACGGTCTGGCGACGGAAGAGTATAAATCGAAAGGGATCACCGCGTCGGTCGAGAGCGGCTACACCTTTAAGATCGGCGAGAATAAGTCTAAGAACGAAACGTACTTTATCCAGCCGAAAGCCCAAATCACCTGGATGGGTGTGAAGGCTGACGAGCACCGTGAAGCAAACGGTACTCAGGTGAGTGGTCAAGGCGACGGTAATATCCAGACCCGTCTGGGGCTGCGTTCTTATATGAAAGGCCACCACGAAAGTGATAATGGCAAGGATCGCGAGTTCCAACCGTTTGTGGAAGCCAACTGGATCCACAACACCAAAGATTTTGGCACCAATATGAACGCCGTTGACGTGAAACAAGCTGGCGCGAAGAATATCGGTGAACTGAAAGTGGGTGTTGAGGGGCAATTGAACAAGCAACTGAATGTCTGGGGTAACGTCGGCCAGCAATTGGGCGACAAAGGTTACAGCGATACTGCAGTGATGTTAGGGGTGAAATACAACTTCTAATCGTTATTAGCTCTCATCAATAACGGTGCTTCGGCACCGTTATTGATCTCCGAACAATTTAATAAAATCTCATTCTGAATAACTAAAAATTGCAGAGCAGATCAGAAGCCGCCATCGATATCCGTCACACCAATCAGCTTATGATTGACAAACTCCTTCAGTCCGAGACCAATCAGCTCGCGGCCATAGCCTGAGCGGCGCACACCGCCAAATGGCAGGTCAGCCTTCACCGCAGTCGGATGGTTGATGTAGACCATGCCGGTAGACATTTGAGCTGCAACCTTGCGGCCCCGTTCGATGTCTTGAGTGAACACCGATCCGCCAAGGCCGAAAGGCGAGTCATTCGCAATCTCGATAGCTTCCGCTTCATCTTTGGCTTTAAAGACCAGCGATACCGGGCCAAAGAATTCCCAGTAATACGCCGGGTTATCCTTAGTCAGGCCGGTGAGCAACACCGGCTGCACGAAGGCGCCCTGCGACGGCACCTCAGCACCAATCACGGTCAGGGTCGCGCCGTGGCCGACAGCTTCCTTCACCTGTTTACGCACATCGTCGGCCGCACCCTGTGAGGACAGCGGCGCCAGAGTCGTGGCAGGGTCCAGCGGATCGCCGGCCTTGAGTTGGGCAACGCCAGCTGTGTACTTATCAAGGAAAGCGTCGTAGATAGCCTCGACCACGATAATACGCTTGGACGAGCAGCACACCTGGCCGGCATTCCAGTGGCGGCCAAACACCGCCCACTTAGCGGCCTTGTCCAGATCAGCATCTTCCAACACCACAAAGGCGTCAGCACCACCCAGCTCCATCGTTGACTTCTTCAATGCCTTACCGGCCTGTGCTGCAACCACAGCGCCAGCGTCCTCCGAACCCGTTAGCGCAACACCATGTACACGCGGATCGTTAATGATGGTTTCGAGTTGCTCACGGCTAGCGTAGAGGTTTTTGAATCCGCCTACCGGCAGGCCGGCTTCAAGCATTAGCTTCTCAAACACATCGGCGGATTGCGGTACGTTAGACGCATGCTTGAGTATCACGACATTCCCGGCCGCTAACTGCGGCGCGATGATTCGAGCTATCTGGTAGTAAGGAAAATTCCACGGTTCGATAGCCAGGATGATGCCTAGAGGCTCATGCACCAGCCACGCTTCGGTTACCGCAGGGTCTTTAGAATGCAGCTTCTCCGGCGCCAGTTGCTGCTGCGCATTCTCGACGTAGTACTCAAAGATAGCCGCCGACAGTTCAACCTCCGCTTCGGCCTCTCCCAGTAGCTTACCCATCTCCAGTGTCAACAACTTGGCGTATTCGGTATGCTTGGCTCGGAGCAAGTCGGCCGCCTTTTGCAGCACGGCAACACGATCGGCGATTGTAGTATTTTTCCATTGCTTGAATGCCTCATCGCCTTGATCCAGAGCAAGAGCAACATCGGCAGTAGTGGCGTCAGAAAACGTCTTGATCGTTTCGCCGGTGTAGGGATTGGTTGTTGCGTAGGCCATCTTTCGTTCCTTGGTTGCATGCAGGGACCGTTCGCGAACGAACAGCCTATAAAAGAAAGTCCGACTCAGGATCGTCACCGACTAAAACCAGAGCGTTCCCGAGAGAGGAAACGTCATTCGGACGGCAGTGATATCACTCAACAATTAGATGATGAACGTAATGCAAATAAAAACGGCATCGTAGAAGAGTGTATTCGCTCCATGGCGATTCAGACACTTTTATCCGATTAAAATATGTGATTCTCTTAGCGCTATTTATAACTCCAGGTTCAGTCCCTGAGGGAGGAACAACACAAAAGCCTTCGTCGCGCCATAAATTGATATACCGAATTCCAGTGCCAGACCGACGATCGGACCCATTATTCATTCTGGAGGTCATCTTGATTTTATGATGCTTGGAGCCCGTTCAAGCTGGCTAAGGTCGCATTCAAGTTCAACATTGGCCTTCGGTATCCAAATGCCCACGGTGAATCCACCCCACGCTTGAATACGAAGTTGTGCGTGACGTCCTCTGAAGGAAACTTTGATAATCGATGGAAAAATGTCGGATGGAGGGAAAACCAGACAAAGCAGCACTTACAACGCTAAATTGTTCAAATAATAGGCTAACTTGTCGGTAACGCAAGATTACGCTGTCATTAATCCACAATTTATTGATGGGTTTATTCTAATAAAATGTGTCGCCTAACAATAATAACAATAGCCCCCCAAAATCATCATCTAAGCGTCAAAGAGGATTCACTTGCACAAATAGATTATACATGTCATATATAATAGATGTTGGTCATCATAAATAATTATTGGGATGGGGAATCAATATGAAATACACCACTTTTGGTCGTAATAGCGGCCTACGGGTTTCCGAACTGGCACTGGGTACCGGTAACTTTGGTACTGCCTGGGGATATGGCTCGGAAAAAGAGGAAGTAAAACAGGTATTTGACCGCTATGCCGAGGCCGGGGGTAATTTCATCGACACCGCAGATACTTACCAATTCGGTCAATCTGAACAGATCGTAGGAGAGTTTATTGCTGCGGAACGTGATCGTTTTGTGGTCGCAACAAAATATACGCTGGGAGCACAACCGGATGCGGGGATTGCTCAAACCGGAAACAGCCGCCGCAATATGATTGCTTCCGTGGAAAGCAGCCTTAAACGGCTTAACACCGACCGCATTGATTTATTGTGGGCCCATTTTGATGACCAGTTAACGCCTCTTGAAGAAATTGTGCGCGCTTTTGACGACCTGACTCGTGCAGGCAAAATACAGTATGCAGGGCTTTCCAATTTCCCGGCATGGCGCATTGCACGGGCAGATACCTTGGCAGAATTACGCGGCTGGTCACGTATTGCCGGTATTCAGGTAGAGTACAGTTTGGTACAGCGAACGGCTGAACGTGAACTACTGCCGATGGCCGAAGCACTCGGCTTAGCAGCCACACTGTGGTCACCTCTGGGGGGAGGATTGCTGACAGGAAAATATCGTCAAAGCGATGAAGGTCGTCTACTTGGTTTTGCGGGCCGATTGGTGCATACCGAGCAAGATACTGCGCTACTCGATGAAGTTATCGCAATAGCACAGGAACACCACGTGCAACCATTACATATTGCTGTTGCCTGGTTGCGCCATAAAGCCGCAAACTCCCCTACCAGCCTAATCCCTATTTTAGGCTCCCGTACCCAAGCCCAACTGGATGACACACTGGCAGCATTAGATGTGATATTGAGTGATGAACAAGTGGCACGTCTTGATAAGGTCAGCGCCATTACTCTGGGAACGCCACACGAACAAATCGCCAACACTCTGGCACGGGCGCAGGGCGGCGATAGTACGCGTATCATCGCCCCCCGACCACCGCGGGCATGAATCAAGGTCTGTATTGATGAGAGGCAACATCTATTGATGTGCTAGCATGGCATACTTTATGATGCTGCCTGTTCAATCAGGAGAAATGTATGGCCCGAGTATCAAAGCAACAGATGGCACTCAATCGCGAGTCAATCGTACAGACCTCTTCACAACTCTTCCGTGCCCGGGGTTTGAATGGTGTCAGCGTCAACGATTTAATGGCTGCGGTCGGATTGACTCATGGCGGGTTCTATGGACACTTCACCTCTAAAGATGAATTGGCGGCTATCGCCAGTCGCAAAGCGCTCGACGATTCCAGCACCCGTTGGCAGCAAATCAGCAGCCAGCCCGAGCATCATAATCTGCGCACGTTAGTCGAACTTTATCTCTCAACCACCCACCGTGACCATGCAGAAGATGGCTGTGCAATTACTGCGCTAGCCAGCGATGTGGCACGTGAGAATGATGAGAATCCGGTGCGAGAGGTTTATCTCAGTGGCGTGAGATCCCTGCTAGACAGATTAATGTCTGTTTCTGATATAGAAAATGAAGAACAACGCAGGCAACACGCGCTGGCACAGCTTGCTATGTTGTCCGGTGCATTAACACTGGCGCGCGCCACCGCCGGGGATAAGTTGTCGGATGAATTTCTTGAAGCAGCCAAAAAAGTCTTATTGACTGAAGAAAAGTAATGTCCCCACGGCCGGATTATCAAGGTGCCAATCATCCTGTGCTAAAAACTTTTCGCCTATAGCTTAAGTGGCTATTTGCCCGCAAACATCCTGTCACTAAGGAAATCGATAAATACCCGTAATTTAGGCGTGATATAACGCCCGGAAGGCCACACCACATGCAAGCTCACTGTGCGCTTTACATAACTATCCAGCAAGCTTCGTAATTTGCCTTCCGCCACTGCCTTTCCCATCGAAAAATCCGGTAAGCAGGCGATGCCCAATCCTCTTAAAGCAAAACACATTCTGGTTTCAATGTTGTTGCATACCATCGAGATTGGGATCCGCAAATCAGACTCATTAGGCAAGGGCCAGGTTTCCAATTTTCCGCTGTTAGGGAAACGATAATGCAGGCAGATATGATTCGCCAGTTCAACAGGGTGCATAGGCTCACCATGCTGCTCCAGATAGGCGGGCGATGCCACCAGTAGCATGGTGGACTGCCCCAACTTACGTGCTGACAAACGGGAATCAGTCAGTTCACCGGTGCGGACGACGGCATCAAATCCCTCTTCGACCACATCAACAATCCGATCACTGAAATCCAGATCTAGCTCAATGTCGGGGTATGCGAGCATAAAATCGGCCAATACGGGTAACAACAATGTGCTCACCAGTGGCAAACTGACCCGCAACCTGCCGCGCGGCTTATCGGTAAGTTGTAACAGCTCAAGCTCTGCGGCCTCTACCTCAGCAAGAATCCGCCGACTACGTTCAAGAAAAAGCGCACCTTCGGAAGTCAGTGCTATGCTGCGAGTGCTGCGGTGAAATAATCTCACGCCTAACCGCCCCTCGAGCCGTGCGATATTCTTACCAACCGCCGAAGCGGAAACACCCAATATACGCCCTGCCATCACAAAACTACGGGTCTCGGCCACTTGAACAAAAACACTCAGACTGCTTAGGCTATCCATCACGGCTCCGATTGCGGACATTTATATCCTCTAATACTGGAAATCTACCCCACTTTTTCCTGATTGCGTAGTTCTCTATTGTTAGATGGCCATCTATGGTTAAGTCTTCATTCAGATTAAGGAATTACTATGTCTGCGAGTTCGTTAGTGCCAATACAGCCAGTGCATCTGGCAGCCAGAATTAATACAGTGATTGATCAGGCGCTCACCGAACAGCGCTTGGTGGGTACCGTGGTCATGGTGGCGCTTAACGGCGAGACACATTTCAGCCGGGCAGCAGGATGGGCGGATCGCGAAACCGGACAACCGATGACCTCCAATACCCTGTTTCGTTTGGCATCCATCAGTAAGCCGATCGTTTCTACAGCAGCAATGGTATTAGTCGCACAGGGTAAGCTCGACCTTGATGGCGATATCCGGCGCTGGTTACCTGACTTTCAACCCCGGCTGGCAAATGAGGAATTACCAACCATTACGATACGCCAATTACTCAGCCATACCGCCGGTTTGAGCTATCGCTTTTGTGAAGCTGATGAGGATGGGCCCTATGCTCGCGCGGGGATCTCCGATGGCATGGATCGATCAGCAATCACACTCAACGAGAACTTACGTCGGTTAGCCCATGTGCCACTATATTATGCCCCAGGAACTGCATGGGCTTATTCATTGGCAATTGATGTATTAGGTGCAGTTATCGAGCAAGTTTGTGGTCGGCCATTAGATCAAGCAGTAAGGGCATTGGTCACCGAGCCACTACATATGCAGGACACGGATTTTTTCACCCATGATGTCAGTCGGCTAGCTACGCCTTATGTCAGTGATACACCTGCGCCACACCCCTTGCAGGAAGATGAACTTGTCGCCGCGTTCCCCGATACCATCGGTATTCGATTTTCCCCTGCCCGTGCACTCAATCGCCATGCTTTCCCTTCTGGCGGTGCGGGGATGATAGGCAGTGCCAACGACCTGTTGAGCTTGCTGGAAACGCTACGTCGGGGTGGCTCACCACTGCTTCCAGCGGCTTTAGTCGATGAGATGGGCCGAGACCAAATTCAGGGTCTTATCTTACCTGACTCTCCCGGTTTGGGCTTCGGGTTAGGCTTTTCGGTCTTGCGCGATCCACACGAGGCTGATTCACCTGAGTCCGTTGGTACATGGCGTTGGGGAGGTGCATATGGTCACTCATGGTTTGTTGATAGGATTCAAGGGATATCCGCAGTCGCATTAACTAATACCCTATACGAAGGTATGTCCGGGCAATTTGTCAACGATCTGCGGGACGCCATCTATGGCGTCGGGAAACAATAATGAAAACAGCGCCCTTTCCTCTCTCGGCATTATTGGCTCTCGCGATGACGGGCTTTATTGCCATCATGACCGAGACATTACCAGCTGGATTATTGCCGCAGATCGGCCAAGGGTTGGGGGTTTCACAAGCATTGGCCGGCCAATTGGTGACACTCTATGCTCTGGGTTCGTTACTGGCTGCGATCCCCTTAATTACTTTGACCCGCAGTTGGGGGCGGCGTAAAGCCTTACTCAGCGCCATTGTCGGTTTTTTCATATTCAATACTTTAACCACTATTTCGCCTTGGTTCAGTTTAACCTTACTGGCCCGTTTTATGGCCGGTGCTGCCGCTGGACTGGCATGGGGGCTTATCGCAGGTTACGCACGACGTATGGTACAACCTCATCAACAAGGGCGCGCAATGGCGATCGCCATGACCGGCACCCCTATCGCCCTGGCACTAGGGGTACCATTGGGGGCATGGCTGGGTATGGTGCTCAGTTGGCGCAATGCATTTGCCATTATGTCGGGATTAACTTTGCTGCTGATTGTCTGGGTTATCGTGAAAATACCTGATTATCCAGGGCAATCGGCCAAACAGCAGCAACCGGTGCGCAAAGTGTTCACCACCCCTGGCGTACGCCCCATTTTGTCGGTTATTGTCCTTTGGATGCTGGCACATAATATTCTTTATACCTATATTGCCCCTTTTATCACCCCAGTCGGGTTGGAAAATCAGCTCGATAAAGTGCTGTTGGTATTTGGTGTCAGTGCGCTAGCGGGAACTTGCTTCACCGGATTAGTCGTGGATCGATGGTTACGTGGCGCGGTATTACTGAGTCTTGGTACCTTTATTCTGGCTGCATTGATATTGGCAATCGCCGGGGGATCCCCCTCCGCGATTTATGGCAGCATGTTGCTCTGGGGCCTCAGTTTTGGTGGCGCATCCACACTATTGCAAACCGCGTCGGCGGATGCCGCAGGACAAAATGCCGATGTGGCGCAGTCAATGATTGTGGTGGCTTGGAATTTAGCCATTGCAGGGGGCGGGATCATCGGTGGCCTGTTGTTACAAAGCGCCGGAGCAGTAAGTTTCCCGTGGACAGTGTTGGGGTTATTACTCCTTGGGTTGATTATTGTCTGGCAGGCTCAACAATACGGGTTCAAACCGGGTATTCGTAGTGCAATGCACGTTGAAAAATGCTGAGGTAATACATATAAAGACACCCGCTATTGCGGTGGGTGTTGTAAAATAATATTAATTGGCGTAGATGATTTTATCTGAATAAATAGCTTCAATTGCTTGTTTATGAATATTCTTCTTTTTATCGGTGACAATAATATCAATATCATTGATGTCACTTATTTTCATTAACCCACTTTGGCCAAATTTACTGGTATCACATAAAATAACTTTCTGTCTGCCCATCGCCAACATTTTCTTGGCAATACGCCCTTCATCTAAATTTTTTACCATCACGCCAAAATCACTGTCTATTCCGCCAACTCCGACGAAAGTGAAATCAGTATGAATATCGTTCATTTGTTCAATGGTCTGAATGCCTAAGTTAGCCTTGTAGGTATGATTATATTCACCACCTAATACATGCACGACAGCCATATTATTTTTACTTTTAATTTGATCAGCAATTAATGATGAATTAGTAAAAACAGTAAACTTCACTAATGGTAAGAATGAAGCAAAAATAAGTGTGGTGGTACAAGAGTCAATAAATAAAGTATCGTTTTCAGTCACCAATGATGCAGCATATTGACCAATTAGCATTTTTTCCTGGCGATTTAAATCCATTCGTTGGGCAAAACTGCCCTCTTGTATATTCTGAACTTTTATCGCACCACCATGGACTTTAGTGACCTCACCGCTCTTTTCCAAATAGGAAAGATCCCGGCGGATGGTTTCAGACGTCACACCCAACTCTTCGGAAAGACCAATAACCGAAACCTCACCAAGACTATCCAGCTTTTCTAAAATAAACTGTTTACGTTTGATCTGATTCATAAGAATAGCGGCCCGAAACTGTGCGATACATAGTGTCATTCTACTGAATAATCTTATGAAACAAAAGGCGATTCAATCACACCGGCCAGAGTTGATTAATGGTAAAAGCGACCCTGTGTTGGTTATTATCCTGACTTACCCTATCCACACAAGATTTGACAAAATCACTGGCATTCCCCCATTGCCACACCCACAGCAGAAAACTGAAACATACTGATATCATTCTGCTGATCACCAATACTGACCATGGCTTGAGCACTGATATTTAAGTGCTGAGATAAATAATACAATCCTTACCCCTTACTGATGCCATGTTTCATTATTTCATAATAATGATTGCTGGTTTTACTGAGTGAGTAATGTGCCATCAAGATCAAGTGCTAATAACTTATACATACGTTGACTCCAATAAAAAAGGGAGAATATATTATTGCTAATATACTCTCCCTCCTTGCTCACATTATACTATCAGTGGGTAATAAAGCGCGATACCACATCCTTTGCCGCGTTGCAGACAACATTATCAATGGCGGTACCCACCACCAGAATATTTACACCGGTATCTTTAAATGCTTTGGCATTTTCCAGATTGATCCCCCCTTCAGCTAATGTTGGTACCGAAACCGCACCGACCAACGCCAGAAGCCGCTGTTTAATAGCATCAGGAATATCACCCGCACTGACACCTTCGTAGCTCATGCCAGTCATTAAACCAATCATATCAACACCCAGTGCTTCCATCGTTTTAGCCACTTGCGCAACATCAGCGGGGGTTTCAGCGGCAATACCGAAGGTATGCAAGTCACTCGGATGACCAATATAAGCATCCACCGTCAGACCATATTTATGGGCTAAATCCACCAGTTCCTTTAAATCTTCAAAACTGGACTTATGGGTATGTAAACCATCAGCCCCTGATTGAGCTATCAATAAAATATCTTGTTCTGTCACGGGTGTAGGTACAGTTTCAGTAAAGCCCCCGGCGATGCCGACGGTAATAAAAATATCGTCAGCCACCACATTACGCACCCCCCGCACGGCTTGTGCCATTTGGCCGATGGTTATCTCATGACGAATACGCTCCGCAGCATGCATATTCGTCACGCCATTATGGCCGCGAGCCAGTGCCAACGCCGGGTGATTAGGTTCCAATAATTTAACACCTGAATCGCATACTGCTTTCGCTAAGCGAGCATCATCTCCGGTTATTCCAGTACTGAGAATAGTTTGACCGCCATGTAATGAAATTGCATTTCGTACTTTATCCATAGCGACGGAACGTTTCTTACTCATATCAGCGTTGAACATATTTACCTCTACTTGATTTATATAAAACGGCTTTTTTAATTGTTAACTCTTAGCCCGAGATCCCTGGTGTTGGTGATTCGGGTACTGCTTTTTTAATTGCGACAAACTTGTTGGCTAATAGGGTGATTACACAGGTCAACACCAGTGTTACCGCCATGACTATCGCCATATAAAAAGCGTTATTCGACAAGAATGGGGAGGCGAATGCAGGTACATATGCCACGCCTTTAATATTTAATAATCCCAGCAACATGCCGCCAACGCCGGCGGAGAATATTGCACCAGCAAAGACGACTTTATTAGAAAACATGAACGGGTAAGCAGATTCGACGAACGTCCCAAAACCGAGGTTAATTAACAACCCTGGGGCAGCTACTGCGGCTTCACTTTTCTCGCGCGGAGCAATCACGTTTGCCAGATTAATACCGGCTGCCACCATCACCAGCCCGACCATATCGACCGCGCCGAGGAAGCTAACACCGGACTTTTCCATTTCCAGTAATACCAGTGGCAATATAACTGCGTGATAAACTCCACCCAGAATAGCTGGCCAAATAACCAGACCGGCCAGTAATCCGGCTAAAATCGGGCTAAAAGCCAGAGTGGCTTCGATAGCCAATTTGATATAGTCACCAGCGGCTAATGCCAATGGGCTAAGCAGGTAATACATCACTAAACCGGAGAATAAACCGGACAAACCACCCGCTACGATATTGATGGTGGTCATTGGGAATTGCCATCTCAGACAGAGCCCGAACAGGTAACGCACCATAATACCGGCGCCGATCCCTCCCAAAATACCGCCGATTAAGCCACCTTCTACCGACAGCACCCCGGCGACAACCCCCGCCACAATCGACACTTCATCTAGCTCAGAAACCTGTTTAGCCGCAATAACCGCGACAATAACCGGCAACCCCTTCAACAACAGTTCAAAAATGGCATTGAGTGATTGCAACCCTGGGATATGGCTTAGCGCCAATACAATAGCCATGGCGATAAAACCAGGCAGAGCTGGGATCATGATGCTACGGATATTGATTCTTTTTAGCAGACTCTTGTCACTGCCCGGCATGTTGGCCTCGCTACTGCCCAGCACTGGGGTATATTTTATCTGCCAGTGTTTGCATAGCGAGGCGGTAAAAGAGATAGCCCGTGTGCGGCTATTGGTTCCAGTTGTGCCAGAGGTGGCAATCACATTGGCACCTTTGGAGGTGATAATTGCCATCGAGGTGCCGCCAGTGCCCACAATAGGGATTTTCTTTTCTATCGCCGCCAAAATAGCGTCTTTATTACTGCGATCAGGGTCGGCACTCATGATAATGATGCCATCAATATCACCGGCTCGAATTTGTGCCGCAATGGCCGCATCCGATGATTTTACCGCGTCATTCACCTCGGAGAGTTTCCCCTGGAAGCTAATCCGTGGTTTATCCCCTTCTTCCGCGATTATTGAATAAACGGCGGCGGCGGTGGTCGGCTTTGCCACATCCATCGACTCTTCCGCTGCAATAAATTGCACCGCACTGACACCTAACCCAGCAGAGTGGAGTTGGGTATAGATTTCTTGTAGAAGTCTTTCGGGGTAGGCACCACCGAGATTGAACAGATTTCCCCCGCTGCTTCCGGGTATTGCTACATTTTTCATGTCGGGCCTCAAAAGATAAGAAATATTAGAAAGTGTTATTATGTTTTTAACTGCAATTCACCATCACAGAAATAATAATTCAAAGCAACATTAAACAACATAAAACCATCCATTAACCCCACTAACACAACAGTGATTAATACCAATAATTTAATTAAAAAATCATATAATCAAACCAATATTCCATTAAATTAAGATAATTAGAAATTAAAAATCACAAATTGGCATTTTGTTGTTTTATTTTGTTTTGTTGTTTTCGTGATGAAGGTCAAATTATTGCCATTGGCTATTTCTGGCGAAGAAAGAAATGTGGAGAAAATGATAGAAGATGTGCGAGAGTTAAAATTGTGAGTAGAGGGAAGTATCGCGGGTCGTTAAATAGCACAGTGCCATAACGGTTTTAGGCAAGGGTGATCAGTCGGCCCGTTCCTGCTCATATGAGCAGGCAGGAAAAGGCCGTAGGTATCATGGTGGTTACGCGTTTATCGCTTTCTTTGAATCCAGAGCGCTATGGATGGCGGCTTCCAATTCGTTGACTTCGAATTTTGCCACATAAGCATCTGCCCCCACTTTGCGGACATGGTCTTCATTGGCACTACCCGATAATGACGAATGGATTATCACCGGAATATTTTTTAAGAACTCATCGCGTTTTATATTCAGCGTCAAGGTAAAACCATCCATCTCCGGCATTTCTAAATCGGTTAACACAAAGGCGATTTTATCCGAAATAGGTACCCCTTCGGCCCGCGCTTCATCGGCCATCTTCTTGATCTTATTCCACGCTTCCAGACCAGTGATATGCATCACGGCAGGGATATTCATCATCTTCAGACCCTGTTCAAGCATCGAACGCGCCACCTTAGAATCTTCAGCCACAATCGCGACTGAGCCTGGCTTAAGTTCAAATGCCTTGGTCTTCTCACTGTCGATTTGAACATTGCGATTAGCAGGAATAATGTCATATAGAATCTGTTCAACATCCAGCACCAGTGCCAATCGGTTGCTCGTAGGATCGTTATCCAAGCGCGCGATACTGGTAATATTGCGGCTCTTAACACCCGCGTCGGCAGCCAGTACCTGGCTCCATTCAAGGCGCACGATATCGTCAACGGATTCCACGGCAAAAGCCTGTGTACTCCGGGCGTACTCAGTCACCAGCAGAATATTTAGTCCAGTTTTTGGCACGCAACCGACGATAGACGGGAGGTCAATCACCGGAATGATTTCTCCGCGAATATTCGCAATACCCATCATCGGAGATGCCATACCCGCGGCTTTGGTCAGCGTAGGCATGGGTACAATTTCGCGCAGTTTGAACACGTTGATACCGAATAACTCGGATTTCTCTTCTTCTTGAGATACCCCCAGTCGGAACAACAAAAGTTCAAATCGGTTTGATGAGGTGAGATTTGTTCTCTCTTCAATCTCTTTTTGAAAATTATCCATACTTTCCCCAATGCAAATAATTGTTGATGTGCAATAACAAGGCGATATCAGCCATTCGGAAAATAAGGAATAACATTCTGCTCAGCGGCAACTAATGCTTCACCCTTTCATTCGGGAACAGGAAAATACAGCACGCACGGTGCCCTCTCGTCCCACGTCTGTCCATTGCCTTTTCTCATTCTCACCATGGTGGAACTTATAGTGTTATCGGCACGTGGGAGAAAATGCTTAATAATCCGACTTAAGAGAAAAACGCGGCACCGAACACTGCCTGACGTCGCCGCTGCACATCACTTAACGACCATCTGCGTCCACTGGGAAATGCGATAAAAGTCGCCATGCGCTGGCCCGCAAACGGGCGCAAATGAACTTTAGTGGTCAAGCTGTGGGCCGATAGCGCCATAGCCAACGGCCAGAGGACATTCGCCGATAAAACAGCACACCACGCACTATCCAGTCAAGGAACATGCCCATCCACACGCCAATGACGCCAAATCCTAGCGTCACCCCCAGAATGTAACCGGCGATAATCCGGCAACCCCACATCCCGGCCAGTGCCACCCACATCGTGTAACTGGCATCCTTCGCCCCTTTTAGGCCGGATGGTAACACCCAAGAGGCGGCCCAAATCGGCATAAACAGTGCATTTATCCAGATGAGGTGTTTAACGACAGTAATGACGCCCGGCTCGTTGGTATACAACGAAGCCAAAAAACCTGCGCTGGGGATCGATAATAGCGCGATAAAACACACCCCAACCGTCGATAACCAGAAGATATGCTTGAGTTGGCGGATCGGTTGCAAGATCTGCCCTTTCCCTAACCGCGTGCCGATAATAATCGTCGAGGTATAGCCCAACGCGTTGCCCGGCAAGTTAATCAGCCCAACAATTGAGAATGCGATGAAATTACCGGCGATCACTTCGGTCCCCATCCCCGCCACAAAACGCTGAGTAATCAGCTTACCAATGCTAAACATCACTGATTCAACACTCGCGGGAATACCAATACTCAACACCTCAAACATAATCGCCGAGGTAAACGGCATAAAATATGCGTTGAACGGGATGCGCAGAGTGTGATTGGCACCAAAAATTAGCATTAGCACCACCACCAACGCGCCGATATAGCGAGAAAGCGTGATACCGATACCGGCACCAATAAAGCCTAAGCCCTGCCAGCTAAATAGGCCGTAAATCAATATGCTACTGATAGCAATATTGAGAATGTTCATCATAATATTGATGACCATGGGTAATCGGGTATTACCGGCTCCGCGCAGTGCACCACAACCCACCAAGGTGATGGCCATTGCGGGATAATTCCAGACGGTCAGATGCAGATAGGTCAGCGCCATCGCCTTAACGGAGGGATCGGCTTGACTGGCCATCAGATTAATAATCGTCTCACCGGTAAAATGCACCAGTAACACCAAAAATAATGAGATGAGCACCAGTAGAGAGATCGATTGACGCGCTGCCGTTTGTGCTTGTTTGCGTTTACGCTGACCAAGACTAAATGACACCACAACCGATGTTCCCAGCGCAACAGAGGCAAAAAAAGCCACAATCAACATATTGAAGCTATCCGCCAGCCCCACCGCCGCCATGGCCTCTTTACCCAACCAACTCACCAGCAGTGTGCTAAACACCCCCATCAGCAGCACACAAAGCCCTTCAATAAACAGTGGGATAGCCAGTGGCGTTATCTCACGCCAAAACAGTACCCGATAGGATTTTCGCTTTTTATACCACGCGCTTGCGTGAAAGATTTTCAACTTAACAGTCCCTGGAATCACGTCCATTTGCATACATCAACGCTTTCCACCACTATGGTGAAACATCCCGATGCGCTGATTTACAATGGTGATTGCCCGCGTTAAATTTTAACGTTTTGTCCGCGGTAAAAAACCCTTGCAGATCTCATAATAGAACATGCGATAAATTTTAGTGAAACATCATTTCACCAAAGTGGTGATGAAATACTTATGCAATGAAACATACATAAATATGCAAAATGTCTTTGACTAGAATAGGGGTTTTGCGATATCAATGTAGGCATTGAAACCTTTGCCAGACAGACCTAATTCATACAGGATTTAATTGATGACAACTATTCTCAAACACCTTCCTATTAATCAGCGTGTTGGTATTGCTTTTTCTGGTGGCCTGGACACCAGCGCAGCACTGTTATGGATGCAGAAAAAGGGTGCAATTCCTTATGCATATACCGCCAATTTGGGTCAGCCTGACGAAGAAGATTACGATGCAATTCCGCGTAAGGCAATGGAGTATGGCGCAGAGAAAGCCCGTCTGGTTGATTGCCGCAAACAACTGGTTGCTGAGGGTATCGCAGCCATTCAATGTGGTGCATTCCATAACACCACCGCCGGTGTAACCTACTTTAACACCACCCCGCTGGGCCGTGCTGTCACCGGTACCATGCTGGTTGCCGCGATGAAAGAAGATGGTGTCAATATCTGGGGTGATGGTAGTACCTATAAAGGTAACGATATCGAGCGTTTCTATCGTTATGGTTTGTTGACCAATGCTGAGTTGAAAATTTACAAACCGTGGCTGGATACTGATTTCATTGATGAATTGGGCGGCCGTCATGAAATGTCCGAGTTTATGATTCAGTCCGGTTTCGACTATAAAATGTCGACGGAGAAAGCCTATTCCACTGACTCCAATATGCTTGGAGCCACTCACGAAGCCAAAGACTTGGAATTCCTTAATTCCAGCGTCAAAATCGTTAACCCGATTATGGGCGTGAAGTTCTGGGATGAAAACGTGGTAGTGAAAGCGGAAGAAGTCTCTATCCGTTTTGAACGTGGGTATCCGGTTGCTCTAAATGGCGTAGTGTTTGACGACAGTGTTGAGCTGATGATGGAAGCCAACCGTATTGGTGGCCGTCATGGTTTGGGGATGAGCGACCAAATTGAGAACCGTATTATCGAAGCCAAGAGCCGTGGCATTTATGAAGCCCCAGGGATGGCGTTGTTGCATATCGCATATGAGCGTCTGCTGACCGGTATTCATAACGAAGATACTATCGAGCAATATCATGCCAATGGCCGGGTGTTGGGCCGTCTGCTGTATCAAGGCCGTTGGTTTGATCCACAAGCATTGATGCTGCGCGATTCTGCACAACGTTGGGTTGCGAGCGAGATTACCGGAGAAGTGACACTGGAACTGCGTCGTGGCAATGACTATTCGATTCTCAATACTGTATCTGACAATCTAACCTACAAACCAGAGCGACTGACCATGGAGAAAGGGGATTCCGTATTCTCACCTGATGATCGTATCGGTCAGTTGACTATGCGTAATCTGGATATCACCGACACCCGTGAGAAGCTGTTTAACTATGTTGAAACCGGTTTATTGTCCTCTTCAGCAACCACTGGGCTGCCACAAGTTGATAATAACAACTTAGGTGCACGCGGTATTCAGAACAAGAGTAAGTAATTATTCTCTTGAACTAAAATTGACAGTGAGTAGCAATCAGACCAAATATCGGCACTAGATCGCGCTTGCGTTACGTTGCTAACAAAGCCCTGCTGGAAAGGCCGCTTACCTGACCAGCACAAAAAACCGCCTACCTGGCGGTTTTTTTGTTTCTATGCCACGCCCCTCAATCAGAGCCATAAATAGTAAAAATATAATATATAATCAATTAGATAGCTGGCGTTCATTCAACTCAGTCGGTTCATGCTTATAGTGAAAAGCAAAGACAAAAACAACCGCCAGTACGACAGTATAAGCAGCAAAAGATAACCAAATACTATTCCAATCTTTTACGCCATCGACCGTAAAGTAATCAACCACATGCCCGCTGCTTATCGCGCCAACATACGCCCCAACGCCGTTTACCATCGTCATAAACAAACCTTGTGCGCTGCCACGGATATTGTGGTCGACTTCTTTTTCGACATAAATCGCCCCTGAAATATTAAAGAAGTCAAAGGCGCAGCCATAGACCACCATGGATAACAGTAATAGAACAATGCAGCTGGCGGACGGGTCACCATAGGCAAACAAGGTGAAACGCAGAGTCCAGGCAATCATACTGATCATCATCACACGCTTAATACCAAAGCGAGATAAAAAGAAGGGAATGGTCAGAATGAAAAAGACTTCGGCAATTTGCGCCATCGATAACAAGAGCGACGGGTACTGCACCACGAGGCTATCCTGATAAAGTGGATTCTTGGCAAAATCGTGCAGGAATGGGCTGCTAAACGTATGGCTAATCTGTAATGAAGCACCCAGTAACATGGCGAATAAGAAGAAAATAGCCATCTTCTTTTGTTTAAACAAAACAAAAGCATCAAGCCCTAAAAGGTTAACCCATGAGCGATCTTTCTTAGCATTAGAGGTGGGGCAACTGGGTAATGAGAGTGCATACATAGCCAATACCAGCGCCGCACCTGAAGCAATATAGAGTTGAATATTGCTCAATTCAAAACCGGATAAACTGATAGCCCACATGGCAAAAATAAAACCCACCGTGCCAAAAACACGTACCGGCGGGAAATCTTTAATCGTATCCAGCCCGGCCTTTTCCAGACAGATATAAGAAATCGTATTCGCTAATGCAATTGTCGGCATATAAACCATCGCATTAAACAGCATCACTAAGAACATGATCTTAGGATCGGAAACATTGGCCGCAATTAGCAGCGCGACAGCACCCAATAGGTGGCAGCAGGTATAGAGAATATTAGCTTTAATCCAGCGGTCGGCAATAATACCGATAATGCTTGGCATTAAAATACAGGCAATTCCCTTCGCACCATAAACTAGCCCCACCTGCGCACCGGTAAAATGGAGGGTATTCATCATATAGGCACCCAAGGTCACCAGCCAGGCACCCCAGATAAAGAACTGGAGGAAGAACATAACTTTAAGCCGTTTTTTTATTATCATTTTTATTCTCCGTGATACAAAGGTGTCGAGGGAATATGATTTGCTTATTGAGTCTGTAGGGTACTTCCCTCTTCAGCGGTATCCCCTACTGCCTGCGAGCCGCAATGACGCCAATAGGGGACTAACCAAAAGGTTGATAGTGTATTTATCGAACGGCTGATGCTTTGCTTTTCAAAAAAGCTTCAATTAGTTTGGTGAAATTAACCGAGGCCAATTTGGCGCATTTTAAGGTTTGTTCGTGAGACAGAACCACATCAGACAAGCCTTCTGCCAGATTGGTAATTGCCGTTAACGCAATCACTTTTAAGCCGCAATGGGCCGCAGACAAAACCTCTGGCACCACCGACATCCCCACCACATCTCCCCCTATGATTTGCATCATGCGGATTTCGGCTGGCGTCTCAAAGCAAGGACCGGGATAGGAGACAAACACCCCTTCGGTCAGAGGGATATCAAGCTGTTGGGCAATCTTGGCCATCTCGGCACGCAAGCCTTTATCATAGGCATTCGCCAGGCTAAAGAAACGTGGGCCAAAACGATCATCATTAGGCCCAACCAGCGGTGTTCCTGGCATGGTGTTGATGTGATCTTTAAGCATCACCACTGAACCCGGTAATACTTCTGGCCGTAATGAGCCGGCGGCGTTAGTACAGAATAAGAACTCGCATCCCATCAGTTTAAAGGTGCGTACCGGATTGGTCATAATGCTCATGCCTTGCCCTTCATAGAAGTGACCACGGCCTTTCATACACATCACAGCGACACCAAACAGCTCACCGAGAACCAATTCACCCGCATGCCCGTGCACCGAGCTGACCGGGAAGCCGGGAATATCGGCATAACTGAGGGTGGTTTCATTGGTAATTTGTGCCACCAAATCGCCTAAGCCTGAACCTAAAATAAACGCCGCCTGAGGCTTAAATCCGGGCTTTATTTTCTGAATATACGCGGCAGCCTGAAAGGGTAATTCACTGAAATCAGCATTACTGTTTGAATTTACTGTCGTCATAATAAAACCCCTTAATTATTTTTTATTTATCAAATAAACGGGTCATCCAATAAACCGGCTAAATAATAAATAGGTAGCGAGATAGATATTCCTCTCCATCATATGCAGGGGGTTATGACACAACCAATACTAAAATCCCGCTTATCCATACTGAAAAGGTAATGGTTCATGGTGCATTTCCACGCAATTATCGTCGATCACAAGAGGGTAATAAGTATGCACATGACAACAGAAATAGTTAAAGCACATCTGCAAATGCTGGGGTTTACCGCCCTGCTAGGAGGTTCTTTTATTGCCAGCACCACCATCAGCAATGCCTTGCCCCCCATGGTTATCACTTGGTTAAGATATGCTATCGCCAGCTTGCTTTTTATGGTGTTACTGGTGAGTCAGAGGTTATTTAAATTACCTAAATTGCGCGATTTAGGCCGCTACACGTTAATTAGTTTGCCGCCATTACTCTATTTTGCTTGCATGATATTTTCACTACAGACCACCAGCGCATTAAATTCGAGTGCGTTATATACCACCGTGCCATTAATGAGCCTGATAATGAGCATGCTGTTACTCAAATCGAAATCGACATGGTCAGTGCTGGTGGCCTTATTAATGGGGATTTTAGGCGCGTTGCTTATTATTTTTAAGGGCGATTTATCTCAGCTTTTACATCTGTCGCTTATGCCGTCTGATTATTTATTCCTGTTCGGCTGCTTAGGAATGGCACTTAATCCCATCGTAGTAAAGAAGTTACATCGTGGCGAACTGGCGTTGGTTCTCACTGGCTGGAGTTTGATCTGTGCCACGCTATTGTTAACCGCAGTCGTCGCCTATCAACTGCCAGAAATCGAATGGCGAAATATTAGCGTTATAACCTGGAGTGGGGTTTTCTATCTTGCAACCTTTGCCACCGCGTTAAGTTTCTTCCTGTTTCAAAAAGCTTGCATTGTGCTCTCTCCGGCCAAAGTATCAGGTTATGTATATCTGATACCGCTGTCGGTTATTGCGACCAATGTGGTGCTAGGGCAGGCAATAAATTGGCAGGAGATCGCCGCTGGGGTCACTTTAGTGGTTATTGCGATGGTCATGTTGGTTAAAGCTAAGTGACAGCGGCATTAAAATAACGCAAGCAACCGTTCCAGCGGCCGCGTCATGCTACCGGGATGATAAACGGCAAACAGATCAGCGGAGAGATTGTCTATCAGCGGGATGAATTTAATATTAGGCCATGGGATTTCCTGCATGCTTTCAGGAACCAGAGCGATGCCAAGATTGCTGTTTACAAAAGCCAGTTGGGTCTGTGGTTCATCAAATTGATAAATAGTCAGCGGCTTACAACCTGCGGCGAGGCAACTATTATATAAATTTTTGGAGTAGCCAGAGTTAGCAAAAGTGAGGAATATCAGGTTCTGGCCGGAGAGTTCTTTCAAAGTGAGCATTTTTTTATCTGCCAGCACGCTCTCATTAGACACCGCAACCGCAACCCGCTGCTTCTCAACGCACTGATAGACCAGCGCCGGGCTTTGCTCTAGGGAAGCACAACGCCAGAAGCCGATATCAAGCTTCTTACTTAATAGCGCTTCATACTGTTTGCTGGGCGGAAACTCATGCAAAGACCACGTGGTGTTAGGGTTAAGCGTTTTAAAAAGTTTGAATTTCTCTAATAATTGGTGCCAAAGCGCCGAACCAATAATGCCTATATTGAGGTGGCTTTGCTCATGGCGGGCAATATAAGACACACGGCTTAATGAGTTTTCTATATTCTCAAAGACTTCTTTCATCTCAGCCTGCATCATCTCACCCGCCAGAGTTAATACCACATTACGGCTGTCCCGGATAAATAAAGGGAAACCCAAAGCATCTTCCAACTCTTTAATTTGCAGGCTTAACGGTGGTTGCGAGATATGAAGGCGTTCAGCGGCTTTTCCAAAGTGCAGTTCTTCTGATACGGCTAAGAAATAGCGGATCATTTTCAAATTGATACGACCGGAAAAAAGAAGCTTCTGCATGCCACTATCCAATTATGTTAATGCGTAACCTAACTTATCTTTTGATAATAACACTATCTGATTATTCAACGACTAAAAACCACCCGAACAATTCAAAACCATTCGAGTTGCAGGTAGATGTAGCCAATCCCCTGCAACGTCAAGGATAAAGGGAACACCCCCTGTAATTTCAAGGACTAAGGCCCCCCAAAGTCATTGTGATTACAGGTAGGCAGCAAGAGAATGAACCCCGATGAGCTTACTCATGTAAGTGATTCGGGTGACAAATCGGTCAGGAACCGATTTGAACGCCGCTTGCGGCGGCCTCAACGAGACGAGGCCCAAGGATGGGCCGAGTAATGAACGTAGCTAACACCCCCTGTAATTTCAAGGACTAAGGCCCCCAAAGTCATTGTGATTACAGGTAGGCAGCAAGAGAATGAACCCCGATGAGCTTACTCATGTAAGTGATTCGGGTGAATGAACGTAGCTAACGCCCCTGTATTTTCAAGGACGAAGGGGGGTGGGTAATTCAATATTACTTTCAGCCAACAACCCCATATTATTATACATGGCACAGGCGGCATCCACTAAATGCATGGCAATTGCGGCGCCACTGCCCTCACCTAGCCGCATGCCCATTTGCAAGTATGGCTCGAGTTGCAGATGGCTTAGCGCAATGACCGCACCTTTTTCTGCTGATAGATGAGAGGGGATCAAATAGTCACGGACTCCCGGTGCGATACGGCAAGCCGCTAACGCAGAAGCATATGAGAGGAAACCATCCAACACCACTGGTAACCCCGCCGCCGCCGCACCAAGCATCACGCCGGTCATACCTACCAAATCAAAACCACCCACTTTCGCCAACACATCAATACCATCATTGGCATCTGGATGATTGGTTTCGATAGCACGGCGCACTACCGCCACTTTATGATGTAACTGCGCGCTAGGAAAATTCGCCCCAATCCCTACCACCAATTCAGGATCGCTGTCAGTAAACACGCTGACCATCGCCGCTGCTGGCGTAGTATTCGCCATACCCAACTCACCAACGCCAAACACTTTCACGCCTTCAGCCGCCTGCCGTAATGTCAGCAGTGCACTGGCACAAAGTAAATCCTCTGCCTGCTGGCGAGTCATTGCCGCTTCACGGGCGATATTGCCACTGCCACGCGCCACTTTCATATCCACCACACCGGGTAGTGTCTCGCTATCAATACCCACATCGACAATTTTTACTTCAACACCGGCATTAGCCGCTAGCACGCAAACACCTGTTACCCCCTTCACCATGTTCAACGCCTGAACCAGCGTGACCACTCGAGGTGAAATAGCCACGCCTTCATCGTAGACGCCATGATCTGCTGCCATCACAATAATTTGTTTGCGCTCAACCTGATGCCCGTATAACCCCCGCATTCCAGCCAGTTGAACCGCCAGTTGTTCCAGGCGACCTAAGCTACCTGGTGGTTTCAGTAAACCATCCAACCGCACCTGTGCTCGGGCCATCGCCTTGCTATCCAGCGGCGCAATCGTGCGCAGAATCGATGAAAGTGTTTGCATGTACTTAACCTCGTATTGCAGGCTGCCAAACAGCCCGACTGTTAAACGCACGCAGCGTGACAAATCCATCGTGGATCTCTAATACGCTGTATGCCCCCTGATCAAAATGAAAATGCCACATAGCCGCCGCTGGCATGGCCAGCAAACGAGCCAACATCAGGCTTAATACCCCCTGATGAGCAACCAGTAGCCGATTGTTATCACTACTTTGTGGTGAAGTACCCGACGCTAACAGCAGTGGCTGGATAACTTTTTCAACCCGGGCAGAGAACTGAGGGAATGACTCTCCTCCGGTGGGACTTGCCTGTTGCCAATCGGCCACCCATTGTGCCCATGCATCCGGGTCTTCCCGCTGTAAATCATGATGATGGCGCATTTCCCAGTCACCAAAATTCATTTCATTTAGTTGCCCGTCGCTATCGGCACTCACCCGGTGCCCGGCGAGTATGATGTCAGCGGTATGGCGGGCGCGCAGCAACTGGCTGCTGACGCCCTGACTAAAATCCACATCCGCTAACCAATCGGCCACCCATCCGGCCTGCTCCACGCCCTGTGGCGTTAGCGCCAAATCAGTCAGGCCGCAAAAAACGCCACGCAAATTGGCCTCGGTTTGCCCGTGGCGTACCAGAAAAAGTCGCATAGAATGACTCAATATTGAGATTATTCAGGAAATAACGCTGTTATTGCAAAACAGCTACAACAGCGCCAGCAAAAACACCAACTCACCTATTTCGGCAGCCGCGCCCAACGTATCACCGGTTTGACCGCCTAAACGGCTACGCAGATAGGTTGCCAACAGCAGCACTACCGCCATGGTAATCACCAGTGCCAACAGCGCAGTCCCTTTCCCCAGTAACAGGGTAAGTATTGCGCCACCCACTAATGTGACGGCAGTTTGCCGGCCGGTAACTTTACCGATGTAAATATTGCCCAAGCCATTGCCTGCGCGGGCATAACGCTGGCGGTACATCAACAACACAATCACCGTACGCCCCGCCACTGAAGCTGCCATTAGTATTGCCAGCATCGGTACATCGCGCAGTGCCAGCTCACTCACCACCAGCACTTTCGCCACCACGATAAAAATCAAGGCTAAACCGCCGTTAGTCCCAAGGCGGCTATCACGCATGATCTCCAACATCTGCTCGCGTTTACGAGCGGAAAACACGCCATCGCAGGTATCTGCCAAACCATCAAGGTGGAAAGCGCCAGTGACCAGCGCCAGTGCCAGCACATAACCCAGTGCCGCTAACGGAATGCCACACCAAGGTACCAGTAGGGTAAAGACCAGCGCGCCGATGATACCGACAATCAGCCCGATCAGCGGGAAACCGATAATGCCGCGTTCGTACTGATCCATCGCCAACCCTTGCGTCCAGCGCTCTGGCACCGGAATCCGGGTCATAAACTGCAAGGTGGCGAGAAATAGACGCAGGCTCATTTAATTTTTACCTCAATCCCGGAAACCACCAGAAACACTTGGTCAGCGGCAGCAGCCAGGCGCTGATTGACCCGACCGGCGATATCGCGAAAATGTCGCGCTAAACGATTTTCAGGCACAATGCCCATCCCCAGTTCATTCGTCACCAAATAAATCGGTGCTGAACTTCGGGCACAGGCGGCCAGCAGATCGGTAATTTGTTGCTGAATCCCCACTTCAAGTAACGTGAAATCCATCTGCTCCGGCGGCGTATCACCGGCCTGTTCAAACAGCAGATTAGTGATAAGGGTGGTAATACACTCCAACATCACCGCTTCGCCGGGTTCCACTTGCTGATCCAACACTGCTCCCAGATCCCGATAACCTTCCCAGGTACGCCAGTGTGCCGGGCGACTGGCGCGATGTAACTCAACCCGCGCGGCCATTTCCACATCTGTTACCACTGAGGTGGCAATGTAAAACACCCGCTCAGCCGCCTGTGCCGCCAACCGTTCAGCCAGCGAACTTTTGCCGCTGCGCGCACCTCCGGTAATCAAAATCACTGCGCGCACTCCTGTCGATGTGTTTTCATTATTTTATAAATACTTTCAATATCAATATTTTGTCGCATATGTGCTGCCAGAATATCAAACTGTTGCTGCTTATGTTCGGCGTAATTCACCGTCACACCGTCAAACGCCGCCAGCCCTTTACGTTGGCGCAAATTGTCCAGCAGTGGGCGAGTGAAGTTGTGGCTGTCAAACAGGCCATGAATATAGCTGCCCAGCACACTGCCATCGGCGTTCACCGCCCCTTCCAACCATTGCTCCACTTGCCCGTTACGCAATGTCAATTGTGCGAAAGGCTTGGCGGCCGTTCCAAGCAGGGATGCACCCATATGAATTTCATAGCCTTCCAGTTGCTGCTCGCCGCAGCTTTCCAGCATCCCCGGCAGGCCCATCAGACAATAGCCACTGACCCGCGTGGTCACTTTGTCCTGTGCAAACTGCGTTTCCACATCCAGCAAACCCAGGCCCGCCATCTGTTCCAGACCAGATTCCACACCATCAATAATACGTTTTCCCAACATCTGATAACCGCCACAGATACCCAGCACCGGTACCTGATGTTGATGTTGTGCCAATAACGCGGCGGCCAGCCCACTGTGATGCAACCACTGTAAATCGCCCAAGGTATTTTTGCTGCCAGGCAGAATAATCAGATCCGGTTGCCCCAAGGCTGAAGGCTGCGAAACATAGCGCAGGCGCACATCTGGCTGAGCCGCCAACGCATTAAAATCGGTAAAGTTAGCAATGTGTGGCAAGTGAATGACGGCAATATCCAGCGCTTTTTCCACCGCATCCTGATATTTGCCATTTTGTAATGCCACACCATCTTCATCTTCCAAATCAATATCTAGCCACGGCATTACCCCTAATACCGGCACATCCGTCAGCGCTTCAATCTGTTCCAACCCAGGTTTAAGCAGCGCAATGTCACCCCGAAACTTATTGATTATCACCCCTTTGACCCGCGCTTTTTCATGCGGATGCAACAGGGCCAAGGTGCCATAAATAGCCGCAAACACCCCACCGCGATCGATATCAGCCACCAATATCACCGGTGCATCGGCCATTGCCGCCATCCCCATATTGACGATATCGCGGTCACGCAGGTTAATTTCTGCCGGGCTACCCGCCCCTTCCAGCACCATGACGTCATATTCACGGGCTAAACTTTGGTAGACCTCGCTGATTTGTTGCTGCAATTGCGGCTTATATTGATGATATTCCACCGCATCCATATTGCAGGCAACTTTGCCCATCAGTACCACCTGCGCCTTACGGTCACTGGTGGGTTTGAGTAGTACCGGATTCATGCGCACATCAGGGGTGATGCCTGCGGCTTCTGCCTGAAAAATCTGTGCCCGCCCCATCTCCTCACCCTGTGGCGTAATACCTGAGTTGAGCGCCATATTCTGCGATTTAAACGGAGCACAACGATAGCCATCCTGCATAAAAATACGGCATAGCCCAGCCACCAATACGCTCTTACCTACATCAGATGCGGTACCTTGCACCATCACCGATAAACTCATTGCGCCTCCTCGGTTTCACGCTGACGCATCAACGCGAAAAGTTGTTCTTCCGTTTTGCATAACGGTAACCCTAGCTCGCAGTGCATTTTGACCAACCATGGCTGGATAAGCCCGGCAGCGCGCAGTTTATCCTGTTGCAGAAACACCTCGGTCGTTTCACCGGCCATCATTAAGCGACCATGAGATAAGACATACAGATAGTCACAAACCTTGTAGACCAAATCGATATCATGGCTGGAGAGAATAACCCGTTTCCCTTCTGCCACAATGCGTTCAATGATGGTAATCATGTGTTGACGCCCGGCCGGATCCAGCCCTGCGGTCGGCTCATCGAGTAACAGATACTCTGCTTCCATCACCAGTGCACCGGCAATTGCCACCCGCTTTTTCTGACCGTGACTAAGGTGCTGAATAGATTTATGGCGAAAACCCTGCGCATCAACCAGTGTCAGCGCCCGATCCACTCGCGCGGCGATCACCGTTTCCTCCACGCCGAGATTACGCAGGCTGAACGCGATATCACTGTCGATATCGGTATAAAAAATCTGCTGTTCCGGGTCTTGGAATACCGTTGTCACCCGTTGGCGTAGCTCTCGCAGGCTGGCCTTTTTATAACTCAGCGGCTCTCCTTGCCACAGCACAGTCCCGTGTTGGGGTTGCAAAATACCGGTCAGATTCATAAATAAGGTGGATTTGCCACAGCCATTGGCGCCCAAGACACCAGTGACCGCGTGCTGACTGAAATCCAGCGTCAGATCGTGCAATACCTGCTCATCCTGATAGCTGAAACCTAACTGTCTGGTGGCTAACATCAAATCCTGCCTTACAGGTGGAAATCACCCTGATAAAGTTTCATATCCAGCGAGATAACCATCTGTTGATAGCGAATCATCACGCGGGTAAATAGCATACTCACCAACATAGCCAGCGAATGGTAGCCAGTACGCAATGAGATATAACCAAACCGTAGGGACTGCGCATGATGGATAGCAGCAGCCTCTTCAGCCAAAATAAAAATAAAGCGCCAGGTCAGCAAAATTTGCTCAGTCAGCAAACGGGGGGCATGGCAGCGTTTAAGTATCTGAATAAGCTGTGGGAATGGCGTATTCAGCACAAACCAGAAAGTCGCGGCCAATGCAGCCAGGCTACGCCACAAGGTCTGATTGGCAGTGGTTAGACCGACTTTATCGATACCGAACCACCAATTACCGATTTGTATACTCCACCACATACTCTCCGGTTGACGAGAAAGGGATAACACAATGGTCACCAGCCCCACCAACAGGAATGACAGCGGAATAGCCAGCCAGCGCAGATAACGGCGCGGGCCAACGCGTAACAAGTAGCAGGTCAGCGCGGCGATAAATATCAGCAATAACGCCTGATAGAGCGGCGGGCTGAGCATCGCCAGCAACAGGAAAACGCCATACAGCACCAGTTTCCCTATTGGGTCAACCTGCCGCCAGCGGCTTTGATAACTTAGTTTATCAATCCCCAGCATGCTCACCGCGTTTCCCCCGGTAGTAACCCAAGATATAGAAAATCACCGCTGCGCCAATGGAACCTTGCAGCGTGAACAACAGACTCTCAATTTCACCACTGGCAGGTTCATATAATGGCTGGAACCAGGGCTCATAGTGCGGTGCCGTTTGCTGGATCAGCGCTTCAGCCTCTCCATCCGAGCCACCGTATTCGCCGCCGTGATTAATAAAAAACGGCATAATAACCAGTGCAATCACCATTGCCAGCAGGATCAGGGTCTTTTTCATGTTAGTGGCTCTCCGCGTGAATTAAGCGCCGTTTGGTCAATTGGTCGTAAATCATGACCGTCAATAACCCTTCAGCAATCGCAATCGGGATCTGGGTAATACAGAACACCCCCATAAACTTGATAACTGAACCGCTGATACCAAATTGTGGATCGGGGAACGCCAAGCCAAGTTGTACTGAGGTGACAAAATAAGTGGTTAAATCCGCTAACATGGCACAGAGGAAAACCCCAACATCGCGGCGTAATCCCGCTTTACAGGCCAATTTCCACACCAAATAACCCACTACCGGCCCGATCACCGCCATCGACATACCGTTAGCACCGAGCGTTGTCAGCCCGCCGTGTGCCAGCAATAGCGCCTGGAACAGCAGTACAATCGCCCCCAGCACCGCCACCACCACCGGCCCAAACAAGATGACAGCCAGCCCTACCCCTGTAGGGTGTGAGCAACTGCCGGTCACCGACGGAATTTTCAGTGCTGAGAGCACGAAAATAAACGCGCCACACAGCGCCAATAACACTTTCTGATTGCTGTCTTCAGCCACAATCTGCTTTAAGCGCACCAACCCCATAAACAGACATGGCAGAAACAATACCCACCAAGCCAGCGCCCACATCGGCGGCAGAAAACCTTCCATAATGTGCATGGCAAAAACGTCATTCGGTGCCAGCGTGAGCAAGATTGCCATTGCCACTCCGCTATAAGACAGTTTCTTTAACTCTTTTTCCATTTCCATTAGTTGCTCCAATCACTTTGGGGAGTAATTTAAAATTAATTAACCCTCTATTTAACTAACCTGTTATCCATTAACTCGTTGCTGCTTATTCACTAAAATGGTCGAGAAATAGGGCAATGTCTGGTCAGCGGCGATGCTATCAAGCTGACGCCAGCACACTTCGCCAGGCAATGAGGCTTCCGACATCAACAGCGCATGTGGGAACAGCTCCAACCGTGCCAGCAGCGCTTGGATCCGAGCAAAACGGCCATAGACTTTCATTAGCACCACACAGTCGTGATCCCGCAGTGCGCGCTCCAATTCGGCCTCCGGCGCGGTACAGGACATGATGGCCAGTGACTGCTGCTCCATCGCCAGCGGTAGCGCCGCACGCGAGGCAATGGCGGCAAATGAGGTTACGCCCGGTACGATTTCCAACCAATCAGGCCGCCCGATGCGTTCCAATAAAAACACCCACGTGCTGAATAACATGGCATCGCCGAGGGTGATAAATCCCACCTGACGGCCATTGGCCACTTCAGATTGCAACTGTTGTGCCACCTCATCCCATACCGCTTGCTTCTCACTATCATCAGCGCTCATAGGGAAATGACAGGTGCGGATTTCGGTATGTGGTGAAAGGTATTCGCGCACGATAGAGAGCGCCAGACTGTCGCCACCTTTGCGCCCGGCAGGCGCATACAGCACATCGAGTTTGGCTATCAGCCGTGCTGCGCGTACAGTAATTAAATCACTAGCACCTGGGCCAACACCCAATGCATAAAGTCTGCCGCTCATTACGCTGCCTCCTGCTGTTTTTGTTGTAAGGCTTGGTCCAGATGTTCGACAAACATTTGACGTATCAATGGGTTCTCACCCAATCCTTGTAACCAGGAGTAAGCACAGATACCGGCGGCCTCCAGTTGCGATTGCCATGAGTCCGGCTCATCAGAGGCCATATCGTTGATGGCATGATCACCGGCCACCAACATCAGCGGCATTAAGTGCACTTTACGCACCCCCTGCTGTTGCAGCCGGGTAATGATATGGCTGATTTCTGGATAACTCTCTACCGCGCCCACCAATGCCGGGAAATGCAGCGAGGTCATCAGATGATCCAGACAGGCATAGGCTGAAAAGGCATAATGGCTGGCACCGTGGCCCATAAAGACCACCCGCTCATCAGCGGCCAACACCGGCATTTGAGCCTGTAACGCCACCAGCAGTTGTTGGTAATCGGCAAAACTGCTTAACAACGGCGTACCCAATACCAGACGATGGAAACAGTCGCTAAAGGTGCGCACTTCATTGGCAATTTTTTCGTATTCATCGCCGTTTATCACATGCAGCGATTGGATGGCGACATCCTGATAGCCCTGTTCAACCAGGTGTTTTAGCGCCTCCCGTGGGTTGTTGATCAGCAAACCATCGCGTTTGCGCAATTTGCGGATGATCATCTCCGAGGTAAACGCGCGAAAAACATCACGATCGCTGTAAGCTGCCGCCAGTTGCTGCTCGCAAGCATCAATATTCTTTTGGCGGGTTTGTTCATAACTGGTGCCGAAACTGATCACCAACAGTGCTTTTTTCATTTTATTGCCCTCGTTGTTGCTGCCAGTGGATCAGATGTTGGCTAAATTCATCTAATGACGTCACTTGCTGACCGATACCGCCCAATACCACGCTGGCGGGGCGACACACCACAATGCAGGGGATATTCAGTGCCAGACAGGGGGCAACTTTTTCCTGATATCCCCCCTGGGCACCGGACTCTTTAGTGATAACCACATCCGGCTGGCAAAACTCATACAGTGCCTGATTGAAAGACGCGCTGAATGGCCCGCGCAGCGCAATAATGTGGTCAACCCCCAGCCCCAGCGCCTCACATTGGTTCAGCACTTGCGCCGTGGGCAGCACCCGAACCAGTAAGGTTTTACCCACCAGCCCACGTTGATATTCAGCCAACTGCTTGCTGCCAGTCGTGAGTAACACCCGCGGCCCCAGCCGTTTGGCCACCTCACAGGCCGCAGCAACGCTATCGACCTTGTGCAGCAGAGGGTGGCTCAGAACATCAATTTCACTTGGCCGTTGGTAACGGGTCAGCGTGACATTTGACTGTTCGCAGGCCGCCACCACATTGTCACTGAGCATGCAGGCATAAGGATGCGAGGCATCAACCACCCACTGGACCTGTCTGGTCGCCAAAAAATCAGCCATCTGCCCTGCATCCATCCGCCCAACCATGACCTCACCGCCAATATCTCCCGCCAGTTGTTTACCGGCATCAGTGGCAACCGACAGGCTATAGCGTTGCTCTGCGGCATCCAGCAATTGGCAAATCAGCCGCGCATCACTGGTACCGCCAAAGACATGAATCGGTGGATAAGGGTGATGGCTCATCACAATGAATAGCCCCGTGGCGTGATCATCAACCCATCACGGCAATAGGTCGCCTGATTACCGACGATCACCAGACTGGTCATATCCACCGGTTCGAAATCCATCTCACCCAGCGTAGTGATCCATTTCTCCTGTTTTTTACGCCCGGCGGCTTTCACTACCCCGACTGGCGTTTCAGGCCGCTTCCACGGCTGCATTAACTCAAACGCGCGGGCCAGATGCCCTTCACGGCCACGGCTGCGGGGGTTATAGAAACAGATAACAAAATCAGCCTGCGCTGCTGCGACAATGCGTTTTTCGATCACCGCCCACGGCGTCATCAAATCACTCAGGCTGATATGACAAAAATCATGCATTAGCGGCGCACCGAGTAACGAGGCAGCAGCAATACTGGCGGTGATCCCCGCCACCAACCGCACCTCCAACTCCAATTTTTGTTGCGTTACCAGCTCCAGCACCAAGCCCGCCATACCATAGATCCCGGCATCACCACTGCTGATAAGCGCCACGTTATGGCCCGCCAGCGCCAGATCAATGGCGGTTTGGCAGCGCTCTATCTCTTTACACATGCCGGTTTTGATCACCTGCTTATCCCCGGTCAAGGGTTTCACCAGATGGGTATAGGTTTTATAACCGACGATAATTTCCGCCTCGCGGATTGCGGCGATAGCTTCCTGCGTCATCATCGATTCACTGCCCGGCCCGATGCCAATTACGGTTAACATTAATGCGATACTCCCAGAGTGATGGTGACACCCTGCTGACGCAGAGTATTGCCAACCAATTTACCGTCGCTCATCAGCCAGGCGACCGGTTGTGAAACGCTGCCGACACCCACCGTTTGGCGGACAAAATCAGAAGCAGGGAAACGTTGCTCATGGCGACTCAGTTCGCCGACACTGAACAGTTCGAACGGTACTCGCCAGCACTGAGCCAATTGATGTAGCGCGGGTTCATCTTTTTTGATAGTGACACTGCCAATAGCCCGCAGCGCCATGAGGTCAAAGTGATTCTCGGCCATTTGCTGTTGTAACAATTCAACCAAGGTTTGCAGCGAGGTGGCCCGGCGGCAACCGATACCCGCGACCACCCGGCGTGGCACCAGTTTGTACACCGGTAACGGTAATGGAGGCAGGCTGTCGCGCAACGTGACACAAACTATCGCATCCAGTTTTGGCAATTGATCCAGCGAATCAACCGCTACAAAACCACGAGTGTCACAGCGTTCACGCTCAGCCAGCAGAGGCGTATCCCACCACAAACCCACTTTTTGTTCGCTGACCAACATTTGATTGACCACTTTGACGGCGTGACGAAAATCCTGCATTTCGCCGTCCAGTTGGGTCGCCAGCGTATCCAATGCCGCCATCTGGTTAACGTCGGTTGCCGTGGTTATCACCGGATCGGCCCCGAGAATGCCCGCCAAATAACGGGTTAAGGTATTGCCGCCCCCCACGTGACCAGACAACAGACTAATGACATGTTGCCCACGCTCATCAATCACCACCACCGCCGGATCACTCATTTTGTCATTCACCAACGGGGCGATAACCCGCACTGTCAGGCCGATAGCCCCGACCACCACCAGTGCCGAATACTGTTTAAATGCCTCACGGAGGGTGTCGCCAAAACTGCCATTGAACGGCAGAAAACCCGGTTCCAACAGTTTTTCACTGGTAAAGCAGGTCAGCGGCAAGTGGGTCTGCAAACGCCGCGCCAACCGCACCCCGCCCGGAGTCAGGCAAAATACCGCTATGGATTCAGGCTTGACGATATTCATGGCTAAACCCCGCATCATAGAGTTTGGAATAGTGGTATTCATCGCCGAGGAACGCCCCCACCAAAATCAGTGCAGTTTTATGAATAGCAGCGGCGCGAACCAATTCGGCGATATCAGCCAGCGTACCGCGCACAGTGCGGCTTTCAGCCCATGTCGCTTTGTACACCACCGCAACAGGAGTCGTCGCTGGGTATCCGCCAGCAATCAAACGTTCAGCTACGCGGTCCATCTCTTGCACTGACAAGAAAATCGCCATCGACGTTTGGTGCGCGGCAAACGCCTCCAGTTGCTCCAGCGGCGGCATCGGGGTTCGCCCTTCGATTCGGGTAATAATCAAGCTCTGCGCCACTTCCGGTACGGTGTATTCCACCCCCAGTTGCGCTGCTGCGCCAAGAAAAGCACTGACACCCGGTACCGACACAAAACCAATACCGTGCTCACTCAGCACTTCCCCCTGCTCACGGATCGAACCATACAAAGAGAGGTCACCGGTTTGTAACCGCACGACTAACTTGCCAGCCCGCACACCATCAACCATCAGTGTGATGATCTGTTCCAAATTCAAACCCGCGCTATCGTGGCATTGTGCCTCGGGCGAACAATATTCCAGCAGTTCGGTATTGATCAGCGAGCCGGCGTAGATAACCACCTCTGCTTGCTGTAACAACCGGTAGCCTTTCAGGGTGATCAACTCTTTGTCGCCCGGCCCTGCACCGACAAACCAGATTTTTTGTGTATCCCAGGGTTGTAGTACCGCTGTTGATGCAGCATCAGGATGCTCAGACATTGCGCGCCTCCTTGTGGCAGGAAATAAGATAAGTAGGATTATTAGGTTTAAAATAGTGCCCGCTGCCCAAAGGGGTCAGGGTGGAGAGTTGCAACTGCACGCAATCTAACTGGCTGACAGCGCAGTGCTGTAAGTGAGCCAACGCGTCATTAAGGTTGTTGAGCAAAATAAAGGTCAGTACCAAACGGCCATCGGGCTTTAGCGTCATCAGCGCCCAATCAATCAGATCGGTTAAATGGCCGCCGCTGCCACCAATAAAAATGGCATCGGCTGCGGCCGTATTAGGCAAGGGGGCAACGCCTGCAATAATCGCCACATTGTGGCAACCCAGCCGCTGGCGGTTTTCGCTAATCAGTTCCAGTGCCGCTGGATTGCGCTCAATCGCGGTGACCTGCAAATCGGGGAAGCGCAGTGCCGCCTCCAACGCCACACTGCCCGTCCCGGCGCCCACATCAATCAGGTGGCCATAACAAGGCAACTCCAGCCGTTCCAGTGCCAATGCACGCACCGCTTCTTTGGTCATCGGGACTTTTTGCCCACGTAAGAACAGATCATCTCTCATTGAGGATCACCACCACATTCATGTCATAACGCGCCGCTACCTGTTGTTGCGACAGACGGTGAATACGTTCATTGGGTTGTGACAGGTTTTCACCGATAATCAAGGTGCGGGACAGACCACGCTGATGTAATGCATCGGCGATGGCACGCGGGCCGATAATGCTGTCAGTCACCATCGCCACCTTGTCATGCTGGAAAATCCAGTCAAAATCGGGTACCCGCCCGTGGCTGCTGGTAAGAAAAAGGTCATTCATATCCAGCGCCACTTTGGCACACAGATATTGAATAGCGCTGATGCCGGGCACGATATGTAGCTCGTCAGTGCCGAAGTTCGCCGCCAGCAGTTTGCCAATGCCATACAGCAGAGGATCACCGGAAGCCAGTACCACAATGGCGCGAGTTTTGTTGCTATCCAGCCACTCCAGTAACCCCAGCAGATCCGCATCTAACAAGCGGGACTCACGAACATTGCTGCTAAATGTTGCCAGATGGCGCTTCCCGCCCACCAATACCTCAGCCTGGCTGATAGCCCACTGGGCTTCAGGGGTCAGATAGTCGATATCACCTGGGCCGATGCCAACAACTGTAATCATCGCAATGCCTCCACAATCTCATCCAGAGGCCGACTGCTGCCTAACACCTGATTATCGAAAGAGAATAAAATCGCATCGCACTGCGGCGGATTAACGGAGAAACGCATCATTTCAGCAATTCGCTCACAGATACGTTCGGCAATACGGCTGTAGACCGCCTGCCACCCCTGCTCAGCAATCAATTCCATCGCCGCTTCAGTGGTATTGCACTGATTCACTTCAAGCAGTAGCGCATGCGGCGCCCCCATCAGCGCCAGATGGGCAACCAATGTTTCCATACGCCCATCCGCGATATGGCTGTGGGTATGGAAGATACCGGCGGCCACTTTCACTAATTTGCCGGGATGCCCTACCAGCAGCACCTGACGAAAGCCCAGTCGCACGGTTTCCTGCAACATATAACCGACGAAATTACTCATGGTCACCACCCGCTGGCTGTCGAGGCCCAGATGGTCGCGAACAAAGCGCTCGCCATGATTGCCCGGTACCAGAATGACGCGATCTTCACCCGCCGCGCGCTTCATCTCCAATTCCAATGCCAGCGAGCGTTTCCAGCTCTCTTCCGACATCGGTGTCACAATGCCGGTAGTGCCGATGATGGAAATGCCACCGAGGATCCCCAACCGCCCGTTGTAGGTTTTTTTCGCCCGCTCTTGCCCTTCGGGAGCAAAGATCTCTATTTCAGCACCGCGTAACGGGCCGATGACCTCGCGCACTGCTGCCTCGATGGTCTGGCGTGGCGTACGATTAATGGCTGAGCTGCCGACGGGGAGGCCAATACCTTTACGGCTCACTGTCCCGACCCCTTCGCCACCACGCAGAGTAATTTCCGTCTGTTCACGCAGCGTGACGCGAGCAAAAATCAGCATGCCGTGGGTAGCATCAACATCATCACCACCATCTTTGCGGATGGCCGCCGTAGCTTGCTGGCCCTCAATGAGGGGTTGTTCTACATTCAGGCATAACGTGACACCGGAAGGCGTCACAATTGAAATCTGGTCAATCACTTGCTGGCGCAACACCATTAGCGCCGCCACTTTAGCCGCCGCCGTCGCACAAGAACCGGTGGTGTAACCTTTGCGATATTGTTTGCCGTTATGCCAAATGCTGTCTAATTGCTGGTTTTGCAGCATCTGACTGTCATTGACAGTAGCCTCACTCATAGCGCCCCCCGCAACTGATAGAGGATGGCATTGATGATGGCTGCTGCCACATTGCTGCCCCCTTTGCGCCCAAGTGCTGCAATGCATGGCAGGTCACTGGCAACCAAGGCATCTTTGGATTCAGCCGCCCCGACAAACCCCACCGGTACACCAATGACCGCGATCGGTGTGGCGTGGCGTTCCAACAAGCGGAATAACGCAGTCGGGGCATTACCAAAGACAAACAGCTTTTCTCCTGACTCTGCCAGAGCAACATCCACTGCGGCCATCGAGCGAGTAATACCCTGTAGCGGCGCACTCTCCACCACCCGTGGGTCACTGATGTAGCAACGGCATTCGCATCCCATCTGCTTTAACAGCACTTTGTTGATACCGGACATCGCCATCGTAGTATCGGTATAAAGGGTGCAACCCCGGCGGATACCCTCGGCAATATGGGTTAGTACCTGCGGTGAGAAATGCAGAATATCCAGCCAATCAAAATCCGCCGTGGTATGGATAACCCGCTTGATCACCGCTTCTTGCATCTCACTGACAAAGCGAAAGTCCGGGTGCTCATCGGCAATAATGTCACCGATGATGGCAAAACTGTTTTGCTCTATTTCCTGCGGGTTCTTTATATAGTTCATCAGGTTATCCTTGTTAAATGCCGACCAGCAGCAGACGAATCAGGGCAAACAGTAATAGTGCTAATAACGACGCCATCAGCATCAAATGGATAGTGCGCGGGATATCATCCAGCGCCACCTCGCGCCGTTCATCACCGATCCAAGGTTTTTCAACCCGCACGCCAAAGTAATCATTCGGCCCCCCCAGCCGCACGCCCAGCGCACCGGCAACCGTGGCTTCAGACCAGGCGCAGTTAGGACTGGCGTGCTGATAACGATCACGCCAGCCGATGTGCAATGCCTGACGGTAATCGGCTCGTAGTAACCACGCGGCTGCGCTCAGTAATAGCCAGCTCAGGCGGGCTGGGAGCCAATTCGCCACATCATCCATCCGTGCCGACACATAACCAATCGCACGGTATTTTGGCGTTTTGTAACCCACCATCGAATCAAGGGTATTAACTGCTTTGTAAGCCATTGCCAGCGGGGCGCCGCCTAACATCAGAAAGAACAGCGGTGCAATCACGCCATCAACGCTGTTTTCGGCCACTGTCTCTACCACCGCACGGGTGATTTGTGGCTTCTCTAGTTGTGAGGTGTCACGCCCGACAATCCATGACAGCTTCTCGCGGCTTTGTGCCAGCGAACCGTGCTTCAGGGCATCAAATACCAGTAGCGCCGCATCACTCAGGCAACGTCCGGCTAAGAGGGTGTAAATCATCCACACTTGCGCCAACCAGCCGAGCCACGGATTGATGTGTGTCATCAGTGATAAGAACCCCCAACTCAGCAGCCATGTCACGCCGACCACCACCAACCACAGCGCTGCTCCCCCCCACTTCAGTGCCCGTTCGCTATGGCAAACCGCACGGATAGCACGTTGCATGACAGAGATCAGGTTACCCATCCAGCGCACCGGGTGCGGCCAGTGCGGCGGGTCGCCGAGCCAGCTATCAAGCAAGAAAGCGACAAACCATGCGCTCAGGGTCATAGCACGCTCCGGGCAGCGGTCAGCCAGCCATCAAGCAAACCGGGGCGCTGGGCAAAATGGATATGCAGATAGCTGGCCTGAGTGCGCTGAAGTTGATAGCCACTGTGCCAGCGCTGAATAGCGACACCATCACGCCATTTGCTGCTATCAAATACCGGCGTCAATGGGCTAGTAAAATCGGAATAATGGAATTCATGACCACGCAGAATTTCACCTTGTGCAGCCAATAAGGTGTCACTGCGGGCCTGTGCCTGACAGTAACCAAAGCGAGTCAGCCGTTTCCCCATCCGGCTCTCACCGGCCAAAATGCCAACCATCGGGTGGCGCTGACCACTCTCATCCGTTAAGCCATCACCGAGATACATCAGGCCACCGCATTCGGCATACAGCGGGATCTGTTGGCGATGCGCTTGCTGTAACGCTGCATGCATCGCTGTATTTGCGGCTAAGCGGGCAACGTGAATTTCGGGATAACCTCCCCCGAGATAAATCATCTGGCAATCGGGTAACCGGCGGTCATGAAGTGGGCTGAAACGTTGGATGCGCACGCCTGCCTGCTCTAGCAGGTCAAGGTTATCGGGGTAATAGAAATTGAATGCTTCATCTTCGGCCAAGGCCAGTGTCAGGCCGTTAGCCAGTGTAGACAGAGGTAAGGAAGGCGGGGTGCCGGCAGGCTGTGCCGCACAATGCGTCAGTGCCAGTAATCGGTCGAGATCGATAAAGGCTTCAACCTGCTGTGCCAGCCGTTGCCAGCGGGGCGAGCTGTCGGGCTGATGGGTTCTACCCGCCACGCCCTCACGCTGCTCTTGCACCGGTATCAACCCTAAATGGCGTGATGGCAGCGCGATATCATCCATCACCGGCAAGCGCCCCAGCACGGGAATACCGCAGTAATGCTCGATGGCGTGGCGGATTAGCTGATAATGGTTTTCTGAATTAACACGGTTAACAATCACGCCTGCGATGGTGAGATTTGGGTCAAACTGGCAGAACCCCAGCACGGTAGCCGCAACCGAGGTGGATACCGCCTTGCCATCCACCAGTAAGATAACCGGGCAGCCCAGTTGTTTGGCCATCGCCGCACTACTGCAATAATCGGGATCAGTGCCGTAGCCGTCATACAAGCCCATCACACCTTCGATCACCGCCACATCAGCATGGCGCATGTGCTGGTTATATAACCCATTCAAGGTCGCAGGCGGCAGCATAAAAGCATCGAGATTACGCGAGGTAACACCGCTGACGGCGCTATGCCAGCCGGTATCCAGGTAATCTGGCCCGACCTTAAACGGCTGCACAGATAACCCGCGTGCCATCAGCGCCCGCAGAATACCCAACGTCACGGTTGTTTTACCGCATCCACTGCCGGTACCTGCGATAATAAATGCTTGTTTGCCAGACCGTTGCATAAAAAATCCCGCCATTTCGAGCGGGATATGCAGTGTCAAAAAGGTGCGTCTGCGCAACGTCACCGCAGCGCGCATCTAATGACAACCCACTTCCCACCGAAGGAGTTGAATATATTTTACCAATTTGGCTGGTCTTCTGGCTTAGCGTCATCCTCTCCCGCACCTTCCCAATCCGGTGGATCAGTGGTTTCAGCGGGTTCGTCGGCATCACAGCAGCGGGGGCTGCGGGGGATTGTCACCCCCTTCCCTGTCGTGTATTAAGTGCCAATGCGTACACGACATAACCATTTCAGTAACTTCCCCCTCGTATTGATAGCTACAGTGTTGTTAGCAATTCTCACGCACCTGCATCACTGACCTTAGTCAGCTCCACGGGTTTGTTCGTTTGCTACCTTGCTGCAACGCCAACTACGTTGGGGTATGTATTTATCTAATACAGTAGATTATTTTATTTCTATTTCGTTATAGAATTTATCTCTTTATTTACACAGTTGTAACGTCAACTGATTTATTAAATCCGGTTAACGTTAATATACTCTTTTCCACAAATAAAAAATGGTTAATTTCATTTTTTGGGGATTATTTTTTGGTGTCAACACAGCAAATAATTGCCACTGCATTATTAAAAATAATTTAAAAACAATCAGTTAGAAAGATAACGACATTTAAGAGCATAACAAAAAATTGTCATTATTTATTTAATATATTAATACCCATCACAGTTCTTAAATATATAAACGTGAGCATAGAGCATGACTAATTGTTATTAGATCAATAACTGTCATTCCATTTCACTGCGTTCAGAAGAAAGTGAACGAAATACCTGCGGTGTCACATTATAGGTCTGGCGGAACACCTTGCAAAAATAGCTGGTTTGGGAAAATCCAAGATTTTTGGCAATACTGGCAATGCTCCAATCACTGTGCTGCAACATCTCTCTGGCATTGGCCATGCGTTGTTGGTTGACCCAGGCATTGAAGCCGATCCCCTGATATTTTTTAAATAATTTACTGAAATAGTAAGGGCTGAGATACACCTTGCCAGCCACTTCTTCCAACCGGAGCTCTTCTGACAAATGCGTGTCTATATAGCGTAGTGCTTTCTTCATTTTGCTGTCATGCGGGTGGACCGGCCGTATTCTGCCCGGCTCTTTACTCCCCATATTGTCATTGATTACAACAAAATTGAGGTGTTTTTTCAGGCAGTTCTCAACAATCAGCTTCAGCAAATCAGCCGAGGCTATTACTCGAGAAAAATCCATTATCGGTACATTATGGAACTCATCCATTAGCGCCGGATTCTGCTGCCAGTTATTATCGACATTCAGAATATCAATAAGGTAAACATCTGCATGCAGCCGGACCTGACCACATAACACAAAGCCCACCAGATGGCCGGCAATCACCAAAGGAATAGAAAAATCAGTTAATCCGGCATGGCAGCGGTAGATGCAGGGCTCATTGGATTTGGACGCTTCAAGGCCACCACAACGATCACTCATCCGACAGCGCAGATGGTTAACCGGATCTTGACGCATTAATTGACAAAATGGGGTGAAATTAAACAGGTCAGAGATTTCCTCACCGTGAATATTCACCACCACCACCGCCAATCCGGTGGCTTGGGCAAAATCCTGGGCGATTTTATTTATGAGCTCTGAGTTAAGAGAACTGGCAGAAATCATGATAAAACCTCTCAGTTAATTTATTGTTATTAAATTTTATTTTATTGTTATAAAGCATCCCTGTAATAAGTAATATGTTAGAACATTGTTATTTAGTCATTCCTATTCACCAGGTTAAAATCTATTTCCCTGAAAAGGTAAAGTAACAATTTACTCTACCAGAGTCATAAACGTCAGGGGACCATTAATGAGCCATTAACCAGAATGGATCACGAAATTTCCTCACCCAGTGTCAGATGAGGAAATCCACGTTGCTTTATAAATTAACTTTCTCATCCTCTAACTTACAGGTATTACAAGGTAGATTTTTGCCAATGAGGAAGCGATAAACTGCGGCCCCGAGGCAAGCACCAATAATCGGCGCCACAATCGGAATAATGAAATAAGGGATATCACGGCCGCCGGTCATTGAGATTTTTCCCCAACCAGCAAAGAAGGTAAATAATTTAGGACCAAAATCACGTGCTGGATTCATGGCAAAACCAGTTAATGGAGCGGTAGAAGCACCAATAACCGCCACCAGAATACCGATCAATAGTGGACCTAATGCACCGCGTGGCACACCGTTACCATCATCAGTTAGTGCCATAATCAGCCCCATAAGAATCGAGGTGATAATAATTTCAACAAATGCAGCCTGCCATACGCTGATTGCCGGTGATGGGAAGGTGCTGAAGATACTGGCTAATTGCAGACTTTCCATGCTGCCACGCACCATCTGGTGTGCGGCTTCAAAATCAGTAAATAAATTATGATAGAGCATATAGGCCAGTGCCGCGCCACCAAAAGCACCGGCAACTTGAGCAATGCTGTACGGGATGACTTTCCGTGCGGGGAAACAGGCAAATAGCCATAACGCGATAGTAATGGCCGGGTTGAGGTGAGCACCGGAAATTCCTGCCGTCAGGTAGACCGCCAGTGAAATACCCAGCCCCCACACGATACAGATTTCCCACAAACCAAAACTGGCACCTGCTACTTTCAATGCAGCTAAACAACTAATACCAAAAAACAAAAACAGCCCGGTACCGAGGAATTCCGCAATACACTGCGCTTTTAGTGAGTCGTTCATAGGGTTACCCTGCTTGTTATTAAATTAATACGTTATGTACCCTAAATAATTCGAGTTTCAGGAAGGCGGCAACTGAGTAAATCCCCAGTAACTTACATCAGTAAGTGACTGGGGTGAACGAAGGCAGCCAACGCACATGTAGCTCGAAGTATGACGGGTATGGAAATGCACGGCCCATGACCCAGCCACTATAAAGAGAGCAAAAATGAAAGTGTTGTCGTGATGTGCCATTAATTAAACAAAAAATAGACCTTCAATAACAAATTATTGTCATTTGCGCAGAAAAGTTAGCGCCAACACCGTGTTAACAGGCACTTTTATGCTTTATTCAGCTATATGACTTTCTTGCCATTTATTCTTTCCGTTATTGTTATCAAGCTCGCACTTTTGTGGCTACTCCCCCCTCAGGTGTATCATTATATTTATGCGTGCGATCACGCGAACTATTAATCGGGCGGGTGCGCAATTAGCAGATTTAATACCTACTGTCACCTAATAAATTGTAATTCTGAATATGCAATAGCCAGTTATTACCACCCAATATCAACGAAATAACGTTTTAAAACATAATATTAAGTTATAGCCATGACAATAATTTGTTATTTCCTCACTAACCATTCCCGTCAGTAAATTCAATACAGCCATTCTTTTTCATTGCTTGTTTGTATATTCGTTCTCAGCACGAACCTGACAACTTTATTTTTAAACTTACCGAATTTATTTTTTTAAATTTACTGAATGGCACCAACACGACAGTTTTTATTTTAGAACCTGAAGCGCGTTTGAAACCGTAATAGCTGCATTTCCAACGCACAAACATCAGGTTCCTGACATCCCCGTCGAGGTATTTATGCAACAAGAAGCACTAGGAATGGTGGAAACCAAAGGGTTGACTGCAGCCATTGAGGCTGCGGACACCATGGTGAAATCGGCCAATGTGACATTAGTCGGCTATGAAAAAATTGGCTCTGGTCTGGTCACCGTCATCGTACGTGGTGATGTGGGCGCAGTTAAAGCAGCCACTGATGCCGGTGCAAGTGCGGCTGCGAAAGTGGGTGAAGTGAAATCGACCCATGTCATCCCACGTCCACACACCGATGTCGAGAAGTTCTTGCCAAAGGGAAATAGCTAATGAAAAGCAATGACCTGGTCGACCAAATCATGGCGCAGGTGATAGCAAAAGTCAGCGAACACGCTCCGGCGTCTTCTAAACAACCCTCCTATAAACAAAGAGATACGGCTATGGCTGAGAAGACTTGCAGTTTAACGGAATTTGTTGGTACCGCGATTGGTGACACGGTCGGACTGGTGATCGCCAACGTCGACAGCGCCCTACTGGACGCAATGAAGCTGGAAAAACGCTATCGCTCCATCGGTATTTTGGGCGCACGTACCGGCGCTGGCCCGCACATCATGGCGGCCGATGAAGCTGTCAAAGCCACTAATACTGAAGTGGTCAGTATTGAGTTACCCCGCGATACCAAGGGCGGTGCCGGTCATGGCTCGCTGATCATCTTCGGTGGTGATGATGTTTCTGATGTGAAACGTGCCGTCGAAGTGGCGCTGAAAGAGCTGGATCGGACCTTCGGCGATGTTTACGCCAATGAAGCCGGTCACATTGAATTGCAGTACAGCGCACGTGCCAGCCACGCATTGGAAAAAGCATTTGGCGCGCCATTGGGCCGTTCTTGCGGAGTGATAGTCGGTGCACCGGCGTCGATTGGTGTTTTGATGGCGGATACCGCCGTGAAATCTGCCAACGTTGACGTGGTGGCTTACAGCTCCCCTGCACATGGCACCAGCTTCAGTAACGAAGTGATTCTGGTTATCTCCGGTGATTCTGGCGCAGTTCGTCAGGCAGTGATTTCTGCCCGTGAGATTGGCAAAACGGTATTAGCGACCTTGGGTTCTGAACCGAAAAACGACCGCCCTTCTTATATCTGACGCCACAGTGAGGCTGTTTCATGAAATCGAAAAGATTTGAAGCATTGGCGAAACGCCCGGTTAATCAGGACGGCTTTGTCAAAGAGTGGATCGAGGAAGGCTTTATTGCCATGGAAAGCCCGAATGATCCAAAACCTTCCATCAAGATTGTTAACGGTGTGGTGACCGAATTAGACGGTAAGCCACAAAGCAGTTTCGACCTGATAGACCACTTTATCGCCCGCTACGGTATCAATCTGGCGCATGCGGAAGAAGTGATGAAGATGGACTCCATCAAGTTGGCCAATATGCTGTGTGATCCTAACGTATCGCGCCGCACCATTGTGCCACTCACTACAGCGATGACCCCGGCCAAAATTGTCGAGGTGGTTTCTCATATGAACGTGGTGGAAATGATGATGTCGATGCAGAAAATGCGCGCACGTCGTACCCCATCACAACAGGCTCACGTCACTAACGTTAAAGATAACCCAGTGCAGATTGCCGCCGATGCCGCCGAAGGCGCATACCGTGGCTTCGATGAGCAGGAAACTACTGTGGCCGTGGCCCGTTATGCGCCATTCAATGCCATCGCGCTGTTAGTCGGTTCGCAAGTGGGTCGCCCTGGTGTGCTGACGCAATGTTCGCTGGAAGAAGCCACCGAGTTGAAGCTGGGGATGCTGGGCCATACCTGTTATGCCGAAACCATTTCGGTTTACGGTACTGAGCCGGTATTTACCGACGGTGATGACACGCCGTGGTCCAAAGGCTTCCTCGCCTCGTCCTATGCATCACGCGGTTTGAAAATGCGTTTTACCTCTGGTTCAGGCTCCGAGGTGCAAATGGGTTATGCCGAAGGCAAATCCATGCTGTATCTGGAAGCTCGCTGTATCTATATCACCAAAGCTGCCGGGGTTCAGGGGCTGCAAAATGGTTCAGTCAGTTGTGTCGGTGTGCCATCCGCTGTGCCATCGGGCATCCGGGCCATCCTGGCAGAAAACCTGATTTGCTCTGCACTGGATTTGGAATGCGCCTCCAGTAACGACCAGACCTTTACCCACTCCGATATGCGCCGTACCGCCCGTCTGCTGATGCAGTTCCTGCCGGGTACTGACTTTATCTCCTCTGGTTTTTCTGCGGTACCTAACTACGACAACATGTTCGCCGGTTCCAACGAAGATGCCGAAGACTTTGACGATTACAACGTATTGCAGCGCGACTTGAAAGTTGATGGTGGCTTGCGTCCGGTGCTGGAAGCTGACGTGGTGGCGATTCGTAATAAAGCTGCCCGTGCGCTGCAAGCAGTATTTGCCGGTATGGGCCTGCCACCCATTACTGACGAAGAAGTGATTGCGGCGACATATGCACACGGCTCGAAAGATATGCCGGAACGTAACATCGTTGAAGACATCAAGTTCGCTCAGGAAATCATCAGCAAAAACCGCACCGGTTTGGAAGTGGTAAAAGCATTGGCACAAGGTGGTTTCGAAGATGTAGCGCAAGACATGCTCAACATCCAGAAAGCCAAAATTGCCGGTGACTACCTGCATACCTCGGCGATCATTAAAGGTGACAACCAAGTGCTGTCAGCGGTGAATGACGTCAATGACTACGCGGGTCCAGCTACCGGTTACCGGCTGGAAGGTGCACGTTGGGAAGAGATCAAAAACATTCCAAACGCGCTTGATCCGAATGAGCTTGGTTAAGGGGTTCACGAGATGGTGGATATTAACGAAAAACTGTTACGTCAAATTATCGAAGGCGTATTGCAGGAAATGCAGGGAGACAAAAATACCGTCTCCTTTAAGCAGGATTCCCAACCCGTAGCGGCTACGGCTACTGTTGCTGAAGGAAATTTCCTGACCGAAGTGGGTGAAGCCCGCCCTGGCAGCAATCAGGATGAAGTGATCATTGCCGTCGGCCCGGCATTTGGCCTATCGCAAACGGCTAACATCGTCGGTATCCCGCACAAAAATATTCTGCGCGAACTGATCGCCGGTATTGAAGAAGAAGGCATTAAAGCACGGGTTATCCGCTGCTTTAAATCCTCCGACGTGGCGTTTGTTGCCGTCGAGGGTAACCGCCTGAGTGGTTCCGGTATCTCCATCGGTATTCAATCCAAAGGCACTACGGTGATTCATCAGCAAGGCTTACCGCCGCTCTCCAATCTGGAGTTGTTCCCGCAGGCCCCGCTGTTGACGCTGGAAACTTATCGCCAAATTGGTAAAAACGCCGCGCGTTATGCCAAACGGGAATCACCACAACCGGTTCCTACCCTGAACGACCAAATGGCACGGCCAAAATATCAGGCCAAATCAGCGATTCTGCATATTAAAGAAACCAAATATGTGGTGACCGGCAAGAATCCTCAGGAACTCCGGGTGGCGCTTTAACAAAGGAAAACACAATGAATTCCGAAGCTATTGAATCCATGGTTCGCGATGTGCTGAGCAAGATGAACAGCTTGCAAGGCCAGACACCTGCGGCTGCTTGTGCGGCACCAGCAGCCAGTTCGCGCAATGATGCCAAAGTCTCTGATTATCCGCTGGCAAATAAACACCCTGATTGGGTCAAAACGGCCACTAACAAAACGCTGGATGACCTCACGCTGGCTAACGTTTTGAACGGCAGTGTCACTTCGCAAGATTTGCGGATTACACCGGAAATCCTGCGTATTCAGGCATCTATTGCCCGTGATGCAGGTCGTCCACTGTTGGCAATTAACTTCGAGCGTGCAGCCGAGCTGACGGCAGTACCGGATGACAAGGTGTTGGATATCTATAACGCCCTACGTCCATTCCGCTCCAGCAAAGAGGAGCTGAACGCTATCGCCGACGACCTGGAACAGACCTACAAAGCGACCATCTGTGCGGCATTCGTCCGTGAAGCTGCCGTTTTGTATGTCCAGCGTAAGAAGCTAAAAGGCGACGATTAACGCAGTGATATCAATCAAGGGGAAGCGTGCCGTGGGGGTCGTAGCGGCGTAAGCCGCCGGAGCGCCCCTAGGTACGATAGCCCCGTTGATCACGACATCCCGTTATTAGTCATTTAAGGATCGGATATGGATTACATCGTCGGTGTGGATATTGGTAACTCGTCAACAGAAGTGGCATTAGCACAATGCACGGCTGGTGGTCAGTTGCACTTTATTACCAGTACCCTGACCGAGACGACGGGTATCAAAGGGACTCAACGCAATATTTTCGGCATTAACAAGGCGCTGAATATGTTGGTGGAAAAGGCCGATATTGCGCTAAGCGATATCAGCCTGATCCGCATTAACGAGGCCACACCGGTGATCGGTGATGTGGCGATGGAGACAATTACCGAAACCATCATCACCGAATCCACCATGATCGGTCATAACCCGAAAACCCCCGGTGGACTGGGATTGGGGGTTGGGCTGACCATTACTATTGACGAGTTGGTCACCCGTGACCCTGCCCAACCTTATATTCTGGTGGTGCCATCAGCGGTGGATTTCGCCGATGTTGCGGCGGTGGTGAATGCTGCCAACGGCGCTGGCTATCGTATCACGGCGGTTATCTTGCAACGAGACGATGGCGTGCTGGTCAGTAATCGGCTGGCGCACCCGCTACCAATCGTTGATGAGGTGCTACATATCGACCGCATCCCGATGGGCATGCTGGCGGCGGTAGAAGTTGCGATGCCGGGTCAAGTGATTGAAACCCTCTCTAACCCCTATGGCATTGCCACCGTATTTGAACTGACTGCCGAAGAAACCAAAAACATTGTGCCGGTGGCGCGAGCGTTGATTGGTACCCGCTCGGCGGTGGTAGTGAAAACCCCAGAAGGGGATGTTAAAGCACGCTCGATACCGGCCGGTCATCTGGAGTTATTCGCTGACGGCCGCACGGTACGGGTGGATGTGGCGACCGGAAGTGAAGCCATTATGACGGCGGTCAACAGCTTCCGTCATTTGGACAATGTCAGTGGTGAAGCAGGAACCAATATCGGCGGCATGCTCGAACACGTTCGCCAAACCATGGCGGAACTGACCAACAAACCCACCAATGAGATCTTCATTCAAGACTTGCTGGCAGTAGACACTGCCGTGCCGGTCAATGTCACCGGCGGTCTGGCGGGCGAATTCTCGCTTGAACAAGCGGTGGGCATCGCCTCCATGGTGAAGTCTGATCGCCTGCAAATGGCGCATATCGCCAGAGAAATCGAAAAGACACTGAATATTGATGTTCAGGTTGGGGGGGCGGAAGCCGAAGCGGCGATACTCGGCGCGCTGACCACACCAGGGACGCAACGGCCACTCGCCATCCTCGATTTGGGGGCGGGATCTACCGACGCCTCCATCATCAATGCTCAGGGCCAAATCGTCGCCACCCATCTGGCGGGAGCCGGCGATATGGTCACGATGATCATCGCCTCTGAATTAGATTTACAAGACCGCTATCTGGCAGAGGACATCAAAAAGTATCCGTTGGCAAAAGTGGAAAGCTTGTTCCACCTGCGCCATGAAGATGGCAGCGTTCAGTTCTTCCCACAACCGCTGCCACCAGAGGTTTTTGCCCGACTGGTGGTAGTCAAGCCGGAAGGTTTAGTGCCACTGCCGGGGGATTACGCGCTGGAAAAAGTGCGCAATATCCGCCGCTCAGCCAAAGAGCGGGTGTTTGTTACCAATGCACTTCGCGCCCTGCGTCAGGTCAGCCCGACCGGCAATATCCGCGATATCCCCTTCGTGGTGTTAGTTGGCGGCTCGTCGCTGGACTTTGAAATCCCGCAATTGGTCACCGATGCGCTCTCTCACTACAAATTGGTGGCGGGGCGCGGCAACATTCGCGCCAGCGAGGGGCCGCGTAATGCGGTAGCCACCGGGCTGATTCTGGCCTATCAACGGGAGAATCACGGATGAATTTCACCCATGACGCCCCCGCAATAGTAATCAGTCTGACGACACCGACACCCGAAGCCGTCTGGCATCAGGTGCTGCTGGGTATCGAGGAGGAAGGTATTCCCTGGCGCTGGCAACAAGACGACGACGGCGATGTAGCACAACGCGCCTGGCAGGCCGCCACCCGCTCCCCGTTATTGGTCGGGCTGGCCTGTTCCGGCGACGAAGTGGTCGTGCATTTTCGTAATTTACCGCCCGCCAACCCGCTATTTCGGCAGCGGCGCGGGCAGAACGAGGACCAACTACGGCAGCTTGGCAATAACGCGGCCCGGTTAGTCAAAGGCTTACCATTTAAGTAACCCCATACAAATCTCAGGGCGTTGTCGGTGCAGGCAGTTTGGACTTGGCCAGCGCACAGCCACCGGAGCGTACACCTGGTGTTGTAAAAGCCAAGGTTTGTGAGGATGGCGAGCACTGCCCTGGTTCAAAATGGCAAACAAGATAGCCCTTACTTGATAACAAGGATAAATGAAACATGAATAACGCATTAGGTTTAGTCGAAACCAAAGGTCTGGTCGCTGCTATCGAAGCGGCTGATGCCATGGTCAAATCCGCCAACGTACAACTGGTGGGCTACGAAAAAATCGGCTCCGGTCTGGTCACCGTGATGGTACGTGGCGATGTCGGCGCAGTAAAAGCCGCTGTTGATGCCGGTTCTGCGGCTGCCAGCGCGGTGGGTGAAGTGAAATCCTGCCATGTGATCCCACGCCCACACAGCGATGTAGAAGCCATTTTACCGACCTCTGCCTAAGGGTAAGAAGAGGAGCACAGCGTGAAAACGTCACTGGGTTTACTTGAAGTTAGCGGTCTAGCGCTGGCGATCAGTGCGGCGGATGCGATGGCAAAATCAGCATCTATCAACCTGATAGGTATAGAAAAAACCAATGGTTCTGGCTGGATGTTAATTCGTCTGACCGGTGATGTGGCCTCGGTGCAGGCGGCAATCAGTACTGGTGCCGCCTTTGCCGAACTGCATCACGGATTGGTGTCGCGCGCGGTACTGGCTCGCCCAACAAAAGCTCTGTTGGCCTATTGGCTGACAGAGACTGTCGAGGTCGCGGCCCCCGAAATCGCCGTGGCGATAGAGCCAGTTGTCGCTACAGCCCCCATTAACGAGGAGACGGAAGCCGCAGAGCCTCAGCCCGCTGCGGCGACCGCCACAGATGATGTACCTGAACCTGTCTTTAGTGCTGAAAAAATCAGCACCGAAGAAAGTAGTGTGGAAAGTGAGGCTCTAATCGCTCCCCGGGTGAGCTGTAATCTCTGCCTCGATCCGGCTTGCCGACGCCATAAAGGCGAGCCTCGCTTTCGCTGTATCCACTTGGGTAAACGAGGAAAAGTCTGATGGAAAAAGCGTTACTGGAACCCGTTGTCAATAAGATCCTCGACGAAATGCGTCTTCGTCCGATCCCACTTGGGGTTTCTAACCGACACCTGCATCTTTCGGTGCAGGACTACCAACGGCTGTTCCCGCAGCAGCCGATTACTGAAAAGAAAGCGCTGCTCCAGCCCGGCCAGTACGCCGCCGAACAGACGGTAACGCTGGTCGGGCCGAAAGGCAGCCTGAAAAATGTGCGTATTCTTGGCCCGTTGCGTAGCCACAGCCAGGTGGAGATCTCCCGTACCGATGCACGCACGCTGGGTATCAATGCTCCCCTGCGGATGTCTGGCAATCTGGACGATACCCCAGCCATCACGTTAGTCAGCCCGTTCGCTGAGCTGACGTTACCCCGCGGGGTGATTGTGGCACTGCGCCATATTCATATGTCGCCGCTGGATGCCCTTATCTATCGGGTAAAACACGGTGACCGGGTACAAGTTGCCATTCAGGGCAGTGGCCGTCGCCTGATACTGGATGATGTGGCGATCCGCGTTTCACCCCAAATGAAACTGGAAATGCATATCGATACCGACGAGGCCAATGCGGCGGGTGCCGACGACCCTGCGGCGTTTGCCACGATATTAACGTCATCAGGGACAACGCGGCCATGAATCTGACTCAGGCGCAAACCGAACAACTGGTCAGCCAGATTGTCACGCGGTTAGTTGAGCGCGAACGCCGGGTTCACGCCCTGCTACTGCCTCAATTGCGCGCCGGGCTTGATCCATCGGTATTCGTGCACCATGCCACGCTGCATCTGATGTTGCCAGACCTGGCATTTATCCACCGGCTGGCGCAGTTCGATACCACCTGCCCTGCGGTGGCGGCGCTAAACGAGGCATGGTCATGGGGCATGAAAGTGCATATCAGCTTACATCGCCAACTGCTGGCTGCTCTGCCCTGTGCCGCGCTGCATTCATTGCCGCTCAGTTTCAGCGACAGTCAGGGCGTTGCTATACGGTTACACACGGGCAAGGTTCTAAGTTATCGCGATATCGCCACTCTCGACTCCGGCTGGCTACTCATTGCAAGCCACACGCTAGTTACACCGCTGGCGCAGGACACCGTGTCAGCCCGTCACATTCAACTGTTAAGGCAGGAGTAAATCATGCAACTGGCCAGAGTGGTAGGTTCCGTAGTCTCAACGCAAAAATCACCCACGTTGATCGGTAGGAAGCTGCTGCTGGTGCGCCGTGTTGCCGGTGATGGCTCACTGCCACCCGACAGCAAAACGCCGGACGAAGTGGCCGTCGATTCGGTCGGTGCCGGTCAGGGCGATTTGGTCTTGCTGTCAGGCGGTTCCAGTGCCAGACGGGTATTTTCCGAGCCGAATGATGCCATCGATTTGGCGATTGTCGCCATCGTCGATGAATGTTCTTACTGATGATTAATGTTCTTACTGATTGAACGGGGACCTTATGAGCATTTATACCAAAACCGGCGATGCGGGCACCACCGCCCTGTTCACCGGACAACGTGTGAAAAAGAGCCATCCCCGGGTGGAAACTTACGGCACGCTGGATGAACTCAATGCAGCACTGAGCTTGTGTGCCCGCGTGACGCAGGGCGAGGAAAACCGTCAATTACTCGATGCCATACAACATCAGTTGTTTTATTTCAGCGCTGAATTGGCAAGCGAAGGTATCGCCACACCGCCTGCCGGGCGCAAAAGTATTAATGAACCCGAGATCCAAGCGCTGGAGCAAGCCGTAGACCGCTGTATGGCGGGGCTGCCACCGGTACAGGGTTTTATTCTGCCGGGTAGCAGTGAAGCCGGTAGCCGATTGCATTTTGCCCGCACTCTGGCACGGCGCTGTGAACGGCGGCTGATTGAACTGGCTGAACAAGTCCCGGTACGCCCGGTGTTATTGCAATACCTAAACCGTTTATCGGATTGCCTGTATGCACTGGCTCGTGATGAAGACCAGCGCCAACAGTTACAACACACCACGCAAACCGTGGTGGCCCGTTATCTGGCGGCAACAGCACTCCCCCCAGCCACAAGTCAGCCACAAACAGCGGCTTCTCTGGGATTTTCTGATGTTCATCAGTTAGTTAAATTGGCGGTCGATGCCGCTATGAAATTACAAATTGCCGTGGTCATAGCACTGGCTGACCGCCACGGCAACATGATTATGACCTACCGCATGCCCGACACCTTGCTGGTCAGCAGCGAACTGGCACCGAAAAAAGCCTGGACCGCGGTGGCGATGAAAACGGCAACTCACCAACTTAGCGATGCCGTACAACCGGGGGCCGACCTGTTCCAGCTTGAGGCCAGTACCGGTGGCAAAGTAGTGAGCTTTGGTGGTGGCTACCCGCTATGGCGTAACGGCCAATTGGTGGGGGGGTTAGGCATCAGCGGCGGTAGCGTCGAACAAGATATGCACATAGCAGAAGCGGCCATATCGGCTTTACATCTGAGGAATGAATAATGAATACCAATGACCTTGAATCTCTCATTCGCACTATCCTCATTGAGCAACTGACGCCCACACCCGCGTCTGCCTCCAGCGCCATTTTTGCCAGCGTGGATGAAGCTGTCAATGCCGCTCATAACGCATTTTTGCGTTATCAACAAAGCCCGATGAAGACCCGCAGCGCGATTATCCGCGCCCTGCGTGAACAGCTAAAAGCACAGTTGCCTTCACTGTCAGAACGCGGTGCCAGTGAAACCGGCATGGGGAATAAAGAAGATAAGTTGCTGAAAAACAAAGCCGCGTTAGAAAACACCCCAGGTATTGAAGATTTGTCTACCACGGCGCTGACCGGCGATGGCGGCATGGTGTTATTCGAATACTCGCCTTTTGGCGTGATAGGTTCGGTTGCCCCTAGCACTAACCCAACCGAAACCATTATTAATAACAGCATCAGTATGTTAGCTGCCGGTAATGCCATCTATTTTAGCCCACACCCAGGCGCTAAATCGGTATCACTGGATTTAATCGCCCAAATTGAAGAAATCATCTTCAACAGTTGCGGCATTCGCAATCTGGTGGTGACCGTGAAAGAGCCAAGCTTTGAAGCCACTCAGCAGATGATGGCGCACGACAAAATCGCCTTGCTGGCTATCACTGGCGGGCCTGCCATTGTGGCAATGGGCATGAAGAGCGGCAAAAAAGTGATTGGGGCGGGGGCCGGTAACCCACCTTGTCTGGTGGATGAAACGGCTGAATTGGTAAAAGCGGCGCAGGATATCGTGGCAGGAGCCTCATTCGATAATAACCTGCCCTGTATCGCTGAAAAGAGCCTGATCGTGGTGGAAAGTGTTGCCGATCGGTTGTTGCAACAGATGCAAGCCTTCGATGCGTTACTTATCAGTAATCCGCAAGAGGTCGACAGCCTGCGCAAAGCCTGCCTGACCCCTCAAGGCCACGCCAATAAGAATCTGGTGGGTAAAAGCCCGCTTGAACTGCTGAAAGCGGCGGGCATCGCTTGTCCGGCCAAAGCACCGCGCTTGCTGCTGGTTGAAGTGGCTGGTGACGATCCGCTGGTCACTACCGAACAACTGATGCCGCTGTTACCGGTGGTCCGGGTAAAGGATTTTGATGCCGGCCTGACGCTGGCACTGCAAGTGGAAGGTGGCCTGCACCATACCGCCACCATGCACTCACAAAATGTCTCACGCCTGAATCTGGCCGCCCGACTGTTACAAACCTCTATTTTTGTTAAAAACGGCCCGTCCTATGCCGGGATAGGCGTCGGCGGTGAAGGCTTTACCACCTTTACCATCGCCACCCCGACCGGCGAAGGCACCACCTCGGCTCGCACCTTTGCGCGCCAGCGTCGCTGTGTGCTGACTAACGGTTTTTCCATTCGCTGAGCGAGGACGTATGAAGACTTTTTTCCTGCAAACACGTATCTACAGCGGGGAAGGCAGCCTTAAGGTGCTGCAACGCTTCCATCAGCGCAAAATCTGGATTGTCTGCGATGGTTTTCTGGCCACCTCGCCGTTGCTGGATCGCTTGAAACAAGTGCTGGCAGAGGATAACCAAATCAGTCTGTTCAGCGACATTACGCCGGACCCGAACATTAACACCGTGGTTAAGGGCATTGAGCAGATGCATGCCTTGCGCCCCGATGTGGTGATTGGTTTTGGTGGTGGCTCCGCGCTAGATGCGGCGAAAGCCATTGTCTGGTTTAGTCGTAAACAGGGGATAGAGATCGAGACCTGTATTGCTATCCCAACCACCAGCGGCACGGGTTCAGAAGTGACCAGTGCCTGTGTAATCAGCGACCCGGAAAAGAGTATTAAATACCCCCTATTTGACGATGAGATTTACCCGGACATCGCCATTCTGGACCCGGCTCTGGTGGTTACCGTACCGCCAGTTATCACCGCCAATACCGGGTTGGATGTGTTGACTCACGCGTTGGAAGCCTATGTTTCACCACGTGCCAGTGACTTTACTGATGCGCTGGCAGAAAAAGCGGTGCAGTTGGTGTTCCGCCATCTGCCCACCGCTTGCCGCAAAGGCGATTGCCTAATTACCCGAGGCAAGATGCACAATGCTTCCACGCTGGCTGGCATGGCATTCAGCCAGGCTGGTCTGGGCATCAATCATGCTATCGCACACCAGTTGGGGGGGCAATTTCATATCGCGCACGGTTTGGCGAATGCCTTGCTATTGGTGCCGGTGATTCGCTTTAACGCGCTTGATGCGCGGGCATGTAAACGCTATGCGCGATTGGCAAAACTGTGCCATTTCAGTGCAGAAAATAGCGATGAGCGCAGTGCAGTTAACCAATTGGTCCATCAGATTGAACAACTCAAACGCCAATGCGGATTACCTCAGCCGCTGGCCGCGATGAAAATCAATGAGGGCCAGTTAGAGCAACGTATTCCCGACATAATTACCGCCGCACTTGCCGATGTGACACTGCGCACTAACCCGCGTGCGGCTGACGGCAATGATATCCGTGGGATTATCGAGGCGCTTTATGAGTGACCTACACAGTGCGGATACCTGCTTGCTACCCGCCTACGGTGAACTGGCTGATTGTGATGCCGTGACTATTCAGCAACGGGTTCAGCACGCGGGTGTGGTCGGTGCCGGAGGTGCGGGTTTCCCAACGGCGGTGAAGCTACAAGCGCAGGCCGAGATTTTTCTGGTCAATGCGGCTGAGTGCGAGCCAATGCTGAAAGTGGATCAGCAGTTGATGCCGCGCCAGGCAGCCCGACTGGTGCGCGGTGTGCTGTATGGCATGAAAGCCACCGGCGCACGCGAAGGCATCATCGCCTTGAAAGCCAAATATAGTGAGGCGATTGCCGCACTAACCCCCTTGCTACCATCACAAATCCGGCTGCACATTCTGCCCGATGTCTATCCCGCCGGTGATGAGGTTATCACTATCTGGCTGGCAACCGGTCGCCGGGTGCCACCTGCCGCGCTGCCGGTCAGCATCGGTGTGGTGGTGAACAACGTGCAAACGCTACTCAATGTGGCGCGGGCGGTGGAACAGCAATGGCCGGTGACTCGCCGCACCCTGACCGTAAATGGTGCGGTGGCGAAACCCTTAACCCTGACGGTACCGCTGGGTACCCCGCTGCGCGAGGTTCTGGCGCTGGCAGGAGGGGCTACCATCAACAATCCGGCCTATATCAATGGCGGGCCGATGATGGGCCATGCCCTGCATGACCTTGACCAACCGGTAACCAAAACTACCGGCGGCCTGTTGGTACTGCCCGCTGATCACTTACTGATTACCCGCCGCGCCCGCAGCGACCAGGATGTGTTAGCCATTGCTCGTACCGTATGTGAGCAGTGCCGCATGTGTACCGAGTTATGCCCGCGTCACTTGATTGGCCATGAGCTACCCCCGCATCTGCTGGTGCGCGCGATAACCTATCAACAAGTTGCCACACCAGACATTTTACTCAGCGCTCTGACCTGCTCGGAATGCGGGCTGTGTGAAAGCTACGCCTGCCCGGTAGATATCTCACCGATGCGCATAAACCGCCTGCTGAAAACGCAGTTGCGGGCGCAAGGTGCCCGCTATCAAGGGGCGCTACGTGAGGCCGATCCGATGGCTAATTACCGCATGGTACCGATATCACGGCTGATTGCCCGTCTGGATCTCACCGACTGGTATCAGGCCGCGCCATTCAGCGAACAAGGCTACCGACCACAACAGGTGGTATTGCCATTGCGCCAGCATATCGGGGCTGCCGCCGAACCCGTGGTCACGGTCGGCGAACGGGTCGATCACGGTCAACTTATTGGCCAAATTCCGAATAACGCGTTAGGCGCACCGGTGCATGCCAGTATCAGCGGCACGGTCACGGCCATCAGCGCAAATGCCATCACCATTAAACGGGCTGATGTTTATTAAAAGGAAGGGCTATGTCACAAGCCATTGGAATTGTTGAATTAAGCAGTATCGCCAAGGGCATGGAGGTCTGCGACTTGATGCTGAAAAGCGCTAACGTCAGCCTATTGGTGAGCAAAACTCTGTGCCCCGGTAAATATCTGTTGATGGTCGGTGGCGATATCGGTGCCGTCACCCAGTCGGTACAAAACGGAGAGCGGCACAGCGGGCATCTGCTGGTCGATAGCATCGTCCTGCCCAACCTTCATCCATCCGTATTGCCGGCGATCAGCGGCCTGAATACGGTGGAAAATCGTCAAGCAGCGGGTGTGGTGGAAACCTGGAGTGTGGCGGCCTGTATTACTGCCGCCGACCGTGCGGTTAAAGCGGCCAATGTCACGCTGGTGCGCATCCATATGGCGTTTGGCATCGGCGGCAAATGTTATCAAGTGCTCAGCGGCGATATTGCTGATGTACAAACTGCCGTGGACGTTGCCAGCCAGTGTGCCGGTGAGAAGGGATTATTGGTTTACAGCTCAGTGATCCCACGGCCCCATGAGGCGCTATGGCGTCAGTTAGTTCAGGAGGCATGATGGAAAAGAGCAGCACCCCCGAGCGCGTAATTCAGGAATATGTTCCCGGTAAACAGATAACCCTGGCGCATCTGATAGCCAATCCTAATAAGGCACTTTACAAAAAACTGGGGCTGAATGATGTCAGTAGCGCCATTGGCATCCTGACCATTACCCCTAGCGAAGCCTCGATTATTGCCAGTGATATCGCCACCAAATCTGGTGCAGTTGAGATTGGTTTTATCGACCGTTTCACCGGTGCGGTGGTGTTTACCGGTGATGTGTCAGCGGTGGAATATGCGCTGAAACAGGTGATCCACACCCTCGGCGACATGATGAAATTTACCGCCTGCCCGATGACCCGGACCTGATGACATGCAACGCATCATGTTGATTGGCCCTAGCCAGTGCGGCAAAACCTCGCTTATCCAGCGTTTGCAGGGTGAGGCGCTTAATTACCAGAAAACCCAAGCCATTATCTGGCAGGACAATGCCATTGATACTCCCGGTGAATACCTGGAAAACCGCTGTTTATACAGTGCGTTACTGGCAAGCGCCTGTGAAGCGGATGTGGTGGGGCTGGTACAAAATGCGGATGCGACCCAAAGCTGGTTTGCCCCGATGTTGGCGCAGGTTTTCAACCAGCCGGTAATTGGCATTATCAGTAAAGCCGACACCGTTAACCAGCCAGACCAATTGCGTTGGGCTGCTGACAGCCTCACGCAGGCGGGGGCGCAACACCTATTTGTGACCTCAGCGCTGAGCGGTGAGGGATTAACCGACCTTATTACTTATTTGAATCATTCTGGAGAGTCGCATGCCCGGTAAGATTATGGCGATTAACGCCGGCAGTTCTTCGTTGAAGTTTCAGTTGTTTTCTTTACCTGATGAAAAAGTGATCTGTCAGGGATTAATTGAACGTATCGGTATGGATGATGCGATATTTAACCTCCGCGCCACAGATGTGAAATGGCGCGAGATTCTGCCTATCGCCGATTGCCGCCAAGGTGCTGAACACCTACTTCACGCGCTGATTGAACACAATATTATTGATTCACTGGATGAAATTACCGGTGTCGGCCATCGTGTCGCGCACGGCGGTGAAGCATTCGCCGATTCGGTCGTGATAACCCCCGAGGTGCTGGATAAGATAGAACAGCTTGGCGCACTGGCCCCCCTGCATAATCCGGTTAATGCGCTCGGTATCCGGGTGTTCCAACATGCCCTACCCCATGCCAGCGCGGTGGCGGTATTTGATACTGCATTCCACCAAACACTGAGCCAGACGGCCTATTTGTATCCATTACCGTGGCGCTACTATGAAGAGCTGGGTATTCGCCGTTATGGTTTCCATGGCACCAGTCATAAATATGTCAGTGCCGTTTGCGCCGAACGAATGGGGCGCCCCTTGGAAGAACTGCGCATTGTCTCCTGCCATCTTGGCAACGGCTCCAGCATTTGTGCTATCGGCAACGGCCAGTCGGTGAATACCTCGATGGGCTTCACCCCACAGGCCGGTATCATGATGGGCACCCGGAGCGGTGATATTGACCCCTCCATCCTGCCATTTATTCAGCAAGTAGAAGGAAAAAATGCCAGTGAAATTAACCATTTAATTAACAACCAATCCGGTTTGCTGGGCGTATCCGGCATCTCACATGACTATCGCGATGTCGAACAAGCCGCCGCCAACGGCAACCCGCGCGCCAAAGTAGCGCTCGACCTCTTTGCCGAACGTATCCGCGCGGTGATTGGCAGCTATATCGTGCAACTGGGCGGAATTGATGCACTGATATTTACCGGCGGTATCGGTGAAAATGCCCGCACAGCCCGCCAGCAAATCTGCCGTGGTTTAGCCTTTCTCGGTATCGAGTTGGACGAAGAGAAAAATATCAACAATCAGCCGTTTATCCAACATGACTCTGCGCCGGTACAGATTGCTATCGTCAATACCAATGAAGAATTAATGATTGCCCGTGATGTCATTCGCGTGGCCCTGAATCTGCCGGTACAACCGGCCCTCGCCGCACAATAAGAGGCAATATGGAAAGTGGGAAAGTTTGGTTGGTAGGCGCTGGGCCAGGGGATGCCGCGCTGATTACGGTGAAGGGATTACATGTTATTCGTCGCGCTGACGCGTTGGTCTATGACCGTTTGGTGTGTGCTGAGTTACTGGCAGAAGCCCCTGATGGTTGTGAAATGATCAACGTGGGCAAAAACCCCAACCACCATTTGGTGCCACAAACAGAAATCAATCAAATTCTGGTTGATTGCGCCCAACGTGGGCTAAATGTGGTGCGACTCAAAGGTGGTGATCCTTATGTCTTTGGCCGTGGCGGTGAAGAGGCTGAAACACTGGCGTTGGCTGGTATTCCGTTTGAGGTAGTTCCAGGGATAAGCTCCGCCATTGGCGGGTTGGCTTATGCCGGTATTCCGGTAACACATCGTGATTATGCCTCAGGCTTTCATGTGATAACCGGCCATTTGCGCCAAGGCAATGAGCCACAGGACTGGGCAACATTAGCCAAGCTGGAAGGTACGCTGATTATCCTGATGGGAATGACACAACTGACGACTATTTGCCAGCAATTGGTCGCCGGGGGGAAAGCCCCCACCACCCCTGCCGCCGTGGTGATGTACGCCAGCCACCAGCAGCAACAAGTTGCCAGCGGCACACTGCTTACATTAGCCGATCAGGTTGCCGCGCAGGGTTTATCGGCACCGGCGCTGATTGTTATTGGCGACGTGGTTCGCCTACGAGATGTGCTCGCCTTCACGCCGGAGCTATTGTCGCTAAACGCCATTCCCTCGCTGATATACCCAAAGTCATTGGCGTTGTAGGTAGGCAGCAAGTAAACGCATCCCGATGAGCTTATTCATATAGGGTCAACGACAAGTAAGTGATTCGGGTGCGTGAGTGTAGCAAACAACCCTACAGCATCAAGGACGAAGGGTATGGTACTCTAAACGCACAAGCTATATAGGGGAATAGAGTAGCAATGAGTGAGCATGGTGGGAATGTGCTGGAAATGGCACTGAAAATCGGCACAGATGCAGCCAATATCGTTGACTTCAGTGCCAATATTAATCCGCTGGGCATGCCGGAATCCTTGAAAACGGCGATTATCGAACAATTGGCCCGTGCCGAACACTATCCTGATGTTGAGTATCGCCAATTACATGCAGCGCTGGCCCGTGCTCACCACTGCCTGCCAGAGAATATTATGGCCGGCAATGGTGCCACTGAGCTGATTTACGCAGTGGTGCAGCATCTGCAACCCCGCACTGCGGTACTGTTGACTCCGGGCTTTGCTGAATACCGCCACGCCCTGCAACGGGTCGGCTGCCAGATTCATGATTATCAGATGAGTGAGTCAGACGGCTATCAGCCCGATGAACGTCTACTGACGCTATTAGCCCAACAGCGCCCAGACTGCCTATTTCTGGCGACACCCAATAACCCGACCGGCCTGATGCCTGATGCCAAATTGCTGCAAGCCATTGTGCAGTGTTGCCATCAGTACCATATTGCTTTAATTATCGATGAAGCTTTTATCGATTTCTTGCCAGATGCGCCGGGGCTTACCCCTCAATTAGCGGATTTCCCACACTTATACTTGTTACGCTCACTGACCAAGTTCTTTGCCATTCCAGGGTTGCGCCTCGGTTATCTGCTCAGTGGCGATCTGGCGGCGCTGGCGCAAATGAAACAGCAACGCGAGCCTTGGACTATCAATGCTTTTGCCGCACTGGCGGGTGAGATTATTCTCGATGACCAACCTTATATTCAAGCCACACATCAATGGCTGGCGCAGCAGCGACCTTGGTTATATGAGCATTTAGCCGCCCTGCCAGCATTGCAGGTGTGGCAAGGGTGCGCCAATTACATTTTCTTGCGCTGCCTTAAACCTGAACTTAATCTGCAACACGCGCTATTAAAGCACCATATTCTGATCCGCCATTGTGCTAATTACCCCGGTCTAACCCGCGACCACTATCGTGTAGCCATTAAAAGCGCGGCAGATAACCAACGGCTGATCAGTGCCTTACAGCAGGTCTTTGGTCATGGCTGAAGCCCGTTGCCCGGCCTCTTGTGGTGAACTGATTCAGGGTTGGATACTGGGGGGGGAGAAGCTTATCTCCTGCCCGGTCAACTGGTTTAGTACGGTTTCGGTGACCGATGGCGTACCGGGCAAGAATGAACGCCCACGCATGCGCCAGATGTTGGCGGCGGTACTGGCCTATTTTGGCCAACCTGCACAGATGGCTAATGGCCTGCACATCAGTTTTGATTCCACCATTCCGGTAGCAAAAGGACTTGCCAGCAGTACCGCCGATATCGCCGCCACCGCACTGGCAACCGCCCGCCATCTCGGTGAAACACTCAATGAAGCCGCACTGGCAGCACTGTGCGTCAGGCTGGAACCCACTGACAGCACCCTATTTCAACAACTGACACTGTTTGACCACCAAACTGCCGCAACACAAATCTCTTATAACTGGCAGCCAGTGGTAGATATTTTGTTACTGGAAAGCCCACAGATTCTCAAAACCGAGGATTACCACCGCCGTGATCGTCAACCGGCGCTGTTAGCCAGTGCCACCTCACTGGAACGGGCATGGCAACTGTTTATCCAAGCCGCCGAGCGCCGCGATTGTTCACTGCTGGGTCAGGCCACCACATTGAGTGCGCAAGCCAGCCAGCGTTTACTGGTAAAACCTGACTTTAGCGCCCTGCTGAGGCTAGTGGAGAAGTTGGATTTATACGGGTTGAACGTAGCCCACAGTGGCAGTGTGGTTGGATTATTGCTTGACCGTCAACGGCATGACGTGGAGCAGGTGTTCTGGCAATTGCAGCAGCGCAATATCAATCGCCACTACCCCCGCCAACACCTGTTAACCATGGTGCCTGGGGGCGTGCGTTAGCCCGTCATTCAGCATCAGGCCATGATAGCGAAAAATTAAGAATCATCTGAACCAGAATATCCATGTAAACCTCACTGTTATTAACCTGCCGCTTACCATTTTTATGTAATTCTGTTTGTCTTGCCCCTCAAAATCATGACTTCAATCACAAACAGGGAATGCAGCTATTTTGTCCATGTAAATAGCATTCATGTATATGGGGGAAACTGCTATCAAGGTATTAGATCCCACCAGCAGGAAATGTAGTGAAGATGTAAAATCTGTTTCCTGTTAAATCTTCATTTTTTTAAAAACATAAATAAAATTCATGTAATACAGCATGCTGATTATTGCACCAATACCTTAAATAACAATTACCTCAACCTACATGAGTTCCGGGAGCCTTAAATGAAAAAATTGAGTGTGAAAACCCTGTTGGCAGCCAGTCTGTTCAGCATGATGGTGTGCTCGGGCAGTGCACTGGCGCAGGAAGTCGAAGTGGTTAATATCTCAAAAATCGCCGGTATGCCGTGGTTTAACCGCATGGGCGAAGGTGTGGATCGCGCCGGTAAAGATCTGGCTATCAAAGCCTATCAAATCGGCCCTTCCAGTACCGATGCCCCGCAACAGGTTAAAATTATCGAAGACTTAATCGCGAAAAAAGTTAGTGCTATCAGTATTGTGCCCAACGATGCCGATGTACTGGAACCGGTATTCAAGAAAGCCCGTGAGGCCGGTATTGTGGTGTTAACCAACGAATCTCCAGGGCAACCCAGCGCCAACTGGGATATCGAAATCATCGATAACGCCAAATTTGCCGCAGATAACGTAGAAGAGATGGCAAAAGCCATGGGTGGTAAAGGTGGCTATGTGATTTATGTCGGCAGCCTGACGGTACCACAGCATAACCTGTGGGCCGATCTGTTTGTTAAATATCAGAAAGAGCACTACCCCGATATGTTTGAGGTGACCAGCCGCATGCCTGTTGCCGAGAGTATTGATGATTCACGCCGTACCACGCTCGATTTAATGAAAGCGCACAGTGACCTGAAAGGTATTGTCGCCTTCGGTTCGCAAGGTCCGATCGGTGCTGGCCGTGCCGTGAAAGAGAAACGTGCGAAAAACAACGTCCATGTGTTCGGTATGATGATCCCTTCACAGGCTGCATCCTTGATTAAAAGCGGTGATATCGCAATGGGCGTGACCTATGACCCAGGTTCTGCCGGTTATGCACTGACCGCAGTGGCGGATAAAGTGCTGAAAGGTGAAAAAATTGAGTCAGGTATGGAAATTCCTGGCGTGGGTAAAGCTGAAGTTGACCAAGATAAGCATCTGATCCAGTTCCACAATGTATTACGGGTAACCAAAGACAACGTGGATTCGCTGTATTGATTCACTAAGTTATTGCGGAGCCGGACGCCCTGTCTGGTTCCGCAATTAATTAATTAAGAATCAAAAGGACACAGGATATATGCAGCCATTTATTACCCTGGAAAATGTTAGTAAGACCTTTTATGGCGTCAAAGCGCTAAATAAAGTGGCTATGACCCTGTTACCCGGTGAAGTACATTGTCTTGCAGGGCAAAACGGGTGTGGCAAATCGACCCTCATCAAGATTATTTCCGGTGTCTATCAGCCCGATGCTGATGCCACGATTACCATTGATGGCAAAACTTACTCAAGCCTGACCCCGATTGAATCCGTTCGCTTAGGGATTCAGGTAATTTATCAGGATTTGTCGTTATTCCCGAACCTGACTGTGGCTGAGAATATCGCCATGAACCATTATCACCATCACCTGTGGGTGGACAAACGCCAGATGCGCGCCACGGCTGAGCAGGTGATCAGCAGCATTGATGCGCATCTCAATCTGGATGAACTGGTTGAGAATTTGCCCATCGCCCAGAAGCAACTGGTGGCTATTTGCCGTGCCTTGGCACAGGATGCCCGGTTGATTGTGATGGATGAGCCTACCGCCTCCCTCACCCGACAAGAAGTTAATGGCTTGCTGCGGGTGGTACATGAACTGAAATCACGCAATATCTGCGTAGTCTTTGTCAGCCACCGATTAAGTGAAGTGTTGGAGATTTCAGACCGCATCACGGTGCTAAAGGATGGTGATTGGGTTGGCACTTACCCGGCCACCGAAGTGGACAACCAGCGACTGGCGTGGCTGATGACCGGCATGAAATTTGATTTTCAGGTGCTACCGCCCTACAGTGCCGCCCACCCGCCGGTGCTGGCCGTGGAGGAGCTTTGCCGTAGTAATGAATATCACAACATCTCATTGACGCTGCATCCGGGGGAAATTGTCTCGTTGGTGGGCCTGCTCGGTTCTGGCCGCACTGAACTGTGTCTTAGTTTATTCGGTTTGACCTCGCCGGAGTCAGGCACCATCCGAATTAACGATAAACCGATGTATTTCAGCAGTAACCGTGATGCTATTGCGGCGGGGGTCGGTTATGTGTCAGAAGACCGAATGAGCACCGGGCTGATTATGGAACAATCCATTCGTGACAATATCAGTGCCACTGTTCTGCATCGCCTGAAAAACGTGTTCCATCTGATGCGTAGTGAGCGGGTCGATACGCTGGTCGAGGATATGGTGAAACACCTGTCGATCAAAATCGGCAACAGCGACCTTCCAGTCAATACGCTGTCTGGCGGCAATGCGCAGCGCATTGCTATCGCTAAATGGCTGGCAACCGATCCGCAAATTTTGATCCTTGACTCCCCCACCGTAGGTGTGGATATCGCTAACAAAGCCGGTATCTATAATATTATCAATGCATTGGCAGCTCGCGGTATCGCAGTGTTAATGGTCTGTGATGAAATTGATGAAGCTTATTTCAATAGCCACCGTATTTTAGTGATGCGGGCCGGGCGACTGGTACAAGAGTTTTTACCGGGTAACAGTAGCGAAGCAGCCATTGCGGAGGTAGTAAATGGCTAACCCCCATGCAGTTAATAAATCTGCGGTAGGTAAAACAGGTTTATTCAATAAAGAACAACTAAAACGCCATGAAGTGATGCTGGCATTCACTATTTTGCTTATTTCGACTTATCTTGCGTTCACCAGCCCGGATTTTCTGACCCTTGCCAATATTTATGATCTGATAAATAACTATGCCATGTTAACCATTTTGGCCTGTGGCTTATTTATCGTATTGATTTCTGGCGGTATTGATATTTCATTCCCGGCGATGACCATTATTTCGCAATATGTCATGGTGACATTAATTGTGAAGTTTGGTGGCAACTTCCCGGTAGCTTTTGCGCTGGCTGGTGGTATCGGCCTACTTTTGGGCTTGGTTAATGCCCTGCTGGTTAACCGCTTACGCGTACCGTCGATCATTATCACCATTTCCACACTGAATATTTTCTATGGCTTACTGTTGTATCTCAGCCGTGGTGTTTGGCTGTATAGCTACCCTGAATGGTTTGAACACGGGCCAATGCTGTTCGCCTTTACCGCTGCCGATGGTTATGACTACGGCCTGTCGCTCCCTATTCTAACGCTGCTAATTACCATTATTGTTACCGCTCTACTGATGACCCGCACCAGTATTGGCAGGCAAATCTATGCCTTAGGGGGCAATCAGGAAGCGGCGTCACGCATGGGGTTCAGTATTCTCAAACTGCAACTGTTCGTGTATGGCTATATGGGCTTTTTGTCCGGCATCGCCGGCGTAGTACAGTCTTATACCGTATTAACCGTAGCGCCTGATTCATTACTGGGCTATGAGCTTACAGTGCTGGCAGCCGTGGTGCTCGGCGGTACCAGTATTGTGGGTGGCCGTGGAACACTTACCGGTACCTTGCTGGGGGTGATTTTGCTGGCAATATTACAAAATGGTTTGAATTTACTGAGCATTTCGTCGTACTGGCATACCGTGGTTATCGGGCTGGTAATTGTCATCAGTATCAGTGTGACGGCCTGGGGCCAACGCCATAAGGTAGGGATATAACCATGTCGAAAACAACGCAACGTGATCATACCGAACGCTGGCTGGTTGCCCTGCTGGTGCTGGTCGGCGTAGGATTCAGCCTATTTATTCCACAGGTATTTTGGTCGGCGGCTAACTTCCAATCCATCGCTTCGCAAATCCCTGTCGCGGGGGTATTAACTCTGGCAATGGCGATTACTATGCTGACCGGTGGGATTAACTTATCGATTATTGCTACCGCGAATGCCAGCGCCCTGGTGATGGCATGGGTTTGTACCCATCTTGCGCCAACGTTCAGTTCAATGATGTTGATGTTACTGGCGGGTGCCTCGGTAGCATTGGTTGTGGGGCTTATCAACGGGATACTTATCTCGGTGGTACGAGTATCCCCTATTCTGGCCACTCTGGGCATCATGACGTTGCTCAAAGGCGTGAATGTACTTATCTCCAAAGGTTCGGCTATCTCAAACTTCCCGAACTATGTACTGGCACTGGATCGCAGCAACTTTCTCGGTGTGCCAGTGCCACTTTATCTGTTCGTCGCGGTAGCACTGACCATCTGGCTGATTCTGGCTAAAACACCATTGGGCCGCCAAATCTATTTGTCCGGTTCTAATGAGAAAGCCACCTTCTTCTCTGGGATTAACACGCGCCGCACACTGGTTTGGGTGTATGTAATTTCATCTTTACTGTGTGCGGTAGCGGCCTTATTAATGATGTCAAAACTGAACTCAGCCAAAGCATCCTACGGTGAGTCGCTGTTGCTGATCACTATTTTGGCAACCGTACTGGGTGGGGTAAATCCCGATGGTGGATTTGGCAAAGTATTCGGCATTGTACTGGCGCTGTTCCTGCTGCAAATGCTGGAAAGCGGGTTGAATATCATGGGTGTCAGTAGTTATATCACTATGGCGCTGTGGGGCTCGTTACTGCTGGCGTTTATCTTTGTCAAAGGTGCGAAAATCCCAGCGTTTAGTTTCTTGCGGCAGAACAAACCGTCAAGTTAGGGCCATTTTAGCCAAAAGAAAAGGCTGGCAATTGATGCCAGCCTTTCTCTTAATAGCGTTAAAATAAGCTATTAAACCGTGGTGAAGTTACTTAACTTCGCCCATCGCTTTCAGTTTTTTCGACAATTCACGACGTTCTTTAGACAGATCGGCATTTTTGATGGTGTAATCATCAACACGATCTTCATAAGCAGTACGCATGTCCGCGATAATGGCCTGAATTTCTTCAATACTCATCCCTGGCTTGATGTAATCACTCAGGTTATCGAGCAACAGAACGCGTTTTTGGTTATCACGGATTTTCTTTTCGTTATCAACGATTTCACGCTGCAACTTGTTTTTGCGACGAAACATACGCACAAACTCCAAAACGTCCTGGAAAGTCGGCTTAATTGCATTATCCATTTTTACACCTTCACTTAAGTTTTACACAAATTCAATTGCTGGTGACCAGGCTACCTGCACCATACCGCTTTGTCGTACCTGGTGACAAGATTCATTGGCTTATCTTACCTGCTTTACCCGCCAGACAGAAATTTCATCTGCCTTTAGCGGCGAGAGATCACCTGCGCAACGTCATATTAATCAGATCGTCGAGTTCCTCAAGCTGTTTGGTTAGCTCCATACTCAGCCAAACATAGCCATAAATGGGCGTTTCTACCTGCTGCCCCTGCGTTACCGCCAGCATCAATGATTTCAGTTCGGCCGCAATTTCACTTAACTCGGCGGCAACCTCTCGCTCACGTGCTGGTGAGCCATCACGCAAACTGTCACTCAACGTATTCAGAGTGCGAATAGTCATCAGTTGGGTGCTGCGTAACCCTTTAGCATTAAGCATAATAAAATGGCTTTCACGTGACGACCAGTAAGCATCCACCAGCAATTCCAGTGTGCATATTAAATTCCGGCTCAATGTTTGGATGGCTTCAAAAACATCTTTATTAATATGGGATTCTTTACTGGCAGGAGCAATAAAAGTGCGCATTTTAACCGACTGACTCAGGACGGTTTTCAATTTAGGTTCTAATCGTGGGCGTTCGACCACATTCGGTGACAGGTAAGCGGCATAGACCTGGCTGATAGCACGCAGATTATCGCTCATCTGCATGCGCCAATGCGTAAAGGCGCGTTGTGGGTAAACACTGGTAAAGACTAACGCCAGCAGGGAGCCAAAAATAACATCGCCACTACGCCACAGTGCGGTATTCATATCACCCGGCGCAGATCCACAAACTACCGCCAGCGTGATACCAATCAAGAGTGCCATATAGGGCCGTTTACCCAACGTCAAATAGCCGCACAGAAACATGATAACCCCGCACCAGACCAGCATGAACGTCAGCGAATAGGATTCAAGATAGAGGGCAATCAGGCCAGATATCGCGCCAAACACCGTGCCGCCAATACGTTGCATCGCTCGGGATAACACATTTCCCCAGTAAGATATCGGCCCCATAACCACGACCAGCGTGATCAACGGCCAGGTGCCTTCTGGGATGGCCAATAAGCGAATAATCAGGAAAGTTAAGATAAATGCCAGCGTAATTCGCAAAGCATGCGTAAGGCGATAGTGACTATAAATCAAGTTATCCAGTGGCGAGATTTTTTTATTCAAGCGCACAATATACCTACGTCCAATAAAACACTAAAACCTAAGTTTAGCTGAGTTATAACCGGCTGGCACGGGGTTAAAAGTTTGCAAAAGTAGCGAATAATCAGTGACGAGACATAAACGGGAAAAGTTATTCCCCGCAGTCTGTCGTCACGCGGGGAGAGATGCTTACTTAAAATCAACCGCCATTTGTTGCTGGATAGTTATTCCATAGCTGGACTCCACACAACAGGCAATATAATCGGTGAAGCGTGGTGATCTTGCCATACCCAAACTGAGCAGGCGTTCATTACTGAACCGCACATTTAACACGGCAAAAGAGCCATATAAACGCATGGCTTTCAACATTAAGCGCTCATTGCAGGGGCCGAAAATGCTTTTTAGTTGGTTACGCATCTGCACCAAAGCACCGTAATCTACCTGGCAATAATCTGTACCCATCGGTTTTTGCCGTGCCGCCGAGGACATGGCTTGATCAATTTCGGCAAAACTGACGCTGTCTTTTTCTCCGGCAGAAATATGATAAATATTTTCGGTCAAGTGGGGATGGAACAAAATACACAACAGAGCATCCGCACAATAATCGACCGGGATAACGTCGATATAGTCATCCAATGAGCACATAAACTTACGCAGCATTAATGCCATGCGAAATACCCAGAAAATACTGCTAGAGGGCTGACACCCCAAACGGGTATGCCCAACGACAATCGATGGCCGGGCTAATACCAGCGGTAAATTCGGGCATTGCTCTGCCAACAATCGCTCAATAGCTGATTTGGACTTGGTATATTCCACTAAATGCGCATCATCTTGCGCTGATAATACTTGCTCGCTAACCACCGTTCCGGCATCTGGTGTGCACGACATGGCGGTACCCACGTGGATAAAGCGCTGTAAACCCACTACATTTGCCATTCTTTTGCCAAATGCCAGAGTGCCGTCTACATTTACTTTCCAGATTAAGGGATTATTACCAAATGACGCGACAGCAGCACAGTTAATAACATGGGTCACATCATCAATACGTGGGTCATTAATAAAGCTATCCGGCTCTGCCAAATCGCCTAATAAAATATGGTTGATATTTATTTTATTCAGCCGCTGACTGGGGAGATAAAATTTCGCCAGATTTTCACGGATGCGGTTTAGCCCCTGCTCTAGCGTAGTCGCCCGTACTAATAATAAATAATTAAAATCGGCGTCTGCCAACAATAACTTTTCAAGCACTGCCCCGCCCAGAAACCCTGTTGCGCCGGTTAGCAGAAGTTTTTTCACTATGAGTCCTACCGTGTCATTTAGTAGGCGAATTGTATGAATAGCTGAGTAAACGGTAGGTAAATACTAATTAGATCGACATGTTTCTGGCAAAACATAAGTATGTCGAAATAAATCCTGACGTCTCGGCGCACCTGAAATGATATTCTAACACTAACGTTATTGGTCACTGCGGCTTACCACCAAAACGGTGGCCCATCACTAAAGAATGACCATAGTAAAAAGGGTTAAACCGAATAATGTCAGATAAAAATAAGCAACCTACTTTCTACATTCACGATTACGAGACCTTTGGTCAGCGTCCGGCATTGGACCGGCCGGCCCAGTTTGCCGGGGTGCGCACCGATTTGGATTTCAATATTATCGAAGAGCCATTGGTCATTTACTGTGCTCCCGCCGATGACTATTTGCCACAGCCAGAGGCTGTGATGATAACCGGTATCACGCCACAGCATGCCTTAGCCAATGGCGTGAATGAGGCGGAATTTGCCCGCCAAATCCATCAGGCTTTCAATGTGCCGGGCACTTGTATCCTCGGTTACAACAATATTCGTTTTGATGATGAAGTCAGTCGCAATATTTTCTACCGCAATTTTTACGATCCCTATGCCTATAGCTGGCAAGGAGGGAATTCCCGCTGGGATCTGTTAGATGTGATGCGGGCGTGTTACGCCCTGCGCCCAGAAGGTATTGTCTGGCCGGAAAATGAAGATGGCCTGCCGAGTTTCAAGCTTGAGCATCTGACCAAAGCCAATGGTGTTGAGCATTTGCATGCCCATGATGCGATGTCAGATGTGCATGCCACCATTGCGATGGCGAAATTGGTCAAACAGGCGCAACCCCGCCTATTCGACTATTTATATCAACACCGCAGTAAGCATAAAATAAACGCACTGATTGATATCGCGGAGATGACGCCGTTGGTTCATGTCTCCGGCATGTTTGGCGCGGCACGAGGCAATACCAGTTGGGTTGCGCCGCTGGCATGGCATCCTGAGAATAAAAATGCGGTGATTATGTGTGACCTGGCCGGTGATATGTCGCCATTGCTGGCGTTGGATAGCGATACACTGCGCGAGCGTCTATATACCCGCCGCGACAAACTCAATGCACAAGATGCAGCGGTGCCACTGAAACTGGTGCACATCAATAAATGCCCGGTACTGGCTCCCGCTAAAACTTTATTACCGGAAAATGCTGATCGTTTGGGCATTGATCGCCAACGTTGCCTGCAAAATTTGCAATTATTGCGGCAAAATCCGCAAGTACGTGAAAAAGTGGTGGCACTGTTCGCCGAAGCCGAACCTTTTGCGGTATCCGATGATGTCGATGCACAACTGTATAATGGCTTCTTCAGCGATGCCGACCGCGCCACCATGAAGATCATTTTACAAACTGAACCGCAAAACCTGCCCGCACTGGATTTGACCTTTCAAGATCCACGGCTGGAAGCGCTATTTTTCCGCTTTCGCGCCCGTAATTACCCCAATACGCTGACTGACAGTGAGCAACAGCGTTGGCTGGAACATCGCCGCGAAGCCCTCAATCCTGAAAGAGTGCAGGACTACGTGCTGCAACTGGAACAATTCTATAACCAGTATGAAGATGATAAAGAGAAGCTGGCACTGCTGAAAGCACTGTTTGAGTATGCCAGAGGCTTAGTGAGCTAGGGCTGTGGCAGCAAATTATCCAATAAAAAACGGAGCCATCAGGCTCCGTTTTAGTCAGCAATTGCGCAATATTAAATGCGATTACTGTGCCAGTTCGCCATTAAACTGAGGCAGAGCCTGACGGAAAGCACGGGTTTTCCAGACCATATAAGCCAGGCCAATCGCGCCCCACACCAGTCCCAGTGTCATTGAACTGCTTTCCAGATTCATCCACAGCACCCCCACCGTTCCTGCACCAATCATTGGCAGAATCAGGTAGCTGAAATGATCCTTAAACGTTTTGTTACGGCGTTCACGGATATAGAACTGTGAAATCACTGACAGGTTCACGAAGGTAAAGGCCACCAGCGCACCGAAGTTAATCAATGCGGTCGCCGTCACCAGATCAAAGGAAATAGCAGACAATGCCACGCCACCAACCAACAGTACGTTGATTGCCGGAGTCCGCCATTTCGGGTGTACGTAACCAAATATTTTTTCTGGGAATACCCCATCGCGGCCCATCACATACAGCAGACGCGAAACGCCAGCATGTGCCGCCATCCCTGATGCCAATACCGTGACACAGGAGAAGCACAAGATAACTGACTGGAAGAATTTGCCAGCAACAAACAGCATAATTTCCGGCTGTGACGCATCAGGATCAGTGAAGCGCGAAATATCCGGGAAATAGAGCTGTAAGAAATAAGACACCACAATAAAGATCACGCCGCCAATCAATGCCGTCAAGAAAATCGCTTTCGGGATCACTTTACCGGCATTGGGGGTTTCTTCAGACAATGAACTGATGCCGTCGAAACCCAGGAATGAGAAGCACAGTATCGTGGCCCCAGTTATCATCGGCACCAAATGGGCATTTTCAGAATAGAACGGGCGTGGGCTTACCAATGTGCCCGCACCTTCACCCTGATAAACACCATGAATCAATAGCCCCATAAAGACCACCATGATAGCTACCTGAACCACAACAATAACCGAGTTCAAGTTTGCCACCACGTTGATGCCACGCAGGTTAAACAGCGTCATCAGGCTGACCAGCGCGCCAACAAAAATCCACGATGGCACACCAGGGAAAATCGCTTCGAGGTAAATTTTTGCCAACAGAATATTAATCATCGGCATGAACAGATAGTCCAGCAGTGATGACCAACCCACCATAAAGCCAACATTCGGACTAATGGATTTCTGGGCGTAAGTATACGCCGACCCCGCAGACGGGAAGCGTTTAACCAGTTTGCCATAGCTGATTGCCGTGAACAGCACCGCAATCAACGCAATGGCGTAAGAGGTCGCGACATGACCATCGGTCAAACCGGAAACAATGCCAAAAGTATCGAAAATGGTCATCGGCTGTAAATAAGCCAGACCCATCATCACCACTTGGACCAGTGTCAGTGTTTTTCTGAGTTGGACGCGGTTGTTGGTACCCGTTTGGTTAGTACCGACTGCAACAGTAGCGTTATGCGTCATGATTCAGCCTCCCCATACCTTTAACCCGATTCGCAAGTGTAGCGCACAGGTTAGAGGTGACGGGGAAACTTCGTATCTGCCTGGGATACGTAAGTGGGGAAATAAGAGCGGAGTAACGGGTATTTGCCATACCTGCTGCGCCATAATCGCTGCATGTGCAGCGCATACCGGTGGGCACCGGTGCCAGTGTGAATAATTGCCCCATCTTTCTTTCCTCATAACGGCGATTTCAGTATGTGAATAATCGCTCGCGGACCTGTTTATCTATCCGGATCGTTGTCCGGCCTCTTGATTTGTGAAAACATGAATGCAAAAAAATAACCGACGCGTTTAAACGTCGGTTATTGCATGGCGCGTATTCTGCCCTAAGTTGAGAGCAAAAAACAAGATGTTAAAGCACTTGAAACAATATTCTTATGACAGTTTGATCTAAACGGCTATTCCCGCGTGCTATCAGCGCTGAGCGGCCATTTCTACTCGCTCAATTGCCGCCCACAGTTTGTCTGAATTCAATGCAATAGGCAGATAATGAATTGATTCACTCGGCTTCAGAATTCGACCAATCACCCGCTCAATAGCATCACGATCATTAATATCAACATCCAGCGCCGCTAAATGGGTTGGCAAACCCAACTTTTTAAACGCCACAATCAATGACTGTAATGCCTCATCCTGCTCCAGCAGGGCTGTCTGGACCAAAATCCCATAGGCCACTTTGGTGCCATGCAGAAAATGTTCGGTTTGGGGCAACAGAGTCAGGCCATTGTGCACTGCATGTGCCGCCGCCACCCGGGTATAACGCTCCCCCAACCCACCGACCATGCCGCCCCCGGCAATAATCGCATCCACCACATCCAGAAAGTCCTGTGTCAGTTCAACTTGCTTAACCGCTCGTAACGCGGCTTCACTTTGCTTTAGCAGCACATTACTAATATCCAACGCAGCCTGTAATCCGAGGCGAACAGTGAGAGATAAAGTTTCCGGCTGTGGGCTAAGTACCACGGCTTCGTACCATTTTGCCAAGGTATCGCCAATACCTGCCAGCAGATATTCCACCGGTGCTTGCAAAATGATGCGCGGTTCAACTAAGACTAAGTAATTAGCATCTTTGAAAATTTCAAAATTCAGTGCCTGCCCGGCGTCGCTATACCAGACGGAGAGTGGCGTCCAGGCGGCGCAGGTTGCGGCGATAGTCGGGATAGCGACCAGTGGCAACCCCAGCTTACGTGCCACCACTTTCGCGGTATCCAATACTGCCCCACCGCCGATACCGATCACCACCTGGCGATCACTGCCCGCTGTTTTCACCAAATCCGCAACAGTAGACTCACTGCAATGGGTTGAAAACGCAGCACGCACCGCTTGCGGCCCGTGGAACGCGGCGGGTAAGTAATCACTGGCTGCCGCCAAAGCACGCTCACCAAAGATCCACAGTGCCTTATCCAGGGCCGCCGGAGGGTAGAACTCACTCAGTTTGTCGATAGCACCCGGAAAAGAAAAATAGTTGGCCGGACCTACCTGTACCCGGATTGCATTCGTGCTCATCGCGCGTTCCTTTTAAATTACGTTCTTATCGCTGTTTTTCTCATCTTAAGGGGTAAGCTAGCAATGTTTAATAATTTTTTGATATACCTTAACTACTTTAGTTTGTTGCGAATAATAGAAACTGTGTTAAAAAAGAAAGCTATCAGCAGCATTATTGACTGCCTGTTTCTCCGGTTGATTGACCTGAGAAAAATCGTAAGCCTATTTCTGAATAGCAAAAAGGGGTAGGTCGCCAAAATACTTTATAGGGCAGTCACAGAAATTTATGTCCAGCATCAGTTCCTCCCGCCTTGAGATGCGCAATATCTCTATTTCGTTTTCTGGATTCCATGCACTACAACAAGTTGATTTTACACTAGAAGGTGGTTCCACCCATGCACTGGTCGGTGCTAATGGTGCAGGAAAATCAACCTTGATGGCTATTCTTTCCGGCGCTCACAGTCACTATCGTGGTGAGATCTATATTGATGGCCAACAGGTAGATATTCATTCCCCCCGACAAGCTAAGCAACAGGGTATCCATGTGGTTCAGCAAGAGGTTGATGTCGCGCTGATCCCCACCCTGTCTGTGGCGGAAAATATTATGCTGGATACGCTGGCGGAGCAGGGACATCTGTTTAACTGGCCGCAGCTTTACCGTCAGGCAGAAGCGCTACTCGGGCAACTTGATGTTAAATTAAATGTGCGCCAACGTCTGGAATCCTGCACGCTGGCAGAGAAACAACAGGTGTTATTAGCCCGCGCCCTTTCCCACCAATGCCGTTTCCTGATTTTAGATGAACCTACCGCACCACTGGATCAAGAAGAGAGCGCGCGCTTGTTCCGCGTAGTCCGCCGTTTGCAATCGGAAGGCATGGCAATCGTTTTCATTTCACATCGCATCCATGAATTACGCGAAATTTGCGATCAATTAACGGTGTTACGTGATGGGCGGCGTGTCAGCCATGATGCCATGGGTGAGCTAAGCGGCGAGCAGATTGTGGAAAAAATGCTTGGCCATACGCTGGATGATATCTTCCCCCCTCGACGAGCGGCGGTCAGCCGTAAAACACTGCTGGCAGTACGTGGTTTACATGATCAACACAAATTGCGCGATATTTCCCTGACACTGCATGAAGGCGAAATTCTGGGTATTGCTGGGTTAGCCGGTGCGGGGAAAACCGAACTGTGCAAAGCGTTGTTTGGCGCAACACCCAGCCGTGTCGACAGTGGCGAATTACAAGGGAAAGACTGGAAACCACGCTCGCCCGACCAATCTGTCGCACAAGGATTGGCATTGGTACCGGAAGAGCGGCGCAAAGAAGGTATTTTTATCCACGAAGGGATTGCGATGAATCTCAGTGTGGCGGCCGATGACAGTTTTTCCCGCTGGAGTATTTTTAGCCGCCGTCAGGAGCTAAATTGGGCCAAAGAGTTAATTCAGCGTCTTGGGATACGTACCTCTTCACCACAACAGAAACTCGCGCGCCTATCGGGAGGCAATCAGCAGAAAGTGGCGATCGGCAAGTGGTTGCGCGGTGATGCGCAGGTACTGATTTTTGATGAACCGACTAAAGGTGTCGACATCAAAGCCAAGCAAGACCTGTTCACTCTGATTGACGCTTTAGCACAGAGTGGGAAAGGCATTATTTATGCATCCGGTGAATTCTCAGAATTGGTCGGTTTATGCTCTCGCATCTGTGTGTTGTGGGATGGGCGTATTGTCGCCGAACTGAACGCCGCCGATGTTGATGAAGAGACATTATTACTACTCTCTACTGGAGGAACCCCTCAGTGAACAAAGAAATCCCCCTAGCCGACGCACAACCATGGCGTCATCAGCTCTTTGATTTTCTCTACAAATGGGGGATGTTACTCACCGTTGTGGCGCTAATCGCGTTATTTGGCTTGGCATCGGATAACTTCCTCGATCCAAACAATATTATCAATATTTTGCGCTCTATCGCCATCGTGACGGTGATTGCCATTGGAGTGTCAATTTCGCTGTCGATTGGTGGTTTTGATCTGTCGGTGGGTTCCACCGCTTCGTTGGCCAATGCCATCGTGGTATCGCTATTTGTCTGGTACGGTTTTGGTACCACTGGCGCCATTATTTTAACGCTACTGATTTGTACCTTGGTCGGCCTGTTTAACGCGTTTCTGATCGTGGTACTGAAGATCCCTGACATGCTGGCCACCCTTGCCAGTCTATTTGTGATTCAGGGCGTGGCGATGACCTACAGTTATGGCGGGTCTATCACGCAAAATATGTTGCTACCCAGCGGCGATATGGCGGAAGGCGTCATTCCTGAGATGTTTTCAGCGCTGGGCCAAGTGCCGGTAATTGTGCTGATTATGCTGGCGGTGACAATTGTAGTGCAGTTGTATCTGTCGCTAACCAAGCATGGCCGGCGCATGTATGCAATTGGGGGTAATCCAGAAGCGGCTCGATTAGCGGGTATCCGTACCGTGCGTTATCGGGTGCTGGCCTATGTGCTCTCTTCCCTGTTAGCGGCACTGGGTGGCATTCTGCTGGCATCACGTATCGGCTCGTCGCAGGTGAACGCCGGGGGGGGCTACCTAATGGATGCCGTGGCAGCAGCGTATATCGGTTTCTCTTTGGCCGGTTCTGGCAAGCCTAATGCTTTTGGCACCTTAATTGGCGCGGTGATCTTAGGTGTATTACAAAACGGCCTGGTGATGCTGTCAGTACCTTATTATGCCATGGATATCATCAAAGGGCTGGTATTGGCAATGGCGCTGGCGCTGACCTATATCCATCAAAAGCGGTGATAGGGCGCGAGATAAGTGAGTGAAAGGGCGAGCCGCGCCTAGGGGCCCTCTTATATTTGATGTTTATTTCGAATGTTTTATCGACTCATACATTCAAGGCGTAGCGAGCTAAGTCAGACTGAGTGCGTACAGCGCGCAGTACCCGGAGCATACACGCAGTATGTGAGGAGTACGAGCACTGCACAATCTCAGTATGACAACGCGCAGTAGCCGATAAGATAATTAATTCAAAGGCATTCGATTTGGGTCTGGATATTGATACTCAAACCCCAGCTCGCTACAAATTTTGCTGCCATCAATCTCACGTGGTGCTTCCTCAATATCCTCGGCAGCAAACTCCGGTGGCGTCAATTGTAATGCTCGCGCGCACTCAGGATAGAAATCACGCTTGGCGGGATGGTGTGGTGCACACAAATTATAAATATGGCCGCCCCTTGGCAGCTTAAGCAACAACTCGATGGCTGAAATAACATCTTCCTGATGCACCAGATTAACCCCCAATGAGCCGCCTTTCACACCGCATTTCCCTGCCAGAAAACGGCCAGGATGGCGATCGGTGCCCACTAGCCCGGCAAGGCGCAAGATATCCACCGAGGTATTGGGTAACTTATGCAACCAAAGCTCTAGCTCCATCAGCGTTTTACCGGCAGTGGTCACCGGTTGTAGCGGTGAACTCTCTTTGATTCGGCCACGGGTTTCGCCATACACCGAGGTAGAACTGGTAAAAATAATGCGCGGCATACCGAAAGCCAATGCGCTATCGACCACCATCTGTACCGCCTGAAGATATTGTTCCCCACGTTCGGCGGTGCGGCTGGCAGGTAAGGTAATGACCAAAGCATCAGCGGTCATCAGTTGCTCCAGATCGTCTGGATAGCAAATCAGTTCTGGTGTCAGTTGCAATTGAAAACAATCAACTCCGCTCATTCTGGCGGCATCGACACCATCTGACGTAGTCTTACTGCCAACCACTTGTATTCCACGACGGATTAATGATTGCGCCAATGGCATCCCCAGCCAGCCCAACCCAATAATGGCTACTTTCTTCATTTCAATTGCTCTCCACGGATTCATACCGATAACCTATACCCTAAATAATTCGAGTTGCAGGAAGGCGGCTAATACACATGCAGCTTGAAGTATGACGGGTGTATACCGATAACACACGTAATACACATAAGTTACGCCAACTACTGTTACCTAACAATTACTCTCTATTATGGGCCTCTTTCTATAAATCGGTGTAATGACGCTGGGTAAATATTTCATGCTTATACTGACATAAAACAAAGTGATAATGACTAAGTAGAAAACCATTACTGGTTGATAAGCCGCACCCTTCCAGGGTGAAATAAATGCATCAGGCGAAAAAAAGGTTGCGCGCTACCGAGCAGATGGTTTAGGTTGATTGACAGAAGTTATGCCACGTATGGCTATATGTATACATCAAGGCTATTTTGATTTGCTCAAAACCGCCCAAACAGAGAAATTATTATGAACTGCGTTCAATTTAATCACCATCATCACCATCATCCTGACTAGTCTTGCAGGCCGATGTGTGCTGGAAGACGGTTAACGAATCTTCCAGGTGGCGGTAGAACGCAATAGAGAAAGCCCTCGGAAGATTATCTTCCGAGGGCTTTTTTGTTGCTCATCATTTTATATGATTAATTAATAGATTGAGGATTTACCATGCTGGATAAAACACGTTTACGCATTGCGATGCAGAAATCAGGCCGCCTGAGTGATGATTGCCATGAATTGTTATCGCGCTGCGGGATTAAAATCAATTTGCAACAACAGCGCCTGATCGCTTTTGCAGAAAATATGCCAATCGATATCCTGCGAGTACGTGATGACGATATCCCAGGACTGGTGATGGATGGGGTGGTTGATCTAGGGATTATTGGCGAAAACGTGCTGGAAGAAGAGTTACTGAGCCGCCGTGCTCAAGGCGAAGATCCCCGTTACTTCACATTACGCCGCTTGGATTTCGGTGGCTGTCGCCTCTCACTGGCAGCATCACTGGATACCGAGTATACCGGCCCGCAATGTCTGCAAAATAAGCGCATCGCCACCTCTTACCCGCACATCTTAAAGCAATACTTAGACAAACAAGGGGTTACCTTTAAATCCTGTTTATTGAACGGTTCCGTTGAAGTAGCACCACGTGCCGGTTTGGCGGATGTTATCTGTGATTTGGTATCAACCGGTGCCACGCTGGAAGCCAACGGCCTGCGCGAAGTTGAAGTCATTTACCGCTCCAAAGCGTGCCTGATTCAGCGTGATGGCGAAATGCCAGCCGATAAGCAACAACTGATTGATCGCCTGATGACCCGTATTCAAGGTGTGATTCAAGCACGTGAATCCAAATACATCATGATGCATGCACCTAGTGAACGTTTGGACGAAATCATTACGCTGCTACCCGGTGCCGAGCGCCCTACTATTCTGCCATTGGCCGGTGATAAGAGCCGTGTCGCCATGCACATGGTCAGTAGCGAGACGCTGTTCTGGGAAACAATGGAAAAGCTGAAAGCGTTAGGTGCCAGCTCCATTCTGGTATTACCGATTGAAAAAATGATGGAGTAACTGATGCAGCCGACGAATTTCAATACCCTAATCGACTGGCAGCAATGCAGTGAAGAGCAGCAAAAGGCACTGCTTAGCCGCCCGGCAATTAATGCCTCTGACAGAATCACCGCAACCGTCAGCGAAATCCTTGATCGGGTGAAAGCCGAGGGTGATAGTGCCTTGCGTGATTTCAGCCAACGCTTTGATACGGCGCAGGTTGCCGATATCCGCATCAGTAGCGATGAGATAGCTGCCGCTGCCGGGCGCTTGAATGACGACATTAAACAAGCCATGGCGCAAGCGGTACGTAATATTGAAACCTTCCACAACGCGCAGAAAATGCCAGTGGTAGATGTTGAAACTCAGCCGGGCGTGCGCTGCCAGCAAATCACCCGCCCGATTGCCTCCGTCGGCTTGTATATTCCCGGTGGTTCCGCCCCGCTGCTGTCTACCGTACTCATGCTCGGTACCCCAGCACGCATTGCCGGTTGCCAGCGGGTCATTTTATGTTCCCCGCCGCCGATTGCCGATGAAATACTGTATGCCGCGCAACTGTGTGGGATTAAAGAAGTGTTCCAGATTGGTGGAGCACAAGCGATTGCGGCCATGGCATTCGGTAGCGAATCAATACCGAAAGTGAACAAGATTTTTGGCCCCGGCAACGCGTATGTCACTGAAGCGAAGCGTCAGGTAAGCCAACGTTTGGATGGTGCTGCAATTGACATGCCGGCTGGCCCGTCAGAAGTGTTGGTTATTGCCGACAGTGGTGCTACACCGGCGTTTATTGCCTCTGATTTGCTGTCTCAAGCGGAGCACGGGCCGGATTCACAAGTGGTATTACTGACCCCGGATGCCGCCATTGCCCAAGCAGTCGCTGTTGAGGTAGAGCAGCAACTTAAATTGTTATCGCGCGCTGATATCGCTCGTCAGGCCCTGGAAAGCAGCCGCTTGATCGTCACCAAAGATTTGCAACAATGTATTGATATCAGTAACCAATACGGCCCAGAACACTTAATTTTGCAAATCCGTCAGCCGGAAGACATTATCGATCAGATTGATAATGCCGGTTCAGTCTTTATGGGTGACTGGTCGCCGGAATCTGCGGGTGATTATGCCTCCGGCACCAACCACGTGTTACCGACTTATGGTTATACCTCAACTTATTCCAGTTTGGGTCTGGCCGATTTTGTTAAGCGAATGACAGTACAGCAATTAACACCGCAGGGCTTGCTGGGTCTGGCTTCGACTATCGAAATTTTAGCGCAAGCCGAACAACTCACCGCCCACAAAAACGCCGTTACCCTACGTGTTGCGGCCTTGACAGCCGCCCAAGAGGAGCAAGCATGAGCCAATCTACCAACGTCACCGATTTGGCCCGTGCCAACGTCCGTGCCCTGACCCCTTATATGTCTGCCCGCCGTTTGGGCGGTAATGGCGATGTATGGCTTAATGCCAACGAATACCCGCTAGCAACCGAATACCAACTTACGACACAAAACTTCAATCGCTATCCAGAATGTCAGCCGAAACAGGTGATTGAGCGTTATGCCGCCTATGCCGGTTTAGAAACTGATCAAGTGTTAGTCAGCCGTGGTGCCGATGAAGGTATTGAGCTGCTGATCCGTGCATTCTGTGAACCAGGTAAGGATGCGATACTCTTCTGCCCGCCAACCTATGGTATGTACGCCGTTAGCGCCGAAACCTTTGGTGTGGAACTGCGTACCGTGCAAACCACCACGGACTGGCAGTTAGATCTACCAGCAATTAAAGAAAACCTGGTTCGAGTGAAATTGATCTATGTTTGCAGCCCAAATAACCCAACTGGCAATTTAATCAACCCAGCCTCTCTGCGTGAAGTGCTGGAACTGGCGCAAGGTCGCGCTATCGTGGCTATCGATGAAGCCTATATCGAGTTCTGCCCACAGGCCTCGGTCAGCGGTTGGCTAAAAGATTATCCGAATTTAGTCATTTTGCGCACCTTATCGAAAGCTTTTGCATTGGCCGGTTTACGTTGTGGCTTTACCTTGGCCAACAGCGATATTATCCAATTGTTGCTTAAAGTGATCGCGCCCTATCCGTTATCTACACCGGTGGCCGATATTGCTGCACAAGCGCTCAGCCCACAAGGTCTTGAGCAAATGCGCCAGCGGGTAAACGAAGTACGAACTAACCGTGCATGGTTACAAAGCGCGCTGCAAGACTGTGCCTGTGTTGAGCAGGTATTTACCAGTGAAAGTAACTATTTACTGGCCCGGTTTACCGCCTCCAGCAGCGTGTTCAAAACACTGTGGGATCAAGGCATCATTCTGCGTGACCAAAATAAGCAACCGGGGTTATCCAACTGCCTGCGCATTACGGTAGGCACCCGTCAGGAATGTGAGCGAGTGATTGCCGCCCTTGCTCCCCTGCCCGGTATTGATAGTCCCAATAGCACTAATACCTCCAGCCTCCGTAAGGAAACGATATGAGCCAGAAATTTCTTTTTATTGACAGAGACGGCACCTTGATTGCCGAGCCACCGGAAGACTTTCAGGTTGACCGGCTGGACAAACTGGCGCTGGAGCCAGAAGTGATCCCGGCCTTGCTGGCACTGCAAAAAGCGGATTATCGTTTGGTGATGATCACCAATCAAGATGGCTTAGGTACTCACAGTTTCCCACAGGAAACGTTTGATCCTCCCCATAACCTGATGATGCAAATATTTAGCTCGCAGGGCGTCAATTTCGAGCAAGTGCTAATTTGCCCGCATCTGCCTGCGGATAATTGTACTTGCCGTAAGCCGAAAACCGCGTTGGTAGAAAGTTATCTGGCTGAAGGCGTGATGAACAGTGCCAATAGCTATGTTATCGGCGATCGCGAAACTGACCTGCAATTGGCTCACAATATGGGCATCAGCGGCTTGCGTTATCAGCGTGATGGTTTGAACTGGTCGCAGATTGCCAAGCAGCTAAGCCAGCGAGACCGTCATGCCTATGTTAACCGTGTCACCAAAGAGACGGCCATTGACGTAAATGTGTGGCTCGATCGCGAAGGGGGCAGCAAGATCAAAACCGGCGTGGGCTTCTTCGACCATATGCTGGATCAAATCGCCACTCACGGCGGTTTCCGTATGGATATTCAGGTCAGCGGTGATCTCTACATTGATGACCACCACACCGTAGAAGATACGGCACTGGCACTGGGCGAAGCGATTAACAACGCGCTCGGTGACAAACGCGGTATCGGCCGTTTTGGTTTTGTCTTACCAATGGACGAGTGCCTGGCGCGCTGCGCGCTGGATATTTCTGGCCGCCCGCATCTGGAATACAAAGCGGAATTTAATTACCAGCGCGTGGGTGACCTGAGCACTGAGATGGTCGAGCACTTCTTCCGCTCCCTCTCCTATGCCATGGCCTGTACTCTGCACTTGAAAACCAAAGGCCGTAACGATCACCACCGGGTCGAGAGCCTGTTTAAAGTGTTTGGTCGTACTTTACGTCAGGCGATCCGTGTTGAGGGCAATACCCTGCCAAGTTCCAAAGGAGTACTGTAATGAATGTGGTGATTCTGGATACGGGGTGCGCCAACCTCTCCTCTGTCACCTATGCGGTGCAGCGTTTGGGGTACGCGCCAGTTATCAGCCGTGACCCTGAGATTGTACTGCGTGCAGATAAGCTTTTCCTGCCAGGTGTCGGTACTGCCCATGCGGCAATGGATCAGTTAAAAGAACGCGAACTTATCGAACTGATTAAGAGCTGTACTCAACCGGTATTGGGTATCTGCCTGGGAATGCAGTTGCTGGCGACCAGCAGCGAGGAGAGTGGCGGTATTGAAACTCTCGGTATTATTGATACGCCGGTAAAACAGATGATGGATTTTGGTTTACCGCTGCCACACATGGGCTGGAATCAGATTACCCCACAGGCGGGTAATCATCTGTTTCGTGGGATCCCGGATGGGACCTATTTCTACTTTGTGCACGGATATGCAATGCCAATATGCCCAGATACCATCGCCCAGGCCAATTACGGCGAGCCATTTACCGCCGCAGTAGAAAAAGACAACTTCTTTGGCGTGCAGTTTCATCCGGAGCGTTCCGGTGCGGCTGGGGCCCAATTGCTGAAAAACTTTCTGGAGATGTGAGCACCATGATTATTCCCGCTTTGGATTTGATCGAAGGCAAGGTAGTGCGTTTGCATCAAGGCGATTACGGCCAGCAGCGTGATTACGGTAATCACCCACTGCCCCGCTTACAGGATTATCAGCAGCAAGGCGCTCAGGTGTTACATCTGGTCGATCTTACCGGAGCCAAAGATCCGGCAGCCCGTCAGATCCCCTTGCTGCGCGAGTTACTGGCCGGTGTAGATGTCCCGGTGCAGGTGGGCGGTGGCATCCGTAACGAACAAGATGTGGTCGCACTGCTGGAAGCCGGTGCAACACGGGTTGTCGTGGGTTCAACAGCCGTTAAGCAGCCAGAAATGGTGCAACAGTGGTTTGAGCGCTATGGCGCTGAAGCCATCGTATTAGCGCTGGATGTCCGAATTAATGAGGCGGGCCGCAAACAGGTGGCTATCAGCGGTTGGCAGGAAAACTCAGATGCTACGCTGGAACAAATCGTCGAGCAATACCTGCCGTTTGGCCTAAAACATGTGTTGTGTACTGATATTTCCCGCGATGGCACCCTGAGTGGTTCCAATGTAGAACTGTATCAGGAAGTGTGCCAGCGCTACCCACAAGTGGCATTCCAGGCTTCCGGTGGTATCGGTTGTCTGGATGATATTGCCCGCCTGCGTGGCAGTGGTGTGCAAGGTGTGATTGTGGGCCGCGCGCTATTGGACGGCAAGTTTAACGTGAAGGAGGCGATCGCATGCTGGCAAAACGTATAATCCCTTGTCTGGATGTGAAAGACGGCCAAGTGGTCAAAGGCGTCCAGTTCCGTAATCACGAAATCATCGGCGACATCGTGCCACTGGCGCAGCGTTATGCACAAGAAGGTGCCGACGAGCTGGTGTTTTACGATATTACTGCGTCATCTGACGGCCGTGTGGTCGATAAAAGCTGGGTATCGCGGGTCGCAGAAGTGATTGATATTCCTTTCTGCGTGGCGGGTGGGATTAAAAGCGTTGAAGATGCAGGTCAGATCCTGACCTTCGGTGCCGATAAAATCTCTATCAACTCACCGGCGCTGGCAGATCCGACCTTAATTACCCGTTTGGCCGACCGCTATGGCGTACAATGCATTGTCGTCGGTATTGATACTTGGTATGACGCGGAAAGTGACAGTTATCAGGTTTATCAATTTACTGGCGATGAAAAACGGACCAAAGCCACCACCTGGCAGACCGAGGATTGGATCAAAGAGGTCCAGTTACGTGGAGCCGGTGAGATTGTGCTGAATATGATGAACCAAGATGGTGTGCGCAACGGCTACGATTTACGTCAGTTGAAACAGATGCGGGCCATCTGCCATGTTCCGTTGATAGCCTCTGGCGGTGCAGGTACCCCAGAACACTTCCTTGAGGCTTTCCGTGACACAGATGTCGATGGTGCGCTGGCAGCCTCGGTGTTCCATAAACAAATCATTAATATCGGCGAATTGAAAAAGTATTTGTCTGAACAAGGCGTGGAGATAAGAGTGTGTTAAGCGAACAACAAATTGCCCAACTGGATTGGGATAAAGTCGACAATCTGATGCCAGCCATCGTTCAGCATGCCATTTCCGGTGAAGTTCTGATGATGGGGTATATGAATCAGGCAGCACTGGCGGTGACACAGCAAACCGGCAAGGTAACCTTTTTCTCTCGCACCAAACAACGTTTGTGGACCAAGGGCGAAAGCTCCGGTAACGTGCTGAATGTAGTTAATATCTATCCCGACTGCGACAATGATACCCTGCTCATTCTGGCTAATCCTGTTGGCCCAACCTGTCATTTAGGCAATAACAGTTGCTTCTCCCCGGCGGCCAGCGATTGGGGCTTCTTGTACCAGTTAGAACAGTTATTAGCCTCCCGTAAATCAGCCGACCCAGCGAGTTCTTACACCGCCAAGCTGTATGCCAGCGGCACTAAGCGTATCGCACAAAAAGTGGGGGAAGAAGGGGTAGAAACCGCCCTCGCCGCAACAGTGAATGACCGTGAAGAGTTGACCAACGAAGCATCGGATTTGATCTATCACCTACTGGTGTTGCTGCAAGACCAAGATTTGAATCTGAGTAAAGTGATTGGACGCCTGCGCGAACGCCACGAGAAGTAATTTTCGAGTTAGCTTTCTTATTGGCATAAAAACGCCCTCGACTTAGCATCGAGGGCGTTTTTATTAGGACAAACTTTTTAAATCAGCGAGCGGGTTACTCCAACCTACCCTACCTAAAGTCACCTCGGCGACTCACTTAATTTAACAACTTATCCACCTGAGGCGTCGCGAGCGAAAGGAGTTTGATTGCAGACAGCGCACAGTCACCGGAGCGTACACTCAGTACGTGAGGATGACGAGCACTGCCCAATATCAAAATACGAACGCGCAGTAGCCGTTAACTTAAAGCCACTCAGTGTGGAACACACCTTCTTTATCAATACGCTTATAGGTATGCGCACCGAAATAGTCGCGCTGTGCCTGAATCAAGTTGGCTGGCAGTACGGCTGAACGGTAGCTATCGTAATAATTAATCGCCGCAGAGAATGTTGGTGTTGGGATACCGTTTTGAACTGCATAAGACACTACATCACGCAGTGCTTGCTGGTATTCATCAGCGATCTGCTTGAAGTAAGGTGCCAACAGCAAATTAGCAATATCTGCATTTTCTGCATATGCATCAGTGATTTTTTGCAGGAACTGTGCACGGATAATACAACCCGCACGGAAAATCTTGGCGATCTCACCGTAATGCAAATCCCAGTTATTTTCGTCAGAAGCGGCTTTCAGTTGAGAGAAGCCCTGAGCATAAGAGACGATTTTACCCAGATACAACGCACGACGGATTTTCTCGATAAATTCAGCTTTATCACCGGCAAAAGGCTGCACTTTAGGGCCAGTCAGTACTTTAGAGGCAGCTACGCGCTGATCTTTCAGAGAAGACAAATAGCGGGCAAACACAGACTCAGTGATCAGTGTTAATGGCTCACCCAAATCCAGAGAACTTTGGCTGGTCCATTTACCGGTGCCTTTGTTCGCCGCTTCATCCAGAATCACATCGACCAGATATTTACCGGCTTCGTCTTTTTTGGTGAAGATATCTTTGGTGATATCAATCAGGTAGCTGTTCAGCTCTCCCTTGTTCCACTCAGCAAAGGTGCTAGCCAGCTCTTCATTGCTTAAACCTAAAGACTGTTTCAACAGGGAATAAGCTTCTGCGATCAATTGCATGTCACCGTATTCAATGCCGTTGTGAACCATTTTAACGTAATGGCCGGCACCATCGGCACCGATATACGCCACACAAGCATCACCGTCATCAGCACGGGCAGCAATCTTCTCAAGGATAGGCGCAACCAGTTCGTAGGCTTCTTTCTGGCCACCTGGCATGATAGATGGGCCTTTCAATGCGCCCTCTTCGCCACCGGAAACACCAGTACCGATAAAGTTGAAGCCTTGTGCAGAAAGTTCGCGGTTACGGCGGATGGTGTCTTTGTAATAAGTATTACCACCATCAATCAGAATGTCACCTTTATCCAGATGTGGAGTCAGTGAAGCGATAGTCTTATCAGTGGCTTCACCCGCTTTCACCATCAGCAGGATGCGACGCGGTTTTTCCAATGAATCAACAAACTCTTCCACGGTATAACTCGGCACCAGATTTTTACCTGGGTTCTCGGCAACCACTTCGTCGGTTTTGTCTGATGAACGGTTAAAGATAGAAACGGAATAGCCACGACTTTCGATGTTGAGCGCCAGGTTACGGCCCATCACCGCCATACCGACAACGCCAATCTGTTGTTTGGACATTAAAAAACTCCTGTCTGAAGGATGACACCTGTTACCGGCCTTGAGGCCAACAGGTTTTTGATGTGGGAAACATGTTAACTCAGGATTATGTCAGCTGGGTAGTGATTGGTGCGATAGATAGCACAACTGACCAGTTGCTGTTCGCACACGTTTGCTTTGGTAAAGTGCAAACCGATTTGACTCAATTGACCTGGCTGGCTTATATACAAAAAAAGCAACCCCATGGATTGCTTTTCATTGCTGCTGAAATTGGCTTATGCCACGAACTCTTTCAACCAGGCTTTAAATTCTGCACCTTGCTTTGGATGGCGCAGACCGTAGGCGACATAAGCCTGCATATATCCGAGCTTCTCACCACAGTTATAGGATTGACCGGTTAAAGCGACGGCATCTACCTGTTTCTCAGCGGCTAATGCATCAATAGCATCAGTCAGTTGGATACGACCCCAAGCACCAGGCTTGGTTTTTTCCAGCATTGGCCAAATATCAGCAGACAAAACATAACGCCCTACAGCCGACAGATTGGATTTGAGGTCAGCCGGGCTTTGCGGTTTCTCAACCATCGCGTTAATCCGGCTACTTTCACCAGGTGCTAAATCTGACACTTCACAGGAGATAACCGAGTAGTTGGATAATGCTTCAGGTTCTACGGCATGCACCAATACCTGGCTGGTACCAGATTCTTCAAATCGTTTAACTAACTGAGCCAAATTATCACGGGTTAAATCCGACTTGGCGTCATCAATCAAGACATCCGGCAACAATACTGCAAAGGGTGAGTCACCCACTAGCGGTTTGGCACATAACACCGCATGCCCCAAACCTTCAGGATGCCCTTGACGGATATGCATGATAGTCACACCCGGTGGACAGATAGATTGTACCTCATCCAATAGCTGACGTTTCACACGCGCTTCCAGCATGGCTTCCAGCTCATAAGACGTATCGAAATGGTTTTCTACCGCATTTTTCGAAGAATGGGTTATCAGAATGATTTCTTTAATACCAGCAGCAACACATTCGTTCACCACATATTGGATCAATGGTTTATCGACAATAGGCAGCATTTCTTTTGGAATGGCTTTAGTCGCGGGAAGCATTCGCATACCTAAACCGGCAACTGGGATCACTGCTTTCAATTTGGTCATAATTAACCTACTGATTTCTTGAAGCGAATTTAAAATCTATTCCTACTCAGCCGCTAAGCTGAAGTTAGTCAATTTGCTGTTTCAGCCAGGCGGTAAAGCTCTCGCCCTCGGTGTTATGGCGCACGCCATAAGTGACGAAGGCTTTCATATAACCCAATTTGTCCCCGCAGTCGTGCGATTTACCGGTCATATGAAAAGCCTCAACATCCTCTTGCTCCATTAACATCGCAATGGCATCAGTAAGCTGAATTTCATCACCCGCCCCGCGTGGCGTTTTCTTTAACAGCGGCCAAATGTCTTTTGACAATACATAACGCCCAACCACGGCAAGATTAGAAGGCGCATCAGCAAGTGAGGGCTTCTCTACCACTGCCGTCATTAGGGTACTTTCACCCGGAGACAAAGCCACATGATCACAATCAGCAATACCGTACTTGGAAACATCAGCTTTAGGCACCGGCTCCACCATGATCTGGCTACGCCCGGTCTCTTCAAAGCGCTTAATCATACTGGCAAGATTTTCTTTAGATAAATCTGCTGTTGAATCATCAAGTAAAACGTCTGGTAGCAGCACAATAAATGGGTTATCACCCACCATCGGTTGGGCACACAATACCGCATGCCCCAAGCCCTTGGCATGGCCTTGGCGCACTTGCATGATAGTGACATCCGGCGGACAGATATTTTTAATCTCTTGCAATAGCTGCCGCTTAACACGTGATTCCAGTGCAGCTTCCAGCTCAAATGATGTATCAAAATGGTTTTCTATTGCATTTTTAGAGGAATGGCTGACCAGCACTATCTCTTTTACTCCGGCGGCCACACATTCATTAACGATATATTGGATCAGAGGCTTATCCACCACCGGCAGCATTTCCTTTGGGATCGCTTTAGTCGCTGGCAGCATTCGGGTACCAAGCCCGGCAACAGGAATGACCGCTTTTAAACACTTCATTACTATGACCTCTTCAACTTTGGACAGCAAAACTTCCAAGATTAACTCTATAATAATTAGTCAAATAATCTATGATTACTTATTATTCCTTTATCTTTGTACAAGCTTACATCAGAACGTCTTTGATTACATTCTTAAATGTATCAATAATTATTTCAACAAGTTATAGATTAATATCTTAGCCAAATCAAAATAGTAATAATGTCTTAGACTTTCTAGCAAAAATGCTTACTTATCGATAATTTCATTATATAAGTCTATATAACTCGAAACCATTTTCTCGGAGGTGAAATTTTCTAAATAGCGATTTCGGGCATTTCGGCCAAATTTTTCTGATAACTCAATATCATCCCATAACTGATCCATCGCAGTTCTCAACGCTACAGGATCCGATGGGGGAACAACTAATCCAGTCTGTTGATCAATATTTATAAATGTCGTACCTGTACCAATCTCACTCGAAATTAGAGGCTTACCATACATCGCGCCCTCTAATAAGGTGATACCAAAAGCCTCAGAACGCAAATGTGATGGAAAGACTACGGCATAACAAAGTGATAGTAATGAAGCTTTATCTTCGTCAGATACGGCACCAAGAAAATAGATATTCTGTATATCTAATTTTTCCGCCTGTTTTTTTAACTCTGATTCAATTGGGCCAGCTCCGACAATCACAATCGGATAAGATGAATTTTTAGCTGCTTCGATTAGAATGTGAAGACCTTTATAATAACGAAAGGCACCAATAAACAGAAAAAAACGTGTTCCGAATTTATTTTTCCAGAAATCAATGCGTTCAGATAGTGGCGTTGGATATGAACCCTCATCTAAACCGTAAGGTATCACACTTACTTTTCGAGAGAATTTCTTTAAAGTTGCACTTGTGGCAACATAATTTGGCGATGCAGCAACAATCCGAGAAACGCTACCAAGAAATAGATTCATCAATGGTGTATATATCTTTAAAATATTTTTTTGCTTAACAATATCAGAATGATAACTAACAACCGTTGGTTTATTAATACCAGATATAAAGTGAACCATATCCATAAAAGGAAACGGAAAATGATAATGAATAATGTCAGCCTTCTGCGCCAATTTTTTGAAATCTTTAATCGCTTGAAAAGAAAAAGGAGTTGAGGCCGCTTCAAAATTTACAGGTGAACAATATACGGTATGTGTTCCTATTTTTTTATTTATAATACCACCTAGCTTACTTAAAGAAAGCACTGTAGAATCAATACCTTTACTCGCTCCACCTTCACATAATTGAAAAATAACCTGTTCAATACCGCCGAAAGAATCTGGGTAATATGTTTTATAAAAATGCAGTACTTTTAGCATTACTCTATAACACCTAGTTATATTTATTAATCTTTAACCATATACTTTAAATTAATCATCATCCAATAATTACTATTATCTGAAAACTATTTTCGTTCAGCCCCAATCAATCATTATAAATTATCTAGTTAAAAGTCGATTATAAAGCTCAATGTATTTAGATATCATTTTTTCAGCCGTAAATAACTGATCAAATCTTTTTTTTGCAGCAATACCAAATTTTTCAGCCTCATCGGGATGCTCCCATAAATAGTCCATCGAGATACGAAGACTATTAGGATCTGAAGGCGTAACAACTAATCCAGTTTCTAAATGAATATTTACATAAGTAGTGCCAGTTCCAATTTCCGCCGTAATTAGGGGCTTACTAAACATAGCACCTTCAAGCAAAGAAATACCGAAAGCCTCCGAGCGAAAATTTGATGGAAAAACTATTGCATAACATAAGTATAGTAATGCAACTTTATCTTCATCAGAAAGAGCACCCAAAAATATAACATTTGAAAGTCCCAAAGTATCAGCTTTATGTTTAAGACTATCTTCAGACGGACCAGCCCCTAATATAACGATGGGATAAGCAGTACCTATAGCCGCCTCAAGTAAAGTATCTAGCCCTTTATAGTATCTAAGAGCACCAATAAATAGATAGAAGCGACCTGTTATAATATTTCTCCATTTATTTAAAAACAGAATAGATACCTGTGGGTAGGATGATGGAGAAATACCTAATGGTATAATTGATGTTTTTTCACGGTACTTTCTCAATATGCTACTGCTCTCCATATAATTTGGGGATGTCGCTACTATATGGTCGATATTATTAAAAAAAACCGTCATTAAAGGCTGATATAATTTAAGCATTTTCTTTTGCTTAATAATATCAGAATGGTAAGTAACAATGGTTTTCTTTTTTACTCTATTTATTAAATGCATCATATCCATAAATGGATAAGGAAAGTGGTAGTGAACTATATCGCACTCATTTACTAACTTTCGGAATAATCCAAATGAATTAATGGAAAAAGGCGTAGATGCAATTTCAAAGGTTGATTTACCTGTAACAACACGATGCCCATGCCAAAAACTTATATCAGATACACCTCTAGGACTTAAGGATAAGACAGTAGAATCAACTCCGTGTGAAGCACCACCTTTGCATAGTTGGAAAATAAACTGCTCAATTCCACCAAATGTATCTGGATAATAAGTTTTATAAAAATGTAATATTTTTGGCATAAAAGTGGTTACAAACCTCTTAAACTGGAATTAATTGAATGATAAAAACAAAAATAAACACAGAGTCATTATCAAAAATAAAAATGTAACAACAAATAAAATATCCATATACTAAAATCAAACTAAAGAAATTAAATTTAAAAATCCATCAATAAACTTTAAGCCAAGATACATATCTTGGCTTAAAAATAAATTAAATTAGCAAAGATTTTTTTATGTATAAACTTGCTTGTGTTGCTACTGTATAATTCGATTCAATTTTAGTAGCTATTGATTTTTGAGGGTGAAAATATGCTGTTTTATTCGATAACTCTAGGTAGTTACCAATATCAAAACGCATATAGTTGTCATACGAAGATATTAATTTTAACATTTCATCAAATGCAAAAGAAGAGGAGCATAAGACTCGTTTAGCAACATCGAAACATATTGCAGCTATACCAGAACCATCTTGTCCATTCTCAACATAAGGTAGCCAAACAAAATCAACAGTAGCAGCTAAACTGATAAATTCATCATTTCCATATTCCCCCATAAAAAAAACTCTACTTTTTAGTTTCTTATTAATGATGGATTTTTGAAGAGAGGCAATATAACCATTTACTAACTCATTATTTTTAATAGTTTGAGGGTGTTGCCTACCAAAGAACATGAGCTTATAATTATTAGGTAAATACTCCATTGCTTGTATAGCTAACGAATGCCCTTTATATTCATTAACGAAACCGAAAACACCAATTATTTTAGTCTCTTTAGAAAATGAATAACTTTGTTTTATGTCTTGGATGATATTTTCATTTATATTCGGAGATTCTGGAACTAATTTTAATGGATGTACACTTACATTATCATAGTTGTACATTAACTCAATTTGCTCTTTAGCTCTTAATGTATGAACAATTAAGTTTATTTTATTACCAGCTAATTTCTTAATTATCCTGCCATTTATTCTCTTTGAAACACTCTCACGTAGAGACTTAAAGTATAATCCTATACCAGACTTTATTCTTAGCATTAATAGCTTGATTACTTCTCGTTGAGAGGCACTATCATTTATTAGTCTAGGGCTATGCAGAGTAACACTAGTATTAGGATTAGCTAATGATAGCTTCATAACTCGTTTATAAATATCTGAAGGTAGTGTACCGTATAGCCCTGCTTCAAACTGTATATTAACACCATCAAAGCTCTTTAATTTCATGCAGATATCTGAAATATGTTTATCTGCTTTAATTCTTATGTCTCTATTTGTTGACTGGGTAAGGAGTAAGTTCAAGCTTACACACTCAGCCTCATAACCTTGCTCTCTTATCGAATCAAGTAAAACCTGCGTAAAATATGCGTTACCACAACTTTCAGAGAAGCTAGAAATAATAGCTATCTTTTTCATTTTCTTATACCGTCCAAATTATTCTTATACCAATCAATAACTACTTTGATATCATTTTTTAAATTTAATGTGGTTTCGAAACCAATATTATTTAACTTATTAATATCAATGCTTCTTTTAGGAACACCTATAGGTGCATTGGGTCCCAAACTATATCCATTTTATTATCAAAATACTCATTTATTGCATCAGTAACTTCTTGCATTGAAGATTCTTTACCTGAGGCAATATTAATAACTCCAGAGTATTTCTCCATCGCTAATATTGCTGCAATCCCAGCATCATAGCCGAAAAGGAAATCTCTTGTTGTATCCGGCCTTCCCCATACATTTAGTCTATTAGTGCAATTATTGATGCTTGATATGGATTTTTCAATAAGAGATGGAATAACATGGCCGTTTACCGTATCAAACTTATCATTTTGTCCAAATAAATTTGTAAATAGTCCATAGCAATAATCAATTCCATCATACTCTTTCATTATTTTTAAATAAGCAAGAGCGTGTCTTTTTGCACTAGCATATCCATATTCCCCCCAATGAGGCTCACCATCTAAGAAAAAATCCTCCTTTAATGGAAGCGATTTATAAGGATATGGATAGGAAGCAACTGTTCCTGCAAAGAAAATCTTCTTAACTCTATGGTTTTTACAAGCAACTATAATATTTTGGTTAATTGTAGTATTACTACAAAGAGATTTTAATTGATTATCAAGATTGCCTTGCAAACCATAAACAAGTGAAGCCAAATGAAAAACATAGGAAGGCTTATTTTTTGTGAAATAGTCATCTACACTTTTTTCATCCAATGCATTAAGTTCAGAACTATTTGGAGATAGTATATTAAGATATTTTTTTTCATTAAGAGCCTGTAGTAGTCCATATCCTAAGACTCCTCCAGATCCTGTAATGAGGATAATGCTATTCTTATCCATATTATTTCCTTAATCGAGGTATTGAGATAAAGCAGAGGCTTCAATTTGAGTTATATTCCCACTACTGAGAAGGAAGTATTTATTACAATATTTTTCAACTATCCCCCTAGAGTGAGAAGCTAAAATCATAACAGAGGAATTATTAACCATACTCTCTAGTTTTTTGCCCATTTTATCTCTAAAAGAAGCATCCCCTACAGTCAACCATTCATCCATTAGCAGAACGTCTGGTTTCAAAACAGATATGATTGAGAATGCAAGTCTAAGTAGCATTCCACTTGAATATGTTCTAACTGGTAATCCTATATACTCTCCGAGCTCGCTGAATTCAATTATATAATCGACATGCTTCGAAATTTCCTTCAAAGTCATCCCTAAAAGAATTCCTCTAATATATATATTCTGGTAGCCTGTAGCCTCACTATCCATCCCCATCGACATATCAATCAAAGAAACAACATCACCATTCACAATTAATGAACCTGCTGTCGGGGCATATACACCTGCTAATACACGAAGTAGTGTTGTTTTACCTGCGCCATTATGACCAATCAGAGCTACTCTGTCCCCGACATTAATTTCAAATGAAACATTGCTTAATGCTTTAACACTTACAGAATGATTGTTCTTGCTAACCCCACCCCCGACTGTACGCCCTAAAAATATTTTCTTTAAACTACGTTGTGAGGCAGTATAGATAGGAAACTCTATATCAACATTGTTAGCTTTAATTATACTATTCATATTTTATAACCAATAAGCTATTCGAGCACAATACTTTCTCATGAACACCATTGAAACAAAGAAAATTACAATAGTTACGCATATAGAAATAAGCATTGAATTAAAATTAGGAGCAACGCCAAGCATTGGGTCTCTAATAATATTAAAGAAATGCACTAAAGGATTAAAATTAATAATGTAGTTTAATTTATCACTTAGCTGGTGAGTTTTCCACATAATAGGAGTAAAGTAAAAACTTACTAGCAAGACATTCTGCACAATCATTTGCAAATCTCTAAATCGCGTGCATAAGATAGCCAGAATAATAGACATAGAAAATAACGACACTGTTAATATGATAAATCCTAATATTGCCCATAAAGCCATCCAACTCCAACCGGGGCTAACAAATGTTATTACAATAAATATAATGATAAAATTGTGGGCAAATACTATCAAATTACGACTCAATATTCGCAATAATATCGACGAAAATGATATTTTAGATTGTTTTATTAAATACTCAAATTGAGTGAAACCTGTACATGACTCCGTTAATTGCATGGAGATATATGTCCATACAACTTGTCCAATGCAAAAAAATGGTAAGTAATCTTTGACATCTAGCTTGAATATTGTTGACCAAAGAATACTTAACATTCCGACTAAAACACCGGTACTTATGGTTACCCAAAATGGACCTAATGTCGAACGTTTATATCTTTGCTTTATATCGTACCATGATAATATTAGCCAAGATTGTGGTTTTTGTAGAGCCCAAAGAAGATCATTAAACATAAAAGCTCTTTTATTGTTAATTAAACATTAATAACTGACTATATAGAATAATCAGTTATTTTCTTAATAAAAATATTTATTCAACACTTACGCTTACAGTATAACCATATGACTTGAGTAATGCGTGTTGTTTGGCTTGCTGAAGATCATGAGCAACCATTTCTTCAACCATTTTCTGAAGTGTCGTTTCAGGCGTCCATCCCAACTTATTTTTAGCATTGCTAGGATCACCAAGCAATGTTTCAACTTCGGCTGGTCGGAAATAACGGGGATCTACTTCAACTATGATATCGCCAATTTTTAATGCTGGAGCATTGTCACCTTCTATTTTCGTGACAATTGCTTTTTCGTCAACCCCCGAACCAATAAAATCAAGTTCTATCCCTAATTCTTTGGCGGATAAACGAATAAAGTCCCGTACACTATATTGAACTCCGGTAGCTATAACAAAATCTTCCGGTTTTTCTTGCTGCAACATTAACCATTGCATTTTCACATAGTCTCGCGCATGACCCCAATCCCGTAATGAGTCCATATTTCCTATATAAATACAGCGTTCTAGCCCCTGAGCAATGTTTGCTAGACCTCTAGTAATTTTACGAGTCACAAATGTTTCTCCCCTACGAGGTGACTCATGATTAAATAATATACCATTACATGCATACATTCCATAAGCTTCTCGGTAGTTCACAGTGATCCAGTATGCATACATTTTTGCTACTGCGTATGGACTCCTCGGATAGAATGGAGTTGTTTCCTTTTGCGGTATTTCTTGTACTAAACCATAAAGCTCAGATGTAGAAGCCTGATAAAATTTGGTTTTTTTTGTCAAACCTAAAAATCGAATTGCTTCCAATAACCTGAGAGTACCAATAGCATCTACATCAGCCGTATATTCTGGTGATTCAAAACTTACAGCAACATGTGACTGCGCCCCTAAATTATATACTTCATCAGGCTGAATTTCCGATATAATTCTTGTCAAATTGGAGGTGTCGGTTAAATCACCATAATGTAATACGAAGTTTATATTACCTTCATGCGGATCTTGATATATATGGTCGATTCGTTGAGTATTGAACTGAGAAGAACGCCGTTTTATTCCGTGAACTTCGTAACCTTTCTCAAGTAAAAACTCTGCCAAGTATGAACCATCCTGTCCCGTCACACCGGTAATAAGTGCTACTTTCTTTTCCATCTTACTTCCTCCTACAAGAAATTTACTTATTAATTTCTGACTCTATTCTTTCTAACTCAGCTAATAAAAGCCTTGAGTCACCCTTTGTTTCTAAATTAAGACGCAACAATGGTTCAGTATTAGATGTTCGAATGTTAAATCTAAAACGTTCAAATTCAATGCTTAAGCCATCAATATATTCAATTTTTTTTGCCGTTGTAGTTGATACATCTTCCAGTCGTTTCAAAATGTCACTTGTGTACTTAACTTTATAATTAAGCTCTCCGCTACAAGGATACATAACCATACGCTTATTAATTAAATCTGACATACTGACATTTGTTATATTTAACAACTCTGCAACTAACAACCATGGAATCATACCACTATCACAGTATGCAAAATTTCGGAAATAGTGGTGGGCACTCATTTCTCCACCATATATTGCATCTTCTTTACGCATTCTTTCTTTGATAAAGGCATGTCCCGTTTTTGACATAATTGGAATGCCACCAGCTTTTTCTACTATATCTATAGTATTCCAAGTCAAACGCGGATCATGAATAATCTTGGCACCAGGTTCTTTTTTCAAAAAAGCTTCAGCTAATAAACCAACAATATAATAACCTTCAATAAATTGCCCACTCTCATCGAAGAAGAAACAGCGGTCGAAATCGCCATCAAATGCTATGCCCATATCTGCACCAGATTCGGTAACAGCTCTTGCAGTGTCCGCTCGACATTCAGGTAACAGCGGATTAGGGATTCCATTGGGGAAATTACCATTAGGCTGATGGTGAACTGTTACAAATTCTATAGGGAGATGAGCTGCAGTAAAACGTTTTTCAATTTCATCAATAACATGTCCGGCCGCACCATTACCGGAATTTACTACTAACTTCAAAGGCTTGGTAAAATTTTTAAAGTCAATATAGCCCATCAAATGATCAATATATTCATTAAGGACCGATACCTTCTTATAACTCCCTCTTTTACTTTGAACTGGTACAGTAAAGTTATTTTCTTCAGCAAGTTTTTGGATATCGCATAACCCTGTATCACCGCTAATGGGTTTAGCATTTTCTCTAACTAACTTCATACCGTTATAATTCATCGGATTATGGCTAGCTGTTACTTCGACTCCACCATCAACACCTAAATAAAATGTGGCGAAATAGATTTCTTCTGTTCCACTTAAACCAATATCTAATACATCGCTACCAGCATCCATCAAACCTTCTGCCAATGCCATTTTCAATGATTCACTAGTTAAACGAACATCGCCACCGACAACGATAGTTTTTGGTTTTAGATATTCACCAAAAGCTCGACCAATACGGTAAGCAATATCTTCATTCAACTCTGGACCTAATTGACCACGGATATCATAAGCTTTAAAACAAGTTAAGGTATTCATTGTTTCCTCTAAATCAGCAACGGCCATAATGGTCTTTAACTCGAATAATATCGTCATCGCCTAGATAAGAACCTGACTGGACTTCAATAAGCTCAAGTGGGATCTTACCGGGGTTTTCCAACATATGAAGTGAACCAATAGGGATGAATGTCGATTGATTTTCAGTAATTAAAAATGTTTTGTCGCCAATCGTCACTTTTGCTGTTCCTGATAACACAATCCAGTGCTCTGCCCGATGATGATGCATCTGCATGGAAAACGCGCCACCAGGTTTAACTGTAATCCGGTTAACATTAAAACGCTGTTCATTAACCACAATATCGCAGCGCCCCCAAGGACGATAAGTTTCTCGGTGACGGCGATACTCGCTACGTTTCGTCTGCTTGAGATATTCAACGATCTTTTTAACGTCTTGTACTTTAGATTTATCTACCACTAGCACCGCATCTTTAGTGCTGACAATGACTAAATTATCCACACCAACTGCAGCAACTAATTTCTCATCAGTATTGATATAGCAATTCTGTGTATCATGCAGGAATGTATCACCTGTAGTGGCATTACCTGATTTATCTTTGTTACTCACATCCCAAAGTGCGGACCAAGAACCAACGTCACTCCACCCCGCATCCAGCGGCACCACTACGGCGTTATTTGTTTTCTCCATTACCGCATAATCGATTGACTCATCAGGGCAGGCACTGAACTGATCTTTATCTATAGTGATGAAATCTTTGTCTGAATCAGAATCCTTCATCGCAGCTTTACAAGCATCAAGAATGTCTGGTCTAAATTTCTCTAACTCTTGAATATAACGTTTGGCCCGAAACATAAACATGCCACTATTCCAATAATATTCACCAGAATTGATATATTGTTCAGCAGTTTCTAAATTAGGTTTCTCAACAAACCGCTTGACGCTAAAAGCTTCCAAAGCCTCTTTGACTGTCGATTCTCCACGCTGAATATAACCATAACCCGTTTCTGGGCCGGTCGGAACAATCCCGAATGTTACCAGGCAATCCTTTTTAGCAAAAGGAATCGCACCGATAATAGCCTGGTGGTATGCATTACAGTTATTGATGATATGGTCAGCAGCCAACACCAACATTATCGGGTCGTCGCCTTGAGAGATAGCATTTAATGCGGCTAAAGCAATTGCAGGGGCAGTGTTGCGGCCAACGGGTTCTAATATTATATTATGTGAAAGTTTATTAATTTGTCGCAACTGCTCTGCGACCAGGAAACGGTGTTCTTCGTTACAAATGACAACCGGTTCTCTGACAGAAATCCCTTCTAAACGATTTACAGTTTCCTGCAACATCGAATTCACCCCGTGCAAGCGTAAAAATTGCTTTGGATAGAGTTCTCTTGACATCGGCCACAGGCGGCTGCCCGTACCGCCAGCCATAATCACGGGAAGTAACATCATATATCCTTAATCACCATAAAGTTTGAACTAAAGAGGTACCGCCACAACAAGTGAGAATGAAAACCATTTCACTTTAAATAATATGCTATTAAATAATTAGTTTTTACAATGCTACCGCCCTTGGCTTTTCAGCTACCAATAGCTATTGGGTCACATTTACAGCATAGTTTACGCATATCTTGCATTGCAGAATGCATGATTTTAGCAAGGAAAACACACCCAATTAATCATTTTATTTTATGGCTATTATATAGCATTAACTTTGACTTTAACTAGGAAACATCTGTGATTTTTATATGTTCACCAGAATGCGTATACCATAATAATATATCCACTTCAACCATTTAGATGTAAGTTTACGGCAGTTCTCTAGCATACTTTTTATTTTCAATCTCATCCAATTTTTATATTTAGATTTGAAAATTCCCAAGTATAAGCCCATTATTCACTTTGGCGGCATAAGCCGTAGAAATCAAAGGTGAAATTGGATATATGGAATGGATCGCAGATCCTACTATTTGGGCAGGACTGGCAACGCTGGTAGTGCTCGAAATTGTATTAGGCATTGACAACCTAATATTTATCGCCATTTTGGCAGAAAAGCTTCCACGTCATCAACGAGATAAAGCCAGAGTTACCGGTTTACTGTGCGCACTGTTGATGCGTTTGGTGCTGTTAGCCAGTATTTCATGGCTGGCCACATTAACGGCTCCCTTGGTCACCTTATCTGGCCACCCGTTCAGCGCCCGTGACTTAATCATGCTGGTCGGTGGGGTATTCCTGCTATTTAAAGCCACCATGGAGTTAAACGAGCGGCTTGAAGGCAAGGACCAGCATCAAGGTCAGCAGCGCAAAGGTGCACGATTTTGGCCGGTCGTCGCACAAATTGTGGTGCTGGATGCCATATTCTCGCTCGATTCGGTTATTACTGCCGTCGGTATGGTAGACCACCTCGCGGTCATGATGGCTGCGGTCTGTATTGCCATAGGTTTGATGCTGTTGGCCAGTAAGCCATTAACCCGTTTTGTCAACGCGCATCCAACCATTGTCATACTCTGTCTGAGCTTCTTACTGATGATCGGTTTCAGCTTAGTGGCTGAAGGCTTTGGTTACCATATTCCAAAAGGATATCTGTACGCTGCGATTGGTTTCTCCGTCATTATTGAATCGCTCAATCAATTCGCACAATTCAATCGCCGTCGCTTTTTGTCAACGGTTAGACCGTTACGTGAAAGAACCGCAGAAGCAGTGTTACGTATGCTAAGTGGCAAACACGAAGAGGCCGAGCTGGATAACCATACTGCTAACCTGATCGCTGATAATACCAGTGTCGGCCAAGAGGTGTTCAATGAGCAGGAACGCCGCATGATTGAACGGGTGTTGGGGCTGGCGCAACGTACCGTGAGCAGCATCATGACATCACGGCATGATGTTGAGTATCTGGATCTTAACGATCCGCCAGAGAAACTGACTCAGTTGCTGACAAAAAATTTGCATACCCGAATTGTGGTTACTGAAGATAGTTCGACAGATGAACCCTTGGGCGTTATTCACGTCATTGATTTATTAAGGCAACAGTTAGCAGATGAAAAGCTCGACTTACGCGCATTGATTCGCCAACCGTTGATTTTCCCCGAGCAGGTTTCGCTGTTGATGGCATTAGAGCAGTTCCGTCAGGCACAGACGCATTTTGCCTTTGTCGTGGATGAATTCGGTTCCATCGAAGGGGTGGTTACCCTGACCGATGTGATGGAAACCATTGCTGGTAATCTGCCCGTGGCCGGTGAAGAGTTGGATGCCCGTCATGATATTCAGCAAACCGAGGATGGTTGCTGGATTGCGAATGGCTATATGCCGCTGGAAGATTTGGTGCTCTATCTGCCGCTACCTATCGATGATAAACGTGAATATCACACCTTGGCCGGGTTAATCATGGAGTATACCCAGCGCATCCCACAGGTCGGTGAACAGATGAAAATTGGTGACTACCTATTTGAGCCGTTGGAAGTCAGCAGCCATCGTATCTTGAAGGTAAAAATAACACCGCTGAAAGTGCCTGACCCAGATTATGAAGTGTAATAAACCATCGTGATTTGGCGTAAAAGCTGGGTAAACTCGCCCGGCTTTTTTATCGTGATAGATTGTGATTACAAGTGCACAGGCACCAGAATCTCAGTGGCAACAATCACCACCACCAACCCGACTAAAACCGGTACCGAGGTGCGTTTCACCACTTCAAATGGTGAAATTTTTGCCATACCAGCAACAGCAACCACCACGCCTGAAACCGGGGATAAAGTACGCCCCAAATTTGAAGCCTGTAGCATCGGAATAACCAGATAGGCTGGATTTATCCCCATCTGAGCTGCCAGTTTTGGAATCAATTCAACAAACGCATAGAACGGCGCATTGCCTGACCCGGTGGTCATGGCCGCCAGCATCGTAATCACCACCAGTACCAGCATCATAATAATGCCACCGGTACCAAAAGATTGAGCTAGCCCAATCAGACCACTGATAAAACCAACGGTACTCAACCCTTGTGCAAATACCCCGGCGGCAACCAAAAGCATTACTACAGTAGCAAACGCATCGGCCATGCCACGATAAGCCACCTCAAGGCCGGTAAATACCGTTTTAGCACTGAAGCTGCGTAAGAATTCAATGACGGCGGCAATCAGCATACAAATCACCAACACCGTAATAATATGCAGTTCCGGCCCCCATTTACCGTCAAATATCAACACGCCGATAATCGGGGTAAAGGGTAAAATGGCGTAGAAACCCGGCGCATTGGTGGTGATGTCATTAACATCCATCATCTCATGCTTTTCCTGACTTTTATTATCCAGATAGCGCTGCCAGAAGAAGTGAGCGATAGCCATGCAGACAATCGCGGCAATAGAGATAGGTAAGGTGGTTTTAAAAGCAAAATCGACTAATGGCATCTCAGAGGCTTTCGCTGCCAGTACCACATCGCCTGAGGTTGGCGCGAGAATAATTGCCGCCGGTGATGCACAGATTGCAGCTGCGGCACCCCGACTGATACCGACGTTAACCATCACTGGGAACAGGGTCGCCATCAGTAACACGCCCAACCCGGTTGCCGATGATACCGCCAACGACATCAAGCAGGCCACAAGATAAGCCGCAACCATCAGTAAGTATGGGGAATTGATCATTTGCAGTGGTTTAGAGGCAATCTTAACCACGACATCATTGGCACCGATATGGGTCATATAAGCCGCAAAGCCACATAGCATCATGATCATCATGCCAAGATCGCCACCACGGCTCATCAGCAAGATTTTGACATATTCAACAATGTCCGTCGCCCGCCAGCCGGTTGAGGTCGCACTGGCAGGTAATACATTCTTGCCCATTAAGGCACTGATAATTAATAGCAGTAAACCACCGACCATCAGCACACCTGTTGCTGAATAGCCTTTAATAATATAACGGCCTACACCTACGGCCACGACTATCCCAATCAAAAGATCTAACATATACCCTCTCTGAATCTTGCCTGTTGCTGTGTGTTGCTAAATATTGCTTCAGCATTATTATCGTTAAAATACTTAAATGGCTCTGCACTCTGCCCAAAGTCCATCGGCGAGTTTATGACATCTATCAATGATTCGCAGAGATTTTAGAAACAAATAGTAGTTTGTGAGCAAGAGAGAGGATTTTATGTTTTGAATGGCGAGATTGGCGAACAATTACACAACAAATAGATAACAGTATGCCGTCATTATCTCCGATAAACAGCCATGCCTATCGGAGATAATGGGTAATTAAAGCTTATCGATAAGCTTTTTAAGATCTTTGCTAGCACGGTTTTGTTGATTACGCTCAGCCCAGTCATTGAGTGCTTTTTTAGCTCGTTGCTGTAATTCATTACGCAACAACTGTTCGACATTCAATTGATAGCTAAGCTGAGTCCACGGACCATAAATGCGCAGAGGGATATCAGTACCTTGCAACATTTTTACCAGGCTATCTTGCCCGCTCCAGCCTTGCATAACCCGTACCGCCAGATTCATATCACATTGCTGTTCGGGTAAATTAAGTGACCCGTTACCTTTAATGGAAATCAACGCCGAATCGGCACTAAGATTACTGACTTTCATTGATCCTCGGTGCAAAGCCAGGCTCGCTTGTAGCTGTGTAACCTCAGTATAACGCTCATAACGATCCTGACCTTTCACATCACTGGAACTGCGAGTCACCGCCTGTTGAATAAGCTGTTGAATATTCAGCCCTTCCAGCCGCGCATTAGTCATGCCGAACTGCGCATCCCCCTGCCAACGGTGGTTGAATGCCTCAACATTAAGACCATCACCAGACAACTGCGCTTTCATGGAAAATTTGCCCGTCATCATCGGCGGCAAACCGGCGGCCAATAGAACCGGCCCCAATTCCATATGGTTTATCACTGGGTTAACGGTAGCCAGAACCCTCTTGCCCGTCACATCCAGTGAGCCTGGCAACGAAAAATCGCCCTCAACCGCACTACCGGTTAAGCGGCTAATCTCTACATTCCCGCGCTGATTAGAGGCTTGAAGATTGAGTTGACTGATTTTAATCGCCCGATAGACCAGGTTATTCGCCGTTAGCGATATTTGGGCGGTAAAGTCGCGTAATGCTTGCAAGTCCTGCCCGACATCATCCTCAGCCTGAATCGCAATCACCGGCGCTGTCACGGCAAGCTGTTTGGCCGTTTCTTTGCTGACAACCGTACTTTTAGACTCCCAACCAAAAATAGAGTCCAGATTAAGATTGTCGGCAGCCAAATTGATAACATAATCAGGTACCTTCCCCAAGGTGGCCTTGGCGGTCCCCGTCAACTGGTTGTTATTAGCTGAGAAGCTCAGTTGGTTCAGCAATAATTGTTGAATATCGTGTTGATAACTGGCTTGTAGTGTCCCTTCGCCGCTCACGCCGCCAACAGGAATATCCGCACCTTCCAATTTATAACTGAATTGGCTGATATTGGCGCTGTACTGCTGTGGATAATGGCGCATGTCTGCATCCGCGACCATTGAGAAAGTCACATCACGTTGGTTACGGTTAACACGGCTGGAGAGAGAGATATGTACTTGGCGTTGGGCATCTTGTTGAAGTTCAAGATTGATATCACGTACATTGACTTGATCATTGTCTGCCCGCTGCCAAATCAACAGGCTATCAGCGATTTGTACTTTATTAATGTCGAGCTTCCAGGCACGGTGCTCATTAACAGGCACATTACCGGATGGTGCAACAGGAGCGTCAGGCTGTTGTTGGGCTTCACTGTCGGGCGTCAAGCGGATAACCGCCCCTTTCAACATCACCTGTTTTACTTCAAGTTGATGTGATAATAGAGGCCAAAGTTTGACATCCAGGCGCATATTTTCAGCACTGACAACCGGTGCCGCCGCACCGGGGGCAGTCAGCGCGGTCCGGCCAGCAATAATGCTAAGCTGGGGCCAGACATGCCAGCGCAAATCCCCTTCCAGTTGCAACTGATAACCACTTTTTCTCTCTACCTGTTTGACCATGTAGGCGCGAAAGTCATTAGGATTAACCAGCAATACTAATGCGCTCATCCCTGCAACTAACACAACCAGCAGGATAATTAACGTCGTCAGTAATCGTCTCATGACATCCTCTTGTCTAATCAGGCTAAAAAGTCCAAACAGGCTAAACTTTCCGCAAGAAATGGCTAATCTTTATCGATACGACTGGCTACAGCGCCTTGTTGACCGCGATATTTTGCGTCCTGACGGCTATTATAAGGGCGCGCTGCCGGGCCGGAGAGTGGTTCAAAACTCAGCGCGCCAATTAACATCCCTGGGCGTAGCGCTAATGGCAGCTTACCTGAATTATAGAACTCCAGCACAATCCTGCCTTGCCAACCCGGATCTATACGGTGTGCGGTAACATGCACCATTAATCCAAGGCGAGCTAATGAGGAACGACCATCAAGCCAGCCGACCAAGTCATCAGGGATTGTCACCGACTCCAGTGTCACTGCCAGCGCCAACTCCCCTGGATGCAGGAAGAATGCCTCCCCTTCCGGCAGATTGATTTCATCGCTCATGACGCGTTCCAGCGCTTCGCTGACTTCATCCTTCGGGCCGCTTAAGTCAATAAATGCCGCCGTGTGACCATTGAATACACGGAATTGGTTGCCTAAGCGAACATCGACTGTGGCACCATTGATACGTTCTACCGGTGGGCGAGGATCAATACCTAATTTACCGCTGTCCAGCCAGGCTTCTATGTCACGATCGCACAGTCTCATTGCTAAAATCTCCATCAAAATTCGCATGTTACAGCTTATCTACTACGCAAGCTGCCATATTAAGAAGCAAAGGTCCAGACGAACATTACTCAAAGAACTGACTGATTTTCGCTTTTAGAATATCGATCGCAATTCGGTTCTTACCACCGCGAGGAACGATAATGTCAGCATATTGTTTGGACGGTTCTATAAATTGCAGAAACATTGGACGCACAGTCTTCTGATATTGCGCCATCACAGAGTCCATCGAACGACCACGCTCATTAACATCACGCTTCATACGGCGCATCAGGCAGATATCCAGCGGGGTATCAACAAAGATCGAGAAATTCATCTCCTGACGCAGACGGATATCGGTCAACAACAAGATCCCTTCCAAAATAATCACTTTTTTGGGTTCTAAATGGACGGTCTCTTTTTTGCGGGTGTGCTCAGTGTAACTGTAAAGCGGCAGTTCAATCGACCGGCCTGCTTTCAACGATTGCAAATGCTCCAGCAATAAGTTGTGATCCATGGCACTGGGATGGTCATAGTTGGTTTTGACCCGCTCTTCCATTGACAGATGACTCTGGTCTTTGTAATAGCCATCCTCAGGGATAACGCCGATATGTTGGTCACCTACCTGCTCGCGTAATTCGCGATACAGCGTGCTGGCGATAAGACTTTTTCCGGAGGCTGAGGCACCCGCTATCCCGATAATGACGCACTGGTGTGCTTTGTCAGTCATAAAATTAAAGACCTGATTACGAAGTGTGAGGGGAGACAAAGCACGCTAGGTGCTTCGAGCGCGGCAATTATAAGGAGTTAGCGGGTTTGATGCCAGCACTATACCCTGCGTCTTTGACGCCGCAGGGGTGTTAGCGGCTCTCACGCACCCGAATCACTGACTTATGTCAGCTCATCGGGATTTATTCGTTTGCTGCCTACCTGCAACGCCAATGACTTTGGGCATAATTTTGCGTCTTTGACGCCGCAAGGGTGTTAGCGGCTCTCACGCACCCGAATCACTGACTTATGTCAGCTCATCGGGATTTATTCGTTTGCTGCCTACCTGCAACGCCAATGACTTTGGGCATAATTTTGCGTCTTCGACTCCGCAGGGGGGTTAGCGGCTGTTACACCGCGCGGAATGAGATTTCCGTTGGGATAGCTTCCCCTTGCCAGTACATCTCTGCCGCCACATTTGATGCCAGTTGGCGATAGATATCAGCAAATTCACTGTCAGGGTGGCTAATAACCGTTGGTTCGCCGCGATCAAGATCTTCGCGCAAAGAAATATGCAATGGAATTTGGCCCAACAGTTTGCAATGGTACTTCTGCGCCAGTTTCTCCGCCCCGCCGGTGCCGAAAATAGGCTCCAAATGGCCGCAATTGCTGCAAATATGCATGCTCATATTTTCAATAATACCCAACACTGGCACATGCACTTTCTCAAACATCACAATGCCTTTCATGGCATCGATTAAGGCAATGTCTTGTGGCGTTGTCACCACCAATGCTCCCGTCACCGGAATATTTTGCGACAGCGTCAACTGGATATCACCGGTACCCGGTGGCATATCAATCACCAAATAATCCAAATCCGGCCATAAGGTGTCTTGCAGCATCTGCATCAATGCCTTACTGGCCATTGGGCCGCGCCACACCATAGCGTTCTCATCAGTGACCAGATAACCAATCGAGTTAGTCGCCAGACCGTGAGCCATGATCGGTGCCATATGCTTGCCGTCAGGGGACGTTGGTCGCTGATTCATGGTTCCAAGCATATTGGGAATGGAAGGGCCATAAATATCGGCATCCAGAATGCCGACTTTGGCCCCCTCTTCCGCCAATGCCAGTGCCAGATTAACGGCGGTACTGGATTTCCCCACACCACCTTTACCCGAGCTGACAGCCACAATATTACGCACGCCTTTGATACCCGGCTGATCATTGGCACGTTTGAGCGTGGTGATATTATGTGACAGCTTCCAATCAATAGCTTTAGCACCAGTCACTGCCAGCAATTCCCCGCTGACCGACTCTTTCAATGCATCAAAACCATATTGCCAGGCAAACGGCATCACCAGCTCGATATGCAACACATTGTCCAATAAGGCGCAATGGTGAATAGCACGCAGGGTATGGAGATCCTTTTGCAAGGTTGGGTGAGTAAAGGCCGTAAGAACCTTTGAAATTTGTGATTGCAGCAGGTCAGGGGTGGTCTGCTCGGGGGATTTTGGGCTCATCCCGGCTCCTTGAATTTATCGTTATTAACCAATGATAGTGTACCAGAACTCAGTTGCCCCTGTGTCACCAAAGTAAACCGATTATGACTTAAGGCAAAGTGCAGGTTGCCTTACCCTAGCGGCAAGCCAGCATATCGGTTAACATCAAAGACCCTTTAATCGACATAAAGAAAGCAATTTCCCACTATGGCTCAAGTCGCGAAAAAAATATTGGTGACGTCCGCGCTACCATACGCTAACGGTTCTATACATCTCGGCCACATGCTCGAGCACATCCAGGCAGATATCTGGGTCCGTTTCCAGCGAATGCGCGGCAACCAGGTTCATTTTATCTGTGCAGATGATGCCCACGGCACCCCGATCATGCTGAAAGCTCAGCAACTGGGTATCGAACCAGAGCAGATGATTGCCGAAATGAGCCAGGAACACCAACAGGATTTCGCCGGTTTCGCTATCAGTTATGATAACTATCACTCCACTCACAGTGATGAAAACCGTGAACTGTCGAGCCTGATATACAGCCGTCTGAAAGCAAACGGTTATATCAAGAATCGCACCATTTCTCAGCTCTATGACCCTGAGAAAGGCATGTTCCTGCCCGATCGTTTTGTCAAAGGCACCTGTCCGAAGTGTAAAGCGCCAGATCAATATGGCGATAACTGTGAAGTGTGTGGCGCAACCTACAGCCCGACTGAACTTATCGATCCAAAGTCGGCAGTTTCTGGTGCGACTCCGGTGATGCGCGAATCTGAACATTTCTTCTTCGACCTGCCGGCCTTCAGCGATATGTTGCAAGCCTGGACGCGTTCTGGCGCGCTGCAAGAGCAAGTTGCGAACAAAATGCAGGAATGGTTTGAGTCTGGCCTACAACAGTGGGATATCACCCGTGATGCGCCCTACTTCGGTTTTGAAGTACCGGATGCGCCAGGTAAATATTTCTATGTCTGGCTGGATGCCCCAATCGGCTATATGGGGTCGTTTAAGAATCTGTGCGACAAGCGCGGCGATCTGGACTTTGATGAGTTCTGGCGTGAAGGTTCTGAAACCGATCTTTATCACTTTATTGGTAAAGACATTGTTTACTTCCATAGCCTGTTTTGGCCTGCCATGTTGGAAGGCAGCAATTTCCGCAAACCGACCAATATCTTTGTTCATGGTTATGTCACGGTAAACGGCGCGAAAATGTCGAAATCACGCGGCACATTCATTAAAGCCAGCACCTACCTGCAACACTTTGATGCCGATTGCTTGCGTTATTACTACGCCGCGAAACTCTCTTCGCGCATTGATGATATTGATTTAAATCTGGAAGATTTTGTCCAGCGTGTTAATACCGATATCGTCAATAAAGTTGTGAATCTGGCTTCGCGTAATGCAGGTTTTATCAATAAACGCTTTGGCGGTAAATTAGCCGACCAGTTGGCAGATCCGGTGCTGTATAAAACCTTCACTGATGCGGCTATCAGCATTGCAGATGCCTATAACAGCCGCGAATCAGGCAAAGCTATCCGTGAAATTATGGCACTGGCTGATATTGCCAATCGTTATGTTGATGAACAAGCCCCGTGGGTGATAGCGAAAGAGGAAGGTCGCGATGCCGACCTACAAGCGGTTTGCTCCTTGGGTATCAATCTGTTCCGCGTACTGATGACTTACCTGAAACCGGTATTGCCATCGCTGACTGAACGTACTGAGGCTTTCCTCAATACCGAACTAACGTGGGATAGCATTCAACAACCGCTGTTAGGCCATCAGATCAATACCTTTAAAGCCCTGTTCAATCGTATCGAGTTAGATAAAGTTAACGAAATGGTTACTTCGTCTAAAGCGGATATGGCACCAACAGTGGTAGCCACCGGGCCATTAGCTGACTCTCCGATTCAGGAAACCATCAGTTTTGATGATTTTGCTAAAGTGGATATGCGTATTGCGCTGATTCAGCAGGCAGAATTTGTTGAAGGCTCTGATAAGTTATTGAAACTGACTTTGGATATCGGCGGCCAAACTCGCCAGGTCTTCTCTGGCATCCGTTCTGCATATCCTGACCCGAAAGTATTGGAGGGCCGATTGACCATGATGGTGGCTAACCTGGCACCACGCAAAATGCGCTTCGGTCTTTCAGAAGGTATGGTGATGGCGGCAGGCCCTGGCGGTAAAGATATCTTCCTGCTTAGCCCAGACAGTGGTGCCCAACCCGGCATGCAAGTGAAATGATTTGATGTATGACAGTGTTCTCTGACGAAAGTGGTTGTCAGGGAATAACTAAATTGTCAGGAAATAGCAAAAATGCCGGTCAGGGGAAACCTAACCGGCATTTTTTATCGCACAATGTTGGTAATGGTGGACAACCGCTCCCGTTGCCATGCCTCCAACCAAAACAGCATATTAATAAATAAGCTTAATGAGAAAATAAGAAACAGAATACTGTCCAGCAAAGAAACCTTAATTAGCGCATTAATAATAATATTCTTATGATGTTTCATCTCGACAAAACCTGATGCGAAAAACCAAAATACGCCGATGGCGCCTAATAAATTTAACATCACAACCGGCCAATGCCACCTTGCCAGTAAAAAGAAAATCCACGACAGTAACATCAGGGAAATAATGGCATCATCCAGTTCAAATAATAGAAAGAAACTTATATATAATGCACTAAAGCAAGCAATAGCGAGACCAAACGGATACTCTTCCGTTATAACAGCAGCAAATTGTTTTTTTCGCTCACAATCTGGCAGCTTCACATCATAAATATTTATAAATATCAGATACAGTAAAAATAAATCTGATAAGAATGAGGTAACTGTATTGTGTATAACCATTTCAATAATGGGGAAAAGATGAAAAATCAACCAATAAGGCGTCAGATTTTGGTAGGTTAACCGATTGAAGCAAGGCAGCAATAAGACTAATGAGTAGACTGCGGGGAAAACCTGAATCGATAAAGACAAGACTTCATCTGCTAAATCAGGAAATAGTATTATTATTAAAAAAATGAGTACCGTCAATGCTAATAAATAGCGAATAAATAGAAATAAAAACTCACTGCGTGACAGATAAAAATAGATATTCTTATAGGTAAAACAGCACAAACTCAATTGTGTTCTATCAGCACTCTCCTGCCTGAATTTATATAGACTGCTAACTTTTTCCATAGTGACTTTAATCCTTTAAATATCATTAACTTTAAAATTGCAAAACCTATCTATATTATGGAATTGAACCTCTATTATTGATTACTACACATTTTCATTAGGGTATCAGTACTGAGCAAACAACGAAATAAAAAATTAATCCTAATAAAAATAAGGGAATACTCAACGCAAGAATAAACCATTGTAATAGAAAGGTTATTAAGCCTATTTCCTCGCAGCATAATAATCCATTAGCCCTATTTTGCTGCTTATTTAAGCCATCCAAACTAAAAGATATAACCCAATCCAAAAATTCATAACAAAGTTAATTCCTAATCAAAATAGTTATGGTTATGATGCTGTACAGCGGCGAATAGACGTCTAGACACAAAGATAGCCATAACAACGACAACACCACTCACTTTGCATAACTTATCGACACCATGACGGAGTTTTGGATGAAAAAAATTGCTTCCCCTTTACTGGCCCTGAGCCTACTGACAGCACTGCCGGTATTCGCAGCGGACACCGCCACGGTAGCCCCGATCCCAGATGCTATCGCCAAACATCCAGGGCAGATTAAAATTGCCGTGATCCGTAACCTGGGATCTGATGACAACACCACTCAATTTTTGTCCGGTGTATTAAAAGAAGGTAAAAAGCTCGGTTTCAAAGTCGATACCTTCTTGAGCAACGGTGACGACGCCCGTTTTCAAGACTTTGTGAATCAGGCCATCAGCCAAAAATATGACGGCATCATTCTCTCTCAGGGGCGTGACCCGTACTCAACCGAACTGGTTAAACGGATTGCAGCCAGCGGCATTGCGGTATCGGTGTTCGATACCGCTATTCAGGGCGAGATTCCCGGCCTGACCGTCACTCAGCAGGATGATGCATCCCTGACCAATGAATCCTTTGGCCAATTGGTCAAAGACTTCAACGGTAAAGCCAATATCATCAAGCTTTGGGTTGCCGGTTTCCCACCGATGGAACGTCGCCAGGCCGCTTATCAGGCACTGCTAAAACAGAATCCGGGTATTCATGAACTGGAGTCTATCGGAGCCGTGTCTTCTGATGTGCAGGGTGATACCGCCAATAAAGTCGGTGCCGTATTGGCAAAATATCCGAAAGGCAAAATCGACGCAATCTGGGGAACTTGGGATGCCTTTACTCAAGGCGCTTATAAAGCCTTACAGGAAAATGGCCGTACCGAGATCAAACTCTACAGCATTGATATATCGAATCAGGATTTACAACTGATGCGTGAAGCCAATAGCCCATGGAAAGTCAGTGTTGCCGTCGATCCTAAACTGATTGGAGCCGTTAACTTACGTTTGGTCGCCAAGAAGATTGCTGGGGAAGAGACGCCTGCCAGTTATGAGTTCCGTGCTGCATCCATTCCACAAGCCTTGCTGGCCAGTCAACCCGGCGCGGTTAACGTGGCAGGCTTGAGTAAAATCATTCCGGGCTGGGGCCAATCCGATGATTTCAACTCACCCTGGTTCGCCACCCTTGCCGCCAAAAACGGCCAGTAAATCTAACCGACTGGGAGTGAAATAGATGGCAACGCAAGCTTCCTTGCCACAACCCGAATACAGCCGCAATATGCGGCTGATTGGCCATAGCAATCAGGGCGGAAAACCCGACGGTGTACAGGTAATGGTGCACCGTGGCTATGCCTATGTCGGCCATATGGTATCGCAAGGGGTATCAATTATTGATGTGCGGGATGCGAAAAATCCGCGCCCGGCAGGTTTTATCGCCGCTCCCCCCAATACTTGGAACGTACACTTACAAGTCCATGATGACCTGCTGCTGGTGATTAACGCACGCGACCTGTTTGCCGACGCCAGTTTTGCGCAAGAGAAAGTCTATTACACCCGCTCCGTGGCACAAACCGTCAGTACCCGGCAGGAAGGTCGCAGTTGGTGTGCCGGTTTACGTATTTTTGATATTTCGATACCGGATAGACCGCGTGAAATTAGCTTCCTGCCGCTTGATGGTATTGGTATTCATCGCATCTGGTATGTTGGCGGCCGCTGGGCTTATGTTTCTGCATTGCTGGATGGCTACAGTGATTATATTTTCCTGACCATTGATCTGGCTGACCCGCAAAAACCACAGGTGGCGGGGCGTTATGCTTTACCCGGCATGCACACTGCGGCGGGTGAGCAACCAAGCTGGCCAGAAGGCAAACGTTACGCATTGCATCATGCCATTATCAGCGGTGATACAGCCTATGGCAGTTGGCGCGATGGTGGACTGACCCTGCTGGATGTCTCTGACCGGCATGAGCCGAAACTGATCAGCCATCGCAACTGGAGCCCCCCCTTTGGTGGCGGCACCCATACTGCACTTCCATTGCCAGACCGCGACCTATTAGTGGTGCTGGATGAGGCGGTGCTGGATAATCAGGAAGATGGTGAAAAGCATATTTGGCTGTTCGATATTCGTGAGCCAAGCAATCCGGTGAGTATCTCAACTTTTCCGGTACCTGATGAGCGGGATTACGTCAAAAAAGGGGCACATTTTGGCCCGCATAACCTGCATGAGAACCGCCCAGGCAGCTTTATCAGTTCGTCACTGATTTTTGCCACCTATCAAAATGCCGGAGTGCGCGCTTACGACATCAGTAACCCATACCAACCGAAGGAAACCGGTGCATTAGTGCCTGCAGCCCCGGAAAAAATGGTGGATAAACGCCCTGGTCGGCCACAAGTTATTCAGTCATGTGATGTGTTTGTTGATGCACAAGGGATTATCTACAGCACCGATTATAACGCTGGGCTGTCAATCATCGAATATTTAGGTTAATTATCCTCTTCGTCCTTGACGTTACTGCTATGTTAGCGGTAACGCCCATGACCTTGGCGATATCAATTACTGGCAGATCGATTCAGGCCGATCTGCTGCTTACAAAAATTTTTCCTCCCTCCCCCCTCTCTTTATCGCCGCAATAGTCTAATGTAGTTGGTTGAGCCACTGTCGTAGCGCTGTGCGAGTCATTCTTTTTATTAGAAATAATCCGCATAGATATATCTTATTATCCAAATAATTAAAAAAGAAAATGCCATGAAAGGATTTCCATCACGTGTCACCAATTTATTGATTGCTTCGCTGGTCCTGACTATTGGGCGAGCTATCACCCTGCCCTTTATAACTATCTATTTGGCTGAGCATTTTCAGTTGGCTCCCGATAAAGTCGGGCTGGTGTTAGGGGCAAGTTTGACGTTAGGTATTTTCACTAGCCTATATGGTGGCTATCTGGTGGACAAATTCAATAAAAAGCTATTGATTTTGCTCGCAATAAGTCTGTTTTCTGCCACATTTTTTACTTTGCCATGGATTGAGCATCCGGCCTGGATCATTCTGATTTTGGCGCTGCTGCATTCGGCCTACTCGGTTTACAGTATCGCGCTCAAAGCCTGTTTTGCTGATTGGCTGCCAGTAAATGAACGTATTAAAGCCTTTTCAGCTAACTACACACTGGTCAATGTCGGCTGGGCGGTGGGGCCGGCGATGGGGGTTTTGGTGGTTGGTTTTGGCTCACAATTGCCTTTTATCATTTCGGGTGTATTGGCGTTGCTGGTCGCGGTGGCGTTGAAATTCAGAATAAGCAGTACCGATATGTTAGCAACAGAACATTCAGCCGGCGAATCAGTACCGGATTTCCGCCAAACATTTACTATCTTACGTTGTGATAAACGGCTGATTTACTTCACCCTGGGCAGTATGCTCAGTGCCATTGTCTTTGGCCAATTCTCGGGTTATTTATCTCAATATCTGATTACGGTGTCAGATGCTAAATTTGCCTATCAGGTGATCGGTGCAGTAATGACCGTTAATGCAACTATTGTGATTACCCTGCAATACTTATTAAGTCGCCGTATGAATCAGCAGAACTTAATGCGCTGGCTGATGTTTGGCACCCTGTTCTTTATCATTGGCCTACTCGGATTTATGGCGGCTCAAGATTCAATTCCACTATGGATGCTGGCAATGGCGATTTTCTCATTGGGCGAAATTATTGTTATCCCAGTCGAATACTTGTTTATCGATTTTATTGCTCCAGCGAATCTCAAAGGCAGTTACTATGGGGTACAAAATCTCGGTCAGTTAGGCGGAGCGATTAATCCGGTACTTTGTGGCTTCTTGCTAGCATGGGCCGCACCGCAGATGATGTTCTATATGCTGATTATCGCGGCTATTTTGGGGCTGGCATTTTTCTATCGTGGCTATCGATTGGCTAAGACGCAGTCGGCTCAACCCCATCAGGTATCAGAACATACCCAATAGGCGCCCAGATGCAGCAAGGCGGGCTGCGAATAAGTTATGTGTAGTAGCAAATCAACACGCTCACAGTTTGATACATGATGAGTCTATTATTCATAGTGTGACAGCTAGCACATAATCAAACTTAATTGTATGATGAATGCACTCCGTAACTCAGGACCTTTTCTATGCGCAATGTGACTTCACTTTGCTGGCAGTACCTGCGGGCTTTCGCCATTATTTATCTGTGCTTATGGGCGGGTAAAGCACTGGCTTTGCTGCTGCCTATCACCATCCCTGGCAGTATCATTGGGATGCTGATTTTATTTGCTCTGCTGGCATCCCAGATATTGCCTTCAATCTGGGTGAAACCCGGTTGCCACCTACTGATCCGTTATATGGCGCTGTTGTTTGTGCCGATTGGTGTCGGTGTGATGCAGTACTACGACCAACTGACTAAACAGTTTGGTCCCATCGTAGTTTCCTGCTTTGTCAGCACCCTAATTGTCATGTTGGTGGTGGCTTACAGTTCTCATTATGTTCACCGCGAACGCAAAGTCATTGGTTCTCCTACCCATACCGAGGACGACAAATGATCAGCAATTTATGGTGGTCACTGCCACTCACCTTAATCGTATTCTTTGGTGCGCGTCGCTTAGCCCGCTGGCTGAAAATGCCACTGCTTAACCCATTATTGATATCGATGGTTGTTATCATTCCATTGCTGCTGGTCACGCATATGCCCTATGCCAACTATTTTGCTGGCAGCAAAGTATTGAATGATTTACTGCAACCCGCCGTGGTGGCGCTAGCTTTCCCGCTATATGAACAATTGCATCAAATTCGCGCCCGCTGGAAATCCATTATCAGTATCTGTTTTATTGGCAGTATTACCGCCATGGTTAGTGGTACGGCGGTTGCCCTGTGGATGGGAGCAACCCCGGAGATTGCGGCTTCGGTATTGCCTAAATCTGTCACCACACCTATTGCCATGGCCGTCGCTGAGTCTATCCATGGCTTACCCGCCATCAGCGCAGTATGCGTCATTTTTGTCGGTATTTTGGGTGCGGTATTTGGCCATAGCTTGCTAAATTTATTAAAGATAACCACTAAGGCCTCGCGAGGTTTAGCCATGGGTACCGCCTCCCATGCACTGGGCACCGCCCGTTGTGCTGAAATGGACTTTCAGGAAGGTGCATTTAGCTCACTGGCACTGGTAATCTGCGGGATTATCACTTCACTGTTGGCTCCTTTCCTATTCCCGGTGTTACTCCATTTGTTCGGCTAATGGCGTGAGACCCTGACGCGCAAACGCACATCAGGGTCTACAGTAACAAGGGGAAATAGCGCCTGTTTTCAGGTTTAAATTTGAGATACATCTCTCATTTGAGATTTTACTTGCATCGATTTCATTGGTAATGAGATCTTAATCACATCAAGAAGCCCCTAAGCTGCCTAAAATAGTTTCCCGTTACTCTTGGAGAGACTCCCTATGCAAGCACGTTTTCATGCCCCTTGGGCTAAGCTACCCGCTTCACTGCAATCAGCACTTGAACCTATTCTGAGCGCAAACGATTTCCCTGCCATGTTGACAGCGAAGCAAGTGGAAACGGTAAAAAGCATCAGTGGGTTGGATGACAATGCGCTGGCATTCGCGTTGTTGCCGCTGGCTGCCGCGTGTGCGCTGGCGCCAATCTCTCATTTTATGGTTGGTGCTATCGCTCAGGGGAGCAGCGGCAACCTCTATTTTGGCGCCAATATGGAGTTTAGCGGTGTACCGCTACAACAAACCATTCATGCCGAGCAGTGTGCGGTTACTCATGCCTGGTTACGCGGCGAAGCCAGCCTGGTCGCAATTACTGTTAATTACACTCCCTGTGGTCATTGCCGCCAGTTTATGAATGAGCTGAATAGCGGAACCGACCTGCATATCCATTTGCCGGGCCGCCCTGCCGCAACCCTGGGTCACTATTTGCCTGACTCTTTCGGCCCGAAAGATTTGGATATCACCACGCTGCTGATGGATCCGGTGTTTCATGGCTACACCGTGGCTGAAACCGATGCACTGACTCAGGCAGCCCTCGAAGGTGCGAACCACAGTCATGCTCCTTATAGCAATGCTCATAGCGGTGTTGCATTGGAAGCGGCTGATGGTGCTATCTATGTGGGCCGTTATGCAGAAAATGCCGCCTTCAACCCCAGCCTACCACCGCTGCAAGCTGCATTGATCCTGACCAACATTACCGGTGGGGATTGCGCGGCCATTCGCCGTGCGGTGCTGATTGAGGGCAGTAATCCGACACTGACTCAGTGGGATGCCACACTGGCAACACTGGCAGCCTTAGGTTGCGATGATGTAAAACACGTGACATTTTTGCCTAAATAACCCCCCACTAATTGGGGGTTACATGGCTAACCCCCAGTTATCACGCTAATCCTACCGATTCCCCTAAATAGCAGTGAAACTCATTCCCGCGTGTACGGCCTGATAAGTCATCTGGTATTCCAAGCCATAAGCTGGCCTGAGCGATGCCGATCATAGCACCGAGACCTCGCAACGAATGACGCCTGGTTCCAATAAACTGCTCAGCTAAATCTGCAAGTTAACTCGCACTTTTACCGATTACAGACATATTTAACTAACAAAAGCTGTACATATTCTTCTTATCTTTTAGGATCAGGGCAACAATTGCTATCAATACCCATAGTCATATAAGAGTAAAACTCATGGAACTTGAATACGAAAGTAAGCGCACCCTCTATATCCCCTACGCTGGTCCGATCCTGTTAGAATTCCCTCTCCTTAACAAAGGCAGCGCCTTTACTAATGATGAGCGCAACCACTTTAACTTACACGGATTGTTGCCTGAAGCGGTTGAAACTATTGAAGAACAAGCTGAGCGCGCTTACCGCCAGTATCAAGATTTTAAAAATGACGACGACAAGCATATCTATCTGCGCAACATTCAAGACACCAATGAGACTCTGTTTTACCGCCTGCTGGACGCCCATCTCAGCGAGATGATGCCAATTATCTACACGCCTACCGTTGGCGAGGCTTGTGAACACTTCTCTGATATCTATCGTCGTGCGCGTGGGTTATTTATCTCTTACCCAAACCGTGAACACATTGACGATATGTTACAAAACGCCACTAAACAGAACGTGAAAGTTATCGTGGTAACCGACGGTGAGCGTATTCTCGGCCTTGGCGATCAGGGTATTGGCGGCATGGGGATCCCCATTGGTAAATTGTCGCTGTATACCGCGTGCGGTGGTATCAGTCCAGCCTATACATTGCCGGTAGTGTTAGATGTCGGGACCAACAACCCGCAACGCCTGAATGACCCGCTGTATATGGGATGGCGTCATCCGCGTATTTCCGGTGATGAATATTATGCTTTTGTTGACGAATTCATTCAGGCGGTCAAACGCCGCTGGCCAAATGTGTTGTTGCAGTTTGAAGATTTTGCGCAGAACAATGCCACCCCGCTGCTGAACCGCTACCGTGACGAGCTATGTTGTTTCAATGATGATATTCAGGGCACCGCGGCGGTCACGCTGGGTAGCCTGATTGCTGCCAGCCATGCCGCAGGCAGCCAGTTACGCGACCAAACCGTCACCTTCCTCGGCGCCGGATCAGCAGGTTGCGGTATTGCTGAACAGATCATTGCACAGATGATTTCAGAAGGTTTGAGTGAAGATCAGGCACGGGCGCGAGTCTTTATGGTTGACCGTTTTGGTCTGTTGACTGACAAACTACCTAACTTATTGGATTTCCAAAGTAAACTGGTGCAAAAGAGTGATTCGCTACAAAGCTGGAATCTGGCCAGTGACTCAATTTCACTGCTGGATGTGGTGCGCAATGCTAAACCGACCGTGCTGATTGGTGTCTCAGGCCAGCCGGGGTTGTTTACTGAAGAGCTGATCCGCGAGATGCACCAGCACTGTCCACGGCCGATTGTAATGCCATTGTCTAACCCGACATCACGGGTTGAAGCACGGCCAGAAGACATTATTAACTGGACCGATGGCGCCGCACTGGTTGCCACGGGCAGCCCATTCTCACCGGTTAGTTATAAGGAGAAGCTGTATCCGATTGCACAATGCAATAACTCTTATATCTTCCCAGGGATTGGTTTGGGTGTGTTGGCATCGGGCGCCCGGCGGGTGACCGACGGTATGTTGATGGCAGCCAGTCGTGCATTGGCTGACTGTTCACCACTAGCATCGAACGGTGAAGGGGCATTGCTGCCGCGTATCGACGATATTCAGGCTGTGTCAAAGAGCATTGCAATGCAGGTGGGCAAAGCGGCGCAGTTGCAAGGTGTCGCCATTGTTACCTCAGAAGAAGCGCTGGCAAAAGCCATTGAGCATAACTATTGGCAGCCGCAGTACCGCACTTATAAGCGCACATCGTTCTAGTTATTATTCGGCCTGTACTTCGGTATGGGCCGAATAACGAATCCCCCTGTAGCTTCAAGGACGAAGATAATACCCAAAGGCATTGGAGTTACAGCTAGACGGCCAGTGAAATAATCCCGATGAGCTGACTCATGTCAGTGATTTGGGTTAGCACGCGCAGCCAACAACGCTGTAGCTTCAAGGACGAAGGGTATAAGGCTTGCGCCGCATGCGCAGGTAAAGTAGCCTTGCAAATATGACCAGTAGATTGAATGCATCAAAGGCCTGAGAATGTGGAAACGCCTGATTATTAGCTTGATTACCATCGTAGGGTTGCTGATGGTGACTGCTATTGCGCTCGATCGCTGGATTAGCTGGAAAACAGCCCCCTTTATCTATGATGAGCTACAAGACTTGCCCCACCGGCAGGTCGGTGTGGTCTTGGGTACAGCTAAATATTATCGCACTGGTGGTATTAATCAGTTTTATCAATATCGGATCCAAGGGGCGATAAACGCCTATAACAGTGGCAAAGTCAGTTATTTACTGCTTAGCGGCGATAATGCGCTGCAAAGTTATAATGAGCCGATGACCATGCGCCGCGACCTGATCGCCGCCGGTGTCGCCCCCGCTGATATCGTGCTGGATTACGCGGGCTTCCGTACATTGGACTCCATCGTGCGCACCCGTAAGGTATTCGACACCAACGATTTTATTATCATTACCCAGCGCTTCCACTGCGAACGGGCACTGTTTATCGCCCTCCATATGGGGATTCAGGCGCAGTGTTTTGCCGTCCCGTCCCCCAAAGATATGCTCAATGTGCGAGTGCGTGAGATTTTTGCCCGTCTCGGCGCATTGTCGGATCTCTATATTCTGAAACGCGAACCACGTTTTCTTGGGCCATTAATCCCTATCCCTGCGATACATGTGATCCCCGATGACGCACAAGGTTATCCGGCCGTCTCACCGGAACAATTGGTTGAACTGGAACACCGGCTGGCAGAAGAAAAGCAGAAAAATCCTGCACCAGCACCATGATTTTGAATTAGCTTTTGCTATTGGATTGGGTTTATCAAAGGTCAAATGAGCTATGAGGCACTAACAACCGAAATCTAATCCGATCCTGTTTTTAATAATACACCCGTCCGGTTAACCCCTTTGCCCCAAGAATGCCCCTACATCACTCTCAACCTCCCCCATCTGCTGTAACAACTGCAAGGTTTCCAGTGCTTCCTCTTCATCCAGCCTGCTCATGGCAAACCCGACATGCACCAACACCCAATGGCCGATTAATGCCAGACTGGCCTGCGAGTCGGCAGCCACCAGCATAATATTCACCGAACGCCGCACACCGCACACATCCACCCAGGCAGTACCGGGCTGAGTTTCATCCAGTGCGACAATTTGACCGGGGATGCCTATACACATAGCCTAGCCTCTGCGTTATTCAATCGCCCAATTTCAGTTAAAAAAAGTAAACTCATTCCACCTCCAGTCGCTTAAGTATGACGCCATCATCAGATGCGCCGATGCGTAAATGGCTCCCGGCACACAATGGGCAACGTATCACTTTGCTACTCAGCAAATTAACCTGCTGCTGGCAATCAAAGCACCACACCTGTGACGGCTGCTGGCTAAGATGCAGCACACAACCTTCCGCCAGCGTGCCTCGGCATACCAACTCAAAACAGAACTCTAACGCCTGCGGTTCGACGCAGGAAAATGCGCCGGTTTCTAACCACACCCCCGTAATTCGCTGCGCGCCATGTAAGCGAGCCTGCTGTTCCATCATGGCAATAGCATGTTGGCACAAGGTTATTTCATGCATGACCGTGCTGCTCCTGTGGCGTATCCCTGACAATAGCGATGCAAAGAAGATGCCAGCCACGCGCTGATTTTCACTTGTTCGAAAAATCATCTAAACAACTAATAAATAACACTATTATTTAGATGTGGCCGCAACCAGATGATTAAGGTGAGCAATCACTGTCGAAGTGTCATTGATGAGCGGCGGTTTCGTCACTAATGTCGACACTTAACCACCGTAATTACGCCATTTTCACTGCCGTTTAAATCTCCGCTATTTACTCCCCCCGCCCCAATGCACAGCAGGCGTGCCTTCACCGCTCTTTTACAGCAGCAGCAGGCGTGCTGGCACAGAATATGCTTTGCAGCTTAGAAATGATTGCTATCAGCCTGACTGTCACCAGATTTTTGTCCCGGAGGGTATGGCTATGAACCGCTTTGTCATTGCGGAGTCGAGGCTTTGTATTGGATGCAATACCTGCATGGCTGCTTGCAGCCAGGTGCATAAAGCCAAGGGTTTACAAGAGCACCCCAGATTGACCGTGATGCGAAATGCCACGGTCACAGCACCGATTCTCTGTCGCCACTGCGAGGATGCATGGTGCGCGCGAGTTTGTCCGGTCAATGCCATCACGTTGACCAATAACGCCGTTGAGTTGGATGAAACCACCTGCATCGGCTGCAAGCTTTGTGGTATCGCCTGCCCGTTTGGCGCAATTACGCCCGCTGGCAGTAAGCCATTAGCCGTGCCGGAGAGCTTTCCTGAATATATTCCGATGACCGAGCTGTCTGATGTGCCATTCAGCCCGGCCAACATGAACCCGTTCCTGGCATGGACGGCCGGTGTTCGTGCCATTGCGGTGAAATGTGACCTATGCAGCTTCCAACCACAGGGACCGGAATGTGTACGGGTCTGCCCCACTAACGCACTGATGTTGGTGGATGAACACAGCATCGAGCAAGCCAATCAGGCTAAACGGCTCGCTGCGGCCCGTGGGTTTGCCAACGACCTGCCCTTTATCACCGGGGACAGCTCGCCCACCCTCTCTCACGAGGAGCAGAAAAGATGATGAACTCTCTGGAGCTACTGTGGCTCTCCTTACTGCTCTATCTGGCTGGTGCGCTACTTTCGCTACTTTTGGCTCGCCGGGAAACGCTGGCGATTTATGCCGCTGGGCTGGCTTCATTGCTGGGTGGGGTTGCTGGCTTGTTTGCCGCCGCGCCAACCTTACTGGGGGGCGATATCATTACCTTTATCACCGCCGGACCCTTCCCCTTCGCGGCCTTCAGTCTGCGCCTTGATCCATTGGCGGCCTTTATGCTGATGGTCATCTCACTGCTAGTGGTGGTCACTTCGCTGTATTCACTGGCTTATGTGCAGGAATACAAAGGGCGTGGGGCATGGGGAATGGGGGTATTTATGAACCTGTTCATCGCCTCGATGGTGGCACTGGTGGTGGTGGATAACGCCTTCTACTTTATTATTTTCTTTGAAATGATGTCATTGGCTTCCTACTTCTTGGTAATTTCCGATCAAGACGACGATGCTATCAGCGCCGGCCTACTCTACTTTCTGATTGCCCACGCCGGTTCCGTGTTAATCATGATTGCCTTCTTCTTATTGTACCGCCAGAGCGGCAGCCTGGAATTTTCCGCCTTCCGGCAGGTGCATCCAGAGCCGGTGATGGCTTCCGTTATCTTCCTGCTGGCTTTCTTCGGTTTTGGTGCCAAAGCTGGGATGCTGCCATTACATGGCTGGCTCCCACGCGCCCATCCCGCAGCCCCATCTCATGCCTCGGCCTTGATGTCCGGCGTGATGGTAAAAATTGGTATCTTCGGCATCATCAAGGTTGGTATCGATTTACTCGGTGCCAGCCAAATATGGTGGGGAGTGGTGGTGCTGGCCTTTGGTGCAGTGTCGTCGGTACTGGGAGTGCTGTATGCATTAGCCGAACACGATATCAAACGGCTGCTGGCTTATCACACAGTTGAAAACATCGGCATTATTCTGATGGGCGTTGGGGTTGGCATGATAGGTATCGCGGGCCACCAGCCTATATTGGCCGCCCTTGGCCTACTGGGTGCACTCTACCATCTGCTTAACCATGCAGTATTCAAAGGGTTATTGTTCCTTGGCGCTGGCGCCGTTATCTACCGGGTGCACACCAAAGATATGGAAAAGATGGGTGGGCTGGCAAGGATGATGCCGTATACCGCACTGGCGTTTCTGGTGGGATGTATGGCAATTTCAGCGCTGCCGCCCTTCAATGGTTTTGTCAGTGAATGGTTCACCTATCAATCGTTATTTACTATGACCAAAGATGGTGGATTTATTATTCGTCTGGCCGGACCGATTGCCATCGTCATGCTGGCAATTACCGGCGCGCTGGCGGCCATGTGCTTCGTTAAAGTCTACGGCATTAGCTTCTGCGGCCTACCGCGCACGGAAAAAGCCGCACAGGCGCGGGAAGTGCCGTGGCCAATGACGGCAGCCATGCTGTTGCTGGCCCTGCTGTGCCTGGCATTGGGGATTGGTGCCACCGAGGTAGCACCGGTGATTGCCCGCATTGCCAGTAGCCTGATAGCGGCCCCTGCGGCACAGACTTTACAGGTTGCACAAGGGCCGCTGTTGTTCCCACAACACAGTTCTCAAGCGATGCTGTCTACCCTCTACATCTTCTTCGGCTTATTAATCCTGCCACTGGTGATTTTACTGATAGCCAGTCTCTGCAAAGGCAGCCGTCTGGCATTTCGCCATGGCGGTGACCCATGGGCCTGTGGTTATGCCTACGAACAAGCAATGACCGTCTCCGCCGGTGGTTTTACTCAACCCTTGCGGATGATGTTTGCCCCACTCTATCGAATGCGTAAAACCCTCTCCCCCGCACCGATGATGCAACGTGCTCTTGAGCACTCGATCAGTGGTGCCGGGCGGGTAGAGCCGCTATGGGACGACAAAATTGTGGCCCCGCTTATTCGCCTGATCCAATGGCTCAGCCAGCGTATTCAATGGCTACAACAGGGTGATTTCCGCCTCTACTGTCTGTATGTGGTCGCCGCACTGGTTACCCTGCTGATAATCGCGGCTATTTAAGGAGACGAGCAATGCCAACTACTGATATGCCTGCGGTCTCTATGATTGCCTTCGCCATTGGGCAGGCGCTTTTCATGCTGGCGCTGGCACCATTGATGTCGGGTATTTCGCGCATGGTAAAAGCCCGCATGCACTCACGCCGCGGGCCGGGCGTGCTACAAGACTATCGTGATTTAGCCAAACTGTTAAAACGTCAGGATGTAGCACCGGCGAATGCAGGCATCATCTTCCGTCTGATGCCTTATGTGTTATTAGGCAGCATGTTGCTGATTGCGATGGCGCTGCCCATTTTCACGCTAGCATCGCCATTTGGCGTGGCAGGAGACCTGATAGCCCTGCTTTATCTGTTCGCGCTGTTCCGCTTCTTCTTCTCACTGGCCGGTCTGGATAGCGGCAGCATCTTTGCCGGTATCGGTGCCAGCCGTGAGTTAACCCTTGGTGTGCTGGTGGAACCGACACTGATTCTGTCGCTACTGGTAGTGGGGTTAATCGCCGGTTCGACCAATATCGGCACCATCAGTACTGCACTCTCGACCGGCCACTGGCAATCGCCGACCGCAACCGCGCTGGCGTTACTGGCCTGTGGTTTCGCCGTGTTTATCGAGATGGGCAAAATCCCGTTTGATGTCGCCGAAGCTGAGCAAGAGTTACAAGAAGGGCCGCTAACCGAATACTCAGGTGCCGCGCTGGGTCTGGTCAAATGGGGCATCAGCCTGAAACAAGTGGTGGTGGCACAACTGTTCCTCGCCGTGTTTATCCCGTTCGGCAAGCTGGCAGTACTCACTGGATTTGGCCTGTTGTGGGCGCTACTGGCCTGCATTATCAAGCTGGTGGTGGTGTTTGTACTGGCCTCCATCGTGGAAAACAGTATCGCCCGTGGGCGCTTCCTGTTGACCTCCCGTGTTACCTGGCTGGGGTTTGGTGTTGCTGCCTTGTCCCTGGTTTTCTATCTCACAGGTCTTTAAGGAGCTAATAAACCCATCATGGAGAACATGGCTCTTATGAATATCGCCCTAATGAACATCGCCCTTGCGACCATTCTGGTCCCATTTGCCGGTGCCATCCTCACGGCCTGCTTGCCACAGCAATGGGCAAAATGGTCCTGTACTTTCTTTTCACTACTGGCAACTCTCGGAACCCTGTTGCTGGCCTATATCTACTTAAGTGGCGGGAAGATTGATGTCACGGTTGATCTAATTCACTACGGCGATATGGCGCTGTTTGGCCTGACTATCGACCGCATCAGTACCTTGATTGCTTTCGCCGTCGTCTTTCTTGGGCTGTTGGTCAGTATCTATTCCACCGGTTATCTGACCCTGGGTAATCGCGAGCACCCGCACGAAGGCACTAACCGCTACTACGCCCTGTTGCTGGTATTTATCGGTGCAATGGCCGGGTTGGTATTGTCATCCACTCTGCTGGGTCAGTTGTTCTTCTTTGAAATCACCGGCGGTTGTTCGTGGGGATTAATTGGTTACTACCAGAGTCAGAAGTCACTGCGCTCGGCACTCAAAGCGCTGCTGGTAACCCATGTTGCGGCTATCGGCTTGTATCTGGCGGCCGCGGTGTTACTGGTTAATACCGGCACCTTTGCCCTAACGGCACTGGCGCAATTAGACAACAGCACCAAAATCATAGTGTTCGGCGGCATCCTGTTTGCCGCTTGGGGGAAATCCGCCCAGTTGCCACTGCATATCTGGTTACCGGATGCGATGGAAGCCCCGACGCCGGTCAGTTCATACCTGCACGCCGCCTCGATGGTCAAAGTGGGGGTTTATATCTTTGCCCGCGCTATTTATTCCGCTGGCGATGTACCCCAAATAATTGGCACCGTGGGCATGGTGATGGCAGTGATTACGCTGATCTATGGCTTCTTTATGTATCTGCCACAAAAAGATATGAAGCGGCTGCTGGCCTACTCCACCATCACCCAGTTGTCTTACATCTTCTTCGCTCTGTCGTTGGCTATCTATGGCTCAAAAATGGCCTTTGATGGCGGCATTGCCTACATCTTTAACCATGCGTTTGCCAAGAGTCTGTTCTTCTTAGTGGCAGGTGCGCTGAGCTATAGCTGCGGTACTCGTATGTTACCCAAACTCAAAGGCATCATGGGCAAAATGCCACTACTGGGCGTGGGGTTCTGTGTCGCTGCACTGGCAATCACTGGGGTGCCACCTTTTAATGGCTTCTTCAGCAAATTCCCTATTTTTGCCGCTGGCTTCTCGCTCTCTCACGAACATTGGCTACTGATACCTCTGCTGGTGCTGGCACTACTTGAATCGGTAGCGAGCTTTGGCTGGTTCCTCTACTGGTTCGGGCAAACCGTACCCGGTAAACCATCACCAGAGGTCGCCTGCGCCAAACCGCTGCCACTGGCGATGCAGGGGGTATTGGTGATTCTGGTGATTATGTCGGTGTGCTCAAGCTTTATTGCTGTCGCCTGGCTCGGATAAGGGAGTAGAAAATGACCGGAACACTTCTTGTCAATAATTTGGTCGTAAATAACCTCGCAGGGCTGCTGATCATTACCTCACTACTGGTAATCATCGCCAAGAAACCCGCCACTTCGGCGCTGCTTTATGCCTTGCAGTCACTGGTACTGGTGCTGATTTTTCTGGTACTGGCTGAAACCTTGGGTGCCCACGAGCTGTACCTGTGGTCGCTGAGTGCCTTTGTCACCAAAGTGGTGCTGGTGCCGTGGATTATGTATCGCGCTTTTCGCCAAATGGACGATCCCAAAGCCAATGGCGGCATCATTGGTACCGCCAGCCTGATTTTTATCGCCGCCATCATTATCTTGCTGAGCTACTTCGTGGTTGAACCGGTGCAACTGCCCATGGTCAGCGCACTGAAACCGGCGCTGGCCGTCTCATTGGGGCATTTCCTGATTGGCCTGCTGTGTATCGTCACCCAACGCAATATTCTGAAAAATATCTTTGGCTATTGCCTGATGGAGAACGGGGCTCATCTGATGCTGGCGCTGCTGGCCTTCCGCGCACCGGAATTGGTCGAGATTGGCGTTGCCACCGATGCCATCTTCGCGGTGATTGTGATGACGCTCATGGCGCGCAAGATTTACCGCACGCTGCACACGCTGGATGTTAAACAACTGACGGCGCTAAAGGGGTAATGAAATGAGTAATACTGACCTGCTGTTGTTGCTGCTGGCGATACCTCTAATAGCCTCATTGCTCGCGTTCGCTTGCCGGGCGTTAGGCAGTGCCGCACGGATGGCAACCACTTGGGTGCATTTTACCGGCATCACTGTGTTGCTAGTGGTGGCGCTGACGGTAGTGTGTCGGGTTGCGCTGGGCGGGGAGATTCTGGCGGCGCATAATTGGCTGCATATCGATAGTCTCAGCGCGCTGTTCCTCGCTATTCTGGGCATTATCGGCTTTATCACCGGTCTCTATTCCCTTGGCTATATGCGCCATGAAGTGAATAATGGCGAAATCACAGTTGGCACGCTGTGCAACTACTACGGTTTCTTCCATCTGTTCCTGTTCACCATGCTGTTGGTGGTCACCAGTAATAACCTGATCCTGATGTGGGTTGGTATTGAAGCCACTACCCTCAGCTCAGCCTTTTTGGTGGGATTATACGGGCAGCGCTCCTCACTGGAGGCGGCGTGGAAGTACATTATTATCTGTACCGTCGGTGTGGCATTCGGGTTGTACGGCACAGTGCTGGTATATGCCAATGCCGCGAATGTGCTGGCAGATCCGGGCAGTGCTATCTTCTGGACCGTGGTTTCTGAACACGCTAAAGAGTTGGACCCCAGCCTGATGCATCTGGCGTTTGTCTTTATCCTGATTGGCTTCGGTACCAAAACCGGGCTGTTCCCAATGCATTCGTGGCTACCGGATGCCCACAGTGAAGCTCCTAGCCCCACCAGCGCCCTGTTATCCGCCGTACTGCTTAACTGCGCCCTGCTGGTTATCATCCGTTACTACATCATTATCAGCGCCGCCATCGGGCCACATTTCCCACAAATGCTGCTGTTGGTGTTCGGCATGATGTCGGTTGCGGTATCCGCCTTCTTTATTCTGGCTCAGCGCGATATGAAGCGTTTACTGGCCTATTCCAGCGTCGAGAATATGGGGTTAATTGCGGTTGCGCTGGGCATTGGCGGCCCGCTAGGTGTGCTGGCAGCACTGTTCCACACCTTGAATCACAGCCTGGCTAAGACCTTGCTGTTCTGTGGTTCCGGCAATGTGTTATTGAAATACGGCACGCGGGATATGGGCGCGATTAAAGGCATTATCCGCGTCGCACCGCTGACTGCGGTGTTACTGGCTGGTGGCGCATTAGCGCTGGCCGGGATGCCGCCGTTTAACGTATTTATCAGTGAGTTTATGGTGGTGGCTGCCGCGATTGACGCCGGCCATATTTGGCTGGTTATCGCCCTGCTCTTGCTACTAACACTGGTACTGGCCGGATTGGTACGCATGATAGCCAACACCGTGTTGGGAACACCACCGGCAGCGGTCAGCAAAGGCGAACTGGGTATTCTGACCACCGCGCCGATGGCGATACTGTTGTTGTTGATGCTGTTGCTTGGCGTGCATATTCCGGCTCCAGTGACCCGTTTATTGACCGATGCGGCCCAGATTGTTCTCAATAACGATGGCAGTGAGCCAACCCAGCAACAATTTATGCTGCCGTGGCAGCACCTCTCTCCACCGCAACCCGTAACTCAGCCCATTCCATCCGTTGCACAAAGCCATAGTGCGGTGCAACTAACCCCGAATCGTCAGGAGATGTAACGTGACTCGCGAAACCCCTATTTCAGCTATTCCGGGTTCAGGTCAGCCGGTGTCAAGCCATCCACACAGCGGTGAAAAGCTGGGTGCAGCCTATGTAGCCCGCCTGCGTGAACAATTTCCTGCGGCGATTTTAGATGAAGAGTGGCAAACCCCTGATCAACTGACCATTACCATCAAACTAAATAGCCTGCCCGATGTGGTAGAGCACCTTTATTATCAACAAGGTGGCTGGTTGTCGGTGCTGTTTGGTAATGATGAACGCAGCCTGAATGGCTATTTTGCCATTTACTATGTGCTGTCGATGGAAGGCCGTGAACAATATGGCGAAGAGACCGGTAAGCAGTATGGCGATAAGTGCTGGGTGATTGTCAAAGCACTTATCAGCCCCGAACGACCGGAGTTCCCGTCAGTCACACCTCGGGTACCTGCCGCCGTCTGGGGCGAGCGAGAAGTACGCGATATGTATGGTCTGCAACCGGTTGGTCTGCCTGATGAGCGCCGTTTAGTGCTGCCCGATGATTGGCCAGATGACCTCTATCCGTTGCGTAAAGACACCATGGACTATCGCCAGCGCCCCACGCCCACCAGCGATACAGAAACCTATCAGTTTGAAAACGAAGCAGGCAGCAGTAGCCGGGTGGTGCCTATTGGCCCAATGCATATTACCTCTGACGAACCGGGTCACTTCCGGCTGTTTGTCGACGGCGAAGATATTATTGATGCCGATTACCGCCTATTTTATGTCCATCGTGGCATGGAGAAACTGGCCGAAACTCGCATGGGTTACAACGACGTCACCTTCCTGTCAGATCGCATCTGCGGCATCTGTGGCTTCACCCACAGCGTGGCCTACACCTCTTCCATTGAAAATGCTTTGGGCATTATCGTGCCGCCACGGGCACAGATGATCCGCACCATTTTGCTTGAAGTAGAGCGGCTGCACAGCCATCTGCTCAATATCGGTTTGTCTTGTCACTTTGTTGGTTTCGATACCGGTTTTATGCAGTTCTTCCGCGTGCGTGAAAAAGCGATGACGATTGCTGAGATGCTCACTGGCGCACGTAAAACCTATGGTCTGAATCTGATTGGTGGCGTCCGCCGCGATATCCTGAAAGCGGATCGCATCAAAACGCTGCAATTGGTCTCGGAGATGCGTGCCGATATCGGCCAGTTAGTGGATATGTTGATGAGCACCGCCAATATCGAACAACGTACCGTGGGGGTGGGCCTGCTTGATCGCAAAATCGCCCGCGATTTCAGTCCGGTCGGCCCAATGATCCGCGCCAGTGGCTATGCGCGTGATATGCGCCATGACCACAGCTACGCCAACTATGCCAATGTGCCCAAAGAGTTGTTTACCCTTGATGGCTGCGATGTCCACTCCCGCCTGCTGGTGCGGGTGCGCGAGTTCTTTGACTCGCTGGTGATGATTGAATATGGCCTGAACCATATGCCCGGCGGGCCGCTGCTGGAAGAAAAAGTCAATTACCAACCTTACAAGTTCGCCCTCGGGTTCTCGGAAGCACCACGTGGCGAAGATGTGCATTGGAGCATGACCGGCGACAACCAGAAGCTATTCCGCTGGCGCTGCCGTGCGGCAACTTACGCCAATTGGCCGGTGCTGCGTTATATGTTGCGCGGCAATACCGTCTCCGATGCGCCCCTGATTATCGGCAGCCTCGATCCCTGCTACTCCTGTACTGACCGGGTCACTCTGGTGGATGTGCGCAAGCAAAAATCCGTCACTGTGCCGTACAAAGAGATCGAGCGTTATGGCATTGAGCGCACCCATTCGCCGCTCAAATAGAGGGATGAAGAATGTTCAAACTGTTTAAAACCATCCTGAAAGTGGGCGACACCACGGTGAAATACCCGTTTAAGCCGCTTGAGGTCAGCCACGGTTTTCGCGGCAAACCGCAATATGATGCCGAGCAATGTATCGCCTGTGGTGCTTGTACCATGGCCTGCCCTGCCAATGCGCTAACCATGGAAACCGATCTTGCTAGCGGCACTCGTCAGTGGCAGTTATTTCTCGGGCGTTGCATTTTTTGTGGCCGCTGTGAGGAGGTCTGCCCGACCCGCGCCATTGTGTTATCACAAGAGTTTGAACTGGCCGTCTTCAACAAAGCGGATTTGTATCAGCGCGCCAGTTTTACCCTTGCCCATTGCCAGCAATGCCAGCAACCCTTTGCACCGAAAAAAGAAGTGGATTATGTCATGGCACTGCTGATTCATTCCGGGATGGCGGCCGAGGATGTCGAGCAGCAGCGGCCACATTTTGAAACTTGCCCTGAGTGTAAGCGCAAACAGAATATCGTTATTAATAACAACGTCATGCTGGATCAGCATAGCGAAGGGAGGGGCAAGCTATGAGCCAACCACATTCATTAAAACCGGGCTGGGGGCACCATGTTAGTCAACCGATCGCACTTGATCCCTCGGTTGCCCAGTTAAAAAGTAAATTATTGAAAGATATCAAGCGCTCCGCCTATGTCTATCGGGTGGATTGTGGTGGCTGCAACGGCTGTGAGATTGAGATTTTCTCCTCAATCACCCCACTGTTCGACACCGAGCGCTTTGGTATCAAAGTAGTCGCCTCCCCCCGCCACGCGGATATTTTGCTGTTTACCGGTGCGGTTACTCGCGCCATGCGCACACCGGCACTGCGTGCTTATGAATCGGCACCTGACCCAAAAATCTGCGTCTCTTACGGCGCGTGTGGTTGTGGTGGTGGCATCTTCCATGACCTGTACTGTGTCTGGGGTGGCAGCGATACCATCGTACCGATTGATGTGTACATTCCCGGTTGCCCGCCGACCCCAGCCGCAACCATCTATGGTTTTGCCGTGGCATTGGGTCTGCTGGAGCAAAAACTGAAAGGCGAAGAGCATCAGGAGAGTGCCGATGAACGCGTCGCGCTGATTCACCCCGATGCACCGCTCAATCTGCGAGTGCTGTTGGAGCGTGAAGCGCGCCGTATGGCCGGCTATCGCCAGGGGCGGGAAATCACCGACAGTTTCTTGTCGCTGCTGGTCAATCAGCCATTACCGGAATTTGAACAGCGCTGCCAGAACTACCTGCGCCAACAAGATGATCCGCGTCTGAGCGAGATATTCGCCAACCTGCAACACATTGCCCTGATACAATTGGCGGGAGGCAAAGCTGATGTCCGCTAAGGTTATTTTCTATGCACTGAATCAGAAGTTCCTCGACAGTGATGACGATATGCCCGAGCAAGCACAACAAGTGATGTATTACTCACTGGCTATCGGCCACCATGTGGGGGTGATTGATTGCTTAAAAGCCATCATGGAATGCCCGCTGGCAGAATATGAACAATGGTTTGCTCAGTTGCCCGCCGGCGAGGCTCACCGCAAGATGGCCGGTTTACTGAAGTTTGGTGAAATCACCATCGACAGTACCCATACCCAGTTATTGGCAAAAGCCTTCGCACCACTGGCTGAAAACTCCGCCTCACTCCACCAGCCATGGAGCCAACAACTGCTGCAAACCCTGTACGATATCGAGCAGGAACCTGCCATCTATTTAATGGTGAAACGCCGCCCATGAACATGCCACATCCCCCCGCCACTCACACCACCGCCCTCAATCTGGTGTTAACCGTTGGCAACAGCATGATGGGCGATGACGGCGCAGGCCCACTACTGGCTGAACGCATGACACAACAACCACTGATTGACTGGCAGGTGATTGACGGTGGTTCGGCACCGGAAAATGTGGTGCATCGTATTCGCGCATTGCAACCGACGCGATTAGTTATTGTCGATGCTGCCGATATGGAGCTGCCGCCGGGTGAGATTCGCATCATTGACCCTGAGCGAATTGCCGAAATGTTTATCATGAGCACCCATAATTTACCGCTCAACTTTCTAATTGATCAGTTAAAGGAAGATATTAGCGAAGTCATTTTTGTAGGGATTCAACCCACCTTAGTAGCGTTTTACTTCCCAATGACCGAGCCAGTAAAACAGGCGGTAGAAACGGTGTATCAACAACTGCCACACTGGCAAGGTGACGGTGGTTTCGCGCATTTATAGCGAAATGACGGCATGCCGTCGTCAAATTTGCCGACGTCATGCCAGCCGACAGTTTCCTGTTAACCTCCCCGCCCACATCAGCATCCACTAATCCTTTATAAAACAATCACATTTATTCACTTTTACCTGACCACTTCAAGTTGGCATAAACCATGCAGTATGTAAGGTAATGAGCCAGATTAGCTGTTCTAAACGTGAATCTGCCAGATCTATCAATTTATCCCCAATAGATTTCAAGGTGCAGGAAGGCGGTAAGCGAGTGAGTCCCGATGAGCTTACTCAAGTAAGTGATTCGGGTAAGCAAGTGCAGCCAACACACCTACAACTTGAAAGATGAAGATATTTATCCCCAATAGATTTCAAGGTGCAGGAAGGCGGCAAGCGAGTGAGTCCCGATGAGCTTACTCAAGTAAGTGATTCGGGTAAGCAAGTGCAGCCAACACATCTGCAACTTGAAAGATGAAGATATTTATCCCCAATAGATTTCAAGGTGCAGGAAGGCGGCAAGCGAGTGAGTCCCGATGAGCTTACTCAAGTAAGTGATTCGGGTAAGCAAGTGCAGCCAACACATCTGCAACTTGAAAGATGAAGGGGAAGGAGAGAACACAATGAACCGGTTCATAATCGCAGACCCCAAAAAGTGTATTGGCTGCCGCACCTGTGAGGTGGCCTGCGTGCTGGCACACAACGGTGGCAAGCTGGACACGCTAACTAAAGCCAATTTCGCGCCTCGGCTGAAGGTGGTTAAAGGGCTAAATGTCAGTACCGCCATTATGTGTCGGCACTGTGAAGATGCCCCTTGTGCCAATGTTTGCCCGAACGGCGCAATTGTTCGGGCAGCGGACAGTATTCAAGTGTTGCAGGAAAAATGCATTGGCTGCAAAACCTGTGTCGTTGCCTGCCCGTATGGTGCGATGAGCGTCGTGACCAAACAGGTCGAAGTGATGTTTAACGGCCTCTCACAAGGATTCTGCCTGAAAGCCGAAGCACAGAAATGTGACTTGTGCGAAGGGCAAGCCGCCGGCCCGGCGTGTATCTCCGTTTGCCCAACGCAGGCGCTGCACATGATTGGCCGCGACACCATGCAGGCCATGCTGCGCAAAAAACAGATGCGTGCTGCTTTAGATGAAGCCAACGAAATGAGCTTTTAGTCAATAAGGCTGCGGCTCCAAGAACGAAGGGTAATTATTATGAAAAAAGCATTAACGGTCTGCCCGTACTGTGGCTCCGGCTGCAAAATCAATTTGCTGGTTGAGAATGGCAAAGTGGTTGGCGCTGAAGGCGCAAATGGCGTCACCAATCAGGGTGAGTTGTGTCTGAAAGGCTACTATGGTTGGGACTTTCTCAATGACACCAAATTGCTAACTCCGCGCCTTAAACAGCCGATGATCCGTCGCCAAAAAGGCGGCAAGCTGGAGGCGGTATCCTGGGATGAAGCGATTGAGTTTGCTAGCAGTAAACTGCGGGCAATCAAAGAAAAATATGGCCCGGAAGCCATTATGCATACCGGTTCATCCCGTGGCCCAGGCAATGAAACCAACTATGTGATGCAGAAATTTGCCCGTGCGGTTACCGGCAGCAACAATATTGACTGCTGCGCCCGTGTTTGCCACGGCCCGTCGGTCGCCGGGCTGCAAGTGACATTGGGTAATGGCGCGATGAGTAATTCAATCTGCGAGATTGAAGATACCAAATGTATTTTAGTGTTTGGCTACAACGCCGCTGACTCCCATCCGATCGTGGCCCGCCGTATTCTGAAAGCCAAAGAAAAAGGCGCGAAAGTGATTGTCTGCGATCCACGCCATATCGAAACGGCGCGTATTGCAGATCTCTGGTTACCCCTGAAAAACGGCTCCAATATGGCACTGGTAAATGCCTTTGCCAATGTGTTGATCACTGAAGAGCTGTACGATAAAGATTATGTCTCACGCTATACCGAGGGCTTCGACGAGTACCGTGAAATCGTCGCCAAATACACCCCGGAATATGTCGAAAGCATTACTGGCCTGCCGGCGAAATCAATTCGTGAAGCCATGCGTATCTATGCCGCCGCCCCTTCAGCCACCATCTTGTGGGGGATGGGTGTCACTCAGTGGGGCCAGGGCGTAGATGTCGTGAAAGGGTTGTCAGGACTGGCACTGTTAACCGGTAATCTGGGGCGCCCGAATGTCGGTGTTGGTCCGGTACGCGGGCAAAACAACGTGCAGGGTGCCTGCGATATGGGCGCATTGCCAAATATGTATCCGGGTTATCAATCTGTGACCGATCCCGCCACACTGGAAAAATTTGCCAAAGCCTGGGGGGTACCATCCCTGTCCGATAAAGTCGGTTACTCGCTGACCGATGTTCCACATAAAGTGAAAGAGGGGAAAATTAAAGCCAACTACGTGATGGGCGAAGATCCACTCCAGACCGAACCGGATTTGTCCATGATGCGTGAAGCCTTCAGCGAATTAGAACTGCTGATTGTGCAAGATATCTTTATGACTAAAACCGCAGCCGAGGCGGATGTTATCTTCCCCGCCACCTCGTGGGGTGAACATGAAGGGGTCTATTCTGCGGCAGACCGTGGTTTCCAGCGGTTTGAAAAAGCGGTTGAACCACAAGGTGATGTAAAACCAGATTGGGAAATTATTAGTCTGATGGCGACCGCACTCGGCTATCCGATGAAATATAACAATACCAAAGAGATTTGGGATGAACTGCGTGAGTTGTGCCCGCTGTACTATGGCGCAACCTACGAGAAAATGGCAGGTTTGGGCTATATCCCATGGCCATGTACCACTGAAGACAGCCCCGGTACACCCTGGTTGTATGCCGGTAATAAGTTTGACCGTCCTGGCGGCAAAGGGTTGTTATTTGCCAGTGAATGGCGTGCGCCAATGGAACTTGTGGATGAGCAATATCCGCTGGTGTTGTGTACCGTGCGTGAAGTCGGCCACTACTCCTGCCGTTCGATGACTGGCAACTGTTCCGCACTACAAACGCTGGCCGATGAACCGGGTTATGTACAAATCAGCCCGCAGGATGCAGATAAAATGCGCTTGCAGGATCAACAACTGGTATGGGTAGAATCCCGTCGCGGTAAAGTTATCACGCGGGTCTCAGTCAGTGAACGTATTAATGTCGGCGCGGTATATATGACCTACCAGTGGTGGATTGGTGCCTGTAATGAGCTGACGCTGGACCATCTGGATCCGATTTCCAAAACACCGGAATATAAATATTGCGCGGTGAAGCTGGAAGCCATCCCAGATCAGACGTGGGCAGAAAACTATGTGCAACAGGAATACAGTCAGTTGAAGGCGCGGTTACGTAGAGAAGCCGAAGTGGGGTGATCGGTTAACGGCTACTGCGCTTTGCCATTCTGGGTTTACGCAGTGCTCGCCACCGTCATGTACTTATATGTACACTCCGGTGGCTGTGCGCTGAGCGCGCCCAGACTGGCTTTGCTCGCGACGCCGCGTTCAGGTAGAAGGGTTTGGCACTGCTTGGTTCAACACGGTATTCGGTAAATAGATATTAGTTTTATTCGAAGCAAATAAATGAGTTAATCCATCCCATCTTCATCTTCGATACTTTTTACTGATATTCCTAACCGCTGCATCCGTGATAACAAGGTGGTGCGTTTTAGCCCTAACTTAATGGCAGCCCCTTTTGGCCCAGCAACCACGCCGTTGGTTTCACGTAATACCCGAACAATTTGCGCGCGCTCAGACTCTGAAGATTCAGGCTCTTCACTTTCAGGTAATAAGGTTTTATGCACAACCCTTTCTGCCACAGGTTTAGTAACCTCTAGCGGTGACAGATGATATTCCAGCTCTTGTAACTGCAAATTCAGCGTAGTACCACGGCTAAGGATGACCGCCCGCTCAATAACATTTTCCAATTCACGAATATTGCCTGGCCACGGTAAACGGCTGAGCAAACGTAATGTTTCACCAGGAATTGTGTCGATAGTGCGATTCATCCGTTTGGCTATTTTCTGAGTAAAGAATTTCACCAGCAACGGTATATCTTCCGGCCGCTCACGCAGCGGAGGGATCACAATCGGAAAAACATTAAGACGATAATAAAGGTCGCTGCGGTATTCGCGATTCACCATCATCAATTTTAAATCACGATTGGTCGCAGCAATTAGGCGAACATCCACCGGAATAATTTTACTGCCGCCAAGGCGTTCTATTTCCCGCTCTTGCAATACACGTAATAATTTAGGCTGTAGTTCCAGAGGAATATCGCCCACTTCATCAAGAAATAGTGTGCCGCCGTCAGCCATTTCAAACCGGCCAATACGCTGTGATGATGCACCGGTATAAGCCCCCTTCTCATGACCGAACAGATCACTTTCCATCAATCCCGATGGAATGGCTGCACAGTTCATTTTCACCATGCGTTTATTCTTGCGGGTACTCAAATTATGAATAGCCCGGGCAATCAGCTCTTTGCCGGTGCCGGTTTCCCCCAGGATCAATACGGTACAATCACTGGAAGCCACCATCTCAACTTGTTCCAGTACTGCTTTAATCCCTGCACTATTACCGATTATCTCGCCAAACTCTTCATTATGAATAATCTGGTCCGTTAGATAGAGATTTTCATTTACCAACGAATCTTTTAGGCGGGTAATTTCGTTGTAGGCCAGCGCGTTATCAACCGCAATGGCAATACGAGCTGCAATTTGGCGCAACAGTTTTACATTGCTATCAGTGAAAATATCACTCTGACATTGTGCCAGTTTCAAAACACCTAACATTTTGTGACCGAAAAAAAGCGGCAACAGGCAAACAACTTGTAACCCTTCATCCAGCATATTTGCCAGTTGCTTATCATCCGGTGCTAAAAGAGAGATATCAGCCAAATTAACCAACAATAACGCTTTGCTCTGTAAAACCTGCCCAGCCAAAGTGCCGGTAATATCCACCCATGCCTGCTGATACTGTACGGCCTTACCACTCTGGTAGCGGGTAGAGAATACATTTAACTTATTTTTATCCTTATGGGTACCGCACAGCGCTAAGCTAATGTAATCAATATTAAAAAATCGATGTATCTCTTTTGAAACCTCTGCCGCTAATACATCCAATTCCAGCTTAGAAATAACCGTATTGGTCACATCCACTAAAATCCGATAATGGTCGCGCTCAAAGCGCAGTTTTTCACGCTCGGAAAATGCCCGATTAATCTCAGCAATATTATCAACGGCAATTGCCACTACATCTGCCAGTAACCCCAGAAAAGTAACTGCTTGTTCATCAAACTCACTGTCATCAGTTTTAATAAATTCAATACAGCCTGACCAATGATTGTCATGGCCCAAGGGAAAATGGCAGCCAGAGTGCAATTCCTGATAGGGAATCAAATCACAAACAGCAGAAAACTCCCTTTGCATACGGCGATGGTCAGTCTGCAAAGGCGTCTGCTGCTGCCAGGCTAAGCCACCGGGGCCTTCGGCAAACAAGATATTTTGCGATCCCTGCACCCTGTTGGTCGCATCGTCATGGGTATAAAGGGTATTTTGGTTATAAAGAGGGTTAAGCAATAATAAATTGACCCGCTGAAAACGCACCACAGAAAAAGAGAGCTTTCTGAGTTCATTCACTAAATCGGTTATATCCCGTAGCAATAATAACTTTTTTGATACCGTGAACAGTGTATCTTGCCAAACTTGAGCCAATGTGGGACGGGGTAGTTTTTTTGCTCTATCCATAAACGTCGTTATTAAGCCCAGAAAAATGATCACTACTTTAAGGTATTAAACTGAACAAATATATATCAACAGCCGATAAGCTTGATCTGGGTTAACAAACTATTTCTCCGCAATTTATCCATCTTACCAATCAGTTGAAATTACGTCTCATTTTCATCGTAAGATAAATAAAAACATTAGGTTACATGTGATACTCACCACATATGGAGTATCAAATCACAACTGGCGCTATATAAATAAATACATATCGAAATAAAAGATACGTATTAATATCTGATTCGAAAAAAAGCAATTTTAGGAAAAATACAAAATGCAACAGTAAAAACCGCTCAATGAATGCCTGGTATGAAAAATGCATTACATTTAGGTCAGGAAAATAATTTATTAATATTTAGTTTTCATTCCCCTACACCGATAAAATAATAAGTAAGGAGTTATCAATGAGCATTGAAAATCCCTTTGATCTGCGGCTTCCGATTGATATGGCAAAACTGGCAGAGCAAGTCGGTATATATAAAGCCACTAAGAATCCGGCCACCACCTTTTATTTAGCCATGACTGCCGGTGTATTCATCTCTATCGCTTTTGTCTTCTACATTACAGCAACAACCGGCACTGCTGGCGTGGTGGCATTTGGGTTGGCAAAGTTGGTAGGCGGCCTGTGTTTCTCTCTTGGTCTGATTTTAGTGATTATCTGTGGGGCTGATTTATTCACATCCACAGTACTCATTGTGGTGGCTAAAGCCAGTGGCAAAATCAGTTGGCGGCAATTAATCTGTAATTGGGTGAATGTCTATTTCGGTAATCTTATTGGTGCACTGTTCTTTGTGGCATTGATTTGGTTTGCCGGTCAGCATACGGCGGCAAATGGTTTATGGGGCTTGAATGTGTTGCAAACTGCCGAACACAAATTGCATCATACGTTTGTAGAAGCGGTGTGTTTGGGGATTCTGGCTAATCTAATGGTCTGTCTGGCAGTATGGATGAGCTATTCCGGCCATACTTTGACGGATAAAATTGTGGTGATGTTACTGCCTATCGGCATGTTTGTCGCCAGCGGTTTTGAACACAGCATTGCCAATATGTTTTTGATCCCATTAGCTATTGTCATCCGCGATTATGCATCACCGGGGTTCTGGCTATCAATTAATGCTACCCCGGATCAATTTTCTGCGCTGACCCTAAATAACTTTATTATCGATAATCTAATCCCGGTGACTATCGGCAATATTATTGGTGGTGGGTTATTGGTTGGCCTGACCTATTGGATTATTTATCTGCGCAATCCAGCTCATTGAGTCAATAGCGCCATTGATATCGACAAATTTGACGAAATGACGTGAATAAAAGTGACACCCATAACGTAACAGCCAGTCGGGTTTACCCCTGACTGGCTGTTACGTTAATTCACAATAACCGATTATTTCTTCTTAGCGTATTTCAGTGAGTCTAATGCGACGGCAAAGATAATGATCGCACCTTTAATAATATACTGCCAATAAGGGTTCACACCGATATAAGTTAATCCGTAGTTAATAACGGTAAAGATAATTACCCCTGTCACTACGCCGATAACGGTACCAACACCACCACTAAAGGACACACCGCCCACCACACAGGCGGCAATCGCATCCAACTCGTACATAAAGCCAAGGTTGTTAGTCGCACTACCGATACGGCCTGCTTCCAACATACCGCCGAAAGCATAGAACACACCGGACAAGGCATAGATCATGATCAAGTTTAGTGGCACATTCACACCAGAAACTTTTGCCGCTTCCGGGTTACCGCCGATGGCAAAAATATTCTTACCAAAGCGAGTTTTATTCCACAGCACCCAGACAAAGCCGATAGCAATCAAAGCATAGAAGGTAATATAAGACAGTTTGAAATCACCAAATCGTAAGAACCCTTGAGCAAAGGTTGAGAATGCCGGATCAAAACCTGCAATCGGTGATGCGCCAACGAAATCGTAATACAGGGAGTTAATCCCGTAGACGATAATCATCGTACCTAATGTGGTAATAAATGGAGTCACATTCAGGTAAGCAATGATAATACCGTTGACCAAACCAATAATCGCACCAATCAGACAGACGGTTAAAATAACAATCGGAATCGGCACTGTGTGTAAATCAGGGAAAACTTTATTAACGTTATCCATTGCTTGCAACATGGTCGCCGCAACTACCGCCGCCAAACCTACCTGACGGCCGGCTGACAGGTCGGTCCCTTGGGTAACAATCAGCCCTGCCACACCCAGTGCGATAATAATACGCACCGATGATTGGGTTAGAATGTTACTTAAGTTCATCAGACTTAAAAACGTCGGATCCTTAACAATAATAATTGCCAGTAATACGAACAACACCACATAAATCCCGCTCTCTTTAAGGTAAGTGAGCATACTTTTCTTATTTAACGCATTCATAATAAGAACCTTCGACTAGATTAGAGATGCAAGGATGCAAGACGTAATATTTCATTTTGCGTGGTTTGCTTAGTATCAACAATTCCCGCAACCTGACCATTACTCATTACTAAAATTCTGTCAGTGATCCCTAGTAGCTCAGGCATTTCAGAGGAGATAATAATAATCCCTTTGTCTTTCTTCGCTAATTCAGTCATTAACTGATAGATTTCAAACTTAGCACCGACATCAATACCTCGAGTCGGCTCATCCAACATTAATATTTCTGGTTGAGTCAGTAGCCAACGGCCAATAATTACTTTCTGCTGGTTACCACCGGATAAAGAGCCAATACTGGTACGGTGACCGGGCGTTTTTACACGCATCGCATCGATAACCCATTGGGTATCGCTCTTCATGCGCGTATTATCCAGCAGCCCAAATTTATTTTTATAGTTACGGATATTAGAGATCAGGGAATTAAAACCCACATCGAGATAAGCGTAAATCCCGGTTGAGCGGCGCTCTTCAGTTACCAGTGCAAACCCATGATTAATGGCTTCATTGGCACTATGGTTATTAATACTTTTGCCATGTAACTTAATGGTCCCGGCCACTTTTTCGCGGATACCAAATAAGGTTTCAACAATATCGGTGCGCTTGGCCCCAACCAAGCCAGCAATCCCCAAAATCTCGCCTTTATGCAAATCAAAGGAGACATCACGGATCGAGGGTTGGCGCAGCGAGGTCAGATTTTTCACTTCCAGAATGACTTCACCCGGCGTGTTCAGGCGATCAGGGAAACGCTGACTCAGTGAGCGCCCCACCATCATTGAGATTATCTGATCCATGGTCAGCCCTTCCAGCGGCTGGGTAGTAATCCACTGACCATCACGCAAAATAGTGATTTCATCACACAGTTGGAATATTTCTTCCATCTTGTGAGAGATATAAACAATGCCGCAGCCACGCTCTTTCAATTTACGAATAATCGTAAATAGATGATTAACCTCTTTCTCAGTTAATGAAGAGGTCGGTTCATCCATAATGACGATTTTGGCGTTATAAGAGAATGCTTTGGCAATCTCGATCATTTGCATTTGAGATACTGATAATGTTGCGACTTTATCGCGGGGATCAATATCAATATCCAATTCATCAAAGATAGCTTTGGTATCTTTGTACATTTTATCTTGATCGACAAAAAAACCTTTGGTTGGGTAACGACCCAGCCACATGTTGTCCATCACTGTACGTTGTAACACCAGGTTTAATTCCTGATGAACCATAGAGACACCGTGCTCTAATGCTTCTTTAGAGCTTTTAAATTCTATTTCTTGCCCCTGAAAGAGAATACTCCCGGAGTCTTTTTTATAGATACCAAACAGACATTTTAATAGCGTTGACTTACCTGCACCATTTTCTCCCATTAATGCATGGATCGAACTTGGCCGCACTTTAAGATTTACGTTATCTAACGCCTTTACACCCGGAAATGATTTATTGATATTACTCATTTCCAGCAACCACTCACGGGGTTGTGCTGTATTAATATCGGCCATAGTTATACCTGGCTAAGAATTGCCACTCACCTGCGAAATAAATACCTTATTCGCCGATAAGTGCATATTCAAAATAAGGATCAATGCAAAAAAACCTTCGGCCCCGGTGCTGGTTACCCAATATCGGGGCCAGAAGGTTAATAATTACTGCTTTACCCTTAGCACTGACACGGCTTTGGGCACCACCTATCACGACAGGCTGTTATTTAGTAAATTCAGCCAGGTTATCTTTATCAACACCTACATACGGAATACGTACGATTTTGTTTTCGATTTTCCAGTTAGTCCCTTCAGCAGCAGGTTTACCGGCAGCCAGATTTTTAACTAAATCGAAAGTTGCTTTAGCTTGATTGTTGGCATCGTTCAATACGGTACCGGCCATTTGGCCTGATTTCACCAGCGCTAACGCTTCTGGCAAGGCATCAACACCAAATACTGGAATACTGGTTTTGTTATGGGCTTTCAAGGCTTCTACTGCACCCATCGCCATCGCATCGTTGTTAGCAATAACCACTTCGATCTTGTTGGCGTTAGGGCCAGATAACCAGGCATCCATTTTATCTTTAGCTTGCGCGGTATCCCACATTGCAGTATCTAACTGCAATTGTTGAGTCGGCAGACCTTTTTCATTCAACGTTTTAATGACATAAGTTGTACGTGCTTCAGCGTCTGGGTGACCCGGCTCGCCTTTCAACAGCACAAATTGGATTTTGCCATCTTTATTCAGATCCCATGCTGGGTTGGCTTTCCAGTGTTTCGCAATCAGCTCACCCTGAATAACACCAGACTCTTTAGAGTCAGTCCCTACATAGTAAGCTTTATCGTAACTATCCAATGCCTTACGTGAAGGTTCTTTGTTATAGAACACGATCGGCACATCGTTGCCGCGTGCTTTATCAATAACAACCGGTGCTGCTGCTGGGTCGACCAGGTTAATGGCTAGCCCTTTCACACCTTTAGCCAGCAATACGTCAATCTGATCGTTTTGCTTGGACTGGTCATTTTGGGAGTCATTCATCAGTAAGGTAACGTCAGGAGATGCTTTAGCATCTTTCTCGATAGCTTTACGGACCACGGACATAAAGTTGTCATCATATTTATAAATAGTGACACCAATACGGGTATCAGCTTGAGCAGCCGCGCCAAACATCATGCTGGCAACCAGGGTCGCTAATGTGAAAACCTTCTTATTCATTTGTATCTCCGGGTTTATGTAGGGTAGTACAGGGTGATAACACCGTCGCCTTAACGTGAGAAAGACCCATCGTTCAAAGCTGCTGACACTGAATATCTATCGTCCTTGAGCGCACTCCACTCCGAGAAAGCCGCCTGAGTCGTCAAAAACCATGCCACTTACAAACTCAACATCTGCGGAACGCGTGTTTGTAAATTACTATTCTAAAACCCGCTACCGTGTGTTTTTTTATCCGGTAACCGATGACATATTGATACATTCAGGTAGAAAACAACTAGAGCATAGACGGGCCGTTGTTAAGAATCTGTGAATTTTCTCACAGATTGAAAACGGTTACACAAGAATAAATACGTAACTAGTGAGCGACCCCACAAATTGCGACAGAATGACGCGGTACCAATGTGGGTTTAAAACAATAAGCCGCGTGCGGGTCTGGCGGATGACTGGCCCCTTCAAGTGCCAGCTCGGTGGCTAAAGTTGCCATAGAAACAATAGGATAACGCACTGTGGTCAATTTGGGGCTGGTATAGCGGGCAATAGGGATATCATCAAAGCCCACCAGCGAAAACTGCTCAGGGACACTGATACCGTTTTCTTTCAACACCGCCAGCGCACCAGCAGCCATTGAGTCGTTATAGGCAAACACCGCACTGAGCTGTAAATTGCGCCCCAGCAAGTCAATCATGGCACGCTCCCCCCCAGCCAGATCAGGAGTACCAAATGCTCGCCAACTGTCAGGAGCAGTGATACCGGCGGTCTCAAGCGCATTTAGGTAACCCGTTTGACGCTGGATAACATCATCAATGGGGTGGTTGGAACCGAGAAAACCGATACGTTGGTGCCCTTGTTTAAGCAGTAAACGGCATGCCATTTGCGCACCGCTAACATTGTCTAATCCTACACAACGGTGCTCAAACCCAGGAATAATCCTATTAATCAGAACCATACCTGGAACCTGGTCTAAAAAAGCGATTAACTCACCGTCACTCAATGCCTTAGCGTGAACAACCAATGAATTACAGCGTTGACGCAGTAGCACTTCAATGGCATGACGCTCTTTATCGGCCTGGTGGTAGCTATTACCAATCAACAGATATTTTTGATGTCGTTGGGCTACGGTGTCTACCGCTTTCACCAAGGCACCAAAAAAGGGATCAGAGACATCCATCACCACCACACCGACAGTATCGCTACTTTGTGTTGCCAGTTTTTGTGCATTAGCATTTGGGCGGTAGCCCAGTTCTGACACCGCTTTCAGCACTGCGGCGCGCGTTTCTGGCCGAATAGCAGCGCTGTTATTGAGGACACGGGATACCGTAGCCAGCGAAACGCCAGCCCGCGAGGCCACATCACGAATGGTGATACTATTTCCAGATGAATGCAGAGCAGCCATGACCTTATCCTGTGAATAAGTAACCATGCGCGTGTTGATGTGAACTGGGCATGGCAGGTGGCTTATCCTACCCAGTTTGTTGAATTTGCCACGTGAAATGCGTCACAAGAAAGAAAACGTTTACATACAAATTTGCAACCCGCTCGATCATTTTTACTTTACAGACGCATTCAGGGCTTAGTGTTGCGTGGTTGTAACGATTGACCGCAAGCATAGGCGGTCAATTTTCGCCATAACCACTCGAGTGGCCCTTGGGCAAAGTAATGCAGCCATAGCAGGGAGAATAGGATATTACACAGCCAGACCAGTGGAACAATCGCGAGGAGTTGTAGGCGGTCAAGCTGTTGATATAAGCCGAAGTGATAGAAAATCAACGTACATATCAATGTTTGCAGTAAATAATTACTCAGAGCCATGCGCCCTACCTGTGCCAACCAATGATTGACACGCCAACCGGATATTGTGGGACCGAAGCCATACAGCAGAGCCAGATAGCCCACAGCCTGTAATGGAGCCCCTAACTCACGGGGAACTTGCAACAAAAAACCGCTCCAACGGTAATCCCAGCCCACTGCCCATTGCAGTGCCACCCCAGGTATTTGGATAACTAATGAAAGCGGTATCAAACATGCCGCAAGCAAACGGTAGTGGCGCAAGCTAAAATCACCGCGTAGCCAGCCAGAACGCATTAACCCAGCACCAAATAACATCGAGCCAGCCAGCTCCCAGCCATATTGGGCGCCGATAGCAATCAAATTGGATGACAACAGATCTAACCGATTCTTCCAGGCTTCCATGCCCCCCTGCAACTTCCAAAATTGCTCATATTGCAGATCCGCAGGCCCCGGCTGCCAAAATCGCCCCGGTTCGCCATTAGTGATAAACCCCAGTAACAGCAATACCGCGACACCCACTAAATAAAGCACCGCACCGGTACGCAACAAACTGGCGGCATCTTTGGCATCACGAATCATTCGCCAACACACCAGACCGATCAAACCATAAGCAAATAGAATGTCTCCATCCCAGAAAAAGATACCGTGAATTAATCCCAGTAATAGCAATAAGGAAAGTCGCGCCCGAATCCAGCTCTTGCCGCGTTTAAGTAATAGCTCAAGGCCCGCACCAAACAGAATGGCGAAAATAGATAAGAACTTGGCCTGTGCCACAATATCGAGAATGGCCCAAGTCCAGGCATCGGATAGCGAAGGAAGGCCCAGATAGGCCGGATTAAGATAAGCAGCCTTTGACAGACCGAAGGCGCTGATATTAAGCAGCAGAATGCCAAGGATGGCCAGCCCTCGCGCACTGTCTAACGTTGCGATGCGTTGACGCATACCCGACATCCTGTGTACGGGCACCCACTGGTACCCTCTCTGGAAAAGGCTAATTAGCCGTTGTGACGTTAGCTATTATGACGAACAGCACGCAGGAATTCCTGGCGCGTATTCTGGCTAGATTTGAATAACCCGCCTAATGATGTCGTGGTGGTCGCACTGGTAGCATCACGAATACCGCGCGCTTTAACGCAATAATGCACCGCATCGATAGAAACTGCGACATTATTAGTGCCTAACAGTGTCTGTAGTGCCAACAGGATTTGCTGTGTCAGCCGCTCTTGCACTTGCGGGCGCTGAGCAAAGAACTGCACGATACGGTTGATTTTAGATAAACCAATCACACTGTCTTTGGGAATATAAGCGACAGTGGCTTTACCATCAATAGTGACAAAATGATGTTCGCAGGTACTGGTCAGGGTGATATCTCGTACCGTGACCATTTCATCGACCTTCATTTTATTCTGAATCAGGGTGATTTTGGGGAAATTTTCGTAATCCAGTCCAGAGAAAATCTCATCAACATACATTTTGGCAATACGTCTTGGCGTATCCGCCAGACTATCGTCAGACAAATCAAGATTCAGCAATTGCATGACTTCAGTCATATGCGCTTGAATCTTGGTTTTACGCGTTTGGGCATCTAACTCTTGTTTGCGCAGCGGGGTTTCAAGACCACGGGCCAGCAATGCCTCATGAACCAACTCAGCTTCTTTACTTAGCGATGACATTCTTTTCTCCAGCAGGCGTACACATCCGAACAGTATAAACATGATGTAGATCACGTTCGGATTTTGCTCCCCACTTTAGTTGAGAGCAAAATGATTATCCAGTGATTGTTATTCATATCGAATCGTTATTTACATCATGATGAAATAGTTGCATTTGGTGCATCCACTGTAGCGTAAATCAACCGGTAACTGTTTCCTGAGCGCGACGTGGCGTTTTGATAACCAACCCTCCAGCAATGAACAGTGCCACCACTGCCACGTACAGCGCAGGCTCTAACCGGTGAGTCAAGGTTGTTGAGATAGCGGATAATATTGGGCCAACCAGTTGTCCGATAGCATAACCGGTGGTCAGTAAACCAGCCATATAGCGGGTGTGTTGCGGTGCCAGCTCCCGGCCATGCTGCAATGAAAGTTGCACCACACTCAGGAAACCGCCACCGGTCAGTAATGCCCCTAATGCCAACCCACTAACTCCCGGCACTAGCTCCGCGCACAATACCCCCAATGCCTGTACCCAGAGTGTTAATGCCAAGCGGGTTTGCGAACTCAGGCAATGGCGGGTCAAAATACCGATAGTGATCCCTATCACCGCCGCGCCACCAAACACCGGCCAGACAAACTGGGCAAACAGGCTATCTGGGAAGCGCGCTGCTGCCATTTGCGATAAAAATGTTGCGGGCAGAATATAACCGAATCCCGCCAGACTGTAGCTCCACACCAGGCGCTTGAGTGCTGGCGTTAAGGTCAGTGGAATCGCAGCGATATGCGGGCGATGTAGTTCCCCACTTCGCGGCAGATTAATACTGATCATGGCAATAATAACTAACGCCAATACACCATAGACCAGCCAAGCTTCTGCGGCCGATAAGCCATAGCTATGAATAACCACTGCCAACATACCGCTGATGAATATGCCCGCGCCTGGTCCGGCAAATACTGCGGCACTGAGTGCCGGACGGCCAAAGTGGGCCAGACGTTCATTGGTCCAGGCGGCGATAAGTACCATCGACCAACCACTGGCCCAGCCAATGGCAAAACGTACCACGCCATGCCACCACGGCCCATCAACTACTGCGGATAGCAGCGTAAGCGTTACCGCTCCCCACAATCCGAGCCATAAACGGCGCTCCACATGGCGGCTGGCACGCATAGCATCAAAAGCGCCAAACAGGTATCCCAGATAATTAAAGGCTGCCACCAGCCCGGCACCGGTTAGGGTGAACTGATGCTCTGCGATCATTAGCGGTACTTGCGGCGTAAAAGCAAAACGGCCAATTCCCATCGCCACCACTAACGCGAGAAAACCACTTAATGCAATTCTTAATGCCATCTGCCCTGCCCATTGTTTGCTGACAGATAATTCCTGCCAGACGGTTAAAAGAAAGTTGCCAATATCATGCCTGAGCATTAGAATCACAAAAAATGAATAATACTAACTAAGTTCATCACAAAAAGAGAACACCTATGGACCTGACCCAGCTACGCATGTTTTGCTGTGTAGCAGAAACCGGTTCCGTTGCCCGGGCAGCGGAGCAGATGCACCGCGTCCCGTCAAATTTGACGACCCGCCTGCGCCAACTTGAAGTTGAGCTGGGTGCCGACCTGTTTATCCGTGAAAAACAGCGCCTGCGGCTCTCCCCTATGGGCCATAACTTCCTCTGTTATGCCAACCGGATCCTGGCGCTAAGCGAAGAGGCAATGCGCATTACGCATGCTGGCGAACCGGCGGGTAATTTCCCGTTAGGCTCGATGGAAAGCACTGCTGCCACCCGTCTGCCTAATTTGCTGGCGGCCTATCATCAGCGCTACCCACAGGTGTCCTTATCGCTGATCACCGGGACGTCTGGTGAAATCATCGAGCAGGTACGGGCTGGGACACTGGCGGCAGCGCTCGTTGATGGGCCAGTTCAACATGATGAACTGCACGGTTGTCGCTCTTTCGACGAACAACTGGTGATCATTTCTTGTTTGGACCACCCTCCGATTATGCAAGCCCGCGATGCGGTGGATGAGACACTGTTTGCCTTTCGCCCCAGCTGCTCTTACCGCTTGCGCCTGGAGAGTTGGTTCCGTCAGGCCGGTGTCTTACCGGGCCATATTATGGAAATCCAGTCTTACCATGCCATGCTGGCCTGTGTTGCCAGTGGTGCCGGGCTGGCATTGATACCCCATTCCGTATTGGCGCTACTGCCGGGCCATGAACGGGTACAAGTTCATGCCTTACCGGCTGATATTGCCGATACCGCAACTTGGCTTATCTGGCGTAAAGATGCCTTTAGCCCCAATGTCCGCACCTTAAAAGAACTGATTATCGAGCAGATTGAAATTCAGTGACTTATCTGACGGCTTGCCGCTTATCGGCCATAATTTATACAAACCATGTTGACTTACGTCCAGACAGCCAGATGCAACATATTAGACACATAAACAATTAATTTATATAACAGTCACCACACAGAAGCTATAGGAGCAACACCATGCAGATGATTAAAACTCGCGCCGCAGTCGCATGGGGGCCAAACCAGCCGCTATCGGTTGAAGAAGTTGATTTGATGCCACCGCAGAAAGGCGAAGTGCTGGTACGGATTGTCGCCAGTGGCGTATGCCACACCGATGCCTACACCTTGTCAGGCAAAGATCCCGAAGGGATATTCCCAGTGATCCTCGGCCATGAAGGTGGTGGGATTGTAGAAGCAATCGGCGAAGGTGTTACCAGCGTTGCAGTGGGTGATCACGTCATTCCGCTGTACACTCCAGAATGCGGTGAATGTAAATTCTGCCGCTCCGGTAAAACCAATTTGTGTCAGGCGATCCGCAGCACTCAGGGCAAGGGTTTGATGCCTGATGGCACCACTCGTTTCTCTAAAAATGGCCAACCGATCTTCCATTACATGGGGACTTCAACCTTCTCTGAACTGACAGTGGTACCGGAAATATCACTGGCAAAAATCAATAAAGAAGCGCCATTAGAAGAAGTTTGTCTGCTCGGTTGTGGCGTCACCACCGGCATGGGGGCTGTGATGAACACAGCAAAAGTCAAACCGGGCGACACTGTCGCCATCTTCGGCTTGGGTGGCATTGGTTTATCGGCAGTGATTGGGGCGAAAATGGCTGGCGCTAGCCGCATCATTGGTATTGATCTCAATACCAGTAAATTCGAGCTGGCCCGCAAACTGGGCGCAACAGACCTGATTAACCCGAAAGATTATGATAAACCTATTCAGGATGTGATCGTCGAGCTGACCGATGGCGGCGTAGATTTCTCCTTTGAATGTATTGGTAACGTCAATGTTATGCGCTCAGCGCTTGAGTGCTGTCATAAAGGCTGGGGCGAATCAGTCATCATTGGTGTTGCTGGTGCCGGTGAAGAGATTTCGACTCGTCCATTCCAATTGGTCACAGGCCGCGTATGGCGTGGCTCAGCATTTGGTGGCGTTAAAGGACGCTCCGAGTTACCGGGCATCGTGCAGCAATATCTGGACGGTAAATTCGCTCTGAATGATTTTATTACCCATACCATGGGGCTAGATCAAATCAACGAAGCCTTCGATTTGATGCATGAAGGTAAATCTATCCGTACCGTGATCCATTTTAATCATTCTTCACAAAACAAATAAGGCAAGGAGGCAGGCAACGCATGAATACGTCACTTGAACTTCTCGAAGAGCACCGGATGTTTGGCGGGTGGCAGCAACGCTATCGCCACACCGCCAGCAGCCTGAATTGCAATATGACCTTCAGCATCTATCTGCCCCCCTTACGGGATGACAACCCGCCACCGGTGCTTTACTGGCTGTCGGGTCTGACCTGTAATGATGAAAACTTTACATTGAAAGCCGGTGCTCAGCGGGTGGCCGCTGAGTTGGGTCTGGTACTGGTTATGCCGGATACCAGCCCACGTGGCGATGATGTGCCGAATGACGAAGGTTATGATTTAGGACAAGGCGCGGGGTTCTACCTCAACGCAACACAAGCCCCTTGGTCTAAACATTTTCAGATGTATGATTATATCAGCCAAGAGTTACCGGCTTTGATCGCCCAACATTTCAGAGTGAGTGACCGTCAGTCTATCTGTGGCCATTCAATGGGGGGGCACGGGGCATTGATGCTAGCACTGCGTAACCCGCAGCAATACCAATCAGCTTCGGCCTTTGCGCCGATAGTCAATCCGTGTCAGGTGCCTTGGGGGCGCAAAGCCTTGACTGCGTATTTGGGTACCGATGAGAGTCAGTGGTTGCAATATGATAGTTGCCACTTACTTACACATGCGCACACCCAACTGCCGATGCTGGTAGATCAAGGTGATGGTGATCAGTTTCTGGCTGACCAGTTACAACCGGCAAAATTAGCTGAATTGGCGCGACAGCGCGATTGGCCACTGACACTTCGTATTCAACCGGGTTATGACCATAGCTATTTCACCATAGCCACATTTATTGAAGATCACTTACGCTTCCATGCGGAATTCTTACATCCGTAATCGATGTAATTAACGTGATTATCAATCATAACTATTTTAAGCCCTACGGGGCTTTTTTATTTTAACGTAGAAATGCATAGTTATTCCCGTTACAGTTATAGCAATTAACAATCGAAAAATTAAAAAAACATGATAGCTAATCACATTCCATACAAACATATCTATAAATAAAAATATTGATAAATTCCAAAAATATAATTACAAATAAACAGTAAGAATCTTTTTGGTACTTAATTACATTCAAAGATAATTATTTAAATGGAGTATTATATGAATATTTCAAAGCAATCAGATGATGAAGAAATAAAATACAGCCACTTAATAGCACTAAAAGGTAAGTTGCAATCATTAGAAGAATCATTTAAGAGTAATGCATTTTATATAAATGACAATGAAATAGAAAAAATAAAAAACAATACCCTGCGAAGCAAAATAACAGCATGGAACTGGTCAAGAAGCTTTGCTGAAGAATAGAAAAACATGAACCATTCAGAAATTATTGGTTAGGCCATAAATCATTAATGGCCTAACCTTGCTCCACATAGCAGTAACAATGAAAGCAATTCAATACACCTTATAGGTTTCAATATGTAGGAAGGAAGGCAGAAATAAACGCATCCAACACATTTACGTCTTGAAATCATGGGGATAAATAAATTGAGATATTCTTGTATGTTTACAAGTGAATTCATTAATGATGTAAAGCTTAGCCCGATGGCAAGTATATTAGCGATAATAATAACGGCTTTAGGTATGCTCTCATCATTTTTAGTATTACTGCTTTATTTAACGGATAGAAGTATTGAAAATTACCACAATGACCACGCACAAATATATCGCATAGAAACTCAGTTTAACTTGCCAAACGGTGACGATGTAAAATCAGCACAAGTACCTTTTCCATTGATTCCAGCATTGCAGAATGCAAAGAACATTAAAGAGGTTATCTATGCACTACGTCTATTTACAGACTTACAAGTGAATGACCAAACTCACAGCAAAGTAGAGATTTATACCGTTAGTCCGAATTTCTTCAATGTCATTAATCCCTATAAACTGAGTAATGATCAACCTAATCTATATGAACCAAATACTTCTCAATACCGCCCTCATCTGACCCAGAATGAAATTATTATTACGCCAGAATTTAATCGTCAATATCTTCATCTGGATAATCCGGTCGGGCACGTTATCACCTTAGGGAACAAAGGCCAATTCGTCATTAAAGATATGGTTAGTTTGCATAAGGATAGCCGTTTTAAAACCAACGCCGTGATTGCATTTTCTCCCGAACTCATAGATGGCTATCATGATAAAAGGCATGATTGGTACGATATGCACGCTTATGCCTTTATTACAATGGACGCAGGAGAAAAACCCGATTCTGAACAATTGGGTACACTCGTTACCCGTTACGCCCCCCAACCCCCTGGAGCACCATTCAGCCCCGAAGAGTTCATTCAATTATCTGCACGTAATATTACCGATATCCATTACGATAATGGGTTACCTGATGAGATCAGCACAGTTATTGCAAAATCCTATTTATACAGCTTATATGCAGCCGGTATTTTTATATTTCTAACAACCACCATGAACTTTTTTAATGTTAACAATGTAATAAATACCAATAAAAAAAACAGTTTCCAGATAAAGAAATCGCTCGGAGCCTCTCGTTATCAACTATTGACTGAAGCACTTTCCATCGCACTGCTTCAAGCCTTTTTTGTACTCCTGTTAGCAATCCTCTTTCTGATTGTTTTAATACAGCTATCTACAGGCGTTAAAGAGTTAATTCTCATTCAAGAAACTAAAACATTACTAGCCTCCTTCTTTTTTACATTGATTTCAATTTATACAGAAATTCTCATTTCTCATATAACATATCTATATGTTACCGTTTTTCCCAATCAATCTGGCCATTATAATATTTATAATCAACAGCCAATATCACGCTACGTCCATCAAGGAGCACTGTGCATACAAATAACAATCGCAGGCATAATAGTTTACTTATGGGCAGGAATATTGACACAGAATGATTTTATGCAGCATCATAATTTTGGTTATGAAAAAGACAATATAGTGACATTTACTTTAAGTGATGAGTTAATTGATCAAGCAGCAATAAATAGTTTACAAAATGAATTGAAGAATACTGTAAATATAGAGTCTATCGCACTTAGTAGCTGGCAACCCTTTGACATGTCGAGGACAAACACGTCAATATTTCATCTTAATCAGCAAGAGAAAGATAAGTTAGTAACAGTAAATACACTTAATGCTAATAAACACTTCCTTGATACCTGGGGAGTTAAGGTATTAGCAGGGTATGATAATGTGCTAATGCCGAGTGATGATAATAATATTGTCCATGCGGTAGCAACTCAATCCTTTATGACTTTAATGGGGCAACATTCCTATGATGAAACATTGAATAGCATATTTTACATTAATGATAATGACTCTGAACATAAAATAAGAATCCTTAGAATAATAAATGATTTTTATCTTGCAGATGTCAATAAAAACACCACACCACTATTGATATTTATTGAAAACAAGTCCCAACGATATGGCGCATTAAAATTGCAATATATACAGGATCTTGGGGAAGTTAAAAAAACACTTGAGCGATATCGGGTTAACCCCACGCAAATACAAACAGTGGAACATTTACATCAAGCATATTTCAATACGAATAGACTTATGCAAAAAACAGCTAATTTTGTTGCCATACTTTCAATTTTATTAATATTAATAAGCACGGTAATCATCAGTATATCCGAAACCAAACGAATCGGTAAGACATTAAGAATAATGGAGTCTATTGGTGGTTCTATTTATACCCATATCGTTTTCTTTATACAGCAAAATATCGCCCCCATTATTTTTGCTGCTATAATAGCATTCTCGATGGGTTTCTTTTTATTGCATCGATGGTTGGTTCAATACCATGCTGTGGATAATCTTTCATACGTCAATGCCACTGCTACACTTTTTATTTTCATAATTAGCATAGTTGTCATTATGACTATTACGCTGATCTTTAATAATGACAACATAAATACCAAAAAGAAACAATAAATACATGGATATAAAAATTGAAAAAAATGCACATACAAACTTACGCATAACGTTAATTATTATAGGTGTATCACTTATACTGATTGCCTGTTTTTTTTACATTTACTCTTTATTCACAAGCCAAAATACGTTATTAGTTGCGCGGGAAAACACTATTTTCATTACGGTTAAGCCTGAGGAATTTCAGGACGTATTAATTACACGTGCCATTACGGTACCGAAGGAAAGCACGATTATATCAAGTGAACGTGGGGGGAAAGTCATTGAAATTGCCAAAAAAGCTTTTGAAGCGGTTAACAAAGGTGATGTTATCGTTCGTTTATCCAATTATGATTTCATGTTAGAAACAACCTCCAGAATGGCAGATATCGCCGAACAAATAAATAATCTGCGTAATATGAAAATGCGATTGGAACAAGATAATCGAGATACCAAACTCAGCCTACAAGAAGCTCAACACCAGATCGAGGTTGTTAGCAAAAACCTTGTCAGGCATCAAGTCCTCGATACAAAATCGATGATTGCAAAATCAGAGTTAGAAAACCAAAAAGATATACTGAAAAATTGGAAAACTAAGAGTGAGATATTACTAGAACATAATAACAAAAACCAAAAATCACTTCCTAAGCAATTAAATAATATTAATGACTCTATTTTATTACTTGAACGAATGATGGGAATGATTGAAACGGGCATCGATCAATTAGTAATAACTGCACCTATTGACGGCTCTTTATCTGTTTTGGACATTGAGTTAGGCCAGCAAATAAAGCCTGGTGAAAAAATAGCAGTCGTAGATAATTTCAATTCATATTATTTCAATGTTTTTTTGAGTGAATATTACTTGGATAAGATAAAACCACAAACTCGTGTTATTGCAAAAATAAATGGCCAGGATATTGTACTGCTTATTGAATCGGTCTCCACAGTTATTGATAATGGCAAGTTTAAGGCAAAGCTGACACCGACTCAATTAAACAAAGTCCCGCTAAAAAGAGGCCAATCTATTGAAATAGAAATCTCATTGCAAGATGAGAAAGAGAAGATATTATTAGTACTCAATGAAAGTATTACTTCAGATAAACATGGGGGTAACTACCTCTATATCTACCAACAAAAACATGATCATGCGATTAAAACTAAAGTAGAAATTAAGCGCCGCAACGCAGAAAAAACAGAAATAACAGCAGGACTAAATTCAGGTCAACGTATTATCATCCCTTCATATTCAAACAGTAACCAATATAATATAATTGAGTTTAAATAATATGCTAAACATACAAAATGCAGAAAAGTGTTTCATAACAAAAACGATTAAAACCCGGGTATTTCATCACCTGAACCTCGCTGTGGAACAAGGTGAATTCGTATCAATTATGGGTCCATCAGGATCGGGGAAATCGACTCTGCTCAACATTATAGGCATGTTTGACTCACTTGATAGTGGCTCACTTACCTTAGCAGGAAAGGATGTCGTATCCCTAAGTTACTCACAACGAATTATATTAAGGCGTGAGTTGATAGGCTATATTGTTCAATCATTTAATCTTATTCCACATTTATCAATATTCGATAATATTGAGTTACCACTGAAGTATCGCCATGTTGCAAAAAAAGAACGTATTGAACGCGTTAATCGGATTTTAAACCTTTTTGCTATCGAGAATCGTAGAGATCATAAACCAATGCAATTATCGGGTGGTCAGCAACAACGAGTCGCCATTGCTCGTGCCATGGTATCCAATCCAGCATTATTGTTAGCTGATGAGCCAACCGGTAACTTGGACAGTAAAAACACCCGAAATGTACTTGAACAATTAAGCAGAATAAATCAGACCGGAACAACCATAATAATGGTCACACACTCAGATGAAGCCGCCAAATATGGTAATAGAATAATAACCATGAGAGATGGAAAATTAACTTAAAAACAGGAGCGTAACATGCGTGATATAATACCCATCGTAAACATAGATAGCGTTAATATTAGAGACGTAAATATTAGAAAACTGGAGGAATTAACCTCGCATGAATATAAAGCATTATCGGCCTATCTCATCGGGAAGATCCCTGCTAGCCAATTATTGGCTGGTGATGAGTTAACTCTATTTAATAAAGAGTTAACTCATCATATGGAGGTAAAAGCAATTAATGTAGGTTTCGCACTATAACTCAACCTCTTGCCCTTTGCGGTGCAGGCGCAATGAAACCAGGAAGGTGACGAAGCACATTGCCGAAACGTACCAAAAGAAGCTGTTTTCCATATCAAAAGACTTAAGAGACAGCGCCACATATTCAGCACTACCACCAAACATGGCATTTGCAACTGCATAAGACAGGCCGACACCCAGTGCCCTCACTTCCGGTGGGAACATCTCTGCTTTTAGTAATCCGCCAATAGAGGTATAAAAACTGAGAATAATCAGGGCGGTAATAATCAGCATAAACGCAATATATGGACTGGTTACCCCTTTAAGGGCGTGCAGAATAGGTACTGTTAATAACATTGATAATAGGCCAAACGTTAACATAGATGTACGCCGGCTGATACGATCGGATAATGCACCAAATAAGGGCTGCACTAGCATAAAAATAAATAATGCAGCCGTCATTACCAAACTGGCGGTTTTTACATCCATTCCGGCGGTATTGACTAAATACTTTTGCATATAAGTGGTGTAGGTATAAAAAGAAAGAGAGCCACCCGCGGTGAAGCCTAGTACCATAATAAATGCGCGACGGTTCTTCCATAGCCCTTTCAAACTACCCGCATCTTTCTTATTACGGTTCTTCTCATCCTAGGTTTCATTCAGTGAACGGCGTAAGTAAAGAGCAACCACTGCCAACAGTGCGCCCAGAACAAAAGGAATACGCCAGCCCCAACTGTGCAATACCTCTGATGAAAGTGTTTGCTGTAATAGAACCAGCACCAATAATGCCAGCAATTGGCCGCCAATTAATGTGACATATTGGAACGAAGCATAAAACCCTTTGTGCCCTTTCACTGCGACTTCACTCATATAGGTGGCACTGGTACCATATTCGCCCCCAACAGATAACCCCTGGAATAAACGGGCGACTAACAGTAAGACCGGTGCCAGGCTACCAATTGACGCATAGGTTGGCAGGCAAGCAATCATCAACGAACCGGCACACATCATATAGACCGAAATCAACATGGATAACTTGCGGCCATGTTTGTCAGCAATATAACCAAATAACCAGCCGCCAATCGGCCGCATCAAAAAACCAGCAGCAAAAACACCGGCAGTCTGCACTAATTGGGTGGTTGGATTATCACTGGGGAAAAAAAGCGGGGCAAAATAGAGCGCGCAAAAAGAGTAAATATAGAAATCAAACCATTCAACCAAATTCCCAGAAGAGGCCCCAACAATGGCTCGTATCCGTTGCCGGGTATCTGCTTTATCTGTCAGACGTGCTGATGTTCCCTGACCTTCTACCACAGTAGTGTCTAATGAAGTTGTTTCAACCATAATGATGCGTCTGCCACATTGTTAAACGTCCATGCCATATAAGCTCAGAACCGAGAAATCACAGACACTGAACTCTCATTTTTATATTGTTAGATTGTTATATATTGGTAACATTATCGTTTCAATGAGAGTTATAGCGCAGAGAGTAGTTTAGGAAAAACCTCAATTTCCTTTGTGATGTCAATTACATAAATATGTTAAGTCGACTGTTTGGTGAAGGTTTTTTTGTGAGCGGCACGACAGAAAAAAACGGGAACAGTACGTAGTCAAAGTGACGATAAGTGGCCAGCACAGCGATTTTGCTGACCCTGTATTCGTCTGCCCTTTTCTGTCTAGAAAGCAGATCCTGGCTGTAAAAGAAAAGCCTGTTCCTCTGCACTTGAGACTCGCCCGAGGATATGATTGCGGTGTGGGTAACGGCCAAAGCGATCAATAATCGCTTTATGGCGTAACTCATAATCAAGCTGATTGTCATTACCCAATTCGGTAAAGAGTTCTAATGCCTGTTTATGAATAAGCGCCGATTCGGAATGCATAAAAGGAAGATAAAGAAAGCCGCGTTGAATATCAGATAATTGTTTCGTCTGACCACTGCTGATTGCTTCCTGCGCTAGCACCAGCGCCATCCCGTCACAAGAAAATGATGCAGGTAAATCACGGAACAGGTTTCTGCTGAATTGATCCAGTATCAATATTTCCGCCAAACGCCCTTCAATTTTAAACCGCCAGTGGGCCAATTCCCCCTTTGATGCCGCTTGCCAAACCGGGCCAAACCGCTTGCGTAGCAGAGCATCAAAATCCTCATCCTTTTTGAACCACAACGCCGGGTCCATCTCGTTAAACCAAAAGTCCAGAATCGATTGATACTCCATGTCACACCCCTGTGTTGCCTGCCGAAGGTTTATACCCATGAAAATAATAGCACTGATCAAGGCAGTATCAATCTATCGTCTCTTTGCGCCGCCATCCATTCACCCACCTGACAATCTCTGCCATAATGGTTTCATTATTTGATGGTAGCTCAGCACCCATAATTACCTCTAGCTAACGGTGCACACTGACCACGGAGTCCAGCATGGATCACAGTAATACCTCGGATTTACTCTCTCTCGAACAAGCTCTGACTAAAATGCTGTCGCAGGTTACGCCATTGCAGGCAACAGAAATCATCGCATTGACCGAAGCGGCGGGACGTATCACCGCCAGTGCAATTACATCACCGATTGCTGTGCCCCCCTTCGCCAATTCAGCCATGGACGGATATGCCGTGCGTTGTAATGAGCTTAGCAGCACATTACCGCTGCCGGTGGCCGGCAAGGCTTTTGCCGGTGCACCGTTTAAAGGTGAGTGGCCAGCCAATACTTGCGTGCGAATCATGACCGGTGCCCCTATTCCTGAGGGAGCCGATGCCGTCATCATGCAAGAACAGGCCGTGGCTGGCGAACAAGGTGTCATATTCAATAGCCAGGTGCAGGTTGGGCAAAATATCCGCTTGCCGGGTGAAGATATCCAACAGGGTGCTGCCGTTTTCCCCGCGGGGGTAAAATTAGGCGCGGCGCAATTACCGCTACTCGCCTCATTAGGCATTGCAGAGATTGCCGTGTTTCGCACACTGAAAGTGGCTATTTTCTCTACCGGCGATGAATTGCAACCAGTCGGGCAGCCCTTAGGCGAAGGACAGATTTACGATACTAACCGCTTCGCGGTACGGTTGATGCTGCAACAGTTAGGCTGCCAAATAGTTGACCTTGGCGTGATCCGTGACGATCAACTCGCATTGCGCAAAGCATTTGAACAAGCCGATGCCGCCGCTGACCTTGTTATCAGCAGTGGTGGTGTCTCGGTGGGTGAAGCGGATTACACCAAACAGATGCTGGAAGAGTTAGGCGATATCGGTTTCTGGAAGTTGGCGATAAAACCCGGCAAACCGTTTGCTTTCGGCAAATTGGATAACGCCTGGTTCTGCGGCTTACCGGGTAATCCGGTCTCGGCGGCGCTAACATTCTATCAGTTGGTACAACCCCTTATTGCTAAACTCTCCGGCCATGCGGGGTGGCGTCCACCACTGCGCCTCAACGCGGTCGCGGCGACAAAATTGAAGAAATCCCCCGGCCGTTTAGATTTTCAACGCGGTATTTTCTCCACCAATGCTAACGGTGAATTGGAAGTACGCACCACAGGTCATCAGGGGTCTCACGTATTCAGTTCATTCAGCCAAGGTAACTGCTTTATTGTGCTGGAACGAGAACGCGGTTCTGTCTCGGTCGGTGAAACAGTTGAAATCGAACTGTTTAACGGGCTATTGGGGCAATAAATTGTACATGGTGGAGAGGCTGAGATGCTGCCAGAACTGACCGATGCCCAAGCCCTGCGTTATAACCGGCAAATCGTGCTGCGCGGTTTTGATTTTGACGGTCAGGAAAAACTGAATGCTGCCAAGGTGTTAATCGTTGGATTAGGGGGGCTAGGATGCGCAGCCGCACAATATCTGGCAGCAGCAGGCGTGGGCCACCTTACCCTGCTGGATTTTGATACGGTTTCGCTTTCCAACCTGCAGCGGCAGGTTTTGCATCGCGATAATCGTATCGGAATGTCAAAAGTGGCCTCTGCGGCACTGACGCTGTCTGAAATGAACCCTCATTTGGCACTGAAATCCATTGATGGTCAGTTAGATGACCAACAACTCGCGGCAACCATTGCTGAACATCAGTTGGTGTTGGATTGTACCGATAATGTCACCAGCCGCGAGCAACTCAATCGACTGTGTCATGCACAACGTAAACCACTGGTTTCAGGTGCAGCAATTCGCATGGAGGGGCAAATTAGTGTTTTCACTTATCAGCCAAACCAACCCTGCTATCGCTGCCTCAGTCGGTTATTCGGTGACAATGCACTGACCTGTGTTGAAGCCGGGGTAATGTCGCCCTTGGTGGGGATTATTGGTAATTTACAAGCGATGGAAACCATAAAGCTGTTAGCTGATTATGGTCAGGTGATATCTGGGCGCATATTGATGTATGACGCCGCAACGGCAGAGTTTCGGACCATGAAGCTAGCCAAAGATGCCCACTGTGAAGTCTGTGGCAAAGATTAGCCGCCTATTTAGCGCAAAAAAAAAACTGATGCAATGCATCAGCTCTCTTATCAACACACCATCAACTAATCAGGACTGAATACCCTGGCTACGCAGATAGTCTTCGTAGTTACCGGTAAAGTCGATCAGCTTGCCTGGTGTCATTTCAATCACTCGGGTTGCCAAAGAACTGACGAACTCACGGTCATGGGAAACGAAGATTAGCGTACCTTCGTACATTTCCAATGCCATGTTCAGCGCTTCAATCGATTCCATATCCAAATGGTTGGTTGGCTCATCCATTACCATGATGTTAGGGCGCTGCATCATCAGCTTACCAAACAACATCCGCCCTTTCTCACCACCAGACAAGACCTGTACTTTCTTCTTGATATCGTCCTGGCTAAACAGCAAACGGCCCAGCACACTGCGCACAGCCTGCTCGTCGTCTTTTTCCTGTTTCCACTGACTCATCCAGTCAAATACCGTCAGATCGATTTCGAAGTCGCTGGCGTGATCCTGCGCATAGTAACCGATCTTACTGTTTTCAGACCATTTCACGGTGCCAGAATCCGGCTCATAATCCCCAACCAAGGTTTTCAGCAAAGTAGATTTACCGATACCGTTAGGTCCGAGGATAGCCACTTTTTCACCCACTTCGAGGCGCAAATCCAGTTTTTTAAACAGCGGACCGTCATCAAAACCTTTGGTCAACAGTTCAACTTCCAGCGCATTACGGAACAGTTTTTTATCCTGATCAAAGCGGATAAACGGGTTCTGGCGGCTAGACGCTTTCACTTCATCAAGCTGAATTTTATCAATCTGACGAGCACGAGACGTCGCCTGTTTGGATTTAGAGGCGTTGGCACTAAAGCGGCTAACGAAAGATTGCAGCTCAGAAATCTGGGCCTTTTTCTTGGCGTTATCTGACAGCAGACGATCGCGAGCTTGTGTCGCCGCCGTCATGTATTCGTCATAGTTACCCGGATAAACACGCAGTTCGCCGTAATCCAGATCCGCCATGTGGGTACACACCATGTTCAGGAAGTGACGGTCATGGGAAATAATGATCATGGTGCTACTACGTTCGTTCAGCACTTGCTCCAACCAGCGGATAGTATCGATATCCAAGTTGTTGGTCGGTTCATCGAGTAACAAGATTTCCGGGTCTGAGAACAGGGCTTGCGCCAGCAATACACGCAATTTAAAACCAGGAGCGATTTCGCTCATCAAGCCATAATGTTGTTCAACCGGAATACCGACACCAAGCAGTAATTCACCGGCACGTGCTTCTGCGCTGTAACCATCCATTTCACCGTAGGCAACTTCCAGATCAGCCACTTTATAGCCGTCTGCTTCGCTCATTTCAGCCATAGCGTAGATGCGGTCGCGCTCTTCTTTTACTTCCCACAGCTCGCCGTGACCCATAATAACGGTGTCCAGCACTGTGTTGTTTTCAAAGGCGAATTGGTCCTGACGTAACTTACCCAGACGCTCATTCGGGTCAAGGAATACGTTACCGCCGCTAGGAACTAAATCACCGCCAAGGATTTTCATGAAGGTGGATTTACCACAGCCATTAGCGCCGATCAGACCATAGCGATTACCGCCACCGAATTTTACTGAAATGTTTTCAAACAGCGGCTTGCTGCCGAATTGCATGGTGATATTGTTAGTACTTAGCACAGAGCTCGCTCTCGATTGGATTACTGAATAGGGATATTCAAGAATTATAGAAAATGTGATTCGGCGCGCATTATGCCACAAGATGGCAAGAGTATCGCCTCCAGTTTTGCACGAAATCTCAGCAAGCGCTTAAATCTGACGCTAAGTGGCTGCGGCAATAAAAGCTTGATGCCACTAAAAGGGACTATTAGCCCCTTAAATAAATACCCTAAACCCTAGGTTATTCGTGCTGTTACTCATCAATACATTGCAATGCGCTGTATTTATCCAGCAGGAATGGCCGCAGATAGCCAACTGTGTTAGACATCGGTAGCACCTCTTCGCTGAGATGGATATTCAGGATATCGCTGAGATAACTACGCCGTTTTTGTATTCTTTGCCAAACATCAGGGTACTGTGTAGCGAGCGCATTACGTAAATGCTGATCAGCCAGTGCAATACACTCCTCAGCACTCACTCCGGCATAACCTTTTACCGAAGGAATGATATCGATTTGGAATATCATCCCACTGCGAATTATCTCTTCAGAATCGCTATAAATGGGAGAGCACAACCACTCTTCATCAGCAACTAAATGGCCGGGATTTAGCGACCAATGGTATTGTGATTTAGGGAAAACCGTTTCCACTAATGCGTACATCTCTTTTCCTGGCATACCAATACGAATATTTTCCAGCCAAGCGACGACTGTTGTGTAATAAGGTAGCGCAACCTTATCAAGATAATCTCTTTCCGCGCGCGGTAGTTCATCTACATGATGAACCGCATAGCCGGTTCTACTGCTCAAACCGCCTTTAAACCCAGTGGTCAATGATATTTTATCGCCGAGTTGTACCGCTTTATCACTGGGATATAAATTTGCCTGTTCAAATCTGGCGCCAGTCGCAGCAATTATCACAACAGTGTTCGGTTGACCTTCATCTGCCAGATAACTGCCCAGTTGCTTTTCTGTTATGCCGATATCAACCGCCGCCAATGCATTAAGAATACAATTCGACGCCAAATTAGCGCCATATTCATAGTGCGCCAATTCATTAGCATTATTGGTCACTCTAGCTGCAATATCACTGCCAATAAATAGACTGGTAGCGTTAATAATCGTTGCTACCGGTGAAGCAGACTTTTTAATTGCATCCAAAATAAAATGCGGAATATCAAATAGCTGACTGTTATCGTCCAACTTACTGGTAAACAGTTTCCATCCTGCAACCCCAATCTTTTTAGCCTGCTGAATCCCGGTTGCTGCCAATAATTCAGTAAGCGTTTTACTGTTGTCCATTGGTTGATTTGGCAATGAAAAATAGTGGACATGAATCACGGTATTTCTGACTCTGGCATAGTCAGATAACTTTAAATTCTCGTTACCTAATAATAAATAGACCTCGCCCGAGACATGTAACACCAGAGCCGCTTCTTCAAAACGGGGAATAAACCCCGCCAGATATTCAAAGTTACCCCCATGCTCTTTGTCCGCATACACCAATAAATAATCGATAGCGGCACGGCGCATATTACTAATAACTTTAGCTTTGCGATATTCGATGGTTTCATCATTAATGGCTACCTTAGTAACAGCATCAAACCTTGGCGGCGTATCAATAGCGTTAAGTTTTATCTGACGTTTAATAATCATCTTGTTCATAAGAATCATTACCTTGGTTAATTTATTTACACGCCGCCATACCCGCTATTGATGTTGATGCTATAACCACTTTGCATCGCGGGTAAAGGAGATCGTTAGCCACCGATGAGGGCCGGACTCGCCAATTTCTTTGGCTATTTCATCGCGTAATTTGTCAAAATAACTGACACCATTCGTCTCCATCTCTGGTGGAATAACCACATGAATCTCGATAAACAACCCCCGCCCCATGCGGGTGGCATAGTGGGAGTAATCAATAAATTTATATTTTGCCATTAACTTATCCATTAAGCTCTCAATGGCATTATCCAGATTGTCTGGCGTCATTTGTAATATTTCACGAACTGCCGAAATGACTGTTTTTATTGGCACAGGTATTAAGACCAAGGTTAACAAGGCCAATACAGCGGGGTCGGTATAAACAATCAAATGCGCATAGCGGGTACCTTCCATACACCATGAAAGCAAGAAGGCTACTAATAACGCAGAACTGATGCAGGCCGACATTAACCAGCTTTTGGTATCCAATGCAATTAGCTCGGATTTGACTCGTTTATTTAAACGACGTTGTTTTAAAAAGAGGGTGAAACAGAAAATACTGACCACTAATGCATAAACAATCGCCCACCCCAACTCCAATTCCCTGCCGCCGTCGAAAATCCCCTTAATGGCATTGACGAATGCGTAAAGACAAAGAAAGGCCAGCAAGCTGCCATTGAAAGCCAGAACCAGTGGTTCAACATGCCAGAAACCGTATTGAAAACGCCGACTGTGCGGCTGACCAAGTAATCGGGAAACCAATAGCGATAAACTGCACATTCCAGCATCTAAAGCAGAGAACATACCATCGAAAATAATCGACATCGAACCGCATACGATACCAAAAACAATCCCCATAATGGCGATAAACAAAGTGCAAAAAATTGAATGTCTTAAAATCTGCTGTTCAAGCTTGGTGTCATGTAACAGAGGTGGAGCCTGTTCACTGAGTGTCGTCATGATTTAAACCCATTTTTTATTACAACCTATTGTTTTATTACAACCTATCGTTTATTACAACCAACTGTTTTATGACCATCAATTTTTTTATTTAGCTTAATGCGTGAATCACGATAAGAGCCTGAAGGTTAATCCGCACTAATAGTAGTGTGTCATATTATCTCATTTTTACCAGTAAATTACGCAGTAACACCCAAACAGAGAACCTTGTTAATCTCTTGTTTTTATTAATTTAAAATATAGCGAATCCTATTCGCAGGAATTTTATATCGCCAATTGATATCCAAATGGATTATTCGGTACTTCATTTTCATCCTTATCCTAAAGCCATCAGCGCTCAGCGCTTTATACTTTAAACCTAATAACAGATTTGTTTAATTTTAATAACATCTGGCTATAAACAAGATTTTTCATTAATGCAGGTAAATGAGTAGAAGTTGTTATTCGTCAAGAATGCTATTTCTGCATAACGATATTATGCACCGCTTGGACTAATACCCGTTCAGGAGGAAATATGGCGACAAAACTTAATATTGTATTGGTCCATGGCGCATGGGCTGATGGCTCACAGTGGCGCTATATTATCCCAGCCCTGCACACCATGGGGCACCGGGTCATTGCAATACAAAATCCGCTGACATCGTTAGCAGATGACGTGGAGCGGACCATTAAGCTAACTACCGCCTTATATGGCCCTACCCTATTAGTGGGCCACTCTTATGGTGGCATGGTCATTACACAAGTCGGGCATCTGCAAAATGTGGTCGGTATGGTCTATCTCGCCGCTTTTGCCCCCGATGCGGGAGAGAGCTTATCCAGTACTTTTGCACTGCGTGAACCGCCTGTTGGCGCCGCTTATATTCGCCCGGATGATAATGGATTTCTATGGATTGACACTGACCAGTTCCACGAAAATATGTGTCAGGACATTGATGAGAATGAAGCACTGGTGATGTCTATGGTGCAAAAACCCTTAGCAACTCGCGCTTTTACTGATAAGTCTGCTCAGCCTGCCTGGCGGGTCAAACCTTGCTGGTATCAGGTTTCAACGGAAGACAGAATGCTGCCGGTCGAAACACAACGCGGTTTTGCTGCTCGAATTCAGGCCCAAAAGGTGATTGAGTTACCCTCCAGCCACGCCTCGATACTCTCTCATCCACAGCAGATAATCGCGCTGATTGTCGATGCCGTAAATGCGGTTAAATAGTTATCACACGCCAGCCTCACATCTGCATCATATGACAGGCGAAAAAAATCCGCCCGAAAGCGGATTTTTATCAGACACAGCATAACACCGTGAAAGATGAGTGCTAACTATTCTAAGCAGTCGCTTAGAAAGTGTAACCTACGCCAGCAACCCAAGTACCGACATCAACGTTGCGGATGCGGCTCTGTTCGTAAGAAACGTCCAGGGCAACATTTTGCATTGGGTTGAACTGCATACCTGCGCCGTAAGTAAAGCCGTAATCGCTGGTGCTGCTTTTATCGCTAGCAGAAGTTGGGTAGTTCTGGCTGAAACGACCGTAACCCACACCTACCAGGCCATAAACGCTAGCCCAATCGTTGATACGGTAAGCTGGACCACCGGTGATAGCATTGTATTGTGCTTTGTTGTATACCGACGAGCTGTCACCGAAGCTGCTTTTTTCAGTGTGAGTGAAAGAGGTGATGTAACCCAGTTGAGAATCACTCCACTCGTAACGGTATTTCAGGTTGAAACCTGAAGATTTGTTAGCAACACCTTGATAATCGCTCTGGGCATAACCACCAGAAACGGTGCTTTGACCGGCAAAGGCTGAACCTGCGGTCACTGCTAATACACAAGCTGCTACTGCTGAAAGACATGCAATTTTATTCATAACCACCTCGAAAGACGCAAATTTTTAGATGAAACAAAAACACCATGAAATTATAACAATAAATAGTAGGAAACTCTGCCTACATATGATTGTCTAATCATTTATTTGGTGTAACAAAGGGTTTCAAGAATCTTCCATCTTACTAATACGCTTACGAATTTCCGCCATTCTACACCTTTTTGTGACTCCCATCACCAAAAGCCATTCCAGACTATTCTTAGTTTTAGCGCTTAAATAACCAGCAGAAATAGCGTTAAAAAACCGCAATGCTGAAAATTTATTATTTCTTTCACTGCTTTCCGTTTCTTTTTTCGCTCCTTTGGTGATTTTCAAACACTTGGCTGACATTTCATTTACACTGGCAAAAATAGCTACCTAATAATTTTCTTTGAGGCTTAACAGGATGTCTTTGTCTCCTTCATCCAAACATTCACTTCCCTTAGTCCCTATTCTGTTACTGGTGATTGCCATGATCTCCATCCAGAGTGGTGCATCGTTGGCGAAAAGTTTGTTCCCACTGGTTGGCGCGCAAGGAATAACCTCGCTGCGGCTCGGTATCGGCACACTTATTTTGTTTGTCATCTTTAAACCTTGGCGAATGCGATTCACCTCAGGCAGCCGCTTACCCCTGCTTATTTATGGTGTGACATTAGGTGGAATGAACTTTTTGTTTTACCTGTCACTAAAAACGGTGCCATTGGGTATTGCCGTCGCATTGGAGTTCACCGGCCCGTTGGCGGTTGCCATGTTCTCTTCTCGCCGCCCGGTGGACTTTATCTGGGTAGGGTTGGCCGTTCTGGGGCTATGGTTCTTATTACCGCTGGGACATAACATTGGTACCATTGATTTATTTGGCGCGGCTTGTGCCTTGGGTGCTGGAGCCTGTTGGGCGCTGTATATTATTTCAGGGCAGAAAGCCGGCGGTGATCACGGTCCTGGGACTGTCGCGGTAGGTTCTCTGATCGCAGCACTGGTATTTTGCCCAATTGGCGTAGCATATAACGGCCTTGCCCTGTTCGATCCCGCCATTCTCCCCGTTGCTCTGGCTGTCGCTATTTTGTCGACGGCATTACCCTACTCACTAGAAATGGTCGCACTGACCCGGCTCCCTACGCGCACATTTGGCACGTTAATGAGTCTGGAGCCAGCACTGGCGGCCATTTCAGGGTTGGTATTCTTAAATGAACATCTGACATGGGTTCAATGGTTGGCTCTGGCATCAATTATCAGTGCCTCTATCGGGGCCACACTGACTATCAAACCCAAGCCACAACTGGATCAAATTGCCTGAAGGGTGCTGCGCGCATCAGGGCTAGTTCAGCCCTCTCACCTTCTATCCTATTGTTATTTATCAAACGCCAGCCCAGCACTGCACGGGTTGGCGTTTTTTATTAATTATTTTCCTTTTTTTTGCATCCAAAACACCAGGCTGATTCGTATAGGTAGATGTGAGGCAAGACTTCACCTCAACCGTCCTAAAAGGAATACATTATGAAAACGCTTCTTCGTTCTGCTATCTGTGCTTCCTTACTGTTCAGTACTGTCTCTATGGCCGCCATGATGTCCGAAACTGTTATGGTAGGTGGTGCTTCGATGTTGCCGAGTAAAAATATTATCGAGAATGCGGTTAACTCAAAAGATCACACGACCTTAGTCGCTGCGGTTAAAGCTGCGGGGTTGGTTGATACCCTGCAAGGCCCTGGGCCATTTACCCTGTTCGCGCCCACCAATGCCGCGTTTGCAAAATTGCCCGCCGGTACAGTTGAAAGTCTGGTCAAACCAGAAAATAAAGCCATGCTCACCCAAATCTTGACCTATCACGTGGTGGCCGGGAACTACGATATGAAACAGTTAGAAAGTAAAATTAAAGCCGGAGGGGGTACTGCCGAGCTGAAAACTGTCAATGGCCAATCACTATGGATTATGAACAACGGGCCACATAACATTCAGCTTAAAGATGGAAAAGGGAACATCGCCAATATCAGCACCTATGATGTACAACAGAAAAATGGCGTGATCGATGTGATTGATACTGTTCTGATGCCTAAATAAAACCCGTCTATACTGGGTGCAGTGTCTCACTGCACCTGACGGCTTTTTTAGGGATTGGCGCATGAATGAATACTCACTGGAACAACAAATCGGGCTGATCGATGCCATTGCTCAAGGTGATCAGTCCGCGTTTGAAAAACTATACCGGCTCACTTCCCCCAGACTATTCGCGGTCGCCTTAAGAATGCTGCGCAACCCTGCTCGGGCAGAGGAGGTTTTGCACGACTGTTTCCTCACCGTCTGGCATCGGGCCGATAATTACAATGCGCAACTCAGTGCCCCATTAACCTGGTTGACCCATATTGTGCGTAATCGGGCCATCGATTTGATGCGCGGCAGTGATAATCGTCTGCAAACGTTGAACGATGACCAAACCGATTATTTGACCGATGACACACTGACGCCTCTGGCTCAATTGCAGCAAGACAGTGAAGCTAAACAATTGGCAGACTGTTTGGCACATCTGCCGGTTGAGCAACGACAAAGTATTATGTTGGCTTATTATCAGGGGCTTTCTCATGGGGAGATCTCTACTCATCTACAACAACCACTTGGTACGATAAAAAGCTGGATACGTCGTGCACTCGATCACTTGAAGGGCTGCGTAGGCTTATGAAAAACAGACGCGAATATGACTCAGCATTGGCCGCTGAATATGCGCTGGGAACCCTGCGCGGACTTGCCCGGCTGCATTTTGAACGCCGATTCCGTCGTGACCCACAGTTGGCGGCAGATGTTGCCAGTTGGCAGCGTCTGTTTACCCAACTGGATAATCAATTGGCCCCGCTGGAGCCTCCTGAACGCGTATGGAAGCGGCTGGAGTTAGAGTTACCACCAATCAACCTGCGCCATATCAAACGTAATCGTTGGTCTTATTTGGGGTGGGCTGTCGCCGCCGCACTGGCCGCAGTCCTGGTGATCCCACGTTTATTGGTAGAGCCACCAACATCCGTCCCGGTGGCCGTGCTCTCCAATAGTCAGCAAAGTGGTCAATGGGTGGTCAGTCTGGAGAAATCGACTCGTAGCCTGACATTAACTCCCCTTAACCCCGTGGTAGTCAGTGAGCGTAATAGCCTTGAATTATGGAGTATTCCGGCGGGTGAAAAACCACACTCACTGGGGTTACTCAATACCCATGGGCCAACACAACTGACTCTGACTGAAAACCAGTTAATGGCGAATTCGTTATTAGCAATCAGTCTGGAGCCTCACGGCGGCTCGCCCACTGGCCAGCCAACCGGTGCGGTGCTGTTTAGCGGGCCATTGCAGAATCTATAATAGATAAATATGCACGCGTCAGCGGCTATCACTTATCCGCATTACTGATCTTTTTCTACCGGAGGTTATCCATGCAAGACTGGGATCCTGATTTATACCGCCAATTTGAAGCAGAACGTACCCGCCCTGCCGGTGATTTGCTCGCACATATCAGCACTACCCAGCCACAGCGCATCAGCGATTTAGGTTGTGGGCCAGGCAACTCTACCCAATTGCTGCACCAGCGTTTTCCGCAGGCGCAGCTGGTTGGGATTGATAACTCGGTGGCGATGTTGGCCAGTGCGCAACAGCGCCTGCCGGCATGTGCATTTCTTGAAGCGGATATTCGCCAGTGGCAACCCGCTGAGCCACAAGATCTTATTTATGCTAACGCATCGTTACAATGGCTAACCGATCATCAGCAACTCTTTCCCTATTTGTTCTCCAAATTGGCTACCCACGGCATACTTGCGATCCAGATGCCAGATAATCTGGAGGAGCCCAGCCATCGAGCTATGCGTGAAGTTGCAGAAAACGGTCCATGGCAGCAAACACTACAAGAGGCGGGGGCAATACGGGCGAAGGTTCTGTCAGCCAATCAGTATTATGACTTACTGGCCCCCAATGCAGAGCGGATAGATATTTGGCGCACTACCTATTACCACCCGATGCCTTCAGCGCAAGCCATCGTCGATTGGCTGCGAGCCACAGGTTTACGGCCTTTTCTTGAACCGCTCTCTGAAGCAATGCGATTGGATTTTTTGCAAGACTATCTGGCAATCATTGATGTGGCCTATCCGCAACAGGCCGATGGTCGCCGTTTGTTGGCATTCCCCCGCTTGTTTATTGTTGCCCACGCTCAGTAGTCATACCGGGTATGCTGGTTGAATTTATTGACTGGCATACCTGCTGATTCGTTCCGGTATGGAACTATTCATCGCATTATATATATTACTCATGTTCGCCAAGCTATTAATTAATAACACCTTCGCCTCATCCGTGGCATTAAATATTATTGAAAGCATCCAAATGGATATTGGTCTCATAAAAACCATACAAATCACAGCAATAGTTATTTTCAATTAGCCATAAAAACCGCGATGATAATATTATTAAAAAGAAACAATAAATTACATTTACAAATAAACACCACTATCAACTATTTAATTGATAGGCCGAATCTACCCTACAAACTTAAATATCTTTGTTATACTTATTGCGGTGAAGAAATTGGTAATCAACTCAATAAAGGGATACCTATTATGAGTACAGCAAAACTGGTAAAAACAAAATCTTCCGAACTGCTCTACACCCGCAACGATGTTGAAGAACATGTCAAAGTTGACACAGTGAAAGTATTAAACCGTATGGTTATTCAGTTTATTGATCTGTCGCTGATGACCAAACAGGCTCACTGGAATATGCGCGGTGCCAACTTTATCGCGGTGCATGAAATGCTGGATGGCTTCCGCACAGCCCTCACTGATCACCTAGATACCTTCGCAGAACGAGCCGTACAACTCGGTGGTGTCGCGCTCGGAACCACACAAGTCATTAATGATAAAACACCGCTGAAAAGTTACCCAACCAATATCCATAGCGTGCAAGAACATCTTAAAGCGCTGGCAGACCGCTACGCCGTGGTTGCTAATGATATTCGTAAGGCAATTTCAGAAGTAGAAGATGAAGACAGTGCTGATATGTTTACTGCCGCATCACGTGATCTGGATAAATTCCTGTGGTTTATCGAGTCAAATATTGAGTAATCCTCAGTATGATACCCAATAGATCGTAAAATGGCAGGAAGATAGACCGGGTAATGAGAATAGCCAATACACCTGCAATTTTAACGAAGATGGGTACAGGGCCGGTTATCCGGCCCTACGCACGGAGGTCATATGGCAAGTGGATGGGCCGGCGACGGCGCAGTACAAGATCAAATTGACTCCACCGTTGAAGATGCGGTACAACGCGCAAGACAGGCGCTTGGCAGTGGTGAAAGTGAGCTATATTGCCTTGAATGTGGTCAAGCCATTCCAGAAGCACGGCGTAAAGTTCTGGCGGGGGTAAAATATTGCCTGAACTGCCAGAATCAATTAGACAAGCATCAGGCCAGCCATGCCGGATATAACCGCCGTGGCAGTAAAGATAGCCAACTCAGATAGCAATCCCTCCCCTTCATCCCCCTTATTGCACCATTATCGAACAAAAATCGGAGATAGTTAACAATATTGTTACATTGATGTTGATTATCGATTGTACATTATTAACGAACTAGTTAATAATAAGTAAATAATGGATTAGTTGCACCAAAATGATATTAACGCACTATTTTGGTGAGTCATGATGGTGCAAACAATGTCAGCTAAGTAATTGCATGCTAATCACTTAGAATAATTTCGTTATTTTTAAATAACTTGCATTTCTGGCACGATCTTTTCATATTGCTATCTGAAATATAAAAAACGGATCTCCATCCACAAAAGTACAAAGGAACTCCCACTTATGAAGTCACTTGTCAAAGTTTCATTGGTCGCACTTACGCTGGCCTTTGCTGTTAGTTCTCACGCCGCAGAAAAAGAATTGATCGTTGCTACCGACACCGCGTTCGTCCCTTTTGAATTCAAACAAGGGGATAAATATGTCGGTTTTGATATCGACTTGTGGGATGCCATCGCGAAGAAACTGGATTTGAAATACACCCTGAAACCAATGGATTTCAGCGGTATCATTCCAGCACTGCAAACCAAGAACGTGGATCTGGCACTAGCCGGTATCACTATTACCGACGAACGTAAAAAAGCCGTTGATTTCTCTGATGGCTACTACAACAGCGGCCTGCTGGTGATGGTAAAAGCTGACAACAATGACATCAAAGGCGAAGCTGATCTGAAAGGTAAAGTGTTGGCAGTAAAAAGCGGCACCGGTTCTGTCGATTATGCTAAAGCCAACATCAAAACCAAAGACCTGCGCCAATTCCCGAATATCGATAACGCCTATTTGGAGTTAGGTACTGGCCGCGCTGATGCCGTTTTGCATGACACGCCAAACATCCTTTACTTCATCAAAACTGCCGGCAATGGCCAGTTCAAAGCGGTGGGTGAATCTATCAAAGCTCAGCAATATGGTGTTGCATTCCCACAAGGCAGTGACCTGCGTGACAAAGTTAACGTTGCTCTGAAATCTCTGAAAGAAGACGGCACTTACGCTGCAATCTATAAAAAATGGTTCGGCGTAGAACCTAAGTAATTCATTTTTGCCGTTTTTAGACCAGGAGAATATCCATGCAGTTTGAATGGAGCGCTATTTGGCCCGCCATCCCAATCCTGCTTGAAGGCGCCAAGTTAACCCTATGGATCTCGGTCCTGGGGTTGCTTGGCGGCCTGATTATTGGGGTTATAGCAGGGTTTGCCCGCGCTTATGGCGGTTGGCTGAGCAGAAATATCGCATTAGTCTTTATTGAACTGATCCGTGGCACGCCGATTGTGGTGCAGGTGATGTTTATCTACTTTGCGTTGCCGATGATGATGCCGGTGCGCATCGATCCTTTCTCAGCAGCCGTTGTGACCATTATTATTAACTCAGGGGCTTACATCGCAGAAATTACCCGTGGTGCGGTGCTGTCAATCCACAATGGATTTCGCGAGGCCGGTCTGGCTCTCGGCTTATCCAAACGCGATACCTTGCGTTACGTAATAGCCCCTTTGGCTCTGCGCCGTATGCTGCCACCACTCGGTAACCAGTGGATCGTCAGTATTAAAGACACCTCACTGTTTATCGTGATTGGCGTAGCAGAACTTACTCGTCAGGGTCAGGAAATTATTGCCGGCAACTTCCGCGCCATGGAGATATGGAGTGCGGTGGCGGTGATCTACCTGATTATCACCTTGGCTCTGAGCTTCGTTCTGCGCCGGTTAGAAAGAAAGCTGAAAATAATATGATTGAATTCAAAAACGTCTCTAAACACTTTGGTAAAACCCAAGTGCTTCACGACATCAATTTGAATATCACCAAGGGTGAAGTGGTGGTTATTATTGGCCCTTCCGGCTCGGGTAAGTCCACCCTGCTGCGTTGTATCAATAAGCTGGAAGTTATCACCAGTGGTGAGTTGATTGTCGATGGTCTGAATGTCAATGACCCCAAAGTCGATGAGCGCCTGATCCGTCAGGAAGCTGGCATGGTGTTCCAACAGTTTTATCTGTTCCCCCACCTGACGGCCTTGGAAAACGTCGCCTTTGGTCCGATTCGCGTTCGTGGTGCTTCTAAAGAAGCAGCCAACAAACTCGCTATGGAGTTGTTAACCAAAGTTGGATTGGCAGAACGCGCACATCATTTTCCCGCAGAGCTATCGGGTGGCCAACAGCAGCGTGTCGCTATCGCTCGTGCGCTGGCGGTAAAACCCAAGTTGATGTTGTTTGATGAGCCGACCTCGGCACTGGATCCAGAATTACGTCACGAAGTATTGACGGTAATGAAGGACTTGGCCGAAGAAGGCATGACCATGGTCATCGTCACCCATGAAGTGGGTTTTGCCCAGAAAGTGGCATCGCGTCTTATCTTCATTGATAAAGGTCGGGTCGCTGAGGATGGCAACCCGGATAGCCTTATCTCAAATCCGCCAAGTGAACGTTTACGGGAATTCCTCCAACACGTTTCCTGAGGCGCAGGCTGACATTACCCTAAAATACCTCTGGCGGGCATCTTGATGATCCCCGCCAGATTTTTTTATGCTGATAGGCCAATCATACCGGCGCTTGTTGATTCTTGACCTGAGCAAATGCGGTCATGAGTTTCACCACATCCTGCATCCCAATATTGACCTGATTAATAACCTCACCGGCATCTTGGGTCAGCGTCACCCCGCCCCCCGCTTGTTCGACACAAGTCCCCATACCCTTGATAGCCGCCATCACCCCATTTTGTATGCTCTTTGTCATCTGCTCGATTTCAGTCGCTGCCTTGCGTGACTGGTCCGCCAATAAACGGACCTCACTTGCCACCACCGAGAAACCCTTGCCATGCTCACCGGCATGAGCCGCTTCAATCGAGGCATTTATCGCTAATAGATTGGTTTGAGACGATATTTTACGAATCGCTTCCACCATGGTACCAATCTCTTGTGAGCAGCGGCCCAAATCACTGACCACATCAGAGGTTTCGCGTGCAATAGACTCAACCTCTTGCATACCACGAACAGCCTGTTGAACAATCTCAGCCCCTTGTGACGCTGAACGGTCGGTGGTTAATGATAAATAGTGCACATCGCGGATCAGGTTCTCCTCATGCTCCTGCTGCAACATCAATTGTGTAATATCCTGAGCAATCTTCACCACTTTAATCACTTGTCCCTCGTTATCCATAATCGGGTTATAACTGGCCTCCAGCCATACCCGTTTGCCATGTCTATTAAGACGCTCAAAACGGCCAATAATAAACTCACCATGGGCTAACCGCTGCCAGTGCTGGTAGTATTCATCGCTATGTGCAAATTCTGGTGTGCAGAGTATCTGATGAGATTTATGTTGAATATCTGCCAGTGAATAACCAATAACCTTCAGCAGATTCTCGTTGGCATCCAAAATAATGCCTTGTGGTGTGAAAGTGATCATCCCCATTGAACGGTTAAGTGCTTTTAGCAAACTCTGGTGTTCCTGAGATTGCAAAATACGCTCGGTCACATCACTGGCGAGCTTAATAATTTCAATCACATTTCCACTACTATCGAGTACCGGTGTATAGGTTCCCTGCAACCAAACAATGCTGCCATCCTTGCGGATACGCTTAATATTATCGGTAATCGGTCGCCCTTCATTGAGCAGTTGCCAGTGGCGGCGGTAGGCATCAGTGAGTACATATTGTGGGTCACAGAACAGTTTATGATGTTTGCCGACCACCTCATCCTGTTGGTATCCCATTACTTGTAAAAATAATGTATTAGCGTGTTTTACCGTACCATCTGGCTTGAAAATAATCATCGGGACAGCACTATCAATCGATGTCAGTTCGGCACGAGGGGATGCCTGAGATGAGCTGAAATTGAACAACATAAATTGAGTCCTTATGGCGAATGATTAAGCAGCAAATAAGTCATGTGGCTATCAACCTATTTGCACAATAAAACCCCTGCCCCGTGAAAGAGGGCAGGTGTAAGTTTTATTCTTCACCCTGGACGATGAGGTAGCTGAGTTAATAAAATCAAAAAGAAAAAATCATCACAATATAAGCAAGATTTGTCAGCTATAGCGCCTGACTAAGATTTATCTTAATTAGCATAGACGAAAATATGGGGGTTTGCTGTTAGTGCAATGAGAGGGAAATAAAACCGTGGGAAATAGAGCAATATCCCTATAATTGAATATTGCCCATAGATATTACAGACTCAAGTCAGTGATTGGGGTAAGTGCGCGCAGCCAACACCCGTGCGGCGTCAAGGACGAAGAAGGACATACCCAAAGTCATTGACGTTGCAGGTAGGCGGCCAGTAAACGCACCCCGATGAGCTGACTCAAGTCAGTGATTCGGGTAAGTGCGCGCAGCCAACACCCCTGCGGCGTCAAGGACGAAGAAGGACATACCCAAAGTCATTGACGTTGCAGGTAGGCGGCCAGTAAACGCACCCCGATGAGCTGACTCAAGTCAGTGATTCGGGTAAGTGCGCGCAGCCAACACCCCTGCGGCGTCAAGGACGAAGAAGGACATACCCAAAGTCATTGACGTTGCAGGTAGGCGGCCAGTAAACGCACCCCGATGAGCTGACTCAAGTCAGTGATTCGGGTAAGTGCGCGCAGCCAACACCCCTGCGGCGTCAAGGACGAAGGGTATTACCAACGTTCAACTTTCCACGCCGCCTGCTGCTCCGGCGTCAGGAACGTCCATGCCACAAACCGGCTGACTTTTTGCCCTTGTGCCATATCAATGGTGCGGACCTCAACGGCGTTGGCATAGCGCAGGGCATGATAGATTGCCGGTAAGGTGGTCTTCTTCGAGATCAATGAAGTGAACCAAAAACAGTTTTGCGCCTTAGTTGCGCTCTCTGCCACCATGCGACTAACGAACCCTTCTTCTCCACCTTCACACCACAATTCGCTATTTTTCCCGCCAAAGTTTTGTACTGGTTTAGCGGCAACTTCACTTTTACCCAGTTTGTGCAACTTGCGACGCGTGGTTGCTGCGGCCTCTTCTGCGGAGGCATGGAACGGCGGATTACATAGTGTGGCATCGTAACGTTCATTCACCGCCAGAATACCGTCGAAAATAGCTTGTGAGTCTTTTTGCTGTTTAAGTCGCAAGGTGTTTTTCAGCGTCGGGTTCATTGACACCACCATTTTTGCCGCACTGAGTGCTTGCGGATCAATGTCAGTCCCGGTAAAACGCCAGCCGTATTCCCGCTGACCAATAATCGGATAAATACAGTTGGCACCGACGCCAATATCCAGCAGCGCAATATTTCTACCCTGCGGGATAACCCCGTCATTACAACTGGCCAATAAATCGGCCAGATGGTGCACATAGTCAGCACGACCTGGGATCGGTGGGCATAAAAAGTCAGCTGGAATATCCCAATATTCAATACCGTAGAAATGCTTCAGCAATGCCCGGTTGAGCATTTTGACCGCCAGAGGATCGGCAAAATCGATAGAAATATCACCATAGGCGGTAGCTGCCAGAAAAGGAACTAACTCCGGGCAACTTACTGAAAGAGCATCAAAATCATAGCGTGAGCGATGACGATTTCGGGGATGCAATCCGCTTTTTTCTTTGGGGAATATTTTTTTGTTTTCCATCGTCTGGCTCTCTGATCGGCATTTTCTGGCGCGTAAGATAGCATAAATTGCCGCAGAACGGGTGGTGGGTATCGCCATCAAAATAAAAGCGAATCCTATCGGTAGGCGACTTCATTTGATGTCATCACCACGATTTACTCAGAATAAATGGGCTTAGTTCAGTGCCACTCTCTGATACCACTTTACCCCGTTGCTCGCGCAAAAACTCACATAGTCTCAATCTGTTGCAGCGCATGCTCGAGGGTATCAGCCCGCCCGACTGCCACCAGACAACATGCTAACTGTTTTTGGATAGCATCAGGAATAGGCCATTCACCAGCCAAACAACCTTCAATCCAGCGGGCCGTTATGGCGGCATCTTTCGACGAGGGTAACACCAGTTCGCCCTGCTCTAACTGGCGATCCAGTAAAATTTGCTGTTCCCCCCCATTGATGTAATGAATTGGTGGGCAACGCGATGGGTTAGCATAAACCTCCCCTTCGGTCCCTTGCTGTAGCAGTGCCGGTGCGCCGATCGCCTGAAAGAAGCCGCCGACTTTTTGCATATATTCTGGGTGCGAAACACTGGCAAGACGCAATGCATTATCGTGAATAAACGGTGTTGCCAGTTTCGCCAATGTGTGACTGCTATTTCTAACCCCCATCCGCCAGCGTAACTGTAATTGTTGGTCTAATTGAGTCGATAATGCTGATACAGGGATAAATACCGGCAACCCGCTATCAAGCCGTTGTTGGGCTTCAGCGGCATCAAGTGACCACGGAATATTCAGTTGCTGGAAAATCTCGGCACTGGTTACCCGGCTGCTGTCCTCAGTCACGCCGTGTACCACCACCGGTAACCCTAGGCGTGAAAGTAATAATGCCAATAACGGGGTCAGATTAGCCTGTTTGCGTGCACCATTATAACTTGGGATCACCACGGGGAGTGGATAATCCATTGGCGCGCGTAGTGGCATCACCTGTTCTTGCATCGCCTGATAAAAGCCCAGAATCTCCTGTTCGGATTCACCTTTAATACGAAAGGCTATCAGGATCCCCCCTAGCTCCAACTCAGGGACCTGCCCTGCCAACATGACTTTATACAGTTCATAAGCGGTAAGCTTTTCCAGATCACGCGCATGATTCTTACCGCGCCCAATCTCTTTAATAATTTTACTGTAATCCATGGTGCGGCATTTCCCCTGTCCGTCGCGGTTACACATAAATCAGGTAACTTATTGCTGAAACTTTATCACTAATAGTGATATCGATACCCGAAATAATTAGAACTGCGCGGCTAGGCTAATAGAGATGAGTCGTACTGATGGTAGGCTAGCGGGTGAAACCCGCCACTGCCAGAACAACTTGCGGCAGTGACAGGCAAACTACAGTGGTTTGTTTAACTCTTCCGGTGGGCTAAACAATACCCGATAAATAGCGCCACCTAAGGCTCCTCCTACCAACGGGGCCAGCCAGAATACCCATAACTGCTGCAATGCGATTCCACCGGCAAAAATAGCCACAGCGGTACTACGTGCAGGATTTACCGAAGTATTATCCACTGGAATACTGATTAAATGGATCAGTGTAAGACATAGCCCAATAGCCAACGGCGCTGCAATTGCATGAGAAGGTTTATCGGTCGCCCCCATGATAACCATCACAAACCCCATGGTAAGAACCACTTCAGCCACCAGTACCGCTTGTAAGTTATATCCCCCCGGCGAGCGAACACCAAAACCATTACTGGCGAACCCGGCACTAACATCAAACCCGGCTTTGCCACTGGCGATTAAATACAAAATGGCGGCCCCGGCCAGCCCCCCCAGCACTTGCGCTACAATATAAGGCACTAATTGTGCGCCAGAGAAACGCCCACCCACCCATAAACCGAGTGACACTGCTGGGTTAAAATGCGCACCTGAGACATGCCCCAGTGCATACGCCATCGTGACGACAGTCAGCCCGAACGCCAATGCCACCCCCAAAAATCCAATACCCGCCACCGGGAACATTGCAGCCAATACTGCGCTACCACACCCGCCTAACACCAGCCAGAAAGTGCCAATAAACTCTGCCATTAGCTGTTTCATTCTGCTTTACCCCTGCCTGCTAAACATGTCGATAACAGTTAACGTTGCCGCTAACCAATAACCAGCAATTTACACCGGAGGTACTGCCAGGCATGACTTGTTAGAGTCAGCTCACCAGCGGCTTATATAATCTTAGTCATTGGATTTATACGCATAGAAAAAGATTTCAGATGAAAACAGTTTTCACTGTATTTATATGCATTTTCACAACAAATTCAGAACACAATAAAAACAAAATTAAAATAGCATTCCATATAAAATGGAATTATGTTTTAAATGTGTGATGCGCAGCTCGAATAACTTTTAGCATTAAAGGGATACTTTATTTGTGACAACATCATTTGTCATAAAAATGTTAATAAAAACATATTTTACGATATGCATATCTTCGGGGTGAGGTGGTAAGTTGGATATATTGCTTAGTTTAGTAAAAACGCCAGCAGTAATAATTGCCATTGTGGCATTTTTAGGTTTACTCTTTCAAAAAGCATCTGTTTCTCGTTTAATTACCGGTACTTTCCTCTCTTTTATCGGGTTTACGATGATAAAAGTCGGTGGCAGTATTTTAATGAAGGTACTTACGGCATTCAGCACACTATTTTCCAGTGCATTTAATATTGTCGGTGTCGTACCCAGTAATGAAGCTATCATGGCGGCAACAATTGATAAAATTGGTGCAACAGCAGCACTTATTCTGCTATTTTCTATGATACTCAACATTCTGTTGGCAAGATTTACCCGGTTCAAATTTATCTATTTATCATTACACCTTGTTTTATTTATGGCTTTTGCATTGACTGCCGTGCTTATGCAACTGGGCTACAGCCATTATCCAATAGTTATTATCGCCACAATTATTATTGGTTTTTATATGGCCGTATCACCCTATATTCTTAGCCGATTCAGTCGTGAAATCATTGGTTCAAATGAGTATGCTATTTCCCATGCCGCAATTTCCTCTTACGTAATAGGATCTTACATGGGGAAATGGTTCGGTAATAAAAACTCTGATACTGAAAACATTAAAATCAGTAATAAGTTTGATTTCCTGCGCGAACCCAATATTGCCACACTATTAACCATGTTAATTTTGTTATTGATATCTTGTATTTTTGCGACACAACCGCAGATTACAGATGCAATGAAATTGGTTTATGGGGCCGGTGCTGCTGATAAAAATGTGATTATCTTCATCTTGGAGCAGTCGGCTATTTTTACATGCGGACTCTATTTAGCTAAGGCTGGAGTTAATTTATTTACCGCTGAAATCGTCCCTGCGTTTAAAGGCTTCGCGCGAGTATTTGCACCAAGCTCTGTACCTGCCGTTGATGTTATGGTGCTATTTACCAAAGCACCTAATGCGACACTAATCGGATTTTTGATGAGTTTTTCCGTCGAGCTGGTTTGTATCCTTATCTTCCCATTTATTGGATTGCCCATTATCGTACCAGGCATTATGGCCAGTTTTATTACCGGCGGTGCAGCCGCTATTTTTGGCAATGCGACGGGGGGGTTCCGTGGAGCACTTATCGCCAGTGGTATTAACGGGCTGCTTTTATGCGTGCTACCAGCACTAACATTGCCTTTGTTCTCTCATTTGGGCGCTCAGGGGGTTACTTTCGCCGATCCAGACTTTACATTGTCTTCGTTAATTCTAGATCACGTACTCCGACTGTTTAACTAAAGGTTAAGGCCGGTGATGCCGGCCTTTTATCTCAACAGAATACCGAGTGTTTTGGTCTTCGCGAAAACATATCGTTTTAATGAATAAAGAAAACATACTTATAAAACAGTCCGTTTCCGCCGCCCTCTTTTTACCGCCGCCTTCGCCGGGGCTTTTATTACCGCAGCCGGCATAATCACCTCCGCCGGCATCTCCGGTTGTTCAATTGGGAAGACCGGTAGTGCCGCCAACAATCGTGAACCATAACCCTTAGTCAATAAACGCCGATCGTAAATAACGATCTCACCGTGGCATTGATTACTACGAATCAAACGACCAACCTGTTGGATCAGATTAAACGAGGCACTTGGCAAACTTTGCACTTCAAACGGATAACGTTTTAACGACTTCAGCCACTCCCCTTCAGTGAGAATCACCGGACTATCAATCGGTGGGAACGAAATTTTGTGAATATGAACCTGGGTCAACAATTCACCTTTCAAATCCAACCCTTCAGCAAATGATTGCAGACCAATCAATACACTGGCAGTACCGTTATTGACCCGCTTACGGTGCTCTTCCACCAGTCGGTAACGGGGTTGGTCCCCCTGCACCAGCAGCATCAAACGCAGATCGGTCACATGGCTGAGAAAGGTTTGCATCGCCCGATGACTACTGAACAAAATCAACATTCCTTTATGCCGCCCACTGGCCTGCTGCGCACGGAAAAATTGCGCCATTTCAGCCAGATGTTCAGCTTCATGGGCCATAGTTGGCTCAAAGCGCATTTTGGGAATAATCAACTTCCCCTGTTCAATATGGTTAAACGGGGATGATAGTGTTTCAAACCGGTCGCCGGCCTTCTCACTCAGGCCACTGAGCTCCTGCAAGCGGGCAAAGCTGTTGAGTGAACGTAATGTCGCTGAAGTCACAATCACATGGGGGACTTTGCGCCATAACATTTTATCTAGCTGGTCACTGACACGGATGCCAACACAGTGGAAATAGAGGTGCGTTTGATTCTCGCGATAATCACGGGTTACCCATTTGGATATCGGCGCATTCGAGGCTTTTTCCATTGCCGCAAGCCGCCAAAGTTTGCTCATGGACTCCAGATAACCCAGTGTACGGCTCATTTGCAGGATGGCGCGATGCAGACGCACAATATCGTGCTTACCGGTTTGCTCACTCAAATCGTTCAGTACAAATTCGACCAAACCGCGCAAAGCATCGGTCAGTTTGAATAATTTGGCGCAATCTTCTGTCAAACTCCCCGGTAACTCACCCATTTCAAAACGGTACACCGCCGGATTGGCATCGGCAGGAAGCAGTTGACTGACTTGTTGTTCCACACTCAACATCAGCTCGCGCAACTGCTCGCAATGGTCTTTCAAGCGCTCTGGATTCGCTAAACCAGGCGGATTTTTAGGCCGATATTGCACCATGCATTGATCCACCAGCCGCACAATCATATCCAACTGCATATTGGCAAAGAACGCGGTGATCTCACCTTCAATTTCTAGCGCATCGCGCGCTACATCAGGCAAATGGTGGCCTTCATCCAATACCAACAGTAATTCTTTCGGATTGGGTAGCACCGATTCAGTTTCCAATGCAGCCATCACTAATGCATGGTTGGCAACCACAACATCGGCACTTTCGATTTCTTTGCGCGCAATAAAGAACGGACACTCACGATAATAATGGCAGTTACGCCCAAGGCAATTCGCCTTATCGGTACTCAATTTAGTCCACAGGCTATCACTAAGCGCCAACTGATGATGGTCACGCAGCCCGTCCCAGACATGGCTGCTCAGTAGCTTAGACAGCGTCAGACAAGTTGCTTGTTCCTCACCATTGGCGGGGGCCAATTCATCGCCGAGAAACAGCGATAAATCCCCTTGGCCAGAAACATCCGTACACATAGCCGCCAGATTACGTGGACACACATATCGCCCACGCCCGAAAGCACCGGTAAATTTAAGGTCGGGAATAATTTTCTTCAATAGCGGCAAGTCTTTACTGTAAATCTGATCCTGTAAAGCCACATTAGCGGTGCTCACCACCAATGGTTTGCTTTCTGCTCGGCTGACTGCAATGCCAGGGATCAGATAAGACAGCGTTTTGCCAACACCGGTCGGCGCCTCAATAGCCAAATGACGGCCAGCACCACCGGCCAGCGTTTTCGCCACTTCGGCGATCATCTGGCGCTGCGGTGCCCGGGAGATAAAATCCGGGATCTGCTGCTGGAGAGCCTTATACCACTGACTGATTTGTTCTTTTACTGCCGGGGACAACGCCATGCATATCTTATCTAAACTGAGTGTTGCCCTATTGTCCCACACCACAACGCTGGCGTCAGCCCGAAAGCACCGCCGTAGTAGCTGAAATCCTCTGACCTGGCAAATCACCGCGTGATGAAATTTACGCAATGTCGCAGTTATTTATGATTTGTCATAAATATATCACACAGATGCGGTAAAAATTCTGCGCTGGCCGAATTCAGATAGATATTGAATACAGCAAAAAAATCTTCTACTCGCGTCTTTTTAAATAAGAGAAACAGGGCAAAAATATGAAACGTAATCTTCTGGCAATCCTGGTACCGGCTTTATTAGTTGCCACTACGTCACATGCAGCAGAAATTTATAACAAAGACGGTAATAAACTTGATTTATACGGAAAAGTCAAAGCACTGCATTACTTTTCTGATAATAATAAAAGTGACGGCGATAAATCTTACGTGCGTTTTGGTTTTAAAGGTGCCACCCAAATTACTGACCAACTGTCCGGTTATGGCCAGTGGGAATATAACATTGCCGCTAACTACGCAGAAAGCCAGGAAACAAAAGACAATAAGACACGTTTAGCTTTTGCTGGTTTACGTTACGGCAAATTAGGTTCAATCGATTATGGCCGTAACTACGGTGTGTTATATGACGTGGCAGCCTGGACCGATATGTTGCCTGAGTTCGGTAACGACAGCTACACCAGAACCGATAACTTCATGACCGGTCGTACTACCGGTGTGGCTACTTATCGCAACACTGATTTCTTCGGTCTGGTTGATGGGCTGAAATTCTCGCTACAATACCAAGGCAAAAATGGCAGCGAAGCCGATAGCAATAACGGCCGCGCAGATGCCACCAAACAAAATGGCGACGGTTTCGGTTTGTCTTCCAGTTATGAAATTGGTGCTGGCGTGAGCGTGGCTGCTGCATATGCTTCTTCTAACCGAACTACGGCGCAGAAGAACGGCAACTTTGGTAAAGGCGATAAAGCTGATGCTTGGACAACGGGTCTGAAATATGATGACAACGGTGTTTATTTGGCCGCAACCTATGCTGAAACCCGTAATATGACCCCTATCTCAGGTACGGCAACCATTAATAATGTGTCAACTGGTGTAAGTGGTTTTGCTAATAAAACTCAAAACGTAGAATTAGTGGCACAATATTTATTTGATTTCGGTTTGAAACCATCGCTGGCGTATGTTCAATCTAAAGGGAAAGATATCGAAGGGATCGGTGATACTGATCTGGTTAAATATGTTGATATCGGTGCGTCTTATTACTTCAATAAAAACATGTCCACCTATGTTGATTATAAAATTAACCAGTTGAGTGATGATAATAAACTGAAACTTAATACTGACAACGTTGTTGCGGTTGGTTTGGTTTATCAGTTCTAAATTTTTCGCCTTAGTATGACCCTCATTAATTTACTGTTTGAATGCTTCATTGTGAATTTATTACCTGTTATTACGCCGGGATAACTCCCGGCTTTTTTTGTTATTTATACTCTAATTAACTATTCACTTTGCTGAGTAGTCACGGCCAATAACCAGATATCTCGCCGCGCTTCAGTTACCGCCCCTTTGCGCTTCGCCCCTTCCTTGCTCGGCATAACAGTAAAGTCGGCTTGTTTGATCCACCGCTGATAGCGATTCTCGCCTAGCGCTTTATCTGCCTGAACCATCAGTGGTACCAACCGCACTCCCATGTGATCAAGACTGCGATAGGGCCACTTTGTCTGTTCATCAGAATAGGGAGCCATAAAATCAAGCGCTTTAATCAAACTACTGCCATTCGGTGTTTGATAACGCCACAAGTCGATTTGCACTTTATCCGCCAACTGCGCCATCAGCGTCGCCGCCTGCAAACTGAAATAACTGTAATGAAAAGAACGGGTCCGCGCCAATTCCAGGGGTTGCGAGCCTTCCGCAGCGAGTTGAGTATCCAGTTTGGTTTTCAATAATTCAGCCATCTCGGTAACCCGTTGTGGTTGTTGCAAATACCAGGCAATTCCAGCCACCTGGACTGTGTACCAGTTACCGTGATTATTCTGCGCCGCCGCCTCTTTTTTACCTGCCGGGCTGTGCTGTAGCCAGTGTAAGTATTCCGTCATCCACTGTTGCATCTGCTTTTCATCTTGCGCCGTCCAACGTTTATTCTGCCGCAACATAATCAGTGAATCGACAATACGAGTGGCAAAGTAGCGCCCATCCAAAATACCAGTGCTACGTCCCGCAGCAATACCCGGCACGCCCTGAGCATAATCGAGGTTCGGGTTCATGCGCGTTTGCGGGTTGATAAACCAGGTTCGAATCATGCTAATCGCTTTATCAGCATATTTCTGCTGGCCAGAAAAATACCAGGCCAGCGTCAACGCCTGTACCTGAGCGGTAAAATCAGCCAGACGCACCCCGTCGCTATCCGCATTTTTACTGGCCGGATTTATCTGCCCATCTTTGCGCATCCAAGGTAACCCATCACTTTTTTGGCTATCAGGCCACCAGTAGGCACTAAGACTGAGATAATCATGTTTCGAACCACTGGGCGGCACAATACTCTTGTCTGTGACACTTTGATCGGGCCGTTGCAGCGCTTTATCCGCCTGCTGTAATAACTGCTGGTAAGCCCGTATGGTCTCCTTTGGCGCCTGATTTTGCGCAATACTCTGCTGGTTATGCTGCAATTCACTGGCAGACAAAAAAGCATAGTCACTGTTTAGCGAATTACTCTGCGCTGCATCGGCAAACGGGATTGCGAGCAAAATAAATAGCACCATCAACCCGGCGTATCTCCGCACCGGATTTAGTGTTCGAAAATCAAACCGGCGAGTGATTGGCAAAGCTGTTGATGTCATAAGTAATTCACCTTATCTAATAATTAACAATATAAGTATCGGATTTTATGCATCATGCCTGAAGCAACCTTAGCTTGCATGGGAAGCACTGAAACTATCAGTTGTTTATTAACTCATCAGTTATTATATTCAAGAATAACTCACTGTTTTTGCGTAAATTTCAGACGAAAAATTAAAACGTAAAAAAATGATAAAAACCTTTGCTAATGGCAGCTATTCTCATGTTTACTGATACCTCGATGTTTCACCGCTCCCTTTTTTATTGAATAATTATGCTTAAGCAAAATAGCCGTAATCTGTGGTTGCTGGTTGGTTCACTTTTCACTTTATACTTCGTTTGGGGTTCGACTTACCTGGTCATACGTATCGGGGTAGAGAGCTGGCCCCCATTGATGATGGCTGGCTTACGTTACCTGATTGCGGGTGTATTGCTGTTCAGCTTTTTAGCCATTCGTGGTCACGCCCTGCCCACATTCCGCCAATGGCTGGGCGCCAGTGCGATAGGTATCTTATTATTGGCTATCGGTAATGGGCTGGTTACCATCGCCGAACATCAACATGTTCCCTCAGGGATTGCCGCCGTCATGGTGGCGACTGTTCCACTATTCACTTTGTGTTTCAGTATGTTATGGGGGATGCGTAACACAAAACTGGAATGGTCTGGGATTGCTCTCGGGTTGGTAGGTATCATCTTGCTCAATACTGGTAGCAACTTATTAGGTAATCCGGTGGGGGCAATGTTGATATTATTGGCCTCAGCCAGTTGGGCATTTGGCTCGGTCTGGGCTTCACGGCTGGCGCTCCCCAGTGGTGCCATGTCCGGTGCCGCACAGATGCTGGTTGCAGGTGTGGTGTTGTTACTTGCCAGTACGCTAAGTGGTGAACAACTGGAACAAATGCCGACCATGGGTGGCATTCTCTCGTTACTTTACCTGATTGTTTTCGGCTCAATGCTCGCCATTAGCGCTTATATGTTCTTGCTAAAAAATGTGCGCCCGGCGGTCGCCACCAGTTATGCCTATGTGAACCCGGTTGTTGCGGTGTTGCTCGGTATTGGCTTTGCCGGTGAAAGTTTATCAACTACTGAATGGTGTGCATTAGCGGTGATTGTTTCTGCGGTAATATTGGTCACATTGGGGAAATTTCTGTTTAAGCCTCGTTAAGCTGCAACGGCCGACGTGTTTATTTTATCCAGAATATAGATGCATCAACCATGTAACATGGTTGTTTCATTCAGTGAACAGATTATAATTCCCTCTGTTTCGATAAAAAGTGAAAAAATTATGCTAAGAAAAGCACTCATTATCCTGATTGCGATAATGGCACTGAGTTCATTAGGTGGCGTTTTTCTCGCCGGGTTGAACATCTATACTCGTTCAACCACCCCACATGAAACTGAAACGACCGAATCCTCCCCACTGTCTGATATTGGCCCTGCGGGCTTATCCAACAATGGTCAGGAATCACCGTAAGCGCCCATCCAATCGCGGCATCGTTGTTGCAAAAAAGTCTGTAAACCCCTGACCCGCTCTGACACCTGCGAGCGGTGGGGGCACAATAGATTTAAGGGTAAGACTTCGCCCTGCCAGCTTGGCAATACCTGAACCAAACGCCCTGACCGGATATCATCGACTACATCAATAGCAGCCTTATTGGCAATACCCAACCCCGCCAGTGCCCAACGTCGCGCTATCTCACCATCATCACTGACGTATTCACCGGACATCGTTACCTCTTGTTCTTCCCCCTGTCGCATTAACCGCCATTGGTTATAAAGTCGACCATTGCGCTGATATAACGCCGAATGATGGTCGGCCAATTGAGCTGGTGTCTGCGGCACGCCGTAACGGGCAAGATAGGCAGGGCTGGCACATAACATACGCCGATGTTGAGTTAGAACGGGCAATGCCACCAAGCTGGAATCGGTAGGCACCCCGAAACGCAAAGCAATATCTACCGGTTCGCGGAAAAGATCAGCGTGGAGGTCGTTGAGTAACAAATGCAATTGAATATGCGGATGTTGTTGTTTGAAATCATTCAACCAATCGACTAATAAATTACGGCCAAAGTCTGAAGGGGCTGAAAGTTGTAATACTCCAGATAAGCCCGTCATTTTTTTCTGAATTGCCTGTTCTCCCTCAACTAATGCCCCTAACGCAATACGTGCACTATCAAGATAGCTGGCCCCTGCTTCTGTTAGGCGCAAACTGCGAGTTGAGCGGACCAACAAACGCACACCCAGTTGAGACTCCAGGCGTTTTACCGCAATACTGGCTGCTGCGGGTGTGATATCGAGCCGACGAGCAGCTTCAGACAAACTACCGCAGTCAACCGTTCGAACAAAAACATCCAGATCACTAAATGAGATCATTAGTAAATTTCCTTTACAGGTGATTGTCTTTTTAGTCGATTGTTAGACAACTTTCAATAGATGACTATAGATGAAGAGTGAAACCCTTATTTAAATACAGGACTCATTATGGACATCACAACGTTATCTCAGCATCAATTCAGTTCTCCACTCAATCAACAAAAACTGGTTATTCTTGGGGGCAACAGGGGTATTGGCGCAGCCGTGGCTTATGCCGCCATCAGTCGAGGTGCCAAAGTCGTCTTGGTTTCGCGCCGTTCGGCAGGCTCACAATCTATCGATCACGATAGTGCTATGTGCCGCTTATCTGCTGATATGACTGATGCAGAATCACTCAAGCGTCTGTTTGCACAGATCGGAGCCTTTGATCACTTGGTTATTACCGCCGGGCCTGCGGTGCAAGCACACGCTTTGGCGGACACCTCTTTAAGCGAAGCTCAGGAAAATTTTGATGTAAAACTGTGGGGAGCACTGCGGGCGATACAATCAGCTTTACCTTATCTGCACCAACAGGGTTCGATAACCCTGACGTCAGGTTTGTTGTCACGTAAGTTTGTCAGCGGCCAGTTCATCAAAACAGCTATTAATGCTGCATTGGAAGCAGTCGGTAAGCAGTTAGCCAAAGAACTGGCCCCACGACGGGTCAATGTAGTCAGCCCAGGCGTAACCGCCACTGAAGCTTATAATAGTATGAGTAATGAGCAGCGACAGGCTATGTTTACAAAAATGGCAGCCTCACTGCCTGTCGGTCGAGTCGGCCAACCGGTTGATATTGCGGGTGCCTTTGTGTTATTGCTGGAAAACAGTTTTATGACCGGTAGCGTGATTGATGTTGAAGGTGGCGGCTTGTTGTAATTGATATCACTTAGTTTTTCTATTGAGCCATACACGGGGCAATGACTGCCTCGTGTACTGAACAGTAAAGTGCTTATCTCAGCGATTGCTTCAGCAGGAGCTTGGCTTGTTTACTCACACTAATAACACGTCTTATCAAAGTGTTATTACTCCTGCAGAGAACGCTTTTTCTTGCATCCTTCTAATTACGTCATAAGCCGAAATTGGTAAAACACTAAATGATTTTATTAATAACCTATCTTTGGCAGACGTGGCTTCAGGAGAATTAACGGTAGCCGTAATAGCCTGGCGGATCTGGGTAAGCTGTTGTGCTGAAGTTGACAATGAAGTGATAAGTGGCAGACCAGGAGCCGCGTCGGTTTGCGCTATTATTTTTAATCCGGCAACGGCTGAGGGATTGGCCCGCTGTAATAGTGCAAAACTGACACAATCTATTGCGGCAATATCGGCCTGTCGCTGTTGGATCATCGAGATCGAATGATAATGCCCGCCAGAGGCCAAACTGTGAGAAAAAAAATGCCCATTGATCGCCAATGGTGCAATTAAAGCACGTAGTGCATTGTATCCAGACTGAGAATCCATACTGTTATAGGCAACTATTCTATGGCGAAAATCTGCCAGTTGTTGGCCTTTTTCATCAGCACGGACCACAACCAAACTACGGTAATATTCCCCCGAACAGTAAGGTGATTGATAGCTAAATACCCCAATCAATTGCACCTGCTGTTGCAATAACGTCACTAGAGGAAAACCGCAGGTTTGGCTCAACAGCAAATTAGGATCACGCCAATGTTGCAGTAAATCAGTAGGCCAGATGAGTTGATCACTTATCCCTAGAGCACCATCTACCCCTATAACCCCATGACGGTGCAGTTGTTGCGATAATAACCGCCAAAAAGGCAAAACATCCTGCGGCTCGACACCATACATAGGAAGTGAAATTAGCATAGGCACCTGTTACTAATCAGAGCGCAAAACAGCCAAAACATTAATCGTGCCGGTCTATCGGAAGAGATTGTAATTCCCGCCAACGTGACAGCCGCCTGGCCCAACGAGCAAAAATCATATCCGTAATAATAGCCAATAGTGCGACCACAACCGCCCCCTGGATAACGTAAGCCGTATTAAAACCGCTAAGTCCGATAATGATCGGAGAACCCAAGGTTTTCGTCCCAACAGTTGATGCTATTGCGGCAGTACCTATATTGATAATGACCGAGGTTCGGATACCTGCAACGATAATAGGTGCTGCCAGTGGCAATTCAACCTGCCACAAAATCTGCCTGGCACTCATTCCCACCCCTTCTGCCACCTCATGAATGCCGCGGGAGACAGACTCGATACCGGTGATGGTTCCTTGTAAAATCGGCAATAAACCATAAAGCACCAAAGCGATAATGGCGGGTTTTTCACTAAATCCCATCACCGGTACGGCAATAGCCAGCACCGCCACCGGTGGAAAAGTCTGCCCCATAGCAACAACGGTTTCCACCACTGAGCGAAACTCTTTCCCCATGGGACGTGTCACAGCAATACCCGCAATCACTCCTATCAAAACAGCGATAAAACTGGAAACCAGCACCAATAAGACATGAGCAACCACCAGTGACCAGAATGTATCTTGCAGGTAGACAGGCCGATCGAGATCAGGAAATAACGCGGCAAAGAAACCGTGTAGAGAGGTCATACCAAAAACCAAACCGGTCAACAGCAGCAGCGCCCAGCACAGAGGGTCTTTTAGCCAGCGCAGTACATCGGACACTACCCATTTAAACGCTTTCTTTGTTGGCTTATAAGTATGGGCCGTATCACGGGTATGAGCGGTATCAGGTTTCACACGCTCCCCTTATCTGCCACCAAATCAGCAAAATAAAGCACACCTAGTGATTGCCCATATTCATCAGCCACCGGCAGTTTATCGGTCTGACGAGACACAAACAGGGAAAGCGCCTCGCGCAGGCTGGTAGTACCGAGAATCGGCGGCCCTATCAACGTTTCACCGCGCCTGACCCGTTGTTCAGCCCACCCCAGTGATAACAGCTTAATTCCGAGATCACTGCGACCAAAGAAATCACGAACAAAATCATTGGCGGGTTGAGTTAGCATTTCAAGAGGCGTTCCCTGCTGAATGACTCGGCCTTCATCCATCAGAACTATGCGATCAGCCAGACTCAACGCCTCATCAATATCATGAGTCACCAGCACGATAGTCCGACCCGATAATTGATGAATACGGGTAATTTCAAACTGGAGTGCCGAGCGCGTCACCGGGTCTAACGCGCCAAAGGGCTCATCCATCAATAAGACTTCAGGATCTGCTGCCAAGGCACGAGCGACACCGACACGCTGTTGCTGCCCACCAGACAATTGATGAGGATAGCGGTGGAGAAATTGTTCTGGTTCCAGATGCAGTAGCTCAAGTAATTCGATGACGCGTTGGCGAATACGGTCCTGGGGCCATTTCAACAACTGTGGCACAGTGGCAATATTGCGCTCCACCGTCCAGTGTGGAAATAAACCTATCGATTGGATGGCATATCCCATCCGCCGCCGAATATCTTCAGGTTTATAGTTACGAATTTCTTCACCAGCAAAATGAATCTCCCCCTCATCATGTTCAATAAGGCGGTTAATCATTTTTAATGTGGTCGATTTACCGGAGCCAGAGGTACCGATGAGTACAGTAAACTCACCCTTGGCTATCTGCAACGTCAGATTATCGACCGCTCGTTTACCGGCAAAATATTTACTTACCTGATGGAAATGAATCATCGACGTGAAGTATCCATAAAAATAACCATAAATTTAAACAGCGAATCAACCACAACCGCCATCACAATCACGGGGATAACGCCAAGCAGCACGAGATCCAATGCGCTGCTAAGCAAACCTTGGAACACAATCGCTCCTAACCCACCCGCACCAATCAATGCAGCCACGACAGCCAGCCCTACTGTTTGTACCGCGACAATGCGGATACCGGATAAAATAAGTGGCATCGCAATAGGTATTTGCACCTGAAAGAACAACTGGCTGCGAGTCATCCCCATACCTCGGGCCGACTCGACAACACTGTCAGGCACCGACTCTAGCCCTGCGACCACATTACGCACTAATGGCAACAATGCATAAAGCACCAACGCGACAATAGCCGGGGCCAGGCCGATACCGCTGACACCATGCTCTGCCAACCAGGGAAGAGCCGCAGCCAGCCCCGCTAAAGGTGCAATTAGCAGGCCAAATAAGGCAATAGATGGAATGGTTTGAATAATATTCAATGTCGAAAAAATGGTGCTTTGAAAATGACGAGAACGAAAACAGAGTAAGCCGAGTGGGACCCCCAAAAGGGTGGCGGGTATCAATGTTGCGAGTAAAATCTGAAGATGTTGCCATAGCGCATCATTAAATACGTCTTGCCGGTTAACGTACTCTTTCATTAACGATAGTTGATCCAACTGCCCCATCATGAGCAATATCACTACCGGCAGAAGCAGTAAGACATTAGCCACACTGCGCCACACAGGGTTAACAATGGCACGAGATAAGCTATCGACGGCAATCAATAGACTCATCCCACTCATCAGCCAGAACCCTCCACCTAATGAGGTACGTGCCAGACTCTCGCCACCTCCGGCAAGCTGTATGGCGGTCGTGCCAGCCAATAACAACAAACCCAAAAGCAGCAACTCGGCAAATAATACTGTTAGCCAATACAGCACGATATTTTGTTTTAAGAACGCAAAAATAAGCAGGATCAGAATAGGAATTAGCACTGCCCCATTTGATCCACTTATCAGCGATAACAACGAGATCCCTTGCCCGGAAATCAATCGGTTAGGTGCATGGCTCACAAAAGACAGCCCAGCACCTGATAAAACCAATAAAATAGCCAGTACTAGCAGGACCCGGTTTTTGACAGCCATAAAAATCCATCTCCATGACAGGTAACCTTTGTTGTAATAACGAGTGACCTGTTTCTTTGATAGCGCTATAAATCAGATGCCTACAGCGCCATCTCTGACACCCACCACTATCCTTTAACAAACCCTTTCTCTTTCAGATAATTAGCTGCCACTTTTTTCGCATCCTGACCTTCAACCGCAATGCGGGCATTCAGTTTTTGTAGCGTCGGCCCATCAAGGGTAGCAAATACAGGATTGAGTAAAGCAGGTATCGTTGGATGCGCTTTCAGTGTGGCCTCACGAATGATCGGCGTCGGCGCATAAATAGGTTGCACACCCTTAGTGTCTTCGAGTGTTTGTAAGCCTAAAGCAGCAACCGGGCCATCAGTGCCATACGCCATGGCAGCATTAACACCAGAGGTCTGTTCTGCCGCAGCTTTAATCGTCACCGCAGTGTCACCACCGGCTAATGATAACAATTGGTCTTGATTCAATTTAAAGCCGTAAGCTTGCTGGAAAGCAGGCAAGGCATCTGGCCGTTCAATAAACTCGGCGGAGGCCGCTAATTTGAATTTACCACCAGCATTAATCCATTTCCCCAAATCCTCCAGCGTTTTCAAGTTATTCGCTTGGGCTAAATCCTGGCGTACTGCAATGGTCCATGTATTGTTCGCTGGAGCAGGTGAGAGCCACACCAGTTTGTTCTTCTCGTAATCTAACGCTTTGACTTTTTCATAGCCTGCTTTCGCATTTTTCCAAGCGGGATCTTTTTCATCCGAGAAGAAAAAAGCCCCATTACCGGTATATTCAGGGTAAATATCAATCTCACCCGCAGTGATAGCACCACGCACTACTTTGGTGGTGCCCAATTGTGATTTATTGGTGGTTTTTATCCCGTTAGCATCCAGTACCTGCACAATAATATTGCCCAGCAATGAACCTTCAGTATCAATTTTTGAGCCAACTCGGACAGTATCTGCGGCCTGTGATATACCGGTTGATGCCGTTAGCACCATTGCCGCCAATGCAAAAATCCGGCCACGGGTTAGGGTCATTGCCATGCTTACCTCTCATGTGCTCAAGGGTGAGTTAACGTTCATTCTTGCATACTTGTAGTAGCTGAATGTTTACAGGGTGTGCGGCCAAGACATCTTTAACAGATGAGTAACCATATTAGATTTAGTCCAAAACAAACCAAATAACCAATTGATATTAAATATATTATTAGCGTTACATTAGGCTTGTAGGTTTGTATCTATAATACGTAACAGTTTGATAGCTAAGTATTTAAGCTGTGTTGTAACAGCAAAATTTTCAGTTAAGATTACATCAAATACTGTATATAACAACAGCAATTTTCAAATAACAGAAGAGATCGCTAAGAATTTATTCACCTGAATCCATAGCCGTTTTAACCTCAGCGGGCTGATTTAGGTTGATTCAGAATGCTGGCTACTACTTTTAATCACACCATACCGCTCTTCTGCCGCAACAGTTTTATTCTCGCAATCGTAAAATGGGTGTACTTCTATTTCCAACGCAGTAAAAGCAAATGCGTCAAACCATTGAGTATAGCCGTTCACGACAAATTGCCCGCTGCGCTGCTGATATTGAACGCGGTTTTCCAGATAAATCTGGCGTAACCCGTACCAAGGTAAGGCTGGCAAATCATGATGCACCAAGTGGTAATTGAGGTTTAGAAATAACAGACGCCATGGCCATGCAGCTTCATTCAAGGCTGAGCGCGCCGAACTCTCTGGCGCTGCACGATGTTCAAAAAAAGATCTTACTTTAGTCAGACTAAGTGCCGGATAGCTAATCGCCAGTAGGTAGAAAACGGCAGAAATACCATAGCCTGCCATCCAGTGAAGTAACCCGTAAAGTAGCCCTAAATGAATCAGCCACATGAATATGGCCGAGCGATCGCCGGAAATAAAAGCCTGGGCTGCGCTGCGAAGAGTATTAATGATGTCTAGTGATGGCCCGAGGGCTAGCCGCCCCACAAAGGTGTTACTCGCACGTATAATACCTTTGAGTAATATGTGGAAGTATTGCCATTGTGTTGCCGTGTAGTAATAGCACTCTGGATCTTTTTCTGGGTGAGTCAAATCCTCATCGCGGTGATGTTGAATATGAGAATCACGATAAAGGCCATAGGGGTACCATACCGCCAGTGGCAAAGTTCCAAATAGCTGATTTACCCTCCGCCAACGGGTTGGATGGCCGTGAATCAACTCATGTTGCAAAGACATATACCACGCACTCAACAAGATCAGCAGAACACTTCCCATCACTGGCCCTAATTGCTGCCAATGAATAACACCAACAAACCACCCAGTGTAAATGACACCGATCAATATCCAAGTAGGGATCTCCAGACGCCATAGCCAAGAACGGGACAACTGCTTTACCTTTGCCCGTTGCTGCTCACTAAGATAATGAGCAGTAGTTGTCGCGTGATTATTACGTTTAGTGTCAGCAGTGGGCATATTTAAAACTCATACATGGCCTAATTCGGGCCAGTATCAGCTAAATGATGCTCACCACTAACTAACTTAAGGTGCTATGTAAATCTGAGAATTAGATAACCTCTCTTCGCATTGACATTGTAGAAATTAAAAATGTTAGCTGTAGCAGAATGGTCAATCTGTTAAGACATTTACCCAGCATCGTTCCTCGGCAGAAACGGCAATAGCATCCAATACTTTCGATACTTTCCAACCTTCTTCAAAATCCGGCCACATACGGTCATCGGCAGCAATGCCGTTAATCAAATCGCGGATCTCAACCGTTTTTTGATCGTTAAATCCAATACCATGTCCTGCACTGACACAAAAAGCCGCATAGTCTGGATGCTGTGGCCCTATAAGTAATGTTTTAAACCCTTGTCTGGCCTGTGGATCATCATGGCGATAGAGCTGTAATTCCGCCATGCGTTCTTGAGAATAACTGATCGCACCTTTAGTGCCGGTGATTACATATGTCAGCCCCATTTTACGGCCACAAGCAATCCGTGAAGTTTCTATGGTCCCCATAGCACCATTGCTAAAATGCACCAATGCACTGGCTTGATCTTCATTCTCCACCGCAAGAAGCGATGAGGGATCTTTCGGGTCAGGGCGCCGTCTGATGATAGTTTGCATATCGCCACAGACACGGGTGATATCGCCGACCAGATAATGAGCCATATTAACAATGTGTGCGGCTAAATCCCCCAAGGCCCCCAGACCTGCCTGCGCCTTGGTACAATGCCAGTCCAAAGGTGTGAGTGGATCAGCCAGATAATCTTCATTATGAGTACCATAAAAATGCACGACCTCACCAATCTCACCGTTTGCAATAATTTCTCGCGCTAACTGACTCGTTGGATTTTTCATATAATTGAAACCCACCAACGTTTTTACCCCTTTTGCACGTGCAGCATCGACCATTTCTTTAGCATCGGCAGCACTCAGCGCCAGTGGCTTTTCTGAATAAACATGTTTGCCGTGGCTAATTGCTGCTAGAGCCATCTCCTTATGCAAGAAATTTGGTGCACAAATATCCACCACATCAATATCAGGATCGGCAACCAGTTCGCGCCAATGGGAGGTAGATCGGGAAAAACCAAATTCTGCAGCACGTTTTTGAGCCAATTCAGGAGTCACTTCTGCCAACATCTCTAATACTGGCTGACCCTTGAGTGGAAAAACAGTCGCAACCTGCGCGTAAGCAATGGCGTGGCAACGGCCGATATAACCAGTACCAATAAGGCCAATTCGAACTTTTTTCATTTTATTCCCCTTACCTGTTTATAAATTAAAGCCCCGATAAGGTAGCTTTACTTGCCACTGGTTATACGAAATTAAAATTTCACCATCAAGTCAATATGAAATTAAAAGTTATTTTTGCGAGGCGCCACGAAGAAAAGGGTCAAGCTAATGAAAGCTTACACAAGCAGGATACTTCTATCAGAATACAGTTCACAGATTGAATTCCAAATTCAATTAATTAATTATATATTTTCATTATGTAATTTATTGAATAATAAATTTCAATAAATGCGAAGCGTCACGCATCATGAGCAAGTCGGGGTTTCAATAGCGTAATTTCGTTATATAGTGGGCATCAAGATGAAGCGATAAATCCCATCGCTCCTTTATAATGTTGACAGGTAACTTGCTATGAACTCACCTTTTCTGGTTACAGCACAATGGCTGGCAGAACATGCTAATGATGCCGATATCGTTATTCTGGATGCCAGAATGTCACCGCCGGGATTGATACCTAAAAGAGACATTCAGGCTGAGTTCGAGCAAGGGCATATCCCGGGAGCCGTTTACTTTGATATTGATGAAATTGCAGACCACAGTACTGAATTGCCACATATGCTGCCATCGCCACAGGAATTCAGTGAGAGGGTTGGTCAATTAGGGGTAAGTGAGCAACATACTTTAGTGATTTATGACGACGGTAACCTGTTTTCCGCACCACGCGTTTGGTGGACGTTCCGTACTTTTGGTGCCAAAAATGTGCGTATATTGGCCGGTGGTATCAACGGATGGCGGCAAGCGGGTTATGCATTAGAAAGCGGCCAGGCAAAATCAACCCCGCAAGTGTTCAATGTGGCTTTCAATAGTGCTGCGGTCAAAAACGTTGATGAGGTTGTCGCCGTACTGGGAAATAGTGAAGTACAAATTATAGATGCTCGGCCAGCCAACAGATTTAAAGCCCAAGAGCCTGAGCCTCGGCCTGGTCTGCGCCTTGGCCGTATCCCCGGCAGTATTAATGTCCCGTGGGGGAGCATGGTAGAAAATGGTAATTTGAAATCGCCACAAGCACTGGCACGTATTTTTGCCGCTCAAGGCGTGGATTTAACCAAGCCCATTATTACCAGCTGTGGTTCTGGCGTAACAGCCGCAGTGGTAGCTTTGGGGCTGGCGGCATTAAACGCACCATCAGTATCACTCTATGATGGTTCTTGGGCGCAATGGGGGGCATTCGATTCACTGCCCATCGAGGATACCCGCCTCCCATAAGAGCCTGTCAGATAGCAACCAGGCCACGGACACCGTCTAACTCCATATCAGTGCCGTGGCCACGCTGGATAATTTTGCCACGGGACATCACTAAATAGTTATCCGCCAGCTCTGCGGCAAAATCATAAAACTGCTCAACCAACAAGATAGCCATATCCCCTTGAACAGCCAGTTTTTTGATAACTATACCTATCTCTTTGATAACCGAAGGTTGAATTCCCTCAGTTGGCTCATCCAAAATGAGCAAACGAGGCTGGCAAGCCAATGCGCGCCCAATCGCCAACTGCTGCTGTTGCCCACCAGATAGATCCCCACCACGGCGATGTTTCATTTCTTGTAACACTGGGAATAACTGATAAATACTTTCAGGTACTAACTTGCTCTGGGCGCCGGGAAAACGAGAAAGCCCCAATAGAATGTTCTCCTCAACCGTTAATCTGGGGAAAATTTCTCTACCTTGTGGCACATAAGCAATGCCTCCTTTCACCCGTTGGTGTGGTGACTGATGGCTAATATTTTTACCTTCCCATGTAATGCTACCGTTTTTGACCGGCACCAGTCCCATCAAGCATTTGAGTAATGTCGTTTTACCAACGCCATTACGGCCCAATAAGCAAGTAACCTCACCTATCGCAGCCTCGAATGACAAACCACGCAAGATATGGCTGCCACCGTAATATTGATCAAGTTCATTCACTTGCAGCATATATTGACCTTAAATATCCAGTTAACTGTTAGTCACCAAAACCCGATCACATGATATGGCAGGAGAAACAACACCGATCAGCCGCTATGAATCAAGGCGCAATCCCCCGAAGTTTGGTCAACCCAAATGAGGGGGGAAGCAACACCGAGTCAGAACGGCTCAGCGCCCCAAATATACCTCGATCACTTGCTCGTTGGCCTGCACCTCTGCCAATGACCCCTCGGCCAACACCTGGCCCTGATGCAACACCGTGACATGATCAGCAATAGACTCGACGAACCCCATATCGTGCTCCACGACCATCAGTGAATGCTTCCCGGCTAATTGATTAAACAACTCGGCGGTATAGGCGGTCTCGGCATCGGTCATCCCAGCGGCTGGCTCATCCAACAGTAGCAAATGCGGGTCTTGCACCAATAACATCCCAATTTCAAGAAACTGCTTTTGACCATGAGATAACAAGCCTGCCTGCCGCTGTCGCATCTCACTAAGGCGCAACATAGTAAGGGTTTCATCAATTTGATCCCGCTGCTCACTGTTCAACTTGGCGCGCAGACTGGCCCAGACCGTTTTGGTGCTTTTTTGTGCCAATTCAAGATTTTCAAACACACTTAGCGCTTCAAATACCGTCGGTTTTTGGAATTTCCGGCCAATCCCTGCTTGAGCAATCTCTATCGTATTCATCATTGAGAGATCACGGTGTTGGTCATAGGTCATCTTACCGGCCTGGGGACGTGTTTTACCGGTTATCACATCCATCAGCGTGGTTTTACCCGCACCATTCGGGCCAATAATGCAACGCAGCTCGCCAACACCTATTTGCAATGAGAGATCACGCAAAGCATGAAAGCCATCAAAACTAACATTAATATTTTCGAGGGTTAACACCGGATCCCGTTGCTGGCGATGCTTGTCGGCCGCATGCTCTAACGCACCGGGTTCCTGAGCAATTATCTCGGGATAAATCAGTTGTTCCGTAATTTGAAACCGGCTCATTTGTCTTTCCCCCGCCGCAGTAACCCGATAACACCCTTAGGTAAGAACAACGTAACCAAAATAAATATCAATCCGAGGAAGAACTGCCAATATTCTGGCATTGCCATGGTGAACCAGCTTTTTGCGCCATTGACAATGCCAGCCCCTAATACTGGGCCAATTAATGTCCCGCGCCCCCCAAGTGCTACCCAGATAGCAGCTTCAATAGAGTTGGTTGGCGACATTTCACTTGGATTGATGATACCAACCTGAGGTACATACAACGCTCCCGCCAGAGCACAGAGTACGGCTGATAATGTCCAGACAAACAGCTTGAAACCTTTCGGATCATAGCCACAAAATGTCAGGCGATTTTCAGCATCACGCACGGCGGTCAACACTCGCCCAAACTTGGTGCGGGCCAATGCAAAGCCCAATACCAAACTGGCGATTAACAAAGCGAGTGAGGCCAGAAACAGGGCAATACGGGTAGAGGTTGCCGATACCGGGAAGCCCAGCATAGTGGTAAATCCGGTGAAACCGTTGTTACCGCCAAAGCCCGTTTCGTTACGGAAAAACAGTAACATCCCCGCGTAAGTCAGCGCCTGCGTCATGATAGAGAAATAGACGCCCTTTATTTTGGAACGAAAGGCGAAATATCCAAAAATAAAAGCCAGTAAACCGGGAACCAAGACGATCAGGCACAATGCCCAAATAAAATATTGGCTACCACTCCAAAACCACGGCAACTCAGACCAGGATAGAAAAGACATGAATGCAGGCAGGCCATCACCAGCCGCCTGACGCATCAGATACATGCCCATGGCATAACCACCAAGTGCGAAAAATAGGCCATGGCCAAGAGACAGTAAACCGGCATATCCCCATACCAGATCAAGTGCGATAGCCACTACTGCATAGCATAGAATCTTACCGATAAGCGTTAAGGTATAGGTTGATATTGCGAGGGGATTATCAGCCGGCAGCAGTGCTAAAAAAGGCAAAATAATCAGTGCAGTAACAACTACAGCCCCCAATGATAAGCTGATAACAGGTGCTTTTTGCGTCAAGGTTATAGCTAAAGGTTGATTCATTAATCACTCACCCTGCCCTTGAGGGCAAACAGACCCTGCGGCCGTTTTTGAATAAATAATATGATTAGCACTAAAATCAAAATCTTACCTAATACTGCGCCAATCTGCGGTTCCAAAATTTTATTCAGCATGCCTAACCCCAGTGCTGCAACAACACTGCCAGCCAGTTGTCCGACACCACCAAGCACAACAACCAGGAAGGAATCGATGATGTAGCCCTGCCCTAATTCCGGACCAACATTTCCCAGTTGTGACAGGGCAACCCCTCCTAATCCGGCAATACCCGAACCCAGACCAAAAGCCAGCATATCAACCCTGCCGGTTGCCACCCCACAGCAAGCAGCCATGGCGCGATTTTGCGTCACTGCCCGTACCTGTAGACCGAGGCGGGTTTTATTTAGCAACAGCCAAGTGAGTAACAGAACAATGATCACAAAGGCGATAACGGCGATACGATTCCATGGCAAAACCAGATTTGGCAAAATCTGTACCCCGCCAGACAGCCACGCAGGGTTAGCGACTTCCAAGTTTTGCGCGCCAAAAATCATACGCACGCTCTGAATCAGCATTAGACTAATTCCCCAGGTTGCCAACAGCGTTTCCAGCGGGCGGCCATAAAGATGCCGAATTACCGTTCGTTCCAAAGCCATGCCGATTCCAGCCGTAATAAAGAACGCGACCGGCAAGGCGACCAACGGATAGAGGGCTAGCCAATGCGGAGCTAATTGCTGAAACAGTGATTGCACCAAGTAAGCTGAATAGGCTCCCAACATCAGCATTTCACCATGGGCCATATTGATAACACCCAATAGGCCGTAAGTGATGGCTAACCCAAGAGCTGCTAGCAACAAGATAGAGCCTAGTGATAACCCGCTGAATACTTGCCCAATAATATCCCCGACCATCAACCGATTTTGTACCTGTTTCAAACTACTGGCTGCCGCGGCACGCACTTGTGCATCAGGCTCGGTTTTAGCATCGGTTAAGCTTTGCAAACGAGATTGGGTTTGTGGCGAACCTGATTGTCCGAGCAATTGCACAGCATTCAGGCGCACCAAAGGGTTACTATCGGTCAGTTGTAAATTAGCCAAAGCAATACTTAGCGCCTCTTTGACTTTACTGTCTGTTTCCAATTTAAGACGCTGATTAAGTAACGGTAATTGATCACTTTGCGCTTGCTGCTGTAACTCTAGTGCCGCTTGCAAGCGCACTGATTCGTCTTCACTTGCCAGCCGTTGAGCCGTCAGTGCATTAGCAATCAGAATACGTAAGCGGTTATTGAGCCAGATTTTCTTTGGTGTACCGACAGGTTGTAACTGCCCTTCCAGCGGGGTGAAACTCTGATTATGCTGGATGAATGCCTGCCCTGTGCTATCGACCACCAACGTTTCTTGTTTCAGTGCCTGCAATAAGGGTAATCGGCTAGCATCCGGTTCGGTCGCCCATTGCTGCAACATAGCGGCTTGCTGTGAACGATTAGCCACAGCAAAATCATGGGCTGGCCCTGCTGTTGCCAAGGCTGAAAAGCTCAGTAACAGGCCTATCAGCGGCCTGAGCAAAAAATTGACTGCTCTACTCCAAACAGGAATTAACAATTTCATAGGCCCGCTCATCACTGATATATGGCAAAAAAGATCCAGAGCCAGCAAAATCTGGCCCTGGAGAGTCATCGCTACTGAGTGCTTTTCACTGGATGATCCGGTTTCTTGTCATTTCCGGCGATGAACGGGCTCCATGGCTGAGCACGAATTGGCGCATCGGTTTGCCATACCACGTTGAATTGTCCGTTAGCCTCAATTTCGCCAATCATCACCGGTTTGTGCAGATGGTGATTAGTTTTATCCATTGTCAGCGTAAATCCTGATGGTGCTGGATAGGTTTGTCCGGCCATCGCAGCACGAACCTTATCCACATCGGTTGATTTGGCTTTTTCTACTGCCTGGGCCCACATGTGCATACCTACCCAAGTAGCTTCCATCGGATCATTGGTGACAGCAGTATCTGCATTCGGCAACTTATGCGCTTTGGCATAGGCTTTCCATTGTTCAACAAACGTCTTGTTCGTCGGATTATCCACCGATTGGAAGTAGTTCCAGGCCGCCAGATTCCCCACCAGTGGTTTGGTATCAATGCCACGTAGTTCCTCTTCACCCACAGAGAACGCAATGACAGGCACATCAGTCGCTTTGATACCTTGGTTGGCTAATTCTTTGTAGAAGGGAACATTTGAATCGCCGTTGATGGTGGAAATAACGGCGGTTTTGCCATCGGCAGAGAATTTCTTAATATTACCCACAATAGTTTGGTAATCGCTGTAACCAAACGGGGTATAAATCTCTTCGATATCTTTATCCTGAATACCTTTGGTATGCAGGAAGGCACGTAGGATTTTGTTGGTAGTGCGCGGGTAGACATAATCCGTCCCTAACAAAATAAAGCGTTTTGCACCACCCCCATCTTCACTTAATAAGTATTCCACAGCAGGGATAGCCTGTTGGTTTGGTGCCGCACCGGTATAGAAGACGTTGGGCGACATCTCTTCCCCCTCATACTGTACCGGATAGAACAGTAGACCATTTAACTCTTCAAATACCGGTAAGACAGACTTACGTGAAACCGACGTCCAGGCACCAAATACGACGGCGACTTTATCTTGTGTTAATAATTGCCGCGCTTTCTCGGCAAAGAGTGGCCAGTTAGAGGCCGGATCGACAATAACCGGCTCCAGTTGTTTACCCAATACACCACCATGAGCATTGATATCATCAATACTCATCAAAGCCATATCTTTCAATGGTGTTTCAGAGATAGCCATCGTGCCGGACAACGAGTGCAAGATACCCACTTTGATGGTGTCGGCAGCCAGCGTGCCAAAAGCCACACCCATACTGATAACTGAAGCTGAAAGAGCAAAAAACTTAATCAAGTTACGATGTTGCATAGCGTTAACCTCTGGTCGTTGAGTAAAACACACAAGATCGGATTACTCTGCGCAATCGCCATGCCAGTTTTATATCTTAATAATTTAATTGAAGATTATAGATAACGTTACCAAATAACCGGATAAACGGCCTAATTGTCTGCACCAATAATGCACAACGCACGGGCACAGATAGTGCAACAATGAGAGGAAGTATGTGGGCAGGTAATTAAAAAACAGAATGGTGTTAATTCAGAGATTGGTGAGAAGAGTGTAGCTTAATTTTAACGAAAAACAGGAGTGCCAAATTGCCACTCCTGTTTTGTTATTAATAATCTATATCAGATAGTTATATCGATATGATCAATCTTACTTTTTAGGGCCACGTATACGTAGCGTCAAACCTTTCAGAAAATAACGCAAAGCCTGATCACCACATGGGCGGAAGTTTTTGCTGCCCTCTTTGCGGAACAGTGCATTTAGCTCAGGTTTAGATACTGGGAATTCAACCGCATTAAAAACATCGTGCATATCGGTATCTTTCAACTCAAATGCCACACGTAGTTTTTTCAATACAATATTGTTGGTAATGACTGGCTCTACCGCTGGGGCCGGGAACTTGTCATCTTTACCACGTCTAAAGAAGATCAAACCATTAAGGAAATGTGCCATTACCAGATCAGGGCAATCTTGATAACCGGCCTCATCTTCTTTTTTAAGAAAATTAACGACATCCGCATTGTTCACTTCAAAATCAGCCAGCTTAATGATTTCTGCTATCTTGATATCGTTTACGTTAAGCATGTAGCGAACACTACGGAGCACATCGTTGTTCATCATATTACTGCCCTATTCCTATTATTTAGAGTAGACGTGGGCGAATATCGCAAGAAAAACAAAAGGCTTCTTTCACGTCTAGCGGGCAGTATTGTATAGATTTACGTTGATTTTCTCAATGCAAATCTGATTAATGAGAAAAGTATGCATTCCGGTAGAATACATAAAACTCAATAATAATGAAATTTGAAGGGCTAAGATAAATTAATATTCCCTTCATCTTTCTACTTTATTAAAGATCAGCTATTCATCTTACTGTTATAGCTGGATTGATAAAGGGCGATATCCTCACCGGAAATGTATTTTCTACGTAATGTGGCAGATATTTTATCCATAATCATAACTACCACAACCATTATTAAGGTAATAAACATCACAACATCCCAGTTCCATAGACGCATATTCTCGGCATAAACCAAGCCAATACCTCCCGCCCCCACAAAACCTAATACTGCGGCAGAACGCGTATTTGACTCAATTTGATAAAGGCTTAGCGCTAACAGTGTTGGGAAGGACTGAGTAAAAATACCAAAACGGTGTTTTTGCAAAGCATTAGCCCCCATGGCGGTCAAGCCGCGATTAGGCGATTTATCAACAGCTTCATGCCCTTCAGCATAGAGTTTACCCAACAACCCTATATCTTGCATAATAATAGCTAACACCCCGGCAAGCGGCCCCATACCAACGGCACGAACAAAAATCAGTCCCCAAATTGCCATATCAATGCCACGAAAAACATCCAAAAAGCGCCGAATTATAAAGGAAATAATACGTAATCCCGGTGTCGACATTACGTTGCGTGCGGCTAAAAATGATAGCGGCAAAGCCAGCACCGTCGCGGTTAAAGTCCCTGCGAATACAATTGCCAAGGTAATAAATATCTGACTGAAATAGTATTTAAATGGCCAATTAATGAAATCATGCCAAACAAACATACGCAAAAAATAGCGGCTTATTTGCTGGCTTCCATTAGCAAATGTCTGCCAAGGGATACCAAAGACTTTAAAGAAAAATAGATAATATAAAAAAATACCGACAGTAATGGCGGTAACTAACCTGATATACCGTTTTTGCTGTAAGAAAAATTGCGGATATTGCTGTTTTAAAGTCAATATCTGTGACGGTGTTAAATGATGAGCCAACATTATGAAGCTCCTTCCACAACGTGCTGACGTAATTTACCCGAGGTATAATCCAACAGCGATACCACAATAATAATCAGCAGCAATGTCATGCTCACCTGATCATAACGGTCCAATTTTATTGACGTCATCAGTTCCTGCCCAATCCCACCAGCACCAACCAGTCCTAGAATGGTCGATTGGCGGAAATTAATCTCCAGACGCATAAAGCTATAAGAGAGAAATATCGGTTTTACCTGTGGCCACAGCGCAAAACGCATTCGTTGTAATTTACCCGCACCACAGGCCGCCAGCCCACGCACCGGTTTATCAGATACCGTTTCAAGCGATTCATAAAACAACTTAGTCAAACTGCCAATCGTATGTAATGCCAGTGCCAGAAAACCGGGAATTGCCCCGATACCAAAAGCCATAACAAACATCACTGCCCATGCCAATTCCGGCATGGTGCGTAAAAATGCCACAAAAGTTCGAATAGATAACCGTAACCAAGGCGGGCTTTGAGTATTATTCGCAGCCAGGAAGGCCAGGATAACCGCAACCACCACGGATAAAATAGTGGCGGCCACCGCCAATTGCAGCGTTTCCCAAATCAGCGGTAACTGTATAGGTAACCGATAACCCCAATAAGCCAGAGACCCCTCCGTATGACCATCGGCAAATAAATTGTGCCAATAGAGTACCGGTATCGTTTCGGCTAGATAATCAAAAAAATGTGGGATGGAAATAAGAACAGTATGTAAATTAAACTCAGCAATACTTCCAGCACCCAGATAAATAATTGCCAGCGTTAATGACCAAATCAACGTTTCACGTTTTTGTTTACCGCGAATCTGCTGGTAGTAGTGGTTAAAATCAGTATTCAAAATAAGCTACCACCTAAAAGCAATAGCTCCGGCAAGCCAGAGCTATTTCGTTTTATCCGCCGGACCGAATTAACGATCACCTTTGGTTAATTCACGCTTCATATCAATGATAGTTTGATACTCGCTGAGGGATGTTTCACCAATATGCTGTTTGCCACCCATCGCTTTAATGAAACAACCGTGATCCTCTTTATCCAGTTTTTTAACCGCAGCGACTAATTGCGCTTTAAATTCAGACGGTAATGCACTGCGGACAAGAATCGGGCCGTTGGGGATCAGTGGCGACTGCCAGATGATACGGATCTGTTTCATTAAATCCGGGTGATCCATACGAATCATGCGCGTAAATGCACCACTGGTATAACCGGTGTTATAGTCACCGATCATGGAAGCCCAGGTGACAGCACCGGCGAATTGCCCGTTAATGACACCCAGAATATCTTGTTCATGACCACCAGAGAATGTCACGCTAGAGAAGAAGTCGTTATATTTATTATCCGGTGTTCCACCAAATTTCTGTTTAAAACTTTGATTAGGGATTAAAAAACCAGAGGTTGAATCTGGGTCAGCAAAACCGAACGCTTTACCTTTCAAATCTTCAATTTTCTGATAAGGGCTATCCGCTTTCACCACAACCACAGAGTGATAACCGCGTGATTTGTCAGTATCATCGATAGCAATACCTACAATATCAACGGCTTTAGGATCTTTAATATAAACAGAGGCAAAAGAGGAAGGAGACATACTTAATACCAAGTCAATCTTCCCACCTAATAGGCCTTGTATTACGCCAGAATAGTCTGATGCATTATGCAAGTTTGTTTTTACATTTAACTCTTTATCTAAAAACTCTTTGACACACATATTATCGCCAATTTGTTGTGTCGCATTCTGCCCACCAAGAATACCCAGATTAATTTCTTTTGGTGCATCCGCTGCTGTAGCATTAAATACCATAAAACTTGCCACTAATGAGGTAAGACAAAGTACTTTTTTCATTAAAATAACCTATTCTGATAAAGGGATAAGTGGGGATTAATGCAAAAGTTCAGTGGATTCATCGCTGTAAATATCTTGAATAATAGAATCATTTAACAGTGAAGGATGCCCATCAAAGACAATCCGCCCGTGGGCAATACCAATCACTCGGGTGCAATAGTCTTTCACCAAATCAACAGAGTGTAAGTTCACAATTACAGCAATATCGTTTTCACTTATTTTCTGTAATGTATTCATAATGCGGGTTGTGTTTTTTGGATCTAAAGAAGCGACAGGTTCATCAGCCAATAATATTTTGGGGTTTTGCATCATGGCGCGGCAAATGGCCACCCGTTGCATTTGGCCGCCAGAGAGATTCTCTGCACGCTGCAACGCATGGGGTAACATATTAAGCCATTGTAATAACTCAATTGCTCTAGCCCGATCTTCATCAGCAAATATTTTGAAAAATGATTTAAACGTGGAGGTGTAACTCAGGCGGCCTAACAAAACATTAGTAATAACATCAAGACGGGGGACCAAACAGAAATCTTGGAAGATCATGCCGCATTTTGCGCGCCATTTACGCATCTGCTTGGTTGTTAGTGCTGCAATATTTTGCGTATCGCCATTGTCATGGTAATTAATAATTTCACCCGCACTGCTGGGAATAGTGCCATTTAAAACATGTAACAATGTTGATTTTCCGGCACCGGAGCGGCCAATAATTGCAACAAACTCACCTGCATGGAGTTCAAAATTAATATCATCCAGCACACGGTGTTGTGATTGGTACGCTTTAACTAATCCCTTAACGGCAAGTACCTTCTTACGCGGTTCTTGCACCGTAGCCGGATAGTCAGCCACAGTGAATTTACGTAATGCCTGGCCCATAACATGTCTCTCAGATTGCCTGTCGTCATGAGCTATTAACGGATAATTCTATTGCATCTTGATGAAAGTTTTATGAGAGAAAGGTGACAAAAAATAGCCACCTTTCTTATACTTTACTCAATTACAGGATATTGATGAGTATCTAACTTCTTAATTTACGGTAGACGAACAGCACAACCAGTGAACCGATAACCGCCACGACAAAGCTGCCAAAATTAAACCCATCAACTTTGCCCATACCAAAGAAGACACTAATATAGCCCCCCACCAGGGCACCGACCACGCCAAGGATTACGGTCATAATAAAGCCACCGCCATCCTCTCCGGGCATAATCCATTTAGCCAAAACACCGGCGATAAGACCAAAAATAATCCAAGATAGTATGCCCATAAACACCTCCATAAAATTAATATTTGCTGATAACTGATTTGACTACCCACTGTTGTTGATCCGCCTTTCAGCTTTGCGTTCAATCTTAAACATAGGTCTCAGGTAAACATAACGGGCTTAACCTGACAGTCTTAAAACAGCTAACATCATTAAGTTAAGACCCGATTAACAAAATCTGCAAATCAGACCAGCCAAGTTAAATACAAATCAAATAACCGGCTGTCGCGGGGTGAAAACATGATTAATTCCCTGCTGTTGTAGCTTTTTCAATAAATCATATCCACCATTTGGCACACTATGCGCAAACTCTCGTTCGCTTGTAAACACAGGGCTGACCCAATACATATTAACCGGATCACCTTGTTGAAGAGGTAGAGTAAGATTGTCTGCATCAGCATATAACGCTGATGATAAAATATAGCCTTCATAACCCTTAGGGGCGACAGCCGACTCCAGTGTATGCCCTTCGCCAAGCCAGGTTATTTTACTCCAGGGAACGTGGGCAAATCCTGCCAGCGCACTGGCCATGTGAATAGCGTTGTCTTCGTTGACATATTGGCTATCAATTGCAATCGCCATCTCCAAGCGCCGGTATTTAGCTGCATCATCATTAAATAATATTTCAACCCATGGCTGAGGACGAATACTGACCCCCACGGTCAGAAAGTAATATATTCCCTCTTTCTCATGTTGGGAGATGGCCATTGGCGGCCACGTCCCCTGATCGATGGCATAATATTTTACCGATGGACCGAAGTGCTGCTCATAATATTGAATATATTCAGCTTGTAATGCAGGCCACGGATTTCCCTCTTCCTGTTGCCAGGCCCGCCAAAATTGACGAGTATGTTGCGCATTGGCATATTGTGTATTGGTTGAAGCTGACCCCAGAGGTAATGTCAGTGGATTATCTTTAATACAACTGGCGGAATAGCAAATTGAGTGATCAATATAGAGGCTCCAGCCAGGAATAATTGCCAACAGTTGTCCCTGATACCACAATGCCGCACCGTCGTCACTTTCAGACCAGACTATCGTAATATACTGCGCATCCAGCTCCGCCTCGCCCGCCACATTACGGCAGAACTCTGCGGCTAATCGTGGGGCCAACCCTTGTTCAAGGGCGGTATTATCAGCCGATGGTGGCGCAGCAACCAGATTTCTCACCCAGCAGGCACGCACGGGAAAACGCTCTTCAAATGCCTCCTGCGGATAAATATAGAAGTAAACTACCCGATTATCCTGTTGCACCACAGCAACCAATGTCTGGTTTTCATTACTGACTTCGGCCAGTACCTCAGATTCTTTCATATCGCCTCAACTGTATCGGCAAAGGGTTTCAGGCGAAACATACTGTATTGCCTGCTGTAAAATAAGCCTATTAGCGGAACACAGATAATCTCATGCTAATAACTTTAATACTGATAGTGTAAAGCATGGCATAGTGTAAAACGTCTTATCCCTTTAAATCATCAGCAAAAGTCTCAAAAATACGCCGAATGCGATTATTATTTGAATCTTATTTTTTATAATCGATTCAATATGATCCTATAGTGACCGATCGTAATTATAGACTGTCACCTCAATACCTATAACCAATAGTTGATAGTCTACAGCCTGAATTCACGCTAAAATAAAACCATTATTTCTCGCAGAATTGAGGGTTCACATGGCATATATACCGAAGAATTACACCCGGCTGGAAAGTGGCTATCGGGAGAAAGCACTGAAAATTTTTCCGTGGGTTTGCGGTAAATGTTCACGAGAGTTTGTTTATTCCAATCTGCGAGAGCTGACGGTTCACCATATTGACCATGATCATAGCAATAACCCAGAAGATGGCAGCAATTGGGAGATGTTATGCCTTTTTTGTCATGATCATGAACACTCTAAATACACCGAAGCAGACCAATATGGGTCGACTGTGATTGCCGGGGATGATGCCCAGAATGATCAGGGTGTTGCTACCCATAATCCATTCGCCAACCTAAAGTCTTTGATGAAGAAATAACGCTGTCTGGCCGTGGTATGCAACACGGCCGACATGACATCACCATCGGACTAAAAACCTAATAGCTGCCGGTAAGATTGAGTTTCTTGTTGTTGTGGCAATAGCCCTAATTTATCGGCTAACTGTTGGCATTCGACTTTAAGGCTATCCAGGGCCGTAGCATCATCAGTCATGATGGCTATTTCGGCAAAATCGCCAAGACCCGCCAAGCTATCAACCGTGACATGAAACTTCCCAATAAAGTAGATACTCCGTATTTTTTCCAGCATAAATGCTGGCTGATAGCCTAACGTCGCCAGCATGCTTTGAACCTTGGTTATATCCTCAATATTGCTGGCCTCACAGCGTTCAGTTCCCGGCCCTTTTACTATCCATAAACGAATACCTGACGGGTTCATCTCACGTAAAACCATACTGACCTGTTTAGCCGCTAAATCACCGCCGTTGGCTTCCAGATAGATATCTTTTTCATGATTATTGAGGGTAAATGGCAATGCTTGATGTAATGCTAGTTGTTCATGTAATTGGCTGATGTTCGATACATGGAACTTTAACTCAACTTCATATTTACCAACAAAATGCTCACTCATAAATGCCTTACTAATCAGTGTAATCATTAAACTCGATCCTATACCTCATCACGTAATGATCAAAATACTTATCAATATCCCAATGACTCAACCTAGCCTTGATACGCTGAATAGTTTTCTTATAAATCATTAATGTTAGTAATGTTTAAACGGCGGGAATGATGAAGGTTGAAGACAATTTAAGCACTAATAACGAGAGCTAGCTCACAAAGCAAACGATTCATCAGGAAACCCTTTCCTCCCTCATGTTTACTTCATGGCATCCGAAGAGCGGTTTGCTATCAGCCGATACGTGGATGAATGCTAACAAAAGTCAATGCCATTACAGGGAGCGGCACCAATGAATCAATCCAATGATGAAAAAAGGCAAACCTTGCTGAACCAGTTGCAGCAGATTGTGGGTGCGCGCTACTTGCTAACCGGCGAACGGCAGACAGAGCGTTATCGTACGGGTTTCCGCTCAGGAACAGGATCTGCTCTTGCGGTAGTGTTTCCTTCAACGTTATTACAGCAATGGCAGTTGCTACAAGCCTGTGTGGCCGCCGATACCATTGTTATCATGCAGGCAGCGAACACCGGGCTGACAGAAGGCTCAACCCCCAGTGGTAATGATTATGATCGACCCATTGTTATATTAAATACTTTGCGCCTCAATCAAATCCAGCTATTAAATGATGGAAAGCAGGTTATTGGTTTTCCTGGCAGTACGCTGAATCAATTGGAAAAACGTCTGAAACCTTATGATCGTGAACCCCATTCGGTCATTGGGTCCTCTTGCATCGGTGCCTCGGTGGTGGGGGGCATTTGTAATAACTCAGGGGGGTCATTGGTTCAAAGAGGCCCTGCCTACACCGAAATGGCACTGTACGCACAGATTGATGCTCAGGGTGAGTTACAGTTAATCAATCATTTAGGGATTAATTTAGGCAATACGCCAGAAGAGATTTTGCAACGGCTGGAACGGGGTAAATATCGTGCCAGCGATATTGCACAAGGTACACAACAAACCTCCGACCACGAATATGCTACGCGAGTAAGAGATATTGATGCGCCAACCCCTTCACGTTTCAATGCCGATCCAAGACGATTATTTGAAGCCTCGGGATGTGCCGGTAAATTGGCCGTATTTGCAGTACGGCTTGACACTTTTCCCAGTGAAAAACAACAGCAAGTCTTTTATATCGGCACCAATCAGACTCAGGTATTGACTGAATTACGCCGTGCAATTTTACGTGACTTTAAACATTTGCCCGTCGCTGGTGAATATATGCATCGCGATATTTTTGATATTGCTGAAGTGTACGGCAAAGATACCTTTGTCATGATAAATAGCATGGGTACCAATAATATGCCTCGTTTCTTTACCCTAAAGGGCAAAATTGATGCGCGGCTTAGCAAAGTTCCTTTTTTAATCGACCATTTAACTGATCGAATAATGCAAGGCTTCAGCCAGGTACTGCCCAACCATTTACCTAAACGCCTCAAAACATATCGGAGTAAATATGAGCATCATTTGATGCTTAAAATGTCAGGTGCAGGTATTCCTGAAGCACAGCAGTTTTTGAAGGACTTTTTTGCGACGGCGGAAGGTAACTTCATTACCTGTACCGCTGATGAAGGCAAGAAAGCCTTTTTACACCGCTTTGCCGCAGCAGGTGCTGCTGTGCGCTATCACGCTGTTCACGCTGATAAAGTGGAGGATATTCTGGCTCTGGATATTGCGCTACCGCGCAATGAAGAACAATGGTTTGAGACCCTCCCGGCAGAAATAGACCAATGCCTGGTCGCCAAACTCTATTACGGCCATTTCTTGTGCCATGTCTTCCATCAGGACTATATTGTGAAAAAAGGTGTTGATACTCAGGCATTAAAACAAAAAATGCTGGCGCTGCTGAATGACAAAGGGGCGGAATATCCGGCTGAGCACAATGTGGGGCATCTCTATATAGCCAAACCTGCCTTAAAGGATTTTTACCAACAGATAGACCCAACCAACAGCTTTAATCCTGGGATTGGTAAAACCTCAAAACGTAAATCCTGGCAGAAAGAATAATATCACCCCGATACTGGGCTCCATATCAAGTCGAATTAGGCATTATCTGAATTCAAGTCCTCTATCTCCTGAATTCTGCCAAACAAACTATAGTCATAGTCTAGAGCCAACGAGGTTGGTGCGGCTAACAAATGTTAGTCGGTATTAATGCTAAGTCTGGGAGACAGAATGAAAATAATACTGTGGATTATCGCCATTATTTTTATTGTCGGGTTGTTGACGATTACTGGTGTGTTTAAATTGATTTTCTAATGATTATCAGAGAGATGTAAATATCCGCCAATTGCTTTAAGCAGAATTTGCAGCCCGTCTGCAAATTCTGCTATCTACTGACTGTGTTCTCTACCTATTCCGACACCTGAGCTAAACGCCCTTGCCCATCTTTTTGCTGACGATAGCTTTTGGCAGCCCCAGGGATCGGCGCGGCTTTACCGGTTTCCATCCAACTGCGTAGGCGGTTTGCATCGGCAAAATGCGTATATTTACCAAAGGCATCTAACACCACAAGAGCTACAGGACGATTGCCAATGACGGTCCGCATTGCCAAACAGTGCCCAGCTTGATTCGTAAAGCCGGTTTTAGTGAGCTGAATATTCCATTTATCGTTATAAACTAAATGGTTAGTGTTACGAAATGGCAGCGTATAATCAGGGTCACGGAAAGTTGCCATTTTCTCAGTGGTAGTGCTTAGTTGCCCAATCAGCGGGTATTGTTTGGTCGCCACCAGCAACTTGGTCAAATCATGCGCGGTCGAGACATTATCAATCGACAGACCTGTTGGCTCAACATAACGTGTTTTGGTCATTCCCAAAGATTTCGCTTTCGCATTCATTGCGTTAATAAATGCGTTATAGCCTCCGGGATAGTGATGCGCCAGACTCGCCGCAGCGCGGTTTTCCGATGACATTAATGCTAATAGCAGCATATCTTTGCGACTGATTTCACTGTTTACCCTAACCCGAGAAAATACCCCTTTCATTTCTTTAGTTTGATGAATATCTACTGAGATAATCTCATCCAGTGGCAATTTGGCATCCAACACCACCATTGCGGTCATCAGTTTGGTGATTGACGCAATGGGTACCACTTCATCAGCATTGTTAGCGTAAATCACTTTATTTGTTTGTAAATCAACCACCATCGCGCTGCCGGATGCCAGTTCCAAGGGCGTTTTCCCTTTAATTTCAGCCGTCCCACCACTGGCAGAGGCTAAAGGAACAACACTGATACCGGTAGATAAAAGCAAAAAACTTAATAGTGCAAAACGGATTTTCACATGCATGTTCGTCAGCTTAGATAGGTTGTCGGGAGTGATTGTGGTTGGTTTGGCGCATTATAAATTACAGTAATGCACGGCGCACCACACATTCTTCAAATGATTGTTACAAAGATTAAAGCTGCCTAATTGCTACTCACCGGTAAACACTTTTCAAAGAAAGGAACAAAGACTTATTGTGAGCATTATTTTGAAAGATAGTGATTGTTTATAAAATAAGCAAGCAGCCATCGTGGCTCAATTTAGGTCAGGATAATTCAATTTTGCTAAATTACGCGGGATGTGACGTTAATTGGCGGAAAGATTAGCGCTATAAATCTAAACAGATTATCAATAATGACAAAAAAAACGCTTGCTAGACTAATTATTACCCTATAATTGCCAACATAATTTTTAGATATACCCTAAATAATTCGAGTTGCAGGAAGTCGGCAAGCGAGAGACAAATCGGTCGGAAACCGATTTGAACAGCATTTATGCTGCCCGCAGGGTGAGGCTCATTAACCCCGATGAGCTTACATGAGTAAGTGATTCGGGTGATTGAACGTAGCCAATGCAGCTTGAAGTATGACGGATATAAAACTGATTCATAGGTATTTATATGGGAACAACAATCTTTGGTATTCTCTTTGGTGTATTTCTAATAGCGGCAGGTTTAGCGGATATTCATGATGAAAATCTAGCATCACTAACCTTCTGGGTTGACGCATTGCTGATTCTTGTTGGTGCAGTATTCCTATTGGGTATTGCAAAGTTTATCGGGCGTAAGAAGAAATAGCAGTGATATTTATCAGAAAAGGCCGCGCACGGCCTTTTCATTGTCAGCCTGTTATACCAAATCACTCATCACTAATTGTGCGATTTCAAAGTAAATAATCAGGCCGGTACCATCAATAAAGGTAGCAATAAAAGGTGCGGAGACCACCGCAGGATCAATTGACATCCGTTTTAATACCATCGGAATAATAGAAGAGACAATGGCACTCCACACGGTGATAGCAACAACAGTTAAGCTCACCACAATGGTGACTTCCATCCCTACGCCCAGGAACCAAGCGCGGATCCAGGCCGCCAGCCCAATCGTCGTTGCCACCATCAGAGAAGTAGAGACCTCTTTACGCAATACCGCCCCCACATTGCGCAGACTCACCTCCCCCAAAGCCATGGCCCGTACCAGAGTCGAGGTAATTTGCGTACCACTGTTACCACCGGTTCCAATCAGTAATGGAATAAAGAAAGCCAGCGCGATAGCAGCTTCCAATTGCTCTTCAAACGCTTTCAATACTGTTCCGGTATAAGCTTCTGCCACAAATAACAGTAATAACCATATAACGCGTTTACGCCATAATGTTATCGGACTAGTTTGCAAGTAAGGCTCGTCGAGAGGTAAACTGGCTCCTTGCCGTTGGGCATCCTCAGTATTTTCATCTTCGATCAATTCGGCAATATCTTTCGCCCGTAATACCCCCACTAATTTTCCGTGGCTTAATACCGGAACAATATCCAGGCCGCTTTTTGCCAGTAAACTTGCCGCCTCATGACGATCCTGCTCTGGAGATACCGAGAAATAACTCTGATTGATAATTTGAAATACTTTTATATCAGGCTGTTCTTCCGTCAGTAGATTTTTAACCGAGAGTAAGCCGACCAAATGCCGATTGCCATTTGTTACCAACAATTGCGTTGGTATTTCACTATCTGAGATATTCTGCAAGAAATAGGCTTTAGCCTCAGTGACTGACATATCAGCCGATACCGTAATATAAGTATCGCTCATATAGGCACCTAAGGTGGACTCTTTATCCTCGCCTTGATTGGATTGCTTTGGTATTGCTAAATCGAAATGTGAACTCATAAATGACCCTATTACTGTTATAAATTAACTAAACAGTCCTCACATAGGGGCGTAACCAGATTAGAGAGTGCTCAATGGCTATCTCCGTGTCTAAGTTTTAGCACTATACAACGTATCTGATTTCTCAGAAGTTACTTTGGGTTATACCTTAATCCGATATAACCTGTCCTAACCTTGGGCGTCTCTGGACGTCGTCAGATCAGTAACCTGTGTTTGTATAGGAGCCTCGCCTAACGAGATACTGCATTTAAAATGCAGGCACACTATAAACGCGATACTTAAAACAAATCAAAAGAATAACTATTCTTGTTTAAGCTATATTTAGGGTTAGGATTTATATGGCTAATATATAAGTAATAGAAAATTCATACCCGCAGAATAGCCAACGCAATATCTTTTGAGTTTTTTAACGCACGGATTTCACTGAATAAATCTGTTGCTTCAGCATATTCTTTACGTAAATAACCCAACCACTGTTTGATGCGGGCAACATGATACAGGCCGGTATCGCCCTGCTTTTCCAACTGCACATATTTTTGCAGCAGTTTTACCACTTCAGACCAAGCCATATGCGGTTCGTTATACTTCACCACCCGGCTCAGATTCGGTACATTTAATGCCCCGCGCCCTAGCATCACGGCATCACAGCCCGTCACCTTCATGCACTCCTGCGCGCTCTGGTAATCCCAGATCTCACCATTGGCAATCACGGGGATAGTCAGCCGCTGGCGTATTTCGCCAATCGCTTGCCAATTAATTCGTTCGGCTTGATAACCATCTTCTTTGGTGCGGCCATGTACTGCCAGTTCAGTCGCGCCCGCTTGTTGCACTGCGTCTGCGATTTCAAACTGACGAGCGCCAGAATCCCAGCCCAAACGAATTTTGACTGTGACTGGCAAATGCGCAGGCACGGCTTCACGCATCGCTTTGGCTCCCTGATAAATCAATTCAGGATCTTTCAGCAATGTGGCACCACCGCCACTGCCATTCACCAACTTTGAAGGACACCCACAATTGAGATCGACACCGTATGAGCCAAGTTCTACCGCGCGAGCCGCGTTTTCCGCCAGCCACTCGGGATATTGACCCAATAATTGAATACGAACTAAGGTGCCGGAGGGAGTACGGCTTTGATGATGTAATTCAGGGCAGAGACGATAGAAGGATTTTGCTGGCAAAAGTTGATCGACCACCCGTAAAAACTCAGTGATACAAAGGTCATAATCGTTCACTTCGCTGAGGAGTTCGCGCACCAGTGAATCTAATACCCCTTCCATCGGCGCCAATAATACCCGCATGCTAATTACCCTGATCCATTATCCGCACTCGCCCAGTATAAACGTAAAAAAGACCGGCAATGATACGGGGGAATTGAGGTGTAAAACAAGGAATAACCCAGCAGGAACGCCAATTCAGATGAAAAAAAACCGCCTCAAAGAAGCGGTTTGATCAGCGAAAGGGATTACCGCTTATTCGCCTGGTTTACTGCTACGGCCACGTGAAGAAGGGCCAGCCGGGCGACGTTGACCATCAGCCTGGCTACGTGGGCGACTGTTACGGCTATCGCCGCGACCGGCTGCACCACCACCATTCTGTGGACGGCCTGCGCTGCTACCACGCCCCATTCCTGGACGTTGTGCGCCACGGCCCTGGCGACCATTTTGAATCGGATCAGCTTTGATGCTTGGGTCCGGCTCATAGCCATCCAGCGCGATGCGCGGAATTTCACGCTTCAGTAAACGCTCAATATCACGCAACAGTTTATGCTCATCAACGCAAACCAGTGAAATCGCTTCACCTGTGCGTTCCGCGCGGCCCGTACGACCAATACGGTGCACGTAATCTTCTGGTACGTTAGGTAATTCATAGTTAACCACATGGGGTAACTGATCAATGTCCAGACCACGGGCAGCAATATCAGTGGCTACCAGAACCCGGATTTTACCGTCTTTAAAATCAGCCAATGCACGAGTACGCGCGCCCTGGCTCTTATTACCGTGAATTGCCGCGGAGGTAATGCCGTCTTTATTCAGTTGTTCAGCCAAATGGTTAGCACCATGCTTAGTGCGGTTAAACACCAACACTTGCTGCCAGTTGCCCTCACCAATCATCTGAGACAATAATTCACGTTTACGGTTTTTATCCACAAAATGAACACTTTGCGCAATTTGTTCAGAAGCTGTATTGCGGCGCGCTACTTCAACGGAAGCCGGGTTGTTCAACAGCTTGCTCGCCAGACCTTTAATTTCATCTGAGAAGGTGGCGGAGAACAGCAAGTTCTGGCGCTTAGAGGGCAGTTTGGCTAATACGCGACGGATATCGTGAATAAAGCCCATATCCAGCATGCGGTCAGCTTCGTCCAATACCAAAATTTCGATCTTGGACAAATCTACTGCGTTCTGATGTTCCAGATCCAGTAAACGGCCAGGCGTCGCGACTAAAATATCAACACCACCACGCAGTTTCATCATCTGGGGGTTAATGCTAACGCCGCCAAATACCACCAGCGAACGTAGCTTCAGATATTTACTGTAACTCTGTACGTTTTCGTCAATCTGCGCAGCCAGCTCACGGGTAGGCGTTAAGATCAACGCACGTACCGGGCGACGGCCTTTAATTGGCTGTTGATCCTGACTAAGCAGTTGCAGCAATGGCAAGGTGAAACCAGCGGTTTTACCGGTACCCGTTTGCGCACTGGCCATTAAATCACGGCCTTCCAGTACCACAGGGATTGCCTGACGTTGAATCGGTGTCGGCACAAGGTAGCCCTGCTCTTCAACAGCACGCAGGATGTCGGCGTTTAGGCCGAGAGAATCAAATGACATATTACAAGAAGCTCCAGATCTTCCCAATCCCAACGATATCGTCAGGTGCAGTTTCAAGGGAAGATTATCAGACGAGGCATGAATTGAGGCATTACCACGAGGATTGGCACAAACTGCAGTGCACCATTGCGGCTGATTGTAGCAGATCTTTAGCAAGAAAAGGGATATTTACACATTTCTTAAGATTTTTATTAGCGCAAACATCAAGATAATTGATTTATTACTTGTCATTTATCCATCCCCGATCGCAAAAATCAGGCTTTTATCCGCGCTAACTTTACATATTCTTTGGGACGACCTAAAGTTAATCATATGATTGATTAATTGTTCGACTACCTCTTAGCATTTAACTAATTTCAATTTATTAAGTATGGTGACGATGTCTCATTCCACACCTCATTCCTTAATATTATCCACGCCCGTTACCAGTCGTGGTGAGCAAGCCCGCCAACAATTGATTCAGGCGGCTACCGAATTATTCGGTGAGTTAGGCCTGAAAGGGGCAACAACTCGGGATATCGCCCAGCGGGCAGGACAGAACATTGCGGCCATCACCTACTATTTCAACTCTAAAGAAGGGTTGTATCTGGCGGTCGCGCAACAAATAGCGGATTTCATTCAGCAGACCTTCTCACCGCTGGCACAAGAGATTGACCAGTTTCTCCAACAACCGATTCACGCACAAACCGCCGAGCAACAGTTGCATTTTATTCGCCGTGGGTTACTGGAATTCAGCCATCTAATGACCCAGCCAGAAACGTTGAATATGAGCAAAATCATGGCGCGTGAGCAACTCTCCCCTAGCGATGCTTACCCACTGATTCATGTGCAGGCTATTGCGCCATTACACCAAAAACTCAATCTGCTGCTGGCCGCATTTATTGGTGCTGATGCCAGTGCAACCAAAACGATTCTTCATACCCATGCCTTGATTGGTGAAGTGTTGGCCTTTCGCATGGGGCGCGAGACTATCCGCCGCCAGGCCGGTTGGTTGGATATTGGTGAGGCTGAAAGTGAAATGATCAATCAGGTACTTATCGAACACATTGACCTGCTGCTTTACGGATTGCGGGACAAATCAGTACGGTGAGCGTATTGAAGGGGTCGTTATAAAATTGTAGCTATAGACATGGTCGATAGGGAGCATTATGAATCGCAAGAAGATTATAGTGGCCGTCGTTATTGTTGCCCTACTGGCGGCGATAGGTTATGGCTGGAACTACTACCGTCAACAACACGACGCATCATTGACGCTGTACGGCAATGTGGATATTCGCACAGTGAATTTAGGCTTTCGAGTCGGTGGTCGGCTGGCGTCTCTGGCTGTCGATGAAGGGGATAAAATCCAGCCAGGGGAAGTTCTGGGGAAACTGGATGACGGCCCTTATCTCAATGCACTCAAACAAGCGCAAGCCAATGTTCAAAGCGCGCAAGCACAGTTGGCTTTATTGAAGGCAGGATACCGTGACGAGGAGATAGCACAGGTAAAATCTGAAGTTGCTCAGCGAGAAGCGGCATTTGGCTATGCCGATAGCTTCCTAAAACGTCAACAAGGGTTGTGGGCAAGTAAAGCCACCTCGGCCAACGAGCTAGAGAATGCCCGAACTGCTCGTAATCAAGCACAGGCTAATCTGCAAGCCTCCAAAGATAAGCTCGCACAATATTTGAGTGGTAACCGGCCACAGGAAATTGCGCAAGCCGAAGCGAATCTGGCCCAAAGTGAAGCTGAACTGGCTCAAGCTCAACTCAACCTGCAAGACACTACCCTGCTCGCGCCATCAGCGGGTACCGTACTCACTCGCGCGGTTGAGCCGGGGACCATTTTATCCGCCAGTAACACCGTATTTACCCTGTCACTGACCGATCCGGTATGGGTACGGGCCTACGTCAGTGAGCCCCACTTGAATCAGGCCATTCCCGGTACCGAAGTCGACGTATTTACCGATGGCCGCCCGGACAAGTCATATCACGGCAAAATAGGTTTCGTATCACCCACGGCGGAATTTACCCCTAAAAGTGTCGAAACGCCTGAGCTGCGTACCGATCTGGTTTATCGCTTACGTATCATTATCACTGATCCCGATGAATCGTTACGACAAGGTATGCCCGTCACCGTTCGTTTCGCACAACCTTAAGGCGGCATGAGCTATGAATGGAATCCAGCATCTTATTACTTTGGAGGGTGTTGAAAAACGCTTCCCCGGACTGGATAACCCCGCCGTCGCCAGCCTGACGACAGAGATCCGCAGTGGTGCAGTCACTGGTTTGGTTGGGCCGGACGGGGCCGGTAAAACCACCCTACTCCGTATGCTCGCCGGATTACTCAAACCCAGTCAAGGCAAGATGACGGTGGTCGGGCTGGACCCGTTAGAAAACGATCGCCAGTTACATTCTATTCTCGGATATATGCCACAAAAGTTTGGTTTATATGAAGATCTCACGGTGATGGAGAACCTGACGCTGTATGCCGATCTACGCGGGGTTACCGGTGAGCTTCGCCGCCAAACATTTGAGCGCCTGCTGACGTTTACCGATTTAACCCGCTTTACTGACCGGCTGGCGGGAAAACTATCCGGCGGGATGAAGCAAAAACTGGGCTTGGCCTGTACTCTGGTCGGTCAGCCCAAAGTACTGTTGCTCGATGAGCCGGGTGTCGGCGTTGACCCGATTTCACGCCGCGAGCTATGGCGCATGGTGCATGAGTTAGCGAGCGATGGCATGCTTATCCTGTGGAGCACATCATATCTGGATGAAGCAGAGCAATGCCGCGAAGTGTTGTTGCTAAATGAAGGGAAGTTGCTGTACAGCGGTGCACCTCAAAGCCTGACACAACGGATGAGTGGGCGCACAATTTTGCTGGCAGCGCAAACCGGGACCAACCGTAAACTGTTACAACATGCGCTGGCATTGCCCCAAGTGAGTGATGGGGTTATTCAGGGGAAGTATGTGCGGTTAATCCTCAAACCCGACGTGGATCACAGCCAACTATTGCCACTACTCAATCAACCGAATGCCGAGATAACTGAAGCAGAACCGCGCTTTGAGGATGCCTTTATCGACCTGTTGGGGGGCGGCCCCGCCAGTGAGTCCGCGTTGGCGAAGATCATGCCCAAAGTCGCAGGTAGCCATCAGGAGACCGTGATTGAAGCCCAAGAGTTAACCAAAAAATTTGGCGATTTTGCTGCTACCGATCATGTAAATTTTCAGGTCAAACGCGGTGAGATATTTGGTCTACTCGGTCCGAATGGGGCGGGTAAATCCACTACCTTTAAAATGATGTGCGGTTTGTTAGTCCCCAGCTCAGGCAAAGCATTGGTACTGGGAATGGATCTGAAAACCAGTTCAGGTAAAGCACGACAACATTTGGGCTATATGGCGCAGAAATTCTCGTTGTATGGCAATCTGACCGTTGAACAAAACCTGAAGTTTTTCTCCGGCGTTTATGGTCTGCAAGGCAAAACACAACGCGATAAAATAGCTGACATGACCTCAGCCTTTAACTTTACCCCAATCCTCAAACAAACTCCGGACTCACTGCCTCTGGGGTTTAAACAGCGTTTGGCATTGGCCTGCGCGTTAATGCATGAACCAGACATTCTGTTCCTGGATGAACCAACGTCCGGTGTCGACCCCCTCACCCGCCGTGAGTTTTGGTTGCATATCAATGGGATGGTTGATAAAGGTGTCACCGTCATGGTTACCACCCACTTTATGGATGAAGCGGAATACTGTGATCGTATCGGGCTGGTTTACCGTGGCAAAATTATCGCATCCGGCACACCGGATGAGTTAAAACAACAGGTTGCCAGTGATAATAATCTTAATCCCTCCATGGAAGAGGCCTTTATTGGGCTGGTGCAGCGCTATGATCAGCAAAATGATAAGGAGCAACAGTCATGACCGAGCCACATCTATTGCCAGTGGATCAATCGTCGGTAAATGAGAGCGAAACTTATCAGGACACGGGGTTTTCCTGGCGTCGCCTACGGGCTTTATGCCGTAAAGAGACCCGGCAAATACTGCGTGACCCGAGCAGTGGATTGATCGCATTCGTCATCCCGCTGTTGCTGCTGTTTATCTTTGGCTATGGCATCAATCTGGACTCCAGCAAACTGCACGTCGGCATTTTAATGGAGCAACAGAGCAAACCGGCTCAGGATCTGGCTAACGCCTTCGCCAGTTCACCTTATATTTCACCGCAAATCAGTGATAATCGCCAGGCTCTAATTCAGGCGATGCAAGCCGGAAAAATTCGTGGGCTAATTGTGATCCCCAATGATTTTGCGCAGCAGCTTGCGCGCCCCGAAAGTAAAGCCCCCATTCAGGTGATTACTGATGGCAGTGAACCCAATACCGCCAACTTTGTGCAAGGTTACGCACAAGGGGTGTGGCAAATCTGGCAACAACAACAGGCGCAAAACCTAGGGCAAAAAAACGATCCTCTGATTGAGATTCAGGTCCGTTATTGGTTTAACCCTGCCGCCATCAGCCGACATTTTATTATTCCCGGAGCCATTACCATTATTATGACGGTTATCGGCGCGATTCTAACCTCGCTGGTGATCGCCCGTGAATGGGAGCGCGGAACCATGGAAGCGCTGCTGTCGACCCAGGTCACGCGCAGCGAGTTGCTGTTGTCGAAACTGATCCCCTATTACGTCCTGGGCATGATAGCCATGACACTCTGCATGGCGGTGTCGGTATTTATCCTTGATGTGCCTTTCCGTGGCTCATTGTGGATACTATTTGTTATGACCAGCCTATTTTTGGCCAGCACTCTGGGTATGGGATTGCTAATTTCGACCATTACCCGCAATCAATTTAACGCCGCAATGGTGGCCTTGAATGCCGCATTCCTGCCGGCTGTGATGCTGTCTGGCTTCATTTTCGAAATTGACAGCATGCCCGCTATCGTGCGCGCCGTAACCTATATCATTCCGGCCCGTTATTTTGTCAGCAGTCTGCAAACCCTGTTTCTGGCGGGGAATATCGGCACCGTGCTGGTGATTAACCTGTTGTTCCTGGTCGCCTCAGCAGCCGTATTTATCGGCCTGACGGCATGGAAAACTAATCGTCGATTAGATTAGGCGCCGATTAGATTAAAGGAAGGAAGCAAGATATGTTTCACCGCCTCTACACATTGATTATCAAAGAGTTGCAGTCACTGCTGCGGGAACCACAGACACGTGCAATATTAATTATGCCGGTCATATTACAAGTCATTTTGTTCCCATTCGCCGCTACATTGGAAGTGACCAATGCCACCATTGCTATTTATAGCGAAGACAGCGGGAAAGCATCTGTAGAGCTGACCCAACGCTTTGCCAAAGCAGAGGCTTTTTCTCATGTCTTACTGCTCCACAGCCCGCAAGAAATTCAGCCAGTGATTGATAACCAGCGAGCACTGCTTTTGATTCGTTTCCCAGAGCAATTCAGTGCTGACCTGGCTAATGGCAAAACCACTCAGTTGCAATTATTGCTGGATGGGCGTAACTCCAACAGCGCGCAAATTGCCGCCAATTACATTCAGCAAATCGTACAAAATTATCAATTAGAATTAACCCAAGGCCAGATAAAGCCCAACAACAGCGAGTTGGTCATCCGCAATTGGTATAACCCGAATCTGAACTACAAATGGTTCGTGGTGCCATCATTGATTGCGATGATTACGACTATCGGGGTGCTTATTGTGACATCACTGTCGGTGGCTCGTGAGCGGGAGCAAGGGACACTCGAGCAGTTGTTAGTTTCACCGCTAACCACCTGGCAGATTTTTATTGGTAAAGCTGTCCCGGCACTGATTGTCGCGACTTTCCAGGCAAGTATCGTCTTGTTTATCGGTATCTTTTTTTACCAAATTCCGTTTGCTGGTTCGTTGGCACTGTTTTATGGCACCATGCTGCTCTACGGCTTGTCGCTCGTTGGCTTCGGTTTGCTGATTTCCTCGTTATGTTCCACTCAGCAGCAGGCTTTTATTGGCGTGTTTGTTTTTATGATGCCCGCTATCTTGCTGTCCGGTTATGTCTCGCCGGTCGAGAATATGCCTATCTGGCTGCAAAATATTACGTGGATCAACCCTATCCGCCACTTTACAGATATCACCAAACAGATTTACCTCAAGGATGCCAGTTTCGATATTATCTGGCACAGTTTGTGGCCGTTACTCGTGATAACCGCCACCACGGGGAGTGCCGCCTATGGGATGTTTAGGCGGAAAATCGCATAGCGACATTAAACGGTAGCAAGACTTACCTGCATTCACCAAAAAGCAAAAAGGACACCACAGGGGTGTCCTTTAAAATTTTGATCAACTTATACAACGAGCAAGTTTGCCACATCGCAACTTTGAATCAGCCAGCTTAAGCTGAGTTTGATTCAGTGGCGAGACCAAAAAATTGACCGACGCCCGCAGCGCAGAAAGTGCAGTTGACATCGGTCAATGAGCATTTCGAGCAGCGTACGGCGAGCAAGTTTGCCGCGTCGCAGCCCTGAATCAGCCAGCTTAACGGCGGTTGCCGAAAATCCGCAGTAACATCAAGAACAAGTTAATGAAATCAAGATACAGCGTCAAAGCACCCACGATGGAATACTTGCGGAAGTTATCTTTATCATTGGCATCCAACTGTGAGCCCATGTTTTTCAACTTCTGGGTATCATAAGCAGTCAAACCAACAAACACTAACACCCCGATGTAGGTCACTGCCCACATTAGCGCCGTGCTTTTCAGCCAGATGTTAACAATCGATGCCAACACGATACCGATCAGGCCCATAAACAGCATGCTGCCCATACCACTCAAATCACGCTTGGTGGTATAGCCGTAGAAACTCATGGCACCAAACATACCGGCAGCAATCAAGAATGTGCTGGCGATAGAAGAGCTGGTGTACATGATGAAAATGCTGGATATCGTCAAGCCGGTTAATGCGGAATAGAGCATAAACAGCGAGGTAGCCATCGAGCCACTCAGGCGGTTAACCATGCCAGAAATAACAAATACCAGACCTAACTGAACAATAATCAGCCCGAAAAAAGTGATCTGACTGGAAAATATAAAGTTGAGTATCGCAGGGGTATTCGCTGCGTACCAAGCGACAACCGCCGTTAATAACAGACCACAGGTCATCCAGCCGTATACCTGCGCCATGTATGCCTGAATGCCTGTGTTGGCACGTTCGACAATCGAACCATTAGAGCGTGGATAGCGATCCATGGTAGTTACCTTATGCATATAAATAATGATACAGGCCATCTAAATTGACAGCCCACCGACTTTTTAAGGGTACCACAGAAGTACAGTCAACAAGGGAGTAAAAATAGACATTTAGCAGTGATCTTTACACTGGTTTACGCTCAATTTACCAACGCCTGGCCGCCTGATGATCACTGTCGCGTGATTCAACCCAACGTTCGCCATCCGTTGTGGCTTCCCGTTTCCAAAATGGTGCCTTTGTTTTCAGGTAATCCATTATAAATTCAGCCGCATCAAACGCCATACTGCGATGGGTACTGGTCACCCCGACAAAGACGATTTCATCGCCGGGGAACAGTGGCCCTACCCGATGAATAACGCTAACACGCTGTAAAGGCCAACGGCTGCGGGCGTCATCAATAATCTCAGCTAACGCCTTTTCTGTCATGCCTGGGTAATGTTCCAGCGTCAGTGCACTGACGCTATCACCCAAGTTGTGATTACGGACTTTGCCGGTAAAGGTCACCACCGCGCCATCTTCATCACACTGTGACAACCAGTGATACTCATCACCCACACTGAAGGTCTCAGTGCCCACACGAATACGGGTATGCTCCATTATCAACCTCCGGTCACCGGCGGGAAGAACGCCACTTCATCACCCGCCACCAGCGGATGGTGAACATTGACCAGTGATTGATTCACTGCAGTCAGTAATTTGCCTTCTTCAAGGGCTAATTGCCAGCGTTCGCCCCGTTGGCACAGGGATTGGCGCAGTGCCTCGACAGTGGGAAATTCCGCCGCCAATTGCAGGCTGTCGGTTCCGACCAGTTCACGCACCTGAGCAAAAAAGAGAATCTGAATCATGGGTTCACCTTAAAATCACCGGATTTCCCGCCACTTTTTGCTAACAGGCGCACCGGGCCAATTATCATGTCTTTTTGTACCGCTTTGCACATATCGTAAATTGTCAGGGCGGCAACGGAAGCTGCCGTCAGCGCTTCCATTTCCACGCCGGTTTTACCGGTCAAGCGACAGCAAGTTTCGATACGCACACGGTTGTGTTCTGGTTGTGCTTCCAGTTGAACTTCAACTTTGGTCAGCAACAGTGGGTGGCACAGTGGGATCAATTCCCAGGTTTTTTTAGCCGCCTGAATCCCGGCAATACGCGCAGTGGCAAAGACATCACCTTTGTGGTGGCTGCCCTCGATAATCATCGCCAACGTCGCGGCCTGCATTTCAACAAAAGCCTCTGCCCGTGCTTCGCGCACAGTTTCTGCTTTAGTGGAAACATCCACCATATGGGCTTCGCCTGCGGCGTTAATGTGAGTTAGTTGGGTCATATATTCTCTTCTGTTCTTAACGTTGCCCGCTATCAACCGCCAATAAACGATAAATTCTGGGTAATACCGCTGTTGCCCTGATGCAGAAAATGAGTCTGTTTCTTGGTTTGCAATGCACTCTGGATGCGTGCCATTAACTCATCTTGCTGGTCATCGCTGCCCAGTAAGTCACGTAGCGTAATACCTTGCTCGCCAAATAAGCATAAATGCAGATTTCCCAGCGCTGAAACACGCAAGCGGTTACAACTGGCGCAGAAGTCTTTCTCATACGGCATAATCAGCCCGACCTCTCCCAGATAATCCGGATGATAAAACACCTGCGCCGGGCCATCACTGCGCGCCCGCGCTTGCTGTTGCCAACCTTGTTGGAGTAATTGCTGGCGGATGACACCACCGGAGACATGATGCTGACGAAACAGCTTCCCCCCCTCGCCGGTTTCCATTAATTCGATAAACCGCAGTTGAATCGGTCGCGATTTTATCCAACTGAGGAAGGCATTCAGATTGCGATCATTGACATCACGCATCAGTACGGCATTGATTTTGACTTTCTCAAAACCAGCATCGAAGGCAGCATCAATGCCTTGCATGACCTGATGAAATTTATCCTGCCCGGTTATGGCATGAAATTGTCGCGGGTCAAGGCTATCGACACTGACGTTAATGGCTGTCAATCCAGCCTCCCGCCATTGGGCGGCGTCACGGGCTAAACGGTAGCCATTGGTGGTGACTGCCAGTGTGCGGATCGCCGGATTTTGTTTGATAGTCGCGATGATATCGGTGAAGTCGCGCCGCATAGAAGGTTCGCCGCCCGTCAGACGAATTTTTTCTGTTCCCAACAGAGCAAAGGCGCGGCTGACGCGGCTTATCTCGTCCAGACTCAGAAAGCTTTTTAATCCGTCGGGGCGATAGCCATCCGGCAAGCAATAGGTGCAACGGAAATTGCACACATCGGTGATTGATAGGCGCAAATAATAGAACTTGCGCGCAAATGCGTCAGTGAGTTGTACCATAACACCTTTCCAAATACGGGAGATGCAGGCATTTCTACCTCGCACCCTGGTGGCTTAAAGCCACGGCCAGAGCATCATATTGTTCGCGAACGAGACAACGTAGACGCCAAGGCTAGGAGTTTATGTTCAGTGACAGTTTACCTACTGCCCACCGAACCATGGTTTAAAAAGTAAAGCGCTTAGTGGCAGATGAGTCGCTAAAAACCCTACTTTTCCTAGAGATTCTAACGCTAAAACGGCAGGATAGCCAATGGCTGTTTTTCGTTATATATTTTTATATACAACGACTTATCTAACAAAACTCACTGTTATTCAGTCTATTGTAATCCGTTGCTAATACTTTGTTTAAAATCACTAAAACAATGGCTTTTATCGCGTTTTCGCGGCAAATCCGTTAACTTATGCAGCAATTTCACCCTTAGCTACGCTATTAGAGCCAGGCAACAATATTTAGACAGGAAAAATATGCGAAATCGCACATTAGCGGATCTCGATCGAGTGGTTGCTTTAGGGGGAGGCCATGGCCTGGGGCGCGTGATGTCAGCCCTTTCGCCACTGGGTTCACGCCTGACAGGTATTGTTACCACCACCGATAATGGCGGCTCGACTGGCCGCATTCGCCGTTCAGAAGGAGGGATTGCCTGGGGTGATACCCGCAATTGCCTTAATCAGTTGATCACTGAGCCGAGTGTGGCTTCGGCAATGTTTGAATACCGTTTTAGCGGTAATGGCGAACTCTCGGGCCATAATCTGGGCAATTTAATGCTCAAAGCGTTAGACCATCTCAGCATCAGACCTATCGAGGCAATCAATCTGGTACGTAGCTTGCTGAAGGTTGAGGCATGGCTCATCCCAATGTCTGAGCAGCCGGTCGATCTGCTGGCCATCGATCATGAAGGGCACCCCGTTTATGGTGAGGTGAATATCGACCAACTGGCAAAAATGCCACAAGAGATGTTGTTGTCACCGCACGTTCACGCCACGCGGGAAGCCGTGGAAGCAATTAGCCAGGCCGATGTTATTTTGATTGGGCCAGGTAGTTTCTTAACCAGTCTGATGCCCTTGTTACTGCTAGATGACTTAACTCAGGCCTTACGACGCAGCTCTGCCAGTATGATTTATATCGGTAATCTGGGGCGTGAACTCAGTGTGGCGGCGGCCGCGCTATCGTTGCAAGAAAAACTGGCGATAATGGAAAGCAAGATTGGCCGCAAAATTATTGATGCGGCAATTGTCAGTCCACAAATTGATATCAGTGGTGTAACAGACAGGATTATTATCCAGCAGCCACTGGAAGCAAAAGATATCCCTTACCGCCATGACCGTGAGCTACTGCGCCAGGCACTGGAAAACACCCTGCAACAGCTCGGTGGGGCAAACTAGCTAAGAGGCTTAGCTTGAGTTTGAGCTTGCAACCTTGCGCTGTCATTCATATGGATATACAGCGCCTCCACTTTAGTTCTAGCCCATGGTGTACGGCGTAAAAACTTCAGGCTGGATTTAATGCTGGGATCGCTGATGAAACAGTTGATATTGATACGGTATGCCAACTCCTCCCAGCCATAATGCTCAACCAGTTTGGTCAGCAGTTGTTCAAGGGTAATACCGTGTAATGGATCTTTCGACAAGTGATCACTCATTATTTATCTCGCACTTTTACTCTCCGACTTGGGGCTGCTGAATTGTGGGTTTGCCACCAACCTGCAACGCCAGGTTATTTGAGTCTATCTAGGTGATGATTTTATTAGTCGCACACCTTAATCAGGATAGGTTGATGCGACAAGCATAAATTCCCGATTTGTCGCACCATTGCTTACCGCTCACATAATGCAGGGCTGATGAGCATCAAGATATCGCGATAAATTGCTGGCGCAACTGATGGACTTGATCACGCAGTTCTGCTGCCTGCTCAAACTCCAGATTTTGCGCGTGGGTGTACATTTTAGACTCCAACTCACGGATTTTCTGATCAAGCGCTTTTGGTGGCAAGGCGTGATAATTATTGGGATCGGCCACTTTGCCGCCCCGCCCTTTCCCTTTACCACGGGAAGAGGGTTGGCCCAATTGCAGAATATCGCCAATCTTCTTGTTCAACCCTTGCGGAATGATGCCACGTTCTTCGTTGTAAGCTTGCTGTTTGACACGGCGCCGTTCCGTTTCACCAATAGCCTTTTCCATTGAGGCGGTAATTCTGTCGCCATACAGTATTGCTTTACCATTAAGGTTACGCGCCGCACGGCCAATGGTCTGGATTAAAGAGCGTTCAGAACGCAGGAAACCTTCTTTATCAGCATCAAGAATTGCGACCAGAGAAACCTCTGGCATATCCAAACCTTCGCGCAGTAAGTTGATTCCCACCAATACATCAAACTCACCCAAACGCAGATCACGAATGATCTCTACCCGTTCAACGGTATCAATATCCGAATGCAGGTAACGAACACGGGCGCCATGCTCTCCAAGATACTCGGTCAGGTCTTCAGCCATACGTTTGGTCAGCGTGGTCACCAGCACCCGCTCGTTAATCGCTGCACGAATACGGATCTCTGACAGCAAGTCATCAACCTGTGTGGCTACCGGCCGTACTTCAATTAATGGGTCGAGCAGGCCCGTCGGCCGCACGACCTGATCGATGATATCGCCACCGGATTTCTCCAGCTCATATTTACCTGGAGTTGCTGAAACATAAATAGTTTGTGGTGCCAGTGCTTCAAACTCTTCAAACCGCATTGGCCGGTTATCCAGTGCCGATGGCAGCCGGAAACCATATTCCACCAATGTTTCTTTGCGTGAGCGGTCACCTTTGTACATCCCGCCGATTTGCGGAATAGTGACGTGGGATTCATCAACCACCAACAGACCGTCAGCCGGTAGATAGTCAAATAGCGTCGGTGGTGCTTCGCCTGGACCACGGCCCGAAAGGTAGCGGGAATAGTTTTCAATACCGGAGCAATAGCCCAGCTCATTCATCATTTCAAGGTCAAACTGGGTCCGCTGGCTAATACGTTGCTCTTCCAATAACTTGTTATTGGCTAATAGCACCTGACGGCGGTCGGCCAATTCGACTTTGATCTCTTCCATGGCCTGCAAAATACGCTCGCGCGGGGTAACGTAGTGCGTTTTAGGATAGACCGTAAAGCGCGGTACTTCATGCTGTAACTGGCCTGTCAATGGATCAAAGATGGACAACCGTTCGACCTCTTCATCGAACAACTCTACCCGCAGCGCCCATTCATCAGATTCTGCGGGGAAGATGTCGATAACTTCACCACGCACCCGGAAGGTACCGCGCTGGAATACCTGATCATTACGGCTGTACTGCAACTCGGATAAGCGACGCAAAATAGAGCGCTGATCGATGATCATACCCTTAGTCAGATGCAGCATCATTTTCAGGTATAAATCAGGATCACCCAGACCATAAATCGCAGAAACCGACGCCACCACGATAACATCACGCCTTTCCAGCAGTGCTTTGGTCGCAGATAGCCGCATTTGCTCGATATGCTCATTTACCGAGGCATCTTTTTCAATAAACGTATCAGAGCTTGGGACATAGGCTTCAGGCTGGTAGTAGTCATAGTAGGAGACGAAATACTCTACCGCGTTATCGGGAAAGAACTCTTTCATCTCACCATAAAGCTGTGCTGCCAATGTCTTATTGGGTGCCAGCACCATGGTTGGGCGATTCAAATCAGCAATAACATTGGCTATCGTAAAGGTTTTACCCGATCCCGTTACCCCCAACAGTGTCTGATGAGCCAGACCATTCTCTAGCCCTTCTTCCAGTTTACGGATGGCCTCAGGCTGGTCGCCTGCTGGCTTAAACTCAGAATGTAGTTTGAATAATTTACTCATGAATTTGCTACCCACTGGAGAAACACACACTATCAGGAGGCTAATTATGAAAGCCCCATAGAATTTTGCCACCTCTATGATACTGGATATAAAACCAGCTTCAAGCACCAAAATGTAGGAATGTCTTTCACCAGGAGATTGTTTGCCTCGTTACAGTGACATCTAAACGACAGCTGCACTGTAAAAGCGTTTTTATCCCCAACTGTTAACATAAACACATTAGTGATAACTAATCGATTAAAGATCACTCATCATCGCCAGTTATGATTTTTCAGCGCTTGATTTTAAATAACCCATTGAAAGTAAAATAAATTATTAAAAAGTAGAGAATGCGGACAACAGGAGCGCAAGCCGCGCCCGCTCTCGCTTGCCATCAGTTTTCTATGGCTAATGCACAAGGTTATCCACAGGAATGGTGGATAACTCATTCAACCCCACAGCGGCTGGGAGTTGGCGAAAAGCAAAGCTTGGGGGATAAATGGGGACTAACTGGCTTTTTTAGTGTTTTTTTTACATTTTTATTTCACCGCATATTTCAATTAGTGCTAACTATGTAGCTTGCTAATTCTATAATTTTCACTAGTTAACACCTGTATCTAATGACCTCTGACCTCTCTCTTTTTCTACTGCACCATTTTCTCCACCAAAGCACCGCTTAAGTGCAAGCTAGCCATCACTCTACGCTCGCCCCCCGCCAGGCTGAGCTATTTTTACCCCACGCTGCGCGTTAAAACCATTTACAGCCTGTTAACAAACAGATTTTACTCTCTGTATAGCAACTTGGCCCAAGAGTTGCTATATATCTGTGAAACGGAGAGATTAAAGGGGAAATGGTCTAAAGCGGTGCAACGCATTAATAGACTAAAAATCATCCTATCGCAGGGTGATTAAGGATAAAAATAGCCTGTTGATGCCATTTAATGCCGCAATTCGCCCATTTCACCTCAATTTACACCGACAACCACCCGTTAGAAGTGTGGTGTTTTATGCTGTACTGCCGCTACCAAGTATGCAGATTTGCTGGTTAATCCTTCACTAGCCGTTACAGAACACCGGGCCACCTGTGAACTACTGAGATCGACTGAGGAGAAGCACTGATGCTGAGTTTAACCGCTGTGAATCAATACTATGGACAGAATCATATCCTTTGGGATATTAATCTCGAGATCCCCCGTGGGCAGTGTACCTGCCTGATTGGCCGTAATGGCGTAGGAAAAACGACGTTAATTAATTGCATCATGGGGCATCTGCCAATTAAGAGTGGCACCATGACCTGGCAACCTAATCATGAACCGCCGCAGAATTTGCTACAGCAGCCGGTTGAGGGGCGTACTGCTCTGGGTATTGGCTATGTACCACAAGGGCAGCAGATCTTCTCTCAACTGAGTGTAGAGGAGAATATGCTGATAGCCGTGCTGGCGGGCCGCCATAAGTCTCGCCAAATTCCGGGCTGGATTTTTGATATATTCCCGCAACTGTATGACAAACGCACCCAACGTGGTGGGGAGCTAACCCGTAATCAACAACAGCAGTTGGCCATTGCCAGAGCACTGGTGACAGAGCCAGAACTGTTGATTCTTGATGAACCGGGGAGTGGTATTTTACCGCCGTTGACTGAGGATATTGGCAATATCCTACATCAGCTCAGTCGTAGCCTGGGTTTGACGGTACTTTTGGTTGAACACCGTTTACCCTTTATTCAGCATGTGGCAGATCGATTCTGTTTGATGGCCGATGGCCGAAATGTGGCACAAGGAACATTGGCTCAATTGGATGAAGAGATGATTATTACGCATTTGGCCAGTTAATATGGCGCAGAGTGGTTTCTCCCTCATGCAAACTAAAGCCGATGATAGCGGCCATACTCCGCAAAAAACTCAGGGCTAATAATGTCTATTAGCCCTTTAGGGTCATATCGCCGTCAAAAATTCAGCTCAGTGGCACCTCAGCCAAAAGTCCTAAATCCAAATAGCCACCAAGATCACGCCGCTGGGTGATGGGATACACGTCAAGGTCCGTCAGATAGGGGACGACACCTAATCGCGGGGCACTGATCATCTGTGTCAATGTTGCCATATACTCAACTTGTCGCCCCCCCGCAGGTATCACCTCATTAGCGATCCACCCTACCAGTTTCAGCCCAGCTTGTCGGATAGCCAAAGCGGTCAACAAAGCATGATTGATACATCCCAATTTGATGCCAACAACCATAATTACTGGCAGTTGCTCTCGTAAAACCCAATCGGCAAAAGTTGCCTGTGGCGACAGTGGGGTAAACCAGCCGCCAGCCCCTTCGACCAATATCCATTCTGCTGAGTGCTCAAGCTGCTGTAGTCCTTGCGATAAAACTGACAAATCAATCTCACGCCCTTCGCTGGCACTGGCAATATGGGGCGAGGTTGCCTCCAGAAATGTGAGCGGATTCACCTGTGAATAACTAAGTGCCGTACTGCTGTTTGCTTGTAGCGCCAAAGCATCACTGTTGCGCAATCCGTCAGGCGTCATCTGGCTGCCGGATGCCACCGGTTTATAACCGGCGGTGCGATAGCCCTGCTGGGCTGCGGCTTGCAGTAGGGCACAACTGGCAACTGTCTTACCGACATCGGTATCCGTGCCAGTGATAAACCAACGTTTAATCACGATATATAACCCCAAAAACTAAATGGTAACTCAGCGGGTAGGTGCCAGATTGGGTGCTATAAGCGCGTTGCAGGGCCACCAGCCGCTGGCGACCACTTAACCCAGACTGACGCCCCTGATGTAAATGCGTAGCACCAATGCCTTGCAGAGAGCGCATAAGCGCAATTACATCAGGAAACTGTTGCTGATATAACTCGGTTGTCAGGTGATGGCGATACCCCTGACAAGCGTTACTGATATGCTGAAAGGGGAGAAAATCATTCACATGGCGCTGGCCATCTACCTGTTGCCACGCCTGCCCCAGCTCGTCAAGAGACCCCTTTGCCAAGGTAGAAAACAGAATGATGCCGCCAACTCGCGTGACGCGATATAACTCAGCTAGCGCCTGCGGTAAATCAGCACACCACTGTAGCGCCAGATTACTAAAACAAATATCAACGCTTTGATCTGGCAGCGGTATATTCTCAATATCAGCCAATAAATAGCTGTCCGCAGCCTGCTGTCGCCGGGCGTGATCCAACATTCCGGCGGCCAAATCTAGCGCAGTAACATATCTGTCTCGTTCACGCCAACGGCGGCTGAAATAGCCAGTACCGCACCCGGCATCCAGCACCGACGCTCCAGGGTGCTGATAACCCAGCGCCAATAAGGTATTCCCCGTTTCCCGTTGCAAACTTGCCGCTGAGTCGTAGCTGCCAGCAGCCCGGCTAAATGCAGCCGCAATCGCCGGTTTATCAACCAAGGGTAATCGTGGATTATCAGCGACAAACGCCATACAGCACCTCCAGCAATCTGTCGATATCATCATATTGATGCGCAGCACTCAGGGTAATACGCAATCTGGCGCCCCCCGGCGGGACTGTTGGAGGGCGAATCGCCGTTACCCATAACCCCTCGGCGCGTAGTTGCTCCGCCAGTGTCAGTGTTTGCTGATTGTCACCCACCAGCAGTGGCTGAATAGCGGTTTCAGATGCCCCTAATTGCAACGGTAAGTCTGCCGCTCCACGCCGAAATTGCGCAATACGTTGCTGAAGCTGCTGTCGCAAGTCGTCACCTTGCTGAATACGTAATAGTGCCACTTGCAGCGCACAAGCCTGTGCTGGCGGCATCGCGGTGCTGTATATCAGGTGGCGGGCATATTGCAGCAGATACTCGGCAACCGGTTCCTGACACAACACTGCCGCCCCACTTAGGCCGAATGCCTTGCCAAAAGTGACCACTAACAGTTCAGGTTTTACCCCTTGCTGCCAGCAACTACCACGGCCACCTTCGCCACACACCCCAATTCCGTGCGCATCATCCACCAGTAACCAGCCACCCGCCGCCACAGTTTTTTGCTGCAAAGCAGCCAGTGGAGCGCTATCACCGTCCATACTAAAAACGCCTTCGGTGACCACCAATGTTTGGCCCGCACAGGGTTTATCGAGTAGGTTTTGTAGCGCATCGGGCTGATTATGCACAAAGCGCCGCAATTGAGCCGGAGAGTGTGCAGCCGCCTCCAGCAAAGAGGCGTGGCTGAGTTTATCGGCCAGTATCCTGTCGTCGGCGGCAGTTAACGCCGCCAATACCGCCTGATTTGCCGCGTAGCCTGAGATAAACAACAATGCACGCGGATAACCCAGCCAGTCCGCCAATTGGTGTTCCAGTTGGGCATGAGGCCGGCTATAGCCGGTAACATGGCCAGAGCCACCACTGCCAACACCATAGCGTTGCGCCCCCTGCTGCCACGCCGCAATCACGTCGGGATCCTGACTTAACCCCAGATAATCATTGCTGGAGAAGTTGAGATAACGCCGTTCTGCTGATTGCAACCAGCGCCCACTCGCCCCCTCATTAACCTGACGGCTACGGTAGGCCGCGGCGTCGCGTCGCTGTTGCAGCCCCTGCTCTATCTTGCTTTGCCAGTTCATCAGATTGCCGCGTTATAAAATTGTGTGCTCTCACCGGGCAATGAGTCACGCTGCAAGAGTTGCTCAGTCAATACTTGCTGCTGTTCGCGATCCCCTTCCTCGGTGGCGGTTTGCTGTGGATTCAGCCCCAATTTACGAAACAGTTGCAGATCTTTATCTTCTTCAGGATTCGCCGTGGTAAGCAATTTACAGCCGTAGAAAATAGAGTTAGCCCCTGCCATAAAGCACATCGCCTGCGTTTGCTCGTTCATTTGTTCGCGACCGGCAGATAAACGCACGTAAGAGGTTGGCATCATGATACGTGCGATAGCGATGGTGCGGATAAACTCGAAAGCATCGACGTCGTCGTTATTTTCCATCGGCGTGCCTTTCACTTTTACCAGCATATTGATCGGCACACTTTCAGGCGGTTTGGGCAAATTCGCCAGTTGTACCAGTAGCCCTGCGCGGTCACGAACAGTTTCGCCTAACCCGACAATGCCTCCCGAACAGACTTTGATACCGGCGTCACGAACTTCACTGAGGGTATCGAGCCGTTCCTGATAACTGCGGGTGGTAATGATGCTGCCGTAGAATTCCGGCGAGGTATCAAGATTGTGGTTGTAATAATCCAGCCCAGCCTCTGCCAACCGGTGAGCTTGCTGTTTATCCAGCGAGCCAAGCGTCATACAGGTTTCCATCCCCATGGCCTTGACACCTTCAACCATTTTCTCCAAATAAGGCATGTCACGCTCATGGGGATTCTTCCAGGCCGCGCCCATACAGAAACGGGTTGAGCCAGCGGCTTTGGCCTTTTTCGCTGACGCCAGCACTTGTTCAACCTGCATTAAGCGCTCACTTTCCAAGCCAGTTTTGTAACGCGAGCTTTGCGGGCAATATTTGCAATCTTCCGGGCAAGCACCGGTCTTAATCGACAGCAAAGTACTGACTTGCACCTGACGCGAGTCAAAATGCTGACGATGAATCTGCTGCGCTTCAAACAATAAATCCAGCAGTGGTTTTTCAAACAAGGCCTGGGCTTGCCCGACTGTCCAGCGAATATAATTTGCCATTACGGCTTCTCCAAGGAAGAGAAAAAAGTTTCGCCAGTGTAAATAAACTCGATATACTGTCAACCATTCTTGCAATGAATTGGTTTACAACAATCCTCATGACACCTTCTGACCTGGCTTTTGATCAACGTCATATCTGGCACCCCTACACCTCAATGACTGACCCGCTTCCCTGCTATCCGGTGGTCGCAGCCGATGGCGTTGAGCTGCAACTGGCTGATGGCCGACGTCTGATCGATGGCATGTCATCATGGTGGGCGGCCATTCACGGCTATAATCATCCGGTACTGAACCACGCGGCACATCAGCAGTTGGATAAAATGTCCCATGTGATGTTTGGAGGTATCACCCACCCGCCCGCCGTGAAACTCTGCCAACAGTTGGTTGCTCTAACCCCTTCGGCACTAGAGTGTGTTTTTCTCGCTGATTCGGGTTCGGTGGCCGTTGAAGTGGCATTGAAAATGGCATTGCAATACTGGCAGGCCAAAGGTGAACGGCGGCAACGGATTTTAACCCTGCGCCACGGCTACCATGGTGATACTTTTGGTGCGATGTCAGTTTGTGATCCCCAGAATTCAATGCACAGTTTGTATCAGGGGTATTTAGCTGAAAATCTGTTTGCCCGCGCGCCACAATGCCGCTTCGACGAGCCGTGGAACCCGGAAGACATCACTGATTTTGCTGCAATGATAGCCACACATTCCAGCGAGATAGCCGCAGTCATTCTGGAACCGATAGTGCAAGGTGCCGGTGGAATGCGTATCTATCACCCCGCCTATTTGCGTGAGGTCAGAGCATTGTGCGATCAGCACCAGATTTTGTTGATTGCCGATGAAATTGCTACCGGTTTTGGCCGCACCGGCAAATTTTTCGCCTGCGAACATGCGCAAATCGTGCCGGACATTCTGTGTTTGGGTAAGGCGTTGACCGGCGGCTACCTGACTTTATCGGCTACCTTAACTACCCGTAAGGTGGCAGAAACCATCAGTAACGGTGATGCGGGTTGCTTTATGCACGGCCCGACATTTATGGCTAATCCATTGGCTTGCGCTGTCGCCTCGGCAAACTTGAGTCTGTTGGCTGAGAATCACTGGCAACAGCAGGTTGCCGCCATAGAAAACCAATTGAAACACGCGTTAATGCCACTTGCAGAACATGAAGCAGTAGCCGATGTGCGGGTATTAGGGGCAATTGGGGTAGTGGAAATGAAAGAGCCGGTTAACGTCGCGCGCTTGCAACGGCAATTTGTCGAGCACGGCGTGTGGATCCGCCCGTTTGGTAAACTGATTTACCTGATGCCGCCTTATATTATCTCGCCGCAATCACTGACGCGGTTAACGGATGCGGTGAAAGCTGCGATAGTAAATATCCACTAAAGCAGTGGTGGACAATATCGTTCGCAAATTGGCGGGGCAACTGCACCGATGGGCGCTGCGACGGCTTACGCCGTTACGACCCCTTCGACACATTTCCCCGCCCTGCAATATTATTTTTTAAGCTCTTGGTGCCAAAATAGTGACCCACATTGGCCCTTTCCCTACTGCATAGCGCTTAAGGGGGGTTAGCTCACCGCTGTGTTGATCAATACGATACACGGCAATATGATCCGACTTCTGGCCGGAAGAGATCAGGAAATTACCACTGTTATCGATATTAAAACCGCGTGGCTGTGCTTCAGTCTGTTGGTGCCCGACCAACGTAATCTCACGCCCATCTTCAGAAACACTGAAAATACCCAGCAGACTGGCAGTACGGTCACTGATATAGAGATGACGGCCATTTGGCGTAATATGGATATCAGCCGCCCAACGAGTGCCGGTAAAGTCTGTTGGCATCGCATCCAGCGTCTGTATTAGCTGGTATTCTTGGCCGTTTTTGTTGATTTGATACACATCTACCGAGCTATTCAGCTCGTTAACACAATAGGCGACGTGTTTATTGGGGTGGAAGGCCATATGACGTGGGCCCGCACCGGCAGCAACCGGTATCGCCGCCTGAACGTGTGGGGTCAGTTTACCCTCAAGGCTCAGATCAAATAACCGCACCTTATCTTCTTTCAGGCAAGGTACCAGTAATATTTGATTGGTCGGATCAATATTCGCCGAATGTGGAGCAGGCAAATCATCCAATTGCTGAATAGGTGCCTGTACCACACCCTGCTCATCAATAGGGCTAATGCTGACACAGTTAAAGCTATATGAAGCAGAGAACAGGAAGTGGCCTTGTAAATCAGTGCCAATGTGCGTTGGGCTGCCTGGCAGTGGTGCCATGCCAGCGGCGGTCAATGTGCCATCGTCGCTGATGTTGTAGCTGATAATGGCAAAATCGGGGCGCACCCCAACATATAACTGGCGCTGGTTTGGATTGATTGTCATCGGCTGCACTTGCCCCGGCACCTCCACCGTTTGCAATAAGGTTAATGCACCGGCGGAATCTAATTGCCAAACATGGATCTGCTGACTGTCTGGGCTTGCCACGTAAACCACTTGCTTCATCTCTACTCCTTAGTCGAACCTATTAGGCAACACTCTTTAGCCTAGCTTACCTGACTCGGCGGACATAACAACAGTCTGCTGTCGCGCTGTTTAAAACTTATCCTGCTTATTTTTAGCTGATTATGCTACCCACTCCCAGGCTTGGTTTAATCAACCCGCCATCCGGTGTACCATCGGGTAATACTATGTAACCATACTATTAATGCCCTTATTAACGAGACTATTGCTGCCATGACCTATCGCATAATTGCACTGGATCTAGACGGAACGCTACTGGATCACAAAAAACGTATTCTGCCAGAATCCTTGTCCGCACTGGCGCAAGCCCGTGCTGAAGGCATCAAAGTGGTAGTGGTGACCGGCCGCCATCATGTTGCTATTCACCCGTTTTATCAGGCACTAGAACTTGATACACCTGCAATTTGCTGTAACGGTACCTATATTTATGATTACCATGCCAAAAAGGTATTAGATTCAAACCCCTTGCAGCCTCAACAAGCGGTTCAGGTGTTGCAGTTGCTGGAGCAAACCGGTATCCACGGGCTAATGTATGTGGACGATGCCATGCTCTATCAGCAAACCAGCGGGCATGTGATTCGCTCACTCAGTTGGGCTGAGTCATTACCACCCGCTCAGCGCCCAACGCTACTCCACGTTGATAGCTTGCTTGATGCTGCTCACACTGCCAGTTCTATCTGGAAATTCGCCACTTCACACTCGGATATTGAGCAACTGAGAGCGCTCGCAACCCAGATTGAGAATGACATGGGGTTGGCTTGCGAATGGTCATGGCATGATCAAGTTGATATCGCACAGGCGGGTAACAGCAAAGGTAAGCGGCTACAGCAATGGGTTGAATCTCAGGGTTTGAGCATGAAAGATGTGGTTGCCTTTGGTGATAACTTTAATGACCTGAGCATGCTGGAAAGCGCTGGTTTGGGAGTGGCGATGGGGAATAGCGCCGATGCTATCAAACAGCGGGCTGACCTGGTGATTGCCGATAACGAACAACCCGGTATTGCTGGCGTCATCCGCCAGCATGTCCTGGCTTGATAGTAAAAAACGCCCGGCTGACGGGCGTTTTATCGTCGGGTGAACCCAGGGGTTATCGCCCTCAATTCTTGCGGTTAAACGAGACACTTTTTATCTGTGCATACACCCACTGACCGGGTTTAAGCGCCAATTCATCCCGTGCCCACGGCGTGATCCGCGCCCACAACCATTGATCACCAACCGCGAGTTTGACATCGACCTGCCCATCCACCTCAAGGCATTCGGCAATTTTTACCGGCAAGATATTACGGATACTGCTGCTTTGCGGTGGCTGTAATACCAACGAAACATCGGCTGCATTAATCCGAATACGCATTGAGCTACCCTCTTGCGCATCAAGCTTACCCACCCACAATCGCTGATCACCTAACGCCAGCGCGGTCATGGCATAGCGGTCGTGGTGACCAATGACACTGACCCGCAGTATGCTGCTCGGTTCTTCCCGTTGCAGCCACGGGCGCAATGCACTACTGGCCCACACTTCCTCCAGCCCGCCGACCGCGCGCACTTTGCCACCATCCATAACCACCACTTGATCTGCCAGCCGCAGGATCTCATCCATGCTGTGGCTAACATACAAAATAGGGGTGTTAACATCTTGCGCCAACCGCTCCAGATAAGGCAGCAGCTCACGTTTGCGGGGCAAATCCAGAGAGGCCAGTGGCTCATCCATCAACAACAGCTCGGGGGCGGTCAATAATGCGCGCCCAATAGCAACACGCTGTTTCTCGCCGCCAGAGAGGGTCAGTGGGAAACGACTTAATAGTGGCTCGATACCCAGCAAACCGACAATTGTGTCAAATTGCCCACGCATTGACGGGGCCATGCCGTATTGTAAATTGCCCCGCACCCGATAATGGGGAAATAAGCGCGCATCCTGAAATACGTAACCGACTTTGCGTTTTTCCGGTGGCAGATAGATTTGCTGCTCGGCATCCACCAGCACCCGGCCATTTAACACCACTTTGCCTTGCTGCGGACGGGTCAGGCCACCAATAACATTAATTAATGAGGTTTTACCGGCCCCCGACAACCCGAAAATAGCGGTGATACCTTGGGCGGGCAGATTGGTGGAAACACGTAAATCCAAATCGCCCAGTTGCTGACTGAAATCCAGCTCTAACATGGTGCCCCCATGCGTTTTTTACCCCAGCGGGCCAGCCATTCGGATAATAGCAACGCCACCAACGACAGAATAATGGCAATGACACACAAACGCGCAGCAGCAGCTTCCGCCCCAGGGGTTTCAATCAGTGTGTACATTGCCAGTGGAATAGTGCGGGTTTCACCGGGAATATTGGAGACGAAAGTGATGGTCGCCCCAAACTCCCCCAGTGAACGGGCAAAAGAAAGCACGGTGCCAGCAATCACCCCCGGTAAAGAGAGCGGTAACGTAATGGTGAAAAACACCCGCCACGGATTGGCTCCTAGCGTGCGGGCCGCCAGTTCCAGACGCGTATCAACTGCTTCCAACGCCAGCCGGATAGCCCTCACCATCAGCGGAAAGGCCACCACCGCCGAGGCTAACGCCGCACCACGCCAACTAAAACTGAAATTAATGCCAAACCAGCTATAGAGCCACTCGCCAATAAAACCGCGCCGCCCCATGCTTATCAACAATAAATAGCCAATCACCACGGGTGGCAGCACCAGTGGTAAGTGAATAATACTGTCTAACAACGATTTACCGGGAAAACGGCAGCGCACTAAAATCCACGCCATTAAAATGCCTAACGGCAAACTGCACGCCACCGCAACCGCTGAAACCTTCAGACTAAGAATAATTGCCTGCCACTCATACTCACTCAATATCATTAGCGTGGGGTAAATCCATAATTTTTGAAAATAACCGCCGCTGCTGGGCTTTTCAGGTAATCATAAAAAGCACTCACGGTCGGGTTTTCATGACCTTTAACAATTGCCATCGGGTATTCAACCGGCTTATGACTTGCTTCCGGGAATATCCCCACAACCTTAACTTTGTTACTGGCTATCGCATCTGAACCATAGACAATACCCAGCGGCGCTTCTGCCCGTTCGACCAGTGCCATTGCACTGCGCACGTTATTGGCCCGCGCCATTTCAGGGGCTAAAGTTGACCAGGCACCTAAATTCTCCAGTGACTCTTTGGCATAAATCCCAGCAGGAACATGATCAGGATCGCCCACCGCCAAACGGCCACCATCCAATAATTTCTTCCAGTCGGTTTTTTTATCGATTACGACTTTATCTATTTTACTGTCTTGCGGAGCAATTAATACCAGTTCATTACCTAATAAGGTGTAGCGAGTATTGGCAACAATTTGCTGTTTATCAATAGCATAATCCATCCATTGCTGATCGGCAGAAATAAACATATCAGCCGGTGCGCCCTGCTCAATCTGGCGTGCCAACGTTGAAGATGAAGCATACGACGCAACAACATCAACCTGCTTCTCTTTTTTATACTGTACGGCAATATCTTGTAATGCATTGGTCAATGAAGCCGCAGCAAACACTGTAATGTTGTCCGCCGCTAACGTGGTGCCGGAAAATGCTGCCAGCAGTGTTGCACTCGCTACCCAAACCTTGGCGTTACCGTATTGATTCTTCATGTTGTTCTCCGCATTAATGAAATCGCTATATACATGGGAATATAACGCAACATTATAAGCAGGTCATGCAGTTTATCGGCAAGATGTGAGGTATCTTGAGCTGTGGTAACAAGTGGGGGAGTGGAGGAAATGAGGGAGAAAAACGAAAATGCCCAGCGTCTATGTGCCGGGCATTCAGAAATCAGATTAAGAGCGTTCTTTGGTGTGACCGGTCTTAGAGATGACGTTGAACACCTCGCCCAGTCCATAGATAAGCCCCAGAATCACGGCCATCACCACCGGTACCATGACCACGGCAAAGACCAGACTTTTCAATAAATCCAACATATCAGCCTCTCATTACTGCTCATTGAGCGATAACTTACGTTATCACAATAACTAGGATCTATCATTTACTGTAAATTATATCAGCGATGAATGAACCCTGTTATTTTAACTAACAGCAAAAGAATGTAACCTGCCAAACGTGCGATTCAGGTGTATACAAGCACTTAGATAGCAATAATCCTTTCCCGCCGGAGTAAAAAATCATGCAGGCTGAAATTCTTCTTACCCTAAAACTTCAGCAACGGCTGTTTGCTGATCCCCGGCGTATCGCATTACTGAAACAAATACAGCATACCGGTTCCATCAGCCAGGGCGCAAAACTGGCTGGGATTAGCTATAAAAGTGCCTGGGACGCGATTAACGAAATGAATACCTTAGCCGAGGAAATATTGGTTGAGCGGGCAACAGGTGGTAAAGGCGGTGGCGGCGCGCACCTGACTCGTTACGGCGAGCGTTTAATTCAACTTTATGATTTGCTCGCCAAGATCCAGCAAAAGGCATTTGACACGCTGAAAGATGATTCGCTGCCACTCGATAGTTTATTGGCAGCTATTTCGCGCTTCTCTTTACAAACCAGCGCCCGTAATCAATTTTTCGGCACCCTGATTGAGCGGGATCATCAGCAGGTTCAACAACACGTCAATATCCTATTATCAGACGGCAAAACCCGGTTATCTGCGGCACTCACTCAACAGAGTGCTGATCGCTTGCAACTTTCGGCGGGCAAAGAAGTATTGGCACTGATCAAAGCCCCTTGGGTAAAACTGGTTACTGATCAGGCACTGGCGGGAGCTGCTGATAACTCTCTGCCCGGCACCGTGGCCAGTATTGAACCCGGCAGCGATCACAGTGAAGTTATCGTGACCTTAACTGGGGGAGCCAGCTTGTGTTCGACACAAAACAATAGCGAATTACATAAGCTGAATTTGCATGTTGGTAGTCACGTCATTGCCCAATTCAATGCAGATCGGGTCATTATCGCTACACTTTGCTAAATAATTCAGCTTAGTTATGCAAAATAACCTTAGTATTTACTGTTGACATTTTGCCCCTTTCCGATTATCCCTAACACCCTTATTGTGTTGCAAAATATGGAAAGAATGATGTCGGAGTTGCAAATATCGCAAGGTTGTTTTCGCCTGAGTGACACCCGGACACTCATCCTGCCAGCATTGCATGTTCAATCGGGTGATAGCTGGGCATTTGTCGGTGCCAATGGTAGCGGGAAATCCGCGTTGGCAAAGGCATTAGCAGGGGAATTAATCCTGTTGAGCGGCAGCCGCCACAACCATTTTCGCCACAGCGTGCATTTGTCGTTCGAGCAACTTCAGCAGTTAGTCAGCGAAGAGTGGCAGCGCAATAACACTGATTTACTCAGCGCAGATGAAGACGATACCGGGCGTACTACCGCAGAGATCATTCAGGAAGAATACGTTGATCCGCAACGTTGTCAGCAGTTGGCAGAGCAGTTTGGTATCAGCCAGTTACTCTCGCGTCGCTTTAAATATCTTTCTAATGGTGAGACCCGCAAAACATTGCTGTGCCGAGCGCTGATGCCACAACCGGATCTGTTGATTCTGGATGAACCCTTTGATGGTCTGGATGTGACAGCCCGCACGCAGTTGGCTGGTATGCTATCCACCCTTTCAGCACAAGGTGTCACGCTGGTGCTGGTACTAAATCGTTTTGATGATATCCCTGATTTTGTGCAATACGTCGGTGTGCTGGCAGATTGCCAATTAACCCATACTGGCCCCCGCCAGCAGATTCTTTCCGAGGCATTGATTGCCCAACTGGCGCACAGTGAAAACCTTGATGGTATGTTGTTGCCAGAAACAGAACACCCGCAACAGCAGGCCCCTTTCGCACCAGATAAGCCACTAATTATCTTGCGTAATGGCGTGGTTGAATACAATGACCGCCCTATTCTTCATAACCTGAGTTGGCAGGTTAATCCCGGTGAACACTGGCAAATTATTGGCCAAAACGGTGCTGGGAAGTCAACCTTACTCAGCCTGATTACTGGCGACCATCCGCAAGGATACAGTAATGATTTGACACTGTTTGGCCGCCGCCGTGGCAGTGGGGAAACTATCTGGGATATTAAACGCCATATTGGTTATGTCAGCAGTAGTTTGCATCTGGATTACCGCGTCAGCACCAATCTACGTACCGTGATTCTCTCCGGTTTTTTCGATTCAATCGGTATTTATCAGGCAGTGTCTGATCGCCAACAACAATTAGCCAATCAATGGTTAGACTTACTCGGTTTTTCCGCCGTGACCGCTAATCAGCCCTTCCACAGTCTCTCTTGGGGACAACAGCGGTTGGCACTGATCGCCCGAGCACTGGTTAAGCATCCTGCACTGTTGATTCTTGATGAACCCTTGCAGGGTTTGGACCCGCTTAATCGCCTATTGGTACGGCGTTTTATTGATGTAATGATCAGTGAGGGTGACACGCAACTGTTATTCGTTTCTCACCATGCTGAAGATGCACCACAGTGCATTACCCACCGTCTGACCTTTGTTCCTGATGGCGATATTTATCACTACCAACAGGAAAAGTTAGCAGGTTAAAACTCTTCAGGCATTTCGTTGAGGATAATGAGAGCTATCCTCAACGGAAGCGGCGTTTATTGGCGGGGGCTTATGCTATCATTCTTACTGCCAGCCCCTATCAGCGCCGGCGATAAACTTAACATATTCAGCCACCATCAGGATTTATACCCTATAAATTTCAGGTGCAGGCCAGCCGCAAGAAACAAAGCGCTCATAAGCCGATTTGAACTGCATGTACGTGAGTCCGCAGGCTAAGTCTCAAAAGGGGTATAGCCCTATAAGCCGAGCGAATCAAGCGGCCAACGCACCTGCGATTTGAAAGATGACGGGCATAACATTAAAGGGATATTTATGTGGGGCATACTTGCTGCTTCGTTACTTTTCTTATCAATTAACCGGGTACTTTCCCTGTTTCTCTTGCTGTCGTCACTGTCAATTGCCTTGTATCACGGTGTTTTGACTCTACCATCGGCCGCATTCTTGCTTCTAACATTGATTGTGGCACTACTACTGAAAAAATATCGTCACCGGAAATGGCCGGCCGTCGCACTGGAATTGCTGCTGGTGATGGCAGCAATCGCACTGTTTCTGCATCTGGTACCCGGTTTTAATAATCTAAATGTATTGAAAGACGTGAAGACAGGGCCACTCAGCGCACCCTTCAGCCTGTATTACAATCTTGATAAAGCATTAATACCTTTTATTTTACTGGCTTGCCTGCCAACCTTATTTGTCGCGAAAAAGCATCCATCAGTGAGCCGTGCAAGCTGGCTGGTATTGATTGTCAGTATCCCTGCATTGCTGTTGCTGGCTGTTGCCTTAGGCGGCCTGAAAATTGAGATGCACACCCCAGCATGGATAGGTTCCTTTGTGGTCGCTAATGTGTTTTTTGTTTGTCTGGCAGAAGAAGCACTGTTTCGTGGCTATTTGCAACAAAGGTTAAGTCAGTGGTTGGGTAACTATCCGGCCCTACTGCTCACCGCCCTATTATTTGGCGCAGCACATATTGCAGGCGGCCCGCTATTGATGGTGTTCGCCGCATTGGCAGGGTTAATTTACGGCCTGGCATGGCTGTGGAGTGGTCGTTTATGGGTGGCGGTTGCCTTTCACTTCGCCCTGAATTTGATGCATTTATTGTTCTTCACTTATCCTCTTTATTCATCGCACTAATCTTTATCTACCCTGTTATCTACCGACCCGAGGCTAGCATTCTTAACTGGAATCGGGCGGTGCATAACAGGCAGGACATTTCTGCTGAATTAATGGATGAGAACGCTACCAATCCAGTTATCTATGTGGTGACTGTTATTTATCTCTTGTTTTTGCCTATCCTTGCTTATTCCCCTGTCTTTATGCTTTTGCTGGGATTAAACTGGGAGAAATTTAAATGTAAACGATTCCATTATTGAGCGCAGATCACCTTTTCTCACATAATGGCGTGCTATCTTTCTTAGACTAAAGTCATTCGAGGAGTCTTTTATGTACGTTCTGGTAACAGGTGGTAGCGGTTACATCGGTAGCCATACCTGTGTGCAATTGATTGAAGCTGGCTACCAACCGGTCATCCTCGATAACCTTTGCAACAGCAAATCCAGCGTATTAGCCCGGATACATGCCCTTAGCGGCTATACACCGAAGCTTTATCAAGGTGACATCCGTGACCGCGCTTTACTCGACCGAATATTTGCTGAGCAGTCTATCCATGCAGTCATTCACTTTGCTGGCCTGAAAGCCGTGGGTGAGTCGGTCAGTAAGCCACTGGAATATTACAATAATAATGTCTTCGGCACCTTAGTATTGCTGGAGGCCATGCGTGCTGCACAGATCAAAAACTTTATCTTCAGTTCCTCTGCCACGGTCTACGGTGATCAGCCACAAATTCCGTATGTCGAAAGCTTCCCGACCGGCTTGCCATCCAGCCCGTATGGCCGTAGCAAGTTGATGGTTGAGCAAATTTTGCAAGATGTGCAACTGGCTGACCCACAATGGAATATGACCATTCTGCGCTATTTCAATCCCGTTGGCGCACATCCGTCAGGCTCTATGGGTGAAGACCCACAAGGTATCCCGAATAACCTGATGCCATTTATTGCACAAGTTGCCGTTGGTCGTCGTGAGTCGCTGGCCATATTCGGTAATGACTACCCGACACCTGATGGCACCGGGGTACGCGATTATATTCACGTGGTCGATTTAGCAGATGGCCATGTGGCGGCGATGAAAAAACTACACAATCAGCCTGGCGTGCATATTTTCAATCTGGGTGCCGGCGTGGGTAGCAGTGTTTTACAAGTGGTCGAGGCATTCAGCAAGGCGTGTGGCAAGCCGCTGGCCTACCATTTTGCCCCGCGCCGCGAAGGTGACTTACCGGCTTACTGGGCAGATCCGAGCAAAGCTGCCGCACAATTGGGTTGGCGGGTACACCGCTCGCTTGATGAAATGGCGGCAGATACCTGGCGTTGGCAATCCAATAATCCTCAGGGTTATCCCGATTAAGGTGTTGTTATGACTGATTTTAACCCTGTGGATCATCCACACCGTAGATACAATCCATTAAGTGATCAATGGGTGCTGGTCTCACCTCATCGGGCCAAGCGCCCATGGCAAGGCCAGCAAGAGGCCCAGGCGACGGAGAATTTACCGGCGCACGACCCTGATTGCTTCTTGTGCCCTGGTAATACTCGGGTGACCGGCGATGTCAATCCTGACTATCCATCAACCTATGTGTTTACCAATGACTTTGCCGCGCTGATGCCAGATACACCTGATGCGCCGCAAAGTGATGATCCCTTGATGCGGAGCCAAAGTGCGCGCGGCACCAGCAGGGTTATTTGCTTCTCACCTGACCACAGTAAGACGCTGCCGCAACTCTCTTTGCCTGCGTTGGAAGATGTTATTCAGACCTGGCAGCAACAGAGTGCCGAATTAGGCCAAACCTACCCATGGGTGCAGGTATTTGAAAATAAAGGCGCGGCGATGGGGTGCTCAAATCCGCATCCCCATGGCCAAATTTGGGCCAATAGTTTTTTGCCAAATGAAGCAGCACGGGAAGACAGCCTGCAACAGCACTATTTTCAGCAAAATCAGTCCCCCATGCTGGTCGATTATGCTGAACGTGAGCGTCGTGACGGCAGCAGGACGGTAGTTGAAACCGAGCACTGGCTGGCGGTAGTGCCCTATTGGGCAGCATGGCCGTTTGAAATATTATTACTGCCCAAAGCCCATGTGCTGCGGTTAGAAGACCTCTCTGTGGAACAACGCAGTTGTCTCGCCATTGCCCTGAAAAAGCTGACCAGCCGCTACGACAACTTGTTCTCGTGCTCTTTTCCCTATTCGATGGGGTGGCATGGCGCACCGTATAACGCAAGCGACAACACACACTGGCAATTGCATGCTCATTTTTATCCGCCGTTGCTGCGTTCGGCGTCGGTACGTAAATTTATGGTGGGTTATGAGATGTTGGCTGAAACCCAGCGCGACCTTACAGCAGAACAGGCGGCTGAACACCTGCGGGCAGTAAGTGATGTTCATTATCGAGAAGCCGGAGTCAAATAATGAGTTTAAAACAGCATACCCAGGCTATTTTCCGCCAACAGTTTAATCAAGAACCTGACATTACTATCAAAGCGCCGGGTCGCGTCAATCTTATTGGCGAACACACCGATTATAACGACGGTTTCGTGCTGCCCTGTGCTATTGATTATGAAACCGTCATCAGTTGTGGCAAACGTGATGACCGCCAGATTCGTGTTATTGCTGCTGATTATGAAAATCAGCAGGATATATTCTCACTGGATGCGCCAATCGTCCCACATGCCGAATACCGCTGGGCGGATTACGTGCGCGGCGTCGTGAAACACTTGCAACTGCGCCATGCCGATTTTGGTGGTGCAGATCTGGTGATCAGTGGCAATGTGCCACAAGGTGCCGGTCTCAGCTCTTCAGCATCACTTGAGGTCGCGGTCGGGCAAGCGTTGCAGTCTCTTTATCAATTGCCCCTTAGCGGTGTCGATCTGGCGCTAAATGGGCAAGAGGCAGAGAACCAGTTTGTTGGCTGTAACTGCGGCATTATGGATCAGCTCATTTCAGCGCTGGGTAAACAAGATCATGCACTACTGATCGATTGCCGTACCCTTGAAACCCGTGCCGTGGCAATGCCGGAAAACGTTGCGGTCGTCATCATTAACTCCAATGTGAAACGGGGTCTGGTTGATAGCGAATACAACACCCGCCGCCAGCAATGTGAAACTGCCGCCCGTTTCTTTGGTGTTAAAGCCTTGCGTGATGTGGATCCAACCCTGTTCTTCTCTATTCAGGATGAGCTGGATCCCGTCGTCGCTAAGCGTGCACGCCATGTAATTACCGAAAACGAACGCACGCTAGCGGCAGCTGATGCCCTGGCCTCCGGTGATTTGAAATTGATGGGGCAATTGATGCAGGAGTCTCATATTTCGATGCGTGATGACTTCGAGATCACAGTTCCGCCGATCGATAGCTTGGTGGATATTGTGAAATCCGTTATTGGGGAGCAAGGTGGTGTTCGTATGACTGGCGGGGGGTTCGGTGGCTGCATTGTCGCACTGATGCCAACGTCGCTGGTTGAGCAGGTTCGTGCAGCCGTAGCCCAGGAGTATCCGGCTCATAGCGGCGGTAGGAAAGAGACCTTCTACGTATGTCAGGCTTCACAAGGAGCGGGTTTATGCTGAAAAACGACGCTGCATCATCAAGCAGTGTTGACCAGTTAGCACCAGATGGTCACCCCTTTGAATTGACCGAATTGCATAATAAAGCCGGTATGAGTGTAACGCTGATGGACTGGGGCGCAACCTGGCTATCTGCGGTCCTGCCGCTGACCGATGGCGAAAAGCGCGAGCTATTGCTGGGCTGCCAGACTCCCGCAGACTACCTACGTCAAGCCGCTTATCTTGGTGCCACCGTTGGCCGCTATGCCAACCGTATTGCTAACAGCCAAATCACGGTGGAGGGTCAAACCCTCAATCTGTTACCTAATCAGGGACCTAACCAACTGCATGGTGGTCCTGAAGGTTTCCATGCTCGCCGCTGGCAAAAGGTTAAGCAGGATGAGAGGCAGGTGACTTATCAACTGCACTCACCTGATGGTGATCAGGGCTTCCCCGGTAATCTGACCGCCGAAGTGCAATATCTGTTGACGGAAGATAACCGATTGGAGATCCACTATCAGGCTCAGGTCGATAAAACCTGTCCGGTGAATCTGACCAATCATGCTTACTTTAATCTTGATGGTGAAGGGCTGGACGTACGGGCGCATCGGTTGCAGCTATTTGCGGATCGTTACTTACCGGTTGATAGTGAGGGGATCCCAAGCGGCGGATTGGCTAATGTTGAGAAAACCGGTATGGATTTCCGACAACCAAAAACATTGGCACGCGACTTCCTGCAAGACCGTTGTCAGCCGCGGGTTAAAGGCTATGATCATGCTTACCTGCTCCATCGTACTTGCGGTGCAACGGAAAGCCCGGCGGCTCATCTGTGGTCATCTGATAACCGGGTACAAATGAGTGTTTATACCACCGCACCTGCGTTGCAGTTGTATAGTGGCAACTTCCTTGGCGGAACACCGGCCCGCAAAGGGGGCACTTACGCCAGCTACACCGGCGTAGCGCTGGAAAGTGAATTCCTACCTGATAGCCCTAACCACCCCGAATGGCCACAACCTGATTGCTGGCTAAAACCGGGGAAAACCTACCGCGCCACCACGGTTTATCACTTTATCGCGCTATAAAGCTATATACCCAACAGATTTCAAGATGCAGGAAGACGAGATCCCGATGAGCTGACATAGGTCAGTGATTCGGGTGACAAATCGGTCGGGAACCGATTTGAACGCTGTTTGAAAGATGACGGGGATAACTACCCATATTGAGCACTGCCGACTACGCTTAACAGCATCTATCTGCGGTGATACTGACCTGTTTCCCGCCCTTTCCGACCCTCAATATTATTTAAGGAATGTTTATGCGCCTAACTACCCTATGGTTACTCTGTGCGGGATTACTGCTTAGTGTCAATGTGATGGCAGCAGATACGGCGAAAACACCGTCACCCGCTCAGGCCGCACAACAGAAGAAGATGACTGACTGTAATCAGCAGGCAACGACCCAATCACTGAAAGGCGATGATCGGAAGAAGTTTATGAGTCAGTGCCTGAAAGCGCAGATTCATCCCGATGAAAAAGCCCTGACGCCACAACAGCAGAAAATGAAAAGCTGCAATGCCGACGCAGCGACCAAAGCGTTAAAAGGTGATGAGCGTAAAACCTTTATGAGTACCTGCCTGAAGAAAGCCGCCTAATCCCCGCAGCCGGAGGGGTATTTAGTACCCCTCTTTTAATTGGATATAAACCGATACCTAATAAATATCAAGATCCAGGAAGGCGGTAAGCGAGGGAACCCCAATGAGCTTAACTTCCGCTAAAAAATTGGCTATGGTTAAACACAAACCATTGCTGTTGGCGGCAATCCCGCAATATAATGATAATAGTTATCATTGAATATTAATCTATACCCTCCGGTAATAGCGTGGTTAGACAGCGTCTTCAAGTCCGAGGGGTATAGAGATTGAGTTTCACATTAAAGGAGTTAACGCTATGGCAGTAACTAAGCTGGTTCTGGTACGACACGGCGAAAGTCAGTGGAACAATGAAAACCGCTTCACCGGTTGGTATGATGTTGATTTATCTGAGAAAGGCCGTGGAGAAGCACAAGCGGCGGGCAAGCTGTTAAAAGACGAAGGTTTCGCGTTTGATTTTGCTTATACCTCAGTACTGAAACGTGCTATCCACACCTTGTGGAGTGTGCTGGATGAACTGGATCAGGCCTGGCTGCCAACGGAAAAAACCTGGAAACTGAATGAGCGTCATTACGGCGCACTGCAAGGTCTGGATAAATCAGAAACTGCGGCCAAGTATGGCGACGAGCAAGTTAAATTGTGGCGTCGTGGTTTTGCTATCACCCCACCTGCGCTGGAAAAAAGCGATGAGCGCTTCCCTGGTAATGACCCACGTTACGCAAAACTTACCGATGCAGAACTGCCAACCACAGAAAGCCTGGCGCTGACCATCGAACGCGTTATTCCTTACTGGAATGAAGTGATCAAACCCCGCATTGTCAGTGGTGAGCGAGTCATTATCGCCGCCCACGGTAACTCTCTGCGAGCATTGGTAAAATATCTGGATGACCTGAGCGAAGATGAAATTCTTGAGCTGAACATCCCAACTGCCGTACCTTTGGTGTATGAGTTTGATGAAAACTTCAAACCAATCAAACGCTACTATCTGGGTAACGCTGATGAAATCGCGGCTAAAGCCGCCGCTGTTGCTAACCAAGGCAAAGCGAAGTAATCATCCCTGATTAGCACCATTTAAAAACCCCCGAACATGATCAATGCCGGGGGTTTTTATTTGCCTGCTCGCTATTATTGGCGGCGCGCTTTGACGGCATCTGCTAACTCACGTAATACCGTTTCGGTGTCTTCCCAGCCGATACACGCATCGGTGACACTTTTGCCGTAAGTCAGTGGTTCGCCACTTTCCAGATTCTGATTGCCTTCCACCAAATGACTTTCAATCATCACGCCCATAATCGATTTTTCACCATGAGCAATCTGGTTGCAGACATCTTTACTGACGTCCATCTGCTTTTTAAATTGCTTGCTACTATTAGCATGGCTGAAATCGATCATGATCTGTGGTTCCAGGCCCGCTTTACTCAGCCCTTCTTTAACCGCAGCAACATGAGCACTGCTATAGTTTGGCTCTTTGCCACCACGCAGAATAATATGACAATCGTCGTTACCGGCGGTATTTACAATCGCTGAATGACCCCATTTGGTCACTGACAGGAAGCAGTGCGGTGCACTAGCCGCATTAATGGCATCGATAGCGACCTTGATAGTGCCATCGGTGCCATTTTTAAACCCAACCGGGCAAGACAGACCTGAAGCCAGCTCACGGTGAACCTGAGATTCAGTGGTACGGGCGCCGATGGCACCCCAGCTCATCAGGTCAGCCAAATACTGCGGGGTTATCATATCCAAAAATTCACCCGCTGCTGGCAGCCCGCTCTCGTTGATATCTAACAATAACTTACGCGCGATACGCAGACCGTCATTGATGTCATAGCTAGCATCCATATGCGGATCGTTAATCAGACCTTTCCAACCCACCGTGGTACGCGGTTTTTCAAAATAAACCCGCATCACCACTTCAAGCTCGCCTTGCAGTTCTTCACGCAGGGTTAGCAAACGGGCCGCATACTCTTTGGCCGCTTGGGTATCATGAATAGAGCATGGACCGATGACAACCAACAAACGGTCGTCTTGGGCACGCAGGATGTTATGAATAGCTGTGCGGGTCTTGGATACCGTCTCTGCTGCGTTCTCACTGGCTGGAAACTTCTCTAACAAAGCAACAGGGGGCAGGAGTTCCTTAATTTCATTAATCCGTAGGTCATCATTCAGGTAATTCATAGTTCTTCCATTAAGTCTTGTGACGGTCATCGCACAACGTCTATCGGTACCAATCTAGTTGAACCAATCTAGCTGGTGAATTGAACGCTGTAAATCTACTTTATTACATTTGGTGTTCTGTGCAGATAAACAGCAATAATGCGGTTTACTCGATTAGGTATCAACTTATTGAATGAAGCCATCAATTTTTATCTGGATTGTTATTTGTTATAAAATCATTAATAAGAGTCATACTCGGTTATCACCCCCCTCTTATCCCTAAAGGTTAATACGGTTTATGCCTAGGTTACTGTTAGTTGATGATCACCCCGTGGTGCATGTTGCCCTTGAAGCTGCACTGATGCGCGCGACACCACGTTATCATCTGCATTGCGCTGCTGATGACCAGCAGGCATTGGCCTTATTGGCGGAATATCACTTTGATCTGTTAATTTTGGATATCAGTTTGCCACAGCTTGACGGTTTGCAGTTTTTACGCAAAATCCGCCGCCACTATCCACAGCAGTCCATCATGATTTACACCGCCCAGGAAGAAGAGGTTTATGCCAAAATGGCTTATTCCGCTGGGGCACAGGGTTTTATGCATAAAGGGCAGCCGATGGATAACCTATTGCAAGCCATTGATGCCGTTATTGCCGGCCAACGAGTATTCCCCGCCAGTACGCTGGATAGCAGCTCCACACCTAACGATGAAAAATACCATTTAACCCAGAAAGAGCTGCAAATATTGGGATTACTCAGTAAAGGCCATTCTAATTTACATATTGCTGAGTTACTGAATATCAGCAATAAAACTGTCAGCACACATAAGAAAAATATTCTCAATAAAACCGGTGCAGCAAATTTACTGGCATTAATTGCCGTATTTAACGAGCTACAACCATGAGAAAATGCGGGTTAGTATTGCTATTCATTGTCCAATTCTGCCTGCTGCTACCCGCACAAGCGACCTCTACTTTGCACTACAATTTAGTTAGCAGCTTGAACATACCGGCCAGCACACCGTTTATCACACCTAATAATCCATGGCGTAATGCCACTTTGCGGGTTGGCATCCTCAACGACAATGTGAGCCCGTATAATATTATTGTCGATGGTGACCTGTACGGTCTGAATGCCGATTACCTTAACTATATTAAGCAAGCAACCGGGGCCAATGTGGAGGTGATAGGCTTCTCCGACGCCACAACCCTGAATCAGGCATTAAAACAAGGTGATATCGACCTACTGTTTGGTTTACCTCGCAGCGCATTAAATCCCAACTTATATATATCAAAACCTTACTATGTCAGTAAGTTACTGGTGTTACGTAGCCGCCAAAATAGCCGTCAGGTAATGTTAAACTCGGCTGATGCGCGCATTGCTATTAGTAAAATGGCCGGTATGCAGTTGGTCGATGAAATTCAGAATAAAACCCCGCATAACCAGCTGTTTGATAATAATCTGCAAGCCATTTACTCCTTATTAAACGGCCTTAATGACTACTTTATTGCCGATGAAACCAGTGCCAGCTTTATTATTGATCAACTGCAACTGGGGCAAATTTATCAGGTTGAGAATGATATAAAGCCCGGCAGTATCTCTTTGGTGTTTGCGGCAACCAATCCGGCATTGATAGAGACGCTTGATCACGTTATCAGCAACGTCCCTATGGACGTTCTTAATACCATTCAGGGCCGCTGGAGTAAAAAAATTCCCAGCTATCTCGATACCGGTAATGCTGATCTTACCCGCATGGAGCAAGAATGGGTTAAGGCCCATCCCGTGGTGTATTACGCCGCCATCGATGATGACTATCCCTTTACTTATCGTGGCAGCGATAAACAACCACGCGGCTATATTGTCGATATTCTCAATACCATTGCGCAAAATACTGGCCTGCAATTTTCGCCTGTCTGGAGCAGTAACCCACGGTTGGCCGATCAACTGGTGCAACAAAATAGGGCCATGATGCGGGCTTTACTGCCGCTAGCCGGTAGTTTCAAAGCGCAATATGACAGCTCGATGCCCATTCACCGTGCCTTGTGGGGGGTGTATACCAACGCGTTCACCCATAACGTCTCAACGTGGGGAGATCTATCTGGCAAGCGTCTCGGTGTGGTGGAAGGGGATTTAGGTCAGCAACTGATCCCCCCCCAGACCTTGGCCACTGTCTTTGCTAACCGTAAGGCAATGTATGATGCACTGGCTAATGGGCAGTTGGACGGGTTGATTGATAATGTCATCTCCGCCAATTTTATGGTTCTTTCCCGCTATTCCGGGGTCATCAAACTGGCATTTGCGGCAGATAACATTGCTTATCCACTGGCCTTTGGCGTCGCCCAACATTCACCGTTACTGCTGTCGATTCTCAATAAAAACTTGCTACAAATCCCCCCCGCCACCCTACAATCACTGCGTGATGAATGGGTATCCGATCCTCGCAATATTATTGATGCGGTAAATGAAAATCGCATGATGCCCCCTGCCACCTGGTTGTTTAGCGCCCTTGGCGGGCTATTGATACTGCTCTTGGTGGTGATGGCCCGCCGTTTTATTCAGCGGCGCAAAGAGCGACGTGAGCGAGAAGTCTTGGAACAGGCGCGCCTGCAAGCCGAAACCGCTAATCAGATGAAAAGTAAATTTCTGGCAACTATCAGCCATGAGCTACGAACACCAATGAATGCCATCCTTGGTTTGTTGGAACTGGAGCTTAAAAAAAACACTATCGCGCAGGGTAATTTGCCCGTTATTTACAGCTCAGCATCATCGTTATTAAGTCTACTCAATGACCTACAAGATTATGCCAAGTTGGAAATTGGCTCGTTACAGCTTTTACCACAACCTACTGCGTTGATTCCTTGGATTAATCATATTCGCGCGGTTTATCAACCGCTGTTGGGTATGCGGCCGATAACCTTAAATGTCAGTTACAGTGATAACTTACCTGAAACAGTTCTGCTTGATGGCGGTCGCTTACTTCAGGTCATGAACAATCTAATTAACAATGCCATTAAGTTTACCCGCCAAGGCGAAATTAATGTTCGGATGGCGTGGCAACCGCAGCACGAAGGGCAAGGAGAGTTGATATTGCAGGTGGAGGACAGTGGTTGCGGAATAGCCGCTGCGGAAATACCCCACCTGTTCCAGCCCTTTTATCGGGTTGAGAGCAGCAACAATCTGATGATCCCAGGCAGTGGTTTGGGTTTATCGATCTGCAAAGAGCTTATTGACCGAATGAATGGCACTATCAGCCTAGCCTCAGAGCTGAATAAAGGCACCGTGGTCACCATCAAATTATTGCTTGCCATGGAGACGGTATCGCCGCCAATCCTGAGGCCCGCAACAGAAATTACAGACACGTTATGCCGGTCTCCTCTTCGTGTCGCGATGGTTGATGACCACCCGAGTAACCTCCTATTGATGCAACAACAGCTCAGGCATTTTGGTATTGAATCCGAGCTGTTTGATAATGGCCGCCAGCTATTACACGCTCATTTTCAGCAACCGTTCGATGTGCTGTTTGTCGATTACAATATGCCCACTCTGGATGGTTTTACCCTGGCGCGAATCATTCGCCGACAAGAGCGCCCATCTCAGTCTAAGGCGGTAAAAATCATCCTTTGCTCGGCCGATGTACAAGAATTTACCCGTATCCGGCCTGGGAATATCGTTATCGACCATTGGCTGACCAAACCGGTGACACTCAGTGATATTGAGCGGGTATTACGCATACAAACCGTTATGACCACAGAGCAACCGGTTTACGATAACCTGCGGGAAATACTATTACGATTGGGTAATCAAGACCCAATTATGGTGCGCAAATTAGTGGTGACGCTGCTTGATTCCATGGTGCATGACCGCCAACAACTTGCACTGGTACCACAGCCGCTAGCGGCCCGTGCACAGGTATTACACCGCATTAAGGGCAGTTTTCTGATATTGCAAAATGCCGCAGGTGCCGCATTATGTCAGCAGTTAATTAGCCAATGCCAGCAAGGAAAAATCGCTCCTGCGGCCTATACTCAACTGCAGAATCTATTAGCACAGTTGATTAAAGGTTTGAATCAAACCCTGTCAGAGCTAACATAAACCGACAGTTCGGTGCACACATCTTATGGTCCAAGGATAACTATGGCTGTATCTTCATTTTTCCCCCAAGACAGCAACAGCAAACGCCTACTGATAGCTTTTGTGGTTACCACTCTGTTTATGGTGGTGGAAGCCATTGGTGGCTGGCTATCGGGTTCGCTGGCATTATTGGCGGATGCCGGACATATGCTGACAGACTCGGCCGCATTATTCATCGCATTGATGGCAGTTCATTTCTCGCAGCGAAAACCTGACTCTCGCCATACCTTTGGTTATTTGCGCCTGACCACACTGGCGGCGTTCGTCAACGCGGCGGCATTATTGTTGATTGTGGTATTGATAGTCTGGGAAGCGGTACGGCGTTTCTTTTCTCCCCATGAAGTGATGGGGATGCCGATGTTATTCATCGCCATCGCCGGATTATGTGCGAATATTTTCTGCTTCTGGATACTGCATCGTGGCGAGGAAGAAAAGAATATCAATGTGCGCGCCGCAGCCTTACATGTGCTGGGAGATCTATTAGGTTCCGTTGGGGCGATAGTGGCTGCCGTGGTCATTCTGACTACCGGCTGGACACCTATTGATCCGATATTGTCGGTATTGGTCTCAGTGTTGGTGCTCCGCAGCGCCTGGCGGCTGCTGAAAGAGAGTTTTCACGAACTGTTAGAGGGCGCGCCGCAAGAGATTGATATCACCAAATTGCGCAAAGACTTATGTGCCAGCATATATGAAGTGAGGGACGTTCATCATGTTCACTTATGGCAAGTTGGCGAAAAACGGCTAATGACGCTGCATGTGCAAGTGATCCCTCCGAGGGATAACGATGAATTATTGCATCGTATCCAGCACCATTTACTGCATCACTACAATATTGGGCATGCCACCATTCAAATGGAATATCAGCATTGTGCCGCACCCGATTGTGGTATTAATCAGACCGCCAGTAACGACGCGCACCATTACCACCCTCACTGAGGGCAAACAGGCCACTGTTTCAACGGAGATAAGCCCGATAAAACAGTGGCCTGACTTAGCCGCTAGTGACTCTGAGTTGATAACGGACGTGAATGATTTCTTGCCGCGCTCTTCATCCACAACCAAGAGCCATTCAGGGCAATCAGTGTCAGTATCACGTATTCCAGAGCCATCGCATAAACCCCCTGATAGGCGAAAATCGCTACACTGATGACATCAATCACCACCCAAATCAGCCAGTTCTCAACATATTTGCGTGTCATCAGGATCATCGCCACAATTGATAACACCATCATGGTGGAATCCCAGAATGGGAATGCATCAGGTTGCAGTTCAGGCATTTGCACATTAGCGCCCAAACGCTGCATCACCACCACTGCGGCACGGGTCAACCCGGCAAAAACAGTATCAATATGCAAGGTCATTAAAGCGATACCAGCCACGCACACTGCGCCCCAAATCAATGCTTTCGGCAATGATAACCAGCGAATTTTCAATTCAGCTTGATTATCAGACGTTTGCTTACTCCAAGCATACCAGCCATAGATATTAGCGACGAAGAAGAACAACTGTAATAGCAGGCTGGCATAGAGCTGAATCTGGAAAAAGATTACCGCAAATAACGTCACGTTAATCAGGCCAAACAAATAGTTAATTATCTTCTCTTTGCTGGCAAACCAAATACAGAGTAATCCAAACAGGGTACCAATCGCCTCTATCCATGAAAGGTCATACCCCCCCGCACCCAGCGGAATATGCACCAATATATTGCTTGTACTGAGGAAATCCATCTGGCAATCCTTTTATTGGGGAGAAATAATAAGTATTGAGGTCAATCGGTGTCATTTACGACTTAGGCATTGCCTTTGACCTGTAACTTCAACTGGTTGGCAAAATCCAACATCCGATTCAGCGGTATCAGCGCCTGCTGACGCAATTCTTCATCGACATGTATCTCATGCATTACACCTCCCTGCTCCAGCCCCTCAGCAATCGCTCTGAGACCATTCATTGCCATCCACGGACAGTGAGCGCATGTTCTGCACGTCGCACCTTCACCCGCCGTCGGGGCTTCGAATAATTCTTTATCTGGGCACGCCTGCTGCATTTTGTAAAAAATGCCACGGTCAGTCGCCACAATAAGTTTTTGCTGTGGCAACGTTTTTGCAGCCTGAATCAGTTGGCTAGTCGAGCCGACAGCATCAGCCATATCAACCACGGCCTGGGGTGATTCCGGGTGAACTAACACCGCAGCATCAGGATGCAGTACTTTCATGCGAGCCAGTGCCTGGGTTTTAAACTCGTCATGGACGATACAGGCCCCCTGCCAGCACAATACATCGGCCCCACTCTTCTTCTGCACATAATTGCCCAAGTGGCGATCCGGCGCCCAGATAATTTTCTCACCCAAGCTATCGAGATGCTCAATAAGCTCAACCGCAATACTGGAGGTCACTACCCAATCAGCTCGGGCCTTAACCGCCGCAGAGGTATTGGCATACACCACTACGGTGCGGTCTGGATGACTATCACAAAATGCGGCAAATTCATCCGCCGGGCAGCCTAAATCCAGTGAACACTCTGCATTTAGGGTTGGCATCAACACTTGCTTCTCAGGGTTCAAGATTTTGGCCGTCTCTCCCATGAAACGCACGCCGGCGACCAGTAATGTCGATGCCGGATGGTTATTACCAAATCGTGCCATTTCAAGGGAATCGGCGACGCAACCGCCGGTTTCTTCGGCTAAAGCTTGGATTTCGGGATCAGTATAATAGTGAGCGACTAACACTGCATCGCGCTGCTTCAGCAGTGTTTTGATCTTCTCACGGTAAAAGGCTTTTTCCTCTTCATCCAAAAGGACAGGCCGTGGAGGAAATGGATAAATAGCCGCATTTACATCAAAAGTTTCACTCATCGCTCACATCTCTGTTGCCAGTTATTCCAGAGTCAGCAAACGTTGCTGGCTGCCAGTAAGACTTCATTTGTTTTTTATCCTAAACAAAATACCCAATATCCAGCTAAAAGTCGCCCAAAATTGTCTGATAATGGTGAAAATGTTTAATGGAGTTAAAAATGAGATGGAAAAGTGAGATACAGATGGAATGTCAGAGAATTATAGGGGGAACTTTGGGACACTGAGATTAGCAGTATATGTAACATTGCAGGGAAAAGGTATCACTGGGGGGTATAATGGTAGGTTGTGCGGGATTACTTGACATAATGGTGGGTCGTGCGGGATTACTCGTCCTGCGGACTCGCCCTTCGGGTCAACGCTACGCGTTGCTGTCTCGCTTCGCTCGGCTCGAACCTTTACGGCTCTCATCCCTACGATTTGATACCCTAATAACTCTGCATAATGGTGGGTCGTGCGGGATTCGAACCTGCGACCAATTGATTAAAAGTCAACTGCTCTACCAACTGAGCTAACGACCCATTATGTGTACTACTAATGACAATTCAGTGCCTGTCGTGCGGGATTACTTGACATAATGGTGGGTCGTGCGGGATTCGAACCTGCGACCAATTGATTAAAAGTCAACTGCTCTACCAACTGAGCTAACGACCCATTATGTGTACTACTAATGACAATTCAGTGCCTGTCGTGCGGGATTACTCGTCCTGCGGACTCGCCCTTCGGGTCAACGCTAAAGCGTTGCTGTCTCGCTTCGCTCGAACCTTTAACCAATTGATTAAAAGTCAACTGCTCTACCAACTGAGCTAACGACCCATTATGTATGCTACTAATGACAATTTAGTGCCTGTCGTGCGGGATTACTCGCACTTCGGGTACTTTTTAGTACAAAACAGGAAGAAAAATCTTTGCGCTGATTTCAACTTCTTACATTCAAACCGGCGTGCGGGGAGAATGGTGGGTCGTGCGGGATTCGAACCTGCGACCAATTGATTAAAAGTCAACTGCTCTACCAACTGAGCTAACGACCCGCTGTAATGCGGTACTGCTTAACATAGTGGTGGTCGTGCGGGATTACTCGTCCTGCGGACTCGCCCTTCGGGTCAACGCTACGCGTTGCTGTCTCGCTTCGCTCGGCTCGAACCTTTACGGCTCTCATCCCTACGATTTGATACCCTAACAACTCTGCATAATGGTGGGTCGTGCGGGATTCGAACCTGCGACCAATTGATTAAAAGTCAACTGCTCTACCAACTGAGCTAACGACCCATTATGTGCATTGCTTACTATAATTTCCTGCTGCTTTAACGTTTTACAAGTTGTCTTGGCAACGGCGGCATATATTACTAATTTCTCTTCACAGTGCAACTTAAATTTCTGTTGAAGCGTTTAACTGCTTGTTCTTCGCTCGCCAAAGTCCAGAAATTAGTCAATATGACCAATTCCTGGACTCGAAAATGGCTAAAGAGCAGATAAACGTTTCTGTGCCTGTTTAGCAGCATCAGTATTAGGATATTGCTTGATCACTTGTTGATAAACCGCCTTCGCTTTATCGCTTTGGCCTTTATCCTGCATGATCACCCCAACTTTAAACATCGCTTCTGAACTTTTTGGAGACTTTGGATAATTTTTTACTACAACAGCATAATAATATGCAGCATCGTCTTTCTTACCTTTGTTGTAATACAACTGCCCTAACCAATAGTTGGCATTAGGCTGGTAAGTCGACTTTGGATACTGTTTCACAAAACCTTGGAAAGCAGTGATCGCTTGATCGAATTGCTTTTTCTCAAGAGCCAGAGAAACGGCTGCATTATAATCGCTGTTTTCATCACCAGTACTTGCTGCAGGTGCCGCTGTAGCAGCCGCTGCGCCTGCGGCAGCAGTAGCGGAACTTCCAGCCGCAGAATTATCTGTCGCAGCACCAGTAGCCGCAGAAGCTGAACCCTGCGCCCCCTGACCACCGCTCAGACTCTCCATCTGCTGGTAGATCTGTTTTTGCCGCTCAACAATTTGATTGAGCTGGTACTGATTTTCTTGGATCTGACCGCGTAAACTATCTACATCGCGTTGCGAATCGGATAGCTGTTGCTGAAGTTGAGTTAATAGTTGGCTGTGAGCGTTGGAAATACGCTCAAGTTGAGTGACCCGATCTTCTACCGAGCCGGAGCCGACATTACTGATTGGCGCTTGGGCAGTAGCGGCCCATGGGACCGCTACGCCAACCAGTAACGACAGACCCACTAAGTGACGTCTGAAGTTACTGTTCATGCGATTCTCTTAGTAAACCAGAACTGCACGACGGTTTTTAGCGAACGCTGCTTCGTCATGGCCCAGTACTGCTGGTTTCTCTTTACCGTAAGAAACGATAGAGATCTGGTCAGCCGAAACGCCTTTACCTTGCAGATACATTTTCACAGCATTTGCACGACGCTCGCCCAACGCGATGTTGTATTCTGGCGTACCGCGTTCATCCGCGTGGCCTTCAACAACAACTTTGTAAGATGGGTTGCTACGCAGGAATGCAGCATGTGCATCCAGCATTTGAGCGAAGTCAGAACCGATATCGTATTTATCGAAACCGAAGTAAACGATATTGTTCTTTTGCAGTTCTTGCATCTGAAGACGAGCTTGCTCTTCTGAAGACAAGTTGCTGCCATTTTCTGTACCAGTGCCAGCGCCCATGCCAGATTGGTCATTATTTGCGCTTTTGTTAGAACTACACGCAGCGATTGCCAGAACTGGCAAAGCCAACATTAGCCCTTTTAGCACTTTGTTCAGTTGCATCTCTTTGATCCTTTTATAGTTTGCCATACATACGTATTTACACATGCATCACAGATACGGCGACCAGGCAGGAAATTTGACCTGTCCATCAGTTGCCGGAAGACGCGCTTTGAAACGCCCATCAGTCGAGACCAGCTGTAACACAGCTCCCAGCCCTTGTGTCGAGCTATAGATAACCATGGTGCCGTTAGGCGCGATACTAGGCGTTTCATCCAGGAACGTGTCCGTTAATACTTGAACGGCTCCCGTTTCTAGATCCTGTTTGGCGATGTGTTGTGCCCCACCATTAGAACTAACCAATGCCAGGAACTTACCATCAGGACTCACATCTGCGTTCTGGTTCTGAGAACCTTCCCACGTGATTCGCTGTGGTGCACCACCATTAATATTCACTTTATACACTTGTGGACGACCGCCCTGATCCGAGGTATAGGCCAGATTCTGGCTATCCGGGAACCAGCTTGGTTCAGTGTTATTGCTACGACCATCAGTAACCTGGCTGATTTGACCAGACCCTAAGTCCATAACATACAAGTTCAAACTACCGCTTTTAGATAACGCGAAAGCCAGTTTAGTCCCGTCCGGTGAGAAAGAAGGCGCACCGTTATGACGAGGGAATGAAGCCACTTGTCTGATTGCACCATTAGCCAGCGTCTGAATAACCAGTGCTGACTTACCACTCTCGAAAGTGACATAAGCAATTTTGCTACCATCTGAAGACCAGGCTGGTGACATCAAAGGTTCTGGCGAACGGTGAACGACAAACTGGTTGTAGCCGTCGTAATCAGAAACCCGCAATTCGTGTGGGAATTTGCCGCCGTTGGTTTGCACAACATAAGCAATACGGGTACGGAAAGCACCTTTAATCCCAGTCAGCTTCTCAAATACTTCATCACTGGCAGTATGCGCTGAATAACGTAACCATTGTTTAGTTACTTTATACTGATTTTGCGCTAAAACGCTACCGGCTGCACCAGAAGTATCGACTAACTGGTAAGAAACCACATAGCTACCATCAGCACTCGGTTGAACCTGACCAACAACAACAGCATCAATACCCAACGCAGTCCAGGCTGCTGGCGTTACTTCTGCCGCAGTTGAAGGCTGTTGTGGCATGCGAGCCGCATCAATTGGGTTAAATTTGCCGCTGTTACGTAAATCTGCGCCAACAATAGCACCGATCTCTTCAGGTGGTGTACCCGGCCCCATCCATTTAAACGGAACAACACCAATTGGACGAGCAGAGTCTACCCCTTGGGTAATCTCAATTCGAACTTCTGCATGTAACACAGAAGCCCACAAAACTAAAAAGCCTAGCGCAACTCGAAATGCCTGCTTCATCTTATCTCCCTTATCCGAGCGGGATGCCCGCGATAATTAGCAGAATTTTAACAAACCAACGCAAACAAAACTACATAATCCACGGTTGATCAACAAAGTTATACCCCTGTTAATCAACCTTTATTGAGGTTTAAATACAAGCGGAGCATTCTTAAACACTTCATAAACGTCCGAGCTTGGAGGCTTAGGAATCTTCGCTTGTTTTGCAGCAGCGATAGCAGCCTGGCACAGTGCCGGGTCACCCCCTTCTGCTTTAACATCAATTAATAGACCATCTGGTGCTAATTTAATTCGCAGATCACAGGTACGGCCTTTGTAAAGATCTGCATCATAAAATTTACTCTGGATCGCGGCGGTTATCTGGCCCAAATAGCCACTAACATCACCCGCTGATGCCCCGCTCTTCTTGCCACCACCTTTACCCGCAGCAGCAGCGCCCGCGCCGGCCCCACTTTTCGGTGCATTTTTGGAGTTAGCTAAACCACCAAATAAATCATCAACATCGGTTGTTGCCGCCGCTTCTGCAGCCGCTTTTTTCTTGGCATCAGCAGCAGCGGTTTTTTTAGCCTCTGCGGCCGCTTTTTTCTCAGCATCAGCCGCAGCTTTCTTCTCAGCGGCGGCAGTTGCTGCTTTCTCGGCAGCATCAGCCGCTTTCTTCGCCTCAGCATCAGCTTGTTTCTTCGCTGCTGCTGCTACAGCCGCCTCTTTTTTGGCTTCGGCTTCTGCTTTTTTCTGCGCGTCAGCTTGTGCTTTCACGATTTTATCAGCTTCTGCTTTTGCTTGTGCGGCTGCGGCCTCTGCCTGTTTCTGCTCTTCTTTCGCTTTTGCAGCAGCGGCAGCAGCAACTTTCTGTTGCTCAGCGGCCTCTTTTTGCTGCTCAGCGGCTTGTTTTTTCTGTTCTTCAGCCGCCTGCTTGGCATCTTCTTGCGCTTGCAGACGCTCTTTTTCCAATTCTTTCAGCCGTTGTTGCTCAGCAGCCTGCTTTTGCTGCAATTCTTCTGCTTGCTGATCGGCTTTTTTCTGGCGCTGTTGTTCTGCGCGTTTAGCGTCAGTCTGCTGTTGCTGCTGACGGTTATACTGTTCTGTTACTGCGCCCGGATCGACCATGACGGCGTCAATAACTTCGCCGCCAGCACCGCCGCCGCCCATTTCAGTCTTCTGCGTCAGAGAGCCCCAAATCAACAGGGCAATCAATATGATGTGCAGAACCACCGACACGATAACGGCGCGATTCAGCTTATCATTTTGCTCGGTTGCCTTACCCACGCTCGATTTCCACACTCGATGTCCGCATCTATTGCTAAAAAACGGAACTGCTAAAAACAAGGTATCTACTGGCTGGAGTGACTCTCAATCCAACCAATATCAACGCAAATTTATATCGGTTGAGTCATTAAGCCCACCGACGTCACACCCGCCTGATGCAGCATATTCAGAGCCTTGATAATTTCATCATAAGGCACCTCTTTAGCACCACCTATCAGGAACACAGTTTTCGGATTCGATTTCAATCTGGCCTGAGCCTCTGCCACAACTTGTTCTGAAGGCAGTTGCTCCATCCGCTGGTGATCTACCACCAACGAGTATTGCCCCACCCCTGACACTTCCACAATCACTGGTGGATTATCATCACTTGAGACGGTTTTTGAGTCCGTCGCGTCGGGCAAGTCCACCTCAACGCTTTGCGTAATGATCGGCGCGGTCGCCATAAAGATCAGCAATAGCACCAGCAACACGTCCAGTAAGGGAACAATGTTAATTTCAGACTTAAGCTCGCGACGTTTACGACCACGTACTCGCGCCATACAACCCCCTACTTATTTGCTCTCGGCGCTGGCAAAAGCCTGACGATGCAGAATAGCAATGAACTCTTCCATGAAGTTGTCATAGTTTTGTTCAAGTTTATTCACGCGCTGGTTCAGGCGGTTATAGGCCATAACAGCAGGGATCGCAGCGAACAGACCGATCGCGGTAGCAATCAGTGCTTCGGCAATACCTGGTGCGACCATTTGTAACGTCGCCTGCTTTACTGCACCCAGAGAAATAAAGGCATGCATAATCCCCCATACTGTACCAAACAGGCCAATATACGGGCTGATGGAACCAACAGTACCGAGGAATGGAATATGAGTTTCCAGAGCTTCTAATTCACGGTTCATTGAGATGCGCATCGCACGGGAGGCACCGTCAATCACCGCCTCTGGTGCATGGCTGTTTGCGCGATGTAAACGGGCAAACTCTTTAAATCCAGAATGGAAGATCTGCTCGGAGCCCCCGAGAGTCTCGCGACGAGCCTGGCTTTCCTGATACAAGCGAGACAGCTCAATACCGGACCAAAACTTATCTTCAAAGGCTTCTGCATCGCGGGTGGCAGCATTCAGAATACGCGTTCGTTGAATGATGATCGCCCATGAAGCAATAGAAAAGCCCATTAATACCAGCATGATAAGCTTAACGAATAGGCTTGCCTGCAGGAATAAATCCAGAATGTTCATGTCAGCCACTACTTAAACTCCGCGACAATAGACTTAGGAAGCGCTCTTGGCTTCATTTGGTGTGGATCGATACATGCGATCAATACTTCTGCACTACTCAGAAGATTGCCATGTGTGTCGAGAATTCGTTGAGCAAACGTGAGAGAAGCCCCACGCATTGCGGTAATTTCACTCTGTACTTCCAGCATATCATCAAGACGTGCCGGTGCCAGGTATTCTACCGTCATGCGGCGGACAGCGAAAGCGACATGCTCACTGAGCAATTGCTGCTGGTGAAAATTGCGTTGGCGCAACATTTCAGTGCGCGCCCTTTCATAAAAGGCAACGTAGCGTGCGTGGTATACCACGCCGCCAGCATCGGTGTCTTCAAAATAGACACGTACCGGCCATCGAAACAACGTATTACTCACTCTACTTCCCAGTAATGCAGTTAACGGACACACTATACTGAAGAGCGCTAAGCTTTGGAATCACTTGAGGGAATAGAACGAAAATAATTATGGGCCGAATGGCCCATAAGGATAGATTGTGTTCAGATTAGACGAAACGTGTACAGATTAGACAAAAAAGTAGAATAATCCCGCGCACAAGATCACAATTGCGGGAAGTGGTGAGAAAAAAGCACGCAACCATATCCGCTTAGGGCGAAAACCTACCCCATGAATCACACCGGTACAAACCGCCCACACGATAAACACCTCTTGCCAGACCTCAAGTGAACTGGTTGCCGCCGCAAAACGCGAAGGGTCCCAAAACACACAGAATGCCACAGCAAACGCGAGCACCAGTGAAAGGGCCCTGAACGGGCCCTTATCCAGTAAATCGTATAACTTATCAGACAACATCATCATTGCCATTATTAGCGGCTTTCGCTGCTGCATTGGCTTCACTCTGCTCCAGCGCCAGAGCAGTAATGATACCAAAGGAGCAGGCCAGAAGTGTCCCTAGAATCCAGGCAAAATACCACATGCTTTATGCTCCTTAGTACAGTGAGTGCTTATTGTTTTCGATAAAGTCTTTATCAATGCGCCCGAACATCTTGTAGTAACACCAACTGGTGTACAGCAGGATGATAGGAACAAAGATTATCGCAACAACGGTCATCACTTTCAGCGTCAACAGGCTAGAGGTGGCATCCCACATTGTCAGACTGACATTTGGTACCGTGCTTGATGGCATAACGAACGGGAACATAGTTACCCCTGCAGTCAGAATCACACAGGCAATAGTCAGTGATGAGAACAGGAAGGCCCAAGCCCCTTTTTCAAAGCGCGACAGCAAAATGGTGAACAGTGGCAGAATAACCCCAAGAGCAGGCAGCGCCCACAGGCTTGGGTACTTATTGAAGTTAATCAACCATGCACCCGCCTGATGTGCAACTTCTTTGCGCATCGGGTTAGATTCAGCCGCCGTATCCAAAGCTGAGGTTATAACGAAGCCATCAATACCTTTAACTAACCAGATACCGGCCAACAGGAAGGCCACACTCATCACCAACGCAGAGATCTGAGCCGCAGTACGGGAGCGCAGATGCAACTCACCACGGGTACGCATTTGCAGGTAAGTAGCACCTTGCGTTACCAGCATGGTCAAGCTGACAACACCCGCCAGTAACCCAAACGGATTCAGCAACTGGAAGAAGTTACCGGTGTAGAACAGGCGCATGTAGCTATCCATGTGGAACGGTACCCCTTGCAGCAAGTTACCGAATGCCACACCGAAGACTACCGCTGGCACGAAGCTACCAGCAAAAATGCCCCAGTCCCACATATTGCGCCAACGGTTATCTTCCACCTTAGAACGGTAATCAAAACCGACCGGACGGAAGAATAACGCAGCCAATACCAGAATCATCGCAATATAGAAGCCGGAGAATGCGGCTGCATACACCATTGGCCAGGCAGCAAACAGCGCCCCACCCGCAGTGATCAACCAAACCTGATTACCATCCCAGTGAGGGGCAATCGAGTTAATCATAATACGACGTTCTGTATCATTCTTACCGATGATACGCAGCAGGATACCGACACCCATATCGAAACCATCGGTTACTGCGAACCCAATCAGCAGCACACCGATCAGCAGCCACCAGATAAATCGTAATACTTCATAATCAAACATAAGTGGACTCCTGTTTACCGTGCTTCCTGCACTGGGGCAGTCGGCTGTTCAAAATGATAGCGGCCCGTTTTCAGGCTACTTGGCCCAAGGCGCGCGAATTTGAACATCAGGTACATTTCTGCCACCAGGAACAGCGTGTACAGACCACAGATCAACCCCATGGAGAATAGAATATCCCCAGCGGTGACTGACGAGTTTGCAATTGCTGTCGGCAGCACTTCACCGATAGCCCATGGCTGACGACCATATTCCGCCACAAACCAACCTGCTTCTACTGCAATCCACGGCAACGGAATACCAAACAATGCTGCGCGCAGTAACCATTTTTTCTCACCAATCCGGCCACGAACTACGTTATAGAAGGACAGACCGATAATCAGCAACATCAGGAAGCCACAGGCAACCATGATGCGGAAAGCGAAATACAGTGGCAGAACACGTGGGATTGAGTCTTTAGCCGCCAACTGAATTTGTTCTTCAGTCGCATCGGTAACGTTTTGGGTATAACGCTTCAGTAACAGACCGTAGCCCAGATCTTGTTTCGCCTTACTAAAGGCTTCACGCACCTCAGGGTCAGTGTTACCCGAACGTAATTTTTCTAGCAGACTGTAAGCATGAATACCATTACGGATACGGACTTCATGCTGAGACATCAAATCACGCAAGCCGATAACCGGTGTATCCAATGAACGGGTCGCTATTATCCCCAAGGCAAATGGAATCTGAACCGCAAATCGGTTCTCCATGGTTTCTTGATTCGGGATAGCAAACAGCGTAAAGGCTGCCGGAGGCGGTTGGGTTTCCCATTCAGCTTCAATTGCAGCCAATTTGGTTTTCTGCACATCGCCCATTTCGTAACCAGATTCATCACCCAGCACGATAACCGACAATACGGCAGCCAAGCCAAAGCTCGCCGCAATGGCAAAGGAACGCTTGGCAAACGGAATATCACGGCCTTTCAACAGATAGTAAGAACTGATACCCAGCACAAACATCGCGCCAGTCACATACCCTGCCGCTACAGTGTGAACGAATTTCACCTGTGCAACCGGGTTGAGAACCAGTTCAGAGAAGCTCAGCATTTCCATACGCATAGTTTCAAAGTTGAAATCAGATGCAATCGGGTTTTGCATCCAACCGTTGGCAACCAAGATCCACAACGCAGAGAAGTTAGAGCCTAATGCAACCAGCCAGGTTACAGCCAAATGCTGATGTTTACTCAGGCGATCCCATCCGAAGAAGAACAGACCGACGAAAGTAGACTCCAGGAAGAACGCCATCAAACCTTCAATTGCCAGAGGGGCACCGAAGATATCACCGACGTAATGTGAGAAATATGACCAGTTAGTCCCGAACTGGAACTCCATAGTCAAACCAGTAGCAACCCCCAGAGCAAAGTTAATAGCAAATAACTTGCCCCAGAATTTGGTCATATCTTTATAGATTTGTTTACCAGACAGCACATAAACCGATTCCATAATTGCCAACATAAACGCCATACCCAGCGTTAGTGGGACAAATAAGAAATGGTACATTGCCGTTAAGGCAAACTGTAACCGTGACAGTTCGACAATATCAAACATCTTGACTCCTTGCTCCTCGCAGGAAGACTCCGACTTGCGGCAACCGAGCCTCCGCTAACTAAATTGGAAGCCCTGAAATTACCCCGCAGTGAATGCCCAAAAAAACACAACAAAAATAACAATATCAACTACCCAGTATTACACCGCGGTAATAGTACGCTTCTAATCCCACACAATAAATAGGATTTTACGTGACCCAGCGTTGAGTTCTGGATACAGGTCAACAAACAGGCCATTTGCCCATCCCGCCGTAGTTTGATCTAGAACAATTTAAGCTCATATGAACATTATTGCTATATTCAAAACTTGATTTAGAACAATTAATTCTTTTTCATGTTAATTAAAAGTTTGATTGTTTTTATATAACCCCAATCTGTTAATGAAATGTAATTTTATGGTTTCTCTAATGCTTTATTACTGCGTTATTATGCGATCCAGATTAACGTTTAAATTTATTACACTCAGAGAGAGTTAAATCACAATTCCGAGTTTTATATAAATATATTAGTCTAACTTGAGGGAAGCGTTCGCAAGTGTTGCCATTTTGTTGCATGATGAAATGCTATTTCTTGATAAAATATTGAATCCTCTACAATGAAAAAAATAGCGCTCACCACATTACTCTGTGTCAGTACCACTTCCATCGCCGCGCAACAAGTTGATATCACTATTTTAGGCACCTCTGATTTACATGGTACTTTTGTGCCGTGGGACTATGCCAGTGACAGTGAAAACTTAGCCGGTAGCCTGAGCCAGATAGCCACGAAAGTGCAAAAAATACGGGCTGAACAGCCGAATGTGATTCTGGTCGATGCCGGTGATACCCTTCAGGGCAACTTTGTTGAAACCTTTAAAAATGAGCCGATCAGCCCGATGATTCTCGGCTTCAATGCCTTAAAATATGATGCCTGGGTGATGGGCAACCACGAATTTGATTTTGGCCTGAAAGCCCTTTCCACTTCACTAAAACAATTTGATGGCACGGCACTGGCGGGGAATATCTTCTGGGATTCAGGTAAACCTTACCTCCCCTCTTATAAAATCATCGAACGTCAGGGGGTGAAAATCGGCATTATTGGCATGGATACCCCAATGACTGCGGAGTTTGCACAAGGCACCGACCGTATCAATGGCATTCATTTCACCGATCCAGTACAAGAAGTGAAAAAGGTTATTCAGCAAATCCAGCCACAAGTAGATGCCATCGTGCTGGTTGCCCATATGGGAGTCGATAATGAGAATCAGCGCCCTGGCACCGGGGTTGGCGATATCGCCAAGGCCAATCCAGAGCTGGCAGCCATTGTCGCAGGTCATATGCATGTGAAGATTGATAAAGCAGTGGTTAACGGTGTCATTATAACTGAACCAGATAAGTATGGCCGCGCGCTCTCCCGCATTGATCTGAAATTTGAGCAGCGTGAGGGTAAATATCATCTGGTGGATAAAGACAGCTATACCTACCCGATCAAGGGAATCGAGTCTGATAAAAAGCTGGAAGCGATTTACCAGCCTTATCATGATATTTTGCGCGCCAATGCTAATCGGGTGATTGCAACCTTGAGCGGCAGTAATCTGGTACCGGCCGATGAGATTAAAGGTATTCCTCAGGTTCATATTCAGGATACCGGTATCAGCGCGTTGTATCAGGAGGCGGCACATTATTATGCTCCTCAGGCGCAGGTTATTGCCTTACAGATTGATAACGACCATCCTAAACTGGATGTCGGTGATATCACCGCTAAAGACATTGCATTTAACTATCAATATGCCGGCGGTGAAATCACCGTTTATGCTCTGACCGGTAAAGCGTTAAAACAGTACATGGAGTGGTCGGCTGATTACTTTAATCAGGTTAAAGCGGGTGATGTCACCTACAGTTTTAATCCACAACGTCGCGCTTCAAAATATTCGACCAATGACTTCTTCGATGGTGTGACCTACACCATCGATTTGCGTAAACCAGCAGGTTCGCGCATCACCGACCTACGCCTCAATGACGGCACACCTGTTACCGATAGCACTCCTATTCATCTGGGAATGAACAGTTACCGGATGGGGCATTTGACGCAAAAAGGTGGCGCATTGGAAGGACAGAAATTCCAAGTGTTATCAGACAGTAAAGCACAATACGGTGAGGAAGACGGCACAATACGTAATCTGACCATTCGCTATTTGACTGATATTAAGGCCGGGAAGTATGAGGGTAAAGTTCAGCAGCGCTGGCATTTAATCGGGTTGGAAGGTTTTGACAAACAGCAGAAGATTGTCAAACAGTTGATTAATAGTGGCAAAATTGCAGTACCAGCAACAGCAGATGGTCGCTACACCAATATTGCGTCAATTAACGTCAAAGATAAGTTGTTTAAGGATAGAGCCAGTTATGATGCTGCATTGGCTACGTTGCAGCAACAAACTACCAGTGCCAGCACTGAGCAGGCTAAGCAACAAGCGCAAACAGATATTATCTTAATCACCGCCCTGAATACGTTCTGATTAGCCACAAAAAAGGCCACCGCAAGGTGGCCTCTATCTTGAGTTAGTTATCAAACTAACATCGTATCTAATGGCTTACTGCGGTAACACGGCTTTAACGGCATTGCCGATTTCAGCCAGGCTACGGACTGTTTTCACACCGGCAGCTTCCAGCGCCGCGAACTTATCATCCGCAGTTCCTTTACCACCCGCAATGATGGCGCCTGCGTGGCCCATACGCTTACCTTTTGGTGCAGTTACACCGGCGATGTAACCCACAACAGGTTTGGTCACGTGATCTTTAATATAAGCAGCGGCTTCTTCTTCAGCGTTACCACCAATTTCACCGATCATCACAATAACTTCAGTCTGCGGGTCTTCCTGGAACAACTTCAGAATATCAATGAAGTTAGAACCTGGGATCGGGTCGCCACCGATGCCAACACAAGTGGACTGACCGAAACCGATATCCGTGGTTTGTTTTACCGCTTCATAGGTCAAAGTACCGGAACGAGAAACAATACCCACTTTGCCCGGTAAATGAATGTGGCCCGGCATGATGCCAATCTTACATTCACCTGGGGTGATAACACCTGGGCAGTTCGGACCGATCATCCGTGCATCAGACTGTTCTAATCTGACTTTTACTACCAGCATATCCAGTGTTGGGATGCCTTCAGTAATACAGATGATCAGTTTGATACCGGCATCAATAGCTTCCAGAATGGAGTCTTTACAGAACGGCGCTGGCACGTAGATAACAGATGCCGTAGCACCGGTAGTTTCTACTGCTTCACGTACGGTATTGAATACTGGCAGGCCCAGATGCTGGGTGCCGCCTTTACCTGGCGTTACGCCGCCAACCATTTTTGTACCATAGGCAATAGCTTGTTCGGAGTGGAAAGTCCCTTGGCTACCGGTAAAACCCTGGCAAATAACTTTGGTGTTTTTATCAATTAAAATAGACATTATTTAGCCCCCACTGCCGCTACAACTTGCTGAGCCGCATCTGTCAGGCTGGTCGCAGCAATGATATTCAAACCGCTGTCTGCCAATTTTTTGGCACCCAGTTCAGCGTTATTTCCTTCCAGACGAACCACCACTGGCACGTTTACGCCCACTTCTTCAACCGCACCAATGATGCCGTCAGCGATCAGGTCACAGCGCACAATGCCGCCGAAAATGTTAACCAGAACCGCTTTCACTTTGTCATCAGACAGAATGATTTTGAATGCTTCAGTCACACGCTCTTTGGTTGCACCACCGCCAACATCGAGGAAGTTAGCCGGTTCACCACCGTGAAGTTTCACGATGTCCATGGTTCCCATTGCCAAACCGGCACCGTTAACCATGCAACCAATGTTGCCATCCAACGCCACGTAGTTCAGTTCCCACTGCGCCGCATCAGCTTCACGTTTATCTTCCTGCGACTTATCACGCATTTCACGCAGTTCTGGTTGACGGAACAAGGCGTTACCATCAGCACCCAGCTTGCCATCCAGACAGATCAGATCGCCCTGTTTGGTAATCACCAGCGGGTTGATCTCAACCATCGCCAAGTCACGTTCCAAGAACAATGTTGCCAGGCCCATAAAGATCTTGGTGAACTGAGTGACTTGCTTACCGGTCAGGCCCAGTTTAAAGGCTAACTCGCGGCCCTGATAAGGCTGCGGCCCCGTCAACGGATCCAATGCGATTTTGTGGATCAGTTCAGGCGTTTCTTCGGCAACTTTCTCAATTTCAACACCGCCTTCAGTGGATGCCATAAACACCACGCGACGGGAGCTACGGTCAATAACCGCGCCCAGATACAGCTCTTTATCGATATCAGTCGCAGCTTCAACCAGAATTTGGTGAACCGGCTGACCGTGGGCATCTGTCTGGTAGGTCACCAAGTTTTTACCCAACCACTGTTCAGCGAAAGCACGAATATCTTCTTTGCTGTTAACCAGTTTCACGCCGCCCGCTTTACCGCGACCACCCGCATGCACCTGACATTTAACCACCCACGGGCCAGCACCGATTTTAGATGCGGCTTCTTCTGCTTCACGCGGTGTAGTACAAGCGTAGCCAGTTGGCGCTGGCATGCCATACCGAGCAAACAGTTGTTTTGCCTGATATTCGTGTAAATTCATGATGTTCTATCCATATAAGGTCTGAGATGGGCCGAAGCCTACTAGGTAGCCTGATTGCACGGAGGCAGGTTAATCAACACCTTGCAATCAGACTGACCTTGTCATTTATCTTTTTTATACGTCGAGCAGTAAGCGAGCTGGATCTTCCAGCATCTCTTTCACCGTCACCAGATAACCCACGGACTCGCGGCCATCAATCAAACGGTGATCGTAGGACAGTGCCAAATACATCATTGGCAGAATCACTACCTGACCATTTACCGCCATTGGCCGGTCTTTGATAGCATGCATACCAAGGATCGCGCTTTGTGGTGGGTTAATGATCGGAGTCGACATCAGGGAGCCGAATACGCCGCCATTGGTAATAGTGAAATTACCGCCAGTCAGCTCTTCTACTTTCAGTTTGCCGTCACGGCCTTTTACAGCCAGTTCTTTGATTTTCTTCTCGATATCAGCCATACCCAGTGTATCTACATCACGCAACACTGGCGTCACCAGACCGCGCGGGGTAGAAACCGCAATACTGACATCAAAGTAGTTGTGATAGACCACATCTTCGCCATCAATAGAAGCATTCACTTCAGGATAACGTTTCAAAGCTTCAACTACCGCTTTGATATAGAAGGACATAAAGCCAAGACGAACACCGTGGCGCTTCTCGAAAGCTTCACCGTACTGCTTACGCAGGTCCATGATCGGCTTCATATTGATTTCGTTAAACGTGGTCAGCATTGCTGTACTGTTTTTCGCTTCCAACAAACGCTCAGCAACACGTTTACGCAAGCGGGTCATAGGTACGCGTTTTTCGCTACGGCTAGCCAGTGCCGCAGGTGCGGCGGCGGCTACTTTGGTCTCAGCCACTGCCGGTGCCGTTTTACGGTTTGCCAAATGACTATCGACATCTTCACGGGTAATACGGCCACCCACGCCGCTGCCTTTAATGGCAGTAGCATCAAGGTCATGTTCTGCAATCAGACGGCGAATTGCCGGGCTGAGAGTATCGTTACTCTCTTCTTCCAGGCTAGCGGTCTGGCGCTGCGCCGGAGTGGACTCAGTGCTTTGACTTTTTTCTTCCGTCGGCTTACCTGAACTGTCACTTGGACGAATACGGCCCAGTACCTGACGTGAGGTCACAGTCGCGCCTTCGTCTTCCAAAATGGCGTCTAAAATACCGTCCTGACTGGCCGGAACTTCCAGAATCACTTTGTCCGTTTCAATCTCAACCAGCACTTCATCGCGTTTAACGCTGTCGCCCGGTTTCTTGTGCCAAGTTGCTACAGAGCCATCAGCGACAGACTCAGGGAGGTCAGGAACATTAATATCTACGCTACTCATTCTCTATCCTTTATATGTTAACCGGCTCGCTACTCGACGGTAAGCGCGTCATTAACCAGAGCTTGTTGTTGTTTCTGGTGTACGGAAATGTATCCAACTGCCGGTGAAGCTGATGCAGGGCGACCGGCATAACGCAAGGAAGCACCAAATGGAATCACTTCGCGGAAGTTGTGCTGGCTACAATACCAGGCACCCTGGTTCAGCGGCTCTTCCTGGCACCAGACGAAATCATGCACATGAGCGAACTGTTCCAACACCGCTTGTACAGCATGATGCGGGAACGGATAAAGCTGCTCAATGCGCACGATAGCAACATCGGTTTGCCCATTCTTACGGCGTTGTTCCAGCAGGTCGTAATACACTTTGCCTGAACACATAACGACACGTTTGACGCCTTTCGCATCCAGCTCGTCAACTTCACCAATCGCTGGTAAGAAGCTGCCATTTGCCAATTCATCAAGCGATGATATGGCCAACGGATGACGCAACAATGACTTAGGTGACATTACCACCAGCGGGCGACGCATACCACGTAATGCCTGACGACGGATCATGTGGTAAACCTGCGCCGGCGTAGAGGGGATACACACCTGCATATTTTGTTCGGCACAAAGTTGCAGATAACGCTCCAGTCGTGCGGAGGAGTGCTCTGGACCCTGCCCTTCATAACCATGTGGCAGCAACATCACCAGGCCACACATCCGGCCCCATTTCTGCTCACCGGAGCTGATGAACTGGTCGATAACCACTTGCGCACCGTTGGCAAAGTCACCAAACTGCGCTTCCCAGATAGTCAGGGTGCGTGGTTCTGCGGTGGCATAGCCATATTCAAATGCTAACACCGCTTCTTCTGACAGCACGGAGTCCCAAACCTGGAAGTCACCCTGCCCACTGTGTACGTTCGCCAGCGGCACATAAACCGAGCCATTTTTCTGGTTATGGATCACCGCATGACGATGGAAGAAGGTACCGCGACCCGCGTCTTCACCGGACAAACGAATCGGAATCCCTTCATCTACCAGCGTTGCGTAAGCCAGTGTTTCAGCCCCACCCCAGTCAAACGGCTTCTCACCACTTGCCATCAAAGCACGATCGCCATAAATCTTGGCAACACGGGATTGCATTTCAATGGCTTCCGGCGCATGGCTGATGCGACGCGCCAGATCTTGCAGGCGTTTCATCTCAACTTTGCTTGGATATTCTTCGTCCCACTCATGGTTCAGATACGGCGACCAGGTGAAGGATTGCAGATTCATCGGACGCCACTCTTCCACCACACAGTCACCACCATCCAACGCATCACGATACAGGTTGACCATTTCCGTGGCATCTTCCAGGCTGGCGATATTTTGCTCGGTCAGCTTGTCAGCATAAATCTTGCGCGGCGTCGGGTGTTTTTTGATCTTCTGATACATCACGGGCTGCGTTGCACTTGGCTCATCGGCTTCGTTATGCCCATGGCGGCGATAGCAAACCAGATCGATCATCACGTCACGTTTAAAGGTGTTACGGAAATCCAACGCCAGACGGGTAACAAACGCCACAGCTTCAGGATCATCAGCATTCACGTGGAAAATCGGAGCCTGTACCATTTTGGCGATATCGGTACAGTACTGGGTAGAACGCGCATCCAGTGGGTTCGAGGTAGTGAAACCAATCTGGTTGTTGATAACAATGCGCACCGTCCCGCCCACTTCATAGCCACGTGCCTGTGACATATTCAGTGTTTCTTGCACCACGCCCTGGCCAGTAATCGCCGCATCACCATGAATAGTGATTGGCAGAACCATATTGCTGCGTGCTTCATCCAGACGATCACGGCGTGCACGTACCGAACCGATAACCACCGGGCTGACAATTTCCAGATGGGATGGGTTAAAGGCCAGTGCCAGGTGAACCAGGCCACCTTCAGTTTCCACATCGGATGAGAAGCCTTGGTGATATTTAACGTCACCGGTCCCCAGATGCTCTTTATGCTTACCGGCAAATTCGTCAAACAAATCTTCCGGCTTCTTACCCAAAACGTTGATCAATACGTTGAGGCGGCCACGGTGAGCCATCCCCAGAACCACTTCACGGGTACCATTTTTCCCCGCATGGCGAATCATCTCTTTCAGCATGGTGACCAGCGAATCGCCGCCCTCCAGCGAGAAACGCTTCGCGCCCGGGAATTTAGCCCCTAAATAACGTTCCAGACCTTCAGCGGCAGTCAATTCGCTCAGGAAGCGACGTTTTTCTTCATCACTGAATGTCGGTTTCCCAACCACCGACTCAATACGCTGCTGAAGCCAGCGTTTTTCTTCGGTGTTGGTAATGTGCATGTATTCAGCGCCGATAGAGCCGCAATAGGTCTGTTTCAGTGCTGCATACAGGTCAGACAACTTCATGGTTTCTTTGCCAATAGCAAAAGAACCCACATTGAAGGTGTTTTGGAAATCGGCTTCGGTCAGGTGGTGGTAGGAAGGTTCAAGGTCTGGAACAGACTCCTGCTTCCACAAACCGAGTGGATCAAGGTTGGCATGTTGATGACCACGGAAGCGGAAGGCGTTGATTAACTGCAACACCTTAACTTGCTTGGCATCATTTTCAGGATCGCTGATGGATGAGTTATAACGAGAGGAATCCTTCGCCAAGCGACGGAAATACTCACGTGTTTGAGAGTGGAACTGATCAGGTTTTACACCCGTTGTTGGTAGCTGTTGAAAAATTGAACGCCAACTATCATCAACGGAACCAGGATCGGTTAAAAAGTCTTCATAGAGCTGCTCTATGTAGGACTGGTTCGCGCCCGCCAGATAGGAGGAATCCAGCCAGGCCTTCATTGCGCCGTTCTGCATCATGATCCCTTAAGCTTTGAAGCTTCAGTTTTCGCCGTGGTTAACATATACACCGTAGTATCAACGGTTTGCCGTAAAAACGGTTCACTCGACGTGCTCAATGCACGTTCTGTTATGGACCTTAACGGTCCCGTTCAAGGAACCTCTAAAAACTGACTGCATGCCGGCTTTTAGAGATTCCCTACCTTGAAGCAACCCGGGAAATACATTCCCCGGGTTAATAAACTCACATCATGCACTACGTTGCAACTATCATTCGCTACCCTGTAGCTATACATGCGCTACGCTGTAACTATCATGCGCTACGCTGTAACAACATAGACTTAATGTGACCAATTGCTTTGGTCGGGTTAAGGCCTTTAGGACAAACACTGACACAATTCATGATGCTATGGCAGCGGAAAACACTAAAAGCGTCGTCCAGGTCATCCAACCGTGCTGCTGTTTCGGTATCACGGCTGTCAATCAGGAAGCGATAAGCAGCCAGTAACCCTGCCGGGCCGACAAACTTATCTGGATTCCACCAGAATGACGGACAAGATGTCGAGCAACAGGCGCACAGGATGCATTCATACAAACCATCCAGTTTTTCGCGCTGTTCCGGGGATTGCAAATGCTCACGTGCCGGCGGATTTTTGCCATCATTCAACAGGTAAGGTTTAATTTTCTCGTACTGAGTATAAAACTGCCCCATATCGACCACTAAATCCCGCACCACCGGTAACCCCGGCAATGGGCGAATCACAATCTTTTTATTACCCTTTTGCAATACCGAGACTGGCGTAATACAAGCCAGACCGTTTTTGCCATTCATATTCAAACCGTCTGAACCACACACACCTTCACGGCATGAACGGCGAAACGACAGGGTAGGATCTTTTTCTTTCAACTGGATGAGCGCATCCAGCAACATCATATCCCGGCCTTCTTCCGCTTCCAGCTCATAATCCTGCATGTGCGGCGCGTTATCGATGTCCGGGTTATAACGATAAATTGAGAACTCAAGTTTCATGACCTTTTCCTCCGCAACGGGTTAGGTTTAACCCTATCAACACAACACATGCATTAATAAGAACGCACTTTCGGCGGGAATGCCGCGCGTAGCTTAGGCTGCATGTTTACCTCACGGCGGGTCATGCTCTCAGTGTCTGGCAAATAGAGCGAATGGCACAGCCAGTTAGCATCATCACGGTCCGGGAAGTCGAAGCGGCTATGAGCACCACGACTTTCGGTACGGAAGTTTGCTGATACGGCGGTGGAAAACGCAGTTTCCATCAGGTTATCCAATTCCAGACATTCAATACGCTGGGTATTGAACTCGCTGGAAGTGTCATCCAGACGGGCATTTTGCAGACGTTCGCGGATAGTTCTTAACTCTTCCAATCCTTTCGCCATCGCATCACCTTCGCGGAATACCGAGAAGTTATGCTGCATGCAAGATTGCAGTGCTTTGCGGATCTCAACGGGATCTTCACCTGAACGGGTGTTGTTCCAACGGTTCATTCGTTCCAGTGAGGCTTCAATATCTGATTCGCTGGCATCGCGGCTAGCACCCTGCTCCAGTAATGACTCTTGCAGATGCATACCGGCAGCACGACCAAACACCACCAGGTCCAGCAATGAGTTGCCCCCCAGGCGGTTGGCACCGTGGACGGAAACACAGGCGATTTCACCGACCGCAAACAAACCAGGGATGACAACATCTTCACCCTTTTCATTTACTGTAATTGCCTGGCCGGTCACTTTGGTCGGAATACCGCCCATCATGTAATGACAGGTTGGAATAACCGGAATAGGCTCTTTGATTGGGTCAACATGAGCAAAGGTGCGAGATAACTCAAGGATGCCCGGCAGGCGGGATTCCAGCACATCTTTACCCAAGTGATCTAATTTCAGTTTGGCATGTGGGCCCCAAGGACCATCACAGCCACGACCTTCACGGATTTCAATCATAATGGAACGTGCAACCACGTCACGACCCGCCAAATCTTTGGCGTTCGGGGCATAACGTTCCATAAAGCGTTCACCGTGCTTATTCAGCAGATAGCCACCTTCACCACGGCAACCCTCGGTAACCAGCACCCCCGCCCCAGCGATACCCGTCGGGTGGAACTGCCACATTTCCATATCCTGCACCGGTACACCGGCACGCAGTGCCATCCCCACGCCGTCACCGGTATTAATGTGCGCATTGGTGGTTGATTGATAGATACGACCCGCACCACCGGTGGCCAGCACCGTGGCCCGCGCTTTGAAATAGACCACTTCACCGGTTTCAATACAGATAGCAGTACAGCCAACGAAGGCGCCATCCTGATTTTTCACCAGATCCAGTGCATACCACTCAGAGAAGATAGTGGTGTGGTTTTTCAGGTTTTGCTGATAAAGGGTGTGTAATAGCGCATGGCCGGTACGGTCTGCGGCTGCCGCAGTTCGCGCCGCCTGCTCACCACCAAAGTTGCGCGATTGCCCACCAAATGGCCGCTGATAAATGCTGCCATCTTCTAAACGGGAGAAAGGTAACCCCATATGTTCCAGTTCGAGTACCGCTTCTGGACCGGTTTTACACATATATTCAATGGCATCCTGGTCACCGATATAATCGGAACCTTTTACCGTGTCATACATATGCCATTCCCAGTTATCTTCATGGGTATTACCCAGCGCCACGGTAATACCGCCCTGCGCAGATACCGTATGGGAACGGGTAGGGAAAACTTTAGATATCAGGGCACAAGACAGCCCCATTTGTGAAATTTGCAGTGCGGCGCGCATACCTGCACCACCTGCACCGACGACGACAGCGTCAAACTCTCTGACCGGCAGTTTCATTTAAGCACCCCACACCACAATTGTTCCATACAATAGATAGACCAGCAGCGTAACCACAACGGCCAGTTGTAACACCAGTCGTACCGCTAGCGGCTTTATATAGTCCGTTAATACCTGCCACAGACCAATCCAAGCGTGAGCCAGAATCGACAGCAAGGTCAGCAGGGTAAATACTTTTGTGATGTGCGAGGCAAAAAAGCCGCGCCAGATTTCATAGGTGATGTCCGGGACAATAACGACGAAGCCCAGGATATAAAGAATATAAAGAGTGATGACGATTGCAGAAGCACGCAGTAACAGCCAGTCGTGTACTCCATTACGCCCTAACGCAGAAGCATTGCTTACCATACGAGGACTCCAGCTAAAACTGACAGCACCAAGGTTAACACCATTGTTACTTGTGCGGAGCGGGTCCCCGCAGCCAAGCTCTCTTCGATGTAGCCAAAATCCATAAGCAAGTGACGGATGCCACCGCAAACGTGATAGGCCAGCGCAGTAAGTATTCCCCAGAAGATGAATTTAACAATAAAACTATTCATGACAGCCGCTGCTTGCATGAATCCCTCTTGCGAGGAAACAGACAAACCTAACAGCCAAAGGAGGATACCAACGGCAACGAAAGTAATTACGCCAGAGACTCGGTGTAAAATGGACGCTATCGCAGTAACGGGAAATCGAATCGTTTGCAGATCCAAGTTGACAGGTCTTTGTTTTTTCACGGTTTTGCCCACACAGCTCTTATTATTTTCCTTCCTCCGGGCCTTGTTGGGATCAGACAGCGTTAAGAGCCGAAACCCTTCACATCGCACATTTAAACATAACATCCTGCATGCCTAAATGACGTGTTCTATATAACGCTGGGTGCTCCTACTTCAGGGTAATCCGGAGACCTGGCGGCAGTATAGGGGGTTCACATTCTTATTACAATTCCCACACAAACCGATTGGTAACATTTCCCCTGAACAGTGATTAGGATCACGATTTACACAATTTATATAAAATTAATTATCTGATTTGACAAAGAATAAACATTTCCATTACAACTAGGGTAGAAATAAGCCCTATGATGCACTAAAGGTCTGCGGATACACTTCCCCATAAGCCTAAGTTATGCAACAGTGTATTAAGTGAATATCCCCATAGATATCGTAGGCAATGAACTATAAACGATAAGCATCCGACAAATCGTTAACAACTTTGTAACGTCGCTATCGATCCAGCCTCTCGGATCGCTGGCCGCATTGGTAAGACACTCTGTACCCTAAATCATGTTTTAATCGTGAATAAAACGTTTAATCGTGAATCAAACAGAGCAGTGCCGATAAGATAATGCCCTACAGGCATCTAAGACATTCCAGTTGTTAGCGGTTTTTAAAATAAGCGCGAAGGAGACTGTAAATGGCTGATAAAAAAGCGACGCTGAATCTGGCAGGCGAAGCTGCGATTGAACTGAAGGTTCTATCCCCAACCCTCGGCACTGACGTGATCGACGTCAGCACTTTAGGTTCTAAAGGGTATTTTACCTATGACCCTGGGTTTACCTCTACCGCGTCCTGCGAATCAAAAATCACGTTTATCGATGGTGATAAAGGGATCCTACTGCATCGTGGATACCCTATTGATCAATTGGCAAAAAACTCTACTTATCTGGAAGTTTGCTACATTTTGCTGTACGGCGAAACCCCCACAGCAGAAGAGTATGAAACCTTCAAAGCGACAGTAACCCGCCACACCATGATCCACGAGCAAATCACCAGCTTGTTCCGTGGGTTCCGTCGCGACTCACATCCGATGGCTGTATTATGCGGAGTGACTGGTGCACTGGCCGCGTTCTACCATGACGCACTGGATGTAAACAACGAGCGCCATCGTGAAATTACCGCCTTCCGTCTGCTGTCTAAAATGCCAACAGTGGCTGCCATGTGTTATAAATATTCCATCGGCCAGCCGTTTGTTTATCCACGTAACGACCTGTCCTATGCAGGTAACTTCCTGCGTATGATGTTCTCCACACCGTGCGAAGAGTATGAAGTCAACCCGGTGCTGGAACGCGCGATGGATCGTATTTTTATCCTACATGCCGACCACGAACAGAACGCCTCTACCTCTACTGTGCGCACCGCAGGTTCTTCGGGCGCTAACCCGTTTGCCTGTATCGCCGCGGGGATAGCATCCCTGTGGGGGCCAGCTCACGGCGGCGCGAACGAAGCCTGCCTGAAAATGCTGGAAGAGATTAAATCTGTCGAGCATATTCCAGAATTTATCAAACGCGCGAAGGATAAAAACGACTCATTCCGCCTGATGGGCTTCGGTCACCGCGTGTATAAGAATTACGATCCGCGCGCTACGGTGATGAAAGAAACCTGTGATGAGGTATTGAAAGAACTCAAACTGGAAAATGACAGCCTATTTGCTGTCGCGAAAGAGCTGGAACGTATCGCACTGGAAGACCCCTACTTCGTTGAGAAAAAGCTATATCCAAACGTGGACTTCTATTCAGGTATCATCCTGAAAGCCATGGGGATCCCGTCTTCAATGTTTACCGTGATGTTCGCGATTGCCCGTACCATTGGCTGGATTGCTCACTGGAATGAAATGCACGATGAGGGCCTTAAAATTGCCCGTCCGCGTCAGCTTTATACCGGTTATGCCGAACGTGACTTCAATAGTCAACTGAAGAAATAAGCAGAGTAATTAGACTGTTTATGATGAGAGCGCCACCGGTGAAGGTGGCGTTTTTTTATAGAGAAATCAGTGGATCGCGCCGCCTGATATATGCAGATCGTGTTCAATTTGCATGGCAATAGAGATAGCCAGTTCTAAGGCTACCAGCACTGAATGTGTTGACATACTGGGTGATCCGGGGTGAGCTACCGCCTGTTCCGGCAGATAAGGGATATGAATGAAACCACCCTTCACCTCACTATTGAGCTGATTTAACCGATGCAATAACCCGTACATCACATGGTTACAGACATAGGTTCCGGCCGTCTGGGAGACCGAGGCCGGAATGCCCGCCTCACGGATACCCTGCACCATCGCCTTGATGGGCAAACGGGTAAAGTACGCCGCCGGGCCATCCTCAACTATCGGCTGATCTACCGGTTGATTCCCCAAATTGTCAGGAATACGGGCATCATCAACGTTAATAGCTACCCGTTCGATAGTAATATCGGCGCGTCCCCCGGCCTGACCGACAGCCAACACCAATACTGGCTGAATTTCATCTATCGCGGCATTCAACGCAATTAATGCTTCACCAAAGGCGCAAGGCAACTGGCGAGCCACCACTCTGACCCCACCCAGCATTAAATCATTCAATTGTTTGACCACTTCCCAAGAAGGATTTACTCGCTCCCCACCAAATGGCTCAAACCCGGTAATTAATACACTTCTCATCACCACTCCTAGAGGAACATCAGGAAATACAGCAAGAATACGTTAACAATCAATAGAGTCACCCCGGTTGGAATCTGGGCTTTAATCACCGCATTCTTATCCGGCAACTCCAGTAACGCAGCAGGAACGATATTAAAGTTGGCTGCCATCGGCGTCATTAAGGTACCGCAGTACCCTGAGAACATACCAATAGCTGCCATCACTGCGGGATTACCGCCGTGTTGCAATACTAAAATTGGAATACCGATACCGGCAGTGACGATGGGGAAAGCAGCAAAGGCATTACCCATGATCATGGTTAACAGTGCCATGCCAATAGCATAGACCGCCACGGCGACAAAGCGATGATCGACTGCCAGATATTCCTGTGTCAGATGGGCAATAGCAGTTCCGACCCCGGCGGTGGTAAACAGCAGGCCAAGGGTGGCCAATATCTGTGGCAAGATAAATGCCCAGCCGATGGAATCGAGCAAACGCCGAGCTTCCTGCACCGGTTGTGCCGCGGTTTCGTGGGTCATGACGACCGCAATAATCAAACCGAGAACACAACCAACAGTCATCGAGAATAAGGTGACTAAGGTGGCGTGGTTGCCGGTGCCAAACAGCCATTGATCCAGCGCGGGGATATTGTTAAACAGCAGCACGCCAATAACCGTCACCACTGGGATAGCCAATGCCGGGATGAACAGCCGGTTCCCCAAACGCTTGGCACTCACTTCGCGCTGTTCTGGAGTGCGTTGATGATAGCTACCCAGTTTTACCCCACCAAAACCGGCAATCAGCGCCATAATCACCACCACCACACCGACAGTAATATTCAGAATGCGCTTCTCATCCGGTCCCTCGCCCGCCAAAGTATTGGCCAGACGATAGGTCCAATCACCCACCAGGAAAATCAGCCCGTATAATCCCCAAAATAAACCGGTGGTGATACGGCGCGGGTTGGCCTTATCACGAAATGACATTAACGCGACAATCAACAGCACTACGCCAGCCAGCCAATAAAGATATTGTTGTTGGAAAATCATTTTGCGTCTCCCTTGGTAGCCAAAGCAGACTGACTCAGCGCGGTTAACTCAGCGGCGAGGTGTTTATCCAAACGTTGCAAACGGTAGGCGTGGATCAGGAAAGCACAAATCGCCGTCGGGATACCCCACAACGCAATGTGTAACGGCTCGGTCTGAATGCCACCGGATTCCAGCATAAAGTTGTGCATAAAAATAATCGCACCGAAAGCGACAAAAATATCTTCACCGAAGAACAACCCAACGTTATCGGTCGCGGCAGACATTGCACGCAGGCGATAACGCACTTTCTCCGGTAACTCACCATAACGGGTTTCAGCCGCCCCTTCTGCCATCGGTGCCAGTAATGGCCGTACCATTTGCGGATGACCACCCAGACTGGTTAAACCCAGCGCGGCTGTCGCTTCACGCACAAACAGATACACAATCAATAAACGGCCAGAGGTGGCACTTTTAATTTGTGAAATCCACGCCTGCGCTCGCTCTTTCAAGCCGTGGCGCTCCAGCAAGCCGATAACAGCCAGTGGCAGTAACAGAATCAGAGGCAGGTTGCGGGTATTGAGAAAACCTTCACCCAGTTTTTCCAAAATAGTGGCCATTGGCATTAGCGCCGCCAGACCAGTGATGATACCGGCGGTAATCACCACCAGTACTGCGTTGATACGCAGTAAAAATCCGATTACGATCGCCGCAATACCAATTAGCGGCCAAAGGTTTACCGTTTGTTCCAAGGTGACTCTCCTGTCCTAAAGTGTTGTTATAAAGTGTGATATGTAGCTAATTGATGAAGCCATTCCACCCGGGCCAGGCGGTTATAATTTTTACTGCCCAACGTCCATCTTACTGCGCGGTTACCGTGATATTTTGCTGCTGAAAACTGTGGCGTAAACGGCGGGCAAAATCCAAGGCATGGGCTCCATCACCGTGGACGCATACTGTATCCGCCTGTACCGCTACCCAACTGCTATCACGAGCCTGAACCTGCTGACGCTGCACCATTGCCAACGTTTGTGACAACGCCAACTCGTCACTTTCAATTAAGGCATCTGGCTGGCTGCGCGGCACTAGAGTGCCATCAGGCTGATAGCGACGATCAGCGAATACCTCTTGTCGGGTCACCAAACCTGCGCGTTCACCGGCACGGATCAATTCGCTTCCCGCCAATCCAACCAGCCGTAACGACGTGTCCACGGCTTTCACCGCTTTCGCTATGGCATCCGCCAGCAGAGGATCAACCGCCGCCTGGTTATACAACATGCCATGAGGCTTCACATGTTGCATCACGCCGCCCTCCGCCTTCACGATAGCTGCCAAGGCACCTAATTGATAAACCACTTGGGCATACACCGTCTCAGGGGGTAACTGCATCGCGGTTCGACCAAAATTCTCGCGATCAGGGAAACTCGGATGCGCACCGATAGCAACGCCATATTCCATAGCCCAGCGCACCGACTGGCGCATGGTCTGCGCATCACCGGCATGAAAGCCACAGGCAATATTGGCTGAACTGACCAATTGCAGCAGTGCTTGATCATTAGCGCAGCCTTCACCTAAGTCGGCGTTTAAATCAATCTTCATTTGGCCTCCGTCGCATCGAATCCTTGCTGTAAACCCCATTCGATCTGTTTTAAGAAATGCTGTTGCTCCGCTTTGGCCCGCAGCGCCTCCTCAACTGTGCATGGCACAAAATGCACTGGTTCGCCGAGCCTAAGCTGAGCTAAATGATAAAGATCTGCTTCGATAACGCAGGCAATGCGCGGATAACCGCCGGTTGTCTGCGCATCAGCCATCAGCACAATCGGCTGGCCGTTGTGCGGCACTTGCACCACGCCAGGTAATAATCCGTGGGATAGCATCTCGCGGTCCGTGGTGCGCGCTAATTCGCGCCCGGTCAGGCGATATCCCATACGGTTGCTCTGTGGGCTGAGTTGCCAGGCTTCACGCCAAAAAGCACCCTGTGCGATATCGTCGAACTCATGATATTCCGGGCCAGGAACAGCCCGGACACGGTTACCAAATAACAGTTGTTTGATACCGACTGATTCACGTGGTAAACGTGTGGCTTGGCCTAATGGCAGGGTGTCGCCATCTTTGATCAGTCGCCCCTGATAACCGCCAAAACCGGCTTTCAGGTCGGTGCTGCGTGAACCCAACATCTCCGGTACTGCAATCCCTCCAGAGATGGCTAAATAGCTGCGCATTCCCCGATGTGGCACACTGAGTTTTAGCTGCTGCCCCGGCTTGACCGGATAACGCCAGCCGGTCCACAGCAACTGATTATCAAGCCGGGCATCGCAACCAGCTCCTGTCACCGCTATCCAGCCTGGTTGCGTAAATTGTGCCGTAAACTGACCAAGGGTAATTTCCAGCCCGGCAGCATCAGGCTCATTACCTACCAGCATATTTGCCATGCTGAGCGCCGGTAAATCGAGTGCCCCACCCTGGCTGATTCCCAAACGGCGAAAACCGCCACGGCCACTGTCTTGTACTGTGGTATAAATACCTGAACGAATAATATTCAGCATACGCCCTCCTTTAAGGGCAGGAAGCGCACATTATCGCCGGGCCGTAACAAGGTTGGCGGCATCTCCAGCGGGTTAAACAGTGCCAATGATGTGCGGCCAATAAGTTGCCAGCCGCCGGGCGTTGCCAGTGGATAGATACCGGTTTGGCTACCGCCAATACCGACAGAACCGGGCGCGACCACTAAACGTGGTTCAGCACGCCGTGGCGTGGCGAGTTTTTCCGGCATCCCCCCCAGATATGAGAAGCCCGGCTGGAACCCCAAAAAATAGACGATATAGCTCGCGCCAGCGTGGCACTCCACCACCTGACGCTCTGTCATGCCAGTGTGACGAGCCACTTCAGCCAGGTCTGGGCCTGCATCACCGCCATAAATCACTGGAATGGTGATATCACGTGATTCAGGCACTAATGATTCGCTCTCTTCCCACCAGCGTTGGAGGCGTTCAATGGCGTCCAGCGCCGTATTTTGTGGATCTGACAATAATAGAGTCAGATTATTCATACCCGGAATCGCTTCAAGGACATCAGGATGATGAATCAGACGATCAGCTAAGCCCCAGATCCGTTGCTGGCTTGCTAATGTTACCGGCGGTTCCAATTCCAGAACCACCGCACTCTCTCCCAATAAATAGCATCGTGCTCTTTGCACTCCCGTCCCCCTAAGACATGTATAGTTTTTATTTTCATTAGATAAATAGCTTTTATAAGGACATATTTATGCGTTAGCACCTAACTGCTGTCAATAGAACTGAATCAACCAATAGATATCAGCAATCACTAGATTCAATGTAAATACTGAAATTAACCGCTGAAAACAGCGTATTTTGAAGTTTTTTACGAAGGAAAGTGGTAAATAATCGATTCTTTTCTTATTTAGAATCAGGCTATAGAGAGCAAATATTCTTAAAAACTGTCGGTTTATCATCCAACTATGGCCAGATGATGATTTTAAATAGCCAGAGAGAGGATAAAACCTTGTTTAAAGTATGGTTTAATTGCACATAAACAAGGAGATACCTACAGTAGATTATGCACCGATACTTATTACCAGTGCATAATGTTGCATAATGGTCAGGCGGGATTGGGGATATCGATAAAGATAACTTCAAATTGATGCTTGCTAGCCAACCATTCACCTAACGCCTTGATGCCGTAGCGCTCAGTGGCGTGATGCCCCGCAGCATAAAAATTCACGCCCATCTCCCGGGCAATATGAATTGTTTGCTCTGAAACTTCACCAGTGATAAATGCATCAACACCAAAATCAGCCGCTTGTTGGATAAAACCCTGCCCGCCGCCGGTACACCAGGCAAGACGACGCACATCTACTGGCGCTCGATCACCACAATGTAATACCTCACGGCCCAACAATTTTTCCAGCCGTTCACGTAAAATTACCGCATTTAACGGTGCATCAAACTCACCATAAGGTAAGAAAGATTCAATTTCACCCGACACCCGAATACCCAGTAATTTAGCCAATTGCGCGTTATTGCCTAATTCAGGATGAGCATCCAGTGGCAAATGGTAGCCATACAAATTGATATCGTTGGTAAGCAATGTTTTCAGCCGGTTACGTTTCATTCCACGCACCACGACCGGTTCATTTTTCCAAAAATAACCGTGATGAACCAAAATAGCATCGGCCTGTTGCCCAACCGCAGCATCCAATAGTGCCTGGCTGGCGGTCACGCCGGTGACAATGCGCTTGATCTCTTCGCGCCCCTCAACTTGCAAACCATTGGGTGCATAGTCTTGAAAAACCGAGATATTCAGTTGGCTATTGAGTAGAGTTTCCAGTTCGGTATTGCGCATTTCATCAGCCTCAAAAAATATAAATGGGTAGTTAAAAACGCTGGCTATCGCCTTGCTCCATCAGGATAAAATTAACCCCCATATCATTACCTTGTTGCAACTCAGTGGCAATGGTTTTACGCACATCTTGTCCCTGTTTAAATGAAGGTTTTATATGACTGATAACCACCGGCAGCCCCTTTAATGGTTGGCCTTCACCGCTGTATTTCTCCAGATTTTTCAATTCCTTCAGCAACCACTTAGGCGTCATATGGCCGTACAACTTGTTATCAGCAACGTCATTGGGGAAAGAAACTTCGATTATCATCCCTTTCAATTGCTGCTGTTTAACCTTTTCGGCCAAGTTACGCCACACCGTATCCAGATTTTTCGACTTTTCCATCTCATCCGGGCCAGTATCACCAAAATAGGCAAATGACTGATTATTACTACTGATCAATAACATAGCAGAGGGGGACTTATCATGACTCAGTGGATACAATTCCCCCGTCAAACGGGTTAAGCCCAGGCTTAGAGGCTGGTTTGGCCGCACCATTTGCATGCGATAGGTTCCCAGCCGGGTACCGCTGCCGCTGTCAGTAAAGTTAGGCCAGACACGCCAGTTAAAATAGTAGTTTCGCAATACATCAATCGTGTCTGCCGAGGCATAAAGGGGCTTGTTGCTGTCTTGCGGCGAACCGATAATCAGGCCGGAAACATGGTCAAGATGGGCATGACTAAGAAAATAGCTGTTGATGCGCTGGCGGAAGATATAACCCTGACGTGTCAGCGGGGCGGCGGTTTCATCGGTAATATCGGGGAAAGCGCCCTTCTCCAGAGCTTTGGCAATACCCGGTAGCACCGAACCGGCATCCAGAGCTAAATAGACCGGCTGACTATCATCACGAATCAGATAAGATGTCAGATTGCCATCGCTGACACCACCATCCACCCCCAGTGCCACCACCTCAAAACCGGCCGCTGCCAGCGAGCTATATAGGCTAAACGATAAAATCAGCCCGGCGTTAAGCACCATGTGGGTTATCTTATTGGTACATAACGTGGGTTTCGTTAAAACATGGGTTTTAGTTGAAACACAGAATTTAGTCGAAATATATGTCAAAAACATGCAAGCTCCTGGTGATTAGGGATCCTTGCGGCCATCCCGCTTAGCGGCTTCAAATGCCGCGAGTGTAGCCAATCTGGCCAGCTTATGATCCACCAGCGGTAGTGGGTAATCCAGATGTTGCTGTTGCCGCTGCGCCCAGCGCCATGGCTGATGGATATCACTGTCTGGCACCCTAGCCAGCTCAGGTAACCAACGGCGGATAAAAACGCCGCTCGGGTCAAAACGCTCGCCCTGGGTGGTGGGATTAAAAATACGAAAATAGGGTGCAGCATCAGTACCCGTGGAGGCAGCCCACTGCCAGCCTCCATTATTGGCGGCCAAATCCCCATCCAATAGTTGGGACATAAAATAGCGTTCGCCGTGTCGCCAATCGATCAACAGGTCTTTAACCAGAAAACTGGCGCTGATCATTCGCAGGCGGTTATGCATCCAGCCGGTTTCATTCAACTGCCGCATAGCTGCATCAACAATAGGGTAACCTGTTTGTCCCTGCTGCCAGGCAAGTAGTTGCTGTTCTGAGTGATGCCATATTACGCCATCAGTCCAGTCAATAAAGGGACGATGCTGGCATAAACGCGGATAAGCCACTAACAAATGACGATAAAATTCACGCCAGACCAACTCATTGAGCCAAGTAAAAGCACCACCGTCGGAGTTTTCCAGCAACGCGGGACATTCTGCCAACAAGCGGTTAAAGCATTGACGGGGCGAAAGTATCCCCAACGCCAGATAAGGTGACAAACAACTGGTTCCTGCCACAGCAGGCAGATCACGTTGTTGCTGGTAGTCCTGAACCTGCTCGCGACAAAAACTGCGCAGGCGATGTAATGCCGCCTCTTCGCCTGCCGGAAATAATTGGCTATCTACCGGTTGTTGCGGATAGTCAAACGGGAGCAGTGGTAATGGCATGGCAGCTACCACGTTATCGCGCGTTTTTGGCGCAGGGACACAACGGCATTCACTCATCATTAAACGCTGAATAAAAGCACGACGAAACGGGGTAAATACTTTGTACATCTCATTATTACCCGTCAGGACACTGCCCGGCGGCAATAACACACTGTCATCGAAACGGTGGCAGGTAATGGTGTGACCGGCTTCTTGCCGATGATTGAGCCGCGTCACTAGCGCCCCATCTCGCAGTTGTTCATTTAACTCATACTGTTGGTTAAAAAATAGCGCATCAACTTGCTGCTGCTGACAAAAATCATCCAGCCAGATAATGGAGTCCTGAAAATCATCACACTGATGATAGTGTAGCGGTATCGCCCGGATAGCCAGTGCGTGCTGTAACTGTTGTAGGTTTTGCAGCAGGAAGGTGGCCTGCCGAGGGGCCATATCATGTGCGGCCCATTGTGCAGGGGTCGCGATAAATAGCGCAATCACAGTGGCTTGTGGGTCCTGACAAGCGGCATGCAGCGCCAGATTATCCGTTACGCGTAAATCATTACGAAACCAGACCAGATGCGTCGCCATGCCTTATCCTTGTGCCGAGTAAAATGTAAAATAGCGTTGTCCGGCCAGATACTCATTCGGGAATTCAACCAAGTAAGCATTTATTTGGCCGATGGGGACACTCAAAGGCAACTCACCTACCCGATACTGCTCGATAAGCTGTGCCAATGCCTGACGTTGTGTTGACGTAAGGTAAGGCCGAAAATAACCCTGTACATGCATTAATACGTTGGTGTGATTGGCGGACGTTGGCTGATGAGACAACAAATGCAGTAAACGCTGGCGATACTCATCAGTAAACTCAATTAATGATGACCATCTATCCATTGAGGCAATAAAAGGACCGATTTCGCGGTATTCAGGCTGCGAATGCGCCAACAGCACTAACTTATAGCGGCTATGAAAATCCATCAATTGGCCACGTGTTATGCCTGCTGCATATAACGCATCAAGCTCGTCTCGCGCATGGCAGTACTCGATACTGTGGGTTACCTGATTACTCTCCAGCATTCTATTCTCCCTTGGCCTTGGCAGCTTTTCTCATCACAGCATAACAGTTGTTGCCCGAGAACCACGCTCTTGCTTGATACCTTTATATCTGGGGCAGATATAAAGGCAGTAAAAAGCCCGCGAGTGTTAACCCACGGGCCATTAATTTTACGCCGTTTTTATCTACGAGCAGCTTACTGATTTATCTCAGTAAAAATCCTGTATTGCCGATTCAGACTGTGCCAACCACACCGGCTTATCACTGGTTTTAGCCCAAACCCGGTGCAGATAGCTGTAAAAACGGGCGCGATCTTTGCGGAAAAGCATCACCGGCAGTGCCAGTAAACCGACCAGAATCACTGCGCTCCGGCGCAAGAGAACCTGATGCAATGGGTATGCGTTGTACATGGTCATAACGATCCTCCTTTAAAACGCCTTGGTGTAACAGCCAACTCGGTTAAACAGAGAGTCGATTTACAACTTGGCGTTAAAAATAAAATAAACAAAATTGGAAACTGGACAAAATTTTACCGTATCGGTTGAAATTTTACCACTCATCCGACCACTCAATCACGTCAAAATCCGAAATAAATTGTCAATTCTGTAATTTTGTTACAACAAGGTTAATTTAAAACCAATCATTAGTTACATTGCAGTTATGTACTCTTTAGTAATTGGCACATTATATGTATTGACTCAGTGCCTAACCCTTCAAGGGCCAGAATTGGCGATACTGCGCCGCCACTGGTTAATTTACACCCATTTCGTGTCTATTTTTTGACCGTTTTTATACTTTTTTTACACCTCTCGGCCATTTTTTATCAGGAACTTTTCGCTCGACTTCATAAGCTGTTGTTATCAAAAATAAGCGTTGTGGAGGTGTATCGTGAGTTTCAGCATCATTAGTGGTGCGCTGTTGGTCCTACTGCTTCTTGGCTATCTGGTTTATGCCTTGTTTAATGCGGAGGATTTTTAAATGGCAGCGTCAGGATTTCTGCTTATCGCCAGCTTCATGCTGGTGTTGTTGGTGCTGTCCCGCCCGTTGGGGAGCTTTTTGGCTCGCATAATCGAAGGCGAACCCTTTGCGCCATTGCGCCAAGTCGAGGCCGGTTTATGGCGTTGTAGCGGTGTAAAAAATGAAGAGATGAACGGCTGGCAATATGCGCTCGCCATTCTCTGCTTTAACTTACTGGGTATTGCCTTGCTGTTCACGCTGTTGATGGCGCAAGGTTCGTTACCGCTAAATCCTGAACACATGCCGGGTATGTCATGGCATCTGGCCTTAAATACCGCGGTCAGCTTTGTCACTAACACCAACTGGCAAGCCTATAGCGGCGAAAACACCCTCAGTTATCTGAGTCAAATGGCCGGTCTGACGGTACAAAACTTCCTCTCTGCTGCAACCGGCATTGCCGTCGCTTTTGCTCTGATCCGTGCCTTTGCCCGCCATTCTGCCCACACACTGGGAAATGCCTGGGTCGATCTGGTGCGCATCACCTTATATGTGTTGCTGCCGATTGCGCTGATTATCGCGCTAATTTTCGTCAGTCAGGGGGTATTACAAAACCTGGATGGCTACCTGCATATCACCACCCTTGAAGGGGTAAAACAGACCCTACCAATGGGGCCGGTAGCCTCGCAGGAAGCCATAAAAATGTTGGGGACCAACGGCGGCGGTTTTTTTGGCGCTAACTCCGCACATCCATTTGAAAACCCAACTGCTTTTAGTAACTTTGTGCAGATGCTGGCGATTTTCCTCATACCCTGTGCACTCTGTTTTGCCTTCGGTCAGGTGGTGGGTGATAGCCGTCAGGGCCATGCGCTGATCTGGGCTATGTCACTGATTTTTGTGGTGGCCGTAGTCGTGGTGATGTATGCAGAACTGGCCGGTAACCCGCACTTAACTCAGTTAGGTGCCGACAGCAATATCAATATGGAAGGTAAAGAATCCCGCTTCGGCATTCTGGCAACCAGTATGTATGCCGTGGTCACTACCGCAGCCTCTTGTGGGGCCGTTAACGCCATGCATGACTCCTTTACCGCCTTAGGTGGCATGGTACCGATGTGGTTAATGCAGATTGGCGAGGTGGTGTTTGGTGGGGTCGGTTCTGGGTTATACGGCATGCTGCTATTCGTGCTGCTGACCGTCTTTATTGCCGGGTTGATGATTGGTCGTACCCCTGAATATCTTGGCAAGAAAATTGACGTATTTGATATGAAAATGACCGCGCTGGCCATTCTGGTCACCCCGGCTATCGTGCTGCTGGGTACCGCACTGGCACTCTGCACTGATGCCGGGCGGGCGGGGATTCTTAACCCCGGTGCGCATGGTTTTAGCGAAGTTCTCTACGCCCTCTCCTCTGCGGCCAACAATAACGGCAGCGCCTTTGCTGGTCTGAGTGTCAATACGCCGTTTTATAACCTGCTGCTGGCTGCCGCCATGTTCTTCGGCCGCTTTGGCGTGATTCTGCCGGTATTAGCCATTGCCAACTCATTGGTGGCGAAGAAGCGGCAACCCGCGGGTAATGGCACGCTGCCAACCGCTGGACCACTATTTATCGGTTTGCTGGTAGGTACGGTGCTGTTGGTCGGCGCATTGACCTTTATCCCAGCGCTGGCCTTAGGTCCGGTTGCTGAGCATCTGCAAGTTTGGTTAGCACATTGATGAGAGAACTACTATGACACGCAAACAACGCGCGATTTTTGAGCCAGCACTGGTTCGTACTGCGCTTATTGATGCCGTGAAGAAACTGGACCCACGCGTCCAATGGCGTAACCCAGTGATGTTCGTGGTCTATCTGGGGAGTTGGCTGACCACTCTGATTTGGCTGGCGATATTAAGCGGCCAAACCACCGGTAGTGCCATGTTTACCGGCAATGTGGCTCTGTGGCTGTGGTTTACCGTGCTGTTTGCCAACTTCGCCGAAGCTTTGGCCGAGGGGCGCAGTAAAGCGCAAGCAGAAAGTCTGCGTGGGGTGAAAAAAACCAGTTGGGCCAAAAAACTGTCAGAAGCCCGCTTTGATGCGCCACAGGAGAAAGTCTCCGCCGATAGCTTGCGCAAAGGCGATGTGGTGTTGATTGAAGCTGGCGATACCGTGCCCTGTGACGGCGAAGTGCTGGAAGGTGGTGCATCCGTTGATGAAAGCGCCATTACCGGCGAATCTGCTCCGGTTATCCGTGAATCCGGTGGTGACTTCTCTTCCGTGACCGGCGGTACCCGCGTGCTGTCCGACTGGTTGGTAGTTGAGTGCAGCGTTAACCCCGGCGAAACCTTCCTCGACCGGATGATCGCCATGGTTGAAGGCGCGAAACGGCGTAAAACCCCTAACGAAGTGGCGTTGACCATTTTGCTGGTGGCTCTGACTATTGTCTTCTTACTGGCGACGGCGACACTCTATCCGTTCTCGGTGTTCAGTGTTGAGGCCAACCATGCCGGTTCACCGGTGACAATTACGGTACTGGTGGCGCTGCTGGTTTGTCTGATCCCAACCACTATCGGTGGCCTGCTATCAGCCATCGGGGTTGCCGGGATGAGCCGGATGCTGGGCGCTAACGTGATTGCCACCAGCGGGCGCGCGGTGGAAGCGGCCGGTGACGTTGATGTGCTGTTGTTGGATAAAACCGGCACTATCACACTGGGTAACCGCCAGGCGTCTGAGTTTTTACCTGCACCGGGTGTCACCGAGCAACAACTGGCCGATGCCGCGCAACTCTCTTCTTTGGCGGATGAAACGCCAGAAGGCCGCAGTATCGTGGTGTTAGCGAAACAGCGCTTTAACCTGCGCGAACGTGACTTGCACAGTCTAAATGCCACCTTTGTGCCTTTCTCGGCACAAACACGGATGAGTGGTGTGAACGTGCAGGACAGAATGATCCGTAAAGGTGCTGTGGATGCTATTCGCCGCCATGTCGAGTCCAATCAGGGCCATTTCCCGCGGGCAGTGGAAGACGCGGTGGAAAGCGTCGCCCGCACCGGTGGTACGCCACTGGTGGTGGCCGATGGGCCACGGGTGCTGGGTGTAGTGGCGCTGAAAGATATCGTCAAAGGTGGCATCAAAGAACGTTTTGCCGAGTTGCGCAAAATGGGCATCAAAACAGTGATGATCACCGGTGATAACCGCCTGACAGCAGCCGCCATTGCCGCCGAAGCGGGTGTGGATGATTTTCTGGCGGAAGCCACGCCAGAGGCCAAACTGGCATTGATTCGCCAGTATCAGGCCGAAGGTCGATTGGTGGCAATGACCGGTGACGGTACCAACGACGCCCCGGCACTGGCGCAGGCTGACGTCGCCGTGGCGATGAACTCGGGGACACAAGCGGCGAAAGAAGCTGGCAACATGGTGGATTTGGATTCTAACCCGACCAAGTTGATTGAAGTGGTGCATATCGGTAAACAGATGCTGATGACCCGTGGCTCGCTGACCACCTTCAGTATCGCCAACGACGTTGCTAAATATTTCGCCATTATCCCGGCTGCGTTTGCAGCTACCTATCCGCAGCTTAATGCCCTGAACGTCATGCAGTTGCACTCCCCGGCGTCGGCCATACTGTCGGCGGTTATTTTTAACGCACTGGTGATTATGTTCCTGATCCCGCTGGCACTGAAAGGGGTGAGTTACAAGGCGATGAGTGCAGCGGCGCTGCTGCGCCGTAACTTGTGGATTTATGGGCTGGGTGGCCTATTGGTGCCGTTTGTCGGTATCAAGCTGATCGATCTGGTACTGACCGCCCTAATGATGAGCTGAAAACTCAGTAATTAATGTTTGCAATGGCCACGGCGTGTTTTGCTCGTGGCCGCTATTAAGACCGAATAGAGAGGCAATATCCATGTCATACCTGCGACCTTCATTGGTTCTACTGATATTACTGACACTTATCACCGGGATAGCTTATCCTCTGCTGACTACCGGATTGGCAAAATTGATGTTTACCGAGCAAGCGCGTGGTTCACTGGCGATGCTGGGTGATGAAGTTGTCGGCTCTACCTTGCTAGGCCAAAACTTTACTCAGCCAGGCTATTTTGCTGGCCGCCCATCGGTAACAGCAGATATACCTTATAATCCAATGGCCTCTGGTGGGAGTAATCTGTCCATCAGCAATCCCGCACTGGATCAGGTTATCAGTGAGCGAGTAACATTACTGCGTCAGGCTAATCCGACACAAACTGGCCCAGTCCCGGTTGATTTGGTGACAGCATCAGGCAGTGGTCTGGATCCCAGTATTTCACTGGAAGCGGCCTATTATCAGGCTCCCCGCATCGCCAGCGTGCGCCAGATGCCATTGTCTGAAGTGAAGCAGTTGATTGATAGTAGTGTGCAAAAAGCGACACCGAACTTCTTCGGTGAATCAGTGGTGAATGTGCTGAATCTGAATATGGCGTTGGATGCCCAAAGCCCGGTAAAAGTACCGATCAACCCGGCAAAATCTTAAGGACATAACATGGTGGATGCAGAACCAACCCGCCCCGACCCCGACAGCCTGCTCGCAGCAGCCAATGAGAAGACCCGTGGCCGGCTAAAAGTGTTTTTCGGGGCCTGTGCGGGGGTAGGCAAAACTTACGCCATGCTGCAAGAGGCTCAGCGCCTGCGGACTCAAGGGCTGGATGTATTGGTTGGTGTGGTGGAAACACACGGGCGTAGCGAAACCGCAGCGCTGCTCGAAGGGCTGACCATCCTACCGCAAAAGCGAATTCATCACCGCAATCGTCAGGTACGTGAATTTGATTTGGATGCGGCCCTGGCACGCCACCCGGCACTGATCCTGATGGATGAGCTGGCGCACAGTAATGCCTATGGCTCGCGCCATCCGAAACGCTGGCAGGATGTTGAAGAACTGCTGGATGCTGGCATTGATGTGCTGACCACCGTCAATGTACAGCATCTAGAAAGCCTGAATGATGTGGTCGGCGGCGTGACCGGTATCCGGGTGCGGGAAACCGTGCCCGACCATATGTTTGATGAAGCCACTGAAGTGGTTTTGGTCGACCTCCCCCCCGATGACCTGCGCCAGCGGCTGAATGAAGGCAAGGTCTATATTTCGGGTCAGGCGGAGCGAGCCATTGAGCACTTCTTCCGTAAGGGCAATTTAATCGCCCTACGCGAGCTGGCACTGCGCCGTACCGCGGATCGGGTTGATGATCAGATGCGTGCTTTCCGTGACACTCAGGGGCGCGAACGTGTCTGGCATACCCGTGATGCCATCTTATTGTGTATTGGCCATAACAGCGGTAACGAAAAACTGGTCCGAACTGCTGCCCGGCTGGCAGCCCGATTGGGGTGTATCTGGCATGCAGTCTATGTGGAAACACCCCGTCTGCATGGCCTGCCAGAAGCGAAGCGCCGGGCCATTTTACGCACACTAAAATTGGCGCAAGAGTTAGGAGCAGAAACCGCTACGCTGTCAGAACCCCGTGAAGAACAGGCCATCTTGCGTTACGCCCGAGAACATAATCTGGGGAAAATCATCATTGGTCGCCGCACGGAAAAACAGTGGAAACTGCGTGGTAGCTTTGCAGATCGCCTGGGCAAGCTGGGGCCAGATCTGGATTTGGTGATTATTGCACTGGAGGGCGATACCCCCCCCAATGTGGTGAAAGAGAGTGATTCTCGTACCTTTACTGAAAAGTGGCGGATGCAACTGCGTGGCTGTGCGGCAGCCATCGGCTTGTGTGCCCTGATTACGGTGTTATCGCAGTGGCTCATCCCCGGTTTCGATCAAGCCAACCTGGTGATGGTCTACTTACTGGGTGTGGTGATTATTGCACTGTTCTATGGCCGCTGGCCGTCAGTCTTGGCGGCAGTGATTAATGTCGCCAGTTTCGATCTGTTTTTTGTTCAACCGCATGGGTCACTGGCGGTCACTGATGTGCAGTATCTGGTGACGTTTGGCGTGATGCTGATTGTCGGTATCGTGGTGGGTAATCTTACCGCTGGGGTGCGCTATCAAGCCAGAATTGCCCGTTATCGCGAGCAACGCGCCAGGCATTTGTATGAGATGTCGCGCGGATTAAGCCGTGCCCTAACGCCTGCGGATATTGTCAAAACCAGTCGTCATTTTCTCTCCAGCAGTTTTCAAGCGAAAACTGACCTGTTACTGCCACAGGAAGATGGACGCTTGCAGCAAGTCGCCACTGACGAAGGCGGCGCACTTTCTGTTGATGTGGCTATTGCCCGCTGGAGTTTTGACAAAGGCGCACCGGCAGGTGCCGGTACCGACACCTTGCCCGGTGTCCCCTATCAGTTATTACCGTTGACCGCCTCCAAGCAAACTTTTGGCGTGCTGGCAATCGAACCTGCCAACCTGCGCCAATTAATGGTGCCGGAGCAGCAGCGCTTGCTGCAAACCTTTACCAGTCTGATCGCCAATGCTCTGGAAAGGCTACATCTGGCACGCAGTGCCGAATTGGCAAAACTGGATGCCGAACGCGAGCAACTGCGTAACTCACTGCTGGCGGCACTATCTCATGATTTACGTACCCCATTGACGGTGCTATTCGGTCAGGCCGAAATTTTGACGCTGGATCTGGCAGCGGAAGGTTCACGCCATGCGCCGCAAGCCAATCAAATCCGCCAACAAGTGCTGAGTACCACCCGACTGGTGAATAACTTATTGGATATGGCGCGTATTCAATCGGGTGGGTTTAATCTACGTAAAGAGTGGCAATCACTGGAAGAGATCGTGGGTAGCGCCCTGCATATGCTAGAAACCGCCCTCAATCATCATCACATCAACGTCGAGTTACCGGATGAAATGGTGTTGATCAACTGTGACGGCAGCTTACTGGAACGGGTGTTTATCAATTTGTTGGAAAATGCACATAAATATGCCGGTCAGGGGGCATTGCTGGGGATTCGGGCCGCGGTACAAGGTGAGTGGCTAAATGTAGAAGTATGGGATAATGGCCCAGGAGTGACCCTTGGGCAAGAACAGCTAATCTTTGATAAATTCTCCCGAGGTAACAAAGAGTCAGCCATTCCCGGTGTCGGCTTGGGTTTAGCCATTTGTCGTGCCATTATTGATGTACACGGCGGGCGTATCTGGGTTGAGAACAATAAAGATGGCGGTGCTAGCTTCCGCTTCACGCTACCACTCGAGAGAGCGCCAGATATTGATGGTGAAAACATTGATAGTGAACACCTTGATGCTGAAAAATGATATACCCTAAATAATTCGAGTTGCAGGAAGGCGGCAACTGAGTAAGTCCCCGGTTACTTACTTAAGTAAGTGACCGGGGTGACAAACCTGCCAGGAGCAGATTTGAACGCTGCTTGCAGCGGCCTCACAGAGGCGAGGCCCATGGACGGGCCGAGTAACGAAAGCAGCCAACACACAAGCAGCTTGAAGTATGACGGGTATAGAACCTATCTCAGTAGGCGTCATTGTTGCAGGCAGTTTGAACACGGACAGAGCGGAAGAACCGGAGCGTACACCGAGTACGTGAGGATTCTGAGCACTGCCCAGGTTCAAAATGGCAAATAAAATAGCCTAATGAAGGAGAAGTGACTATATCCCCGACTAACATTCTAATCGTAGAAGATGAAAAAGAGATCCGGCGCTTTGTTCGTATTGCGCTGGAGAGTGAGGGCTGGCGAGTATTCGAGAGTGATACCTTGCAACGGGGGCTAATTGAAGCCGGTACCCGCAAACCGGACCTGATTATTTTGGATTTGGGGTTACCAGACGGCGATGGACTGACTTATATTCAAGACCTGCGCCAGTGGAGTGCCATTCCTATTATCGTCTTATCGGCTCGTAACAATGAAGAAGATAAAGTGGCCGCGTTGGATGCCGGAGCCGATGACTACCTAAGCAAACCATTTGGAATCAGTGAGTTATTGGCTAGAGTGCGGGTTGCTTTGCGCCGCCATAGCGGTGGTAGTCAGGAAAGCCCGCTGGTGGGCTTTGCGGATATCAGCGTTGATCTGATTAATCGTCAGGTTACCCGTGCCGGCGAAAATCTGCACCTGACACCGATTGAGTTTCGCCTGCTCTCTGCATTATTGGCGAATGCCGGTAAAGTCATTACCCAGCGCCAGTTATTAAGCCAAGTCTGGGGGCCAAATTATGTCGAACACAGCCACTATCTGCGTATTTATATGGGCCATTTACGGCAGAAATTAGAAACAGACCCGACCCGCCCTAAGCATCTGCTAACTGAAACCGGCGTCGGCTATCGCTTTATCCCGTAACACCTTGTGTGATATAAAAATTTACATTGATACTAGGAAAATAGCTGTCAGCGGCGTAGCATCAAACTTTTAAATGCTAATAGGTCTTATTATTCATGAGTACATGGTTGATTTACGCCCTGCTATCTGCCTTCACCGCCTCTCTGGTCGCTATCTTCGGTAAAATCGGCTTGCAGCAGTTGGATGCCAATACTGCGACTGCCGTTCGTGCTGTCGTGATGGCGCTGTTCCTGGTCGGTGTGGTGTTAGCTCAAGGGAAATTCAATCTGATCAGTGGTGTATTGGCCGATAAAAAAGCCCTGTTATTCATTATTCTCAGTGGCGTTGCGGGTGCGTTATCCTGGCTGTTTTACTTTATGGCTATCAAGCATGGCAATGTCTCTCAAGTAGCCCCGATTGATAAACTCAGTGTAGTTTTTGCGGTGATCCTGGCGGTTATCCTGTTTGGTGAAAAAATCTCGCTGGTGGCGAGTTTGGGCGTCGCACTGATTACCGCCGGAGCATTGCTAGTAGCATTGGGGTAATCGGCTCCTGGCAATGGAAAACAGGGCTAAAAGAAGAAATATAATATTAGGTGTCAGCTTATCGGCTGATCTAACTTCTGGCGAAGAAATAGCGCCAATAGGCGCTATTTCTTACCGGTTATGACTATTTACCCGCTAGCACTTCACTGACAATATCTACGGCTTCCTGCTCTATCTTTTCACGATGCTCTGGGCTGATAAAACTTTCACAGTAAATTTTGTAAGCGTCTTCAGTACCGGATGGACGGGCCGCAAACCAGCCGTTATCCGTCATCACTTTCAGGCCGCCAATGGATGCACCATTGCCAGGTGCTGTGGTTAAACGAGCAGTAATAGGATCACCCGCCAACATGTTGGCTGTCACCATCTCAGGTGACAGTTTAGACAACGCGTTTTTCTGCGCCTGAGTCGCCGGAGCCTGAATACGGTTATAGCTCGGTGCGCCAAAGCGTTTAGCTAAATCATCATAGTGATGCTGTGGATTTTTACCGGTAACTGCTGTGATTTCTGCTGCCAGCAAACACATGATAATACCGTCTTTATCAGTAGACCACGGCGTGCCATCGAAGCGCAGGAAGGAAGCCCCAGCACTCTCTTCACCGCCAAAACCAAAGCTACCGTCGTGCAAACCGTCAACAAACCATTTAAAGCCGACCGGAACTTCTACCAACTTACGGCCTAAATCAGCCACCACGCGATCAATCATCGCACTGGAGACCAGGGTTTTACCCACGGCCACCTCAGCTCCCCATTGTGGACGGTGCTGGAACAGGTAATTGATCGATACTGCAAGATAATGATTCGGATTCATCAACCCTGCCGGAGTCACAATACCATGGCGGTCATAATCGGGATCGTTAGCAAAAGCTAAATCAAATTTATCGCGTAACGCCAATAAGCCAGCCATGGCGGACTCTGACGAGCAATCCATCCGGATCACGCCATCATGGTCCAGATGCATAAAGCGGAAGGTCTGATCGATAGAATCATTAACCAGTGTTAGATCCAGCTTATAGTGCTCACCAATACGTTGCCAATAAGCAATACCGGAGCCACCGAGAGGATCAACACCTAATTTCAAACCAGCACGTTGAATAGCCGGAATATCGACCACATCCACCAAGCCTGCAACATACGGCTGAATCAAATCTTGCTCACGCAGATGATTACCACGCCAGGCTTTATCCAGCGTTTGGCGTTTGATGCCCTCTAATTTCAGGCTGAGTAACTGATTAGCTCTTTTTTCAATTACCGAGGTCAGATTGGTATCGGCCGGGCCGCCATTCGGTGGGTTGTACTTGATGCCACCATCTTCAGGCGGATTGTGTGACGGTGTGATAACAATGCCGTCAGCCAAGGCTTTCCCCTGCACATTATGGCAGAGAATAGCATGTGAAATCGCCGGGGTTGGTGTAAAACCATTATCTTGCTGTACCACGACATCCACACCATTCGCCGTCAGCACTTCTAATACCGAGATAAATGCCGGTTCAGAGAGTGCATGGGTATCTTTACCCACATAACACGGGCCACTAATGCCATGTTGATGACGAACTTCGGCGATCGCCTGAGCGATTGCTAAGATGTGTGCTTCATTAAAACTGTGGCGTAATGAACTGCCACGATGGCCGGAGGTGCCAAATTTGACCGCATGGGCCGGATTTTCAGCATCTGGCTGCAATACATAATATTGCGACGTTAACTGCGCAACATTTATCAAATCGCTTTGCTGAGCGGGTTGCCCGGCACGAGGGTGATTGGCCACAGTCACTACTCCCTATATATCCCCTTCGCACTTGGAGCCGCAAGCTGCGTTCACTCACCCGAATCGCATATTTGCGTAAGTTCATCGGGATTATGAGCCTCTGATGAGGCTCACCCTGCGGGCCAGTGCAAGTGCTGTTCAACATGGTTTACAACCCATTTGTCGTTCGCTTGCTGCCTACCTGCAACTCCAATTTCTTTGGGTATCGGTTCAACGAAATTAAATAGTCCCGCACACTTTTTCGGTCAAATCCGGCGGGAACTGCATTGCCAGCATGAGATGTTGCACCATACTGCGTTTACGCTCGGTATTGGTATTGGTAATAACCCAGTATGGCGTACCTGGGACATGTTTGGGTTTGGTGTGCGTCCCGTTTTGCAACAATGTCTGTTGGTCACCGGCAAAATAAACCCGGGTGCGACCATGTAATGATTCAGTCGCCTCGGTAAACGCCTGTGCATCCAGCGTGTAAAGTGTGGATAACACCAACATAAAGCGGTTAACCGCCCTATTTTGCTCTGCATACTCATCGGACAACAGCAATTCACGCACTGCACGAACCCGATCTCGTGGTGCTGGAGCTGTAGCCGCTTTCACCGCATCAGTGCTGGCAGGGATACTGGGTACCGGCTGACCGGCCGTAAACTTCAGCATACGTCGTAAAATATCAGACGCGCTCTCGCCAATGTGCTGCGTATGGCTGGCAATATAGCGATAAAGTTCTTCGTCGAGTTCAATAGTTTTCATCTTTATCCAGTACGGGTTTCTACTTTCTTATACATATCTTAGGATTATAAAGTCAAAGTGCGCTGACGAGTACCTTTATAATGGCTTTATCGGGATAAATGGCCCACCCCACCCACAGCAACTCAATAATCTACATATGACTGATGATAAGGCAAATAATTGTGTAACAGCACACCTTTGTTCAGCCATGATATCCTAACCACATTATCTCTCAGTATGAACGTCGCTATGAAATTAAACTTCCGCTTACAAAACGCGCTTTCTGCCACACCTTCCCTGCCAATCATGCTGATTCATGGGCTATTTGGTAATCTGGATAACCTGGGTGTTTTGGCCCGTGACTTGCAAAGAGATCATACCGTGGTTCAGGTTGATATGCGTGACCATGGTTTATCACCCCGCTCACCGCAAGTGGATTACCCTGCAATGGCGCAGGATGTGCTGGAGCTGCTCGACCACCTCGCAATAGAGAAAGCCATTATCATCGGCCATTCGATGGGAGGTAAAGTGGCAATGGCACTGACAGCAATTGCTCCTCATCGTATTGCAAAGCTGGTCGCGATTGATGTCGCCCCGGTTAACTATCAAGTACGCCGCCACGACACTATCTTTACTGCCCTCAATGCTGTGAGTACTGCGGGTATAACCCAGCGACAAGAAGCCGCTCAATTGATGCGTGAGTCGATAAAAGAAGAAGGGGTCATTCAGTTCTTATTGAAATCATTCCACAACGGCGAATGGCGGTTTAATGTGCCCGCACTCTGGGATCAATACGAAAATATTGTCGGCTGGCAGCCTATTCCACCGTGGCCGCACCCAATCCTCTTTATTCGCGGTGAGCTGTCGCCATACATTCAAGATAGCCATCGTGATGATATTGCCCGCCAATTTCCGCAAGCCCGAGCCTATGTGGTCGCAGGGACTGGCCACTGGGTACATGCGGAAAAGCCGGATTCTGTCTTGCGGGCTATCCACCGCTTTATTGATGAAAACAGCATCGATGAAAAAGAGGCTGAATAAAAAAAGTACAGCGCACGATGGCGATTGATTAAAAATCATCCCCTGGGGAAAAAAAATGTATTTCCTGTGGAAAAATTGTGCAAAAAAGAACGAATTAGCACAATCTAATCACAGTAAAGCATTGTCGTTGCTCAGTTGGCTGGGGTATTATGGCGCGCTCTAATTTTGCTGCGGACTTCGGTCGCTGTTCACAGATCGTAACCGGTGCAAATGCAAATTCAGGCTGCTGGTATATAGGTTATTCAATGCGCTCAAGCTATGTTCTCAACCTGAAACATGTAAACCGAATCGTCAGACAAGGCTTCGTTACGCTTTCTGATGTAAATCCCTTGTAGTACTGCTACCTATGGCAAAAGAACAAACGGATCGCACGACGCTGGATCTGTTCGCAGATGAACGCCGTCCGGGGCGTCCGAAAACAAATCCATTATCCCGTGATGAGCAGCTTAGAATTAATAAGCGAAATCAACTACGGCGCGATAAAGTGCGTGGCTTACGACGCGTGGAACTGAAGATTAATGCCGATGCCGTCGATGCTCTCAACAGCCTTGCAGAGCAGCGTAACATCAGCCGTAGTGAGCTGATTGAACAAATGTTGCTGGCTCAATTAGCCCATTCACAAGAAGGGTTTTAACCCTATCGGTTACCACGACGGCGTGGCGTAATCACTTACGCTACGCCGTTTTTACTTTACCCCGCTCATACTGAAGTCACCGGGCTGTTAGCGGTTTTTAGAATGTTTCCCAGTTTGCGTTGTTATCCACTCTCGCGCTGGCAGGTGCTGCGGTTAACGGATTTGCCCGTGTTTTCACTGCCGGTTTTACTCGTTCGTCATCTGCCTTTAGTTTAAACACGGCCACCGCCCGGTTTAACTGAGTGGCCTGCTCTTCTAGCGAGGCCGCAGCACGGGAAGCTTGCTGTACTAACGCGGCATTTTGCTGTGTCACACTGTCCATTTCTGCCACCGCTTGTCCGACCTGGCTAATACCTTTGCTCTGTTCATCAGATGCAGAAGCTATCTCACCCATTAAATCGGTCACATTGGTGATGGAACGAACAATTTCATCCATAGTAATACCAGCACTTTCCACCAAGGCCGAACCACTACTGACACGGCTAACCGACTCATTAATCAAGCCATCAATCTCCTTCGCGGCCTGTGCACTGCGTTGTGCAAGATTACGCACCTCGCTGGCAACCACAGCAAAGCCACGACCTTGTTCACCGGCACGGGCGGCTTCAACGGCTGCATTCAGTGCCAAAATGTTAGTCTGAAAAGCAATGCTGTTAATTACCGTCGTGATATCGGCTATTTTCCGCGAACTGGCTGAAATCTCATTCATGGTGTTAACCACATCTGCTACCAATATTCCGCCCTTTTTCGCGGTGGCGGAGGCATTCGCCGCCAGTTGACTGGCATGGTGTGCATTATCAGCATTGTGTTTTACGGTTGCGGTTAACTGCTCCATGCTAGCCGCTGTTTCTTCAAGCGCCGCAGCTTGCTGCTCAGTGCGGGATGACAAATCGGTGTTACCGGCTGAAATCTCGGCTGCACCATGATAGATCCCATCGGTGCTACTACGAATTGCCTGAACAGTATTCACCAAACTGGTTTGTACATCACGCAGCAGCGGGAATAACCGCCCAACACAGTTGCGACCAAAATCAGCAATAGGCAGACCAAGCTGACCAGAAGCAATCACGCGAAAATGCTCGCGAATATCGTCCAGTGGGCGCACCAGGTTGGCAACCAGATAGCGATCTGTTGCCAGTAAAATCACCAGACCGGCGATCAGCGCTGAGATAAGGGTAATGCTGCTCACTTTGGTCAAATGAGAGAATTGATCTTTAGCCACCCCGATAGCTTTTGATGCCGCCTGATTAAACTTTTCAGCCACTGAACCATACTGGCGACTCAATGCAGGTACCGTTTTTTTCGCTAAATCCTGATAAGCGGCGCTGTTATTGTCCATTGCAGCTTGATACAGCGGCGTAACCCCTTGTTCAATTAACCCACTCCATCCATCAATCACGCCGCTAACCAAAGCGGAGTCTAACTGTGCATGGTCAATAGTTTTAAATTCTGCCAACTTTTGTTTCAGGTTTTCCAATGCAACATGGGATGATTTCAATTCTTTGTCAGCATCCACGATATTACCGCTCTGGCGGTAATCTACTGAACGAGACAGACGTGTCACCATACGGAAATATTGATCCGTCCCCTGATTAACCAAATTCATATTTTCAACCAACACAGTATTTGCGTTGGAGGATTGTGTCAGTTGGTTGAGTGATAACAAGGTATAGGCCGATACACCGCCCCAGAGCAGACAAAATGCGCCAAGTACCCAAAGCAATGCCGCCCTGATAGTAATATTTTTTAAAAACTGCATGTTCGTTCCCCTTATATATCGGATAGTTATCGTTAGAGACTCTGGTGTTATTTGATGACCGAAAAGCAATAAAGGACGTTCATACAGCTAACGACAACTCCTTTGCCGGCAGACCTTCATCTGACGGGTTTCCCCCTGGCACCGCAAATTGCAACTATTCAGTTACACAACGGTTATCGGCAATGGCGTTATAAGGTTGAGCGACTCACAAAAATTTAATATCGCATAAACTTGATAAAAGCCTGATGGGGTTCTCTGGCATTATGTCGCCCTATACATGTGTTATAATATTGGGCAGAACGCTCAGTAATTTGCATAACTATTTGAATTTAAAAGGTATTTAGCTATATGGCAACTGTAGGCATTTTCTTTGGCAGCGATACTGGCAATACTGAAAACATTGCCAAGATGATCCAAAAGCAACTGGGCAAAGATGTTGCTGAGGTTCACGACATTGCCAAAAGCAGTAAAGAAGATTTAGAAGGCTTCGATATTTTGCTGATTGGGATCCCAACCTGGTATTACGGCGAAGCGCAGTGTGATTGGGATGATTTCTTCCCAACACTGGAAGAGATCGATTTCAATGGCAAGTTGGTGGCGCTGTTTGGTTGTGGTGACCAGGAAGACTACGCAGAATATTTCTGTGATGCGATGGGTACCGTGCGCGACATCATTGAGCCACGTGGTGCCGCAATCGTGGGCCATTGGCCAACCGCGGGCTACCATTTTGAAGCGTCCAAAGGTCTGGCGGATGACGACCACTTTATTGGTCTGGCAATTGATGAAGACCGTCAGCCAGAACTTACCAATGAGCGGGTTGAGGCATGGGTAAAACAGATTACTGAAGAACTGAGCCTGTCTGAGATAGTGGGTTAATCAAGCCTGTCGGAAACGCTATGGTCGTGTTCAACACTGCCGGGCGTTTCCGTTGCCTTTTATCCTTTTGAGCTGTGCTTTTTGTCATAACGTTGTTTTCTCTCTCTTTAGCTCCCATCCATGGTGAACAGCGCGTCCGGCTATCCGATTGTGCTTTGTTAAGCGGCCCACATATCCACATCTTCCTGCGCGCAAAATGAAAATAAACTGCTACAAATTTGTAACTTTATCCCTCGTCACTGTACACTTAAATGATGTGTTATCCCCATTCATCAATACACTGCATGATTAATCTTACAAAGTGTGCAATTATATCTTTGTTAACAACCACGGTTTTCATTTGGGGCTAGCAGTTCTATAATGAGACGCAATTGTAATTATTGCGCCACGGATGTCATAGGCTGAACAGCCTTAATTTGAAACGATAGTAACAGGACTGAATCCGCATGACTGACAACAACAAAGCCTTAAAAAACGCAGGCCTTAAAGTAACACTGCCCCGGCTTAAAATTCTGGAAGTGTTGCAAGATCCGGCGTGCCACCACGTCAGCGCGGAAGATCTTTATAAAAAGCTGATCGATATTGGTGAAGAGATTGGTTTAGCCACGGTTTACCGCGTACTGAACCAGTTTGATGATGCCGGTATTGTTACCCGCCACAATTTCGAAGGCGGTAAATCAGTCTTTGAGCTGACGCAGCAGCATCATCATGATCACTTGATTTGCCTGGATTGCGGCAAAGTGATTGAGTTTAGCAATGAATCCATTGAATCGCTTCAACGTGAAATTTCTAAACAGCATGGTATCAAGCTGACCAATCACAGTCTGTATCTGTACGGCCATTGTGAGACCGGTGATTGCCGTGAAAACGAGTCGGCACACGATAAAAGATAATGTGCTTTGAAAGCATTATCTTATAAAGATTTTAAGCACTGAATACACTACGGCTTATGTTTAATCCAGATTGATAGGTTCTACTGTTTGGTTAACATAAGCTATCAGCAAGATGGCCACCTTTCCCGTTCTATACCTGAGTATCTCTCGGTTGGGAGTCAGGTGGTCGTTCTTATTTATGTCCTTGATATTTATCCCCTTGGTACTGAAACCCACTAGAGTGTTAGCGATGTTCTGGGTTCGTTCGCCTGCTAGCTATCTGCAACACCAATAACATTGGGTATCTATCCCGTTATTGTTCTTTCCTGAGTGACAAATTCACTGTTTATCGCCCCCATTTATTGACTCTCCCCCCTTTAGCGAGCTGCATCAATTTTACAGCAAAAAAAACCCCGGACCTGCCGGGGGAAAAACCATCAACTCAACTTCACTTAAATTTGTTTGGCCAAAAAATAAAGCAAACAGGAGATAACATTAGACACAGCTCGATATTACCAATTTTCAGACTTTAACCGACTCAGCACGGCTACTACGCTTACCGTCTGGGCTGGTGGAGCGGATCATCACCTCGCCACTCACGGTAGGTTTTGCCTTCGCATCATACTTCTGCCACTGCTTACCGCCATCAGTTGAATACTCGATAATCAGGCCCGGCAGTGAGATATTGGCTTCCAACTGCCCCGCCACAACCCGAGCACCGGGGACAGGCAGGCGATATGACACACCGGCTTTATCCAGTTTTGCCAGTTCACGTTGGCCCATGATGTTGGCAAAACGTTGCCAATCGATGTCCAACGCCTTGGTATCGACGCTATGCGTCTGGCCACCTTGATATTCGCGGCCCGCTTTGTAATCTTGCTCCCACGAAGCGCGATGCCAGGCACGCTCGGCCAATGGCAACATCCGCGGGAAGATCATGTATTCCATCTGCTCATCAGTGCGGACGGTTTCATTCCATGACTGACCCGAGATGCCATGTACACCCGGCCAAGGTTTATCGCTTTTCGCGCTAAAGTGATTACCATCGCGGTCCACTGAGGTCTCGGCATTCTGCGGCATGTTATCTGGTGCGAAGCTGAATACTTTCGCTTCGTCATTAAAGCGGGTTGCCCAGTAGTAACCGCGTTCATTCGGATTAACTTCATATGGCATATCGAAGTAGACATAATCTGGATTTGACGCAACCACTTCATAACCTTTATTGGCCCAATCATTGATTGAGTCAGCACCACCCCAATAGAGGGTATCCCAGAAGTTGACACCAACGCGTTTAGTGGCAAACGCTTTGGCGTCTTTGGCGTCTTTCAACCCATCCTGCCAAGCCTGCATCTTCTCGATGCCGTGAGCATTAACCAACTTACTGACTTCAATGGCAAAATAGCTGGAAAGATGTTCAACATCCTGCACCTTGCCTTGTTTGACCATATCCTGACAAACTTGTGATTTGGCCCAAGGTTTATCTTCAACACTCTTATCAATAATGCCTTTACCCGCTTCAATCGGCCCGTTTTTGTCCTGATAACCCGCACCCAAACGGATATTTTTCGCTTCATCGCCACCAAAGTGCCAGGTAGTCAGTGGCATACCGGCTTCTTTATGCATCTGCGCCATTTCGCCAATCACTTTATCGACAAACCGCTTAGAAGAGTCGAGGCATGGGTTGAGATAGCTTTTACGCTCATAGAACTGAACTGACGTGGTATTGGAATCATCAGTCGGGTCAAGCAGACGGAATTCGTTAGCTTCTTTTTCTTTGCCCTGTTTCATTAGATTGTTATAACGGGCTTCCATCGACACTACGGCTGCACGGGCGTGTGCTGGCACATCGATTTCAGGGATCACATCAATCTGGCGTGCTTTGGCATATTTCAGAATCTCAATATAATCATCACGAGTGAAATGGCCGCTACCCATATTATTGCTGTCTGGGCCAGAACCCAATTGCGGCAGCAAGCAGGTATTCTCCGTCAAATCGTGACAACGTTTGCTACCAACATCGGTCAATTCGGGCAAGCCTGGGATTTCAATACGCCAGCCTTCATCATCACTTAGATGGAAGTGGAATTTGTTCAGCTTATAAGCTGACATCTGATCAAGTAAGCGCAGCACTGCATCTTTGGTTTTAAAATTACGGCCAACATCGAGGAACACACCCCGGTATTCAAAACGTGGCGCATCTTTCGCCTCAAGAGTGGCAATAGTCTTAGTGCCGTCAGTCGGAACCAACGATAGAATGGATTGCAGGCCATAGAACACGCCGCTCGGATCAAAACCAATAACCTGTGCCCCTTTCTCGCCAATTTTCAGCTCGTAAGCACCGGAAACCGCTAAGTCACCTTTAAACGCGGCAGGTTGAATCACAGTTTTTATCGGGAAACCGGCTGAATTGGCCTTCAGACCCAGTAATTCGAAGCGCTGCTGAGCTGCCTCTGCGGCAGCTTTAGGCAATACACTCAGATCCAGCGCAACCCCGTGACTCAGATCCACATCCTGTTTATAGAGCTTAATCTCCATAGGCGTAGGGATTATTTGCCCACGCAAGTTAGCCACAGATAACGTTTTTACCGCTTCGTTTTTAACAAAGCGTGATTCCGGCGTCATCAGCACATTATTGTCATCTTTGGTGCGTTTCCACTGATCGCCAGTAAACTGTGTCAGATACTCATTGATATCTTCGGTATCGGTATTTTTTAGTACTTTGGGTTTAGCATCGCCAGCAGTGGCATACCAGCGCGGCATAAAGTCAGTGGCAAACAACTGCCAGTATTCGCCAGTAATAGGGATTTCAACCGCTTGATTGGCGGGGAATCCGGTGAATTTGGCGGTAGGTTCAATTTTATGCAAATCGCCCGTCAGATGCGTAATTTTAAACTGGCTATTATCGACGGTCAGAATCTGGCGGATACTATGGAAATAAATAGCCCAGTCTTGGCCGACTATCTCATCCCCGGTGTTGGTCAGAGTAATCATGACTTTATTACATGATGCCCAGTCGGCACCCAGTTTGGCGCAATCAACGCCATTTTCAGCAGCACGGTTATCCAACAATTTATAATTAACTTTCAATGTGCTGAGTTGATCAACAAGTTGTTGATTACGGGTATCAGCATTGGCATATCCCATCAAGCCAAAGGTTGCGGTTATCGCCGCTAAAGCATTTAATTTGAATTTATTCATCACTAACCTCATCCGTAATTAATAACTGCTGCCAAAACGGCTATTGACAGTATTGCTGCTGGCAGCGTTATTGTTAGCTCAATTGCCGTTATCCTGGTCACTTTTATCAGGACTATTATTTATCTGGGTTATTATTACTGCGTATTTCTTGCCACAGCTTCCCGCATTGCGCGTCATAGGCCTGGCCATTACCGGTATGTGCAGCATCAATGCAACGCTGGTAATCCAATACTCGAACGGTCTCTTTCTCAGTAAAAGCCTGATGCGCTTTCTCTTGTTTCAGCACATCTAGCACCGCCTTGCAGGGGATCAATCTTTCTGGCGAACCTTCGCTGGCATTGATGCACGCGCTGTAGGCTTGTTTGAGTTTGCTATCTTCCGGTTGAACTGGGGTTTGTGGTGCGCAGGCACTTAATCCCAATACTGTGGTAATAATAAAAAGCATTTTCTTCATGGCGGGTGCTCCATTATGTCCCCGGGTTGGTTACCGGGATGGCAATCAAAAAGTGGTCAACATCAGAAGATGGTAAAGGGTGCAATCACGATGAATTTAACGTCTTTTTCATCCTGGAATACGTTGCCAAAACCGCCGCCAAAGCTTGGAATATTGGTGTGGTTGTCATACATGGTGTAATGCAGTTTGAAGAGCGTGCCTTTCGCCCGGCCTTCTTGCAGAGTGTAGAGAACATCAAAGTTCCAAGCAGATTCTTTCAGACGCGTATTCTGGTCATAAATTGGGTTAGTACTTGGTTTTGCATCCCAGCCATACGCATAGGAGGTTCCCACTGACCAACCCGCAAGATTCCAGTTTTTCAGGTCATACATCACGCCACCAAACAGCGCTTTTTCGCCGTTGGCGTTGAAATCAGAGCGGGAATCCCACCAAACATCCAAACGGCCATTAGAGGTCGCATAGCCTGGCGTCATACGTTGCAGGAAGTAACCTTGGTTACCGTCAGCTTTGGCCCAGGTACCTTCAAGACGCAAGTCAAATGGCCCGGTGGTGTAGCCCAATGTCAGCGCTTGTAGCCAGGCTAATCCGTCATAGACGTCGTTTACATTGCTGGCACCGCCATCAACTTTATCTTTTGCGCCGTAGAACTGATAAGAGGTACGAAGATCATTGCCAGCCACCGGGAAGGCGTAAGAAGCCTTGGCGAAATACTGGTCCATGTAATCTTTTGCCTGGCCAAATGCCGCTTCCATCACCAGTTTGTTTTTGAAATCGTATTTAGCACCGATTGAGTGCAGGTAACTTACGCCGGTCTTGCCATCAGCCTGGCGGAAGTTGTACATATTCTGATACCAAGGTGCTTTATATTCATCAGTCCACATGTAAGACATGGACAAGGCACCGGCAGTATCAAAATCAAATTTGGCGCCACCTTCAGCCCCACGGTAGGTCCCTGGCATAAAGCTCCAGTGTGGTGCGAGCAGTGTCTGACCCGTTGGCTGGATATAACCACCCCGCGCCCAGAAATCACCTAGCTTAAATTTGGCCGCGGCTTTATAAACACTGACGCCACTCTTATCACCGGTCCATTTCTCATCCCAACGGGTTTTAGCGTCACTGAAACCAATTTCGTTTGGCGCTGCCGGGCCACTGTTGGTCATTTCAACTGCGCCGAAAGCAGCCAAGTCAATACCAAACATGTCAGCCGCATAACCGGAAGAGAAATCCAGATTGGCGTTAAAGGTAGAATGGTGCAAGTTGGCGACATATTTGCCGTACTCCGCACTCCCTGGCGTTAAATCTTTACGGTCACGCTGACGCTGCCAATAATAAATCCCACCGGTCAGTGACGAATCATCAATAAAGCCTTTAGCCTTGGCCTCTGGGGCTACCATGAACCCCGTTCCTAACAATGCACCCGCGACTGCGAGCGCCAGCGTTTTACGTTTAGCACCGTGCGTAACCATATGAAAAAATTCCTCTTTGACATCACATTTAAAGTGCGTTGCCTGTGTCCACCACAGCTCACAGGTTTAGCCTCAAAAAAACCCTAGTGGGTAAAATTTTTGCTGGGGAGAAATAACCACCAGCCATTACTGCTAAAAAACTTCTGTTGCGAAAAACAACCGCTCTGTAGATTGCTGCTGCCACACAGACTATTTTTCGCGACGCGAATTATCAATTAAAAATAACGCTAATTATTCAAAGTATGACAACGAGCACATAACTGTGAAAAAATATTACAGAGTTCACAAAAGCTTTAAAAACAATGCATAATGTCATATTCTTAATTGTAAATCTTCTCTCATTGACATATTGAATGGTTTCAGCCGATGCAATAAAGCCTGCGTTTTCTCTCCATGAAATAGGGGTTTTTCCTCAGTTAATTCGTAAAGCGAATATTTAAGAAAGACTTACAGACAGCCGCTTTGTTGCTAAAAAAAGGAGCAATATGTCGACATTGACCAGGGGATAAAACGCAGAAGTGGAAAAGAGAAAGGGAGTCATTAGTGTTTAGTAGAATAAACAATTTCAGTTTTATTTCTAATAAACCGAGTGTGCAACCAGACAACGCACAGCTATCTGGATGAACTTACGCAGTCATGTGATTTGGGTGAATACCCGTTGTTAACATCAAATTTGCAGGAAATCAGGGCATAAAAAAAGCGTGGACTAAGCCACGCCAATTCTAGTGTTCTGAGTGAGAACTAAAACTTAACTGGTCGCTTTTGCCGCCCAGGTATCACGCAAACCGACAGTACGGTTAAATACCAAGGCATCAGGGCGTGAATAGCGGCTATCGGCACAGAAATAACCTTCACGTTCAAATTGATAGGTTCGCTCTGGAACCGCATCAACCAAACCTGGTTCAACAAAACCCTGACGGATAATCAACGACTCAGGATTGATGGTAGACAAGAAGTCTTCCGCCGCCGCAGGGTTTGGTACGCTAAACAGACGGTCATACAGGCGAATTTCTGCCGGCAATGCATGCTTAACAGAAACCCAATGAATAACGCCTTTAACTTTGCGGCCATCGGCTGGATCTTTGTTTAAGGTTTCTGCGTCATAACTGCAATAAAGCGTAGTCACATTGCCTTCTGCGTCCTTTTCGACACGTTCAGCTTTGATAACATAGGCATTACGTAAGCGCACTTCTTTGCCTAGCACCAAACGCTTGTACTGTTTATTGGCTTCTTCACGGAAGTCGGCGCGATCGATATAAAGCTCGCTATCGAAAGGAACCTGACGCGTGCCCATCTCCGGGTTATTCGGGTGATTTGGCATAGTCAGCCACTCTTCCCCGGCTACACGATTTTCAATAATCACCTTGATTGGGTCAAGAACCGCCATGGCCCGTGGGGCATTTTCGTTGAGATCATCACGGATACAAGACTCCAGTGACATCATTTCAACGTTGTTATCCTGCTTGGTCACCCCAATACGGCGGCAGAACTCCCGGATGGAAGCCGCGGTGTAGCCACGGCGACGCAAACCAGAAATCGTTGGCATACGTGGATCATCCCAGCCTTCCACGACTTTCTCGGTCACCAATTGATTCAGCTTACGCTTAGACATAATGGCGTATTCTAGATTCAGGCGAGAGAATTCATACTGACGCGGATGACATTCGATAGAGATATTATCCAGCACCCAATCATATAAGCGGCGGTTATCCTGGAATTCCAGCGTACAGAGTGAATGGGTGATCCCTTCAATCGCATCAGAAATACAATGGGTAAAGTCATACATCGGGTAGATGCACCACTTGTTACCAGACTGATGGTGTTCGGCAAACTTAATACGATACAGCACCGGGTCACGCATCACGATAAACGGTGACGCCATATCGATTTTGGCACGCAGACACGCAGTTCCCTCAGCAAAACCACCAGCACGCATCTTTTCAAACAGCGCCAGATTCTCTTCCACACTGCGATCACGGTACGGGCTATTTTTCCCCGGCGCAGTCAGTGTGCCGCGATATTCGCGCATCTGCTCAGCGGTTAACTCATCGACATACGCCAGGCCCTTATTAATCAGCTCGACAGCGTACTGGTACAGTTGGTCGAAATAGTCTGAGGAGTAACGCACATCACCGCTCCAGGTGAAGCCTAGCCACTCTACATCGTGTTTAATCGACTCGACGAACTCGACGTCTTCTTTCACCGGGTTGGTGTCGTCGAAACGCAAATTACACTGACCCTGATAATCTTGTGCGATGCCAAAGTTCAGGCAGATAGATTTGGCATGACCAATATGCAGGTAGCCATTTGGCTCTGGCGGAAAGCGGGTATGAACCGACGTGTGTTTACCGCTGGCTAAATCTTCGTCAATTATCTGACGGATAAAATTACTCGGGCGGGCTTCTGCCTCACTCATTGTTCTATTCCTCAATGCAAACGCAACAAATATAACCGCATATAATCCAACAAGCCCGACTTGGAAACAACCGTTTGTTACAGGAAATAAAACAAAAAAACGGGAAGAGATTGCTCTCTTCCCGCTGATTTGATTAAAACTCAGTCCGGTCATTCAATACATAAGTACTCTACTACCGCGAATTCTATACTCTAAATAATACGAGTTGCAGGAAGGCGGCAAGCGAATGAATCCCGATGAGCTTACTGTAGTAAGTGATTCGGGTGATTGAACGCAGCCAACGTACATGCAGCTTGAAGTATGACGAGTATAAGCCAATTATTTGCTCTGAATCTCAAACAACGGGCTTTGACCGGCAACAACAGAGCTGCCTGCCAATACCGAGATACCGGCATAATCATCAATATTGCTTACCACAACCGGGCTAATCATTGAGCGCGCATTGGCGTTCAGATAAGCCAGGTCCAGTTCCAATATCGGTTGACCGGCAACGACAGTGGCTCCCTCGTCAACCAGACGAGCAAAGCCCTGACCGTTCAGTTTTACCGTATCAATCCCGATATGAACCACAATTTCTGCGCCGGTTTCAGTTTCCAGACAGAATGCATGGTCAGTATTGAAGATTTTTACGATAGTCCCGTTCGCCGGAGAAACCACCATTTTATCAGTAGGACGGATGGCAACACCCTCACCGACTGCTTTGCTGGCAAAAGCTTCATCAGGAACCTGATCCAGTGCGACAACATCACCTGTAATAGGCGAAACCAGTACCAGAGAGGCTGTTTTAGTGGTGTTAATAACTGCCTGAGGCTTAACGTCTGCGGGTGCCACAGAACTGCTGGTGGCGGCAGGAACCGAACCACCTGCCAACACAGTACGCATGGCCGAAGCAATCAATTCTGCGCGGGTACCCACAATGATTTGCACACTTTGTTTATTCAGACGAATGACACCTGACGCACCTAAGCGCTTGGCAACACTGTCATTAACCTGGGCAGAATCTTTTACGTTCAGACGCAGGCGGGTGATGCAGGCATCAATGGCAGTCAGGTTATCTGAACCACCGATAGCACCAATATAGCGACGCGCCAAACCGTTGATTTCACTTTCGTTTACTGCTGGGGCGTTATCAACATTGACGTCATAACCATCTTCTTCACTGCCTTCAACTGCCAATTCACGCCCAGGTGTCAGCAAGTTGAATTTCTGGATGGTGAAACGGAACACCACGTAGTAAATGGCGAAGAACACCAAACCTTGTGGGATCAGCATATACCACTGTGTGGCTAGCGGGTTGCGAGAAGAGAGCACCATATCCACTAAACCGGCGCTGAAACCAAAGCCGGCAATCCAATGCATGCTGGCAGCAATGAACACCGAAATACCGGTCAGCACGGCGTGCAAGAAGTACAGTACCGGTGCGACAAACATGAAGGAGAATTCAAGTGGTTCGGTGATACCAGTGAAGAAAGCTGCAAATGCACCCGCCAACATGATACCAGCCACTTTCGCTCTATTTTCAGGACGCGCGCAGTGATAAATCGCCAACGCCGCACCCGGTAAACCAAACATCATGATTGGGAAGAAGCCAGCCTGATAACGGCCAGTGATACCCACAACAGCTTTACCAGAATCGATAGATTGTTGGCCACCGAGGAAGTTAGGAATATCGTTAATACCAGCAACGTCAAACCAGAACACTGAGTTCAGGGCATGGTGCAGGCCGACTGGGATAAGCAAGCGGTTGAAGAAGGCATAGATACCCGCCCCCACTGAACCCATATCTTTGATGTATTCGCCGAAGGTCACCAGTGCGTTATAAATCAGTGGCCAAACGTACATCAGAATGAAGGCAACCACGATCATCAGGAAGGACGTCAGAATTGGAACCAGACGGCGGCCGCTGAAGAAGGAGAGTGCTTTTGGCAATTCAACGCTGCTAAAGCGGTTGTACAACTCAGCAGAGATAATACCCACCAGAATACCCACGAACTGGTTGTTGATTTTACCAAAAGCTGCCGGCACCTGATCAACCGGGATCTTTTGAATCATCGACACCGCAGCAGGCGAGCACAGCGTGGTTAATACCAGGAAACCTACAAAGCCGGTCAGTGCAGCCGCACCGTCTTTGTCTTTTGACATACCGTAAGCAACACCAATTGCGAACAGCACGGACATGTTGTCGATAATCGCCGCACCGGATTTGATAAATAATGCCGCCAGTGCATTATCACCACCCCAGCTTACCGGATCGATCCAATAGCCTACGCCCATCAGTATCGCGGCTGCTGGTAGTGTGGCCACTGGGACCATCAAGGCCCGGCCCACTTTTTGTAAGTAACTAAGAATATTCACCTTTCCCCCTATTCGTCCGCTATCGGACCCTTTAAGTAGTTTATTTAATTGACTCACTACCTTTTAGAAAAACGCATGGCACACTTTTTATTTATTCACGGCACGTATTACTCATTGCGGAGTGTAAAAAAATTATTTCGTAACGCAAATTAAAACCCCCTATTCTGTGATAAATGTCACCAAAAACTAGTGAAAAAGCACCAATGCACTAGCCACGATACAAAACTTATTTTATCATTCGAAAAATGAACAAAGCATTGTACCAACGCATGAGTCAAAATCTGGGTTACGCTTAGCTGATGATTCAAATCGCGTTGAGTATAGCCACTATTAGCAATCCAAGAGGTGCAAGATGAGACTTATCCCACTGAAAAACACCACAGAAGTTGGTAAATGGGCAGCACGTCATATCGTTAGCCGTATCAACGCATTTAAACCAACCGCTGAGCGCCCGTTTGTACTGGGTCTGCCAACCGGTGGCACACCGATGGAAGCATACAAACATCTGGTCGCGATGCACAAAGCCGGTGACGTCAGTTTTCAAAACGTGGTTACGTTCAACATGGACGAATATGTCGGTTTGCCACAAGAACACCCCGAAAGTTACTACACCTTCATGCACTCCAATTTCTTCGATCATGTTGATATCCCAGCCGAGAACATCAACCTGTTAAATGGCAACGCGCCAGATATCGATGAAGAATGTCGTCGTTACGAAGAAAAAATTAAGTCTTACGGTAAAATTAACCTGTTTATGGGTGGCGTGGGCGTTGACGGTCACATCGCATTTAATGAACCGGCATCGTCTTTGGCATCCCGTACTCGTATCAAAACGCTAACGCAAGAAACCCGCATCGCTAACTCCCGCTTCTTTGGTGGTGATGCAAACCTCGTGCCGAAATATGCGCTTACAGTAGGTGTAGGTACCTTGCTGGATGCGGAAGAAGTGATGATTCTGGTCACTGGCCACGGTAAAGCACAAGCCTTGCAAGCTGCGGTCGAAGGTAGCATCAACCACATGTGGACCATCAGTTGCCTGCAACTGCATGCCAAAGCCATCATGGTGTGTGATGAACCTTCCACTATGGAATTGAAGGTTAAAACTGTAAAATACTTCCACGAATTGGAAGCTGAAAATATCAAAGGTCTGTAACAGTCATCAGGGGGCTAAGATGTACGCTTTAACTCACGGCCGTATTTATACCAGCCACGAAGTACTGGATAATCATGCTGTTGTCGTGGCTGATGGATTGATCGAACGTATCTGTCCTGCCGCTGAACTTCCGGCTGATATTGAGGTGCGCGATTTGGGTGGCGCCATTCTGGCCCCCGGTTTTATTGATGTGCAGTTAAATGGCTGCGGCGGCGTGCAATTCAATGATTCTCTCGAAGCTATCTCCGAAGAGACATTGGATATCATGCAGCGCGCGAATGAAAAGTCTGGTTGCACCAGCTTCCTGCCAACACTCATCACATGTAGTGATGAGTTTATGAAGCACGGCATTAATGTCATGCGTTCATACCTGCAAAAAAACCAACATAAAGCGTTGGGTCTGCATCTGGAGGGGCCATATCTTAGCCCGCTCAAGAAAGGCACACATAACCCAGCGTTTATTCGCAAACCAACCGCAGAGATGATTGATTATCTGTGTGCAAATGCGGATGTGATTACCCAATTCACTCTGGCACCAGAGATGGTTGATGACAAATACATTCGCCAGTTGACTGAAGCCGGTATTTTGGTTTCAGCCGGTCACTCGAATGCCACTTATCAGCAAGCCCGCCAAGGCTTTGCGGCCGGTATCCGCTTTGCGACACATCTGTATAATGCCATGCCATACATCACCGGGCGTGAACCCGGCCTGATCGGAGCGATTTTTGATACGCCGGAAATCTACACCGGGGTGATAGCAGATGGCCTGCATGTCGACTGGGCCAATATTCGCAACGCAAAACGTCTGAAAGGTGACAAGCTGGTACTGGTAACTGATGCTACCGCTCCGGCGGGTGCTGAAATTGATCAATTTATTTTTGCTGGCAAAACAATATACTATCGCGATGGTTTATGTGTGGATGAGAATGGCACATTAAGCGGTTCAGCACTGACGATGATCGAAGCGGTACAAAATAGTGTGGAACACGTTGGCATCGCACTGGACGAAACATTGCGTATGGCGACACTGTATGCGGCCCGCGCTATTGGCGTGGATAAGCAGTTAGGGAGTATTGAAGTCGGCAAAGTGGCCAACCTGACTGCCTTTACCCGCGATTATAAAATCACTAAAACCATCGTTAACGGTAACGAGGTTTTAAAATAAGCGAGTAATTTTATTGATGAGCACCGGCGGACAGTCACAAATTGGTAATGTGGATCTTGTGAAACAACTCAATGGTGCCGTTGTTTACCGGCTTATTGATCAGCAAGGCCCGATCTCGCGCATTCAGATTGCCGATCTCAGCCAACTCGCCCCCGCCAGTGTCACCAAAATTACGCGTCAGCTGCTGGAACGGGGGCTTATCAAGGAAGTTGATCAGCAAGCCTCTACCGGCGGTCGCCGTGCTATATCTATAGTGACAGAAAACCGCCAGTTCCATACCATTGCGGTGCGCCTGGGCCGCCATGATGCGACTATTACCCTGTTTGATATGAGCGGTAAATCACTGGGTGAAGAACATTATTCGCTACCTGAACGCACGCAAGAAACGCTGGAACACGCGCTGTTTACTATTATCAGTCAGTTTATCGAAGCCTATCAGCGCAAATTGCGTGAGCTGATTGCCATTGCGGTTATCCTCCCAGGCCTGGTTGAACCGCACAAAGGTATCGTGCGCTATATGCCCCATATCAGTGTCAGCAACTGGCCATTAGTCGAAAATCTGCAAAATCGTTTTAATGTCACCAGTTTTGTTGGCCACGATATTCGTAGTTTGGCACTGGCGGAGCACTACTTTGGTGCAACTCGTGACTGTGAAGACTCCATCTTGGTTCGTCTGCATCGTGGTACCGGTGCGGGTATTATCGTTAACAGCCAGATATTCTTGGGCAGTAACGGTAACGTGGGTGAAATCGGTCATATCCAGATTGATCCATTGGGTGAGCGCTGTTATTGCGGCAATTTTGGCTGCCTGGAAACGGTTGCCTCCAATGCAGCCATTGAAAATCGAGTGCGCCACCTGCTCGGTCAGGGCTACCCAAGCAAATTAACGTTGGATGATTGTCATATCGGCGCTATCTGCAAAGCGGCTAACCGGGGTGACTTGCTGGCAAGCGAAGTGATTGAGCACGTGGGCCGCTATCTGGGCAAAGCCATTTCTATCGCCATCAACTTATTTAATCCGCAAAAAGTCGTTATTGCGGGTGAAATCATTGAAGCCGATAAAATCCTACTGCCAGCCATTCAGAGTTGCATCAATACACAAGTATTGAAAAACTTCCGCCTGAATCTGCCTATCGTGACGTCGCAGCTTGATCATCAGTCTGCAATTGGTGCTTTTGCTCTGGCTAAGCGCGCCATGTTGAACGGTGTATTATTGCAACGCCTGCTGGAAAGCTAACGCGTAGATGCAAATAAGGCAACGGCAGGGGTAAACGCCTTATCGGTCATGTTATAGTGGACCATTGCCGTGCAAAAATGAGTAATATAATACCCTTCTGACTTGAGGCTGCTGCTCTCACTGACCCGAATACTGACCAGCGTCAGCACATCGGGATGCACTCATTTGCTGCCTAACTGTAACTCCAATTAATTTGGGTTTAACCATGACAATTAAAAGCGTTATTTGCGATATCGATGGTGTGTTGTTACATGATAATAAAGCGATACCGGGCGCTAACGACTTTCTGGCCCGGATCCAAAATGCCGGAATGCCGCTGGTTATTCTGACCAACTATCCGTCACAAACCGCGCAGGATCTGGCTAACCGCTTCAGTTCTGCTGGGCTGGATGTCCCAGAAAGTGCCTTTTATACCTCGGCAATGGCCACTGCCGACTTCCTGCGCAATCAGGAAGGTAAAAAAGCCTATGTTGTGGGTGAAGGTGCATTAGTACATGAACTCTATAAAGCTGGCTTTACTATCACCGATATCAATCCTGACTTTGTGATTGTCGGTGAAACCCGGTCCTACAACTGGGACATGATGCATAAAGCCGCCTATTTTGTCGCCAATGGTGCGCGTTTTATTGCCACCAACCCCGATAGCCACGGGCACGGGTTTGCTCCGGCGTGTGGCGCATTGTGCGCACCTATTGAGAAAATCTCCGGTCGCAAGCCGTTTTATGTGGGCAAGCCCAGCCCGTGGATCATTCGCGCGGCGCTGAATAAAATGCATGCCCATTCAGAAAACACGGTAATTGTCGGTGATAACCTACGTACCGATATTCTGGCCGGTTTCCAGGCTGGGTTGAAAACGATTTTGGTCCTGTCCGGTGTTTCAACGCTAACAGATATTGAAGCCATGCCATTTCGCCCGAACTACGTTTTCTCTTCCGTGGTTGATATCAATATTATCTAATCTCTGTTGGCGGTCATGTCATGGCCGCCACTCTCTTTTTTGCCCCCACCCCCTTTAGCGCTATGCCTTTTTTTAGTGCAGTGCACCAAAGTTTCTTGCCATTACGCCCTATTTTGGCGCATTTTCTTTTATAGCCTTCGTCCTTGAAGCTGCTGGGGTGTTAGCTGGGTTCACTCACCCGAATCACTTGACTGAGTTAAGCTCATCGGGACTGACTCGCTGGCTGCCTGCCTGCAACGTCAAGTGCTTTGGGTATAGGTACCCATTGCCGTACCAACCATTGCACCAAAATAATAGCGCTGTGAATTGGCGTATAAATTGCATGTATTTCTCACATCTAGTTTAGAAATAATTTGGATGACTGCATCGTCATGGGGCATAACTTGCATCACTCATAAGCAAGTGTGAAAAAACAGATCCAGCGATGAACGACTCAAATTCAACATCATCACCGCCAAAGCAGAGAAGTTAGGGAGATTATTATGTGTTCTATTTTCGGGGTCCTCGACCTTAAAACCGACCCCATTGAGTTACGTAAAAAAGCGCTGGAAATGTCACGTTTAATGCGCCATCGTGGCCCGGATTGGTCTGGTGTGTGGGCAAATGATAAAGCCATTCTCGCCCACGAACGTTTGTCTATCGTTGACGTCAATACCGGTGCCCAGCCCCTGTTTAATGCGGCCCACACGCATATTCTGGCCGTTAACGGTGAAATCTATAATCATCAGGCATTACGTCAGCAATATGGTGACCGTTACGCGTTTCAAACCGGCTCAGATTGTGAAGTGATTCTGGCGTTGTATCAGGAAAAAGGCCCAGACTTCCTTGATGACCTGCAAGGTATGTTCGCTTTCGTCCTGTACGATACAGAAAAAGATGCCTATCTGATTGGCCGTGACCATTTGGGGATTATCCCGCTATATATGGGCCATGATGAAAACGGCAACATGTTTGTGGCTTCAGAGATGAAAGCATTGGTACCGGTGTGCCGCACCATTAAAGAGTTCCCAGCGGGCAGCTATCTGTGGAGTAAAGAGGGTGAGATTCGCGAATACTATCATCGCGATTGGTTTGATTTCGACAACGTCAAAGACAATGTAACTGACAAAGTTCAGTTGGCTAACGCGTTAGAAGAAGCGGTAAAAAGCCACTTGATGTCTGACGTGCCTTACGGTGTATTGCTGTCCGGTGGTCTGGACTCTTCCGTTATCTCTGCTATCACCAAAAAATTTGCCGCCCGTCGTGTCGAAGACGATGAGCGCAGTGAAGCCTGGTGGCCACAACTGCACTCCTTTGCAGTAGGTCTGATTGGCTCACCGGATTTACGTGCTGCGAAAGAAGTCGCCAACCATTTAGGTACCGTGCACCATGAAATTCATTTCACCGTGCAAGAAGGTTTGGATGCTATCCGTGATGTGATTTATCACATTGAAACCTATGATGTCACCACCATCCGTGCCTCAACACCAATGTATCTGATGTCGCGTAAAATCAAAGCGATGGGGATCAAGATGGTGCTGTCTGGCGAAGGGTCTGATGAAGTGTTCGGCGGCTACCTCTACTTCCACAAAGCACCAAATGCGAAAGAATTGCATGAAGAGACTGTGCGTAAATTGCTAGCCCTGCACATGTATGACTGTGCGCGTGCCAACAAAGCGATGTCTGCCTGGGGTGTTGAGGCCCGCGTCCCCTTCCTAGATAAGAACTTCCTCGATGTTGCGATGCGTATCAATCCGCAGGACAAAATGTGTGGTAATGGCAAAATGGAAAAACATGTCCTGCGTGAATGTTTTGAATCTTACTTACCACACAGCGTCGCCTGGCGTCAGAAAGAACAATTCTCTGATGGTGTCGGCTATAGCTGGATTGACACACTAAAAGAGAAAGCCGCAGAGCAAGTCACTGATCAACAGATGGAAACTGCCCACTTCCGTTTCCCATACAACACGCCATCGTCAAAAGAAGGCTACTTGTATCGCGAAATTTTTGAAGAGCTGTTCCCGCTGCCAAGTGCCGCTGAATGTGTCCCTGGTGGCCCATCAGTCGCCTGTTCATCAGCAAAAGCCATCGAGTGGGATGAATCATTCAAAAGTATGGATGACCCTTCCGGCCGTGCGGTTGGCGTGCATCAGGACGCTTATAAATAATTGAATGTGATGGTCTGCCTATATTGACTGTCCAATCTCAAGGCTGCCCTAGGGTAGCCTTGTTTTTTGCTGGCAAATTCAACAATTAATCACCATAAGTGCTGCTTTAATCACCAGACTGTTCACAAGCCACACAAACGAACCCTTTCAGCGCTTTTTTGGGAAAAAATTAGTTGACGCAATTCGGCCATATACGCATAATGCGCCCCGCAACGCCGATGAAGGTAATGCGGAAAAAGATGGCTACGTAGCTCAGCTGGTTAGAGCACAGCACTCATAATGCTGGGGTCACAGGTTCGATTCCCGTCGTAGCCACCATCTTTTTGCGGGAGTGGCGAAATTGGTAGACGCACTAGATTTAGGTTCTAGCGCCGCAAGGTGTGCGAGTTCAAGTCTCGCCTCCCGCACCATTATTCGTTCATCGGTTTGTCACAGCGGATGGGATATCGCCAAGCGGTAAGGCACCAGGTTTTGATCCTGGCATTCCCAGGTTCGAATCCTGGTATCCCAGCCATCTTTTTTTTGGATGGATAGCTGTAAGGCAAGAGAGTTGTCATATAAAAAAGAATTGTATTTCAGTTGGGATATCGCCAAGCGGTAAGGCACCAGGTTTTGATCCTGGCATTCCCAGGTTCGAATCCTGGTATCCCAGCCATACAACTTCTCAAGATTAAAGATTTAAAGATGGCTACGTAGCTCAGCTGGTTAGAGCACAGCACTCATAATGCTGGGGTCACAGGTTCGATTCCCGTCGTAGCCACCATCTTTTGGGGTATCGCCAAGCGGTAAGGCACTGGATTCTGATTCCAGCATTCCGAGGTTCGAATCCTCGTACCCCAGCCAAATTTAGAAAAGCTCGCTTCGGCGGGCTTTTTGCATTCTGGGATTTCACTATATTCCCTCTTACTTGAGTCCGATGTCTCAAGTCCAGGTTGGATTAGGTTTCGATTGATGGTTGCTTGAGGCGACAACGCCCGCCAAAAGAACAGATCGAATATCAACCGAAACCAGCTCCGAACTGTCCCAAATATTAAGTATTGAACTCAAAAAAACAGACATCCCCTACAACCCCAATGCATACCTCAACGCATGTTCTTTCAATTTGCCCGCGCGCTGAGCGGCTATCAACGCCAGATTCCGTACGAATTTCACCGGTGGCAGATCATTGCTGAATGTGGTGTAAAACACATCCATACCACTTTGCATAATCAGATTATCAGTGCGGCGGCGGCGTTGATAACGCAGTAATACCCGCTCGCTGTGCCACGGTTCTGCCCGTTCACGCGCTTGATTTAGCACCTCCAACAGCGCATCAACATCGCGATATCCCAGATTCACCCCCTGCCCGGCCAGTGGATTAATGGTATGGGCTGCATCCCCGAGTAAGACCAATCCCGGCTGTACATAACGTTGTGCATGGCGCCGCACTAGCGGGAAAGAGCCAGCAGCAATCGCTTTAACAGCCCCCAAACGTGATGGGAAAGCCTTGGCAATTTCCTGATTCAACTGTGCCATCGGCAGCGCCTGAAGCTGACGAATACGCTGCGGGCTGTCGTACCAGACCAATGATGCCCACTGGCCAAATAGCGGTAAGAAAGCACGCGGCCCCGTTGGGAAAAACTGCTGCCAGGTGGTGTCTTGCTGAGCTGTATCCGTCTCTACCGTAATTAACATGCAAGACTGGCGATACTGCCAGCCATTGGTGCCGATACCGGCTAACCGTCGTACCAGAGAGTTGGCACCATCAGCACCTATCACTAAACGGCCCTGTATCTGTTGCTGAGCGTCTAACGTGATTTGCCAGCACTCATCTACTCTAACCATAGTTTGCAGCCGTGACGGGCACAGCAACGTTAAATTGGGGCATTCCGCTATCTGTTGCCATAATGCCAACTGCAAAACCCGGTTCTCAACCATAAACCCCAGCTCAGGCAAAGAGAGCGAGGCGGCATCAAACACCACCTGTGAACCGGGCTGCTCCCAGGTCTCCAACCGACGATAAGGTGCATAACGCATCTGCTGTACCTGCGGCCAGACACCGAGCTGTTTCAGCAACGACACCGAAGTGCAGCCGATAGCGGAAACTCGTAAATCGGGCACGCTGTCAGCCTCAAATGGGGCTGGGGCTTCATGCTCAAGTAACGCGACTGACCAGCCTGTTTGTGCCAGTCCAAGCGCGGCGGCAGCACCAACCATACCGCCCCCCACCACCACAACATCATAATTTGGTTGCGATTTATTCATTTTGGCCATTTTTTAAAAGTTAAAATAACATCCATACTTTATCTGCCCTCAGTGTACCGGATTTTTCATCACCCCACAGAATAACTAAGCCGAACTGCGGTGGTCATCGCAACTGCAAATGACTACAATACCCCGCAACTAGTGAGCCTTTGCGCCTGGCGAACACATGGATCACCGCACCGCGCGATGTGACATTTATGATGAATTTTTGATGGTAGATAAGCCATGACGAAAAAACTGCATATTAAAACCTGGGGCTGCCAGATGAATGAATATGATTCATCTAAAATGGCAGATTTGCTGGCCAGCACCCATGGCTACCAGTTGACTGAGATCCCGGAAGAAGCCGATTTACTGCTACTGAATACCTGTTCAATTCGCGAAAAAGCACAAGAAAAAGTATTCAGCCTGCTGGGCCATTGGAAGCTCCTGAAAGAAAAGAATCCCAATCTGATTATTGGTGTCGGTGGATGTGTAGCATCACAGGAAGGCGAACATCTGCGCCAACGCGCGCCCTGTGTTGATGTCATTTTCGGGCCGCAAACCCTGCATCGCCTGCCAGAAATGATTAACCACGTCCAAGGCACGCACAGTCCGGTGGTAGATATCAGCTTCCCTGAGATTGAAAAGTTTGATCGGCTGCCAGAGCCGCGTGCTGAAGGCCCGACCGCGTTCGTTTCTATCATGGAAGGATGCAATAAATATTGTACCTTCTGCGTGGTGCCTTACACTCGTGGCGAAGAGATCAGCCGCCCAAGTGACGATATTCTGTTTGAAATTGCACAGTTAGCGTCCCAAGGGGTGCGGGAAGTGAATCTGCTCGGCCAGAATGTCAATGCCTATCGCGGTGCCACCTATGACGGCGATATCTGTAGTTTTGCCGAGTTATTGCGGCTGGTTGCCGCCATTGACGGTATCGATCGCATTCGCTTTACCACCAGCCATCCGATTGAGTTTACCGACGATATCATCGATGTTTATCGCGATACGCCAGAACTGGTGAGTTTTCTGCATCTGCCAGTGCAAAGTGGTTCCGACCGAATTTTAACCATGATGAAACGCGCCCACACCGCACTGGAGTACAAAGCTATCATCCGCAAACTGCGGCAGGCGCGGCCAGATATCCAGATAAGTTCCGATTTTATTATCGGTTTCCCTGGTGAAACTCAGCAGGATTTTGCACAAACCATCAAGCTGGTCGCGGAGATTCATTTCGATACCAGTTACAGCTTTATTTACTCTCCACGCCCTGGCACACCCGCGGCAGAGCTACCAGACGATGTCAGTGAAGAGGAGAAAAAACAGCGACTGCATATTTTGCAACAGCGTATCACTCAGCAGGCCATGGAAATCAGCCGCGAGATGGTTGGCTGTGTGCAACGTATTCTGGTAGAAGGCCCCTCCCGCAAAAGTGCAATGGAGCTGGCCGGGCGTACCGAAAATAACCGGGTGGTGAATTTTGAAGGTACACCAGAGATGATTGGCAAATTCGTTGATGTCGAAATTGTAGACGTTTATGCCAGTTCACTGCGCGGTATTTTGCAGCGCACCGAAGACCAGATGGCGCTACGGGTTCATGAATCGCCACAATCGGTCATTGCGCGGACCCGAAAAGAAAATGAAATTGGCGTGGGGCAGTATCAACCCTGACCATAGTTGTTCGAGTTGACTCGCATTAGCAGGCGCTGCATTCTCAGTGCCTGTTTTATTTTAGTGGGCTGCTGCGCAGATTCGGACTGTTTAAGTTGCACCTCCAGAGGGTCGCTACTTGAATAGAGCGTGAAAGCACGGATTGATAAGTAAACTTGCGTCAGCACCATGCACCATGAATAATTCTTAAATGACATGTATGATTGACGTTATATGCCCAAGGCCATTTCCAATACGAAAGGTATAATCGGGTATCAGACAAATAATATCCGTGAATGATATATCCAGAGGAACACAGTGACTCAGAGAAATAGTTTGCACGTAGTGACACAAGAAATCTTGCTAGAGCCCACCGACAATCAGCGTTTGTTGAGTCTGTGCGGCCCTTTTGATGACAACATCAAGCAGTTGGAGCGCCGGTTAGGTATTGAAATTAATCGCCGAGACAACCGTTTCAAGTTAGTCGGTAAGAATATCTGCGTTGTTGCAGCGGCAGATATCCTGCGCCATCTGTATGTTGACACCGCCCCCATTCGGGGTGTTACCCCAGAGATATCCCCAGAAGATATCCACCTTGCGGTGAAAGAGAGTCATGTATTGGAGCAAACGGCACAGAGCGTACCCGATTACGGAAAAGCCGTGAATATCCGTACCAAGCGCGGCATGGTTAAACCGCGTACCCCCAATCAGGCGCAATACATCGCCAATATTCTTGATCACGATATTACCTTTGGGATTGGTCCTGCCGGGACCGGTAAAACCTATCTGGCGGTAGCCGCGGCAGTTGATGCTCTGGAGCGCCAGAATGTGCGCCGTATCTTACTGACCCGCCCGGCCGTTGAAGCGGGCGAAAAATTGGGTTTCCTGCCCGGGGACCTGAGTCAGAAAGTCGATCCATACCTGCGCCCACTTTATGATGCACTGTTTGAAATGCTTGGCTTTGAGCGCGTTGAAAAATTGATCGAACGTAACGTGATTGAAGTGGCTCCGCTGGCATATATGCGGGGCCGGACACTCAATGATGCCTTTATCATTCTGGATGAGAGCCAGAACACCACCATCGAACAGATGAAGATGTTTCTCACCCGTATGGGCTTTAACTCCAAGGCAGTTATTACCGGTGATGTGACGCAAACCGACTTACCGCGCCACCAAAAATCTGGCTTAAGTCATGCCATTGAAGTGCTGTCTGAGGTAGAAGAGCTGAGCTTTAACTTCTTCCATAGCGAAGATGTGGTGCGTCACCCCGTGGTGGCCCGTGTGGTTATTGCCTATGAGGCCTGGGAAGCGGCGGAACAAAAACGCAAAGAGACTATTGCCGAACAACGTAAGCGGGAAAACCATACCCCGTCTGAGCAGGAGGCTCCGTGAGCCAAGTTATACTCGATTTACAAATTGCCTGCGCCGATAGCCAGGGTTTACCTGCCGAAGCTGACTTTCAGCGTTGGTTGGAGGCGGTATTACCGCAGTTTCAAGACGTAGCAGAAGTGACCATTCGGTTGGTTGATGAAGCTGAAAGCCATGAGCTGAATCTAACCTATCGCGGTAAAGATAAACCGACCAATGTCTTGTCTTTTCCTTTTGAGGCCCCACCTGAAATTGAACTGCCACTATTGGGTGATTTAATCATTTGCCGTCAGGTGGTTGAACAAGAAGCTATCGAGCAAGAAAAAGCACTATTAGCTCATTGGGCGCATATGGTTGTTCACGGCAGTCTCCATCTGCTAGGGTATGACCACATCGTGGACGATGAAGCAGAAGAAATGGAGTCAATCGAAACTGAAATTATGCAAAGTCTGGGTTATCCAGATCCGTATATTTCGGAGAAAGACCCCGAATAAACCCATCATATCGGGTGTTATAATGCCCTGTTAGTCGGGGAAAACTGTCGGCGGTGTGAGTCTACTGCTACCGATAAAATATAATCTTTACCCAACGTCATTGGAATTGCAGGTAGGCGGCAAGCAAACCTCGCTAGCCCCTACGGCATCAGATACAAGGGTATAACATGAGTAAACTTAACTAAAACGCCATGAGCGACGACCACTCACAAAACAACGATAGCCCCAGTCCCAAGAAAGGGTTCTTTACTCTTATCCTTAACCAGTTATTTCACGGTGAACCTAAAAACCGTGGTGATTTGGTAGAGCTTATCCGTGATTCTGAACAAAACGATCTGATCGATCCCGATACCCGTGACATGCTGGAAGGCGTGATGGATATTGCCGAGCAGCGCGTGCGGGACATCATGATCCCCCGTTCTCAAATGGTCACATTAAAGCGTAACCAAACGCTGGATGAGTGTTTGGATGTGATTATTGAATCTGCTCACTCCCGCTTTCCGGTGATTAGCGAAGATAAAGATCACATCGAAGGTATCCTGATGGCCAAGGATTTGTTGCCGTTTATGCGCACCGACTCCGAGCCATTCAGTATTGATAAAGTGTTACGGACGGCGGTTGTAGTGCCAGAAAGTAAGCGTGTCGATCGGATGCTGAAGGAGTTCCGTTCCCAGCGCTACCATATGGCTATTGTCATTGATGAGTTTGGTGGCGTGTCAGGGCTGGTGACCATTGAAGATATTCTTGAGCTGATCGTTGGCGAAATAGAAGATGAGTATGACGATGAAGAAGACAGAGATGTGCGTCAACTCAGCAAGCATACCTATACCATTCGTGCGCTGACGCAAATTGAAGATTTCAATGAAGTGTTCAATACCCATTTCAGCGACGATGAGGTTGACACCATTGGTGGCTTGGTAATGCAGGCATTTGGCCATTTACCTGCCCGGGGTGAAACCATTGAAATTGAAGGTTACTTATTTAAAGTTGCCATGGCGGATAGCCGACGTATCATTCAGGTTCATGTAAAAATCCCGGATGATGCTCCGCAACCCAAACTGGAAGAATAAATCCTTGATGCCTATTGCTTCATATCTTCAACGCCAGTGGGTTCGCGCCCTACTGGCGCTATTTTTTGGTGCCTGCGGTACGCTGGCCTATTCACCGTTTGATTACTGGCCCGCAGCCATTGTTTCACTGTTTGGCTTACTCAGCCTAACCCTGAACCGTAATACCCGGCAGTCCGCCTTTATTGGCTTTTGTTGGGGAATGGGGCTATTCGGTAGCGGTATTAACTGGGTCTATGTCAGTATTTCCGAGTTCGGCGGAATGCCAACGGCAATCAATATTTTCCTGGTGGTACTACTGGCGGCCTACCTATCGCTCTACACCCTGCTATTTGCCGGTGTGTTAGCGCGTCTCAGCCCAAAAGCGACATGGTGGCGGCTAGCGATTGCCGCCCCGGTTGTATGGCAACTGACGGAATTCTTGCGCGGCTGGGTGTTGACCGGCTTCCCGTGGCTGCAATTTGGCTACAGCCAGATTAATGGCCCGCTGCGTGGGATTGCCCCAATACTCGGGGTTGATGGCATCACCTTTGTACTGATGGCAATCAGTGGATTACTGGTCTACGCCTGCTATCAGCGCCGGGTGACTGCGGCAATAGTGGCGATGGCACTGTTATTGTTACCATGGCCACTGCGCCAAGTGCATTGGTTCACGCCAGAGCCGGAGCGCGCTGTCAATATCGCCATGGTGCAAGGTAACATTGCTCAGTCCATGAAGTGGGACCCTAAAGTCCTGCTTTCGACCCTGCAAGTCTATCTGGATGAAACTCGCCCGTTTATGGGCAAAGCGCCGATCATCATCTGGCCGGAATCTGCCATTCCTGATATTGAAACCGATCAAACCGGCTTCCTGACAATGGTTGATGATCTGATGCGAGCCAATCATAGCAGCTTGATCACGGGGATTGTCGATGCCCAGCGTCGGCCTGAAGGTCAGGGGTATCATTTCTTTAATAGCGTCATCGTCTTAGGCGATAAAGAACCGTATCAATATCCGAGCCGAAACCGTTACAGCAAACACCATCTGGTCCCATTTGGTGAATTTGTGCCGTTAGAATCCTTACTGCGTCCGCTGGCACCGCTGTTTGACCTACCGATGTCAACGTTCAGCCGTGGCAGTTATGTGCAACCATCGCTCAAGGTGGCAGGATATAACCTGACTGCGGCTATTTGTTATGAAATCGTGTTAGGCCAGCAGGTACGGGATAATTTCAATCCTGATACCAATTTCCTGCTGACCGTCTCGAATGATGCCTGGTTCGGCCACTCAATTGGACCATGGCAACATTTCCAGATGGCACGGATGCGCGCGCTTGAATTGGGTCGCCCTCTGCTGCGCAGTACCAATAACGGTATCACTGCGGTGGTTGGCCCGAGCGGTGAAGTGCTCGCCCAGATCCCGCAATTTACCCAACAGGTGTTAGAGGCCAAAGTTACACCAACAACGGGCGTCACCCCCTATGCCCGTTTGGGTTCATGGCCGATGTGGATTATCACGCTGGTGCTTGGCGCCCTCACGCTGTACCGCGCGATCCGTAGTCGTTCTGATAACAAATAACATAATATGTGGGCATGTTATCTGCATGCCCGTTAATCTTGAGAGCCTTATGTCACTGAAGCCTGAATTTATCCTCACCAGCGAAGCACAACTCAGCGAGCACTACGCCGCCCCCTTTGAAACCGTGTTGAAGAAACAGATAGATCACATTGATGATTATGCTAAAAAACTCATCGCGGCAGCCCCCTTCGCCGTACTGGGTACCCTCGGCGCCAATGGTATCGACTGCTCACCCAAAGGTGGGGAACCGGGTTTTATCCATGTACAGGACAGTAAAACCCTGATGCTACCAGACCGCCCGGGGAACAACCGCCTGGATGGTATCCGCAACCTGCTGCATAACCCCGCTATCGGTATCTTGTTCCTGATACCCAACTGGGACGAAGGTTTTCGGGTGAATGGCCGGGCTAAGATTTCGGTCGATCCTGAACTGTGTGAGCGCTTTAGCCAAAATGGCCACCCCGCCCGCAGTGTGTTAGTGATCGAGGTTGATGAAGTGTTTATTCATTGTGGCCGCGCGATTACCTTTGCCAAGCTGTGGAGCCCAGAAAAACACGCCGCAAAAGAGACCATTCCGACAGCATTGGATGTGTTTAAGGCCCACGTGGCTATCAACAACCAGCAATTAGGCTAACTGGCAGTAAAGCCGCTGTTTGGCGGCTGATTAATACCCACAACTCCCCGTGGGTATTCTATAGCTCTCAATTGTAGAGCTATTATCCTCATCTCTTCGCCGCGACTGGCACAGACCTTGCATTGTTTCTAACCATTATGTGTTAACTCTCTGCCAATGCCCGCCAATCTTTTAGCCGTTGTCGGGGATTACCGCAACATGTAGGGAACACAGCGTTTCAAATGCGGGATCAGGATTATTTACACGCTCGTTTATAGGGCATATCCCGCACCATAGAAGTGCATTGCTGTTTTATTGCCTCTATTTGGTGCGATTTGCATCCCAAAAAACAAACATTTATTCATCATTCGCATAACATTTGGCTATTTTTTAAAGATAATCTGATACAAGTAACAGCGAAAACCACGTACTGGCCAACAAAACATCGGTGGTTGTACCGCTGAAACGAAACAAAACGATTTCTCGCCTGACGAGATTTAGCAACAACGTATTTTTAGCATCACAACATCAAGTAATAAAACAACAGCAAAGGAGTTGGACCATGCATATGCGTAAATTGGCGTTAGCGCTACTGTTAGCTGGGATGGCAAGTGGCGTAGCCCAAGCAGAAGAAGCGGCAGCACAACCCGCAGCGAAAGCTGAAGCCCAGGCTGATACTCTGAAAAAGATTAAAGACAGCGGCGTTATCGTAGTGGGTCACCGTGAATCTTCCGTTCCCTTCTCTTATTACGATAATCAGCAGAAAGTTGTTGGTTACGCACAAGATTATTCTAATCTGATCATTGATGCAGTTAAGAAAAAACTTAATGCTCCAGACTTACAGGTCAAACTGATCCCAATCACCTCACAGAATCGTATTCCACTACTGCAAAACGGCACCTTTGACTTTGAGTGTGGTTCCACCACCAATAATCTGGAGCGTCAGCAACAAGCGGCGTTCAGTAATACCATTTTTGTAGTCGGTACCCGTTTACTGACCAAAAAAGGGTCTGAAGTTAAAGATTTCAAAGATTTGGCCGGTAAAGCAGTGGTTGTAACTTCAGGTACGACATCTGAAGTCCTGCTGAATAAGCTAAATGAAAAAGACAAAATGGATATGCGCATCATCAGCGCCAAAGACCACGGTGACTCTTTCCGCACCTTGGAAAGTGGCCGCGCAGTGGCCTTTATGATGGATGATGCTCTGCTAGCCGGTGAGCGAGCCAAAGCCAAGAAACCAGACCAATGGGATATCGTCGGTACTCCGCAGTCTCAGGAAGCTTACGGCTGTATGTTGCGCAAAAATGATCCGGCCTTTAAAGCCTTATTGGATGAAACCATTGCCAGTGCACAAACTTCTGGTGTAGCTGAAAAATCATTCGATCGCTGGTTCAAAAACCCAATTCCACCTAAAAATCTTAACCTGAATTTCTCACTGTCTGATGAAATGAAGGCGCTGTTCAAAGCACCTAACGATAAAGCATTGAACTAACAATAATAAATCAGGGCGGGTGGTTACCTGCCCGATTCGATTGATGATGGGCCGATAGGAGATACCCAATAGATTTCAGAGTGCAGGAAGACGGCAAGCAAGAGACAAATTGGTTGTAAACCATTTTGAACAGCGCTTGCGCTGGCCCGTAGGGTGAGCCTCTGATGAGGTTCATAATCCTGATGAGCTTATACAAATAAGTGATTCAGGTGAACGAGGGCAGCCAACACATCTGCAATTTGAAAGATGCAGGGTAAAGACAGGATGCGGGGTGGCCGTTCCCCACTCCGCATTTTTTTGTGAGTCCTCAAGGTCGCTACGCATTAAATCATCAGTCATCAGGGTGGCTTATCCATCCTTTTAAGGGAGTTTGTTATGTCAATAGACTGGAACTGGGGCATCTTCTTGCAACCTGCCCCCTTCGGCAATACCACCTACCTCGGCTGGATCTGGTCCGGCTTTCAAGTCACCGTCGCTTTGTCACTGTGCGCCTGGGTGATCGCGTTCTTTGTCGGTTCACTGTTTGGTATTTTAAGAACCGTGCCCAATCGAATCCTGTCAGGGATTGGGACCTGCTACGTTGAGCTGTTTCGTAACGTACCCTTGATTGTGCAATTCTTTACCTGGTATCTGGTGGTACCTGAACTGTTGCCAGTTGATATTGGCATGTGGTTTAAAAGTGAACTTGACCCGAACATACAGTTCTTTCTTTCATCGATGCTTTGCCTTGGCTTATTTACCGCAGCACGTGTTTGTGAACAAGTCCGTGCCGGGATTCAGTCACTGCCTCGAGGCCAGAAAGCAGCGGGTTTGGCTATGGGGTTGACCCTGCCACAAACCTATCGCTATGTGTTACTGCCCAATGCTTATCGGGTGATCATTCCCCCGATGACCTCAGAAATGCTCAACCTGGTAAAAAACTCCGCCATTGCTTCAACAATCGGATTGGTCGATATGGCCGCTCAAGCCGGTAAATTGCTGGATTATTCAGCTCACGCCTATGAGTCCTTCACCGCCATCACTCTTGGTTATGTACTGATCAACGCCGTGATCATGCTGTTGATGCGATTAGTTGAAAAGAAAGTGCAGTTACCCGGCAATCTGGGGAGTAAATAATGTACGAATTTGATTGGAGTTCTATCGCCCCCAGCATGCCCTATCTGCTGCAAGGGTTAGTGGTCACCGCCAAGATAACCATTACCGCTATCGTATTTGGCATTATCTGGGGGACGGTTCTGGCAGTCATGCGCTTGTCGCCGATTAAAGCCATCAGTTGGTTTGCAACTGCCTATGTCAACGTGTTCCGCTCTATTCCGTTGGTGATGGTGCTGCTGTGGTTTTATTTGGTTGTCCCGAGCTTATTACAAAATGTGCTGGGCTTATCACCAAAAACTGATATTCGGTTAATCTCAGCCATGGTAGCCTTTTCGCTGTTTGAAGCGGCCTATTACTCAGAAATTATCCGCGCCGGGATCATGAGTATTTCCCGTGGGCAATCCTCTGCTGCGTTGGCATTGGGCATGACCCATGGGCAGTCAATGCGGCTGGTTATCCTGCCCCAGGCTTTCCGCGCAATGGTGCCGCTGCTGTTAACTCAGGGGATAGTGTTATTTCAGGATACTTCACTGGTGTATGTCCTTAGCCTGGCCGATTTCTTCCGCACCGCCACCACCATTGGCGAACGGGACGGTACTCAGGTCGAAATGGTGCTGTTTGCCGGTTTGGTTTATTTCGTTATCAGTATTGCCGCGTCGATGCTGGTTAACTATTTGAAGAAAAGGACTGTTTGATGATTTCCCTGAAAAATGTTTCTAAGTGGTACGGCCACTTTCAGGTGCTGGCTGACTGCACCACCGAAGTTAAAAAAGGTGAGGTTGTGGTGGTCTGTGGTCCTTCAGGCTCAGGCAAATCAACCTTAATCAAAACTGTTAATGGGCTGGAACCTATTCAAAAAGGCAGCATTACAGTTAATGGTATTGGTGTGAATGATAAAGGCACTAATCTGGCCCAACTGCGTTCCAAAGTGGGCATGGTGTTCCAACATTTCGAGCTGTTCCCACACCTGTCTATCATTGAAAATCTGACGCTGGCGCAAATCAAAGTACTCAAACGTGATAAAGCAGAAGCACGTGAAAAGGGGTTGAAACTGTTAGATCGCGTGGGCCTTTCTACCCATGCAGATAAATTTCCTTCTCAGTTATCGGGTGGCCAGCAGCAGCGCGTGGCAATTGCCCGCGCACTCTGCATGGACCCCATTGCCATGCTGTTTGATGAGCCCACCTCCGCACTTGACCCGGAAATGATCAACGAAGTGTTGGATGTGATGGTCAAACTGGCATTGGAAGGGATGACCATGATGGTAGTTACCCACGAAATGGGCTTCGCCCGCAAAGTGGCTAACCGCGTTATTTTTATGGATGAAGGGAAAATCGTCGAAGACAGCAACAAAGATGATTTCTTTAATAATCCTAAATCAGATCGCGCCAAAGATTTCCTGGCAAAAATTCTGCATTAATCACACCACCTCCCCTGCGCCCGTAGGGGAGGAAATTTGCGTCTGTTCTCTTTTTACGCCCTGCGTGATTGCTTATCCGTTTTTTTGTGCGCATCCTCTGATTAACACTGTGACTAACAAGAGGAAAAGTGATGCCCCGCTCTATTATCATTGATTGCGATCCCGGCCATGACGATGCTATTGCATTGATTCTGGCGTTGGCCTCCCCCGAACTCAACGTAGCAGCGGTTACCACTTGTGCCGGTAACCAAACTCCCGACAAAACTTTGCGTAATGCCCTGCGCATTCTGACACTGCTCAAGCGTCAGGATATCCCGGTGGCAGGCGGCGCACTCAAACCATTACTGCGCGAATTGATTATTGCCGACAATGTTCACGGTGAAAGCGGGTTAGATGGCCCCTCATTACCGGATCCAGATTTTGCCCCGCAAACTGACAATGCGGTGGAGCTAATGGCGAGAATATTGCGTGCCAGCCCTCATCCGGTGACCCTTGTGGCTACAGGCCCATTGACTAACATTGCCTTGCTGCTGGCCGGTCATGGCGCTCTGACGGCCAAAATAGAGCGTATAGTCATCATGGGGGGGGCCGTGATGCTAGGAAACTGGACCGCCGCTGCTGAATTTAATATTTTTGTCGACCCTGAGGCCGCTGATCGGGTATTTAAATCAGGTATTCCGCTTACTATGGCCGGGTTGGATGTGACCCATCAGGCACAAGTAATGGATGAAGATATCGATCGCATTCGTCAGTTGAATAATCCGGTCGCCGACGTGGTAGCAGGCTTACTGGACTTCTTCATGCTGTATCACCGCCAGGAACGCTGGGGTTTTCAAGGTGCCCCGCTACATGACCCTTGCACCATTGCCTGGTTATTGGCCCCCGAGTTATTCACTAGCATTGAACGCTGGGTCGGCATCGAAACGCGTGGTGAATACACCCAAGGCATGACGGTGGTCGATTATTACCAGCTCACAGATAATGTGCCTAATGCAGAAGTGTTGATGGGTATCGACAGGAAAGGATTTATTGATTTGCTGGTTGAACGGGTTGCCCGCTACAGCGAATAATCGAATGACACTCCGCCACTGCGGAGTGTCTCTTTTTAGCCCAAATTAATGTTAGGGCTGGAATGGCCGGCGGTTAAATTGGTCATGCCCACACTTAGGGCAGAGCGGCAACACTTCAGGGGTATAGAAAGCCAGGCGATGGTGGCACTTTTCACACACCAGATTCCCTAATCCAACCACCTCACCACTGTGATACACCCCATGGTGGCTGACATCTTTAAACACTTCACGCCACTCTAGCTGTGTTTTATCAGTGATATCCGCCAGCTCCTGCCACAGGCTCTCTTTAATCACCCGCATAAATACACTATCAGTGAATTCGTCCTTACTCTCTTCATAACTACGGGCAAACTCCTCCAGATCGCGGCGCACCGCCTGAATGATTTGCTCAACCTCACTCCGGCTCAACTCTTCTACTGCGTCTAACCGCTGCTCGGCGCTTTCCACCAGCTTATCGATATCACGTTCACCATTTTTCAAGCGTTCTGTCAGTGATGCCACCAACTCACGATAATATTGAGCTACCTTGTTCATACTGTCTCCTCGATCCGCGATTGTGGTACAGCAAAGGTTGTTACAAAGAAAATAGTGATAGAGCCAATCTCTCGCCTGCTTATGGTTGCCCCGCTGCTGTTGTCTGCTGGTACTTACTCTGATATTAAAGCTAACGTTTATTATTTTAGCCGTAAATGACTGAAGTCACGTCATCATAAGGTTGTTACTCCCCCACTTTGATGATTTCTGCCATTCACCGCGCAGAAAAACCGTTCTGCGGGATGCTGAGTGTTGTTGCGCCTGCCGCTTATCAGCTATGCTATGCGGATCTCTCTTTATGATATGAAACAGATGATGCTACAGGCGTAGCTGTTTTTCACTATAGGACCACTGGCCGCCATGCAAGAGCAATACCGCCCAGAAGATATCGAAACGCAAGTACAGCTTCACTGGCAAGAGAAGCAAACATTTAAAGTCACTGAAGATACCAGCAAAGAAAAATATTACTGCCTATCTATGCTGCCATACCCTTCAGGACGCCTACATATGGGGCACGTTCGTAACTACACCATTGGTGATGTTATCTCACGCTACCAACGTATGCTGGGCAAGAACGTCCTACAGCCGATTGGCTGGGATGCGTTTGGCCTGCCGGCAGAAGGTGCAGCAGTTAAAAATAACACCGCACCGGCCCCATGGACTTACGACAACATCGAATATATGAAGAACCAGTTGAAACTACTGGGCTTCGGTTACGACTGGGATCGCGAGATTGCCACCTGTAAACCTGACTATTACCGTTGGGAACAGTGGTTCTTCACCAAGTTGTATGAAAAAGGCATGGTCTACAAAAAGACCTCTGCGGTTAACTGGTGTCCACAAGATATGACCGTGTTAGCCAACGAACAGGTAATCGACGGCTGCTGTTGGCGTTGTGATACCAAGGTTGAACGCAAAGAGATCCCGCAGTGGTTTATTAAAATCACCGATTACGCTGATCAGTTGCTTAATGATCTCGACACGCTGGAAAGCTGGCCAGAGCAGGTGAAAACCATGCAACGCAACTGGATTGGCCGCTCCGAAGGGGTTGATATCGTTTTCGACGTGCAAGATAGCGAAGAAAAACTGTCAGTTTATACCACCCGCCCAGACACCTTTATGGGTGTGACCTATGTGGCGGTTGCTGCCGGTCACCCATTGTCACTGCAAGCGGCTGCCACCAACCCGGCGCTAGCTAATTTTGTGGCTGAATGTCGCAATACCAAAGTTGCCGAAGCTGAAATGGCAACGATGGAGAAAAAAGGCATGGCGACCGGCCTATACGCCATCCATCCACTGACAGGTGAGAAGCTGGCTATCTGGGCCGCTAACTTTGTCTTGATGGATTACGGTACCGGCGCGGTAATGGCGGTTCCAGGCCACGATGCCCGTGACTGGGAATTTGCCACCAAATACCACCTGCCAATCAAGCCAGTTATTTTAGCCGCTGACGGTAGCGAGCCTGATTTGAGTCAGGAAGCCATGACCGAAAAAGGCACCCTGTTCAACTCCGGCGAGTTCGACGGTCTGGATTATGAAGCGGGCTTTAATGCCATTGCTGACAAACTGGTGGCTCTCGGTGTTGGCCAGCGTAAAGTGAATTATCGCCTGCGCGATTGGGGTGTATCACGTCAGCGTTATTGGGGTGCGCCTATCCCAATGGTGACATTGGAAGATGGCACCGTCGTGCCAACACCAGAAGACCAACTGCCGGTTATCCTGCCAGAAGATGTTGTAATGGACGGTATTACCAGCCCGATCAAGGCTAATCCTGAGTGGGCGAAAACCACCGTTAACGGGATGCCGGGCCTGCGTGAAACTGATACTTTCGATACCTTTATGGAATCATCTTGGTATTACGCACGCTACACCTGCCCACAATTTGACGAGGGCATGCTGGACCCTGCCGCCGCCAACTACTGGCTGCCCGTTGATCAGTATGTAGGCGGTATTGAACACGCCATCATGCACCTGATGTACTTCCGTTTCTTCCACAAACTACTGCGTGATGCCGGTCTGGTGAACTCCGACGAACCAGCCAAACGTCTGTTGTGCCAAGGCATGGTATTGGCTGACGCCTTCTACTACACCGGTACCAGCGGTGAACGTATCTGGGTTTCACCGGCTGATGCTATTGTCGAGCGTGATGAGAAAGGGCGGATTGTTAAAGCGACCGACGCGCAAGGCCATGAACTGGTGTATGCCGGTATGAGCAAAATGTCGAAATCGAAAAACAACGGTATCGACCCGCAAGTTATGGTAGAAAAATACGGTGCCGATACTGTGCGCCTGTTTATGATGTTTGCATCGCCGGCAGAAATGACGTTGGAATGGCAGGAGTCTGGCGTTGAAGGGGCTAACCGCTTCTTAAAACGTGTCTGGCGTCTGGTGTTTGAAAGCACTGCCAAAGGTGCAACTGCGCCGCTGGATATTGCCAGCCTGACGGAAGAGCAAAAATCACTGCGTCGTGATCTGCACAAAACGATTGCCAAAGTCACTGATGACGTGGGCCGCCGTCAAACCTTCAACACCGCCATCGCTGCGGTGATGGAGTTGATGAACAAGCTGGGCCGTGCACCTCAGGAAACTGAGCAAGATCGTGCTCTGCTGCAAGAAGCATTACTGGCAGTGGTACGTATGCTTTATCCATTCACCCCGCACGTTTGCTTCAGTTTGTGGCAAGCTCTGGGTGGTGAAGGTGATATCGATACCGCACCATGGCCAATTGCTGATGAACAGGCGATGGTCGAAGACTCTAAATTAGTAGTCGTACAGGTTAATGGTAAAGTGCGTGGCAGAATTACTGTGCCTGCCGATGCCACTGAACAGCAAGTTCGCGAACGCGCTGGTCAAGAGCACCTGGTGGCTAAATACCTGGATGGGGTTACTGTGCGTAAAGTAATCTACGTCCCTGGCAAACTGCTTAACCTGGTTGTAGGTTAAGACAAGGAGGAGTTGTGCGACATCGTATTCTGACATTGTTGCTGGGGTTAGCGGTGCTGGTCACCGCTGGCTGTGGCTTTAATCTGCGAGGCACCACTCAGGTGCCACCTGAACTGCAAAAACTGTTGCTGGAAAGTAGTGACCCTTATGGCCCGTTAACCCGAGCTGTACGTCAACAGTTGCGTTTAAGCAATGTCACCATTGTTGATGACCCGATGCGTAAAGACTTACCCGCCTTGCGGATCCTTGGTTCATCAGAAAATCAGGATACCGTGTCAATCTTCCGCAATGGGGTAACGGCGGAGTATCAGTTAGTGTTGCATGTGCAGGCGCAGGTATTGATACCGGGTCATGATATTTACCCATTACGGGTTAATATCTTCCGCACATTCTTCGATAACCCGTTAACAGCGCTCGCCAAAGATGCTGAAGCTCAGGTTCTCCGTCAGGAAATGCGTGAACAAGCCGCTCAGCAGTTAGTACGTCAGCTTCTGACCGTACATGCTGCAGAAGTCAAAAATGCGCAAGAAAATGGTGACAAGCCGGTTGGCAATAATACAGCAACAGGCGCCGCCAAGATGGCAGAAACTAAAGAAATCAATATTGGCAAACCCGCAGTCAGTACCCCGGCCCAATGATCCGAGTCTATCCTGAACAACTTGTCGCGCAGCTCCATGAGGGGCTGCGCGCTTGCTATCTGTTATGCGGCAATGAGCCATTGCTGTTACAAGAAAGTCAGGACCACATTCGTCGGGTAGCAATAGAGCATGATTTCACCGAACATTTCAGTTTTGCGCTGGATACTCATACCGAGTGGGACAATATCTTTAGTCTTTGTCAGGCACTCAGTCTATTTGCCAGCCGCCAGACATTGACGCTGAGCTTCCCTGACAGTGGTTTAACGGCACCAATGAACGAACAATTGGTTAAGTTATCGGGCCTGTTACATTCAGATATTTTATTGATTTTGCGCGCAAATAAACTAACCAAAGCACAAGAAAACAGTGCCTGGTTTAAAGCACTCGGTAGTAATGGCGTATTTGTCAGTTGCCAAACGCCGGAGCAGGCACAACTGCCACGTTGGGTCAGTACACGGGCCAAAAGCCTGAATCTGGAGGTCGATGACCCCGCCATTCAACTGCTTTGTTACTGCTACGAAGGCAATCTGCTGGCGCTATCACAAGCTTTGGAACGGTTATCGTTGCTCTACCCTGACGGTAAACTGACGCTGCCTAAAGTTGAGCAAGCGGTCAACGATGCCGCGCATTTCACCCCTTACCACTGGCTCGATGCCCTAATAGCTGGGAAGAGCAAACGCGCCTGGCATATCCTGCAACAATTGCAGCAGGAAGAGAGTGAACCGGTTATTTTGCTGCGCACCTTACAGCGAGAACTGCTCTTGCTGCTAACGTTGAAGCGCCGCATGGATCAGGTGCCACTGCGTACGCTATTTGATCAGTTAAAAGTGTGGCAAAATCGCCGGCCCATGATGACGCAGGCTCTGCAACGCCTTTCGCTGCCACAATTGCAACAAGCCGTTCATTTGCTGGCACAGATAGAAGTTCGCTTGAAACAGGATTATGGTCAGTCAATCTGGCCTGAATTAGAAACGCTATCTATGCTGATGTGTGGCAAAATATTACCTGAGAGCTTTTTTGATGCCCAATAAATCCCCGACTCGCGCCCTACATGCCCTGTTCGGCGGTACCTTTGACCCCATTCATTACGGCCACTTGACGCCGGTTGAAGCATTGGCTCAACAAGTGGGTCTGCAACATATTATTTTATTACCCAATAATGTCCCACCTCACCGCCCACAACCCGAGGCCAATGCACAGCAACGGCTGAAAATGGTGGAACTGGCGGTAGCCGGTAACCCGCTGTTCAGCGTCGACTCGCGGGAGTTATTGCGCGATACCCCCTCATTCACCATTGATACCCTGGAATCACTGCGTAAAGAACGTGGTGCTGAACTGCCGTTAGCGTTTATCATTGGGCAGGATTCATTATTATCGCTGCATAAATGGCATCGCTGGCAATCGATATTGGATGTGTGCCATTTGCTGGTTTGCGCCCGCCCTGGTTACTCACAAACGCTGGAAACACCTGAGTTACAGCAATGGCTTGATGAGCGACGAGTCTTGGATCCGCAAGCATTAAACCTGCAACCACAAGGGTTAATCTATCTGGCTGATACACCTTTATTGAATATTTCAGCTACCGATATTCGTCATCGGCGTCATAATGGTGAGAGCTGCGATGACCTGCTGCCACGTGCTGTCCAGCGATATATTGAGTTACAAGGTTTATATCGCGGTTGAGGAACTGAGGGTTTATATCGCGACGCATTCACCCATGTTATACTCCGCCGCTAAATTTCAGGTATTCGCTGAAAAACCGTTACATTCTAACTGTTCATACCGGTAACTGTTCGTGGGAACTCCTGCAAACAATACGGAAGAACGTTAATACCCAAAGAACTTGACGTTGCAGGTAGCCAGCCAGCGCACGAATTCCGATAAGCTTATTTATGTAGGGTCAACTACAGGTAAGTGATTCGGGTGAGAAAGTGCAGCTAACACCCCAGCAACTTCAAGGACGAAGGGTATGGACAGAAATCACCCGAGGGGGAACCTTTGCAAGGTAAAGCGCTCCAAGAATTTGTTATCGACAAGCTCGATGACTTGAAAGGCCAGGACATTATCACTTTGGATGTTCAGGGTAAGTCCAGCATCACTGATTACATGATCATCTGTACCGGGACTTCTACCCGCCATGTTATGGCGCTGGCAGACAATCTGGTGCAGGAATCCCGTGTGGCAGGCATGATACCGCTGGGCGTAGAAGGCCAGGGTGTGTCTGACTGGGTTGTTGTGGATTTAGGCGAAATCATTGTGCATGTCATGCAAGAAGAAAGCCGCCGTCTGTATGAACTGGAAAAACTCTGGAGCTAAGCGGTGAAACTGCAACTGGTGGCTGTCGGCACCAAAATGCCAGACTGGGTGCAGACAGGTTTCATGGATTACCTGCGCCGCTTTCCCAAAGATATGCCCTTCGAGCTGGTAGAAATACCGGCCGGTAAGCGGGGCAAAAATGCGGATATTAAACGCATTTTGGAAAAAGAAGGCGAACTGATGCTGGCGGCGGTTGGCAAGAATAACCGCATTGTCACGCTGGATATCCCAGGCACTCCCTGGGAAACTCCACAATTGGCTCAGCAATTAGAACGCTGGAAGCAGGACGGCCGTGATGTCAGTCTGCTGATTGGCGGGCCGGAGGGATTAGCCCCAGCCTGTAAAGCTGCCGCAGAGCAGAGCTGGTCGCTCTCTGTGCTTACGCTACCCCATCCTTTAGTGCGTGTTTTAGTGGCTGAAAGCCTCTATCGCGCCTGGAGTATTACGACCAATCACCCTTATCACCGGGAATAAGCGGCGATGAACCTGAGTAAAGTGATGGCTTTGAGTAACGTGTTGGTTTTGGACAAGATGAAGTAGCTGCGGGATGAAAAAAGAACCTAACCCTTTTCGCGACTATTCAGCTGAATCAGCCTTGTTTGTCCGCCGCGCCCTTGTGGCTTTCCTCGGTATCCTGCTGCTAAGCGGAATATTGACTGTAAACTTGTACAATTTGCAGATAGTGCGTTTCGAAGACTATCGCACCCGTTCCAATGAAAACCGCATTAAGCTGGTCCCTATCGCTCCTAGCCGCGGTATGATATTTGATCGCAACGGCACCCCGTTGGCGATGAACCGGACCATTTATCAATTAGAATTGATGCCGGAAAAAATCGAAGACCTCCCCGCGACACTCAATGCACTACGCCCGATAGTGGATCTGACGGATGAGGATATCGCTAATTTTGAAAAAGAGCGTAAGCGCTCACGCCGCTTTACCTCCATTGCCGTTAAGACCCCCCTTACCGAGGTGCAGGTCGCCCGTTTCGCCGTTAACCAATTCCGCTTCCCCGGTATTGAAGTCAAAGGCTATCAACGCCGTTTCTATCCCTATGGTTCGGCCCTGACTCACGTTATCGGTTATGTATCGAAAATTAACGATAAAGATGTCGAACGGTTGGATAAAGAAGGCATTCTGGCTAACTATGCCGCAACCCACGATATCGGCAAACTGGGTATTGAGCGCTATTATGAATCCGTATTACACGGCAAAACCGGTTATGAAGAAGTTGAAGTCAATAACCGTGGCCGGGTGATCCGCCAGCTACATGAGCAGCCGCCGCAGGCCGGTAAAGATATTTACCTGACGCTTGATTTACATCTGCAAACCTATATTGAAAAACTGCTGAGTGGCAGCCGCGCCGCAGTGGTGGTCACGGACCCACGCACCGGCGCTATCTTAGCCTTGGTATCGAACCCAAGTTATGACCCGAACCTATTTGTCGATGGGATCTCCAGCAAAGATTATCAGGGGTTGTTGAACGATCCTGACCGCCCGCTGATTAACCGTGCTACCCAGGGTGTCTACCCCCCTGCGTCTACAGTAAAACCTTATATTGCCGTTTCCGCCCTGAGTGCCGGGGTTATCACCAAAAATACCAGCTTGTTTGACCCTGGCTGGTGGCAACTGCCTGGCTCAGAAAAACGCTTTCGCGACTGGAAAAAATGGGGTCATGGTCGGTTGAATGTCACCAAGGCGCTGGAAGAGTCGGCGGATACCTTCTTCTATCAGGTTTCCTATGACATGGGGATTGATCGTTTGTCCTCATGGATGAGTAAATTCGGCTACGGTGAATATACTGGTATCGATCTATCCGAAGAGCGCGCGGGCCTGATGCCGACCCGTGAGTGGAAACAAAAACGCCACAAAAAACCGTGGTACCAAGGGGATACCATTCCGGTGGGTATCGGCCAAGGGTATTGGACCGCCACCCCAATCCAGATGGCAAAAGCGTTAATGACGCTGATTAATGATGGCGCGGTTAAAACGCCACATCTGCTACAAAGCACCCGGATTAATGGAGAGTTAGTCCCCTATCAACAAGAAGATCGCACGCAAATTGGTGATATACATTCCGGTTATTGGGAAATTGCTAAAGATGGCATGTATGGTGTAGCCAACCGTCCGAACGGAACGGGGCGTAAGTTTTTTGAAGGTACACCTTATAAAGCAGCGGCAAAATCCGGTACCGCCCAAGTGTATAGCTATGAAACCTATAATGCCCATAAAGTGGCAGAACACTTACGCGACCATAAATTGATGGTTGCGTTTGCGCCCTACGAAAATCCAACGGTATCTGTCGCCATGATTTTAGAAAATGGGGGTGCCGGGCCTGCGGTGGGGACCATTACTCGCCAAATTCTCGACCACATTTTGTTGGGTGATAACAATACTGAATTACCGGATGCGGCCCCTCTGCCTCCAGGTGTTGAAGCAGATTAATTGAAGTGGACTAAGGTAACTCATGACTGATAATCAACAAAAAGGCTCTTTGTGGTACAAAATGCACATCGATCTGCCGTTTTTGATTTGCATCCTGGCGCTGTTGGCTTATAGCGCCTTTGTGATGTGGAGCGCCAGCGGGCAAGATATCGGCATGATGGAACGCAAAGTTGGCCAAATCGCGATGGGCCTGATTGTCATGCTGGTTATGGCGCAGATACCGCCGCGCGTCTATGAAAACTGGGCACCCTACCTCTATTTCGTGTGCGTAATTTTGTTGGTATTGGTTGATGCCTTTGGCCAAATAAGTAAAGGTGCACAGCGCTGGCTGGACTTGGGTTTTATCCGCTTTCAACCTTCTGAAATTGCTAAAATTGCGGTTCCGCTGATGGTGGCTCGCTTTATGAACCGTGACGTCTGTCCGCCCTCATTGAAAAACACCGGTATTGCGCTAATTTTAATCTTTATGCCCACCTTATTAGTAGCCGCTCAGCCCGATTTGGGTACCTCTATCCTGATTGCGGCCTCTGGCCTGTTCGTACTGTTTCTCTCCGGTATGAGTTGGCGTTTAATCGCTATTGCCGCCGTATTGGTCGCCGCATTTATCCCGATATTGTGGTTCTTCCTGATGCACGGCTATCAGCGCGACCGCGTGATGATGCTGCTGGACCCGGAAAGTGATCCGCTCGGCGCCGGTTATCATATTATCCAATCAAAAATCGCCATCGGCTCAGGTGGCTTATCAGGGAAAGGCTGGCTACACGGGACTCAGTCACAACTGGAGTTTTTACCGGAACGCCATACTGATTTTATCTTTGCCGTACTGGCAGAGGAGCTAGGTTTAATTGGCGTGCTGGTACTATTAGCGCTTTATCTCTGTCTCATTATGCGTGGTTTGGTGATTGCCGCCCACGCACAAACCACCTTCGGCCGAGTGATGGTAGGAGGATTAATGCTGATACTATTTGTATATGTGTTTGTTAACATAGGTATGGTCAGTGGAATTTTACCTGTGGTTGGCGTACCTTTGCCTTTGGTCAGCTATGGAGGCTCGGCACTGATAGTTCTGATGGCCGGGTTTGGTATCGTGATGTCGATACATACTCATCGCAAAATGTTATCGAAGAATTTATAGAGGTGAGCAATGCGTAAGGAATGGCTTTGGATAGGCATCGCAGGCGTGCTGTTATCAGCATGTACCAGTCAGCCTCCGGCACCCCAGCAACAGGTGCAACAGACGTACAACGGCCCGGTTGAAGAGATTGGCGGGGCAGAACCGCGCTATGAACCCTTTAATCCTAATTTTAATCAGGATTATAAAGCCAATGGCCAGTCTTACAGCATTATTAAAGATCCACAAAACTTCACTCAGGTGGGTCTTGCCGCTTGGTATGGCGAAGAAGCTAACGGCAATACAACCGCCACTGGCGAAACGTTCGATCCTAATGCATTGACCGCCGCCCACCCTACTTTGCCCATTCCAAGTTATGTGCGCGTCACCAATGTCAGTAATGGCCGCCAGATTGTGGTGCGCGTGAATGACCGTGGCCCGTATACCCCTGGGCGAGTAATTGATTTATCCAAAGCGGCCGCTGATCGCCTGAATATTTCGAATAATACCAAAGTGAAAATTGATTTTATCAATGTCGCACCTGATGGCTCGCTGTCAGGCCCAGGTATGGTCGGTACCACCATTGCCAAGCAAAGTTATGCCTTACCAAGCCGCCCGGACTTGACCTCCAGCGGGATGGGGACGCCAGTGCAACAGGATGCGCCCGCAGTAAGTGCGCCAGTGCGCCCTATCGCTAACAGTAATTTGTCTGGTGCGGATGCCACTCAACCGGTCGCGCCACAAAGTAGCGGCTTCCTGAGGGCATCGACCCCGGTACCGGCTGGCGTGTTGGAAAGCTCAGAACCTGCCGTGGATTCTGTATCCACTCTGGGTGCAGGGCCGGTGACACCACCGGTTGTTGCCAACCCCGGTCCCGTGACCTCATCAGTAGCAACAACAGGTGCTGCGACCTCTGGTGGTTATGTGGTTCAGGTCGGTGCGTTGAGTGATGCTCAACGGGCGCAAACTTGGCAGCAAAGCCTGAGCCAACGTTTTGGGGTCCCGGGTAAAGTAGACACCAATGGTAGCGTGCATCGTGTCCAACTTGGGCCATTCAGTAGCCGCCAACAAGCCGTAGAACTGCAACAGCGCCTATCGAGCGAAGCTCAGCAGCAATCATTTGTGGTCGCGGCGCCTTAAAACATACATACCTTGTAGCAATTTAAGGTCTGTCAGATAAAAATAACCGTAACCCCTTGTGCAAACAGGATGTTACGGTGAAACCAATAAACGCCACACAGGTGTATAGCCAAATTTATTGGCGTTGCAGCAAGGCCGCAAATGAATGCATCCCGATGAACATGTGATTCGGATGAGTGAGTGCCGCTAACGCCGCTACAACGTTAAGTAAGTAAGGGTATGGTATAGTGTGGCACTTTCTTAACTTACTCCCACGGATGTTGTTGTCCTGATCATGAAATATGTAACTACTTCTCGCATTATCAAGAGCCTGGCGCTCAGCACTGTTATTGTTATGAGCACAGCGTCTGCTGCAAACGCTGATGACGTCAATCTGAAAACCATGATCCCCGGCGTGCCACAGATCGACTCAGAAGCGTATGTGCTGATTGATTACAACTCCGGCAAAGTATTGGCAGAAATGAATGCTGATGCGCGTCGTAATCCGGCCAGCTTGACCAAAATGATGACCAGTTATGTTATCGGCCAAGCAATCAAAGCAGGCAAAATCGGGCCAGAAGATATGGTTACCGTGGGGAAAGATGCCTGGGCAACCGGCAATCCAGAATTCAAAGGCTCTTCGTTGATGTTTTTGAAACCCGGTGACCGTGTACCGGTTTCTAAACTGACTCGGGGTATCAATCTGCAATCCGGTAATGACGCCTGTGTCGCGATGGCTGATTATGTTGCTGGCAGCCAGGACTCATTCGTCAACCTGATGAACAACTACGTTAAAGCACTGGGCCTGCAAAATACCCAGTTCAAAACAGTTCACGGTTTAGATGCTGAAGGCCAGTACAGCTCTGCGCGCGATATGGCGCTGATTGGTCAAGCACTGATTCGCGATGTACCGGATGAGTATGCCATTTACAAAGAGAAAGAATTCACCTTCAACAATATCCGTCAGATGAACCGTAACGGTTTACTGTGGGATACCAGTTTGAATGTTGATGGTATTAAAACCGGTCATACCGATGCTGCTGGCTACAATCTGGTGGCCTCCGCTACCGATGGTCAAATGCGTTTGATCTCAGCCGTGCTGGGCGGTCACACCTATAAAGGCCGTGAAACCGAGAGTAAAAAATTACTGACCTGGGGCTTCCGTTTCTTTGAAACTGTCGCACCATTGAAAGTGGGTAAAGAGTTTGCGTCAGAGCCAGTCTGGTTCGGCGACAGTGACCGAGTGCAGTTGGGTGTTGATAAAGACGTCTACCTGACTATTCCACGTGGCCGTATGAAAGACCTGAAAGCCAGCTATGTACTGAATACCCCAGAGATTCATGCGCCACTGGCGAAGAATCAGGTTGTTGGCATGATTAACTTCCAGTTAGATGGCAAAACTATCGATCAGCGCCCATTAGTGGTGATGAATGAAGTTAAAGAAGGCGGATTCTTTAGTCGCATGGTGGACTACATCAAACTGATGTTCCACCGCTGGTTCGGTTAGTTGGCGGGCTTGAAAATCAGCAGACTATCCCCATATTATAAATAATCTGAAACTCCCGCCCCGGCGGGAGTTATAATTTTAAGGTCGGATAATTCTTTCTTTATCCTAGTATCTATCCGGCAGTAATCTGTCCGTCAACACCCCAAGAGCGCACATGAAAACTAAACTGAACGAACTGCTTGAGTTCCCTTGTTCTTTTACCTACAAGGTAATGGGCATTGCAGAACCACAGTTGGTAAACCAGGTGGTAGAAGTGGTACAGCGCCATGCTCCGGGTGATTATACCCCGCAGGTAAAACCGAGCAGCAAAGGCAACTTTCACTCCGTCTCCATCACCATTACAGCCACCCATATTGATCAAGTGGAAATCCTGTATAAAGAGCTGGCCGACCTTGAACTGGTGCGAATGGTACTGTAGTTAAGACCATATAGTTAGGACCATCGAGTTAAGTCCATATTGCCTACGAGCAAGATACCTAATTTGTACCAAGCCCGCCTTATTATGGCCCGGAGCGGTTATTCACGCTCTGGGCCTTATTTTGCCTTTTAACCCCATGGTTGAACCGCAAACCTGCTTTTTTAAATGTCAAAATAGTAGCCCCACATCGCTGGGCTGGTATACTGACGCCACCATTTCTGTAACCAGATGATGCCTCGCTTGCAACAACACAAGATCATTTTACGTCAGCTAGGGCTACAACCCTATGCCCCCGTATCTCAAGCTATGCATAATTTCACTGAGTTCCGTACTGACGCCACTCCAGATGAAATCTGGCTGGTTGAGCATCAGCACGTTTTCACTCAAGGTCAGGCGGGAAAAGCCGAACATGTGCTGATGCCCGGTGATATTCCGGTTATCCAAAGTGATAGAGGCGGTCAGGTCACCTATCATGGCCCCGGCCAGCAAGTCATGTATGTCATGATTGACCTCAAGCGTGCCAAAATTGGCGTGCGGCAATTGGTTACCGCGATTGAGAATACCGTGATTCAGACATTGGCTCATTTTGCTATTGACTCACAAGCCCGCCCAGATGCCCCCGGTGTCTATGTCGGCCAGCAGAAAATATGCTCGTTGGGATTACGCATCCGTAGAGGTTGCTCGTTTCACGGGCTGGCCTTGAATATCGATATGGACCTGGAGCCGTTCCAACGCATAAACCCATGCGGTTATGCTGGCATGCAAATGACCCAAGTCAGTGCCTTAAAAACAGGGACAACTGTTGCTGATATCCAGCCAATCTTGGTGCGCGAATTTACCCGCCAATTGGGCTATCCGCAAGCGGAACAGCAGCCATGGTCACTGGCAGACTATTTATCATCTGACGTATCCTAAGTTAGCCAATTGAAATCGTGAATGCCCTGACTCTTTTAAGATAGCCCACGTAATTGGGGGCTGAATAGGATAGGGTAATGATGATATAATTTTTAAACAATTTTCAAAAAATTTTTAACGCAAGCCGTATCACGTTGAATTTAATGAAAAATCTCAAATTGAGAGATTCAGAACTGGAACCTGCACGATTATGAGTAAACCGATTCAGATGGAACGTGGCGTAAAATACCGCGACGCAGATAAAATGGCGTTAATCCCGATTAAAACCGTGGTTACCGAACGTCAGGAACTGTTACGTAAACCCGAATGGATGAAAATCAAGCTACCCGCTGACTCCAGCCGCATTCAGGGTATCAAGGCAGCAATGCGTAAAAACGGTCTGCACTCGGTTTGCGAAGAGGCATCCTGCCCTAACTTGTCAGAGTGCTTCAACCACGGAACGGCGACCTTTATGATCCTCGGCGCAATTTGTACCCGCCGCTGCCCATTCTGTGACGTTGCCCATGGTCGTCCGGTTACACCTGATGCCAATGAGCCAGAAAAGCTGGCTCAAACAATCAAAGATATGGGATTGCGCTATGTGGTTATCACCTCGGTTGACCGTGATGACTTACGCGATGGTGGCGCTCAACATTTTGCAGATTGTATCGCAGCCATTCGAGCCAAAAATCCGACCATAAAAATTGAAACATTGGTGCCTGACTTCCGTGGCCGTATGGATCGCGCGTTAGATATTTTGACTGTCACCCCACCGGATGTGTTTAACCATAATCTGGAAAACGTACCACGGGTGTATCGCCAAGTGCGACCTGGGGCTAACTATGAGTGGTCGCTTAAATTACTTCAGCGCTTTAAAGAGGCTCATCCTGATATTCCGACTAAATCAGGTTTGATGGTTGGCTTGGGGGAAACCAATGCTGAAATCGTTGAGGTTATGCATGATCTGCGCCGCCATGGAGTAACCATGCTGACGCTAGGGCAATATTTGCAACCAAGCCGCCACCATTTACCCGTACAGCGCTACGTCAGCCCGGCTGAGTTTGACGAAATGAAAGCAGAAGCTATGGCAATGGGCTTTACCCACGCTGCTTGTGGCCCGTTTGTTCGCTCTTCTTATCATGCCGATCTGCAAGCAAAAGGGTTGGAAGTAAAATAAATAAATTGGCCTGATGAGACTTTCAGGCCAATTTTATGAAATATTTAGTTACACCTTAAATGCCAGACAAGCAAAAACGGATTTCCACTGGAGATCCGTTTTCTGTTATCAGACATAATAAGTTTGCTGATAATAGCTAAGTTAAAGAATTTTCATCCTGCCGCTTTCACCGGAATACCGGTTATATCGAGCGAGGGCAATCAGTCCTTATGCTCAATTGGCGGTGTTGTTTTGGTTTCAACGGCCGTTTTAGCTTCAGCAACAGGCGTCGCCGCAGGTGCATCATCATTACCCATAGCCTTTTTAAAGCCTTTCAGGGCAGCCCCCAGATCCGCGCCCAACGTGCGCAATTTGCTGGTTCCAAACAACAACACAATCAATATGCCGACTACCAACAATTTGGTAATACTGATACCTTCCATACTCACCTTCTTGATTAGCTCTGTTCATTAAACAATGAATATATCCTTCTTACTGGATATTGCGCCAATGTGAGCACATCTCACGCCCTGAATCACTCACATGAGTCAGAATGGTGGGATTCACTCGCGAGCGACAACGCCAATGACGTTGGATATTGTTAAATAATGGCCTATTTACGAATAAATTACCGATTAAAACAACAGTAATATGTAACAGATTTCGTTAGTGAACTATGATTACTCAGAGTCTATTATCACTTATTTTGACTCATTCCGGATGAGACATTGCCGTTAACATCCCCCCAAAGCAAAAAGAAAGAGGGAGCCGCCAATTGCCTTATTCAAGTAGAATAAACACCCGTCGGTCAGGGTTAAGTTTTGCTAAAAGAACTTATTTACCTCGAGCATTTGGCTTAGGTGTAGGTATGTTTTGTGTAGGCTCAGTGCTCTACACACAGCATTCCCCATTATGGCTATGGCTGATGCTAGCTATTAATGGGTTGATATGGCCACATATTGCATTCTTGCTGGCGTTGCGGTCTGAACAACCGTTTGAGCAAGAAATAATCAACATGAAAATAGACTCTGCGTTGGGTGGCGTCTGGGTGGCAATAATGTCGTTCAATGCTTTGCCATCCATTGTTATTCTATCCATGATGAGTATGAATAATATTGCTTCCGGGGGTAAGAACATTTTTTGCAAAGGTTTAGCCTTGCAAATCTCCTGTAGCTTATTGACCGCATGGATATTTAACTTGCCCTTTGAACCTGAAACTTCCCCCATTCAGGTTTATGCTTGTTTGCCGATGATAATTATCTACCCTTCCCTACTCGGATTAGTAACCTATCGAACTGCCAAGCGTTTGGCCGAAAACAAAGAAGAGCTATTACGTATTAGTGTAAGAGATGGGTTAACTGGTTTGTATAACCGCAGACATTGGGAACACCAGTTACATAATCAATTTGACAGTTGCCGGCGCTATCAGCACGGCGCAACACTCATTTTACTTGATATTGATAACTTCAAAGCCATAAATGACACCTTTGGCCATGCCGTCGGCGATGAAGCCATTACGGTTCTTGCTGAGGAGTTATTATTAGGGCTGCGGGCCATTGATATTGTCGGTCGCTATGGTGGCGACGAGTTCGGTGCTATTTTGCCCAATACCACCGCCGAACAAACCCGCGAAGTATTAACGCGAATTCAAGAAAAACTAGCTGAATTAGCCTTTACGCAAGCCCCCACGCTGCAACTTAGAGTAAGTGCTGGCATTGCTGATTACAGGCACGACATGATTAATTATCAGCAATGGTTGAAAGCGGCTGACTCCGCACTGTACCAGGCAAAAGATAATGGTCGTAATCGTATTGAGCTGGCCAGTTAAAAACTATTCCCAATAGATTTCATGATGTAAAAAGTCAGTGTATTATTGATTCGTAAGCTCTGGAGATGACATTCCTCCATAACCGCCCTTCAAGGCTGATGATGTCTACGTAACCTTTTCATTAAGGTGCGTAGTATTGCGCCTAAGCCTTTCTGAAAAGCCCATTAATAATGACCAACTACCCCGCACGATGGGTATCCATAATGAAAGGTATTTATGTTTAATACATTACTCGCAGTATTTATTGGTGGTGGCGTGGGCAGCGTTGCTCGCTGGCTGGTCAGTATGAAGCTAAACAGCTTATCACCCCATGTCCCCGTGGGAACACTGCTGGTAAACCTGATAGGTGCTTTTATCATTGGTCTGACATTAGCGCTGTTTACCCGCATTGCACATATTGATCCCGTATGGAAGCTTCTGATTACGACAGGTTTTTGTGGTGGTCTAACGACATTTTCCACCTTCTCTGTGGAAGTGGTTTATCTCATTCAGGAAGGTAAGCTGGCATGGGCGGCGGGGACTGTTTTACTTAATCTGGCCGGGTCACTTGCGATGACGATGCTGGCCTTTATATTGGTCAATCACTTCGCGGGGCAATAATAGCGAGTAACTATAAATAGTTTAACTTTCCGGGTAGTCAATTATATTGCCCGGAAACGTGCAAGATAAAGAAAATCACGGGTCGGGTGGTATCGTCTTAATGTTTTCTTAATCTACGAACCGGATAATCATTTGCCAGAGAACAGTTAGCCGATGGTGGTGACTGATGTGCTGGATAACACTATGTTTGGATTACCAAAAAAACGGGCTGAGTGGCTAACAGTTATTTTTTGCCTGGTCATCACCGTGATATTTCTCAAAGCCTATCTGTTCTAACCTTGATGTGTTACTTCTCTCAATTCTACTTTTGTTGATTGTAAAACAACGAGTTGTGTCGTGTCGTTCAACAAAAGCCCTCTTTTTACCTTATTGGTAATACCCATAAAAAACCCGCCTATAGAGGCGGGTTTTAACAAATATGGGCTACTTAGATAGCGATAACATTAGCAGCAGATGGGCCTTTGGCACCGTTCGTGATTTCAAATTCTACACGCTGGCCTTCAGCAAGAGTTTTGAAACCATTGCTAGCGATGGCTGAGAAATGAACGAAAACGTCCTTGCTGCCATCTTCTGGGGTAATGAAGCCGAAACCTTTGGACTCATTGAACCACTTAACGCTACCTTTAATCTTAGACATCAAACTTACCTTTACGTGAATGTTGGACACAAATAGTGTGTCAACTACAGTACAGCAATAGAACCGTTTTTTGTCCACAGCCGAGATCACAAAAAGAAGAGAAAAAGTGAAAAACGCCGTTTTTTGGCTCTGTTTCTAGCACAGAAAACCACATTTTTTTGCTTTTGTAGTTCACCATTATGGCGCTGATAAACGCCTCAGCGAACTGACAGGCTGTATCTGAACGCTATTCACCTGTATTATACTTAGCCATTGGATACGCTAATATGAGACGCATGATGAACGGTAGAATAACAACTTTTTTTGAAGATAAAGGCTTTGGTTTTATCACCGATGAGAACGGAGATAACCGTTATTTTCACGTTATTAAAGTTGCTAATCCCGAGATGATCAAAAAAGGGGCCGAGGTTACCTTTGAGCCAACAACCAATACCAAAGGGTTGTCGGCATTTGCGGTAAAAGTAGCAATCGAGAGTAAATACATATTCATTGCTAACGAGAGAATCAAACTCACCAGCATCAAGTCATTCAATACTTTTACTAAAGAAGTCCCTGCACAGGCCGAGGTAGACAAGGCTAATACTATACTTTCAGTAAATTTACTGATGAACAAAATCCGGCCGCAGGAAGAAGATATTTCAGAAAAAACCGTGCCATTGAAAATGTTATCAATTACGACATTCCAGAATGTAACTTATACGTTTTCTGAACATGAGGTTGATATCGAGAGTACGGTTGCTAAATTGAAGAGTATTTAATACTGATTCTATTTTTCTTGAAACTAGGGGATATCAGCACCCTAAAGCAGCCCCAAATGCCTTTGGGGCTGTCCGGTCTACCCGGAAAGTTAGATGCTGGCATCCCTGCCCGCTAACGCAAGAACATCCCTTTGATATCCTCTGGTGTTGACGCTAGAAATAATAAAAATCAGATTATTTTCATTAACTACTTGAACATAAACATTTTAATCAACTCAACGTCAGTACGAGCACCTAGCTTCTTCATAGCAGAACGTTTTTGTCCGCTAACTGTCTTCTCACTTTTCTTCAAAATTCTGGCGATATCGCCGCCTGAAAAACCTTCATTAAATAGTTTCAACACAATATTTTCATTTGGCGTCAAATATTGCCGCTCTGATGATGCCAGCCCCAACACCTTGGTAACTTTACGTTCGACCAGATTCTCTTTAAGTCCGCGCAGTTTTCGTTTAAATACAGAGGTAATCTTGTTGATTACTGTATCAACCGAATCTTCTCTGAAGATCATGGTTACATTGCTGAACCTAGGAATACCTTGTAAAAAGCTATTCAGTCTGGCATCACAAATCAAAAAAACATCGGCTTCAGAAGGAGCCTTATCCAAACGTTTCAGCGCTTCGAAAAAGCTGAATTCATCAACACCAATAAAAATCACATCTGCTGAATAAAATGCTTTTCGATAGAATTTAATCTCTTTTTTAAAACCTAACGATGCAAATATTTTTTTTACGACAGTTACCATACCCAGTGTTTGATATTTATCGTTATCGACTATCATACAGCTTATCATATTGGCCACACCCGTTAGCGCTTCAGCACCCCATGAATGGTTAACTCATATCTGTTTGCAATGAAATAAATATCATTATAAATCAAATAGATAACACAATATACTTTCCTACTTGTTAGTAGAACATAGGGGAAAGGAGAGCGATATAGGATGTCAACACCGGAGGGTGTAGGAAACGTCTGTTTCTCTGTGGAATATTTCCTTATTTTTTATTTTTGTTTCAGTTTGCCAAACGTGACAGCATTCAGATTGTATGCAAAAATGTAAAAATATTAGTAGTCTGAATAGGAAGGTTCTGATGCAAACCATACACCCTATGAAGCTGCATCTCTCATTTAACCTTATTTTAAGTCAAACTACTTTATGAGAAACGTCGGTTTACATGCCCTAAAAACGTTAAGCTGCTTTTCTGCCGTTACTTTCTACTCTGCAAGTAAAACCTGTACTGACCAGTGTTTTTTAGGCGGCGAAGTAATGAGTGTTCTATACTTTTTATCGATTATTGCTACCCCATTATTTTTCATGATCATCGGTTATATCGACTCTAATGATGAGATAGATCAAAAGGATATCCTCAGTAAATTAAAATCTATAATAACGATTATTATCTTTTGGAACGTCCTTTTCTATTTTATCAATGAGGATGGCTTCAAACGAGGGTATTTCCTACAAAGTTGGCTTTTGTTCAGCATTGCCATTATTTATCTGCTTAACCCGATAATCTCGAAGGTTTTGAAAAGCAACAGAACGGCCATCATAACCCTTTCGTGTCTGGTTATTTTCTCGATTACGATCGATCTGATCAGCGCCTTCACTGAAAGGCCATATTTAATTGATTTCCCACAATATTTTAGATTATGGACTTGGGTTTTCTATTATATAACCGGTAGGTTCCTCTGCTCAAAGATGTGCCAGAAAATAACCAAGTTACCGAGAGTGCGTCTCATCGCTAAAGTGCTGCTGCTGCCAACAGCAATCTCAATGTATTTTTACGAAAGTTTTATGTCGATACATGTATATAAAACAGTGAATGCAGGTTATTTCCTTGATAACTTACACGTTTTAATACTAAGTTTATGTTTATTTGTCATATTTGATAACTTTGACACTAAACACCAATGGATAAAGAAAACATTGGCCTATATCAGCCCCTCAATGATCGGGGTGTATATACTGCATGATGGAATTTTCTATTTCATTGCCAGTGCATATAACTTATCCGACGTCACGCTGAGATTTACGTTACTACTGTCAGTGTTTGCTGCTTCTGTATTATTGTCGCGTATCCTATTACTCAATAAGTACACATCCCGCTTTATCTCATTTTAATTGCTATCGGCTGGCCGACCAAACGTGATAATAGGCCAGCCAGAGCTTTTGATTATGCCTGGTTGTATCTCGTCTTGAGGTCGTTAAGAAGGCAGCAGTGGGGTTGACCGGCTACTGGATTTGAATCACGGTTAGCGTATTGCCAAATACCGCACCGGTATCGATATAAAGCTGATTTTTAAATAGTGAGGGTTTCACCAGCGGTGTATGACCGAAGATAAATTTATCTGCCCCTACAATTTCGTGGTTTTCCCCTTTCATCGATGCGTTAAGACGCTTACGGTTCCAGAGCACTAATTGCTCACTAACAGCTTTGCCGTAGACATATTCATCTGAAGGATAATCAGCATGAGCAACAACATATTTCGCCTGGTCAGTGTTAACCTCAATAATTAAAGGTAATTGTTCTGCCCGCCTAATGAGTTGTTCTACCAGATGTTTATTACTTACATCTAGTAAAAAAAACCATCGCCCACCATTTGCTATCCAAGTGTCAACCTCTCCACCCGCTAACACATCAATTGCCATCTGTTCATGATTACCACGCACCGCATGAAACCAGCGGCTATTAAGCAGTTCGTAACATTCAATATTCTGCAAACCCCGATCAGCCAAGTCTCCGACAGAGACCAGTAAATCAGTCGAACGCTCAAACTGAACACGTTCCAAGGCATCCATCAGTTTTTTATAGCAGCCATGAATATCTCCAACCACGAAGATACGTTGGTATTCGCTGCCGTCTATTTTATGGTACATACCAGGCTCCACAGTCAGTGTATGGCCTGTATTAACCTTAGCTTACTTGAATGTTTTTTGAGCAGTAAATATCTCTATTTTCTGTGGTTCAAGCCGTTACCGCCAACAGGCTGGCACTTATTTCAGTGATTACCAATGAAAGTCTTGAGGAAATGGCGTTGGTTGTAAGAAGTGAGGTAACTGCTCCTTTTAAAGCATCAAGTGTGATCCTCGCCACCAAGCGTAATCACCGATTTGCTTGGTGAGAATGGCATATCATGATCGAATAAGCCGCCCTTAGGCGGCTTATTTAGCATTGAGGCACTGTTACAAAGGCCGGTATATGCCCCTGTAATGCGCTAATCTTTCGTGGAAATAGTCTCGTTCGTCCAACGAAAGGCTGGCCTCAACTTCATCAACATCAATGTTCTTCTTTTGGCTTTCCATAAAAGCAACCGTGGATGCCACAAAGTCCAGGCTGGTATGGCAATATTCAGAAACCAGTTTCTCTAGTGCTGACATTTCACACCCCCTACTTCGCTACCACACAAATATAATTAACACAAATCATCACGCCAATACCGTGAGCAAGATCACTAAAAATGACATGCGCATGTTTACTTCAATTGAAACTATCTATCACTATTTTGGCGGCACAGGTAATACCATACTTAAATAGCATCGCTGGGGTGACAGCGATGCCATCCACAGATCAATTTTTCGCAGGGATCATTTCTCATATTGAACTGCACATCAGTGTCTTTTAAGCTATTTTCCGTTATCTTGTTGGATTAACCTCAAAACAAAAACAGACCACAGAATCGGAGCAGGAATGAGAAAGACAACCATGATTATGATAGCCATTGCACTGGCGGTATTCGCTTATACCTACTTTACCGGGGCGTAGCCATCATCCAACAATGAGACAATTGCCAGAGAGCGATCTCTACATAACATTTTCTGGCACCGCGCGTTATTTATCTCCATTGAATCGAGGTTACATAAGTAAAAAATGCTAAAAGTTATTGCCCAAGATTTTATAAAACCGGAACACATTATCGATGTTATGCCGCTGTATAAACAATTAGTGGCCAGTACAAAGCGTGAACCACTTTGTATATCCTATGACTTATGTATCAACCATAAAGACCCTGGCCATTTTATTTTTGTTGAGGAATGGCCAGATCAAGCCGCTTTAGACATACATTGTGCCACTGCGCATTTCAGAGAATTGGTTCCACAAATCAACCGATACCAAAGAAGCGAGGGCACCTTCATCTTAATGCACTCTTTTGAATAACCCTTACGGGCGGCGAGTTACACTACGAGTTGCTCCTCCTCATGATATTGATTTTGCCACATAGCGGCGTAACGCCCATTGGTCAGTAATAGTGCGTCGTGGCGGCCTCGCTCTACAATTGCGCCGGCATCCAATACAATAATTTCATCCGCATCAATGATTGTTGATAGGCGATGGGCAATCACCAACGTAGTATGGTCGCGACTAACTTCTCGCAGATGAGCCTGAATTTCGCGCTCAGTTTGCGTATCTAACGCACTGGTCGCTTCATCGAATACCAATATTGCGGGGTTTTTGAGAATAGTGCGCGCAATGGCTACCCGCTGTTTTTCGCCACCGGAAAGCTTCAACCCCCGTTCCCCTACCCGCGTATCATACCCATCTGGCAGGCTAGTAATAAATTTATGGATATGTGCCAGTTTTGCCGCGCGTTCTATCTCTGCAAAAGTTGCAGACGTTCTGCCATAAGCGATGTTATAACGCAATGTGTCATTAAACAGCACGGTATCCTGCGGTACAATGCCAATCGCTTCGCGCAAACTTGACTGGGTAACCGCCCGAATATCCTGATTATCAATATAAATCGCGCCGCCCGTCACATCATAAAAACGGAACAATAAACGTGAAAGCGTTGATTTCCCCGCACCGGAGGCCCCCACTACAGCGACTGTTTTACCTGCAGGGATGCTGAAACTCACGTTATCCAGAATAGGTCTGCGAGGGTCATAACCAAAGCTGACCGACTCAAAACGGACTTCACCTTGTGTCAGTTTCAAAGGTAATGCATCTGGTCTATCAGTCACTTCTTTCTTAACCATCAGCAGATCGAGCATATTTTCCATATCAATCAGGGCTTGTCTGATCTCAGAATAGATAAACCCAAAGAAATTAAGTGGTTGATATAACTGAAGCAGATAGGCATTAACTAATACGAAATCACCGATAGTCATGTTGCCCTGCGTGATACCTTGCGCCGCCATCGCCATCATGACGACCAATCCAATTGAGATTATTGCAGTCTGCCCAAGGCTCAATGCAGTAAAACTGAATTGATTTTTGATTGCCGCATGTTCATAGAGTTGCCGTGAGGTGTTGAAACGCTGCGCTTCAAACGCTTCATTACCAAAATATTTCACTGTTTCATAATTGAGCAAGCTGTCGATAGACTTAGTGTTAGCATCGGCATTGGCTTTATTTAGCTCACGCCTGAAGCGGGTTCGCCAACTGACGGCCATAACCGTAAACAAGATATAGCACCCAACCGTCACCAAAATCGCGATAGCAAACCAGCCATCTAATAGATGCCACATGATCAACGAAACCAGTGTTATTTCAAACAAAATTGGGAAGATAGAAAACAGCAAGCGCGAAAGTACAGTAGCAACGGCTTGAGTTCCTCGCTCAATTGACAGTGATAAACCACCGGTTTGTCGGTCCAGATGAAAGCGCAAACTTAGCTCATGCAATTGTTTAAATACACGTAAGCCGAGTAACCGAGTCGCATTCTGGCTAACATGTACAAACATCACGTTCCGCAGTTCCTCAAATAAGGAGGCGCTAATTCTGGCGATGCCGTATGCAATAATGAAACCAATTGGAATAGCCAGCATCTTGGCGTTCTCACTGCTTAATGTATCAACCATTGCCTTATAGGCCAGTGGGACCAGAGTGGTACTGACCTTGGAAACCACCATAAATATCACCGCAGCAACCAAATAATAGCGAAGCTTAGGGTTATTTTTAGGCCACAGATAAGGCAGCAGGAACTTTAGTAAGCGTGAACGATCCATATTTATCTATTTGTCATCTCAGGTGAAATAGTTGTATTTATTTTTTTATATTCTGCCACGTATAAGTGGAATGGCCTAATGAGGCTATCAATATCTTGTCGCCGTAAAATTTAGCGACCTATGCTGAGTTGTCCTGCCCCTAGGATGATAGGGAATCAATGGGGGGACTCACTTCACTTGCCCCTCTTTTTTTGATTAACAGACGAGTCTTATAAATCATAAATATTTGTGCACTATAATTAATGCAAATTTACTTAATTTGAGGTTATCTGATGGTGTGGCTGGAACAAAGGCTGTATCTAAGAGTCAGTGAAATGGACAATGGGCCAAGGCCACTACCACTTCAGAGCGGCTTTAATGAAACATCTGCCTATCGAGCATTAGGTCTATTCAATCCATCAGAAACCTCAGATGCTTACTATATATTGTCTAATGACCGCGATGAGATATGGTTTATCTGTAATCGCCATTTACGAACAGTGGCGTTATCCCCACATCCTGAAGATTTTAGAAGACCACTTTCCTCATTCATTGATATGCCTGCGTAAGTACCCTGTTGAGCAACGGTAAAGCAGATGAAACTCATCAATAGTTAGCGAGTTGCGCAACCGCGCGCCTCTTGTTTCTGTGCAGTGATAAATTATGCTCATTATAACAAAGGGTCCATCGCCCTTATTCATTCATTTTTTTTGAACAAGATGAACAATTCTCTTTAGTATTCAAATTCTGTGATCGGAGTAACATTATTCCTATCGAAAGCAACCCGCTTTCACATACACAAATAGAAGAGAATTTATTATGAAAACTACCATCGCAGCAATCGCACTTATCGCAGCAATCCTGGCACCAACTGTTTCAATGGCAAATATCGGCGACAGTGATAGCTATAAAGGGACCTACTCTATCAGCCAGGGCCAGAATACTACCACCACTGATCAGACAGCCAAAAACTAAGACAAAATAATAGCATAAAGTCCCACTTAGATTAAGTGGGGCTATTTATTAATGCCTTTACATTTATCCCTGTAGTATTAAACATCCCCTCAGCCATCCGTAATTTATTTTATTATCATTAAATTATTTCTTATCTTATTCCCCTTCAAATCAAATTAACTTTATAAAAAATCGCCAATAAAAGATCGGTTATAGCCATAAAAATGCCCCGGCTTGGTTAATCGTTTGGTTTGTATACAAGGTGGGAAAATCACTGCGGCCTCCGAATCTCATCATGATATTCGCATTCGGAAGCCACTCTTGATTGCATTTTTATTCGTCGAAGAACCAGTAACCCTGATTAATCAATTCGGTTAACTCAGCCATGAAAGCTGGGTTATTTAGTGCCTCACCTAGCTCTTTCTTGCCAATCATGGTGTAACGACACAGTGCGTCAGCAGCTTTAGCATCGGTCGTTTCCAGCCGTTCACTGTTGATAAAGAAACTGTCGCCAACTTGCAGAACACGTAAGCCACTCAGGCGCGTCAAGATCTGACCATCCATCAAAGCACCCACAATTTCATCCTGCTCGTAGGGTGGTTGCGCGGCAGAGATATCCAACTCATGGCGCGGCGTGGTAGCAAAGCGGCCGAACCACTGCTTAAAATCTTCCGGCTGATTAATCATATCAACCATCATCTGGCGCAAGCGATCAAGCTCGTGTTCCTCAACCCGCCCCGGATGTTCCCGGCAGGTTAAATCAGGATCACTGTAGTGCTCACCGCCGAGATCTTTCTCCAGCGCATAGTCAGCAAAACTACTGATCAGATCCCTGCCATTCGGCCCGCGAAATCCGACAGAGTAATTGAGCGCCGTCTCATGGGTGAAACCGTCGTGCGGAAAGCCCGGCGGGATATATAAAATGTCACCCGGTTCGAGGTCTTCATCAATGATTGGTGTGAAAGGCTCAACGTGGAGCAGCGCCGGATGTGGGCAAAACTGCTTCAATGGTAATTTGTCACCCACGCGCCAGCGGCGGCTGCCCATCCCCTGAATGATAAAGACGTCGTATTGGTCGATATGCGGTCCAACACCCCCACCCGGTACGGAAAAAGAGATCATCAGATCGTCTAAACGCCAGTCCGGCAGCACGCGAAATGGGCGCACCAGTTCGGCAGACGGAGCATGCCAGTGGTTAACTGCCTGAGCCAACAACGACCATCCGGTCTCACCCAGATTATCAAAATGCTCAAACGGCCCATTACTGGCCTGCCACTGACCATTACTATGGCTGACTAGGCGGCTATCTACCTCCGCTTCCATCGCCAAACCCGCCAGTTCGTCTGGCGTAATAGGATCAATGAAGTTAGGGAAGGCATTTTTTAATATAACAGGTTGTTTTTGCCAGTATTTCTCTAAAAATTCGGGCCAATTAAGATTAAGTTGATAAGCCATGCTTTAACACCAGTGAGAAGACAAACGGCCCTGATTATAAAGTGGCTGCCCCATAGGCCGCCTTGTCATTGGTCAAGGCTATGTCGAGCGCATCAGCAAATAAGTCTATCCCCCCTCGCAAGATGGGGGGATAACGAACCCTTTCTACATATCGACAGGAATAGTGGTCGGTCTTATTACAATGCGTTAAATCGTGTTTCCACCTCGGTTATGGCGTCTACCCGTGTTTGATGTCGCCCCCCTTCAAATTCTGCATCAAGCCAGGCATCCACAATCATCTTAGCCAGTTCCAACCCTACGACCCTAGAGCCAAAAGCCAGTACATTAGTATTATTATGTTGTCGGGAAAGCTGTGCCGAATAAGGTTCGCTGCACACTACCGCGCGGATACCGGGATGTTTATTTGCCGTAATCGAGATGCCTACGCCCGTACCACAAATCAAGACGCCACCATCAACTTCCCCAGCCGTCACCGCCTCAGCAACTTCATTGGCATAACGTGGATAATCCGTACGTTCTGTAGACCACCAACCTTTGTCAATCACCTTGATGCCACGCGTTTGTAAGTGAGCAACAATATCCGCTTTCAGAATAAATCCAACATGATCGCAACCCAGAGCAATACTTTTCATTGAATAACCTCTCATTCGTCAGTAAGCCAAACTTCACAAATTTCATTTTTATGTGAGCTAAAACGATACTTTTAGTTAAAAACCCCGACAATGGCGCGCAGCAATGTGTCCATTTTACGCACAATAATCATCGAATTTAAATAACTTGTGTAGTAACCATAAAGAACATCCCGTTAAATAACCTCCACGCAATACACACAACCAATTGATTTTAATTATAATAAATTGATTTATAATATTTAACCCCGCCAATGAGAAACTACACAAACCATAGTTACTTTATAAATTATCAAATTCTGTGAAGTTGATTGCATATTTCGTCAACACATTGTGGTGATATAGTGACGTCTTCAATTTTTGGACATGGGACCGAGATGAGTCAGTCAGAGTTTGATCAAGGTATTCCTAACGGGATCGGTATCGCCCCCTACCTACGAATGAAGCAGGAGGGGATGACGGAAAATGAAAGCCGTATTGTTGAATGGTTTCTTACACCTGGGAACTTGAGTGCCGCACCGGCGATTAAGGATGTTGCCGAGACCCTCATGGTGTCGGAAGCAATGATTGTTAAAGTTTCAAAACTGCTGGGTTTTAGTGGCTTTCGCAATCTGCGCAGTACGTTGATTGATTACTTCTCGCAGTCTGAACAGGTGTTACCGGCTGAGTTATCGTTTGATGAAGCGCCAGAGGATGTGGTTAATAAGGTATTTAACATCACCCTGCGCACGATTATGGAAGGGCAATCGATCGTTAACGTCGATGAAATCCACCGTGCTGCACGCTTTTTCTATGGTGCCAGACAGCGTGATTTATACGGCGTGGGTGGCTCGAATTCGATTTGTGCCGATATCGCGCATAAACTACTGCGTATAGGCGTGCGTTGCCAGGCTTACCAAGACGCACACATTATGATGATGTCCGCTGCATTACTGAAAGAAGGTGATGTGGTGCTGGTAGTGTCCCATTCCGGGCGCACCAGTGATTTAAAAGCCGCTGTAGAATTGGCAAAGAAGAATGGAGCGAAGATTATATGTATTACTCATAGCTATCACTCCCCTATTGCCAAACTGGCTGATTTTATTATTTGTTCGCCAGCACCAGAGACCCCTTTATTAGGGCGAAACGCCTCAGCGCGTATATTACAACTCACATTATTAGATGCATTTTTTGTTTCTGTAGCACAACAAGATATTGAACGAGCCACGATTAATCTGGAAAAAACCGGCGCTATTGTCGACTTTTTCCGGCGAGATAAATAATAGTAATAAAAAACCGGCATGTCTCTATTTTAAGACATGCCGGAACTCTCTCCCTACAATGAGAAATGAGCCATGAATAAACTTCTAAAACTCTTTAGTGGTGCAGCCATAGGTATGATGTTATCCACCAGTGCGTTCGCTGCCGCAGAGTATGCGGTTATTTTAAAAACGCTCTCTAATCCTTTTTGGGTGGATATGAAAAAAGGAATTGAAGAGGAGGCAAAAGTATTAGGTGTCAGTGTAGATATATTTGCGTCCCCCTCTGAAGGTGACTTTCAGTCTCAACTGCAATTATTCGAAGATCTGAGTAATAAGAATTACAAAGGTATAGCCTTTGCGCCACTGTCTTCAGTTAACCTGGTTATGCCTGTGGCTCGTGCCTGGCAAAAAGGAATTTATCTGGTCAATCTCGACGAGAAAATTGATATGGATAATCTGAAAAAAGCTAAAGGCAATGTCGAGGCCTTTGTCACGACCGACAATAATGCGGTAGGTGCCAAAGGAGCGGCTTTTATTATTGATAAATTAGGCACTACCGGTGGTGAAGTCGCTATTATCGAAGGTAAAGCGGGTAACGCTTCTGGTGAAGCACGCCGTGCGGGAGCAACGGAAGCATTTAAGCAAGCCAGCCAAATCAAATTAGTTGCCAGCCAGCCTGCTGATTGGGATCGTATTAAAGCGCTAGATGTCGCCACCAATGTTTTGCAGCGCAACCCCAATCTGAAAGCTATCTATTGTGCCAATGACACCATGGCGATGGGGGCAGCACAGGCAGTCGCCAATGCAGGTAAAGTTGGCAAGATTCTGGTTGTCGGCACCGACGGAATACCCGAAGCACGTAAGATGGTAGATGCCGGGCAAATGACCGCCACGGTTGCACAAAACCCAGCGAATATCGGTGCTACCGGGTTGAAGCTGCTGGTGGAAGCGGTTCAACGGGGGAAAGTGATCCCATTGGATAAACAGCCGCAGTTTACGCTAGTGGATTCTGTACTGGTCACCAAATAGCATTATAGCCGTACCCACCCGGCTAATATCCGATTAAAGAGCAGAGCCACTCACTCGGTTTTCCTCTTACGGGTTAGGTCGGGTAAGGGTAGATTTCGGTAGGAATAAAAAACTAAGGTGATTATATGGTCACGCCTTATATCTCTATGGCGGGGATCGGCAAATCCTTTGGGCCGGTTCATGCCTTAAAGTCCGTTGATTTAACTGTTTTCACACATGAAATTCATGCGTTATTAGGTGAGAATGGCGCAGGTAAATCAACGTTAATGAAAGTATTGTCAGGTATTCACTCTCCAACGAGTGGCTCAATAACTATTAATGATATTAATTACGACAAACTGGACCATAAACAGGCAGCGCAATTAGGTATCGGAATCATTTATCAGGAACTTAGTGTTATTGATGAATTGACAGTATTAGAAAATCTTTATATTGGCCGTCACCTGACGAAAAAAGTCTGCGGTATAAACATTGTAGACTGGAGAAAAATGCGTATCCAGGCAGCAATAATGTTATTGCGCGTGGGTTTAAAAGTCAGCCTTGATGAAAAAGTGGCTAATTTATCTATCAGTCATAAACAGATGTTGGAAATTGCTAAAACATTAATGCTCGATGCTAAAGTTATTATTATGGATGAGCCAACCTCATCACTAACTAATAAAGAGGTGGATTATCTCTTCTTAATTATGAATCAGTTGCGCAAGGAGGGCACAGCCATTGTTTATATCTCTCATAAACTGAATGAGATCCGCCGTATTTGCGATCGCTATACAGTAATGAAAGATGGTAGCAGTGTGTGTAGCGGCATGATTCAGGATGTCACTAACGACGATATTGTGCGCTTGATGGTCGGGCGCGAATTACAAAACCGCTTTATTGCCTTCAAAGAAAATACCGGCAACGTAGTACGCGACACGGTGTTTGAGGTGAAAAACCTGACCAGTCGCGATAAGAAAAAAGTCCGCGATATTTCATTTGCTGTCAACCGGGGCGAGATCTTCGGGTTTGCCGGTTTGGTGGGTTCTGGCCGCACCGAATTAATGAATTGCCTGTTTGGTGTCGACAAAACCAGCCATGGCGAAGTCTGGCTGAATGGCAAAAATATCACCCCCCGCTCCCCGCTGGATGCACTGAAAAAAGGCATGGGCTATATCACTGAAAGCCGGCGTGAAAACGGTTTTTTCGGCAATTTCTCTATCGCTGAAAACATGGCTATCAGCCATAGCTTAAAAGAAGGGGGTTACAAAGGTGCAATGGGGTTGGTTAAGCCACAGCTTGAGCAGGAAATTGCCGAAGAACAACGAAGCCTACTGGCACTAAAGTGCCATTCGGTGTCGCAAAACATCACAGAACTGTCTGGCGGGAATCAGCAAAAAGTATTGATTTCTAAATGGTTATGCTGTCATCCCGACGTGATTATTTTTGATGAACCCACCCGAGGCATTGATGTGGGTGCTAAAGCCGAGATCTATAAAGTGATGCGCACCCTTGCGGATGAGGGGAAAGTCATTCTGATGGTCTCCTCTGAGCTTCCCGAAATTATTACCGTTTGCGACCGTATTGCGGTGTTTTGTGAAGGACGATTGACGCAAATCCTGACCAACCGCGATGACATCAGCGAAGAGGAGATTATGGCATGGGCATTACCACAAGAGTGAAATCGGATACGGCTGGGAAAAAGCAGTTTAACTTCGCCGCTTTTTGGGATAAATACGGCACTTTTTTCATTCTGGCGATCATTGTGGCTATCTTTGGCTCTATTTCGTCGGAGTATTTCCTTACTACCAATAACATCACGCAAATATTCGTCCAAAGCTCGGTCACCGTATTAATTGGGATGGGGGAGTTCTTTGCCATTTTAGTGGCGGGGATAGACTTGTCTGTTGGTGCGATTCTGGCGCTGTCTGGCATGGTTACCGCAAAATTGATGCTGGCTGGGGTCGATCCAATATTCGCAGCACTGATTGGTGGTGTGCTGGTAGGTGGCGCGCTGGGGGCCATCAATGGCTGTCTGGTCAACTGGACCGGCCTGCACCCTTTCATCATCACTCTTGGCACCAATGCCATTTTTCGCGGTATCACCTTGGTGATTTCTGATGCCAACTCGGTGTATGGCTTCTCGTTTGAGTTTGTAAATTTCTTTGCTGCCAGTGTGTTAGGCATTCCGGTACCGGTGTTATTCGCCCTGTTTATCGCCATAGTGCTTTGGTTTCTGACCACCCGTACACGCCTTGGTCGCAATATCTACGCCTTGGGCGGCAATAAAAACTCAGCTTTCTATTCCGGCATCGATGTGAAATTTCACATGCTAGTCGTGTTTATCATCTCGGGTATTTGTGCCGGTCTTGCTGGCGTGGTTTCGACAGCCCGCCTTGGCGCGGCTGAACCGCTGGCCGGGATGGGGTTTGAAACCTATGCCATCGCCAGTGCCATTATTGGTGGTACCAGCTTCTTTGGGGGCAAGGGGCGCATCTTTTCTGTGGTTATTGGTGGCCTGATTATAGGCACCATCAATAACGGTCTAAATATTCTCCAAGTACAAACCTATTACCAACTGGTGGTGATGGGCGGCCTGATTATTGCCGCTGTCGCCCTCGACCGACTTATCAGTAAGTAAGGACTCGATAATGAAGATATCTCCCTCCCTGATGTGTATGGATTTGCTGAAATTTAAAGAGCAAATTGAATTTATTGACCAAAATGCGGACTATTTTCACATCGACATTATGGATGGCCATTTTGTGCCTAACCTGACACTGTCCCCCTTTTTCGTCAGCCAAGTGAAACGTATCGCCAACAAACCACTGGACTGCCACTTAATGGTGACGCGCCCACAGGATTACATTGCTCCTTTGGCAAAAGCGGGCGCAGACTTTATCACGCTGCACCCAGAAACCCTCAACGGGCAAGCATTTCGCTTGATCGAGGAGATCCGCAGTTTAGGGATGAAAGTCGGCCTGATCCTCAATCCAGAAACACCGGTCGATAGCATGAAATATTACATTCATAAAGCAGATAAAATAACCGTCATGACGGTGGACCCTGGCTTTGCCGGACAGCCATTTATCCCTGAAATGTTAGATAAAATTGTTGAACTGAAAGCCTGGCGTGAAAAAAACCAGCTTAATTATGAAATTGAAATTGATGGTTCTTGTAATCAGGCAACTTACCAACGTCTGATTGAGGCTGGGGCCGATGTGCTAATTGTTGGCTCTTCTGGGCTGTTCAATCATGCCTCTGATATCGATAAAGCCTGGGCGCTGATGTCGCAACAAATCATTCATGCCAAGAGTGAGGTGTTACAGCATGCCTAAATATGACGTGGTGATCGGGGTCGATATGGGGGCGACCCATATCCGCTTTTGTTTACTCAAGCGCGATGGTGTGATGCTTCATTGTGAGAAGTTACGTACCGCTGATGTCATTGCCTCGGGGTTAGTTGCTGGATTAAGCGCCCGACTGCATCAATATCTTGAACGTTATAATGCATGCTGCCAAGGGCTGGTCATGGGGTTCCCGGCACTGGTAGAGAACGACAAAAAGAGCATTATTTCCACGCCAAATTTACCGTTAACCTCGACTGACCTGGCGGGGCTGGCCGATAAGCTGAGTGCGGCGCTACACTGCCCGGTTCAATTCGAGCGTGATGTTAATATGCAACTCTCCTATGACGTACATGAACATCAACTTGAGCAGCAATTGGTGCTCGGTGCTTATCTTGGTACCGGCATGGGGTTTGCTATCTGGATGAATGGCGCCCCCTGGACTGGAGCACACGGCGTAGCAGGTGAATTGGGGCATATCCCCATGGGAGATGATGAAAAGCAGTGTGGATGCGGCAATTACGGCTGTTTGGAAACCACCTGCTCCGGTTTGGCATTACGCCGATGGTATGACAGCACGCCGCGCGAATTTGAGCTAAGTGAACTGTTTCTCTATGCCGCTGGGCAGCCATTTATTGTGCAGTTTATGCAACGGACGGCAAAAGCTATTGCCACCAGCATTAACCTGTTTGATCCCCATGCGATAGTGCTCGGCGGAGGGGTGATGGATATGCCGGGTTTCCCACTAGAAGCATTGATCCGGCAAATACGAACTTATTTGCGCCGCCCGCTTTCCCATGACGTAGTGCGCTTCGTGCAAGCTTCATCGTCAGCATTTAACGGTGCCAGCGGCGCTGCGACAATAGCCAGTAAACAGTGGTTTATTTGACTGAACCCACGTGTTCTTAAACGATGTCCTCTGCACCAGATATCGGCATATTGAGTCGCATGCTGATTATCTGCCCCGCAGCAGACCGGATTTCAAGTCGCCAGTGTTACCCTCCCTGACTCAGGGCTGCCCACCGCCCATACCGGTTTTAAACAATATTCTCCGTTGCCGACCGGTATAATTTTAACATGCTGGTCTGACTTATTTTAATATCTTAGCTGCCTGTGCAAGGTAGTCGCTCTTCGACAGTCATATTATCAATATATTCTTTAGCTAATTATTTGCTGAAATTGATATTCTATTTTTCGCATATTTAAAGACGAAATTATTCTGTAGAACTGCCATTTCAAACAATCATCCTCATGATATAGTCAAATCCTATTATTTCACCAATAAGATTCACAATAAGTGTAATTAACCACTCTTTTCATGTTGTTTTTACAAAAACTATATATTAGATAATTTTATATAACGGGGAAGTACTATCTTATGCGCAAAATAACTTATTTAATAACAACATTAGCTATCACACTGAGCACCTTTGCATTGTCAGCTAATGCTGCGCCGAAAGGCAAAGACGCTCCGGTGACTATTTTAGTTTCAGCATTAACATACAGTTTTCCTCATTTTGTTTTTCTACAAGAGCAACTTGAAGATGAAGCTAAAAAATTAGGTAATATAAAAATCATTCGCTCTGATGGCCAATTAAGCGCACCTAAACAAATTGCCGATATTGAAGCAGCAATTGTTCAAGGGGTTGATGGCATTATTATTGCCCCAGCCGATGCAACCGCTCTGGCTCCCGTATTACGTAATGCGATTAAAGAAGGTATTTCCGTGGTCACTATTGACCGCCCGGTAAATGGGGTACCCGAAGTTATTGCCAATGTAGCCGCAGATAATTTGATTGGTGCACAGCGCCAAGGGGAAGCCGTAGCAAAATTATTCCCTCAAGGAGCCACTATTATTAACTTACAGGGCATTCCGGGCGACAAAACAGCAAACGATCGTAATAAGGGTGTGCATGACACGTTGGATAAGCAGCCTGAACTTTACAAATTTGTTGCCGAGCAAACCGCACGCTTTAACCGTGACCAGGGCTTATCTGTTACAGAAAATCTGTTAACTGGCCTGGCTGAGACCCCAACAGTTATTGTTGCAGCTAATGATGACAGCGCATTAGGGGCCGCCCAAGCGGTTGAAGCGCGAGGCTTAAAAGGCAAGATTGCTATCTTTGGTTACGATGGTTCAACTGATGCATTGAAAGCGGTACGAGACGGTGTACTCACCGCGACAATCGATCAGTACCCAGGGAAACAAGGCCGAGAGGCAGTAAAAATTCTGACCGATTACATCCGTACAGGTGCTCGCCCGGCAACAGCAGATGTCTTGGTTAGCCCTGTCGCAATTACCAGCAAAAATCTTAATGATGCAGAACGAATCGGGCTCGTAAAATAATGTCGTCCACTATGTTATCACTCTCATCGCCACCCGATTCTCCGGAAATCAATCGGGAAATAGATGAATATATTAGTGTCAGGAATCTGACCAAATTATTTTTTGGTCAGACGGTGCTTGATAACGTCTCTTTTTCTTTGCAGGTGGGGGAAATAAGAGCGTTATTAGGCGAAAATGGGGCCGGTAAATCAACACTAATTAATATATTAAGTGGCGTGCACCAACCTGATGGCGGCACTATTATTTTGCAAGGTCATACGGCCTCATTTAATAAACCACTTGATGCCTGGAAGGCGGGTATTACAACTATTCATCAGGAATTTAGCCTGTTCCCTGATTTAACGGTGGCCGAAACTATTTTCACCGGACATTTACCGGTGAATCGATTTGGTTTTGTCCGTTGGAACACCATAGTGAAAGATGCGCACCACGTATTGGCATTACTTGGCGTGACTATCAATCCCTTACGCAAGATTGCTGAATTAAGCATTGCTGAACAGCAGTTAGTTGAAATTGCACGGGCGCTAACCTCCAAACCCCGATTAATTATTATGGATGAGCCAACCGCTGCATTAAGTCCAACGGAAGTGGATAAATTACAACAGGTGGTACGTACCATTGCTAAAAGCGGAGTGGCTGTTATTTACGTCAGTCACCGCCTTGAAGAAATTAAAGCCTTATGCCAAACCTACAGCGTGTTAAGAGATGGTCTACTGGTCGGAGAAGGAGACGTCAAAGATATCTCTATTGAGAGTCTGGTCCGTTTGATGGTAGGGCGCGATTTAGCACAGTTCGACCGCAATGCGAGCCATATTACAGGTAGCAATATTCTGGAAGTCGAAAACCTGTCGAGTGCAGCGACGGGAGCTGAACGTATCACCGTACGTAATGTCAGCTTTACGGTCAGGGCGGGTCAAATTGTCGGTTTTGCCGGGCTGGTAGGGGCCGGAAGAACTGAGATTGCCCGGCTGTTATTTGGCGCAGACCCAATAGGAAGCGGGACATTACGTATTAAGGGCAAAGCCTACCACCCGGCCTCCCCCCGTGATGCAATTGCTGCCGGTATTGGTCTGGTGCCGGAAGACCGTAAGCAGCAAGCCTTGTTTATGTCGCTCACGGTGGAAGAGAATTTCGCGATTATCTACTCCCCTTTACGCACGACCCGCCACGTCATTGATCGTCAACGTGAACGGATTTCCTTTCTTGATTTTAAAAAACAGCTAAACCTGCGCGCCGTCAGTTTAGGGGCCAATATTGCCACCTTATCAGGGGGCAATCAGCAAAAGGTAGTACTGGCACGTTGGATGGCTCAGCACCCAGCGTTGCTGATTGTCGATGAGCCGACGCGCGGCGTCGATATTGCCGCAAAAGCGGATGTCCACCGGTTGCTACGTGATATGGCGGCAAAGGGTGTCGCTATCATTCTGATTTCCTCGGATTTACCTGAAGTCCTTGCCGTCAGTGACCGTATTCTCACTCTGCGCGCCGGTCAATTGACCGGGGAGTTGTCGGCACAGGAAGCGAATGAAGAAAACGTTATGCAATTAATGACGCGCCCTATTGCGCAAGTGTGAATTAATTTATTGGATTAGAGATATGACTATGAGCTCGACAATCCTGATTAAAAATCAAAACAGCAATAAGAAAAAAGCTCTTCTGGCGCGTTATGCCCCACTTATTTTTCTTGTGTTGTTGATGGCGCTATTTACGTTATTGGCTCCGCGTTTTCTCTCATCAATCAATCTTTTTAATATTGTCAGGCAAGTTTCTATCTACGGCATTATCGCGGTGGGAATGACATTTATTATTCTGACCCGTGGCATTGATTTATCCGTCGGGGCGATTGCCGCTTTATCGGGAATGGTCGCCGCGGTAGTCGCCAAAGGCGGTATTGAAGGCCAGTTTATGTTGTTCTCTGATGGGCGGGAAATTGCCTGGCAATGGGCAGCATTGGCCGCAATTATCACCGGCGGACTAGCGGGCGCATTACAAGGATTGATTATTGCCCGCCTGACTGTACCCGCCTTTGTCGTGACCTTGGGCGGGCTGACCGTATTTCGCGGGCTAACGCTGATGATAAGTAATGGCAGCCCGGTCAGTGGGGTTGATGAAGCCTTTGGTTGGTGGGGGCGTGGCATGGTTGGCCCGGTTCCGGTGCCAGTCATCGTCTTTGCGCTGGTCGCGATTATTGCCTCACTCACGTTGCACTTTACCCGCTATGGCCGATCCATTTATGCCATTGGATCGAATCCTGAAGCGGCACGTTTATGTGGCCTGAATGTGAAAGGCGTGGTGACCAGTGTTTATGCGCTAACCGGATTATTCGCCGGGCTAGGCGGCTTTTTACTCACCGCACGCCTGAATTCGGCAGAAGCCGTGGCGGGTAACCAGTATGAATTGTATGTGATAGCGGCGGTAGTTATTGGTGGCACCAGTTTGTATGGCGGAACCGGCAGTATTTGGGGAACGGTAATTGGCACACTGCTGATTGGTGTGTTGTTAAACGGACTGGTCATTCTAAATATATCCCCATACATACAGCAGTTGCTGATCGGCATCATTATTGTTGCAGCCGTGACATTTGATATTTTCATCAAGAGGCAAAAAAGATGAGCAGAGCTATCTTCCTTACCGGCACCTCTGTCATCGAGGCGGCCAAACAAACTCTGTCAGCAACCTCTTTATCCGCTGAATTTGACAATGGATCTTTACGTTGGATTCGCTGGCATGGCGTAGAAATTTTACGGGCGGTGACCTTCTTGGTTCGCACTCCGGGATGGGGAACGCCAGAACCGCAGGTTAGTGGGTTGGATATTCATCAGAGTGATGATGCCTTTGAAGTGAACTATCAGGCACATTACGTTAATGGCAGCGAACAACTCAGGGTCAATATCCACTTTGCAGGCCGTAGCGATGGAACATTGTCAGCAAGCGCCCGTATTGCTGCCGACACCTCTTTTGAAACCAATCGTACCGGTTTTGTTGTACTGTATCCCTTGGTCGGGTTTGCCGGTACCACCGTTCATGTCGAACATGCGACGGGAGAAAGTACCGATTTAACCATCCCTGATGCCATCAGCCCTGGGCAACCTATATTCAATATTCGGGCAATTACCCATCGGCCGATTGAGAATATCTCCGTTGTCACTCGATTTGATGGTGATATTTTTGAAGCCGAAGACCATCGCAATTGGTCGGATGCCTCTTTTAAGATATACAACCGCCCGATTGGTTTGCCTTATCCCTATCGCTTGCTACCAGAGCAGGTGTTGCATCAATCAGTCATCATTCATATCAGCGACAACACCAACCGATCACCAGATAAACCGGTCATTGATGCGGCACCCATTGCCCGCGTGGATGTTGGCGCGCTAACCCAACAATCCATGCCAGCCATTGGCTTGGGGCTGTCTGCTGATGAGAGTGCACAGGCTATCGCTTATACATCACAACTGGCCAATATTGGCCCGGTACATTTTTTGCTGCGCTATGACCCCTCCTCGTCACACAATATTGAACATCTCGCCGCCGCAAGCCAACTGGCTTCCCGCACAACGTTTCCGGTAGCGGTTGAATTACTGTTAACCGCCAGCCATGACCCGGCACCGGAGATAGCACAGGCAGCAAAACTGTTGCAAGATGTTGGCATCTCGCCGGTATCAGTGGCTATTTTCGCCAAAACGGATGAACGCTCATTCCAGCCCGGTGAGGTTCGCCCACCATCCCCCACTGATACCACTATCTATGCTGAAGCTAAAAACGCCTTCCCTGGTATTCCGGTAGGGGGCGGAAGCCCTGCATTCTTTACTGAATTCAACCGCAAGCGCCCTTCTCTTGGTGCATTTGATTTTATTACACATGCGACAACACCCACCGTTCATGCGGCGGATGATGCCTCAGTAATAGAAACCTTGCAGTCATTACCACACATCATTCGCTCCGCTCGGCACATCGCTGGCAATGTGCCATATCGCATTGGCCCTATTGGGATTGGCGCGCGGTTAAACCCATATGGCGAGGGTCCGGTCGTTAATCCGAATTCTGCCCGCGTGGGGCTGGCCGCGAATGATCCTCGCCAGCGCGGCCTATTTGCTGCGGCGTGGCATGTTGGCTACGCCGCCGTAATCGCAAAATATGGCATTGATAGCTTGGTTCTGGCGGCACCGACCGGGCCGTTTGGCGTGATTTCAACTAAACAGCGCTATGCCCGCCAGTGGTGGGATGAACAGAGTCAAGGTAGCGTGTATCCGTTATTTCATGTGGTGGCTGATTTGGCTTCCGCCAGTGGTAAACCGCGCCTTGAGGTGACATCAAGCAATGAAAAACTGGCCGTTATTGGCTGGCAGGAAAACCGTGAAAACATCTTGTTGATTGCCAATCTTGCCAGTGAACCGGTGAATGTCACGGTGGCAGATGTGGATCTTGTAAAGGTTCGTATCCTGGATGTTGCTCACAGTGAGCAGGCCGCACTATCACCACAGCTATTCCGCCAAGCAAGTGAGGCACGGGATATTGGTCAGGGCATCAGTCTGGATGCCTATGCGGTCGCAAGAATCAGTTATCAGAGACCATTAAATAAATGACTTCAAAACTGAAAGGGGCCGTTATTGGCTGTGGCTTTTTTGCCCAAAATCATCTGGCCGGTTGGAAAGATATTGAAGATGTCGACATTGTCGCGGTATGTGATCTGGATATTGAGAAAGCCAAAGCAGCGGCAGAGAAATTCGGCATCGCGCATTATACCGACGATGCTAATGCGCTGTTGGCGGCACAAACATTAGATTTTGTCGATCTTCCCACCACGATGGAAACCCATGAAGCCTTGGTTCGCACTGCGGTGTCACACCATATCGCGGTGATTGTGCAAAAACCGTTTGCGCCCGACCTTGCGGGATGCCGACGGATGGTTGCCATGGCACAAGCCGCGAATGTGCCGCTGATGGTCCATGAAGACTTTCGCTTTCAGAATGTATTCAGGGCCGCCAAAAAGATTATCGACCGTGGTGAATTGGGCCAATTAACCTTTGGCCGGCTCTCCTGGCGAACCGCCATTGATGTCTATTCGAACCAATCCTATCTGATAAAAGTTAAACGTTTCATGATCATGGACGTCGGGATCCACTTATTGGATCTGGCGAGATTCCTATTTGGCGAGGTTCAGGGGGTGTTTTGCCGCACGCAGCAAATCAAGGTGGGTATTGCCGGTGAAGATGCTGCCACCCTCTTGCTCTCACATGAGAATGGCGCAACGACAGTGCTCGATTTCAGCTATGCCTCACAACGCTATCCAGACCCCTTCCCACAAACATTGGTCGAGATTGAAGGTACCGCAGGCACCTTGTTAATTGGCGCCGATCAGGTGCTAACCCTCCATACCCAGGGTGAGTCCCGGCAAGAAAAGATCGAACATGACGCGCGTTCATGGACGAGTGAGCCATGGAAACAGATTCAGGACAGCGTGGTGCATACGCAACGCCATTTTATTGAGTGTTTGCGCCAGAATCGCGAACCGGAGACGTCGGGGCGGGACAGTTTATTAACCTATGGTTTGCTTGAGGCGGCCTATTTGTCAGCGGCCACTGCGCAGCAAGTTCTGCCCGAGAGAGATTAAGTATCACGAGGTGAAATGATGGGATTAGAAAATACACGGCCGCTGGGAAGATCAGGGTTGCAAATACCGACCATTGGGGTAGGAACATGCCCACTCGGCGAATTGTTCGAAGAAATTACTGAACAGGATGCGCAAGCAACACTAGAAACCGCATGGAATAGTGGTATCCGCTTATATGACACCGCACCTTGGTATGGGCGCGGCCAAGGAGAGCATAGAACCGGGCGATTTCTGTATAGAAAGCATCGTGACGATTATGTGCTGTCAACCAAAGTAGGCCGACGCTTGTTAGCGCCCCGCTCGCGTGACACCTTCCAAACAGCACCCTGGCAAGGTGGCCTGGCCTTTGACCATGTCCATGATTACACCTATGACGGCATCTTGCGCTCGTATGAAGACAGCCTACAGCGATTGGGGATCAATAAAGTCGATATTTTATATATCCATGACTTAGATACTGGCTATTTCCCCCATGAGCAAGCGTTACTTGGCAAGTTAAAAGAGTTGGAGTCTGGCGGTTTCAGGGCATTGGAAGAGTTGAAAGCAGCCGGTGAGATTGCCGCGTTCGGGGCTGGAATTAATGAGCCGGGTATGATTAACCGCTTTCTGGATCGCTATCCCTTAGATGTGTTTCTGGTAGCGTCTCGCTACACCTTACTGGAGCAAGAGATCTACGCTGACGAGCTATTGCGGGCGCAACAACAAGGGGCCGGCATTGTCATTGGCGGCGTATTTAACTCCGGTGTATTGGCGACCGGCATCCATGATGGCGCACGTTATGACTATGGCAAATTACCGGTTTCTGTTGCTGATAGAGTCAAAAAACTGCAAGCCGTCGCGGCTGACTTTGCGGTGCCACTCGCGGCGGCCGCCTTGCAATTTCCGTTAGGATTCAGTGCCGTCACTAGTGTGCTGTACGGCCCCTCCAGATTCGCTGAAGTTACGCAAAATTCATTGAGTTTTCAGCACCCTATTCCAACAGCATTTTGGCATACCTTAAGAACGCAGGGGTTGATTGCGGAACATATTCCACTACCCGGCCTGCCGGTATAAACGCAGACCCGTTATTTTTACCAGGGGGTTTTATGACATACAAAACAATAATTTCTGCCAAAGAATTAGCTGAACATCTACATGATACCGATTGGGTCATTTTGGATGCACGCTTCACACTGGATGATGAAAGTTGGGGGCAAAGTCAGTACTTGGTGGGGCACATCCCCGGCGCTCACTATGCAAATTTGGCCACTGATTTATCTGGCACCGTCATTCCAGGGCATACCGGCCGGCGACCACTGCCACAAATTGATGTGTTTGCAAAAACGCTGTCTCAGTGGGGAATTGGCCCCAACACCCAAGTTATTGTGTATGACGCAAGCGGGGGATTGATGGCTGCATCACGAACATGGTGGATGTTGCGCTGGTTGGGACATGATGCGGTGGCGGTATTGGATGGCGGCTGGCCTTTATGGCTTAAGTCCGGTTACCCAACCACCATCGAGATTCCGCCACCGGCTTTTGCCACCTTCGTTGCGCAAGAGCGCCCTGATTATATCGCGAACGTAACGCTGGTCGATAACGTTCGCCAGAACCCTGAGTGGGCGGTGTTTGATTCCCGCTCGGAAGAAGGTTTCCATGGCGGGGGGGTCTATCATGATCCCGTTCGTGGCCACATTCTTGGCGCCAGGTTGGCTGACCGTGCGAACACGCTCGATAGCAATGGGCAATTTCGCTCACCACAAGAGTTACGCCAGCATTACACCCGCTTATTGGGGGATGTGCCGATTGATCGCACAGTATTTTACTGTGGATCTGGGGTCACTGCGGCACAGAATCTGTTGGCTGTAGCGCATGCCGGTCTGGGGGATGCCAAACATTATGTAGGTTCTTGGAGTGAATGGATTATTGATCCCACCCGTGCCGTTGAATTGTAGCTTTTCGTGGAGATACGGCGTTTAACATTTTATCTCAATGCTGGCTGTCGCGTCAGCAGGTCACTATCTGAAGGTATCTATGAGTAATATTATTGATAAGTTGTTTTCTTTACAGGGCAAAGTGGTGCTGGTTTCTGGGGCTGGCGGAGCGATTGGCAGTGTGCTAAGTAAGGCGCTGGCAAATGCTGGTGCGACCGTGGCATTACACGATATTGACATCGCACGTATCAAACCGGTGCAAGAAGCGATTGAAGCTGAAGGAGGCAACGCCTTATCGATTACCGCTGATTTGAGTGATGTCGCGGCTTGCCGACAGTTGGTCGATACCGTGTATGACAAACTGGGGCAGATTGATGTTTTGCTCACCAGTGCTGGTGTCAATCGCAGAAAACCTATTAAAGATGTCACTGCTGAAGACTTTGATGCCATCATTGATATTAATTTACGTAGCGTCTACTTTTTGGCACAAGCCGTCCAACCCTATATGGCGAAACAGGGTGGCGGTAAAATCGTTAATATCAGCTCACTTAGCGCGAAACATGCATTCAATACGATCTCTGTTTATGCCGCATCAAAAGCAGCCGTCAGCCAATTAACCAAGGCGATGGCCCGCGAATGGGTGGGTGACAATATTCAAGTTAATGCGATTGAACCTGGTTTTATTAAAACCGAATTTACGCGCCCCTTGTGGGATGACGAATATCGTTCAAAATGGTTCCAGAACTTTATTCCGCAAGGGCGTTTAGGTAACCCAGATGATTTGATTGGCGCGGTACTCTTTTTAAGCTCGTCTGCCTCGGCCTATTTGACCGGGCAAGCGATTACCATTGATGGTGGCGTGTTATCAGGTTCTTCATGGGTGAATCCAGAAATAGCCTAAATACCCGCCATCCTTACCAGCAATAAATCTGGTGTTATTTACAAGAATAGTTTTGATGTTATTTGAGACTTTTCTTGATCGTAATCAAGAAAAGTCTCACACAATAGGAACTCACTTCATTCTTTGCCGCATCTATCAAAAAACAGCTTTAATCCTATTATAGTTCCAAGAGAAAATGTGATACCTTCATCGCGCAAAAATATAAGGTAATATTCTTTTATCTGGAGTAAATAACTCTTGAGACTCAGCGTATTTCCTCCCAAGGCATATCACCACGGATAAACATTATATTTAATCTGTTCCAAGGACAGAGCCTCTCTTTTTGCAACGGGTTACATAACATCATTACATTACGTTTAATCTTTTTGAGGTTTTATGGACAAAACATTTTTGGCCGGAGCAATTAGTCTGTCTTTGATTACATTACCTGCTCAGGTATTGGCTTTTACACCGATTGTAGAGGGAATAACCGTCAACAATGAAGTCGTCGATAGTGGCGAACAAATTGTACGTAACGGTGGCGTCATTAATAATGGCTGGGTTTATGGCTCCACCAATAATGGAATAATGACGAGAGTCGCAATTGCTATCACCAACGGGAGCAGTGCCGGTACAGCCAATAATACCACCGTGGGTGATGGCGGTTGGTTACAGGTTACCGATGCTTTTGCAACCGGTACTGTTGTTAATCAGGGCGGGTTGCTTGAGGTTAAAACCGCAGGGATCGTGACAGATAGCCAGATAAATAATGGCGGCTATATGAATCTAGGACTCAATAGCCAGTCGAAAGGTTATCTTAATATCGCGGCGGGTGCGGAACTGTTTATTACCAATAACGATACCTATACCAGCGATGTGACCACCAACAATCCCGCCCTGCCTGCCAATGTTACCATTGAGAACCTCAATGTGGCTGGCTTAGTCGACATTGGCCCTTCCTGGATAGGAGCAAGTGTGGTGCCGGTTTCTCCTCCTGAAGTCTTGGGACCGGTGCTGGTTACCCGCATCAATAATGTGACGATGCAAGGGGGGGATATCAACCTGCTGCCCTATTCTGCCGGCGGGCAATTTAACCGGCTGGAGATAGAGAATCTGTCTGGTCAGGGTAATTTTGCGATGACTACCCAGCTTGCCAGCAATGCCGGTGATTTTATTACGGTCTCGCAGCAGGCGACCGGCCAATTTGGTATTACCGTTCAGGACAGCGGTAAAGAACCGCAATCTGCCAACAGCCTGGCCTTGGTGCATATTAATCGTGGCGATGCTCAGTTCCGTTTGCTTAATGCGGGCGGCGTGGTGGATTTAGGCGTTTACCAATACGGGCTATACAGTCAGGAAAGCAATGGCAGTACTGACTGGTATTTAGCTACCAAGGCAGCCGACCTCCCCGGCATAACGCCGAACAGGCCAAACACGGCGGTTCCCGTGCTCAGCTCTGCGGCACAAGGTGTGTTGAATATGGCGGCAGCACCACGGCATATCCTGAATGCGGAATTGAGTACCTTGCGCCAGCGCCAGGGCGAGTTGAAAACCGATGCTGATGGCACCGTCGGCGTTTGGGCGCGTTATCTCACCGATGATAGCCGCTTGTCCGACAATAAAAACGTCGCTTTCAAGAATACCTTGAACGGTATGGAGATCGGGGCAGATAAACAATTGGGATTGAACCGGGGTAATGTGCTAATTGGGGCATTTACCGGCTACAGTTCATCAGATGTCAAAGCCACTCACAGTGCGGGGGCCAATGGTGATATTCGCAGTTACAGTGGTGGCCTCTACCTAACCTACCTGGATAAAAGCGGACTTTATATTGATACGGTGTTGAAAGCTAACCGTTTTAATAATGAACTGAGTACGCAAAGCGCGCGGGCGGAATACAGCCAGAATGCGTTTACCGCCTCGGTAGAAAGTGGCTATCAGTTACCTGTTTATAACAACCTGGTACTGGAACCCTATGGCAAAGTGAGTTATTCACGTATAGGTAGTGCAGATTATACCCTCAGTAACGGAATGGCTGCGGACGTGGCGAAAGCAGACAGTGTGCAAGGTGAGTTAGGCACGATATTGTCGGCTTCTTATACCGTCAATCAAATGGCAGTCAAGCCTTACGTTAAACTGGCTATTGCCCGTGAATTTATCAAAACGAATACCGTCGCCATTAACGGTATTGGCTTCGATAACAATTTCTCCGGTAATGTCGGCAAATATGGTGTGGGTATTGATGCCACCGTTGCCAGTAACACTTCTATTTTTGCTGAAGTGAATTATCTCAATGGTTCAAAAATTGAAACACCGGTAACAGCTAATATCGGATTCCGCCTACGGTTCTAATTTTTCTGCCCCTCCTCTGAGGGGCATCTTATTTACGGCGATATTTATTACTCCCTCTCTTTTATTTTTTATTCAAAAAAAGACAATCAACAAGATATTTCCCACAAAAACGCCTTTTTGTAGGATATTTCCCATGAATCACACGAGTTATTTCTCATATTTTCTTATATTCTGAAAATAGATTGAAAATAACTTTTACCTAGGCATAATGCGGCGAAATTTTATTCAGCCCTTTTATTCTGCCCCAGCCGGGCAAAGAGGATATGCCCTGTGCTGCGCGCCTGTTATTTCTCCTTTATCGCGAGTGTGTTATTCCCGTTACTGGCTATTTCGCCTGTCAGTTATGGCGCGGAATTCCCCCCCGTTGAGCAAAGTATTCATCAACAGGCCCGGCAACGGGCACTGGAAGAGCGTTTGGCCCCCGCAACACCGGATGTGCGCTTATCAGCGCCAGCGGCCTCTTTGGGCCGTATTATCTTCCCGGTTGAGCACCCCTGCTTTGCCATTGATCGTATAAAAATCAGTGGCGCAGAGCCATTACCTCGCTGGTTGCCACTGCAACGTATCGCCAATCAGGCGCAAGGCCAGTGTTTGGGGGGCCAGGGCATTAACCTGCTGATGAGCCAGATGCAAAACCGCCTGATCGACCACGGCTATGTGACTACCCGGGTACTGGCTCCGCAGCAGGACTTAAACCGCGGCACGCTGGCGTTACACGTGGTGCCCGGCAAAATACGCCATGTTGAGCTGACGCCCGGCAGTGACCGCCATGTCACGTTGTTCAGTGCCTTCCCTGCCCGCCCCGGTAACCTGTTGGATTTGCGTGATATCGAGCAAGGACTGGAGAACCTACAGCGCGTCCCCACCGTGCAAGCCAGCATGGAATTGGTCCCCGGTGAGGCCCCCGGCGAGACCGATATCGCCCTGAGCTGGCAGCAGAGCAAAATGTGGCGGCTGGCGGCTTCACTGGATGACTCCGGCACCCGCAGTACCGGCCGTTATCAAGGGGGCGCAACCTTGTTTCTGGATAACCCGCTTTCACTGAGTGACCTGTTTTATGTCTCTGCGGGTGGCTCAATAAAAAATCGCGGCGACAAAGGCACCAATAACCTCACCGGCCATTACTCGCTGCCGTTCGGTTACTGGACCGCGGGCATCACCGCCAGCAGCTATGACTACCACCAAACGGTGGCAGGCCTCAATGGCGATATCCATTACCGGGGGGAGACGGAGAACGTCACGCTGCAACTCAGCCGCCTGCTGCACCGCAATGCCAGCCAAAAAACTACCCTGACCTACGATGTGCTGACCCGCTCGTCGAAAAACTATATCAATGATACCGAAATTGAAGTGCAGCGCCGCCGTACCTCGGCCTGGCGTGTCGGGCTGGAACATCGCCACTTTATCTCGCAGGCCACACTGGACGCAGGTATCAGTTACCAGCGCGGCACCCGCTGGTTGGGTGCAGTACCGGCACAAGAAGAGTATTTCGGCGAAGCCACTGCCCTGAGCAAAATTCTGCGTTTGAATGCGCAACTGGATATTCCTTTTGTGATTGCGACGCAAAACGTCCATTACAACCTGCAATATCAACGGCAAAGCACCAACACACCCCTGACACCACAGGATCAATTCTCCATCGGCGGCCGCTGGTCAGTGCGCGGATTTGATGGCGAACGCACGCTGAATGCCGATCGCGGCTGGACGGTGCGCAATGATCTCGGCTGGTATACCCCGCTACCAGGCCATGAACTGTATGTCGGCGTGGATTACGGCGAGGTCAGTGGTCGCAGCGACCCTTATCTGCTGGGCCACCATCTGGCGGGCAGTGTCGTCGGTGTGCGCGGCACTGTGCTGAATACCCGTTATGACCTGTTTGCTGGCAAGCCACTGTCAAAACCTGATGGCTTCAAAGCCGACTCAGTGACTGTGGGCTTTAACCTGAACTGGCAATACTGATGCACCTTATTAACCCTTTAGCTGTTGAGAGTCACCATGAATAAGAACCTGTACCGTATCGTATTTAACAAGGCGCGTGGCTTATTAATGGTGGTAGCCGATATCGCCGCCTCCGGTCGGGCCGCCTCGTCGCCTTCATCAGGTCTTGGGCATACTCAACGCCGCCGTATCAGTGCCTTATCGTCGCTGAGTTTTAGTCTGTTACTGGCCTTGGGCTGCGTCTCGTTATCCGCGCAAGCCACTATTGTCGCCGATGCCAGTGCGCCGGGTAACCAACAGCCGACCATTATCAGCAGTGCCAACGGTACGCCACAGGTCAATATCCAGACACCCAGTAGCGGTGGGGTTTCGCGTAACGTTTACAGCCAGTTCGATGTTGATAATCGCGGGGTGATCCTCAATAACGGCCACGGTGTCAACCAGACCCAACTCGGCGGTTTTGTCAACGGTAACCCGTCGCTGGCGCGCGGTGAAGCCAGTATTATCCTCAACGAAGTCAACAGTCGCGACCCGAGTAAACTTAACGGTTATATCGAGGTCGCTGGCCGCAAAGCGCAGGTGGTTATCGCCAACCCATCAGGCATTACCTGTGATGGCTGCGGCTTTATCAACGCCAACCGTGCGACCTTAACCACCGGTCAGGCACAGCTCAATAACGGCCAACTCACTGGCTACAATGTGGATCGGGGTGAGATTGTTATTCAGGGCAAAGGTCTGGACAGCAGCCGTCAGGACCATACCGACCTGATTGCCCGTTCGGTTAAAGTCAATGCCGGTCTCTGGGCCAATGATCTAAAAGTCACCGCCGGACGCAATCAGGTTGACGCCGCGCACCAAAATATTACCACCAAAGCCGACGATGGCAGCGCCCGCCCTACCGTGGCGGTGGATGTCGCCAATTTGGGTGGCATGTACGCCGGTAAAATTCGCCTGATCGGGACTGAAACCGGTGTCGGGGTGCGCAATGCCGGTGAGATAGGGGCGTCAGCCGGTGATATCACTATCACGGCGGATGGCATGCTGGTCAACAGCGGTCAGATCAACAGTGCTCAACATTTGGCGGTGAATACCGCCGCCGGTATAGCGAACGCAGGTGTGCTCTATGCGCAGGGCAATACCCAGCTCACCACCGCAGGCAAGTTGAATAACACCGGCACTGTCGCGGCGGCGGGTGATACCTCGCTGCGCGCGGCAGAAGTCAATAGTAGCCGCAACTCGGTACTGGGTGCCGGTGTCAAGTCCGACAACAGCGCGATCACCAGTGGCACCTTGCGCGTTGATGCCAGCGGGATGTTAACCGCCCAAGGCAAAAATATTAGCGGGACGGCGCAAGTGCTTAACGCGCACAGTATCGATCTGAGTGGCAGCCAAACCCAGAGCCGTGACCTGACACTCACCGCACAAGGTGGCGCTATCGATCTCACCGGCGCTGAACTGTTAGCCAGTGGCAACCTGTCTGCGTCGACCGCCGCGCTGTTACGTACCGACAGCGCCAGACTGATTGCGGAGAGGGTCACGCTGAACGCCCAATCGCTCTCCAATGTTGGCGGGGTGATAGCGCAAACCGGTACTACGGACTTCAACCTGAATCTGCCGGGTGATGTCGATAACCGGGGCGGCACAATTCTCTCTAAAGGCAATGTGGCGGTCAATGCACAGCGCCTGAATAGCAACGGGGGCAGCCTGTTAGCGGCGGGCGTACACAGTGATGGCCGCCTGATGGAGAGCGGTGACTTGAGGGTAACCACCCGTCAGGACCTGATCGCGCAAGGGCAGACCCTCGCCGCCGGTGCGATGACGCTAACCGGTAGCCGGGTTGATTTGACCGACAGCCATACCCAAGCCCGAGAGATAGACATCACCGCCAACAGTGGCGATATCAGTACGCAGCGCGCCAATATTCTCGCCCTTGGAACGCTGACCATTAATGCGGGGGCGAATGCCGGGCAAACCCTCAATAACCAGAGTGGCACACTGGCGGCGAATAACATCGCATTGAATCTGGGCCAGCTTGACAATAACGCAGGCAAGATAGTTGCCAGTCAGGATCTGACCCTTGATTTACAGCGTGATTTCAGCAATCTGGCCGACTCGACACTGCAGGCCGGACATGATTTAACCTTAACCACCCGCGGCGCGTTAACCAATGACGGGCAATTATTAGCGGGTGGCAAACTCAGCACCGGCTCAAGCAGCTTGCTCAATAGTGGCCATATTATTGCGACGCAAGCCAGCCTCAGCGCAGCGGGCGCATTAATTAACCGTGGTGAGATATTAACCCGCGGGCGACTTGATACCGACTCCAATACCCTGTTCAACACCGGCACCCTGATCAGTGCCGAAGCCACGCTTAAAGCACGGGAGCGTATTACCAACTCCGGCCCTGGTGCCCTGATCGGTGCCACCGATGAAAACGGCACCTTAGCCTTGTTGGCACCGGTAATTGAAAACAGTGATACCGTCACCAACACTGATTCCGCCCCAACCACCACCCTTTTAGGCATGGGCAAGGTTATCTTTGCCGGTGCGTTGGACAATAGCGGCAATTATCTGGCGGCGGCTCAGGTGCTCAATATTTCGGGTTTGATTGAATCCGGCAAAGATATGTTGATTTACGCCACGACGCTGACCAATCGCCGTCATATTCTCACCGCCAATAGTAACTTTGTTGTGGCCGACACCGTGAATGGGTCGGCGGTCTGGACAGAAGAAAACCCTGATATTCCAGGCGGACGCTACAGTGAACCCGAACATGGCGGGGCAAATAATAGCGATTATATCGGCACCGATTATACGTCGACTATTGCCTATAACAGCATTGATCAAATCAGCCCAGAGGCACAACTGCTGGCCGGCGGGAACCTGACGCCGCAGGTCAGCACGCTGGAAAACTTCTGGAGTAAAGTGAGCGCACAGGGCGAGATTTCACTCTCTGGCGTCACGTTGCAACAGGATGGCTGGGGCAGCGCACAACGCCTGATCGAACGCACCACCTCCAGCGGTCAGTGGAATTACCGTAACTATAAAGGCGGCTTGTGGAGCAGAAGTTGGGGGCCAGAGGTCAAAGAGCACGCGACTAACCAATATGCCTCCAGTATTACCGCACAAACCCTCAGCGGCAGTGGCACCACGATCAATAACGGTGCCAACCCCGGTGCCATTGCGCCTCCCCAGAGTAGCGACAATAGCGGAAAAGATCTGGCCATCGAGTTTAACGGTATCTCGCTGACACAGCCCAACGGTGGACTGTATAAGTTCAATACCGACTACACAGTCAGCGGCGGTTATCTGATTGAAACTAACCCGGCGTTTGCCAATCTGAATAACTGGCGCGGATCAGACTACGTGCTCCAGCAGTTGAATAGTAACCCGGATGTGATATTCAAACGCCTGGGGGATAACGCCTATGAACAGCGTCTGGTGCGCGATCAGGTACTGGCACTGACCGGTCAGGCGGTCGCCAGTGATTACCGCAGTGCACAAGAACAGTTCGAACAACTGTTTGCGGCGGGACTCGAGTACAGCAAGACGTTCAATCTTGCCCTTGGCACCCACCTCAGTGCCGAGCAGATGGCGGCATTGACCCGTAACATTGTGCTGATGGAAAGCCGCGAAGTCGCCGGGCAAACCGTGCTGGTGCCGGTGGTCTATCTGGCGGGGGTCAAGCCGGGCGATTTACAGGCCAACGGCGCATTAATTGCCGCCGAGAATATCAGCTTAACCGAGGTTCAGGGGTTCACTAATCAGGGCGCGATGAAAGCCGGCAATAACCTGAGCATTAGCATGGCGCAAGGCATCACGCTCAATAACCGCGGCGGCTTACTTCAGGCCGGTGGCAATATGCGGCTCAGTACACTGAACAGCGATATTGACCTGACCAGCGCGCGGTTAAATGCCACCAACCTGCAACTCGATAGCGGCCGCGATGTGATCCTACGCACCAGCAGTGAGCAACTCACCAGTGATAATGGTGCGGTTCAGCGCAGCCAAACCGTACTGGGGCCGCTGGCGAGTATCAATGTCAGTCATAACGCGACTATCAATACCGAACGTGATTTTATCATGCAAGGTGCCAGCCTCAATGTCGGTCAGGATCTTCAAGTCAATACGGGCGGCGACTGGCTGCTGAATACGGTACAAAGCAGCGACCAGATCAGCACGAATTATGGCAGTGGCAGCGCCACCAGTGAGCATATTCGCCAACTGGGCAGCGAGGTGAATGTCGGTGGTGCGCTGACGGCCAACGTCAACAACCTGACTGCGGTGGGGGCTAACATTAACGCCGGCACGGTGGATGTGCAGGCGCAGAACATTAACCTGAGTGCAGCGACCGACAGCCTGCACGTCACCGGCGAATCGTCGAGCAAGCGCCATACCAGTTCAGTGGATCTCTACGATGAAACGCTGCGCGGCAGCCAGTTGAACGCCACCGGCGATATCAATTTGCAGACGGCAAAAGACATCAATATCAGTGCCAGTGCGGTACAAACCCATGGCGCACTGAATCTGGCGGCGGGCGGTGATGTCACCCTCACCACCCAGACTGAACAGCATGATGCGCAGCGCACTCATACCGGCACCAAAAAAGGGCTGGCCTCCAGCACCACCACGCGTACCGAAGACAGTATTAGCCAGACGCTGGCGGTGGGCTCCATGCTGTCAGCGGGTTCTATCGATGTCAGCGGCAACAATATCGCGGTCACCGGCAGTAATGTGGTGGCAGACAAGGATATTACCCTGCGGGCAAAAGAAAACATTACCGTGGGCACCGCGCAACAGATCGAGAGTGAGTCTCATCTGTATGAGCAGAAAAAATCGGGCCTGATGAGTACTGGCGGGATTGGTGTCACGGTGGGCAGCAACAGCCAAAAAACCACCGACACTGGCAAATCTCTCTCCAACGTGGGCAGCACGGTGGGCAGTGTGGGGGGTAATGTCAGCATGACCGCCGGTAAAGACCTGACGGTGCAAGGCTCTGACGTGTTAGCCGGTAAAGACATCAGTCTGACCGGTAAAAATGTCGCTATTGTGGCGGCGGAAAATCAGCTTAGCCAGACTCATACCGTTGAGCAAAAACAGAGCGGCCTGACACTGGCGTTGTCTGGCACCATTGGCAGTGCTGCCAATACCGCCGTCACCACGGCTAAAGCCGCCAGCGAAGAAAGCAATGGCCGGTTGGCTGCGCTGCAAGGTGTTAAAGCGGCATTGAGTGGTGTTCAGGCGGTGCAAGGTGGGCAACTGGCCGCCGTGAATGCCAGTGACCAAAATGCTATTGGCGTGAGCCTGTCTTATGGCAGCCAGTCGTCAAAATCAGAACAAACCGTCAACCAGACCACCCACCAAGGCAGCAGCCTGACGGCGGGTAATAACCTGAATATCACCGCCACCGGTAACGGCGTGAAGGGTCAGGATGGTGATATTGTGGTGCAGGGCAGCCAGTTACAGGCGGGCAAAGACACCCGTCTGACGGCCAATCGCGATGTGATATTGCAATCAACACAAGAGAGCCAAACGCTGGACGGCAGTAACAAAAGCAGCGGCGGCTCATTGGGGATAGGAATAGGTGCCGGTCAGGGCGGCTGGGGGATTAATGTCTCCGCCAGCCTGAACAAGGGCAAAGGCAGTGAAAGTGGCAACGGCGTGACTCACACGGAAACCACAGTCAACGCCGGTAACCAGCTCAACATCACCAGTGGCCGCGATGCGGTGCTGCAAGGTGCGCAGGTCAGTGGGGAAACCGTCAAGGTGGATGTGGGGCGTGACCTGCTGCTGCAAAGCCAGCAAGACAGTGACCGTTACGATTCGAAGCAGCAAGACGCCAGTGTGGGTGGCAGCTTCAATTTTGGTTCGATGACCGGCAGTGCCAGCATCAATGCCAGCCGCGATAAAATGCACAGCAACTTTGACTCGGTGCAGGAGCAGACGGGTATCTTTGCAGGCTCTGGTGGCTTTGATATCACCGTGGGCGAGCATACTCAGCTCGATGGCGCAGTGATTGGCTCAACGGCTACCGCCGATAAAAACACGCTGGATACCGGCACGCTGGGGTTCAGTGATATCGGGAATAAAGCGGACTTCAAGGTGGAGCATCAAAGTGTGGGCATCAGTACCGGCGGTAGCATCGGCGGTCAGTTTGCCGGGAATATGGCCAACGGCTTGTTGGTTGGCGCTAACAATGAAGGCCACGCCGACAGCACCACCCATGCCGCCGTCTCCGATGGCACTATCACGGTGCGTGACACGGATAAGCAACAGCAAAATGTTGATGACCTGAGCCGTGATGTCGAACACGCCAACAATGCGCTTTCGCCAATCTTTGATAAAGAGAAAGAACAAAATCGCCTGCGGGAAGCGCAACTTATTGGTGAGATTGGTAGTCAGGTCAGTGATGTTATTCGGACACAGGGACAGATTATCGCCACTAAAGCGGCGAATGAAAAAATGCTGAATGTGAGTGAAAAGGATAAGGGTGACGCCAAAGCACAGTGGGAGAAAGCCAATCCGGGTCAGGTTGCAACGGCTGAGAATATCAACGGGCAGGTTTATAAAACGGCCTATGATCAGGCGTTCAATGAGTCAGGCTACGGCACCGGTGGCAAATTCCAGCAGGCGGCGCAGGCAGCAACTGCGGCTATCCAAGGCTTGGCCGGTGGAGATATGGCGAAAGCGCTGGCAGGAGGCAGTGCACCGTATCTGGCTGAAGTCATTCATAATATGACTACCGATCCGGTTACGGGTAAGGTGAATACTGAAGCTAACCTGATGGCCCATGCAGTACTGGGTGCAGTCGTGGCGCAGGTAAACGGCAACAGTGCGCTGGCGGGCGCTTCGGGTGCAGCGATGGGTGAGTATATCGCCCAGAAGATGTATCCGGGGATTAATCGTGAAGACCTGACTGAAGAGCAACGACAGACCATCAGCGCCTTGGGTACACTGGCGGCAGGGCTGGCGGGTGGATTGGCAGGTGGCAGCACCGCTGACGCCGTTACCGGGGCGCAGGCTGGGAAGAATGCTCTGGAGAATAATAACCTTGCTATCTTGCGTACCGGTGCAGCCGCTTGTGCAGAGATAGCCGTTTGTAGCAAAGCGGTCATAGATCTTGGGTTTGGTGCTCTCATCGGTGTTGGTGTTGCCACATCGGCGATTGAAGAACTTTCTGGCGTACAGAAAACCAATGTTATGCTGGCTGCAATGTCAGGTGATCAGGAACAAATAGATAAACTGTCACCTTCCGAGCGAGCAGCCTACGAAGAATTAAAAAATGGTAAGGGTTTAATTACGGGGTTCCCTACTCCAGTTGATGATCCCACAGGCGGTAAGCTGGTAAATCCTGCGCCCGATCAAAACAAGGGAACGGCGTTGGTCTCACCGGATAAAAATGGTGAGAATGGTGCCAGTAATACTGGGAGTACTGATGGTAAGCCTGATGTGGGTGGGAATAGCACGGTAACGCCGATCCCTGAACAGAATAAAGATGATTTGGCATATACATCTGACAGCAGTAAGTATGTACCTAGCCCAAAACATGCAGCCGGAGGCTGGGGAACACCAATGGATTTAAGTGATGCAAAAGCGCAAGAGGTACTAAACAACTCAATCCTAGGTGGCAAACAGAAATATGGTATAAGTGATAGTAAAGTCTATGAATTTCAACCAGATAATGCTGGCGGTTGGCATGGGTATCCAATACCAGGAACTGAAGCACCACCAAAAATATTACGTGAGTTTCTTGCTCGTGGTGATATTAATAAGGCTGAATATAACAAATTGATAAAGGGAAAATGATGAATAAATTAAAAATCAGTTTGCTTAAAAATTCATTACAGGATGAATATCAATTAGTTGATATATCAATAAAAAATAAGGCTATTTCAATATCTATTTTCTGTGGAAATATTAATCTATCCAGATTTATTGAATGGTTACTTGATAATGAATCTGAAATCAAAACATCAGAATTACCGATAGATATCACAGATAGTGGATCCTTGGCTTATCAAATTTGGCACTTCTACGAAAGTGAAGAAATAGGAAATGATATTATAGTTGATGCAATGTTCGACTATCGAGCAAGCCATTGTCTTAGATTTGGGGTGCGAGGAACTGATTTTCCTGAGATTTACATTGGTAAATTAGGTAGTAAACATGAAATATCTATGTTTACTAGTAATGATTCATGGCGGTATTTTATTGATATAAATGATTTTTATAAAAATATGACTACTCTTACTTATAATAAGTAAAAATGTTGATGACCTGACCTGAGCCGTGATGTTGAACATGCTAATAACGCCCTCTCCCCTATTTTCGATAAAGAGAAAGAGCAAAATCGCCTGCGAGAAGCGCAGTTGATTGGTGAAATTGGTAGTCAGGCCGCTGATATCGTGCGGACGCAGGGGGATATTAACGGCCTAAAAGCCGCGAAAGAGAAGTATGGCAATTTGCCAGTGGATCAACTGCGTGAAACCAAAGAATATAAAGACTCCATGAAGCAATATGGCACCGGTAGCGCGTTGCAACAGGGTATTCAGGCGGCAACGGCAGCGGTACAGGGCTTGGCCGGTGGAGATATGGCGAAAGCGCTGGCGGGAGCCTCTGCACCTTATCTGGCTGAAGTCATTCACAATATGACTACCGACCCGGTTACGGGTAAGGTAAACACTGAAGCCAATCTGATGGCTCATGCGGTATTGGGTGCGGTAGTGGCGCAGGTAAACGGCAACAGTGCACTGGCGGGCGCTTCGGGTGCAGTGATGGGTGAGTATATCGCCCAGCAGATGTATCCGGGGATTAATCGTGAAGACCTGACTGAAGAGCAGCGACAGACCATCAGCGCCTTGGGTACACTGGCGGCAGGATTGGCCGGTGGTTTGACCGGTGACAGCACCGCTGACGCCGTTGCCGGGGCGCAGGCTGGGAAGAATGCTCTGGAGAATAACTATCTGAATGTATCTGAGAAATCAGAGCTGAACATACAGAAACAAAAACTCCAGAACAGCAAAGACCCCGCAGAGCGTGAGCAGGCGCAGCAAAAAATAAACGAACTGATTGAGTTAGATATCAGTCGTGACAAGAAGGTAATAGAGGCTTGCGGGAATGGTGCCGCGGGTAGCGCCGCCTGTGCGAGTGCAAGATTAGACGTTATTGTGGCCAAAGGTGAGTATGAAACCGGGCAGTACAACAACAAAGTCAGTCAGATGTACCCGGATGCTTACGGCCAGATAGTAAACCTGCTGAATATCACCAGCGTTGATGCACAGAATCAGCAGCAGGTGAAAGATGCTATGGTGAATTATGCAATGGCGCAACTTGGGGTTGATAAAGCCACTGCTACGGCGTACATCGAAACCTACGATGGGATGAAGATCGTTGCAGCGTCAGTAACACCTATTTTGGGAACCGCAGCAGCAAATAAACTAAGTTCTTTGACTAATAAAATTGTGTCGGCTGAAGCATCTCAATCAGCACAAATAATAAAGTCTTATGGGCCGCATGAATCTGGTCCGTTAGGAAACCCAAATGATCAACGTGCGCCAGCTTCGACATTCAGAAGTGGTTCATATACTGAGAAAGTTGCAGAAACAGATATTTATCTATACCGGGATTATGGTGGTTCAGCAAAAGTTGATGGTCGTTATTGGACACCAGAACCATCCAAAGGACCATTACAATCTCAACTAGACAGCGCGGTTCTCCCTGAGTGGGGAAATACGTTCCAAAATCAAGCCGTTATAAAAATACCTAAAGGTACGACGTACTACGAAGGTGCAGCAGCAGCCCAAACGGGTACTCAAGGGACAAATCCAACACTACATGGCGGTGGTACTCAAATATTTTTACCTACTCCGCAAAATGACTGGATCATAAAAAAATGAAGCCGTATGAAATAGTTGAACAATGGGTAAGTAAGAGAAGTTCATTTTACTTCTTTCTGCCAGATGGTCCCTATGGAAGACCTTTTGATAACCAGTATTTGGTTGAAAGAATAGAAGAAACTTCAGATGGTTTTAAAATATTCCTTTCGGATAACCTGATGCTTCACTTTATTGGAAACACAAAGATCGAGGATGAGGGATGCAATCTGTTAATTAAAAACTTTAATCGATGCATCTTTAAAAATAATGGGTATGACACAAATAAATATGATCATGGTGAAGTGGTTTTAAGTGGCTTCTAAATGATGAATCCCAGCTCTTAACAGCTGGGATTTTTTTACCTGTCACTCACCTACGTGGAGAATATATTACTAAACTTATCGCCGATAGCGCAAAAGCTGGATACAGCGGTGAAAGAGTTTGGCAAAGATGTTGTGACAAAATGCCTCTCTGGCGGGGATTGCCCAATGGCTGCGCAAGTTGCAATATTGGCTATCCAGGCAATGATGGGGCAAGGAGAAAATGGCCCTTCTAATACTGGTGGTGATCAGATCGCCGGTTCGGGCCCAGCCAATACGGGTGGAAACCAATTATCAGAACAGGGTGTGACTCATACAGGTAACAATAATGGTCAGACTGATACAGGGCCAAATAATACAGGTGGAAACCAAACTGTAGACCCATCACCAAACAACACGGGGAATACTGAAGCTGTACCTGACCTACCTAACCATATGGTAAGTGATGGACAGGACAATGGAGCTGAAAACCCCTCCAACATAAAAGTTGCCGATGATAAATTTCTAAAAAATAATGAAATAGATGCTCATCAAATCAAAAAAGACTTCCTAGGTTCTAAAGCGGAAATCAAGCTTTATGATATTTACGTTGATAAAGACAGTGGGCAGCTATGGATTTTTAGAAAGGGCGGTACAGGTGAAGGCATTCCAACTGGCGAATTTATCAAAAAATAGGATAGTTACATGGAAAAAACAACAGTTAAAGCTGAGTTTTCTATTTGTGGAGATGTTTTTGACCCAGAAGAAATAACAGCCATGCTACAAATAGAACCATCTGAAATTTATATCAAAGGTGTTATCAGTGGCACAAGGAAAAGACCTAGTACAGAGACTAGTTGGTCAGTATGTACAGAAAAGGAAGAGTCTTATGATGTTAATGAACAGACCAAAAAGTTGCTTTTTTTATTCAAAGATAAAACTGAAATCCTAGAGAAAATAAAACAAAAATATGCTGTTACGTTCATTTTCTCTCTCTTAATAGAGATAGAAAATGGCGAAAAACCATCCATTTATTGGTCGGCAGAAACGAATAAATTTCTGGGTGATATAGGCGCGGAAAGCTCCATTGACTTATATGTCTACAGCTAAAGCAGTCTGTAGTAGTTTGGCTCTTATCTGACATACAACCCCGACCAATAGTAACCGGGGTCACTGTCTTTAAGCCCTAAAAACTCCCTCTCCCCCGCCGCTGCAACCGAATAACACCGGGCGCAGCTGTCACCTCCAGTTGTTCGGCGTCATTGATACCGGACTCGGTGAGCCAGTAGCCGCCTATAATTAGCTCGCCGTTATCCCGTACCGCCGAGTAGCCGCCCGCGACTTGCTGTTGCTCGGTGCCGCCAACACGCAGAAAACCGACGGCAGCAACAGCAGCAGCGGTGGCAGTGTGGGGGTCAGTCTGGGGTTCGGTAGCGCTGGCGGTGGCCTGAGCATCTTTGCCAATGCCAACAAGGGTCAGGGCAATGAGCGCGGCGACGGCACCTTCTGGACTGAAACGCAGATTGACACAGGCGGCACACTGTCGCTCAGCAGCGGGCGTGATACTTCGCTGATAGGTGCGCAAGCCAGCGGTGAAACTGTCAAAGTGGATGTCGGCCGTGACCTGTTACTGCAAAGCCAGCAAGACAGCGATAACTATGATGCGAAGCAGACCAGTACCAGCGGCGGTGTCAGCATGGCGGTGGTCGGCGGCGGTGGCTCTGCCAACCTGAGCATCAGTAAAGATAAGCTGCACAGCAATTATGACTCGGTACAGGAGCAGACCGGTATTTTTGCAGGCTCTGGCGGCTTTGATATCACCGTGGGTGAACACACTCAGCTCGATGGCGCAGTGATTGCCAGCACCGCGGACAAGAGCAAAAACAGTCTGGATACCGGCACACTGGGCTTTAGCAATATTGAAAATAAAGCCGATTTTAAAGCGGAACATCAAGGGGGCAGTCTGAGTACCGGTGGCCCGGTGGGGTCTGACCTGCTGAGCAATCTGGGCAGTGTGGTGCTGTCGGGTCTGGGTAATGACGGTCATGCCGAAGGTACCACGCAGGCAGCGGTCAGTGAGGGCAGCATCACTATTCGTGACACCGATAAACAACAGCAGAATGTCGATGACCTGAGCCGCGACACCGACAATGCCAACGGCAGCATCAATCCTATCTTTGATAAAGAGAAAGAGCAGAATCGCCTGAAAGAAGCACAGCTGATTGGCGAGATTGGCGGTCAGGCAATGGATATTGCGCGCACGCAAGGGGATATCATCGGTCTGGAAGCAGCGCTGAAGGCCAATCCGACGTTGAAAGGCGATGCGGAAGCCTTGCGTGAGACAAAAGAATACAAAGCCGAAATGCAGAAATACGGCACCGGCAGTGCACTGCAACAAGGTCTTCAGGCCGCAACAGCGGCCATACAGGGCCTGGCGGGTGGCGATATGGCGAAAGCGCTGGCAGGCGCCTCAGCCCCGTATCTGGCGGAAGTGATTAAGAAAAGCACGGGAGATAATCAGGCGGCTAACCTGATGGCCCATGCGGTGCTGGGTGCAGTCGTGGCGCAGATCAACGGCAACAGTGCGCTGGCGGGCGCTTCGGGTGCAGCGATGGGTGAGTATATCGCCCAGCAGATGTATCCTGGTATCAAACGTGAAGACTTGACAGAAGAGCAACGACAAACCATCAGCGCATTGGGTACACTGGCAGCAGGATTGGCCGGTGGCTTAACCGGTGACAGCACCGCTGACGCGGTTGCCGGAGCGCAGGCTGGGAAGAATGCGGTGGAGAATAACTTCTTGCTTTCCCTGCTTGCACCTCCTCCGCCAGTAGCAGGACAGACAACGCCTCAAACTGAAGCCAACGCTGCAATCGCCCAGAAGTTGGATGCGGCGGTGAAAGAGTTTGGTAAAGATGTTGTGACGAAATGCCTTTCCGGTGGTGATTGTCCAGTTGCCGCACAGCTAGTGATATTAGCGATGCAGGGCATGATAGGCCAAGATGAGTCTGGTTCTAATCCTAATATCGGCAAGGATCTGACGGATGAGCAGAAGAAAGAGCTGGGTGGTTCGGGGTCTGGAACGGGAACACCACCACCGCCAGAAAACGATCCGAACAAATCGGAAGAGAAAAAAGTCGATAAGCTGAATCAGAAGCAAGAAAGTGCCATGAGAAAAATCGACAACCTCATTAAAAACTCTCTGAAAGATCATGATATTACAGGTTCTCTTAAAGATATGGACAACAACCCTATTCCTAAACCTAATGGAAGTGGGGAAAACTGGAACCATATGAAAGAGATGCAAGATACCCTTAATGGTTTAAGGAATCATGCAAACACGCTAAAAAATATTAATAATCCGGAAGCTCAGGCAGCTTACGGAAGAGCAACAGAAGCGATTAACAAAATAGAATCGGCGATCAAAGGGTACGGCATATGACAACGTTTAGGGATCTATTAATAGCAGAAGGCGGTAATTATGAGCCTAACACTAGGTCATCTCTTGATGAGTGGTTTAGCAGTATCGTAGATGCGCCGCTTGATGAGTTGGATGTTGGGGATATTGCTCGAGCTATAAGACAGGATCTGTTTTTAGTTCATGTATTACCAAGAGCAGAATCGATCTTGCAAGGAGATCCTCTAGCCGGAGATGATTACGATGGGCAATTAATATCATCAATCGCATCTTTAAGTCACAAGGAAGCAAAAGGTGTTTTATCTTCTTTAAAAAGGATAAGTCATATTTTAAATCAAGTAGATAAAACTACTCTTGATCAGCAGTTACTGTTAGACATAAAGAAAATAGATAATTTATCTTCTTGTGAGTAATACAGACCCCCGGCCAACTTTATGGGTGCAGTTCAACTGACCGAAGGTATTACTGCTAAGCCCTAAATCCCCCATCTTCCCGCCGTCGTAACTGGATCATTCCGGGTGCGGCGGTGATTTCCAGCTGTTCAGCGCTGGCAATGCCGGACTCGGTCAGCCAGTCGCCGCCGATAATCAGCTCGCCGTTATCCAACACCCAATCCGCCCCTAAATCCTGCCGGTCTTGGCTGGCTTCGCACAGCACTTCCTAGGTGGCTTCGGCAGTGACGACAGTGATCCAGAGCGTGTGATGCTGGCGTGTCAGTTGCAACGGGGTACCAGTGGTAAATCCCAATGCGGCCAACGTGCAGACTGCCAGTGTCAGTTCAGGGATCGGTTCGGGGGTAAAGGTGATGTTCATGCGGTACTACGCGGAAAAGCAAGAGTGAATCTCACCTGTTCGAGCAGAAAAAATCCGGCCTGATGAGTACTGGCGGGATTGGTGTCACCGTGGGAAGCAACAGCACCAAAATGATCGATACCGGTCAATCGATTTCTACTGTCGGCAGCACGGTGGGCAATGTCAGCATGACTGCCGGTGAAGACCTGACGGTGCAAGGCTCTGAGGTGTTAGCCGGTAAAGACATCAATCTGACCGGCAAAAACGTCGCTATTCTGGCGGCGGAGAATCAAAGCAGCCAGACCCATACCGTTGAGCAAAAAAGTAGCGGCCTGACACTGGCACTGTCTGGCGCGGTTGGCAGCGCCCTCAATACCGCGGTCACCACCGCCAAAGATGCCCGCGAAGAGAGCAATGGCCGACTGTCTGCGCTGCAAGGGGTTAAAGCGGCACTCAGTGGTGCGCAGGCGGTGCAAGCCGGTCAGTTGGTACAGGCGCAAGGGGGCGATACTGCCAGCATGTTCGGCGTCAGTGCCTCATTAGGCTCACAAAAATCGGCCTCGCAGCAACATCAGGAACAGACCAGTGTGACAGGCTCGACCCTGACGGCGGGCAACAACCTGAGCGTGACGGCCACCGGTGAGGGGAACCCGGCGAACAGCGGCGATATTGTGGTGCAAGGCAGCCAGCTCAAAGCCGGTGGCGATACCACCCTGGATGCGGCGCGTGATGTGCTGTTGCTCGGTGCCGCCAACACGCAGAAAACCGACGGCAGCAACAGCAGCAGCGGTGGCAGTGTGGGGGTCAGTCTGGGGTTCGGTAGCGCTGGCGGTGGCCTGAGCATCTTTGCCAATGCCAACAAGGGTCAGGGCAATGAGCACGGCGACGGCACCTTCTGGACTGAAACCCAGATTGACACAGGCGGCACACTGTCGCTCAGCAGCGGGCGTGATACTTCGCTGATAGGCGCGCAAGCCAGCGGTGAAACCGTCAAAGTGGATGTGGGCCGTGACCTGTTACTGCAAAGCCAGCAAGACAGCGATAACTATGATGCGAAGCAGACCAGTACCAGCGGCGGTGTCAGCATGGCGGTGGTCGGCGGCGGTGGCTCTGCCAACCTGAGCATCAGTAAAGATAAGCTGCACAGCAATTATGACTCGGTACAGGAGCAGACCGGTATTTTTGCAGGCTCTGGCGGCTTTGATATCACCGTGGGTGAACACACTCAGCTCGATGGCGCAGTGATTGCCAGCACCGCGGACAAGAGTAAAAACAGTCTGGATACCGGCACGCTGGGGTTCAGTGATATCGGTAATAAAGCGGACTTCAAGGTAGAGCATCAAAGTGTCGGCATCAGTACCGGCGGTAGCATCGGCGGTCAGTTTGCCGGGAATATGGCCAACGGCTTGCTGGTCGGGGCTAACAATGAAGGCCACGCCGACAGCACCACCCATGCCGCAGTCTCCGATGGCACTATCACGGTGCGTGACAAGGATAAGCAACAGCAAAATGTTGATAATCTGAGCCATGATGTTGAACACGCTAATAATGCGCTTTCGCCTATCTTTGATAAAGAGAAAGAGCAAAACCGGCTGCGGGAAGCGCAGTTGATTGGTGATATTGGTAGTCAGGCGATAGACATTGCGGCAACGCAAGGTAAGATCCTGGCGACAAACGCCGGTAAAGCGGAGCTGGAAGCGAAAGGCATCAAGGCACCAGGCCAGGACGCGACACCGGAAGAGCGAGCGATGTATGACAAGCTGCTAACCAGCACTTCCGCCTATAAAACCACACAAGCCCAATACGGCACTGGCAGCGCATTGCAGCAAGGCATCCAAGCTGCTACGGCGGCGGTGCAAGGCTTGGCGGGGGGGAATATGGCGCAGGCGCTGAGTGGTGCTGCAGCGCCGTATCTGGCGGAAATCATAAAACAGTACGCGCCGGATGAAGCCAGTCGAGTCATGGCTCATGCGGTTCTGGGCGCAGTGGTGGCGCAGGCCAGTGGTAACAGCGGTCTGGCGGGAGCTGCGGGTGCGGCAACCTCGGCGCTGATCGGTGAAAACATCAAGAAATCACTGTACGGTGATATCCCGGTCAGCCAACTGAGCGAAGAGCAGAAGCAAACGCTGGTTGCACTGGGTAGCTTGGCGGCGGGTCTGGCTGGTGGCTTGGCCGGTGGTGATACTGCTGGCGCGGTATCCGGTGCGCAGGCAGGTAAGAACGAACTCAGCAACAATATGACCAGTCTTGGCCTCATATCGCAGATGATGGCGCAAGAAACGCTGAACGCCGCCGCGATGGCCGAAGCAGGCAAAGGCGGAGCTAACGAGCAAGCCGCGCTGGCGCTGACCAAGAAAGTGAAGGAAGGGTTAGACGCGGCCTGTCTGAAAAATGCAAGCTGTGTGCTGTTGGCGGTGGTTGCAGCGCAGAACCAATCAGACTCTAACGGTAGCCAGAATCCGAATATCGGCAAGGATCTGACGGATGAACAGAAGAAAGAGATTGGTGGGGCGGGTTCAGGAACACCGGGAGGGTGGGGGCCAGAGGATGAGGAAGCAGGACGAAATAGTAACTCTTCATCAGACCCTAAAAGTAGGGGGCAGCATGAAGAATATGTGGACTCATTACGTGCATCGATGGAAAAACCAAATGTTAAAGATGAAAATCTTAAAAACTTAATTGATGACTTATACCGACCGAATGCCAAAGTTGGCAGTGGAAGTACAGCGGATGCTGTTCGCTACGAATTAGCTACTGGAGAAAAAGTTGGTGGTAGAGGGCACGTTGAAAAGGCTCAAACATATTCCAAGGCATTGCAAGATTGGCTAAATAAGAATCCTCAAGCTTCTTCAAGTGATAAAGCTGCGGCAGAAAACGTTCTGAAAGACATGCAAAATGCTCTTAAGGGTAAGTAATAATGGATAAATGTATTGATGATTATCTGAGTGTTTTTGCTCAAACATCAGAGTATATAAAAAATGAAGTAAACAGATGTATCGAATATTGGTTGCCAGAACCTCCGCCTACGATCTTGCTGTTTTCACTAGTGGGTAAAGCACTGGTAAACCAGCTAGGTTCATTAAGCCAGTTGGAGAAATCAACCTTGTTCCAGCACATCGAAACAGGTATGCGGTCTGATAATGATGAGCTAGCTACTGCTGTTGCAACTGGGCTTGTTGAATCGTTAATTACAGCATCTGATGAAAATGAGTCAGTTTGGCAAGAAATTGAAAGTTATCTGCATGTTGAATCAAAAAAGCATGCACTAGCATGGAAATATTTTGGGCAATAATCTTAGACCTATTACACCGGCCAAAGCCGGGGTTACTGCCTTTAAGACCTAAACACTCCAACTCCCCGCCGCTGCAACCGAATAACACCGGGCGCAGCGGTAATCTCCCGTTGCTCAACATCGGTGATCCCGTACTCGGTAAGCCAGCCGCCACCAATCACCAGTTCGCCGCTCTGCCGTACCCAATCCGCGCCTAAATCTTGCCGCTGTTGACTACCCGCAGGAGATCACCTTGGCCTCCAGCACCACCACGCGCACCGAAGATAGCTTGAGTCAGACACTGGCGGTCGGCTCCATGCTATCGGCAGGCAGCATTGATGTCAGCGGCAACAATATCGCGGTCATCGGCAGTCATGTGGTGGCCGATAACGACATTAATCTGCGGGCGAAAGAGAACATTACCATCACTATTCGTGACACCGATAAACAACAGCAGAATGTCGATGACCTGAGCCGCGACACCGACAATGCCAATGGCAGCATCAATCCGATCTTTGATAAAGAGAAAGAGCAGAATCGCCTGAAAGAAGCGAAACTGATTGGCGAAATTGGCGGTCAGGCAATGGATATTGCGCGGACGCAGGGAGATATCCTCGGGCTTGAGGAAGCTTTGAAACGCCATCCTGAGTTGAAAGGCGATGCGGAAGCCTTGCGTGAGACAAAAGAATACAAAGCCGAAATGCAAAAATACGGCACCGGCAGTGCACTGCAACAAGGTCTTCAGGCGGCAACAGCGGCCATACAGGGCCTGGCAGGTGGCGATATGACGAAAACGCTAGCAGGCGCCTCAGCCCCGTATCTGGCTGAAGTGATTAAGAAAAGCACCGGCGATAGATGCATTACAAAACTCAATAAAAAATAAGGAGAATAGCAATGTTAATAAGTAAAAAATCACTACTGGTACTGTTGTATTTATGCGTTGCTTTCTCTTTAATGCTTTTTTTTGTAAGTTTTATTTTTCAAGTGCTTGGGTATTGGATTGGTGATGGTGATGGTGATGGTGATGGTGATGGTGATGGTGATGGTGATGGTGATGGTGATGGTGATGGTGATGGTGATGGTGATGGTGATCAGATGCTAGGATATTTGAATGATAACTTTCATAAAGTATTGAAGACTAGTTTAGTGGGGGTTGGTGTTGGATGTGCCTACTGGTTCTTTTACTATCTAAAGATCTAGCTCGTTGATTCAAAATATATTTTTAGTGGAAAATAATGCGCTGAATGCGACTAACGAGAAACAACGTCAGGATGCGAAATGGTCACTGCCGTATCTGGAAGGTGAGAAGAAAACTCAGACTGAGAATCTGGTAAGTGACCTTGATGCGAAGGATAAAGCTTTTGATGCTGCAATTGATGCAACATGTCAAAATCTGTCGTCCGCACAGTGCTCGGGAATGCGCCAGGAACTGGCGGCAATGGGTAAGAGCTATGATTGTAGTGGTATAGTGAGTTTATGCTTCCGTATGATTAATACGCCGTGCTTGCTCATACCGCGCTCCCCAGTATTTATTATCAAGCTTTGAGATGGTCACACCCACGCTGCTCGAGGCATGGATAAATTTGCCCTCCCCGATGTAAACACCCACATGTCGTGTTTGTCGTGAGGTTTTGAAAAAAACCAGATCGCCTGTATCTAAAGCTTCCTTGGTGATCCGAGAGCCTTGTTTCATTTGTTCCTGGGCACTTCTTGGCAAACTCAGGGAAAACTCATCTTCAAAAATGCGCTGCATATAAGCAGAACAATCGATACCTTTACGTGTATTCCCGCCAAGCTTGTAACTGACACCTTCCCACTCATCATAATGGGTCAGGATTTTTTTGAGTTTTTGTGTCTCATGACGCCCAGACGCAGACTGGATTGACGCATTTTGTAAGGATGATGAGCTCACCAATTTCCCTGAGGGTTCGGCAAGCGCGGGAAATGTAAATAAAGAGACAATCGCAATCATAACGGGGGTTATAGTCTTAAACATAAGGGTATCTGAAATATGAGGTGAATGGCTTTCCTTGGTTAACACATTGACTAAAATCCTTCTGGAGAGCGGCATTCTACACATTAAAGCTCATAAAAGAAGCACTAATAGTGCATTTAATGAGCTAATTTGTGGTGCGAAAGTCTGACTTTTACTGTAACTCGTTAATGAATATATAAACTTCAGACAATTATTAATTTTTAATTAGCAGTAAATACTCACATCGCTGAATCATATTCAATGGTTTATTTAGAGCGCTTGGATGAAAAGTATTTCCATATGTAAGTAGTGGTTTTTATATGTTTATTGTTATTCAAGTCTTCTCCCACATTTTATATCCCAGCCTTTGCTCCTCATTATGGACTCCGTTTGGGAAACGGAAAATATTGTACGTTAAGATGATTTTTTGTACTGCAAAGGCCAAGGTTGGGATTGCCCGGGCCAATTGGGACAACTGCTAACCATCGCCGAGGATAACCGAAATATCAAACGTCGGATACGCATGATGCTGGGATTCACATCGTTCCGGCGGGCATCGAATTAATCCACATGATACGTAAAGGGCAATATCAACATCCGCAAAGTGAGGGATTGCCACCTGCAGAACAATTTTATCTGTTGGCGGCCTAAACAACTCGCAGTGCCACTTTTGCTAACTTCTTACGCTAATGCGACAGAGCCTTAATGGAGGCTGACAAACAGTTGAGCCCCTTTAGCAGGAGCTCACAAAAGATTAAGTGAATTCTAAAGTCATTTCTCGCAGATATAATCCTGAGTTACTGTCGTTTGCAAACAATTGTACTTCCCCATAGTCTTGCAAATAGATTTCTCAGTACCCGACTTCAATGCACTCTTATATCCCCAAAATTTGCAACGCTCTGTGGCTACTGTTAAACCTTGGGAGTCTGAACTTTGTCCGTTTTCAAACTGGCCTTGTTCATAAGAAATCTGAACGATCCCATCAGACTTTCCACCTCCAGTTGCTTCCCATTGTTTAGGCGTAGCACACCCGGATAGGGTTATAACCCCGAGAATGAGAGCTACCATTGGAATTTGCATAGTGACTAACCTTCCTTGTATTTGTATATTGATATGGTAAAAATAAGTTAAAAAAAAGTTGGAACTGAATTATTCAGATCGCATAATTTGATACTCTTGAAAAGAGATAACTTACAATTTTATTTAATTTTTTACATATCATTGGTTCAGTTATTTTACTATCAACATCAACGCGATAGCTGATATTTTTGGGTTTTTCGTCGGTACCCATAACCCATATAAACTCTTACAGCCGAGTAGTGTTGATTGCTCACATTTCCTTTAACCAGTATGGTTACCCCATCTAAATGGGCTTGTTGCAAATAATGAGAGTCGGTGATTTTACTCATTGATGGGTGGAATCATTAGGCTAAAACCGTCTCAATGTTAAAGAGCCGATTCATAAAGGCGGATCTTTCCCGCACTCGACATTCAGGTTCGTCACCGCGTAGCCAAATATCAAATTGACCTTTATTCAGTCGTCGCAATGTTTCAAATCCCTGAAGCGTTGACCAGGTTCGATTTGGCCGTTTGAACCCCCCGGCCGCTTTTACCAATTTTTTGATGGGGACCTGGTCAGACTTGATACGATTATTCAGGTATTTGACTTGCCGCTGCTTCTCATCATCCCGTAGCTTTCCTTCTTTCATCAAACGAGTAATAGCGTAACCGTATGACGAATGTTTATCGGTATTGAGTATTTTCTGCTGTCTTTCAACAGGATAGGGTTTTAACACCCGTTTAAGGAATTGATAGGCAGCATTTTTATGGTTCTGTCGCATTAGCGTAGGCCAGTCAGCAAAGGTTGGGCTGCCGTTTTTTTAGGCAGCCAACAGATAAAATTGTTCTGCTGGTGACAATCCCTCATTTTTCGGAGGTTGATATTGTCCTTTGCGTATCATATGTATCAGTTCGATGCCAGCCAGGATCGTCTGTGCCCGTCGAAACGATTTGAATCCCAGCATCGGGCGTATGCGGCGTTTAATATTCAGGTGATCTTGTTCAACCAGATTATTCAGATACTTGTTCTGCCTGACAGTAATGATTTCTTCTTCTGGTTTGTCGGCGTTGAGTATAGTCAGCGCTGCCGTGTTGGCACCACTTTTAACCCAACGATGCAGCGTTGAATGGTCAACGACAATACCACGCTCTGCCATTATCTCTTCCAGGTTGCGTAAACTCAGTGAGTAAGCCAAATACCAGCGGACACACTAAGCAATAATATCGACGGGATAATGCAGGCGGCTGAAAGCGTTTCGGATCAGAGACATGAGCAGGTAACATCTCAAAAAAACAGCATGTTACCGAACGGCACCTTAATGCGACAGAACCAGAAATAGTTATTGAGAAAACGGTAAGTTTCGGCCAGTAAACTAAACATTGAAATATACCTCTCCAGCATAAATCATTTCTATGAAGGTTTAGGAATATTCTTTTTCAAAAGTTTGCGTTGTAATGTTCGTCGATGCATATTCAACGCTCTTGCCGAAGCAGAAATATTACCAAGATGATCATCCACAACTTTATTTATATACTCCCATTCCATTTGTTCTAGTGAGGGGTAGGTAAATGGGCTACCCTTATCATTTTTTAATGTTGGTATTTCATTACGAAGACTTAATAGAATGTTATCCACACTCACTGGCTTTTGCAGAAGATTATCAGCCCCTTTCTTTAACGCAATGATGGCTGAAGTGATGCTAGAGTAATTTGTCAGAATTAAAATTCTAGATAATGGGTTAAGATGTCTTAATGCAGAAACCCATGCTAGCCCAGAGTCATCTTTCAACTGCAGATCTATCACAATATACATATGCTGAGTAGATTCGGCCATTCTGACGGCCTGCACTCCAGTGGTTGCTATATTAACAAAGAATCCTTTTCTAAGCAGAATCGTTGATAGCGTATTAGTAAATACATCATCATCATCCAAAATTAAGATCTTTTCCATCATAACAATCTCACCCTAATAGTGGCTGTTGTTCCGGTATAATCTGAGTATAGTTTTATTTTAGCACCAATTCTGACTGCATTAGAAAAGGCTAACATCAAGCCAATACCATATCCAGAGGTTGTGCTTTTTACCGGTTGTTTTCCTAGGAGGTTGATTAAATCATTTGGTATACCACATCCATTATCAGTTATGCTTATAATTGCATTACCATTTTCTATCTTACAACCACATTGAATGAAACCATTGTCACTGGGAATAGCCGAATTAGCATTCTCAAGTAAATTAACAATAATAGTATGGAGAATGCCAGCATTTTTGATATATACGCAGGTGTTGGGTAATTTATAAATTATATTTTTATTACACTTAAGTTTAAATGAACCAAATACGCCGTCAAGCCATAAACATAAGTTGATAGCTTCTTCATTTTCAAACTCATTAAATCCTAATGAAAATGACATATTAGCTAATTTTTTCGTACACTCTTTTGCTTGTTCCAAGGCTAAATTTAAATACTCATCAAACTCTTTACCCGATCGCTCCCCTGGTTTAAATAGCTTAATCTCCTCTAAGGCCAGAACCGCTGTTGATATAGGTTTTGATATGTCGTGGGCAGAAGACGCAGCTTGCAGACCAAAAGAAAATATTATATCCGACTGTTTTTGATATTCTTTTGAGCGAATTAAATCATTATTGTATTCAATTGACACGTCATTCATCTTTTTTATAAAGAAAATGATAATAAATGTGGACATTAAAAAACTCACCCACGGAGCATAGTATTCTATACTTTTAGGTCTATGCGTAATTTCGAGATGATTTGATAATGTTAACTTAGATGAAATATAAAATAAAATAGCCGAGTAAATCACTATGAATGCAATGTTTTTATTAGATAGAATAGCAAAGGCCATTACTACACTTGGAAGGTAAAATGAAACACTTAATATTTCTCCATGGAAATTCAACTCCTCCCAGAGAGTAAATAAAAGTAAGTCAATACAAATCTGAGCAACAAGTTCTCTTTCTTCTAGTGGTGAAGGAAGCCTCATCCTGTATAATGTCACAACGATACTGAGTAACAATAAAAATAAAATAATAGCAATGGGGAATACAAATGAATAGATGTAGTTTGATTTCCCTTTAAATAAAATAACACTTAATAGAAGCTGACTACATATTGCAAAAATCCTAGCCCAAGTAATGATAGCTAGCTTCTTATGCTGAGGTAGTGCCTGTAATATTTTCATTTTAATCAGTCACGTATATATATAAAATGAAACATAGATTACAAAATTGCTTAGATCAACATAAAATATAAATTAAATTAACTTTTGTTTAACCCCTGTTTAACAATGTATTTATATTTCATCTATGGCTATTAATTCCCTAGGCGTAATTGATATCCCCCCAATAAGGGGGGATTCGTTATTACATACTTCCGTTGCCCGCGTTACCATTCCCACCGCTACCATTCCCCCCATTGCCGTTACCACCATTACCACTACCACCATTGCCCCCGTTCCCCCCATTACCTCCATTGCCGCCGTTGCCATTACCACCGTTACCATTACCGCCATTACCACCATTGCCACCGTTACCATTACCACCGTTGCCGTTACCGCCGTTACCGTTGCCTCCGTTTCCATTCCCTCCATGACCACCACCATGGCCGCCGTGCTTAATCAACATCAAGTCTGAGGTCATGGACGTATTTTGTGTGTAACTTGTATCCTTCATCAATTTCGATACATCAACCGTAGCGGCTGATACATAAAAGGAACATGCTGATAATACTGAGGTTGCAGCTAACATAATTACGTTAATCTTTTTCATAGGAATATCCTTTAATAGAATTTAGATAATATAATTTAAGATTTCAGCATGGATAAACCTCTCGGCCAATCCACGATTAAAACATAGAGCACATATTAAAAAAATAAAACAAGAATTTAATGATATTGAAAATATTTTCAATTTTTAATGATAAGTCATTTTGTTTTAAAGTAATGATGATATTATGTTTAAATATTCATCATAAAGTGAGGCATTATGTCGCACTATAAAGACGATATACCCTATTTTAATTTTTTTTAATATGTGATAGATGAGGTTAACAATAAAAACAAATATTTACATTTAATACTAAAATCCCACAATCTAAACTAAAAACTCATTTATCCATTTCATAGGGGGTTAAGTAAAACATTATGATTCTGGATAATAATTTTAGAGACTGAAGAAGGTTATTTGCAGAGATAGGTTCACAGCAGGATAGAATGGCTTAGTGATAGTGGAAATTTGACCATTTTAATTAACATGGTATGCATATCATTTTTAGGAAAACAATGTGTATCGATGGAGTAATAAAGATGGATGTCATAACATGTCACTCTTACATCCATCTTAAAATATGAAATAAATAATATTGATGAAATTTTGCCAACTCAGGGCTTTTGACTAAACTATTGAGTAATTGCAAATAGCATCCCCATTGCACCAATAAAAACAAGTACAATACCTAAAGCCAGTTTACCTCTGGTGCCAGCGTTAACATCTTTACATAAAAAACGTCGTCTCACTTTCCTATCCATAATAATTTCGCTCATTGTTAGTCCCTCAGTTTCCCGATATCTAAAACGTGATATAAATTTAATACTTATTGTTTTCAAAAGAAAGAAACACAGTCTTAATCAAATTAAATTAAGAGTTAACCTTTTGTTTTAATTTATTAAATCAAGTTTCCTCAAGTGTAAAATCCGACTGTATTACTGTTATTTTAAAGCTCAGAACCTCTTCATTTCGCCTATTATCTCTATGATAATTGAGTGGCCTAAATGGTTTTTTAGGCCGATTCAATGATACAGGTCGTCTAAACCTAAGGTATTCCATACTCAAATTTCTAATGAGTATGTCACTGACTGTCTCGATGAGAATAACTTCTTAGCCTCAATGAAGGATTTTCATACAAGAATACGACACGGCATGCTGATCCCTACATGCCACCACTTCAGTTACTTGTTTATTTATCTATAAATTAGAATATTTTTATATACTGTAGATTAAATATAATAATATATGTTCACTAGACTTATTCGACTATCAGTTGAAAATAACATCGACAGTTGCCGAGGCGGTAACGTTACCAACAGGTAATGTGTCGCCACCGGAACATAGTCGCCAGGTGAGTTCATTTGAGAAAACTTCACTAGATTCACCCGCATTAATTGAACCTAATTTCATTGGTTCACCATTAAACTTCAGACCTTGCGTGAGATTACATGTTCCAGCTCCTGTAACTCCCGTTATTTCACCTGTGATATAGCCGCCGCCCTCATTGAGGGATAATCGAGTCGTCTCACCATCATAAAGCCCTGAATTAGCCTGAAATTTTATATTAATATTAGCGGCAGGATTAGCGCCATTTTGGGTACATCCCACCACCAGACTATCCTTCACTAGTTCTAATTCAGCCCCCAAAGTCGAATTATGTTCTACTTCGCCAAAGTTGATCGATTTGTTAATATTGATCGAGCATTGCCGTGTGGAAACTTTAACCTGATAGCCAGTAAGAATACTTGCCTTCGTAGCACTCGATAATGCACTGCTGCTAAAATACATCTCAGGAATGGAGAATACTCCATCTTGCTGGGTCCCATCGGTGATAATGACCCAATTGCCCGTTATTGATCCACTGCGGACGCTAGATTCCTCGAAAAAAGAGGGTGTCGAGATTGCCCGGGGTGATAAACACCAGGCAGAATTTGCAGGCGTTGCAGCAGCATTTCCAGATCCAGAGACTGTCCCCTGGACTCCCGAATTGCTAAAAGTTCCGCTCATGGTTTCTGATAAGCCAGCATTTAACTGATAAATCATAGTGAAAGATGCCTGCGGTACCAAAAAAATACCTTGAGCAATCTTATACCCTTGAATTCCATCAACATCACTTAGGGCGGTGTTATTAACGCAACCCAAGGTTTCAGGAATTCCCGCCCCCGTGATGGCAACAAGACCATAATTTGGATTGAGCGTCATATACATATCGTAGTCACCAAAACTGGTGGAAATATTTTGATTAATGGCTGGGCCTGCCCATTGTTGGCTACCACTACCAATCTCAATGATAGCTGCCTGTAATGGCATAATAACGCCCAACGACAGCAGACAAAGCCCTATTCGTAACCGCGTAAAACCAGTGGTGCTTATTTTATTTGTCACGGTGTTTACCCCTCTATTGGGTGAATTCTCGGTGCTCAACATGTTAAACCTCACAACGTAATGGCAAATGACGTATCGGATTAGCCGCTGACGGGGCTGGAGTGTTCGCCAAATTGAACGCTACATTGCATTGCTGGCTAGTATCCCCCCCCCACTTCACTTTTAGACGACCACTTTCTGGTAGCCCGCTGAGATAGACCTGCCCTGCATCTCCAACAATGCTGGTATTCGGCTCTTCACCCGCACTCCCTTCAACGGCAACCACGGCACCGAAAGGTATTAATCCGCCACTTTTACTCAAAGTAACCAATACTTGATAACCGACGCGTGTTGCAAAGTTAGCCTTAACCACTGCACCTTTAGTTGGGTAGAGATTTTGGCTTGACTGCGTTATGTCAACCCCTTCAGGCAGGGTTGCCGGATCCAGGCTAATATTATTGCGCTGGTAGTTTGAGAGATAAGGCACCACCGCATAACCACGACTGTCCACCTGATTATTGCCGCTCATCACCTTACTTCCTCTGGCGCCTGGTGCACTGACTAATGCAACGGTATCGCCCAAAGGTTGACTCAATGTGACTCCGTCGGCATGTGCCACCACCCCGCCGCTGGCATTCATATTCACCGCGCGGTAGCCACTACCATAGCTATATCCCATACTCGCCATGCCCTTGCTGCCACGGTAACCAGTATTCACCGACCCCATGTCACTGCTGCCGTCGTTAGACCAGCCTTGTGTCACATTGTAAGAAAGACGGTCATCCATTGATGTTCCGTTAATACCCGCCTGATTCTGAACACTACCTTGGTTGTTATTTGTCATCTGATAACTGGCGAAGCTACGGTTAGCAAGTGATGAACCGCTCAACAAACTTAATGGTACTTGAACGTTCATGGATAACTGTCTGTTCTCCGGCCAGCTATTGTCCCCTTTAATGCGGTCAATACTGTAATTCATGCCGTAAGTCACCCCGTGGTAGCTGTTGCTATAGCCCGCAGTAAGGTTGTTATTGACCTTACTGTTGTCCCAATAGTTATCCCGCATCCCAGAGATATATAGCGATCCTAAATCCCCCATATTCTGAGACAAACGTAACTGGTAACTATTGCGCTTACGGTCTTGTGACCAGGGCAACTGATCGTCGCGTAATTGGTAGCCATTGTTGTTAACATCGGAAAAACTGTAATAATTTCGGGTCGAGTAGCGCATAGTCGCGACATCAATTGATGTGCCGGTACTGGCAATATTTTTGGCATAGCGCAACCGATATGACTCCCCTTTTTGCCGGTCATCCACATCCTTCAGCTTAGCGTTCGACTGAGTGACATCCGCAGACAATGCGCCAAAGTTCCCTAAAGACAGCCCGCTCCCCACCACGCTTGAGAAGTAATCATCCGCGACCAGTCCACCACCATACAGCGTGAGATTATAGGGCAAGCCATAAACCAAAGTGCCGAGTCCAAAGGTTGACTCCTGAGAACCAACAGTGGTGCTGCCATTATATTTCCCACTGGTCAGTTCATACTTAAATGCACCAGGACGTAACATTACCGGCAGTGTTGAATAGGCGACAGTCTGGGTGCGAACGGAACCATCAGCTTCAGTTATCGTTACCGTCAAATCACCTGAAGAACCACTCTGCCCCAAGTCATTTAGCGTAAACGGGCCTGGTGCAACATAGGTTTGATACACAATGTTGCCATTCTGCCTCACGGTTACCCTCGCATTGCTTTGCGCAACACCAGAGATAACCGGAGCAAAGCCACGCAGATTGTTGGGCAACATCTCTTCGGTTGAGTTAAGTTTGACACCACGGAACGGAATGCTGTCAAAAACATCCCCGCCACTGCTGCTTTCACCTGCCAATATTTCAGAATGCCAAGCCTGGATATCCCGCTGCAGGTAGCTATTGATAAACTGGGTGTCCTGCGTACTTTCACCCGCGCGATTATCACCATTCGTCGTATTCCGGCTATGGGTAATCAGGCTGCGTAAACGCCAGGCATCAAAGTTCAACCCCGCCCGTAAGTTGGCAAAGAGGCTTGTTTGCTCTGATGTTCCCAAGTCTGATTGGGAAGAACGTCGGCTGCGGCTGCCGTTCAAGTTATAATTCAGCAAAAATGCCGGAATACCTTGATTCCACAATGAGGGATCAACCTGACTGCTGCTATTTGGCTGCATTGCGACTTGGGGGATACTGATATCCAGCCGCAACTTGGCCAACGAAAATTGCACCTGTGCATGAGGAATCAGGGCAGGCAAATCCTCCACTGGCTTATCCAGTGGTAAATTTGAGAATGTCGGCAGTGCACTAGTATTCACGCCTAACTCATTCAGTAACGCTGGTGTGAGGAGTGGCTCAACCTTATTCCGCGAGCCTTTTTGGAAAGTGATTGTTTGCTCGCCGCGCTCAATCTGATTAACAAATACCGTCACCAGATAGGCCCCTTCAGGCACCTGATCGGTAGTCTCAAACTGAGTCAAATCCACTTTTTCAGACTGCTCTTGATCAAGCATTAGTAGCCCGGCATCAAAATAATCCCGGCCCCAAGCGGGCAGAACAGACGTAAGTAATATCGCACCCGTAAATATAGGTGATATTTTTATCCCATTAACGTGTCGTTTCATGATATTTAGCTCAACCTGGTTTATCTGTTTTGCCAATACACAAAATTGGAATTAAAAACATATGATTAACCAGCAGTTAAAATAAGTTTGTCGGTAAACTGGATATCAATATCGAGATGAGCCAGTAAGTGATTTTTGTTGTTCTAATGGCGTATTCCACGCTGTCTCATCAAGCAATTGCCACTCAACTGGCCCCTTTGTACCCGCAGGCAAGTTATAGCGTTGCTGCCCTTTTGGTGGAACCATCAGGCGCATAGCCGCATTATCAAACAAATAGTTACCAACTTTTAACCGAGAAAATGTCAACCAAAACGGCGTTGGGTTTTCAGCAACCAGCGTATTACCTTCCAGATGGAAGCGTAATTGTGAGGCAGCACCTGCCACCCCACTGTCCGGCAGGCTGGACGGGCGGTAAAATAGTTTAAGATTACTGACAACAGCTAACGTTAATTGACCGCCGTTTTGCGCCATATTCGCAGGTGTAGATGGGATAGCCTTGGTAGCAATATAAAATACTGACTCCCGATCCTGTGCTAACTCCCCTCCGGTACGCCGAATACGCAAGGTCAAATCACTATTAGGCTCCAGTCGTTGCAGCGGCGGAGTGACAATAAAGGGCATCGGAGTAACGACTTTGCCCTGCGGTGCAACGCCGCCAGTTTGAGGATCCATACTCCGAATCCAAGATTGCATTAAAAAAGGCTGATCACTTTTGTTATAGACGGTTAATGCAACACCCTGACTGGCTTTTTCCGGGTAAATAACCCGCATCACATAAAAGGAAATACCTTTAAGTTCAGCCTGATTTGCGCTCACCGATAAACTGTTCAGCATCAGTAAGCTCCCAATCATTATTAATGACAGGCGAGTCCAGAAACTTTTCATTTACTCTCCAGAAATTATGGCGGTGAATATTCGCATTTCGGCGAGAGGATCCCGTAATCGGTAATCACTCGCCAGTCAGCCATTGCCAACGGTGAAATAGCTGGATAAATTTGATTACTGTGAGGGGCAATCATTGCCGGGTACTGCTCGAAACTAACGGCGCGATGATTAATATTCAATTGCCCCAGCGTTAAAAAATAGGGTGTAGGATTTTCTACACGGATACCCTCAGCGACTTGGGTAAATTGTAATTTGCAGTAAGCGTCTTCCGGGGTCATATTCAACCCATCGGGGCGATAGAACAGCTTAATCAAAAAACGAATTCCCATTGATAACTGGGCCTGCTCTGTCAGCTCGGAGGCTTGAGCAGGAATCGCCAGAACAGATAAATAAAACACCGATTCATGTTGCTGCGATAATGTTCCTTCATTCTGACGTATAATACGCAGCAAATTACGACTATTAGGCTCCAGCCGAAATAAGGGTGGTGTCACGATAAATGGTGTTGCTTGCTTATTATCTGGGCCCAGTTGAACCAGAGACTGAATTAAATAAGTTTTATCGCCATCATTCTTAACCAGAACAGTGCGCGCCCGATCAGTTTCATTAAATACGACCCGCGTTTGTCCAAGGCTTATTCCGCCATCAGCAGCAAAAACGCTATTTCCCCAGAGGCTAAGGAGTAAGCCACTGATAAGTTGCAAGTCTCGGAAACGAAGGGCTCGAATCATAATGTGCTCTTAATCGTAAAGAAAATTGAAGGTAACTCGAGCAATGAGTTTACCGGTGGTTGGATTACAGCCCCCCGAATCAATACAGGATACCCCTGCGGAAAATGCCATAGCGGCACCAGTGGCTGGCGGGACTATTCCTTGAAATTGCAGCTTGTCAGCATGGCGAACGGTATTCATGTTTTGAGTTAGCAGCACACCAACCCCTTGAGCGTCTGAGTCAGCATCACGAAACAGCCATTTGCTGCCACTGCCATCACCATTGCCAGTGACCTGGATAACAGGTTTTTGGCTACCAGGTGCCGTCCCGCTACAATTTTGTACTTTCAGAGAGAAAGTATTGGATGCAGCCACGGCTCCCGATAACAACGAGCTTGTTTGGACGCTCCCCAAATCCAAAAACTCTTGATCTAGCTTAATTTCGCAAGTTCCAGGAACAATGGTGGCACGGAAATCCACTATTTCAGCAGCTTGTACCGGCAGAGCGACTACACAGATGAAAAAGCTCGCAGAACCCGCATTACGGCACCACTTTAGTAAAGGCATCGATACCTCCAAGATCGTTGATCACCCGCCAGCGGATCTCCCCTTGTTTAACTTTGGTCGGGAAGATATGGCTGCTGAAAGGGGCAATCATACTGGCTTCGGCGCGCGCCAAAGATAGCGCCTCTCCGGCAAAACTGATGCCAGAAAAGTTAATAAAATAGGGTGAGGCGTTATTAACCTGTAATCCCTCTTTCACTAGGGTAAATTGTAGATTCTTATGGGCATTGGCGACAGTCGGGGCTAATCCAGCAGGGCGATAAAATAACTTGATGACGTTCGCAACGCCCAGTTTTACTTCACCACCCACGCTTTGTTGCTGATCTTCTCCTGTTCCTGCAACACTACTGGGTATAGCCCGAGCATTAATATAGAAAACCGATTCACGATCACTGGGCAAAGCCACACCATTAGCAGAAATCCGAATTTGGTTGCTACTATTTGGTTCGAGGCGAAATAACGGAGGAGTGACCAAAAAAGGGGCGACTCCTTTCCCATCAATAGAAGCGCTGACTGTGGTCTGTACCAAATAAGGAGCATCTGGTTGCGTATTGCGCAAAGTCAGTGAAACACTCGACGCTCCCTGTGGGTAAATCAGCCGAGTGGCACTAATACCAAATCCGCCAGCCTGAACGGTTTGAGTGGCAGTCAAACCAACAAATATCAAAGACAGCGTGCGAAATAAAAATTTCATTACTCAAACTCCTCTTGCCTGATGGCAGGGAGTTATCATCACCTGCCATCAGAAATGGTTAGTTATAAACAAAACTAAATGTAATTGGTGCACTAATCGTTGTATTTTCGATGGCTGATATATTAGTGGTAGCTAACGCGGCACTTAAAGAAATCGATTTTTCAAAATCTCCAGGTGCTGGCGTGCTACCCGCAGTCCCAACAAGAATAGAGTCTCCACTTTGTAGGATGGTGCCTTCATGTTTGACCATGACACCAACACTAGAGCTATTATCGCTGTTAAAGATATTGTTACTGCCACCGCTCAGTGTTGAACCCGAAATACGCAAGCTCGCCTTATCATCCTCCGCCGACGGTTTTCCACAATTCATAAGTCTCACATCAAAATTTTGTGCCGTCGTATCAATAAAAGTATTAGCGGCAGTGAAAACGGCTGCTGTGTGGTTATTCAAATTCAATCGGTCAGTGACCGATACATCACAGGTGGCAGTTACGATGCTAGCCTCTATCGTTATCATAGCATTACGCCCAGATTCTGCTGCAAAGGCCGTTCCAGCCGAAGCCAACAATAACAAAGCGGCAGGTGATAAAGTTAAAAGTGTTGAACGCATGTATTTATTCCTCTAATGACACGTTGATTAAGGATTTGAGTGTGTCCTAGAGAGAGCTAAAAATTTAATGATTTAGTCTAATTAAGGTGGAGTTAAGACTCTTCAGGTTTACTTTTAATAAAAATAAATATCTAACCAATTGATTTTAAATACATTTAACTTTACTCTTAAATGTATTGTTCAACACCGACAATACAGAATATCAGTCCGAATATGTTTGAAACATGACAGCTAAATCCACCAATTGGGATTATGTGTTGAAGTCAGTTACCTGAGATAGCCCAGCTTTGCTGGCCGACATCTTTTCAGGTTCCCTAACCCCAATAGACTGCATAAAGACAATTAACAGATAATGGAGCTTGCACATGGCTGTCTCCTCCAGGGGACATAATCAGTATGCCGGAATGAGTGGTTCGCGTTGACGGGTTACTTACAGGAGGCTGACCAGCAATGATATCCTCAGTATGCTAATAGAGCACTATTTCTAAAAAGCTAAACTCTAGCGATCTCTTAAAACCTTAGAGCAGTACACATAGGGCATTGTTTTAGTCGAAATATAATAACTTCCGTTACGATTTTTAGTGAAGAAAGCAGCCATGGGATGATCATCAACTAAATAAAACCTCGATAGCATCAGATCTGAAAATAAAGATTCATCCACATTATTAGTTTCAGTCACCCAGTTTCTCTTCGATGTTAATAACAAATCATCATTAATCGCTGTTACATCAAAAAAGGTTCTACGACTTATCGTGCCTACTTTCTCATTATTTTTATAAACAACGCCATCAATATAGACAATTCCATTTTTATTATTCATAGAAAATTCGACCATAAGTTTTGTCATTAGTCCCAACTCTTCTCTATGAATGGTCAGATTCGCATTACAATTAATAACATCATTTTTATCATATCTAAATTTTAGCAGTAAAAATGAAACGGAATAGACGAACACGATAGACAGTATTATTTTCAATATGAAATAAATTTTATTAACAAGAGCAACATCGTTCATCAAAGCAAAACCTTATTATTTTAAATTAATTTATTTTCACGTCTATTTAAAAATAGTGATTCTTATTCTTTTCAATCCAGAGATATAGCCCTTGATTATTAATAACATTTATCTTCCTCATAACATTTCGTTTGTGAGTGCTAATGGTTTTCTCACTTAAATTCAGCAAAAGAGAAGCAGTCTTAGTGGTAATCCCATCATAAAAAAATTTGCAAATTTTTATTTGAGTTGACGTTAATTTAATTACCCCACGATCATTATAGATAACATCATGCCCGTGACCATGCTTTAACATATTGGCGATTATACATTCAACTTTACGGCTTAATTGATTAATGCTGTCATTCCTAAAAATGACAACTTCCGAAGCCAGTTCTTTTGCCATATGTTTTTTGTCTCTAATTTTAAGAGTAACGCTGACATTCTCACAAAAGGATATAGCGATAAAGCCATCATCAGTTTCATTGTCAAGACTCGTAGTCTTAACCAATAAACAAACTTTAAGGTGGCTCTTAAATAAATGATACAACCCATACGAAAAAAAATTATTGTGGTCAGATATAGTTATCATGCAGCGCATAAAAATGTACTCTTTACTTGAATTAAAAAATTAGAGCAGCAATTAAAACATAAGCTAAAAAATAATATAAATCATAAGGTCTTAATAAAAATTAATTAATGAAATTATGCAAAGAAGCCCATATCAAAGTGTCACGTATGCACCATAACATATTGAAATAAAGAATAATTATGTCATTTTCTTGCATGGGAATTTCACTACAACTGCGAGAGGAAAATGGGCTTTAGTTGAGCGGAATTTAGCCAAGTTAAGACTTGGTTAATATTCAGAATAATGAATATAACCTTAAAAAGAAATAATAAAGATATAGGGTATGATAAAAAACTGCTTAAATATCTCTATTTAAAATAGTCAAAACCATGCCGACCTTTAAGCAGAACACCCAATAAACTAATCCTTATTACACAGAAAACTTGCCACACCATTAGACTCAATAATATAATTATTATTGTTAATTCTATAAATAGAAATTAAGAGATTACTACCTACTTGAGACATAAAACTAGGTAGCATTTGCTCAAGATCAGTTCGGCTCACTTCGTCTGAAAGACTAATCTCAACGCCAGTAAAAGTCAGAATCGTTTTATTATCAATATCAGAGATATTAAATAGTGTCTTCCTGGTCAATTGATAGGGTATGTTATTATTAGTAACAATTCCATTTATTATCATATAACCATTTTTGCTATATAGATTTATTTCAACATTGGACTTGATGTTAAAATTTTTACTATACGTATAATGCACACCATGGCAATTTAGTTTTTTATTGTTGTTATCCGCTAAAAAATAAGCATAAGCAATAGCGGAAACAATCATGATGACTGATATGAAAATCAGCAGTATGTATTTAGTATTTGATTTCATTAAAACCACCATGATTGACGAATATTTCAGTTCTACAATTATTCTTCTTACTATAATTAACTTCAAACTCACAAGAAATAACTGATATTGTAGGGTGTCTTATTGTATAGTTTAAGTAAATATAAGGGTAATTATTACACTCTAATGATTGGCCACTTAGAAACGTATTAACTTTCTCCTGACTTTCCAAGTTATGTAATTCAGTGCTGGTGAATATACTGCACCCATCAATTTTTGATAAAAATGTGAAGTTTTTAGGATAATCGATTATACGCTTAGGAATACTTTTATGGATAAAATAAAACACAGCGCCAAAGAAAATCAACACAGATGCGAATAGTAATACTATATTATATATTTTATATTTATTTTTGGTTACTAATTTCTCATCTTGCTGCTGAGGGACAATATTCTCGATAATAATTTCATCAACTTCATCTTCAGGGTCAATATCGACTTCGCATTCTGCAACTTTAGTGACCGTAAAGATAAACCCTTTTCCTCTTACAGTCGTGATGGCTTCACCAGACAACCCGATATCTTGCAATGCTTTACGTAATAATGAAATGTTTTGATACAGAGTGTTCGGTGTGACATTCACACCATTATCACCCCAAGCAATTGAATACAAATCACTTTGCGATATTATCAAACCAACTCTATTAACAAACGCCTCTAGTAATTGTGCTGTTGGCACGTTGATCTTAATGCGAGCGCCACCCAAAGAGGATGAGAGGATACCACTTTCAGGGTAAAATGTAATATTATCATTTATAGTATAACATTTACTCATGCCAATTATTTCCAATGATACGTATCAAAAATTTATTATAGATAGTCAGCAATAATAATCAATAAAAGAGAACATTGCGATGGCAAATCTACCAAGGATTAGCAGTTCGTCACAAAGGTTAATCTGACTCGGATTGACAATATCAGATTAAGTAAGATACGACCCATTGAGAGTATTGTGCAGTACTTCTCTGCTAAGACTACTTTTTTTCACAGTAAACTGAATGAGTAGCGACAGATGAATGCAACTTGAACTTACATTTCGTTTCTAGGGTTGAAGAACGACGAGCCAGGATCCTCACCACAATTTTAAATATTATATACCATAACGACTGGAGCAATATAGCAGTTAAATGACATGTGCTATCTAAAGTAAGGACTGTTTGTAAAAATTAAAACCATCAACAATTATACTCATCAGCAAGTCTACCGTGGCGAGCAATATATAAATGGAATGCTTTTTGTAGATATCCCAAAATAGCCCTCCTCTTTTTTCGAGAACGTAATTTGCATTTTTCTATTTGGTGTGGTGTAGAACTCATGGATCATGACTTCATTAATCAAAGTATCATCAATACTATTTACCTCGCTAGCCCAATTGTTTACTGATCTTAATAAGAGTATATCATTAATCGAGTAGACGTAAAAAATAATCCTGCGACTAATCACCCCTATACTCTTATGATCCTTATAAAGCTTACCATCAATAGAAACAATACCATTAGTAGAATTGACTGAAAAATCAATGTTAACATTGGCAACCATACCAGGTACATTACTGTGAATGATGACTTCAGCATTACATTTTATTATATTTAATCCTCTCTCTTTTTCATCATTACTGCCTCTTAAAAAGAGAAACAAACAAATAGAGATCATGATAAAAATCAAAATAGAAATCTTCAAATTTTTTTTAATGCAGATGGAGAGTATATTTTTCATAAACATTCTATTTTCATCTCGTAAAGATGATCCTAAATTCCATTATAATTAAGTAGGTACAATTTGTTCGGCTTTTATAACAGCCTTATTATACCGAATCATCTCCATCATGTTATATCACCTTTAAAACTCAGCATCGGTAGAAAGAATTGGATAAATAGATCCTATTGTTAAATTACAGGCTGCAAAGTAATGGCAGCCTGTTGTTAGTATTATCTCGATAGACCTAGTCTAGGCTATCGTTTGGACGAATCCGTTGGCACTGATATTGTCGGGTGTTTGATCCAACCTGACGATGTACCATCATCTTTAGGTAAACTACCGACAAAACTACCATCCTGTTTCGAGCCTGGGTAACTTGGGCTCATATGATTTGGATTGCTTTCTGCAGGCGGCTTACCCGAAGAAACTGGCGCTTTAGACGGCGGTGTAGACTGCCGAATCTCGGATGGCTTAGGGTATGATACTGGCTCATCTCCTGTGGCAGTTTTTTTGATCCACCGAGAAGAGTTTTTATCATCTTTTGGTAAATGACCTTTGAAATCACCACCTAGTTTAGAACCTGGATAACTAGGGCTCATATGATTTGGCTTCTCCTCTCCTTTCACTGGTTTTGATGGTCGATTCTTTGGTGGTGTCGGTTTGTCAGTTTCCACCGGAGCGGGTTTCGGTGGTGTCGGTTTGTCAGTTTCCACCGGAGCGGGTTTCGGTGGTGTCGGTTTGTCAGTTTCCACCGGAGTGGGTTTCGGTGGGGTCGGTTTGTCAGTTTCCACCGGAGTGGGTTTCGGTGGTGTCGGTTTGTCAGTCTCCACCGGAGTGGGTTTCGGTGGTGTCGGTTTGTCAGTTTCCACCGGAGTGGGTTTCGGTGGTGTCGGTTTGTCAGTTTCCACCGGAGTAGGTTTCGGTGGTGTCGGTTTGTCAGTTTCCACCGGAGTAGGTTTCGGTGGCGTCGGTTTGTCAGTTTCCACCGGAGTAGGTTTCGGTGGTGTCGGTTTGTCAGTTTCCACCGGAGTAGGTTTCGGTGGTGTCGGTTTGTCAGTTTTCACCGGCGCGGTTTTCGGTGGTTTTGATGTATTGCCATTTTTTGCCGGTTTATTTGAACTAGATAAACCGCCAGCAGTAAATGAAATACTATTTGATGCTGTAACTTTATCAACATTTACTTGAGAAAGTGTTTCACCATCGGTATTCAGTTCACCTTGTACATTTCCTTTAATATTACCAACATCGATGGTCGCTTTTTGATCTTCCTGATATTCAACTTTTTCCACAGTGTTGTAATAGCCATTGACTGTCGGTAAGCCTGTTTTAGAAATACCACCACCACCACCACCGTAAGCACCATCTTGATCAATAGTATCTGATAGCTCGACTGCGTTAATATTGCCCGCAACATCTACAGTACCGGTTTTGGAATCAGAAACAATGTGCGCGCCAGTAAGATTGAGGTCCCCTCCTGTAGAGATATTCAGCTCACCGGTGGTATTAATACCGGTCTGGGTCCCTGTAGTCTTCGAATCATAATGTTCGCCACCTTGGCCGTAGTTCCCAGCCAATGTTGGGATAAGTCCTCCATTGGTTGAAACAGCAACCCCGACTGATCCACCCCACTCATTACTATTAGTCTGGTTATTGACCGTATCTTGCACACTCTGCACATTCAGATCGCCAGTAATATTAAGGTTGGCGGTTTCTGACTGAATATTACCGCCAGCTAAAGTCATATCTCCCCCAGTGTTAATGCTAATATCACTGCTATTAAGGTTGGAGTTAGTATATGTGTGGCTTGAGCCAGTTGAGGTTGAAGTGCTGCCATGGTAATCAACAGAAACTCCCGCGCCAGCTCCTGTAGGAGCGGCGGAGGCCCCGGCACTGACGCCTGCAGAGTGGGTATCTTTTTGCGACCAACTCTCAGTTGAGGACTCGGCGGCTAAAATATTCAAATCACCGCCAGTAGTGATCTCTACACTGTCTGCCGATAATTCGACACCTTTTAACGTGGTATCGCCATTACTAGTAATTGATACATTACCAGCATTTATATTAGTGATGTTTTCACTTTTAGTCGTCGATGAACTACTGGTCGTCGTGGTATCGAATCCAACTGAGACTGAGCCTCCAAGCAAATCATTAAACATAAGGTTAGAAGCACTACCTGCCACTTCTGCCGCCGTTAAACCGGCATCAATTTCTTGCCCGTCATTGCCCTTTTCAACCAAATTACCGACTTTATCAGCAGCATCAGCCACTGAACTATGAGCTTCACCCTTTACGCCATAAAACGAAACGGTTTCCTCACTCGTGGTTATCACTTCATCTTCATACTTTGTAGACTTGACTTCATCGGCAACAATAGTCAACGCACCTTCAGTGTTAAAATTACCACCGCCAATATCAACCGTGTTTCCCGCTTCTAATGTCATAGAATCGGTAAAGTTAAGTGAAGCATTATTATTTGTCGTCGTTTGCTGAGTATCAACCGTCGTGACGGTTTCTAACCCGGCTTGGAAATTACCCGAGGAAGATGTTGGAGCACGACCAGGCTTAGACCCGGCATTGGTGATATCCGACCCAAGATTATTATGCTCACCGGTGCTGGTACTACTACTTTCCCCATCCAGACCGCTAATATCATAACCTGCCGATTGCCCAAAACCACTCGCGCCTGCACCAAATTTTAGATCAGTGCGTTCAACCGTGGTTTCAGAATAGCTGTAATCTTGTGATGTTTGGATGTCTACATCGCCAGCAGCCTTCAATTCACCCGATTGGGCATTATATTCACCACCTTTGAGAACAATATCATTCGCGGAATTAACGGTAAACTTGCCGCCAGCGTTGACCGAACTATCAACACTCGTAGCACTTGAGCTGACAGTTTCTGTCGATTCGTGACTTAGTATCCCCGTAGATTTATGGCTGTATTCATAATTCCCCTCAACCTCATACATATTATTGAAGGTGACATCACCTTCAGTTGAAGTCAGGCTGATATCTTTTTCCGCAGCAATATCAACAGCATTAACCGTAATATCTTTGGCACTCATGTCAATGCTACCACCGGCGGTGACACCATCATTATAATAATGAAGTTCTTGATTACCGGAAACATTAGCGCCTTGGCTGGCAGTAAGCTCAATTGAACCATTATCTGCCTGCAAAGTGAGATCATTACCGGCACTAAGAGCAGCGCCACTGTTGGTTATAGAACCACCACTGGAGACCAATGATAAATCTCCACCTGAAGTGATACCACCATTCATGCCCACACTACTATTATTAATATTGCCTTCTGATTGAATATTAATATTGCCACCGGCACTGATCTGGCCATTAACATTATTAAAGGAGGATGCATCAACATCCATATTACCGCCAGCGTGGACTATAGCGGAACCATCATAGCGGCCACTTTCTAATTGTTCTAACGTCGTTGTTGCGAAATAAATTTTAGGTGTGAGTACATCATGACCATCGATATTTTCCGTTACAAACCAAACAATATCTTTATCCAGTCCGGCAATCTGCTCATCAGTTAAAGCTTTACCGACGGTAAAATCTTCTACTCCATTCACAGTTGCAGCATTGGACATTAATTTCTCAACCAACTCGGTGCCATCAACACCATCGCGCACACTGAAGAATGTCCCAACAGACTCGTTTAATTGGCGGCGAATAACTTCACTAATAAAATAATTATCGCCCACAACCAAAACAGGTGTTTCTGGTATATAGCCAATTTGGTCAAAGAAATATTGCGAACCAAAGAAAAGGCTCTGATCAATCATCTCAGTTCGAGTTTCATAAAACGGATAAATAGGGTTACTGGCACCATCCCCGACCTTGGCAGTGAAATCAACATCTTTCCATTTCTGGTTAGAAACAAATAACCCCTGAATTTTAGCGAGTTCGGTATAGGTTTTTGTGGTACTTAATCCTTTCGTCAGTTCGGCAATTGTTTTCAACCCAATATTAATTTCATAAGGATTTTGAGTTACCACAACCTCCTTATCACCGATGGCAACTGTTATTTTTTCACCTTCAAGTTTCGCACCGAATAATCCATTGTTAAATGCTCCACCATTGTGAGTCAGATTACCGCCTGCGATAATCCCACCGTTATTATCCGACAAACCATAATCTTTTAAATCTTTCAAAGAAGCATTATTGGAGCCAGTTACCCTGGCCCAATCTTGTGATAGTTTTTCTTGGCTTTCAGATAACCATGCATCGCCGAACAATCTTTTCATAACACTGTTTAATTGTTCACTCTGTTTGGCCATTTCTTTTAAGCTATTAAAGCTGTTGGACTTAGAATCATATATATATGACCCCTGCCCTGAGACAGACTCCGGACTTCCATCACCGAAATAAAAGTCCAGCAATTGATATAGCGTATTAAACTGAGCATAACCAGAATCGCTACCTATCACTTTTCTATATACCTCCAGCTCAATCAGGGTACTCAGCGTCTCCGTCAAATAATAGAAAAATGACATTTCATTATATTCAGGTGCATTATTAACAGTTCCAGATATTATCATATCCTTACTTGATTGAATAATACCACCTGTATTATTTAACGTTTTAGTACTATAAATATTCTTTTGATTAATATTTAAATTACCGCCGGATGAAATTTCGGCCATTTTAGTTAATTTAAAATCACCAATCCACGTTGGAATTGAACCTGAGAGTTTTGCGTTATAATATACCAGGCTAATAAACCCTTGCTTCCATTCATGTGAACCTTCAGCATTTTGTGCAGGGCCTGTAACCCATCCAGGATTATCATACTTACTAATATTATCAATAATTTTAGCATCTAATGCCATATCGCCTTGAGAACGAATATTACCACCATCATTCTTTATATTCTCTGCAACAATATCAATTTTACCCATACTAAGAACATTAGCATTTTCTTCATTTAGAAACTTACCTTTCTCTGCATCAATAATAATATCTTGCGAGGAGAAAATCAAAGCCCCACTACTATTAGTAATATTAATTGCCTTAAGAATGACATCCTTAAGACTCAAAATAGATTGATTACTTGAAATTTTAATGTTCTCATCTGCATTAAGTAGTATGCTTGCAGCACTTTCCAGAATACGGTCAATAATGATAGAACCCGTAGTCTTAATAGAGAACTCACCTCTAGCATTAATATCACCACTATCATCATTGTAGCGATAATCTTTAGAGAGAATTAAAGAGAGATTATTATCACTAAAAATGTCACCAGATAAATTATTCAAAGATTCAGCTAGCTTAATTAATAAATTTTTAGCCGAATAAATATAACCGACACTGTTATTTAAGTTATCAGATTGAATATCAACATTATTACCACTGATATTAGAGCCACTGTTATTTACATTTTTTGATCTAATAGAAATATCAGCATCAGAAAATAAGGTCGCTCCATTCAGGTTAGAAATAGAGTCTGACTCCACTGTAAGCCCACCAACACCAATAATGATAGCGTCACCAGCTGATGACCCTTTATCACTACTGTTTACAATAGTATTAGCCTCTACGGACAATATCCCTGATGCCTGAATTATCGCATTAATATTATCTAGTTTATTGATGTTTTTGAAGGTGGCGTCACCATCAGAATTAATAATTGCCGCAATGGAATTAATAAAACTACTGACATAACTGACGTATAAATTTCTACCCGCATTAATAACACCAACATTTCCCGTCCCATCACCTATATTGGATAAAGACCCAATATTAGCTAGAGACATATCAGCACCAGAGTATATAACGCCTTTGTTATTTAGATTATCTATATTAGATATCATTAGGCCATTATCTGATGTTATAACACCACTCTTATCATTTATAATACTATTAATAAGTTCTAGTTTTAACCATTCTCCCAATGCTGAAATATAACTTCCACCGGAATTTTCCACATTGGCAACAGAATGAATATCAATATTATTCGCGATTATCCCTGAACCAGAATATTGGGTGGTTCCAGTTCCTGTATTAAACAGATTAGTACTATTATTTATGCTTACAGTTCCATCTGCATTAATAAATCCATCTACATTCTTTATCGTTTCTATATTACTCAAATGAATATCACCAGAGGCGAGTATAGATGAGTTCTGATTAATTAATTCTGACGAATGGCTAATTGACAACTGATCAGCCGCGAGTATTTTTGCTTCATCAGTATTTTTAATGCTATCAATATTCGTTAATATAATCTCGTTCGCTTGAATGAGTGACGAACTACCTTTGTTATTTAACTCTTTAATGTCATCAAGCTTAAGTGAGCCTTCTGAAATTAGTTTTGCATTATTACTATTTGTAATAGTGTTAGCGTTACTAATTTCAATAGCACCACCTTGAATTAAACTGTTGTTATTATTTATATTAACTGCATGAACCCCACTGCTATTTATTTTCAGATTGGCACCTGAGAGTATACTACCCCCATTTTGATTATTAACTTCCTTACTGATATTTAGTGATAAATCTTTAGCTGCTGTGATATCACCACTATTGAAAACACTTTCTGTTGTTATATCAATAGATTCTTCTGAGTTAATTACCCCGGTATTTTCCAATAAACCGCCATCACTAACTTGGCGAATAGCAACATTTTTACCGGACAATACACCACTATTAATGGCACTTCCATTGACAATGGAAATATCTAACATTGAGGCGGCTGAGACAATTCGCCCACTATTATTAATACTATTTGACTTAATGGTATTTTTTTTATCAGCTTGCAGTAATCCTTTATTAATTAGAGATCCGAGAATAAGATTTGCGTCTTGCTCAGTATATAAAACACCTTTATTATGTAAATCATTAGCGACAATGCTCAGCGGACCACTCGCATTGACAACACCATCATTGTCAAATAGTTCGTTAATAGTGAAGCTTAACGTCCCCTTCTGACTATTAACTCCAGCACCTTGATTTAAAAATGAATTAGCCTTAACTATAACATTGCCTGACTGACTGCTAATAGCAGCATCAGAACTTATAGTTGCGGAATCAATAGTTTCGCCGTTAATCGATACAATATAATTACCATCCACAAGGGATATAATTGCATTCTCTATTTTTTTACCTGAAGCATCAAGAGCGAAAAGTGTCCCTGTTATTTTATATTCACCCTTAACATCAATGAAAATTGATGTTACATCTATTTTGTCACTATCACCGCTCATTGCAAAAATACGTGCTGCATTTTGCAACAATGAGTCAGCAGTAATTCTAATATTGCCATTTTTTGATACTGCATCAGCACTGAGTTTAGCTTGAGATAAAGCTCTAATAATTAGGTCACCATTACTGATAACACCACCAAAACCTGTATTTTCATTAACTGAAATATCGATATTGTTGCCAGATAAATTAACATCACCTGACTTGCTGCTAATTGCTGTCAGTGCTAAATCACCATCGGCCGATATCTCAACAGTCTGATTACCGACTAAGCTACCTTTATGTCTAACCCCAACACCGCTTTCGGTACTGATTAGCTGTATTCTTCCCCCATACATGGAACCCAATGAACTGCCATCAATAGCAACTTTAGGGGTATCTGCAGCCGATAAGTTACGAATCTGGTGCTGTCGTGTTTGTGTGTCGTAAGTATTTAGCCCCGCAACAACTTTAATATCGGCACTCCCAGAGACTTCACCATCGAGTTTTACCGTACGGCTGATCATATCAAAGTGGGTTAATCCTTCAGTAGATAGTCCCTGTCCTTCTACTGCAATCGTACCCTTATTAACATTTAATTGAATATTACCATTCTCACCATATTCCACTCGACCTGTACTGAGAGTTAAGTTATTCGCATTAATGGTTGATACGCCATTCACAGATATGCCATTTTCATTTGCAATGATAAGGTCAGCTTTTTTCCCAAACACTTCCATTGTGCCATTTAAATACGATCCCTTGGCACCCGTAACTTCACTAATGATAGCGCTAGCTTCTTGTTGTAGCTGACCGTTTTTAATTATATAACCACCTATGCTACTGACACCATCCTGCATGCTGTTATTAAAAATCAAACCATCTGGGCCAACATTAAAGTCATCAAACTTATTGTGAGAAATCCCATTACCGTTTGGATTAATAATATTTACTGTCGGTGTTCCATTGGCTGACTCTGAAATCGTTGGCGCATTTGAACTTGTATCGGGAACTAAGTTTGCATAAGACAAACTGGGCAATACTGCAACCAATGCCAAATAAATAGGGCACAACTTTTTATGTAGATTTTCTTGAGTTAGTTTCCCAATAAAAGATGATGTAGAATTATTGGTCTTACCTTTATTTTTGCTCATGCGTAAAGCTCCTGCAGTTTGCTGGATATAACTTTATTAAGATAGAATTTCTTATTTATTTAGAATCGTAAATCAAACCTGTAACTTAGTGTTCTAGAATCAATATCAGAATTCCTTAATGTTGATGGTTTGGTTAGAGGATAACCCAATGTTAATGAAGTGGAGAAATGACTACCTACAGCCTTAAGGCCAAGAGCAGCTCCAGTTAAATACTCTGCAGGGCACGAGCCCATATCATCAGTACAGTTGTTTTTAATAAAACCAAGATCATAGCCAGCAAAAGGCGACACCTGCCATATCCCCAATTTATTGATAGCAATGGGCAGCTGAACTGTATTGGAAATGTAACCACCGTTATGTCCCGATACTGAACTTTCTTTGTAACCACGAACGGTATATTCATCACCAATTGATTGTTTACCATCACTCACTAATATATCTTTTGTAAATTGAAATCCTGAATTAACTTCATATGATAAACTCACTGGACCATATTGGGCCAATGACTTAGACCAGCTAATTATGCCATTATATTTTATGTAGTTTAGATCAAACCCTTTTAAGTCAGGTTCATTTTTCCATGCTGCACCAAACCAGGGAACACCCGCAGTCGAACTCAGATCCCAAAATAAACCGCCCCCCCAAAGTGTGCCAACCCGAGTTACCCCAAGGGCAATACTGCTGTATTTTTTACTACTAACCCCTATTTTTATATCTTCTATTTTATTAGTATTATCGCGGCCTTCGACTTTTGTATAAGCACTAAACTTCCCCACTGCGTCTCGAAAAATAACTCGGCTTAATTTAGTAGAAGCTCGCTGGGAAGAACCTTCACTATGATAGCCACCAAAGTATCCACCAATAACCTTCTCATATTCAGAACGATATAAGGAAGCATCTAGCAACCAATAGCCAAGTGGTAAACTGTAATTCATAGACCAAGAACTTTGACTATCGGTTTTGGCATACAAATCATTGTAAGCATAATAGAAAGATAAAGAGTCATTAAATCCGGAAAAATTATTTACTGTCAAAGTCGAATTGTATTGATGCCAACCATCAGCCTCACGGCCTGAGTTATTCATCCCTACAGAGAGTGAGATAGGGAAATACGCTGAATTACTGAGATCTAAAGTTGAGTAGCCAAAGTCATCCGATGGAACAATTTGTAATTTATCAGTCCTCGAAACTCGAAGTAAGTTATCCAACCCTTGGTCAATATCTGACATTTTAAGCTTATTCCCTTGGGCAAAAGGAATTGCACTAAACAGTCTGGTTTTTTCAAAGAATGTGGGTGGATTCCCCTCGACACTAAATCCTGAAATCTTCCCCCATAATACCTCTAATTTAAGTACCCCCTCACGTAAACTACCCGGTTGAACAGTCACCAGCGTTGTCGCATAACCCTTGCCAACATAGAAATTGGTCAAATCCTTAACCAATTCCATTATCTCCTTTTGTCCCATCTCAGTATCTAAGAATTGCATAATAATCTTCTGCCTTTGTGGTGAATTGGCATAGATATCATCGTTTTCAATACTAATATGATGAATAAAAAACGTATATTTTGACTTCAAAAGACTATCCTCATGCTGCTCATTGAGAATATTATTCTGACGTCTTATTTCGCTCTCTCTACGTTTTTCATCTTGAATCATTGAGCGTGTACGGCTACGTTCCAGTCTATCTAATTCTCTGGATGCGTTTGATGCTTGAGTATTTAATTGTGGTGGCTGTATTTGAGCATTAACCTGTGCGCACATAAATGCGAATGGCGCGACAATGCAGCCTGTTAAATACATCCTATTAATAATAACCATTCTGACGATACCAAACATGATATTACTCTATCGTTAAATTGAAATAAACTTGGCCAGCAACATTTCCTGATGTGATGTTTTTCCTATCTGAATCCACTATGTATATTTGAGCAAAATAGTTCAGATCTTTATGTTCATCTACGTTAAATATAATTTCGGATGATTTTGTACCATCCACCTGTTGAGCAATAATCCCATTCCCAGTTAACATCCTTGTCCCTATTCCTTTCGCACCACCATTTTCAACGGGAATAGTATTTCGGATAACCCCTCTAGAGGAGCCTACAGGTTGTTGTTCAACAGTGGTAAATGCTATTTTTACAGAAGACGCCTGTGGACAATATACTGAGATTGAAAATGGAACTTGAGTTCCATGTTTATTACCTGTATTGAAATCAGAAAGAGGATAGCTGCCCAAATCAATATTTAAATTTGAATTTGCGATCATGCAGGAACGTACAACAACTGAAGTATTGGCTGTTAACACTATAGATAATAATGTTACACTATTGCTTGTCTCCTCAGCTGCAGTAAGGACAACCTTTGCAATTTCACCCTGGGGGATATCCCCCGCTGTTATTTTTCCGATTTGAATAAATTCGATTAATAAACCGTCATTATTTATGGTGCAAGGCGATTGACAATCTTGAATCGTTGGAAAATAAGCAGCGTCACGGCTAACGGGCCATTTTATTCTGATTCCTACACCACCAATTTCAGTACTGTATACATCAGGAAGAGCTGATAAAGAATTACCGCGCGTATAAGTAGACGTTAGGCGGGTTTTTACCCCCACCCCACAGGTATAATTTAATGTATTAACGGGAATAAGCCGCGATCCAAGAACAGTACCTATTGCTCCATTTTCTGCTGGGTTAAGAACCAATTGAGGCATAGCAACCGTTGCTACATTTCCCGAACAGGTTGCAGCTATTACACTCGAACTCATCCAACCTAACGACAAAGCAATAAGGGTTAACATCCTAATAATTAACATATAACATTCACCTCAATTAGGTTGGCTACTTTCATTACGACAAATAGTGTTGACGATTTTTATGTTTTCATAGTCAGAATAGAGTTCAGGTATATAGTTGATAAAACATTTCTGTATACCTTCTTTACTGTTCCAAACAATAGTAATACTCTGCGATTTCTCACTCGAGAGAATGATATTCCCACCTTGACCAACCACACCTAGTGAATCACCAGCAGCATTATAGGCGTTGGCCCCAAAGGGGATATAGTGTCCTTCTTCATTCTTAATCTTAAGAATTTGGTTATTAATATTTTTAGTATCAAACTTAACCAATACAGAAGCACCTGCTGTTGGCACTATTTTAATTCTATCCTCTTCAATCTCTATATTAGTTGGCATATCTTTTACATTAAGAGAGATATCATTATATTGAAATGGTGACAAATACGGTAAAATAGCATATCCATTTTTAGCTACCCGCGCATTTGTATAAGGATAAATACTGGCTCCAGTCGCACCTTTGGCTTCAATAATACCCAGGGTATCGCTAATAGAATGCGATAGGTTCACTCCGCCGGCATGCACGACAATACCACTACTTAAATTTACTGAAGCCATAGAGTTCGATCTACCTTGGCTATAACCAAGATTTATTAATGATGTGTTACCACTATATCCACCGTTAACGCCGAAATTGCGATCACTATTGCTTGTTCCATCGATCCAAGATCCATAGCTATATTCTTGATGTTCGCCCACAGTACCACTAATCGCTGTTTTTAATCGGGACTCGCGATCATTATGACTTATTGTCGACGTTAATCTTGGCCTATTACGATAACTTGAAGCCGTATCTAATGGAATGCTGAGTGATAAACGTAAGGTATTCTCACCATTACCATAGCGATTATTTAACCGATTAAAACCTAAGCTATAATTGACTGACCCTACCGAGTTTGCATAGCCAACTTGGTAGTTTAACGTATTCTTCTCATTAACATCTTTATGCCAGTATCGACCATAGTAGGTTGTTAAAAAGAGGCTTCCCCAACCAGGGGATAGATTTTGATTTATATTTGCTTCAAGTACTTCGCGATAATTTTCAGTCCGAATACCTTTGCCACTCTTTTGGGCCTCAACGGTATTAAGCGCATCCATTAATGTAAAATAATTACTACTTGAATAGCGATATGCCATTAAGCTAAAATTAGTTTTTGTTGGTTCAACGACCTTCGCCAGGCCTACTTTAAAACTCATATTGCAAAATGTAGAGTCACATTGCGATTCATCATCTGCTTTAACTGAAGTTGAAGAACGTGTCGCATCAAAACTTAACGCACCGATTGGTGTATTAAATGCAACCCCACCAAGCAATGCAAAATAATCAGTTGATATAGTTTTCTGTATACCACCATAGCCAGTAATATAATTATTAAATCCATATTGATAGCTCCCCTCAAATAACATAGGTGGATCACTAAGGTTTGAGCTTATTATTTCACCTACTGTGGCCGTGTATCTTGAGTATCCTTCACGTAAAAGTTGAGGAATACTAGAATAAGGCACAACTTGTACTCTTATATTTCCGCTTGCTTCTCTGATAGTTACTTCAAGATTCCCACCATAACCGGCTGTATTTAAATCATTTATAATAAACTCGCCAGGGGGAACATTTGTTTCATGGATAACATTGCCATTTTGTCGGATGGTGACCAAGGCATTACTGTCGGCGACCCCTCTGATTACTGGTGCATATCCCCGCATAGAATTTGGCAGCATGCGATCATCAGTATATAGACTGGCCCCCCGAAGTGGCGTGGTATTAAACATAGCCCCAGTAGTATTCACATCTCCAAGGATAAATTGTGACTGATTGGCCGCGAATGATCTCTGTATATAAGCAGATTGGTTATTCCACGTTACACTTTCATCACTACTACTATTTGCCATACCATTAGTATAAAATCGCCATGGTCCTAGCTTTGCTGATGTATTCAAGCTGCCATAATAAAATTGTTTGTTTTTTTATTATCATTATATTCAGATGAGTTTTTATAATTAGATGCATTAAAACTATAAGCTAAGGTTAATGCTGGTACACCCTCATCCCATAACTCTGGTCTAATATATCCATTAGGCGTACTCTCCACATAGACCTGTGGTATCGTCAGATATAGCTTCTGATCGCTATCGTCAAAAGTTATTGTTGCATCTGGGATAATATCGTTAATTAAGATGCAACCATTGCCTTGCCAGTCCTGAGGGAGCATGCTCAGTCTTACACCAAAAGCCAGTATATCTTTCGGAGTGAAACAAGGTTGAACACCTTGTTCTTTATTTGTTTCAATAAAGTTAACATTTAAACTTTCAATATTTTTTGAGTTTAAATTCATTTCTACATAATACTTTCCAGCTTTTACTGTATCTTCACCATCAAAATCCTCTAAATTAATCCCATGATCATAAAACTTCATAAAGCCAGACTTAAATTTAACCTGTCCCTGTGGAATAGAATTATATTTCCCCACAGCAAATGACTGTAGTGGGAAAAAACATAGGGTAATACCAAAAATGAAAAATTTCATTATAATCATAGCGCCTGTATTGTTATTTTATATTTAACTTATTATTCTAATATTATTTCCTTTTCTACAAATGCACCTAAATCAGTAATATAGCTATAAAATAATTTAATAGGCTGATTACTAAGGTCTGTAACCTTAAAATCAAATTCATAGTTCGAATAAGGAAGGATCATCCCTCCCGTTAAATCAATTTTCTTGCTGCCATCAGTTACTACAAATTTACCGATTGATATGTGATACGGTGACTTATTCTCACCTTTGATATTAATCGCCTTACCTGTCCTTTTTGCCACCCAACTAACACTTTCAGCCGCAACTCTTGGATCTGAAGATAAGCCGATTGGGCGATATAAGAACTTTAAGCGTGTACGAAATGCAAGATTTAGCTTATTTTTTGCATTATCATTTTCCACCTCTGGTGGTATATCAAGCACATTTACCCAGAGCAATGTCTCTCTATCACGGGGAAATTTTACTTTTGCTTCTTCTGTTTTAAAAACTCTAAACGACTTTCCTTTCCCCGCATTTATTCGCGAAACTGGAGGGCTAATAACAAAAGGCAAATCTTCTTTTTCCACATCACCAGAATCTATGGAATCCCTATCGGATTCTAACCACACTTGGACTAATGAGGGGAGCCCCCCAATATTATTGACTCTAATAACTTGTTCTTTACTTTTTTCATCAAAAATTATTCGCGTTGCCATAATTTGAATAGAGGCATAGGCCGAATATCCTCCACACGCAAAAAAACCTATTAGAAGTATTTTTAATAACTTCATTTCCTACATCCTAAAACTATTGAAAAAAATAATCATCGGGGACTGGCTCTTAAAGAGCAAGCCCCCAAAAATTAGTTATAAACTATAGAATAAATAAGACTTGATTCTACATTACCCGCAGTCACCACTCCGGTGGCTACATATTCTGCCCAATAATCAAATCGAGCACTGTTACCTGAAATAGTTTCTTCTTGATGTTTATCATTAGCTACCGCTAAATTTAAAGGAGTAGTATCTTTATTTAGAATACTAATTTGCACATTAGCTGCAGCGTCTACAGCAGAATTCTTCAAATTGCCAGTGCTATCGTCAATCGTGCCTCTGGCTCTTTCAAAATTCACATTTGCTTTTGCGCCATCAGTACATTCTGCTCCTGTTAGTGCTATATAAAATTTAGTTGCTTGCGCACGTTGACCAACACTTGATAATGCAGAAGTACTGACAGTTTTAAGCGGAACGGTAAAATCATTAGTCCCGGCACTCCCTGCTTCTGTTCCACCAGTAATTTTACAAGTAACAGCAGAGACTGCTCCCGTAAAAGTAATGGTGCCATCTTCAGCCGCAGCTTGAGGTGAAGTAGAGAGTACTGAAAATGCGAAACACACAATGGTGGCAATTTTTGTTCTTAAATTACCACCATCCTTAATAATATCTTTATTCCTTTTGCACATAACTAAACTTCCACTCTTCGTTTTTTAAGAGGTGGGATTATTACTTCATGTCTGCAAAAAATAAAATAAAACAGTTTTAATTAATTCTTAACTAGCACAATATATATAGTTAAGATAGATAACTTAAATTTTTCAGTTGCCTATCCTACTTAACGCCCATCCAAAATTCAAATGTAACATATTGATTAATATTAAAAATATCATTTTTACCATCCTCTTGATAACCTAAAGCCATGTATGAGTACAATACTCACACTTTGGCTCCCTTAATTAATTTATATCTATTTAAAATGTGGGGATATACTGAAAAATTAGATGAATACATTAGAAGAGGTATTGATCGCTCAAAAAACAATCTGGTTATACAGCATTATTATCTGACGTACGGTAATGCAGTATTATCTATTTAGTGAGTCAAAATCATAAAACAACTCTGTCTTACATACATTTTTACTGTTGTTTATGATTTCATTTTTACACGATGTTAGTGAAATAGTGGAGTGAAGTTCACTCAGAGATATATAAATATAGGGGTAACCTTGGCAAGATGATAGAGTGCCTTCTAAAAAAACATCTATATCGGGGATGATTGAATTCATATCATTACTATTATCATAATATATGAAACATTTTTCATTTATATGACTAAAGGAAAATCCATCAGACTTTCTTGCAACAAAATAACCAGGTTGTGATTTTATAAAAAAGTACAGTAAAATTAGTATAAAACAAACCCCCATCATTATTGAATATACAATAATCATCTTTTTTTTGTTTTGTTATCGCTACACTCTAAACTGATGTTTTTCACAATCTCGTTATCAGTCATATTCTCTATAACTGTTGCCATAGTAAAAATAAAACCTTTCCCTCTAACAGTTGTTACAGACTCACCGATAACACCAACATCTTTGAGTGCTTTTCGTAATAAAGAGATATTTTGATACAACGTGTTAGGAGTGACACTCGAACCTTTTTCACCCCAGGCAATATTATAAAGTTCACTTTGTGAAATTGTCATTCCCACACGGGAGACAAAAGCCTCTAATAATTGTGCCGTAGGGGCATTAAGTTTAACTGTATTACCTGTTAATAGTGAAGATACTATACCGCTGCCAGGATAGAATATGACATTCCCATTGATAATATAGCTTTTATCCATTTTTATCTCCATTTCCCTTGTCTACTTACTAAATTACTTCACCAAATATTTTAATTTATTTTTATGTGGCATTAATCTGGTCAGCATAACATATCTTATAAAGGTGAATGAACTCTGACCTCTTCTTATATTGCATGGTTAATCGAGTACGATTCTAGATTAAGAATTATCTGGCAATAATATTTTCTCCTATTGAAAATTATCTTTCTATTATATCAATGGTATTCGTTCCTCCCAGTGAGCAAGCGGCAACTGGCCACCCAGTAGCGGCCAGTGAGCTACTTTCTAGAATATCGGCATAGGGATATCTCACGTTTATTACGGTATCAATTTTTTGTTCGCGACTCTTCAAACAACAGTTTTAGGAATTCTTTCTTCATAGTAGAGCAACTGAATACTTGCTTGATTACTGGGTCGTAAGCATAAATCGTGCATCCAGCGAGATAACCACTGATGCCAAATAGTTTAGTTCCCTTTATCCATCAGCATTTGGTCTCCGCCTTTACGAACGTTAAGACAATTGGTGTGGGCTCTGAATGATATGTGAACAGATAGCAAGGTCATCAGGTCCGCTGTGAGCGGACAATCCATGACTACTATCAGCTGATCTGAAGGGCATTCCACTCATCGCGGGTGATTTCCCACAGGTCAGAGTCCAGCAGGCCGCTGACATACTCTTTCTTATCCGTCCTAATGAGTCGCATGCCGCTACTGGCTGAAATACGCTGGGAACGGCTATTGGCAGCTGCCTTCGGAGCACGTAACACTACCGTGGATGCAAAACCATGGGATTCAACCTGAAGCCTGGGCACCTTTTGCTGAAGGGAAAAACGGGCTATTCCAGCATCCCGTATTAACTGCGATTGGTGAGAAGTACGGCAAAACGTGGGTCAGGTTATCCTGCGCTCGATCGTCCAACGCGGCATCGTTTCGCTGGCAAAATCAGTGCGAAAAGAGCGTATGGAAGAGAATATCAACATTCTCGATTTTGAACTCAGTTCTGAAGACATGCTACAGATAGCAGCTCTTGATACCGCAACCAGCGCGTTCTTCTCGCATCGCGACCCGGCAATGGTGGAATGGCTGACTGGCCGTAAACTTGATGTCTAAGCCGCTATAGAAGAGGAGCTTATTGATGCAAAAACGTTATCTCGGAACATTCAGGCTTGAAGTGTCTGCTCTGAGGTTGGGAGTGACAACCAGTTTTAGCGTTTCTCTGGCTCAAACCACGCAGCTAATTGCAGAATATCATTTTCTTGCAAAGTCCCTGCGTTGTAGCGTAGCTCTAGCCATGATTGGAGCCAACTGTATTTCGCTTCTGCCAAATCCCGCCGCGAGTTATACAGTTGCTGCTCAGCCAATAAGACATCCAGATTGATTCGTTCACCGCCCAATACGCTGCGCCGGGTAGCCAGCAGTACCTTTTGCGCGGAATCTACCGTCATTTGCCACGCACGTATTTTGGCGGCACCACTACTCGTGAGATTGAACTGGCGTTTGAGTTCCGCCAATACCTGTCTGGTTTCTTGATCGAGCTCCGCCTGCGACTGTTGATAATGTGCCGTTGCCTGCCGAGTCGCACTGGAAACACTCCCCCCCGCATAAATAGGCACATTCAACTGTAGACCAATGTTTTGCGTATCATATTTCTGGTTATAATTATATTCCGCTTCAGAGCGAGAATTACGGGAGGAGGCCACCAGTTGCAAGGTCGGCAGATGACCGCTACGACTGTTTTCTATTTCATAATGTTTGGCATCCAGATTCTCCCGCTGGCCGGCAAGACGGGCATTATAGCGAATAGCCAGACAGCGCCACTGCGCCAGTGTGCGGTCATCGCTGATATTCTGTGGCAGAGTGTCCAACGTTAATGGCCGTAACTCTGCCAAATTAACCGATCGACCCATCATATTTTCCAGTTCGGTTAACTGGCTATCCAACGCATCTTGTTGCTCAATAAGTTGTACCTGAGTCAACGTCAGGCGTGCAGCCGTTTCATCAATATCTGTTTGTGTGCCCTCCCCGGCAACCAATAACCGACGATTCAGTTGGATCTGTTCCTCATAAGCACGTAATTGGGCATTTAATAAGGCCGTTTTTTCCTGAGCTAATAAGGCGCTGCTATAAGCCCGATACAGCCGGACGATCAATTCCTGACTTTTATCCCGATAACGTTGATCTGCGAATAATTTACGCGCAATGCCTTGGCGATAGCGGGCATAGGCGCCGTAATCAATTAATGGTTGCCGCAAAGACAGCATGGAGACATAGCTATCGTAATCCCGTTTTACCTTACTGTTACTGCGGTTATCAGCCTGACTCACTGTGGAGTAATTGGTGTTTGCCCCATAGCTGTATTGCAAGGAGGGTAATAAACCAGATAAACCTAGAGAAACCTCCTCTTGCCCTGCATCCCGCTCATAACCCGCAGCCCGAAATTGTGGATCATTATGTACTGCCAATTCCCATGCATCGAGTAATCCCAGTGCATCTCCCCGCTCAGGTAACACTAGCAGGATGAAAAAAATGATTCGTAAAGTTAATGGCATCCAATGCTCCCTACTCTTCCGTTAATGCTATGTGCAAGCGATCCATCAATGGCTTAAATAGATAATTAATCATTGAGCGTTCACCGGTACGGACAAATCCTTGAACCGGCATACCGGGCTTGATTTCTAAGTGATCCAACTTCTGCCGCGCCGCCTCACTGACTTCTACCCGTAAACTGTAATAAGGCTCTTGGGTTCGTTCATCTAATATCCGGTCAGCCGACAACAATTTTACCGTCCCTTCTACTTTCGGCGTAGTGCTCTGATTAAACGCTGTGAACTGCAATTCCACCGCTAAGCCAGAGTGGATTTTATCCACCATTTCTACCGGTACTCGCGCATCCACAAAGAGCGGTTGGTCATCAGGCAAAATTTCCATCAGGGACTGGCCTGCAGCGATAACACCACCTTCGGTAAAGACTTTCATCTCCACCACGGTACCGGCTACCGGCGACCGCATTTGTATATTTGCCAGATCGAAATTCGCTTTTTCCAACTGACTGAACACTTCAGTTATGGTGGATTGCACTTCCGCCATCTGGGTGTTGACCTCTTTCCGATATTCTTGTTGACGCAGTTGGATACGGAGATTCTGTTCCTGTATTTCCCGTTCAACCCGTTTAATTTCGCCGACAATTTGCGCTATTTCGCCGTTAAGTTGCGCATAAAGCTGCTTACTTTCCAGCATTTTATTGCGCGGGACATAGTTCTCATCCGCTAACGATTTCAATCCGTCCAACTGTTGGGACAATGCTTGCTTTTGGCTATTCTTGCTACCAAGAACTTGCTTCTGCGCCCCCATCGCGGCCTGTAAACCGGCAATATTGGCGCGTAATCCATCACTTTCCAACTGTAATGCCTGTTGGCGGCTATCAAGTAATAGTTGTTGTAAGGCCAGTATTTCATCCATACCAATCTGCCGCTGCACCTGTTGTAAACGAGGCGTCTCCACCAACTGTTTATCCCCCTTTTGCTCGGCCAATAAACGAGCTTCGTTCGCCAGCAACTGATAGTACTGCGATGTTAGTCCATCACTGGCGGAGCGTGCCCTGACAGCATTTAAAGTCAGTAGCACTTCACCGGCAACGACCCTGTCGCCATCATGAACCATAATGTGGTCAATAATACCGCCTTCGGGGTGCTGAATGGCTTTTCGGTTGCCAGAAACCACCACAGTACCCGTAATCGGAACCCCTTTATCCAACGGGGCCAGTAGAGCCCAAAGGATAAAACCGCCAAAACCGGCCAATACCAACCCCCATCCCCAAGACAATGCCCGATTCTCACTGCGTTGTATTTCCTGCAAAAATACCTGTTCCGTTTTTTTATTGTGTTCGGACATATGACTTGCTTCTCTTCTTATTGCCACTCAACCCGGTATGCCTGTTGTTTGCGCCGCGCGCTTTAGTTCAGGCTGATTGGACGCATTTAGCTGCTGTAGCTCGGCCATCACTTCACCTGCCGGACCAAATCGCTGCTGTTGCCCCTGATTCAGGATCAATAACTTATGTGCACGAGCGGTCAACGCAGGACGATGAGTGATCAACACCAAGGTACAACCGCGTTTTTGTAGCGCATCCAGTGCCGTCAACAGGGCACGATCCCCGGCGGTATCCAAACTGGCATTCGGCTCATCCAGCACCAAAAAACAAGGATCACCATATACTGCTCTTGCCAGCGCTATCCGTTGGCGTTGACCGCCCGACAGACCCGCACCACTCTCACCAAGCTCCGTGTCATAACCTTGAGGCAGTGAGAGGATCAGCTCATGAACCCCGGCCAACTTTGCAGCGGCAACCACTTTCCCACTGTCAGTGGTACCGAATCGGGCAATGTTCTCCGCCAGAGTACCGCTGAATAATTGAATATCTTGTGGAAGGTAGCCGATATATGCACCCGATACTTCTTTATCTAACTGATTCATATCGGCTGAATCCAGCCGCACAGTCCCTTGACTCGGCGCTTGTACTGCAACTAACAAGCGTGCCAAAGTGGATTTCCCCGAGCCGGAAGCACCCAGAATCCCCAGAGTTTCCCCCGCATTAAGAGAAAAATGAATATTATGCAAACGCGGAGGTTGATTGGTATTGGGGCGGAAAGTGATGTGTTCAACACTCAGCTCACCTGTCGGTGCTGGCAAGGACATGCTGTCTTCACGATGGGGATGATTGTGTAACAGTAAATGCAAGCGGTTCCAGGCTTGACGTGCTGCAACCCATTGCTTCCAGACCCCAATTAACTGGTCGATAGGACTGAGCACTCGCCCGACCAAAATAGATCCGGCGATCATCATACCCGCGGTAATCTCACCGTTTACCGCCAGTAATGCCCCCAAACCTAGCATCAAAGATTGTAAAACAATGCGCGAGCTTTTCGATAAAGCAGTCACAGCCGCAGAGCGTTCACTCGCCAGATTCTGCTGACGGATAAAACCATAGTGCTGCGCTAACCAGCGCTTACGCATATTGCCTAACATTCCCATCGCTTCAATCACTTCCGCATTGCGTAAATGCGTATTGGCCTGATGGGTTGCTTGCATTGACAGCTTATTGGCTTGCGCCAATGGGTGGTGGGTAATACGTTGGTTTAACCAGGTGAGGATGATCAGAAAAATAGCACCACCCAACGCCAGCAGACCCAGCCACGGATGTAACAGGAAAACCACAGCGAGAAATAACGGAAACCAAGGAGCATCGAAGAAGGCAAACAGAGCATTACCGGTGACAAACTGGCGTAATTGAGTTAAATCCGTTAACGCCTGTCCTGCTTTGGCATCACCATCACGCAAGTTACGCTCAAAAGCCGCATTGAAAACCTGTTGATTGAGACGCAAATCCAGTCGGGTACCAAGACGGATAACTACCAGACTACGCACCCACTCTAGCGCTCCCATAAAAAAACATAAACCAACCATGAGTAATGTTAGCATCAGCAATGTCATCTCATTACCCGAAGCCAAAACCCGGTCATACACCTGCAACATATACAAGGAAGGTGCCAACATCAGTATATTAATAATGGCACTGAATACACCCACACCGTAGAAACTCTGACGACATGCACCTAGCGCTTCTCGTAATCGGTCATAATTAGGAATTGAATGAGAAACCATATCTTTCCTTTAATGATTTTCTGACAAGCGAAATATTATGTTTATGGCTTTACCTCTCAAGGAAAAAAATAAAGTCATTAGATGAAGTAGATTGGTGTTAATTCGGTATACGGCGCAATGTGACCACTCCGGTATTATCCGGCAAAGTCATTTCATAACCTTCTTGTGCTCGTTCAAAAAATGCCAATGCATTACCAGTCCCATCAGTTAAAGTAATGCCGTCCGGCGTTGGACGCCAGCCCTGCGGAGCACTACCCAGTAACTGTTTAAGGCAGGAGGATTCTCCGCTGGCATGCCAGGTCAAGTTGGGTTTAATTGCCGTGGATTTCAGCTCAATGCCGCAGACTTTCACAACAGAGCTATTTAACTGTAATTGCCATTGACCACTTAAATCACTGGCATTCGGTAGCACCAGACTGCTCGCCATCATCGCTCCTGAACTCATTAAAGTTGATATCGCCAATATGGCACTAAACAGTGACCGATAAGGTTGACGTAATGACCTCTTCACCATAAATACTCCATTATAAACAGTGCTCGGCTTATCACCCGGACGCTGGTTTACTCTTATCAGCACAGCCCTATAAGATAAACGCTATCTTTAGATCAGACTGTTCCATAATTCATAATATAAAGAGGCATTCAGCAATAATTAACCCACTCTACATGCAACTATAAAACTCATTATTCTTGATTTATATGCTATTTTCATCTCTAACACGGTTGAGAGTTTTTTAATTACTACTTCTGTAATACGTGATAAAAACGTCTGATTAAATCAACCAGACGTTGGATAGCAATCACATCAAACAATAAAATCAGTTGCCTGAGTTGGCTGCCCCACAATTTTCACAAGAAAATCAGGTAATAATTGCCCGCCATCAACATTTAATGCCAAATCGCTGATATTAGTCTGCGGATCATAAGTTAATAATGCTTCACTGGCAGAACCGCTAAAATGATCGACAAAGTGAATACCACCGCTGCCAGTATTAAAAACGGATAAATCGATTTTATCTATACCGCCCTCAAAATCCATGATCCAGTCTGGCGCACTTGGTGAAGAATCCGTGGTCCGGCCGAAAACGAAAATATCGCTACCGCTGCCCCCCCAAAGTTTATCTGCGCCGCCGCCGCCGAACAGAACATCATTACCTGCGCCACCACGTAGTTCGTTATCTGCTCCATTACCCACCAGAACATCATTACCAGAACCACCAATGGCATTCTCAATCGTCACGTTGGCGGCGATTGAAACGTTAGCTTTTAATCCCCCGACATCAGAAAAAGCAGCTTCTTCCAGATTGATACGTTGATCAACGCTATAGCCTGAGAAATCAAAGGTATCAATGCCGCCCGCATCCCAAACAGAGAATACTTTCTGATCACTGCTATCTGTCAGGGTAAAAGAGTCGCGCTGAGTGTTGGAGTTGAAACCATAGATATTATCTTCCGTGCGGGTATCCATATTCGCACCGTAAAGACGCTGAATTGCAAAAATATCATCTACCAGTGGCGTTGACGCGTAGTGCCCCTGATGGTCAGCCCCGGATTGCCAAGCATCCCAATAACTCATGATACTGAACTGACGAGTATCTTCACCATAAACCGCATCCTTGGCAAAAGTATTACCCTGTCCGGCGTTATAATTCGCAGGGTGACTCAGACCAAGTGCATGTCCCAATTCGTGCGCCAGAGTCAAGCGACCATACTCCATTTTCTCTGGCTCTCGGATATTATCCATATTGTAATTATACCAAGTGCTGGTATCAGCTATTCTTTCGTTAGGACCAGAAGTGTAACTGGAACTGGTATATGCCTGCCCTCTCGCCAACTGCCCATCAGCCGTTAATGAATAGTTGCCCAATGTAATATTGGCTTTTTCGGTTGGCCCCACCTCGGTGAAGTGGATATTAGCGACATCAGACCAGGATTGCAGTGAAAATTTAGTTTGTGCCACTTGCTCAGGATTGAATTTAATAAACCCGTGAACATCATCCGATTTTTGAGACTGCAAATCGAGGAATGAATAAGTTAGATCAACATCGTGCCCTAAGGTCGTTTTTCCATTCCAATTTAGTTCGCTACGGTTTAACTGCAGAGCCGACTTACCTAAATCAAAACTAACCTTTCCACTTGACGTAGTAAAACCATCGCCTCGAACTGAGTCACGAAATAAATCAATAACAGCACTATAGCCACTTTGGTTAATAGTGTTATCGATCTGATCATTAGCTATTTTATTGATTGATTTCAACGTCAAGTTCCTTGTAATTAATTAAATTTACCACCACGTCGACAGCCCACATTAATTAATGGATAAATATTTTCCCATGTAAGAAAGTGAATCCATGTCATATCCTTTGTAGTGGCATCACATAAAGCTATACTATGATATAATATAATTTGCCGACTAATTAATAGGTAAAAAATAATTATCAAATCATCACGATGCATTCTAATTATATGCTTTGAATTATTAAAATCAAGGAATGACAATTAAAATCAACAAAACCAAAATATCTAATTACTTGCATAAAGCACAGACGATATCACTATATAACCTCATCATTCCTGGTTTAACTTACTAATAACGTCTAATAAAATTCATTAGACGTTATTTTTGTTTCATAAATATAGGTTATCAAACAATAAAATCTGTTTCTTGTGCTGGCTGCCCAATTATTTTCACTAAAAAATCGGAGAATAAATGGTCGCCTGTCACATTATTTAATGCTAGCTCACTAACATTGCTTCCAGCATCATAAGTCAGCATAGCTTCGCCTGCTTTACCGCTGAAACTATTAACAAAATGGAAGCCGCCACTGTTGGAAAAATTGAAAGCTGAAAGATCAATCTTGTCAATGCCACGTTCAAAATCCATTATCCAATCAGCAGCTTGTGGGGTGGAGTCACTAACTTTGCCAAATACAAAAATATCTTTACCTGTCCCCCCCCACAACACATCAGCACCGCCATCGCCGAACAAGATATCATTACCATCACCTCCCATTAAGGTATTACGAGCGTCGTTACCCACGATGATATCGTTACCTGAGCCACCAATCGCATTTTCGATAGTCACACCGGCCGCAATGGAAACGTTGCCTTTCAGACCACCGACATCAGTGAAGGATTTCTCATGCAAGTTAATACGTTGATCATTGCTATAACCGGAAAAATCAAAGGTATCGTTACCATCGGCATCCCAGACCGAAAAGATTAATGCCTTACTGCTGTCCGCTGCAGTGTAATAATCACGATTGGTATTGGAATGAAAACCGTATATGGTATCACCGGTGCGGGTCGTCATATTCGCTCCGTATAAATGCTGAATAGCCGCAATATCATCCAACATCGGTGCAGCAGCATAATGCCCTTTGTTATCGCCTCCGGTATTTTTTTCGTTCCAATAACTCATAATACTGAACTGACGGGTATCTTCCGCATAAGTCACATCTTTATAAGTCGGTGTTCCCTCCCCTGCATTATAATTACCGGGATGGCTAAGGCCTAGAGCATGCCCTATTTCATGGGTTAGTGTTTGCCGTCCATATTCCATGGTATCCGGGTGGCGTATATTATCGACGTTATAATTGTACCAGGTAGAACCAGATGAACTTCCACTGCCGGGCAAAAGTGCATAGGCCTGTGAATCAGCCATTGAGCCGTCGTGAGAAAGTGTAAAATTGCCAAATGTAACATTAGCTTTTTGGTTGGGAGTGATTTCTGTGAATGTAATATTGGCAGCATCTGACCATGACTGTAATGATAATTTAGCAGTGGCAATTTGTGCAGGGTTAAATTTAACAAAACCCTTATCGCCCCCCGGAATTCGAGTAACACTATCTAAAAATGAATAAGTCAGCTTTACCGGCTGATCAAAAACATATTTACCATTCCACGTTTGATCAGTGCGAGTAATTTGTAATCCAGCATCGTCATTGGAGTAAGAAGGCTTACCGTTAATCACTAAGTCGTCACCACGCACATGATACTGAAAAAACTCGCTTACTGCATTATAACCACTCCGTGATATCGCGGCATCAAGCTGATCGACAACTTTATTACTACTTGCTTTCATAGATAAATTTCCACGTAATTGGACTTAATCGTCATTGAACGGAACACAGCCGATGAATTAATTTAATATTAAATTAAAAACACGGGCATCCACCTTCGTAATATTTCAGAAGAATTAACCAACAAAGGAACATGCATGATGAATAATTCGCTAAGTAGTCATGCAAAATTAATTATAGCTGGTAAATATAAAATGCAAGGGAGATCGAGTTTATTTTTATCTATTCAAATTTAATTTTTAATATTGAATTAAAACAAAGGATTATAATCCATATAAAGTTGAATTGTTTTAATAAAAATAGATGCTTTTATTAATTATTCAAATAAATACGAATTGATGGTTATACGACTGTGTTGCATTAATAGTGGTAAGTCAGTAAATAGTGAGTACTTATCTTCATCACAGACTTTATCTATCAAAGTCCCAATCAATTTAGTACAAATTTAGCCCGATGAGAGCGAATGGGATATAGCAGGCTCTGTCGCATTAAGACGTTGTTAGGTAACATGCTGTTTTTTTTTGTGATGTTACCTGCCCATGTCTCTGATCCGAGACGCCTTCTATCGCCTGCATTATCCCGTCGATATTATTGCTCAGTGTATCCGCCTGGTATTGAGCTGTTACAGATAATCCGCAAAGGACAACTTCATCATCCTACTGATGACCAATTGTCACCGGCAGAACAATTTTATCTGCTGGCGGCCTGAAAAATAGGCAGTGCTATTTTGCCGACCTCGCTCTGTTAATGCAACAAACCTACAAATATGGAGTAGTTTAATTTTCACGGCAAACTTAAACCAGAGCTAAACGAATGGGGGATTTACATATTTCGTATGAATAATCAGGGTAGTAATATTTTTAGTGCGATAATTCCAATTAAAATCAACGGCATTTCTTACCTGATAAGGAGTATCATTGCGACAGAAAAATCACGTTAATGATGCAATCCAAACTCGAAAAATTAAAAATATAACATCCAAGATTACAATAACAAAAAAATAGAAAGAATTACCAATCACATGTTCTGTTACTTTGTTCAAAAAATAAAATTCAAATATAATTTAGCATGTTAATTAATCACTCCATGAATTATCATCTTTAGTTAATAGATAATTCACTCATATGGAGAATGATAATGAAAATCTTGTTTATCGATGGGGCACAAAAATCATTGCATTATAACAATAAGAAAATTATGTTAACAGAAAAGGAATTTTTAATGCTAGAATTACTAATAAGTAAGAGAAAAAACAATAAGATACCTATAGATGAAATTATAACTCATGTCTGGAGCGGAAGAGAGAATACTATAGTTAAAGGCAATGTCTCACAGTTAGCCTATCGGCTAAGAAGTAAATTATCCGCCATAGGGGATGCTATCCAGATATCTATTTCTATGAATAGTGGTGGACATTGTAAAGTTCATCGAGATACGATAACCATTATCACAACAAATAATGGAATTCTCTGCTTATTGCTCAAATCTCTACTGAATGTTAACAAAAACGACGCCATATAATCTTGGTTAGTTAGCCGGTAAGCAATCTTAAGACACTGACAATAACGACAGCTAAATTATAATTAAAGATGATCACAAGTAACAAATAGGATAAACATAAATAATTGCAAATGACTTGGATAGTATAGAGACTGCAAGATATTATTTGAAATCCAACAAGTACGAAAAATTAACATAAATCGACTATGATAAAAGAAGTATATTCATCCATTCGCTATGGACCAAGAATAAAGCTAAAATATATTTTTATATATAGACATGGGTCTGACTATTATTTAGCCCATGTGCTGAAGTAAAATCAACTACTCCAGTTACAGGTTAAGATAATTATTTATACTAATTTTTATGGTGAAATATAATGAACAGATATTCGAAATCAGCCATTGAATATGGCTAATAAATGGAGATACATCATGTCACTAAAGCCCCCAGCAGAAACACAAGTTATTACGTGGGTAATCATCGGTGTCTTATCTGCCTGGGGAGGGGTGGTGAGATATCTAATAGATAAACAAGGAACCCGCTGCAAATGGAGTTGGATGGCTGTAATTAGCCAAGTAATAATATCGAGTTTCACCGGTTTATTAGGTGGATTATTGAGCTTTGAAAGCGGTGCTAGCTATTACATGACATTCATATTTTCTGGATTGTTTGGTGCAATGGGCAGCACAGCTCTGAGCTATATATGGCGTCGTTTCTTCAATCCTTCAGGGAGGTAAAATGAGTAACTTTATTCTTAGCCACATCAGTAAGAGTAATTTACGGGGCGTTCATCCCCATCTTATTAACATTGTGTATTTGGCACTTGAGATTGCAGATATAGATTTTTGTGTCATTGAAGGCGTCCGTGATATTTCACGTCAACGCCAAATGGTACTAACCGGTAAAAGCCAAACGTTAAATAGTCGTCATTTAACTGGACATGCTGTAGATCTTGCCCCATGGATAAATCAATCTATTCCATGGGATAACTGGAGTGCATTTAAAGTAGTTGCAAACGCAATGAAAATTTCCGCAGAAAAATTAAATATTCTCATAGTATGGGGGGGCGATTGGAAGACGTTAAAGGATGGCCCACATTTTGAACTCTCACGAAAGAGCTACCCATGATATTACCTATTTCAAAAATGTATAGTATCGGACTATTTCTAGCCATACTACTTGTTTGTGTATTATGGATACGCTATCAGCAACGAGCTTATAACCAAATTCAGCAAGATAATAAACAATTTAAAATGCAAAATGGCTTATTAAATAACCGGCTTTTACAACTAAAAAGTCAGGCTGAAAATTTAGCTTTTGTCATAACTAGACAAGCTCAAAATCAAACTGAATTGGAGACAAAAAATGATTTATTCCGTCAAAAGACTCGTACCGCTTTGGCGAAAAACTCTTTAGCTAATCAGCCTGTCCCTGTTGATGTTATTCGATTACAGCGCGAACTTATCGAACCAAAATAGCTATCCTTTCGAGCTTATTCCTCGCTCTATTTTTGAAAGAAGCGACGCACCACCATTCGATGTTGAGCGCTGGGGCAATTATCCAGATTATTTTTCCCGTCTATATCTAGCGTTGGAAAAGTGTAATCTGGATAAAGCCACTACCGCAGAGCTAATTTTTTCTGACATGAAACACCTAAAGTCCCCTACGAAAAGTCAAGAGTCATATCTTGCCCCTCTATGATGGCGAGATTCATATGTATTATGGTAATGAAAAATGAACTCTTGCTAGAGTTGTGGCCGTAATAATCATGAGCCAACAATGTTCCAATTTTCAATCAACATTATATTTCTCATTGCATTCTTTCAGAAAAAATCCAGTAATATAATCTCAGAGTTGAATCCCATTGGTTATTTATGGGGGTTTTATCTGTGCCAATCAGAGTAAAAAAACACATTGAATTATAGCAAGGTGTTCTATCAACTAATCAAATCTACATTGTCAGTAACTGGTTAACTTGCGACTAATTGTAATAAAAATTAAATTACCGCATTATGCCGAATCTATAAGTCAAAGTAATATAGCAGTAAGGTAAAATACATAATAAATAATTAAAATAAAAACATACAAATACTAATAACATTACTTTTAACCTAATATTGATTTTTTAATGAGTGACATGTTGAGTATTCTTCTGGCACCAACACTATGGTTGGCATAAAAAGAGGATGTAAAATATGAACAAGGTAACTATCACTATCAATACCGATACAAATGAAGTAGACGTTAAAAACTTAACTGAGGCTGATACCGAGAATTTAACTTTGACCGCAGCACAAGCCAGAGCTAGGGTGCCAACTGAGGTTGCTCCTAACTCAAGTACCGAGGTCCTTTATCGCAGCACACCGATTATTCCTGAAAGTCGTCGAAATGTAATGATCACTAATGATGGTGCTGCAAATATAATTACAGCTCAATATTATTGGTCGCACAGCTTTACGAGTCAATGGTTCTTGTATACCTCTATTGACGTAAATGTCGGTGATTCTAAGTTATTAGTTTCACCATCTAATTCATTATATTACAGTAAGGTTGTTCTAATTAACAATACAAACCGTAAGGCATATGTCACCGCTGAGGAAAAATAAACACCGCCTTAATATAAGGTAATTTATTTTTATAAAAAGGAAAATAAAACATTAACTGGTCTCACCTTCGCAATAGTTAAGGCCAAACATTTACTATTAAATTTTGACTTCTGCTTATGCAGAAGTGAGGCCATTAATTGTCTTTAATAAAGTAATGTCTTAAAAAGTGCGACATGATTTTTTATTTTAAACTTTAACTATAGGTATATTAAATGAATAACATTACAGAATATAGCAATACAGCGGCACTTGTTCCTTACAATGTATATGCTACTTCAGCCTTTGAATTTGACTGGGACTCCTCAGCAATTCTTAAGCAAGCAGTGCTTAAAGGGATATCATTCATTCCTTATGTCGGTGATTACTTATCCTCTATTATTGATTTCTTTTGGAAAGACCAAGAGAGGGATATCTGGCAGGAAATTTTGGGTCGGGTACAACAACTTATTGAAGAGAATGTACTTAAGGCTATTAAAGGTATTCTATTGGGTGATATTGCCGAACTTAAGGGGAAGATTGCCTCCGTAGTTGCAGCTTTGCAGGATCATCCTGGTACACCTGAAGCCAAAAGTCTATTTATGAGCGTATCGGTACATTTGGACAGTGTACAACGCAAGTTTACTACTTTTGATCACAAAACTAACTATCATATTTTGCCGATGTATTCAGCAACCGCGTTAATGCAAATAATGTACTGGACTATGGGCATTGAGCGTAAAGACGATATTGGACTGAACAGTAATGAAGTTGGGCAACTTCAACGAAATATTGATCTATTGGTTAAACATGTCGAAGGCTATATCCAAGGGATTTACGATACAGAATTAGAGATCCAATACAACGACTCTGCGCCTAATACTGTGGCTAACAATGTTATGTATGTACATGGCTACTGTCGGGTGCATGGCTTGGAGTACACCGAGATCATTCAAAATATCCAGAAAAATGGAAGCAATACGAAGGGACTGTATTTAAAAACACTGAGTTATTCAACCTTCTTTGGCTGGCCAACCAGTCAGGCACGAATTCTTGCATTAAAAGACGAAATTAATATGCCGGAGCCATTTAAGCCAAAATTAATAAATGGCCGTATAAACCAAATCAAGTCAGTTAAAGGTTTTATTCAACGTATCGGAGGCGCTTTACGGGTAGGTGGATTAGAAGTGACCTTTGAAAATGGTAATAAGTATCAACAAGGAACTGTTACCGGCGAATCTAGTTCAATTGACCTCAATGGGGGTGTCATTGAGACAATAGAAACCTGGGGTAATGGTGCTATTGACGAAGCCAAGTTTACCCTAAGCGACGGACGTATCTTAACTGTTGGTCAGCGCTATTCAACAAACTACAGAAAGTTTGCGCTCGAGGGGAAATATATTTCTGGTATTTTTATTGCCAGCGATCGAAGTGAACTATCCGGTCAAGCTGCAAATATTTGTGTTTCTTATCACCAAAAACAGTGAAATAAATAATTTAATCTATATAAAGCTGCATTTTTGCAGCTTTATCTTAAGTTAATTACAAAAGGAAAGTAAAAATGAATAAAATACCTCTGGCTTTATTTTTATATATTTTTTGCATTTCAGCTTATGCAGTGAAAGAAACGAGTTCAATTTCAGAAACAAGTATTCCACCTGAAAGGAGTATGCAACATTCTGCGAAGAATAGTGAAACCTACACCTATATAAAGTGTGTCTATAGGAAAAATAAAGATAAAAATTTTGATGCAACTTCATCTTGGGAATGGGGACGGGCGGGTAACGCAGCCAACAATTATGCTACAGTTAATGGTCATTGGTATTCTAACGCCATTCTAGCTAATATGTTTTATACAAAATCTAGCCACCAAGAAATAAAAAATGTTTGCATTAATACACTAAATAAAAAAGACATTAACTATAGTGACTTAATACCTTACGCATCTGATTACACTCTATCCTATTATTACTCATTCTGGAATGAAGGAAGTAATATTCCCTTAGTAGAAGTTGGCAAAGCGAAACTGGATAGAATGGTTGTTTTCGGTGATAGTTTATCTGATACGATTAATGTTTATAACGGTTCTTATGGAACAGTGCCAAATAGTAATACATGGTTTTTAGGGCATTTTTCAAACGGACTTGTTTGGCATGAATACCTGAGTAAAAAGCATATCAAGGTGCCTGGCTACACATGGGCAACGGGCAATGCAGAGAGTGGCAGTAATCTGATATTCTCAGGGTTTAGTCAGCAATTAGACTCATTTGAGTCTTATATGAAAAAATCTAATGGATATGATATTGGTCAAACTCTTTTTCTTGCTATGTTTGGCGGCAATGATTTTATCACGGGAAACAAATCACCTGATGATATTGTTAATAACTATAAAACCTCTTTAGTTCGATTGAAAAGTCTGGGAGCTAAGCAGGTTGCGATATTTACTCTCCCTGATTTCTCAACTATCCCTGCGGTTAAGAACTGGAGTCAGTCCGACAGAGATAAGTTAAAAAACAAATCCATTGAGTTTAATACGAAACTAAGCTCGTTAATTAATTCTTTAAAATTAACCTATCCTGATGTCAAATGGATTATGCCAGATTTAAATGCAGCTTTTGATAAAATAATCAAAAATCCCGCAAGCTTTAATTATGTAAACGCTAAAGATACTTGTCTGAATCTGAGAGATTCCAGTCTTGATTATATTGCAGGTGCATCACCTAAAGAGGAATGTAAAAATAGTAATGGAGCATTTATCTTCTGGGATAACATGCATACAACGACAAAAATGCATGAAGATATCAGTGATATTCTGGGTGATGAAATTAAATTTTTACTGTAAATGATCGTTAGCAATATAAGTAACCGTTATATAGAAATGGCGTATGTTCACTGTGGAGTGACATACGCCTCTTTATATTATTATAAAGGAGGAGTTGTATATAAATTATGATTATACACATGGCTATTCAAACCCTTGACGAATAGCTTTGCGAAAGAAGCGCAATGCAACCGCAGAGTCCCGTTTAGCGGCCAGCAAAAGGTCGATGGTTTGACCTACAGTATCGACCAAGCGGTACAGATATCGCAACAGGCCTTTGATTTTGATGTAAGTTTCATCCATTCGCCACCGCCGACCTACTGTGCGTTTGTGTCGGCGAAAAACCTTATCTAACAGCGGCACCCAACGATGCAGCATGGAATGGTCAACGACAATACCACGCTCTGCCATCATCTCTTCCAGGTTGCGTAAACTCTGTGAATAAGCCAGATACCAGCGGACACACTGAGCAATAATATCGACGGGATAATGCAGGCAACAAAAGGCGTTTCGGGTCAGAGACATGGGCAGGTAACATCACAAAAAACAGCATGCTACCTAACAACGCCTTAATGCGACAGAGCCATTTCATGTGGGGGTATCTCATCCCATTGAACCTCGGCTTCCCCCTATTTATACCCCCAACTATCTATAAAATTCAGTCGATGCGGATAAGCGTAGGGATACGAGGAAGTTCCAGAGATGCTATAAGGGATTAGTAACCTACAGGAGTGGAATTAAACGCATAACATACTGTTAAATAAATATATTTACCAAGTTCGATTTTCAAGATACCCCCAATGATACCCCCAAATAATTTTCCTTCCCCAAACCTGTACAAATAAATTACCAAGAATCGTGAAAGACGGTATTTGCTATCAGAATGATTTCATATCATCGCACTTCATTTTAATGGTTGTTATTTGACCACCAATTTAACAGTTGATTATGGATTCATAATCGCAAATAAAATTTCTCTATATATAACCAGAAAGTGGTCGGTTCGGTAGGTTCAGTCGGTTCACGGACGCATTTATTTGATATATAAGACAAATTAATTTTAAATTGAACCGACTCACGGTAGGTTCATCTCTCTACAAAGTCGGTTCAATAGCTTGTTGAACTTCCTTCAACCTGACGATAACCAAAAATAACTATTAATCTTCAATATGTTACTGTTTATCACTCATCTGATTGACTAAAAAAACCCCAATACCAACTTTATTAATCTCCTCTATGTCTAAACTATAAAAGATGTTCACAAAAAATCGTTTGTCAGAGAAAATTAAGAGGCAACATAGTTATGGATAACATTATTCAGTTAGTACCGTCACGTTGGGTTTCGGAATCAGTATTGATGGCTATAACTGGCTTAAAGAAAAATACCATTAAATATGCTAGAGATACTTCGTGGATGGAGGGGCGCGAGTACAAACACGTTTCAGGGAATGGAATCCCTCACGAAACAGCTGCTTGCTTCTACAACCGTGAATTGGTTGATGAATGGATACAAAAAATGCCAAAAGCAATACGTCGTGAGAGAAAGCCCACTTAGATAGGTAAGTTGCTGAGTATAGAATTGACGCACAACCAGCATTGAACGTGTGAAATAGTTAAAATATGGGTAAATCGGGCGACCGTTTAAGGCTTAATCTCTCTGTATCAGGCCGGTGACCCATCGGCCATTATCCCCTCCCCTGATAAATCCCCAGTATTTGTGTTACAAACTATTCGATCTATGATGCTTTAAACTCAGTGGCCCCCAAAGGCATCCAGCTAGTCCATATCTCAAGGAAGAGTAATGAAAGAATATGTAATCCCTACAATTCTAGCCGCGGTAAGCATAGTGAGCCTCTCATTTACCGCAATGTACCTATTTGTAACGGTCAACTAAAACCGGACACGGATTTAGGCACATTGCTGTAGTCGGCGTTCATATTCATCCGGCGATATATTTCCCAGCCGATAATGCCGCCTTTTCAGATTATAAAAACTGTCAATATAATCGATAACATCAGCGATACCCTGACTTCGGGTTTCATAACGACGATAGTTAACCCTCTCAGCTTTCAGGCTGCGGAAAAACCTTTCCGTAACAGCATTATCCAGGCAGTTACCTTTTCGGCTCATGCTACCTGTAACATCCAGCTCCTGCTGGCAGCATTGGAACTGCGCGCTGGTATATTGCGACCCTTGATCGCTATGGAACACCACAGACCCTGTGGGTCGTCGTTTATTGACCGCCAGCCTTAAGGCCCGGACAGTCAAGTCGCTGTCCGGTTTATCTGAGAAGGCCCAACTCACTATTTTTCTTGAACATAAGTCCATCACGATAGCCAGATATAACCAGCCCTGAGCGGTACGCAGATAGGTAATATCACCTGACCACCAGGTATTCAATGTCTCTGGATTAAACTGCCGGTTCAACAGATTAGCGGCCACGACAGCGGGTTTTCCACCGCGTGGATAGCGATGACGCCCGGGCCGTTTAGCTACCAGTAATAAGTTTTTCATTATCTGCCGAACGCGGTATCTGCCCACGTTAAAACCTTGTTCCCGTAACTCGATGCACATGCGCCGGCTGCCATATGTGGCATCCATTTCAGCGTGAACATGCTTAGCCGCCGCGTGCAACATCAGAACATCGGGCTTGATCATTAGCCGACGACTACGGGCATAAAATACGCTGCGCGTGAGCGATAAGCAGCGGCATACCTGTTGGATATTTGCACCGACCTTCTTCAGTTTCACCGCGACTTTTTGTCGTTGTTCATTTCCATGGCGAAGAAGGCCGAAGCCTTTTTTAACAGGTCATTGTCGCTCTGCAACTGCCGTACCTGCTTTTCAAGTTCTTGTATTCGCCGTTGTTCCGGTGTTATAGCACTGGCTATCGGTGTATTTCCGCGGATCTCTCCGCGATACTGCCTTAGCCAGCGTTGTAAGGTTGAAAGGCCAATATTCATTGTTTCAGCGGCCTGAGTCACCGGGTACTTATGTTGAAGAACCAGATTGATGCACTCTTGTTTAAACTCATGAGTAAATGATTTTTTTCGCATTCTCACCTCGTTAGTGTTGCTCATTATATCTCTAACAAAGTGTCCGGAATGATTAGACCACTACAATCATCATTGAACTGACTTTTAAAATCGAAGCGATTTCATTAAGAAGGTCAGATACTTCACAGGGAGCTAATTTAGCCATGAGTCACCCCCATAACATCGGACAGATTGATGCTATGTACTGCCAGCCATGCTTCGCGAGGCCATGATTTTACAGAGCCATACTGTGGATCCGGCACAATCTCAGGTTTAAAGCCATTCTCAAGACACCATTTCCGCAACGGATGCCACGCAAACTTCTGATGAGTCACATTTTCTACAGCTTTCACCGTGGCATGCTTTGTACTTTCCCCCAGCCGTTCTTCCAGTACACGACATTTGCGAGTGGCTGCACTTAGTTTGCCGAGGGCGCTGGCTTCACGTTTACGGCTAATCTGGCCTTTGGTACGAATAGCTTTGTCGGCGCGTTGCTTTTCAGCTAAACGGCCTTGCTCAGAGTCGATAGCCAACTTAAGGATTTCCAGACGACTGAGGTCGGGAATGGTTGCAGGTGCTGGCAATGCATCCCGTCGGGAGAAGTAAAACTCAGTGAGGTCGTTGAAGTAGTCCCACGCCTGATCCGTTTCTAACATCTTCGCGTGATTGGCCGCACCGCGTTCAGTCCAGAGCATAAGTGAGCGAGTTTTTGGTGAAATTTGCAGTTCGCTTAAAACTAGTCGCAAATTGTTGAGTTCAGTACCAACCACTTTGAAGAAATGCTTACCCTCAACAAAACGGGATTTATTTTCATGGTGGTTTTGCTGAATACGAATCACCGTTGTGCCATACCCAGCCGCAAGCTGCTCGGTGGTTGCCACACGCTGACCGCGATACTCAATAACCTGCAAATCTTTGGCCGCTAGCGGAGCCAGTTCAGTTTTTTTAGACATTGCACACCCCCTGCTCATTTTTCGCATCATGCTCTTCAAACCGTACGATGTTATGTACCGCCTCAGCCCACCAATACACCTGCAATCGTTGCTGCTCGTTCTCAATCAGAGGAATAACAACCGTCAACAAATGAAGCAGACCTGCTTTGACGCGTAATAAGCGAGTGCGAGATACATTCTCGCTGGTGTCAGGGATTGGCTTACCACGGCTGCCCATCAGTTCAGCAATCAGGGCTTGAGTTTCTTTGTATGAAGGTGGGTAGATATCATCCTCATCAAGGAGCTGCATGATGCTGGTGATCTGAACGTTGCTTAACCGGCGCTCTGTAGCCCCCAAGAGAACAGTGGCAGATGCTTTATCAAGGCTTTCAGCTTCACCACACCATGACAGTTTGAGAGCACCACCAGCAGCGTCTAATGCGCTAAATTCAACACGGTATTTTTTAAGCATTGCATACCCCCTGTGCAGGAATACGACCAGCAAAGGAAAGTACGAACTGACCAGCCAGAGAGCGGCGAGCATCTTGTTCAGAATGGGCAGTGACTGATTCGCGGTGCGGCGTTGCGTTCAGGTCAGAACGGCACACTGCGAGAAAGAGATACTGAAATTTAGGGCGAGTTTGGGTACTATGTTGTAATGCCATAGTGTAAGCCTCATTTACATTGTGGTTAGACGCCCTGCCAGTGTTCGAGCACTGCGGGGCGTTGCCATGTATACACCATGATACATTCAAGGTGAACACCACCAATGTATCTACAAGTGAACACCACGTCAATGATTGAATTAGAAAAATAATCGTGCATACTGAACACCACCTAATCGTATAGGATTCAGTAATGGCTACAGGTAGAAGGAACAACAAGTCACTACAGGTATCAGTGAGATTACCTCTAGAAGACTTAGAATCCATTGAGAAAGTTAAAGAGGATGGCGAAAGCACTGCAGGATTTTTGATTGCTGCGGCGCAAGGCGAAATTAAACGCCGCCAGCGTAAGAAGTCCAAAGCTGAACCATCTGAGTAATCCCAAAGGGTAGCACTGTGAATGCTACCCTTTTCTTTGCCTGAACCCGAATACTGTTCGTGTTTGGTTAAACTCGGTGAATTGCCGTTTTTGAGCGGCGTTTGCTGAGCCGAATATTTGGCTGAGCGGTAATCTCCATTATATTCTGGAGATTGGTATAGATTGCTTGCTTCAGGTACTACGGAAGTTTCGTAGTTTAAATTTTGAGCGTCAGTATTACTGACTTTCAACTGCTCCGAAATTAACGGGTTAGTCTCCGACTCGCTCAAAGATAGTCGGTTCAGGGTGCCAACCAAGGGAAATGCCTTTTTCTGGCTGGCTACTGGAGTTGTAAGCATCATGTCACCACCTCCACACGCAGACCTTTAGCTGTGTAGCCCTGAACCTGTTTACCATTCACACGAACCCGCTTTTTAGTCAGTAAACGGATGTGGTCACCGTATACATGAAGTAATTTTCCATCTAAAGCGACCTCGTTATAACCATATCGAGGCTTGTGTGACACCTGCACAAATGGGTTGTAAGCCTTGCTATTAGCGGGAACTGGTGCGACAACCCCCTTATCTTTGCCGGTTACTCGATACAACCAGAATCGTCCGTCTTTCCCTGTCAACTTTCGCGTACGAACCGGAACATAGCCAGCTTTGCGCATGGCTACACTGAATGCTGAGTCATCAGGATAATACTGACGACGAATATTCGCAGGGACAGAAATAGCGAAACTTTGTTTAGTCCAATACTCTGTCCACTGATCAACAAACTCGATAGGCAAACCATTAACGTTAATACCGCTGAGTACGATTTTAGGCTGAGTTTGGGTACTGCCAATTAAGGCATTTAATTTTTTCATGTTTAATTACTCTTCGTTAAATCGCTTGATAGTTGTAGCGATGGAAATCAAATGCTGGATTAAACCTAACGCAAATACACGCAACAAATGCACACCCTATATGCTTAATTAGGCGACCTCTTTGCGGGATTCAGCGATGCGTTGGTTGATCCACTCGTCAATTTCGCTTTCAACGAAGGCAATAGAACGGGTACCTATTTTAATGGATTGAGAGAAGCGATTCTGGTTCATCAGGCGATATAACCACGCCTTACTGTAGCCAGTGCGTTTTTGTACCTCATGAAAACGAATTAAAGAAGATTGAGACATGTAACCCCCTGTTTTACTGATGCGCCTTAGAAAGACGCTGGTAGACAACGGGGTTAATCTTATCTTTGTAGTACGTCAGAACTTTGGAATATTCCAATTTATCGTGGAAAATTATAAATATCAGCTCCTATCCAGATCGACCCCTTTAAGCCACTTATCGATAGTTTTTCCGGCAGGTAACTTTAGTCCAAGCGTATCAAAATCTTTGTTAATTTCGCTTTGAAGATTATCAAAATGTTTTCTTGGATTGTTTAATATATCTTCATCTTTATAAACAAGAAATAGAAGAGACTTTATTAGCTTCGCCATTGATGTGAAAGTTTTGTTTCCTATATTTTCTTTTACTGTTCCTTTTTCACGTTTAATTTCATCGACTAAACCAAATAAATTAATTTTCTGTCCGCCATTCATCAATACGGTTAACTCATCATCCATAATTACAAAGTCTTCAACTGAAAATGTACGAGACTCATAAAAGCAAGGGCCGCCCGGTTCAAATCCCTCAGTGGAAGCCCCCCATTCCCCAGCAGAGTTATCAATATTAAATCTTGGTTGAATCAATTGAAAAACATCAGCTTTTCTTTGTCTTTCAAAAGCAGGCAACGTTAATTCAATGTGAGAAATAGCGAACCACCCCTTCACATAATCGGGCCAACAAGGTTGATCTTCTTCCGCTGTAAAAAAATAAGCATTAGAATCCATTGAGATAATATTATATTTAGATGAGTAATGCATAACGCACCCTTCAGGGGTTTTACGCAATTCATCAATTAACTCATCAGAAATATCAGTATTAAAATAACAATCGCTATTATATTTTTCATTAGACTCATAATGAACGCAGATCTGCAAAATACCGATTGCCGCAAAGTGTAAAAGATCCCCTATTTCGCAGTTTGCTTTTTTAGCAGCTTGCTGGAGTGTGTAATATTCTCTCTTTGGTAATCCCATATACGCCACCTCGCATCCTCTAAATATTGAGGACTATGCCAGCCAGTAGAGGTGTACTAGTTTTCGGGGATCAGCCTAGGCATAGCCTTATTCTCTTGAGGTCTACTATAAATCACCACTGTATACTCGTCCAGCACCTACCCCACTAATGCATGACACCACTTCACATTTTCACATCAAACTGTGGTGAACAATTTCGGCTTATCAATTACAGGTTTAGGGTGATTTAGCTGAGGGAAAGCCAGTTTTGCGGGAGATAACGCGGTTAGGGTCGGTTCAAATGGCCTAAAGTCGGTTCAGGGTCGGTTCAAAAAATGAATTAATTAACTTATAAATCAATAAACTAAAATATTGAACCGACTGAACCTACTGAACCGACCCTTTTTTATTCCTCACGGAAGAATTTTATCCAAAACTAATCTTTTGACTGACGTTCCAGGCTATCCATATAGTCGGCATACCACTGAAGCATTTCTCGACGACCATCCAGATACTGGGCGTGATTGTAGGTACCACGAATGCTGTTTTTATCCACGTGTGCCAACTGTGTTTCTATCCACGCAGTATTAAACCCCTGCTCATGTAAAATGGTGCTCATAGTGTGACGGAAACCATGACCAGTGGCTTTACCATGATAACCAATACGTTTTATGACCTGATTAATACTGGCTTCGCTCATTGGCTTTAAGCTGTCATTACGACCGGGGAATACCAGTTTAAATCGCCCAGTAATCTCATGTAATTGACGCAGTAATGCCAAAACTTGCTCTGATAAGGGAACCAAGTGAGGACGACGCATTTTCATTCTGGCGGTGGGAACTTCCCAGACGGCTTTGTCCAAGTCAAATTCTAGCCACTCAGCAGCCCGTAGTTCAGTTGTACGAACACCGGTAAGCATAAGGAGTCGTGTTGCTATTCTAGTGACTGTACTGCCGCTATAGGCGTTGAGAGCATTAAGGTATGCGGGAAGCTCGTTCGCTAAGAGGTGGGGGTAATGCGTATGCTTCTGAACAGCCAGAGCGCCAGCTAGTTCACTTGCTGGATTGTTCTCTGCTCTGCCAGTTACGATCGCATAACGGAAAGTTTGGCTGCATGCCTGGCGGATTTTACGCATTTTATCGAGGACGCCGCGCTTTTCTAACTTGCGTAGGGTTTCGAGAATTTCTAGAGGTTTGATTTCGGCAACTGGACGTTTGCCAACGTAAGGGAAGATGTCTTTTTCGAATGACTCCATTAAATCTTCAGCATAACCTTTGGACCAATTGGGCCTTTTGTAGGCATGCCATTCTCTGGCTAGAGCTTCGAACGTGTTATCAATGCTGACTTTTCTGGTTTGTTTTTCTACTTTCTTTTCTTCACCAGGGTCGCCGCCCACTGCGAGTATACGCTTTGCCTCATCTCTTTTTGCTCTAGCTTCAGCAAGAGTGATATCAGGATAGACCCCAAATGCGAGCAATTTTTCTTTACCGGCGATCCGATACTTCAGCCGCCAACAACGTGAACCAGTAGTTTTTACTAACAAAAATAATCCACCTCCATCAGATAGCTTATAGGGCTTCTCTTTTGGCTTTGCAGTATCGACCTGTCGAGCGTTCAATTTCATTTGGGGGTATCTCACTTCATTGAACCTAGACATACCCCCAATAGTACCCCCACTTTGTTGTTGATTGCAGTGGATGTAGGTAGACGTTGGGATGCTAGGAATTGTCAGAGAGGCTGATTATATAAGGGATTAGTAGACTTAGATAGACGGCAAAAGAAGTATAGATGGTACGCCCTACAGGATTCGAACCTGTGACCTACGGCTTAGAAGGCCGTTGCTCTATCCAACTGAGCTAAGGGCGCATTTGATATTTACCGCAGCACAGAACACTGCCGGTAGTCAGTTGCGGGTTGGATTATACGGGCAGTCTCTTTCGAGTCAATGGGTTTTCGCCTTACGGTTTATCATCTGGCTATTTAATCGTTAATTAATCGTTATTATATGCCTGACAGCACGACCCGCTTCTGACAAAATAGGCACATTCCCGCTTTTTTTAATTGATGGATCCCTCCACTGATGTCAGCAAAAATTATTGATGGTAAAACGATTGCTCAGCAGGTAAGAAATGAAGTTGCTGCGTTGGTACAGAAACGTTTGGCTGCCGGTAAGCGTGCTCCCGGCCTTGCTGTAGTATTAGTTGGTGTCAACCCAGCCTCACAAATTTATGTCGCCAGTAAGCGTAAGGCGTGCGAAGAGGTCGGTTTTGTTTCGCGTTCTTATGATCTGCCAGTGACCACCACTGAAGCAGAGTTGCTGGCATTGATTGATTCACTGAATGACGATGGTGAAATTGATGGGATTCTGGTGCAACTGCCACTGCCTGCAGGCATTGATAATGTCAAAGTGCTGGAACGTATCCACCCAGATAAAGACGTAGATGGCTTCCACCCGTATAACGTGGGCCGCCTGTGTCAACGCGCACCGAAATTGCGCCCTTGCACCCCACGCGGCATCGTTACTTTGCTGGAGCGTTATAATATCTCGACATACGGCCTCAATGCAGTTGTGGTCGGTGCATCCAATATTGTAGGCCGCCCGATGAGCCTTGAACTGCTGCTAGCAGGTTGCACTACCACCGTCACGCATCGTTTTACCAAAAATCTGCGCCAACATGTGGAAAATGCTGACTTGCTGGTGGTTGCCGTGGGTAAACCCGGTTTTATTCCCGGTGAATGGATTAAACCTGGTGCTATCGTGATTGATGTAGGCATTAACCGTCTGGAAAGTGGTAAAGTAGTCGGCGATGTAGAATTTGATGTCGCCGTTGAGCGTGCGGGTTGGATTACACCGGTTCCCGGTGGCGTCGGGCCGATGACCGTTGCAACACTGATACAAAATACCTTGCAAGCCTGCGAGGAATATCACGACATCAACGAAAATTGATTGTAAGGACAGGAATGGACATTTTTCATTTGGAAAAACACCCACACGTTGAGCTGTGTGACTTATTAAAGTTACAGGGCTGGAACGACAGCGGTGCCTCAGCGAAAGCCGCCATCGCAGATGGACAGGTGAAAGTCGACGGGAATGTAGAAACACGTAAGCGCTGCAAAATCCTGGCTGACCAGATTGTTGAGTTTCAAGGCATGAAAGTGCAGGTTAAAGCCTAATCACCTCAGCAAAGGCGAGTTCTAGCTGGTTATTGCGAAAGACTGCCATGGCGAGATAAGGGCAAAAAAATGCGGTTACTGGTCAGCACCAGAACCGCAATTTTTTTAGATGCAGATAGCTAAATTGCACCTATCCACCCAATACCATGCTATTTACGGCGCCATATCGTCCCTTGTGGGCCATCTTCCAGCACAATACCCAGCTCATTCAACTGATCACGGGCCGAATCGGCCAGCGCCCAATCTTTACTGCTACGGGCATCGTTACGTTGCTTAATTAACGCTTCTATTTTTGCTACTTCGTCGTCATTAGTCTGCGCGCCACTATGTAAAAACAGCTCTGGATCCTGCTCTAATAATCCCAGCACATGGGCCAGTTTACGCAATTCTGCCGCTAAGCCATTCGCCGCCATAATATCTTCAGTTTTTAGGCGGTTTACTTCACGGGCAATATCAAACAGTACCGAATAGGCTTCTGGAGTATTGAAATCATCATCCATTGCGGCACGGAAACGCGCTTCAAACTCTGCACCACCCGCAGGCATCGCACTCGCATCAGTACCACGCAGAGCGGTATACAGGCGTTCTAGTGAGGCACGTGCCTGTTTCAGGTTCTCTTCGCTGTAGTTAAGCTGACTGCGATAGTGGCCGGACATCAGGAAGTAACGTACGGTTTCAGCATCGTAATAGGCCAGCACATCACGAATAGTAAAGAAGTTATTCAGTGATTTAGACATTTTTTCTTTGTCAATCATCACCATACCGGAGTGCATCCAGTAGTTCACATAGGGACCATCATGGGCACAGGTAGATTGCGCAATTTCATTTTCGTGGTGCGGGAACATCAAATCAGAACCACCGCCGTGAATATCAAAATGTGCGCCCAACTGTTTGCCATTCATCGCCGAGCACTCGATATGCCAGCCAGGGCGGCCCGGGCCCCAAGGTGATGCCCAACTTGGTTCACCCGGTTTAGACATTTTCCACAAGACAAAATCCATCGGATTGCGTTTAACATCAGCCACTTCAACCCGGGCACCGGCCTGCAATTGATCCAAATCCTGACGGGACAGCAAACCGTAATCAGGGTCACTGTCCACAGCAAACATCACATCGCCATTTGACGCGACATAAGCGTGATCACGGGCAATCAAACGCTCAGTCAGCGCAATAATTTCAGGAATATGGTGAGTCGCACGCGGCTCTAAATCAGGGCGTTCAAGATTCAGTGCATCGAAATCTTTATGCATTTCTGCCAGCATACGTGTCGTCAGTTGCTCACAGCTTTCATTGTTTTCCAATGCGCGCTTGATAATTTTATCGTCAACATCGGTAACATTACGCACATACGTCAGAGAGTAACCTAAATAACGCAAATAACGCGCCACGACGTCGAAAGCGACAAAAGTACGCCCATGCCCAATGTGACACAGGTCATAAATGGTGATCCCGCATACGTACATACCAATTTTACCGGCATGAATAGGCTTGAATTCCTCTTTTTGGCGACTCAGTGTATTAAAAATCTTTAGCATCGGGACATTCCGTGGTTTTTGTTTTGCGGTAAGCATGGTTTATACCCAAACTCATTGGCGTTGCCGGTAGAGCGCAAACAACGTCAAGGGCGAGGGAGATAAAAGGATATCACCAGATTATGCGGTAAATCAGCCACTGATTCAGCACTTTTTCACACTTCTTGCTGGCGTTTCGAGTGCTGACTCAATCTCAGAGTTATGATATAAGAGCCGTCTAAAGAGTTACGACTCATTTGTGAATACACTATTACACTAGCAGGAACATTATTATGGTCACGTTTCATACTAATCACGGCGATATCGTCGTCAATACCTTCGCGGATAAAGCGCCGGTTACCGTTGAAAACTTCCTGAACTACTGCCGTAAAGGCTTCTATGATAACACTATCTTCCACCGTGTTATCGACGGTTTCATGATTCAAGGCGGTGGTTTTGAGCCGGGCATGAACCAGAAAACCACGGATGCAACTATCAAAAACGAAGCTAACAACGGCCTGAAAAACACCCGTGGCACCCTGGCAATGGCGCGTACCAACGATCCGCACTCTGCCACTGCACAGTTCTTCATTAACGTTGCCGACAACGACTTCCTGAACTTCCGTTCAGAGCGCCCAGATGGTTGGGGTTACTGCGTATTTGCTGAAGTTACTGAAGGTTTGGACGTTGTTGATAAAATCAAAAACGTTGCTACTGGCCGTAGCGGTATGCATCAGGATGTACCAAAAGAAGATGTGATCATCAAAAGCGTCACTATCAGCGAATAATGACAGCTTAATGAGCACGCTTTTTATTGCAGATTTGCATCTTAGCGTTCAGGAACCGGCAATCACTGCCGGTTTCCTGCATTTTATACAGCGTGAAGCCATTCATGCTGATGCGTTATATATCCTGGGTGATCTGTTCGAGTCCTGGATTGGCGATGATGACCCCGAACCACTGTACCGGCAAGTTGCCGCTGCGCTGAAATCACTCCAACAACGGGGTATACCTTGCTACTTTATCCACGGTAATCGTGACTTTTTGCTCGGTAAACACTTTGCTCAAGAAAGCGGGATGATCCTGCTGCCGGAAGAGATAGTCGTCGAACTGTATGACCGTAAAATTGTTATTTTACATGGTGATACACTGTGCACCGATGACACCGAATATCAGCATTTTCGTCGTAGAGTACATAATCCACTGATTCAAAAACTGTTCCTGTGGCTACCTCTGCGTTTTCGTTTACGCATTGCGGCTTATATGCGTAACCAAAGTCAGCAGAACAATAGCGGCAAATCTGAACTTATCATGGATGTAAATCCACAAGCAGTGATTGATAGCTTCCAACGTAATGGCGTCAGTTGGATGATCCACGGGCATACGCATCGCCCAGCGGTTCACCCCGTAGCACTCCCCGCCACAACCGCCCATCGTGTGGTTCTCGGTGCCTGGCATGTTGAGGGTTCGATGGTCAAAGTCACGGCAGACAGTGTTGAGTTGATTAAATTCCCATTTTGACCTTCAGGTTTATCTGGCGAGTGGGTATAAAAAACCGATAAATCCCACTAAAAGCCGCGACGCAACCGTTTTCCTCGCCTTTGGCTCATGATATGCTCTACGCCCTCTTCGCCAGTCACGATTTAAGTAAAATCATTCTGGCCGACGCTTGCGCAATCACAGGAGCTTTACACTCATGGGAGCTAACCTCGATTCGGCTTATGCAGCCGGGGTTAAAATCGCTATCGTAATGGGGTCCAAGAGTGACTGGGCCACCATGCAGTTCGCCGCTGACGTGCTCACCACGCTCAATGTTCCATTTCATGTGGAAGTTGTCTCCGCACACCGCACCCCCGATAAGCTGTTCAGTTTTGCCGAGTCAGCCCAAGCCAATGGCCTACAGGTGATAGTTGCCGGTGCCGGTGGTGCTGCACATCTGCCGGGTATGATTGCGGCAAAAACGCTGGTACCTGTTTTAGGTGTTCCGGTACAAAGTGCTGCGCTGAGTGGCGTCGACAGCCTGTATTCGATTGTACAAATGCCGCGCGGTATCCCGGTGGGAACCTTGGCTATCGGTAAAGCCGGTGCTGCCAATGCCGCCTTGCTGGCCGCACAAATATTGGCATTGCACGATGCTGAATTAGCCGCTCGTCTGGCTGATTGGCGCAAAAGCCAAACTGACGAAGTGCTGGATAATCCAGATCCTCGGGTGCCAGACTTACAGGTGAAGGCATGAAACCAGTTTGCGTATTAGGTAATGGTCAGCTAGGACGCATGCTGCGTCAGGCTGGCGAACCCCTGGGTATTGCAGTTTATCCGGTGGGCTTGGATGCAGAACCTGAAGCCGTGCCTTATCAGCACAGTGTGATTACCGCCGAGATTGAGCGCTGGCCAGAAACAGCGTTAACCCGCGAACTCGCCACACACACGGCTTTTGTTAACCGCGATATCTTCCCGCGTCTGGCAGATCGCCTGACACAAAAGCAATTGCTCGATAGCCTGAATCTGCCAACCGCACCCTGGCAGCTATTAGCAAGTAGCAGCGAATGGCCGCAGGTCTTTGCAACATTAGGTGAGCTAGCCATTGTCAAACGTCGGGTCGGAGGCTATGACGGACGTGGTCAGTGGCGGTTGCGGGCAGGTGATCAAGATACCTTGCCAACTGATGCTTACGGTGAATGCATCGTTGAGCAAGGGATTAAATTCAGCGGTGAAGTTTCGCTGGTCGGCGCACGCAGCAGCCAAGGCAAATCGGTGTTTTACCCGTTAACCCACAATCTGCATGAAGATGGCATCCTGCGTATGAGCGTGGCTTTGCCACAGCCCGATAGCAGATTACAGCAACAAGCTGAAAAAATGCTGTCAGCCATTATGGATAAGCTGAATTATGTTGGCGTAATGGCCATGGAGTGCTTTATCGTTGGCGACAATCTGTTGATCAATGAGCTGGCACCACGGGTGCATAATAGCGGTCACTGGACGCAAAATGGTGCGTCAATAAGCCAGTTTGAACTGCACCTGCGCGCCATTTTGGACCTGCCCTTACCGACGCCGGTGGTTAACACCCCGTCAGCGATGGTCAACCTGATTGGCACGCCAGTGAACATCGAATGGCTATCTCTGCCGTTGGTGCATCTGCACTGGTATGAAAAAGAAGTGCGCGCAGGCCGTAAAGTAGGTCATATGAATTTGAACCATCCCGATGGCGCACAATTACGTGCAGCTCTGGCCGCACTCGCGCCGTTGTTACCAGCGGAATACCAGAACGCGCTGATCTGGGCGCAGGATAAGCTGTAACTCATCTGGCCTGCCCCACAAATCATTGGCGTTGCAGCCACACTGCAACGCCAGGTTACCCAAATAGGCTAACTGTCATAATTGCGGAACAGCGCCCTTCCCTGTAACAAACGCGCACCTAACCAACCGCCACACAATGACAACAATAGCGCGCCAGCCAACGGCAACAGCCACCACATCACCCAATTAGGCTGCCACGGGAAATCAAACACTAAGCGCTGTAATGCCCACAGTGCCGCCTCAGCTCCGATGGCAGCAGCCAGCCCGGCAACCAACCCCAGTAAGGCAAACTCCCACCACAAGGTACCTCGCAGTAAGCGTTTACTTGCGCCAAGTGTCCGGTAAACCACCAGCTCCTGACGGCGCTGACGCATCCCGACTTGAACCTGCGCCAGCAGCAATAAAGTGCCGCAGATGATAACCAGTATCACCATCACTTCCAGTGCACGACTCACCTGCTGCAACACCTGCCCGACCTGTTTAAGCATCGCGCCAATATCCAGCAAACTGAGTGTTGGGAATTGCCGATTCAGTTGTGTCAGCACCTCCCCGTCTCCTTGATAGCGGAAACTGGTCAGCCAGGTTTGTGGCTGTTTGTCCAATGCACCCGGCGGGAAGATAAAGTAGAAGTTTGGCCGCAGGCTTTCCCAATCCACCTGACGAATACTGCTAACTTTGGCTTCGAATGACTGCGTATCGCCGCTAAATGTCAGTTTATCGCCAATTTTAATCCCCAGTCTGTCAGCAATTCCTTGTTCCATCGACACTTCATCGGCTTTAGGTGGCCATTGACCGGCGGTCAAAATATTGTGCGCCGGTAAATCTTGCTGCCAGGTCAGATTCAATTCACGGTTAACCGCCTCGCCACCGGGTTCATCTTCGCGCACCCGCTCGGTGGCCAGTTGCTGGTTAATTTCAGACAGCCGTACCCGCACGATTGGATAGAACGTTGATGGCGTTATCTGATGTTGCGTCAGAAACTCAGTTACCTGTGGCACCTGTTGCGGTGTCATATTCAGCAAGAAGTAATTCGGGCTGTCCGGCGGCAATTGTTGCTGCCAACGATCCAATAGGTCCCCACGCAGTACCAATAATAATGCTAACAGCATAAAGGATAAGGAGAATGCCGCCAGTTGCGTTAACGTCATCCACGGTTGACGTAGCAAACGGTTGATTGCCAGACGCAATGATAGACGGGTAACAGTCAGGCGGCGCAACAGTACCAGACTGCCCCAGCCAATCACGCCCAGTAATAACGCCAATACCACCATGCCAGCCAGAATGGCCCACAATAACGCGTTCCCCCCCATCAGCAATGCCAATAAGCCAATCACGATAACCAGCATTGCAGGAATAAAGTAACGCAGCGGCCAAACATTCGCGGAAACATCACGGCGCAAAACCCGTAGCGGCTGGGTCGCGAGCAGTTGCCGATAGGGGCGAACACCCACCAGCAGCGAAATCAATACCAGCGAACCCATTGACCATACCCATGGCCATAAACCGGCTGCTGGCAATGCGGCCGGTAATACCGGTGACAATAAACGAACTAAAACCTTCTCGAATAAGAGGCCAATCACGCTGCCACACAGGCCTGCCAACACCAGCACCGACAGCCACTGACCGATAATCAACCGCCGCAGTGCACGGTGTCCTGCACCTAATGTTTTCAGTACCGCAACTAAATCATAGCGGCTACGGCAATAGTGGCCCATCGCCACCGCAACGGCAGCAATCGAAAGTAGTAACGTCAATAGCGCCGATAACAGCAAGAACTGCTGCGCCCGTTGCAGCGATTTCCCCAGCGCGCCACCTGATTCTTGTAAACCATACAACCGCTGCTCTGGTTTCAATTGTGGCGTAAGCCAGTCACTAAATTGGGTGACGCCATCAGGCTGGCCGGCGAACATATAACGATAGGTCAGACGGCTACCCGGCTGAATCGCGCCGGTCTTTTCCACGTCAGCCAGATTGATCAAAATACGCGGCGCGGTTTGGAATGGATTAAAGCCAGAATCAGGCTCCTGAATCACTTCACCGACAATTTTCAGTGAAGTATCACCGACATCCAGCATATCGCCGACCTTAACCCCAAGCAGCGACAACAGCCTTGGTGCCACCAACACCGTACCCGGTTCCAGCACCGCGCCAACAGGCAACGTATCTAATTTGCCATACAACGGATAGGCTAAATCTGTGGCTTTTACATCAGCCAGTTGTGGGCGATCGCCCGCGAAAGTCATGGTCATAAACGATAACTGGCGACTGACGGTCAACCCTTGCCGTTTAGCTTCCAGCAACCACGCTTCAGGAACCGGATGCGCCGCGCTCAGCACCCGATCGCCGGCTAAAAAATCGCGGCTTTGCTGACTCAGCCCTTTTTCCATCCGGTCACTGATGGTACCCAGCGCCAGCACACAAGCCACCGCCAGTGTTAATGCCAGCCAGACAATTAACAGTGAGGGTGAGCGCCACTCACGCCAAAACCAGCGCCAAATCATGCTTCCTCCCACAATTTGCCGTCCCGCAGCCGCAAGCGGCGCTGACAACGCCCCGCCAGTTGTACATCATGGGTAACCAGAATCAGTGTGGTGTCATAATCCCGATTCAATGAAAACAGCAGATCAGCAATTCTGTCACCGGTATGGCGGTCAAGATTACCGGTCGGTTCATCGGCAAATAACACTTTAGGCCGCCCACTGAAGGCTCGGGCCAGTGCTACCCGCTGCTGCTCACCGCCAGAAAGCTGAGCGGGCAGATGATGTAGCCGTTTGCCCAATCCGAGTTGCTCTAATAACTCCACCGCATGGGCCTTACTATTGCGTTCGCTCTCTCCACGCAACAATGCAGGAAGCTGAACGTTCTCTAACGTATTGAGTGTGGGTACCAACATAAATGACTGAAACACGAAGCCGACGTTTTTTGCACGTAATTGCGCGCGCCCTTCTTCATCCATGGCGGTCAAAGACTGGCCGAGTAAACTCACCTCACCACTGCTGCCATCATCAAGCCCTGCCAGTATCCCCAGCAAAGTTGACTTACCGGAACCCGACTCACCAATCAGCGCAATTGTCTGGGCGGGTTTGACAACCAGCTCAACTCCGGTAAGGATGGAGAGCTGTTGCTCACCCTGGCCGACGTATTTATTAAGATGATGAACTTCAAGAACGTTTTCCGCTGGCATCTTCCCTTCCTTTTACTGTTGGGATTATTCAGTTTGCGTGCCGCCGCAACCGATACACTGTTAATTCTTGGCGATAGCTTAAGCGCCGGTTACCGCCTGCCGATTGCCGAAGCATGGCCTTCACGGCTGGATAAAACATGGCAGGGAACACCGTCACTGCCGAAGGTAGTCAATGCCAGTATCAGTGGTGACACCGCCGCTCAAGGTTTGGCCCGCCTACCGTCCCTACTCAAACAACACCAGCCGCGCTGGGTGCTGATAGAACTGGGAGCAAATGACGGTCTGCGTGGTTTTCCAACACAAGATACTCAACGGGATCTGACACAAATTATCAATCAGATATTGGAAGCAAAAGCACAACCTTTATTGATGCAAATCCGCATTCCGCCTAACTATGGTCGCCGTTATACTGATGCTTTCACCGCGATGTATCCACAACTGGCACAGCAATTTAACATTCCATTGGTCCCTTTCTTTATGGAAGCTGTTGCTGTGAAACCGCAGTGGATGCAGGATGATGGCTTACACCCTAACGCCGCGGCCCAACCCTTCATCGCGGATTGGATGGCGCAACAACTTAAACCATTAGTGACCAATAAGCAGTAATAACACTTGTTCAAACAAATAGAATCACTCACCAGGTAAAGTTATGCAAAAAACTGTATTAATTACCGGTTGTTCCAGCGGTATCGGGCTGGTTGCGGCACAGGATTTGAAAAACAGGGGCTATCGCGTACTGGCCGCCTGCCGTAAACCTGATGATGTGGCAAAGATGACGCAATTGGGTCTGGAAGGTATTGAACTGGATTTGGATGACAGTGCCAGTGTGGAACGTGCTGCTGCGCAGGTTATCGAACTGACTGGCGGGCGCCTATACGGCCTGTTTAACAATGGTGGTTTCGGCCTGTATGGCCCATTGCACACCATTTCACGCCAGCAGTTGGAAAAGCAGTTTTCCACCAATCTATTCGGCACCCACCAGCTCACGCAATTGCTGTTGCCAGCAATGTTGCCTCACGGAGAAGGGCGTATAATTCAAACCAGTTCGGTGATGGGGTTGGTTTCTACCGCGGGTCGCGGCGCTTATGCGGCCAGCAAATATGCGTTGGAAGCGTGGTCTGATGCACTACGTATGGAACTGCACGACAGTGGTGTACATGTTTGTCTGATTGAACCCGGCCCTATCAGTACCCATTTTACACAAAACGTCAATCAGGCCGAGGCCGATAAACCGGTCAATAATCCCGGTATCGCAAAGCGATTTACCCTGCCCCCGCAGGCTATATTACCGAAATTACGCCATGCACTGGAAAGCCCGCGCCCACAATTGCGCTATCCTGTCACATTAGTGGCCCATGCATTGACCCTATTGCGCCGCATCCTACCGGGGCGAATGTTAGATAAAGTCCTGCGCGGTAATGCCTAACTGACTATCCAAAAATAGTTGGGGTTGAAGCAACATAATCTGCCCCCATCTAGTGTTAAAACGGATGAGAGAAATAATTCATGCTAGCACCTACTACGATTGATATTACTGAAGCAAACCTACACCAGGCCTTAGAACAATCCATGGCCGTGCCGGTACTGTTCTACTTTTGGTCCGAACGCAGCCAGCATTGTCTGCAACTGACGCCAGTGCTGGATAAACTGGCCGCAGAGTATGCCGGTCAATTCATTCTGGCTCGTGTCGACTGCGATGCAGAGCAGATGGTGGCGTCACAGTTTGGTTTACGCTCAATTCCGGCGGTTTATCTGTTTAAAGACGGTCAACCGGTGGATGGCTTCCAAGGACCACAGCCGGAAGAGGTTATCCGCGAGCTATTACAACGGGTATTGCCGAAACCTGAAGAATTGAAAGTTGCCGAAGCCGCACAATTGTTAAGCGAAGGCAAAGTGCAAGAAGCACTGCCACTGCTGAAAGATGCCTGGGCGCTGAGTGGGCAAAACAGTGAAATTGGCCTGCAACTGGCTGAAGTGCAAATTCAGTTGAACCGCAGTGAAGATGCTGAAACGGTGCTGGCAACCATTCCACTGCAAGACCGTGATACCCGTTATCAAGGGCTGATTGCTGAGATTGAGTTGCTCAAACAAGCTGCCGACACGCCAGAGATCCAACAGTTACAACAGCAATTGACTGAGCAGCCTGATAACGTCGAACTCGCGGTGCAATTGGCGCTACAACTGCATCAGGTTGGCCGCAATGAAGAGGCTTTAGAGCTGTTGCTGAGCCATTTGAAGAAAGATCTGGCTGCCGCGAACGGTACTGCACGTAAGACATTAATGGATATTTTAGCTGCACTAGGCACCGGCGATGCACTGGCCGCCAAATATCGTCGTCAACTTTACTCATTACTGTACTGACAGCGAAAGTTAATCGCCATAACCTTTTTGGCGATCCCTTATTTGCTACTGCGCGGGGGCATCCCGCGCGGTTTTATTCTGCCCCAGCCAAGTTTTTTCTCATTTACACGCTTTTACCTGCCTTTAGTTAGGCATTTAACCACCGGTCACGTAATATTAAGAAACAAATATCATTGCTGACAGGAAGTTAAATATGTTTACGGTCATCCCTGTTCTTATCGTTGTAGCCCTGATTGTGGTGTTTTCCTCAATCAAAATTGTTCCACAAGGTTTTCAGTGGACTGTCGAGCGTTTTGGTCGTTATACCAAAACCCTGATGCCAGGCTTGAACATCGTTGTGCCATTTATGGATCGTGTTGGTCGCAAAATCAATATGATGGAACAAGTCTTGGATATCCCATCCCAGGAGATCATTTCCCGCGATAACGCCAACGTAGCAATTGATGCAGTCTGCTTTATCCAGGTTATTGACCCAGTAAAAGCAGCTTATGAAGTCAGCAATTTGGAATCGGCCATCATCAATTTGACCATGACCAACTTCCGTACTGTTTTAGGTTCTATGGAGCTGGATGAAATGTTGTCCCAACGTGACAACATCAACGGCCGCCTGTTGCATATTGTTGATGAAGCCACCAACCCGTGGGGCATTAAAGTGACTCGTATTGAAGTCCGTGATGTGCGCCCACCGGCTGAATTGATTTCTGCGATGAATGCTCAGATGAAAGCGGAACGTACTAAACGTGCTGATATTCTGGAAGCCGAAGGGGTTCGTCAGGCCGCAATTTTGCGTGCTGAAGGTGAGAAGCAATCACAGATTCTGAAAGCTGAAGGTGAACGTCAATCCGCATTCTTGCAAGCAGAAGCCCGTGAGCGTGGTGCTGAAGCTGAAGCTCAAGCTACCAGAATGGTTTCTGAGGCTATTGCTGCCGGTGACATTCAAGCCATTAACTACTTTGTGGCACAGAAATATACCGACGCACTGCAACACATCGGCTCCGCCAATAACAGCAAAGTCATTATGATGCCGCTAGAAGCCAGCAGCCTGATGGGTGCTATCGGTGGGATTGCAGAACTGATTGGCGAGAGTAAAAACAGCCGAGGTAAATAACCATGCTGGAGGAAATTGCCGCGAATCCAAGTTGGTTTTGGCTATCCCTCGGCGGGCTGCTTCTGGCCGCCGAGATGCTAGGTGCCAGTGGTTATATGCTGTGGAGCGGCGTTGCCGCCGTAGTCGTGGGCGCGTTAGTCTGGCTATTTCCCTTTAGCTGGGAGATGCAAGGCGTGCTATTTTCCGTCCTGACGGTGGTTGCTGCATTCCTGTGGTGGTATTGGCTGAGTAAACGCATCAAACCACAACCTGCCATGCTGAATCAACGTACCCATCAGCTATTGGGTACGCGAGCCACATTGACCGAACCGACTATTGATGGTTTTGGTCGCATGCGGGTTGGTGACAGTAGCTGGCGTATTTATTGCGCGACCGAACTGGGTGTTGGTACCGAAGTTGAAGTGATATTCGTGGAAGGCAATACCTTGCATGTCCGCGCCATCCCTCAGTAATACCTATATTATCGTCAGTAGCATATTGACCGGCAGGCCGTCAGTTGAGCGGCCTGTCAGTTAACTAACAACTGTTTCACCCCCCACAACCATCTGTTTGTTAACAACTTTATCCTTATCATCGCCAGCCTGCTTAGCTGCCGAATGACAACATCCCGACAAATTATTGATAATCGGGCAATCTGCGCCATCATCCCCTGGGCACTCATCTGCCAACGCTAACAAGCGCAAGCGCATCTGGTTAAGATCATCAATATGTTGCTCGATTTCCGCAACCTTTAGTAGCGTCGCCGCTTTCACATCCGCGCTGTGGCGGGCCGGGTTATGAAATAATGCCAGTAACTCGCGACATTCATCCAGTGTAAAGCCAACCTGCCGTGCCTGACGTAGCAGTGTTAACTCTTCAATGTGATTGGCACTGTAGCTGCGATAGCCGTTATCAGTGCGGATAGGCGGTGTCAGCAGTTTTTTTTCTTCGTAGAAACGTATGGCTTTGCTAGTTAAACCGGTTTTTTTTGCCACATCGCTTATGTTCATACTTCCCCCTTGACCTTCCCCTTGCTGGAAGGTTTAACCTCCATAATTAGTGAAAATAACGATGTCAGTCAAGCGGAATAAAACCTGTACAGCTTAAGGTTATGGATAAATCCATTATCAGCGACAATAAGCGATGTGACTGGGATTACCGACTAAACTTATCCCGACGAAATGAACGGATAAGTGGTTACTCGATAAGGAGTTAATTATGTTGCAAACCACAGTGCTGGCCTTGCATGGTCTTTCCTGTATGAATTGTGCCAAGCGAGTGAAAACCGCCTTAGAAAGTCGTGAAGATATTCATCATGCTGAAGTCGACGTTAACTATGCCAAAGTGACCGGTGAAGCCGATATCAACACGCTGATTGATACTGTCAAACAAGCCGGTTATCAGGCAGAAGCAGCCCAAACACCCGATACACAATTACAGCTCTCAGGCTTAAGCTGCGGCCATTGTACTGAAGCCACACGCCAAGCTCTGGAAGCCGTTCCCGGTGTAATTGCAGCCGTGGTGAGTGTGGATAGCGCTAAAGTGTATGGTAAAGCTGATCCGCAGGTGCTGATTAATGCCGTGGAACAGGCGGGTTACCACGCTGCATTGCCAGGTGCCCCGTCCCCAAAAACTGAGCCGCTGACTCACTCAGCCCCATCTCAGCCGGAATATCAGGCAGCGGCCTCTTCAACTATTCCGGCAGTAACACCTGAGATTAATAAAACAGAGACCGCTAACCCAACCACAGCGGTAGATATCGATAGCGTCCAGTTATTACTAACCGGAATGAGCTGTGCCAGTTGCGTATCCAAAGTACAACATGCTCTGGAAGGGGTTGATGGGGTTGAGGTTGCGCGCGTCAATTTGGCGGAACGTAGCGCGTTAGTCACCGGTAACCCAAGCAATGAAGCCTTAATCGCAGCCGTCAAAAATGCCGGTTATGGTGCAGAAATTATTGAAGACGAAGGCGAGCGCCGCGCACGTCAGCAACAGATGTCCCAAGCCAGTATGAAGCGCTTCCAATGGCAAGCAGCGCTGGGCCTGCTGTTGGGTATCCCACTGATGGGATGGGGGTTATTCGGCGGCAGTATGACGCTAACGCCAGAAACCCAGACGCCGTGGCTTATTGTCGGGGTGATTACTCTGCTGGTGATGATATTTGCGGGTGGCCATTTCTATCGCAACGCCTGGATCAGCCTGAAAAATGGCAGTGCCACCATGGATACCTTAGTGGCACTAGGTACCGGAGCGGCGTGGCTCTATTCCATTACGGTGAATATCTGGCCGGATGTTTTCCCGATGGAGGCGCGCCACCTCTATTATGAAGCCAGCGCCATGATAATCGGTTTGATTAACCTTGGTCATGCGATGGAACAACGCGCCAGACAGCGCTCATCTAATGCGTTGGAGCGACTGCTGGACCTGGCACCACCGACAGCACGGCGGGTATCTGACGACGGCGAGCAAGTGATCCCTCTGGCTGAGGTCCAATTGGGCATGACCTTGCGTCTGACTACCGGTGACCGAGTACCGGTTGATGGTGAAATTGTGCAGGGCGAAGTGTGGATGGACGAAGCCATGCTGACCGGCGAACCTATCCCACAACAAAAATCAGCAGGTGATGTGGTACATGCAGGTACCCAAGTACAGGATGGGTCGGTACTGTTCCGCGCCAATGCCATTGGTAGCCAAACTACACTGGCTCGCATCATCAAACTGGTTCGTCAGGCGCAAAGCAGTAAACCAGAAATCGGCAAATTGGCGGACCGAATCTCGGCGGTATTTGTGCCAACCGTGGTGGCAATTGCTGTTATCGCCGGGCTGATTTGGTATTTCCTCGGTCCACAGCCTCAGTTGGTGTACACCCTGGTGGTTGCTACCACAGTGCTCATTATCGCTTGTCCCTGCGCGCTTGGACTGGCGACGCCGATGTCTATCATCTCTGGCGTCGGGCGGGCGGCCGAGTTTGGTGTTTTGGTACGTGATGCCGATGCATTGCAGCAAGCCAGTAATCTCGATACGTTGGTGTTCGACAAAACCGGCACACTAACGGAAGGTCACCCGCAAGTGGTGGCAATTCATACCTTTAACGGTGTCAGCGAACAACAAGCGCTGGGATGGGCCGCAGCACTAGAAACCGGCTCTAATCACCTATTGGCTCGCGCTATTTTGCAACGTGCCGAAGGGCTGACGCTGGCTACCGTCAGTCAGTTCCGCACCTTACGTGGCTTGGGTGTCAGTGGTGAAGTTGACGGCATTCCTTTGTTGCTAGGGAACAACCGCCTGCTGGAGGAACAGAGCATTGATACCCGTGAGTTGCAATCACTCATGCAGCAGCAAGCTGAAAGTGGTGCTACCCCGGTTATCCTCAGCGCGATGGGTAAACCCGCGGCACTGCTGTCGATCCGCGACCCACTGCGCAGCGACAGTGTCAGCGCTCTGCAACGGTTGCATCAACTGGGATACAGTCTGGTGATGTTAACCGGTGATAACCCAATTACCGCCAATGCCATTGCCAAAGAAGCCGGTATTGATCAGGTGATCGCGGGTGTATTGCCGGAGGGTAAAGCTGAGGCTATCAAGCAACTGCAAGCCGCCGGACATAAAGTGGCGATGATTGGTGATGGTATCAATGATGCCCCTGCACTGGCACAAGCGGATGTTGGGATTGCCATGGGTGGTGGTAGTGATATCGCGATTGAAACTGCGGCTATCACGCTAATGCGCCACAGTCTGCATGGGGTTGCGGATGCCGTGGAGCTTGCCAAAGCAACATTGCGCAATATGAAGCAAAACCTATTGGGTGCGTTTTTCTACAACGCACTGGGTATTCCGATTGCTGCGGGAATTCTGTTCCCGTTCACCGGAACATTACTTAGCCCGGTGGTGGCAGGGGCGGCCATGGCGCTGTCATCCATTACCGTAGTCAGCAACGCTAACCGTTTACTGCGTTTTAAACCTAAGCAGTAAGCGCTCCTGATATCCCCAAAGTCATTGGCGTTGCAGGTAGGCTCAGCGATGGGCCGAGTAACAAGAGCAGCTAACCCCCTGCGGCTTCAAGTACAAAGGGTATAGCCTAATGGCGCACAACACTTTCATGTGCGCCATTTAGCGTTTAGCATGTTAAGAAATGCTAAAAAGGGAACCACATGGATATGGGCCAATTATTACGCCACATCGCACGATTTCTCGGTATCCTAACACCGGCGACCTACCCCTATCCGGCGTTGGATATCACCTTACCCGGTGAACGCCACTTCCATATGGTCGGCAGTATTCATATGGGAACCGAGAACATGTTCCCCCTCCCCCACGAATTACTGAATAAATTGAATCAGGCTGATGCACTTATTGTCGAAGCTGATATCACCGACACCTCCTCACCTTTTGGTACCGATACCCTCAGCGAAGCATTAATCGATAGATTACCTGAGGAGCAATATCAGCAACTGTTACAGCGCTGCGAAGAGCTGAGCACTGATCCGCACTCGATGGCCTTTCTACCGGCATGGCAGGTCGCCTTAATGCTTCAGGCTCGCCAGGCTCAACGTCTGGGATTGCGTGGGGAATACGGCATCGATTATCAATTATTGAAAGCGGCAGCAGCACAAGAAAAAAGTGTTATAGAGTTGGAAGGAACACAAATGCAACTCGATTTACTGGAGACATTACCTGATAACGGCATGTCTTTACTGCTTGATACTCTGACCCATTGGCACACCAACGCACGCCTGCTGCAAACCATGATTGGCTGGTGGCTGGAACATCCCCCCACCAATGACCTAACCACACTGGCGCCAACTTTTAGCCAAAATCTATACGATGTGCTGATGATTCAACGGAATAAACGCTGGCAGCAGCAACTAGAACATCTGCCAGCCGGGCGTTATGTGGTCGCGGTCGGTGCACTGCATCTGTATGGCGAGGGTAATCTTCCTGATTTGTTGCAACTCAGCGAGCAGTAATCACCAATAAAAGTAAAAAAATGGCCGATATCGCTATCGGCCAGTCAAAGAGGAATTTTCATTATTTTAGTTATTAAGCGCCCACACTCCTTGCGGATAATATGAGCTGCAGGTACAGGGTAGCAACCTGACGATTAGATTAGCAACTTACATTCATCATAACTCCGGCAATCCATCATGATGCCATTGATTTTATTAGGTTAATTTTTAACTCTATCGCAATGATTGGGTGTAGGATAATCCACTGGAATAAATTTTCATTTTTAATTGGACGTTTATTATGACACCTGCAGTCGTTTTGCTGGAAAAACAAAAAGTTCCGTTCACATTACATCCTTATCACCATGACGCAGCAGAAACCAACTTTGGCGATGAAGCCGTTAAAAAGTTGGGGCTTAATGCTGATCAGGTTTATAAAACCTTGCTGGTCGCCTTGAATGGTGATGCCAAAAATTTGGCGGTTGCCGTTACCCCTGTCGCCACCCAGCTTGATCTGAAAAAAGTTGCGCGTGCTTTGGGTGCCAAAAAGGCGGAGATGGCTGACCCACAATTGGCGCAGCGCACCACCGGTTATTTAGTCGGTGGTATCAGTCCATTAGGGCAGAAAAAGCGCTTACCGACGGTTATCGATAGCTTGGCACAGGCGTATGCCACTATATTCGTTTCTGGCGGAAAGCGGGGGTTAGATATTGAATTGGCTGCAACAGATTTATGCCAGTTGCTACAAGGCAGCTTTGCCGATATTGCTAAGCGCGATTAATTAATTTATTGCATTACAAACCCGCACCGCGCTGCCTATATCTCATGCAATTCACCAGAAGCCTCCACTGCCAAATGGAGGCTTCTGGCTTCACGCCTTACTTATAAACAATCTCACCTTTCGGCTGATACTGACTGGCATCCAGCGGAGAGTGCTTTTCAATATACTGTTTTAACACTTCAGCATCGATAAAACCGGTGTTCACATAGCCCGGTAAGGTATCGATTTTCGGGTAGCCATCGCCGCCTAATGCATTAAAATTCAGGGTGGCCAGACGATACATTTTATTCGGGTCTAATGGCTTACCCTGTATTTTTACGTTACTGACGCCATTACCATCAGCGACCAAGCTGACATTGGCAAATTGTGCATAAGCACCTGAATCGACTTTTTTATTCGCCACCACAGCCAGATACTTCTCGACCTCGCTGCCTTTCATATCGGCGTAAACCAATGTATTACCAAATGGCTGGACCTTAAGCACATCTTTATACGTGATATCACCGGCATCGATAGAATCACGCACCCCACCACCACTCATCACCGCGAAGTCTGCACCCGCTCGTTCCATTTGCGCAGCCAATAACATCCGCGCCAGGTTGGTTTGTTCGAAACGAACCTTGCTACGATCACCTTCTAGCTTGCCATTGACACTGCCAACTTTAATATCCAACTGCGCCTTACCTTGCTCTTCAAAAGGCGTAAGTAGCTTCAGCATCGATGGATCTTGCGCAATCTCCTGGGTATAAAAGACCCGCTCACTGGTACCATCAGCCTTCTCAACTTTTTTCTTTAAATTGATTGGAATTAACTGATAACTCACCAGTTTAAACTCACCATTGCGGAATTTAAAATCAGCACGACCAACATATTTACCCCACTCATGAGCTTGAACAATCCAGGTTCCGTTCTGACGATCAGGCGCACAAGGTGTACCGGGAACATAATCAGCCTGCTTATGGTTCTCACTGGCCATACAAACCGGATCTTGCGAGTGACCACCCACTATCATATCTAAATAGCCTGCGGGGAGGCTGCGAGCCATCTCTACATCACCTGGAGCATTCGAACCATGCTTGCCATCATCGTAATGCCCCATATGGGTAGCGGCGATGATAATGTCAGGCTTATCGGTCTTTCGCAGTTGATCGACGACTTGTTTTGCTTCAACGGCCGGGACATGGAATTCAATATCGGTGAAATACTCGGGATTCCCGATCTTGGCAGTATCATCAGTCGTTAAACCAATTACCGCAATTTTCACCCCTTGCTTATCAAACAAGGCATAAGGCTTAAATAAGCGTTGTTGCGTACTTTTCTGGTAGATATTGGCCGATAACAACGGGAAAGTTGCCCACTTCTCTTGTTGTCGCAGCACACTCAATGGATTATCAAATTCGTGATTGCCGATGGCCATCGCGTCGTAACCGACCAGGTTCATACCACGAAAATCAGGCTCCGCATCTTGCAAATCAGACTCAGGCACGCCGGTGTTGATGTCCCCACCTGACAGCAGTAGTAGACTTCCGCCCTCGGCTGCAACTTGTTTGCGAATACTATCAACGACAGTTTTCTGTGCCGCTAAACCATATTCGCCGTGATCGTTTTGCCAGAAATGCCCATGGTGATCATTAGTGTGCAATATAGTGATATCGTAAGTTTTATCTTTTTCCCAGGCAGCAGCCCATCCCGGTGCAAACGCCAGCGACACAGCCAAGGCACATGCTGTGGTCGGTAATGAAAAACGCATGGCAAATCTCCATGTAGTCGTTAAAAACCGGCCTGATAAATCCCGGTTTAATGAGTGAAAAGAGTGTAATGCATATCAATAGCACGATAAATCAACACCATACCGTGACGCCGTAGGCATTGTAGTCTGATGATGTATGAATGAATTTCATAACTTTGGAATATATATCAAATTATGTCAGATGTAGTAAAAATCATTCGATCTGCATAATATGTATTCGTTACCAACATATTATTAACAGTGAAATTATTAGGCGAATACTCACTATGACCGATCGTTCTGAGACTGGATTCCAGCCCTCCGTTAATGCCGCTGTAAAACGCACATCCTTCTCTATTCTGGGGGCTATCAGCGTATCTCATCTACTCAACGATATGATCCAATCGTTGATTCTAGCGATTTATCCTTTATTACAAGCCGAGTTTTCACTGAGTTTTACTCAGATAGGGCTAATCACGCTCACTTACCAGCTTACTGCATCACTACTGCAACCCCTGATAGGGCTGTATACCGATAAGCACCCCCAACCTTACTCTTTGCCTATTGGTATGGGTTTTACCTTATCAGGCATATTGCTGCTGGCGGTGGCAACCACTTTCCCTGTGGTTTTATTGGCAGCAGCGCTGGTTGGCACCGGCTCATCGGTATTCCATCCTGAGTCATCACGGGTCGCGCGCATGGCATCCGGTGGTCGCCATGGCCTGGCTCAGTCAGTTTTTCAAGTCGGGGGCAACTTCGGTAGCGCTCTCGGCCCACTATTAGCTGCAATTCTTATCGCTCCTTATGGTAAAGGCAATGTCGGCTGGTTCTCTCTCGCAGCCTTACTGGCCATTGTGGTGCTATTGCAAGTCAGTAAGTGGTATCAGCAACAGCAAAGAGCAACACATGGCAAAGTGATAAAAACCTCATCGGCAAAATTACTGCCTAAAAAGACGGTTATTAAGACGTTAGTTATTTTAATGGTGCTGATATTCTCTAAATACTTTTACTTGACCAGCATTAGCAGCTATTACACCTTTTATTTGATGCATAAGTTCGGTGTTTCAGTACAAAACGCCCAAATACATTTATTTGTGTTCTTATTCGCAGTCGCCGCTGGCACCATAATTGGCGGTCCTCTTGGTGATCGGATAGGGCGAAAATATGTTATTTGGGGGTCAATACTGGGTGTAGCGCCATTTACCCTTATTTTACCCTATGCTTCGTTGTATTGGATGGGGGTTTTAACCGTAATCATTGGCGTCATCCTCGCATCAGCCTTCTCTGCAATACTGGTGTATGCCCAAGAGTTGATCCCAGGGAAAGTGGGGATGGTATCCGGTCTATTCTTCGGTTTTGCTTTCGGTATGGGTGGGTTAGGTGCGGCTGTACTAGGGTATGTTGCTGATTTAACCAGTATTGAGCTGGTTTACCAAATATGTGCATTCCTGCCATTACTGGGGATATTTACTGCCTTATTGCCCAATATAGAAGATAAGTAATAGTAATAACCTTATAATCCCGACTGAGACTAGCACTTCAGTCGGGAGAGTCCCCTGTGTAATCGTGACAAAAACAGCAAGTCCCCCACAAATAACCACTTCAAACAATTTCCATGCCAAACCAGACTTTTATCGATAAAAAATGAATTTTTATCGCGCATTGATCGCATAAATACAATAAACTGATGTTATTGCTGTGAAATGCTTGCTGCTCCACATATCCCAATACTCATCCCAAAGGCGGCAAGCGCGTGATAAATCTGTTGGGAGTGGATTTAAACGCTCCTTGCAGCGGCCTCGCAGAGATGGGCCAAGTAATAAACGTAGCCAACACACCTGCAATTTGAAAGATGGCGGGTATAACGAGAAGGAGTCTGGATGCACCACTCAACACCCTTAATCACCACGATCGTCGGAGGCCTTGTTCTCGCCTTCCTCTTGGGTTCCCTGGCCCACCGCCTACGCATCTCACCACTGGTGGGATACCTTGCCGCAGGGGTGCTTGCCGGGCCATTCACGCCGGGTTTTGTTGCTGATACTTCATTAGCTCCCGAACTGGCTGAAATCGGTGTTATTTTGTTGATGTTTGGTGTCGGACTTCACTTCTCGCTTAAAGACCTCCTCGCAGTAAAAGCAATCGCCATCCCCGGAGCCGTGACACAAATAGCCGTTGCTACTCTGCTAGGTATGGGCTTGTCTCATTTATTAGGCTGGGATTTAGTCACCGGCTTGGTCTTTGGGTTATGTCTGTCAACCGCCAGTACCGTGGTATTACTGCGCGCACTGGAAGAACGGCAACTGATTGATAGTCAGCGAGGGCAGATTGCTATCGGCTGGTTGATTGTTGAAGATTTGGCAATGGTACTGACATTAGTGTTATTACCCGCATTTGCCGGAGTCATGGGCAACGAAACCACGAGCCTGAGCCAACTGTTTACAGAGCTAGCGATTACTATTGGTAAAGTGATCGCTTTCATAACCTTAATGATTGTCGTCGGTCGTCGGCTGGTGCCCTGGATACTGGCTAAAACAGCCAGTACTGGCTCGCGAGAACTCTTTACTCTAGCAGTCTTAGTCTTGGCGCTTGGGATAGCCTACGGCGCTGTAGGGTTGTTTGACGTATCATTTGCTCTCGGCGCATTCTTCGCAGGAATGGTATTAAACGAATCTGAGCTGAGCCACCGTGCCGCACAAGATACCTTGCCGCTGCGTGATGCCTTTGCCGTGCTGTTCTTTGTTTCAGTCGGCATGTTATTCGATCCGATGATTTTGCTACGAGAACCCTTAGCAGTGTTAGCGTCATTGACCATCATTATCTTCGGTAAATCGGTGGCAGCTTTCATTCTGGTGCGGCTGTTTGGCCACTCAAAACGCACAGCACTCACTATTTCCGTTAGCCTGGCCCAAATTGGGGAGTTCGCCTTTATTCTGGCGGGGCTGGGTATTTCTCTTGGTTTAATGTCTGAACATGGCCGTAATCTGGTACTGGCGGGAGCGATTCTGTCTATTATGCTCAACCCGTTACTTTTCACCTTGCTAGATCGCTATTTAGCCAAAAATGAGACGATAGAAGATCTTATTCTGGAAGAGGCGGTAGAAGAGGAAAAACAGATACCTGTAGATTTATGCAATCATGCATTATTGGTGGGATATGGCCGGGTTGGCAGCTTATTAGGGGCAAAACTTCATGCGGAAGGCATCCCGCTGGTCGTCGTAGAAAATTCGCGCCCGCGAGTGGAAGCACTCCGTGAACAAGGTATTAATGCGGTATTAGGTAATGCTGCAAGCGCAGATATTATGTCACTGGCGCGTCTGGATTGCGCCCGTTGGTTATTGCTGACCATACCAAATGGCTACGAAGCCGGTGAAATAGTCGCATCAGCCAGAATTAAGCGGCCAGACCTTGAGATAATCGCCCGCGCCCATTATGACGATGAAGTGGTTTATATCTCAGACCGTGGCGCTAACCAGGTTGTTATGGGGGAGCGCGAAATCGCCAACAGCATGCTTAATATGCTGAAAATAGAAACGCTGACTGAAGAAGATAAAATGCCAGTTTGCCCAATTTAAAATTATATCTGTGTTTATAATTGAAGTTCTATACCCTAAATAATTCGAGTTGCGGGAAGGCAGCAACTAAGCAAATCCCCAGAAGCTTACACGAGTAAGTGACTGGGGTGACAAATCTGCCGGGAGCAGATTTGAACGCTGCTTGCAGCGGCCTCGCCTTGCGAGGCCCAAGGATGGGCTGAGTAATGAGAGCAGCCAACACACCTGCAACTTAAAGTATGACGGGTATCTTACCGCTCCCAGTAAGACTCTTCTAAACTATCTTCCCGTTCAGGCAAGCCACGTGTTAAACGCGGCGAATGCTGGTTTAATACCTGATAACTGACCCGATTGGCGTATTTACACACTTGTGCCAGGGAGGAGTAGCTAAGGTAACTATGCACATGTTTGCTAGAGTTCGGAACATTATTACGATGATAGCCATTCGCCGCAATATCATGCAGCACAGCGGATAATGCACCATCCCCTGCCCCGTTGGTATTCATTATTTTCTCAGGCCCGCCCATATAAGGGGCAATGTGAGAATAGATACGTAATGGATGATCACAATGCGCTTGGCGCATTGCCCGGCTAAATTCATACAAGTTAAATTCTGCGATAGCGCCAGGTAATAATGGATGCTGTGTTTGGCGCTTATTCGCCTCTTCGGTATATCCTGCCATATAAAGCCCATTCGGGCCGGCAGTACAAAGCACTAAATCCACCCAATTCAATGCCATGTTAGAAGCCATCAACGGATCATTCAGGCCCGTCAGTTCATAAGCCTCATCTTCATTCATCGCTAATATAGAAACATGCTCGTTGAGAAAATCACGCCACCACTGCGGATTATCTGCAATAACATATTTCGTCCCCAGGGTCATCACGACCGGAACATCATGCTTCTTCGCATAGCTGATGGCTTGCATTGTGGCAGCAGGCATCGGCTCATCCGGCTTACAACGCACCAGATAAGCAGTCAGCACCAGAGCAGAAGCTCCTGCAATCACATCTTCAGGAATACTTTCAGGACGTAGCTGATTCATTTGCCCGGGACTGATAGCAAAAGTCCGCTCACCATTATCACTAATCAAAGTAAAGCAGCGGCCAATAGCACCATCAACTGCCTGCAAATAATTCAGGTCAGTGCGACTTGAGGTATTACACAGATAGCGATAGGCATAACTACCGATCTTAATATTGCTACACATGGTGCCCAACAGGATGGAACGATCATCAGCAAGGACAGAATAGTTGTGTAAGGTATTACCAATGGTACCGCCAGCAAACTCATGAGTAATCAACCCATTAGCAGTTAGTTCCTGATAAAGGTTTTCAGCGATATCATCTTCAATCACTAAAGAGTGCCCTTGGCTCAGACCATAACGGGCAATAAAGCTCTCATCAACCTTGGCTTCAATATCAACCAACGTCTGGTCAATGCCAACGATATAAGAGGTACTCACTTCATTTTCAGTCTGCGCCGGTTGCAATAAAGGGTCACGGGCATTCACCGGAAAGTAGTGCTTAGATTTGCGTTTACCAGGAAATTTCATTGTTTTGAGTTACAAATTGAAATGGGAAGATAAGGAATTTTAGCATATGTAAGCATGAATTTAGCGGGCATAACCATTAGGATTTGATTGTTGCCAGTTCCATGCATCCTTTATCATTTCCGTTAGGTTCCTCTTAGCTTTCCAATCTAATTCTTTGAGCGCGAGTTCAGTACTTGCCCAGCACTCCGCGATATCACCAGCCCGACGCGCCGTTATTTCATAGGGGATTTTTTTGCCCGAAATGCGTTCAAATTCACTCACCATCTGAAGTACTGAATATCCTACACCTGACCCCAGGTTATAAACTTTGTACCCAGCAGTCAGCCGATTAAGTGCACAAACATGCCCATCAGCAAGATCCATAACATGAATATAATCACGTACGCCTGACCCATCTTTAGTCGGATAGTCATTACCATATACGGCTAATTTTGGCAGTTTACCAACCGCAACTTGAGTAATAAACGGCAACAGATTGTTTGGCTTTCCATTTGGATCCTCGCCAATAAAACCTGAAGGATGGGCGCCAACAGGATTAAAATAACGCAATGCTCTTATCGCAAACTCGGGGTGAGCAAAAGAGAAATCCTTCAATATCTGTTCAACCATGACTTTCGATGAACCATATGGATTGGTCGTGCCTCCAATACGCGCATCCTCGGTCAGTGGGATAAACTCAGGATCACCGTATACTGTGGCTGATGAGCTGAATATCAGCTTCGTTACACCTGCAATTAACATTTCTTCAAGTAGGGTGATAGAACCTGTAACGTTATTTTGATAATATTCTATAGGTTTAATCACTGACTCACCTACCGACTTTAGGCCAGCAAAGTGAATAACAGAATCAATACTGTGCTCTAAGAATATTTTTCTTAGGCAACTTTTGTCTAATACATCACCTTGGTAAAATGTAGCCGAGCAGCCAGCAATTTCGGAAACACGTAATAATGACTCAGCAGAAGCGTTAGATAAATTGTCTAATACAACAATATCTTCCCCTTGCTCCAATAATACTAATACCGTATGCGAGCCAATATAACCTGCACCACCAGTAACTAAAACAGTCATAATCTACCTTTAAAATGTAATGATTTAGAGTTTCATATTACGGCCCAAATATTATCTCTCTGCACTTATCTTTAACATTCTTTATATCGAATTTACTCTTTTGCATCTGTGCAGATTTGTAAAAGAAGTCATAATTTGAAAATATGGTATTGAGAGCACTTTCTAGGTTTTCTGTCGTGTTATTTATCAGAATACCATTTTGGTCGACTATTTCAGCACAACCCCCCACATTACTTATGATGATAGGTAGACTAGCACTGACCGCCTCAATCGCAGCCATTGGCAAACCTTCACTTTCAGATGTTAGCACAAACACATCATAGTCATTAAACCTGTTAAATCCTTTAATTTCCCCATAGAAATGAATGTTTTTATAACTGCTATATTCTTTCTCAAGTTCTTTATAATACTCACCATCTCCAACCATATCGAGATTAAAATGAGGATTAACGGCAGCAACTTTCAACATCAAATCAGGTCGTTTAGGATAAGCAAGTCGACATACATAAATTATTTTATTTTTACACGGCCGATCAGAACGTTCAATCAATGGTGTTATAGCATTAAGCTGGACCGCAATCTTTTCAGGTTTAATACCAATAATATTAACCGCCTTATCAGCATCACTTTGAGACACACACCAAATCACATCAGTAATATTTGAAAGCAGTTTTTCAATATAACAAAATATAAACTTTAACACATTGCCATTGTATATACATGACCAGCCATGTGAAACATACACGCCGCGAAAACGTAAAAATAAACGAGCCAGACGACTGTAAAGACCTGCATTAGCTGAACTTGAAACCACTACATCAATTTTATTATCCTTGAGCACCTTATATAAACAATAAATAGCTTTAATACTGGCCATTTTTCTAATCTCAGGGATGATAATAATTTTATCGCAAACTATAGCTTCTGTTAACCAGCCTGGTTCAGAGGTTATCAATATTATATTACAATCATCCTTAAGTAATTTAACTTGTTCTAAAACCCAACCTTGCGCACCACCAATTATTGATTTAGTGATTACGAATGCAATGTTTTTCATATTTTTTCCATAAGCGATAAAAACACCAACCTATTTATAAATGCCCCTAACCCCATTAATTAACATTAATAGACATGTTTTTTTTGTGATAGCTATTTTGCCAAGCCAAATCACAAATACCATCTGTTGGTTGAAAACCAACAGGAGCCTCTAATAATAAAGAGCGAATATATTCATAATCAAAGTCATTACAAGCACTTTCAATTGTACTGAGCAATACATTTAGTTTATCCCATTCAAGCATCACCTCAGTAGCAGTCATAATTCGGGGATGATAGGTATTTTGTACCGACTCTCCAATCAATAGCTCTTCGTATAATTTTTCACCTGGGCGCAAACCTGAAATTTCTATCGCAATATCACCATCAGGGTTTTCATCACTCTTAACTGAAAGCCCAGAAAGGTTGACCATGCGCTTAGCCAAGTCGATAATCTTAACAGGATCTCCCATATCTAATACAAACACATCGCCTCCTTGCCCCATTGCCCCAGCTTGAATAACCAGTTGTGCCGCTTCGGGGATAGTCATAAAGTAGCGGATAATATCTTTATGGGTGAGCGTGATTGGCCCCCCTTCAGCGATTTGTTTCTTAAATAGCGGAACAACAGAACCTGAGGAACCTAGAACATTGCCAAAACGTACCATGCAGAATTTTGTATGACATTGCTCATTAGATAATGCCTGCAATACAAGTTCAGCCATTCTCTTGGTGGCCCCCATGGTATTGGTTGGCCGCACCGCTTTATCAGTCGATATCAAAACAAACTTTTCGACTCCCGACTTAATGGCTGCCTTTGCACAAAATAGAGTGCCAAATATGTTATTTCTCACACCTTCAATAACATTATTCTCAACCAGTGGAACATGCTTATAAGCGGCAGCATGGTAGACAGTATTCACTTGAAAGTTAGTCATTACTTGCACTAGTCTACTTTCATTTTGAACTGAACCGAGTAATGCGACAAATTCCGAATCAATTTTATGGCTCCTGCATATTGCCGCTATATCATTTTCAATAGAATAAAGAGAGAATTCAGAGACATCAAAAAGAACCAATAATTGTGGTTTTTCAATAATTATTTGGCGACATAATTCAGAGCCAATTGAACCGCCAGCACCGGTTACCATAACGACCTTGCCAGTGATATTTTTGGCTAATAACTTTTCATCAGGTACAACTGGATCACGCCCCAATAATTCCTCAATTGAGACTTTCTTTAAACTGCTGATTTGTGCTCGGCCTTCAACTAAGTCCGACATACCAGGGATAGATAAGACTTCACAAGAAAGATTTTCTAGCTTACCAACCACAGCTTTACGCTGGCTTTGGCTAACACTTGGCATTGCAAGTAAGACTTTTTTAATACCGTAACGACCTATCAAATACTCAAGTTTCTCTGAAGGATAAACAGTAAATCCATGAATAACTGCTTTGTGTAACTTAGGATTATCATCAACAAACGCAATAGGAAAATATTCGCTAGCTTGCATTAAAGCAGGCAACAATTGCCGACCAGAAGCACCTGCGCCATAAATAACAACAGGAATTTGTCCTCTAACACCATAGTTCAGTAACATGCGGAAGAACAACCGAGAACCACAAATAAGGACTAACGAGAATACAAAGAACATGACTGATACTGTTCTTGGCAAGTAGACACCTAAGAAGTAGGAACCAAAAACAAGTAAACCCGTAGAAAGTATTACACCGACGAACACGGTAGTGACAATTTTCGCACTGACATAGCGAAGTACAGTACGGTACAACCCGAGTCGGATAAAGACTAAAAGCGTTGGCGGTATAATTACGGCCAATGCAGCCCATTGTTCAGTGCTGCTAAATGGACTATCAACATCCAGGCGAACCCAAAAAGCGCCCCAATATGCTAACCCGATGAGAGTAGCATCTAATAACAACATAATAATTCTTTTAACAGTTCTTGGTAAAGATAATAGAAATACGAGAAACATATAATACCTAATCCCAAGCCAGAAAACGCAATTCAAACCAATGACTATTTAAGAAAATTTAGTCAGAATTAAAATAAAACGCAACTGACTTAATTGTTTTTCACACCCGCATCAAGCTTATAATCCAAATATATAATTGGAGCATAGGCAATAATCAAAGCAACCATTGGATTAATGGTATTTAGTCCGACGAGCAATGCAATAGGGAATAACCAAACAATATTTATAACGATAGCAGATAATGTAACTGGTAAATGTCTTTTAAATCTTCTGGATGCAATCTGGTAACCATGACTTCGATGAGCTTCATAAACTTTAAAACCACCCAAAATTCTACGAATGAGAGTCCATGTTGCATCGACAATAAATAGACCCAATAGGATCAACCAACAGAAGAAAAATTTTGATTCTATCCAACCGGCACTTATCGCTAGAGAGCCTATGATTAATCCCAGAAAACCACTACCTGCGTCTCCCATAAATATCTTTGCAGGAGGGAAATTCCATAATAAAAACCCTAAGACAGTCACCGCCAGCAACCAAAGAACCAGATAGTTATCTAAGCCAACTTTATCACCACTAATTATATAGATCACGATCGCACCGAGACTGACCATTACGGCTTGAGCACTCGCCAAACCATCAATACCATCCATGAAATTATAGAGATTAAGCATCCATACCAAAAATAGCAGGCCCAAAATGTTACCGACAATACCCAAATAGATTATTGTCCCAAAAATAGTTAATGGCGGGAAACCGCCTAGACAAAACAATAAAAATGCTGCTGAAGAAAAATGTGCCATGAGACGCCAACGAGCAGCAATATGCCCGTGGTCATCCCAAAATCCGACTATAGCAATTACCCCACCAGAGACAATTAACCCGACTGTCGTAAGAGTCGTTAAATAACCTTGAAAATAAAAAATCGCTAAGCCGATTAAAAAACTTATAACAATAGCAACACCACCACCTCTTGGCGTTGGAATTACATGTGAACTACGTGAGTTAGGAGTATCAATAATATTATTTTTAAAGGCGTAAATTCGTAATAAATACGTTAGTACAAATGACACAATCAGAAAAAAAAGTAGTAATAACATTACAGTTGGCATATACCCCCCAGAAAAACCGCATAGACGTGATAATTAAAACAATAAACACTGATATTTTTTAGTTTCCTTACAAAAAAAATAAATTAAACTCTTATTTTCTGCAAGAAGTATATATAGATATCCAGTGGTCAACTATTTTATCAATAGAATTTGTTTTTACGATACGCGCTCTAACTTTTTCGCCTAACGATATTTTATCGTCATCAGATAAATTTATCATTTTATATATAGCATTAGACAAAGCGTCAGGATCTTTAACTGGGACAACAGCGCCACATTCACCTAAAGCCTCCTTAATACCACCAGAGTCTGTAGCAACAATTAACTTCTTACATGCCATCGCTTCAGTAATAACCAGCGGAAACCCTTCCCATTCGGAAGACAACACGAAAATATCGGTAGCACACATTAGTTGCTGGATGTCATCCCTGCGTCCAAGAAAGGTAACGTACTGCTCAATAGCAAGTTCACTGGCCATGTTTTTAAGATAACTATCAAGATGACCCGTTCCCACAATGAATAGTCGTGGAATAATTTTATAGCTATAATTTTTGAGAAGTAAAGAGTATGCATTCAGTAAGTTTGGATAATCTTTTGCTTCCATTAACCTTCCAACACTCAATAGCATTGGTGTCTCATCTGATATAGCTAACTCAGCTCTTTTCGTCTGTCTATCACTTACCGAAAAATCAAATTGAGAGGTATCAATTCCATTTGTTACCACAATCATTCTATTGGCAGTAGAAGCCCGTTTGCTAACAAAAGAATCAACAGCATCCTGGCTAACATTAGTGGATAGCGAAGCGAGACGGTCAGTATATCTATACGCTAACATTCTCAGCGTACTACCTTCATTAGTATTATGCGCAGTACATATTAAAACTGGAATTTTGGTGAATAGTCGAAGTATCCGGGAGAATATGTTGGCATGAAACATATGACTATGAATGACATCAGGTTTAAATTTCTTTATTATTTGTCTAGCTTTGAAGAATCCATTACATAGATTAAAAATGCTCTTATCTAAATTTAACTCTCTCAGGTGGATACCCTGTTCAGGCCTTACTACCGTCTCACCTGTCAGCGATATGATCATGACATTATGTCCAGCCGAAAGCATCTTATTCGCGAGCAAGAGCGTCTGTTTTTCAGCCCCCCCCATACCTAACCCTGTAATAATGTATAATAAATTCACTGGTATCTTCTTATCCAATTGGAGTTAAATTCTAAACTCTATTTTCACTCATTAACATTTCGATCAGGTTTTTCCATTTATTTCCGATCGTAGACTCTATTCTATACTGCTCTGCATTCTCTAATGATTTAATTGACATGGTTTCTCTTAATTCTTCATTATTAATCAGTATAAGAAGTTGTTTTACGAATTTATCACTATCATCAAAGGGTATAATAAATCCATCCTCATAGTCAGTGATGAGTTCTGAAGGGCCAGTATCGCAATCATAAGCTATTATCGGTAGTCCACTTGCTTTAGCTTCAAGCAAAACCATAGGGAATCCTTCGAACCGAGAAGTCATTACATAGATATTAGACTGATTATATAACTCTCTCACATAAGGAGTAGTGGGTAGTAACTCTATATTCTTAAGATTTAATCTCTTTATTTTATCTAATAAAAATTGCTTATCCTCACCATCACCTGCGATTATAAGTTTCCAGTCACGATTTTCCTCTTGTACTTTAGCCCAAATATCGATTAAGAGATCAAAACCCTTCTGGTAAGTAAATCGTCCTAGAGCCAAAACATTTTTTGAGTTTTTTTTAATTAGTTTATCTTTTACATCAAAGGGTAATGGATTAGGTATCGATATTATTCTTTCTGGATATTTATTTTCTTCTAGCCAATACTGGCGATCTTTTTCTGTTAACGTGACTACTGCGTCAGCATATTTGGCTGCTACTTTCCTGGCTAGTTTTCGTGACTTTATATTTAGATCATTTTTATAATTAAAATGTTCCCACGAGATATGTTTTTTTTTGGTTCCTAATAAAGCTGTAGTACTAAATAATGCTAACATTGTATCAACATCAATCAAAACATCGATTGATTCATCTATTAAGATACGGCGTAATCTAAAAACGACAGACAAATAAGCAAGTGAGAAGCGTTTTTTTTTATCAAAAAGTGATACGATTTTTATTCTTTCATCTGCATGAAAAAAAGGCGAAGCATTACCACTTAAACTGATAATAATAACCCGATAGCCATCTTTAACCAGATAGTTAGCAAGAGCTAAACTGACTCTCTCAGTACCACCGGTGAGACTAATATCGCCACCAAAGAAAGCAATTACTTTCATGAAATCCCTTGTTGTGACTTAATTTTACGAATTATTACACCAGGCAGTGTAACAATTTTAAGTAAGAGTGAATTTTTTTCTTCAATTACATACTTCTCATCCATCATAGCGATAGCCTGATTAATACGTATGATAGTTTTTATAAAATCCAATGGCCTATATAACCATACAACCTTTGGAGTATTACCCAGTAATGCCTTACGCGAGATATAATGGCCTATTGCATGCTTTTTTATTGAGGACTGACTGAGCCGGTTCGTTTTCTCATCATCAAAAAAGATGCGAACTGGAATTGAACTATAAAAAAATGAATACTCTTTAGATATCGTACTATAAAACCAAATTTCAGGAATAAAATTAATTCCTGGCTTAACTGGATAATAATATTTTTGTAAGTACTCTGTTTTAAACAAATCAATTCTCTCACCACGGATACCTGAACGAAACTCATCTAACCATGAGCTTTTCTTATCTTCATTGGATAAGTAATAATTATTAGGTTTCATTGTTTCTGAGCTAACAGACAAAGCTCTTATACCAATAATGTCTTTATCATCCAGTACTTTTGTTATTGAAAGTAATTTGCTTATTGAACCACTAATAAGAGCATCATCGGAATCCAACCCGATAAAATACTCACCACTCGCATTCTCTACCGCCTTATTCCAAGCAGCTTGCTTCCCACTATTATCTTGATAGATATACCTTATTTTTATTCTATTTTCATTTTGAAAATTATTTACAACATCAATTGTGTTATCTATCGAACCATCATCAATTATTAACCACTCAATATCATTTCTATTTTGCTCTAATATGGAAAGATAGCAGCGCTTTAGCACTTTAGCTCTATTAAAAGTAGGAGTAAATATAGTAACAGTAACCATACTATTTTTTCACCTCATTTTTAACAGCCGAAACCAATCGATAAAACATTATATCGCTAAATATATAATATAAAATAGACTTTATGTTACCTGAAGAAATAATTGGCCTTAATGATATTATTTCGAAAGATTTCCTATAACTCCTCAGTGCTGTTTTTTTATCAATATGGTATATTCTGGCACATTTAGATATATGAGATACAAATACACTTGCGATAATCGCAGTCCAATATCTACTATGATATTTTATATACTGATCTTTAAATCTTAACAGCCCGACCTCGCTATCATCAAGATCTGAAACATTCAGGTTTTTAGTAATACTATCTGGATTTTGTCTATATTTAACAATGTAATCCTTACTTTCATAGATGGATTCACATTTACTAATTAAAATAGGAAAAATCAATTGATCTTCAAATCTACGTCCAACATCAAAAATTATATTGTCAAAGATATTTTTATTAAAAACACACCGCCAGAGATAAAACATTTCACTATTGGCTATACCAATCTTAACTGATTCTAGATTACTTTTAGTGAATTCATTCTTATTTATTAAATCGAATTTATTTTCTTTACCTTCAGTTAATTCAATGTAGTTAAATAATATACAATCAGGTGCATTTTTTATAATTATTTTTTTGATACTAGAATATATTTTATCGCACCAGATATCATCAGCATCGACAAAGACTATATAATCTCCTGTGGCGATCTCTACACCTTTATTTCGCACTACGGATACACCTGAATTATCTTGTGACAAATATTTAAAGTCATATATTTTACTATATTTACTGATTATATCAGCAGAGTTATCAGTTGAACCATCATTGATAATGATAACTTCAAGCATGTTATCCCATTGTGAAAATACAGAAATTAGGCATGACTCAAGATACTTACCAGCATTATAGACAGGTATAATCAACGAAAGTATTTTTTTATTATCCATGTTTGTTTCTCGAAAGTATTTCAAATAAGAGATTTTTTCTCTTAAGAATCATAATCAAACATATAAATGATAAAGCCTCAATAGTAATAATTGAAATAATACCGCCCCAAGCTCCATATTTAGAGGCAAGATATGCACAAAGAGGGATATGAATTACTGCCGAAATCATTGGTAAAATCGTATAAGATTTCTTATACCCATGAGGTAATAAAATGTAGTTAGCTAGTACAGTCGATTGTATAACCAGAATATAAACAGGAGAAAATAAAATTAAAAGTGTTGATACCTCCGAATATTCAGAGCCAAACATTATTTTAGTAATCAATTTAGAGAAAACTATGACACAGATTGTTATAGCAATGCACAAGCCACCCTGCCAATAGAAAATCTTTCTGATTAAAGAGTAGGCCTCTTCTTTTTTATTAACCAATAACGAATTTATTCTGGGGTAAAATGCATTTCCTAGAACTAAAAATACACCTAAAATAGCCCCTTTAACTCTATCAGCTGCCGTAAATATACTGACTTCATAAACATTACTGAATATACCAATTATAATTATTGTACTCATGGTATAAAGACTAATAGATAATGTTGCAAAAAATATCGGGAAAGAATCTTTTAATGTATGCGCTATCTTTAGACTAGAGAAGTTAACTACTCTTACAAGTTTTTTCCGATATATATATATTATTGCTATGATACCAGCCAATAAATTCATTGACGATTGAATTATTACTGCATATTTTATATCCGCATCACTGTGAACAAAAATAAAAAATAAAGGTAGCATTGATAGCTTTGCTACTATCATTAAATTTGTCACAACAGATAGTTTTTCTATGCCTTGGAAAAACCACGCAGGCATTAACGTGGTACCAATTAACATTAATACAGTATAAATCAACTCACTTTGGATAACAGCATGCGTACTTGTAATCGTAAGTAAAATAATTATAAGAATTGAAATGACGCATAATATTGATTTGGAATAAAGTGTTTCAAAAAAAACTTTAGATATATATTCTGGATTATCTTGATGTTCAGCAATTTTCTTCGAGGCCGATAAATTAAATCCAAAATCTATTAAAATAACAAAATACTGTGCTAAAGAAAGAGTAAGGCTATAGATACCGAAACCTTCCACGCCCAAAACTCGAGTTAAATATGGCAATGTAAGGAGTGGAATAATATAGTTACTGCCTTGTAATAGAAGTAAAGAAAATATATTTCTTCGTAAAACTGACATTTTCATTTCCAGTTATTGGATTAGACTATATTGTTCATGATTGCTAAAGATACTCAATTATTTTTATCTCTCATAATACAGAGTATATCTCTCAAAAATATATAAATTCAAATCGTGAAAAATAAAATCACGCTACCGCCCTTGGCTTAACAGCTACCAATGCACTACTCTAAAACTTCAGTCTTTTGCTCAACTTAAAAATCAAATAAAAACAAATAGTTAAGTCACATACTTACATACCTGTTGTTTATAAAAGCCTAATTCTCATACATCTAAACAGGCATTACAAGAGAAAGGAGTAGGTAAATATGTAATCACATATCATTAATATACCAATCGATACATAAAAATTACGAATTAAGAGATAGTTGAGCAATTTCTTGTTTTATCAACTGTTCTAAAAGGTCTATATGCCCCTCATCGTCGTTCAACGCAGGGATATATTCAAATTTCTCACCACCGGCGTGCATGAAAATCTCCCGGTTCTGCTCCTTGATCTCCTCCAGTGTTTCAAGACAATCAGCAGAGAAACCAGGGCAGATCAGCTGAATATGCTTAATACCTTGGGCGGGGAGACTTTTTAATGTCTCGTCGGTATAAGGCGTCAACCAAGGTTCACGACCAAAGCGAGACTGATATGTCATCATGATATTTTCGGCTGGCAACACCAATTTGCCACGTAACGCGCGGCTAGTATCTTCACAGCGTTGTGGATAATCATCCCCCAGTTGAGCATAGCGCTTAGGAATACCATGGAAGGAAAGTATTAGTCTGTCAGGTTTGCCATGCTGCGCAAAAGCACGTTCAACACTTTGCTGTAATGCCGAAATATAGGTGGGATGTTCGGCATAATCACGGATAAAAGAAACCGATGGTAACCGACGATATCCTTTCAGAATACGGGCAACAGCGTCCCACACAGCGGCACTGGTCGAACAGGAATATTGCGGATAAAGCGGCAAAACCACCAGCTTAGTCACACCTTGGGCTAATAACTTATCGATAGCATCTGGCAGATTTGGTGAGCCATAACTCATACCTAACTCAACCGGGATCTCTGGCATACGTGCCGCCAATGCTTTCTGTTGCCGCCGACTATAGACCAATAACGGTGACCCTTCGTCCATCCAGACTGATTGGTATAATTTAGCCACGCGAGGAGATCGAATAGGCAAAATGACACTGCGTAACAGAGGCCACCACAGCCACGGGGAAGTATCAACCACCCGGCGGTCACTCAGGAATTCAGTCAGATAGCGTTTTACTGCTTGCGGTGTTGGGGCGTCCGGTGTCCCCAAGTTGACCATTAATACGCCGAGCTTACTTTGCATGATGCAAAATCCTTGTGGGGGATATTACGCTTATTATTCGAGCTTACGAATAAGTCTTCAACGAGATCCGTAAAACGAGAAAGGCGACCTTAGGCCGCCTTAGCTATCTTACCATCCAGAATTAACCGAGAATAGTCGCCAGTTCTGCACTGACTTCTGCTACTTTACGGGTTCCGTCCAGCTTAAAATATTGCGTATTGCCTGCATCAGCTTCTTTACGATAGTAAGAAACGAGTGGTGCGGTTTGTTGATGATATTCGATCAGACGTTTGCGAACAGTGGCTTCCTGATCGTCTTTACGAATAGTAAGTTCATCACCTGTCACATCATCTTTATCTTCAACTTTAGGTGGGTTGAATTTAATGTGGTAAACACGGCCTGAAGCAGCATGTACTCGACGCCCGACGATGCGTTCAACAATCAACTCGTCTGGTACAGCAAACTCCAGCACATAATCAACCTTGATACCGGCTTCTTTCATGGCATCAGCCTGAGGAATAGTACGTGGGAACCCGTCTAACAGGAAACCATCACGGCAATCGTCCTGGGTGATACGCTCTTTAACCAATGCGATAACCAGCTCATCAGTAACCAGTTTGCCGGCATCCATTATTTCTTTCGCTTTCAGACCTAACTCAGAACCTGCTTTTACAGCGGCGCGCAACATATCACCAGTAGAGATTTGCGGAATACCGTATTTCTCCATGATGAATTGAGCCTGAGTACCCTTACCAGCGCCCGGAGCGCCCAGCAGAATGATACGCATTGCGTAAATCCCCTTGCTATGTAGTTTTTCTATGTGTTTTTACTTAGAGCCTATCCCATTAGGGCTATTTTATTTGCCATTTTGAACCAAGGCAGTGCTCAGGATCCTCACGTACGATGTGTACGCTCCGGCTCTTCCGCGCTGTCCATGTTAAAACTGGCTGCAACAATGACGCCAACGGGGATAAGCTCTTAAAAAAATCGAAATTGCGGAAAACAAGCAACCATACCATTTTCAGGGGGGTTGGCTCAAGGCGCGCGAGGCCGGTTAGCAGGAGAGAATCAATGACATCCAGGAGAAATAAAAAAACAACCCATTGAAAATAAATAAAAAAACGCCTCAGATAACACATCTATCTGAGGCGTTCTATTACTCAATTAAGCCGTTAATAACTGATTCATTCTGCGGATAAACTGGTTAGGATCATCTAATGTTCCCCGTTCAGCTAACAGCGATTGATCCAGTAATAACTCTACCCATTCAGCAAACTGAGCATCGTCAGTCACATCAGCAGCGCGTTTAACCAAGCTATGTTCAGGATTTAATTCAAAGATATACTTCACTTCTGGTGCCTGTTGGCCCGCAGCAGCAAACAATTTCGCCATCTGCGTACTCATTTCATCGGCATCAGTCGTCACTATCGCTGGCGTATCCGTCAAACGATGCGTCAGGCGGACATCTTTCACGCGTTCGCCCAGCAGGGTTTTAACCCGCTCAACGAATGGCTCCAGCGCTTTGTCGGCCTCTTGCTGATCTGGACGCTCTTCATCTGCCAGCTTATTCAGTGAGTCATCTGCTTTGCTGACTGACTGGAAAACTTTACCGTCAAACTCGGTCAGGTAGCTCATCATCCATTCATCGATGCGATCAGATAACAGCAATACTTCAATGCCTTTTTTGCGGAACAGTTCCAGATGAGGGCTGTTCTTCGCCGCAGCATAGCTGTCAGCAGTGATGTAATAAATCTTCTCCTGCCCTTCAGTCATACGGCTGACATAATCTTCCAAAGACACTGTCTGCGCTGAGCTGTCGGTATGGGTTGAAGCAAAGCGTAGTAACTTGGCAATAGTTTCTTTATTGCTACCGTCTTCCGCTGGGCCTTCCTTAAGCGCCATACCGAACTGCTGCCAGAACTGCTGATATTTCTCAGCATCATCTTTAGCCAGTTTTTCCAGCATTTGCAGCACACGTTTAGTCAGCGCACTACGTAGATTCTGAGTAATGCGGCTGTCTTGCAGAATCTCACGCGAGACGTTCAGCGGTAGATCATTAGAATCTATTAAACCACGAACAAAACGCAGGTAATTCGGCATGAACTGCTCAGCATCATCCATAATGAACACGCGCTGCACGTAAAGTTTCAAACCATGCTTATGGTCGCGATTCCACATATCCCACGGGGCCTGAGCTGGGATATACAGCAAGCTGGTATACTCCTGCTTACCTTCGACGCGGTTATGGCTCCAACTCATCGGGTCGGTGAAATCATGCGCGATATGTTTATAGAATGCTTTATATTCGTCGTCAGTAATCTCTGCTTTGCCGCGCGTCCATAATGCCTGAGCTTTATTGATTTTCTCCCAGGTGACCGTGCCGTCTTCTTCATTTTTGCTTTGAATTTCAACTGGCAAAGCAATATGGTCTGAATATTTACTGATGACTGAGCGCAAGCGCCAATCATCCAAATACTCGTCTTCACCTTCACGCAGATGCAGGGTTATCTCTGTACCACGCTCTTCTTTGGTGATATCCGCGATGGTGTAGTCACCCTCGCCTGCCGATTCCCAGAATACGCCAGCATCAGCAGGCGCACCGGCTGCACGGGTACGGACGGTGACTTTATCTGCCACAATAAATGCGGAGTAGAAACCGACACCAAACTGGCCGATTAATTGGCTATCTTTGGCTTGATCTGAACCAATAGACTCAAGGAATGCTTTGGTCCCTGACTTCGCGATGGTACCAAGATTATCAATAACTTCGTCACGGCTCATACCGATGCCGTTATCACTTAGAGTCAAAGTACGCTTTTCTTTATCAAAAGATAAACGCACTCTCAGCTCACCGTCGCCCTCAAATAATTCAGGATTAGACAGCGCGCGGAAACGCAGTTTGTCTGCCGCATCAGAGGCATTAGAGATCAACTCGCGCAAGAAAATTTCTTTATTGGAATAAAGCGAGTGAATCATCAAATGGAGGAGTTGTTTTACTTCAGACTGGAATCCACGGGTTTCTTGACCTTTCATACTCATTAATTACCTCAATCCAAATTACCGACAGGTACATAAAATCGAACAATGAGTATCAGATGGGGCCAATAGGTGAAAGTTTCAAGTATGAGGATAGAAAAAAATAGAGAATCGAGGGCGATTGACTTATTATCCCTAACGAATTTATTCGTAAGATAATCAATAACAAGACTGTCGCCCACAATAAATAATGGGATCAATACTTAATAGGATTACGCCCAGCCAGTGAGTGCGATAATGTCGTACCATCAACCATTTCCAGTTCGCCGCCTACTGGTACGCCATGAGCGATACGGCTGGCTAATACGCCATACTGACCACACATCTGGCCGATATAGTTGGCAGTGGCATCCCCTTCTACGGTCGGATTAGTTGCCAAAATGACTTCAGTGATAGTTTCAGTTTCAAGCCGTTTTTCCAGCAAATCCAAACCAATATCGCCAGGGCCAATGCCATCCATGGGAGATAAATGCCCCATCAACACAAAGTAACGCCCACCAAACTGGCCGGTTTGTTCAATAGCATGGATATCTGCCGGGCTTTCGACCACACAGAGTTGGCCATTCTGCTGCCGGCGTGGGTTGGAGCAGATAGTGCAACGGTCTTGCTCGGTAAATGTCCGGCAATCAGCACAGTGACCGATTTCGGACATCGCACGGGTCAATGACTGCGCCAGCCGCATTCCACCACTACGATCACGCTGTAGCAGTTGGAATGCCATACGTTGCGCTGATTTCGGGCCAACGCCCGGCAGGCAGCGCAACGCCTCCATTAATGACTCAAGGAGTGGACTGGTTTGCATCAGAACGGCATCTTAAAGCCTGGTGGTAATTGCATACCACTGGAGACCGAAGCCATTTTCTCTTTTTGCGTTTCATCGATACGACGCGCTGCATCGTTCAATGCCGCAGCAATCAAATCTTCCAGCATTTCTTTATCTTCTTCAACCAATAGGCTTGGGTCAATTTCAACCCGGCGGCAGTTATGCGCCCCATTGATGGTTACTTTTACCAAGCCCGCGCCAGATTCACCGGTAACTTCCAATTTGGCGACTTCTTCCTGCATCTGCTGCATTTTTTCCTGCATCTGCTGGGCTTGTTTCATTAAATTGCCAATACCGCCTTTACCAAACATAGTCATCTCTCATAGCAAGGGGCCGCGTCAGTACACCATGCACTTACCGCAGCGGTTAAACCGGCCGGATACTCTCTTCATCCAATTCTGCATCGAAGAAACGACGCAGTGTCTGAATATTATTATCCGCAATAATCGACTGGCGTGCTTGTGCCAGCTTTTCTTCATAAATGGCCTGCCGCCATTCCAGCGGAGTACGCTCCGCCGGGTTGTCATCTTCGATAACGCTAAGTGTGACAGCATTACCGTGTAATTCACTCAATGCATCAGCCAGCGCCTTTTGTGCCGTGGGCGAATTTAAATGCCGCTGGCTAGAACGCAGGTGAAGACAAATATTACCCGGTTCTATTTCTTCTTTAAATGCATTCAACGCAAGCTGCTGTACCAATTTCGGAACATGTAGCTTATCTATCTCTGCCGCCCAAGGATCCCGCACCATGGCGTCTTCAGCCAATTTGGCAGAAAGCTCCGGTGTTTTTTCATGCTCTAACGCAGAGCGCAACGCCTTAGGCGTGGTAACTGGCTCAGCTACGACCTCAGACTGATTTTGCGCGGTCCAGCGATAAGCTTCTTTCTTCGCCGGTTTCTTTTCTTCGGTTGATTTAGCGGCCAGACGCTGCTGGCTGCGCTCAGTCACCGAAGCTAGACGCTCCAGTGCCGAGGTTGCCGGCCGCGCTTTTCCTGGCGCTGCCGGCTCATTCTTTTTTGGTGTGGTTGTCCCGGATTGTCGCAACAACTGGGTCCGTGCCTGAAGGAGCTGCGCAGTAGAATCTGGGAGCTGAGTACTCACTTCAGCGGCAAGCCCTAGCGGTGGTGCATCTTGCGGTGGCCCTGAGTGAGTAGATGCGGGCTGTTGCGTATTTGGGGAGTGCTGCGGTGCATTGTTACCCCCAATCGCTGCTGGCGCACTGACAGATACACTCTGCGATTCGGCAATTATCGCTTTAGGATGAAAAGCTAACGCTCGCAATAAGGTCATTTCAACCCCCATGCGGCGATCCGGCGCATAAGCCAGCTCTTTGCGGCCCACTAACAGAATTTGATAATATAACTGAATATCAGCAGGTGGCAATGTGCGGGCCAGTTCGCGTAACCGAGGCTCAACCGTCGCATAGTGATTATCCAACATTGATGGCAGCAGTTGCACCATCGCAATGCGGTGCAGCAAACTTAGGGTTTCGACCAATAAGTTTTCCCAATCGACACCACGTGATGCCGCTTGTTCTACCTGAGCCATCACCCGCGCACCATCGGCACTGACCAGCGCCTCGATAATCGCCAAGGGTTGCTCGTCATCCAGCGTTCCCAGCATTTGACTGACTGTAGCTGTCGTCACATGCCCATCGCCCATCGCAACGGCCTGATCTGTCAGACTAAGCGCATCTCGCATACTGCCATCGGCCGCCCGTGCCAATAATTGTAATGCACGCGCATCACTACTGATTTGCTCTGCCAGTAATATTTTTTCAAGCTGCCCACGGATAACCTCAACATCAATCACTTTGAGATGGAATTGCAAACAGCGGGAAAGGATGGTCACCGGCAGTTTCTGAGGGTCCGTAGTCGCCAGCAAGAATTTCACATGGGCTGGCGGCTCTTCAAGTGTTTTTAGTAGTGCATTGAAACTGTGGCGCGACAGCATATGCACTTCATCAATTAAGTACACTTTGAAGCGGCCACGGGCTGGAGCATATTGAACGTTATCCAGCAGTTCTCGGGTATCTTCTACCTTCGTGCGCGAGGCGGCATCTATCTCGATCAGGTCAACAAAACGGCCTTGCTCGATCTCCAGGCAGTTAGCACAGGTACCGCAAGGCGTCGCTGTAATGCCGGTTTCGCAGTTAAGACCTTTGGCTAATAGCCGTGCAATCGACGTCTTGCCAACGCCACGGGTGCCGGAGAATAGATAGGCGTGATGAATTCGCCCTAATGAAAGGCCATTAGCCAGCGCCGTCAGGACATGCTCCTGACCAACGACGTCTGCGAACGTTTGGGGGCGCCACTTACGGGCAAGGACCTGATAGCTCATTAATACTTCATCATTGATTTATAAAGAATAATTTAATCACCAGTAAAAAAACCACTATTTAACCTACATATATTAAGTGGTTTGTTTTTGAACACATTAACCCGAATAGCTACAGGTTGAATCTTAGTGTACCAGTACGCCCATCGTCATTCCCACAAATTTACTTTGTGGAAGTAGAGTTGTCGATTCTTTGTACCCTGCGATGCCGTAATAAACCCGTTCTTATTTCCTTTCGGACTCTCCCCCATGTTGAAAGAATCGATATTGCCAGCAATGAATTTTACAACGGTGGCCTGTTCATTTTTATTCCACAATCTGGATGTTATGCTGGCAATCTATTCCGAAATACCGGCCTTAGTACGATCGGAAATTTGCTCTGACAGGTAACGGAGATTAGCAGAGTGTAAGGTGCTTCCCTGACTGCTGGATTTTGCATGGTATTCAATCGGTGCCGATGCCTAGGCTATCAAGAAGTTATAGTTAATAATCAGCGGCACCCAGTTTGGGTCAATTAACAATGGACGGATTTATGACAAGTAAAAAAAGAGGGATGGGCTATATTGCTATCGTCGTTGATGATTACGATAAAGCGATTGAATTTTATACCGAAAAGTTAGGTTTTTTTCTGCGAGAAGATGAGGCACAACCAGGGAAACGTTGGGTGTCGGTTTCGCCGACAGAAGACAGTGAGTGTCGTTTATTGCTAGCTCGGGCATCCAATGACCATCAAACTGCGTTTATTGGTAATCAATGTGGTGGTCGAGTATTCCTTTTTCTTGAGACAGATAACTTCTGGCGTGATTATGAGTTGATGAAATCAAAAGGAGTGACATTCTGCGAAGAACCTCGCAAAGAGGAATATGGCATGGTGGTTGTATTCGAAGATATTTACGGTAATCGCTGGGATCTTTACCAAAAATAGTGAGTATAATTAGTGCGTTAGGAAAATAATAATGATAAGAATCATCTCGGTGAGAAGTCACCCTGAGTATAAAGATCAATCTATCCGCTATTTTCAGAATAAGTGGGCCACGGAAGAGACTAAAATGCTTTATCAGGATTGCATCAGTCTTTGTATTGCAGCTAAAAATCCTTTACCTCAATGGTATTTGATGGAAATGAATAATGAAATTATTGGTTGCGCTGGATTAATCACCAATGATTTTATTAGCCGTATGGATCTGTACCCTTGGTTATGTGCGCTTTATATTGAAGAGCAACACCGAGGGTATGCTTATGGTGAATTACTGATCAAGCATATTGCTAAAGAAACCAAACAATTAGGTTTTGATACACTACATTTATGTACTGACCATATCGGGTTCTACGAAAAGTATGGTTTTACTTTTACTGGATTGGGTTATCACCCATGGGGCGAGTCTTCACGTATTTATTCGCTGCCACTCTAATAAGTGAATGGCAGTTTGCATTGATAATATTTTCCCAACATTCATCGAATAATCTGACAGTCACCGTTGATGACCACCAGATTATTATGCCTACCACCTTTCAGTCCAGAGTGCTGTTGGCAGCTTTCATTCACCCAAATAAGCTACCTGGGTAAGTTTATCGGGATGTATTCACTTGCAGCCTACCTGCAACTCCACATTCTTTGGGGATAAAATCAATGCCCGCTGAACGAGACCAAACTATAGCAAGTGATCCCTTGCTGAGTCAGGCGCGCTTCGCCACCCAATTCAGGCAAATCAATCACAAATGCAGCGTCAGTCACGACGCCACCCAGCCGACGGATGAGCTTAACCGTTGCCTCGATTGTGCCGCCGGTAGCCAGCAAATCGTCAATCACTAAGACATTATCGCCCGGTTTAATGCTATCGGTGTGGATCTCAAGTTTGTCCGTGCCATACTCCAACTCATAGCTTTCGCTGATAGTTTCCCGCGGCAATTTACCGGGTTTACGCACCGGAACAAAACCGACACCCAGCGACAGGGCGACCGGAGCACCAAACAGAAAGCCGCGAGCTTCAGTACCCACTACTTTAGTCACGCCTTTACCCAGATAGCGCTCTACCAGCAATTCGATGCTAGCGGCATAGGCTAATGGATCTTCTAGCAAGCTGGTCACATCACGAAACAGTATTCCCGCTTTTGGATAATCGGGGATGGTTTTGATACTGTCTTTAATATATTGAAGCTGTTGTGCTGTATTAGGTGCAGTAGCGGTCATAATTTGTGCCTGATAAAACTGCTGTACATACTTAAGCGCGGCCAGTCGATGTTAAATGGCATCGGCTGAGTAACTTAGTCTCACTATCGATAATACTCCGATAGTTAAAGTCACTGCATCCTTAACATTAAGGATGCAACGAGGGATTACCCCGCGCACGAAAACGCTCAAATCTATGCAAACTGGCACTAAAATGCAACTAGTGTGAATTGCTCAGCGCCGTTTTTGTTGCGATAGGTCAATAACTGGCATTCGCCACATAAAGGTCAACAGTAGGATTAACATAATAAGTAATATGCCTCTCACCCACCAGATTTTCACCAACCAAAGTGAAACAGCAAATGTAAGTATGGTAACCAGTATTGCCTTCCATTTAGTGCCCACAGGCAATGCTCGATGTTGTTGCCAGGTACGTATATAGCTACCAAACCATGAACGGTAGAGCAACCAGTGATGAAATCGCGGGGAGGATCGTGCAAAACACCAAGCGGCCAACAGCAAAAACGGTGTGGTGGGTAACAGAGGAAGCACGACACCTAACGTTGCCAATATCACCGCCAGCCAACCCAAGGTTATCAAAAACCAACGAGACATAAGCTCCCTTTATCATCACTTTAATGAAGCGTTATCATTAACCCATGCGTTGAACATCATCAATAGATATTCTTGCCATTATTTGCACAAGACATCGGTATCTATTTTATTTACCCTCCTCCAAGCTTGTATCTGCCGCCATTCGAAGGCAAGCTGGCGGGAAATGCCAAGGAGAAGCGCCATGAGTACGGAAAAATTATTGCAGGTGCTTGAAAGCCAAATTGAAGCGCTGTCAGCGCAAGTTGGCCCTCAGGCAAACACCCCCTCTCAGCAAGCCCGTTTTGATCTAAACCTGTTTGGTAATCATGGCAACCGTTTCCGCGATTATCTTCAGGAAATACGTAAAAATATGGCCCAACTAAAGCAGGTGGTTGCTGATAATCGCACACAACAGGTTGCTTTTCTCGCTGAAAAACTGGTTGCCCAGATTTCTGCATTGCAAAGAGAATTGGCTACACAAAAATTAAGAAAATCCAATCCTGAACCTCGGGATAATAAATTGGACCCTTACCATAAGCTGGCTGAACATCAAGATTATGAACGGCGAATATTGGCCATGATTCAGGATAGAGAGAGCCAACTTGGTAAGCAAAGTTTGTTATCTGAGCAGCAGAAAATACAGAAAGAGCTAGCGGCACTCGAGGGGCGCCTAATGCGCTGCCGGCAGGCGTTGATAAGAATAGAACGCAGTATTGAGAAAAAAGAGAACGGTTTTTGAATATTTGTCACATTTTTTGAATCATTGAGATTCCGACAGCAAATAGTTCTCTATAATGTTTATGCCCGCCCTCTTTCAAATGCAGATGTTGACGGCTTGCGTTCACCCGAATTACTGACTGGTGTCAGTTAATCGGGATTACCTCGCTTACCGCTTTCCAGCATGTTGAAATCTAGTGGGTATATAGGTTGAATCAGGTCAGGTGGAACCCTGGTACGATATTCACACCCGACTTCCCGATTAACTGCAAATCAAATGTTGGTCAGATTATGTCAGTTGAAAAAGCTCCACCAGAACTGCAACTGGCAGTAGATCTTATCTATCTGCTGGAATGCAATGAGATAGCGCCCGAGACAGCACTGGCGGCGTTAGCGATCGTGCAACTTGATTATCAGCGTAAGCTCCGCCGTCAAAACTCAGATTGAAGATATCACTTCTGCTATTTAGCCAAGGCGATACACTAACGTGTCGCCTTAGTGATGCAGGTATATGACCCGACCTGTAGAGACTCCATCAGTAATGGCGCGCTACTGCCTATACAGCCTAATGCCTTAAGCAAGCGGCTTATTGATATCCGGTAAGTCAGGCTTAGTATCTCCCAATTCCGATTGCTCAGCCGGTAAACCTTGTTTATCAAGCGGGCGACTGACTTCCTGAACCTCGGTACCATCTGGTTTGTGCAGATACACTTCCAACTGGTTAAAGGCGATATTAATGTCATTATCACGACATAACTTATCAATAGCCCTGTTCAATTCATCCACCGTATAGCTGCGATCTCTCAATTCACGAACATACAGGCGTAACTCATGATCAAGAGTGCTGGAACCGAAGTTTAGGAAGAAGACTTGTGGTTCAGGATCAACCATAACTCGTGGATTCTCATGGGCGGCTTGTAACAGTACATCTTTTACTTTCGCCAGATCAGAACCATAGGCGACACCCACTTTAATGATGATGCGCGTAATGGTATCTGACAGTGACCAGTTGATCAGGCGCTCGGTAACAAATGCTTTGTTCGGAATAATGACTTCTTTACGGTCAAAATCGGTAATTGTCGTCGCACGGATGCGTATCTTGCTGACATTCCCCGAAAAAGTACCAATGGTAATGGTATCGCCGATACGAACGGGCCGCTCAAACAGAATAATCAAACCGGATACAAAGTTGGCAAAGATTTCCTGCAAGCCAAACCCCAAACCAACAGACAGTGCCGCCACTAACCATTGCAATTTATCCCACGAAACACCGAGCGAACTTAACGCGGTTATCCCACCGACCGCCGTGATGAGATAAGTCAGAATGGTGGTGATGGCATAAGAAGTGCCTTGGCGCAGTTGCAGGCGCGACAATACCACAACCTCAAGTAAGCCCGGCAAGTTACGAGTCAGAACATAGGCAACCACCAATGCCATCAAAGCCACCAGCATATTCCCCAAGGTCACAGCCTGCGCGACGCTAGCACCAGCGACTGTTGAGGTGTAATGCCACAAAGAGATACTATCCAGATAGGAAATAACCGTTATCAGGTCCGCCCAAATCCAATAGAAACAAGTGGCAAAAATCAGGAAGAGCGCCATCGTTGTCAGGCGTAATGACTGTTGGTTAATTTGGTCCAAGGCTAATGGCGGCTCTTCAACCGGCTCACCACCTTCAGCCCCCTCTTTCACCAAACTTTGCCGCCGGGCAATTGCCCTACGATAGGCCAAACGCCGCGCGGCAACCCCTAAACCTCGAATTGCCGTCAGGTAAACGATATTCCACAGGAACAATAAGTACAGACTATCAATCCAGCGACCAGCCAGTTGTAGTGTCGTATAAAAATATCCTGCCATCATTAAGCCAATCAATATGATGGGGGTTACAGCAACCGCAGTCACAATCACCAACCGCACCGCATGGGAATCTTTTTCACGCCAACTATCGCGGCAGAATGGATAGACAAACAGGGCCAGCAGTGCCAATGCAATAACAATAACAATTTGCCCGATGACATCATCGACCAATCGAAGTGGACTTTTCTCTCCCAATTCCGACCAGAATATCACCGGCAACAATGCCCCCCCTAATCGCACCATTTGGCGGCGATAATGCGCGCATCGGTCAGCCGCAATCATAAAGTGTCGCTCGGTAATTCCCCCTGGCGAGAGCATACGATAGGTCAGATCAAATATTAGCCAGAACAGCGCCAAACGTTGGAATAAGCTCCAGAGGAAGTCACTAAGATTAAAGTCTGAACGCAGACACCAATAGCCAAAACCTAGGATAATTAAGGCCCCAGGCAAGACTTTCAGTAAAGTGAGCATAATGGCATTTGGCGTATGCATTTGGCTGTCGTGCTTGAGTTGCCCGACGTCAGCCGCCAGTCTATCCAAATGTTTATTAATGATGTTATAGCGTGATCGGATCACCCCCACCACAATCAACATGGGTAGCAAGAACACCACTGATTTGATCAACCCCGCTAACACATCACCCGGTGACAGGGTAAAGTGAAAATTGCTCAGTTCAGATTTAAGTGCGCCCGGTAAGGCTTTTAGCCAAGACCAGTCCATCGGTTTATTGCTACTGACCCAAAAAATCTGCTGTGTCAGAGTATGTTGCAGTGATTCATTGACGCTGAGCAACTGCTGTTGGTTAATTTGCAGATTGATAGCCAATGTCAGTTGGTTACCCAACTGTTTATTCAACTGATCCAGTAGCTCACGGCGGATATCAACAATTTGCCCCAGCGCGTCTTCTACATCAGGACTGATCTTCTCTTTACTGTCATTCATCAGGGTTTGGATATAGTCATCCCCCTGGAATAGCTGGTCACGTTGCTGATTTATTTCAAATTGCTCCAAGCGCAAGTCAGCAATACGTGGACCCATATTGGTTATCAAACCAGCAGCCGGTAAATTGAGCTGCTGTTGATACAAGATACGCGAAAGCAACAAGCTACCGCGTAATACGGTAATTTGTTCTTTTAAGTTACGTTCCGATTGCAGCGCGCGGTCCAGCCAGTTTTTAACTCTAATATTCTGTTGTACCAGGGTGTTGCCTTCTTTCGTGGCATTAATCAGGCGCTGACTTAATTCTTTGTTAATCGTCAGTTCTCGGCTAACTAACGGATCATTTTGAATATCAGTTGCATCATTAGGTGCTTGCGCTTCTTTGGCTGTTTTTTCTGATAGGATTAATCGTTTGCCGCTGACCACCTCTTGCAGTAGCTGTACGTAGCGCTCCAGTTGGTTTATGTGAGCAGTAGTGTAATCCCGTTGTTTTTGCAGTAAATCCTGTAAGGTGGTGTTAGCTTCCAGATTTTTACGTTGCAAATCCAGCTGCGCATTTAACATCACCTGCTCAGTCAATAACTCTTGCTGCTGGGTTGGACGCAGAACCTCTTGATTTGGCGCTAATCCATTGAGTTGATTGCGAATCTGCATTAAACGCATTGATGCGTTATACATCGCACTCTGCACCCGTTCGGGCTGAGTTTGCAGGGCAATTAACTGGCTATTATAAGCGGAGAGGTCTTCCTGAGCTGATTGTAAATCATCCAGCGTTTCATTTAGACGTGATTCCAATTGGCGCAGCGAATAATTCGCCAATGACTCCCGAGTCAGCGTGTCAGCGGTACTATTCTTAAGCGCATCCAGCCCCTCTGTCGCCTGCCGTAATTTTGCGGGAGCTTGTGCCAGTTGTTGTTTAAGTTGACTGGCCTCTTGCTTGGTACGCTCAATGGTATCAAGGTATTCCAACGTTTTAGTTAGATCCTGCTGTGATAGCTTTTCCGCTGGCGACAATATTTTTTGTTTTGATAGTGTATCCAGTTGGCTTAATACCTCAGTGCGGGTCGGCACATCAATATTGATTCCAGATGCAAAAGTCGATGGCAAAGATATAAAGGCAATTATAAGCAGGGTAAGCATTGTCTGAAGGCGTAATAAAAATGCCCCCACTGACGTCATGACTGGCATGGATAAGGGTAAAGAATATTGATTATGGGATCTGCTGCTCATATTTGAACTTCATTTCAACAGAGAGGCTGAAATCCTATCACGTTCAGTCTCGAGTAATAATAAGAAAAATCTTTCAGAACGTGAATAGCTGTAATAATGCGGGCTGTTACGCAGTTGTTGTTGAATAGGATGTAACAACCAGCAATATCGGTTGATTCGGGGAAGAGCAGTAATCCCATTATTACTTAGAATGTGAGAACTTTATCAGCGGCTAACGTCCATTGAGCCAACTCAACCAAAGTACCGATTTCTGCACCATCAACCAGCGTTAACCCAGTCACACCACGGGCATCGGCGCAAGTTTTGCATAATTTAACCGGAACATTCTGTGCTGTAAGAATCTCTAGCATCTGCTGTAAATTGTAACCTTCACGTGGTTGTTGCCCGTTAAGGCCAGCAATGACGGCATCAGACATTAAAAAAAGGCGTAAATCGAGATCGGCTTGTTGTTCTTTTAACGCAATAGATAAACGCAGAGCATTAAATAATGACTCATGGCCATAGGCAGCCCCATTCGCAATCACAACCAGTGAACTACTCATATAAACCTCCAGTTAATCCGATGCTTTGCTATTTAGCCCTTTTCGCAACGAAAGACTATGGCCTAGCATCTCCAGATAGGCATCAATTAATACCGGTGCCTCTTGTTTTATATCAAAACTTTCTGGCATAAAGAGCCAGTTTTCCATCAAACCTGTAATATAAGCTTTCATGATAATCGCAGCTCGACGAGTATCAAGGTTGACGGGCAATTGATTTGCATCAATACAGTCTTGCAAAACCGATTCAATTCGCTCATAACTAGCTAAATCAAGAACTTTACGCGCGTCATGGACTGAGGTCATCTCACCGATAAACTCACATTTATGGAATACAATCTCCATTAGTGCACGGCGTCGGCAATCCTCACGCGTAGAAACAAGAACATAGATGAGTATTTCACGCAGGATGCGGAGTGGATTATCGGGATATTTTGCCTGATACTCTAATTCGAGCTGATCAATTTTAGACTCTGATAACTCCCAAACTTCGTTAAACAGGTCTACCTTATTCTTGAAGTGCCAATAAATTGCGCCTCGGGTTACGCCTGCGGCGGCGGCAATATCAGTAAGTGAAGTGCCGGAAACGCCATGCGCAGAAAACTCCCGCACTGCGGCATCAAGAATTTGTTGCCGGGTCTCTTCGGCTTGCTGTTTGGTTTTTCGTGCCATAGCGTTGTTTTTTCGAGGGGGTGCGATTTACATACATTCACGAATGTATGTACCATAGCACGCACATATAATTTACGCAGCAATGGGTTTTAAAGCTTGTGATCCATTGAATTAAATTAAAAATCGGACACTTGAGGTTTATCTATGAGCAAAAACAGAGGGGTAATGCCTCTGGCTGCAATTCTGGTACTTTCAGGCAGCTTAGTACTTATAGGATGTAATGATAAAGATGCGGCGCAAGCCCATGCTCAACAGGCACCTGAAGTTGGTATTGTGACATTGAAAGCAGCACCACTGAATATCACAACCGAACTACCGGGCCGCACGTCCGCATTCCGTGTTGCAGAAGTTCGCCCACAAGTTAGCGGGATCATTCTTAAACGTAACTATGTTGAAGGCAGTGATGTCACCGCAGGAACATCACTTTATCAAATTGATCCAGCCACATATCAGGCCGCTTATGACAGCGCCAAAGGTGATTTAGCGAAAGCACAAGCTGCCGCTGAAATTGCCCGCCTGACAGTGAATCGCTACAAACCATTACTGGGTACCAATTACATCAGTAAGCAAGAGTATGACCAGGCTATGTCTGACTCAATGCAAGCTAATGCGAGTGTTCTGGCAGCAAAAGCGGCGGTAGAAACAGCGCGTATTAACCTGGCATATACTCAGGTTACGTCGCCAATCAGTGGGCGTACCGGTAAATCTTCAGTTACTGAAGGTGCATTGGTGACCAGTGGTCAGGCAACGGCAATGACCACAGTTCAGCAACTTGACCCGATGTATGTCGATGTGACTCAATCAAGCGATGAATTCTTGCGCCTGAAAAAAGAGCTGGCTGATGGCACGCTCAAGCAAGAAAACGGTAAGGCCAAGGTTCGCTTGTTACTGGAAAACGGCTCTGAATACGCAGAAACCGGTACTCTGGAATTCTCTGGTGTCACCGTCGATGAAACGACCGGTTCAATTACTATCCGTGCCATCTTCCCTAACCCGAACGAGGCGCTGCTGCCTGGCATGTTTGTTCGTGCCCGTTTGGATGAAGGTGTCAGACCTGATGCACTGTTGGTGCCTCAACAAGGTGTGACGCGTAACCCACGTGGCGAAGCTACTGCTATGGTTGTCGGCGCAGATGACAAAGTTGAAATGCGCACGCTGGTTGCTAATCAGGCCATTGGTAATAAATGGTTGGTTACTGAAGGATTGAAAGCAGGTGATCGTCTTATTGTTTCCGGCTTGCAGAAAATCAGACCGGGCGTGCAGGTAAAAGTGCAGGAAGTTACTGACCCGGCGCAAAAAGCAGCTCCGGCTGATACAGCGAAGAAGTCTTAAAAGGAGCCGGTAATTCATGGCTAAGTTCTTTATAGATCGCCCTATTTTCGCTTGGGTTCTCGCCATCATTCTGATGTTGGCTGGTGCACTTGCGATAATGAAATTACCCGTTGCGCAATATCCAACCATTGCGCCACCGGCAATTACAATCTCCGCCAACTATCCTGGCGCCGATGCGACTACTGTTCAGAATACAGTTACGCAGGTTATCGAACAGAACATGAACGGTATCGATAACCTGCTGTATATGTCTTCCAGCAGTGATTCCTCCGGTAACGTTCAGTTGACGTTGACCTTTAACTCAGGCACTGACCCAGATATCGCTCAGGTTCAGGTCCAGAACAAACTGCAATTAGCGATGCCATTACTGCCGCAAGAAGTGCAGCAGCAGGGCGTGAGCGTTGAAAAGTCCAGTAGTAGCTTCCTCATGGTTGCCGGCTTTATTTCTGAAGACGGCACCATGAAACAAGAAGATATCGCGGACTATGTGGGTTCTAACGTTAAAGATCCAATTAGCCGTACCGCCGGTGTGGGTGACGTTCAGTTATTTGGTTCCCAATACGCAATGCGTATCTGGATGGATCCGCATAAACTGAATAATTTCAAACTGACACCGGTTGATGTTATTAATGCCATTAAAGTACAGAACAATCAGGTCGCAGCAGGCCAGTTAGGGGGGACTCCACCCGTACCTGGTCAAGAGCTGAACTCATCAATCATTGCGCAGACCCGTTTAACCAACGCAGAAGAATTCAGCCAGATCTTGCTGAAAGTGAATACTGACGGTTCGCAGGTTCGCCTGAAAGATGTGGCTATCGTTCAACTGGGTGCTGAAAGCTATAACATCATCGCCCGTTATAATGGTAAACCTGCGGCAGGTATCGGTATTAAACTGGCAACCGGTGCTAACGCCCTGGACACCTCTGCTGCAGTAAAAGCTGAACTGGCGAAATTACAACCCTTCTTCCCGAATGGGTTGAAAGTGGTTTATCCGTACGACACCACCCCATTCGTTAAAATCTCTATTAACGAAGTGGTTAAAACACTGGTTGAAGCTATCATTTTGGTGTTCCTGGTAATGTATCTGTTCTTGCAGAACTTCCGGGCAACATTGATTCCAACGATTGCAGTACCGGTCGTATTGCTGGGTACTTTCGCTATTCTCTCCGCCTTTGGCTATTCGATAAACACCCTAACGATGTTCGGGATGGTGTTGGCGATAGGTCTATTGGTAGATGACGCCATCGTGGTGGTAGAGAACGTCGAACGTGTGATGCAGGAAGAAGGGCTACCGCCGAAAGAAGCCACCAAAAAGTCTATGGAGCAAATCCAGGGCGCATTGGTGGGGATCGCGATGGTACTGTCGGCAGTATTTATCCCGATGGCCTTCTTTGGCGGCGCAACCGGGGCGATTTATCGTCAGTTCTCTATCACCATTGTTTCAGCCATGGTGCTCTCGGTTCTGGTGGCATTGATTCTGACACCCGCACTGTGCGCGACAATGCTGAAACCTATAACCAAAGGTGAACATGGGCCGAGTACCGGCTTCTTCGGTTGGTTTAACCGCATGTTCGAGAAAAGCACCCATCACTACACTGACAGCGTTGCCAACATTTTGCGCAGCACTGGCCGTTATCTGCTGATCTATCTGCTGATAGTGATTGGTATGGGCGTGTTGTTCCTACGCTTGCCGACATCATTCTTACCAGAAGAAGATCAGGGTGTATTCCTGACCATGGTGCAAATGCCTGCGGGTGCGACGCAAGAACGTACTCAGAAAGTGCTAAATCAGGTTACTGACTATTATCTCGACAAAGAAAAAGACGTGGTTAACTCTGTATTTACCGTTAACGGCTTCGGTTTCAGTGGTCAGGGTCAGAACACGGGTCTGGCATTCGTCAGTCTGAAAAACTGGGATGAGCGTCCGGGAGAACAGAACAAAGTTCCAGCAATTGTCGGCCGCGCATCTGCTGCCTTCTCGCAAATCAAAGACGGTTTGGTCTTCGCCTTTAACTTGCCAGCGATTGTGGAGTTGGGTACTGCTACCGGCTTTGACTTCCAGTTAATTGATCAGGGTAACGTCGGCCATCAGAAATTAACTGAAGCGCGTAACCAACTGCTCGGTATGGCGGCGCAACACTCAGATATGCTGGTCGGTATGCGGCCGAACGGACTGGAAGATACACCTCAGTTCAAAGTGGAAGTTGATCAGGAAAAAGCACAGGCTCTTGGTGTTTCGATTTCCGATATCAATACCACGCTCGGTTCAGCGATGGGCGGCAGTTACGTAAACGACTTTATCGACCGTGGTCGTGTGAAGAAAGTTTATGTACAAGCTGATGCGCCTTTCCGTATGTTACCGGGTGATATCGATAAGTGGTATGTCCGTAACAACACCGGTCAGATGGTATCGTTTAATACTTTCTCCACCGCGAAATGGGAATACGGCTCACCTCGACTTGAACGTTATAACGGTCTGCCATCCATGGAAATTCTGGGTCAGGCAGCGCCGGGTAAAAGTACCGGTGAGGCAATGGACCTGATGCAGGATCTGGCGTCTAAATTGCCAAGCGGCATCGGTTATGACTGGACCGGCATGTCTTATCAAGAACGTCTGTCAGGTAACCAGGCTCCCGCGTTGTATGCCATCTCACTGATTGTGGTGTTCTTATGTCTGGCTGCGCTGTATGAAAGCTGGTCGATTCCATTCTCAGTTATGTTGGTGGTACCGCTGGGTGTTGTGGGCGCGTTACTGGCGGCCTCTCTGCGTGGGCTCAATAACGACGTTTACTTCCAGGTAGGCTTATTGACCACTATCGGACTATCGGCCAAGAACGCCATCTTGATTGTTGAGTTTGCTAAAGACTTAATGGACAAAGAAGGGAAAGGTTTGGTGGAATCAACCTTGGAAGCAGTACGTATGCGTCTGCGACCAATTCTGATGACGTCATTAGCCTTTATCCTAGGGGTTCTGCCACTGGTTATCAGTAGTGGCGCAGGTTCTGGTGCACAGAATGCGGTAGGTACAGGTGTTATGGGCGGGATGGTAACCGCAACTGTACTGGCTATCTTCTTTGTTCCGGTCTTCTTCGTGGTGGTTCGCCGTCGCTTTAGTCGAAAAAACGAAGATGTAGAACACTCGCATGCGGTTGACCATAAGGCCAAGTAAACCTTACGTCACCACAATTGATGAAATACATCATTAAGAAAACCCGCAGACTTAGGTTTGCGGGTTTTTTATTTTCTGTACTTGAAACTCAAAAGTGAATAGCGCATAATTATTGTTATAGTATAACATAACAATTGGAGTTTTTATGAAACCCGGCATCCACCCTAACTACCGGACAGTGGTTTTTCACGACACCAGCGCAGATACCTATTTCACCGTGGGTTCCACCATTGCCACAGCACGCACCATTGAGCGCGATGGGCAGACCTATCCTTATGTCACGCTGGATATCTCCTCAGCCTCACATCCGTACTACACCGGTAAACAAAAAGAGTTCTCCAAAGAAGGCAGTACTGCGCGCTTCAATCAACGTTTTGGTCGCTTCTTGACTAAAAAAACCAGCTAATCCTGAGAGTTAATCATGCAAGTATTGAGTTCATTACGTTCAGCTAAAAACCGTCATCCCGATTGTAAAATCGTTCGTCGCCGTGGTCGGGTATACGTTATTTGTAAAAGTAATCCACGTTTTAAAGCAGTTCAGGGAGGGACTCATAAGAAGCGTTGATTTTGATTTGGTTTTTAGCCCATCAGTTGATGGTATTGATAAGCCCCGTTGCTGCCCAACGGGGCTTTTTCATGTTAAAGAAGAGAGTTATCAACCAAGGTCAAGTACTCAGCCTCTGACCAAAATCAAAGACTGAGCACTAGCCACTTTGTTTATTGGTTTATAGTTACTTCATACTGTTCACAATGGTATCTACATTGTGTTTAAAAGCTTCAGCATAGGTTGCTGCCGGGCCACCGGTTGCGGATAAGGCTTCAGGGTAAAGCTCACCACCAGCTTTAGCACCACTGGCTGCGGCAATCTGTTTTACTAAACGCGGATCAGTCTGATTTTCAATAAAATACGTTTTTATTTTCTCTTGTTTGATCTGTTTAATTAGCGCGGCTACATCGCTGGCACTGGCTTCAGCCTCAGTGGAAAATCCGACGGGCGATAAGAAGTTAACCCCATACTCTTGGCTAAAATAGCCGAAAGCATCATGGCTGGTCAGGACCTTACGCTTATCTATCGGGATCGTGGCAAACTGAGCTTTCGCATAAGCATCCAGTTTTTCCAATTGCTGAATGTATTCTCCACCACGTTTACGGAAATAATCAGCATCCTCAGGATCGGCGACAATCAATGCATTCATTACGTTGTTGGCATACTTGATACCATTCGCCATGCTGTTCCATGCGTGGGGGTCCGTCACCCTCTTTCCCTCTTCATCCATTTTACGCGTATCGATCCCGGTTGAGGCGACAACGACCTGCCCTTTATAGCCAGAAGCACTGATCAAACGCTCCAACCACCCTTCAAGCCCTAGCCCGCTGATAAACACCACATCAGCGTTAGATAACTGTTTACTATTTTTCGGCATCGGTTCAAAACTATGGGGATCCCCATCCGGGCCGACCAATGTCACCACATTGACATGCTCGCCCCCCACCTGCTGGACGATATCGCCTAAAATAGAAAAACTGGCTACAGCTTCAACAGTTTTTGCCATCGCCAATGGGCTAGACAGTAGGGCAGCTACCGCCAAACTAATAGGTAAACGCTTCATTTAACTCTCCTTTAACGACCGGTACTTCTTAACGGCGCGCGGTTGCTAAAACACCACCACGCGTTCCAAATAAAATAGATACAAAGAAAATCAGGCTGGCGCTAAGGACTATTGCCGGCCCGGCAGGTAACGAGGCGTAATAAGACCACAACAAGCCGACAAAACTGGCAACCATGCCGATGGCCATGGCAATACCTAATGTATGAGGGAGATTTTTGGCCCAAAAACGGGCACTGGCAGCAGGCAACATCATTAATCCTACCGACATCAGGGTGCCAAGAATCTGAAACCCGGCGACCAGATTGATAACCACCAGCGATAAAAACAGAGCGTGGACCACCATCAGCCAGCGCCCCATACTGACCCGTAGAAAGACAGGGTCGAATGACTCAATCACCAGTGCGCGATAAATCGCCGCTAAAGCCAACATCGAGACCGTCGTGATAACGCCGACCATAGTCATGGCACTGACATCAACAGCCAAAATAGAACCAAATAACACATGGAGCAGATCCATGCTCGAGCCACGTAGAGAGACCAGCGTGACCCCCAATGCCAGCGAGCCCAGATAGAAACCGGCAAAGCTGGCATCTTCTCTTAATAGTGTTCGTCGGCTGACCCAACCGGACAACATAGCAACCGCTAATCCGGCAATAAACCCACCCACGCCCATTGCCACCAGTGACATTCCTGAAATGAGGTAACCGATAGCCGCTCCCGGCAATACCGCGTGAGATAGAGCATCCCCCACCAGGCTCATTCGCCGTAATAACAAGAAAACCCCTAAAGGAGCTGAACTGAGTGACAAAGCCAGACAGGCGACTAATGCCCGCCGCATAAAGCCAAAATCTACAAAAGGATCAGCAAATAAATGGAACAATGTCATCAGTTGATAACCCTTTGCTGTTCGGGTTGAGGAGCCAGAGAAGAGAGTGCGCAAGATGAGCTGTGGCAGTGATGCCATTGCGCCAGAACCTGCTCAGATGAGTCCCAACAGTTACCAAGAGGTGTCAACCACAAGGCGCGGGGGAAATGTTCAGCGACCATCGACATATCGTGTAAGACAGCAATAATCGTCCGCCCCTCATCGTGTAACCGATGAATAACATCGAGTAACAGCCGCACGGTCTGGCTATCAATACCGGTAAAAGGCTCATCCAGTAATATCAGTTGTGCTTGTTGCACTAAAAGACGGGCAAACAGCACCCGCTGTAACTGCCCGCCGGAAAGCTCAGCGACGGGTTGGCGCGCCATTTCCGGCATACCGACCGTGTCTAATGCCTTTTTGATTCGTTGCCGTGATTGATGATTAATGCCCCCTAGTAGCCCACTTTGGGGCCAGCATCCCATCGCCACGACATCCTGAACGACAATGGGGAACTGTTTATCTAACTCAGCTTGCTGTGGGAGATAGGCTATTTGAGGGCGATCTTCTCCGGTAAAAGTTATTTCCCCCATCACTGCGGGTTGTAAATCTGCCAATGTTTTAAGTAGGGTTGATTTACCCGCTCCATTTGCCCCAATAATGGCCGTGAGAGACCCGGCAGCAAAACCACCATTAATTGGCGGGGTAAGTGCATGCCGATCATATCCAATCTCAATATTTCTCAACTTTATCATGGCAATATATTCGCCCAATAAATAGCTCCCCACAGCAGCAAGCAAAGTAAGGCGACGCCAGAGATGCGCTGTAATGACGAAAGTGAGAACAATGTCCAGTAGGAAGGCTGGTTTAACCAGGTAAGGAAAGCGTGTTTATTCATAGTAGAACAGAGCATGTGTTTTCATGTGATACGTTATAACATCACATAAAATTATTAAATTCAAGAAAACATCATGATTGACGAGTTTTAAAAGTAACAAGTTTTAGCACGCTAGCCCCACCGCCCTCAGTAAACGGAAGCAAACTTGCCGCTAATGGCAAACTAGACAGCGCAAACATGCTTAGTAACAGTAAATTAAACAATTTTTACTGTTACTCCACTGGTGAGGTCAGGCAGGGTTTTGGTATTCTAACCTCAACATTGTTCGGTAATGCTCGCAAAACGATAAATTACACAATAGAAAACAGGTAATATCCCCCCCTGCTCTTGACCAAACCCGCTGAGCATTCTAGGTTAATAGAGAGTAGTTAAATTAATCGTGAGTAATAACCCTAAATATGAAGAACCCTATTTAGACTGCGTTATTTTATAGGAAGAGCGTGTTATTGAAAGCAAGTGCATCAAATAACATCACAACATGTAGCTGATAGTATTAGTTGAAAAAATCTCATTAAATTTGATTTTTTTGATTCAAATCATGCTCGTAGTTGCTGAAAAACAAATGCCAAAGCATTTTTTGTTACAATAGCGATACAGGAATGAATTAATCTTGCCACCATGAGCGGACAATTAATGAACAATGAAATAGCTGGGGACTTCACCTCAGGGTGTTACGCGATTTCATTACTCAAGAGTGTTATCAGCAATAATATCCGTGAAATTGAAGGAAGTTTGGTTTCCGGCTTAATGTATTATTCGGAAAATGCCAGGTACACGGCGGGTTCATTAGAAATTCTTGATATTTCTCACGTAGAAGATAACTGCTATTCAATGACTTACTGTTACCAATGGCATATCTTTAACCCCTGTTTGGATATCAATACTGAAGAAACCTTAACCGGTGCTGTAACATTTATTGTACATCCAGAAAGAATCACTTTTGATATAATTAACAATGACAGGCCCTCAACCGCTGACGAATTGTAAGATTAAGTAATAAAGTTGCGCGGTGAGCGAAGAAATGATTTATATTCATATCAAGACAAGTTTATTTACGTTAACGATAAGCTTCTACATTTATATGATTATCTATCTACTCACATTGTGTTATCAACACCGAATTAAGACTTTACGGAGGGGATGATATGGATGAGTACTCGCCTAAACGGCATGACATTGCCCAGTTGAAGTTTCTATGTGAAAACTTGTATGATGAAGGCATTGCTACCCTTGGCGACAGCCATCATGGGTGGGTAAATGACCCAACATCTGCCGTAAATCTGCAACTCAATGATTTGATCGAGCATATAGCTTCATTTGTGATGAGTTTTAAAATAAAATACCCGGATGACGGCGACCTTTCAGAGTTAGTGGAAGAATATTTAGACGATACATATACTTTGTTTAGTAGTTACGGAATCAATGATCCTGAATTGCGGCGCTGGCAAAAAACCAAAGAGCGTTTATTCAGACTTTTCTCAGGAGAATACATCTGTACCCTGATGAAAACTTAAGGGATAGTTTCCCTATATTAATTTGTATATCGAGAAGAAAAACCACCATGACAAAAACTGACTACCTGATGCGTTTAAGAAAATGTACGACTATTGATACATTGGAACGTGTAATTGAAAAGAATAAGTATGAGCTTTCCGATGATGAGTTGGAATTATTTTACTCAGCGGCAGACCATCGCCTGGCTGAACTCACAATGAATAAGCTTTATGATAAAATCCCACCTACGGTTTGGCAACATGTGAAATAGTCTGCTTAACGCTGGTTAAGACACACAACGTTGAGCCGATAGTCGTTATCGGCTTCAATGAACCAGGCAATTCGTTCGTGTTTTAATTTGAGATAAATGTCTTGATAGGCCCACGGTATTGAAGGTTAACTTGAATCCCGCGTTATTGCATATCAGATTTAGGTAAATCCAGTGAGTTATCAGCAGAGTGGAAGGGCATTTAAGTCAAAGTGCTTTGTCCGCTTCATTTATTAAAATTCACTCTTAGCGCTAATAATTTCAAAATATTATTAATCCTTTGCTAAATCTTAAATGTAAATAGACACCTAAACCAATAAATAAATGAGAAAAATCTTATTTTCCCCTTCATTAATACGTCTAGCTGAAAATATCTGACCAATAGCATAAGAAAACGTAAAGAAGAGGTTCAACAAGAAGGGTTGACACTTTAGGTAAGCACACTAGGAAGATAACATCAGAAATGGTGGAGGCTAGCACTCATTGCCATGGCAGTGCAGGAGCCTACCTTGACCTACAAGAACCCCAACACGGGTAAGCCATTTAGCAAGGATGAGTTTGTACAATTTGCCGACGATTATCTTGGTGCAGATATTATTTTTTGGAGCACAACGTCTCCCTGGCTGACGAAGAAATAGGTATCAATCGCTAAGGAAATAAAGCCCCGCCGCGAGATCATGCCAGATATAATCACGGCAGCAGTCGGGCAAAAAATGGATCCAAGCTCCTATCATCAACAGTTTGCCCTAAGCAGCTATTTGCAACAGTGCCAAAATAAAAGAGATGATAAGATATATATAATATTCAACGCTATCTTGTTCTCAGATACAAGAGGAAAATACTGATGTCAAAGACAATCAAAACAACATTTGTGGCTGCCTGTATGGTCAGCCTCCTACCCTCACTATCTTATGCTCAATCGCCAAATAAATTACCAATGACTATCTTCGAAGATGTCCGGGTCTTTGACGGCACAACCTTAACGTCCAAAATGAATGTGGTTGTTGAAGGCAATAAAATCACTCAAATTTCTGCTCAACCGATTAATCCAGCAACTGATGCCGTGCATATCGCTGGCAATGGTCAAACATTGATGCCGGGCCTTATCGATGCCCACTGGCATACTTTTATGGCTCGTCCTTCCATGGCATTAGCTTCAACCGCTCCGTTAAGTTTTATCACATTGCTGGCCGGTGCTGAAGCAGAGTCAACACTTCTACGCGGTTTTACCAGCGTTCGAGATTTGGGTGGACCCGCGTTTGGCTTAAAACTCGCAATTGATAATGGCGTAATCAAAGGGCCACGCATCTGGCCATCAGGAGCAATGATTTCACAAACGGGTGGTCATGGTGATTTTCGGATGCTTTCAGAAATACCGGCTACCCCTGATCAATTAAGTTACCCAGAACGAATTGGCATGTCTGCGATAGCTGATTCAGCCGATGAAATTCGAAAGCGCACCAGAGAGCAATTGTTGCAAGGAGCTAGCCAAATCAAGTTGACAGGAGGCGGTGGCGTATCTTCTCCCTATGGCCCATTAGATACAGTTCAACTTAGCGTCGATGAAATTCACGCCGCAGTCGAGGCCGCGGCTAATTGGGGTACTTATGTGACAGTCCATGCTTATACCCCTGAAGCCATTAGCAATGCTATCAAAGCTGGAGCAAAAGTAATTGAGCATGGTCAATTGGCAGATGATGCAACTGCAAAATTAATGGCAGATACAGGTACATGGTGGAGTCTGCAGCCTTTTTTGGCGGACGAGAATGCAAATCAACTGCCCGATCCCGCGGGACAAGCCAGAGCAGCGCAGATTTTTGCCGGGACTGATAACGCTTATCGCTTAGCTAAAAAATACGGGGTGAAAGTTGCGTTCGGAACAGATGTTTTATTTGATGGAAATTTGGCAGCCCGACAAGGCTCACAGCTTTCTACAATGACACGGTGGTATACGCCCGCCGAAGTGCTCAGAATGGCAACATCTGATAATGCAAAATTGTTAGCACTATCAGATCGACGCAATCCATATCCAGGAAAACTTGGTGTTGTCGAAGTCGGAGCCTTAGCTGATTTATTGCTGGTTAACGGCGATCCACTCGCTGATGTCGGACTGCTGGCAGATCCTGAAAAAAACCTGACTATCATCATGAAAGACGGACAGATAATAAAAAACAAGCTAGTTTCAAAGTAGAAAGGTTTGAATAGGATTCAGATTATCGATACGGAAGCACCAAAAACACTATGCACCGGCATAATATCATTGTGATAAAGCTGATTCGAATTTCACGACGTTTTCTAGGTGTCAGGTAGACTCTATGGTAGTACCAGATTCCATGACGGGAAAGTATAAGATGTGACATTGATTAGCGCCCTAGGTGATACACAAAAGTTGTATCACTGCCGTTTCAATGCACGAAACAAGTGTTTAATATGATGGATATCATGCACTTATCAGAAATGGTGGAGGCCCTGCCAGCTACATCCCGGCACACACCTCGCCTGCTACGGCTGCTTCCTTCCGGATCTGACCGAGTTCACAAGTTAGTGTTGCGGGAGAACCAACAGGACCTCCATTGACGTTAACGGCTCCTTGTACTCTGGAGCGGTGGGCATTATCGACCATGACCCACCAAATAGCAAGACAACCCGCACTAACCGGTGGTTTCTTGCCCACTTCCCCTCAGGTTTGGGTTAAATCTCTTTTCTGCTGGCACCAAAAGCATTGATGATGTTATTTATTTATCTCGTTCTATTTATATCGCTCTATTTATTTCTATAACGTCGCACTATCCGCCCATGCAGATAAAAAAGAGAATGCTGTGACATCATCAAAAACAGAGAGCCAAAATCAGTGGGAATCTGCAATATCAGATTTGCCCACAGAATCGGGTGACCTACCGTTTGTCGACAGTTTCCGCCAACGGGTCTTCCAAGTGGTGGCCGCTATCCCCTATGGACAGGTGACCACTTATGGCGATATCGCGCGGCTGATTGGCTCCCCCAGAGCTGCACGCCAAGTCGGTGGAGTTCTCAAACGCTTGCCGGAAGGCTCTGCCTTACCCTGGTATCGGGTGATTAATCGTCATGGCGAAATATCATTAATTGGTGATGATTATCTTAGACAAAAAAAGGCATTACTGGCTGAAGGTATTGATATCGATACTTCGGGTAGAATTGATTTACGCCGCTATCGCTGGCAATACCGCTAATAAAAACGCCACAGAATAGTGGCTATCCTGTGGCGCTATTGCCAAATTAATTGGCTTTTCTGAAAAACCGGCTCATGGCGGGTTAAACATTACTGGATGGTCGCACTGCCTGTTATGGTAGGCGCGCCCTGTATTGTTGCCGGTCCCCCTGGGGTTGTTTCTATAGCAACAGAGGTTGCAGGGACCAATAACAGATTAGCCTGGGTACCCGCGCCACGGTTGATCACTTCTTGAATGGTATCGGTGATAAACAATAACTGGCCATTGCGAGTGATCGCTGCACTTACAATAATACGTGCATTTGGCTGGATGTCGGCTGGGTTAAACGGCAAAGCAAAACTAAACGGAGCCTGTTTGCCCTCAGTACGAATTGCTTTCTGGGCGATAACCCGTGATGGTGCATCAGCCAGTGAGGCATCCGACAGCGTAACCGTAACTACGGCATCAGGTGGTAATGCAATGCGCTCGCGGATGTTCACTGTCCCCTGTACAGCAGGCTGTGCAATAGGTGCGGCAGCAGTGGTTACACCTGCCGGCGCGGGAACCGGAACATCAGCCCCTCGATGAGCACACCCAGCCAAACTTACCACTAATGCTGCCCCACCCGCTATCTGCCAGAATTTCATTGATTGCCAAGGTTTCATAGGTCGCACTCCTTCTTATTATTAAGATGCAAGCTATCTACACAACAGCCGGCGTTTAATAAGTGGCTTCAACCACCTAGCAAGCCAATTATAGCACAATATTCTACTTCCCGCTGACGCTTACCCCATTGAGGCATTTATCAGACTATTCCTTATCCGATATTCCTCAGTTGAACAGGCCTTTCACAGCAATATATTGACGAGCGCCCAACGGATTCAGCACACTGTGTATAAACTCAACCATCAGGGGCCACAACATGAGTCAAGCATTAGAAAAACTACTCGATCTGCTCTTCCTTGAGAAAATTGAAGAAGGTATCTTTCGTGGCCAAAGTGAAGATCTGGGCTTGCGCCAGGTATTTGGTGGTCAGGTAGTGGGTCAGGCTATCTATGCAGCAAAACAAACCGTACCGGCAGAGCGGGCAGTACATTCTTTCCACAGCTATTTTCTGCGCCCAGGGGACAGCAGCAAGCCCATTATCTATGACGTCGAAACACTACGTGATGGCAACAGCTTCAGCGCCCGCCGGGTCAGTGCGATTCAGAATGGTAAACCCATCTTCTATATGACGGCATCGTTCCAGAGTCAAGAAGAGGGGTTCGAACACCAAAATACCATGCCGGACGTTCCCCCACCGGAAGGGTTGATGTCAGAAACAGACATTGCCCGCCAGTTCGCACATATGATCCCCGAAAAAGTACGGGAAAAGTTTATCGGCCATCAGCCAATTGAAATGCGCCCGGTGAAATTCCACAACCCATTGCAAGGCTCGGTAGAAGAACCGAATCGCTATGTCTGGTTCCGCGCCAACGGTGCCATGCCAGATGACCTGAGGGTTCATCAGTATTTACTGGGTTATGCCTCTGATTTTAATTTCCTGCCAACGGCCTTGCAGCCACATGGGATTGGTTTCCTGGAGCCAGGAGTGCAGATTGCCACGATAGATCATTCTATGTGGTTCCATCGGCCATTTCGCCTGGACGATTGGCTGCTGTATGCAGTAGAAAGCACTTCTGCTTCCGGCGCGCGGGGCTTTGTCCGTGGCCAGATTTACAGCCGGGAAGGGATATTAGTGGCTTCTACCGTGCAGGAAGGTGTCATTCGTTTGCATCGATGATACCTCGATAGCCTTTGCCAAAAATAGAACAGGGGCGATATCATATCGCCCCTGCTGCTATCATCATTATTATTTATTTTACTGCTACTTCTAGCTTATTGGTTGTATGCATTTTCGCCGTGGCTGTTAACATCCAGACCTTCGCGTTCTTGTTCTTCTGGTACCCGCAGGCCAACCAACAGGTCAGCAATTTTAAAGGCAACGAAGGCAACAACACCAGACCAGACCAAACACACACCGACGCTGAACAGTTGCACACCTACCTGATGGCCCATAGTGACGCCAGCGGCGTAACCTGTACCGCCCAGTGAAGCCGAGGTGAAGACACCGGTCAGGATACAACCGACAATCCCACACACGCCGTGGACACCGAATACGTCGCAGGTATCATCTACCCGCAGCCATTTTTTCAGCAGAACCACACCCCACAGACCGGCAACACCCCCGACCAGACCGATAATCAATGCACCGCCAACCCCGACTGTACCTGCCGCTGGCGTAATCGCAACCAAACCTGCGATACAACCGGAACATGCCCCCAGCAGCGACGGTTTGCCGCGTAAAATCCACTCAGCAAAGACCCAAGACAAGATAGCACCCGCTGTTGCAACTACCGTATTCAAGAAGGCAAGTGCAGCAATTTCATTCGCGGCACTGGCTGAACCGGCATTGAAGCCAAACCAACCGATATACAGAATCGCAGTACCGGTAAACACCATAGGTAAGTTATGAGGTTTGAACGCTTCTTTACCAAAACCAGCACGTTTACCCAGTAAGTAAGCGCCCACCAAACCAGCAATCGCGGCGTTGATATGCACAACAGTACCACCGGCAAAGTCCAGTGCGCCATCCATTGCCAGGAAACCACCACCCCATACCATATGTGCCATCGGCAAATATGAGAAGGTGAACCACAGTGCTGCAAAAATTAATACCGCAGAGAAACGAATACGTTCGGCGAATGATCCCACCACCAGTGCGACCGTGATACAGGCAAATGAAGCCTGGAACACCACATGGATATATTGATAGAAAGTGCCACTCAGGCTGGTCAAACCAATACCTTTTAGCATCGCCATATCGAAACTACCAAAGAATGCATTGCCGGTGCCGAAAGCCAGACTATAGCCATAGAGCACCCACAGCACACAGATCAGAGCAAAGCTCACCATGACCTGAGTCATCATCGATAATACGTTCTTGGAACGCAGCAGACCGCCGTAGAACAGGGCAATACCGGGCACAGTCATAAACAGCACCAGCGCGGTGCAAATCATCATAAAAGCATTATCAGCTTTGTCAGCTACAGCCGGTGCTGCGGCCATTGCCAAAGAAGGCAGCATCGCTACCGAACTCAGGCCCAACATGGATAAAAGTTTTTTCATCATCAACCCATCCCTATTCACTAAATTTGAGCCTGCAAATTACAGTGCTGCTTCGTCGGTTTCGCCGGTACGGATGCGAATAACACGTTGCAATTCAGCAACGAAAATTTTGCCATCACCAATTTTGCCGGTATAGGCCGCCTTACTGATCACGTCAATCACTTCATCCAATTGATCATCAGCAATTGCGATATCAATTTTCACTTTAGGTAAGAAATTGACACTGTATTCAGCTCCCCGATAGAGCTCTGCGTGTCCCTTCTGGCGACCAAATCCTTTTACTTCGGTTACGGTCAGCCCCTGAATACCCACAGAGGATAAGGCTTCACGCACATCCTCCAGCTTAAATGGTTTGATAACCACGGTAACCAGCTTCATATTTGCCCCTTCTCGAATTAAGTCGAATTCATGTCTGCCACAAATGAAGTAAAGCAAAGGCTATGCCATAAGTAATGATAGATATAATTTAATGCGGAAATGGCGAAGCTAGGGCGGTTGAGATACATGAGTCAGCCGTGTAGCGGCTGAATTCATCGTATTGAATAATTTTCGCGCACCAAAATAGTGCGAAGCGCGTCACAGAAGTGCACGACAGCATCGACGACCTATTGCATTGCAAGATTATGGTGCACGAAAGCTGCAAAATGGGCATTAACGGGGATATGCATTAACGATTTGACTTAGGAAAACACAGAAAATAGTGCGGGGCCGCTTAGCCCCACAACTTATTAATTAACTTACCGCCGTCTCTACCTGATCAATGGCGGCTAAATCTTCGCTAACCAATTGCAATTGATACATTTGATAATAACGCCCATGGGCGGCCAGCAGCTCTTGATGCTTACCCTGCTCCACTGCCACACCACGGTGCAACACCAAGATGGTATCAGCATCAACAATGGTTGAAAGGCGGTGAGCAATCACTACCAGCGTGGTATTTTTTCGGATTAGCTGCAATGCCCGCTGAATGGCCTGCTCAGTACCAGAGTCAATATTGGCAGTCGCCTCATCTAAAATCAGGATTTGCGGAGCCTGTACCAATACTCGCGCCATCGCCAGCAACTGTTTTTGCCCAACTGACAAGGTATTCCCCTGCTCACCAAGCAGACTGTGCAATCCATCGGGTAGCGCATGGACTAAAGGGGCCAGTTGCACCGTTTCCAGAGCTTCCCACACTTGCTGTTCAGAGATATCACGGCCTAAAGTCACATTGGCAAAAAAGGAATCAGCCAACACCACTGGATCCTGTTGCACCATGGCCACCCCTTGGCGCAAGGTCTGATGGGATAACGCGGATAAAGGACGAGCATCTAGCAGAATCTCACCATGTTGCACCGGGTAGTAGCCCATCAACAGGTTAGCCAACGTACTTTTTCCGCTGCCGGTATGCCCGACCAGAGCAACAAACCCGTGCGAAGGTACATCAAGGGAGATATTTTGCAGTACCATTTTATCGCTACGATAAGCAAAGCTGACATTATCCACCTGGATACGGCCACTGGTCAGTGGGCGATCATCAGTACCGTATCCTTGCTGGGCGCGGTCCATCAGATCAAAAATACGTTCCCCAGCCACCACAGCTTGCTGCATGACTGACTGCTGTGATGTGAGTTCAATTAAGGGTTCATTTAAGCGGCCCAGATAGTTAATGAAAGCATACAGCACACCCACCCCCACTGAGCCATCAGGACTGAAACCGAACAACAGTAACAAACCACACAGTACCAAGGCAGAAAACAGGCTCAGCAGCGGGCGCAATAAAAACCCTTCCAAGCGTAAAGTTTGCATGCGTGCCATATAGTGCGCACGGCTGGCAGACTCCATACGTTCGCCAAAACGAGCTTGCTGGCGAAACTGCTGAATCACGCCCATGCCGTTAATAATTTCATTAAAACCGTCGTTAATATCAGCCAAATAAGCCCGGACTCGCCGCACTACGGGTGTGCTGTAATGTTGATAAATGGCCATCACTACCAGCACTGCTGGAAAGATACAGATAGAAATTAGCGCCATACGCCAATCCAGACTGAACATCGCCACCAGCATCGCGCCAATTAATGCCGCGCTTTTTAATACGGTGGAGACCACCATCACATATAAATCTTTAATGACTTCGGTGTCATTTGTGACACGGGAAATCAATTGCCCGACCGGCTGGGTATCAAACGCACTGAGAGGTTGACGCAAAGCGGCATCCATCACTTCAATACGTAGGCGCTGAACCACACCTACGGCAGCACGGTTAAAAAGCAATGCCTGAAAATAATGCAATGCTGCTGCCAACAGTTGCAGCAACAGATAAGCCAATGCCAACCCACTGACTAAACCGAGGGGCAAAGTGCCTTTTGCGACCACATGGTCAATAAAATAACTTATCAAAAGCGGGCCGCTGACCTCGGCGGCAGCCGCAATCCATAACATCAATACCGCCAACCCTAACGGTTTACGATAAGGGGAGCCATAGGAGAGCAGGCGCTTAAGTGTCGGCCAAAGTTGCTGAACTTTACTCATCGGTTTTGGCCTCCGACTCACCATCATCTAATGCTGCCTCCAGTTGTTGATAACGGTACATCTCCCGATACCAGCCGGATTGACTGACTAATACGTTATGTGTCCCGCGCTGCATCACGCCACCATGTTGCATCACTAAAATTTCGCTGGCTTCGGTCAACGCTGAAAGACGGTGCGCACTGATAATCACGGTACGATGCTCACCCCATTCACGCAGATTTTTTAGGATTTCATATTCGGTCTGACCATCAACTGCGGATAGCGCATCATCGAGAATCAGGATCTCAGTATCCAGCAACAGTGCGCGGGCGATGGAAATCCGCTGTTTCTGCCCGCCAGATAGCATCACACCGCGCTCACCCACTTCAGTGTCATAACCCTGAGGAAGGCGTAAAATATCTTCATGCACACTGGCTAAACGAGCGGCCCGCTCAATTTGAGCCTGCGTGGCATCAGGTTTACCCAATGCAATGTTGCCAGCAACCGTATCAGAAAAGAGGAATGGCGTTTGGCTGACCACAGATAAACGGCCACGCCAGTCATGCAACCTAATATCAGACAGCGCATGCCCTTGATAACAAATAGCACCATCATCCACATCAAACTGCCGCTGAATCAATGCCAGTAAGGTACTCTTACCCGACCCTGTAGGCCCGCATAGCCCCAACATCTGCCCCGGTGCTAATTTCAGCGCCACATCATGTAACGCAGGCTGTTCACTACCTGGGTAATAGAAATGGCGAATATTCACCGCGAGTGTGCCACGCCCATCGCTCAGCTCAATATCACCATCTTTAACCACCGGCGCTTCTTCCAGCAAACTGCGAATACGGCTATAGGCGGCACTGCCTCGTTCAACGATATTGAACATCCACGCCAAGGCAAGCATGGGCCAGATCATCAGCCCCAGATACATGATGAAACTGGTAAGTTGACCCAAAGTAATACTGTGATTAACCACCATCCAACTGCCGCCGCCAATCGCCAATAAATTCGCGATCCCGATGGCGATATAGATAGTTGGATCAAAACGGGCATCGATACGTGCGACATACATATTCTTGGCACCGGCTTCTGCCGCGACCTGAGCAAACTGCTGTGATTGATGATCTTCCAGGCCAAAAGCTTTAATCATGCGAATACTGGTCAGGCTTTCTTGCGCCTGGTTATTCAGCGTAGAAAATGCCCCTTGGGCCGATTTGAAACGTTGATGCAGTTGGTCACCGTAATATTTGATCACCACCGCCATTACCGGCATAGGTAACAATGATAACAGTGTTAATTGCCAGCTAATTTGGGTGCTCATTACAATCAGCACCGCGCATCCCATCACCAACGAATCCACCAGCGTCAGCACCCCCTCACCGGCAGCAAAGACCACGCGATCAACATCATTCGTCGCACGAGCCATTAAATCGCCGGTACGGTGACGTAAATAGAAACCAGGGGCCTGGCGGCTAAGTTGGCGATAAAAGTTTGACCGCAACTCCACAGCCAATTGATAAGAGGCACCAAATAATAAAACACGCCAGACATAACGCAGTAGGTAGACCACAATAGCGGTTATCAGCATCACACCAATCCATACCAGTAACATATTGGTAGGCATCTGTTTTGTGCTGATACCATCCACAATTACTCCGACCAGTTTAGGCGGCAACAGTTGTAGGATAGCGATAATAATTAACAACAACACCGCGCCTACATAGCGGCGCCATTCACGGCGAAAATACCAGCCTAGTTGTGCAAACAATCTCACTCAGTTTTATTCCTGGTCTGACACCGAATACATCGGTATTTTCTCGCTACGCGCGATGAAGGGGGTAGCATAGCATCGGTAAAAGGGCTTTTAATCCAAATATTCACTCAGGAACAGGCAACATAGTTGTATATTTGATTTTTTCCATCGCAAAACTTGATGTCACATCAATCAGCCTCGGAACACCATTAACCATGCGTTTGTAAAAATTGTCGTAACTTTTCATATCGGCAACTTCGACCTGCATCAGATAGTCATATTCTCCGGCCATACGATAGAACGCCAACACCTCTGGCATTTGCTTAGTAAATTCAACAAATTCCTGATACCAGCCACTATTATGCTGCTGAGTTTTAATCAGCACAAATGCCGTAAGCCCCAACCCCAATTTTTCGCTGTCCAGCAGTGCCACGCGCCCACGGATAAATCCTTCATCCTCAAGGCGTTTTAACCGTTTCCAGCAGGGTGTGGAGGTAAGATTGACGGCTTCGGCCAGTACTTGCAGTGATTGAGTGCAATCTTCTTGCAACATACAGAGGAGTTTACGGTCAGTTTTATCTAACATAACGAGTAACCATAGAATAAATTTCTACCATTTGGCGATAAAGAAGGAAAAATGGCAACGTTTTTTTCTTTAATAACCGTTAATCTAGTCATCATTAGTTTACTACCTACATCGCAGGCCATGAAATGACCAACACTTGGGTAAAAAATGCTATCAGTGAAATAGAAGCTGACTTCCAACGCTCCGCTGATACTCACCTGATCCGCCTAAACCTGCCGGCTTTTCCCGGTATTTATCTCTATTTAAAAGATGAGAGCACCCATCCAACCGGTAGCCTAAAGCACCGTTTAGCTCGTTCACTGTTTCTTTATGGCTTATGTAATGGCTGGATTACAGAAGGAACAACGATAATCGAGGCTTCCTCAGGAAGCACGGCAGTGTCTGAAGCCTACTTTGCCCGGCTGATTGGCCTGCCCTTTATTGCAGTTATGCCAAGTTGCACTGCGCGGCGCAAAGTCGAGCAGATCACCTTCTATGGTGGTCGCTGTCATTTTGTTGAAAGCGCTGGGCAAATTTATGCAGCATCTGAACAACTGGCTCGTGACCTGAATGGCCACTATATGGATCAGTTCACTTATGCAGAGCGCGCTACCGACTGGCGTGGCAATAACAACATTGCCGATAGCATCTTCCGCCAAATGGCGCGTGAACCTTTCCCGGTACCTGACTATATCGTCATGAGTGCTGGCACTGGCGGCACATCGGCGACCTTAGGCCGCTATATCCGCTACCAAGGGCATGACACCCAATTGATGGTAGTCGACCCAGAGAACTCAGTATTTTATGACTGTTTCTGTAACCGCGACCGCACGGTTACCGGTAGTTGCGGCAGCCGTATTGAAGGGATCGGCCGCCCACGGGCTGAGCCTTCGTTTATTCCAGAAGTGATCGACAGTATGTTGCGCGTACCCGATGCTGCCAGTGTTGCAACCATTCATTGGTTGGAAGGTATTTTGGGACGCAAAGTGGGGGCATCCACCGGCACTAACGTCTGGGGCGCATTACAATTAGCCAAACAGATGCGTGAGCGAGGCAAAACCGGCGCTATTGTGACGTTGCTCTGCGACAGTGGCGAACGCTATCTGGATACCTATTACAATACCGAATGGGTCAGTAATAACATTGGTGATCTGACCCCATTTAGTAATGAATTAAATAACCTGTAATTAACCGATAAAATTCGGTTTTCCCCTCTTGGATGACCGAGGAAAACCGAATTTTGGCAGAAAAAAACCGGATGATTATCCGGCTGGCTAATAGCTATCCTCAAGTCATCAAAAGGTGCAGTTAGGCAGCAAGCGAGTGATCCGCTGAGCTGACACCATCAGTGATTCGGGTGAATAAGCCCGTTAACACTGCTACAACTCTAAGTACCAAGGAGATAAACCTCAGAATTCGGGGGAATAGGTGAGGTGTGGTGAACTTAGCCAATGTTGCAAATAGTGAGCGACGCCTTGTTGTTCACAGCGCCCAATAACCTGTAACTGAGGTAACTCTTGCTTCAATTGCGGTAATGCGTTTCCCATCACTAAGCCAAGACCTACCCGCGATAGCATCTCTTTATCATTCATCGCATCACCAAAGGCCATACAATCGGCCAGTGTTAAATTGAGATGATGGCTTAATCGCTCTAAAGCCGCCCCTTTGTTGCATCCACGAGGCAACACTTCAAGGCAATCAACCGCTGAAAAACAAAAATCGGCTTCGCCGCCCATCTGCTGCTCAAGCTGGGTTTTAAGCTCGGTCAATTCCTGATGTGAGGCAATAAAGCAAATCTTATGATTACCAGTTAGAGGCAATGCGCTCAGTGCCGTGAGCTGGAACTGGAAGCCACTGGTTTTATGTGCAGTCAGCAGCGCAGGGTCATTACAATCAGTAAACCAACCATCATCACGGAAAATATGGATACTGGCACGGGTCTGCCACGGAGTTCGTAACACAAACTCCACCAGTTCTGCGGGCAAATCCATACCGTATAATGCTTCACCCTCTACATCACAGACTCGGGTCCCATTGCCAGTGATCAAATAACCATTTATGCCTGAGTGAGATAAAATCCCTTTCATATCAATATAATGTCGACCGGTAGCAAAGGTTAGGATCATCCCGTTGTCCACCAACTGGTGTAACGCATTCAATGTAGCGCCGCCAATTTTATGGTCGCGCATCAGTAAGGTTCCATCCATATCAAAAGCGGCTAAACGGTACATTTAAAACCTCGATAACAGCAAAACTGGTGGTATGAATAAAATTATGACGTACTATTTACGGAACTAATAGTGAACAATTAAATTAAACTATTCCTGATTTATAAGCAGCCCGAATAGGCGTAATGGATACTATCAGTTTGAACACGCACAGCACTGAGAGTGCCAGATCACGTTGTAACTCATCGCCACATGAGAATGAACCGTGCAGTTCCCTAAGTCATTTAAAAATAAAGGCATTTGATGAGTTCGTCCAAGAGCTAAAATAGCCTTAATGGGATAACATCTTAATTATGCGCATTATTCACCGACTAACCCAATATCAGCGCTTGTACCAAAAGTTCGGCGATCAACCGGCGGCTACCACCGTCAGTGAACTGGCAGGCCTACTATTTTGCAGTGAGCGACATGCCCGCACTCTGATTCAACAGCTACAAGCAAATGACTGGCTCAGTTGGCATTCACAAGTTGGCCGAGGAAAACGAGCACAACTGCAATGCCTGAAAAAACCTGATGCACTGCGTGCAACCTACCTGCAATTGTTCCTTGAGCAAGGTGACCATCAAGCTGCTCTCGCACTCGCCCAACTGGAACCTGAACGCCTTCAAGCGTTACTAAACCCTCACATGGGGGGACAATGGCAAGCCGATAGCCCAATACTGCGAATCCCTTATTATCGGGAGCTTGAACCGTTAAATCCAATGACCGTCAGTGGCCGGGCAGAGCAGCATCTGATTTATACTTTACATGCTGGCCTGACCCGATTTAACACCGGAGACCCACTGCCAAAACCGGATCTGGCCCATCACTGGCAAGTCAGCGATGATGGTTTAACCTGGCAATTCTTCTTACGCAGTCAATTACGTTGGCATAATGGGGAACATATCCGCAGCGAGCAGTTGTTGCAAACGCTGGCACTGCTGCGGGCAAATCCACGCAGCCAACCGAGTTTTGCCAATATTGCAACGATTACCCTGCCCCATGCTTTATGCCTGAAATTTACGCTGCTGCATCCTGATTACTGGCTGGCACATCGGCTGGCAGATTTACCGTGTAAACTGTTTCATCCCGACGCCCCACTTCTGGGGGCTGGCCCATTTAAGTTAGCGACCTTTAACCCACATCTGGTCCGGTTGGAACAGCACGAATTTTACCATTTGCAACATCCTTATCTGGAATTCATTGAATACTGGATAACTCCAAGCCTTGTCGTACAGTCAGCGGATGGGAGTTGCCAACACCCGGTACGTATAACCATTGGACAGGAGGAGGATTTCCCTTTAGCCCGCCCTGTTCAGCGCAGTATGAGCCTTGGATTTTGCTATCTGGCCATCAATCGGCACCTCAATAATATTACTCCCCAGCAAATAGCCAAATTGCTGATGCTAGTGCAAACTTCCGGCATCTTAGAAGAGTTATCCATTCGGCGTGGTGTGATAACGCCTAGTCATGAAATGCTACCTGGCTGGCCTATCCCCCAGTTTAGCGCCGATGAAAACCCGCCATTGCCTGCCCATCTGATACTGACCTATCAACCTCCAATGGAACTTGAGAGTGTTGCCGAACAACTAAAAGCGGTATTGGCAACCCATGGTTGCACATTAGAAATCCGCGCCAGTCGTGATAAGCAGTGGAAAGATACTCATCAAATTGAAGAGGCAGACTTATTATTAGCGGACCACTTAGTTGGTGAATCTCCTGAAGCGGCGATGGAAAGCTGGCTCCAACTTGATCCGCTGTGGCGCGGTATACTCTCCCCTGCTCAATTAGAACTACAGCAACAAACACTGATACAGATTCAGCAAACTGAACTTGCGGCTGAGCGTTTCCGCCAATTGCGTGAATATTATAATGGTCTGATGCTGGCAGGGCTGATTCTCCCACTATTCAATTATCAGTATCAGGTCAATGCTCCGCCACGGATTAACGGTGTTACCCTAACCGCATATGGTTGGTTTGATTTCAATCAGGCATGGCTCCCACCGGCGACTACCTGATTGCCAAATGCAGGTTGCTACCCTTTCGTCCGTGAACTGAGTAACATACCGCCAATTCTTTATTTTGCTGTGGGTTGGCTCTTTCGAGGCTCACAGCCGTACGAGGTCACAGTATGAAACGCGCTGTCGTTGTATTTAGTGGTGGGCAAGATTCCACTACCTGTTTAATTCAAGCATTACAGCAATATGATGAAGTCCACTGCATTACATTCGATTACGGACAGCGCCACCGCGCAGAAATTGATGTTGCTCGCGCGCTTGCCACGCAGCTTGGTGCTAAAGCACACAAAGTGCTAGATGTTGGCATGCTCAATGAGTTAGCGGTGAGCAGTCTGACCCGAGACAGTATCCCTATCCCCTCTTTTGATGAAGAGGATGCCGATACGGTTCCCAGTACGTTTGTCCCTGGTCGCAATATTCTATTCCTGACCTTAGCCGCAATTTATGCTTATCAAGTGCAAGCTCCGACGGTTATCACCGGGGTTTGTGAGACTGACTTCTCCGGCTACCCTGATTGCCGGGATGAGTTCGTGAAGGCACTCAACCATGCAATAGATTTGGGTATTGGCCGAGATATCGCTTTCATTACCCCTTTAATGTGGCTGGATAAAGCAGAAACCTGGGCACTAGCTGATTATTATCAGCAACTCGAGCTGGTCCGCCACGAGACACTTACTTGCTACAATGGGATTCAAGGCGATGGTTGCGGCCAATGTGCTGCCTGCCATTTACGAGCCAAAGGGCTGGCGTTCTATCTTGCTAATAAGCCAAAAGTATTATTGAGCTTGAAACAAAAAACCGGGCTAGCTTGATTATTGTTCACTCAGATAGCCACTGTAATCGACCCATTGCCTTGTTCTAATCGTGACCTCGCTCATCAGAGCGAGGTATATCGCGGCCATTGCACATTTAACCAGATATTCAGGGAAAATATCCCTCCCCGGCAACAAAGCCGAGTTATCCTGTAATACCTCGATTGACAAACTCGTCCAGTTTTTCCCTTAGTTCTCCCTCAATGGGCAATGCTCTCTGACTACGCAGATCGATACAGACAAACGTTAGTTCTGCATCTGCCACCGGAATAGATTCAGGCTCTAGCGTGACAGTCTGTTTCATCACACCACTTTTACCGTTTAGCTTTAATAACTGGCTATCGATTCGTAGCAGATCCCCCAATACTGCAGGCCGACGGTAGTTGATATTGATATTAACCACGATAAAAGCGATTTGGTTTTCAGCCATCCATTGCGCTGCTGGCTCCCCATCAAGCCATTCCCAACGCGCTTCTTCGAGAAACTCTAAGTAGCGGGCATTATTAACATGTTGGAAAACATCAATATGAAAACCCCGGACTTTAATATGAGTATGCATGACAGCGAGCTTCTCCAGACAGTGAATAAAAATTACGTACCTTCGGCAGTAAAATAGAGTTGGCAAGAGAATACCCGCACAACTGGTACGACCTCACAGCAAGATTAGCAGAGGGAAATCACTTCATCGCATGCTTACGATATAATCTAGAGCGAAATCACAGTTTCCCTCTGCTACTGCGACTTACATTATGAAAAGATGGGGATTATTTGTGGTGAAAATAGTCACTGATATCTGTCTGACCACAGCACATCCCCATCACCAACTAAAGTTACATTTTAAGCTTGGTATTGTTTCTCTCTAAAAACGAGGGGCCGATACCTGGAACTTCGAGTAACTGCTCAACATCAGTAAAAGGGCCGAACTGCTCGCGATAATTAACGATAGCCTCTGCCTTCTTCCTGCCAATTCCGCTCAGGAACTGGGCCAACTGTTCCGCATTAGCACTATTAATATTGATTTGGCTATATGCACTGTCCGTTGAGCTGCCAGCTGTGGTTGTTGCCGTTGCATTGGTCTTATCCGCCACTTTGGCAGGCGAAGAGCCTGCTTTTAGCTGGCTATTTATTGGAGTATGGCTTTGCGAATTGAGGTCTTTATTCTGAGTCGTACTCGTAGGGCTGACGGGAGCGGCAAAAACTACCTGCTGGATATTCAGACCTGCGAACAATGCGGTTATAACAAATAATTTTCCTATGAATTTCATGCTGTATCCTCCTTGTGTTTGACAGCATGACTACCTTGCCGCAACCTCCGATTCATCACAAAGGGTAGATTTCAGATATGCGAAAGGTCGCCAAAGCGACCTTTCTTTATTACATCGAGTTGCAGATGTATGCGAGACTCATGGCAATTATGGTTTTATTGCGGCTGCTGTTGCTCCGCTGGCCCCATCTTAATGGTTGCCTGTTTGTGCAGATTTGCCATCAATGCATCAAAAGTCACACCGCTTGACCCTTCTAGCATTTTAGCGCTAAAGGTCTTCATCTCGCCTTCCGGCAATTTACCCGGCGTTACTGATAGCAGTTCGATCAGTACGATGTTGTCTTGACGATCCTGGGATAAGCCATAAACCGACTGATCTTTTTGCGGATGAGGCAAGGCAAAAATAGTCTGCACTAATTGATCATCGTCTGGTGCACGTGACAAGGTTTTCTTCTCGCCAAAGCTGATACCAGCAGCTTTCATCGCCTCTTCGCCTTTACCTTGTTTCAGAGCAGTCAGGAGTTTCTCACCATCAACACGTGCCAATTGTTCTGCTTTCTGACGTTTCACCAACTCAGCAACCTGATCACGTACTTGATCAAATGGTTGAATACCTTCAGGTTTATGAGCATCAATGCGGATAACAAAAGCACGGTCGCCGTCAACAGTGATTACATCTGAATTAATACCTGGCGCACCATTTTCACCGACCAGGCCACCGTCAAAGATTGCCTGTACAACCGGTTTGAAGTTAACCTCAGCAGGTACTGCGTCGCGAGTAAACCAGCCAGTTTGCTTAGCTTTAGCACCTGCTGCTTCTTCCGCTGAGGCTAGAGATTCGTTATCACTGGTAGCGGCTTCACTGACCTTTTGCTGTAACGCGTAGTAAGCGTCAACAGCTTTTTCCTGCTTAACTTGTTTTGCCAGTGCATCATGCACTTCTGACAAAGGTTTAACCAGGGCAGGTTTGATGTCATTTAAGCGAACAACCAGATAACCCACCGAAGATTTAACCACATCAGACAGTTGGCCCTTCTCGGTCAGATTCGCTTGTTTCAGTTCATCAGCCGTAGTTTCTGGTTCCAACCACCCCAGTTCACCCCCATTTTTGCGGGAAATGATATCGGTAGATTTCTCTTTTGCCATCGCAGCAAAATCAGCACCTTTTTTTAGCTCCTCTAACGCCGCTTTGGCTTCAGCTTCAGTTTTAAACTGAATCACACTGTAGTTGCGTTGTTCCGGCTGGGTATAGCTGCTTTTATGCAGTTCATAATACGCCGCGATATCTTCCTCGGTGAGCGTGATTTTGTCCTGCATCGCGGCAGCATCCATCGTAATGAAACTGACTTTCATCTGTTCCGGTGCAATGAAGCTATTCTTGTTCTGGTCGTAGTAGGCTTGCAGCTCTTCATCAGTGACTTTCTGCTGTGCCTGAAGGGCTTTGAGATCAACTGTCGCCAGACGAACTTCACGTTGCTGCAAAATCAGCTCTGACATCGCCTGTGCTTCGATAGGCAGAACAAAGCCAGTATCACCAAACGCTTGCAGCAATTGTTGATTAATGAGCTGCTGACGCTGTAATTGCGCGAATTGATCAGGGGTGTAGCCCATCCGATTAACCAGTTCGAGATATTTGTTGTTATCGAACTTATTATCGGTCTGGAAATAAGGTGCCTGGCGGATGGCATCTTTAACTTGTTCGTCGCTAGCAGTCAGGCCCAGTTTTTTGGCGTACTGGTCAAGCAACATGTTGTTGACCAACTGCCCCAATACCTGCTGGCGTAATTGCAGCATGTAGCCTTCATTGGCGGCCAGTGCGGAGAATTGTTCACCTAATTGCTGCTGCAAGCGGCCACGCTCACTCTGTACAGCTTGTTCTAACTGAGCACGACTAATCTCTTGGCCATTAACTTTGGCTGCGAAGTCGTTGGAACCGCCAATCAGATAGCTGCCAACCCCGGTCAGGATAAAGGACAACATGATCAAGGCCAGAATGATTTTGAGCACGACGTTATTAGCAGCCGCGCGTAAATTGTCCATCATAATGTGACAATACTCCGCTGTAATATGGATTAAAACTGTTGCGCAGGTCTAAATAAACCCAGCATTCCTTGCGACAGCCCTTCGTGCTGCTGCGCGTTAAACTGCTTACTCTATTTGTTACTGCCTATTTTTGCTATAAACGGGTCGCTGATATTCTCTCGTCAGACTAACATTTTACACCCGTTTAACGCTCAGCCAGTTCAACTGCCTAAGCGAAAAAAAAGCGCATCATTAACGATGCGCCTTGTATCTTACCTTACCAGCTCAACTGCGTCAGGTTATTGTTTAACACAAACAATATATACCCTTGGTACTTGAAGTTGCACAGGTGCCCGCTACTTTCACTAACCCGAATCGCTGACCTGAGCAGACTCATCGGTATTCGTTCGCTTACAACCTGGCTGCTACTTCATTTCCTTTGGGTATACGCGCAGATGAGAATTGACGCGGCAATCAGTTTACTGCGTCTTTCAAGCCTTTACCGGCACGGAAGCCTGGTACTTTAGCAGCAGGAATACTGATTTCTTTGCCTGTCTGAGGGTTGCGGCCAGTACGTGCAGAACGCTCACGTACTGCAAAAGTACCAAAACCAACCAGAGCTACATCATCCCCTTCTTTCAAAGATTCAGTAACAGAAGCAATAATTGCATCTAACGCGCGCCCAGCGGCCGCTTTGGAAATATCTGCACCTGCGGCAATTTTGTCGATCAGTTGTGACTTATTCACTCTTTCATCCCCTTTAGAATTCTATCGTCGCGCCGAAAATCCCTACGGACAACACGACAGCGCAGCTGTTATATCAATCCTATCCAACCTTGGCAAGCAGCCCAAAGGCATAAACTTTTGTCGGACAGACGAACTAACTTAGCGGCACAAAAAATAGCTGGCAAGTAGCATTTCACTTACCAGCATCAGTTTTATCAATACTTCTTGCGATCCGTCACTATTTTGACGCTACCGGCTGTGCCCCGAAGGCTGGATTTTGCAACGCGATGGCTAAAACATCATCAATTAGTTTAACCGGATGAATCTCCAGATCAGCGATAACATTGTCTGGGATCTCTTCCAAATCACGTTTGTTATCCTCGGGAATCAGCACAATTTTGATCCCGCCACGGTGAGCTGCCAGCAATTTCTCTTTCAAACCGCCGATTGGCAATACTAAACCACGCAAGGTGATTTCACCGGTCATCGCCACATCCGCGCGCACTGGGTTACCGGTCAGACAAGAAACCAGCGCGGTACACATAGCAATACCTGCACTCGGGCCATCTTTCGGCGTCGCACCTTCAGGCACATGCACATGGATATCGCGTTTTTCGTAGAAATCAGGGTTAATACCTAATTTATCTGCGCGCGCACGTACCACTGTCAGTGCCGCCTGAATTGATTCTTGCATCACTTCACCCAGCGAGCCGGTGTAAGTCAGCTTGCCTTTGCCCGGAACGCATGCAGTCTCAATAGTCAGTAAGTCACCACCCACTTCCGTCCATGCCAGCCCAGTCACTTGACCTACGCGATTCTCAGTATCAGCTCGGCCATAATCGACCTTCTGCACACCTAAGAAGTCTTTCAGGTTGTCACCGTTGATTTCAATGTGCTTAACCGTTTTATCCATCAGCAGATTTTTTACTGCTTTACGGCACAGTTTGGAGATTTCACGCTCCAGACTACGCACCCCAGCTTCACGGGTGTAATAACGGATAATGCTCATAATGGCACTGTCATCGATGGTCAGTTCGCCTTTCTTAATGGCGTTGCGCTCAAACTGTTTCGGCAACAGATGCTGCTTGGCAATATTGAGTTTCTCATCTTCGGTATAACCGGACAGGCGAATAACTTCCATACGATCCAGCAACGGCGCTGGAATATTCATGGAGTTGGAGGTGGCAACGAACATGACATCCGACAGATCATAATCCACTTCCAGATAGTGATCGTTGAATGCAACGTTTTGTTCTGGGTCCAAAACCTCCAGCAGTGCTGACGCAGGATCACCGCGCATATCGGACGCCATCTTATCAATCTCATCCAACAGGAAGAGTGGGTTCTTCACCCCAACTTTCGCCATCTTCTGGATCAATTTACCCGGCATAGAGCCGATATAGGTGCGGCGATGACCACGGATTTCCGCTTCATCACGCACCCCTCCCAGCGCCATACGGACATACTGGCGGCCAGTAGCACGAGCAATAGATTGCCCCAGAGAGGTTTTCCCCACCCCAGGAGGCCCTACCAGGCACAGGATTGGCCCTTTAATCTTGCTAACACGGCTCTGTACTGCGAGGTATTCTAAAATACGATCTTTAACTCGTTCCAAACCGTAGTGATCGGTATCCAGAACTTCCTGCGCTTTTACCAAGTCTTTTTTAACTTTACTGCGGCTGTTCCAAGGCACCTGCAACATCCAATCAATATAACCACGTACTACGGTTGCTTCCGCAGACATCGGTGACATCATTTTCAGTTTTTGCAGCTCAGCTTCGGTTTTTTCACGTGCATCTTTCGGCATTTTGGCCGCTTCGATTTTACGCTTCAGCGCTTCGTGCTCATCAGGCGTATCGTCCATCTCGCCCAGTTCTTTCTGAATGGCCTTCATTTGCTCGTTCAGATAGTACTCGCGCTGGCTCTTTTCCATCTGTTTTTTGACGCGATTACGAATCCGTTTTTCAACCTGTAACAGATCGATTTCTGATTCCATCATCGCCATCAGGTACTCCAGACGTTCGGTGACATCGAACATCTCCAGAACAGCCTGTTTATCATTTAACTTCAACGGCATATGTGCCGCGATAGTATCCGCAAGACGTGCTGCATCATCAATGCTGTGCAGTGAAGCCAGCACTTCTGGTGGGATCTTTTTATTCAGTTTGATATAGCCTTCAAACTGATTAATCGCCGTGCGAACCAATACTTCTTGTTCACGATCGTCCATCACTGGCGATTCAAGATATTCTGCCTGAGCAGCAAAATGCTCACCGCTGTCGGAAAGCGTGGTAATACGCGCACGCTGTAGCCCTTCAACCAGCACTTTGACCGTGCCATCAGGTAACTTCAGCATTTGTAAAATCGAGGCTACAGTGCCTACTGAAAACAGATCGTTGATACCAGGCTCATCAGTAGAAGCTTCTTTCTGCGCAACCAGCATGATTTTTTTATCATGGTCCATTGCCGCTTCCAGGCACCGAATCGACTTTTCCCGGCCAACAAACAGTGGGATCACCATATGCGGATAAACCACCACATCGCGCAGAGGCAATACGGGGATTTCTATGCGTTCGGAACGCTCAGGGTTCATAGAGCTCTCTCTTAGTTTAGCTTCCGCCAGATTACTGGGAATCTCGTGAAACACGAGTCATCACGAGTTTCACTAAATAGGTAATTGAGTATATGGGGACGAATGTCTTACATTCAACGATTACAATGCGAGGAAAAAGAAATGGGGGATAAAATCCCCCATTGTCATACTAACCATCTGGATTATTTGGCTAATTATTCGCCAGAAGCTTGGGCTTCCGGTTGGCCATAAATCAGCATCGGCGCAGATTGGCCAGCAATAACTGACTCATCTACCACCACTTTCTCCACACTGTCCATTGACGGTAAATCGTACATGGTATCTAGCAATGCGCCCTCTACGATAGAACGCAGGCCACGAGCACCTGTTTTACGCGCCATCGCTTTCTTGGCGATTGCGGTCAACGCCTCATCGCGGAACTCAAGCTCCACACCTTCGAGATTGAACAACGCCTGATACTGTTTGGTCAGTGCGTTTTTCGGTTCTTTCAGGATCTGAATCAGCGCGTCTTCACTCAATTCACTCAGTGTTGCAACTACCGGTAAACGGCCAATAAATTCAGGGATCAAGCCGAATTTAATTAAATCTTCTGGCTCAGCCTGACTCAACAACTCGCCTTCGGTTGCTTTTTCTGACTTGCCTTTTACCGTAGCCCCGAAACCGATACCCGTTCCGGTGTTAATGCGCTGCCCGATAACTTTGTCCAGGCCGGCGAAAGCACCACCACAGATAAACAGAATTTTAGAGGTATCAACCTGCAAAAACTCCTGCTGCGGATGCTTACGGCCACCTTGTGGTGGTACGGCAGCAATCGTCCCTTCAATCAATTTCAACAGGGCCTGCTGCACACCTTCACCCGAGACGTCACGCGTGATAGACGGGTTATCAGACTTACGTGAAATTTTATCAATTTCATCGATATAGACGATACCACGTTGCGCTTTCTGCACGTCGTAATCACATTTCTGCAATAACTTCTGAATGATGTTTTCAACATCTTCGCCCACGTAACCTGCTTCAGTTAGCGTGGTCGCATCTGCCATGGTAAACGGCACATCCAGGAAACGAGCCAATGTCTCTGCCAACAGTGTTTTACCACTACCGGTTGGGCCAATCAGTAGAATATTACTTTTGCCCAGTTCGATGCCATTACTGGTATCACCATTGCGCAAACGCTTATAGTGGTTGTATACCGCAACTGCCAACACTTTTTTCGCCGGTTCCTGACCGATGACATAATCATCCAGGTGGTGGCGGATTTCGTGCGGCGTAGGCAGCGAACTGCGCTCCCGATGCGGGGCAACTTCTTTGATCTCTTCGCGAATAATGTCGTTACACAAATCGACACATTCATCGCAGATATACACTGACGGCCCGGCAATTAGCTTACGCACTTCATGCTGGCTTTTGCCGCAGAAAGAGCAATACAGCAGCTTTCCAGAACCGTCTTTGCGCTTATCTGTCATCAGTAAACCTCTTCTTCAGTATCTGCCACACCCGAAACTATGGTGGCAGGGAGACTATTCTCGCTATTGCTGGACGCCACGCTAACCTTCAGCGGACAGCCGATATATCGGGTAGTTAGTGAACAATGTGCAATACAACTGTTCGATTACACGATTTGTTCTATTTACATACACTATAGTATATCGGCTCACAGAAATAAGTCGTTAGTCACGACGGGTGAACACGGAATCAACTAATCCGTATCCTACAGCCTCTTCAGCCGACAAGAAACGGTCACGTTCAGTGTCTCTCTCTATTTCTTCAAGAGATTTTCCCGTGTGAAGTGCCATCAGTTCATTCATGCGCGATTTCACTTTTAAAATCTCTCTGGCATGAATTTCAATATCTGTCGCCTGCCCCTGGAAACCGCCCAACGGTTGGTGAATCATTACCCGTGAATTCGGCAAGCAGAAACGTTTACCCTTAGCACCCGCAGTCAACAGGAACGCACCCATTGAACATGCCTGGCCCATACAGATAGTGCTGACATCAGGTTTAATGAATTGCATGGTGTCATAAATTGACATCCCAGCAGTGATCACCCCGCCTGGTGAGTTGATATACAAAAAGATGTCTTTTTCTGGATTTTCTGCTTCCAGAAACAGCATCTGTGCCGTAATCAGGTTGGCCATATGGTCTTCAACCTGACCGGTCAGGAAAATAATGCGCTCTTTTAACAGACGGGAGAAGATATCGTAAGAACGCTCCCCACGTGAAGTCTGCTCAACCACCATTGGCACCAGAGCCATGTTAGGTGCAAATTGATCTCGTTCGCCACTGTATGACATTACCGTCTCCTAATAGAATTTACTTTGGCGCCATTCATAACCGATTCTACTTGAGATAAGTAATGATGACTATGTTCATGCATCAAGGTCGCGTGCAAGCCGTCTGGTTACCCAGACACATTCGACGGTGGTAATCAGCCAGTGTTTCATCAACATCTTATATGAACGTCTGTTAGGTTAATTGGGGGATTAATCGTCTTTTTCAAGCCCCTGAGCACTTTTTTTAACCAAGCGGACGCTCATTATCTTTGCTGTAATCCTGACGCTCTATTGATTGTTCATCTGTTAAGTATTGCATTTCACTTTTCAAATATAGCGCAGATTAGGGCGAAACATGCCAGATTAATCATACTATTGAGTGATTATTGTTACAAAAAGAAAAGCCCGTAGCCAAAGGCTACGGGCTTAATCAATCAAAAAACCGGATATACCCTTCGTATCAGGAGTTGCAGAGTGCCAGCTACCGACACTCACCCGAATCACTTTACTGCTTTAGCTCATCGGTATTTGTTCAATTGCAACCTACCTGCAACGCCAATTTTTTGGCGATATATTACATCCAGCTTGATGCGCTAAAAAACATTACGCAGCAGTGGTCTGATTCATCAGTTCACTGAAGGTAGTTGGTTTTTCAGTTACTTTGGCTTTAGCCAGCAGAGTTTCTACTGCTTGTTCTTCCAGAGCAACGTTACGCATATTGTTCATCAGCTCTTTATTTTTGCTGTAGAACTCAATCACTTCTTGTGGATCTTCGTAAGCAGATGCCATTTCTTCGATCAGTGCTTTAACGCGATCTTCATCCGCTTTCAGCTCGTGCTGGCTGATAACTTCGCCCAGCAACAAACCAACAACTACGCGACGTTTAGCTTGTTCTTCGAACAATTCACGTGGCAGTTCAGCAGCTTGTTTCTCGTTACCACCAAAACGCTGTGCAGCCTGACGGCGCAGAACGTCGATTTCACCTTCAACCAGTGCCGCTGGAACGTCAATTTCGTTAGCGCTGACCAGACCGTCAATTGCCTGAGTTTTAACACGGTTGCGCACTGCGCCTTTCAGCTCACGCTCCATGTTTTTGCGCACTTCAGCACGCAGACCTGCTACTGAACCATCAGCAACGCCGAAACGCTTGATGAATTCTTCAGTCAGTTCTGGCAGCTCACGCACTTCAACTTTCTTCAACACGATGTCAAATTTAGCTGATTTACCTTTCAGGTTTTCTGCGTGGTAATCTTCTGGGAAGTTTACGTCGATGGTGAATTCTTCACCGGCTTTATGGCCGATAACACCTTCTTCGAAACCTGGGATCATACGACCCTGGCCCATTGCCAGTACGAAATCAGACGCTTTACCACCTTCAAACTCTTCACCGTCGATAGAGCCGGTGAAATCCAGAGTTGCGCGATCTTCTGCAGTCGCAGCAGCGTCAGTTTCTTTCCAGGTAGCTTGTTGCTTACGCAGAGTTTCCAGCATGGTATCAACGTCAGCGTCGTTTACTTCAACAACTGGCTTTTCTACTTCAATGCTTTCCAGATCTTTCAACTCAACTTCTGGGTACACTTCAAACTCAACGGAATAAGTAAAATCTTCGCCCTGCTTGAATTCACCAGGCACATAGTTTGGTGCACCAGCTGGGTTGATTTTTTCTTTAATGATCGCATCAACGAAATTACGTTGCATCAGGTCACCCAGAACATCCTGGCGAACAGATGCGCCGTAACGCTGTTCAACGATGTTCATCGGCACATGGCCTTTACGGAAACCGTCGATACGAACACTTTTAGCGGCTTTCACTAATTCGCTTTTTACTGCTTTCTCAATGCTGTCAGCAGCAACAGTAATTGTTACACGGCGGCCAAGGCCTTGAGTGGTTTCAACAGAAACTTGCATCTTGTTACCTCAAAAAAATCACAGTGCTCGGTCAACTCCAGAAGCTGCAAACAAAGCAACACCATTAAATGATGCTAACTCTGAAAACACCCTCTAAGAACCGGGACGGCCGCATTATACAGAACCGAGTATCCCAGATGTCAGAAGCGTCCCGAAACCATTCCGGAAAAATAAGACGCGACATTATAGCGGCGCACAGGTTATGAGTCGAGGAAAGCAAGCGAATGTTGTCGCGGTAAAATTCACGCGTGAATCGTTCCCTCAGCTAAAACTCCTGTGGCGCACTAAGGAAATAAAGGTGTCGCCTATACAGAAACACAAACGGCCCTGAGGCCGCTTGCTAAATTCTCACCTACTAATACCCTAAATCAGGCCGGAATTACTACTGTTATCCAGCCTGTTTTGGATTAATACTGTCACTTAAGCCAATGTACCTGCTAAGCCAATGTACCTGCGCCACGACAAGATGGAGAAGTTGGTACCGTGTCTTGTAACCCCGCCCACTCTTTCAGCGTGTAGGTATGTAAAGCCAATGCATGAACAGTGCCGGCCAGCTCATCAGCCAACACACTATAAATCGCACGATGGCGACTGAGAAAGCGCTGATCTTGAAATTTATCGCTGACGATCACAATTTTAAAATGACTTTCAGAACCGGCTGGAACATTGTGGCGATAACTTTCATTAATCACCTCCAAATGATCCGGTTCAAATGCCACTTTTAGTTTTTCTTCAATTTGTTCCCGAATCAAAATCATCATAATCTCCTTACCGCTGAGGCAGAAAGCTGCCTACTACCTATCTATTCCAAACCCAATACCTATCTATTGCAAGCCCACTATCTACTGCAATATTAGTTGATTTTCGCTGTTTTATAACATTTCAGATACAAAATATCCCGAATATCTCCCTTCTGCTCATTTAAGGTATAAGGCTAATCTGATAGTCAGGGGAAAAGGTTACTTGTAAGGTCTTTAAGCGAAATGAAAGGTCACAGGGCGAAAAATCACTTTTTTTGCTGAATTTCTCTACATCAGGATCTTCCACCAGCCAATCTCAGTGCTATGATGGCGCGACTGCACATTCGCAAAATAACATGGCAGCTATCCCGCTCTGATTATTAAAGAATTCCATAACTATTGAGAAAGTGAACATGCTAAAGAAAATTCTTTTCCCGCTGTTGGCTGTTTTTATACTGGCGGGTTGTGCTGCCAGTAACAACACTCTGAATGTCACCCCGAAGGTGGTATTACCACCACAAGATCCAACTCTGATGGGGATTACTATCAGCATTAATGGTGCAGACCAGCGTCAAGATGCTGCACTGGCTAAAGTAAATCGTGAAGGCCAACTGGTGGTATTAACCCCATCCCGTGACCTGCGCTTCCTGTTACAGGAAGTGTTGGAAAAACAGATGACTGCTCGTGGCTATATGATTGGTACCGATGCTCCAGTTGATTTGCAGATTGTAGTAAACCAACTGTTTGCCGATGTACAGGAAGGTAACCTGCGCTACAACATCACCACTAAAGCGGATATTTCCATTACTGCGACCGCAAAAAATGGTAATAAACAGGTTAAAAACTACCGTGCCAGCTACAACGTTCAGGGCGCATTTACTGCAACTAACGAAAAAATCACCAATGCCGTTAATACGGTGTTGAGCGATGTTATTGCAGATATGGCGCAAGATACTAGCGTCAGCGGCTTTATCAAACAAAATGCCCGCTAATCGGTTGTTTGCTTAATATCATTATTACTGCTTAACAGAATGCTTTGCCTCGACCTTGGGGCAGAGCATGTAGGTCTCACATGCCCAATCGCTATTCAAACCTTTTTACCCAACGTAACTCCCTTATTCTTCTGTTGTTGGGGTTTGCTTCCGGCCTTCCTTTGGCCCTTACCGGTGGTACGCTGCAAGCATGGATGACGGTTGAGAACGTCGATCTGAAAACCATTGGTATCTTCTCTCTGGTTGGTCAGGCCTACGTCTTCAAGTTCCTCTGGTCCCCCTTGATGGACCGCTACACTCCCTCGTTTCTTGGCCGTCGGCGCGGTTGGTTGGTGATAAGCCAACTGTTATTAATCGCCGCGATTATTGCCATGGGCTTTATGGAGCCGGCGAAGCATTTATGGTGGTTGGCGGCAATCGCCGTGTTGGTCGCCTTCTGTTCGGCATCGCAAGATATTGTTTTTGATGCCTATAAAACCGACTTGCTCACCGCAGAAGAGCGCGGTACTGGTGCCGCAGTTTCTGTACTGGGTTATCGTCTCGCAATGCTGGTGTCTGGCGGGCTGGCGCTATGGATAGCGGATCGCTATCTTGGCTGGCAATCCACTTACTGGTTAATGGCCGGGTTAATGTTAATTGGGGTGTTTGCTACCTTATTAGCTCCTGAACCTGATATCCGTATCGCGCCACCAAAAACGTTGGAACAGGCGATCGTCGCCCCATTGCGTGATTTCTTTGGCCGCAACAATGCATGGCTGATTCTGCTGTTAATTGTGTTGTACAAAATGGGCGATGCCTTTGCCGCGAGTTTGAGTACCACTTTTCTGATCCGTGGCGTTGGGTTTGATGCCGGTGAAGTCGGGTTGGTGAATAAATCATTAGGACTGATTGCCACAATTATTGGCGCACTGTATGGCGGCCTGTTAATGCAACGCCTGAGCTTGTTCCGCGCGTTGATGATATTCGGTATTTTACAAGCTATCTCGAATGTGGGTTATTGGCTGTTATCCATCACTGACAAGAATATCTTCTCCATGGGCAGTGCCATCTTCCTGGAGAATCTGTGTGGTGGCATGGGAACTGCGGCCTTTGTCGCATTGCTGATGACATTGTGTAACAAGTCATTCTCCGCGACACAATTTGCCCTGTTATCGGCGCTGTCCGCCGTTGGGCGCGTTTATGTTGGCCCGATTGCTGGATGGTTTGTTGAAACACATGGCTGGCCATTGTTCTATCTATTCTCTATTGCGGCAGCCATTCCAGGCCTATTCCTACTGTATATTTGTCGCCAAACGCTGGAACACACCCAGAAAACTGATGAATTTATGCCTCGAACTGCTTTTAAAACCGCTTATCGCTGGGCGCTACGCTTGTTGACGGTTGGCTGCATATTGTTAGCTATATGGCTAATTTTACTGATAAGTAACGCATTGGATTGGACCGCCGCTCCACACGTAGCTGATATGTTGTTGTTACGCGGTATTCAGCTCAGCGTAGTCGGGATGCTTCTGGGTGGAATATTAGATTATCTGGCACTCAGGCGCGAAAAATTAGCCTAATAAACTGCATTAGATGACAAAGGCCGGTACTTATACCGGCCTTTTTTATGCCAGTAAAATAAGCCACCTGAATCCTTCCTTGCTCACTTATTGATATGAGTCACATATTTAAGTAACAGTTGCACATTGCTATTCACAAAATGAGATCCGTATCACTTTCAACTATTTATCCTTTCGTGCTGTGGGACTATGATGAGCGCACTTTTTGTTAAGGACTGTGTCCTTTTGTTTCCCCTGACATCTTTCAACTACACAGAGGCATTTATGCGTAAAATTCTTATCGGTGCGCTCGCGCTGACAACAGTCACTTTGGCTCCAGTTGCACAAGCTGAATACCAGTGGGGTTTTGGTAATATCAGCATGAACTATCTTGACTGGACCCGAAGCACTACGCATAAATCAGGGGGTTCATCACATAAAGATGACTTCGCTTATATCGAGTTAGAAGGGGGTGCAGGTTATAGCTGGGGGGAGGTCTATGGTTTCTTTGATCTAGAAAACCCATTTAATTCAAAAACAGCACAACCCGGCGATAATCAGCGCTACACCTTTAAAACTACTGGCCGCTACTATTTAGGTGATACCGGTTTCAATCTGTACGGTCACGTCTATGGTACTTACTCGCTACCGAGTGCTGAAGGTAATGATTACAGTAACTTCCACGAAGTGAACACCCTGTACGGTATTGGCTATAACGCAACGCTAGCGGGCGTGTGGATGAAGCCTTTCGTGGCATTACATTATGTTGATCAAACCTATTATTCAGGTAATAACGGTTATGTGGTGGGTTGGGTTGCAGGTTATGACTTCACCGCGTTTGATGAAAAATTCAGTATTACCAACTGGAACGAGCTTGAATTCAACCGTGCAGAACGCTATGCAGCAGGCAATGGCGGCCGTAACGGTGTGAATGGTGCCATTTCACTGTGGTGGACACCGATTAAGCAATTTACCACCGGTATTCAGTACCGCTATGCTTATAACAAGTTGGGGGAAGACTTTTTACAAGATGCCATCATTTACTCTATTAAATATAATTTCTAGCTAAATGATTCCGAGGTGGCTATTTAGATCACCTCGGAATATATTTTAATTTACTTTTACACTACATATTATTTACATAAAATAAGTCTATCTACGAATTTAAAATCAGTATTTCCCATGAGTAAAAGGCTAATTACTGTTGTTTTTCCTTAACATCCGCAGTCTGGCAGCTATGTCCTACCGCCAACATATTGTTGCTATTAGTAAATTACCGCGCAAGGCAACATCTGTGACCCCCTTAACATAAAGTGTCAACAAGCCGCTGACACAATCTTAAGCATGTTTACAGTCTTGCAACCTTCCCGTAAAATGCCCGCACACATGAAACGACAATAGAGCCCTTTTGTAATTGAGGTCGTTAGATGAGACTTAAGAAATACATTAAAAATATGGGTATGTTGTCTTTATTTGCAGCCACTGTAATGCTCAGTGGTTGCGATATGGCATTGATGAACCCCAAAGGCGCAATCGGAGTCGAACAAAAAACACTGATACTTACTGCTATCGGTTTAATGTTGATCGTCGTGGTTCCGGTTATTTTTATGGCGTTTGCTTTTGCATGGAAGTTCCGCGCGTCCAACAAAAGTGCGACCTACACCCCAAACTGGTCCCATTCCAACAAAATTGAGCTTGTTGTCTGGGCTGTTCCAATCATTATCATCGCTATTTTGGCGACGATAACCTGGAAAACCTCCCACGAACTTGACCCGTTCAAACCTATCGTAGTGGCTGGTAAAGAACCGATCATTATTGAAGTGGTTTCCCTTGACTGGAAATGGCTGTTTATCTATCCAGAACAAGGTATTGCTACAGTTAATGAACTGGCCTTCCCTACTGACGTTCCGGTGAATTTCAAAATCACTTCTAACTCAGTAATGAACTCGTTCTTTATCCCTCAGTTAGGCGGGCAGATTTATGCGATGGCCGGGATGCAAACCAAACTGCATCTGATTGCTAACGAACCTGGTAAATATAATGGTATTTCCAGTAGCTTCAGTGGCAAAGGCTTCTCTGGTATGAAATTCACTGCAATCGCAACACCGACGCAGGAAGAGTTCAACCAGTGGGTCGCACAGGTGAAAAAATCGCCGAACACCCTGAATACCACTGACGATTTCAATAAACTGGCTGAACCGAGCGAAAATAACCCGGTTGAGTATTTCTCCAGTGTTAAACCGGAGCTGTTTAAAGGAATTATTGGCAAGTTTATGGGCGATATGAACATGCACCAGAAAGGCGATGATACCCATTCAGGTATGGATATGAGCCAGGGCATGGATATGGGCGAACACGCCGCTCACGCCGGAGCCGAGGAATAAAACGATGTTGGGAAAATTAACACTTGATGCGGTTCCGCTACACGAACCAATCATTATGGTTACCGTTGCTGCAATTGTCCTAGGTGGGCTGGCTCTTGTTGCTGCTCTGACCTATTTCGGCAAATGGAAATGGTTATGGAGCGAATGGCTGACTTCGGTTGACCATAAAAAAATCGGTATCATGTATATCCTGGTCGCCATGGTCATGCTGTTGCGTGGTTTTGCCGACGCTATCATGATGCGTAGCCAGCAAGCACTTGCTTCCGCTGGTGAGGCCGGCTTCCTGCCACCTCATCACTATGATCAGATCTTCACCGCTCACGGCGTTATCATGATTTTCTTCATGGCGATGCCTTTTGTTGTGGGTCTGATGAACGTGGTCGTACCGCTACAAATCGGTGCTCGTGACGTTGCCTTCCCGTTCCTGAACTCATTGAGCTTCTGGTTCTTTGTGGTCGGGGTGGTGTTAATTAACATCTCTCTGGGGGTCGGTGAATTCGCGGGAACCGGTTGGTTGGCCTATCCGCCACTATCAGGTAAAGAGTACAACCCAGGTGTCGGGGTAGATTACTGGATATGGAGTCTACAAATCTCCGGTCTGGGGACTTTGTTGACCGGTGTTAACTTCTTCGCCACTATTTTGAAAATGCGTGCACCTGGCATGTCGATGATGAAGATGCCTGTCTTCACATGGGCGGCACTTTGCACCAACATTTTGATTATCGTTTCCTTCCCGATCCTGACCGTAACTGTCGCGTTACTGACTCTGGACCGTTACCTTGGCACCCATTTCTTTACCAATGATATGGGTGGCAACATGATGATGTACATCAACTTGATTTGGGCCTGGGGCCATCCAGAAGTGTACATTTTGGTCCTGCCGGTGTTCGGGGTGTTCTCCGAGGTTACTGCGACGTTCTCTAAAAAACGTCTGTTTGGTTACACCTCTTTAGTTTGGGCAACCATCGCTATCACCGTATTGTCATTTATCGTTTGGCTACACCACTTCTTTACTATGGGATCCGGTGCCAACGTTAACGCCTTCTTCGGTATAGCTACGATGATCATTTCCATCCCAACCGGGGTGAAAATCTTCAACTGGTTGTTCACCATGTATCAGGGCCGTATTCAGTTTCACTCTGCAATGCTGTGGACCATTGGCTTCATCATCACCTTCTCTATCGGTGGGATGACCGGGGTTCTGCTGGCGGTTCCAGGTGCGAACTTCGTACTGCACAACAGCCTGTTCCTGATTGCCCACTTCCATAACGTAATTATCGGTGGTGTGGTGTTCGGTTGCTTTGCTGGCCTGACTTACTGGTGGCCTAAGTCCTTTGGCTTTACGCTTAATGAGAAATGGGGTATCCGTGCCTTCTGGTTCTGGATAATCGGTTTCTTCGTAGCCTTTATGCCGCTGTATGTTCTGGGCTTTATGGGTATGACCCGTCGTCTGAGCCAAGATATCAATCCAGAATTCCACGCGATGTTGATGGTGGCTGCTGGTGGTGCAGTACTGATTGCCTGCGGTATTTTGTGTCAGGTTATTCAGGTCTTCGTCAGTATCCGTGACCGCGAACAAAATCGTGACTTGACTGGTGACCCATGGGGTGGCCGTACGCTGGAGTGGTCTACCTCTTCCCCACCGCCGTTCTATAACTTCGCCGTAGTGCCTAACGTCGTCGACCGTGACGAGTTCTGGGATATGAAAGAGAAAGGCGAAGCGTACAAACGTCCGGCGAAATACGAAGAAATCCACATGCCGAAGAATACCGGTGCAGGTGTGATTATTGCTGGCTTCAGCTTGATCTTCGGCTTTGCCATGATCTGGTACATCTGGTGGCTGGCCATTATTGGCTTCGTCGGCATGATTGTTACCTGGATTGTGAAGAGCTTCGACGAGGATGTTGATTACTATGTGCCAGTTGCAGAAGTTGAGCGCATTGAGGATCTTCATCATGAACAAATCAGCAAAGCAGGCGTGAATCATGTCAACTGAAACTCTGACTAACCACAACGTCGCCCATGCAGAGCATGGGCATCACGATGCGGGAGCGACGAAAGTCTTCGGCTTCTGGATCTACCTGATGAGCGACTGTATTTTGTTTGCGACATTGTTCGCAACCTATGCAGTGCTGGTAAACGGGACCGCTGGCGGTCCTTCAGGGCGGGATATCTTCGATTTGAACTTTGTTCTGGTCGAAACCTTCCTGTTGTTGTTCAGTAGTATTACTTACGGCATTGCGATGCTGGGCATGAACAAAGGCCATAAAAACCAGGTCAACACCTGGTTGGGTCTGACCTTCTTGTTCGGTCTGGGCTTTGTGGCAATGGAAATCTATGAATTCCATCACCTGATTGCTGAAGGCTATGGCCCGGATCGCAGTGCGTTCCTGTCTAGCTTCTTCGCACTGGTTGCCACCCACGGTATTCACGTTACCGCAGGTCTGGTCTGGATCATCATTATGATGATTCAAGTAGCAAAACGCGGATTGAATGAAACCAACCGCACCCGTCTGATGTGTCTGAGCTTGTTCTGGCACTTCCTGGATGTGGTGTGGATCTGCGTATTCACCGTTGTCTATCTGTTAGGAGTCATGTAATGAGTCATCCAACATCTAGTCACCCAACAACGACTCACGGTGGAGCCAGCCACGGTAGCTTGAAGTCATATCTTATTGGCTTCATTCTATCGGTGATTCTGACAGTTATTCCATTCGCTATGGTGATGAGCGGTACCGCCTCTCATACAACTATTCTGGCCACAGTGGTCGGTTTAGCTGTGGTGCAGATTATTGTGCATCTGGTGTACTTCCTGCATATGAATGGATCGTCTGAAGAACGTTGGAATCTGGTGGCGTTCCTGTTCACCGCTATGATTATCGCAATCGTTGTAGTGGGCTCACTCTGGATTATGTACAACCTCAACATCAATATGATGGTTGACTGAAGAGCTGCATGTGATGATTAAGCAATACCTGCAAGTAACTAAACCAGGAATTATTTTCGGCAATTTAATTTCTGTCGTTGGGGGATTTCTCCTCGCTTCCAAAGGCGTGATTGATTACCCCCTTTTTCTCGCCACCCTGATCGGTGTCTCGTTAGTTGTTGCCTCCGGGTGCGTATTTAACAACTATATCGACCGTGATATCGATAGCATCATGGAGAGAACGAAGAATCGTGTCCTGGTCAAAGGGCTTATCGATCCGAAAGTGAGCCTGATTTATGCGTCCGTACTGGGTATTGTTGGCATGCTGTTGCTCTACGTGGCCGCCAATCTATTAGCAATGATGCTGGCGATTATCGGTTTCGTTATCTATGTCGGGGTTTATAGCCTCTACATGAAACGCAAGTCAGTCTACGGGACATTGATCGGCAGCTTGTCAGGAGCCGCACCACCAGTAATTGGTTACTGTGCGGTCACCGGCCAGTTCGATATGGGTGCATTGATTTTGCTGCTGATTTTCAGTCTGTGGCAGATGCCGCACTCCTATGCCATAGCAATTTTCCGCTTTAAGGATTATCAGGCTGCCAACATTCCGGTTCTGCCGGTAATAAAAGGCATATCGGTCACCAAAAACCATATTACCCTGTATATTCTGGCGTTTATGGTTGCGACCCTGATGCTGACATTAAGTGGTTATGCCGGTTATAAGTATCTGGTTGTCGCAGCGGCGGTCAGTGTCTGGTGGCTGGGAATGGCATTACGTGGCTACAAAGCGACCAATGACAGCGTATGGGCGAGAAAACTTTTTGTCTTCTCAATCATTGCTATTACGTCATTGAGCGTCATGATGTCAGTCGATTTCAATGTCCCTTCCTCGGTTGGATTACTGACTTACGTCGGGTAACACCTACCACATTGATAGACACAAATAGAGTGGCTGATGGGCCTGTTCCTGCCAGCCACTTTCTCTTTCTGCCCTACCCTGCTTTCACCTAAAATCTCGCCTGTAATACATTCTAAACATCAATAGATTTACCGGCCCCTATTAACATCATTACAATACACCCTATAGATTTCAAAGTGCGGCCAACACACCGGCACCTTGAAAGATGACGATATCGTGCAGAATGTTTTTTGAGGTGTAATGAACGACAATAAAATGACTCCGCTTGAGCTTCGGGCAACCTGGGGGCTGGGCAGCGTTTTCTCACTGCGCATGCTGGGCATGTTTATGGTTTTGCCGGTTCTCACCACCTATGGTATGGCACTGTCTGGCGCCAGCGAAGCGCTAATCGGCATAGCCATTGGCATCTACGGACTGGCTCAAGCTATTTTTCAGATCCCCTTTGGATTAGTTTCCGATCGTATTGGCCGCAAACCGCTGATCGTGGGCGGCCTGTTAATTTTTGCCCTTGGTAGTGTGATTGCTGCCATGAGTGACTCTATTTGGGGCATTATTCTGGGCCGCGCGCTACAAGGCTCCGGTGCCATTGCCGCTGCCGTCATGGCGCTGCTATCTGATTTGACCCGTGAACAAAATCGTACCAAAGCCATGGCATTTATCGGTGTCAGTTTTGGTATTACCTTTGCGATTGCCATGGTGCTCGGGCCTATCGTCACCCATGCCTTTGGCCTGCATGCCCTGTTCTGGGCTATCGCCATACTGGCGCTATTAGGTATTGTCATTACATTAGCTGTGGTGCCGGATGCTGATAACCATGTACTTAACCGCGAGTCCAGTATTGTTAAAGGTAGCGTCAGTAAGGTGTTAAGTAACAGCCGGTTGCTTAAGCTCAATTTTGGCATTATGTGCCTGCATATTTTGCTGATGTCGAGCTTTGTTGCATTACCGCAGATTATGGCCAGCGCAGGTTTAGTCCCGGCTCAACACTGGAAAGTGTATCTGGTGACAATGCTGATTTCATTCGCAGCGGTGGTGCCGTTCATTATTTATGCTGAAGTCAAACGCCGCATGAAACAGGTCTTTATGGGCTGCGTTGCGGTGCTGTTTGCCGCCGAAGTAGTGCTGTGGTCTGCCGGTCACAACCTCTGGGTGATTATTGCTGGAGTGCAATTATTCTTCATTGCGTTCAATGTGATGGAGGCTATTTTACCCTCGTTGATCAGTAAAGAGTCACCAGCCGGGTATAAAGGCACGGCAATGGGGATCTATTCCACCAGTCAATTTATTGGCGTGGCTATTGGCGGCAGCTTGGGGGGATGGCTATTTGGCATGGAAGGGGCAAGTATGGTGTTTGCTGGCGGTGCGGTGATTGCGCTAGTGTGGTTTGCAGTCAGTGCAACTATGCAAGAACCCCCCTATGTCAGTAGCCTGCGCATTACCTTATCTGAATTGGCGGTGAAAGACTCAGCATTGGAACAGCGGCTCAAGGCTCAACCAGGGGTGACAGAAGCGGTTGTAGTGATGGCCGAACGCAGTGCATATATCAAAGTTGATACCAAACAGACTAATCGCAACCAGTTAGAGCAGTTAGTTAACGCGGTATAAGAGAGCGCTAAGGTACAAAGGCTATCAACACCTTTGTACCTGGCTCGTTAACTCAATATCAGTCGCGGAAGTTATTGAACTGGAACGGCTGCCCCAGATCAGCACCACGAATCAAGGCCATGACACTCTGTAAATCATCACGTGCCTTACCTGTTACCCGGACTTGTTCGCCCTGAATTTGTGCCTGAACTTTCAGCTTGCTGTCTTTAATCAGCTTAACCAGCTTCTTAGCCTGGACACTTTCGATCCCTTGTTTCAGCTTGGCGTCCACACTGTAGGTTTTCCCACTGCGCTCCATCTCTTCCGGGATTTCTAATGCAGCACCTTCAATACCACGCTTGCTCAATTGAGCACGTAAGATATCCAACAACTGCTCAACCTGAAAATCAGATTCACTGACGACTTTGATACTTTCGTTCTTTTCATTTAGCTCAAAACTCGCCGGAACATTACGAAAATCCCAACGGTTCGCCAGATCACGGGTGGCGTTTTCAACTGCGTTACGCACTTCCTGCATATCAATTTCAGATACGATGTCGAAAGATGGCATATTCCCTCCTCCTGATAAGATGACTGGCAAGCATAATAACCGCTTTATCTACGCAGACAAAGCCATGCCGCAGACAATTACTCAACGAAGCCGCCATTATTAGCGGACCCGATTTGTTGCTAGCCCTGCGTTTAATGACTAAAAAGTCTATATCCCCGTCATACTTCAAGCTGCATGTACGTTGGCCGCGCTCAATCACCCCAGTCACTTACTTATGTAAGCTCTTGGGGGTTCACTCGCTTACCGCCTTCCTGCAACTCGAATTATTTAGGGTATAATCAAAGCATAACATTTAGAACGATGCAGTGTGCTTTCCGCTTACACCAAGGGGGTTTCAATGAAAATTACTGTGCTTGGTTGCGGAGCTCTCGGGCAGTTATGGCTATCAGCGCTGTATCAGCAAGGCCATGATGTACAAGGCTGGCTCCGTGTGCCACAGCCCTTTTGTTCAGTCAATGTTATTACGTTAAGCAATGAGGCGTTCAACCAGAACCTGCCGACTAATGATCCAGAGCACTTGTCGAAAAGTGAATTATTACTGGTGTGCTTAAAGGCGTGGCAAGTATCCAGCGCTGTCATCGCCCTATTACCCAAGCTTAACCCTGAGTGTAAAATTTTACTGCTGCATAATGGTATGGGCACAGAGGACGAACTGCCGCGCCATGAGTATACCTTCCTGCATGGTGTAACCACTCATGCAGCCCGGCATGACGGCAACACGATAGTCCATGTTGCCAGTGGGATTACACATATTGGCCCAACCTCGCCAACGGCAATAGATATCAGCCATCTGGCCGATGTACTACATCAGGCACTGCCGGATGTCGCCTGGCATAACGATATATCAGCAGCTTGTTGGCAAAAACTGGCGGTAAACTGTGTAATTAACCCGCTCACAGGGCTGTATAACTGCCGCAATGGTGACTTGCAGCGCTACCCGGAGCTGATTAGCAGTTTATGTGCCGAGGTAGCCAGTGTGATGGAGATGGAGGGCTACCACACCTCAACCAGCAGCCTGTTAAGTTATGTTAACGATGTTATCCAGAGTACCGCAGATAATACCTCGTCGTTATTGCAGGATTTACGCTGCCAGCGGCATACCGAGATAGATTACATTACTGGTTATTTACTGCGGCGTGCGCGCAACCACGGTATGACGTTGCCGGAAAATGCCCACTTATATGATTTAATAAAACGTAAGGAAAATGAGTATGAGCGTATCGGCGCTGGTTTGCCTGGCTCCTGGTAGCGAAGAGACCGAGGCGGTCACCACTATTGATGTTCTGGTGCGCGCCGGTATCGAGGTAACAACCGCCAGTGTCGCCAGTGATGGAGCATTGGAAATTGTCTGTTCACGCGGTGTCCGCTTGCTGGCAGATACCCGTTTAGTGGATGTGGCGGATCAGAAATTTGATGTGGTGGTCCTGCCTGGTGGCATAAAAGGTGCGGAATGTTTTCGCGATAGCCCACTGCTGGTTGCTACTGTGCGTCAAACCCATAATGAAGGACGACTGGTGGCCGCCATTTGCGCTGCTCCCGCCTTGGTACTTGAGCATCACAATTTGTTCCCTGTTGGCAATATGACCGGCTTCCCAGCACTGAAAGATAAAATCGATGCCACTAAATGGATGGATCAGCGGGTAGTTTATGATCGGCGGGTGAATTTGGTCACCAGCCAAGGGCCGGGTACTTCCCTCGATTTCGCACTGAAGATCGTATTTTTGCTGCTCGGCAGGGAAAAGGCCGAAGAAATCGCCTGGCAGTTGGTACTACCGCCAGGTATTTATAACTATACCCTTCGGACTTGAAGCCGCAGGGTTGTTAGCTACGCGCACTACTCAGAATCACTTACCGTCGTGCGCTCATCGGGATGAGTTTGCTGGCTGCCTACCTGCAACTCCAATTACTTTGGGTATATAGTGAATATGAACATAGCAACCACTGCGCAAGCTCAAAATCCACACACGCAGTAGCCGTTAACTATCCCCAACGAGGCGTAGCGAGCAAAGTCAGTCTGGATGCGCCCAGCGCACAGCCAACGGAGCGTACACGTAGTACGTGACGGCGGCGAGCACTGCGCAAGTCCAGAATGGCAAAGCGCAGTAGCCGTTAAATATAATAATTTAAGGGCGGTACACTTTTACGTTTGTATACCCCTGCTCACGCAAGTAAAGCGCCTGCAAACGGCTCATCACCCCGCGATCGCAATACAGCAGATAAGTCTTGCTCTGATCCAGACTGGCGAATTGCGAACTCAGTTTATAGAACGGTAATGCGTGAACTTCTACACTGCCCACGTTAAGCGGCTTTTCGTCCTGCTCATCCGGTGCGCGAATATCCAGCAACACATCGGTATCGGCCAGTTCAGCAACAGTTTCAACCTCAACAACCTGCTCACGGCTTTGCTCGGCAATTTCACGAATATCAACGTTTTTGGCTTCGCTGACGACCCGGTCCAGAATAGAGAAATCAAAGTGGGACTCCTCTTCTTCAATCTTGGCTTTAACCGCTTTCACCGTCGGGCTTTTCGAAATCACGCCGCAATATTCCGGCATGGTTTTTGCGAAATCTTCAGTGCCTATTTGCCGCGCCAGATTAATGATGTGCTCTTTATCATGGGAAATCAGTGGGCGCAAAATCAGGGTGTCTGAAGCATTATCAATTAACCGCAGATTGGTTAATGTTTGGCTGGAAACTTGCCCCAGAGCTTCACCGGTAACCAGTGCCTGCACACCATAACGTTCTGCAACCTGCGATGCCGCACGCACCATCATGCGCTTGAGTACCACGCCCATCTGACCATCTTCGACTTTTTCGAGGATTTCGCCGACAACCGGTTCAAAATCAATGGCAACAAAACGCACCCGATGGGAGCTGCCAAAACGGTTCCACAGATAATGAGCTACTTGCTTGACACCAATTTCATGGGCCGAGCCGCCGAGATTGAAGAAGCAATAATGCACGCGGCAACCACGACGCATCAGCATATAGCTGGACACACCCGAGTCAAAACCGCCTGAAATCAGCGATAACACATCTTCTTGTGTGCCGATCGGGAAGCCACTCAACCCTTCATGACGCGCCTTGATCAGTGTCAGTTTGTCCTGATCAATTTCTAAATGAACCGTAACCTGAGGATGGGTCAGTTTAACTTTTGCACTTTCAATATGCTGATTCAGACCGCCGCCAACATAGCGTTCAACATCACCTGACGAAAATTCATGCTTACCGCGGCGCTTCACCCGCACACAGAAAGTTTTCCCGATCAGTGTCTCGCGATAGGCTTCCAGCGTCTGCTCAAAAATATTGTGCATATCGGTGTAGCTGCGATCTTCTACTTCGAGAATATGGTGAATCCCCGGCACGCGGGTCAACGCATCACAGATAACCGGGCCAAGATTGTCATCTTTGGTACGAATTTCAATATGATCCCAATGACGGACTACCGCGAGGGTATCGTCCTCAAGGTTTTTCAGTACATTGCGGATATTCGTAGTGAGGATCTTAATGAAGCGCAATCGCACAGATTGACTCTTGATGGTGATTTCTGGGAACAATTTAATGATAAACTTCATGGCAGTCTTTAGTTGTCTGGTTATGGAGTGATGGCGCTGCTATTGATAGCAACAGTCAAAGGCTTTAGCGAAAACATGCAAGCCGAGGAGTATATCACTATTAGACGTGCCACTGCGTACTAAAAACCCGACTTAAACGTCACGATTTCCCCTTCATTATCCGCTAGAATAGCCGGTAATAATTTTTTGGCCCGAATGTAATTGGTATGGTGAGTTACTCTCAGAAAAAACCTCATTAGCAGGAATGCGTTACGCACCATTAATGTTACGTTTCATAAAAATATCGAGTCGAATAGAGCTATGGCGAAAAAACCCGCAACACCAGAAACCAAAGTGACCAGTTTTGAGACATCTCTCAGTGAACTGGAACAGATTGTGACCCGCCTGGAGTCCGGTGAATTAGCGCTGGAAGAAGCGTTAAACGAATTCGAACGGGGTGTGCAACTGGCCCGCCAGGGGCAGCAAACCTTGTTACAAGCGGAACAGCGAGTGCAAGTTCTTCTCAGTGATGATGTAGATGCACCCTTGGCACCTTTCACCCCGGATACTGAATAGCCTTATGTCTATCGCCCACTCATCTGCTGATTTTCATCATCAACTTGCAGCTCATCAGCAACGGGTCAATCAGGCGCTGCTTGATTTTATTGCTCCGCTACCCTTTGGCGACAGCGACTTAGTCGCCGCTATGCGTTATGGTGCCGTGCTCGGCGGTAAGCGGCTGCGCCCTTATCTGGTTTACGCCACCGGCCAAATGTTTGGTCTGTCGCTGACTAATTTAGATGCTCCTGCGGCGGCAATTGAATGTATCCATGCCTATTCATTGATTCATGATGATTTACCGGCGATGGATGACGATGATTTACGTCGTGGGCAGCCGACTTGCCATGTGAAATTTGGTGAGGCCAATGCCATTCTGGCGGGGGACGCACTGCAAACGCTCGCGTTCTCTATTCTGGCTGAAGCGCAGATGCCCGATGTGGCAGATAAAGATCGCTTATCGATGATTGCCGAATTAGCTAAGGCCAGCGGTGTCGCGGGGATGTGTGGGGGTCAGGCATTGGATCTGGAAGCCGAAGCGCGCCAGATTTCACTGGAAGAGCTTGAACGCATCCACCGCCACAAAACCGGCGCATTGATCCGTGCCGCGGTTCGCCTCGGTGCATTGGCTGCGGGCACACCAGGGCGCGAAGCGTTACCGTTACTTGACAGGTACAGTGAGGCCATTGGTCTGGCCTTCCAGGTTCAGGACGATATCTTAGACGTTATTGGCGATACAGCTACAATTGGTAAACGTCAGGGTTCAGATCAACAACTCGGCAAAAGCACTTATCCAGCACTGCTGGGGTTAGATTGCGCTAAAGCTAAAGCGATGGATCTGTATCAGGAAGCGCTCAGCGCCCTGAATACCTTGTCAGAACAATCCTATAACATAGCGCCGTTGCAGGCGTTAGCCTGTTTTATTATTGAGCGTGATAATTAGAAATATACTGACCGTTAATAAACGCTGTTATACCCCAAGAACTTAGCGTTGCAGTCAGGTAAAGCGAACCCTCCTGCTGCAACAGATTCTAAGGGTATGCACCCACTTTTGATATGAGCATCGAATGAGCCTTGATATAGCCAAATACCCGACATTGGCACTTGCAGAAAATCCTGAAGAACTGCGCATGTTGCCCAAAGAAAGCCTGCCGAAGTTATGTGATGAACTACGCCAGTATTTGCTCGCGTCCGTCAGTCGCTCCAGTGGGCACTTTGCTTCCGGGCTGGGCGTAGTCGAGCTAACTGTCGCGTTGCATTACGTCTACAACACACCTTTCGACCATCTGGTGTGGGACGTAGGCCATCAAGCTTATCCTCACAAAATATTAACCGGTCGTCGCGAACAGATCGGTACTATTCGCCAGAAAGATGGTTTACATCCTTTCCCTTGGCGTGGTGAAAGTGAATATGATGTGCTCTCGGTTGGCCATTCCTCAACCTCAATCAGTGCAGGCCTGGGGATGGCTGTCGCAGCTGAACGGGAAGGTAAAGGGCGGCGGACTGTTTGTGTTATCGGTGACGGTGCTATTACGGCGGGTATGGCTTTCGAAGCAATGAATCATGCCGGTGATATTCACTCAGACATGCTGGTTATCCTCAACGATAACGAAATGTCTATCTCAGAAAATGTCGGTGGTTTGAACAATCATCTGGCTCAGTTATTATCGGGTAAGCTCTATGCCAGCCTGCGTGAAGGTGGCAAAAAGGCATTTTCTGGCTTACCACCGATTAAAGACCTGTTGAAACGGACTGAAGAGCACCTAAAAGGGATGGTGGTGCCAAGTACCTTATTCGAAGAGTTAGGCTTTAATTATATTGGCCCGGTTGATGGGCACGATGTACAAGCATTGGCACAAACGTTGAAAAACATGCGTGACCTGAAAGGCCCGCAGCTGCTGCACATCATGACTAAAAAGGGCAAAGGCTACGCACCGGCTGAGAAAGATCCGATTGGCTGGCATGCTGTGCCGAAGTTTGATCCCGCCTCCGGTACTTTGCCGAAAAGCCAGGGTAGCCTGCCGACTTACTCCAAGATTTTTGGTGAATGGTTATGTGAAACCGCCGCCAAAGACAGCCAGTTAATGGCCGTCACCCCTGCTATGCGCGAAGGCTCTGGGATGGTGCGTTTCTCTCGTGAATACCCCCAGCAATATTTCGATGTGGCTATCGCTGAGCAACATGCAGTGACCTTTGCCGCAGGGTTAGCCATTGGGGGCTACAAACCGATTGTGGCTATCTACTCCACCTTCCTGCAACGAGCATATGACCAACTGATTCACGATGTTGCCATCCAAAACCTGCCCGTTCTATTTGCTATTGACCGTGGTGGCCTGGTGGGCGCGGATGGCCAAACCCATCAGGGTGCGTTTGACCTCTCATTCATGCGCTGCATTCCAAATATGATCATCATGACCCCAAGCGATGAAAACGAGTGCCGTCAGATGCTTCACACCGGTTATCACCACAACGGCCCTGCGGCGGTACGTTACCCACGCGGCAACGGCACCGGTACCGACCTGAAACCGTTAGAGATCATGCCGATAGGTAAAGGTATTGTGCGTCGTGAAGGTGAAAAGATTGCCATATTGTGCTTTGGTACTTTACTGGCTCAGACACAGCTCGTGGCCGATAACCTCAATGCCACCTTGGTGGATATGCGTTTTGTAAAGCCATTGGATGAGGCGTTGGTACTGGAAATGGCTGCCAGCCATGAGGTATTAGTCACCGTGGAAGAGAACGCCATCATGGGTGGTGCGGGTAGTGGTGTGAATGAATTGCTGATGGCGAAACGGCAATTAGTGTCGGTACTGAATCTCGGTTTATCGGACAGCTTTGTGCCACAAGGTGAACAAGAGGAAATGCGCGCTGAGTTTGGGTTAGATGCTGCGGGTATACAACGCCAGATTGAAACGTGGCTGGCGTGATAACAACTTAATTTACGCAGATTGAGCCAAGGCCGACCACTCCTACAGCCACTCCGGTGGCTCGTGCCACTACGACCCGAACGGAGTGTTTCCCTTGGTTCGAATTTCACCTGCAACTTGAAAGATGACCACACATATACCCTATAGATTTCAAAGTGCAGGAAGGCGGCAAGTAAGTGCATCCCGATGAGCTGACATGAGTCAGTGATTCGGGTAAGCGAATGCAGCCAACACACCTGCAACTTGAAAGATGACGGGTATCAGTAGAACAGATCTGCTGGCCAGTAATGCCCCACGACAAAAATAATAGCAGCCGCAATCACCCCGGCAATAATGTCATCGATCATGATCCCCATGCCACCATGGACATTGCGATCAAACCAGCGAATCGGCCAAGGCTTCCAGATATCAAAAACTCGGAACGCGACAAAACCCGCAGCGACCCATTGCCAATGATTGACGGGCAATGCCATCAGGGTTATCCACATGCCGACAAATTCATCCCAAACGATACTGCCATGGTCATGAACCTGCATATCTTTGGCGGTACGATGACAAATGTAGACACCAATGCAGATGCTGAACATCACAGCCAAAGAATAAAGCTGCCATGGGAGCTGGATCAATAGCAGCCAGAATGGGATTGCCGCAATTGACCCCATGGTACCGGGTGCCCATGGTGATAAACCACTACCAAAGCCGGTGGCCAGCAAATGCCAAGGATTGGTTAACCGCAAACGGCGTTTGGCTTCATCCATGGGATTTACCTGTTGAGAAGTGATCAAAACCACGAAAATCCAGTTGTACTGCCTTACCTTCACGGAAGAATTTAACACCTTCCGATTGCGGGCCTACCTGCCCAATACAAGTATAGCCTGCGCCGGTATTACTGAGCGCGACATCCAGTGCACCACGGTTTATCTCAGGTACGGTAAAGCACAACTCATAATCTTCACCACCACTCAACGCCCAGCGTAGAGCCTGTTCAGCGTCAACCTGACGTGTTAGCGCATCAGAGTAAGGCAATGCATCCAACTCAATACGCGCCCCACAATTGCTCGCTTTCAGGATATGTTGCAGATCAGAAATCAACCCATCGGAGATATCAATGGCAGAGCTGGCAAGGTCGCGCAATGCCTGCCCTTGCAGCACGCGTGGCTGTGGCCGCAAATGACGGTGAATTAATGCAGACCTATCGGCTTCGTTATCAACTCGCAACGCATTTTGCAAAATCGCCAGTCCTGCGGCACTGTCACCCAACGTACCGGTAACATAAATCCAGTCACCAATTCGCGCACCAGCTCGGGTCAATGCCCGCCCTTCCGGTACCAACCCTTGAATGGTCAGCGTTAGACTCAATGGCCCACGAGTCGTATCACCACCAATCAGTTGCATACCGTAATAGTTAAGCTGATCAAATAAGCTATCACTGAATGCCTGCAACCAGTCTTCATTTACATTGGGTAGGGTTAGAGCAAGAGATAACCAGGCAGGATCGGCACCCATTGCAGCTAAATCGCTAAGGTTTACCGCTAAAGATTTGTAACCAAGATCGGCCGGATCGATATCCGGTAGGAAATGAACGCCCGACACCAGTGTATCCGTACTGATGGCCAACAGCTGTTTTTCTGCCACTGTGAGAAGTGCGCAGTCGTCTCCAATACCCAGCTCTACATCCCGGCGATTACTTCTAAACCGGTCAAAGTAGCGGGCAATGAGGTCAAATTCGCCACATGCCATAATACAATTCCAGGAGTGTTTACCGATATATGATTAAGGCCGGTTCCCGGCCTTAATCATATCCCTCTTCACTTGACGCGGTGTTAGCGCTGCCAATGACTTTGGGTATATTATTTCTTTTTACGTACTGTCGGAGCTACTTTATCCAGCACGCCATTTACGAACTTGTGACTATCTTCCGCACCGAAAGTTTTGGCCAGTTCGATAGCTTCATTGATTGCCACTTTATAAGGGACATCATTACGTTTGCTCAGTTCAAACAGTGCAATACGCAGAATAGCTCTTTCAACCTGACCTAATTCCTCGAGCTGGCGGGAAAGAAAAGGTGTCATTAACGCATCCAAAGATGTGGCATTAACTGCGACCCCTGACAGCAATTCGCGAAAATAGGAGATGTCTACATCTTTGACATCCTGCTCCGACAGGAACTGTAATTCAACATCAGCGATGTCGTTTTTAGACAACTGCCAAGAGTAAAGCGCTTGAACAGCGCACTCACGAGCGCGGCGACGAGCAGCAGGTTTCACGGAATTCCCCTTAACTAAATTCAGCCTTTAATAGCTTTGATTACATTAATCATTTCAAGTGCGGTCAGGGCAGCTTCTGCACCTTTATTACCCGCTTTAGTACCAGCACGCTCAATTGCCTGCTCAATACTTTCTGTGGTCAGCACACCGAAAGCGACTGGAATATCGCTATTCATGGCGACACTTGCCAAGCCAGAACTCGCTTCACCAGCAACATATTCAAAGTGCGCAGTTCCCCCACGGATAACCGTACCCAGCGCAATTACCGCATCGTAACGATTTGTTTTTGCTAATACATTGGCAACCAGCGGCAACTCATAGGCACCCGGTACCCAAACAACAGTAATGTTGTCATCAGCTACCTGACCAATGCGCTTCAGGGCATCAATTGCACCTTCCAGCAGACTGCCGTTGATAAAGTTGTTAAAACGCGCAATTGCAATCGCCACGCGGGCATTAGGAGTAGCAACAACACCTTCGATAACGTTCATAGCTTTCCTCAATATGGGTTCATACCCCGCAGGGGGGCGGATTCTATCATATTCTTTCACGCCCCGCCCCTGCGCATTTACAAAACGCTTGGCAAGACGATGATTGAGCTTCGGGAAACTCTGCCGGAAAATTCAATTAATACTTCGGTTTCAAACGCAAACGTAAGTCTGGCCCCACCTGACGTACATCACTGAAGACAAATTCAGGGGCTTGTGCTAAATGCGTTAATCCAGCCAACTGGCACAATCCGCGGGCATCGCTACCCAACAGTTTTGGCGCGATATACAGAATTAACTCATCAACCACACCGGCCTGTAATAGTGCGCCTGCCAGTTGTGGCCCGGCTTCAACCCACACTGAGTTAATTTGCCGCTTGCCAAGTTGCATCATCAATAATACCAAATCCACACCATTACCATGGCGAGGTAACAATAACTGCTCGACATTATCTGGCCATGGCTGCTGATCCGCCTCAACGCGCGCCAGCCAGCATGGGCCATTTTGTTGTGTCACTTGGTGTTCAGGCGTTACACGGTTATGGCTATCCAATATAATCCGAACCGGTGGGCGCAGCGAATCTTGGGGATACAAGGCTTGCGTTTGGGCATCTAACTCCGACCAGCGCACCGTGAGCGAAGGGTCATCCGCTATTACGGTGGCACTGGTACTGAGAATCGCCGAACTCTCAGCTCGAAAACGCTGCACATCCTGGCGTGCCTGTGGCGACGTAATCCACTGGCTTTCACCCGAGGCCATCGCGGTACGTCCATCTAATGATGCCGCCATTTTCAATTGCAAATAAGGAAAACCGGTACGCATCCGCTTTAGGAAACCAAGATTCACGGCTTCAGCTTCCGCCAACATCAAACCGTGGTCGACTGCAACCCCGGCCTGTTTCAATTTATATAACCCGCGCCCGGCAACTTGCGGATTGGGGTCCTGCATTGCCGCCACGACTCGGGTTACACCAGCGGCCACCAGTGCATCCGCACAAGGCGGCGTGCGCCCGTGGTGACTACAAGGCTCAAGGGTGACATAAGCCGTTGCACCGCGCGCTTTTTCACCCGCCATGTGTAATGCATGTACTTCGGCGTGTGGCTCTCCGGCACGCAGATGATACCCTTCGCCGACAATTTCACCATCACGCACCAACACACACCCAACATTTGGGTTTGGCGAGGTAGTAAACCGCCCTAACCGCGCGAGTTCAAAAGCGCGGGCCATATAGAACTCATCAGTCTGCATGGCTTTCCTTCCGTTTATTGCGCCGCTTTATGGCTGCGCGACCCTCGCTAAATAACCATTTGGCGCGAATTAATCCTGCAAACGGGCAATTTCTTCACCGAATTCACGAATATCTTCAAAGCTACGATAGACCGAGGCGAAGCGAATATAGGCCACTTTATCGAGCCGTTTGAGGGCTTCCATTACCAGGTTACCCACCATTTTCGTCGGAACTTCCCGCTCGCCCGTGGCGCGCAATTGGGATTTGATATGACTTATTGCTGTTTCGACATCATCAGAGCTAACCGGACGCTTTTCTAATGCTTTCAGCATGCCACGCCGTAATTTATCTTCGTTGAAGGGTTCGCGCACATCATCACTTTTAACCACGCGCGGTAGCACCAGTTCTGCCACTTCAAAAGTGGTAAAACGTTCATTACAATCTAAACACTGGCGGCGACGGCGCACTTGCGAACCATCGCTCACCAGACGGGAGTCAATGACTTTAGTATCCACAGCGGCACAAAACGGGCAATGCATAGTGCTTCCTGATGAGTGAGCCAAAACTTAGCCCCAGTTTACCGCGAACTGCCACGACAACAAAGTGCGGAAACGGCAGTTTATCTTTATTCAACTATTGAGCGGGTTCTGGTTTGGTGGCTTTAGCGGCTCTAGCCATTCCTTTTGCAGTGCTAACCAAACTTTACGATCTGGGGATAATATATTGAGAGGGTCGAAAGGGTATTGCGCAGGTATGCATTGTTTTAATAACTGAAGGGCCAAGTGATAAATACAGGGGGCTTTGTCTATATTTTGCTCTGCATCTTGCACTTCTTTTTTTGCACCCAATAGTAACAAATAAAAATCTTCAAGTTCACTTTTAGACTTAATCATTTTCTCATTTACTTCCTTAGATAGTGAAGGAAATAAATGAGCAACAATAAAATCAATTAATCGCCCCCATAATCCCTTTGAAGGGGGGTATGCTTTATCCATTACCACTTTAATCATATCGGATATACTTGGGATTATTCTATTTTTAAGATAAATTAAATCATTCTCTAAAGCTTGCGGTAATGTAGTATTAGTTATTGTTAACGTATAATATTCATTCCAAAATTTACATCCTTTTCCAGAGTTTTCCGATTTGATTGAATTATAATTTTCATTCCATTCACTATTACTCAACCCACCTCTTCCATGAGTAATTATAACATCCTTCCACTTAGGGAAATTTGCACTGCATATATCTACTACTTCATCACCCTGACAATATTCAAACCCCACATTTTCATTTTTTAAAGACTTTACGTTTATTACCTGCTCACTTGGAGTTCCAACTGATATATTTAGGTAAGAAATAAAATCATTATAACCGGCACTTTTAACCACGGAGGTTGGCGACTCTTTTTTTATTAAATCATAACGACCGTTATGATTTAAAGTAAGTTCATATTTTTTACTAAGTGTTGATTGATTAAAATTCAAGTTAATACTTTTAATAAAATTATAATGAATACCATTTACTCTACTCGTAAGCTTATTCTCACTCCCCATATAATTATTAATGAGTGTTACAAGATCAATTTCATTATCACTTTTACCCAAATTGATCTCAAATTCATTAAACTTTGACTTTTGATTAAAATCATATTTAATCTTAAATGATTCAAAAATATCATTAAGCTCACGTTTAACACCACACACAAAATCACAATCATCGCTTCCTTGTAGAATATCATCAAAACACTTATATATCATATCATTAGCTATGTAAACTCCGTTAAAATTCACATCACTCATATATTCTCCGATAATTTACTCACATCATCCAACTACATTAAGCATATAAATCAAGTTAGAATAATAAATAATATTAAAATAATTAACTATCGAATTACTTATATAGTTTTTATAAAAATAAAATTAATGATTTTTTACTCTTACTCAATTAAACCATGGATAAAAATTAAATAAATATTCATAGAGAAAACAAATTACTCAATAAAATAAAGATAACGCGATAATATTTACACTGCAAATAAATGGGGCGGAAGCATTAGGTTAATACACGAATAAAAAAGCCCTGATACTAATTGTATCAGGGCTTTCTTTTCGTACTACCACTTACAACTTAAGGCAGGATTGAAGGTTGGTCTGCGCCTTCTTTCTCAACTTTCTGCTGCAACATGTGTTCACGTTTCATACCCAGTTTCAACGCCAGCGCGGACGCAACGTAGATGGATGAAACGGTACCGATGGAAACACCGATCAACATCGTCAGTGAGAAGCCTTGCAGCATCGCACCACCGAAGATGAAAAGCATCAATACCACCATCAGCGTAGTTGCAGAGGTCATAATAGTACGACTTAAGGTCTGGGTCAGAGACACGTTCATGATTTCATAAGGCGTACCGCGACGGATTTTGCGGAAGTTCTCACGAATACGGTCCGATACCACGATACTGTCGTTTAGTGAGTAACCAATAACCGACATCAATGAAGCAATGATGGTCAGATCGATCTCAATCTGGAATAACGACAAGATCCCCATGGTAATGACCACGTCATGGGCCAAAGCGATAACCGCCCCCAGCGCCAGACGCCATTCAAAACGGAAACCAACATAAACTAGAATACACAGTAACGCGACTATCAACGCCATGCCGCCTGCCTGGGCTAAATCGCTGCCCACACTTGGCCCGACGAATTCGATACGTTTTACCGAAGCATTCTTATCAACTGACTCATTAATAACAGAGATGACTTTGTTGCCCAATTCCTGCCCGGCAGTTCCGGTGGCGGGTGGCATACGTACCATCACATCACGGGTGCTACCAAAGTTTTGCAGAATTGGCGATTCAAAGCCCGCTTTTTCCAACGTGTCACGCAGTTGATCCAGATCCGCAGGTTTTTCCAGGTTAATTTCAATCACCGTACCACCGGTGAAATCCAGACCCCAGTTGAACCCTTTAGTGGACATCACCACAATCGATGCCACCAACAGCAACAACGAGACGCCGAAAGCGACGTAATCCCAGCGCATAAAGTCATAGACTTTACGGCCATAGTTCAGTTGTTCAACAGTATAATCCTGTGCCACAACGTACTCCTCAAATAGACAGCTTGTTAATGCGCTTGCCGCCGTAAAGCAGGTTGACGATGGCACGAGTACCGACTATAGCGGTGAACATTGACGTTATAACACCGATTGCCGTTGTAATGGCAAAGCCTTTAATCGAACCGGTACCCACAGCATAAAGAATAATTGCCGTGATAAGCGTCGTTACGTTCGCATCGACGATACTTGAGAAGGCACCTTTGTACCCTTCATGAATCGCTTGCTGGATCGTCCGCCCGTTCCTGAACTCTTCTTTTATTCGCTCATTAATCAGTACGTTAGCATCAACTGCTACCGCCAATGTCAATACGATCCCGGCAATACCCGGCATGGTTAATGTCGCCCCCGGTAACAAGGACATCACACCCACGATCAACACCAGGTTAGCCAATAGCGCCGTACTGGCAATCACACCAAATTTACGGTAGTAAATCACCATAAACAGGATAGATACCGCCAGGCCCCACAAGCAAGCTTCCAGACCTTGGGTGATGTTCTGTGACCCCAAAGTTGGCCCGATAGTACGCTCTTCCACAATCTGGATAGGTGCAATCAGAGCACCAGCACGCAGCAACAGGGAAAGCTGACGAGCTTCAGCCGGGTTATCAATGCCAGTAATACGGAAGCTGTTACCCAAGCGTGACTGAATAGTCGCTACGTTGATAACTTCTTCCTGCTTAACCAGAATCGCTCGGCCATTAGCATCTTTTTTGCCGCTGTCTTTATATTCTACGAACAAAGTCGCCATCGGCTTGCCGATGTTGTCTTTGGTAAAATTAGACATCAGAGAACCACCGGCGCTATCGAGCGAGATATTAACCTGAGCTTGGTTATATTCGTCGGTGCTGGAGGTTGAGTCAGTAATATGGTCACCGGTCAGGATAACGCGCTTGTACAAGACAACCGGGCGACCTTCACGGGTATTTTTGACTTCTGAATCACCCGGTACCCGACCGGAGGCAGCAACAGAGGCATCAACATTGCTATTTACCAGACGGAATTCAAGTGTTGCCGTCGCACCAAGAATCTCTTTGGCACGCGCGGTATCCTGAATACCCGGTAATTCAACCACAATACGATCCGATCCCTGGCGCTGAACCAACGGCTCGGCTACACCTAACTGGTTAACCCGGTTACGCAGGATAGTAATGTTTTGTTGAACTGCATATTCACGCGCTTCCCGCAGACGGTCATCAGTCATCACTGCCTTTAAGGTATTGCTACCATTGGAGCCAATGACCAGATCACGGTGGCGAGAAGAGAGGTAGCTGACGGCATCATCGCGGGTTTTATCGTCGCGAAAACGCACTTCAACACCATAGTTATCAAGCTTACGCACCGTGGCATACGGGATATTTTTCTCACGCAGATCTGTGCGCAAGGTATCCATCGTTTGCTCTTGCAGTTTGCCCAGCGCAGTATCCATATCCACTTCCATCAGGAAGTGCACACCGCCGCGCAGGTCAAGACCCAGCTTCATCGGCTCTGCACCTAACTTGGCAAGCCAAGAGGGTGTTGCCGGAGCCAGATTCAGCGCGATAACGTATTTGTCACCCATCGCAGCCATCAGTGCCTCACGGGCACGCAACTGGACGTCAGGATCTCTAAAGCGAGCCAAGATTGCACCGTTCTCCAGCGCAATAGACTTGCTCGCTATGTTGTCTTTTTCTAAAACGTCACGGACTTGGACCAGCGTTGTTTCACTGGCGGCGATTCCTCGCGCACCAGTGATTTGAACAGCCGGATCCTCACCATAAAGGTTGGGAAGTGCGTATAGCAGACCGATGAAGATCACAACGATCAGCATCAGATACTTCCACAAAGGATAACGGTTTAACACGGCAATTCCCTTCGGGAAAATCGAAAATTACAGAGCCTTCATTGTACCTTTCGGTAAAACGGCAGCAACGAAGTCACGTTTGATCATCACTTCAGTGGTGTCGTTCAGTGCGATTACGATATAACCCGTTTCCGCAACTTTAGTTACACGACCAAGTAAACCACCCGTGGTTAGCACTTCATCACCTTTACCAATAGAATCCATCAGTTTTTTGTGTTCTTTGGCACGTTTTTGCTGTGGACGCAGGATCATGAAGTAGAAAATAAGACCAAATACCACCAGCATAATCACCAGGGAGTACGGGCTGCTTTGAGCCGGAGCCCCAGCGGATGCGACAGCATCGGAAATGAAAAGACTCATTAAAATTCCCTCATTGTTATCAATATCAGTAATGTGAAATCAGTGCGATAAAACAGAAACGGTAAATCGTAACTGTTAGATCTACAAATACAAAGGCAATAATTTTAAAATCAGGCATTTAATGGCGGAACAGGTTTCCCAATCCGGCCATAGAAATCTTCAACGAAGACCTCTAATTTACCCTCTTCAATAGCCTGACGTAAACCCGCCATTAAGCGTTGGTAGTAACGCAGGTTATGAATAGTATTCAGTCGCGCACCCAGTATTTCGTTGCAACGGTCAAGATGATGCAAGTAGGCACGACTATAATTGCGACAAGTGTAGCAATCACAATGTTCATCCAACGTTGCAACATCATTCTTATGCTTGGCATTACGGATTTTTACCACACCGTCCGTCACGAACAAATGGCCGTTACGGGCATTACGCGTAGGCATCACACAGTCAAACATGTCGATACCACGGCGCACACCTTCTACCAGATCCTCTGGTTTCCCCACGCCCATCAGATAACGTGGTTTATCCGCCGGAATCTGCGGGCAAACATGCTCCAAAATACGATGCATATCTTCTTTTGGCTCACCCACCGCCAAACCGCCCACAGCGTAACCATCAAAACCGATATCTACCAGCCCTTTTACTGACACATCACGTAAATCTTCGTAAACGCCACCCTGAATAATACCAAACAATGCATTTTTATTGTTCAGTTCATCAAAGCGTTGGCGACTACGGGCAGCCCAGCGCAATGACATCTCCATCGAACGCTTGGCATAATCCCAGTCCGCGGGATAGGGGGTGCATTCATCAAAAATCATCACGATATCGGAGCCGAGATCGTACTGAATTTCCATTGATTTTTCTGGGCTAAGGAACACTTTATCGCCGTTGATCGGGTTTTGGAACGTCACCCCTTCTTCTTTGATTTTGCGCATCGCACCCAAGCTGAATACCTGGAAGCCGCCGGAGTCAGTCAGAATCGGGCCATGCCACTGCATGAAATCATGTAAGTCACCATGCAACTTCATGATTTCCTGACCTGGACGCAACCACAGGTGAAAAGTGTTACCCAGCAAAATCTGCGCACCGGTCTCTTTTACTTCTTCCGGTGTCATCCCTTTAACTGTGCCATAGGTGCCAACAGGCATAAATGCCGGGGTTTCTACCACGCCACGTTCAAAGATTAGACGACCACGACGGGCGCGCCCATCAGTTGTTTGTAATTCGTACTTCACATAACCTCCAGCATTAGAGAAACAGTCTAATGCGTGATTAAAAGGAACGCATGATAGCAACTGTCTAACCCGCTACACAAGCCAGCCAGCTTAAGTGGTGTTTGTCATGCTTTGCTGATTTGTGCCATTTTGTGTCATTGTTCTGGCACAAATCTGACACACCCCACCTCATAGGCATCCCTGCCCGTCATCAAATCTACATGTCTTCAGTTCCAGCCATGAAATGAGGTACTGAGTTGTACCAATCAACATAGCGCGGATCATCATCTTCAACTTCTATAATCCCTGGGAATATTTCCTCATCTTGGAAACAAGAGAATTCAGCGATAACCTTTCCGTTCACGATTTGTATATATTTCATATTGAATACCCCGAAGCATAAAAATAACAACTGAAAGTTGTGGTGCTACTGCTAACTGCAAGTGTCACCGTGGATGGCGTAGCAATGGGAATCTGACTGAAATTTGAAGTGTTGCTTTCTGTAGCATTCATGTAGTTCGCTATCCGCTGATTGCCGATCGCGCTCGGCCCGGAGATATCAGCAGAAATTGGTCCGGCGGTAGTTGATGACATTGTAATCGAGCCAGACACGCTGATTGCATTTCTTGGGATAACCCCACTCACGCTGGTCGGAGAGCTGGCAACATTTGATGTAGTACCGTACATGGCTGTGTACTGAATTGAGACATGCCGCCCCTGAACCATCACCACATTAAAGCGCGATGATGCATCAGTGGATACAACAGTCAGCAATGCTGATGCAGTGTATCCGGCCGGCATTGTTACACCGCAAATTTCTGGTACCACTGCTGATGTCGCGTTAACAGCAAACAAGGCTGACACTTGAGTTGTCGGGTTGTAAATCGCATATAAAGCCACGAATCCATTAACGGGTGCGGTACCCGTATTCATCCCTCCCGCGCCTGTTGTAGCCAGGTTGATTGTCTTGTTGAAATTAGCGAGCTTATATTGCAGTCCACCCAACTCCGTTTGGACAATGATTTCATCAGCTGTGAAAGTGGCCGTTGCCGATGCTGCTGTAACACTCATTTTTGCATTACGTGATATGCCAACAACGCCCGTTAATTGGGGCAGATGGACGACGTCGCCTAAACCAAGGTTTGCGAGAGTTGCAGCAACAGCAGCGGGGCCAGCGGTGTTAATTTCAGATAAATTATTGGCAATTTTTAACGACGCAACATCAACCGCTCTAACAGCTTTAGGGGTCGCGGCGAGTGTTTCGCTAGTGCTGTTGGTTGCATTACTTAATTGGACAATCCCTTTTTGGGTTAATGAGGCGTCTTTAAGATCAGGAATTCCCTCGCCAATCAGCTTCTGTATCGATAAAAGCACTTGATTAAACGTATCACTATCAGCCTCTATTTCAGCGGCTGTTAGAATACTCATTAATTCACGCTGAATAGTATTAAACCACTCTGCTGGCAATATCGTAGGTGGAACACCACCAGCAACATTGCCGTCGGTAAATTCGCCATTACTGTCAGCACGCGTATTCGGTATATCGCCAATTTTTTGCATAGATAATCCTCGCCAGGAAAGGCGCTTTAAATTAATAGATATTGATTAGTTAGCTAACGTAGCCAAATTTAAGGATGGTATGAGAAGGGTTTAATACGGTTAATCGACATTCAAGCTGCTTGTTTCCCCACGAACGTAGGGGGTCACTACAATAAGTTAAACCGCACTGGGCATAATTGATAGTGGTTTCTGGTGCAGTAATCAGCCAGGTGAAGGGCCACTCGTCACCGTTTAAAGCATCACCACAAACGGACATCCCGGCACAGGCTTGCCGGTATTGGGTGATAGCAATGGAGTAACCCAATGCCTCCGCAACACGAATAAAATAAGTAACAGACTGCCCACCAATACCAAACAGTTTGGATACTACGGCCCGCTGCCGCTGGATAATGCTGTCAATCTCACCTATCGCGCATAAATCAGGTAATCCGAGCGTCGCTTCCCACTCAGGAAGCATTGCCGTTGCTGTTGATGGAAAAGCTGCATCAAGCAAATCACGGGCATCTTCATCGCTACGTTGAAAGGATTGGGCTAGTGCGCGTAAAGTATTGGTTTGAATACCGTTAAGTTGTCGGGGCCAAACCAGACCACCAGGCATTAGTGCTTGAAGAGCGGCGGTATATTCATTAACAGAATATCGACTCATGGATAGGTCACCGTTCCCCGGACAGGTAACTTACCGGTTTCAAGCTGAATATTAGTCGTCGGTGAATCAAGAATAAAACCACCGGTTCCTGCAACATCACCGATGGCCAGCAGCAGTGACGACAATAAAATTTTTCCACCCGGCTCACCCTCAGTAAAAAACACCTCATCAATAGCCGTATTTATTGCCGAGGTAGTTTCACTGGATGCCGTAGAAATGCCACTAATCACAAAATTTACGGGGGCTGCTACCGGTGCGCAAACATAAATGATGGCGATAATGGGCTGTAAGGGATAGACATGATCTGCAACACGCCCCTGATCACCCGTTGCTTTTACTGCGCCCCACTCTTCAAGCTGAGAGACGCCATCAGTCCCGACCGGAAAACCACCTGAATCATTGCCATCGCACATGATATAAATGCCAACCGTACCTACCCCCTGTAAGCGACGTTTCACCCAACAACGTGTCACACCAGGCACGGCCAACGCCCAATTTCGATAATCGGTATCGTTGCCACCTTGCGGGGTATTTTGATAGGCCAGTAACATACGAGAACGAAAAGCATCTTCTGATTCAATATCAGCGCCGCCAGATATCTTAACTATCGCTGTGGCCACTGACAGGACACCATCAATTGCAACGTCGAGTGTAAGAGACGTTCCGGCATCCGCATTCCCCGCGATACCGCCGCCAGTAGTGTCATCCAATACGCTGGGGAGTACAGCAGTGATTGAACCGGTGGCGGTACCAACAGCCCCCAGTGTTAACTCATGGTCGAGACTGTATTGATAACCATCGGCCCTGTTTAAAAGGCTACCGGCGCTAATGATACGGCCTACGGTCCCACTAAACTCGACTGTAGGAGAAGTTGCAGGGTTGGCGGGTTTGCGGAAAACATCTTTCAACGCAGCCCACGCGGCAAGATATTCGTCAGTGGCATTATAAGGCGTGGATTGCAGCGCGATATAATCCAGATAACCATAATGTAAATGCGCCATTCCGGCATCAGCATCACTGATCACACCGATATTGGAGAAACGCAGTAAGTTACCGCCCGTCTTGAGTTCTGATTGTATATAAGACAGGTTGCGCTGACGCAGTTCGCTTAATGTGGGGCGATTAAATGGCATGTATTAGGTCTCCCATACCCATGAAAATTTAACAGACGCCTGTGTTTGCGCGGGTTGTTGATAGTTGATGATGAGATTCAATCGGTTGGGGTACATTATCTGGGCATTGGTGCTGATTGCCGTCACCACACCATCATCAAGCAACCAAACCAAGGCTTCATTGGCATAGTCTTCAGCCTTTAGCGCTACCTTGGTAGTGAGTTTTTCGCGGCGCAGCAACCACAGACGGGAACCGATCGGGTACTCCGATCCGGTATCGCCCCACCACCCCCGGCGATCATCGCCATCGATAGCATCATCAGCACGGGCCAGCCGGTCAGTGAACAGACTAATCAAAATGGCGGTCTCTAAATCATTGCCATCCAGTAGCCCACCGCCGCCGGTCTGCCAGTCGCCCAGCAATTTGTCAGGCTCCCAGATTGTTTTGATATCGGTTGTCATTGAACCACCTTACCCGTCACTTCACTGGTTAATGTCGCGCTACCGCCCTGCACATTTTTCAGTTGGTGATTGTGGGTGTTATAGGCTTCGCGTAGGGTTTTCAGCGTGGTGCCATTGCTGCCAGCGTTATCGACAATATCGCCGCTGACCTCCAGTAACGGGGTATTTAGGCGCACTTTTACCGAGGCATTAACCGTTACCTCAGTGGCATTATTGACCGTGACTGGCTGGCTATTGGCCTCAATAATGATGCCGTTTTCCGTTAACTTGATGTATTGCCCCCACTGCGAATAGATCACCGTTTCACCCGAATTTAGCCCGACATGACGAAATGACTGATGGTTTGAACCAATGATCACCGCACTCGACCTGTCACCACCGAGGAACCCAATCACCACATCGGTGTTAGCGGGTAACCCTGACGAAAAGCCGAATTCGGCCAATCTCGGCGTATCATCACGGACTTCAAGCGGGGTTTGATATTGAACGGTTTGAACGGTGCCACCATCATTGCTGGCTGTGACCCGTCCTATCCCGAGTATCATTTTTATCTGGCGATATAGTTGGGATAGCTGCCCTGATTCGCTCATCGTGGGTTCAACTCCATAAGATTTGAATAGAACTGATAAGGCTGAACGGTAAAGGCTTCAGGCGGCATCAGTACCATTTGGGCTGAGGTGCCGTGGTCGTCTTTGAGATAGGTCACCTCCGATAACAGCCAGAGTTCATCCTTTAAACCAAAAACAGGTAAATCAATGGGGATCAGCGTGTTAGGTTCCCACAGTTTTCCGTCTTTATCCCGCCAGCTATCGACCGTCACCAACAGCTCTTTAGAGCGTCCATAACGGCGGTTCATTTCCCAATCAATACATTGCTGAGCCAGTTTTAGGGCTTTCATGGTACTTTCAACAATGATAATGCGGTTTCGATAGCGCATTTGGGCTGCTTCAGGATCGCGGCTTCGCGCTAACGTAACTGAACCGTATCCTGCATCCTGAACCTGCTCCTGAAGTTGACTAACAGACATCGAAACGCCGATATAGTCAGAAAATCGTTGGTCCATTCCCGAGTTATAAGCAGCGTCTTCAATATTGATGCCCTGCGCTACCCCGCTGCCTGCTTTTCGCGTCCCCACCCGAGTTAGATATAAACTGCCATCGGGTAGATCGTAATACAGCAATGCCGCCCAGCGCGTGATACGGTCAATAATTTCCTGAGAGGACTCCCCCCAGTTCAATGTAAATTGGGGAACAATATCGAGGTCGGTAACATCACTGGACACCGTAATGCCGTAGGGCATCGCTAACCGTTGAGCTATCTGTAGCGCTGTCGATTGGCTGATCACATTGTTTGGCCACTCTGCGGAGCAATCAACCAAGTCCTGGCACTTACTCCGTCCCGTCGCCCTCACTTCGCGGCGATTACGACTGATCATCGGTGCCCAACGGTCTATGTAGCCTGTGAGAACAACATCATCCCCCAAATTAACGACACAAGCGTCTCCCGGGTTAACCCACTGTTGATTGTTACTCCCTGGATAAAGGTCCATCAATGACAGGCTGAAATCGCTGGGTAACCTTTCTATGCTGCGCGTGACCCGTATGTTATCCCAGCCGGAAATCAGCTTATTGCCAATGCGTAGTGTCAGATCATCACTCATGAGTTCAGCGCCTTAAATCGGACGGGCATAAATGCCGGGTGAACGGGGTTAGCCATTTTCACCAACGCGTCACCCCGTCGTGCATCCTGATAGAGCCGATTGGCAAGATTAAGCGCGGGTAATGATCGGTTAAAATTGACGGTCTCAACACGAGACAGGTTCGCGCCGGTCTGCTGTAACAGCGTGACGATTGAACCGCGCAAGTCGTTTAGTGCCTGGTATACCTCATCATTACCCCTGTCAGCCGCAGAAAGCGCCGCACTGTCTACAACATCACAGACCCGCGTCAATATATCGACCGCATCGTCGTAGCTTTCAGGTTGATATTGCGAAGCAGCAAACACCATCGCACCGGCGCACAATACAATAATGAGTTGGTAGCTGGCGGCTGCGGTATTGCTGTCACTGGGATTAGGTCGAAAAGTATTGTCATCAACTTCCGTTAATTCTTGCATCATACGGATTAAATCAAGGGTACTGGCTCCGCTGGCCAAGATGGCATTCACAACAGCAAGAACAGCATTCGCATGCCCTTCAACTGTAGCGGCTGTTCGTAATGCCTCCGTGGCCTTGTTGACTGACTCCCGACCCTCAACTGATACCGCCATTCTTTGTGCCACCAGCGCGGATAGATTGGCCGTGTCATTTTGTGTACTAATGGATGCAGTCGCACCCGACACGCTGCCGCCAACCGTGCCGTGGTTGTAGCGGCCATAACGATCCCGGCCTAATGTAGAGCGGAGCATATTCCCAAGGTTTGTTGCCTCGCTGGTTGTTGAATTCACCATATTGACCCAGAATGCAGCCGTACTTTTCAGCGTTCTGATGGTTTGAGTGACAGAGCGGATCTCGCCTTTTACCGTCGCAATAAATGTCGCAACGGATTTGGAGGCCAGCCCAAACCATGATGACTGAATAGACGAAACGGCATCTGCTGAACTGGTAACAGAAAATACCCGTAAACCAGACTCAATGATGGTCAGAGTAAATTCAAAAACGCGCCCTGACTCAGCCCCTTCATTCAGACGAAGACCACTTTCAGGAATACTGACCGTCATTTCACCCAGCGTTGGGTGTACTAATGTTCCCGCATCCGGCATTTCACAGGCAGCAATCAGTGAATCACGCTGGGTCATGACGTCAGGCGCGTTATAAAGGCCACTACTCTGAATAAGAAAACCACGGATAGTCAGGCGGCGAGTAGCACGGCCTAAATCCTCAATCCACGCAGTATCTCGATAAGGGTACTCATGAATGGCCTGGCGACGACCAAAAACACCCTCAGCAGTTAATACAGCAAAAGGAACACCACGAAAAGAGGCAGGGTGCAGGTGTTCAGACCATTGCCAACTATCACCACCAGTACCTAATAAATCAGAAAGTGCATTGCTGATCAGTGACATTTGACTCCCTCCATAAATGGAAAAACCCGCACAATGGCGGGTTCACAATAAGGTGACTACATTTTTGAATTACTAGGCTGAGATTCAATACTTTAGTAGCCAGCTTACCATTAGGTCAGGTTGACCACTCTGATGATTTATTATAATTTATTGATATTTATAATAATTCCAGTCAGATAGTTCGTTTTTAGCTTCAGCATCACCCAATAGCGATCTAAGAATTTTTATCTCAACCACTCTCGATGAAGCTTCACAATTAATTGGGGCGTCGTGAACTTTCGATTTAAATCCGTCGATAGAGTACTTACTGGATAACCCTAAAATAAATGCCTTTCCGTCTTTATCAACAGAGTTTCCTTTTTCATAAAATGAGATGGTTGTTTTTATTTTCTCATCCAGCTTATGAAGCTCTGAAGCCATTGCTTCATCTCTATCTTCTCCATTAATAAGTCTTTTTAAATAAGAATTACCATAGTTGCAACCAAGCCCCCAGATACCCGCAGCACTTCTAGCCGCCACTATTTCAACAGGTTCTGCTAACAAAGGAAAAGACATGAACATAGCCAACAGTAAAATATGTTTCAATCGAATCTCCAACCAGTTTAACTAAGCTATTAATAGTACATTTAGAAGATGTCAGGTATACAATTAAATTAACCCGAGTAATTCATTGATGTTGATATTTTAGCCCCTTTTTGGGTAGCTATTTTGTGACGTTCACCTGTCTTATCATTAATCAGCGTAATTTCAATTTCTGACTTATCTCCACCAATACCTTGGGTGATATCATTAATGTCTCTCCCACTTTGCTGGGATGCATTTATGGATGTTGGCGGTAGCGCGTTGATATCAGAGGTGCCGGTATTTAACTCGCCTGGTTGGGGATGAATAGCGGGTAACCCCGGCATAATCTTCTGGAGATAGTTACGCGTTTCAGCAGGGGCTTTTCCCAACCCATGCTTTTTGACATTCCCCTGCCCCCAGTTATAGGACGCAACGGCTTGATTAACATCACCATCAAAATCTTTTAGTAGGCCGGCCAAATACTTAGCCGCCGCCTCACTGGACTTATTAAAGTCCATGCGATCTTCCCGCGTATTTAATCCGTAGTCTCTGCCTGTCGCTGGCATAAATTGGAATGGCCCCTCAGCACCTTTGGGTGATAGTAGATTTTTACCTCGGTTAGATTCATTCAGGTAGACCCGATCAAGCAAGGTTGAAGGAAGGTTATACTGTGACTCTAACTGTTTTAGTCTCGCTTGCTGCTGATCTTCGCCGGGGAGTATGTAGGGTGATTTAACGGGAGCGACGTTTTTTTGTTTTTCTATCTCAAGCCGTTTCTTTTCCTGCGTCTCCCAGTCCGCACCGTACTGATCATTTAATTTTTGGGTAAAATCCTTATCTGGATATCCAAACGTTAAATAGGCTTTCTCTTTAAACGATAATGTCTCTTTGAATTTATCGTCTACTCGCGCCCGATGAAGAATATCTTTCTGTTTATCACCATGTGCAAACGAGTTTTCATCATCGTTCTCGCGCATCTTCATATCATGAAGCTGAGTTGCAGCACTTCCTTTGACCATATTTTCATCAGGTAAAAGTTTTTGGGCTGCCCATATTTTTCCTTTGGTCATCAACCCATCAAGCGCGGCGCTGGCCTCCTTTAACTGAGCATTCAATTCAACCAGTTGTGCATTAATTTTTGGGTCAACCGTCAAGCCAAAACTATCCGATTTAGCCAGTAATTCTTTGTACCTGACACCTTCCCGCATTAATACCAACATAGGAGCATCAAACCCTAAGGCATCAGCCAAAGTCTTTTGAGTTTGGGGCGAAAGTTTAGGGAATATTTTGGCAACATTGTCCAGCGTTTTATAGACATCTGCCGTGCCATCTTTGAGGCGTTCAATGACAATGCCGTTCCGAGCCAATAACTCCTGTGTCACATCGTTACGTGCCCACAAAGGGTCATTAAACGTCTTGTATAGCCCTTCAACAGACTGGCGAGCAGTGTCGCTATCTACCCCCAAAATCTGCATTGCACCGCTAACACGGCTAAAATTATCAACTGACATACCGGCATTTTTAGCCGCCACATCAAGCGAATAGGCCGAATCAGCAGCCGCACTTAACCCCTGAGCGGCTTTGACGCCAATATAACCAACAGCGCCAAGCGCACCAAACCTGAGTACCTTGCTGCCAATCTCACCAACCATTTTTAGCGGGGGCACCATATCACCGACAAACTGCACACCTTCACGCGCAAACTGCCCCATTCCCTTTAGACGAGCATTGAGGTCGTCAATACCTTCAACTGATCCCTGCCCCCCTAATTTAAGTCCATCACGGGTTTTATCCAGATCAGGAATGAGATTTTTAACGGCCTCTTCGATACGCTGAATGGAGGCCGACGCCTGATCTGTCGCGGTCAGTTCAAAATCAAATGCATTACCCATTTTTCCCCGCCTTCACCTTGTTAATTCTGACCGCCTGCTGATACCACCACTGTAATCGGCTATAGGTCAGGGACCAGGCATCTGCTGGTCCCCACCCATAGTAATAGGTCACATCTGCTAGTTCGTTACCCCATTCTCCACCTGAGGGGAGTAGGCTAAAAAACCCATCATGTAGACCTCACAGGCTTTATAGTCGGTAAAAGCCATCTTTTTGATGGCTTCACGCGGTACATTCGACACCAGCGAAATAAGCAGCCCCATCGCACTGAGTGCACCAGATTTAGCCTGTTCGTCATAAAACTGCTGAACCTGAATCAATATCGGCTCACTGAGTTCGATAGCCTCATAGGTGGTTTTAGTGGCTTCATGAGAAATAGGCTTAACGAGGGGGATTGTTTTAGTGCGTTCCAGTTCAGACATCTTAGTTCTCCGTCACCGATACAGAACCACCTTCCCAGCGAATATCAGCAGTCGCCTCGGTGCTATCTACTTCTTGGGTATTTACCGACCACATACCACTGCCGATAATCGTTTTGCCATTGGCCAATTCACAGACAATATTGACATTGGTCTGGTCGTTAAAATCGCTGATCGACGTGCCGCCACTGTCACGGATTTGGCAGGAAATAAACGGGGCGCTAAAGGTTTCTTTATAACCATGCACCCCATCCATTCCCGTCAGGGTTTCACGCTTGAATTTTGAGGGGCTGTATTTAAATTGCCCCGCAACCATGATGGTCAGGCCGTCAACGGTGACATAAGCTGTTCCCGCGAGGCGATTGGATGTATCACCCATGATAATGAATCCTTATGCTGATGCCTGGAGGCGGAATTGGTTGAGAACAGCGAAGATACGCAACTGATTGATCAGGACACCGGTCCACAGCACATCAACTCTATTCGGGTTACTGGCGCTTTTTTCGACCTTCAATCCCTTGGCAAACCCTTTGGCATCCTGCACATAGCCGTTAAATTCCAACGTCTGGTACTGGGCAATCAATTCAGCGCGGATCACGTTCGGGGTAATAATCGCCGAGCCGGGGGCAAAACGGGTGCCATCGGCCGCCAGCTTCATACGGGCGAATTTCGACGTTACCTGAGTACGCAGGAATCGAGTGACAAACATCAGCAGGAATAAGGTCTCAATCTGCAAATAGCTGTCATCTTCCGCGCCATACTTGTTCTTTTGGTAGGTGGTGATGATGTTTTCTACCTGTACCGTACCATCGTCGGTGGTAGTGACCGTGGATATCCCGCTGTGCAGCAGGTTATTACGCTCGGTCAGGGTAAAGCGGCTGGCCAGTGGGGGAGCCAGTACGCCACTGATTGCCAAGGTTTGTAACGGGCGGCCGGGGTCGTTACGCAGACTTTGCGCAATAGCGCCAACATAAGCCGCTGACCAGATATAGCTTGGTGTTGGCGAGCCATTTACCCCCAACAGAGAAGCATGCTGATCATTGCGTAATTCGCCTGCGGCTGTCAGTTGTCCATAAGTCCCCGATTGAGCCGCAAAGCTATGGCCATAGAGCTGCTCGGCATAACTCCAGCGACCGGTACTGTCTGACAAGAAGTCTTTGATTTTATTCAGTGACGCAGTGTCAGTGTATGGATTGATAATGAAATCAAAGGTCCTGTCCTGCAAATTAGCCAGCGCATCATCCAGTTCAGGCGCACCCGCACCGCCAGCCATTGGCGTAAATGTCAGTACCAGGCTATCTGGTGTTGTTTCGCCACCGGCGCTACCCAAATAGTTCAGCCGCAAATCAATCGTGTTACCGTGGGCACCTTTGTTTTTAGCGGTGAGCGTGATGACCGCCGCCACCGCAGCAGCAGTGACAGGCAAGGCGCTGGCGGCATTGATGGCGGAAGTTAATGCAGTGGCAATCTCTGCCACCTCATCAGTCGCCACCACCGCGACTTGCACCCGAATACCCGCGATATACAGAGAGATAACCCCAGTTGCTGATGCCTGCGTGGTCACGGTAATCTTACCCGTTGCCGCAACCATGGATTCCGCATCGCTCAACGGTAAAATGTAGATCTCACCGGCGATGTCATTCGCTAAGTATGCAGCCATCTGACCATGCAACATTGAACCTGCACCAGCTTGCCCCGCCACGGTAGCCACTGAGGAAACCAGTACCGGAATATCCGCAGGTAACGAGCCTGAAGCCAACATCTGGCCGATGATTAAAGTTCGCTGCGTCGTTGTCGCCGTGTTCGCCTGTGAGTTATCAAATTCAGCGAAGAAAAGCGGTGTCCGAAGATTGCTCGGAATATTATTAAAAGGAATAGTCATTATTTGGTTTTCTCCGCTTTGGTGGTTTCTGGCGCAGGTTTAGCCTCTTTAGGCTGTTCGCGCACCACATCACCGTCGTTTAAACGACGACGCCAAAATGAATTATCGGGAACCTCAGAGCCGGATTCAGGCAAAAAGGTGCCCTTAACCGGGTCGCGTACAGTGCGACCGGCTACGGGTTTAACAATCATAAGGTTTACTCCGGGAAGTTGATTGAAACTACGGGTTCGGTAGTGCCATCTGGCATGGCGATCGTGACATCCATACCGTCTAATCTGTCGGCATTAATGGGATAGAAGTCTTCCGGCCCCTGGTAATACTCGATATCCAGTTCCATCAATAATTGAGCCATATGCCCTTCACCACCCGAATCCAGAGCAATGGTTGAACGGACTCGGGCAAACTGCTGTATCTGACGAGTGAGGTCATAACTGTTTATCACCGCCCGCTCAATTTGTTCTCGCAACCGTTCGAGCGCCAGCTCTGCCTTATTCGCCCCATCATTCACATTTTCGCCGTCAAGCTCCTGCAATCGCCCAGTGATACGCACGGTGGTAATGGTGTTGAACTGCGGGGCGTTGCGGCCTAATGACTGTTTTTCCTCGATAAGGGTTTGCACCAAGATAACCGGATACAACTCCTCAGTGGTTGGCCAGTCACGCGGGGAGTAGACGCGGTTTCCCGCATCTGTATTTCCGATAATGGCATCAACAACCAGTTGCCTGACTTGCGCTGTATTCATGATCTTGTCCGATTAAGAATGAGTTTGCTGCCGCCGTGACTGTCTGGCTGAACATCTGCTACAACAAACAAGGTATTGACCGGCTCATTAGCAACGATGCCAATAAATACCCGGTCCCCCTGTTTAGGTGGTGAACGAAACTCACTGTCTCTTACCCCTAAAACGGGATTGGTGGTGTTAATGGTGCTACCGTCATCCAGCGTATCAATGGTGGTATAAGCCCGATCAAAGATGCCGCTGATGGTATAAGTTGGCTTACCACCATCAGGCCGGTAATCAACCGGGTCACCAAATACCGCTTGTAGGGGTGCAAGAAGATGCTGATCCCAGTTGATACCCATCAGCCACCTCGATTTATCTTCACACCATCATCGACGGTTATTGAGGGGCCAATAGTGCTAGCTGCCTGCTGCCGTAAGGATTTCACATCAGCAACCACGCCCAGGCTAATCAGTCGTTCAGCATCATCATGTAGCAGGAATAAACGGCTATTCTCCGCATAAGTTTTCCCGCTATGGCGCAGAGTCTGGCCTTTTACGACAACAACCTCCAACTCGTCAGATTCGTCAGCAGAATCATCATCCCCCATCTCACTCTCTGCTGAGTTTTCATGAACATCAGATTCAGAAAGAACTTTTTCATCATTCTGTTCCTGTTGGGTATCAGCCGCGAACTCGGGCGGCAAGCCGCCCAGTTCGTTGATGCTGGCTTGCTGCTTGCTCGGTGTTTTTGTTGCCATATCACACCACCGTCGCACAGAGTGAGGCATTAACCCGGCTTGGGATCACCAACGGGGCAGATTGCATCATCAAATAACGCTGGGCGGGGTTAGGCATAACCCATGATTTAGGTGCGAACGCCAAAGGCCCATAATTAAACGCGGGGTCAAGAATGACACCAAAGGCGCGAGTACCCATTAGATCAGCACCTGACATCAATACGGCACCATCGGGGATCATCGGCTTTTCAATGCCATCAACGGGATCAACGAACCAGTCGTTATACAACCACAAATCAAAGTTGCCCCAGCGACCTTTATAGACTGCGCCTTTATTGATTCGCGGACCGGCATCGACCTGATTACCAAACGGACTCAATGCTGGGAATGTAATAGCATTGTCCTTAATGGTGGTATCCAGACGGAACGCTTTCCATGAAGTGGTCGTAAATACCAGGTCAGTGGCCACCGCCCCAGACTCTTTCAACATCAATGTTTGCCAGTCTTCAATATCATCTGATGGCTGGGTATTTGTCGTGCCTGCGGGAACAGATAAAGGCCATTTATCTGACCCACTCAGCGTAATCGTCAGAGAACTTGAGCGGCCAAAGTCAATCTCAGCCGTTTCAAACCCTTCCCCCACGACCATGATTTTTGCTTTAGTCAGTGCACTGGCCGCCATCCATTCCATACGACGGTTGATCATGTCAACTTGATCTTCCATTTCAAATTGAATATTGAGCATCTCACGTTCAGTCGCGGTGAACTCCCCCCCAATACGTTCACCCATTTGACGTCGGATTGGTTTGCGCAGATCTGGAACCCGCACATCTTTAATGTAAGCAGGCTTAAAGGTATTGGTCTGATATTTTCGGCTTTCAACCAAATGACCGGCGACTAACGGCGAGACAAAAGGCGCCAGACGGCGCTTACCGATGTCCACATCAATTGAAACCTCTTCAGTCTCATAGGTAACGATGTTGGGAAAGAAGCGATCCAATAGCCAGTTTTGGCTAGTTTTTAGGTTAGGAACAACCTGAACCAACGCGTTGGTATCAAAAATATTCATGTAGTGTCTCTTTTGATTTTCTGGCAGCCAGAGCCGCCAGACAAAGATTGAGGACGAGTAAGCCCCTACCAGGTGAATGGCATTGGGTGCAAAGTAAGGAATTTAGGTTTTAGACTGGAGCCTGGATACTGTCTTCGAGGAAGATTGAGTAGGTCCGTAGATCGGTTTTTAATTCAGCCAGCGTCCATGAAGCATCATGAATAATGCGGTTTTGATTGAATTGCCCCATCAAATAAACGCCTCCGCGCTGAGATGTTGTTGTCGTATCCACATCATCAACGAGGATGGCGACCGGAACCTCACTGCCATCGGTGGCGGTCTTAACAGACTTGACGTACTCACCTGATGCCGTAATTTTACCCAACACTGTGCCCCGCAAATGTATCGCAGCCGCCTGAGCAATAACGCCAGTATCAGTGACCAGTTGTAATGTCCCAGAGACTAACTGGTCTGGCATAAACAACGATGAGCGCATGCCCGGTTGAAATGCATTTTGTCCAAAGTTATCCATTATTTTTTACCTTTTGCAGAGTCATAGAGGCTGGTCATCTTATTGACCAGTGACGCGCCTTTTGATGCGGCAGCGGTGTCTTGTCCGGGCTGTGCATTACCGTGGGCTTGCATCCGCTCATCCAAAGAACGTTTACGAGGGGCTAATGCAGGTGAAGTAGCTGCGGTGGAGGCAAGAACACGGATCACAGCGGCAGAACTCATGCCGGAATTAAGCGCCAGAGAAACAGCTAAATCTCCGCGCCCGGTAGCATGTTTACTGCCAAAGATACGCGCACAGCGCTGGCGTTCAGCACTGCGGCCTTTTTTGACGTTACGGTCTTCGTTATCATCATCACCATCATCGTCACTCCCTTCATCCGCATCAGCATCATCGCTGTCGTCTTCTGCGTTAGGGTCTTTTTCATCCTGATCATCAGGGCTATTGTCGTCGTCATTCTCTTCGGCATCAGGGTCTTTTTCATCCTCTTCAGCCTGACGACCCTTGGCTTTTTTGGCCTTGTTCTTATCGTCTTCGGTCTCTTCTGTTGCTTTGGCACCCAAGCCAAACAGGTGTGTAAAACCTTTAATTTTCGCCATTACTTTTCTCCAACCAATGTTAATAAATCGCGGAATGCGACATCAGGCGGGGCAACTTGATCAGCCAGCCCCAACTGCACACCATCAGCCGCTAAGAAACATGCCGCCTCAGTGTCTCTGATGGTTCTCTCTGCTATCCCGCGATTGCGGGAAACGGTATTCACGAACAAGCGGCCCATCTCGTCAACATCAGACTGAATGGACTTCTTTGCCTCTTCGCTTAATGCTTCGTAGGGATTTGATTCGGCTTTTCTGCTGCCAAAAGTGATTATCGTGACCTGTACCCCATCGCTTTTTATGCGCTGCGACCAGTCAACATGCATCACGATGACGCCGATAGAACCAACCCCGCCGGTGCGAGGAACGATAATCCGATCCGCTGCACTGGCCAGCGCATAAGCAGCCGAATAAGCATTTTCGGACAGGATTGACCAAATGGGTTTAGCGCCTCGGGCGGCATAAATTTCATCGACCAAATCAAAACAACCGGCGACTTCACCGCCCGGTGAATCGATATCAAAACAAATGCCCTTCACCGCATCATCATTCATTGCTGTCAGAAAGCTGGCCCGAATACCGTCATAGCCTGTCATGCCGCTATAAGGTCGCAGGGTGCCTAACTTTTGCACCAACGTGCCCTGAATCGGAATGACCGCCACGCCCTCGATAACGTCATAGCCACAATCACGACCCTTGCGTGAAAAGAAATCATCCTCTTCGTCGGCCCAATCGGCATTAGACTGAATGCGCGTCAGACCGAACCGGTCAGTCAATGCCGCCATAACGACTTCAGCCTTGTGCGGATGAAGTGCCAGCGGGGTGTTAAAGAGCCGCTGGGCTAAATGTGGAAGATTCACTGTGCCTCCGGTTTTTGTTGTTGATCAGGTGCAAAGGTGTCAGCTTGCAGCCATGTAGGGATAGGCAACCCACGCTCAATGTATGCCTCACGTTCTCGCTGGCGCTGATCCAGCAGTTCTTCCCAGTCTTCACCCACGTTCTCAGCGGCTTCCATTTCGAGAGTAGACAATCCAGCTTCCATCCCGAGAATAGCCCCTTTCTTCTCAGCCACAGGATCAACCCAACCACGACCGGGCCCCATCCACTGAGCACGGCAATATGCCGCCTTAGCGGTGAGAAAATCAGGCGCGCCCGCAGGTAAGGGAACCTCACCTAAATCATGCAATTCTTCGATAAAACACGACAATATTGGCTGGGCGAAACCTGTAGCAAAATCATCGCGCCGGCGGGTCAGGGTTTTCCAAGCTTCCAACATGGCGGAACGGGCTGAGCTGTAGTTAACATCTGACCAGTCTTGTGTCAGTTGCTGGGTAGAAATTCCCAATGATGCGGCGATGTTACGTAACGCCGCGCTTTCAAAAGCCACAAAGTTACTGGTTGGTCGAACCGCGTTAAGGGTGGTCATCTCCTCACCGGGTGCCAGTATCGGAATACGTGCGCCACTCTGTAGTGACAGGCGTTTTTCATCGTGATACTCACGGCGCATGTCTTGATAACGGTTAACTTCCTCACCCGTATCAAGGGCTTCCGCCACTAAACTCGGGTCATAAGGTGATGTGATAAAGGCGGCAAAAATGGAGTTCAGGATTGACGACTGCAACTCAACCTCATCGTACTTAATCAGCATTTTAAGACGCTGAACGATGGGGGTGAAAATACTGATACCCCGATGCTGGGAGGCCCGGTCACTATCAAAATCATGGATGACGATTGGGCGGCCCCAGTCAGTTTCACGCGGGATACGCTCCCAGGTCATGGTTTCTTTACCGCTCCACCAGTCGCCCATGTGAGCTTTTCGGATGTGATAAGCAATAGGCACCCCATCCTCATCAATCTCTACCCCACCACGAATATTCGGCATGTCGAAATTTTGCTGAGGGTTGCTTAATCTATCCGGGTCAATTATCTGCATGGTCGTGGCATACTGCGCACGCCCATAGCCAAGACGGTCAGGTCGATATTGCATAACGCAGAGCGCATCACCGTCAGTCAGTTTGTGGCGAAAACCAAGCCGTAGTAGTTGGGCGACTGTTTTCTTCCTTTCCACATCACAATACCGGTTCGGATCATTCGCCCACGTTCGCCAGCCTGATTCAATGGCCCGTCCATATTCATCAGCCCATTTCGCGTCAAATTTAGGGTTCCCGGTCATCAGTGCCAAAGTCCGGTAATCAACCTTGGCAAGCGGCCGGAAAGACGCACCAACGGCATTATCCAAAATGCGGGTAACGCTGCCCGAGGCCCAACCATCGTTACGTACCATGTCGCGAACGCGGGCAACAACCTGATCGCGGGAGGTATTGATTTCGTTATCCGGTGACCACAAGGACGGCTGCCAATTGGCCATAGAATCACTGAATGAATCAGCAGCGTCATACGGAACCCCTCGGGAACCACTCAACATCGATGCCCTTGATTTGGATGGCGGCAAGGGGCTACCGTCAGGACCTAAAATCCTTACTGGGTTTTTCATCAGTAACGAAACCTTATCGCCCTGCGTGGACGCTTAACGATGCCTAGCTGAGCCTGAAGAAACTGAATTAACCCCATGAGTATCCCAATATCTGTTTGCTGATAGGTAACCGATCGGGTGCCATCCCCTTGCGCATAGGAGAACGAAACGCCCTTCGCGCCGGACGATAATTCGATATAGGCTTGCTGCGCTCGGTTTAATGCCTCTTCTAATTGGGCGCGACTCATCGCACCGGCCAGTAGGCTAGTGTTTGCATTGAACATGGATATCCTTACGCCAGCCTTCTGGCTCTACTTTTGGGTGTAGTGGGTTGTGACTCTGGAATAATGACGCCCGGAAAACGCAAGTTGGGCTTGTCTTCTGTAACGTCCGAAGGAGGCAGTAATTTTTCAGGATGACTTAAAAGGCTGTCAGCATATTGGTTAAGATTTAATCCAAAATGCAGCAACCCTTTCAATGCTGCATAGCTGTATACCCGGCAATCTAATGCCTCATTTGCGCGCCCAGGCAATAATTCCCAAACACGATAACGTTGCCCGCCCGCCGTTTTAACAACGGAGCGCTCTGCAAGTAATTGGCTAAAATAGTGTAAATCACGCTCAACTGGGTAGTGCATATACCCAGCAGAAGGGATGCCAGCCGCCGGTTGCTCCATGTGAAGGCGGGAACGAATGGCGTCTTTTGCAGCATTAACACCCAGTATAATGGGCTTGAATTGAGACTTTGACCGAGAAGATGGTCGCTTTGTTGGCCAGATGGGTGAACGCTTACCGCCTCTTGCCGACTCGCCTTTTATCGCCCATATCCGCCGTCCAATGCGCTCTTTGGAAAACTCATACACTTTCTGTGTATGATGCCCGCCTGAGTCGTGACAGGCAGCCATAATCGTAAAACCTCGCCCGTCCGCTCTCCGCCATGTCTGCTTCAGGTAAGCATCAAGCCGCCGCCAGGGTTCGTCAGTTTCTAAATCCCCCTCAATAACGTCATAAGCGATAGACCAGCTTTCTTCATTCCGGCCCCAGCCCACCACCTCAATCTCAAGTCGTCCGTCTTGTGTATCGATACCGGCGGTGACGACGGCAACACCATCAGGGACTTCAGCGGAATAAACCTCACAACGTTCTGCTAAGCTTTTTTCACTGAGCGCCTTTTCACCGCGATCTTCATAGGGTTCACCCAAGACAAGGTTAATAAATGTCTGGCGCATCAAAGGGTCGTATTTTACCCGCAACCACTCGGCAACCAGATACTTCCATGCCGCGTTAGGGAAGAGACTGTATCCCGCCCAAATATGAAAACCCGCATGCCCTTTAAAGGGCATAGTTGCCTGCCACCTTCCCGCTTTCACCATTCCGGCTTTATCGTTGTGATGGATCACACAACCGTTATGGCGGCAAACATAATAGGCGGTATCGGGTAATCCATTACCGTCAGAGTCTTTATCCCACTTAATTCCGTAAGGCGTTGTTGGCCCACCCCATTCCAGCGTTTGGAACTCACCACAGTGAGGGCATGGAACATAATATTTACGCTGATCACTTTCAGCATAAGCCTTCTCAATGCGGCTAATTCCTTTAACCGTCGGGGTTGAGCCTAATATTATTTTTCTATTCCAGAATGTCTCTGAACGCTTGGTACCCAATGCTATCTGGTCACCATCAACACCGGCCCCCGCTATCGGATACCCATCAACTTCATCAAAAGCAATAATTCGACAAGTTATACGACGGAATCCACCAGGGCTGTTTGCCCCTACCAGCGTTAAATTAGAACCGTTGAGAAACTGCTTTTTAAGGATGGTCTGGTTACTGCTTTTGGCTTTCGGATCACCGGATATCTCAGCGAGAACAGGGGTATCCCTAAGCATGGGAGAAATTTCAGTCTTACTGTAATCCTCCGCATCTTCAACGCGGGGTTGCACAACTAAAATGGGTGAAGGGTCATGTACCAGGTAATAGCCGATAACATGATCCAAAATCTTGGTGTAACCCACTCGGGCAGATTTCATGACGGACACCTGAGTAACCAGTGGGTCAGTTACTGCATCCATAATGCCATCCTGATAAGCAAAAGAGCGAAATCGTCCAGTCTGTGCACTGGTCTCTTTTGACAATACCGCATGCTTATTGGCCCACTCACTCAATGATAGAGGTTCGGGTGGCTTTACGTTCTTGCGTCGTTGATGCAGTTCCGTGGAGAAGTTTTGCCAAGCGGCTGGGTCAACTGCTCTCTCCGTTGTTATTGTTATCAAGGCTTAGCTCCTCCATTGCCTCGTAAACCACTTCTTGCAGTGCTTCAACAAACTCCGCATCGTTAGTGGTTGAGGCCAGCACCCGCAAGCGGGGACCATGTTCGGGAGCGATGGCAATCAGGCGGGTACGCATGCGTGAATATTCGCTACCTACCGCCTCAATCATCTCTTTGTAAGGAAGTACCTGACCTGATTTAATGTCATATTCCAACCGCGTGAGCAGCGCCAGAAAGTTTTCTTTCATTTCTCTGGCTTCATCGATTGTCATCTCGACACCGCTTTCAGCAATCATTTTCTTCACAACGTCTGCGGGAGAATCCACCGGATCTTTATCAGGTCTGTTACCTTTGGCTCTGTTACCCGTCTTGTTACCTGCTTTGTTACCCTGCGTGTTACCTGCAACTTTTTTTTCTGGTCGGGTAACAGTTTTCCGAAAGCGCTCAATGTTGGCATTTGATGCCTCGACATCAATGTCATCACCCGCTAAAACCAGCCACCCACGCGCCTTCCACGCCGTAACCGTCTTTCGACTGACATTGTGAAGTTTGGCAAAATCTGACTGGTTCATGTGTTACCTCAGTTGTTACCTGTTACCCAAATTTCAAAAGTTGATAGCTAGACGCAGAACGGGGCGCGCAATGCCCGTACATTACAAAGGTCTCAGGAGGGACCCATTTTTTATAGATGATAATGATTGTCATACAGGCTCATAATGATTCCGGTTTTGAGCTGAAAGGATAGTCAGTTGCTACCTGCTTATCAGCGCCTCGGCTAATAACGTGTTAATTAAGCGCCTTATCTATCTCACCTAACACATGCAGCGCTTCATTGAGATAATCCTCTGTTCGCCTGACTGCGGTGTGAGTGCGGCCAATTTGATTTGACGAGACAGGACGGGTGTCAGCAAAATCCCCACCTAATGAAGTGCCAGTAATACGATCAAGCAATGTGGCAACAGTCTGAGCTAGCTTCAATGATAATTCTTCAGTGCGAATTGCCCGAGAATGTAAATCAGACAATCGACCCGGTAAGCAATCAAGCGCAGTAAAAGCACTCCCTACAGCTTGAGCTAATTCAATGGCGCGCTGTTCTACATCGCCTTGCTTATACAGAATGGGATAGGGTTGTTTTCCTGTTAACTCACTGGCCAATAGCTGCTGTAGCGTTTCCTGAGCAGCGTTTAAGTATGCAGCCTGAAGCACCGTGCCACCTGTTTCGCATGTTATTTGTGCATTCTTAATTGTGCCGTTATTCACTGTGATACCTCATCTATTTAGCCGTCTTCAATGCCTGCTCGATTGCCAGGCTTAACGCACCAGGCATTAAAGCCTGTGCCATTGCATTCGCTCGGTCGAAGTATCCAAGCGTTGGTTTAACTGCCAATGCGTCACCAAACTGAATCAGCAGCTTAGGTGCTTTTTGTTTCTCTCTGGCGCGATGCACCCCGTTAGGAGAGCGCTTCTGACGCTTCTTAACCTTTTTGCTTTTCTTCCCTTTCTTACGCTGGAAGAAACCACTAACGCCATTCACCTCACCTACAAACACATTTTCTTTAGCTTTGAGCTGCTGCGTTTTATTACGGGCTAAGTTTCCGAACTTATTAAGCTTTATGTTTTTAGGGTTAAGCAGCGCCTGACCATTGAGTTTGTGCTGGCCGCCGAACTCGAACGGTTCGAGATAACTGGCAGCAATATCACGCACAAATACTTTGGCCTGTAATCGGTCTTTGCGGGCACCAAACGAGCCAACAGAATTAACAGTGAAAGGGGTCGGATTATCAAGATTGCGCTGCATACCCACCTTCTGAGCGGCTGCAATCTGGCGAGCAACACTTGTTAGCGCCTGAGCAGCAGCAAAAGGGAGCTGTTTTTTAATCTGCTGGAGCTGATTAGATAAATCCTTAAGAGTTGCCATGGTCTATCCCTAAATAGAAAAACCACCGACTTATAAGGCCAGTGGCTTAGGTTGTGCATTATCGATGGCACTCAATGAATGCCACCTGTAATGCTACTTTACTGAGGTAATGTCCAATTCTGAGCTGGCAGGCCAGCACATGTAGCCATCGTCACCGGCTTGTCCAGCCCTGCGGTCGTCAGGCACTTATTTGATGCCATATTACGGACATCCGTACCAATACCTTGAAGGGCTGTCCACTGTTGCTTCTTATCCTGAAAATCACAGACGGCCATGACCGGTGTTTTGCCACCTGCATCAGACAGGCATTGACCGCTTTTCAGTACGATGTAACGAACAGTACTTTTTTCAGGGCTGACTTTCTCTGCGCTCTCACAAGCTAACAGTGCCGGCTTTCCCTGTGCATTCTCAGACAAGCAGTTACGACCATTGGCAATGTTAAGGTGACCAGACACGACATCAGTAGTGACAGTGATAACTTTTGCATCCTGAATGTCACTCTCTGAAGCGGCTACAGCAGAAAATGATGATGCAACGGCAATAAGTAATACAGCTAAACGAACGTTCATATTTCAATCCTTATGATTTAATTAACCTGTTAATTATTAATGAATTATTATTAATAATAAGTAGTTGTACTGTTTTTTTATACAGTTAAATAATGGCCTTATCAAGGCTTTATTTATAAATTATCAACGCCGTTTAGATACTGTTAAGCTGTGTGCACTGCTAGAAATTTGTGCATCAATGCCACCTACTCGAATTTACTACCATTGATTATTCGGCGGTCGTCAGTGACAACCTTTTGCAGCGCTGTGACCTTCTCGACTAACTTATCGGCTCGTTCAGCGATTGAAATAAGAAACCCGACATCTGCGTCTGAAAATCCGCAGTCTCTGGCTGCATCAGTGAGCTGTCCACTGGCGGGAGTAACGGGCATATCCCCAACTGAAGTGGCGAGACACTCGAAACGCTTTTGCAGCTTGATATTGCCAGCACGGTAAGCAGCAATAGTGCCTTTTGCTTTTTTCTCAGCATCTACTACCCCTTGTTGATATGCCTTTAATCCGGCCGATTGTGCAGCCTGAAGTTGGGCCTCTTTATCGGTGGCACTCTTTTTGGCGGCTAGCTCTGCCGTTAGGTCAGCTTTATCGCGCTTAGTCCACTTGAGAGACCATTCCGAATCTTTACTATCGCTACCCCACCAGTACCCGCCGCCGACTAAAATTGAAATCACCAGTAAGACGGCTATCAATCTCAATAGGGTTTCTTTCATGCGGGTATCTCAATGTGAGGGGCATCCAAGAACTTTGCTGGCTTGTCATTCGGGTTATCTGTCCAGGTGATACCGAAACGCAACTTAACACCCAACTCTTTACCAGCGCGGTGCATGGCATCCAATACCGGCAACCAGCATTTATAATCATTCCAGTTGGCACCAGTAGGGAGCAGGTCAACCGCATTGCCGGAGATATGACGGCTATTCATGGTCTGACTTTTACCAGTGGCCACCAGCTCTTTTTGCCGTTCTACCGTGCGGACACCTTCAATAACGCCGAAATCAACAGCCGAAAGCTCAAGGGCGCGGCGAACCACTCTAACCAAGTCAGCATTAACGCCTTTGAGGTTCCCCTCACTCCGCTGGCTGAATCTGAAATTACTTGTCATTACCCTTCCCTTCTTCAATCGGCCGGCCCGTTACTTTCCACTTGAACAAGCTGGATAAATAATCCGTGCCGAGATAACCAATAATTACGCTTGAAAGGTATGCGAGGTCGGTCGATAACCCGAAGAAATTAAGTAGGTCACGCACCGCAAAAGCTATCGCAGCACACATCAGTGCATCCAAAAAACATCTACGCCATGGCTTCTCGTTATACCGGCCACGTAACCAGGCGATAATCCCAGCGATCCCGCCATAGCCCAACTCGGGACGATGTGCGGCTATCCATCGGGTAATGATGTCCATAAGGTCAGGGTTGTTATGCATTTTCATATCTCCCCCTCCCATACGGGCTGGGCGTGTAGTGGAAATAAAAAAGGCCCACCGAAGTGAGCCTTAAAATTGGTATGCGCGAATGTAGAATGCAAAAAGCCCAAGGCGTTAACCTCGGGCTTCTAATTTTACCGACCTCTCAGCCAGAACGGTTGGAGTTCCAGACCTAAGTCGAAGTGACCAACTCGGCGGTATCTGTGAGTTAGGGGCCGCCGCTTATTCCCTAACTCACCGCTCTTTCGCTTTTTGCTCCCGAGCCTACATGAAATATACACTTTCATTACTTATTTTCAAGTAAAAATGAAAATAAATTTATGCGGCAGACTTTATTAGCTCTAACTCGGCCCTTAAATCATCTTGCAGAACCATATACACCTTCGCATCAAATAAACTAATGCACCATCTAACTCGATCTGCGCACTGTTTGTTAGTCAACCAGGGTGAAACTTGGTATTGCATATAATTTGCGAGATCTTGCACAGGGTTCCTGTCAACATAGTACTTACAGGCGATCACATATATTGGATTGTCGGTTTTAAAAGCTTTAAGAATGGCCTTCTCGACGAAATCAGCTTCATCCTCATCGTTGGCGCGCTGTAACATGTCGCTGATAGTTCGTTTAGGCCATAAAATCGACTGAGCTTTAGTAAGCAACTCAATCCCCTGATACCCAAGCTTTCGCAAGTCCTCAAGCGTTCGGGTAAATCTATCCGTATCTTCAACACTCCATCCAGATATGAATCTCCATATCCCGACCCCATCCACTCCCCCACCGTAACCACTACCGCCAAATTCCTCGGCCCATACGCAAAGGATCGCTTTAATCCATCGCTCCTGCATTGGTGTAAGTTTTTTGTATTTACCCAAATAACTCTTTCTGGGTGCCTTTGCCAGTTCCTGCCATGCGGTTGGTTTCACGCTGCCTCCTGAGTTTCTTTAAGCCGCTTCAATTCCAGCCGGTAGTAATCACGAATACCTTTCAACTCTTCGACGGTGTAACTCCGGCGTTCGTGGTTATTCTCGATAGCCTCAACGGTTTCAATGCCAATACGCTTGATCAGCTCGACACGGTACGGAACGATATTCCCGCTCTTGTGCTGGTTGCATACTGAACATTGTTTGTGGATTTGTCGGGGGTCGAATCTGAATTGAGGTGCTGCTGCGGTTGTTCTGTAGTGCCCAGCGTCCCACTGTACTGCTGAAGTATTGCCACATGATACGCAGGGTAGGTTTGAATCTCGTGCTCTTACAAAGGCGTTGACGGCTTGCTGTGCTTGCTTAGTCCAATATGCTTTTGGCTTGGCGTTTATCTTCCTAACTTTAAGTTCTTTTCTTTCCTCCTTTTCTTTCTGTCGCCTTCGCTGTTCAGATTTTCTTAACGCATCATCATGAGCTTTTTTCGCCAACTGCTTTATGTGCACATCTTTGTGCTTTTCGCAGCACCACCACTCGTATATCGCGGCTGGCTTAAACCTCTCGTTGCATACTTTACAATTCCGGCTCTTTGGGAGTTTGGTTATCATTCCCGGCCTCCTTCGCTGCTTTATCAATGCATTTCTGATGAGCGTAGGTTTCACCCTTGTTAAGCATCAGGAAGCAGAAGATACATATTGATTGGGGGAGTTCAGGCATGGCGACCGCCTTTGTTGAATTTCTTCTCGCACTTATTCAACCAGTCGCGCAGGTTTACTTGAACAACCTCAGATTGAGGCTGCCCATGGTATTTGGCTCTAACTCTCCGACACCCAACGTTGAGGATTATGCCAAATATCCAGAAAATGAATGGGTAAACAACAATCCCGAATAATCCGGCAAGCATGATCAGTATCGATAGCGGCACCTCGCGAACCTCAATATCGGGAAAGTCCAATATATGGTCTCGCAGGGTTGACCAGATATCGCCGTATCTGGCGGCGGCGTATGACATGCAATCAATGATATTGAAGTCATAACCAGCGGCGGCGGCCCATGTTGGCCTATCGAGAAAGTGCTTAAGCGTTAACATCGCGTTCTCCTTACTCTGTCGAATTTTGCTTGCAGCAAAACGCATATGTGGTCATATGTGGGTATTTCGCTGGCGGGGATTGGGGGTTTAGGCTTGGTTCTGGAGGTCTTGCGGAATATCAGGTTGTCTATGGCTATCTGGGTTGGGCTACGTCGCGTCATCGGCGCTGCCTCCAGGGCTTTCTCCCTTTCTGTCGCCATGGTTCGGTTGGTGCTGGCTTGCGGGCCGCTATCACATCTTGCTGTTTTATTTCAGCAGCGAACATTCCACAATCCTGAAGTGCTTTAACAAATGCCCTGCCAACCTTAATTAGTTCGAATTCAAAGTGTTCAATCTCTTTCATTTTCGCCACCATTTCCATAAACGGAAGATAGACACCCCGATAACTAAAATGGGCCACAGGATTGCCAATGGCAGCGCCCATGCTGAACTTATATTTTCCTCTTCATCCAGCTTGCAGGAGAAATAACCCATTGAGTAAATTCCAATGATGCTATAAAAAGCTATTGCATCCATCATGTGCGCCCTCCTGATTTGCACAGGAAAAGCCAATAGGGCCATGTAATGCCAATGCAAAATGCCCTTGCATACCCCGAAACTGTTTCTTTACTGCCTTGAATTTCATGAGCCCATTCAGATACAACGCCAGCCATCCAGAAATAAGCTGCGACTAATATCAGAGTAATCATGTGCCACCTCAGAAGTAGCTATAAAGTTAAAGGTTAAGCGCCCTTTCAGTATCCCACCCGTGATTCAATCTGTAGAAAAGCGTTTGCACACCAATGCCAAATACTTCCGCTGCCTCAGAGACGCACATATCTCCTTTTGGAGTGTGTATAATTCTGTTGTTTCGTCTGTTTCTTGATTGGTCTTTCATCGACAACCATCTGCAATTAGAAGGCTCGTAATTCCCATTAACATCTATTCTGTCGATAGTTTCTCCATTGCTTGGATCTCCCATATCGGAAATGAAGTTCTCAAACTTCAACCATCGGTCGCAAACTGTTACCCCTCGCCCCCCATAGCTGGCAAAATTTTCTGACTTTCTATTAGTGCATCTCTGCATCATCGCTGACCATGAGTTGTAGGCCTTGGATTTTGTCATTCCGTGAGTCTTGCTATTTTTGGAGGTGATTTCTTTTTGCAGGCAACCACAACTTAACGCCTTACCATGCCTAAGACTCACACCCAGAATCACCTTATTTTTCCCGCAATCACACTGGCAACGCCATAGTGATTTACCGCTGCCTGAGTGGCCGGAATACCCCTTAACAACTAATCTTCCGAATCTTTTTCCTTCCATTTCTATGAGCATTAATTTCTCCTAAAAAAATGACTGAAGTTGCTGAATAACATTCTGGTCAGTCGTGCGCCCGAACAGGTGTTTTATTGCGGCGTTTACCATTGCGTTGTAGCAGCGTTCGAACTCGTCAGGCTCCATGTTCGCGTAAGCCAAGCTCTTTGCCCTCACCTTCGTTTCGCCTTTGATGGTTGTCACGACGTCAAAAAATCCAGCCAGAATAGTCAGGTTCTTCCTGAATTCTTCTTTCTGGGTATATTCGTCTGTGAATTCATAACCGGCATTTTCCGCTGCCCAGTGAGCAAAGCAGAAGTTAAAGAAGGAGAACATTTTTCGATGGAAGGCAGGATTTCTAGTTAGCTTAATGTCGGCGGTGTACATCTCGCCGTTTTTGAACTTGGTTAACCTGGGTAAGTCATGATCGAACGCTGGAACAAAAACGCCACCGGCATTCTTGACCATATCGATTTGCATTGGTCACCTCTATTTTTCCTGATAGCCGCTTTCCTTGTCACAGCGATAGCACCAGCTTTTCCAGCAGACCTTCCCGCAGTGCTTGCATATTGGCAGCATTATTCACATCTCCGGTTGAACCGTAGTGCGCATTCTTCTCTGAATGGAACCATTAATTCTTCAGCAGAAAGATGATCTGTTTCTTCGGGAAGAATCTCAATGTTATTAGTGTTGAAATCAAAATCAGCGGCGCACTCGGGATTGGTACATTGAATGTGATGGCAAAGGTGATTATCTTCTGGGTCTACCTCATTTTCTCCGCACCACTTAACAGGTGATGAGCAGAATGGGCAGGGCTTAAGGTTAGTGGTCATAGTGGCTTCTCCGGCGCAGCGGCTAGCATTAAGCGATAGATTCGGTGGTACTTTTCCGCCGATAATCGACCGTCAATTATCCTTGCGGCATCAGTCATTTCTGTAGTTACTACGTTGGGAACCAGCTTCCAACCTTCCGGTATCTCCGGAGAGTTCAACTGTGGGGTGGTGTAGAGTTCAGTCACGGGCAATTCTGGACAGAACTTCGTAACGAAATCAGCCCTTTCTTTTTTCTCCGTCCAAATATCACCAACTGCACCACGCCATTTCCAAGCAACAGGCTCAGCCCTCTTTGCAGCTAACGCGATTCGGGCTAGTGAAAGCAGTAATCGAGGGCTTACAGGAAACTCATCGCTGGTTGGCGTGTTGTGAATTTCTTGCTGGCAGGAACTTATAATTTCTTCAATCTCTTCTACAGTAAAACTATCTAACTCTTTCATACTGTGTATCTCCATACTGAATTGCCGCGGCGTGAATAGTATTCGTCCAGACAGATGGCCGGCATTCCTTTAATTTCCTTTCTGATATCGGCGCAACTGAATTTTTGTTTGTGCTCATTCTCCAAGTGGTTTCGAATGCTCCACGTAGCCATTTGCACTGGGTATCCAGCACCTACATTATCGTCCTGCCATTCTTTGTATTTCTTGAAAACGTCAATTATTTGATTGGCTAGTTCACTCATTCACTCTCTCCCTTGATTCGAATACCGGCAGTGCGGAGGGCCTCAACTACTTCGTCATATTCCAAACCTTCGCCTGAAATACTTGGGACGAAATAACCATCACCATATCCAGATGCGTAGAGTGACTGTCGTTTCGGCAACTCCACCTCAATGCTTTCACGGCTGGCTTTCCAAGCTAGCCAAAATACCGTGTGATAATCATCAACATAGTTTTCGCCGCATCGTTCTAAGCGACCAGTAATGGATATGGATGGAAGTCTATTTGCCCACTTTTCAAAATCTTCCCGCGATTTAGTTATGTCCATCATGATTTCCTCGAATTAGCGCCAGTTGGCAGCCTGTTTAGGCTCATTTTCATTAGCAGCAAATTGTCTCGCAGCATCTTCCTGATCAATGTTAGTGAAGTGACCATTTCGCCAGCCCATGTAAAACGTATTTGGTTTGCCAGAGCGGTATTTGCCGATAATGATTTCTGCCAGCCCTTTCATGTTGCTGTTCTTGTTATAAACCTCGTCGCGATACGGGAAGATAAGAACGTCTGCATCTTTCTCGATAGAGCTTGATCCAGCGAGATCACTCATGTTCGGGCGCTTCTCCTGCCGGCCTTCCGCATTACGGTTAAGTTGCGCGAGGAGAATGACCGGGACTTTATTTCGAAGGCAGAATTGTTTCAGCTTGCGGGTCACTGCTGCAATGGATAGGTCATATCGATCAGCCTTTGGCAAATTCATCAGTTCAAGGTAATCAATCGCAAGGAAACTCAACCCTCCATCCATGTTCATTCGCTCAGCGTGCGCTATACATTCGTCAACGGTGAAAGACCCGTCGATGACATAGTTATTTTCGTTCAGCAGAGTGCCTGTCGCTGCTGTTAGCCGGGTGTATTGCTCCTGAATCATCCCTAGTGGATTGCGTAAAGCCCCAATTGCCAGCCCGGAACGATCTGCAACGTGACGCTCAACAACTTGCATATCGGACATTTCCATCGACACAATAAGGCCTCTCCCCTTCTGCCTGCCGATTGAGTTAGCAATGTTTATTGCCAATTCAGTCTTACCCATTCCGGGGCGTCCGGCGATGATGATCAGGTCAGTACGGTCAAAGCCGCCGTATTCTTCGTCCATCGGTTCAATGCCGGTTTTCAGATAGAGTCCAGACTCAGAACCTTGCATTCGCTTTTCCAGAACCTGCATGTAATCGTCCAGCATGTCACCCACTCTGCGGGGAACCTTGTCATTCGTCTCAAACTGCAAACGAGAAACAATTCCTGATACTTCCGCTATGCACTCGTTGATATTGTGAGATCCAGCGCTGCGCAGGATTTCTGCCGCTCTGAGGAATTCAGACTCACCCTTGCGTAGCATCCAACACTGACGAACGCGCTTGGCCCACGCCTTGATATTTGCCGCAGACTTGCAACGCGAGGAAACTGTAAGAACCATTCCCTTGGTTGAATCAGGAACCGCGTCCTGAATAGTAAACGGGTCGATTGGCTCACACTTGCTGAGTAGGGCAACGATCACCTTGTACATGCTGCGTAGGTGGAAATTTTCAAAAGCGTCAGCAGGAAGTTTGCCGGTGATTTCATGGCAGTCGATGTGATCGCCTTTGATAATCATCGAGCCAATCAACTGCTCTTCAAAGTCGTAACTGTCCATGTTAAGCCTCCTGACTAATAACTTGGTCGATGATCCTTTGGGTTAGAGCAGTATCTATCCCGTATTTCTTACCAGCCGGATTTTCACCCATCGCAAACGAGCTTGGCGTATAACCGAACTCTATGTATCCATTGATGAAGGTGTCCATGTCTCGCGGGATGCGCTTTGTTTCTTTGCAATGCTTAAGGTGGGATTCATACAGGCGTTTAAGCCCTTTCTCGGTAGTGGTGCTGATGCTTACTATGCGAGGCAAGCCGTGCTTATTTGCTTTTTGGTTCCATGTTTCTTTGAAACGCTCACGGTCGAATGTGAACTTTGACGATGCTGACTGTTTGGTTTTTGATTTATCCTTCTCAACCAAAGTCCCCTCTGGGGATTTAGGGGTAGTTTCTTTTTTATTTAAAGTATTTCTTTTGTGTGTATCCAAGTCGGTAACAGTTGGTGTTACCAAGTCGGTAACAGTTTTTGTATCCTTCTTGGTAACAATGTTACCTATTCGGGTGCTTACCGGAATTTTCCACTCAGAAATGTTTTTATTTGGCCCTATTTTTCGACCATCTGAAAGGATGACTTTCATCTCAATCAGTTCGTTTCTTGCAGTGCAGACCTTCTCTCTACTGATTCGACATAGAATTGCTAACTGGCTGTCGGCAATGCGATCCATCTTCTTTTTATAGCCATAAGTCTTGCGACATACAGCGTGCACCACCTTGGCTTGATTCTTCGTCAGATTAGCGCCTATAAGCTCCTCATAAAGTTCCATGGCCAGCATGATGAAGCCATCATTGGTATCTGCCACACGACACTCCACGACCTCCAGATGAGGCCTGATAGGTGAGACATTGCTGTTATAATCGATAGCGTTACTCATTGGCTTTCCCCTGCATAGCCTTAAGCTCCTTGAATTTCTCAACGCGCTTGTGACCGAATATTGGGTTGTCCACACAGACCATGACTAATTCGTCTGGCTTTGCAGAACGCTGCTGAGTAACATCGCTTCTATTGCTATTTCTTTGTTTCTTTCGCATAATTACTCCTGTTGTTTTGTCCAGTTAAAACGACATAGTTATTTGCTGTTCTGAAGCCTCGGTTACCGCCGGGGCTTTTTGCTTTTGCGGGTTAATCAACAACCGCATCATTCGAAGTGTCGTTGCTATCTCCCTTGCTTCATTCCCTGCTATTGCCAGAATGTTTTCAGGCTTCTCAATCTCGGCAAACTCCAGCAACCGGCAGAACTTGCTCAACATGCTGTCCTTGCCTGATATCCAGCGGCTTATCTGGCACCGGTCAACACCTACGTGCCTAGCGGCTTCCAGTTGGCCCTTGCTGCTGATGCCATTCATAACCTGTACTTCCAATTCAATTGCGTTAGTGCGTTTCTGTGCACGTTCCATTGCGTACTCTTCCCTTGTTAGATGTTGTTACGTGACAAAGCTGTGAGCTTGTCACTTTGGTAGCCCCAGACTTTCCGGGGTGAGGTCAGTAGTGTTAAAGAGCGGTAGTGCTTAACTTGCTTTCAGAAATTCAGCTAGGTCAGTTAGGTCTTGTCCCAACTCGTGCGGTTTAACTTTCCCGCCTGTCGCCTTGACGATTGCTTTTACATAACGAAAGTCGATGCCACCACCGTGTAGCCAGCGCCATACAGTTGGCTGTTTAACTCCGCAAAGATCTGCGAGTTTCTGCTGGCTCCCTGCGATTTTGACCGCTCGCTCAATAGCCTTATTGGTCATGATTATTCCTTTTAGTATTGTGTACATGGTGATAATAGCAATGCGTATAAGTTTATGCAATAGCGAAACGGATTTGACGAGCAATACGCTCGGCTATAGATTCACGAGTATGAAAACTACTCTTGCAGAACGCCTAAATATCGCGATGCAGTTGCGCGGAAATATGACTCAAGGTGCCTTAGCTAAGGCATCAGGAATTTCTCAGCCAACAATCTGGAGGCTAATCAGAGGAGAGGCCAAAGGAACTAAGAAATTAGTAGACATTGCGAACGCTTTAAACGTGAACGCGGAGTGGCTGGCGAATGGTGTTGGTGATATGGAAGGTAATAATCCCACGCCAAGAGTTGATAGGATTGATAGCAATAGCTACGTCCCTGTTTGGACGGTTGCTGGGCAGACTAATGATTCCGTAGTGGCTCCTGATGGGAAGGTAACTCCATCTTGGAGGGCTTATATCCTAGATAGAAATAGCGGATGTGGCGAGGCCCCTGCTGGCTCTATTGTTATTGTAGACACATCATTAAAGCCTGGTACCAATGATCTAGTTGTAGCCATAAATGGCGGGTCAGCATCTGTTTACCGGTTCCTTGATGGTGGTAGCAATGGATATCTATCGGTGGATGACTCACGCATCCCACTAGTTGATCTATCTCTGTCCGCAGAGCTGGTAGGTGTGGCAATTTTCATACTTCGTGACCTCAGAAGATAGTCATCAACACCCTGATCGTTCAGGGTGTACCCCTCATATTCCCCTGCATTTACCCTTCGTAATATGTGAATCATTATGCCCTCCATCGTATAAATCGAGGAGGCAACCATTCGTTACGCCCCTAAATACTGTTTATTCATACAGTGATTTTATACTTTATCCCAGCCACAAAAAAAATCAACACTATCCGTATTGTTAATTCCCATTCTGAGAAACCACCGACATTTCGCTTAGCTATAGATTTTTTCTAAATAAATACCAATTCAAAACATTAACTTATAGCAATAGCTATTGAATTATCCATAATACGTATTGCTATTAATAATACGCATTGCTATAGTCATCCCATCGAAACGAAACATCGATGCGGCAGACAGGAACTACTCGCCGCGCCAGTCAGGACGACAGGCTGCTCATTAACAAAGCGGGGAACGAAAGCAGAGATGCTAATCAATCCTCGTGACGGATTTCTCCCGGATAGTCTGGGAGACCAAAGAGAAGTTGGCTTTGGTGGGAGGTAGCTCAGTGTTAACCGGTAGTCGACCATTCGCGATGGTGGTGACGGTTGCAAGAGTTGGCGGAATATTTCTCTGAGTGCGCACGATGGGAGATAACAAGTTAGCCAAGCTTAGAGCGCCACGCTGAGAGCGTGGAGGTCACCCATAGAGGGTCTTCCCAACCAAAGCCAATCACCGGAGGTAATCATGGTAGCGATCACAATCAAACCAGCTAAAGAGAATTCAAAGACACGCAAATTTAAGCGTACAGGTGAATTCTTCGCGGCGAAGGATGCCAACCGAGTGCTGGCAAGCCGTATTGAAGCAGCGTTCACAAAGCTCTCTGAGGGCTGCACATCGAGGGTATACAAAGCAACGATGCCGGTACCGGTTCGCAGCAGTGAGCGACCAAGTGCGGACAATATATGCTTGCCAGAGGTAGCTAAGTTTGCAGCAGGCTTCCGTAAAAGTGAGAGCGTTACGGCGCGGTAGAATTAACTACCGCGATAAATTCAGCCTTTTGGTTTAGGCGGTTTTGGTGTTGGGCGAGGAATAGCGTGGTTAGGGGTTATATCTCTACGGGTCATCATCGATCCTTCGAGTGGTTCACCGGCGCGGATTATCTCCAGCAAACCATGCAATAAAACGCTTAGTCCGAGACAGGTGAGGGTCTTGATCTTCTGGGTATTCCTTTCTGATATTTGTCCTCACCAAGGATATGTCAGAGAGTATGAGCCATGGCTTAAGGTCGTTATCTTCCAGCTCAACAAGCTTATCTAGCAATTCATCATCAGAATAACGACTTTCAAGAGTTAGGATCTTTAAATATTCCCTACTCTGTCGCGACGAATGTTCTGATGATTTTGCATACTGATAAGTTATTTGTATCGCCGTTAAAACCGCCACTGCCAAACCATACCAAAAGACTCCACGGACTCCGGAAAAGACAGCAGAACCAAGAACGAGAAGAGCCAAGGAAATAAGTTTATCTATTCGCCACGTTAGCGTGCTGAATAGATGTTCAAAATTATATGAGTACTCAACTCTATAAAGCAGTTCTTCTCTGTCCATTTGTTTCCTAATTTTATTGTTTGCTGCCTGGCGGTTTTGGTGTTGCTGGCTTCGGCTGCGGTTTTGGTTGCATCCGTGGTGGCATGTGGTCTTGCGCCATAATGCGATTATCGTTCACGGTATAATTCCTTCTACTGTTGGGGTGATTGAATAATAACCGATTTTGCTGTTGGGGAATAGCAGAACCACCGCCGCCTGAGGTGGTTAAGACAGTTCAGGCATCTAACATAACGTTCGCAAAGAAGCCCACCACATAGTTAAGGGGTAAGAGATGAAAACAAAAACTATTACGCTTGATTGGAATATTGGAGAAAAGCACACCATCGAAATTCGTGATGGTTCTGTGCAGGTTTTTAACCACTACAGAGGGAAGTCTGTTGAACCAAAAGAATTTGATAAAGAGATAGCATCGAGAGACTTCACTGGCAGAGTAAATGCTGAGGAGATTTTCAAGGCAGCAGCGAGGAAGCGCTCTACTCAAAGTGCAAGTATTTTTATCGGTAATAGCTTGTGTTGGGGACAAGGAAACTTTGAATTACAGGGATGGAATTAGGTCACTTAGGTGGCCTTTTTTATTGGCGGGTAAATGAGGAATGAATGATGGCAGATTTTTCATCAACGAAAAAAGATTCGACTTTCGAAGAGTGGTACGAAGCGCTTACTGAATATGCTGATTTACGCGGTGAAAGTGTCGCAGATAAAGAAGCGTGGCGTGAAGATTATGATGCTGGGAAGGACCCCGTCGAGACTGGATGCGATGAATGGGGTGACGACGATTAGCCAGTGACCTTACCCCTGCCACTTAACCGGTGGCAGCAATAAGACCACTAGATTCTATAAGGAGCCTGACCATGGATAACAGGCGCAAATCTGGAGAGGTAATTATGTGACCGCTAATGAGTGACCTTACCACTGGCTCTTGTTTAGGGGCCTTTGGCAAGACCACTGAAACAAACAACGAGCTGCTTAATGCGGCTTTTTTTGTACCTAAAACACAAGGAAATGAGCATGGCAGACGAAAACACCGGCTTGGTGGTAATCGACATTAAGCCTGAATCCTACCCGACACTGTACGTCACGAACGGCCTTGATAAATACCTCAACCAGATCCGCCAGGCAGTTAATGAAGTTCCTGATGTGTCGACTGCAAAGGGCCGAGCACGGATAGCATCACTTGCCGCCAGCGCATCACGCAGTAAGACAGCTATCGAAAAGCCGGGTCGTGAGTATCTTCGCCACCTGAAAGAGCAACCGAAAATTATTGAGGCCGAACTTCGCCGCTTTGTCATTGAATGCGATGAAATTCGCGACGAAACGCGCCGACCACTGACTGAGTGGGAGGCTGAACAGGACCGGTTAAAGCAGGAAGCTGAAGCCAAGAAGAAAGCTGAGCAGTTGGCAGCTGAAATTGAAGTGGCCCATGAAATGGCCCTGCTAATGAATGATGCTTTCGACCGTGACGCCAAAGCGAAAGCTGATGAAATTGAACGCCTGCGTAAGGCCCATGAGGAATTCATTACTCAACAGGCAGCAGAAAAAGCGAAGCGGGAAACTGAAGAAAAAGCCAAGCGTGACATTGAAGCCGCAGAACAACGTGAACGTGATGCAAAACTAGCTCAGGAACGAGCTGAACAGGCTATCAAGGATAACGCCGCCAAAGCCGAGCGTGATGCCAAGGAATTGGCTGAGCGTGTTGAGCGCGAGAAGCAGGAAGCTATCGACGCCGAGAAACGTAAAGCACAGCAGGAAGCTGAGAGAGTTCAACGTGAAGCCAAGCAGAAAGAAGATGCTCGACTGGCAGAAGAGAAACGTGTTGCCGATGAAGCGGCTAAGCGCGCGGCTAATGAGAAGCATCGTAAGGCAGTTGGCACCGAAATCGTAGCCGCTCTTCTTGATCGCACTAGCATAACCCGCGAACAGGCAATCGAAGTCCTAATTGCACTGAAAGACGAAGAAATCCCCCACACCCGCATTAGCTACTAATCAATCCGGAGTTAACCCATGCAACAGCTAATTTGTGCAGGGTGGCCTTGCGTGGGCTGCTCTGATGAACCACCACGCAATCCACTTATAGAACTTCTGCTCTGGATTGCCAAAACATTGAACCAGCGAGGTGAGCCTTAATGGATATCGTAAAAGCACTTCAATTGCTCGCGGTTGATGCTCGCCGCGTTGGTAATAACGACCTGTGGCAAGTTGCCAATTGCTTATTTTATCGGGGGTTGAAATGAACGTATCTCAAATTATGGCTCTCGATAAAATCACAAAAGGATTTGATTCTCGCGATGAGAAAGCGCTGGAAGCGCGAACAGCCGAGCTGAATACCGAAATCAAGATTAAGCACATTGAGGCGCTGTTTAAACAGGTCGGCTTCTGTGACTTAAACCAAAAGGCGCTTCACCTAATGCTTAATAACTCTGACTTCCAAGAAATGGCATCTCAATTTTTATGGGACTCAATGCTTATTGCAGCGAAGTACGAGCGAGCAATGATGATTGACGGGCACGGGGAGGCGGCGTGATGAGTTTCAATATCGTTGAATTTGTACAGCAACAGGAGCCGCTATTCTCCAGTACGCTAACGGATCATGGTGTGATATGGGCCAAAGAAAGCCAATTCGCAATTCAGGCATTCCAGAAAAACGAAACTCTTTACAACACTGCCGTTGGCAACCCATCCAGTGCACAAAACGCCATCATTAACCTGGCAGCTATCGGAATAACTCTCAACCCTGCCAGCAAACTTGCGTATTTAGTTCCGCGTAAAGGCGTGGTTTGTCTCGATATAAGCTACATGGGGCTTTTACATCTTGCTCAATCAACTGGCTCCATTCTGTGGGGGCAGTGCAAGCTGGTTCACTCCAATGATGTGTATGAGTCTAATGGGCTAGATAGGGCACCATCCCATAAATACAACGCTTTTGGCGAAAGAGGGACGGTCGTTGGTGGCTACTGTACCGTCAAAACTCCGGGGGGCGACTATCTCACGGAGGAGATGAGCCTTGCAGAAATAAAGGCAACAGAAGCTACAAGTAACGCCAAGAATGGTCCATGGAAGAATTTTTGGGATGAGATGGCACGGAAGACCATCGTTAAGCGGGCTAGTAAGTATTGGCCTCGCGCCGAACGCCTTGATGCGGCTATCAACTATGTGAACACGGAGGGCGGAGAGGGAAACAACTTTGATAATGCAAAGTCGACTGAGCGAGATGTTACGCCAATAACGGCCGAGCAAAACGATAGAATTAACTCCATTCTTATCCAGGTTAATTCCACATTCGACAGTCTAAAAAAAGCATGCAAAACACTCACAGGACGTGAAGTTAATAACCAATCTGAACTGACTTACGAAGAAGCAGGGATGCTTATATCAAGCATGGAACGCCGGTTAGCCAATAGCAAGGAGGCCGCAAATGCTTAGCGACGCAATAGCATCACAGCGGCTTGGCCTTGACATTTCCGCTATCGAGCAAGGAAGCGACGAGTGGAAAATGTGCCGGTTAGCATGCATTACAGCTTCAAGAGTTGGCGATATTTTGACGGAACCAAAGTCAAAAAAGGACAAGGATGCAGGCGTTCTATCTGGCATGGCTGAAACATACATGATGGATTTGATTGCTGAAGTCTGTACGGGAAGGATCCCCGACGAAATACCCGCCCGCCCCCTACTTTGGGGGAAGAAACACGAAGAGGCTGCAAGGTTTCTTTTTGAGTTTGAAAATGATCTGACAACTACCCAGCCACCCATTTATTACAAGGATGAATCAATGCGTTGTGCATGCTCACCTGATGGCATGTGCAGCGATGGGCGAGGACTTGAGCTGAAGTCACCTTACACATCATCTCAGTACGTTAAGTTTCGCCTTGGCGGCATTGAGGCGGTAAAAAAGGAGTACATGGCTCAGGTTCAATACTCCATGTGGGTCGCAGGATGTGACCAGTGGTGGTTTAGCAATTATGACCCGCGCATGCGCCGCGAGAACATGCACTCAATCATTATCGACAAAGACAACGAATTCCAGGATGCATTTGAGTTGAAGTGTAACGGTCAACTAAAACCGGACACGGATTTAGGCACATTGCTGTAGTCGGCGTTCATATTCATCCGGCGATATATTTCCCAGCCGATAATGCCGCCTTTTCAGATTATAAAAACTGTCAATATAATCGATAACATCAGCGATACCCTGACTTCGGGTTTCATAACGACGATAGTTAACCCTCTCAGCTTTCAGGCTGCGGAAAAACCTTTCCGTAACAGCATTATCCAGGCAGTTACCTTTTCGGCTCATGCTACCTGTAACATCCAGCTCCTGCTGGCAGCATTGGAACTGCGCGCTGGTATATTGCGACCCTTGATCGCTATGGAACACCACAGACCCTGTGGGTCGTCGTTTATTGACCGCCAGCCTTAAGGCCCGGACAGTCAAGTCGCTGTCCGGTTTATCTGAGAAGGCCCAACTCACTATTTTTCTTGAACATAAGTCCATCACGATAGCCAGATATAACCAGCCCTGAGCGGTACGCAGATAGGTAATATCACCTGACCACCAGGTATTCAATGTCTCTGGATTAAACTGCCGGTTCAACAGATTAGCGGCCACGACAGCGGGTTTTCCACCGCGTGGATAGCGATGACGCCCGGGCCGTTTAGCTACCAGTAATAAGTTTTTCATTATCTGCCGAACGCGGTATCTGCCCACGTTAAAACCTTGTTCCCGTAACTCGATGCACATGCGCCGGCTGCCATATGTGGCATCCATTTCAGCGTGAACATGCTTAGCCGCCGCGTGCAACATCAGAACATCGGGCTTGATCATTAGCCGACGACTACGGGCATAAAATACGCTGCGCGTGAGCGATAAGCAGCGGCATACCTGTTGGATATTTGCACCGACCTTCTTCAGTTTCACCGCGACTTTTTGTCGTTGTTCATTTCCATGGCGAAGAAGGCCGAAGCCTTTTTTAACAGGTCATTGTCGCTCTGCAACTGCCGTACCTGCTTTTCAAGTTCTTGTATTCGCCGTTGTTCCGGTGTTATAGCACTGGCTATCGGTGTATTTCCGCGGATCTCTCCGCGATACTGCCTTAGCCAGCGTTGTAAGGTTGAAAGGCCAATATTCATTGTTTCAGCGGCCTGAGTCACCGGGTACTTATGTTGAAGAACCAGATTGATGCACTCTTGTTTAAACTCATGAGTAAATGATTTTTTTCGCATTCTCACCTCGTTAGTGTTGCTCATTATATCTCTAACAAAGTGTCCGGAATGATTAGACCACTACAAAGATACCCCAATTCATTAAGACCATGGATGAGGCTCTTGACGTTTTAGGCTTCAAATTTGGTGACCAGTGGGGGATTCAATGATGAAACCCTATGAACCATGGGAAGGATATGAAGAGCAGTTTATGAGAGAGGTTGCCGGATACATGCCCGGCGACCTGATAGCTGAAAAGCTTGAGCGCTCTCTTCAGTCGATTTATGCAAAAGCTTCATCGATGGGAATTGCACTAATATCCACCCGCCCAGCGCGACGCTGGACAGAAACGGAATTGCGGCTGCTCGGCAAGGATGCCGATGAGAAAGTAGCACACCTAACCGGCAGAACGCTTAAATCAGTGATATGTAAACGCGCTTCATTATCCATCCCAAAGGCAGCCTAATCCCCCACCCCATTACAGCAATCTGCTGAGGAAACAGTTATGTCTGAGATAAAGCAATACGACACCGAAGTAAGACTTGAGGCCGTGATGGGAACGAACCATTACGGTGTACATATTCATGCAATGACCGCGGAAGATTTACACAGCAAGTCAGATATTGCAGTAGAGCTTGCATGGCGTGATTTACGGATAGAGCAGCTGATAGCCCAACTGGAAGGGGCGCAGAAAGAGCGTGATGTATACGCTAACTTAGCTTCTGATGTCGGAGATATCATCACGCTTCTGCAAAATAATGAATGGGCTGAACATATAGGGAAAACTAATGTTGGTGGGCTACTTGAGTACCAAATTACACGACTGATGAACTCAATAGCAGACATAAATACTAAATTATTGGCAGCAGAAACAGCGTTATCAGCGGCAAACGAAATGGTTCCGGTGACTATTGATTCTGGCGTCATTCGTGACGCTAACAGATATCGCTTTCTGCGTGATGAAGATGCATGGGGTGAAGACAGCGACAGTTGGGATGTCGAGACAAGAACTGGCCTTATCAGTTCCGGAAATTTAATGGAATTGAGATTAGACCACTTTGATGCCGCGATTGGTGCACGCATGGCAGCGTCAGACATTCCGTTCCTTAATCCAGCTAATGCCTCGCAGAAGCCGGTTGTGTTGCCGAGAGTTGCCGCAATTCATGCTGAATTAACGGACGTAGCTCGTCATCGTACAAGCGTTGAAAACATACAGGATGTAGTTGAAGCAATCAAAGCAGCCGTTGGCAAGGTCGAGGGGGAGTAAGTGATGAGCAACTCACCTAAATACCTGCATGCACCCGAAATCACTGACGAAGTTATCGCTGAAGCATTCGAAGGTACCAATTTTGGGCGCACAGACTTTCGTCACTTCCTCGGACATAGCGTGCTTAAACGCGCTTGTGACTGGCACTGCGGCTACACCATCACAGTCATCATGGTGAATCTTAAGTTAATAACCCCAAAAACTCTAAAGGTGACAAAGTTAGGAAAGATGTTCATTACCGACTGTTACTACGACTCTGGTAAGCAGGTAGAGGGGAATGCAGATGCTGAGTGAAGAAGAAGTAGACCGCCAAGATTTTGAAACTTGGTACGCTAACATATGGCACCCGCTGAACATGAAGCGAAACAGGTTTGGTAACTACATCGCTACAGATCACACGATGGCATGGGAGGGGTGGCAAGCAAGAAATGCTGAACTGCTATCACTGCGTGAGCAACTTGCAGAGTTGAAAGCGTTGGAGCCGATTGGTAAAATTGTGTTGAGTGATTATGACTCTGACGGAACACGAACGGCGCGATTGGTTTGTCTGCATGACCAGTCTGATTGGGATAACTTTCAAGATGGTACACTATTATATCTAGAAGCCAAACCAGCGGAGGATAGTGAAATAGCCAAATTCATGGCTGGGGTGAAAAATAGCATGGTGAAGGAGGTTGCAGAGGTCATTCAGAAAGAAGCACTTCTAATCATGTTCGATGAAATTACTCCAGATACCGAAACGATTGCTATGCAGTATGAGTCGCTCGTAAAAAGAATAAATTGTCCGGAGGACTAATGCTAATCGGCTTTGTTCTTCTCACTACTTCCTGCTTTAACGATAGTTGCAACGCCATACCAGTCACAGAAGACATCTACCCCACTCAATCCGAATGTTTGAAAATATCAACGCTGATTAAAGAGCGCAGGCCCGACGTTGTGCTTGTTTGCGGCGAAGTGTATCGGTAACCGCGCTATACTCCTCCAAACGAATAGGAGGAATCCATGAGCTACAATCTCGCTGATATACCGCAAGACGACAAAGACAAGATGGCTGTGGACTTAGCCGCATCAGGCGTTGCATTCAAAGAGCGCTACAACATGCCGGTTATCCCTGCTCAAATAGAGGACCAGCAGCCAGAGCATTTGCGTGAGTATTTTCGTGACCGAGTGAAGCACTACAGGGAAGCGGGTAGAACGATGGGTAAAATGGAATACACCCCGCCAGAGAAGAAGTAATGGCGCGCCGGGCTGATGTACATAGCGCATTCATGGATGCAGTGCAGATAGAGCCAAGTGGAAGGAAAGTGGTTACCACAGCAAGATTCATTGCCGAGCTAAAAAAGGTCAATCACTTCTACGATGCCGAGCAAGCTAACGCCCATATCACTCGAAATGAACTCGGGTGGAGCTTAATGGATGAGGGTGAGCGCGGAATGAATAAATACTTCAAGATATTCTAACCAAGCACCACCTCAACGAACCTCGCTAATGCGGGGTTTTTTATTGCCTAAATTCAGAGGTTACCTATGCAGCACTTAGAAATAACTATGCCTGACGGCAGCAAGTGGGCCGTTCCCGTCGAAGTTATCGCAATGAATAGGGCCATCTACTACGCCAAGCGTGATGGCGTAAGCATTGAAGAAAGCCTTGAAGATGATACCCGCCCGTTATTCGCAGGAAGCCCATACGACATTGAGGACTGGGCAGCAAATAACATGAACTGGGAAGACGTTGAACATCTCGCGGTTTGTGTAAGTAAAGGCGAGACGGATTATCAGGAAGGATGGGTAAATGGCGAGAAGAAACTTATAGAGCGTTAACCCCACCACGGAACTCTCAGTAAACGGATTTCACTATCTGGAGTGTCCCTATGTCAATCATCGTCAAATTACCCCGCGCTTACTTCACTGCGGGTCGCGTTAGCACGGATGAATTAGCGCAAGTTCTACATCAGGGATTGTGGAAACGGTACGGCGTCATGCCTGCCGATGTTGTTGTGTCGCTACATGAAGGCACTCATATCATGTCGTCTGGCTGCGAGCCGGATGATGTAAAAACCATTCTAAATCTGTGAGGTTGATATGGACGATATCAGCGAACTAATTCTGACTATTGGCCGCGCGCCGGATGACGGCCGTGACCACAAAGAAGCGTATGTGTGGGATATGCGAATAAAGCAGCGACTACGAACCGGCGATAAATCAAAGAGACCGGCGCCAAAACAAGTTGTCCCGCCAACGCCAGTTAAAACAGTGAAGTCAGTGAAAGCGAAAGTGAGAAAGATAATGGAGGCGGCATGAGTAGAGGAACGATTATTTGCCTGTGCGACCTGACAGGGATTATGGCAGCACCGTGGGTAGCGGCTGGGTATGATGCAATTTTAATTGACCCGCAGCACATTGAAAAAAGTAACCAAGCGGGAATACGAAAGTGGCCAGACACAGTTCTGACGGCTGCCGGCGCTCTAGGTGATGTTATCCGGAATGAAGAAATTGTGTTTGTTGCTGGATTTCCACCGTGCACTGATGTTGCTGTTAGTGGTGCAGCTCACTTCGAAAAGAAGCGCAATGCGGACACCCACTTTCAGGCTAAGGCTGCTCTCGTTGCTGAACAATGCCGAATGATTGGTGAAATAACTGGAGCACCGTGGTTCTTCGAAAATCCAGTAAGTGTTTTCAGTGGCATATTTGGAAAGCCTAATTTCATTTTCAATCCAAGTGATTACGGCGGCTATCTGCCAGTTGATGACGTTCATCCAACATACCCAGATTACATTGCTCCGCGGGATGCCTACCCGAAGAAAACCTGTTTATGGACTGGAGGGGGCTTTGTGATGCCGGATAAGTTGCCAGTTCCTGTGCCTGAAGGTTATTCAACTCAACATCTAAAGCTGGGCGGTAAGTCAGAGCGTGTGAAGAACATTCGAAGCGCCACACCTCGCGGTTTCGCTGAAGCAGTTTTCCAGGCTAATGCGCCGCACTTGAAAGCGTTAAGAGAGGCGGCATGAGTGGATATCAGCTTATCTATTGTGACCCACCCTGGCAGTACGGGAATAAGGCCAGTAATGGCGCAGCAGTTAATCACTACAAAACGATGTCACTCACCGATTTAAAGCGCCTCCCTGTTTGGTCCCTCGCAGCACCCGATGCAGTTCTCGCTATGTGGTACACCGGTAACTTCAATGACGAAGCCAAGCAGCTCGCTGAAGCATGGGGATTTCAGGTGCGCACAATGAAGGGTTTCACCTGGGTAAAGCTGAACCAGTTGTCGGAGGACCACATAAATAAGGCGCTGGCGGCCGGTGAGGTTAACGACTTCTATGACTTCCTCGCCCTGCTCAATACCCAATCACGGATGAACGGCGGCAACTACACGCGGGCCAATACGGAAGATGTGTTGATCGCAGTGCGTGGCAATGGCCTTGAGCGGCTCAATGCCAGCATCAAGCAAGTTGTTTACTCACCGCTTGGCGAGCATAGCGAAAAGCCGTGGGAAGTACGCCACCGGCTGGAATTGCTGTATGGCGATGTAAAGCGTATTGAGTTGTTTTCAAGGAAGGATTTAGAGGGGTGGGATACTTGGGGCAATGAGTGCGATCAATCAATCAAATTAATACCTGGCAGTTCGGAGGCGGCATGAAACTACCAAAAATATCAGACGGTGCCTAGTTCTTTATCGTCATCATCGCATGGGCGGTGCTGGCAACCATTTACACAATTGAGACTGAAGCTGTTAGGGGGATGTTCGGATGATGCAATGGAAGCAGTTATCAGGTGCGCCAAGTGATTTTGACGGTGCCCCTCATTGGGCCAAACGACTGGCAGTAGTTCGTGGTACCGGTCAGAAATTATGGTGGGATGGTATGCAGAAGTATCAGGACCGCGAGCAACTACTCGATGCGTACACATCTGACTTTGATGAGTGTGTCGATACTGTTGCGGAGCGGAGGCTGGTTCCGGTTGACGCTAAAGACTGAAGGAGTAATACGTGACTCCAGAAGAGAAGCAAAACGCCCTCCTGTCAGCCGCAAAAAACTGTAACAACGAAATTAAAACCACACTCGCCGCTCTGCCGGCTAACACAAATAAAGACTCCATCACCCGACCTATCATTCTGCGCCACTACGAAAAGCTAAAGCCACTTGGCTACAAGCTGGCTTGGCTTCTTTTCGCTATTGGCGTTCTGAATGGTCAGTTTAAGTGGAATAGGTGATGGGGTTCCTCGGGAGGGCCATATGCAAGAGGTCGAGGAATTTCTAAAGGTTAAAGAATACGCCGCGATCATAAGGGTTTCAGCCGGAACCATTTACAGAAACCCACTCAAATTTCACATGTTTAAAGTTGGTGATTGTTGGAGAGCTAACTCTGACAGTCTTAAAAAGTTTGAACAACAGGCCGCAAATGACAACAATGTTATCCGGCTGGCTGTTGTAGGCGGTAAGGAGAAGAAACGATGCCGATCTACAAAAGAGGTAAAACGTACTGGATCGATGTCTCAGCGCCAGATGGAACGAGAATTAGACGCTCTGCTGGCACCGAGGAAAAAACAAAGGCTCAGCAGCTCCACGACAAGATAAAGCATGAGTTGTGGGCAGTAGAAAATCTGGATAAGCGCCCAGAAAAGTTATTTGAGGATTTGGTAATACTGGCTTTGCGTGATGCGGAGGGGCAATCAAGTTTCCACATTAAGCAGATATACGCCCGTTACTGGCTTGGTGTTTTTGGTGGGCGGGTTATCTCTTCGATATCCGGCGAGGAAATAACAGACAATCTGCCAACGCATAACTTGATGACCAGAAAGCGTTTAGCTAATGCAACCAGAAACCGGTACCGATCATTCATCATGCGAGGATTCTCACTGGCAGATAAAAGCGGGTGGCTGAACAGGCAACCATATGTTCAGTCTCAACGTGAGCCAAAAGTGAGGATCCGCTGGATAGAAAAGAGTGAGGCTAAGTGCCTTATCGATAATCTGCGGCATGACTGGATGAAGCATGTGTGTTCATTCGCATTGCTTACTGGGGCTAGGCTTGGGGAGATCCTTTCGCTGAAGTGGAAGGATGTTGATTTAGGCCGTAGGGTTGCAGTCATCACAGCGGACAATGCCAAGTCTGGAAGGGCAAGGCCGTTACCGCTTAACGATGATGCTGTGGCCATCATGAGGAAAATACCGGTTGATAATGAATTTGTATTTTCTGCTGATGGGGCCAGAGAGGGGTATATCAACAGGACCGACTTTGACCGTGCCATGTTGTTATCAGGGATTGAAGATTTCAGGTTCCATGACCTTCGCCATACTTGGGCAAGTTGGCATGTTCAGAGCGGAACGCCGATCATGGTACTGAAAGAATTGGGAGGATGGGAGAAGCTTGAAATGGTAAATAAATACGCCCACCTGAGCGGTGAACATTTAAGCAAATTCAGTGGCATTGTCACATTTCTGGCACACGACGCTGGAAGCAGTGAAAACGCCAACCGAATTTCGCTTGTAAGTTAATGAAGTTAAAGTAAATTTCCGTTAACCATTAATCGCTAATAAGCAATAACATTAGAGAAACAGTCTAATGTTGTTATTGCCGGATCACACAATATGTGTGACCTAAAATTTACGGGTTAACCGTCTCTTGCGGTGCCCGTGGATTACGGCTGATAAACATCGCATCGCCGTAACTGAAAAAGCGGTATTGTTCCGCCACCGCTTGCTGGTATGCATTCATGGTATTTTTATACCCAGCGAAAGCAGACACCAACATTATTAATGTTGATTCAGGTAAATGGAAGTTGGTCACTAAAGCATCCACAACCTGGTAGTGATAACCCGGGTAGATAAAGATACGGGTGTCACCAAAGAACGGAGCAATCAGGCTGTTCTCTGCCGCCTTAGCGGCACTTTCCAATGAGCGTACCGAGGTGGTCCCAACCGCCACGACACGATTGCCACGCGCTTTACAAGCCAAAACAGCATCTACCACATCTTGAGGTACCTCTGCATACTCGGAATGCATGATGTGCTCTTCAATGGTGTCTACACGCACGGGTTGGAACGTCCCCGCGCCGACATGTAGCGTAACGAAAGCCATCTCAATGCCTTTCTCGCGCAGTGCGGCCAGCATTGGCTCATCAAAATGTAAACCGGCCGTTGGTGCGGCGACTGCCCCTGGGCGCTCACTGTAGACTGTTTGGTACAATTCACGGTCAGCATCTTCATCAGGGCGGTCAATATAAGGAGGCAAAGGCATATGGCCGACGGCATTTAGGATAGTAAAAACATCCCGCTCATCGTCAAAACGCAACTCGAACAAGGTGTCATGGCGTGCCAACATCGTGGCTCGAATACTTTCGTCATCGCCCAACAGCAGTTCAGCGCCCGGTTTAGGTGCTTTGGAGGCTTTTACATGGGCCAGTACACGATGATCGTCCAAAACACGTTCTACTAACACTTCAAGCTTACCGCCACTGGCTTTACGGCCAAACAAGCGCGCTGGAATAACGCGGGTATTGTTAAATACCAGCAGATCGCCGGGCGTCAGTTTATCCAGCAAATCGGTGAAAATGCCGTGCGTTAACGTTCCCGTCGGGCCATCCAGTGACAGTAAGCGGCAACCGCTACGCTGGGGCTGGGGGTAATGGGCAATCAGAGATTCCGGCAGCTCAAAAGAAAAATCGGCAACACGCATAGCTTTCCACTTGATATCAGAACAGACCCATCTCACGAGTATGATTGGAGCCGGTTCACAAAAACAGGCCGCTAGTCTAGAGCCCTCAAGGGCTGGCTGCAAGAAATAAGGACAATTGGTGGTCATTTGCTATAGCCAAAATAATTGTCGTCGCAGCCAGGCAGTAAATGAACGCATCTCGATAAGCTGACTCCCACCAGTGATTCAGTTGGCAAATCTGCCAGATGCGGATTTGAGCACGGCTTACAGTAGCTTCGCAGAGGTGGGCCAGGAAATTGACCGCGTAATGACGGCAGCTAACACCGCTGCAACTTCAAGTAAGAAGGGATATACTTTGCAGATGAATTTTCTCGCTCACCTCCATTTAGCCACACTGGCTGACAGTTCCCTACTGGGCAATCTGCTGGCAGATTTCGTCCGTGGTAATCCACAAGATGAATATGCCCCTGAGATTGTGGCTGGGATTATGATGCATCGCCGCGTTGATGTCATGACCGACGCACAGCCGCTGGTCAAAGAAGCCCGTCGCTATTTTAGTGCTGATTACCGCCGAGTTGCCCCTATCACTCTGGATGTGCTGTGGGATCATTTTCTGGCACGTAATTGGGATAAACTGGTGCCGGACTACACGCTGCCCGGGTTTATCCAGCATGCGCAAAACCAGATTGTGCCCCATTTACCACAGACACCCGCGCGCTTTCAGCACCTTAATGCCTATCTGTGGCAGGAGCGTTGGCTGGAACGCTATGCTGAACTACCCTTTATAGCTGATGTGTTACAAGGTATGGCTAATCGGCGGCCCAAACTGGCAGCACTTGCTGGCTCTTTTCAGGATATAGAACAACACTATCAGCCGTTAGAACAACTGTTTTGGGCGTTTTATCCTGCCATGATGTTGCAGGCACAACGCCAACAAATCTAGCTTAAAACATCTTTATTTGTATGGTTATTGCTACTAAGTCACTTGCGCTTTCTGCCAGAATGGGTATCTTAGCAAGACTACGAAACTAAAAACGTCGTAACGATAGGTAAAAGCTATCACAGCGATTGGTATTTATCCCTTTATTCATTGCGCTTAAATACCTATGCTGTGCCGATACTTTTAAGACAACTGGTTAATCCATCCCTATTAACAGGAGTAATTTATGGTTCTGGTAACTCGTCAAGCCCCTGATTTTACAGCAGCTGCTGTTCTTGGTAGCGGCGAAATCGTTGAAAACTTCAACCTGAAAAAACACCTGAACGGCCGCCCTGCCGTCCTGTTCTTCTGGCCAATGGACTTCACTTTCGTTTGTCCTTCAGAGTTGATCGCTTTCGACCACCGTTACGAAGAATTCCAGAAACGTGGCGTTGAAGTTGTTGGTGTTTCTTTTGACTCTGAGTTTGTGCACAACGCATGGCGTAAAACCCCAGTTGATAAAGGCGGCATTGGTGAAGTTAAATACCCAATGGTTGCTGATATCAAACGTGAAATTCAGAAAGCCTACGGCATTGAACACCCAGAAGCTGGCGTTGCACTGCGCGGTTCATTCCTGATCGACAAAAATGGTATCGTTCGCAGCCAAATCGTTAACGACCTGCCAATCGGCCGTAACATCGACGAAATGATCCGTACTGTTGATGCACTGCAATTCCACGAAGAACACGGCGAAGTTTGCCCTGCTCAGTGGGAGAAAGGTAAAGCAGGTATGGGCGCATCACCAGATGGCGTAGCTAAATACCTGTCTGAAAACGCCTCTAAACTGTAATAACAGTTTATGCCGCCCCTGATTTACTCGGGGGTATCAAGCCAGTCAGTTCACCCTGACTGGCTTTTTTTATACTGATATAAAACCAAACGACGACATACCAACAATACTGATATATCCCCAAAGTAATTGGAGTTGCAGCTAGGCGGCAAACGAGTAAATCCCGATGAGCTTACATAAGTAAGTGATTCGGGTAAACGAGAGCAGCTAACAACGCTGTAACTTCAAGTAAGAAGGGGATATTTTTGTGGCATATTCAGCCTCCTTGCCTTTCAGCAGGTAAGAAGCTACCGTAATGTTGCTAGGCATTAGGGAGCCTCGTATTGATTAACCTCAGTACGGGGCTTTTTCCTATCTGCTTTATGACAACAACTGTTTTTACCAAGGCACTTACAGCACTGGTTCAAACGATGCCCAAAGCAGACAGCTTCAAGCACCCGCCGCAGAGTCTATATAATAATCTTTTCCATTCCCAGCGTATCAAACCCGTAAATACTTATTTATTTTCAATAAGTTATTTTTATTTATCTTGGCGCCTTTCAAGCATAAATCAACCTATCTGCCAGGCAACAACTGACAAACTCTCCTTTCGCCGCCAATTAATTAGCAGCCATAAACATTAATTCTGCTATTAATTATTACTGGTGTGTTTTTTGCACACACCATAAGCAGCGCTTTTAAGCTGCCAGACAAAAATGATCAGGTCATCCCTGGCGGGCAGGAACTAACAGGAGTCAGAATGTTGTTAAAAAAATGGAACAAACCCTTGGCTGTATTGGCTTTACTGGTCAGTGGTACACTGCATGCGGCCTCTACACCGGCGGTGGAAGCAAAACATGGCATGGTGGTGACCTCGCAATATCTCGCTTCACAAGTGGGGACTGATATTTTAAAAATGGGTGGCAATGCCGTTGATGCCGCAGTGGCGGTGGGATATGCACAGGCTGTCGTAAACCCATGCTGTGGCAATATCGGTGGGGGTGGTTTTATGACCATTCACCTTGCCGATGGAACTGACACATTTATAAACTTCCGTGAAACTGCACCAGCGGCTGCCAGCGCCGATATGTATTTAGATAAAGAGGGAAAAGTCACTAAAGATGCCAGCTTGTATGGTTATCTGGCAGCCGGCGTCCCTGGCACGGTATTGGGAATGGATAGCGCGCAGAAGAAATACGGTAAATTGACGCGCCAGCAAGTGATGGCTCCAGCAATCAAACTGGCCCGTGAGGGCTTTGTACTGACGCGTGCCGATACTGACATTCTGGACACTACCGTCAAACGTTTCCGTCAAGACCCTGAATCCGCGCGTATTTTCTTGCGCAAAGATGGTGAAGCACTGCAACCGGGAGATCGTTTAGTTCAGGCTGATCTGGCTGAAACCCTGAGCGCAATCTCGGAGCAAGGGCCGGATGCTTTCTATCAAGGTAAAATACCTCAAGCGGTAGAAGCCGCGGCCAAAAAAGGCGGAGGTATCCTCACTGCCGCTGATTTCGCCAACTATAAAATCACTGAAACTGCCCCTATTACTTGTAGTTATCGCGGTTATAAATTTGTTTCCTCACCACCACCCAGTTCCGGTGGAGTGACATTATGTGAAACCTTGAATGTGCTTGAAGGCTATGACTTAAAAAGCATGGGTTTTAATTCGGCTGCTTACATTCATACACTGACAGAAGCCATGCGCCATGCCTATATGGACCGCAATACTTTCCTCGGTGACCCCGAGTTTGTTAAGAATCCGATTGATCGCCTGTTGAGCAAAAGCTACGCCGCCGATATCCGCAAGCAAATCGTTGCCAACAAAGCGACACCTTCGGTAGAAGTACAACCGGGGATGCAACCTCATGAAAAACCAGAAACTACCCACTACTCTATCGTCGATAATGAAGGTAATGCGGTCTCCACGACCTACACGGTTAACGGCCGCTTTGGTGCCGTGGTGATTGCCCCAGGTACTGGCTTCTTCCTGAATGATGAAATGGATGATTTCACCGTCAAAGTGGGCGAGCAAAACCTGTATGGTTTAGTACAGGGGGCAACCAACTCCATCGCCCCCGGTAAGCGCCCACTATCGTCTATGAGCCCAACATTAGTGACCAAAGACGGTAAGACATTTATGGTGTTAGGCTCTCCGGGTGGCTCCCGAATTATCACCATCACCCTGCAAACAGCCCTCAATGTCATTGATCATGGCATAGCACCACAAGAGGCGGTAGATGCACCACGCATCCATCACCAATGGCTACCTGATGAGGTATATTACGAACAACGTGGCGTATCCGCAGATAGCCTTAATCTGCTGAAAAACATGGGATATAAGATGGTCGAACAGAACCCATGGGGTGCAGCCGAACTGATTCTGGTGGGTTTGGCCGGAGTGGAGGGTGTCAGCCCGGCCAACTCGGGGAATGACTCGGCAGTTTCCGGCAAAGTTCGTGAAGGTTACCTGTACGGCGCTAACGATGTCCGTCGCCCTGCCGGTGCCGCCATCGGTTACTGATAGTAATGGCTTACTAATGTAACTCATCCTCCATCAATATATCGATGGAGGAATTTACCACTTCATTATATACCCTAAATAATTCGAGTTGCAGGAAGGCGGCAATCGAGTAAATCCCGATGAGCTTACTCAGGTAAGTGATTCGGGTGAACGAAAGCAGCCAACGCACATGCAGCTTGAAGTATGACGGGTATATATCACCAGGGTAATGACTGCCCCTGATAATCGATAAATCCATGCCCCCCTTTACCCGAAGCGTGCTCAATTTGGTCGACCACACCCTTCACACTGGTCGCAATAGTCAGGGGTGCCGCATCCCCGCCCATATCCGTTTTTACCCAACCGGGATGAATCGATAGCACCGTCAGAGCCGGATCGGCCACTTCAGCAACCAAACTACGGGTCATCATATTCAGTGCGGCTTTACTGGCTGAATAGAGAGGTTTATGGCCGGAGGCATTGTGACCAATACTCCCCAACTGAGAAGACATAAAGGCCAATACACTTTGAGTTGGATTACGTTGTGTCAGCAGATGCTGAGCGATACGGATAGGTGAAACGGCATTAGTTTGGAATAATTCCAGAATATCTTCCGGTTGCGCCTCAAGAGCTGATTGATGCTGCGGCCCAGAGATACCCGCATTAACAAATATGAGGTCGAATATCTGCCCCTGTACCTGTGGCAAAAACTGCTTAATACTTTCAGGTTTATTAATATCCAATGTTAGCCAATGGGCGGCATGGGCTACGGTATCTTTCGCAGCACCGCGTGTCGTCGCAGTCACTGACCAACCACGGCGATTAAGTTCGTCAACCAGCCCCAGTCCCAAACCTCTTGAGGCGCCAATGATCAATGCCTTTCGTTTAATTGTGCTCATATCATTTTCCCTTTGCTGAATATTACCTGCCCACTGTTTGGCCAGCCATACGATTACCTATCATATATATAATATCTCAACAAAAGGAAAAGCGGCGCTTGGCCGCTTTTAATCGCTATCACTGCTGGCTAACGATTAAGTTAGCGCTCACCAACACCACGCCACAAAGTGACACTCTCGCCAGCCAAGTGCAGATTGACGCCTGACTCAGTGCCATCCAGCTCAGATGAGCCTTCCAGACGCAGCCACTTAGCGACATTGAGTAAAGGGGATGCTGGCAACGAAACATTGATATCACTAATACGTTGTATCGCGACCATCACTCGTTCACGTTGGTAGCTACGAATAAACACCAAAGTGTCACCATTGGCATAAACCACCTGACAACCACCACGCCGCAGCGCCATGCTTTTGTGCCGTAGAGCCGCCAGTCGTTGGCATAACTTCAATAGGTCATTATCCCACTGAGCCTGATCCCACGGGAAGGGTTTGCGGCAGAACGGATCATTGCCACCATCAACACCAATTTCATCGCCATAAAATAAGCAAGGCACACCAATCCAGCTAAATAACCACACCAGCGCCATCTGCATCTGGGCTTTATCATTATTTAGTAGCGTGATAAAACGAGCAGTATCATGGCTGTCCAGTTGATTAAATAAACGCAACTGATGGCCGTGCGGCAATCCGGCTCGGTACTCATCCATCCAGTAGGCACAATCCTCAGCGTTGAGTTTTATTGGATGATAAGCCACATCCTGGCCCGCTAAAAAGCCACGCACCGGTAATGCAAAACCCATGTAATTCATTGCCGAATCTTCTACACCGGCATGTAACCAATTACGTGCATCACCAAAGTGTTCCCCCAGAATATAGGCCTGCGGATTTTCTTCTTTTGCTGCCTGATAAATACCGGCTAAATGGCGCAAATTCCCTTTTGCTCCGCCCTCCTCCCCCAACATATGCACCACATCTAACCGCCAACCATCAATGCTGTAAGGGGGGCGTAACCAATAACGCACCACACTATCGTCGCCCCGATAGATTTGATTTACCACGTCCTCACTCGCGAAGTTGAGTTTTGGCAAGCTGGCATTACCTTTCCAATCCAACGCTCGCCCATCGGGGAAGAAATTAAACCAGCCCCGATAAGGTGAGTCCTGATGATGACAAGCACCATTATCCCCTTGCTGGTGCCTATCAAACCAATGATGGGAATCACCGGTATGATTAAACACCCCATCAAGTACCAATTTTATGCCGGCCTCACGGGTAGCCAGACGTAATTGCAGAAAAGCCGCCTCGCCGCCCAGATAGGGATCTATCTGATAATAATCTTGCGTATCATATTTATGTACGCTGGGTGCGGTAAAAATTGGATTTAGATACAACGCCGTAACGCCAAGTTGTTGCAAATAAGGGATTTTTTGGCTGATACCCGCCAGGTCACCGCCATAGAATGTTGAAGCGGCATTAGTGTCATCCAATGGTTGTTGCCATGCACGACGAGCCACCGAATGACCCGCAGCGTGATGATGATAACTCCCATTTTGCACGCCGTGCTCACCCTGACTACTGGCAAACCGATCGGGGAATATCTGATAAAAGACTTGGTCGGCCACCCAGTCAGGGCCACTGTCGGGCATATCAATGGCAAACTGAGCCAGTTGCGCCGGAGGAACCCGCGAGAATCCCAGCGGGCCGAACCATTGTTGGTCGTCATCCCATAACAGTTTAAAACAGTAGCGCCGTGTAGGTTGCCCTTCATGTAAAGGCAGCGTCGCGCGATAACACCAAAAGCCATCACGCTGTTGGCCTTTCATCGTCAGTAGCCATTCTTCATTATCCGGTTCGCAGCGTAAGAAAACCTGTGCTGGTAATGTGTCGCCATGCAACCATTCGCCATGCAACCATAAAGTAATCTGTAATGCGTCGCCTCGCTGACGAACAAAAGGCGGGACCGGAAGATGCCAACCACTAAGCATAAAATTCTCCTGCGTTAACCAAAACCATTCCTGTTAAGGCTATCTGGTGCAGACATTAACGCCGCGACACATTCACCTGAGATAGGCGATTTATCTGAATATACAGCTCGCCGATATAAATAATGTCATGTAGTGGCTGCTTCCCCCTCATCTGTCACTATAAATATCAGGGATGAGATTGGGGGAGGAGAAGTATGTAGGTAAATAGCAGAATGCCCCAGATTGTATAGAGCAAAAAAAGCCGAGAAATCTCCCGGCTTGATAGTAGGTATTGACTCAGTATTATTCAGTTTCTTTGGCAAGCTCTAGCTGTTTCTTTTGATGGCGCACTTTCAAGTAATACCCCACCAACAGCAATGCAATCCACACTAACCCTACATACAGTGAAATGCGGGTTGTCGGGAACCAGCCAATCAGAGCGATGATAAACACCAGGAAAATGATTGCCAGCACCGAAGTAAAGGTGCCGCCACGCAGTGGGAAATCCAGCGCCTTAATCTGTTCTTTGCTTAATGAACGCCGGAAACCAATCTGGGAAAACAAAATCATGATCCATACCCATACAGTGGCAAAAGTCGCCAGCGATGCGATAACCAGGAATACATTTTCCGGCATGATGTAGTTCAGATAAACCGCAATCAGCATGGCAAACATCATCACCAACACCGTCACCCAAGGCACACCACGCTTGGATATTGCCGCAAAGGCTTTTGGTGCGTGGCCCTGTTCCGCCATTCCGTTCAACATACGCCCGACACCAAAGACATCACTGTTAATGGCAGATAATGAAGCGGTGATCACCACAAAATTGAGAATACCTGCCGCAACGGTAATCCCCATATGCTGGAAGGTCAGTACAAATGGGCTACCGTTCGTGCCCACCTGATTCCAAGGGTAGATAGACATGATGACAAACAGGGTCCCGACGTAGAACACCAGGATACGCCACGGCACTGAGTTAATTGCTTTCGGAATGGAGCTTTTTGGATTTTCCGCTTCTCCGGCGGTAATACCGATAATCTCAATACCACCATAAGCAAACATCACCAGTTGCAATGATAGGATCATGCCGACGAAACCGTTACTGAAGAAGCCGCCGTTAGTCCATAAATTATGAATACCGGTCGGCTGTCCACCGTTACCAATACCCCAAATAATGATACCAAACCCGGCCAGAATCATGATGATGATGGTGGCAACTTTAAAGAATGAGAACCAGAACTCCAGCTCACCGAAGACTTTGACACTCATCATATTAACTGCGCCAATAATCAGCACCACACTCAGCACCCATACCCAATGAGGCACGTCCGGGAACCAGACCCCCATATAGATACCGAAGGCGGTCACATCAGCAATAGCAACAATCAAAATCTCAAAGCAATACGTCCAGCCGGTGATATAGCCCGCCATTGGCCCAAGGTAATCTTGTGCATAGCGCGAGAAAGAGCTGGCCTGTGGGTTATTCACTGACATCTCACCCAACGCGCGCATAATGATAAATGCCACCACGCCACCGATCAGGTATGCCAATAACACACTAGGCCCTGCCATTCTTATCGCATCAGCCGAACCATAGAATAAGCCGGTACCTATTGCTGACCCTAATGCCATAAAGCGGATATGACGGGTCGTCAGGCCCCGTTTCAGCTTATTTTTGACTGGTAATTCCATGTACATTGCCCCGTCTTTTTTCAGCAAAAAGCCACGGGGATGAGCCGTGGCTAAAAAAATCCTATAACTGTGCCGTTATTGCTTAGCAGCAACTTCCTGGCGACAGCAGAGGCGATCGTACAACCCTACGACGACGAATACCAGCAGGGAAGGCGATAACCACGCCAGACCTTGTTCAGCCAATGGCAGATGCTGAGTCCATTCAGGCAGGAAGTGCGCGAATGTAGAAGCCTTCACCGCATCAAGAATACCGAACAGCAAACTAACCAGCATAACCGGAGCCACGATACGTGAGGCATGATGCCACCAGCGCAAAGTAAAGCTCATCAAAACCAGCACGATGCATGGTGGATATATCGCTGTCAGTACCGGAATGGAAATCTGAATTAGGTGACTCAAGCCCAAATTCGATACCATCATTGAGAAGATACCGAGAATGAATACCAGCGCCCGATAAGACAGCGGCAAGTACTGAGCAAAGAATTCAGCACAGGCACACGTTAGGCCCACAGCGGTCACCATACAGGCAATGAAAATCAATGCGGCCAGGAACACACTGCCCAAACCACCAAAGGTGTGCTGAACATAAGCATGCAACACGACTGCGCCATTCTGTGCGTCAGGCGTCAGGCTGCCACTGCCACTGCCAAGTTTAAACAAGCTCAAGTAAACGAGCGTCAAACCGATACCGGCAATCAATCCTGCCCAAATGGTATAGCGCGTCAGCAGCCCTGCGGAAACCACTCCACGCGAACGGGCCGCATTGACGATAACGATACCAAAGACCAAGGCACCTAAGGTATCCATGGTCAGATAACCATTAACGAAACCGGAGGAGAAAGGCACGTTCTGATAGGCATCAGTGGCTGAAATCAACGGACCGGCAGGCCAAATCAACGCCGCGATACCCAAGATAGCAAGCGCCAGAATTTTCAGTGGGGCCAGAATATGACCGACGGTGTCCAGCAAACGCCCCGGATAGAGCGAAATGCCAATCACCAGCGCGAAATAAACCACACTATAAATAAACAGCGGCAACGGGCCATCACCAGTCAAAGGGGCGATGCCCACTTCGAAGGAAACTGTTGCGGTTCGTGGCGTGGCAAACAGTGGGCCGACAGCCAAATAACAGACGGTAGCCAGTACCAAACCAGCACTACGGCCAATTGGGCTACTCAGGGCATCAATCCCCCCGCCCACCCGGGCCAGTGCGATAATGGTAATAACCGGTAAGCCAACCGCGGTTATCAGGAAGCCAAGAGCTGCCCACCATACATGTTCACCCGATTGTAAACCAACCATCGGCGGGAAGATGATGTTGCCAGCTCCAACGAATAAGGCGAAGGTCATAAAACCTAATGCCATAATATCTTTAGACGATAAACGATGACTCATAGTGATGTGCGTTGCCTAGTTAAATGACCAAAAGGAAAAGTTCTAAGTTGTGGTCTTTCCTACGTGATCGAAACGATACAAAGCTCTGATAAACGCAAACTCCGGCGGTTAATAAGCAATCTATTTCGTCAGTATGCAGTGTTTTTGAAGTTATTTGCAGGTGGAATAGGCCAACAACGGCGCTAAGTAGACCGTTTATAGCGGAGAAAGGCAAGTCGGGATCATAAAAGCAGAGCCATCATCCAGATAATGTTATCAAACCAGTTAATCATGCCATGTTTTAAGAAATACACGCCATATGATTTGTATTATTTGTAGCCAGTCGTTAACAATTTACCGCCAATCTGGTGACGAATACTCAGGAGAGGTTGATCATTTTACGCACAGAAATGATGCAAGATTGCATAGGCAAAAAACGACGACTGAAACACCTTAATCAGTAAAACCTAACGCTTTTCGGGTGTGAATCAGTATCTCGGGAGGCAGGGGGAGATAACCGTCATGGGTGACCCTCTTTTGCCCCTCAGGTGATAGAACCCGCTCAAGGAACGCCGCAGTCAATGGCTCCAGTGGCTGGCCCGGAGCTTTATTGATATAAATATACAGATAACGTGATAAAGGGTAGCGACCATCTTTAACATTCTCAGGAGTTGGCATCACAAAATCTTGCCCCACCGCCGCCAGTGACAACGGTTTAACACCACTGTTACGAAAACCAATACTGGCATAGCCAATGCCATTCAATGAGCCAGCCACCGCCTGTACCACAGAGGCGGACCCAGGCAACTCATTGACATTATTTATAAAATCACCATCGCACAGTACCTTATGTTTGAAGTATCCATAGGTCCCCGAAGCTGAGTTCCGGCTATAACGTTGTAAGGAACGCGCCGCCCACGCCCCTTCCAATCCCAACTCACCAAAGCGCTGAATCTGGTGTGGCTCTCCACATCGGCGATTTTGCGAAAAAATAGCATCAAGCTGCGGTAAAGTCAGTTTGTTCAGTGGGTTATCCTGATGAACAAACACCACCAATGCATCAACTGCCACAGGAACTGCCAGTGGCGGATAGCCATAACGTTGAATAAATGCGTTGATCTCACCCGCTTTCATTGGGCGGCTCATCGGACCAAGCTGGGCGGCACCGACAGCTAACGCCGCAGGGGCAGTAGAGGAACCTGCCGCCTGAATTTGCAAATTAACACCAGGATAGTGATGATTAAAATCATCTGCCCACAAGGACATCAGATTGGCTAAGGTGTCAGAACCCACACTGGAGAGGTTGCCTGATAAGGTATTGGTGGCAGGCACGGAAGCCATCGGCAAAACAGCAACCGGAGGGGAAAATACCGCTTCAGATTGCGCTAAAACGGCATGGCTAAACCATAGCATGACATGCAACAACGTCAGTTTTGCCCATTTCATCAGCTTGGTATCCATGCAGTTTTTAGGATTTGACTGCATTCTCGGCTAAAACTGCGGGAACAATCAATCGATTCGGCAAGGTAAAGATAAATCGAGTCCCCAGACCGACTTCGCTCATGACCTCTAAACGTGCATCGTGATGACTCAATGCATGTTTCACAATTGCCAGCCCTAATCCACTGCCCCCCGTTTGCCGTGATCGGGCTTTATCCACCCGATAGAACCGCTCCGTTAGCCGTGGAACATGTTCAGGACCGATTCCCGGCCCATTATCGCTGACCTGAAATTGTGCACCTTGTGGCGTTTGCTGCCAACACACCTCAATTTGGGTACCAACAGGCGTGTGATTGACGGCGTTATAAACCAGATTTGATACCGCACTGCGCAGTTGGTCTTCGTTACCAAACACTTTTAATTGGTCGTTAACCCGGAAGGTAATCTCATGTCGTCCGTTACTGAGAGCCTGAACTTCATGCTGTAACACTTTCAGCATCAACGGAATATCCACCCGCTCATTCATATCCACATTAGGTGCCGCTTCAATTCGTGATAGCGTCAAGAGCTGTTTTACCAACCCATCCATTCGCTTAGTCTGCTCTTGCATGGTCCCCAGTGCTTTATCCCGTAATGGCCCAACCAGCTCTTGGTCATTCATCATTTCCAGATAACCTTGCAACACCGTCAGTGGCGTACGCAATTCATGACTGACGTTGGCAAAGAAATTACGCCTTGCACCTTCCAACTGCCGCATCTGAGTAACATCACGGGCAACCATCAATAATTGCCCTTCTGAATAAGGCATCACACGAAATTCGACGTAATAACCATTGTTCAGTTGCAGAGTCAACGGGCGGGAGAACTCTTGTTGTTGCAGATATTGGCTGAATTCTGGGTAGCGCAATAAATTAAGGATATGTTGGCCGTTATCCTCCGGCCAACGAAACCCTAACAACTGCTGAGCTAAACCGTTACACCAGAAGATATTGCCATCAATTGTGGTAATAACTACCGCGTCAGGCAATGATTCGGCACCACTGCGGAAACGTTTGATAAGCAAAGCCAGTTCGCGCCGACGCCGACGATTTCGCAACTGCATTTGGTACAAGCCGTAAAATAAAGGCTCCCAGCTCCAGCGACCAGCAGGTGGTGTCATGCTACGGTCTAACCACAACCAGTGAGATAACTTAAGTTGATTATAGAAATTCCAAACCAGCGCCGCGACAGCTGAAATCAGCAATAGCCACGGAAGATAGCCGATGAAGGCACCCAGGAGTAATGCAGGCAGACAAAAAAGAGCCAGCTCGAGAGCCAGCGTTTTCCATGATAAGCGTTCTAACACAACGAATTCTCCGGCACTGAAAACTCAGTAGCGCGTTGAGAAACGGTATCCAGTTCCCCGGACAGTTTGTACCATTCTGTCATGACCATCAATTTCAAGCGCCTTGCGTAGCCGACGAATATGCACGTCAACCGTACGATCTTCTACATAAACGTTAGTGCCCCAAACATAATTAAGCAACTGTTCACGGCTGTAAACGCGCTCCGGGTGGGTCATAAAGAAGTGCAATAACTTAAACTCGGTCGGCCCCATATCCAGCGCTTGCTCATTGGCCATAACTCGATGTGAGGAAGGATCAAGGCTTAGCCCTTGCATTTCAATAACTTCCTCAACAGCCATCGGCGATATTCGGCGCATCACTGCTTTAATACGCGCAACCAGCTCCTTCGGCGAAAACGGCTTGGTAATATAGTCATCTGCGCCCACTTCCAAACCGCGCACCCTATCCTCTTCTTCGCCACGGGCCGTCAGCATCATCACCGGAATATCTCTGGTCAACGCTTCACGTTTCATATGTTTAATGAACTGAATACCCGAGCCGCCAGGTAACATCCAGTCCAACAACACTAAATCAGGGAAAGGCTCCGACAGACGAGTTACTGCGCTGTCATAATCTTCGGCTTCTAATGGTTGGTAACCATTCTGTTCCAACACAAAGCACACCATCTCACGGATTGGCGCTTCATCTTCCACCACAAGTATGCGTCTTGCCATCATCAACCCTGCCAGTATGTTAGTGGTCACTATTTGATTTCGGGAGCCATTATGCGTCAGTTTTGTGACATTTTTATGAAAAACATCACGCTTCTACTAGCAATAAGCATAGTGATAAATTTCATGATAATTGCAAAACACAGCAGTCAAGTTTGCGAGACGTCTCGGAGATTTTCCTCCTAGCCTTTTTTTAGCCGCGACATCCGGCGGGCAGCGTTTATAATCAGCGCCATTATCTTTGACTGATAACCTGCCGTGCGGGAGATTTATGCGCATTATTCATACCTCTGATTGGCATTTAGGCCAGCATTTCTTCACTAAAAGCCGCGCTGCTGAGCATCAGGCATTTCTGCACTGGCTCATTAATCAGATCGAAGAAAATCAGGTAGATGCGCTAATTGTAGCAGGTGATATCTTTGATACTGGCTCCCCGCCCAGTTACGCCCGTGAGCTATATAACCGTTTCGTGGTTGAGCTCCAACCCACTGGCTGTCAGTTAGTGGTATTGGGGGGTAATCACGATTCTGTGTCAACACTGAATGAATCACGGGGTTTGCTCTCTTATCTCAATACCACCGTTATTTCGTGCGCCAACAGCAATCTCGATCAACAAATCATTATTCTAAAAGACCGCCAACATCAACCTGCGGCTCTGCTGTGTGCGATCCCGTTTTTACGGCCAAGGGACTTAGTCACCAGTCAGGCGGGTGAATCTGGAGGGCAAAAACAACTGGCTTTACAAGAAGCGATCGCGGGCCACTACCAGGCACTGTATCAGCGGGCGGTTGAATTGCGTACCGAACTGGGTTTGCTACTGCCCATTATTGCCACCGGGCACCTGACTACCGTTGGCGTCACCACGACAGACTCGGTTCGCGATATCTATATTGGTACATTGGATGCTTTCCCCGCGCAGGCATTTCCACCAGCAGATTACATTGCTTTAGGCCATATTCATCGCGCCCAGCAAGTGGCTAAAACTGAACATATCCGTTATAGCGGCTCCCCCATTGCTCTCAGTTTTGATGAATTGAGCAAGGAGAAAAGCGTCTATCTGGTGGAATTCCACCAACAGGCACTGGCATCAGTTACCCCTCTCTTCATCCCACAATTTCAGCCAATGCAATTAATTAAAGGGGATTTAGCGCAAATAGAGCAGCAACTGGCTCAATTCTCTGAGCATCAAGGCTTACCCGTATGGCTAGATATAGAAGTTGCCACCCAAGACTATCTTACTGATATCCAACGCCGTATTCAGGCTCTGACCACAGAGCTACCGGTTGAAATTGTATTGTTACGTCGCAGTAAAGAACAACGTAACAACAGTATCGAGCGGCAGGAAAAAGAGACACTCAATGAGCTGAGTGTTACCGATGTGTTTGAACGCAGGCTGGCGCTGGAGCCAGACTTAGCCGAGCCGCGCCAACAGCGGATGCGTCAAATGTTCAATCAGGTGGTTGATGACATCACGCAAGATAAAGATGCCGCACAGGAGCAGCCTGCATGAGGATTTTAAGCTTACGTCTAAAAAACATTAATTCTCTGCAAGGGGAGTGGAAGATAGATTTCACCGCCGAACCTTTTGCCAGCAACGGTTTATTCGCTATCACTGGCCCGACAGGCGCAGGTAAAACCACACTGCTGGATGCCATATGCCTTGCGCTATACCACCAAACACCACGTTTGACTGTCACGCCCAGCCAAAATGAGCTAATGACACGCCACACAGCGGAGTCACTAGCCGAAGTTGAGTTTGAAGTAAAAGGCATCTGCTATCGTGCATTCTGGAGCCAGCGGCGGGCAAAAAACAGCCCGAAAGGCAATCTGCAAGCCCCTAAAGTTGAGTTGGCGCTATGCGACAGCGGTAAAATCCTGGCCGATAAAGTGCGTGATAAGTTGGAGATGGTTGCAGCGATCACCGGCCTGGATTTTGGCCGTTTCACTAAATCAATGATGTTATCGCAAGGGCAGTTTGCTGCTTTTCTCAATGCCGATGCCAATGACCGTGCCGAATTATTGGAAGAGCTAACGGGGACTGATATCTACGGGCGGCTATCTGAATATGTCTTTGAGCAACATAAACAGGCCAAGGCCAATCTGGATGCTTTACATCAACGTGCCAGTGGTATTGAACTGCTCAATGAAGAACAGCGCTTGGCATTAACGCAACAAATCGATGATCTCCACCAACAAGAAAAGCAGCTTGTTTCAGCACAATCAGCGAGTCAAAACCAAATAAACTGGTTAACCGGCTGGCAAAGACAGCAACAGAATCTACAAGAATATCAGCAGCAGCAAACAATTATTGAACAAGAATATCAGCAGGCACAACCTGAATTACACCGGCTGGCCCGTAGTGAACCGGCTGAGAAGTTGCGCCCTTTACTGCGTGACTGCTCACTCAGCCAACAGGATGCACAACAGACACAACTGCGTATCACCGCGCTGACCCAACAGCAGCAACAGCTTCAGAGCCAACTAACCCCCCTGGCTCAAGCTCTGGAACAAGCCAATACCGCACGCCAACAACAGGCGGCCAAGCAGCATGAACAAGAAACACTGATTGAGCAAAAAGTGGTACCGCTGGATAACCTTATCGCGCAACAACAGCACTCATTAGCGCAATTTGCCACTCAATTGCAGCAATTGCGCGGCAAAGAACAACAAGGTAGACAGCAACTTGAGTTAAATGAGCAGCAGTTGCTAAAGACGCATCAGCGCCTGCAACAATTAGCTGAATATGCACAGCAATATCCCCACCATCAACACTGGGTAAAGTACCTACCGTTATGGCGCGAACAGTTCCGCCAATTGCACATACAGCACCAGCAGTCAGTGGCTAACGAGCAGCAATTACAGCAGCAAGCCTTATTACTGAGCAGCTTGCAACAGCAAGCGACCACATTAAATGAGCAGGATAAACAGCAACAGGCCGTATTAGTACACGCGGCCTCGCAAGCAGGTAGCATCCAGCAGCAATTAGCAGCATTCGAGCAGCAACAGCCCGCAACACAATTGCGCCAACAACTTGACGAGTTGCAGCAACAGCGACCGGCCCGGCAACAACTCGCCACATTATCGCCTTTAGCACAACAAGTTCAGGCACAGCACGATAAACAACAGCAACAATTCACCAGCCAACAGCAGCAATTAAAACAGCTTGAACAGCAGTTAGAAGAAAAACGTCAGCGCTACAAACATCAAAAACAACATCATGCTGATCTGGAAGCCTTGTGGGAACGCGAAAATCAGATAGTCAGACTGGAAGCGGAAAGAGCCAAACTCCAACCGGGAGATGCCTGCCCACTATGTGGCGCATTGGATCACCCCGCTATCACTGAGTATCAGGCGGTAAAACCGTCGGAAACAGCCGAACGCCTCGAGAAACTGCGCCGTCAGGTTGAACAACTCGCCACTGAAGGCTCAGAATTAAGCGCACAAAAAAACAGTATGCAGCAACAGCAGCAGCATCTAGAGCAAGAGTTACAGCACAGCCGCCAGCAATTGGCCGATTATCAACAGCGCTGGCAGCTGCTGGCGCAACCTCTGGCGTTGACATTTGCATTACATGAACATGCAGCATTAATGGATTGGCTGGAACAGCAGGAACAATCAGAGCAACACTGCCAGCGGAAATTGGCTGAATATGAGCGGCTAAACCAGCAATACCAACAAGCTAAAGATGCTCTGGCTCAAGCAGAACAACAGCAGCAAAAACACTTGCAACAACTGGCATTAATCACTCAGCGCCAGCAAGATACTCAGCAAGCCCAACAGAAACTGCAGTTACAGCATCAACGCCAGCAAGATGATTTAGCTCAGATGCGCCAAGACTTCAATAATAGTTTGGCTGATTTATCATTATCAGTACCAGCAGCAGACCAGCAGCAGAGTTGGCTGACTCTGCGGGAAGAGGAACACCAGCGTTGGCAGCAGAATCAGCAAGAACAACAACAGTTGGTTCTGGGGCAAAAAACACTGGAAACGCGGATTGAAGAAGAGCGTCGCCATTTACAAGAGTGCATTGACCAGTTATCGGCGCTCACCCAACAACACCAACAGGCTGAAACCCTATTACAACAACAGAGTCAGCAACGTCAGGCACTGTTTGGTGATATCAGTACTACTGAGGCTCGTCAGGTGTTGCGCCAACAACAACAGCAAGCTGAGTTGATACAACAGAATGCGGCAGAAATCCTGCAACAGACTCAGTCCCAGCTAAACCGATTAACGGGGGAGCTGGCGGGCTTAGAGCAACAATATCAGCATAATCAGCAGCGCGCTGCCACCGCTCAAGCTCAATTACAGCAAGCACTGGCGATCAGCGAGTTCGAGGACGAAGCCGCCTTAAACGCCGCACTGCTGGATGAAGAGGAAAGGCAACGTTTGCAGCAATTAAAACAGCAATTGAGCGAACGACAACAACAAGTCAACATCCGCCAGCAACATGCCAGTGAAGCGCTGGAGCAACTATTACAGCAGTGTCCGGCGGGTGTCGATAAAGCATCTGAATTGGTAGTATTGCAACAGCAATCAGAGCAATTGTTGATGCAACTAAAGGCCAATACATTACGGCAAGGCGAGTTACGCAATCAGTTAGAAAGCGACACAGCGCGCCGTAGTAACCAGCATGCACTGTTTGAGCAAATTGAGCACAGTCAGCAGCAATATGAAGATTGGAGCTATCTCAATTATTTAATTGGTTCCAAAGAGGGTGATAAATTCCGCAAATTTGCTCAGGGTCTGACACTCGATCATCTGGTCTATCTGGCAAACAACCAGCTCAGCCGCTTACATGGCCGCTATTTGTTACAACGCAAAACCAGCGATGCATTAGAGCTGCAAGTTGTGGATACCTGGCAGGCGGATGCAATACGAGATACCCGCACCTTGTCTGGGGGCGAAAGCTTTTTAGTCAGTTTGGCGCTTGCTCTGGCGCTGTCGGATCTGGTCAGCCATAAAACCAGCATTGACTCTCTGTTTCTTGATGAAGGCTTTGGTACGCTCGATGCTGAAACACTGGATACTGCGCTGGATGCTCTGGATAGCCTGAATGCGTCGGGCAAAACCATTGGAGTCATCAGCCATGTTGAAGCAATGAAAGACCGGATTCCAGTGCAGATTAAAGTGAAGAAAGTCAACGGACTGGGCGTTAGCCGCTTAGACAGTATCTTCCAGGTCAAGTAGGTATAGCAAAACCGCATATTAACCAGCGTCATTAGCAGCAAACGAGCTACAAATCGGTCGGGAACCGATTTGAACAGCATTTATGCTAGCCCGCAGGGTGAGCCTCAAGGATGAGGCTCATTAATCCCGATGAGCTTACACAAGTAAGTGATTCGGGTGCGCGAGAGCCGCTAACAACGCTGTAGTGTCAAAGACAAAAAGTATTACCCAAAAGCATTGGCATTACAGCTAGGCAGCAAACGAGTAAGTCCCGATGAGCTTACACAAGTAAGTGATTCGGGTGCGCGAGAGCCGCTAACAACGCTGTCGTGTCAAGGACAAAGAGTATTACCCAAAAGCATTGGCATTACAGCTAGGCAGCAAACGAGTAAGTCCCGATGAGCTTACACAAGTAAGTGATTCGGGTGCGCGAGAGCTGCTAACAACGCTGTCGTGTCAAGGACAAAGAGTATTACCCAAAAGCATTGGCATTACAGCTAGGCAGCAAACGAGTAAGTCCCGATGAGCTTACACAAGTAAGTGATTCGGGTGCGCGAGAGCTGCTAACAATGCTGTCGTGTCAAGGACAAAGAGTATTACCCAAAAGCATTGGCATTACAGCTAGGCAGCAAACGAGTAAGCCCCGATGAGCTTACACAAGTAAGTGATTCGGGTGCGCGAGAGCCGCTAACAACGCTGTAGTGTCAAGGATGCTGGGTAATAGCAGGCCACAACCAAGCGGCCCCACGCACACCACTAGAATCGCCATGAAGTGCTTTACGCACCGGGGTCTGGCACTCACCACCAAATACCCATGGGCTGATTAGCGCGGGCAAGGTTGCATATAGCCGCTCAACATTGCTCATGCCACCTCCTAATACCACCACATCTGGGTCAAACAGGTTAATGACATGGGCTAACGACTTGGCAAAGCGTTGTTCATAATGACTCATTGCTTGCTCTGCGATGGCATCCCCTTGTGCTACTAAGGCGATAATTTCGTGGCCTTTAAGCTGCTTGCCACTCATACGAAAATAATCTGTCGCAAAGCCGGTGCCGGAGACAAAAGTCTCAATACACCCTTTTTTACCGCAATAGCAGGCTACTTCCTGTTGATATTGCCGCTCTTCATCATTTTGCCACGGTAAAGGGTTATGGCCCCATTCACCCGCAATACCATTGCCGCCGGCATGTACCCGGCCATCAATAGCAATACCAGAGCCACAGCCGGTACCAATAATGGCCGCAAATACCAGATGTTTCCCCGCCCCCGCACCATCGGTAGCCTCTGATACCGCCAAACAGTTAGCATCATTTGCCAATCGCACTGGGCGGGAGAGTAGTTCTGATAAATCCTTATCTACCATCTGACCATTCAGCCACACTGAATTGGCATTTTTTACTTTGCCTGTAAACGGAGAGAGAGTCCCTGGGATACCCACCCCCACACTCCCCTGCTGGCCCGTCGCCTGCTCCGCATCTGCAACTAACGTTGCAATCGCCTGCAAGGTATTTTGATAATCGTGGCGGGGTGTATCAACCCGTTTACGAAATAACTCCTGCCCGTCGTTGGCCAATGCGATGACCTCTATTTTGGTGCCACCCAGATCTATACCAATGCGCATAGCGCTTTACCTCATTGACAGGAAAATTCATTGTTGGTGATAACCGATTTTATCAAAAAATAAGGCCCTGCTTGCCAAAAACGTGACGACAATAAAAATCTTCTTCTTTCAGTTTGGACAATACACCCCAGTGACACAATCTTTGTCGCCCGCTATTTTGCATTCTGTCGTGTTTGAATCCCTGTGGATTAAAATAGCGCTCAGCCGATGAGCGGTTGGCTCTGTTTTTTTCTTATTCTTTTTACTAGGGGCCGAGGCGTCAATTCGTTATCATGCCGCCCTGCGTTTGATTAACTCGCGCGCTCCAGGCGCGCCCGAGCCAGGGATAACACTATGTTGTGGTTTAAGAATTTAATGGTTTACCGTTTGAGCCGGGAAGTTTCACTATCTGCGGATGAAATGGAGAAACAGTTAAGCGCCCTCAGTTTCACGCCGTGTGGCAGTCAGGATATGGCAAAAACGGGCTGGGTATCACCGATGGGGTCGCATAGCGATGCATTAACCCATACGGTTAATGGCCAGATTGTCATTTGTGCCCGCAAAGAAGAGAAAATCTTGCCATCACCAGTGATTAAGCAAGAGTTGCAAGCCAAAATTGAGCGCCTGGAAGGTGAACAGCATCGTAAACTGAAAAAAACTGAAAAAGACGCATTAAAAGATGAAGTTTTGCACAGTTTATTGCCACGCGCATTCAGTCGCTTTAACCAAACCTTTTTGTGGATTGATACCGTCAACGATCTGATTATGGTTGATGCTGCCAGCGCTAAACGGGCTGAAGACACCTTGGCATTGTTGCGTAAAAGTCTGGGTTCCTTGCCGGTGGTACCACTGACCTTAGAAAACCCTATCGAGCTGACGTTAACCGAGTGGGTGCGTAGTAAAGAATTGCCCGCCGGATTTGCGCTGATGGATGAAGCTGAGTTGAAAGCCATTCTGGAAGACGGCGGCGTGATCCGTTGCAAGAAGCAGGATCTATTCAGTGATGAAATCGCAGTACATATTGAAGCGGGCAAGCTGGTCACTAAACTGGCACTGGATTGGCAGGAACGCGTTCAATTGGTTCTGTCCGATGATGGCTCACTTAAGCGTCTGAAATTCGCTGACACGCTGCGTGAACAGAATGATGATATTGATCGGGATGATTTTGCGCAGCGCTTCGATGCCGATTTTATTCTGATGACCAGTGAACTGGCCGCCTTAATTAAAAATCTGATTGAAGCCTTGGGTGGCGAGGCTCAGCACTAACTTAGGTGCATAACACAGCTTAAGCTGATATCGCCCTTTCGCGATGAGAGGGCGAGTATCTGAATTCTTTAGCTCAAATATTTACACAGATACGAAGATGCTTCAGCAACTTGCAGGTTAAACTCACTTTCCCCTGGAATGTAGAAGGTTTCACCTGGCTTAAACACTTCCCAGCCAGCCGAACCAGGAATCAGTACTTTTAAGCAGCCGGTGATCACCGTCATTTCTTCCGCTTTAGCCGTACTGAAGGTGTACTCTCCCTTTTCCATCACCCCAACGCTAGCTTGCCCAATGCTGTCACTGTCAAAACCAATAGATTTCACTTTCCCGGTAAAATACTCATTAAATTTCAGCATAGTTTTGTACCCGCGTCTTAATCAAGATTGAGCTTTCATATTAGGGTTTCTATAAACGCTCTGTCACTGATTATTATGGCGAAATGGGATCATCGCCGGATTCACTCCCGAAGTTGTGGATAAAGCGTACAATTTAGCGGCAAATAGCCCTATTGGGGCCGGTAAATAGCTGCCATATGGTTGAAAATTAGCCATAGCAAACACCTTCACAGTTGTCGTGAAGGTTCATTTATCGAAATAAGAGTGGTATTAGAGGTTGCGTAAGATGTACAGCGCCAGCGAGGTTTCAAAAATCACAATCAATATTGACCAGAACGCTGGCATAAAATTGGTGTGTTGGTGAATAAAGGATTTGAAGGTTTTCATCGGCCCGCCTTGATCGGCCTTGCCTTAAGGGGCATTTATCAACGCAAACGATTTACGCTGAAATGATTACGTAGGTGATAATTGTACGCTTCGTATAATTATCAGGCAATCAGGTGGGCTAATTATTCATCGGATAAATTACGCTTACTTTCCCAGCTACTTTACGGTTTCATCAGTCAGAAACTGCAAAATTTGTTCAACAACATCTTGCGGCGCTTGAGTCGCATCCAGCACATAGTGGGCAACCTCTTGATACAGAGCTTCCCGGCTAGCCAGCACATCCTGCATTTCCTCTACGATCGGTTTACCTGTAAGACTTGGTCGCTGGGCATCTTCCGGGGCTTCGGCTAATCGTTCAGCCAACACATTCGCTGATGCGCGTAAATAGATAACCTGCCCATGCTTACGCATAAAAGTACGATTCTCAAGAGCGAGCACCGCACCGCCACCGGTTGCAACAACAGTTTTAGGCGCAGTGACAGCCTGTAGAGCCATACTTTCCCGCTGGCGGAAACCCTCCCAGCCTTCGCGAGCAACCACTTCAGCAACACTCAACTGTGAGGTTTGCCGCATAAACAGATCAGTATCTATAAAACGATATCCCAACGCCTGTGCCAACGCCTTCCCTACCGTTGTCTTACCCGCACCGCGCGCGCCTACCATGAAGATAGTCTGTGTCATTACTTGAAAGTCCTTTCGCATCAACTTCTGAGGATAAATTCTCGGCATCAAAAAACTGGCCACTATTGTCGACCAGCTAAATAGTATTAACACTCAGCTCTACACTGTAGATGCGAATCATACCGATAATTAAAGGTAGTGCAAACTTTACAGCATCGTAAAATTAACGATACACCATTAGCCATTCTACTTTACTGCCAACCGCCCAAGATTACCCCTGCTGCGGTGGCAATCAATCTGGTTGGCAATAGACAAATTAGGTTTGAAGGATCCACTGTAAGCGTCATAAAGAGAAACTTTCGGTGTCAGCTTATAGACCACACCGGTACGAGGGACCAATTGACTATCAGAGCTATCGGGATTGATGACGAAAGGCCGCCCTTTACCGGCGAAAGCATCAAACTGATCGAAACGTAAACCTGCCAGTACAACCTACTTATCTATCAGCTCAATTGAATTGGGAAGGCATTTGGATGAGAGCGAAAAGTCGCTGAAAGTCACACTCAAGCGTGTATTTGATCAATACGATTGGGCTTTTTACCTGATAATCCTCTGGCAAACCAGAGGCTATTGCACAGGTAATATGAGGTGACTATCAAGGTTAGACCATTAACGGGGCTGACAAATATACACCAATGCAGGAGGGAAATTACGTACCACGCGTATCTTTTTCCACGTGAAATAACGAGATAACAGTGGCTCGGAAAGGTGGCTGTATTGAAATAAGACTAACACTCCGCTGTTAGCGCGTAAGCGCTGCTGAGTTTGCTGCAATATTCTAATACTGATTTTGGTTGGGATCGAGAGTAATGGCAAACAACAAAATACCACATCGTAATTCTGATCCAACTGTTCGGCTGAACGATCAGCTACCTGCAAACGTAAATCTTTAATCTGGTGTAATGCATGAACAAAGTGTGGCTGAATCTCGTAGGCCTGTAAGTGAGACTTTGCTGACATATGTGACAAAATACGCTTTGTCAGCACACCATCAGCAGCCCCTAATTCAGCAATATTAAGGTTTTGGGTCCAATCTACCTGATTCAACATCGCCTGACATAACCAAGGCGAAGAAGGAGCTAACGTACCAACGGTACGTGGTGAGGCAATAAAGCGCTGTAAATAGGAAAACTGACTTTTAAAATTACGCCGGACAGTGTTTAGCATAGCCTCTCCTCGGAAACCCGAATGGACCACAATAACACCTTATATTTATTAAGAGCGCATTAAGATTGCTCTAAGAGTTAATTATTTTTAGCAGATAAATTGATAGTACCGATGGGTAATAATGAAATGTACAGTCTTAGGTTAACAATGACCCATTATTGTTAACCTATTTTTAGAGTCTGATTAAAAAAATATTGCCATATCAATATAGTATCTAAATATTTCACTCACACTAACTTAGGCTTAGAACATTAACGATAAATCTCGGCACTGGCGTTGTAATGGCTGGAATCACCAGGGTTACTGATACCAATGACCCGATAGTGGCTGGCACCATCAGCGCTCGCTTTGGTATTCAATGCTGATTCCACATCCATGGGTGAACCGCTAACATTAGAAAGAGAAATCACCCCCATACTTTGCAATTTAGTGGCTTGTTCTGAGCTAATTTCTTGCGCGGCCAGAGTGGCGAATGAGGTGGTAGTAATAAGTGCAGCGATGATAACAGGTAATAGTTTCATAATATGCTCCAACTGACGGGTTATATGTAACGTCTTGCTGAGGTTAATTATGGGCGGACCAACGCAAGGTGACGTAATGCAATGTAAAGAAGCTCAATCATTGTGAGAGTAATAAGGAGAAAATAAATTAATTTGTGTCATTAGAAAAATAAATCACAAATATTTATGGGAAATCGTCGATGCATTAACACCGCCGCCTGCTGGTAGACCCTATATATTGCAAGATGCAGGCGGCTTGAAAGGTGACGGGTATCAGTCACGCTTTGCTACAATCATCATAATATCACTGGTAAATGAACCATCAGTTTGGATCTCATAATGCTTGATTACACCATCAGATGCTGATTTTTGTAACTCACGGATCGCGATAGCAAAATGCTGTGGAGTACGCATTCTGGCAATCCAACTACTGAACTCCAAATAGAGTCTATCGGAGGTGACTTCATTTATCACTAACCCGGCATCGGTCACTAGTGCCAGCCATTCGCCGGGAGAGTAATTTCGCACATGTGAGGTATCACGTAACACCTCCACGGTCTGTAAATAAATATCCAGCAGCGGATGACCGGGGGAAACTACATCCATAAAGATTATCTTTCCGCCGGGGCGTAATACACGTTTAACTTCTCGTAACGCTTGGCCGACATCATGCCAATGATGGGCAGAATAACGGCTGATAACAATATCAAAACTCTGATCATTAAACGGCAATGACTCTGCTAATCCTTGCTGTACTTCAATATTAGTCAGTTCTTTATCTGTTGCCGCCTGACTGACCACTTGCAACATTTGCGCTGAAAGATCATAAGAAACTACAGATTTCACCACTGCCGCAGCGGTAAAACTGGCATGTCCGGCACCACATCCAAGGTCAAGTAAACGGGCATCGCCATCAGATTGCAATAGTGTAGCCAGACGCTGTAAATCTTTACCTTGAGCGTGAACCGCACTGGTCAGATAAGCATTGGCTTGATCGCCAAATTGCCGCTCAACGGCATCTTTATGGCTATTCTGCATGGTCATTACATCCCCTTTTATGGTTTAACCTTCTGATTTAATTTATGTATCCTATTTCCTACAAAACGTTACTATGTTTATCTCAAACTAAATCTACTATATACACAAAGCTATTGGAGTTGTAGGCAGACCGCAAGTAAACGCATCTCCATAAGCTTATTCAGGGGTGAGAGCGCCGCTAACCCCCTTAGCACTTCAAATACCAAGGGAATATTATGGTCACACTCAGAGCAATGCATACCGAAGAGCTAAACGACTATCGGAATCTCTTTATTAGTGAGTATGCGCAAGATTTATCATCCAATAGTGGTTATAGCATCGAGCAAGCATTGGATCATGCAACGCAAATTTTTGATGGTTACTTACCAGAGGGTGTTAATACTCCCGGTGACCGTCTGTATTGCATCGAAAATAAGGATGGCGAGAGCGATAATAATGCACTGGTGGGCTATTTATGGTACGGCCAGGCTAACAATGATAGCGCAGCTTTTATTAAAGATTTCTATGTTCTGCCGCAACATCAGCGTAAAGGCTATGGTTCTGCGTGTTTACAGGAATTAGAAAATATACTGGTCGCTCAGGGCATATTTGAGATAAAACTGCGGGTCGCTGCGGATAATCCACAAGCGAAAAGATTGTATGAGCAAATGGCATTTGTAGTAACAGGATTTAATATGTCCAAATCACTGGCAAGAAAACCATAGGGATAAACAGGCGACTACAAGGCGAAAGACAATAAGCAGATAGCGCTTGCATCACTGCAAACGAAAAATAAAAGCCGGAACATCGGACTAACGGTTCATCAGATGGTGGCCTGCGTTAAACTGCTTTATCGTCGCCCATCTGTTGCAGTTGGTTTTTGTAAGATTTCACTTTTTGGCGTTTCTTCATCCAAATGGAAAACGATACAACAAAAATCCCGCCCGCCAGTGTTAACACACCTAACTCATGCTGATAAAACAGCATTATAATGAAATAGATGGCAGAAATGATTGCCACCCATTTAGCCGAATGACCAATAGAGCTTTTCTCATCAGTCAGACGGCGGATACTCTCTTCTTCGCTAATTCCCATGCGCAACCTCCTTAGTGACAAGTGTATAATATTGGGGCAGTTGCATGATAATTCAACATATTTTTCAGTTTTTATTTTGTTCAGTCAAGATAGTGCTAATTGACTACCCCGACTGAATCGATATTGGTTATAAAATAATAATCAGTTCGTATTCGCCACCATCCAGAGCAACTCGTACCCCGTCGGATTGATAGGCGAGTGCCAAACCATTCAATGTCGCCGAACTAATCCCCTGACAGCGCTGGGCCGGACTTTCAACACGAATAACATAGCGCGTGTTAGCCAGATTAACCGTCGCCTCAAATCCCGGCCAACTGGCGGGTATGCAAGGATTAATCACCAGTTCCCCGCCTTCACGCCGGATCCCCAGAATACCTTCCATACCCGCGCGCTGCATCCAGCCCGCAGAACCGGTATACCACGTCCAGCCACCGCGCCCAACATGAGGTGCGACTGAATAGACATCGGCTGCGACCACATAGGGTTCGACTTTGTAACGCGCAATCCCCGCAGGGGTATTGCCATGATTTATCGGATTGAGCAATGCAAACAGGTTGCGGGCCTTATCCCCCTCACCTAATTCAGCAAAGGCTAAAATCACCCACATGGCAGCATGGCTATATTGCCCCCCGTTTTCCCGTAAACCAGGCGGATAGCCTTTGATATAACCAGGATCATCTGGCGTTTTGTCAAAAGGCGGAGTGAATAGCAGTGCCATCCCATCATCGGGACGAATAAGATGTTGTTCCAGTGAAGCCATTGCTTGTACGGCTCGTAGTGGGTCGGCGGCCCCCGATAGCACCGCCCACGACTGGGCAATAGAGTCAATACGGCACTCGTTGCACGCTTTAGATCCCAGCCAACTGCCATTATCAAAGGTTGCACGGCGATACCAGTCGCCATCCCATGCTTCCCGCTCTAATGCCTCGATTAAACCACTGAGATGTTCCTGCCACTGCCTGGCCCGTCGAGGGTCACGCTCGCTCGCTAACGGAATGAGCATTTTCAGCGTTGCCACCAGCAACCAACCCAACCAAACACTCTCCCCTTTTCCCCCTTCACCGACTCTATTCATGCCATCATTCCAGTCACCGGTCCCCATCAGCGGTAAACCAAGCTCTCCGGTCAATTCAATGCATTGATCCAACCCTTTGGCACAATGTTCAAACAGTGAGGCGCTTTCCTGTGCCACCAGTGGCTGGAAGAAAGCATCGTGTTCGCCTGGGTGCAATATCGGCCCTTCGAGGTACGGTACTGTTTCATCCAGCACACCGCTATCACCGCTTGCAAGAATATACGTGGCGGTGGCAAAAGAGAGCCAAACCCGGTCATCAGAGATGCGAGTTCGCACCCCCTGCCCGGAGTGAGGCAACCACCAGTGCTGTACATCACCTTCGATAAATTGTCGCCCGGCGGCGCGCAATAGGTGATGTCGCGTCGTATCCGGTTGAACAAAGGTTAGCGCCATGCCGTCTTGTAATTGATCGCGGAAACCATAAGCGCCACTGGCCTGATAAAATGCCGACCTTGCCCAAACACGGCATGCCAGCGTTTGATAAAGCAGCCAGCCGTTGAGCATGATATCCATCTGCCGATCCGGCGTTTTCACTTGGATAGCCTTCAGCAAGGTACGCCAGTAATCGGTGACGTCACTCAACACCGCATCCAGATTTGCCGTACGGTAACGGGTAATTAAAGCTTGTGCCTCACTCACTGAAGCACACTGGCCGATAAACCACACCACCTCGACCTGTTCACCCACCGCCAGTTCAATCGTTTGTTGCAGCGCACTACAGGGATCAAACCCGGCACCGGTCGTACCGGAAAGCGGTATTATTGCCGATAGGGCTAACGGTGCAGAGCTGTCTCGATAATGTCCGAGGAACTCGCTACGATCGGCGGTCCAGCTAGTTTGCTGTCCATTTAAGTCAGCGAAGGAAACTCTGCCGGGGAAGGCGGTGCTCCAGGGATTTCGCGCCAACATGGCACCGGTTGGTTCATCCATTTCGGTAATAATAAATGGCCCGGTCGCCCCGCGAGAAGTCGCCAGTACCCATTCGGCATAGGCGGTCACCGAGATACGCCGTGGTTTATCCGACATATTGCGCAATGTCAGACGGGATATCTTGATAGGATCCGCCAGCGGCACAAATTGCAGCAGCGTCATGCCAATACCATTAGCCTGATGCTCAAACCGACTATAGCCATGACCGTGGCGAGCGATATAGGTGCCACCATCGCGGATCGGCTGTGCCGTAGGACTCCAGAGCAGCCCAGAGTCTTCATCGCGCAGATACAGGCATTCGCCAGACGAATCGATAACGGGATCATTGAGCCACGGCGTTATCTGGTTTTCTCGGCTATTTTCAGCCCAGGTATAGCCACTACCGGTAGCCGAAACCTGAAAACCGAAGGTCTGATTGGAAATCACATTCACCCAGGGCGCGGGGGTATTTTCCCCATCATTCAGGCAAGTTATATATTCCTGCCCTTGCAAGCCAAACCCTCCCAGACCATTAAAGAACTCCAGATTTTCAGGTAAGGGTAATAAGGTTGCCGTCGGCAAGTTAACCGGTTTGACCAGTGAGAAACTGACTTTCTTATCTGCTGTTAATAACTTTTTATCCTGTGCTAACAGGCGCTTATCTGATGTGAATAACTTTTTATCCGATGCGAACAGCTTTTTATCTGAAGGAACAATTTTCTTGTCCAGAGTGAATAACAGATGGTTGAGTTGATTACCCAATGTGCCATAACGGGCTGATAACACCACCCGAGCAACCGAACGGAGTAGCGATCGAGTCTCTGCACTCATCAGATCAGCACGCAAGGCATAGGCCGAACCTTGTCGTAGCTGATCACCCAAGTGTGGCCGTGACTGGCTACTGCGCACTGCGGTTTCTATAGCGATTTGCAAATCTTGTACATAAGAAGACGCCCGTTCATTGATGATAACCAGATCAACCGCCAAACGTTTCATGCGCCAGTATTCATGTGCGCGCAGTAATTGCCGCACCTGATCAATGTCTTCGATATCATCAATACGCAGCAGAACTATCGGCAAATCACCCGATATGGATTGAGTCCATAATGCTGATTGGGCCCCTGCACCACGTATGATAGTTGTCGATGGCGAACGGAAGCGGGCATCGGCATACAAAATAGGCGCGGCCAGTTGCTGAAAATCTGCCGCCTCCTCAGCTTTAATCTCCAAATGGCGTAACTGCACCTGAGCCTGGGTCCAAGCCAATGTTTTAGCACGATCATACGCACTGCGGTCCCGGTGTTTATCCACCATATCCAGCAAAGCTTCTTTCGATGAAGCAATCAGTGTCCAGAAGGAAACCGTAACCGTCTTGCCCGCCGGTACCAGCAAGCTCTGGCGCAGTGAGAATATCGGATCCAGCACTGTACCCACGGTATTTGACAGTGCCACTCCCACTTGCATGGCAGCCGAGCTAATAACCCGGTTACCGCGACCAATAAACTTGGCCCGATCCGATTCATATTGCAGCTCACTCATCGGCAGGCCATCAGCAACCAAGAAATGCGCCGCCCAGACTTGCGGTTCTTGTGCTGTTCTGGGCCGCCGCGTCGCAATTAATGCACCCAATTCCGCCAGATATTCAGTAACCACAAACATTTTGGCGAATGCCGGATGCGCACTGTCTGCTGCGGCCGCAGTGAGTACCACTTCAGCATAAGAGGTCAGTTCAATCTCCCGCGCACGGCGACCCGTGTTAAGTAACGAGATCCGCCGTACTTCACCATCATCTTCACTGGAGATAAGCACATCCATGGTGCTGGTCAGCGTACCGTCGCGGCAGATAAATTCGGCATGATCCTCACTGAAAATCACCTCACGATGGGAATTATCACTGGCGGCCAGTTGCGCCCCGGCAGACCAACTGCGGCCACTGCGCAAATCACGCAGGAAAATAAAGGAGCCGTAATCATCACAAGTAGTATCTTCCCGCCAGCGAGTGACCGCGACATCCAGCCATCGGCTGTAGCCAGCCCCCGCGCTGGTCAGCATCACAGCATAACGGCCATTGGATAACAGGTGAGTCACGGGTGCTCCAATAACCGGTGAGGACAAGCGGCGAATGGTTGGTAATGCACTGTCTGCCACCGCTGAAAGCAACACCTCCTCGGTCCGAGGATAAGCAATCGCCACATTGCGAGGCATCCGCTCCTGCAACAGTAATTCGCAAGCCTGAATCATTGGCTCATGGTGAAAACGGTTGCGCATCCGTCCTTGCTGTAAGGTATTGGCAATAGCAACAATGGTCATTCCCTGATGGTGCGCCATATAGTTGCGTACAATTACCACCTGCTGATGTTCCGGCAAGCGCGAGCGGGTGAAATCCAGTGCTTCATAGTAACCATAGCGGCCTAACGCACCCATCTCCGCCAGTTTTTCATAGTTTTGCAGCGCACCGTGTGGATCAATCATAGCTGCCAGCCCGGTAGCATAAGGCGCGATTACGGTATTTTCTGATAAACCACGTTTTAACCCCAACCCAGGGACACCAAAGTTAGAATATTGATAAGTAAACTCGATATCACGTGCACTGTACGCCGACTCAGAAATGCCCCACGGGATATTCAAGCTGCGGCCATAAGCCTGTTGCCGTTCAACCACCAGTTGATTCGTTTGTTCCAGCAAGCTGCCCGCCGGCGCACGCATCACCAGTGAGGGCATCAGGTATTCGAACATCGAGCCAGACCATGAAATCAGCGCAGCCCCTTTACCAATCGGGGTCGCCGCTCGCCCCAGACGGAACCAATGACGGGTCGGTACATCGCCTTTGGCGATAGCAAATAGACTGGCAAGGCGAGCCTCTGAGGCCAGTAAGTCGTAGCAACTCGGATCAAGGCTGTTATCCACCAACGAATAACCGATGGATAATAATTTACGCTCGGGATCAAGCAGGAAAGCAAAATCCATCGCCAGCGCCATATGGCGGGATTCAGCAGCCAATTTCAACAACCGATCATTAACTTGCTCCTGCATCTCCTGCGTGAGTTGCTGGTCATATTCATGTTCAGCGGCCGCCAAAATCAGTACTTCAATCCAATAACTCAAATCAATAAATGCATTATCATCAATAGAGCGTGCGACACCATGCACCATCGCTGAGGCTTTGACCAATAACGGTTTTAACGACAGCGGTAACATTTCAGTGTCACCGACTCCCTTTAAATCCATACGGATTTGTTCTAAAACTGCCCACAGCTTACGTTTAAAATCAGCATCACCCGCGGGTAACGCGTTAAAGGATATCTCGGCCAACAACAGGTTATCCATCAACCCCTTAGCGCCGTTAGTCGCCAGCGGTTCTGCCGCCCACTCTTCACAGGTATTGGCCAGCACAATCAAATGCCCGGCCAGGTTGCCACTGTCGACCGAAGAAACATAAGCCGGTTCCAGCGCCCGTAGATCCTGCGTGCCATACCAGTTAAAGAAATGCCCGCGGAAACGCGCCAGTTTATGAAAGGTTTCAAAAGTTGCTTCCAGCCGCATCAAGGTGCGATAGGTACCCGCCCAACCAAAATCGCGAGCAGCCACAGTCGAGAGTAAATACAATCCCATATTGGTCGGTGAAGTGCGGTGTGCCACCACAGGTTTTGGATCTTCCTGAAAGTTATCAGGCGGCAGCATGTTTTCATCAGGCGTAACAAAGGTTTCAAAGAAGCGCCAAGTGCGCCGGGCGGTCAGACGCAACTCGGGGATATCTTCCGCCGTTATCGGTTTATGTTGTGCTACCTGATGGGAACGACTGACCCACAACGCGATGGCCGGAGCGAAAAACCATATAATGGCAAAGGGTAAAATCAGTGGCCAGGCCAAGGGCGAAACCATCAATGCAATGGCGGCCATCAGCAAACCTAATAGCGTTCCACCCGCCATATGGCGATAAAAACCGGCGACACCGGGGTGGGGTTTACCGGCAGATTGTGCGGCGGTGGTCCACTCCAGTAAATTACGATGGGTAATAAATAGGCGAATTAGCGTGCGGCCAATAGCATCAACCATCTGCCAGGCGTGGTCAGCCAGGAAAATCAATGACAACAACGTCTGACTGCCTGCTCGTTTAGTATCATCGAGTAAAGAACGTAAATGGTTACTCAGCCGAGTATTCTGAGCCGGCCATAATGAGAACAAAATGGGTAGAAAAGAGGGGAACGCGATCAGCAAGATGACTACCAGCACCCCAACCCACGCAGCAGGCATGGGTAGCATCCAACTGCAACCCAGCAACATTAGCGCAAAGGGAGCAACCAGTGAGCGGCGCAAGTTATCCACCATTTTCCAACGGCCCAGCAATGGAACATTTTTGCTGTCTTTGTCGTTCCTGACCACCCAACGCAATAATTGCCAGTCACCCCGCGTCCAGCGATGCTGACGCTTGGTAATTACGTCATAGCGGGCGGGTGACTCTTCCACCACTTCAATATCCGAAGCCAATCCGGCACGGGCAAAAATCCCCTCAAACAGATCATGGCTGAGTAAGGCATTTTCTGGCACCCTGCCGGCCAGCGAGGCTTCAAACGCATCAACATCATAAATACCTTTGCCGGTATAAGAGCCTTCGCCAAACATATCCTGATAAACATCTGAAACTGCGGCAGCGTAAGGGTCCATCCCCCCAGGACCAGAAAATACCCGTTGGTATAACGATCCACCTTTGCCCATCGGCAATGCCAGCGTCACACGCGGCTGAAGGATGCCATAACCATCGATGACCCGCTGCTGGTCTGCACTAAAGCGTGGTTGGTTCAGCGGATGCGCCATTTTGCCAATCAAGCGCAGGGCAGCATCGCGCGGCAGTCGGGTATCGGCATCCAGCGTAATGACATAACGCACATCGGTTGGCACCTGTGGTTCACCGGCGGCGGTGGCAATAAATGAGGTGTCCGTCGCCCCCCGTAACAGGCGGTTAAGTTCATGCAACTTGCCCCGTTTACGCTCCCAGCCCATCCAACGGTTTTCACTTTCATTAAACCTTCGCTGACGGTACAACAGCAGAAAGCGCGGCCCGGCAGGACCGGGGCCATATCGTTGATTAAGCCGTGCAATAGCCTCATCGGCTAATAGCAGTAGTGGACCATCACTCGGTATGACTTGCTGGTCTGCATCAACCCCATCCAACAACAGAGCAAAGGTAAGAGAACCTGTAGCCCCCGATAAATGATGGACTTCTAGCTGCTCGATTTGCTCCAATAAATCGCTTTTACTGGTGAGCAACGTGGGCACCACCACCAAGGTACGCAATCCATCCGGTACGCCACTGGTTAGCTCCAATCCCGGTAAAATCGTGGCACCAAAGCTCCAGGTGATAACGCGGTTTACCAGGGCAGTTGCCACATCTGTCGCAGGGATAAATGCGATTAAGGTAAATAATACCAGCCAGCCCGTCGCCAGTCCGGGGAAAGAGAGTGCCCACAGCACCAATGCCAGTAATCCGGCAGTGACCAGGAAAATGGCCGCCATAAAACCGCCAACACCAAAGCTGACGCTCAAGCGGCTAAACCACAAACGTATTGAAGGACTGAATCTGAGTTGATTCTCTAATTCACGCCTTCCCGCCCCAATCAAGTGATAGCCTGGGTCACGGCAGCGTTCGACATTCTCTGGCTCTGCGGCCTCGGCTGAAGTCTGTGCGACTTGCAGGGCAAGAGCGGCAATTTCCAGTTCAGTGAAGGTGGAACCTCGGCATAATTGTTCGATGGCACTGCGGTACAAATTGCGGGTTTGAAAATCCATACTGGCGAAGGTGCTGCCCTGGCGTAAGCATTCATCGACCAGGCTTACACTCTCAAACAGATCAGCCCAGTCAATATCCGAGATCAACCGCATACTGGTAATAACATTTCGGACCGAAACGTTAGATGACCCCTGCCGTAGTTGAGCTCGTTGTACAACTTCACTAATCGATAGCCCTTGTAATTGAAGGCGATCTTCCAGCCAGCCCAATGCTGGCGTGGTGCGTGGGTCTTGATCACGTAACCGCTTTGCCAATTGAGATGCAAATTGCTCAGATAAAGGCTCACTGGATCGCACCGTAATATCAGACTCCAGAGCCAATCGGCTATCGCCGGCGTCCAATAAGCGATTCGCCAGCGCCTCAGCATCTGCCCGATCTTTACGACCTTGAGTTATCTGATCAGCCAGACGGCGTAAATTCTCTATCAGCACAATACGCAGCGTAATCGCCACCGCCCAGAGTTCACCAATAGTCAGCGGTTGAACACGCTGATACGCCATAATAAAACGGCATAATACATCCGGGTCCAGATGGCTGTCAGTGTGCGCCACAAAAGCCCAGGTAATGCCAAATACCCGTGGATAGCCAGCGAAGGGGCCGTCGGCCAGCTTCGGCAATTGACGGTAATAACCCGGCGGCAAATCATCACGGATCTCGCGGATCTGCTCTTCAACCAGATGATAATTATCCAACAGCCACTCAGCCGCAGGGACTACTGCGCGGCCCTTTTCCAGTTCTGCGGCACTGGCCCGATATGCTGCCAGCAGCGTATTGGCATTATCATTCAGGCGGGCATGCAGAGTAGATACCCGTGGTGGGTGGGTAGTTATCGACTGCGCTTTGGCAAGGCTCTCAGCATGCTGTTCCAATCGCTCCACACTGAATAGCTCATCCCTTACAGGTGCAGTATCATGCCAAGGGGGAGTCGCTGCGGTGGGTGATCCAAGAATAGCCTTTAGAAATAATTTCATAGGTACCTTTCTGGTCGGGTGCTCATACAGTCTGATGGCAATCTGCATAATGAAAAGTCGGGAATAGCCGTTAAAAGGCGTATCCAAACGGATTGCTCAGGTGAGCTTCCTGAGCCGTGCGAGCCGCGTGATATTGAGCAGAAAACGCCTTACAGGCAGAATGCTGTCAAAAATGCCGAGTGAAGGTGGAAAGCAAAAGACGGATACACCAAAGTATCCAGTCATAAAAAAGGGGCGAGTAAAGGCTGACGATACGCAATAAACGTACGACAGCAAAAAAGCTGAATAGTATTAACTATAGCCCAAAGGAGAAATTAAGGATCAGGGCATAAAATGAGAGAAATAAATCAAAAGGTTACATTAACAGCAGGTACTGTAATTTAAATACCTGCCGCCTTGCCACTATTACACAGACTGTTGGTAATCACCCCATACTTTCAGAAACTAGATGCTGTCTTGAAATTTTCGTGCCTTGGCAGTTTGCTGTTTCTCTAACTCAAAAATGGCGCGTTGCAGCCCTTTTTCTTGGATTGGACTCAGACGAGGAAATTTAAAACTCAAGCGTTGTACTGTGAGGGTTTCACCTTTGTTATTCACTACCTGTTTATCAATGGCCCGGATAAACTGCAGGTCCAGCTTAAAAACACCAAAACCACATAAATCCACTGAGGCATCTCGTAATATACCGCATTCCTGAAGGGGGAACTCACTGCCTTTCACTGCATACAGACCCATGCCCCCCAGGGAAATATCCCCTAATGTGTACGAGAAATTACTGCCATCAGTAAATTTCCCAGAACAATAATAAGGGGGCCATTGAGGAATGTTTACACGAAAATATTCCCGCCGTTGGATAAAATAAAGCTGCTCAGGAATAGCCGAGCTAAAGGCAGGTAGTGATAAATATTTTATTTCTTTCAGTGAATTACAAGTAAATTCAATTTTTGCGCCCGTAGGTTCTGCAATAATAGTCAATTGATTAGCAGCAAGGGCCAGACGGTTCTCGTGTTCTACACTACCAAAATCAAAAATAAACTGATTCGTCTCAGGTACCACATCCAGAATACGGCTGATAAATTGTCCGCGCGCATGCATAACCATCACTGCGGTATCGTTCTTCTTTAAATCTCGAAGAATTGCACAGATCGCTAATTTATTCGTTTTGACAAAATTTTCTTTAGACGTTTCGCTCACCTGCCATTCCCCATCTTTAATTTATTGCTCTGGCTACCCAGATTATTTTAATGAGCATATAAGTATCAGTATGGTTATCGGCAGATGCTTGAATTACTTTAATTATTTTTATAAAAAAACCGAAAGTTTAATTTCCACCCCAGGATTTCAAGATATAAGAAACCCGCATAGGCTTTGAATACGCTGTTGGACTGAACCAGACCAATATCCTTTACAACTAATCTTAAACGGAGAGCACTAGAGAGAGAACGTGGCAATTGATAAAAATTTGTGATCCAGGCAGCATTAAATCATCAGTCTGACTTGTACATTATTAACGCTCAAATTAGACATTTGAGTCATTTTTTATACCAATGAAATTTTAATAATTAATTATCAATGAATTACAAAAATATTCATGATACAAGCCGCCCTCTGAATAGGTATAAAAATGGTATATAAAAATCTGGTAACAAATATTCGAAAATTAATAAATCATCAGGATATTTCGCTGGGTGATTGCTTACCATCAGAAATTCAGTTAGCAGAGCGTTTTGGTGCATCACGAATGACAGTCAGAAAAGCACTGGATGTCTTAATTCAAGATGGTTTACTGGAACGGCAACAAGGGCGAGGGACATTTATTATCGGGAAAGATCTTAAACATGATAATAATCATCTGAACAGTTTCACCGAACAGATGAAAATGCTCGGCAAGACACCACATACTGAAGTTTCTGAGTTCAAAATTATTAGGGCATCGCAAGACATTGCCAGTCAGTTAAACATCAATCAAGACGATAAAATATATTATATCAAACGATTACGTTATGCTGACAAACAGATTATTCAGATAGAAGAGAGTTATCTGCCAGTCTCTCTGATGCCGGATTTAACTTACCATCATCTTGAATCATCTAAATATGACTTTATTGAAAAACATGCTAATTATCAGATTGAAGGTTGCCGGCAGACATTTTTACCTATTGTCGCCAGTCAGGAGTTTGCCCTGCAACTCCATTGCGACCCACGTACCCTGCTGCTGCAATTACTCGCCGTATCCAATGGAACTGACGGAGTCGTGGTAGATTTTTCGGTGATAACCTTTAATCCGGTTGATTATAAAGTCAGTTACTATCTCAAGCGCCATCCGCTAGATTAAAGGGTTGATTAGTGCATTAATCCTTTTTATCAGTAGATTAATGCACCAGAAGAAATATCAATAAGCCTAGCCCGGTAATAAACTCCCCAAACCAATAAATAGCCCGGCGATTGTGGCACTCATCAGATTAGATAATGTTGCCGCCAGTAGCGCACGGAATCCTAAGCGCGCAATTTCAGATGATCTTTCGGGTGCAACAGCACTGAAAGCGCCCACCACGACAGCAATTGAGCCAAAGTTGGCAAAACCACACAACGCAAAAGAGATAACTGCAATCGTTTTTACATCTAATGTCGCTATGGTTTCTTTCAGATAAGGAGAGAAACTCAAATAGGCTACGAACTCATTAATGGCTAATTTCTGGCCGATAAAACCACCCGCCAGTGAAGCATGTTCCCAAGATACGCCCATAATATAAGCCAGAGGCGAGAACACATAGCCAAGGATACTTTCCAGACTGAGCTGTTCGAAACCAAAGATGCCGCCAATTCCGCCAATAATGCCGTTAATTAACGCAATCAATGCAACAAATGCCATCACGACGGTGGCAACCCCGACCGCAATTTTCAATCCCAGCATCGCGCCACTGGCTGCCGCTTCAATAATACTGGCAGGGCGTTTGTCACTGAATGTCATCTCGTTGAATTCAACTTTTGACTCTTCTGTCGCCGGGCTGATAATACGCGCAAATAATATCCCGCCAGGGATAGCCATTAACGAAGCAGCCAATAAATATTCAATCGGGACCCCAAGCCCGGCATAGCCCACCAACATAGAACCTGCAATGGACGCCATACCGCTACAGATGACGGTAAACAGTTCATTGCTGTTCATCTTATTAATAAAGGGTTTAACTACCGCTGGGATCTCATTCTGACCAAGGAAGATAGTGGTGACAGCGGCAAATGACTCTACTTTACTGATACCGAGTAACTTTTGAAATATAGAACCGAGAATATTAATTAGCCATCCCATAATGCCGAGATAGTAAAGAATAGAAATTAATGAAGTGATGAAAATAATGGCCGGCAGGACATGAAAAGCAAAAACAAAACCGGCGCCATCAAATAACTCATTCATTTTTGGGCTAACTAAACCACCAAAAATAAATGCGCTACCTGCGTCACTATATGAAATAACTCTATTCACTGTATTAGCAATCGAAGAGATAAACCACTTTCCAGCAGGAACATAGAGCATGACTGCACCCAATGTTATTTGCAATAATAATGCAGCCCCGACGGTCCGTAATCTTATCTTTCTTTTATTTACTGAAAAAACATAGGCGATAAACAATAAAATGCATATCCCCGCCAAACTACGCAATAAATCCATAACCCCCCCGAAGTACCTCGAAGTTCCTATATAGATAGCTCATGCTCGAAAAGGTGCCCCTCGGACAACAAATGTGTCAGGGCACCTCAAAGATATGAGCAAGTATTTTGTAATAAGGACAATATTTAAAGCGTGTTACCGTTCTTTATTAAATAATGCTCTGATAGGAGCAGGCAATTTTGGCAGCTAACTGCGCATTATTAAATACCAACTGTATGTTAGCGTTTAAACTGTCACCACCGGTTAATTCAGCTACTCTGGCCAACAGGAATGGCGTACTTTCTTTACCAATAACCCCCTGCTCTTCTGATTCTTTTACTGCCTGATCAATGGCAGCATTGATCATCTCTTCGGGTAAAGCATATTGTGGTGGGATGGGGTTGGCAACAACCATTCCTCCACGCAGGCCGATACTCCATTTGGCATTCATTGCTGCCGCAATTTGCTCAGCACTGTCTAAGGTAATACTGACCTCAAACGGGCTGGTCCGACAGAAAAAAGCGGGCAGTGACCGAGTCTGATAACCAATAACCGGCACCCCATTAGTTTCCAGATATTCCATGGTTAGACCTAAGTCCAAAATAGATTTAGCGCCGGCGCAAACCACCGTCACATTAGTTTTCGCCAACTCCTGTAAATCGGCGGAAATATCAAATGTGGTGGCCGCACCACGGTGTACACCACCAATACCGCCGGTCGCAAAAACCTTAATCTTCGCCATTTGTGCAATAATCATGGTGGAAGCCACTGTTGTAGCACCATGTTGTCCATTTGCTATCACAAAAGGCAAATCACGACGGCTGACTTTCATAATGCTATGGCCTTCCTTGCCCAGCAATTCTATTTCGTCACGGGATAGGCCCGCTTTCATCCGGCCGTTTATAACGGCAATAGTGGCAGGCACAGCGCCATTCTCACGAATTTTCTGCTCTACCAGTAACGCTGTTTCTACATTTTGTGGGTAAGGCATCCCATGAGAAATAATGGTAGATTCTAATGCGACGACGGCTTTATTTTGCGCCAAAGCCTGTGCAACCTCTGGTGATATATCTAAATAAGATTGTGCCATTGCGTTATTTGTCATGGTTGTAATTCCAATAGTTTTTTAACACTGCCATTTGACAGATTGGGGTTATTAGTCAGTTCCGAAGAGAGCGTTAATGCTGAGCACCCTTGAGCAAAACGGATACTCTCAGCAAATTCCATGTCATCCAGCCAGCAACTTGCTAAACCAGACATCATCGCGTCTCCGGCCCCGGTAACATTCACAATGTTGATATTCAGTGGCAATGACCAGCCAACCTGTCCATCAATTTCACTGAAATAAACCCCCTTTTTTCCCATACTTAATGCCAGGCGCTGGACGCCTTGTTGGTGAAACCAGTGCGCCACCACCGGAATATCATCGTGGCTGTTAATTTTCATGCCACTGAGTATCTCTGCTTCCAGACGATTAGGTTTCAGCGTGTGAATATGGGATAACCAGTTTTTAATTCTGGGTGCTTTGAATGCTGAAACCGTATCGACGAATACAGGAACATTACCGGCATTGGTAAATATCCATGAGAGGGCTTCTTCGGTTAAATTACAGTCGACGACTAATATTCCCGCGTGTTGAATTATCTCTTTGGTGGTTGCTAATAATGACGGCGTTAGTTTTTCTAATATGCGCATATCATTAATCGCCACCAACATTTCGCCACCATCATCGAGTAACGAAACATAAGTAGAGGTATTTTCACTGTGCAAACTGTGGCAATTACTGACATTGACACCGGCGCGTTTAGCCTCATCAATCAGGGTCGCACCATAAAAATCATCTCCCACCACCGAGATGAGATGGCACTCTTTGCCTAATAGTGCAATATTTTCAGCAATATTTCGCCCAACACCGCCTGGGGTGCATTTTATTTTCCCTGGGTTGGAATCTTCATAAATGAGCTTACTGGCTGCATAACCACAAACATCCATATTTACCGAGCCAACCACCACCACATAACTGTGCTCAGATAATATATATCCCTTTCCTTTGATATAACCTTTTTGCATTAGATTCATAATGTGACCCGCCACCCCCGAGCGACTAATGCCTAGAATATCGGCAATTTCTTGCTGGGGGATCAATGGATCTCGTCTCAGAAGCTGCAATATTTGTTTTTCTCGGCTGGTCATAATGGACACTTGTTTGTTTTTAAACATGTGCTTGTTTTATTATTTTGACTAAATAGAGTAAAGCGTATTTTATTACTCTATTTCAAAGTTGAGAGAACGATCGTAAGCGTGTTTTCAAGCAGTTACAGCACATTTTCTGTGAGGTAACTCAAGTTCTTCCGATAGGAAAATAAGTTTTAAATAGTAATATTCTGACAGGAAGGATATTCCACTAAAAATAAAGATAGATAATCAAGAGGATAACAATACACGCAGAAGCAACCCAACAAGTGTTTGGTTGTCTATTTTTGGGTAGGTAAATTGATGAATAGCCATAAACGCGTTACATCGAATAATGATCTATTTCACACTTAAAGGCTGATACTTCACAGGGAGATTAACCAGAGAAAAAAATAAAACGACAGCAGCAGCAGCCAGATGTCGTTTTACTGTATATGTTCTATCTGGTAATTAGCTACGCACTAAATCGTCGCCATAGCCAATCCACTTATAGGTTGTCAATGCATCCAACCCCATCGGGCCACGGGCATGAAGTTTTTGCGTACTTACTGCCACTTCAGCGCCTAAACCAAACTGGCCGCCATCGGTGAAACGGGTGCTGGCATTGACATAAACTGCCGATGAATCCACCGCCCGGACAAAATGTTCCGCGCTACTGAGTGAGCGGGTCAGAATAGCATCAGAATGGCTGGTGCCATGCTCGCGAATATGGTCAATAGCAGCATTGATATTAGCCACAATATCCACATTCAAATCCAGAGATAACCATTCATCGTCATAATCAGCAGCTTCAACAGCCACTACCTTGGCCTTACCTTCGGTCAGATACGGCAGCGCCTGCGGGCTGGCATGCAGTGTCACGCCAAAGGCATGCATTCGGGTACTGAGTACAGGCAGGAAGCGCTCTGCAATAGCTTGATGAACCAGCAAGGTTTCCAATGAGTTACACGCACTTGGCCGCTGAACTTTGGCGTTTTCAATCACTAATAACGCTTTCTCAAAATCAGCACTTTCATCCACAAAGGTATGACAAACCCCAATACCACCGGTAATCACCGGAATGGTTGATTGCTCACGGCACAGTTTATGTAAACCAGCCCCACCCCGTGGAATCAACATATCGACATAGCGATCCATACGCAGTAACTGATTTACCAATTCCCGATCAGGGCTTTCAATCGCCTGCACTGCCGCCGCGGGTAAGCCGCACTGTTCCAGTGCCTGCTGGATAACCTTCACGGTTGCCTGATTAGTGTGATGAGTCTCTTTGCCACCCCGCAAAATCACGGCATTGCCGGTTTTCAAGCAGAGGCTGGCGACATCAATCGTAACGTTAGGACGCGCTTCATAAATGACACCAATCACCCCCAGAGGCACACGGCGGCGTTCCAGCTTTAAGCCACTGTCAAGTAGGCTGCCATCAATAACGCGGCCCACAGGGTCATTCAGGCGGCATACCTGACGCACATCATTAGCAATAGCCGCTAAGCGTGCCGGGGTCAATAACAGCCGATCGAGCAGCGCCTCACTCATGCCCGTATCACGTGCAGCCTGCATATCTTGCTCGTTGGCATGCAAAATAGCCTGACTTTCAGATTCCAACAGGTTAGCTATTACTGCCAGCGCCTGATTTTTCTTTGCCGTGCTCAACATTGCCAACTGCCAGGAAGCCTGTTTGGCGGCTTTCCCCATCTGTTCCAGCATGCTCATGCTCGCTCCTTAGCTAACAATCATATCGTCACGATGAACCGCCACCGGGCCATATTCGTACCCGAGGATTTCACTGATTTGTTGCGAGTGATGCCCCGCTAACATGCGCAGCGCATCGCTGTTATAGCGTGATACACCGTGGGCCAAATCCCGCCCGCCAAGATTGCGGATACGGATCACTTCACCACGGGAGAAATCCCCTTGAACACTGCGAATACCTTTGGGCAGCAGCGAACTGCCGCGCTCCATAATAGCGGCTACAGCCCCATCATCGACCGTAATTTCACCCGCTGGCGGTGCACCAAAAATCCAGCGTTTACGGTTTTCCAACGGGGTTTCCAGTGCATGGAAGCGAGTACCAACCGGCGTGCCATCAATCACATTCGCAATAACACCGGACTGACTGCCCGCGGCAATAATCACATCAATACCAGCGCGGCAGGCAACATCTGCTGCTTGCAGTTTAGTGGCCATACCACCAGTGCCAAGGCCTGAGACACTATCGCCAGCAACTCCGCGCAAAGCATCATCGATACCATGCACTTCGCGAATAAGCTCAGCTTCAGGATTGTTACGCGGATCAGCCGTGTATAACCCCGCCTGATCGGTCAGTAACAGTAGCTTATCGGCACCGGCAAGAATGGCTGCCAGTGCCGAGAGATTATCGTTATCGCCTACTTTGATTTCAGCGGTGGCGACAGCATCATTCTCATTGATTACCGGCACGATGCGGTTATCCAGCAAGGCATTCATGGTGTCACGGGCATTGAGAAAACGCTCTCTGTCTTCCAAATCAGCACGGGTCAGTAACATCTGACCGATATGGATGCCATAGATGGAAAACAGCTGTTCCCAGAGCTGGATTAGCCGGCTTTGCCCAACTGCGGCTAACAGTTGCTTTGAGGCAATAGTGGCAGGCAATTCTGGATAACCCAAGTGTTCACGCCCGGCGGCAATCGCCCCGGAGGTGACAATAACAATACGATGACCTTTTGCGTGTTGCTGGGCACATTGGCGCACCAGTTCAACAATATGGGCACGGTTAAGACGACGGGAACCGCCGGTCAGAACACTAGTCCCCAATTTCACAACCAATGTCTGGCTGCCACTCATAATTTTTCTGCCATTGGGATGAATTAAAGAAACAATATATACCCAAAGTAATTGGAGTTGCAGTATGGCTGCCAGCGAACTCATCCCGATGAGCTTATTCATGTAAGAACAAATGTGACTCGGGTGAATGAACGTAGCTAACAACCCTGCGGCTCTATGTACGAAGGGGATGGGTCTTTGTAGCAGGCGGGAGGCATAATGCCAACAGTCAGAATGAGAAATTCCCCCTTTTATTGTGCTAAAGGGGGAATATTCTATTTAATTAGGCATTAACAAACAGACTTCTAAGCGGACAACTTCAGCGGCTGATCGCTAAAATGCTGCGCTGGCTCCAATCTCATTTCAATTGAAGTCAACATCTCAGCAAGGCGTTTATGGAAACCACGCAGCGTGGTCTCCAGTTTCTCTTGTATTTCAGGATCTTTAATCTTTTCCGCTTTCCAACTGCCTTCTTTATTAAACAGGCCGAACTGGTAAACGTAGGTAAAATGGTCTTCTGCCGGTTCCAACTCTATCCACCAGCCCCAAAACTCACGTTTCTCGGGGGCAAGCTTCACATTGACGCAAACAGCTAAACAGTCAAAGAAAAAATGGTCACTCTGGCACTGCCCTTCACGCAGATATGGTCCTAAAGCGGCAAAACGTTTCATAAGCTTACTTTTAGGATGAGCACTGGTCGACGTCATTCTTAAATCTCCTTATATAGACGATCCTTTTTAGCAAACTGTTAAAAATTAGCAACTCATTAACGCATTTTATCTTCTAACCACTCACTGGCTTGCAATAATGCACGGTGGAAATTGTCGTACAGCGGCGTTGATGATATAGGTAATAGCTTGCCATCCGCCGAGGAAGAACAGATTAACTTCGCCTCTTCTTTCGGGCTGAATGGATCATTTTCCCAGTAGCCCGCCAACATAGGTGTTTGGCAACGCCGCCCCAGCAACCCCTGTGTTTTCAGCGAATAACGGTTCATTTCTGTTCTAAGCGTTTCATCTGCCGCATCAGCCATTCCCAATCGGCTGGCCATAACATCCATATACATATCTGGCACCTGGCGCTGGCTGTCAGCGTTACACAGAAGATAATGCACAATCGGCCCAAGGCATGCCACAGCACGCACCCGCTGCGGCTCTAAATACCCCAGGCGCACCGCTACGTTGGCACCGAAACGGAAACCGAAAACACTGACTCGCTGATGATCAACCCAAGGGATATCCGGCAATGCCTGCAATACTTGCTGATGCAGATAACTGGTGTCCTGCGTTAACTTCCAACGCGACGAAGCCCCCACCGATGGCATGTCCACCGTCAACATGGCTATCCCTTTCGGGGCCAGATAGTCACGGAACAGGCGATGATAGTCACTTTGCAATGTATCCAACCCACCACACATCAATACCGTTGGGAATGGCGCACTGCCAACAGTCGGCATATGCAGGAACCCCGCCAGCGTACCGCCATCTGAAATCGCGAAATTAAGCTCTTTCAGGTTATACGGCAGGTGTTCAGCGGCGGCTTCATAGGCGCGGTTTGATAACACCTCGACTTGCTCGGCCAGCTCATCACCTTTCAGATGTGGGTAACCCGCAATGCTGTATAAATTGGCCGCATTTAACCAGTATTGACCAGCATTCAATGGGTCAGTCTCTTCCATGGCTTTTTGCTGCCACAGCATCCCCTGATGGGCCCACTCATAAATCCAGTTACCATTGCGATAGCCCACCACGGTATCTAGCAGTTCGTTATCGCTGTGTTCTGCCTTTGAACAGGCAATGCGTGACAACACTTCTTCTATTTCAAGGGGATCAACACCGCGCCAGGTCCATATCAAACGGTTGATCATCCGATACCAATGGCTGGTGGTATCACCGTCCAAGGCAGAATGTACCGTCATAGGATGGTTGCAGTGAGCATGCCGCACGAGAGTTGAAGTTTCAGGATGCTTGAACTTTGGTTTAAACAGAATTTCAGAGAGGTTGGCTTGTGCCATGGTAACGATAGCCTCCATAAGCCGTGATTCAGGCCCGATAAGGGCTGGTCAGATGGGGTCAAGTGTACTCATACTGCGGAGAAAATGAAACGCCCGGAGCTGACCAGGCGTTTAAAGCCAACTAAATTACTTACCGCTTAAAGGAGCAACAAAGGTTACAGCCATATCCCACGGCTGCTCAATCCAGGTGCCCTGAGGAATATCAACCACATAATCATCAACTAATGGGCGACCAGCAGGTTTGGCGAAAATAGTAACAAAGTGTGCCTTCGGATACATCTCACGGATAGCTTTCGCAGTGCCGCCAGTATCAACCAAATCATCAATCACAATAAAGCCTTCGCCGTCACCTTCAGCACGTTTCAGGACTTTAAGCTCGCCTTGGTTATCATGGTTATAACTGGCGATGCAAACGGTGTCGACATAACGAATACCCAGCTCACGCGCCAGAATACCCGCAGGCACCAAACCACCACGGCTTACCGCAATAATCCCTTTCCATTGATCGGCTGGCAGTAAACGCTGTGCCAGTTTGCGGGCGTGAATTTGCAACATATCCCAGGTAACGACGTATTTTTCGCTCATAAAGTGTAATCCCAGCCAGTAAAGGAGTGGCTTGCCATGTATCAGAAGGGGAAAAAAGGTTGCGCGAGATTATAGTGAGCCAGCCGGATAAAAACCAGCAATTATCGGGTTAATTAATCGGGTCTAATGCGGTAATTGTGCGGCGAAACGCGCGTAATGCCGATGAAAGTGATATTCTCAAACCATCTCGCCATTCCGATGGCGGTTTGTCACTACCCTTAAAATCTTTAGTCATCAACCCGATAGCATCTCTGACATCTTCATCCTGAGGTTGCCGATATGAGCATGCTGTTACAGGAGACTTACAGTGTCTGAACTGTCTCAACTTTCGCCTCAGCCGTTGTGGGATATTTTCGCAAAAATCTGCTCAATCCCCCATCCGTCTTACCATGAAGAAGCGCTGGCGCAGCACATTATGACGTGGGCCAAAGAAAAAGGTCTGCACGCTGAGCGTGACAAGGTCGGTAATATCTTGCTGCGTAAGCCTGCTACCAAAGGGATGGAGAACCGTAAGCCAGTTGCGCTGCAAGCTCATCTGGATATGGTTCCGCAGAAGAATAATGATACGGTACATGACTTTACCAAAGATCCTATCCAACCATATATCGACGGTGAATGGGTTAAAGCCCGTGGCACCACATTGGGTGCGGATAACGGCATTGGTATGGCTTCTGCGCTGGCCGTATTGTCTGATGACAGCGTTGAACATGGCCCACTGGAAGTGTTACTGACCATGACCGAAGAAGCCGGTATGGATGGTGCCTTCGGACTGCAACCTAATTGGTTGAAAGCCGATATTCTGATTAATACCGATTCTGAACAGGAAGGTGAAATCTATATGGGTTGCGCTGGTGGTATTGATTTTATCACCACTCTGACCCTGAAGCGCGAAGCCGTTCCTGCTGGGTTCCAAACCCTGAAACTGACCTTAAAAGGCCTTAAAGGTGGTCACTCCGGTGCGGATATCCATTTAGGTTTAGGCAATGCCAACAAGCTGCTGGCCCGCTTCCTGTTTGAACACGCAAAAGATCTGGATCTGCGCGTATTGGATCTCAATGGCGGTACATTGCGTAACGCTATCCCGCGTGAGGGTTCGGTGATCCTGGCAGTTAGTGCAGATAAAGTCGATCAATTGAAAAGCCTTAGTCAGGCGTATCTGGCAACGTTGAAAAACGAGCTGGCGGCGGTGGAAAAAAATCTGGCACTCCTGCTCGAACCGGTATCCACTGAGACAAAAGCGCTGACTAAAGACACACAGCAGCGTTTAGTGGCACTGCTGAATGCCACGCCAAACGGTGTAATTCGCATGAGTGATGCAGTTAAAGGCGTGGTTGAGACCTCACTGAATGTCGGTGTGGTTACCATGAATGAGAACGAAGCAGAAATCATCTGTCTGATTCGTTCCCTGATCGACAGCGGCAAAGATTACGTGGTGAGCATGCTGACGGCAATTGGTCAGTTGGCTGGTGCACAAACGCTACCGAAAGGCGGTTACCCTGGCTGGCAGCCGGACCCAACCTCTCCTGTCATGGCATTGGTGCGGGAAACATACCAAAAACTGTTCAACAAAACACCGAACATCATGGTTATCCACGCGGGTCTGGAGTGTGGTTTATTCAAAAAACCTTACCCGGATATGGATATGGTGTCGATTGGGCCAACCATGACCGGCCCACATTCACCGGATGAACAAGTTCATATCGAAAGCGTGGGTCAATATTGGCAGTTACTGACCGCCCTGCTAAAAGCCATTCCAGAACGGGCATAAACAAATCTGATTGATCTTTATGTGATAACGGCGGTGCTTCGACCCGCCGTTTTTTATTGCATATACTATTCCCAACTAAGCAATAATTGCCGCTCAAGTTGTGGATCCAGTAAAGTGACATGTAGCCCTACCAAGCGAACTCCCCGCCCGGCTCGCCGTTCATTCCATGCAGTGCGCGCCACTTGTAGCAGATCAGTCTTATTCAGTTCCGGCCAGACATGCTCCTGCGTAGTTTGTTGAAAATCATGAAATTTCAATTTAATACCCTGACGCGCAATATGCAGATCCGGCCTCACTTTACGTAATCGAGTTTCCAGTTCAATATAAAGCTGTTCAATCAATGCCTCACAACTTTCCCAGTCATGAATATCTTCCGCCAGCGTTCTTTCAACACCGACCGATTTACGCAATCTGTCCGGGGATATTTCCCGCTCATCAATACCGTGGCTACGCTCCCACAACACATGACCGAATTTGCCAAAACGCTTTAATAGTTCAGCCTGCGGATAGTTTTGTACCTCGCCGCAAGTAACCAACCCGAGTTCTTGTAAACGTTTAGCGGTCACTTTCCCCACGCCAGGAATCTTACTCAACGGCAAATCATGCAGGAAAGGCTGAATCTGATTAGGGGTGATGACATATTGACCATTCGGTTTATTCAGATCTGACGCAATTTTGGCCAGAAATTTTATCGGGGCAATACCGGCGGAGGCGGTCAGACTCAGTTCATCAGAAATGGCTTGACGGATTTCCTGAGCAATTAAAGTGGCAGAACCACTGCATGCAGAGCAATCAGAAACATCCAGATAGGCTTCATCCAGCGAGAGCGGCTCAATCAGCGGGGTATAGCGAGCGAAAATTTCACGGATATGCAGCGACGCCTCTTTATAAGCCGCCATTCTGCCAGGAATAACTTTAAGCTGTGGGCAGAGTTTAAGTGCCATCGCCGTTGGCATAGCACTACGAACACCATAACGTCTGGCAGGGTAATTGGCCGTACTGATCACTCCACGCCGATCGCGGCTGCCGCCAATCGCGATGGGAATATCACGCAAACTGGGATCGTCGCGCATTTCCACTGCCGCGAAGAAGCAATCCATATCGACATGAATAATCTTACGCATGTTATCTTTCCCCAACCAAACCACTGTATAAGGATACAGTTAAATAGGAAAAATTCAAGATTATCCTAATCCTCAACCCGCCTCAGATTGCTTATCGGAGGCTAGCCTGCTAGCTGTTTACTCAGTCCTCTCCAATATCAGCAAGTCCCGCCGATAAAGCTGGCTAGACGGCCTAAATCCACATTACCTCTCGAAAGAATCACACCAGCCCGTTTGCCGCGCAGATCGAACTGATCACCAAACGCAACGGCTGCCTACAGGCAACCGCTGGGTTCAACCACAATCTTCATTTAGTGGTCGCTAAAAATAGAACTCTTCAATGACTTATCTTGCTGATGCCGTTCTAACGCCAGTTCAATCAGTGTTGTGATCAACTCTGTAGAACCGACTCCCGTGGCGCGCCAGAGTTTGGGGTACATACTGATATTAGTGAAACCAGGTAGTGTATTGATTTCATTTATAATAACGGTATTTTCTGGCGTTAAAAAGACATCTACCCGTGCCAGACCACGGCATTCAAGCGTACGAAACGCGGCTAATGCTACTGCGCGAATATTGTCGCTGGCTGCATTGTCTATCACTGCAGGGATAACCACCTGAGCACCGGTTTCATTAATATACTTGGTATCGTAGGAGTAAAATTCATCACTGACGACCACTTCACCACACAGGCTAGCTCGAGGGTTATCATTACCCAGTACCGCACATTCAATCTCGCGCCCAACAATAGCTGATTCAACTAATACCTTATGGTCAAAATCAAACGCAAGCGTAACAGCCTGCTGGTATTCAGCCGCATTGCGTACTTTACTCACCCCAACCGAGGAGCCTTGATTTGCCGGTTTGATAAATAAAGGTAAGCCAAGTTTTGCCGTTATCTGCTCAAAACTGTAATTATCTTTATTTGTCCGTGTCAGCGTAATAAAAGGGGCAATATTCAACCCGGCATCACGCAGTAACCGCTTGGTGAGATCTTTATCCATGCTGACCGCAGATCCCAGCACGCTGGACCCAACGAAGGGGATATTGGCCATGCGCAGCAAGCCTTGCAAAGAACCATCCTCGCCTAATGTACCGTGTACTATCGGGAAAATAACATCCAGTTGCGCCAATGCTGTGGCATTATCCGCCGCAATCAGTTGCTGGCGCTCTTGACCGGGAATCAACGCTACATTTCTGTTTGAGTGATTCAGGGAGATCAGCGCTGGATTCTCTGCATTTAACAAATAGCTGGATGCATCGTTAACATGCCATTTCCCCTGTTTATCAATACCCAGTAGCGTGACATCAAACTTTTCCTTATCAATCGCCTCTACGATGTTTTTAGCCGACTGCAACGACACTTCATGCTCAGCCGATTTACCACCAAAAATCACACCAACCCGCAATTTCGACACACAGTATTCCTTCTTAAAATCTGGCACTTAAAGGTGCAACAACCCAGTGAAATCTCACCTCACACTAATACAATCTTTGTCTGCTTAACTAATGGTTTTTAAGATTTATACAGAATTTTCTCACTCCGCGACAGGGAATAAACATCATCAATATCAGTATGTAATTCTATCGTTGATGAATACCACCCTATTTATTCATATCAAGATAACCACCGCGATGAGTCATAATTATCCTAATCAAAACACCAACTAATTACGTATATAACAGAATTGAATACTGTTATTGGTTTTTTTTTGCATTTTGTCATTTATTTTTAATAAAAAACCATTAAATTCGACAAGGTCGAAAAATGTTAGTTATATGATTAACCTTCACCTCATAAAATTCATTATTAGATAATGAATGGAAACTATATATTATGCGAAATTATATAATGGCTACCCTACTCCTTTCCGCTACCTTTGTTGTTAACGCCCAATCTGTTACCCTTGCAGCGCCACAAATTATTGCCCACCGTGCAGGAACGGCTGATGCGCCAGAAAATACCTTACCGGCTATCGATAAAGCACTGTCTAATGGTGCTGACGCCATATGGATTACATTACAACTATCGAAAGATAATATTCCGGTATTGTATCGCCCTATAGACCTCAAAGAGTTGACAGATAAGTCCGGTACCATCTCAGGTTATACTGCACAACAACTGGCTAAAGTGGATGCGAGCGTTGCCTATGATAAGAAACATCATATTCAACCGAAGGCTGGCACACACACAGGTATTCCCACACTTGATGAAGTGCTGAAGAAGTATCCTGACACGACATTCTATCTGGACATTAAATCGCCCGATGCCAACCCAATAACCTTTGCCAAAGCCCTAAAAGAGACGCTTACCGCAACCAGCAAAGGAGAAAAAGATCGCTTCGTACGTACCCGAGTTTACTCTACGGATGATAACTATCTGGAAGCACTGGATAAAGTGAATGAAACCAGTGATATCTCACATAAAATCAATCGATTTGAAAGCCGCAACTTTACTCGGACTCAATTAGCTAATATTACGATGGATCATAAATGTGAATTGCCAGCAGATAATAAAGAACGTTGGTATGGTTTAGAGTTACATCGCAAAGTACAAGTGGTAGAAAAATACACGTTGGGCGAAGGGCGTTCTGATGCAGTATTAAGTTGGGATAAAGAGGCGATGGATTGTTTTAGAAGGAATACCAACGCACATATTATTTTCTTCGGCATCAATACTCCCGAAGATTATAAAAAAGCGAGGGAATTACAGGCAAATGGAGTTATGGTTGATTCTCCTGCACTTTTTAAAAGTATAGTGAGTAAGTAAGAATAAATAAGTAAAGAACAACCACAATGGTATAGACGTAAATCAGAAAATGAAAAAACAGCATTATCGACGTAGACTAATCAGCCACGAATAGCACTAAAGCGTAAATACCCCCCTGGTCAACACTGAGTTGGCTGGGGGGTTATGTCTAAATTTGCTTGTCGTGCATATAACCACGTTTTATACAGAATGCTCGGCATTAAAGCATCGTAATCTATAACACATCTTATAGGATACGGTATTGATCCAATTTTTTCTGGCGAGCGGCTTCCTTAGCCAAGCGCTTCTTACGAGAATCACAAGGCTCAGGGCAATCACATACTTTCTCCATCCCCAAACCCGTTATTCCTCCGCAACTGCCCTGTAAGGTTTTACGTTTTACGATATAACCTAACGACATCCCGCCGATGGCCAATAGAAAAAAGACAAAGGATGCGATAAAAACAGTCAACATATCCTCTCCTATCAAGGCCGTTTTTGCAGATAAGGTTTGAACGCATCAGAATAGCGTTCCTCAAAACCTTCATCGGTTTTTACTATCATAAACACTGGAATACCCAGTAAATTAGCGAGTGCCATCCCTCTTTCTGGCCCAAGGACATCTAACCCAGTCGACAGTCCATCTGCGGTCATACAGCTTGGGTCCAAAACAGTAATTGAGACTAATCGGTGGTTAATTGGTCGGCCAGTATCCGGGTCAATCGTATGTGAGTAACGCACACCATTCTGTTCAAAGTAATTACGATAATCCCCTGAGGTTGCTATTGCCATACGTCCAGGTTCGATAACCTCTTGAGCACTTTGCGCAGAACCTGCGACAGGTTTTTCTATCGCAATGCGCCAAGGTTTATTTTCCCCATTATTGCCACGAGTCCGTACTTCCCCTCCGATATCAACCATATAGTTGGTGATATTTTGCGTTTCCAGATATTCGGCTACAACATCGACCCCATATCCCTTGGCAATAGAGGATAGATCAACATACAACTCAGGGATCCGTTTGAGCAAGGCACCATTTTCTACGGCCAGATTATTAATACCGACCCATGCCCGACGTTTGGCAATTTCAGCCTCAGTAGGAACAACATCTGGCCGCCCTTCAGGACCAAAGCCCCATAAGTTAACCAAAGGTCCGACGGTGACATCCAGCGCACCATCGGTCAGGCGATTAATGCGAATAGCCTCACGCACGACTTTAGCCGTCGCCGCTGAAACCGCGAAAGGTGTATTCACGGCACGACTTTGATTGAAGCGACTCAATTCAGAGTCGGGCCGATATGTCGACATCTGGTCATTAACCTGTTCCAACTCGCGGTCTATTTCCTGCTGTAACTTCTCTGGGCTGGGTGTGGATGAGTCACTCATATACTTAATTGAATATGAAGTTCCCATGGTTTTACCTTCGAGATTCACTTGCTCAGGACCACATCCTGTGAGCAGCAAAATCCCCACCACTGCCATGAACCAATGTGTTATCTGTTTCTGCACAATATCCCCAATTGCAGTAAAAAGCCGTGTAATGGCAAATCAGCCACCAAAATCATCAAGCATAATATTGTCGTCTTCCACACCGAGATCCTTCAGCATCTTGATAACTGCCACATTCATCATCGGAGGGCCACACATATAGAATTCACAATCTTCCGGTGCCGGATGATTTTTAAGGTAATTTTCTAACAACACGTTATGAATGAAGCCGGTATATCCCGTCCAATTATCTTCCGGCTGTGGGTCTGATAATGCAACGTGCCAACGGAAATTATCATTCTCAGCCTGTAACTGGTCAAAATCTTCTTCATAGAACATTTCACGCCGTGAACGCGCACCATACCAAAAACTGATTTTACGCTTCGAATGTAGCCGCTTAAGCTGATCAAAAATATGCGAGCGCATCGGTGCCATACCCGCCCCACCGCCAATAAAGACCATCTCGGCATCGGTATCTTTGGCAAAAAACTCACCAAATGGACCAGAGATAGTCACCTTATCACCGGGTTTTAGTGACCAGATATAAGAGGACATAATGCCCGGCGGTGCATCAGGAACTGACGGTGGTGGCGTGGCAATACGCACGTTAAGCATGATAATGCCACGCTCTTCCGGGTAGTTTGCCATCGAGTAGGCACGCACCGTTGGTTCAACGACCACTGACTCGAACCGGAACAGATTGAATTTATCCCAATCACCGCGATATTCATCAGGCACATCGAAGTCCGCGTATTTAACAGTATGCGGTTCGGCCTCTATTTGGATAAAACCACCGGCACGGAATGGCACCACTTCACCATCTGGAATCTTCAGTTTCAGTTCTTTGATAAATGTGGCTTTATTATCATTAGAGATAACTTCACACTCCCACTTTTTCACCCCAAAGATTTCTTCTGGCAATTCAATTTTCAGATTTTGCTTAACGCTAACCTGGCAAGCTAACCGGCAGCCTTCTTTCGCTTCACGCTTTGAGATATGTGAAAGTTCCGTCGGCAGGATATCCCCGCCACCTTCTTTAATTGTCACGCGGCACTGCCCGCAGGAACCGCCACCACCACAAGCTGAAGAAACGAAAATACCTTGGCTGGAAAGCATGTTGAGCAGCTTATCCCCTGCCGGAACGGTAAAACTTTTGTCCGCATCATCATTAACATCAACGGTAATATCACCGGTATTCACCAATTTTGATTTGGCAAATAGAATCATCACCGTCAATGCCAGTACGATGAGGGTGAACATCACTACGCCCAGAATTATTTCCATGAATTATTCCTGCCTTTATAAATTCACACCGGAGAAAGACATAAACCCTAAGGCCATCAATCCGGTTGTGATAAAGGTGATCCCTAACCCCTGTAAGCCCGCAGGCACATTGGCATATTTCATTTTTTCGCGAATACCTGCGAGGGCCACAATCGCCAGCATCCAACCGATACCCGAACCAAAGCCATAAACGATGGACTCAGGGAAGTTGTAATCTCGTTGCGCCATAAAGGAGACGCCGCCGAAGATGGCGCAGTTGACGGTGATCAGTGGCAGGAAAATACCCAATGCGTTATAAAGTGCCGGGAAATAGCGATCGAGAATCATCTCCAACACCTGCACTATGGCAGCAATAACACCAATAAAGGTGATGAAGTTGAGGAAACTAAGATCAACCCCTTCAACCAATGCGCCATCACGCAGCACCAGGTTATAAACCAGATTATTCGCAGGTACTGAGATACCCAATACCACCGTTACCGCGATACCAAGGCCAAAGGCAGTCGACACTTTCTTGGAAACAGCGAGGAAAGTACACATCCCCAAAAAGAATGCTAACGCCATATTCTCCACAAACACCGCGCGGACAAACAGACTGATGTAATGTTCCATCGTCAATTACTCCTTCTCAATCTGCGCAGGTTTCAGGGTACGTAGACCCCAAATCAGCAAACCAATGATAAAGAATGCGCTTGGTGCCAACAGGAACAATCCGTTCGGCTGATACCACCCGCCGTTCTGGACGGTTTCAAATACTGTTACTCCAAATAATTTGCCGGAGCCAATCAGTTCGCGAACAAAACCCACCAACACCAGCACTACGCCGTAACCCAAACCATTACCAATACCATCCATAAAGCTTTCAATCGGCGGCGATTTCATCGCATAAGCTTCAGCACGCCCCATCACAATACAGTTAGTAATAATCAGGCCGACAAATACGGATAGCTGTTTGGATATCTCATAGGCATAAGCCCGTAAGATCTGATCGACCACAATCACCAGCGAGGCAATAATCACCATCTGAACAATGATGCGCACGCTGTTTGGAATATGATTGCGAATCAGTGAGATAAAGAAACTGGAGAACGCCGTTACCAAGGTAACGGCCAGCGTCATCACTAATGCGGTTTCCAGCTTGGTGGTCACCGCCAGCGCGGAACAAACGCCAAGGATCTGTAAGGCTATCGGGTTGTTATCAAATAACGGCCCAAATAAAACCCGTTTAATCTCTTTGCTATCAGCCATTTTTTAACGCTCCTTCGCGCACTTTTTTCAGGAACGGGCCAAAGCCGTTTTCACCGAGCCAAAAATCAAAGCTGTTTTGCACCCCATTAGAGGTCAAGGTTGCACCTGACAGACCATCGATCGCATGAGGATCATTAGCCGGTGCGCGCCCTTTAACAATCCGAATAGCCGGTTGGCCTTGCTCGTCAAATAGCCGCTTACCAATCCATTGATTACGCCAAATTGGGTTCTCAACCTCGCCTCCCAGCCCTGGGGTCTCACCCTGATCGTAGTAGGTGATACCACGCACCGTTTTGCCGTCAGTGTCGATGGCAACAAAGGCATACATCATTGACCACAGACCGGAGCCATAAACAGGGAGAACTATCTTGTTGATTTGCCCGCTTTCACCACGTACCAGATAAATTTCAACGACATTCGCGCGCCGGCGGATGCCAGCAATATCCTGTGCGGGCGTCAGGGCAATGCTCATTTGGTCACTACGCAGTGCCTGAGCACGATCAAAGGTTGCCGGATCTTGTTGAATAAACGCACCGCTTTGCAAATCCAGCAGCCGTGGTTCAATGCGCAGCGCAAATTCCCGCTGAACGTCTTCTGCCGGCATTCTTGGTTGCAACAAACCCGCCACCGCTAGAATATTGCGCTGTTTGTCTAATAGCCGTTGCTCCTGCTGCTTGGCTTTCAAACCAACAGCCGCACCAGAAACCACCACAGAACACACCAGACAGAGCACAATTACCACCAGCAACGTTTTGCTGATGCTGTCATTATTTCTTGGTTTATCACTCGCCACGCGCTTTCCTCCGCTTGATGTTGGCCTGAACAACCACATAGTCAAACAGCGGTGCAAACAGGTTGGCGAACAGGATCGCCAGCATCATTCCTTCGGGATAAGCTGGATTAGCGACGCGGATTAACACACACATCGCACCAATCAAGCCGCCATACCACCATTTCCCTTTATTGGTAAAGGAAGCCGACACTGGGTCGGTCGCCATAAAGATCATCCCGAAAGCGAAACCACCGAGTACCAGATGCCAATACCACGGCATGGCAAATAACGGATTGGTAGTGGAACCAACCCAGTTAAATAGGTAGGCCGTAGCAATCATGCCAATCATGACCCCAGCCACAATCCGCCACGAGGCGATGCGGCCGAAAAGAATAATGGCACCGCCAATCAGGATCATCAGCGTAGAGACCTCGCCAATAGATCCGGGAATATTACCGAGGAAAGCATCCATCCACGTAATAGGCTGATTAGTAATGGTATTAACCAAACTGTGGCTACCGTTGACACTCCATTGTGACAATGGAGTTGCACCAGAAAAACCATCAGCGGCAGTCCACACCAAATCACCGGATATCTGTGCCGGATAAGCAAAGAATAGGAAAGCACGCCCAGCCAGTGCCGGGTTGAGGAAGTTACGTCCAGTGCCACCAAAAATCTCTTTACCAATAACCACACCGAAAGAGATCCCAAGTGCTGCTTGCCATAATGGCAATGTGGGAGGGACTATCAGGGCAAACAGAATCGAGGTGACAAAGAAACCTTCGTTGATTTCATGCTTGCGGACAATAGAGAATACCACTTCCCAAAAACCACCGACCACAAACACAACGGCATAGATAGGCAGAAAATAAACCGCCCCCAGCACCATTTTGCTTGCCCAGCCAGCATCTGGAGCCAATGACGCCCCTAGCATTTGTGCCAACCAGTAATGCCAGTCACTGGCTATAACCTGTTGCAGTTCCGCGCCACTGTAGAGTTGGTTTAGCGCCGGGATAGCCTGTAGCCCTACGTTATACATGCCCCAGAACATGGCTGGGAATACCGCCAGCCATACCAGAATCATCATCCTTTTCAGGTCGATTGCATCTCGTACATGGGAAGCACCCGGTGTTACTTTGCCCTGCGTATAGAAAATAGTGGCTGCGGCTTCATATAGCGGATAGTACTTCTCTAATTTGCCACCCGCTTCAAAGTGGTGCTCTATTTTCTCAAGAAAATTTTTCAGGCCCATCAGTTATCCTTCCTGCTCAATCTGGGTCAATATGTCGCGCAGTGCCGGACCGTATTCGTACTTACCGGGGCAGACAAATGTACATAAAGCCAAATCTTCTTCATCTAACTCCAGGCACCCTAGCGCTTGCGCGCTGTCGGTATCACCGGATAACAGATCACGCAACAAATGGGTTGCCAGGATATCCAGTGGCATCACCCGCTCATAGTTGCCAATAGGCACCATAGCGCGCTCCCCGCCGTGCATGTCGGTTGAGAAAGCAAACAGTTTGCGTTTGAAGAAATGGCCCAGCGTGGTGCGGGTGATCGAATATTTATCGCGACCTGGCATTACCCAACCAAATAGTTCTTTTTCTCGCCCTTCGCGGATAACCGATACTTGCTGGTGGAAACGGCCCAAATAACCATGAGTTGCGGAGAAAGCCGTGCCGCTGAGGACTGAACCAGAGATAATACGGTTCTCCCCCTCTTTTAACTTAGCCGCGGTTAATTCAGCCAGGCTGGCACCCAAACGGGTACGCACTAATACCGGTTGATTTACCTGTGGACCCGCCAGCGCAACGATGCGGTCAGTACAGAGTTCACCACGGGTAAATAATTTACCGATAGCAATCACATCCTGATAACCCACATGCCACACCATTTTACGCAAGCTCACCGGTTCAAGAAAATGGATGTGGGTACCAACCAGACCCGCAGGATGGGGGCCGGAGAATTCATTATAAGTTATCTGGGCATTAGAATGGTTGGCAACCACCTGCCCCGGGGCATGGCCCACATGCACCTTGCCTTCAGTTAGACGCGTAAGAACAGTTAAACCGTGCTTAAAGGCGTCTGACTCAGTGGCAATAATGACCTGCGGATTGGCTGCCAGCGGTTGGGTATCCATTGCACTGACAAAAATAGCGCGTGGGCGACTACTAGGAACAGGGGTTTTACTAAACGGGCGGGTTCTGAATGCGGTCCATAAACCAGACGCCAGTAATAGGCTTTGCACCTGTTCATTGCTCAGATGATTAAGGTCCGCTGCATCATAGTGTGGGAAAGGTACTTGCTCATCCCCTTCAATCTCTATCACAACAGATTGTAGCACCCGGCGTTCACCACGATTAATAGCGCTAATTCTGCCACTGGCGATCGCAGTAAAGGTCACCCCTGGATTTTTTTTATCTTCAAAGAGCGCCTGGCCTTTCTTAACCCAATCACCTTCTTGCACCAACATTGAGGGGCGCATGCCCACATACTCTTCACCGAGCAGAGCCACATGACGAATAGCAGGACCATCCTCTATCACCTGCACAGGTGCTCCGGCGATGGGTAGGTCGAGTCCTTTCTTTATTTTAATCATAGGTTTGAGCGACTTTATTAGTTATATCAAATGCTGTACTTAGCCCAGAGCGTACAGCCACATAAAGATAAGATACTTTCATGGTTCAGTTAAACGACGGTTTAATACCCAGTCAATTAGATAAACATAAACGCTAATTGAAAGCATCGCGGTAATGAGTACTGATACCCACATTGAATGATTTCAGGGTAAAATGGCTGTTATAACGATTACATGTGCAAGCCATCAGCAGTGGACGATTTTAGCATTTTCATTCCGCACTGTCTGACAAATGCAGTGACCTGGGTCAAGCAAACACGAATATTTTACGGCTAATTTATCTATCCACTCGGTAAAACCGTATCGTTAATTCATGTTTACCGACTTTGTGGTTATTTTATACAAAACATATATTGCTAAAATTTTTCCGACTGATAATCTGCGCCTATAAATCGAAAAATGCAGTGGCATAATTTACATAATATAAGTAGGAATAATAAATGGGCAAAATCGCACGGTTGTTTGCGATGCTTACGTTTGTGGTGATAATTGGTTTGCCTGCGGTATCCTTCACCAGCTCAGCCAGTGAGCCTGTGGCAGTATCCAAAGAGCTAAAACAACAATTACTCGGGTCATCGGTCTATATTCAGATTTTCAAAGAAGAACGTACCCTGGAATTATACGCCAGGCTACAAGGTGAATATCGTTTAGTGCAAAGCTATCGCATCTGTGAATTTTCAGGTGGCCTTGGCCCAAAACGCCGTGAAGGGGATTTTAAAAGCCCGGAAGGTTTTTACAGTATTGATATGCGCCATTTAAAACCTGACAGTAAGTTTTATCGGGCAATCAATATTGGCTTCCCAAATGATTATGATAAGTCGCAGGGTTATTCAGGGAAATATCTGATGATCCACGGCGCTTGCAAATCAATCGGCTGTTATGCAATGACCGATGCCTATATGGACGAGATATTTAACTACGTGCAAACGGCATTTATCTTTGGTCAGGAAAAAGTGGATATCAGTATCTATCCATTCCGTATGACTGAACAAAATATGCAACGCCACCGTAACTCGTCGGATTACAGCTTCTGGCGGCAATTGCAGCCGGGATATGCCTATTTTACCAAAAACCGGATGCCCCCATCCGTTGCAGTGATCAACGGGCAGTATGTACTCAGCCGCCCGCCAGTCTCCAATGCACCGGTATCGCAATATGCGCTCACCAAATCAAATTCGCTCACCAAAACAGAATAATGCAAATTCACCTGGTGCAATTTTGTGCCAGGTTTCATTACCTGTCAGGGGTTGAGTCGCAATCACCGTGACCACATCTTTGGGTGTGGTCTGGCGTTGAAAATCTATCTCAACATCTTGATCCAGTAAGGTCGCTTTACCAAAAGGTGCCCGGCGCGTAATCCAATACAGATTGGTCGAACAGAACGCCATCACAAAACGCCCATCCGAGAGCAACATATTAAAGACCCCTTTGGCCCGCAACTGCTCACATAGGGTAGCGATATAGCGGAATACCGCTGGCCAGTTACTGGGAGTACGAGGGTAGCGCTTTGCCAATTGATTAAGTAGCCAGCAGAAAGCATATTCGCTGTCAGTCTGACCGATAGGCCGGAAAGTACCGGTCTCTAATTGACGATAACCTTTAAGTTGGCCGTTATGGGCATACGTCCAGTTTCGTCCCCACATTTCGCGGGTAAAAGGGTGGGTATTCTCTAACGCCACTTCACCGCGATTTGCCTGACGGATATGAGAAACCACCGCACAGGATTTTATCGGGTAGTCTTGTACCAAACGGGCTATGGGTGAATTAAAACTGGGTTGGGGATCTTTAAACGTGCGGCAACCATTACCTTCATAAAAGGTAATACCCCAGCCATCTTTATGTGGGCCAGTCCCCCCGCCCCTTTGCACTAGGCCGGTAAAGCTAAAGCAAATATCCGTGGGAACATTTGCGCTCATCCCGAGCAATTCGCACATAACCAACCTCCCGCGTATATCTTAGCTCTTGGTGTTGCAGCGTTGTAGCTGCTCTCGCTCACCGTCTAGGTGATCAACGAGATTGATAATACCGTTGATCACCACGACATATCAGGCTTTAACCATCTCTTTTTCAATCAATTGAATCAAGATATGAATCACTTTGATATGAATTTCCTGAATGCGATCGGCATAACCAAAATGGGGAACCCGAATTTCGATATCTGCCGTACCCGCCATTTTGCCACCGTCTTTACCCGTCAGGGTGATCACCTTCATCCCTTTGGCACGAGCAGCATCAATCGCCTTAATGACATTAGCTGAATTACCGGAAGTGGAAATACCGAGTAATACATCCCCTGCGCGGCCGACGGCTTCAACATAACGAGAGAAGATATAGTCATAACCAAAATCATTACTAACACAAGAGATATGGCTAACATCTGAAATAGCAATCGCCGGATAACCTGGACGATTCTCGCGGTAGCGGCCGGTCAACTCTTCGGCAAAATGCATGGCATCACAATGGGAACCGCCATTACCGCATGACAAGACTTTACCGCCAGCCTTAAAAGAATCAGCCAATAATACGGCTGCGCTCGCAATAGCATTGATATTGCTATCATCTTTCAAAAAGTTTGCCAGTGTGTCTGCTGCTTCATTCAATTCACTGCGGATTAAATCCTGGTACATGGGAGCCTCTTTATAGTTCTATGGCATCGATATTCATCAGCCGTCAGTGTACCGGATAGCATAAACAGCGAGAAGCACTGTAATGAATAAGACATAAGAGTTTTAACTATTAATGCGGGCAGTTTGTGAGATGAGTTGTAAATAACATGTAATGGTATTGATAAAAATAATGAGATGGACTACAACAAATGTATCTCTCAACAGGTCAGACCTCCTACATCTCAGGAGCTTCACTATGATGGTTCTTAGCATTGTTGCCTTACTGGTTCTTATTGGTGTGCTGTTCTATCACCAGGTGAACCTCTATCTCAGTAGTTTGATTCTTGTCGTTTACACCGCCGCGATGGGAGCGTTGCAGTTATGGTCATTCTGGGCATTATTGCCTCTGGTGATTGTTTTGCTACCCCTGACGCTGACCCCACTGCGCCAGTCACTGTTTTCTGCACCAGCATTGCGCATGTTCCGTAAAGTCATGCCTGCGATGTCACGCACCGAAAAAGAAGCGATTGATGCAGGTACCACTTGGTGGGAAGGTGATTTATTCCAGGGCCAGCCTGACTGGAAGAAACTGCATAACTACCCAAAACCGCAGTTAACTGCCGAAGAACAAGCTTTTATTGATGGGCCGGTAGAAGAAGCCTGTCGTATGGCTAATGACTTCCAAATTACCCACGAACTGGCTGACTTGCCACCAGAACTGTGGGCGTATCTGAAAGAACACCGCTTCTTTGCGATGATCATTAAGAAAGAGTACGGCGGCCTTGATTTCTCAGCTTATGCTCAGGCACGTGTACTGCAAAAACTGTCTGGCGTGTCTGGCATTTTGGCCATCACTGTTGGTGTACCTAACTCTCTCGGCCCCGGCGAATTGCTGCAACACTACGGCACTGAAGAGCAAAAAAATCATTATTTGCCTGGTTTGGCTCGTGGCGACGAGATCCCTTGTTTCGCCCTAACCAGCCCAGAAGCGGGTTCTGATGCCGGCGCAATCCCAGATACCGGCACCGTCTGTATGGGCGAATGGCAAGGTAAGCAGGTACTGGGCATGCGCCTGACCTGGAATAAACGCTATATCACCCTCGCCCCGATCGCCACAGTGCTCGGGCTGGCGTTCAAACTGTCTGACCCTGAACATCTGTTGGGCGATACCGTTGATTTAGGCATCACCTGTGCGCTGATCCCAACCAACACCCCTGGGGTGGAAATTGGTCGTCGTCACTTCCCACTGAATGTGCCATTCCAAAATGGCCCGACCCGTGGCAACGATATCTTTGTGCCGATTGATTACATCATCGGCGGGCCAAAAATGGCTGGGCAGGGCTGGCGCATGCTGGTGGAATGCCTGTCTGTTGGCCGCGGGATTACCTTGCCGTCCAATGCCACTGGTAGCTTAAAAAGTGTGGCGATGGGGATCGGTGCTTACGCCTATATTCGTCGTCAGTTCAAAATCTCAATCGGTAAAATGGAAGGGATTGAAGAGCCGTTGGCACGAATCGCCGGTAATGCTTATGTGATGGACGCGGCGGCAACCTTAATTACCAGCGGTATTATGCTAGGTGAGAAACCGGCGGTGTTATCCGCTATCGTTAAATATCACTGTACCCACCGTGGTCAACGCGCTGTGATGGATGCCATGGATATTGCCGGCGGTAAAGGGATCTGCCTTGGTCCGGCCAACTTCGTAGCCCGTGGCTACCAAGGTGCCCCTATCGGTATCACCGTTGAAGGCGCTAACATTCTGACCCGTAGCATGATTATCTTCGGCCAGGGGGCAATCCGTTGCCATCCGTTTGTTCTGGATGAAATGGCAGCAGCACAATCTAATGATGTTGCCGCCTTCGATAAAGCGCTGTTCGGTCATTTGGGCCATGTGGGTAGCAGCAAAATCCGTAGTTTCTGGTTGGGGCTGACCAATGGCCGCACCAGTGCCACACCAACCAAAGACAGCACTCGCCGTTATTACCAGCATCTGAACCGCCTGAGCGCCAATTTAGCTTTACTGTCTGATGTCTCAATGGGGGTGTTGGGTGGCAGCCTGAAACGTCGTGAACGTATCTCTGCCCGTCTGGGGGATATTCTCAGCCAAATGTATCTGGCATCAGCAACGTTGAAACGCTATGAAGACGAAGGCCGCCAAAAAGAAGATCTGCCGCTGGTTCATTGGGGTGTGCAGGATGCCCTGCATCAGGCAGAGCAGGCTCTGGATGATTTACTGCGTAACTTCCCAAATGGCGTTATTGCCGGGTTAATGCGGTTGGTGGTCTTCCCGTTTGGTCGCGTACATCAGGCACCGTCAGACCTGTTGGACCATCAACTGGCGCAGTTACTGCAAGTACCGTCAGCAACCCGCAGCCGTATTGGTCGTGGTCAGTATCTGACACCGAGCGAGTTTAATCCAGTAGGTTTGCTGGAAGCCGCTTTGCAAGATGTGATTGCAGCAGAGCCAATTCATAAGCGCCTGAGTAAAGAAGCGGGTAAAAGCCTGCCATTTACTCGCCTGGATGTGCTGGCAAAAAATGCGCTGGCTGAAGGGAAAATCAATGTTGAAGAGGCCGCTATTTTGACTAAAGCAGAAGAGAGTCGCCTGCGCTCAATTAATGTCGATGAGTTTGCAGCCGATGCCTTGGCAGCCAAGCCCGCACTAAAGCAGCCAACCAAACAACGGCAAACTGAAGCAGCGTAATAAATAAGTCTTATTGATGTTAGTGTCTACTCAAGCCTCCGATTCAGGAGGCTTTTTTTATCCTCTTTCAGCACCACAATCATCAAGCAGGCCTCTAATAATTAGCCCGAATTGCTCAGGTTTCCCGCTAAACAGCACATTATCAGGCTGAATTGTTAACAACTGGCGACGTAGGCTATTACGCCACTCAATATCGGTGATCAGCCGCACGGTAACCGCAATATACTCAGCCAAATCATGTGCAATCAACTCCTCAGATAATCCCAGCCGACGGAACAATCCCTCATCGATATGTTCGTGTACTTCAGCCCCACTCAGGCAAACACCGGGTAACCCCTGACGCACAGTATCGACGATGCCATTGGTATTGCCGAAAGGAAAAGGATTAATAAACAGGTCACACTGATTAATGACCAATAAATAGTCCTGATAGGCCAAATGCTCATAGATTTTAGCTTGAGGGATAACAGCATTAACGGCTTTTTCCATCACTCGATGGGTAATTCCCCAGCAAAAACCCACCAAAAAATGAAATATCACCGGCGTTGATGTTTGCCGGGCAATCTCAGCACAGGTATCGATAAAGCGAGGGTTAATTTTCATCGCCGAGGCACAAACCGCGATATGTACCGCTGGGCGCTCATCGAAATGTTGTATCGGTTCCGGCTGGCAAATATTGGCAGGCGGCACATAGGGCAGACAGTCCTTGGGTAACGCAACCACTTTTTCGGAGAAACACTGAGGATCCCCCAGATAATCCTCTTCCACTAATACCGCATCAATATAGCTGGAATGGGTCGTTGCCGGATGGCCTAGTGCCATTATCTGTAAGGGCGCTAAGCGTAAATTAGTCAGTGCAATGGTGAGTGGAAACATCCCGACACTGGGGAAGTAGATAACATCCGGTCGCAATTGTTGCGCCAATGCCACAATAGCCTCAACCGCCCCCGCCCGCTGGACCTCGGTAAAATCATCAAAAACGTCACGGGTGATGGCATCAGTGGCCCCCACAATGGTGACGCCATGGGTGGAAAACTGCTCACGCGCGGCGCGCAACGTACTGGAGTGAGTACGGTAAATAGAATGGCCGCTGTTAAACCACTCCAGGATAACCAGCATCAATGGTTTATCCCGCGCAGGTGGGAGGGAGTGGTTATCAGATAGCCCATTGCGCAGCAGCGTGTTACGTAAGTGAAAATTAATACTGCGTTTTATGGCGTGTTTTGCTGCTCTATCTGCATAACTGCAATGCATATAAACATCGTGCAGGATGCGTTCAGGTAAGCCCTCAAGATTCTCTAGCGTTAGTAGTTTTTCAGGTAACCACTCTAATAGCCGCTCACGTTTCGCATGCCCAGCAGCGCTGGGTAAAATACGTGGCGACAGTAACGCCAGAAACAGTGCCGCGGCCACAGGGGGATTAAATTGCCACAATATATCCGGCTGAAGCGGAATACCCGATTCAGGTAAATACATCAGGCAAAATTTCAGAAAATTATGGTGCTCAAAGCGCAAAGGATGGGCGCATCCCTCCCCCGCTTGATTAAGGTTGGTAATCACATGATCCGCATGGCCAAAAGGTGATGCGGCAAATATCAACGCTATCCAGCGATGGAAATTAATCAGTTGTAAAAAACCTTTATCGGATACCACAAAACCAGGATCAGAAAGTAGGTTGCCAATAGCCGCAGCCAGGCGATTACAGTAATGCTCCTGTTGCTGTACCGATTGATGCTTAAGCGAAAAAACATCCCAGCGGCCATATTGGCGGTCCAGTTGCTCCAACATCAAGACCAGTAATCGCCCCGCCTCCTCATAGCGCCGCACACACACTAAAAACTCGAAATAGGGTAATGAAAATGCGGTCGACTGCTCTACCGCTGATGCTAATTCAGCCGTTTTCTCCACCATTGTCAGCTCACCTTGTCACATCGACATCACGATTTCTCTAGCAAATTTAGAGAGTTAAAAATCCATTACTCCTGACCCGATATTTTAGTCAGGGGGTTCCACTTACCGAGAACATGGGTCCCGCATAGCTCGTGCTCATTGGTAACCTGTTCGGAGGTTATACCCTTAGGAATACAAACCGTGAGGCTGATATGGTCTGTACTATCATGCTCATATTCAGTCAGGATAGAGGGCGGTAAAGTTTGTGTTTCGAGGGCGCCGAGAATTTGATTTCGTCTTATGAGTAACGAGGCTGATTCCCCCCCTCCTGAGACTGAGCTACCTGCGTACTATCTCCAGTCGATTTCTCACCGGGGTTAGGAGCCGACCTGACTTTACCGCCAAAATTATTTTTATTAACAGGTTTGCCATTGATAATCACATTGTCACCAATATTCTCCGGCAAGGTGAAAAACACCGATGGCTTATATGAGCCGGTATTCCCGCCAAGCGTAATGTCAGTTATCGCTGCATAATCATTGAGGAAAATACCATGAGTATTACCGGAACGGCCGTTCACCCTCCCCCCACTAATTGGGCCACCAATATGCACACCATGACCATCACCTGCGGCATCACCATTAATCGTCGTATTGCCGCTGTTGAATACTAGCCCCGTGATCTCCACGCCATGACCATCGCTGGCATTACCGCCTAAGGTGGTGTCATTCAGCGTATTGTTGCCGCCGAACTGAACACCGGTGCCTTTCTCACCGCTAGCATTGCCGGTCACCGTCAGCAGATCATCCGCTGCAGGGCCACTGAGCGAGGCGTTTTCACCAATATCAACACCGGTGCCATTAGTGGTATCGCCTTGCACCACGCTGCCGTTGCCACCTGTCAGATTAGCGGCGAACTCTACCCCCTTACCGTCCGGGCTGTTACCGTTGAGGATGGCGTGGTCCAGATTACTGTCATTTGCCACCTTGATGCCGCTGCCATTAGCTGATGTACCATTAATTGTGCCGCCACTGACTGCCCCTCCAAGCTGGACACCGTTGCCATTCTCCGATTGCCCCCCAATCGTGGTATTACCTTCATTTTGTAGTAAGCCATTAATATCCACCCCGGTGCCGTTAGTGGCATTCCCCGTCAGGGTGGTGTTATCAAGGAGATTGATACCGTCAAGCTGCACGCCGGTGCCATTCTCGCCGGTGGCGTTGCCGGTAACATTGAGCAGGTCACCCAGGCCACCGCCCTCCAGGAGGATTTGTTTACCAATGTCCACCCCGGTGCCGTTAGTGGTATCGCCCTGTACCGCACTGCCATTGCGGCCAGTGAGGTTACCGGCGATCTCCACCCCCTTACCGTCCGGGCTGTTGCCGTTGAGGATGGCGTGGTCCAGATTACTGTCATTTGCCACCTTGATGCCGCTGCCATTAGCTGATGTACCATTAATTGTGCCGCCACTGACTGCCCCTCCAAGCTGGACACCGTTGCCATTCTCCGATTGCCCCCCAATCGTGGTGTTACCTTCATTTTGTAGTAAGCCATTAATATCCACCCCGGTGCCGTTAGTGGCATTCCCCGTTAGGGTGGTGTTATCAAGGAGATTGATACCGTCAAACTGCACGCCGGTGCCATTCTCGCCGGTGGCGTTGCCGGTAACATTGAGCAGGTCACCCAGGCCACCGCCCTCCAGGAGGATTTGTTTACCAATGTCCACCCCGGTGCCGTTAGTGGTATCGCCCTGTACCGCACTGCCATTGCGGCCAGTGAGGTTACCGGCGATCTCCACCCCTTTGCCGTCAGAGCTGTTACCGTTAATGATGGTGTCATTAAGTTGGATATCACCATCAACTTTGACACCCGTACCGCTGTCTGAGGTGCCGCTGACCGTACCGCCAGCGATCGCCCCGTTCAACGCCACCCCGTTGCCGCCAGTGGCAATACCCACCACGCGAGTATTGCCGTTATTCACCAGCGGACCGGCAATATCAACACCGGTACCCTGAGTGGCGCTACCGTTTAGCGTGGTATTATCAAGGGTATTATTACCTTCCAGTTGCACACCGGTGCCTTTATCGCCCATCGCATTACCGTTGACAGCAAACAGATCGTCCGTACCACCACCAGTGAGAGTGGCATCTCTATCGATATACACTCCCGTGCCGTTAACCACTTCACCCTGTACTGCGCTGCCGTGGCTACCTGACAGGCGGCCCACGATCTCCACCCCTTTACCATCCGAACTATTTCCCACCAGCACGGTATCATTCAGCACCGTGTCGCCATTGACGCCAACCCCAGAACCAGTATCGGAGATGCCATTGATGCGGCTGTCATCAAGCACACCATTCATAACTTGAACACCAATGCCACTGGCCGCAGTCCCATTCACCACACTGTCGCTCAGTTGGCCATTAACCCACACACCAATACCGCTGCCGGAAGCAGTGCCGTTCAATACCGTATTGCCTTGATTGGTCAGTGGGCCGATGATATGCAATGCAATACCATCCACAGCCGAGCCATTTAAGCTGGTATTACTTAAATCATTATTGCCATTGAGTTTTATCCCAGTACCGGTATCTGTTGTTGCCACCCCATTTAATGTCAGCAAATCGGTTTCACTGGTGCCGATGACATATAAATTTTCTGCTATATCCATGCCATAACCAACACCATCGGTGCTGCCATTAATAACACTCTGATGGACACCCTTTATATCATTGGCAATCTCTACGCCGATGCCATTAGTACTACTGCCATTGAGCGTGGCATTATCTAACACGGCATGAGTGACAATATTAGAACCCGGCAGTGGATCAATTTTCACACCATTGCCATTAATTGATTCTCCGGTCAGAGTGGTATCAGTAATAGTGGCATTGCCGCTAATGCGCAGACCTTCGGCATGGGTTGAACTCCCGGTGACATTAATATGATTAATTTGATGCTCGGCACTGAAGAGGTGAACACCGGCGCTATCAATACTGGTTCCTTCAATCGTGACCGGGCCGGTACCGTTATTAACCACACCGGAAATAGCAACCCCAATACCTTCGACACTACTGCCGCTAATGAGAGTGTCACCCTCGCCACTTAATATCACGCTATTATTACTGGCAGGAAAGTTAATGCCGACACCGCTGGTTGAGCGCCCTTCCATTTTGAAAGAACCATTATTGTTTATCGTTAACTGAGCTGCATCTGTATGGGTAATACCCCCTCCGCCAGCAGTCGCTGGTGCCCCTTTATTTTCACCGAGGAGAGATAATTGGCTACCTTTAGCAATATTGAGTGTATTCACCCCATTAAAATCAATCCCTTTGCGGGTAGCACCATTGCCTTCTGTCTCGCCTTGAAACGCAATATTCCCTTCAACCGACAAGGTACTATTGGCTCTAAAACCAACGCCTGAGCCCTGCGTCGTATTAAATGCTTTACCGATCATCGAACCATTTTTGGCTTTTATACTGATATTCCCCCCCAAACTTAATGCAGTGCTTAATGAAGTCGGTAAAGCGGCCAGTGTTTCAGAATAAACAGTAACATTCCCCGCAGTAGCATTAAGTTCTACATCAGTAAAATAAACATGTCTCGAACCTTGAGACAGACCATTGATATCAATATTGTGCTCAGTTGATGTCAGCGTCGTATTTAATAGATAGACAGATGCTCGCGTAGCAGCCCCCATATCAGCCTTACCATTTAAGGTGATATTTCCTTGTGCATTAAGATTATTATGTGACGTATTTGAATCCCCTTGAATAAAAATCCCTTCGCCATCAACGGTGGCAACTCCCGTCAGATTAATATCTTTGTTAGCATTAAAAATGGTATTTGGCTTAATCAAAATACCTTCTTTTTCGGAGGTTACATTGGCATTAATATCACCTGTTGTAGCAGTAATATTAGATTCACGTATTGCCAATCCGGCAGAGCTAGTCGAGTTAGAGACAACGTTAACCTCATTTGCTGTGAGATCTAAATTGGCCCAGGTTATGCCTTTTGAACCATTGTTATTTACTGTGAAGTTTCCGTTTTTAGTTTCAATATTAGCCCCATCAATACCAATACCCGCCCCTGAAGTATTGCCATGATTATTGGCTTCTATTGATATATCTTTCCCCGCAGTGATATTTACTTTGTTAGATGAGGTCCCATTTATTGTCACCGCCTCCACAGCGAGTGCTGAGGTATTGGCAACTAATAGTATATCTTGGCCTGCCGTCATCGCACCATTACCGCTGAACCAGAAGGCTTTATGTGCGGCGGAGGTTAAATTGGTTCTAATATCATTTTTAGCAGTAAGAACTGTATTCTTCATCAATATAACCTCATTACCGATGATATTACCATTCATCAAAATATTATCGGCACTGATAGTGACATTATTGAAAGGACTGCCTTTGACCCCACTGATATTTAAATTAAAATCTCCTTCCTGTGCTTTTATATTGGCAAAATCCGCAACAACTGTGGTACCGATTTCCGTTCCTTCATTAACCGCCACCAGCGATATATTACCACCGGCAGTCATATTGACCTGAACACTACTGGAGTTACCACTTATCCTGATGGCATCAGCACCCGCAACTGTAGAGTTCGTGGTTACACCTTTCAGATTAACATCGCCACTGGCATTTATATTAGTGTCACCTGAGATCCACAGCCCTTTATTGGTAGTAGTGGCATCAACATCAATATTACCGGCAGTTGCCGTAAGGTTACTATCTCTAAGTAATAAACCATCAACTCCAGTGATATTGATATTTAATTTAACACTATTTCCATTAACTTGTGATTCCTTTATTCGTAACCCAAGGTTAGTCTGGGTAAAGATATCACCATTGATATCAAATAAAACATTGCCAGACTTAGAATAAATACTGCCATTAATAAAATCCATTCCACCATATGCACTACCATTGGTATTTACCAGGAATGTGATATCTTTATCACCGGTAATGGTTGCATTCGTAAATGTGCCTACCCACGAACTTTTAGAATTAGACTTAAGATCAAATAAAATATTACCCGAACCAGTCAAGACTGAATCCTCAGATATATCAATACCCCGCCACCCTTGCCCATTAGCATTACTACTTTCACCCGCTATACGCGTTTCACCTGCTACAGAAATATTAGCAGCATGACTGATACTCACCCCAATTTGCGATGCCACCCCAGCATTTCCTTCAAGAGTGAGGTTGCCGACATCATATTTCCCACCCATAATAATAATACGAGTCGCACTGTTATCATTGGCATGTTTTGCCAATAAATCCCCTTTATTTAACAACACATCACTATTATTTAATGTAATAACAGAGTCGGCAGTAGAATTACCCGCTAATAAATTAAGATTCAGCTTGCCAAGATTAGCGGTAATATTATTGTTAATAACAACATTGCCGTCAGCATGTAACGTCAGCGTAGCATCGCCACCCGCTGTTTTATTGATATCAGCCTCTAGCGTAATATTGCACCAGCGGCAATTGGTTAAAGTGTGATTAGTGGTAGTCACCGTCACATTGGTGCCGCGATCGAGTTGAGTATTGATACTGCTATTCAATATTTGCGCTACCTTGACCGTCGGAGCGAAAACCTGGGTATTTTTCACATATCCAGCAGGAATGTCCCCAATCTGAACCATTACCCCGCTTTCAGCACCACTACCAACAATACTTACCTCTGCGGGATCAAGTAACCAACTCCCCTGACTACCATGAATAGCCGCAGTATCAACCTGACCAAAAGCCTGTAAATTACGGTTACTGGATGTCTCTACCTGCCCACCATTACCTGACTGTAGCCCACCACGAGCATAAATATTGCCATAGAAGCCAGTGTAATCTTCTGACCAGAGCACGGCGGTACCACCCGACCCGTGGTTTGAAGCAGAAACATCAATATCCGCACCTTTATCCATGACGACTGCTCGGGCATTTTTTATCGCATTATTTTTACCCTGCCAATCGCCCCCGACCAGGACTTTGCCACCGCCCTCAGCCCCGCGAGCATCAATTTTGCTCGTTTCGACCAAATGTATCTTTTCACCTTGCAAGATAACATTCCCGCCACGGCCCTGCGCACTACTGACATCAATAACACCTTGCTGGCTCACCACCCCTTCACTGCCGCCATCGAGGTAAATAACGCCATTTTTTTCAGATAAACTATGCGCCTGCAAAATACCGGTATTATCAATCACAGTATTCATTAACATCTCTTTGCCGCGCGCTGTCAGTTGGATAACCCCGCCATCAGCCTGAATCAGCCCGCCGTTTTGCAACAAAGTACTGACCTGTTCACCCTGGACTTGCACACTCAGCAAGCTGCCGTGATCCAGATTAAGGGTGACACGACTCCCGCTCGCTAATGCTACTTTTCCTTGCGGCGACGCGATAACACCGGAAGCCTGATTATCAACCTGCTGGCCAATCAGCGCGATATAGCCACCAGTGGTGGTGTGCAAATTAGCCTGATTAACCAACTTGCCTTCATGTTTTCGGCTGGTCAACGTATAGCGCCCAGAAACAAAATCCTGATTTGACATGGATTTAGTACTGGCAACCAAACCACCAACATCAACTTGCGCACCTTTTCCAAACAGAATGCCATTCGGATTAAGTAAAAAGACCTGTCCATTCGCTTTTAGGCTGCCATATATCTGCGATGCATCGCGACCAAGCACCCGGTTCAGCGCAATACTCTGCTGCCCTGGCTGGTTATAAATAACGCTGTTCCCCTGCGCGATATCAAAGCTGCCCCAATTGATTGCCAACTTATCGCTTTGCTGAGTCACGGTAAGGGTGGTGTTGTGAACATTCAACACACCTTGACCGCTAATAATATTGCCGTTAACCGGCAGTGAGGGATGGGCGAATACCCGTAGCGGTAATATGCCAAGAGCTAATCCCGTCATGATGGCCAGGTGGCTTAATATTCCAGCTTTTGTATTATTGTCATTAATGACTTTTTTGCCGCCAGACGAAAAGGACCGTCCGTAAGTTCGGGTAAACTCTCCGACAGCAATTAAACATCCCAACCGACGGCAGAAAATAAGTTTGTATAATTTACTGTTCATTATTCACGTCCATTAAATCTGACAAATATGCCAATAAGCGCTAAAACATCTTGTAAGCGCTAAGCCAAAGTTGGTCGTTATCCGGTTGTGCAATTGCAGCCTGGCCGGTTCGATGTGCCCAAGTCAGATTCAAGCTGTAATCTGCCGGACGAAAGAGTGTGATATAGGCACCAAAGCCAGACAGGTTAATATTATTCCCCGTCAGGCCCGCGATAGGCTGGCGATAGTAAGAGCCCCACCCTTGGTCAAAAAATGCCGCAAAGGTGATTTGATTCCCAGTTCCTGCCCATGTGGGAAGTAAGAGTTGCCAGTGGGTGCGTAATTCGGTAGTGAAAAGAGTGCCTTTATCCACCGCCCCTTCACCAATGCCATAGGCGCGCACCGCCAGCGGCCCACCTAATAACAGTTTTTGTGAGCTATCAAGATTCTTACTGGCTATTTGACCGGTAAATTGGTTGAAAAAGGTGAAATAAGGGCCAAAACCCTGATCATGACCGGCACGATAATTAAAACGGGCAAAAGTGCCACCAATACCAGTTAAGGAATTCATGCTTTGACTGAATTCGTCATCCAATGACAGATGGCCTGCCGTACCCAGTAAAGTAAAATTACTGAGTCCTCTAGGTACTGCGGTAAACGTACCACCAAGACCAAACTCACCGGCATCCAGATTGCGCTTTTGTTCTGGCAGCATAATCAGTGAATCACGCATTCTGCTCTGATAATAACCGGTATTCACATCAATTCTAGCTGCCGAATTACGGATCCACGGATGGCGTAAATTAATGCCCCAAGTGTTAGAATGGCCATGAGCATCCAATATTTCGAAAGGCCCCTTTAGGGTATAATCCAGATAACTATAATTAAGCGCTGCACGGGTGCCATAAGTATTAATGGGGAAGTTGTAATCCAACATGCCATTGAATACATCTACCGAGCTGGATAAAATCAAATCAGTACGTAGTTGATCACCCCAGCCGGTCATATTATTGAGTACCCCACCGACTAATAACCGATTATGACCAGAATAATCATTACCCTGGTTATCCACACCGAGATATCCCATCGCAGTCTGTCCTGGGGAAATATCAGCATAAACTCTCGTCATTCCCGATTGAGTTCCCGGTTTTAATGCCAAAGCAGCATCAACCCCCGGAATTTCATTAAGAATAAGGGTGGTGCGTTCAAGGCGGGATAACTCAGCCGGAGAAGCGGCACAATCTTTATTGCCAACAAAACCCACTTCTTTGCTACAACTATTACTTTCAATCACCGCAGTAGCAAAATCAGTATTCAACCGGCTCTGATTATTAATCTCCGGTTTATCTAATCTGCCAGCAATAATACGAACTATGACAACACCTTCACGGATAGTTTGTGGTGGCAATATTGCCTGAGTGGCAACAAATCCTTGTTGTCGATAAAAGCGAGTTACCGCTAACGTCATGGCTTGTAAATCATTAAAGGTTAATTGTTGCCCCAACCAAGGCGTAATTACGGCGCGTAGTGCTTTATTATTTCCGTTACTGTGCCGTAATAACTGGGTATCACCCTCGAATCTAACCTCACGTAACATGATTCTTCCCGCCGAGGTAGAACCGCCAAACGATGTAGGAAGGAGCAAAGGTGGAAGTTTGATTTCAGCTTCCTGTGGCGCACGCAATGGCACCGGCGTTGTTTGCCGTATTTCGTTACTAATCACACCCGCATTCGGTACATTTATGACCTGAGGAGCGGCGACTACCTGTGAGCAAAAAAAAAGGGCAAACATGATTACTGTGGAACTCAGTTTAGTCTGATACCGTAATTTTTCTGGATAATAAAAATGTCGCATAAAATACGCCTGCTTAGCATGATGATCACGCCAGTTTAAATAATAATAACCTCCGTCATTTAATACTGGCCCACATAGTTGATTTTAGTTAGCAAGTTAATAAAGTGATTAAATAAACATAAAATAGAATGTAAAATGGCATGACGAATTAATAAATACCAACATCCCAAAGAGTAACCTCTGTTGGTTCAGACTAATATTCATCTCACACGTATAACAAATAGTTATTTATGGTAGATATTTCATTATCGACATGAAACAATAATAGATTCACATACAAATAAATAATCAAAGTAATTAGAATTTAAATAGGGAGTGAAGTAATAACTTAACAAAATGAAAACACACATTAAAATAATAGCCAGCCAGCCAGCCAAATAACACCAACTACAATTACAGTAAAAGAAATAATAAGCCACATGGAACACTAATAATAACAATAAAAAACATTAATCGTATTTTAAAACAGCCTAAATACCCGCCAATCACTTAAATATGAACAATGCTTTTTATAATTATAATTAGATATAGTAATTTAAATAATAAAAAGCCCCGCATTACTTAACGGGGTCACTATATTCTGGTTCAGACCATCACCGAGTACCATGAATAATTTTTGCTATCCATTCTGCCTGATGCGAGCAATCAAATTATCAATGTTATCAATGTGTGATGCGGCCAATATCAAACTACGCCCCAAACTCAACGCATGACGCTGACATTCCCGGCGCATCTCTTCATCAGCGATACTATCCAGATCAGCAACATGTGCCAGGCCAATGGTACGCCGAATTAATTCAGTACCACAAAACCCTATCGCGTCTTGCCAAACCTGTTGCAGGAACTGTTGTACATATCCTTCGGTCGCTAAGGCTAAATCCTGCGTTTTTTCCTGACTTAACGCCACGAAACGGCTGGAAAATGTTTGCCAGATAATATGCACATCTTTCAGCCGTTGCTCGCGGCTAGCTGCGGCATCACGGGGGCCGGCCAAGCCGGGTAGTCCACAGTAATTGAGCAGTAAATTCCCTAGTGCGGTACCCACATCAAAACCGATTGGGCCATAGAAACCAAATTCGGCATCAATAGTTTTCAAACGCCCCTCAGCAACGAAGATAGAACCACTATGAATATCCCCGTGCAGCAATGCTTCGGCCTTACTCAAGAAGCGATGTTTAAGTGAGGCCACCGCCACCTTGAGAGCATTATCCTGGCGCAGAGCCAGTACATCAGGGAGTAATGCCGGATCAAAATTATTACGTTCATGATCAATATAAGGGTCAGTAAAGAATAGATCCTCAGTAATCTGGCACAACTCTGGATTGGTATAGCAGCTCACTGCCGCTTTTTTGGCTTGTGCCGACTGATAAAAATCTGAGGTATGGAATAAGGTTTGCGCCAAATATTCAGCCAGTTGTCCCGCCGCTTGCGGATAGTGTTTACCTGCCAGCAGTTCACTGCGCCAGATATGGTGATCAGATAAGTCCTCTTGCACCATAACCGCCAATTCAGCATCGTGATGCAGCACATTGACCGTGTGTTGCGGGCAAAATTGGCTGTGTGTCAGCAGGGTTTGCGCTTCAATTCTAGCGCGATCCAAGGTCAACGGCCAAGACTCCCCAACGCAGCGCACATAAGGCAGTGCCTGCTTGACAATCACCCGACTGACGCCGGCCGCATCACGGATTTTAAACACCAGATTGAGATTGCCATCCCCAATTTCATCGGCCATCACTAAGGTCAGTGGATTAGCAACCTGACCAAATTGGCGAGCATATTCAACAGCATCCGCAGCAGTAAATGTATGGTAGCGCGACATCTTCGACCTCTTTATTCTTTACCCGATTCTGGTTCACTCACCGCCAACCACTTGCTTAGCTGTGAAATTATTCTCTGTTAGAGCTAAAAAATCCGTATTTAGGCGTAAAACCATATAGACGTCTACACATCCGTAAGATATGTTGGCAGAATAAGAAACCAGATGCAATAACGCAACATGGATTTAACTGACAATGCAGACGCTTAACAGGCTCGATTTACAAACCACCAGCTTAAGAATTATCGATAACCAGCTCTGGATACTCGATCAGCAGGCATTACCACAGCGTCAGGAGTGGCTATTAGCTGATACGGTAGAGTTACTGATTGGTCATATCCAAACATTGCGAGTCCGTGGTGCACCGCTCATTGGACTGTCAGCAAGTTTATTATTGGCTTTACTGGCAGAACGTGGTTTGCCGCAAGCTCAACTTGAGCAGGCAGTCATCGCGCTGCGTGAATCCCGCCCGACGGCAGTCAACTTGATGAATAATCTGGCACGGATGCAGCAGGCTTTGCTACAAGCCAACTGGGTCGATACTTTGGTCCGCGAAGCGCTACATTTGGTGGATGAAGACCGAGAATTGTGCGAGCGCATTGCCCGGCATGGGGCGGCACTGGTTAAACCGGGCAGTAACTTGCTAACCCACTGCAATACCGGTGGCCTCGCTACGGCAGGCATTGGTACCGCTATCGGCGTATTATTGAAAGCCCATCAGCAAGGTAATATTCAGCAGGTGTGGGTCGATGAAACCCGTCCTTTACTACAAGGCGGCCGCTTAACCGCCTGGGAGTTAGGTGAGTTAGGTATTCCATATCAATTGATTTGTGATTCGATGGCTGCCAGCCTGATGGCTCAGGGCAAAGTGGATGCTATCTGGGTTGGTGCGGATCGCATTGCCGCCAACGGCGATGTGGCAAATAAAATAGGCACTTACAGTTTGGCGGTGTTGGCCCACTATCACAATATTCCGTTCTATGTTGCCGCCCCGCACACTACTCACGATCCAAACTGCCCGAATGGTGCAGCGATCCCAATCGAGCAGCGTGCCGCCAGTGAAGTGACCGGTGTCTCAGGCAGCTTTGGCAGTTGCCATTGGGCACCAGAAGATGCCGCTGTGTATAACCCGGCATTTGATGTCACACCGGCAGCATTGATCAGTGGTTGGGTATTAGACAGCGGCGTCATTAGCCCAGAACAAGTGGCGGCAGGCTTCTTCCAAGCTAAGAATTAGCAATGTTTGTAATTTTATCCCCAAAGCAATTGAAGCCGCAGCGGTGTTAGCTGCGGCTTCAAGTAAGAAGGTGATCAATCCAAACGTGGATAAGCATCGGCTATCTTATCGCCAGTAAAATGTGCCACCCACCCCTCAGGATTATCAAATACCCGAATAGCCGTGAAATTCGGTGCAGACCCCATATCAAACCAGTGGCGAGTATCGGCAGGGACAGAAAGTAAGTCATTCTTTTCACAAAGTATTTGATAAATTTTACCGTTCAGATGCAAACAGAACAACCCTGCACCTGCAACGAAAAAGCGCACTTCATCTTCACCGTGGGTATGTTCTGATAAAAATTTCTCACGCAACACTTCCCGCTGAGCGTTATCAGGCCGCATGCTAATCACATCCCAACTCTGATAACCCTTCTCCGCCACCAGCCGGTCAATCTCATGTTGATAAGCTGCAATCACCGCCTCCGGCTGTGGATTTTCACCCAGTTCACGATCTGCCTGCCAGCGCTCAAAGCGCACACCAATAGCAGTCAGTTGCTGCTGGATCTCTTCAGCATCACGGCTTTGCCACAGCGGTTGCTCCGGCTGCTCATCACTAAAAATCGTTAATCCGCTCATGCTGTAAAATCCTCCAAAACGATTTGATCAAAACGGCTCACCTGTGGGTGGCGGCTTTCGTTATCAGGAAAGTCGCGAATCAGTTGGCAAGTTTGCCAACCCGCCAGTTGCGCGGCATCCAACTCCTGACGGATATCAGATAAAAACAGCAGTGCTTGTGGGGCGATAGCTAATTGACTAGCAATATTCTGATAAGAGTTCACCTCACGTTTCCCCCCAACATGGGTATCAAAATAGCCACTGAATAGCGGGCGTAAATCCCCTGCATCGCTGTAACCAAACAACAGTTTCTGCGCAGCAACCGAGCCGGAAGAGTAGACATATAACCCCAAACCCTGTTGCTGCCAGTCGGCCAATTGCCGGGCCACTTCTGGGTAAAGATGACCACGAAAGTCCCCTTGCAGATAACCGGTGCGCCAGATAATGCCTTGAATCGCTTTCAACGCCGTGGATTTACGGTCTTCATCCATAAAACCATGTAACGCGGTAATCAATGTTTCAATATCAGCATCCGGCTGTGCAAGTTCATGGCGCAAACTGGTTAGCGCTACGGCAATCTCTTCATCCTGCTGATGTGCACGCAAATAGGGCGTCAGTCGCTCGCGGGCATAGGGGAACAGCACCTGATGGACAAAGCGGATGTCACTGGTGGTGCCTTCAATATCGGTAACAATAGCCTGGATCATTTAGCCCCCACGTTAGAATTGAGATCAAACAAGCGGCGTTGCAGTTCACACTGGAACAAGAATTCCAGCCCTTCCAGATGACGACGGGCTTCCACCACGCTATTTCCCCAGCAATACAGGCCATGACCGCGCACCAAGAATCCGTAGTGTAGCGGGTTATTATCTGCCAGTGCGGCAACCCGTTGGGCCAGCGCCGGAATATCCTGATCATTATCAAAAATAGGGATGGCAACCGCATCCAAATGGCTACGCTGACCCGATAGTGATTTCTGCATTTCATAGCCTTGCAATACTAATTCATGGCTACGCTCAACCCGAGATAGCACGGTGGCATTCACCGAGTGAGTATGTAACACCGCATTGATCTCTGGATACCGACGATAAAGCAAGGTATGTAGCCCGGTCTCTGCCGAGGGAGTGCGCCCACTGGGAACATGGTTGTTGGCGGTTTCTACCAGTAGAAAATCGTCAGCGGTGAGGCTGCCTTTATCTTTACCCGATTCGGTAACCAGACAATGAGTCGAGTCCAGCCGCAGGGACATATTACCACCAGTCGCTGGGCACCAGCCCTTCTCCCCGATCCAGTGGCAGGCGGCTAACAGCGCGCCAAGTTGTACATTTTCTGTCATTGCATATCCCTGTTGTGGTGTAGGTGGGTCATCACATTTAGCAACCGCAATTTGCCCGACGATCAGCTTTAGTACATTTTTATCTATGCTTAGCGAATTACGGCATTTAGCCGTTTAAACATCTAAGCGTCTTGATTGCCAAATCTTAACATCGTGTTATATTGACGGCAACATACAGCGCCAGGAGTATTCATCTGCCATGAGCACTTTATCCTTTATTCCAGACAGTAAATTGCCGGCACAAGGCACTACAATCTTTACGCAAATGAGTGCATTGGCGCAAAAACACCAAGCGATTAACTTATCGCAAGGGTTCCCCGATTTTGATGGCCCAGACTATTTGAAACAGCAATTGGCCTATCATGTCAGTCAAGGTGCAAACCAATATGCCCCAATGACCGGCGTGGCGCCGCTGCGCAATGCAATTGCGGAGAAAACGGCTAAAATCTACGGCTGGCAGCCCGATGCCGACAGCGAAATCACCATCACTACCGGTGCCAGCGAAGCCCTGTTTGCCGCCATTACCGCCCTGGTGCGCCCAGGCGACGAAGTTATCTGCTTTGACCCCAGTTACGACAGCTATGCACCGGTAGTTAAACTGGCGGGCGGCATACTCAAGCGCATAGCACTGAAACCCCCGACATTCGCCACCGACTGGTCTGAATTTGCTGATCTGGTTTCTGAACGTACTCGTCTGGTTATCGTCAATACGCCGCATAACCCTTCAGCGACTGTTTGGCGGGCGGAAGACTTTGAACAACTGTGGCAAGTGATTGCTGAACGTAATATCTATGTGCTGAGCGATGAGGTGTACGAACACATCTGCTTTAGCGCCACAGGCCATGCCAGTGTGCTGGCTCATCCGCACCTGCGCCAACGCGCCATTGCAGTGTCCTCTTTCGGCAAAACCTTCCATATGACCGGTTGGAAAGTGGGGTATTGCATCGCCCCCGTCGCTATCAGTGCCGAAGTACGTAAAATTCATCAATATCTGACCTTTTCGGTTTGCACGCCGGTTCAGCTCGCATTGGCGGATATGCTCAATGCCCAACCAGAGCACTGGCAGCAACTGCCCGATTTTTATCGCGCCCGTCGTGATCGCTTCGTTAATGCGCTGTCCACCAGCCGCCTGAAAATTCTGCCGAGTGAAGGCACCTATTTCCTGTTGGCCGATTACAGCGCGGTTTCTGATCTTGATGATGTTGAATTCTGCCAATGGTTAACCGAACATGTCGGCGTGGCCGCGATACCGTTATCGGTATTTTGTGAAGGCCCGTTTCCCCATAAACTGATCCGGCTGTGCTTCGCCAAACAGGATGCCACGCTGGATGCTGCGGCGGAGCGATTGTGTCAACTTTAAAACTGACCCTGCTGCAACAGCCATTGGTATGGTTGGATGCACAGGCAAATCTGCGCCATTTTGACATGCTGTTGGAGCCACTCCGGCAGCGTGATGTGATTGTGTTGCCAGAGATGTTTACCACCGGTTTTGCCATGAATGCGGCTGAAAATGCATTATCAGAAGGTGAGGTCATCAACTGGTTACGCCATTGGGCCACGGTTACTGATGCCCTGATTGGCGGCAGTGTGGCGCTGAAAACCACCGAGGGTGCGGTGAACCGCTTCCTGCTGGTTGAACCGAATGGGCGCGTTCATCATTATGACAAACGCCACTTATTCCGCATGGCCGGTGAGCACCACCACTATCAAGCGGGCAAAGAGCGCAAGGTGGTGGAATGGCGCGGCTGGCGAATTTTGATGCAAGTTTGCTATGACCTGCGTTTTCCGGTGTGGTCACGCAATTTGCAAGATTATGATTTAGCACTCTATGTCGCTAACTGGCCAGCTCCTCGCGCCAAACACTGGCAAAGTTTACTGACAGCGCGCGCGATAGAAAATCAGGCTTACGTCGCCGGATGTAATCGGGTCGGCGATGATGATAACGGCCATCACTACCAGGGCGACAGTGTGATTCTGGATGCTCAAGGTGAGGTGTTGGCGCAAGCAGAACCGGGACTGGCTGCGCAACTGGATGCTGAGTTGTCTTTAGAAACATTGCAGAGCTATCGCGAAGCCTTTCCGGCATGGCGCGATGTTGATGATTTTTTATTGTTGTAAAGGTAAAACCAGGGGGAGCCGTGCCGCAAAAGTGCTCCCCAAGTGTATTAAACCCGCTGCCAGGATAGCACCGTTTCCAGATAAGCCTGAATGGCTAGCGCAATATCACTATGCATGACGGATTCATCAGGATGATGGCTTACCCCTCCTTTGCAGCGCACAAACAACATCCCTACTGGCCAGCACTCAGCAACAGCAATGGCATCATGCCCCGCACCGCTGGGCAGCAATAATGAGCGCCCCTGTACCCGATCAATACTGGCGTTGATTCGCTGGCGCAAAGCCATATCACATTCGGTAGCACTGATACGGTAAAACTCTTCTGATGAAAAAGTCAGGCCGCGCTGTGCTGCTATCACTTGCGCCTGCGCCAACAAGCTGGCCAGTAACTGGTCCACGTGACAGTCTTGCGGGCCACGAATATCCAGCGTCAGAACCACCTCTGCGGCAATCACATTCACAGCACCTGGCGAACAACTGAGTGTTCCAACTGTCGCCACTAAATGTTCACCATAGCAAGCAGTCAACTGTTCAACGGCACCAATCCATTGCGCCGCACCGGCCAATGCATCTTGCCGCTGCCCCATCGGCACCGTACCAGCGTGGCCCGCTAAGCCAATAAATCGGCAATTCAGACGGCGCGCGCCATTGATTGCCGTCACCACACCCAATGCCAAATCGGCCTTTTCTAAACACGGCCCCTGTTCAATATGCAGCTCCAGATAAGCACAAAAATCACTCACCTCACGTCGCGCACTGACAATAGCCGCCGGGTCAAAATCAAGATTCTCCATGGCCTGCGCCACACTGACACCCTCAGCATCGGTTTTACTCAACCAATCGGCCGGCCAGCGCCCAGTGATACCTTTACTACCCAGCAGGGTGATACCAAAGCGCGTACCCTCTTCATCGGCAAAACCAATCACCTCAATGGCCACCGGCAGCCGCTGCTGCTGACGATACAAATACCCCACCACTTCTAGCGCACTTAATACACCTAGCATGCCATCGTAACGGCCGGCGTTGCGCACCGTATCAAGATGAGAGCCTAACAATAGGGCCGGCGCATCAGGTTGCAGCCCTTCATAACGGCCGCAAATATTACCAACTGCATCCTGCCAGACGCGCATCCCGACCGCCTGCATCCATTCACCCACTTGCTGATTTGCCCGCAAATGTTCAGGAGACAGGTACACACGCGTCAGCGCATCCGCTGATTCACTGATTGCCGCCAGCACATCACAACGGGCCAAGACCCGTAATGCAGCCTGCTCTGCCTCGGCATCCGGCAGGGTAACAGCCATCAGTTCGCTCCGTTTAGTGGATCAATAGCCGGTTTATCACTCTCAGCTTGATAGACATTCCACGCGCTTTGCAATCCGTTGCCCTGAACCGTGGCAAAACCTAAACGGTTTAATACCGCCTCCAATGCCACCAGCGTTTGCATCACACAATCTTTACGCGCGTTATATCCCATAGTGCCGATGCGCCAAATTTTGCCATTTAGCGGCCCGAATGAGGTACCAATCTCGATACCAAAATCATTTAGCATCAGTTGCCGCACTTGCTCACCAGAAACACCGGTCGGAATAACCACCCCCAACACATTGTTCATGCGGTGCTTCATATCACCGAACACCGCCAGCCCCATTCCCTGAATGCCCGCCAACAACGCTGCACCATGCAAAGCATGACGGGCAATACCGTTATCCAATCCCTCTTCCAGTATTACTCGTGCGCATTCCCGTGCCGCAAACAGCATACTGGTGGCTTCGGTATGATGATTCAGGCGCTCCGGCCCCCAATAATCCATGATCATGCCCAAATCAAAGTAATTGGAATAGATCATCTCTTCGTCGCCATCAGCATGATCCTGAGTACGGATCCCCTGCTCAATACATTTGCGCCGCCGAATTTGCTCAGCGAATTGTGGGCTGAGGGTCACCGGAGCACTGCCTGATGGCCCGCCAAGGCACTTTTGCAACCCGGCAGATACTGCGTCCAACCCCCAGGCGTCAGTTTCCAATAGGTTCCCCCCCAGCGATGCAGTCGCATCGGTATAAAACAACACTTGATGGCGGCGACAGATCTCGCCCAACTCAGCCAGCGGCTGCAACATGGTGGTTGACGTATCGCCCTGCACCGTCAATAGCAGCCGTGGGTGTACTTTCTTGATAGCATCTTCAATCATCTCTGGGCTGAATACCTCGCCCCACGCCACCTCGATAGTGTGGACTTCGGCCCGGCAACGGCGGGCAATTTCACACAATAAGTGACCAAAACGGCCAAAAACCGGCACCAGAACTTTATCGCCAGGGCGGATGGCCGACAGCAGAACCGCCTCAATACCCGCACGAGAGGTGCCATCGATCAACATCGTCCACTGATTCTCAGTGCGGAAAACCCCACGATATAGCGCCATCACCTGATTCATATACTCTGTCATCGCCGGATCGTATTGCCCGATCAACTGACTGGCCATCGCCCGCAATACCCGGGGATCGGCATTGATCGGCCCCGGCCCCATCAGCAACCGTGCCGGTGGGTTAATCTGACAAAACAGCGGATTAGGGTTTATTGCCGACATAGAAAATCTCCATCCTTAAATAATTCAGTGAAATGTGGCCTACAAACCACGGACCGATGATATAAACTGTTTTAATTCAGTAGTTTGTGGATTAGCAAATAAGGCGCGACTTTCGCCCTGCTCCCACACCCGCCCTTGATGCATAAACACCACCCGGTCACCCACTTCACGGGCAAAATTCATCTCATGGGTCACCAGAATCAGTGTCATACCTTCTGCCGCCAACTGTTCGAGGACTTTCAACACTTCCCCCACTAACTCAGGATCCAAAGCCGAGGTGATCTCATCGCACAGCAATACCTTCGGCTGCATCGCCAGCGCACGGGCAATCGCCACACGCTGCTGCTGCCCACCGGAAAGATTAGCCGGGTAATAATCGAGCCGGTCGGCCAGCCCAACTTTTTCCAGCATCAACGCCGCCAGTTCACGGCACGCGGTCGTGCTCTTTTTCAGTACCCGACGCGGTGCCAGCATCACATTCTCCAACGCTGTCATATGTGGGAACAGATTAAAACTCTGGAACACCATGCCTACCGAGCGGCTAATCTCCCGCGCCTGCGAATCACGATCCGTTACCGTCATACCACCCAACTTGATACTGCCGTCCTGATATCCCTCTAGCCCGTTGATACAACGCAATAAGGTACTTTTACCTGAACCACTGCGGCCAATTATCGAGATCACTTCGCCCATCTCGATATCCAGATCTACGCCTTTAAGTACATGATTCTGGCCATAGTATTTTTGAACCTGATTAATGGTGATCAGCGGCATGAAATTTCCTCTCCAGATAATGGCTGTAACGCGACAACGGATAACACATCAGGAAATAGCCCAGCGCCACTAAGCCAAAAACTTTAAACGGCTGATAAGTGACATTATTGAGCATGGTGCCCGCTTTGGTTAATTCGACAAAACCAATGATCGATGCCAGTGCTGTGCCCTTGATAACCTGCACCGAGAAACCCACGGTCGGTGCAATTGCGATACGCATCGCCTGCGGCACAATCACCCGCAATAACGTCTGGCTGAAACTCAGACCCAGACAGCGGGAAGCCTCCCACTGGCCTTTCGGCAACGCTGCAATACTGCCACACCAGATATCCACCAGAAAGGCACTGGTAAACAGTGTCAAAGCCATCGCCGCAGCCGCCCACGGGCTAACATCAATACCCAACAGTGCTAAGCCGAAGAAGGCCAGAAACAGTTGCATCAGCAACGGCGTACCCTGAAACAATTCGGTATATAGACGGACAAAACGAGCTGCCCAACACCAACGACTCAAGCGCATCAACATCAATGGTAATGTCACTAATGTGCCGCCAAAAAAGGCCGTTAGTGACAGTAACAGCGTCCAGCGGGCGGCCAATAACAAGTTACGGATGATATCCCAGTCAGTAAACATCATGAGTTATGGCTCCCAAAGAATCGACGGCCAACCGCCAGCAGTAATTGGCGCATTGCGATGGCTAACAACAAATAGAGCAAGGTGGTCACCAGATAGACTTCAAAACTGAGGAAGGTGCGCGACTGAATCAGGTTGGCGGCAAATGTCAGTTCTTCAAATGACACCTGTGATACCACCGCAGAACCGAGCATCACAATAATGCACTGGCTTACCAGCGCCGGATAAATGCGCTGTAACGACGGCGGTAGGATCACGCGGAAAAAAGTCTGACTACGGCGTAACCCTAATACCCGCCCCGCCTCCCACTGGCCTTTAGCGCTGGCTTGAATCCCGGCACGAATAATCTCCGTGCTATAAGCGCCCAGATTGATAGTCATCGCCAATAAGGCTGCCTGACCGGCACTAAGTTTCAAGCCAAGTGCCGGTAAACCAAACACAATAAAAAACAGTTGCACCACGAATGGGGTATTACGCACAATTTCTACATAACCGCCCCATATCCGGCGCAATATAACCCTATCACCACAGCGAATTGCGGCTCCCGCTATCCCCAGCGCAATACCGCCGAGGGTGGCCATAGCCGTCAGCTCAATGGTGGTCAACAGGCCCGACAATAGTTCAGGCAGATAAGGCCACAAAGCAGAGAAATTAAGCTGATAGGTCATAGCCAACTCCTGTTATGCACCCAAATCAGCCGGTAACGGCGCCTTCAACCATTTCTCGGACAAACCATTTAGCGTGTTATCCTGCAATGCTTCCCCAATCAGTGCATCCACTTTGGCTTTCAGAGCCGTTTCTCCCTGACGCAAACCGATATAACACGGTGAATCTTTCAGCATAAACTTCGCCACCGGTGCCTGGGTTGGATTCTGGCGAACCAGTGCACTGACCACCAAATTGCCCGTCGCCAAATAATTCACCTGACCAGACAGGTAGGCTGACAGCGTAGTGTTGTTATCTTCATACCGTTTAATCTGAGCATCTTTAGGGGCTAACTCACTCAGCACCATATCTTCCACTGCACCACGGGTTACCCCCACCGTTTTACCTGCCAATTGTTCTGGTTGCTTCAGTGCATCGTCTTTAGCACCAAATACACCCAAGAAAAACGGTGCATAGGCACGGCTAAATGCGATAGCTTTTTCCCGTTCAGGATTTTTACCCAAGCTGGAAATCACTAAATCCACTTTATCCGTTTGCAGATAAGGCACTCGGTTGGCACTGGTCACCGGCACCAGTTGCAACTTTAGTTTCATCTTATCGGCCAAATAATGTGCCATGTCGATGTCATAACCCTGCGGCTGAAGATCCGTACCAACCGAGCCAAATGGCGGGAAATCCTGTGGAACGGCGACCCGCAACACACCACGCTGCTGAATTTGCTCTAACTGATCGGCTAACACCGAAGGAGCCTGAACCCATATCAGTGCAGCACCCAGCAAGGCCAACATCCGCTTTTTCATGTTCATAGCATATCTCCAATAACTCAGTAATGAAACGATGGGTTCTTTAAAAGCAAATACTGAAACCATCGTTGCAACTACTATGCCAATGATAACCTATGACGAGAGGCCCATATTTAGGCTCACTACACGAATCACAAGGAATAAATCGAAGAGAGAGACTCACAATCAAGGTGCAAATCAACAATCAAAATGCACCACAAAAGTGCATTAATTGATAAAAAGAAGGCGTTAGCGCGCCGCCGGGAGGTGAAAGTGACATAAGCTGTCGCAACAGCCAGAAGAGTGTTACCCCTTCGGACACTGAACTAAACGATAGCCTTTTGACCTATATGGCGAACAAACTACCGTTGCTCTAACTCTCCTAAATCATCATATAAATCAGCGATTTGATGAATTCGCTGACGGCCCTGTGCGAGCATTTCATGCAATAAAGAATTACTCAGTAAATTTGCCAGACTCATGGCCGAAGAGTAGCTATCAAAAGCCGATACGCTGTCGAGCGGCGTAGTCAACCGCCAACGTGCTAACGGCAATATTGACTGAGCTTGCGGCTCACAAATCAGCAGCGTCGGCACGCCTTGTACCTGCATTTGTAGCAGGATCTCGCGGATAACTTTTGGCCGGCGGCGAAATGCCACCACAATAACTAAATCACGCGGCGTGACATCCACCAACTCCTCTGCCAGCGTCTGCCCCGCTTGTGGCACCAACTGCACGTGCTGGCGCACCTGCAACAACTGTTGACGTAAATGCAGAGCAACCGGGTAACTGTTTCGTAGCCCCAATAATAAGATACGCGGCGCACGTATCATCGCATCGATAACCTCGGCTAACTGACGGCTATCCAACTGACTCACCCAATGCGTTAAATTCGCCATTTCTTGCTTATAGTGGCGCGCCAGCAAGGTGTTCCCTTGTACCGCATCACGACTATCGGTCAATGGCATACCGCTTTGACGCAAGGTGCGTACTTCTTCACGCATTTCCCGATAACTGGCGTACCCCAAGCGCTTAAACAGCCGGCTAACCGTGGCCTTAGACACCCCACTCAAGCGCGCCAATTCAGCACTGTTATAGCTAATCAGGTCGTCAAAATGATCAAAAATAAAATCAGTAACGCGCTGCTCCTGCGGGGTCAACTGTGCATAATGCGCCCGCAAACGTTCATCAATCTGTTTCATACCCTTCTCCGGCCAATGAAACTATCGTTTCAGCATAAGCATTTTTGCGGAAAATAGCACACAAGCCCACCGCAGTAATAAGATAATTTTCATGCTGAGTGCTATCTGTCATTCGCCAGCGAGTCGGCCACGGTTCGATTAGCCTGCTTGGTTGAAGCAAAGTGATCACCGATCGAGTATCAACTAAAACCCGATCTGAACTGAGATAAAATTTATCCCTTGGTTTATCATTCCTAATTATCTAATACTGTCGCTCTTATCAATTCAGAATAATTCCTTATGACACAAAAAGCTGAAAACTCCGGGTTAAGTCCGGCATTGATCGTGTTGATGTCGGTCGCAACCGGACTGGCTGTTGCCAGCAACTACTATGCCCAGCCACTGCTGGAAACCATCGCACAAGCCTTTAATCTCTCGGTCAATCAAGCTGGATTTATCGTTACTGCGGCCGAGTTGGGCTATGCTGTGGGATTAATGTTCCTGGTGCCGCTAGGGGATATGTTTGAACGCCGTGGGCTGATTGTGGGCATGACCTTGCTGGCTGCTGGCGGCATGCTGATTACCGCAATGTCACAAAACCTCACTATGATGATTGTTGGCACCGCGCTCACTGGTTTGTTCTCAGTGGTGGCACAATTACTGGTGCCGCTGGCGGCCACTCTGGCTGCGCCGGAAAAACGCGGCAAGGTGGTCGGTATTATTATGAGTGGTCTGCTGCTGGGGATTTTGCTGGCACGAACCGTGGCAGGAGCACTGGCCTCCATTGGCGGTTGGCGCACCATTTATTGGGTCGCCAGCGCGCTGATGTTCGTCATGGCATTGGTATTGTGGCGCTACCTGCCGCGCTATAAACAACATACCGGTTTAAATTACGGCCAGCTGCTTGGTTCAATATTCTCGCTGTTTATTCGCACACCCGTGCCTTGCTCGGCGCGCTCTCGTTTGCCAACTTTAGTGTGTTGTGGACGTCGATGGCCTTCTTACTGGCTTCTCCCCCCTTCGGCTATTCAGAAGCTACTATCGGGCTATTTGGCCTGGTCGGTGCTGCTGGCGCGTTGATGGCGACCAAAGCGGGCCAATTGGCGGATAAAGGTAAAGCCCGCATCACCACCAGTGTTGGTTTGGGATTACTGCTGTTGTCTTGGATACCTATCGCCCTGGGGCAGCATTCCATCATCGCGCTGATTATCGGCATTGTGGTGTTGGATCTGGCGGTTCAGGGGGTGCATGTCACCAATCAGAGCGTGATATATCGCATGATGCCGGAAGCCAGAAATCGCTTAACCGCCGGTTATATGACCACTTACTTTATCGGCGGGGCGTTAGGTTCGCTGATTTCAGCAGCAGCATACCAACATGCCGGCTGGTATGGTGTGGCAATGGCCGGTTTGGTGCTGTGCATACTAAATATTACGACGTGGCTGGCCGGTAAACGCTTTGATCCTCCCGTTAATCAACCCGTTGAGTGACCTTAATTAGTTAGCTAACTAATAATCAATGCAGATATAAATTTGGGTTATAGGGTATTAAGAAAATTACCACTCTGGTAATGTTACCTAACTTGTTATTTTGCCCTGTAACCCAAAGATCTTATGCCAAGCCAAATCACCGACTCTCCGCCAGCTACCCGGTCAACCGCCACCTTTACGGAGGGCATTACCGATAGCCTGCCTATCGTTATCGGCTATTTACCCGTCGCCTTCGCCTTTGGTCTGAGTTCGGTAAAACTGGGTTTTACCCCGCTGGAAGGTATTTTCTTCTCTTGCATCATTTATGCCGGTGCCAGCCAATTCGTTATTACCGCCCTGCTCAGCGCCGGGATGTCATTATGGGTTTCCGCCTTAACCGTGATGGCAATGGATATCCGTCATATCTTGTATGGACCGGCACTCAAACACCGTATTCTGACCAAATTATCCGGTAAAAAAACCGCGCTGTGGGCATTTGGTTTGACCGATGAAGTGTTTGCTGCTGCCACCACCAAGTTAATGAAAGAAGAGCGACGCTGGAGCGAAAACTGGATGCTCGGTATCGCGTTTACCTCTTGGCTATCTTGGGTGGCAGGTACCGCAATCGGTGCCATGTTTGGCAATGGCCCGTTGGAGAATTATCCCGCTATTGAGGCCTCCCTCTCCTTTATGTTACCGGCGTTGTTCTTGAGCTTTCTGCTGGCCTCATTTAAACGCCAATACAGCCTAACCGTTATCGCCTCGCTGAGTGGCGCATTGCTCGGCGCCGTGTTGTTCTCTATTCCGGTGGCGATTTTGGCCGGAATTGGCGCAGGGTGCCTGGCCGCCCTGCTGCAACCCACACCAGAAGTGGTGACCGAACACAGTGAAAATAACGAGCAGGAGCCGACACCATGAATTCAGATGTCCTGATTATTGGGTTAGTGGTGGGGACGGTAAATTACCTGTTTCGTTATTTGCCACTGCGCCTGGGACCAGCACGTAAACAAGCGGGTCTGCAACGAGGCAGAGTTTCACTGCTGTTGGACAGCATTGGGATTGCTTCTATCTGTGCGTTATTGGTGGTTTCCAGTACACCAGAAATTATGCATAACCCGCAGAAACTCATGCCGACACTGATTGGCTTTCTGGTTATCTGTGGCTGCTTTTATAAAACCAACAGTATTATCTTCGCCACGTTATTTGGCGCGATCAGCTATGGACTGACATTCAAATTGCTCATGATTTTGGGATAAGAGATTGCCTGAATTATGAGCTAAAACACAATAACCTTACAATTAGTGATACTAATTACTACAAACAGTGACTGAATAACACGAATTGCTAAATTTTTCTCGAATTATACCGTTTACATTATTAGTCACTATCGTTACTGTACCATTTGAAATTAATGAGGCTCATTATAATGGAAAGTTCGTTTAGTCCTATAGAACAGATGCTTAATTTTCGTGCCAAACGCCAGAAAGATTTCCCTTATCAGGAAATTCTACTGACACGCTTGTGTATGCATATGCACAGTAAGTTGCTAGAAAATCGCAACAAGATGCTGAAAGCACAAGGAATTAACGAAACCTTATTTATGGCATTAATTACGCTGGATGCGCAGGAAAGTCGCAGTATCCAACCGTCTGAACTGAGTGCGGCACTGGGTTCTTCGCGCACCAATGCGACCCGCATTGCTGACGAACTGGAAAAGAAAGGTTGGATTGAGCGCCGCGAAAGCCACAATGACCGCCGTTGTTTGCATTTGCATCTGACCGAGGCGGGCGTTGAGTTTTTGAATCAGCTGCTGCCCCCACAACATAAATGTCTGCATTTTCTTTGGTCAACCCTAGACGCTGACGAACAGCAACAGCTTGAAACGCTGACGCGCAAGTTACTGTCTCGTTTAGATCAAATGGAAGTACCGGAGCAGTAATTCCAATATATCTATCCAGGCGCATTACTTGATCCAAGTAAACAACTATGCGATCCCCACATAGCTGGAGACTCACGCCTTTGTTCGCCATTTTTTAAGGGCTGAACTGACGATTGATTTACTCGGCTAATACCCGGATATTGCAGCCCAACGTCCGTTATAAAACTGGGATTATCGGCAGTGATGAGCTGTTGGTAACCGAATCACAATATCTACAACAGCAACAATCGGAACTTAGCGCCAGCAACCATTTATTGCAGGCCAAGATTAGTTTGATCCGTTCATTGGGTGGTGGTCATCAGGCCCCGGTCAATGAGGGTTCACAAAATAAAACAATATAAAATGTGGGGAAGACCATGAGTACAAGCGCGGAAGCTCAAATCCCGCAACAACCGCAGAACAAGAAGAAGCAACGTAAACGCATACTTCTTCTCCTGACGGTTATTTTTATCATCCTTGGCGTGGCCTATTTTATTTATTGGTTCTTGGTGTTACGTCATCATCAAGAGACTGATAATGCTTATATTTCAGGCAACCAGATACAGATCATGTCGCAGGTTCCCGGCAGCGTAGTCAGTGTCAATTTCGAAAATACAGATTTTGTTAAAAGTGGCGATGTACTGCTGGCTCTTGACCCAACTGATGCCGAACAGGCGTTTGAGCAGGCAAAAACCGCACTGGCTAACAGTGTGCGTCAAACCCACCAGCTCATGATTAACAGTAAGCAGTATCAGGCGAATATTGCCCTGAAAAAAACTGAACTGAGTAAATCACAAAATGACCTACAACGCCGTGTGGTGCTCGGTTCGGCTAATGTCATTGGCCGTGAAGAGCTGCAACACGCCCGTGATGCCGTCGATGCCGCACAGGCTTCGCTGGATGTTGCGATTGCACAATACAATGCCAATCAGGCATTGGTTTTAAATACCCCATTAGAAAAACAACCGGCTGTCGAGCAGGCTGCGGCCAAGTTACGTGATGCCTGGCTCTCCTTGCAACGGACCAAAGTTGTCAGCCCGGTAGACGGTTTTGTTTCACGCCGCAGTGTGCAAGTGGGTGCTGAAATTGCCAATGGCGCGCCATTAATGGCAGTTATCCCGGCAAACCAGATGTGGGTTGACGCTAACTTTAAAGAGACACAGTTAGCGAATATGCGCATTGGCCAAAGCGCCACAGTCATAACTGATTTCTATGGTGATGACGTGGTTTATCAGGGGAAAGTGGTTGGTCTGGACATGGGGACCGGCAGCGCCTTCTCACTGTTACCGGCGCAAAATGCCACCGGTAACTGGATTAAAGTGGTTCAGCGCCTGCCAGTCCGTATCGAACTGGATAACAAACAACTGGCTGAACATCCGCTGCGTATTGGCCTGTCTACCACGGTTAGAGTGGATACCGCCAATACCGACGGCCAAGTGCTGGCACAAAATGTGCGTAAAGAACCTGCATTTGTAACTAACGCGCTGTCACTGGATTTAGCACCGGTTAATCAAATGATTAGCGACATTGTTCATGCGAATGCGGGTTAATGTTGATGCAAATGCAAGTTAAGCGCGCCGGAGGCCTCTGTGGCACAAAAACCGCTTGAGGGTGCCCAACTCGCCTGGATGACGGTCGCGCTATCATTAGCAACCTTCATGCAGGTGTTGGACTCCACCATTGCAAACGTGGCTATTCCTACTATTGCCGGTGATTTAGGCTCATCCAATTCGCAAGGCACTTGGGTTATTACTTCGTTCGGGGTGGCAAATGCTATTTCGATCCCCATCACCGGCTGGCTGGCCAAGCGCATTGGTGAAGTGCGCCTGTTCCTGTGGGCAACCGGACTATTTGCTCTGGCTTCATGGTTGTGTGGTATTTCCAACAGCCTGGGGATGCTTATCTTCTTCCGGGTGATTCAGGGATTGGTCGCAGGGCCATTGATTCCGCTATCGCAAAGCCTGTTACTGAATAATTATCCGCCAGCCAAGCGAAGTATGGCCTTGGCATTGTGGTCGATGACAATTGTCGTGGCCCCGATATTTGGGCCGATCCTCGGCGGTTATATCAGCGATAACTATCACTGGGGCTGGATCTTCTTTATCAACATCCCTATCGGGCTGGTGGTTATTTTGGTCGCAGGCAGTACCTTAAAAGGGCGTGAGACCAAAACTGAAATCAAACCCATTGATACGGTGGGGCTGGTGCTATTGGTGGTTGGGATCGGCGCGTTACAAATCATGCTTGACCAAGGTAAGGAGCTGGATTGGTTTAACTCGACCGAGATTATCGTCCTGACGGTCATTGCCGTGATTGCCATTACCTTCTTGATAGTCTGGGAACTAACCGACGACCACCCAGTGATTGATCTCTCGTTATTCAAATCGAGAAACTTTACCATTGGTTGCTTGTGTATCAGCCTGGCCTATATGTTGTACTTTGGCGCTATTGTCTTGCTGCCACAACTACTACAGGAGGTATATGGCTACACCGCCACCTGGGCTGGCTTGGCATCTGCGCCGGTAGGCATATTGCCGGTGCTGTTATCACCGATCATTGGCCGCTTCTCTCATCGAATTGATATGCGACAGTTAGTCACCTTCAGCTTCATTATGTATGCGGTATGTTTCTACTGGCGGGCTTACACATTCGAACCGGGAATGGATTTTGGTGCATCGGCGTGGCCACAATTTGTGCAAGGCTTTGCTATTGCCTGCTTCTTTATGCCACTGACCGCCATTACGTTATCTGGCTTGCCGCCAGAGCGCATGGCCGCAGCATCCAGTTTGTCTAACTTCCTGCGAACCTTGGCGGGATCGATTGGTACCTCCATCACCACAACGCTCTGGACGCAAAGAGAATCGATGCACCATTCGCAACTGACCGAGTTTGTTAACCCGTTCAACCCGAATGCGACATTGATGTATCAGGAGTTGGAAAAACTGGGGATGAATCAGCAACAAGCCTCGGCTTATCTGGCACGGGAAATTACCAATCAGGGGCTGATTATCTCAGCAAATGAGATCTTCTGGCTCTCGGCGGGGGTATTCCTGCTGCTGCTGGCGCTGGTGTGGTTTGCCAAGCCACCCTTTACCTCCGGTGGCGGCGGCGGTGCGCACTAGCGGCTAACGCTGAGCAACAAAAAGGGCACTGACTTATCATCAGCGCCCTTTTTTATTTTTCTAGCTCAATGATATACCCAAAGTCATTGGAGTTGCAGGTAGGCAGCAAGCAATGCCGCTAACAACCCTGCTGCTGCAAGGACCAGGGTATTATTGGGCGCTATTCTGACGCCACCACTCCGACAGCAAAATACCGGTTGCCACTGACACATTCAGGCTTTCTACCCGGCCAGTACCGCCGATAGACACACTCATATCGCCCTGCTGCCAGGCACTGTCGGTCAGGCCATCACTCTCTTGACCTAATACCAGCACCATTTTGGCAGGCAGTTCAGCTTTTGACAGACTGACACCTTTATGACTCGATGTGGTCACGATGGTGTAACCGGCTTTACGGAAGGTATCCAATACCGAGAGGAAATCGTCTGCATTGATAGCCTTGATATGCTCCGCACCACCTTCAGCCGTACGCACTGCAGCACCCGATTCCAGCATCGCCGGATCTTGCAACAACACGCCGTTAATACCGAAATGCGCACAGGTCCGCATAATGCCGCCGAGGTTATGTGGGTTACCCACATCTTCCAGCGCCAGTACACAATCTTTAGCCTGAGTCTGCTGTTGCAGATAGGTTTCTGCATCCAGACCCTGACGTTTCTTGATAAGGAAGCACACACCACCATGGTGTTCAGTGCCAGAAGCCTTCGCCAGCTCCTCTTCTTCAACCACATGATAAGCCTTGCGGTTAGCCGCCATCCATTTCAACGCTTCGCGAAAACGAGGGGTAACTGACTGCACAAACCAGGCGCGGACGATAGCGTCTGGGCGGCTTTCAAACAATGCCTTACAAGCATTCTCACCATAAACACGTGTTTCTTCAGCCCGCTGACGGCGCAATTGCGCCGGATCTACATGACTTTTACCGCTGATGCCACCATGATCAAACTCTGGCTCTTCTGATGGCGCACGGGATACCGTTTTCCACGGTGAATCGTAAGGGCCATTGCCTTCAGAACGTGCCGGGCGGCTAGGACTCACGCGTTCATTACGGCCGGAATCATTACGACGTGAATCATTATTACGCGATGAACTGCCCCGACTCGCATTGTCACCTGGACGACCTTTGCTTGCCGGACGCTGGTTTTTACTACGGTTATTGTTGTTACGGTCGTCACTGCTGCTTTCGTCACTGCGGACGTACATCACTTTAACTTTGCCGTTTTTGCCACTAAATGAATCGTTCATTGTCTTCTCCACCAACGCGCAGGGCGCGAAGATTACCTGATGTCCGCCCGGTTAGCCATAAGCAAGCGCTAAAAGCTAGCAACTATCGTATTCATCGAATAAACCTTTTTGGCACTTATCCCATTTATCTCCATAATAGATAACAACAAGGAAACAAGTCAGCGATGTTTTCTCTTCTATCTATTGAGACACTAAATAAAGGCTAATTTATGAATACGGTATGTACAGCTTGTATGGCGACTAACCGCCTACCGGAAGAACGTATTGATGACGGCGCTAAATGTGGGCGCTGCGGCCACTCTTTATTTGATGGCGAGGTGATTAACGCCACCACTGAAACGCTGGATAAATTGCTGCAAGATGACCTGCCGGTGGTCATCGACTTCTGGGCTCCGTGGTGCGGGCCTTGCCGCAGCTTCGCGCCTATCTTTGAAGATGTTGCCGCAGAACGCGCCGGAAAAGTCCGTTTCGTCAAAGTTAACACCGAAGCCGAACCCGAGCTTAGTACCCGTTTCCGTATCCGCAGCATTCCTACTATTATGCTGTACCGCAACGGTAAAATGGTCGACATGCTCAGTGGCGCATTGCCAAAAGCGCCTTTTGATCATTGGCTAGATGAGCAATTATCAGTAGAGCCAGCCGCCCGATAAGCTAGTTTAACTCATTTATCGCGTCTCGGCGCAACGTAGTCGCCCGGTGAGATTGATGCCCTGACAGTTTTTTGTCGGGGCATTGTTTTTTTGTTTTATGGTATGACTAAGCGTATGGGTTGATTAGAATAGCGCTATTTCATCAGGAGTCCGTCGTGACTGAAATATTGATCACTGACCATGCTTTATTAGATACGATCCTCACGACGGAAAATGCCGTACTGCGTTTACGCCGGCAGCGTTTAGCCGCATCCACGCGCGCCTATCGTGCCCGTGGCTGTCGCGCAATACGTTGTCAGGGCTGCCTGTTGGCAGAGCGTTTTTGTTTGTGCGATACCATAAAACCGCAGCCAGCCGCCAGCCGCTTTTGCCTGATTATGTTTGATACCGAACCCCTAAAACCCAGCAATACCGGCCGCTTGATCGCAGATATTCTACCCGACACCCAAGCCTTTCTCTGGGCGCGCACTGAAGTTGACCCTGCATTGCTGGCGGCCATTGGCGACCCTGCGCGTCAGCCATATGTCGTATTCCCAGAAAAATACGCTGAACCGCCACGGCAGATACTTAATCACTTGCCCATTAGCGATAAGCCTCCGCTATTTATACTGCTGGACGGCACCTGGAACGAAGCCAAAAAGATGTTCCGCAAAAGTCCCTATCTGGCTGACCTGCCGATGCTGTCACTCAATGTCACTAATAGCTCGGATTATCTGTTACGCGAAGCCCCACGCCCAGAGCAACACTGCACGGTCGAAGTCGCCGCTGCTCTGCTACAACAAGCGGGTGATATTCAGGCCGCAGACCAATTAACGGCCCATTTCCTCTATTTCCGCCAGCAATATTTAGCGGGAAAACCTCACCATCCAGTGGGGCGAGTCACAGCAACTGTCGAAGAAAGCACATAAAATCAGATAAGCTGTCTTTAACTTATACCCAATAGATTTCAGGGCGCAGAAAGGCGGCGAATCGTTCTGGAACCAGTTTGAACAGTATTGATGCGAGCCCGCAGGCTGAGTGAGCGCAGCCAACACACCTGCAACTTGAAAGATAACGGGGATAAACGATGAGCCAACGTGGATTAGAAGCACTACTACGCCCGAAGTCTATTGCGGTTATCGGCGCTTCTGAAAAACCGGATCGCGCCGGTTTCCTGATGATGCGTAATTTGCTGGATGGCGGCTTCAATGGCCCTATTCTACCGGTGACCCCAACCCATAAAGCAGTATGTGGTGTATTGGCTTACGCAGATATCGCTAGCCTGCCGATTACGCCCGATCTGACGATTTTGTGTACTCATGACAGCCGCAATTTGGCCCTGTTGGAAGATCTCGGCATCCGTGGCTGTAAAGCAGTCATCATTCTGTCTGCCGCAACCGAACAGTTCCCAGAGCTGAAAGCCTGCGCGCAACGCCATCATATGCGCTTACTTGGCCCCAACAGCCTGGGCTTGCTGGCTCCGTGGCAAGGGTTAAATGCCAGTTTCTCACCCGTTCCCATCAAGAAAGGGCGGCTGGCATTTATCTCTCAATCAGCCGCGGTTGCCAACACCATTCTCGACTGGGCGCAGCAGCGGGAAGTTGGCTTCTCGTATTTTATTGCGCTGGGTGACAGCCTGGATATTGATGTCGATGACTTACTCGATTTCCTGGCCAGAGATGGCAAAACCAGTGCCATTATGCTGTATATCGAACATATCAGTGATGCGCGCCGGTTTTTATCCGCCTCGCGCAGCGCTTCGCGCAATAAACCGATTCTGGTGGTCAAAAGTGGCCGCACACAACGTGCTCAGCAGTTGCTAAATGGTCAGCAAGGGCTGGACGCGGCTTATGATGCGGCGATTCAGCGGGCAGGCCTGCTGCGGGTGCAGGATACTCACGAGCTATTCTCCGCCGTCGAAACACTCAGCCACATGCACCCACTACGGGGTGAACGGTTATTGATCGTCAGCAATGGTTCCGCCCCGGCGGCCATGGCGCTGGATGAGCTGATCAGCCGTAATGGCAAGTTGGCAACACTGTCTGATACCACCCAATCGGCGCTGAGTGCCGTGCTACCCTCTTTTGTTTCCTTACGTAACCCCATAGACTTGCGCGATGATGCCAGCGCTGAGCGCTATCTGGCGGCGCTTAAACCGCTACTGGACAGTACCGACTACGATGCGCTATTGCTGATTCATTCCCCGAGCGCTGCTGCGCCAGGGAGCAAAACAGCAGAATTACTGATTTCCGCTATCCGTCAGCACCCACGTGGCAAGCGCCTTACTCTGCTCACTAACTGGTGTGGTGAATATTCATCGCAAGATGCACGCCGACTGTTCACCGAAGCCGGGATCCCCACCTATCGCACACCGGAAGGGGCGATTACTGCCTTTATGCATATGGTGGAATATCGCCGTAACCAGAAGCAATTGAAAGAGACACCTGCGCTGCCTGTCGGCCTCACCGCCAACACCGCCCACGTGCATCAGTTGATTCGCCAGGCGCTGGCAGAAGGTGCCACCCAGCTTGATACCCATGAAGTACAACCGATACTTGAAGCTTATGGCCTCAGCACACTGCCAACCTGGATTGCCAGTGACAGCGTAGAAGCGGTGCATATCGCCGAACGATTGGGCTATCCGGTTGCCATCAAACTACGCTCGCCGGATATCCCGCACAAGTCAGAAGTCCAGGGCGTAATGCTGTATCTTCGTACCGCAATTGAAGTACAGCGGGCTGCTGACGATATTCTTGACCGGGTAAGGCGCACTTATCCGCAAGCCCGTATCCACGGGTTGCTGGTGCAAAGTATGGCGAACCGCGCAGGCGCTCAGGAATTGCGAATTGCAGTAGAGCAAGATGCGATTTTCGGCCCGTTGATCATGTTAGGTGAAGGTGGCATCGAATGGCATCATGAAACTCAGGCCGCCGTCGCGCTGCCGCCACTCAATATGGCACTGGCCCGCTACCTGATTATACAAGCGGTCAAAGGCGGCAAAATTCGCAGCCGTGGATCATTACAACCCTTGGATATCCCTGGCTTGAGCCGTTTACTGGTACAAGTCTCTAATCTAATTCTCGATTGCCCCGAAATCAGCCGGTTAGATATTCACCCGGTACTTGCGTCAGGCAGCGAATTCACGCTGTTGGATGTTTCGATGCAACTGGCACCTGTCAGCGGCGATCCGCAGGCACGGTTGGCGATCCGCCCCTATCCACACGAGTTGGAACAAAAGGTCGAACTTAAAGATGGTTCTCACTGTCTGTTCCGCCCAATTTTGCCAGAAGATGAACCACTACTAAAATTGTTTATTGATCAAGTCACTAAAGAAGATCTCTACTATCGCTACTTCAGTGAAATAAATGAATTCAGCCATGATGATTTGGCGAATATGACGCAGATTGACTATGATCGAGAAATGGCATTTGTCGCTGTGCGCCAAAAAAATAATGGCCCTGAAATTATTGGCGTCACGCGCGCATTGTCTGACCCTGACAATATTGACGCCGAGTTTGCCGTGTTGGTGCGCTCAGACCTTAAAGGGCTGGGTCTGGGGCGGGAACTATTAGAAAAGATGATTCAGTATACTCGCAGCCATGGGTTAACACGGTTAACCGCAGTCACCATGCCCAACAACCGTGGCATGATCGGTTTAGCTAAAAAACTCGGTTTTAGTATTGATGTACAGATGGAAGATGGGATCGTTAATCTGGAGCTGACACTTTGATTTCAGTTACATGAATCACCGTGATATATACCACAACCCCAAACGATTCGGTCTTTGGCAGGCAAAACTTGCGCACAATCCGCGAAAGTAGTGGTATTATCGCCCAACTCAATGGATTAGTGTTTTTAGGATATGGCGGTTCTGCCATCAAATAACAAGAGAAGAAGCGCACTGTGATGTTGTCAAAATTCAAACGTAGTAAACATCAACAACACCTTGCACAACTGCCCAAACTCCCTCAGTCAGTTGATGATGTCCAAACACTTTATTGCCCCAAGGTTTTCCGCTCCACTCTGCTGGATTTAATAGGCCTGGCGACCAAACGTATTTATCTGGTGGCGCTCTACCTGGAGCAGGATGATGCAGGCCGGGACGTAATGAATGCCCTCTATCAGGCTAAGCTTCAGCGCCCAGAACTGGAGATTTGCGTGCTGGTAGACTGGCACCGCGCACAACGTGGGCGTATTGGAGCCGCAGCGGTCAATACCAATGCTGATTGGTACTGTGAAATGGCGGCCAATCATCAGAATGTTTGCGTTCCGATTTACGGTGTTCCAGTCAATACTCGCGAAGCACTCGGCGTGTTGCATCTGAAAGGTTTTATCATTGATGATACTGTGATTTACAGTGGTGCCAGTATCAATGATGTCTACCTCTATCAAAACGATAAGTATCGTTATGACCGATACCAATTAATCACGAACCCATCATTGGCCGAAATTATGGTCGATTACGTGAAACAACGGATGCTAAGTGCAGGAGCGGTGCAACGCTTGGATCGTGCTGATCGGCCGACCAATCCTGAGATTAAAAATGAGACCCGACAGTTTCGCTCGTCACTGCGCGACATCGGCTATCAATTTCCGGCACAAGCGAGTAATGATGAACTGGCCGTCACCCCATTGGTTGGCTTAGGCAAAAAGAGTCAACTGAATAAAACAATTCATCATTTAATGGCCTCCGCTGACGAACGACTCACTATTTGTACACCTTACTTTAATCTGCCAGCACTGTTAGTCCGCAATATCATTTATCTACTGCGTGAAGGCAAACAGGTCGAGATTATTGTTGGTGACAAAACAGCAAATGACTTTTATATTCCAGAAGATCAACCGTTTAAGATTATTGGCGCGTTACCTTACTTATACGAAATCAACCTGCGTCGCTTCCTGAGTCGCTTACAGCGTTTTGTCGATAGCGGGCAATTAATCGTGCGCCTGTGGAAAGATGGCGACAATACTTATCATCTGAAAGGAATGTGGGTTGATAATAATTGGCAGTTGATTACCGGTAATAACCTGAATCCACGCGCATGGCGTTTGGATCTGGAAAATGCCATTTTGATCCACGATCCTAAGCATGAGATGCACGAGCAGCGCGCTAAAGAGCTGGAGTGTATCCGTACTCATACTAAAGTTGTTTCACATTACCTTGAGCTTGAGAATATTCAGCAATATCCAGTCAAGGTTCGCAAATTGATCCGTCGTTTGCGCAGGATCCGTATCGATCGGCTGATTAGCCGCATTCTATAAATATGAAAGCCCGGTTACATGCCGGGTTTTTTGTATCTAGCCAGAGGAGAGACGGCATGTGGTGCCCACCTTATCTTCGCCCATTACTTATCGCCCCACTGTTTTTTCTCAGTTCTGCATGCACGCATATGGCTAATGATAATTGGACTGGGAAAGATAAGGCACAACATTTCTTTGCCTCCGCCGTTTTAGCCGCCGCTGGCACTGCCTATGGTGAACATCAAAATTGGTCCGATGCCAAGAGCCGTAATTTTGGCCTGCTGTTTTCTATCGGGATCGGGGCGGGTAAGGAGTTATATGATAGTCGTCAAGGTGGGACTGGCTGGAGCTGGAAGGATTTTGCCTGGGACGTCGCCGGTGCAATGACAGGTTACAGCCTTTATCAAGCGGCAAACTGACCCCACTACAGCAATAAACACGCTATTCCTACGATAAAACCTTACTTACCTGGTTCAAATCCTCACAGCTAAATCCATAAACAAAAAAAGCCACCTATCAAGGTAGCCTTTTGTTTTATTCATCGCTGTGACGGCCGGATTTGACTCACCTGCCCCTGCAATATTTGACTCGTCTGACTATGAGCCCTGCGACGCAACTACTCTAAGGTCACTATTTATACCTATTTCACTATTCTGCCCATAGCAAAAACCCCACGCTTTTGGCATGGGGTCTCGGTTTTATTTGATGCCTGGCAGTATACGAATGGCATTCCTACCATTCGCCCTTCGGGCCGTTGCAAGCAACGTTAAAATCGCTCCTGACGCTTTTTTCCTACAATATTCGTCTCATCTTGAGGATGAGTCTCCCCCCTCCGGGGCCAGCGCAAGCGCAATTTGTCGCATATCATGCTCAAGTCGAACCTGCACAACAGACAAACAAAAAAGGCCACCCGTTAGGGTAGCCTCTTTTGCTTATTTGATGCCTGGCAGTGTCCTACTCTCGCATGGGGAGACCCCACACTACCATCGGCGCTACGGCGTTTCACTTCTGAGTTCGGCATGGGATCAGGTGGGACCACCGCGCTATGGCCGCCAGGCAAATTCTGTCTAAACTAAACCCGCTATATGTCTCCACACAGCCAGCCAGCCCAATCTCGGAACTTCGCTGAAAATTTCTATCTCTCAAATCTAAAACACCTTTGGTGTTGTAAGGTTAAGCCTCACGGATCATTAGTACTGGTTAGCTCAATGCATCGCTGCACTTACACACCCAGCCTATCAACGTCATAGTCTTTAACGTTCCTTCAGGGGGCTTAAAGCCCCAGGGAAGACTCATCTCGAGGCAAGTTTCCCGCTTAGATGCTTTCAGCGGTTATCTCTTCCGAATTTAGCTACCGGGCAATGCCATTGGCATGACAACCCGAACACCAGTGATTCGTCCACTCCGGTCCTCTCGTACTAGGAGCAGCCCCTCTCAATCTTCCAACGCCCACGGCAGATAGGGACCGAACTGTCTCACGACGTTCTAAACCCAGCTCGCGTACCACTTTAAATGGCGAACAGCCATACCCTTGGGACCTACTTCAGCCCCAGGATGTGATGAGCCGACATCGAGGTGCCAAACACCGCCGTCGATATGAACTCTTGGGCGGTATCAGCCTGTTATCCCCGGAGTACCTTTTATCCGTTGAGCGATGGCCCTTCCATTCAGAACCACCGGATCACTAAGACCTACTTTCGTACCTGCTCGAGCCGTCACTCTCGCAGTCAAGCTAGCTTATGCCTTTGCACTAACCTCACGATGTCCGACCGTGATTAGCTAACCTTCGTGCTCCTCCGTTACTCTTTGGGAGGAGACCGCCCCAGTCAAACTACCCACCAGACACTGTCCTCACCCCGGATCACGGGGCCGAGTTAGAACATCAAACATTAAAGGGTGGTATTTCAAGGTTGGCTCCATGCAGACTGGCGTCCACACTTCGATGCCTCCCACCTATCCTACACATCAAGGCTCAATGTTCAGTGTCAAGCTATAGTAAAGGTTCACGGGGTCTTTCCGTCTTGCCGCGGGTACACTGCATCTTCACAGCGAGTTCAATTTCACTGAGTCTCGGGTGGAGACAGCCTGGCCATCATTACGCCATTCGTGCAGGTCGGAACTTACCCGACAAGGAATTTCGCTACCTTAGGACCGTTATAGTTACGGCCGCCGTTTACTGGGGCTTCGATCAAGAGCTTCGCCTTGCGGCTGACCCCATCAATTAACCTTCCAGCACCGGGCAGGCGTCACACCGTATACGTCCACTTTCGTGTTTGCACAGTGCTGTGTTTTTATTAAACAGTTGCAGCCAGCTGGTATCTGCGACTGGCTTCGGCGCCGGGAGCAAGTCCCATTACCTAATGCCAGCGTGCCTTCTCCCGAAGTTACGGCACCATTTTGCCTAGTTCCTTCACCCGAGTTCTCTCAAGCGCCTGAGTATTCTCTACCTGACCACCTGTGTCGGTTTGGGGTACGATTTAATGTTACCTGATGCTTAGAGGCTTTTCCTGGAAGCTTGGCATCAACTACTTCACCACCGTAGTGGCTCGTCATCACACCTCAGCGTTGATAAGCAACCGGATTTACCAAGTCACTCCGCCTACATGCTTAAACCGGGACAACCGTCGCCCGGCTAGCCTAGCCTTCTCCGTCCCCCCTTCGCAGTAACACCAAGTACAGGAATATTAACCTGTTTCCCATCGACTACGCTTTTCAGCCTCGCCTTAGGGGTCGACTCACCCTGCCCCGATTAACGTTGGACAGGAACCCTTGGTCTTCCGGCGTGCGGGTTTTTCACCCGCATTATCGTTACTTATGTCAGCATTCGCACTTCTGATACCTCCAGCAACCCTCACAGGTCACCTTCAACGGCTTACAGAACGCTCCCCTACCCAACAACACCTAAGTGTCGCTGCCGCAGCTTCGGTGCATGGTTTAGCCCCGTTACATCTTCCGCGCAGGCCGACTCGACCAGTGAGCTATTACGCTTTCTTTAAATGATGGCTGCTTCTAAGCCAACATCCTGGCTGTCTATGCCTTCCCACATCGTTTCCCACTTAACCATGACTTTGGGACCTTAGCTGGCGGTCTGGGTTGTTTCCCTCTTCACGACGGACGTTAGCACCCGCCGTGTGTCTCCCGTGATAACATTCTTCGGTATTCGGAGTTTGCATCGGTTTGGTAAGTCGGGATGACCCCCTAGCCGAAACAGTGCTCTACCCCCGAAGATGAGTTCACGAGGCGCTACCTAAATAGCTTTCGGGGAGAACCAGCTATCTCCCGGTTTGATTGGCCTTTCACCCCCAGCCACAAGTCATCCGCTAATTTTTCAACATTAGTCGGTTCGGTCCTCCAGTTAGTGTTACCCAACCTTCAACCTGCCCATGGCTAGATCACCGGGTTTCGGGTCTATACCTTGCAACTAGACGCCCAGTTAAGACTCGGTTTCCCTACGGCTCCCCTATTCGGTTAACCTTGCTACAAAATATAAGTCGCTGACCCATTATACAAAAGGTACGCAGTCACCCAACAAAGTAGGCTCCCACTGCTTGTACGTACACGGTTTCAGGTTCTATTTCACTCCCCTCGCCGGGGTTCTTTTCGCCTTTCCCTCACGGTACTGGTTCACTATCGGTCAGTCAGGAGTATTTAGCCTTGGAGGATGGTCCCCCCATATTCAGACAGGATGTCACGTGTCCCGCCCTACTCATCGAGTTCACAGCAAGTGTGTTTTGGTGTACGGGACTATCACCCTGTACCGTGCGACTTTCCAGACGCTTCCACTAACACACAAACTGATTCAGACTCTGGGCTCTTCCCCGTTCGCTCGCCGCTACTGGGGGAATCTCGGTTGATTTCTTTTCCTCGGGGTACTTAGATGTTTCAGTTCCCCCGGTTCGCCTTGCATGGCTATGTATTCACCATGCAATAGTGCAACGAATTGCACTGGGTTTCCCCATTCGGGTATCGTCGGTTATAACGCTTCATATCAGCTTACCGACGCTTTTCGCAGATTAGCACGCCCTTCATCGCCTCTGACTGCCTAGGCATCCACCGTGTACGCTTAGTCGCTTAACCTCACAACCCAAAGGTGTTTCTTATGTTCAAGTCGGTTGCGCGTCGTCAATACAGCGTTGTGCGGTACTCGGAATGCTCATGAACATGAAGTTCACTCCGCTTCCTCCGTGCCGTACGCCTTGCCTTCACTTAGCTCACGCGACTCTCTTCATCAGAATGCACATTGGCATTGCGATTATTTGAGAGACTCTAATACAGGTTAATCCTTATCTCAGTCATTCTACGGAGAGATAAGTTTCAGCTGTATTGTTTCAATTTTCAGCTTGTTCCAGATTGTTAAAGAGCAATATCTTAAACACGACTTGTTAAAGTCATCTTTAAGATATTCAGTTGATAATGTCTTTCACACATTATCGGCGTGGCGTCCCCAAGGGGATTCGAACCCCTGTTACAGCCGTGAAAGGGCAGTGTCCTAGGCCTCTAGACGATGGGGACACAAAAATTTCTACTGAATCACTGATTCAGTATTTTTGTGTAAAGGTGAGAATGTGGTGACACATTCGAACGACTGATGCAGTAAAAACTCGATACCGAGGTCTTATTGCACAATCATCACCCTCATCAACAGGTGCTCTTGCTCATTTACATTCATCAGACAATCTGTGTGGACACTACGCAATGCGTATCGTTAGGTAAGGAGGTGATCCAACCGCAGGTTCCCCTACGGTTACCTTGTTACGACTTCACCCCAGTCATGAATCACAAAGTGGTAAGCGCCCTCCCGAAGGTTAAGCTACCTACTTCTTTTGCAACCCACTCCCATGGTGTGACGGGCGGTGTGTACAAGGCCCGGGAACGTATTCACCGTAGCATTCTGATCTACGATTACTAGCGATTCCGACTTCATGGAGTCGAGTTGCAGACTCCAATCCGGACTACGACAGACTTTATGTGGTCCGCTTGCTCTCGCGAGTTCGCTTCACTTTGTATCTGCCATTGTAGCACGTGTGTAGCCCTACTCGTAAGGGCCATGATGACTTGACGTCATCCCCACCTTCCTCCGGTTTATCACCGGCAGTCTCCCTTGAGTTCCCACCATTACGTGCTGGCAACAAAGGATAAGGGTTGCGCTCGTTGCGGGACTTAACCCAACATTTCACAACACGAGCTGACGACAGCCATGCAGCACCTGTCTCACAGTTCCCGAAGGCACCGAAGCATCTCTGCTAAGTTCTGTGGATGTCAAGAGTAGGTAAGGTTCTTCGCGTTGCATCGAATTAAACCACATGCTCCACCGCTTGTGCGGGCCCCCGTCAATTCATTTGAGTTTTAACCTTGCGGCCGTACTCCCCAGGCGGTCGACTTAACGCGTTAGCTCCGGAAGCCACGCCTCAAGGGCACAACCTCCAAGTCGACATCGTTTACAGCGTGGACTACCAGGGTATCTAATCCTGTTTGCTCCCCACGCTTTCGCACCTGAGCGTCAGTCTTTGTCCAGGGGGCCGCCTTCGCCACCGGTATTCCTCCAGATCTCTACGCATTTCACCGCTACACCTGGAATTCTACCCCCCTCTACAAGACTCTAGCTTGCCAGTTTCAAATGCAGTTCCCACGTTAAGCGCGGGGATTTCACATCTGACTTAACAAACCGCCTGCGTGCGCTTTACGCCCAGTAATTCCGATTAACGCTTGCACCCTCCGTATTACCGCGGCTGCTGGCACGGAGTTAGCCGGTGCTTCTTCTGCGAGTAACGTCAATCAACCGTGCTATTAACACGACTGCCTTCCTCCTCGCTGAAAGTGCTTTACAACCCGAAGGCCTTCTTCACACACGCGGCATGGCTGCATCAGGCTTGCGCCCATTGTGCAATATTCCCCACTGCTGCCTCCCGTAGGAGTCTGGACCGTGTCTCAGTTCCAGTGTGGCTGGTCATCCTCTCAGACCAGCTAGGGATCGTCGCCTAGGTGAGCCATTACCCCACCTACTAGCTAATCCCATCTGGGCACATCCGATGGCGTGAGGCCCGAAGGTCCCCCACTTTGCTCTTGCGAGGTCATGCGGTATTAGCTACCGTTTCCAGTAGTTATCCCCCTCCATCAGGCAGTTTCCCAGACATTACTCACCCGTCCGCCGCTCGCCGGCAAAGTAGTAAACTACTTCCCGCTGCCGCTCGACTTGCATGTGTTAGGCCTGCCGCCAGCGTTCAATCTGAGCCATGATCAAACTCTTCAATTTAAGATTTGTTTGATTTGCTGCTAATAAAAGCAGCGATGCTCAAAGATTACTTTCTGCAAATATGCATTCGAACCGAAGTTCAAATGTGTACTGCTTTGGTCACTCTTCAAGACTTTGATATTTCTTCTGCCTGCCGAAACAGGCTTCGATATCGTCTTGCGAGTGCCCACACAGATTGTCTGATAAATTGTTAAAGAGCGTTCGTTACCCGTTTGCCTTTCGGCGAATCTTACGGTAACGCGGGAGGCAGATAATACGCTTTCCCGCTGAAGAGTCAAGAGTTTCTTTGGTTTCTTTCGAAGTCAAAATCATTCTTTTCGCTTCCTGACCCGGCGAAGTCTGTTTCGTTGTTCCCGGTCAGTGGAGGCGCATTATAGGGAGTTCCTGACAGCCTGCAACCCCTAATTTGAAAAAACTTTTCAACCGCTCATTAATACGGCAAAAATCGCAAATATGGCGAAAAAGAAAACAAAAAGGGGGCGATTTCTCGCCCCCTTGAGGATTAACGATTACTGTCTGGCAATGATATGCCCGTTTTCCACATCTAAAGTAACAGGTACTCCCGGGATTAATTTGCCGGAAAGTATCTGCTGCGCCAGCGGGTTCTCGATTTCCTGCTGAATCGCGCGTTTCAATGGCCGTGCACCATAAACAGGATCAAAGCCGGTTTCCCCCAGGAACTCCAACGCAGGTTGAGTAATGGTAACCTGATAGCCACGCTCTTCCAGACGTTTATACAGCCGCTCCAGTTGAATACTGGCAATTGAGGCCAGATGTGCTCGACCAAGCGGATGGAAGACAACCACCTCATCTATACGGTTAATAAATTCAGGACGGAAGTGATGGCTAACAACCTCCATCACCATATTCTTCATTTCGGTATAACTTCTTTCACCGAAACGTTCCTGAATCAAATCTGAACCAAGGTTAGAGGTCATGATGACAACCGTGTTACGGAAATCAACCGTTCTCCCCTGCCCGTCAGTCAAGCGACCATCATCCAATACCTGCAACAAGATGTTGAACACATCAGGATGTGCTTTTTCCACTTCATCTAACAAGATTACAGAATAAGGACGACGGCGCACCGCTTCCGTCAGATAACCACCTTCCTCATAGCCAACGTAGCCCGGAGGTGCACCAACCAGCCGAGATACGGAGTGTTTCTCCATAAACTCTGACATATCAATACGCACCATGGCATCGTCGCTGTCGAACAAGAACGTGGCCAATGCTTTACATAATTCAGTTTTACCTACCCCCGTCGGGCCTAAGAATAAGAAGGAACCAATTGGCCGGTTCGGATCTGATAACCCAGCACGACTACGGCGGATAGCATTGGATACTGCTTCGACTGCTTCATCCTGACCAATGACACGTTTATGCAGGTCTTGTTCCATGCGCAGCAGTTTATCGCGTTCACTTTCCAGCATGCGTGATACCGGAATACCCGTCCAGCGCGCCAGGACATCAGCAATCTCAACCTCAGTGACACGATTGCGCAGCAACTTCATGGTTTTCCCTTCCAGCGCATTGGCTGCCGCTAGCTGTTTTTCCAACTCAGGGATTTTACCGTACTGAAGTTCTGACATCCGAGCCAAGTCACCCACACGTCGAGCCTGTTCTAAGGTAATTTTGGCCTGTTCCAACTCAGTCTTAATATTCTGAGTCCCAGTCAGTGAGGCTTTTTCAGCTTTCCACTCTTCCTCCAGCTCAGAGTACTCACGCTCTTTCTGCTCTAATTCGGTATTGAGCATTTCCAGCCGTTTTTTACTGGCGTCATCGGATTCTTTGTTCAGCGCTTGCTGTTCCAGTTTCAATTGGATAATTCGGCGCTCCAGCCGATCCAATGATTCTGGTTTTGAATCCATTTGCATACGGATACTGGAACCGGCTTCATCGATCAGGTCAATGGCTTTATCCGGTAACTGGCGATCCGAAATATAACGGTGCGACAGTGTTGCCGCGGCAACAATTGCTGGGTCGGTGATCTGCACATGGTGATGCAGTTCATATCGCTCTTTCAGCCCGCGCAAAATAGCAATGGTGTCTTCGACTGTCGGTTCCGCAACATAGACTTTCTGGAAACGCCGCTCCAGCGCCGCATCCTTCTCTATATACTGGCGATATTCGTCCAGGGTGGTCGCACCGACGCAATGCAGTTCACCGCGCGCTAACGCAGGTTTCAGCATGTTACCAGCATCCATCGCCCCATCGCCTTTCCCAGCGCCAACCATGGTATGCAATTCATCAATAAACAAGATCACACTACCTTCTTGTTTTGATAAATCGTTCAACACGCCTTTTAGACGCTCTTCAAATTCACCACGATACTTAGCACCGGCAATCAGTGAGCCCATATCTAATGACAGCACACGTTTATGTTTCAGGCCTTCAGGCACTTCGCCATTGACGATACGTTGTGCCAACCCTTCCACGATGGCGGTTTTACCGACACCGGGTTCACCAATTAATACCGGGTTGTTTTTGGTACGACGTTGTAACACCTGAATAGTACGGCGAATCTCTTCATCACGGCCAATCACCGGATCAAGTTTCCCCTGCTCTGCACGCTCAGTCAGGTCGATAGTGAATTTTTTCAACGCCTGACGCTGATCTTCGGCGCCTGGATCATCGACTTTGTCACCACCACGCATATTTTCAATTGCCTTATCTATTTTATCAGTTGTTGCACCGGCAGCCTTTAACATGTCAGTTAAGGTGCCGCGGTCTTCAAGCACTGCCAACACGAACAGTTCTGAAGAGATAAACTTATCTGCACGCTTTTGCGCTAACTTGTCACAAAGATTCAATACACGTACCAGCTCGTTTGATGGTTGAACATCACCGCCGGTACCTTCAACTTGTGGAAGACGACCTAAAGCCTGCTCAATGTCGCTGCGCAAACTGGCAACATTAATACCCGCCGAGGTCAACAATGGGCGAACCGTCCCCCCATCCTGATTGAGCAGTGCGCTCATCAAATGTAACGGTTCAATAAACTGGTTGTCGCGCCCAAGCGCTAAAGACTGGGCATCGGCGAGGGCAAGCTGGAATTTGCTAGTAAGACGATCCAGACGCATAACACCTCCGATATTGGTCAAAATTGCTACTGGAGATTAGATGAGGTCATCCCTCAAATTTTCAAGGTTATTTCGACACTATATTTAAAGTAATTCGTTATGCGTCAGCGGATCGTCCTAATTCAGTAGGTTATATCAGCCAGACTAAACTTGCCATACGTCCAGTGATTCCATCGCGCCGATAAGAGAAAAATTGCTGTTTTTCACTCACAGTACAGCGATTACCGCCATAAATAGCGTGAATGCCTGCAGCCTGTAGCCGCAAATGAGCCAATAGATAGATGTCAGCGAGATATTTAGTGCCTGAGGGAACAAAAGCAGAGGCGGATGCTGGGTCGATATTGATAAAGGCCTGTTTCACCTCTTCACCCACTTCGAACTGCTGTGGGCCAATGGCTGGGCCTAACCAGGCAATAATAGAAGCAGGGGCCGCGTTGAACTGCGCCAGCGTCTGTTCAAGGACGCCAGCACATAAACCACGCCAACCAGCATGTGCGGCCGCAACTTCATCGCCTGCTAATGAACAAAACAGGACCGGTAGGCAATCTGCGGTCATTACGGCACAAACTTGCCCGGCAACCCGGCTATAAGCCGCGTCAGCCTGTACATCAGCTACCGCCTTACCATCCAGATGCAGGACACGAGTACCATGCACCTGCTCCAACCAAACAGGCATTTGCGGCAAGCCAGCCAGTTCAACTAATCGCTGGCGATTAGCTGTCACACTGGCTGCAACATCACCAACATGGGTACCAAGGTTTAATGAATCATAAGGCGATTCGCTGATACCACCGTGACGGGTGGTGCTACATGCCTTAACACCGGCAGGCATCGGCCAGTCTGGAAGTATCAGTTGGGGACTCATTACCAATCCATCTGGTCTTTGAATTCTTCAGTATCAGCCTTCAGCGCATTTATCAGCTCAACCATATCTTCTGGTAATGCTGCATGCCATTCCATTTGGATACCACTGATAGGGTGATACAAACGCAGCATGGTTGCATGCAATGCCTGACGATCAAAACCACGCAGAATGGAAATAAAGGAATCAGAGGCGCCTCTAGGTGGGCGCGGACGGCCACCATAAAACTGATCACCCACCAGTGGATGGTTAATATGAGACATATGCACGCGGATCTGATGGGTACGGCCCGTTTCTAAACGCAAACGCAGGCGGGTATGGGCGCGGAAATGCTCCATAATCCGGTAATGGGTAGTTGCTGGTTTACCCATTGGGTGCACAGCCATGTGAGTACGCTTGGTGGAATGACGAGAAATTGGCTCATCGACCCGACCGCCCGCAGTCATATTGCCAATGGCTACGGCTTCATATTCACGGGTAATTTCACGCGCTTGCAGTGCTTCAACCAAACGCGTTTGTGCCGGAACCGTTTTTGCTACTACCATCAAACCAGTAGTATCTTTATCCAGGCGATGAACGATACCCGCGCGCGGGACATCCATGATTTCAGGATAATAATAGAGCAGCGCATTCAGAACCGTACCATCTGGGTTGCCGGCTCCGGGATGCACAACTAAACCACGGGGTTTATTAATGACCAAAATATCGTTATCTTCATAGACGATATCCAGTGGGATGTCTTGAGGCGCCCAGCGGGCATCTTCCTCAATTTGCGCGTCAATGGCGACGAGCTCACCACCCAACACTTTTTCTTTAGGCTTATTAATTGTTTTACCGTCGACTGTAACCCTGTCTTCCAAAATCCACTCTTTTATGCGAGATCTTGAATAATCAGGGAACAATTCGGCCAAAGCCTGATCTAACCGTTGACCGAGTTGAGATTCGGCCACCGTTGCGCTGAGTTGTACTTGTTGTGCCATATGCAGCTTCTTGTTCGTTAACGTTGGGTTTTGACGGCGATGCCGTTTAATATAATGTGCTATTGTATCTAGATCTTTGTCGGGAGCTTAACGGACAGTCTCCCGGAATAACACTTCGAGGATAATCAAAACGTCATGACGCGTATGAAATATCTGGTGGCTGCCGCCACGTTGAGCCTGGTGCTGACCGGTTGCTCCAGTAACAAGGACGTGGTTCCCGATAACCCGCCTTCTGAGCTCTATGCTACCGCTCAGCAAAAACTGCAGGACGGTAACTTTAAGGGAGCTATTACGCAACTAGAAGCGTTAGATAACCGCTATCCTTTCGGGCCTTACTCCCAACAAGTTCAGCTTGATTTGATTTATGCGTATTATAAATCTGCTGATCTGCCGTTGGCGCAAGCCTCAATCGATCGCTTTATGCGCCTCAATCCAACACATCCTAACATCGATTACGTATTATATATGCGTGGTTTGACTGACATGGCTCTGGATGACAGCGCATTGCAAGGTTTCTTCGGGATTGATCGTTCAGACCGCGACCCGCAACATGCCAAGGCCGCATTCCGCGATTTTAACCAGTTGATTCAAAACTATCCGAACAGCCAGTACGCAACTGATGCGCAAAAACGCCTGACGTTCTTGAAAAATCGTCTGGCCAAGCATGAACTGGCCGTGGCGCAATATTACACTAAACGAGGCGCTTACGTCGCGGTAGTTAACCGTGTAGAACAAATGTTGAGAGATTATCCTGATACTCAAGCAACCCGTGATGCGTTGCCATTGATGGAAAATGCTTATAAACAACTGCAACTCAATGCCGAGGCAGACAAAGTTGCCAAGATAATTGCAGCGAACCCAGCCTGATATTGTCTGGCTCGATAAAATAACAAACGGCAGCCTAGGCTGCCGTTTTCAATTCTTGCCTTACGGCAGATGTTCACTTTACTGGTGTAGGCCGAGAAAACTCACTGCATCAGACTATCGCGCTAATATCCTATCTAAAACAGAAAAATAACGCCGTTTTTAACTGAATGCAGGCAATATAACTTATCAATAATGCGGCATTATAATCAATGATTCAAGCCCCCAGCCGCTATTCCTGACGTTGAATCACAGTTCCCATGACCTTTGCAAAAAGTGACAAAAAAAAGTGACCTTGATCATACATTTTGTGAGAAAGAGAGGTATGCTGAAGTTATCCAAGACGGAGCAGACAGAGAGGTAAGTCATATGACAGTCAACATTACCAGTAAGCAAATGGATATTACCCCAGCAATTCGCAAGCATGTTGAAGACCGTCTCACCAAACTGGATAAATGGCAGGCCCAGTTAATAAACCCGCACATCGTACTGTCTAAAGGTCCACAAGGATTTGTTGCCGATGCAACTATCAGTACACCAATGGGGCCATTGGTTGCCAGTGCCAAACATGATGACATGTATGCTGCAATTAATGAGCTTATCACCAAACTAGAACGCCAATTAAATAAAGTGCAGCACAAAGGTGAAGCTCGCCGCGCAGCAAGTAGTGTTAAAGAAGCTAATCTGGAATCAGTAGATGTAGAGGAAGAAGAGTCCGAGCAAGAACAATAGCCGGAGCCATCCATCTCATTTCGGATCTAACGCGCCTTTGGGCGCGTTTTTTATTGACAGCAATTCAGGCTGGCGGTTAATTTAGAGTCTGATCAGTTTTAAGAACTGACTTTCTTTACTATTTATTTTCGTGGCAACACACTTACGAGTAAAACAGGTAACCAGTAACGATGATCAATAAAGTGTTTTTCTTCGCATTCTTTTTTACCTTCCCCTGATTGGGAGGCGTTTCGTCGTGTGATAAAGAATGCGAAGACGAACAACAAAGCCTCCCAAGCGGGAGGCTTTTTTTATGTGTATATCCTCGTCATACTTCAAGCTGCATGTGCATTGGCTACCTTCCTGCTGCTCGAATTATTTAGGGTATAATCATTCAGAAAAATAAGGCAAATCCCTATGACCGATAATCCATTACTGGTGCTACGTGAACGCATCAGCGCACTAGACTTAAAACTGCTCGCCTTGCTGGCAGAGCGGCGTGAATTAGCAGTGGATGTCGCTAAAGCTAAGCAGCTCCATCATCGTCCTATTCGCGATAAAGAGCGTGAACGTGACTTACTGGATGCCTTGATAACTGCCGCTAAGCCCTATGACCTCGACGGATTTTATGTCACTCGTCTGTTCCAACTTATTATCGAAGACTCGGTCTTAACTCAGCAGGCACTGTTACAACATCAGCTTAATCAAACCGCCCTGCATTCTGCCCGTATCGCTTTCCTGGGCCCAAAAGGCTCTTATTCACATCTGGCTGCACGTCAATATGCCGCTCGTCATTTTGAGCAACTGATTGAATGTGGTTGTCAGAAATTCCAAGATATTTTCACTCAGGTAGAAACCGGGCAAGCGGATTACGCCGTCTTACCGATAGAGAACACCAGTTCCGGCTCTATTAACGACGTTTATGATTTGCTGCAACACACCAGTTTGTTCATCGTAGGGGAAATAACCAACCCTATTGACCACTGTGTTCTGGTTGCAACTGAAACTGACCTGAGCAAAATCGAAACCGTATACAGTCACCCACAACCTTTCCAGCAGTGCAGCCAGTTCATTAATCGTTTCCCTCATTGGAAAATTGAGTATTGCGAAAGCACTGCTGCGGCGATGGAAAAAGTGGCACAAATGAACTCGCCAACAGCCGCCGCTCTGGGTAGTGAAGCCGGTGGTGCACTGTATAATTTGCAGGTGCTGGAACATAATCTGGCGAATCAGCAACAAAATATCACTCGCTTCATTGTTCTTGCCCGTAAGTCCATTGAAGTTTCAGAGCAGATACCGGCCAAAACCACCTTAATTATGGCGACGGGTCAGCAATCAGGGGCACTGGTTGAAGCACTATTAGTGCTGCGAGACCACGGTATCATCATGACGAAACTGGAATCCCGCCCGATTAATGGCAATCCGTGGGAAGAGATGTTTTATATTGATGTGCAGGCTAATTTACGGTCCGATTCGATGCAAAAAGCGCTGGCAGACTTAGCACCTATTACCCGTTCATTGAAAATATTGGGTTGCTACCCAAGCGAGAACGTGATTCCGGTCAATCCAAGTTAACGCAGCTTTAGAGATTCACAACGCTTAGGATTTACAAGGCCCAAGGATGGGCCGAGTAACAAGTGCAACCAATGACGGGTATGATTATAGCCGGCTATCGTTCGCCTGACGCAGCAATGAACGGCTCTCCACCAGAAAACGCTCTGCATAATCGCCAAACCAGTGCTCAACTTTCTGAAAACTTTGGACAAAGGCTTGTTTATCACTCTGCTCGAGCAAAGTAATCGCTTCACCAAAGCGTTTGTAATAACGTTTAATTAGCGCCAGATTATCTTCCGAAGACATAATAATATCGGCATAAAGCTGTGGGTCTTGCGCAAACAACCGCCCAACCATCGCCAGTTCCAGACGATAAATCGGTGAAGACAGTGCCAACAATTGCTCTAGCTGCACGTTTTCCTCAGCCAGATGTAGCCCATAGGCAAAGGTCGCAAAATGCCGTAATGCCTGAATAAATGCCATATTCTGATCATGTTCGACAGCGCTGATGCGGTGTAATCTTGCCCCCCATACCTGTAACTGCTCCAACAGCCACTGGTATGCTTGCGGGTCGCGACCATCACAATACACCACCACTTGCTTCGCCAGACTGCCCACATCAGGGCCAAACATCGGATGCAGACCCACAACCGGCCCTTCATGAGCAGCCAGCATGGCTTGCAGCGGCTTGTTTTTCACCGAAGCGAGATCCAATAAAATGCAATCTGGCGGTAATTTTGGCAATCGCCCAATCACTTCTTCAGTGATATGGATGGGTACACTAACAATCACCATACCAGCATCCGCCAGAATGGACTCAGCCTGTGGCCAGTCCTCTTGCTCCAGTGTTTTCACCTGGTAACCAGACAAGCCCAGCATGCGGCTAAATAAACGCCCCATCTGCCCTTGCCCACCGATAATGACTACGGGCCGCAATTGTGGGCACAAGGTTTTAAAACCTTTGTCATTCTCGCTGGTATAAGACTCTCGCATTATCCGACGCAATACGTCTTCAATCAAATCCGGCGGTACACCTAAAGCCTCAGCTTCCTGTCGGCGTGAGGCCAACATCAAAGCCTCACGATCTGGAACATAAATAGGTAAACCATAACGGCTTTTAACTTCACCTACTTCTGCCACTAAATGCAGGCGTTTAGCCAGCAAGTCCAACAGGGCTTTATCGACTTCATCAATTTGATCGCGTAAAGCGGTCAGTTCAGCCACCATACTTACTCTTCCTCTACAGTCCGTGCCGCCAGCACTGAACGCAATTCTTGATGCATGCCACGTAACAAGGTTTCGGTGCTTTCCCAGTTAATACAGGCATCGGTCACTGAAACCCCGTAGTGCATAGCAGTACGGGGTTGTTCAGATGACTGATTCCCTTCGTGGATGTGGCTTTCCAACATCACACCGGTGATAGAACGATTACCCGCCTTGATCTGTTCAACCACAGATTCAGCGACGGCAGTCTGGCGACGGTAGTCTTTATTCGAATTACCATGACTGCAATCTATCATTAAGGATGGAGTGAGTCCCGCATCCTGCATCTGTTTTTCACACTGAGCGACATCTTGTGCACTGTAGTTAGGGGTTTTGCCACCACGTAAAATCACATGACCGTGTGGATTGCCCTGGGTTTGCAACAAACAAACCTGACCGGATTGGTTAATTCCCATAAAGCGATGTGGCATAGCCGCAGCACGCATTGCATTGATTGCGGTGCCCAAACTGCCATCAGTACCATTCTTGAATCCAACTGGCATGGATAAACCAGATGCCATTTCACGGTGAGTTTGTGATTCAGTGGTACGCGCACCAATTGCTGACCAACTGAACAAATCACCCAGGTATTGCGGGCTATTCGGATCCAGTGCCTCAGTTGCCAACGGCAACCCCATACCCACTAAATCCAGCAGTAATCGACGGGCAATATGTAAGCCAGCTTCCACATCGAAAGAGCCATCCATTGCCGGGTCGTTGATAAGGCCTTTCCAACCGACAGTAGTTCTTGGTTTTTCAAAATAGACACGCATAACGATATATAAGCTATCACTCAACTCCGCAGAGAGTGTTTTCAAACGACGCGCATAATCCAGAGCAGCATCCACATCGTGGATCGAACATGGGCCACAAACGACTAATAAACGTGGATCTCGTCCTTGAACAATGTCAGCAATGGTTTTGCGAGCGGATTCAATCGCATACTGATCATTGTCGCTCAAAGGAAACTGGTTTTTCAGTTCTTCCGGGGTTATCAGTATTTGTTCAGCACTGATATGGACATTATTGAGCGCATCTTTTTGCATGATCATATTCTTTACCCTATCTCTGTTTAGCGGATGTCGTTTAGCGTATTTATCGTTTGATGGGGTACACAATACCATGACATGTAAAGTTTTCAATCCATATGTGTAAATAAATAATTACCACACTTTTACCGCCCTATTTCTGTCCGACTTTTGCGGTAAGTCGCAGTTTCCGCAGATGGTCCCAACCTCCCTCGGAGGCCATGATAGAATGCGGAAAATTTGTGGAGGCTGTATGTTAAGAGTCATCATCGTCGACGATGAGCAACCTGCGCGTGAAGATTTACGCGAAAGACTAAGTGAAGAACACGATATTGAGATCGTCGCCGAATGCAGTAATGCACTGGAAGCAATCCCTGCAATCCAGCGCTTACAGCCCGACGTGGTGTTTCTCGACATCCAAATGCCAAGAATTAATGGCCTGGAATTGGCATCAATGTTGAATCCAGAAAACATGCCACACATCGTGTTTGTTACCGCTTACGATGAATATGCTATCCGTGCATTTGAAGAGCACGCCTTTGACTATCTGTTAAAACCACTCGATTATCAACGGCTGGCAAAAACGCTAATACGCTTAAGACGCGGCCTTACCGTAAATAATAATTTACATAAAATCACTGAACCCATGCTGCGGCATATCCCCTGTTCCGGTCATAACCGTATTTTTTTGCTGAAAATTGAAGAAGTAGAATATCTAAGCTCTGAGCTTAGCGGGGTGCATGTCGTCGGGACAGTGCAATCAGGCTATACCCAGTTGTCACTCAAAACACTCGAAGAAAAAACACCATTTATCCGCTGCCACCGTCAATATATGGTGAATACTGAACAACTGGGAGAAATTCAACTGATGGATAACGGCTCAGCCGAAGTGATTACCCGTAGCGGTAGGCATATCCCGGTGAGTCGCCGCTACTTAAAATCACTGAAGGAGAAATTAGGTATTAGTTGAGAGATGTGGCAGTTAAAAATCACAGAAAATTCCCCGACCGATTGTACGCTTTATCAATGCATGCCAATCATTAACAGCATGGCGGTGCCAACGCAAAAGGAAAACCGCCCTCAAGTTATGATCCAATTGATAATATTAATGTGTTAAAACGGGAAATAATAAGTGTTATTAGAAAATTAACACATTAATTGAATACAATATTTATACATTATTTTCACAATCAGACCATATATCCCATAATTCCCTCCTCACGCCACTTTAATTAATTAGAAAAGTCTGGGCTGATATAAAAATAGAGGCAGATCTCAGATTTAATTAATTACATAACTAAACAATACTCCCTTGATATTAGCCAAGTTTTAATCAATACAATCTGTGCTCTGATAGAGAAAGTCGAGTAAGAGCCATGCTCATTGCTTAAAACCAGCAAATACCTAACCGAATTTCATTCATGTTGGAAGCAAGGGAACGTTATGATAACACTACAATTTATAATTATAATTATATGTCTACTACTGGGGACACGCTACGGAGGTATGGGGCTGGGGTTAATAAGTGGTATCGGCTTATTTATTCTAACCTTTATCTTTGGGCTTGAACCAGGGAAACCACCAGTAGATGTCATGCTCACCATATTAGCTGTTATTGGTTGTGCATCTGTATTACAAACTGCCGGTGGATTAAATGTAATGATGCAATTTGCCGAGCGCTTATTACGTCGGCACCCTCAGCATATTACGCTACTAGCTCCATTTACAACCTGGTCATTAACCTTTTTATGTGGCACCGGGCACGTTGTTTATACCATGTTCCCGATTATTTCTGATATTGCCATTAAGAAAGGTATTCGCCCGGAACGACCAATGGCTGTTGCATCCGTTGCTTCACAAATGGCTATTACCGCCTCACCCGTATCGGTAGCTGTCGTATCATTAGTATCAATTATTGGTGCCAACCACGGTATCGGCCATGCTTACAGCATTCTGGAGATTCTGGCCGTATCAGTCCCAGCCTCTTTAGTTGGGGTACTAATGGCAGCCTTGTGGAGTCTGCGTCGTGGTAAAGACCTGGATAAAGACCCTGATTTTCAAGAGAGAATTAAAGATCCAGAGCAACGCTCCTTTATCTATGGTTCAACAGATACATTATTGAATCAGGTTTTCCCGAAACAAGCCTACTGGTCTACCTGGATATTCTTCGCAGCTATCGCAATAGTGGTATTACTGGGCGCTTTTGCTGATCTGCGACCAGCCTTTGAAGTTAAGGGCAAATTGCAGTCACTGTCAATGAACCTGGTTATTCAGATGATGATGCTGATAGCTGGTGCGGTTATATTGATGGGCTGTAAAGTTAAACCCAGTGATATCTCTAACGGTGCCGTATTTAAAGCTGGCATGGTTGCTATCTTCTCGGTATTCGGTGTTGCCTGGATGAGTGATACCTTCTTCCAAGCCCATATGGGTGATTTGAAACTGGTATTGGAAGATGTCGTGAAAAGTAAGCCTTGGACTTATGCCATTGTTCTGTTCTTGGTTTCCAAACTGGTAAACAGCCAAGCGGCAGCATTAGCCGCCATCGCACCAATGGGCCTGCAACTTGGTGTTGATCCTAAAATGTTGATTGCCTTCTTCCCTGCAGCTTATGGCTACTTTGTTCTGCCAACTTATCCAAGCGACCTTGCTTGCATCGGTTTTGACCGTTCAGGTACCACCAAGATTGGTAAATTTATCATTAACCATAGTTTTATCATCCCAGGTCTTATCGGTGTTATTAGCTCGTGTATCACCGGTTACCTACTGGTAACGACCTTTATGTAATTACTCGGTATACAGATGATATGCAAAGAGGCCAGTCCATTGTGAACTGGCCTCTTTAATTGTGTGGCATAAGAATTTCATGCTGTGAACAAAATATCTGTTTTTATTATTTTATTACTCACAGTAAAAAGTTGATACACTCTTTTTATTACATTTTAAGAATTAACTCATCGGAAAAACCTTCTTATTATAATTAATTATTCAATCCGAAATATCTTCTGATTTAGTTGGATCACAACTGCTACAATGCGGGCCGCAGCACAAAAATCATTTTTTTCACCATGGGCCTATTATGTTTTCTTTGCGTCATACCAGGGCGTTGCCGTTTTATCTCAGCGCAATCGCTTTATCCCTCATCAGCACTTCAGTTCTTGCTGATGGGACTGTTTTTACTGCCTTAGATGATCCAGCTACAGCCAAGAAGAGCTTTGATGGTACTGTCGAGGCTGGCTATACCGCACAATCAGGTAATACCACTAACTCAACGTTGACCGCTAACTCAACGTTAACCTGGTTCCAACCTAACACCGCCTATAGTTTGTGGGGAGCCGCACGTAATACCAGCGCTAACAATCAACGCTCTTCCGAACGTTACCAGCTAGGCGGGCGTACCCGCTATAATCTGACTGACAGTAACTACCTGTTCGGGCAAGCCAGTTGGCTGAATGATCGCTACAACGGTTTTGATTCCCGGTCGGTATTAACTACCGGTTATGGCCGCCAGATTATGACCACACCGTTGCACAACCTACGGGTGGAATTTGGTCCCGGTGTTCGCCACGATGAATTTTATGGTGGTGGTCGAGCCACTAAAGCATTGGCTTATGGCGGTGCGAACTATACCTATCAACTAACTGATAATACGGTGTTTAGCGAAGGGGTTTCCGCATTAGCGAACGAAGAAACTACACTGAACTCTGAAACTGCGTTAAATGTTGCCATCAATAAAAGTTTCGCACTGCGCCTAGCTTATGTTGTGACTTATAACACTAAGCCACCTGCCAGCGCGCCTAAAAATACTGATACCACAACATCAATAACTCTGGTTTACGGCCTGTAATCATCTATTAGTCTCTTTAGCGTGGTGTGATGCCACGCTAATTATCTCAGTTCGCCTTCCCCCACTTATCGCGCTGAAATCTCTGTCGTTTTTTTGTCATCATTGAAATAAAAAAAGGGGTCAGCCGATGGCTAACCCCTTCATAACTATTAACTTTTGGATGCAGCGCTAGCTGTATCTTAGTTAAGACGCTCTTTAATACGAGCAGACTTACCAGTACGCTCACGCAGATAGTACAGTTTCGCTTGACGAACGGCACCACGACGTTTCACAGTAATGCTGTCGATTACTGGGGAGTGAGTTTGGAATACACGCTCAACACCTTCGCCGTTGGAAATTTTACGAACGGTGAACGCAGAATGCAGACCGCGGTTACGAATAGCGATAACCACGCCCTCGAATGCCTGCAGACGCTTTTTAGAACCTTCAACAACCCATACCTTCACTTCCACGGAATCACCCGGACGGAATGCAGGTACGTCCTGCTTCATCTGCTCTTGTTCGATTTGCTTGATAATATTGCTCATAATAAGTCTCTTACCCTAGGTAAACTGATATATCAGGAAGTTGGCACGCGGCACAACACTCCTTTCATAGTTCTGTTGCTTCAGGGCTTGTGTTCCCGTTGGAACTCAGCCAGCAACACCATTTGCTCGTCAGTCAGAGCTAGGCTTTCTAGAAGTTCAGGTCTTCTAAGCCAGGTACGGCCCAGCGACTGCTTTAAGCGCCAGCGACGAATCTCGGCATGGTTGCCCGACAGTAATACTGGCGGAACTTCCATCCCTTCTAACACCTCAGGACGAGTGTAGTGTGGGCAATCCAGCAATCCATCAACAAAGGAATCTTCCTCTGCTGAAGCCTGATGACCTAGCACTCCCGGGATAAAGCGGGATACTGAATCTATCAGAGCCATTGCCGGCAGCTCTCCACCGCTGAGAACGTAATCACCAATTGACCATTCTTCATCAATTTCGGTTTTCAGTACGCGCTCATCAACACCTTCGTACCGACCACATACCAGAATCATCTTCTGATTGGTAGCCAGTTCGCAAACACCCTGTTGGTCCAGTTTGCGCCCTTGAGGTGACAGATAAATCACCTTTGCTCCCTCGCCTGCCGCTGCTTTTGCTGCATGAATGGCTTCCCTTAGCGGTTGCACCATCATCAGCATTCCCGGGCCACCGCCGTATGGGCGGTCATCCACGGTACGATGCCGATCGTAGGTAAAGTCACGAGGACTCCAACACTGCACGCTCAGCAGGCCATTTTTTACTGCCCGGCCAGTTACCCCGTAATCGGTTATTGCGCGGAACATCTCGGGAAACAGGCTAATAACACCGATCCACATCGTTTTGTTCCACTCACTTTTGCCGTTTAATTCGGAGGTCAAAAACCAGGATCCCAATCTACCTCAACACGTTGAGCAGTGAGATCGACTTTCTTGATAACCTGCCCATGAAGAAACGGGACCAACCGCTCCTTCATACCGAATGCATCTTTCAGGTTTGCCTTCACTACCATCACATCGTTAGAACCGGTTTCCATCATATCGATGATTTTACCCAGTTCGTAACCCGTGGTTGTTACTACCTGACAGCCCATAAGGTCTTTCCAGTAGTAATCATCCTCTTCTAGTGCGGGTAGTTGCTTGGAATCTACGATAATTTCGCAATTAGTCAGTAAATTCGCGGCATCCCGATCGTCAACACCTTTAACTTTGATGATCAGATCTTGACTGTGGCGCTTCCAGTCTTCCAACTCGACATGCTGCCACTTACCGGCCTGCTGGATAAACCACGGCTGGTAATCAAAAATGCTTTCGGCGTTTTCGGTGGATGAAAATACTCTGAGCCAACCGCGAATGCCGTAAGTTGAACCCATTTTACCGAGTACAATCGGCTGATCGGGAACCACTGGATTGAGTTGCTTGCTCATAATAACCACCACCGCGACAGATTAAGCTGCTTTCTTAGCGTCTTTGATCAGCGCAGATACGCGATCAGAAACTGTTGCACCCAGGCCAACCCAATGTTCGATACGGTCCAGGTCCAAACGCAGAGCTTCAGCCTGACCAGCTGCGATCGGGTTAAAGAAGCCTACACGTTCGATAAAACGACCGTCACGAGCATTACGGCTGTCGGTCACTACTACTTGATAGAACGGACGCTTTTTAGCGCCGCCACGAGCCAAACGAATTGTTACCATAACATCCTCTTTAGTTAATAAAACAACTGGACCCCATCGGGGAACGGGGTCCAGTTGCAATATAAAAAGCCCGAAAATTTTACTCATTTTGGCGCAAAAAGCAATCTAAAGCGTAGATTCCTGTGCGCTAGTTTTGGAATGAGTACAGTTTTCTTCGTTTACCGCCGTTTTCAGCGGGAAATCATTACTCATCTCACACGGTTAACACCACTGCGTGAAATATACCCTTCGTACTTGAAACCACAGGGTTGTTGGCTGCGCGCACTAACCCGAATCATTTACTTGAGTAAGTTCATCGTGATTAGTTTACTGGCCGCCTACCTGAAACCCCAAATCACTTTGGGTATGACGTTTAGCGGCCTGGGAAACCCGGTGGCATCATACCCTTCATGCCACGCATCATTTTAGCCAAGCCACCATTCTTCATTTTCTTCATCATGCGCTGCATTTCATCAAACTGCTTAAGTAAGCGGTTAACATCCTGTACCTGCACGCCAGAACCAGTAGCAATACGGCGCTTACGCGAGCCTTTGATGATCTCTGGTTTAGCACGTTCTTTCAGCGTCATCGAATTGATGATGGCCTCCATACGTACCGTCACCTTATCGTCCATCTGCGATTTCACGTTTTCTGGCAACTGACCGGCACCCGGCATTTTACTCAACATGCTGGCCATACCGCCCATATTGCGCATTTGCTTCAACTGATCAAGGAAGTCGTTGAGATCGAAACCATCACCTTTTTTCAGCTTGGTGGCTAGTTTCTCCGCCTGTGCACGGTCAACTTTGCTTTCGATATCTTCAATCAGCGACAGCACGTCGCCCATCCCCAGAATGCGTGAAGCCACGCGATCCGGGTGGAATGGTTCCAGTGCGTCGGACTTTTCACCCACGCCCAAGAATTTAATCGGCTTGCCGGTAATATGGCGGATAGACAGAGCCGCACCACCACGAGCATCACCATCAACTTTGGTCAGCACCACACCCGTGAGCGGCAACGCTTCGTTGAATGCTTTCGCCATGTTTGCAGCATCCTGACCGGTCATTGCATCGACGACAAACAAGGTTTCAACCGGATTAATCGCGGCATGAATCTGTTTGATCTCGTCCATCATCGCTTCATCGACGTGCAAGCGACCGGCGGTATCGACAATCAGAACATCATAAAACTTAAGTTTTGCCTGTTGCAGGGCACGATTAACAATATCAATCGGCTTTTCTTGTACATCAGACGGGAAGAAATCAATATCAACACCCTGTGCCAGCGTCTCCAACTGTTTGATCGCCGCAGGGCGATACACGTCGGCAGACACAACCAGCACTTTTTTCTTCTGTTTCTCTTTAAGGAACTTACCCAGTTTGGCCACACTGGTGGTTTTACCCGCCCCTTGCAGACCGGCCATTAACACCACTGCTGGCGGTTGAGCGGCCAGATTCAGTTCGTTATTGACCTCACCCATGGCGGTGATAAGTTCATTTTTAACTATTTTGACGAATTCTTGGCCTGGTGTGAGGCTTTTATTCACCTCATGCCCGACAGCACGCTCTTTTACCCGGTTGATAAAGTCACGAACCACCGGCAGGGCTACGTCAGCTTCCAGTAACGCCATGCGCACTTCACGCAGCGTTTCTTTAATATTTTCTTCTGTCAGCCGGCCACGGCCGCTGATATTGCGCAGTGTGCGCGACAATCGATCAGTTAAGTTCTCAAACATTGTCTCATACTCAACGTGGAAACAGGCCGCTCTGGCGACACAATGGGGGGATTATAACACGAAGCTTAAACGATCTCTGCTCTCACGTCGGAGAACGGTTGGAGAGGAACGCGCTCAACGCTATACTGGCTATCTAATTCACTTAGCCGATGCTCATATACCGCTATGCCCGTGTTCTCCATTTTGGCTTTGATCGCTTATTTGCTCAGCCTGGGCCTGATTGTCCCAAGCTTGGTGCAGAAAAATAGTGCTTACCGGCGGTTAGCGCTGGTTTCTGCCGTCGTGGCTCTAGTGTGCCATGCTATTGCTCTGAAGCATCAGATTTTTGATGTCGGTGGGGGCCAAAACCTCACTTTATTGAATATTGGCTCCATCGTGGGGTTGATGATCTGCACTATCATGACTATCGTCGCCTCACGGGGGCGCGGTTGGTTCTTGCTGCCGATTGTCTATAGCTTCGCCATGATCAACCTGGCCCTTGCCAGTTTGCTACCGGGCGAGTTTATTACTCATCTGGAAACCAGCCCCACCATATTCGTTCACATTGGGTTGGCGCTTTTTGCTTACGCGACACTTATTATCGCAGCGTTATATGCATTACAACTGGCTTGGCTCGATTATCAGTTAAAGAATAAAAAACTGACATTTAATGCAGACATGCCACCATTAATGAGTATTGAGCGTAAAATGTTCCATATCACCCAAATTGGGGTGGTATTACTGACACTGACGCTGTGTACTGGTTTACTTTATATGGACAACATATTTAGTAAAGAAAACGTCCATAAAGCGGTGTTATCGATCATGGCCTGGTTTGTCTATATTGTTCTATTATGGGGCCATTACCATGAAGGCTGGCGTGGGCGTAGAGTGATTTGGTTCAGCTTCGCTGGTGCATTTCTACTTACGCTGGCCTATTTTGGCAGCCGCTTGGTGCAGGAAATTATAGTTCCTTAATCATCCTCTCCATCATCAGCGTATGGATCAGTTGAACTGACAGAGCCACCATCGCCATTAAGGAATACAGTGTTGGATCACGTATCAACTAGCACGCTGATCATTATTCTGGTCATTATGGTCGTGGTCTCGGCTTATTTTTCTGCCTCCGAAACCGGTATGATGACCCTTAACCGCTATCGTTTGCGCCATTTATCCAAACAGGGTAATCGCGCCGCACGGCGAGTTGAGAAACTACTAAGACGTCCCGATCGCCTGATAAGTCTGGTGTTAATCGGCAACAACCTGGTTAATATTTTGGCATCCGCCTTGGCAACTATTGTTGGTATCCGCTTATACGGGAATGCCGGAGTCGCAATAGCAACCGGAGTGCTGACTTTTGTGGTGTTGATTTTTGCTGAGGTGATGCCGAAAACTATCGCGGCACTTTATCCTGAACGTGTCGCCTTCCCCAGCAGTTTCTTACTGGTTCCCCTACAGAAAATTATGCTGCCACTGGTATGGTTGTTAAATACCATTACGCGCGCGCTGATGCGTCTGTGTGGCATTAGAGGGAATGTTCACAGAAGCGATGCCGTCAGCAAAGATGAATTGCGCAGTATTGTGAATGAATCCCACTCACAAATATCCCGCCGTAATCAAGATATGTTGATATCGGTACTGGACTTGGAAAAAGTTACAGTTAGCGACATCATGGTGCCACGCAATGAAGTGGTCGGTATTGACATCAATGATGACTGGAAGTCAATCATGCGCCAGTTAACCCACTCACCACATGGGCGCATCGTGTTGTATCGCCAGTCATTGGACGATGCCATCGGCATGTTACGTGTGCGGGAAGCCTATCGATTGATGACGGAGAAAAAAGAGTTCAATAAAGAGAATTTGCTGCGCGCAGCTGATGAAATTTACTTTATTCCAGAAGGCACACCACTGAATGTGCAACTGGTGAAATTCCAGAGAAATAAAGAGAAAGTCGGCATGATTGTCGATGAATATGGTGATATTCAAGGGTTGGTGACAGTTGAAGATATTTTGGAAGAGATCGTTGGCGACTTTACCACGTCAATGTCCCCAACACTGGCAGAAGAGGTCAATCCGCAAAGCGATGGTTCAGTACTCATTGATGGTAGCGCCAGCGTTCGCGAACTGAACAAAGCATTCAACTGGTCACTTCCGATCGATGCCCGTACCATCAATGGCATGCTGCTGGAAGAGCTACAAGAGATCCCACAGGTAGGTGCTCAGGTCCGTATCGGCAATTACCTAATTGATGTTCTGGATGTACAAGAGAACATGATTAAACAGGTGCGAGTCGCCCCCATAGTGTCTCAAGGCAGCTCCGCATAACTGCGTAACCAATGCGGCTAGCGAACATAAAAAAGACGCCTTATCAGCGTCTTTTTTGCATTAGCCTATCGAAAACTAAATATGTAATTCAGATAGTTTTTCTTTCGGCAGCGCCAGTTCTTCGTTGTGATTGATACGTACATCACGATCAAGGATACCTTTGGCAATCGCCTGAGCCTCCTCCAGTGAGTGCATATGATAAGTACCGCACTGATACTCATTCAGTTCAGGAATTTTCCGTTGGTCGGTTACCTTCAACACATCCGCCATTGCCGCTTTCCAGGCATTAGCAACGCGTTGCTCATCCGGCGTACCAATCAGGCTCATATAGAAACCGGTACGGCATCCCATTGGCGAGATATCGATAATCTCAACACCGTTGCCATTGAGGTGGTTACGCATAAAACCGGCAAATAGATGCTCCAGTGTATGAATCCCGCGTTCCGGCATCACTTCTTTATTTGGCACACAGAAGCGCAAATCAAATACAGTTATCTCGTCGCCATGAGGGGTTTTCATCGTCTTAGCAACACGCACAGCCGGTGCTTTCATAATGGTATGGTCTACGGTAAAGCTATCCAATAATGGCATTTAGTCACCTCCTCATAAAAAAATAATTTTTTATCTGATCTTTTTTCGCAATCCGTGAAACTTTTTCGAATCCTGTGCGTCTTAATATGTGAAAGACGCGCATTTGTTATCATCATCCCTGTTATCAGAGATGTTAATTTGGCCACAGCAATGTGGCCTTTTCTTTTTATTGGCCGCCATGAAGCAGCAAATATTCTTCAAAGCTTAGTTGATCTTTGAGTTCCAGATCACGCTGGCGCTGCCATGAAGCATCTCGCTCTGCGCTTAATTGCTCTTCTGTCAGTAATTCCAATGGTTCATTTTGCAGCATCTCCTTGTATCGCTCCGCGAGTTCAAGGCCAATACCACCAATACCACCTTCTTTCATCGCTTGCAAAATACGCGCGGAGAATGTCAGGCTTGGATCATCAAAATACGCCACAAGCTCATCACAAACTTGTTGATATTCAGTACTGTCTTTGCCATCCAGCACTTCTGCAACACGGCGCAGGTCTGCAAACAGATCTTTTCCGACCTTTTCCAGCGGTTCACGGGTATCGTTGCATCCCCTGCCAATCGTCTGCCCCGGCTTACGCCCTTCTAAAATAACCCGATTCCAGTTCTTACGGGTACACAGTAGTTCATCACTGCTCATTTCAGGCGCATCGGCCAATACACACCAAATCAGGAATAGATCGAGGAACCGTGCCTGTACTGCATCAACGCCAATCGGTGAGAATGGGTTAATGTCCAGAGAGCGCACTTCGATATATTCAATGCCGCCACGTAGCAAAGCATCTGACGGTGATTCGCCAGCCCGGGTAACCCGTTTTGGCCGAATAGGGGCATACAATTCATTTTCAATCTGCAATACATTGGTATTCAATTGCAGATGACGGTCACCGTCTTTTAGCCCCAGTGCTGCGTACTCTTCTGATGGCGTTTGGATCGCACGTTTCAGCCCAGCAACATAGGTGTGCAGGTCATTAAACGTGATACCCAAATTGCTTTGTGATTTATTGGTATAACCCAAATCACTCAGACGTAAAGAGGTGGCATAGGGCAAATAACACATCCCCTTATCATTACGCTCGAAGGGTAATGCCGTCTCGCGCCCTTGCAGGAACGATGAGCAAATCGCCGGTGAAGCACCAAACAGATATGGAATAACCCAACCAAAACGGTAGTAGTTGCGAATCAGTCGGAAATAGCCCGCTGAGATCTCTTCCTTACCGCTTTTTTCATCGGTGACACCTGCCCATGCCTGCCAAAACTCCAGCGGCAAAGAGAAGTTATAGTGCACTCCAGAGATAGTTTGCATCAACGCACCGTAACGGTTTTTTAAACCTTCACGGTAAAGTGTTTTGAAACGGCCAATATTAGAAGAACCATACTTAGCCAATTCAATATCCTGCTCAGCCTCAATAAAGCAAGGCATACTGAGCGGCCACATACGTTCATCACCCAGTTTACGTGCCGTATAACGGTGGATATCACGTAAAAAAGTCAGCAAATGGTCAATATCACCATCGACTGGAGTAATGAATTCCAACAATGCCTCAGCAAAATCAGTGGTAATCCATTGATGTGTCAGGGCTGCACCCAATGACTCTGGATGACCCGTCGAGGCTAATTGGCCATCGGCAGTCACTCTCAATGTTTCCCGCTCGATACCGCGACGGATCCCTTTCAGGGCTTTAGGGTGCGCTTCCAGCCAAGTTAGCGCGTGTGATACATCCGGGATCAAATCGACCTCCCGCTCTTGAAAACCATAACTCGCCAGCATACTGAAACTGCATCGAGGTGACTATGTAAGTTTGTCACATTCTTTACTGCCACCAGGCGATTCCTTGCAACGTAATTACCGTTAATACGATATAACGTAATGCTTTTCCCAAACACAGAAAAAAAGCCACAAGACCCCAGGGCATTCGCAACCAGCCTGCCAACACACACATCAAATCGCCCACTATCGGTAGCCAGCTCAATAACAAAGCCGCTGGGCCAAAACGTTGGAGCCAGCCTAATGCTGTACTCATCCCCCGCTGTGGCTTTAGCTCCGGTAATAAACGTCCTATAACAACATTTGTTAGCCCCCCAAGGGTATTTCCGACAGTGGCAGATAACACCAGCATCATTGCCGGCGCACTACCTGCCGTTAATAGAGTGACTAACAGAATTTCAGAATTTCCGGGTAAGAGCGTCGCACTGAGGAAGCTACTCCCGAATAAAGAAGCAATAGCTAGCGTACTACTCACAACAGGCGCACATCAACTATTGCCATATTGGCCCTTTTAGCCGCTTCAACACCAAAGTCAGCATCTTCGAAGACGACACATTTATCTGGCTGCACGCCGAGTAACTGCGCACAGCGTAAAAATGTCTCAGGCTCTGGTTTATGTTTGGTGACATCATCAGCACCGACAACGGCCGCGAAATAACCGCGCAGACCCAGATGACACAAGAGCATCTCTGCCATAGCATGCTCGCTTCCTGTCCCTACAGCCATAGGTATACGCCCATGATAGGCTTTAACCACGTCTATGAGCGGTAGAGGCTTCACATTATCCAACAGCATCGTCTTCACTAATGCTGTTTTCTCAGTGGCCAATAAATGAGGATCCAAATCAGATTGATGATTAGCGATGATTGCCTGGGCAATTCGCCAAGTCGGTGCGCCATTCAAAGCCACCATCGCTTGATCATCGAAATGCATACCATAAGGCGTTAGCACCTGACGCCAGGCCTGACGATGTGTGGACTCAGTGTCCAGAATGGTGCCATCCATATCAAAAATCAGGCCTTCGTAGCGATCGTACATCGTGGCCCCGCGCCTAGGAATAAATGAAAAGCTACTTTATCGCAAACTAACTAAATTGTCGCTTACTGTATAATTGCATGAATTTACTTGATAAATAATAAATTCAGCTTAATAAAGTTGCTATTTGATATAGAAGAAACCAATGAGTTGAAGCGTTGATTACGAGATAAGAGAATTCAGGTATTTCGTTTTGCTGGGCTATAGGGAACATGAAGCAAAAACTAAAAAGCAGAAAACCCCGCCGTAGCGAGGTTTCTTAATATGGTGCACCCAGGAAGATGACTCGGCTTACGCCTCGCCCTACGGGCCGTTGCTAAAGCAACGTTGTCTCGCTGCGCTCGGCTCGAACTTCCAACCGCTCGGTTCTACGAATTATCTGCTGCTAAAAAGCAGAAAACCCCGCCGTAGCGAGGTTTCTTAATATGGTGCACCCAGGAAGATTCGAACTTCCGACCGCTCGGTTCGTAGCCGAGTACTCTATCCAGCTGAGCTATGGGTGCGATTTTTATTTCTAATTTTACGGAGGCGTTTCAGCAAGTGAAACTTAACAACAAGATGTATGACCTAGAAGATGGTGCACCCAGGAAGATTCGAACTTCCGACCGCTCGGTTCGTAGCCGAGTACTCTATCCAGCTGAGCTATGGGTGCAATTAATTCTTTGACACTACCTGATGTTCATTTGACTATTTCACCATACTGCAAAATATGGTGCACCCAGGAAGATTCGAACTTCCGACCGCTCGGTTCGTAGCCGAGTACTCTATCCAGCTGAGCTATGGGTGCATAGTAAATGGCGGTGAGGGAGGGATTCGAACCCTCGATACAGCTTTTGACCGTATACTCCCTTAGCAGGGGAGCGCCTTCAGCCTCTCGGCCACCTCACCATACGCTTCTTTCGAATTGTGCCTGACTTGCTTTTGAAGAAGCTCATCGGCACTGCGTGGCGCACATATTACTTTCCCGCACTTATAAGTCAAACAATTTTTCCCAACTCACGTTCATTTGCACAATTCACACACAACATGACCAGTTTGACGTCAAAAAGAGTGTTTTATCAACAGGCAAGATAGTGTTTATTGCGGCGTAATTCGATAGAGGAAAAAATAAAACTCTCACCAGCGGCCAATTAAAGAGATTGAAAATAGAAAATTATTACAGGGAGAAGAAGGTTAAAAGGAGATAAAACAGCAGAACTGAGGAGAATAGACAGCAGTAGCGTCTCGTATAACACGAGACGCTGCTTCAAAATCAGTAAGTCGTCGGTTGAGACTTTTCTGCTTGGATGCGCTGGTAGATCTCTTCACGGTGAACAGAAACCTCTTTCGGAGCATTTACACCAATTCGAACTTGGTTGCCTTTAACCCCTAATACAGTAACCGTAACCTCATCGCCAATCATGAGTGTTTCACCAACTCGACGAGTCAGAATAAGCATTCTTTGCTCCTTGAAAAATTAAAAGAGTCGGGTCTCTCAGTTTCCCCGCCATTATCCATCATACACCGTGAAAACGTAAGCCATCACATTCACATAAAATGTAAGTAGCTTGGTCGAGTATCTAACTAATACAAGTTTAGCTGAAGCAAACAACTTTGCGTTTAACTTTGTTTTCGAACTATGACATGAAAATTGAAAAACGCCATACCCAGCATAGAGATATGGCGTATTGATTTAATAGGTCATTACTTGCTTATAACCGGGAAGCTACCCAAGCGTCTACGCTTGCCAATGCCGCTGGCAATGCCAGAACATCAGTACCACCCGCTTGTGCCATATCAGGCCGTCCACCGCCTTTACCGCCCACTTGCAGGGCAATATCTGCGATTAACTCACCTGCTTTTACTTTTCCGGTAAGATCTTTGGTTACACCAACAATCAGGCTGACCTTATCATCCGCTGTTGTTGCCAGCACAATAATGGCCGACCCCAGTTGATTTTTAAGATCATCAACCATGGTACGCAGCATTTTTGGTTCAACATTGTCTAACTGACTAACGAGTAACTTCACACCGTTAACCAATTTCGCACTTGATGACAATGACGCACTTTCTTGAGCGGCTTGTTGATCTTTCAGTTGCTGGAGTTCACGTTCCAGCAGTTTACTGCGATCTAACACGGCACGGACTTTATCTGCCAAATTATGGGTATCACCCTTCACCAGATGAGCAACATCCGCCAGCAGGTCAGTTTGCTGGTGTAGCAGTGCAATAGCCCCCTCTCCAGTGACTGCCTCGATACGGCGGATACCTGCCGCCGTACCTGATTCAGACAGGATGCGGAACAAGCCAATATCACCAGTGCGGCTGGCGTGAATACCGCCACACAGCTCAGTTGAGAAATCGCCCATGGTTAATACTCGTACCTGGTCGTCATACTTCTCACCAAACAGGGCCATCGCCCCTTTTTCTTTGGCCGCATCCAGTTCCATCACTTCTGTCTGGACTGGCAAGTTACGGCGAATCTGCTCGTTGACCAGATCTTCTACCTGACGAATTTGTTCTGGCTTCATCGCTTCAAAATGAGAGAAGTCAAAACGCAAATACTTGTCGTTAACTAACGAGCCTTTCTGAGCTACGTGCTCACCCAGCGTTTTACGCAATGCCGCATGCAGTAAATGGGTTGCGGAGTGGTTCAACCGAATGCGATTACGACGTGCGACGTCAACCTGAGCATCAATACTGTGGTTAACTCGCAGAGTGCCTTGAGTCAATTGCCCCAAGTGACCGATAGCCTGACCGTATTTCTGAGTGTCCGCAACCACGAAGGTGGCGGTAGCATTTTTAAGTTCGCCTTTGTCACCAACCTGACCACCAGACTCACCATAAAATGGTGTTTGATTCAAGACAACAACTGCCTCTTCACCGGCATTAATTTCATCAACGGCTACCCCGTTGCGGAACAATGCGGTAACGGTAGCTTGTTGATGAACATGGTCATAACCCGAGAACTGGCTCGCGCTATCAACACGGATCATACTATTATAATCTGCACCAAAACCACTGGATTCGCGGGCACGACGACGCTGAGCTTCCATCGCTTGTTCAAAACCAGCTTCATCCACTTTCAGATTACGCTCACGACAAACATCAGCAGTTAAATCAACCGGGAAGCCGTAAGTATCATATAAGCGGAAAGCCGTCTCACCGTCGAGGGTGTCACCGGTCAATTTACTGAGCTCTTCATCCAGCAGGGCTAAGCCACGCTCTAAGGTGCGCGCAAACTGCTCTTCTTCAGTTTTCAGAACTTGTTCAACCATCGCCTGCTGTTGTTTCAATTCAGCAGCAGCAGATCCCATCACGGCAATCAACGGAGCAACTAATTTGTAGAAGAAAGTCTCTTTAGCCCCCAACATGTTGCCATGGCGAATAGCGCGGCGAATAATACGACGCAAAACATAACCACGGTTTTCATTTGACGGGATAACCCCATCAGAAATCAGGAAGGCACAAGATCGAATATGGTCAGCGATGACACGCAGCGACTTGCTGGAAAGATCGGTTGCACCAGTGGCTTGCGCCACCGCTTTAATCAAATCGCGGAACAGGTCAATCTCATAGTTAGAATTAACGTGTTGTAATACCGCAGCAATACGCTCAAGCCCCATACCGGTATCAACCGAGGGCTTAGGCAATGGCAGCATAGTGCCATCTGACTGGCGGTTAAACTGCATGAAGACGAGATTCCAGATCTCAATATAGCGATCGCCATCTTCTTCTGCCGACCCAGGAGGTCCGCCCCAGATATGGTCACCATGATCAAAGAAAATCTCTGTGCATGGACCACATGGACCGGTATCACCCATTTGCCAGAAGTTATCTGACGCAAAAGCACCACCTTTGTTATCACCGATACGAATGATACGTTCACGAGGAACACCAACGTCGTTAGCCCAGATTTCATAGGCTTCATCATCGGTTTCGTAGACGGTTACCCAAAGTTTTTCTTTTGGTAAGTTAAACCACTGTTCGCTGGTCAATAATTCCCAAGCGAAACTGATAGCATCATGTTTGAAATAATCACCAAAGCTGAAGTTACCCAACATTTCGAAAAATGTGTGATGACGCGCGGTATAACCTACGTTTTCCAGATCGTTATGCTTACCACCTGCACGCACACAACGTTGAGAGGTCGTTGCACGAGAATAGGCCCGTTTATCCAAACCTAAGAAAACGTCCTTGAACTGGTTCATCCCCGCATTGGTAAACAACAGCGTCGGGTCATTATTGGGAACCAAAGAGCTGCTTGATACAACCTGGTGTCCCTTGCTATGGAAGAAATCGAGAAACGCTTGACGAATCTCAGCGGTGCTCTTGCTCATAATTGCCCCGGAAACAAGCTAAAAGAATGGCCCGCAAGCATATTGCGCATCAATTATTGATAACGCAGTGGGTAAGCTCACGAACAAAAAGTGGGAATAAGATAAATTTTCTTCGAGGGGAAGTAAAATCCCGCGTGCATTCATTCGACAAAATCATTGTAAATCGACTGAATTTCTTCTTGGAAGAAGCCACGATAGAGGAGATAACGCTGAACTTTCGCCTTTTCTTTCCACTCAAGAGGTAAAGTTTCACTAAATTTACGCTGTGCGACTTCTTTTGCGAGCAGACACCAGTCGATTTCACTGATTTCAAAAGCAGCTTGAATTAGTTCTTTATCGACCCCTTTTTGCATCAATTCCGAACGGATGCGCTGTGCCCCATATCCTTTCCGACTACGGCTATTAATATAACTGGTGGCAAAGCGGGAATCGTCTAACCAATCGTGTTGATAGCAATAAGCAATAACTTGTTCGATAGCTTGAGGATCAATATCTTCGACAGGTTTGCTATTTTCACCGCTGGTGCGCCTACCCCAATTCCCTTTTGCCGAAAAAGGCTGGGCTGCAAGCTTACGGCGCAACTCCGATTCACTATGATCACGCTGAGAGAGTAATCTCATGGCACGGCTTAACAGGTCATTCATATACCCTTCTTACTTGAGGTTACTGCTGTGTTAGCGGCTCTCACTCGCCCGAATTACTGACAAGGGTCAGTTCATCGGAACTCATTCGTTGGCTACCTTGCTGTAATCAAATTATTTTGGGTAACAGCCTTCTCTCTCGGCGTTGCAGGTAGGTACGGGCTCTGATTATTTTGGATATGAGCAGGAGTGGAGAGCTGAATACGAATTGCTATTTACTTACTCAAGCGGCCCAATTAATGGGCCGCTTGTTAACTACTTAATCTGCTGATACTAACGCGCTGTTTTAACCTTATTAATTAAAACTCTTCGCTAGTTTCATCAGTCTCATCGGCAAATGCTGCTGTTGCTACAGGTTGTTCGCCGTTCCCACCGTTAAGTAGCATTTCACGCAGTTTTTTATCCAACTCTGCCGCAACCGCTGGGTTTTCTTTTAAATAGTTGCTGGCATTCGCTTTACCTTGACCAATTTTGTCGCCGTTGTAGCTATACCATGCACCTGCTTTCTCAATCAGTTTGTGTTTAACACCCAAATCAACGAGTTCGCCGTTAATATTGATGCCTTCACCGTACAGAATCTGGAATTCAGCTTGTTTAAATGGCGCTGCAATTTTGTTTTTCACAACTTTAACGCGAGTTTCGCTACCAACAACTACATCGCCTTCTTTTACTGCGCCAATACGGCGAATATCCAAACGCACAGACGCGTAAAATTTAAGTGCGTTACCACCGGTGGTAGTTTCAGGGTTACCAAACATAACGCCGATCTTCATACGAATCTGGTTAATGAAGATCAGTAAGGTATTCGCATTCTTCAAGTTACCCGCCAGCTTACGCATAGCCTGGCTCATCATACGTGCCGCAAGGCCCATGTGAGAGTCACCGATTTCGCCTTCAATCTCGGCTTTAGGCGTCAATGCAGCAACCGAGTCAACGATGATAACGTCAACAGCACCAGAACGAGTCAATGCATCACAGATTTCCAATGCTTGCTCACCAGTATCTGGCTGAGAACAAAGCAGGTTATCAATATCTACACCTAATTTTTTGGCATAAATTGGGTCAAGAGCATGCTCAGCATCGATAAATGCACAAGTCTTGCCTTCACGCTGTGCGGAAGCAATAACCTGTAACGTTAGCGTTGTTTTACCTGATGACTCAGGACCATAAATCTCAACAATACGCCCCATTGGCAAGCCACCGGCTCCCAATGCGATATCAAGAGAAAGGGAACCGGTAGAGATGGTTTCAACATCCATTGAGCGGTCTTCGCCAAGGCGCATAATAGAGCCTTTACCGAATTGTTTTTCAATTTGGCCCAGTGCTGCTGCTAACGCCTTTTGTTTATTCTCATCAATAGCCATTTTTACTCCCTCTCTGGTATGCAGGGGTTACCCCTACCATTACCACTGAATGTTGTTTTATGCAGGAAATTACCGCTAATTATACTGTACAATCATACAGTATCAAGCCTATTTTTACAGAAAATCATCGAATAGTGTTTGTAGCGCGAAAACAGCCGCTTGCAGCCTTACTGCATCGCGATCACCGGGGAAAATCTGTTTGCATGCCAAAATCTGCCCTTCACGTGCCGCGAAAGCAAACCATACCGTACCAACCGGTTTATCCGCACTGCCACCATCAGGCCCGGCAATGCCACTAATAGATACCGCGAAGTCAGCATTCGCTTCTCTCAATGCTCCGAGCGCCATCTCTCGTACTACGGCTTCACTCACAGCACCATAATTTGCTAACGTGATTTCGTCCACACCGAGCAAATCGTGTTTGGCTGCATTACTGTATGTCACGAAACCACGGTCAAAGTACGCTGAACTCCCCGCAATATCAGTTAATGCTTTGGCCACCCAACCCCCTGTACAGGACTCAGCACAGGTCACCCAGGCACCACGGGCCTTTAGCTTATTCCCGATTGCAATACTGAGCTGGCGTAATTGTTTCTCGCTCATTGTTGCCCCCTACTCTAATAAAATCTCCCGCCGCCGATAGTAGCACTTCTTTAGCCCGTAACGACAACCACTGTCAGTTATGCGAAACCTCTCGCAAGGAGGAATGAAAAAAAGCGCTTTCCCGTACAAAGCTTTACCTCACAGGCTTAGCTGTTAGTATCAAAAGGGCTGTTCGAATTTATCGGCAACGTAGGATGCGGCAAGTTGCATCAGGGGTACTGGATAGTTATCCGGGATGATGAACTAAGGACGAGATAGTGAAAAAAACGCTTAACGCCTTTTTCCCACTTTATAGTGCAACCGTTTTGATGTTGCTGGGTTCAGGCTTATTGACGACCTATATTTCGCTAAGGTTGACCGCCATCCATGTCTCAGGTGCATTAATTGGGGCAATTATTGCCGCAAATTATATTGGTCTGGTGATCGGTGGCAAGGTTGGCCATTTTCTGATTGCCCGCGTAGGCCATATTCGCGCTTATGTCGCCTGTGCCGGTATTATCACGGCAGCCGTGTTAAGCCATGGACTTACTGAATACATCCCCGCATGGGTAGTTCTGCGCTTGATTATTGGCCTCTGTATGATGTGTCAGTTTATGGTGCTGGAAAGTTGGCTCAATGATCAGGCAGCCTCTAATCAACGCGGTATCGTGTTTGGTGTTTATATGGCTGCAACCTATGCCGGTATGGCGTTAGGTCAGGTGGTATTAATGCTCCAACCTGAGTTGGGTCTGAGCACCCTGATGATTATTGCGCTATTTTTTGCCCTTTGCCTGGTGCCTGTAGCCCTAACAACGCGCAGTAATGCCCAACAAATGTCCCCAGCCCCTATGGAGCTGAAATTCTTTATCAGTTCAATTCCCAAAATACTGGCATCAACTTTGGTAATTGGCATGATTGTCGGCTCCTTCTATGGTCTGGCACCGGTCTATGCCAGCCTGCAATCGCTATCAACGCAGGAGACCGGCCTGTTTATGGCATTATCTATCTTTGCCGGTTTAGTGGCCCAACTTCCTCTCAGTTGGTTGTCCGATCGCTATAACCGCACGCTACTGATCCGTATTAACGCATTATTACTGGCATTAACTGCACTGCCGCTGGCCCTGGTGCCCCATATCTCGTTCCATTTTTTACTGGGTCTGGGGTTTGTCGTCAGCATGTTGCAGTTCACCCTCTACCCACTGGTGGTCGCTCTGGCTAATGACCTGATTGCACCAGAGCGGCGAGTTTCACTGGCGGCATGCTTACTGATGTCATTTGGCGTTGGCGCCAGTATTGGGCCGCTCGCTGTAGGTGCCCTGATTCAGCCATTGGGTGGCAATATTCTATATGCATTCTTCGTACTGTGTGGTGTGAGCCTGATAACACTGAGCAGAACGGTGAAACAAGATCAGGACGAATTCGTTAACGATGCCCCGGTTCCACACATGGCAATACCGGACAGCCTGGTCAGTTCCCCACTGTCACCAGCGCTGAACCCTAGCTTTGACGAGCAAATGATCCACGATGTTATGCCGCCTCCTGACCAACAAGAAGAAGTAGAAAAAACAGAGGAATCGTCTGCAACAGACACACCTAACGCCCCGTAACTCGGGGTCATAGGGGTATCAGTTTGTTTGTACAGCCTCTCTGACGTTAAAATTCGGTACAGCTTGTTATTTATTCAGCTTTGAATAAAAATACCAGCATCAGATAATTAGCGGGACGGAACCATGTCGAGACAAGATGAGCAACGGTTGCTGGTGAAAATAGCCACGCTGTATTACAGCGAAGGTATGAAGCAATCTGAAATTGCTGACAGCCTGCATTTATCTCAATCTTTTGTCTCCCGAGCGATCACCCGCTGCGTTAAAGAAGGAGTGGTGAAAATCAGCGTGATTCAGCCTGCCAATATGTTTATTGGTATCGAATCACGGATTCAAAAACACTATGGAATCGATCAGGCCATTGTGGTGGATATTGCTGATGACGCCAACCCAGTCCAAATAAAGCAAGCTATTGGTTCTGCTGCTGCCCATTACATGCAAACCAGTATTCGCCCAAACGATATGGTGGGGATCTCTTCGTGGAGTAGCACTATCCGGGCGATGGTTGATAATCTTCATCCGCTTAACATCAAAACCAGCGGGGTTATCCAATTACTGGGAGGGGTTGGCCCCAATGGTAATGTGCAAGCCACCTTGTTAACTCAAGCATTAGCCAATATTTTAAATTGTCCGGCTTACTTGCTGCCCGCTCAAAGTATTGAACGTTCGACAGAAGACCGCGCACGCTTGATATCCAGTGGTGAAGTTGCCGATGTAGTGAATAAATTTGCCGAAGTTGATCTGGTATTGGTGGGAATTGGTGATCTGGAGCCATCACAGCTATTGAGAAACTCCGGTAACTATTATCACGAAGAGATGCTCAAGTTACTGGCAGAGCGTGGGGCCGTGGGTGATTTATGTCTGCATTATTTTGATGCTGCTGGCGATGCGGTACTTAGCGATGAAGAAGATCCAGTGATTGGTATGTCGCTACCACAACTGCGTGCCTGCCCCCGAGTGGTAGCGCTGGCAGGAGGGGTAGGGAAAAGTGCTGCCATTCGTGGTGCACTGACGGGTAACTATGTTGATGTATTGATTACCGACAGGTTAACCGCCGAAACCTTACTTTAAAGCGACTGTGCTCGGTTAATAATCACCATAATGATTCACCGCGCCCTCCCTGGTGCGGCATTTGATAATGTCATTGAAACTAAAGCGGCGACTTCCCATGCCAGTAACAATCAACTCCCAGATACTTACTGAATGCTTCTTGCAATACCTGAGCCGTCGCTGAATGGTTCATTGCCACATGGTGTTCGAAACCATTATTACAGATATGCGTAAGTAAGCTTTCCAGCTGTGGCACTTCCACTACCGCACGGCAACCCACGGTATCTAACTCGTCACTGACAGAACGGCCTTCACCGACATAAGCCCGAACCCGACCGGTAAAATCATCAGAAGAGAGGCGGAAATAGGTCAATGGCCCGGATTTCATGCGGCCATGGACAGCACCACAGGTATTCTCGCAACCTACAGTTGTTCCGATAATATCAGCGGTGCCCATGGTTGAGCTTTCCAGACTTTCACTGGCAAAGTTGCCACAGTGGAATAACACACATTTATCACGTTCTGCGCCAAAGTTATTATTCCAGTCAGCAATTGAGGCCGGCGCCAGTGAGCAACTCGCCAGTGCATACATCGATAGTGCCCCCATTACATCCACTTCACAGGCACTTGGCATCAGTTGCCCGGACATCACGCTCATAATGGAACAGACGTTGATACCCAAATTCTGTTGCAGCGAGGTCCAGCACTGCATGGCGGTGGTATCGATATCGTTGGCGATAATCCATTCACTGATAACCACAAACAGTTTCGCCATTTTGTGTAACTTATCTTGTGGGATGGCACTGGTGTCACCGTTGGCTTTTAACAGCGCCAGTTTTTCACCAACACGAATATCGTTATCACTGAGATTAGCGACGCGGAAGAACACTTCGGATAAATCGAGCGTTTCAACAGTAATGCCCAAATTCTCCAATAACTTCTCGCTGTAGCGCACAGTATTAAAGTTAGTTGGACGAGCACCAATAGCCCCGACACGCACCCGTTTCATGGCATGCACCACACGGCACAGTTGTACAAATTGTTCGACGTCGTGGCTAAATATTTCGCTGTTTAGACTACAAACATGCTGCTTGGTCAATGTGAATGGAATGCCATATTGGCGCAGATTGTTACATAACGAGATTTTGCCGCAGAAGCTGTCGCGACGCGTCGCTAGCCCCATTTTATCCAGCGCATCTTCTTCAGCCTGTACTAATACCGGTACTTTAAGGCCCGAAAGGCGAATAGCATCTGAGACACTTTTTTCATCACCAAAGTTGGGCAGAATCACCACTACACCATGGATCTCTTCGCTGTGCTTACGGAATAACTCGGCACACACGTTGGCATCACGCCAGTTTTCAACCCCCCCCAAGGGGGTTTGCTCTTCATTGAGCATAATGATGTTGATGCCCAGTCTATCAAACAGCGCCTGAGCATCACGGCGCGCGTCAGCCACCAGATAGCTTGGGAAAAACCCCCGGTTGCCGATAATCACCGCGAAAGTTAACTTACGAGGTATTGCTGACATATGCTTACTCCTAGTGTGGGTTATTTCGGCTGAAAACGCGCACGCGCGATGGCCGTTTGCCAGAGGCTATAGTTATCTTGCATCTCCGCACTTTGAGCGCGCGGTTCGATGTATTCCACTTCACGGGGAAGTGCGGCTAATTGCTGGTTATCTTGCCACCAGCCAAGGGTTTTCCCGCCTAAATATGCCGCCCCCAGTGCCGATACTTCGGCGGTATGGTTGCGTATCAACGTGCGCTGCAACAGGTCGGCTTGAAATTGCATCAACCAGCGGTTGCTGGTCGCTCCACCATCTACCCGCAGCCGTTCAAGACGATGGTTGCCAGCCCGCTCCATAGCAAAAAAGACGTCGGCTATTTGGTAGGCGACCGACTCTAACCCGGCGCGGGCTAATACCGCAGGGGTGGTAGCATCGGTCAAGCCGCAGAACAGACCACGAGCCTGGCTATCCCAATAAGGCGCCCCTAATCCCGAGAGGGCTGGAACAAAATAGACGCCCTGATTACCTGACTGACTTTGCGCCATCTCGGTCAAGTGCGCTAAATCCGTGATACCTAGCATGCGTGAAACCCACGCCACCCCCGAACCGGTATGCGTGATATTGCCTTCGAGGGCGTAACGTAGTTCACCGTCATGCCAGGCAATGGTGGTACTCAGGCCATTGCTCTGTGTTACCGCCTGCTTCACGGTAGTCATCAGGGAAGAGCCGGTACCATAGGTCGCTTTGATTTCGCCCGCACGGTCACCGCCCTGCCCATAGAGTGCAGCGTGGGAGTCGCCGATTTGTGCCACAATCGGTATCCCCTGTGGCAAGCCAATAATACCGGTATTACCGGTATGTCCGTGGATAGCCGCCGAGGGTAATACCGCAGGCAGACAAAGACTGGGAATACCAAATAGCGCCAGCAGGTCAGGATCCCATTGGCCGGAATGAATATTAAACAGTTGGGTACGGGCTGCATTGGAGAAATCGGTCGAGAAACTTTGGCCGCCACTGAGCTGCCAGGTTAACCAACAGTCGATGGTTCCGACGCACAGTTCACCGTGAGCCGCACGTTCCACACCACGTGGGATTTCTGCCAGCATGCCGTGAACCTTGGCGGCCGGAAACAGCGGATCAATCGGCAATCCAGTGCGTTCGGCAATCATTGCCGCCTCCGGTAACTGGCTCAGCGTTTGACAGAAAAGCTCTGAGCGCCGACATTGCCAACTCACCACTGGCGTCAGTGGTGTGCCGGTCTCCCGCTCCCAAATCAGCACCGACTCACGCTGGTTACTGATGGCAACACCGGCCACCCGCGCACCTGCCAACTGGTTCAGACAGCCTTCGATTGCCAAAGAGACCGCCTGCCAGATAGCCAGCGGGTCCTGCTCTGCCCAACCAGGCCTTGGGTGATTCAACAGAAGAGGCACTGAAGCCTTCGCCAGAATCTGCCCGGCAGTGTCCACTGCAATGGCTTTGGCATTGGTGGTGCCTTCATCAATAGCCAGAATAATCGGCGTTGACATGATTACTCTCCTCGGCAAAACCGCAGAGCACGCGCTACAATGCCTGCCGCATCAAAACCATGATAGGCACGCATATCTGCCCTGTCGGCAGCAATCGCATAGCCGCCATCAGGAATACCTAATCTCACCAATGGGATCCCACTGCCCGCTTCGGCCAACACTTCAGCCACCAAACTGCCCACACCACCATTAATGTTGTGCTCTTCGATGGTAATCACCCGCTGACTCTTCTGGAGAATGGCTAACAGTTGCTGAGTATCACACGGACGAATAGAAGAAACGTTGACCACCGCAGCAGAAACGTTGTTATCCGCCAGTATCGCGGCAGCGCTTACAGCCTCATGCACTGTAGAACCCATCGCTACCAGAGCAATATCCTGACCATCCTGCAAGACATCAATCTGCCCCGGTACAAAGTGGTAGTGCTCATCATGGAGTTGTGGCAAGGATTTGCCGTCCAGACGAATATAGACCGGTCCCTGATGGGCGATAGCATAATCAATTATTTGACGGCACTCTTGTGGGTCAGAGGGAGCATAAATTTCGATATTGCCAAAACCACGTAAGATAGAAATATCATCGATACAGTGATGAGTACTGGCCAGCGGCCCGTAACTGGCGCCAGAATTGAGACCGAACAACTTAACATTGCTATTGTTGTAGCAAACATCGATTTTTAGCTGCTCATTGGAGCGTGAAATCAGGAATGGCGCGGCATTACAGGTTACTGCAACTTTCCCGCCCATGGATAAGCCCACGGCGGTGCCGACCATCGCTTGTTCGGCAATACCTACGTTAACCACGCGATCAGGGAAGCGAGCAGTAAACGGCCCGATTTTCGCCGTCGAAGTGGAATCAGCCACCACCGGAACCAGATCAACACCGTTATCCACGGCTTTGATAAACTGCTCAACCATCACTGAGGCCAAATGTTCTGCATTACTCATCGCTCAATTCCTCCAGTGCCAGATCAATTTCAGCACCTTTCGGCACCCGGTGGTGCCACTCCACGCGCCCTTGAATAAAGGAGATACCGGCACCTTTTTCGGTGTTGGCAATCACCACATTGGGTTTACCCTTGGGTTGTAATGCCTCCAGTGTTTCCACCACCGATTGCATGTTATTACCCTGGCATTCCGTTACTTCTAAACCAAATGCACGCCATTTATCCGCCAACGGGTCGGTATTCATAATTGACTTGGTGGTGCCCGCCAGTTGGAGTTTGTTTTTATCGTTAATGATTATCAGATTGTCTAACTGATAGTGAGCAGCCACTAATGCCGCTTCCCAGTTACTGCCTTCGGCTAATTCACCGTCGCCGGTCAGAACAAACACTCGGCGTTTGCTGTTGGCGCGTTTTGCCGCTAATGCGATCCCGACTGCGACCGGCAAACCATGTCCTAGCGCGCCGGTATTTAATTCGATCCCCGGCGTTTTGTGTTTTACCGGATGGCCCGGCAGATGAGAGTTAGCGTGTTGATAAGTTGCCAACCATTCCTCTGGGAAATAACCCGCTTCCGCCAGACAACAGTAATAGCCGCCAACGGCATGGCCCTTAGATTGCACATAGATATCGCGCTCAGGATCAGTTAACCGGTCAGGTGCGCAATTAAGGATGCGGAAATAGAGTGCGGTCAGAATCTCTACCTGCGAAAGATCAGCACCGGTATGCCCCCCTGCGGGGCTGTTCGCATTAAGCAGGACGATCCGGCGGCGGATAGCCCGCGCCTTTCTCACCAGCTCATCGATTGACAGTGAATACGGATTCATGACATTACCTCTCTTATATTTTCCTTCGCCATTGAATTTTTACTCATTGGCGAATATTTATTCTTGATGGTGCTAAAAAATAGCTTTCATCAAGCCTGACCGGAAAGCCTCCTCCGGCGTTACCTCTTCAGTGTTCTGCGGCTTAGGGCACGGTGTTACCCCATCAGCCCATTAGCCGTTATGGGTTCTTTATGCCTGCTCGCTTTTGCCCACTTGCGCAACTACGTTGGCTTTTTGCGACACAATTGCTGCTTTATGCTGCATACGGTTTTGCATCTGGTCGATAATCACAGCCACAATAATTACGATACCTTTAATAACCATTTGCCAGAATTCACTGACCCCCATCATCACCAGCCCGTCAGCCAAAATACCGATAACAAATGCGCCGATCAGTGTGCCGAGGATGGTGCCACGGCCACCGGCCAGAGAAGTTCCCCCCAATACCACGGCCGCTATCGCATTCATCTCAAAGCCGCTGCCGTTCGCAGGGTGGCTGGCCACCAATTGAGCGGAAACAATGATCCCGGCAATTGCCGCACAGAAACCGGAAATGGTGTAAACCCAAACTTTGACCTGCCGGACTTTGACACCAGACAGTTCGGCTGCTCTCTCGTTATCACCGATAGCGTAGACATGGCGACCAAAAGGTAGGCGACGCGCTACATAGGCAATCACCAGAGCCAAAATGAACATGATCCAGATAGCGATCGGCAAACCCAGTAACGTGCCGGACCCGAGCAGATCAAAACCGGTGTTTCCAAGTTGTGGATTGCCCTGTAAGCCTGGGAAGGTTTCACCGCCAGAAATCAGCATCGCCGCACCACGAACCACATACATGGTGCCGAGGGTGCAGATAAACGGCGCGACGTTATAGCGGGTTATGATCCAACCATTGACCGCGCCAATCAGTGCTCCGATGACCAATACCACCGGGACCACCACCCAAACACTGGGGAAAATGGCAATACCAAACATCGGTAATACAATACCTTGGGTGATCATCCAGCCCGCAATCATGCCGCACAACCCCAAGGTTGCCCCGATAGAGAGGTCAATCCCTGCGGTGATAATGACAAACGTGATGCCCAGTGCGAGGAAGGCATTGATAGCGATATGCTTCACCATAATGATCAAGCTGCCTGTCGCCAGAAAGCCCGGTACCATCACGGAGAAGAAACCAAGAATCAAAAACAGGGCAATAAAGGTGCGCATCTTGAGCAGAAGCAGCAGCATATTTTCCCGTGACCACGACGCGCCACCGGGCCGGTGACTCGCCAACGCAGTGCCAGTTGTTGCTTTCATCATTCGAACCCTTGTGCACTTGCCGTAACCAATGCCGATTCACTGGCCGACTGACGGGATAAGTTCGCGGTCAGCTTGCCATTCGACATCACCAGTATGCGGTCAGATACCGCCATGATCTCTTTCAGATCAGAGGTTGAGAACAAAATACCAATCCCCTGCTCAGAGAGTTTCACCATCATTTCAAACACATCAGCTTTCGCACCGACATCAATGCCTCGCGTTGGCTCATCCAACAGCAAAATGTTTGGACTGGTCAGTAATGAGCGCCCTATCACCACCTTTTGCTGATTACCGCCACTGAGAGCCTGAATCTCTACTTCCGGTGAAGAGACTTTGATCGACAAATCCCCGATAACCGATGCCACCACTTGTGACTCACTCTCTTGCCAGATAGTGAAGCTGTGTTTTAACCGACGCCATAAGCTGGAAATGGTCAGGTTATTGGCCACCGATGACACAGGGAAAATACCGGTTTTTTTACGGTCTTCCGGTACCAGACTCATTCCCAGACGAATGCGCTCTGCGGTTGAGGTCTTGGCATTAATCGACGTGCCATTGAGCCGGATAGTGCCAAGGTAGTTCTGCTGCGTGCCCAGCAGACATTCAAACAATTCGGTACGACCTGCCCCCATCAACCCATAGATGCCGACAATTTCACCCGCCCGCACTTGCAATGAGACCTGATTCACTACCGTGTTGCCGGATTCATTGATTAACGTGACGTTATCAACCTCCATCATCGGCGCACCAAATGTACGGTCCGGGTGAAGAAAACTGGAAACCGGGTCACTGCCCAGCATTTCACGGACAATCCACGGTACATCAATATCTTTTACCGCAGCTTCAGCCTGAAAACGGCCATCACGCAAAATAGTGATGTAGTCACCAATCGCCATCAACTCTTCCAAACGATGTGAGATGTAGACGATGGAAACACCCTGTCGCGTCAGTTCGCGAATAACCCGAAACAGGATATCAACTTCGGTTTTACTCAACGCCGACGTCGGCTCATCCAGAATCAGAATATCCGCCTGTTCTGCCAGTGCTTTGGCGATTTCAATCAATTGCTGTTGGCCTACTTTCAGGTTTGATACCATTTCTTTCGGCGAAATAACCTGATCAAGACGCACCATTAACTGTTCAGCAATCAGCTCCTGCGCTGCCTGATTAATGGGTTTCAAGCCTTGCTGAATCTCACGCCCCAGAAAGATGTTTTCCGCAACATTGAGGTTTTCCGACAGGTTCAGCTCCTGATGAACCATGCCAATACCCAGCGCCGCAGCCTCACGAGTATTGGCAATACTCACCGCGTTACCATTCAGGTAGATTTGGCCGGATGTTTGTTGCTGTACCCCAGCCAAGATCTTCATTAAGGTAGATTTTCCGGCGCCATTTTCGCCGATAATCACATTCACTTTGCCGCGATAAACGTTATAACTGACGGCATCTAGCGCCAATGTGCCAGGAAAACGCATTGAAATGTCCTCAGCACGCATGACGATGTCAGGTCTGTGATCCATTAGTGGCTCTCCTTATTCAAACTGAGCGGCACACCATTGCTCAGACCGGTAGGGGTGAGTGTCACCGCTGCCAATACCTCGACTTGCTGCCCGACCCAACTGGCATCGGGTTTTGCCACATCCTGCAAAGCACGCTTGCTTAATGCTTTAGAGAGCTGGGCGTATTGCACCTGATTTTTAAAATCTTCGAAGCGGATAAACGTTGATGCATCACGAATGGCATTACCTTTGACGATTGGCCCCACTTGCAGCACTTGTTCATCACCGTCAATGGCCAAACGAATCAACCCTTCCCGCCCTTCTGTGTCTACCGCCACCACTTTGCCGTTAAAACGAACAAAACGACTTTGGCTATTTTTCCCTGCTGCTGGCTGACTTTGTTGCTGCTTTACCTGCTGCCAACTGAGCGCATTGCTATTGGCAAACGGCATAACTTTACTCACCCAAATGGTGGAGGCGACTTTGTCCGGTGGCTGGTTATAGTCACTGACCACCGCGTTAGGATCGACTGGCAGAATCGGTTTACCGTTCTCATCCAAATCAACCACGGTACAAGCCACCAGCACCGTACTGATAACCAACAAACCGCCTGCTTTCGATAAGGCACTGAACCACATACTGCCTCCTGTCAGGAGGGGCGATTACGCCCCTCATTCTTAAACCATGGTTTTAATAACCGGTGATTATAAGATGGGTGTTTCAGTCGCGATTATTGTTTCAGTGCAAAGACATTCAGATTCTTGGCATTGTTTTCATCAATCAATACGCAATCCATCAGTTGCTTTTCTTCCAACCCGGTTTTGCCGGTTTTCAGATATTTATCAGCCTGCACCACCGCCATCTGAGCTTGTGCCCAACCCGGCTGTAATACAGTGGCTTTGATATTGCCTTTGTTGATGATGGAGTCGCGAACATAGTCACTGCCGTCAAAGCCGACGACGATGACATCATTACGCCCCGCAGCTTTCAATGCCGCTTCTGCACCGAGTGCCATGGTGTCGTTGCCGGAAATCACCCCAGTGATATCTGGGTTAGCCTGCAAAATGGACTCCATACGGTTGAATGCTTCAGTCTGGCTCCAGTTTGCAGTCTGTTGGGCAACCATCTTCATGTCGCTATGTTCGTCGATCACGTCGTGATAACCCTGTGAACGAACATGAGCGTTGGTATCGGACTCACGGCCGAGCAATTCAACATATTTGCCTTTGCCACCCATCAACGTAACGAATTTCTCAGCGCCGAGTTGTGCACCCTGATAATTGTTCGACACGATTTGCGATACTGCGATTCCGGTTTCATTGATTTCACGGTCAATCAGGAAAGTCGGAATACCGGCCGCTTTGGCTTTTTTCAATGGCCCGATAGTGGCATCTGATCCGGCGTTATCCAGAATGATCGCTTTAGCCTTACGAGCGATGGCAGTTTCCAGCAGTTGGTTTTGTTTGTTCACATCATCATCATGGGAAGCCACCAGTACGGTGTATCCCAGTTCCGTCGCTTTGGCTTTAGCACCTTCCGCCTCCGCTTTAAAGAACGGGTTATCGTGGGATGGGGTGATAATGGCGATCAGGCCGTTACTGGCGGCACCAGCAACACCCGCCATTGAGATCAATGCTGCGGTAAGACAGGATTTCAGTAGGGTATTTTTCATTATTTTTCTCCGCATTGAATATATATTCACTATTAAATTTATATTCAATGTAATAATACAAACGCCCCGCAGCTTGTCCAATGTGAGTGCAAGGAAAGTAGAAGCCGGTCACAAATTAGTCAAAAAGAGAGTTAAAAGATAAGTGAGAAATTACATATTAGGGAAAAGCAATTTAGCCCTTGGCACAGAACAAAAACGAGCATATGCTAAGGCATAGGCCAAGAAACAAGGAGTAAATGATGGATAGAGTTGCGAAGTTATTTAAAAATGGTAGAAATCAGGCAGTTAGGTTACCCGTTGAGTTCGAGTTTGATACTGATCAAGTCTATATTCGCCGTGACGAAAATGGAAATATAATCTTATCGAAGCAACCAGCTAAACCGGATGACTGGAGCCAACTGCTTCAGTTAATCAATAAAACACGCGTACCTGCTGATTTCTTGAGTATCAATGAACGTCAGCAAGGTACAGCAAACCGTGACCCATTCGACGGGATAAAGTAGCGCCATGTATATGCTTGATACCAATACAGTGAGCCATTTATTTCGACGTCATCCTAATGTTTTGCTCAGCATACAGCACGTGAAACCTTCTGATGTCTGTATTTCCAGTATTACAGAAGCTGAATTGCTCTACGGAGTAGCAAAACGTCAAAACAAAGCGCTAAAAACGATGGTAGCAGCCTTTCTGGACTCGGTAACCCTGCAAGCGTGGGATAGCGAAGCTGCAGAATGCTATGGCAAACTACGTGCAAAAATGGAAAAAAAGGGACATATCATGGGAGCTCTAGATCAATTAATTGCAGCCCATGCACTCAGCCTTGGAGCCATTTTGGTGACAAACGACAAAGCTTTTTCAATGGCTCCAGCCCTCCTAATAGAAGACTGGACCAAAGAAAGCCAGTGTTAATATACTGAAAATAATATCTATATTAATAACAAGGCTATATTTTCTTAATACTCAGCGATATAACTCAATCACCGCAGGCGTCACCTGTAATTCGTGTTGCCAGTGGGTCAATGTCAGGGTCGTTAACTCAGCTAGCCCCTGATAAAACGGGTGTCCGGCATCAGATTGCAGCAAGGCGAGGTAACGATACCCCCACGGCAACAGGTGCTCTGCCAGTAAAACCGGTAAATCCGCTGGTTGATGTTCTGCCAGCCAGGCGGCCATCATCAGCAATAAGCCGAAATGATCCTCTGGCTCTTGCTGCTCCAGTGTCACCTCCACTTGCTGCTGCGCCATCCAATCACGCAGTTTGAGCGTCGAGTCGCCAAACAGGACATTTTCTTTATCCAGATAAACCGATCCCCACGGGGGAGCGGGCAGTGCATATGGGCCAATAAACAGCCGCTGCCAAGCCTCTTCCAGGGTTTCATCTGACTTGTCTTGCGCCAATAAAGCGGCAATGGGCATTAGTTGAGTTTCCAGGCCATAAGGCCACTGGGCTACCCACTCATCGCTGCTGAGTTGCGCCACAATATCACCGCACGCCGGACTGTCCGGTTCACAATAAAACAGCGCACCCAATACGTGGCCAGTCAGCGCAATTTGTTGATAAGTCATATTGTTTTCAACCATTTTGTTACCTCAGGAGCGCGATCAATTCGCCATCAAACGGGTGAAGCATTGCGAACAAAGCCACGTTGGACGTAAACCCAGCATGGGCTTTGCTCAGTCGCCATCAGGCTATATTTAACCGCCGATTGCCATTCCGACTGTCATATGCAACCCGTAAAACACGCCACGGCCAATTAGCTCACCCGCAAAAATAAGCAGCATAGCGAAGACCATGCCGAGCGTCGTCGGTGTGCGGCCTCTGATTAACGGACAAATCCAGCAACCCAGCCCCAGAACCAGTAGCACCAAACGCCATACCATCAGTGTGCCATAGTGGGGAATAAGCTCTGAAGCTTGCTGTACCGAGCTGTAAATCGTCGACAAACTGGCCGCCTGCATAATGACACTGGCAATACTGATAATCAGTGCCAATACACTGATCATCGGTAGTTGCAGCATCATTCGCCCATTAATCCCGGCCAGTTGTAACAACAAATAACCCAACATCGGGCCGCCAATCAAGGTGGTAAGAACAAAACCTAGCGGAGTATAGAGGTTGTCCCAAGTAGGAACAGTATCAATGGAATAGACTCGACACATGGCATAGACAAATACCACGCCCAGCACCATGGCGACCACTAGCCAGACTTTGCCGAGTACCGCTGGCATTTTACCCAATACGGCCAACAACCAGTAAAAACCTGCCACCGCAAAGAACAGTGAACCGGCGGCTATTTCATTACTGAGCGCCGACTCGCCAATGCGGCTTAATGAATTGAATGCTCGCATTGGCGAGCCTAAATGCAGTGTCGAGGCGATAAAAGCCAGTGCCATCAGCACCCACAGTACCAAAATGCTGCGGTGAATTCGCTGTTGCTGCCCGTGACTCAAACCACCGAATATCAGCGCCAGCCCCAGCACTATAAAGCCGCCGACCACGCACTGCCCCAGTACCGTAAAGACCATTAGTGGCCATTCATGCAATCCCATGCCCATATTATACCTCCTTCGGATTTGCCAGATGACCGGTGGTATCTCTGACCGGACGGCTGTTGGCATTAGGTTTCACTACAATATTCGGCAGCGTGAAATGGGCTGCTGGCAATGGTGCGACTTCGGCCAAATCACCGTATTTCTCGCGTAATTCATCAATAGGGGCCATATCCAGTGCCCGCACTGGGCAAGAATCGACACAAATCGGTTTCTTACCGGCAGCGACTCTTTCATAGCAGCCGTCACACTTGGTCATATGCCCTTTTGCTTCGTCATATTGCGGCGCACCGTATGGGCATGCCATATGGCAATAGCGGCAACCGATGCAAATGTCTTCGTTTACCACAACGAAACCATCATCACGCTTATGCATTGCGCCACTCGGACATACTTTGGTACAGGCGGGATCACTACAGTGATTACAGGCGATAGAGAGATAGTAAGCGAACACATTTTGGTGCCATGCGCCGTTATCTTGCTGCCAATCCCCACCGGCATATTCGTAGATACGCCGGAAGCTGACATCGGTAGACAAGTTTTTGAAATCCTTGCAAGCCAACTCGCAAGTTTTGCACCCAGTGCAACGGCTGGAGTCGATGTAAAAACCATATTGCGTTGTCATCAGTCAGCTCCTTATGCCTTGGTAACTTGAACGAGGTTGGTATGGGATGGATTCCCTTTCGCCAACGGAGAAGGCCGCTGAGTGGTCAATACGTTAATACTGCCCGCGCGATCAATGCGTTTCTCATCTGGGCTATACCATGCCCCCTCACCCAGTGCCACAACCCCCGGCATCATGCGCGGCGTGACTTTGGCGTTAATCTGAACTTCGCCTCGGCCATTGAAAATACGCACCATATCGCCATTTTTGATCTCACGCTCGCGGGCATCCATTGGGTTAATCCACATCTCCTGACGGCAGGACGCTTTTAAAACATCGACGTTGCCGTAGGTGGAGTGGGTTCTGGCTTTGTAGTGGAAACCCGTTAACTGTAATGGATACTGCTGATTGAGCGGGTCATCGTAGCTTTCAAAACCTGCGGCATAGACCGGCAGCGGATCGATAACATCGTCTTGTTGCAGTTCCCACGTGGCGGCAATCTGTGCCAGTTCGGCAGAGTAAATCTCAATTTTTCCCGATGGTGTGGTTAACGGATTGGCAATAGGGTCTGCGCGGAACGCTTTATAGGCAACATGATGCCCCGCCGGATCGCGTTTTTTAAAGATACCCTGTTCGCGGAACGCCTCAAAAGAAGGCAGTTCAGGAATGGCCTGTTGCGATTGTTGGTAGAGATGACGCAACCACTCTTCTTGCGTGCGCCCTTCGGTAAATTGCTGCTCCACCCCCATGCGTTTTGCCAGTTCAGTGGTCATTTCATAGATATTTTTGCATTCAAAACGCGGTTTGATGACTTGATCGGCAAAAATCACATACGCCATATTGCCGCTGGAAGCGTCAAGGCAGAAGTCCATCTGCTCAGAGGCGGTACAGTCAGGCAGGATGATATCGGCGTATTTGGCTGACGAGGTCATGTGATTATCGATAACCACCACCATTTCACATTTTTTATCATCTTGCAGAATGTCGTGGGTACGGTTGATTTCTGAATGCTGATTAATCAAACAGTTACTGGCGTAATTCCAGATAAACTTGATCGGTACATCCAGCTTATCTTTACCGCGCACACCATCACGGGTAGCGGTCATTTCTGGCCCGCGCTCAATCGCGTCAGTCCACAGGAACATCGAGATACTGGTTTTAACTGGGTTTTCCAGTGTTGGCATGCGGACAAATGGCAAACCGTAAGAGCCTTCGCGGGCACCTGAATTACCGCCATTAATGCCAACGTTCCCCGTCAGGATAGCCAACATGGCAATGGCCCGACTGGTATTTTCGCCGTTGGAATGGCGCTGCGGCCCCCACCCTTGCGCAATATAAGCCGGTTTCACCGACCCTATTTCACGCCCCAGTTTAATGATTCTTGCGGCTGGAACACCGGTGATGGCTTGCGCCCATTGTGGTGTTTTGGCGGTTTCATCTGCACCCTGCCCTAAAATATAGGCTTTGTAGTGGCTATTTTTTGGCGCATCTGCCGGCAAGGTTTTCTCATCATAACCGACACAATATTTATCGAGGAACGGCTGATCGACCAGATTCTCGCTAATCATCACATAGGCCAAGGCCGATGCCAGTGCCGCATCGGTACCGGGCCGCAGCGGGATCCATTCATCTTCCCGACCTGCTGCGGTATCGGTATAGCGTGGATCAATCACTATCATCTTGGCATCGGATTTCTCCCGCGCTTGCTCCAGATAGTAGGTGACCCCACCACCACTCATGCGCGTTTCAGCCGGATTGTTACCAAACAGCACCACCAGCTTGCTGTTTTCGATATCGGACGGGCTGTTACCATCAGCCCAGCCACCATAAGTGTAATTCAGGCCAGCAGCGATTTGCGCAGTACTGTAGTCACCATAATGATTAAGGTAGCCACCACAGCAATTCATCAGCCGCGCCAATAGCGTCGATCCCGGTGGCCATGAGCGGGTCATGGTGCCACCTAAAGTGCCGGTGCCGTAATTCAGATAGATAGCTTCGTTACCATATTCCTTAATGATACTTTGCATGCTGCCCGCAAGGGTGTCGAATGCCTCTTCCCATGAGATGCGCTTGAATTTGCCTTCCCCACGCGCGCCAATACGCTTCATTGGGTATTTCAGACGGTCAGGGTTGTATACCCGGCGGCGCATGGAGCGGCCACGCAAACAGGCACGCACCTGATGCAAGCCATCAAAATCATCATTGCCAGTGTTGTCGGTTTCGACATATTTGATTTCGCCATCAACGACATGCATACGTAGCGGGCAGCGGCTACCGCAGTTGACAGTACAAGCACTCCAGATCACTTTGTCATCATTGAGCGGATTTATTGCCGATTGCACCGCACGGGCGGCGCGGGAGAACGGGAGCGAAAAGGCCCCGGTTGCCATGGCAAGACTGCCGATAAGCGTCGTTTGGACCAGTTTTCGGCGCGTGACTTCTGCCGTTAATAGCCGGGATTCGTTGGTCTCTTTCATAAGATTCCCACTTGGTTGCATTCCAGAAAATGGACAACATCCGTGATAGATGAAATCCGATTAATTCAAAAAAATGAGTAATTCTGCGGGAGAGGTTGTGTCATGAATGAGAGCGCAGTGGCCCAGCTACAGCAGTTATTATAGTTAGGATGATAAACAGTTCTCCCCGCAGTTATGAGCCTACCTCTTATGGGGAGTGCGGGTGTTGTCTGGTATCAATAAAGCAGTGGGGATTGCCTTCTCCTCACTGCTTTATGATGAATCTGTGACAAATAACCGTTCGGTTTAACAAGCCTGATGATACAGCGCCATAATTTCATCAATCGACGCTTCACGCGGGTTCCCGCCGGTACATACATCCGCGAAGGCTGCTGCTGCCAGCGCGGGAATATCATCAGCCAGCAAACCCACCGCACTCAGGGATGACGGAATGCCAATATCACGGTTCAATTCAATTACTGCCTGAATGGTTTGCTCACGAACCTGTGCCAATGACCCACTCAGGGCATTGTCGAGGCCCATCGCCATCGCGATTTGACGCAAGCGTTCACCGGTATAAGCGGCGTTATAACGCATGATATAAGGCAGTAAAATGGCGTTGGCGACACCGTGTGGCATGTTGTAAAACGCCCCCAGAGGGTGTGCCATACCATGAACCAACCCCAGCCCTACGTTTGAGAACCCCATTCCAGCGATATACTGCCCAAGAGCCATATCTTCGGTGGCGGCGGCATCACCTTGCACGGAAGCCCGCAATGAACGACTGATGACTTCAATGGCTTTAAGATGCAAAGCATCCGTCAGTTCCCAAGCCCCTTTAGTCAGATAACCTTCGATGGCGTGGGTCAACGCATCAACTCCGGTCGCGGCTTTCAGGGCCGCTGGCATACTGTCCATCATGTCAGCATCAATAAATGCCACTGCCGGAATAGCATGAGGATCGACGCAAACAAATTTGCGCCGCCGCTCTTCATCAGTAATTACATAGTTAATGGTCACTTCTGCCGCAGTACCGGCGGTGGTTGGAATGGCCAGAATAGGTACACAAACGTTGCGGGTGTCAGCCACCCCTTCCAAACTGCGCACATCAGCAAACTCAGGATTATTGATAATAATGCCGATGGCCTTGCTGGTATCTTGTGGCGAACCGCCGCCCAGCGCGATGAGATAATCCGCCTCGCTTTGGCGAAAAACAGCCACACCTTGTTGTACGATGGCGATTGTCGGGTTGGGCGTTACCGCATCAAAGACAGCAAAATCCAGACCGGCCTGTTGCAAGCGGCTGATTAGGCAAGCCGCAACACCGCACTCCATCAGTATTTTGTCGGTGACCACTAACGCCTTTTTATATCCCCGCCGTGTCACTTCATCGGTGAGCGCATCCAGTGAACCGCGCCCAAACCACGCCATTTCGTTTAAAATCATTCTGTTCATGACTGATTCCTCTCGGTATTTTAACCCGCACGCTAATCTTCAACCCGTAAACCGTAGGTTTTGAATTTCTCCAGTACCACGCTGATCTCTTCTTTGGATAACACCGGCACCTCATCGACAATCGGCAAGATAGCCAGCAGCAGTGTTGCCAACACCTCAACTTCATGAGCAAGCCACAACGCTTTGGCCAAATTCTCCTCACAAGCAATCAGGCCATGGTGCTGCAACAGCGTGGCCTTGCGGTGCTTCATCGCCACGGCGACATGTTCAGACAGCGCTTTGGTACCAAAAGTGGCGTAGGGCGCACAGGGGATATCATCGCCACCGGCAGCGGCAATCATGTAATGAATCGCCGGGATCGGGCGGTTAAGAATCGATACTGCGGTGCAATGGACTGAGTGGTTGTGTACCACCGCATTGGCGTCTGCCCGAGTATGATAAACCGCCTGATGAAAACGCCACTCACTGGAAGGGACTTTGCCAGGCTCATGGTGGCCGCTGGCATCGATATAAACAATATGCGACTCCGTCAGTTTGTCGTAGGCAATACCGGAGGGCGTAATCAAAAATCCATCCTGGTAACGCACACTAACATTGCCAGCAGTCCCTTGATTCAACCCTAAACGGGTCATTTCCAGGCAAGTATTGATAATATCGCGCGCCAGTGCTTCTCTCTTCATTTGTTCCTCTCTTAAGATGCAAATACCTAAATATAAAAATGCATTGAATAATGGATGTAGGCGAATAAGCGTTAACAACTGTGGATATATCTTTCGCTCATTTAATTCAACTGAAAAATAAAGCACACCAAAATGTGAGCCATGTCATGACTATTCATGACTTCATCGTAATTTAGATCTTATTTATTTTCATTAAATGTCCGTTTGAAAAAACAATATGGGCAAACGGTCAAGTGACGCTGAATGATTAAATGCCGGGATATTTCTCGACAACTGACCGTTTGTGACAGAAATAGAAAAATCGGTCATTACCTATGTGTGTTTGAAACACAATTCATTTCAAACGGTCATGAAATGTTTTTATTTAAAGTGACTATCATCACAAAATATCAGCATTGAGTTACCAATGTGATTCAGCTCATACTTTTTAGCGATTTTTACCTTATAAAGAACGGGACTTATCGCAATGAGGATATTTAAATTTGTCACTCAGGCAGTTGTGGCTTGCCAGAGAAAGTATCACTCATTAAACAAAAATAATTCCGTCGAACATTACAAACTTTCGGACTAGTGAAGTATCTGACGAGGGCATCATGGGAAATATTTTAATACAAACAGATAGCACTAAAATTTCCGCCTCGGTAAGTGACGAGGCAGAAAATAAAAAAAGGTATCTGATTCCTTTCGCATTACTGTGTTCACTGTTCTTCCTTTGGGCAGTAGCAAACAACCTAAATGATATTTTATTACCTCAATTTCAACAGGCTTTCACCCTGACCAACTTTCAAGCAGGGCTGATTCAATCCTCCTTCTATTTTGGCTACTTCTTAATCCCAATACCTGCCGGGATATTGATGAAAAGGTTTAGCTATAAGGCGGGGATTATTACTGGATTACTGTTCTATGCCTTCGGGGCGGCATTGTTCTGGCCTGCGGCCGAAACGATGAATTACACCTTGTTTTTAATCGGATTATTTATTATCGCTGCCGGTTTAGGTTGCCTTGAAACGGCTGCCAATCCTTTTGTCACTGTATTGGGGCCAGAAAAAACCGGTCACTTCCGTATTAACTTGGCACAGACCTTTAACTCTTTCGGGGCCATTATTGCGGTAGTGTTCGGCCAAAGTTTAATACTCTCCAATGTGCCCCACCAAACACAGGAAGTGCTGGATAAATTGTCTGCTGAGGATTTGAATAGCTATCATCATAGTTTAGTAAAAGCTGTTCAATTACCCTATCTGATTATTGTTGCGGTGGTTATTTTTGTTGCGCTATTAATTTTAATCACTCGTTTCCCGGCAATAAAAAGTGAATCGGATGATTCGCATAACGGTTCTTTCTTTGCATCACTACCACGGTTATTAAAGATAACACATTGGCGCTGGGCGGTATTAGCACAGTTCTGTTATGTCGGCGCACAAACCGCATGTTGGAGCTATTTAATTCGTTATGCCATTGAAGAGTTACCGAATATCACACCGGGATATGCGGCTAATTATTTAACGGCCACTATGGTATGTTTCTTTATCGGTCGATTCAGTGGCACCTGGTTAATTACTCGTTTCGCACCAGAGAAAGTTTTAGCGGCTTATGCATTTATCTCTATGTTGTTATGTATTATCTCTGCGGCCTTCGGCGGACACATTGGATTATTAGCACTTACCCTGTGCAGTATGTTTATGTCAATCCAATACCCAACCATATTCTCATTAGGCATTAAGAATCTAAATCAAGACACTAAATATGGCGCATCTATTATTGTTATGACCATTGTCGGTGGTGGTATCGTCACCCCGATCATGGGATTAGTTAGCGATGCGGCAGGGAATATACCTACGGCTGAAATTATTCCTGCTTTATGTTTTGCCATTATATTTATTTTCGCCAAGTACAAAACAGTTCCTGTTAATTAATAATACGGGTAACGGACAAATTAACATTAAATTTTTGCTACTGAACACAAGGACTAATAATGAAAAAGACAATTCAATTACCTAAAATTGGCATTCGCCCAGTCATTGATGGACGCAGAATGGGTGTGCGTGAATCGTTGGAAGAGCAAACCATGAAAATGGCCCGTGCCACCGCAGAGTTTCTGCAAGAGGTGGTACGCCATCCTTGCGGCACGCCCGTTGAATGTGTCATTGCTGATACCTGCATTGCCGGAATGGCAGAATCCGCCGCCTGTGACGATAAATTCAGCGCACAGAATATTGGCCTAACCATCACGGTGACACCTTGTTGGTGCTACGGCAGCGAAACCATTGATATGGACCCGTTCCGCCCGAAAGCTATTTGGGGCTTTAATGGTACCGAACGCCCTGGCGCGGTCTATCTGGCAGCAGCACTGGCGGCGCACAATCAAAAAGGATTGCCAGCCTTCTCCATTTACGGCCATGACGTGCAGGATGCTAATGACACCCGCATCCCTGCCGATGTGCAGGAAAAACTGCTGCGCTTTACTCGCGCAGGTTTAGCCGTTGCCAGCTTAAAGGGCAAAAGTTACCTCTCTCTCGGTGGGGTATCCATGGGGATTGCCGGCTCCATTGTTGACCATAACTTCTTTGAATCCTGGTTAGGAATGAAAGTGCAAGCGGTCGATATGACAGAGTTGCGCCGCCGCATTGATCAAAAAATCTATGACGAGCAAGAGCTAGAACTGGCGTTGTCATGGGCAGATAAAAACTTCAAATACGGACCGGATAAAAACGCAGAACAATACCGCCGTTCACCGGAAAGCAGCCGCGCGGTACTGCGTGAAAGCCTGCAAATGGCGTTATGTATCCGCGACATGATGCAAGGTAATCCAACACTGGCAACGAAAGGTTTTGGTGAAGAAGCCTTAGGCTATAACGCTATTGCTGCCGGTTTCCAGGGTCAGCGCCACTGGACCGATCAATATCCAAATGGCGATACCGCTGAAGCCTTGCTGAATAGTTCGTTCGACTGGAACGGCGTGCGCGAACCGATGGTTGTCGCCACCGAAAACGACAGTTTGAACGGCGTGGCGATGCTATTTGGCCATACCCTGACCGGCACCGCGCAGATCTTTGCGGATGTCCGTACCTACTGGTCACCGGAAGCGGTACAGCGGGTTACCGGCCACCAACTGGAGGGGGTTGCCGAACACGGCATTATCCATCTGATTAACTCCGGCTCTGCCGCGTTGGACGGCACTTGCCGCCAAAACGATGCGCAAGGTAAACCGACCATCAAACCGCACTGGCAAGTGAGCCAGCAAGAAGCCGATGCTTGTCTGGCGGCAACCGAATGGTGCCCTGCTATCCATGAATACTTCCGTGGCGGTGGCTTCTCTTCGCGTTTCCTGACCCGTGGTGGGGTGCCCTTCACCATGAGCCGTATCAATCTGATTAAAGGCGTCGGGCCGGTCTTGCAAATTGCCGAGGGCTGGAGTGTCGAATTACCGAAATCCGTTCACGACACCCTGGACAAGCGAACCGATTCAAGTTGGCCAACCACCTGGTTTGCTCCACGCCTGACCGGCAAAGGGCCATTCAGCGATGTTTATTCGGTAATGGCGAACTGGGGAGCTAACCATGGCGTGCTGACCATCGGCCATGTCGGGGCGGACCTGATTACACTCGCCTCGATGTTACGCATCCCGGTATGCATGCATAACGTCGAAGAAGAGAGTGTTTACCGGCCAACTGCGTGGGGCGCGCACGGTATGGATATCGAAGGGCAGGATTACCGTGCCTGCCAAAATTACGGCCCACTATACAAAAGATAATGTGATGTTTGAGCAGGGTCTCAGGTGTGGAGCACTCCTTACCTGAGTCATAAAACAACCCTTGCTGTCAGCAAGGTGAACGAAGGGTTTATCGTGCCCCGAGGATTTAGCGGCTCACGTCGTTACCGCCTCGACGCCCCATATTCCCTTAGTTCCGCGTTATCCGCCCCCGTGACAAGACATTTTCTGCCTAACAGCAGTAACAGGAGCATTTATGAAGCGCGATGTGGTCATTGTTTTAGATTGCGGCGCAACTAATATCCGGGCGATCGCAGTCGATCCTCAAGGTGTGGTGGTGGCGAAAGCTGTGATGCCGAACCACAGCCAACCCGATCCGGCTAATCCGCAATGGCAGTTGTGGCCGCTCGATGGCATCTTGCACAATTTCGCTCAGTGTTGCCGCCAATTACTGCCACAGATTCATCAGGATAAGATCCATGGCATGACTGTTACTACCTTCGGCGTAGACGGTGCATTGGTGGATGCCAACGGCAAAATGCTGTACCCCATTATCAGTTGGAAATGCCCGCGTACCGTGGCGGTGATGGAGAGTATCTCCCGCTATATGTCTGCAGAAAAGTTACAACAAATATCCGGTATCGGTCAGTTCAGTTTTAACACCTTATACAAGTTGATTTGGTTACAGGAAAATCGACCCGATTTAGTTGAACAAGCCCATGCCTGGCTGTTTATTTCATCTTTAATCAACCATCGCCTTACCGGGGAATTTACCACCGACCGCACCATGGCTGGCACCAGCCAACTGTTGGATGTCAAACGTGAGCAATTCAGCAGCACGATTTTACAAAAGATCGGTATTCACGCTGATTTATTCCCACCGATGGTGGCCGCCGGTGAAATCATTGGTCAGCTACTGCCAGATATCGCCGCTGAGTTAGGGTTACCCGCGGGTTTGCCGGTGATATCAGCCGGTCACGATACTCAGTTTGCACTATTTGGTTCGGGTGCTGATTTGGATCAACCGGTACTGTCATCCGGTACCTGGGAAATCCTGATGGTTCGGACCCCAAAAGTGAATACGACACTATTGCCACAATTTGCCGGTTCCACTTGTGAACTTGATAGCTGCCCAAGGTTGTTTAACCCAGGTTTGCAATGGCTAGCTTCAGGGGTACTGGAATGGGTGCGGCAGTTGTATTGGCATAACGAAGCCAGTGCCGAGGTCTACCAGCAAATGATTAGTGAAGCTGAGGCTATCGTACCCGGGGCAAACGGCATACGTATGAATTGCAACCTACTGGGCAGTGCTCAGCATCATCAATCGGGCGGCTGGCAAGGGGTCTCGCTGGCGGCGCGGCGCGGGCATTTTTACCGTTCTGCGTTGGAAAGCCTTACCTGGCAGTTAAAAAGCAATCTGTCATTACTCGAAGAGATTGGTGAATTCCGTACCCGCGAACTGCTGCTGGTTGGTGGTGGTAGCCGTAATACCTTGTGGAACCAGATCAAAGCCGATGTGCTCAATCTGCCCATCAAAGTAATTGATGAAGCTGAAACCACGGTTCTGGGGGCGGCGTTGTTTGTCTGGAGTGCCACTGGCTATTACCGCAGTGCTGAACAAGCGCGGGAGCAGGTCAATTACCGCTATCAATACTATCAGCCAGGCGAGCAACAACCGCTTTATCAGGCACTGAGCGACAGCCCATATCCCATTACTGAAGGAGCCATTCATGCTTAAAACCATTTCGCCATTACTGTCACCACAACTGCTAAAAACGCTGGCAGAGATGGGGCACGGTGATGAAATAATCTTTTCGGATGCCCATTTCCCAGCGCACGCGATTGGAAAAAACGGTGGCCCGTTGGTGATTCATGCCGATGGTTTATCTGTTAGCACATTGCTAGCGGCCACTATTCCGTTATTTGAACTGGACAGCTACGCGCCACCATTGGTAATGATGGCCGCGGTGGCAGGCGACACCCTTGATGCCGCGGTTGAAAAACGCTATTTACATGCCCTGTTTGGTAGCCAGGAAGCGTTGCCAGTGGAACGTATTGATCGTTTTGCGTTTTATCAGCGCGCTCAGCAAGCCTATGCCATCGTCATCACCGGAGAGACCGCCAAATACGGTAATATTCTATTAAAGAAGGGGGTGACGCCTGTTTTTTAAACCCGTGATCACGTAACCTCATCCCTTTAGCCATGTACTCTTTGTTGGTATTAACCGATGTGTTGGTATTAACCAATATATTAATATCAATCAATGTATACATGGCTTTGCTGACGGAGAGGATCATGAAAGCATCTCGTCACCAGAAAATCCTGCAACATATCAAACAGCATGAAACGCTGACAACCGCAGATCTGGCTCAGTTACTTGAGGTCAGCCAAGAGACCATTCGCCGTGACTTGAACGAGTTACAGGCGCAAGGGCTGATCATCCGCCAGCACGGGCGCGCCAAAAGCATTAAGCGTGCCACCAAAGACAGCGGCGATCCTTTTACCACCCGGCTAAAAAGTCACCTATCCAGCAAAGCCAGCATTGCTGACCATGCCCTGTCACTGATTGACAGTGGAATGGTGATCGCATTGGATGCCAGTTCCACCTGCTGGTATTTAGCCAAAAAGCTGCCCGATATCGATATAACGGTGTTTACCAATAGTGTACGGATTTGCCAGGAATTGGTGAAACACCAAAATATTGAGTTGATCAGTGCCGGTGGTCGCTTACAACGTAAATATGCCTGCTACGTTAATCCCGCACTCTTTTCACTGCTAAAAACCATCGAAATTGATCTGTTTATTTTCTCGTGCGAAGGTATTGATGCCGATGGCATCTTATGGGATTCAAACCCGTTTAATGCCGAATTTAAGACCATGCTGTTAAAACGGGCCACGCAATCCATCTTACTGATCGACAAAAGTAAAATGTGCCGAACGGGAGAGGTAAAAATCGGGACGCTGGATGATGTAGAACAGGTCATCTCCAATGTCGATGCGGAGTAACTGATGGCGCAGACTTGCTCTACGCCACTAAGCTGCCATTCACCTTACTGACCGTAATAGGCTTTTGCGCCATGCTTGCGCAGATAGTGTTTATCCAACAATGTTTGCTGCATATTAGCCACCGCAGGCCGAAGTTGATGAGTAAACAGGTTCATATAAGCAATTTCTTCCAGCACTACCGCGTTATGCACCGCACTGGCCGCATTGCTACCCCAGGCAAACGGGCCATGGCCATTGACCAGAACCGCCGGTATTTCCCCCGCACTTAACGCCTGATGGGCAAAGGTTTCGACAATGACATTGCCGGTTTCATACTCATAGTCGCCAGCAATTTCGGCATCAGTCATAAGGCGGGTGCATGGGATGGGGCCATAGAAATAATCAGCATGAGTGGTGCCTAATGCTGAGAGCGACTTACCCGCCTGCGCCCAAATGGTGGCATGGCGAGAATGGGTGTGGACAATACCACCTATTTCGGGAAAGGCCCGGTATAGCACCAGATGGGTATCGGTATCGGAAGACGGTTTTTTATTTCCCTCCACCACCTTACCGGTTGCCAAATCCACCACCACCATGTCATTCACACTCATGGCCTCGTATTCAACACCAGAGGGCTTAATTACCACCAACCCGAGCTCACGATCAATACCGCTGACATTACCCCAGGTAAAAGTCACGAGTTTATATTTTGGTAATGCTAAATTAGCGTCAAAAACCTGTTGTTTTAACTGTTCTAACATGATGCTACCTCATGAAATAATATTCAGTACGGCAATTAACAATCACCAATAACGCACATGATGTCGTTAGATTATTTAATGGCCGTGATTAAACAAGCAACTCGCTATAAATAGCCATCATTGGTAATGAGCTTAATAAATAAGAAAACTGTTAATTAAAAATAACCAACTTAAATCCGCCATTCAAAATCTATTCTTCAGCCCAGGCTTTATCTATCCCCAAAAATAATATCTAGCTGCAAACTAACCTAACTCTATTTATCGCTAAATTAAAGAGGATGAAAGGCGAGTTAATCATCAAACAAAAAGAATCGGTTGAATTCGGTCACAAACGGGCATTATTGTCATGCCCGAATGTGTGCTTTCATTACCAGTATTGACCATTCGTAAGGCAAAGAAGCCCTTAACATGAGGCATGAATCACATTATTTATGATAATTAAATGAATAACATATTAATATATGTGATTCTCACCACATAATCTCAGAGGAAAACACCCCTTAAAGCAATACTTGAATTCAGTCACTGTATAAACAGCAGATAAATACCAATATATCATCATCGTATTTGAAGCCGCAGACGTGCTACCTGCAATACCAACAACTTCAGGTATAGCAGCATGAGTGCTACGGGTGCTTTTTAGCATTAAGCGCTAAGACAATTTTTGAGGTAAATATGTTACAAGCCGAACGCTATAAAATCATCTGTAGCCATGTGCAGCAGCAAGGCTCGGCGCTGGTAACTGAGTTATCGGTATTATGCCAGGTTTCGCAAGAAACTATTCGCCGTGACCTGACGGTGCTGGAAAAAAAGCAAAAACTGATCCGTAGCTTTGGTGGCGCGGTGGCACTGGATGGCCCTGATCTCTCCGTCATTGATATTAAAGAGACCCACTACAGCCTTAATGCTATTGATCGGGCCGAATCCTTCCGTAAACGTACGGAGGAACACCCTGATACTAAAATGAAAATTGCTAAAGCAGCATTACAATTTATCCATCCGGGCGACTGTATTTTACTGGATAACAGTAGCTCTTGCTGGTTTCTGGCACGCCAAATCCCAGACATTGAGATTACCGTCGTCACCAACTCAGTGAAGATTATCCAGGCACTGGCCTGCCGTGACAAAGTGCGCATCATTGGTATTGGCGGTGAGTATTCTGCCCGCCATGATGACTTCCATGGTCCGGTGGCGGAGAATGCTATCCGCAATTTCCAGATCAATACTTTTTTCTTCTCTTGCCAGGGTATTAATCAGGAAAGTGGGGTGCGTGATGGCAACGACATTAACGCCAAGTTAAAACAAGTTATGTTACAAGTCTCGGGCCAAAAAATATTATTGGCCGACTCTAGTAAATTTGACCAGTATGCATTTTGTAAAATATGCATGTTAGATGAAGTCGATATTCTTATTACTAATAGATTAAGTTCGCAAAACTATCGCAGTGACAATCCAAAATTAAATATTATTGAATCAGATAAATAACAAAATTATTCATCGGAATAATAGCGTCAACACCAGTGAAACAGTCACACAATAAGAATAAGCCAAGCTGCTTTGTTTTCTCTCTTTATATATACAAAGCAGGACGTCTTGATGCTTTCTAAAATTGTTCTTTCAGAGGATTTAATAATGAAAAAGTTAATCTTACCCTGCTTAATAACCACATTAATTGCTTCCCATGCCGCTTGGGCGGATGACAGTAAAGTGCCACAAAAAGCCAATAAACCATTCACTATGGGGGTAGTGGTTAAAGTGGGGGGTATTCCTTGGTTCAATGTGATGGAACAGGGTATTAAAGCAGAAGGTCAGGCTCTCGGCGTCAATGCCTGGCAAGTCGGGCCAACCACCGCAGACCCCGCCGAGCAAGTTCGTGCTATTGAAGACTTGATTGCCAAAAAAGTCGATGTGATTGGTGTGGTGCCAAATGATGCCAAAGTGCTGGAGCCAGTGCTGAAACGGGCGCAGGAAGCAGGCATTAAAGTCATTACTCACGAATCACCAGGCCAAATCAATGCCGACTGGGACTTTGAGCTATTAGACACCCAAAGCATGGGCGCTAACCATATGAAAGATATGGCGCAATGCATGGGTGAGGAAGGCAAATATGCCATGTTTGTCGGTAGTTTGACTGTGCCACTGGTGAATGAGTGGGCCGATGCCGCCATTGCTTATCAAAAAGCACATTATCCAAAAATGCTCCTGGTTGAAGACCGTTTCGGCGTTGCTGAGTCGGTGGATGACTCCATGCGTACCGCCAATGACTTGCTCTCTAAACATAAAGATCTAAAAGGTATTATGTCCTTCGGTTCACAAGGTCCGATTGGCGCTGGCCGCGCGATTGATAAACGTAAGAAAAACGACACCACCTGCGTATTCGGTACCTTTACTCCGGGTCAAGGTATCAAGCTGTTAGAGAAAGGTGCGATTGATGGCGGTTATATTTCCAATCCAATGGTGGCCGGTAAGGTATTCGTGCAGGTAGCCACCGCCATGATGAACGGCGAGCCAATTAAAGACGGCGTCAAACTGGGCGATATGGGTGAAATCAAAACCAAGGGGAATACCATCCTCAGTGATAACCCGGAAAAACTGGATGTAGAAAACACCAAGCGTCTGGTCAAACTTGGTCTGTAAACACAATCCAAACTAAAAAACAGCGCCGGGCACTGCTCGGTGCTTATTTCGGCCCGCAGCATTGAGGCCGTTTTCCGGGGAACAGCACTATGACTAATATTTCTGATGCTGATAAAGGAGTGCCGCTTATCACGCTAAAAGAGCTATCAAAAAGCTTTGGCGGACATCAGGCACTCAAAAATATCACTCTGACGTTGAATAAAGGTGAAGTGCACTGTTTAGCTGGGGCCAATGGCTGTGGCAAAAGTACGCTGATAAAAACCATCAGTGGTGTGTATGCCCCTGATGACGGTAGTGAAATTATTATCGACGATAAATCGTACCTGCGTTTAACCCCTGATCGCGCTCGCGATTTGGGGGTGCAGGTTATCTATCAAGACTTGTCGCTGTTCCCTAACCTGACGGTGGCGGAAAACATTGCTTTCGAATACAACCTGAAAGGTTACTTCGGTTGGTTTAGCAAAACCAAACTCAAACAGAAAGCTTGCCAGGTTTTACAAGAATTGGCCTTTACCATCGACCCCGATGCGCTGGTACAAAACTTACCTATTGCTCAACGTCAGCAGGTTGCTATTTGTCGCGCATTGGTTGCTGATGCCCGTTTGGTGATTATGGATGAGCCAACTGCGTCTCTCACCCGAACAGAAGTGAATCAGTTGCTGCGCACGGTGAATTACCTGCGCGACAAGAACATCACCGTGGTGTTTGTCAGCCACCGGTTGGATGAAGTGAAAGAGATTTCGGACCGAATTACCGTCATTCGTGATGGCGAGAAAGTGGGAACCTGGCCGGCAAGCACTCTTTCCGTGGGGCGGATTACCGAGCTGATGACCGGTTTAACCATTACCCATGAGCAGAAATTACCGAATGCTGAACTGGGCAAAGTAGTATTGCAGTTAGATAATCTCAGCCGTAAAGGGCAGTTTGAGAATATTTCCTTTACTCTGCATCGCGGTGAGGTTTTAGGGCTTTGTGGCTTGCTCGGGTCCGGGCGCACAGAACTGGCGTTGAGTCTGTTTGGCATCACTCACCCTGATAGCGGCGAGATTGCTATTGATGGCAAACCGGTTCACATCAAAGACAATACCCGCGCCATCGAGCTAGGGATTGGTTACGTCTCTGAAGACCGCCTGACACTCGGTGCGGTACTGCCGCAATCGGTCGCCGACAACATGATGCTGTCAATATTGCAACGTATTCGCACCCCGCTCTACCTACTTGATGAAACGAAAAAAGCGGCGCTGGTGCAGGAATGGGTAAAAGATTTAGACATTAAAGTCACCAACCCCGATAACCCACTGTCAACCTTATCCGGCGGTAATCAGCAAAAAGTGGTGCTGGCCAAATGGATTCTGACCAAACCGAAAGTACTGATTCTTGACTCCCCTACCGTGGGCGTCGATATCGGTGCGAAAGACAGTATTTACAAGCTAATTCACCGCCTATCAGGTGTCGGTATTTCGGTACTGCTTATCTCCGACGAAGTGCCAGAAGCCTATTACAACTGTGATCGCATCCTGCATATGAAACAGGGGCGCATCGTCAATGAATTGATCCCGAATCAAATGACTGAGCAACAGCTTGCGGAGGCCATCAATGCCTAATATCAGCAGACTCAAACCGCAATCCGTTGAAGGGTGGCTAGCCTGGGTTATCGTCATTATGCTGGCCCTGTTCTCCCTGCTTAGCAGTGAGTTTCTGTCCATTCAAAACCTGCTGGATCTGACGGAAAGCTATGCCGTCACCGGCGTCTTTGCCCTCGGGCTTTTTGTAGTACTGGTGACCGGCGGTATCGATATTTCCTTTGCTGCCGTGGCCTCGGTGGTGCAATACGTGGTGGCATCACTGCTACTCAATGACGTGATTGCCAGCCCGCTATTGTGCCTGGTTATCGCTATCTCCATCGGCGTGTTGCTCGGTTTCGTTAATGCGATACTGATTTACTATCTAAATATCGTTTCCATCATTATCACCATCAGTATGCAATCGGTACTGTTTGGCATCCTGATGTGGATAACCAACGGCCACAGTATTTATGACTTGCCGGACTGGTGGATAACCCAGCGATCCATTCTGCCCTTTAGCGTTGATGGCGAGAGTTACCAAATTGGCTTGCCGCTGGTCATTATGCTCGCTATTGCCCTACTCACCTGGCTGCTACTGAATAAAACTCATATTGGTCGTCAATTATATGCCGTCGGCGGTAGCCCTGAATCTGCGCGCCGTATCGGTATTCGCGTGTCACTGCTTTATCTGTTCGCCTATGGCTATTTAGGGGCAACGGCAGCAATCGGTGGCATGTTGCAGACCTACCGAATGAGTGAGGTGGTACCAAGTGCACTGGTGGGCGGCGAGTTGGATGTTCTGGCCGCAGCCGTGTTAGGGGGTGCCAGTTTGTCCGGTGGGCGCGGCTCGGTGGTTGGCACACTGATGGGCGTCTTCCTCATTGGTATTCTGAAAAATGGCCTCAACCTGATCGGCGTTTCCAGTTACTTCGTCAACATTGTGATTGGCGTGGTGATCGTCGCCGCCATTTGCGTCACCCATTACAAGAAACGCAAAGAAACTGATGTTGGCTTTGTCTGACAGGGGCTTTTTATGAAAAAGAACACGTTTTTCCATATCGACGGCACCATCTCCGGTTTACTGAGTATTTGCTGTCTGGCAACACTGGCTTTCAGTCTGGCTATGCCCGGTCACTTCTTTACCACGAACACCTTTTTGAGCATCGCTTTCCAATTGCCGGAGTTAGGGCTGCTGACCTTTGCCATGTTTGTGCCGATGCTCAGCGGCGGGCTAAATCTGTCCATCATCGGCACAGCTAACCTCACCGGCCTGTTTATGGCCTGGTTGCTTATTCAATATGTTCCAGCGGATGCCAGCACCGCGACACAATTGATGTGGCTGGTGATTGCCCTGTTGGGGGCGGCGCTGATTGCCGTCATTATCGGCACGCTAACCGGGCTGATGATCGCTCGCATCGGCGCGCACCCGATTCTGGTGACATTGGGCTGCATGACCATTATTAGCGGGATCGGTGTTTATCTGACCAAAGGGGCCGCACTCAGTGGTATGCCGCCCATTGTGCGCAGCATGGGATCAGAGGTGGTGATGGGCATCCCTATCCCGATGATTATTTTTGTCGTCGCCTCACTGCTGTTGGCACTGATATTAGGTAAAACACGGCTAGGTAAAACTATCTATATGTGCGGCAGTAATATCAACGCCACCTGGTTCAGTGGTATCCGTACTGACCGCGTGATGATTGCTATCTACTCCATCTCCAGCCTGTTATGTGTGTTAGCCGGCCTGATTATGATGTCGCGTTTTAACTCAGCACGCATGGGATATGGCGACTCTTATCTGTTACTGACCGTGTTGGCTATCGTGCTGGGTGGGACCAATCCGTTCGGCGGAGTAGGGAAAGTTAGCCATGTGTTTTGTGCGCTACTGGTATTGCAGGTCATCGCCACCGGCCTGAGCCTACTGGGTGTCAGCCTGCACTTCAATCTGGCGGTTTGGGGGATCACGCTTATCTTCGCGCTGGCCTTTAAGTTCTTCAAAGAGAAATGGAAAGCCAAACGTGCCATGAAAAATAACCGATTGAAAAATTTCAGTAAGATGGCCATAGGGAAAACAGAATAATGCGAATTCACCCATTAGGAATCTATGAAAAAGCACTGCCTGTGGACACCAGTTGGGTTGAAAAGCTGGCGGTAGCAAAGTCCTGCGGTTTCGACTTTGTCGAGATGTCGGTTGATGAAAGCGACGAGCGGCTGGCCCGGTTAAATTGGAGCCGCGAGGAGCGCATGGCAGTTATTAGCGCTATCCAGCAAACCGGGGTGAGAATTCCAACACTGTGCCTGTCGGCACATCGCCGCTATCCCTTTGGCAGCCGTGATGCTGCCACCCGTGAGCAAGCACACACTATCATGTTGCAAGCCATCCGGCTGGCGCAAGATCTGGGTATTCGCACCATTCAACTGGCGGGTTATGACGTTTATTACGAGCCACAAGACAGCGAAACCATCCGCCGTTTTGAACAAGGTATGGCATGGGCAGCACAGCAGGCAGCGGCGGCACAAGTGATGTGTGCGGTAGAGATCATGGACACACAGTTTATGAATTCCATCAGCAAGTGGAAGGCGTTGGACCGCAAAATTGGCTCGCCGTGGTTTACCGTGTATCCCGACATTGGCAACCTCACCGCGTGGGGCAATGAAGTGGATACTGAACTGGCAAGTGGCATTGACCGAATTGCGGCTATCCATCTGAAAGATACTTTTGCCGTCACCACAGATTGCCCTGGTCAGTTTCGTGATGTGCCCTTCGGTGAAGGCTGTGTCGACTTTGTTAGTCTGTTTAAAACCCTGCGGCGTCTGAACTATCGCGGCACCTTTCTGATTGAAATGTGGACCGAGAAATCAGCCGAACCGTTGCTAGACATCATCCATGCCCGCCACTGGATTGAAGACAAAATGCGGCTGGCTGGTTGGGGTAACGATACCTTACCGGCTGCATGCTAAGGAGCCATAATGAGCCACTATTTTCTCGGCATTGACCTTGGCGGCACGGTAACCAAGGCCGGGATTTATACCGCCGAAGGGTGCGAAATTGCGGTTACAGAGCAGGCTTTGCCGGTGCTTAGCCCACAGGTAGGGTTTTGTGAGCGCAATATGGAAGCACTATGGGCGGCGACTTGCCAGGTTATCCGCCAGACCCTCAATAATGCGCAGGCGGTGGCTGGTGTGGCGGCCGAGCAAATTCACGGCATCAGCTTCTCTGCTCACGGTAAAGGATTGTATTTGGTAGATAAACAGGGCCAACCGGTGCGCCATGGCATTGTTTCTTCCGATTCCCGCGCGCAAACTTTGGTTAGCCGCTGGCAAAAAGAAGGCAAAGCAAACCAAGCTTATGCACTCAGCCTACAACAACTGTGGCCATCCCATCCGGCAGCCCTACTGCGTTGGCTTAAAGAGAACGAACCGGAAAACTATCACCGCAGCGGTTATGTGTTAATGGCACATGACTATATCCGCTATCGCCTGACAGGCGAGTTCACCATTGAAGAGACTAATATCTCTGGCAGTAATCTTTATAACCAATACAGCGGCAATTTTGATCCGCAACTGATGAAGATATTCGCCATTGAGGAAGTCGCCGAGAAAACCGCACCGATTATTGGCTCTGCGGATCTGGCAGGCTATGTCAGTCAACAGGCGGCACAGGCCTGTGGCTTAAAACCCGGTATTGCGGTATACGGTGGTATGTTTGATGTAGTCGGTGCGGCGTTAACCTCCGGCTTGCATGATAGCCACCAGCTCAGTGCTGTGGCAGGAACCTGGTCAATAGCTACCCGGGTATTCGAAGGCGTACAGCCATCTGACTACCCTTATGTGTGGGGGAAATATTGCATCCCCGGTAGCTACTTTGTTCACGAAGGCAGCCCAACCTCCGCCAGTAATCTGGCGTGGTTTGTACAGCAATTCCTACCAGATTTGCCCGACAGCTATCAAACACTCAATCAATGGGCTGAGTTGGGTTATGCGAAGTCGGAAGATTTGCTGTTTTTCCCGTGGCTATACGGCTCCAATTACAGTGCCAATCTTAGCGGCGGTCTGTTAGGGCTGAGCGGGCACCATACTCGCCAGGATATTGTTTACGCGATTTATCAGGGGATTGTTTTTTCGCATCTGTTGCATCAGGACCAGATTCTGGCGCTGGGCGATAACACCGACTGCATCCGTTTCAGCGGCGGCCCCACTCACTCGGCCATCTGGATGCAAATGTTTTGTGATGCCAGTAATTTGCCATTAGAAATTGTCGATATTCAGCAATCCGGTTGCCGGGCTGCGGCCCTATGTGCGGCAGTGGGAAGCGGCTATTATCGCGGTTTTGAGGACGCCATCACTGCCAGCCCGCCGCCTATCACTCGCCTGCTACCCAATGCTGAAAAACACCAGATATTGAGAACGCGTTTTGACAAGTTTAAGTGCATTGCCGAGGCGTTAAGCAGAGTCATGTAGTTGCATCACAGGCAGAACTTAGTGAAAAACACAATAACATCATCAAGTTATAGCCAAAATAATTGGAGTTACAGGTAGGCAGCAAGAAAGCGAATCCCGATGAGCTGACATAAGTCAGTGATTCGGGTGAGTGAACGTAGCTAACACTCCGGCAGCTTCAAGTATGAAGGATATAATAGTGTCCCACCATCATCCTGCCAGAACCATCGATAAGTGCGGAAAATGAGATCCACCCTTTATAAAGAGGGTGGGGCCGTCGCCTCGCACTGACAATCTATAGTAAGATCATCGCCAAAGTCATGTCCCCAAAGAGATTAGAGTGGTAGGTAGGCGGCAAGTGAGCGCCGCTAACAATCTTGCTACTTCAAGTTCGAAGGGGAAAGTAAAAATATATCGGCTTGGCTTACTAACGCTTGTTTCTGTTATCGAACGCTTTCGCTAACTGATGTTGAATGTGAGAAAAATATGTCAAACAAACCGTTCCACTATCAGGATCCCTTCCCGTTAAAGGAAGATGATACTGAGTATTACCTTGTCAGTAATAATCACGTCTCGGTTACCCAGTTTGAAGGCCACGACATGCTAAAAGTCGAGCCAGAAGCCCTGACCCTCCTCGCCCAACACGCTTTCCACGACGCCTCATTCCTGCTACGCCCCGCTCACCAAAAGCAAGTTGCCGCTATTTTGGATGACCCAGAAGCGAGCGAAAATGACAAATATGTTGCCCTGCAATTCCTGCGTAATTCGGAAATTTCCGCCAAAGGGATTTTACCGACCTGTCAGGATACCGGCACCGCAATTATCGTCGGCAAAAAAGGCCAACGTGTTTGGACCGGTGGCAATGACGCAGAAGCCCTGTCACGCGGCGTGTATAACACCTTTATTGAAGATAACCTGCGCTACTCGCAAAACGCGGCGCTGGATATGTACCAAGAAGTGAACACCGGCACCAACCTGCCAGCACAAATTGACCTGTACAGCACTGAAGGCGAGGACTACAAATTCCTGTTCGTCACCAAAGGTGGTGGCTCAGCCAACAAGACCTATCTGTATCAGGAAACCAAGGCGCTGCTGTCTCCGGGCAAGCTGAAAGAGTATCTGGTCGAGAAAATGCGCACCTTGGGTACCGCGGCCTGCCCGCCATACCATATCGCCTTTGTGATTGGTGGGACGTCGGCTGAAAGTACCCTCAAAACCGTCAAATTAGCCTCAACCAAATATTATGATGGTCTGCCGACTGAAGGGAATGAGCACGGGCAAGCTTTCCGTGATACCGCGCTGGAACAAGAGCTACTGGAAGCGGCACAGGACTTAGGTTTAGGCGCGCAGTTCGGCGGCAAATACTTTGCTCATGATGTGCGGGTGGTGCGTTTGCCGCGTCATGGTGCATCCTGCCCTGTCGGGATGGGGGTCTCCTGCTCTGCCGACCGTAATATTAAAGGCAAGATTAACCGCAAAGGGATTTGGCTGGAAAGGCTAGAGCAAAACCCAGGGAAATATATTCCTGAGCATTTGCGCCAGAGCACCGAAGGCAAAGTGGTTAAAATCGACCTTAACCGCCCAATGGCCGATATCTTAAAAGAGCTGTCTCAGTATCCGGTATCAACCCGCCTGTCACTGAGTGGGACGATTATTGTTGGCCGTGATATTGCCCATGCAAAATTAAAAGAACGGTTGGATAACGGTGAAGGTTTGCCGCAATACATTAAAGATCATCCGATCTACTACGCCGGGCCGGCCAAAACGCCAGAAGGTTATGCATCAGGCTCCCTCGGGCCAACCACCGCGGGCCGCATGGATTCCTACGTGGACCTCCTGCAATCCCACGGCGGCAGCATGATCATGCTGGCAAAAGGCAACCGTAGCCAGCAAGTGACCGATGCCTGTCACAAACACGGCGGCTTCTATTTGGGCAGCATTGGCGGCCCAGCCGCAGTATTGGCACAAAACAGCATTAAGAGTCTGGAGTGTGTGGAATATCCTGAACTGGGTATGGAAGCCATCTGGAAAATTGAAGTGGAAGACTTCCCAGCCTTTATCTTGGTAGATGATAAAGGTAATGATTTCTTCCAACAGATCCAGGCATCAAGATGTAACCGCTGCGGTTAAATAAACTGAGTGAAACCTGCCCTGATAGTTAATATCAGGGCTTTTTTTTGCGCTATTCTGCACATATGTGCAAAACCAACCATATCACGCAAAATAAAAATGTGATCACAATCCAAATTTTGTCGTCAAGATCGTTGCGGCACACAAAAAACCTATTTCAATTTATTTAATATAAATCAATTCATTAAATATAAATGCACATCTGTGCGATAACTAAAGTGGGTAATAGCGCTTCAATTGGTTTTTTATGGAAGATATTGAGAGTTATTCGTTATATTGTGCTTTTGACTTCAAAAATGGAAAGTGATTATATCAAGCCATAGATAACTTAATGACATTTGCACAAATGTGCAAGAGGTTGAAAATGGAAAAGAGCGACGATCTGCGCCTGATGGTGAAAATTGCACAAATGTATTACGAGCAAAACTTCACGCAAGCGGAGATAGCACGCGCGCTCGGTATTTATCGCACCAGTATCAGCCGAATGCTAAAAAAAGTACGCGAACAGGGCATTGTTACTATTTCAATCAATTATAACTATAACGAGAATCTGTTACTGGAACAGCAGTTGAAGTCGCGTTTTAAATTACGTGAGGCGATTGTCGTCTCTTCAGAACATGATCAATCGCCAGAACATCAGTTAATATTAATGGCAAAACAGTGTGCCGCATTGTTAAACCGAATTATTGAAAATGGCGATATCCTCGGCTTCTCTTGGGGCAGTGCGATTGCCACCCTGATTGAGCAAATGGATATATCACCGGTATCGCGTCAGTTAACCTGTATCCCGATGGTGGGTGGCCCCTCAGGTAAACTGGAAAGCCGTTATCATGTGAATACCCTGGTTTATAGCGCCGCAATGAAATTAAAAGGCGAGTCATTGTTGATCGATTTCCCGGCAATTCTGGAGAAAAGTGTTATCCGTGATGGCATTGTGCAATCTCAGCATTATCAGGCTATCGCTGACTATTGGCAGCGGCTGGATATCGCTATATTCGGTATTGGTTCACCCAATATCTCGGGGAATTCCACCTGGCGCGCTTTTTATGGCAGTGATGTTATTGATCACTTTAATGACCGACAGGTTGCTGGCGATATTTGTTCACGTTTTTACGATTTGCAGGGCAACCCGGTGGAAACCTACATTAGCGATAAGACGATCACTATCGACTTAGAGAAAATTAAAAAAGCCCGTTATTCCATCGGTATTGCGCATTCCCATGAAAAAATCAGCGGGATCATCGGAGCAATTAAAGGAAAGTATATTAATAGTCTGGTGACCACGAAAGAAACTGCTGAGGAGATACTCAAACTAACGGCATAAAAAGCAGCTAAAGAAATACCATGAGGAAAAGTTTACTGTCAGTCATCATTAACCTTTCCTCTTTATATCAAAAAACTCAATTAATTGCGCCTTAGGGTGTATGGCTGAGTATTAGCAAAATTCAGAACAGCAGGGAAATTCTATGAACGATTGGCTTAATTTAAAAGATAAAGTTGTCATTGTAACCGGTGGTGCATCAGGGATTGGCTACGCTATTGTGGAAGAGTTACTGGCGGCAGGTGCCAAGGTGCAATTAGCCGATGTTAATAAACTTGACGGTGACATTAAAAATAATCCACAGCTGAGTTTTATTCAATTGGATATTTCAGACCGTAGCAGTGTACAGACTGCAATTGATAATATTCTAACCCAACATGGGCATATTGATGCATTAGTTAATAATGCCGGGATTAATCTCCCCCGTCTGCTGGTCGATCCGAAACAGAGCCACAGCCAATATGAGCTGAAAGATAACGAATTTGAAAAAATGGTAAATGTGAATCAGAAAGGGGTGTATCTGATGTCACAAGCCGTGGCACGCAATATGGTTGAGAACAAACGCGGTGTCATTATTAATCTCACGTCGGAAAGTGGATTAGAAGGCTCTGAAGGACAAAGCTGTTATGCCGCAACTAAAGCCGCACTATATAGTTTTACCCGCTCCTGGGCCAAAGAACTGGGAAAATACGGTATTCGTGTGGTGGGCGTCGCGCCGGGTATTTTGGAGAAAACCGGTTTGCGCACCCTGGATTATGAAGAAGCACTGGCCTACACCCGTAATATAACAGTTGAGCAGTTACGTGACGGTTATACCAAGAATGCCATTCCAATTGGCCGGGCTGGAAAACTATCAGAAGTGGCTGATTTTGTGACTTACTTATTATCCGAACGTGCCAGCTATATTACCGGCGTTACCTACAACATTGCCGGTGGTAAAACCCGAGGCTAAACAGGAGGTATGATGGTTAGTGTCATTTTTTGTGCTCATGGTGATTTAGCGGTTTCAATGCTTAACTCCGTCAATATGGTGTATGGCGAAACACAAAATATTACCCCGCTGTTATTTAACCGTGGTGAAAATGCCGAAGATTTAGTGACAAAAATGCAGGATGTGATGGCACATAGTGACAGTTGCTCTTGGCTGATTGCGGTTGATTTGCAAGGTGGCAGCCCATACAACGCTGCCGCACGGTTGGCATTCAACAATCACAACATTCAAGTTATCAGTGGGTTATCACTACCACTGGCACTGGAGATTGCCGATAACCAGCACTCGATGGCAGTAATAGAACTGGCTGATTACTTACTGGAAATCGGCGCGCAGTGTGTGCAGTCATTCCATCACTTACAGAATGTCGAAGAAGAAGAGGCCGACTTTATATGAAAATCAATCTGGCAAGAATTGACGACCGGCTGATTCACGGTCAGGTCACCACGGTATGGGCGAAAGAGGCCAAAGCTGGGCGGATTATTATCTGTAGCGACGAAGTCTATAACGATGATATTCGTAAAACGTTATTAAAACAGGCAGCACCTCCGGGAATAAAAGTAAACGTGGTTAATATAGAAAAAGCCGTCGCGGTTTACCACAATCCTAATTACAGTAATGATACGGTTTTTTATTTATTTACCAATCCGACCGATGTTTTGCGCCTGGTGGATCAAGGCGTGAAGATTGAAGTTATTAATATTGGTGGCATGGCATTTAAACAAGGTAAAAGGCAATTAACTAAAGCAGTATCAGTTGACCAGGAGGATATTAAAGCCTTTTATGCATTAGCTGAACGTGGCGTACATTTGGATTTACGGGTAGTCACTTCCGACCCTCAGGTAGATGTGATTAAAAAAATACGTGAACTGGAGTCTAAATAACGACATTTAACACAACCGACAAATAATAACTCAGGTTTTATTAAACATTTAAATCCGCTTACTCAACCTGGGCAATGAAACTATTTAATGATAATCCATGGCGATAGTGGCCAGGGTTAATAGGAGTATATTGCCGAAAGGGGTCCACCATGGAAATAAGTTTAGTACAGATAATCTTAATCTTTATTTTCTCATGCATCGCCGGTATGGGCAGTGTGCTGGATGAATTTCAAACTCATCGGCCATTAATCGCCTGTACCATTACTGGCCTGATCCTCGGTGATATGACCACCGGCGTGATTCTCGGCGGTACCTTGGAATTGATCGCCCTCGGGTGGATGAACGTCGGTGCGGCGCAATCCCCCGATTCCGCCCTCGCCAGTATTATCTCAACCATTCTGGTGATTGTCGGCCATCAAAACATTGCCACCGGGATTGCTATCGCCCTACCCGTGGCGGCAGCCGGTCAGGTGCTGACAGTGTTCGCCCGTACCATTACCGTGGTTTTCCAGCACGCAGCAGATAGGGCCGCAGAAAAAGCCAACTTTGCCATGATCGACTTAATGCATGTCTCAGCCCTACTGGTTCAGGCTCTGCGCGTGGCGATACCGGTTTTGATCGTATCCATCTTTGTCAGTGCCGATACCGTCAGTCACATGCTCAGCGCGATTCCAACCGTAGTCACCCATGGGTTACAAATCGCGGGCGGATTTATTGTGGTGGTCGGTTATGCCATGGTACTCAACATGATGGGCGTGAAATACCTTATGCCCTTCTTCTTCCTCGGTTTTATTGTCGGTGGCTACCTTGGTTTCAGCCTGCTCGCCTTCGGTGGCATCGGCCTGATTATTGCCTTGCTATATATCCAGTTAAATCCTCTGTATCAGAAACCGGCGGCTCCTGCGACGTCAGCCAGCCACGCCAAACTTGATGAATTAGAAGATTAGGAGACGCTGAAATGAGCACACCTCACAAACAATTAACTCGCTCTGATCTGTTTAAAATGTTCTTACGCAGTAACTTACAACAGGCCTCTTTTAACTATGAACGTATCCACGGCTTAGGTTTTTGCTATGACATGGTGCCCGCAATCAAGCGTTTGTACCCACTGAAAGAAGATCAGGTTGCTGCCTTAAAACGTCATTTAGTGTTCTTCAACACCACTCCCGCCGTCTGTGGCCCGGTTATCGGGGTGACGGCGGCGATGGAAGAAGCGCGAGCCAATGGGGCCGACATTGATGAAGGGGCAATTAATAGTCTGAAAGTCGGGCTAATGGGGCCATTGGCCGGAGTCGGTGACCCATTGATCTGGGGAACCTTACGCCCAATCACCGCAGCCTTGGGGGCCTCGCTGGCGCTAAATGGCAATGTACTAGGCCCGATACTGTTCTTCTTATCCTTCAACTCTGTTCGTCTGGCATTGAAATGGTTCGGCCTGCAATACGGCTTTACCAAGGGGGTCAATATCGTCAAAGACCTTGGCGGCAATCTGCTACAAAAGCTGACGGAAGGCGCGTCCATTCTGGGCCTGTTTATCATGGGGGTTTTGGTCACCAAATGGACCAGCATCAATGTGCCACTGGTGATTTCGAAAACACCGGCACAGGACGGCAGCACGGTAACCATGACGGTGCAAAACATTCTGGATCAGCTCTGTCCCGGCCTGTTGGCACTGGCACTAACCCTGTTAATGATGCGATTACTCAAACGTAAAATTAACCCTATCTGGCTTATCTTCTCCTTGTTTGGCCTTGGTATTTTAGGCTCATGGCTTGGCATTCTTTCCTGATTTATGCCGGGGAGATTTTTTATTCGATCTGCTGTTTTTTATATTTAAAAATGATTGAGGTGGTTCCAAATGAAGACCAAAGCATTGCGTTTATATGGTAAGAATGACCTACGACTGGAAAGCTTCATCTTACCGGAGATAAATGATGATGAAATTCTGGCCACAGTAGTGACCGACAGTATTTGTCTTTCTTCGTGGAAAGAGGCCAATCTGGGGGCTGAGCATAAAAAGGTGCCGGATAATGTGGCAGAAAATCCGATTATTATCGGCCATGAATTTTGCGGCGATATTTTACAAGTGGGTAAAAAATGGCAGCATAAATTTAAATCCGGCAGCCGTTATGTGATTCAAGCCAACTTGCAATTACCCGACCGCCCTGACTGCCCAGGCTATTCATTCCCTTATGTCGGCGGCGAAGCCACCCATGTGGTTATCCCTAATGAGGTGATGGAACAAGACTGTCTGCTGCCTTATGAAGGTGAAAGCTATTTCGAAGGATCCTTGGTAGAACCGCTTTCTTGTGTTATCGGCGCATTTAACGCCAATTACCATCTTATTCCCGGCACATACCAGCATAAGATGGGCATAAAACCTGGTGGGAATGTGCTAATTCTCGGCGGTACTGGTCCGATGGGATTATTGGCCATTGATTACGCGCTGCACGGGCCAGTCAATCCACAATTACTGGTGATAACTGACCGTCACCAGCAAAAACTAGATTATGCCGCCCGCCTGTATCCGAGCGAATCATCAACAGCAGTACATTATCTCAATACCAAACAAACAGAGGATCAGTTTGAACGTTTAATGGCTTTGACTGGCGGAAAAGGCTACGACGATATATTTGTCTTCGTACCCTCCGCAGAATTAGTCACCTTGGCTTCAAGCTTATTGGCACCGGACGGCTGCTTTAATTTCTTTGCCGGCCCGCAGGATAAGAATTTTATGGCGTCGGTTAATTTCTACGATATCCATTATTCATTTACCCATTATGTCGGTACCTCTGGCGGTAATACCGATGATATGCGCGAAGCAGTAAAATTAATTGAAGCGAAGAAGGTGAATGCCGGCAAAGTGGTCTCCCATATTCTGGGTTTAAATGACGCGGCAGAGACCACCTTAAATCTACCGCAGATTATTGGTGGTAAGAAATTGGTCTATACCGGTAAAAATATCCCGCTGACATCATTAAGTGAGTTGATGAGTCAATCACAAGAGCTGCCGTTATTACAGCAACTCCAGGCTATTTTGCGTAAAACCGACGGTTTGTGGTCGAAAGAAGCGGAAGATTTTGTTTTGGCGCACGCCCAAGAGATTTAACCTTTTGACTAAGGGCGGCAAATAGCCACTGTCGCCCTCAACTCACTCCGGCAGATGCTTCGCCGTTGATTCATCGGTGGTTGCATCATTCTCCACCGCGCTCAACAACACATCCAATAAACCGGGGAAACGGGCATCAATATCATCGCGTCGCAGTGATAGCAAACTCTCGCGCCCGCAAGGCCGCTGCCAGATAACACCGCTTTCCCGTAATACGCGCCAATGATGGGTCAGGGTGGATTTAGACAACCCTTGCACTAACGTGCCACATGCATGCTCCCCACCAGCCGCCAACCTACGTACTACCGCTAACCGCAGCGGATTACCTAAAGCCGTCAGCACATTTTCCAGCCGGATCTGCTCACGCTCAGGGTGATTTGCAATCATAGTATTCCTATAGATAAGTGACAGGCCAGCACGCCTGATTTGGCTACCGCTACACAGCTTAGCGCGCCGCAATATAGCCTATACGCCATCTCGACCCTACAATTAATTCTCATGCCATGCTGAAAGCTACCTCAGCCGTTGTACGCCGCCATTATTGCATATTTTAAGAACAAACAATCAAATTGTACGTGTATATTCGTACAATTTGACTATACTGCTCTCGACCGATTGATCAACCAAGATCATAACTTAACAACTTCCCGGCAGAGCAGCAAACCGCCCGCCCCGAAATTGCCATTATCTTTTAAGGACTTAATATGGCACGTAAAACTCCTATCGAGCGCTATCGCAACATCGGTATCTCCGCCCACATCGACGCCGGTAAAACAACCACCACTGAGCGTATTCTGTTCTACACCGGCGTCAGTCATAAGCTGGGTGAAGTACATGATGGTGGCGCGACAACTGACTGGATGGCTCAGGAGCAGGAACGTGGCATTACCATTACATCGGCTGCCGTGACCTGCTTCTGGAAAGGTATGGACCGTACCTTACCGGAACACCGTATTAATATTATCGACACCCCCGGGCACGTGGATTTCACCATTGAGGTGGAACGCTCCATGCGGGTACTCGACGGTGCAGTCATGGTGTATGACGCGGTCGGTGGCGTACAGCCACAATCAGAAACGGTCTGGCGTCAGGCTAACAAATACCGTGTGCCACGATTGGCTTTCGTCAATAAGATGGACCGCCCAGGCGCTGATTTCTTCCGCGTTAGGCAGATGATGATTGACCGCCTGAAGGCCAATCCAGTGCCGATTGTGATTCCGATCGGCAGTGAAGAGCACTTTATCGGTGTGGTAGATCTTCGTTTGATGCGGGCCATTATCTGGGATGAAGCCTCTCAGGGTATGACATTCAGTTACGCCCCGATCCCGGAAAACTTGCTGGCAACCGCCAATGAGTGGCGCGAAAAGATGGTCGCTGAAGCGGCTGAAGCCTCTGAGGCGCTAATGACCGAGTATCTGGAGACCGGTGACCTGACGCTGGAAGAGGTCACCCAAGGTCTGCGTATCCGTACCATTGCGGGCGAAATACAGCCCATGATGTGCGGCAGTGCCTTTAAAAACAAGGGTGTGCAGCGGATGCTGGATGCGGTGGTTGAACTAATGCCGTCACCGGTCGATATCCCACCGGTCAGTGGCACTGATGAAGAGGGCAATGAAGTCAGTCGCCGCGCCGATGATAATGAAAAATTCTCGGCACTGGCATTTAAACTGATGACTGACCCCTACGTCGGCCAGTTAACATTCGTGCGGGTTTACTCCGGTGTGTTGCGAAAAGGTGATAGCGTTTATAACCCGATTCGCGGCAAGAAAGAGCGTATTGGCCGTATTGTTCAGATGCATGCCAACAACCGCATTGAAGTCGATGAAATCTGCGCCGGTGATATTGCGGCCTGTGTCGGTTTGAAAGATGTCACCACCGGCGAGACGTTATGTGACCCGGATGCCGTGATTACCTTGGTACGGATGGAGTTCCCCGAACCAGTGATTTCGCAAGCGATTGAACCGAAGACCAAAGTCGATCAGGAGAAAATGGGGATCGCATTGCAACGGTTGGCATCAGAAGATCCGTCGTTCCGTATCCGTACTGACGAGGAATCAGGCCAGACTATTATTTCCGGTATGGGCGAGCTACATCTGGAGATAATTGTCGATCGGATGAAACGTGAGTTCGGTGTGGAAGCCAATATCGGTAAACCACAGGTGACCTACCGTGAAACTGTGCGTAAAACCGTGACTGACGTCGAAGGCAAATTTGTGCGGCAGTCTGGCGGTAAGGGGCAATATGGCCATGTGGTCTTTACCCTCGAACCGCAGGAAGCGGGCAGCGGCTTTGCGTTTGTTGATGCAACTAAAGGCGGTGTGGTCCCGCGTGAATATATCGGTGCGGTAGAGAAAGGTGTACTCGAAGCCACCAATACCGGTGTATTGGCCGGTTATCCGGTAGTGGATGTGAAAGTAACACTGACTTTCGGTTCCTATCACGAAGTGGATTCATCGGAACTGGCGTTTAAAATGGCCGCCATCTTTGGTTTTAAAGAAGCGGTCAAACAGGCGTCACCAGTGATTCTGGAACCGGTGATGAGTGTGGAAGTAGAAACACCGGAAGAGTACGCCGGTAACGTGATGGGTGACCTTTCTTCTCGCCGTGGCTTGGTACAAGGCATGGAAGAGATGATTGGCGGCGGGAAGATTATCCGCGCAGAAGTGCCGTTATCCGAAATGTTCGGTTACTCCACCGTGCTGCGTTCCATGTCGCAAGGCCGTGCCACCTATACCATGGAGTTCAAGCACTATGCTGAAGCACCACGTAATGTCGCCGATACGATTATTGCCGCCCGGGGCAGTAAGGGCTAAACGTTAAACCGCAGTAACATACTCAGCCGCCAGTGGAAAATTTTACGCTGGCGGCTTTTAATTGGCTAGATAGCGACCCGCCGGCTAATCTCTACCACCTGATCGCTGGGTAAATGATAGTAATCAGTCACATGAGTGCAATTTCTGACCATAAAAGCAAAGCTGCTTCGTTGCCATGCCGGTAATCCCCTGCCATCTTCACGGCCCACAATGGTTTCATGGCCTAAATAATAGGTCACATCATCCAGCTCAAACTGACAATCCATATCGGCAATACGTTGTAATAATGCCGGTATATGCGGCCGCTCCATAAAACCGTATTGTGCCGTTCCGCGCCAATAATCTGGCGCTTGCTCGGTCATCACCAGCCGCTCTGCCGCCTCCGCCCGTGGAACATTCAAAATAGTGATCGTCAGTGATAACACCTTCTGTTGTAGGGCGCGATTACGGGCCACATGCCAGCGCATGACTGGGGGAATCTCATTCTGAGTGCGGGTCAAAAACACCGCAGAACCCGATACTCGAGGGATATTTTTATCGCGGATTTTACTAAAGAATTCATCGCTTCCCACCACTTTCTCGCTGATAGCGAGTGAGGTTGCTTTAACCCCTCGGTGCCATACCAACATCACTGTACAGACCACGGTCGCCAGCAGCAGCGGGATATAACCGCCGTCCAACACTTTGATGAGATTAGCGATTAAAAAGCTGGTATCGATAATCAGAAATCCCCCCGCCACTAACATACTGGTTGGTAAATTCCAACGCCATATCTTGCGCATAGCGACAAATAACAAACCAGACGTCATCAACATCGTTAACGACACTGCAATACCGTAAGCTGCGGCCAGGTTTTCAGAGGATTTAAAGAATACAGCCAGAAATATAGTCACTATCATTAATAGCCAATTGATCGTGCCAATATAAATTTGCCCGTAGCTCTCAGCGGCTGTCTGCTTAATCCGCAAACGAGGTAGCCACCCTAATTGAATCGCTTGGCGAGTCATGGAAAACGCGCCGGTAATAATCGCCTGACTGGCAATAATGGTCGCGAGTGTCGCCAGAATCACCAACGGAAGTTGCATTATCGGCGGGCACAAGCGGAAGAAGATATTATGTGAAATATCAGCACCGGCTAAAATCAGCGCCGACTGACCGGCATAATTAAGTAACAGGCTGGGAAAAACCAAACCGAACCACGCCATCCAGATAGGTTTTTTACCAAAATGCCCCATGTCCGCATATAAGGCTTCCGCCCCCGTGACACACAGGAAAATACCGCCTAATACCAGAAAGCTGGCAAAGCCATGGGAAAACAAGAACTTGATGCCATAGTATGGATTAATAGCCAGCAACACTGCTGGGTGTTGAACTATCCCCCATATTCCCAGCCCCGCAATAGCGAAAAACCACAGTGCCATAATGGGGCCAAAAACTTTGCCTATTTTTGCGGTACCAAAAGGCTGAAGAGCAAATAACGCAACCAAAATAATGACTGTCGCAGGCAAAATATAGGGTTGAGCGTCTGGGAGAACAATTTTCAGACCTTCAAGGGCTGAGAGTACAGATATCGCTGGCGTAATGGCACCATCACCGTAAATTAATGCCGCACCGAGTAAAGCAGAAAAAATAACCCACTTGTTCCCCTTCCCCTTACGTACCAACAGCGACATTAAGGCCATAATGCCCCCTTCACCATTGTTATCAATACGCATGGCGAAAACGGCATACTTTACCGAGGTAACCAGAATCAGTGTCCAGATAATCAGTGATAACAAACCCATTATCACTGCAGGTGTCGGGTTATTTCCTGACAGCAACAGGACGGTTTTCAGTGTATAGAGAGGGCTAGTACCGATATCGCCGAAAACCACGCCAAGCGCGCCGCCCGCGAGCATAATTCTACCGGGCGATTTTTGAGCAGCGACACCACCGGCAGCTAACGCCATTCTTTCCATTGCGACATCCCTTTACCTTTTCATCCGCCATGGCGCGATGATTTAGTTAAATTCCCCTATCAATAATATAGATATAAAGATGTCGCACCACACATTACCGCAACGCAATAACCGACCAAACAGATCCCTGAGAGCTATCATGATCAAATTGCTTTTATGATGTAAGAAGGCGGCAACGATGTTGACCTATCTCCCATCGCTGGCGACGCCCAGCCGATAACATAATCCCCCATATAAAAACGGGGTAATCATTTACCCCGTTTTTATATTGTTATCATCTCATGAAATCAAATCTTTGCTGTTGCGAGATACTTTTTCATCTCTTCGGCAGGTACCATCCCACCGCCGGTAGCCCAAACCAGATGGGTCGCATTCTGCATTTTCTCAGCACTAAAGTGGTTATTACTTAAATAGTCAGAACACTGATTTACCCGCGCCGCACCCGGCATTCCAGCCAGTGCCGAAGGCTCCAACTGAATACCTTCATCGCGATTTAGCAAGCCGAGCAGATCGTACATCTCAGCATCACTTAAGGTATAGAAACCGTCCAGTAAATGTTCCATAGCGCGGCCAACAAATCCTGATGCCCGCCCTACCGCCAAACCATCTGCGGCGGTGATGTTGTCGATACCAATATCCTGCACGGAGATACCATCATGCCGGCCAGTATAGACACCTAATAGCATGCACGGCGAATGACTCGGTTCGGCAAAAATGCAGTGCACATGGTCACCAAACGCTAGCTTCAGGCCGAAAGCAACCCCGCCAGGGCCACCACCAACCCCACAAGGCAGATAAACGAACAGCGGATGGTTTTCATCAACCACAATCTGCTGCTCGGCAAACTGTTTTTTCAGCCGGCTGCCTGCCACCGAGTAGCCCAAAAAGAGTGTTGGCGAGTTCTCATCGTCGATAAAGAAGCAATTCGGATCAGATTCTGCCTCTTTGCGCCCTTGTGCCACCGCCACGCCGTAGTCCTGTGCATACTCAACTACATTTACGCCGTGTTCCCGCAGTTTGCGTTTTTTCCATTCACGCGCATCGGCAGACATATGCACACTGACACTGAACCCCAGCTTGGCACTCATGATGCCAATCGACATCCCCAGATTACCGGTAGACCCCACCGCAATACTGTACTGGCTGAAAAATTGGCGGAAATCATCTGAGAACAGTTTGCTGTAATCATCGGTTTCGGCCAATAACCCAGCCTGTAGCGCCAACTTTTCAGCATGGCTTAACACTTCATAAATGCCGCCACGCGCTTTAATCGAACCAGAAATCGGCAGGTGGCTATCTTTTTTTAATAGCAGTCGACCGCTAATTTCAACGCCGTATCGCTGTTGCAACGTCTCTTTCATGGTGGGAATCGCCACGATATCAGATTCAATAATACCGTGGGTTTTTTGTGTTTCAGGGAATGCCTGACACAGATAGGGCGCAAAGCGTTGCAACCGTGCCTCGGCATCCGCCACATCCCACGGCGTTAATCCAACATATGGCAATCCCTCTGCCAATGTGGTCGATAACGGGTTAAACCAAGTGACCTCCTCTAAATTGATAAGCTTTTTGACCAAAGGAAAGTCGGTAATTAATTTATCAATTTCAGTGTGTTTCATAGCATGTCTCTTTTCGGTCATATAATGTAAGAAAGTAGGAAGGTCGTACCTAATGCGATCACCGAGGCGATGAACGTCGCGGTGGTGTAATATTTAAAGGTCTCATTAAGGGTGGCACCGCAGTATTGCTTTACCAACCAGAATAGCGAGTCAGTGACGATGGTGAAACCAATGGCACCGGAGCCAATCGCTAAGGTGATAATTTCTGGGCTGACATTGGGATACATTGGTAATATCGGTGCCACTATCGCCGTCGCCCCCATCATTGCTACCGTAGCCGAGCCAACCGCCGCATGCAGAATCAAGGCCACCAACCAGGCCAGTAGAATCGGGTGCATATCCAGATTGGATAAAATCACTGCCAGCGTATCTGCCAAACCACTGGCTTTTAATATGCCGTTAAAAGCCCCACCGGCACCGATAATCAACAGGATATTAGCAATCGAGGAGAAACCATCTTCGGTTTTAGCCAGCAGCGCACTCATACCCATATTTTGGCGAATGCCCAGCATGTAGTAGGCCACAAACGCGGCAATAAACATGGCGGTAATGGGGTTACCGATAAACGATAATACTGAATATAACGGAGTGCCTTTTTCCATATTCAGTTCTGCGGCGGTTTTCGCCAACATCAGAATAATGGGCAGTAATACGGTAAATAGAGTTGCCCCCAGAGAGGGTAATTCATCTTCATTGCGCACTTTAATTTCAGAGAACGCTTGCGGTACCGCTTTAAAGGGCAGTCGATTACCCACTAGCCGTAAGAATAACGGCCCACCAATTAATGATGCTGACAGCCCAACCACCAGCCCGTAGACAATCACAGTGCCAATGTCAGCCCCTAAGGCATTGGTGACATACATGGCTGCCGGATGCGGTGGTACCACACAGTGAACGGCCATTAGCGCCGTACACAACGGGATTGCCAGTTTTAATAGCGAAGTATTGGTCTTTCTTGCGATGGAAAAAGCCAGTGGAATCAATAACACCACACCCACTTCAACAAATAGCGTAATGCCACAGATCAACCCAACTAACACCATCGTGACATCAGGTGATAGCCAGCGGCAACGTTGTAAGGTGATACCGATACGCTCTGCCGCACCCGATATCTCCATCATTTTGCCTAAAATGGTGCCCAGCCCGATCACTGCGGCTAAAAAGCCCAGCGTCCCGCCAATCCCACTTTCAATGGAATTAACCATCTCAATGGGATTCATGCCCATTAATAGCCCGACATAAAAACTGGCTAATAATAGCGCCAGAAAAGGATGTATTTTCAGTTTTACAATGGTGAAGATGATAATAATGATACTTGATAATAACGTACCCACTACCCATATTTGTGAGTCCATAGCCAACCTCATCTAATAATAAGTTCTATCACTATTGAATAAGAATTAGCCGGGGCTGACAAATGATGAAAATCCAGCTTCAGATGAACTAGATTGACCCAAATAGGTAATATCAGTCAAAGTTTTATGATTTATTCAGGTTTGCATCACATTAGATAACCCTAAATATCTGCTCCAGCAATAAATACGATATGCTATTGAGTCAAAAATGATTATCTGAGCCGCCGCATGTACCCGGAAAAAAGCTATATCACCCGTAATAAGCTGCTTAATGGTTATCAGCTATCCAAACTCTATACCTTTGAAATTGCCGCGCGACACAGCTCATTTGCGCTGGCGGCTGATGAGTTATCCATCAGCCCCAGTGCCGTTAGCCACCGGATCAATAGTTTGGAAGAGGAGTTGGGGTTCAAACTGTTCCAGCGTTTTCATCGTAAAGTGGAACTCACCAGCGAGGGGGAACGCGTCTTTTGGGTACTTAAATCGTCGCTGGAGTACCTGAATCAGGAAATTTTGGAGATAAAAAATCAGGAGTTGTCCGGTACATTAACCGTCTATTCCCGGCCATCCATCGCCCAATGTTGGCTGGTACCAAAATTGGCGGACTTTGCCCATCGCTATCCGGCCATTAGCCTGAATATTCTGACCGGCAATGAGAATGTTAACTTTCAGGGCGGCGGCATTGATTTAGCGATTTATTTCGATGATAAAACGCCGGAGAAACTGTCATATCAACACTTGATGGATGAATCGATGGTCCCCGTGTGCAGCCCGGAATATGCGGAAAAACATCAGTTACACGGCAATCTGATCAATCTGCGGCAGTGCACCTTACTGCACGATCGGCAAGCCTGGAGCTATGATTCCGATCGCAGTGAGTGGAATAGCTGGAGTCAGCAAATCGGTTTTGATCTTGATCCCACCCAGCGCAGCATGGGGTTTGATCGCTCCGATTTGGCGATTATCGCAGCCATAAATCATGTTGGGGTGGCGATGGGCCGTAAAAAGCTGGTCAATAAACGGTTGGAAAACCAAGAGTTGATTATGCCGTTCCCCGACATGGAAGTCAGATGTGAACAACGCTATTACATTTCAACATTATCCGACCGGCAATGGCCGAAGATTAACGCCTTTATTCAGTGGCTTAAGAAGATGGCTGATGAGTCCTGAGGCGCAGGCGCTCCCTCGCAGAAGCGCCTGACGCGATTACGACATCTCGGCAGCTTTTTGCGCCAAATCACGGCTATAGTGGCGGCTGGCATCTACCAGCATATGGGTATAAGCGGTTTTTTCGCAATCAGTGGTCAAATCCTCAGTGTTCAGTGTTTCCAGAATCCGGCCATGTTGCATCACCGCAACCCGATGGCAAAGATGAGCAATGACCCCCAGATCATGAGTCACCATCAGATAGGTTAGTTTCTCCCGCTGTTGCAACTCAGCCAGCAGATTTAGGATCTCTGCCTGCACCGACACATCCAGAGCCGAGGTCGGTTCATCCAGCAGCAATACCCGCGGCTCAAGAATCAATGCCCGCGCAATGGCGACGCGCTGGCGCTGCCCACCCGAGAGCTGATGGGGATAGCGCTGGCGAAACTGCCGGTTGAGGCCCACTTTATCTAAAATAGTGTCGATCCGTTGGTCGCGATCACCAATGCCATGGATAATCAGTGGCTCAGACAAAATGTATTCGATGGTATGACGCGGGTGCAGCGAACCATAGGGATCCTGAAACACCATCTGAACATGGCGGCAGCGCTCACGCTCAATGCGGTGTGCCAAGGGGATCTGATTCAAGGTTAGCTGACCGCTCCAATGGTTAAACAGCCCCGCCAGGCATTTCAGCACTGTGGTTTTACCCGAACCGGACTCCCCAACCAAGCCAAAAATCTCACCGTTATTCACCGTCAGATTAACATCAAACAACACCTGATTCTGCTGGCTGCCTTCGCCAAAAATAAGGTTAAGGTTATTGATTTCAATCATCGCATTTGCAGACATAACAGGCTCCTTAACCATTCATCCAGGCCGGATCACGCACCATAACCGGCAAGCGATCACGGCGGTTACCGATATCCGGTAATGCATTTAGCAAACCACGGGTATAGGGGTGTTGCGCCTGATCAAGGTCACAGGCCGCGATCGACTCCACGACCCTACCGGCATACATCACCAGCACCCGATCGCAGAAACTGCGCACCAGATTGATATCATGACTAATAAAGATCAGCCCCAAGCCACGCTCTTGCACCAAATCATCCAGCATCGCCAATACCTGCAAACGCACCGAGACATCCAGTGCCGAGGTTGGCTCATCGGCGATCACCATTTCCGGCCCGGTTATCAGCATCATCGCTATCATGATGCGCTGCCCCTGCCCGCCGGATACCTCGTGTGGATAGAGGTGATACACCCTTTGTGGCTGACGGATACGCACCACATCAAACATCGCCAATACGCGCTCGCGCGCTTCCTGTCGCGAGACTTTATGGTGCGCCAGATAGGCCTCTGCCACCTGATCACCCACGCACACCACCGGATTGAGCGAGTATTTTGGATCCTGCATAATCATCGACATACGCTTACCGCGCACTTCACGCATATGGGCTTCACTGGCCTTCAGCAAATCCACTTCGGCAAAGCGCAACCTATTGGCGTGGATCTGTGCACTGGCCGGATGCAGCTTGAGCAGCGCCCGCCCAACCGTAGATTTACCCGAGCCGGACTCACCGACAATCGCCAGTTTCTCCTTACCAAGGGAAAACGAAACACCACGCACCGCGTCGGTCACCTGTTTGCCATTGACGAAGCTAACCCGCAGGTCATCCACTTCCAGCAAAGGCACTGATTTATTCTGTTCTGGGGTCAAGAATGTCACGTAGGCCATCTCCTAGGAAGTTGAATGCCAGGCTGTTCAGCAGAATCGCCAGACCAGGAATTGTCACCAGCCACCAACACTCCATCATGTAACGGCGGCCACTGGAGATCATCGCTCCCCACTCAGGGTCCGGTGGCTGAGCCCCCAAACCAAGGAAGCCCAGACCAGCAGCAGTCAGAATGATACCGGCCATATTCATGGTGATACGGATGATTACCGACGGCAGGCACAGCGGCACAATGTGACGCAGCAAGATCCGCAGTGGCGACGCGCCCTGCAATTTCACCGCAGAAACAAAGTCCGCATTACGCAAAGAGAGGGTTTCCGCCCTTGCCAGACGGGCAATCGGCGGCCATGCCGTCAGGGTAATAGCAATAACCACATGCTCCAGACCGGGGCCTAATGCCGCGACAAAAGCCAGCGCCAACACCAGGCTCGGGAATGAGATAAAAATATCGGTAATACGCATCAGGATACTGTCGACTTTACCGCCGAAGTAACCCGCTACCACCCCCAATAACAGGCCGATTGGTCCCACAGTCACTGACACCAGCGCCACGATATACAGCGTGGTACGGGCACCATAAATCAACCGGCTGTACTGATCACGGCCAAACTCATCGGTGCCAAACCAATGTTGGCTACCGGGTGCCTGTAGTGAGTTATTGAGATCTTGCGCCAATGGATCATGGGTCGCCAGCCACGGAGCCAAGAATGCCACCACTAACAGCAAACCGATGATAGCGACACCAATAGCCGTCAGCGGGTTACCCATTAACAAACGGAAGAAATTAACTACCCGCCGTAGCCCGCGCTTCCATCCCTGAGGTTTCATCTCAGGGCGCGCTACGACATTATCGGGTTCGGAGGAAAGCATCATTGATTCGTCCTCGGGTCGAAGATCTGATACAGCATGTCAGACAGTAAATTCAGTGAAACAAAGATCAGCCCCACCAGTAATACACAGCCCATCACCGCATTCATGTCACCCAATAACAGACTGCCCGTCAGATAAGAGCCAAAACCGGGCCATGAAAAGACGGTTTCGATCAAGACTGCGCCTTCCAGTAATGAGCCGTAGGCCAGTGCCACCACGGTCAGCAATTGCACCAGAATATTGCGGAATGCATGGCCCCACAGCACCTGAAACTCCGACAATCCTTTCACTTTGGCGGTAATAATGTATTCCTGTGACAACTGCGCCAGCATAAAACTGCGGGTCATACGGCTGATATAGGCCAGCGAGTGGAAACCGAGAATGGTAGCGGGCAGCACCAGATGGTTTACCGCGCTGCGAAACACCTCCCACTCCCCTGCCAGCGCCGAATCAATCAACAATAAGCCAGTGCGGCGATCAACTAAACCGTCGTAGGCCATATCAACCCGACCTGCCCCCCCCACCCAGTTTAGCCAGGCGTAGAACACCAACAGGCCCATCATGCCCACCCAGAAAATCGGAGTTGAGTAACCCGCCAGACTAATAAACCGCACCACATAGTCGGCAAACTTGCCGCGACGTGCTGCCGCCATGACCCCCAACGGGATACCGAGACCAGCCCCGACCAGAATCGCCATGGTTGCCAGCTCAATGGTGGCTGGGAAGACCCGGATAATGTCATCCACTACCGGACGGCCGGTGAGTAAGGCATTGCCCAGATCACCGTGGATCAGTGAGTTAAAATAGATAAAGAACTGTGACCATAGCGGCTTATCCAGCCCCAGTTGCAGGTAGACCTGCTGATAGGTACTTTGATCCGCATCCTGACCCACAATCGCCAGTACCGGATCAATCGGCATCACCCGACCAATAATAAAAGTAAGAATCAATAAACCGAATAAGGTTACGGCCACCTGCAAAAAGCGCTTCGATAAACGCCGCACGATCCCGTGCGGAGCCATCCAATCTGAAACATTCATGCTATCTCCCCCAACATGCAGCGGTTTAACGCTGCTTATACACCTGTAACAGGCGGGTTGTGGTCGACGGATGTGGTACATAATCCATCACGTCTTTACGCACGACGACCGAATCAACCATTTGGGAAATCGGCAAAATGGCTGGGAATAGCGCGTCATAACGCTGCTGAACTTCAATGTACATCTGCTTCTGTTTAGCCGGATCTTTCTCGATTAACGCGTTGTCGATCAGCGAGTTGAGTTGTTGATCATAGAATGAAGTGCGCCAACCCTGGAAGTTGGTCAGTTTGGCGGCATCGCTGTTATCGGGGTTATAAGCAATGGAACGCAGACTGGAGTGCGGGTGCGGATCGACACCACCACCACCACGACCCACCAGCATATCGAACTGACGATCACGCATTGCGCCATACACCTGATTACCGGTGCCCGTCAGAATTTTGGCCTGAATCCCTGCCTGTGCCAGTGTCGATTGAACCGAGGTGGCGACATTAATAAACGGCGGATCAGACAATACCCGCAGGGTGGTGGTGAAACCGTCGGGATAGCCGGCTTCCGCTAACAATGCTTTAGCTTTAGCCACATCCAACTTGTAGCCGGGATCCGGTAGCGTGACATCCATACCCTTCTGGATTGGCCGCTGATGGAAGATGCCATAACCCGGCATAATCGTTTTATTAATACCATCATAATCAACCAGATAGCGCACAGCCTCTCGTACTTTAGGGTTAGCGAAATGCGGCTCTTTCAGGCTCATCGCGACATAATAAATAGTGCCACGCTGGACCTCATCAACCTGGATTTGCGGGTTACTTTTCAGCGCCTTGATATCCGGTACCGACATCCCGCTGGCGATATCGATATCGCCTTTTTCAATCATTAAGCGCAGCGCCTGCGACTCAGTCATGTGGCGGAATATCACCCGCTTCATTTTGGCGTCACCTTGCCAGTAATTATCTACCCGGCTGATACGTAACACATCTTTTGCCTGCCAAACATCCAGTTTGAATGGGCCGGAGCCAGCTTCATTGGTGGTTAGCCAGCCATTACCCCAGTCACCGTTTTTCTCATGCTGCATGACGGTGGCGCGATCAAGAATCGACCCACTACCTAAGGTACCTAATGAATAAATTACCAGCTTGGGATCGGTGGGTTTCGGTAACTCAATTTCTACCGTCAGTGGATCTTTGGCGCGGATCAATTGCTCCACGTTATCGGCGGTAAAACCGTAGGATTTCCAGGTGGTGGCCTGTGCCAGATTCAGATGCATCAAGCGGTTCATCGACCAGGCAAAATCTGCCGCCGTCACGGGATTGCCGGAGTGAAACTTCATACCCTCACGCAACGTAAAGGTGATCAACTTGCCGTCGTCACTGATTTTCCACTCGGTGGCAGCACCGGGCAGCACCTTACTGGGAGTGTGTGGATCCAGTTCCACCAAAGAGTCGTACAGGTTAACAATGATAGCGACAGCATCATTGCCGGTCATGGCTGCCGGATCGAGCGACAGCAGGTTATTCATATTCATGCCAACAATCAGTTGGTCATCAGGTGTTTTAGCGACACTGACGCCGGTCGACGTCAGGGTGATCAGTAGGGTAAGGAGGAGTGTTCTTACTATTATTATCGCGTTCATGGACCATCTCCGGTAAGAAAAGGCTAGATCTGAATGCTTGTTTTTATAGGTCGATACAATAGAGTTATCCCCAAAGTGATTGGAGTCGCAGGTAGGCAGTTCGCACCGCCGCGGCTTCAAGCACTAAGGGTATTGGCGGCGATATAATCGAAATTAATATCTTCGCCCAAGCCTGCTCTCGTTGGCAGAGAGACATAGCCATCACTGTCCATCGGGTCAATGATGCTGTTGAGATAAGCGGCAGGCTCGTCATAATCCAGGAATGGATGCAACAACCCACGCTCATACCAACGGCAGTTACGGATTGCACCGACTACCGCCAGATTCGGCGCACCATTGCCGTGGATTTCACAATCCATGCCGAACGATTCCGCCAGATGAGCCACTTTCAGACAAGGTGTGATACCACCCACGCCTTGGACGCCAGCGCGTAAAATATCGCAGGCACCGGCCTTCACCCAATCAGCGCGGCTAAAGTATTTACCGGCCAGACTTTCAGGTCCGATAATGTCAATTTGTAGGTTTTCCCGCAGCCAGCAGTAAGAGGCCATGCTCTGCTCTTCCATCGGCTCTTCGAACCAACTGAAATTAAGTTTTTGCAGTTCGCGACCAATATAGAGGGCGTCACTGCGGCTGTACCAATGGTAGCCATCCAGCATCAGAGCAATATCCGGGCCGACGGCTTCACGCACCGCCGCACAAGCACGAACATCCATCTGCGGACTTGGCGCAAAAGAGACTGGCGGCATCCAGGTATGCAGCTTAATACCCTTATAGCCACGGGCGACCAGTTGCTCGGCAAAGCGCGCATACTCATCCGGGGTCGACAATCCATCAGCTAACTCATCACCACACATGGTGCTACCGTAAGCCAATACTTTGTCGCGATATCCGCCCAGTAATTTATAGACTGGCTGGCCCAGTTTGCGCCCCAACAAATCCCAAATAGCTTGCTCGGCAATGGCCAGCGCCCGGTCGGTTAACTGATTGGCACTGCCGCGCTGCCAATGCACCAGATCATTCCATAACCGTTCGCGGTCAAACGGGTTTTGCCCAATCAGAACTTTTTTAAAGAAGCTATTGACGATGTGCGGGCGAATCACTTCCGGTGGTGCAAATGCATAACCGCAATCACCTTCGTCAGTGGTCAGCGTCAGCATGGCCATTTTGGCTAAGGACTCTGCGCCTGGATGCGAGTGCCCTGCGGTATCAGAAACACGCCGGGTCGGATAAGAAAAAACGGTTACATCTACTGATATTATTTTCACCTGATTACCTGCCTTTATAATTCATTGAGTCTCTGGTCAGTTAACGCAGTAAACCCCTATTTTTTATGATGATTTAGCTCACTTAAAATAATAAAACATCGGATCTATTTAAATGGAATGTCATTTCACCTTATCAGTATTGAAGATAACCTTGCATTAGTCATTAGGAGATTGGCTGCAAAATTGGCAATAAAGGCGTGTTTTTTTAGGCAACTGCACAAATTATTGTGAGCAGCATCACGATGACGGGTCGGAAAAGGCCGATAGGGGGATATATTCCGCGTCAATAACGAGTATTACCCCCGCAATACCCGTTGGTATGTTGAGGGGCTATTATCCATTTTGTAACGGATATCTTCGCCATGAATAGCCAATAACCCAAACTAAATTGAATTCGCCGATAGTGATAAGAATAATCTTGTAAGTTACTGGTAAAAAATGAGTTTATGATAAAAGTTATTGCTTAAAAATAAGGCCTCAGGCTATGCTCATCCCACTTATAACAAAATGTAACAGAGCGTTATACCCAAAGAAGTTGTAGTTGCAGGTGAGCGGTAGGTGAAGGGAGAATCGGTTATGAACTGATTTGAACAGCATGTATGCCATGCCCGTAGGGTGAATCTCAAAAAGGCTCATTAATCCAGTTCAACTTACGTCAGTAAGCCATTCGGGTGAGTGAACGTCGCTAACAAGTAAAGGGGTATACAGGGGAAGTTAGCATGGATCGTCGTACACTGTTAAAATCATCCGGTCTATTACTGGGCGGATTAACACTGGGTAACTTTATTTCAACGGCTCAGGCCAAAAGGTCTAAGATAAACGCACAACCGCGGATCCCTACTGAACAGCAGCCACTGCTGTTGAATTTTAATGAAAACTCGTTAGGAATGTCACCAAAAGCGCATCAGGCTATTATCGCCGCGTTGCCGACTGCATTTCGCTACCCCGATGCTGCCCGCGAACAATTGATTGCTAATATCGCCACAGAATACCAACTCAAAACCGAGAATATCTCGCTGGGGAATGGCTCATCAGAGACGATTCAGGCCGTCATTCAAGCGGTTATCCGCCAAGCTGAACTTGCGAATACACCAATCCAGCTCGTGGTGCCGGACCCTACATTTAACTACGCCGAACTCTATGCCAAGCCTTTTGACATTCCCATTGAGAAAGTCGTTCTGACCAAAGAAATGGCATTTGACCTGCCTGTAATGCAGCAGAAAGTCGCCAGCTTCAAAGGGCGTTCAATCGTCTATCTGTGTAATCCGAATAACCCTACCGCGACCATTACCCCGGCAAACCTTATTGAAGCCTGGATTAAAAATGCCTCACCGGAAACCTTGTTTATCATCGACGAGGCTTATGCCGAGTTTGTCAGCGATCCTGCATTTCGCAGTGCTATCGGGCTGGTTCAAGCCGGCCACAAAAATCTGTTGGTCACCCGGACATTCTCCAAAATTTACGCGCTAGCGGGCCTTCGGGTAGGTTATGGTATCGCGCATCCAGAACTGATAGCCGCGGTGGAAAACTTTGTTTCGCTGGATAACACCAATACCGCCGGCGCAGCGGCGGCTTTAGCCTCGTTGCAAGACAAAGCCTTTGTACAATACAGCCGCCAGTCAGCCGATCAGGCGCGTCGAATTGTTACTCAGACCCTGGACGAACTGAAATTATCCTATGTTCCGTCGCAGGCAAACTTTGTTTTTCATCAGGTGAACGGGGATGTGAAAACCTATCAAAACCGCATGAAACAATATCACGTGTTTGTCGGGCGTGAATTTCCCCCCGCTGTGGGTTGGAACCGCCTCACGTTAGGGACGCCGGAAGAGATGATGGCCTTTGTCTCGGTGCTAAAAATGTTCCGCACCCAGGGTTGGGTGTAACCGCCGTTATCCTGTGTCGACCTACGATATAAAGGGGGGCTGGCCCCCCGATTACCCAACAAACACGTTGATAACAACACCGCGAAAAGTGGGATTTTGCCCGCCATCCATACGAAATTCAAGATGGGGTCAGGCCAAGTGTATTTGAACAGGCTACCTGAATTAGGCGGTCAATCCGCCGTCCAATACCAGTGTTTGCCCGGTCATATAGCGGCTGTCATTGCCTATCATAAAAGCACTGACACGGGCGACTTCTTGCGCATCACCTAAACGCCGTAGTGGTATCTGTTTACGTAAGCCTTTTAAGGCATCGGCAGGCATCGCGCGCGTCATATCGCTGTCGATTATCCCCGGCAGCAGGCAATTAACCCGAATACCAAAACGCCCCATCTCCAGCGCCAATGAGCGACCAAGGCCAATCATTGCAGCTTTACTGGCACCATATGCGCTCTGCCCGACATTGCCTTTGATAGCGGTTACCGACGACATCAGCAAAACTGCGCCCTCGCCCTGCATGATCATCGGCGGCAATAGGTGCTTATTCCAATAGAAGATAGCGTTCAAATTGGTGTTCATCACATTGCGCCAGCTATCGCCATTTTGCTGAATATGCAGGCCATCACCAGTAATACCCGCATTATGGATTACCGCGCCGGGCGCACCATACTTAGCCAGCAGTTGTGGCGCGAGGTGGTCGACATCCGCTTCATCGCTACCATCACAACGATAGTGGGTTACCCAGCCAGGCAGGCCGGCACAGCTTTCTATCACATCGTGACTCTGTTGCTCACCGCTGCGCCAGGTAAAGACCACATTCCACTCTTTGGCCAGTTCTTCGACCAAAGCACGGCCAATACCACGACTGCCACCGGTAATTAATACCCATTGCCTACTCATAATATTATTTCTTCTGTTCTGCCAACTTCTGGCAAAGCTCGCCTAAAGTCATATCTGGATTTTCCATAAACATTTCCGCATTCAGCGTCGCCCCGAATTCGCGCTTTGCCAGCACCATCAGCTCGACATAATCAAGGCTGTCGAGTTTTAGCTGATGCAGCGGCATATCCGGCGACAATGCCGACATTTCCAGATCTTTGGCGTCAGATAACATTTCACAAACGGTGTCATAGACGTGTTGATACTTTTCCATGGTCTTATCCTTATTTAGTGCGCGGCTAATGGCCACGTTTTTAATGTTACAGCGGTGGTAATTAATGCCCCAGCATCTAAGCGGGCCTGAATAGCGGCGCGCAATACCCAACCATCATCGGCATTACCGACGATAAGTGTTGGCTCGATGCTGTAGCGCAATGCGCCACGGACAAATAAATTTGGGTTATTGACGCCCATAAATTCAGCACTGAAATGCACGTCATGGTGAGTCTGGATGACTGGCACATGCTTAAAGACATCAATCAAGGTGTCAGCCTGAATGCCCGGTAACACCTGTTTTGCGGTGGCCAGTGTTTGTGGGGCTGCGACTAATAACTTAAACAGCAACGCATCGAAAAAACCCCAACATTCAGCAGGTTGCGTGGCATCTCCTGGATACTGTTGGCTTAACTGATGAAGGTTATCCGCCGAGAGGACCGACCAATGCTCGCTTTCTGACAATACCAACGCCGGTGCGCTGCGCAATTTGCTGTTAAAACAGTTTTCGCCGCTGCCAATATCCACCAGATTGCCACTGGCCTGGCTAGCCCCTTGCTCGAGTTGCAGGTAGTAGGGGGTATTGCACAGAACCGGCTGACGTAAACGGGTGTTAAAACGCAGAAAATCCGTTGCAGGCAAGCAGGGTAATAACCCAGCACTGAGCTGATATTTGATATCTAACATCGCACGCATACCATGTACGGTAAGTGCCTGTTGGCCGAACCGTTGTGCATGTTGCAGATCAAAATGGATCGGATTGTAATCGCCGGAAAACGCAGCCCAACGCTGTGCATCACTGAGGGTGTAGTTGAATATCATGCTCAATCCAGCCCGATAACCAAGGCGGCATTGGCGCCACCAAAACCGAAACTCAGGTTTAGGGTATTGCGCAGTGCTTTAGGTCGATGCCCCTCGCTGATGTAATCAAGGTCGCACTGTGGATCAGCATTTTTCAAATTACAGGTGGCGGGCATTATCTGATGCTCAAGCGCTTGCAGACAGATAATGGATTCAAAACTGCCCGCCGCCGCAATCAGATGGCCGGAATAAGATTTGGTACTGGACAGTGGCGTGGTATAAGCCGCTTCGCCAAAGGCCTGTTTAATGGCCTGAGTCTCATTGAGATCGTTAAGCTGGGTCGAGGTGCCGTGCAAGTTCACATAATCAATCTCATCAGCACTCAAACCGGCCTGTTGCAAGGCGTGACGGATAGTCTTCACCCGCGCCACCCGATCTTCCGCCGGTGCGGTGAAATCAAATGCATCAGAGTAGTTACCGTAACCTTTGATCTCACCGAGGATGGTCGCACCGCGTGCAATCGCACCTTCTCGTTCTTCCAAGCACAGTACCGCCGCACCTTCAGACAGCACAAAGCCGTTGCGATCCAAACTAAACGGGCAACTGGCTTTGGTGATATCGTCTTGCTCGCGCGCCAGTGCACCCAGAATATCGATATTCCATACTGCGGCATCGCTGCGCAATGATTCACCCGCCCCTGCCAGCATCATTGACGCCCGACCACTACGGATAATTTCAAATGCATCACCGATGGCAATGGTCCCGGTAGCGCAGGCAGCAATCGGGGAGTTCTGATAGCCGCGTAACCCCCAGTACAGGCTGCACGCCGCAGTGCCCGCATTAGGCATTGAGAGGAAGCAGCCAAAAGGCGTACCCAGCCCGGTTGCCAGATAACCTTCATAGTTATCATGTGTTTCATCCTGCCCCGCCCAACCGCTACCAATGATGGTTCCGCAGTCCAACAAGTCATAATAAGCCTCAGGAGATTGCTCGGCGAAGGCCATCCCCATCGCCTCTTTCGCTGCCGCCAGTACCAAACGGGCATAACGCGGTAGGCGGCGGCGGATAGCCGCAGGCACTGATTTCAGATTCGGCTCAGCATCAAGCAAACCAAAAAAGCGCGACTTGATACCCTGCTCAGATTTATCGTAATAACGATAACCCAATTGATAGTCCATAATCGCCGCCCAGCTCTGCTGTGCCGTCATGCCCATCGGGGTCACGCTGCCATAGCCGGTTACCACCACGCGGCGCTGTTTATTTGTATTTGTCATGATTTAATTCCTTTACTTTCCCTGCTGTTATCAACACCCCCCCCTAGCGCCAACCACAGTTTCATGGTGGCATTTAGGTAGTTATATTGAAGTTCGAGCAAATTGGTTTCACTGGTCAGCAGGGCATCTTGCGCATCCAGTAAGGTCTGAAATGAGACGGCACCTGCTTGATATTGGCTGTTAGTCAGGATTAGCCGACGTTGGCTGAGTTGCAGGTTTTGCCACTGATTCTGTTTTTGTTGCTGATAGCTCAGCCGTGCCGTCATCGCGTCATCGACATCTTTCAAGGCGCTATAAACCTTGCTGCGAAAATCAACAGCCGCCAATTTCACTTCCAGCTTTGACTGCTCGATGGTGAGCTGCACAGTGTTCCACTGGAGGAAAGGCAGCGCGCTGTTGACACTGAGTGTCCGGCTCGGGTTGCTAAACCATTGTGAAAACACCGCGCTACCGGCATCTAAACTCGCTCCTAGCGAAAGGGTCGGGTAGAAATTCAGCTTGGCAACATCAGATCCGGCCAAGGCTGCACGTAAGCGCCATTCGGCAGCCTGCACATCAGGCCGTTGAGCAATCACCTGTAACGGTAAACTTTCCGCTATCGCAACTTGCTGTTGTAAATCCAATGACTTGCGTTCGGCCTGACGATAATCAGGCGCGCGGTTAAATAGCAGTGCCATGGCATTACGTGCAGCTTCCCGCAGTTGTTCGAGATTTTGATACTGATTTTGTCTATCCAGCAGGGCTTGTTGTGCCTGCAATAGTTCAATTTCACTGGCATCCCCCGCCGCCAGACGCGAGCGCACAATGTTGAGCGTATCTTGCGAAATAGCTAACGCCGCCTGTTGGTAGCCCAACTGCTGGTTAAATTTAGCAATCTGCCAATAGAGATCCGCAGTGGTCCCAATCAGTGACAGTGCAGTTTCTTGTCGATCCTGTTCGGTCGCATTGACCAGCCAGGCGGATTGCTCACGGGCGCGGGCCAGTTTGCCCCACAAATCCAGCTCGTAACTCAGACCAAGCGAGGTGCTATAGCTTTCTCGCGGCTGGGTATTTTCATTCAGCGAACGGGTATTACTGCCCGCACCGGTCATGGTGATATCCGGTGTCAAATTGGTATTGGTCAGCCCTGCCGTCAGGCGCGCCTGCTGTAACTTCAGGCCAGCAGCAGCTAAGTCATTATTACTGACCAACATCCGACTGATGCTGTCAGACAGTTGTGGATCATCGAAATTTTCCCACCAGTGCACACTGTGATGCAGGTAACCCCCGCCAGTATCTTTAACCCGCCACTCCTCGGGAACCGACAGCATGGGGCGCTGATAATCGCTTTTCAGTAATGAACCACAGCCGGTTAACAGCAGCATGATAAGTCCTACATTAATCAGTCTGCTCATTCTCGTGCCAGTGCCTCGGTTGGGTGCAAACGGGCGGCATTGCGCGCCGGGAAAAAACCAAACCCTAGCCCGATAAGCGCAGAGAAACTGCACGCCAGCACTAACGGCGGCCAGGTAAAAATCATAGTAAATTCTTGGGTAACCCACGAGAAAATCACCCCCGCCAGCGCCGAACCGATAATCCCAATCAAGCCGCCGAGAGTACAGATAACCACCGCTTCAATCAGAAACTGGATCATGATGTCGCTGGGGCGAGCACCAACTGACAAGCGAATACCAATTTCATGGGTCCGTTCAGTCACTGACACCAGCATAATATTCATCACCCCAACCCCACCCACCAGCAACGAAATCGCGGCAATGGAAGTGATTAACAATGTCATCGAATCAGAGGTTTTCTGAATCGCTTTGCTCATCTGGTCATTGCTTAGAATGAAAAAGTCCCGCTGGCCGTGGGCCATATCCAGCAGCGTTTCAACCTCGCGCTGCACCTCATTCAGGTTGTAACCCTCACGTACCCGCACGGTGATTGATTCGAGTGGAATATCACCTGAAATGCGCTCGGTGAGTGAGGTATAAGGCATCCAAGCGGCCAATAACCCGCCAAATGACGAACCATTACGCTTGGCGACCCCGATCACCCGCAGAGGAATACCATCGAGTTGAACAATTTCGCCAATCGGATTTTCCCCAACAGCAAACAGGGTGTCACTGAGTTCAGGTTGCAAGATAACCACCGGCTCACGCGCATTGACGTGGTGCTGGGTAAAACCATCGCCCACAGTAAAACTCAGCCCTTTTACTTGAAAGAAACCGTTACTGACCCCAGAGAGCGAAATCATCACTTGTTTGTCGCCACGCACCGCGGCAACCATCTTGCTCACCACCGGTGACACGCTATCGACATAGGGTTGTTGGCTAAGTAATGCCACATCTGCCTGCGTGAGTGCGCGCTCAAAATCAGGGCGCGGTTTATCCCAGCCCAATCCGGGACGAATATCCAGATTACTGGTACCCAGTTGACTGATTTCACTTAGAATTTCTTGACGCGCACCTTCGCCCACCGCCATGGAAGAGACCACCGATGAGATGCCGATAATGATGCCCAACATCGATAAGAAAGCACGGATACGATGCCCGAGCAGTGAGCGCCAGGCCATTTTGATAGCTTCCCTGACACTCAACCACCAGTGTGGCCGACCCGTTGCCAGTGTGGCGGGTAACGCGGCGTGAACAGCCTCCGTCTCAGACGCCTCATTATGGCGATCAGCAATGATTTCACCGTCGCTTATCTCAATAATGCGCTGGGCCTGATTAGCGATATTACGATCATGGGTCACGATAATAATGGTGTGGCCGGACTGATGCAGGCCATGCAATATTCCCATCAACTCTTGCCCACTGGCTCTGTCGAGCGCACCGGTCGGCTCATCGGCCAAAATAATACCGGCACCATTCATCAGAGCGCGGGCAATACTGACACGCTGCTGTTGCCCGCCCGAGAGCTGTGCTGGTTTGTGTAACAGGTGCTGACCAAGGCCTAAGCGGCGCAATAAATAGGTCGCACGCTCCTGACGCTCAGCAGATGGCATAGCAGTGTAAAGTGCCGGAATGACCACATTCTCCGTTGCCGTCAGATATGGCATCAGGTGGTAGCGCTGAAAAATAAAACCGATGTACTGGCTTCTTAATTGCGCCAGTTGCTCACTGCTGGCCTGCCGGGTAGAGATGTTATGAATCGACATCTCCCCCTGAGTTGGCTTATCAAGGCAACCAATGATATTCATTAGCGTCGATTTACCTGACCCGGAAGCACCGATGATCGCCACCATTTCGCCGCTACCAATAGACAGCGAGATATCTTTAAGGACCGCGACCGATTGGCTACCCGACGCAAAATGGCGATAAATGCCATTAAGTTCGATCAACGGACATGGTGAATCAATGGTATTAGCGCGCATTAGTGACTCCCGAAGGTGCACCCATTAGCACCACCTGATCACCTGGCTGTAAGCCTTCTTTTACTTCGGCATATTGATCATTACGCAGACCGAGCAATACCTCACGAACCACCGTTTGTTTGCCTTGGATGACCTGAACCTGATAGCGTTTATCTGACTGTTGACTCCCCAGCGCTGATAGCGGTACTCGCAACACATTTTTCGCCTGCGCGGTGATAATGAATACCTGCGCCGTCATTGATGTGCGCAATAGTCGCTCACGGTTGGCAATGCTGAATATGCCGTTGTAATAGACGGCAGAAGGTTGCTGACTGTTAGATGTGACGGAACTCTCTTCGCGCAAGCTTTCTGCCGACGCTTCCTGAATAGCATCCATCCGGCTCTCATAGCGGCGCTCGGGGTCAGCGACCACATAGAACCATAGTGGCTGCCCAACGCTGACTTTGAGAATATCGGTTTCTGAAATACGGGTGTGAACCGTCATGGTATCGACATTCGCCAGCACCAAAATTGTCGGCACGGTTTGCGAGGAAACAATGGTTTGCCCCTCTTTGGTGACAATCCCCAGTACTTCGCCGTCAATCGGCGCCATGATGCGGGTAAAACCCAGATTGGCTTTGGCGGTTTCCAGTGACATTTGGCTTTGCACAATTTGCGCTTCGTTAACGTGCAATTGTGCTAACTGGCTGTCGTATTGCGCCTGTGCTTTTTCTAGCGCACTTTTCACACCAGAACCTTCCGTTGCCAAAGTCTGTTGACGGCGAAATTCAAGTAGATATTGGCGTAACAATGCTTGGCTTGCCTGCTTTTGTGCCTGCGCGCTCTGTAATTCAGCTTCCGATTTACGTAACTCGTTTTGCTGCAAGGTCGGGTCTATTTCAGCTAACAATTGGCCACGAGTGACGCGATCGCCCTGTTTAACATAGAGTTTGGTTAGCTGCCCGTTGACCTGCGCGCCGACATTCACCTGCAATGAGGGTTTTAAGCTGCCGGTTGCCATGACGTTTCGTTCGATATCACCGCGACCAATAGTTTCGCTTAATTGCGGTACGTCCTGCTCGCTATTAGATAACCACAGCACTACCCCACCGCCGATAACTAACAGCAGTGTAATAAGCAGGATCAGGAGTAACCGTGGTCTGTTGTTCACTATGTTTATACGCATAATTAACCTGCAACCGGTGTCAGGCGGCTTAATGCCGCAGATTGCGCAAAACGCGCCAACTGACCGTCATTTAAGCGGAAAACACTGTCAAACATGGGTAAGACACTTTCACTGTGTGTCACGGTGATCAGTGTTTTCTGATATTCCCGGCAATGTGCCAATAAGGTCTGCATCACCTGATGGGCGGTATCTTCATCCAGATTGGCAGTAGGTTCATCTAACACCAATACCGGGCAATCGCTGTACATCGCTCTGGCCAGCAATAACCGCTGACGCTGGCCTAAAGAGAGTGCGGCATGGCTTTCACGTACCAAAGCGCTGAGGCCACCGGGCAACTTATCGATAACCGGGGTTAATTGCAGCCCTTGGAGTGAACGTTCAATACGTTGACGTTTTTCAGCATCGACATGCCCATCAAACAAAGTGATGTTTTGTAATACCGAGGCATTAAACAGGATATCTTCCTGGCTTTGCAGGAAGAACAAGGCATGGGCCTGCTGAAAATCTACCGGCTCCCCATCCACCAATACCTGCCCTTGCTGTGGTGGCATCAACCCCGCCATCACTTTCAACAAAGTACTTTTGCCCGCACCAGATTCCCCGATGATCGCCACACTTTGCCCACGCGTCAGTGACAGCGACAAATTGCGCAATACCGGCTGACTGGCGTCATAGGCAAAACGGATATTCTGATAGACCAATTGGCGGGTAAATGCCGGGATCGCCGGTGGGATCGGTGAATCGCTGCTTGAGGGGGTTGCCTCCCCAGCAGGGAACAGATCACGGGCACGGATATCAATGACATGCAGTTGGTTTTTCTGCAAAATCGCATAGAAGATCTTGGTGATATACGAGGTAAAGATCTCACGGACAAAGCTATAGGCAAAGAATTCCCCCAAACTCAGCGTCCCCTGCTTCAACAACGGCAACGCCAGCAGCATAAAGAACACCATTTCCAGGCTGCCGATCAGTTGATACAGACTATTTTTGACCTGATCGTAAATTTTTTTCTTCTGTAACGCACTGAATAATGAAAGTGCCAGACCGGCAAACACCCCTTGGCGTTGACTGGCCAAACCGGCTGATTTAATAGTGGAAAATCCCTGAATGGTTTCCAGAATAAAATCACTTTGCTCAGCACCTTTTACTTGTAACTGTTGGGTGTAATAACGGTCACGGTAGATGGCCCAAATACTGATAAGCCCCATCAGCATCACGCCGACGGCAGAAACCATCGCCAGCACCGGACTCATATAGCACATCACCGCCAGCGCAATAGCACCGATTATCCAGTCGGTACGCAGGCCGTTATCCAGTTCTATTTTTTGCGTAGCCGCCATTTGCCAGTTGGAGAAGCGGCTGAAAATATCACCCGGTGCGCGTTTATCAAAAAAGTTAAGTGAATGACTGAGCAAACGGGAGAAGCCGGCGACACTATTTAGCACCACAAAGTGTTTGATATAACGCTCGGTGATGTATCGCACGCAAAAAGCAAGTGACGTTGAGACCACAAAAGCCAATAGGAAATAGAAATAGGGGAAGTCTTTATCACCCGCAGAAGAAAATACGTCATTAATGGCGCTACTGACCATGGTCGGCATGATAAACAGCGTCAGCGAGATCAAAAATGCCAGCGTCATCAGCCAGTAGATGCCACGAACACTGGCGGTCTCTTTCAAGCTCATGCAGTCCAGTGCGCTCAATCGCGTACTGTGTTCAATTTTCTTCACCGCCTCTGGGTCTGCCGGTGTTTCTGGATCCAACACCAAGGCATAACCGCTAATTTCCGCTTTCAAAGCATCCATTGGCAACAATTGCTGACCGATTGCCGGATTCATCACACAGACATAGTTGCCTTTACGGTAAGCAAGTAACACGTAGTGGTTCGCGCCATAATGCAGAATGGCGGGCAGCGGTAAGGCAGACAGCTCCTGATGTTCAAACACCACCGGGTAAGCGGGTATCGCCAATTCAGATAAAATAGTACAAAGCGTAGCCAATGAGGTGCCATGCGCCGAGGCAGGATAACGCTCCCGTAAGCTTTCCAACGGCGCGTTGATGCCTTGCGTCTGTGCCAGCATCGCAATACAGGCTAAACCGCATTCATTGGTTTCGCTTTGAAAAACCTGGGTCGGGATTATCTTTTCCATTTTCTACTATTCTTTATGAGTGCCATTATTCGTTAATAAAAAATAACGAATGTGAGTGCCATAACAGCCAATCTTGCGGATGTTGCGTCATTGATGTTTCAATCAATTCGGGTAATTTACTTTTCACTTCTCGCGCGCTAAGTGCAGGATAAATATTTATTTTTATTTCTTTGTCGTAGTACAGATAATAAAAAACCACCTGCGCTGAAAGTGCTCTGGCAAGGCGAATAATGCCACTGTGTAAATTGGCTGGGCGGTTGAACAATTGGCAGGGTATTTTTGCCGTTTCAGCCATCTGGTTATTGACGGTGTAATCCGGCGTAATATCTGGGAAAATCATAATATTGCGCTTATGCTCGGCCGCTTCCATGATGGCTTCCATCAAGTTACCGGCGATTGCACGGCTGTCAGCATGAATGGAACAATAGGAAATATTCACCCCGCCCATCTGCCGCGCCTGCTCTTCATACGCCTCGGCACTGGCTGATACCACCACGGTCGCCTGCCCCGGATAAGCATTAGCCCCCACCATGCCAGCGAGCACATCAGAAACCATATGCAGCGGCGCTAAAATAACCGGTGAGCCGGCCTCATGCAGTGCACGAACCTGGCTATCTAACTGCTGAGTACATGCTGCTAACTGAGCTAAAACCCGCCGGTTTTGGCCATAAGTCGCTGCCAGCTCCAATACCTGACGGCGCTGGGCGGTACGCATAAAATTCTGTGCTGATGGACTATTGTCACCATTCAATAAACACTGGCTGTTGGCCGCCGCCACTCGCGCCAGATTCTTCTGTCGCTTTGGCATCAAGCCTAAAGCCCGGCGCAAAGCACCGAGCATCAGTAAGAAACGATAATCACCGTGCCGTAACAGCCAGCAAGCCAGCCTAGCCTGCCCGCGGGCAAGTAACCGCCCACTCAAAGCCAGCTTGTCGAGCTGGTTTCTCCAGGCAAAGTAACCCCATACGGCTAACAGTCTCATTATTTCTCCAGCGCCTTATCGTGCTCGAGTAATGACAAGAGATGATCTGAGAACGCTGGGAATTCCCTGTCCTGTAACGCTATCCATTTTTTGCCGACAATAAAGCTCGGGGTGGCGTCTATCTTGTAATGCGCAGTCACTGCCGTCATATAGGCGAGTAACTCTTTCACTTCAGCGGATTGGCTGACTTGCTGATATTGGGCAACATCAATGCCATTGGCTTTTAGCCAGGTTTCGAGTTGGCTGTTATCACTCAGGTCAATGTTGTCTTCCAGTACCGCTTTGTAGGCACTTTGGCGATGCTGCGGTTCAATACCCATGACGGATAAAGTGGCGAAAATAGGTGCAAAACGCCCCAAGCCGGTGGTTTTATCACTGCTGATATGCAGGCGAACAAAACGCGTCCCTTCTGGCATGCGGTTTTCTAATTGGGTGACATTCTCTTCATTGATGGCGCAGTAATGGCAGCCATAAGAGAAGATCTCAATAATAGTTTTATCGTCTTTGATTGGGCTGTTTTCAACTTCACTGTTGCTGACAGCGAATAGGGTTTCCTGTTCATCCTGATTAAGAACGAAATAGTGGAAATAGGCCGTTGTTATCAATGAAGAAATAAGGATAACTAACAGTGTATAGCCTATAAAAAATCCCTTACTCCTAAACATATTTTTTTCAGTAGACATAGATTCAGTTCTATTCACAATCAGAGTTCAGGTAAGACATAAACAGAATCAAATAACATTTATGCCCACGAAATAATCTTTCTAACATTCAATTAATGCGAAAATTCTTGAATTTAAGCATCGATGACACATTTGAATAAATAAGTCAGGCAAGTACAGAAATCCCTCCCGCACTTGCCTGGGATACTATTAAATATCGATAAAAATTAACAAATACTTAATTAACGGCAGTTAGCAATGTTGCTAGGTGCAGAAGTAGTGCTTAATACTTTACCGTGTTTGTCAGTACAAGTAGTTACTGCCATGCAAGTTGCAGTTGTACCGCTAGTCTGCCACTGGAAAGTATCTTTACAAGTTTGACCAGTACCGCCAACGATTGTATTTGCAACTGCCATGTTCATTTTTTTCATGAGAAAATCCTTAAAAGAAAAATTTATAGCCTATTTATTTAATAGCCCATTGAAGTATGCGTTTCATTTTTAGGTTGTATACCCGTCATACTTCAAGCTGCATGTGTGTTGGCTACGCTCAATAACCCGAATCGCTTACTCATGTAAACTCATCGGGATTATCTCCCTTGCCGCCTTCTTGCAACTCGAATTATTTAGGTTATAGCCTAATACCTAACTAATCTAACGCAACAGCGTTATACTATATTAGTACAACACATTACAACTTAAAGATAACATTTATTTAATTTAAAATAATATATAAATAAATGCCATGGGAGCCCCCTGCCATATATAAACAACAGTAAAACCACCCAACTTATGAATATGAAAATAGCGAATTTAAAACACTATTTCATATTCATAATCATCATGCACTCAAATAATGAATGCATATAATTCTACATTTAGAGATAGGACATAATAACCACTCCACTCCCGCTAAATGTACCTGCGTCAGGCAATGCTGGCGCATGAAGTGTTGATTCGATCTGGAAAGGGGTGTTGCCTATCGCTGCCGTTACCGTCACGCCATTGGATAAGTCTTGCCCTGACACTTTTAAGGTCGAAGTCAGATTGCCATTTTGCCCAAGATTAATATTTTTCCCGCCGACCAGCGTTAATTTCACCGATGTTCTGGCTGTACAGTTGATAATGAGCGGTTCACTTTTTATCGCACCATCGACATTTTGCTGATTAAGCGAGCCGTGGTTGATATAGACATCATTGGTAACCTCACAGGTTTCTGGCGTTGGAGGAACCGCACCACAATAAGAGCCTGGGATCTGATTACCGGTAAAGTTTAAATCACCAACCCCTTGCCAATAAAGAATGCCAAAACAGGTGTTTGATGAACTCAAAACCGGGGTCGTGGTGCTCCAACTTCCAGAAGCGCCATTGCGACTGACAAACGCATCTCGCATGGTCTGCGCCGTTGCTCCTTGAGAAACAATGACTCGCGTTGATGCCCCACTCGGGTTAACACACCGCTCAGCTTCAAGAGTGGAGTAGTGACATATCGCCACAGAACAAGATGAGGAGGTACAAAGTACGTTGCTCAACTCCTCCGTCGGCCAGGAGAATGTTCCGGTATATTGACCGCCGGTTCGTGTTTGCGTCGAAACCCAGGCACTGGCCTGACTATAAAGCGGAAATAAAAACAGTACGCAAGCAATTAGCCAGCAATATTTATGACTTAGTCGCATATTAGGCTTTGTCATTCGTTTAAGTTCCATTGTCTCTATCCGCATATCGGCATTTAAGCTGTTGATAATGATTTTCAGCGTTAACATATTCGTATTGAAATAAGATTAGAGGGGAGATCCCATTAATAATATTGCAGATTAAATGTTGCGACCGCATTGAACTCACCGCGCTTAATAGTACGTTGAGATATCGCCTCGGGTTCACCCCGAACATAAGCTTTCAAGGTAATAACGTTATTTCCTGTATCAAGTGCAATATCGTCACTCGACTGATTCAGATACAGAGGTGTCCCCGCCATTGTTTCAAGACCAATGGCGATTCCAACATCACTGCCATCAACCGCCAATAACCCAGGTAAATTAACACTATCATTACCAGTAAATACAATATTGGCTGTCGTACCTAAGCTGATATCGCAATCGACCAGATGTAGTTGAAACTGTTTGCCTGATGTACGCTGATTCGAATACAGATATTTATCGACGATAGTGCCAAAATTCAAACTAATAGCTTCATCACCGGGACGAATAGTGCAAGGCTCTGCGACCAAGGCGCCATGAAAACGCATATTGTCAGCGGCCGATACCGGTATCATCCAAAATAAATTCAGAATTAGAATACTTAAAATAGCTCGCCCACGGCGCATCAGCAGATTTAAATTAGTCATCATTTGATCCTATTGATAATCCACTAATAAAGTAGCGGTAGCCTCAAAACTTCCTTCACTTAATGTTGCCCCAGCAGCTTTAACAGGTACGGCCTTAAGTACCGGTGGGTTATTTTTGTCATAAGCAACACGGGTATTAAGTGCAAAAGGAACACCGTTTTTCAGTAAACGAATACCCAGATCCTGAACATCGGTTTGTATCGCTGCGGAGTCAAATGTAGTAACCGATGCACTGACAATCGTTAGACCTAATTCCAAACTGCTACTGGTTGTTTCGCAGGTCATGCTGTAAGGCACATCCCGGGTATAATTAATACCATCGATCTTGTTCACGCCCAGATTTTCCCCGAAAGGCACATCTATCGTATTTCCCCCATTAATCACACAAGGGGCGGGGTTAATTAATGTCCCCGTGAACAATACGTCATCCGCATACACCAGCGTGCTACTCAGTGTCAGTACCACCGCAATGGAACAACGCGATATCAGTGATCCGTTTTTCATTACTGATACTCCACAACCATGGTCGCTGTACCGTAAAAATCTCCCGCGCTCAACGTTGCACCGGGTTGTTTGACCGGTACGGCCTTCAGCACCGGGATAGTCGGATAGGAAAAGGTGAAAGCACTATTCAGTGACAATGCTTGATCATTACGTAGTAATTTGATCCCCAGCGCCGAATTATTCGTGCTCAAGACACTGGAATCAAAACCAGCACCATTTCCTTTAATTGTCATTTTCAGCGCATTGGATACAGCCCCAGTACAATTCAATGTATAGGTCACCGGCTGCATATACTGAGTGCCATCAACCCGCGAAGTCAGAACATCATTGCCAAAACCGACAAGGATAGTGCCGGTATTGTTAATCACGCAGGGCGGAGGATTAATTAATGTGCCGGAGAACAGCATGTTGTCCGCATAGGCCAACGTACTGCCGAGAGTCAGTACCACCGCAATGGAACAGCGTGAAATCAGTGAATTAATTTTCATTACTGGTACTCCACAACCAGGGTCGCTGAGCCGGAAAAATAGCCCGTGCTCAACGTTGCATTTGTTTGTTTAACCGGTACCGCCTGCAATACAGGAACATTCGGATAGGTAAAGTTGGATGCCGTATTCAGTGGGAATGACTGCCCATTACGTATCAACTTGATCCCCAGACCTGAATTACTCGTTTTCAAGACACTGGTATCAAAATTTGCCCCATTACCATTAATGCTTAATTTCAGTGCATTAGAGGCGGCCGAAGTACAGTTCAACGTATAATTCACCGGCTGCATGTAGTTGCTACCATCAATATTTGATGTCAGGACGGTATCGCCAAAATTAACGTTGATAGTATTGTTACCGTTAATCTCGCAAGGCGGTGCGGCAAAAATAGTGACTGAGACATTGACTGTCGCAGACTTATTTAATGCCCATGCTGAGCTACTTAACAACATAGTCATCACTGCGGCCGCTGTCCCTACGATGGCTGTCATCCCAAAGATGGACGTCATGGCCCGCCGGGTAACTATTCCCTTACAAACAACAGTCATCCCATATTCCTTATTCATCGTTCAGCCTGACACCCGCCCAGTATTCTTCTTATGCAGCGCCCTGAAATACACCGTTACTTGATGCTTTCAACCACAGAACACGTGCTCCCCGAACAGCTAAATATCAGCTTGGGACGACCGCCAAAATCATTGACATAAGTTAGTACCGGTTTGCTGCCCAATGCGGCGGCACTGACATCCAACATGCTTTGCGCTTTTGGTGCGATCATCAGCGGCTTGAAGTCGGCTGCTGTTTTCCCGGCTTTGCCGTCACTGGCATCGACCAACGTGATGTAATACGGCGTTGGGTTATTAACCTGATAACGATCACCCTGACGAGTCAGCTGTAACTTCTCTTGCCAAGGTGTCGACATATCAGCCTTTTGTGGCACGATGCTAACTGGGCGGTAGAAAAGTTTGATGCGCGTTTGCAGTGCAATCTGCAAAGTATTGGGTTTGTCCGACCGCGGTGGAATTTCACGCAGGTTAAAATAGAACAAGGTTTCCCGGTCTTGCGCCAACTGACTCACAGCAGGCAAGCTTTGTATTTTTAACTGACTCATCGCGCCAGGCTCTACTCGCTGAACCGGTGGAACTACCGTCAACGGTGAATTGATTTTGTTACCCTGCTCATCTTCAATCCATCCCTGCGCCAGATAAGGTAGCTCCTTATTCTGGTTGCTGATGTTCAAGCTGATCGACTTATCGCCGCCATTAAGAATCGCCCGGGTTCTATCCAGTGCAATCGCTGCTGTTGCTTGCTGAGCCATAAGTGCCGTCACCAAAATCGCGGTGATACGCAGTTTGTTATTCAATTTCATTACCTTTTCCTTCGAATTAATCTTGTCAGAACCTGGTGGCGCCGATCGTTTTCACTTAGCTGAACGGGCGGTTACCCGCAGGTTCATTACCAAACCTTTCTACTGCGACACCGGAGGTTTATCCCCCGTCGCTATTGGCTGGCAAGGCAACAGTAGATTCGCCAGTATTGCTGGAGAAAGAGCCTGCGGCAGAGTGATGCTGCATTGCGCCTTCCCATTCCAGTGTACTGACATGGTTTCACCGGCTTTGATCCCACTGAGATAGGTGGAACCGTCGTCATTAACAATGCCGGTCTCTTGCTGATTTTCATTTAACACGGTGGCCCCAAATGGCGGTGATGTGCCATCTGCCATACGTATCATGGCCATCGCTTTTTCGCCGGAAATCACATTAAAGCGGCGATAACCAATAGCACCTTCAGTCAATGTGACCTGGGCTATGGTTCCTCTGGCTTCAACATCGTCTGCCAGGTTATCAATATCTATACTGGCCCGATTGCGGTAGTAGCTATTCACATCACCAACCACAGCTTTACCAAACTGGTTGGTCCGTATCGATGAGCCATATCCCTGAACCGGAACGCCGGATACCCCTTGGGTATCGAGTAACAAGCGAGTGCCGCCAAGGGTATTAACCCGATGCAAAGCCCCGCCTTCAGGGGTGATAGTTGCCCCGCCCTGAATACCTAAACCAACAGAAGAGTATTGTCCTTCCTGATAGCTGGCGTTGGCATTGATATCCGCACTATTACCTATGTGGTTATAGTTACCACTGACTAGCGCGCCGCTACGTGCTACGCCGGTATTGATCTGGTAGTTGTTGTGAGCATCCAGACGATCGGTATAACCCACTCGCTGACTGTGTTCACGGCCACTCACCGTCGCGCTATAACTGATTGTTGCGCTGTTACCAAACGGCATCGACATGGAGAGATACATGCCATCGTCATTGCTTTCGTTATAGCGGTTACGGTAAGCCGAGAAGGTCAAACTGACGTTTTTCACTTTACCGATATCAAAATAACGCGAGAGCGACAGGTTATAGCGGTCATTCGCCGAGCGATCCCAATAGGTCTGATGGCTATAGTTCAGATACGCGCTCAGCCCCAGATCTTGAAATTGCTGGTTGAAGCTGATGGTGTACATCTCTTTATTGCCACCCACGTCATTGTTGCGATAACGCGCGTCGAGATATTCAGTCATGCTCATAAAGTTACGTTCAGAGAAGCGATAGCCAGCAAATGTCACCTGACTGCCTGTTTCCTGAAAGTTTTTCGAATAGTTGACTCGGTAAGAGCCGCCACTCAACGTACCTTGCTCGGGTAAATTGGCCCAAGATTGGGTCATATCAACCGATACGGCACCAAATTCCATCAAATCACGGCCAACCCCGATGGATGCCGCTTGATATTCGTTTTCACCACTGATCCCACCACCAAACAATGACCAGCCGCTATTGATCCCCCAGGAGAATTCCCCGGTACCAAATACTGGCCCTTCAGACCGACGTCCGATATCCGAAGGCTTACCGGCAGCCATGCGATAGCGCACCATGCCAGGGCGGGTCAGATAAGGAATACTGGCGGTATTCACTTGGAATTGTTGAACTTGTCCGTCAAGTTCCTCGACTCGCACATCCAGCGTGCCGGAAACAAAACTGTTCAAGTTCTGAATACGGAAAGGACCAGCCGCGACCAGTGTTTCACTCAACACACGCCCTTGCTGACTCACAACAACTCGCGCGTTGGTACGGGCAACACCAGTAATTTCAGGGGCATAGCCACGCAAATTAGGCGGTAACATATTGTCATCGGTCGCCAGACTAGCGCCGCTAAAGCGGAAGCTATCAAAGATGGCGGAGTTCAGAAAATCTTCACCCAGCGTCAACTTGGCACCCAAATTCGGGATAGCGCGATAGGCGTAATAGCGGCTCCAATCCCACTGACGCTCAGTCGATGAACCCGATGATTGGTCAACCCGCGTTTGCCAATCAGCACGGAATCGCCAGGCACCCAAGTTAGCGCCGGTGGTCCCGTTTCCGCTTAACGTATTGTTATTGGTATTGTTCGTTTCCTGGCGGTTCAATTGCCCTAACAAGTTGTAATCGAACAGCACTCCGGGAATACCATCCTCCCAACGAGAAGGGGGATCCCAATCGGGTTCGCTGTATTCCAGCCAGGCTTGCGGCACACTCAGGTACAGTGCTGACTTCGCCAAATCACCTTCCACGGTCAGACCGGGTAAGCTGCTGATATCGAGACACTCCCCATTACGCGACCAGGTCAGCTTTTGGAAGCTGTCTTCTTTCAATGCCAGCAACTCAATTAACTGGGGTGTTAAACAGGCCTCACTTTTATTAGGATCTTTTTCTGAGACGTAGAACACAACCGGCTGTTCGCTGAGCTCCTGCTTATTCATACTAACCAATAAGTTATAGTGCCCAGGCATGATGTAGCCGCGTTGGGAGAACTGACTCAGGTCAAAATTAGCGCGATCCTTGGTATCCAGCACATCGGTATTAAACTGAATATCATCACGGGCTTGCGCTCCATAAGCATTGCCACTTAATGCAACTGCAATCAAAATTCGCAATAAATCACGACGGGCAAAACCGGAGGTGATGGAACGAGCGGATACCATGGGATATGTCACCTTACTCATTGAAATCAGTAATAATCCAATTTGAAACGAACGCTAGAATGATAAGTTCCAGCACGCAGTGTCTTACCATTGCCCACTAACCGCAGGGCATAATTGAGTTTCATATCAGCAGGAATTATATTGATCTCCGGTGATGCCACCCCTGGCGTCGAAACATTGCCTTTATCATCAATAATTTGCATTGCCACTCCTTCGGCTTCACCATTAACTGCAAAATTATTACCGTCTGCGGCACCGTCAAATGTCACAACAAAATGCTGCTGGTTCGACTTATCTGGATCAGGGTGAGCTATCGTGCAATGCAGCAACCGAATCTCAAACGGGTGTTCATCCCCTGCACCGTTCTGAACCAATTTACCAATAGGCAAAATCGCCATATCGATGGTCTGTTCCAAGCTTCCGGGCTCTATCGCACAAGCAGTATCAGTAATACTTCCTTCCATACTCACGCGGCCCCAGGCTGTTTTCATGGGATCTGCCGTTACCGGTAAACTCAGCAATAACGCCATCAGTAAGGAAGGAGGCACTATCAAAAAAAAAGACCTGGACATAAATCACCTAACTCATCCAATACGTATCTTTCTCAAGAGAAAAGACATGCGGATAAATCCGCATGTCCAATTAAAAAAGGGGGGCTTATTGGTAAGCCAGCATGAAGTTAGCTACGCTTGAGAAGCTACCTGGTTTGATAGCGTCAGAAGCTGTGCTGCCCTGCAGGTAAGCAGAGAATGCCAAAGTGTTGTTGCCGGTGATCAGAGTCTGTTCAGCAGTTGCTTGACCCAGTTTCACAACAGAACCAGTACCATCAACGATGGCGATACCAGCGCCTTCAGCCAGACCAGTGATGCCCAGCAGGCCAGGTACTGCTTCTGATTCTGCACCGCTAAAAGTAGTGGTTACAGTTTTCAGAGTAGCGATGTCACAGTTTTCCAGTTTGATGTCGAACTTTTTGGCAGGGTTTGATTTGCCGCCATTCTGCAGAAGTACGTTAGAGATCTGACCCATTTCAACAGTCTGAGAATCAGAACCTGATGCGATTGAGCAAGGTGCATCAATGATTGAACCATTGAAAGTCACAGTACCCTGGCCTTGATCAGCAGCGTTAGCCATAGAAGCAAAACCTAATACCAGAGCAGCAGCCAAGATTGTTTTATTCAGTTTCATTACGTGATTCCTTTATACACAATTAAAATTTAATACACTGATTTGCTTTGAAAAAATCAAAGTAAATACCGCGTAGAAGTTGTTTTAAAATACAAATGCATGTTGCTTCTTGCCGTTAAAATACCAAAGGACAAGCTGAGAACTGCACAGAGCCATAAAGTCAATATGTAGGCATTGGTAACGCCTGCACATTAAGAAAAAAATTCAAATAACGTTTAAAGCCCTTATTTTGTTCGAGGCAGATAATACAAATATAGGCATCTAGTTGATAGTCATTTAATTCAAATAACTATAATTCAGAGTGTTTAACTTAATTGATTACAGTAACGAAATAAAATCGATAAGATTGATCGATAAACATTATACCCTCGACATATAACACTCCAAAAATAAGCATCCCGACACATTTGATCGCTAAAGAGCGATTTTTCAAAATTAATGATTGCTTATTTCATGACCCAATCTATAATCGACATTAAATCCTTAACATTTCAGCCTAAGAAGCAGAAAAACCTTAGTAATAATGGTATAAACACCCGAGAACCCTTTGATTCCTTCTTAGGTTAGCTTGGTTTTTTTATATGTTAAATCTCAACAAAACCCATAAAAAATAAATCAATAGATTGATTTTAAAGGTTTTTATTAAATTACTTAAAATATCATTTATTTCACATGCAAATTAATAACCCTATTTTCCTTATGCGGCAAAAATGACAAAAAGTTAAATCCTGAGCGTAAGATACTGGGTGACAAAATACAGAATATAAAAACATATAAAAAGGAATGAGAACACAACCACGTTAATGTAAGAACAATTACCGATGGCGTAGGAAATATCCACATAATATGTAGGAAGCACTGATTAGAAATAAAGAATATAGGAAATTTAAAGTTATACATTCTCAACATATAAATTTAATAGGGTAAATAACAATGAAACCGAAGAATCAGAGAAAAGAAGAAGTGATGGGTATTCTGGAGAACCACTGTAATTCGTTAATGGAGCAGTTTACTGAGTCGCCACCACCTGTTATCAATTGGCCAAAAACCAGAGAACTTGCCGATAAAGCGCACTTGGATATTTATACGGCAAGATTGGTATTAATGAAGCTAGTCGAGGAAGACAGGGCCAGAATGTCAGAAACCAAAGTGATGAACTCATTACGCTGGTTTGTTACTCAGCCAGAAAAAAAATGAAACGGCCATCATATTAGAATAAAAACATTATTTTTCAACGAGATAAATTTGAATAGCGATAAAGATTCAGCTTTAATTGCTGCCAGACACTATCCCATTGAGCTGTTATAACCCCAATATTGGACAATTAGTTAACCTGTTTCCGTACAACAGGATGTTAGCTATATATGTAACTTGTTGATAGAAAAATGAAACTTTGTTTACCCCCATCTATAAGACCCACTCTTTCAGTACCAGTGCTCAACCTTGTTGTTATGGCGCTGATGTCCATTACCTTTGTCACCATGATGCACTATGAAATCAACCGAGGAGGGGCTGGGCTTCATCTTCCTGCCAATATAATCATCTGGGCCATGATGGCACTGCTGACGATAACACTCTATTTACCCCATACTGAAGCCACTCAGCTTGTAAATTCTCCTGGCCGTTTGTGGCTGCTGTTTGGCGCCTTGATGATAAGCCTGCCGGGGCTATTTCCTGCCTCATTACAGCATGTCGTTGCCTGGTTACCGCGGATTTTAGGCCTGTGGGGTGGGATAATACTGCTACTGGGGTTGTTCCGCCTGAAACTGAATGTAGCCCTGCGACAGAGATGGCTGGTGATCATCCTCTTGTCGGCCTGGGGGCAAGCTGTGCTGACTCTGTTGCAATTTTTTGTTTTTACATCCGATAATTGGATGGAATTTGATAGTGCACAGCGGCCTTATGGCATATTCCAGCAAACCAATGTACTGGCCAGTTACCTGGCAACCGGTTATAGCATTGCAATCTATCTGTTTATGTTATCAAGCAAGCGGGCCGTTCGAGGCATCAGCACACTTACCCTGCTGCTATTCCCAGGCTTATTGGTGCTGTTGCAATCAAGGATCGGTTGGGTTGGCGGGATAACAACCTTGCTATTACTGTCGCTATATTACTGGCGTCAGCGACAGATAGCCTGGGTGTGGCTGAGTAGCCTGCTGAGTTTACTGGTCGCCGTTTATCTGTTGGAACAGATGAATATCGGTATGCATGTATCCAAAGATGCCAGCAACACCGAGCGCTGGCTGATACTGCAATATACCTGGCAGATGATACAGCTGCACCCATGGCAGGGTTGGGGATATGGTAGCTTTGAGTCAAGTTTTGCCCATGAGTTGGCGCAGCATTGGCGGGTACCGACTTACTTAACTTATCCTTCCCACCCTCATAATGAAGTGCTTTATGGTTGGGTTGAGGGTGGCATTGCCGCACTGATCGGGATGTTGCTATTGGCTATCGGCTATGTGAAGCCACTCTTAATGCAACCAAAAACCGTTTTCCCTCTGTGGGTTCTCACGTTGCCGATCGCGTTGCATTTGATGACGGAGTTCCCTCTTTATCAATCAGCAGCCCACTGGCTGGTGCTGATTTTACTTGGCCGCCTGATGGTTACAGAAGATATGCTGCAACCCACCACATCGAAGCCAACTTGCTGGCAACGCTGGCTGCACACTGCCGTGATTTTATCGGCGCTATGCACACTGGTGTTTATGGTGACAGGCTTTAAAACTGGCCGGGTACTCACACTGGCCGAGAGAAGTGGCTTGGTTAACATGCAGCCTTTAGATAGCCTGACCAATCCCTATATCCAGTGGGAAAGGTATCAATATATAAGAAATGTTAATCTATTATTGCGATTTAACCAGCATCCTGACCCCATGTTATTACGCCAATTTAGGGTATGGGCCGAGCAGTATATTCAATTACACAATGATCCGAATGTTTATCAAAGTCTGATCATGATTGCTCGGTATCAGAAGGAAACAGCTTACGCCGATCAGTTGTACCAAACTGCTCGCGCTTTATTCCCCGCCAACCCAGCCTTTCAATAACGCCGACCTTATCAGCAATCACAAATCACCTGGCCCCTAAATCAAGGGGCTTATTACACCGTTTGCGGGCAGCCTCGAGTTTTACCTATGTCAGTTTTGGGGCTGCTGGGCTAGTATATCGGCTGGAAAAAGGACTTGATGAATGGTTGTAATTACAGCCCTTCTGTTTCAAGCTCATAGCTTATTTTTATCGGCTGTTGTGCCGGCATTGATAGCGAGATTTCCGTGTTAACCGTAAAATCATGTGATAGCTAACGATAATAATAAAAATCACAATTAACTTTAAATTCAATGGACTATAAATCATAACCACATGAATAATACCGATAAACTCGATTCTCACACCCCGATGATGCAGCAGTATCTTCGGCTCAAGGCCCAGCATCCTGACATTCTATTGTTCTACCGGATGGGGGATTTTTACGAACTGTTCTACAGTGATGCCAAGCGAGCTTCACAGCTACTGGATATCTCACTCACTAAACGCGGAGCCTCCGCAGGTGAGCCTATTCCGATGGCTGGGGTACCTTATCATTCGATAGAAAACTATCTGGCGAAGCTGGTCCAGTTAGGTGAGTCTGCCGCAATTTGCGAGCAAATCGGTGATCCCGCCACCAGTAAAGGGCCAGTTGAGCGTAAAGTAGTGCGTATCGTGACACCAGGTACTGTCAGTGATGAAGCTCTGCTACAAGAACGTCAGGATAATCTGCTGGCTGCTATCTGGCAGGATGCGCGCGGTTTTGGCTATGCGACGTTAGATATCAGCTCCGGTCGTTTTAGGGTTGCACAACCCGCAGATCTTGAAACCATGGCTGCCGAGTTGCAGCGAACGCATCCCGCAGAGTTACTTTACCCAGAAAACTTTGAGCAGATGTCGTTGATAGAACACCGGCATGGCTTGCGCCGCCGTCCATTATGGGAGTTTGAGCTAGAAACCGCCCGTCAGCAGCTTAATCTGCAATTCGGCACCCGTGATTTAATCGGGTTTGGTGTAGAGCAAGCCCATCAAGCACTGCGCGCTGCGGGTTGCCTACTGCAATATGTCAAAGATACCCAACGTACCTCTCTACCCCATATCCGCGGTTTAACCATGGAGCGCCAGCAAGATGGCATTGTTATGGATGCCGCGACCCGTCGTAACCTTGAACTGACCCAGAACCTGTCTGGTGGGTCTGAAAATACGTTAGCTGCTATTCTCGATTGCAGTGTGACCGCAATGGGCAGCCGCATGCTAAAACGCTGGCTGCATATGCCGGTTCGCGATATCAAGGTATTAAGCGATCGCCAACAAGCAATCGGCGGCTTACAAGATATCACCGCCGAACTGCAAACGCCGTTGCGTCAGGTAGGCGACTTAGAACGTATTCTGGCTCGTTTGGCGCTGCGCACTGCGCGCCCAAGAGATTTAGCGCGGATGCGCCATGCTTTCCAGCAATTGCCGGAGATTCACCGTCTACTGCAATCGGTGGATGTTCCCCACGTGCAAAATTTGTTGTCACAAGTCGGCCAGTTTGATGAATTACAGGATCTGTTGGTGCGGGCAATTGTAGAAGCACCGCCAGTGTTAGTACGTGATGGTGGTGTCATTGCGCCGGGTTATAATTCTGAACTCGATGAATGGCGAGCTCTGGCCGATGGTGCTACCGATTATCTGGATCGGCTGGAGATCCGTGAGCGTGAAAAGCTGGGCCTGGATACACTGAAGGTCGGTTTTAATGGCGTCCACGGCTATTACATTCAGGTAAGTCGTGGTCAGAGCCACTTGGTTCCGATTCATTATGTCCGTAGACAAACCCTGAAGAATGCTGAGCGCTATATCATTCCAGAACTGAAAGAGTATGAAGACAAGGTTCTGACCTCTAAAGGCAAAGCGCTGGCGATTGAAAAAGGGTTATATGAAGAGATTTTCGATCTTCTGTTGCCACATCTGCCTGAATTGCAAATCAGTGCTAATGCGTTGGCGGAGCTGGATGTACTGGCGAATCTGGCTGAAAGAGCGGAAACACTCAACTACAACTGCCCAATCCTGAGTGATAAACCGGGGATTAAAATTACCGCTGGCCGCCATCCGGTCGTCGAGCAGGTTCTCAGTGAGCCCTTTATTTCTAACCCGCTGACGTTATCACCTCAGCGGCGGATGCTGATCATTACCGGCCCGAATATGGGGGGTAAAAGTACCTATATGCGCCAAACAGCCTTAATAGTTTTGTTGGCACACATGGGGAGTTATGTTCCGGCGGAAAGCGCTATCATTGGCCCGGTTGATCGCATATTTACCCGCGTAGGTGCCGCTGACGATCTGGCTTCAGGCCGTTCCACCTTCATGGTCGAAATGACGGAAACAGCCAATATCCTGCATAACGCCACGGAGCAAAGTCTGGTGCTGATGGATGAGATTGGTCGCGGTACATCCACTTATGATGGCCTTTCATTAGCCTGGGCTTGTGCTGAAAATCTGGCGAGCCGTATTAAAGCGATGACGCTGTTCGCCACTCATTACTTTGAGTTAACCACCCTACCGGAAAAAATGGAAGGTGTGGTAAACGTCCACCTTGATGCTCTGGAACATGGCGAAACTATCGCCTTCATGCACAGTGTGCAGGATGGGGCAGCCAGTAAAAGTTATGGTCTGGCAGTCGCAGCCCTGGCCGGTGTACCACGTGATGTGATTAAGCGGGCACGGCAAAAACTGAAAGAGCTCGAGTCCCTGTCTAATAATGCCGCAGCCAGTAAGATTGATGGCTCACAACTGACGTTGTTAAATGAAGAGACACCACCTGCGGTTGAAGCATTGGAAGCACTGGACCCAGACTCATTATCACCACGTCAGGCATTGGAATGGATTTATCGCCTGAAGAATATGGTGTAAACGGGCATAAAAAAACGGTGAACATCTGTTCACCGTTTTTGTGTTTTATAAGAATAACTATCTATACCCTAACTATTTCGTGTTGCAGAAAGGCGGGTAAATTTATTCACGGAACAACGCCTCAATGCTCAAGCCTTGTGTTTGCAAAATTTCCCGCAAACGACGTAAGCCTTCAACCTGAATCTGGCGGACACGCTCACGCGTCAAACCAATTTCACGGCCAACATCTTCCAGCGTTGCTGCTTCATATCCTAAAAGACCAAAACGACGGGCCAGCACTTCGCGCTGTTTAGCATTCAATTCAAACAGCCATTTAACGATACTTTGCTTCATATCGTCATCTTGCGTTGTATCTTCTGGACCATTTTCATTTTCGTCGGACAGAATATCTAACAAGGCTTTCTCTGAGTCGCCGCCTAACGGTGTATCAACAGAAGTGATACGTTCGTTCAGACGTAACATACGGCTCACGTCATCAACCGGTTTGTCGAGTTGCTCAGCAATCTCTTCAGCGCTCGGTTCATGATCCAATTTATGAGAAAGTTCTCGTGCAGTACGCAAATAAACGTTTAATTCTTTAACGATATGGATAGGTAAACGGATGGTCCGGGTTTGGTTCATTATCGCCCGTTCAATCGTTTGACGAATCCACCAAGTGGCATAAGTGGAGAAACGGAAACCGCGTTCAGGATCAAATTTTTCCACCGCCCGAATAAGACCGAGGTTTCCCTCTTCAATCAAATCCAGCAGTGCTAAACCGCGATTACTGTAACGGCGGGCGATCTTCACCACCAACCGCAAGTTACTTTCAATCATACGCCGACGTGAAGGCACATCACCGCGCAATGCACGCCGGGCAAAATAAACCTCTTCTTCTGCGGTTAACAGCGGCGAATAACCAATCTCACCAAGATAGAGCTGCGTCGCGTCCAGCACTCGCTGGGTAACACCTTGCGCCAACAGCTCATCTTCTGCTAACTCGCTTTCAGTAGGTTCATCCTCTACTAATGCTTTTTCGTCGAAAATTTCAGTTTCCGTACTGTTTTCATCAAAATCAGCATCTTCATGCAACTCGTTAACTTTCAGCGTATTTTGGCTCATATGCTGCTCCTACCCGTGAATCCGGCGAGCAGAATACAGCGTATTCTGCCCAATCTATCGCTGCGGAAGGTAACGCAGCGGGTTTACGGATTTCCCCTTGTAACGAATTTCAAAATGCAATCTAACTGAACTGGTTCCGGTGCTACCCATGGTTGCTATTTTTTGACCCGCCTTCACTTCTTCTTGTTCCCGGACCAGCATTGTATCGTTATGAGCGTAGGCGCTCAGGTAATCATCATTATGTTTGATGATAATAAGATTACCGTAACCACGCAGTGCGTTCCCAGCATACACAACTCGCCCGTTTGCTGTAGCGAAGATGGGTTGCCCACGAGAACCGGCGATATCTATCCCTTTATTGCCCCCTTCGGAAGCCGAGAAGCTATCGATCGTTTTACCCTCAGTTGGCCATTTCCAGCTACTGACTGGACCACCATTACTGGTTGGATCACTGATGGTACTGCTTGGCGCGGTAACAGGTGCGGTCGATGCGACAACTGCCCCTGACGCTGGTAACATTTTACCAACATTCTGTTTACCCGAGTTTCCAGAATACGCGCTAGTTGATTGAGAATCAACCGTTGTAGTTGTGTTCTGAATATTTGCCGGCGGTTTTGTCATTCCACCTGATGTGGCATCGGTCGCGGCTAACATTCCACCACCCGACCCATTACCCAACTGGATAGATTGTCCAACATTCAGGCTATATGGCTCAGCAATATTGTTTTTTGCTGCCAGATCACGGAAGTCATTCCCGGTTATCCAGGCAATATAAAACAGCGTGTCACCACGCTTAACGGTATAGGTATTACCGTTGTAACTTCCCTTGGGGATACTGTTGTAACTACGGTTATAAACGATGCGGCTACCGGAACTATTCGTATCCGAGCCACTTAGCATGGTCCCTGAACGATCACCGCCAACACTGCTGATTGGCGCAGATGTTGAGGAGTCATTACTACAACCTACCAACCATAAACTCATAACCGTACATGCCGCTACCCGGCGTAATGTAATCATTGGGCTTCCCGTGCTCATGCTTCCCCCATGACAGCAATAATAAGCGATATATCCAAAATACCTTTTACACTGTAGTTAAAGTGGTCAGTTAACGACTGTTAAAACGCCATGCCGAATACGACTATTCCACTCATTTTCGAGTATTAAAAGGTTCCACAGCGCAGGCCAAGACACATGCTGACTCGCACTGAAGAAACAAGATACAGAAGCGCGCATGCTATCAATACCGCGCCTGCCATACCATAAAATTTATATTACTGATTTTCGGCCAATCTTTAGCACAAAAAAACTGCACTTCGACTTTAGTTAAAGATTAAGACTGAAATACACCCTAAATAATTCAAGTTGCAGGAAGGCGGCAATTGAGCGCAGCCAACGCACATGCAGCTTGAAGTATGATGGGTCTAAAGGCATTTATTCAGGCCAATTCACCTTTAACCAAAGGAACAAAACGCACGGCCTCTACCGTCTCAATTTGGAATTCATTGTTACGGCGTTGCACACATTTCAAGGTTTGAGCCTGCTCCCCAACGGGAAGAACTAATATCCCACCTTCATCCAATTGTTCAAGTAAGGCACTTGGAATTTCTGGTGGAGCTGCTGTGACAATGATCGCATCAAATGGCCCGCGTGATGCCCAACCTAACCAGCCATCACCATGGCGGGTGGAGACATTATGCAGATCCAGTTGCTTTAGGCGACGCTTTGCCTGCCACTGTAACCCTTTGATTCGTTCAACTGAACAGACATGTTCGACTAAATGCGCCAAAATTGCGGTCTGATAGCCAGAACCGGTACCTATCTCTAATACCCGAGAAGTCGGTGTCAATTGCAACAATTCGGTCATCCGTGCCACCATGTACGGCTGAGAAATAGTTTGCCCTGAACCTATAGGTAGAGCTGTATTCTCATATGCCTTATGGGACAACGCCTCATCAACAAAACGCTCGCGCGGCACCGCTTCGATCGCCTGTAACAAGCGCTCGTCGTGAATACCTTGCTGACGTAACAGCATCAACAATGTCTGCATGCGTTTATTTACCATTCCTCGTCACCCTAGGTGTTTTAACCAGTAATGTTGGCTAACCAGTTTTCAACCACGTCTTGCGCCGCATAGGCGGTTAAATCAACTTGAAGTGGTGTTATAGAAACATAACCTTGTTCAATCGCAGCAAAATCAGTGTCCGGTGCTACATCAAATTTCTCCCCCGGCGGCCCAATCCAATAGAGATCTTGCCCCCGTGGGTCCTGCTGACAAAATACCTGCTCTGCTGGATGGCGACTACCACAACGTGTGACTCGAATACCTTTAATTTCAGATAAGGGTAAGTCAGGTACATTAATATTAAGTATCTTACCGGTACGCAACGGCTTTTGTTGTAAAGCACGCAATAAACGGCAAGTGACTGCTGCTGCCGTAGCATAATGCTGATGACCGTTGAGTGACACGGCCAGAGCAGGAAAGCCTAAATGCCGCCCTTCCATTGCGGCGGCCACCGTGCCGGAATAGATAACATCATCCCCCAGGTTCGGGCCTGCGTTGATACCGGAAACCACAATGTCGGGCCGGGGGCGCATTAACGCATTTACTCCGAGATAGACACAATCTGTCGGAGTACCTTGCTGCACGGCAATATCGCCATTGGATAATGTGGTAATGCGTAATGCACAGTCCAAAGTCAGTGCATTGGAAGAACCGCTGCGATTACGATCTGGGGCGACGATTTGTACCTGCGCAAACTCGCGCAATGCAGCGGCGAGCGCTTGTATCCCTGGCGCAGAAATACCGTCGTCGTTACTCAGCAATATCCGCAGCATCGGCATTATCCTGATTCATTATTTCCCTTACCACACTGGTGGCAAAACTGCCCGCGGGTAGCCAGAAGCTGAGTTCAAGGGTTACGTCATCCCACCAGCTCCACACCATATTCTGTGGCTTTAGCAGTACAGCCCGGCGAGCACCCTCAACACGTTCACGCTTAATCAACGCCAGTAATTCACTTTGATCCGCTATACATGACTGCTCAAAAGCCAATGCTTCATCCTGCGTACCCAGTTCGCCGTCGCCTGGCAGTGGGGCCGTCACATTCAATTCACCCGCATCAACACGCTGCTGTAACGCCACCAATTCATCAGCACTGGCCACAAACCAACTGCCACGACCAGTTAACTGTAAAGCATCGCCTGTCAGCACCGTGGTTGCTTGCTGTTGCGCCAGACGGCAACTGCTAATCAGGTTGAACATTGCACTACGGCTAGCGGACAAGTAAAAGCTGCGTTTACTGCGCTCTTTGACCCGAATCTCATTATTCGCCCACAGACGAGCCTGCACCAGATTATTACCACCACGGCCAAACCGTTGGCTGCCAAAATAGTTGGGCACTCCCTGTGCGGCAATTTGCTGCAACCGTTGTTCTACATCCTGACGATCAGTGATATGGCGCAACACCAGGGTAAAAGCATTGCCTTTCAGTGAACCGATACGCAGCTTACGTTTCTGCCGCACAGCTTCCAGCACTTCACACCCTTCCAGCTCGAACGTAGCGAGATCCGGTGCTTCTTTGCCCGGTAGGTGCAAACAGAACCACTGCTCTGTGACAGCGTGGCGATCTTTCAAACCCGCATAGCTCACTAAACGCGGATGAAGCTTGGCAAAACGCGCCAGATAGTCAGCAACAAATTGCGTATTACAGCCATTTTTGCGAATACGGATCAGCAAATGTTCGCCTTCGCCATCAGGTTCAAAGCCTAAGTCCTCAACCACCACAAAATCTTCGGGATTGGCTTTTAAAATGCCACTCGCTTTGGGTTTGCCGTGCAGCCAGGTTAGATTTTCCATGTCCATCGTTATGCCTTAACCCTGTTATGCTTTAACCAAAAGCGCCACTGCTTCACATGCAATACCTTCACCACGGCCAGTAAAACCAAGTTGTTCCGTGGTGGTGGCTTTTACGTTGATATCATCCATATGACATTGTAGGTCTTCCGCCAAATGCACGCGCATTTGCGGGATATGGGGAGCCATTTTAGGTGCCTGGGCAATAATGGTAATGTCCAGATTACCCAGCCGGTAGCCTTTCGCCAGAATACGGCGATAAGCTTCACGCAGCAAAGCACGGCTATCAGCACCTTTAAATGCCGGATCGGTATCAGGGAATAATTTGCCGATATCACCTAACGCAGCCGCCCCCAATATTGCATCGGTAGCTGCATGTAATGCGACATCACCGTCGGAATGTGCCAATAGGCCCATCTCATATGGGATACGCACACCGCCGATAATAAGTGGGCCAGCTCCGCCAAATTTATGAACATCGAAACCATGACCAATTCGCATTAATTGCACTCCTTATAATGCCTTTATTACTTGAGGTTGCAGCAGCATTAGCCGCTCTTACTCACCAGAATCACAATGACTGGGCCAAGCCTGCTGGAATTTACTGGCTGCAACACCCATTAATTGGGCTATTGACGTTGGGTTAAATAAAACTCGGCCAAGGCCAGATCTTCAGGGCGCGTCACTTTGATATTATCCGAACGACCAGACACTAATATCGGATGATAGCCGCAATGTTCTAATGCAGAAGCTTCATCAGTGACCACCGCCCCTTCGCGCAAGGCGCGGGCCAAGCATGTTTTTAATAACTCAAGCGGGAAAAGTTGAGGTGTCAGGGCATGCCACAGCGCTTGACGATCTACAGTATGGGCAATGGCCGGATGATCGCCAATTTGGACAACGGCCTCACTGCGCTTCATGGTGTCACGTACTGGTGCTGCCAGAATACCCCCGACATGGCTATGGTCGATAATCGACAACAACCTTTCAAGGTCATCGAGATGCAAACAAGGACGAGCCGCATCATGAACCAGCACCCACTCAGTCTGCCCTGCACATTGTAAGCCAGCCATCACCGAATCAGCCCGCTGCTCACCACCGTGAACAAGCGTGATCCGCGGGTCCTGCGCAATAGGTAACGTTGAAAACTGCGTATCCTGAGGATGTATTGCCACAATAATCCGCTGGACACGTGGATGCCGAAGCAAAGAAAAAATAGCATGTTCAATGATTGTCTTGCCAGCCACAGTTAAATACTGTTTAGGGCAATCAGCCTGCATACGGCTGCCAATACCTGCAGCCGGTAATACCGCAATGATATCAGGAAGGGAAACTGCAAAATTACTCATTATTTATTATTGCGCGTTATTTGACGACGAAGGGATACCCGCATTACGTCTGGATTGGTCAGGAACCAGACGATAGAAACTTTCGCCAGGCTTGATCATGCCCAGTTCGTTACGTGCGCGTTCTTCGATAGCCTCTTGACCACCATTTAAATCATCAATTTCAGCAAATAGCTGATCGTTCCGAGCTTTAAGTTTGCCGTTATTGGCCTCTTGCAGCGCCACGTCATCCTTAACCCGAACAAAATCATGAACACCATTCTTGCCCAACCACAGTGAATACTGTAGCCAGCCAAGTAAAATCAGCAATAGTAGTGTAAGTTTTCCCATTCCCGCCCCCTGAAAAACTGCCTATACCGTAAATAATTCGAGTTGCAGGAAGGCAGCAACTGAGCGAGTCCTCAGGAGCTTACACAAGTAAGTGACTGGGGTGAACGAAGACAGCCAACACACATGCAACTTGAAGTATGACGGGTATAATCATCCCACAACTTTTCGTCGGACTCCACTCTGTGAAGGAAATAGGTCATAAAGCTCAGATTAAGGATGATTTCCGGCAAAAATACCATGCAAATCTACAAAATGTCATTAGTTGCTGGTTTTGAGTGCACGGTAAGTCCTGCTGTCACTACCTCTTATTGCCCCCCTGCAAATCATGCAGAGATAAACACTGCAAAAACTGTTTTTGGCATTAGCTTATACCAACACTCAAGTTAAAAATGCATATTTAATCTCGTCAAAAACAAATAAACCCCATTACAGTTGAGTTTATATGTATAAAAGTTTATTTTTATGCACTCAAACTGCATAAATAAAAAATGTACCTTAACTCGTTGCTACTTTTTACCGGGAGATTCACATGTTTAAACGTTTAATGCTGGTCGGAACTTGTCTGGCCGCCGTATTGTCTGCGGGTAGCGTTGTTGCAGCCGAGCCGACTTATGTTGTCGGTTCCGGTGGTACCTACCGCCCATTTGAGTATGAAAATAGCCAAAAACAACTGGAAGGTTTTGATATAGATATCATCAAAGCTATCGGTAAAGCTGAAGGTTTTCAGGTCAAATTGGTGAATACGCCTTGGGAAGGGATTTTTGCCACATTAGGCTCCGGTGATCGCGATATCATCATTTCGGGTATCACCATTACCGATAAACGTAAACAAATGGTTGATTTTTCAGATCCTTATTTCCCTGCCGAACAAACTATCGTCGTGGCTAAAGGCTCTAAAGTTGATTCCATTGCGGCACTGAAAGATCTGAATGTTGGCGTGGTGAACTCAAGCACCGGCGACATCGTGGTATCCGATGTTCTGGGTAAAAACAGCACTGCGATCAAACGCTTTGATAACACGCCACTGATGCTGCAAGAACTCTACGAAGATGGCATCGCTGCCGCCGTAGGTGATGTAGGTGTCGCCAAGTTCTACCTGAAAACTCACCCGGAAAAAGAATTTGAACTGGTTTCCGATACCAAGTTTGAGCGCCAATATTTCGGTATTGCGGTGGCGAAAGGTAATGAAGAATTGCGCACCAAAATCAACAGTGGTTTGCAGAAAATCATTGCTGACGGCACTTACGCCAAAATCTATGAAAAATGGTTTGATGCACAGGTACCAACACTGCCAGCCGCAACCCAGCCAGCAAAATAACCCTTTCTTATATACGCCACCGCTGCGTGAATGCGCGGTGGCTTGATTGACCGGATCACCCTATGTCAGGATTTCGTTGGGAAATCATTCAGGAATACGCCCCACTGTTTATGGACGGTGCCTGGATGACAATTAAGTGCACCATTATCTGTGTGATTTTGGGCACAACCTGGGGGTTAACCCTCGGTCTGGGCCGTCTGGCGCAAGCGCCTCACGGTATCTGGAAGCCAGTATTGTACTATTTCGTTCAATGGCCAGTACGCATCTATATTAGTGCTATTCGCGGCACCCCCTTATTTGTGCAGATAATGGTGGTGCATTTCGCGCTGGTGCCACTGTTTATTAACCCACGGGATGGCATTCTGGTCACCAATGGCATTATGTCTTCTGATTTTGCCAGAATGCTGCGCTCAGATTACGGTGCTTTTTTATCCTGTGTCGTGGCTATCACGCTGAACGCGGGTGCTTATGTTTCTGAGATTTTCCGCGCGGGTATTCAGTCAATTGATCGCGGCCAGATGGAAGCCTCGCGCTCATTGGGAATGAGCTACGGCAAAACGATGCGCAAGGTTATTCTGCCTCAGGCTTTCCGCCGGATGTTACCGCCACTGGGTAACAATGCCATCGCTATCGTAAAAGATTCATCGCTGGCCTCTGCGATTGGCCTGGCTGACTTAGCCTATGCTGCTCGCACCGTTTCTGGTGCCTATGCGACTTATTGGGAACCCTACCTGACTATCTCACTGGTTTATTGGGTTATCACATTCTTACTTTCGCTATTAGTGCGGCATATGGAAAAGAGGTTCGGTAAAAGTGATTCACGTACATAACCTACAAAAACAATTTGGCGAAACCCATGTGTTGCGTGGCATTTCTTGCGATATTCAGCCAAAAGAAGTGGTTTGCATCATTGGCCCATCCGGTTCGGGTAAAAGCACCTTTTTGCGCTGTATTAATGCGTTGGAGACGTTATCCGGGGGAGAAATAACCGTTAATGGTTTTGAGATCCATAAGCCGAAAACCGATCTCAACCGGATGCGCGAAAGTGTCGGCATGGTGTTCCAACGTTTTAATCTCTTCCCTCATATGACGGTGTTGGAAAACCTAACCATGGCACCTATGGATGTTAAAAAGCTGCCACGAGCACAAGCCATAGAACGGGCTGAATTGTTGTTACGCAAGGTGGGATTACTCGATAAGATTGATGCCTATCCCAGCAGTCTTTCTGGCGGTCAACAGCAACGCGTTGCCATTGCCCGAGCCTTGGCAATGGAACCTAAAATCATGTTGTTTGACGAACCGACTTCAGCACTGGACCCGGAGTTAGTCGGTGAAGTGCTAGCGGTGATGAAAGCATTAGCACTGGAAGGGATGACCATGGTGGTAGTGACTCATGAAATGGGCTTTGCCCGAGATGTGGCCGACCGGGTGCTGTTTATTGATCAAGGGGTGATACAGGAAGAGGGGCAACCGGAAAAAATCTTTACCGCCCCTACTAATCCGCGAACTCAGGCATTTCTCAGTAAGGTGCTTTCAGCGCAAGGGTAAACGGTTACCCATTGAAGATGTTACAAATTGAAGCGGGTTATTATCAGGTGAAACCGAATAGCCCGCCGATTTGCTCACCAACCAGTAAGAAATGAAAACAGCATCCAGAATAAACACAATACTGCAATACCACTCCCACCAATGGTAAATAAGAGATTACCGCGCGATAACACACTCAAGGCAATACCTACCAACACTGAAACCGGCATCAGGGCCAGAAAGAACGGCCAAGTGTACAGCAGGAAGAAGACGGTATTGGGACCATAGACAAAGAAAGGTATCGCAAACGCCAGCCAATAGAAAACAAAGCCTGTAACGCCACCGAGAAAGGAGTATGACGGCTCCTCCCTTTCCCGCTGTTCGTCGATAATAATTTGGGTGATATTCTGCATAGCAATCCTGTGGGCACAGTTTACCAGCACGCTCTAAGGGCGTTTTGCCGATAGCCATTAGTATAGATACCCAGCGTAATTAGCGTTACAGGTAGGCAGCAAGCTAATACATCCCGATGCGCTTACACAGTCAAGTGATTCGGGTGAATGCGTGCAGCTAACGGCCCTGTAGCTTCAAGTACAAAGGGTATCATTTAGGATTTGATAATAGCTCGACCACGCAGTACGTCTAACAATTGTTCAATCAAATTTGTTACTAATTGTTCACCCGGCAAATGAATATCAGCGTGTTCGGGTGATTCATAAATAGAGTCGATGCCAGTAAAATTTTTCAGCTCGCCAGCACGGGCTTTTTTGTACAAACCTTTAGGGTCACGGGCCTCACAAATAGCCAACGGTGTATCGACAAATACCTCAATAAACTGGCCTGATGCCAACATATCGCGCACCATTTCCCGCTCAGCCCGATGAGGTGAGATAAACGCCGTCAGCACCACCAACCCGGCATCTACCATCAGTTTGGCCACCTCCCCGACGCGACGAATATTCTCGCGCCGGTCAGTATCAGAAAAACCCAAATCACGGCATAAACCATGGCGCACATTGTCGCCATCCAGTAAGTAAGTGCTAACACCGCGAGCAAACAGTGCCTGTTCCAGCGCACCGGCAAGGGTAGATTTCCCTGAGCCAGATAAACCGGTAAACCACAGCACCACCCCTTGGTGCCCATGCTGTTGCTCCCGATCCTCTCGGGTCACCGCATGGGGATGCCAGATGATATTCTCATCAGTTGGCAGAGCGCCCGATTCATTAACATCATGCGTTTTCAACGGATCGGCGTACAAGTTATTTACCCCCTAACAGATCACGCGCGCCCCAGTGTGGGAAATGGCGGCGAACCAAAGCATTCAGTTCTAGCTCAAACGTACTGAATTCAGTATTTTCCTGATAAACCGACGCCAGCGTTTCGCGGATTAACCCCGCACCAACAGTGACATTAGTCAGCCGATCAATAAAGATCATGCCACCGGTATCCCGGTTGCGTTGATAGCTGTCGAGCACCAGCGGTTCATCAAATGCCAGTTCAACCAAACCAATACCATTAAGCGGCAGGCTGTCAACTACCCGCTGGGTCAATGAGTTGATTTCCACCTGATATTGAATATTTTCCACCCGCGCACGGGTCTTTTTCCCCGCTACTTTGATGTCATAACTTTGTCCAGCCACTAACGGCTGTTCCGCCATCCACACCACATCCACCAGCGCATTTTGCGCCGCTGTTAAGGTTTCACTGGCATCAACCAATAAATCGCCACGGCTGATATCCACTTCATCAGTCAGCACCAAGGTTATGGCTTCGCCAGGGATGGCTTGCTCCAAGTCACCATCAAAAGTAACAATGCGCGCCACACTTGATTCCACACCGGACGGCAGCACTTTTACTCTCTGCCCAACGCGCACCACACCGGCAGACAAGGTGCCAGAATAACCACGAAAATCCAGGTTTGGCCGGTTAACATACTGCACCGGGAAGCGCAGCGGCTGCTGCCGGCTGGCATTGACCACATCAACACTTTCCAGCACTTCCAGTAGTGTCGGGCCGGAATACCAATTCATTTTCTCGCTCGGTGATGCCACATTATCGCCATCCAGCGCAGATAGAGGGACAAACTTGATGTCGAGATCCGTGGGTAATTGCTCGGCAAAACTCAGGTAATCTTCTTTAAATTGTTCGAAGACGCTTTCCTGATATTCCACCAAATCCATCTTATTCACCGCCACTACCAAATGGCGGATCCCCAGCAATGTAGCGATAAAGCTGTGACGGCGAGTTTGATCCAACACCCCTTTGCGGGCATCGATCAACAAAATCGCCAGATCGCAGGTAGAAGCCCCGGTCGCCATATTGCGGGTGTATTGCTCATGCCCAGGCGTATCTGCGATGATAAATTTGCGTTTCTCGGTTGAGAAATAGCGATAAGCCACATCAATGGTGATGCCCTGCTCACGCTCGGCCTGCAAGCCATCAACCAATAACGCCAAATCCAATTTTTCACCCTGAGTGCCAATACGTTTACTGTCAGTGTGCAGCGTTGATAACTGATCTTCATAGATTTGGCGGGTATCATGCAGTAAACGCCCAATCAGGGTGCTCTTACCGTCATCCACACTGCCGCAGGTCAGAAAACGCAACATCGTTTTATGCTGTTGGGCATGCAGGTAAGCTTCTACTCCCCCCTCGTTGGCAATCTGCTGGGCGATAGAGGTGTTTTGTAAAATCATCGATTTGTTCTCTGAAACTGGCAGCTCATCAACAACGGGCTGATCTTGTAATTTCGTGCTCATTGGGCGCTCCTCAGAAATATCCCTGACGCTTTTTAAGCTCCATCGAGCCGGATTGGTCACGGTCGATCATTCGACCCTGGCGTTCACTGGTAGTAGAGATAAGCATCTCTTCGATGATGGCAGGTAAAGTTTCAGCCTCGGACTCTACCGCGCCAGTCAATGGCCAACAGCCCAAGGTGCGAAAACGCACCATCTTCTGAGTAATGACTTCACCCGGTTGTAAATCAATTCGGTCGTCATCCACCATCAGTAACATGCCATCACGCTCAACCACCGGACGAGGCTTTGCCAGATACAGTGGAACAATGTCGATTTTTTCCAAGAAGATATATTGCCAAATATCCAGCTCAGTCCAGTTGGACAGCGGGAACACGCGGATACTTTCGCCTTTGTTAATTTGGCCGTTGTAGTTGTGCCACAGTTCCGGGCGCTGATTTTTTGGATCCCAGCGATGGAAGCGGTCACGGAACGAATAAATACGCTCTTTGGCGCGGGATTTCTCTTCGTCACGCCGGGCGCCACCAAATGCAGCATCAAAACCGTATTTGTTCAGCGCTTGCTTCAAGCCTTCGGTTTTCATGATATCAGTGTGTTTGGCGCTGCCGTGAACAAACGGGTTAATGCCCATCGCTACCCCTTCCGGGTTGCGGTGGACCAGTAGCTCGCAGCCAAATGCTTTAGCGGTACGGTCGCGAAATTCATACATCTCGCGAAATTTCCAACCGGTATCCACATGCAATAACGGGAATGGCAAATTACCGGGGAAGAATGCCTTGCGCGCCAAATGCAGCATCACAGAGGAATCCTTACCGATAGAATAGAGCATCACCGGATTACCGAATTCAGCGGCCACTTCACGGATGATATGGATACTCTCCGCCTCCAATTGCCGCAAATGAGTGAGTCGTTTTTCGTCCATAACAGATCCTTTATGCCAAATTCACGACTGACGGGCTGATAGCCTGTTCAGTCTGTGGTTGTTGCCCAAACCAGGCGATTTGGTGATGTAAATCCACCACTTCACCGATAACCAGCAGTGCTGGGGTCGGTGCCTGATGTGCTAATGATTCCAGTTGGGCCAGTGTGCCCGTCAGAACTTGTTGGTCAGCACGGGTTCCCCGGCCAATTACCGCTACAGGGGTGGTGCTTGCCCGACCATGGGCTATGAGCTGACGGCTAATCTCGGCGGCTTTCACTGTTCCCATATAAATCGCCAAAGTTTGGCGGCCTCGAGCCAGTGCCTGCCAATCCAAATCATCGCCATCGGCGCGGCAATGCCCGGTAATAAAGGTTACGCTCTGAGCATAGTCACGATGCGTCAGGGGGATACCCGCATAGGCTGTCGCCCCACTTGCCGCCGTCACTCCCGGCACCACCTGAAACGCGATGCCCGCACGCGCCACCATTTGCAGCTCTTCACCACCACGGCCAAAGATAAACGGATCACCGCCTTTCAGCCGCACTACCCGTTTCCCCTGCTGCGCCAGCGAGACAAGTAATTGATTGGTTTCTTCCTGTGCTACCGAGTGTGCTCCTGCCCGTTTGCCGACACAGATACGTTCAGCGTCACGCCGTACCAGATCCAACACTTCCGGGCTGACTAAATGGTCATATAACACCACATCAGCCTGCTGAATCACTTGCAGACCACGTAATGTCAGCAAACCTGCACAACCAGGCCCCGCCCCCACCAAAGCAACCTCACCCTGAGTGCTGCGCTGCCCCTCCAGCTCTCGTTGTAATTCCTCTTCGGCTTGGGCTAACTGACCACGGCTAATCAGACTCGCAAAGCGGCCACTAAACGCATTTTCCCAAAAGCGACGGCGCTCTCCCATCGAGGCGATATGCTGTTTAACCCGACCACGCCAGCGCCCGGCAACGGCGGCCATATCACTCAGGCTGGCCGGTAGCAGGGCCTCTAACTTCTCACGTAGTAAACGCGCCAGCACCGGAGCTTGACCGGCAGAGGAGATAGCCACCACCAGAGGGGAGCGATCGACAATCGACGGGAAGATAAACGAGCAGCGGGGTTGGTCATCAACCACGTTAGCCAAAAGATGTCGCTGATCCGCAGCAGTAAAAACAGCGGCATTCAGCACGGTATCGTTCGTGGCGGCAATCACCAAAAAAACATCATCCAACTGTTCCGGCAAGAAAACCTTTGCCAGCCAGTTAATGCGGCCATCCTGATGCTGTTGTTCCAGTTCAGATGAAAGAGTCTGTGCCACTACCCTCACCTGTGCACCCGCGCGGTGGAGTAAATCAATTTTTCGCGCAGCGACTTCGCCGCCGCCAACAACCAATACTGGGCGCTGTTTCAAGTCGGCAAATAGAGGTAGATAGTCCACAACGTCCTTCAATTACATGATAAAGCGTAGGGTGACTATAGGGGGGGGGCATGGCCTTATGAAATGACGAAAAGTAATTACAAGTTCCATAATGATATATAGGCGTAACAGCATGGCTTGCAGCTAAGTTAGCCAATTCGCACTCAGGGCGATTTTCTTACTTACTGACATAAAATTTCTACACTTTAGGAAGTATACAAATTGTCTATTGGTGTAGACAGTTTCATACTAAGCACCGGAAAGAGCTGTATTGTCCATGCTGCGAGGCATGGCCCAGACTATAACAAGGATATTTCGGTATGTTTTCCCGCCGTCGCCTAAAGTGGGCACTATTCACCCTGTGTTTCAGTACCGTCTTACCGTTGCATGCCGCTACGACTCAGGCCGTTGGTCGAATCGCTGAACAACAAATCCGCCATATCAGCACCTACTTTCCCGGCCGTATGGCGGGTAGCCCGGCAGAATTACTGGCTGCTGAGTATATCAACCACCGTTTTCAGCAAATGGGTTATCAAAGCAACCTGCGGGGTTTTAATACCCGTTATCTGTATACCAGTAAAAACGGTAAACCAAGCTGGCACACACTGACTGCCACCTCGGTGATTGCCGCTCGCAACATGACAACTCTCGATAAAAAGCAGGTGACTGGCAAAGCGGATGACCAGAAACAGATAATTATCATGGCGCACTTTGATACCTACACACCGCAAAGTGATAAAGATTTAGATAAGAATCTGGGTGGGCTGACGCTACAAGGGGTCGATGACAATGCCGCAGGGGTCGGCGTTATGCTGGAACTGGCTGAACATCTGAAAGACACACCATTGCGCTATGATTTGCGTTTTGTGGCACTCAGCGCCGAGGAGATAGGTGCACAAGGTGCCGAGAACTATCTGCAACGAATGAGTAAAACGGAGAAAGCCAACACACTGCTAGTGATCAACTTAGATAGTCTGATAACCGGTGACCGGCTCTATTTTAATGCCAGTAACCAGCCCACAGCCATTGCTGCAAGGGATCAAGCACTTGCGTTGGCACGTCGGTATGGCATTACTGCCGCCACAGTTAAAAACCAGATTAGCTCCCCCTGTAGGGCGGATAAAAATATCTTCTATAGCGCCGGATTACCGGTGTTGTCTGTCGAAGCAAGCAACTACAGCCTGGGTAACAAAGAGGGTTGTCAGCAACGGGCCATCAGTAGCCACTTTCCTCAAGGTATAACCCGTCATCAAAGCCAGCTAGATAACTTAAATTATCTGGATAAGTACTTACCGGGTCGTATTAGTAAACGTTCACACGATAGTGTGAAAATATTGTTGCCCCTGATACAAGCGCTCGCTGCCGATAAAAAATAATATGGGCTTTGCGTAACTTCGCGCAAAACACCGATAAAAACCAATAAATTCAACGTCAGGGTGATCATTATGATCGCCCTTTTTCGTGCTTTTCACGTATAACTCTTGGTGGGTATGGCACCCATAATTAATTGACTCAATCTCGCTAGTAGGTATGATACCCACCAGCGACTCACCAGGAGGTCACATGGAGAGTGGCGAATTAATAAAGCGATTGCAGGATACGGGCTGGCAAATCAGGGGCTGTAAAAAAACCAATGGCGGTAGTCATGTCACGATGTGCAAACCGGGTGTACGCAAGATCATTACGCTACCCCATCCGCGCAAGGATACATCTAAAGGTGTTCTGCGGCAGGCTCAGCAGATTGCCGGGATTAAATTGATTTAAACAAAGCCGTATACCCTAAATCATTCAAGTTGCAGGAAGGTGTGAAATCACCCACTGGGAACCGCCTCCACACATACGGTTTGAATGATGACGGGTATAAACGCTTAGGGAGTTAACCATGATCTACCCTATTTTTATTTTCAGTACCACTGAAGGATTAGATGGATATTTTCCCGATTTTGACGGTTGTTTCTTTGCTGGCAATACCTTTGCCGATATCAGTAAAAATGCCGAAGAAGCCTTTGCTGTTCATATTGAAGCACTGATGGATGAAGGTTTTCCATTACCCACGCCCCCGAAAGATCCACAACGTTACATTGGGGATCCCCGGTTAAAAGAAGAAGGGGGGATTTTGGGGTTTGTTGAGATTGATCCGGCCAAATATGAAAGTAAGGCAGTCAAATTCAATCTGACTATGTCGCAAAATCTGCTGACCGCCATTGATAAGTTTATCGCCACACACCGGGGTTATAAGAACCGTAGCCAATTTCTGGCTGAATTGGCACGTGAGAGAATCATCAGCTAATAGATAATGAAAATGAGGGCGCAGGCAGCGCCCTCAGACCACAGACAAATTCAAATAAAGGGAGAACGTGCAGTTGGGTGTAGCCGTTACGCATCAATCGCCGGAGCGCCCATCGGGGGCGGTCTACTTTTCACTCACTGAGCTGTAACACTCACAGGGCTATAAATAGCGTTGATATTAGCCTCAGCCTTCATGCAGGCCGCATTCGCGTTTCAAACCAAAGAAGCGAGTTTCCTCTTCGCTCATTCCCGGTTCCCATTTACGGGTGGTATGAGTATCCCCAACCGATAAGTAACCCTGTTCCCAAAGAGGGTGATAGCTCAGGCCATTTTGAGTCAGATATTGGTAAATCTGCCGATTGTCCCAATCGATAATCGGTAGCAACTTGAAGACACCGCGCTGAATGGCTAACACCGGTAGCTGCGCCCGGCTGCCTGATTGTTCACGGCGAAGACCAGCAAACCACGTTTGAGCCCCCAGCGTTTCCAACGCCCGATTCATGGGTTCCACTTTGTTCAGGTCATTGTAACGTTCAATACCCTCGACTCCTTGCTCCCACAATTTACCGTAACGGGCTTCCTGCCAAGCCGAGCTATGAGGGGCACGAAATACCTGTAAGTTAAGTTGAAGCTTCTCAGTCAAGTCATCAATAAACTGATAAGTTTCTGGGAATAGGTAACCGGTATCAGTAAGAATTACTGGAATATCAGAACGTTGCCGCGTAACAAGATGCAAACAAACGGCGGCCTGAATACCAAAGCTGGAAGAAAGTACAAACTCGCCCGGTAGATTTTCCAATGCCCAGCTCACCCGCTCTTGCGCGGTTAAATGCTCAAGTTGACCGTTAACCAGTGCCAGTGCCGCCGCTTGTTCTGCTTTCGGCAGGGCATTAAGTTCACTCAAGTTAAATTGGCTCACACCGCCTCCTGTACGTCATAAAAATCACGGGCTGAATCAATCACTGGAGCAATCACACCAACGCGAATCACAAAGTCACCGAAACCTTCATCAGCATGGCGCTCTTTTGCCCAGCGCCCAACCAACTGATCGGTAATTGACAGAATTTCATCTTCGGTGATGTTTTCACGATACATCCGCGGTATCCGAGTGCCTTCCCGGTTGCCACCCAGATGCAGGTTATAACGACCAACGGCTTTACCCACCAGCCCTACTTCTGCCAATAAAGCACGGCCACAGCCGTTCGGGCAGCCAGTAACTCGCATCACAATATGTTCATTGGGCAAACCGTGTTGCTGCAAAATACCTTCAATACGGGTAACAAACTCTGGCAGGAAGCGTTCAGCTTCTGCCATAGCCAATGGGCAGGTTGGGAATGAAACACACGCCATGGAGTTCTCACGCTGCGGGCTGACACTGTCATCCATCAAGCCATGCTCACGGGCCAGCGCCTCAATACGGGCTTTATCTTTTTCCGGCACCCCTGCCACAATCAGGTTCTGATTCGCAGTTAAGCGGAAATCACCCTGATGGATTTTAGCAATTTCTGCCACACCGGTTTTCAGGCTACGGCCAGGATAATCTAGCAAACGGCCATTTTCGATAAACAGGGTTAAATGCCATTTTTTATCGATCCCTTTGACCCAGCCAATACGATCGCCACGACCAGTAAATTGATAAGGTTTAATAGCCCCGAAACTGACGCCTGCGCGCTTTTCAACTTCCGCTTTGAACGTTTCTACCCCTACTCGCTCCAACGTATATTTGGTTTTAGCATTTTTGCGATCAGTACGATTGCCCCAATCCCGCTGCGTGGTAACAACCGCTTCAGCGATAGCCAGCGTGTGTTGCAGCGGAATGTAACCAAATTCACTCGCTTTACGGGGATAGGTATTCTTATCACCATGAGCAATGGATAACCCACCGCCTACTAACACGTTAAAACCAATCAGTTTGCCTTTATCAGCGACAGCCACAAAGTTGAGATCGTTGGCGTGTAGATCCACATCATTTTGCGGCGGAATAACAACTGTGGTTTTAAATTTACGCGGTAAATAGGTCGCGCCGAGAATCGGCTCCTCATCGGTGGTCGCCACTTTTTCCGCATCCAACCAAATTTCGGCATAAGCGCGAGTACGCGGCAGCAAATGCTCAGAAATCTTTTTCGCCCATTCGTAGGCTTCCTGATGTAGCACCGATTCCACCGGGTTCGACGTACACAGTACATTACGGTTTACATCGTTTGCCGTCGCCAACGCATCCAGCCCCAATTGATTAAGCAACTGATGGGCCGGTTTAACATTACCTTTCAGAATGCCATGGAACTGGAATGTCTGGCGATTGGTGATACGGATACTGCCGTATAAGGTGTTATCCGCCGCAAACTTATCAATTCCCAACCATTGCTGTGGGGTAATAATCCCCCCCGGCAAGCGGCAACGTAGCATCATGGCATGACGTGGTTCCAGCTTCTGCTCGGCGCGTTCGGCGCGGATATCACGGTCATCCTGCTGGTACATACCGTGGAAGCGGATTAACAGGAAGTTGTCGCCATTGAAACCACCCGTTAGACCGTCATTCAAGTCTTTGGCAATGGTCCCACGCAGGAAATTGCTTTCCGACTTCATACGTTCGCCATCAGACAGTTTTCCAGTAACGACTAATGGTCCTGGGTGTTTTTCATTCATCAGTACACATCCCGCTGATAACGGCGCGCCAGGCGCAGCTCACTTAAATATTCATCAGCCTGCTCGGTATCCATTGCACCGTGCAGAGCCACCACGTCCAGTAAAACCTGCTCAACGTCTTTGACCATGCGGTTAGCATCGCCACAGACGTAAATGTGGGCACCTTGTTGTATCCAGTTCCACAGTTCTGCGCCCTGTGCACGCAGTTTGTCTTGTACGTATATTTTATGGGCCTGATCGCGCGACCAAGCCAGATCAATGCGGGTCAGCAAGCCGTCTTTAACATAGCGCTGCCATTCAACCTGATAGAGAAAATCCTCGGTGAAATGAGGGTTGCCAAAGAACAACCAATTCTTGCCACTCGCACCATCGGCCTCACGCTGTTGCATAAAGGCGCGGAAAGGTGCAATACCGGTACCGGGGCCAATCATGATAACTGGCGTTTCCGGGTTAGCAGGCAGGCGGAAGTTATCGTTATGTTCGATAAAGACACGAATATCACCCTCCACTTCCAGCCGATCAGCCAAATACCCTGACGCCCCTCCAGTACGTGGTCGCCCATCAATGTCATAGCGCACCACACCCACAGTGATATGTACTTCGTTTTCAGTCTCAGCCTGTGAGGAAGCAATGGAGTACAAACGCGGCGTCAGTGGCCGTAACAGCGCAATCAACTGATCAGCATTGAGATCAGACGGGGCTTGTCTAACCATATCAACGATCGGGGTATTTTTGGCATATTGTTGCAGCGCCGGTTTATCTGCCAGCAGCGCAATCAGCTTCTCATCACGGGAAAGTGCCGCATACTTATCAACGATCAGCGTCGTATTTTGTGTCAGTTCAAAATGGCTGCGCAATGCCTGTGCCAGTGGCAGATTCTGCCCGTCGACACTGACCTGTTCGTCGCCTTTAAGCCACAACAGAGCGAGTAGCTCGTCTACCAGGGCCGGGTCATTATCAAACCAGACCCCCAGTGCATCACCGGGTTGGTAACGCAGACCTGAATCGGCTAAATCTATTTCAATGTGGCGGACATCTTTTTCGGAGTTACGGCCTGTCACTTTCTGCTGTACCGATAATTGCGCGGTCAGTGGTGCCGTTTTGCTGTATGGGCTGGACGTTATTTCATCCACGACACCACTTTGAGTTACCGCCGCCGCAGTTGCCGATTGTGCCGGCACCCGAGCCTGTAACACTGCAACGATCTGCTGACGCCACTGCTGTGCCGATTCCTGATATTCCACATCCGCATCGACACGATCCAATAAGCGCTGAGCACCAAGTTCCGCCAATTTGCTGTCGAAATCTTTACCTGCTTGGCAAAAGTGCTCGTAAGAGGTGTCCCCTAATCCAAACACAGCAAAGGCGGTTTCCGGCAACTTAGGCGCTTTTTTAGAGAATAAGTATTTGTGCAATGCAACCGCTTCTTCCGCGGGTTCACCTTCGCCCTGAGTGGAGGCAACGATAATTAATAGGCGTTCTTGTGCAATTTGCTTAAACTTATAATCACCCGCATTGACCAAATTGACATTAAGTTTAGCCGCCAGAAGGTCATCACGTAGCTGTTCCGCTAAGCGGCGTGCATTACCTGTCTGAGAGGCAGAAATAAGGGTAATCGTCAGCGCTGGCGGAGCCACTGCCGCTGGGGTTGCAGCCACACCTGGCTGTTGATTAACCATGCCCCAGAAATAACCGGACAACCATGCCATTTGGGTTGGGGAAAACTCACCAACCGCCGCCTGTAAGCGGGCTAACTGCTCCGGCGATAGCGGAAGTAAAGAAGTAGGAGGAACCTGAGTCGTCATTGCAGTACGCATTCCCTTAAGCTTTAGCCAGTGTCAGTCGATCTATTTTCAGCACATATTTCTTAATGTTTGTAAGGTTAACCATCCCGATAATAACAATTAAAGAAGCGATAGAAATAATAAATAACCAAAACGACTAAGCGGTTTTTCAGGTAATGGATATGAGTTAAAGTGTTCAACTTATTAAGAAAATTTTCACTAACCCATATCAAGCTATTAATTTACTACGTCTACATATAAATCAGTAAGCTACGGGTAAAAGACTGGATTGGCAGGGGCCAAGAAGCGCTCCCCGTTGTGCGCTTTCATAGCCAGCAGAGGTGCTTTCCGGTACTATGCGGCGGTTTTTTGAGTCAATAAGGTCAGGACTATGAGCACCACCCTATTTAAAGATTTTCAATTTGAAGCCGCTCACCGACTGCCCCATGTTGCGGAAGGTCATAAGTGTGGCCGTTTGCACGGTCATTCATTTATGGTCCGTATCGAGGTTACCGGTGAAGTCGATGATCACTCCGGCTGGGTGATGGATTTTGCTGATCTGAAAGCAGCATTTAAACCTATTTGGGAACGACTGGATCACTACTATCTGAATGATATTCCTGGTTTGGAAAACCCGACCAGTGAAGTGCTGGCCAGTTGGATTTGGCAACAGCTTAAACCGCAGCTACCAGAACTGAGCGCAGTAATGGTGAAAGAGACCTGTTCTGCGGGCTGCGTTTATCGCGGCGAATAAATCGATCCCCAAAGTCATTGATGTTGCAGCAAGACAGCAAGTGAATGAATCCCAATGAGCTTACATGAGTAAGTGATTTGGGTGAATGAGCGCCGCAACACGGCTGCGGCGGCAAGGACGAAGGGGATTAAGCGATATTTAAATACTTATGCGTCTGCATCGACAACCGCCAATTCTTGGCAATACAAATTTCGATACAGAGCTTAGTGGCGTCGTCTTTCTGGCTGATGGGTTGTAGCGCAATAATCCGCTTTTTGTCGTCATCCAGCGTGGCAAGCAGTGCCTCTAATGCCTCGATATCACGCATGCGGCCAACCGGATGTTTGATTTCATCGGCGCGTTGCAATGCCTGAGGCAATACTTTCAGGCCACTGCGCATATTCACTTTTGGCGAAACCGTCACCCAGGTCGTCGCTGAACACCGCACATCATGCGTGCCGCTGGTTTCAATCTGGCAGCTATAACCAGCCTGCTCCAACAATGAGGTTAAGGGGAACAAGTCGTAAATAGCGGGTTCTCCACCAGTGATGACAACGTGGCGTGCGGTATATCCCTGCTGAGAGAAAATATCTAATAGCTGTTGTGCGCTGGCTTCCCCCCAGGCATCACTTTCGGCAGTTTTCACCATAATACGCTGCATATCAACTTCCCGATCGGCTTCCTTTTCCCAAGTGTGTTTGGTATCGCACCAGCTACAACCTACCGGGCAGCCCTGCAAACGCACAAAGATCGCCGGTACACCGGTGAAGTAACCCTCGCCTTGCAAGGTTTGGAACATCTCATTAATCGGGTACAGCATCAGTTTCTCTATATTCATTCAAGCCAATCGGCGATTATCGCAGATTCTCTGACTGTGACCAAACTGGCAACGCTTATGCTGCCAGTTTGTCTGTATCAGAGTATTACTCAATCACGCCACAAGCCATGCGCGCACCACCACCGCCTAACGGCATTGGATGATCGGCATAGTTGTCGCCACCGGCATGGATCATCAGGGCATGCTGCTTCAGTTCAGAGAGTGATTTCAGCCGTGGAGCCAATACCTGATAAGTCGCGCTGCCATCAGCATTCACAACCAGTCCCGGCAAATCCCCTAGATGCCCTTTGTCATTATAAGGGCCAAGGTGTACGGCAGTTTTTTGTGGATCAAAATGGCCGCCAGCAGCAAGGGCTGGCACGGGTTTGCCGTCTTTCTGCCCTGGTGCACAACTTGGGTTTTCATGCAGATGGAATCCATGAATCCCCGCCACCAGCCCGGTCAAATTGGGCGTGAACAATAAACCATAAGGTGTTTCAGTCACTGTCACCGTGCCCAGAGCTTTACCATTACCTTCAGGGAGTGCTTCGTTCATGGTCACAGTAACGCCTGCAGCCAGCACACTGCTGGTAAAAAGCATCGCTGGCAACATTAAGTATTTCAGTTTCATCCGTTATCTTCCTTTATGCATTATTGTCGAATCATTCGGGTACACATTAATGATAACGGGTGATGAATTATCTGCACGGCAGCGGTGTAAGAGATGTGAAGCCGATGTGTGGGGTGGGTGAGATTCAGATTAATCCCGCAGAGGTAAGTAAGTGGTAATAACAGGCTAATTTGTAACAATGACAGCTCACGGCCAGCATATTACCGAAGCTTGCCCCGCCATATCCCATAAAAAAGCCCGCCTATTAAGGCGGGCTTTATCAACAAACTGTTTTACTGAAGGTAACGCGCAGTAATTACTGGCCTTTCACTTCTTTCAGACCGTTGAATGGTGCGCGGTCACCCAGCGCTTCCTCAATCCGAATAAGCTGGTTGTATTTAGCAACACGGTCAGAACGGCTCATTGAACCAGTTTTGATTTGGCCTGCTGCGGTACCTACTGCCAGGTCGGCAATGGTAGCATCTTCGGTTTCGCCTGAACGGTGAGAGATAACCGCGGTGTAACCTGCATCTTTCGCCATCTTGATAGCAGCCAGAGTTTCGGTCAGAGAACCGATCTGGTTGAATTTGATCAAGATAGAGTTAGCAACACCTTTCTCGATACCTTCTTTCAGGATCTTGGTGTTGGTTACAAACAGGTCGTCACCAACCAGCTGAATTTTGTCGCCCAGAACTTCGGTCTGGTATTTGAAGCCAGCCCAGTCAGATTCGTCCAAGCCATCTTCGATGGAGACGATTGGGTACTGTTTGGTCAGGTCTTCCAGGAAGTGAGTGAACTCTTCAGAAGTGAACGCTTTGTTGCCTTCGCCAGCCAGAACATATTTGCCATCTTTGTAGAACTCAGATGCCGCACAGTCCATAGCCAGAGTAACGTCTTTGCCCAACACGTAGCCTGCTTGTTTTACCGCTTCAGCGATAACAGCCAGTGCTTCGGCGTTAGAACCCAGATTTGGTGCATAACCGCCTTCGTCGCCTACCGCAGTGCTCATGCCTTTAGACTTCAGAACTTTAGCCAAAGTATGGAACACTTCTGAACCGATGCGAACCGCTTCTTTCAGAGTTTTCGCGCCTACTGGCTGAATCATAAACTCTTGAATATCAACGTTGTTATCAGCATGTTCGCCGCCGTTGATGATGTTCATCATAGGCAGTGGCATAGAGAATTTGCCTGGGGTGCCGTTCAGTTCAGCAATGTGCTCGTACAAAGGCATGCCTTTAGACGCTGCTGCTGCTTTCGCTGCTGCCAGAGAAACAGCCAGGATGGCGTTAGCACCAAACTGGGATTTGTTCTCAGTACCATCCAGATCGATCATGATTTTATCGATGTTAGCCTGGTCTTTAGCATCTTTACCCATAACTGCCTGAGCAATTGGGCCATTTACTGCTGCAACGGCTTTCAGAACGCCTTTGCCCAGGAAACGGGATTTGTCACCGTCACGCAGTTCCAGTGCTTCACGGGAACCGGTAGAAGCACCTGATGGTGCCGCAGCCAAACCAACAAAACCGCCTTCCAGATGAACTTCAGCTTCTACAGTTGGGTTACCACGGGAGTCGATGATTTCGCGACCGATGACTTTAACGATTTTGGACATTAGATTTTCCTCAGTACAAGTTAAACTAAAACTCCAGACAGAGGGGGCGACATCACTGCCGCCCCTTCTACCAAATATTTTATTTCACCTGGCGCTTCTGATAATCACCAGCCGCTTTAACAAAGCCGGCGAACAACGGGTGACCATCACGTGGCGTCGAAGTAAATTCTGGATGGAACTGACAAGCTACAAACCACGGGTGGTTTGGTAACTCAATAATTTCCACCAGTTTGTTATCCGCAGAACGCCCTGCTACACGTAACCCGGCGGATTCAATCTGCTTCAACAACATGTTGTTTACTTCATAGCGATGACGATGGCGCTCAACGATGGTAGGTTCGCCATACATCTGACGTACCAGGCTACCTTCGGTCAGGTGACATTGTTGCCCACCCACCCGCATGGTACCGCCCAAATCGCTCTCTTCCGTGCGTACTTCAACGTTGCCGTCTTCATCACGCCATTCGGTGATTAATGCAACCACCGGATACTTACAGTCTGGCACAAATTCGGTGGAGTTTGCGTTTTCCATCCCCGCTACGTTGCGGGCAAACTCCATCAGTGCAACTTGCATACCCAGGCAAATACCCAGATAAGGAATATTGTGTTCACGGGCATAACGCGCTGCCAGAACCTTGCCTTCCACACCACGGTAACCAAAGCCACCTGGGATCAGAATAGCATCCAGTCCTTTCAGCATCTCTTCGCCGCGTGTCTCAACATCTTGCGAATCAATCAGCTTGATGTTCACAGTCAGGCGATTTTTCAGCCCACCGTGTTTGAGTGCTTCAATCACAGATTTATAAGCATCCGGCAATTCTACGTATTTACCGATCATCCCGATGGTCACTTCGCCACCTGGATTCGACTCTTCGTATAATACCTGTTCCCATTCAGCAAGATTTGCTTCAGGACAAGTTAAGCTGAATCGTTTACAAATATAATCGTCAAGGCCCTGTGATTTCAATAGCCCTGGGATTTTATAAATGGAATCAACATCTTTTAGGGAGATAACCGCTTTTTCTGGCACATTACAGAACAAGGCAATTTTGGCCCGTTCATTAGCAGGAACTGCGCGATCAGAACGGCATATCAGCACATCTGGCTGAATACCTATGGAAAGTAGCTCTTTTACCGAATGTTGCGTTGGCTTAGTTTTCACTTCACCGGCAGCTGCCAGGTAAGGAACCAACGTCAGATGCATATAAAGCGTGTGCTCGCGGCCAACATCAACTGCCATCTGGCGAATAGCTTCCAGGAATGGCAAGGATTCGATATCGCCCACGGTGCCACCAATTTCAACCAAAACCACATCGTGGCCTTCGCCGCCTTCGATGATGCGCTCTTTGATAGCATTGGTAATATGAGGGATAACCTGGATAGTCGCACCCAGATAGTCGCCACGGCGTTCTTTACGCAGAACTTCAGAATAGATACGGCCAGTGGTGAAGTTGTTACGACGGGTCATTTTGGTGCGAATGAAACGCTCGTAATGCCCTAAATCCAGATCGGTTTCAGCACCATCTTCGGTGACGAAAACTTCCCCGTGTTGAGTCGGGCTCATGGTGCCCGGATCCACGTTGATGTACGGGTCCAGTTTCATGATGGTAACGTTGAGGCCACGGGCTTCAAGTATAGCCGCCAGAGAGGCTGCGGCAATGCCTTTACCCAGAGAGGATACGACCCCGCCGGTCACAAAAATATAATTAGTTGTCATGCTTAACCTGAGAGTTTAGGTTTAAAGACGATGGAAGAACCAAGACGGGAAAGTAGTATACTCGAACCTTGGTTTCGCTACAAACTATCTCCGCGCCAGTGGCCATTTTCGCTACCAAAACCGCACGGAACATCGTCTTGCTATCCGTTATAATTCAATATATTAACGTAATTAAAATCCAACAACCATCCGCCAAATGAATTAAAACACCTTAAATTTCAGTTTCTTGCTTTTTAACTTGCTGCCAGGCGGCTTCCATTTCTTCCAGCGTCGCGCTCTCCATGCTCTTCCCTGATGCCATAACTATTTGTTCTACCTGACGAAAACGACGTTCAAACTTGCGGTTAGCTGCCTGTAAGGCATTTTCAGCTTTATGGCCTAAATGACGAGATAAGTTAACCGTAGCAAACAGCAAATCGCCAATTTCTTCCCCCAGTTTTTCTTCATCCACCACCGCTTGGCGAGCTTCGAACATCACTTCATCGATCTCTTCATAGACTTTGTCCAAAACCGGACCAAGTGTGTCCCAATCAAAACCAACCACTGCGCAGCGCTTTTGGATTTTATGGGCTTTCATCAATGCTGGTAGTGCATCGGGAATATCATCCAGTGCCGAATACAGGGCTTTCTCCGCTCTTTCCTCGGCTTTACGCGATTCCCAACCCGCCAGCGCCGCTTCACTGCCAATCGCTACGTCAGTGGCGTTTAGCGCAGCATTAGGGAATACATGCGGGTGACGACGCTCCAGTTTGTCGCTGATGGCATGACAAACATCATCAAACGCAAACAACCCCTGTTCCTGCCCCATTTGGGCATAAAACACCACCTGAAACAGCAAATCGCCCAGTTCATCACGTAAATCATCAAAATCCTTGCGCTGAATCGCGTCAAGCACCTCATAGGTTTCTTCTAATGTATAGGGAGCGATGGTGTCAAACGTCTGTTTACGATCCCACGGACAGCCGTGCTCCGGGTCACGCAAGGTACGCATAATATCCAACAAACGTTGCAGAGCTAAGGCGGTGATATCAGGGGTAGTTACTGGCTGGGTCATCTCAATTTATTCACTTTTTTGCTGTTTAAAATTCGAGGCGTAGCGAGCGCAGGCAGATTGATTGCGGCCAGCGCACAGCCCCCGGAGCGTACACGCAGTACGTGAGGAGGGCGAGCACTGCCCAATATCAATATGCCAAAGCGCAGTAGCCGTCCAGATCAAAAACTTAATTGCCGTGGAGCCGACGGGCATCTATCACATCCGGCAACTGATTCAGCTTGGCTAACACCCTGCCCAGCACCTGCAAGTTGTAAATCTCGATATCCATATCGATGGTAGCGAGCATCTTTTTAGTATCGCTGCGGCTGGCAACCCCTAATACATTGACCTTTTCGTTCGCCAGTATGGTGGTGATATCACGTAACAAGCCACTGCGATCATTGGCGGTCACCCGCACTACTAATGAATAGCCACTGGAGTAGCTTTCACCCCAAACCGCATCAACAATCCGCTCTGGTGCATGAGACTGCAATTCAGCCAGTTGTTCACAATCAGCACGATGAATGGATATCCCCCGCCCCTGGGTAATAAAACCAATAATCTCATCACCGGGAATCGGTTGGCAGCAACGGGCAATATGGTGCATCAGATTGCCAACACCTTCGACCACAATGCGCCCGCTGTCTTTGCTGGCGTTGCGTGGTGGTGGCTGATGCTTATTATTCAGATGGCGCAATGCCTCTAAATCAGCCTCTTCCGCTGTTGGCTTGTTCAGCTTGCCTTGCAGGAAGTTGACCATCTGATTCAGACGAATATCACCACCGCCAATGGCCGCCAACACTTCATCCATCGAATTCATGTTATAGCGCGGAACTAGCAGCTTCTCAGCCTCTTTTAGGCTGATATCCATATGTTCCAATTCGTTGTCCAGCATCTGCCGGCCAGCAAGAATATTCTTGTCTCTATCTTGTTTTCTAAACCAGTTATGGATCTTGGATCGCCCACGACTAGTAGTGACATAACCGAGGTTAGGATTCAGCCAGTCACGGCTTGGGTTGGGTTGCTTCTGGGTGATAATTTCAATCTGATCACCCATCTGTAACTGATAGGTAAACGGCACAATTCGGCCACTGATTTTAGCACCTATGCAGCGGTGCCCCACATCACTGTGAATATGATAAGCAAAGTCGAGTGGGGTAGAACCGGCAGGTAAATCAATAACATCGCCTTTCGGGGTAAACACATAGACTCGGTCGTCAAATACCTGACTGCGCACTTCATCCAGCATCTCGCCAGAATCTGCCATCTCTTCCTGCCAGGCAATCAGCTTACGTAACCAGGCAATGCGCCCTTCATAGCCAGAACGCCCCGCCGCCACAGCACCTTCTTTGTACTTCCAGTGGGCGGCAACCCCCAATTCAGCATCTTCATGCATCTGGCGGGTACGAATCTGAATCTCCAGCGTTTTCCCACGCGGCCCGAGGACTACAGTATGAATTGACTGATAGCCATTGGGTTTAGGGTTAGCGACGTAATCATCAAACTCATCAGGCAAATGACGGAAATGAGTATGCACAATCCCCAATGCGGCATAGCAGTCCTGCAAACGCTCGACGACCACTCGCACAGCGCGCACATCGAATAACTCATCGAAGGCCAACGACTTTTTCTGCATCTTGCGCCAAATACTGTAGATATGCTTTGGTCGGCCATAAATATCAGCTTTGATACCTTCATCCGCCATTGCTTTGTGCAATGAAGCGACAAAATCATCAATGAATTGTTCACGATCAATACGACGCTCATGAAGCAATTTAGCAATTTGTTTATATTCATCGGGATGCAGATAGCGGAAGCAGAAGTCTTCCAACTCCCACTTAATCTGGCCAATACCCAAGCGGTTAGCCAGCGGGGCATAAATATTGGAACACTCTTTGGCCGCCAGCACGCGTTCGTCTTCCGGTGCATCTTTCACTTCACGCAAATGAGCAATACGCTCAGCCAGTTTGATGACCACGCAGCGAAAATCTTCCACCATCGCCAGCAGCATACGGCGCACGTTATCCACTTGCTCAGAGCTCATGGAGTCGTTGTGAGTCGCTTTTAATTGGCGGATAGCGTCCATGTCACGCACGCCATGCACCAGATAGGTGATACCCTTGCCAAATTGCTCAGTCAGGGTGGTTTCATCCACCACATTGGCATCCACCAGCGGGAACAGTAGCGCCGCGCGCATACTGTCGTTATCCATGCTCAGAGTGGAAAGAATCTCAACCATTTCAAGACCGCGCCACAACAATAACGAGGCATCAGGATGGTTTTGCGTCTGTTGCTCACAGTAACGCCAGGTTTCGGCCAATCGCTCACCTGACTGCGGATTAGGAAGCCCCAAGCTGGCGATCCAGTCGTCGAGAGCAAACTCACCCGCCGGATTCAAATGTGCACTTCGTACCGCAACCATAACTTCTCCCTACTTTGCGACCCCTGGCTCCTGCATGAACAGCGCCATAGATTCAAGATGCCCGGTGTGGGGAAACATATCCAACATTCGCACCTGAGCAAGACGGTAACCGGCGGCTAACAACACCTGACTATCCCGTGCCAGCGTAGTGGGATTACACGAAACATACACCACCCGCTTTGGCGCCAGTTTGACTATATGTGACATCACCCCGGCAGCACCTGCGCGAGCGGGGTCTAATAATACTTTATCGAATCCTTGTATCGCCCACGGCTGACGACTGATATCGGATTCCAGATTTTCATGAAAAAATGACACGTTGGCTAATGCATTGTTCTGCGCATTATACTGCCCATTCGCCACCAGCTCCGCAACTCCTTCCACCCCGACAACTTCACGCGCACGCTTTGCTAGCGGCAATGTAAAATTACCCATACCGCAGAAGAGATCCAGTACCCGCTCGTCAGGTTGTACATCAAGCCATGCCAGAGCCTGAGCCACCATTTGTTGGTTGACCGTATCATTGACCTGAATAAAATCCCGTGGATGAAATGCTAAGCGTAGACCGTCTATCTGGTAATAGGGGTCCTCACCAAAGAGTTTTTCCAGATTCTCGCTGTCGGCAGCCAGATAAACGGCAACCCCCTCCCGCAGAGCAAAATCTGTAAGCGCTGCACGATCTACCTCATTAAGGGTATCAAGGTGGCGTAAAACCAGCAACGGCCCATTATCAGCCAGTACTAGTTCCACATGCCCTAACCGGCGCACAGCCTGTAAGGCAGATAAACATTGATAGAGCGGATGTAGCAGGCGCTCCAATTCAGGCCGCAGGACGGGACAATGTTTTATGCTAACCAAGTCGTGAGATTCAGTTTGATGGAAGCCCATTTGTAATCGCTGCTGTTTTGGCTGATAGAGCAACCCCAACCTCGCCCGCCGCCGATAACCATACTCTGGCCCACAGATAACCGAGTCTAATGCAGGGCAGCCCCCCGTTGCCTGCACCAGCAGTCGCCTGAGCGAATCTACTTTGCTATCTTGTTGCAATTGGCTACAAGCGTGCTGCTGCTGACAGCCTCCACAAATTCCAAAGTGAGGGCAAGGAGGAGCCACTCTTTCGCTACATTGGTTCAACAAACGTTTAAGTTTACCGCGACCATACTGGCGTTTTTGCTCGATCAGCTCAATTTCAGCTTGCTCTCCCGGTAGAACCCCGGGGATAAAAATAGCTTTGCCTTTATCGCGTGCAACCCCCTGACCAAAGGGATCAAGAGAATTTACTGTCACAGTTATCGTTTGTCGGGTCGTCACACGTCGGTTTGGAGAGTAGAATTGCGCCATATTGATTGATCAAGCACTGGTTTTGTAAGCTGCCGATTCTCCCACATTGGAATACCATGACCAAATACAGTCTTCGCGCGCGCATGATGATTTTAATCCTGGCCCCCACGCTGCTTCTTGGGCTGTTACTCAGTACTTCCTTTATGGTAAATCGTTATAATGAGCTTCAAAAACAAATAGTTAATGCAGGCACTAATATTATCGAACCGTTGGCGGTTGCCAGTGAATATGGCATGACCTTTCGCAACCGCGATACTGTCCGTCAGTTGATTAACCTGCTTCATCGCCGTCACTCGAATATTGTTCGGTCAATATCCGTTTTCGACGCAGATAACAATCTTTTTGTCACATCTAACTATAATTACAATTCCTCACAATTAAGGTTACCTAAAGGTGATTCTATCCCTGAGTCGCTGATGCTCTCTTATCGCGGCGACTCGCTGATTATGCGAATGCCTATTGTCTCGGAATCCAACTTATCCAGTGACAGAGTCTCGGATTCGGATATAACCCATCAGCCACTAGGCTATATCGCCATAGATTTGGATTTACAATCGGTGCGTTTGCAGCAATACAAAGAGATCTTTATTTCAACCCTGCTGTTGCTGTTTTGCATGTGTGTAGCGATTTTGTTTGCTTATCGTTTGATGCGCGATGTTACCGGCCCAATCCGTAACATGGTGAATGCTGTTGACCGTATTCGTCGAGGGCAATTGGATAGCCGGGTCGAAGGACATATGCTCGGCGAGCTGAATATTCTGAAAAATGGTATCAATTCGATGGCGATGTCGTTGGCGGCCTATCACGAAGAGATGCAGCAAAATATCGATCAAGCGACATCTGATTTACGCGAAACACTGGAACAGATGGAGATACAAAATGTTGAGCTGGGGCTGGCAAAAAAGCGGGCACAGGAAGCGGCACGCATTAAGTCGGAGTTTCTGGCTAACATGTCTCACGAGCTACGAACTCCGCTAAATGGTGTCATTGGTTTTACGCGCCAAACGTTGAAAACTTCGCTAACCCCCACACAAACTGACTATTTGCAGACTATCCAACGTTCAGCCAACAACCTGTTATGCATCATTAATGATGTTCTCGACTTCTCCAAACTGGAGGCCGAAAAACTCATTCTTGAACACATTCCCTTCCCACTACGTGGTGCACTGGATGAAGTCATTATCTTACTGGCACACACCGCACATGAGAAAGGGCTGGAGCTGACACTGCATGTTAATAATGATGTCCCCGAGCAGGTAGTCGGGGATGCGATGCGTTTGCAGCAAATTGTCACGAACTTGCTCGGTAATGCGATTAAATTCACCGAACAGGGCAATATCGATATTCTGGTTGCTGTGCAGGCGAAGACAGCACAACAAGTCACTCTGGTAGTAGAGATTCACGATACGGGCATTGGTATTTCTGAATCCCAACAGGCTCAGCTATTCCAGGCTTTTCGTCAGGCGGATGCCAGTATCTCGCGTCGACACGGAGGGACCGGCCTTGGATTGGTCATTACCGAAAGATTGGTCAAAGAGATGGGGGGCGATATTAGCTTTCACAGCCAAGTAGATCGCGGCTCAACCTTTAGGTTCCATCTCACACTGGATCTTAACGAAACCCTCTCTTATCGCCATCCTGATATGTCGTACTTAGAGGGGAAAACACTCGCCTATGTTGAGCGCAATACTTGTGCAGCAAGGGCCACGCTAGATATTCTGAGTGTCACGCCCTTGCAGGTCACTCATAGCCCGACGTTAGCGCAATTACCGCGCCAACATTATGATTTCCTGCTGGTGGGGGTACCCATTCCGTTCCGTAATAATATGGCGGTTCATCAAGATAAACTGGTAGCGGCGCTGAAAATTTCCGAGCGCGTAATTCTGGCTCTACCAAGCCAGTCACAGGTGGAGGCTGAGCAACTTAAACAGCTCGGTGCCAAAGCATGTCTGGTCAAACCTTTGTCATCGAATAGATTGATTCCATTGCTGTTATCTGAAGAACCTCACAGTGAATTACCCGTAGTGGAGCAAGCGGACAAGTTGGCTAAATTACCGTTTAAGGTAATGGCAGTTGACGACAATCCAGCTAACCTAAAACTCATTGGCACCCTGCTTGAAGAACAGGTCGAAGAGACCGTGTTGTGTGACAGTGGCGCAAAAGCCATTGCCTATGCCCGAGAAAACACGCTGGATATCATCTTAATGGATATTCAAATGCCTGAAATTGATGGTATCCGTGCCAGCGAAGTCATTCATCAGATGTCCCATCATCTGGATACCCCCATTATTGCAGTCACCGCCCACGCCGTAAGAGGCCAGCAAGAACAGTTGTTAAAACTGGGGATGGCTGACTATCTGGCAAAACCGATTGATGAAGCTCGATTAATTCAGGCACTTTCCCGCTTTCAGCATGATAGTTCAGCCCCCCTTCTGGTGCAGGCTGCTCACTTGCCGGTACTTCAATCTGAATGTGACGGGGCGATAGATTGGCCACTGGCAGTCAGGCAAGCAGCCAATAAAGAGGCTCTCGCCAGAGACCTGTTAACTATGTTATTAGAATTTATGCCGCAAGTGATAGGTCGCGTGCAGGCTATATTGGCAGGTAGTCATGACAACGATATTCTGAACCTAATTCATAAGTTCCATGGCAGTTGTGCATGTAGCGGTGTGCCGCGACTGAAGCAATTGTGCATGACAATTGAGCAGCAATTGCGCCAGCAAACAGATTTACAAGGCTTGCAACCTGAATGGCTTGAATTATTAGATGAGATAGAGAATGTTCGCTATGCTGCCAAAAGCTATTTAGGTACTGCTTAGCACACCCCCGCTTCAACATAAAAAAAGGGCACAGTCATAATGAACTGCGCCCTTTTGGCGTTATTAATGCCGATTACTGCATTAATAAATAGAGTGAAGTGTCACCACGCTGAATATTCAGCGCCAGCACTGATGGTTTGGTATCGAGAATCTTCCGCAGCTCACCCAGATTTTGAACTGACTGCTGGTTAATCCCCATGATGATATCGCCTTTTTTCAGGCCAATACGTGCAGCGGCAGTGCCGGCTTTCACGCTATCAACTTTCACACCTTTTTTACCATTAACATCAGAGTTGCTCAGCTCCGCACCTTCAATTCCAGTATAGAGATTACCGGAATCAACCTGAGTTTGGCTGCTCTGCTCTAAGGTCACTTCCACATTGACAGGTTTACCGTCACGTAGCAGACCTAAGGTCATTTTACTGCCCACTGGCAGAGTACCAATCTCAGCACGGAAACCTGCGAAGCTATTGATTGCTTTACCATTCATGCTGACAATCACGTCACCAGCTTTGATCCCGGCTTTGGCCGCCGCAGATTTTGGCAAGACCTGACTGATAAAGGCACCTTTCTGTGCATCAACATTCATGGCTTTGGCCAGCTCAGAGTTCAGTTCGGTGCCCATAATGCCCAATTCACCACGTTTCACCTGACCAAATTCAACCATTTGAGATGTCAGGTTTTTCACCATGTTACTTGGGATAGCGAAACCAATACCGATGTTACCGCCATCTGGTGCCAGGATCGCAGTGTTGATACCAATCAGCTCACCGTTCAGGTTGATCAATGCGCCACCGGAGTTACCACGGTTAATCGCGGCATCAGTCTGGATAAAGTTTTCGTAGTTTTCCACGTTCAGACCACTGCGCCCCAAAGCAGACACGATACCGGATGTTACCGTTTCACCCAGACCATATGGGTTACCGATAGCAACGGTATAATCACCCACACGCAATTGATCAGAATCTGCGATTTTAATTGCAGTCAGATTTTTAAAATCTTTTAACTGCAATAACGCGATATCAGTTCGCGGATCTTTACCGATCACTTTTGCTTCATAGCTACGGCCATCGCTCAGTTTAACGCTGATTTTAGTCGCATTATCTACCACGTGGTTATTGGTAACGACATAACCTTTGGCAGCGTCAATAATGACACCTGAACCGAGCGCTCGGAAATCCTGCTTGCTAGGTGATCCCCCTTTGCCACCCTGCCCGCCCTGACACATCGGGGAGCCTTGGAACGGTGAACCGTCTTGACAGAACGGCGAGTCATCACCAAAGAACTGCTGGAACTGTGGTGGCACGCCACCAGCACCGGAGTTGCTAACCTGGGTGCTACCCTCCACGTTGATGCTCACAACAGAAGGCATCACTTTCTCTAGCATTGGCGCCAGGCTAGGGAGCTGCTGGCTGCTAGAAGAGGCCGTCTCTGCCGAAATAGCAGAAGAAACCGGCCCCATGGCTAAACCGATGCTCAATGCCAGTGCACTTAACACTAAAGTTGTTTTTTTCATGTATTCTGGTTCTCGCTGTACAATTAATAAGGGGTCAATAAATGGTATATATACCCAAAGAAATTGAAGTTGCGGCTAACAACCTAGCAGCTTCAGAGACAAAGGGTATAACTGACTTATATCCAAAATAATTGACGTAGCAGTCAGTGAGCAATCGCGCGAATCCTAATGAGCGAACTAAAGCTCAACGATAGGGATGGGTCGAGTAACGAAAGCCACTCACTACGCGGCAACGCCAAGAGAAGGATATAGCCGTCTTGCATAGTAAGATTAAATATGGGGGATGAAGTTCATAGAACCAATAATCGGAATAGTAAAAAATATTGTCCGTCTTTACAAAACTACAGTTAATTAAACGGACAACTCACTTTGCTTGGATACTATTCCGCAGCCATCAATCGCCGATATTCATCATAAGCATAAAGATCCGTCATCCCACTGATATAATCCTGAATTAAACGAGCACGATAATAATATTCATAGATCTCATGTTGTTCTGACGATAAATTACGTAACCGCTCTGTCGATTCCGCATAAGCCAAGCGATGCTTAGTAGACAATTTATGGAACAACCGCGTCTCAATAGGATACTGGCGGTGGCTGTCTTCTGCCACTAACTGTGTAAAGGCCGTTTGCGGCATAGATAATAATGGGCTGTAAATATCAAGTAGCCCACTAATAACTCTATATCCTTGTAATTCAAGCTGTTCTACTTCAGGATGATTAAACACATGTTTTACTGCCACCTTTTTAAAAATTTGCAGTAATTTACACGCGGGGCTGGAGTCTTCTAATAATGCCTGATTGAACGAGCCAGAAAATACCGTGGGTAAATTTTCAATAAACCGTTGTGCTGCATGGGGAACTAACTTCCCGACAGTATTTACCCGTAAATACATAAAGAATTGATCTTCCGAACTGCGCCGGCCTTGCCCGCGACCTAATTGCCGGAATGCGCCACCAACAACTTTATCAAACAAGTCGCCATGGGTAACTTCGCCCCACTCTTGCATCATATGATCATAAAGTTGTTCAACGCTGAAAATACTTTTTTCTACTGCATCTTCTAAGTCAGCAATACAATAAGAAATATCATCCGCAGCTTCCATAATATATGTCAGAGGGAAACGATTGAACTCTCCCATATTGAGTTCACGACGTAAATCTTTAACATAGTCTTCTTCAGCCAGATAAAACCCTGGTTTCTTCATCAAATAGTGATGAGAAGCAGGAATATCGCCTGACCAATACGCCGGTTTGGTATATTTAAGAATGCATCCTACCTGAGCATAAGTCAGATTCAGTTTTAATAAACTGTAAACCAACCGAATGGCTTGTGCGTTACCTTCAAACTGGCTTAGGTCATGGCGGATTTTACTGCGCAGGATATTAAGTTCTGTTTCCCCTTCCCGCAGCCTTAATGCATTAACCTGACAATGATCCTTACCACGAGGTTCCGCACCACCGCCGTTAGGGTCCATCTGTTTTGTAAACCAGTTATTGATAGCTGATTCACCAAAATGGCCAAAGGGAGGATTACCGATGTCATGCATCAGGCAAGCCATTTCCACTATGCTTTCAAAGGGATCAAGCAGCTTATCCAGCCCATAAGCTGTGATTTTTTTATCCTGCTTAAACCGATTAAGGATCTCTTTGGCAATATAACGCCCCACTTGTTGCACTTCCAACGAGTGGGTTAAACGGCTACGAACAGCGGCATTACGTTCCAGTGGGAAGACCTGTGTTTTTTGCTGCAAACGCCGAATGGCGGCAGAATTCACAATCCGACCCCGATCACTTTCAAATACTCGGGTAATCTCATATTCATCTTCCGCCGAACTGGATTTACCAAACGGCCGCTGAAAACTGATTTTCTGCTTAAAGTCGATCCCGGACATGTTATCCCCCTGATCATTTAATATAAACAGTGATACCGACTCCCGCCAACAGATGCAATTGATTACGCATGAACTGCGGCACATTACGCATTATCTTTGCTGAGCTACCCGGATATCTCACTTAACTGATAAACTGTGCGTTGATAATTACAACCTAATCCACTCTTTAAAATCAGCGGGTATCCATATGAAAGTAGGCATTATTGGTGCGATGGAGCAAGAAGTTACGTTGCTGCGTGATAAAATTGAAAATCGCCAAACCTTGACACGAGCAGGTTGCGAAATTTACACCGGTAAACTCAATGGCGTTGATGTCGCATTACTAAAATCCGGCATTGGTAAAGTCTCTGCGGCCATGGGAACAACATTGCTGTTAGAGCATTGCCAGCCAGACGTGGTAATCAATACCGGCTCTGCGGGTGGTTTAGCCTCCAGTTTGAAAGTGGGTGATATCGTTGTTTCTAACGAAGTTCGCTATCACGATGCTGATGTGACCGCATTCGGCTATGAAGCAGGCCAAATGGCCGGTTGCCCTCCCGCTTTCATTGCTGATGCTGAGTTGATTGCACTGGCAGAAAGCTGCATTAATCAATTGAACTTACATGCAGTACGCGGCCTGATTTGCAGCGGCGATGCCTTTATTAATGGTTCAGCCCCCCTGGCCCGTATCCGCGCGGCCTTCCCGTCGGTGGCAGCAGTCGAGATGGAAGCCGCCGCTATCGGCCATGTTTGTCATCTGTTCAAGACACCTTTCGTTGTGGTTCGTGCGATTTCTGATGTGGCTGATCAGGAGTCTCATCTGAGCTTTGAAGAGTTCTTAGTGGTCGCCGCTCAGCAGTCGACGCTTATGATCGAAGCCATGTTAACCACACTGGCTAATCGCAATTAATGGTCCGTTCCCGTATTTTCTCCCTATCACGAGCAGCAATAACGTTGTTGCTCGGCCTGTTTTCGTTTGCCCTGTTTGCACCATACGCAGTGGCAGTAGAGCGGATTATCAGCTTATCCCCCAGCACCACTGAACTGGCTTATGCCGCGGGATTAGGCGATAAACTGGTTGCAGTAAGTGCTTACTCTGATTACCCGGAAGCGGCTAAAAAGCTTGAGCAAGTTGCATCCTGGCAAGGCGTGAATGTCGAACGTATTTTGGCATTAAAGCCAGACTTGATCCTCGCGTGGCGTGGCGGTAATCCACAACGCCCGCTTGATCAACTCGCCGCCTTTGGTATTCCAATCTTCTATTCTGATCCGGTAAATATTGATCAAATTGCTGGTGATCTGGATAAATTGGCGCAATACAGCCAGCATCCTGAACAGGCCCACCAAGCCGCAGCTCAACTCCGTCAGAAGGTTACTGAATTACGTCGCCACAATGCCCGTAACACGCCCTTGCGTACCTTTTTACAGTTTGGTACTCAGCCGCTGTTTACCAGCTCTGGGCATACGTTACAAAGTGAGGTTATTTCCCTGTGTGGTGGAGAAAATATTTTTGCTGGCAGTCGTGTTCCTTGGCCTCAAGTCAGTCGGGAACAAGTCATGACACGCCAACCACAGGTGATCGTAGTCAGCGGTGACCAGCCACAAGCTGATAATGTCAGAGCCTTCTGGCAACCTCAGCTTGCAATTCCTGTTATAACGCTGAATGAGGACTGGTTTAATCGTTCGGGTCCGCGTATCCTGCTGGCCGCTGAACAGTTGTGCCAACAAATGGCCAGCTTTCAATCCCCCGTGGCGGAGTCACATTAATGCTGGTTTATTGGCTGGATATTTTAGGTACTGCGGTATTTGCTATCTCTGGTGTATTGCTAGCGGGGAAGTTGCGTATGGACCCGTTTGGTGTGCTGGTTTTAGGGGTGGTGACGGCTGTCGGTGGGGGAACAATCCGCGATATGGCCTTGGCCAATGGCCCGGTTTTTTGGGTGAAAGATCCTACTGACTTAGTGGTTGCAATGGTGACCTGTCTGGCAACCATTTTGTTGGTGCGTCAACCTCGTCGAACACCTAAATGGATCCTGCCGGTGCTTGATGCTATTGGTCTGGCAGTATTCGTCGGTATCGGCGTCAATAAAGCCTTTGCGGCTGGTGCCAGCCCGTTAGTGGCTATCTGTATGGGTGTTATAACCGGAGTCGGCGGTGGGATTATCCGCGATGTATTAGCCCGCGAGATCCCAATGATCCTGCGCACTGAAATTTATGCTACCGCCTGCATTATTGGTGGTATCGTTCATGCTACCGCGTTCTATACTTTTGGTATGCCCTTACAACAAGCAATGATGCTGGGCATGGTGATTACGCTCGGTATCCGGCTTGCAGCTATCCGCTGGCGTTTAAAACTACCCACATTTGAAATAGAGCACTAATAGAGTGATTGGTCTAATTTGTATGATCTAAATCTTCAAGTTTTTAAATAATTAGCCGATATATCTATCCAAAATAATTGGCCCTGATAGCTAACAACGCTGCGGCGTCAATAAGCAGGATATCCCCATTTAGCTGGCTGAATGGGACACCGACAGATAAAAATGCAGTCATAAATCATGAAATATTTTTTGTTTACGTTTTGGCTGGCATTTATTGCCAGTCCGTCGCTGGCTCAGGGGCTAAGCGGCACAATAGAATTAAGCTTAACTATCGTGCCATCTTGTCAGGTGCAATCACCGAATCAAAATGAACACATAGCTAACGATGCAAAAGTAAATTATCCACAAATACACTGCCAACGAGGAGGTGGCTTGGTTAGCGAACCTAAAATCAGCCATTCTTTTATTGCGACAGATGGCTCATTACTCAGCCAAACCAGTAACAGCCAGATGACACAGTTGATCACTGTAGAATGGTAATATTCAGATGAAAAAAACCGCAACTATTAAAGTTGCGGTTTTTTATCGGAAATTGAGTGGACTAATTATACCCAAAGTCATTGGTGTTACAGCAGGGCAGTAAACGAACGACAAATCAGTCAGAAGCGATTTGAACAGCATTGATGCTAGCCCGTAGAGTGTGCCTTCAAAATGAGGCTCACTAATCCCGATGAGCTGCAATTCAGTGGTTCGGTTAAGTGAATACAGCTAACGTCGTTGTAGCATCAAGGACACAGGATAAATTAAATGCTGAAAGAAGAACCGCAACCACAGGTACTTTTCGCATTCGGGTTCGTCACAATAAAGCGTGAGCCTTCCAACCCTTCGGTATAATCCACCGCACCGCCGACCAGATATTGCAGGCTCATCGGATCAACAACCAATTCCACGCCTTGCTTTTCGATGGTCATATCCCCATCGTTGATTTGATCATCGAAAGTAAAACCATACTGGAACCCGCTGCATCCGCCACCGGTAATATAAACCCGCAGCTTCAGATTCGGATTTTCCTCATCAGAAATCAGCAGTTTAACTTTCTTAGCTGCTGCCTCAGTAAACTGTAGGGGCAGTACTGTTTCATCGCTCATACTCATCACTCCCAACCGGTGTTCGAGTTGCAGGTTACTACAATGGCAGCCTGATCTAATCATCAATTATCTAATACCTGAGTAATTCATTCAAGTATTGCTGGCTAATGTTATATATTATCTACCTGTTTGAGTATCATTTTCAACCACCGGTTGTTGTTGTTCACTCGCAGATGCAGCCTGCTCTTGTCTTTGTAATGTGCGGGCTAAAATAGCTGAATACAAGGGCTTACCCCCCATAAATTGTGCTATTAATGTGGCGCCCAAGCAGGTCACTATCATTGGTAAAATAAGCTGATAATTATCGGTCATCTCCAACACCAAAACTATCCCAGTCAGTGGTGCACGTACCGATGCAGCAAACAGCGCCCCCATCCCGGCAATAGCAAAAGTCCCGGCCTCAATGCCGTATTCGGGGAAAAAATACGCGCAGGACAAACCGAAAGCAGTACCCAAAATAGTTCCTAAAGCCAACATTGGGGCAAATATCCCGCCAGGTGCACCAGAACCAAAGCACAATAGTGTCGTAATAACTCGAGCAATAAAAATGAATAGCAACATGCCGATACTGAAGTTACCGGCTGTCGCAATAGGAATTAATGCAAAACCACCCCCCACAGCCTCGCCATGAAACAATGCCAATAAACCACACATTCCTCCCAGCAGGCCGCCAAGCAAAACTAACTTGCGCCAATCACCACCGTGGAAACGCATGAACATATCCTGCGTGCGGAATATTAACGCATTGAACATCACACCGATGGCACCGAAAATAATCCCCAGCACAAGGTAAAGCCATAATGTGTCCAGTGGCACTTCGCTCATTTTACCGACATCAATAACCGCATGTTCACCGTTAAAATAGCGGTAGACGATAGTAGATGTTATCACCCCGACAAATACGGCTTTGATTGACACCAGACTGTAGCGGAACTGAGAGCGCATCTCTTCAATAACGAACAAAATCCCCGCCAGCGGGGCATTGAAGGCCGCAGACAACCCGGCAGCTGCACCTGTTGCCAGCAATGAGTGACGTGCTTCAGGGCTGTGCAGACGAAAGATATCGACAATCATCCGCCCGCTATTACCCCCCATCTGTACCATCGGCCCTTCCCGGCCTAACACCATGCCCGCCCCTAATGTTCCAAGGCCGCCAATAAATTTAACCGGAATAACCCGCCACCAGCGCACTGGCCGCATCTCCTCCATTGCCCCTTCGATTTCAGGAATACCTGAACCACCAGCCTCAGGAGCAAAACGACGCACCAAAAAATAACCTACCATCGCCAGCAACGCCGACATAACGAAAGCCAACGGCCATACCAAAATTGCGTAATCCGCGACTTTGGCCAGCGTTGCCAACCTTTGTTGTTGGATCCAATCGACGCCGCGATCAAAAGCCACAGCCAGCAAACCGGTAACAACCCCGACCACACCAGCCATAATAAGAATAACCAACGGCGTTTTATCACGATTAACCAATGCTCGGATAAAACGACCCCGTTTGAGTTCAGTAACGCCTTCAGCAGGCATTGGTTGCGTTGAATCAGTCATGATTAGTCTATTTATCAATTGAATAATAAGTAATACAAATGAACAGTAGTCTGAGTTTAGACTACATCATCATGATGTGCCTGCTTAAACGTCGATGAAACACTCTGGCTTAGAATGTAAGTTTAGCGATGAAAGTTTCGAATATGCGGCACGTCGCGCAAGCTAGCAGTTAATTATGCCCAATCATTTGATAACCGCGGCCAGTTCTTTAGAATAGGCACCATTGTCTATGGTCATAGCTGATGTTAACAACATTAATTTTATATAACTCACTGTTATTTAATATAATATCATCTCAGCCAATGTCATCAAGCCCAATTCAGGAGCCAGTTTATGAGTAAGTCCGAAAGTCTGTATGCCCAGGCACAGCAGGTGATCCCAGGCGGGGTTAACTCTCCGGTGCGTGCATTCACCGGTGTCGGTGGCGTTCCATTGTTTATTGAACGTGCTGACGGCGCTTATCTATTTGATGTCGATGGTAAAGCTTACATCGATTATGTCGGCTCCTGGGGTCCGATGGTGCTTGGTCACAATCATCCCGCCATTCGTCAGGCCGTAATTGAAGCAGTCGAGCGCGGCCTAAGCTTTGGCGCACCGACAGCGATGGAAGTCAAAATGGCTGAGTTGGTGACAGAATTAGTGCCAACCATGGATATGGTACGGATGGTTAACTCCGGTACCGAAGCCACCATGAGCGCCATTCGTCTAGCCCGAGGTTTCACTGCGCGCGATAAAATCATCAAGTTTGAAGGCTGCTATCACGGCCACGCCGACTGCCTATTAGTAAAAGCAGGCTCTGGCGCATTGACCCTCGGTCAGCCAAACTCTCCGGGGGTACCGGCTGATTTCGCTAAGCACACTCTGACCTGTATTTATAACGATCTCGCCTCTGTACGTGAAGCCTTTGAGCAATACCCACAAGAAATCGCCTGTATCATTGTTGAACCTGTCGCTGGCAATATGAACTGCATACTACCGCAGCCAGAATTCCTGCCGGGGCTGCGTGATCTATGTGATGAATTTGGTGCATTGCTGATTATTGATGAGGTCATGACGGGTTTCCGGGTGGCATTAGCCGGGGCGCAGGATTACTACCATGTCATTCCTGACTTAACCTGTCTGGGGAAAATTATCGGTGGTGGTATGCCGGTGGGTGCTTTCGGTGGTCGCCGTGATGTCATGGAGGCACTGGCGCCGACTGGACCAGTTTATCAGGCGGGTACTCTCTCCGGGAACCCTATCGCTATGGCGGCGGGTTATGCCTGTTTAACTGAAGTGGCACAGGTAGGTATTCATGAAACCCTGACCGAGTTAACCGATTTACTGGCAACTGGCCTGCTCGATGCAGCACAAGCAGAGAACATCCCGCTGGTGGTTAACCACGTTGGTGGCATGTTTGGTATCTTCTTTAGCAATTCACCAACGGTCACCTGCTATCAGGATGTCATGAATTGTGATGTTGAACGCTTTAAACGTTTCTTCCATTTGATGCTGGCAGAAGGCGTCTATCTGGCCCCTTCTGCGTTTGAAGCCGGTTTTATGTCCGTCGCACATAGCAAAGAGGATATCCAGAGAACCGTCGATGCTGCCCGCCGGTGCTTTGCCAAACTTTAATATCTATAGATACTATAACCACCGCCAAAACGCTGGAGGTGGTTATAAATTAAAGCCCAGAGGTTTAATGCGCTTAATTAATTTAATGCCGATTAACGGTATAAAGTAATTCTGATATTTCTACATACTGTGGAATATCACCACCACTACTACCATTCCAACTTGGCCCCATAGGAAGTGTAGGCATGTTAACTTCAACTGGGTGATAATCTATTATATTACGGGTTACTGGTTGAACAGTATCAATGTGCGTCGTCAGAGAAAAAGTTAATACATCGGAAATGAGTAACACACCAAAGCCTGTCACTATCAGACCATATATTAACAAGATATTAATCAACACCTTGTCATTAACCCCATGCAGAAAAAACTTACTTTTTTCATGAATTAATTCAGTCATCTTATTTCTCTCCAATTTAATTACCACTAAATAATGAGTAGAATAATCAGACAAACCAATAACTTAAAAATAATTTACATTGCATTATTTAGCTTGATAACATACAGGTAACTATCAAATTGACAATCACAATTAGCGTCTAAGTAACGCGATGGATTTTCTGCCTGATTCTTTCACACTATCATATAAAAACTCATGAACAATACTTTATTACTTATTAAATTTAACTGAGTTTAAATATAATTAACAATGCATGTAGTATTTTTATTTATAATAATTTTAAATACAACAATCATTAAATAATATTACTATAAATTAACCCAATATTCTCCATATCATCGACTCATAATTAATAGCTCGATGATATATTTGATAAAAAATCTAACTACAGTTCAGAATCCATATTCAAACGAAGCAGATTATTGACATAATAAACGCTTACCGCCCTTGTTTACGCAATAAATAAACAAAGTAAGGAGCACCAATAAATGTTGCCAACAACCCTGCGGGGATTTGGTTCGGGAACAACAGCATGCGGCCACACCAGTCGGCAAATACCATCAGCAGTCCACCTAAAATAGCCGCGATAAACAGTTGTGGAATGGCTCGGCGAAAGCCCATCATACGCGCCATATGTGGTGCCATCAGCCCGACAAAACTTAAAGGCCCAACTGTCAGGGTAGCCGCGGCAGTTAAGATGGCAGCCAATAACAAAATGGCTAACCGGCTAGGTGCAAGCGCCATACCCAGTGCTCTGGCGGTGACACTGCCCAATGGCAAAATCATTAACCATCTGCGGCACAGTGGCGCTAATGCAATCAGCACCAAAGCAACTAAACCGGTTGTTACTGCCTGTGTTCCATTAACCGAGTAGGTAGAGCCAGAAATCCACGCCAGCAAGCCGCGCATACGTGGGTCGCCACTGGCCAGTAACATAGTGATTACCGTGGTAAAGGCGGTGCTCAGTGCAATCCCTGCTAATAGCATTCTGCCTGGAGAGAACCCGCCACGACCAGCAACCACCAGAATCAACAATAACGTGGCCGCAGCCCCTAAGCTCCCGGCGGGTAGCAACCATAGCAACGCATTACCTGGCACGATAAACATCATGACCACCACCCCGAAAGAAGCACCAGAGCTGATACCCAGAACTTCGGGGCTAGCCATTGGGTTACCCGTCAGTTTTTGGATTAAGGTCCCCGCCACCGCCAGCATCATACCGGCCGATAATGCCGCGAGCACACGTGGCCAGCGCCAATGTAACACTGCCTGAAGTTCATCACCGGTAATCCAACTCCAGCCCTGATTGTCGCGGCCGAGCATAAGCGCTACCGTCAACCCAGCCAGCAGTAACAGCAAACCAACACTTATCCATAATCCTAAATGCTGTCGTTCAGCAGGAACATTATCGCCAAAATCCATATTGGGTGCGGTCGCACTGTGTAAACGTGGTAGTAGCCACAACAGTAGTGGTGCACCAATCAAGGCGGTCGCCGCACCGGTAGGGATCTCCCGCCAGACTTGCGTCAGCCAGATGATGCTCTGATCGGTAACCCAGAGCAGTAACGCCCCGACTACCGGTGCCAGGATCAAGCGCTGAGATAACCGCCGCGCACCAAAAATTTTCGCCAACAGTGGCGCAAATAGACCGATAAACCCAATGACTCCGACTGCATTAACTAACATCGCACTGAAAATAATTGCCACGCCCAGCGCACTCAACCGCGCCAGTGATAACCCCAGTCCTAGATTACGAGCAATGCCATCATCTAGCCCCAATAGGGTTAATGGGCGTATCAGTAAAGCTGCCAATATGCAGGTAATCACTAAGCGTGGCAGAATAAATTGCACCGTACTCCAATCCTGCTGATTCAGTGCGCCACTGCTCCATAAGAACAGCCCCTGCAACTGGTCATAGTTAAATAGTGCCAACAGACCATTAACTGCACCACAGTACAAACCAAGAACCAGGCCAGCCAGAATCAGAGTGACAGGCGAGAGTCGTTTTCCCCAGGCGACACCAAATACCAACGCACCGATGACCATACCACCAGCCATTGCTGCCAGTTGGCGGGTCAATTCGCCACCGGGTAACATCCATAGGGTAGCGACTGTCAGCCCAAGTTGGGCACCCGCCGCGACACCGAGTGTGGCGGGTTCGGCCAATGGGTTACGCAGCACTTGCTGGAATAAAACACCGACTAACCCTAACCCAGCACCGGTGAGCAGTGCGACGACCAACCTAGGTAACTGGCTGTAATGGAATAACATCTGGCGCACATCATTGTTGTCTGGCCGCCATAACGCTTCAGCCCATAATGAAACGGGCAATAATTGGCGCAGATTATATAGAGTCAGTGCCACGGCAATTATCAATAACAGCCCAAGTAATCCAATGGGCAGTAACCCGCTCTTGCGTGGATGGGTTGCCATCATGATGCATTACCCCATGCCTGCTCCAAAAGACGCACAAAACGCATGGCAGACAACGTTGAGCCGTAGAACCACACCGGCGGCAATATTCGTAATTGGTTTTGACGCACAAACGACATAGATTGCCACAACGGAGTGCCAGCAACCTGTTGTAACATTTCACGATTACCATGATCGAAGCAGATGGCGCGCCCCTGTTTTATGGTCGCTAAACGTTCAATACCCACAACCGAGCTACCCCAGAGATTGGTTTCTCCCTGCCAGGCATTTTCAATCTTCAATTGGTCCAATACATCTTGGAATAGGCTGCCTTTGCCGATAACCAGCGCATGGCGAGTGTCCAACAGAGTAAACATCAGTAGTGGTGCCTGGCTGGTGTGATAAAGACGTTGACGAGCTACCTGCATAAAGTGGGTAAAGTCAGCAATATGCTGCTCCGCAACCGTTTCTAGCCCTAGCCGTTGGCCCAGCGTGCGCAATGAGTTCCGGCCAACTGCCAGCGGTGAACTGCCCTCTTCATTAAAGGCAAAACTCATCGAGGGAGCGATAGGAGCGAGTTTTTCCGGCGAAGGGCCAAAGCCTTGCGACATCAGGATTAGCGACGGTGCCATTTGCTGTAGCAGTTCCAGGTTAGGTTCAGTACGCTGCCCCACATCAATAACACTGGCAGGCAATTCAGGACCTTCAACCCATAGTCGGTAATTATGGGTGTCAGCCACACCATAAGGTGTAACCCCCAATGCCAACAGTAACTCAGTGGGTAACCACTCTAACGTGACAACTCGATTAGCATCAATCTTGCCGCTATTCTGCGCCCAACTGGGCAATGACAGCAGTAACGGCGATAGTGCTAATGCGGTAAGCAGTCTGCGCCGAGAGTGATCTGGCATCGCGCAATGAGATTCAACCATGGATAAATGTGTTGTCATTAGTACACGAAGCTTACCGGCGCACCACCGGCCGGATGCGGTAATATCCCCATTGGGATACCGTAGATTTGCTCCAATACCTCTCCCTGCATCAGGCTGTCAGCCGGCCCTTGTGCAATCATCTCCCCGCCACGCAATGCCACTAAGTGGTCGCAATAACGGGCGGCCATATTGATATCATGCAACACAGCAATGACCGTCAATCCGCGTTCACGACTGAGATGTTGAATTAACCCTAATACCTCTACCTGGTGCGCAATATCCAGTGCCGAAGTCGGTTCATCGAGCAATAGGCAGCGGCTATTTTGTGCCACCAGCATGGCCAACCAGGCACGCTGCCGTTCACCACCGGATAAACTGTCAACCAACCGGCTAGCCAAGGGTTTTAAATTGACAAGTGCAATTGCCTCTTCCACTTGTTGGCGGTCTTCCTGACGAAAACGGCCTAACGCGCCATGCCACGGATAGCGGCCAATCGCCACCAATTCACGTACCGTCATCCCTTCAGCCGCCGGTAACTGTTGTGGCAAATAAGCAACTTCACGGGCAAACGCTTTGCTGTCCCACAGTGCTAATGGCACATCATTGAGTAAGGCTTCGCCACTTGATGGTGGCTGATGGCGACCCAGCATTTTTAATAGTGTTGATTTACCGGAACCATTATGGCCGATAAGTCCGCAGACTTTGCCTTGTGGGAATGTCAGTGACAGTGGCTGTAATAAGGTTCGGCCGGGAACCGAAAAACTCAGCTCACGGAGGATAAAGGTGCTGGATTGGCTTGCCTGTTGGTCCAAGATGGTGCCCTGCGATTAAAAGTTAACGGGTTTAACAATTATTGCGACCCGAACGTTATCGAAAAATAGCGAGAAAGTGAATCGAAACGATAATAATTATCAAAGTGAAATAATTATCAAAGCAGGTAGTTTATGCGTAACCTGCGACGAACTGCAAGCGCTAAGCCAGCCGATTGAGTAGTAAGAAATGAGGGGATAAGGTGCGGAGGCAAAACAGTGGAGCTGTGGAGCATGAATAGACTGGCACGGTCGCGATAACCGTGCCAGTGGGTTAACTGTTACTGGCCGAACATATCTTTTATCCAGCCGGCAACACCGTCGCCTTCGGCTTGTGGTTGCGAAGCGGGCTGAGCCGCCTTACACAACCCCTGTGGGTTTTCAGTCCAGACAGGAATGGTGCGCATACCACCAGCCTCACCACAGACAAAGTTACCCGCCGAATCAATGCTCATCTCGCTAATCCCTTCCGGTGGTTGCAACACCAACGGCAGTGGAGTCTGGTTCTCCAGATAGCGGCGATACAAGGTTAGCGCACCATTAGCTCCGGTCAGTTTTGCCGGGCCGTTATTGTCACGACCAACCCAGGCAATCGCCACTTCCTTACCATCAATACCGGCAAACCAGCTATCACGCAGGTCGTTGGTAGTACCGGTTTTGGCCGCCAGTGTGTATTTGGAGAATTTCACTGACAGCGAACGAGAGGTACCACGGGCCACCCCTTGTTGCATCGCATAAAGTGTCAAATAGGCCGCCTGAGCAGGTACCATACGTTCCGCCTGTGGGAAGCTCTGATACAGCACGGTGCCATCTTCGGCAATAACCGAACGCACCGCCGATAACGGTGCACGGTTACCGCCACTGGCGATAGTCTGATACTCCTGTGCCACTTCAACCGGAGTCAGGTCAATCGCCCCCAGTAACATGGCCGGAACTGGAGTAATAGCGGCTTTCGGGATCCCTAATCGCTGCAACATCGCACTGATTTGATCCAACCCAACCGACATTCCCAGATTCACCGTCGGCACGTTCAGCGAGTTAGCCAGCCCATCAACCAACATCACCTGACCACGGAACTGGCGATCATAGTTTTTTGGCTGCCATGATGAACCGTTTGGTAATTTGATCGACAACGGTTGATCAGATAACCAAGTGTTAAGGCGGTATTTATCTGGCTCACTCAATGCCGTCAGATAAGTGGGTGGCTTGGCAAGAGAACCGACTAAACGACGAGCCTGCATTGCACGGTTAAAGCCTGCATACTGCGGCTGTGCGCCGCCCACCATGGCACGAACTTCGCCACTGAAGCGGTCAACAATCACCATCGCCGCTTCCAGATCATCCAAATGACGAGCGGCTTTCAGCGCCGGAATGCCGTCTTCAATGGCTTTTTCTGCTGCATCTTGTGAAACTGGATCCAGTGTGGTGAAGATCTTCACACCAGATAGATCGTTAATCTTGTCACCCAGTTTCTGTTGCAGTTCCTGACGCACCATCTGCATAAAGGCTGGCTGGGGAGTAATAACACCGCCTTTTGGCTGTACCCCCAGCGGGCGGGCACTAAGCATGGTGTAAAGCTCTGCGTCAATCACACCTTGATTCTGTAACAGGCGCAACACCAGATTGCGACGTTCAAGTGCCAGCGTTGGGTTACGCCATGGGTTATACAGCGACGCCCCCTTCACCATACCCACCAGCATCGCTTGCTGATCAAGGCTCAGTTCATTTACCGGGCGACCAAAGTAATACAGGCTTGCCAGCGGGAAACCACGAATCTGATCGCTACCACTTTGACCGAGATACACTTCGTTCAGATACAGTTCCAGAATCCGATCTTTGCTGTAACGGTAATCCACCAACAGAGCCATATAGGCTTCGTTAAGTTTGCGCCACAGTGAACGCTCGTTGGTCAGGAACAGGTTTTTCACCAATTGCTGCGTCAGGGTACTGCCGCCCTGCACCGCTTTACCGGCAGTCAGGTTAGCGACTACTGCGCGGCCAATGGAGTACGGGCTGATGCCATCGTGCTCATAGAAATGGCGGTCTTCGGTTGCCAGCAAAGTATCGACTAACAAATCAGGGAAACCGGCACGCGGCACAAACAGACGCTGTTCACCGTTAGGTGATTGCAGCATGGTAATCAACTTAGGATCAAGGCGCAGGAAACCGAAATCACGCTGATTATCCAGATTTTGGATCTGGGCCAGACGATCGTTTTTAAACACCAAACGCGCGCGGATCTGGCCCTCTTTCGCATCAGGGAAATCAAATGGGCGGCGCAAGATATCAATACTATCGCCCTGAACCGTGAATTCACCTGGACGGGTCATACGGGTAACCTGCCGGTATTGCATCCCTTCCAGCAAATCGACCATCTCTTTTTTGCTGTAGGACATCCCCGGTTCAAGGTTAACCATGCGGCCATACACAGCGGCTGGCAGTTGCCAAACTTTGCCATCGATGCGGCTGCGAATTTGCGAATCGAGGTAAACCCCATAAATAGCCAGCACCACGGCACCGACTAAAAACAGTTTGATAAATAAGCCGAGCCAGCGGCGTTTTTTACGGGGCGGACGTGATGCTACCTTTCTTGGCATCGGCTCTTCCTCGTCATCGTAGTCATCATCGTCGTGCTCTTCGTCATCTAAATAGTCTTCTTCTTCGAACTCATCTTCATCACGCCGCCGGCGCAGTGGCCGTTTCGATGCGACTTTGGGTAGGGCTTTCTTGCCCTTGCGCCCTATTGGCTCGCGGTCATCCCCAGACATGTATTTATCTCCACGCGCATTGGCGATTATTGCGGCTTAATGTGTTCCCCAATTTATCGAATAGAAAGGGGAAACATCTGAAATTATTGGCTCTGATACTTCTTGGTCCTGCGGGTTGGCCGGGTATTGGCAGGGTCATCCGGCCAGACATGTTTGGGATAACGCCCTTTCATCTCTTTTTGTACCTCCCGATATGCGCCTTGCCAGAAAGCGGCTAGATCACCCGTAATCTGTAATGGCCGATGTGCCGGGGAGAGCAGTTCTAACACCACCGCCACCCGCCCGCAGGCCAGCATCGGGCTGTGTTGTTCGCCAAAGACCTCCTGCAAACGCACCGCCAGTACCGGTGGCCGCTCGACATAATAACGGATTGGCAGGCGGCTCCCCGTGGGCACAGTGTAATGAGTTGGCAGCTCAGTATCCAGCCGTTGACGTAACTGCCAGCTCAACAAGCGGGTTAATGCCTCGCTAATATTCACTTGCCGCAATCCGCGGAAAGCCCGCACGCCGGACAGCGACGGCTGTAACCACAGCTCAAGTTTGCTCAGCAAACTGTCATCATCCATCGCAGGCCAAGGCTCCTCAGGTAGCCAGCGGGCAGCACATTGTAATCGAACGCGTAACTGCTCGGCATGCTCATCCCAATTGAGTACCTGCAACCCTTGCTCGCGTATCCAGTTAAGTAATGCCGATTGCAATGCCTCATCGCTCGGCTTGGCTAACGGTTGCGCCCGTAAGGTCAAACGCCCGATTTGCCAGCGTCGCCAGGCCCGCAGCGTACCCTTTTCTTCATCCCATTCCACCACCGTCTGCTCGTCGACTAACCGGGGTAATTGTTTTACCAGTTGTTCAACATCAATCGGCAATGCCAGCAAAATACGCGCATCCGGCCCGCTGTTGCTTTGTAATAAGTTGGCGGCCACTAGCCAGGGGGTACGTGACAGCGCCTCATCCTGAGCCATTGCAGCCCCCATACCGTTAGCCAACAGGTAGCGACCATCCAGCCCTCTCTGCTGCGCGATGCGATCAGGGTAAGCCAGTGCCAGCAATTGGCCGGCGAGATTACTGTCCACGTTGCCTGAACGGCGGTTGACTCTTTGCGTCAATTGCCGTGCCCGGCGCTGCCAGTGAGGTTGCGGCCGACTAAGCCAATCGTGTAAATCAATCTGACCAGAACGGGGTGGTTCTTCCAAAATGGCGGCCAGCAATGCCGCCGTTGCCAACGCATCGGGGCTTTGTTCAGCGGCAAAGCACAACATGGCCGCCAAACGCGGTTCACAACCTAAACTCGCCATACTGCGCCCCGTAGCACTAAGGTGGCCATGGGTGTTGATGGCCCCGAGTCGCATCAATAATTCGCGCGCGACAATGAGTGCCGCCTGCGGCGGTTGATCCAGCCAGCTCAGTTGTGCCACATCCTGACAGCCCCAATTCAGCAGTTCCAACCATAAGCTGCATAGATCGCTGTTGAGGATTTCCGGCTCACTGTATTCCGCTGCTCGATCGGCTTGCTCTTTAGCAAACAAATGCCAGCAGATACCCGGTTCCAGCCGCCCGGCACGCCCGGCACGCTGAATCATTGAGGCCTGACTGATACGCTGGGTGACTAATCGGGTCAGGCCATTTTTCACATCAAAACACGCTACCCGCTCCAGGCCACTGTCCACCACCAGCCGAATACCTTCAATGGTCAAACTGGTTTCGGCAATATTAGTCGCCAGCACCACTTTGCGCCGTCCGGCGAGAGCCGGTTGAATCGCTTTCTGCTGTTCACTGAGCGGCAGCGCACCATACAGCGGGCAAAGATCTGTGTCGTTGGCTACGGCACCGTGCAAGCGCTCCATCACGCGATGGATTTCACCGACACCGGGTAAAAATAGCAATAAAGAACCGGTTTGCTCATTTAATAAACGCTTAACCCGACTGGCAGCCCCATCTTCAAGCCGCTCATGGCTTGATAGCGGCTGATAGCAACGATCGACGGGAAAGCTGCGCCCAGCCGAGACAATGGCTGGCGCGCAAGGAAGTAGCGAGGAAAGACGCTGGTTGTCCAGAGTCGCGGACATGATTAACAGTTTTAGGTCATCGCGCAGCCCCTGCTGTACATCCAGCAATAGCGCCAGCGCTAAATCAGCTTGCAAACTGCGTTCATGGAATTCATCGAGGATCACCAGCGAGACGCCCGTTAGCTCAGCATCCTGCTGGAGCATGCGCGTCAAAATGCCTTCGGTTACTACTTCCAAACGCGTATCTGGCCCGCTTTTGCTTTCAGCACGCATCCGATAGCCTACCGTCTGGCCGGGTTGTTCCCCCAGTTGTTGCGCCAGGCGGTAAGCCACATTTTTCGCCGCCAGCCGCCGTGGTTCCAGCATGATAATCCGCCCTGGCAACCCACTGTATTGCAGGATTTGCAGCGGTAACCAGGTCGATTTTCCCGCGCCGGTCGGGGCATGGAGTAAGACTTGCGATGAGGTTTGCAACGCAGAGAGTATCTCGCTGAGCACTTCACTTACCGGTAAAGCAATCACTGTCGCATCACGCTCTTTCTGGTTCACCACCACATTTGTCTCCATGCTCTACTTTCATCATCAGTCATTGTAACATCATGGCCGTAGAGCGTATTTAGCCGAGTGATTATGCCAACCAGATGATAAATACCATTGATAAAACTAAAACAAGTTTCCGTCGCATGTTCTTTGCCCTGACACTGCCTGAAACCATGCAGCAGGATATTGTGCAATGGCGGGCGGCGAGCTTCCCACCCGAGGCCGGTCGCCCTATCGAAGCCGCTAATATGCACCTGACACTGGCATTTCTTGGCGATATAAGTGCCGCTAAAGCACAGGTATTGCAGCAGCAAGCCGGGCGTATCAGCCAGACTGGCTTCAGCGTAACCTTAGATGATGTCGGCCATTGGCCTGGTTCGGGCGTGATATGGCTTGGCTGTAAAAATCCGCCCCGGGGCCTGTTGCAGTTGGCGCAGTTGCTGCGATCTCAGGCTGCGCGCAGTGGTTGCGCCCAAACATCACTGCCATTCCACCCCCATGTGACCTTGTTGCGTGGCGCTACCCGCCCGGTAGCTATACCGGCCAAAACCAATAATCAACGCTTGTGCGTAGACCACTTCTCACTGTATGAGTCAGTATTGGTGCGCGGTCGCACCCGCTATACCCTGATACAAAGCTGGCCGCTGGCTGGCGGCGAAAGGAAATTTGATGACGTCTAACCCTCAATTGTTATCTTTTAACCCACGGTTACAGCCCGCCACACTTATCCTGCGGTATAAACGCTTTTTAGCTGATATTGTGACACCCGCTGGAGAATCATTAACCATTCATTGCGCTAATACTGGGGCAATGACGGGTTGCGCGACGCCCGGTGATACAGTTTGGTATTCGACCTCAGATAACCCGAAACGTAAGTATCCCCACAGTTGGGAGTTAACGCACACCCAAAGTGGTGATTGGATTTGCGTAAATACCTTACGGGCCAATGAGTTAGTCAGCTCTGCGATAGATAAAAACCATATTGTTGAATTATCTGGTTACACTTCTGTCAAAAGAGAGATTAAATATGGAGACGAGAACAGCCGTATAGACTTGTTATTGCAGGCAGAAAATAGGTCTAACTGCTATATTGAAGTCAAGTCGGTTACCTTATTACAGCAACAGTGTGGGTATTTCCCGGATGCCGTCACCCTACGGGGTCAGAAGCATCTCAGGGAGTTACAAAGCATGGTTGCCGACGGTCACCGGGCGGTACTTTTTTTTGCCGTATTGCATACGGGCATCAGGCAAGTCGCTGCGGCCCGACACATTGACAATCGCTATGCAGAATTGCTGGCCCAGGCTCAGCAAGCAGGAGTGGAGGTTATTTGCTACGGTTTTCAACTATCGCCTGACGGTATTGCGCTGGACGCCCGCATACCGTTATTACTGGCTGAAACGCTCTCACCAACAAGCGCTGAATAAAGAAGCGATTATTGGAGAAAGTTGTTCGCCAAATACGCCTTCCTTCACACCATTGTCAAGCAGGCGACAGGAATAATTGCTAACCTACCTTCCTTCTGGTATTTATAGCGGCCTGATTTTTCCCCGTATTGGGGATTTCGATAGTGCGTATGAATGTAGGAGAAGCATCATGCAAGAAGGGCAAAAACGTAAAACCTCGTCCTTGAGCATTCTCGCCATCGCTGGGGTAGAACCGTACCAAGAGAAGCCAGGCGAAGAGTATATGAATGCCGCCCAGCTGTCGCATTTCAAGCTGATTCTTGAAGCATGGCGCAACCAGCTCAGGGATGAAGTGGATCGTACTGTATCGCACATGCAAGACGAAGCCGCTAATTTCCCTGATCCGGTAGACCGTGCTGCGCAGGAAGAAGAGTTTAGTCTTGAACTTCGTAACCGCGACCGCGAGCGTAAACTGATTAAAAAGATCGAAAAAACGCTGAAAAAAGTCGAGGATGACGATTTCGGTTTCTGCGAGTCTTGTGGCGTAGAAATTGGTATCCGTCGTCTGGAAGCACGGCCAACTGCAGATTTGTGCATTGACTGTAAAACCCTGGCCGAAATCCGCGAAAAGCAGATGGCAGGCTAACTGCATACCCAATGAAATTGGCGTTGTAGATAGGCAGCAAGCGAACGAATCCCGATGCGCTAACAAACGTAAGTAATTCGGGCGAGAGGCGTAGCTAACAACCCTACAACTCCAAATATGAAGGGTATAACACGGTGCCAGAGTCACCTCCGGCACCGTATCTATTACGCGGAATTCCCTTCCCTTTTTATGTCCGAAGATATCAGTACTCAACAGCCCAGTGTGCTGCAACATTATGTTCAGCAACATAAGTACGTGGGCCGTTTTGCCCCATCCCCGTCTGGTGATTTACATTTTGGTTCACTGATTGCCGCACTCGGAAGTTACCTGCAAGCCCGTGCTCAACGCGGGAACTGGCTAGTTCGCATTGAAGATATTGACCCCCCTCGAGAAATTCCCGGAGCTGCTTCCCGTATCCTGGCGGTATTAGATCACTATGGCCTCCATTGGGACAGTCAGGTTATCTATCAGTCCCAGCGTCATGAAGCCTATCGCACCACATTAGACTGGTTGAAACAGCAGGGCCTGAGTTATTACTGCACGTGTACACGCAGCCGCATTCAACAGCTAGGGGGATTCTACGACGGTTATTGCCGTGACCGCCATTTACCTGCTGATAGTGCCGCCATTCGTTTGCGACAGACACAGCCGATTTATGCCTTTTATGATAAATTACTGGGTGAGTTGCATGTTGAATCTGCGCTGGCACAAGAGGATTTTATTATCCGCCGCAGAGATGGCTTGTTTGCTTATAATTTAGCTGTGGTGGTTGATGATGCTTTTCAAGGCGTGACAGAAATTGTGCGTGGGGCTGATTTGATTGAACCTACCGTGCGCCAAATAGCCCTCTACCAACAGTTACAACAGCCCGTTCCGAGCTATTTGCACTTGCCATTGGCACTGAATCATGACGGTAATAAGTTATCCAAGCAAAACCATGCAACACCGCTACCGGATGGCGATCCGCGCCCGATTTTGGTTGATGCATTGAAGTTTTTACATCAACCGCTGCCAGAATGCTGGCAAGATCTTGATTTACCGTTATTATTACGTTTTGCAGTCGAAAATTGGACGTTGGCAGCAATTCCGCTTCACGGGACAATAGCAGTCACTGAAAACACAACGGCATTCTCAAAGTAAGCACGGTGAGCTATGATTAGCCGCTGTTTTTCTGTAGTTCTGTTATTTATTAGCCACTATCGAGGTGTACCATTTTTACCCGAGTAGCCAATTTCTGCCGTAAGGTACTGATTCGCGATGATAAATCAGAACGCGATAACAAAGCTGTCCGTGATGATACGGCCCGTGATGGTAGTGCCCGTAAAGATAAAGTGCCCGGTGAAGATAGCGTGGCCCGCAAAGAGAAAAGGCCTGCCAGAACAAATACTGGCCGCAAGAATCATGCGGTGCCTGCTTCACAACAGAGTGCGATGACGATTATTCCGCGAGATCAGCACAATATTTCCCGTAGAGAAATCAGCGATAATGCGCTGAAGGTTCTCTATCGCCTGAATAAATCAGGCTATGAAGCCTATCTGGTTGGCGGCGGCGTCCGCGACCTGTTACTGGGCAAAAAACCGAAAGATTTTGATATCACCACCAGCGCGACACCAGAACAAGTGCGGAAATTATTCCGTAACTGTCGTCTGGTTGGCCGCCGTTTTCGCCTGGCCCATGTCATGTTTGGCCCTGAGATCATTGAAGTTGCCACTTTCCGTGGCCACCATGAGCAACAACCGGCGGAAGATAGCGACAAGAACTCTTCCCAGCAAGCGCAAAATGGCATGCTGCTGCGTGACAATATTTTTGGCACCATCGAAGATGATGCTCAGCGCCGTGATTTCACCATTAACAGCCTCTACTACGGTATTTCTGATTTTGCCCTGCGTGATTACACCGGTGGCTTGCGTGATCTGAAAGAAGGCATTATCCGGCTGATTGGTGATCCTGAAACTCGTTACCGTGAAGATCCCGTGCGCATGCTGCGTGCAGTGCGTTTTGCCGCCAAATTGGATATGACGATCAGCCCGGAAACCGCTGAGCCGATCCCACGTCTGGCCTCATTACTGCACGAGATCCCGCCAGCGCGCCTGTTTGAAGAATCACTCAAACTGTTGCAATCGGGTTATGGTTATAAAACCTATTTAAAACTGTGTGAATATCAGTTGTTCCAACCATTATTTCCACTGATTGCACGCAATTTCACTGAGCAGCATGACTCTCCGATGGAGCGCATTCTGGTTCAGGTACTAAAAAATACTGACCATCGTTTGCATAATGATCAACGCGTCAACCCAGCGTTCTTATTTGCGGCTATGCTTTGGTATCCGTTGATTGAACATGCGCAAAAACTGACGCAGGAAAGCGGTTTGGCGTATTACGATGCCTTTGCCCTGGCAATGAATGATGTGCTGGATGAAGAGTGCCGTTCGCTGGCCGTTCCAAAACGTATTACCTCACTGGTACGAGATATCTGGCTGCTGCAACTGCGCCTGTCTCGCCGTCAGGGTAAACGTGCGCACAAGTTGATGGAACATCCGAAATTCCGTGCTGCTTATGATCTGTTAGCGCTGCGGGCTGAAGTGGAAAATAACCATGAGTTGCAGCGTTTGACACAATGGTGGGGGGAGTTCCAGGAAGCCACACCGCTACAGCAGAAAACCATGCTGAATACGTTAGGGGCTGATCCGGCACCACGACGCTCTCGTCCCCGCCGCCCACGTAAGCCAGCACCACGTAAAGAAGGGGCATAATTCGCATCATGATCCGGGTCTATATCGCGTTAGGCAGCAATCAGGCTATGCCACTGCAACAGGTTAAAACCGCCCTGGAAGCGTTGGAGCATCTGCCACGCACCCGGTTAGTTGCATGTTCGCCATTTTATCGCACCAAACCGTTAGGCCCACAAGATCAGCCAGATTTTCTTAATGCCGTGGTAGCGTTAGATACCTCACTACCACCCGAGCAACTGCTGGACCACACTCAAGCCATTGAACGCAATCAGGGCCGGGTAAGGAAAGAACAACGCTGGGGGCCACGAACGCTGGACCTGGATATCATGCTGTATGGCTCACAGGTGATAACAACCGATCGCCTGACTGTGCCGCACTATGGTTTGAAAGAGCGCGAGTTTATGCTCTATCCGCTGGCTGATATCGCACCTGACCTGATTTTCCCCGATGGCGAAGCATTATCAGAACGCCTTAAATGGGTGGATAAAAACGGTCTGGTGCCTTGGTAACTCATACTTGCCTAATTCAACATATAGCATCCCTATCTGATATCCCCACCATCTTAACCCCTTGTCTCAGGAGAAAAGAGTGATGAAAGCCACCACCATGAGCCACTTGCGTCAATGGAAACAAGAAAAGCGTAAGTTCGCCACACTGACAGCCTATGATGCCAGTTTTGCCCAGTTGTTTGTCGAGCAAGGTATTGAGGTACTGCTGGTGGGTGATTCGCTCGGTATGACGTTACAAGGCTTCGACTCGACTCTGCCAGTAACCACCGCGGATGTGGCTTATCACACCCGTGCGGTGCGCCGAGGTGCGCCTCATTGCCTATTATTGGCAGATATGCCCTTCATGAGTTATGCCACACCAGAGCAAACATTTACTAATGCCGCAGAGTTGATGCGCGCCGGGGCCAATATGGTCAAACTGGAAGGCGGTAGCTGGTTATGTGATACCGTGCGCATGCTCGCTGAACGTGCCGTTCCGGTATGCGGGCATCTGGGATTAACCCCGCAGTCAGTTAATATCTTCGGTGGCTACAAAGTACAAGGCCGCGAAGAAGTAGCAGCAAATCAGCTACTGAAAGATGCACTGGCACTTGAACTCGCGGGGGCGCAATTATTGGTACTGGAATGCGTGCCAGTAGAACTGGCAAAACGGGTTAGCGAAGAGCTGGCTATTCCGGTGATTGGTATTGGTGCTGGTAATGTCACTGACGGGCAGATACTGGTTATGCACGATGCGCTGGGCATTACTGGCGGTCATACCCCTAAATTCAGTAAGAATTTCCTGGCACAAAGTGCCGGTGATATTCGCGCCGCCATTAAGCTGTATATTCAGGAAGTTGAAAGTGGCCTATATCCGGCGGAAGAACATACATTCCAGTAAATTTTGCGGATAATACGCTGCTATTACATCCTATTTATACCCAATAGATTTCAAGATGCAGGAAGGCGGCAAGCAGAGGCGAGGCCCATGAATGGGTCGAGTAATCACCGCAGCCAACACACCTGCAATTTGAAAGATGACCGGTATCGGAGAGAAGAATGCTGATTATTGAAACCCTGCCGCTATTGCGTCAGCAAATTCGCCGTTGGCGTCAGGAAGGAAAGCGAGTTGCACTGGTACCAACCATGGGTAACCTGCATGAAGGGCATATGACATTAGTGGAAGATGCCAAAACCCGTGCCGATGTGGTGGTCGTGAGTATTTTTGTCAATCCGCTGCAATTTGAACGCCCGGATGATTTAGCTCGCTACCCACGCACTTTGCAGGAAGATTGCGAGAAGTTGACCCGTCACGGTGTGGATCTGGTATTCGCCCCTGCGGCAGTCGATGTCTATCCAGCCGGTCTGGAAAGCCAGACCTATGTCGACGTCCCTGCCCTGTCTACTATTTTAGAAGGTGCCAGTCGCCCTGGTCATTTCCGTGGTGTATCCACTATCGTCAGCAAACTGTTCAATCTGGTGCAACCAGATGTTGCCTGTTTTGGTGAAAAAGATTATCAGCAACTGGCACTGATCCGTAAAATGGTGGCGGATATGGGCTATGACATCAATGTTGTCGGGGTGCCGATTGTGCGGGCGAAAGATGGTCTGGCACTGAGTTCCCGCAATGGCTATCTGACGGCTGAAGAGCGAAAAATCGCCCCGCAGCTCAATAAGATAATGCAAGCTCTGGCCGAGAAACTGATCTTGGGTGAAAGGCAGATTGATGATTTGCTGGCTGACACCGCAGAGCAATTACGCCATGCCGGTTTTACCCCGGATGAACTGTTTATCCGCGATGCCCACACTTTGCAACCATTGACCATCGACAGTCAACAAGCCGTTATCCTGCTGGCCGCCTGGCTGGGTAAAGCACGCCTGATTGATAACCAACAGGTTGATTTGCGTAGTTAACCCCTGACTGCGGTGAATAGCGGCCGAGCCCGGTTTTCACCGCACATCCCCCTTCCCTGCTCCTCTTATTCTTCACCAAACAAGGTGTTAACCCGAAAGCATTTTCTCTGCCTTTTGTATGTAATACATCGCATAAATAAAAGGGGGTTGAAGATGGGAATTAGGGTTGGAAATCATCTGTTTTCCACTGAGATTAGTCACTCAGTCATCGCAAATATAGCGGAAAAAACACTACCACCATCGATGAGTTTATGGGAGATAATAAAGGACTTTTTCTGTTGTACCCATCATGCTGAAGCATTGGATTGTCTCTATCAACTGTACCATCCTCTGAATAATACCGATGCAATGAACCCGGAGGAAATTCGCGGCAACATAGCAAAAGCATTTAATCAATTAAAACAGTTAGCAGCACCAGGATATGAAGAGAGATTTTCTCAGCCTAAGGGGTCTAATAACCAAGAGCAACATTTCACTATTACTGATAAAAATGACGAATTTATATTAAATATAAGAATGAACATTAACACCAATAAATACACAATCTCCACCCCTAGTGGCGACCCAGTATGCCTATATCTGCGACCAAAGTCTGCACAAGCAACCGATAGACCGATGGGATCGGGGGCTTGATAGCAAGTCCCTGTTCCGCTAGCCGCAGACCCGTTTTAGTCTCCTGTTTTTATCACTCAATCGCTGAGCCATAGACAAGCGGTATAAAATCAGCAAAACTGGATGCTTCTCCCTAAATCAATCGATGATGGGATAGGATGCCAGACTTATTCTGGGTAATAACCGGGGTCAAAGGTAAGAGTTATGATACGCACTATGTTGCAAGGCAAACTGCATCGGGTCAAAGTCACTCAAGCTGATTTGCACTATGAAGGTTCCTGCGCTATCGATCAGGATTTTCTGGAAGCCGCTGGGATTTTGGAATACGAAGCCATTGATATTTATAACGTTGATAATGGTCAGCGTTTTTCCACTTATGCTATCGCCGCCGAACGCGGTTCACGGATTATCTCGGTGAATGGTGCCGCGGCGCGTTGTGCTTGTGTCGGTGATAAGCTGATCATCTGTTCCTACGTACAGATGTCTGATGCTGATGCCCGATTGCACCACCCTAAAGTGGCGTATTTTGAAGGTCAGAATCAACTACAACGCAAAGCTAAAGCGGTACCGGTTCAAGTCGCTTAATTACCCTTTGTACTTGAAGCCGCAGGGGTGTTAGCTACGTTCACTTACCCGAATCACTGACTTCAGTCAGCTCCTCGGGATGCGTTTACTTGCTGGCCTACCTGCGACTCCAATTACTTTGGGTAATATCCTTCTTACTGAAGGCTCAGGTTAGCCACGTTTGCTCACCTGTATTCTTGGTCTTTCAAGATAAAAAATGGTGCCTTACCAGAGCACCATCTTTCATATCCTCTTCATACCATCGAGTTGTTAATCCGACTCCATCACCGCAGGTGCAGGGGCAACCGGCTGGCCAGGTTCATTGGCAATACGCTCTGCCATAGTCGGTATTGAATCAGTACGCAGAATATAAAGCCGTTTGAGGGTATACGGATTATCACCGGGTTTAACCTTGCCCTGCATCGTCGTTACCGCCAAATGGAAACCGGCATTTTTAGCCGCATCGATAGCGGTTTGGTTAAAGCCACCAAAGGGATATGACAGAAAGATCACGTGCGGATTAAATTGAGATAACGCTCGTCGTGAGTGTTCAAAATCAAAAACAATATTGTGATAAGAACGGCTCAATAAGATAGGGTTACGTTTATTATCAGTCCGGTGTAAAAAATGAGTATGAGACTGAACATCAAATACATCCTGAATCTCTTTCAATTCAGAGATACTCATAAACTGTAATGAATCAGGGTTCCATTTTTGTGGATGGCGCTTAATTCGTGATGAAATAATAAACGCCGTAGCCCGGAAGCCATTTTCTTTCAATATAGGATATGCGTAGCGGTGGACCGATTTAAGACCATCGTCAAAGGTCAGTACTACAACTTTTGCGGGCAGATTAATCTTGTTATTGAGATAACCTTCAAGCTGATAGAGCGAAATCGTGTCGTAACCTGTCTGCTTGAGATAGGTCATCTGGTTACTGAATGCCGCATCAGAGGTGGTGGTTGATGTATTGAGGAAACGTTTATTCTCCTCATTCTTCAACATATGGTGATAGGTCAGGATCGGGATGCCGTTATCGATTTCAGCATCGACGCTACTGACATAGCCTAAGCGATCACCAATATTGACCTGATACCAGGTATTCCCTAACCGGTCTTTCAATTTACCCACGATAGGATAACGCAAGTTATCTACCAGCGTAGCAAACTGCTCACTGCGCACATCCGCCGCCAGATAGACAGGAGTTTCGCGCTTGATCAATATATTTTGATTGGGCAGGGGTTTATTCAAATCACCCAAGATATCGTTGGTTTTTCGTGCTTTGTTGATATCTTCTAAATCGTCCTTATCAATAAAGCCGATGCCATTACCAAATTTAAATTCATAGTATTCTGCCGCGGCGGGTAAAACCTGAATAAGTTGATCTTCTTTAATCTCACCGACAGGAATGACCTTCTCACCAACCAGTGAATATATTTCGCTATCACGCTGTGCAACCATATATTTAGGCGTAAGTGTTGCTTCATCAGGTAAGAGATCTGCATGGGTTGCCGGTATCATTACCGACATGACAAGACCGAGTAGCATCCCAATAGCTATTCTGTTTTTATGCCACATTATCGTTCTACTTATGCGCATTTGGCGCTGAATTGAAAAGGGGAAAATCTGGTGCGCCAGCATAGCACGAGACGCCAGAAGTTGAGAAAGACGATATTAGATGGGGACATTATTTATTACGTTTAAATTCCAGTATTAACAACAATTAACTAACTAATAATTCACGATCAATCTCTGCTAATAGCCAAAATCATTGGCGTTACAGCAAGGCGGCAAGTCAGCGCATCCCGATGAGCTTACAGCAGTAAGTGATTCGGGTAAGTGAACGTAGCCAACACCGCTGTAACGTCAAGGCCGAAAAGAATACCCAAAGTCATTGGCGTTACAGCAAGGCGGCAAGTCAGCGCATCCCGATGAGCTTACAGTAGTAAGTGATTCGGGTAAGTGAACGTAGCCAACACCGCTGTAACGTCAAGGCCGAAGGGTATTAGGTGCGTAGCCCACGACCACGCTCTATCAAATACCAAGCCCACGCATAAAACACCGCGATGAATACCACCAAAACACCAATGGTCAATACCAATGGCACATCAGAAATCCCAAGGAAGCCATAACGAAACCCGCTTATCATGTACACAATGGGATTTAGTTTCGATACCGCCTGCCAAAAAGGGGGCAGTAATGATAGCGAGTAAAAGACCCCGCCCAGATACGTCAAGGGGGTCAGCACAAAAGTAGGCACCAGGCTGATATCATCGAACGTTTTGGCAAATACCGCATTCAGTAACCCACCGAGGGAAAACAGAATGGCCGTCAGCATCAATGTCAGTGCAATCATTGACCAAGAGTGGACATGCAACGGTACGAAGAACAGTGAGATAATCGTTACCAGAATACCGACACAGATCCCACGGGCGACCCCACCACCGACATAACCGATAATCACAATATGTGTGGGTACCGGTGCTACCAGCAACTCTTCAATACTGCGCTGGAATTTAGCACCAAAGAACGATGCAGCGACGTTGGCATATGAGTTGGTGATAACCGCCATCATAATCAAGCCGGGAACGATAAATTGCATATAATTAAAACCGCCCATATCACCAATTCGGGCACCAATCAGGTTGCCGAAAATAACGAAATAGAGCGACATAGTAATCACCGGTGGTACCAGTGTTTGAATCCAGATACGAGCAAAACGCGTGATTTCTTTGATCCAAATACTCTGTAATGCTACCCAATATAGGCGGGTCATGCTTTCTCTCCCCCGTTACCATTAACCAAGGTGACAAATAGCTCTTCCAGACGGTTAGCCTTGTTGCGCATACTTTGTACCTGAATTCCCTGAGCGTTCAATTGACTGAATAAACCATTCAGACCTTGCTCACGCTTAACATCAACCTCCAGCGTTGAGGTGTCCGTCAGACGATAGCCATAACCTTCCAGCTTAGGTAGCGGGCTTTTAATACCCAAATCAAAAATAAAGGTTTCTGACTCAAGTTTGCCAAGCAACTGCTTCATGGTGGTATTTTCCACCAGTTCACCATTCTGGATAATACCAATGTTACGGCACAGCATTTCTGCTTCTTCCAGATAGTGAGTAGTCAGAATAATGGTGGTCCCCTGCGCATTCAGCTCTTTCAGGAACCCCCACATCGAGCGGCGTAACTCGATATCCACCCCAGCGGTAGGTTCATCAAGGATTAGCAACTTCGGCTCATGCATCAGCGCACGCGCAATCATCAAACGGCGCTTCATCCCGCCCGACAGCCGGATAGCGCGCTCATTGCGTTTGCTCCACAAATCCAACTGAGTGAGGTATTTCTCGGCACGTTGTAACGCCTCACGCCGCGTGACGCCGTAATACCCCGCTTGGGTAATCACAATCTGCAACACCGTCTCGAATGGGTTGAAGTTAAACTCCTGTGGTACTAACCCAAGTTGGCGTTTGGCATTCACGATATCGTTATCAATATCGTAACCAAAAACTTGTACCTTACCGGACGTTTTGTTCACTAATGAACTGATAATACCAATGGTGGTCGATTTACCCGCACCATTCGGCCCAAGCAGGGCATAAAAATCACCTGCCTCTACGCGCAGATCAATGCCACGTAGTGCCTGAACGCCACCTGCATAGGTTTTGGTTAGTTGCGTTATTTCCAGTGCATATGTCATAAGTAAAAAAGAACCTTATTCTATGAGTTTCTCAGCGATAACAGCATACCCATGCCTTGCTTAGCTCGCCTGTCAGGGCAAGTTACGGGGAGCAGAAGGGATCATGGGTCGATACCGAGAAGATGTTACGCAGACGAAAATTGCGCGATCAACAGGGTCACTGTTCCGATTTCAAAATCGTCATCCTTGCCGTATATTATCTTATCGCAATCCGTTCATTACAGGCTATTTACATTAATGAAAGAAATAGAGAAGCTCCTCGCGAACAATGACATGTGGTCAAACTCTATCAGTAAAGATGACCCCGATTTTTTTGAACACCTGGCGCAAGCCCAGAAACCCCGTTTTCTGTGGATTGGCTGTTCAGACAGCCGCGTCCCCGCAGAGCAACTAACGGGTCTAAAAGCGGGTGAATTATTCGTTCACCGCAATGTAGCCAATCTGGTTATCCATACGGATCTCAACTGCTTGTCCGTGGTGCAATACGCCATCGATGTTTTGCAGGTCGAACACATCATTATCTGTGGTCACCTTGGTTGTGGCGGTGTCGAAGCGGCGATCAAAGGTGAAGAGATGGGCCTTATCGATAACTGGTTACTGCATATTCGTGATCTTTGGTATAAGCACAGCTCACTGCTGGGTGAGCTACCACAAGAAGAACGCAGCGATATGTTATGTAAAATCAATGTCGTAGAACAAGTCTATAACCTGGGTCATTCGACTATTGTCCGGTCCGCCTGGAAGCGTGGGCAGAAAGCCATGATTCACGGCTGGGTCTATGGTATTGAAGATGGCAAACTGACTGATTTGAAAGTCTCGGCCACCAGCCTCAGTAGCCTTGAAGTCCTTTACCGTGAAGCGATGGCAAAGTTACTGCAACCTAATAGAAAAGACTGAACAGTCGCCAGGGAGGGTGTTCAAGCACACCCTCTCCCATCCCTAAATGCTGCTAAAGACACTCGAACTCAAAATATTGACGTGCAGTGACCAGCGGCAAATAAGGCGTAGCGAGCTAAGTCAGTTTGAGTGCGCCCAGCACGCAACAACCGGAGCGTACACGTAGTACGTGAGGATTCTAAGTACTGCGTAATCTCAAAATGGCGACGCACAGTAGCCGTTCCTGATCACTCGTCAAACATGACAACCTTTCCTACATAAGGAAGATGTCTATATCTTTGAGCATAATCGATACCGTAACCCACCACGAATTCATCAGGAATAGCGAAGCCGACCCACTCAACCGGCACCTGAACTTCGCGACGCTCTGGTTTATCCAGCAACGTGCAGATAGCCAATGATTTTGGCCCACGCAATTGCAGAATTTCACGCACTTTACTTAATGTATTACCGGAGTCGATTATATCTTCAACAATCAGCACATCCTTACCACGGATATCTTCATCTAAATCTTTCAGGATTTTCACATCTCGCGTGGTACTCATGCCATTGCCGTAGCTGGAGGCCGTCATAAAATCGACTTCATGGGAAACATCAATGGCACGGCATAAGTCAGCCATAAACATAAATGAGCCACGGAGCAACCCGACCAGCACCATTTCACTGCCGCTGTCGCGGTAGTGTTCGGAGATTTGGCGGCCTAATTCGGCAATTCGGGCTTTGACTTCCTGCTCGGAAATCATGACTTCTACAGTGTGTTTCATAAGTATTTACGTCGCTTTTTTACGTTACTTGCCACAAGAAAGCCGCTGAGTTTACCATAGCCTAAGCGATGTTGCGACGGACTCACCCGCCGCACACATAACCTGTTGATACCCCCTAAGCGCTGACGGTAAAACCCAACATCATGCCAGTATCTTCATGTTCCAACAGATGGCAGTGGGCCATATAAGGCATACTGGCTGGTGCGAGGTGACTAAAACGCACTAATATTTCACTGCGCGCACCTTCCACTCGTACAATATCTTTCCAGCCACGGCGATGCTCTGCCGGTGGTTTGCCGTTTTCTGTCAAAATACGGAACTGTGTCCCGTGGACATGGAAAGGATGTAACATCATGTCGCCTTCACCAGAAACGGTCCACTTCTCGAATTTCCCGAGCTTCGCGTCAAACGCCGGTTCAGTCATCGAGAACGGTTTGCCGTTAATCATATTGGCATGGCTGAAATCAAAAGCTGCCGTGCCTTTCATCGCGCCACTCGCCATGCCTTTCATATTGCCACTCTCCATACCGGCCATATTGCTGTGATCCATGCCATTCATGGCACCGTTACCCATGTTCATGCCAGCCATTGCTTGCATACCATAACGGCTCATCAGCGCTTGCATCCCTAACATATCCAATTTCGGATCCATCATCAGTTGGAACCAGCGCTCTTGCAGGCCAGTGGCATCGGCTAATGCCGGTACCACAACCAGCGAATCCGGGAGCACCTTGCTACCGGCGGCCAGTGATGGCTGAATGCGCAATACCGGTAATGGCTTATCGAACGGGGCCAGGGTCATACCCATCTGTTTCACTGGCAAAGTAACCAGATCAAGCGGCTTACCATCAGCGGTATCCACCAGCACCTCAAAACGTTCACCCATCAGTATTGGCAACTCACGCACGGCTACCGGTTCGGCCAGTAAGCCACCGTCGCTGGCAATCACATACATCGGGCGGCCATCGCTGAGTGCCAAATTAAGGGAGCGGGCATTACAGCCATTGAGCAGCCTTAGCCGCACCCAACCGCGTGGGGTGATTTGCTGCGGATAGTGTGCTCCATTGGTAAACATCCGATCGCCAAACCAACCAACAGCCGCCGTTATCACATCTAACTGATAATCAATCTGCCCATCTTTACCCAGTAATTTATCCTGCAAAATAACCGGAATATCATCTACACCCCACAGCTTTGGCAGAGGAAGTTTCTCGCTCTCACTGTCATCGATCAGGACCAATCCGCCTAAGCCCATGGCCACTTGCTGGCCAGTTTTCCCATGAGTGTGGGGATGGAACCAGCAGGTAGCCGCCGGTTGATCGACACTAAAAACAACCTGCCGGGTTGTGCCGGGTTGAATCAGTGCCTGTGGACCACCGTCCACTTCGCCGGGGATTTCCAGTCCGTGCCAGTGCACCGTGGTCGCTTCTGGTAGGGAATTAGTGATATCAATAGTGACCGGTTTGCCTCGTTGCAAACGGATGGCAGGCCCCAGTAGATTGCCATTATAACCCCAGGTCTGCGTTGCTGCGGAGGGTAGCCAGGCCACAGTACCGGTCTGGATATTCAAATTAATTTTGCTATTGGCATCGGGCTGGAGCAGAGGTGGAATAGGCAGTGGTGAGAAATCTGCGGCCAAGGCCGCGCGGCTCCATAACGGCAGTGAAGTGGCGGCTCCAAGAGCTGCCGTTAACTTAATAAAATCACGGCGATGCATGGTCGTCTCCATCTTGATAATGAGTGAGTGCCTGCAAGACACAAAAACAGCAGTCTGTGAGCTTAAACCCTCCCCTTACAGGAAGGTCAAGACGTAATCAATCACTTGGTGAATCAATCCAAATCAGGTAAGTGATTCTGGTGATAAATCTGCTTGCAGTAACCTCGCCTGGCAAGGCGCATGGTGCGGGAGAGTCACCTGCATCGCTAACAACCCTGCGGCTTCAACTACGAAGGGTATAATAAAATTTACTCTGAACCATCACAGTGTGATAACGTCTGTTAACAATGAACAAGCCTGTTTCCGCTATGAAAAGAACAACGTTAGTTATGCTGCTGCTTACTCTGTGCGGATTTTCATCTGCCAGTTCTGCATTAAGTGAATCCGAAGCAGAAGATCTTGCGGATCTGACTGCGGTATTTGTCTATCTGAAAAATGATTGTGGTTATAACGAATTACCCAATAACGAAATCAAACGGGCTATCGTCTATTTTGCTCAGCAAAATCGCTGGGACCTGCGTAACTATAATAGCTTTAATATGAAAGCGTTGGGCGAAGAGAGTTATCGCGACCTGCGTGGTATTGCTATTCCAGTTCCTACCAAATGCAAGTCTCTGGCCCGTGACTCGTTGAGTTTATTGGCTTACGCGAACTAACAATCCCGCCTTTATCCTTTCAGTCTGAAATTCCACCGTGCAACCTCATCCAGAGTTGGCTATGATGTTGCCCCCATTTTTCATGGCTGTTACTGCGAAGGAGAAGCCCCGAACATGTCACAGAAAGAACTATGGTATGAAACATTGCATGCCAACTTCGGTCAGTATTTTTCAGTAGAAAATGTGCTGTACCACGAGAAAACCGAGCATCAGGATCTGGTGATTTTTGAAAATCCCGTGCTGGGCCGTGTCATGGCACTGGATGGCGTGGTTCAGACGACCGAGCGCGATGAGTTTATCTATCACGAAATGATGACTCATGTGCCGTTACTGGCCCACGGTCAGGTGAAGAAGGTACTTATCATCGGTGGTGGTGATGGTGCCATGCTGCGTGAAGTCAGCCGCCATAAAAATATCGAACAGATTACCATGGTGGAAATTGACGCCGGTGTCGTGGAGTTCTGCCGCCAATATCTGCCGAATCACAGTGCGGGTGCCTATGACGATCCTCGTTTCACATTAGTTATTGATGATGGTGTTAATTTCGTTAACCAGAGCACTGAAAAATTCGATGTCATCATCTCCGACTGTACCGATCCCATCGGCCCAGGAGAAAGCCTGTTTACCTCAGTTTTCTACGAGGGATGTGCCCGTAGCCTGAACCAAGGCGGCATTTTTGTGGCGCAAAACGGCGTATGCTTCCTACAACAGGATGAAGCCGTCGGCAGCCACAATAAGCTTAACCACTATTTCAGTGATGTCAGTTTTTATCAGGCCGCAATTCCGACCTATTATGGCGGTATTATGACCTTCGCGTGGGCGACTCAGAACCCCTCGCTGCGTCAGTTGGATCTTGCCACGCTACAACAGCGTTTTGCTGAAGCAGGCCTAAACTGCCGCTACTATAACCCAGCCATTCATGTCGGCAGCTTTGCCTTGCCGCAGTATCTGCTGGATGCCTTAACAGCCAAATAAGGAGGTGAACTAAATTGTCCAAGCTTAAACTACACGGCTTCAACAACCTGACCAAAAGCCTGAGTTTTTGTATTTACGATATTTGTTATGCCGAGACCGCAGACGACCGCGATGGCTATATCGCCTACATTGACGAACAGTACAACGCCAACCGCCTGACCGAGATCTTGAGCGAAACCTGCTCGATCATTGGCGCAAATATATTGAATGTCGCACGTCAGGATTACGACCCTCAGGGGGCGAGTGTTACCATTCTGGTCAGCGAAGAACCGGTCGATCCGCGCGATGTTGATACCTCTGAGCACCCCGGCCCGCTGCCAAATGCAGTGGTTGCCCATTTGGACAAGAGCCATATCTGCGTTCATACCTACCCAGAAAGCCACCCTGAAGCGGGGTTATGCACTTTCCGCGCAGATATCGAAGTCTCTACCTGCGGAGTGATTTCACCGCTGAAAGCCCTGAATTACCTTATCCATCAGTTGGAGTCCGACATTGTTACGATGGATTATCGCGTGCGAGGTTTTACCCGTGATATCAATGGGATAAAGCATTTTATCGATCATAAGATCAACTCGATTCAGAATTTCATGTCTGACGATATGAAGTCGCTGTATCACATGATGGATGTGAATGTTTATCAAGAAAACATCTTTCATACCAAGATGATGTTGAAAGACTTCGATTTGAAGCATTATCTGTTTAACGCCAAGCCGGAAGAGCTGAGTGCCGCAGAAAGAGAACGTATTACTCGCCTGTTATATAAAGAGATGCAGGAAATCTACTATGGCCGCAATGTGCCAGAAATGTGATACGTTGCCGGTAATACCACTGTATTTATATGTTATTAATCAGTAATAAGTCAGACAAGAAACCGATTAATCGGGCATAACTCTTTTTGCCCGGTTAATACCTCCAACTCAAGGAATGACCCCGCGAATGAACCGCCTCCCCACCCTATATGGCATTATTGCAATCCTGCTTTGGAGCATGAGTGTCGCTTTAACGCGCGGACTATCTGAAACCTTGGGTCCGTTTGGGGCCGGAGCGGCAATTTACAGCCTGAGTGGAGTTTTGGTGTGGTTGGTGGCGGGTAAACCTACGTTACGTGGACAGCATCCAGCTTATCTGTACGGTTGTGGTTTACTATTTGTGGTGTATATGGTGGCGTTCGCTTTGGCTATTGGTATGGCTAATGACCGTCAGCAGACACTGGAAATTGGCTTGATCAATTACCTGTGGCCGAGTTTAACCTTGCTGTTAGCGGTTCCATTACTTAAGCTGCGTGCCCGTTGGTGGTTATGGCTGGGAGTTGCACTTGCTCTATTCGGTGTAATCTGGGTAGTCAGCGGTGGAAACGGACTAGATATCAACGTATTGAGCACCAATGTTCGCAGTAACCCTCTGGCCTACAGCCTGGCACTCATCGCGGCGTTTACCTGGGCGGCTTATTCCAATCTGGTCCGTTTGTACAGCCGTGGACCAGGGGCGTTGCCGCTGTTTTTACTCGCCTGCGCCCTGTGTTTGTGGGTCATGTTCTTTATGCTGACCCCCGGCAAGTTGCATTTCACCACACGGGCAACATTTGAACTGTTACTTATGGGAGCCAACACTGCGCTGGCCTATCTGTGTTGGGATATTGCCATGAAAAAGGGCAATGCCACATTAGTGGCTGCTCTATCCTACTTCACACCACTGCTATCGATATTGATTGCCAGCTTGTGGCTCAATACCCTGCCCTCAGCCGCTTTCTGGCCTGGAGTGGCGATGGTGGTGGTAGGTTCTCTGCTGTGCTGGTCTGCCAGCCGCAATCCCCTTCGGACTTGAAGCCGCAGGTTGGCAGCAACTCCAAGTTCTTTGAGTAAATATTTTATTTAGAAGTAATGAAGTTACGATAGCCTTTCAATACCAGCAGAAAGTCCTCTAACCCGCACAGACAGAGGCTTTCTTCATCATAGTAATTCATGCCCTCTTCCATCTCATCGCCGTCTAGATCCAGTTGATTGGCACGCACCATCACTTCTTCCCCATCCAGCCACAAGGTATATTCATGGCCGGTCAACTGCCACTGGCGCTCACTGCCTTTCACTTCCATAGCGGCAGCTTCAATTTGATCGAGTTTCGCCAGGTCGCCCTTAATCTCTTCATTGAGCCAATGGCCGATCACTTCATGTCCCATGGAGAATCTGACCAGCACTTGCCCTGTTAAATCACGCAAGAATTCATAGTCCATAGCATGCCCTCCTGATGCTCTTATAATTATTGTAACCGTATTTAGCCCACCCACTTGGCGCAAGCTCGCAAAGCCGGTAAATACCACTAAGATTTCACTACCAGACGGTTTGTTTAAAATAGAAACGGGAGGCCATAGGCCTCCCGTCAGATACGTATTATACATCATACCCAAAGTAATTGGTGTTACAGATAGGCGGCAAGCTAACAGCCCTGTAACTCCAAAGACAAAGGGTATAGCTGTTTAGACTGCGGTTTGGAAGATAACACCGTCAGCTTTGTCCGTATATTGGCTCAACTGATCGAAGTTCAGGTAGCGATAAGTATCCTCTGCGGTCTTATCAACCTGAGCCATATAAGTTTGATATTCCTCAGGCGTTGGCAGACGCCCCAGCAGTGATGCAATCGCCGCCAGTTCAGCCGACGCCAGATAGACATTTGCCCCATTCCCCAAGCGATTCGGGAAGTTACGGGTTGACGTAGAAACCACTGTCGCACCATCAGCCACACGAGCCTGGTTACCCATACACAGTGAACAGCCCGGAATCTCAATACGGGCACCACTCTTACCAAAGACGCTGTAGTAGCCCTCTTCAGTCAACTGTGCGGCATCCATTTTGGTCGGCGGTGCAACCCACAAACGTGTTGGCAATTGGCCTTTATGTTGATCCAGCAACTTACCCGCCGCACGGAAGTGGCCAATGTTGGTCATGCAAGAACCGATAAACACTTCATCGATCTTGCTGTTAGCCACATCAGACAACAAGCGAGCATCATCTGGATCGTTTGGCGCACACAGAATAGGTTGTGTGATATCAGCCAGATCGATTTCGATTACCGCTGCATATTCCGCATCGGCATCGCCTTCCAGTAGATTTGGATTCGCCAGCCAGCTTTCCATACCATTAACCCGTCGCTCCAGCGTACGGCGGTCGCCGTAGCCTTCCGCAATCATCCACTTCAACAAGACGATATTGGATTGCAGGTATTCAGTGATCGGCGCTTTATCCAATTTAATGGTACAACCAGCAGCAGAACGTTCAGCGGAAGCATCGGCCAACTCGAATGCCTGTTCGACTTTCAGCTCTGGCAGGCCTTCAATTTCCAGAATTCGGCCAGAGAAGATGTTCTTCTTGCCTTGCTTCTCAACCGTCAGCAGGCCTTCCTGAATCGCGTAGTAAGGAATTGCATGCACCAGATCACGCAGAGTGATACCCGGCTGCATTTTACCTTTAAAACGCACCAGCACCGATTCAGGCATGTCCAAAGGCATTACACCTGTTGCAGCCGCAAAGGCCACCAAACCAGAACCTGCCGGGAAGGAGATCCCAATCGGGAAACGAGTATGGGAATCACCACCGGTACCAACCGTATCTGGCAACAGCATGCGGTTCAACCACGAGTGGATGATGCCATCACCAGGACGCAGCGATACGCCACCACGGTTCATAATGAAATCAGGCAAAGTATGGTGAGTGGTCACATCAACGGGCTTAGGATAAGCGGCAGTATGACAGAATGACTGCATCACCAAATCAGCGGAGAAGCCCAGACAGGCCAGGTCTTTCAGTTCATCACGGGTCATCGGGCCGGTGGTGTCTTGTGAACCGACCGAGGTCATCTTAGGTTCGCAGTATTCGCCTGGGCGCACACCTTCAACACCACATGCGCGGCCAACCATTTTCTGTGCCAGCGAGAAGCCTTTATTGCTTTTGGCAACCGGCTTCGCCACACGGAATACTTCGCTGACTGGCAGACCCAGCGACTCACGAGCTTTAGTGGTCAAGCCACGGCCAACAATCAGTGGAATACGCCCACCAGCACGGACTTCGTCCAGCAACACGTCAGTTTTCAGCTCGAAGGTCGCGAGTATCTCACCAGTATCATGGCGGCGTACTTCGCCGAGATACGGGAAGATATCAATCACGTCGCCCATGTTTAGATTGGCAACATCCACTTCGATTGGCAAAGCACCGGCATCTTCCATCGTGTTAAAGAAGATCGGGGCAATTTTGCTGCCCAGCACCACACCGCCGCCGCGCTTGTTCGGCACGTAAGGGATGTCGTCGCCCATAAACCACAGCACCGAGTTAGTGGCGGATTTACGGGAAGAACCGGTACCGACCACATCACCGACGTAGGCCAGCGGGAAACCGATTTTGTTCAGTTCTTCGATCTGTTTGATCGGGCCAACGCTACCCGGTTGATCTGGGTGAATGCCTTCACGGGCATTTTTCAGCATCGCCAAGGCATGTAGTGGAATATCAGGGCGCGACCAGGCATCTTGCGCCGGGGACAAATCATCGGTATTGGTTTCACCGGTTACTTTGAATACGGTGACCGTGATTTTTTCGGCCAAAGGCGGTCGGGAGAGATACCATTCGGCATCAGCCCAGGATTGCATCACCTTCTTGGCGTGTGGGTTACCCGCTTTGGCTTTTTCTTCCACATCGTAGAAGTTATCAAACATCAGCAAGGTGTGAGATAACGCTTTGCCCGCAATCGGTGCCAGCTTTTCGTTATCTAACGCATCAATCAGCGGATGAATGTTATAACCGCCCTGCATAGTGCCAAGCAGTTCAATCGCTTTTTCAGCGTTAATCAGAGGGGAGTTGGCTTCACCCTTGGCAATCGCCGCCAGGAAACCGGCTTTAACGTAGGCTGCTTCATCAACACCGGGTGGAACACGGTTGATCAGCAGATCTAACAAAAATTCTTCTTCGCCCGCCGGCGGATTTTTTAATGATTCAACCAGCGCGGCCATTTGTGATGCATCTAATGGCTTGGGGACGATACCCTCAGCAGCACGCTCGGCTACGTGCTTACGGTATTCTTCTAGCACGACTCTCTCCTCGCTTTTATTGTCATTTATACCCATCATCTTTCAAACCGCAGATGTGTTGGCTGCTCTCGCTCACCCGAATCACTTACTTATGTAAGCTCATCGGGACTCTCTCGTTGGCCGCCTTCCTGCACCTTGAAATCTATTGGGTATATTTCCAGGCTATCAGTAGCCACCAGCCATCATCACTGATGCAGTAGGTGTAAGTAAGATGCCCAGTTTGCCCAGCCAGCATACCAGTATTTGAACTCAGTGTTAATTCGTTCACATAAAAGCAACATTAAATTTTTGCTGAATCGTTGAGCGCAGTGTAATCACCTGAAGTATTGATAATGGCTCTCAGTTAGCCTCTCACCGTAGGGCAATATCCGCAAAAACACCGCTGTATGATAACCACAGTAAATGAATGGATACCATCTCTCTATGAGAATCTCGTGCTATTGATATGACTTTTAGGGTGATAAATAACGAAGGGAAGATATTGTGGCGATAAATGAAGCAGAAACAGTCGATAACCACTGTTTCTGCTTTGATAAAAGACTCTATGCCCCAAGTATGAAGGGCATTTAGAATTGGGTATTCAAGCTAACAAAATAGGTCCGGCCCGGCTCATTGTAAGTCGCTGCCCCTGCACCCGCGATACCGGCTACGCTCTGAGCATTCCCGGCACGGAACTGGCGTTTGTCGAACAGGTTTTCAATCCCAGTGGTGACACTGACATTTTTTGTCACTGTATAGCTAGCACTGAGACCAAAGATGGCATATGGGCTGACTTCATTGCGTGCCGTACCCGTAACCGGCAGACCTTGATAGTCATATTTTTTCGGCTTCTGACGCCCATACCAGGTCACCGTGGATAGCAGTGACAAATCATCAGTTGCCTGCCAGTTCAGTGAACTATTCAAAGTAAACTCCGGCGTGATCGATAAGTAATCGCCGGTGCTTTTGTTCTTCGACTCCAGCATGTAGGTCAGATTGCTGCTCCACTGTACTGTCTCAGTGAAGGGCACGGTCAGATTACCTTCCAACCCTTCCACCAACGCTTTCGGCACGTTACTCCACTTGAAGATATCGGAATTAGCATAAGCACCGGTACCACCACTGGCAGTCCCGAGGGAGACCAAACCCGGCTCGATCTTATTACGATAATCATTACGGAAGTAAGTGATACCGGCAATAATGCCGTCATCGTGGAACTCGAACCCGATCTCTTTGTTTACGCTGGTTTCAGCAGACAGAGAATCATTACCCATCAGGTAGCAACTGCCGCCACCGCCATAGCAACCTTGACCACGGCTATATAACAGATAGTTAGGGTTGGTTTGATAGAGATTTGGCGCTTTATAAGAACGGGCAATACCCATTTTCATGGTGAAGTAATCACCCAGTTCCTGTGACAGATTCAGGCCCGGACTCCAGTTACTTCCCGCGGTGCTGTGATGATCAAAGCGCAGTGCTGGGGTGAGCATGGTGGTATCCGTCAACTCGATATTATCCTCAACAAATACCGAGGCTATCTGCGCCGAGCTACGAGTATTACGCCCAGTCCCTGTCAAGCCGCTGACACTGCCACCCTCACTCGTCGTTTGGGTATTAGAGCTTGGATCGTTCATTTTCTGGTCATTCCATTCCGCCCCCACGGTCAGCACCTGATTAACGCCCAATTCAAATGGCAGGTTAACCTCGGAGTGGGCCAGATAGTTGTCCAGCTTGATAGTACTGAAATATTTATTTGAGAATATGCCTTCTGTACCGCCCGCCAGCCCCTCATTAATTCGTGAGTTGCGCGTATCTTCATACTGAAAATAGGAGGTTGTACTGACGCCGTTATCCCAAAAGCCACGGTGTGTTAGCGAGAAATTATCGCGGTACATCACGTTAGTTTCCGCACCGTATAAGCTGCGAACTATGGCATTGCTGTTTGTGTTTTGTGTATCACCGGCATAAATATTTCCCTGGCGGCTATAACCTGCCTCGAACTCCAGAGATTGGCCTTGGGCAAATTCCCAACGCAGTAACCCGTTGATATCTTTATTTCGTACCCCTTCACGGCCAGCAGGCAGTGTACCGGCCTGGTTACCGGTACGGGCAGATTCATGGCCTTGGTTAATATCCCAATCATCAGCATCGGTTTTATTGTATCCGCCATACAAGCGGAAACTGACGGTATCACTTAGCGGCCCCAACAGACTGAAATCGGTACGACGAGTCGCGCCTTCCTCACTGTGCTGCGGCAGGTTCATGTAGGCGTTCCAGCTACCATGTAGTTCTTTGTCCGGCTGTTTGGTGATGATATTCACTACACCACCGGCTGCACCGTTGCCATAGCGTGCCGCTGACGGCCCGCGTAAAACTTCTATTTTCTCAACCATATTCGCGGGAACCCAGTTGGTATCACCACGGGTATCACGTTCACCACGCCAGCCATAACGCACCGCATTACGGCTGGAGACCGGTATGCCATCAATCATAATCAGCGTATTTTCAGGTCCCATGCCACGAATATCAATTTGGCGATTATTGCCACGCTGACCACTGGCAGAGTTACCGGAAAGATTAACACCCGGCATGGTGCGGATAATTTCGGACAGGTCATTCGCGGGTGGCCGTTTGCGGATATCTTCTGCGGTGATAGTGGATGCCCCCAGCGCCTGACGAACTTGCTGTTGAGCGGTCACCACCAGCGTATCTCCGGTGGTTGCCGACCCACCGGCCACAGCAGGCTCTTGCTGCGATGTGGTGGCGGTTGTTTGCGCTATCGTCTGTGTCGCTGCTGTGGACTCAGCTTGATTTGTCGCTTGAGTTTGTGCCCAGAGCGGAGTCGATATGCAAATACCGATCAATGTCGTCAGAGAACGCCGTTGCCATTTTACTTTCATTACACTTTCCCCTGATGCAAAAAAGCCCACAGCAAATATCCGCAGAGTAAAATCTCTGGCAATCTATTCGTTGGGCGATAAAGGCGAACAAGATTGATAATTATTTCCATTATCAATTCATCGCGTTAATTGTTACATTTGCATATAGGGAAAAGGTTTGTGCAAACAGCAAATCTGTTTGTCAGAACGTCAATGTTGTCATAATGTCAGTGGAGAGTTCGTCATGTCGACGGTGAAGCAAAACAAATTACGCAATGTCTCTCCCTCATCCAAACCGATTTATCGTGAACAAATTGTGCAACAATCGAATCTGGTTGCCAGTGATTATCAACTGAGCAGCGTGAAATCATTGTCCACTGACCCAGTATTGTTTGGCGACTTTCAAGTATTGCGTCTGAACCCACATCTGATTTTACATACCGCGAATGTCACCAACCTCTGTGATATCAAGACACAAAACCGGCTTAATCCAGCACTGAAACTGGCTATTGTGGTTAGTGGCAGCGCGCATATCTCATTCGGCGGTCAACAGTTGCATTTGCAGGAAAAAGGCGATGCCTCGCTGGTCTCATTAACTGAAAGCACCCTGTTTACTCGCCACGGTAAAAACAACAGTCACGAGCGCACATTAACACTGACTTTTGACCGTGAATGGCTGTATGGCGATTTGCTGCCACAAGCCGGTGCATGGGATACGTTGTATAACTTTACCCAACAGCATCTGGCGATTCATTTATGGCGCCCATCAGTTCACTCGCAAGCCATTGCTCAGAAAATAGCGAGCGCCCCACCCTTTTCAACGCCGCTGGAGCGGTTGCAATGGGAAACACAATGTATTGGGCTGATCATTGAAGCGTTCAGTTCACTGGAGCAGCAAGCTCAACAGCAAAATAAAATCTCATTACGTGGATTGAACCGAGTTCAGCAGGTACGTGACTGGCTGGAAAGTGGTGAGGCTGACCACCTATCGATGAGTGAATTAGCCGGTCTGGTGAATATGAGCCAGAGTACCTTGCAGCGACGTTTTCGTGAAAGTTACCACATTACGGTATTTGAATATCTGCGCCATTGTCGTTTAAAGCGGGCTATGCTGGCATTACAGAAAGAAGGAGTCAGTATCGATCAAGCCGCCGCCATTGCTGGTTATACCAGCCCAGCCAACTTTGCCACCGCACTGCGGCGGACCTTTCATATCTCGCCCAGTCAACTACGGGCGGGATCGATTTTTGATCGATAAAAAATACCTGAGTGATAAAAACCTTTAAACAAAAAAACGGCCCCTGTTAAGGAACCGCTTCATTATCTTGCTGTATTAGCGAAAATTATTTCTTTTTCGCTTTCGGATTAGGCAAGTCGGTAATGCTACCTTCGTAGATTTCCGCAGCCAGACCGACAGATTCATGCAAGGTAGGGTGAGCATGGATGGTCAACGCGATATCTTCCGCATCACAACCCATCTCTATCGCCAGACCGATTTCACCTAACAGTTCACCACCGTTAGTCCCAACAATGGCACCACCGATGATACGGTGAGTTTCTTTGTCGAAGATAAGTTTAGTCATACCGTCTGCGCAATCTGAAGCGATAGCACGGCCCGATGCCGCCCACGGGAAGGTGGAGGTCTCAAAGCTGATGCCTTTTTCTTTCGCTTCTTTCTCAGTCAGACCCACCCATGCGACTTCAGGTTCAGTGTACGCAATAGATGGAATGACTTTCGGATCGAAGTAATGTTTCAGGCCGGAGATAACTTCAGCAGCAACATGACCTTCGTGCACACCTTTATGTGCCAGCATTGGCTGACCCACGATGTCACCGATAGCAAAGATATGCGGCACGTTGGTACGCAGTTGTTTATCAACGTGGATAAAGCCACGCTCATCAACTTCTACACCAGCCTGACCGGCATCCAGCAATTTGCCGTTAGGTACACGGCCAATAGCCACCAGAACGGCATCATAGCGCTGTGGTTCTGCTGGCGCTTTTTTGCCTTCCATCGTGACATAGATACCGTCTTCTTTGGCTTCTACCGCCGTCACTTTGGTTTCCAGCATCAGGTTGAACTGCTTGCTGATGCGCTTGGTGAAAACTTTCACCACGTCTTTATCAGCAGCCGGAATAACCTGGTCAGCCATTTCTACCACATCAATTTTCGAGCCCAGCGCATGGTAAACCGTACCCATTTCCAGACCGATGATGCCACCGCCCATAACCAGCAGACGTTCAGGTACGGTTTTCAGTGCCAGTGCATCAGTTGAGTCCCAAACACGTGGGTCTTCATGAGGAATAAATGGCAGTTGGATTGGGCGAGAACCGGCCGCGATAATCGCGTTATCGAAGGTAATGGTAGTTGGGCCATTTTCGCCTTCAACCACTAAGGTATTCGCGCCAGTAAATTTACCAAAACCATTAACCACTTTGACTTTACGGCCTTTAGCCATACCTGCCAAACCACCGGTCAACTGATTGATAACTTTCTCTTTCCAGACACGGACTTTATCAATGTCAGTTTTAGGCTCACCAAAAACGATACCGTGTTCAGCCAGCGCCTTAGCTTCTTCGATAACTTTGGCAACGTGCAACAATGCCTTGGAAGGGATACAACCCACATTCAGGCAAACACCACCCAAAGTAGAGTAACGCTCAACCAGAATGGTTTCCAAACCTAAATCCGCGCAACGAAAAGCAGCAGAGTACCCTGCTGGACCTGCCCCAAGTACCACGACCTGAGTTTTAATTTCAGTACTCATCATGACCTCTTAATTGTTTGTCCGGCGAAATACCCTTCATCTTTCAAACTGTAGGCGCGTTAACACCCCTGCGACTTCAAGAACGAAAGGTATAACAAGGCCGGCGCTAAGCCGGCCTTGACGATTACATCACCAGACGACGAATGTCGGCCAGCATGTTGTTGATGATGGTGATAAAGCGCGCACCATCAGCACCGTCAATCACACGGTGGTCGAAGGAGAGCGACATCGGCATCATCAGACGCGGCTGGAACTCTTTACCGTTCCAGACTGGCTCTATCGCAGACTTGGATACACCCAGAATAGCCACTTCCGGCGCGTTAACAATCGGCGCGAAGTGAGTTGTCCCGATACCGCCCAGGCTGGAGATGGTGAAGCAACCGCCCTGCATTTCGCCAGCGGTCAGCTTACCATCACGAGCTTTCTTGGAGATAGCCATCAGTTCACGGGACAGTTCAGTGATGCTTTTCTTGTTCACATCCTTGAATACCGGAACGACCAGACCATTTAGCGTATCTACCGCGACACCGATGTTGATGTACTTTTTCAGTGTCAGCTTCTGACCGTCTTCGGACAGTGAGCTGTTGAAACGTGGCATCTGCTCGAGAGCAGCAGCAACAGCTTTCATGATGAACACCACTGGGGTGAACTTCACGTCCAGCTTACGCTTGGCAGCTTCGTCGTTCTGCAGCTTACGGAACGCTTCCAGATCGGTGATATCGGTTTTGTCGAAGTGAGTCACATGTGGGATCATGACCCAGTTACGGCTCAGGTTCGCACCAGAGATTTTCTGGATACGGCCTAATTCAACTTCTTCAATCTCACCGAACTTGCTGAAATCAACTTTCGGCCAAGGCAGCATGCCCGGCAGACCGCCGCCAGTGGCAGCAGTTGGTGCTGTTTCAGCACGTTTGACCGCATCTTTCACGTAGGCCTGAACGTCTTCGCGCAGGATACGACCTTTACGGCCGGTACCTTTCACTTTCGCCAGGTTTACGCCAAATTCACGCGCTAAACGGCGGATAACCGGCGTGGCATGCACGTAAGCGTCATTCTCAGCGAACTCGCCTTTGCTCTCAGCTTTCGCGCCAGGAGCGCTGGCCGCTTTAGCCGGTGCAGCAGCAGGAGCCGCTTGCTGGGCAGGCGCGGCAGCAGGGGCTGCGCCTTCCACTTCGAACACCATAATCAGCGAGCCGGTTTTAACTTTGTCGCCAGTGTTGATTTTGATTTCTTTAACGGTACCGGCAAATGGTGCTGGCACTTCCATTGAAGCCTTATCGCCTTCAACGGTGATCAGTGATTGTTCAGCGGCAACTTTATCCCCGACTTTAACCATCACTTCAGTCACTTCAACTTCATCGTCGCCGATGTCTGGCACGTCGACATTTTTAACCGCAGAGGCTGTTGCCGCCGCCGGTGCTGCTGCCGGTGCTGACTCAGTTGCCGCAGCACCTGCTACTTCAAATACCATGATAAGAGAACCAGTGCTGACTTTATCGCCAGTGCTGATTTTGATCTCTTTAACGGTACCGGCGAATGGCGCTGGCACTTCCATAGAGGCTTTATCGCCCTCTACAGTGATCAGCGATTGTTCAGCCGCAACAGTGTCGCCCACTTTGACCATAATCTCGGTGACTTCAACTTCGTCAGAACCGATATCCGGCACCGCAACGTCTTTCGCCGCGCTGGCCACAGCAGCCGCTGCCTGAGCAGGGGCTGCTGGCTTTTCTTCGGCTGTTGCAGGCGCCGCAGCGGCACCTGTTGCTTCGAAGATCATCATCAGTTTGCCGGTCGCGACAGTATCGCCAACTGCAATTTTGATTTCTTTAACTACACCCGCCTGCGGTGATGGGACTTCCATGGAAGCTTTATCACCTTCAACGGTGATAAGCGACTGTTCCGCTTCAACGGTATCGCCTACTTTCACCATAATTTCGGTGACTTCCACTTCATCTGCACCGATGTCTGGTACGTTAATTTCAATAGCCATTTGTTCTTTACCTCTTATGCCAGACGCGGGTTAACTTTATCGGCGTCGATACCAAACTTGGTAATTGCTTGTGCAACTACGCTGGCGTCGATGTCACCGCGTTTAGCCAATTCACCCAGAGCTGCAACCACAACGTAAGAAGCATCAACTTCGAAGTGGTGACGCAGGTTCTCACGGCTGTCAGAGCGGCCGAAACCATCTGTACCCAGAACGCGGAACTCGCTGGCAGGAATGAAGTTACGAATTTGTTCAGCGAACAGCTTCATGTAGTCAGTTGAAGCAACTGCTGGTGCGTCATTCATGACTTGAGCCACATAAGGAACACGTGGCGTTTCTGTTGGGTGCAGCATGTTCCAACGCTCACAATCCTGACCATCACGGGCCAGTTCAGTGAAGGATGTTACGCTGTACACATCAGAACCAACACCGTAGTCGTTAGCCAGAATCTGAGCCGCTTCGCGAACGTGACGCAGGATTGCACCTGAACTCATCAACTGCACTTTGCCTTTGCTACCTGCAACAGTTTCCAGTTTGTAGATACCTTTACGGATACCTTCTTCTGCGCCCTGTGGCATTGCTGGCATGTGGTAGTTTTCGTTCAGCGTGGTCAGGTAGTAATAGACGTTTTCCTGCGCTTCACCGTACATACGCTCCAGACCGTCATGCATGATGACAGCAACTTCATAAGCATAGGCCGGATCGTAAGAGATACAGTTCGGGATAGTCAGTGACTGAATGTGGCTATGACCATCTTCATGTTGCAGACCTTCGCCATTCAGAGTAGTACGACCTGAAGTACCACCGATCAGGAAGCCACGCGCCTGTTGGTCACCCGCAGCCCAGCACAGGTCACCGATACGTTGGAAACCAAACATGGAGTAGTAGATGTAGAACGGGATCATTGGCAGATCATTGGTGCTGTATGAGGTCGCAGCAGCCAGCCATGAAGAGGCAGCACCCAGTTCGTTGATCCCTTCTTGCAGGATCTGGCCTTTTTCGTCTTCTTTGTAGTAAGCAACCTGCTCACGGTCTTGCGGGGTGTACTGCTGACCATTCGGGCTGTAAATACCAATCTGACGGAACAGACCTTCCATACCAAAAGTACGCGCTTCGTCAGCAATGATTGGAACAATTCTGTCTTTGATAGATTTGTTCTTCAGCATCACGTTCAGCACACGCACGAAGGCGATAGTGGTAGAGATCTCTTTGTTCTGCTCTTCCAGCAAGGAGCTGAAATCTGACAACGCAGGGATTTCCAGCTTCTCGGTGAACTTAGGCATGCGGGTTGGCACATAGCCTTCCAGCGCCTGACGACGTTCATGCAGATATTTGTACTCTTCGGAATCTTTCTCGAAGGTAATGTAAGGCAGTTTTTCGATATCAGCATCGGCAACTGGCACATTGAAACGATCGCGGAAGTGGTGAACCCCTTCCATGTTCATTTTCTTCACTTGGTGAGCAATATTTTTACCTTCTGCTGTTTCGCCCATGCCGTAACCTTTAATGGTGTGGGCCAGGATAACAGTTGGTTTACCGGTGGTTTCTTGTGCTTTCTTCAGTGCGGCAAAGACTTTCTTCGGATCATGACCGCCACGGTTCAGAGACCAGATCTCATCGTCGCTCATGTCTTTCACTAATGCAGCAGTTTCAGGGAAACGGCCAAAGAAGTGTTCGCGGACATAAGCGCCGTCTTTGGATTTAAAGGTCTGGTAGTCGCCATCCAGGGTTTCGTTCATCAATTGGATCAGTTTACCGCTGGTATCTTTACGCAGCAGCTCATCCCAACGACTACCCCAAATCACTTTCAGAACCTGCCAGCCAGCACCATTGAAGATACCATCCAGCTCATTGATAATCTTGCCGTTACCGGTAACCGGGCCATCCAGGCGCTGCAAGTTACAGTTGATAACGAAGACCAGGTTATCCAGTTTTTCACGGGTCGCGATGGTGATCGCACCTTTGGATTCCGGCTCATCCATCTCGCCGTCGCCCAAGAAGGCGTACACGGTCTGTGCTGCAGTGTCTTTCAGACCACGGTGATGGAGGTATTTCAGGAACTTGGCCTGATAGATTGCACTGATTGGGCCAAGGCCCATCGATACAGTTGGGAACTGCCAGAATTCAGGCATCAGTTTCGGATGCGGGTAAGAAGACAGACCCTTACCATCGACTTCCTGACGGAAGTTATCCATTTGCTCTTGAGTCAGGCGGCCTTCAAGGAAAGCACGCGCGTAAACACCTGGAGAAATGTGGCCCTGGAAGTAAACCAGATCGCCGCCGTCTTTTTGGTTACGAGCACGGAAGAAGTGGTTGAAGCAAACCTCGTAGAAGGTAGCGGAAGACTGGAAGGATGCCATGTGGCCGCCCAAATCCAGATCTTTCTTCGACGCACGCAACACGGTCATCACAGCATTCCAACGGATAGCGCTACGAATACGACGCTCAAGCTCCAGGTTGCCAGGGTAAGCGGGTTCGTCTTCTACCGCGATGGTGTTGATGTAATCACGGTTGGCAGAACCTGCCGCAACGCTCACGCCACCTTTACGGGCTTCGCCCAAAACCTGATCAATCAGATACTGAGCACGCTCAACACCCTCTTCACGGATGACCGATTCGATCGCCTGTAGCCAGTCGCGGGTTTCGATCGGATCCACGTCATTATTTAAACGTTCTGACATGGTGGTATTCCTTATCTGTTTCTAATGGTTTATTTGGAGCCTATCTTCCTGTGCTTTAACCCCAGGCTAAAGCACGTGCCCTGGTGAAAACACCGGAAGATAGGCCCATCAGTTTGTCCCCGTCATACTTCAAGCTGTAGAGGCGTTGGCTGTACTCTCTCACCCCAGTCACTTACCCAAGTAAGCTCCTGAGGATTCATTCCCTTGCCGCCTACCTACAACTCGAATTATTTTGGGTATAGTTGCCGCTAATAATTCTCAAATGAGAATAACTACCCAACGAAATTGGAGTTACGGCAGCGCTGCCAGAGAACGAATCTCGATGAGCTGACCCAAGTCAGTGATTCGGGTGAGTTCACGCAGCTGACAACCCTGTAGCTTCAAGTACGAGGGGTATAAAACGAGTTATTGAGGTCTTGCAGAGGCGCAACCTGAATGATTCGTTTCTAGTCCTTGCGCTGTTGGAGCCGACGCAAAGATCGCTCACGGCGACTGTGCTCCCGACTAAGATCCAACAGAATTTCCTCGATAAACGCCAAGTGACGGTGTGAAGCTTCGCGGGCTTTCTCTGGCTCGCGTGCCACAATCGCCTCAAAAATCCCGGCGCGGTGACTGCTTACTGTTGCCAGCATTTCGCGGCGCGAGTAAAGCAATTCAAAGTTCTGTCTTACGTTTTGTTCCAGCATCGGCCCCATGCAACGCAGTAAATGCAGCAAAACCACATTATGCGCAGCCTCTGTGACAGCCACTTGATACTGCATAACGGCATCTGCCTCAGCATCTAAATCGCCGTTATCCTGCGCTTGCTGAATAACAGTATGGCATTCACGGATACGTTGCAGATCTTCATCAGTGCCGCGCAATGCTGCATAATAGGCAGCAACACCTTCGAGAGCATGACGGGTTTCTAACAGATCGAATTGTGATTCTGGATGGTCAGCCAGTAGCTCTGCCAGCGGATCGCTAAAGCTTTGCCACAGATTGGTTTGCACGAAAGTCCCGCCCCCCTGACGACGCAACAGCAGTCCCTTAGCTTCTAAGCGCTGAATTGCTTCTCGCAAAGAAGGTCGGGAAACATCAAATTGCTTCGCCAACTCGCGTTCAGGCAGTAATTTCTCCCCCGGACGCAGCGTCCCTTCCAAGATCAGGTATTCGAGCTGCTGCTCGATGACATCTGATAATTTGGGCTGACGTATTTTGTTGTAGGCCATAATTTGTTGTAAGTCGCGCTGTAAGCCGTATTGAGTGAATCGTCTCTGCGAGTAGCGCGGAGTCAATTGGTAATACCAATTTCAAAAACGTGACGATAAAGTAACAAAGTATTCACTAGCTGTCCATACGGACCTTGACCAAAATCATGAAACCCAGCACATTTTAACAACTTCACTGATAAAGCAATGCAAAGTGATAACGTAGCAGTGGTAATACCATTACCTGGCAGCCTCGGGTTTTAACTTTTATGAAACGGGTAATTAGGCAAGCTGAAGCGTTAAAGTGATTTTATTTGTGAATATAAATCCTGTAAATTTGAATTTACATTCAAACAAAAACAAGAAAAGTCTGTATCCCTCTGTCTCTCGCCTTAAAACTGGTATGACCATTATAAAAATGGCTTACTGGTGGCTTTTCAACCCAAAAAAGCACATTCCTGCTTTTCCTCAAAACAACAGCTTGATCACGCATCAACATTTTTCTTGCTGTTTTGGCTAAAACTTCACCGATTAAAATAAAAAGCAGATGCAATAATTCTCGCCTACCACTATTCTCTTTTAAACGGTAGCCTAAAGAGAAAATTCCCAGAAAAGTCACCGTAAACAAAATAATACAAATAATGTAATCAAAACCTTACGCATAGCAAGCGGCACCTATTTATACCCAATAGATTTCAAGTTGCGGGAAGGCGGTAAGAGATTATTCCAAGGATGGGCTGAGTAACGAGTACAGCCAATATATTTGCAGTTTGAAAGATGACGGGTTTGCCCGCTAAAAGTGACAACGACAGAGGATGCAACAATGAGTGTTCAACAGGAAGGTGCAGAGCTAAAGCGGGGGCTTAAAAACCGCCACATACAGCTTATTGCCTTAGGTGGCGCAATTGGTACCGGATTATTCCTTGGTATCGCGCAAACCATTCAAATGGCGGGGCCTTCAGTGCTACTGGGGTATGCAATCGGCGGCTTTATCGCGTTTCTGATTATGCGCCAGTTAGGAGAAATGGTAGTCGAAGAACCAGTCGCGGGTTCTTTTAGCCACTTTGCTTACAAATATTGGGGGAACTTTGCCGGTTTCGCTTCTGGTTGGAACTACTGGGTACTATATGTGTTAGTGGCGATGGCCGAACTGACCGCCGTAGGTATCTATGTACAATATTGGTGGCCGGAGATCCCAACATGGGTGTCAGCGGCAGTATTCTTCTTAGCTATCAATGCCATCAACCTGGCAAATGTCAAAGTGTATGGTGAAATGGAGTTTTGGTTCGCCATCATTAAAGTGGTCGCTATCATTGCAATGATTCTGTTCGGTGGATGGTTACTACTTAGCGGGCAAGGCGGCCCGGAAGCCACTGTGACTAACTTGTGGGCACAAGGCGGCTTCTTCCCTAACGGTGTCATGGGCTTGGTTATGGCAATGGCGGTGATCATGTTCTCCTTCGGTGGCCTTGAGTTAGTTGGGATTACCGCCGCAGAAGCCGAAAACCCAGCCCAAAGCATCCCCAAAGCAACCAATCAGGTTATCTACCGTATCTTGCTGTTCTATATTGGTTCTCTGGCAATCTTATTATCACTCTACCCGTGGGGAAAAGTGGTCGAAGGCGGTAGTCCATTTGTACTGATCTTCCATGCACTGAACAGCAATGTGGTCGCAACTGTATTGAATATCGTGGTACTGACAGCAGCATTGTCGGTCTATAACAGTTGTGTTTACTGTAACAGCCGCATGTTGTTTGGTTTAGCCAAACAAGGCAACGGCCCGAAAATGCTGCTAAAAGTCGATGGTCGCGGGGTACCTGTTATTGCTATCGCCGTCTCTGCATTTGCCACCGCTTTCTGCGTACTGATTAACTATCTGATCCCAGGCCGAGCCTTCGAATTACTGATGGCACTGGTAGTATCGGCGCTGGTGATCAACTGGGCGATGATTAGCCTTGCGCACCTTAAATTCCGTGCCGCTAAAAACCGCCAAGGTGTGATCCCACAGTTCAAAGCCTTCTGGTATCCGTTCAGCAACTACCTGTGCTTGCTGTTCCTCACCGGCATTTTGGTCATTATGTATCTGACACCGGGTATCCAGATTTCTGTGCTATTGATTCCAGCTTGGGTATTGCTACTGGCTATTGGCTACATCCTGAAAAATCGTAACCAACGCGCCAAATCCTGATAGCAGATTTCTCTCGGGAATCTGACGACATCATAGCTAATGGGTCAGCCACAGCGCTGACCCGTTTATTTTATTGTTTAACAAAACCGTGTTCGACTGACTCGCCATCTTCCATAACCCATTGATCCTATAGTGCTGTGCGTCCCAACAGTACAAACCAGATAATGAACAGTTTGATATTACTTATGTATTGAATTTATCACGTTTCCTTTTTTGCCGTCTGGTTCAGACTTTGATGGCGATGGTACATTTGTGCATCTCTATAACCATTAACTTCTGATATCTCCCCGATTGAACAGCAATTATCCATCTTCAATGACTGTTTTTGATCCAAAACGGAGAGAATATCCATGAATACAGAACTAATAGTGAAGGAAAAGATCAGATATGAGATGGGGATGAGGTATGCGGGCTAATTAATCATATTTCGTTAAGACCGCACTGGCCGAGCACAAACTCTCCGGCCAGTGCCATAAATCAGAAAACTAAACTAGTGCACCATAAATGGTCAGTAAAGCCACGACTACAATCACCGTTAGTGTCACTTTTCGTGCTAACGAGACCGCAGACCTTGGCGTCTGTACTGGGTCTAAATGAGGCTCACGAGCCAAAGAGTACTGCGCTAATTGGGTCAGAACCTGATACTGCTGAGTTCTGAAATCGCCTAATGAGGCAAACCAAGCTGGTAATGCTCTTTCGCCGTGCCCCAACAAGGCATATGCCACACCCACCAACCGCACAGGTATCCAGTCCAGCCAATGTAACAGACGATCAATACCAGATTGAGAACGCTGTAAAGGTGTATGGTGTCGGGCTAACCAGGTTTGATATCCGCGTAACATCGCATAGCCTGCTAGCGCTACGGGGCCATAGTTAACACATACAACAAACCAGAAGATAGGCGCTAAATAGTAACGGAAGTTTATCCACAACAAGGCATTTTGTAGGGATTGTAAGCGAGCTTTCTCTCCGCTATCCATGGGTAAACCATGGATTAATGCTAACTCTTCTGCCATTTTATCGGTGGCATGGGCATCATTTTGGCGGGCAGCTTTAAGGTAGGCTCGATAGTGTTTACGAATCCCCCCGGCACCAATGCATAGCAGGCAAATCAGAATCCAAATCAACAACAGGGGGAAACCAAACAAGATATTCTGCACTAACTGCAAAATCAGCCATACCAAGGCCATCCACACGGCAGTCAGCAAAATAGTTTGTGCCAACGAAAAACGGTGTAAACGCGTGAATACGACTTCAAGGCGGTGGTCTAACTGCCAATGTTCGCCGAGTTTAAACAAGCGCTCCCATGCTAGCACCAGCAACAGCGTAAACAGTGTCATTAGCTCTTATTCTCCCTTTGCACTTAACCAGCCCTGGAAACAGGGCATATGCCTCCCGGCATGTATAAACCACACTATAAAACCAGGCAACAAGCAGCTGAGCTGCTCGACAACAAACCTGCGGTGAAGACTGAATCACCAGCATCACGATGGCGATGTTAACTTCACTAAACTCTGCTGATACAAAGCCCAATCAAAAGCGGGGCCAGGGTCGGTTTTACGTTGTGGCGCAATGTCACTATGGCCCGTCACCCGATCAACAGTTATCGGATAATGAGCAAATAACAGCACACTTATCTCATTCAAACTCCGATATTGTGCGGGCGTAAACGGTAACACATCCGTTCCTTCCAGCTCGATCCCAATAGAAAAATCGTTACACCGCTCACGCCCGCCAAAGCTTGAGACTCCAGCATGCCAAGCGCGTTGATCAAACGGAACATATTGAATAATTTCACCATTACGACGAATCAGACAGTGGGCTGAAACTCGCAAGTGAACAATATCAGCAAAATAAGGATGTTCATCGGCATTTAGTGTGCCAGTGAAAAGCTGATCGATATATGGGCCACCAAATTCACCAGGGGGCAAACTGATATTATGAATTACCAGCAGCGAAGGTACCTCGCATTCTGGCCGTTGATCAAAATGGGGAGAAACGACCCGTTTAACCCCTAAAATCCAGCCATTTTCTAACTGCATTGTTTATCTAAGCCCCCTAATAGTACACTTCAACTGGCTCTTTTATGGCACTTCAGCCAGCAACAGAGTAGCATGTTTGAACTATTATCTATCCGCCATTTCGGAGTTTTATATGCCGACCCGCAGCTATAATGCCGACAGCCGCCGTGCCGAGCTATTGGAACGAATTCAATGTGATATCCCTTTCACTGTTGCCCAAGCTTTGAGCGAAGACCTGGGTGGTGAGGTTAATGCAGATCGCGACCTCACCGCACAATTACTCCCAGCAGATAAACAGGCTAATGCCACGATTATTACGCGCGAAGCTGGTATCTTTTGTGGTCAGCGCTGGCTAAATGAAGTGTTTATTCAACTTGGCGCCCAAGTGACAGTTGAATGGTTAGTCAACGATGGAGACAAGTTGATAGCTAATCAGACACTTTGCCATCTGACTGGCCCTGCCCGTATCCTACTTACCGGTGAACGCACCGCACTTAATTTCTTGCAAACCTTATCCGGTGTCGCTACCGAGGTCAGCCGTTATGTGGCGGAGCTCTCTGGGTTGCATACACAATTACTCGATACCAGGAAAACCTTGCCAGGGCTGCGTACCGCCTTAAAATATGCCGTCCTCTGCGGTGGCGGTAATAATCATCGACTCGGCTTATCTGATGCTTTCCTTATCAAGGAAAATCACATTATTGCTGCTGGCTCTATCAAAGAAGCGGTTGCTAAAGCATTTTGGATTCATTCCGATGTTCCCGTCGAAGTTGAAGTTGAATCCCTTGATGAATTGCAACAAGCATTAACCGCTGGTGCCGATATCATTATGTTGGATAATTTTACCATTCCAATGATGCGTGATGCTGTGCACATGCGTAATGAGTTGGCCAAGACCCAAGAGAGTGCTCAACTGGAAGTTTCTGGCAACGTTACGCTAGAAACACTGCGAAGCTATGCCGAAACCGGTATTGATTTCATCTCAGTCGGTGCACTAACAAAACACGTGACAGCTTTAGACCTGTCCATGCGATTTAAATAAGCCTACCAAATTATCTTCGGCCGATGATAGCCATTAGCAGACTCTAATTCTGTTTTTGCGAGCATCGCCGAAGTTATCTGTGACTTCACTGTAACAACCTAAATATTCGACAGCCTGCTTCGCAAATCAATGTAATGCCCCTGTTGCCATCAATTAAAAAGTTGCACCCTTCCCTTGTTTTCTCACACACAAGGAGAGTGACAAATGAATAAGCAACAGGGTTTTACCTTAATTGAATTAATGGTTGCCATCGCCATCATTGCTGTACTTAGCGGTATTGGTATTCCTTCCTATCAGCGCTATATCCAAAAAGCAGCCCTCACCGATATGTTACAAGCCATCGTGCCCTACAAAATGGCGGTAGAACTTTGTGCTCTGGAGCATGCCAAGTTCGATAGCTGTAATGCGGGCAATAACGGCGTACCGGCTGGGCAACCATCGCGTTATGTCAGTGCAACAACCATTGATCAAGGTGTGATTACACTTACGGGTCAACATACCCTTGCTGACCTGACTCTCTCGATGACCCCCACACTTAGTAGTAGTGGAAATATTGTCTGGACCAGAACATGTACCACCGTAGATAACAACCTTGCTGATAGCTGTAAGACCGTGTTCCGTTTCAATGATAAGGCCTAATCCAATGACTGAATTCATGGCACACCAACCCGAGCGAATCAGCGCTGAATTACACAAACTCTGTCGTCGTTATAGGGCAATAGCCTTAAAACTCGATGGCAAAAACCTCGCTATAGCGTCATCCAAACCAGTGAATGACGAATTATTAACTGCTCTGCGTTTTACCTGTGGTCGTAAAATTACCGTAGAATACTGGCCTGAGGCTAAGATTGAACAGTTATTAAACCTTGAGCCATCAGCAAAAGAGCACCTAAACCTAGAAGTAGAATCTACCGAAAATAGCCAAGGCGTATCGCGACAAGAGAGGAAACGACAAGGAGGAGGCTCAGCTTCTCTGCCACAACAGGATTTAGATGAGACGTTGCTGGATAATGAAAGTGATATTCCCGTTATTCAATTTATAACGCAAACACTCAGATTGGCGATTCAGAAACGTTCCTCAGATATCCATTTTGAACCTTATCAGCATCATTATCGTATTCGTTTAAGAATTGATGGTGTTTTACACGAATCCCCACCTCCAACAACTGAATTAACCAGCCGTATCAGCAGTTGCCTAAAAGTTATGGCTAAATTGAATATCGCGGAAAAACGGTTACCGCAGGATGGCCAGCTAGCTTTAGTGTTAAATGGCACCCGCTACTCCATAAGAATAGCCACCCTCCCCGTACAGTTCGGTGAAAAAGTGGTGCTGCGTATACTGAATATTCATCAACAACCAACGCTGGCCAGTCTGGGTCTGACAACCATGGCCCACCAACAACTCACGCGCGCATTATCTGCTCCGCAAGGTTTAGTTCTGGTGACTGGGCCTACCGGAAGTGGAAAAACTGTGACGCTCTATTGCAGTTTAGACCAACTCAATCAACCGCAAAGAAACATCTGTAGTGTTGAAGATCCTATAGAGATCCAGGTTGATGGCATAAATCAGACTCAGACTAACAATAGAATTGGATTGGATTTCTCTTGCGTATTACGCGCGATGCTACGCCAGGATCCTGATGTGATTATGCTCGGCGAGATTCGCGATAATGAAACTGCCGAGATAGCGGTTAAGGCCGCATTAACGGGGCATCTGGTACTTTCAACACTGCATACCAACTCAACATCTGAAACCCTAATACGCCTGACACAAATGGGAATAGAACGTCACTTAATTGCATCGAGCCTGACGTTAGTTATCGCCCAACGACTGGTTCGCAGGCTCTGCCTGCACTGTCGCCAGGCATCTCCCACTCTTTTTCAGGTTCCGGCAGGTGTTTGGGCGAGTCCATTGCAACATTATCTCGCCGTGGGCTGTGAACACTGTTGCGCAGGTTATTATGGTCGCACAGGTATTTACGAAATGTTAAGTGTCACCCCGCCAATCCAGCAAGCTTTGCTCAACAATGTCAGCCCGGCAAAGCTCACTCAGATTGCACAAGAGCAAGAACAAGTAACATTACTTTCTGCTGGTTTGGCATTAGTTGAAAGCGGTGTTACTACGCTTAGTGAAATTAATCGTGTTGTGGGAACTCTGAAAGAATTCGAGGTAATCCTGTGAGTCATCAACGTTTATTTTACTGGAAAGCCATTGATACTACAGGACAGTTACAGACTGGAGCACAATTGGCAACAGAGCGAAATATTGTTTATGAACAAATGTTCCGCCAAGGGTTACAACCATTAAACGTTAAGGGTGGTAAGCGATTATCAATGAGTTATTGGCAAGGTGAGCACCTGGTGGCTGTTACTCGCCAATTGGCGACACTACTGCAAGCCGGACTGCCTTTGGTTAATAGCCTGCAACTGCTAGCGAAAGAGATAGATGCATTACCGTGGCGCTGCTTATTGCAGGACATAAGCCAACTGGTTTCACAGGGCCAATCACTATCTGAAGCGATGGCGAGTTACCCACACACGTTCCCCCGATTATACCCCCCAGTGATTGCAATGGGGGAGCTGACAGGTAACCTTGAACAGTGCTGTATTCAGTTGGTACAGCACCAAGAACGGCAACAAAAATTACAAAAGAAAGTGATTAAGGCACTCAAATATCCAATATTTGTCTGCGTTATCGCGATGGTTGTTAGCCTCGTTATGCTGGTCATGGTGCTGCCTGAATTTGCACAAATCTATCAATCATTTGATACACCATTACCCACACTGACTGCCACGCTGCTGCTGATGTCAGTATTTCTTACTACTTACGGGCCATATATTGCGGTGTTATTAACATCAATATGTATAGGATACCTTTATGCGCGGCGGCGTCAGGCGCACGTGCAACAATGGGAGCAAACACTGTTATTACGTCTCCCACTCATCTCCACATTAATCCGAGGAAGTTGCCTTAGCCAAATTTTTCAAACATTAGCTATCACTCAACATGCCGGATTACCGCTAACTGCCGGATTGGATGCCGCACTCCTTTCCATCAATAACTGTACCTATCAGCAAGCATTAAAACATATTCAACAACAGATCAGCCAAGGTGAGCCTCTGCATATCGCTCTTGCACAACATCATCTATTCCCGCCGCTATGCCAACAAATGGTTCGGGTGGGTGAAGAATCTGGCGCGTTGGATGTGTTATTAGAAAAACTAGCAGGTTGGCATCGGCAAAAAACACAGGATTTAGCCGATAATCTCACACAAATGTTGGAACCACTGTTGATGTTGATTATTGGCAGCATCGTCGGGGTTCTAGTGATCGCAATGTATTTACCGATATTTCAACTAGGGGATGTTATTGGGTAATACGGGTATTAAGGGCGAAGTATCGTGGGGAAAGGGAGGTCGAAACAGGGCGTTAAATAACGCCCTGTTTCCATCCGTAATCAGTTACTGCCAAAAACGCGGTTTTCTTGCTCTGCAACTCGGATAAAGGTGGTGCGCTTGGTCAGTTCTTTTAAATGCGAAGCACCCACGTAGGTACAAGCAGAACGCAAGCCACCCATAATGTCGCGCACCGTGTTATCAACGGAACCGCGTAATGGCAGTTTAACTGTTTTACCTTCTGCGGCGCGATATTCAGCGACTCCGCCTACGTGGCGTTTCATAGCAGACTCTGAACTCATACCGTAGAACAGCATGAATTTCTCGCCATTTTCTTCCACCACGCGGCCTTCACACTCATCGTGCCCTGCTAGCATGCCACCCAGCATCACGAAATCAGCACCACCACCGAAAGCTTTAGCCACATCGCCCGGTGCAGAGCAGCCGCCATCACTGACAATCTGTCCACCCAAACCGTGGGCAGCATCGGCACACTCGATCACAGCAGATAGCTGTGGATAACCAACACCGGTCTTAACTCGCGTGGTACAAACAGAACCTGGACCAATACCCACTTTAACAATATCTGCACCAGAAAGGATAAGCTCTTCTACCATCTCACCAGTCACCACATTGCCAGCACAAATCACTTTGTCCGGGCAGGCTTCGCGAGCTTTTTGCAGGAAGGAAACAAAATGCTCAGAGTAGCCATTAGCTACATCGATACAGATGAATTTCAGTGCCGGTGATAATGCCAGAATTTGCTTCATTTTGTCGAAATCGGCAGAGGAAGTCCCTGTCGACACCATGACATGACGCAATACAGATTCAGGAACCCGTTTTACAAATTCAGCCCATTGTTCAACCGTGTAGTGCTTATGAACTGCGGTAAGCACATCAAATGATGCCAAAACTTCAGCCATGCGGAAGGTGCCAACAGTATCCATATTAGCAGCGATGATAGGTACACCAGACCAATTCCAACCTGAATGTTTGAAGGTAAACTGGCGCTCGAGCTCTACTTCAGAGCGGCTTTTCAGTGTGGAACGTTTAGGGCGGATTAACACATCTTTAAAACCTAATTTCAAACCTTCTTCAATACGCATGGCTTATTATTTCCTGGTTAGTGGCGATAGATCGCAAAAAGTGATCGGGCGTAAATCACGCCATCCCAGTGAAGCTATCATACGCATGAATAATTCTACGGCAAGACTGCGAATCCACCTTTATTTACGCTATAATCCCACAAATTACTTGGAGAATAGCAACCACTCTTTTATCTGCGCGCTCACTTCACTTATTTTTCCACGTAGCTCAAACAGAATGCATACCTTACTATCTCTTCCCACCTGCTTTCAGATACAATTCGACCACTCACTGACAGTATACAAGGCTAGGCAATGACCTATATTGTGGCTCTCACCGGCGGGATTGGCAGCGGCAAAAGTACCGTAGCAGATGCATTCGCCGATTTTGGGGTGCCCCTTGTTGATGCTGACATTATCGCTCGCCAGGTTGTTGAACTGGGTATGCCAGCATTGGCAGCTATCGCATCCCGCTATGGCGAAACTATTTTGCAAGCAGATGGTTCATTAAACCGAAGTGCATTACGCGCAAAAATTTTCAGTGAGCCGCAGGAAAAAGCATGGTTAAATTCACTGTTGCATCCACTTATTCAGCAAGAAACTGAGCACCAATTAGCGAATATTGATAAACCATATGCACTTTGGATTGTTCCTTTGTTGCTTGAAAATGGTTTACAGCACCGTGCTAATCGTGTGTTAGTGGTAGATGTAGCACCTGAAATACAACTCACGCGCACGATGGCAAGAGATGGTATTACCCGCCAACAGGCAGAACATATTTTAGCGTCACAGGTTTCGCGGCAACAACGGCTAGCCTGTGCCGATGATATTATTGACAATAGCGGCGATCCATCCATTATCGCCTCGCAAGTTGCTTCATTACACCAACAGTATTTAATATTGGCAGCCGCGGCCCAACAGGATCTACACCAATGAGTGACCTCACCTCAACAATACTTTTTGAACATCCGCTGAATGAAAAAATGCGTACCTGGCTGAGAATAGAATTTTTATTACAACAATTAGAAAGCCAACGTTCGTTAGATAATATTGCCACTGCATTAACATTTTTTCGCGCCGCATGCGATTTGATTGAAGTTTTGGATCGCGGCGAAGTCCGCACTGATTTGCTCAAAGAGCTTGAGCGCCAACAACAGAAGTTACAGCAATGGGCCGATATACCCGGTGTGGATATGTCGCGAGTGGACTCCTTGCGCAGTAAACTAAAAAGCCATGCCACAGTATTAATGTCCGCGCCACGTATCGGGCAATCATTAAAAGAAGACCGCTTAATCGCTGTCGTTCGCCAACGTCTTAGTATTCCCGGTGGCTACTGTAGCTTTGATTTACCCACGTTACATACCTGGCTACATCAACCACAGGAGCAGCGTGACCAACATATTGATAAATTGCTGGTAAGCTTAGCGCCACTCAATCAGTCTCTGACCATCATTTTAGATTTAATTCGCCAGTCGGGTCCGTTACGGGCACAAATCAGCTTGAATGGATTCTTTCAAGATAATGCCGAAGGTGCTGACCTACTCCGGCTGCGCTTGCCATTAGACCCACAACTATACCCACAAATTTCTGGTCATAAAACACGGTATGCTATTCGCTTTTTACCGCTCGACAGTGAAAATGGTACCGTTCCGGCCCGTTTATCGTTTGAATTAGCCTGCTGCTGATGTGGCAATCAATCAGTTGGTTTTTAAGGAGAGAATATGGACTTAGAAGAAATCGAAGTTAACTGCCCTACCTGTGGGAAAATCGTTATCTGGGGAGAGCAAAGCCCATATCGCCCTTTCTGCTGCAAACGCTGTCAACTGATCGACCTAGGCGAATGGGCTGACGAAGAAAAGCGTATTTCAAGCCATGGCGAGTTATCTGACAGTGATGAATGGAGTGAGGAAGAACCCCCAACGCATTGATGCGCATATCATTGGGGAGCAATCCTATTTTGCTCCCTTCCCATTATATTAATTACAATTTTATTAAGCGCAACACGGAGTTATCGGGTGAGTAATGCAATGATTGCGGCATTCGCTGGCGGAAACTCCTCGGCAACCAATTCGGATTGCCTTACCCAGCGAATGGGTTGCCCTTCGCGGCCAAAGGGCTCACCATCCCACGCTTCAACCATATAGAAACTTAATGTCACGATACGGTCGGTAAAAGTATGCTCCAAGACGTTGAGTAACACAGCCTCTTGTACCACGATCCCTACTTCTTCTGACAGCTCACGTTTTAAAGCAAGTTCCGCTGTTTCACCCTGCTCAACCTTACCACCGGGAAACTCCCAAAAACCTGCCATATGAGAATCAGCAGCGCGCTGAGTAATAAAAATCTCCTGCTGGGCGTTGCGGATAATCCCTACCGCTATCTGTAAATGTTTCAATTCTCTTTCTCCTGATCAGAGCATAAACAGTAAGTTATATGGCCTCTTGGTATCTGTCCTAAAAAGAACGACAAAATAAAGGGCGGTTTTTAAGCCGCCCTCATTTTCAGTATTACCAATGGCCTTAAGTATTACTGTAGGCTGCCGTGACACTGTTTGTATTTTTTGCCTGAACCACATGGGCACGGATCATTACGACCCACTTTACGCTCAAGGCTAGCGGCTACATTGACTTCATCCTTTGACATCAAGGCACTGTTGTCAGACTGATGGCTTAGTTGCTGCTGTTTCGCCAAACGCTCGGCTTCTTCACGACGTTGTACTTCCAGCGCTTCTACCTCTTCTGGCATCCGCACTTGTACTTTGCTCAGCACACTGATCACTTCATATTTTAGTGATTCCAACATGGCAGCGAACATGGCGAAAGATTCACGCTTATATTCCTGTTTAGGATCTTTTTGCGCATAACCACGTAGATGGATCCCCTGACGCAGATAATCCATTGCAGCCAAGTGTTCTTTCCACAAGGAGTCGAGCGTTTGTAGCATCACGCCTTTTTCGAAGTTACGCATCATATCGATGCCAACAACTTCTTCTTTGCGGTGATACACCTCAATTGCTTGTTGAAGAATACGCTCACGTAACGTTTCTTCATGCAGTTGTGGCTCATCTTGCAACCATTGTGCAATTGGCATATCCAAGTCGAAATCATTTTTCAGGCGCAGTTCAAGGCCTTCAACATCCCACATTTCTTCCAGTGACTGGGTAGGAATGTAGCTGTCGATAACTGTTTTGAATACATCTTCACGAATGCTGTTAATGGTTTCGCTAACATCAGATACGTCCAGCAGTTCATTACGCTGGCTATAGATGGCACGACGCTGATCACTGGCGACATCATCATATTCAAGCAATTGCTTACGAATATCGAAGTTACGACTTTCAACTTTACGCTGTGCGTTAGCAATGGCCTTCGTCACCCATGGATGTTCAATGGCTTCGCCCGGTTTCATACCCAATTTACGCATCATGCCAGACACACGGTCAGAGGCAAAAATACGCATCAAGGCATCTTCCATTGATAAGTAGAAGCGTGAAGAACCGGCATCACCCTGACGGCCCGCACGACCACGTAACTGGTTATCAATACGGCGTGACTCATGACGCTCGGTACCAATAATGTGTAAACCACCAGATGCCAGCACGGCATCATGGCGAATCTGCCAGGCGGCCTTAATGGCGGCAATTTGATCTTCGGTCGGATCTTCCAGCAAAGCAATCTCACTCTGCCAGCTCCCCCCCAACACGATATCGGTACCACGACCAGCCATGTTGGTAGCGATAGTTACCGCGCCTGGTTGACCCGCCTGAGAGACTATCTCTGCTTCCATGGCATGGAACTTGGCGTTCAGAACTTTGTGCTCAATGCCCGCTTTGGTCAATTCGGCAGATACCACTTCAGATTTCTCAATCGAGATAGTACCAACCAATACTGGCTGACCGTTCGCAGTACGCTCACGGATATCTTCGATAATCGCACCAATTTTTTCCTGTTCAGTCATATAGACCAAATCAGCTAAATCCTTACGAATCATTGGGCGGTTAGTGGGTACAACAATGGTATCGAGCTTGTAGATTGAGCTAAATTCAAACGCTTCGGTATCCGCCGTACCGGTCATCCCGGCCAGTTTTTCATAAAGACGGAAATAGTTCTGGAAGGTAATGGAAGCCAGTGTTTGGTTTTCGTTCTGGATTTCCACACCTTCTTTTGCTTCAACAGCCTGATGCAAGCCATCTGACCAACGGCGCCCTTGCATAGTACGGCCAGTGTGTTCGTCGACGATGATAACTTCACCATCTTTCACAATGTAGTCAACATCACGGGCAAACAGCACATGGGCGCGCAGCGCGGCCGTGACGTGGTGCATCAGCATAATGTTGGTTGGAGAGTACAGCGACTCGCCTTCTTCCATGATGCCCGCTTCCACTAACATTTGTTCAATCAGAATCAGGCCACGTTCAGTTAAGTGAACCTGACGTGATTTTTCATCGACCGAGAAGTGGCCTTCACCCTGGAAGGTGTCCGAGTCTTCTTTTTCCTGACGAATCAGTTTTGGAATAAGTTTGTTAACCCGAATATACATCTCGGAACTGTCTTCCGCCGGACCAGAGATAATCAGCGGGGTACGGGCCTCATCGATCAAGATGGAGTCAACCTCATCCACCAGCGCATAGTGCAATTTACGCTGCACACGCTCTTCCGGGCTGAAAGCCATGTTATCGCGCAGATAGTCAAAACCGTATTCGTTGTTAGTACCATAAGTGATGTCAGCAGCATAAGCGGCACGCTTGGCTGGTGCTGTCATATTCGGCAAGTTGATACCGACGCTTAGACCGAGGAACTCGAACAATGGGCGGTTATTTTCGGCGTCACGTTGAGCCAAATAGTCATTGACGGTAACCACGTGAACACCACGGCCACTCAACGCATTCAGGTAAGCTGGCAGCGTTGCAGTCAGCGTTTTACCTTCACCGGTACGCATTTCTGCGATGCAACGCTCATTCAATACCATACCGCCGAGCAACTGCACGTCGAAGTGACGCATACCAAACACTCGTTTACTTGATTCACGAACAACCGCAAAAGCTTCAGGGATCAAGGTTTCCAGCACCGCGCCTTTTGCCAGACGCTCGCGGAATTCATCTGTTTTGGCACGCAACTCAGCATCGGTCAGTTTTTCAATTTCTGGTTCCATACGGCTGATTTGATCAACCACTTTGCGCATACGGCGCAGAGTACGATCGTTACGGCTGCCAAAGACTTTGGTTAATAATTTGATTAGCATGATTCTTAATATCTCTTACAAGACCACCAAACCGGCGGCCAAAGGTTGTATAAAATTGAGGTAAACCAAGAGAATAATTAGCTTATACCCGTCATACTTCAAGCTGCATGTGCGTTGGCTACATTCAATCACCCGAATCACTTACTTATGTAAGCTCATCGAGATTAATGAGGTTCACCCTACGGGCTAGCATAAATGCTGTTCAAATCGGTTCCGGACCTATTTGTCTCTCGCTTGCCGCCTTCCTGCAACTCGAATTATTTAAGGTATAGGATAGGAGGCCCGGCACGGATGCCTTGCACTTGTGCAAGCCAGAGTCCAGGTTTGTGTAACGAAAGAACAGGCCGCTTAACTTGCTCGGTGTAACGAATGATAGCCGGTGGCTTAAACTCATGTGTCAACAGCGCATTGAGGGTATCCAACAGTGCAAGCTGCTGAATTTGTGATGGCTGAGCTTGCTCGACTGCTGTAACTTCTTGCACCCGCGCATAAGCGACCTGAGGTGCCAACGCAAATGAGAGGTGACGAATAACCGTGCGCAGTGCATGCTGTTGCCAGTAGTCTACGCTGAATGAAGGACGGCGATGCATATCATGCAACAATGCCAAACTGTTAAAGTTTGTCACACCGTAATTCTGACGGCTTTGGCTTGATGATGTATTCGGTATTGCAGTTTGATCTGGAACGCCAGACAGGTTTGATGGCACGCCAAGACTCGCCGCTACCATCCCTAACAAGAGATGCGGCCAGAAATAACGTCTACCAAATTGTCGCCAACGATTTAGAATACCGATCACAAGTTTAAAATCCGCCGGAGCCTTGTCAATGCGTGAAAACCGCCCACAATTATTAGATGTTCTGTTCGATGATGCCATTGCAGCAGAAAACGGACCGCTACATAACGTACAACAACGCGCTACTGCACTGTTAAAACTTAACCGTGCGGTAAAAGGATTGCTCCCTTCACAAATGCAGCCGTGGTGCCGTGTCGCTAACTATCGACAGAGTGTTTTAGTGCTAGAGACTGCGAACGCTAGCTGGTTAATGCGCTTACGTTATGAACAACCCGCTCTGCTCTCTGCACTACGAGCACAAATTCTACCATCATTGTCTTCAATCGACATCAGGATTAATCCGTCGTTAATGGCCAAGGGCCATAACATTACGCAAGATGTGGCAAAATCGGCGCAAGATCCTGAAAAATCGCCGCCATTACGTCATTTAAGTCTGGAAAGTGCTAAGGAATTAAGAGGATTAGCGAGCCGTAGCCCTGAAAAACTTAGGATAATATTGGAACGATTGGCTGCGTTGGCCGGAGAGAGTGCCAACGCAACCAAAAGTGATAAGTAGCTTTTCCCTTCACACTTGAACTTACAGCGATGTTAGCTGGCTGTAATGCCAATGAGTTTGGGTACAAAAGTACTTAGTAAGCTAATACTGTAGACGGAGCTTTAAATGCCAGTGGCATTTCGGCTTCGTCTTGGAACGTCACAAATTCCCAAGCTTCTTGCTTAGCTAAAACAGCCTGCAACAACTTGTTATTTAAGGCGTGACCCGATTTGAACGCAGTAAATGCGCCAATAATATTGTGGCCACACATAAACAGGTCGCCAATCGCGTCCAGCATTTTGTGACGAACAAACTCATCTTCAAAGCGTAAGCCATCTTCATTAAGCACGCGGTAATCATCTACCACAATGGCACAATCGAAACTACCGCCCAGGCACAAACCACGGGACTGTAAATATTCGATATCACGCATGAAACCAAAAGTACGCGCACGACTAATTTGACGGACGAATGAATCGGCCGAGAAATCCAGACGGTAACGCTGAGTACTTGAGTCAATCGCCGGGTGATTAAAATCAATGGTAAAATCTAAACGGAATCCATTGAATGGAGACAATTCAGCCCATTTATCACCGTCTTCAACCCGCACAGTCTCTTTCAGACGCAGGAATTTCTTCGCAGAGTTTAACTCTTCGATACCGGCATCCAGCAGCAAGTACACGAATGGACTGGCACTACCGTCCATAATCGGCACTTCGGGAGCGTTAACTTCAATAATAATGTTATCAATCCCTAACCCTGCCAAAGCAGCGTTGAGATGCTCAACAGTAGAAATACGCACGTCATGCTCATTGACCAGGCAAGTACAGAGCATGGTATCACGCACGGATTTTGCATCTGCCGGAAAATCAACCGGTGGATTCAAGTCAGTGCGACGATAGATGACCCCGGTATTAGCCGGCGCGGGTCGCATTGTCAGCGTGACTTTCTTACCGGTGTGCAAACCGACGCCAGTCGCCTGAACAATACGTTTTAAAGTCCTTTGTTTGATCATCGTTTTATCTCGCAATGTTATCCATCCTACCGACCAAGCTTATAACAAGATCGGTGGGACAGTTTAGCACAAAGAGCGGAGATTCCAAATATTCGAAAATTAATCGGCTTGCTTACGCAAAAATGCCGGGATATCCAAATAATCGGGCTCTTTATTGGTTTGAGCAGTCGGGTCATTGACCACTTTAGCCGCAGGTTTAACTTCCTGAGGTAAAGGTGACATGCCATGCTGCTGGTAACGATGGTCCATCACAGGCTGAGTCTGCTTGTTGGTAACCAGCGTAATTTCTGGGCGTTTATCCATGCCGATACCGGTCGCAACAACAGTTACGCGCAGTTCGTCGTTCATTTCCGGGTCTAACGATGTACCGATAACAACGGTGGCATTGTCGGACGCGAATGCACGGATAGTATTACCCACAGTTTCGAACTCATCCAAACGTAAATCGAAACCAGCAGTGATGTTAACCAACACACCACGAGCACCAGACAGGTCGATATCTTCCAACAACGGGCTGGAGATAGCCATTTCTGCTGCTTCTTCTGCACGATCTTCACCACAAGCCACACCGGAGCCCATCATGGCATAACCCATTTCGGACATCACTGTGCGCACGTCGGCAAAGTCAACGTTCATCAGGCCTGGGCGGGTAATCAATTCGGCGATCCCCTGAACAGCACCTTTTAATACGTCGTTCGCTGCACCGAATGCATCCAGTAAAGAGATGCCACGCCCCAGAACTTTCAATAATTTGTCATTCGGGATAGTGATCAGTGAGTCCACATGCTTGGACAACTCAGCAATACCCTGCTCAGCAAATGCCATGCGTTTCTTGCCTTCGAAGTTGAAAGGCTTGGTAACCACGGCGACTGTCAGAATACCCAGTTCTTTTGCCACTTCGGCAACAACAGGAGCAGCACCAGTACCGGTACCACCACCCATACCTGCGGCGATAAAGACCATGTCCGCGCCTTCAAGAGCTGCACGCAGAGCTTCACGGTCTTCTTCGGCTGAATTACGACCCACTTCTGGGTTCGCGCCAGCACCCAACCCTTTGGTAATACCGCTACCAATTTGGATGGTTTGGCCAACAGCCGTCTTACGTAGCGCCTGAGCGTCTGTATTAACGGCGAAGAATTCAACACCTTCGATGCGCTCGCGCACCATGTGTTCGACGGCATTACCACCGCCACCACCGACGCCGATGACTTTAATCACCGCGTCATTGGTTAGTTCCATAGGTTCAAACATAGTTTCTCTCCGTTTTGTGCCTGTCGCTTCGAGATCAAAAAATATGTTCAGCATGATCTCTTTGTTGAAACATTAAAACTCTTTTCTCAGCCAGCTATTGATACGTTTAAACCAATTGCCCACTGAGGCACGTTTTTCTACTTCTGACTCACCACTGAGATGAGATTCTTTACCGTAATGCAATAACCCAACAGCAGTGGAGTAATAAGGTTCCTGTGCATAATCCGTCAGCCCGGTGATATTGAGCGGTTGACCGATACGAACCTGGGCATGGAACACCCGTTGTGCGCATTCAGCCAGCCCATCAATTTGTGCAGCACCGCCAGTCAGCACGATACCGGCTGCCAGATGATGCTTCACGCCTTGCTGACGCAACTGCTCCTGCAATTGTAAAATCTCGTCATTAACTAAATTCAGCAACTCGGTGTAGCGTGGTTCTATAACCTCAGCGAGTGTCTGTCTTTGCAGACTACGGGGAGGGCGTCCGCCAACACTTGGCACTTCTACACTTTCGTCCTTGCTGACTATCGACCCGAGCGCACAGCCGTGCCGAACTTTAATCGCTTCCGCATCTGTAGGCGGCGTACCAAAAGCATAAGCTATGTCGCTGGTGACCACATTCCCGGCGTAAGGGATAACTTTGGTGTGCCGTAACGCGCCACCGGTATAAACCGCCATATCCATGGTGCCACCGCCGATATCAACGACACAGACCCCCAGCTCACGCTCATCTTCAGTCAATACTGCATAACTTGCTGCCAAACCGGCGAAAATCAGTTGGTCCACTTTCAGACCACAACGCTCCACCGCTTTAACAATATTCTTCGCCATATCGTTATGGCAGGTAATCAGGTGCACTTTAGCCTGCATCCGCACGCCAGACAGACCAACAGGGTTTTTGATGCCTTCCTGATAATCGATGGCATATTCCTGTGGAATAACGTGCAGGATACGATGCTCATCACGCACACGCACCGACTTCGCGGTATGCACTACGTTCTCTACATCTTCCTGAGTTACTTCTTCTTCTGAAATAGGAACCATCCCTATTTCATTCTGACAACTGATATGTTTACCCGATAAAGCCAAATAAACAGATGAAATTTGGCAATCCGCCATTAACTCCGCCTGATCGATAGCGCGCTGCACGCATTTCACTACCGATTCAAGATCATTAACTCCACCCTTATCCATGCCACGGGATGGGCAACTGCCGACCCCAATAATATTGACCATGCCATCGGGCAGAACTTCCCCTACCAATGCGGAGACCTTTGCCGTGCCGATCTCAAGACCTACTACCAGTTTTCTGTCCGTCGACTTGATCATTGTTGTTTTGCCTGTGCCTGATTCTGTTGCGGATTACTGTTCTGCTGGCCATTTATTGGTGGCTCACCACCCTGACTGCCGATAAATACCGGAGCCCAACCTATTGCAGCCCCTGTCTCATATCGCAAATCAACATAACTGACTCGTTTATCTGGCTGCTGTTGCAACATCGGATATAACTCGATGAAACGTTGCAAACGCCCCATCCGGTCATCCCGTCCCAGCTCCAGCCGAACATCATTATCTAAGGCCAACTGCCAAGAATGCCTGGCGCTCATCGCCACCATCTTTAGCTGATATTTATTGGCCGCTAACACCTTATTTATTGCCCGGTAGCCTTCCAGGACATCCTGTTCACTGCCTTCCGGACCATACAGTAATGGCAATTTCTGTGTGCCGACCCGCTCGGACGGCACACTAAATGACCGCCCTTGCTCATCAACCATATGCAAATCATTCCAGCGAGCAAAAGGCACATACTCCACCAGATGGATTTTCAGCTCATCCGGCCACTGTTTACGCACACTGGCCTGCTGAATCCAAGGCAACCTTTCAATCTGCTGCTGGATGATGTTCACATCCTGCGTCATAAAGGTACCCGGTGCGCCTAATGCCAGAATTGCCTGGCGAATATCATCATTGGTGGTGTAATGGCGCTCACCGGTCACCACCAGTTTTGACAGTGGCAGTCGGCTGGCATCTTTCATCCACCCCACTACGACCCACCCACCCCAGAGCATGGTACCCAGAACCATTAGCAGGAAAATCAGACCTGCTAGTTGGCCTCCGTTACTGCGTCGGGCCACGCTGTTTTCAGCCGCACGTTCACGCGCATTCAGGGCAGCTTGCGACATATCAGTCAGCCAACATCAAAATTCGAGCGACCAGTTGGGAGAAACTCAACCCTGACTGGCGGGCTGCCATCGGCACTAAACTGTGGCTAGTCATACCCGGTGAAGTGTTCACTTCAAGCAGGTAAAAACTGCCGTCACTGTCTTGCATGACATCTACCCGGCCCCAACCGCTGCAACCCAGCGCCTGATAAGCCTGCAATGCCAGCGTCGCCAATTGTTGCTCCAACTCATTGCTCAAACCGCTTGGGCAAAAATATTGTGTTTCGTCAGACAGATACTTGGCTTCATAATCATAGAACACGCCGGGGGCCTGAATACGGATTGATGGTAAAACATCATCACCGAGGATCGCGACGGTGTATTCCGGGCCACTCAACCATTGCTCTATCAGCACATCACTGTCGTGACGGAAAGCTTCAACCAAGGCACTCTGCAATTGATCGACGTGATCAACCTTACTCATGCCAACACTGGAGCCTTCGTGGCTTGGCTTAACAATTAATGGCAGGCCAAGCTTAGCGACACCCGCCGCTAATTCCTCTGACGAAAGTGTTTCAAACTGTTGATGATTCAACGCGACATAAGGCGAAATCGGCAGACCTGAAGCCTGCCACACCAATTTGGTGCGTAATTTGTCCATCGTCAGGGCTGACGCCATCACGCCACTGCCGGTATAAGGCAGTTGCAGGAATTCCAGTACCCCTTGCAAGGTGCCATCTTCACCACCACGGCCATGTAAAGCGATAAAGACCTTATCGAAGCCCTGTTCTTTAAGCTGAGTCACTGGGAAGTCTCGGGTATCAATACCATGGGCATCGATACCTGCTTCTCTCAAGCCCGCTAATACCGCCTGACCTGATAGCAATGACACTTCACGTTCAGCGGAGGTACCACCCAGCAGTACCGCGACTTTCTCAGCCATGATGTTCCTCATCTTTTATCTGTGGCTGCAATTTAAGCTCAGCCAATTTACGGGCAATTTTACCAATGTTACCTGCGCCCTGAATCAGAATCAGGTCATCGCCGTTCAGCACTTGCGCCAAAATTTCAGGCACGGTTTCACTGTCTGAAACCAAAATTGGGTCTAACTTGCCACGATTACGGATGGTGCGGCACAACGAGCGGCTATCAGCCCCAGGGATCGGCGGTTCACCGGCAGCGTACACATCCAACATCAGTAGCACATCAACCTGCGATAACACATTGGCGAAGTCGTCGTACAGGTCACGGGTACGGGTATAACGGTGCGGCTGGAAAACCATCACGATGCGCTTATCCGGCCAACCCGCGCGCGCAGCTTTAATAGTGGCATCCACTTCAGTTGGATGATGGCCGTAGTCATCAACCAGCATCGCACTGCCTTCTTTGCCATTGACCGGTGCCAGCGGGAAGTTGCCGAGGAAATCAAAGCGGCGACCAGTCCCCTGGAACCCTGCCAACGCGCGCAGAATATCTTCGTCTTCAATACCTTCTTCTGTCGCCACAGCCACCGCCGCCGCTGCATTCAGCGCATTATGACGACCCGGTGCATTCAAGGTAACCGTCATCAATGGCTTATCCAAGCGTTTGAGCGTGAAGTGCCCCTGTGGGCCTTCCTGCCGGTAGCTGGCGATCTGCACATCGGCATCATCACTGAAACCGTAGGTGGTAATGTGGCGGCCTACTCGCGGTAGCAACTCGCGCACCACGGGATCGTCAATACACATCACCGCACGGCCATAGAATGGCAAGTTATGCAAAAAGTTAATAAACGTCTGTTTTAAGTTCTCAAAGTCACCCTGATAAGTATCCATATGGTCGGCTTCGATATTGGTGACAATCGCCACCATCGGTTGCAGATGCAAAAATGACGCATCACTTTCATCGGCTTCTGCTATCAGGTAACGGCTGGACCCAAGACGAGCATGGGTCCCTGCCGCTTTCACCAACCCGCCGTTAACAAAGGTTGGATCCAGACCGGCTTCAGCATAGATACTGGAAACCATCGCCGTGGTGGTGGTTTTGCCGTGAGTGCCTGCAACCGCAATGCCATGACGGAAACGCATCAACTCTGCCAGCATTTCTGCGCGGCGGATCACCGGAATACGCGCCTCGCGAGCCGCAACTATCTCTGGATTATCCGCAGAGATTGCAGTTGAAACCACGACCACACTGGCGTCCAGAACGTTTTCAGGACGGTGATGGAAATAGATTTGTGCGCCCAAAGAGGCCAAATGCTGAGTGACCGGGTTAGGTGCCAAATCTGAACCGCTAATCTGATAACCTTCGTTAGCCAACACTTCAGCGATACCACCCATGCCGGCACCACCGATGCCAACAAAGTGAATGTGCCGGACGCGACGCATCTCGGGCACGATAGTTCGGAGTTTCGCCAGTTGTTGTGTATTCACGTTTCTCTTCACTTTTTTGTCTGTTGCATATTCACAGCCCGCATTAACCTAACTACCTGCTGTTCATTATCTATTTTTACTATTACTTACTGGCCGCGACCACTTCAGCAGCTACGCGCTCAGTAGCGTCCGGGATAGCCACGGACCTTGCCTGTTCAGCCATAGTCAGTAAGGTTGCTCGATCCCACTGTTCCAATAAGCTGCTGACCGCCTCGGCGCTAAATTGCGGCTGCTCGATAATCTTGGCCGCACCGGCCTTTTCCAGCGGCAGTGCATTCCAATATTGCTGCCGGTCTTTATGCTGAAACGGCACAAAAATCGCCGGTAAACCTGCGGCGGCAATTTCACTGACCGTCAGCGCACCTGAACGGCACACCACCACATCGGCCCAACTATAAGCGGCTGCCATATCGTCGATAAACTCAGTAATTTTATGCTTATCATCGCCCTGCCCGACTTGCTGGTATGCCTGTAATACCTCTGGCAATGCGCCTTTACCTACCTGATGCCACAGCGTGACTTTCTCACCCAACTGTGCGGCAACCTGCGGCATTGTCTGATTTAGCACCCGCGCGCCTTGGCTACCACCGATAACCAACACACGAACCGGGCCTTCACGGCCGACCAAACGTTGCGCCGGCAATGGCAGCGCAAGAACATCGGTACGAACCGGATTACCCACCACATCAGCATTTGGGAATGCGCCGGGGAAGGCCTGTAACACCTTTTTGGCAATTCTGGCTAGCCAGCGATTAGTCAAACCGGCAATGCCATTTTGCTCATGCAACACCACTGGAATACCGCACAGCCATGCCGCCAAACCACCGGGACCGGAAACATAACCGCCCATGCCTAGCACCACGTCCGGCTGGTAGTCACGCATGATTTTCTTGGCCTGACGCACCGCACGATAAATCCGCACTGGTGCCATCAGTTGCGCCATTAGCCCCTTGCCGCGTAGACCAGAAATCTGGATGAAATCAATCTCAATGCCATTTTGGGGTACCAATGACGCTTCCATTCGGTCTGCGGTGCCGAGCCAACGCACCTGCCAGCCTTGCGCCATCAGATGATGTGCCACGGCCAATCCGGGGAAGACATGCCCCCCGGTGCCACCAGCCATCACCATTAAACGCTTGGTCTTGCCACTCATCGGGCACTCCTTACAAACGCCTGGGCTTTTGCCAGGCGTGTTTCAAAATCAATGCGTAGCAACAGCACAATTGCCGTTGACATAATAATCAAGCTCGAACCACCGTAACTGATCAGTGGTAAGGTCAACCCTTTAGTCGGCAACATTCCGGCAGCAGCCCCAACGTTAACCAGTGCCTGAAAACTGAACCAGACGCCGATTGAGCAAGCCAAAAAGCCAGAAAATCGCTGATCTATCTCCAACGCGCGACGGCCGATGGACATAGCACGAAAAGCGACGAAGAATACCATTAACAGTGCCAGAACCACACCGAAATACCCCAGTTCCTCGCCTAAAATCGAGAAAATAAAGTCGGTATGCGCTTCCGGTAAATACTCCAGTTTCTGCACTGAGTTACCTAAGCCTTGCCCCCAGAATTCACCACGGCCAAAAGCCATCAGCGACTGGGTTAACTGATAACCACTACCGAACGGATCCGCCCATGGATTCCAGAAGGATGTCACACGGCGCATACGGTAGGGTTCAGCAACAATCAGCAGACAAACCGCAAACACACCAGAGCCAATAATCGCCAAAAACTGCCACATTTTCGCGCCAGCCAGAAACAGCATCGCCAGCGTGGTAATAAACAGCACCACCACCGTGCCTAGATCAGGCTGTGCCAGCAGTAACACCGCCAGAATAACCATGACCCCCATCGGTTTACAGAAGCCCCAGAAATTACTGCGAACCTCTTCAACCTTACGCACCAGATAGCTGGCCAGATAACAAAACAGTGACAGCTTGGATAATTCCGCTGGCTGAATACGCAGCGGCCCCAATGAAATCCAGCGTGATGCCCCGTTTACCGAGCTACCCACCACCAACACTACCAGCAACATTACTATCGAAATCAGCAACATAATATTGCTATAGCGCTGCCAAACCTCCATCGGGATACGTAATGTCACTAGCGACAAACCCAATGCCAGTGCCAGATAGAGAGCATCACGTTTGGCAAATAAGAAGGGATCACTAGCCAGACGCTGACCAATCGGCATTGATGCCGATGTCACCATCACAAAACCGATAATCGCCAAACCGAATGTCAGCCACAGCAAGGTTCTGTCGTAAAGCACCATGCTGGTGGTGTCGCTTTCGCGCGATCCCATCACAAAATGTTTTACGGTATTAAACAGCCCCAGCCCCGGCATGCGCATCAGCCCAACTCCTCTGCCAGGCGAGCAAACTCATCACCACGTTGTTCAAAACTGCGGAATTGGTCCAAACTGGCGCAAGCAGGAGACAGCAACACCATATCCCCCGGAGCCAGTCTCTGCGCCAGCAGTACCATGGCCTGTTCCATCGTCTCGGTAAGCTGAGAGACCTCAGGGCGCAATTCAGCCAGTTGCTCACCATCACGGCCAAAGCAGTAAATTTTGATATGGTCGCCTTGTAGAAAACGCGTCAACCCAGAGAAATCAGCGGATTTACCGTCGCCGCCCAACAATAAATGCAAGGTACCGTCAACCTGCAAGCCATCCAACGCTGCTTCCGTACTGCCAACATTGGTGGCTTTAGAGTCATTAATCCAACGCACGCCATTGTGCTCAAACACCAGTTGGAAGCGGTGTGATAAACCGGTAAAGGTGGTCAATGCTTTCAAACTTGACGAGCGGGGAATCCCCACAGCATCAGCCAGCGCCAGTGCTGCCAACGCATTGGTATAGTTATGGCGACCGGTCAATTTCATTTCGCGGGTATTCAAGACTTTTTCACCCCGAACCCGCAGCCAGATTTCTCCCTGCTGCTTATTCAGATGGTAGTCACCCACATCCACACCAAAGCTAATACAGCGGCTATCAGCGCCACGCACCGGCATGGTAAGCGCGTCATCGGCATTCACCACACAGACTTTAGCGTTTTCATAAACTCGCAGTTTAGCTGCGCGATATTGCTGCAAACCGAACGGATAACGGTCAGTATGATCTTCTGTTACGTTCAAGATGGTGGCCGCACTGGCATGCAAGCTTGAGGTAGTTTCCAACTGGAAGCTCGACAGCTCTAGTACTACCAGTTGGTTTTCTTGTTTCAATAACGTAAGAGCCGGAACACCGATATTGCCACCGACGCCAACCTGCCAGCCCGCCGCTTTAGCCATCTCGCCCACCAGCGTGGTCACGGTACTTTTACCGTTAGAGCCGGTAATCGCTACTACTGGCGCCTGATTCTCACGGCAGAACAGCTCGATATCGCCGACAATCTCGACCCCTGCCTCAGCGGCATCACTCAAGGCAGGATGTGCCAGCGCAATACCTGGGCTGGCCACAATCAAATCTGCATCTAATAACCACTGCTGATGAAGGTCACCGACATGGCGCTCAACGCTTTCAGGCAATTTATCCAGGCCTGGCGGATTAATACGGGTATCCATCACACGCGGCGTAACCCCGCGCGCCATAAAGAAATCAACGCAGGAAAGGCCGGTTAGCCCCAGCCCGATAATGACTACTTTTTTACCCTGATAATCAGCCATAATTACCGCACCTTCAGCGTCGCTAGGCCAATCAGCACCAGCATCAGCGAGATAATCCAGAAACGCACGATAACCCGTGGTTCTGGCCAGCCTTTAAGTTCGTAGTGATGATGAATCGGGGCCATGCGGAAAATACGCTGCCCACGCAACTTAAAGGAACCTACCTGTAGGATCACCGACAGCGTTTCAACCACGAATACCCCGCCCATAATCACCAATAAGAACTCTTGGCGCAGTAACACCGCGATGGTGCCTAACGCACCGCCCAAGGCCAACGAGCCGACATCCCCCATAAAGACCTGTGCCGGATAGGTGTTAAACCATAAGAAGCCCAACCCGGCACCGACAATCGCGGTACAGACAATCACCAGTTCACCGGCATGGCGCAGATAAGGAATGTGCAGGTATGCGGCGAAGTTCACGTTACCGGTCGCCCAGGCAACCAAGGCAAAACCACCGGCGACAAACACGGTCGGCATGATAGCTAAACCATCCAATCCGTCAGTCAGGTTCACCGCGTTACTGGTACCGACAATCACAAAGTAAGCCAGCAAGATATACATCAAACCCAGTTGCGGCATGACGTCTTTGAAAAATGGCACCACCAGCTCGGTAGCCGCAGTGTCTTTACCGATGCTGTACATGGCGAATGCTGCCGCCAGTGCAATCACTGACTGCCAGAAATACTTCCAGCGGGCGATCAAACCTTTGGTGTTCTTACGCACCACTTTGCGGTAATCATCGATAAAACCGACGATGCCATAACCCACAAGAATGAATAGCACACACCAGACATATGGATTGGAAGGGTAAGCCCACATCAGCACCGAAATGGTGATAGAGAACAAAATCATCAGGCCGCCCATGGTTGGCGTGCCGCGTTTACTGAAATGTGACTCTGGCCCATCGTTACGGACTACCTGACCAATCTGCAATTTCTGCAAATAAGCAATCAGGTGCGGCCCCATCCACAAAGAAATAAACAGTGCCGTCAACAGACTGACAATGGCTCGGAACGTCAAATAGGAAAAGACGTTAAAGCCCGAGTAAAATTTTACTAAGTATTCAGCCAACCAAACTAACATGATGCATTCTCCTGTAACGCACGCACGACATTTTCCATGGCGGCGCTACGTGAACCTTTAATTAAAACGGTGATAACCGGATGTTCGAGCAGCAATTCACTCACACGGGCTGCCAATGTGTTCTTATCCTGAAAATGTTCGCCGTTACCGCTCGCATCACTCAGCGTCTGACTCAATGAGCCAACACTCAGCACTTTATCAACACCCGCCTGTCTGGCAGCCTCACCCACCTGGCGATGACAATCCACGGCGGTATCACCCAATTCGGCCATATCCCCCACCACCAACACACGGTAGCCGGGCATATCTGCCAACACTTGGGCCGCGGCAGTCATAGAACCGACGTTGGCGTTGTAGGAGTCATCGAGCAGCAATTTACCTGCCGATAATTGAATCGGGAATAAACGGCCCGGTACAGCTTGTAATTGTGCCAGCCCTTGGCGGACGGCAGCTAAATCAGCGCCAACCGACATTGCTAACGCCGTTGCAGCCAAGGCGTTAGCAATATTGTGCCGCCCCGGCAGTGGTAATTCGATGGCTATAGTGCCAAATGGCGAATGCAGGGTAAAATGTGTCGCCTGTGGTGTAATACGCACATCACTGGCATAGAAATCGATATCTTCTGCGCCGCGAGGTGAAAAATACCAAACGCGCTTGTTGTGCAGCATTTCCTGCCAATGCGGCCAGTCATTGCTGTCAGCATTAATAATTGCCGTCCCGTTAGCAGGCAACCCGGCAAAAATTTCACCTTTGGCCTTCGCCACCCCTGCCAGTGAACCAAAACCTTCCAGATGAGCGGCCGCTAAATTATTAACCAAAGCACTTTCAGGGCGGCTTAAATCCGTGGTGTAGGCGATTTCGCCCACATGATTAGCACCCAACTCAATCACGGCAAAATCATGTTCAGGCGTCAAACGCAGTAAAGTCAGTGGCACCCCAATATCGTTATTGAAGTTACCGGCGGTATACAGCACATTTCCGCATTGACGCAAAATGGCGGCAACCATTTCTTTTACCGAGGTTTTACCGGATGAGCCGGTTAAAGCCACCACCCGAGCAGGCACTTGCTCACGCACCCACGCAGCAAATTGCCCCAGTGCCAGACGAGTGTCTTTGACCACTAACTGAGGGGCCCCCACCAGTAAGCGTTTACTTACCAGCAAAGCGCCTGCACCTGCGGCAACAGCATCTTCTGCAAAATCATGCCCATCAAAACGCTCGCCTTTCAGCGCCACGAACAAACACCCCGGTGTGACCTTACGGGTATCAATGGTCACTTCGGTGATGTCGACGTTTTCACTGCCAATATATTCAGCATTAAGCAGCGTAGACAGGAAATGCAGTGAGACCTTAATCATGCCATCACCCCCAATAAACGGGCGACGGTAACTCTGTCTGAATAATCCAAGCGGCGATTACCCACTAATTGGTAATCTTCATGTCCTTTACCCGCCACCAGCACGACATCTTCTTCTTTGGCTTGCATAATGGCACTGGTCACCGCTTCAGCACGGCCATGAATTGCCAATGCATGCCCGGCATCCAGCAAGCCACTGAGAATATCCGCCACGATAGCCTGCGGCTCTTCACTGCGCGGGTTATCGTCGGTGATGACCACCCGATCCGCCAGTTGTTCTGCGATACCGCCCATAAGTGGGCGTTTACCTTTGTCACGATCACCACCGCAACCAAACACACACCACAACTGGCCTTTACAGTGTAAGCGGGCCGCAGCCAGGGCCTTTTCCAAGGCATCCGGGGTGTGGGCATAATCCACGACCACCGTCGGCTTACCGGGCGCGTTAAACACTTCCATACGCCCGCACACCGGTTGCAGGCTTGGTGCTGTTGCTAATAATTGTGCTAACGGATACCCCAGAGAAAGGAGGGTTGACAGTGCCACCAGCAGATTACTGACGTTAAACGCCCCCATCAGACGGCTTTCTAATTGGCCTTCGCCCCAGCTTGAGTCAAAAGTGATGCTGGCACCGTTATCGTGATAATCAACGTTACTCGCCGATAACCATGGGCCATTCCAGCCCGTAGGAACTTTGTCTTCCATGCTGACAGCAACAGCTTGCGGCAACTGCCCTAACCAGCGGCGACCGACTTCGTCATCAGCATTGATAATTTTATGTTCGGATTGATGGGTGGAGAACAGCAACCATTTTGCCGCCTCATAACTCGCCATATTACCGTGATAATCCAGATGATCGCGGCTTAAGTTAGTAAACACTGCTGCTGCAAACGGCAATGCGGCTACGCGGTTCTGAATCAAACCGTGGGAAGAAACTTCCATCGCCGCAAAAGTAGCCCCTTGCTCAACCAAATTGCGCAGTAAATGTTGAATATCAACCGCTGAACCGGTGGTATTTTCCGTCGGAATCACTTGCCCTAACAGACCATTGCCAACTGTACCCATTACCGCGCTGGTTTCCCCCAGTGCCTGACTCCATTGTGCCAGTAGTTGGGTGGTGGTGGTTTTGCCGTTGGTCCCCGTCACACCGACCAAACGTAATGCTGTACCCGGCTGATGGTAGAATTGCCCTGCCAGCTTGGATAAATGTTGATTCAAATTACGCAAATAAATAACAGGAATGCCGTGCATCTCTACCACACTGGCATCCGGCGCTACACCATCGGCTTCAGCGACCACTGCCGCAACACCTTGTGCAATGGCTTGCGGGATATAGCGACGCCCGTCCGTCTGGTGGCCGACAATGGCGACAAACAAATCCCCGGCAGCGGCAACACGGCTGTCTAATGTCATTTCCCGTAGCGCCCGCTCCGGGACGTCTAGCCCCCAAGGAGCGAGTAAGTCGCGCAAGTTACGATCTGCCACCTGAACCCTCTTTTGTATTAATCACTAATTCGCTTTTATCACCGGTGGGTAACGCATCTGGCTCAATGTTCATGGTACGCAGGACGCCGCCCATGATGGCACCGAACACCGGTGCAGAAACCGCACCACCGTAATATTTCCCTGCCTGCGGGTCATTGATGACCACAACCAGAGCAAATCGAGGGTTACTCGCGGGCGCTACGCCGGCGGTGTAAGCGAGGTATCGGTCCATATATTTACCGTCCGGGCCAACTTTCTTGGCGGTACCGGTTTTAATGGCAATACGGTAGCCTTTAATGGCGGCTTTGGTGCCCCCGCCGCCAGGTAATGCCACGCTTTCCATCATATGAACCACGGTACGAACCAACGGTTCTGGGAAAACGCGTTCACCGGCCACTGGCGGGTCAACTTTAGTGATCGACAGCGGGCGATAAATCCCCATGCTGCCGATGGTTGCATAGACTCGCGCTAGTTGTAACGGTGTTACCATTAGCCCGTAGCCGAAAGAGAAGGTGGCCCTCTCTATGTCAGACCACCGTTGTTTTTTAGGATATAAGCCACTGCTTTCTCCGACCAACCCCAAATTGGTCGCTTTCCCAAACCCAAACCGTGAGTAAGTATCTACTAACGCTGAGGATGGCATCGCTAACGCCAGCTTAGAAACGCCGACGTTACTCGACTTCTGCAAGATCCCGGTCACAGATAGTTCTGCATAACGGGCCACGTCTTTAATCTGGTGACCGTTAACAAAGTACGGCAAGGTGTTCAGCACACTGTTTTCTTTCACAACGCCATGCTGCAATGCCGTCATCACTACCATGGGCTTCACTGTGGAGCCGGGTTCAAAAATATCGGTTATCGCCCGGTTACGCATAGCATCTTTCGGCGTTCCGGTCAGGTTATTCGGGTTATAAGACGGGCTATTCGCCATGGCTAATACTTCGCCGGTACTCACATCTACCAGCACCGCAGTGCCTGATTCTGCTTTGTTGAATGCCACCGCATTGTTCAATTCGCGATACACCAGCGCCTGTAAACGCTCATCAACACTCAACACCAGATTATGTGCTGCCTGACTATCGACAGAAGAGATATCCTCAATGACACGGCCATAGCGGTCTTTACGTACCGTACGTTCACCAGGTTGCCCGGTAAGCCAACGGTCAAAGCTTTTCTCAACCCCTTCGATACCTTGGCTATCGATGTTGGTCACACCGATAATGTGTGCCATCACTTGGCCTGCCGGATAGTAACGGCGTGATTCCTGGCGCAAATAGATACCGGGGAGTTTCAGTTTATGGATATAGTCGCCAATCGCGGGATTAACCTGACGCGCCAGATACACGAAACGTCCCTTCGGGTTAGCATTAATCCGGGCCGCCAATTGATCCAGTGGGATTTCCAGTGCATCCGATAGCGCTTTCCAGCGAGTATCTAACGTAATACCCCCGCGCTCGGTCAGCTCTTTCGGATCTGCCCAAACCGCATTAACCGGCACGCTAACCGCCAACGGGCGGCCTGAACGGTCACTGATCATGCCACGGGCTGTCGGCACTTCCTGTACCCGTAACGAGCGCATATCACCCTCACGCACCAGTCTGTCAGGGTTAATCACTTGCAGGTATGCAGTACGTAACATCAAACCGACCAATGCCAATAAAATACAGCCGCACAGCAACGCAAAACGCCAGCTAATAAAGCTGGCTTGTTCTTCCTGGCGCTTTAACTTCCCGGGGCGCGTTGCTTTCATCCGTTACCTTGGCTGCTAGGCGTCATGGTGGCGACTCATTCCTTTATTTATTGGAGAAATTTATTGTTTAACCACAATATTTTCTTGTGATGGATCAACATGTTGCATTTTCAATTTGTCAGTCGCGATACTTTCCACACGACTGTGGTCACCCAACGCATTCTCTTCCAGAATCAGGTTACGCCACTCGATATCGAGCGCGTCCCGCTCCAGCACCAACTGCTCACGCTCTGCGGTCAACAAGCGTGTACGGTGGGCGGTGGTTACCACGAAAACAGCAGATACCAACACCGCGATCAGTAAAATCAACGGGATCTTCGCATTGCGGATTAAATCACCGCCGATGACCCCAACTAAACCGTGGCGTTCGCTGCCTATCACTCTTTAATCCTCTCGGCAAAACGCAATACCGAGCTTCGTGCCCGTGGGTTTTCAGCCACTTCAGCATCTGGAGGCATCATCTTGCCAACCGATTTCAATGTGCGCCCACCCATGCTGCGCAACTGCGCTTCCGTCAATGGCAACCCCGCCGGCACCTGTGGTCCACGGCTGTGATGACGAATAAAGTTTTTAACAATACGATCTTCAAGAGAGTGGAAGCTAATTACTGACAAACGGCCCGCAGGGGCCAGGACTTCAAGTGCGCCATCAAGTGCGCGCTCAATCTCTTCCAACTCACTATTGATATAGATACGAATAGCCTGGAAGCTACGGGTAGCAGGATGTTTGTGCTTTTCGCGAAATGGGCTGGCGTTGGCAATCAAATCCGCCAGCTCTTTGGTACGAGTCATCGGTTGAGTAAGGTTGCGCTCAACAATGGCTTTGGCCAGACGCTTGGCAAAACGCTCTTCACCAAAGGTTTTCAGCACCCACGCGATATCATCAGCGCTGGCTTTCATCAACCATTCAGCAGCTGATAATCCACGGGAGGGGTCCATGCGCATATCCAACGGCCCGTCACGCATGAAAGAGAAACCACGCTCAGGGTCATCCAACTGTGGTGATGAAACCCCGAGATCCAGCAATACACCGTCAATCCGGCCCACTAAGTCCAGCTCTCGCACATAATGTGCTAACTCGGAAAAAGGACCGTGTACGATAGAGAAACGCGGATCTGTAATAGATTTTGCCGCTTCGATAGCTTGTGGGTCACGGTCAATTGCAATCAGACGCCCTTCTGGCCCAAGCTGGGACAGAATCAGACGCGAATGGCCACCACGGCCAAAAGTTCCGTCAATATAGATGCCGTTATCGCGGATGTTCAGGCCATTTACCGCCTCATCCAGCAATACGCTTGTATGCTTGTAGTTGTTATCTACAATTTTGTTGTTATCTACCATGCTTATAGCGATAAGTCCTGTAGCCGCTCAGACAATGGTTCCTGAGTGGACTGTTCTGCGTCGATGTCATCCTTGACTTGTTGATACCAGGTCTGTTCATCCCACAGTTCAAACTTGTTGAACTGCCCAACCAGCATCACTTCTTTATTCAGCCCGGCATGCTGTCGCAGTGTTCCTGCGATCAGTAAGCGCCCAGCACCATCCATCTGACATTCACTGGCGTGCCCTAACAGCAAACGCTGAACCCGACGTTCAGCCGGATTCATGCTCGACAGACGGGATAATTTTTGTTCAATGATTTCCCATTCAGGGAGTGGATAAAGCAACAGGCATGGTTGGTGAAGGTCTATGGTACAGACCATCTGGCCCTGCGATTCCTCATTCAGTAAATCCCGATAACGGGTAGGTACGGCAAGCCGCCCTTTACTGTCGAGGTTAACCATCGTTGCACCACGAAACATGACTGAGTTACCCCTTCATGACCCAATTCGCCACTTTACCCCACAAATCCCCACATTAAAGAGTTTACGGATGGTATGAAAACCTTGTCAAGCCAGAGCCGATGCGCTTTGACAATATTTATGGGCCGTTTTTGAGATATATCTCGTAGAAGGGGCTATTTTAGTGGTTGTAATAGAAATTAACGTCATGATAAACGGGCTATTTTTCCGCCAGTAATTCCAGCTACTTAAATAAATAATTAATTGTCGATTAATTGTCTCATTATTTCCTTCTGCAAGGAATGTCTCATTTTTAGTATGAAAATTGTACGGTCTAAAAATAAACAGCCTGAGCACAAAACCCGCTGCCGCTGGCGTCTCCTAAGGAAAAACAGCGGTAATCGACGGCAAAACCCACAGCAACACAATAATAACCTTGAGAACAACAAGTGTTACTGGCGCGACATTTTACTTCAATTAACCGACGGGGATTAATCTATTTTGAAATAAATTATTGGTGTCTATTTCCGAGTATCACTGAAATATGAATGCCTTCAGACAGATAAATCTTAAATTAGCAAAATTGAATGATTTAGTTTTTGTCTCACTCATTATTTTAAATTTGACTGACCTTTGCCGGCCCCCCTCTGCTGAGAACGGAGAAACACAACTATCTGTTTTTAAAGTAAAACAAGATACCTTACCATTTAAAAAACCGCCAAAAGCTCAATTCCTCACAGTACAAAGTATAAAAATCAGCCAAATGTTAAAAATAAAAATTTTGAGCTGGTTATATTACAAACAATAGCACTGTAAACTACATCAAAAGCAAAAAAGCAATACAATCACCTGCCATTAAAATGCTTAGCAATATATAAACCCTGCCAATAATCTCATCAATTGGCGTTTTGGCAGATTTTTCCCCCAAGTAGGGAGTTAATGACAATGTTTTCAACTGGGTCCCGTCTGCGTAGTGCCGCAGCCGATACTTTTGCACTGGTAGTGTATTGTTTTGTCATCGGCATGATAATTGAAATCGTGATCTCGGGAATGACCTTCCAGCAGTCTCTTTCTTCTCGCCTGGTTTCAATACCGGTCAATATCCTTATTGCCTGGCCTTATGGGGTGTATCGGGATGCTTTTATCCGCTTTGCGCGTCATCATGCCGGCAAGTATTTTTGGGCAAGGAATCTGGCAGACTTACTGGCCTATGTCAGCTTCCAGTCTCCAGTTTATGCCATAATTTTGTGGTCGGTCGGGGCTGATTTAGAGCAAATCACTACAGCGGTTACCAGTAACGCGTTGGTTTCAATGGCGATGGGTGTGGCTTACGGCTATTTCCTGGAATATTGCCGTCGATTGTTCCGCGTGGCGGGCTATATTTGAATACCCGCCATCTTTCATGGTGCAGGTGTGTTGGCTGTGCTCACTACTCGGCCCATCCATGGGCCTCACCTCGTTGAGGCCGCTGCCGCCTCCTGCACCATAAAATCTATTGGGTATTAAGCGTCCTAACCGAAATGTTTATTACTCGGTTACTTGCGGCTCAAACTGCCACGGCGGAACAAATTGCGGCGAATACGGGTTAAACCCGGTTTCGGTTTATGCGGTTCATCCAGACTGGCTAATACCAGCTCCAGTACACGCTCGGCAACATCGCGATGACGCTGTGCCACCGCCAGTACTGGGCACTCAAGGAAGTCCAGCAACTCGTTATCACCAAAAGTAGCAATCGCCAGATTACTGGGTAAACGCCCACTTTGCTTTAAGGTAACATCCATAACGCCCTGTAGTAGCTGGAATGAGGTGGTAAACAACGCCTGTGGCATTGGGTGGGTCTTAAGCCACTGCGCAAACAGCACACCAGCAGCTTCGCGCTCGTAGCTATTGGCATACAGGTAATCGACTTTACGTGGATCATCTTTCCACGCCTCACGGAATCCCATCTCACGCAAGAAACTGACTGACAGTTCCGGCAGCGCGCCTAAATACAATACAGATTCCGCCGGGAAGGCACGCAGTTCTTGTGCCAACATCAGTGCATCTTCTTGATCCGCGCCGACGACGCTAATGAAATGCTCCCGATCTAGCGCCCGATCCAATGCAATTATTGGCAATGGATCATTAGCCCAGCGCTGGTAAAAAGGGTGCTCAGGGGGCAATGCGGTAGAAACGATAATGGCATCAACCTGACGCTGTAACAGGTGTTCGATACAACGCATCTCGTTATCTGGTTGATCTTCCGAGCAGGCTATCAACAGTTGATAACCGCGCTGGCGCGCCTGGCGTTCCAGATAATTTGCAATGCGGGTATAGCTGGTATTCTCAAGATCCGGGATCACCAAACCGATGGAGCGGGTTCTGCCCGCGCGCAATCCTGCCGCAACAGCATTTGGGTGATAGTTATGTTCCCTGACAACCGCCATAACTTTGTCTACTGTTTTATCGCTGACTCGGTACTGTTTCGCTTTGCCATTAATGACATAACTGGCCGTTGTACGCGAAACGCCCGCAAGACGCGCGATTTCATCCAGTTTCACATTAACCCCTTATAAACCCAATAAAGTGATGAAAGGCATGATGTCTGCCAGAGCTAAATATCCCAGCATTTCTCAATACGCCAATAAACCGCAGTGTTACAGGCTAAAACACACGATTTATAGACATAGTTTAACTACGGATATAGCACACTGTAGATCTAACCGCAGAACTCACTATTGAGCAACCGCTTTAACCGCCCTATAACGCTATCTCGGTTAAAAAATAAGAAAAAAAAAGCCCGACACACCTGCCGAGCCTGATTATTGGAGATTAGTCAGTGTTAATAAGTTTCATTAACGCATAATCTTGTCACCGCGTGACACACCAACAATGCCTGAGCGGGCAACTTCAACAATTTCTGCCACTTCCCGCACCGCATTGAGGAATGCATCCAGTTTATCACTGGTGCCCGCCAGTTGGACGGTGTAGAGCGTGGCGGTAACATCCACAATTTGCCCACGGAATATTTCCGCACATCGTTTCACTTCCTCACGCCCGTAACCACTGGCCTGCAACTTTACCAGCATAATCTCACGTTCAACATGCGAGCCAGAAACCAGCTCACTGACGCGCAGTACATCCACCAATTTATGTAGCTGTTTTTCTATCTGCTCCAGAACTTTGGCATCACCTACGGTCTGAATCGTCATGCGGGAAAGTGTAGGATCGTCGGTCGGCGCAACAGTTAAACTCTCAATGTTATAACCACGTTGAGAAAACAGGCCCACCACTCTTGAGAGGGCACCTGATTCGTTTTCCAGTAGAACTGATAAAATCCGGCGGCGCATAATTATGTCCTCTCCGTTTTGCTAAGCCACATTTCGTCCATGCCACCACCACGAATCTGCATCGGGTAAACATGCTCCGTTTCATCAACCGTCACATCTACAAATACCAAACGCTTGGTCTCGGATAATTGTGTCAGGGCATCAGCCAGTTTGCTTTCCAACTCATCCGGCGTGCGGATGGAAACACCAATATGACCATAGGCTTCAGCCAATTTGACGAAGTCAGGCAGCGAATCCATATAAGACTGTGAGTGGCGGCCAGAGTAGATCATATCCTGCCACTGTTTCACCATGCCGAGATAGCGGTTGTTCAGGTTCAGCACGAGCACTGGCAAATTATATTGCAGTGCAGTAGATAACTCCTGAATATTCATCTGGATGCTACCATCACCGGTAACGCAAACTACCGTTTCGTCTGGTAACGCCAGTTTAACGCCAAGCGCTGCCGGCAGGCCAAAGCCCATCGTCCCAAGACCTCCTGAGTTAATCCAACGGCGTGGTTTATCAAACGGATAATAAAGTGCGGCGAACATCTGGTGTTGACCGACATCAGAGGTGACATAAGCATCACCGCTGGTGAGGCGATGTAGGGTTTCGATCACTGCCTGCGGCTTGATTTTTCCACTGTCTTTGTTGTAACTCAGACAATTACGGGCACGCCATTGTTCGATGGATTGCCACCAATCACGTAAACTATCGCAATCTTGTGTGCAATCAATCTGAGACAGCAGCTCCAGCATCTGTACCAAGACTTGTTTGGCATCACCAACAATCGGAATATCGGCATTTACGGTTTTCGAAATTGAAGTCGGGTCGATATCAATGTGTACCACAGTGGCATTCGGACAGTATTTCGCCAGATTATTGGTGGTTCGGTCATCAAAGCGCACGCCAACGGCAAAAATCAGATCCGTATTGTGCATCGCCATATTGGCTTCGAATGTCCCGTGCATCCCCAACATACCCACGCTTTGGCGATGAGTGCCCGGGAAGCTCCCCAGCCCCATCAAAGAGCTGGTCACCGGCAAATTCAGTTGCTCAGCAAGAGCTAGCAGCTCTTCGTGGCAGGCAGAATTAATCGCCCCACCGCCGACATACATGATGGGTTTTTTAGCCGTCAGAATAGTTTGCAGCGCGCGTTTAATCTGCCCACGATGGCCTTGTACCGTGGGGTTATAAGAGCGCAAGCTAACCTGATCCGGGTAGGCGTAAGGCATTTTTACCGCAGGGCCAACGATATCTTTTGGCAAATCGATAACGACCGGACCTGGGCGGCCAGTCGATGCCAGATAGAAGGCTTTTTTCAGTACCATTGGAATATCTTCAGTGCGCTTCACCAGAAAACTGTGTTTCACCACTGGGCGGGAGATCCCCACCATGTCACATTCCTGAAAAGCATCGTAACCTATCAATGAGCTAGGTACCTGACCGGAAAGCACCACCATCGGTACAGAATCCATATACGCGGTAGCAATACCGGTAATGGCATTGGTCGCCCCAGGGCCGGAAGTGACTAGCACCACGCCAACCTCACCGGTTGCCCGAGCATAACCATCGGCCATGTGAACCGCGCCTTGTTCATGGCGTACCAGCACGTGATCGATGCCGCCGACCGTATGCAGGGCATCGTAGATATCAAGTACGGCCCCGCCGGGATAACCGAATACATGCTTCACGCCCTGGTCGATTAACGACCGGACAACCATCTCGGCTCCTGACAACATCTCCATGGGTTTTGCCTCCAGGCTTTGTTTGCTCATTGGATAACGGGAAGTCATTTCCACGGGATCCTGTAGGAAAGGCACTACGCCCTGATTCCTATATTTATTATTTTTAACGTAACCAACTTATTAACATAACGTCAGATTTTCTGGCAGGCAAATGGCAATTCGCTGCGCTAAAGACAATTCTGTTGGTCGTGCTCTGTTTTTGCTTACATTCCAAACATAAAACACTGCCTGTTAAGGAGTGACCTTAGTTTAAACACCGCCAAGATGACCAATCATAGAACTTAATTAGGCTGATAATTTTTATGCATCGGAGGAAGAAAAACAGGGGGCGATACCGAGCCAGGTGGCGAAAGTGCTGAACGTTCAGAAAAACAGCGGCTGCCTGTTAACAACAGACAGCAACGTAATAACACTATCGATTAATCACGGTACATCGAATCAATTTCATTCTGATAACGCTGGAGAATGATTTTGCGACGCAATTTCATCGTCGGTGTCAGTTCACCGGTTTCCATGGTGAATGCCTGTGGTAACAACGTAAAGCGCTTAACCTGCTCGAACATCGCCAACTCTTTTTGCATATCTTTCAGTCTTTGTTCAAACAAACCGACAATATGGCTATGGCGTAACAACTCTAACCGGTCATGGTATTTCAGGTTTATCGAACGGGCATACTCTTCAAGTGATTCAAAACAGGGCACAATCAGCGCTGAGACAAATTTGCGCGTATCGGCAATAATCGCGACCTGCTCAATGAAACGATCCTGACCGAGTGTGCCCTCAATCATTTGCGGCGCAATGTATTTGCCGCCGGAGGTTTTCATCAAATCTTTCAGCCGTTCGGTGATAAACAAATTACCCTGAGCATCCAACGCCCCGGCATCCCCCGTTTTGAGCCAACCATCTTCGGTGAACGACTCTGCCGTCTGTTGCGGTTTATTAAAGTAACCACGCATCACAATCGGGCCACGTACCTGAATTTCATTCTCTGCGCCCAAACGCACATCAATCCCCGGTAATGGCTTACCGATAGAGCCGAACCGGAAGTCGTGCTCTTCCCAACAAGAGACGGTGGCACAGGTTTCGGTCATGCCATAGCCGTACTTAATGTTGATACCGATGGACTGGAAAAACAGGATGATATTGTCATCTAACCGAGCACCGGCGGCCGGTAAAAAGCGCACTCTACCCCCCAACACCCCTCGCAATTTCCTCAACACCAGACGATCCGCCAACTGGTACATCTGTTCGGATAGCAATGATAATGTTTCCCCACGTTGCAGGCTTTGGAATTTGCGCTCACCCCGACCTACCGCCCAGCGAAACAATAGCCGGCGATGCCATTTTGCCAGAGCAACTTTGTCATTGATGGCACTGAATACCTTCTCGTAAAAACGAGGGACGGCACACATCACTGTCGGCTTTACTGCCTGCATTGCCGAGCGCACCCAATCAGTGTCGCTGATATAGACATTTTGCGCGCCGGTATGCATTACATAGAAGCTCCACGCCCGCTCAAACACATGGGATAACGGCAGGAAACTAAGAGAGACATCCTCTGCTGTCAGGGTTAAGCGCTGATCGTGCAAATAAAGCTGGGCTGCCATATTACGGTAATCCAGCATCACACCTTTAGGTTCACCCGTGGTACCCGAGGTATAAATCAGTGTGAATAAATCATTTAAGTCGCAACTATCTATACGTGTAGTGAGTAGGTGCTGTTGGACCGCATCAGGTTGTTGCTCAAAATCAGCTAAGTGTTGGGCATATTCACAACCGCGCAAATCGACTGCGGGGTCTAATACAATAATTTGAGCAAGTTGCGGGCACAGCGGCTTTAGTGTTGCAGCAACATCAAATTGTGTCTGTCCACCGACAAATAAAATACGCACATCGGCATCATTGAGCACATAAGCAGCCTGAGTGCTGGTATTGGTGGCATACAGTGGGACGCTGACGCCACGCAACTGTAAAATAGCTAAATCCGCCAACGACCAAGTCATACTGTTGTTGGCAAAAATCCCAATACGCTCCTGAATGGCAACCCCGAGGGATAACAAAGCTGCTGAAATCCGGGTGACATGCGTGTCAACCTGCTGCCAGCTTAGTTGTTTTTCACCCTCGGGTGACCATTCACGCAAAGCTATCTGGTCAGCACGGTGGCTGATTTGTTGGCGCAGACGGCGCACAAGGTGGTATTGCTCTAATGTGTGGGTCATAACATCGCCGCTCGCTATATACTTGCTGTCTTCCAAGTTGCTACTGTGTGATGGCGGGTGCTCATCCAAATCACATGACGGAGTCCGTTCATTGGGAGCCTTTCATTTACCGCCTTGCTACACCTTGAAATCTATTGGGTATTGATTATTCATTAAAGTGTACTGTAACTTACCACTAATTGGCATTCAGCTTACATGTGTTCACTTTTTTTCGCGCAGTCTACCTGCTCTATTGGCTATGGCAAACAAAATTCAGAGTAGAAGTGTGAGCTGAAATTGACTTTGATGAAAAAGAGAGCGTTTAGAACCATAAGAGTGAGGGGTAAACACGGCAATAACGTTGTATTGAACTGACCAATGGCTGGAAACAAAACATGTTTTAATTTAGTTGTTACCTTTACCTGCCACTGAAAATAATATGATTCCAGCAGCAGGGGTTAACAAAAGTAATTACTCAGGAGTATCCAATTGGCTGAGTAACTCTTTCATCCACTGATGGCCTTTATCTCTATCAGTAGATTCGTGCCACGTGAGATAACATGGGCGGCATGTTTCCTTCCAAGGTAAAGAGATAAGTTTCAGATTAAGTGCTTCACTGTATGTTTGAACAAGCCAGCGAGGAGCAATCGCCACAAAGCAAGTTTGGGATACAATATTAAGCACACTATTCATATCGGTACTTTCATATACAATAGTTTGAGCACTTATCTCTGATTCATAATAATGCTCACTGAAAGAACCTACTTTATCCAATGACACTACCGCGTGTGACTCTGAAAGGAGCTGTTCTTGCGTAATTGAATTATCAATACGGGGGTGATTTTTTGAAACCGCCAAAACGGACTCATCATTAGATATTGATAAGTAATGGAAGTCTGGGCGCTCAAACTTGGTATAACCTATCACAAACTCGGTCTCTTGATAACGTAACTGATGCTCAATATTATCATTCAAATAGGATTTGATAATGAGTTGAACATTAGGCGCTAATTGCTTAACACTTTCTATTATTTGTGCCGTCAATCTAATATCTAACGGGCTACAAATAGACAGATTAAAGATTCGCCCACTTTTTTTGGCTTCAAAGCCCGCACCGGGTAACTCATTTTGAACTAATTGCAGAGCTTGTCTAACCGGGCCAAACAACTGACGAGCCCTGGCGGTAGGCTGGATACCACGGCCATAACGAACAAACAGCTCATCATTAAACATCACTTTCAAGCGAGCGACTGCGTTACTCACCGCAGGCTGGGACATCCCCAGTGACTGGGCTGCACGTGTTACATTATGCATTTGCATCACCGCATCAAAAACCGTTAATAAATTGAGATCGACACTTCTTAAGTGAACATCACTACCTTCTTTTTTAGTTACTTGGTCGTCGGCTACTAAGTTGTGTTCAAGCATGCTTAACTCCACTGATCTTTATGCAGATGACATGATTAATAGAAGAATCCTGCTGATACTTTTACATACCTCAAAATATCTTTATTCTCTTACTATTAACGATGCCAATGTTCTCATCATTACTCTTGTCAGGTAAAATGAGTCTCATCCTTGTATAAATGCAAAAGTATTAATTCCCTCCCTACCTTTCAGTCAATAACGCCCATAGATAAGTGCGTGAACAAGATATTCACATAAAGTATCTTATATATGCTCATACAGTAATTTACATCAGGAATATCAAACCATTAAATTATAAGCACCAGTAATAAAATCAACAAGATGATCACATCACAAAATGGGATAGTTGACAACTATGCCATTAATAAATAATAAATTCATCAATTGAAACTTATTAGTTCTTATTTATTAGTATGAATATATTAAATAGTGGATTAGATCTAACCACACTTAAGTATGAATTCACGCCATATTCATAACATCTAAAGCCAATAAATAATAGCATTTATTAGAGTGATGAATATTTATATTCAACAAATATATAATAGAAAGATAATAAGGCTTATTGTGAATTTATAATTATGGATTACTCTTACTTACCTCATTCCATCTCTGGGAGACTTAAATATAACGTCCCAAAACTGATGTTCACCTCTCTAGCTAGAGAATTTATGATCCAAATATCAAAAAAGCACAATAATCCATATTATTAAGACTATGCCAAATAAAACAAAATCATCAGCATCTATTTTTAGATTAAAAATCCTATATTTTTAATTTTTAGGTTTTTTGTGTCGTTATAAGGAATTGATAACCCGTGCAACCAGTTGAACTGGCCATTTTAAACAAAAGTTGACATGACCACAAAATTCACGTATCAATTTAGGCAACGCACTATTTTAACCCATGAGAAACTGAAAAATTATGTTCTACTCAACCCGCCTACTAAGCCTACTACTTAACGCATCTCACTTGCGCGGTATGTTGGTGGACGGAAATCAGAACTGATTCAGTCATCAAGATTAACAAGCCCGCGCAAATGCGCGGGTTTTTTTTTACCCGCTAAGCGCAAATGTAAACACGACAAGGAACAACCCATGAGCCAACAAGTCATTATTTTCGATACAACATTGCGCGACGGTGAACAAGCATTGCAAGCCAGCCTGAGTGTTAAAGAGAAGCTGCAAATCGCGCTTGCACTGGAAAGAATGGGTGTCGATGTAATGGAAGTCGGTTTCCCGGTTTCCTCCCCTGGCGATTTTGAGTCAGTGCGCACCATCGCTCAGCAAGTCAAAAACAGCCGCGTGTGTGCTCTGGCTCGCTGTGTAGACAAAGATATTGATGTCGCCGCCGAAGCTTTACGTATTGCTGAAGCCTTCCGTATTCATGTGTTCTTGGCGACATCCACCTTACATATCGAATCCAAATTAAAGCGCTCATTTGATGATGTGTTGGCGATGGCAGTGCACTCGGTGAAACGCGCTCGCAACTATACCAATGATGTTGAATTCTCTTGTGAAGATGCTGGCCGTACCCCTATTGATAACCTGTGCCGCATCGTAGAAGCTGCGATTAATGCCGGCGCGACTACCATCAATATCCCTGATACTGTCGGTTACACCACTCCTTATCAATTCGGCGGAATTATCACCGACTTGTATGAGCGGGTGCCAAATATTGATAAAGCCATTATCTCGGTGCATTGCCATGACGATTTGGGCATGTCCGTTGCCAACTCCATCACCGCAGTACAAGCCGGTGCGCGTCAGGTAGAAGGCACGATTAATGGTTTGGGCGAACGCGCCGGTAACTGTTCACTGGAAGAAGTGATCATGGCTATCAAAGTGCGTGAAAAGATGTTGGGCGTGCATACCAATATCAATCATCAAGAGATTTACCGCACCAGCCAGTTGGTCAGTAAGTTATGCAACATGCCAATACCCGCTAACAAAGCCATTGTCGGCAGTAATGCTTTCGCTCACTCATCCGGTATTCATCAGGATGGCGTGCTGAAAAATCGTGAAAACTACGAAATCATGACACCACAATCCATTGGCTTGAAAGAAGTGCAGTTGAACCTGACCTCCCGTTCTGGTCGCGCGGCGGTCAAACACCGTATGGAAGAGATGGGTTATCAGGATAAAGATTACAATTTGGACTCTTTGTACGACGCATTCCTGAAGCTGGCAGATAAAAAGGGCCAGGTATTTGATTACGATTTAGAAGCGTTAGCCTTCATTAATAAACAACAGGAAGAGCCGGAACACTACCGTTTAGACTATTTCAGCGTGCAGTCGGGTTCCAGCGTAATGGCAACAGCATCCGTGAAATTGGTCTGTGGCGAAGACATTAAATCAGAAGCGGCCACAGGTAATGGCCCGGTTGATGCGGTGTATCAGGCCATCAATCGCATTACCGGTTATGAAATTGAACTGGTGAAATATCAACTGTCTGCCAACGGTCAGGGTAAAGACGCATTGGGTCAGGTTGATATCGTGGTTGATCATAAGGGTCGCCGCTTCCACGGCGTGGGTCTGGCAACAGATATTGTCGAGTCATCCGCTAAAGCGTTGGTTCACGTATTAAATAACATCTGGCGCGCTCATCAGGTAGAGATTGAGAAGCAGCGCTTGCAACAAAATAATCAGGAAATGGTGTGAACATGACTAAGACTTATCATATTGCCGTTTTGCCCGGAGACGGTATTGGCCCTGAAGTAATGGCTCAGGCAAATAAAGTATTGGATGCGGTGCGTCAACGTTTCGGCATCAAGATTTCAACTAGCGTTTATGATGTAGGTGGTGCAGCCATCGACCGTCACGGCAGCCCGTTACCGGCAGCGACAGTCAGCGGATGTGAGCAGGCTGATGCTATCTTGTTTGGCTCGGTAGGCGGCCCGAAATGGGAACATTTGCCACCGGCTGAACAACCCGAGCGTGGTGCGTTGTTGCCTTTGCGCAAGCACTTCAAATTATTCAGCAACTTGCGCCCGGCGCGGTTGTATCAAGGGTTAGAAGACTTCTGCCCATTGCGCAGCGATATTGCTGCCAAAGGTTTTGATATTCTGTGTGTGCGTGAATTAACCGGCGGTATCTACTTCGGCCAACCCAAAGGCCGTGAAGGCCAAGGCCAGCACGAGCGTGCTTTTGATACCGAAGTTTATCATCGCTTTGAGATTGAACGTATTGCCCGTATTGCCTTTGAATCTGCGCGTAAACGTCGTGGCAAAGTTACTTCTATTGATAAAGCCAATGTGTTGCAAAGCTCTATTCTGTGGCGTGAAGTGGTAACTGCCATTGCGGCCGATTACCCAGATGTTGCGTTGTCCCATATGTATATCGATAACGCCACCATGCAGTTGATCAAAGACCCTGCCCAGTTTGATGTATTGCTGTGTTCTAACTTGTTTGGCGATATTTTGTCTGATGAGTGCGCCATGATAACGGGTTCAATGGGGATGTTGCCGTCGGCCAGCCTGAACGAACAAGGTTTCGGTTTATACGAACCCGCAGGTGGCTCCGCACCCGATATCGCGGGCAAAAATATCGCCAACCCAATTGCCCAGATTTTGTCATTAACTCTGCTGTTGCGTTTCAGTTTAGGTAAAGACGATGCCGCCGATGCTATTGAGCATGCGATCAATCAGGCATTGGAACAAGGCTATCGCACGGCTGATTTGGCAGGCGAAGGTAGAGCCATCGGTACCAACGAAATGGGCGATATTATCGCTAAATTCGTGATGGAGGGGGTGTAAAATGGGCAAAACGTTATATCAAAACAAGACCTTATATCAAAAACTGTACGATGCGCACATCGTTTACGAAGCGCCAAATGAAACCCCATTGTTGTACATCGACCGCCATCTGGTGCATGAAGTTACTTCGCCGCAAGCCTTTGATGGTTTGCGCGCCATGGGTCGTCCGGTACGTCAGCCGGGTAAAACCTTTGCCACGATGGACCACAACGTTTCAACCCAGACCAAAGATATCAATGCCAGCGGCGAAATGGCGCGGATCCAGATGCAGGAACTGATTAAGAACTGTGCTGAGTTCGGTGTCTCTTTATATGACCTGAATCATCCGTTCCAAGGCATCGTCCATGTGATTGGCCCTGAACAAGGTATGACTTTACCGGGCATGACTATCGTCTGTGGTGACTCACATACCGCGACCCATGGTGCATTCGGCTCATTGGCCTTCGGTATCGGCACTTCAGAAGTTGAGCATGTGCTGGCAACCCAGACCCTGAAACAGGGCCGTGCCAAAACCATGAAAATCGAAGTTAACGGTACTGTCGGTGCAGGGATTACCGCCAAAGACATCGTCTTGGCGATTATCGGCAAAACCGGCAGCGCGGGCGGCACCGGCCATGTGGTGGAGTTCTGTGGCAGCGCGATTGCAGCGCTGAGCATGGAAGGCCGGATGACATTATGTAATATGGCGATCGAGATGGGTGCTAAAGCCGGTTTAGTCGCCCCGGATGACACCACTTTCGACTACCTGAAAGGTCGTCAGTTCGCCCCAACTGGCGAGCAGTGGGAACAAGGCGTGGCCTACTGGCGCAACTTGAAATCTGATGCTGATGCTAAATTTGACACTATCGTCACCCTGGATGCCGCCGACATCGCGCCACAAGTCACTTGGGGCACCAACCCGGGCCAGGTTATTGCGGTTAATGACATGATTCCTGCGCCTGAGTCCTTCAGTGATCCCGTTGAACGTGCCTCGGCGGAAAAAGCGTTGGCATATATGGATTTGCGCCCCGGCATTAAGTTGACCGAGGTAGCCATTGATAAAGTCTTTATCGGTTCCTGCACTAACTCACGCATTGAAGATTTGCGTGCCGCAGCAGCGGTGGCGCAAGGTCGTAAAGTCGCGACTGGCGTGCAAGCTATTGTGGTACCCGGCTCAGGCCCGGTAAAAGCGCAGGCAGAAGCGGAAGGTTTGGATAAGATCTTTATCGAGGCCGGTTTTGAGTGGCGTTTGCCTGGTTGTTCCATGTGTTTGGCGATGAACAACGACCGTCTGGAACCCGGAGAGCGTTGTGCCTCCACCAGCAACCGTAACTTTGAAGGCCGTCAGGGCCGTGGTGGCCGCACACATTTGGTTAGCCCGGCAATGGCCGCCGCCGCCGCTGTCAGTGGTCATTTTGCTGATGTTCGCGACTTAGAAGCCGCCACCCACTAACCGGAGACACCATTATGGCTAAATTTACTCAACACACGGGTTTGGTTGCTCCGTTGGATGCGGCAAACGTCGATACCGACGCGATTATCCCAAAACAATTTTTACAAAAAGTGACGCGCACTGGCTTTGGCCAACACTTGTTTAACGATTGGCGTTTTCTCGACGACGCAGGCAAAGTGCCAAACCCTGAATTTGTGCTGAACCAACCCCGCTATCTGGGTGCAACCATTTTGTTAGCGCGTGAGAATTTCGGTTGTGGCTCCTCACGGGAACACGCGCCGTGGGCATTGACCGACTTCGGTTTCAAAGTGGTTATTGCCCCTAGTTTCGCTGATATATTTTACGGTAACTCGTTTAATAACCAATTATTACCAGTGACCTTAAGCGAAGCAGATATCGATACCTTATTCCAATTGGTTAACGATAATGAAGGCATCGAGTTTATTGTTGATTTGGAACAGCAAACAGTGAATGCCGGTGGCAATAGTTATTCTTTTGAAATAGACAGCTTCCGCCGCCATTGTATGATTAATGGTTTGGACAGTATTGGCCTGACGTTGCAGCATGAAAGTAATATTTCTGCATATGAAAAACAGCAACCAGCATTTTTACGTTAATTTATTTTAAGTTCATTTTGTGAGTATATTGTTGGTGTCAGGTAAGCCCTGACCCAACAATTCAAAATAGATAAAAATCCCATTTTAAAACGCACCCTTCCTTTTTTCATTGTTCACAAAAACAAATCCCATATCAATCAATATGTTACATGATATATTCTCAAGTCATTATTTTAACTAGATATTAATTATTCTGATATTGATTTATTTGATTATATTTTGTGCTGGCGGTCACTTTTTATTTTTTCAACCAAGGTATGCTATTATTCACCATCCACACCTAGAGGGCGCCTTATGATACGCATTATACTGCGTTACGAAGCACGCATCTCCGGCGATAGCCGAGCCTGGTTTAATATAGATTACCGCCTCGCCAACGATTTCCCGCGTTAACTCCCCCATTGCTTATTCAGCTTAGGCTGAAAAAACTCATCTCTTTATTTTGTTGCCGTCATTGGTAATGCGAATGGCTATTTTCACTCGCCAAAATATGACTGCATTTTAAATATTAATAATAAAAATACCCAAAATGATTGGCGTTGCAGAGACGTTAGCTGCGACTTCAAGTTCCAAGGGTATTTGGAGTCATAAGCCATGAAACGTATCCCAGAGCCCTTCCGTATTAAAATGGTTGAAAATATTCGGATGACCAACCGGGAAGATCGTGAGAAAGCATTAATCGAGGCAGGCTATAACCCATTCTTACTGCCGAGTGAAGATGTCTATATTGATTTGCTCACCGACTCTGGCACCGGTGCGATGAGTGACCGCCAATGGGCCGGATTAATGATGGGCGATGAGGCCTATGCCGGTTCGCGTAACTACTATCACTTGTGTGACCAAGTGAAGAAACTGATTGGCTATCCATTTACTATCCCAACCCATCAGGGGCGTGGCGCGGAGCAAATATTATTCCCTTGCCTGATTGCGAAAAAACAAAAAACCGGTGGTGGCAAGAAACCGGTCTTTATTTCCAACTTCCACTTTGATACCACTGCCGCCCATGTTGAGATGAACGGCGCGAAGGCAATTAACGTAGTCACGCCGAAAGCCTTTGATACCGTTACGTATTATGACTGGAAAGGGGATTTCGATTTAGATCAGTTAAAGGCAACCATCGCTGAACATGGTGCAGAAAACGTAATTTCTATTATTACCACCGTGACCTGTAATAGCTCCGGCGGCCAACCTATTTCCATGAGCAATATGCGTGAAGTGTATCGCATCGCTCAGCAGCACAATATTCCAGTAGTGATCGACTCGGCTCGCTTCTGTGAGAATGCCTGGTTTATCAAACAAAGAGAGCCGGGTTACGCAGATAAGTCGGTCAAAGAGATCATTCTGGAGATGTACCAATATGGTGATATGTTAACCATGTCTGCCAAAAAAGATCCCATGGTGAATATTGGCGGGCTGTGTTGTTTCCGTACCGATGAACACCTGTTTGACGATGTTCGCATCCGTTGTGTACCAATGGAAGGGTTTGTCACCTATGGCGGTTTAGCCGGTCGTGATATGGAAGCGCTGGCTATCGGGCTGGAAGAAGGGATGAACGAGGACTTCCTGAAGTACCGCATCGGACAAGTCGAATATTTGGGTGAACGCCTGCGGGCGGGCGGGATTCCAATTCAGTATCCTACCGGCGGCCACGCGGTATTTGTCGATGCCAAGATTCTGCTGCCACATATTCCGGCGGAGCAATTCCCAGCCCAAGCCTTAAATAACGCACTGTATCTGGAGGCAGGTATCCGCAGTGTGGAAATTGGCTCGCTACTGTTGGGACGAGATCCAGAAACGGGTAAACAAAAACCGTCACCGCTGGAACTGCTGCGTCTGACTATCCCGCGCCGGGTCTACACCAACGACCATATGGATTACATCGCTGATGCCCTGATCTCGCTCAAGTCACGCGCTCATGATATCAAAGGCTTAACCTTTACCTACGAACCCCCGGTTCTGCGCCACTTTGTTGCGCGATTAAAACCGGTCGAATAAAGCGCGACTGCCACTCTCCCCCTGCTCACTTCAGGCTGGGGGAATATTGCTGCCAAATAGCTTAGTCATTACCCTTAGCGCCCTACCGGGCGCTATGCCTCTCTCACCCGTGCACAGATGATTAACGCCAGAATAGCTAATCCCATCGCCACCACATATACCGAATTATGGCCCCAGGTTTCGGTCAATACCCCTTGCAGAACCCCAGCCAGAATCACCCCTGTGGAAATGCTATTGGTAAACAGCGTGGTTGCTGCCCCGGCTCTGCCTGGCATTAAATCCTGAAAATAGAGCATGCCAATCCCGGCGACAATACCAATAAAAATGGCATTAAAAATCTGCAATAGCATCAGTGCAGTTTTGAATTTGAATAACACCAATCCGGTATAAAACAGCACACCCGCCAGCACCGCAAACAGCATAATTTTGCGCTTACCAAAACGCCTGACCGAGTAACCCGCCAGCAGCATAATAGGGATTTCCAACCCGGCAGCAGTCCCCATCAACAGACCAGCCAACCGCTCAGGCAATCCCAAGCTTGCTGTGATATACAGAGGCATATCAATGATGTACATGGTGTTGCAGGTCCACATCAACATTGAAGCAATAAACAGCAACAAAACGTCTTTATCGGCAAACAAACTGCCCTGCACCACCGCTGGCGCATCTACTACTGGCTCTGCTCGCTGCACCGAGGGCAAAATAAACCACACCACCAGCGCACTGAGGACAAAAATACCGGCGGCGATACTGAACATCAGCGTAAAGCCATAATTCAGCGCTAACATAAACGACAGCGGCGGGCCGATAACCCAAGCCAATGAAAGCTGCGCACGCATAATCGAACTAAACATCACCACTTCCCGCGCCGAGCTATCGGCATATTCTCGCGCTAAGGCGAAAATCTGCGGCATGGCGGTATTTGCTACTGCTGCCAGCAGCACACCGGCGGTGATTAGCGTCAGATAGTCACGATTAAAAGCAAATAGCAGGCAGTTCCCCACCGCCATCAAGTAGCAGACCATAATTAGCTTGCGGCGGTCACCACGTAAATCTGATCGTTTGGCCAGTACAAAGCTGACGGTAATCCCGGCAATGGCATTGACGGTATAAAACAATCCCACCCACAGTGGGCGTACTTTCACTTCAGTGCTTAAGAACAAGCTTAATGTCGGTGCCTGTAACGCGCCGGCGATACCGGAAAGAAAAGCCACCACGAAGAAAGCGAGAAACACCGGGTTAATACGGCGGGAAAAGATCAAAGCAGATTTCATTCCAGGCTCCAGCGCCAGAAATAACAATTAAACGCTATGCTACAGAAGCGGGTAGATTTATATAGAGAAAAGTATATCAGCCGCATAAATTTCACATCCGAATAATGGATACGGCTGACCGTGTTTCAGCCTCAAGGAGACAGGATATTATCCAAAGTCATTGGGGCTATAGCTAGGCAGCAAGCGAACAAATCCCGATGAGCTTACTCAAGTAAGTGATTCGGGTGCGTGAACGCAGCTAACAACACTGTAGCCTTAAGGAGGCAGGATATTATCCAAAGTCATTGGGGCTATAGCTAGGCAGCAAGCGAACAAATCCCGATGAGCTTACTCAAGTAAGTGATTCGGGTGCGTGAACGCAGCTAACAACGCTGTAGCCTCAAGGAGACAGGATATTATCCAAAGTCATTGGGGCTATAGCTAGGCAGCAAGCGAACAAATCCCGATGAGCTTACTCAAGTAAGTGATTCGGGTGCGTGAACGCAGCTAACAACGCTGTAGCCTCAAGGAGACAGGATATTATCCAAAGTCATTGGGGCTATAGCTAGGCAGCAAGCGAACAAATCCCGATGAGCTTACTCAAGTAAGTGATTCGGGTGCGTGAACGCAGCTAACAACGCTGTAGCCTCAAGGAGGCAGGATAAAAAAAGCCAGCAGGTTGTTAAGCCCACTGGCTGGTGAAAGTCACCATTACTCAGAAATTTTTGGTACACAGCAAGGCAAGACTTGGTTCATTTAACAGACATCAACATCAATTATCATCTACCACAGCTCACAAAGTGTGCTCTGTTCGGGCGATGATATCGTCTTGTGCATCTGGCGATAGCGCGGTAAAGAATGCCGAGTAACCGGCAACCCGCACCACCAGATCACGGTAGCGGTCTGGGTGCTGCTTGGCATCGAGCAATATCTCACGCGATACAATGTTGTATTGCACATGCCAGCCCAGATACTCCTCGAAGAAGGTACGCAACATCATCATCAGCTTTTCGCGATCACGCGGGTTATCCAAAGTTGACGGATTCAGTTTTTGATTCAGTAGCACCCCGCCCAGAATAGAGGCTGTCGGCAGTTTTGACAGGGAGTTAAACACCGCAGTTGGCCCCAGATGATCAGTACCAGAAGCAGGGCTTGCTCCCTCCGCTAGCGGGCTGTGCGCTTTACGGCCATCCGGTGTTGCCATCGTTGCCGCACCAAACGGCACGTTAGCAGAGATAGAGGACGTCCCGGCGTAATAGGTACCGCCTATCGGGCCGCGACCAAAGCGGGTATTGTGATATTGCTTCAACTCATCAATATACGTCTGATAAGCGCGCACCAGCAGTTGGTCTACATCATCAACATCATTACCGTATTTCGGTGCTGAATTAATCAGATGTTGGCGTAATTGCTCACCGTTCAGGCCAGCAAAGTCATTTGTTAACGCCGTTGCCAGTTGCTGCTGTCCGATAAGCTGTTGTTCAAACACCAGTTTTCGTACCGCTGCCAGACTATTACCCAAATTGGCAATGCCCACCTGCAAGCCGGAAACCCAGTCATAACGCGCGCCGCCCTGCTTAATACTTTTACCGCGCTCAATACAGTCATCCACCAGTGCAGAACAGACAATATCGTGGGCATTCTCTTCCAACACCGTATCTACCACACACTCAATTTCGATGGATTTTCGCGTGTAGTAACGAATCTGCTGATCCCATTGCGCCATCACTTGTGAGAAATCAGTGAAGTTACCCTTCGATAACCCCTGCTCTTGCGGCAAGAATACTTGCCCAGAGGTCGCATCTTTACCTTGCTCCAGCGCCGCTAGCATCACGCGAGCAAAATTAATAAAACTCATGCCAGTACAGCGATAGCCCCATTTCCCCCCCACCGCAGTTTCAATGCAACCGATGGCAGCGTAATCGTAAGCATCCTGTGGTTCTACACCCAATTTGATAAATTCAGGAATAACAATTTCGTCATTATTAAACGCAGGCATACCAAAGCCGCAGCGAATGACTTGCACACAGGCATCGAGGAAATCATCACTGATACCGGCATGGTAGCGCACGCTGAGATTCGGCTGAGTTGAACGTAAACGGCCGCAAGACTCCAACACCGCATAAGAGAGCGGGTTAACCGCATCAATCGCTTTACCCTGCACTAGCTTCTGCCCACCAATAGTGACATTCTGATACAACGGGCTGCCCGCCGAGGCTTTGGAGTGCGAACCGGAACGGATCTTGTTCACTTCCAGCAACTTGAGCCAGCAGCTATGCAACATCTCAATGGCTTTTTCGCGGCTGAGGGTATTTTCCAGCTCCACGTCACGGCGATACCACGGATAGAGGTATTGGTCGAGGCGGCCAAAGGAAACCGAGTGGCCGTTAGATTCAATTTGCAGCATCAATTGGATGAAATAGCACAACTGCAAGGCTTGCCAGAAGGTCTGTGGCGGTTGGTGAGCAATCAGTTCGCAGTTTGTGGCGATAGTTTGTAACTCAATGCGCCGCCAATCACGGCTCTCTTCTTCTGCCATTTGCCGCGCAACCGCCGCATAACGTTCGATATGTTCGCTCAGCGCCGCCAATGAAATATCAATGGCTTTAAGGAATTGCTCTTTATGCAGGTCACTCCAGTCCGTCAGTTGTAACCGTTCGCGGCGACTTGCCACTTTGCTGCGCAGACCATCCAGCCCTTTTTCCAGCAATAACGGGAAGTTAACCGCCAAATGCGCATCGCCGGAGGTCATATTACCTTCGGCTTTTATAATGCCGGTAGCCAATAACGCTTTTTGCTCATCGGTAAACATGCCGTAGCAGCGGTCCTGCACTGTTTGGCCGCGCCACCACGGGCAGATACGGTGCAATACCGCTTTATCTGCTGCACTGACCGAGAAACCCGCACCGGGGCGATCGGCCAGCTCATCAATTTCGTTTTCAATCCAACTCACGGTGTATTCAGGGAAAATTGGCGCGGCGCGCAGTTGGCTGGCCTGATTACCGATAATCAGCTCATCATTTTTGATCCAGACGGTGCGAAGCTGTAAGTGATGCGCCAGCGCCAGCGCGCGCCTGACGGGGAGAGGTTTGTCCTGATGCTGCTGATAAGCCTCGGTATAATGCTGAGCTCGTTCGGTACAAACCGGCGGCTTCACAATGTGGATCAGTGCGTTTTTATGCTGTTTCGTCCGTTCGCTTAGCGTTACCAAATCAAGGGTGGTCATAGCATTATCCTCGTAAAATTGCGGTCAAGCCTTTATCACGGGCATAGCTTTCCGCGAAGTGAAGCAGTTCAGGAGCGTCCAAAGGTGTGCTTGCTGCCCGATACTCTTCACCCAGCAGCGAATATTTGTTGATACCCAACGTGTGGTAAGGCAAAAAGTGAATCTCTTTAACGCCTATCTCATCAGCCGCAAAATCGACGATCCCTTGTATAGAGTGGCGATCTGCATTGAAATCTGGGATCAACGGCACCCGTACTGTGATGTTGGTGCCCGCTGCCGCTAACTGACGAAAGTTGTCCATCACCCGTTTAGCCGAACCTCCAGTCCACTGGCGAAAACGGTTTTCATCCGTGTGCTTTAAATCCGCCAGCATCAGATCCAGCCACGGCAAAGAGGGCGCGATGTAATGCCACGGCGTATGCAGACAAGACTCAACCGCCGTGTGGATACCAAGCAGATGACAGCGTTGCAATAACTCAGCCGCTACATCGGGTTGCATAAATGGCTCACCACCGGATAGCGTCACACCACCGCCACTGCGCCGATAAAACGGCATATCGCGCAACAGTGTTGCCATAGTGGTATCAATATCAATCGGGCTACCACACACCGTCAGTGCACCACTCGGGCAACGCACGGTGAGTGCCTGAAGGTCATCCTCTTCCAGCCGTTGGCGCGTGATAACAATGCAATCGTCAATGCGCTCTATTGCCTGTGGGCAGGTCTGTTGGCACAACTCACAACCTGATAAGCACAGGCGCGAGTCAAATAGCACCTCCGCTTTACGTGATCGACTTTCCGGGTTTTGGCACCAACGGCAACTCAGCGAACAGCCTTTCAGGAATACCACACTGCGAATACCGGGGCCGTCATGGGTGGAATAACGCTGTAAATTAAAAATCATTTATTCCTCCCGTTGGCGGCATTGCCACGATAACCCGCTTTCATTGGCAATCAGTATCTGCGTAATATAGGGAAAGAAAAATTGATGAAATTTGCCGTGGAGTTCCTCTTTTATGTCTGCCTCACGTCTACAACAGCAGTTTATTCGCCTCTGGCAACGTTTTAATGGCCAGCCGACGGAAACCACCTTGCAGGAGCTGGCAGACGTGCTCAGTTGTTCACGCCGCCATGTACGATCCTTGCTGGGTAGCATGCAACAAGAGGGTTGGCTAAGCTGGCAGGCTGAAGCGGGTCGCGGTAAACGCTCACAACTGGCCTTCCTCTACTCCGGGTTGGCACTGCAACAACAGCGGGCCGAAGAGCTGCTGGAACAGGACCATATCGATCAGTTAGTGCAGTTGGTAGGGGATAAAAAAGCAGTGCGCCAAATGCTGCTATCCCAGTTGGGACGCAGTTTCCGCCAAGGAAAACACATCCTGCGGGTACTCTATTATCGCCCGCTACAAAACCTGCTGCCCGGTACCGCGTTGCGCCGCTCCGAAACGCATATGGTGCGGCAGATTTTTAATGGCCTGACACGCATAAATGAGGAAAATGGGGAACTGGAACCGGATTTATCCCATCACTGGCAAGCTATTAGCCCGTTGCATTGGCGTTTTTATTTGCGCCCTGCCATCCATTTTCACCATGGGCGTGAACTGGAAATGGATGATGTCATCAGCAGCCTGACCCGGCTGATTCCGCAGCCCCTGTTCTCTCATATCACCGCCGTGCGCTCACCAACGCCCTATGTGATTGATATCCATCTAAGTTGCCCGGATCACTGGTTGCCATGGTTGTTGGGTAGTGTTCACGCCATGATTTTGCCGCAAGAATGGGAGAATCAACCCGACTTCCGCCGCCATCCTATTGGTACCGGCCCCTACTCGGTGATTAGAAATCACCATAATCAGTTGAAGATACAGGCTTTTGATAACTATTTTGGTTTCCGCGCACTGATTGATGAGGTCAATATCTGGGTGCTACCTGAGTTGTCTGAGGAGCTGGTTTATTCCGGTGTGCAATTGCAGGCTGACGATACCAGTAAAAACGAGCTGGAAAGTCGGCTGGAGGAAGGCTGCTATTTTTTACTGTTTGATCAGCGATCGCCTCAGACCAGTAACCCAGAGATCCGCCGCTGGTTGTGTGAGTTGATAACACCGGTCGCCCTGCTCAGCCATGCAGATCCTTTCTATCAACGCTACTGGTCACCGGCCTACGGCATGCTGCCCCGCTGGCATCACAACCGGCTAACCACCCTTGAGCCAAAGCCCGCAGGGCTGACCGAATTGACGCTGACATTTTACAGCGAGCATTCCGAATTTGACGCCATCAGCCAAACATTAACCACATTGTTGGCCGCACACGGCGTCACACTGGTGATACAAGTGCTGGATTATGTCAGTTGGTATCAGGGCGATGCACAGAGTGATATCTGGCTTGGCAGCGCGAATTTCTATCTGCCACTGGAGTTCTCCCTGTTTGCCACCCTGTACGAACTGCCGCTACTACAACATTGTTTGGATGAAAAACTGCATCAGGATGTTGAATTATGGCGAAATAATACCCTGCCGATGGCGGATTGGAGCCAACGGTTGGTTAGCCAGAATCAATTCCACCCGCTGTTCCATCATTGGTTAGAATTATATGGGCAGCACAGTATGCGCGGGGTGCGCATGAACACGCTCGGCTGGTTTGATTTCAAATCGGCCTGGTTTACCCCACCAGAGGGCTAACCTGCTTTCATCCGCCCAGATTAGTCTCTACAATGGCACCGTCTCAACGGGGTGCGGAAAAACTGTTGTGGTCGTGTCCAGAATTCATGCTGGTTCGTTCCATTAACAATGAAACAAAAACGTCGCGAGGTAGGTTCAGTCGGAGGCGGACAGCACGCAGAAACCGGAGCGTACAAGTAGTACGTGAGGATTTCGAGTACTGCCCAACACCGGATCAACCTAACCGCAGCAAGTTTTTCGCTGAGAGCAAACCCGTCGAACCTGATCCGGCTAACCCCGGCGGAGGGATTTGAGAAAAATAACGCTGCATTATCATGATATCGCTGTTATTTACCGCCTCAGATACCTTTGCCACCTTTATTGTTAAGGAGTGCAAAGTGTTTAAACGCATTATTCCCTGCTTGTTTTTGCTATCTGCCGCTGCGGTGGCCGCTGATAAACCGACACTGACGGTTTACACCTATGACTCCTTTGCCGCCGACTGGGGTCCAGGGCCTGCGATTAAAAAAGCCTTTGAAGCCGAGTGTGATTGCCAGCTTAAATTTGTGGCGCTGGAAGACGGTGTTTCATTACTTAATCGCCTGCGGATGGAAGGTAAAAACAGTCAGGCTGACGTGATTTTAGGATTGGATAATAATCTGGTGCAGGCGGCAGAACAAACTGGATTATTCGCACCAAGTCAGGTGGATACCGCGAACCTTACTCTCCCGGAGAAGTGGCAGAATAAGACTTTCGTCCCGTACGATTATGGCTATTTCGCCTTTGTGTATAACAAAGATAAACTGAAAAATCCGCCGAAGAGCTTGCAAGAATTAGTTGATAGCAAAGAGCCGTGGAAAGTGATTTATCAAGACCCGCGCACCAGTACCCCGGGCCTTGGTCTGATGCTGTGGATGCAGAAAGTGTATGGTAATAAAGCGCCACAGGCGTGGCAGCAACTGGCGAAAAAAACCGTCACCGTTACCAAGGGTTGGAGCGAAGCTTATGGCTTGTTCCTGAAAGGTGAAGGGGATTTGGTGCTGAGCTATACCACTTCTCCGGCTTATCATCTGATTGAAGAGAAGAAAAGCAACTATGCAGCGGCTAATTTTAGCGAAGGCCACTATCTGCAAGTCGAAGTCGCAGGCTTGGTTGCCTCGAGCAAACAGCCGCAACTGGCACAGCGCTTTATGGAATTTATTGTGACGCCAGCATTCCAGAACCATATTCCCACCGGTAATTGGATGTATCCGGTGATTAAAATGGATTTACCGGCTGGGTTTGAAACCCTTACCGTGCCGCAAAAAGCGTTGCAATTTGATGCTAAAGATGTGGCAGATAATCGCGGCAAATGGATTCAGGCATGGCAATCCGCCGTCAGCCACTGATCCCTCCATGGTTGTGGCCAGGGCTACTGGCTGCCTTACTGATAGTCGGTGTCGCCTTACTGGCGTTCACCGCTATCTGGCGTCACGCGCCTGCGGCAGACTGGCACAGTATCTGGCATGACCGCTATTTGTGGCATGTGATCCGCTTTACCTTTTGGCAGGCATTCTTATCCGCTCTGCTGTCAGTCATCCCTGCCATTTTCTTAGCGCGAGCCCTGTATCGCCGCCGCTTTCCCGGCCGACAACTGATGTTGCGTTTATGCGCTATGACACTGGTGCTACCGGTGTTAGTGGCGCTGTTTGGTATTCTGACGGTTTATGGCCGTCAGGGTTGGCTGGCGACCCTGTTTAGCTGGCTGGGGGTTGATTACCGCTTCTCACCTTATGGTTTACAGGGCATTTTGCTGGCGCATATCTTCTTCAATATGCCACTGGCGACTCGCTTGCTATTGCAGTCACTGGAAAGCATCGCCGTTGAACAACGCCAGTTAGCCGCACAACTGGGGATGAATGGCTGGCAGCACTTGCGCTGGGTTGAATGGCCCTATCTGCGCCGCCAAATTCTGCCAACCGCGGCGCTGATTTTTATGCTCTGTTTTGCCAGTTTTGCCACCGTGCTGTCACTGGGTGGCGGGCCGCAAGCCACCACTATCGAGTTGGCCATCTATCAGGCACTCAGTTATGACTACGATCTGGGGCGTGCGGCCTTATTAGCGCTAATCCAACTGGGTTGCTGTCTGGGTTTAGTGGTGCTAAGCCTGCGGTTAAACACAGTATTGGCGGTAGGTAATACTCACGGTCAAATCTGGCGTAGTCAGCAGGATAGCTATTGGTCTCGCATCAGCGACACCCTGTTAATTGGTACTGCTTTGCTATTGATGGTGCCGCCATTGCTAGCGGTAGTGATTGATGGCAGTAATCAAACTATGCTGGCGGTGCTACAACAAACTGCGCTATGGCAAGCCTTCTTTACCTCATTGACTATCGCTATCGGGGCGGGGTTGCTGTGCGTGACACTCACGATGATGTTGTTGTGGAGCAGCCGTGAACTGAAACTGCGCCAACGGATGGCCTGTGGGCAGGCACTGGAAGTCAGTGGTATGGTGATTTTGGCGATGCCGGGCATTGTCCTGGCGACCGGCTTCTTTTTATTGCTCAACGATACCTTTGGCTTGCCACAATCCCCTTACGGGCTGGTGATCCTCACCAACGCACTGATGGCTGTGCCCTACGCACTAAAAGTGTTGGATAACCCAATGCGGGATCTGGCTGAACGCTACACGCCGCTGTGTTTATCACTGGATATTCGTGGCTGGCACCGTGTGCGCCTGATTGAGTTAAGGGCACTAAAACGCCCGCTGGCTCAAGCACTTGCCTTTGCCTGTGTGCTATCGATTGGTGATTTTGGTGTGGTGGCACTGTTTGGCAATGAACATTTCCGCACGCTGCCGTTTTACCTTTACCAGCAGATAGGTTCTTATCGCAGCAACGACGGCGCAGTTACCGCCCTACTGCTGTTGTTACTCTGTTTCTTGCTGTTTACTCTTATTGAACGACTGCCGAGCCGCCATGTTAAAGCTTGAGAAAATCACCTATTTATACGACCACTTACCGATGCGTTTCGATTTGCATATTCAGCCCGGTGAGCGGGTGGCGATTCTTGGCCCAAGTGGTGCTGGCAAAAGTACCCTGTTAAGCCTGATTGCTGGTTTTCTCGCCCCCGCCAGTGGCCGTATGCTACTGAATAATCAGGATCATACGGCAACAGCCCCCGCCGAGCGGCCAGTATCGATGCTGTTTCAGGAGAACAACCTGTTCTCACATTTGACCGTCACACAGAATATCGGGTTGGGTTTACATCCGGGGTTGAAACTCAGCCATGAGCAAAAGTTACTGTTACGCCAGATTGCCCAGCAGGTTGGACTGGAGGATTGCCTTGAGAGACTACCCGCACAACTTTCCGGCGGCCAACGTCAGCGGGTAGCATTGGCACGCTGTTTAGTGCGCAGTCAGCCAATCCTGCTACTGGATGAGCCATTTTCCGCGCTCGATCCTGCGTTGCGCAATGAGATGCTGCAATTGGTCGATCACGTCTGTACCCACCGGCAACTGACATTACTGATGGTGTCACACAATTTGGATGATGCCGCCCGCATCGCCGATCGGACATTGCTCATTGTCGATGGCCGTATTTACTACGACGGCCCAACCCAGGCGCTGGTTAACGGCAGTGCAGCGGAGGCCTGCGTGCTGGGTATTGCTACCCGACCATAATAACTTGTATACCCAAGGGGATTACCCAGCGAGGACCTTCCACAGCAAATGACGATAAATCGGCATGATGGGCTGCATATGCAGCCAGGCAAAGCTAGCAATCGCCGCCACCATAGCCAGCACGGTTACCCAGCGCAGGCGAGCCAGTGGCAACCATTGGCTCAGGCGGTCCGGGCTACGCTTGCCAAACCGCCACCAGCGCCATGATAGCCACAGTGCCAACCAAATCAGCATCACCACCACAAATAGCAACCACTTAAACATATAGCTATTGGCACTCGGTGGGATATCAATAGCAACACCTGCCAGTATGCCTGGGAAGAAGTAGAGCGGTGGCCAGGTCAGGCAACCAATCACGTTGGGCAAGGCAAATTTTGCCGGTGGCAGGTTGAGCATGCCAGCAACCATCGGGACAATCGGCCGTGCCGGGCCGATAAAACGCCCAAGTAGGACGGTTGCCATACTGTGGTTATGCAATGCGTGTTCGGTTTTATCCAGCATCGACTTATGCTTTTTCAGGAAGGACCAGCGGTGCAGCGGTTCTTTAAAGCGCCGACCGATAAAATACGAGATCCAATCCCCCAATAGGCAGCCGACAGTTGCAGCGGCCCAGGCCGAGTAAAAACCGACTTCGCCACTGCCAATCAACGCCCCCACACTGGTCATCATTACCGTGCCGGGAAGTAACATCCCCACCAGCGCTAATGATTCGAGAAAAGTGACGAACATGACGATAAATAGCGTGAAAGCCAGAGATTGCGTCAATAAATGTAATAAATAGGCTTCCATAAAGTTGTCCGTTGGTAACACCCAAGGTTCAGGGCGGAGGATTGTCCGGTGTGTCGTGAAATGAGTCAATCAACAAATTTCCCCTTCGTCCTTGAAGCCGCAGGGTTGTTAGCGGTGCTTACTCACCCAAATCACTTACTGGCCGTTGACCTTAAAATGAATAGACTCATCGGGATTAGACCACTTGCTGCCTACCTGCAACTCCAATGACTTTGGGTATACATGGAGCGAATGGAAATCATCATTAAAATAGACAAGCACTGTATAAATAACCATACTAAGATAGCATAAACTCTCAGGCGTTATTGTTGCAGTCAGTTTGGATGCAGACAGCGCGGAGAAACCGGAGCGTACACGTAGTACGTGAGGATATCGAGCACTGCCCAAGTTCAAAATGACAAATAAAATAGCCTGTACATTACCTATAAAGGTTAGCACCGTGGCGCAACACCGTCAGGGCTTCCTGCTCACTCGCCACTGGCGCGACACGCAGGCAGGCACCGAAGTTGAATTCTGGTTAGCCACCGATGAAGGGCCACAGCAGGTCAGGCTGCCGCCGCAACCCTCAGTGGCATTTATCCCGGCCGAACAACGGCAACGGGCTGAAACCGTGCTGCGTGATGAACGCCGCTGGCAGTTGCGCCCACTTGAACTGACTGACTTCCACCAACGCCCAGTGCTGGGCCTGTATTGCAGTCAACATCGTCAATTAATTCGTTTGGAAAAACTGCTGCGCGAAAGTGGTGTGAATGTCTATGAAGGCGATATTCGCCCACCAGAACGGTTTCTGATGGAACGATTTATTACCGCGCCGGTGTGGTTCAGCGGTGATGACAATAACCATGGCCCGCTGCTTAACACCCAAATGAAACCGGCCGAGGATTATCGTCCAACACTGAAACTGCTGTCGCTGGATATCGAAACCAGTGAACATGGCGAGCTGTACTGTATTGGGCTGGAAGGATGCGGCCAGCGCCAGGTTTACATGTTGGGGCCACCTAACGGTGATACGGCTGAAAGTGCAGCGCTGGATTTCAATCTGGAATACGTCGCCAGCCGCCCGCAGTTGTTGGAAAAACTAAACCAGTGGCTGGCAGTGCATGATCCCGATGCCATTATTGGCTGGAATCTGGTGCAGTTTGACTTACGTGTTCTACAAAAACACGCTGACCGCTATCAGATCCCACTGCGCTTTGGCCGTGGTGGCAACCTGCTGGAATGGCGTGAACACGGCTTTAAACAGGGGCACTTTTTTGCCTCGGCAGCCGGTCGGCTGATTATCGACGGCATCGAGGCGCTAAAATCCGCCACCTGGAATTTCCCGTCATTTAGTCTGGAATCTGTTTCGCAAACCCTGCTGGGCGAAGGCAAAGCCAGCGACAGCCCCTATCAACGAATGGATGAAATCAATCAACGTTTCGCCCATGACAAACCGGCACTGGCGCGCTATAACCTGAAAGATTGCGAGCTGGTGACGCGGATTTTTGCCAAGACCGAGCTGCTCAGCTTCCTGCTGGAACGCGCCACAGTGACGGGGTTAGCAGCGGATCGTAGCGGTGGCTCCGTGGCGGCGTTTACCCATCTTTACCTGCCGCGTATGCACCGCATCGGTTACGTCGCCCCCAATTTAGGTGAGTTACCAGAAGAGCACAGCCCCGGTGGTTTTGTGATGGACTCCCAACCCGGCTTATATGACTCGGTATTGGTACTTGACTATAAAAGCCTGTATCCGTCGATTATTCGCACCTTTTTAATCGATCCGGTCGGTTTAGTGGCAGGTATGGCTCTGCCTGATGAACAGCACTCGGTGCCGGGGTTTCGCGGTGCCTGGTTCTCGCGCGAGAAACACTGTTTGCCCGTCATCGTTAACCAAATCTGGCAGGGCCGGGAAGCGGCTAAACGTCAGAAAAACAAACCGTTATCACAAGCACTGAAGATCATTATGAACGCCTTTTATGGCGTATTGGGTTCCAGCGGCTGCCGCTTTTTCGATCCCAGACTGGCCTCATCGATCACCTTGCGCGGCCATGACATCATGCGCCAGACCCGCGAACTCATTGAAGCACAGGGCTATCAGGTGATTTATGGTGATACCGATTCAACCTTCGTCTGGCTGAAAAAGGCTCACAGTGAAGAGCAGGCATCACAGATAGGTAAAGAGTTAGTACGTCAGGTCAATCTATGGTGGAAAGATCATATACAACAAACCTTTAATCTACCCTGCGCCCTGGAACTGGAATTTGAAACTCACTATCGGCGTTTTCTGATGCCTACCATCCGGGGTGCCGAGCAAGGCAGTAAAAAACGCTATGCCGGGTTGATTTCTACCTCTGAGGGTGATCAGATGGTGTACAAAGGGCTGGAAACCGTGCGCACTGATTGGACACCACTGGCCCAGCAATTTCAGCGAGAATTGTATCTGCGCATTTTTCAGCGGCAACCCTATCAGGATTATCTGCGGGACTACGTAGCACGCACCCTTAGTGGCGAATTAGATGAACAGCTAGTTTACCGCAAACGTCTACGCCGACGGCTGGATGACTATCAGCGTAATGTGCCACCACACGCTAGAGCGGCACGCTTGGCGGATGAGTTTAACCGCAAACTCGGTCGCCCGCTGCAATATCAAAATGGGGGCTGGATAAGCTATGTCATGACCACCGCTGGCCCCGAACCCCTTGAGATTCGGCAATCCCCTATCGACTACGATCACTACCTGACACGACAGTTGCAACCGGTAGCAGACGCTATACTTCCTTTTATGCACGATGACTTCACAACGTTAATAACAGGTCAGATGGGGCTATTCTGATACCTTATACCCTAGATAATTCGAGTTGCAGGAAGGCAGCAAGTGAGCGAGTCCCCAAGAGCTTATTAATTTTAAGATCAAGAGCAGTAAGTGACTGGGGTAAACTGCGGCCGCCAACGCACATGCAGCTTGAAGTATGACGGGTATTTTACAGGTGACGAAACGCTCCGCTTCCATTACCATAGCGCCCTTGCCAAAATTCGCATTAATCACATTTACATAACCGCTAGCCGTAATACTCCTTCTTATTGGGTGCTGCCTGTAGATGCCACATTTTCAGACAGACTCTCAGGCCGCATCGCCTGTGCGGCGGGTAGACTATTGCCAGTGGTTTTATGATATTTGGCTGCCACTAATTATTTATAACCAGATAATTTAAAAAGCATTTCCTTAACTGTCCAACAAAAAATCGAGCCGATAATTTATGCCTTTTACACTTGGTCAACGCTGGATCAGCGACACAGAAAGCGAACTTGGATTGGGTACTGTCGTTGCCATCGACGTACGCATGATTACCTTACTGTTTCCCGCAACCGGTGAAAACCGCCTTTACGCTAGAAATGATTCGCCAATCACCCGCGTCATGTTCAATCCGGGCGATACCATCACCAACCACGAAGGCTGGCAGCTAAAAGTGGAAGAAGTGACTCATGAAAATGGGCTGATTACTTATATCGGCACCCGTTTGGATACTGAGGAAACCGGCGTCTCAATGCGTGAAGTGTTGCTCGATAGCAAACTGACGTTTAGCAAACCGCAGGATCGGCTATTTGCCGGTCAGATCGATCGTATGGATCGCTTTGCCCTGCGTTTTCGCGCTCGTAAATATCAAAGTGAGCAGTTCCGTCTGCCATGGAGTGGCTTACGCGGTATCCGTGCCAGCCTGATCCCACACCAATTACATATCGCCTATGAAGTGGGTCAGCGCCATGCACCAAGGGTATTACTGGCCGATGAAGTGGGTTTAGGTAAAACCATCGAAGCCGGGATGATCATTCACCAACAACTGTTGTCAGGCCGTGCTGAACGTATCCTGATTGTAGTGCCGGAAAGCCTGCAACATCAGTGGTTGGTGGAAATGTTGCGCCGCTTCAATTTGCGCTTCTCACTGTTTGATGACAGCCGCTACTCCGAAGCCCTGCTTGACAGCACCAATCCGTTTGAAACCGAGCAGATGGTTATCTGTTCACTGGATTTTGTGCGCCGCAATAAGCAACGGCTGGAACAACTGGCAGATGCGTCTTGGGATCTGTTGGTGGTGGATGAGGCGCACCATCTGGCCTGGAGCGAAGAAGCCCCAAGTCGTGAATATCAAGTCATTGAACAATTGGCTGAGAATATCCCAGGTGTGCTGCTGTTGACCGCAACACCAGAGCAATTGGGCCAGCAGAGCCATTTTGCTCGTCTGCGTTTGCTGGATCCCGATCGCTTCCACGATTACGAAGAATTCGTCAATGAACAGCAGAAGTATCGTCCGATTGCAGATGCTGTGACGCTGCTGCTGGGTGGTGAGCGCTTAACTGACGATAAACTGAATCTGTTGGGCGAACTCATTGATGAGCAGGATATTGAGCCCTTGCTGAAAGCGGCCAATAGCCAAAGTGAAGACAGCGAAGCCGCTCGCCAAGAGTTGGTAACAATGCTGATGGACAGACATGGTACCAGCCGTATCTTGTTCCGTAATACCCGCAATGGGGTGAAAGGCTTCCCGCACCGCGTCCTGCATCAAATCAAACTGCCATTGCCAACCCAATATCAGACGGCGATTAAAGTATCAGGCATCATGGGTGCCAAAAAAACGTTGGAAGCGCGCGCCAAAGATATGCTTTACCCGGAACAAATCTATCAGGAGTTTGAAGGCGAAAATGCCACCTGGTGGAACTTTGACCCACGGGTAGAGTGGTTACTTAACTATCTGATTGCTAACCGTAATGAGAAAGTGTTGGTTATCTGTGCCCAGGCAGCCACTGCCTTACAGCTTGAACAAGTGCTACGTGAACGTGAAGCTATTCGCGCCGCCGTGTTCCATGAAGGTTTATCACTGATAGAGCGTGACCGTGCTGCGGCCTATTTTGCCTCTGAAGAAGATGGCGCTCAGGTATTACTGTGTTCTGAGATAGGTTCAGAAGGCCGTAATTTCCAGTTTGCCTGCCAGTTGGTGATGTTCGACCTGCCGTTTAACCCGGACCTGCTGGAACAGCGTATTGGCCGTCTGGACCGTATCGGTCAAAACCGCGAAATCCAGATTATGGTGCCTTATCTGGAACATACCGCACAGGCGATATTGGTGCGTTGGTATCATGAAGGTTTGGATGCTTTTGAGCACACCTGTCCGACCGGGCGCACCATTTATGACAGCGGCTATCAAGAACTGATCGGCTATCTGGCAACGCCAAGTGAACAAGAAGGGTTAGATGAATTTATTCACGCCTGCCGTCTACAGCACGAAGAGCTGAAACTGCAACTGGAACAAGGTCGTGATCGGCTACTGGAGATGCATTCCAACGGTGGCGAGCATGGTCAACAACTGGCGCAGATCATTGCAGATCAAGATAATGACGTTAATTTGGTTAGTTTCGCACTTAACCTGTTCGATATTGTCGGGATTAACCAAGAAGATCGCAGTGATAACCTGATCGTACTGACCCCCTCTGATCATATGCTGGTACCGGACTTCCCTGGGCTACCGCAAGACGGCTGTACTGTGACATTCGATCGTGAACAGGCATTATCGCGGGAAGATGCCCAGTTTGTGAGTTGGGAGCACCCGATTATCCGTAATGGTTTGGATTTGATCTTGTCAGGCGATACCGGAAGCTGTGCAGTTTCTTTATTGAAAAACAAAGCATTACCGGTAGGAACACTGTTGGCTGAATTGGTTTATGTGGTAGAAGCTCAAGCGCCGAAACACTTGCAATTAACCCGTTTCTTACCACCCACCCCAGTGCGGATGCTGATGGACCGAAACGGCACCAATCTGGCGGCACAAGTTGAATTTGAAACCTTTAACCGTCAGTTGAATGCGGTAAACCGTCACACCTCCAGTAAGCTGGTCAACGCAGTGCAACAAGAAGTCCACGCCATGTTGCAACAAGCAGAAGCACTGGTTGAAGAGCAGGCACAACTGTTGATTGAATCGGCCAAGCACGAAGCAGATGATAAGCTGAGTACCGAACTGGCGCGTTTGGAAGCCCTGAAAGCGGTTAACCCGAATATTCGTGATGACGAAATAGAAGCACTGGAGCATAACCGTAAAATGGTGCTGGAAAACCTCAATCAAGCGGGCTGGCGTTTAGATGCTATTCGCCTGGTGGTGGTCACACATCAGTAACCCTGAGTAATCATCTGTTTCTGCAATATACCCCATAGATCTCAAGATGCAGGCAGGCGACCAAGGAGCGACAAATCGGTTGGGAACCGATTTGAATAGCATTATGCTAGCCTCAAGGATGAGGCGCATTAATCCTGATGAGCTTATACAGTCAAGTTATTCGGGTTAATGAGAGCTGCCAACACACCTACGACTTGAAAGATGCAGGGTATAAATGGAGCACCAATGGAACCCTATAATCCCCCACGCGACCCCTGGCTGCACATCCTGTTTCAGGATGAGCACATCATGGTGGTCAACAAACCTAGTGGGCTACTTTCTGTGCCCGGTCGCGCACCGGAGAATAAAGACAGTGTGATGACTCGTATTCAGGCTGAATTTCCGGCGGCAGAGTCCGTTCATCGGCTAGATATGGCCACCAGTGGCGTAATTATCGTGGCACTGACCAAAGCGGCTGAGCGCGAGCTGAAGCGCCAATTTCGCGAACGTGAACCGAAAAAGTCTTATATTGCCCGCGTCTGGGGGCATCTGGCCGAAGATGAAGGGCTGATAGATCTGCCGTTAATCTGTGACTGGCCAAACCGGCCAAAGCAGAAAGTCTGTTATGAAACCGGTAAATCTGCACAAACTGAGTATCTGGTGCTGTCACGCGATACTGATGGCAGCACGCGAGTGAAGTTATCGCCCATCACCGGGCGCTCACACCAATTACGGGTCCATATGCTGGCGATGGGTCACCCAATCCTTGGTGATGGCTTCTACGCCCATCCAGAGGCCAAAGCGATGGCATCCCGCTTGCAGTTACATGCGCAGGAGCTGTGTATTACTCACCCTGAGTTTGGAACGGCGATGCATTTTAAATGTGAGGCGGAATTTTAATTTTTGTCGTAAGAGTATTGGCCCGAAATTACCTCAGAACGGCGCATTAACGCCGATCTGAGGTGGGCACTGTTGAAACAAAACCTATTTAAATCCCTTTTCGCGCTTAATCAAATCATACGCAGCTTGAATCTCTTGGGCTTTTTGCTTCGCCATCTCCATCATTTCAGGTGGCAGACCTTTTGCCACCAACTTATCTGGATGATGTTCCCCCATTAACTTACGGTAAGCACGCTTGATGGTCACACTGTCGTCAGTATTGCTAATACCCAGCACTTTGCAGGCATCCTCTAAAGTCGGGCCATTCGAGGCTTGCTGATAGCCCCCCTGAGAATATCCACCCTGCTGGCCCTGCCAACCGCCGTGACCACCAAATTGACGGCCGCCTTCAATCATGCTCAAGAACTGATCAAACTGGCCGCGCGAAATCCCTAACTCTTCAGCAATGACATACAACACTTGCCGCTCGTTAGGATGCAAAGATCCATCAGCAAATGCGGCCTGTAATTGAATTTCCAGAAACATCCGAATTAAATCGAAACGCCCAAAACAGACACCACGTAATTCCTGCAATCTTTCACGCAACGGGAAATCACTTTCTTTCCCTTCGCGAAACGCTTGCTGTGCGGCAGTTCGAGCTTCACCGTGCAATTGCATTCGATCCATCAACTGGCTGGCGAGTTGAATATCAACTTCCGTAACCCGCCCTTTGGCCTTGGTTAAATGCCCCATGACCTGAAAAGTGGCGCGGAAAAAAATTAATTGTCGTGTTTGTTGATCGGCAAAATAGCCGCGGCGCTTCGTGCTTCGCACCCTGTCTACCATATGGCCGACAAGCAACCCCAGTACCACACCCCAGAAACCAGCACCAGACATTAAGCCCAATACCAGACCGAGCAGTTTTCCCCAATACCGCATATACTCCTCAATTCATCATGCCGTCAGTCAAAATTTGCATTATCATACTCGGCATTCAGCTCAGCGCCTAACAACGAGACGTGCAAACGGCCGGATTTAACGCTAGCGCAACTGTGATGAGTAATATAGTCTCAGACCGTTTGCCGGCATGATGCCCCCCGATGACGGAACACCAAAACCGCGTATGAAAAAAAGATTCCCAACACTGCTGGCCACATTGATATGGACGGCACTATATAGCCAGCAATCGCTGGCCGGCCTCGCTGAGCAATGTATGCTTGGTGTACCCACCTATGATCAGCCATTGGTCAGCGGTGATCCGAATCAGCTACCGGTCCGTATTAATGCGGATAAAACCGAAGCCAATTATCCCGATAATGCCTTGTTCACCGGCAATGTCATTGTCCAGCAAGGCAATAGCACCCTGACCGCGAATCAGGTTGAACTGACGCAGGTACAAAAACCCGGTGAAGCTATCCCAGTTCGTACTGTCACGGCCACTGGCGACGTTAATTATGACGATCCGCAAATCAAGCTGAAAGGCCCGAAAGGCTGGTCAAACTTGAATACCAAAGACACTGATATGGATAAAGGCAAATATCAGATGGTCGGCCGTCAAGGGCGTGGTGATGCGGATTTAATGAAGTTACGAGGTCAGAACCGTTACACCATTTTAGAAAATGGGACGTTTACCTCCTGTCTACCAGGTGATAATAGCTGGAGTGTCGTGGGCTCTGAGGTTATTCATGACCGCGAAGAAGAAGTAGCAGAAATCTGGAATGCCCGCTTTAAGATTGGCAAAGTACCGGTGTTCTACAGTCCTTATATGCAATTACCGGTTGGTGATAAACGCCGCTCAGGCTTCCTGATCCCTAATGCTAAATATACCAGTAATAACGGCATCGAATTTATGCTGCCATACTACTGGAATATTGCGCCCAACTTCGATGCTACAATTACGCCTCACTACATGGAACGGCGTGGGTTACAGTGGCAAAACGAGTTCCGCTACTTGCTGGCTCCGGGCAGCGGCACCATGGCATTAGACTGGCTACCGAGTGATCGCTTATACCACGGCACCGATGGTACCGATAAAGATGCCACCCGCTGGTTGTACTACTGGGGCCATTCCGGTGTGATGGATAAAGTCTGGCGTTTCAACGTCAACTATACCCGTGTTAGTGACCCAGATTACTTTACTGATTTAACGTCGCAATACGGATCGACCACTGACGGCTATGCAACCCAAATATTCAGCGTTGGCTATGCTGATCAAAACTGGGATGCCACCTTGGCCTCTAAACAGTTCCAAGTCTTTACTGACGCCGGTAATAATAATGCTTACCGGGCCCAACCTCAGTTGGATATGAACTACTATAAAAATGATATTGGCCTGTTTGATCTGCATGTTTACGGTCAAGCCGCCAAATTCACCAGCGTCAATCCAGAAAACCCAGAAGCCAGCCGCTTCCATATTGAACCGGCGATTAACCTACCACTGTCCAACGGTTGGGGTAGCCTGAATACCGAAGCTAAATTACTGGCAACCCATTATCAGCAGGATATCCCGACAGGATTTGCCAATAATTACAAAAACCAGAATGGGCAGGATGCGACGGTTCCTGACCTGAAAGACTCGATTAACCGGGTGATGCCGCAATTTAAAATTGATGGCAAAGTGGTATTTGATCGGCCAATGGATTGGAGTGAAGGCTTCACCCAGACACTCGAACCACGGATGCAGTATCTCTATGTTCCATACCGCAATCAGGATGATATCTATATTTACGACACCACGCTGATGCAGTCAGACTACTCGGGACTGTTCCGTGACCGTACCTATAGTGGCTTGGACCGCATAGCGTCTGCGAATCAGGTATCTACCGGTTTAACTTCACGCATATATGATGATGCGCTGGTTGAACGTTTTAATGCTTCTGTGGGTCAAATCTATTACTTCAGCCGTTCGCGTACCGGTAATAGCGAAACAATTGATAACAGTGATGATACTGGTAGCCTTGTTTGGGCTGGTGATACATTCTGGCGTATCAGTGATCAAGTGGGTCTAAAAGGTGGCGTGCAGTATGATACCCGTCTGGGGAGTTTGACCCTGGGTAACGCGGTAATGGAGTATAGAAAAGACTCAGAGCGTATGATTCAATTGAATTACCGCTATGCCAGCCCAGAATATATTCAGGCAGCAGTACCGAATGTAAAAAGTCCTGGTTATCAGCAAGGCATTTCTCAGATTGGTGCTACCGCCAGTTGGCCGATTGCGGATCGTTGGGCATTAGTCGGTGCTTATTACTACGATACCAAAGCCAATCAGCCCGCTAGCCAGTTAGTTGGTTTACAATACAACACGTGTTGCTGGGCTATAAACGTGGGCTATGAACGTAAAATTACTGGCTGGAATTCACAAACAGAAGCCAGTAAGTATGATAACAAGATTGGTTTTAACATTGAATTACGTGGTCTGAGCAGCGACCACAACCTGGGTACTGCACAAATGCTGCGCTCAGGCATTCTGCCTTATCAAAGTGCATTCTGATACTGTGTAACACACTGAATACAGTGAATTTTAACCCGCTAAAGCGGATTACATAAATGGAAAAGGTATGAAGAACTGGAGAACGCTTATTCTCGGATTGGTTGTCTGTGCCAATACCGCGTTCGCAGCACCACAAGAAGTTGATAAAGTTGCCGCAGTGGTTGATAACGGCGTCGTTTTGCAAAGTGACGTTGACGGTCTGTTACAATCCGTGAAACTGAATGCACAGCAGTCTGGGCAACAAGTTCCTGATGATGCGACGTTACGTCATCAGATTCTTGAGCGTCTGATCATGGATAATATCCAGTTACAGATGGCGAAGAAGATGGGCATTACTATCAGTGATGAAGCATTGGATAAAGCCATTGCTGATATCGCTGCGCAAAACCGCATGACTCCCGCTCAGATGCGTAGTCGTCTGGCTGCTGATGGCCTGAATTATGACACTTACCGCGAGCAGATCCGTAAAGAGATGCTGACTTCTGAAGTGCGTAACAACGAAGTACGCCGCCGAATAACTATCCTGCCACAGGAAGTTGAGTCACTGGCCAAACAAGTTGGGAACCAGACCAGCGGTGATGCTGAACTGAACCTCAGCCACATTCTTATCCCATTGCCAGAAAATCCCTCTCAGCAACAAGTTGATCAGGCTGAAGAGCTGGCTAACAAATTAGTCTCCGACATTAAAGGCGGCGCTGATTTTGGTAAATTGGCTATCGCCAACTCGGCGGACTCTCAGGCGCTGAAAGGCGGCCAGATGGGTTGGGGCAAATTACAGGAACTGCCTTCTTTGTTTGCTGAAAGATTACAAACTGCGAACAAAGGTGATGTTGTCGGGCCAATCCGTTCTGGTGTCGGTTTCCACATCCTGAAAGTAAATGATATCCGTGGTGCGGATAAGACCGTTTCCGTGACTGAAGTTCACGCCCGCCACATCTTGCTGAAACCTTCACCGGTAATGACCGACGATCAGGCTCGTGCCAAGTTAGCGGCAGCGGCGGCAGATATTAAGAGTGGTAAATCCAGCTTCGCCACTATTGCCAAAGAGATCTCTCAGGATCCTGGTTCTGCAATGCAAGGCGGTGATTTAGGTTGGGCATCACCAGATATTTATGACCCGGCGTTCCGTGATGCGCTGATGAAACTGCAAAAAGGTGAGATCAGTGCACCGGTTCACTCTTCTTTCGGCTGGCACTTAATTCAGGTTGTCGATACACGTCAGGTAGACAAGACTGATGCAGCACAGAAAGACAAGGCATACCGTATGCTCTTTAGCCGTAAATTTGCTGAAGAAGCTCAAACTTGGATGCAAGAGCAGCGTGCTGCTGCTTATGTAAAAATTCTTGATGGTAGTAATGCACAACCATAATAATCGTATTGTTATTACCCCCGGTGAGCCAGCCGGGGTCGGGCCCGATTTAGTCGTCGCCCTGGCTCAACAGGATTGGCCTGTTGAGTTAGTGGTGTGTGCCGATCCGGCCTTGCTACTTGCTCGGGCCCGTCAGCTTAATCTGCCTTTGCAGTTGCGTGAATATCAAGCCAGCAAGCCTGCGTTAGTGCAACAAGCGGGGTCACTGACTATCTTGCCGGTAAAAACGGCCACAGAAGTGATCCCCGGCAAACTCGACATCCAAAACAGCCACTATGTTGTGAAAACATTGGCTAAGGCTTGTGATGGCGCGATAAGCGGGGAATTTTCTGCATTGGTCACCGGCCCGGTACAAAAAAGTATTATCAATGATGCTGGCATCCCTTTTATCGGACACACCGAGTTTTTTGCAGATCGCAGCCTCTGCCCACGGGTAGTGATGATGCTGGCAACTGAAGAGTTACGTGTGGCATTGGCGACAACCCACTTACCTCTGCTGGCCGTACCTGGCGCAATCACTCAAGCTAGCCTGCATGAAGTGATCACCATTCTTGATAGTGACCTGAAAACCAAATTTGGCATTAGCCAACCACAGATTTACGTGTGCGGACTGAATCCTCACGCAGGTGAAGGTGGCCATATGGGCCATGAAGAGATCGATACCATTATTCCTGCACTAGATGCACTGCGTCAGCAAGGTATAAATCTTATCGGCCCTCTACCAGCAGACACCCTATTTCAGCCTAAATATCTACAACATGCAGATGCGGTTCTGGCGATGTATCATGATCAAGGATTGCCAGTGCTGAAGTATCAAGGGTTTGGCCGAGCAGTAAATATCACTCTCGGTTTGCCTTTTATCCGCACTTCTGTGGATCACGGTACCGCTTTAGAACTCGCCGCAACCGGTTCTGCCGATGTTGGCAGTTTCATTACGGCATTAAACTTAGCCATTAAAATGATAAATAACAGCAATGAATAATAGAGTCCACCAAGGGCATTTTGCCCGCAAACGCTTTGGACAAAACTTTTTAAACGATCAGTTTGTCATCGACAGTATTGTTTCTGCAATTCACCCCGTTCCTGGCGAAGCCGTAGTTGAAATAGGTCCCGGTTTAGGGGCATTGACTGAACCTGTTGCTGCGCGTATGGATCATATGACGGTGATCGAGCTTGATCGCGATCTGGCGGCTCGTTTAGCCAGCCATCCGCAACTGAAAGACAAGCTAACCATCCATCAACAAGATGCGATGAAAGTTAATTTTTCTGAGTTAGCAGAGCTTGCAGGGCAGCCATTACGTGTGTTTGGTAACTTGCCATACAACATTTCCACCCCGCTGATGTTCCATCTTTTCAGCTATACTGATGCTATTCGTGACATGCATTTCATGTTGCAAAAAGAAGTGGTTAATCGTCTGGTCGCAGGACCTAATAGTAAAGCGTATGGCCGACTGACGGTGATGGCGCAATACTATTGCAATGTTATCCCGGTGCTAGAAGTACCGCCAACGGCGTTTACCCCCGCGCCAAAAGTTGATTCGGCCGTGGTGCGCTTGATTCCGCATGTCAACATGCCGAATCCGGTTGGTGACGTTCGTATGCTTAGCCGCATTACCACGCAAGCATTTAATCAGCGCAGAAAAACCGTGCGTAACAGCTTAGGTGATCTATTCACTCCAGAGCAGTTAATCGAATTAGGTATTGACCCGATATTACGGGCAGAGAATATTTCGGTAGCGCAATACTGTAAGCTGGCTAACTGGCTTTCAGCTCAATCGACACCGCAAGAATAAGCAGGAGCACATTATGATTGAACAGCCCCGCGTTTGTGTACAGGTGCAGAGTATCTATGTGGAAACCCAGTCGATACCTGATGAAGAACGTTTCGTCTTCGCCTATACCGTGACGATACGCAATTTGGGTCGTTCAAATGTGCAACTGATTGGTCGTTATTGGTTAATCACTAATAGTAATGGCCGGCAGACTGAAGTTCAGGGTGAAGGGGTCATCGGCGAACAGCCGTTGATCCAGCCAGGTAATGAGTTTCAATACACCAGCGGTGCTGTACTGGAAACCCCGCTGGGTACCATGGAAGGGCATTATGAGATGGTTGATCACCTTGGTCAGCCCTTCCGTACTGCAATTCCGGTGTTCCGCTTAGCGATCCCAGCACTGATCCATTAACTCTGACCTTTCAACTATGTCTACTTATCTTATTGGCGATGTTCATGGCTGCCTCGATGAGCTGCTTGCGCTATTAGCACAGGTGAGCTTTGATCCGCAGCAGGATACTTTGTGGTTAACCGGTGATTTAGTTGCCCGTGGCCCAGCATCACTGGATGTTTTACGTTATGTCCGCTCATTAGGGCCTGCTGTTCGTATGGTTCTGGGTAACCATGACCTGCATTTACTGGCCGTTTATGCCGGTATCAGCCGTAATAAACCCAAAGATCGTATTACTCCACTGCTTGAGGCGCCGGATGCTGATGAGCTGATTAATTGGCTGCGTCGCCAACCGGTCTTACAAGTTGATGATGAATTAAAATTGATCATGGCTCATGCCGGGATAACACCTCAATGGGATATTGAAACCGCCCAAATGTGTGCACGTGAAGTGGAGGCGGTATTAAGTAGTGATAGCTATCCACTCTTCCTCGATGCCATGTACGGCGATATGCCGAATAACTGGTCACCAGAGCTATCCGGGCTAGCACGCTTGCGTTTTAGTACTAATGCACTGACTCGCATGCGTTTTTGTTTCCCGAACGGGCAGTTGGATATGATCTGTAAAGATACGCCAGAAAATGCCCCCGCTCCACTCAAGCCTTGGTTCGAGTTGCCAAGATTGGTCTCCCCTGACTATTCAATTATTTTTGGTCACTGGGCATCGCTGGAAGGGAAAGGTGTTCCTGAAGGTATTTATGGCTTGGATACCGGCTGTTGCTGGGGCGGCGATTTAACGCTGCTGCGCTGGGAAGATAAACGCTATTTCACACAGCATGCATTCAAAGTGGAAGCAGAAGTAAGTAACACTGATGAAATAGCAGCGGCAAAAGATCCCTTTAGTTATCTGTAATATACTGATAATTAGATGTTAAAAAATAAAGGCGCATAATATGCGCCTTTATTTTTGGTGACGTTCTTGTTTGAGGCAGACAGGTCTTATTTGGGATGGTAGCAATAATCAGCGGCGCTCAAGGATCTCAAAACAATAGCTGTGCGAGTTCGCTTCATCTGCGTCATGAAACTCACTGAATGTGCTTTCCCACTCATCCGGCTCATAGTCAGGGAAATGAGTATCCCCCCCTACTTCCGCATCGATATGGGTAAGATACATACGATTCGCGCGAGCTAAGAATTGCTTATAGACCCGTCCGCCCCCCATAACCATAACTTCTTCTACGTCGCCTGCGAAAGAGAGAGCTTCTTCAATTGACGTAGCCCAGGTCACGCGCTCATCAGTACCCGGCTGGCTACTGATAACAATATTCAACCGCCCCGGCAAAGGACGACCGATTGATTCGAAGGTCTTACGACCCATAATTACCGGTTTATTTAACGTGTTACGTTTGAACCACGCTAAATCAGCCGGTAGGTGCCATGGCATGGCGTTTTCCATACCAATAACGCGATCCGCCGCCAACGCAGCGATCAGGCTGATAATCATTTTTAAACCCTGTAGGCTACAAGAGCCAGTACCGAAAAATTGCTCACACTATACGTAAAGCCTAATCAAGCGTCGATAGCGATAAGCAGGCTAATCACACATATAAGATTGCTCTTAGCCTGATACAAGAACAGAGCAGAAAAAAAGTCTTATACACCAGGACGTTTGCGATATAACCATAATCCTGGCAAAGATAAACCAATCGACAACGCTCCAACAATAAATGACGCTTTCAAGAAATTGGTCACCATCGTGGACATTAACGCTTCGCTATAACCCAAGTGAGAAATCTCAACGACCGATATCATTGCGGTATAGGCGGAAATACCCGGAAACATAGGAATAACAGCCGCGACAGTGAAAACTTTTGGATGTGCCAGCAACCAGCGTGACCAGTTAATCCCGATGACGCCAATCATAATTGAAGCCAATAATGAAGCCAGCTCGATATTCATACCAAAATGGATCATTAACATACGCGAACCGTGCCCGACCGCTCCCAGTAATGCGCAGTAACGCAATGCCCGCACCGGCACATTAAATACCATAGCAAAACCCAGTGCCGGGATAGCCGCCAACACCATGTCTTGTAATAATGCCCAGAGTAAATTCATTACCACCCCCGCAATCCCCATAACGCCATCGCGAATATCACCCCAATACAGGTTGATAACGTTAATAAACTTGCCATCGCCCAACGGGCCAAACCGGTATTAACGTGGCCCTTAAACATATCGGCTACCGCATTAATCAACGGGAACCCAGGCACGAGTAGCAGTACGCTGGCCGCCATCGCCACGCTGGATGCTTCCTGGAAAAACGGTAAACGCATCAACAAACCGGATGCGGATGTGGCAACAAAAGCAGTGATGCAGAAATTAATCAGCGGATTCATATGATTAATCGTCAGACTCTGGCGAACAAACATCGCCAACCCACTGGCTAAAAAGCTAATGGAAAACGCATCCCAACCACCACCGTTTAATTTACTGAAACAGCCACAAGAGAGCGCCACCATCACAACGACCAGCCAGCGCGGATAACGCAGAGGTTTGATATGCTCGAAGCGTTTTTCCACATCTTTTGCATCCAATAAGCGATGCTCCGCCATAATCACAATATGCTGCACTTCAGTGACTACCTGCATATTGATGCCACGATCGGTATTTTTACGGGTAGATGTCAGGCAGTTACCTTCGCTGATAGTGGTCAACACGATTGCGTTAGCCGAGATAGAACTCTCAACGCTGTCCATCCCCAGAGCCATACCAAGCCGTGCAGATAGCTGCTCAACTAGCATACTTTCTGCCCCATGTTGCAACAGCATTAGGGCGCATTTGATGCACAATCGCGTAATCTCTCGCTGCTGTTGATGCGAAACATCACTGTTTATTACATTTTCCAGGCTCATATTCGTGCATCGCTATCCGTCAAAAAGTAAAAGACATCTGTTGCAATCCCATCACTACTGATAACCAAACCACCACAGATAACAAATAAGAATAATGCAGAGGGAGCCAAGTGGCGTTATGATCGCCAGACAGCACCACTATCACTCGGTAATCCTTATGCTTGAAACCTCTATATTTGTTGCCACCCTTGCTACCTTGGGCATGCTCTCCCCTGGGCCAGATTTCTTTCTGGTAATCAAAAATGCTGCCCGCTATCGCCGCCCCGCAGCCATGATGACAGCCCTTGGTGTAATTTTGGGTGTTGCGACACATATGTCTTATTGCGTGGCTGGCCTGGCAGTTGTTATCACTACCACACCATGGCTATTCAACCTGCTGAAATATGCCGGAGCCTGTTATTTGATCTGGATTGGTATCCAGGCACTGCTATCACGAGGAGATAGTAAGCTTAGTATCGATAACACTGCACAATATCCCGTCACGCTGAAAGCCGCATTCTTGCAGGGATATCTTTGCAATTTATTGAATCCCAAAGCGACTCTTTTCTTTCTCGCCGTTTTCACACAAATATTACAGATAGACTCCGGCGTGGGTGAGAAACTGTGGTACGCCTCAATCATCTGGCTACTGGCCGTTATCTGGTGGCCCCTACTGGTAATTCTGATTCAAAGTGCGCCCGTACGCCGCGGTTTGGCGAAAGTGCAAAAAGTTGTCGATAAATTACTGGGCGGCCTGTTGATCGGCCTGGGTATCAAAGTTGCATTAAGCTAGCTGCGCCGATTGTTAACGCCTGGCTATAAGCTACTATCCACAACCCGCACGAACATTGATCTTCACCAATATTGTTTATGAACAATACTATCGTTTATGAATAATACTTCTGCGCATAAAAAATACTGTTTATGCGGGTAAAAAGCGCGATTTTATAAATAGTAAGCATAAAAAAGGGCGATGTTTCCATCGCCCCCTTTCTTAGCGCCCAAATTAAGCTTTCATATTCTTAATCTTGGCATGCATTTCTTGTACTGAAATCACTTGCTCGGTAGGGTCCGCATTCAAAGCCATCGCGGTTGCGAAGCCACCATTCAAGGTAGTGTCGTAATGCACTTTATATTGCAAAGCACTACGGCGGATCAGTTTAGAATCTTCAATCGCCTGACGCCCTGCCGTTGTATTCACAATATAAGTATATTCGCCATTCTTGATACGGTCCTGAATGTGTGGACGGCCTTCATGTACCTTGTTGACTAAGCGTGGATTTATCCCTGCCTCGCCTAGAACCACCGCAGTACCGTGGGTTGCATCCAATTCAAAACCCTGTTTGAGCAACTTGGCAGCCAAGTCAACCACCCGGTGTTTATCTCCCTCACGAACCGATAACAGTGCGCGGCCACTCTTTTTCATACCAGATTGACTGCCCAACATGGCTTTAGAGAAAGCTTCAGCGAAGGTCCGGCCGACCCCCATCACTTCACCGGTAGAACGCATTTCTGGTCCTAAAATCGGATCCACACCTGGGAACTTGTTAAACGGCAATACCACTTCTTTTACCGAGTAATAAGGCGGGATAATTTCTTCCAGAATACCCTGCTCTGTCAATGACTGCCCCACCATCACGCGTGCGGCGATTTTTGCCAGTGGCATACCGGTGGCTTTAGACACAAATGGTACGGTACGGGCTGCTCGAGGGTTAACTTCAATCAGATAAACTTCGTTATTCTTTACGGCAAACTGCACATTCATTAAACCGCGCACGCAGAGTTCAAACGCCAGTTTTTCAACTTGTTGGCGCATCACATCCTGAATTTCTTTACTCAGGGTGTAAGCGGGCAATGAACAGGCTGAGTCACCGGAGTGCACCCCTGCTTGCTCAATGTGCTCCATAATGCCACCGATCAACACGCGCTCACCGTCGCAAATGGCATCAACATCCACTTCAACAGCGTCATCGAGGAAACGATCCAACAGCACGGGTGCATCGTTGGAGACACTCACTGCATTTTGGAAGTAGCGGCGCAAGTCAACTTCGTCATAAACGATTTCCATCGCGCGACCACCCAAGACATACGATGGGCGGACCACTAGCGGATAACCCAGACCCGTGGCTTTCTCTACGGCTTGTTCGATAGTAGCAACCGTCGCGTTCGCGGGCTGTTTCAAGCCCAGACGATTTACCGCCTGTTGGAAACGCTCACGGTCTTCTGCACGGTCGATAGCATCCGGGCTGGTACCGATAACAGGAACACCGGCAGCTTCCAGTTCACGTGCTAATTTCAATGGAGTCTGACCACCGTACTGCACGATAACGCCTTGCGGCTTCTCAATACGCACGATTTCCAACACATCTTCCAGAGTGACAGATTCGAAATAGAGGCGATCAGAGGTATCGTAGTCGGTCGAAACCGTTTCAGGGTTACAGTTCACCATGATGGTCTCGTAACCGTCTTCACGCAGCGCCAGTGACGCATGTACACAACAGTAGTCGAATTCAATACCCTGGCCGATACGGTTCGGGCCGCCGCCCAGTACCATCACTTTCGGACGATCACTGGTTGGGTTGGATTCACACTCTTCCTCGTAGGTTGAGTACATGTAGGCGGTATCGGTAGAGAATTCAGCCGCACAGGTATCTACACGCTTGTAAACCGGATGCAAACCCTGCTTGTAACGCAGCTTACGCACTTCACTTTCCGCCGCGCCGACCAATTTTGCCAAACGGGCATCGGCAAAGCCTTTGCGCTTCAACTGGCGCATAAAATCAGCATTCAGGCCATTGATACCGCACTCTGCCACGCTCTCTTCCAGACGAACCAACTCTTCAATCTGCACCAGGAACCAGCGGTCAACGTTAGTCAGATTGAAAACGCCATCAACCGACATGCCTGCACGGAAAGCATCGGCGATATACCAGATACGATCAGAGCCGGCCTCTTTCAATTCGCGGCGAATTTTTGTCAGTGCTTCTGGGTCATCCAAACTCACTTTCGGGTCAAAACCGGTCGCGCCCACTTCCAGACCGCGCAAGGCTTTTTGCAGCGATTCCTGCAAGGTGCGGCCAATTGCCATCACTTCGCCAACCGATTTCATCTGTGTGGTCAGACGGTCATTCGCACCGGCAAATTTTTCGAAGTTAAAACGTGGGATTTTGGTCACAACATAGTCGATAGATGGCTCAAAGGAGGCCGGCGTGCGACCACCAGTGATATCATTCATCAACTCATCCAGCGTGTAACCTACTGCCAGCTTGGCGGCAATTTTAGCAATCGGGAAGCCGGTTGCTTTAGAGGCCAGAGCGGAAGAACGGGATACCCGTGGGTTCATTTCGATAACAATCAAACGGCCATTTTTCGGGTTAACCGAGAACTGCACGTTGGAGCCACCGGTTTCTACGCCGATTTCACGCAGCACTGCCATCGAGGCATTACGCATGATTTGGTATTCTTTATCAGTCAGCGTCTGAGCTGGAGCAACGGTGATCGAGTCACCGGTGTGGATACCCATCGCATCGAAGTTTTCGATGGAGCAGACGATGATGCAGTTGTCGTTTTTGTCACGCACAACTTCCATCTCATACTCTTTCCAACCAATCAGCGACTCATCGATCAACAGCTCTTTGGTTGGCGATAAATCCAGCCCACGTTCACAAATCTCTTCAAACTCTTCACGGTTATACGCGATACCGCCGCCGGTGCCGCCCATAGTAAAGGAAGGGCGGATAATACAAGGGAAGCCCACATCAGCCGCTACGGCCAGTGCTTCTTCCATATTGTGCGCGATACCAGAACGTGCAGTATCCAAACCAATTTTCTTCATCGCGATATCAAAGCGACGGCGGTCTTCTGCTTTATCGATAGCATCGGCAGTGGCACCAATCATGGTGACACCAAACTCAGCCAGAACGCCCTTGCGTTCCAGCTCCAGCGCACAGTTCAGTGCGGTTTGGCCACCCATAGTGGGCAAAACGGCATCTGGACGCTCTTTTTCAATAATTTTGCGTACCACTTCCCAGTGGATTGGCTCGATATAAGTGGCGTCGGCCATTTCCGGGTCAGTCATGATGGTTGCCGGATTGGAGTTCACCAGAATGACACGGTAACCTTCTTCACGCAGTGCCTTACAAGCCTGAGCCCCAGAGTAGTCAAACTCACAGGCCTGGCCGATAACGATTGGGCCAGCGCCCAGAATCAGGATGCTTTTTATATCTGTACGTTTTGGCATGGTTTGAGGCTCCTGATTATTTATTGGTATGGCTACTGTTACGGCTTGCAGTTGTTGCGCGGTAAGCTTCAATCAGTTCGATAAAGTGATCAAACAATGGCGCTGCATCATGCGGACCTGGGCTGGCCTCTGGGTGCCCCTGGAAGCTAAATGCGGCTTTATCAGTGCGGTGAATCCCTTGCAGAGAACCATCGAATAAAGAAACATGTGTCGTTCGCAGGTTGGATGGCAATGTGGTTTCATCTACCGCAAAACCGTGGTTCTGTGCGGTGATCATCACGCAATCGGCATCTAAATCTTTCACCGGATGGTTGCCACCGTGGTGACCAAACTTCATTTTTACCGTTTTTGCACCACTGGCCAGCGCCAGTAATTGGTGGCCTAAACAGATGCCGAACACCGGAATGTCGGTTTCCAGAAAACGCTTAATGGCCGCGATAGCATAATCACATGGCTCTGGGTCACCTGGGCCGTTGGATAAGAAAATGCCATCTGGGTTCAGCTTCAGCACCTCTTCTGCCGGTGTCTGTGCCGGAACTACCGTCAGGCGACAGCCTCTATCCACCAGCATGCGCAGAATATTGCGCTTCACGCCGTAGTCGTATGCCACCACATGGAATGGCAAATCTTCTGGTGGCGTTGCCGCAGGTAAGTCACCTTCCAGAGTCCAGCTACCTTGCAACCAGTCATAACGCTCTTTCGTGCTCACTTCTTTTGCCAGATCCATCCCCTTCAGGCCCGGGAATGCTTTCGCCTTTTCTAGTGCTAAAGTGGCATCAGACAAGTCACCCACAATAATGCAGCCGTTTTGTGCCCCTTTCTCACGCAGCAAACGTGTCAGCTTACGCGTATCGATATCAGCAATCGCAACAATGTTGTGGCGCTTGAGATACTCAGCTAAGCCTTCTTCATTACGGTAGTTGCTGGCAATCAAAGGCAGGTCGCGAATAACAAGACCTTGGGCATGTACTGCGGAGGATTCTTCGTCGGAAGCATTAGTGCCGACATTGCCGATATGAGGATAAGTAAGAGTAACGATCTGGCGGGAGTAGGAAGGATCAGTGAGGATTTCTTGATAACCGGTCATCGACGTATTGAAGACCACTTCCCCCACTGCCGTACCCTCTGCCCCGATGGCCCGACCGTGAAATTGGGTTCCGTCTTCGAGAACCAATAGCGCTGACTTAATCAAAACATCCTCCAAGGAATAAACAGTCACATTATTTGCATATTAATTCATATCTAGCGATCTAAATCAATGCAAAAACCGCCCTCAAAGCTAATTTTTGGCAAATTGGGCGCATTTTAATGATGAGTGACGCTTTTGTCTAGCCAAAGTGCCATTTTTTCTCTGTTTTTTACCGTCCTCATTAAAATGAGTGGATTATAGCGGTAAAAACACATGCTAACTTAACATAGTAAACGGTTGCGAGGTGTAGTGACTGAGAAATATCGTTCCAGAGCAGTAAAAATCAGAACCAATGACCAAGGAAGGGATTAAAAGACAAAAAAAATAGACAAAAACATAGATAAATAAAGGTTATATCAATAATTATTGATGAAATAATTATTTATTAAAACAAATAAAAAAGGACAATAAAATATTGCCCTGTTATCAAACGATTATGATAAAAACAACCACATCACTGGCTGTGCTTTACACCTTTAAAGTTCATTCAAATTCAATACATCACGCATATCAAACAAGCCATTATCCCGCATTGACACCCAAATAGCCGATTTAACCGCACCATTGGCAAAAGTCATACGGCTGGTCGCTTTGTGTGTGATCTCAACGCGCTCGCCAATATCAGCAAACATAGCCGTATGCTCTCCAACAATATCGCCAGCACGCACGGTTGCGAAACCGATAGTGCCGGGTTTGCGTTCGCCGGTATGACCTTCACGGCTATAAACCGCGCAATCTTTCAGTGAACGCCCTAGTGAGTCAGCAATTGCCTCCCCCATCGCCAGCGCAGTACCTGAAGGTGCATCAACTTTATGCCGATGATGTGCCTCGATTATTTCGATATCGGTATAGTCGCCCATCACTTTCGCTGCCTTTTCTAGCAGCTTTAGCACCACATTAACCCCAACACTGAAATTGGCAGCGAACACAATAGCAATGTCCGTTGCCGCAGCACTGATGGCTTCTTTACCTGCATCATCAAAGCCAGTAGTGCCAATTATCATCGCCTTACCATATTGACGACAAATGGCTAAATGCTCCAGCGTGCCTTCAGGCCGGGTAAAATCGATCAACACATCAAAATGATCAACTACGTCAGATAAATCATCACTTACTGTGATGTTTAACAACCCCGCTCCGGCCAGTTCGCCGGCATCGCTCCCCACTAATGTGGATCCGACACGTTCAACAGCAGCCCCCAGCACCACACCTTCAGTGTGAGTAATTGCCTGGATAAGTTGTCGGCCCATACGGCCACCCGCGCCAACAACAGCGATACGAATTGTTGAATCAGTCATACTTCCTCTCATATTGTGTCATCTACCCTGACCAAGGTTCAGATTAGCCGCCCGCTATGGACTCTGCCAGCCTATTTAATCTGTATTAGAAAAAAATGATATACGCATGCTTTTATCAGTGAAACCACTTAATTCCTTACATACCCGTCATACTTCAAGCTGCATGTGCGTTGGCTGCGTTCGTTACTCGGCCCACCCTTGGGCCTCGCCTCGTTAAGGCCGCCGCAAGCGGCCTTCCTGCAACTCGAATTATTTAGGGTAAAATACTCGGTAACACTTCATCTGGCATAGTGCGGTTATTTCGCATATTCATGCAGTTATGGTGAAATACACCCATAAAAAAGCAGCCACTGAGGGCTGCTTTTTAACGCTGAAGCACGATATCAATCAGTTGATCTGTTTTACATCGACACGTAATTCTTTAGGTACTTCGAAGACGATACTCTCTTCACGGCCACTAAGTTCGATAGACCCACCAGCACCGAGAGCTTGCAAGCGCGCAATAACTTGCTGTACCAGAATATCGGGAGCAGATGCGCCAGCGGTAACACCTATACACGCAGCCCCCTGTAACCATAACTCTTGTATATCGGCCGCTGAATCAATGAGATAAGCAGGCTTACCCATCCGCTGTGCCAACTCAGCCAACCGATTAGAGTTAGAGGAGTTTTTCGAGCCAACCACTAAGACCACATCGGCATCATTAGCCAGATTGCGCACCGCCTCTTGCCGGTTGGTCGTGGCATAGCAGATATCATCTTTGCGTGGACCGACAATCTTCGGGAAACGCTGGTGTAAGGCATCGATAATTGCAGAGGTATCATCAACCGACAAGGTCGTCTGTGTCATAAAACACAGATTGTTCTCATCTTTAACCTGCAAAGCCCATACATCATCAGGTGATTCAACCAGATACATCCCCCCTTTCGGGTTGCTGTATTGCCCCATGGTACCCTCCACTTCCGGGTGACCGGCGTGGCCTATCAAGATGGCTTCTTTACCCTTGCGACTAGCACGTGCGACTTCCATATGAACTTTGGTCACCAATGGGCAGGTTGCGTCAAACAGCATAGTAAGCTTGCGCTCACGAGCTTCTGCTCGCACAGCCTGCGACACGCCATGGGCCGAGAAAATCAGAATAGAGCCATCTGGCACTTCTGAAATCTCCTCGATAAAGATAGCACCACGTTCACGCAAGCTATCAACCACATAACGGTTGTGTACCACTTCATGGCGCACATAAATTGGCGCGCCATACATTTCGATCGCGCGTTCAACAATACTGATAGCCCGATCAACTCCGGCACAAAAGCCGCGTGGATTAGCCAGCAATATCTGCATGCATTGCCTCCTGTTGCGGGTCAATCTCCAACACTTCAATTTCAAAGCTAATGGAATGCCCTGCCAACGGGTGATTAAAATCAACAGTAATAGACTCTTCCGCCACTTCCCGCACCACACCTGGCATTTCACTGCCATCACGGGAGGTAAATAGCATAATAGTACCGGCATCTGGCACGCCAGTTTGAGCAAAGTCACGCTGGGTGAAGTACTGAATCAAATCAGGGCTTTCCAAACCAAACGCATCTTCAGGTTGTAAAGTGAAAGCATGCTTATCACCTACTTTCAAACCAATTAACTGCTGCTCAAGTGCATCAGAAAGGCTGTCATCACCTAAACGAAACAGCGCAGGTTTACCGTGAATATGTGTTGATTCCGCCGTTGAACCATCTTCCAGTTTCAGAATGAAGTGCACCAATACGGCGCTTTTATCTTGTATAACATGGTCTTGTACAAAATGGTCTTGTACTTGATTAGCTGGTACACGCTCGGACATCTCATTCACCTTTATTCATGGCCGTTTTTTCAGCAGGGCTTAAAAAACCCTCAAAGATAACCAACGCAGCACCGATACAGATAGCGGTATCGGCGATGTTAAAGGTTGGGAAATGCCAGTTATTGACGTGGAAATCGATAAAATCGATCACCGCACCATGCACCATGCGATCAAATAAGTTACCTAATGCCCCACCAATAATCAGAGCATAAGCACAATTGAGCAGGCGTTGTTTGGCAGTAGAGCGATACATCAGCACCATTAATACCACTGAAATACCGATAGCTATGCCCGCAAAGAACCAACGCTGCCAGCCACTTTTATCGGCAAGGAAGCTAAAGGCTGCGCCAAAATTCTGTGCGTAGGTCAGGTTAAAAAACGGGATCACCGGCACTGACTCATACAGGGCAAAGTGGGTCATGACCCACTGTTTGCTGCTGAGATCCAAAATAACCACCAATACCGCCAGCCATAACCAGCGCAATCCGGTCGAACAAATAGGTTTACTCATTAGGCGAACTTACGCTCTTCGCCGTCTCCGGCAACGTTAGTGACACAGCGGCCGCACAATTCAGCATGTTCCGCTACCAAACCGACATCTTGAGTGTAATGCCAGCAACGCGGGCACTTCTCACCATCAGCCTTATTAAAGGTGATTTTCAGCCCGGCAATCAACTCACTTTGCAGCGCATCATCACCCGCATCAGCATAAGGGGCAACTTTCGCAGCTGAGGTCAACAGCACAAAACGCAATTCATCTTGCAAACTGTTCAATCGCGCAGCCAGTTCAGGTTCGGCGAACAAGGTAACTGCCGCCTCCAATGAACCACCGATACGCTTATCACTACGGGCCTGCTCTAACACCTTGTTGACTTCGCCACGGACTTTTAACAGCTCGGCCCAGAAAGTATCGTTCATACTTTCATCACCCGCCAACCCGAACAGACCGTCATACCACTCTTCGGTGAAGACATACTGTGGACGACTGCCTGGCAGTTGGTTCCAGATCTCATCTGCGGTAAAGGACATAATAGGTGCCATCCAGCGCACCAATGCTTCTGCGATATGGAACAACGCAGTCTGGCAACTGCGGCGGGCAACACTGTCGCCTTTCGCGGTGTACTGGCGGTCTTTAATGATATCCAAATAGAAGGATCCCATTTCAACCGAGCAGAACTGCATCAAGCGCTGCACCACCAAGTGGAAATCGTAACTTTCGTACGCTGCCATGATCTCAGCTTGAGCTGCCTGGGCACGGCCGACTGCCCAGCGGTCCACTACTACCATATCTTCCGGTTTCACCTGATGCAGCGCAGGATCAAACCCATTTAGATTCGCCAGCAAGAAGCGCGCAGTGTTACGGATACGGCGATAAGAGTCAGCAGAGCGTTTCAGGATTTCGTCAGAAACCGCGATCTCACCGGTGTAATCGGTTGATGCCACCCACAGACGCAGAATGTCACCACCCAGTTTGTTCATCACATCTTGCGGGCTGATCGTGTTACCGATGGATTTGGACATTTTGCGCCCTTGCCCATCAACGGTAAAACCATGGGTCAGCACTTGGCGATAAGGCGCTTTGCCTTTCATCGCGGTTGCTATCATCAGTGAAGACATAAACCAGCCACGGTGTTGATCAGAACCCTCCAGGTACATATCCGGGCTATGACCACCAAATTCAGGACGCACGTCAACCACCGACGAATGAGTTGAACCGGAGTCAAACCATACGTCCAAGGTGTCTGGCACTTTGGTGTAATCGGCGGCATCAGCACCGAGGATTTCCGCAGGATCCAGATCCCACCATGCCTGAATACCGTCTTGCTCAACGCGTTTGGCGACTTCTTCCATCAGCTCAGTGCTACGTGGATGTAGTGCTTCAGTCTCTTTGTGCACAAACAGGGACATCGGCACGCCCCAGGTACGCTGACGCGAGATACACCAATCAGGGCGGTTTGCCACCATGGTTTCGATACGCGCCTGACCCCAATCGGGGATCCATTGCACGCCTTTAATCTCTTCCAGCGACTGCTTACGCAGGCCTTTCTGATCCATGCTGATAAACCATTGTGGTGTAGCACGGAAGATAATAGGTGTTTTATGACGCCAGCAGCACGGGTAGCTGTGAACCAGTTTTTCAACTTTCAGCAGTGCGCCTTTTTCACGCAGCAACTCAACAATCACATCGTTGGCTTTAAAGACGAACATGCCATCCAGAGTAGGATACGTCCCCGCCAAATAGCAGCCATTCGGACCAACCGGATTGGCAACTTCCAAACCGTATTTCTGGCCGATAACAAAGTCATCCGGGCCGTGACCAGGTGCAGTGTGAACCGCACCAGTACCGGCATCCAGTGTGACGTGATCGCCTAAAATTGCCGGCACATCAAAGCCCATAAACGGATGATTGAAACGCAGCAGTTCCAAATCAGAACCTTTGCAGCTCCCCAATACCGTCCATTCAGCAATACCTGCGCGCTTCATGACACTTTCAACCAGGTCTTCTGCCAGAATCAGGCATTCGCCATTGACCTGAACAAGTTGGTAAATGTATTCAGCATTCAGTGAAATCGCACGGTTAGCGGGCAAGGTCCACGGAGTTGTCGTCCAGATAACCAGTGAAATCGGGCCGTTAATCGCCGCAACATTAAATTTGGCGGCAACAGCCGCTACATCGACGGCATTAAAGCGCACATCGATAGAAGGTGAGGTTTTATCGTAATATTCAACTTCTGCTTCAGCCAGTGACGAACCGCAATCGGTACACCAATGCACTGGCTTCGCGCCTTTGTGCAGGTGGCCGTTATCAATGATTTTGCTTAATGCACGAATGATATTGGCTTCAGTTTTGAAATCCATCGTCAGATAAGGATGGTCCCAATCGCCCAATACTCCCAGGCGGATGAAGTCTTTCTTCTGGCCTTCAACCTGTTCAGCAGCATATTTACGGCAGGCAGCACGGAACTCTGCGGCACTGACTTTCTCGCCCGGCTTACCAATTAACTGTTCAACTTTTAACTCGATCGGCAAACCATGGCAGTCCCACCCTGGAATATAAGGGGAGTCGTAACCCGCCATTCCTTTCGATTTAACAATAATGTCTTTGAGAATTTTGTTAACAGAGTGACCAATGTGAATGTTGCCGTTCGCATAAGGAGGGCCGTCGTGCAAAATAAAGGTTTTTTTACCTTTCTTGGCCGTACGAATAATCCCGTACAGATCCTGCTCATACCAACGTTTCAGCATGTCAGGTTCACGCTTAGCCAGATCGCCGCGCATCGGGAACCCTGTTTCAGGCAAGTTCAGGGTATTCTTGTAGTCACTCATTAGATTCTCGGTTCCGTTTCGGCTAGAAATATTAAACCGGTGTCTTTAGCCCGAAAAATGTTCGGGCCGTCACCACATCATGGGCGATTTGCTGCTTCAGGGCATCGAGCGAAGCAAAACGCTGTTCGTTGCGCAGTTTCGCGCGGAGCACCACGTCAATATGGCACCCATAAAGATCCATAGTTACATCCAGCAGATGAACCTCTAGTTGCTGGCGAACACCAGCAACGGTAGGCCGGGTACCAATATTGGCAACTCCGGGTAATGGCTTTGGACCCAAGCCATACACATCAACCGCATACACTCCTTTCACCGGAGCGACTAAACGTTTTAATGGCAAATTCGCCGTGGGGAAACCAATCGTACGCCCCAGTTCATCACCATGAACCACTCGGCCGGAAATGCTATAGGGGTGGCCAAGCAACGCCTCAGCCAACACCAAATCGTCATTATAAAGTGCCTGACGAATTGCGGTGCTGCTAATGCGTAACCCACCATCACAAAAGCTATCTGTGCTGATAACATCGAAACCAAATTCAGCACCGGCTTGCTGTAACAGTTGAAAATCCCCCTGACGCTCTGCGCCAAAGCGGAAGTCATCACCAACAGTTAAAAACTTAACACCCAACTTCTCTACCAGCAACTGAGCAACAAAAGCTTGCGCAGTATTAGCTGCAAAACGCGGATCAAATTTTACGCACAACAGATAATCAACGCCGGCCTCAGCCAGATATCTGGCTTTATCCCGCAGGCGCGTTAGCCTTGCTGGTGCTTTGTCCGCTGCAAACAATTCCAGTGGTTGCGGTTCAAATATCATAACCATTACGGGCAAACCCAAGCGCTGACCTTCACACTTTAGCTGCTCCAATAAGGCCTGATGTCCACGATGGACACCATCAAAGTTACCGATAGTTAGCACGCAACCATGGTGGCGTGCCCGGATATTATGTATACCGCGAATTAGCTCCATAGCTGGCTCAAAACAGTGGAAATCGCCGGATTATACCTTGTACAGCCGTTAAGGTTAACCCGCGATTGGCACCTTTAACCGAAAGTCATACCATTTTGCCAATATTGTGCAGGTAAAATCCCTTTTACTGACTTTATCCTGTAGAATGCGCACGGAGTTTGAATACAGAAGCAGGCTGAGATTTTTACAAGAACCACCGTCGAATCCCTTCAAGGCAGTGAACTGTGGATTTTTCTTTCGAAAGACTGTATTCCGCAGCGCGAAGCTGGTAAAATCCCGCTCCATCACAACGTAGCAAGTGCCGCCCGTACAAACGGCGCTTATTTGCACAAATCCATTGACAAACGAAGGCTGAAAGGGCATATTCCTTGGCCTTTGAATTGTCCTCAATAGAATATATTTGGGAGTTGGACCTTGGCTAATATCAAATCAGCTAAGAAACGCGCCGTACAGTCTGAGAAACGCCGCAAGCATAACGCTAGCCGTCGCTCAATGGTGCGTACCTTCATTAAGAAGGTGTATGCGGCAATCGCAGCTGGCGATAAAGACACAGCGCAAAAAGCATTTAATGAAATGCAACCAATCGTGGATCGTCAGTCCTGTAAAGGTCTGATCCACAAAAACAAAGCAGCACGTCATAAGTCCAACTTAGTCGCGCAAATCAACGCAATGCAGTAATTGCATTACGTCGACTGCTTAGTAAAAAGACCGGCCCAGGCCGGTTTTTTTATATCTATTTTTTGAATTGCTTATAATTTAGCCTATTCACGGCAAGACCCATTTATAGCCTATAGACTTCAAAACGCAGAAAGTCAGCCATCAAATGACAAATTGGTATAAGCCCGATGTAACAGCATTTATGTCAGCCCCTAGGGTGGCACTCATTAATCCCGATAAGCTGACATATTTATCAACGAGTGCAATCAACACAGCTGTAGTTTGCAAGGTAACGTGGCTATTTAGCCACTAAAGAGCGCGGAAAAATCTTTGTTACATACCCGCTGCACTGCCGGATGTTGGATCATACGCTCGGCAAAAATCACATAATATTCTTCCTGCACACAGTCTAAGCGGCCAATTTCGACTATCTGGTCATCTTTAGCGTAGGTATCAGCAGCGTACATTGTCGGTGCAACAAAAATAGCATTGTTATAAATAGCGAAAGCATTCATCAGGGCCGCGTCATCAAACTCACCCAAAATCTCTACCTGTAGCCCTTTACTGTTAATCCAGTTCAGTAATTTGCGCCCAAGCATGGAACGACGGCCCGGTATCAACAAACGCTTTTGCTGCAAACAAGCAGGGAAAGGTAAATCAGGGATGGGCTGACGACAATAAAAACTCACACTGCATTCGCCCAGTTTGACAGAGAACAACCCTTCTTGTTGGCTGGAGTCAACCGGACAATCGGACAGAATCATATCCAGTTTGTGCTGACTCAACTGCTCCAGCAGCATTTCGTGGGTCGATTCAAAACAGCGCAGATGAATCTTTTCGTTCTCAACGACAGCCGTTTCCAGAACCTGGCTCACCAAACGCTTGGATAATGCATCGGCAACACCAACATCGAAAAGTAGATTAGATTCTTTGCGATAATTAACGATATCCAGCATTTCATGGCTAAGCATGAACATTTTATCCGCATAACGAAAGACCAACTGCCCCAACTCTGATGGCACCAAGCCTCGCCCTTGTCGCTTAAATAACTTCCCCCCCAGACGCTCTTCCAACGCTTTAATTTGCCCGGTAATTGTTTGTGGCGTCAGGAATAATGCTTCTGCTGCACCGACGACTGAACCTTCTTTACAGACCTGCCAAAAGTAATAAAGATGATTGAAATTGATATGTGACATTCGCATGTTGTTATCCCCTTAACATATCGGCGAGCCAGATATACCCGTCCTACTTCAAGTTGCATGTGCATTGGCAGCGTTCAAAATGGTTTACAACCAATCTGCCTTTCACTTGCCGGCTTCCTGCAACTCGAATTATTTAGGGTGTATATAACCTCATGCACGACTAAACGTTCCCTGTTCTGACGGTAAGCCTAGAAATCCATCAGGTAGAACACCAGTACCTTTATGAGCGGCACTGGTCATTCAAATATTAATCAGCGAGTTATTTTTCTTGTTGCTGGCAAGGCCATACGCAACAAGCTATAACCCACAATGGCTGCGGTGGTGGAGCCTAATAATATGCCCAACTTAGAATAGGTAAGCAAAGCGAGATCGGCGCCATCAAATGCCAGCGACGCGATAAATATCGACATAGTAAAACCGATACCGCATAGCACCGACACCGCAAAAATCTGCTTAAAGTTTATCGCGTCAGGTAGTTTAGCCACCCCTAACTTAACCGCGAGCCAACTAAAGAGGAAAATCCCCAGTGGCTTACCAATAAACAGACCGCTCGCAATCCCCAGAGGCAATAGCGATGTCAATCCAGCGAGTGAAACGCCTTGCAATGAAACCCCCGCATTGGCAAACGCAAACAGTGGCAAGATCAAATAAGCAACCCATGGGTGCAAACCATGTTCGAGCGATTCTGACGGTGAACGCTTATCTTTAGTGTGCAGCGGTATCATAAAGCCGACAATGACCCCGGCTAAGGTCGCATGCACACCTGATTTGAGGATGCAGACCCACAATACCAATCCCACCAGTAGATAGGCAGAGGTTTTCCCTACCCCACGCCAATTCATGTAAGCCAGTAGCGCAATAGCCGCAGCAGCTATGCCTAAGGCTTGCAGTGAAACCTCGTGGGTATAGAACAACGCAATAATGATGATGACACCCAAGTCATCAATAATGGCCAGTGCCAGTAAAAAGACTTTAAGACTGGTTGGAACCCGATTTCCCAACAGAGCCATCACCCCTAACGCAAAGGCGATATCAGTAGCCGCAGGAATTGCCCAGCCCTGGCGGGTAACCTCATCAGCACCGTTAAATAATAGATAAATCAAAGCCGGTGCCAGCATACCACCTAATGCTGCTATGGCCGGAAAAACCGCTTTATCGCGGCCAGCTAACGAACCTTCCATCAGTTCGCGCTTAACCTCCAACCCAATCATCAGGAAGAATATCGCCATTAAACCGTCATTAATCCACAGTAATAGTGGCTTGCTGATATCCAGCGAGGCTATCTTTACCGATACCGGTACATCAAGAAATGATTGGTAAATGCTAAATAGGGGGCTGTTAGCCATAAATAAGGCGACGGTGGCAGCTAAAATTAGAATCAGCCCACCTGCGGCCTCTTGGCGTAAAAATTGACGGATCATGTTTGTCACAATGAATAACTCCTTACATCGGACAGTGAGCCTGTGCTCGGCGAATCAATGCATCAATTTTAAGATAGTCTTCAACTCGAAAAAAGTCGTTTTTATGGCATCAAATGATCGAAAAAACCGAGCTATTAATGATTTACTTCACATATATATTTAGTTGGCGATGAAAAAAATCCCCGACGTTAATCGAGGATTTTTCGTTTTCTTGCACGTTCTTAGCCGATTAACAACTCATTGGTCAGCGAGTCAAATCGTCAAAGAATTTCTTAACGCCATCTAAGAAGCTTTTAGATCGGGGACTATTTTTCTCACCCGCAGCACCGACGAAACTCTCTTCCAGTTCGCGCAGTAGCTGTTTCTGTTTTTCGCTCAGATGGACTGGTGTCTCAACCACAACACGACATAACAGGTCACCCTGACTTCCGCCACGCACAGATTTAACACCCTTGCCACGCATGCGGAACAGCTTGCCGGTTTGGGTCTCTGCTGGGACTTTCAGCTTAACCCGGCCATCCAGCGTTGGGACTTCAATCTCGCCGCCTAAGGCTGCCATAGCAAAGTTAATTGGCACTTCACAATACAGGTTATTGCCTTCACGTTCGAAGATTGGGTGCGCTTTAACTTGCACCTGAACATATAAATCACCTGCTGGCGCGCCATGTTCACCCGCTTCACCTTCGCCACTTAAGCGAATGCGGTCACCGGTATCAACACCGGCGGGGATCTTAACCGACAGTGTTTTGGATTTTTCAACACGGCCATGCCCATGGCACTTGTTGCAAGGATCTTTAATGATTTGACCATTACCCTGACAAGTAGGACATGCCTGCTGGACGGTAAAGAACCCTTGGCGCATATGTACCTGACCTGCACCACGGCAAGTCGAACAAGTGACTGGCGAACTTCCCGGCTTAGCGCCACTACCGTGGCAAACATCACACTCATTCAGCGTTGGGATGCGAATTTCTTTAGTCACGCCGCGTACGGCTTCTTCCAGTGTCAGATCCATGTTGTAGCGTAGATCGGAACCACGGGAAGCACGCTGACGGCGGCCACCACCAAAGATATCACCGAAAACATCACCAAAAATGTCGCTAAAATCAGCACCACCGCCACCACCAAAACCGCCGCCGCCCATGCCACCTTGTTCAAAGGCTGCATGACCATATTGATCATATGCTGCACGTTTTTGTGGGTCAGTCAGAATTTCGTAAGCTTCTTTAACTTCTTTAAAATTTTCACCGGTATCGTTCTCGTCCTGATTACGGTCCGGGTGATACTTTACTGCCAGGCGTTTATAGGCCTTTTTGATTTCACGTTCATCGGCGCCCTTACTGACGCCTAAAACCTCGTAATAATCTCTCTTCGCCATTCTCTTTTTTTCCTACCCTTAACATGCGTGCACGGGCGTAGAGTTTCCTCGACGCCCGTGCTGGTTTCCAGCAACAGTAAGGCCTACCACTGCTGTGCCCGCTTAAGGGCGATTATTTTTTGTCTTTCACTTCTTCGAATTCGGCGTCTACCACGTCGTCTTCTTTCTTGGCACTGGTGTCACCAGCATCGCCGCCTGCGGCTGCTTGCTGCTGCTGAGCCATTTCTAGCAATTTGCCAGAAACCTGCACCAGAGCCTGAGTTTTCGCTTCAATTTCAGCTTTGTCTTCGCCTTTCAGAGCAGCTTCCAGCGCTTTCAAAGCATCTTCGATCGCAGTTTTGTCTTCTGCTGGCAGTTTGTCGCCGGCTTCTTCCAACTGTTTACGGGTGCCGTGAATCAGATGGTCAGCCTGGTTGCGAGTCTGAACCAGTTCTTCAAACTTACGGTCTGCTTCTGCGTTAGCTTCTGCATCACGTACCATTTTCTGGATCTCTTCCTCGTTCAAACCAGAAGATGCCTTGATGGTTATCTTCTGCTCACGACCGGTATTCTTGTCTTTAGCAGACACATGCAGAATACCATCGGCGTCGATATCGAAAGTCACTTCGATTTGCGCCATACCGCGAGGAGCAGACTGGATACCGTCCAAATTGAACTGACCCAGAGACTTGTTATCCTGAGCACGTTTACGCTCCCCCTGAAGCACATGGATGGTTACCGCAGACTGGTTGTCTTCTGCAGTAGAGAACACCTGGCTGTGCTTAGTTGGGATAGTGGTGTTTTTAGTGATAAGTGGGGTCATCACACCACCCATGGTTTCAATACCCAGTGACAGTGGGGTAACGTCCAATAACAGAACGTCTTTCACTTCACCAGACAGAACACCACCCTGCACTGCCGCACCAATGGCTACAGCTTCATCTGGGTTAACGTCTTTGCGTGGTTCTTTACCGAAGAAATCAGCAACTTTCTTCTGAACCATTGGCATACGAGTCTGACCACCAACCAAGATAACGTCCTGGATATCGGAAACAGACAGGCCAGCATCTTGTAAAGCCACTTTCAGTGGTTCAATAGAACGATTAACCAAATCTTCTACCAGTGACTCCAATTTAGCGCGGGTCACTTTGATGTTCATGTGTTTTGGACCGCTGCCATCAGCCGTGATATACGGCAGGTTAACGTCGGTCTGTTGAGCTGAAGACAGCTCGATTTTTGCTTTTTCAGCGGCTTCTTTCAGGCGCTGCATTGCCAGTGGATCGGTACGCAGATCCATACCCTGGTCTTTCTTGAATTCGTCAACCAGATAGTTGATCAGACGGCTATCAAAGTCTTCACCACCCAAGTGAGTATCACCATTGGTTGCCAGAACTTCGAAGGTTTTTTCACCGTCAACTTCGTCGATTTCGATGATAGAGATATCGAAAGTACCACCACCGAGGTCATAAACCGCGATAGTACGGTTGCCGACTTCTTTGTCCAAACCGTAGGCCAGTGCCGCTGCGGTTGGTTCGTTGATGATACGTTTTACTTCCAGACCGGCGATACGGCCAGCATCTTTCGTTGCCTGACGCTGAGCATCGTTGAAGTAAGCCGGTACAGTGATAACCGCTTCAGTTACTGGTTCACCCAGAAAATCTTCCGCTGTTTTCTTCATTTTCTTCAGAACTTCAGCAGAAATCTGTGGTGGTGCAACTTTCTGGCCTTTTACTTCAACCCAAGCATCACCATTGTCGGCTGCCACGATTTTGTACGGCATGATATCTTTATCACGCTGCGCTTCTTCATCCTGGAAACGACGGCCAATCAAACGTTTGATGGCAAACAGTGTGTTTTGTGGGTTAGTAATAGCCTGACGTTTAGCCGGTTGACCAACCAGAATCTCACCATCTTGGGTATAAGCGATGATAGAAGGCGTAGTACGGTCGCCTTCGCTGTTTTCCAGCACACGAGCTTTAGTGCCATCCATAATTGCTACACAAGAGTTGGTAGTACCCAAGTCGATACCAATAATTTTACCCATCTAAAACGCCTCCACTAAAAAGTCATATTCGGTCAAGTTACTAATCTATATGTGGGCGGATTGTTTATTTTCAACTGCCCGTATTTTGTTAATCAATGTTTTCATGCCCAATATTTTACTGATGCATGTGTCCGCTGATCCACGATTAGTCCCTGCGGTTGGGAATAAGATGGGGCCACGAAACGCAGCATCAAGGGGGGAGATGAAAAAAAATTACTTTTTATCACCCTCGAGATCATTGTTTCCAACCGCGTGGATCATTATGATGCGGCGCGCACTGAGGGAATCGACGACTTTTTGGTCATTCAGGCGTTTGATACTTATTCGGATAACTATCCATTTTTTAGCATTCTGTTAATTGCAGAGGACTTATGAACACCACCAAGTTGGCAAATCCTGGCCCGTTAGGCCTGATGGGTTTTGGGATGACAACCGTCTTGCTCAACCTACACAATGCAGGTTTCTTCCCCCTGACCTCTGTTATTTTGAGTATGGGGATTTTTTACGGCGGTCTGGCACAAATTCTGGCGGGTATGCTGGAATATAAGAAGGGTAATACTTTCGCGGCCACTGCATTTACCTCCTATGGCGCATTTTGGCTGAGCCTGGTCGGTTTGCTGATGTTACCTAAGATGGGTATGGCTGACGCAACTGATGCACAATTCCTCGGCGTTTATTTAGGTTTATGGGGCATCTTCACACTGTTTATGTTCTTCGGGACTTTGCCCGCTAACCGTGCTTTGCAGTTTGTTTTCGGTAGCCTGACGCTGCTGTTTGCGCTGCTGGCCGTCGGTAACTTCACCGGCAACCATTCACTGCTGGTGTTCGCCGGTTTCGAAGGCATCATTTGTGGTGCAAGTGCAATTTACCTGGCAATGGCAGAAGTATTGAACGAACAATATGGCCGTACCGTATTGCCTATTGGTGAACCAAGCCCAACTTTACAAGCGCAACATGTAGTTTAATTAGGAAATTTAGATTTAAAGCCCCCTGGAGCATTCATGTTTCAGGGGCTTTTTTATGTTTACTTATTACGTCTAAAAAAATGGATTACTTGATTAAAATTAGCATTACAAAATAATTAAATAGAAGAATTAAAATAAATAGAGTAAAGAAAAAACAAATCATATAACATCAAGATGAGGTAAGTAACATGAAACATTCAAGTTAATAGACTTAAGGGCTAGCCTATGAGAATAGTCACAAAACTATTGATAAACGCTATATTAATAATATCAGAATCAGTCTATTCAAGTGAGGGGAAAGTCTGTTTTTATGAGCTAGCAGATTTTAGTGGGGAATCATTTTGCTCAGCAGAGAATGAATCAATGTCTGCTTATAATGATGCATTCAATAATAAAATAGAATCAATTTCGGTCCCGCTGGGCATGATTGTAACCCTTTATGATGATATTGATCTTTCGGGTAAAAAAATAACATTAAAGAATGATATTAATCTACGGCAACTAAAATCATCAGGGTTTTATAAAAGAATAAAATCATATCAAATAGCACCGGCAATCTGTTTTTATACAGAAGATCAGTTTCAGGGTGACACTACTTGTTTAGCATCCAATCAACAAATAGATTTTTATCACGATACAGAAAACATCCTTGAGTCGGACAGAGAAGTACTACCTATTCATAATGATAGTATTCAATCCATAACCATACCCCAAGGAATGATAGCAACAATCTACAAGAATGATAATTTCAATGCTCCTTTTTTTAAGTTAACAGAAAGCATTACTGATAATAGTTTAAAAGCACTGGAAATGAGTAATGCAATTACTAGCATCAAGGTAGCAGAAATAAAAGGCCTTAATTGTGATCAACAATGTGTCATTATAAATAGTTATACCATAAAAATCGCTAGTGTATTTAAAAAATACTGGAATGATGAACGTTTGAAGAATAAGCAAATTTTATTGGTTTTTAATACTATGAATTTAGGCGAAGGTGATAATTATGTTCTATCGCTATTTAACGGCGCCAACATTAACATTAATAATAGTAGAATTGAATTCTACAACAAAAAAATGAACACTAAGTTTTATTTTGAACATTATAAACGCAGCGACAACCTATCTTTCATTATACAAATGAAAAAAGATATTGTACAAGTACAATATATTCAAACATTGCGAAATAATTTAGTAAATATATCCCCAATAATTTTATTTGATTGGGATAATGGCATTAGTGCAACTCCAGAGATAGTAATAACCAACTACAATAAAGATAAACCTTTAGTTATCGCAAAAACCATACTTACCGCAGATACAGGAGATAAAGATTGGGAAAAAAGAGATTTAGTACAAACAAGTAAAATACTCTGTGCTTTTACTCCTTTTTTAAATATTTATAATTATATTGTTCGAGGTAAATGCCAACAATTGAATAGCATTGTATTCAGTGCAGATGATTTTTTTAACCATAATACAAAAGGAAAAACATTACATATTGCCGGAAACAGTCCCCCACTAAAACCAAAGTCCGCCAAAGAAGAAGAGTTACAGATGCCTGATGATGTCGATAACTACATGACATTAACTTATATGGATAACAGCCAACGTAGACAATCTCTCAGTCTCCCAGCGGTAGCCAAAGCCTGCATGGTTTCGTTCCACTCGTTACTTAACTCTCGTCCAATACGTCAAATAAGGCCCCATTGTATTGATTGGACATTGGAAATTATGACTGACTTTACCTTGTTGTTTGGTAATAGCTTAGCAACCTGGAATACTGCATTTTTTGGCCAAATAGTAGATTCAATAATAAGAACAGGAAGTACCGGCGTCACCGTCGAACATGCAGCAGTAGAAAATAGGTTCATCCATGCTATAACAGAAAAAATAACCGATAGAACCACTAATAATGCCTTTGCCGATATTAAAACCGCTTTTGATTATGCTCAGCTTAGTTATATATCTTACAGTTCTGTTTCTTCATCTAATGAATCACCATCACAGGTGGAGCTCTTACCATTAGGCATTTATGAGTTGTTATTAGAGACTTTCGTCTTTAGGCCGACGACTCCAATAATCATTTCACAAGGTGAACCCGTCGAGCAAACTGAATTGGAATTCGAAATAGAAGTGCTCCCAACACCAACCCCCGAGGAGGAGGAAAAACTTTCAGGTGTAGCAGTGAGTAATGCCCAAGCGATGCGGAAAAAGCTGAAAGAAACCATTACTCACTGGGAGCAGCAGTATGACCGAAGTTACCCCGACCTCGCTGCCAGTGCAGATGCAGCTACAGATGAAATGAATGATGCCCGCATAAAACTGCTTCGTGCAGGAAATATTGTGACGGGTATTATCAATCGAAGGCTCACTCTTCATCGCCCCAGTGAAATATATGTAATTGTTAAACTGCAGGGAAGAGTTATCGCGATAGTACTTGCTGACCGTTTTAATAACCTGGATGAAGTTGAACTGGTCGCATCTGCAACCCTGCCAGACTATGTCTTATTTCCCGGCCGAGAAGGAACCGTAAGAGGTGCTGGTACAGCGGCAGTCAGAGAACTGAGCCGATATTTACAACAACAGGGTGCTCGTACATTGTACTCTGAAGTCATTTCTCAACCTTCTGCTCGCGTCAAACAGAAGGTCGGCTTTAATTTTAAGAATGAATTTTAAACTATATGGGTCAAAAAATAGCCCATAAATTGTATGGGCTATTTTTGAAGATGAGATCTATTTACCCGCTCTCTTACTCAACCAAAACCTTCTTTGGCAGATGCACTTTCACATCGCTATTAATATCATTACGCAGATAAATCCCCAGCAACAATCCTACCAGCGATAACAACAGCATGTAATAGGCCGGGGCCATCGGTGTCATTTTCATTAATAGGGTCACCACAATCGGTGTCAGACCACCAAAAATGGCATAGGCCACATTGTAAGAGAAGGATATCCCGGTAAAACGGACCTCTGCTGGGAATGCACGGACCATCACATAAGGTACCGCACCGACAATGCCGACACAAAATCCAGCCATCATATAATGCGTAATGAGTTGAGTTGGATCAGTTAAATTAGTGTGGTAGAACGACCATGTCGATGCCGCCAACATCAGGCTGCCAACGATAAAGGTTTTACTGGCACCAAAGCGGTCAATGACCAGCCCGGCAATCACGCAGCCACACACCAGTGCGACAATCGCCAAACTATTGGCCTGCAATGCCAGCGCGGGCAGTACACCGAACTGCTTTTGTAAATACGTCGGGGTCATCAGGATAACCACCACGATCCCGGCAGAGAGCAACCAGGTCAACAGCATGGAAACAAACACTTCTTTCTTATGGTTAACCACGACAGATTTCAGTGGCAACTCATCAGCTAAAGTTTTACGTGCCTGCATCTCTTTAAAAATAGGTGTTTCTTGCAACCAACGGCGCAGATACATCGCGAACAGACCAAAAATCCCCCCCAGGAAGAATGGCACGCGCCAGCCACCGTCTAAGATGGCTTGATGACTTAAGGCGGTATTCATAGCAGTAGCCACCAGCGACCCCAGCAAGATCCCCGCAGTCAGGCCCGCCGTTAACGTACCGCAGGCAATCCCAATGCGCCGACGCGGTACATGTTCAGCCACGAAAACCCATGCTCCGGGGACTTCACCGCCAATTGCCGCACCTTGTAACACACGCATCAAGAGCAGCAGTAATGGGGCCGCGATACCAATCGAAGCATAAGTCGGCAACATACCGATCGCCAGTGTAGGTAAAGCCATTAACAGAATACTGAGAGTAAACATTTTCTTACGGCCAACCAGGTCGCCAAAATGCGCCATGATGATACCGCCCAGTGGGCGGGCCAGATAACCGGCCGCAAAAATACCGAATGTCTGCACCTGGCGCAGCCACTCAGGCATATCTACCGGGAAGAAAAGATCGCCGATAACCGCAGCAAAGAAGACGAAAATAATGAAGTCATAAAATTCCAAAGCGCCCCCTAATGCAGCCAGAGTGAGCGTTTTATAATCTTGCTTATTCAATCGACGGTTAGGATTATGCTCTTGAGCAACATGAGGTTGCGATAAGTCGACTTGAGATGAATTGTGTTCTTGAGACATATGACACCGTAATAAACCAGAGTTGGGGAAGAAAAATATTTTCAGCTTTTTGTAAAGTTAATAGGACTATACCGTACAAAATTCCCCACACGGTTAGAATGGTGCCTTATGTTGTAAAAAATTTTAATTTAGTTTTTTATATCGATAATGGCATTCTTCGGGCGAAAAGCCGCTACCACTTCAGCATTGGTCTCTATATAAGGCCCGTCCAGTAGTTGAATGCAATAAGGCACACTGGCAAAGATACCGGGGACGACCACTTTCGATTCAGCATCTTTAACCCCTTCAAGGGTTTCTTTGATAGATTTAGGTTGCCCCGGTAAGTTGATAATCAATGCTTGCTTACGGATAACCCCTACCTGACGGGATAAAATAGCAGTGGGAACGAAATGTAAGCTAATTTGGCGCATTTGTTCGCCAAAACCAGGCATCTGCCGATCCGCGATTGCCAGCGTGGCATCAGGGGTAACATCACGTCTTGCCGGGCCGGTACCGCCAGTGGTCAGCACCAAGTGGCAGCCCATTTCATCGACTAACTCACACAATGTCTGCTCAATCAGAGTTTGCTCATCGGGGATAAGGCGAGTTTCTATTTCAAAAGGGGTGGTTAACGCACTTGCCAGCCACTCTTCCAGCGCCGGAATGCCTTTATCTTGATATACCCCACTCGACGCCCGATCAGAGACGGAGACTAAACCTATACGTAATGTATTCATGCGACTACCTCGACGAAATGCCTGTTATCCAGGGCGAATAATAGCATATCCAACGTAATTAGCGTGGGGGTAGGCGCGCAAACCTGCCTGGTTAACGGGCAATAAAAAAGGCGGCTTACGCCACCTTTTATCTGACACACAACTCGAATTACAGCAGATCAGAGATCATTTTCTCAAGCTTGCCTTGGTCGATAGCAAACTTACGGATACCGTCAGCCAGTTTATCGATAGCCATTGGATCCTGATTATGCTGCCAGTAGAACTCAGCTTCAGTCAGTGGTGCAGGCTTCGCCTGAACGTCACCGGTATAAGCGAGTTTACGCTCGATCGGGCCTTCGCTTTCTGCCAGTTCTTTCAGCAGAGAAGGTGCGATAGTCAGGCGATCACAACCCGCCAGCTCAATGATTTCGCCCAGATTACGGAAGCTTGCGCCCATCACCACAGTGCTATAACCGTGTTTTTTGTAATACTGATAAATCTCGGTTACTGAAACGACACCTGGATCTTCGTGTGGCGCGAACTCTTTTTTGTCGCCATTGGCTTTGTACCAGTCAAGAATACGGCCAACAAACGGTGAAATCAGGAACACACCCGCTTCAGCACAAGCACGCGCCTGAGCGAAGGAGAACAGCAGAGTCAGGTTACAGTTAATGCCTTCTTTTTCCAGTTGTTCCGCAGCACGGATACCCTGCCAGGTCGAGGCCAGTTTGATCAGAATACGATCATTGCTGATGCCAGCTTCGTTATACAGTTTAATCAGGCGCTTGGCTTTTGCCACGCTGGCAACGGTGTCATAGGAAAGACGAGCATCAACTTCGGTAGAAATGCGCCCTGGGATCAGTTTCAGAATTTCCAAACCGATATTCACAGCCAATTTGTCAGTGGCATCAACAATCTGCTGAGCATGGTCACTGCTTTGCTCGCGTGCCCAAGCAATGGCTTCATCGATCAGTTTGCGATATTCAGGAATTTGAGCCGCATTCAGGATAAGTGATGGGTTAGTGGTTGCATCTTGCGGCTGGTACAGCTTCATTGCCGCGATATCCCCGGTATCTGCTACTACTGTGGTAATTTGACGTAGGGAAGTAAGTTTATCGGTCATGTTGTCGTTTCTCGTCGTTTGTGCATGAACTTTTGGCATGTCAAAACTGTTCATTTCCTAAAGAACGCATGTTCTCAAGAATCTGTTTTCTCAAGCTGCTTTCTGCTCTTTCGAAATGTTAGCCATTTCGCAATAGTGGCTATCTGGACGCACTGCCTTGTCTTGATAATAACATGCGTAAGCCTTGGTGCAAGGCAGTTAAACTGATTAAAAAAAGCGCAAAGACACGCTTTTTGCTTAGCAACCGTTTTCGCCGTGCAAAACAGCCAGAAACCGGTTGGTTAATAGCAATTTCGTCCATTCTTATCGTGCTGAGACGATTTAGCCAAGCTCTATCATCGCTGACAACCCTACAACGTCATGTCCGATGGGGATACCTATCTTAGCAATCGCCCAATCTTTTTTTTGCTGACGTGCGCTTTTTGCTACAGTGTCTCATCTGGATTAACAGGATATCGTTATGCTTATTATTATCTCTCCGGCTAAAACCCTTGATTATCAAAGTCCATTAGCGACCAAGAAGTTTACTCAGCCTGAAATGTTGGATAAGTCACAAGCGCTTATTGAGATTTGTCGTGAGCTGACGCCAGCCCAAATCAGCAGTCTGATGGGGATTAGCGACAAGCTGGCCGGTTTAAATGCTGCCCGCTTTAGCGACTGGCAGCCTGATTTTACCCCAGACAATGCACGTCAGGCGATTTTGGCTTTTAAAGGTGATGTCTATACCGGCATGCAAGCACAGAATTTCAGCGCCGCCGATTTTGATTTTGCGCAAAAGCATTTGCGTATGCTTTCTGGCTTGTACGGCCTGTTACGCCCGCTGGATTTAATGCAACCTTACCGCCTGGAGATGGGGATTAAGTTGGCTAATCCCCACGGCAAAGATCTCTATTCGTTCTGGGGTGACCAGATAACTGAAAAACTGAATCAGGCATTGACGCAGCAAGGTGATAATGTGCTGATTAATCTGGCTTCTGATGAATATTTTAAAGCTGTTAAACCGGCCAGCCTGGCAGGTTCACTGATTAAACCGGTATTTTTAGATGAGAAAAACGGTAAATACAAAATCATCAGTTTCTATGCCAAGAAAGCCCGTGGCCTGATGAGCCGCTTTATCATCCAGAATAAGTTAACCAAACCAGAACAACTGGTTGATTTCAATCTGGAAGGCTATGAGTTTGATACCGGGCTGTCGGCAAAAAATGAACTGGTGTTTAAGCGCGCTGAGCAGTTTTAACAACGTCAAGTAGAAAAAGCATTACCCTAAGTAATTGGTGTTGCAGCTAGGCAGCAAACGGGCACATCCCGAATCACTTACTCAAGTAAGTGATTCGGGTGAGTGAGAGCGGCTAACAACGCTGCAACACCAAGTAAGACGGGTAATTATTTTGGCAAAGCCATCAAGAAAGCCCGCAATTGCGCAAAATCGGCTGGTAAATCATGGGATAACAAAGGCAGTTGCGCCCGAACAGCCAGTGGTTTCGGCAACGGAAGTTCCTGGCCGAGGATCTCTTCCACGCTCTCTTTGAATTTCGCCGGATGAGCGGTACCGATGAACAACCCAAACTCGCCGTCCTGCAACTGATCACGCAAAACACGATACGCAATCGCCGCATGAGGTTCAGAGATATAACCCAGCTCCGCCAGCTCACGCATGGTCTCTTTGGTCACTTCATCACTCACCGCACCGTGGCCTAAATCCTTCAACTGCCAGATTTTACGGCGATATAACTCTTCAACACGTGGCCAGTTGTTCGGCTGGCTGACATCCATTGCATTCGAGAGTGTCGCAACAGTAGGTTTTGGCTGCCACTGGCCGTTAACCAAGAAGCGCGGCACTGTGTCGTTGGCGTTGGTGGCAGCAATAAAGCGCTTAACTGGCAAACCTAATGACTTCGCTAACAGCCCGGCGGTCAAATCACCAAAGTTACCACTGGGTACCGAGATAACCAGTTGATTACGTGCTTCTTGTGGCAACTGGGCTACCGCTTCAAAGTAATAGCAGATTTGTGCCAATAAGCGGCTGATGTTGATCGAGTTGGCGGAGTTAAGGCTCAGTTCCTGCTTCAGCTCTTCATCATCAAAGGCCTGTTTCACCAAGGCCTGGCAGGCATCAAAATCGCCCTCAATTGCCACGGTGTGGATATTGCCACCTAATGTACAGAACAGTTTTTCCTGCAATGGGCTGATTTTGCCACGTGGGTAGAGAATAACCACCCGCACGTTTTTCAGGCCATAGAATGCATGTGCTACCGCCGCCCCAGTGTCACCGGAAGTCGCCGTTAAGATTGTCACCGGCTGGTCACCCGCCACTTCAGCCAACATTTGCGCCATAAAACGCGCGCCGAAATCTTTAAACGCGAGTGTCGGGCCGTGGAACAGTTCCAGTGCGGCGATATCATTCTCAACCTGAGCCACGGGTGCTGGGAATTCAAATGCGGCCTGAACGCGTTTGGTTAAGGTTTCAGGGGCAATCTCACTGCCAATAAAAGCAGACAGAATACGGCTACTGCGGGTAACAAAATCCAGATCCAGCAGTTTATCAATTTCTGTCAGTTCAAATTCTGGCAATTCCAGTGGGAAGAACAACCCCTGATGCTTACCCAGGCCTTGTTTGATCGCTTGCGCGAAGCTGACCTGCTCGTTGTGATCTTTAAGGTTATACAGTTTCATGCGTTATCCCAGTAGTCGTGCGCCTGCGGTATCCAGACGGCAAATATGAACAAAACCTTCGTCGTTTTGCAGGTAATGATTTTGTAGCCATCCCGCCATGCGTTGTGCGGTTTCATGATCATTGCAGACAGCAAATAGCGTCGGGCCAGAGCCGGAAATACCACAAGCCAATGCACCAATATCATGGGCGGCTTGGCGGGCGGCAGCAAAGCCCGGCAACAGTTGGGTGCGGTAAGGTTCGGCGATAACATCTTTCATCATCTTAGCGGCCAAATCAGGTTGCTGAGTGTGACAAGCGTGAATGAATCCAGCCAAATTACGACCATGAGCGATACAATCCTGACGGCGATATTGCGCCGGTAAAATGGCGCGCGCTTCAGCGGTCGAGACCTTAATACCCGGATACGCCATGACCCACAGCCAATCATCAAAGCCGGGAACATTCTGGCTGATGTAACCTTCCTGTTCGAGGATCAACTGCATCCCACCCAGATAGCAAGGTGCAACATTATCATAATGCACACTGCCGGAAACACGCCCTTCCAACTCCCCCATCAGGCCGAGTAACGTGACTTTATCCAATGGCTTGCCACAGAACTCGTTCATCGCCATTAACCCGGCAACCACCGAACAAGCACTGGAACCTAGCCCAGAACCAATCGGCATATTCTTTTCCAGCACCATCGCCACCGGGATCTGTTTGCCCATTTCCTGACAAAAACGCTCCCAGCATTGATAAACAATATTCTCTTTCGGGTCATCAGGCAGTTTGCTGACAAAGCGGCCTTCATTGCGCAGACTGAAACGGTCTGCCGCCGTCACGCTGACACAATCGCCGAGTAAGGTGCCATCTAGCGGCGAAACCGCCGCACCCAACACATCAAATCCAACGCTGACATTGCCAATCGATGCCGGAGCATAGATCTTAACCATATTTAAACTCCCAACTTCCAGGATAATGTGCGTAAAAGATCGGCGAATACCCCGGCAGCAGTCACGTCATTACCCGCACCGTATCCGCGCAGCACCAACGGAATAGGCTGATAATAGTGGGTATAGAAAGCCAACGCATTCTCACCATTTTTAACTTTATACAGCGGGTCGTTACCGTCAACAGCATCCATTCTGACGATACAACGCCCTTCTTCGATAACCCCAACATAACGCAGCACTTTGCCCTGCTCCGCCGCATCTGCCACCAAACGGGTAAACTCGGCATCCAGTGACGGTAAACGCGCCAGGAAGCTATCTACATCACCAGAAGCATCAAAACTGGCTGGCAGAACAGATTCAACTTCAATATCCGTCAACTCAAGTTTGTAACCTGCTTCACGGGCCAAGATCAACAATTTACGCGCAACATCCATGCCAGAGAGGTCATCGCGTGGGTCAGGTTCAGTGTATCCCATCTCCCTGGCTTGCAAGGTTGCCTGTGACAATGTCATGCCTTCATCCAGCTTGCCGAAGATAAACGACAGCGACCCTGACAGAATGCCAGAAAAACGCATCAGTTCGTCACCAGCATTGAGCAGATTCTGTAAGTTTTCGATTACCGGTAAACCCGCACCCACGTTAGTGTCATACAGGAATTTGCGACAAGATTTCGCCGCCGCCGCACGCATCTGACGGTAGTAATTCATCGACGAGGTGTTGGCTTTCTTGTTTGGCGTCACAACATGGAAACCATCGGCCAGGAAATCAGCATATTGATCGGCAACAGCCTGACTGGAAGTACAATCGACAATCACCGGGTTGAGCAAGTGATACTCTTTTACCAACCGAATCAAGCGGCTTAAGTTAAATGGCTCCTTCACCTCAGCCAGTTCCTGACGCCAGTTATCCAACGCAATGCCATGGACATTGGTCAGCATGGCTTTGGAATTAGCAATACCACACACCCGCAGATCGATATGGCGCTGTTTCAACCACGGCTGCTGGCGATAGATTTGTTCGATTAATGCCCCACCGACACCGCCAACACCTATTACAAACACTTCAATCACTTGGTCAGTGTTAAACAGCATTTGATGGCAGACACGCACACCGGTGGTAACCGCATCATTACTCACCACCACCGAAATAGAGCGCTCAGACGAGCCTTGCGCAATCGCAATGATATTAATATTGGCACGCGCCAACGCCGAGAAGAAGCGAGCGGAGATGCCACGCAATGTGCGCATACCATCACCCACCACGGAGATAATCGCCAGATGCTCCATCACATCCAGAGGTTCCAAGAGGCCATCTTTCAATTCCAGATAGAACTCGTCTTCCAATGCTCTACGGGCACGCTCTAGCTCCCCCTGCGGCACACAGAAGCTAATGCTGTATTCAGAAGAAGACTGGGTGATAAGTACCACTGAAATGCCACTGCGTGACATCACCGCAAAGACACGGGCAGCCATACCGACCATGCCTTTCATCCCCGGACCTGAGACGTTAATCATCGCCATGTTATTCAGGTTGGTGATACCTTTGACTGGGAAGCCATCATCACTGCTTTCCCCGCCAATTAGGGTGCCAGGTGCCTGTGGATTAGAGGTGTTTTTAATCAGGCAAGGGATCTGGAACTGGGCAATGGGGGCGATAGTGCGGGGGTGAAGAACTGAAGCGCCAAAATAGGACAGCTCCATCGCCTCTTGGTATGACATCGATTTCAGTAAACGGGCATCGGGTACAGTACGCGGGTCACAGGTATAAACCCCATCAACATCCGTCCAGATCTCACAACAATCAGCGCGTAAACAAGCAGCCAGCACCGCGGCTGAATAGTCGGAGCCATTACGCCCCAGCACCACTAACTCACCTTTGTCGTTACCGGCCGTGAAACCTGCCATCAAGATGATGTGGTTGGCCGGAATGCTGCTGGACCCGATACGGCGGGTAGATTCCGTGATATCAACAGTGGATTCGAGGTAATGGCCTTGAGCCAGCAACTTCTCGACCGGATTAATCACAGTAACTGGATAACCTTTGGCCTGAAATAGCGCCTCCATGATGGCAATGGAGAGTTTTTCGCCACGGCAAATGATTGACGCATTGATGCTATCCGGGCACTGGCCAAGCAATGAGATACCATGCAGGACATGTTTGAGTTGCGCAAACTCATGCGCCACCAGCGCTTTCAAGCGTTCATAGTCAAACCCGGGTTGAGTGTCGGCCAACCCACGCAACAGCTCGGAAAAAATCCGCTCCGCATCGCTGATATTCGGCGAGATATCTTGCCCTGCGTCCATTTTGTCGATCATCGCAACCAGATGATTGGTAATTTTAGCGGGAGCGGATAACACGGTAGCCACTTGTCCCTGACGTGCATTACTTTCGATGATATCGGCAACACGCATAAAGCGTTCTGCATTTGCTACTGATGTCCCGCCAAATTTCAACACTCGCATTTCTGATTCTCTCCCGCTTTCGCGCTTTTTTATCGCAAACTTTTTTTGCAAAGATTTGATTGAAAAAAAAAGCCCGCACTGTCTAGGTGCGGGCTTTTTTCTGTTGTTTCCTGTACGCGTCAGCCCGCCCCGTAACCAGTGGTTTCGGTGGTGGTAATAATTGTTGTGTTCAGGCTGATATATCGCATGTCGTCTGTCTGTCTCATAAATGAAGCTGTCCCTCTATTGGTTAAAGCAATCGCCCCCTCAAGTCAAATTTTTTCATCCAATTTCCTGAAGAAACGCCCCCACCCACAATGGGGAATCAACTAATTCAATAGGGGTAATCAGCAGATAAAAATAAAAAATCCCGCGATAAACCAGATAATAAATCTGTAATATTAATTTTAATCACTACTATCCACTGTAAGATTTTTTTTCGACTAAATGACAGAAAACACGCCAACGAACAATTGATAGGATCGCGATAGCAAAATCCAATTGAAGCCATAAAATGGCAAATTAATCATCATTGATTTGCATAAGTGACTTAAAAAACAACAAATATGAAAAGTTTCCTCTATTACTTTACATTTAACTAACATTGACGATAATTCTTCTTATGCTTTTAGGCGAAATAGGACGCTGACAAGAAAAATCCCTTGATGGCTGTAATGCTGAAAGAATATTGATTTTAAACAATAAAAATCAATAGATTAGAAAAATCATTTTTTTGTTACGTTTGACATTCAATTTTTAATATTAATAACACTGAATCGATCACATAATTTAACCAACTCGCGCATAAGCTGGTATTCTTGTAAGTCTTTTTCACAAAAGTGTTAACGTGCTACAATTGAATTTGATATATGTCAACAAAGCGTAGTTTTGTTGGGTGGTAGATTCGGCTCACACTGTTATATTGCTGTTAATAGGGTTAGGATATGCGCCGCTTTTGTCACCTTTGGGGCTGTAGGGAGTAACACCCCGACCAAGCTAGTGATGTTGTTGACCTTGATGGAAAGTGCATCAAGAACGCGTTTACGTACTTTAGTCATGTGATGAACGGGATGACGAGTAACAAGTCAATAAAAATCCTAATATAACAAAGACTTCTGTACTTCCTATTTCTATTTTGTTGGCAATTTTAGGTAGCAAACATGCAGACCCCGCACATTCTGATCGTAGAAGACGAGATAGTTACTCGTAACACCCTGAAGAGCATTTTCGAGGCGGAAGGCTATGTAGTTCATGAGGCCAATGATGGCGCAGAAATGCACCACATTCTGTCTGAGAATGATATCAACTTAGTTATCATGGACATCAATCTGCCGGGCAAGAATGGCCTGTTGCTAGCACGAGAACTTCGTGAACAAGCAAGTGTTGCCCTAATGTTCCTGACAGGTCGTGATAACGAAGTAGATAAGATCCTTGGCTTGGAAATTGGCGCTGATGATTACATCACCAAACCTTTCAATCCGCGCGAATTAACCATTCGGGCACGTAACTTACTGTCACGTACCATGAATTTGGGTAGCGTGGGTGAAGAGCGCCGCTTGGTTGAAAGTTACAAATTTAATGGCTGGGAGCTGGATATCAATAGCCGCTCACTGATAAGCCCTGCTGGCGAGCATTATAAGCTGCCACGTAGTGAGTTCCGCGCCATGCTGCACTTCTGTGAAAACCCAGGCAAGATTCAATCTCGTGGCGAATTGTTGAAGAAAATGACCGGCCGTGAGCTGAAGCCTCATGACCGTACTGTTGACGTGACTATCCGCCGCATTCGTAAACATTTTGAATCCACGCCGGACACACCAGAAATCATCGCCACTATCCATGGTGAAGGTTACCGTTTCTGTGGTGACCTTGAAGAGTAAACCTCTGGCTGCTATCCACAGTAAAAAGCCAGCATTCTATGCTGGCTTTTTTATATCTATCCAATTTTTACCACGGCATAATCGGAACGGCACTGATCGCATTTTTCGGCGAGCCGTCGACAACGCGATCGGAATAGGTCAGATAGATTAAGGCATTACGCTTTTGATCATAGAAACGCACTACCTGTAACTTTTTAAACACCAAAGAAGTCCGTTTCTGGAAAACCACTGTACCTTCAGATTTTTTATTCTTAATTTTGTCACTCAGCTCAATCGGCCCCACTTGCTGACAGGAAATTGCTGCATCAGACGTATCCTCTGCCAACCCCAATCCACCTTTGATGCCCCCGGTTTTAGCGCGGCTGATATAACAAGTTACATTTTTAACATCGGGGTCGTCGAAGGCCTCAACCACTATTTTATGATCTGGCCCGAGCAGTTTAAAGACTGTATCGACGGAGCCAATTTCCTCTGCATGAGCAGTTATGGCCCCAAATGAAAGCAGACAACCAAGGAATATCCAATTCTTTTTCATACACTTACTCCATTCCGCTGAATAACGTTACTCAGCGTTAACTATTTGTACTAAAAATAAAATATTCGTTAAAAAGACATTTTATAAATCTTAGGTTCTTTTTTAACACACTATGCCACAAAATTCTTAAGCAGTCGGGAACATAAAAAGTTGCTACTATTCGCCAGAGCTATTCTTTTCATATGACTAACACCCTAAATTTAGGCCGCTTTACGAGGAAGATCTATGGATCAAGCCAGTATCATTCGTGATTTGCTTAGCTGGCTAGAAAGTCATTTAGACCAGCCTTTAGCACTGGACAATGTTGCTGCCAAAGCCGGCTATTCTAAATGGCATTTGCAGCGAATGTTCAAGGATGTCACCGGGAATGCTATCGGTGCCTATATCCGTGCCAGAAGGTTATCTAAAGCCGCTGTAGCGTTACGATTAACCAGCCGTCCTATTCTGGACATTGCCCTACAATATCGCTTTGATTCGCAGCAAACCTTTACCCGGGCATTTAAAAAGCAGTTTGCACAAACACCGGCGCTGTACCGACGGGCAGAAGATTGGCACTCGGCTGGGATTTGCCCACCGATTCGGCTAGGGGAATATACGCTACCTCAACCTGAATTCATCACTTTGCCTGAACAGCACCTGATTGGTCTGACACAAAGCTACTCTTGTACGCTTGAACAGATATCAACTTATCGTACTGAACTACGCTCGCATTTTTGGCAACAATATCTCGGTGATGCCGATCACTTGCCGCCAGTGCTCTATGGTTTACATCACTCCCGCCCTAATCAGGAGAAAGATGATGAGCAGGAGATTTTCTATACCACCGCCATTGAGCCACAACATGTTCCGGGCAATGTGCCGGAAGGGCAACCGGTTATCTTGCAAGGTGGCGAATACGTGCAGTTCAGCTATGAGGGGCCGCTGGAGGGATTGCAAAACTTCATTCTGACACTCTATGGCACCAGTCTGCCGCAATTAGGGCTAACCCGCCGGCGAGGGTACGATATAGAGCGCTTCTTCCCGCAGGGGAGGCCGAAAGATCAGCCTCCAACCTCGTTGAAATGTGAATATCTCATTCCTATCCGTCGTTAACGCTGTAGCTCATCAAGTGCTGGCATATCCAAGTGAGCGGTATCGCCAGCACTTTCAATGACCCAGCCAGAGGCCAGCCAAGGGCTTTCTTGATAATCAACCCGAGATAACGAACAGTTGCGCAAACGTAGACGCCGTTCGGCATGCGCGGGCAGACCCAGTAATGTACTCAACAAACATCCCAGCGCCATACCATGGCTAACTAACAGCGGCTTGCTGCCAGCAGGTAACTTCAGACAGCTATCCAGCGCTGCATGCATACGGCTACCCAGTTCAGTCATCGACTCACCTTCAGGAATACGCCCGCCCTCGGTACCATTAACCATCTGCTTACGCCACTGCTCTTCTTCCACCGATAAGCTTTCAATGGGGCGCGCCTCCAACACGCCCATATTCAGCTCACGCAGGCGTGAGTCTGTCTCCATGGTTAGGCCGCAAGCATCAGCAATAATTTTAGCTGTCTGCTGTGTGCGGCCAAGGTCGCTGGTAATAATATGGGTGATGCCCTGGCTACTAACCCGTTGCGCAACCAAGTTGGCCTGACGGATACCGATGTCGGTCAGAGGACTGTCTGATTGGCCCTGAATGCGGCGTGAGGCGTTCCAGAGGGTTTCACCATGACGCACGAGATATACCTGTAACATGTCGTTTTTCCGTTATACTGCGTAAAATAGGCACAAAAACCATTACTTTAGATAAACCCAAAGACGTTGGCGTGGCAGATAGACAGCTAACAGCCCTGCTGCTTCAAGTCCCAAGGGAATAGGATACTAGACTCATTATGTACCATGTTGTTGCCGCAACTACCAACCCTGCAAAGATTAAGGCTATCACCCTCGCCTTCGATGATGTTTATGGCCCCGGCCAGTATCGTATTGAAGGTGTCAATGTCGATAGCGGTGTTCCCCTGCAACCCATCGGCAGTCTTGAGACACACAGTGGCGCCAGACAGCGTGTGAGTAACGCACGTAAGATTCGCCCTGAGGCTGATTTTTGGGTTGGGGTTGAAGCCGGTATTGAAGATAATATGACCTTTGCCTGGATGGTAATTGAACACTTACAGTTACGGGGAGAATCCCGTTCTGCCAGCTTAATGCTGCCCGACATTATATTGCATGGGATTCGCCAAGGCCGTGAGCTGGGCGACGAAATGGCAGTTTTAACCGGCATATCGAATGTAAAACATCAGGGTGGTGCCATCGGTATCTTTACCGACGGTAAATTGACCCGCACCAGTGTTTATCACCAGGCACTGCTGTTAGCGCTGGTACCATTTCACAACGAAATATATCAACGCCCGGCACCGTGATACTAAACTCAGGAAGGCTTTACATCATTTGTCAGTAATTGGGTCTCAAGCCAGCTTTTGAGCTGTGGCGGGGCCGTTTTCAAGCTGTTAGAGCCACGGGTAATGGTCGCGATACCTGCACCTAACTGGGTTTTCAATTCACGCTGACTTAATTCCCCGCGCATTAACTCCTCAATGATACGTACCCGGGTGCCCAGAGCCGTACGCTCATCCGGTGTCAGCATCAATTGCAGCAAGGGCAAATGCAGGTCTTGCGCAATCGCGTTTTCCAACAGCGCAACAAAGCTCAGCCAGTGCTGATTATCTGCAGGGGATAACGCCGGATCTGGCGCGAAAGCAGTATTAACCGGGCTGTGGATATTAGGCATGTTTATTTCGTCAGCCGACAAATCATCGGTCAATCGTAGTTTTGTCATGATAGATACCCAAGGTACTATTTAACTAGTACGAGAGCATACCATAACGTGAGATATAGCCAAAGAACTTGGCGTTGTAGGGCTGCCAGTAAACAGCCTGCAACGCCAAGGTCGTAAGCGCCGCTAACACCGCCGCAGCGCCCAGAACAAAGGAATATCCTCAACGTCATTGGCGTCGCAGGTAGGCAGCAAGCAAACGCATCCCGATGAGCTTACACCAGTAAGTGATTCGGGTAAGTGCGCGTAGCTAACACCCCTGCGGCTTCAAGTACAAAGGGGGATCAGTAACGCCGCTGCCACTCGGCATCACTCAACACCTTCGCTGGGCGATTCATAAAGTGCCGATAAAAGGCATCGTATGCCAACACATTTTTCACATAGCCACGGGTTTCTGAGAAAGGAATACTCTCGATGAATGCCACTGCATCCACTTGCCCGCCACTGTTACCCAACCAGGTATTCACCCGCGATGGGCCGGCGTTATAGGCGGCACTGGATAAGATACGGTTGCGCCCGAACTGCTGGTAAACCTCTTCCAGATAGCTGGTACCGATCTCAATGTTTGTAAGCGGATCCAGTAATTGGCTGCTATTGACATAACCACTGATATTATTGAGTTTTACCGTATGTTCAGCGGTACGCGGCATCACCTGCATTAACCCCGTCGCCCCTACTGGTGACTGTGCTTTCGGGTTCCAGGCACTTTCCTGACGGGCAATAGCCATGGCATAACTTGGGGTTATCCCTTTGCCTTCTGTCGCCTGACGGAACTCCTTTGGCCATGCCAGCGGGAAGCGCTCTTCCAGATGGTCCCACAATTTGGCAACGATGGTAGCCTGTACGCTTAAGTCCGCCCACTTCTGGTTAAAAGCGTAGCGCGCCAGTGCTTCCTGCTCCGGCTTACTGCGGCTGGCGACCAGATAGCTCCACTCGTTACGGGCCAGATTGTCCATATTCCAGTACATCAATTCACGCACCCGGATAATTTCCGGCCGCTGTGCTAACGATGCATCCGGTTTGGTCGCTACCTCAACATTAATAGGGTAAGGAACGCCCAACTTTTGAGCTGCAACCATCGGGTAAAAGCCACGTTCCTGCATCAGGCTGCGCAGGATAGCTTCACCCTCGGTTTTTTTACCTTGTTCCAATAACAGCGATGCACGCCAGTAGCGCCATTCATCTTTATCTTGCGCATCGGCCGGTAAGCGTGCCAGCCAGGTCGCTAACCCCTGACGATCGCCACTGCCCAGAGACATGCGAATACGCCGCTCCAGCAACGACGTTGAATGGCTACGCAAGGTGACTTGATCTCGCCATTTAGCCTGATCGTAAGTCGCATCGGTCCCCATCAAACGCCAGGCCACCGCCTCTTCCAGCTCCAGCTTTTCGCTATCACTCATTTTTTGTAGCCGGGCCAAGGTCGGGATCATCGCTCGCGCGTTCTCCACGTCTTGACGAGCCAAACGGGTAAAAGCAATGATAGTGGCAGAACGGGTAAAATCTGTCGGTCCGACCGTACGGGCGAAGCTTTCAACACTGGCCGGGTCACTTTGCAGTTTCGCCAGTGCAGTACCCATGGTCTGATAATCCGCTGGCAGTTGTTTAAGTAAATAACTCACTAAACTGGCATTGCCCTCTTTCAAGGCTAACTTCATCCGCGCCAGTGTTGCCAGTGGGGTTTGATGCCCGGCTTGTTGCCAGACACTGAATAATTTAGTGCAACTGCCTGGGAGTGTCTGGCCGTTCAGCCAAATTTCACTCGCACCATCCCAGGCCACCTGCTGTTCGCCAGTGGCCCATTTGGCATAGTAATAGTTACAACGGGCTGCAACCGGCTTCGGTGCTGTCGGGCTGAATGCCAATAATCCCCGCCAATCTTCCCGGCGAGCCAGTTCATTAACAAAACGGGATGACAGTGAACGTGCTGGCGGCAAGGTTGGATTACGGCTAAGGAAATCGTTCACTTGCACCGCGCTCACCTGGCTCAGGTCTTGCGTTAACTGGCGGTACTCCAGATATGGGTACAGGGGATAATCACGCAACGTGGGCATCAGTTGTGTCACGGTGTCCATCTGATTGCTGTCCCAGGCCAGTTTAACTTGCTGATAGCGTTGCCGTTGGGCATCAATAGAGTCAGCGAATGCCACTCCTGAAGTCGTCACCAGACACACGCCAATCGCCAGATATCGCCACTTGTCCATACTTACTATTTCCTCACTGGTTGTTGGCTACTGCACTTTACTTATCGCCACATCATTATATCGCTTACCGCAACCTCTGATTAGCATATGCCCGATTAGTTCCGGCAGCAGAACATACTAACGAAGAGTTTCACCTGATAGCCAGTAATAACATAAAGCAATAGGAGCTGAAGATTAATCACTTTGTGTTATCACTTAATACCCGCGAAACATTCAACACCAGCAAGAAGATCAACAGCAGAATAGTTCAGCCTGTAACTACTTACTATTCACAAGGTTACCAACCATATGTTGCTAAATGTTTCTTGTTTATTATCTAAGATCAAGGCACTGCTTTGATAAAAATCGACTATCCTTGCTTAATATAACTATGTTGTTGTAAATATATCCTTCAAAATATTTTTTTGCTTTTTAATCAAAATCAAATCATTAAGGAATTGGCACTGTTCACGGAAGAAATGATAAAAACTTTCTCTGCCCCGTCCCACCATGAAACGAATAGATAGATTTTAGATTTATTAATTTTTAAGAAGGTTCTTTCAATGCAAAACTCATCAGACCATAAATCCGCCTCCCCGCCCCCAGAGGGTAAGGCCTGGTATCAACTTACTGCGGAAGAGTCTTTGCAGCATTTAAATAGCCGCGAAGAAGGGTTAACGCCACAAGAGGCGGAGGAACGCCTTAAACAGTACGGTCCCAATGCGTTACCGGCCAAAAAAAGCAAACATCCCCTGCTACAGTTTTTAGCCCACTTTAATGATGTTCTGATTTACATTTTATTAGCGGCGGCATTGGTCAAGGGACTGATGGGTCACTCGGTTGACACTATTATTATCCTTTGTGTTGCGGTTATTAACGCCTTAATTGGTTATGTTCAGGAAAATAAAGCCGAGAAATCTCTGAAAAGCATACAGAATATGCTTTCCAGTAAAGCGGTGGTCATTCGTAATGGTAGCGCCCAGATTATTGATGCACAGGACCTGGTCCCTGGTGATATCGTCACCTTGAAACCAGGAGATAAAATCCCCGCAGACCTGCGGTTGCTGGAAGCCCACAATCTTCAGATTGAAGAAGCTATCCTGACCGGTGAGTCAACGGTAGTCGAGAAGCAAATCGGCGTGATTGAGAACGAGTCGGTGATTGGCGATCGCAAAAACCTACTATTCTCAGGGACGACCATTAGTGCCGGTACCGCGAAAGGTTTGGTGATTGCCAGCGGCGGTGATACCGAACTGGGCCATATCAACCAAATGATGTCGACGGTTGAATCAACCCGTACCCCGCTACTGCAACAGATGGATCGTTTAGGCAAAGCCATTTTCATCCTGATCCTGGTCATGATGGCATTCCTGTTCGTCTTCGCCTTTATCCTGCGCGACCTACCGGTCGATGAGCTGTTACTGGCGTTGATAAGTCTGGCAGTGGCCTCGGTTCCCGAGGGCTTACCGGCGATTATTTCGATCATCCTCTCCCTTGGTGTACAAGCGATGGCGCGCAACCGCGCGATTATCCGCAAGCTGCCAACGGTAGAAACCTTAGGTGCTATGACTGTCGTCTGTTCCGATAAAACCGGCACACTGACGATGAACGAAATGACCGTTAAAGCAGTGATTCTGGCAGACCACTGCTATCGCGTAGAAGGTGAAAGCTACGAACCGGTTGGCAACATTTACCCGGAAGGGAGTGACCAGCAAGCCTCGCTCGATACCAACGGCACGTTAAAGACATTTATCACTGCGGTGAATTTGTGTAATGACAGCCAGATTCAGAAGAACGACCAAGGTCATTGGGCCATTACTGGCGGCCCGACAGAAGGCGCACTGAAAGTATTAGCCGCCAAATCCGGTATTGAGCTGGGTCAAGTGACTCAGCACGGTAAAATTCCTTTTGATTCTGCCTATAAATACATGGCTACCAGCCATCAGGTTCAAGCAGAAAATAGTATCTTCCTGACCGGCGCACCTGATGTGTTGTTTACGTTCTGCCAACAAGAACTGACTGACCAGGGTGTTGCACCGTTCCGCCGCGATTACTGGGAAGCCGAGATGGCGCGTTATGCCAAGCAAGGTCTACGCATGGTAGCAGCAGCCTTCCGCCCAACAGAACAACCTGTCAGTGAGTTGGACCACAGTGATATCCAGCAGGGCATGGTGTTTGTTGGTATCGCTGGCATGATGGACCCACCACGTCCTGAAGCCATCGACGCCATAGCGACCTGCCAGCAGGCTGGTATTCGCGTGAAAATGATCACCGGCGACCATCAGGAAACCGCGATGGCGATTGGTGCCATGCTGGGAATTGGCAATGGTAAAGACTCCATTACCGGTGGCCAACTGGAGCATATGGACGATAAAGAACTGGCACAAGCTGCCGTTCATTATGATATTTTCGCCCGTACCAGCCCGGAACATAAACTGCGTTTGGTTAAAGCTTTACAAGAGAAAGGCGAAATTGTCGGCATGACCGGTGATGGTGTGAATGATGCGCCAGCGCTGAAACAGGCCGATGTGGGTATCGCCATGGGTATCAAAGGCACCGAGGTGACAAAAGAAGCCGCCGATATGGTGCTGTCAGACGATAACTTCGCGACCATTGCCAGTGCGGTTGAAGAAGGCCGTCGTGTCTACGATAACCTGAAGAAAACCATTCTGTTTGTATTGCCCACCAACCTGGCGCAAGGGTTGCTCATTATCTTTGCCATCCTCGCGGGGGCTGTTATTCCATTAACGCCATTGCAAATCCTCTGGATAAACATGGCAACTTCTACCACGCTCTCTTTCGGTTTAGCATTTGAACCGGCAGAAAGAGGCATTATGCGCCGCAACCCACGTGACCCATCAAAACATGTGTTAGATGGCCATGCCATCTGGCGTATCGCGTTTGTTGGTACCTTGATTGCCTTAAGTGCTTTTGCCTTGGAAGCCTACATGGAGCCACGCGGTTACAGCACTGAATTTATCCGTACAGTATTGATGCAAACACTGGTTACCGCGCAGTGGATTTATATGTTTAACTGCCGAGTGATGGACCGCTTCCCACTGAACAAAGAAGTCTTTGTTAACAAAGGGCTGTGGTTAGTGTCAGGTGTATTGATCGTATTGCAGTTAGCCATCATCTACCTGCCATTCATGAATACTGCTTTCGGTACCGAACCATTGCCGGCCTATTACTGGGGCTTAACACTGTTGGTTTCTATCGCCATCTTCTTGGTAGTAGAGATCGAAAAGTGGGTTATCGGTCGCTTTAAGCGCGGATCGAATCCGGTCTGATATCAATACGTTGCGATACATAAAACCCGGCTAATTAGCCGGGTTTTTTTATCGCCCATAAATATGATTTAAGATAAATCGCATATTGCCGATAGCATGACTATTATTGCATCAATTAAATCTTATAATAGAATGGCGGCGATTTATTATGCGATCGCTGTAATGAACATGTGAACCATGCCGCCCTACAGGAAGCGCAAAAATGAACACCGCAACTTGCGCAATTAACGGCGTCAGCAATTATGAATGCTACTATCCGCTAAAACTAATGACGCTATGGCGTGTCTGGCGGGCCTGTGCTTCTATTTTATTACTTCTCTCTGGCTTACTTGCCCCCTTACCATCAATGGCTGCGGATAACATCAATGAAGCCCTTATCCATGAACGCAGTAATGCCGCCACCAAAATGGTGTTGGGTATTATCAGCTATGCACGCTGGCCCGTGGCCCCCGTCGTAACTCGCTTGTGTGTGGTGGCCCCGACAATTTATGCAGAAGAGCTGTTTAATCCCGCGTTTATGGAAACCACACATCCCATTAAAACTCAGCGCTATTCCCTCTCGGATAGCTCGATTGCAACCAATTGCGATGTCGTTTATCTGGGGCGTACCGAGCTACAACAGCGTCAGGAGTTGACAGCCCGACTGTCGGGATATCCGATTCTTACCATCAGTGAAGATTATGACGAATGTACATTTGGCAGTGCATTTTGTTTGTTACTGGAAGGTAAGCAGGCTTCTTTCAAAGTCAATATGGATGCATTGGCACGCGGTGGGGTAAAGGTTCATCCCAGTGTGTTGCAACTTGCGCGTAAAAAGACAGACGCATTATGAATTCAACACAGAATAAGTCAGTCAAACAGACAAAAAATCGGCCAAACATCGCGAAGCTCCCCACACTGGGACGGGTACTCGGTCGCATACATCTGACGGTGGCATTGGTCTCGGTCGCAACGGCAGGTATTTTTCTCACACTGGTGGCACTGTTTGCCTTGCGGGTGTATGCCGACCATAACCTACATTTAATTGCCCGTTCAATCAGTTACACCACTGAAGCTGCCGTAGTGTTTGGTGATAGCGTGGCCGCTAACGAGGCGCTGTCCTTGATTGCGGCAAATGAAGAAGTTGCCCAAGCTAAAATTCTCGATGTGAATGGCCGAGAAATAGCTAACTGGACGCTACCAAACGATAGTCCAATGTATGATATGGAACAAAAAGTCGCCCGTTGGGCTTTGCCTGAGCCGGTGGTACTCCCCATGATGCATGCCGGTAATGAAGTCGGCAGCATCGTGATTATTGGTCATGGTGGTAGTCTGCTACGTTTTCTGTTGCAAGGGTTGATGGGCTTATTCGTCTGCCTAATTCTCAGCACGTTAGTGGCACTATTCCTGTCGCGCCGGATGCTGTTTGGCATTATCGAGTCATTGAACAAAATCACCGAAGTTGCTCATAGTGTTAGCCGCCACCGCAGTTTTGGTCAGCGAGTGCCGTCAGCGAAAATTGCCGAACTTAACGAGTTAAGCAATGACTTCAATGGCTTGCTGGAAGAACTGGAGGTTTGGCAAGACCATTTAACGCAAGAAAATGACTTCCTCGCACACCGTGCTGCCCATGATAGCCTGACTGGATTGGCTAACCGTGCTTTCTTTGAGGGCCGGCTAAGCCGCACGTTGAGTGATTGCGCCGATGATGAACAACTGGCCGTGTTATTTATTGATGGTGATCACTTCAAAGAAATCAATGATAACTATGGTCATGCAGCGGGAGATCTGGTGCTGACCTCGATTGCCGATCGTATCCGCGCACTGTTACGTGAAACCGATTTGGTGGCACGTTTGGGCGGCGATGAATTCGCCGTATTACTGGCACCGATCCACGACACCGATGATGTTGTAACCATCGCTAATAATATTATCGACAGTATGAATCAACCTATTGATTTGGTAGATGGTAGTGAGATAACCGCCTCTATCAGCATCGGTATTGCGATTTACCCAGATCATGCGCTGACCCCCGAAGAGCTATTACAACGGGCCGACGAAGCCATGTATCAAGCAAAGAAACGTTTCCAGTTCGGTGGCAGCGTCATTGCCTACCAATCGGATATTACTCTTACTGAAAGCTTAGGATAGGTGACATGCAGGTATTGAAAAACAACAGTCTGATAAGCCATATCTGGATGAGTTTTTTCGCCATGAGTTTATTGATATTGGCGGGGTGTCAGGCAACCAAACCACCAGGATTAACACCCGAGCAGATTGCAGCCTTACAGGAACAAGGATTTAAATTAACTGAAAATGGCTGGGAATTTGGTCTGGCAAACAAAGTGTTATTCGATAGTGACGTGAAAAAATTGAATCCGTCTGGCGGGCAGACAGTACAAAACATTGGCCGTGCGCTATTGAGTGTGGGCATTACTCATCTGCGGGTTGATGGGCATACTGATTCCATCGGTAAAGATGAGTATAACCAACAGTTATCGCTGCAACGTGCCTCTGCAGTAGCGGATGCACTGGCAACCATAGGTATTCCACGAGCCAATATTGAGGTACGAGGTCGCGGTAAGTTAGAGCCGGTCGCCGATAACCGTACCCCTAAAGGACGAGCAGAAAACCGCCGAGTAGCCATGATAGTCACCGCACCCTAACCTTGTTGCGTTCCCGACTAGTGCGACAGGGAGATATAAAACGACTCTCACCGAATCACTTAAGTGATTCGGACTAGCAACAGCAGCGAACACGCCTGCGACTTGAAAGATGACGGGTATAGTAAAACGGGCTACACTCCGCACCAGATATCCTAATAAAAACTGATCTAGAGAGGCAGACGCAACGTGGCTCAATACGTCTATTCTATGCATCGTGTCGGCAAAGTCGTTCCGCCGAAACGTCATATTCTGAAAAACATCTCCTTGAGTTTCTTCCCTGGGGCCAAAATTGGTGTGCTGGGCCTTAACGGCTCGGGTAAATCTACTCTACTGCGTATCATGGCTGGCATTGACACTGATATTGAAGGCGAAGCCCGCCCGCAGCCTGGTATCAAAATTGGTTACCTACCGCAGGAACCTAAGCTAAATCTTGAGCAAACCGTGCGTGAGTCGGTTGAAGAGGCGGTGGGTGACGTTAAACGCGCGCTGACCCGTCTGGATGAGGTTTATGCACTGTACGCCGATCCTGATGCTGATTTTGATAAGCTGGCGAAGGAACAAGGCGAGCTGGAAGCGATTATCCAGTCTCATGATGGCCATAACCTGGATAACCAGTTAGAGCGTGCTGCCGATGCTCTGCGCCTGCCACCGTGGGAGGCCAAAATTGCCAATCTGTCCGGTGGTGAACGTCGTCGCGTGGCAATTTGCCGCCTGCTGCTGGAAAAACCCGATATGTTGTTGCTGGATGAACCCACTAACCACTTGGATGCCGAATCCGTGGCTTGGCTGGAGCGCTTCTTGCACGACTATGAGGGCACTGTTGTCGCCATTACCCATGACCGTTACTTCCTTGATAATGTGGCGGGTTGGATTCTGGAACTGGACCGTGGCGAAGGCATTCCGTGGGAAGGCAATTACTCTTCATGGCTGGAGCAGAAAGATGCTCGTCTGGCACTGGAAGCCTCTTCCGAAGCCGCACGTCGCAAGTCTATTGAGAAAGAGCTGGAGTGGGTTCGTCAGAATCCAAAAGGCCGTCAGGCGAAAGGTAAAGCACGTCTGGCCCGCTTTGAAGAACTTAACAGCGTTGAGTATCAAAAACGTAATGAAACCAGTGAATTGTTCATTCCGCCGGGTCCACGGTTGGGCGACAAAGTGCTGGAAGTTGAGCACCTGAGCAAGTCTTACGGTGACCGTCTGCTGATTGATGATCTGACCTTTGCGCTGCCGAAAGGGGCGATTGTGGGGATCATCGGGCCAAACGGGGCCGGTAAATCAACCCTGTTCCGCATGTTATCTGGGCAGGAACAACCTGATTCTGGCACGATTTCACTGGGCGATACCGTGCAATTGGCATCGGTTGATCAGTTCCGTGACAACATGGACGACAGCAAAACCGTATGGGAAGAAGTCTCCGGCGGTCAGGACATCATGAAGATTGGTAACTTTGAAATTCCAAGCCGTGCTTATGTAGGCCGCTTTAACTTTAAAGGGATTGATCAGGGCAAGCGTGTGGGTGAGCTGTCCGGTGGTGAGCGCGGCCGTATCCATTTGGCCAAACTGCTACAGGTTGGCGGTAACATGTTGCTGCTCGATGAACCGACTAACGATCTGGATATCGAAACGCTGCGCGCACTGGAAAACGCCTTACTGGAATTCCCGGGTTGCGCGATGGTTATTTCCCATGACCGTTGGTTCCTTGACCGAATTGCTACCCATATCATCGACTATCAGGATGAGGGCAAAGTGGCGTTCTTCGAAGGTAACTTTACTGAATACGAAGAGTGGAAGAAACGCACTCTGGGTGCCGAAGCACTGGAACCACACCGTATCAAGTATAAGAAGATGACCAAGTAATATGACATCGGCTCATCACGTGAGCCGATTAAAGCCGCTATTCGGCTCATCAAATGAGCCGAATACTCCGGCGATTCTCTCCCCCCAACAAGCCGCCAACCACCAGAATTCCATTCTGTGATCGTTATCATTCTTACCCACTGAATTTTGCCAGTATTCCTTGTCCTAAGGCAGTCAGCCGAAGGTGACAAGACTGCACACTATTTAGACTCCTTCGTCATCAGCGGTTTATGCGCCCTTCTGGTTCTGCGCCTACCCGCACCATCACAACGAAGGATAATAAGATGAACAATGCGATTATATTGGGGATAATTTGGCATCTGGTGGGCGCTGCCAGTGCGGCGTGTTTCTACGCGCCGTTTAAGCAAGTTAAAAAGTGGTCATGGGAGACCATGTGGTCGATTGGTGGCCTGGTGTCATGGCTTATTCTACCGTGGACGGTCAGCTATTTGTTATTGCCTGATTTTTGGCAATATTACGGCTCCTTCAGTATAGCAACCCTACTGCCAGTATTTCTGTTCGGTGCCATGTGGGGGATTGGTAATATCAACTACGGCCTGACCATGCGTTACCTCGGCATGTCGATGGGGATTGGGATTGCCATCGGTATCACCCTGATTATCGGCACATTAATGACCCCCATACTGCAAGGGCGCTTTGATGTACTACTCGGCACTGCTGGCGGCCGAATGACCCTGCTGGGTGTCGTCGTGGCACTGATCGGGGTAGCTATTGTCAGTTACGCTGGATTACTGAAAGAACGCGCCATGGGCATTCAGGCGGAAGAGTTCAACCTGAAGAAAGGGCTTATTCTGGCGGTGATGTGCGGTATTTTCTCAGCCGGTATGTCATTTGCCATGGATGCCGCGAAACCGATGCATGAAGCCGCCAGCGCATTAGGGATTAACCCTCTGTATGTAGCGTTACCAAGTTACGTCATCATCATGGGCGGTGGGGCCATCATCAACCTGAGTTACTGTTTTATTCGTTTAGCCAGCCTCAAGAATTTGTCGGTCAAAGCCGATTTTTCTATCGCCAAGCCGCTGTTGATCACTAATATTTTGTTCTCAACCTTGGGGGGATTGATGTGGTATCTGCAATTCTTCTTCTATGCTTGGGGTCACGCCAAAATCCCACCACAGTATGACTATATGAGCTGGATGCTGCACATGAGTTTCTATGTGTTGTGTGGTGGTATTGTGGGTCTGTTACTCAAAGAGTGGAAATGCTCAAGCAAGAAACCAGTGACGGTGCTGTGTATTGGTTGTCTGGTGATCATTCTGGCAGCAAATATAGTCGGTTTGGGTATGGCAGCATAATCGCAAAACTAAAGATAAAATGGTATTGGCGGGTGACGTTAAGCAACGTCCTCGCCAATTGGCATCGCTAAATGATGGTTGTACCCTGAGGCTGTTCTGCTTCCCGCCTATTCTTACCCGCGAATAACGGTGCTCGAACAAAACGCTGGCGATAGTCGCGTGGTGTCATGCCAGCTTCACGCGTAAAAACGGCAGAGAAATAATTACTGTCCTCAAACCCGCAACGTGCAGCAATATCACTGATGCGATGCTCACTTCCCCGCAGCAAACATTTGGCATGACAAAGGCGAATTTGGCGTAAATAATGGCTGATACTCATTCCGGTCTGTTGGCGAAACAGTTGTTTAAGTGAACGTTCAACTAACTGATTTTTATGGCAGAACTCCGCCATATCAAAATGCGTTGCCAGGCTTTGTTGTACGGCAGACATCACGAGATCTAGCTGTTCACCATCGGGCAATAGATGTGCCTGTTCAGCTCGGTAGCGATGGCGTTTTAGTACGATGGCGAGTTGCAATAATAGCGCTTCCGTCAATTGTATCGACCAGGAATCTGTCTTACGTGACTCCTGTGCCAACTGATGAATAATCGGCCGAGCCTGTGCCATGCCCTGCGTGGTTAACCGCCAGTATCCTTGATTCTGCTCATGCCCAAATAGAGGTAATAACTTATGCCACTGTGCATTTAGGTGTAACCGTTCCGGGCAATAAATAATGTTATCTAATACCAAGTCATGCACGGATTCGTAGCTATGATGATCTGTGGCTTGAATATAAAAAACGTCGCCACAGGTAATGCGGTAAGGATGATCATTTAGGACATGTAACCCGTTACCCCGCCAGACAATCACAATCTCGCAGAATTGATGGGTATGCTCTGCGAAGACTTCCTGCGGGTATCGGTTGGTTACCGCCACCGGCATCTGCTCCGATGGCAAATAATCCCGGCTTTCTAACCGCAGTGGTATCCGCATGTTTATCGCCCTATATTTACAGGTCAATTAATAAGCAGCTCATTATCATGAAACTACCGATTTTTACCGTGATGCTATTCACGCCTCCACGGGTTGCACTACAGTTGACTGCGCAAATCACGGGGAGACTGAGAAAACTCCCGCTTAAACAGCGTTGAAAAATGATTGCTGTCACCAAAACCACATTGGTAGGCAATCTCGGTAACGCTATTATCGCTGTAATACAATTGATGACGCGCCTGTAGCAAACGCAAACGCGTCAGATAACGTTGTGGGGTCATGCCGGTCTGGTTTTTTAACTGCCGATGGAGGGTGCGTAATGGTAAAGCAAAGCGATCAGCCAGTTCCGGCCACTCAATTACCTCACTGTAGTGGTTCTGTAGCCAGTCTAATAATTGGCATAACCGCCCTTCCTGATCCTCACCCACCTGCGCCCGACACCCTTGCCACAGTTGCACCAACAACTGCATAAACACACTTTCATGTAGTGCGATATCTTCAGCTTGCTCGCTGTGAGGCGAGTGCTCAAGGCAGCGAATCAAGTGTTTTACTTGCTGTAAAACCTGTCCATTAATCCGCCAATGAGAGGGGTAAACCCCTTCAGTTTCACGTGGCAGAAAATGTTCTACGCCAGACAAGAAACGAAAAGCATCGGGCGCACGGAATAAGACGTTGGTGAGGAACAAACCGTCGGTTGACTCAAACAGGTGACGATCATGGTCACGGACAAAACAAACACACCCTCCGCTTAAGGTGTAGGGGTTGCCATTAAACACATGGACCCCGGCCCCCTGCTCAACAATAATAATTTCATAAAAATCATGATGATGCTCAGGAAATGCGGGTTGTGGTTCCCGGGCTTCAATTGCGACCGATGCAGAACTTGAAGAGAAAAAATCAATACTGTGCAAGACAGTCATCTTTTGCCCTCTTTCAACAGGCATGGCGAAATCGCCCTGCTTCAGCTCTCGATAGTAAAAGCAGCAGCGGTAATGAAACCTTCAATTTTTGACGTTAAAAGCGACTTTGGCGGTGATTTTTTTTAGATAAGTGCAGCAATGTTGAAAAGTATGCGCAGGGTCACAGGCGAGCGATGCCCTGTTTAAATACGAAACTGTGAGCTGTTTCACTTTCACTTTCGTCATTTTGCCAGCAAGCCATAGCGGCTGGCAGTGATGAGAAGGTGGTAGGTAAGGCAAGTTTCTACACTGTGGGCATTGAGAAATGACAGGCCGCTAATCATGCCCACACAATCAGCAGTAACACCATCTATCAGCCCCCGGCACATAGTCGCCATTGACCTTGGCGCATCCAGCGGGCGCGTGATGCTGGCGAGTTATCATCCCAGCCAACCGCAACTTGAGCTGCGAGAAGTTTGCCGCTTTGCTAATCAGATTAAATCTATTGATGGTACCGATGTCTGGGATATCGATGCTATTGAACAATCAATCCGTCAGGGCCTGAATCAGCTCGATAGCGAAGGGATTCAGCTCGACAGCATTGGAATTGATAGCTGGGGTGTTGATTTTGTTTTGCTTGATAAGCAAGGGAAACGGGTCGGACAGCCAGTCTCCTACCGCGACAGTCGTACGCAGGGTGTGATGGAGCAAGCGCAACAAACGCTGGGAAGCAGTGCCATTTATCGCCGTACCGGTATTCAATTTTTACCGTTCAATACCTTGTATCAATTACGGGCATTAAGCGAACAGCAACCGTATTTGTTGGCCGATGTCGCCCATCTGTTACTGATCCCGGACTATTTGCACTATCGCCTTACTGGCCAGCTTAACTGGGAATACACCAATGCCACTACCACCCAGTTACTTAATATTGAAACCAATGATTGGGATAGCGATCTATTAGCCTATGCCGGGGTACCGGCCCATTGGTTTGCCAAGCCCACTAAACCTGGCAATACCATCGGCTATTGGCCAGGCGCCAGCGGCCAGCAGGTGCCGGTCATTGCCGTTGCCAGCCACGATACTGCCAGCGCGGTACTTGCCGCACCCTTGATTGATGCGGATGCTGCCTATCTTAGCTCCGGTACCTGGTCATTGATGGGGTTTGAAAGCCCCACCCCCATAACCCATGGGCAGGCGCTGGCCAGCAATATCACCAATGAAGGTGGCGCTGAAAGCCGCTACCGGGTACTGAAAAATATTATGGGTTTGTGGTTACTGCAACGGGCCACTGATGAGTTGCAGATTAAAGACCTGCCGCAGTTGATCGAACAGGCGGCACGCCAACCAGCTTGCCGCTCGCTGATTAACCCCAATGACAGCCGCTTTATTAATCCAGCCAATATGTGCGGCGAGATTCAGAACGCCTGCCGCGAATATGGTATGCCAATCCCCACCACCGCAGCCCAACTGGCTCGTTGTATCTTTGATAGCCTCGCCATGTTGTACCGGCAAGTTGCCCAAGAACTGGCAGAGTTACGCGGGCGTCCAATCAGCCATTTGCATATCGTCGGTGGCGGCTGCCAAAACCAATTCCTTAATCAGCTCTGTGCTGATGCCTGTGGCCTGAATGTCACTATGGGGCCGGTTGAAGCCTCGACACTGGGCAATATTGGCAGCCAATTAATTGCACTGGGAGAGGTGAGCGATGTTGCTCACTACCGCCGCATCGTGGCGAATAACTTCCCACTCCACCCTTTATCCCCTCACGACAACACTGACTTTGCAGCCCATTGGCCGCAATTCCAGTCACTGAGTCAATTACCTAAGGAACTTTGCATATGACGAACTCTATTGAACAGGCCTGGGATCTGGCTAAACAGCGCTTCGCCGCCGTCGGCGTGGATGTTGATGCCGCACTTGCCCGCCTTGATACCCTGCCGGTCTCCATGCACTGCTGGCAAGGTGATGACGTCACCGGTTTTGAAAACCCGGATGGTGTACTGACCGGCGGGATTCAGGCCACCGGTAACTACCCCGGTAAAGCGCGTAATGCTACTGAGTTACGTTCTGACCTCGAACTGGCCCTAACATTGATTCCCGGCCCTAAACGACTCAATTTACATGCTATTTATCTCGAATCGGATACCCCCGTGGCGCGTAATAAAATTGAGCCACGCCACTTTAGCCGCTGGGTTGAGTGGGCTAAAAAACATCATCTGGGATTGGACTTCAACCCATCCTGCTTCTCTCATCCACTGAGTGCCGATGGTTTTACCCTGTCTCATGCTAACCCTGAAATTCGCCAATTCTGGATTGAACATTGTCAGGCCAGCCGCCGGGTCTCTGCCTATTTTGGTGAGCAACTAGGGACACCATCGGTGATGAATATCTGGATCCCCGATGGCATGAAGGATACCCCCATCGACCGTTTGGCACCCCGCCAACGGCTGCTATCAGCACTGGATGAGGTTATCAGTGAAAAGTTAAACCCAAACCATCACATTGATGCCGTCGAAAGCAAATTGTTTGGTATTGGGGCTGAAAGCTACACCGTCGGTTCTAACGAGTTTTACATGGGATATGCCGCCAGCCGCCAAACCGCACTGTGTCTGGACGCCGGTCACTTCCACCCGACTGAGGTGATTTCCGACAAGATCTCTAGCGCCATGTTGTATGTTCCGCGCCTGCTACTGCATGTCAGTCGTCCGGTGCGTTGGGACAGCGACCATGTGGTCTTGCTCGATGATGAAACACAGGCTATCGCCAACGAAATTATCCGCCACGACCTGTTCGACAGGGTGCATATCGGTCTCGACTTCTTTGATGCCTCCATCAACCGTATCGCCGCCTGGGTCATTGGCACTCGCAACATGAAGAAAGCCTTGCTGCGCGCCTTATTGGAACCGACCGAGATGCTACGTCAATTGGAACTGCGCGGTGACTACACCGCACGCCTGGCGCTGCTGGAAGAACAGAAATCCCTGCCATGGCAAGCCATCTGGGAAGGGTATTGTCAGCGCAACGATGTGCCGGTCGATGCCCGCTGGCTCAATGCCGTACGTGATTACGAACAACAGACTCTCAGCCAACGTTAAGGACTCATGATTATGCAAGCTATTCAATCTTCCTGGTTTATTCAGGGAATGATTAAAGCCACCAGCGATATGTGGCGCAAAGGGTGGGATGAACGTAACGGTGGCAATATCAGCCTGCGCTTACTGGCTGAAGAGGTTGAACCCTATCGTGGTGATTTCGCAGCGCAACCACGTAACGTGGAACTCACTCAACCCGCCCCCGAACTGGCGAACAGTTGGTTCTTAGTCACCGGTTCTGGCAAATTTTTCCGCAATGTTGAGTTAAACCCAGAAGACAATCTGGTACTACTGCAAGTCAGCAATGATGGCATGGCTTATCACATTCACTGGGGCCTGCCGCAAGGGGGGCTGCCAACCTCAGAGCTTGCCGCGCACTTCCAATCTCATATTGTTCGCATGCAAGTCAGTGGTGGCAGCAACCGAGTGATCATGCATTGCCATGCCACCAATCTGATTGCTCTGAGTTATGTACAAAAACTGGAAAATGCCAGCTTCACTCGATTGTTATGGGAGGGCAGCACCGAGTGCCTGGTGGTGTTCCCCGACGGTATCGGCATCGTGCCGTGGATGGTGCCGGGAACCGACGGTATTGGTAGCCAAACCGCCGAGCAGATGCGTGAACACAGCCTAGTGCTGTGGCCGTTCCACGGTATTTTCGGCAGTGGGCCAACACTGGATGATGCCTTTGGTCTGATTGATACCGCCGAGAAATCCGCCGAAATCATGGTGAAAGTCCTGTCGATGGGTGGCAAGCAGCAAACCATTTCTCGTGAACAACTGATAGCACTCGCGGCTCGTTTTGACGTGACCCCATTAGCCGCTGCACTGGACGTTTAACCCCTTCGACCAACGCTCCGGTTCAGGCCGGGGCTGGTCATTATCTGGTCTGCTTTCTTTGAGGAGCACAGCATGAGCTTTATGTTGGCACTACCAAAAATCAGCTTGCACGGCACAGGTGCAATCGAGGATATGGTTAAATTACTCGGTGACAAACAGTGGGGCAAAGCCCTGATTGTCACTGATGGGCAGTTGGTCGAGCTAGGCCTACTCGACGGTCTGTTCGCTGCGATGCAACAGCATCAGTTACCTTATGCCTTGTTTGGCGAGGTATTTCCTAACCCTACCGAAGCGTTAGTACAGGCAGGATTAGCCGCTTTCAGGCAGCATCAGTGTGACTATCTGATAGCTTTTGGTGGCGGTAGCCCAATCGATACAGCCAAAGCCGTTAAGATTTTGACCGCCAATCCGGGGCCATCCACGGCATACTCTGGTGTCGGTAAAGTAAAACAGAGTGGTGTCCCGCTGGTCGCCATCAATACCACCGCCGGAACAGCCGCAGAACTGACCAGTAATGCAGTGATTATTGATAGCCAGCGGCAAGTAAAAGAAGTCATTATCGATACCAATATCATTCCTGATATCGCCGTCGATGACCCCTCTGTCATGTTGAATATTCCTGCCAGTGTGACTGCTGCAACCGGAATGGATGCCCTCACCCACGCTATCGAAGCCTATGTATCGCTGGGCGCACACACCCTAACCGACCATTCAGCACTTGAATCTATTCGCCTGATCAGCCAATGGCTGCCTCTGGCAGTCGATGACGGTAAGAATCTGCACGCACGTGAAATGATGGCGTGCGGCCAGTATCTGGCGGGGATGGCATTTAACAGCGCCGGGCTAGGTTTAGTGCATGCACTGGCCCATCAACCGGGTGCGACCCATAACCTTCCACACGGGGTGTGCAATGCTATTTTACTGCCAATTATTGAAGAGTATAACCGCCCACAGGCAGTCAGCCGTTTTGCCCGCATAGCACAAGCCATGGGGGTAAATACTCAGCAGTTGACTGATGAGCAAGCCAGCCATCAAGCGATAAGCGCCATTCGGCAGTTGTCGCAACGTGTTGGCATTCCTGTTGGCTTCTCAGGATTAGGTATTCAGGAAAGTGATATCGAAGGCTGGTTAGATAAAGCGCTGGCGGATCCTTGTGCTCCTTGTAACCCACGTACTGCGGACAGAGATCAAGTCCGCGCACTGTACTTACAGGCACTTTGATCGGAGTAATATCATGATACGCAAAGCCTTTGTAATGCAGGTTAACCCTGATGCCCATGCAGAATATCAGCGGCGGCACTCACCCATCTGGCCTGAACTGGAAGCGGTACTGAAAGCCCATGGCGCTCACCACTATTCAATTTTTCTTGATGACACGCGCAATTTGCTATTTGGTTTTGTCGAAATTGAATCAGAAGAGCGCTGGAATGCCGTGGCCCAAACCGCCATTTGCCAGCGCTGGTGGCAACATATGGCCGATGTGATGCCAGCCAACCCTGATAACAGCCCGGTAAGCCAGGCACTACGAGAAGTGTTCTATTTGGCATAGCTCGCCCGATGTGGAGCCTGGCTCCACATCTTTCAGGACGTTGCCAGCCCCTGCACATAATCTTCAAATACCGGATGGCCTATCACCACATCAATAAAACAGCTCAATGCCGGTGAGTTCAACTTACGACTCGGATACACCAGATACAGCTCATTACCTTCAGCCTGCCATTGTGGTAACACTTCCACTAATTGACGGTTTGCCACCACTTCACGGCTTAAAAATGCCGGTAATAGGGTGATACCACCACCCGCCAGGCCACATTCACGGGCATACAGCAGATTATCAGTGACATGCAGCGCAGGTACCTGCCAGCGGTAAAACTCATCTTCACGGCGTAAAATCAGCGCCTGCCAGGCACGGTGGGCAATGCAGCGGTGAGTATCCAGCTGCCTTGGATGAGTGAGTGGCGGATGCTGTGCCAGATAGGCGGGTGACGCCAACAGATAGCGTGGCGCATAGCCCAATCGGCGGCCAATCAGTGACGAGTCCTGCGGCTTACCGGTGCGCAATGCCACATCAAAGCCCTCTTCAACCAAATCTACCATGGTGTCCGAGACTAACACTTCCAACAGCACATCCGGGTATTGCCGCTGGAAATCTGTTGCCAACCGCGCCAGTAAAGTCGCCCCCAGCCCTGCTGGAGTTGAGATGCGCAAGCGGCCACTGGGGTTATCTTTCAGGCGTTGCAGCGCCAGATCAGCGCGCTCTGCGGCTTGTAGCATCTCCTGACAATGCACTAGATAGCGCTCACCGGCAAAGGTCAGGTTCAGCTGACGGGTGGTTCGATTGAGTAAACGGATACCTAAGTTTTGTTCTAACTGACTGATGCGCTGGCTGACACTGGATTTCGGTAAACCCGCCATTTCAGCGGCGCGGGTAAAGCTGCCACACTCCGCGACTCGTGCAAACAGCGCCATATCCTGAAGTTGTTTAAACATGATTGTTTATCTTAGACGAACACTGGGTTAGTGATTGTCCATCTTATCACCACCACCAAGAAGGTCTAGACTCAATCCATACGCTAAACAGGAGTATTACCATGTCAGTTAAAGCCATTGCGGTGAACCCGCAACAACCCACCGATTTTATTGAAGTCGCTCTGGACCCACTCACTCCCGGTCCGTTTGATTTGCTGGTTGAGGTTAAAGCCGCGTCCATCAATCCGGTTGATACCAAAGTACATGCTGGCCTGAAGAAGAATGGCCTGCAACAGCCGCGAATTCTGGGTTGGGATGCCGCTGGAGTGGTCATCAGCGTCGGTACGAACGTCACCGAGTTCCGTGCAGGTGATGAAGTGTGGTATGCCGGCGATATCACCCGCCCCGGTAGCAATGCTAACCAACAGTTGGTTGATGCTCGCATCGTGGCCCACAAACCCCGTTCATTCAACTGGGCGCAGGCCGCAGCATTGCCATTAACCGCAATAACTGCGTGGGAAGCGCTGTTTGAACATCTAAAAATTCAGCAAGCCAGTGCCGGACAAAGTTTATTGATCATCGGGGGAGCGGGCGGGGTTGGCTCATTAGCTATTCCCCTGGCGGCATTACGTAGCCCGCTAAAAGTGATAGCAACAGCATCACGGCCAGCATCAGCCGCCTGGTGTCGTGAACGTGGAGCGGACTTGACCGTCGATTATCACCATCTGAAAGCTGAGCTGGCAAAAGAAGGTATTGATAAAGTTGATTATATTCTTTGCCTGAATGACACCGACGGCCACTGGCCCGCCATCAGTGAGCTCATCGCACCATTGGGGCAAATCTGTACCATCGTTGAGAATGAAGAACCGTTGGATCAGAATCAGTTAAAACTAAAAAGTGCCGCCCTGCATTGGGAATTTATGTTCACCCGCAGTATGTTCTCTACCCCGGATATCGCCCAACAAGGGCAAATTTTAAAACAGGTAAGCCAGTTGGTGGATGAGGGCAAACTGCCAGGCACCTTAAGCGAAACCCTGCACGGCCTGACAGTGGAAAACCTGCATGCCGCCCACGCGCAAGTTGCAGGCGGGCATATGCAGGGTAAAGTCGTTATTGCTTACTAAATATATTATTAAAAGGGCTATTTTATTTGCCATTTTACATTTGGGCAGTGCTCGAAATCCTCACGTAGCCATGATTTACAACGTCATGGTGTACGCTCCGGTTTCTGTGCGCTGTCCGCATGCAAACTGACTGCAACAATCACGCCCTCAGATATCAAATTTTCATCAACCCTATTGTTGCACATCACTCAATAATGAAGGGCGGGCAAGGCGTTGCAGGTCCGCGGCCAGTAACTGCTGCACCAGTTCGACGCAGCGCAGAAAGCGTTCATCATAGTCTGCCGATTCGACGTGAACATATTCGATATTGTTACTACGCAACATCTGCTCCAGTAAGTTCTGGAAGGATTTGCGGTCACGATCGCTCCCCAGACTGCGCAAACCATCGGCAACCCACGGCGTATTATTTTCCAACAAAATAACCAGATCAAAACGGTATTCGTCAATCAGCGCCTGCACGAAGGGGTGCTCTTTGCCTTCATACTTTTTGCAGAAGGCCTGCGTGGTAACAAAGTCAGTATCGATAAATGCCACTTTGTTGGCGTATTTCACTGCAAAATCCACATATTGTGCCTGCCCCAGCGCGATTTTGTCGTAATCAGAATATTGCAACGCCATCTCATCGCCGCCAAGATGGGAGAAGACATAATCCCGGCCATATTCCCACGCACTGGTAGTATTGAAGATATTGGCTAACTTATTGACTAAAGTGGATTTCCCACTGGATTCACCGCCCAGTATCGCCACAGTACGGACAAAAAATGGCTTCACTTCAGTCGGAATATAGTCCCAGTAACGGAAAGGGTCACGGCGGATCTGGCGACCACTGATCTTCATAAATGAGCGCTGTGGATCAATCAGGATGGTTTCGATGCCAAATTGCTCGTTGTAATGCGGCGCATCCTGGCTTTCGCTGGAATAAATAAAATTCGGAACAATGCCTTTTTCATTCATAAAGCTCTTTACGCCATGGCTCCACACATCCCAGCCATGGGGGTACGGCTCGATACCGTGCTCATCAAACGAATGAATATGGATATTTTTCTGATATTTAAAGGTTTGTAACAACCAGCGCAAACGGTCACTGACCGTCGGTTGCTGTGACATCGAACTGTTCTCAAACAGCTCACGATCGCGTGGCTCATCGAAACAAAGAATGATGTGCAACTCGTCAACCTGGCTACAGGCGCGCTGGATTAAATAGATATGGCCGGTATGCAGCGGGTAAAATTTACCAAATACCACGCCGACTTTTTTCTCACGGCGGGGAAACTCCAGCCCGAGGAAACGGTGCAGAGCTTCAAGCTTTTGCGCACTGGGGCTTTTGATTTTGTCGTTGAGTAGCTGGCTTAAATAACCTTTGGTCATGCCGTTGCATTCGGCCACTTGCTGTAAGGTGCAACCCTTTTGCTTAATTGCTGTTTTGAGATAGTCGAATTGCAGCATACCGCCTCCTTGTTTAGTGCGCTAAACAAAAATAACACAGTATGCCGCAAGATGAACACGACTAAATTAGCGGTTATAAATCCTCTAACACCGCCAACGCATCAGCCAATTTCTTCACCCCGAACACCTGCATATTGGGCAGGGGCTTCTTCGGCATATTGGCATACGGCACGATAGCGCGTTTAAAACCGTGTTTGGCCGCCTCAGAGATACGCTCTTGACCACTGGGTACTGGGCGAATTTCACCGGCTAGCCCTACCTCACCAAATACCACTAAATCCTGTGGCAGCGGGCGGTCACGCAAGCTGGATACTAGCGACATCAGCAATGCCAGATCAGCACTGGTTTCTGTCACTTTCACCCCACCCACCACATTGACGAACACATCTTGGTCCGACATCTGTAACCCGCCATGGCGATGCAATACCGCCAACAAGATTGCCAGCCGGTTCTGTTCCAGACCGACCGCCACCCGACGTGGGTTGGACATCATTGAGTGATCGACCAGCGCCTGAATCTCTACCAGCAGCGGGCGAGTCCCTTCCCATACCACCATCACCGAGCTACCAGCAGTGACTTCATCCCCACGGCTGAGGAAAATCGCCGACGGGTTGCTAACTTCACGCAAGCCCTGTTCGGTCATAGCAAATACACCTAACTCATTAACCGCACCAAAGCGGTTTTTGTGGCTACGCAGCGTACGGAAACGAGTATCACCGTCACCATCAAGCATCACAGAGCAGTCAATACAGTGCTCCAGCACTTTCGGCCCGGCCAGTGAACCATCTTTCGTCACATGGCCCACCATGATAATGGCAACACCCCGGGTTTTGGCAAAACGGGTCAGGTAGGCGGCCGTTTCGCGCACTTGGGCCACGCTGCCCGGCGACGACTGAATATCCGCCATATGCATCACCTGAATGGAGTCGATCACCATCAAGCGCGGCTGCTCTTGCTCAGCAATCAAGCAAATTTGCTCGATACTGGTTTCCGACAGCATATTGAGGCCCGCTGTAGGCAACCCCAAACGATGCGCACGCATCGCCACCTGCTGCAACGACTCTTCGCCAGTGACATACAGGGTTTTCATGTTTTCAGACAGCTTGCAGAGCGTTTGCAACAGTAAGGTACTTTTCCCCGCGCCGGGGTTACCACCAATCAGAATGGCACTGCCCGGCACTACACCACCACCTAGCACCCGATCAAACTCAAGAAAGCCCGTTGAAAAGCGCGGTAGTTCGTCCAGACTGATATCTGACAGCTTCTGTACCCGGCTGACGCCTGCATCACCGGCATAGCCACCAAAACGCTCATTGCGCGACGACGAGGTTGCCGCCGCCAGCCTGATTTCGGTAATGGTATTCCAGGCATTACAGGCACTGCACTGCCCCTGCCAACGAGGATAATCGGCACCACACTCATTACAGACAAATGCTCGTTTTGGCGCTTTAGCCACGGTTCACCTCAATTTAATTAGCTCACACCTGCCTGAGCCCCAAATTACCTAATAAGCGTAATTGTTGCAGGCAGTTTGAGTGCAGACAGCGCGCAGAAATCGGAGCGTACACCATGACGTTGTAAATCATGGCGACGTGAGGATTTTATTCGCTACGCTCCCCCTACGGGCCGCCCTTAAGTGTGTTCAAAATGCATGCGTTTTGTGAGCACTGCACAAGCTCAAAAATGGCAAATAAAACAGCCTATTTCATCGTTCTTCGTGCTTCAGACTGCCGGTCAAAATGCAAAGAACACTCAGCAAATCACCGTGGCGGATCGCCACTTTCGCTTTGGCATACACCTTCGGCTTTGCATGGAAAGCCAGCCCTAAACCGGCGGCTTGCATCATTTTCAGGTCATTGGCGCCATCGCCGATAGCCACTGTTTGAGCAATAGGGATATTGAGTTTTTCCGCCAACTTGAGCAGGGTATCGGCTTTATATTGTGCATCGACAATCGGCCCTAACACTTTGCCGGTCAGCTTGCCGTCTTTGATTTCAAGTTCATTGGCTGCCACATCGACCAGACGCAGTTTGTCGCGCAGATATTCAGCGTAATAAGTAAAACCACCGGAGGCGATCGCCACATGCCAATCTAATGCCTGAAGCTTACGGACCAGGCTGGTCAGCCCCGGCATCAATGGCAGTTGGTCACGTACCTGTTTTAAGATATTGGCATCCGCCCCTTTCAGGGTGGCAACCCGCTGGCGCAGGCTGGCGGCGAAGTCCAGTTCACCTTGCATGGCGCGTTCGGTGACGGCAGCCACTTCTTCGCCGACACCGGCGAGTTTGGCAATCTCATCAATACATTCGATTTGGATGGCAGTTGAATCCATATCCATCACCAGCAGGCCCGGGGTACGCAAATGCGGGATAGCTCCCAGAGGGGCGACATCAAGACCGTTTTCATCCGCTAACGTTTTAATCCGTGGGGTTAAACTGCCGGCCAAACGGATGACCTGATAATCCTCCACACACCAGGCGGAGACAATCACCATGGCGGCACCCAATTGGCCCTGAAAACCCGTAATACGCTGTTTATCCAGCTTTCTACCGTACAGTAGCCAACCTGTATGACCGGCACGATAATCCAGCGGCATGACCTCATCACCACTGAGCGAAAGTGGCAGACCTGGCCATTGATAGATCTCCGCGGGGAGATCGCAATAGGTCAGACTATTAGACATGAATGACTCCTGTAGAAAACGGGGTAAAGACCAGACAAAAGGACGCATCAAGCTATCCTATCGCCCTTGCTTCTGGCAACATATACCCTAAATAATTCGAGTTGCGGGAAGGCGGCAAACGAAATAATCCCGATAAACTTACATCAGTAAGTGATTCGGGTTATTGAGAGTAGCCAACGCACATGCGGCTTGAAGTATGACGGGTATAAAGTCACCGATTCTTGCAAGGAACCTGCATGGCTAAGGCCAAACTAAAATTCCGACTGCACCGTACGGCTATTGTGCTGATTTGCTTGGCATTATTAGTCTTGCTGATGCAAGGTGCATCCTATTTCAGCCTCAGTCATCAACTCGCTCGTTCGGAACAAGTTGAAGAGCTGGCGAAAACACTGGCAAAACAAGTCACTTTCAGCCTCGCCCCCATCATGGACAGTGGGGATGATGATATCGACAGCCAAAAAGTTGACGAAATTCTCCAGCAACTGACGCAATCAAGCCGCGTATTGGATGCCAGTGTATATCAAATTGACGGAACGCTGGTCGCCAGCGCTGGAGAGAACGTAAAAGTACGTGATCGACTGGCTTTGGATGGTAAACGCCCCGGCAGCTATTTCAACCACCAGATTGTCGAGCTGATCCCCGGGAAAAGCGGGCCAAGCGGCTTTCTGCGTATGACGCTGGACACCCATGTGCTGGCGACGGAATCCAAGCAAGTGGATAATACCACCAATTTGCTGCGCTTGATGATTCTCGTCGCACTGGCGGTGGGGATCATTCTGGCTCGCACTCTGCTGCAAGGTCGCCGCAGCCGTTGGCAGCAATCACCTTATCTGCTCACCGCCAATACGCCGGTCAAAGAAGATGAGGATGAAACACCTGAGACACCTGCCAGTCAGGCAGATGCAGATAAAAAGACGGGCGATAAATAATACTGCGGATAGATATTATGCCATGCGCTCAATTAGCGTGGTGAGAGAAAGCAGTTCTCCCTGCATCTGTCGGGCACTATCTCCAGCAATGTACCGCCGTAAGGCATATTGTGTTGCTTTGCCTTTACCTATTTTCAGCACCCTCTCTTTTAACCCGCTTAACTGCCGGGAAACCGTGGGTTGACTGATTGCCATAGCTTGCGCCAGATAGCTCGCGGTCGCCGGTTTTTGGCGTAATAACGTTTCCAGAGAGAGCATATGAATAGATTCGTGAATAGAATGATGAATAGATTTACAACGCTAATTATCTGATGTGTAAACAAACCTATTTTTTCTGGCAGATTTTATGAATAGATTCAGCGGCAGAGATCGCTGCCGCTGAATAGAGGGAAGCAGAGAAGGGGTTACTTCTGATCGCCCAGCAACACCGATTCCAATGCAATTTCAATCATGTCATTAAAAGTACTTTGGCGCTCCGCAGCGGTGGTTTGCTCACCGGTACGGATATGGTCAGAAACAGTACAGATGGTCAGGGCTTTAGCACCGAACTCCGCGGCAACGCCGTAAATACCGGCAGCTTCCATTTCCACACCCAAAATGCCGTATTTTTCCATTACATCAAACATTTGCGGGTCTGGCGTATAGAACAGGTCAGCAGAGAAGAGGTTACCGACACGGACGTCGATACCTTTCGCTTTTGCCGCATCAACAGCATTGCGGGTCATCTCAAAGTCAGCAATCGCTGCATAGTCGTGATCTTTAAAGCGCATACGGTTTACTTTGGAGTCGGTACAAGCCCCCATGCCGATCACCACATCACGCAGTTTCACATCGGCGCGAACCGCACCACATGAACCGACACGAATGATTTTTTTCACGCCAAAATCAGTGATCAGTTCTTTGGCATAAATGGAGCAGGACGGGATACCCATACCGTGGCCCATTACAGAGATTTTGCGGCCTTTATAAGTACCAGTGAAGCCCAACATGCCACGCACATTGTTCACTTCGCGCACGTCTTGCAGGAAGGTTTCGGCGATAAATTTCGCACGCAGTGGATCCCCTGGCATTAATACAACGTCAGCGAAATCACCCATTTCAGCATTAATATGTGGCGTTGCCATAATCACTTTCCTTAAAAATCAGAGAATTAAAATTTATATTACTGAGCTGTTTTTAAGTTTGAACTACTTTGCACAGTTCAGAGAAAATCAGCCATCGCCAGCGTAGATGAGCACCGACAGTTTGGGCACGGTCAGCGCACAGCCCCCGGAGCGTACACGCAGTACGTGAGGAGGGCGAGCACTGCCCGGGTTCAAAATGGCACGCTCAGCTTAGCTGAATGACTTAAAGCATATTCTTACCGTAATCCATTGGAGATAGATTGAAATATGTCGCTACCGTCTGCCCAATATCGGCAAAGGTCTCACGATGCCCCAGCGATCCCGGTTTGACTTTCAGGCCGTAAACCAAGACCGGAATGTGCTCACGGGTATGGTCAGTGCCCGGCCAGGTTGGGTCACAACCGTGGTCAGCCGTCAGGATCATGATGTCATCCTCTTTTACCAGCGCCATCAACTCAGGCAGGCGGCGGTCGAACAGTTCCAATGCAGCAGCATAACCAGCAACGTCGCGACGGTGACCGTAAGAAGAGTCAAAATCCACAAAGTTAGTGAACACGATAGTGTTATCACCGGCTTTCTTCATTTCTTCTATCGTGGCATCAAATAGCGCATCCAGACCGGTGGCTTTCACTTTCTGAGTGATACCCACATGCGCATAGATATCGGCAATTTTACCGATAGAAACCACTTCTCCCCCTTTCTCATCCACCAGTTTTTTCAACATGGTTGGTGCTGGCGGTTCAACGGCCAGATCATGGCGGTTACCGGTGCGTTGGAAGTTACCCGGCTTGTCACCAATAAACGGACGCGCAATCACACGGCCAATATTGTAGCCACCTTCGGTCAGTTCTTCGCGGGCAATTTCACACAGCTCATACAAGCGATCCAGGCCAAAAGTTTCTTCGTGGCAGGCAATCTGGAACACCGAGTCCGCCGAGGTATAGAAAATCGGTTTGCCGGTTTTCATATGCTCTTCACCCAATTGGTCAAGGATAACGGTCCCACTTGAGTGACAGTTACCCAGATAACCCGGCAGGTTGGCCCGTTTTACCAGTTTATCCAACAGTTCCTGTGGGAAACTGTTTTCGACATCACTGAAGTAACCCCAGTCAAACAGCACCGGCACCCCCGCAATCTCCCAGTGGCCTGACGGTGTATCTTTACCGGAGGATAACTCACTGGCATAACCATAGGCACCAATGATGTCTGCATTCTTATCCAGCCCAACTGGGAATTTACCGGTGGACTCTTCGGCAGCTTTACCCAACCCTAAACGACTCAAGTTTGGCAGCGTCAATGGGCCACTACGACCAACGTTAGCTTCACCACGGGCGCAGACCTCAGCAATGTGGCCCAGTGTATCGGCCCCTTGGTCACCAAATTTGTTAGCATCGGCGCTGGCACCAATACCAAATGAGTCCAATACCATAATAAATGTACGTTTCATTATTTTCTCCTGCGTGGGTTCACGCTCTGGGGCAGCTACGTTCATTTGCTCCCCCATGTAATTAATCTGTTTTTGCTAACATTTGCCGTCGAAAGCAAATAGCGTCAATAACAAAAGTATGGCGTTTATTCAGTAATACGGCGATAGATAACCGGTGTTTCTTCCGGCGCTTTGTCACCCAAGGTGATCGCCGCACGTAGTGCGTCTGCTGCCTGCTGCCAGTCGTCTTCGTTATTGGCATGAATCACCGCTAATGGCTGCTGGCCATCAACACCAGTCCCCAGACGTGCCATTTCAGTGATACCAACACTGTAATCAATAGGATCAGTTGCCCGCCGACGACCACCGCCGAGGGAAACCACCGCCATACCCAGCGCACGGGTATCCATCGCGGTAACAATGCCGGCTCGTTCAGCAAAGACCGGTTTGCTCAGCGTGGCTACCGGCAGGTAGCTGTCATAGCGCTCAACGAAATCACTTGGGCCTTTTTGCGCCGCCACCATGCGACCAAAGAGTTCTGCTGCTTTACCGTTATCCAGCACCGCCTGTAACTTGGATCTGGCGTCAGCATCATCTTGCGCCAAACCACCTGATAACAGCATCTCAACGCACAGCGCCATCGTCACTTCTAACAAGCGTGGATTACGATATTCACCCGTCAGGAAGCGCACCGCTTCGCGCACTTCAACCGCATTACCGGCGCTGGAAGCCAACACCTGATTCATATCAGTCAATAGTGCCGTCGTTTTACAACCCGCGCCGTTAGCCACACTGACAATGGCCTGTGCTAAATCGGCAGATAGTTGATATGTCGGCATAAAAGCACCAGAACCCACCTTCACATCCATCACCAACGCATCCAGCCCCTCAGCCAGTTTCTTCGCCAAAATAGAAGCGGTAATCAGTGGAATGGAATCTACAGTGGCGGTGATATCACGGGTAGCGTAGAAACGTTTATCTGCCGGTGCTAATGAGCTGGTTTGACCAATGATGGCGACACCGACGTCCTGAATGATTTTACGGAACGCATTATCATCGGGGAAAATATCAAAACCGGGTATAGCTTCCAGTTTGTCCAAGGTTCCGCCGGTATGGCCCAAGCCACGGCCAGAAATCATCGGCACATAGCCACCACAGGCTGCGACCATCGGGCCGAGCATCAGTGATGTCACATCACCCACGCCACCGGTAGAGTGTTTATCCACGATGGGGCCGTTTAGATTAAGGCTCTGCCAGTTGAGCACCGTGCCAGAATCACGCATTGCCATAGTAAGTGCCACGCGCTCCGGCATGCTCATGTCATGGAAATAGATGGTCATCGCCAAAGCAGCAATCTGCCCTTCGGAAACCACATTGTCGCGGATCCCATTGATAAAGAAACGAATCTCTTCTTCGCTCAGTGGCTGACCGTCGCGTTTTTTACGGATAATTTCTTGTGCCAGAAACACAGCATCCCCCTGACCTAAATAAGGATAAAAGCCGCACGGCAGGCTAGTCGCCCGCAGCGCATCGGCTAAACTCAATGATTGCGATAATGATTAGTAACCGCTACTTTTGCTATCACTCTGATGGCCCAGCGTGGTTAATAAGCTGGCTAACAGACTGGATGCGCCAAAGCGGAAGTGGCGGGCGTCGGCCCAACCCTCACCCATCAATTGATCGGCCAGTTGCAGGAATTGCGCGGCATCTTCGGCAGTACGTACTCCGCCCGCTGGCTTAAAGCCGACGGTTTTACCCACACCTAAATCACGGATAGTGCTCATCATAATACCCGCACTTTCCAATGTGGCATTGACCGGCACTTTACCGGTGGAGGTTTTGATGAAATCCGCGCCAGCTTTAATAGCAATTTCAGAGGCTTGACGGATCAAGTGCTCTTGCTTTAACTCACCGGTCTCTATGATTACTTTCAGTAATACATTCGCGGCAGCGCAGGCTTCTTTGCACTCTTTTACTAATTCGAAGCCGACCTTATCATTACCCGCCATTAAGGCGCGGTAAGGGAAAACCACATCCACTTCATCAGCACCATAGGCAATGGCGGCACGGGTTTCGGCCAGTGCAATAGCAATATCATCATTGCCATGTGGGAAGTTGGTCACTGTCGCAATACGGATTTCAGGGGTACCCTGCTCGCGCAACGTTTTACGCGCAATAGGAATAAAGCGGGGATAAATACAGATTGCCGCCGTGTTACCGGCAGGGCTTTTTGCCTGATGACACAGCGCGATAACCTTATCATCGGTATCGTCGTCATTCAGGGTAGTTAAATCCATCAAACTCAGTGCGCGTTTGGCATAATCGTTAAGATTCGCGCAGGCGGTTAAATCGGTCATAAAACTCTCCAACACTATTTCAGCCCCAGCACCTTGCCAGAACTGAGCATCTATTTATGAGCGGACAAAGAGACCGTACCGGCATCTTTGGTGATTAAAAGTCCCTCTCAGTAGGCGTAATTGTTGCAGTCAGGCAAATAACATAGCCCTAATGAGAAGGTTCTAAGCTCAATACGTTGGCGAGCGGACTTGGTTCCTTGAAGATAGCCCCTATGGGTGGCAATTGAGATCCATCTCACCGCACTAACTACTTGGTCATTGCTTACATCACTGATGCAATGAGACTCCATACACACTTTAGGCTTTCATTCCGAAAGCCAATAACACTATTTGAACACGTTATCGGCAGCTTAGGTGTGTTCAAATTCACACTAATCAATAGTAACTTGTAACGAGACGGAATTATATGTGATTAAAGTCACAAAATAACCTAATTTATAGCTTTCTGACCACGATACGCTCACTCGCTTCAAGAATAGCCTATGGGCAGGAATACGCAGTATTGTAGGCCTGAACCATAAAAAATTAAGCGTCAGCGGCGCAGACAGTTTGGGTGCGGACAGCGCGCAGGGACTGGAGCGTACACGAAGTAGGTGACAGGTCCCGAGCACTGCCCAATCCCAAAATGGCAAGTCAAGCTAGCCTAATTATAATGCCAGGAAGAAACCGGCGATCGTCGCACTCATCAGATTCGACAATGTGCCTGCTGCTACCGCTTTCAGGCCGAAACGCGCGATATCGTGACGGCGGTTTGGGGCCATGCTACCCAAGCCACCCAATAAGATGGCAACAGATGACAAGTTGGCAAAACCACACAGCGCGAAGGAAATAATAGCCTTAGTGTGCTCGGAAAGAACCTGTAAACCCGCGGCTTTGACTAACTCTTCTGCCTGGAGATACTGACCGAAATTCATAAATGCTACGAATTCGTTAACGATAATCTTCTGGCCGATAAATGAACCAGCCACCATCGCTTCACTCCATGGGATGCCTATCAAGTAAGCAATCGGCGAGAATACCCAACCCAGAATCAACTCTAGCGAAAGTTGTGGATAATCAAACCAGCCACCAATCCCACCCAGAATACCATTGAGCAGAGCAATCAAGGCGATAAAGGCCAGCAGCATTGCCCCTACATTCAATGCCAGTTGCATGCCGGAAGCCGCGCCAGATGCCGCTGCATCAATAACGTTAGCCGGTCGTTCATCTTCAGCAATCAAGGTTATAGCATCAACGTTATCGTGCGTTTTTTCAGTTTCCGGCACCATCAGTTTAGCAAACAGTAACCCACCCGGCGCTGCCATAAAGGAAGCAGCAATCAGATATTCCAATGGTACCCCCATTTGCGCATAACCGGCCAATACTGAACCGGCAACGGAAGCTAAACCGCCGCACATTACCGCAAACAGTTCAGATTGGGTCATGGTGGCAATATAAGGGCGCACCACTAACGGCGCTTCAGTTTGGCCAACAAAGATATTAGCTGTGGCGGAAAGGGATTCAGTACGTGAAGTGCCCAGCAACTTTTGTAAACCGCCGCCCAATACCTTAATAACGATTTGCATGATGCCAAGGTAATACAGAACGGCAATCAATGATGAGAAGAATACAATTACTGGTAATACTCGCAGGGCGAATACAAAGCCGCCACCACCAAAAACTTCAAACATTTTGTCAGAAACCAAACCGCCAAAAATAAATGAAATCCCCTCATTACCGTAGGCGATAACGTTAGCGACTCCTTCTGACATACCGCCCAGAATGCGGCGCCCGATGGGCACATATAATACCAGCGCACCAATAGCGATCTGGATAATAAATGCACCAACAACAGTGCGGATATTAATCGCCCTATAATTACTTGAAAGAAGTACGGCTATTAATATCAGTACTGCCATTCCAACCAGACTCATTAGCATGTCGCTATCCCTAATAGTGAAATCATTAATTAAATTGAAATAATTTTCGGGGGATTATACCGACATGAAGGCGCTATCAAATAATCTCTGTCACAAATAAACACAACTAAAAGCAACCGAATCAACGTAAGCGTGACGATGGTCACATTAAAAAGCGAAAATAAAGAGATCACACAAATTATTAGTATGGTTTGTATATTCCCGGAGGTGATTTAAAGTGGGCAGCTATCGGCGGGCGGTAATCGGAACAAACGTTGACTATTCGCTAACAACTGGCTGGCAATCTGTTGTGGCGCTTCAGAGCGTAGCTGACACAACACGCTGAACACATCAGCAGCCCGCTCGGGCCGGTTTGGCTGCCCCTGAAAACCGGCTAACGGCATATCTGGCGCGTCGGTTTCCAGCAGTAATGCGGAAAGAGGCAATGCGGCCATGACACTCCGGGTTTTCTGTGCCCGCACATAAGTAATGGTCCCACCCACACCAATATAATAACCCAAGCGAATAAATGCCTGCGCCTGCGCCAGGCTACCGGCGAAACCATGTACAACACCGGTGCGCGGCAACGCCGTTTTACGCAGCACCGAGGCTAATTGGTCATGGGAACGGCGAGAATGCAGAATAACGGGGAGATCATGCTGTTTAGCCAGCTTAAGTTGGGCCTGCAATAGCGCCAACTGGCGTGGTAACTGCGGCTCATCCATATAAAGATCCAGGCCAATTTCCCCCACGGCCACCAGCTTGTGAGTTTTGTTCGCCAGATAGGATACCAGTGTCGCCAAATCGGCCTCTTGATGTTGAGCGATATAAAGTGGATGCATGCCGAGTGCGGCAAAAAGGGGTGGATAGTTCGCAGCCAAGGCTAAAATACGGGGAAAATAAGCAGCACCCACCGCAGGAACAATCAATTGCCTGACATTCGCCTGAGCCGCAGTGACTAAACTGGCCGCTTCAGCACCACTGAATGGAGGGAAATCAAAGTGACAGTGGGTATCGATAAAATAAGCTTTATCGCTAAGATTCACTATCTGCTCACTCACTTCTACCATTAGACGGTATCACCTTTGTTTTTTGCCACACTGGCAGGCAAAATTATCTCTACTGGCAAGGGCTTTCTATTGGTATTCGTCGGAATAATCAACCCATTGTCACTCACACTCATCTGAGCCGGTAGGCCATAGTGAGTGGCGGTCACTGAATCCGCTGGTGTAATGATATCCGGCGTTTGAGTAATATCAAATGAAGAGTCATCAGTATCAATTAGCTCTGCCATATCATCTGGTTGATTAATATCTTGTGGCTGAATGATACGACGTGAAAGTGAAATCGAGGTTTTCTCCCCATTGATTCCAGCCTGATCCCGTTGATCTTGCGGTAATAGCCAGTGCCCGACGGTAGCCAAAAAATAGCGACCACAACGGCGGCCTAAATGATAATCACGATTTAGTGCCGCGACCCGGCTCCCCAGTGCATTACTGGCAAGTGGCTTAGGCGGAAAAATTTCGAAAATACGCAGGTCACCGGGCGGCTTTTCAATAAATTGCTGAATACGGTGATAGCTCTGCTCATGTTGCTGCATAATCCGCACCAGTTGTTGCAAACTGCTTTCACTCAGCCAATGTTCCATCCGCTTCATCCATTGCGGCGTGTAATAGGCCTGCGACGGTACAGTCCGAATCACCACAATAGTATCAGCGCCACGGCGGTAGGCTTCCTCCACCGGGATGGCATCACTGATGCCACCATCCTGATAACTGATCCCCCCCAAATCTACCCCCTGACGGTATAAACCAGGGATAGCACTGGACGCTTTAATGGTCGGCAGCCAGCTTTCTCGAGTGGGGGAAATATAGGTGGGTTCAAAATCATCACTACGGCAGGCACACATTAAGAATTCACGGCCATTGCGTAAATGCTCTTCAGCATGATCCATGGCCAGAGGCAACTGCTGGGATGTGATATCCACCAACCAGTCGAGATCAATTAAGTGGCCACCACGCACAAAACGTAATGGGTTAAAGAAATTAGCGGTGGTGGTGTAGCGGGTTATGACGCGGCGAGCGTAACCGGGTTGACCGCAGATAAAGGCAGATAGATTTTGTGCACCGGCAGAGGTGCCAATCATCAGATCAAAAGGGTTAAAGCGGGCGCGTTGAAATTCATCCAGCACACCGGCTGTAAAAATTCCCCGCTGCCCGCCTCCCTCACAAACCAACGCCATTTTTCCGGGTTGGTATGGTTTATAGGCGAGTGGCTCAATATTACCGAGCGTGATAGGTATTCTGTATCCCACCATCTATCCTTAATTCGTTACAACAGGTGCCGAGGATACCCCGTCTTACCCTTTGCTGTAACCCTCTCGCCTGACTAAAGGCGCTTACGGCCTGTAAACAGACTGATGAGGAATAGGACAATACCCACTACGAAGACGACTTTTGCGGCCCAGGCTGCCGTACCAGCTAGCCCACCAAAACCTAATGCCGCAGCGATTAAAGCAATAATCAAAAATATAATGCCCCAGCGAAACATAAGCCTCTCCTTCCCGTTTTAAAAAATGGCTTTCTACCCGTCATACTTCAAGCCGCAGGAGTGTTAGCTGCACTCAATCACCCGAATCACTTACCAATGTAAGCTCATCGGTACTCACTCGCTTGCCGCCTTCCTGCAACTCGAATTATTTAGGGTATGTAAACTCGCGTTCAAAAATCACTCTTTAACAGTAGCGTATTTGACAGAAGTCGTATTATTTGGATTTGTGGATGAGTTATTTGGCTGACAAACTTATTAACGGGTATCCCGTGGATTATTTTATTTCCCCACGAAATACCCATCAGCCGATAATAATTAAGGTTTGATGCTCAGATCATTTTTAACGCTTTTCACGCCATCAACGGCTTTAGCAATACTTTCAGCACGTTCGGACTGAGCTTTATTCTCAACACTACCTGATAACTGCACCACACCTTCGGTGGTTTCTACTTTCACTTTACGTGAGGGTACGATGTCATCAGCCAGCAATTTGGCTTTGATTGAACTGGTTGTTGCAGCATCGCCAGCATATTCACTGACTGATTGTGATTTCTGGTCTTTCACATGCAGCTTATCGCTGACAGATTTAACGCCTTCAACGTTTCCGGCAATTTCAACGGCAGTTTCAGCTTCAGCCTGAGAAGTCACAAAACCAGTCAGAGTGACCACACCATGGTTGGTTTCAACAGAGATATCAGTGCTTTTAAGAGATTTCTCTTCCAACAGAGCGCTTTTCACTTTAGCTGTTGCAGCGCTGTCACCCATGTAGTTATCGACTTTCTTCATGGAGCTATCGAGTTTCGCGCCGGTGCTGTCTACTACGTTGTTTGTCTTATTGAGCATGGTGTCTTCAGCGAACACGCTACCACTCATAAGTGCAGTACCTAAGACAATAGCCATCATTGAACGGGCAAATTTTGTATTTGTCATCGATTTCTTCCTTTGTCGTTATAAACCGTAAAGGGTTATGAAACTTAACTTGTTATAACACCCAAACTTACGGATTTTACGCCACCCAGAGAGGTGACCAGTTGATGAATACTTTACGATTACTACAGGTTATTTGACCTAAAATTGATGCACGTCAATCCTGCGTGTACCTATAAAGATAGAGCATCTCAGAATAAATACAGTCGGAATCGCCCTAAAGCCGGATTTTTATGATTAAGTAGGAGTTATCCTAAGGAGGAAATAGTGAAGACAATTAATGAATCGGGGTACCCTGTACCCCGATAGAGTGCGGCTTGGCGGGTGATTAATGTTCGCGAGTTTTACGGAAATTCACTTCCGGGTAACGTTCTTGCGTAATATTAAGATTTACCATCGTTGGGGCGATATAGCTCAAGTTATCACCACCATCTAATGCCAGATTAACCTCATTCTTACGTTTAAACTCTTCGAACTTCTTCACGTCATCACATTCAACCCAACGGGCAGTAGAGACGTTAACTGATTCATACACCGCTTCCACGTTGTATTCACTTTTCAGTCGTGAAGAGACCACTTCAAACTGTAGAACACCGACTGCGCCAACAATCAAATCGTTGTTGGTCAACGGGCGGAACACTTGCACCGCACCCTCTTCTGACAACTGAACCAGACCTTTTAGCAACTGCTTCTGTTTCAATGGATCACGCAGGCGAATGCGGCGGAACAATTCAGGGGCAAAGTTCGGTATGCCGGTGAACTTCATATCTTCACCCTGGGTGAAGGTATCGCCAATTTGAATGGTACCGTGGTTATGCAAGCCAATGATATCGCCAGCAAAAGCTTCTTCTACATGAGAACGGTCACCAGCCATAAAGGTCAGTGCGTCTGAAATTACTACGTCTTTCTTGGTTCGCACCTGACGCAGTTTCATCCCTTTCTCAAAACGGCCAGAAACCACCCGCATAAAGGCAACACGGTCACGGTGTTTCGGATCCATATTTGCCTGAATTTTGAAAACAAAACCGGTAAATTTGGGTTCAGCAGCAACCACTTCACGGGTATCGGTTTTACGTGGCATCGGGGCCGGAGCCCATTCAACCAAGCCATCCAACATATGATCGACGCCGAAGTTACCCAAAGCGGTACCGAAGAACACCGGCGTTAAGTCACCAGACAAGAAAGCATCATGCTCGAATTCATGAGAAGCCCCCTGTACCAGCTCCAGCTCCTGACGGAACTGTTTAGCCAAGTCCTCACCTACCGCTGCATCCAAGTCTGGGTTATTCAGCCCTTTGACGATGCGCACTTCCTGAATGGTGTGGCCTTTACCCGTCTGATAGAGATACGTTTCATCTTTATAAAGGTGGTAAACCCCTTTAAACAACTTACCGCAACCAATCGGCCAGGTGATTGGTGAACAAGCAATTTTCAGCTCACGTTCCACTTCATCCAGCACTTCCATCGGATCACGAATATCGCGGTCCAATTTGTTCATAAAAGTGAGGATTGGTGTATCACGCAGACGAGTTACTTCCATCAGCTTACGGGTTCGATCTTCAACCCCTTTTGCCGCGTCAATCACCATCAGACAGCAGTCCACGGCGGTCAGAGTACGGTAAGTGTCCTCGGAGAAGTCTTCATGCCCCGGGGTATCGAGTAAGTTAACCAGACAACCGCCATACGGAAATTGCATCACCGAGGTGGTGATGGAGATCCCGCGTTGCTTTTCCATTTCCATCCAGTCTGATTTGGCATGATGGCTTGAGCCACGGCCTTTTACCGTACCGGCGGTCTGAATTGCGTGTCCGAACAACAACACTTTTTCGGTAATGGTGGTTTTACCGGCATCGGGGTGGGAAATGATCGCGAAAGTACGTCTTTTCGCGACTTCCAGTGCGTATTCACTTGGAGACATAATTTGAGATTTCTACTTTTAAGCCGCCCTGCTCTGGGCCTCATATCCTATTGATATGCGGGTCAGGCAAAGCGAGGCATTGATTGTGGCGCTATACCCTGCTTATTGGAAATTGCAGCAGGCTTAGCGGCAACTCCTATCACGTCGGGTATAAGTGGCTATAGCGCGGTATTTTCTCTGATTTATGCGAGATAGACAATTTATTCAAGACAAACAGTCGTTATTCAAGACAAACAGTCATTATTCACGACTGACAATCGGCAAAACGGGGCTATCCCATCGGCAGCGCCATCATAATGGCATCTTCACGCCCATCGGCACTTGGGTAATAGTTGCGCCGCACAGAAACCTCGTTAAAGCCTAAGCTCTCATAGAGGGCGATAGCCCGTGCGTTTGAAGCCCGCACCTCAAGCCAGAGAGTGACGATATCACGTGTTGCCAACTGCTCAATCAGATGTTCAAGCAGTAAACGGCCATACCCCTGTCGCTGATAGTGCGGATCGATGGCGATATTAAACAGCGTCGCTTCATCCAACACCATTTGGGTAATGGCGAAACCGACCATTTGTTGACTGACACTCAACTTAAAATTGAGATAGCGCTCCCCTTGGTTACTGACCAGGGTTTTTTCCGTCCACGGGAAAGCGTGGCTGGCTTGCTCAATTTTGTACGCTGTGGCCAGATCGGCTGGCGTCAGGATAGAAATCTGCTTCATGGTGACAAATCTGCTGCCAAAGTGCGCGCTTAGCGCTCGCGTCTTGATAAAGTCCGGCCAATGCCGGGCTGTGTAACTGCGCGCCAGCGACCGCAAGCGGTTCACTGATGCCCAATCGCCAACTGTTGCACTGCGTATCTTCCGGCAACATTGCAACCCTGTCCGGCGTCAGTGCATAAGCCTGACGCGGCGTGAGACCCAAGCTGTGCAACACATCACACAACAGGGGATCATCATATTCAGGAAGCAGGTGTGCCACAATCAGCAGTCGGGTATCTTCGGGTAAACGAACTGCGATTTCACCCTGCAAGACGGCCGGGCGGCGCAATGTCCACTGCGTAATGCCTAGCTGTTGTAACAGCAAGTCTCGTCTTGATGCCATGCCATTTCCTGTCAGAGCGACCCGTATTTCGACGCTATGCTAGCAAACCCATCGAACATGCGCCAACAAACCTCTATAATCCCCGATCATATTATTAAGGAGCCAAAGACTGATGTCAGCATTAACCCCAGCCAGTGAAGTGATACTGCGCCATAGTGATGAATTTATAGCCCGCCATGTGTTGTTTGCCGGTGATTTACAAGATGCGCTGCCAGCGCAGTTTGATGCAGCCGGGGTACGGGTTCATACCAATCAATATCACCACTGGCAATTACTGAGCAATACGCTGGAAGAGAATGTGCAATTCGGTCTTTTGGCAACTGCCGACATGGTGGCTAACTGCGATACGCTGGTTTATTACTGGCCGAAAAGCAAACAGGAAGCCCAGTTCCAATTGGCTAATCTCCTTTCGTTATTGCCTGTCGGCACCGATATTTTTGTGGTGGGTGAGAACCGTAGTGGCGTGCGCAGTGCAGAAGAAATGTTATCTGAATTTGCGCAGTTGACTAAAATCGACAGCGCCCGCCGTTGCGGTCTGTACCATGGCCGGTTGGATAAACAGCCGGAATTTGATGCCGATGTCTGGTGGGAAAGTTACCAGGTGGGCGATGTGACAGTTAAAACATTGCCTGGCGTATTCAGCCGTGACTCGCTGGACTCCGGCAGCCATCTGTTACTGTCTACGTTCAGTGAGCCATTTAAAGGCAATGTGCTGGATGTCGGCTGTGGTGCAGGTGTGCTGGCCTCTGTATTGGCGCAGCAATCACCTAAAATCAAATGGACCCTGAGTGATGTCTCTGCGGCCGCTATTGAAGCCAGCCGAGCAACATTAGCGGCGAATAACATCGACGCGCAGGTGATTGCCAGCAATGTCTATTCCGACATTAAAGGCCGCTTCGAGATGATTATTTCGAATCCACCGTTCCATGATGGTATTCAAACCAGCCTGACTGCGGCGGAATTGTTGATCCGCGGCGCAACAGCTCACCTGCATGTCGGTGGTAAATTGCGGATAGTGGCGAACTCCTTCCTGCCTTACCCTGCACTGCTGGATGCGGCATTTGGCAGCCATGAAGTGCTGGCCCAGAATGGCCGTTTTAAGGTGTATCAGGCAACTGTCGGGCGTGCGCCACGAGACTCCAAGAAAAAACGTTAAAACTAGGCGTTAAGATGGGCCATCCCTTCCGCGCCGTAGCGTTCACCCGCTGCGGCATGGAACGGGAATACTGCATCCAGTGCTGCCAGCTCTTGCGGGCTGAGTGCCAGATCGAGTGCCGCCAGATTCTCTTCCAGATAAGCACGCCGTTTGGTCCCAGGGATTGGGACAATATATTTCCCCTGCGCCAATACCCAGGCCAGCGCCAGTTGAGAGGGTTTAACCCCTTTCGCGCGCGCCATTTCCACCACCGCATCGGCTAATACCAGATTCATGGCAAAATTATCCCCCTGAAAACGCGGGTTATGACGGCGAAAATCATCAGCAGCCAGATCTTCCGGGCGGCGTAACGCTCCGGTCAAAAAACCGCGCCCCAGAGGGCTATAAGCCACAAAACCCACACCTAACCGTTCGCAGGTCGCCAATACAGAGGATTCCACATCTCGTGTCCAGAGTGAGTATTCACTCTGTACTGCGGTAATTGGATGCACCTGATGGGCCTTCTCTAATGTTGCCGCTGAGACTTCACTCAAACCGATATGACGTATTTTACCGGCAGTGACCAAATCAGCCAGAGTGCCAATCACATCTTCAACCGGTACACTCGGGTCGCCACGATGCTGGTAATAAAGGTCAATAACATCAACACCCAACCGCTTCAGGCTACCGTCAACAGACTTACGAATATAATCAGGCTGGCTACTGACGCCCCGCACTGTCGGGTCAGTCGGATCACGTACAATACCAAATTTAGTGGCCAGAAAGACCTGATCACGTTTGCCTTTAATGGCGCGTCCAACCAACTCCTCATTGGTAAACGGGCCATACATGTCAGCGGTATCGAGTAAAGTCACCCCCAACTCCAGCGCGCGATGTAACGTCGCAATGGATTCATTCACGTCCTGATTGGTGGAGTAAAAGTCACTCATCCCCATGCAGCCAAGCCCCAGCGCTGAGACTAGCGGGCCATTCGAACCTAATTGACGTTGTTGCATTGTGATATTCCCCGTTAATGATGTCGGAAGAAAGTGTGGTTGTTTAGCGAGGAAAGATAAATAATGCAGATTGCTCATTACTGTTCAAAAAACACCAACAATGGACGAGTGCAATCATGGACCAAATACAAGCTATGCGGATATTTGTCCGTATTGTTGAATTAGGTAGCTTCAGTCGCGCGGCGGAGAAACTACAATTGCCCCGTGCAACGGTCAGCCATACCTTAAAACGGTTAGAGCAGCGCTTAGGCGTGCGTTTATTGGTGCGCACCACCCGGCAAGTGAATATCACCGCGGAAGGCACACTGTATTACCAGCGTTGCTTGCAATTACTGTCGGCGTTTGAAGAGGCTGACTCGCTGTTCAGCCATCAGCGGCTGCAACCGGAAGGAAAAGTACGCATTGATATGCCACATTCGCTAGCCCGCAATGTGGTTATCCCCGCACTAAATGACTTTTATCAGCGTTATCCCCATATCACGCTGATTCTCGGCGCGAATGACAGTACCATTGACCTGATGCGTGAAGGTGTCGATTGTGTTTTGCGTGCATGGCTGCCCCATGATGAACAATTAGCAGCACGTAATATTGGTCAGCAACCACAGATAACCTGTGCGTCACCAGCTTATCTCGCCAGATATGGTGTTCCACAGTCCCTCGACGACCTGACCGGCCATCAAGCGGTGGGGTATTTCTCACAGATAGATGGCCGTGATTACCCATTAGAATTTGTTTATCAGGGGAAAGTTGAAAGCCGCACATTACCTGGTATCTTGAGTGTCAATGGTGCCGATGCTTATATCGCAGCCGGTGTCGCAGGCCTAGGATTGATTCAAGCTCCCACGCCAGGTATTCAGAGCCAATTAACCCAAGGCGAACTGATTGAGGTGTTGCCCCACTGTCCACCACCGGCCATGCCGCTGTTTATTATGTTCCCTGCGGGGCGTTTTCTTGCCCCTAGAGTAAGAGTGCTGATTGACTGGCTGATTGAACTGTTTTCCGATTATCCACAGTTATCACCAACACAACCAAGCGGGCGTTAAAAACTAAAAATACTTCTGTAATCAAATCAATTGCTCAACATATGATGCTTTTTACAGCAAACGTCCCGCTTAGGGGAAATAAGTATTGACCTGAACGCGAAAATCTCTAGAATTCGCCTCCGTAGTTGCTTTATAAAAGTGATGTTCCGGTACGCGATGGTGGCGGAATTGGTAGACGCGCTAGCTTCAGGTGTTAGTGTTCTTACGGACGTGAGGGTTCAAGTCCCTCCCTTCGCACCAAACATACTTTTCTTGGCGATTCGTAGTATATCCCCAAAGTAATTGGTATTGCAGGCAGCAAACAAACCCAGATAGGCTTACTCCGGTAAGTGATTGAGGTTTAATAGCCTGTGGCTTCAAGTACGAGGGGAGATTTATATTGCACAGCACATGCGATGGTGGCGGAATTGGTAGACGCGCTAGCTTCAGGTGTTAGTGTTCTTACGGACGTGAGGGTTCAAGTCCCTCCCTTCGCACCAAGCTGGTGATATAAATCCTAAGCTTTACTTTTTTAAGATATACCCAAAATAATTCGAATTGCAGAAAGGCGGCAAACGAGTGAACTCCCAAGAGCTTACACCAGTAAGTGACTGGGGTGAACAAAGGCAGCCAACGCACATGTAGTTTGAAGTATGACGGATATAGCAGTAAGAAATCATTTGGGCGATGGTGGCGGAATTGGTAGACGCGCTAGCTTCAGGTGTTAGTGTTCTTACGGACGTGAGGGTTCAAGTCCCTCCCTTCGCACCACAATGATTTCAAAAGCACAGTAATACCTCTCTTCTGGCAAGACCCCTTCCTAAAATACACGTAAATACCTGTAATACAGAAAATTCAGCCAATGCTATTGGGTTCAATGCATCCCACTGTGCATTAACACCGCCATCAGGCCACCCAACAGCGCCAGACATGATGGCAGCAATAAGAAATGCCGTAACCGCGCGTGATACAACATGCTAACCGTGGCTAGCATGGCGAGCACAATCAGGATACGTAACTGACCGACGGTGATATCAGCCCATCCCAAAACCGGCAGTAAAGCAAAAGGCAGCAATATCCCCCAACCACTAGACATACCACGGCTCAATAACCCACTGATCCCACACCAGCGATAAGCGGCTAATCTGGCTGTAATCATAACAACGGCCCCAATTGATAATGATAACTAATATCATATATCACTCTATCGTAGTCTGCACTATGAAGTTGTTAGCAGCGGACAGACAGCGACAACATCAAGTTAAGAAACATCATGATGACAGGCTGAAACAAAAATGGTAATTTTGGTTAAGAAAATTCCTAAAACGATACTAAAGCGCTTCAAACAAAAATAATTACTAAGAAAAACTATTTATCGTGATGCCTAAATAATAGGGCTTCATGAGGATATTGTTTATTTGTCTACTGACAGCACGACATTATGCAGAGTGAATTGAATATGAATAGCCATTCCTACGATCAGCTTCTGAAAAGTAAGCATCGGCTCTCTTTACTGCTTTTTTTATTTCTTAATGCGTCGTCTTCTATTTTTAGTATGATATTACCGTCACCTGAAACGCCAGCAGTGACATTACCGATAGTACTGATCACGGTTATCAGCCTGAGCGCAGCAACTTATCTGATTTTTATTTCGAAGAATTATGCCAATAAACTGAATTTATTTTCAATAATCATGGGCGTGCTTTGGGCCTGGCAAATCATTCTTAAATACGAATATTTGGGTAATAATGAAAATAACTACTTACTACTCAGCCTGTTTACGATTTTCTTTATCAGCACCATAGCCCTGTCTGATAATTTCCTTGCTTTTTGTCTACACAGTGCACCAGCAGCATTAACCGTTATTTTACTCGACGATTTTCAAAATATTTTCCGTATTGTATTCACCATCATGCTGCCACTGATTGGTTTCTCCTTACATCATTTGATGCTACGTCGTAGTGATGACTTTACCCGAAAACTTGTCGCACGCCTTTATAATGAAAGGGAAAAATTCAGTGATTTAAGCATGATAGATCCCTTAACCAGTTTGTATAATCGCCGGGGTCTGGAGAATAAACTTGAAACACTACTGGCTCAGTCTCCCGGCAATCATTACGTATTGTTGCTCGATATCGACCATTTTAAAGCTTATAACGATAACTATGGTCACACGATGGGGGATCAAGCACTGGTACGTGTTGCGGCGGCTATCCGTGATGCTGTTCGTTCACGGGATATCGTGGTGCGCTACGGCGGCGAAGAGTTTTTAGTGTTACTGACTCATGTGAGTGAAGAGTATGCAAGCCAGCTGGCTGAGCGCGTGCGCCAACGGGTTTTAGGACTTGATATTCCACATGTTTTTAACCATAAAGTTTCTACAACCGTGACATTGAGCGCAGGTATTTCTCCTCTGCAAGCCTATGATCTGGCCTCCTCGCTTAAAGCCGCGGATGAAGCACTTTACCGGGCCAAAAAAGATGGCCGGAATAAAGTTGCCTTTGCCGGAGAGAAATTATCAAACGTTGAATCGTCACCTTGATTAAATGACGCGGTACAAACTCAATTATTATTTTCATCGATAATGGTTGAGTTTAATACTGCAATATTATATTTCACTTTCATTATGTTATTAAACCTTGTCATTGCATCTAAAAAAAATAAATCACTAGCTCATCTGCTGGCAGATAACATCTATTTAAGCGAATCATCCTTCCGCACAGTTGAACATAATTAGCGTTTAAAACTGTAAATTGCGCTATTACCCCCAGTTCAAATACCCATCCATCATCCAGGCAATGTTGCTCAATGTCTCAGGGTAATCTGGCCCATATTCGTATATCACAATACATGTACAATAATGATTATCATTTATAGAAAGAAAAGCCATGCAGGAAGAGTATTGCGAATCAGGGTCTGGGGCTTATCACTGTTTTTTACTATAACGGATTATTTTGTTGCTTTGCTAAACCGATTCTTCTACTTTTAGCAGCAAATAGGATTGAAGAAAACAGGGGTTTATCATGGAAAATACCATTTGGGTTTTAGGTGATGCTGTAATTGATTTAGTTCCTGAAAATTCAAATAATTACCTTAAGTGTCCAGGTGGCGCACCTGCCAATGTGGCGGTCGGCATCGCCCGATTGGGCGGTAAAAGTGCCTTTATTGGCCGGGTTGGGCAAGACAGTTTTGGTCGTTTTATGCAGCAGATATTACAACAGGAAAACGTCGATACCCACGCGATGACACAGGATCCGCTGCACCATACCTCTACAGTTGTGGTGGATTTAGATGAGCATGGCGAACGCACTTTTACATTTATGGTGACACCGAGTGCCGATCTATTCTTACAACCAGATGATTTACCTGAATTTAAAAACAATCAGTGGCTGCATTTGTGCTCTATTGCCTTAAGCCAAGAGCCGAGCCGTAGTGCCGCCTTTGAGGCGATGCGCCGTATGAAAGCCGACGGTGGTTGGGTCAGCTTTGATCCCAATATCCGTGCCGATATCTGGCGCGAACCACAAGCGTTGCTCCCCTGTCTGCAACAGGCGCTGTTATTGGCCGATGTAGTGAAACTGTCGTTGGAAGAACTGAACTTTATCTGCCCAGATCAGGATATTGCTGGCGCAATGGAACAGTTGATGGCCGACTATTGCTGCAAATTGCTACTGGTAACACTGGGTGCCAATGGCGTTTGGGTGCATAACCGCCATCGTCTGCAAAAATACCCGAGTAGGAAAATCACCCCAATAGACACGACTGGCGCGGGTGATGCCTTTGTCGCTGGGTTGCTGACAGCATTGGCACGGCTACCAAATTGGCATTTAGGTGCAGATCTCACCGCCGCCATCGATCAGGCGCAAGCCTGTGGTGCTTTAGCCACCAGCGCTAAAGGAGCAATGACTGCGTTACCTAATGCTCAACAGTTGCGGCATTTTCTTCAACCCGACCACTAACTGCATAAATCCTCTTCCGCATAAACCATTTAGGATGTCGCCTTTGACAGGCAGGCATCCGTCCCTTCTCCTACCTGTCACTCTTTTTGCTAAACACCCAGCATGTTAGCGCCTGCTACATGCATTATCGCGCGCGCCCTCTTCCTGCTCATCGCCTTATTCGTCTCAAAAAGTCATGCACTTTGCAGTCTGGATCACAATAGCTGAATCGGGTTAGCAAAATGTTTTGCTAATCCCAAAGGATCCCCCTTATGTTAGCCATGAAAAACCGGTTTAGCTGTTTAGCATAAATACAATCAATCACATACCGAGTGATATAAAATGATGATAAAACCAAGCTATCTTGCTGTATCAATAGGACTTATCCTTTCTTGTGCAGCGACAACCACCTCTGCAGCCTCACCCTCGTCTTCCTCAAACATGGATATTGAAGCCCGCCTCAATGCGTTGGAGCAACGATTACAACAAGCGGAACAGCGGGCAAAAAATGCAGAAACACGCGCCGAAATTGCCGAAAAACAGGCACAAAAGCTGGAAACTCGAACGCGTCAGGCAGAAGAAAAGACCGTTCAGGTGGCTAAGCGCACAGATAAACTGGAAAGCAAAACACAGGATGGCAACGGTTTTGAGTTTCATGGTTATGCCCGTTCCGGCCTGCTAATGAACGACTCTGGCACCGGCACCCAAGGTGGCCCGTATGTTACGCCAGCCGGCAGTACCGGAGGGGCAGTTGGCCGCTTGGGTAATGAGACAGAAACTTATGTTGAAGTCAATTTGGAGAAAAAGCAGAAGCTGGATAACGGTGCCACCACCCGCTATAAAGTGATGCTGGCTGATGGTCAGCGCAGCTATAACGACTGGACAGCCGACAGCAGTGACCTCAATGTGCGCCAGGCATTTGTCGAACTTGGCACCCTGCCAACCTTTAACGGTATTTTTAAAGACAGTACATTGTGGGCCGGTAAACGTTTCGATCGCGATAACTTCGATATTCACTGGCTGGATTCCGACGTGGTATTCCTTGCCGGTACCGGTGGCGGTATTTATGACATCAAATGGACCGATAACCTGAAGAGTAACTTCTCGTTATATGGCCGTAATTATGGTGAGATCGAGAATGTTAATAGCGATATCCAAAGCTATATTTTCACTGCCAATAACTATAGCGGCCCCTTCCAGTGGATGGTGAGCGGGTTGCGCGCCAAAGATAATGAGGCGCGCCAAAATAGCGGTGAAGCCGTTAATACTAATGCCACAGATAAAGGTATTCACAGCATGTTGGCCTATCACGGTGACAGCTTCTATGGGCTACGTGATGGTACGTCAAAAACCGCGCTGCTGTACGGCCATGGTTTAGGGGCTGAAGTAAAATCTATCGGGTCCGATGGCAACTTAACCAGCAGCGCAGATACCTGGCGTTTGGCGACTTACGGCACCACCGCATTAAGTAAAAACTGGAGTCTAGCCCCAGCAATATTGGCGCAACAAAGTAAGGATCGTTATGTCTCGGGCGATAGCTATAAGTGGATAACATTCAACACCCGCCTGATTCAGGAAATCACCGAGAACTTTGCATTAGCTTATGAAGGTAGTTATCAGTACATGAATCTGGATCCGCAGGGCTATAAGGATTATCACAAAGTCAGTGGCGGTTTCTATAAATTGACCTTCGCCCCAACCTTTAAAGCCGGTGATATCAGCAACTTCTTCAGCCGGCCAGAAATTCGGGTGTTCGCCACCTATATGGATTGGAGCCAAGATCTGGATAACTACGCCAAGGATGATTCCTTCGGTAAAGATGGTTTTGCTGCCGGCGGACAATGGAACTTTGGTATCCAAATGGAAACCTGGTTCTAACTATTACGCACCGCGGTAATCACGACGAATACCGCCTGCTGCCGTGACGATCCTCGGCATGCAGGAATAAAAATAAATTTGCGAGGGATATCATGAATATCAATGAGACCGTAACGGCTCTGCTCCCATTGCTTGGTGGTAAAGAGAATATCGTCAGTGCTGCACACTGCGCCACTCGCCTGCGCTTGGTTCTGGCAGATGATTCTTTAGTGCAAAAATCAGCGGTAGAAAAACTCGATGGCGTTAAGGGCTGCTTCAGCAATGCCGGGCAGTTACAGGTGATTTTCGGTACCGGGTTGGTCAATAAAGTTTATGCCGAATTTATCAAGGTAGCGGGTGTAAACGAAGCCAGTAAATCTGAAGCTGCCGCTGTGGCGGCGCGTAAACTCAATCCGTTCCAGCGCATTGCCCGCCTGCTATCCAATATTTTTGTCCCGATCATTCCGGCAATCGTGGCGTCCGGCCTGTTAATGGGCTTGCTCGGCATGGTAAAAACCTATGGCTGGGCCGATGCTGACAGCGCGCTGTTTATCATGCTGGATATGTTCAGCTCCGCTGCCTTTATCATTCTGCCTATCTTGATTGGTTTCACCGCGGCCAAAGAGTTTGGCGGTAACCCGTATCTGGGGGCAACACTGGGCGGCATTTTGACGCACCCAGCGCTAACCAATGCCTGGGGGGTGGCGGGCGGTTTCCATACTATGAATTTCTTCGGTATGGAGGTGGCGATGATTGGCTATCAGGGCACAGTATTCCCGGTGCTACTGGCAGTGTGGTTTATGAGTATGTTGGAAAAACGCCTGCGCAAAGTGATACCTGATGCGCTGGACCTGATCCTCACACCGTTTTTGACCGTAATCATTACCGGTTTTGTCGCGCTGTTATTTATCGGCCCTGCCGGGCGAGTATTGGGTGATGGGATCTCGCTGGTACTTAGCACACTGATAACCCATGCTGGCTGGCTGGCCGGGTTACTGTTCGGCGGGCTTTATTCCGTGATAGTGATAACCGGCATCCATCATAGCTTCCACTCCATCGAGGCCGGGCTATTGGGTAATCCGAATATCGGGGTCAATTTCTTGTTACCTATCTGGTCAATGGCAAACGTGGCGCAAGGCGGAGCCTGCCTGGCAGTCTACTTTAAAACCCGCGATGCTAAAATTAAAGCCATCGCCATCCCATCGGCATTTTCTGCCATGCTGGGTATTACCGAAGCGGCAATTTTCGGAATTAATCTGCGCTTTATCAAACCCTTCCTTGCTGCACTGGCAGGTGGTGCATTAGGAGGCGCTTGGGTCGTCGCGAATCATGTCAATATGACTGCGGTGGGCTTAACCGGTATCCCGGGCATCGCTATCGTACAAGGCAATTCAATTGTTAATTATCTGATTGGATTGGTTATTGCATTTGGCGCTGCATTTATTATCTCTCTACTGCTTAAGTACAAAACGGACAGCGAATAATGCAAGAAGTCAGTTTGCTAAAACAACTTACGCTGGCAGTGATGCGTGGTCAAATCCGCGCATCGCGTGACCCTCATCGGCCAGGCTGGCACCTGGCCCCCAGTGTCGGGCTGCTGAATGATCCCAACGGGTTTATTTATCATGCTGGCTATTATCATTTGTTCTATCAATGGAACCCGTTAGATTGCCGCCACGGCAGTAAATACTGGGGCCATTGGCGTAGTGTCGATCTGGTTCATTGGGAACATCAGCCTGTCGCATTGGTGCCCAGTGAAGAATATGAAAGCCACGGCTGCTACTCAGGTTCTGCCGTTATTGCTGATGACCGAATCACGCTGATTTACACCGGTAATGTGAAATATCCTGATGGCTCGCGCACCGCATTCCAATGTCTGGCACAGGAGAATGAGCGAGGGGAATACGACAAATTAGGACCAGTGCTCCCATTACCTGCGGGCTATACCGGCCATGTTCGCGACCCGAAAGTCTGGCAGCACGACGGTCAGTGGTACATGGTTTTAGGCGCGCAAGATAAGCAACTGCAAGGGAAAGTGCTGCTATTACGCTCCGATGATTTACGTAAATGGCATAATCTGGGTGAAATTGCCGGTTCTGGTCTGGGCGGATTAGGCCCGTTTGGCTATATGTGGGAATGCCCTGACATGTTCAGGTTAGCGGATCAGGAGGTGCTGATTTTCTGCCCGCAGGGCATCGCTGCTGAAGCAGAGCGTTATCGTAATACCTTCCAGGCTGGCTATTTACTGGGCCAATTGGATTATACCAAGGCAGCATTCAACCATCAGGATTTCCATGAACTGGATCTCGGCTTCGAATTCTACGCGCCACAAACCACGCTGGCCGCAGATGGCCGCCGCCTGTTATTCGCCTGGATGGGCATCCCGGATGAAGATGAGTTGTATCAACCCACCGTAGCCCATGGTTGGATCCATACCATGACCTGCCCACGAGAGCTGAGTCTGGTTGACGGCAAAGTCATTCAACGACCCGCGCGTGAATTGCAGGCATTGCGCCGTGAACATCGTCAGTGGCAAGGTCGTGCTCAACAGGCACCGGCACTCTCCATCCGCAGTGCTGAAATGATAGTCGAGGTTAGTGCGCCATTTATCCTCGAATTAGGCGATGAAATGATGCTGATATGGGATGGTGAACGTATCACACTAAGCCGCCGCAATCTGCGTACCGGGCTGCAAGAGTTCCGTTATTGGCGCGGTCAATTGCAGCAGTTACAACTGCTCTGCGATAGTTGCAGCATAGAGATATTTATCAATCAGGGAGAGGCGGTAATGACTACATGCTACTTCCCGACTGAAGACCCGATAGCAATCTTTAACGGAAATGCTGAACTGTGTCTGCAACACTGGTTGTTGTCTTCGCCCATGTTAGAATGAACTATCTTTCAAGGCGACAGATTCACTCAGTGAAAAACAATAACCTGTGAAAAATCATAAACGAATTACCATTAACGATATTGCCAAACTGGCTGGTGTGTCGAAATCGACCACCAGTTTGGTGCTCAATGGGCGTAGCAAGGAGTATCGTGTTTCCGATGAAACGCGGGATCGTATTATTGCCTTGGCCAAAGAACATAACTATCAACCGAGCTTCCACGCCCGTTCTCTACGCTCAACCCGCAGCCACACCATAGGATTGGTGGTCCCGGAGATGACCAATCACGGTTTTGCCCTGATTTCACGTGAGCTGGAGATGCTGTGTCGCGAAGCTGGATTACAGCTACTGATTGCCTGCACCGATGAGAATCCCGGCCAGGAGATGATGGCGGTCAATAGCCTGGTTCAACGTCAGGTCGATGGCCTGATTGTCGCCTCCAGCCAGCTCAATGACAGCGAATATCAAAAGATCAATGCCCGCCTGCCAGTGGTGCAGATGGATCGATTAATTGGTGAATCAGATTTGCCGCTGGTTATCACTGACTCGGTAGCCTCCACCGCCATACTGGTTGAAAACGTTGCCCGCCAACATCCTGATGAGTTTTATTTTCTTGGTGGTCAGCCACGCATCTCCCCTACTCGCGATCGGCTGGCTGGCTTTCAGCAGGGTCTGCAACAGGCAGGGGTGACCTGCCGCCCCGAGTGGGTCCTAAATGGCCATTACCTGCCCAGTTCCGGTTATGAAATGATTGCCCAACTCTGTGCACAATTAGGCCGCCCACCTAAAGCGGTGTTTACTGCCGCCTGCGGGCTGTTGGAAGGTGTACTGCGCTATCTCAATCAGCATCAATTAATGGACAGTGAGATTCATTTATGCAGTTTTGACGATCACTATCTGTTTGATTGCCTGCCGTTGAAAATAGATACCATCGCACAAGATTGCCAAGGGCTGGCACGCCACAGCTTTGAGATGATCACCAGCTTGATTGCTGAATCGGCACTGGCGCAAAATCAACTGATTCTGCCAGGGCAGATCCATTGGCGCCATCCGGGTTCTAAGGCGCTTAATGAGCAACACTGAACCGGTGACCACCCCTGCATTAGCCGACTCCTGGCGGCGCTGCCAAAAATTGATGCAAGCCCACCAATGGCGAGTACCTCACCGGGCCGTGGGTGCGACGTTCCAGTCAATTTGTCAGCGCAAAAATGACTTGCTGGTATTAGGTCAGGCGGCATTGGAAGATGCTTACGAATATATGGAATCACGCCCTTGTGTGCTGCTGATTCTGGATGAAAGTGGCTGTACTCTATGGAAATGCGGGCATCCACAAACGATAAGTCAGCTACAGGCATTAGGGATTGATTGCGGCAGTTATTGGGCAGAAGGGCTAATGGGTACCAATGCCCCGGCGCTGGCAATTGCTGAAGGCAACCCGATACAAGTCAGTGGCCAGCAGCATTTTAAACAGGCGCTGCATCCGTGGCGCTTTTGCGCTACTCCGGTGTATGACAACAGTGGCCGCCAACGGGCGGTCATTGTTTTAGGTAGCCTGCTCACCGAACATGCGGCAAGTGATTTGCCTCTGACATTGGCTATCGCCCGCGAAATTGGCAATTATCTCCACGCAGATAGCTTATTAGCAGAAACTAACCGTCATCTGAATGAACTCAATGCCCTACTCGATGGTGTGGACGATGGTGTCATGGCATGGGACCAACGCGGTTGCCTGCTGTATCTCAATCGTCGTGCTGCGGCTATTTTACAACTAGATGAAACCAGTAGCCTCGGCAAGCCGGTCACAGATTTGCTGACCTTACCCTCCTTACTGACCCACGCCATTTTACACCGTAATCCCCTCAGCCACGTCGAGGTGACCTTTGAGAATCAGCAGCAATTTATTCCGGCTCTCTTAACCCTCAAACCCATCCCAGATGGTAACCGCTGCGGCTTTATTGCATTACTCCATCCACAAGAATTACTGCGGCAAATGGTGCACAACCAATTAGGGGGGGCTAATTGTACTTTTGATGATATGCCGGTTGCTTCACTAGAAATGCGCCGCCTGGTGCGTTATGGCAAGCAGGCTGCCAAAGGTCGGCATCCGATTTTACTGCACGGGGAAGAAGGGGTCGGTAAACAGCAGTTGGGGCAAGCAATCCATAATGCCAGCAATCGCGCCGATGGCCCTTATATCGTCTTAAATTGTCAGGCATTGCCACAAAATTTCATGGCGCGAGAATTTCTTGGTAGTGATGCCAGTGAAGGGGAATCTGGCCAACCCAGCAAATTTGAACTGGCTAACGGTGGCACCTTATATCTGGAACAAGTTGAATATCTGTCGCCGGAAATGCAGTCAGCTCTGCTGCAAATCGTCAAAACTGGCATGGTAATGCGGGTCAACTCTAATCGGGTGATCCCAGTCGATGTCCGGATTATTACCGCCACCGGGGCAGATTTGCCCTTATTGGTTAAACAAGGGCGTTTTCGCCGCCAGCTATTTTATACCCTACAATCTTTCGAATTACATATTCCACCACTGCGTCAGCGTCAACAGGATATCCCCCCACTGGTACAGCATACATTGGCAAGCATTGGGCAACATTTCCACTGCCAATACCAGCCAGATGAGAGTGTTATCCGTCAGTTATGCCAATACCCATGGCCCGGGAATGATCAGGAACTGAAAAGTGTGGTGGAGCGGGCCGCCATGGCTTGCCGCAATAACCGCATTAACCTCAATGATTTGCCAGAGCATCTACTGGGGGAAAGGCTGTTATTAGAACCGGAGATGCCGCAACCTCAGCCTGTCTTATCACTACAAGAATTAGAAAGACAGGCCATTATTCGTGCGGCACTGGTGTGCCAAGGTCAGCTAAATGAAATGGCGACCTTATTAGGGATAGGCCGCACAACCTTATGGCGAAAAGTAAAACTTCATCGGCTGGATATCAGCCAATTTAAGGGTGGCGAGTCATAATCTCAATGCACCGCCCAGTCAGGGAAAATCATCGGCAAAGTAAATGCTTTTAGCTGCTCAGCAGAGAGTTGACGCCGCTGTGCATTAATCTCTGCGCCCGGCCCTTGACTGTTTGCTTCAAAGAAACGTGAATCTTGTGGATAGAACCAGATTTTCTCGCCTTGCTTATCTTTACCAGACATTTTATCCCAACCGTAAATGTGGTCATCCATCGTCGTATTTATAAATACCGTCTGGCCAATGGCCGCAGGATCAGCATAACGGCCATCATCAAAGGCAGTGGTCGGATGCCACGGACGCCCTAAAGCGAAACTTTTGGCTGGAACACCGGGTTCTTTGGTCAAACGACTATTGAGAAAAATCAAACCATAAGGTGATGTGTTTAATGTACTGGGGGCAGTAATATAGCCATAGGGTGGCTCAATATCACGACGATCGCGGGCAATAATATTACATCGGTCAAATACCGTAATACCTGAGCCAAAAATAAAATCGACATGACCACTGATTTCGCAATCAGTAAAATAGCTACGACTGCCCGTTTTGCTGTACAGCGTATCCTGATAACCTTCGAGTTTTACTTACTTAAAGCGCGCCTTATCACTGTTTTCAGCTAATAATAATGCCACAGCTTGAGTGTCTTTTAACTTCGTCGGATCGCTGTCAGCTTTCTTTTTATTGGCTGGGAAATCAAAATCATTACGAATAGTAAGTTCTTCAGCCGTAAAATTTGCCGCATTAACCAGTACCGTACTACTACCAGATGTTCCCCATTTCTCTCCTTGCGGGTTAAGCATACCCGCTGCCGTATTGGCACTGATCACCGTACCATCACGGTCTTCCCCTTTCAAAGTAACGTTATTACGATTGACCTCTAGCCTTTCGTTATAAATGCCATTTTTCAGGAAAATCACAAACAGCGAATTATCCGCTGGTGCTGATTTTAACGCAGTATTAATCGAGGGAAACTCATTATCCTGAGGCGCAGTAGAAACCACAGCATTATACTGGGCAGCACTGACTTTCCCCAATACAGCAATTGACATCAATCCTAACAATAGCGTTTTACCCAGAAAATTAATTGGCATTACATGATCCTTAGTTATTAATGCTCGCCAGATTAAAATGGTTTTAGGTTATTATCGATTAAGAAAAGCCAGTTACACTATGGTAAAACGGCATAACACTAAAAATGGAACGATGTTCTATTTACGCAGATCACATTTTTGACATTTATAGTTAAATCATAAAAAACCACCCTATATTGAAAGTATGGATAATTTTCAACTCATCTAGCAAGCCTATCAGTAACAACTGCATTTTATTCACTCGCGTTACTAATTCATATAAAGCAACCACCAATAAAAACAATATTTAATCAAAAACATATTATTAGCTAAATATAGATACAATGATAGATATTGATAAAAACTTGCCGAAAAGGGATCTTTGATATATAAAAAAGAAAGAAACAATAAAAAATAGCAAGTCATCAATAAAAACAGGCCCACTAATACATGTGCGTTTATATGGCTTATTTTCATCAATGTAATTTATCAATAACAAATTAACTTACTAGGATATTTTCATTATGGGGATTAAATATAAAATCATTCAGTTTAATATCAATGAGCTTGGGATGGATATAAATCACGTTAAAAATACCTTGTCATTTAAATCATTAGCGTGGGATACTAATGATATAAAACTATCTCAATTAAAATTCTTGGCCAGAAAATTTTATAACGATAAAATCATCATCTTTCAGGAGGCTCAACGTTATCTGGATGATAGATGTCCACCACCAAACATTCAAAAACTCATATTGCGTTTATCTGATATAGATAGACATTTTTTTTACTCCTATAAACCCTTTAGAAAAAGAAGCATTAGCCGATTTATTGTTAAACACATTAATAATCAATGGGAAGTCAGTAATATTGCCTGCCCAGAATTAACTAACTTTACTCAACATGCTGACTATCCCTCAGATTTAAGGCAATTAAAACGTCAATTCCCGCCAATGGACCCGGCAATAAGTCATTCACTTATATTAAAAAAGCTCATAAGGAGTTTCGTCGAAATGCTGTGCGAATGTGAGCATGGGCAAAAAATAGAAACAGTTGAAGTTACCTGTCATCAGATGTCTTTAATTATTGATAATACAATGAATTCGGTCTGCAATTCACCAGAAGGCTTACATCAGGATGGATGTGACTATATTGTATCAGCATTAATTATTGATAAATACAACATTGACGGAGGAACGAGTAAACTCTACTGTACAGAGAGAGAAGAGTTTATTAAATCACAAACATTGAACTGTGGTGAAGGTTTGTTTCATATCGATAGAAATTCAACCATTTGGCACAAAGTGACCCCTATAAAATTAAAAGACCCATTAATAAAAACAGGTTACAGAAATATATTAGGATTCGATTTAAACTATATGCAGCAACAATAAACTCATGTGAAATTAATTTAATGAAAATTAATCAAATAAAAACAAAACAAAATATTACACTATCATTACTGTTTTTCATCCACGGAATAGCCTACGCGAGTATCGTACCCTGGATTCCAGACATAAAAGAAAAGTTTCATCTAAGTCATTATATGGTTGGAATAATGATATCTGCAATCCCAGCAGGAGCAATTATTATGGGGTTATTGTCCAAGAATTTTATTAACACCATTGGATTATATTGGGCGACAATTATAAAATTTTTATTTTTTATAATTATCATATCAATAATACCATTTGCATCATCATGGTATGAAATAACACTGCTGCTCTTCCTGTTTGGGGTTTTCGATGCTTGGGCAGATACCTGTATGAATGTGCAGGCACTTAACATACAAAGATTATATGGCCGAAGCTTGATTAATAGATTTCATGGTGCAGAAAGTATCGGCACAATAATGGGGGGGGGCATCGCCATATCAGCAATTGGATTCGGACTTTCTATGGGACAATTTAGTTTTTCCGTATTGCTTATGAATCTAATAATATTAATTAATTATATGATATTTTTCCGAAAGGGGGATTCATTTGATGAACTTTCCCTTCGTGAAAATATTAAAAAAAGTATGGGCGCCACAGGTACTCAACTGTATATCATTGCGTTAATCTTGCTAACATTCACTTGCGGCATAGAGGAAACAGCAAGTGTTTGGGGTGCTATCTATATGAATGATTACTATCAAGCTCCATCTGTAATTTCAGGTTTACCTTATTTAGCATGTCAGGTATCAATGGTTATAGGGCGAGGATTTGGTGATTACCTGACCAATAAATTGGGTAATATCCCAGTATTAAGATACGGAATTCTAATGGCAGCATTGGGAATCTTAATTGTGATAACCATTCATTCACCAATTGTTTCAATATTAGGTTTTTCACTAATCGGATTAGGGATGTCAGTGGTATTCCCATTAACAATTTCATTTATTGGCCAAATACCCAATATAAACTCGACGAGTGGAATCGCATTCGCAACTTGGATATCAAGAGTTGGCCTACTTATATTTCCACCGTTAATAGGGATGTTAGCCGACATGACATCATTAAGAACTGCATTGATTATGATATTGGTTAGTTGCGTACTGGCATTCTTATTAATTAATACACTATCAAATACACTAATTAAACAGTTAACCTCAGGAGATAGATAATGAAAAAAACAAAGTGGGCTATCATATCAGGGGATGGACTCCCAACGAGTGGTCTACTCACTATTTTTAGAAATGTTGCAGAAATAGCTATAAAAAACAATGATATTATAAATGAAATACCCGCCGATTTAGGATTTTCTTGGCGGCCGGACAAAAAAAATTTTTTCCCTCATGGTAGTACAGAATCACAATATCCAACATGGATGAGAATAAGTTCTATCCATCAAAAATACTCTTATGATAGCGATCATGGGCACTGTTTTACTCATATCAGAAAGAGGGTGGCAAGATATAAATCATTAACAGGAGAAGAAATTAAACAGATCAATCAAGATATTAATTCTATTGCTAAAATTTATGAGGATTATTTCCTAAGTTGGTTTGAAGATAATAAGGTCGATTGGGTGTTTTGCTTAAATATTACCCTTTCGGATGCCGTTCCTGTTAGCCTGGCACTGCACAACGCAGCGAGAAGGTATTGGGCTAAAAAAGATAACGGCGGTATTATTTTTTGGGATCATGACCTATTTGGTAGTTATGCCATTTATGAACATGAAGAAAGACTATATCCTGAAAAACCCAATATATTGACACCCATACCACAAGATAATACCTATACTAAATGGATAGTTGCGTCTGAAGCCTTGGCGAAGGAAAGTAGAGACTATCCAACAGAATTGGTACCTGATGTCATTCCTAATATATTACCGTCAATCGATGTGTCTGCTTTTAGCAATATTCACATTGATTTTTTAAACCAATATAATATAGCTATAGGTTCATCTATTGTTATAGTTCCCGTTAGAGTATTTAGAGTCAAGGGTATCGAAATATCAATAAGTGTTTTTAATAAGCTACTTGATATTTATAAAGAAAAAAAACTACCCACGCCGAAACTGTTGATATTCGGGAACATGAATGAAGATCCTGAGTATGCTCATGATTTAAAAGAGCAGGTAAAAAAATACAACCTAGACAATAGTATTATATTTTTAGATGAAGTACCGATAAAAACATATAAAGATAAAGACAACAAATGGCATTTAGATGAAATTGACTTACTTATCATTTGCCATACGTTATCCGGCGCAGTTTTATTTACACCTAATGTAGAGAACGTGGAAAGTGTCGGTTTAGGTCCAGCACTTGCTGCTATTGCAGGTATTCCCTGCGCAGTAACACAGTATACGGCCTTCACTGAGTTTTATGGCACTGAGTACCATCACATTAAAGTAATCCCAGAACACCCCAGGGATGCTGCACAACAGTTATTTGAATGGATGCAGTTACATGCTGCCGGGGCTGACGAGATTAAAACGCTATTAGCTAATAATAAAAAATTTGTTCAATCAAAATTCCCTAGAGAACCGTGGAGTAAATTTATGCATAAGTTATTATAAATAGAGATTATTACTTTCAAGAAAAACTCACTTCAAAGGAATATATAATGAATATTATAGATATAAACATACGCAAAAATAAAAATGAAATACCACCCAAAATAAAAATTTTAATACTCGGCGCTGGAATGTCGGGTTTAGAGTTAGCTAAGCATTTAAATTGTAGAGGAATAAAAGACATCGTCGTTATAGAAGCTGGTCCAGCAGATGATTACAACCATATAAATGCAGGAGGTGAATATGAACGAGCCAATGAATATTGGAAAAATGAAGGATCTGATAAATACTCCTACCGTTCATGGCATTCTTTAAATGAACCTCATTTTGCTAAAGGAACTTGTCTACGTCGTAGAGTCGGCGGTAGATCCCTTTATTGGCATGGTGTTATTTTACCAATAGAGGCTGAGACACTTAAATTCTGGCCTTCAAATATTGCCCATGATCTTACTGAAAGTTGGTTAGGTGGACCATCACTTTACACACAGGTGCAGTCTGAAATGCTCGCATGGGCAGATAAGAATCACGATATAGATTACTCTCTTCAGCTTTCTGGTTTTGAGTTTAAAATAACACCTCAGGTTATTCGTAATATTAATTCATCAGGTGGCTGGGAATCTTATTCACCACTTTCCTATTGGAAAGAAGATAACCAATTAAGATCTAACCCGAAAATAATTCCTGGGTATGAAGTTATGTCACTCATCGTTAAAAATGGTCACTGTATTGGCGCTAAGTTGAGACATATTGGCTCTAATAAGGTACATACCATCTTCGCTGATAAATGTGTTCTCGCCTTAGGTACCATTGAGAATACACGTTTGGCAGCGCAAGTACTTTATGATTCGGGACATTTAATTGAGGAAAAAATAACTGGACTCGTCGATCACATTGTTCAGGGGTTTAATGTGACATTTGAGTATTATAAACTATCCGATATGCTGAGAGAGTTAATTGAATATAAATCTGACACTATATTCTTTTGCCATAGTTCCGCAGGAGAAAGATTTAATTTATTTTTCACTATCACCCAATCAGATTTTGGCATTGAATTAGAAGTATGGACAATGGGCGAACAGATCCCCTCCGATCACGGATATATTTTCATAAATAGAAATGATGAGAACATGCCTTTATCAATTTATAGTGGTTTAAATAATGATGATAATGTATTGATACAAAAACAGCGGGATGAACTAAATATATTCTGGCATGGAATTTGTGAAAATATATCAATCCCCTTTTCCCCATTAGTTTTTGAAGGCGGTTTTACTGTCCATGCCAGAACCATGGGGGATGTCTATCATGAATTTCATTCCCCATCGAGGGTAGTCCATGCCAACAAACCCGTCACATGGATAAGCCCACTTGGAACGGAAAACCATGAAAGTAGTACTCTGCCACTGGGAGAAATATTGAATGAAAATCATGAATTTGATCATATCAAAAATCTATATGCTGTTGGCCCAAGTACATTCCCACGACCAGGTGCGGCTAATCCATCGTTAACAACACTCGCACTATCACGTCGACTTGCTTACATTCTTAATTAACAGAAGGCTAAATTAATAAGGATATTACTTTTATGTGTAATCCAATTTATATTCTCGGTACTGCTCTATCGCATGATGGCTCAACATGTCTAATGAAAGATGGCAAAATTATATTCTCGATTGAGAAGGAAAGAATATCCCGAGTAAAACATGATGGATTTAATGATAATTCAACTATTCAATATTGTTTAGATGCTGCGGGTATTGAATATAAGGACCTCTCATTGATAGTAGAACAAAACTCTTATAATCCATTATTTAGCCAATCATTAGAACAGCGGAAAAATAGGGTTTTACCCCCCATGGTGCCGATCATCACACTTTCTCATCACTTGGCACATGCCTACAGTGCCATAGGAACATCACCTTTTGATGATATGGGTATTGTGGTTATTGATGGCCATGGAGGTAGCTTAGACAGTTGTAATGACATTGTTGAGGATATCAAAGGTGCGAATAGTATCCACGTTAACAATCGTTACCGTTACTGGGAAACATGCAGCTACTACGTTTATCAAGATAGTAAAATCAAGCCTATCTTCAAAGACTTCTCCAGGTGGGTTAATCGAAAGAATCGCAAAGACTATCCTGTTTCGAGCTGGGAAATAGAAAATTCTATTGGTGAGTTTTATGAAGGGATAGCGCTGTATATTTTTGGCGAGCTGGATTGCGCAGGTAAGTTGATGGGATTAGCCCCTTACGGAAGGCCGAATGTAATCGATTGGATACCGTTCTACTTCGATTCCGGCAAAGTGGTGTTGCGTAGTGACTGGTGGGCAAAAATAGACCCTCTGTTAAACTCTGGTCCTACTCATTTTCGTGACAACTTCCAATATTACGCCGATTTAGCATATTGGGCGCAAACCAAACTCGAGGAAGCACTGTTTTATCTGTTCAGCCATTACTACCAACTTTATCCTATGAAAAACTTTGCTTATGCCGGAGGGGTTGCATTAAATGCCACCGCAAATGAAAAGCTCATTACTAATAGTGAGTTTGAGCGTCTCTATATCCAACCTGCGGCGGGAGATAACGGGCTATCAATTGGTTGTTGCTATTATGGCTGGTTGGAAGTGCTGAAGAAAGAGCGAGTAAAACACTCTGGCTCAACATACTTTGGCAAAAAATATGATGATATTAGTGTTATGGCAGAGCTTGAAAAGCATGCCGATAAAATTGAATATACTTACTATGATGATATTGAAGCTATTGCCGCAAAATCCATCGTGGCAGGTAATGTTATTGCCTGGTTCCAAGGGGAGTCTGAATTTGGCCCTCGCGCTTTAGGAAACAGAAGTATCTTAGCGGACCCCCGTAACCCTCGAATGAAAGATCATATTAATACTAACGTTAAATATCGCGAGGATTTTCGCCCCTTTGCTCCTGCCGTTTTGCATGAAAAAGCGAATGACTATTTCGACTTGAACCATGATAGTGATCACATGCTATTTATTGCCTATGTCAAAGAAAAATATCGAGCAGCACTACCTTCGATTGTCCATGTAGACGGTAGTGCCCGCGTGCAAACTGTCAAAAAGGAGATGAATAAAAAATTCCATACCTTGATAAATTATTTTTTTGCCGAGACTGGCGTGCCTATATTACTGAATACCTCTTTGAACACCAAAGGAATGCCAATAGTGGAAACCCCTAAGGATGCCGTCAATTTATTCTTAAACTGTGGGCTAGATTTCCTGTTCATCAACAATTACATGATATACAAGAAAAACACGTCATTAATCTCTTTGTATTAATACAACTGTAAATCATATCTGTATGTTAAAAATATGAGGTTTCTATGCATGAAGATAAATCATCTATTGGTGATAATAACAGCCTAAAAATTGGCATTATCCATTTAATAACCGAAGGCGTACAACTTTTTGTCGGCGGAGTAGGTTCTTATATCAGAGGGCAAATTATGGCATTACCGGAGGTAATTAAATTACTGGCTGATAATAATATCAGCTTAGAACCTCATTTTATTGAAATTGCCTCCAGTAAATATAATTATTTTTTTGACACCAGTAATTATGGTTATTTTATTAACCAAATTCATAATATGGGGGGGACCTTTTCAACTGTACCAGACATGACATTGGGGAAAGGCGTTGATTGTTCATGGCCCTACGGTGATGCTTTTCTTGGTAACTTACAGAACTGGCAAATCTCCTCTGCTGCAGGGGCGGCAAAAATTATTGATCTCAGTAGCCATTACGATATCACTCTGGCCTTTTGTCATGAATTGCCGTTTTCGTTCACGCCGCTAATTGCTCGTTTGCATGCGGCTATTGAGAAACGTAATCTAAAAATTATCTATATTTCCCATGGCACGGCATTTAATCATGAAATGCCATTACCGAATCCTGAACGTATTATGGCTGAATCATTGGCTGTTCACTGGGCCAAGATTGATTCTAATATCAAGCTCGGTAATATCAGCAACTTCCTGGCAATGCACTTAGTGGCACAATACGGTGCTGACCCACAATCATTTATACCGACACCTGCAGGAATAAATATCAATGACCCCTGGTTTCGAATACGCAGTGATCAGGAAATCAGTGACACACTCTCATCACACGGAATATCGCTGGATCACTCATTAGCTATCACTTTAGGCAGAGGGGTTCATTACAAACGCCATGATCTGTTGCTCAGAGCAGCCTGTTATCTGGGTAATGATATTCATCCCGTTATTATGAGTGACCCGATTTTGCCGGAGTTATCTGCCTTAGCGAGCCGACTCGATATCTCTGCCTCTCTGATCAATTCTTTTGATCGCGAACTAATGGCATGTCTTATTCAATGGCGTAATACGCGGGTTTGCGTTCTTTCTGCTGAGAATGAACCTAATGGATTGATTCCGATGGAATCACGTTGGCTGGCCAGACAGCAGGGAGCATTGTTAATTGTTGCCGACTCCGGCGGTTTGAGTGAGCAAGTTGAACATGGGATCGATGGGTTCCTTCACATCCCCGGGAACGCAGCAAGTTTAGCGGAAATAATACGCCAGATTTGCCAATTAACCGACGGCGAAATAGATAAAATCAGACAAGCCGGAGCTACATTAATAGAAGAGCGCTATAACTGGCGAAACCAGATTTTGTCTCCACTGAGATATCTGATTCCGCAAATTGCAGCTCTGGACTGATGCAGAGCTACAATGTTCAGTTAAGCATTTTGGCGGTGATTTTTTATTGCAGTTTCAGTGCCCCGATTGCGGTATCTAATATTGCATTTTGCCCATTACGGCTGGCTTCCAGGCAACCCATGGCACCGACTAACATTGGAATATCCAACTCTTTAGCCAGAATAGCGCTATGAGACATGATATGCCCCTTGCTTAAACAGATGCCTTTTACCTGCCGGTGGTTCAGCCCAACCATTTGTGAAGGCAATAATTCCTCGGCTAATAATATAATTTCACCACTAACTGAAAGAGAAACTGGTGGTAGCCCGGTCAAATGGCCCAATGTGCGGTTAAGTATATCGCGGATATCTAATTCCCGAACGCGTAGATACTCATCATCCAGAGCCAGATAATCTTCCACCATTGTCATCAATTCATCCTGCAATGCCGATTCTGCACAAACTAACTGACGCTCTACGCGCGCATCCATCGCCTGATGCAGTTCCTCATCATCAATCAGCATCACATGAGCGTTAAAAATAGCCGCTGCTTCAGGGCTAATCTGCTGTTCTGCCTGTTGTGCCAACTGCTGCAAATCAGCCACAGTTTGCGCCAACGCCTGTTGTAAACGCCGCTGCTCTTTAACTACCTGTTCAGCATTGATTGTTTGAGGTAAAAAAACCGGAATGGCGGGTAACCATTGCAACAATGGTGCACTAATCGCGCCACGAGGCACCATGACGCCAGTAAATTCCCCCTCACTGGTGGTGGTGACGAATTCGCCAAAATGTTGCCGCGCCAATTGCATAAAAGCATCTAGCGCCTCGCCTGCTTGCTCACCACTGGCCAGCAAACGAATGGTATCACCTTTACGAACTTGCAATATTGCGAGCTGGTTCAGGCTGCGTGGATTCACACACTGACCATTTTTTTCCAGCAGTAAATCTGCCGCGAACGGAGCCAATGCTTCGACCAATTTAGCCGCCGGTCGCACATGTAACCCGTTAGGATTGCGCACCACCCAACTGACACTCTGAGCATCCGCTGTCGCCTTAGCCACCGCATTACTGGCAGGTACCACGGCTTCTTCCCCTAGCTGAGTGGCTTTCGCTATCAACGCCCCCATTGCTTCAGCACGGACGTCGGCAAGTGAAGCGCCTGATGATGCAGCGACGACAGCAGCGAGAGTCCCTTCCACCAGTGGTGCGGCACAGAGTTGCACATGTTGCGCCATATCGGGGTCTAATAGCTCCAGTGCCGTTTCTGCGCTGAGTAAGGCACTGCCTAAATCCATCAAAACCAGTACCCCAGATGGGGTGTAAACCGACTCAATGGCTTCCATCACTTTAATGGCATCCGTGCCAATAGGATGATCCAGGTCGTCTACACCGGCAGCAACCGCTAACTGGCAGCTCCCTTGTGTCATTTGCTGTGCCAGTTCGGCCACACCCTGAGCCAGCAGCGCGCTATGAGAAACTACAACGAGATTGACCATCTTTCCTCCTGATAAACGTGTCAGTCCAGCCTGATTAATGACTGGCAACCTGCCATAACGCCTGCATCATCAGCATGGCTGATGTTGCCCCTGGGTCCTGATGACCAATACTCCGTTCGCCCAGATAGCTGGCACGGCCTTTGCGGGCCTGCATAGTAATAGTGCCGGCCAATGCTTGCTGGGCACGTTCAACGGCCTGCTGCAATGCATCTACCACCGTGGCTCCCTGCTGATTTGCCTGTTCGAGTTGCGCCACTACCGCCCACCAAACATCACACATCGTTTTATCGCCCGGTTCCGCTTTACCGCGCATCACTACCCCTTCCACTCCATCTTTAAACATCTGACAAACCGCCGTCAGATCGAGGCTCTGCTTAGCATTCGTGCTTTGTGCTGCGCGAATAAAAAACGTGCCAAACAGCGGGCCGCTGGCGCCGCCAACACTTGAAAGCAGTGTCATACCGGTATTTTTCAGGATAAAACCAATGTCTTTATCGGCAAAGGTCGGTAACTTTTCGACCACTTTATTAAAGCCGCGATTCATGTTCAGGCCATGGTCGCCGTCGCCGATTTCAGTATCCAACTGCGTCAAAAAATCTCGCTGCTCGCTGAAAACTTCAGCACATAACTGTAACCAACTGACAATTTGTTGTTTGGTGAGTCCCATGTTCTTCTCCTGGCGCATTGTTTTGTAAGATTATTTTCAGCACTTGTGCTGAATTAAACTCAGTGATTCGGGTTGGTGAAAGTCGCGCATCCCTGCGGCTTCAAGTACCAAGGAGATATCAGCAACCCCAGCGCAGCGCGGGGGTACTTACTGGGGCATCCCACAATGACAGGAGTTCATCATCAACTTTCAGCACGGTGATGGACATACCCTGCATATCCAATGACGTACAATAAGAACCAATCAATTTACGCTCGATGGTCAAACCGAATTGTGTACAGCACTCCGCCAGACGGTGCCAGACACCATAAAGTTCCGATAAGGGGGTCGCGCCAAGGTTATTGACCAGAACAATGACCCGATCGCCTTTGGCTAAGGGTTGCTTACTCTGGCGCGTCTCGTTCCAGTCACCGGCTTGTCGATCCCAGTGGCGTAATGTGCGCTGATAGCTGCCGTGATCAATCAAGGTCTGGAACATGGCGTCTACCGTGTTATTCAGTGAAGTAAATGGCCGACGCTCAATACCCGGTTCGCCATGGATACCCACACCAAATTCCATCTCATTTTCAGCCAAAATAAATGACGGCTTACCGGCAGCGGGTACAGTACAAGCACCAAGCGCGATGCCAATAGAATGCCCCTGATTATTAATTTTCTGCCCCAGTAGTGCGCATTCATCTAATGAATCACCACGTGCCGCAGCAGCACCGAGTAATTTTTCTATAATGACCGTGTTCGCCACCCCACGCCGCCCGGCGGTATACAGGCTATCTTTGACCGCCACATCATCGTCTATCACTAAGGTAGCAACAGCGGTGCCACCGGCATGCAACAGCTCGGCTGCAGTTTCAAAGTTTAGAATGTCGCCAGTGTAATTCTTAATTAGCATCAGCACACCTGGCCCACCATCAATGGCTTGGCCGCATTCATACATTTGATCGGGGGTCGGCGAGGTAAAAATCTCACCCGGGCAGGCGCCATCCAACATGCCTTCGCCAATAAAGCCACAATGCATCGGTTCGTGACCACTGCCACCACCGGACATCAATGCAACTTTGCCACTCACTGGCGCATCTGCACGGGTGATGAAAAGGGGCTCTTGATGTAATGTTAGCTCAGGATGCGCCGCAACCAGCCCCTGAATTTGCTCCTGTAACACACTCTCAACGCTGTTAATTAATTTTTTCATTTTATGCTCCGCGAACGGGAATGGCTGGAGAACAGAGCTGCCGATGATGAGAAACACCGGCAGACTCGGTCGATTTTCAACTCAGAACGTATTTGCCGCACAGATTAGTTGAGGAAAGCCTGACCCAAGCGGTCAGCTACCATAATTGCAGCATAGACACTGTCAGGTGTGACCTTGAACGGCATGTTGTGGATGGTTTCTCCCTCAGCACAGCTGGCCTTGGCGACATCATGGATCTTGCGTTCAATATCCTGAGAAACGCCCATCTCAGCCAATGTGATTGGTAAACCCAGTTGCTGGCAGAATGAGAGCACTGTCTCGATCTCTTCCATGCTGCTGTTCTGTAATACGAGCTGCGTCAGGGTACCAAAGGCCACTTTCTCACCGTGATACAAGTGGTGGCACTCATCTAATACGGTGAAACCGTTATGAATGGCGTGAGCGGCCGCCAGACCACTACTTTCAAAACCAATACCGCTCAGATAGGTATTGGCTTCGATAATACGTTCAACCGCTTCGGTCACAACACCCGCCTCTACCGCCAGTTTGGCTTTATAGCCCTCCGCCAGCAGGGTTTCGTAACACAAGCGAGCCAGTGTAACTGCCGCTAATGTCGATGCACCACCAGCCATACTGATAGCTTTAGCATCAAAACAGGCTTGTGCTTCAAAATAAGTAGACAGCGCATCGCCCATACCAGCGACCAGCAAACGTACTGGTGCTTTGGCAATAATGGTGGAATCCATCAGTACGATGTCAGGGTTTTTCGGGTAAATCATATATTCAGCGAACTTGCCCTGTTCGGTATAAATAACGGATAAGGCGCTGGTCGGGGCATCGGTAGAGGCAATAGTAGGCACCACAACGACAGGGATATGCTGATAGTGAGCAATCGCTTTAGCCGTATCGAGGGTTTTCCCGCCACCGATACCAACCACTCCATTACAGCCGTGCTTTTTCAGCTCAACCGTCAACCGCTCAATTTCGTGACGGGAACATTCGCCATTAAAGCGGCTGAAATGATGTTCCAGCTCACTGGCTTGCAGGCTGGAGCCGACGGTATCAGCAGTCAGCTTCATGACGAAATCATCAGCAATGATAAAATAGTTATTAGCCAATAACTTAGCAAATTCACCAATGGACTGTAATGCATTGGCACCTTGAATATATTTGGACGGAGATTGAATGACTTTCAGCATATCTTGCTCCTGTAGCGTAAGAGATAATGTAAGAATAAATAATTTTTAGGGTCAATTTGATGAAACTGCATCCACTATAAGCGCAAAAAACAGGCTGAGAACCAACAGTTAAAACGTTCCATTATGAAACTCCGTTATCTCAGCATGGTTTCATATTGGAACGATAATGCCGTAACACAGGGACAGGAAGAGAAGTGGCGCACAGAAGCCGCCAAACAGTGTAAGAAGGTAAAATAGAAATAGGTTTACCCGCGATAGGCACCAGCCATAAAAAAAGCCACCCCAATAAAAGGGGCAGCTTTAGTCATTCTCGGTAGTGCTAACGCCACACTAACCGTTATTCACTGACGGGTTCGTCACTCACTTTCTCTTTAGGTTCTGGATTCATACAACTGTAAATCACTGGTAACACCAGCAATGTCAGCACCGTTGCAAAGCCCAGACCAAACATGATGACCACCGCCATACTCTGGAAGAAAGCATCACTGAGCAGCGGAGCCAGCCCCAGAACCGTGGTAAATGCCGTCAACATAATAGGCCGTAAACGGGCGGTAGAGGCATCAATAATAGCTTCGCGCAGTGGTTTTTCCTGTCGCTGTAAGCCTATCTCTTCCACCAACACAATGCCGTTACGTATCAACATACCACTCAGACTTAACAGCCCCAACAAAGCCATAAAACCGAATGGAATCCCCGTCAACAGGAAGCCTACCGTGACACCAATTAATGCCAGTGGCACCGTCAGCCAGATCGCTATAGCATTGCGCACCGAGCTGAACATCAATACCGTTACGATGAACATAATCAGGAACGCGATCGGCAAACTGGTGAAAATACCCCGTTGTGCTTCCTTGGTACTTTCATAGTCACCGCCCCACTCCAGTTCGTATCCGCGCGGTAACTGAATGGCTTCCACACCCGGTTTGATACGCCGCAACAGTTCAGCAGAGGTCTCACCGCCTTGTTGGGTCGGATCCGTTTGTACCGTCAGCGTCCGCTTGCGATCCAGGCGCATAATGAGCGGATCTTCCCACTCGGTTTCAAAACTGGTGACAACGTTATCGATCGGGATAAAGGCCAGGCGCGCCTGACTCCATACCATCACATCATTCAGCCGTTCTGCATTAAGCCGTTCTGCATCCGGTGTGCGCAGTACAATCGGCATTAAGCGAGTGCCATCACGGTATAATCCTACCGGCAGGCCACCAAAGCTCATGCGCAATGTGCCATCAACTTCGCGTTTATCTACCCCCAGTTCGCGCCCCAGATAGTCGGAGAATTGTGGCCGGATCATTTTGCTACGATCCTGCCAGTCATGCCGTGCACCATCTGCCATCGGATCAGCAATGATCGCTTTTTCCGCTTGCGCGGCCAGGGTTCGTAACACTTCAGGATCCGGGCCAACAAAGCGTGCTTCAATGGAACTGTTGTTGGACGGCCCAAACATGATGCGTTTTATCTGCGCATCAACCTGCGGGTATTCGTCATGCATATAGGATTCGATTTCATCAATCAAACCCGGTATTTGGCTGAGGTCCTCGGTACGAACCATCACCTGCGCATAGTTAGGATAACGACGTTGAGCATTGTAGGTCAGCATAAAGCGCATTGCGCCCTGACCAATCGTCACCATGGTGTCCTCAACCCCTTTTTGCTGCTTGATATACTGCTCAACCTTGTTCGCTATCCCTTCGGTGTAATTGATATCAGTACCATTCGGCAGCCAGATATCAACGAAGAAGATTGGCGTATTAGAGGGCGGGAAGAAGCTCTGGCGAACATGACCAAAACCCACCACCGATGCCACTAACATGGCCGCCAGCAGCACCAAAGTGATACTGCGATGTTGCAGTAATTTATTCAATATCACCCGATAATAGCGGAATAACCACCCATCATAAGGTTGTCTGGCCGGCTTATCGGCATCCACTTTCGCCGGTTTCTGGTTTTGGAATGCCCACTTAGCAAAGACCGGTGTTAGCGTCAGTGCCGTGAACCAACTTAACATCAGCGAGATCAACAACACCTGGAATAACGATTTACAGTATTCACCCGTTGCATCATTGGACAGGCCGATAGGTGCAAAGGCCAGAATGGCAATGATAGTCGCGCCTAACAACGGCATCATTGAGCGCTTCACCACATTGCTAATAGCGGTAAAGATGCTTTCGCCTCGCTGGCGACCAACAACGATACCTTCCACCACCACAATGGCGTTATCCACCAACATACTTAGCGCGATAATCAGCGCCCCTAACGACACTCGCTGTAGCTCGATATTAAATAGCCACATAATGAGCAACGTACCCAGTACGTTAAGTGCCAACGAGATAGCAATCACTATACCGCTGCGCACCCCCATGAAAATCAGCAAAGTGACCACAACAATCAACAGTGCCAACAGGAAGTTAAGGATAAAACCGTTAACCGCCCCTTCAACTTCATGGGACTGATCATAGAACACGTTGATATGCATACCTAACGGGCGTTCACCGTCAAGCTGCGCCAGCCGGGCTTTAATCGCATTACCTACGTTTACCACGTTGACATTCGGGGCAAACGAAATCCCCAGTGCCAATGCAGGTTTACCGTTGGCACGATAAATATTGGTCGGTGAATGGCCAAAACCTTGAGAGACAGTAGCGATATCACGCAAATACACGCTTTTCGGGCTGCCGGGCTGACTTACCAGTAAATTCCCCAGTTCTTGTACACTTTGGAATTCACCGGTTGGATGCAAACGAATAGACTCACTGCCCACCTGCAACTGGCCCGCATCGGACACCACATTCTGGCGGCTCAGTAAATCGGATAACTGCTGTGGCGTGATACCTGCGGCGGTCATCTGGGCACGAGAAATCTCCACCTGAACTTCTTCAGGCAGAATACCCACAATACCCACTTTACCTACCCCGGGTACCAGTACCAGTTCACGTCGCAGTTGCTCGGCAAAATTACGTAAATCCTGGTTACTGTACCCCTCTCCCGTGAGTGAGAAGAAGAAGCCATAAACATCGCCAAAGTCGTCATTGACCATCGGCGCACTGGCTCCCGGTGGCAAACGCACACTGTTATCGTTGATTTTACGCCGCAGTTCATCCCAGATTTGCGGTAACTCATTCGCGCCATATTGTGCGCGAATATTGATAGTTATTTGTGATAAACCGGCACTGGAAATAGAAGTGACGTCGTCAACATAAGAGAGTTCCTGAATGGCATTCTCCAATGGGAGTGTGACTTCCTCTTCTACCTGCTGTGCTGATGCACCATCATAACGGGTGACAACTACCGCCGTTTTGATGGTGAAGGCTGGGTCTTCCAGCCTGCCTATATTGAGATAGGCAATAATGCCACCAATACCCAGCAACAGAATCGTTAGCCAGATACGGGTATTATTATTGATAAAATTGTCAGTCAGCTTCATCAGAGACCCCGCTCACGGACCCAAGCCCGGACAACCTGATTTGGGCGAAGCTCACCGGTACCTGCGGAGACAATCTGCTCGCCATCAGCCAGACCGGAGGTGATTTGAATACCGTTGGCGGTCAATTGAGCTACCTGAACTTTGCGCTCTTCAACATGCATCTGACCATCATCATTCTTGATAACCCAGACTCTTGCATCATTCAATTGGGCAGTGTCTGGGTTAAACACGGCTTCCACTGGTACGATAATCGTCGGATGATCAGTGCCAGACAGATTGCCAGAGTTGATTCTTACCCGGCCACTGATACCTGAAAGCAATGGCATATCAGCCGGGCGCTTCATCGTCAGTGTCACCTGGAAAGTCTGTGAAGCAGAGGTGGTTGAGGTGGTGTGTTCTTTATACTCAGCAATAAATTCGCGCCCCGGCATATGATTAAGTAATACCGTTGGTTTGTAGTTACGATTGCTGATATCCAGCGTAGTAAACAGGCGCTCCGGCACACTGAACACCACATCTAACGTATCCAATGCACTTAATGTGGCAACCGCCTGACCTGGGGCCATGACCTGATGGTTACGCACATTCACATTGGCAATAATGCCATCAAAAGGTGCGGTAATAGTTGCATCACTAAGTTCTTTTTGTGCAATTTCCAAGGCCGCACGCGCCGATTCCATCTCAGCACGACGTACATCCAACTCAGCACGAGATACCGCCCTTTGCCCTTGCAAGGTATTGAAACGGTTAAACTGATCGCGAGCCAGATTAAAGGTAGACTGACGATCCCTGACTCGTAGGTTCAAATCCGTATCATTCAGTCTGGCAATGACTTGGCCTTTTTTCACCTGCTCACCTTCACGCACCAGCAACTGTTGCAATTGCCCACTTCGCTTAAAGGAGAGCTGAGTTTCATCGCCAGCTTGTAATCGCGCTGGAAAATAGCGAGTGCCATTTTGCCCACTGTCTTCAACGGTAAATATTTTTACCGGGCGCACACTTTCTGCGACTTCAGGGGGAGTTCTGTCGCAAGCAGCGAGAAGAAACGTTAATAGCAGAGTGATTACTGTTTTTATCTTCACTATAAGATCTCGTTGAGTCAGATTTTAATAATTATTGCAGATTAATTATTCACACTTCTTTATCTGTTTTGGGCTTCACTTTTTTGTGACAGACGGCGCACCAGCGCTCTTATTAGTGTGATTAATAATCCCCCGGTAAACATCCCTAGAAAATAGATCAGCACAATTAGCACCGAAATGGGTAGTGTTATTTGAATGGAAAGTAAAGATAAGTTCACTAGCCCGCTGTTTTGAAATACAAAAAGCGTCATCAGGGTCACTATCAGCAAAAAGCACACTAAATACACGTATTTCACTTGATCACCCTTTTCATCTTAGTTCATCATTTCTCGGCTTTAAAAACGTAATGTCGTGCTTTCTTGCCAAATACAAATCTCTGGCTGCTAAAACAGAGATAGCCAATAGCGAAATAGCACTACTCTGCTACTCACTATCAGCTATTTTTTAAGAGCAACTGCGCTATACCCTATATAATTCGAGTTGCAAGAAGGCGGCAATTGAGCGAATCCCGATGAGCTTACATAAGTAAGTGATTCGGGTAAGTGCGCGCAGCTAACACCCCTGTGGCTTCAAGGCCGAAGGACATCCCCAAAGTCATTGGAGCCACAGGTAGGCAGCCAGCAAACGAATCCCGATGAGCTTACATAAGTAAGTGATTCGGGTAAGTGCGCGCAGCTAATACCCCTGTGGCTTCAAGGCCGAAGGACATCCCCAAAGTCATTGGAGCCACAGGTAGGCAGCCAGCAAACGAATCCCGATGAGCTTACATAAGTAAGTGATTCGGGTAAGTGCGCGCAGCTAACACCCCTGTGGCTTCAAGGCCGAAGGGGATTAGTAGTCGACGGCATCCCGGATGATTGGACACGTCATACAGTGACCGCCCCCACGCCCACGGCCTAATTCACTGCCGACTATCTCAATCACTTCGACCCCTTCTTTACGCAACTGGGTATTGGTTTTGGTATTACGGTCATAGGCCAGCACCACACCTGGTGAAAGAGCAACCATGTTATTACCACTGTCCCATTGTTGACGTTCTGTATCGTAATCATTACCTTCGGTCTCAACCACACGCAGTTTTTTCAGGTTAAGCGCGCCAGCAACTGCTTCAACAAAGGTGCCTTTATCACGACTTAACTTAATGCCGGTCGGGCCATTATCAGGGCGCAGTGAGAAGGTTTGGATCTGATTAACAATCGCCGGATATAACGTCACTACATCACGGTCGCAGAAGGTGAACACGGTATCCAGATGCATAGCGGCACGCAATTTAGGCATGGCCGCGATCATGACGCGCTCCACCTGCCCTTCGCTATTTTTAAACAGCGATTGCGCCAACTGCGTGATTGCCTGATGCGAAGTTCGCTCACTCATGCCGATTAACACGGTTTTATTACCGATTGGCATCACATCACCGCCTTCCAGCGTCGCAGTGCCGTGGTGCTGCGTCGGGTCACCCCACCACACTTTCACATTGGCGTCACCAAAGTCCGGGTGGAATTTATAGATAGCCGTGGTGAGGATGGTTTCTTCATGACGCGCCGGCCAATACAGTGGGTTTAGTGTCACACCGCCATAGATCCAGCAAGTGGTATCGCGGGTATACAGTGTATTGGGCAACGGTGGTAACAAGTATTCAGTAATACCAACCGCTTCGCGGATCAGCTTCAACTCTTCTTTGTCACATTTACCGTCTTTATGCAGTTCGGTGGTGGACAAGCCGCCAATCAGCACTTCAGCCAGCACGCGCGGCTCCAGGCTTTCCAGATAGCTGCGGGTTTCTTGCAAAATGCCCAATGACACTTCATTCGGCACAATTTGCTGATCCAAAATCCACTTTTTCGCCGCTGGAATGGCGACCGTTTCAGCCAGCAGATTATGCATCTCAACCACATCAACACCGCGTTCACGCATTTTGGTCATAAAATCAAAATGGTCGCGCTTGGCTCTCTCTACCCACAGGACATCATCAAATAATAATTCATCACAATTACTTGGCGTCAGGCGGTTATGGGCACGTCCTGGGGCGCACACCATTACTTTATGTAACTTGCCGACTTCAGAGTGAACACCAAACTTAGGTTTAGCGTGAGTTTTCTTAGCTTTATCTGACATAAGAACTCCAATAAATTATATGGTGATAATCCCGGTAGCAATGCTATAAATCGCAGCCACCGCAGCAACAATCAGAACAATAAACAGTATTCTTTCATAGGAATTAAAGGCTTTTTGATGCTGTTCACGTTTGGCAATCAGATACAAAATAGTGCCCGGCCCGTAAATAATGGCCGACAACAGCACGTATTTCAGGCCGCCGGCGTAAATCATCAGAGCAGAGTAGAAAGTCGCAATGATGGCAAAAATCAAATCTTTTCTATGACCACGGTTATTCGTTTCGTAAGTCTCACCGGTCCATGCCAATTTCAGGCCATAAGCCCCTACTAACAGATAAGGGATCAGAGTTAATGAACTGGTTAATTCCAGCGCCAGTTGAAAAGCATAATCAGTAAACAAGGTGAGAATTAAGAATATCTGTATAAAGATGTTGGTCAGCCAAACCGCTGCTGAAGGCACAGCATTGCTGTTTTCAGTCGCGAAGATTTTTGGCATGCTGTTACTCTTAGCCGCCGAAAACAGCACTTCCGCTGCCAGTAGTGACCATGATAAATAAGCACCCAACACGGAGATAATCAGACCCACACTGATAAATATTGCACCCCAGCGGCCGACTATCGCCTCTAACACCCCAGCCATTGATGGCTGGCGTAATGCCGCCAAATCAGGGCGCAGTAACACGCCGTAAGACAACATGGTGATCAATACCAGCAGGCACAGCACACCAATAAAGCCCAGAACGGTCGCGATACCAACATGGCTACGTTCTTTGGCATAACGTGAATAAACACTCGCACCTTCGATACCCAAGAATACAAATACTGTGACCAGCATGGTGCTACGTACCTGAGAGAATAGAGACTCAGGTTCAACTGACGTGGTGATTGCCGCCGCCGCATGACCAACATAGCCATAGTCATTCAGATGGGATAAATCAGCACCTTTAATCACATCTGGCGTACCCCAGAAGTTCAGCGCAAAAACATCACCTTTAAAGGCAAAAATCAGTACGATGACGAAAATGAAGATTGGAATTATTTTTGCGAAGGTGGCGATGGTATTAATTGCTGCAGCTTCTTTAACGCCGCGCAATATCAGGATATGGAATCCCCACAAGATAACGGAGGCAATTAACACCGCCGGAATAGTATTACCATCACCAAATATAGGGAAGAATGCCCCTAACGTTGATTTGATAAGAACAAAATAAGAGACGTTACCAATACAGGTACCGGCCCAGAAACCTAATGCAGAAGCAAAACCAAGATAATCCCCGAAGCCCTCTTTTGCGTAAATGAATACACCAGAATCGAGATTAGGTTTACGCTGCGCTAATGTTTGAAAAACAAAAGCCAGCATTAGCATCCCACCCCCCGCTATACACCAGGCGATAAGTGCGCCAAACCCACCGGTTGCTCGTCCAAATGTTGCCGGCAATGAAAATATACCGGCCCCGATCATTGAACCGACCACCAAAGAGGTAAGGGCCGGTAAAGATAATTTATTCGTTGTTGAATTGGCCATGATGCTCTCAATGACATTGGATAAATTAAGTTAAATGTAAATTCTGCTTATCCTACAAACAGATTCACCCAGACCCACTTATCAATATAAATACATAGTTATCATAGCTTCCTTTAAAACTATTGCATAATGCCGAGAAAGTAGACCAAATCTTACAATATGTAAATTCTTGATAAAATTATCACATACATCAGAATTTTGTAACAGTGTTCAAAGTCATCATTTTGTATATTCAGAAAATGACATTTCAGTTTAATTCACTGCAATCCACCTATTCTATTAGCATATAAATCTGTTTTTATTAGACGGATCATTTAAGATGATTCCAGTACCCGCATTAATTTAATAATAGACATATGAACGAGAGTCCCTGCCATCTTGCGGACTCTCGTTCTATGAACTAAGCTTATAGATTAACCATTAAAAATATAATTTAAATATCCTTAAATTTCAATAAGTTAAAAATAATTCATTCCATTGTTAAAATAGGCAATGTCTTATTAAAATTCTCTATTAGCTCACATTTACTCCCCTATATCCGCCATCAATCAGACGCAGACAATCAGATGACAGCCACATTTATATACTCCGTTTTAATTTTTATAAAACGGATGTAATAGTTTTTTAAATCATTATTGCGTAGTTACTATTAGAGATAAAATCAATAAAAATCGCATTATTACAATAATTATTTAGATTTCATTTAGATTTCATTTAGATTTCATTTAGATTTCATTTAGATTTCATTTAGATTTCATTTAGATTTCATTTAGATTTCATTTAGATTTCATTTAGATTTATTGTGAACATTAAATATTCGATTTTTACATCTAGTCAAGTGAAAATCGTCACTTGATAACGCCAATAAATCACATAAAACCAGTGCTTTAATTTTAAAAAATCAAAAAACACAGAATCAATCACCAGTAAAAAAGTGCTTTAGATAGCGAATATATTCATCTTTCCCATAATTTCATTAGGAACATTGATATTTAATGTCGAAATATCTTACCATTTATAGGGTTATAATGATGAAATCACGTAGGAAAAGCCAATTTTTCCTCTTATTATTCCTACAATGTATAAGAAAGCGTAAATAAAATACGTATATTTAGTGTGTAATATGTACATTTTATTAAAGACCTCCTATTTCAAATAGAGATGTCAGCCTTTCCGTTAAAATTCACTTTTTAGCTTCAAAGCATGCATCATCATGACGGAATCAACAAAAACGGCCCCCATTAGGAGCCGTTTTATAGCACGTCAAATTAGCAGAAATGTGTAACTGTTATGTCAATTGCTTATCCGATACATGCTGCGTCTCTGTCACTGAATAGCCCGCCAAAATTGCTACGAAGATCATAAATAGATGGCCTTCAGATGAGTCCAGCAGGAATGAATTAAAGAAATTACACGCCATATAACTGGTCAATACAGCCAGTAGTACATTGCGTAAAACCGGTATTTGTTGCCAAATAACGCGATAACAACAAACAATCCATGCCAAAAAGATAATTAAGCCAACAAAGCCTGATTGGATCGTTTCCAACAGATATTGGTTGTGTGGATTATTGATTTTGTAATTGATCTCTGGGTTCTCATAATAGAAGCCGCCAGCACCGTGCCCCAGAATAGGTGACTCTTTAATTAGCCGCACCGCTTCAATGGCAAAGGCCGAACGTTGCCCCATCGAACTACGACAAGCATCATTTACATCATCCGCAGACGCGGCCATACAGACTTTTATCTCATCGACACCCTGCACGATACGGTCGGTCGCTTTATTGGGTATCAGTAGTAGTGCAGCAAAGGCTATCGCCCCTAACACTACCAATAGCCAGCGTTGGCGGCGCCCCAGAGAGAAGAATAGCCATATCCCTAGCCCAACAACTAATGCCACATAACCGGTTCGCCCCAATACCAAGAACAGAATACTGTAGCTCGCCGCTGCCACCAGCAAGCCATACCCCCAGCGTTTCCAGCCCTGATTTTTAAAGGCCAGCGCCAGCCACAACATGGCGGCCAAAGCCATAAAGAAGTTTTGGGTAATTTGCAGTTTAAAGATAGTCGGATTGGTTGGATCTACATTGCCAATGGGAATGTGCAACACCCCAACGGCCAGTGTTCCGGCTAATGCCACCGCGTTAGCCGCTAAGAAGCCGATTCCAAACAATTTTATCAACCGTGGTTGGTTGATAAAAAACAGGGCTAACGGTAATACATAAAGAAATTTCTTATCTTTACCCACCATATCCGGGCCATAACTGTTGTGATGAAACAGTAGTGACAATGCCAACAATGCAAACATCGCAGCAGGCAGGTAAACCAACGGATTCGTCAGTAATGGTTTGAATTGCAATGTGTTGCGATTAATTATCAAACAGATCAGGATTAAAACCAGTGAGATATTGATCAGTGGGTTGGATGTCGGTAAAGAGATACCTAGCAGCAATGCTGCAATACCCCCCAGCATTTCACTACGGCGGTTGACCGTGAAAGCGGCCGGTGAAGAAGTCGATGGGATTGTCATAATTCTCTCAGCTTAAGCTGGTTAGCGGAAAATAAGGTTACTGATGCGCCCCCGTTAACGGCTTTGAGCACGCCACGCATCAACAGCACTGATAACTTCGCTCACCGGAATAGCGTTCAAATACCGATCGGTAGTGTCAGTATCTATCTCATTAGGGTGTGGCAACGTGCGGTAATGCCCGGCCCATAACAGCGTGTGTGGAGCCTGCCACGGATGCCATTGGTTAAGATTACTGGGGCCAAAGAGAACCACTGCGGGTGTTTGTAAGGCTGCGGCCATATGCATTGCCACGGAATCTACGCCAATAAAGAGCTTAGCGTTATCGATAAATACTGCCAGTTCCGGTAGCGCCAGCAGGCCAGACAAATTAACCACCTTCTCGGGTTGTGTGCATCCGGCAATGATCTCAGCAATATAATCCAATTCAGCCTGATCTTTGCCGCCGGTAAGTAGAATGGTTTCACCTTGCTCAGTGAGATGATTTACCAGTTGGCTAAATGATTCACTGGCCCATGTTTTGAACTTCCAGCGAGCAGAAGGTTGGATCAATATATAGTCATTGATATGGCGTTGTTGGCACAATTTCTGTACCCGTTCAACATCGTGCACACCATAAGACATGGTAACATCAGTAATAATATCAGTTAGTTGTAGTGGCGCGAGAATATCCAGATTATTGAGTACGGTATGCCTTTTGGCCGCATTGGGGATATCAACCAATGTAGAATGACAATAGCGCCATAGCCAGGTATCGCGTTTGGGATAATGAAAACCAATACTGAAGCCAGGTTTTAATAAACGACAATACGCTGCGGCTCGCCATTGATCGGATAAATTGAGAATCAGATCATAATGGTGTTCTTTCAATGCATTAAACAGCGCTTTTTCGCCACTGATTTGGGCCTTTAGACCCGCATGCTTGAGGCCACGGTCAACAATAAATGCATGATTGACCGTTTTGTTCTCCCGCAGCATATCTTGCGTTCCGCCATACAGCAGCACGTCGATTTTTGCTTGTGGGTAGTTGGCTTGTAAGGTACTCAGTAGTGGCGTTGTGAGTAAAACATCGCCGAAATGGCGTAATTTAATCACTAAAATGCGCTGAACGTTACTTTTGTCCCGCAGTGTATCTGGCAGGTTAAATGCTCGCTGTTGGGCGGTAGCAACAGCAGCAGAAGGTTGCCCGGCAGGTGATTCTGTCTTATTTGATGTATTCATCATAGGATGCGCCATCATCGGCAACGAAGGGGGGCAATAATGCTATCCAAGTGTTTGCTGCATGGCAATTCTTTTATATCCGTCATACTTCAAGCTTCATGTGCTTTGGCTGCCCTCGCTCACCCCAGTCACTTACTTGAGTAAGCTCCTGGGGATTTACTCAGTTGCCGCTTTCCTGCAACTCGAATTATTTAGGGTATAGCATGCCAATATCTTTCTTACTTAACTCTATAAAGCCACGAATGATTGTAATGATCATTCTGCCCCGAAACTCAAGCTGGCAAGTAAGATAATTATCAGAGGAAATTGGCGTTATCGGCGCAGGCAGATTGAGTGCGGAAAGCCGCGCAGCCAACGGAGCGTACACGCAGTACGTGACGGCGGCGAGCACTGCCCCGAAGCTCAAGCTGGCAAGTAAGATAATTATCAGAGGAAATTGGCGTTATCGGTGCAGGCAGATTGAGTGCGGAAAGCCGCACAGCCAACGGAGCGTACACGCAGTACGTGACGGCGGCGAGCACTGCCCCGAAACTCAAGCTGGCAAGTAAGATAGCCAATTTTAGAGGCCAGGAGCTTTCCATAGGGAAGTCGTCAACCCACTGTCCACCAGCGACAACTGATCGGTATACACTGCTTGCCAGTTTACTTTTGCGGCTTGATACAGTGCCTGATGCTCGGTGTTCGGGGTGTATTCTCGCTCCCAGCGCACTAGCCGCTCACCGGTTTTATCTAGCGCGTCATACAGCCCGACCCCCACACCCGCGGCGATAGCACAACCGAGAGCCGTGGCTTCTTTGACAACGGGTACTCGTACAGGAACCCCGGTCACATCGGCCAAAATCTGGCTCCACAGTTTCCCTTTTGAACCTCCGCCTGCAAATACCACTGAGGCTGCTTTGACGCCGGAGAACTCAGCAATTTGCGCTAAGTTACAGGCCGAGACTATCGCGGCATTCTCTTCCAGAGCACGGAACAGGGTAGCTTTGTTGCATTTTTCTGGATCAAGTGAAAGGTTAATAAAGGAAGGTGCGGCGTGATACCAGGATTTGAAGCGCATTACATCGGAGAAAATCGGCATGATGCCGTATGCCCCTGCCGGTACGCGGGCGGCCATATCCTCCAATAAACTGTAGGTATCGATACCCAGCCGCTGAGCCAGTAATTTCTCTTCGGCGCAAAATGCATCACGGAACCAGCGCATGGTCAGGCCGGTAAAGAAACTGATGGATTCAGCCTGTACCATACCGGGAATAACATGAGGGTTAATACGCGTATTCATATCCGGATCGGTAATCGGCTTAGGCAAATTAACCACCTGCTGCCAGAAGGTGCCGCCCAATACTGCGGTCTGACCCGGTTGAACGACCCCCAACCCCAAACAACCTAATTGTACATCACCACCGCCCATCACCACTGGCGTTCCCGCCAGCAGACCACTCTCTTCTGCGGCTTGTGCTGTGACATGGCCTAGCAGTGTTCCAGTTTCTTTGACCGGCGATAAAATATCGGCACGTAGTCCAGCCATCTCCAGCAAGCTCGGTTGCCAGTTACGGGTGACTAAATCCAGCATGCCGGTGGTTCCTGCATTCGAAGGATCAACCGCCAGCTCACCACTGAGCATATTGGCTAGCCAGTCGCTTATCATGGTTAATGTACCCGCCTTGCGATAGATATCCGGGCGGTAATGCGCCAGCCACAGTAACCGAGGCATAGCACTTAGTGCCAGAGTTTGGCCTGAACATTGATAAACCTCGAATTCAAACCCATCATTATGCAGCTCTTTAAGCTCACTGACTTCACGGCTGGCACGGGCATCCACATTGGCACACGCCCAAATAGGTTTGCCACTGCGATCATAAAGCACAATGCCTTCGCGCATTGAGCAGGCAGCCACGGCGCGAATAGCACTCGCCGGTAGCTTAGCCTGATGCAATGCTTGGCGGATGCACTGGCAGGCCAACTTCCAGTTAGTCGCTAAATCAAACTCCATCGACCCTGGGACATCAGGTACTGGCAAATGTAGCCACTCAGCCTGTCCGGCCGCTATCTGATTACCATTAAGATCAAATATGACAGCCCGGACACTGCCGGTGCCGGCATCCAGCGCCATCAGGTATTCAGCCGATGTGGTCGTAGAGAATTGACTCATTACGCTATCCTCTGTTTTATATGAATTTATGAATAAACCTGTCCTCTACTGCTTTTTTCTCAAAAGAATAATCAAAACTATTGGCGTAATTCTTGAACCCCTGCGCAAGCCTAAGCTGGCAAGTAAAATAGCCAATCAAATCAATTTGATGATTGATCTTGCTGTTAGCTCATCCGTCACTAATGCATTCACGTATTTTCCGCGCAATGCAGCCACAATCGCTTCTGATTTTTCAATGCCACCGGCGACACCAATCACTGTCGGGATGTTGGTCAGATCTGTCAGTGAGACGCCAATCAGCTCCTGGTGAATCTGCATATCCGGCACCAATGCGCCATCGGCTTGCATAAAGTAGCCAAGGATATCGCCGACCGCCCCCTTGCGACTGAACATCAGTTGTTCACCTTCACCGATATAGCCGGAGCGTAAAATGGTGGCCTCTTTTTGCTGATTGACCGAACCGATACCCACGACGGCAACATCAGCTGCTCGGGCGGCTAGCATCACATCGCGCACACTGTTTTCCTGACGGAATGTCTCCGCCACTGTGGCACTGGAAGCACGCAACGGCGCAGGAATAATGCTGACCTGACAAGCGGCATCCAACTGGCCAATACCGGTCATATAAGAGCCAACCCCACCGGAAAGCGTCACCAGTCTGACCTGCTGCGAAGCGATAAAACCGCTTAAATGCTGTAAGGCACACATGGTGGTTTCACCAAAGCCGACTGCCAGTAGTTGTTGTGGTTGTATCAATGCCATCAATAAATGTGCAGCGCCAATCCCCAACCGGCTACTGATACTGAGATCAGCCAGAGAAGGCAGAATGCGGATATGCTTGAGGCCGAAATGCTGTTGCAAGGTGTTTTCCAGTTCCAGACAACCCTCATAGCGCGAATTAATCTGTACCCGAATAACCCCAGACTGGCGGCCTTTTTCCAGCAATCTGGAGACCTTCAGTCGGGTTAACCCCAACAGTTCGCCAATATCCCCTTGTGTTAAGCCATCGTGATAATAAAACCACGCAATGCGAGCGAGCAGTTCCTCTTCACTCATGCTATTACCCGGATATTTGTATTCATCGTTAGACGACATGGGTTTTTCTTTTGTTACTGATTTTTCTCTCATCATTAGCCGTGATCCCTATTGCCGCTTTCTCATTCTTCATTGATTCATCATCGATCAAAAATCCACGGTCTGATAAATGCTATACCCAAGAGATTTCAAAATGCAGGAAGGCGGCAAGCGAAAGACAAATTGGTTGTAAACCATTTTGAACAGCGCTTGCGCTGGCCCGTAGGGTGAGCCTCTGATGAGGTTCATAATCCCGATGAGCTTACATAAGTAAGTAATTCGGGCGATTGAGCACAGCCAACACACCTACAACTTGAAAGATGACGGGTATAAATCTCAGTTGAGAACTACGCTAACAGCTTAGGCAATACATTTGAACACATTTTAATTTAAATTTTTTTATTCACGGAATGTGATCTTGATTACGCCATAAATGGGATTATGCAGCTATCTTTTTTGAACACTTTTAAATTTAAAATATTTTTGTTCATAAACAGGAGCCACTGATGCCGCACACCAATCCGCCACCGCTGCTCCAGGTTCGTGGTATCAGCAAGCAGTTTTCCGGCGTAGTGGTATTGAAGAGTATCGACTTTACTCTGCAACCAGGACAGGTACATGCCCTGTTGGGAGGAAATGGCGCGGGGAAATCGACGTTGATGAAGATCATCGCCGGCGTGCTGCCACCAGACAGCGGTACCATCGAGATCAATGGGCAACCCTGCCTTAATCTCACCCCAGCAAAAGCACATCAACTCGGTATCTATTTGGTCCCCCAAGAACCGATGTTATTTGCCAATCTGTCGGTACAAGAAAATATTCTGTTTCGTTTGCCCAAACATCAGGCAGATAAGAAGAAGATGGCGCAATTACTCAAAAACCTGGGTTGCCATTTGGATCTGTCAGTCAGCGCCGGTTCACTGGATGTAGCAGATCAACAGCTAGTAGAAATTATGCGCGGCTTGATGCGTGACTCACGTATTTTGATCCTTGATGAGCCAACAGCGTCACTAACACCGGCGGAAACCAATCGTCTATTTAGCCAAATCAAAATGTTATTGCAGCAAGGTGTCGGAGTGGTATTTATCTCCCACAAATTACCTGAAATTCGTCAACTGGCAGATTGGGTCAGTGTCATGCGCGATGGTGGCATCGCTCTAAGTGGCGCTACCACTGATTTCTCCATCGATACGATTATTCAGGCCATTAAGCCACAGGCCAAAAACAGCGAATTATCTGATACCCAGAAGCTATGGCTGGAACTGCCCGGTAACCGCCGCTCTCAAGCGCGTGCTCAGTCCAATCAACCGGTGATAGAAGTTGCCGATCTGAGTGGTGAAGGTTTTGCCCATATCTCTTTTGAGGTGCATGCCGGTGAAATCCTGGGATTAGCGGGGGTGGTTGGTGCGGGCAGAACAGAACTCGCTGAAACACTCTATGGTTTACGACCCGCCAGCGGTGGCCACGTCAGGCTGGAAGGGATTGATATCACATTGATGAAAACCGTCAATCGTCTGGCAACCGGGTTGGTTTATCTGCCGGAAGACCGCCAAGCCTCCGGCCTCTATCTGGATGCTCCGCTCAGTTGGAATGTCTGCTCGCTCACCCAGGGTAATCAGGGGTTATGGACACATCCGGCACAGGAAGCCGCCATTCTGGAACGCTATCGGCGGGCACTAAACATTAAGTTCAGCCACCTTGAGCAACCCGTGCGCACCTTGTCTGGTGGCAATCAACAAAAGCTGTTGATTGCGAAATGCCTTGAAGCCAATCCGTTGTTACTGATTATTGATGAACCTACTCGTGGCGTAGATGTATCAGCGCGCAGCGATATTTATCAATTGATCCGCAGTATTGCCTCTCAGCATGTGGCGATCATTTTTATCTCGTCAGATCTGGAAGAAGTAGTGCAGATGGCTTCCCGGGTGTTGGTCATGCATCAAGGTGAAATCAGTGGCGCAGTCAGTGGGGCGGAAATGAATGTCGATACCATTATGCATCTGGCCTTTGGTGAACATAATACCGATGCGCGCCAATCTGCTGAAAGCGAGGGCGCATCATGTTGAAATTTATTCAAAGCTATCAATTTATTCAAAACAATCGTGAAGGTACCGCACTGCTGGCGATTTTGGCTTTATTTGCCTTGCTTGGTGTGATCGACAGTAATTACTTCACCTTGCAAACCTTCACCATGATTTTCAGCAGCGCACAGATCCTGATCCTGTTAGCCATCGGCGCCACCATGGTGATGCTAACCCGCAATATCGATGTGTCCGTCGGCTCCATTACCGGCTTATGTGCCGTCACTGTGGGTATGGCGCTCAATGCTGGTTTCGGGCTGGCAATCTCCTGCCTGTTTGCTCTGCTGGTCGGCATGGTGACGGGCTTCTTTAATGGCATTTTGGTTACCTGGCTGCGCATCCCGGCGATTGTCGCCACCCTGGGTACGCTGGGGTTGTATCGCGGCCTGATGCTATTGATAACCGGCGGGAAATGGATAGAAGGGCTGCCAGCAGACTTGAAAAGTTTATCCACCCCCATTCTGTTTTCTATCTCTCCTATCGGCTGGCTAATTATGCTGCTGATTGTAGCTATGGCCTTGTTGCTAGGTAAAACCGCCTTTGGCCGCAGTTTCTATGCTACCGGCGATAACTTGCAGGGTGCACGCCAACTGGGGATCCGCACCGACAGTATTCGTATTTTTGCCTTCTCAATGAATGGGGTGATGGCCGCGCTGGCAGGGATTGTCTTCGCCTCCCAAATTGGCTTTATCCCTAATCAGACGGGCAGTGGGTTAGAGATGAAAGCCATCGCCGCCTGTGTTCTCGGTGGGATCAGCCTGCTCGGTGGTACCGGCACCATTCTTGGGGCCATTCTGGGGGCTTACCTATTAACACAAATCGACAGCGTGCTGGTGCTACTGCGTCTGCCTGCTTGGTGGAATGACTTTATTGCCGGATTGGTGTTGCTGGGTGTGCTGGTGTTCGATGGCCGCCTGCGCTGTGCCATTGAGCGCAATATCCGCCAGCAGAAATATGCTCGCTTTAATGCTCGCCCGGCAGTTTCTGGTAAGTCGACAACTTCGGATAAGAAGAAAAACGTTATACCCAATAGATTTCATGATGCAGGAAGGCGGCAAACGAGAGAATCCCGATGAGCATACAGTGGTAAGTGATTCGGCTAAACGAGAGTAGGTAACACACCTGCAATTTGAAAGATGAAGGGTATAAAAAGAGGTGGCGCGATGAATATATATCGCCGTTATGGATGGGAACTGGCCTTGGCTGCACTGTTAGTGCTGGAAATCCTGCTGTTTGGTTTATCGAATTCTCGCATGCTGGATATCAACGTATTGCTGTTCAGTACCAGTGATTTCATCTGCATCGGCATTGTAGCTTTGCCGCTGACCATGGTGATTGTCAGTGGCGGAATTGACATCTCATTCGGTTCAACTATCGGATTGTGCTCCATATTCCTAGGCGTGATGTTTCAAGCTGGCGTCCCCATGAGTGTCGCGATCCCGCTGACACTGGTGGTTGGCGCGTTATGCGGTTTGATTAATGCCGGGCTGATTCTGTATACCGGCGTCAACCCGTTGGTCATAACTCTAGGCACCATGTACCTGTTCGGCGGCAGCGCCTTGCTGTTGTCCGGCATTTCCGGCGCGACCGGCTATGAGGGCATTGGCGGTTTCCCAACAGCCTTTACCGATTTTGCCAACCAAACGTTGTTCGGCCTGCCCGTCCCACTGGTTATCTTTATGGTCTGCGTGCTGCTGTTCTGGCTACTGATGCACCGCACTCATAGCGGCCGCAACGTATTCCTTATCGGGCAAAACAGTCGGGTGGCCCGTTACAGCGCCCTGCCCGTCGCGCGTACCTTATGCATCCTGTATGCCCTGACGGGTGTGGCGTCTGCGATTGCCGCGGTCCTATTGGTCTCTTATTTCGGTTCAGCACGCTCTGATTTGGGGGCTTCGTTCCTGATGCCAGCCATCACCGCAGTGGTACTGGGGGGTGCTAACATCTACGGCGGCTCTGGCTCCATCCTCGGGACGGCACTGGCGATATTACTGGTGGGTTACTTACAGCAAGGTTTGCAAATGATTGGCACACCAAACCAGATATCGAGTGCGTTGTCCGGTGCATTGCTGATTCTAGTGGTGGTTGGGCGCTCTATCAGCCTGCACCGACATCTGATTCATGAATGGCTGCAACGTCGTCGCAGCAGACACACCCTAAGTTAATACCTGTTTTCTTTTGTAGTGAAATTGCCAACACCTCTACCCCTAGCTTCTTCGGAGATAGCAATGAAAACACAAAGATTAAAAAAGCTGGCACTGGTTTGTGCCCTTGGATTTGCCTGTATCACTACTGCTCAAGCGGCAGAACGCATCGCATTTATCCCGAAACTGGTCGGGGTCGGCTTCTTCACCAGCGGCGGTAAAGGTGCCGTTGATGCCGGTAAAGAGCTGGGTGTGGATGTGACCTACGATGGCCCGACAGAACCGAGTGTTTCCGGCCAGGTTCAGTTAATCAATAACTTCGTCAATCAGGGTTACAACGCCATTGTGGTTTCGGCAGTCTCACCGGATGGACTGTGCCCTGCGTTAAAACGCGCGATGCAACGGGGCGTCAAAATCTTGACCTGGGACTCTGATACCAAACCAGAATGTCGCTCGATTTACATCAACCAAGGTACCCCGAATCAATTGGGTTCGATGCTGGTCGATATGGCCGCGAATCAAGTGAAAAAAGATAAAGCCAAGGTTGCCTTCTTCTATTCCAGCCCGACGGTTACCGATCAGAACCAATGGGTCAATGAAGCGAAGAAAAAAATCCAACAAGATCACCCCGGTTGGGAAGTGGTCACCACCCAGTTCGGCTATAACGATGCCACAAAATCACTGCAAACCGCAGAAGGCATCTTAAAAGCTTATAGCGATCTGGATGCCATTATTGCCCCAGATGCCAACGCCCTGCCCGCTGCGGCACAAGCAGCAGAAAACCTGAAACGCGACAATGTGGCGATCGTCGGCTTCAGTACTCCAAACGTGATGCGCCCTTATGTTCAGCGCGGCACGGTCAAGGAATTCGGTCTGTGGGATGTGGTTAATCAAGGCAAGATTTCAGTTTATGTCGCCAATGAAATGCTGAAAAAAGGCGACCTGAATGTCGGCGATAAAATTGATATCCCGAACATTGGCGTGGTTGAAGTGGCACCGAATAGCATTCAGGGCTATGACCATGAGGCTAAAGGCAGCGGCATTGTGTTACTGCCACAGCGGGTCATTTTCACTAAAGAAAACATCGACAAATACGATTTTTAATCTCGGCGGCCCGTCCACCGGCGGGCCGGAACAGGACTAAAGGAGTAATAACAGATGGCTGATTTAGACGATATTAAAGACGGTAAAGATTTCGGTATTGGCGTGCCGCAGATAAATCCTGCCTTTACACTGAAAGGCTCGGGTTCACTGGATTGGGGGATGCAATCCCGGCTGGCGCGAATTTTCAATCCGAAAACCAATCGCACGGTAATGCTGGCATTTGATCACGGTTATTTTCAGGGGCCGACCACGGGCCTGGAGCGGATTGATATCAATATCGCCCCGCTGTTTGAATATGCCGATGTCCTAATGTGTACCCGTGGCATTTTGCGCAGTATCGTCCCCGCGTCGGCCAATCGCCCGGTGGTACTGCGCGCATCTGGTGCCAACTCGATTCTGACTGATTTATCCAACGAAGCGGTGGCGGTGGCAATGGAAGATGCATTGCGGCTCAACTCCTGCGCCGTGGCGGCACAAGTCTATATCGGCACTGAACACGAGCATCAGTCGATTAAAAATATCATTCAATTAGTTGATCAGGGAATGCGCTACGGCATGCCTACCATGGCCGTGACTGGCGTCGGTAAAGACATGGCTCGCGACCAGCGCTACTTCTCTCTGGCCACCCGAATTGCCGCTGAGATGGGCGCACAGGTGATCAAAACCTATTATGTTGACAGTGGATTTGAACGTATCGCTGCCGGTTGTCCAGTGCCTATCGTCATTGCCGGTGGTAAAAAACTACCAGAACGCGATGCATTGGAAATGTGCTATCAAGCCATTGATCAGGGAGCGTCAGGTGTAGATATGGGGCGCAATATCTTCCAGTCAGAAGCCCCAATTGCCATGCTGAAAGCGGTTCATGCAGTGGTACATAAAAATGAAAATGCACAAACAGCCTATAAGCTGTTCTTAGATGAAAAAGGTTGAGTGGGCATCGCTGCCAGTCAGTGACTGGTAAGCCGTGACAAGGAGGTCTTCGGTAATAAGGAGACCTTTGGTAATCAGGAGACAAATATGCACGTGACTCTCGTCGAAATTAATGTGAAAGATGACAAAGTTGAGCAGTTTATTGAGGTTTTTCGCGCCAATCATCAGGGTTCTATCCGCGAGGCGGGGAACTTGCGTTTTGATGTGCTAAGGGACGAGACGATCCCAACCCGTTTTTATATCTATGAGGCTTATACCGATGAAGCTGCGGTGGCGGCACATAAGCAAACCCCCCATTACCTGAAGTGTGTCGAACAACTGGAGGGATTGATGACCGGCCCACGCAAGAAAACAGTATTTATCGGCCTGATGCCTTAGCCGACACGGGCAGCCGATTTCCTACGCTGCCCGCATGTTGGAGCCGCATGGCAAATTTAGCGACTGAGCCACATCACGCGCACACGCTAAAACTTATCCGCACCCATAAACCGCCTAGTAACTCACTGTGCAATAACTCTGGGCGGGTTTTATGGTAGGTCGTAATGTCTTTTACCAATGCTAACCCCAGCCCCGCCCCTTGCTGCTCACCCACATTATCCAACCGGTGGAATGGCATCAGCGCTTGCGCAGCTTCATCTTGTGCAATACCAGGGCCACTGTCTTCTATTTCTAACCAACAGCGCCCTGTGTCACCGCCTATAACCAACCGTACCGTCACCACGCCCTGCTTTGGTGTGTATTTCAACGCGTTGTCCAGCAGGTTGTCGCACAGTTCAGTCAGCAATAAGGCATCCCCCTCGATCCAGCACTCAGACACCCCCTCATAGCCCAGATCAATCTGCTTGCTGCGGGCTTGAGCAAGGTGTGCAAAACACGCGTCGCGTAATAGTGGGCCGAGATTAACCGGTTGTAGTCTGCGCTCGTGTACTTTCATCCGTGATAACTGCAATAACCGATCCGTCAGGGAAACGGTGTGATCCAGTGTCCCGCGCATCGCCAATAGGCTTTCACGCCATTGTTGTGGGGAGTCACTGGCCAGCGCCACCGCCACCTGCGTTTTCAACACCGTTAACGGTGTACGCAATTGATGAGAGGCATCAGCACTAAAGCGCCCCTGACGTGCCACCATTTCCCGTAAACGCTCGATGTAGCGATCAAAGGCCAATAACAACGGTTCCATTTCTGACCATGGCAACACTTTGGGGAGCGGGGTCAGTTCACCGGGATCACGCCGCAGCATCAAGCCTGATAGCTTACGTAATGGCTTGAGGATACCTTTGAGTAAGATATACGCCATTACCAGCGTCAAGAGCACCAGCGTACCTTGGGTCAAGACTGCCGATATCATGATCTGCTGTGCCAGATCATGGCGGGATGCTAGCGTTTCAGCCACCAGCACCATCGCCATCCCCATAACACCAGACTCATTAACCGGTTGATAAAGCGCAGCCACACGTATTGGTTTGCCTCGGTACTCGGCATCATAAAAATGTACCAATGCAGGGTAGAGAAGGGATCGTGGCGTATTCAGCGGGAAAGGCGGTAAATCATTGTAGCCAGCTATACTTTTCCCCTCTGGCGTAATCACCTGATAGTAAAGCTGATCATTCATATTGCGCTCAAAACTATCGAGGACAATATAAGGGACATCAACCTCTAGCTGCCCATGACGAACAACCAACCGCTCCGCGACCGTCCGGGCAGAGGCTAATAACGTGCGGTCATAAGCTAACGTAGCCGCATTCATCGCACTGATATAATGGGTATAAATAGAGATCCCGCCCAAAATCAGTAGTGGGACACCAAAAAACAGCAGCAATTGATGAAACAGCGAACGTGGGGCTTTAAACCATCGTGGCACAGTAGTGTTAGAGCATGCCATTAGTGCATTCCAGGCTGTAACCTAAACCGCGTAAAGTCTGGATAGAGACATTACTGCCATGCAGCTTTTTACGCACCCGATGCACATACAGTTCAATACTTTCTGGATTGGCATCATCGGATAAGGTAAATACCTGCTCAAACAGTTGTTGTTTGGCAACTGGCCTACCCCGGCGATGCATCAGTGAGGTTAATACTGCCGATTCCCGCGGTGTCAGCGCCAGTGGCTTATCCGCTAACAGAAAGTAACCTTCGTCGTGATAGGTCAACTCACCAAATTGCACCGCCTGCCCGGTTCCACCGACACTACGCCGTAATAGAGCACGTATCCGCGCCTCCAGTTCATCCAGTTCAAACGGTTTCGTCAAATAGTCATCCGCCCCCAAGTTCAGCCCTTTCACCCGGTCTGCCACTTCCGTTCTGGCGGTCAACAACAGCACCGGCAGCGTTTGCCCACGCTTACGTAGCCGGGCCAGCAAATCTAACCCGTTCAAACGTGGCAACGCCACATCCAATACCACCAGCGCGTAATTTTCGTTTTGCAGCAAATGATCGGCGGCAACACCATCATTTGCCACATCCACAGCGAAGCCCGCATGAGTCAATGCTTTCTGTAACCAGTGAGATAACTCGGGGTGATCCTCTACCAACAAGAGACGCATATCACATCCTGTACTTTTTCCTTCCCATTGAAAGGTAACTGAAAGGTTAATCTATTAACAATTCAGCAACCTCGCAATCGCGGGAAGGCTCACAATTTAGACGAAAATAATGAGGGAATAAGATGAAAAGGATAATTACCCGCACTTTAGCCGCCTCGATTCTGATACTGACAGCACAAATGGCACAGGCTATCGAGGCACCTGGCAGAACAGAATGTATTGCGCCGGCCAAACCCGGCGGCGGCTTTGATCTTACCTGTAAATTGATTCAGGTTTCCCTGCAAGAGACTAAAGCAATTGATCGCCCAATGCGGGTCAGCTATATGCCAGGAGGTGTCGGAGCGGTTGCCTATAACGCCATCGTGGCGCAACGGCCAGCAGAGTTTGGCACCGTGGTCGCGTTCTCCGGCGGCTCTTTACTTAATCTGGCACAAAATAAATTTGGCCGTTATAGCCCTGACGATGTGAAGTGGTTGGCGGCCGTTGGCACTGATTACGGCATGATCGCCGTGCGGGCTGACTCTCCCTATAAAACGCTAACAGATCTGATGGATGCCTTTAAACAAGATCCTAACAGCGTGGTATTCGGGGCCGGTGCCTCGATTGGCAGCCAGGACTGGATGAAAACGGCGTTACTGGCCCGTGAGGTGGGCGTCGATCCCCATAAAATGCGCTATGTGGCCTTTGAGGGTGGCGGTGAACCGGTTACCGCATTGTTAGGTAACCATATTCAGGCGGTGTCCGGGGACTTAAGTGAAATGGTGCCCTATCTGGCAGGCGACAAACTACGGATATTGGCTGTTTATGCAGAACAACGCCTGCCTGGCCAACTGGCTAATATTCCTACGGCTAAAGAACAAGGCTTCAATTTAGTGTGGCCGATTATTCGTGGTTTCTATCTCGGGCCGAAGGTCAGTGATGCCGAATATCAATGGTGGACGGAGACCTTTAACACCTTGGTACAAACTGACGAGTTCAAAAAACAGCGCGAATTACGCGGCTTATTTGAGTTCAACCTGACCGGCAAAGAGCTGGATGTGTATGTCAAAAAACAGATTGAACAATATCGTGAACAAGCTAAAGCATTCGGGCTGGCCAAATAATTAAGGAGAAAGATCATGAGCGATCGTATTTTTGCCAGTATCTGGATCCTACTCTGTATCAGCGGCTTATTTATCGGCTGGGGAATTCAAAGCGAATACAGTTATGAGCCGCTAGGCCCGCACCCTTTCCCGATGGCAATTCTGGCGTTAATGACACTGTGCGCGGTGCTATTGCTGCTGCGTAAACCAGATGTTATCGCATGGCCGCACGCCAAAGTATTGCATCGCCTGTTGGTGATGGTGATTACGCTGGTGCTCTATGCCTGGGGGTTTGAGTCGCTTGGATTCCCGCTGGCGACAGCCCTGCTAACATTTAGCATCGCATTGTTATTTGAGGCAAAAATATGGGTCGCTGCGCTGTCCGGCGTGGTCCTGGGCGCGTCATTATTCTATGCCTTTGACTATTTACTTGATGTCACCCTACCACTTGGCGTTTGGCTGAACTAACGAGGCTGTGATGGAAACTTGGATGTATTTATCGCAAGGATTTGAGGTGGCATTAACACCACAAAACCTGATGATTGCCCTGATAGGCTGCTTTATCGGTACCATTGTTGGCTTACTCCCAGGACTGGGGCCGATCAACGGCGTGGCCATTTTGCTGCCACTCGCTTTTGCCCTAAAACTGCCCGCCGAGTCTGCCCTGATCTTGCTGGCTACGGTTTATATCGGTTGTGAATATGGTGGGCGCATCTCATCCATATTACTTAATGTCCCCGGTGATGCCGCGGCTATCATGACCGCCCTTGATGGTTATCCAATGGCGCAGCAGGGCCGTGCCGGTGTAGCGCTATCCATTTCAGCAGTTAGCTCATTTGTTGGTTCACTCTTGGCTATTGGTGGGATCATTCTGTTTGCACCGCTACTGGCACAGTGGTCACTGGCATTCGGACCCTCGGAGTATTTCGCGTTAATGGTCTTCGCCATCGCCTGCCTTGGCAGCATGATGAGCCAAAATCCCTTGAAATCACTGCTCGCCGCCTTAATCGGATTGGGGTTGGCGACAGTCGGCGTTGATGCCAACACCGGCGTTTATCGCTTCACCTTTGATAGTGTCCACCTCTCTGATGGAATTCAATTTATCGTGGTGGTGATCGGCTTGTTCTCGGTCAGTGAGATCTTGTTGATGCTGGAAAGTACCAGTACCGGCCAGAAACTGGTGCGTAAAACCGGTCGCCTGATGTTCAACCGCAAAGAGGCGGCAGAATGTGTTGGGCCAACACTGCGATCTTCAGTGATCGGTTTCTTTGTTGGGATTTTGCCGGGCGCAGGGGCAACCATCGCCAGTGCGCTGACCTACATGACCGAAAAACGCATCAGTGGTAACAGCGATAGTTTTGGTAAAGGGGATATTCGTGGTGTTGCCGCACCTGAAGCGGCGAATAATGCTTCTGCCTGTGGATCTTTTATTCCTATGCTCACTCTGGGCGTTCCAGGCTCAGGCACTACGGCGGTAATGATGGGAGCATTGACCCTGTATAACATCACACCGGGGCCTGCGATGTTCACCGAGCAACCGGATATTGTCTGGGGGTTAATTGCCTCGCTGTTGATAGCCAACGTTATATTACTGCTGATGAACCTACCTCTGGTTGGCTTCTTCACCCGCATGTTAACCATTCCGTTATGGTTCCTGGTCCCCGCCATTGCAGCAGTCTCTGCGGTGGGGGTGTATGCGGTGCACAGCACCACTTTCGACCTGATGCTCATGGTTGGATTGGGTATCTTTGGCTATCTGCTGAGAAAAATGAACTTCCCCATGTCCCCGCTGATTTTAGGCTTTGTTCTGGGCGAAATGCTGGAGCAAAACCTGCGCCGTGCACTGTCCATTAGCAATGGCAATTACACTATTTTGTGGTCGAGCCCTATTGCAAAAAGCTTGCTAATACTGGCCGTGGTGGTGTTGGTGCTGCCACCAATCCTGCGAGTAGTACGTAAATTCCGCCAATCAAAGCCAGCCGCTAATGAAGGGTAAAAACTGACTCGTATTACTCCGGGGCTGATAATTATAGGATTATTGGCCCCGATTTATTGGGTTAGTCACAATCAAATATTCCGCGTTATAAGATGACACCTATCAACAAAATGCTTAATGAGTAAACTGATCATCACCAGTACCGGAAATGCTTAGACCTTAACTATAATGAAAGTAGATAAGTGTAATCACGATAAATCATGAGGCAAAACCATGTCAGACAAAATCGCCGTCGGCATCAGCGCTTGCCTGTTAGGTGAGAAAGTACGTTTCGATGGCGGGCATAAACGTCTAACATTTGCCGTGGACGAGTTGGCCCCTTTTGTTCATTTTGAGCCGATCTGCCCTGAGATGGCAATCGGGCTGCCTTCGCCCCGCCCAGCGCTGCGCTTGGTTAAAGCAGGCGCTGATGATATTCGTCTCAGCTTTAGTAACCAACCAGAAACCGACCTGACCCGCGCCATGCAGGACTTCTCCGCGAAAAGAATTGCGGGATTGCAGCATTTAAGCGGCTATGTGGTTTGCGCCAAATCCCCTAGCTGCGGCATGGAGCGAGTGCGGGTGTATGAAACCGATGGCAAAAATAACCGCAAAAGTGGTACTGGTATTTTCACTCAAGAATTAATGCGCCAACTACCGTGGCTCCCCATTGAGGAAGATGGCCGCCTGTGTGACCCTGAGCTGAAAGAGAATTTTGTGGCACGAATCTATGCCTTACATGAGTTTAATCAGCTATGGCAACAAGGCATGAGCCGCGCTCGGCTGATCGCTTTCCATAGCCGCTATAAATTGTTATTACTAGCTCATTCGCAACCTGCCTACCGTGAATTAGGGCGTTTCGTTGCGGCTATCGACCAATGGCCTTCAATTAATGAATGTGCTTTTGAATACCGTAACCGGCTGATGGCCCTGATGAGCCAACACTCCTCGCGCCGTGGTCACACCAATGTCTTGCAGCATGTCCAAGGCTATTTCAGCAACCAACTCAGCCCCCGGCAACGCAGTGAGCTGGCACAACTGATTTTGCGTTATCGTCAAGGCAGTCAGCCACTGCTTGCCCCCATTACCCTGCTCAAACATTATTTAGCTGAATATCCCGACAGCTATCTTGCCCAGCAGCGCTATTTTGACCCTTACCCGGAGGTTTTGCGCCTAAGGTATGGGCATTAAGAGGGGGAATTTAAACGCGATATGAAGCCCGTGGTAATTCAGCAAGTTGCCGCGTTATCAGATAACACCTATCAGCAAAATGTCTCCTTTGCGTTATTCTTAGCGCCGAAGAAAATAATTAGCAGTCTTTCTGGTGGTATCACGGCCTCATGGCAGTGAGGCCGCTGTAAAACAGGAGTTTCTATGAACACCACTTATCGCCTGGCGCTGGCTTTGGCTTTTTCTACCACGCTGCTGACGGCTACCGTTCACGCCAATAGCCTATTGGATTCAGTAAAAAGTGCTGCTGACCAATACAGTAAATCGGGTGATAGCTCATCTTCATTGTCGTCATTGACCGGCTTACTCAATGGTGGCGATAAAGGGCTAAGTGCCAGCACCATGACCAATGCTGCCGGTATATTGCAATATTGCGTACAAAATAATGTACTGTCGGCCAATGGTACTTCGGCGATTAAAGACCAATTGATGAGTAAACTGGGTATCACCAGTACCGAAAATGCCAAGAGCCAGGACTATCAGGAAGGTTTAGGCGGATTACTGAAAACCGGTGAAGGTAAGAGTTTGAATTTGAACGATCTGGGCAGTGAGCAAATCACTGAAAAAATCAAAACCAAAGCCTGTGATTTAGTGCTGAAACAGGGTCAGTCGTTCTTGTTGAAATAAACCTGACACACTGAGGTTTATAACAACGCGATTCCTGGCGCAGTGAATGAAGGGTTTACCGCACTCAGAGTGCACGGTGGCTTACGCCACTATTGCCCCAACAGTAAGTATCCCCTTCATTTCACTTTGTCAGCATGCTCTATTTTATGAAGATATTCTGGCGGTGATACGCCATCTGCCCTTCATCGGGGGAAAACTTAACCGGTAAACGCAGCTTCCGCCCTTCATATTTAGCGAAATTATCTTCACTGATACTGCTTTTGAGTTATATATTGTAAGTAACTTCGCTTTACACATAGAGGGGCTTAGATAAAAAATGACTGATGTACATAGTCCAGCTACTCGCAGCAAAAATATGAGAGCAATCCGTAACAGTAACACCTCTATTGAAAGAAAATTAAATGAAATTCTTGAACAACTTGGCGTGTTTTTTCGAACTCAAGTTCAGGAGCTTGAGGGCAGACCTGACTTTGTCATTGATGAATACAAAGCAGTTATATTTACTCATGGATGCTTTTGGCATAAGCATCAGTGTCATTTATCCAAAATACCGAAGACACGAACAGAATTTTGGGCTAATAAGATAGGTAAAAATATTTACCGAGATAATTTGATTACAAAACAACTTTTAGTGAAAAGATGGAGGATATTAGTAATTTGGGAATGCGCCTTAAAAGGACGGTTAAAACTTAATGATAAAGATATTACTGAAAGGCTCGAGGAGTGGCTTTGCGCAGGGAATATATATGCAGAAATAGACACATTAGGAATACATTAGTTTTATGCTAAAATTTGTAGCCTTAGTTCGAGTCAGTAAAAAAACAAAAACATATTATACTTACTTTATGAATATTATAACGTTAACTAGATTTGATATAAATAAAATGGAGTTGATCTTATGTTACTAACAGAAAGTATTTTACAGCAATTTGGAGCGTTTTTGGGAGCAGCTTCAGAAGTCACATATAGAGAGTCTACAGGAGACAAATCTGTAACTGTGGATCAATTTGAAAAAAGAGTGCTTCACTCACTATATCCTCCAGCATCTTTTACTCGAGCGGGTGGAGCGATTAATGATGAAAAACCATCTAATTTCAATTTTTATGTACTCGATAATAGTTCAAATGAATTTGTTCTACACTCTCTAGCTATTAAATATCCAAAAATAAAAGGTAACGAATTAAGACTTTACTTTAATAGAGAATCAAAATTCTATCCTGAACCAGGAAATATTTGGTTTATCTTCTTAAAAAGAGATGATGAAATACCGTACATTGGTTTTTTAACTAGGGAGCAGTGGAATGATTTAGATACAAGTATGGAAAATTCAGAAATAGAAGATAACCAGTTAATTGATGAAAGTGATGAGTCATACCAAAAACTGATTTACTCCCCGCAGGTCCAGGCTGGTTCGGCAATTTACCATGTAAAAAAATTCATACGAAACCCATTACTCGCAGCAAACATAATTAATGATTGCCATAATTTATGTCAGTTCAATCAACAGCATCCTACTTTCATTTCAGATAGCTCCGGAAAGCCATATGTCGAGGCTCATCACTTAATTCCGATATCGAAATCGATTTATTTTAAGTACTCCTTAGACGTGGAAGCTAATATTATTATATTATGCCCTCAATGCCATAAAACTATACATTTAGCTATCGCTGAGACTAAACTTGAGTACTTAAAAAGATTTTACTATGAAAGAATTGATGTTCTTACTCAGTCTGGCATTCCTGTATCTTTTAAAAATTTATGTGAATATTACAACATTTAGAACTAAAATGTAGTTTTATGTTTAAGGAGATACAAAAGTATATCTCCTTACATTTGTTCTACTTTTTAGATTTTGACAAAACTTTAAGCACTTGCTCAGCAACAGCCTGGACAACTGGAATACAAACAGAATTGCCAAACTGTTTATATATCTGGGCATCAGAAACAGCAGCAGTGACGAAGTTTTCGGGAAATCCTTGTAGTCGTGCGCACTCACGAGGAGTTAGCTTACGAGGACGTTTATTAATATGAGATTGATCAATCAATATTTCACTGCCATCTTTGTAGTAACGGGCACTAAGTGTATTAGCATATTCACTATCTTCATTAAAGAGAGAATATCCAAATCCATTACCTTTATTTTTATGTTCTTCTTTACGGCGTTGGTGTCCAGCCCACAAACGTTCAGAAATTGTATATCTTTCACTTATAGTACTCGAGTCCTCAAGTATATCCCCTAATCGAGTTACCGATTTAGGTGGTTCTGGCCAATTAAATAAAGCTTCAAAATCAGTGTTACTGTCAAAATAATCCCGATTGAAACCAACTATAAAAATACGCTCTCTATTTTGTGGAACACCAAAATCTCCAGCTCGCAGGACTTTATAAAAGACCTTGTAATTCAATAAATTAGTTAATGCCCCACGAGCCTCATCGCTCATTGGAACATCATCGGATATTTGATGTTCATTCAGCCCTTCCAAAATATTAAGGATAGTATTTAGAGTTCTACCTTTATCATGCCCTCTCAGTTGTTTAACATTTTCTAGCATAAACGCTTTAGGCTTGGAAGTTCCTAATATACGCTGAATTTCGAAGAACATTGTTCCTCGAGTATCACTGAATCCACGTTTAAGTCCTGCCTGAGAAAATGCCTGACAAGGAAAACCGCCTAGCAGAATGTCATGCTTTGGAATATCTGCTGACGATATCTGTGTAATATCTCCAGCCGGGAGTTCACCATAATTGGCTGCATAGGTTTTCTGTGCAAACTTATCCCACTCGGAGGAAAAAACGCATTTCCCTCCGATATTTTGGTAAGCCATTCGAATGCCACCGATACCAGCAAAGAGATCTATGAAAGTAAAATCTCCGACAAATTTTTCACTCTGGAAATAGGGAGGGTCTATGCGGAGCTCTATTATTTGTCTTTTCTTTTGAGCTGATGGCGCATGTTCACCGCTCTCCCACCCCCTAACAGTACGTTCACCATGCTCTTTCATATCGAGTAAAAGAGCGAAGTTAGATGGTGTCATCCCCATTCGCATACGCTTTTCTTTGATGTAAGATGATGTGCATATTATCTCATCTAAACACTCTGATTGTTTATTAGCTAAACTCATACAGTCACCATCTACTTATCCGGAAATTTACCGGGAGATTATCACTGTATGTTTGAACAGTCAAGGGCCGAGCAGGGCTAAAATGTACAAAAGCTCAATTGATCATTTTATAGAAGAATGCAGTAATCTTCCTAGCAGGATGTAGATTGAGTATCAAGGAATAGCGCCCACTTTTACCTTTCCTAATACGGGGAAAGGCGGAGATAATATTGATAAAATTCACTCGTAACTATAATAAAAATATCATTTCCTTTATCTAATCCTTCCCAATACATCCTCTACCTTAACCCCCAATAGCTTAGCTATATGCACAAATTCCACCACATCTAAGCGTCTTTCGCCATTTTCTACTTTGGCGATAAAAGACTGAGGGCGACCGAGGGCGGAAGCAAGACTATCCTGAGTAATGCCTTTAGCAATCCGCTGATCACGCAATGACTTGATAACCGATTGGTACTCATCTGAATATATTGAAGCCATCTGTCCAATTCCTTTTAGATTGTCGGAATTGAATATCTGTTACTGTCACAATTATCCCAAAAAAGGATAAGTATACGTGACTTACCTTATCGGTACAGTTGCACTCATAATCATGCTAATTAATGACAATTCATCGATAGATAGTAGACGAGCAATATGAATAAGTTCCACAAAATCTAATCTCCTCTCACCATTCTCAACCTTAGCCACAAATGACTGTGGACGACTGAGTGCCTTAGCGAGTTGCTGTTGGCTGATCCGCCTGTCAATACGAGCCTGTCGGAGAGCTTTTATCACTTGCTGATATTCTTCGGAGTAAATGGAAGCCATCGGTGTAACCTTGATCAATATCCCAAAATCGAATATCCGGCATTTCCTTTATTATCCCAAAATAGGATAATTACTCGAACACATCACATGGAGGATTAAACATTATGGATAAACAAGACTGGCATCCGGCAGATATTATCGCGGGTTTGAAAAAACGCGGTACAACGATGGCGGCACTTTCCCGAGAGTCAGGGCTGGCCTCTTCAACGCTGGCGAATACGCTGTTGCGCCATTGGCCGAAGGGCGAAAACTTGATTGCACAGGTGCTGGAATTACATCCTGCGGAGATCTGGCCTTCACGTTATCTGAAGCCTAAAAAAACGCGAAAAACGTTGCCAATTGCGTAATTAAATCTAGTTGATTCCACTTCTCCATGGAGGATAAACGGAAGTGGAATCACTAACTTTCAGGCCATCATCCTGCTGCGGTCTCGCAGGCAAAGATATTGGTACCCATATTATATGCGGCTTCAAGTACCGGACCAGGGCCACCTAAGTCTGGCAGCAGTAACACGGTTGAACTCATCACCGGTGCACCGCAGAAATTGAAAATACCGTGCTCAATCTGTATTTTCATCGCTTCGGCAAAGCCATGATTGATATAAGTCTTATGCGCGGCCGCACCGATTCCAATGATATGTACTGGCAGATGCGTCAGCTTTTTGATCAACTCCCCCGCGTCATCATAGGCCCAGCCATTGGAAAACACGCGATCAATCCATCCTTTTAACAATGCGGGCATCGACCACCAGTAAATTGGGAACACTAATACCAGCGCATCTGCTCGCTCAATCCTCTGTTGCTCCGCCAGCACATCATCCGCCAGCGAAGCTTGCCGATTAAAAGCAGCAATATCCACTGCGGTAAACCTTGGGTCAAAACCTTCGGTAGCAATATCGGCAATCTCATAAGTGTGTGTAGAATCCGATGCAACCAACCCCGCTGCAATCTGTCGTGCAACACTGTTAGTGAGTGATTCATGAAGCGGATGTGAGGTAACGATAAGTGAATGCATAATCTGACTCCTGATTGCCATTAAAATGCCGTTGGCGTAATCTATATACCATTAGTAAGTTACTGTTGGTAAGTTACCTTTGGTATATAAGCATGTCAACTAGCAAAAAGAATGTATCGTCACGACTTCGCCTATCGCGTGAAGAGCGTTACCACCAATTAATGAATACAGCATGGCAACTGGTGCGAGAAGAAGGCACTGAAGCCCTGACGCTAGGCCGCCTTGCTGAGCGCTCCGGCGTTACTAAACCGGTGGTTTATGACCATTTCGGCACCCGAGCTGGACTTTTTGCCGAACTTTATAAAGAGTTTGATAGCCGCCAAACCGCATTGATGGATGCGGCCATTGCGCAATGCGAGCCAACACTCACTGCTATCGCCACTGTGACCGCCTCATCATATATTGACTGTGTCCTGCTTCAGGGGCAGGAAATCTCTGGGGTCATTGCAGCATTAAAAGGCACGCCTGAGCTGGATGAGATGAAACGTGAATATTCTAAGGCGTACATCCACAAATGCCGGAATATACTCGCGCCCTATGCTAAAGGGAATCTGATTTCAGATGCCAGCCTATGGGCATTGCTAGGTGCAGCAGAAGGGTTATCGTGTTCTGCTGCTAGCGGCGAAATCACCGCCTCACAGGCAAAATCTGAGCTATTTGAGTTGATTATGGCGATAGTAGAAAGAAGCATGGGCCAACGCTAGCAACGGCAAAGTATCCTCAAAAAGAATCAGATGGAATAGCAGGCGTAGATTGAAAGTTTACCGAGGCTGTATCAGTAGTTTGAGCGCGAGCAGGTAATGAATGGATTTCCAAATACTCCCCGCACTGCGAGGAGTATTCAGAATACCGTTAAATCGCTTTTTCTGATTCAATACTTTTTTGATTACGACTGACTGCCACTTTGAATAGCCAATATATCAAGCTGGCGGCAACCAGCGAGTTAATGGTTGGAATCCCCCACTCAGTCACCAATCCGATAACACTGCCGACAATACTGGCAATAATGGCAACCCAACCGATAACTGGTGTTTGGGTTTCGTCAGGGAGTTTCCCTTCCAGTCGACTCTTATCCAGAATATTGCGATGAGAGCGCAACACAAAATAGTCCACCAGCATTATGCCGATAATCGGCGGGAATACCACGCCTAGCACCGTAAGGAAATCCACAAACCGATCCAAAATCCCTAACACGGAAAGTGTCGTACCCAGCACGCCGATAACTAACGTGGTTAAGGTGTATTTCAGTTTTTTCCCGGTCAGCCCCTCGACCGCATTGACGATACCGAGGGACGAAGAGTACAGATTAAGGTCATTAACTCTTAATGTTGAGAACACCACCACCAGCAAGCCTGCACCACCCGCGGCCTGAGACATAATAGTCACCACATCAGCCGTTCCGAGCGTTTTAGCAATCAAGATAGCCAGGCCATTGACCACGAACTCCCCGGCCACAATGGTGAAAATCGTCACACCCAACACATGCTTCCCATTTTTGGAATAACGCGTTAGGTCAGGGGTCATCAAGCTTGCCACGATAGCGCCCCCGACAACGATAGTGATACCTGCGCTGATAGACAGAGGATCACCCGGTGGTATCAACTGCATAATTTCATGCAAATTATGCCCGGACAGCGTACTAATAGAGATATAAGCCACCAGCAAAATAAACATCGGAACCGCAATACGTGCGGCGATGCGCAATGCCTTAAAACCAAATGCCACCAAGATAGTCAGCAGGCTACCCGATAAAGCTGCCGCGAATCCGAATCCCAGTTTATTACCCAGCGCGAAATCAAGCGATTTGGCAAAAATAGCGTTTTGTATACCAAACCAACCCAATAAACTCACGGCCACCACAATCCCGATCAGTACTGAGCCTAAGCGACCAAAGCCACACCAGCGAGCCAACAGGCTACCGGAGATCCCTTCACGCATACCGGCCAGCCCAAGACCGTAGGTCACCACACCAAATATTATGCTGCCAATAAGGATTGCGGTGAATGCATCAGTCAGTGTCATAGAGTTACCCAGCACCGCCCCAAGCATAAATTGATCCAGCGCGGTCAACATACCCATGTGAACGATGGCAACGCTTAAAAATGAAACCCTTTTATCCTGTGGCACGCGGCTTAATGGATAGTCTTCAATTTTGATCACGATAAAGTGCACCCTTGTAGTTCAGATAAACTGGATTCCTTTTGCTACCAGTCGATCCGGAATATAATTATCCAAATGTGCAAATTTGCAGAACTCCTCAAACTGTTGCAACGTGTGGACATCAGATTTTTGATAAATAGTATATATTCTGTTTTCTATTGTTTTAGTGCTGATGTTATATATCTTAGCGATCTCTTTAACAGAAAGTCTTTGCAACATTAAAAATATAACGTCAAGCTCAGCGCGGGTAAAAGTCTTACTATTAATTTCGGTGGTCAGGACGCTTGGTTTTTGTTGGTTTATGTATTTGAGTGGAGATAAAGTATTAAGTGGTTTGGCACTCCACATAACACCAATGACTTCTTTTTTATCATTATAAATAGGCAGCTTTTCACTGATAAAGGGGGTCAGAGTATCTTTACCATACCAATAATGTGTTTCTATGACAGTAACCCGATCTTGTGACTCTTCGGTTCTCTTATCATGCTCCATAAACTCGGGAGAAAATTCAGCCCAGTTAGCAGGAAACTCATCGTCCAGCTTCCCCTCTATCTCAAAGTTCAATGGTGTATTGGTATAAAGATAGGCTGCCTTGTTCATATAGATATGGCGGGAATTGAGATCTTTAATGCCCCATGGCTCACTGAGGTGCTCCATCATGGCAATAAGGCCCTTGAAATAAATTTCATTATTTTTATCGGGCAAATCCATTACGACCTCGCCGATTAAAACCGGTTAAATTTCTTTTGCCAGATAGTGCCGAGTATGTTTTTTGGCATATCCACCTAAATCGCCATAGACACGATAGCCTAACTTTTCATAAAAACCTCTGGCCTGGAAATCGAAAGTATCTACATAAGCCATATGACAACCGCGTTTTATGGCTTCTTCTTCTGCTTTTTCCATTAATTGGCGACCATAGCCACTTTTACGATATTCATCACTGACCCAAAGATACTGGACCTCAAGCCCACCCCACCAGGTTCTGGCAACCAATCCTGCTACAATTTTGCCGTTGTCGTTGGTAACCGTTAAGAATAGCGGATGAATGTCTACAGCTTCAGTTTTATTATTGTGAGCCCAAAGACTATCAATGACATACTCTTCGTCTTGTGGGTTTGGCGTATCCGTGACGTTAATATTCATTTTCGTAACATACCTTCCTATATTAATAATTCAAATTGCAATCAAATTAATAAACTCCAACTGATTTTAATATCACTTTTCTTAAAGTGTTACAAGAGTGGTTTTCACCCGTTCCCACAATGGCGTTAAGTGTTTATATTTAATGTGACAGAGCTAAAAAATACCAACTTATCTCGTGAATGTTATCTGTTTGGCCTGCTCTGTCTGCAAATACTGATTTCGCCTCACCAGGGCTTTATCGGGGAAACCTATCAATAACTCACGGCTCCACCTGTAGAGCAAGGCTAACTTGCCAAAGGGGGGCCGCTCATCCTCCCCAAAATCCATAAATTTTATTGCTTAATATGCTCATTTACCGTCTACCTAGTCAAAAACTGGCCGTTCCGTTTTTATTTACCACTCACTATGAGCTTGAGCTCAAGCTTGTCGAGAGATCCTCAACAGTAGGTCTGCACTCAATACCGTGTTTCAGTACCAGTCCAGCATAAATATTTCTGTATTGTCGCAAGTCGGAAGAGTTGACCGCCGACCGACCATCGGATTTACAATCTCTCTTCCATGAGAATAAAGATCAGAGCCATATTAAATAATGAATTAAATGCAATTTAATTTACTTTCTTTCTTTTTAACACCATTTATTATTCAATTACCCCTACTTTCATTATCGTACTCTCACTACAAAATACACTATAAGTAACGTTTATATAAACATAATGCGCACACTATTTTTATATTCATATATCCAAAATATTGACTAAGGAGATTTTTGCGTCACGCTCATATTATTTTATATTAATAGATGGTGTATTATTTTCTGTATTATAACCTTCCCTCCCTGCCTGGAGAGCTGTTATATTTACGCGATATTGGACAAGGACTGGAGAACCTACAGCGGGAACCCAGATGGTCGAAGCTGTTAAACGCTATGTCAGTATTAGATATGAATAATTTACTGACATTTAATTTATAGCTCAATTATTTTGCATAATCCAGGATCAATTAGAGCATCACATTTCATAGATTTAAATTATGACTCCAAACATTCAAGTCTGTGCGCTCATCTCAATAAAGTAGTTAACAAATCCAAATAACATCATTTTAAGTCATATTTTCAACATAAAATACTGAACATTCTACTAACTGTAATTTAGTCCAGTAAACCGTCTGAGTTACTATTGAAAAATTAACCACTAAATATTAGGATTAACACCATATATTGTGTCTATATAAAAACAAGATACCATATATGCTACATCAATACTTCTCTTATAAGGATTCAGGCCATGAGTAAAAATACAAAACAAACATCTGGCAATGTAGCTTCCGTTGCTGCGAAGACTTTAAATGACCCTAACGCTTCTGCAATCCAGAAAAGCCTTGCTGGTTCTGCTCTCTCACAACGAGGAACACCAAATCAGACAAGTGGAGAAATGGAACATAAAGCATCGGTTGCACTTGATAACCCAAATTCCTGTGCATTGACAAAGCAGCTAGCAGCCTCTGTATTAGCACAAGCGAATAAAGATCGTAAATAAGTTCCGTCTTAATTAACTACTGGGGCTAACGCCCCTTTTGTCGATGGCTAACCAGCTGACTAATCAGAATTATCCGCCATCGGTGATCTTTACAGGTCATTTTTCTTGGCAAAATCAAACGGCCTAATCATCCGTTCCCGGTTGGCATCTAAATAATCAGCCCCCATTGGATCGCTCAGCTTTATGGATATAAGCCGCACGTACAGAGCTACGTTCTTAATGGCTCATCTACCTCTCTATGCATTCCTTCAACCATAACGTCGCCATCTGTGTGCTTATAAGCTTTAGCTTCAAGCTCGGCAGTATAAACATTATCGAACCTACATATACACAAGCAGGTTGATGTGGGGTAACTCAGATTGACGTCGGCTTCACTGCATTTATATCTCTCCATGCACTGTGGAGACTTATAATGGTGAATGAAGTTGCATATCGTACAGTGTTTGATATAACTATTTTCACATTGCTATATTCGGAAGATGAAGCAGAGAGTGGGCTGGGGCGTATGTCAGCACGATATAGCTCACTTTTAACTTTGAATCGCCACGGTTAAACTAAATATTCAATATCTGCTCCTTGAGTTCTGGCAAGCTTTTATGATTGACATAAGACTCCATGAGGGCGACAGGATCGTAATAATGACAATGAATGACAGGATATCCAGCATTTTTGTCCAGTAATCCTATTCTCCCCTGCCCCCTTTTTCCAACATGTGCAGAAATCAATTTTTTGTTTTTTCCAGGAAAGACAAAATGTGTCGTAACACTAGCATATTCACCGACAACTGATCTCACCGCCTTTTCGTAGAAAAATTGTTTAACCAAATCAGGCCAGCCAGGGGCATCTTTTGGTGTTGATGCTGTGTAGTATTTGGCATCAACAACCGCAAAATTTTGATTAGTATTGTTACTTATTATTGTATCGGTTCTTTGTCCTTTTTCTGCTACTTCATGGTATATCCCATCTTGTAAGTAGTAAGGAACTGGTAGCTTTTGGTTAAACCTCTTCTCTCCTAAAAGAGCTTTATGTAACATGGCTTCCCATATGTTATGGAAATGGCGGGTACCAATAATGAGCGTACTATCATCAGAACCTTGAGTATCATTGATATAGTATTCCAATGATTTAATGAGAGTAATGTCCCTATCTGAATAACTCATTGATAACTCTCTATTTAGATATGCCAGTTGAGTTTCAGTATCACCTGATGGCATCGGGAGTATCTTGAGTTTCATATCAGAAACCATTTCTTCTCCATACAATAGTACACCGAGTTTTATGGTAATATCTCGGATGACTGCTGCATGAATTCTCGCCGTTTCACAGTCTGAAACATACCGCATTTGAGAGGATTCAAGATCAAGATAGACAGTAGCAGTTTCGGATGGAAATGGAATATGGCGAGATACCGTACGTGACCAGTTCACTTTTCCTCTGTTAATCGAATGAAATTTATTTCTTCTGACATACAGTCCATTTGTTATATAGTCTTCATATATACTGATAGATAAGGAAAGCAAGCTAACCCCAATCAATGAATCACCATTAGTATCCTGTATGCCTATCAATTTATCGGAATAATAACGATTTAATGTTTGAAGAAGATAGTATGCAGAGAGTTCTGGTTGGTGTTTTGTATTGCTATTCACTGGAAGGAAAACAGCGGTCCCCCCACACCAAGAAAATAAACCACAGAAGCGTATCCTATGATGGTCTGGGGCTATAAGCCCCTGTTTCCGCATCTTAATAGATAAGTCTTCTGGCAATTGGCCAATAGGTAAACGGTCAGTAAAAAATTGAAGATTATGCATCTTCGCCACTTTCCTTTGTGCTTACATCTGCAATATCAGTTTTTGTTCCGTTATTGATGATCAACTCATCTATTGGCTCACTAAAAACTACTTTTTCACACCCAATAAAATGCTCATATAATTCACCAAATGTTCTGATATTTTTATCAAAAATAAAATTTCGCCCCTTATGGCGTAAAACATCATCCCATAGGTATACGAAAAGTTTTCCAGAGATTGCCTCGTAGGAAGACTTACTATCTAAAAGTTCAAAATGGTTGAGGAAAAAAGGTCCAAGTAGGCGATCTTCTGGAATTCTCATCTCTTTAAGCTGATGGTTGATGACCTTATTGGCAAAATTACACCACGTAATGTCATACAATCCATCAGAAGTCATCACACTGAAGTATTGATGACTGATTGCTGTATTTTCAAAGTCAATATTCATATAGCGGAATGACCAGCGACGCTTAAATGCAGTATCAAGAGGCATAACTGCCTGATCACTACTATTCATTGTAGCTAAGAAAGAAAGATTCGAGGGGAATGATAATTTTGTAATATTAGGTATTCCCACCTTGGATAGTTCTGTATTTATATAGACAAACATATCAGGATCTACAATATCAATTTCATATTTGCTAGAACCATTTTCTCGATCTAAGAGTTGGAACAGCTCACCAAAAACTGCAGCTGCTGGTGCACGGTTAATTTCTTCAATCACTAAATAGACATGCTGCTCGCGGTTACAAAGAGCTTCAAGTAGCGCGATCGTAAACGGGCCTGCTCTGAATTGATAAGTGATCTTTCCATCTACCATTGTTGGTTTCAGCGCGCCAATAAAGTCTGAATTTTGTGTGTCTGGATGGAAGACTGTAACGATTTTTCGTGCGCCTTTAGTTAGTTCATTAATTTCATGGCTCTTGCCGGTACCTGGCGCACCATAAAAAATATAGTTGCTACCTAACTTATCTGGCATTGTAGATTGTAGTGAAATATTTGTCTTAAAGTCATCTAAATAACTGACGGGCTCTTTGCTCAATGTTGAGAAATATTTTCTTAGTTCGGTTGATACGGTAAATGCTTTAACAATAGTAAGTAAACGTGATGAGTTCGCTACAATCACTCGGGCTGCTAAATCAAACGATGATTGAAAAACATCACTACGCTCTAATGTCTTACCATTCGTTTGGTCACTTTTTTTAAGTGGCTGGAACCACCAGTCACGATCTGTGAGAAGTTTCTGGAAAAATATGGCATCACTAGGTTGCATAGTACCTATAAATAATTCGACATCTTTAGCAATGCTAGATGTGTACTTTAGTTCATTAGAAGGTAATGTATTTAAAAAAGACTTTATAGTGGAATTATCATGTCCATTTTTCTTTAAAAAATCTTTCAGTTTTTTGAGTTCTTGTTGATGATCGCTTAAAGCTTCATCTAACTCCCAGAAAGTTGCACCATACCAAAGTAACGATGATGGTAAATCGGTACGAAGTCCATTCTCATTTATCAATAATATTGAAAATGGCTGGATATTAAATGTGGATTTCGGTTCAACTTCTAACAATGCTTTTTTCAGAAGCGAAGCTAAAATGGAGTCTATGTGTATATCACCACAGTGCTTTAAAGCATCAAATGACTTACGGCATTGATGTATTACATCACCCAAATCTTTTAGCATAATTTATCTTGCCTGTTTAGATATACAGTACCAACATTACCGAGGATGAAACCGGATAAGTAGGCATGTATGACAATTGAAATTCTAGATAAAGCAGAATATATCAAAATATTCAGAAAAAAACTTGAACTAGGTTCGACAGAGATGGCAAATCTGCTAGGTATGAATTCATTCGGATAATGTAAAATTCGTAATTGGGAAAACGAAGGGACTATGCAAGAACTGAATTTCAGGCAAAAAAAAAGCCACCTTGCGGTGACTTGATTTTCATACTAATGGTGCCGAAGGCCGGAATCGAACCGGCATGCCTCGCGGCGGTTGATTTTGAGTCAACTGCGTCTACCGATTTCGCCACTTCGGCACTGAAGTAGTATGCGGAGAACGAGGTGAATTATACCTAGCAATGATCCGCATGCAACTGTTATCCCACCAAGTTTAGTCTAAGTGTCGAAAAAAACGCCATCAACGCCGTTTTAGCAGCAAATAAACACTGATTAGGAGGAAAAGTATACTCGGTAACAGCGCACCGATGACCGGTGGAATGCTGTAAACCAAACTAAGTGGGCCAAAAATCTGATCCAGTACGTAGAAAACAAAGCCGAAGAAGATACCGGTAACCACCCGAACACCCATCGGTACACTACGTAATGGGCCAAAAATAAATGACAACGCCATTAGCATCATTACCGCGACTGAGAATGGTGCGAATATCTTGCCCCACATGTTCAACTCGTAACGGCTCGATTCCTGCCCACTTTGCCGCAGGTACTTACTGTAATCGTATAAACCACGAATGGAGAGCGAGTCGGGATTCATCGCAACCACCCCCAGTTTCTCTGGGGTCAGATTGGTCTTCCACTCGCCAGTCAAGGTCTGAGAGCCAGTCACTTGCTTAGGATTGGTAAGATCAGATTCATCAACCTGCGATAAACGCCAAATATTGTCGTCATAAGTGGCTGTTGCGGCGTAACGCACTGAAAGCAGGCGATCTTGTTTATCAAAATGGTAAATGTTAACCCCCGTCAGTTCATTGTCACCCGATACCCGCTGGATATAGATAAAGTCAGAACCGTCTTTCGCCCACAGACCCGATTGCGTTGATAAGAGTGAACCACCATACATCTGCTGAGCGCGGAAATTACGCGCCATCTGCTCACCTTGAGGCGCAACCCACTCGCCGATCGCCATTGTCAACAATACCAGCGGAATCGCGGTTTTCATCACCGACGCGGCAATTTGCATGCGGGTAAAACCTGATGCCTGCATCACCACCAGTTCACTGCGAGTCGCTAATGACCCAAGACCCAGCAATGCGCCTAATAGCGCCGCCATCGGGAAAAAGATCTCAATATCCTTAGGGATACTCAGTAGAGTGTACATGCCTGCGGAAACTGCTGAGTAGTCACCCTGCCCGACTTTACGTAGCTGATCGACAAACTTGATGATGCCAGAGAGCGATACCAGCATGAATAACGTCATCAAAATGGTATTGAGGATAGTCCGTCCGATATAACGGTCTAATACACCAAACATCAGGCAGCACCTCTCAATCGCGCACGTAACTTACGAGCCGGCAGGCCATCCCACAGGTTCAATACCACCGCAACCGCCAGATATGCACCGTTTACGGTCCACATCCAGACAAGTGGGTCCAGCTTGCCGTTACCTGCATTAGAGCGCAGGGAGCTTTGTAACAGGAAGAAAATCAAATACAGCAACATTGCCGGCAACATGCTCAGCACTCGCCCCTGACGTGGATTGACAACACTCAGTGGCACCACCAACAACGCCATGATAATCACCGATACAATCAGTGTCAGACGCCAATGAAACTCTGCGCGGGCATCGGGTTCATTTGCACGCCATAGCTGTTTCATAGTCATCTGTTCAGCCACATTGTTGTTTTGTTGCACTTCCTGATGGCCGATTATTGCTTGGTAATCAACAAAATCAGTGATGCGGAAATCGCGCAACAACGCGGTGCCTTCATAGCGGGTACCTTTGTTTAAAATAACCACTTGTGAGCCATCTGGTCGTTCGGTCATATGGCCGCTATCTGCTACAACCACAGAGGGGCGTTGGTTACCGTTTGGCCGCAATTGTGCCAAAAATACACGGTTAAACTCTTTGCCTGTCACATTACCGATAAATAAGGCTGAATTGCCATCGGTTGAAGACTTAAACTGCCCACCGGCCAAAGCGGCCAAACTTGGGTTAGCGCGGGCGTCGTTCAATACTTCATCTTGATGTTTAGAAGACCACGGACCAAGCCAGATGGTATTAACCGCCGCCAGAGCAGAAGTCACCAGCGCCAGAATCAATGCAGCCATTATGAGGGATTTTTTGCCCATGCCGCAGGCATGCATCACGGTGATTTCACTCTCCGTGTACAATTTGCCCAACGTCATCAGCAGGCCAAGGAATAAGCTCAATGGCAGGATAAGTTGTGCCATTTCCGGCACACCGAGCCCTAAAAGGGATAAAACCAGGTTTGTCGGTATTTCACCATCGACCGCAGCGCCTAATATCCGTACTAACTTCTGACTAAAGAAGATTAATAGCAGGATGAACAGAATCGCAATTTGGCTCTTAAGTGTTTCCCGTACCAGATATCTAATGATGATCACGCTAATACGCCTGTGAAAACTTGTCTTTTTGCAGGAAAATCGATAGTTTCATCGTTAATCCGCCATTTATTCTCATCATATGGCAACCTTCACAGCTAAAATAGTATTACAGCATCTAGCGTTTAGGTGTCCTATAGGAACATGCTTATAGTCGCCAAAACAAAACAACTTATGCCGTTAAGGTTAACACACGTCGTTAACACAACGGAGAGAGATCGTTGCGGAGCGCTACATTCTAGCGGTAGCTTCCGCCTTTGTCTTTAAGATTCAGGAGAGTGCATGGAGTTCAGTGTAAAGAGCGGCAGCCCGGAAAAACAGCGCAGTGCCTGTATTGTAGTCGGCGTTTTCGAACCTCGTCGTCTATCTCCAATTGCCGAACAACTCGACAAAATTAGTGATGGCTACATCAGCGCTTTATTGCGCCGTGGTGAACTTGAAGGCAAAGTCGGGCAGACGCTGTTACTGCACCATGTGCCGAATATTCTCTCCGAGCGCATCTTGTTAATTGGTTGTGGTAAAGAGCGTGAGCTTGATGAACGCCAGTACAAGCAAGTGATCCAGAAGACCATCAATACCCTTAATGACACCGGTTCAATGGAGGCAGTCTGCTTCCTGACTGAACTGCATGTTAAAGGCCGCAATACTTATTGGAAGGTGCGTCAGGCGGTAGAAACAGCCAAAGAAACGCTTTACACCTTCGATCAACTTAAAAGTAATAAAACCGAGCCTCGCCGCCCGTTGCGTAAAATGGTGTTCAATGTGCCAACCCGCCGCGAATTGACCAGCGGTGAGCGCGCAATACAGCACGGTCTGGCTGTGGCATCTGGTATCAAAGCCGCTAAAGACTTGGGCAATATGCCACCCAACATCTGTAACGCCGCGTATCTGGCGTCTCAGGCGCGCCAACTGGCCGATGCGTTTAGCACCAATATCATTACTCGCGTCATTGGTGAGCAGCAGATGAAAGAGCTGGGAATGCACTCTTATCTGGCTGTTGGCCATGGTTCGCAGAATGAATCATTAATGTCGGTGATAGAATATAAGGGTAATCCGAACCCTGACGCTAAGCCAATTGTGCTGGTAGGCAAGGGGCTGACCTTCGACTCTGGTGGTATTTCCATCAAACCGGCCGAAGGCATGGACGAGATGAAATACGACATGTGCGGTGCAGCAACCGTTTATGGCGTGATGCGGGTGGTGGCTGAGCTGCAATTGCCGTTGAACGTAATTGGTGTATTGGCGGGTTGTGAGAATATGCCGGGTGGCCGTGCTTATCGCCCTGGTGATATTCTAACCACCATGTCCGGCCAAACAGTCGAAGTGTTGAATACCGATGCTGAAGGCCGTTTGGTACTGTGCGATGCGCTGACCTACGTTGAGCGTTTTGATCCAGAACTGGTGATTGATATCGCTACACTGACCGGCGCGTGTGTGGTGGCATTAGGGCACCACATTACCGGTTTGATGTCGAATCATAATCCATTAGCTCATGAGCTGATTGGGGCGTCCGAACAAGCCGGTGACCGTGCATGGCGCTTGCCGCTGGGTGATGAATACGCCGAGCAACTGGACTCCAATTTTGCCGATATGGCAAATATTGGCGGCCGTGCTGGTGGAGCCATTACCGCAGGCTGCTTCTTGTCGCGCTTTACCCGTAAATATAGCTGGGCGCATCTGGATATCGCCGGCACTGCATGGCGTTCAGGCAAGAACAAAGGTGCAACAGGCCGTCCGGTCGCGTTGTTGTCTCAGTTCCTGCTAAATCGTGCAGGACTAAACGGCGACGATTAATCGTTTGATGTATTCCATTTGATATACACCCAAGCTCATTGGGGTTGCAGGTAGGCGGCAAACGAACTCATCCCGATGAGCTTACATCAGTAAGTGATTCGGGTGAGTGAGTGCAACCAACACCCCTGCGGCGTCAAGGACGAAGAGTGCTGAGAACCTATGAAAAACGCCACCTTCTACCTGCTCGAACACGACACGCCCGCCGGTGAACTACGTGCTCATGAGGCGTTGGCCTGCGAAGTTGCAGCTGTCCATTGGCGGGCGGGCAAACGGGTGCTAATCGCCTGTGAAAGTCAGGAACAGGCTCAGCGGCTGGATGAAGCCCTGTGGCAACGAGCACCAGACCAATTTGTGCCACACAATCTGGCCGGTGAAGGGCCAAAATATGGCGCGCCAGTCGAACTTGCCTGGCCGGAACGGCGCGGTAATTCACCCCGCGACCTGCTTATCAGCCTGCTGCCAGAGTTCGCAGGTTTTGCCACCGCTTTCCATGAAGTGGTAGACTTCGTCCCTTACGAAGAAAATTTGAAACAGTTGGCGCGCGACCGATATAAGTCTTATCGCAGCGTCGGCTTCCACTTGACTACGGCAACGCCGCCAACTAATTGAAATAAAAAGAAAATGGAAAACACACCTTCTAATATCGACAAAACTGAGCCGTCCCTCGATAAAACATACAGTCCGCAAGAAATCGAACAGCCGCTGTATGAACACTGGGAAAAACAGGGCTATTTCAAACCGAACGGCGATACCAGTAAAGAAAGCTATTGCATCATGATCCCGCCGCCAAACGTAACCGGCAGCCTGCATATGGGCCATGCTTTCCAGCAGACGATTATGGATACCTTGATTCGCTACCAGCGCATGCAGGGGAAAAATACCCTCTGGCAGGCGGGTACCGACCATGCCGGTATCGCAACCCAAATGGTGGTTGAGCGTAAGATTGCCGCAGAAGAAGGCAAAACCCGCCACGATTATGGCCGCGATGCGTTTATCGATAAAATCTGGCAGTGGAAAGGCGAGTCAGGCGGCACCATCACTCGCCAGATGCGCCGTCTGGGTAACTCTGTGGATTGGGAACGTGAGCGTTTCACCATGGACGATGGCCTGTCTAATGCAGTTAAAGAAGTGTTTGTTCGCCTGCACAAAGAAGATCTGATTTACCGTGGCAAACGCCTGGTGAATTGGGATCCAAAACTGCGCACCGCTATTTCTGATCTGGAAGTAGAAAACCGCGAATCCAAAGGTTCCATGTGGCATCTGCGTTATCCGCTAGCCGATGGTGCCAAAACCGCCGAAGGTAAAGATTATCTGGTGGTCGCCACCACTCGCCCGGAAACCGTATTGGGTGATACCGGTGTTGCAGTGAATCCGGAAGATCCGCGCTATAAAGATCTGATTGGTAAAGAAGTTTACCTGCCGTTAGTTGGCCGCCGTATTCCGATCCTCGGTGACGAACATGCCGATATGGAAAAAGGCACTGGTTGCGTGAAAATCACCCCAGCGCACGATTTTAATGACTATGAAGTAGGTAAACGTCACGCCCTGCCGATGATCAACATTCTGACTTTCGACGGTGATATCCGTGCTGAAGCTGAAGTGTTTGATACTAACGGTGAAGCTACCGATGCTTGCAGCGGTGTAATCCCAGAACAATTCCAGGGTCTGGAACGTTTTGCTGCCCGTAAAGCTGTCGTCGCTGAATTTGATAAACTTGGCCTGCTGGAAGAGGTTAAACCGCACGACCTGACGGTGCCTTATGGCGACCGTGGCGGCGTGGTTATCGAGCCGATGCTGACCGACCAATGGTATGTACGCACGGCACCGCTGGCTAAAGTTGCCATTGAAGCGGTAGAAAACGGTGAAATTCAGTTCGTGCCTAAGCAGTACGAAAACATGTATTACTCATGGATGCGCGACATTCAGGATTGGTGTATCTCTCGCCAACTGTGGTGGGGCCACCGTATTCCGGCCTGGTATGACGAGCAAGGTAAAGTGTACGTCGGCCGCGATGAAGCTGAAGTGCGCCGCGAAAACAATCTGGGCGCAGACGTGGCATTGCGTCAAGACGAAGACGTGCTGGATACCTGGTTCTCATCCGGTCTGTGGACATTCTCCACATTGGGCTGGCCTGAGCAAACCGATGCCTTGAAAACCTTCCACCCGACCAGTGTTGTGGTCAGTGGTTTCGACATTATTTTCTTCTGGATTGCCCGCATGATCATGATGACCATGCACTTTATGAAAGATGAAAATGGTAAACCGCAGGTGCCGTTTAAGACCGTCTATATGACCGGTCTTATTCGCGATGACGAAGGGCAGAAAATGTCCAAGTCGAAAGGTAACGTCATCGACCCACTGGATATGGTTGACGGTATTTCACTGGAAGAGTTGCTGGAAAAACGTACCGGTAACATGATGCAGCCACAGTTGGCGGAAAAAATCCGCAAGCGCACCGAGAAACAGTTCCCGAACGGTATTGAACCGCACGGCACTGATGCCCTGCGCTTTACGCTGGCAGCGCTGGCCTCTACCGGCCGTGATATCAACTGGGACATGAAACGCCTGGAAGGCTATCGTAACTTCTGTAATAAGCTGTGGAATGCTAGCCGTTTCGTGCTGATGAATACTGAAGGACAAGATTGCGGGCAGAACGGCGGCGAAATGGTGCTATCACTGGCTGACCGCTGGATTCTGGCGGAATTCAATCAGACCATCAAAGCCTACCGTGAAGCAATGGATACTTACCGCTTCGATCTAGCGGCGGGTATTTTGTATGAGTTTACCTGGAACCAGTTCTGTGACTGGTATCTGGAGCTGACCAAGCCGGTGATGAACAGTGGTTCTGATGCTGAACTGCGCGGTACCCGTCATACCCTGATTGAGGTGCTGGAAGCATTGCTGCGCCTGGCGCATCCAATCATTCCTTACATCACTGAAACTATCTGGCAGCGGGTTAAAACCCTGAAAGGCATTACAGCAGATACCATTATGCTACAACCTTTCCCAGAATATGATGCCAGCCAGGTAGATGAGAAAGCCCTGAGTGATTTGGAGTGGATCAAGCAAACCATCATTGCGGTGCGTAATATCCGTGCAGAGATGAACATCGCGCCAGGTAAGCCGCTGGAAGTCATACTGCGTGGAGCCAGTGCTGAAGCTCAGCGCCGTGTGTTGGAAAACCAGAGTTTCATCCAGTCGCTGGCACGCTTGTCCTCTCTCACTCTGCTCGCTGATGGTGATAAAGGCCCGGTGTCGGTGACCAAACTGGTTGAAGGCGCAGAAGTGCTGATTCCAATGGCGGGCTTGATCGATAAAGCTACTGAGCTGGATCGCTTGGCTAAGGAAGTCGCAAAACTGGAAGCCGAGATTGAGCGTATCGAAAGCAAACTGGGTAACGAAGGCTTTGTGGCGCGCGCACCTGAAGCGGTAGTTGCCAAAGAGCGTGAAAGAATGGCGGCCTGTGCTGAAGCCAAACAAAAGTTAATTGAACAGCAGGCAGTCATCGCTGCTCTGTAATTAACCCGAGTCCCGACAGCCTGATAAGAACAGCGAGCTAATTATTTAGCCGCTGTTTTTTTATCATTACATTCATTCAGTGTCATACCATAAATAATCCGAGTTGTAGGAAGACGGCAAGCGAGAGACAAATCGGTCGGGAACCGATTTGAACAGCATTTATGCTAGCTCGCAGGATGAGCCTCATTCATCCCGATGAGCTTACTGGTAGTAAGTGATTCGGGTTATTGAGTGCAACCAACGCACATACAGCTTGAAGTATGACGGGTATAGATGGTATTACAGATTATTACTATGTTATTACCCATTGGTTTATAGAGTAATACGCCATGACCACTGCCACACCGATCCGTCTGCTGGTGCGCCCTATCACCGTCGCAGACAATCTCGCTATCGCCAATGTTATCCGTGATGTTTCGGCTGAATTCGGCTTGACCGCAGATAAAGGCTATACCGTATCTGATCCTAATCTGGATCACTTGTTTGAGCTATATAGTCAGCCACGTAGCGCTTATTGGGTGATCGAGGTCGACGGTAATATCGCTGGCGGCGGCGGCGTAGCACCGTTGTCAGGTGGCGAAGCCGATCTGTGTGAATTGCAGAAAATGTATTTCCTGCCCATATTACGCGGTAAAGGTTTGGCAAAACAGTTAGCGTTACAAGCGTTGGCGTTTGCTCGTCAGCAGGGTTTTGGTCGCTGCTATCTGGAAACCACTGCCAGCCTGACCAGCGCCATTGGCTTATATGAGAAACTGGGTTTTGAGCATATTGACTGTTCGATGGGCAATACCGGCCATGTGGACTGCGAAGTGACGATGCTAAAAAAACTGTGATTATTCAGGGCGCATCAAGCGCCCTGATAGTATTAGCTGGAAAATGCCGCTAACGCGGCTATAGCGCCAAGAGCAAAGGGGATTCCTCAAAGTCATTGGCACTACAGCAAGACAGCAAACGAGCAAATCCCGATGAGCTGACTCAAGTCAGTGATTCGGGTGAGTAAGAGCCACTAACACCGCTATAGCATCAAGCACCAAGGCAATTACCCAAAGTCATTGGCGCTATAGCAAGGCAGCAAACGAGCAAATCCCGATGAGCTGACTCAAGTCAGTGATTCGGGTGAGTGAGTGCAGCTAACACCGCTATAGCGTCAAGGACGAAGGGTAATTTAGTGGCGCTTACCGTCGTCGTCTTCGTCCACCAACTCTTCACCGTCGAAATCACCGTCTTCGTCATCTTCGGCGTTCGGGTCTTCGTAGTAGGTGCCCCAACCATCGTAGTTAACGCCACAGGTTTCGGCCAGTGCAATCAGTTGTTCAACCTGTGCATCAATGATTTCAGCATTTAGTGCAACTTCACTGATCACGTCACAACACATCACTAATGAGCCATCTTCCACTTCCAGCTCTTCAGCATCTGTCACTTCATAACCCAGCTTGAATGCTTCAACGGCAGCCTTCTCCAACACGTCGAACTTCTCAGCGGAAAGGTGATGTTCAATGGTGTATAGCGCATCTGGGTCACTGCCATCGTCTAGCAGTTCTTCGATGATCAGGCGGGTCTCGTCACGTTGTTCGTCCAGCATTTCGCGGTTTGCCATGCCTTTATCCTCAGTCAATGGGCTTTGTATGATGCTATTTTCCCACACCCACGCTAATGCCTCCACTATAAACGAGAAAGATTTATTGATTAGGGTTGTAATTGAATATTTATACGTATAAATTGAATTTAAATTCACATTGAAGTTCAATTAATCCCCCCAATAATTGGTGTTGTAGCCAGACAGCAAATATGAAGGGCAAATGGAGATGAACAGATGAGTCAGTTCTATAAACGTCACTTTCTAAGGTTACTGGATTTTACCCCCACCGAGATTACGGCCCTGCTGGACCTAGCTGCTGAACTCAAGCAAGCCAAGAAATCAGGCTGTGAGCAGCAAAAATTAGCAGGTAAGAATATCGCGCTCATCTTCGAAAAAGACTCAACTCGTACCCGATGCTCTTTCGAAGTTGCCGCATATGATCAAGGTGCTCGCGTGACTTACCTCGGCCCAGGTGGGAGCCAAATTGGGCATAAAGAATCAATTAAAGATACCGCCAGAGTGCTAGGCCGCATGTATGACGGTATCCAATATCGCGGTCACGGGCAACAAATCGTTGAAACGTTGGCCGAATTTGCCGGCGTCCCGGTATGGAATGGTCTGACAAATGAATTCCATCCAACCCAGCTACTGGCTGATTTGCTGACCATGCAAGAACATTTGCCGGGTAAGGCGCTGAGTGAAATGAAATTTGCCTATCTTGGAGATGCACGTAACAACATGGGTAACACCATGCTGGAGGCGGCGGCGCTGGTCGGGATGGATCTACGCCTGGTTGCACCAAAAGCATGTTGGCCAGAGGCCAGTCTGGTGGCGGCTTGTCGGGCGCAGGCACAGAAAACGGGCGGAAAAATCACACTGACAGAAGATATTGCCGAAGGGGTAAAAGGCGCTGATTTCCTGTACACCGATGTTTGGGTGTCAATGGGTGAGCCGAAAGAGGTGTGGCAAGAACGTGTTGCCTTACTGAAACCTTATCAGGTCAATATGGAGGTGGTAAAACTCACTGGTAACCCGCAGGTCAAATTCCTGCACTGCCTGCCTGCGTTCCACGATGACCAAACTACCGTGGGCAAACAAATGGCCGAACAGTATGATTTTCCGGGGGGAATGGAGGTTACCGAAGAGGTGTTTGAATCTGCTCACAGCATCGTATTTGATCAAGCAGAAAACCGCCTGCATACCATCAAAGCAGTGATGGTCGCGACATTGGGTCAAGACTAAACATAACAGGGCCGATCATCTGATGTGTCGGCTTTTAATTATTTTCACATCTAATCAATAAGCGTTATTGGCGCAAGCAGATTGAGTGCGGACAGCGCGCAGCCAACGGAGCATACACGGAGTATGTGACGGCGGCGAGCACTGCCCGAAGTTCAAGCTGACAAGTGAAATAGCTTATTTTACAGATATCTTCACAACAGCTTTACGCACATTAGCCGGTTCCCCCACCGCACACAGTGGTTTATGCACTTCACCTGGGTAGAACACCACAAAATCACCGGTCTGCATGACAAACTGCTTCTCATCAACACCCGCCGGTAAAAAAGCGATGTCTTTGTCCGCTAACCAGTCAGTGTCCGGCTTACCGGCAGGCTGATTACTGAACGTCATCCCCTCGACGCCCGCCAAAACAATCTGAATATCCAGATACTTAGCGTGATATTCCGCACGGCGATTTTCCAGATAATCCGTGCAGTCATTGGAGATCAATACGAATAGATTATTACCATCAATATCATGCTTACCCAATGGGGTTTCTGCGGTGATATGGCTCTTCACATACTCAATAGCTTCTTTTAATTGTGCAGGCAGATAAGGCAACAATTCCAAATGATGAATATTTCCGGTAATCATGGCTTTCCCTTTCGTGTAAATAAAATGAAATAACGTTTCATTATAACCAGTTCACTGTTCATTTAGTGGGAAGTGTTTAACATTTATTAATCTGGAATAAAGATTGTGCTGCTGCTGGGCGAATTAATAATCATTACGTTTTTGTAATATTTTTTTATCACTAATTGTTATAACAAATAACTGTTGAGACTTTGACCACAGACAGTAAAGCCATTATCGTGAGAAACTGCGATGAAATAGTCGAAAAAACAATAATTTCCTAGCGATGTTAACTATCTATACTTGCTATTAACGCGAAAAACATTCGTGGTTGTAGCCCATTTCGGGGAGTCACAATGAAAGCTAAAATTCTGTCATTATTGGTTTTGACAGCACTATCTGGCGGTGCATTGGCAGCAACGCCACCAGATACTCTGGTCGTAGTACAATCCCTGGATGATATCGTCAGCCTTGATCCGGCTGAAAGTAATGAACTGTCGAGTATTCAAACGGTTCCAAGTCTCTACCAGCGGCTGGTACAGGCTGATCGTGATGATCCGGCAAAAGTGGTGCCGATCCTTGCTGAAAGTTGGCAAGGTGATGCCGCAGCCAAAACCCTTACCGTGAAATTACGTCCGCAGGCTGAATTTGCTTCTGGTAATCCAGTGCAGGCCGATGACGTGATTTACTCCTTTACCCGTGCGATAAAAATGAACCGTTCACCGGCTTTCATCCTTAACGTACTGGGCTGGGATGCTAGCAACATCGATCAACATCTGAAAAAGATTGATAACAAGACCGTTCAACTGAGCTGGAGCGCTGATGTCAGCCCAGCGGTTGCTCTGAATATCTTATCAACCCCAATCGCCTCAATTGTTGATAAGAAAGCCGTCACCGCCAATGTTAAAGAAAACGACTATGGTAATGCCTGGCTGAAAATGCATTCCGCCGGTAGTGGTCCGTTCAAAATGCGGGTATATCAGCCGCACCAAGCCATCGTGCTGGATGCCAACCCGACATCTCCGGGTGATAAACCGCTGATTAAAAATATTATTATCAAGAACGTACCGGACCCAAGTGCCCGCCGCCTGCTTATTCAGCAGGGTGATGCCGATATTGCCCGTGAATTGGGACCAGATCAGACCGCCGCGCTGAAAACACAAGCTGGCGTTAAGGTGGTTGAGATCCCTTCAGCGGAACAAAACTATTTGGTATTCAACACCGCCAACCCTGCTAACCCACTATTGAGCAAACCTGAATTTTGGCTCGCTTCACGCTATTTGGTTGATTATGAAGGAATTACCAAAGATCTGCTGAAAGGCCAATATTTCGTGCATCAAAGTTTCCTGCCGGTCGGTTTACCAGGTGCTCTCGAAAGCAATCCATTCACCTTTGATCCGGCTAAAGCTAAAGAGATTTTGGCCAAAGCAGGCATTAAAGATGCCACATTGACACTGGATGTTGAGAACAAACCTCCGTTTATCACTATCGCTCAGTCGTTACAGGCAAGCTTTGCCCAAGGTGGCGTGAAACTGGTGTTACTGCCAGCAGCAGGCAGCCAAGTATATGGTCGAGTCCGCGCTAAACAACATCAGTCAGCTATCCGCTTGTGGATCCCGGATTACTTTGATGCACACTCCAATGCCAGCGCCTTTGCCTATAACGACGGCAAGAGCAGCACTGTTGCCGGTTTAAACGGTTGGGTTATTCCTGAGCTGAATAAACAAACACTGGCCGCCGTCGCAGAAGCCGATCCGGCGAAACGCACTGCGCTCTATACCCAGTTACAACAAGAGCTGCAACAGAACTCGCCTTATATCTTTATTGATCAAGCCAAAGCACAAGTTGTGCTGCGCGATAACGTAAAAGGCTACCAGCAAGGTCTGAATGCGGATATGGTCTATTATGACCGTGTCAGCAAATAGCCTATTCCCTGCGTACTTGAAGTTGCAGGGTTGTTAGCTGCGTGAACTTACCCGAATCACTTACCAGTGTAAGCTCATCGGGACTCGTTCACTTGCCGCCTACCTGTAACGCCAAGTTCTTGGGCATAGCTGGTTGATATATTGATAAATTTATTTGTGAAATAGTGAGTTGCTAGTCGATGTCTGTAGCACTAAATAATACGCCGGGAACCCAATCCCGGCGTCGTCTTTGGGGGTTTTTACAGGGTTTATTTACCCTGGCCCTGACCTTATTCGGTCTGCTGGTAATTACCTTTTTCCTGTCGGCGCTGTCGCCGGTAGATAGGGTATTACAAATCGTGGGGGACCACGCCAGTGAGGCTACCTATCAGCAAGTTAAACACCAACTTGGGCTGGATCAGCCATTAGCCGTACAGTTCTGGCACTATTTGGTGCGGCTGCTGCATGGCGATCTGGGTACTGCCAGTGCCAGCGGCCAACCGGTGTTACAGGATCTGCTGACAGTTTTCCCTGCCTCGTTAGAATTGGCCACCTTGTCATTAGTGATTGGCGCAGCACTGGGGGTTATCCTCGGCTTGTTGTGCGCCCGCTGGGCAGGCAGCAAGCTGGATGCCACGATTCGCTTTATCACCCTGCTGGGTAACTCGGTACCTATATTTTGGCTTGGCCTGCTGATGTTGCTGTTGTTTTATGCGCGCCTGCAATGGAACCCAGGCCCCGGCCGCCTTGACGATATTTATCAATATACAGTGGAAGCGAAGACGGGGTTTGCGCTGATCGACACCTGGCGCTCCGATGATGCTGGTGCCTTTAGTAATGCCATCGCCCATTTAATTTTGCCGGTTTCCCTGCTTTCTTATTATGCCCTAGCCAGTATCACCCGCCTGACCCGCTCAGCCTGTCTGAGCGAGTTGAATAAAGAGTACATTACATTGGCGCGAGCGAAAGGCGCGGGCGAAATGCGAATTCTGCTGACGCATGTACTACCCAATATCCGTGGCACATTACTGACCGTGATTGCGCTGGCCTATACCAGTATGTTGGAAGGCGCGGTGTTAACCGAAACCGTTTTTGCCTGGCCGGGTATTGGCCGTTACCTGACCAGCGCACTATTTGCTGGCGATACCACCGCGATTATGGGCGGGACACTGCTGCTAGGTATCTGCTTTATTTTGATTAACAATGTGACGGATCTGCTGGTCCGCCTGCTGGATCCGAGAACGCGTTGATATGTCGATGATAACCTTCTGCCACGCGCTAAAGCGTTCCCCCTCCACCAGCATTGGGCTGTTTATTCTCTCCTCGCTGGTGATCATTGCGATTTTCGCTCCGTGGTTAGCGCCACAAGATCCCAACTGGCAAAACGCAGCCGACCGTTTATTACCGCCAGGTGCACACCACTGGCTCGGTACTGATAGTTATGGCCGCGATATGCTGTCGCGCCTGATTTACGGCACCCGCCCAACCTTAGGGCTGGTACTGCTGGTTACCGTGATCACGCTACCATTGGGGTTGCTGGTCGGCGTGCTGTCCGGCTATTACGGTGGCTGGCTCGAACGCATTTTGATGCGCATCACTGATGTAGTGATGTCGATGCCACGGCTGATTCTGGCCTTTGCCTTCGTGGCGATGCTCGGCCCCGGTTTGATTAACGGTGCATTGGCATTGGCGCTGACTACCTGGCCGGCCTATGCCCGTCAGGCCAGAGCCGAGATCCAATTATTGCGCAAAAGTGATTATCTGGCCGCCGCTGAAATGATGGGAATTAAAGGTCTTCGGCTGTTGTGGGGCCATATTTTACCCATGTGTCTCCCCTCGGCGGTGGTGCGTCTGGCGCTGGATTTAGCTGGCATTATTTTGGCCGCTGCCGGGTTAGGTTTCCTCGGGCTAGGAGCCAGACCGCCCATGTCCGAATGGGGATCAATGGTTGCCGACGGAATGCAGGTTATCTTCGATCAATGGTGGATCGCCGCGATTCCAGGCTGCGCCATTTTGCTCAGCAGCATGGCTTTTAATCTGTTAGGCGATGGCCTGCGCGATATTTTGGACCCTCACCATGACTGATAAAATTTTCGCCGTTGAAGGCTTGAGTGTCGACTTTAAACAACAGCGGGTGGTGGATAATATCTCCTTCCAGCTCGGCCATGAGCGCGTAGCACTGGTCGGTGAATCCGGTTCCGGTAAATCCATTACTGCCAGAGCACTGATGGGGTTAGTTCGCTCACCGGGCAAAGTCAGCGCCAAAAAGCTGAGTTATTACTCTGACAATACCGATGAACAAGGAAATCCCGGTAAGATCGTCGAACACGATTTGACATCCCTTAAGCCGAAACAGTGGGGGGCGTTACGTGGCAGTGAAATTGCTATGGTGCTGCAAGATCCCCGCTACGCACTGAATCCGGTGCGAACCGTGGGTAAGCAAATTGAAGAATCCCTGCTGTTACATAATGCTCTTTCAGGGGCCGATGCTCATGAACGAGTATTAAATGCACTGGCCGCCGTCGGGCTGAATGAAGGTGCTTACCACAGCTATCCTGGTCAACTCTCCGGCGGAATGGGCCAGAGGGCAATGTTAGCTATAGCGTTGGTGAATAACCCACGAGTATTAATTGCCGACGAACCAACATCAGCCTTGGATGCCAAACTGCGTAATCAAATTCTTGAATTGATTGTTGAACAAACCGAGCAGCGCAATATGAGTTTACTGTTAATAAGCCACGATTTGCCGTTGGTCGCTGAGCATTGCCATCGCGTGCTGGTGATGTATCAAGGGAAACTGGTCGATCAAGGGGCGGCGGCAGATTTGCCTTATTCAACTCATCCTTATACCCATACGTTATGGGCCTGCCGTCCGAATGCCGGTACCTATGGCACTGACTTGCCAGTATTAGATCGCAGCGCTGATTTCTCTGGAGGTTCCCATGGCACTGATTGAAGTCAATAATCTCCGGGTCAGTTTTCCGCAGAGAAATCAGGTGAAAACCGCAGTTGAATCAGTAAGCTTTGCGGTTGAAGCGGGTGAAACCTTCAGCCTGATCGGCGCATCCGGTTGTGGTAAATCTACAGTATTACGTACTTTGGCCGGTCTACAGCGAGAATGGCAAGGAGAGATAACCTTGCTGGGTACGCCGTTACGGCCAGGGCAACGTTTCACCGGCCAACTGCGTAAAGATGTGCAGATGGTGTTTCAAGACCCCTATGCCTCGCTGCACCCTCAGCATAATATTCAACGCACATTGGGTGAGCCATTACAGATTCACGGTGAAAAGAATATCCAGCAGCGAATTGTAAGTGCATTAGAGCAAGTAGGTCTGCCTGCTTCTGCCGCCCAGCGTTACCCTCATCAGTTCTCTGGCGGCCAGCGCCAACGCATTGCTATTGCCCGCGCCTTGCTGCTGCGCCCTAAACTGTTGTTGTTGGATGAACCTACTTCAGCATTAGATATGTCGGTTCAGGCGGAAATCCTCAATTTGCTCAATCACTTGAAACGCGAACATGGCATGACGTATTTATTGGTCAGCCACGACAGCGATGTGGTGGCCCATATGTCTGAACGTGCGGCCCTGATGGAGAGCGGGAAGATAGTAAGAGAGTTTGCCCGGCGGGATTTAGAGCTGGCTGAGCATTTTATGGGATAGCGTTTTGCCGTTCACTCGAGGGTTAAGTTTTGGTTTATAGAATAGATCGGATCACTGTTTCGGTTGATTCGGTGCTCGGATTCGGTTGTTATAACTTTACGGCTAACCTAACCCTAGTCGCCTCAACCGCCAAAGGGGGCGGGCGCGCCCCCTTGTGGAATCCCGCGCTTGCGCGAAATATTGTGGCTTCGCCATGCCCTCCGGCCGCTTGCAGGCTAATCGAACCGGGGCCGACTCGCTCCCAGCTCGACAGCCCCTTTCGCCGCGTCCATGCGGCTCATTCGGCCTGCAATCTTTGTCGGCAATATTCCTGATTGCGCCCAACGTCAAAATCAAAACCTTTTCTTTAGGTTTTGATGTTTAAAAGCACATTTGAGCCGCCGAGTGAAGAGAGTAGGCAAGGCAACCCGCCAAGGACGGCGGGTTGAGGCGTCATGAGCAGGGACGCGAATAAAGCCGTCCGTTAGCCGGAACGATGATTGAGGGTACCTGCGCAGCAGGCCAGCGATACGTGCGCAAGCGCGGATTGTTAAGGCCCACGCTTATGGGCCTTAACTCGGTTGAGGTGGCGGAAATGAATTGAGCACTGAACGATTATCAACCGAAATAATGATCCGATCTACTCTAACAACCAAATCCGAGCACCGAATCACCAAATCACCAAATCACCAAATCAACCAAAATAATGAACCGGATCACTTACCACCAGGACTAGTGACTAAAACCCCTTCATCAACCCCACCACACCCTGAACATAGCCATCCAACGTCTCCTCCTCCATCTCATTTGCCCCCTGCACCAAAAACGGTGGTAAATAATCCATTCCGGTTAGGTTCGCCATGGCATGGAAGGGCAATAACAGATCTAACGCCGGATAACGGTTATATCCCTGTGGCGTATAATCCTGAGCCTTCCCTCCAGTGGAGACCACCAACCGCAACGGCTTACCCTGTAGCTTATTGCCACCACTGCCGTAGGCAAAACCATGGGTTAATACCGCATCCTGCCATTCACTTAAAATAGCCGGTGAGCTGTACCAGTAAAACGGAAACATCATCACAATCACATCATGTGACTTCAACAACTCCTGTTCCCGCGCCACATCTATCTGAAAATCAGGGTATTCACGCATCAATTCATGCACCGTGACATTCGCTAATGGGCGGATGGCCTCTATCAACCGACGGTTAATACGAGACTCATCCGGGTGACGATGGGATGTTAAGACTAAAATAGCGGGCATAGCACTTCTCCAACCAGTTTGATAAACCTATTTTTTCATTTTCCGGCTGGTCGGTGTAGGCTGCTATCAGTCACATTAATTTCAACTAAAGGTATCAACCACTATGTCGCTGCCTCTGGATATTCATCGTTTACTGCCCGCTTTTCTCACCGCAGCTCAGAGTGACAACTTCTCCACCGCAGCCAGGCAGCTAGGTATCACACCTGCTGCGGTCAGCAAGAATATTCGTGTACTGGAAGAAAAACTGGCGCTACGTCTGTTTCAGCGCAATACCCACAGCGTGGTGCTAACGGATGAAGGCAAAACATTATTGGCACGAGTGGCACCACTGTGGCAGGCACTTTCCAACACTCTGGATACGGTACGTAATGATGAGCAACAACCCAGTGGTACGGTGCGGGTCAGTGTCATTCCCGGCTTTGGCCGCCAACTGTTGATGCCACTTATTCCAAAATTTATGGCGCGTTATCCGCAGATTGATTTGGATCTTTCACTGGAGGCCAGAGTGGTGAATTTGGTCGGAGAAGGATTTGATGTCGGCATCGGCACTCGCATCGATCCCGATAGCCGCTTGATTGCTCGTCAGTTTTACCCAATGCAAATGCTGCTGGCGGCATCCCCTGCTTATCTGGCCCGCAATGGTTCACCCGCCAACCCACAGGATCTCTATCAACATCAGTGTTTAATACACCGTAATCCATCAAATGGCCGGAGAGTAAAATGGCAATTGCAGCAGAATAATGAGGTTCAATCCTTAGAGTTATCAGGTCGTTTGATCTCTTCCCAGCCGGATATGCTGCTACATGCCGCATTAGCGGATATGGGGATCACCTATGTGGCACAGTGGCATGCAGCGCCACACTTTGCCGATGGCAGCCTTATGCCGGTATTGGTGAGTTACTGGCCCGCCCCGACCCCAGTATGGCTTTATTATGCTTCTGCCGATTTACCACCCAGAGTCCGTGTTTGGGTTGATTTCCTGTTAAAACATTTCGGCCCACATCACGCTTTATCCGCACAATAAGTCACATAAAAATATCGTTTTTGTGACGCACTGAGCAGGGAATAGACCTAACGTCGATTTCCTTGTTCTAAGTCAAATTAGTTGACTGTCACTTCTGCCATTACCCATATATAGTGGTTGTAGGAATTCAAACATCTATATGTAGTAGTTATCCACAAAACCATCCACACCTCCCTCGCAGCCCTTACCCGCTGCGGCTTGCCTTGTGGATAAGATTTCTTGTAGATAATTATTACCGGCTACAGGAGCAGGCATTGTGAAAACAGTAGTGATTAAACGGGACGGTTGTCAGGTACCTTTTGATGAGGTGCGGATCAAGGAAGCCGTCGAGCGCGCAGCCTTGGCTGTTGACGTTGTGGACGCAGATTATTGTGCAACTGTTGCCCGTGTGGTCGCTCAGACGATGGAAAACCAGCCTAAAGTTGATATCCGCGACATCCAAACTGCGGTAGAAAACCAACTGATGGCCGGTCAATACAAGCAGTTAGCCCGCGCCTATATTGAATATCGCCATGACCGGGATATCTCGCGGGAGCTGCGTGGTCGCCTGAATCAGGAAATCCGTGGATTGGTTGAGCAAAGTAACAAAGCGCTGCTTAACGAAAATGCCAATAAAGATAGTAAAGTGATCCCCACCCAGCGCGATCTGCTGGCCGGTATTGTGGCGAAACACTACGCCAAACAGCATATCTTGCCACGGGATGTGGTGTTAGCGCATGAACGTGGTGAAATCCACTATCACGATTTGGATTACGCGCCCTTCTTCCCAATGTTCAACTGTATGTTGATTGATCTCGATGGCATGCTAACCCAAGGCTTTAAAATGGGTAATGCGGAAATTGAACCACCGAAATCCATTTCTACCGCCACCGCAGTGACCGCACAGATTATCGCGCAGGTTGCCAGCCATATCTATGGTGGTACAACCATTAACCGTATCGATGAAATTCTGGCCCCGTTTGTCACTGAAAGTTTTAACAAACATAAATCTGTGGCTCAAGAGTGGCAAATTCCTGATGCCGCCGGTTATGCCATGTCGCGCACCGAGAAAGAGTGTTACGACGCCTTCCAGTCGCTGGAATATGAAGTTAACACCCTCCACACCGCCAATGGTCAGACCCCCTTTGTCACTTTCGGTTTTGGCTTAGGCACCAGTTGGCAATCGCGCATGATCCAGCAGGCCATTCTGCGTAACCGTATTGCCGGTTTGGGCAAAAATCGCAAAACCGCGGTATTCCCGAAACTGGTGTTTGCTATCCGTGACGGTCTTAATCACAAGTTTGGCGATGCCAATTACGATATCAAACAGCTGGCGCTGGAGTGTGCGACTAAACGCATGTACCCGGACATTCTAAATTACGACCAAGTAGTAAAAGTAACCGGTTCCTTTAAAACACCAATGGGTTGCCGCAGCTTCCTCGGAGTGTATGAAGAAGAGGGTAAACAGATCCACGATGGCCGTAATAACCTCGGGGTTATCAGTCTCAACCTGCCACGTATTGCGCTGGAAGCCAAAGGCGATGAAGCCCAGTTCTGGCAATTACTGGATGAACGCCTGCTGTTAGCCAAGAAAGCCCTGATGACCCGTATTGCCCGTCTGGAAGGGATTAAAGCCCGTGTGGCTCCGATTCTGTATATGGAAGGGGCTTGCGGCGTGCGCTTACAAGCCGACGACAACGTTTCTGAGATCTTTAAAAATGGCCGTGCATCCATCTCGCTGGGCTTTATCGGTATCCATGAAACGGTTAATGCGCTGTTTGGCCATCAGACCCATGTCTTTGATGACGAAAAATTGCGTGAAAAGGGCGTGGCTATCGTCGAACGGATGAGACAAGCAACAGACACCTGGAAAGATGAAACCGGCTACGCCTTCAGCTTGTACAGCACACCAAGTGAAAACCTGTGTGACCGTTTCTGCCGCCTTGATACCGCTGAATTTGGTGTGGTGGACGGCGTCACCGACAAAGGCTATTACACCAACAGCTTCCATCTGGATGTTGAGAAGAAAGTTAACCCATACGACAAACTGGACTTCGAAGCACCTTACCCACCATTGGCGAACGGTGGCTTCATTTGTTACGGCGAATACCCTAACTTGCAGCACAACCTCAGAGCGTTGGAAGATGTCTGGGACTACAGCTACAGTCGGGTGCCTTATTACGGTACTAACACGCCAATTGATGAGTGCTACGAATGTGGCTTCACCGGTGAATTCTCTTGTACCAGTAAAGGTTTTACCTGCCCGAAATGTGGCAATCATGAGCCATCGAAAGTCTCGGTAACCCGCAGAGTATGTGGCTATCTGGGGAGCCCGGATGCACGACCATTCAATGCCGGTAAGCAAGAAGAAGTGAAGCGGCGCGTGAAACATCTGGCGAACGGACAACTGGGCTAACCACTTAATACGATATTACCCAAAGTAATTGGAGTTGCAGGTAGCCGGCAAGCGAACTCATCCCGATGAACTTACATAGTAGTCAAGTGATTCGGGTTTGCGAACTCAGCCAACCCCCCCGCAGCGCCAAGTACAAAGGGAGGCACTGATTATAAATTACCATCAATACTACCCGGTCGATGTCATCAACGGCCCCGGCACCCGCTGCACGCTGTTCGTCTCTGGCTGCATGCACGAGTGTGTGGGTTGTTATAACAAAAGTACCTGGCGACTGAATTCGGGTAAGCCATTTACTCGTGAACTAGAGGATCAGATAGTGGCTGATCTCAATGACGCCCGCATCCATCGGCAAGGGTTATCCCTCTCCGGCGGTGATCCACTGCACCCGCAAAACCTGTCTGCGATACTGCAACTGGTTAAGCGAGTGCGTAATGAGTGCGATAGCAAAGATATTTGGGTCTGGACGGGCTACACCCTGGCTGAACTGACCGACGAACAACAGCAAGTGGTTGATCTGATCAACGTGTTGGTTGACGGCAAATTCGTGCAAGATCTAAAAGATCCCTCGCTTATCTGGCGTGGCAGCGGTAATCAGGTTATCCATCACCTGCGTTAATTGGCAAAATTATAGGTCAAAGTAGCATTAAACCGCCAATCACGGCGTGTGCTATCACTGGGGAGGTCGCCAATCGGCCTCGCCCCTTCCAATGACAGTGAATAGTGTTTGTTGTCACCAAAGGTCACCCCAACGGCATATGAAGCCAGCTTCTTCGCGGGGAAAATGGCAGAGTTGTACCACGTGTGGGCTGTATCCAAAACCACATAAGGTTGGACCGTCTTCAACCAGTTGCCCTGTTCCCGGTTATGCAGATAGCGCATTTCTACCTGCCCGCCATAACCATAATCCCCGGTTGCGTCACTGTCTGGATAACCACGGCCGAAGCGCAGTCCGCCAAAAGTGACATGCTCGGCCTCGGGTAAATCATTGTCCGACCAATCCCCTTCTGCCGAGGCACTCAAGCGCCATTTCTCGTCCATCAGATATGCCCCGTCACCGGTGAGTTTCCAGCGGGTAAAGCCCAAGTCGCCCCACGGTACCGAACTGGATGCCAGAGCACCATTGATCCCTTTGCGCACACTGGCGCGGGTGCTCCAATAAGATTGGGTATATTCCTGATAACCCGCCAGTGCTAATTCAGCCGCCGGATAACGCATTCGCTGATTCTGCTCTTCTAAATCCAGCAAATAATTATTAACAGTATTAAATCGGGCGCGAGTTTTTAAATTGTAACTTTTCTCCAGATAATCTACGCCACCACTCAGGGTCCATTGCCGCTTGCGTGTTAATTGCAATGGATAACTCAATACCACACCACCGGTATATTGCGTCTGCTCGGAACGCGTTGATAAGGTAATATCTTGCGGATACAATGTCAGTACATCGGTATAGTCTTTGGGAACCTGCTTATAATAGCTGCCACGGGTTTGTAGTAATAATCCATTGCTCCCTAGATATTGTTGATAGTTTAAACCAAGATATTGGTCGCGATTTTTACTGTCGAGCGGTAATAACGTCGCCACACCAAATTGTTCGGCATAGGGTGTAAATCCACTTAAGGTTGCATTAAGTACACCACTGTATACTCCTTTGCGACTATCCAGCGCAGTACTAACATTCCAGTTACGTGGATGTTCGGCTTTAACGTCCAGTAGTGTCGCGCCATAAATATTATCCGGGTTTTTAGCCGTGGCAATGATTTTGGTATCCGGGGTCCGGCTCATCAAAATATTGTAGCGTTCAAAGGTGTCCTGCGTCAGTGGCTTCTCTGCCATGATGCGCTGTGATAGCTTGGTTAGCCAGCGGCCTATCGCAACATTTTCACTTTGAATCCGCGTATTGGCAATGTAACCCTCAACCAAGCCTATTTTTACCGTGCCATTAATAAAGTTATCTGAGGGTAAATAAGCATAAGAGAGAATATAACCGTCTTGCTGATATAATGTAGTAATAGATTGAGTTGCCACCAATAAATTCTTTAACGGTACTTTTTTACCAATATAACCGTTGAACGGTTCACGAAGTAACTTAAGATCATAACGTGTACCGCCAATAAATTGAATATGCTGCACATCAATTAAGGTTTCAAGTGTTAACTTAGCATTGGGAGCAGACACTGAAATAGCAGGTGGTACTGTTCGTGTGGTTTGGGGCTTAGCAATGTCACGTGATATTCTGGACGGATTATTCTGATCAATCAACATGGGAACCGTATTGGCCCATGCACTATATTGCCATATACCACCAGTGCCAAATAACAATAACAGCCACACTCTATTATTCATAGAATATTTCCTTATGCGCACATTAAATTATAATTTTAATAGCCTATTTTTATTATCGTCAGACAGCGAGGCTCTCCCCAGAGAGTAAGGGAGAGCAAATCTCATTATATTTTTAATTGGTTTTTGGTTTTAATATTCCGCCCAAGCCTCCCCCCGCACTGGCATTTGCGTTAGCGGAGACGCCCGCAGTCAACCCACCGGTAATGCCACCAACGGTGTTAGTCACACCTGCCAGCAACCCGCTATTACTGCCACCGGTGCTGGGAGTCAAGGTCGTGGTAACGCCCGCCAATAAGCCATTCGAACCGCCAGTTGACGCAGGAGGAGTGACCAGACCACCGGCCCTCTCAACTGCCTGCCCGGTGCCTTGTAATACCTGGCCCACGCCCGCTAAGGTTGGCACACTCGTACCCACTTGTGTCCCCGTCGCCGCAACGGTGCCGCCGACCGCGGTCAATAAGTTATTAACCGGCGCGCCAATCCCCGTGGTTCCACCTACGGTTTGCGTAATGTCTTGTACCTGACCCACCACCGGCGTCACTATGCCGGTCGCTGCGGTCGTCAACTTACTGGTGGTACCGGTTTGCAGGTCTTGCGCCAGCCCATTACCAATGGACGTTACCGCACCACCGGTCTTATCCACCAGCCCACCTGCCGTACTAGTAACACCGCCCAATGGTGTATTAGCAGCGATACCTGAGACCGTGCCTCCCAATCCTGAAACACCAGTACCGACATCAGCGACAGCTTTCGGTACACTGGCGGCTGTCGTGCCTAAAGCATTAGGATTATTTCCTAATTGGCCGACGCCATTCTGTAATCCGGTCCCAACCTCACTGACTGCATTACCTGCACTGTCAACCACGGTGACCAAACCACCACCGACGATTGGCAAGCTGCCGACAGGTGTTTGGCTGACAACATCACTGACCGTATTGCCGACACCATCTACGGCGGTACCGACACCACTAACCACATTCCCGACCGCGGAATTATTCGCGGTTGTCCCACCACCGTTATCTGTTCCTCCGCCCGTTCCGCCGCCAGAGCCGCCACCAGAGCCAGTGCCACCATTACCATCGCCGCCACTGCCATCACTACCAGAACCAGTTCCACCGGCGGCCTGACCCGTATTATTCTTCGCAGTATTGTGAGAACCACCACCACTTCCACTACATGCCGCAAGTGAGCTGGCAAGCAATATTACCAAACTGATTGTGCTCAGACGGCTGATATTATTAGGGCTCATAGCATAACCCCCCAGAGAGAACGCCACAGCGGCGTGAAATAACTATAAGAGACACTTATGTTTCACTCAAGTTAAGGTAATGTTTATTTTTTGTTTTAAATGAAAATTTATCGGCTGGATATGTATCATTTTGATAATGCGATAAAACTTTTTCTTATAAAAATCTCTATTTTCTCAATAAAACCCGCACCGATAAACGCAAAAACTTCATCGTTCCGCCATCTCAGCTTAACCCTACTGTCATCAAAAACAGCCAGCATAGCGGTGAGATCACTTACCGGTTATCACTATGACTATCCGCCATCTGCTCGTCCGTTTTGCTACTTCTGTTGCTTCGCTGCGGCTAGAAACGGCCATGAGGGGGATAGCACTGAGAGGGTATATCTACCATGCACTTATCTAGACCACCGACCAGCTACCCCACCCGCTATCAACAAATTGCGGCCCAATTAGAACAGGAATTGCGTGGTGCCTATCGTTGTGGCGATTACCTGCCTTCTGAACAACAACTGGCTGATCGCTATCAAGTTAATCGCCATACCTTGCGTCGGGCAGTGGATGAACTGGTTGAACGTGGCTGGCTACAACGCCGCCAGGGCATCGGCACGCTGGTATTAATGCGCCCGTATGACTATCCACTGCATGCTAATGCTCGCTTTAGCCAGAACTTGCTGGATCAAGGTAGTGACCCCACCAGTGAGCGCTTACTCGCAGTCTTGCGCCCGTGTATAGAGCATGTAGCCAAAGCGCTCTCACTGGCAGAAGGCACCACCGTGATCCATTTACGTACTCTGCGGCGGGTTAATGGCGTACCAGTCTGTGTTATCGATCACTACCTGCCAGACCTGCGCTGGTGGCCTGCTTTACAACAATTCAACTCCGGTTCATTGCATCAATTCATCACCCAGCATTTACAACAACCACTGAGTCGTAGCCAAACCCGCATCAGCGCACGTCGTGCGCAGGCAAAAGAGAGCCGCTTACTCGAGATTGCGACTCATGCGCCGCTGCTCTGTGTGCGAACCTTAAATATCTGTGTTGATAGCCAGCAGGTGGCGGAATACTCCGTCAGCCTGACGCGGGCCGACATGATTGAATTGACGATGGAGCACTGAATGGAAACTCGCCATACCACTCGGCAAAACTGGATGTCGGTGTTAGCCCACTGCCAGCCAGCAGAGTTGCTCGCTCACTGGCAAGCCTTGAATTTATCACCGGAATATCAGGTGATCCGCGCCCCAGAGATAGGTTTAAACCAATTACAGGCCCGGATGGGGGCTACTGGTCGCCGTTTTATCCTTGGTGATATGACCATAACGCGTGCCGTTATCAAGCTTAACGACAGCACGGATATTTATGGTTACAGCTACATTGCCGGGCGTAATAAGCCTCATGCCGAGCTGTGCGCCGTGCTGGATGCCTTGTTACAACTCTCCACCGTCAAGGGTAAACCCGCCGGGTTGAATGAATTATTGCTGAAAACCGTGATTCACCCACTGGCCGCAATACAACAAGAACAGCGGCAATTACGCGCTGATGCTATCACCGCCAGTAAGGTTGATTTCTTCACCTTGGTGCGGGGAGAGGACTGATGAACTTATTAACTCATTTTGAGCATCCGGTGGATGATGCGCAGCACACTTTTCGTCGTATTCTCAAAGCGTTGAGTGAACCGGGCGTGCTGGTAACACTGCCCCATGCTACCGGCTGGCAACCACTGAACCCAGCAACCACCAGTGTTTTGCTCACGCTGGCCGACCAAGAGACGCCACTCTATCTCGACGCAGCACTTAATAGTGACAGCGTGCAACACAATGTGCGTTTTCATACCGGTGCGCCCCTAACGACATGCGGTGATAAATCCTCTTTTTCATTATTTAATAATGAGATAACAGCAGAGCAACTCGCCACCTGCCCGGCAGGTAATGAACTGTCACCGGAACAATCCACTACGGTGGTGATTCAGACCGACAGCCTACACCACGGCATGCCATTACGGTTACGCGGGCCAGGTATTGAACACAGCCGCACTGTTGCACCACACCTGCCCGCCACCGTCTTGAATTATCTGCTTAACCGCCCTGCTGCATTTCCGGCTGGCATCGATTTTCTGTTTACCTGTGGCGAGAACCTGATGGCAATCCCACGAACCACCCATGTGGAGGTGTGCTGATGTACGTTGCAGTCAAAGGGGGCGAAAAAGCGATTGCAGCAGCCCATCAATTGCTGGAACAGCAACGGCGTGGCGACAGCCAGATCCCGGCAGTCGATTGCGAGCAAATTGAACAACAACTCGGTCTGGCGGTTGATCGGGTGATGACCGAAGGGGGCATCTATGATCGCGAGCTGGCCGCACTGGCAATTAAACAAGCCAGTGGTGACTTGGTGGAAGCCATTTTCCTACTACGCGCTTACCGCACAACCTTACCCCGTTTGGCTGTCAGTCAACCGCTAGCAAGCGAGCATATGCGGCTAGAGCGTCGTATTTCAGCCATTTACAAAGACTTGCCTGGCGGGCAAGTGCTCGGTCCAACCTATGATTACACCCACCGGCTGCTGGATTTTACCCTGCTGGCCGCAGGCGATGCACCGCAAGCGCGCAACGATGGCGAAACATTATCCGATGACTTATTACGCAATAACTGTGCCCATGTGTTTGATTTATTAGTTCAAGAGCAGCTTGCCCTGACAGAGCAAGATGACGGTACTCCGCCGGAAGATATCACCCGCAATCCCCCCGTTTATCCCTGCAATCGCTCGGCCAGGCTGCAACAATTGGTCCGTGGTGACGAAGGCTTTCTGCTGGCGCTGAGCTATTCCACGCAACGTGGTTATGGCCGCACCCATCCCTTTGCCGCCGAGATCCGCACCGGTCACCTGACCGTTTCAATTCAGCCTGAAGAACTTGGATTTGCTATTGATATCGGCGAAATCTTACTGACCGAATGCGAGATGGTGAATGGCTTTGTCAACCCGGAATCAGAACCTCCGCACTTTACACGTGGTTATGGTCTGGTGTTTGGCCGTGGTGAGCGCAAAGCGATGTCGATGGCGCTGATGGATAGAGCCTTACAAAGCCGCGAATATGACGAAAAGGTCACCAGCCCGGCGCAGGATGAAGAATTCGTGCTCTCCCATGCCGATAATGTCGAAGCCGCGGGGTTTGTTTCTCATCTTAAACTGCCGCATTACGTAGATTTTCAAGCGGAACTGGAATTGCTAAAACACCTGCGTCGTGAGCACTTACTCGCCTCGCAACAGCCATCCTCTCAAGAACAGGAACCACGCCATGACTGAGGTTCTCACCGGTTATAATCTGGGATACCTGGATGAGCAAACCAAACGGACTTTACGCCGCGCGCTGCTAAAAGCAGTGGCGATCCCCGGTTATCAAGTGCCGTTCGGCGGGCGGGAAATGCCGATGCCTTATGGTTGGGGCACCGGTGGCATTCAATTGACCGCCAGCCTGATTGGCCGCAAAGATGTATTAAAAGTGATCGACCAAGGGGCAGATGACACCACCAATGCTGTCTCTATCCGCCGTTTTTTTCAGCGCGTCAGCGGGGTGACGACCACCGAAAGCACTGTCGATGCCAGCTTGATCCAAACCCGGCATCGCATTCCTGAAACACCACTGAGCGAAGATCAGATCCTTATCTATCAGGTGCCGATCCCAGAGCCACTGCGCTTTATCGAACCACGCGAAACCGAAACGCGCAAAATGCATGCGCTGGAAGAATACGGCGTGATGCAGGTAAAACTGTATGAAGATATCGCCCGCTACGGCCATATCGCCACCACCTACGCCTATCCGGTCAAAGTGAACGATCGCTACGTGATGGACCCTTCACCGATCCCAAAATTTGATAACCCCAAAATGCACATGATGCCCGCGCTGCAACTGTTCGGGGCCGGTCGCGAGAAGCGGTTATATGCCCTGCCTCCCTTTACCAAGGTGGAAAGTCTGGATTTCGACGATCACCCATTTACCGTGCAGCAATGGGATGAACCCTGTGCCTTGTGCGGCTCGCGCCACAGCTATCTTGATGAAGTGGTGATGGACGATCAGGGCAGCCGAATGTTTGTCTGTTCTGATACTGATTTTTGCCAGCAGCAACTGGCGGCACAAGAGGTAAATATTCAATGATTTCCGAACAGGTTATTTCATCATCCGCAGCCGCTCACCCACTGCTATCAGTGGAGAATCTCACACACTTGTATGCGCCAGGTAAGGGGTTTAGCAACGTCTCTTTCCAGCTCTATCCCGGTGAAGTATTGGGAATTGTCGGTGAATCCGGCTCTGGCAAAACCACCTTATTAAAATCGATTTCTGCCCGGTTGCCGCCACAGCATGGGCAGGTTATTTACCACTCTGGTGCCCAGCAACCAGTTGATTTATATCAGATGGCTGAAAGTCAGCGCCGCTGTTTACTGCGCACCGAATGGGGGGTGGTCCATCAGCATCCACTGGATGGTTTGCGCCCACAGGTTTCCGCCGGTGGCAATATCGGCGAGCGTCTAATGGCTATTGGCCAGCGCCATTACGGCGACATCCGCCAACAAGCAGGGCGCTGGCTGGAGGATGTCGAGATCCCACTATCACGCTTGGATGACTTACCCACTACCTTCTCCGGCGGCATGCAACAACGTCTGCAAATTGCCCGCAATCTGGTGACCCACCCCAAGCTGGTATTTATGGACGAACCGACGGGTGGCCTGGATGTATCAGTACAAGCGCGACTACTGGATTTACTGCGCAATCTGGTGGTGGAAATGCAACTGGCAGTGGTGATTGTCACTCATGATCTCGGTGTGGCCCGGCTATTGGCACACCGGTTGCTGGTGATGAAGGAGGGTCAGGTTATCGAAAGCGGCCTGACCGATCGAGTGCTAGACGATCCCCATCATCCCTACACCCAACTATTGGTTTCATCGGTGCTGCAAAACTGACTGTTTTGTCTGTTAACCCGTGAATAGATTAACGAGAGCTCACTATGAATCACCAGCAACGGCCTATCAATCACCCACAACTGAGAGTTGAAAATCTCAGTAAAACCTTCGTACTACACCACCAGCATGGTATTCGCTTACCGGTATTGCATCAAACCTCACTGGAAGTGAGTAGCGGTGAATGTGTGGTATTACACGGCCATTCCGGCAGCGGTAAATCTACTCTGCTACGCTCTTTATATGCCAACTATCTGCCAGACAGCGGGCATATCTGGGTCAAGCATCAGGGGGAATGGCTCGACATTGTGGCAGCACCAGCGCGACAAATTATGGAGGTACGCCGTCATACCGTGGGTTGGGTCAGCCAATTTTTGCGGGTGATCCCACGGATCAGTGCATTAAATGTGGTGATGCAACCGCTACTGGAGCTTGGCGTTGAACGCCATATATGCCAACAGCGCGCGCAGGATCTCCTGACTCGCCTCAATGTTCCACCACGCTTATGGGATCTGGCCCCCTCGACCTTTTCCGGCGGCGAGCAGCAGCGGGTCAATATCGCCCGTGGTTTTATCAAAGATTACCCCATATTGCTGCTTGATGAGCCAACGGCATCGCTCGACAGCACCAATAGCGCGGCAGTCGTTAGCCTGATTGATGAAGCTAAACAGCGAGGGGCCGCCATCATTGGAATTTTCCACGATGAGGCCGTACGTAACCATGTCAGTGATCGCTTACTGGTCATGACGCCCTTTCCCGCCGATGCCAGTCCGGAGATACCCGCATGATCCTCAATAACATCAACCTTATTCTGGAAGATCAGGTGGTCAACGGATCGCTCGAAATCAAAAACGGGGTTATCCACAATTACAGTGATCGCCCAACCCAACTCTCTGCCGCCTTAGATGGACAACATGGCTGGCTGTTGCCGGGATTGATCGAGCTGCATACCGATAATCTGGACAAGTTTTTTACCCCACGCCCCAACGTTGATTGGCCAGCTCATTCGGCGATGAGCAGCCATGATGCGCTGATGGTTGCCAGTGGGATCACCACCGTGTTGGACGCAGTGGCGATTGGCGATGTGCGCGATGGCGGGCATCGTCTGGATAATCTGCAAAAAATGATTAATGCGGTGGTGGATAGTCAGCGGGCGGGACTGAACCGGGCAGAACACCGGATTCATTTACGTTGTGAATTACCTCATGAAAGTACTCTACCGCTGTTTGAAGAACTGATGATGCAGCCTGAACTGTCATTGGTATCGCTGATGGATCACTCACCAGGCCAGCGTCAATTCGCCTCCCGGGCAAAATATCGTGAGTATTATCAGGGCAAATACCATCTTAATGATCAACAAATGGCAGAGTTTGAGGAAGAGCAAATCACCCTGTCAGCGCGCTGGTCAGCGCCGAATCGAACAGCGATCGCCGATCACTGCTCTCAGCGGGGCATTGCCCTCGCCAGTCACGATGATGCCACGGCGGAACATGTGGCACAATCACAAGCACTGGGCAGTGTGATTGCTGAATTTCCCACCACGGAGGTGGCGGCCAGAGCGTCACATCAGCATGGTTTACAAGTATTGATGGGCGCGCCAAATATCGTCCGTGGCGGCTCCCATTCAGGCAATGTTGCAGCACACCAACTGGCCGCTATTGGAGTACTGGATATTTTATCGTCTGACTATTACCCAGCCAGCTTGCTGGATGCGGCCTTTCGTATCGCACACGATGCAACCAATAGCTTCACCTTACCGCAAGCGGTTAATTTGGTAACACGTAATCCTGCCAACGCCTTGGGACTACAGGATCGTGGTGTTATTGCCGAAGGTAAACGGGCTGATTTGATACTGGCACGCGCTCATGACAGTGCGCAAAGTAAACATGTTTACGTGCAAAACGTCTGGCGTCAGGGAATACAGGTGTTCTGATGGGGCGCTTAATCTATCTGATGGGGGCATCAGGGGCCGGAAAAGATTGTCTGCTGTCGGCGCTGCGGGCAGCCAATCCGGCAAATATTATCGTGGCACATCGTTATATCACCCGCCAGGCCAATGCCGGGGCGGAAAACCATGTTGCGCTAAGTGAACAGGAGTTTTTACTGCGGGCGGCCCAAGGATTATTCGCGCTGTACTGGCAAGCGCATCAGTATCGCTATGGGATAGGTATTGAGATTGATATCTGGCTACAACACGGGTTAGATGTGGTGGTTAATGGCTCCAGAGCTTATCTGCCAGAGGCACAACAGCGCTATTCCGACCAACTTTTGCCGCTCTGTCTGACGGTTTCTCCGGCTATTTTAGCGCAACGATTGCAACAACGTGGCCGAGAGAACAGTGAACAGATCAATGCACGATTACAACGGGCGCAACACTATCAGCAACAGCTACCGGTTAACTGTTTGCAACTGTCTAATGATGGTGAGCTGCACCACACACTGGGGCAGTTACAACAATTACTGCTAGCTCCCCTAACCAGTAAAGAAATGGGGGATAAAAAATGGAACTGACACTGTTAGGCACCGGTTGCGCCCAGCAGGTGCCGGTATTTGGTTGTGACTGCGTGATTTGTGCTAAAGCCAGAGTGCAGCCCGCATTGGGCCGTAAACCTTGCAGTGCCATGCTGCGATATCAGGGGGAAACCACCTTGATTGATGCCGGATTGCCGACACTGGATCAGCAGTTTACTGCGGGGGAAATTCAGCGTTTTTTGCTTACACATTACCACATGGATCATGTTCAGGGGTTATTTCCGTTACGTTGGGGATGCGGAAATTCGATCCCGATCTACGGACCGCCGGATCCAGACGGCTGTGACGACCTGTTCAAACATCCTGGAATTCTGCATTTTCAGCCGCCGATGGCCGCATTCCAGACCCTCCATTTTGGTGACTTACGGGTCACACCGGTGCCGCTAACCCATTCCAAAATAACCTTCGGCTATTTATTGCAAAGCCCCAGCCGGACCATCGCCTATTTAACCGATACCGTCGGGCTACCCGCTGATAGTGCGCTATTTCTGACCAGCAAAAATATCGATCTGCTGGTGCTGGATTGCAGCCACCCGCCGCAGACGCCGCCGCCACGCAATCACAATGATGTAACCATCGCGTTAGCCATTAAGGATTTGCTAATGCCACAACAGACGTTGCTGACCCATGCCAGCCACCAACTTGATCGATGGTTGCTTGACCACCCATTACCGGCAGAGGTGGCAATCGCCCATGATAATCAGACGATTACCCTATTATGATCAACGCTGCTGCATCTGAGCGGAGGTTAAGATTGTCACGCCCTCTTTCGGCGGCGCAAAAGCCTGATCCAGCATCGCCTGTGCGACATCTTTGCCTTTAATCAAGCGCCACTTATCCGGCAATAAGGCAAACAGAGGTGCACTTAGGCTCTCCATCAAGCGGGGCTTGTCGCGCTGACCTGCCAGCATTGAGGGCCGGGCAAAAGTAAGTTGTGGCCAGCCCTGAGCCTGTAAGTCACGCTCGGCCTCACCTTTGGTGCGGTTATAAAACACCCATGAGTTGGCATTAGCCCCCATCGCGCTTACCAATAGAAAATGCCGTGCGCCCAGCCGCAAGCCGGTTTCACCAGCGGCCAATACCAACCGATAATCCACCAAACGAAATGCCGCCTGGCTGCCAGCTTGCTTACGGGTGGTCCCCAAACAGCAAAAAACCAACTCCACCGGTTGATCCAAGGTTTTCAGCAACTCGCCGATATTTTCACCCTGCGGATTAATCAGTTTATTTATGGCTGGCAAGGGTTTACGGCTAGGTGCAATGATGGATGTCACTCTGGCATCCAAACGTAACAGGCGCAGTAATTCGCCCCCCACCAGGCCACTTGCGCCCAGTAATAATACCTTCGCCATCTGACCTCCTACCTTCTGGTATTGATGCTAATGCCGCGAAAAAGTGCGGAGACAATTATTGAAATCAATTGTTATGAATAATACATACCAGAGACACTATTACATAGAATCGAAAAATAGCAGTTATCATTAAAACAGGAAATTTATAGTGAAGAGTCTTGCTGCCAATACAGTTTTTTGCCAAAACCAAGGGTATTATTAGTCATCTTGATTTCCAGCAGATTGAGCTGCCAGAGTGGAGCGGATACCACTTTAGCCACCGGAAAGCGGCGGCAGTAGCGCTGGCGGGCGCGGTGTTCCGCATCCCCCGTTAATTCGCTTATCTCTGCGCGGTATTGAATACCTTTAATCAAGGCTACTGTGCGCGGCTGGGTGGCGATGGTGCCGACAACCTGTGGGTTTATCTGCATCAGTTCACCATGTCGGGTGTGCTTTTCTGTCATGATAAATAGCGCCATCTGCGTTTCATCAAATACGTAAAAACAGTTGGCACACCACATATCGATACCACTGCCCGCACACAGCGTCAGTACATGTTGCTGGCGCAGAAAGCGGTTAATACCAAGCAGATCCTCAGGGTTATTCACGTCACTCATTATTCACAACGCCCTCTGGCTTAGAAATAGCCCTGAGTGTACATCAACTTTGCCTCTATTAACTTTGACCCAATTAATTCTGCCACAACAGACGATCACGGGATGTCAGGGTTTCCACCGGGAAGGTGGCAAGCACCGCATGATAGCGTTTGGCGTCCATCGGGTAACCCCGGGCGGCCTGTAATAACAACCGCAATGCACTGTCATAGTCGATGCCACGCAAATCGCGGTAGGGCCACAGCTCCGGTTCAGCAATAAACGGTAGCAGATAGTCAATCCCCTGCTGAACATTGCGGCCATCCTGTATCCACTCCCAGCGATCAATTTCAACATGTTCACCGTAGCGACATAGCAGTAGATGGGCTTCCAAATTGAACAACGAGTAATGGAACGGCACGGTGCGTTCCAGCTCCATCCACTGTTTACCATCTTGGGCAATCTGCGCCGCCAACCGTTGGGTGATACCTTGCTGGATAATGGTGGAAACCAGCCCGCGATCGCCATAAAACATCGCATTGGCCGCGCGCTGTACGTCATACCAGGTGCCGTGGTTGTTGTGCCAGACATACTCTGAATGGCCCACTTCGCTGTGGAACATCCAATGGTTAAAATCACGGAACCATTGCTGTAACACCGCAGTATCCTCGGTATCGAGCAGCTTGGCTGGTGATATCAAGCCGAGAGTATCAATCACCATCCACATCAGGCGGGTATCAATCAGGCCGGTACCACGGCCAGAAACGATACCAGGAATGGCCTGCCCGTAATTAAGATGCGGATTCATACGAGTTTTAGCATCTAAAAACCAGCAACGTATCTGCTCGGCGGCCACCTGTGCATAACGGCTATTCCCGGTAAAATAGTAGGCCAGCCCCAGTGTCAGGCAGCGATCACACATTCGTACGATACGTTGAGTATCAGTATCGTCATTCTGACTCTGCGGGTTGGTATGCCCATCGCGGCGCACATAGGGTAAACCATTAGGCTTGCGCGGATTTGGCCACCAATAAGTACCAAAGCTGTAATAGTCGTGAATATCACCACTGACCGGCAATAACTTTTTATCAGTCACACTTTCCGGTGGCTGATCACGCAATATATCGGCTTCACTTAATAACCGGCGTAATGCCGGTTGTAATGGTGAAAAAGGTTGCTGTAATACCGCTTTCGCCTTGATCAGGCAATCTAGATCCAGCGTATACAATTTTATTGGCGTCATAGACGTTTTCATTGGCGTCATGGGTATTTGCTTCCTTATGTAGCCTGACAAGCAACCCGTAAACCGGTGGCAGCATCAAAAATGTGGATACCGGCAAGCTTAGGTTGCAGATAGACCGTCTCCCCTGCATTCACCGCCAAACGCTGTTTGAAAACCGAGGTAAAGCGGCCACCGCCAGTGCTACAAAATAGCTGCATATCCGAGCCGGTATTCTCAATCGCAGTAATGGTCGCTTTCAGTGCACTGGCACTGTGTGTCGCATCTACCACGTTGACCTGCTCTGGCCGAATGGCGTACACCACGCGCTGCCCGTCGCTCAACTGCAAGCCAACAGGCAATGTCAGCAATGAGCCATCTTCCAGTTGTAGCAGGAATTTATCACCCTGTTGCACCACGGAGCCTTTCAATTGATTGATCTCAGGTGACCCAATAAACCCCGCGACGAACAAATTAGCCGGACGATCATACAAGTCCAATGGCGATCCGACCTGCTCGATGCGCCCTTCGCGCAGTACCACGATCATTTGCCCCATCGTCATCGCTTCTATTTGATCATGGGTGACATAAACAGAGGTGGTTTTCAGCCGCTGATGCAATTCGCGGATCTCACCACGCACCTGAGTACGCAATTTGGCGTCCAGATTCGATAATGGCTCATCAAACAAGAATACCTGTGGGTTACGCACGATAGCCCGCCCCATGGCGACGCGCTGACGCTGACCACCGGACAAATCTTTCGGCAACCGCTCCAAAAGGGCCTGTAAACCCAATAACTCTGCCGTGGTTTCGACTTTGTTATTGATCTCCGCCTTGGACATTTTGGCCATTTTCAGTGCAAAACCCATGTTCTCGCGCACCGTCATCTGTGGATAGAGAGCATAGCTTTGGAACACCATAGCGATATCGCGCATCTTAGGTTCAACGTCGGTGACGTCTTTATCATTAATGCCTACCGTGCCGCCGGAAATCTCTTCCAGCCCAGCAATCATACGCAGTAAGGTGGATTTTCCGCAGCCACTCGGGCCAACTAATACGCAGAACTCACCGTCAGGGATTTCCAGCGATACATCGCGGATCACATGGGTGTCACCGTAAGATTTACAGACATTTTTAAGTACAACCGATCCCATTTTGTTTCTCCCTAACCTTTAACCGCGCCAGACATGATCCCGCGATTGAAATGTTTTTGCAGACCCAGATACACGATGATGCTCGGCAGCATCGCCAATAGGGTGATGGCAATAAAGATATTTGGTGTGATGCTCTCGTCGGTACGTAACGTGCCGAGGATCACCGGAATGGTATTCAAACTGTCCTGATTCACGACAATCAGCGGCAACAGATATTGATCCCAAATCATGATAAATCCGAAGGTAACTACCGTGCCCAAAGCCGGTTTAACCAGTGGCAGGATCACATGGAAGAAAATTTGCCATTCGCTGGCACCATCAATGCGTGCCGCCTCTTCCAACTCTTTTGGGATAGCAGCCATAAACTCAGTCAAAACAAAGATTGAGAAGGCCCAGCCAACCACCGGTAGGATCATGCCCAAATAGCTGTTGTACAACGAGGAATCGATAATTGGCAGTTGCCAGTTAATGATCATATAGAGCGGAATAGCGATCACCTCTTCCGGCAGCATCATGGTCGACAGGATGATCAAGCTGGTCAGAGAGACTCCGACAAACTTTTTACGCGCCAACGCATAAGCCGCCAGTGCACTGACTGACACCTGTAGAACCGTGCCAAAGAACACCACGATGATCGAGTTCAGCAGATATTGCCAGACGCCGATATCCATCCAGGCAAAAATAAAGTTGTCCCACGAGAACTGATTTGGCCATGCCAACAGCTCACCGGGTTTAACTGGCGCACCGCTGAATGCGGTAGCAATAATGCCCCAGTACGGGCCAACAAATACAATCAGTAACAGACCATAAATTATCCAGCGGCCGATACTGTTCCAACTTTTAGTTTTCATGACCAGTCTCCGGCTCGGGTTAGTAACGGGCGATGCGCTTTTTCAATGTGAGGTGACAAATCGTCAATATCACAGTGAACGCGAATAGCAGGAAGGACACCGCAGAGGCATAACCATAATCAAACTGCTCAAAGCCCAGCTTGTAGATATGGGTCATTATCATTTCCGTTGCATTCGATGGACCACCGCCAGTGGTGGCATACACTTCGGCAAACACCCGAAAACCACGGATAAACGACAGCATCAGTACCACTGAAAGTGCTGGGATCATGCCCGGTAAGGTGACGTAACGTAGGCGATTCCACCAGTTGGCACCATCCACATTCGAGGCGTCGTACAAATCACGGCTAATGCCTACCAGCCCGGCAATAAAGATAACCATGTTGTAAGGCACTGCTTTCCAGATATGCAGCATCATTACAGTCCACAGCGCCTGATCGGTATCTGCCAAAAACCCCTGCGCTTCAATGCTGAACCATGACAGAACATGGTTCACCACACCATTACTGGTCGGGTTAAACAGAATTCGCCACATTTCGGCGACGATAGCCGCACTGGTTACCGCCGGCAGGAAAATAGCGGTGCGGATAAAGCGCAGATGCCGTGCCGGGCCTTCCAATAACATGGCTAAAAAGAAGGCGATAAAAGCGGCCACCACCATGGTGACCACCACATATAACAGGGTGTTGAACACCGCAGAGTGCAGCGCTTCATCACCCATCGCGCGGGAGAAGTTGTCAAACCCGACCCACTCATTTGGCTGGTTAAAGTTAACCTTGTAAAAACTCATCACTAGCCCTTGCAGCATCGGAATGAATTTAAACCAGGTGAAGATGACCAGTGCCGGAGCCAGGAACAGCCACGGAACCAGATTACGTTTTAGTCGGGGGGTTAGCGTTATCATGTTTCACTCACAGCCCTAAGACATTCTGTTTAGCCAATTCATCGTTCACTTTCTGATTCACGGCTTTTAATTCAGCAGGGATATCACTGTCACAGTTGGCTAAGATGCGGTTGAAACCTTCAGCAGTGACCTGACGAATAGGCGTCCAGTTAGGCACTTGTGGGATATAGCGGCCATGTTCGGCATATAAGTCAGCAAACATTGCCCAGCGCGGATCGTTATAAACCGCTTTAGTATCAACTTGCTTATTAATCGACAAGCGCACGACCGGCATATTGTTGCTGCCCATTCCCATGCCGATTTGTTGCCCTTCAGGTGAGATCATGAATTCTATGAATTTCTGAGCGGCTTCTTTTTTCTGACTGCTTTTCATCAAAAATACGGTGGTGCCTTCAGCCAGTGTTGCCTGCCCTTTTGCTCCGGCCGGCGGTGGGATCACTTCAAAAGCCTCTTTACCGGGATCTTTATCAAACAAAGCAATGTGATATGGGCCGGAGAAGAACATGCCGCTTTGACCGGAACGGAATGATGGAATGGCATCTGCGGTAGTGGCATTGATAGCCCCCGGCTGTACCGTTTTGTCACATACCATGCCACGCATGAAACTCAGCGTTTCAGTCGCTGCTGGCTCTTCCAACGATGCTTTAAATTTACCTTCACTGGTTGGGCGAATAAAATCACCGCCGGCCTGCCAAAGATAAGAACTGATAAACCAACTGGCGTAACCACGGGTGGTTGAAGCCGGTAGAATAAAGCCATAGGTATCGTTCTTACCGTTGCCGTCCGGGTCATTAAAAGTAAACGCCTTCGCTAATGTACTGATATCCTGCCAGTTTTTAGGCTGTTCTAATCCCAGTTTCTCTCGCCAGTCTTTACGTACAAACAGGGCGAAGGTCTGAGCTGAAGTAGGCACCCCATAATATTTACCATCAATATATTGGGCACTTTTCCAGGCGGTATCGAAGATATCTTCTCCGCCAATGATATTTTTCGGTTCAATCGGTTCGACAATACCAAGCTGGACAAACTGCCCAATAGCCACGGCATCGTTGAAAATCAGGTCCGGCAGCGCATTACCCGCTGCGGCCCGTGCCAGACGCTGTTCAAAATCAGTCGTCGCATTGAAATATTCAATCTTGATACCGGTTTTCTTCTCAAAAGTGTCGGCTTCTTTTTTATAAATATTCTTGGAATCATTACTGGCGCGGATCCACACTTGCAATGTTTCTGCAGCGTGAAGAGAAGGGATCCCCATGGCTAAATAAGTTAATAACAGCAAGGATTTTATTTTTACTTGTGACATTATCATTTTTGTCTTCATCTCATCGCCTCGTTGAAATCTAATTTTTATGAATTTACCCAGAAGATTAAATAACAGAATAAAATCACGAAACACTCGATAACATTAGAACCCAGAGAAAAACAAAAAACTACACCATAAAAAACAAAACTTAATTCCATTTAAATATTTCTGCTTGAGATCACATTAAAAAAATCAACAAAAAATGAATAAAAACAAATTAAATCATATAAAACAATAAATTAAAACCTTCATTTTAAAAATTAAAAAAACCAAGCAATTATTAAAATTGGCTAAAAAACGTCTAAAACTAAGATTTAATTTGATATTCATCACAATTTAAATTATTTATTTACAGATAATTTATAATATAGACTTGGATCACAAAAGCCAAAAAACTTTCCCATAGAATTCAAATCCATCTGAAATTAAACAGTGTTATTTTTTATTTAAAGAGTGCCAATACATTTAATTACTTTATTTTAATAAGGTTAAATTTCTATTTTAAAACAATAAGGAAAGCAATTAAAGCAATCAGAATTATTTATTTTTAATAATGTAAATCATAAAGAAAAAGGAGAGTAGTGATGAAAATTTCAGGTAATAAAAACCTATTACTGGCTATGCTTTTGGGGTCTTCCCCTTTTATTTATGCTGCGGAAAGCTACCCATTACTATTAAAAATGGATGATATAAACTACAGCATCGCTCAGGTTAAACAAAACAATCCGTTATATGAAAAATCGTATAAGAATCTGATAGATAAGGCAGATAAAGCACTAAAAAAACCACTGTACTCCGTTATGGATAAAAGTCTGTCGGCCGCCAGTGGCGATAAACACGACTATTACAGCTTCCCGCCTTATTGGTGGCCAGACCCAAGCAAGAAAGACGGCATGCCTTATTTGCGTAAAGACGGCGAAACAAATCCAGACGCCAATAGTGACGCCACCGATAAAAAACGCATGAACAGCCTAAGCGAAGATGTCTATTATTTGGCATTGGCTTATAGCTTTACCGGTAAGCCCGAGTACGCCGAGAAAGCACGGGATCAATTGGCTAACTGGTTTGTCAATCCAAACACCCGAATGAACCCGAATCTACAATATGCCCAAGCCATTCCGGGTATCAATGAAGGGCGCGGGATTGGTTTGATCGATAGCCGGGCACTGGTCGATGTGATTGATGCTGTCGAATTGATAAGACCAGCCAATGTACTTAATGATACCGACTATCAAGCAATCAAACTTTGGTATAAAGACTTTTACCAATGGATGACTACCAGCCAGAACGGTTTCGAAGAAGACAATTGGCATAATAATCACGGCACCTATTTTGATATGCAGGCCGCCTCCTTTGCTCTATTTAGCGACCAAAAAGCCGCCGCTCAAAAGCGCCTGGAGATAACTCAACTCCGTCGAATCCCCTCGCATTTTGATATGCAGGGCCGACAAAATGCCGAGTTGGAACGTACTCGTCCTTGGCATTACAGTAATTTTCATTTAGAAGCCTACAACAAGCTAGGCCGGTTGGGTGAGGTTGCAGACAAAGATATCTGGAACTTTTCTCTGGACGAGCACAGCCTGAAAAAAGGCTATCAATATGTGGCAGGTTTTATCAATAGCGACCAAGCCTGGCCGTATAAAGACTTGGATGGCCTACAAGATAAGAAAGCCTTGATCAATATGATAACCGCCGCCCGAGCTTACCCTGCTGACGGTGAGTTCCAGCAGAAAGCACAATATCTGATAGCAAAATACCCAGATGCCGTCGAAATCCTGCTTTATCCGATCACACAACCCCTGATCGCGCAAAAATAACTCTCGTCGAGGACACACCAGATATGAAGCAGTTTACGGATCGGCAGATGGCTAAAATCCGCCAGCGGGTTGTACGACAACAGGGAAATAGAGTGCAACAGCCGGAGATTATTGCCACGCTGATTGCGGATAATCGGGTGGTTTTGGACTCGGCAACACGGGTTCCTGCCACCGGTATCGCCACCTGGAATCATTACTATTATTGCCCGGATCACGGTGTGCGGCTGGAGTGGGATCGCGACTCACCCACTCAGCATCGTTGCCCGGTTGACTCTCAGTTATTCAGTGGCGAACCCTATGACGGTGCCTGGTGGCGGGCGCTTAATGGCCTGAATGCCAAAGCCTGTAATCAGCTAGGTCTGCTTTGGCAGTTAACTGGGGAGGTGTGTTACTTCAATAAAGTGCGGGACATTCTGATTAATTATGCCCGTCACTACCCTGATTATGAAGTTCACGGCGGTATTCCGTACAACGGGCCGGGTAAGGCCAATGCACAAACCCTGTGTGAGGCCAATTGCCTGCTCGATTTTGCTTTGGGTTATGATTTTATCTCCGATGCCCTCAGTCAGGAGCAGCGCGACTGCATCGCCGGGCGTTTATTGCGCGAAGGCGCAGATTTCCTGATGCAACACCGTACCCGCCAATTACATAACCATGAAGTTAAAATCAGCAGTGCGATCGCCGTGATCGGCCTGATTCTGGCAGAAGAGCACTATATTGAGTTTGCCGTCAACGCAGATTATGGCCTGCGTTATCAGTTGGAGCATGGGCTGTTCAGTGAAGGATTGTGGTTTGAAGGCTCAGTGCATTATCACTTTTATGCACTGCAAGGCTTCTGGTCATTTGAAAAGCTGGCTGCAGGTAGCCGCTATAGCCTACTTGCCCTGCCCTATTACCGCAATATGCTCAGTTTCCCGCTTCAACTGTTAATGCCAGACGGGACATTTCCACGAATTAACGATTGCACCGCTGGGCAAGAGCAGCTCAACCACGCTCATTTATATGAATTTGCTTTTAAAACTTATGGCAATGATGAGTATGCCGCTGCCTTGCAACATATTTATCGCCAACAGCCGCGCTTAAATCTGGATGCCCTGCTGTACGGTGTTGAAGAATTGCCACCACAAATGATTGATGTCATACCGACAGACACACTGCATGCACCGGATTGCGGGCTAACAATTTTACGTCAGCCACAAGCAGGGCGCGCTTTGCTGGTAAAACACAGCCCATATGGTGGTGAACATGATCATTATGATCGGCTAAATTTAATTCTGTTTGAGCAAGGGCACGAGATCCTGCCGGATTTAGGCACCACGGGTTACGGTGCGCAACTGCATTATGGCTACTACAAAAATAGTGCAACTCACAATACGCTCAGTATTAACCAAACAAATCAACCGCCAGCAGTGCCGGTTATCCATCACTGGCATCAATCGGCTAACTTTAGTTGGCTGGATACAGAGGTTGATTGGGGAGAAACAGCACCCGAGTTGGATAGCCATACCCGGATTCAGTGGGACAGCGAATCCTATCGCGACGTAAAATTCCGTCGCCGTATTTTGTGGCTGGAAGATGCCATCATTGATATCAGTAATATCGCTAATCCACATCAACAACAATGGGATTGGACACTGCATATCGACGGAGTAGCAACAGAATTGATGGGTGAGAATTCAGTCTTCAATGACAGTGGCCCCATGCACTATTTGCATCAGGTTACTGCCCAGCCACTCAATGGTGTTATCCAGTGTTGCTATCAAACAGCAGCACACCCGCTATCACTTTGGCTGGCGGCCGATGCCACACTATTCCAAGGACTGGCACCGGCAAATCCGTCAGTACGTGATATCAGCTACCTGATTTTGCGTAATCGTCAACCGGAGGCTCAGGTGACATGTGTTTTTGATATGAACACCCATGATCCGTTACTGCACCTCCAGGTAGAGAATGATGGGCAGATATTGTCGCTCAAATTGACCCGTCAACAGCAGGTTATACAGATAAAAATCCCCGCTACCCGCACCGACCTACCGCTATTCAGTTAAACTTATTCGTGTCGGGGCAGCCATTGCCCCTCCTTCCCCATACTTATCTCTGAGCAGGGGATCATTGCCAGCATATCCTTCCTAATAATAGAGTCTTAGCCGAGAAACAGCCTAATAACGTGATTTAGCTAACATTTACCGCATAAGGTACATATGAATTTATATGCAGATTTTACGTATAAATTTGGATGTAACAAATAATTATGGATTAACAAATAAAATACAAAAACTATTAAGAACCCGCTCTCATTGCTAATATTGGATAATAATAAGCCTGCCAATGTATCCGTCGTGTTAAATATAACCTTACTGTTTTGCATAACATACAGTACAGTTTTGAATAAACAACGTTTAAAATGAATAAAATCGATAATTTATTCATTTTTTAGTCATATCACCTTTTAAAATCGGTAGAAAACATGATTTGAGTCACAGAATGAATAAGTGTTATGACTAAAATAGCCACCATCAGTTCATTGCTCGTAAACCTTGATTAAAAAATAGAGACCTTACGTAAATGGAAAATAACAACAAAAAAATGGCGCATATAAGGCGAACAACGCATTTAATGATGCCGGCACATCGTAGTTATTTTAACTTTTCTTATTATCACTATAGATAACATCCTCCCTGCGATGACATCCACTTTTATTGGATAGTCATTGTCTATGCACAATATTTAACAAATGCGAAAAGTGTTTACGACCTTTACGTTGAGTTAACTATTGTCTGCTTTCTCCGAAGAGACTAACACTCGGTTATATTTATACGTTTATCTGATTGTGGGTTTTTATTAACCAATCGATACTCAGCCTGTGTTATTCATCTTTCAGCAGAAACATAGCTATCCTGTAAAATTTACTGTCACCTTTGTCATTAATGCTAAATGACCAGAGGATCACTGCGTCTGAAATTCAGTCACGGTGTTACGCAGAAAGCAGCCAAGACTATTAATGAATATTATTTCATTGATATGGACTGCTATACCAAAAATTTAATGGAAATTAACTTAAATAAACCAACAAATAATGTAGGCGTAATTGTCACAGGCAATTTTAGTGCGACCAGCGCATGGAAACCGGAGCGTACACCATGACCTTATAAATCATGGCTACGTGAGGATTTCGAGCACTGCTCAACCTCAAAGTGACAAGTAAAATAGCCTCTTAAAATAAAAGAGAATTTATGATGAAAAAATTAAATATCGCGGCAAGTTTATCGGCAATACCTTGCTTTGAATCACAGCGCGAAGTCGTAGATGTTTTACATACCGATTTTACTGATATTGCAGCCGTGGTACTTTCAGTTCAGGACATTAATAATGGTGTAATTGATAGCATTCATGAGTTGGGTTTAGAGATTCCAATTTTTGCCGCTGTTTGCTGTGAAGAAGAGTTGAATACCGATGTATTACCCTCTTTAAATGGGGTATTTGAACTGTGTGGTGACAATACTGATTTTTATGGTAAACAACTGGAATCAGCCGCAGAAAAATATGAAAAAGAGCTGCTACCACCGTTCTTTAGTACATTAAAGAAATACGTGGAGATGGGTAATTCTACCTTTGCTTGCCCTGGTCATCAGGGTGGTCAATTCTTCCGTAAACACCCAGCGGGCCGCCAATTTTTTGACTTCTACGGCGAAACTATTTTCCGCTCTGATATGTGTAATGCCGACGTAAAATTAGGTGATTTGCTTATTCATGAAGGCGCACCTTGTGATGCTCAAAAACATGCAGCAAAAGTATTTAACGCCGATAAAACTTATTTCGTACTGAACGGTACTTCTGCTTCTAATAAAGTCGCTACCAATGCGCTGTTAGCGCGTGGTGACCTGGTGCTGTTTGACCGTAATAACCATAAATCCAACCATCATGGTGCGCTGATTCAGGCCGGTGCAACACCGGTATATCTGGAAACTGCCCGTAACCCATTTGGCTTTATTGGTGGTATTGATGCCCACTGTTTTGAAGAAAAATACCTGCGTGAACAAATCCGTAGCGTAGCACCTGATCGTGCTAACGAAGCGCGCCCATTCCGTCTGGCTATCATCCAACTGGGTACTTATGACGGCACCATCTATAACGCTCGTCAGGTTGTGGATAAAATTGGCCACCTTTGTGACTATATTCTGTTCGACTCTGCTTGGGTAGGTTACGAACAATTCATTCCAATGATGAAAGATTGTTCACCATTATTACTTGAACTGAATGAAAATGATCCGGGCATTATCGTTACTCAATCAGTACATAAACAACAAGCTGGTTTCTCACAAACATCGCAGATTCATAAAAAAGATAAACATATTAAAGGTCAGGATCGTTACTGCAATCATAAACGCTTTAATAACGCCTTTATGCTACACGCCTCCACCAGCCCATTCTATCCATTGTTTGCTGCTTTAGATGTTAACGCAAAAATGCATGAAGGCAAAAGTGGTCAACGCATGTGGCTTGATTGTGTTAAGACCGGTATTGAAGCACGTAAAATGATCTTGAATACCTGTAATATGATTAAGCCTTTTGTACCGGTAGAAGTTGATGGCAAACTGTGGCAGCAATATGACACCGATGCCATGGCACAAGACTTACGCTTCTTTAACTTTATTCCTGGCGAAAAATGGCATGCATTTGAAGGTTATGAAGAGTCACAATATTTTGTTGACCCATGCAAACTATTATTAACCACTCCGGGTATTGATACTAATACTGGTGAATATACAGCATCAGGGATCCCAGCAACCATTCTGGCTAACTTCCTGCGCGAAAATGGTATCGTGCCAGAAAAATGTGACCTCAACTCGATCCTATTCTTATTAACGCCAGCAGAAGACTTGGCGAAAATGCAGCACCTGGTCGCACAAATTGCCCGTTTTGAACGTTTCATCGAAGAAGATGCAATGTTAAGCGATGTATTACCTACTGTGTATCGTAATAATGAAACACGTTACAAAGGTTATACTATTGGCAAATTATGTCAGGAAATGCATGACCTTTATGTCAGCTATGATGTTAAACAGCTACAGAAAGAGATGTTCCGCAAGCAGTATTTCCCTAAAGTTATGATGAATCCACAGGATGCCAATATTGAATTCGTCCGTGGTCATGCCGAATTAGTACCATTGTGTAAAGCCGAAGGTCGAATTGCTGCTGAAGGTGCGCTTCCTTACCCACCGGGAGTATTGTGTGTAGTCCCTGGTGAAGTTTGGGGGGGTGCTGCACAGCGTTATTTCCTGGCATTAGAAGAAAGTATTAATTTACTACCAGGGTTTGCGCCTGAGTTACAAGGCGTTTATTTACAAGTCGACGAAGATGGTTGGAACCGTGCATACGGTTATATGATGAAGCAATAAGTTAACAATAATAAATTTATACCCAATTTAGTTGGCGTTACAGCCTGGCGGCAAACGAAATAATCCCGAATAACTGGTTAACATTAAGTGATTCGGGTGACAACTCTATTTGCGTGGTCCAAGTAGGATGGACCGAGTAATGATAATCGCCAACAAGGCTATAATTTCAAATAAAAAGGGATTTGACGACACCAATAACTCAAACCTGCGGGAATAAATTATTCCTGCAGTCTCTGAAATTAAAAAAGAGATAATAAAAATGAGTAAAACAAATAATAAGATGGGAGTAGTACAGCTAACAATTCTAACCGCCGTCAATATGATGGGGTCAGGAATAATTATGCTGCCAACCAAACTCGCCGAAGTCGGGACAATCTCTATCGTCTCATGGTTAGTCACCGCAATAGGTTCAATGGCACTGGCCTATGCCTTCGCCCAATGTGGGATGTTCAGCCGTAAATCCGGTGGTATGGGCGGCTATGCTGAATATGCGTTCGGCAAATCTGGCAACTTTATGGCGAACTACACCTATGGTGCTTCACTGTTGATTGCCAATATCGCCATTGCAATCTCAGCAGTAGGTTACGGCACTGAATTGTTGGGAGCGACACTAACACCACTGGGTATTTGTATTGCAACCATTGGCGTACTGTGGCTGGCAACGGTTGCTAACTTTGGTGGCGCGCGCATTACCGGGCAGATCAGTAGTGTTACTATCTGGGGGGTTATTATCCCAGTGGTCGGTATCTCAATCGTTGGTTGGTTCTGGTTTAGTGGTTCAGCCTATATGGCGGCCTGGAACCCACATGCAGTTCCCACTTTTGAAGCCATCGGCTCTTCTATCTCAATGACGCTGTGGGCCTTCCTTGGTCTGGAATCTGCTTGTGCCAATACTGATGCTGTCGAAAACCCTGAACGTAACGTTCCGATCGCCGTACTCGGTGGGACTTTAGGTGCAGCGGTTATCTATATCATCTCAACCAACGTGATTGCCGGTATCGTACCAAATATGGATTTGGCTAACTCTACAGCGCCGTTTGGCCTGGCGTTCGCTTATATGTTCACCCCTGCGGTCGGTAAAATCATCATGGCATTGATGATCATGTCCTGCGTGGGTTCATTACTGGGTTGGCAGTTCACCATCGCTCAGGTATTCAAATCCTCTGCTGATGAAGGCTTCTTCCCGAAAATTTTCTCAAAAGTCAGTAAAGCCGATGCACCCATCAAAGGGATGCTGACCATTGTTGTCATCCAGAGTGTGCTGTCCCTGATGACCATTAGCCCGTCACTGAACAAACAGTTCAACGTGCTGGTCAATCTGGCGGTAGTCACCAATATTATCCCTTATATTCTGTCGATGGCAGCGCTGGTCATTATCCAGAAAACCGCCAATGTGCCACCAGCCAAAGCGCGTAAAGCCAATATCATTGCCTTCATTGGTGCGATGTATAGCTTCTATGCGCTTTACAGCTCAGGGCAAGAAGCCATGACATGGGGTGCGATTGTTACCTTCCTTGGTTGGACACTGTACGGTTTGGTTTCACCACGCTTTGAGTTTGCAGCAAAAACCAAATAACTAGCCATAACCCTGCGGGTGGAAGGTCACTTCCCCCGCATATTTAACCAATCAGGTGCCAGTCGATAAAAAAATCAGGATACCGCAGCTGATTCCGGTAATAATGTTCCGCACCGCTACCCCCGGACTGGAATAAAATTATGTCGGACAGCCTATGGTATCTCTATCTACTGCGCACCCCCACTGGCATGCTCTATACCGGTATCACCACAGATGTAACACGGCGATTGGCCCAACATCAGGTAGGGAAAGGCGCGAAAGCGCTGCGAGGGAAAGGTGAGTTAACCTTGGTATTTCAGTGTGAGGCAGGGGATAGATCGACAGCATTGAAGTTAGAATATCGGGTGAAGCAACTCAATAAGCAGCAAAAAGAAAAGCTGGTAATTAGCCAGCCTTCTTCGTTGCTATCGTTACCTGGCGTTAAAAGCGATTAAACGGGGCAGAGAACACCACTTCACCATCAGCACCCGCCAGTGCATCTTCCGCCAACGCATAAACCTGAAAAGCCTCTTCAGTACTGGGCCAACGGCAGGTCAATTGATGACGAGCCGCTGGTACAAAACCGAAACGCTGATAATAGGCTGGAGAGCCTAGCACCACGACAGCGGCATAGCCAAACTCATTCAGAGAGTCTAGCCCTTCGTAGACCAGTTTTTCAGCCAAACCCTGGCGGCGCAACCCCTCCTCCACGGCCAGTGGTGCCAGTGCGACCCATTGACGGTCTTCACCCCCCACCTCAACCGGGCTGAATGCAGCATAACCAACCACACCGCCTTCATCGTCAGTTGCCACGATACCCAACGTCAATAAGCCATCTTCACGCAGTTGCTGTACCAGCTCGGCTTCTGCATCTTGCTTGAAGGCTTGACGCAACAGGGCGTCGATCCCCGGCGCATCCACCGGAATTTCAACCCGGATCAGCACGATGCTAATGTACGGGAAGCACTCGCCGCACCCTCTTGCTGACCTGCCTCGATAAATTCAGCCAGTTGTTGCAGGCCAACACGCAGTAGTGTTGGCATGGACTCCAACTCAATGGCATCCATTAGATTTTTGACATACAGACCCAATTCGGTATCCCCTTCAATTCGTAACCGGCGCTGGAAAAACAGCGTATCCGGATCTTCTTTACGGGCAGCGATCAAAATTAGATCGTTGGCATCACCGCTAAAGCTCACATCAGCTTCAGCCTGTTGGCTTACGACCAGCCTACCGTGTTCTACTGTCATAAACCATTGCAATGCGAGGTCTCGCACTTCAATTTTTAACCAGCGGGAGTCCAAAAATTCCAGTTCTCCGTCCAGCAGAGCCTGACGAAGTTGCCACCCCAGCACTTGCTCTATTACCTGACGTTTTAAGGCAAAGGGGGTCAATTTTAACGGACCCCGCAGTAGCGCCGGCCCTTGACGCACCAGACGTGCTCGTAGTTCTCCCAACACAGGCAGACTCCTTTTTGGTGATATCCCCTTTGTACTTGAAGCCGCAGGGGTGTTGGCTACCTGCAATTCCAATTACTTTGGGTATCAATCTGCATAAAATAAAGTTCTATTTTGCCACATTAGCAAAACCGGAAAGCGCGTTATATCGATAAATTTTGCACCAAGTTATCGCTGAAAGTATTGCTAAATATCAGAAGAATGACACCAATGCCAAAGAAACTGCCTTAAATCAAGGTCCGGGTGGAGCAGGTTAACTAGAATCGCCACTCGATAAAATTTTCATCGCCACGAATATCATCTTCGGATGGGGAACAATAATTGCCAGCGGTAACCTCAGCAAGGCGAGCCGTTGACTCATTCAGGAAAACTCTATGGAGCTGCTTTGTCCTGCCGGCAACTTACCCGCATTAAAGGCCGCCATCGATAATGGTGCCGACGCGGTTTATATTGGCTTGAAAGATGATACCAACGCCCGCCATTTCGCTGGCCTCAATTTCACCGATAAAAAGTTGCAGGAAGCGGTCAATTACGTTCATAGCCGCAAACGTAAACTGCATATCGCCATTAACACCTTCGCCCACCCTGACGGTTATTCCCGCTGGCAGCGGGCGGTGGATATGGCGGCACAGCTTGGGGCGGATGCCCTGATCCTGGCTGATTTGGCCATGCTGGAATATGCCGCCGAACGTTACCCGGAGGTTGAGCGCCATGTATCGGTACAGGCGTCGGCTACCAATGATGAAGCTATCCGCTTTTATCAACGTCATTTCGATGTGGCGCGAGTGGTTTTACCACGCGTACTGTCAATGCATCAGGTGAAACAACTGTCGCGTACCAGCCCGGTGCCACTGGAGGTATTTGCCTTTGGCAGCTTATGCATTATGGCTGAAGGGCGTTGCTACCTTTCTTCCTATTTGACCGGTGAATCACCCAATACGGTCGGAGCCTGCTCTCCAGCGCGCTTTGTTCGCTGGCAGCAAACCCCACAGGGGATGGAGTCTCGCCTTAATGAAGTGCTGATCGACCGTTATGAAGATAATGAGAATGCCGGTTATCCCACCCTGTGCAAAGGCCGTTATCGGGTGGACGGTCAGCGCTATCATGCGTTGGAAGAGCCAACCAGTTTGAATACGCTTGAGTTATTACCGGAGCTGTTTGCTGCCAACATTGCGTCAGTGAAAATTGAAGGCCGCCAACGCAGTCCAGCTTATGTCAGCCAGGTTGCCAAGGTCTGGCGACAGGCGATTGACCGCTATCAGGCCAACCCCTCGCAGTTTGTCGCCAAAGCGGAATGGATGGAACAACTGGGCGCAATGTCCGAAGGTACTCAAACTACATTGGGTGCTTATCATCGTAAGTGGCAGTAGCCGGAGGAAACATGAAGTACGCCTTAGGCGCAGTACTCTATTACTGGCCAAAAACTGATATCGAAACCTTTTACCAGGCTGCGGCCAACAGCAGCGCCGACATTATTTATCTCGGTGAGAATGTCTGTACCAAACGCCGTGAAATGAAGGTGGGTGACTGGTTGGCACTAGCTAAAGAAGTGGCTGCCAGTGGCAAACAGGTGGTAATTTCCACACTGGCGCTGCTGCAAGCACCGTCAGAGTTGAATGAATTAAAACGTTATGTGGAAAACGGTGAGTTTTTGCTGGAAGCCAATGACCTGGGGGCGGTGAATATGGCCGCTGAACGTGGCTTACCCTTTGTTGCCGGCCATGCCCTGAATTGCTACAACGCTTATACTCTGCGAATTTTACACCGTCAGGGCATGATGCGTTGGTGTATGCCGGTTGAGCTATCACGTGACTGGCTGGTTAATGTGCTGCAACAGTGCGAAGAGCTGGGGTTCCGCAATCAGTTTGAGGTAGAAGTATTGAGCTACGGCCACCTGCCGCTGGCTTATTCTGCCCGTTGCTTCACCGCGCGCTCAGAAGACCGAGCCAAAGATGAGTGTGAAACCTGCTGCATCAACTACCCACAAGGGCGGCCGGTATTATCACAAGAAGACCAACAGGTATTCATCCTAAACGGTATTCAAACCCAAAGTGGCTACTGCTATAACCTCGGTAATGAACTGATTTCCATGCAAGGATTAGTGGATATCGTGCGACTCTCTCCGCAAGGTCTAGATACGCTGACAGTTATCGAGCAGTTCCGGGCTAATGAGCAGGGATTGAGCCCACTCATCTTGACCGATAAAGCCGACTGTAACGGCTACTGGCGGCGTCTCGCGGGGCTGGAATTGGTGTCATAAGAACCCATCGGGCGTAGCACTACGCCCGTATCACTCTATGCGCAGGCATTCTTACCCAGTCACTCGATATAGCTACTACCACGAATCGTAGGGTCCATGGCGTTCTCTTTTTCATCGCTTCAATCATCCTTTTGCCGCCGCATTTATTCCCCCTTGCCAAACCACGATTTAGATTATGCTTTTATAGGTGATAGTCGCGCACTGTATGTGGCTTCTTATGTGCGTATTAATGCGGCCAGCCCCCTGTTTGGATTAATAAATTAGTGCGTTCGCCCTTCAAGCGACTCGACATAAGGTTAAGATGGACGATTCTATGACTGACAAAAAGACAGTTCCGCTTTCAGTGCTTGATTTATCGCCGATAGCGCAAGGCAAGACACCACGAGAGGCTTTTCATGCTTCGCTGAGTCTGGCTCAACATGCTGAAAAGTGGGGATATCACCGCTATTGGCTCGCTGAGCATCATAACATGACAGGTATTGCCAGCGCGGCGACCTCAGTACTGATTGGCTATATTGCCGGAGGTACCAAGAGCATCCGTGTCGGCTCCGGCGGCGTCATGCTACCTAACCACTCACCACTGGTGATTGCCGAACAGTTTGGTACCCTCGCCTCTCTCTACCCAGACCGTATCGATCTCGGCCTTGGCCGTGCTCCCGGCAGTGACCAACGCACCATGATGGCACTACGCCGCCATCTGTCCGGTGAAGTGGATAACTTCCCCGCCGATGTTGGCGAACTGCAAAACTACTTTGCTGAAGTACAACCGGGGCAAGCGGTACAAGCCGTGCCTGGGCAGGGTTTGCATGTTCCATTGTGGCTACTGGGGTCCAGCCTGTATAGCGCTCAATTGGCTGCGGCCATGGGCCTGCCGTTCGCCTTCGCCTCACATTTCGCACCAGATATGTTATTCCAGGCGCTCAAGCTCTATCGGGAAAACTTCAAGCCGTCCATTCAATGGCCAAAACCCTATGCTATCGTTTGTGTGAACGTGGTGGCCGCAGATAGCGAGCGCGATGCCCATTTCCTGTTTACCTCCATGCAGCAGCAATTTGTCAATTTACGCCGCGGCACGCCAGGTCAACTACCGCCACCAGTAGAAAACATGGATAATATCTGCTCACCCGCCGAACAATTTGGTGTCGATCAGGCGCTACGCCTATCTATTATTGGTGATAAAAGTAAAGTGCGGCATGGGCTTCAGTCATTACTGCGGGAGACCCAGGCTGACGAATTGATGGTGAATGGCCAGATTTTCGACCATCAGGCACGACTATATTCATTTGAAATAGTTGCCGGATTACAGCCAGAGTTACAAGCTGTTGAGCACCTATAACCCGCCAACTGAAGCAAAATTATAGACATAAAAAAACCAGCCCAAGGGCTGGTTTTTATTTTTAATCATCAGAAATGATTAAGACTTATGCGTCACCAAAACGACGGCGAGTAGGTGCCGCTGCTGCTGGCGCTGGCGCATCTTCACGACGCGGAGCTGCTGAGCGCTGACCATCACGGTTGCCACGACGTTGTTCGCCACCACCGGCTGGAGCACGGTCACTACCGAATGAACGACGAGGAGGAGCACCTGCTGCGCCATCACGACGTTCGCCACCGAATGAACGGCCACCACCACCACGACGCTCACCACCGGCACCAGCACCACCAGCAGGACGCTCACGGCGTTCATGTGGCTGCGCATCACCCAACAACTGCATGTTCAGCGGTTTGTTCAGGATACGGGTACGGGTGAAGTGAGATAACATTTCGCCCGGCATGCCTTTTGGCAACTCGATAGTTGAATGCGAAGCAAACAGCTTGATATTACCAATGTAACGGCTGCTGATGTCGCCTTCGTTAGCAATCGCGCCAACGATATGACGAACTTCAACACCATCATCACGGCCCACTTCAATGCGGTACAGTTCCATCTCACCAACATCACGACGTTCGCGACGTGCTGGACGCTCACCACCATCACGGCTGTCAGGGCGAGGCTCACGACGACTGTCACCACGATCACGGCCACGATCGCTACCACGGTCATCACGGGAATTGAATTCACGCTGCGGACGACGCGGAGCTTCTGGTGGCAGAATCAGAGGACGTTCGCCCTGTGCCATTTTCAGCAGTGCAGCAGCCAGGGTTTCGAGATCAAACTCTTCTTCTGGTTGCAGCTTAGCCAGCAATGCACGGTACAGGTCCAAATCACTGCTTTCCAGCTGTTGGCCAACTTTAGCAGCAAACTGAGCTAAACGACGTTCACCCAACAATTCGGGGTTTGGCAACTGAACTTCTGGAATAGTCAGTTTCATGGTGCGTTCAATGTTTTGCAACAGACGGCGTTCACGGTTCTCAACGAACAGCAACGCACGACCAGCACGACCGGCGCGACCAGTACGGCCGATACGGTGAACGTAAGACTCTGAATCCATAGGGATATCATAGTTTACGACCAAGCTGATACGGTCAACATCCAAACCACGTGCCGCAACGTCAGTTGCAATCAGAATATCCAGACGGCCATCTTTCAGGCGGTTCAGTGTCTGCTCACGTAAAGACTGGTTCATGTCACCGTTCAAGGCAGCGCAGTTATAACCGCTACTTTCCAAGGCTTCAGCCACTTCCAGTGTGCCATTTTTGGTACGCACGAAGATAATAGCTGCATCGAAATCTTCAGATTCCAGGAAACGTACCAGTGCTTCGTTTTTGCGATAGCCGCCACCCACTCTCCAGAAGCTCTGGCTGATGTCAGGGCGGGTAGTCACGCTAGACTGAATGCGGACTTCCTGTGGATCTTTCATAAATTTACGGGTAATACGACGGATCGCATCTGGCATAGTCGCAGAGAACAGTGCGGTCTGATGTTCAGCCGGCATCTGCGCCAGAATGTTTTCGACGTCTTCGATAAAGCCCATACGCAGCATTTCATCTGCTTCATCCAACACTAAACCGCTCAGGTTGGACAGGTTAAGAGTACCGCGTTTCAGGTGGTCTAACAGACGACCTGGGGTACCAACAACAATTTGTGGCCCCTGGCGCAAAGCGCGTAATTGAACGTCATAACGCTGGCCGCCGTAAAGGGCTACAACGTTGACGCCATTAATGTGTTTAGAGAAATCAGACAATGCCTGTGCGACCTGAATAGCCAACTCACGGGTTGGTGCCAGCACCAGAACCTGTGGAGCTTTCAGCTCAGCTTTAATATTGTGTAACAGCGGCAAACCAAACGCGGCTGTTTTACCACTGCCTGTTTGCGCCATGCCGAGAACATCACGGCCGTTTAACAGGTGTGGGATACATTCCAACTGGATAGGAGATGGTTTTTCATAACCAAGATCAGTCAGAGCAGAAAGAATAGGAGCAGATAGCCCCAGATCAGCAAAAGAGGTTTCAAGCTCAGTAGTCATGTACACGTGCCTCATTAATAATGGCAGCCAGTCTACATAACTCGTCGAGAAAATTTTCAGTCATTTTCATTGAAAAGTGTGAACCGGCTCAAATTAGATTATAAAACGAACAAAAAGGCCATCACCTGTTAGGGTGATTAACATTGGTAAAAACCAAGGTAGTCAGGCTAATAGTTGTTCGTCAGCTATTGCTGGTCCGATTCCGATAGGTCGTCTTGTTCTTGGCCCAAAAGCGCCAATTCCAACAATGCATAGCGGTGCTCAACAAAATTATGAACGTTGTTAGCTACCGTCAGTTTGAACAGCGCCGAAGCGGTGTCCTTGTCCCCCAGACTTAGGTAATGTTTACCTAAATAGAAGTCAGTTTCACTGAGATGCTCAGCGAGCGAAGTGTTATCCATTGCATCTGACTTGAGCCTTTCCATCAGCGTTTTTTCGCTGATCGTGCCCAAGTAGAATTCGACAATATTCCATCCCCATTGCCCTCTGTCCGATTTTTCATAGCGCTGTTGTAACGCTACTGCAGCCGCCTTGGGATCGATTTCTCTTTCCACCAGATACAGCCATAACGAACGGAAGGGATCATTTGGATCGTCTTGATAAAACGCCTGCAGATCATCCTGCGCCAACGGGAGTCGACCGCCATAATACAGAGCGATACCCCGGTTTAAACGCGCGTAATTGTAAGTTGGATCAAGCTCTAGTACAGAATCAAACGCTTCATAGGCAGCATCAAAATTGCCTGCCTGCGTTAAATAAATGCCCAAATAGTTAAAAACTTCTGGCATATCAGGACGAATAGCTAACGCTTGCGAAAAATCATTTCGCGCTAGTGCCCGTAGCCCGAGGCTATCATACAGCACTCCGCGCTCATATAAAAGCTGCGCGCGCTCATCATCCGTAAGTGCCCGACTTGCAAGGATTTGTTCCATGCGAGCCAGAATCACTTCCTGCTGCAACGTAGGTTGCAACGGGATAGCCAACACCTCGTCTTTACGCCAATCATGGTTGCTGCATCCTGCCAGCATGAGTGCTGTCGCAACGTAACACCAGCGCAAGAAAGGCTTCATTTCCTACTCCCGAAGACAAACATTGGATAAATATCCTTTCATCCATTTGTTTAACACAAGAGCATCCTGCCCTCGAGATAACACAGCCCCTCACCAGAGGTAAGGAGCTATGGAATACTTTATTACTCTGCTGCTTCTGGTGCCGGAGCTTCTGCGTCAGGAGTAGTGGCTTCTTTGATGCTCAGGCGGATACGGCCCTGGCGATCAACTTCCATTACTTTAACTGGCACTTCTTGGCCCATTTGCAGATAGTCAGTCACTTTCTCTACACGCTTGTCAGCGATTTGAGAAATATGAACTAAACCTTCTTTACCGCCGCCGATTGCCACAAATGCACCGAAATCAACGATACGAGTTACTTTACCCGCATAGATACGGCCCACTTCGATTTCAGCAGTGATTTCTTCGATACGACGGATAGCGTGTTTCGCTTTATCGCCGTCGGTTGCTGCAATCTTAATGGTGCCATCATCTTCGATTTCAATGGTAGTGCCAGTTTCATCAGTCAGCGCACGAATCACAGAACCACCTTTACCGATCACATCCTTGATTTTCTCAGGATTGATTTTCATGGTGTAGATACGTGGAGCAAACTCAGAGATATCACCACGAGGTGTGCTGATAGCCTGTTCCATAACACCCAGAATGTGCAGACGCGCACCCTTGGCCTGGTTCAGAGCCACCTGCATGATTTCGCGGGTAATACCTTCAATTTTAATGTCCATTTGCAGTGCAGTAATACCGTCACGGCTACCGGCCACTTTAAAGTCCATGTCGCCCAAGTGATCTTCGTCACCCAGAATATCAGACAGAACAACAAAGTTTTCGCCTTCTTTAACCAGACCCATCGCGATACCCGCAACAGCGGCTTTAATTGGCACACCTGCATCCATCAGGGCCAAAGAAGCACCACAAACAGAAGCCATTGAGGAAGAACCGTTAGACTCGGTGATTTCAGAAACCACACGAACAGTGTAAGGGAACTCGCTCGGGCTTGGCATTACTGCCAGTACACCACGTTTCGCCAGACGGCCATGGCCAATCTCACGACGCTTAGGTGAACCAACCATACCTGTTTCACCAACACAATATGGAGGGAAATTATAGTGTAGCAGGAATGAGTCAGTACGCTCACCCATCAGCTCATCAATATTTTGCGCATCACGGGCAGTACCCAGTGTTGCAGTAACCAGCGCCTGAGTTTCACCACGGGTGAACAACGCAGAACCATGGGTACGTGGCAATACACCAGTACGCACATCCAGACCACGGATCATGTCTTTTTCGCGGCCATCGATACGTGGCTCGCCACGCAATACGCGGCTACGAACGACGTTTTTCTCAACATCGCCCAGAATGTCATGAATCTCGCTAGCATCTAAAGATTCATCTTGTGCCAACAGCGCTTCAGTGACGTCAGCTTTAATAGCATCAACCTGAGTATAGCGCTCTTGTTTCTCAGTGATACGATAAGCATCACCCAGACGAGCTTCTGCCAGCTCAGCAACACGCGCGTGCAGCGCTTCGTTAACTGGCTCTGCATGCCAATCCCACTTAGGTTTGCCAACTTCAGCAACCAGAGCGTTGATATTCTCAATCACAACTTGTTGTTGTTCGTGGCCGAAGATGACCGCGCCTAACATTTGATCTTCAGACAGAATCTGTGCTTCTGATTCAACCATCAATACTGCGTCAGCAGTACCGGCAACAACCAGATCCAAGCGGCTCTCTTTCAGCTCATCGGTCGTTGGGTTCAGCACATACTGGTCGTTGATGTAACCAACACGAGCAGCACCAATTGGGCCGTTAAATGGAATACCTGACAGGCTCAGCACCGCTGAGGCACCAATCAGTGCCACGATGTCTGGGTTAACTTGTGGGTTAACAGAAACAACGGTCGCAATCACCTGCACTTCGTTCAAGAAGCTGTCTGGGAACAGTGGGCGGATCGGACGGTCAATCAGACGTGAAGTCAGTGTTTCGCCTTCACTTGGGCGGCCTTCACGACGGAAGAAGCTACCTGGGATACGGCCAGCAGCGTAAGTACGCTCCTGATAGTTAACGGTCAGAGGGAAGAAGCTCTGACCTGGCTTGGCTTTCTTTTGGCCAACAACAGTCACAAATACTGCGGTGTCGTCCATGCTTACCATTACAGCAGCCGTTGCCTGGCGAGCCATCATACCGGTTTCAATGGTAACGGTATGTTGACCGTACTGGAATTTACGAATAATCGGAGTCAGCAAAATAGTATCCTTATACTATGCGGTGCCGGATCGTATTGACGACCTCATCCACCTGTTACTAATATCTTCACACTGCATCCTCGCGACTAATGACAATCCTTAACTCTAATTGAGTTAAAGTCTCTCATTAGCCGCGCGAACCTCTGCACCGGAAGATCCTATTTATACCCGTCATCTTTCGATATGTAGCTGTGTTGGCTGCGTTCAATCAGCCGAATCACTTACTTATGTAAGCTCATCGGGACTCTTTCGCTTGCCGCCTTCCTACATCTCGAAATCTATTGGGTAGACAAATCCTATAGAACAACAACAATATACTAACGTATTTTATCATTGCTTCTTAGAAAAAAGGGGCCAATTTGGCCCCTTTCTCCCGAAACTCGCAGACTTAGCGACGCAGACCCAGACGCTCGATCAGGGAAGCATAACGTGCTACATCTTCACGCTTCAGGTAGTCCAGCAGCTTACGACGCGTGGATACCATACGCAGCAGACCACGACGGCTGTGGTGATCTTTTTTGTGCTCGGAGAAGTGACCTTGCAAATGGTTAATTTGAGCAGTCAACAGAGCAACCTGAACTTCGCTTGAACCGGTGTCATTGGTACCGCGACCGAAGTCAGCAACAATTTTAGCTTTCGCTTCAACACTTAGAGACATGATACAACTCCAAATATATAGATAAATTAAAACAGGCGCCGATCTCTAATTCAGCAACCCAATATGTAAGCCGCACTATTCTACTCTTTGCACTGCGGAATCGCAAGGTAGCCGCCTTCCTGCAACTCGAATTATATAGAGTATGGCCTACAGTGCATCTTCCTGCGCCTCTACTACCAGGCGTTTGGGTGCAACACGGCCATCCTCTGCGATAGTGCCGATACCAATGAAGTGACGCTCTTCGCCTTCAGTGATACGGACCATACCTTCGCTTGGCGCGCCAGCAACATGCACCGGTTGCCCTTGCTTTACATAGGCTGCAACAGCAGGTAACAGATTGACTTCAGGGAAGTTTAATACTGCACTGTCCATCGGTAGCAACAGTAAATCCAGCTCTGGATTTGGTGAGCGCTCTTCTGCCTGTGCCACTTCAACTATGGCAGTCAACTGCTCTAAAGTCACCATGCGATCACTTGGGTAAGCGGCCACTTGCAAACGACGCAGATAGCTAACATGTGCCCCACAGCCTAATAATTCACCCAAATCATCAACAATAGTGCGAATGTAGGTACCTTTTGAGCAATGAATTTCCAGCTCAAGATCATTGCCTTCCCAGCGGATAAACAGCAATTCATACACGGTAATGCTACGGGCGTCGCGCTCTACTTCAATCCCCTGCCGGGCATATTCATACAACGGTTTACCTTGATGCTTCAGTGCCGAATACATGGAAGGTATCTGCTGGCTATCGCCGCGGAAACTATCCAGAGCAGCATCCATCTGCGCCTGAGTGACGTTAACTTCACGCTCACTGATTAACGCACCTTCGGCATCCGAAGTATCTGTGCGCTGGCCCAAACGGGCAACCACCAGGTAGCGCTTATCAGAATCCAGCAAGAATTGAGAGAATTTGGTCGCTTCACCAAGACAGATAGGCAACATACCGGTCGCCAGTGGATCGAGTGCACCGGTATGGCCTGCGCGGTTAGCGCTAAAAAGACGTTTTACTTTCTGCAAAACGTCATTAGAGGAGAGGCCCAGCGGCTTATCCAATAACAGAACGCCGTTAATGTCACGGCCGCGACGACGTGGACGCCCCATTACTTCTCCTCGTCGTTACCTGGATTAACCTGACGTTCTACATCATTTTTGATGACGTTAGTCACTAGGTTAGACATCCGCATGCCTTCAATCAATGAGTTATCATAAGCGAAGGTCAGTTCCGGTACGATACGCAAGCGCATCGCTTTACCCAGCAGAGTGCGGATATAACCAGAGGCATCTTGCAGTGCTTTAATGCCATTTTTAACTGTATCCGGGTCTGCGTTATCGGTTAACACATTCAGGAAGGTCACAAAGACTTTAGCGTAAGCCAAATCACGGGACAGCTCGATACCGGATACGGTAGCCATGCCAACACGTGGGTCTTTGATTTCGCGTTGTAAGATGAGTGCGATCTCTTTTTGCATTTCCTGCGAAACACGTTGAGAACGGCTGAATTCTTTTGCCATTTGGATTCTCCAGACAAATTGGGGGGCCAAGGCCCCCCAAATGGATATAAGCAGATCTGAGGCGATTAATCGATAGTACGTTTGATTTCGATAATTTCGAAGACTTCGATCACATCACCAGTACGGACGTCGTTATAGTTCTTAACGCCGATACCACACTCCATACCATTACGAACTTCGTTAACGTCATCTTTGAAGCGGCGCAGAGATTCCAGCTCGCCTTCATAGATAACCACGTTGTCACGCAGAACACGGATTGGATTGTTACGCTTAATCACACCCTCAGTAACCATACAACCTGCAATGGCGCCAAATTTCGGTGATTTAAACACATCACGAACTTCAGCCAGACCAATGATTTGTTGTTTGTACTCAGGTGCCAACATACCACTCATCGCCTGTTTGACTTCGTCGATCAGGCTATAAATTACTGAGTAGTAACGTAGATCCAGACCTTCAGTTTCAACGACACGACGGGCTGAAGCATCAGCACGAACGTTAAAGCCAAGGATGATTGCGCCAGAAGCTGCGGCCAGTGTTGCGTCAGTTTCGGTGATACCACCAACGCCTGAGCCAACAATACGCACTTTCACTTCATCGGTAGACAGATTTTCCAGTGAATCACAGATAGCTTCACAAGAACCCTGTACGTCAGACTTGATTACGATGTTCAGTTCAGAAACTTCGCCTTCGGTCATGTTAGCAAACATGTTTTCCAGCTTAGATTTCTGCTGACGAGCCAGTTTGACTTCGCGGAATTTGCCCTGACGGTACAGTGCAACTTCACGAGCTTTCTTCTCATCACGAACCACAGTCACTTCATCACCGGCAGCAGGAACACTGGACAGACCCAGGATTTCAACCGGAATAGACGGACCAGCAGACGTGATATCACGGCCCAACTCGTCACGCATCGCACGTACACGGCCATACTCAAAGCCACACAGTACGATATCACCTTTGTTCAAGGTACCTTTCTGAACCAGCACGGTAGCAACAGGGCCACGGCCTTTATCCAAGAAGGATTCGATAACCACACCGTTTGCCATGCCAGTACGAACTGCTTTCAGTTCCAGAACTTCAGCTTGCAGCAGGATTGCGTTCAACAATTCATCAATACCGATACCAGCTTTCGCAGATACGTTGATGAACTGAGAGTCACCGCCCCACTCTTCTGGCTGGACACCGTACTGAGACAGCTCGGTTTTAACGCGGTCTGGATCAGCTTCTGGCTTATCGATTTTGTTCACTGCAACCACAACCGGCACTTTCGCCGCTTTGGCATGCTGAATAGCTTCGATAGTCTGTGGCATCACGCCATCGTCGGCTGCAACAACCAACACCACGATATCAGTCGCCTGAGCACCACGGGCACGCATTGAAGTAAACGCGGCGTGTCCTGGGGTATCCAGGAAGGTGATCATGCCGTTTTCAGTTTCAACGTGATAAGCACCGATGTGCTGTGTAATACCACCGGCCTCACCTGACGCCACTTTCGTGGAGCGGATGTAATCCAGCAGAGAGGTTTTACCGTGGTCAACGTGGCCCATGATGGTCACAACCGGAGCGCGGTGCTCGGCTGCGGCTTCAGCGCCAGTATCACGGTCGCTCATCAAAGCTTCTTCCAGTTCGTTTTCACGACGCAGAATCACTTTGTGGCCCATCTCTTCAGCAACCATCTGTGCTGTTTCTTGATCGATAACCTGGTTAATGGTTGCCATAGCACCCAGTTTCATCATTGCTTTGATGACCTGAGAGCCTTTAACAGCCATTTTGTTTGCCAGTTCAGCAACTGTTACAGTCTCACCAATCACAACATCGCGGTTAACCGCAACAACAGGCTTGTTGAAGCTCTGTTGAAGTGTGCTTGGTTTACGTTTGCCTTTACGGCCAACAGCACGTGCTTCTTCACGATCAGCTTTAGACTCGGAGAGTTTATTGCCTTTTTTCTGCTTAGTTGCTTTACCACCACGAGTGCGGCTACGGCGATCACCTTCAACTTTGGCGTCGTTTTCGTCTTCCGCGGCGCGCGCATGTTGTGAGGTGGTTACATGGTAGTCAGCAGACTCAGTCTGCTCAGCCACAGGTGCTGGCCATTTACCTTCGTTTTCGGCTGCCATTTTACGGGCTTCCTCAGCAACGCGTTTAGCATCTTCCTCGACCTTACGGCGTGTTTCTTCTTCTACTGAGCGTTTCAGCTCGGCAGCTTCAGCTTCACGGCGTGCTTTATCGGTCTGAGCTGGCTTGATTTTTTCGTCGGTTTGTTGATTCGTCACTTTTTCTTTTTCCGCTGCTTGGCGTTTAGCTTTTTCAGCGGCCTCACGTTTGGCTTGTTCTTCGGCCGCACGTTTAGCTTTTTCTTCAGCGATTTTCTGCGCTGCTGCTTCCGCTTCACGTTGTGCCTGCTCTTCCGCTTCACGCTGTGCCTGCTCTTCCGCTTTAGCTTGTTCAGCTTCCGGCGTATTTACATAAGTGCGTTTCTTGCGGACCTCGATTTGCACCGATTTACTTTTTCCGCCGGTGCTCGGAATATTCAAGGTGCTACGCGTTTTGCGTTGCAACGTGAGTTTATTCGGCGCACTACCGTGTTCACGGTTTAAGTGCGCCAGCAATGTTTCTTTTTCTTGCTGGGTAACTGAGTCTACTTCAGACTTCTTGATCCCTGCATCAGCAAATTGCTGTACCAGGCGATCAACTGGGGTCTGAATCTCAGCTGCCAGCGATTTTACGGTTACATCTGTCATGCTGTTCCTTCCTGCTACAGTTTATTACGCGTTATCGCCAAACCAACAGATATTACGTGCGGCCATAATCAGCTCGCCGGCTTGCTCATCGCTAAGCCCTTCAATATCTGCCAGATCGTCGATACCCTGCTCGGCAAGATCTTCCAGCGTACACACACCGCGCGCAGCCAATTTGAATGCCATGCTACGTTCCAGACCCGCCAGGTTCAGCAGATCATCAGCGGGTTTTTGGTCGCCAAGACTTTCTTCTTGTGCCAGGGCCAGCGTGGTCAATGCAGCTTTGGCGCGATCACGCAGCGCTTCAACCGTATCTTCGTCAAGACCGTCGATTTCCAGAAGTTCTTTCATTGGCACGTAAGCCAATTCTTCCAGAGAAGAGAAACCTTCCTCTACCAATATGGTGGCAAAGTCCTCATCGATATCAAGATATTTGGTGAAGGTATCAATAGCGGCATGAGCTTCGGCCTGATGCTTCGCCTGAAGATCGTCCGCCGTCATTACGTTCAGTTCCCAGCCACTCAGTTGTGCTGCTAAACGTACGTTCTGGCCGTTACGGCCAATTGCCTGTGCCAAGTTGCTGGCTTCAACGGCAACATCCATCGTGTGTCTGTCTTCATCAACCACAATAGACGCAACATCAGCTGGCGCCATGGCATTAATAACAAACTGGGCTGGATTATCATCCCACAATACAATATCAATGCGCTCGCCGCCAAGCTCGCTGGAAACAGCCTGAACTCGGGCACCACGCATACCGACACAAGCACCGACTGGATCGATACGTTTGTCGTTGGTTTTGACCGCAATTTTAGCACGCGAGCCAGGATCACGGGCGGCAGCTTTAATTTCGATCAATTCTTCGCCAATTTCTGGCACTTCAATACGGAACAGTTCGATCAGCATTTCAGGACGTGAACGGCTGACAAACAACTGAGCACCGCGAGCTTCTGGACGCACGTCATACAGAACACCACGGATACGGTCGCCTGGACGGAAGTTTTCACGCGGTAGCATGTCTTCACGGCCAATAACGGCTTCAGCATTGTTACCCAGATCCAGTGCAATACTGTCACGGTTAACTTTTTTCACCACACCGGTAACAATTTCGCCCAGATACTGACGGAACTGATCAACCACCATAGCACGTTCGGCTTCACGTACTTTCTGTACGATGACCTGTTTAGCTGTTTGGGTTGTGATACGGTCAAAAGTAACAGATTCAATCTGGTCTTCGACATAATCACCCAACTGGAGGGTTGGATCTTCATATTGAGCCGCATCCAACGTGATTTCACGCGTTGGCATGGTAACTTCGTCAACTGCGACCCAACGGCGGAAAGTGTCGAAATCACCGGTTTTACGGTCGATGCTGACGCGAACTTCAATTTCTTGTTCGTATTTTTTCTTGGTCGCTGTCGCTAGAGCGGTTTCCAACGCCTCAAAAATCTTCTCGCGCGGAAGGGATTTCTCATTGGAAACTGCTTCTACAACAGCCAGAATCTCTTTGTTCATCCTAGTTGCCTCATCCAAACTTTAAAAGTGGGGTACCAGGTTCGCTTTCTGGATGTTGCTCAGCGCGAACACTTCATCTTTTCCATCCACAGTAACCGTGATCATTTCACCATCAACGGCTTTAATAATGCCCTGCCATTTACGGCGGTTCTGCATTGCCATACGCAAAACCAAAGTGACTTCTTCACCGAGGTAACGAGTATAGTGTTCAGCGGTGAACATAGGGCGATCAAGGCCCGGAGAGGAAACTTCTAAGTTGTAAGCGACCGTAATTGGATCTTCTACGTCCAATACAGCGCTGACCTGGTGGCTGACATCAGCACAAGCATCAACAGTGATTCCGTCGTCACTATCAATATAGATTCGTAGCGTCGATTGGCGCCCCCGGATGAACTCGATGCCGACTAATTCATAGCCTAAAGCCTCAACCGGTGCTGAAATTATCTCTGTTAACTTTTGTTCTAATGTGGACAAGCCCACCCCCAAGACATAAAAAAAGGGCCTAATAGCCCAGTGATTCTGCTGTCAAATAACAAAAAACCCCGAAATTCGGGGCTTTATGCAACTGGACCCTGTTTGCCGCAAAGCGGCTTCGGTACAACTTTCTGACAAGTATTTTTTTCAAATTGAAATCGAAAGTATCTGAGGTCTACCGAATACAACATTTGAAAAAAAACACTTTAGGAAAGTGGTTGCGGGGGCCGGATTTGAACCGACGACCTTCGGGTTATGAGCCCGACGAGCTACCAGGCTGCTCCACCCCGCGTCCGAAAACGTGGCAAATATTACGTTGATAACGACAAAAAAGCAAGTTATCTGACTGATTTGGTACCGAGGACGGGACTTGAACCCGTAAGCCCAATCGGGCACTACCACCTCAAGGTAGCGTGTCTACCAATTCCACCACCCCGGCACTGATTCAACTGGTTGTTTTTACTATTTAAGTCGTCACAACCATTTTAAAACTTTTTTCTATCGTTACTACTTACTGCTGGCAAAACATTACTGCGGGATATCGCTACTTGGCTTAGCTGGTGCTACTGGAGCTGTAGTCTGCTCAGTTTTTGCAGGCGTACCCAAGTTTTCCCACTCGCTGCCTGTATGGCCCTGGTTGGTGCTCATATTGCCCAGAATCAAGCTAATGACGAAGAACAGCGTCGCCAATAAAGCCGTCATGCGAGTCATAAAGTTACCGGAACCATTCGAACCGAACAGAGTTGCAGACGCACCTGCTCCGAATGAGGCTCCCATATCCGCGCCTTTACCTTGCTGCAACATGATCAGAGCAACTAGCCCAATCGAAATCAGCAAGAAAAATACCAGAAGAGCTTCGTACATAGTTGTACCTGTATCCTTGCGGATTCACCGCATGCCAAATGCTTTTCACCCATCAGCGGGGACTTATTCACCCACTTAAGCGGGTGTGAATACTAACCAAAGCGCATAGTACACGCAAGGGCAATTTCACAACACGAGTTCATTTGCAGAAAAAAGCGTCAAGTTATTCAACTTCAGCGCAATTTATGGGGGAAAGAGTCACGCCCTCCCCCATAAAAGCACCATTAACCTGCCGCTTTCACCGCATCTGCGATCCGGTTTGCCATTTCAGCAATCAATGATTCTTCAGCATCACCTTCAACCATCACGCGGATTAATGGTTCGGTACCTGATTTACGCAACAGAACGCGGCCACGATCACCCAATTCTTTTTCAACCTGGCGAGTCACTTCTTCAACTGCCTCAGATTTAAGAGGATTGTGTTCACCAGAGAAACGTACGTTCACCAGGATTTGTGGCAATAGCTTCATGCCACTGCATAAATCATGCAGGCTCATGTGATTACGTACCATAGCAGTAAGCACTTGCAAACCAGCAACAATGCCGTCACCGGTGGTAGTTTTATCCAGTAAAATTACATGACCTGAGTTTTCAGCACCAATGCGCCAGCCTTTCTCTTGCATGGCTTCCAGTACGTAGCGGTCACCCACTTTGGCACGAACAAACGGAATACCCAGTTCTTTTAGAGCCAGCTGTAAACCCATGTTACTCATTAGCGTACCAACCGCACCGCCTTTCAGTTGACCCTGACGCAAGCCTTCGCGCGCGATGATATACAAAATCTGGTCGCCATCAACCTTGTTGCCCAGATGGTCAACCATCATCAAGCGGTCACCATCACCGTCAAATGCCAGGCCAACATGTGCATCTTCAGCCAGCACACGCGCTTGCAGCAAGCGAACATCCGTGGCACCACATTCTTCATTGATATTCATGCCATCAGGTTCACAGCCGATGGTGATAACATTTGCCCCGAGTTCACGTAATACACTTGGAGCGATGTGATAGGTGGCACCATTGGCGCAATCGACCACAATTTTTAACTCTTTCAGGCTAAGTTCGCTCGGGAATGTGCCTTTACAGAACTCAATGTAGCGCCCGGCCGCATCCACGATACGGTTAGCTTTACCCAATTCGGCAGATTCAACGCAGGTTAATGGTTTTTCCATTTCTGCTTCAATGGCCTCCTCCACATCATCAGGCAGTTTGGTGCCATCAATTGAGAAGAATTTAATGCCATTATCTTCGAAAGGGTTATGGGACGCTGAAATAACAATACCCGCTTCAGCGCGGAAAGTTCGGGTCAGATAAGCAACAGCAGGGGTCGGCATCGGGCCGGTAAATGATGCCGATAGCCCAGCGGCGGCCAAGCCGGCTTCCAGCGCCGATTCCAGCATGTAGCCGGAAATACGCGTATCTTTACCGATGATAATTTTACGAGAACCATGTCGAGCCAGAACCTTACCGGCAGCCCAGCCGAGCTTTAATACAAAATCAGGCGTAATCGGACTCTCACCCACTTTGCCGCGAATGCCATCTGTACCAAAGTATTTACGGTTACTCATAATTTTTATTTATCCCTTCGCTGAAAGTGTTGCCTCGACGATACGCATCGCCTCGACAGTTTCTTTGACATCATGCACTCGGACAATCTGTGCGCCTTGCATAGCGGCAATGACAGCACAAGCGACACTCCCGATGACCCGCTGTTGTGGCGGAACATGTAATAGCTGACCCACCATCGATTTTCGCGACATTCCCACTAACAATGGCAACCCAAAATGATGCAGTTCAGCCAGTCGCGCCAATAACTGGTAATTATGCGCCAAATTTTTGCCGAAACCGAAGCCTGGGTCGAGTAACAATTTACTTTTTGCGATACCGGCCGCAACACAGCGAGCAATATGGTATTCAAAGAACTGGTTTACATCAGCCAGTAAATCATCGTAATGCGGTGACTGCTGCATACTTTGCGGTTGCCCCTGCATATGCATCAGGCACACCGGCAGACCGGTTTTTGCCGCAGCGTCGAGCGCACCTGGCTCTTGTAATGAGCGGATATCATTAATCAGATGGGCACCAGCTTGAGCAGATTCAGTGATAACCGCCGCTTTAGAGGTATCTACAGATAACCAAGTATCAAAGCGCTTGGCTAATGCCTCGACAACTGGCACTACCCGATCAAGCTCCTCCTGCTCACTCACTTGTGCAGCGCCAGGGCGGGTGGACTCGCCACCAATATCAATCAGCGTAGCACCTGCTGATAACATCAATTGGGCATGCTGTAATGCTTTATCAATATTATTGTGATGTCCACCATCCGAAAACGAATCCGGGGTGACATTCAAGATACCCATAACGTGTGGGAGAGAGAGATCCAGAACCCGATCTCTGGCAGTTAAATGCATGTCATCGCACCTTAAAAGTGGCAGTTCACGTCAATTTTATATCTTAGAAAAAGAAAAACCCCAGGCAAGCCCGAGGTTTATATTAATCACAACGCTTTATACTCGGTATACTTCAAGCTGCATGTGCGTTAGCTGCTCTCTCTCACCCGAATCATTGACTGGCGTCAACTCATCGGGATTCATTCACTTGCCGCCTTCCTGCAACTCGAATTATTTAGAGTATAGATGCCAACAGTTGACTTACTTATCGCCCAACTGTTCTGACATGGTATTTGAATTGCCTGGCGTTGGTACATTTGGCTCATCAACCGGCGTTGGTGCCTTTGGTGTGCTGTCATTGTCAGATGATTTATTCTTGGTCGCATCATCCCAGCCCGCTGGCGGGCGAACTTCTTTGCGATTCATCAAATCATCAATCTGCGGTGCATCAATCGTTTCATACTTCATCAAAGCATCTTTCATGGTATGCAGAACATCCATATTTTCCATCAGCAATGTACGTGCACGCTGATAGTTACGCTCGACAAGTAACTTAACTTCCTGATCGATAATACGCGCAGTTTCATCAGACATATGCTTGGCTTTTGCCACAGAACGGCCAAGGAATACCTCGCCTTCTTCTTCAGCATACAGCAACGGCCCCAGTTTTTCGGAGAAGCCCCACTGCGTCACCATGTTACGCGCGATAGACGTGGCAACTTTGATATCATTCGATGCACCGGTAGAGACTTTTTCCGGCCCGTAAATGATCTCTTCAGCAAGACGACCACCGTATAAGGTAGAGATCTGGCTTTCCAGTTTCTGACGGCTAGCGCTGATAGCATCACCTTCCGGCAGGAAGAATGTTACACCCAACGCACGACCACGGGGAATAATGGTCACTTTATGTACTGGGTCATGTTCAGGTACCAGACGACCGATGATCGCATGGCCTGCTTCATGATAAGCCGTTGATTCTTTTTGTGCTTCTGTCATTACCATGGAGCGACGTTCCGCACCCATCATAATTTTATCTTTCGCTTTCTCAAACTCAGCCATCGAAACAACACGCTTGTTACCACGAGCAGCAAACAACGCGGCTTCGTTGACCAGGTTAGCCAGGTCAGCACCAGAGAAGCCTGGTGTACCACGTGCAATAACTGAAGCATCGATATCGGTATCTAATGGCACGCGGCGCATATGAACTTTAAGAATCTGTTCACGACCACGGACATCAGGTAAACCAACCACAACCTGACGGTCAAAACGACCTGGACGCAGTAACGCCGGGTCAAGAACGTCTGGACGGTTAGTTGCTGCGATGACGATGATGCCTTCATTGCCTTCAAAGCCATCCATTTCAACCAGCATTTGGTTCAGTGTCTGTTCACGTTCGTCATGACCACCACCCAAACCAGCGCCACGTTGACGGCCTACCGCATCGATTTCATCGATAAAGATGATACAAGGTGCGGCTTTTTTAGCCTGCTCAAACATGTCACGGACACGGGATGCACCCACACCAACGAACATTTCTACGAAGTCAGAACCAGAAATAGTGAAGAATGGCACTTTAGCTTCACCTGCAATGGCTTTCGCCAGCAAGGTTTTACCTGTCCCTGGAGGACCAACCATCAATACGCCTTTCGGAATCTTACCGCCCAGTTTCTGGAAGCGGCTTGGCTCACGCAGATAGTCAACCAATTCACTGACTTCTTCTTTTGCTTCGTCGCAACCGGCCACATCAGCAAAAGAGGTTTTTATTTGATCTTCTGTCAGCATGCGGGCTTTGCTCTTGCCAAAGGACATCGCCCCTTTGCCGCCGCCACCTTGCATTTGACGCATAAAGAAGATCCAGACCCCAATCAACAACAACATTGGGAACCAGGAAATAAAGATAGAGGCCAGCAAGCTCGGCTCTTCCGGTGGCTCACCAACAACTTTCACATTTTTAGTCAATAAGGTATCTAACAGCTTTGGATCGTTGACCGGAATGAAAGTCGTATATTTGCTGTTATCTTTCTTACTGACGTTAATTTCACGCCCATTAATACGCGCTTCACGAACCTGTTCTTGGGTTACGTCGGACATGAAAGTAGAGTAATCCACTTTACGGCCATTCGATTCGCTGGGTCCAAAGCTCTGGAATACAGACATCAGTACGACTGCAATAACTAACCAGAGAATTAGGTTTTTCGCCATGTCACTCAAGGGATTAACCTCATATTACAACTGTGTTAACAAACAGCGTTAGGGTACTACAGTTTCCGCCCTGTCGCTACAATGTACACTTCACGCGATCGCGCACGAGAAGCGTCTGGCTTACGAATCTTAACTTTCGTAAACAGGGAGCGAATTTCCCGTAGGTATTCATCAAAGCCATCTCCCTGAAACACCTTCACCAGGAAACTTCCGCCTGGCGCAAGTACATCACGACACATATCTAAAGCTAATTCAACCAGATACATTGATTTAGGTATATCGACTGCCGGAGTACCACTCATATTCGGGGCCATATCACACATGACCACCTGAACTTTTTTATCCCCAACACGCTCAAGTAAAGCTTTCAGGACTAGTTCATCACGAAAATCGCCCTGAAGGAAATCGACACCAACGATAGGATCCATTGGTAGAAGATCACATGCGATGACCCGCCCTTTACCGCCTATTTGGGTTACTGCATATTGGGACCAACCGCCGGGTGCAGCGCCTAAATCGACTACTGTCATACCGGGTTTAAAAAGTTTATCGTTCTGTTGTATTTCATCAAGTTTAAACCAGGCGCGAGAGCGTAGCCCCTTTTTCTGTGCCTGAATTACATATTTATCGCTAAAGTGTTCTTGTAACCAGCGACTAGAGCTAGCCGAACGCTTTTTATTAGACATCTCTTTTTCCAACTATCTTAATTAAGAGCCCGCGCATCTGTTGCTTAGCTCGCGTAAACTCCCCATCGACGTAGACCGATTTGGTGATACACATGAGATGGCGGTAGAATGAACCGTTTTCAATCCCAACTTAAGCAAAAAAGACGATGAATCTGAATAACAAACAAAAACAGCACCTGAAAAGCCTGGCCCATCCATTAAAGCCAGTAGTCATGCTGGGCAATAACGGGTTAACCGAAGGGGTGCTGGCTGAAATCGAACAAACGCTGGAACATCATGAACTTATTAAGGTGAAGATCACTGCTGAAGAGCGTGAAACCAAAGCCCTAATTGCTGATGCCATCGTGCGTGAGACCGGTGCCGTTAACGTCCAAATCATCGGTAATATTTTAGTGCTCTATCGCCCAGCGAAAGAGCGGAAAATTATTTTACCGCGTTAATGACGCTTGTTTTAGAGAAAAGGTGCCATGCACTTTGTTCTGATAAAAGGCCGCAAGCGGCCTTTTACTTTTCTTTACAACTTCATTTTTGAGAAATAACGCGTAATAGCTGCTCAGATGGACAAGTATTACACATAATCCACGCTAAGAATTTCATATTCTACTTCGCCGCCTGGAGTTCGAATAACAACGACGTCATCGACTTCCTTACCAATCAGGCCACGAGCGATAGGTGAGTTAACCGAAATAAGATTTTGTTTAAAATCCGCTTCATCATCACCCACAATCCGGTATTGCTGCTCTTCTTCGCTATCCACATTTAATACACGAACCGTGGCACCAAAAATAACGCGGCCATTATTAGGCATTCTGGTGATATCAATCACCTGCGCATTAGAGAGTTTTGCTTCTATTTCTTGAATCCGGCCTTCACAGAACCCTTGTTGCTCGCGGGCTGCATGATATTCCGCATTTTCTTTCAAGTCACCGTGTTCGCGGGCAGTGGCGATATCAGCAATAATTTTAGGGCGACGAACGCCTTTTAAAAAATCCAGCTCTTCACGCAGTTTCTCTGCGCCATTTACCGTCATCGGAATCTGTTTCATCTTTTAAATACCTCTAAATCTATCCTGTTCAAAAAACCGTCATCCTAACGTTTTCGAATGAAAATGCGGCTAGTTTGATAGCCTACACGCCTCCAGGCGATAAACAAAAAAAATCACCCCGGAGCCAAAACCCCAAGTCAGGATCAATTCTGCATTTTGATATGCATTTTAACGTAGAGTTCCTTTAGGGTCATCGTTTACTTTCGCCCTCGTTGCACCGTAGTATGGCAACACGTTATTCAGCAGTTATACCGAAATTATGCATTTTTCACGAATTGTCAGTGGATTGGCCTGTGCTATTGCGATCAATATCAGCATATCTAACGCCAATGCGGCTCAGGTCGAAAATTACACACAGTATCTGCCTGATGGGGCAAATCTTGCGTTAGTAGTACAAAAAATCGGGGCTACGACTCCAGCAATAGACTATCACGCTCAGCAGATGGCCTTACCCGCCAGTACGCAAAAAGTCCTGACCGCATTGGCCGCTTTGCTACAGCTTGGACCTGATTTTCGCTTCAATACCACACTAGAAAGTCACGGCCCGATCACCGACGGTGTGTTGCGCGGCAATTTAATTGCACGTTTTGACGGTGACCCCACTTTAACACGCCAGCAGTTGCGTAATATGGTGGCTACGCTAAGAAAAGCCGGTGTAAAACAAGTTGCAGGTGATTTGATCATTGATACGTCGGTTTTTGCCAGCCACGACAAAGCACCCGGTTGGCCGTGGAACGATATGACACAATGTTTTAGTGCCCCACCTGCGGCGGCCATTGTCGATCGTAACTGTTTTTCAGTCTCACTATACAGCGCGCCTAATCCGGGCGACATGGCATTTATCCGAGTTGCATCCTATTATCCGGTGCAGATGTTCAGTGAAGTACGTACTTTAGCTAAAGGTTCACCAGATGCGCAATATTGCGAGTTAGATGTCGTTCCAGGCGAATTAAACCGATTCACGCTTACCGGATGCCTGACACAACGCAGTGAACCGCTGCCTCTGGCCTTTGCAGTACAAAATGGTGCCAGCTATGCCGGTGCCATCTTGAAAGATGAACTAAAAAAAGCGGATATTCAGATTGACGGCAGCCTACGCCGGCAGACGACCCCCAATGCCGCTGGCACCGTGCTAGCCCAAGCACAGTCAGCACCGTTACATGACTTACTGAAAATCATGTTGAAAAAGTCTGACAACATGATTGCCGATACCGTGTTCAGGACCATTGGTCATCAGCGATTTGGTGTACCGGGCACATGGCGCGCTGGTGCCGATGCGGTACGTCAGGTTCTGCGCCAGAAGGCCGGTGTGGATCTGGGGAACAGTATTGTCGTGGATGGGTCGGGTTTGTCACGTCATAATCTCATTTCGCCGGCAACCATGATGCAAGCTTTGCAATATATAGCTCAACATGATCAAGAACTTAATTTTATCTCAATGCTGCCATTATCGGGCTATGACGGTACATTACGTTATCGTGGTGGCCTGCATGAAGCGGGTGTTGATGGCAAAGTTTCGGCCAAAACCGGGGCACTACAAGGCGTATACAATCTGGCCGGATTTATTACTACCGCCAGTGGGCAGCGCATGGCATTTGTCCAATTCTTGTCGGGTTACGCCGTACCACCTGAAGATCAAAAAAATCGTCGGGCACCTTTGGTTCGCTTCGAAAGCCGCCTGTATAAAGACATCTATCAGAATAATTAAAAATTATGAAACTACTGATTGTTGAAGATGATGAACTGCTGCAACGCGGGATAGCTATGGCCCTGACCAATCAGGGCTATGCCTGTGACTGTGCCGGTACCGCAGCCGAAGCGCACAGTTTATTACACACCAGTCAGTACAGCATGGTAATCCTCGATCTCGGCCTGCCGGATCAAGATGGTGCCGTGTTGTTGCGTCAATGGCGGCGCCAGCATGTCACCTTACCGGTACTTATCCTCACCGCCCGTGATGCACTGGAAGATCGGGTTGACGGGCTGGATGCCGGTGCTGACGATTACCTTATCAAACCTTTCGCGTTAGCCGAGTTACTGGCACGCGTTCGCGCATTGATTCGTCGTTATCAGGGGCAAAGTGACAATTTGGTGCAACAAGATGACCTGAGCCTTAACTTATCAACACAGCAAGTCTGTTTGCAGGATCAGCCGCTGGAAATCACACCCAAAGAGTTTGCGATCCTCTCGCGCTTAATTATGCGGGCCGGCCAAACCGTTAACCGTGAGTTATTACAGCAGGATCTGTATACCTGGAATGATGATCTCGGCTCCAACACGCTAGAAGTGCATATCCATAATCTTCGCCGCAAATTAGGCAAAGATCGTATTCGTACCGTAAGGGGTATTGGCTATCGTCTGGAGGCACAATCATGATCAGTATGCGACGCCGTCTGATTTTAATGCTGGCGTTAATATTATTGGTTACCCAGTTGATTAGTGCCTTTTGGTTATGGCATGAAAGTCAGGAACAAATCAGCTTCCTGGTTGATGAAACCCTTAGCGCACAAGCGCGTAATGAGCGGGTTGATACGGAAATAGCGGAAGCCATTGCATCACTGCTTGCGCCGTCGCTCATCATGATGGCCATCACCCTTTTGCTCTCTTTCTGGGCGATCAGTTGGATTATTCGTCCACTTGATCAATTGCAAAAAAAGCTGGCTGAACGTTCAGCCGATAATCTCACCCCAGTGATTGTTAAGAGCGATATGCAAGAAATCGTCTCTGTAACATCGACACTTAACCAGTTGTTATTCCGGCTCTCTAATACTATTGCGCAAGAACGCCTGTTCACTGCCGATGCCGCACATGAGTTACGCACACCTCTGGCCGGGATTCGTCTGCACCTTGAGTTGATGGAACAACAAGGGATCACTGAAAGTAAATCATTGATTAGTCGCATCGACTTATTGATGCATACTATTGAACAGTTACTGACACTATCCAGAGCAGGCCAAAATTTTGCTAGTGGCCTATATCAATCTCTTGATTGGACTGAAAATGTGGTGCAGCCACTGCAAGATGAATTACAGGAAATGTGTGATCTTCGGCAACAAACTATCCAATGGGAATTCCCGCCTTATGCCAAGACAGAAGGTGACGCCACGCTGCTGCGCCTGATGTTGCGAAATCTGGTTGAAAATGCCCATCGTTATAGCCCGGTTGGTAGCCAGATTTCAGTCAAACTCGTTACTGAAAACTTGGGTGCCATTCTGCAAGTGATGGATGAAGGGCCGGGAATAAAACCAGAACAGGCGGGTGAATTGACTCAAGCGTTTCGTCGTATGGATCAACGCTATGGCGGCAGTGGGTTAGGGCTAAATATCGTGATCCGTATTGTGCAACTGCACCAAGGCAGGTTAACACTGGAGAACCGCCCAGACCGTTCAGGACTGCAGGCGCAATGCTGGATACCTGCCGTCACCCATGGCACGGCGTTACCTCCATTTAGCTAGTGTCGCCCATTAGGTGTTCAAATAAAAGGGCCGCCACAGGTGAAGTGGCAGCCCTCATTTATACTCATAACAACGTTATGACTCACAACAACCGGAAATTTAACGTTCGTAGATAAACTCTACGCCGTCATCATCTTCCTCATCCCAATCGTCGTCATCTTCTTCTACCGCTGCCGCTTCCACTTCAGCCAGTTGTTCACGGTGATAATCATCCCACATGAATTCAACTTTTTCTGGTGCACTTTCTGCAATGGCCATAGCTTTAGGTTGGGTGTTGAGGAATTTCATGACATCCCAGCACAGCGCGTTTACATTGTCGCGATTTGCTGCGGAAATCATGTAGTACTTATCTTCCCATCCCAGCGCTTCTACAATGGCTTTAGCGCGAACCTCAGCTTCTTCTGTACCTATCAGGTCAATCTTATTGAAAACAAGCCAGCGTGGCTTCTCTGCAAGATTTTCGCTGTATTGCTGTAACTCATTAACGATGACTTTGGCATTCTCAATCGGATCTGATTCATCGATCGGAGCCAGATCAACCAAGTGCAACAGTACACGACAACGTTCCAGATGCTTCAGGAAGCGAATACCCAGACCAGCACCGTCTGATGCGCCTTCGATCAAACCGGGAATATCGGCAACCACAAAGCTCTGCTCATGATCCATTCGTACAACACCCAGACTTGGGATCAATGTCGTAAATGGATAATCGGCTACTTTTGGTTTAGCCGCAGAGACCGCACGAATAAAGGTGGATTTACCCGCGTTTGGCAAACCTAACATCCCCACATCAGCCAGCAGCAACAACTCAAGCATCAATTCACGTGTTTCGCCTTCAGTACCCATGGTTTTCTGGCGTGGCGCACGGTTTACCGATGATTTGAATCGAGTGTTCCCTAACCCATGGAACCCCCCTTTCGCGACCATCAGAACCTGACCATGGCGGGTCATATCACCCACAATCTCACCCGTTCCCTGATCCAGTACGCGGGTACCAACCGGGACTTTAATGGTGATATCTTTACCACGTTTGCCGGTACAGTCACGGCTCTGGCCATTCTGCCCACGTTCAGCACGGAAAGACTTCACAAAACGGTAATCAATCAGCGTGTTAAGGTTTTCATCGGCCAGCAGGTAAATATCGCCGCCATCACCACCATCACCACCATCAGGGCCACCATTAGGGATATATTTTTCGCGGCGGAAGCTGACACAACCGTTACCACCGTCACCGGCTACAACCAAAATCGTAGCTTCATCAACAAACTTCATTTACTTTCTCCGTAAATCATTCACCGGGCCGCTGCTTTTGCGGAGCAACCAGGTTTATTTCTGTCCGACGTGGCCACCAACGATGTCCAATTGCGGAAAACATTGCGCCGGCCACTACCACGAATGCGCCTGCGTATCCCACAAGATTGAGGGACGGTGCGGCAAACATTTCTGGCCAGGCCAGCGCCAATAGAATTGAAAAAAACAAGGTAAACAACGGTGTCAATGTGACAAGTGCGCTTACCTGAGCTGCCTGCCAGCGCGCCATGGCCTCAGCCAAAGCACCGTAACCCACTAGGGTATTAACCCCACAAAATAGTAAACAGGCAAACTGCCACCCATTTAGCTGAAAAATAACGGCTGGTTTCGCCATTGGGAATAATGCAATTGCACATAAAGTGTACAACAATAATAGAATTTGTTGCGATGCCATACGCCTTAATAGCACCTTCTGGGCGACACCATAGCTGACCCAAACAACCGCTGCACAGACTCCCAATGCCACGCCAAGCGTATAATCAGTCAAACGGGTAAAGATTTCATGCAGACTGGTATTAAAAAATAACAACAAGCCACAAATCAGCATACCCGCACCAATAACCTGGGTAATGCGCATCCGCTCTTTTAAAATCAGCACACTGGCAACCATCATACCGACTGGTGATAATTGCCCGATAACCTGGGATGCCGTCGGACTTAGATATTGTAATGATGAACTGAAGAAGATGAAATTCCCCAGTAGGCCACACGTCGCAACTATCAGTAATACCAGCCAGCGACGTTGGCGAAAAAGTTTAAGCGAGGGTAGCTGACGACGCGAAGCCAGAATAATCCCCAAGCCGATAGCCGCCATCGTGAAGCGATACCAAACAATGGTAAAAGGCTCCATCACCTCAAGCACTTGCTTCATTGCGATCGGCAAGGCACCCCAGAATACGGCAGTGGTTAGTGCCAAAAAAATACCTAAACCAGCCTGCTGCTTCGTATCCATTTTTTACCGAAGGGGTTAACCCTGAAATGTAAAAAGCCCCGCAACGAAATTGCAGGGCTTACATCTATTTACAGGACGCGAAAAACTTATACAGCTTCGATGCTGATAAATTTACGGTTTTTCGGGCCTTTAACTTCGAACTTGACTTTACCGTCAGCCAAAGCAAACAGAGTATGGTCTTTACCGCAACCTACGTTGGTGCCTGCATGGAACTTAGTTCCACGTTGACGAACGATGATGCTGCCTGCCAGAACTGCTTCGCCGCCAAAACGTTTTACGCCAAGACGTTTACTTTCGGAGTCACGACCGTTACGAGTCGAGCCACCAGCCTTTTTATGTGCCATTTATCCGCTCTCCTAAATCTTAAGCGCTGATACCGGTGATTTTAACATCAGTGAACCACTGACGATGACCTTGCTGCTTACGGTAATGCTTACGACGACGGAATTTAACAATCTTAATCTTCTCGCCACGACCGTGAGCAATTACTTCAGCCTTGATCTTGCCACCATCGACTAAAGGAGCGCCGATATTGATTTCTTCACCGTTAGCAATCATCAGAACTTGGTCAAACTCAACAGTTTCACCAGTTGCGATGTCCAGCTTTTCCAGGCGAATGGTTTGACCTTCGCTTACTCGGTGTTGTTTACCACCACTTTGGAAAACCGCGTACATATAAAACTCCGCTTTCCGTGCACTCCACTTTTGTAGTCCAGAGCGCACTATAAATATTCACAATAGGGCGCGAATTCTACGCAAAAATGTAGTGAATGACAAGTATATAATCAGCCCAAGCGAAGAAAAAAAGCACAGTTTCTTACATCATGTTTATTTGATGGATTTTTCAAGTACAATCATAGTCTCAGGGAACGTCATGTAATAATGTGGGCGGTAATCTCATCGCAGTTAAAGAGAAAAACAGCTGAATATAACAATGAACCTAGAAAAGATTATCGAGTTAACCGCGCCGGATATGGCGGCAGTAAACACAACAATTCTCGACCAGTTGAACTCTGATGTTGTTCTCATCAATCAATTGGGCCATTACATTATCAGTGGTGGCGGGAAACGAATTCGCCCTATGATCGCCGTTTTGGTGGCCCGTGCGTTGCACTACCAGGGCAGTAAGCATATCACCGTCGCGGCATTGATTGAATTTATCCACACAGCAACCTTGCTGCATGATGATGTGGTCGATGAATCTGATATGCGCCGTGGTAAAGCGACGGCTAATGCGGCATTTGGTAATGCCGCCAGTGTATTGGTGGGCGACTATATCTATACGCGCTCATTCCAGATGATGACCGGCCTCGAATCACTGCGCGTTCTTACTTTGATGTCAGAAGCCACAAACGTTATTGCTGAAGGTGAAGTCTTACAGTTAATGAACTGTAATAACCCAGACATCACTGAAGAAAACTATATGCAGGTTATTTACAGCAAAACGGCTCGCTTGTTTGAGGCAGCTTCACAATCTGCGGCCGTGCTGGCGGATGCTACTGAAACGCAGGAGTTAGCGTTACAGAATTATGGCCGTTATCTGGGTACTGCATTCCAGCTAATTGATGACCTGCTCGATTACAGCTCTGATGGCACCACTTTGGGTAAGAATACCGGTGACGACCTCAATGAAGGTAAACCTACATTGCCCCTACTGCATGCCATGCGTAATGGCACCGTGGAACAAGCAGCCATGATTCGACAAGCAATTGAACAAGGCAATGGCCGCCATTTACTCGAACCCGTATTGGCTGCAATGCAGCAGTGTGGCTCACTTGACTATACCCGTCGGCGTGCAGAGGAAGAGGCCGACAAAGCCATTGCTGCGTTACAGATTCTCCCTGAAAGTGAATACCGCCTGGCTCTTGAGGGTTTAGCGCACATTGCCGTACAACGCACCTTTTGAGAAATCATTAAGAAACCCGCGCTTTACCGCCCGGGTTTATCTTTTCTGCTATTAATCCAAACGTTTCATCAGTGTTCCTACCCCTTCCCGCAGCAAAAATGCAATAGCTCGCGAGCGCTCAGCATCAGTGAGTTGATTGTAAGCTTCAATCCATATAGCCAATGGGTCATTGCGCTGCACAACATATTCCGGGGGGGTTTCTTTCAAGCGTAAAACACACAGTACATCAGATGGTAGCCCCTCGATAGCGTATTCTACCGCCTTTCCCTGCACCCCAAGTTTACGTCTGCGTTCCCAACCTTCCTTTCTGGCTCGACCATTAACCCCTGCAGGCGTGTTAGGCAACCCGCCAATACCAATAAGCTCAGCAGCGGTAATCCATTGTTTTTTCATATCCATTCTCTATCAATGAGCTGCTGTAGCAATTTCCTGGCACAAAGTGCACATCTGGCGGGCTTAATCGATTCTCAATTGCTCGATCAGGCTTTTAGCTCCTTCACGAAAAATAAAGGTAATAATCTGCTCCCGTTCAGCCTCCGTAAAACGATAGTAAGCCTCTATCCATAGGGCTAATGGGTCTTGCCGTGCTGGCGTATACTGTGCCGGCTCTTCTCTTAAATGTAATGAATTCAGTATGGTGGAAGGTAAACTTTCAACATGATACTCCACCGCCTTCCCTTGAACGCCACGACGACGGCGCTGTTCCCATCCCTCACGTTTCGCCATGAGGTTAATGCCTTGTGGTGATGAGGGTAATCCCTCAAGACCTGCCAGTTCCTTAGCGGCAAACCACTCTTTTTTCATGGTGTTGCTTCCTAATATGCGTTGTGACACAAAAAAGGAATATTTAGAAAACATTTAAAATCTTTTAGAAAATAAATGGTATGATCTTTCTAAATGGTCACTTTCTGTTCACAGTACGATTAACAATGTACTGTTATTTATATCACTAACACGTCAGCTGCTTAGAAAAAAAAGGATTAAAGATGATTTTAAGGAAATCTGATTGGCACCCAGCAGACATTATTGCCGCACTACGTAAAAAAGGCACAACTTTAGCCGCCCTCTCTCGTGAGGCAGGGTTAAGTTCCTCGACTCTTGCCAATGCGTTAACTCGTTCTTGGCCAAAGGGGGAATGGTTGATTGCCGAATGTTTAGAGATTCATCCTTCCGAAATTTGGCCAACACGCTATTTTGATCCGAAAACAGGGGTTCTTCTTGACCGAAAAGTGAGGATACGGCCGGCTATTCTTCGGGCATAAAAAAACCGCCGATGCATAGCTTCGGCGGTTGATAATATTATCTCAGGGGCAGCTTTAAGCCCCTGCTACTACTTGTTATTGACGAACTGCTCGCCCAACTCAATATCTTTGTGCAATACATCAAGCATGCTTTCTAGCGCTTGCTGTTCAAACGCACTCAATTTGCCAATGTCTTTACGTTCAGCAACACCCTCTTTACCTAACAGGATTGGCTGAGCAAAGAAACGGGCATATTTACCGTCGCCTTCAACGTAAGAACATTCAACAACATTGCTTTCGCCTTGTAGAGCACGAACCAGAGAAAGACCAAAACGTGCCGCAGCCTGCCCCATAGATAGAGTCGCTGACCCGCCACCGGCTTTTGCTTCAACAACTTCAGTACCCGCATTCTGGATACGTTTAGTCAGGTCAGCCACTTCTTGCTCGGTAAAGCTAATGCCTGGAATTTGTGACAACAATGGCAAAATGGTAACACCAGAGTGGCCACCGATAACCGGCACTTCGATATCTTGAGGTTGCTTACCTTTCAGTTCAGCAACAAAGGTATTAGAGCGAATGGTATCCAGTGTCGTAATGCCAAATAATTTATTCTTGTCGTAAACACCGGCTTTTTTCAGTACTTCTGCGGCGATCGCTACTGTCGTGTTAACTGGGTTGGTAATGATACCGATTAATGCTTTCGGGCAAGTACGCGCGATTTGCTCAACCAGATTACGGACGATGCCAGCATTAACATTGAACAGATCTGAACGATCCATGCCCGGTTTACGTGCAACACCCGCAGAAATCAGAACAATATCGGCCCCTTTAAGGGCTGGGGTAGCATCTTCGCCGCTGAAGCCTTTAATATTAACAGCGGTCGGGATATGGCTCAGGTCAACCGCAACACCGGGAGTCACTGGCGCGATATCATATAATGAGAGGTCTGAACCTGAAGGAAGCTGGGTCTTGAGTAGAAGAGCGAGGGCCTGGCCGATACCACCAGCGGCACCGAGAACTGCAACTTTCATCCTATACTCCTTTTTATATTTAATTTAAATTTGCCGTGAATTCATCTATTTAGGCACCTTAATTTATTGTGATTTTAAACACAATCTATTAACAGTCAGATTGAGATATCACGCATCAAAAAGGCGCATAAGACGTATGCATTTTAGAGTAAATCGCTTATTCATTAATGATATAGCGCACATTATTCTAAAATTTACTGAAGTATTCATGACAGGTTAATCGGCGGTTACATTACACCCTTCTGTTACATCAGAACAACATCATTTTAATAACATTTTAGTTACTCGCGCCGAATGTTGATAAAAACTGATTTAGCATAATCGTAACAGTAAGATGATGTGAAAATTTCACCACACCTTGATATCAGTGCTTTTATCGCCAATACTCCATAGTCATGTTGAATAAAAATTCATTTATATGCATAATAATCCTATTCACTATTGACTGATCAAGGCATAGAAAATGCGTAATCCCGCAAAACAAGAAGATCTTATCAAAGCGTTTAAAGCGTTATTGAAAGAAGAGAAATTCAGTTCTCAAGGTGAGATCGTTTTGGCCTTGCAGGAAGAAGGCTTCGAAAATATCAACCAATCCAAAGTTTCACGTATGCTAACCAAATTCGGTGCGGTTAGAACGCGTAATGCCAAAATGGAGATGGTTTACTGCTTACCCGCAGAATTGGGGGTGCCAACAACCAGTAGCCCACTAAAAAATCTGGTCTTGGATGTCGATTATAATGATTCAGTCGTTGTGATTAATACCAGCCCTGGTGCGGCACAGCTGATCGCCCGCCTGCTGGATTCATTAGGTAAGGCTGAAGGGATCTTAGGCAGTATTGCTGGTGACGATACCATTTTCACAACGCCTGCCAGAGGTTTTACGGTTAAACAACTGCATGAAGCCATTCTTGGGCTATTCGAACAAGAGCTTTAATTCCACATCTTTATGTCTGATGTATATAGATGCGGCCTTCTGCGCCGCACTGTATCCCTGTCACCGTTATCCGATTAATCATACCTTCATAGCCTTTAACCAGGGCATATAACTACTGATTTCGGTCTAAACCACAAAATAATTCTGCTTATCTCTCCCTTACAGTCAAACCTACCACTGACTAACGCACTTTTAGTCAAAAACGCTTACTCAATTGAAAACATTAAGTTTTTACTTGAACGTGCTGTTTTTTAATCACTTTTTATTCCTTTTAGTTCTTAAAAAGTAGTCACTAGCGATAAAGTGACCTTAAATATTATTAGCTTGCTATTAATATTCTCAGTTACTAGATGTATACTCATTTTCGTGACGTAAATCACACTTCATGCGAAGTGATAAAGAATAAATAGAGGCAATAACATGAATATTAAAACTACCATCGCAACTGCCAGCATTCTCTCTGCACTGTCATTTGGTGTTTTTGCAGCGGATTCTATCAATGAGAGTCAGGCTGAAAAATTACAACCAATGGGCACCATTACCGTCAGTGGCCTTAACGGCGCACCATCCGATATTCGTCAGGCGCTGTCTGATAAAGCTGATGCTATGGGCGCTAAAGCTTACAAAGTGATCGAAGTGCGAGAAGAAAATAACTGGCATGCCACTGCCAAGATTTACCAGTAATTCGCAATAGATAGATCAAAAATGGCGTGAAGCCCAAATCGAAAAAAATTAAATAAACAGTAAAAACAATAAACTAAAAGTACCAGAATCATTAAAAGTACTTTTGGATTGTTGAATCTGATTAAGGAAAAATCATGAAAATCAAAACTACTCTGGCAGCCCTGAGTTTACTTTCTGTTGTTGCTTTCGGCGCATCTGCTGCGGAATCAATCAATGCCGCCCAAGCAAGCAAAATGACTGATTTAGGCGCAGTCAGTGTGAGCGCGATTACCGGTGCTCCTTCTGATATTGAGCAGGCCATCGCGAAAAAAGCTGATAGTGAAGGCGCTACGGCATACAAAATCATTGGTATGCATCAAGACAATGGTTGGCACGCCACAGCTAAGATTTACAAATAAGATTAAGCGCCAGCAGTGAAAGTAAATGCCCCGCTCAGAGGGGCATACTTTCGTACCTTGATAATTTATTCAATAGACTGAAAATAAAGATAAATACTAATTTTTAGCTTATTGAATAGAGTATTGATTGCAACAAAGTATTGGCTGAAGTCAGCTCACATCCGAATAATCCCTCGTCTATCCGACGAACCCTTTACCCCCGCTATCGCGGGGGCTTTTTTTATCCGACTTAATCCTGCGATAGAGCTTATTGCTCCGCTTTTTTATCCAAAGCGCTCAGCAATTTGTTATGAATCCCACCAAAACCACCGTTACTCATCACTAGAATGTGATCGCCCAGTTGTGCTGTTTTCACGATCATATCGACTAACGCATCAATATCAGCACTCCAATGTGCAGGCTGAATACAAGCTTCGGCCACTTCCACTACCTGCCAAGGGATATGCTGCGGCTGGAACAGGAACACTTCATCCGCACGGCCTAATGAAGGTGCTAACTCATTTTTACATAGCCCTAATTTCATGGTGTTAGAGCGTGGCTCTAAAACAGCCAAAATACGCGCAGTTCCACCCACTTTACTGCGCAGTGCCGCCAGAGTGGCAAGAATAGCGGTTGGATGGTGAGCAAAATCATCATAAACCGTGACACCATGAGCTTCACCCCGCAATTCCAGCCGGCGACGAGCATTAATAAAATCACCCAGTGCCTTGCAAGCATCGGCGGGTAAAACCCCGACATGACGGGCGGCAGCGATCGCCATCAAACCGTTATGCATATTGTGTTCACCCACCAGTGACCAACTGACCTCGCCCACTAATTTATTATCAAGGAACACTTCATAAACACTGGCATCGGTCGATACTTTGCGCGCCGACCAACTGCCAGTTTCGCCGACCAACTCTTGCTCACTCCAGCAGCCCATCGCCATCACTTGCTTCAGGTGATTATCATTATCCGGCACGATGATTTTCCCTTTCCCTGGCACTAAACGTACCAGATGATGGAATTGCTTCTGGATAGCTTTCAGATCGTCAAAAATATCCGCATGATCGAACTCAAGGTTATTCATAACCAGCGTTCTTGGGCTGTAGTGAACAAACTTAGAGCGCTTATCAAAGAAGGCGCAATCATATTCATCAGCTTCAATGACAAAGAATGGGCTATTACCTAAACGTGCTGATACATCAAAATTACCCGGCACTCCGCCAATGACGAATCCGGGTTCATAACCACAGGCTTCCAGAATCCAGGTCACCATGCCCGCAGTGGTGGTTTTACCGTGGGTACCCGCCACCGCTAATACCCAGCGCTCTGGCAATACATGGTCATGTAACCATTGTGGGCCGGAAACATAAGGGATGCCTTGCTCTAATACTGCTTCAACACAAGGGTTACCACGGCTCATGGCATTACCAATGATCACTAAATCCGGGGTGGGACTCAGTTGAGTTGGGTCATATCCCTGAATTAAATCGATCCCTTGATTCTCCAGCAACGTGCTCATTGGTGGATACACGTTAGCATCCGCTCCTGTCACTTCATGACCTAATGAGCGGGCCAGCATTGCCAGGCCGCCCATAAAAGTGCCGCAGATACCTAATATGTGAATGCGCATAAATTTTCCGTATTAATAAGCTTCGAGTTTGTAACCATTCTACCGCTCAGAATCAAAGAGAAGAAATGGAATTGCCTATGAATCATTCTCACCTTTGGGCTACACTGCTGCCATCAGGTGTGTTGTTTGTTAATAAATCGATATTTAACCGTAGATCCAGGGATTGAGTCATGAAAACGTTAGGCGAATTCATCGTTGAGAAACAGCTAGACTTCTCTCACGCCACCGGCGAATTAACTGCATTACTTTCAGCAATCAAACTCGGCGCGAAGATTATTCATCGCGATATCAACAAAGCAGGTCTGGTTGATATTTTAGGTGCCAGCGGTGTTTCCAATATTCAGGGCGAAGACCAGATGAAACTGGACTTGTTTGCCAATGAAAAATTAAAAGCGGCCCTAAAAGCGCGTGGCGAAGTTGCCGGTATCGCCTCCGAAGAAGAAGATGATATTGTTATCTTTGATGGTGGCCGGGCAGAAAATGCCAAATATGTCGTTCTGATGGATCCGCTGGATGGTTCTTCAAATATCGATGTGAATGTATCCGTCGGTACTATTTTCTCCATCTATCGCCGCATTACCCCATTTGGTACTCCGATTACCGAAGCTGACTTCCTGCAACCTGGCACTAAACAAGTTGCCGCAGGTTATGTCGTCTACGGTTCTTCAACTATGCTGGTCTATACCACAGGTTACGGTGTCCATACTTTCACTTATGATCCGTCGTTGGGCGTTTTCTGTTTATCCGGCGAAAAAGTGCGTTATCCCGCAACCGGTTGCATGTATTCCATCAACGAAGGGAACTACATTAAATTCCCATTGGGTGTGAAGAAATACATCAAGTACTGCCAGGAGCAAGACGAAGCCACCAAGCGCCCGTATACCTCACGCTACATTGGTTCACTGGTTGCCGACTTCCATCGTAACTTGTTGAAAGGCGGTATTTATATTTACCCAAGCACCGCTAGCCACCCACAAGGGAAACTGCGTTTACTGTACGAATGCAACCCTATGGCCTTCTTGGCAGAACAAGCCGGTGGTAAGGCGACGGATGGGGTGAACCGCATTTTGGATATCGTGCCAGAGAAACTGCATCAGCGCGCACCTTTCTTTGTCGGTACCAAATCCATGGTGGAAGATGCGGAAGGTTTTATTGCCAAATTCCCGGATGAAGAAGCCAAGTAATTTGGGTAAATACAGTTAAAAAAGAGAGCAGCGGCCCCTAAGCCGCTGCTTTTTTATGCTCCAACCGCCAACTCATGATTGTGCAATTTAAACACTGCCATGCTGGCTGACAATGCATTGGCTTGCTCTTCTAATGATCGCGTCGCTGCGGCGGCCTGTTCAACCAATGCGGCGTTCTGCTGGGCAACCTGATCCATTTGCGCAATAGCTACATTCACTTGCTCAATACCGCTACTTTGTTCATAACTTGCGGCTGAGATCTCACGCATCAATGCCGTTACTCGGCTAACTTCATCAGCGATCTCATGCATGGTTTTCCCTGCCGATTCGGCCATGTCTGCGCCCTCCTTCACCCGACTTTGCGACTCAACAATCAGATCTTTGATCTCTTTCGCCGACTGCGCACTGCGTTGTGCCAGATTACGTACCTCACCCGCAACCACAGCAAAACCACGCCCCTGTTCACCGGCTCTGGCGGCCTCAACCGCAGCGTTAAGTGCCAGAATATTAGTCTGAAACGCAATGCCATCAATTACGGCAATAATATCGGAGATACGGCGCGAACTTGTGGTAATTGCCTGCATCTTATCAACCACATGACTCACGGCCTCACTGCCCTTATTGGCAATATCCGATACACTCATCGCCAAGCGATTAGCCTGATCCGAGTTTTCAGCATTCATTTTTACGGTTGAGGTCAACTGCTCCATACTGGCCGCAGTCTGTTCCAAAGAAGACGCCGACTCCTCTGTACGTTCAGCCAAATGACTGTTACCGACAGCTAATTCCCGCGAGCCAATACCAATCTGCCCACCCACATCCCGTACATTACTCACTGACGCCACCAGCGATTGCTGCATCGTCTGTAACGCCTTTGCCAATCGGGCCAATTCAGTGTTGCCCTCACTATTGATACTGTGAGTTAAATCACCAGCAGCTATATATTCCAACTGATGAATTGATTGCACCAACGGCTGCAAAATAATGTATTTGAGCGCAAACCATGCCAGTACCGCAGAGATCAACGTGATCACCCCTGCAGCTATAATGATCGTCAGTTTAATTTTGGCGGCATTGTTTGCGTTGGCGATTTGCAATTGACCAGCATCCAGTGCATAGCTGCGAAAGGCAGTGACATCATTGTTAAAGGCTTTACTAATGTCGGTAATACCCTTTTCCAATACAGCGTAATACTCGTCAGCATACCCCGCCTTGATCGCGGTCAGCATGGGTATTACGCCCTTATCAATATAATTTTTATAACTTTTCTGGATATTTATCGCCAATCCCTGCCCGTCTCCCCGGTCAGATACCGCACTGACAAAACGTGCCATCTCTTTTTGCGATAATGCTAGTGAACCTTCAGCCTGTTTTGCCGTTTGTAATGATTCCTCAATCAGACCAATTTCTAACTGATGGATCGCCAGAGCTGCTTCAGTTCTGGCGCTTAACGTGGCATTAAAGCTATTAGATAGAGACCCCAGCTCCTCCCCCTGGATTTGATTTATTATTTGCAACGAGCGCGAACTTTCCTGAATTGAATTAATCCCGATAACACTGACAACTAATAAAATCAACGACATAAAGCTTAGCTGGGCAATAAGCCCATTCTTAATGGTAATCTTTTTTAACATCGGTTTTTTTCCGGTTATGTGCAAATGGTTAAGATTACAAAGCGTTAGCATTACAGCGGACGGTCTTATTGTTTGATTAAGTTATCGGCTATACAGATGTCAGCTTGAACTCTCACCGGAAAAACAGCTCAAAATAGATACATTTAGCGAATGACGGGATTTTATCTCACTGAAATGGCCCTCACTCAGGCAATCTCACCGCTATCTGACAGTGAAAAGGGCGGGAATTCACAAAAGAGTTGGCTATAATAGCCAGCACTCCATTTCTGGTTTGATAAAAGGAAACCGACATGAGCTTGAACCAAGTACCCGCAGGTAAAGACCTGCCAGAAGATATCTATGTAGTGATCGAAATCCCTGCGAATGCGGATCCGATCAAATATGAAATCGATAAAGAGACTGGCTCGCTGTTTGTAGACCGCTTCATGTCTACTGCCATGTTCTATCCATGTAACTACGGTTATATCAACAACACCCTGTCATTAGATGGCGACCCGGTTGATGTACTAGTGCCAACACCGTATCCGTTGCAACCAGGTTCCGTGATTCGTTGCCGTCCGGTTGGCGTGTTAAAAATGACTGACGAAGCGGGCGAAGATGCCAAGCTGGTTGCGGTTCCACACAGCAAACTGACCAAAGAATACGACCACGTTAAAGATGTAAATGATCTGCCAGAACTGCTGAAAGCGCAGATCAAACATTTCTTTGAACATTACAAAGACTTGGAAACAGGCAAGTGGGTGAAAGTGGATGGTTGGGAAGATGCCGCCGCAGCTAAAGCCGAGATCCTGGCCTCTTTCGAACGTGCGAAGAAGTAATTTCCCGTTTCGCATGCCAAAAAGCGCCTCTTGAGGATGCTTTAAGCGCGAAAAGTAAAAACACCGCCCTGTGAGCGGTGTTTTTTTTGCTAATAACAGCTTAATTTTATGGCTTGTCGCTCTCTTCATGGCGTTTTAGCCAGTCGCCACTGTAGATACGTGGCACACCTTCGAGCGGTAAGCGATAAAGGTATATCCACGCGCTACCATAAGGCGTCTGAATCAGCTCGCGCCGGTAATCCTTAGTATTACTTTTAAGTTCATCTAACTCATTCATAATAGATGAGTTAATCCGATAAACCTCACAATGCACAGTGCCGTCTCCGGGGATAACCGCCGGATAATGACCTAAGTTGTACATATCAAAGCCTTCAAGGTCATGTTCACCCAACCACTGGGCGTCCGTCATCCAATGACTATTACCTTGCTTGCGCCGTAAACTACCGTAGACAATAATTCGCATGGTTAGAACTCAAACTGATAAAGCACATCTAATGCCTGATCAATACCAGACACCGCTTCCAGATACAACCTTGGCATCAATCGATAACGTAATGTTAACGTCGCCAGCGAGTCAAATATACCCACACCGTATTTTACTTGCAGGTCTTTAGTGACATAACCACTTACCACGACTTGTGAGCTATCACCGACTCCCTGCGTATCTAGTGCCAGGTTACTGACACCAAATGCCTCGCCGATTTTACCCACAAGTTTACCGCTCTGCGCAACCCCCATGCCAATAAGCATTGAGGTCATCATGCCACTGTCAGCCCCCGAATTACTCAACCCCTGACCACGCAACAGGTATGATAACGCCTCCTGCTGTGACATAGCCGGATCCGAGAACACTTCTAGCCGTGGAGCATCAGCCATCCCGGTAACCCGCACACCAGCAGTAACACCGTCTGCCGTAGCATCTGGATTTCGTATCGCTTCAATATTGAGTAGTGGTTGATCCGGCGGGCCGGAGAACAGCAATATCCCTTTATTGACAATTAAATCCTGACCATAAGCACGGAAGCTACCCGACGGAATATTAATTTGCCCGTTCAAGCCCAACCCGCGCTGATCCTGGATCATTTTCAAATTACCTTGCAAACGGGCTTTCAAACCAAATGCATTCAGACGTACATCATTACCTACCCGAATCACCAGATTACTGTTGATTGGAATACTGGCCGTCCGTGGGGAGATAGGTTTCAGATCGTTATTGAGCATCACCTCATCTGATGAGACACCCACCGCATTTTCCGGCACTTCCTGCACCGTTATCCGCGCCCATGGAATATCAACCGAACCATTGAGGGTGAACAACTGCGGTGTCGCTTCAAAAACAATGTCCGGTGAAACATCAATCCGTACCATTGGTGGGATCGTAACCCGCAACTTATTGCCTTTTGCGGCGATTCGGGCACGCCAGGCATTGATATCACGCCAATCGGCATCACCGGAGAGATTGAGCTGCCCTTGAGAAGTCCGAATTAACCCCTCCAATGTTGAGGTCATACCGTCGAAGTTCATCACCAGACGCCCTTCGGTAATATCAAATGGCATCCAGCTACCATCAACATCGACATTATCCAGCGCCAAACGACCAAAGACTAGCGGGCTCTTCGCATTCCCCCCTAAACGCAGATTGGCGTTTAATGTGCCAGCGGCTTTTTCACCATCACTCAGTATCGGGTTAATCATTGCCAAAGAAATATTACTGATAGCAATGTTACCGGACAAATTGCGCCGCCCTTGTGGATCAGCAACCTGAACCTGCCCGGAGAACTGGCCGTTATTCACCAGTTTAATCAACCAATCAGCCCGCACTTGCCCATTGGTTAGGCCACCATTGAGATTCAGCGTTTCAAAAGCAATCGGTAACGGGTTACCTTGCACCACTTGCTGCACTTTAACCCCATTGCCACTGAGCGATACCCGTACATCTGGCAGGTTACCACCGGCCGTCCAACTGACATCGGCCCGGCCAGTGAACACGCCACTCATGGTGGTATCCGGCCCAAGGAATGGTTTTATCATCGCTAAATCAAAGCGATTGATAACCACACTCGCCTGCCCACTCGGGCCAGCTTCAATGGCCCGAGGAACACAAAGTTCTGCATTTGGGTTAAGCCAACAGTGGGGTCCGATGGTGACCCGCTGTAAGCTATTTTGGTAATCCAATGCCATCGCACGGCTTAAACGCCATTCACCTACCGGTGTATCGAAACGCGTGTTATTAAGCGAACCGCGCCAACGTTCTTGTTGGCGATCGAAGCTCCCATCCAGCGCCAACTGACCGGAAACTGGTTCCCCTTGTATATTCAGGCGCACCTGATGCTGTTTTTCGCTACCTCGGGCATCTAGCGTCAATAAACTTACAACCAACTCCGCTTGCTTGAGTTGCTCAACCCTAACGGCCAACTGACCCTGAATCTGATCCGTGGAGCGAACGTCGCCATCAATCTTAATCCGGTTAATGGTCAGTTCCTGCCATTGCAGGCGGCTGGCGGTGAGGTCCACTAGCAGTTGTGGTGCTGTAAGGTTGCCGCGCAATTTCAGCGCCCCTTTCATCACGCCTCCCAATCCCGGTAACGCACCATCAAGTTGTGGCGCATCCACAGTGGCATCGAGCTGCCAGGTGTCACTAAGGTTGCCTCTCACATCTAACCTATTACGGCCCAATGCCAGATTAATGCCCGGAATATGCCACTGGCCTGCCGCATTCCCTGTCAGGGAGCCACGGGCCGTCACACGGTTTTGTTTCACATTCCCGTCCAGTGCCAGCTCCGGTACTTGTAATTGCCAACTACCACCGTGGATACTGCCACGGGTGACAATTCTACCATCCAGTTTTGCTGGCCACTCCGGCCACTGCTTCGCGGTGTTAATACCCGATAAGGTTAATACCGAGTTCCAACTGATTGCTTTACTCCAATCCACTACGCCAGTCAGGTCAGTGTTACCTTGCAATGCCGCCAGACGTAAACGGGTCAGATTGAATTGCTCAACACTCCCTTTACCGTCAAGAGTGAACACTGCCGGTGGCAGGTCAGTGCCTTTAAAATCAGAACGGATCGAGAGTGCGTAATCTGTCGCCTGCCCATTGAGGCGCATTCGAAGATTATCAATTTGATATTGAGGTTCGCCACTCAATGGCCAACGCAGTTGCTTGCTTTGTAGAGTTAACGCCAGTGGCAAACCAGCCTGTGCCAGCGCAGTTTCTGCATCCAGTTGCGCGCTCACCGGGCCTGACAGATTGAGTGCCACGTTGAGTTTTTCACGCAGCGCACCACCGACAGTTAATTTTACTTTTTCGCCTTTCAACGGCTCAATGTTCAGCGCACTATTGATGACCATACTCACTGGCCACTTATCGGCCAGCGTGGCGTCACCCTGTGCTGACAGCCCACCCTGTGGCGATTTAATCTCCAGCTTATCCAGTGTTATTTGGTTTTGTTGCGTGCTGGCTTGCAGCAAAAGACTACTGATAAGTACGTCGGTATCACCTGTAAGCCGGAGTTGTTGCCCTGAGATCTCTTTAATCTGTAAATCCAGCGGCAAACGGAAGTCCGGCAATTCTGGCAGTAACGGTTTAGCAAACAGCGCTTTTAACGTTTCACCTAGCGGAGCTTCCTGCTCTGATGGCGCGGCTGCCTGTTGCTCAACCGCTTCTTTTACCGCGATAGCCGTTTCAACCGCAGGTTTAGCCGCATCCGGCACCATCGCTGGCACCGTTTTTGGTAAAGCTATCAATAACCCACTGATTTTGGTCGGCATTAGTGCCAGTGCGCGCTGTTGCCAATGTGCTCCAGTGCGGAATTCATCCAGTGAAATCGCGGTGTCATCAATAGTTACTTTGACATTATTCAGCGACAGCATACGCAATGTAATGGGGTACGGAGTACTAAGTTCCCCCATCGGTTCACTACTGGCAGGAGCAGGGGCCGCAGGCGGCATGGCGTTGGTATCCACCACCACATCAATATCTTGTGCCGTCAGGGCATTAATGCACAACTCACTGCGTTTTAGACAAGAGAGCTGTAATGAAAGATGGAACTGCCCTGCTTTAACAGTGACACCCGGCATTTGATATTGAATGCCTTTTAAGGTGAGGTCACGCCACCCCCCACTGACACTGGCGATATCCAGCCCGGGAACCCAACGTGCGGCACTGTTTATCACAAAATGTAGACCACTGGTGGTGCCCAACAAACCCGCCAAAGCCCCGACCAGCAGCAGGATAATGAGCAGAAATGCGATACTGAGTCTCTTTATCCACCTCCCTCCCTTTACCAACATCATAGTTCAGGCCCCAAACCGATATAAAATTGCACGCCACGTGCTTCGTTGTCACCAATAGGTTTGGCGATGTCTAGCTTGATCGGACCGACCGGAGAAGCCCAACGGACCCCAACCCCGGCGCCAGTTTTGAAATCGCTCTTGCGAATATCGTTAACCGCTTCACCCGAATCGACAAATACAGCCCCCCACCATCTTCCGGTAACGTTATATTGATACTCAAGCGTACCGGTTGCCAGTTTAGAGGCACCGGTTAATTTACCTTCGCTATCGCGTGGGGAAATATCACGGAATTTATAGCCACGAATACTGCGATCCCCACCGGCGAAGAAACGCAGTGACGGCGGTACCCGGTCGAAATCATTGGTTTCAATCCAGCCTAAGTTACCCCGAACGACAAAACGGTTCTTCTCACCCAAAGTACGAATCCACACGTTTTGCGCTTGGAATATGGCGAAATCGACATCTGACCCCCATGTGGTATCAGACACATCAATAGAATAATTCTGACTATCCCCCCACACCGGCATAGCACCGCCGCGCTGACGGGTACGGCTGATGTTCACCCCCGGATACAGCAACATGGTGGTATCAGTGACACTACCTTGAGTAAAGTGATCCAAACTCCAACGCAGGTTAACTGAGCGCTTCCAACCACTGGACAAATCCCAGAAACGGGCAACGTTCAGGGTGGTGGTGTCAGATTTTGTATCATTCAGATCGGTGCGTTTGAACCCACCCTGTAACAGGTAATACTGTTCCAGCGGGTTTTTTAACAGTGGGATTCGATAGCTGAAATCCAGCGTCTGTTCGGGCGCGGAAAGTGTAGTACTGGTGGTTAGACTATGCCCGTAGGAGTTCATCCACGGCTTACGCCAACTGGCCGTCAGACGTGGACCGACATCGGTCGCATAACCGCCCCCCAATTCAACCGTATTTTCGGTACGTGGAGTGACGACCGCATCCAGTGGCAGGACTTTGGTTTTTCTCGCGTCGCGAAAATCCGGTGAAACCACCACCGAGTTAAACCAGTTAGTCGCAGCCAGACGGCGGTTCAATTCGGCCAGTTCATCAGAAGTATAAAACTCACCTTCATGAAAGGGCACCAAATTTTGCAGAAAATCCTCACGGATTTGCGAGCCTTGGAAGGCTACTTTACCAAACCGGTAGCGCTCGCCACTGTCAAAATCAATATCCCAAAAAGCTTTGCGCAACTCAGCGGCAACACCCAACTGGCTTTTGATCATATTGGCGTCAAAATAACCACGGCGTAACGCTAAGCCCGTCAGTGAACTTTTGAAATTATCAAAATCACCATGATTGAGGACTGAGCCAATTTTAGGGGTATCGCGGCGTACCAATGATAGATAATCAGGATCAGTTTTCGCCCCACCTTGCAGCACAATATCAACACCAGCAATCAAAACCGGTTCACCAGGAATCACTTTGGCAATTAAAACGGAACGTGCAGGTGCCGGGCGCGGCTGCAAATCAAAGGTGATGGTGGGGTCGTAATAACCTAACGCGCGTAGCCCCTGACGAATGGCGTCATCCACCCTTGAGCGGAAACGGCCATCGGACGTCACTTCATCCGTACCAATTGTTGATAAACGCGCCCTGACGTTTCTCTCTAAATCCCCGCTAAGACCTTCGACCTGCAACCGCACATTGGCAGCGTAGGCAAGAGGTGTGGCGAGCAATACGCACAAAAAACACAAAATAGGGTATCGTGGCACGCGTACTCCTAATTAATTTTATACCTGCCATCTTCCAAATTGCAGGTGTATTGGCAACTCTCATTACTCGACCTGACCTCTGCAAGCAGCATTTAAATCTGCTCCCAGCAGATTTGTCATCCGAATCACTTACCCTATAAGCTCATCAGGGTTCTCTCCCTTGCCGCTTTACCGCATCTTGAAACCTATTGGGTATATTTTCCTGTAAAAACGATCTGACGGACTTTTTATCACTTACGCAATCATTCCGCACTTAAAGACCGATTTAAACCTGTTATCCCTAAAACTCCACCTTAAGCCGATACATTAACGCAGAATGGCTCTTATTGTGTGCAAACTCGCAATCAGATACAACTGTCTATACCTATTCACTGTAAACATCTTGTTATTAATTTACTGTAAACTTCAAATTCACTGTAAACATTGGAGCCTATTTTGGTGCAAAATTTTGACAAAACTGCCGTCATTGATGCGGCGAATGCCTTACCCGGGCGAATCACACCAATGCCAGTCGCAACTCTCCATGTGGTGAATGGGCATTCCATGACACATATCCCTGACGGAATGGAGATCGCTATCTTCGCCATGGGTTGCTTCTGGGGGGTTGAGCGCCTGTTCTGGCAACTGCCTGGCGTCTACAGTACTGCCGCAGGTTATTGCGGTGGCTACACACCAAACCCAACCTATCATGAAGTTTGTAGTGGCCGCACAGCCCATGCAGAAGTGGTTCGTGTTGTCTTTGATCCGGCCATCATCAGCTATAAGCAACTATTGCAGATTTTCTGGGAAAATCACGATCCCGCCCAAGGAATGCGTCAAGGCGGAGATGTCGGAACACAATATCGTTCAGCCATTTACGTTTTGACACCTGAGCAGCAAGTGCAAGCTAACGAGAGCAAAGCCTTGTTCCAGCAAGCCATGGAGCAAGCGGCTGATCGCCGGTTGATTACCAGTGAAGTGGCGGTTGCACTACCGTTTTACTATGCCGAGGATGACCACCAGCAATATTTGCACAAAAATCCACATGGATATTGTAACCTTGGCGGTATTGGCGTGTGTATGCCGCCTGATTTGTAAGGTTGCCCACGCTCTTATCGCTGCGATTATCCCCAAATTGCGTAGAGTTGCAGGTTGGCAGCAAGGGAATGACAAATCGCTTGGAATGCGGTTTGAACAGCATTTATGCTAGCCCACAGGGGGATTTCAAGCATGGCCGGAGTAATGAACCTAGCTAACTCCGCTGCAACTTAAAGTAAGACGGGTTATACTATTCGGGCTGTTCACTCGGCCCGATGGCGGCTTTCTGCCGTTATCTTAAATTTAAACAGTATTTTTTAATTCAAACAAATGTATGGCCTTCCTTACGATCGCCGGCGCGATTGTCGGTACGACACGGACAGATTATGTTAAACAGTATTTTACTGATTCTTTTTTTAATTGCGGTGAGTGCCTTCTTCTCATTATCAGAGATTTCACTGGCAGCTTCGCGCAAAATTAAACTAAAACTTCTGGCAGATGAAGGCGATATCAACGCCTTGCGGGTACTTAAATTACAAGAGACTCCGGGGATTTTCTTCACTGTGGTCCAGATTGGCTTGAATGCCGTCGCCATTCTGGGGGGTATCGTCGGTGATGCTGCGTTTTCCCCCTCCTTTAAATTGGTGTTTGAACGCTTCATGTCACCAGAGCTTGCCGACCAGGTGAGTTTCATTTGCTCGTTTGTTCTGGTCACCAGTTTATTTATTCTTTTTGCCGACTTAACCCCGAAACGCATCGGTATGATTTCACCTGAAGCGGTTGCCGTTCGGATCGTCAACCCGATGCGCTTCTGTCTGATGATTTGTCGCCCACTAGTTTGGTTCTTCAATGGGATGGCGAATCTAATCTTCCGACTATTCAAGCTGCCAATGGTACGCAATGATGACATCACATCAGATGATATCTATGCCGTCGTGGAAGCAGGTGCATTAGCCGGGGTGTTACGTAAACAAGAGCATGAATTGATCGAAAACGTCTTTGAACTGGAGTCACGTACTGTTCCTTCGTCGATGACGTCACGTGAAAGTGTGATTTATTTTGATCTGCGGGAAAGCGAAGACAGCATAAAAGAGAAGATTTCGACCCACCCACACTCTAAATTCTTGGTATGTGATGGTCATATCGATCAAGTTGTGGGTTATGTCGACTCTAAAGACTTGCTGAACCGGGTATTAGGTAACCAGAGTCTGGTACTGAGCAGTGGCGTGCAAATTCGCTCAGCCCTGATTGTGCCAGACACATTGACACTCTCCGAGGCGCTGGAGAGCTTTAAAACCGCCGGTGAAGACTTTGCCGTTATCCTCAACGAATACGCCCTGGTGGTTGGTATCATTACCCTGAATGACGTGATGACCACGCTGATGGGGGATTTGGTCGGTCAGGGGCAGGAAGAGCAAATTGTTGCTCGTGATGAAAGTTCATGGCTGATTGAGGGCGGTACCCCGATTGAAGATGTAATGCGAGTGCTGCATATCGATGAGTTCCCGCAGTCTGGCAATTATGAAACCATCGGCGGCTTTATGATGTATATGCTGCGCAAAATTCCCAAACGCACGGATTTCGTCAAATATGCCGGCTACAAGTTTGAAGTAGTCGATATCGATAGCTACAAAATCGATCAGCTACTGGTGACTAAACTCAGTGACCTACCAGCCCCAATACTGCCAAAAGCCCCACACGAAAGCAGTGATGCCTAATGAAAGTTTAAATCAGTCATTATTTAAAACATTAGCGGCCCCACAATAGGGGCCGCAATTAATTCTGTTCAGACTAATGTCATACCCAAAGCAATTATGTAAGAAGGGTATCAGCCTGCAAACGCATCACCTGACGATTAACCTCTGACATCACCTCAAAGTGGCGTTTATCCCTAACTTTCGGGATTAAAATCTTACCTTTGTCAAACTCAAAAGCCCCCATATCTTTGATATATAACCTCCCTCGGAAAAGCGTTTTGACATACATCGCCACTTTAGCCGGATTGTAACGTTGGAAGATCCTCATTTTTTTACTTTCCTCCCATGACATCAATACGCTCCCTCTGGTGCCTTAGCGACCAAGATCACAGGTAACGTAATATAATTGCAGAGTAATAGACCTAGAGTATGGGCTTTAGTTCCGCCAAAACCAGTCATTGCTGCTGGATTTACACAAAATTACAGGGTCATATAGATAAAATGAGACTTAATTACAGAATAACCATCTAGTCAGTGTCAGAAATAAATACTGTAGAGAAACAGGACAGACCTCTGATCTGCACCTATTATTGGAAAACTGATGCCCAATAGGTTTCAAGATGCTGGCAAGCGGCAAACACAATCTGCCAACACAGCTGCAATTTGAAAGACTACGGGTAGACCTGCATGCAGGACTTAGTACCCGACATTACCCATAAGATCCCACAAGGACATGCCATGATAAAAAATAGCCTGCTGATACTGTCACTACTACTCACACCACTAATGGCCTGCGCTCACTCCCTACAAATCAACCAGCGGGTACCGCCGGTGGGTGTCAGCGATAAAGGCGAATTAAATTATGATAAAGCTACTGATCAGTTTAGCTACAAAAACTGGAATAGCTCGCAACTGCCCGGCAAAGTGCGGGTGATCCAACATATTGCTGGCCGCACCTCGGCAAAAGAGCTGAATGCCCCGTTAGTGGAAGCCATTAAGCACGCTAATCTGCCACACGAACATTACCAAACGACGACAATCGTCAATACTGATGACGCCATCATCGGCACGGCAGTGTTTGTGCGTAACAGCATTGAAAGTAATAAACGCGACTTTCCCTGGTCACAATTTGTGGTCGATAGCGACGGGAATGTCAAAAAGGCCTGGGGTTTAGCGGAAAAGGGCTCGGCGATTGTGGTATTGGACCCACAAGGGAATGTGAGATTTGCCAAAGATGGCACATTGACACCGGAGGAAGTACAGCAGGTGATCGATCAATTGCACCAACTGGTGAAACAGTAATCTCCCCTTAAGGTTTGAAGCTGCAGGGAATTCGCTGCGGGCACTCACCCGAATCATATGATTCGTTTGCGTGCCACCTCCCTGCAACGCCACACTCTTTGGCTATGTGGTTAGAATAAAGACACTCTAAAGCCGGGGTTCAGGAAAGATTCACGTGGGGTATAAGAGAGTGGTTTACCCTGCCAATCGTGAACCAGTGCTCCGGCAGCAATGGCTACTGCATGCCCGGCGGCAGTATCCCATACATTAGTAGGCCCAAAGCGCGGGTACAGTTGCGCCTTCCCTTCCGCCACCAGACAAAACTTGAGTGACGAACCGACTGATACAGTCTGGTGTTCACCTAATTGCGACAAATAATCTTCCAATTCAGCATCACTGTGAGAGCGACTGACTACCACTAACGGCGGTAGTGCAGCACGCACCTGAATCTGCATGCGCCTGCCACACTCCTCTTTCCACGCCTGGCCGTTTTCAGCGCTGTACATCACTTCAGTCACTGGGGTATATACCACGCCAAGCACCGGTACTCCTTGGTCAATCAACGCGATATTAACGGTAAACTCGCCATTCCGATGTAGAAACTCTTTAGTACCGTCCAGCGGATCAACCAGCCAGTAGCGCTGCCAGTGTTGACGTACCGCCCAAACCGGCGGATCTTCTTCAGATAACAGTGGGATATCGGGAGTCAGTGCCGCCAATCCGGCTTTGATAATCTGGTGAGCGGCAAGATCAGCCGCTGTCACTGGCGAATCATCTTTCTTATGGGCCACATCAAGGGGTTTATCCCCCTGATAGACCGCCATAATCGCCACGCCTGCCTCGCGGGCCAACTGGCAAATTTGCTCTAACATCATCCACCCCTTGGTATTATGAGTCATGCCGGATACTGATAATGGCTGTTTAAATCGATAGTGATTGTTTAGGCCAATAGTGATTGTTTAGACCAATAGTGGCTCGCGCTACTCGTTCGCCATATATACAGTTTAGAACGCAAACGTAAAAATTAATTATCTAAGCCCAATAGATTTCCAGATGAAGGCAACAAGTGCCACCAGCAGACCTGCAAGTTACAAGATAACGGGGATATGCCCTCAATCATCAGAGTTGCAGACTAATAAGATTCCTACCAAATAGCCATCAATGTCGGTAACTTCCAATAAAATCAGTGGGATTAACCTGCCACAACTGTGAACTTCTGCGCGTTATCCTAGGGCGTTTTCTGCCAAACTTCACACTTTGTTGTAGCAATTAATTAAAGTTACATATTCTTTTGCGATACATGTCGAATAGATTTTAATGGAGAAAGCCATGATCACGCGTCCGCTGACGTTATCTCTTCTTGCCAGCCTGATTGCTGTCGCGACTTCAATGTCTGTAGCAACTGCTGCTACCGTTGATTTGCGGGTATTGGAAACCACCGACCTGCACAGCAATATGATGGATTTTGATTACTACAAAGATAAACCTACCGAAAAGTTTGGTCTGGTGCGCACTGCAAGCCTGATCAGTGCTGCCCGCCAACAAGCAACCAACAGCGTACTGGTGGATAACGGTGACCTGATCCAAGGTAGCCCGCTTGGTGACTATATGGCAGCCAAGGGATTGAAAGCCGGAGAAATTCACCCAGTCTACAAAGCAATGAATACGCTGGATTATGCGGTGGGGAATATCGGTAACCATGAGTTTAACTACGGTCTGGATTATCTGAAAAAATCGCTGGCTGGCGCAAAATTCCCCTATGTGAATGCCAACGTGATTGATGTGAAAACCGGTAAGCCGCTGTTCCAGCCTTACCTGATTGTCGACACACCAGTGCAAGATCGTGAAGGTAAAACCCATAACTTGCGCATTGGTTATATTGGTTTTGTCCCGCCACAAGTGATGATATGGGATAAAGCAAATCTGAGCGGAAAAGTGACCGTTAACGACATCACCGAAACAGCCAAAAAATGGGTACCGGAAATGCGCAAGCAAGGTGCTGATTTGGTGGTGGCTATCCCGCACTCTGGGCTTTCCAGTGACCCTTATAAAACCATGGCGGAAAACTCAGTTTACTACCTCAGCCAGGTGCCGGGGATTGATGCCATCATGTTCGGCCACGCCCATGCCGTTTTCCCTAGTAAAGATTTTGCCGCCATCAAAGGTGCTGATATCGCTCAAGGCACCTTAAATGGTATTCCGGCTGTGATGCCGGGCCAGTGGGGTGATCACCTGGGGGTGGTTGATTTCGTCCTGAATAATGATAAAGGCCCATGGCAAGTTACTGGAGCCAAAGCTGAAGCGCGCCCGATCTACGATAAAACAGCACAAAAATCGCTGGCAATCGAAGATGCCAGTCTGGTGAAAGTGCTCGCAGCAGACCATCAGGGTACTCGTGACTTCGTCAGTCAACCGATCGGCAAAGCATCAGATAATATGTACAGCTATCTGGCACTCATCCAAGATGACCCGACAGTGCAGATTGTGAACAATGCTCAACGCGCCTATACCGAACACTTTATTCAAGGCGACCCCGATTTAGCCAATCTGCCGGTACTCTCTGCCGCCGCCCCCTTCAAAGCCGGCGGGCGTAAAAATGATCCCGCCAGTTTTGTTGAAGTGGAAAAAGGTGAACTGACCTTCCGTAATGCCGCCGATCTCTATCTGTATCCGAACACTCTGGTGGTAGTGAAAGCCAGTGGGGCGGAAGTTAAGCAATGGTTAGAGTGCTCTGCCGCGCAATTCAATCAAATTGATGTGACCAGCAGCAAGCCACAATCGTTGATTAACTGGGATGGTTTCCGTACTTATAATTTTGATGTTATCGATGGCGTGAAATATGAAATCGATGTCAGCCAACCTGCGCGCTATGACGGTGAATGCGCACTGATCAACGATAAAGCCGAACGGATTAAAAACCTGACATTTAATGGCAAACCTATCGATCCGAAAGCCACATTCCTGATTGCGACCAACAACTATCGGGCTTATAGCGGTAAATTTGCCGGTACGGGTGACAGCCATATTGCATTTGCTTCTCCTGATGAAAACCGGGCGGTACTGTCGGCTTATATCAGTGCTGAAACCAAGAAACACGGGCAAGTTACCCCACAGGCTGATAATAACTGGCGTCTGGCAACGATCGACAGTAAGCAGCCACTGGATATCCGCTTTGAAACGTCACCAAGTGCTAAAGCCGCTGAATTTATCAAACAAAAAGCGCAGTACCCGATGAAAGCACAAGGTACTGATGAAATTGGCTTTGCCGTTTATCAAATCGACTTACAGAACAATTAATCTCGGATAACAGCGCTTCAACGCGCTGTTACTTTTCACAAGTACCTCTTTGTGGTTATATCGCAATCTATAACATGTATTTATTATGCATGTTATAGACGTTTAACTATTCAATGAGGTGTCATTATGGATTACCGCAATCAGTCTCTCGGTGCCCTGGCTATCGCTATTCCACGAGCCACAAAATTATTCCGTCACCACCAGCTCGATTTCTGCTGTGGTGGTAAACAGACACTGCTACGCGCAGCCAATAAGCTGAACCTGGATATCGATGAGCTGGAAGCACAACTGAGTGCCTTGCAATCCGAGCCTCAGTCATCTGAAGATTGGCAACAGCAGTCGCTGGCTAATATCATCGATTTTATTATCAGCCGCTACCATAACCGCCATCGTGAGCAGTTACCGGAATTAATTCTGATGGCGGAAAAAGTTGAACGGGTACACGGCGAGAAACCAGCCTGTCCGCGTGGACTGGCGGTTGAACTTACTGCAATTTTAGAAGAGCTAACCCGGCATATGTACAAAGAGGAACAAATTCTGTTCCCAATGATAACCCGTGGTATGGGGTCTCAGGCTGGTGGGCCAATATTTGTGATGGAAGCGGAACACGATGCAGTTGGGCAGCAGCTAGAAGTGGTAAAACAGTTAACACAAAATGTCACCCCACCAGAAGGAGCCTGCAATACCTGGCGGGCACTCTACACCGGTATCAATGAATTCATAACTGATCTAATGGAACATATTCATCTGGAAAACAATTTGCTGTTCCCGCGCGCGCTAAAAGGCGAATAATCTCGCTATTGGTCATGGCCGGCATCAATAAATGCAAAAGGGCGACATCACGCCGCCCTTTCTGGTTTCACCGCATGCAGAAATTACAGAATTTCCAGCAGTTCCACTTCAAACATCAATGCGCTGAAAGGTGGAATAGTCGCACCCGCGCCACGCTCGCCATAAGCCAGGCCGTGCGGGATGTACAACTTCCACTTAGAACCTACTGGCATCATGGATAAGGCTTCAATCCAACCAGGAATAACACCACTGACCGGGAATTCTGCTGGCTGGCCACGTTCAACTGAGCTATCAAATACCGTACCGTCAACCAGACGGCCCGTATAGTGCACACGAACACGGTCCTGGCGGGATGGGATCGGGCCTTCGCCAGCCTGTAACACGGAGAACTGTAAGCCAGACTCAGTGGTGGTCACATCATCACGCTTGGCATTTTCTTCTAAGAAGGTTTTGCCTTCTTCTACCAACGCACTCTGGCGATCAACACGCACTTTATCAGCCTTTTCGTGCACTTCTTGTAGTGCGCGATGTATTACATCAACCGGGACGGTCGGTGCATTCCCTTCCATCGCGTCACGCAAACCTGCCAACAGTGCTTCTGGCAATAAACCTTCCAGCCCGGACTCTTGCAATTGCTGCCCGATTTGTAAACCAATTCCGTAGCTCGCTTGCGCTTCAACGCTATCAAAAGAAGGGGTCGTCATGGATTTTCCTTTAGTCACTCATCATATTGAAGCTGCCAGCATAACAGCAGCAGGGGAGCGCGGTAAAATCTTGCGTCGTGAATGATGACTTTTGTCGAAGAAAAAGAAACAATGACACCCCGCGCGTGGACCCCGTTGAATGGCTCAAGCCAGTGATTCGGGTAATTAAAAGCACCCAACAAACCGTAGTTTGGAAGGTAACGGGGATAAAGGTATATACTTAGAAGCCTATGGGGTTACCGCCCATATTTAATTTTATGTTGTTTTACGTTGTTGAAGAGAGGTTACCATGGGCAGAATCGCGCCCAGGAGAAGGAAGAATAATCGGGTTTATCAACCACTGCTGCACACCTGGCTGACGATTAGGCAGAAGATCATGCCGGATTCTAAAGCTGCCGATGAGCAAAACCTGATGTCTGAAATCAGTGCGCCTGAGCACACAGCCTCTGCGGAGAACGTTGTTACTACCGAAGATAGCGTTTCTGCAAACGTTAATGTGCCCCCTGAATCCGTGGCAACCGCCACAGCAGAAAAAGGGATCAAAGGTCTGCTGCTGAAAATCTGGCATTTGCCGGACAGTTTCGAATGGATGGAACCTTTGCCTCTGTTCCATCGCCGCTGGGTTATTGTCGCCACCGCTGTATTGCTGCTGGCACTGCTGTGGCCCGCATCGCGGGATAACACCAACCTTTCCTTCCCAGTGAGCGCGCCGTCCAGCAGCGCGCCACTACAAGCCCAATTACAGGGCAATCTTGATGCTCCGCCACCTCCAACGGTGGCGTCTCCCGAACCCGAACCACCGACTTTGACGCAGGGAAATTGGCAAAGTTATCAAATTCAATCAGGGAAAACACTGGCACAGTTATTCCGTGATAATAACCTGCCGGTCAATGAAGTTTTTGCGATGGCACAGGTTGAGGGTAGCGATAAGCCATTGAGTAATCTGAAAGCTGGGCAAGAAATCAAAATTATGTTGGACGCTCAAGGTGTAGTTGCCGCACTGGCCATTGAAACCACCAATAATACAGAAGTGCTGTTTACCCGGCAGAGCGATGGCAGTTATCGTCGCGACCGTTAATCGCCGTTATCCATAGCCACTTTTGTCCTGCCCGTTACCTTCTTTGATATTGTCACGTCGTCTCTTCCGAATTAGGTTGTTTTCTGGATGGTTAACGCCATCCACCATTGATAACCACATTCATATACCCAATAGATTTCAAGATGCAGCCAGGCGACAAGCGCATAGAACCCGATGAGCGTCCCCAAGAGTCATGACTATCGCCAACACACCAGCAGCCTGAAAGATAGCGGGGACAAATAAAGGGAGTGACTATGATATGAAATACAAATTACCTTTTTTAATGCTATTCACCTCGTTTGGTACCTTAGCTCAGTTGCATTGCCCGCCAGTGGATACAATTAAACAGATTGGTGGAGTTTACAATGCACCTGCGGCAGGTAATGAAGAATGGGTTGGCATATTACAAGGTACCCTTCCACCAAACAGTTCAGTTAAAAATTTTAGTGAAGCGCTGATCATCATTGATAGTGATAAAAACAATATCGTTGGACAGGGTGAGTTTCAAAAGTGTACCTATAACTTGCAGGCGCAAGGTAGGCAGATAGATATGTTCTACGGTAATAAAACTTGGTCAGTATCGGTCAATGGGCAACCACTCTGGGTGTACCAACAAAATCCTTTTCTAGAAATTTACCAGTGTTCAGGTGTTCCCGCCGAAGAGTGCAAGTTTGAAATTTTAGCGGCGGGTTAAGCTTTTAGTGTTGAGCCAAACATGCAGATGGCTATTTTCATCAACCACCAGATAGCAAAACGCCAGCACGAGGCTGGCGTTTTAGCAGGTTAACAGCAGCGTAACTTACGCTTCTGCAACCACGATCACGTTCAGTTTAGCGAACACGTCGCTGTGTACCTGGAAGTGAACTTCATGATCACCTGTGGTACGCAGAACGCCATTCGGCAAACGAACTTCGCTCTTGGTAACTTCAACGCCAGCCGCAGTTACTGCGTCAGCGATATCACGAGTACCGATAGAGCCGAACAGTTTGCCTTCATCGCCAGATTTAGACGCGATGGTGACACTGCCCAGTTCGTTAATTTTGGTTGCGCGAGCTTCAGCAGCAGCCAGAACGCCAGCCAATTTGGCTTCCAATTCTGCACGGCGTGCTTCAAAGAACTCTACGTTTTTCTTCGTTGCCGGAACAGCTTTACCTTGTGGAACCAGGAAGTTACGAGCATAGCCCGCTTTAACGTTCACTTGGTCACCCAGGCTGCCCAGGTTTGCTACTTTATCAAGCAGAATAACTTGCATTACCTTATCCTCTCAAAGTCGTTAATGGACAGTGGCCGATTACTGATGACGATCAGTGTACGGCAACAAAGACAGGTAGCGTGCGCGCTTGATACAACGGGCGAGCTGACGCTGGTATTTTGCGCGAGTACCGGTAATACGGCTCGGGACAATTTTACCACTTTCAGTGATATAGTTTTTCAGCGTAGCGATATCTTTATAATCAATCTCTACAACGCCTTCCGCGGTAAAACGGCAGAACTTGCGACGACGGAAATAACGTGCCATTTGGCTAGTCTCCAGAATCTATAAATTCAATCTGCTCGGCATGCAGAACCAATTTGTTCAGCCCATTGCGACCTTGATGGCAGCTAATGAAGCCTTCAACGGTTAACTGACTGCCGACCGTTATACTGTGAGTTAATGCTTGTGACTTTTGTCCGCTGACAATAACCGGCATTCTGCACCATGTTTGTCGGCTAAATCCGGCTTCCTGCTGTGTTGATCGGTGCTCAAGCACAAATTGACAATGCGGAATACCAGAAGGACTTACTTTTCGAACCGGCGTCTTGCACACTGTGCCAGAAAGTACCAGACGATTAGTGGTCACCACGGCAATTACTCTTCAGAATCCCCAGCTTCAGAATCATCATTGGCTTCTGATGCGAAGTCGTGACGCTCACGGCGTTCGTCTTTCGCTTTAACCATTGGTGATGCTTCAGTTACCGCGTGTTTAACGCGCATAACCATGCTACGGATAACGGCGTCGTTGAAGCGGAAGTTTGTTTCCAGCTCATCGATCGCTTCCTGCGGGGCTTCAACGTTCAGCAGAACGTAGTGAGCTTTATGCAGTTTATTGATCGGGTAAGCCAGTTGACGGCGGCCCCAGTCTTCCAGACGGTGAATGGTACCAGCAGCATTAGTGATAGTTGCACTATAGCGCTCGATCATGCCCGGAACCTGTTCGCTTTGGTCAGGATGGACCATAAAAACGATTTCGTAATGACGCATCGATTATTGCTCCTTACGGATTATTCAGCCTCCTGATAGGGTCAACCGCGGCCCATGGAGGCAAGGAACGTGTTTGTGTGCGGCTGAAAAATGACGCGTAACTATACTTGCGGGCGGTTTGAAACTCAAGGACTGACGGGGATTTATTCTTGTTCTGGCCCTTACTTCGCTAAAAAGGCATTTTTTGTTCATTAAATAACCAATGGATGTAGATCCATTAGTCTATTAAATCTTTCAATAAAATCATTGGCTCAGTGAAAATATCATTCATTTTTTTTGACCAAGTGAATCAATTACTACGTATTTTTAAATTAACAAAAGCGACTAGAATTATTTACATCCACCGCATATTAAGCGGTAGCGTTAATGGAAAGTTATTCAAAGTATATAAACATACCCTAAATAATTCGAGTTGCAGGAAGGCGGCAACTGAGCAAATCCTCAGGAGCTTACACCAGTAAGTGACTGGGGTGAACGAAGGCAGCCAACGCGCCTGCTACTTGAAGTATGACGGGTATAAAATATTGGAGTCACCTATGAGACATACACTCATCATCGCAGCCACAGTCAGTTTGCTCTTATCCGCCAACACGTTTGCCGCCACAGAAATCAGCCGCCAGGAAGCGATGCAGCAGCAGCGTGTCAGTATCGGCGAGATCTCTCTTAACCATAATGTGGTGTCACCGGATGACGCCGTGGCACAAATTAGCAAAATGGCTGATGAGCGCGGCGCTACGGCATACCACATTACTCAGATGCATGAGCCGGGTAGCAACAGCTCAATTCGGGTCAATGCTGAGATTTACCGTTAGACGCAGCAGTATAGATACAACACCGGTGAATACGACGACCAACAACCAAAAAAGCCCTTTGATATGCCCTTGCCCCCAGACCTTTGGGGGCTTTTTTATAAGTGGCTGCTGAAGAATGTGACTCCAGCCTTTAATGCACTTGGGGTAATTTTGTGGCCAATACCGGCCTCGGTAATATAGGTTAGCTGATTAGCGCGCCCGCTTGCCCTTAACGCCTGTACCAATCGCGTACTTTCTGCTGCTGGCACCACTTCATCAGCCTCGCCATGCCAGACCAATAAGGGCCGCTCTGCAATCTTTTCTAACTGATGGTTCAGTTCATAATCCGCCAACGGCGCTAAACGGCGCTCAAATTCAGCAGCGTTGACCGACTGCCCCGCTTTCAATGGCGGAAACAACGAGCGGGCCAGTGAGGTAAAATCACCTGACCCCATAAAGTCTGCGGCCACTTTCACCCATGGATAGCGAGCAAACGCCCCCAATGTGGTCATACCGCCCATTGATGCACCCGCCACGCCAATGCGATCACCGTCAATCAATCCTGCTTGTTGATAATGTTGTTTAATCGCAGGCAACTCATCAATGTTTGATTTCAGGATCTCCCAGAAATAGGATAAGCGCTGTGATTCATCACCGTTAAACCGCGCACCGTGCATATCCGCATCTGGCAAGATGGTGCGAAAACCGGCTTGTGCGAAGGCATAGGCGAAGTAGGAATAGACCTCTTTCGATGAGGTGTAGCCATGATAGAAAAAAATGGTCGGTAGCGGCTGCTGGCGTTTACCCGCAGGGGTAGCATGAATCACCTCAATACCATTAATATTTTCCAGCGATATCTCAATCATGGCAAAAATCCTTTATTGATGCAGCGGCGCGTAAACAGGAAAAACCAGCGTAATATACCCAAGGAACAAGGCAGTGTGCCAAAATGAGGATATAAAGTCTTAAATCAATTTCTTCCAAGATATTACGCTTCACCTTGGGGTTTTACGGTAACCGCGCCGTTGATAAAGAGGCAATAAATGAAGATAAAACGTGTGATGGGGGTTTTGCTGCTGGCGCTCGGGCTTTCGGGTTGTAGTGTTTTGCATACGACACCAGCCCCCCTCCTGCAATCCAGCCTTATGCACAAGAAATTACCCGCGCCCAGAGCCTTAATTTGCAAAAAGTAGGCACCGTCTCAGCACAGGTATTTGGTAGCCCGATGGATATAGAAGCCGAAATTCAACGTAGGGCTAATGCCAGTGGCGCGCCCTACTATTTGATTATTATGTTGTCCGACAGCATTTATCCCGGCACCTGGTATGCCAACGCACTGCTGTATAAGTAACTCATTGCTGCTGACTGCTGATTCCCCTATTGAAAGCCGCTGCCGCGACTGAGTAGTCGCGCGCAAACCGCTTCCGGCAGCATATATTGATCACGGTGATCCAAGGTCATGCGGCACCAGGCATCGGCCAGTGGTGGTGAGGCAAAACGCAGTAGCTGAGAAGCACAACACAGATCGAACAGTTGCTGAGTTAATGCCCGCCCTTGTTCCTCTTTGGGGTTTTTCAGCCGCTGCTGTAATTGCCGCCACGCACGATCAAACAATCGATTCTGCCCGCGAACCGGATAGAACTCCTGCTGTAGCATCTCAAGGGCTGCCGGTAGTTTGCGAAATGTGCGCAACACATCAAGGCACATAATATTGCCGGAACCTTCCCAAATACTGTTTACCGGCATTTCACGATAGAGCCGTGGCAGTTCACTCTGCTCACAATAGCCAATCCCACCCAGCACCTCCATCGCCTCGGCAACAAACCCACTGCCTTGCCCACATACCCGATATTTAGCCGCAGGAGTGAGTAGACGGCTAAATATCTTCTCATGAGCCTCATCTGACTTTCCCCAAGCGCTAGCTAAGCGCATCAGCAGTGCTGTATGCCCCTCCAGACGCAATGCCATGCGGCTCAGCACTTGTCGCATCAAAGGTTGGTCTACCAGTGGCTTACCAAAGGCCTGCCGCTGCCACGCATGATACAGCGCGACGGAAAAGGCACGCCGCATCAGACCATGGCTACCCAGCGCACAATCAAAACGGGTATAGCCCCCCATTTTTAAAATTTGGCGCACACCGTCGCCCTCATCCCCCAATAACCAAGCAGTCGCATTATCAAACTCAACTTCACTGCTGGCATTGGAGCGGTTGCCAAGTTTATCTTTCAGCCGTTCTAATCGAATGGCGTTATAGCTGCCATCCGGCAATATTTTAGGCAGAAAGAAGCAGGATAGCCCGCCATCGGTCTGCGCCAACACTAGGTGTGCATCACTTTGTGGTACCGAGAAAAACCACTTGTGCCCCACCAGACGATAAGCCTCACCATTGCCCCGCCCCTCCAGCGGCTCAGCCCGGGTAGTATTACTGAGTACATCGGAACCACCCTGTTTTTCTGTCATGCCCATTCCTATCAACAAGCCCCGTTTCTGGCTACCAATGGACTGATGGGGATCAAAGCGATCAGAAAGTAGTGGCGATAGCCAGTTTTGAAATAGTGGTGGGAGTGTTTGCTGTAGTAGTGGGATAGCACCAAAGGTCATGGTTATTGGGCAGAGCGTGCCCGCTTCCACCTGTGCATGCAGGATAAAACGCGCCGCACGGGCGGCAAAAGAACCGATTCGAGCATCTTCCTGCCACGGTAGATTATGCAGGCGATGATTGACCAGCTCTTGCATTAACATATACCACGCGGGATGAAATCGCACTTGGTTCAACCGCTGCCCGGCAGCATCGTAGCGCAATAACTCAGGAGGATTGGTGTTTGCCAGCCGCCCAAGTTCAAGAGACTCCTGTGATCCCAATTGTAGCCCGATCAAAGAGAGAGTCTCTCCATCCCAACCAGCGTGTTCACGCATCACTGCTTCCCGCAACGCCATGTCAGACAAAAATAAATTACTGTTCGACAATGGCTCCGGCTGATTGAAAACCAAGTGAGTCTGCCACTCCATACCTTCCTCCATTTCGGTATTCTATCCTTCGTACCTGAAGCCGCAGGGGTGTTAGCTACGCTTACTCACCCGAATCACTCACCGTCGTGCGCTCATCGGGACTCGTTCACTTGCCGCCTACCTGCAACTTCAGTTACTTTGGATATAACTGTACCATCGGCATTCATAAATCAGGGTTAAGTATGGTGCAGGCGCGAATTTTTGCTGGCAGGCTCATCACAAACGGGGATGAAAGCCCTATATATCACTGATGATTTAATTAAAATTCCTATAAAAAAGCCAGCATCCGTAAATGCTGGCTTTCTGAACTCAATAGCAAAAGAGATATTACGCTTTCAATGCTCGCTGGCGCACAACTTCAAATAAGCAAACCCCAGTGGCAACCGAGACGTTTAGCGAAGAAACCGTACCCGCCATTGGAATACTGATCAGTTCATCGCAATGCTCACGGGTCAAACGGCGCATGCCTTCACCTTCAGCCCCCATCACCAGCGCCATCGGGCCAGTCATTTTGCTCTGATACAAGGTGTGGTCTGCTTCACCGGCAGTGCCAACAATCCAGACATTGTGTTCTTGCAGTAACCGCAGGGTACGCGCCAGATTAGTCACTTTAATCAATGGCACATTCTCAGCGGCACCACTGGCCACTTTCTTGGCAATAGCATTAAGCTGCGCCGAGCGATCGCGTGGCACAATAACCGCATGGACACCGGCGGCATCGGCGCTACGCAAACATGCCCCGAGATTATGCGGGTCAGTTACGCCATCCAGCACCAGCAAGAACGGCATATCCACACTTTCCAGCAGGGCAGGTAAGTCATTTTCCTGATACTGACGCCCTTCACGCACTCGCGCTACGATCCCCTGATGGACACCCCCTTCAACCTGAGAGTCCAGCCATTGGCGGCTAGCCACCTGAATCACTAAACCGGCAGCTTCCAGTTCCGCGACCAAAGGTTGCAGACGGCGATCGTCACGACCCTTCAGAATAAAAACTTCCAGGAAACGTTGCGGATCATTGTCTAGCAGGGCTTTGACGGCGTGAATACCGTAAATAATTTCGCTCATGATGCTCTTTTATAAATGATTAAGTATTAATAAGTAAACGAATGCGGGCGACCGGGGCCGCCCGACAATCAGCAGGCCATTACTGGTCGCTGCTGGTTTTCTTCTTCGCACGCTTGGCCTTGGTGGCGGCGGCAATTTTTTTGGTTTTAGCGGACGCTCGTTTTGCTTTCGCTTTGGCTTTTTTCTCAGCCAGTGCTTTATCGTCTAGTTTAGCGGCGGCATCTGCTGGGCGGAATGCACTATCCGGCTCGAAGTTCACTGGTTTTTTTGCCCGACGAGGCCGTTGCTGCCCACCACCGGCTGGCGCGCCATCACGGCGCGGAGCACCAGATGAACTACCACGCCCACCACGACCGGTTGAGGTATCACGCATCGTGCGCTGCCCATCAGCTTTCTTCGCCTTATCACGGGCTGTTTTACCCTCACCGCGCGGCTTACGGGTACTGGAGACCAGAGCAAAGTCAATTTTGCGCTCATCCATATGTACCGCCTCAACCCGAATTTCTACGGTATCACCCAAGCGGTAAACCTGACCTGAGGATTCGCCGATCAGACGTTGGCCGATGTTGTCGTAACGGTAATAATCATTATCCAGGCTGGAAACATGCACCAAACCATCAATAAACAGATCATCCAAACGCACGAAGAAACCAAAGCCGGTAACACTGGCAATGATCCCGGTGAAGACTTTACCAACCTGATCCTGCATAAAATCACACTTCAGCCAGTCCGCTACGTTACGGGTAGCTTCATCAGCGCGGCGTTCAGTCATTGAGCAGTGTTCGCCCAATTGCAGCATATCTTCGTATTCACTGTGCCAGCCACCGGTTGGTGTCCAGCGCTCTTTCTGATTGCCTTGCTCTTTGGCGAGCTGGTACTTGATAGCGCGGTGCATCGCCAAGTCAGGATAACGGCGGATTGGTGAGGTGAAATGGCCATAAGAGGCCAATGCCAGGCCAAAGTGACCCCGGTTTTCTGGATCGTAAATTGCCTGTTTCATTGAGCGCAGCAACATGGTTTGCAGCATTTCATGGTCCGGGCGATCGGCAACTTCATCCATCAGTACAGCGTAATCTTTCGGCTCGGGCTTCAAGCCGCCACCTAAGGTCAGGCCTAGCTCATTCAGCACGCTACGCAGTGCGGAGATATGGTCATCACTTGGGCGGTCATGTACACGGAACAATGCAGGTTCGTTGTGTTTTTCGACAAAACGAGCGGCTGCAATATTCGCCAAAATCATGCACTCTTCAATCAACTTATGCGCGTCATTGCGCACCGTCGATTCAATACGTTCAATGCGCCGTTCAGCGTTGAAGATAAACTTGGCTTCTTCGGTTTCGAACGCGATACCACCACGCTCAGCACGGGCCTGATCCAGCGCTTTATACATGGTATGCAGTTCTAACAGATGCGGCACCAGCGGCTTATATTGCTCACGCAGTGTCTCTTCACCATCAATAATCCGCCACACTTTGGTGTAGGTCAGACGTGCGTGGGAGCTCATCACTGCTTCGTAGAACTTATACGACGACAGCTTACCCTGTGAGGAGATGGTCATCTCACACACCATGCACAGGCGGTCTACCTGCGGATTCAGGGAGCAAAGGCCGTTTGAGAGCACTTCCGGCAGCATCGGAACCACTTGCGACGGGAAGTAAACCGAGTTACCACGGCTGCGAGCTTCATCATCCAGCGCGGTGCGTGGGCGCACATAATAGCTGACATCAGCAATTGCCACCCACAAGCGCCAGCCACCACCGCGTTTCTTCTCGCAGTAAACAGCATCATCGAAGTCGCGGGCATCTTCACCATCAATAGTGACCAATGGCAGGTTGCGTAAATCCACCCGCCCTTTCTTCGCCTCTTCCGGTACTTGTTCTTTCAGATCCACAACTTGTTTTTCAACTTGTGGCGGCCAGGTATGGGGGATCTCATGGGTACGCAGTGCGATATCCACCGCCATGCTGGTACCCATATTTTCGCCGAGCACTTCAACAATCTTACCTACCGCTTTAGTCCGGCGGGTCGGGCGCTGAGTCAACTCGACCACCACCATATAACCCATCCGCGCACCGTTGATTGCCTCTGGCGGGATCAGAATGTCAAAACTCAATCGACCATCATCTGGCACCACAAAACCGGTGCCGGCATCAGTAAAGTAACGACCAACAATCTGGCTGGTTTTCGGTACTAATACACGCACGATACGTGCTTCACGGCGGCCTTTGCGGTCTGCGCCAACTGCTTGGGCCAATACCACATCACCATGAATGGCGGTTTTCATCTGTTCTGCGGAGAGATACAGGTCGTCTTTACTGCCTTCAACGCGTAAAAAGCCGAAACCATCACGGTGACCAATAACAGTCCCACGCAGTAAGTCGAGACGCTCAGGCAAGGCGTAGCACTGACGACGGGTGAAGACCAATTGCCCATCGCGCTCCATAGCGCGCAGGCGGCGACGCAGTGCCTCTAAAGGCTCTTCGCCGGTTAAATTAAGTTCATTGGCCAGCTCTTCACGGCTGGCAGGTGTTTCGCGCTTCGCGAGATGAGCCAAAATGAATTCCCGACTAGGGATCGGTGACTCATATTTTTCTGCTTCTCGTTCCAAGAATGGATCTTGTGACATTGCGGTTCCTCCGTTGTCAGCAGCAGGTCTTATACCCTGCGTACTTGAAGCCGCAGGGGTGTTAGCTGCGCGCTCTCACCCGAATCACTTACCAGTGTAAGCTCATCGGGATTCGTTTACTGGCTGCCTACCTGCAACTCCAAGTTCTTTGGGTATATATATCTTTGATTAAGCAAAAATCTACTCAACAAGTAACAGTTTGTAGAGCGGGGAATTATCTTTAACCATGTCAGCCAAAGTATAGTTATCCAGCTCGTTAAGGAAACTCTGTACCGCCTGATTAAGCACTTGTTTCAGGCGACAAGCGGGTGTTATGTGGCAAAAATCACTACTGCAATTCACCAGAGACAGTGGCTCCAGTTGGCGCACAACATCACCAATTAGAATTTGGTTAGCCGGTTTACCCAACCGTATACCACCATTTTTGCCCCGCACAGCGGTCACCAGACCGACACGGCTCAACTGATTGATTATTTTAACCATATGATTGCGAGACACACCATATACCTCAGTTACCTGAGAAATGCTGGTCATTTGGCCTTCCGGTAGCGAGGCCATATAAGTAAGCGCCCGCAAACCATAATCAGTAAAACTTGTTAACTGCACGTATACCCCTGAGTATCAATTTACCCGGCTTAACCCCATCGGAAATAACACTTTTTGGATAGGTTATAAGTGCGATTCCAAGTGTGATTCAGAAAACTCATATCCTACATAACTCGAGTTACAGGAAGGCGGCAACTAAGCGAATCCCCAAGAGCTTACATCAGTAAGTGATTAGGGTGAATGAAGGCAGCCAAACGCACATGCAACTTGAAGTATGACGGATATATTCTTTGAATGATAAACCAGCCATAAAGCTTGCGGCTAATCATTTAGGTGAAGGGTGGCGCTTTTGGTATAAAACGGCATATCCGAGGTCACTTCTGCATCTCATTATACCCAAAATAGCTGACTTTGCAGTTAACAATGTATTTAGGGTATATACCCTAAATAATTCGAGTTGCAGGAAGGCGGCAAGAGACAGACAAATCGGTCGGGAACCGATTTGAACAGCATTTATGCTAGCCCGTAGGGTGAACCTCAAGGATGAGGCTCATTAACCCCGATGAGCTTACATGAGTAAGTGATTCGGGTGATTGAACGTAGCCAACGCACATGCAGCTTGAAGTATGACGGGTATAAACAATAAACCGGACCTAAGCCCGGTTTATTAAAGTCTGAATTCTGACTATTTGGCGGTTAGCCACTTAATCATAAATCAAACGAATCATGCATCAAATGGGTCGCGCAAGATCATGGTTTCTTCACGATCAGGACCGGTAGAGATAATATCAACCGGAACACCGGTCAGCTCTTCTACTCGTTTGATGTAGTTCAGGGCTGCCTGTGGCAACTTGCTATGTTCTTTCACACCAAAGGTGGTTTCTGACCAGCCTGGCATGGTTTCGTAAATTGGCTCGATACCTTCCCAACCTTCAGCAGCCAGTGGGGTAGTATCAACTTCGCGACCATCTGGCATGCGGTAGCCAACACACAGCTTCACTTCTTTCAGACCATCTAACACGTCCAGTTTGGTCATACAGAAACCAGACAGGGAGTTGATCTGCACTGCACGACGCACTGCAACGATATCCAACCAACCGGTACGACGGCTACGGCCTGTTGTTGCGCCATATTCGTTACCTTGCTTACGCAGGAATTCGCCAGTTTCATCATTCAACTCGGTAGGGAATGGACCTGCACCTACACGGGTGGAATAAGCTTTAACGATACCTAAGACGTAATCAACATAACGTGGACCCAAGCCAGAGCCGGTGGCTACGCCACCAGCAGTGGTGTTAGATGAAGTTACATACGGATAAGTACCGTGATCGATGTCCAGTAAGGTGCCTTGTGCGCCTTCGAACATGATCAGATCACCGCGCTTGCGGGCGCTGTCCAGCAAGTCAGAAACATCAACCACCATGGCAGTCAAAATATCAGCAATAGCTAATACTTCATCCAGCACTGTTTGGTAGTCAACTGCATCAGCTTTGTAGTAATGCACTAACTGGAAGTTGTGGTAATCCACAATTTCTTTCAGTTTGATAGCGAAGGTTTCTTTGTTGAACAAATCACCGACGCGCAGACCACGGCGGGCAACTTTGTCTTCATAAGCAGGACCAATACCACGGCCGGTAGTACCGATCGCTTTTTCACCACGTGCTTTTTCACGCGCATTATCCAAAGCCACATGATAAGGCAGGATTAATGGGCATGCTTCGGAGAGTAACAGTCGCTCACGTACAGGCACACCGCGCGCTTCAAGCTCTGTCATCTCTTTCATTAAAGCGTCAGGTGCCAATACAACACCGTTGCCGATGATGCTGGTTACGTTTTCACGCAGAATACCTGAGGGAATTAAATGAAGAACGGTTTTCTCACCGTTGATAACCAAAGTATGGCCAGCGTTGTGACCACCTTGATAGCGCACAACATAATTAGCCCGTTCAGTCAGCAGGTCAACGACCTTGCCCTTACCTTCGTCACCCCATTGGGTGCCCAGTACGACGACGTTCTTACCCATCTCAAAAATCACCAGGTTGCTTAAAAAAGGATTCTAACATCTCATTCGGCTGCTTTCAGTACTTTTTAACACATAACTGAACAATTTTTGTGCTTACATTCAGCCACCCATGCGGCTACGCAACATGTAGTAGATAACCACACCAGCAACCACTAATCCGCCACCAAAACGGCGCAAAGTGGCATCCGGTAATTGGGTCATCGCCTGAATCATTTTGCGCCAAGCTTTGGGGTACAGCATCGGGCCAAGCCCTTCGAGCACCAAAACCAGACCCAATGCTAACAAGATGGTTGAATTCATTATTTGTCTCAAATGGAAAAGGCCCGCGTTAACGGGCCTTATTGTTACGGTCAAGACGAGCTGTAACGACAGCCGTTATGGACGTTTGCTGGAGTTATCCGGCGACCTCATATAACGGAAGAAATCGCTATCCGGGCTCAGAACCATCACATCATTGCCGCTGTTAAAGCTGTTTTCATACGCACGCAAGCTACGAATGAAGGCATAAAAGTCTGGGTCTTTACTGAATGCGTCAGCAAACAGACGAGCTGCTTCTGCATCACCGCCACCACGAGTAATACGCGCCTGACGTTCTGCTTCTGCCAGTGTACGTGTTACTTCATAGTCAGCTGTTGCACGCAACTTCTCTGCTTCTTCCTGACCTTGTGAACGATGACGACGGGCTACCGCTTCACGCTCAGCACGCATACGTTGGAAGATAGCATCAGACACTTCAGCCGGTAAGTTGATCTGCTTGATTCGCACGTCAACGACCTCAATCCCTAGCGCTGCCATACTGTTAGGGTTAACCGCAGGCTGTTTGCCACGGGTTTCCTGCTCAACACGGGCTGCCGCAGAGGCAATTGCATCATCAGCTTCGGTGGTCACAGCTTCATCACCCACACTACCGGTGTTCAGCGCATCACGGACATCTGAAGTCAAACGCCCACGTGAGTCAGTAACGATGTCACGCACGTTCAAACGACCAATTTCAGAACGCAAACGGTCACTAAACTTACGTTTCAGCAGCACTTCGGCCTGAGAAACATCACCACCACCGGTGGCCAGATAGTAACGACTGAAATCGCTGATACGCCATTTCAAATAGGAGTCAACAATCAGGTCTTTCTTCTCGTTGGTAACGAAACGGTCAGCCTGGTTGTCCATGGTTTGAATACGGGCATCCAACCTTTTCACTGTTTCGATAAACGGTATTTTGAAGTGCAAGCCCGGTGCATACACCAGCGGCTTGTTATCACTATCACGTAATACCTTGCCAAAGCGTAGCACGATGCCGCGCTGGCCTTCCTGTACCACAAACAGAGAAGCGTAGAGTGCGATTAACACCACAACGACGATAAGTAAAAAAGACTTACGCATTGGTTATTCTCTCCCTACGCGAGTGGAAGTATCACGCTGAGCATTCGCCCGGCGCTGATCCATGATAGAGCCACTGGTTGAGCTGGTATTGGCGTTGCTTGCACCAGACTCTTGACTGCTATTAGCAGAAGAAGGCGGATTCAGACGAATCAGGCTTGTGTCTTTATTGCCATCCGCTGCCTTATCTGCACCTTGGCCGCGCAGCATTTGGTCCAGTGGTAACACCATCAGACTATTACCCTTATCACTCGCTAGTACTTTGCGGGTATGACCGAGGACCTTCTCCATCGTTTCGATGTATAGACGCTCACGGGTAATTTCTGGTGCCGCCTTATACTCAGGCAACAACTTAGCAAAACCTGCGACTTCACCCTGCGCTTCCAACACTTTACGTGCGGCATAAGCACGCGCATCTTCTAACAGACGCTGCGCCTGACCATTCGCCCGTGGTTGGACTTCGTTGGTATAAGCTTCCGCTTCACGAATATACTGTTGTTCGTTTTCACGGGCTGCAATCGCATCATCAAATGCCGCTTTAACTTCTTCTGGTGGACGCGCCGCCTGGAAGTTAACGTCCAGCAGCGTTATACCCATATTGTATGGACGAATAGTTTCTTCCAGTACACGTTGAGTATCGCTACGAACGATGGTACGGCCTTCGGTGAGGATTTTGTCCATGGTGTATTTACCAATAACACCACGTACTGCGCTGTCAGTTGCCTGACGCAAGCTGTCGTCCGGGTTAGTCACGCTAAACAGATAAGCGGCCGGATCAGTCACACGGTACTGCACGTTCATTTCGACGCGAACCACGTTCTCATCAGAAGTCAGCATCACGCCGGACGCTGCCAATTCACGTACCGATTCAACGTTAACTGGCGTTACTTCATCGATAAAGGTCGGTTTCCAGTTCAAACCAGGCTGCACAATGTGGCTTAATTTACCCAAGCGAGTAACGACACCGCGCTCGGCTTCTTTAATTGTATAGAAACCACTTGCCGCCCAGATAACTACCACAGCAACCACAGCAATGCCCACAATCCGGCCACTGAAACCAGGGCCTCTTGTCGTACCACTGTTATCATTGCCGCTGCCGCCACCTTTACCACCGAGGCTACTCAGTTTTTTGCTCAGTTTTCGAAAGATATCATCCAGATCAGGCGGCCCTTGGTCACGACCACCTTTATTATTGTTATTTCCGCCAGAGTTGCCGCCATTATTATTGCTGCTCCCCCACGGATCGCGGTCCTGTCCGTTATTACCGGGCTGATTCCACGCCATGTTTTAGCTCCATTCTTCTATGATTGGTTTTCTTCAGGCCAAGAGCACATGCCAAAGAAGCTGGCTCTTAATCTCACAAAAAAGGTCAAATAATCAACTAATTAGCCACACCGACTAATTAATAATATAACTGACCAAATCTTGCTCTTGTTTACAGAGACGACGCCAATCAACGATAGGCATTCTGACCACCATACCGACGTTTCCGTCCTCGTCTATCCACTCTTTTTCAATTGCCTGAAGCTGGTAAAAACGGCTACGTAGACGACCTGCCTGAGGTGGCAAACGTAATTCAAAGTGTGCGATCTCACCTGAAAGACGCTCCGTCAACGCTTGAAATAGCAACGAGATCCCTGCGCCGGTTTGGGCCGAAAGCCAAACTCTGACTGGCAGATTGTCTTCGTTGCGATCAATTCGCGGGACAAAATCATCCAACAAATCAATTTTATTCATTACTAATAATGTAGGTATTTCATCCGCTTCGATTTCTGCCAAAACAGAATCAACTGCGGCCATATTCTCGGTTACCCGAGGGTCTGCTGCATCAATAATGTGTAACAGTAATGAGGCTTGCCGTGTTTCTTGTAATGTCGCTTTAAAAGCAGCGACCAAATCATGCGGCAAATGCCGGATAAAACCTACCGTATCCGCCAACACTGTATCCCCCACATCCGCCACATTAATACGGCGTAAAGTAGGATCCAGCGTGGCAAATAATTGGTCAGCCGCATAAACATCAGCTGCCGTAATTTTGTTAAACAGGCTGGATTTACCGGCGTTGGTATATCCCACCAAAGATACTGTCGGAATTTCAGCACGGGTACGCGCACGTCGCCCCTGCTCACGCTGCTTTGCCACCCGCTCCAAACGGCTCAAAATCAAGCTGATACGGTCACGTAACAAACGGCGGTCGGTCTCCAACTGGGTTTCACCTGGCCCTCTTAGGCCAATCCCCCCCTTTTGACGCTCAAGATGCGTCCAGCCACGTACCAAACGGGTCGCAATATGGCGTAATTGCGCTAATTCGACCTGTAATTTACCTTCATGGGTACGGGCCCGTTGGGCAAAAATATCTAAGATTAGCCCAGTACGATCAATGACCCGACACTCACACAAACGCTCAAGATTTCGCTCTTGCGCTGCGGAAAGGGCATGATCAAACAAGACGACAGACGCGCCACTGGCTTTCACCGCGTCAGCAATTTCTTCGGCCTTTCCTTCACCGACAAAATACTTAGGGTGCGGTGCTTTGCGACTACCCGTCACAATTTGCAAAGCTTCTACGCCCGCAGAAGATACCAGCGCTTCAAATTCACGCAGATCTTCTGAGTTTTTGTCTTGCGAGAAATAGATATGAACCAGTACGGCCTGCTCACCGGCTTCATAGCGGTCAAACAAACGTGCAACCTCTCAAACGGATTAAAACCGCTAGTGCGGAGAACATAAACCCGAATCCGTTGTTTATGTTCCCCGTCATGGTCGACCAGCAATGCGCTTTATTCAGCGTCATCGCTATCCTGCTGCGGTTGTTGCGGCGCAGACGGATTACTACCATGATAATTATTGGTGCTTCCACTCGGCGTATTGCTGTGATGCGAAACCGGGCGAGAAGGCACTACAGTAGAGATGGCGTGTTTATAAACCATCTGGCTGACTGTGTTTTTTAACAGAATGACAAACTGATCAAAAGACTCAACTTGGCCCTGCAGTTTAATGCCATTCACTAAATAAATAGAAACCGGAACCCGTTCACGACGCAATGCGTTCAGGAACGGATCTTGCAAAGATTGCCCCTTAGCCATTCTATATTTTCCTTATTTGCTTGTTGTTTTTAACTAAGAACCTATCGGCTCGAAAATAAACTGCGTAAAAAAAATCCGCGCGTTGAGTACTAATCAATTGTACACAATCATTCAACCTATGCACTAACAACCTGTATTACAGAGTCTAAAGCCTCTCCCGGCTTATCACTGTCGAGCCACTGAACTGAACTCCAGCCCCGTAACCAAGTCATTTGGCGCTTTGCCAGTTGACGTGTCGCACAAACTCCACGGTAAACCATTTCGTCGTAATCAATCTCACCGGACAGATAAGACCACATCTGCCGGTATCCCACACAACGAATGGCAGGCAAATCCGTATGCAAATCACCGCGGTCAAAAAGCGCCCTAGCCTCTGTTTCAAACCCTGCATCCAGCATCTGATGAAAACGTAATTCAATCCGCTGGTGCAACAGTTCCCGGCTAACAGGCGCAATCGCAAATTGGTGAACCCGATAGGGTAAGGTTTCACCCGAAATTTTAGTCAGTTCCGTTAAAGTTTTACCTGAAATAAAAAAAACTTCCAGTGCTCTAGAGAGCCGTTGGGGATCATTAGGATGAATTCGCGCCGCAGCAACTGGGTCTATCTTGGCCAATTGCTGATGCAATGCCTCCCAACCCAGCTCAGCGGCCTGCTGTTCAATATGCTCGCGCACTTGTGGGTCTGCGGGTGGCAACGGAGATAATCCTTCCAACAGCGCTTTAAAATACAGCATGGTCCCCCCCACCAGCAGCGGAATTCGCCCGGCAGCGGTAATATCGGCCATCACTTTCAATGCATCTTTACGGAAATCAGCGGCTGAGTAGGATTCAGCCGGGTCACGGATATCAATCAGCCGGTGTGGTGCTAACGCCAGTTCTTCAGCACTGGGTTTCGCCGTGCCGATATCCATGCCACGATAGATCAAGGCAGAATCGACGCTGATTAACTCCACAGGTAACCGCTGGCGAAGCGCAATGGAGAGCGCTGTTTTACCACAAGCGGTAGGCCCCATAATAAAAATTGCCGGTGGCCGGTCTAGATTTTCAATATCATTCATGTGTTAGGGTTGCCAATGCAGCCTTTATATCAATAGGTTGTAATAATCCAGCAGGCGGTGATTGCACCAACTGCGGACAAAGACGTTCCACATCCGTCAATAACTGTATCGCTTGAGACATATTCCAAACCTCATGTTCGCTGCCAAGGTGGCGGGCAATCCATGTGGCCAGAACATCTGGCGATATCTCTTCATGCTGCGACAGATAGCCTAACAGTTCCGGTATCAGTTTTTGTAAATTTTGTTGGCGTAATGGTAAAGATACCGCACGTAAAGTGGCTCTTGTCTGCTCAACGGTCAATTCTATCCCCATAGTAACCAATAAGTTCTGATGGCGCAGACAGGCTGCGGCCTCATTCTTATCTAATGTCAGTTTTAATGGAATAAGTAATGGCTGAGGGCGTAAACCCTCGGCTGGCGGATTCAGTTGAGCTTGTTTCAGCCAGCGCTCGGCAACAGTCAGTGCCAATAATGCCACACCTTGCTTATATTCAATCAAAGCATAGCAAGGTGGGAATACCGTTAATACTCGGCCAAAGCTGTAATAATCACCATGAAGTGGTTCATCTGCTGATGCAAAGCGCGGGGCTGGCACCGATGCAGGCTGTTCTACGGCTTGGCTCACAGCGGCGGGTTGCACCAATTGACGATACAATTCGCCTTGCTGCTTTTGGTAGGGTTGCCCAGCGCTATAGCCAGGTGCTGCCTGTTCACGGGCAGGAGACCGCGCTGCCGCTAGCGTGGGTTCTGAAGACGATACTTTATCTGAAACCCGTGTCCGTTCTGCCGCTGGCGCTTTTGCAGGCTCTGGTTGCGCATATTTATTCCCCCCCGCCGCCACACGGTTTTCCGGCTGCCAGCGGGGTGCTTCTATCTCTTCACCATCTTCATTGATATTTAGCACTGGCGAGGCAGTCTGCTGTAAAACAGTGGTAACAGCCTGATAAATAAAGTCATGTACCAACCGCGCCTGATGGAAACGCACCTCATGTTTCGCCGGATGCACATTTACATCCACCTGATGCGGATCAATATCCAGATACAAAACATAAGCGGGTTGTTGATCATCTTTGAGTAAATCTTGATAGGCCTGACGGATAGCGTGATTAATCAACCGATCACGCATCATGCGATTATTGACGTAACAATACTGCATTTCACTGAGTGTACGACTGGCGGCAGGATCAGCCACCCAACCACGAATAGTCAAATCACCATGTTGCCAGGAAATGGCCAGTGCATGCTGCAAAAAAGCCGGGCCACAGATGCTCGCCAGCCGACGCTCGTGCTGTGAAGGGTCAGGGGCTGCGCGGTACTGACGCATTAACTTACCGTTATGACTCAGGTTTATTGCCACATCAAAGCGCGCCAGCGCAATGCGCCGCACCACTTCATCAATATGACCGAACTCGGTTTTTTCAGTGCGCATAAATTTGCGGCGCGCTGGCGTGTTATAAAACAGATCCAGCACTTCAAGAGTACTCCCCACCGGATGCGCCGCTGGCTTGATAGTGACGGCCATATCACGCCCTTCCGCATAAGCCTGCCAGGCTTCATTTTGTTCGGCAGTGCGGGAAGTCAGAATCAGACGTGAGACTGAACTGATACTGGCCAGTGCTTCGCCACGAAAGCCCATGCTGAGGATAGCTTCCAGATCTTCTAGCGAACTTATCTTACTGGTGGCATGGCGCGCCAGCGCCAGTGATAAATCTTCTTTGCCGATGCCGCAGCCATTATCGCGGATACGAATCAGTTTGGCGCCACCCCGTTCAATATCGATATCAATCCGGGTAGCTCCTGCATCCAGACTGTTTTCTACCAACTCTTTAACCACCGACGCAGGCCGCTCTACCACTTCACCGGCGGCAATTTGGTTAGCAAGCTGTGGTGGCAGAATATGAATCGGCATAGCAGTTCCTTTCGCTTACGATTGTGGGATCGTGAGGGTTTGCCCTAGCTGGACATTACCTGACTTTATCTTGTTCGCCCGCTCAATCTCACTCATCGACACGCCATATCTGGCCGCAATGGCTGATAGCGTATCACCGCGTTTTACCAGATGTTTTACTGTTTTGTTTTTAGCAATTGTTTGGTTTTTTGGTGCCGCTGCCGTGCTGCCCAATGCCGGCACTTTCAAACGCTGCCCCACCCACACCACATCATTTTTCAGCGTATTGTTTTGCCGCAATAGCGCCATGCTGACGCCGTATTGGCTCGCAATGCCGGATAAGGTTTCACCACGTTGTACTTTATGGATTTGGCTTTTCCCTGTCGCCACAGGCTTGACGGCAGAAACTCTGCCGCTTTGCGCATTGCTGACAATCGGTTCTGGCTGATTAACATTTGAACGCTGCACTGAAGAATCAACCGCCGCTGTTTCTATTAGCGGACGGTTTTCGACCTTTGGGTCGGCTTGTAGCGGATGCGCGAGGAAATAACTGCGCAAGCCTTTATAAATGGCCTGAGCAATCTTCTCCTGATACGCGCTACTGCCAAGCAGCCGCTCCTCCGTACTATTACTGATAAAGCCGGTTTCCACTAATAACGATGGAATATCCGGTGAACGTAACACCCCAAGACTGGCGTGTTCAGGCCGACGTTTATGAATGTCACCTACTGTTTGTAGCTCACGCAGCACCTTGGTCGCTACGTCATAGCCCACCCGCTGGGAGTGGCCGAATTGCAGATCCAATACTGCCTGACTCAAATAGGGGTCTGACGCGGTATTCGCCAACACGTCACCGGCACCACCGAGCAATTCAGATTGTTTCTCATGCTGTTCCAGCCAGTTGCCCATTTCACTGTTAGCACGGCGATTTGACAGAACCCAGACCGAAGCCCCAGTAGCACTGCGGTTAGGTGCAGCATCCGCATGAATAGAAACCAGCACGTTAGCCCCTTGCTTACGGGCCACGTCCGAACGGCCCATCACCGAAATGAAGTAATCGCCATTGCGGGTTAAAACCGGTTTAAACATCGGGTCGCTATTAAGCAATGCTTCAAGTCGGCGGGCGATGGCAATCGTGACATTCTTCTCTTTCAGGCCATTTTGCCCGATTGCACCTGGGTCTTGCCCACCGTGACCGGCATCGATTGCCACCACTACACGATCGCTATTAGCAACACGGCTGGCTTTAATCGGGCGGGCGGTATTGGTGGTGACGGTATCACTGCTGACAACCACAGTCGGCTTATTGTTAAACGGGTTTTTAGCCTCCGATGTGGTGTTTGAACTGGTCACGCGCGGTGTCGTATTCACGTTATTGACCGGCGGCGTCAAACGCCCAGCATTCGGGCTAGGGGTATTGGTTTGGCTGAGTGGCCTACTGTTTGGGCTTAACGTGTTGTTTGAGCTTAACGTACTGTTTGAGCTTAACGTATTGTTCGGGCTTAACGTGGTTTGTACCTGACGAGCAGGGGCGGCTGCGGTCATGGTAATGACCACCGTGTAGTTACTGCCCGACTGCTGTGTCACCGCGCGGGTTTTAACTTTTTGCGTCAATTCCAGCACCAGACGGGTGCTTTGCTCATCTTTCGGGGTACTGGAACGAATTCTTTTCAGCAGATTCTGCCCACTGAACTCCAAGGGTAAACCAGAGAGATTACCGCTTTGGCGGACATCCAACACCACTCGCTCAGGCGAACTCAACGAGAAAAAGGCATAAATCGGTTTACCATCAAAACTGAGCGTCACCCGGCTTTCCGTCGGGCCATTGTTCACCTTAATATCGGTGAGTTTCATAGCCAAGGCGGAAGGTAGGCTTAATAAACTCACCATAACCAACATGACTGCGGTAAACGATCGTTGGTAGCGATTTATTAGCATCAAGCTATGCATCATTATCAAATTATCCTTGCACAGCAGCTAAACGGCGCAATACATCCGCACCCGCATCAGAAAGGGCAACCAGACGGGCTTCACGCCCTTCAGCCTGATACGCCAAATGTAACTCTATATCGGCCCGAGGTAAGAACCCCTCACCTTGCTGTGGCCATTCCACCAGGCAAATTGCCCGCTCATCGAAATAATCACGAATACCCATAAACTCCAGCTCCTCAGGGTCCGCCAGACGATATAGGTCAAAATGGTAAACCGGTCTTGGAATTAACGCATAAGGTTCAACCAAGGTATAAGTAGGGCTTTTAACATGACCAATGTGGCCAAGGGCCTGAAGGAAGCCGCGGCTGAAAGTTGTTTTTCCGGCACCTAAGTCACCGAACAGATAAATAACGCTAGCACCATTGAAGGCATGGGCCAAACTAGCCCCTAATGCAACGGTCGCTGCCTCATCAGGCAGAGGTAAAACGAGTTCTTTCATTCTGTGATATCTATCTTGCTAACTCAGGATTAACGTACTTCGGAATAACTGACAGTAAATCTGTTGCCAGTAAACCCCGGGTGCCTTGAACTTCAGCCAGTTTGTCTGCGGCAACGCCATGCACGACACAACCTGCACAGGCAGCATCATACAGCACCAGCTTTTGTGCTATCAAACTACCAATAATACCGGACAGAATATCCCCCATGCCGCCGGAGGCCATCCCTGCATTACCAACATCAGCGATCGCCATCTCGCCCTGCTCACTGGCAATCAGGGTACCAGCACCTTTCAATACCACCACACCACCATATTGTTTAACGATGTTTCGGGCCGAAAGTAAGCGGTCACTCTCAATATCAGCGACGCGGCAACCAAGCAGACGAGCAGCTTCCCCTGGATGTGGGGTCAATACCCGATTCTGACGCCTATGTGGATTTAATGCCAGCAAGTTGAGCGCATCTGCGTCCCATAATGCTGGTTTATCACTTTGTTGCAATAAATTCAGAGCATTCCGGCCCCAATCGGACTGCCCTAACCCTGGACCGACAACCAGGACATCAGCCCAGCCAATACCTTGTTCAAGAGTTTCCGGCGTTAACTCTTGTACCATCAACTCTGGCCTTGCCGCCAGAATCGGTGCCACATGCTCAATTTGAGTGAGCACTCGCACTAAGCCAGCCCCACTGCGCAGAGCGGCTTCACCGGCCATGCGAATCGCACCTCCCAGCCCTTTATCTCCGCCCACCAGCAACAATCGGCCATGTTCCCCTTTATGAGCACAAGGGCGGCGTGGCTGTAGCCATTGCGGTAGGTGATCTGCGGTCATTCGCTCAATTTGTAGCGGTTGAGTGAGCAGCCATGCTGTCAGCCCCAAGTCATTGCAGTGTAAATGCCCCACCCAATCACGGGCCTGACCGGTGAGCAAACCCGGTTTCAGCGCGACAAAAGTCAGGGTGTGGTCTGCGCGAATAACCGATCCGAGAGCAGCACCACTGTCGGCACTGAGTCCAGAAGGAATATCCAAGGCAATCTTTGCGGCCCGATGGCGATTCGCGGTGTCAATCAGCGTAGCATAAACGCCTTGCGGTGCCGCTCGCAGGCCAATACCCAACAATGCATCAATAATCAAATCAACATGTTGTGGCCACGGTGTCTCAGGCTGGTGAATTATGCCACCTGCCGCCAACCATTGGGATTGCGCCTGATGCGCTTGTGCGGGTAATGGCCGATTGCCGGGGCAGGCAATAAGCGTAACATTCAGCCCCGCGGCTAATGCCCGATTCGCAACGATATAACCATCGCCACCATTATTACCGTGGCCACACAATATCAACCAGTGACGCGCCGCTGGGTACTGTTTACGCGCCAGTTCAAAGGCCGCATCGCCCGCTCTGACCATCAGATCAAACAACGTTAGAGAAAAGTGTGCCGCGGCCACGACCTCGTTCTGGCGTACCCAGTCCGCAGAAAAAACAGAGTGTGGTAAGCTGACACCGATTTGTTTCTTACTATGGTCCGTCATGGCACACCCCCTCGATCTGAATCAATTAGCCCAACATATCAAGCAATGGGGGCAATCGCTAGGTTTCCAGCAAGTCAGTATCTGCGATACGGATTTGTCTGCGGAAGAACCGCGGTTACAAACTTGGCTTGATAAACAATATCATGGCGAGATGGCCTGGATGGCTCGCCACGGTATGCTGCGCGCGCGGCCCCATGAATTATTACCCGGAACCTTACGGGTGATTAGCGTGCGGATGAATTATCTCCCTGCCAAGGCTGCATTTGCCAGCACATTGAACAATGCTAAGTTAGGTTATGTCAGTCGCTATGCGCTGGGCCGTGATTATCATAAATTGCTGCGCCAGCGGCTGAAAAGATTGGGCGATATGATTCAGAGTTACTGTCTGGAGCAGGCTCACGGTGACATCAATTTCCGCCCATTTGTCGATTCTGCCCCCATTATGGAGCGGTCATTAGCTGCAAAAGCAGGGATTGGCTGGGTTGGTAAGCACTCACTGATTTTAAATCGTGATGCGGGTTCCTGGTTCTTTCTTGGCGAATTACTAATTGATCTGCCGCTGCCGATTGATAAGCCGCAAGAGGAGCAATGTGGCCGTTGCGTTGCCTGTATCACCACCTGCCCGACCGGCGCTATCGTTGCACCCTATACCGTTGATGCTCGCCGCTGTATCTCCTACCTGACCATTGAACTTGAAGGGGCGATACCAGAAGAATTTCGTCCACTAATGGGAAATCGTATTTATGGCTGTGATGATTGTCAGCTTATCTGCCCCTGGAACCGCTTCTCACAATTAACTGATGAGGAAGATTTCAGCCCACGCGCCGTGCTACACACGCCACAGTTATTGGATTTATTTGCCTGGAATGAAGAGAAATTTTTGCGGGTTACGGAAGGTTCAGCCATCCGCCGCATTGGTCACCTACGCTGGCTACGTAATATCTCGGTCGCACTGGGCAATGCCCCCTATCTCGACAGTATCGTATTGGCACTGGAAGCGCGCCGCGGGATTGATCCAATGTTAGATGAACATATTGAGTGGTCAATCTCACAACAATTGAAAAGACGGTCTACACTGATTGTGGATGTTCAATCGCCACAGAAAAAAAGGCTGGTGCGGGCTATTGAGAAAGGCCTACCACGGGATGCCTGATATCCCCCTTTACCTGAAACTATATGCTGTTTGGTATGGCTTTTTTTTATGTATTTTTATAATGAATGAACTCGGAGTTTTCCTGTGCATAAAAATAAAAACACCTTGGCAATCAAGTGCGAAAAAAAGCGCAAGTGATCGGTATAACGTTTTCACAGAAAAATATATATCGCTAAATCAAAGAGATATGAAAGAGGGTTGCGCAGTGGATAAAATATGAGCTGGATATAAAAAAAGCAGAATCTGTGGATAAGTCTGTTGACGAAGTTAATACATTGTATGTACAACGCGGCATGGCGCGTTATGTAGCTGTGGATAAAAATAATAGAATTGAATAAAAATTTTGGAGCGGGAAACGAGACTCGAACTCGCGACCCCGACCTTGGCAAGGTCGTGCTCTACCAACTGAGCTATTCCCGCATTGAGATGCTTTTGCACCCTGCTGTATGTGACAGCATTTGATATTTACTGCTTATTCAGAAATAAATTTTGGAGCGGGAAACGAGACTCGAACTCGCGACCCCGACCTTGGCAAGGTCGTGCTCTACCAACTGAGCTATTCCCGCGTCGCTGCCATACGTCATAACAACGTATCACTTATATTTCTGACTTCTGAACTAAAGCTGCTGTACTGCCGGTCACTATCTTTATGGTTAAAGATTGGAGCGGGAAACGAGACTCGAACTCGCGACCCCGACCTTGGCAAGGTCGTGCTCTACCAACTGAGCTATTCCCGCTTGGTGCCGTCTTACTTTTTACAACGTTTTCTACACTTAACTCGTACTAAATCGGTCTGCGCATGTTTGCGAATTCTTCATCGGTACGGGGTGCGCATTATACGAGAAATCCGTTTTGCCGCAAGCCCCTAAAAGCAAAAAAATCATTTTTTGGTTCAAGTGACGATTAAAACAGCAATGTGGCGTTTTTACCAGCGCCGGGCAAAGTATATACCTAAAGTTATTGAAACAGCAGGAGTGTAAGCGCGACTATCCCTGCTGCTTCAAGGCCGCAACAAAACCCCAAAGTCATTGGAGTAGCAGGTAGGCTGCCAGCAAACGCATCCCGATGAGTCTATTTATTTTAAGGTCAACGGGCAGTCAGTGATTCGGGTGAGCTAACGCAGCTAACACCCCTGCTACTTCAAGGCCGCAGGGGATCAAGATTGAATAAAATGCTCGCGGTAATAGGCAAGCTCAGCCACAGATTCACGGATATCGTCTAGTGCTTGATGGGTATTTTGTTTTTTGAAACCCGGCAGAATCTCTGGTTTCCAGCGGCGTGCCAGCTCTTTTAGCGTGCTGACATCCAGATAGCGGTAGTGGAAATAAGCTTCAAGCTCTGGCATATAACGGAACAGGAAGCGGCGGTCTTGGCCCACACTGTTACCACAGATAGGTGAAGCGCCCGCTGGAACCCACTGTTTCAAGAATTCAATGGTTTGTAATTCAGCATCACTATCACTAAATGGGCTGGCTTTAACCCGTTCCACCAAACCACTGCCGGTATGGGTACGCACATTCCATTCATCCATAAGCCCAAGCTGTTCATCCGACTGATGAACCGCCAATACTGGGCCTTCGGCTAGAATATTGAGATTAGCATCGGTGACCAGAGTGGCTATCTCAATGATCCGATCGCGCTCAGGATCAAGACCGGTCATTTCCAGATCGATCCAGATCAGATTATTTTGATTCTCTGCCATAATATTTCCTGCCTGTTAGCGGGTGAGACTACCGAACAAACGGTTAATTGATAAAATAATGTGTATCATAGCCCTTTTGGTCGCAACCAGCGATATACCCAAAGAAATTGGCGTTGCAGGTAGGTAGCAAGCAAACGAATCCCGATAAGATTACACCGATGCGGGGGAGTGAAGCGAGTAGCCCCAGCGGCTTCAAGTATGAAGGGTATTAATGCAGATTCAAGTGAGGCGCAGTGAGTAAGAATAAACTGTCGAAAGGTCAACAACGCCGTGTGCAGGCAAACCATCAGCGTCGGCTACGCACTGATAGAAAACCTGAGTTAGATGACTCTCAGCTTGGCGATGCGCAAGAAGGTATCGTAATCAGTCGTTTCGGCCAGCACGCCGATGTCGAAGCCACCGATGGTGTTCAACACCGTTGTAACATCCGCCGTACCATTAAATCACTGGTTACCGGTGACCGTGTGGTCTGGCGCCCAGGCTTGCAAGCTCAGGAAGGTGTGCGGGTTAAAGGCATTGTCGAAGCCGTACATGAGCGTACATCCGTGCTGACACGCCCTGATCTGTACGACGGCGTGAAACCGATCGCCGCAAATATCGATCAGATCGTGATCGTTTCGGCGATCTTACCTGAACTTTCTCTTAATATTATCGATCGCTATCTGGTGGCCTGTGAAACACTGGAAGTCGAACCGTTAATTGTGTTGAACAAAATCGATTTACTGGATGCCGATGGCCGTAAATTCGTTGATGGCATGATGGAGATTTACCGTCGCATTGGCTACAACGTGCTGGAAGTCTCAAGTCAAACCCGTGAAGGGATGGAAGCCTTTGAAAAGGCACTGGCTGGGCGCATCAGTATCTTTGCCGGTCAGTCCGGCGTGGGTAAATCCAGCCTGCTGAATGCCCTGTTACCACCAACGGATAACGAAATTCTGGTCAATACGGTATCGGGTAATTCAGGTCTGGGTCAGCACACCACCACCGCAGCCCGCTTATATCATTTCCAGCAAGGCGGCGATGTGATTGACTCACCGGGGGTGCGTGAATTTGGCCTCTGGCATCTGGCACCGGAACAAATCACTCAAGGATTTGTCGAATTCCGTGATTATCTCGGCCATTGCAAATTCCGTGATTGCAGCCATACCACCGATCCCGGTTGTGCACTGCGCGAAGCGGTAGAACAAGGCAAAATCGCTGAAGAGCGTTTCGATAATTACCATCGAATCCTGGAAAGTATGGAACAGGCGAAGCCGCGTAAGACATCTGATAGCGACGAGAAATGATGTCTCGATAGTCCTGTTGAACATGCTTTAGCTAAAAACTGTGGGCGCAGAAAGATATATACCCAGTGACTTCAAGATGCAGGTAGGCGGCAATTGAGCGAAGCCTCAGGAGCTTACTCAAGTAAGTGACTGGTGTGAGGCAGCCAACACCCCTGTATCTTGAAGGGCGACGGGTATTATGCGCCCCCTCATTAATTTTAATGTTTACCCAGAGGTCTACGTGCTGGACAGTATCAAAATCAGATTACAATATTTACTCCCAAAACTTGGCCTGACTCGTTTGGCAGGCTGGGGGGCAGATAAGCAAGGTGGCTGGCTGACCCAACTGGTGATCAAGGCATTTGCCCGCTACTACCATGTTGATATGAAGGAAGCCCAGGACCCTGAGTTCTCTGCTTATCGTTCGTTTAATGAGTTCTTTGTGCGCCCACTGCGCGCGGGTGTGCGCCCTGTTGTAGCGGAAGAAAACCTCTTGGCCCAACCTGCCGACGGCGCTATTAGCCAGTTAGGCGCAATTCATGACGGGCAAATTTTGCAGGCAAAGGGCCACAACTACACGCTGGAAGCCCTACTCGCCGGTAACTATATGTTGGCTGCTGAGTTCCAAAATGGCCATTTTGTCACCACCTATCTGGCTCCACGTGACTACCATCGCGTCCATATGCCGTGTGACGGTATCTTGCGCGAAATGATTTATGTGCCAGGTGATTTGTTCTCGGTCAATCCATTGACTGCGGCTAATGTGCCTAATCTCTTCGCACGTAATGAACGTGTTATTTGCATCTTTGATACCGCTTTTGGCCCGATGGCACAAATTCTGGTAGGTGCCACTATTGTTGGCAGCATAGAAACCGTCTGGGCTGGCACCATTACCCCGCCACGAGAAGGTGTGATTCGCCGATGGACCTATCCGCAAGCAGGAACTGAAGGCGCGGTAGTGCTGGAAAAAGGGCAAGAAATGGGCCGCTTTAAGTTAGGCTCGACAGTGATTAACCTGTTTGCTGAAGGTAAAGTCTATTTAGCACCACAGTTAAACAGTGGTTCTGTTACCCGCATGGGTGAAGTATTAGCCGAAGCCGTCCCTACTGCTATACCCTAAGTAATTCGAGTTGCAGTAAGGCGGCAAGCGAATAAACCCGATGAGTTGACGCTAGTCAATGATTCGGGTGAGCGAGAGCAGCCAATGCATATGCAGCTTGAAGTATGACGGGTATAAACGTAATCGATGTTAAGGAACCCTTACGTGCGCCTAATAATTTCTCGATTTTTTGGTAAATCACTCTCTTTTGGCCTGTTACTGTCATTTGTCATGCTGCTGTCTTTGCCGTTGCATGCGGCAACTCAGCCTAATGAAGATCAGCTCAGACAAGAGCTGAAACAGGCTGAAACCAATAAAGGGATGCCAAATCAGACCGAAATTGTTCAGGCGCTGCAATCGGCTCTTAGTTGGCTGGCGGATGCAAAAGAGTCTGATATCCGCGCCCAGCAGTATCAAAAAGCCATTGATGACTTCCCCAAACTGACCCGCGAGTTACGCCAGGAACTGGCGCAAGAAGGGGATAAACCCCTGCCCGTACCCAGTAACATGTCTACCTCCGAACTGGAACAACAAGTGCTGCAAATCAGCAGCCAGTTGTTGGAATTAAGCCGTCTGTCGCAACAAGAACAGGATCGGGCGCGGGAAATCAGTGAATCCCTCAGCCAGTTGCCTCAGCAGCAATCAGAAGCTCGGCGAATTCTGACTGAAATCAGCACCCGCCTTCAGGCACAAAGTAACCCCGCCAATCCGGTCGCACAGGCACAGTTTGCATTACTACAAGCAGAAGCCGTGGCCCGTAAGGCTAAAGCCAATGAACTGGAGCTTTCTCAGCTCTCAGCCAACAACCGGCAAGAGCTGTCACGGCTGCGCGCCGAGTTATACAAAAAGCGTCAAGAACGGGTTGATGCTCAGCTCCAAACCTTACGTAATAATCTCAATAACCAGCGTCAGCAGGCGGCTGAACAGGCACTTGAGCGCACCGAGTTACTGGCGGAACAAGGGGGCGATTTACCTGAGTCAATCATCCAGCAACTGCAAATCAACCGCGAGCTATCCCAAGCGCTAAATCAACAGGCGCAACGCATTGATCTGATCTCTTCGCAACAACGGCAAGCGGTAGCCCAAACCCAACAAGTCCGGCAGGCTCTCAGTACTATTCGTGAACAGGCCCAGTGGCTGGGCGTTTCAACCGCACTGGGGGAAACACTGCGGGCACAAGTTGCAAGATTGCCTGACGTACCGAAATCTCAGCAACTGGATCGTGATATGGCGCAGTTGCGGGTTCAACGTCTGCAATATGAAGACATGTTGGAGAAGTTACAGCAGCAAAATGTCAAATTAAAGCAAAATGATGGTACACCGCTCACCACCGAACAGCAGCGGATCCTTGATGCTCAATGGCGCACACAGCGCGAATTGCTGAATTCTCTGCTGTCCGGCTATGACACCCAGATTCTAGAATTAACCAAGTTGAAAGTGGCCAACAGTCAGTTGGTGGATGCGCTAAGTGAAGTTCGCGAGGCAACTCACCGTTATCTGTTTTGGGTCGCAGATGTCAGCCCAATATCACTGTCTTACCCGATTAACGTTGCCCATGACCTGACCCGCTTACTGTCGCTGGATACACTTTCGCAGTTAAGTGGCGCGTTCGTCATGATGATGACCAGCCAAGAGACACTGCTACCGATCAGCGCAGCCTTGCTGTTTGTCGGTTTCAGTATCAGCTTGCGTCGCCACTATCATGCCTTCCTGGAGCGTGCTAGCAGCCGGGTGGGTAAGGTTACGCAAGACCATTTCTCCCTGACATTACGTACCGTTTTCTGGTCAATTCTGATGGCGCTGCCGCTACCAGTATTGTGGGCCGCGCTCGGCTATGGCCTGCAAAACGCTTGGTCATATCCGATGGCGATCGCCATTGGTAATGCCGTCACTGCCACCGTGCCAGTACTGTGGCTGTTTATGATAAGTGCCTCGTTTGCACATCCTCATGGCCTGTTTATCACCCACTTCCGCTGGTCACCGGCGCAGGTCGGGCGGGCAATGCGTTTTTATCGCATGTCAGTGTGGTTGATTATCCCATTGATGATGGCACTGATTACATTCGAGAATTATAATGACCGTGAATTCGCTGGTACCCTGGGCCGCCTGTGCTTTATTTTGCTGTGTGTTGCCTTAAGTCTGGTGACCAATAGCCTGAAACGAGCCGGTATTCCACTCTATCTGGATAAAAAAGGCTCGGGCGAGAACATCATTAACGTGGCGTTATGGGGGCTACTGCTATCTGCCCCACTGATTGCAGCATTGGCCTCGGCGCTCGGTTATCTCACCACCTCACAGGCGCTACTGGCGCGTTTGGAAACCTCGGTTGCCATCTGGTTCTTCTTGTTGGTGGTTTACCATATTATCCGCCGTTGGATGCTGATTCAGCGCCGCCGTATTGCTTTTGACCGAGCTAAGCAGCGGCGAGCCGATATTCTGGCGCAGCGCGCCCGCGGTGAAGAAGATACGCCGCACAATAACAGTACCGAAGGGTCCATTGATGTTGAGGAACCGGTCATTGATCTGGATGTGATCAGCGCCCAATCTCTACGTCTGGTGCGATCGATCCTGACGATGATCGCCTTGGTTTCAGTGATAGCATTGTGGTCTGAGATTCATTCAGCTTTTGGTTTTCTGGAAAATATTCGCCTGTGGGATGTGTCATCCACCATTAACGGTATTGAGTCGGTGCAGGCGATCACCATGGGATCACTGCTGATCGCTATTTTAGTGATGGTTGTGACTACCCAGCTAGTGCGCAACCTGCCTGCCCTACTGGAACTGGCGCTATTGCAGCATCTGGATCTGACGCCGGGGACGGGCTATGCCATCTCCACCATCACCAAATATCTGTTGATCCTGTTCGGCAGCTTGCTCGGTTTCTCTATGTTAGGGATCGAGTGGGCGAAATTCCAATGGTTGGTTGCCGCACTTGGTTTAGGTTTGGGGTTCGGTTTGCAGGAAATTTTTGCCAACTTTGTTTCTGGTCTGATCATCTTGTTCGAGAAACCGATCCGTATCGGCGATACCGTGACCATACGTGATCTCACCGGTAGCGTGACCAAAATCAATACCCGTGCCACAACTATCTCTGACTGGGATCGCAAAGAAATTATCGTGCCGAATAAGGCATTTATTACTGAGCAATTTATTAACTGGTCACTGTCGGATTCAATTACCCGTGTGGTACTCACAGTGCCGGCTCCGGCTGAAACCAGCAGTGAGGAAGTGACTGAGGTGTTACTTACTGCTGCACGCCGCTGTACCTTGATATTGGATAACCCGGCACCCGAGGTCTATCTGGTTGATCTTCAACAAGGGATTCAGATTTTCGAACTGCGTATTTACGCCGCCGAAATGGGACATCGTATGCCACTGCGCCATGAAATCCACCAGTTGATTCTGGCCGGTTACCGTGAGCACGGCATTACTCTGCCATTCCCACCCTTCCAGGCTCGGCTGGAAACACTGGGGCGTGGCGCTGGCCGCACTATTACTTCAGGGCGCGGCCGCACACCGGGTAGCTTGTAAGTTAAGTTGACGTATCGATAGAAAAATGGCCTGACTCTGTGAAGAGTCAGGCCCAATAATCAGGAATATTACCCAAAGTCATTGGTGTTGCAGCAAGGCAGCAAGTTCATTAATCCCGATGAGCTTACATCAGTAAGTGATTCGGGTTCGTGAACGTAGCGAACACCGCTGCGGCGCCAAGGGCGAGGGGTTATTAAGCACGCCCTACTGGGAATGCGATAACCTCATCTAATCTTTCCGCCCCCAGCGCCAGCATCACCAGACGATCAACACCTAACGCCACTCCTGAGCAATCCGGCAAGCCCTGTTTCAAGGCGGCAATTAGGTTCATATCAATTGGGTTCTGCGGTAAACCCCGTTTGGCTCGAATGCGATTATCTTGCTCAAAACGCTGCAGTTGTTCATCACCATCAGTCAGCTCATGGAAACCATTCGCTAACTCAATACCTTTGAAGTAAACCTCAAAACGTTCTGCTACTCGGTGATCTTCAGTGCTGATCACCGCCAGTGAAGCTTGAGACGCGGGGAAATGATAAACAAAGGCGGGTTTATCGCGGCCAATGTGTGGCTCGACTCCGACGGTAAACAGCAGCTGCAATAGCGTATCGCGATCTTCTTCTGTATCGGCAATATTACTTAAATCCAGTTTTGCCGCGGCTTCACGTAATTGTGCTTTATCTGCCGACAATGGATCAATGTCTAAGTGGCGCAGGAATGCTTGCTGATAAGACAAGGTTTCAGCGCTATTACAATCCAGTATTTGTTGCAACAGGTCATCAACCTCATTCATTAAGCGATACATATCATAATGTGGGCGATACCATTCCAGCATGGTGAATTCAGGATTGTGATGACGGCCAGCTTCTTCATTGCGGAAACTGCGCCCCAATTGATAGATAGATCCACTGCCTGCCGCCAATAAGCGCTTCATGTGGTATTCCGGGCTGGTCATCATGTACAGCGTCATACCATCGGCAGCGCCCGGGCCAACAAACCGGGTTTGGAATGGGACTAAATGAACGTCCGTCACTGTCGCTTGGCTCATGGTTGGCGTTTCAACTTCTAATACGCCACGATCGGCAAAAAAGCGCCGGATCTCTGCCATTATTGCTGCGCGTTTCAACAAATTGGCGATAGGTGCACTCGGCTGCCAGCTTGCCGTTTCGCTCATGGTGGTTAACTCCGAAATCAAACAGGGGATGCAGTCTACTCGCATCTACTCACTCAGACAAATCTGTCACTCATCAGCCCGATTTTTGGCTTGAATTCAGCATTTCACGCTGCAAAAAAGACTTTAGCCCAGTAGATCCTGTTTGGGATCACGTTTTTGCTAGTAATGCGCCTGAGTAGGTTCAAATAAAACAAAACAATCGATCACATCAAATTTATAGCACTTAGCATTAGGTATAATTATTCCCATACAAAAAGTAAGAAATAGCTATTCTTAATACCATCATTCTGGTTAACGGCGAATAAGTTAGCCTAATAATAATTTAAAATTATATATTTTAATTAGATATCCAAAATAATTCGAGTTGCAGGAAGGCGGCAATTGAGTGAGTCCCGATGAGTTGACGCCAGTCAATAATTCGGGTGAATGAAAGCAGCCAACGCACATGTAGCTTGAAGTATGAAGGGTATTTCACTTGAACAATGGAGAAGCGCAGTGCAAACCTTTAACGCCGATCTTGCTATTATCGGGGCCGGAGGCGCTGGTTTACGTGCAGCAATAGCCGCAGCGGAAGCCAACCCCCAACTGAAGATTGCTCTGATCTCGAAAGTATACCCGATGCGTAGCCATACTGTGGCCGCCGAAGGGGGATCAGCCGCCGTCACACAAGACCACGATAGCTTTGACTATCATTTCAACGACACGGTAGCCGGTGGTGACTGGCTATGCGAACAAGATGTTGTTGACCATTTTGTCCACAGTTGCCCGCAAGAAATGGCACAGCTGGAAATTTGGGGCTGCCCATGGAGCCGCAAACCTGATGGCTCGGTTAACGTTCGCCGCTTTGGTGGGATGAAAATTGAGCGCACCTGGTTTGCTGCCGATAAAACCGGCTTCCATATGCTGCACACACTGTTCCAGACATCTTTGAAATACCCACAAATTCAACGATTTGATGAGCATTTCGTGTTAGATATTCTGGTCGATGACGGTCAGGCACGTGGCGTAGTTGCCATGAATATGATGGAAGGCACCCGTGTACAAATTCGTGCGAACGCGGTGATCATGGCGACCGGTGGCGCAGGCCGAGTTTATCGTTATAACACCAACGGCGGTATTGTTACCGGTGATGGTATGGGGATGGCATTCCACCACGGCGTTCCGCTGCGAGATATGGAATTTGTGCAATATCACCCAACTGGCCTGCCAGGTTCTGGCATCCTGATGACCGAAGGTTGTCGTGGTGAAGGCGGTATTCTGGTCAATAAAGACGGCTACCGTTATTTGCAGGATTATGGGATGGGACCAGAAACCCCACTCGGTGAACCCAAAAACAAATACATGGAATTAGGCCCACGCGATAAAGTTTCGCAAGCCTTCTGGCATGAATGGCGTGCTGGCCGCACCATCGCCACGCCACGTGGTGATGTGGTCTATCTGGATCTGCGCCATTTGGGCGAGAAAAAACTGCTTGAGCGCTTGCCGTTCATCTGTGAACTGGCAAAAGCTTATGTCGGTGTCGACCCAGTCAAAGAACCCATCCCAGTGCGTCCAACTGCGCATTACACCATGGGTGGTATCGAAACCAACCAACAGTGCGAAACCCGTATCAAAGGGCTGTTCGCGGTAGGTGAATGTTCTTCTGTTGGCTTACATGGCGCTAACCGCTTAGGTTCTAACTCACTGGCTGAGTTAGTGGTATTTGGTCGTGTTGCCGGTGAACAAGCAGCAGCGCGTGCCATGGAAACCGGCCCGGCAAATGGCAGTGCGCTAGATGCACAAACCCGTGATGTGGAAACCCGCCTAAGTAATCTCATGAAACAGGAAGGGACCGAGAATTGGTCTAAAATCCGCGATGAGATGGGTCTGTCAATGGAAGAAGGTTGTGGTATTTACCGCACACCAGAACTGATGCAGAAAACGGTGGATAAACTGGCCGAGTTGAAAGAGCGCTTCAAACGCGTGAAAATCACCGATACCTCCAGTGTTTTCAATACTGACTTGCTGTACACCATTGAGCTGGGTTACGGCTTGGATGTGGCTGAATGTATGGCCCACTCTGCACTTAACCGTAAAGAATCCCGTGGCGCGCATCAGCGTCTGGATGAAGGCTGCACCGAGCGTGATGATGTTAATTTCCTCAAACACACGCTGGCCTTCCATACTCCGGGTGGCGCCCCACGCCTTGAATACAGCGACGTTAAGATTACCAAGCTGGCACCGGCAAAACGTGTTTATGGTGGCGAAGCCACCGCACAAGATGCAAAAGATTTGAAGGATAAGGAGCAGGCGAATGACTGATATGAAACTCCTGAAAATGGAGGTCATGCGCTATAACCCAGAAAGTGATAGCGAACCTCACTTCGAAACCTTTGAAGTACCTTACGATGAGCAGACCTCTCTGCTTGATGCATTAGGCTACATCAAAGATAACCTGGCACCGGACCTCTCTTATCGCTGGTCTTGCCGAATGGCGATTTGCGGCTCATGCGGCATGATGGTCAATAAGGTTCCAAAACTTGCCTGTAAGACTTTCCTACGCGAATACACTGGCGGAATGAAAGTCGAAGCACTGGGTAACTTCCCGATTGAACGTGATTTAGTCGTTGATATGACTCACTTTATTGAGAGCCTGGAAGCTATCAAGCCTTACATTATTGGTAACGAGCGGAAACCGCAAGACGGCCCGAATAAGCAGACTCCGGCTCAGATGGCGAAATACCATCAGTTCTCCGGCTGTATTAACTGTGGCTTGTGCTATGCCGCTTGCCCGCAGTTTGGCTTGAATCCTGAGTTTATCGGCCCGGCAGCTATTACCCTGGCGCACCGTTACAATTTAGATAACCGTGACCACGGTAAAAAAGAGCGTATGCCACAGCTTAACGGTAAAAATGGTGTTTGGAGCTGTACCTTCGTTGGCTACTGTTCTGAAGTTTGTCCGAAACACGTTGATCCGGCTGCTGCTATCCAACAAGGCAAGGTCGAGAGTGCTAAAGACTTCATGATCGCCATGCTTAAACCACAATAAGGGAGGGGAGATAGTAATGACTACTAAACGTAAAGCTTATGTCCGTACCATGGCCCCAAACTGGTGGCAGAAGCTCGGTTTCTACCGCTTTTATATGGTGCGCGAAGGTACATCGATTCCGACAGTATGGTTCAGTGTTCTGTTGATTTACGGCGTGTTCGCGTTGAAAAGTGGCCCGGCGGGGTGGGAAGGCTTCGTTGGTTTCCTGCAAAACCCACTGGTGTTACTGATCAATATTATTACGTTATTGGCCGCTGTGCTGCATACCAAAACCTGGTTTGAACTGGCACCGAAAGCCGCCAATATTATCGTTAATAGCGAAAAAATGGGTCCAGAGCCAATTATCAAGGCACTGTGGGTTGTGACTGTCGTGGCTACCGCGATTATTCTGGCCGTTGCCTTACTCTAACTCGGAGGAGAACAAGATGAATCAAGTCCCTAAACGCTCCGATGAACCTATCTTCTGGGGTCTGTTTGGCGCGGGTGGTATGTGGAGTGCAATCATTGCGCCGGCGGTAATTCTGCTGGTTGCCATTTTGCTGCCGCTGGGTGCCTTCCCTGGTGATGCGTTGAGTTATGAGCGTATTCTGGCATTCTGTCAGAGTTTCATTGGCCGGATCTTCCTGCTGCTGATGATTATTCTGCCACTGTGGTGCGGTTTACACCGTATCCATCACGCCATGCATGATTTGAAAATCCATGTCCCTGCCGGGAAATGGGTATTCTATGGTCTGGCAGCCATTCTGAGTGTGGTCACTATCATCGGTGTCCTGACGCTGTAATTATTCATGCCTAATCTGCGGCCTGCTCTTTAGCGGGCCGTTTTTTTTCCGCACTCAGCTAATAACTCAGATTCATCTATTTGCGCCCCTGATAACTGATAGCTATTCTCAACCATAGAGTAATTATCAGAAAACTAAGGAACGCCAATGCGCCTGTGGTCAAAACTATCCGTATTAACTGCAACTCTGCTCTCGGTCGCCTGTAGCGTGACCCCGCCTAAAGACGTGAAAGTGGTTGATAACTTCCAACTCCCTCGCTACCTCGGCACCTGGTATGAAATAGCCCGGTTGGACCACTCTTTTGAACGTGGATTGGAGAGGGTCAGCGCTAATTACACGCCACGAGATGATGGTGGTGTAAAAGTCATTAACCGGGGTTATAACCCGCAGAAGCAGCAATGGCAGGAGAGTATCGGCAAAGCCTATTTTATTGGTTCCCCCCAACAAGCCTCGCTTAAAGTGTCATTCTTTGGGCCTTTCTATGGTGGCTATAATGTCATTGATTTAGATGATAAATATCAGCATGCCTTAATTGCCGGCCCTAATCGGGATTATTTGTGGATTTTATCCCGTACGCCAACGATCGATACTCAGACCCGCGATCGTTTGGTTGCCGTAGCGAGGAATTATGGTTTCCCGGTTGATAAGTTGATATGGGTTAAGCAGGAAGGGCCGAGCGCAGAGATTAAAAAGTAATAATGCTGTGTTTTAGCCTTCAATCTGTAACAGCAGATCGAACTATAACCCGATCTGCTGTTCATTCCGCGAGCGCTAAAGGAAATCCCTTGTTATGACGCCAACTTCAAGCCGATAATTCCAGCTAAAATTAGCCCCAAGCTAAACACCCGCGCCAAACTGGCAGACTCCCCAAGCAGGGCAATACCTAAAATAGCAGTACCTACCGCACCAATACCGGTCCAAACCGCATAGGCCGTGCCGGCCGGTAACGTTTTCATGGCATAGGCCAACAAAAAGACACTGACCGCCATCGCTACCAGAGTGATAACACTGGGGGTCAGCCGCGTAAAACCATGAGAATACTTCAGGCCAATAGCCCAAATAACTTCTAATAAACCAGCAATAACCAGAATAATCCAAGCCATGGTAACCACCTCGCTCAGGCGGGGTCGTCCCCGAAAAACAGATGCGTGCCCAGGTCGTCCCGAACAGCATAAAGGTAAGAGGGATACGTTATCACGCTAAATAATAAGCAGCAATATTATGGCCGATCAAAAACAAATCCGGCGGCAATCGCCGCCGATAAGAATATAAACAGACGTTTATTCAGCGCTACGTTCAATCGCACTACCTGCACTTTGAACATCTTTGCCAACACCTTTCGTGGTGTTGCAGGCGCTCAATGAAGAGATAACCAACAATGAAAAAATAATGGCGATGCTTTTCTTTAACATTATAAAGGTTCCTTATAGGGCATTTGGCTTACTCACCTTATAAGGATAGTCAAAAAAACAGCATTGCACTTTTTCCGACTCAATTAACAGCACTACAGTGCGCTATCGATAAAACCCACATCCGACAGGCCCAGATAGCAGAAAACCGCGTTTAAGCGGTTTTCTTTCATTCCCAGCGCATCTTATTTATTAAGACTTACTTAACGCGAGAAACATATTCGCCAGAGCGGGTATCAACTTTGATAACTTCGCCAACCTGTACGAATAATGGCACTTTGACCACGGCACCGGTACTCAGAGTTGCAGGCTTACCACCGGTACCGGCAGTGTCACCTTTTAGACCTGGGTCAGTGTCAGTGATTTCGAGTTCAACAAAGTTTGGTGGGCTGACAGCGATAGGCTGACCATTCCACAGAGTCACGATACATTCAGCCTGATCAATCAGCCATTTGTCGTTATCGCCAATGGCTTTGGCATCAGCTTGCAACTGCTCGTAAGTCTCGTTATTCATGAAGTGCCAGAACTCACCGTCGTTGTACAGGTAAGTCAGGTTCAAATCGTTAACGTCTGCGCCTTCGGCTGAGTCGGTAGATTTAAAGGTTTTTTCAACGCGTGAACCGGTCAGCAGGCGGCGCATCTTAACACGAGCAAAAGCTTGGCCTTTGCCTGGTTTTACGAACTCGCTGGCTTCAACTGCATAAGGCTCGCCCTCGAACATGATTTTAAGACCGGGACGAAAATCGTTGCTATAATAAGTGGCCATAATGGTCCTCAAGAAACTGGTAGTTAAGCCTAAAAAATGGCAAGTATTGTAACCCGAAACATGCCAATTAGAGAAGATTGGTTGCAACAACTCGCCGATGTAATTACTGATCCGGCCGAATTGCTAAGAATTCTTTCCTTAAATGAACACCCCAACCTGCAACAAGGTATTGAGGCTCGTCGTTTATTCCCTCTCAGAGTACCTCGCGCTTTTGTTGCGCGTATGCGGCTGGGAGATCCGTCTGACCCATTATTGCTTCAGGTGCTGACCGCACGCGAAGAGTTTATCGCAGTACCCGGTTTTACCAATGACCCGCTTGATGAACAACGCAGCGTCGTACCCGGCTTGTTGCACAAGTATCGCAACCGCGCACTGCTACTGGTAAAAGGCGGCTGTGCCGTCAATTGCCGCTATTGTTTCCGCCGCCATTTCCCTTATCAGGATAACCAAGGCAACAAAGCCAATTGGCATCAGGCACTGGATTATATCCGCCAGCACCCAGAGCTAGACGAGATCATCTTTTCCGGCGGTGACCCGCTCATGGCGAAAGACCACGAGCTCAGTTGGTTGCTGGATGAGCTGGAAAACATAGCTCACATCAAGCGCTTACGCATCCATACCCGGTTACCGGTGGTTATCCCTGACCGTATCACTGCGGCGCTATGCCAGCGGCTGGGTGATACTCGATTACAAGTGCTAATGGTTACACATATAAACCACGCCAATGAAATCGATCAGCCTTTGCGGGACAGTATGGCACAGCTCAAACGGGCGGGTGTAACCCTCTTAAATCAGAGTGTGCTGTTGCGAGGGGTCAATGATGATGCCGAGGTATTGGCAACATTAAGCAATGCCTTGTTTGATGCTGGTATTCTGCCTTACTACATTCATGTACTGGATAAAGTGCAAGGTGCGGCTCACTTTATGGTCGATGATGACGAAGCACGGCTATTAATGAAAGGTCTGCTAAGCCGCGTATCCGGTTATTTGGTTCCCCGTTTAGCACGGGAAATCGGCGGTGAACCGAGCAAGACCCCGCTGGATCTCCGATTGATGCAGGATGAATAATTCGGGTGACAAATCTGCCGGGAGCAGATTTGAACGCGGCTTGCAGCGGCTTTGTAGAGGCGAGGTCCATGAATGGGCCGAGTAACGAGTGCAGCCAGAAAGATGACGGCTGTAACAAGCAGGGGATGCCATGGCATCCCCTGCTTTATTTAAATTCTTGCTTGAGCTATCAAGGGCACTTATAAACTTCACCAACCATTTTGCTATCCAGTGGTGCAAAGCTTGATAAGAAGGTTTCGCTCGGGCTGGTAGCACCGTAAATTACGTTGCCGCCCATTGCTGCTGCTTTATTACGTAGGTCATTTGCTGCCCCACGCATAGAACTGCTTTCACCGCCACCACCTGAGAACCAGTTACTCTGAGTACCAGCCACCTGGCCGACCAACTGACATTCAGCACCAGGCTTCGTATCAGAGAATTTCACTTGCTCACCCGCCGAACTTAATTGGTTAGTGGAGCTACAACCCGCCAGCAACAGCGCTGCTGAAAGGCCAAGTAACACTTTAATCCGCATTTTTTTCCCCATTCGAAGTTGAGAATCACGCTAAAGATTACCAGAAAGCACCGCTGCCGCTTAGGCATCCGTTGCCGAAATTATCCAAATACTCGATGTCGAGCCTGATGGTTAATGATTAACAGTTTACACATTAAATTACTGCCACGACTAAAAAAAGTCCTGCAATCATCACACTGAATGAAATAAAACCGCTTTTATGATGGTTGGTTACGAAATTTGAACCAGAAAAGACTGAGTATAGGATAACACGGAGTAGCGTTATGGCAGATTTTGGTGGCAATAGATAAAACAAAAGCGAGCAGGTCACCCCACTCGCTTTCATCAACAGCTTGTCCCTTTTGCTACCAATCTAATGGCAGCTCAAAGGTTGGCAGCATTACATCATGCCGCCCATGCCGCCCATACCACCCATGCCGCCAGCGCCCATATCACCGCCTTTGTCATCACGTGGCAGGTCAGTGATCATGCACTCGGTAGTGATCATCAGACCAGCAATAGAGGCTGCGTACTGCAGAGCAGAACGAGTCACTTTAGTTGGATCCAAGATACCCATCGCGATCATGTCACCGTATTCTTCGGTATAAGCGTTGTAGCCGTAGCTGCCTGAACCCGCTTTAACGTTGTTCGCGATAACAGAGGCTTCTTCACCGGCGTTAACCACGATCTGACGCAGTGGAGATTCCATCGCACGCAGAGCAACTTTGATACCGACGTTCTGGTCTTCGTTATCACCTTTCAGACCCGATTTAGTGATAGCAGATGCAGCACGAATCAGTGCAACACCACCACCAGCCACTACGCCTTCTTCTACTGCCGCACGGGTTGCGTGCAGAGCATCTTCAACGCGTGCTTTCTTCTCTTTCATTTCAACTTCAGTTGCGGCACCAACTTTGATAACGGCAACGCCGCCAGCCAGTTTAGCGACACGCTCTTGCAGTTTTTCTTTGTCGTAGTCAGAAGTCGCATCTTCAATTTGCTGACGGATCTGAGTAACACGACCCTGGATTGACGCTTCGTCGCCTACGCCATCGATAATGATAGTGGTATCTTTATTGATAACAACGCGTTTTGCCTGACCCAGATCTTCCAGAGTGGTTTTTTCCAGTTCCAGACCGATCTCTTCAGAGATAACAGTACCACCAGTCAGTGTCGCGATGTCTTGCAGCATAGCTTTACGACGGTCGCCGAAGCCAGGTGCTTTAACCGCTGCAACTTTAACAATACCGCGCATGGTGTTAACCACCAGGGTCGCCAGGGCTTCGCCTTCAACGTCTTCTGCGACAATCAGCAGTGGTTTACCGGCTTTCGCTACCGCTTCCAGCACTGGCAGCATTTCACGGATGTTAGAGATTTTCTTGTCAGCCAGCAGGATGAATGGGCTTTCAAGTTCAATAGAACCGGTTTCTGGTTTATTGATGAAGTAAGGAGACAGGTAACCACGGTCAAACTGCATACCTTCAACTACGTCCAGCTCGTCTTGCAGGCCTGAACCTTCTTCAACGGTGATAACGCCTTCTTTACCGACCTTTTCCATCGCTTGAGCGATAAGCTCACCTACGGTGGAGTCAGAGTTGGCAGAGATAGTCCCTACCTGAGCGATAGCTTTAGAATCAGAGCAAGGTACAGACAGTTTTTTCAGCTCTTCAACAGCAGCGATAACTGCTTTGTCGATACCGCGCTTCAGGTCCATTGGGTTCATGCCGGCCGCAACTGCTTTCAGGCCTTCAGTGATAATGGATTGAGCCAATACAGTTGCAGTAGTGGTACCGTCACCCGCAGCGTCATTCGCTTTAGAGGCAACTTCTTTAACCATCTGTGCACCCATGTTCTCAAACTTGTCTTCCAGTTCGATCTCACGCGCAACTGAAACACCATCTTTGGTGATAGTTGGAGAGCCAAAAGACTTGTCCAGAACTACGTTACGGCCTTTCGGGCCTAGGGTCACTTTCACTGCATCAGCAAGGATGTTTACGCCGCGTAGCATTTTGATGCGTGCGTCGTTACCGAATTTTACGTCTTTAGCTGCCATTGGTATTTCCCTTAACTCGTTCAGTTCAGAAGATTAGAGAGCGTGAATTACGCTTCAACAATTGCCAGAATGTCGCTTTCGGACATGATCAACACTTCTTCATGGTCGATCTTCTCTGACTTCACGCCGTAACCATCGTTGAAAATAACGACGTCGCCTACTTTCACATCCAGCGGCTTGATTTCGCCGTTATCCAGGATGCGACCATTGCCGACTGCCAGTACTTCACCACGAGTAGATTTACCCGCTGCAGTGCCAGTCAGAACGATGCCGCCAGCAGATTTGGATTCAACTTCTTTGCGCTTGACGATAACGCGGTCATGCAATGGACGAATTTTCATTGATAGCTCTCCTATGAGAAGGTCCGTATCAGATTTAGGATTAATATCGGTATGCCTTCATAACCGATACCGTGACATTCTAAGTGGGGGCAGCCTCTCATCCCTTCAAGGGAGACGACAAAAAAAATTTCACTTTTTTTCACCCTGAGCAGGAAGATTCTCATCCCCAGGTGGCCTACCCACCACAGAAAGCCCTGTGATTTACTTTATAAATTTATGATTAATAAACAGGCTATTAGAATAAGCCCACAACTTACTTCTCATCTTTGAAACGATTATCTGTAGGTTTATCATCCTCATCGGGATGATGCTCTACGGTGAAGTGGTCATCAGCTTTGCGCTGAAACTCACCATCAAAGGTATTGCCACCGCCCATTGGGCCAGTACCATTGTGAGTAAAACCGCCACCACGATAAATATTCAGATGTGGCATCAGTTTTAGCGTTAACGATTTTTGAATCGGTGGTAATAGCAGCAACAAACCGAGGAAGTCGGTGAAGAAGCCGGGGATCAACAGCAAGAAGCCAGCCAAGATCAGCGACACACTTTTAACCATCTCCGCCGCCGGGCTTTCCCCGGCAGCCAGTTTTTGCTGCATCTGCATAAAGGTTTTTATCCCCTGGTTACGCACCAGAGAGATCCCCACACAGGAGCTAAGGATCACCAACAGCAGGGTAACCAACACACCCAATACAGCTGCAACCTTGATAAATATCGATATTTCTATATATGCCAATAAAAATATCAGCGCTAACGGTAACCAACGCACCGCATTCTCCTTATTCCAATCATTCAGTATCCCTCATCAGGTAAACCTGCCTGACAGATACCATGAAAACCTTGACCCGGCTGATGCTAACACGCCATTTCCCCTCGATTAGCGGATTGCAGCGTCAGCTCCCCCTTCAACGTGGGTCGACTACAGTAAAATGGTGATGGTTGGCTCTATTTTCAAGTTGCAGCCATACTTTTATTACTAATTAATCTAACTGTGAGAAGAATCACAGATATCAGATCATCTCGATTAATTCCGACCATATAGTGATCTCAGTTCAAGGCTTTTTGTCGCTAAGCAGCATATGATCCTGTCAGCAAGAAGATGAGTGGTTAATCTTTCCGCACTAAAGGTTCATAGCGGCATCATATTGCTCACGGCGGCATTATTAAATTAACAAATACAAAACAAGACAGCACAATAGAGAAGGTTCTCATGTCAAATAACATTCGTATTGAAGAAGACCTGTTAGGTACACGAGAAGTCCCCGCAGAGGCTTACTACGGTGTTCATACCCTGCGTGCGATTGAAAACTTCTATATCAGTAACAGCAAAATCAGTGATGTTCCAGAGTTTGTACGCGGCATGGTCATGGTAAAAAAAGCAGCGGCAATGGCGAACAAAGAGCTACACACTATTCCACGCAAAATCGCGGATATCATTATTCAGGCATGTGATGAAGTTCTGGATAAAGGGAAGTGTATGGATCAGTTCCCGGTTGACGTGTTCCAAGGCGGCGCCGGTACCTCTTTAAACATGAACACCAACGAAGTTCTGGCCAATATCGGTCTGGAGCTGATGGGCCACCAGAAGGGAGAGTATCAATACCTTAACCCTAACGACCATCTGAACAAATGCCAATCCACCAACGATGCCTACCCAACCGGTTTCCGCATTGCGGTTTATACTTCCATCATGAAGTTGATCGAGGCGATTGATCAGTTAAAAGAAGGTTTCGAAAGAAAATCCAAAGAATTCGAAAAAATCCTGAAAATGGGCCGTACTCAGTTACAGGATGCGGTGCCAATGACGCTGGGTCAGGAATTCAAAGCCTTTGCTATCTTATTAAAAGAAGAAACCAAGAACCTGCAACGTACCGCAGAATTGCTGCTGGAAGTTAACCTGGGTGCCACCGCTATCGGTACTGCGCTGAACACACCAGAAGGCTACTCACAGTTAGCAATACAGAAATTATCTGAAATCAGTGGTTTGGCTTGTGTTCCGGCGGAAGACCTGATCGAAGCTACTTCTGACTGTGGCGCTTACGTGATGGTGCACAGTGCGCTAAAACGCCTGGCCGTTAAGATGTCAAAAATCTGCAACGACTTACGTTTGCTGTCATCTGGCCCACGTACTGGTCTGAATGAAATCAATCTGCCAGAATTACAGGCAGGTTCTTCAATCATGCCGGCCAAAGTTAACCCGGTTATCCCTGAAGTCGTTAACCAGGTTTGTTTTAAGGTGATCGGTAACGACACTTGCATTACTATGGCGGCCGAAGCAGGCCAACTCCAGTTGAACGTTATGGAGCCAGTGATTGGTCAGGCTATGTTTGAGTCTATCCATATCCTGACAAACGCCTGTTATAACCTGTTGGAAAAATGCATTAACGGTATTACTGCCAACAAAGAGGTCTGCGAACGTTACGTCTTTAACTCCATCGGTATCGTCACCTATCTCAACCCATTCATTGGCCACCATAATGGTGACATCGTGGGTAAAATCTGTGCAGAAACCGGTAAAAATGTGCGGGAAGTTGTTCTAGAACGCGGCTTGTTGACTGAAGCTGAGCTGGACGACATTTTCTCTGTTGAAAACCTGATGCATCCGGCTTATAAAGCGAAACGTTATACCGATGAAAATGAACAATAAAATAATCATCCGGTAGCCCTGAAAGGCACGCATGCTCCTCTGGACGGCGTGCCTTTTTACTTTCTGGCAAACACAATTTTTTAACTTTAATTTTTCATTTTGATCAAGGAGTAAACACTATGATAGCCGTAGAGTTAGTCATCGTCCTACTGGCCATTTTTTTAGGGGCCAGATTAGGTGGTATCGGTATCGGTTTTGCAGGCGGCATCGGTGTTTTGGTTTTAGCCATGATTGGCGTTAAACCCGGTAGCATTCCGTTCGATGTTATCTCAATTATTATGGCCGTTATTGCTGCAATCTCTGCGATGCAGGTAGCGGGCGGTATGGATTATCTGGTACAGCAAACTGAAAAGTTACTGCGTAAGAATCCAAAACACATCACCATTCTTGCTCCGCTGGTCACTTATTTTCTGACCATCTTTGCCGGGACAGGTAACATTTCTCTTTCAGCACTGCCCGTGATTGCAGAAGTGGCGAAAGAGCAAGGCATTAAACCTTGCCGCCCTCTGTCCACAGCAGTGGTCTCCGCACAGATAGCCATTACTGCCTCACCGATTTCCGCGGCAGTGGTTTACATGTCTTCCGTTATGGAAGGTCATGGCGTTAGCTATCTGCATCTGCTGATGATAGTCATCCCCTCTACCCTGTGTGCGGTGCTGGTGATGTCGCTGATCGTATCCTTGTGCTTTAACTCCAAACTGTCTGATGACCCTATCTATATTAAACGCTTGGAAGAAGGCTTAGTAACACTGCGCGGCGACACTGTAAAAGTGATCAAGCCACGGGCTAAAACGTCAGTGCTGCTGTTCCTGGCCGGCGTTCTTTGTGTGGTTGCCTATGCGATTATCAACAGCCCAAGTGTCGGTCTGGTTGCAACTCCGCTGATGAATACCACTAACGCCATCCTGATCATCATGCTGAGTGTGGCAACTATCACTACGCTGGTATGCTCGGTTGATACCGATTCAATCCTGAACTCCAGCACCTTCAAAGCCGGTATGAGTGCCTGTATCTGTATCCTGGGTGTAGCCTGGTTAGGTGATACCTTTGTACAGCACAACCTTGAGTGGATTAAAGAAACTGCGGGTAGCCTGATTCAGGCCCACTCATGGTTACTGGCCGTTATCTTCTTCTTCTGTTCTGCACTGTTGTACTCTCAGGCTGCAACTGCCAAGGCGTTGATGCCAATGGCAATGGCCCTGAACGTGTCACCACTGGCAGCCATTGCTTCTTTCGCGGCGGTGTCTGGTCTGTTTATTCTGCCAACCTACCCAACATTGGTAGCCGCGGTACAAATGGATGACACTGGTACCACGCGTATTGGTCGTTTCGTGTTTAACCATCCATTCTTCATCCCTGGCACCATCGGGGTGGCGCTGGCCGTTTGCTTCGGTTTTGTGATGGGCAGTCTGGTTCTGTAAGCGTTTTGGGGCGCAATTCATTTGCGCCCCACTCACATCAACAATTTTCCTCTACAACGCTCATTGGCAACTTTCATCGAATCCATCTCACTGTTACATAAATCATCTTCTGACCTGCCCACGCTTCGCGCTATAGTATCCAGGCAAGTATTCAGGTAACGCGTATATTCAGCACGTTACGCTCCGCTTCGTCATATAAGCCACGCGACCGATGAGGTTAAGATGTCTGATTGTGATGCAATTGTGGTATTGTGCACCGCCCCTGATGAAGCCAGCGCGCAAGATTTAGCCGCGCAGGTTCTGGGTGAGAAATTGGCCGCCTGTGCCACGCTGTTGCCCGGTGCAACCTCGATTTACTACTGGGAAGGTAAGCTCCAGCAAGAGTATGAAGTACAACTCTTGTTTAAGAGCGATACAGATCATCAGCAAGCCCTTCTCAGTTACATCAAACAACATCACCCCTACCAGACGCCAGAATTACTGGTGTTACCGGTACAGGGCGGAGATAAAGATTACCTGTCATGGCTCAACGCTTCATTACTCTGATTCTGCTGCTGTGCAGTGCTTTACTCGCACCGCACAGCGCACAGGCTTCACTATTTGGTGAGAGCTCCCCTCTTGGCCAAAAAAGCAGCCAGAGCCGGTTTCTTCCGGTCGATAGGGCGTTTGCCTTTGATTTTCGCCAACAAGGTGACCAGCTCACACTGAGTTGGCAGATTCATCCCGATTATTATCTGTATCGCCAGCAAATAAAAATTGTGCCACAGCACGCCACTCTCGGGGAATTTACTCTGCCAGAGGGTATTGCGCATCATGATGAGTTCTACGGTGAAGTGGCGATTTTCAAACAGCAGCTCGTGCTGAAAATCCCGATTTCGCAGGCTGCGGAAGGCGCGAGTATCAGTGTCACCTATCAGGGCTGCGCCGAAGCTGGTTTCTGTTACCCGCCAGAAGTGCGGGTGGTGCCGCTTAATGCCGTTATCGCAAGCTCTGCAACCCCCGCCGTTAACCCACAGGGCACGGCACAGCCCCCCCAAGAAAGCGCGCCCACACCGGCTGAATTACCTTTCTCACCACTATGGGCGCTGTTAATTGGTATCGGCATCGCCTTTACCCCCTGCGTATTGCCAATGTATCCGCTGATTTCCGCCATTATTCTTGGCCGTGAAAAGCCCCACAGCCAGCGGCGAATATTGATACTGGCGGTGGTGTACGTGCAGGGCATGGCGTTGACCTATACCTTGCTCGGTTTGGTGGTGGCGGCGGCTGGCTTACAATTTCAGGCCGCGCTGCAACACCCGTATGTGTTGATTGGGCTATCGGTGCTGTTCGTATTATTGGCGCTATCGATGTTTGGCCTCTATTCGCTGCAACTGCCCTCGTCACTGCAAACCCGGTTGGTGCAGTGGAGTAGCAGCCAACGTGGCGGCTCGCTGGCCGGTGTCTTTGCCATGGGCGCACTGGCGGGCCTGATTTGCTCGCCGTGCACCACCGCGCCCCTCAGCGCCATTTTGCTGTATATCGCGCAAAGCGGAAATATGCTGGCCGGTGGCGGTACGTTGTATTTGTATGCGTTAGGTATGGGTATTCCACTGGTAGTTGTAACGCTGTTTGGCAACAAGCTGATCCCACGTAGCGGCCCATGGATGCAATATGTCAAAGAAGCTTTCGGCTTTGTGATTCTGGCGCTGCCGGTATTTCTGCTGGAAAGAGTACTGGGTGATGTCTGGGGCTTGCGTTTATGGAGCCTGCTGGCCATCGCCTTCTTCGGCTGGGCATTTGTACTCAGCCTTAAAGCTCATTCTGGCTGGGCGCGGGCCTTACAGTTGTTGCTATTGGCAGCACTGTTAATCGCTGCCCGCCCGTTACAGGATTGGGCTTTTAATGGCAACACACAGCAGATTGAAATCAAACACTTAACCTTCCAGCCAGTGGCTAATTTGCCGCAATTACAGGCTGCATTAGCGCAAGCGCAGGGCAAGCCGGTGATGCTGGATCTGTATGCAGACTGGTGCGTGGCCTGTAAAGAGTTTGAGAAATATACCTTCAGTGATAGCTATGTTCAGCGCCAGCTCGCGGATACTGTGCTCATTCAGGCTGATGTCACTAGCAACAGCGCCGAACATGCGGCGATGTTGAAAGAACTCAAGGTATTGGGCTTACCGACTATTCTATTTTTTGATGCGCAGGGTAAAGAAGTTCCCGCCGCCAGAGTGACCGGTTTTATGAACGCCGCTGAGTTCTTAGCACATTTGCAGCAAACCATGCCGCGCTAAACCATGCGAATGGTCTGGCGCGGTAGGTTATCAATTACTGCACGGTAGCCGCATCGGATAAGCGCTTTTTCATCTGGCTATATTGTTGCTCAACATAGTGCTCCGCCGCGTTTTGATCACTAATCGCCTCAACCTTAACGGCACAATGCTTGAATTCCGGTGTTTTTGACACCGGATCAACATGATCCACCGTCAACTCATTACAAGCACCAATCCACCACTGATAGGTCATATACACCGCCCCTAGGTTGGCTCGATCGGTAACACTGGCACGGGCGATCACTTTGCCACGCCGCGAAGAGATCCAGATCAGTGCCTGATCAATCACACCGAGCTGGCTGGCATCCTCTGGGTGTATTTGTACATAGCCAGGCTCATCTGCCAGAATCTTCAATGTGGCGCAGTTACCGGTCATCGAGCGGCAACTGTAGTGGCCCACCTCCCGCACGGTGCAAAGTGCCAGTGGGTAATCAGGGTTAGTCTGCTCATGGGGCGGTTGCCATGGTGCACAACTGAGTAAGCCTTTACCGTCCTCAGTAGCAAACTGGCTATCAGTATAGAGATACGGCGTGCCGGGGTGATCTTCTGTCGGGCAAGGCCATTGGACATAACCCAAACCGGCCATTTTCTCGTAGGTTGCACCATAGAACGGTGGGCACAGGTTGCGCATTTCATCCCAAATTTGGCGAGTATTTTGATACGCCATTGGGTAACCCATTGCCGTGGATATCAGGCTAATTATTTCCCAGTCAGGCTTCACATCGCCTTTCGGCTCGATGGCTTTGTTAAAATGCTGGAAGCCACGATCGGCGCTGGTATAAACCCCTTCATGTTCACCCCACGAGGTCGCTGGGAGTACCACATCCGCCAATTCGGCGGTTTTAGTCATAAAGATATCCTGCACCACCACCAGCTCTAATGCCTCGAACGCGGCGCGCATTGCAGCCAAATCAGGTTCGGTCTGGATTGGATCTTCACCAAACACGTAATAGGCTTTCAACTTGCCTTCTGCAACTTTATGCGGCACATCGGTAATCGAGTAACCGATATGCGCGGGTAACTCAGGCACTCCCCAGGCAGCAGCGAAGCGGCTTCTGGCTTCATCATCAGTCACTTTCTCATAACCGGGGAAGGTATTGGGCAGCACGCCCATATCACACGCGCCCTGCACATTATTTTGGCCGCGTACCGGCCCGACGCCAACATTTGGCCGCCCCAGATTACCGGTTAATAACGCCAGCGAAGACAAGCCCTTAACCACATCAACCGCCTGCCCCCATTGGGTGACGCCCATGCCCCACAAGATAGTGGCCGCCGGAGCGGCAGCATAAGTGCGCATGGCCTGTCGTACCGCTTGTGCCGGCAAGCCAGTAATGTGTTCAACATCCTCTGGGCGGTAATCTGCCACTCCAGCTTGCAGTTCTTCAAAGCCGCGCGTATGTGCACGAACATAATTAGCGTCGTACAGTTTTTCTTCAATCAGCACATAGATAAAGGCATTCACCAGTGCCATATTCGCGCCATTTTTCAGTGCCAACCATTGATCAGCAATACGGGCAGTTTCAATATGTCGCGGATCGCAAACGATCAGTTTGGCTCCCTTGTTTTTGGCCTTGAGGATCCGTCTGGCAACAATCGGGTGAGAGTCAGCCGCGTTATAACCAAACACCAACACACAATCGGTATTTTCAATCTCACCAATCGAGTTACTCATTGCCCCATTGCCCAGTGTTTGCTGCAATCCTGCTACCGAGGGGCCATGACACAGTCGAGCGCAACAATCGATATTGTTGGTGCCGATGGCGGCACGTGCAAACTTCTGCATCACATAGTTGGCCTCATTGCCCGGCCCCCTTGAGGAGCCAGTCATCATGATGGCATCCGCACCATGGCGTTTTTTTATTGCTTTGAGTTTGGTGGTAATAAAGGCAATGGCTTCCTGCCAGCTCACACGCTGAAATGCCTCACCCCGCTTATGCCGTAATAATGGCGCGGTCAGTCGTGGGGTTAGCAACCGGGTATCGTTGAGGAAATCCCAGCCATAGTAACCTTTCAGGCATAACTCCCCCTGATTTGTGACACCATTGGCCGGCTGGGCGCCAACAATTTCGCCATCCTCAACCAATAAGTTTAATTTGCATCCAGAACCGCAATAAGGGCAGACCGTGAGGATCTTTTCCATTTTATTATCCTTATGACCACAAAGGTTACCGGACGATACCCGGCGCAGCACCACGAGCAGCGCGCAATTGCCTGTCCCGCTGTAGCGCTTCCAACGCCATCGGCGTCACCAATTTCAATGCGTTGGTTGGGCAGACTTCTATACAGGCTGGGCCTGCCTCACGGGAATGGCATAAATCACATTTATGCGCTTGCGCCCGTACCATTGAGTCATGGATTGGCTGCTCAACCATATTCATCGCCCCGAATGGGCAGACCAACATGCAGGTTTTGCAGCCAATACAGCGAGATGCCATTACCTGAACCCCATGAATGCCTGTGACAATGGCACCGTTCGGGCAGGAGTTCTCGCAGGGCGCATCCTCACATTGATGACACAAAATTGGGGTGCTGACGGCAAAGCTTTTCATTACGCTCAAGCGCGGATGGAACTGCTCTGGCGTAATGGTGCTGGCGTTATTATTGGTACTGTGTGCCACCACACAGGCAATTTCACAGGTGCGGCAACCAATGCACTGCGTCATATCGGCGATTACAAATCGGTTCATCTTCTCTCCTGGCCGCCGGGGTTATAAAACATTGAGATAATAAGCAATGCTTTCGGCCGCTTTGCGCCCCTCGGCAATGGCCGTGACAATCAGATCTGCGCCACGCACGATGTCACCACCCGCAAAGATTTTTGGGTTACTGGTTTGATACGGGTAACCGGAAATCGTCGGTGCGACCACTCGCCCCTGCTTATCCAGCACCACATTGTGTTCTGCCAGCCACGACATACGGTGCGGGCTAAAACCAAAGGCCATAATCACCGCGTCGGCCGGAATAATGTGCTCGGAGCCGGTGATTGGGCGGGCCTGCCGCCGCCCTTTAGCATCTGCCTGCCCCATTTCAGTGCGAACCATTTTGATACCAGTAACCTGCCCCTGTTCATCCACCTCAATCTTTTGTGGCTGAAGATTGAACATAAATTCGGCCCCCTCCTCGCGCGCATTTTTCACCTCTCGCTTGGAGCCAGGCATGTTCTTTTCATCACGGCGGTAAGCACAAATCACGCTGCTAGCACCATGGCGCAACGACGTACGCACACAATCCATCGCAGTATCGCCGCCGCCCAAAACCACTACCCGTTGGTTTTCCATGCTGACATAAGGGTGAGCACCACTGCCCGCGTACCCCATCAGGTGTTGGGTATTGCCGATCAGGAATGGCAAAGCATCGTAAACCCCTTGAGCATCCTCATTTTCCAACCCGGAGCGCATTGAACGGTATGTTCCCACGCCGAGGAATAGGGCATCGAAATCACTAAGCAGGCTCTCCATGGTGATATCCCGCCCAATCTCGGTATTTAGGCAGAACTCGACACCCATCTCGCTAAAAATCTCACGCCGACGGGTCATCACACCTTTCTCTAATTTGAATGCCGGAATACCAAAGGTTAACAAACCACCGATTTCGGGATAACGATCAAACACCACCGGTGTAATGCCGTTACGGACCAGAATATCCGCACACCCTAACCCCGCAGGCCCTGCACCGATGATAGCAACACGTTTACCCGTGGGTTTGACTTGCGACATATCCGGCCGCCAGCCGGTGGCTAATGCCGTTTCCGTAATATGCCGTTCAATCTGACCAATCGTCACTGCGCCATCGTGGTCGTTTAAAGTACAAGCTTGTTCACACAAACGGTCCTGCGGGCAAACTCGGCCACATATCTCTGGCAAACTACTGGTTTGGTGGGATAACTCAGCTGCTTCATGAATACGGCCCTGATGAGCCAATGAAATCCATTTCGGGATAGCGTTATGTAGCGGGCAGGTCCACTGACAGATGGTTTTATCACCGCAATTTAAACAACGTTCAGCCTGCTCATGGATTTGGCCTTCGGTGAACGGCAGATAGATCTCGGCAAAACTTGCCTTACGCTCCGCCAGTGGGATTTTTTTAGGCTCAAGGCGCGGTGTTCGTGGCCGCTGCAATAGATTAACCGGTGCCACATCACGAATATTTTTGCTCAGTGGGCTGAATGAGTGCGCCGCGCCAGCAGAAGTAGCACTACTGAACAAACGGCCATTGTGCTCATTCAATGCGGTGCGCTGGCGCTTTTGCTGCTGTTGCCGGAGTAGATAATGTTGATCAACCAGTGTCAGGGCCTGCGTCGGACAGGTTTTGATACAAGCAGGGCCATCAGGCTGATCAATACAAAGGTCGCATTTCTGTGCTTCAGTACGTTGATAGGCATCGGCCAGACGATGACTCGCAGGTTGTACCGTCTCGGTCACCACCGTCATCATGCCAAACGGGCAGGCGATCATGCAGGTTTTGCAGCCGATACATTTTTCCTGAATAACCTGAACACTGTTATTTAACTCAACGATGGCACCATTCGGGCAAGTGCTGGCACAAGGGGCATCTTCACAATGGTGACAAAAGACCGCAGTGGCACTTTGGTTACCTTTAAATACTTTCACCCGAGGTGTGAAATAGTCAGGTTTATCAGGGAATGTCCCCTCATGATGAGCGACCACACAAGCTACTTCACAGCTCCGACAGCCAATACAACTTTCGGCGTCAGCCACAATAAATGGATTCATCTTATTTCTTCCCAGAAGTCACGCCATTGCCGGATAAATAATTATTATTTGCAACAACTATTCACAACTCTATCAAATCATTAACCTTACAAACATAGTGTCTATAATATTGTATTATTACAATTAATTTTTAATGCAAAAGAATCGTGCCATTGCTGATATTTCGGGATAATTAAATAGGCAAATGCACGAAGATAAAGAGTAATAAATAGCGGGAAGAATCGATTAAGCACAGTTATTTTACCCAGTTATTTACAATAATAAAGAGATTTAACTCGGACAATGTTAATTAGATGTTTATTTACCCCATCTGAATACTAAAGATAATTTTTATCTAGATCAGTTTATTATCAGGATTAAAAATAATCTCATTGGGATATAACCAAACTAGTTGCTGTTGCGGTAAGACCGCTCGCACCGTCGCAACCTCAAGTCCGACGGGTATTTGTGATGATAACCCCACTTCGCTGTACAGCCACACAACAATTAAATAATTTAGCCGCATTTTTTTGGGCCTATGCACAATGCGAATTATTTCTCCGCTCCATATAATGTATCTGGCGCTAACGAAGACATTTATGAAAATTGATTTTTTATTTATATAACACCAAATAAAAAATAGGTTATTGCATCTCATTCATAACGAATTTAAATGCGGCAACCTAAATAATGATTATAGAGGGTATAAAAATGAGTCTGGAAGCCGCTGTGACTGAAAAACGGACCCACGTCCGATATATAATATTATTGATTATCTTTATTGTGACTGCAATTAACTATGCTGACCGGGCAACATTGTCAATTGCAGGCACCGAAGTGGCAAAAGAATTGCAATTAGATGCTGTTGCAATGGGTTATATCTTCTCAGCCTTTGGTTGGGCTTACCTGCTAATGCAAATACCGGGTGGTTGGTTATTAGACCGCTACGGCTCCAAGCGGGTCTACACCTATAGCCTGTTCTTCTGGTCGTTATTTACCTTTACGCAAGGGTTTGTCGACATGTTCCCGATAGCGTATGCCGCTATCTCCATGTTTATCATGCGCTTTATGTTAGGTTTCTCTGAAGCCCCCTCTTTCCCGGCTAACGCCAGAATTGTCGCGGCCTGGTTTCCAACCAAAGAAAGAGGCACCGCTTCAGCCATTTTTAACTCTGCACAATACTTCTCTCTGGCCCTTTTCTCTCCGTTATTAGGTTATTTAACCTTTGCCTGGGGCTGGCAGCATGTATTTACTGTGATGGGCGGGCTAGGTTTCGTATTAACCATTGCCTGGGTTAAATTTATCCATAACCCGACCGATCACCCGGGTATGTCTGCATCTGAACTTGAATACATAAAACAAGGTGGTGCTGTTGTCGATATGGACCACAAGAAACCTGACGGTCATAAAAGCGGTCCTAAATTAGATTATCTGAAGCAATTATTGGCTAGCCGAATGATGTTAGGTGTCTTCTTTGGTCAATACTTTATTAATACCATTACCTGGTTCTTCCTAACCTGGTTCCCCATTTATTTAGTACAAGATAAAGGGATGTCTATTTTAAAAGTGGGGATGGTGGCCTCTATCCCGGCATTGTGCGGATTTGCCGGTGGTGTATTAGGTGGCGTATTCTCTGACTCACTCATTAAACGTGGTCACTCTCTGACTTTTGCCCGTAAAGTCCCTATCGTGTTAGGTATGTTATTGGCATCAAGCATTATTCTGTGTAACTACGTCGATAGTGACGTAGTGGTGGTCGCACTGATGGCATTGGCCTTCTTTGGTAAAGGTTTCGGTGCATTGGGCTGGCCAGTTATTGCTGATACCGCACCAAAAGAAATTGTTGGTTTATGTGGCGGATTATTTAACGTATTTGGTAACGTCGCCTCTATTGTCACACCGCTGGTTATCGGTTATCTGGTGAAAGAATTACACTCCTTTAATGCCGCATTAATCTTTGTTGGATGCTCTGCCATTATGGCTATGTTCTGCTACTTATTTGTTGTAGGCGATATCAAACGTCTGGAATTGAAAACATCTTAAGGGAATAACAATAGGTGCCTCTTATGGGGCACTTGTTGTTTGAAATATAGCGACAGGACACCTAATGAAAATAGTCATCGCACCAGACTCTTATAAAGAAAGTTTATCGGCAATAGCAGTAGCTCAGGCTATTGAACAAGGTTTTAGAGAAATATTCCCTTATGCTGAATACATCAAGATCCCCGTGGCTGATGGTGGTGAAGGCACTGTCGACGCCATGATCAGCGCAACCGGCGGCCAAAAAATCATGACTGATGTTACCGGGCCTCTGGGTAATAAAATCCAGGCTTTCTGGGGATTATCAGGTGATAGGAAGTCGGCTTTTATTGAGATGGCAGCGGCCAGCGGACTGGAATTGGTCCCTCCCGAATTGAGGAACCCGTTAAACACTACCTCCTACGGTACCGGTGAATTAATCCGTGCGGCGCTGCAAACAGGCGTGCGTCATATTATTATCGGTATCGGTGGCAGTGCCACCAACGATGGCGGTGCAGGTATGGTACAGGCGCTAGGAGCCAAATTGCGTAACGCCTACGGCGCAGAGATTGATTTTGGTGGCGGCAGTTTACATAACATTGCCTCGATAGATGTGTCGCAGCTGGACCCACGCCTTAAAGATTGCCGCATTGAAGTCGCTTGTGATGTGACCAATCCGCTGACCGGTGAGCAAGGTGCTTCCGCTATTTTTGGCCCACAGAAGGGGGCTACGGCCACAATGATTGTGATACTGGATAATAACCTGGTCCATTACGCGCAGATGGTTAAACAATATCTGGGAATAGACGTAGATAGGATACCCGGCGCGGGGGCCGCTGGCGGTATGGGGGCCGCATTGTTAGCATTTTGCGGTGCACAGTTGCGCCAGGGCGTGGAGATAGTCGCGGAAGCATTAGACCTGGAAACCTATATCAAAGACTGTCATTTCGTTCTGACCGGTGAAGGCCGGATAGACAGCCAAAGTATCAATGGCAAAGTCCCGGTCGGTGTCGCTCGATTAGCCAAAAAATACAATAAACCAGTGATTGGTATTGCCGGCAGCCTGGCTACCGATGCCAACATTGTTCATCAACATGGTGTTGATGCTATTTTCAGTATTATTTACCATATTTGTACACTTGACGATGCACTCTCTCAGGCAACTGAAAATATCAGAACTGCTTCTCGCAATATCGCCTCTGTTATTAATATTGGCATAGCCTCATTTGATATCAAAGCATCAGCATAATAAAAGCCCGCGTACCCCTTTTTAACATAGCCCTTTGTCGAAGGGCTTTTTTTATATGCGTTTTTAATGTCAAAGTATGTCGGCGATAAATGACCTTTTCGTGATAATGCTCACCTGCTTTTGGGCTTGCGAACAAAAATAGACATTAAACCCATTAGCATCTAGGTCATCCGCACAATGCCTTGCTCTTTTTAGCGGCGTATACTTATTTACAAGCTAGTGAGCATTATGTTTAAGACAAATAATGGCTGTATTGATAAAAATAACAGTTATGTTATCAACATAATTATCGTACCCAAAAAAAATTAAAGGGTATATAAGGGAAATATTATGAGCACTTGTAATAGTCCTGTAGACAACCCGCTTTATATTAAAGTACAGGACGCGGATAATGTTGCCATTGTGGTTAATAACAATGGCCTATGTGCTGGCACCCGGTTTAAATGTGGCCTTGAACTTATTGAGCATGTGCCACAAGGCCATAAAGTGGCTTTGGTCGATATTCCTAAAGGCGGCCCAATCATTCGTTATGCTGAGGTGATTGGTCTGGCAGTGCGGGATATCGCTCGCGGCGGCTGGATAGATGAATCGTTGGTTGAATTACCTGCCGCACCTGCACTGGAGACCTTACCCCTTGCCACCGCAGTCCCCGAGGCTCTGCCACCACTGGAAGGTTATACCTTTGAGGGCTATCGCAACGCTGACGGCAGTGTCGGGACCAAAAACCTACTCGCGATTACCACCAGCGTACATTGCGTCGCTGGCGTGGTGGATTATGTGGTCAATATCATTGAGCGCACCCTACTACCCAAATATCCCAATGTCGATGGCGTAGTTGCACTGAATCACTTATATGGCTGTGGAGTGGCAATCAATGCCCCAGCAGCGGTAGTGCCCATTCGCACTATTCATAACTTGGCCCTTAACCCCAATTTTGGTGGCGAAGTGATGGTCGTCGGTCTCGGTTGTGAAAAGCTCCAACCCGAGCGGCTGCTGGAAGGGACACCTGACGTGCAGGTTATCTCACTGGATGAAAGCAATATCGTGCGCTTGCAGGATGAGAAACACGTCGGCTTCCGTTCCATGGTCGATGACATTCTGCAAGTGGCGGAAAAGCACCTGCAACGCCTGAATATGCGCCAACGTGAAACCTGCCCGGCCTCTGAATTGGTGGTCGGTATGCAATGCGGTGGCAGTGACGCTTTTTCTGGCGTAACCGCCAACCCTGCGGTGGGCTATGCTTCGGACTTACTGGTGCGTTGCGGCGCAACAGTCATGTTCTCTGAAGTCACGGAAGTGCGTGATGCTATCCATCTGTTAACCCCGCGGGCGATTAACGAGGAGGTTGGCAGAAGGTTACTGGAAGAGATGAAATGGTACGACGACTATCTCGAAACCGGCAAAACCGATCGTAGCGCCAACCCTTCACCCGGGAATAAAAAGGGCGGATTGGCAAACGTCGTGGAAAAAGCACTCGGTTCCATTGCCAAATCCGGCCGCAGCGCCATTGTGGAAGTGCTTTCACCGGGGCAGCGCCCCACCAAGCGTGGGCTGATTTTTGCAGCCACCCCAGCCAGTGATTTTGTCTGCGGCACGCAACAGTTAGCATCTGGTATTACCGTTCAGGTATTTACCACCGGGCGCGGCACCCCTTATGGTCTGGCGGCAGTGCCGGTAATCAAAATGGCAACCCGCACTGATCTGGCTAACCGCTGGCATGACCTGATGGATATCGATGCCGGAACCATTGCGACAGGTGATGCCACTATTGAAGAGGTTGGTCAGCAATTATTTGAATTTATTCTGGATATTGCCAGTGACCGCAAACGGACGTGGTCCGATCAATGGGGGCTGCGCAATGCCTTGGCGGTGTTTAATCCGGCACCAGTGACCTAAGTATCAGTGAATCATCAGGCCGGGTGACACTCACTCGGCCTGCTCTTCTTGCTATCACATCTATCTCTACTCCTGCTCGCCCAATTGAAGCGCCACATACAGCAGCAAGCGATCATCAAAGTTCGCTAAATCTAAACCGGTCAGTTCGGAAATACGATTCAACCGATACTCCAGGGTATTGCGATGAATAAATAACGCTTTGGCAGTAGCCGTTGGCTGCACGTTATTACGGAACCAGCAGGCCAGAGTGCGCCGCAACAGACCGTTACTGTCCATCGCCCGTAATTTAGCCAGTGGTAAGGCTAATTCATTGGCCTGCCAGCCACCACGCAAACTATCAAGCAATACCGGTAACACCAAATCCTGATAGTAATAGCTGCGTTGCTCCGGCATCCGTTGCTTACCGACCGCCATGGTAGTACGAGCGGTACGGTATGAGCGCGCAATACTGCCCGGCCCGGTAAAGAAATTGCCAAGCGACAGGCGCACTCGCAAGCGGCCCCGCTCAGTCATGCGCGACAGCAAAGACTCCATACGCCGCCGGTGATCAATAGCATCCCAGCGGCCATGGCTATTTAGCGCCGGTTTAAGCACCACCATCTCAGTCAGTGAAACAATCGCAATCAGATTATTGCGCTCTGGCGTCGTCAACAGGGTTTGCAGCTCTTGTAATTCCGACATAGCACTGTCGACACTCAACTGGCCGCTGTCCACATCCACCACGGCTACGACCCGTGGTTCATTGATATCCACCCCAAGGCGCTGCGCCCATTCAATCAGTGCCGGTGATATCTCTTCGGTGCGGATCAAGTTCAATACCAACTCTTCACGCAGACGGCTATCCTGCGCCAGCAGATGCACCAACCGCGCCTGCTCCATCATCATCTCTGCTGCCATGCACACCAGTTCGCCATATTGACGTAGTTGCCCCGGGTTGCCGGTTAGGCCAATCACCCCCACGATTTCGCCCTCAAGGCGCAATGGCAGGTTGATCCCTGGCCTCACCCCGTGCAACTGGCGAGCAACAGCTTCATCGATATCGACAATCCGGCCATGAGACAGCGACAAGAGCGCCCCTTCATGCAGTTCGCCAAGGCGCTCTTCATCACCACTACCAATGATCCGCCCTTTACCATCCATCACATTAATATTGGTATCAATGATCTTCATGGTACGGGTAACAATATCCTGGGCTAGCCGGGGGTCAAGATTATATACACTCATGAATGGGCCTCAGTCTGGGCTGATGCACCAGCATATGAGGTCTGGAAGGGGAATACATTGGACAAACGCCCAATTCACACCACAAAGAAAGAGAGTTGAGGGACGGGTCACATAAATGGCAAGACCGGGGGCATGTTGCTGGCAAAGTTGAGCGCCAACGAGGAAATCAGGGCCAATCAATCGTTAGCCCTGATAGAGATTTACCGGTGGATGGTTATGACCAAAAGCGTGTTATTTACTTTCTTGCGCTGATTTACCGACAGCCATCCCCATCGCCAGCGTGGCGGCAATATTGCGTGCGGTCATAAACACATTGGCTGCCGCATTATCCAGTGCCTGCTCCAGAGTACAGATACTGTAGATCACGCTGAATACCGCATCCAGACCATGCTCATACACCACATCAACATCATCTGTCAGGCTACCGGCAATACCAATCACTGGCTTATTATAACGTTTGGCAACTCTCGCGACACCAATCGGCACTTTGCCGTGAATGGTTTGGCTATCAATGCGCCCTTCGCCGGTAATAACAAACGTCGCGTCCCTAACCAAAGCATCCAGACCAAGAGCATCGGTAACAATATCAATACCGGGGCTTAAGATTGCACCGCAAAACGCCAGTAATGCCGCGCCTAAACCACCCGCCGCGCCAGCGCCTTCAACCTGGTCAACATCAATATCAAGATAACGTTTAATGATACCTGCATAATGCTGCAAACCGTCATCCAGTTGGCTAACCATCTCAGGTGTCGCCCCTTTCTGCCGCCCAAAAATAGCCGATGCCCCTTCACTGCCAGTCAGTGGATTGGTGACATCACAAGCAACATCGATTTGGCACTGCTTAATCCGCGGATCCAGTCCTGAGATATCAATAACATCCAGTTCAGCCAGCTTCCCGCCGCCAAAACCAATCTGCTTACCCTGCTTATCCAGCAGTTTGACACCCAGCGCTTGCACCATGCCCGCACCGCCATCATTGGTGGCACTGCCACCGATGCCGATAATTATATGTTTGACCCCCTGATCCAGCGCATTACAAATCAATTCGCCGGTACCGTAGGAAGTGGTTTTCAGTGGGTTGCGCAGTTCTGGTGGAACCAGCTCTAGCCCGCTGGCGGCCGCCATTTCAATAAAAGCCGATTTTTCATCACCGGATATTCCGTAAAAAGCCGCAACTTCGTCACCTAACGGGCCGGTCACATTGACCTGAATAATCCGGCCAGTGGTGGCCGCGACCATGGCCTCAACGGTACCTTCACCACCATCCGCGACCGGCAATTTGATATATTGTGCATCGGGAAATTGAGTGCGAAAACCCGCTTCAATCTGCACCGCAACATCCAGCGCAGATAAGCTTTCTTTATAAGAGTCTGGGGCGATGACTATTTTCATAAATGATTCAATCTCATGAGCTATCCAATACCGCACAGGCTCCGACGTTATAAACCGGCCGCTCAGGATAACGGAATGCTTACCAGTATAGCCCTGTTACCCAGTAGCCCGGCACCCGCAGGCACCGGTGCCACCGATTAACGAGTGACTTCAACTTTAGCCAATTTCTCGTAATAACACGCCAATGCACTGTGGTCAGCGGTGCCCAAACCATCAGCTTTCAGCGCCTGCATCATCTCCATCACGGCTGCGGTCAGGGGCAACTGAGCACCGACGCCATGTGAGGTGTCGAGGGCATTAGCTAAGTCTTTGATATGTAGATCGATACGGAAGCCTGGTTTGAAGTTACGATCCATCACCATCGGTGCCTTGGCTTCCAACACGGTACTGCCTGCCAGACCACCACGGATCGCTTGGAATACCAGATCAGGGTTCACTCCCGCCTTAGTTGCCAGCACCAAGGCTTCAGACATCGCGGCAATATTCAGTGCGACAATCACCTGATTGGCCAGTTTAGTCACATTACCAGCACCAATATCACCAGTATGCACCACCGATCCCCCCATGGCTTTCATCACCTCGAAACAGCTCTCGAATACCGCTTTATCACCACCCACCATCACTGACAAGGTGCCATCGATAGCTTTTGGCTCACCACCACTGACTGGCGCGTCCAACATTGCAACCTGCTTTAGTGCCAGCGCTTCACTGATTTCACGGCTAACCAGCGGTGCAATCGAACTCATATCAATCAGCACAGAACCCGGTTTAGCACCTTCAATAACACCGTTTTCACCCAGTACCACTTCTTTTACATGAGGCGAATTAGGTAGCATGGTAATGATGATATCGCATTCTGCTGCCAGCGCTTTTGGTGTCGTTGCCGTACGCGCGCCAGCGGTGATCAATTCATCCAGCACCGCAGCATTACGATCGAGGACTGTTAATGAGTAGCCCGCTTTCAGCAGATTTTTACTCATTGGTTTTCCCATAATCCCTAAACCAATAAAGCCGATTTTCATTTATTACTCCTCAATTAAGTCGGAAGGCCGTCAACACGGCAGCACTAAACTGTCAAAACAGACTGATGGTTATTTTTTAAATTTGTCACATAACGCCTGAGTCGCGCTACGAAATACGCCCAAATCACTGCCAACAGCGACAAAGGTTGCGCCCCATTCGAGATAACGGTGGGCATCAACTTCAACTGGCGCCAAAATACCGCTCGGTTTACCCTGTGCTTTAGCGCGATCAAAAATATGACGAATCACTTTTTGTACTTCGGGATGATTGGGCTGCCCCAGATAACCCAGTGCCGCCGACAGATCGCCCGGTCCAACAAAAATACCGTCCACCCCATCAACGGCGGCGATAGCATCAATATTATCCACCCCTTGCTGGCTTTCGATTTGCACCAGTACGGTGATGTTGTCGTTGATGGTGGCAAAGTAGTCGGGTACGGTGCCGTAATTGTTACCGCGATGAGACACAGAAACCCCGCGGATCCCCGCCGGTGGATAACGGGTTGAGGCAACCGCACGTATGGCTTCTGCTTCGCTTTCAACAAACGGGATCAGGAAGTTATAAAAACCGATATCCAATAAGCGTTTTATAATGATGGGTTCATTACAGGGCGCACGTACAACCGGTGCGCTATTACTGCCTTTCAGCGCCATAAGTTGCGGAATAAACGTCGTAACATCGTTCGGCGCATGTTCACCGTCCAGAACCAACCAGTCAAAACCCGCCAGGCCCAGCACTTCGGCTGAAATATGATTTGCCAGTGCACTCCAGCAACCAATAAGGGTTTGCCCTTGTTGTAGGTTGCGGCGGAACTGATTAGGATAATTTTGCAGACTCATTTTCGATCCTTATAATTGAACGCCCGGATGGAACGACGGCTCGATGCAGGACGTGATGCAATTCAGGTTGCCAGCGCACACGGCAGTGGGTGTTAGTCGTTAATTTTGCGCCTGTTTTGTAAGATTTTTTCTATTTACGGTTCACGATGATCATTATAGAAACCCCGTTCCAATAAACCATCAGGCAAAAGAACAGGAATTATGAGTTATTCACCAATCGTTATAGGCAGATGCACAATAAAATGCGCCCTGCTTCACAGACTGCTAAATAGCAAAAATCGTGCGGTGATTTTGTCGTTATAAATTAACAAACAACTAAAGGGTAAAGAGTTAGAAAAATGTCGCCGTAGTAATGATAAGGTACAGAGTCTGCTGGCAGAAAATGTCCATACCTGCCGATGTCTATTAATCAGTACGCAGGGTATAGACTATTTGCACCATAGGCGGTGGTAAACCACACTTGCCAGATAAGAGGTTGGAGGAGAGCAACGTGCAACGTGAACAAGTTTTAAGCAGTGCGCTCAATCTATTGGAGCAGCAAGGACTGGCAAACACCACGCTGGAGATGCTGGCAAAAGAGGTGTCAGTTGAAGTCAGTGATCTGGCCCGTTTCTGGCCGGATCGTGAAGCTTTGTTGTATGACTGTCTGCGCTTTCATGGCCAGCAGATAGATACCTGGCGGCGACAATTGCAACTGGACGAGACCTTATCACCCAAACAAAAGTTACTGGCGCGTTACCAGACGCTAGGTGAGCAAGTGCAGAATCAGCGTTACCCCGGTTGCTTATTTATTGCTGCATGCAGTTTCTATCCCGATAATGAACACCCGATCCACCAGTTGGCTGAACAGCAGAAACAGGCCTCACTACTCTATACCCAAGAGCTGTTGCAAGAGATGGACGCTGATGATGCAGCTATGGTTGCACAACAGATGGAACTGATTCTGGAAGGTTGTTTGAGCAAACTGCTGGTTAAACGTCAACTCGTCGATGTTGAAATTGCCAAGCGCCTGGCTGAAGATGTATTGGAAGTCGCGCAATGCCGTAAAAATGGCGCACTGGGTTAAGTAATTTACCACTAAGTTTTATCGCTGCCCTGAGATAATTTCTGGTTCTTTTGTCTGAAAAGAGAGCAGTCAGTACAGTTTTAGTGGTTTTAAACCATAAATTCGTTGACGATCAGCGGCCAATACGGTTTAATGCGCCCCGTTGCCCGGATAGCTCAGTCGGTAGAGCAGGGGATTGAAAATCCCCGTGTCCTTGGTTCGATTCCGAGTCCGGGCACCACTATTTATAAGGCCTCGCTGCAAAGCGGGGCTTTTTCGTATCTGGATTCTGCTCTATTTCCGCTCCGACTCCCTATCCATTACTGACACGATTTCAATAGATTTCCCCCTGTAAGCATCCCGCGCAAACAAACTATTCAATTTTAGAGATCTTTCGACATATTGATGATTTGTGCGGCGGAGACACCTCTCTTCATGAGCAATGTCCTTATATTGTGGATGAGTTATTACCAGAATAGCCGTGTATTCGTTTTTTGAAGAGCAGCTCGGGGGTTAGCCAACCCATCCAAAATAATAAAAACAAAAAAGAGGTACTGCTTTCGCGCAAGGTGGCAGATTAATTTACTGTGGGGCAGGCACTTCTGGTCGCTTGGTGATGTTGGATGCGAGCGAATGCCCGCCAATTTATGGTACGCTGCGAGAAATGGTCGTAGGGCTGATCGCTGGCGGTAATACTGCTATTTTACAGGCAGTTGAAAATGCAGAAGATAGCCGCAAAATGGGTGAGCAATACCTGCATAACCTCAATTTTAATGCACATGATGTGTTAGTGGGCATTGCAGCAAGTGGCCGCACACCTTATGTATTGGGGGCTATGGCCTATGCACGCCATGTTGGCACTAGCGTAGTGGCTATTTCCTGTAATCAAAATAGTGAAATGAGTACAACCGACACTGTAAAACAGCCATTATGATGATCCTAAGTGGTATGTCTGCTGAGGAAGCTAGCGCTATCCTTAACAAAAATAAGGGATTTATCGGTAAAGCGCTACAGGAGATTAAAGTATAACTATGGCGAAAATAACCGGCACTACGATAGACCAAATTTTACTCTTCACGGGCGGGAGTAAAAATATCATTGTCTGCGGAAACTGCATGACAAGGCTCCGTCTCACCTTAAAAGACCGTCAACTGATACAACATGACGACCTGAAAAAAATCCCTGGAGTGATGGGGGTGGTGAACAGCGATGATCAACTGCAAATCATTCTCGGGCCGGGCAAAGCCCAGACCGCCAGCGAGATGATGAACAAGCTCCTGGGTTCTGAACCGCAGCAGGGACATGAAAGTGCTCAGGATGTTGATTTGCAGGTGCTAGCCAGCCAGACAAAACAGCAAATGAAAGCGAAACAAAAAAGCGCTGTTCATAGTTTTCTGGCCAAATTCGCCACCATTTTTACCCCACTCATTCCAGGGTTCATTGCCGCAGGATTACTATTGGGGATAGCAACATTACTCCAGCAGACACTGGCATTGGACGGCGTTATTCAGTCTCCATGGCTGGCGGCACTGATTGCATACATGAAAGTATTTAGCATCGGCTTGTTCACTTTCCTTAGCATTCTGATTGGCTTTAATACACAGCAAGCCTTTGGTGGGACGGGGGTCAACGGCGCAATTATCGCTTCGCTATTTATTTTACGCTATGTGCCGGAAGGTACCGTCGGCTACTACGGTGGCATGGAAAACTTCTTTGGTCTGGCAATTGATCCGCGCGGCAATATCATTGGGGTTCTGTTGGCCTGTATCTTGGGCGCATGGATTGAGCGACAGGTGCGCCGTTTTATCCCTGATAATCTAGATATGATCCTGACATCGGCGATAACGTTACTCGCTACAGGAGCAATCACTTTCGTTGTTATCATGCCAGTGGGTGGCGAGCTGTTTAAGGGGATGTCATGGCTGTTTATGCATTTGAATGGTAACCCGTTTGGTACTGCCATTCTGGCAGGGTTATTCCTGATTGCAGTAGTGTTTGGTATCCACCAAGGGTTTGTTCCGGTCTATTTCGCCTTAATGGATGCACAAGGATTTAACTCATTATTCCCTATTCTGGCCATGGCGGGTGCCGGTCAGGTGGGTGCGGCACTGGCACTTTATGCTCGTTCGCCAAAAGGTTCAGTCCTGCGGACACAGATTAAAGGGGCTATTTTCCCTGGGCTACTGGGGATCGGTGAGCCGCTTATTTATGGCGTAACGTTACCACGCCTGAAGCCTTTTATTACCGCATGTTTAGGCGGTGCTGTCGGCGGCTTCTTTATTGGCCTTGTTGCCTGGTTGGGATTACCGGTGGGCCTGAATACCGTGTTTGGCCCATCTGGCTTGGTATCTATTCCTCTGATGACATCAGCCCAAGGTATTTTCGCCGGGATGCTGGTGTATGTGGCTGGTCTGGTTATTTCGTATATTTCCGGGTTTATCCTGACGTGGCTTTTCGGGCATAAGGATGTCGATTTAAGTTGATCTCGTGCTAAACGGTTTGGCCCTGCCCGGCAGGGCCAGCTGAAATCTTTCCGTTATTTTTATTATTCTCATCCCCATATCAACCGAACTCACCTGTTCCTATCGACACCAAGTCTAGATGACCGACTCATCCAGCCAGAATGTTAGCAAGCCGCGACTGATGAGCGCCTTGTTGTAAGCTGTCCAATGGATGATATCGAACCTTTGTTTTGCCACGAGATACTGCAATATCATCAGAAATGTGGTGATCCAAACCTGATTAGGGCTAAAAGTTCGATTTATTCAACAAAGATCTTATTTTTATAACTCAGTTAGTTGACTGATAATTAAGTGCCTTCGCTAATTGAGAATCTGGTTTCGCCAGTTTATCTAAACGCTTTTCATCAATGCTGTTCAGCTGGCCTAAAGCTCTTGCCGTTTGACCTGAATGCCCTATCAGTTGCTGCTTGGGTACATTCACCATCAGGGTTGCGGCGTCTTCCAGAGCCTTGATATAGTCATCTTGCTTATGCAAATTATAACGTTTTAAATCCATCTTACTGCGTAATAGCTGTCCCCAATAAAACTCGAGGAAAGGTATTTCTTTATAAGGCTTACCCGTTTCAGGGTTAAGATTTTTATCAGACTTATCGTAAGATATACCGCGTAGATAATAGAGTATTGAGCGATATGGATCGTCCTGAAAAGCACTCGTGCCCAGGGTTGCAGGCAATTGAGAGAACGTAATTGGTTTCCCCTCGGCATCAATAGGGAGAAAATGTTTAAGTTCAGTCATCTGTTGTTCGAACTGAGCTTGAGTAAATAACGTTCCGTCGTTGTCACGGCTTATATTCTGCCCGACCAGTACGCTTAAGGTCACATCACCGCCACCACCGGGTGCATCCCAAAAGCTGTTAAATGCATGATGACCATCAGTCAGGTAAAGTTTCCCCATTGGTCCGATATCAACCGTGTTCATATCAGCTTTATTGGTTCCTATAGCCTGTTTACAGGTATATGAAGTGGGATCTTTCGGTGTTGATGACAGGCTATATTTAGCCAGTTTCCCTGCCCCTTGAACTTTACACAAATCGTTGAATAAGTGCTTTGAATCGCTAGCATAATCAGCCAAATCACCTGCAATCTGGAGCTTACCTACGGTTATTTGGGTCGGATGCAACTCACTGAGCTTAATTTGAATAACATCGCCGGGTTTAGTGAGTAAGTCGTTATGGGGAAGAGATTGTGCCGCGCACAAATTAACTGAATAGAGTATTAGTCCACAAAATAATAAAATAGAGGCCGAAAATAACTCGCTAGCCCATCTTACCTGGGTAGCTCCAGCCTGATATAAGTAATTTTTGCTCAAAGACACATTGAACTCCTCAAGTGGACATTAACATTTCCTACCAATTTCATTGGCATATTGATTAAGCGTAGAATATCTCCCCCCTCGCAGTAGCACGTACTGCGAACATTATCTGGCGTTTATGGCAGTTGATACCCTATTTGCAATACCAGCGTAGGTTCCAGAGGATAATAATACCCAGAAAATATCGACCATGAAATTAGCGTATCGATTAACCTGCCAGATAAAGAGATGCTCCAGTTTATCAGATGTTACATTGAAAGCCATATGCAATAAAACCATCATTTACACTGGTTTGTGATGCAGAAGTATTAGGTTCATAAAAGTCTCCATTTTGAGCCAAAGCAGGAGATCTACATGCAGCAACAATGGTTAATATAGTGATGAGTTTTTAATTATTCACTCTCTGATTACAATAAGGGACGTATAAACACGACGCTTTGCCCTATTGATGTGGTTAATCCATCTGTCAATCAATACAGGGGAACTTAAATAAACGCAGGTATAACTTAAAAATTTATAATTAACTATTCCAGCTAAAATAGCAATATAAATACATTGGAATTCCTGTTATTTTTGTAGGAAAATTCATTTTTTAGCAAATAATAGGAACTGGAGATAATGAGATCGGTGAGTGACGACTCGTTATTTTTCCAATCCTATAACTGTGTTAACATTTTAGTATTTCTTACTATTCAAATCCTCCACACAGCTGATGTTAATCATAACTATCACGTATAAAACTGTAGGCTATTTTAGTTTTAAATAAAGTTTAATCAAACTGTCTGTTTAATTGATACTGTTTAATGTGCAGCCTATGTGATCGCACGTTAGCACCATTAGATAACAGCGGATAGGTTAAATAACCTTAGTTATCGTGGTGAAAAGACACTAAATGGTTTCGAGCTGATTAAGTTTAATGGCTTTGGCTCTAACAGTGAGCTTTCAAAATGGCATGATCGTGGAGGGTGTTTATGATTACTCGCTGGTGCATAGTGTGGATGCTAATGCCGCTAAGTTGACAATATATTCGTAAATTAAAATAGGCTAGAGTGATTTTAACAGGGATTCATTATGAATGATCTCATGACTGATATACTAATCGGCATCTCTATATTTATCGCATCTATAGTTTCCTCATTTGTTTTTGTATTTTTAATAAGATAATTTACGTTTAAAATGACAAGTTGAGAGGACGTTAAGCATTGATGCTCAACAATGTCTATTTTCAGTTAGAAGACATTGTTCTTGGCTCACTCTCCTACAAAACTCAAATGGATAAGTGTTAAAATACGTCAACGCCAGAATATCCCCCCATTAGATACAAAAATAGGTTTCCCCTCGTAGATATGAAATGTTAATCATTTAGTTAAATAATACTAAAGAAATTTTCCATGTCATTTTACAAAAAAACAAATCAAGAAAATTCCTACAGCGATATGTATCATATCCTATATTTAACAAAATAAATTATAGCTATAATCACAGCATGATATAAAAACTCAATCATTAGTATGCCATATAATATTAAATACACTGTGGCGTAGCCTACACTCCATATTTACGAAAGTAAAAATGGTTATCGAGAACGATTCAATTACATTAAAAACACCAATAATATAACTACTTGTTAATAAACATATTTTTACTTAAAAAAATGAGAAATATAATATGCCTGCCTTTAAAAAAACTCTAATCGCTATTGCCTTTACATCAATAACAACGCCTGCTTTTTCCCAAATTATAGTAAATGGCACAACTGTAAATGCTCCTGATGGGACAGTAGTAGATACTGGCTTGATTAACGATTTTTCTGGGCATGCAGCAACGGTATCAAATGGTGGCGTATTAATTGCTGACGGTGATATCACATTAACGACTGGGGGTAATGCCGCTGATACTTTATATGCTTCTGGGGCAGGCTCACGTGTCGATTTTTTACACGGAAGTACATTAACCACTACAGGGACTGGCTCACACGGCGTGTATGCGCAAACTGGTGCCAGTGTTAACTTGGATGACGCAAATATTTCAGTTTCAGGGGCAAATGCCTCAGGCCTGTCACTGGTCTCTAATAGCCAAATTTCATTAAATAACAGTACCATTTCAGCAACAGGTGCCGGTGGCAAGGGTATAGCTGCTAATAATAGTTCAGTAATTATCAATAACTCTAGATTGACAACAACAGGTGCTTATCTTGGCTCAAGTGCCAGTGCTTTACAAATAGCAAATGGTTCACGAGGGAGCATGACCGGCTCATACGCCAGTACCGGTGGAGCCTCTGCCGCTGCGGTCTTCGTTGAAACAACAAATAGTGCAAATACTCAATTTGATATCATCGACAGTACCCTGGAAACATTCGGGGCGGGTACTGCGCTAGTCTCTTCTGAACTGAATGGTAATGGATCATCTTTAGCTACTGTCAGTGGAAATACGCAAATTATCACTCATCAGGCAACCGCAGTAAGTGCGAGAGGGCCAGGTGGTAAAATTGTTATTAACCCAGGAGCATCGGTTAAAACCCTCGGCGCTAATAATACTGCTATCCAGGCAGTTTTAGGCGGCCAGGCTGATATTACGGGTAGCACTATCAGTACAGCCAGTAATGGTGCAGTAGCCATGATGGCCAGTTCCGCGAGTTCTATTATTAGTCAGGGCAATAACATCAGTACGGTGGGTAATAATGCGTATGCTGTTCAGGCTAATGACAGTGGGACCACTGTTAATGTGACTAATACCAATATAGTTACTAGTGGTAATAACGCTGATGCAGTGAATAGTAACACACAAGCAATTGTGACTATGAATCAACAGAATGCCAATATACATAGTCAAAACGGCAAAGCATTTAATGCTCTTGGTGGCACCATCAATGCAGTCCTTGATAACAGTAGTGTTATTAACAATGGCATATTAATAAATGCAGATACCGATGCTAGCCTGGCGAACTTTGGTATCGTTAATGTTAATGCAAACGATATGGTTTTAAATGGTGATATCCAGTCAGGTTTAGGTAGCCAAGCTAATCTCAGCATTAACAATACACAATGGAATGGTCTTGCACGTAATGGCGGCCAGGTGAATATTGATAGTCGCGCCATGTGGAATATGATGGCAAGTTCTGACGTCGCTGAGCTGACTAACGCCGGGACAATTAATTTCTCCAATCCTATTGCAGGCGACGTATTAACTGTCCATGGTGACTATATTGGTAATAACGGTAACTTATTGTTTAATACTGAATTAAATGACGACAACTCCATAACGGATAAAATGATCGTCGAAGGTAACACTTCAGGGAACACCTTCGTCAGCGTGACTAACGCGGGTGGCACTGGCGCGACAACGTTAAACGGTATTGAATTGATTCAGGTTAATGGCTTATCTGACGGTGAGTTTATTCAAAAGGATCGTATCGTTGCCGGTGCTTATGATTATTCATTGATGCGCGGTTCTGATGCTAATGCCAATAACTGGTATCTGACTAATGCTGTTATTCCTACGCCACCTTCAGACCCAACAGTTCCATCTGCTATGACTGAGCGTCCAGAAGCTGGCGGCTATACTGCCAACTTAGCCTCGGCTAATAATATGTTTGTCACTCGTTTGCATGATCGTTTGGGCGAAACTCAGTATATCGACGCACTGACTGGCGAACAGAAAGTAACCAGTATGTGGTTGCGTAACGAGGGTGGGCATAACCGTTTCCGTGATTCTCAAGATCAACTGAGCACACAGGCTAACCGTTATGTGCTGCAATTAGGCGGAGATATTGCTCAGTGGAGCAATAACGACATGGACCGTTTCCATCTGGGCGTTATGGCTGGGTATGGTAACAGCAAAAGCACCACCATCTCACAAGTGTCCGGTTACAACGCTAAAGGGTCAACTGACGGTTACAGCGCCGGTGTCTACGGGACCTGGTATGCCAACGAGGCCGATAAGTCCGGCTTATATGTCGACAGTTGGGCGCAATACAGCTGGTTCAACAACACCGTTGACGGTCAAGATTTGAATACTGAAGAATATAAGTCTAAGGGGATAACTGCCTCGGTTGAGAGTGGTTATACCTTCAAAATCGGTGAAAATGCCGCTAAAAATGCCACCTACTTTATCCAGCCTAAAGCGCAGGTGACCTGGATGGGTGTGAAAGCTGACGACCATAAAGAAGCTAACGGCACGAATGTCTCTGGTGAAGGTGATGGCAATATTCAGACCCGTCTGGGTGTGAAAGCCTTTATGAATGGCTATAGCAGCCAGGATAAAGGTAAAGACCGAGTATTTCAGCCATTTGTAGAAGCAAACTGGATCCATAATACCAAAGACTTTGGTGTCACTATGGATAACGTGACAGTGAAGCAAGATGGGGCCGCCAATATCGGTGAATTAAAAGTGGGTGTTGAAGGCCAAATCAATAAAAAAGTTAACCTGTGGGGTAATGTTGCCCAGCAAATCGGCAACAAAGGTTACAGTGATACCGCTGTAATGCTAGGTGTGAAATATAATTTCTAATCTAGATTTCTATATTAGATATAAGTAAATAAAAATCAGATGATTATGGCCTGCTACAAATAGCTGAAATCTTAAGTTCTAATAAACTTAGCTATCACTTTTTCTGGCAGGCTAATTGACTTTCCCTTTAGATAGCCGCTGTTTCCAGCGAAGCATTATTGGGGGAAGGCATGGCGATTTTTGGCCTTTAGCAATGATGTTCACTACGGCTATATTTATCTTTCCGAGAGTATCATCAGTAAATACATCACTATTTCGCAGTGGATTTTCTTATTTTCATTCATTAGTTAAAAATAAAAGGAATTATTATATGAACTATTTTATCCTCAGTCAGTGCGGGCTTATGTCTTTCTCTTTCAAAATACTATTGAATGATGTGCTATACCAACATTCAGAAGACTCAGTAATAAGGGTTTACCGTTCTATTCCCTCACTGATAAAAAATATAGATGGGAAACTCAAGCTGATACTACTTGACATTACTGGATTCAAACATAGTGAAGTTCATGATCTATTAATTAAAATAAAGTCATCCCACAATGTAGGGATTATTTTATTTTGTGACAACTACTCTGACCTGTCTAACCTCCCTAATATATATCATGCAGTCATATACAGAAAAAGTAATATGCCTTACATCAAAAAAACAATAGGGACAATATGTCACAACCGCTATGGCGGTCATTTCATACCTCTTGATGACGATAATCTTGTTAAAAATAAATTAACTAAACGAGAAAATGAAACATTACAATGTATTATATCAGGTTTAAATTCTGTTCAGATTTCAAAAAGGTTATCACTCAGTTATAAAACCGTCAGTGGCTATCGTCGTAGTATCTGTAGAAAATATGGCATTAACAATTTAAATGTTTATTATTTAATAATATAGAGAAGAAAGTCAGTAGCCGCGCGCCTCATTAACGTAATAGGACATACACTACCGCAAAAGTAGTCGCTAATCGTGCGGGCTAGAGTATTAATGGAAAACTTGCCCATTTTTTCAAAGCTACCCTATAAACTGGTGTACCAATCTAGTTGCAAGATCGGCATTTTCTGCATCAAAGTTGGCATTATCCCCATCACAAAACCCATGATGGCTGCTGAATATGCGGCTATCAACATTAGGATATTTTTTTAGTTCACTTTGCAGGATTGTCGTGTCGAAAGAAGCCTCATGTCGGGCAAGGATGACAAGGGCTGGACAAGGTGGCGCAATATCGCTGTGCTCGCGGATACGTGAACCGTAGTGGCAGACAACCCTTGCACATAACCCGCTTCTGGCCGCAAGCCAGGCAAGCGTGGCTCCAACACTAAATCCTACGAGGATAAGATTGTCATACTGTGGCCGCAGAGTCTGGAGCAGAGTAACGATATGGGATGTGTCAAAACCTACATTTTCAATAAAATAGCGATATGCCTCATTCTGCTGTGCATAGCTAAATGGCTCATCACGCCCAATAAGATTGAGGCAATAAACGTCCCTCTCCATCGCATGATATTCATGACACACCCGCCTGATATGCGGATTAATACCATAAATCTCATGTAGTACTACGATGGCGGTATTGCTTCCACATTTTAGCTCTAGCATTAGGCGTTATCGATTTCCGTTTTGTGCACCCAGGCTGACAAATACCATTCGGCAGTAAATGGTAGGACACTCCGCACTGTCACTCACTCATGTAGAGATTTTGTGCTCACTACATCATCGAAAAGTCACACAAAAAATAACTTTCAATATCAATTTATTATATAGCCAAACTATTTTCTACATCGTCTTCCAATCCTTGCGCTGATTGAAGACCAAAATGACTATTACGTCTCACATTGAGTAAAATCACCCCATGATTTGACGCTAACCTCTAAATGAGCAGCATAACTAACCAGAATTACGATTTATACTATAATAAACAATAAGATGCCATACACTGGCTTCGGTGATGTGAAGCCAGCATTACGCTAATTGAAAATAACTACTCTTCTGTCACTGGCATAAACTCGGCCAATTTCTGCTTCTGTTTACCCCGGTCATCCAGGTTAGCTGAGCTTAGCCAAAGCTGTATAGCTCGCCGAATCCCTGGCCATTCACTCTCGATAATAGAATACCAACGGGTGTCACGACTATGCCCTTTGGATACTTGTATTTGTCTGAAAGTACCTTCGTATTGAAATCCCAAGCGTTCTGCCGCTTGAATCGCTGGCTGGTGCAAACTGTCACACTTCCACGCACATCGCCGGTATTGCAAAGTATCCAGCGCATAGGATAGCAAAAGAAATATTGCCTCAGTGCTGCATAAAGTACGTTTCATCAACGGTGACCAGTTAATCCAACCGATTTCTACCGCCCCATTCTCGGGGTCAATGCGTTGTAACGCGATAAAACCTACTGCTTTTCCGGTGGAGTAATTGATGACTGAATAAAAGAGAGGGTCCTTACTTGCACTAAGAGAGGCAATATAATGGTCACATTGCCTAATTGTGATGGGGCGATTAATGTGAAAGTAAGTCCAGTCACGCTCGTCATCAATGCTGTGCCAGGCTTCAAATAGATCCTTGCTATGCTTGATATCAATAGGTTCAAGGAGGCAATAGTCTCCTTTGAGGATAATCCGTTGGGGAGTTGTTCGAGGCAACCAGTCGGGTAATGATTTGCCCAGTGCTTGCCCATAGATATTTAATTCTGTCATTATAAATCATACCTGTGTTATGAAATTTATAAGTTTTCGGCAAGTTTTTCAAAAAACTCAGTGAATCCACCCTAAAATAATGTCACTTTGATCTTTAACTTTTCCAATCGTGCTGATTTCTCCAAGAAGAAAGTGATATTGGCCGTGCCCATAAATTCAAATTATTCAGAAAACACATCCTATTTTTGAATAATTAAGTCTTATAAAGAATGACACTTCTTGATAATTTGTTATGTGATATCTATTGAGCAATTCAATTTTAAATTTAATAAACCACATTAGATCATGATAAACATGAGTATTTCACCTTTTATTTATTGTACTAATTATAACCAACTCATTTAATCAAGTGAGCTAATAGGTCTAATCTTGATGGCCTAATGTATAAATATAATTTTATCACTTCATTAAAAACACATTATTTACTCTATAACAAAAAAACAACTCAAGATAAAATCTCAACCGCCGATAATAATAAAGATGAAATATAAAACAATTTACTCAACTGTTTTATAGACACCGAAATTAGTTATTAACTGCCTTTCCAAGGTATCTTTCCCGTGTCCGACATTTGAGGTTTAATAACATGAGATTCATACAAAATATTAAAATAAGAACGGCACTTATACTCATTCTCATCGTGTTTTCACTGTTGTGGGCCGGGGCATCAGGCTTTGCTTTATACTCTCTTCAGCAATTAAACCAAGAGCTAGGTGTAACCCATACTCAGCAGCAAAATGGCGATATTATTAATAGTGCCAATGCACAATACTACCGCGCGACAACAGCGATGGAACGTGCTATGGGAGCAATGGCGAAAAATGACACTGGAGTTTTCGATCTTGAGATGAAGGCAACTCTTACCGAATTAGACGGCCTTAAAAATGGGCTCAGTCAATTTAAAACTATTGATCATGGGAAAATTGACTCAACCACAATAGATGATATTTATAACAGTTCTTTTAATCTCTATAACAGTGCAGTTTTGCCGATGTTTGAATCAGCAAGAGAGAAAAATATAAACAATTTTGAAGTAATAAAAACAGGTAAATATCTTCCGTTAAGACGGAACTTCAGTGCAGCGATAGACAAATACAACGCAAAAATTATATCCCTAAATGAAGAAGCAAATCAGCGGATTTCCCAATGGCTAGTGTGGTGTCAATATATCCTAGTCAGTGCGTTATTAATCAGTGTGCTGATCATGGTAACAACCGACCGCTATCTGGTTAACTTTCTCGTTAAGCCTTTGAACAGAGTAAAAGCTCATCTTGAATCTCTGGCACAAGGCATACTTGACCACAACATCGTAGATCAGGGTAGAAACTGTATTGGCCAGTTAATTCCTTATATTAACAAGATGCAGGATAACTGGGCCAAAACGGTGTTTGAAATCCGCAACAGTGCGGATTCGATTTACAGGGGTTCTAGTGAGATATCAGTCGGAAATACCGATTTGTCTTCCCGAACTGAAGAACAAGCCTCGGCGCTGGAAGAGACCGCCTCCAGCATGGAACAACTCGGTTCAACCGTTCAGCAGAATGCAGATAATGCCGGTCAGGCAAGTACACTGGCGAACCAGGCCACTCGGGAAGCACAACAGGGCGGCGTAATTGTCAGTGGCGTCATTGCCACCATGACGAAAATTACCAGCAGCTCACATAAAATCGTCGATATCATTGGCGTCATCAACAGTATTGCGTTTCAAACCAATATTCTTGCGTTAAATGCCGCGGTCGAAGCAGCACGAGCAGGGGAACAAGGCCGGGGATTTGCCGTTGTCGCCAGTGAAGTGAGAAATTTGGCGCAACGCAGCGCACAGGCAGCAAAAGAGATTGATGTGCTGATCAATGAGTCAGTTAAAAATATTAAATCCGGGTCTGAACAGGTGACGCGAGCAGGTGATGCGATGGACAAAATCGTGAGCTCAGTCAGCAACGTAAATGACATTATGAGCGAAATAGCCGCAGCCTCGACCGAACAGAGTAAAGGGATCAGCCAAATTGGTTCTGCGGTGGTTCAAATGGACAGCGTCACGCAGCAAAATGCCGCCTTAGTGCAGCAATCTGCTGCTGCTGCTGCCTCGCTGGAAGAGCAGGCTCGTCAACTAACAGAAATTGTCTCGGTATTTAAAATCAAAGGAAAGGCACCTGGCGTTTCAACAGGCCCTCTGCTCAGGCCAAAGACACGAATTAAGAGTGTCGCATTAGTCGCAGAACAGGGCGGCTGGACTAAGTTTTAATGTTACCGCCCTTCGCTGCCTGCCAGCGAAGGGCACAGCGTACCCTCAATGATTCCCCCCTCATACTCCCAGAGAGAAATATTGCCCACTGCCAATACCTCAGCGGTATATCCTCCTGTTTTTATGCGCTCTCTTTCTCAGCGACTTCTGGAGAAAATTTATAAATCAATAAGGATTCCACCGGATATAGGACCGCTTTCGCTGCGGGCATACCAAGCAGATATCCCTGGCCAATATCACACCCAATATCCTGTAGACGCACAAGTTGACTGGTGTGTTCGATACCTTCGGCGGTGACTTTCACCCCCAGAGAACTGGCCAATGAGATAATGGCACGTACGATTTTTTCTTTTTTTTCATTGTGTTGGAAAGTATCGATGAAGCTCTTATCAATCTTTAACTTATCAAATGAGAAGTTGCAAAGCTGAGAAAGACTGGAGTAACCGGTACCAAAATCGTCTAACGCAATTTTTATTCCCTCATCCCTCAGTTTTTTAAGCGTAAATCGGGCTACATTGGCATTCTGAAAAAGTGCACTTTCCGTGATTTCTACCTCCAGACGATCTGCGGGCAGCCCCAACTCATTCATGACACTCATGATGCGCGTGCTCAGTTGCTTATTACACAGCAGTATCGGGGAAATATTAAATGACAGTACCAGATGAGCAGGCCAGCTTAATGTTTCGAGACAGGCCCGCCGAAACAACTGCTCCGTCAGCTCAGAGATTTTACCCATCTCTTCTGCCAGAGGGATGAATAGAGTAGGGGAAATGAATTTGCCTGGGGAAATCTCCCAGCGTGCAAGGGCTTCAAAACCGATTGTTTTTTCGGTTCTCAGGTCCACTAACGGCTGGTAATAGACAGAGAATGCATTACTCGCCAACGCTTTCTTAAAATCACTCTTAAGTTGGGCTCGGGATAAAAGTGTATTCTGCATCAAGGGAGTAAAGACTCGGACTTCCTCACGACCGGCCTTCTTAGCAATGTACAAAGCACAGGCCGATTGCTGAATAGCTTGTCGAAGATCGCCAGAATCTTCAGGATAGCGGGAGATACCAACATTGGCGGCTATATTAAAGGTAAAGCCGCCAATTTGAATAAGGCTGCAAATAGTCTTCACTATGCGTTCGCCCAGCAATGATAGGTCCGCTTTATCTTTATTTGACTTTAATACCAAAAACTCATCACCACGTAATTTATAGACATTATCTGGGAACATATAAGAGAGGCGCTGTCCAACCAGCTTAAATATTTCATTTCGGTGGTCGTAGTCGAGCAGATCGTTGACATCTTTAAACTTATTAATCTCTATACTTAGAACCACATAATTTAGTGCATCTTTATTCTTAGCAGAACGTGAAATATAAGAGTCGAGAAATTTTTGGTTAGGTAGATCCGTTAAGATATCATGGCTAGACATCCAGTTGATGCTCTTTTCTGCCTCAATACGTTTCTCTATCTCCTTTGACATTCTGTTTATTCGCAATGAGCTATAGATAAACCCCAGCAATCCGGTGACATTTAGTGCAATAAAAACCGCATCTAGATTATATTTCTTATATTTTGACAAATAGGGAAACAGCACCTCACTTAAATTAAATATTAACACAAAAAAATATGCGATTAAAAATATAAACCCACCAAATAAAAATTCAATCTTTATATTATCATGAGATGTTGGCAACATAAGTATCCCTTAAGATAATAATATTATCTTCATAATGTCATATGATGAACCACCCTATCTCGCCTAACACAACGACAATATCAAGCCATCATCCAGTTGATAATGAGTTATCGGCAAAATAAATATAAAGTTTAGATATAATCATTTTTTAGTCGATCAAAAAATTATTTTGACACTTTTGACAAAAAATCCATTTTGTTTATCGGGCAGAAAAAAGGTACTTCGATCAAGTGATAGTATACTCTCTGACAGAAATAAAGATGGATTATCAGCAGCTTAATTTTACATCCTAAAATCAGGAGGATTATGAAATTGCCTTTTCAACAGGTTATTATATTTGTCACACTATACTGCACGTATTTTCACTGAGAACCAGAGAGTGATAAGCTTTAAAGATAATCCATTCTCGGATTTCAATATTAGCGTAAGACACGTACGAATGAAGTAATGGTTTTATCGTCAGCTTGATTCTAACTCTCTGATTTTAATTCTCGAATTTGCTGAGAGATGACGTTAAAACGCGCAATTCACCAAATCAAACTGCATCATCAGGTGATTCCGGGGGCCGAAGCGATGTCATTATTGACCGAGCACACCTTTCCCCGTCATTCCCATGACGAGTTTGGCATCGGTATCTTTGTTCAGGGATCACAACATTCATGGAGTAACATCGGCAGAGTTGAGTCTTCAGCCGGAGATATCATCATGGTCAACCCCGCTGAAATTCATGATGATCTACCCGTTCAAGGCGCCCGTAGCTGGCATATGATTTATATCAACCCGGCAGTCATTGCATACGAACTGCGGGAATGGCCTCAGGCAGAAAGTGACAGTGACTAGGGCGAATCGGCTATGCTCAACATCACTACAACGTAAAGCCGGATTAAAGTGCGAAATACGCAGAGATAAGCTATTGGCCCCTCTTGTTAGGGAGGGGCTAACAATTATAACGTATTGGTGAAGGTTCGGGAGACCACATCCTGCTGCTGCTCGGGCGTCAGGGCGTTAAAACGTACGGCATAACCAGAAACACGGATGGTGAGATTTGGATAGTTTTCTGGATGTTCGATGGCATCCAGCAGCATATCGCGATTCATGACATTGACATTAAGATGCTGCCCACCCTCCATCGACTCATCATGGTGGAAATAACCATCCAGCAGGCCGACCAGATTATTATTACGCACCGCCGAGTCCTTGCCCAAGGCCGCAGGGACAATCGAAAACGTGTAAGAAATCCCATCTTTGGCATATTTGAACGGCAGCTTGCTGACAGAGGAGAGTGATGCCACGGCCCCTTTGCGATCACGGCCATGCATAGGGTTGGCACCTGGTGCAAATGGCATACCGTCGCGTCGGCCGTCGGGGGTATTACCCGTTTTCTGTCCATACACCACATTAGAGGTAATAGTCAGAATTGACTGCGTCGGCACTGCATGGCGATAGGTTGGCAGCTTGCTGATTTTCTTCATAAAACGCTCAACTAAATCACAAGCAATAGTGTCGACACGCTCGTCGTTGTTACCGTACTGAGGATATTCGCCCTCAATGGCAAAATCGACAGCCAGCCCATCGGCATCACGGATTGGTTTAACCTTGGCGTATTTAATGGCTGAAAGCGAATCCGCCGCTACCGAAAGCCCGGCGATACCGCAGGCCATGGTGCGATAAACATCGCGATCATGTAGTGCCATCAGTGACGCTTCGTAGCTGTATTTGTCATGCATATAATGGATGAGATTCAGGGCGCTGATATATTGCACCGCTAACCAATCCATAAACACGTTGAGGCTAGCCATCACCCGTTCATAGTCCAGCACGTCATCGGTCATCGGGGCACATTTCGGGCCGACCTGAATTTTGAGTTTTTCATCCATGCCACCATTGATGCAATACAGCAGCGTTTTAGCCAGATTGGCGCGCGCACCAAAGAATTGCATTTGCTTACCGATCACCATCGGGCTAACACAGCAGGCAATCGCATAATCGTCGCTATTAAAATCTGGCCGCATCAGATCGTCATTTTCATATTGCAACGAAGATGTCTGAATCGAGACATTGGCCGCATAACGCTTAAATGCCTGTGGCAACGCCTCCGACCATAAAATGGTTAAATTAGGCTCCGGCGCTGGCCCCATGGTTTCCAACGTGTTGAGATAACGGAAGGTATTCTTGGTCACTAAGGTTCGGCCATCCAAGCCCATTCCGCCCAGCACTTCCGTGGCCCAAATCGGATCACCGGAGAACAGTGAATCAAACTCAGGTGTCCGCAGGAAACGCACCATGCGAATCTTCATGATGAAGTGATCAATAAGCTCCTGCGCCTGCTGCTCGCTCAACACCCCGTTGGCTAAATCGCGCTCGATATAAATATCGAGGAATGTCGCGGTGCGGCCCAGTGACATCGCACCACCATTTTGCGATTTCACCGCGGCCAGATAACCAAAATAGAGCCACTGAATAGCTTCTTGAGCATTTTTGGCCGGTCCTGAAATATCGCAACCGTAGCGTGCGGCCATGGTTTGAATCTGCAACAGCGCGTGGCGATGCTCAGCCAGCTCTTCGCGCAAACGAATCACACTTTCCAACTCAATACCTTGCTCAAGTTGTGGCTGTAAATCGGCGAACTGTAGCTCACGTTCTCGCACCAGATAGGTAATACCGTAAAGTGCGATACGTCGATAGTCGCCAATAATGCGCCCTCGCCCATAGCCATCCGGCAGGCCGGTCAAAATGCCGGATTTACGACATTTCAGCATCTCAGGCGAATAGACGTCGAATACGCCTTGATTATGGGTTTTACGTAAATCAGTGAAGATATATTTGAAGTTGGCATTCATCTCACGGCCATAGGCGTCAAATGCGCTTTGTACCATATTAATACCGCCAAAAGGATGTAACGCACGCTTCAGCGGTTTATCCGTCTGTAGTCCGACGATTTTTTCCAGCCGCTGCTCAATGTAACCCGCGTTATGGGCAGTGATGGTGGTGGCAATATCATCATCAAAATCTACCGGCGCATGAGTCGCATTCTCCAAACGAATCCCCTCCATAACCTGCTCCCACAATTTTTGGGTCGCAGGGGTGGCGCCGGAGAGAAACGACTCATCACCTTCATAAGGTTGATAGTTCTGCTGGATAAAATCTCTGACATTAATTTCGCTATGCCAATTGTTCCCGCTAAATCCGAGCCATGCATCGGCATATTTTTTATTATTTACATCAACATCAATCTTCATGAACAAACTCCAATAAACAGAATATAGCTGGTGATTTCATGGGGTTGAGGGTCAAAAAACAGCCTCGGAAACCGCTGCGTCCTGTTGCGCATAGCCAAGGCGGACCGCATCAAGCGCAATCATTTTTTCTTCATTGGTGGGGATAACTGCGGCAACGACCCGTGAGCGGGCGGTAGAGATGACATGAGAGGTTCCATGCTGTAGCCGGTTGTTTTTACCGTGATCGATGTCGACACCAAAAACGGCCAGATGCTCCAGCGTTAACTGACGGATAAGCGATGAGTTTTCGCCAATTCCCCCGGTCAGAATCAGGCCGTCGAAGCGGCGCAGCGAACTGATATGCCCGCCAATATGTCGTGCAAGGCGGTGCACAAAGGTATGTATCGCCAGACGCGCCGCTTCATGCCCCTCGTGATAGGCTTTCTCTAGCGTCCGCATATCAGCGGACAGACCGGAGATCCCCAATAAACCGGACTCCTTATTGAGCATATGATCCAGGTCTGCCAAACTTTTTCCGGTCTGGCGCGCCAGATATGCCAGTGCGCCAAAGTCCACATCACCACTACGTGTTCCCATGACCAAACCGTCCAATGGGGTCATGCCCATCGATGTATCGACGCTTTTGCCGTCCTGAACCGCGCAGACAGATGCACCATTCCCCAAATGAGCGATAATCAGGCCGCAATCGCTCCCATCAAATCCGAAGAAACTCGCGGCAAGCCCTGCCACATAGCGATACGACGTGCCATGAAAACCATAACGTCGTACCCCCTGTTCGCGGAAATAGCGGTAAGGTAGCGCATAAAGATAAGCCTCCGGTTTTAATGTTTGATGAAAACCGGTATCAAATACGGCGACTTGTTTAATGCCAGGAAATAGCTGACGTGCCGCCTCAACACCATGCAAATTGGCGTAGTTATGCAGCGGAGCCAATGGCGAAACCTTTTTGATTTCCTCCACCACCCAATCATCAATCAGCACCGATTCACTGAATATTTCACCACCATGGGCAATACGGTGACCAATTAGCGAAATTGATTTATTAAGGCCACGCTTTTCCAGCTCATCGGCAATCGCTGCCAATGCATCAACGTAATTCCATTTAGCCAATTGAAATTGAGTGACTCTATCAATCCGCAAAAAAGGTTTTTCAGTACCAATACCATCGGCAATCCCGGAGATTACCGCTTCACAATTGTCGGCGGTCAGCACTGAAAATTTAATAGATGATGAACCACAATTAATAACCAAAACTGTAGGATTTAATGTCATGTGATTACTCCGCCCGCGTTTTTGGGCAAAACACGGGCTTTTAAGCGCCGTAATTATATTAATTTGTAGACGATGTTGAAGATGGTCAGCAGACCGACGAGGGTAACAAAATAGTTTTCTGGCCGGCCTCTGAAACGGGCCAGAGAAGGCAGTTTATGAACGGCGTACATAGGCAGCAGACACAGTAGTGAGGCGATAATTGGTGCCCCCATGGCTTCAATCAAATCAAGGATATTCGGGTTGAGATAAGCCACCACCCAGGTTGATCCCATGATGAAAAACATACTGACCAGATTAAGCTTGCCACCGGATATTTTAGTTTTATCGCCTTGGTAGCCGAACTTAATAATCAGACCATTGAGACCTTCCAACGTACCGAGATAATGTCCGAAGAAAGATTTAAAAATAGCGACCAGCGCAATCAGTGAAGCGGCATATTCCAGCGTAATGGAGAAGGTCGATTTGCTACCGGACATGGCAGAAAAATGGTTTGCCAGATAAGACAGCACTGGAATATTTTGTGCCTTAGCTTCTGCCATATTTTGCGGCGACAGCGTAAACAGGCAGCTAAAGGCAAAGAACATCACCACAGCCACCATCAACATGCTGGCCTTACTAATAATCTGAGAGCATTTTTTCTCGGTAAAATCCCGGCCAAACTCCGGTTCATATTCTTCGCGCTTTGAGACCACGAAAGAAGAGACAATCGGCGAGAAATTGAAAGAGAACACCATGATGGAAATACCCAACCACACCGTCACCAGTATGCCATCGTGTCCTAGCAGAGAAATCTGGCTCAAATCCACCTGCTCAATAACCGAGGCATTCCAGTAAGGGATCAGTGAGAGTGAGATTAATACCAGACAAGTAATAAACGGAAATACCAGAAAACTCATCACCTTAACCATCAGGTCTTTACCGAAGTAAATCACCCCAGCCATCAGCAATAGCAACGCCAGCGCCACCACACCACGGTTTAGCGGAGCCAGTTGGAGTTGATGTTCCCAGAAGGTCATAAAGGTATTGGTGATGGTTACGCCGTAAATCCACAACAACGGACAAATTGCGAAAAAATAGAGGAAGGTAATCACCACACCACCGGTTTTACCGAAGTGTTCTTCCACGGTCTCCGTAATATTGCCTGAACAGTTACTGCCAGATAAACATAAACGCGCCAATGCCCGATGACAGAGAAAGGCAATCGGATAAGCCAACACCAACATAATTAAAATAGGAATTAAACCGCCGAAACCTGCGCGGATTGGAAAGAATAAAACGCCTGCCCCTATTGCTGTGCCAAATAATCCCAAAGTCCAGGTTGTATCTGATTTGCGCCACGTTTTTGTTTCGATTGCGGTAGTGGTTGTAATAGCATTATCGATATCCATTAATAAATTCCTTATTAATATATTTTACGAAATACTGCCTAATCCCGTTATTTGTGATACGCGCGATAAATCAATATTACCGCCTGATATAATGCTGACGGTCTTTTTGCCGGTGATATAATCTTTTAGTTTGCCGCTTAATAATGCTGCGGATGCTAATGCACCTGCACCTTCGGTAATAATCTTGTTACGCTGAATAAGGTCAATCATACTTTTTCTTATTTCATCTTCACTGACCAGTACAATGTCGGTAACCAATGTTTTGACGATTTCAAAAGGTAACGTACCTGGGCGAGTCACATCACAACCATCGGCAAGCGTACCGGTTTTACGATGATTAGTAATACTACCGCTATAATAAGATGCCGCCATGCCGTGAACATTCTCTGACTGGACGCCAATAATATTAATGGTTGGATTAATAGATTTAATTGCCAGCGCGATACCGGCAATTAATCCACCGCCACCAATAGGGACAATCACATTATCGACATCATAGAGATCTTCGAGTATTTCCAGCCCGATAGTGCCCTGACCAGCAATCACTTTCTCATCATCGAAAGGGTGAATAAAAATACGGTGTTCCATTTCAATAATTTCACTGGCTTTTGCTATGGTATCGTTGAAATTCTCACCATGTAGCACCACCTGCGCAGAATATTCACTGGTCGCCGCAATTTTTGATTTAGGGGCGCAATTTGGCATCACCACCTTGCTGTTAATCCCCAACATGGCACAGGATAAAGAAACCCCTTGCGCATGATTACCCGCAGAACAAGCCACAACCCCTTGCCTTCTCTCCTCTTCGCTGAGTGAGCTGAGCTTATTGAATGCGCCGCGAATTTTGAATGACCCGGTACGTTGCATGTTCTCAAACTTCAGATAAATCTCGCCATGACAGCGCTCACTCAGATAATTCGACCTCGCTAATCCTGTTTTGTAGATATGACCTCTCAATCGTTTTTGTGCATCAATTACATCATTGAGAGTTATCGGTAAGTTACTGTAAATTTTCATCTTTCATAGCCTTGCAGATTAAAATTCCTAAGAATTATGTATTTCGTTCGGCAGGATGCTACGACACAAAAAACTGCATTAATGTGATGATTACAGCAAAAAGAAGTGAACTTGATCTTTCAACCAGTTGTTTATTTCAATAAATGTAACGCGGTCGACATTCTGGAATTTGGATTAGTTTTTATAATCTAAAATGGGCTTACTGAGTTCGATTAGCCGTGCCACAAAAACAAGCCGCATCCTTGCGGCTTGAGCATTACGTCAAATCAAGTAAGGTGTTTAATTGCGCTATCTGTTGTCGCCACTGGCATTGCAGCTCTGGCTTCTGATGCTTGAACTTACGTGCCAGATCCTGTTTCAGCTTACTTTCTAATTCCAACAACTCAGCCAACAACTGTTCTTCTTCACTTTCCACTAACATTATCGACTCAGGTTCGAATGTGGAGGCGGGCACAGAAACTGATGCGGGTTTATCGGCCAAAATGGCATAGACCGGTTCTAGATGGTGCCACTCTTCCAACCACTGCTTATCGATTAACCAAAAACGATTGCAGCTTTGTTCAATCAATGTACGGTCATGGGAAACCAGCAACACCGCACCACTGAAGGTTTTCAGCGTATTTGCCAGCTCTTCTTTACCTTCCATATCAAGATGGTTAGTCGGTTCATCAAGCAGTAGCAATGAATAGTTAGCCAGTGTCAGGCCGATAAATAACAAGCGTGAACGCTCGCCACCACTCAAGGTGCTAACCTGCTGCTGATGCCGAAGATAGGGGAATCCGGCACCGATCAACGCCATTTTTCGCTGATCTTCGGTCAAGGGTGCAAAGGGGGCTAAAGCCTCGGATAGAGTGTCTTCGTCACGCAGTTGTTGCAGACTTTGGTCGTAATAGCCCACACGTACCCTAGGATGGAACGTCACTCCCACGTCGGCGGTCTCTGGTTGGCTAAAAGCCCGCCATAGGCAGTGCAACAGAGAAGATTTACCGCAACCATTGCGGCCTACCAGTGCGACGCGATCACCGCTTTTGACCCGAAATTGTGCCAATTCAAATAGCACCGGTGCCTGAGCCGCTGGTCGAACCCGTAAATCTGAGAGTGCCAGCACTCGGTCTGCCGCCAGAGCTTCGCCATTTAGGCGCAATTGCCACTGATTACCGGCGGTAACCTGAGTTTGATCATCCTTGAGGCGATCGACCTGCTTTTCCATTTGTTTAGCCTTACGCGCCAGCTTTTCGTTGTCATACACGCTGCCCCAGATGGCCAGTCGCTTGGCGCTTTTTGCTACCCGATCAATTTCCTTTTGTTCGGCTAAACGGCGATGACTGTCCGAGATATCTTTCTCCGCCAATGCCTGCCGTGCCTGAGTGCAAGGCAGGCGGATAAATTGCAGATTTTTGTCACGCAAAATCCAGGTACAGTTGGTCACACGATCCAGCAAACTGCGATCATGTGAAACCAGTACAAAACTGCCCCCCCAATTCAGGAGAAACTGCTCCAGCCACAGCAGGGTAGGTAAATCCAGATGGTTACTGGGTTCATCCAATAGCAACAAATCTGGCTGGCGGATCAGTGCTCGTGCCAGCAACAGACGCGTATGCTGACCACCACTTAACGTACCGGCAGTCAGTGTCCAAGTGGGTTCATCAAACCCCAAGCTGACGAGCAAAACCTCTGCTTGCCAACGTTCTGGTTGATGCAGGCTATTGGGGAGGTGATTGAGCACCGCATCCAGTAAGGTGCAATCATCTAAAGCGGCGGGGAGATGTTGTTCAACCCGAGCCATCAGGCACTGGTTGGCGGTAGTGATAGTACCGGCCGTGGCGGGAAGATCACCGCTGAGGATTTTCAGCAGAGTGCTTTTTCCACAACCGTTATGGCCTATCAAACCAATGCGGTCACCTTTTTTCAGGCCGAAGGAAATCTCAGCCAGCAGTGGGCCGAAAGTGTTGTCGTAACCGACAGATTTTGCAGAAAGTAATGTGGTCATTGCTTACTCAAGTTTTACAGGCATAGAGATGCCTATCGTCAATAAAGCCGACGATAACCGGTAAGCCGGAGGGAAGTTGTCAGAGTGTTAGTTAGCTTCGCTCAAGCAGGTTATCGCAGCACGATACCGGTAACGCTTGAGCAATCACGATCACTAAAGACGAGTGAATAAAGAAACAATTCACGGGTCAACATAGTAATCCTCCTTAATATAATTCTGGTTAATGTATGACCTCATTATATTTAGTTTCTTCACTTTCTGCCAGTGCCGTCAGAAGGCCATAGACCGTCGTGGCTGTGGGTGTTTTTTGGCTAAGTACAGCTACGCGATTATCTCGTCCATCCAACCAAGCCAACGACTGACCCGCGTGCGATTGCCTGATTCAACCATTAACGGCCTTGAGCCACGGATGGTACTGGCATCAAACTTACGCACTTGTCGAGCCAGATTTAGTTCGCCAGCTAAAAAATCAATTAACAATAAATATGTCTTGATGTAACATTCGATCATACATGATAATGCTTATTATATTGATACTCGTTATCATTTCCGTGCTAAATATATGGACACACAGTTGAATAAAACACCGAGGTTGAACGACGAACCTGCTGTCGAGTATCCGACAGCAAGTAAGCCCTTGTCTGTCACCAGCGAACAACTGCTGGGAGAGCACGGTGTCGCCTTTATCGTCCATCAAGGCGAACACTATCAACTGCGCCAGACCAAGGCCGGCAAACTAATACTGACCAAATAACATACACAGAACCCACGTCATGGGTATTACAGCAAAACAGCAGCCGTACAGAGCCGAGTAACGGGCCGCTAATACTGCTGTAGCATCAAAAGACGAAGGGGATAGCAAGCCACCCAGATTCTCGAATCAAGGCAGCCAGCAACCTATATATCTGTTTTATTCGCATAGAAAATATGGAGAATTGCCGACATGCCTCGTTTCATTTCTGACCGTTTCCGCTGGTCCCCACTCAGTTTGGCAATCGCTTGCACGCTGCCTTTGGCCGTTCAAGCGGCTGATACCACTACCACGCCGACAAGCAGTAAAAAGCACACTACCGATACCATGGTGGTTACGGCAACAGGTAATGAGCGCAGTAGTTTTGAAGCACCGATGATGGTAACCGTGATTGAAGGTACCTCGCCGACCAGCGAGACCGCCACCTCTGCGGCAGATATGCTGCGCAAAATACCGGGGCTGACCGTCACCGGCAGCGGGCGGGTCAACGGCCAGGATGTGACACTACGTGGCTACGGTAAGCAAGGTGTATTGACTCTGGTTGATGGTATTCGCCAAGGTACCGATACCGGCCATCTGAACGCCACTTTCCTTGATCCGGCACTGGTGAAACGTGTTGAAGTAGTACGTGGCCCATCTGCCCTGCTGTACGGCAGTGGCGCATTAGGTGGTGTTATCTCTTTTGAAACTGTCGATGCCGCTGACTTGCTGTTAGCGGGCCAAAATACCGGTTACCGCGTTTACAGCTCTGCGGCTACCGGTGATCACAGTTTCGGCCTCGGTGCCAGTGCCTATGGCCGCACCGATGATGTTGATGGCATTCTCTCCTTCGGTACCCGTGATATCGGCAATATCCGTCAGAGTAATGGTTTTGATGCACCAAATGACGAAACCATCAGTAATGTGCTGGCAAAAGGAACCTGGCATATTGACCAGATTCAATCACTGAGTGCCAATCTGCGCTATTACAACAACAACGCAATAGAACCCAAAAATCCACAAACCAGTGCAGCTTCCAGTGGCAATGTCATAACCAATCGTTCAACGATCCAACGTGATGCCCAACTCAGTTACCACCTTAAGCCACTGGATCAGGAGTGGTTGAATGCCACCGCACGGGTTTACTACTCTGAAGTGGAAATCAATGCACGGCCACAAGGTGCAACCGAAGAGGGACGTAAACAAACCACGGAAGGCGGAAAGCTGGAAAACCGGACGCGTTTGTTTACCGACAGCTTTGCATCACACCTGCTGACTTACGGCACAGAAGCCTATAAACAAGAGCAGACGCCGGGAGGCGCGACGACCAGCTTCCCACAAGCAGATATTCGGTTTGGCTCCGGCTGGCTACAAGATGAAATCACCCTGCGCGACCTGCCAGTGTCCATTTTAGCCGGTACCCGTTATGACAACTATAGCGGCAGCAGCGAAGGCTATGCTGACGTCGATGCCGACAAATGGTCATCACGCGGCGCAGTGAGTGTTACCCCCACTGACTGGTTGATGCTGTTTGGCTCCTATGCCCAAGCTTTCCGCGCACCAACCATGGGCGAGATGTACAACGACTCAAAACACTTCTCAATCCCTATCCGCCCGGGAATGACACTCACCAACTACTGGGTGCCCAATCCGAATCTAAAACCGGAAACTAATGAAACCCAAGAGTACGGGTTTGGTTTACGTTTCAATGATTTGCTAATGGCTGAAGATGACCTGCAATTCAAGGCCAGCTACTTCGATACCAATGCGAAAGACTATATCGACACCAGCGTTAATATGACGGCGATGACCACCACATCAGTGAATATCGACCGGGTAAAAATCTGGGGTTGGGATGCCACCATGAGCTATAAAACAGCCCTGTTTAACTGGGATCTGGCCTATAACCGTACCCGGGGTAAAAATCAGAGCACCAATAAATGGCTCGAGTCCATTAACCCGGATACCGTCACCAGCGTAGTGGATATCCCGGTTGCCAGCAGTGGTTTCGCGGTGGGTTGGATTGCCACATTTGCTGACCGCTCCAAACCGTTAAGCACCGGTAAACGTCAGGCCGGTTATGGTCTCAATGATTTCTATGTCAGCTATAAAGGCCAGGAACAACTGAAAGGTGTCACAACTACCGTGGTTCTGGGCAACGCATTCGACAAAGAGTACTACGCGCCGCAAGGCGTGCCACAAGATGGCCGCAACGCGAAGCTATTTGTGAGTTACCAGTGGTAATTCATTAAAAAAAGATAGTCTGAAACTACTCATCCGGTAATCCAATTTATGGGTTACCGGATTATCATTTAACGCTGTCACCTGCATATAAAAAATCAATAGAACGAGGATGTCATTAATGAGCAAATCTATATATGAGCAGTACATACAAGCCAAAGCGGATAACCCAGGCAAATACGCGCGTGATTTAGCGACACTAATGGGTATTTCAGAAGCGGAATTGACTCATAGCCGTGTGGGTCATGATGCAAAACGCTTACAAGGCGATGCCCGCACCCTACTGGCCGCATTGGAGGCGGTGGGGGAAGCCAAAGCTATCACCCGCAACACCTATGCCGTGCATGAGCAGATGGGCCGTTACCAGAATCAACATCTGAACGGTCATGCGGGTTTAATCCTTAACCCGCGTGAATTGGATTTGCGGTTGTTCCTCAATCAGTGGGCCAGTGCATTCACACTGTCAGAAGAGACACGCCACGGTGTGCGCCATAGTATCCAGTTCTTTGACCAGCAGGGTGATGCGTTACATAAAGTCTATGCTACTGAACAGACGGATATGGTGGCTTGGCAAGCCGTGCTGGCGAAGTTTATCAGTACAGAAAATCCAGCATTGCCATTAGAAGCACTGAGCACACCTGAAGTGGCCGAGCCAACAGTTGATGATGCCACCGTGGATACCGAATGGCGTGCCATGACCGATGTACACCAATTCTTCCAGTTGCTTAAGCGCAATAATTTGACCCGCCAGCAAGCATTCCGCGCCGTCGGGGATGATCTCGCCTATCGTGTTGATAACAGTTCACTGACACAACTACTGAATATCGCCCAGCAGGATCAGAACGAAATCATGATTTTTGTGGGTAACCGCGGCTGCGTGCAAATTTTCACCGGTTTAATTGAGAAAGTGGCCCCGCATCAAGACTGGATTAACGTTTTCAATAAACGCTTTACGCTGCATCTGATTGAAACTGCTATTGCTGAAAGCTGGATCACCCGTAAACCAACCAAAGATGGGTTTGTCACCAGTTTGGAACTGTTTGCCGCCGATGGTACCCAACTTGCTCAACTTTATGGTCAACGCACCGAAGGGCAACCAGAACAAAATCAATGGCGTGAGCAGATTGCCCGCCTGATCAATAAGGATATCGCTGCATGAGACTAAGGCTGCTGTCACTCCCTTTCATTCTGTCACTGAGCGCCGGTATTCTGCCGCTAAATACATTCGCCGCAGAACGTATTGTCACCATTGGTGGTGATGTAACAGAAATCGCCTATGCACTCGGTGCTGGTGGCGAGATTGTGGCTCGTGACAGTACCAGTCTACAACCGCAGGCAGTGCAGAAGCTGCCTGACGTGGGGTACATGCGAATGCTCAATGCCGAAGGGATTTTGGCGATGAAGCCGACCATGCTGTTGGTCAGCGAACTGGCTCAACCCTCATTGGTACTCAAACAGGTTGCCGACAGCGGGGTTAACGTGGTTACCGTACCGGGACAAATCACGCCGGAAAGTGTAACGGCGAAGATTAGTGCGGTCGCCACAGCGCTTCATCAGCCAGAACAAGGCCAAAAACTGATTAAAGACTACCAACAACGTTTAGCTGCGGTGAGTAGTACGCCACTGCCGGTAAAAGTGCTGTTTGTTATGAGTCACGGTGGCCTGACACCGATGGCTGCCGGTCAGAATACTGCCGCAGATGCCATGATCCGTGCCGCCGGTGGTAGCAATGCCATGCAAGGCTTTAGCCGCTACCGCCCACTGTCACAAGAGGGGGTTATCGCTAGTGCACCTGACTTATTGCTGATTACCAGTGCCGGTGTGAAAGCACTGGGTGGCAATGAGGGGGTCTGGAAATTACCCGGTATAGCCCTGACACCCGCGGGTCAACATAAGCGCCTGTTAGTGGTGGATGACATGGCATTACTTGGCTTTGGCTTGGAAACGCCGCAAGTGCTGGCGCTGCTGCGCAAAGGCATGGAACAAGCGCAATGAATTGCCGTATCCATCCACGCCTGATGCTGAGCATCTTACTGATGGTTCTAATCTTATTAGCACTCGGCTCGGCCAATATGGGGGCTTTGACGCTCTCGTTCCGTACCTTGTGGCATGCATCATTAGATGATGCTATGTGGCATATCTGGTTGAATATCCGCCTGCCGCGCGTGTTGTTGGCGGTGGTTGTCGGCTGCGCGCTGGCGGTTTCCGGTGCCATCATGCAAGGGTTATTCCGTAATCCGCTGGCTGATCCCGGCCTATTGGGTATCAGTAGTGGTGCCGCTTTGTGTGTCGGGCTAATTATTGTCATGCCATTCAGCCTGCCGCCACTATTAGCCCTTTATAGCCATATGGTCGGCGCGTTTATTGGCAGCCTGGCCATCTCAGCCATTATTTTTACCCTCAGCCGCTGGGGCCATGGCAACTTATCCCGCCTGCTACTGGCTGGTATCGCCATTAATGCGCTGTGCGGTGCGGCGGTCGGGGTGCTGACTTATATCAGTGATGACCAGCAATTACGCCAGTTCTCACTCTGGAGTATGGGGAGCTTAGGCCAGGCTCAATGGTCAACACTGATGGTGGCGGCTTCTCTGATCCTACCCGCCTGTGTTCTTGGATTATTACAGGCGCGTCAGTTGAATCTGTTGCAGCTAGGAGATGAAGAGGCACACTACCTCGGTGTTAATGTACGCAAAGCCAAGCTGCGTTTGCTATTACTGAGCGCCATCTTGATCGGTGCCGCGGTGGCTGTCAGTGGAGTTATCGGTTTTATCGGGCTGGTCGTGCCACATCTTATCCGCATGCGTATCGGTGCTGACCACCGCTGGTTGCTGCCCGGTGCCGCACTGGGTGGGGCTTGTCTATTACTGACCGCCGATACTCTGGCCCGTACCTTAGTCGCCCCGGCTGAAATGCCGGTCGGGTTGATAACCAGCCTACTGGGTGGCCCTTATTTTCTATGGCTGATTTTACGTCAGCGGGAGCAACTCAGTGGTTGATATAGCAGGGATTAATATAGCTGGAGTTAATCAGGCAGTAACACCGCCGGCGTTATTAGAGGCTAATCAGCTCGCCTATCATGTGCAGGGCCAGAGGCTAATCAAGAATGTTTCGCTACAAATTGCCAGCGGCGAAATGGTAGCCATTATCGGGCCGAATGGCGCGGGGAAATCAACCCTGCTGCGCTTGTTAACCGGCTACCTCACCCCTTCTGATGGCGAATGCCAATTGCTCGGCAAAGATCTGAAGAGCTGGCAGCCGCAGGAATTGGCCCGTACCCGTGCAGTCATGCGGCAATACAGCAGTCTGGCTTTTCCATTTAGTGTTAGCGAAGTGATTCAGATGGGCCGAGCCCCTTATGGCGCGGCACAAAATAGGCAAGCTTTAGAAGAGGTGATGGCTCAAACGGACTGTTTGTCACTGGCACAGCGTGACTATCGCGCACTGTCTGGTGGTGAGCAACAACGGGTACAATTAGCCCGCGTATTAGCACAATTGTGGCAACCACAACCGACACCACGCTGGTTGTTCCTTGACGAACCGACCTCCGCATTAGATTTGTATCATCAACAGCATACCCTGCGCCTATTGCGCCAGCTCACCCACCAAGAACCCTTGGCGGTGTGCTGTGTGTTGCATGATTTGAATCTGGCCGCACTCTATGCCGATCGTATTTTGCTGCTAGCACAGGGCGAACTGGTGGCCTGTGGCACACCAGCGGAAGTGCTCAATGCCGAGACGCTGACTCGCTGGTATCAGGCAGATTTGGGGATTTCACGCCACCCTGAAACCGCACTACCACAGATCTATCTGCGCCAGTAAATGATACACATTGCGAGGCTCAAAGCGAGCGGCCAGTCAGACTGACGACAAATCACGATGATGCGATCTGAAGCCGTGAGAATAGGCAAAAGAGTAAAACGTCTCGCCTGGGATGGCGCAGCTCGAACCACCAAGGGCGATGTTACCATCTGCCTATTCTCTGCGCCGCCGGCACTTTGCCATTAACCTCACCCGTCTAAGGCTAGCTTTGCTTTTCTAACGCCACCTTCGGTTCTGCATCAGCCAACAATTCATAAATTGCCTTACCCACAATTTGCACTGCTCGTTCGATTTCTGCGGTCATTGGTTTGCTGTAGCTGAGCCGCAGGCAATTGCGGTATTTCCCTGAAGCTGAACTAATAAACCCAGCGGCAACCTGTACCCCCTGTGGTAATAAGCAGCGATTAAGCCGCAAGCTATCAAATCCATGAGGCAACTCGACCCAGAGCATAAAGCTGCCCTGCGGCCTGCTCAGACAGGTACTCGGTGGAAAGTATTTCATTACCCAACTGGTCATAATATCGCGGTTACGTTGATATTGGCGGCGCATCCGGCGCAAGTGCTGCATGTAATGCCCTTGCTTGATAAACTCAGCCATCGCCAGTTGTGGCAACGACGCCACCCGCCCAGCAGAAATATATTTCATGTGCAGCGCTTTCTCTAAATAGCGCCCCGGTGCAATCCAACCAATGCGTAAACCAGGTGCCACCGTTTTAGAAAAAGAACTGCACAGCAGTACCCGACCATCATCATCAAATGAGGCAATGGTCGGTGGGCGCGGGTATTGATAAGCCAACCCGCCATATACATCATCTTCAATAATCGCCACATCATAGCGCTGAGCTAAGGTCAGTAAAGCCTTCTTGCGTTCGTCCGGCATATTGTAGCCCAGAGGGTTATTGCAGGTTGGAGTAAGCTGAATCACTTTGATCGGCCATTGATCCAGTGCCATTTCCAATGCCTCCAGACTGATCCCCACCACCGGATCGGTCGGGATCTCAATCACCTTCATTCCCATCCCTTTCAGGGTTTGCATCGCACCGTGAAAACTGGGGGAATCGATAGCAACAATATCACCGGCCTGACAAACCGCCCCCAATGCGATAGCCAATGCGCCATGGCAGCCAGAAGTAATAATGATATTTTCAGCCGACTGATGATTACCGCTATCCAGCATCAGCCGGGCAATTTGCTCACGCAAAGCCGGGGTACCATAAATATTGTCGTACTCCAGCACTTCCTCGCTTTGGTGTAGGCTAATCCGGCTAAGCAATCGACTGAGTATTTTTAGTCCCGGCCCAGACAGGTCGGGCGAACCGACGCCCAAATGGATAACATTCGCTTGATCGCCCCTGGTCAAAAATGCCAGCGTATTTTCCCACTGTGATACCTCTACCGGCCGCTGGGCATGGGTGCATGTCGCCGGTAAGGAAGGCAGGTTTGAACTGCAACGCACGAAATAGCCCGATTTCGCGCGCGCTTCAATTAGCAGGCACTCTTCCAACTGCCGATAAGCCTGCTGGACGGTACTGATACTGACACCATGCTCGTCACTCAATACTCTGACAGAAGGCAGCCGCTCCCCTGCAATATACAGCCCCTCTTTAATCCGTTGACTAAGAATATCAGCCAGTTGTTGGTAACGAGTCATTGATATCACCTGATAAATTGAGTGGGACCAGTACAGATGGCGCTTATTTGTACCATTCAGTTTATATATCGCATATCTGTATGGAAATAATAGTCCCCATTTGCATCTGTAATGTTTTTCGCCAAAGTTTCATGCTAGTGGCTCACCTAATGACGGGGAGTCGATGATGAATAATATAATTGAAGATCAAATAGATGAATGTTGTTCGTCGGCTGCTCGAGCAACGAAAAGCCGCCACAATATTTTTATTCAAGTGTGGCTGAAAGCATACAGATACCTATACCAGTGCAATGAACGACGTAAAACCGCGAATACACTGTCAAGATTGAATTCAGATCAATTAAAGGATATTGGCCTAAGCCGGGATGATATCAAACGGGATTACAGCCGCCCGTTCTGGCGCTGAGTTAGGGTTCTCATGGCAGTAAATAAGCTTAAAGCTGAATAGACTGGCTTCGGTGTAATACCGTACCGAAGCCAGTATTATTAGTTAGAAATCATAACCGACGGTTGCCAGCACTGAGCGCTCAGCACCCCAGTAGCAATAAGAGGTGTTGTAACAGGCTGCGACGTATTTTTTGTCGGCGATATTATTCACATTCAATTGAACAAATGCCCCTTTCAACGACGCAGCCCAAGTGCCTAAATCAGCACGGACAGAGGCATCGCCCAGTGTATAAGAGGGTACGCGCAAAGTATTAGCATCATCAGCCCACTGCTTGCCAATATAGCGGATACCCGCACCAATATTGATGCCGTAACCTGCCTCATATTGCGCCCACAGTGATGCCATATTTGACGGTGCTAACACCGGTGTATTGCCATCATTACCATCAATAGCATCTTTGAATTTCACCCGATTATAGGTATAGCCCGCAATCACACTTAACCGGTCATTAACCTGGCTTCTGGCCTCCAATTCCAACCCCTGTGAATTAACTTTACCGGCTGGTACAAAATAGGTCGCCGGCACGGCACGGTTTGCCACATCATTTTGTGTCAGGTCATATAAAGCGGCGGAATAGAGTGAAGTGCTGCCCGGCGGCTGATATTTGATACCGACTTCATACTGCTCGCTGGTCATCGGTTTCAATAAGTTTTGTTGTGCATCTGGGAACAGACTTGGCGTGATGGCCTGACTGTAGCTGACATAGGGTGAAATGCCGCTGTCGAAGCTATACAGTAATGACGCGCGCCCACTGGCATGTTTATCGGTGCGTTCATCGGTACTATTGGCAGTCTTATTAATGTTTTCAGTTTTCATCCGGTCATAACGACCTGATAGATTCAGGTGCCAATTATCCAGCGTCATTTCATCTTGCAAATAGATGCCACTCTGTTCATAACGGCGGTTTAAATAGGAGGTGTTGATGCCCGGAGTGGTCAGCAGATAATCGCTATAAAGCGTGCTCCCCGCCGAAATACCGGTGTAAGGGTTCAGTGTGGTCGCAAAAGCGCTGTCGCTGCGCAGATTATTGCTGAACTTCTGGAAATCAAAGCCCAGCATCACTTTATGTTCAACTGCGGCGGTAGCAAAATCAGCACCCAGTTGGTTATCAATAGCAAACGCGTTGAGCGAGGAGTCCTCACCGGAATAATAACGATTCATCAGAGTGCGATCGCTATTCCATCCTCCCTGATAAACCTGTTCTAACTGAGTATTGGAATGGGTGTAACTGGCATTCTGGCGGAATGACCAAACATCATCAAATTTATGTGAAAATTCATAGCTATAGATTTGCTGCCAACGTTTAAATACATTGTGGTTACTTTCGCCATCAAAGAAGCCACGGCTTAATTTCTGCCCATAGATGCTACCATCAGCCGGCACCGAACTGTGGTAACCACCAGAAGGGTCTTTTTGCAAATTAGCCCGCAATAACAAAGAGGTATTCTCATCCGGCTGCCACAACAATGAGGGTGCGATGGCATAGCGTTCTTCACGCTGATGGTCGTACATGGTGTCACTGTTACGGGTAATCCCGGTGAGACGAAACGCCCAATGCTCGGATATAGCATCGGTATAATCAAAGGCAACCGCTTGTGTATTGTTATTACCGGCCGTCAGGCGGAAATGGCCTTCAGAAGTAAACTGTGGGCGTTTAGATGTCATCACCACCACACCACCGGGGATACTCTGACCATATAGTGCCGAAGAGGGGCCTTTGATGACATCAATGCGCTCCAGGAACCACGGGTCTACTTGCAACACGTTAAAGCTGCCGCCGTCACTGAGTAAGCGCAGACCATCGAGGAAGGTATTGTTCACATCACCGCCATGGAAACCCCGCAGTGCGATGGTGTCATAGCGGTTGGCTCCGCCGGAAAAACCGGTGAACACGCCAGGAGTGTAATTCAGCGCCTGATTAATCGTAGCGACATTTTGGTCATCCATCTGCTGACGCGTCACCACCGATACCGCCTGGGCGGTAAGAATTAAGGGTTGATCAGTTTTAGTCGCCCCTTTGGTGGTTATCGCGGTGTAGCCCGAGGTCGGGAGATCAGCAGTATTACCTGCTTTGGCCGTGACTTCTATCGTATCTTCAGCCAGCGAAGCGAAAGGAATACACATCGCCAATGAACATAAAATAGCAGAACGCTTTATGACAAAAACCGAAAACATAGTTATCTTCCCCAGATAATTAGGCATATAAAATAGATGGTTATAATCAGCATCCATTGCTATTTCACAGCGCAATAATATTGCCTGCGTGCCACATATCGTGGGTCCATAAGTTCAGCGCACAATCTATTAAATGAGAGTGTTAATTTCAATGATAATTATTATCTTTATCATTTGAGTGAGAGGAGTAATTATCGGAGTAAGATTATTCCGTAAGGTGCAGAATGTGCCACAATGGCGGTCAGGCTGGCTTTAACAGCACACCTATCGGATTTTTGGGTTAATTGTGGCACTCACTTTCAGGCTGATCGGTTTTATGAAAAAGATTGGGTACGTTGTTGCACGTAGAAATTATCCGCTGCTGTGGCTGCTGCTAACGCTTATTTTTGCGTCAATATCAGGTACCAGCGTTGCCGCCATAGCATCAGATGCTACGGCTGAAAACAGTGAGGTGCCAGTAAAACCGGCAGTATCAGTACAACTGATTAGCCTACAAAAACAGTTGGATAAGCTGAAACAGAGTGTCTCTGCCAGTACCTCCGATAACCAGTTGAGTGTGCTAAACGAGACCGCACTGGCACTGGCGCGTGATGCTGATATCTTGATAGCCGACCTGAAGCCCAAGCGGGAACAACTGCAAACACAGTTGGAGGTTTTAGGCCCGTTACCTGCCGCCGGAGCATTGGCAGAGACCCCAGTAGTCGCCCAGCAGCGGCGGATATTGAATACCCGTAAAATCCAGTTAGATGGCCAGAATGATCAGGCCCAAGCTATCAAAACCAACGCGGAAAACCTGGCAACACAGATCATCGCGTTACGGCGCACCGCGTTGAAATCACAAATTGCCTTAAATTCTGGCAGCATTTTGGGTGCGAACTTCTGGGCACCGATCGTCAATCCCAATGTTGACGATGACCGCCGACTGAAAGATTTTACCCAAGAGCTGGCCGATGCCTGGAGCGCCGCCTGGGAACCCGAATGGCGTTTCGGCACCACGATGTATCTGCTGCTAGCACTCTTAATCAGCATATTTGGTTTTAAATTTCTCGATGTGCTGACCGCCTGGTTTTGTACCAAATGCTTACCACCAGGCCCGCTACGCCGCAGCTTTATGGCCTCAGCCACCACGCTTTGTACGGTGTTGATCACCGTCACAGTGGCGCAATGTATCACTCAAACCTTTACTCGCACGCCAGATGTCTCACAGGTAGTGATGGATTTTGCGCTGGCATTTGTTCAGCTCATGTTCTTCTCCGCTTTAATCGCGGGCCTTGGGCGGGCATTTTTATCCAACCAACGCCCCTCATGGCGGTTACCTGCCATCGCTGATGAAGTGGCCACATCACTGAGACTATTCCCCCCTCTGCTAGCCAGTTGCATCATGATTTTTGGTGCCCTTGATCAGATGAACAATATGATCAATATCAGTGTGTCTGGGGCAATTTTTAGTAATGGTATTTCGGCGCTGCTGGTGGCGCTTACTGCGGCGATTATTCCGTTACGTGCTAATCGGGTACGGCGTAATCTGGTGGTAAATGGCGAAAAACCTGAAGCCTATTCCACGCTAGCGGGATTGATTCATTTCGCCATCGGCATTACGGCAATAGCCATATTACTGTCATTGTTAGTCGGTTATATCGCACTGGCGAAATTCTTAAGTTACAAGTTGGTGTGGAGCTGTCTGGTCATCGCCTGTTTATATTTATTAGTTCATCTGTGTGTTGATTTGGCGGAAAGCATTTTCTCGCCCACCAGCAGCGCCGGTAAAGCCATTAAGCAATCACTGAATATTGATGACCGCCATTTAGCCCAGGCCGCAACGTTACTCTCCGCCTCCAGCAAAGTACTGCTGATATTGTTGGCTATTATCGCATTACTTAATGGCACCTTTGGTTCCACTACCCCGATTTCACTACTGCAAAAAGCGGTAGAGTTATTAAGTGGCGAAGGTCTGGAAAAATTAAATATTGTTCCCACTAACTTATTTAATGCGCTGGTTTGCTTACTGGTCGGCTTATACGTGCTCAAAGCCGCACGGCGTTGGCTGAATAATGAGTTCTTGCCACAAACCCAGATGGATTCCGGTATAAAGACCTCGGCGGTAACGCTTTTCAGTAACATCGGTTACGTGCTGGTGATTCTACTGACCTTATCGGTACTGGGTATCCAATGGAATAAATTAGCCTGGATTGTCAGTGCACTGTCGGTGGGTATCGGCTTTGGCTTGCAGGAGATTGTGAAGAACTTTATTTCCGGCATTATTTTGCTGACCGAACGGCCAGTCAAAGTGGGGGATTTGATCAGTATCAGTGGGGTTGAAGGGGACATTCGCCGCATCAATGTTCGCGCTACTGAGATCCAACTCAGTGACCGCTCAACAGTTATTGTCCCGAACTCCCAATTGATTTCGCAGAATGTGCGTAACGCCACCATGGCTAATGCTCAAGGGGTGGTGACCATTGCCCTGACCTTCCCGCTGGATTTGGATGTTGAACTGGCACAGGCACTGTTGATAGAAGCTTATGAAGAACACGAGTCGATACTTGATACCCCGGCTCCATCAGTGAAATTCAGTCAGTTAAGCCCGGACGGTATTGTCCTCAGTGTGACCGGTCTAGTCCCCAGTCCACGAATGGTCAGTAATACCAAAAGCTCTTTGTTATTCAGCATATTAAAACGGCTTAGGGCCGCAGGCGTGTCTCTTGCGGTGGCAACACCCAGCAAAACCGCAACTGAGTTGAACTAATCGGGTAGACCATGAGTATTATTAATAACAATAATGCTCATGGCCACCTAATCACTTATTTCGCCTCACTCAAACTAAACATTTTCAGATTACACCCCGGCCACTGAGCAGATAAGGCATTAACCCCAAAGGAAAAATCAGAGCCATAGACTTACTTATCTCAGCGCTGAATCAAATAACGAATCGTAGGGCCGTCCTGCTGAATATCCAGCACGGTATAGCCGTAGTTTCGCGCATCCAATGGGATATTATTAATCGATTGCGGACAGTCGCTGATCACTTCCAGAATTTCGCCCGGCTTCAGTTGCGGCATGGCTTCTAGCGTCGCCACCGCGGGATATGGGCACGGTTCACCCACCATATCTAAGCGGTAATCAGGTACGATGACGGTCGTTGTCGATGAGGAATGACTCATAGTAGCTCCTTAGCCAGAACGGATGTGGCCGCTTTCTGTTTACGGAAGAAACGTTTTTCCCACCACAGCATGGCAGCAAAGGCAATGGCTAACATCAGGTAAGTCACCAACAATCCGCCTATTGGCCCGAAGGTCTGCAACAAGTTCACCTTGTCATAATTGGTCGCCAAAGCAGGGGCGAAATCATCCCAATAATAGGCCAAAATGGTCGCGCCGATAATGTTACCCAGCCCCACCCACCAATAATGAATCTGCCCTTCGACCGCGCGATACATCCAGCCGGTTTCACAGCCTCCGGCCAGCACGATACCAAAGCCAAACAGCAAACCGCCAATCACCGCATTCGGCCCGGCCCACAAAATCTTAGGTGCTACCCCCAGTTGGACATAACTGAAAATACCAATCGCACTGACCGCCATCCCAAGAATAATGGCCTTTGCCATGTGAGTACGCCCGGTTATCCACAAATCACGGAACGCAGAGGTAAAACAAATTTGCGCACGTTCAATCAGCAAGCCAAAACCAATACCGCACAACATGGCGATGCCCAGTTTTGGGTGACGGAACAGCTCAATCAACGACCAGCTTAGTGCCAGAACAAACACCACCATACCAAGACGAAAACGGCGTGCGGCGCGGGCCGGATGCTGCGTCAAGGGCGATGCAGCCGTCACTTTTTGTAACTTTACCGGGATGCGAAACAGAGGTAACAGCGTAAATTTGGCACCAAAGTAGGAGCCGGCCGCCGTCGCAAGGGCAAAGAACCAGGCATGTAGTGAAAACTGTGGAATCCCGGTAAAGAAAGCCGCCAAATTGCAGCCCATCGCCAGACGCGCACCAAAACCCGCAATAATGCCGCCAACCAGCGCTTGTGCGATGCGAATACCGTGTTGAGGCTTGCGCAACTTAACGTTGTTAGCCCACAGAGCCGCCGCGATACATCCGGCAAACATGCCGATAATCATCATGCCATCAATACGATCTAACGGCGTCCCCTCCAATCCGATAACTTTAAAGTAACCCCACTCTTGCGGATGCGCGCCAAACAACTGCATGAGGTGGCCTCCCCAGCGGGTAAACTCGCCAGTCACCGCCCAGAAGGTACCAGTTAAGCCGAAGTAATAAGTCGATAAGATACCAGCAGCAATGACCGCTGGTAGTGGCGCCCAAAAGCGCACCAGATATTGAGATTTAAATACTTGCCAGCTCACACTGATACCTCCAAATAGATACAGTCACTTGCGATATCAAGACTATTCGCGGCGACGATAAAATAGACCTAGATATAATAAGCCAATTATCCATTCAATGAAGTATGTTGTGACGTAAGTTAGATGTTAATCAAAGGTTACGTCAGTAACAGTGCCGGAGAGGCAGGAAACATCCACGATCAGCTATCTTCACCCGCTGGCAACTGGTAATCCAATGCCAATGCCAATGCCAAGCGCAGGATAGCCGCCACCGGCTCGAAGAATTGCTCTGGTATGGTATCGCCACAGGCCACATCGCGGTGTAATGCCCGTGCCAGCGCAATATTTTCCACCACCGGGATACCCTGCTCCTCTGCTAATGCAATGATCAGCCCGGCCTGTTCGCCATGACCCTTTTCAATCACCACGGGCAAGGGTGCATCATCAGCGTGATAAAACAGGCAAACCGCAAAATGGGTGGGATTACGGACCACTGCTGTAGAGCGTCTGACGTTTTTTGCGAAACTGCCACTTTGCACTTCATGCTGTAACTGCCGGCGTTTCTGTTTGATGTGTGGGTCTCCGTTGCTGTCTTTATGTTCCCGCTTGATTTCTTCCAGAGACATTTTGAGTTGTTTCATGGTGTTATAGCGTTGAAAGGCATAATCCATCAAAGAGAAAACCACATAACAAGCAACCAGAGCACCCAGTAACCAGCTCATTAATGTGGCAAAGACGGGGATCGCACAGCGGCTTCCGCAGTAAGCCAGATAACCAAAAGAAACCGCATAGTGCAGCAATAAATAGCCGAAAATCAGCGTGAGCACCCCTACTTTCAATAATGATTTGATTAACTCGAACACACTGCGCAGTGAGAATAATTGTTTGGCATTATTGATTGGATTGATATGTTCGCCTTTAAACTCTACCGCTTTGGTTGCTAATAACGGCCCGATTTGCGCGATACCGGCCAGAATGGTGACTAAAATCAGCGCACCGCCTAATATCCCCATAATATGAATAAGTACTGCCATGCACTCCGCACCAATGCGGGCCAGTGCCATGGCCAACGGTTGTTGTAATTGGCTGATGGAGCTACGGATAAGTACTATGGCCTGATCGACCAACGTGTAGCCTGTCAGGAGAAAGTAAACCACCAGCACCACTAACTGGGCGCCGGAGGTTATCTCAACACTTTTAATCACCTGCCCTTTCTCCCTGGCTTCCTTCAGGCGTTTCGCGGTAGGTTTTTCATTCTTTTCACTGCTCTCACCCCCCATCAGCAGCCTCATTTATCAACGGGATAAGTGTGTTTATCTTCTGTTCGGTCTGGTTAATACCCACCAGATAGTGATGTAGTGCATAAGGCAGGCTAATCAGTAACAAAAGCAGAGCCAATGCGCTTTTAATCGGCATCGCCAGAAAGAAAACATTCAGTTGTTGTGCCGAGCGATTGATTAATCCTAAAGATAAATCAGCTAATACCATCACCAGCATCGCGGGTAACGCAAAGCTCAGACAGAGTTCCTGCATCAGTAGCCACTCACTTTGTAGAAAGTGCAGCATCGCTGATGAGGGGCGAATACCACTGCCAGCAGGCAGAATCTCATAGGAGCCATAGAGTGCTGCCAATACCAGATTGAAACCGCCAGATAATAAAAACAGTACGGTTAATATTTGCGTAAACAACACACCAAAAATAGACGATTCCATGCCCATACTGGGGTTAAACAAAGTGGACATGGTGGCACCACGCAGAGTATCAATCAGGAACCCCGCCATATCGATGGCCCAGAAAGGCAGCGCCGCGACAAAGCCAATCATCACCCCAATCAATAGCTCAACACACAGCACCCCAAACCAACCGATGAGGCTATCGTGGGTTATCAGTGGCAGGGAGAAAAACAGTGGTGTGACCGGCAAAGCGATGGCAAAAACCAGGCCGTTACGCAATAAGCTACTGCCCAGACTGCGCGCAGTAAACAGGGGTAATATCAGCAACATGCCGTAAGGGCGCATCATCGCCAACCCCAGCGCCTCGAGCCAGTACAGAGAGTCTGGCATCTCAGGACCGCATACTGGTGATTTGCAAAAAGGTCTGCTGGGTATAATTCAGCAGTGTCGATCCCATCCAATGGTAGGTAATCAATAACGTGGCTGACACCGCCAGTAATTTAATCAAAAACTGTAATGTCTGATCCTGGATTTGGGTGAGTGCCTGCAACAAACTGACAATTAACCCGACCACGGAGGCCACCACCACCACCGGCATCGAGAGCAGTAAAACTATCCATAACAGTTGGGTCGCCAGATGAACAACAATGGCATTACTCATTGATAAATCCCTCGGTCGAGAGTCATAAATACGACCCCACCAACTGACCCAGTAGCAATCCCCAGCCATCAATAAGAATAAAAATCAATAACTTGAATGGGAGTGATATGGTAATGGGTGACACCATCATCATGCCCATGGCCAACAGAATATTGGACACAATTAAGTCGATCGCCACAAACGGCAAATAGAGCAACAACCCAATTTTGAATGCTTCAGTCTGTTGGGTTAGCGTAAATGCGGGCATTAATATCAGCAGTGAATTGGGTTTTACACTATTACGATAGCGTTCGGGCCATTTGGTTTGGACGATATCGTTAAAAAAAGTGACTTGTTCTGTATCGGTATTACGTTGTAAAAAATCGCGGTATGGCGCCAGAGCATGCTCATCAATTTGCTGTAGCAAAGCGCCAATGTCGTTGGGGAGCGGCTCATCTTGCAGTCGGGCATGCACATCTAAGCCAACCGGTGCCATGATGAAAATGGTTAACACCAAGGCCAGTCCATAAATAGCGATATTAGGGGGCACCTGCTGAACACCCAGCGCATTACGTAACAAAGAAAAAACTATCGATAGTTTGAGGAATGAGGTGCCCATCACCATCAGCAGTGGCAGCACCGACAGCAAAAAAAGTAGGACAATCAATTGAGAGGACGAATTCAGTAACTCCATAATCGGTTCCGCAAAAGGCTGGCCTGTTGAGTAAAAACAATACCCACAGTATTTGCCCAGCCCGCCTTAGCCGGAATCAGGTCATGACCTGAATAACCTCAGAGCCTCAGCCCAACAGCGCTGCATTATCAAGGGTGAGCGGTGAGAAACCATTGCTCAATCCGCACAATCAACTGCTCATCACAACACAACAGGCTGCCACTGCCGACCGATTGCCCATGCAAACGAATATTCACTTCACCATAGAAGGCGGTTTTACAGTCCAGTGTTTGCCCGACGGCTAACTGCTTGATATCACTCAGCGGCAGTGTCAGCCGCCCTATTTCCATGACGAGTGTCTGCGGTAATTGCTCTAGCGCCACCGCCGGTGGCTCTTGGGTCACCGTGGCAATATCCAGCGCCAGCAACCGGTCAATATCGTCATTAACCTGTTGAATTGTCACTTTGTTTCCATCCTCTAATTTGATATAAATCTGCGCGGATGACCTCTGCCATAACCAACAATTCCGCTGTTCCAGTTCAGCGGCCGCCAGTATCCGAACCCCATCTCCAGGCCTGATTTGTTGCAACTGGTGTAAGGATAAATGACTCCAACCAACCACTAAGCCAGCTTGCCAGACAGCATCTTGTTGAGCGGGTAGCGCCTCACTCTGCCAGTGAGATAACCTTGCTATTAATGCCACCGGCGGCCAGTTACACAGCACGACACTGAGTTGCTGCCCTTCCAGTTCGAAAGTCAGCCCCACCGCCCACTGCGTTAGCAGTGTCATCGCCTGAGGAGTAATGTCATGAAGGACCAACTCGGGTAGCGACGCAAGCAGTGGACTGACGGCCCAATGCGCCATTGCATTCACCAATTCTGCCGCCAAAAGAGGGGCATCATCCGTTGCCAGCGCATAGGCCAGCCAGTGCTGCCAACATGACTGCGATAACCACAAACCACATTCCTGCCCGTTAAATTGCAGTGGCAGATAAACCCCCTCTCCCCCAGCTTTGATGAAGGTTGCAGACACCCCAGCCGAATGCCGTCCATGACCAATAACGGCGCTGAGTTGGCGTAATTCAGCCGTCAGACTCTCGAACATGGATGACCTCCAACCAGCAGGGGAAGCCTAACAAGTACAGTTGCCGTTGCCAGCGCGACTGTATACGTTGCAAACGTTCAACCAATTCACCATTGGTGTGACTGAGCACAATATTTAACCCCTGAACGGCCAGGCTGACACTGACCCTTGTCCCACGCAACGGCCCACTGGCAATGCAGTAATCAGTGGATATCAAGCCACGGTCTCTCACCGTGGTAATTGCATCGGCCATCTCCGCCATGGGAAGAACGCGCGGAGAGAGATAACGGGCAAATTGCTGTTTTTGTCTCTCATTAGCTACCCGCTGCTGCGAATTTCCGCCCAAATAATGCTCACTGAGCAGAGGTAATGCACCTTCAATATCGATTCGACTCATCTTTTATTAACATCCTTAATTTTTCCTGTTCACGCTGATTACTCCGTATCAGCGCCTGTTGTGCTGCTATAGCGCTCCGTTGTTGCAGCCCCAGAGCGTGCAACGCGCTAATTTGCTTTTGCTGCTGCCGCTCCGCCTGATACACCTGATGTTGTAAAACTCTCTGCTGATCCGCTTGCGCGGGGAGCAGCCTACCGCGCCATTGCGCAAGTTGTTGTAACTGCTGACATAACTGGTAGCGTTCGCGACGGCACTGTATCAATTGCAGTTCCTGCTGCTGTTGTTCTTGCTGCAAACAGAACAGTTGTTGGCGTAACCGGCGCTCCTTGCGTTGCCGTAAACAGAGCAAGCGCTGCAAAATATCCAGCGCGGGGTGGTTCAATCGATTATTTGGCCGAGTTGTTCCAAGGTGTGGTTGAGGCTGACGGTGTCGGAATGGCACGATAAGGCGTTCTCCTGTTGCAAAAAGGCACAGACCTTCGGGTAACGTTGCAGTGCGTCATCAGCCTGCGGGTCTTGCCCCGCCTGATATTCACCCACGCGAACCAACAGTTCGATCTCTTGATAGCAGGCTTGTATTTGGCGCAATTTCTGTGCCAGCGCCAGATGTTCTACCGTGACGATTTGCGGCATGATACGGCTGACACTGGCGGCAATATCGATAGCCGGATAGTGCCCGGCACCGGCCAGTCGGCGGGATAGCACAATGTGCCCATCCAACAGCGAACGCACCTCATCAGCCACCGGCTCATTCATATCGTCCCCTTCCACCAGTACGGTGTAAAAAGCGGTGATACTGCCGCATTCACTGTTACCGGCCCGTTCCAATAAGCGGGGTAATGCCGCAAAGACGCTGGGAGGGAAGCTGCCCGCAGCAGGCAGTTCACCGGCCGCCAGCCCTATTTCTCGAGCCGCTCTGGCATAGCGGGTTAGCGAATCCACCATTAACAACACTTTCAACCCGCGCTCACGGAAGTATTCGGCCACGGTAGTAGCAGTATAAATACCCTTCAGCCGCTCCAGAGCCGGACGATCAGAGGTTGCGACTACCACTACGGTGCGAGCACGGGTTTCAGGAGTGAGCACCTGGTCAAGAAACTCCCGCACCTCACGGCCACGTTCACCAATTAACGCCAACACCATGACATCCGCATTGCTGCCCGCACAGAGCATACTCAGCAAGCTACTTTTCCCGACCCCTGCCGCCGCAAAAATACCGACTCGCTGCCCCTCACCGCAGCTCAATACGCCATCAATGGCCCGGATCCCGGTGGTCAGTATTTGCCGAATCGGCTGGCGGGTTAGTGGCTCCGGGGGTTGGCAATCCAACTCACGCCAATGCCCGATAACCGGAGGGCCGCCATCCATGGCGACCCCCAAACCATCCAAAACCCGCCCAACCAGTGATGGCCCCACCTTGACACGGTGGGTATGCCCAAGTGGTGACACCCACTGACCGCTGCGCAAACCGGCTGAAGAGGCGAATGGCGATAGCAACGCGGTCTGTTGTTCAATAGCTACCACTTCGGCCAGCATGTCCGGTGACGCAATACGGCATAACTCCCCCAGCGCCACACCGGGCAGATTGGCGCGTAATAGGGTTGGGCCAACATCCAGTATTGGCCCGCGATAGGCCATACCATCCGGCGGCAGAGACGATAAGCGCAATTGCTGATGCAACTGAGCACTTAGTGTTGGACTATCAGGCAGCTTCATCAAGTTCATCACCAATCAACTCAATAGTGCCTGCCACCTTGATATTCATCTCATCACCCAATTCCTGCCAGGAAAGTACCGGCAGCGTGAAAATATCCCGCTCAACTATTTTGCGCAGAAAACGCCGTACATCGATGGCGGTCAGCAGGACAACATCACTGTTTTGTGCAACAGCGGCTTTTATCTTGTCGAGGATCAAGCGTGAGTGTTTATCGGCTAACGCCGAGTAAGCACCCGCAGAGGTTTGGCGAATAGATTCACGAATCAAGTTCTCAGCCCCCTCTCCCAGCCGCAATACCGGTAACCAGACGCTGTTTTTACTGAACCGGCGACACACATGGCGGCGTAAGGCGATGCGCACGTACTCGGTTAACATGACACTGTCTTTCTCTTTCGGTGCCCAGACCACCAGCGCGCCGAAAATGGCGCGCAAATCCCGGATCGACACATCCTCCTCCACTAGCCGTTGCAGTATCTCCGCGACTTTTCCCAGCGGCATCTGGCGCTGTAGTTCTTTCACTAATTCCCCGTAACGCCCTTCCATCGCATCCATCAGATAACGGGTTTCCTGCACACCAATAAATTCAGCCGTATGTCGCTCAAATACCCGTGTCAGGCAAGAGATAATACGTTTATGCCCTTGTACATATGGGATGCCCAAGATGCTGGCATGGCTGCCCTGATCTGCAGCTAACCACTCAAAAGTGCCCATTCTGCTGCCTAACCTTTGGCTGCGCGTCTCTAGCTGGGCACTGGGCTGAGTCAGTAGCAAATCATCTGATGGTAATGTCAGTTCCAGCACTTGCTCCTGATAGACCCGGATCGATAGGCTGTTCTCAATCAAGGTAGGATCACTGCGGATCTCCACCTCCGGCAATGGCACGCCAAGATGCTCAAACCAGCGCCAACGCAAGCTATCAATATCTCGGGCCAACTCGGGATAATCCAGGTTGGTCGCACAATGCAACATCAAAGGTATCGCACCTGGTGTCATTGCATGGTCCGCAGATAAGCCACTGTCACCAGCCCCCGTTACCGTACCTCTGTGCCGTATTGACTGATTCTTGCGATAGAGTAAAAAGGCAGGCGCGGCCACCAGCGCCGCCAGTATGATAAAGATCAGGAATGGAAAACCGGGTAACAAAGCAAAAACAGTCAGGATGGCGGCGGCTAACCATAAAGCATCTGGCTGACGCCCCACTTGTACCGCCAGATCTTTAGCCAAACTCTGCTTATCGCCGCCAGGAACGCGGGTCACGATAATCCCAGCAGTAATGGAGATAAGTAACGATGGGATTTGGGCACATAACCCATCGCCAACCGAGAGCACCGCATAGGTGATCATCGCCTGTTCCGCCGACATATTATGTTGCAGCACACCGATGGTGATGCCGCCAATAATATTCACCAGAATGACAATAATCCCGGCAATAGCATCGCCTTTAACGAACTTCATCGCGCCGTCCATCGCCCCAAACAACCGGCTCTCTCTTTGCACCCTCTCCCTTAGCCGCCCAGCCTCGGCCGCATCAATCACGCCCGCCCGCATATCACCATCAATACTCATTTGCTTACCGGGCATGCCATCAAGCGAGAAACGGGCGCTGACCTCTGCCACTCGCTCTGAGCCTTTGGTAATCACGATAAACTGGACCACGGTGATAATAGTAAAAATGATCAACCCCACAGCCAGATTACCGCCAACCACAAACTGACCGAATGCCTCGACAATTTCACCGGCATCATGCTGGAGCAGCACTAAGCGCGTAGTACTGATAGTCAGCGCCAAGCGATAGAGCGTGGTAATCAGCAATAACGACGGGAAAACCGAGAATTCGAGGGGATCGCGCAGGTAAATCGAGATCATTAGCAGGATGACTGAGAAAGCCAGATTGATCGCAATCAGCAGATCTACCAACACGGTTGGCAGAGGCAGGATCATCATAAAGATCGCTACCAACAGCATGATCGCCAGAAAAATATCCTGCCGCGCAGTTATCATCAGCAAGCCACGTATCAACGCCGATTGCCTCATGGACATGCTCCCGGCAGTCGGCACAGCAAGGCACACTGCTGCCGGTAGAGCTGATACCAAAACTCAGCATCGGACAATGCTGGCGGGGAGCAACTGACCATAATACCCATTTTCAGTAAGTAGATACGCTGTGGCACGCCATTAAATCGCTCAAGCCGCCAGCATTGCTGGAGCCGCAGCAGATCATCATGGTTGTAGTGCCGTTGTTGTAAACCGCAAGTGAGCAGTAACCTTGATGCTCGCCACTCAAGGAAAATAATCCGTTTTTCTATCTGCCACTGCATGCGAGAGGTGATAGCCGAGCAGGGCAATTCCGCCATGCGGATAAACAATTGAAGGTTACGGGTAACAACTAAATCCATCTCCATAACCAATGTCCTTTTGATGCAACTTTTCGCTATACATAATAGATTTCAAAATTCAGGCCGGCGGCAAGCAAGAGACAAATCGGTTGTGGCCGGGTCGGGTCGTGAGCGCAGCCAGCACACCTGCAAGTTGAAAAATGACGAGAATAAACAATGAAAAGAATAAGCAGCTAATGCCTTATCAACCATCGGGGGTTCGCCTGAAACGAAAAGTCATATCTCCAGCAAGGTGGCTAAAATTTGTGCTTGTTGTTCCTGATCATTGAAACAATCCACTGGCATCAATTTAAACAACTCATAAAACCGACGAATGAATCCTCGCTGTGCTTTGGCATCCGAACCGGTAATCGCTTCAATTCGTGGCTGCAACCAGCTACTGAATAACCAGGGTTGCCCCACCACTGCCAGTACCTCGTTCAGAATCATATCTCCTGCCACGCCACAGACATTCCCCACCTGGCTGCAATGGTCTTCCAACCCGAGAAACATCAGCAAACGGCGCAACTGGTGGAGTGTCGCGGACAAACGCTCACCGTATTGAGCGAACGGCCGACAGGACAAATCAAACGCGACGGCACGCATGAGTACCCGAACACGTTGCTGGCGCTGTGGCCAACGACTCACCCGGGTAAACCACTCCGCCAGCGACAATTCACTTTGATGAATACTTTGCTGAAACAACTGTTTGACGGCTCCCAGCGAGCGGCTACCCTCTGCGCCTAGCTCCAACAGACCAAATAGCTCAACCTCCCAGCCTTCACGCTCAAGTAGTGGGCCAAGTAGTTGCGATAAGCTGCGGCGGCGTAATGGATTATTTTTGCTGTGTGCCAGCATGGCGGCCAACAGTAACACTTGCTGCCCTGCCGATAGCTCACCCTGTCGAAGCTTATTGGCAAGCGAAACAATATCCACATCAAGCGGAATGTTCTGTGAAAACAGCATATCGTTGCTACCGGAGAGCTGGGTTATCAACTTCACCAATAGCTGTTGGCGGCGCAGATTACGCTCCTCAGCCTCAATGGATTTTTGATCTTTCAAACGGGAGCCGAGACTCAGCCCGATCTCTTCCATCGTCTCTTCCAGCGCGGTTTGTCTCACTTCAGATAATTCAATGCTGGCCAATTCCATGACTGAGTGTGCGGGGGTTACTTCGCCATGAGCCTTCCCCACATGTTGGTCAGAGCCGTGAACTGCCAAGGTCTCTGACACATTATTGGCACTAATCATGAGCTGGCTCCTGTAGCCAAAGGATAAGTTGCGCCAAATGGCTACGCAGAGAAAGGCTGACTTGCAGCATTGGCGAACCTAAGCGGGCGGTATCTTCAGGCATGCTCTCATCCCCCACACACTGCACCCGTTCACCCAGAGCAGAGACCACGGCGGGCAGATGCTGCGGGTGAACCTGTAAAACCAACATTTCATCGTGCGCCATTTTCTCCACTTGCGCCCCCAGCCGATGAATCAAAATCTGTTCCACAGATTGCTGACCGGCCCAGGCAGTTACCACCGACGCAATCGCTGCCAGAATCTGCTGACGGGCTTGTGTAATCAAGGATGCCTCCAATTGCTCCGCCGCCACTAGCCAGCCAACATGTTGTGCCACCACCTCAGCTTCTATTTGACTCCGCGCTTTAACCATCAGCATGTCTGCTTGTTGCCGTGCTTGCGCCAACAACACGCGGCACTCATCCTGCGCTGCTTGCACAATCTCGGCTGCCTGCACCCGAGCAGCAGACAAAATATCGCGACTCTGCGCCATTTCCTGTAACTGAACCGCCGCAATGACTCGCCCCGCTGGCAGCGAATAATCAAACTTCTCTATCCTGAGATGAAAAGGGTTCACAGCAAACGCTCCAGTCGGGTTAACCAACCGTCAACCGCAAAAGAGAAGGCCTGGGACAAAAATAACGCACGGGGCTGAGGAGGTAATGAGATAGAGATTGCACGCCAAACCACATCATCGTGGCGTACCTGATGTGCCAGGCTATGCCCCAGACGTAAGGCAACCATGGGCAGATGCTGTGAGCTTAAGCTGGCAGGCAGGTGACCCTGATATCCCATACCAATGAGTTGTTGAATATCAGCCTCATCCAACAGCGGCGAAAGCCTCTCGCGATAACGCCGTAGGCGCAAATAATCACCACATTGTAAATGAACCAACCCCAGCGCCAGACAGTGGGCAGATAAGCGCGGATAGCTTGCCATTCGCTCTCGCTGCGGCTTGCTCAGCACCGCAGGCAGGGCTTGCTGTGGGAATTTTCGTTGCTGAATTAGCGCATTATCCAACACTCTGTCCAGCGCTTTACTGCGGCCATAACAGTAGTTCTCTGTTTTAATTCCCATCGCTGCCAACCATAGAGGATGGGCAAACTGTGCGGGTCGCCAGGCTAACTGATGCAAATGCCGGATATCAGCGGTTAACGGTAATATCATCCCTTTTCCCCTTCCATTAGCGATTTATCGGCGCACATAGCGTAATAAGCACACCGTTGACAACCCAGCCAGCAGCACCAATACCAGCCCTAACGCTATCTGTATCGCACCGGCGTGGCGTAATAGCCATTGCAAGCTCAGTTGTGCCTCAGCGTGCTGGTGTGGCTCAGCGGCGATAAACCGATAATTGGCAGGCTGCATCACCACACTAATCTGTGAGTAATCGATACCGGGGATACCATCGCGGATCAGATTTTTAATTTGTGGCTGATAGCTTTGTAAATTGACCTCGGGGGAATACTTGATAAACACTGAGGCGGCGTGGGGAACACTGCTTTTCCCGTCGGTCGGCGCTGGCATGGCAATGGTCACATCGGCATGAATCACCCCATCCATATGGCTCAACATGCTTTCCAACTGCTGTTCTTTCAAATAGACCATCTTGGCCTGCTCTTGGCCAGGTGATGTCACGAGCTGGTTCGACGGAAACAACGTATCCACGGTCGTAAATTTCTGGCGCGGAAAACCATTTTGTCGTAGCAGTTCCACTGCATTAATAAACTGACTTTTATCGACACTCAGCCCTACCGTCCCGCCTTTCTCGGACTGCTTTTCGGCTTTAATCTGGTGCAACATCAGCAACGCCAGCATCTGGTTGGCCTCCCCCTCAGAAAGCCCGCTATATAGCTCCATACCACAGCCTGAAAGGGAGATAACCACCAGCAAGAGTGCTATCGCACGCCGCAGCTGTTTCATTGCATATTGACCAGTTTATTGATGTTCTGCCCGAGAACACCGGCCACTTTAGCCGTTAAATCTACTGCTAATGTGGCGTACATCCATTGCGACTGAACGCCCAAGAATTGGGATGGCAACATCATTGCCGTGCCAGGTTCCGCCTGTTGCATTAACTGCGTAAATTTGGCGATTTGTTGCGGCTCACCGGCCGCTGGCTGAAGGGGGGTATTCAACATTGAAGCAGCCTGAATGGCATCAATTTCCATCTGATGATCTCCTTGTTGATAAGCAATTTTATACCGTTGCGGTGTTATGCCTTTAGTACCAGAGGCTGCCGCGTTGTTATCGGCAACGCCAATGACGTTGAGTCAGCAGCAGAGATCCCTTGTTGTAGCAACGCCAACATGGCCTGCGCATCTTCGGATTTGGATGTTGCCAGTAACGCCAGTGCTGCCACTCGGTCATTAAGTCCGAATAACAGCATTGCCTCACAGACCAAGCGAACTTGTGGATCCGGTATCAGTTGGGGTAACACATTAAGGATATTTTGGGCTTCAGCCTGTAGGCTGTGATTCACCCCGGCCAAGGCGGCTTCAACCACCAACTGGCGACATTGTGCTGAAAGTAAGATCATATTTTGGCAATAATCCCACTGGTCATATCTTTAATATTCTTCATCAGCGCACTGCTAAAGTTGATGTAAGACGAATACTGCTGCATGGCAAATTGCATCTTGAGCATATGTTCAGGATCAGAGGGATTACCGGCCGCCATCTGGTTTTGAAAGTCCTGACTTATCTTATTAATGCTATTCGTCATTTCGTTCATTAATGCGTTTATATCCATCAAACCTCCCTATTCCATAAGTGACCGCATATGCGATGGGCACTGCTGAAAACGGCGACGGAAGCTATCAGAAAAATGTGCGTGATTGCTAAAACCGCATTCCATGGCGATATCTGCCACGCGTAGCTGTGTAGATAACAGCAATTCACAGCCTTTTTTCAAACGCTGATCCAGTAACCACTGCTTTGCAGACATACCGAATTTTTCGTAAAACAGAAAATTCAATTTACGGGTGGAAATACCTAATTCATCGGCATAGCGCGATACCGTCCAGGGATTGAGGCGATTTTGTTCAAAAAACTCCAGTAACTCATTATTGGTACCCACAATTGATTCCAACAATCTGGAGAAATAAACTGAATCCAGACCTAAACAATACAGGTAAAGAAAGCGTAATGATGCTGAGCGCTCAATATCAATTAACTGTTCAGTTGCGTGAATAACATCTTTATTTGCTGGCAATATTTTGTAGTGATCAGATATTTTATGGGGTAAGCGAAATTTATTCGACTGCACCATTTTACTGGCTAAGTTTTGATATATAGGTAAAAGATCTATCGAATGACACAATATTGAAATAAAAGTGCTCTGTGAGAAAGAAGATACCGTAGCCAACTCGTGGGTAACAACCAAATTCCCCGCATGTACGGTATAACATTCTCCGTTGCTACGTAATGTTCCCTCTTGCCGAAATAAAACAAACTGTATTTATTTCATCATATCCCTTAGAGAGTAATTAACCTTATACAAGGTTAACAAATAACACTAAAGAGACTATCCGGCATTCACCCTAAGCGAAATTTGTTTGTACATTATCCTTGATGATACCGATTTTTCGATATGCAGCCCCCTCAGCATGAGTTGTTATTAGTATTTCATTTGCTTCCAGCTCATTACTCCTTAAAATACCCTCTATTTCTTTTTTCTGATCATGATCATTACTTATCCACACACCTAGCGCACCGGCAGTAATAATACTGGTTATAGAGGCCACTATTGGATTATAGTTTTTAGCAAGTAAACATAAACTGTTGGTAACGACCGGGTGCGTTAGTAGCCCTATACCTGCTAAAGAGGCCACGATACCAACACGAATAAAGAACGATGTGTAGCGCGCGATTTTTTTGCAATTATCGGATGAAACACCACAGGATTTAGCGAGCATAAAGGCAGCTTGCTGAATTGCATCACTGCCCATGGTTAGCCCCTCTTTATTTTTACTGGCACAATTCCAGTTATGGTAGGCGCATGCCAGGTTAGACAGTGATAACATTAAGTTCACCCCAGTAATTATGGCAACCGGGGTCGCCGCCCCGCCACTGCAAATACTCATGCCAACACTGACAACAAATGAAGCCAGAGAAACCGTCAACTCAATCACATTGATGAAAAACTGTTTTTTGGCTAACTTAACGCTGATTTCATGCTCTTTAATAACAATATCTTTTTGAGTCACAAAAATTTCAATTATTTTGTCCTTAGCATTCGGAACAGTGTTGTTCAGAAAGTCATTTGCTAATGCTTCAGGGGGGCTAATAGAGGGTCTCCCCTCGATATTCGGTTTAACTACCGCATTAGGCTCAGATAAATCATTAACACAATTAATATTGTCTATGCCATCCATCGCTATCCCCTTTTAAATATTGGCCATAACATTCGTATTATTTCATTTATATTTCATTCAATAATCGATTGGCTTTCGTTGCTGTAGACGCATACTCAGGGTTCAGATAACTCATTTCAATGGCGGTTTGTAATGCTTCTCTGGCATCAGCCCCTTTATCCAGCGCGCGTAAACAAACCGCCATTTGATATACCGGTTCAGGATCATTTGCATCCAGTAATAGCGCGGCGGCATAAGCACTCAGCGCCAGAGCATATTCTTGCTGCATTTGCAGAGCTGCGGCCAAAGCCAGATGAAACCGTGACACTAAGGGGCAACAGAGTGTAAGCCAAGAAAAATCGCTAATCGCAGCAGTATAGTCATCTGCCAGCCAGGCCTGATAACCCCGTGTATAGCGCGTTTCTACTTCCTGCGGATCAGGTTGCTGCTTAAAATCACTCATTGGGTACTGAATAATATTCTGTTCTTTCAATACACTATTTATCTTTACACACAGGGACTGGAAATCATCGGCAGAAAAATCGTCCATTGGGCCTCCTTAATTCTATTTCCCCGTACTGACATCAAATAGTAGCCAATCATTACCATCGATATTTTTACTGAATGCTCCTTTAACTATTAATATTCGAATAAGTCTACTGCGGATCAACCGCAACGGCTGATTAGCGACATTATTAATAATCAGCATCCTGACTATCGATATATCAGTAATTTCCTCACCTAAATGGAGCAGGAAATTAAATAATGCCAAAAAATTCCCCGTCGTATTTTTTTCAGTGGAAATCTCCAAAGAACAAATAATTAATTCATGCTGTTCAATACGGTAGATTACCCGATATGCATCAAATAAAAACTCACGCCCTAATTTTATAGGGCTATTTTCGAAAAAGGCTGCTTGAGTCACACAGCCTTTACTGAGTAAGTATTGCTCAATGCACTGAGAGTTAAATTTCATATATCATAATTTCACCGCCATGGAAATATGGTTTATTAGGTTAGTCAAGGTATTGCCAAATTCCTTGAATGCTTGCCTTAGCTCTACTATTTTATCCTGTATTTCATTGGAATTTTTTGAATAACTATCAGAGCTAGAGCTTTGCAGAATACTCGCCATGCGCAAGGTTTCCGCAGCACGGGCTTTATCACCCTCGGCCAGTTTCCCAATACCGATAATAGATTGCCCAGTAGCATTACTAATATGCCCACCAATACCGCCCCACCGGTCGCCTGCTCCAGCACCGACGCCGCTAAATATACCGGATAGCATGGAGCAAACTCCGCTGGCGATGGCCGCTGATGCTGTTTTATCGATAGCTTCGCGTTGATTTTTCATAGCAGTAGCTTTGATATTAAATAGAAGTTCGAATTGTTTCCCACCATAGGCACTCAGTAAATCACGCATTTTTTTAAATAATGCATACATTTGGGAAATAATATCGGAGATATCACTAATGATATTGCCAATATTATTATCTAATTTCCCATCATCATCGACAGCCTGTAGGGCTTTGTCGTTTATTTTTATGTCCTGGCTGATAGGTGTATTCATTATAACCTCATTATATTAATGAACCTGCCACTCTCGTTTGTAGCATGCCGCTTTGATGGATGTTATCGCTTAATTTCTCCAATGTGTCTTGTGCGCTCTGAGAGATATCTTTGAGTTGTTTACTTTGCTGCTGTTTATTCCGCTCAACCCATTGATCCATAAACTGCGTGAAGTCTTGATCAAGCATCAATTTTTCAATTTCTTTTTGCAGCCCTCCATTTTGGATCGCCAACTGGCCACTATTAACCTGCACTAACCCTTGAGTAACTTTTTGCATTATATTTAATGGTGAGAGGCTGATATCTTTTATTATTTTCTTAACCATCTCCTTCATAATTTCCTTGGTACATTGGCGAGTAAATTGTTCCGCAGTGAGCGTAGTGCCTTTCTTAATCGCGGTTTTAACCAGATCTTTCGTCACATCGCCCACCAGTTTTTCAACGCCAGCGTGGGTAAAAGAGTTGCTGATATTGTGCATCAAGGCCATTTCCGTTTCAGTTATCTGCTTACAGGCATTCTTGGCGAACTGTTCAGTTAACTGTTGCACTTTTTGTTGACTTAGATTCTTCATCGCTTCGGTCAACGCATCAGCTCCGCCCGCTTTTAGCACATCACCCGCCCCTTTGGTCACCGCTCGAGCGGCATTAATCGCGCGGGCGGCTTGAAACAGGTCGATTGCCATAGCAAAGCATTCACAACCGAGTTGAACTTTACCTGCAACATCAATAACTTCCTGACATTTCTCTTTTGAGGCTCCAGCCAGCATCGCCGTTTCGGCGGCGGCTTTAACCAAACCGGCGGTCCCCGCCGCCAAATATGCGACCCCGGAAGCCATTGCCACCGGATCCCCGGTTAATACCCCGGCAGAGACCTTAATCGCACCGTAAACTATCTCGGCTAAGCCGATGGCCCAATCAAGCACCATGTTGAAAATACCAGCCTTGTGAGCTTTATCCGCTTGCTGAACTGCTTTATCAATCTGTTGCTGATACTCATTAACCCGTTTATCGCGTAAAAAAGTCTGCACATCCGTCGCCCGCTCCATCTGCTGGCGGATTGACTTACAGGAATCAGAAAAAAAAACCAGGCTCAGGTTGCCAGCCATCGAGAGGATAAGCTGCATATCTGTACTGCCCAACTGATCAAGGGAAAGCCGGCCACTGTCCCCTGCTTTGGCGCCGGAACGGGGTAAGGCGACCAGCAGGCGATCCAAGGCGGCCTGGGCTTTTTGCTGCGTCACCTTGGGTGACGTCATATTCATATCCGCCGAGGGTGACAACCCGGAAATTGCCCACCAATCTGGCATTTTCGCCGGTGCCAAAGGTGTGCTTTTACCTGCGGCAGCCAGTGCCCAATCAGTCTGTGTGTCGGCTTTAAATGCAATACTATTAGGCATGTCTCACCTCCAGTAATAATGCCGCCAGTCCCCGTTCAGCTTGCTGGCGGACTTGAGCCTGCTCAGGGTGAGCATGGCACCAGTTCAATGCGGCACGGAATGCTTTTTCAGCATAAATAGTATTGCCGCAAGCGGAATAACATTCCCCAGCGAAACAAGATGGACGAGGGTCATCGACCTGAATTTGCCCCGCGCGGCTGAAGCAATAAATCGCCTGATGGCAATCCCCGGTTTGTTGATAACACGAACCTAATGTTAACCAATAAGCAAAATTCCAATGGTCGAAACGAATCAATATATTTAACAGTTTTTTTGCGCTGTCATATTCTCCGCCGTGACAAAGTTGTACGCTATATTCATATATTAACGTCAAGTCTTGCTCCGACATATTTGCCAACATACGCAGAGAACCGCCACGTCGCATAAAATTAATAAGTTGATCAGTAGGTTCAATATTCATATCGAATCATCCTTACGGCCATAACTTGGTTAACAAAGATTGCGGGCAATCGTCGTTAATATATCTTTTAAACCTGTCTGTAATGTACTGATGTTATTAACATTAACGTTATAACTTTGCATAAACTTCTGTAACTGTAATTGTTCTTGAGTCATGGTATCTGACGCGCGGGTCTTTTCATTATCTAATGCCGCTTTTACTGCCTGTAATTGTCCTTTATCCAGTTCTGGCCCATTCTTCTTTAAATACTCATCAATACTCATCTTATCAACTTTGATGCCATGCTCCCGCATAAACTCGATAACTGAATCCGGTAGCGGCTTGGTTGTTTTATCGTCACCTTTAGCCGCTTCGGCAATGACGGAATCAACCTGATTAGCGTTATCCTGTATATCATTGGCATATTTTGATCGGGTGTGCATAGCGTCATAGGCACTTCTGGCAAGTGATTCAAGTACGTCAAGATACTCATAAAAGGCACTCAATCCCATACTGAAAATATCAGCATGCTCACTTAGATTATTACTCAGATTACTGCCAACATTATTAATATTATTGTGAAGACTATTAAATTTATTTTCCAAAACGGAAAAATTAAATTCATTATTGGAAGATTGGTTAACATACGAGGAAGTGTTATCTGATTTATTTACATCAGTGTTCGCGACCATAGAAATACTCCTTAACTCAAGATAATAATGATATTTCAGGAAGAGATTAACTACATTGCCTCACCTGAACTTATATTTCTGAGCTGCGTCTCCAGTTGTTTAAACTGTACTTTCATGTTTGCAATAGATACCACCATTTGTGCTTTTTCTTGATTTAAACCATTCGGAAAGGCTTCATTCAAGCGAATTAACGTCTCTCTTGCTTTACTGTCATTTTTGGCTTTTTCTTTCAGTAATTCGATTTGTTGCTGGAAGCCCTTCAACTTCCCTAGATCAGACAGTAATTTACTATACCGACTGTGTAGGTCCCCTAACATGCTCTGAATAGAATCATTATCATTCATATTGAATTTCCTGATGCACTGATAAATATATAATATTATTTTGTCTCACTAAAAAGCATCTGTCTTTTATATTTATTCCATTTTTTCCATAAAATGGCATGATGATTGTTTTTTAATTTCCATAGCGAGTTGACAGTGTTGCTATTATCTTCTCCGCACTACTTAGGGCCAGCATCATATTGTTAAGAGTTTTATAATTATCAGGTGTTTGCTGTAGAGACAATTGTTGTGAAATTAATAACCTCCCATTTTCCAACAACGCATTCTTCTGTTGTATTTTTTTCTCGTCATATTTAATAGCATCTTCCAGTTCAGTAATATGCGACACTCGTTGATCTCCTAATCCTTAAAAATTCATGGGTATATGGATTAAATTGTTAGATTTTAGTAATGATATGCCTTGCTCTCCAATAAAAATAACTTTATAGCCATTCGCCAGTACCGTCCCTTGCTGTAAGCGTAATCCATTAGCTAATTGCACGAATCCTGAAAATTTATTTCCGCCATAGCTGACAATTGCAGCGGGAAGAAGCTGAGCAGTTTGATCTGACGTGGGAATATTCTGATACCTCACCGCCAGAAAGTCCGGTTGTTGCCGGGCCAATGCTGTCAACATTTCCATCAGTTGTTGTTGTTGGCTGAGCGACAATATACCGCTGATAATGATTTCCTTATTACTTTGCGCCATACTGAGATAGCCTAATAACCCCAGTTCCCTCAAGCGCTCAACTAATTGCGCAATTTGCCCATCATGGCTATTAATAACCGCCCAGCCCTTTAACCCAGCCACTGTCGCCAGTGTTTCCTGAACTTTTAACCATTGCCCCCCCATTTCAATAGCACCATGGATTGTGATATGCCCTGGATGTTTCCCCGTGTCGACCTCTATATCCTGATAGCCATACTGGTGTAATACATCCTTGACGCTACTGAGCAGATGGTCATCACAGACTAATTGATTACGAAAAACAATACGGTTAAGAACCAGGAAATTCTGCAACTTAATCACTGCGGGTGATGAGCTACAGTGACCACTCAAAACAACACTGCCATCTAATAACCAGTTTTCTTTTATCCCCTGTAAAGCGGGTTGCTTTAACTGCTCTGAGAGTTGTGTTGGAATATCAGGAGGAAGATAAGCCAGTAGCGCTTTTGGCTGCTGTATAAACCAGAATATAACTACCGATAGCAGTAACAATAGGATAAATGCCAGTACAGATAAGCAGAGTAATAAGCGTGGCCGAGCGCGAGGGATATAATGAATATCACTTAAATTATCGCCCGCCTCACCAACAACCAAGATTAATCCCCCGGTTTCAATCGCCTGTCCGAGTGGGAGTTTCTGTTGTAAATCATACCGCTCCCCCTTAACCCAGACATCCCCAGATGTCTGCAAAGTTATGTGCTCATCACTTATTCTCAAGGTCAATATTTGCCCCTGAAGTAAGGGTAATAATACGTCGCACTGCTGACCCCCTAGCGTAAACTCCCCCTCAGGTAACATCAGCTCACGCCCATTAAGTTCACCATTTAACAGGCGGAGTTTAAACCGTACTGCCATGCTATTCCCCTGTATTAACCGGTACAGCTTTGATCAGAAATAACCTGACAACACTGTGAGATTGCTTATCAGTGCTGCGAAATAACCCACCTAATAATGGAATATCGCCCAGTAGCGGTATTTTGTTTTGCGACTCAATTTGTTTATCCTGGATGAAGCCACCCAATAACAGACTTTGCCCAACACGCAACGTGGCTTGCGTTGAGATATCTGAATTTTGTATTTCCGGCAACGGTTCACTACTGCTTATTGGCGCCTGCTGTTGCCCATCCTGAATGTTAAGATTAAGCAAAACTTCTTTTACACCATCGGCATCAATCATTCTCGGTGTCACTCGCAATAATGACCCAGAGGTGATCGATTCAAGTTTTGCCACTTTATCGCCTTGCAACTTAGTATAAAACGTTACGTTTTTATCCAGTACCGCCTGAATATTATTTAGGGTGACCACCGAAGGGCGTGATAAGACTCTGGCACGTGAATTCTTTTGTAACGCATTCAAGCGAACCATAAAGTTCCCAGTATCACCAATTACAGTGGAGAAACCATCAGCACTATTTTTCCCCGAATTACTATTAAACGAGATACCCGCGCCACCAATGGAAGTAGATGCGGACCAATCGATACCAAGCTGGCTAATATCTCCGGCATCAACATCAATAATGGTCACTGATATTTCTATTTGAACTGGCCGCTGATCCAACTGGGCGATCAAACTACGATAGACCGGCATATTGACCTGACGATCACGGATAATAACTGCGTTTTGCCGAGGATCAGCCGAGAAAAGAGGCATGCTGGTATGCGCCTCATCTTGTTCTTTTCCTGCAACTAAAGGCAGACTATTGCCCTGACTCATCTCGCGCAATACGCTGACTAAGCCCGGTAATTTAACTTGCTGATCACGATACTGATAATTAGAGTCAGCCGCAGAGGCATATTTTAGCAGGAAGACTTTCACTGTTTCTTTATTTTGGTTTTGCTTACGGGCTTGAGACGAAAGCATTTTGCTCAATGTCGTCACCCGTTCAATACAGATAGGAACACCTGTAACCTCAATAGCATCCAGACGAGAAATAGCCTTTATCGCACAGTTTTTTCCTGCGGCTACTCCGCTATGTTGTAGATATTTGATTAAAGTTGTCGTTGATAATCCATCTGGCGATATAAATTCCCTTCGGATGGCTTGAGCTTTGTAAAAATAGAGTATTTCACCATCATAGTACCAGGTAAGATTGTATAGACCGGCTAATTTAGACAGGATTGCTTCTGGTGTTTTGTCGCGAATTTTCCCACTAAAGTGTTCGTTTATTTCCGGGCTAATGACTACCGGGATGCCATAATTCATCCCTAAATCTTTTAATAGGTTAGATACACTCATACCCCGGCTATAAATAAAGAAAGGCTCTCCTTGCCAGGGAATAGCTTGTCCATGGGCCAGTGACACTGAAAACAGTAATATTAAACTGGCAAGTTCTTTCATGAGATAGCCTTGCTGACATGCTTCTTCGGTTTGGTTAAGACGTTTGTTTGGGAAGTACTCAATGTGGCTACCAAGCCACTTAAATGCTGAATAACGGCATGAATTTGTTCTAATTTCATCGAGAGATCTTGATTCTCACCGGCGATCCTCTCGCTATTATCAAGTGTATATCGCCCCCATAACCACCAATTGCCATCGTTAAACTGTAAAGCAAAATCCTGCGTATTCTCCAGCGCCACCAGCATAAGTGCAATATATCGAATAACAGTATTGGATATCATTTTTCTCTCAATAAAAAAAACACCAATACAAATAGAATGATGGTAATCCATCGCTTTGGCAGGAATTCCCTTCAACGTGAATTGAACAATATTAATATCTGATAAATCAATGTCGTTAACTAAGGGTTGTCTCTTCAACATTTCAAGCATCGGCGGTAACTCCTGCATCAGTACGATTTAATTATCCTCCGTAATTAAATATTCGTTATAAGGTAAAACCCTGATTTACTCTTTTTACAGAACTAAATGAATCTATAACGAGCAGTAATGAAATCAGTGTATTTCTTGATATCAAATTTTGGCTGTGGCGTACTAAAAAAAACAGTCAGGTGACTTTATGGAAAATTCATCATCACTCGTCACTCGATTGACACTATTACTGGGCATGACCTTAATGGCCATATGGCTTATTTCAATTGCGGCCATGGCATTCTTCTCATATGAGGATACACGCCAACGTTTGGTGAATGAATTAACCCACATGGCATCATTACGCGCAGATTTAAGTAATTACCAATTTGAAGGCGCAGAACGGGACGCAACCGCATTGATAAGTCGCCAGACAAGTTACCAAGCCACCTGGCGATTGCCTATTAGACATACAGATGATGATCCGAGCGACAATATTCCTTTTAGTTCAGGAATGTGTAATGCCATCCAATCCAGACATGACCTTCGCATCGCTCAGGCATATGGAACTTCTGGTCAAACTTATTATCTCGACAGTTTCACGATTAAAAACAAAGAAGGTATTACCATATTCAGACCACAGGCGGTATCAAATAACTATTTGAACCAGCGACGTAAAGAATTACTTTTACTGCCAATATTTCCTACCCATGACAATATTTTTTGGGGGATGCCGACTTATAGCCCACAACGAGGCTGGCATGTTTCTGTTGCCGCATGTGACCACGCCGGTTCATTAGCTGGATTCTCATTAAAACTGAATGAGTTGGTGACGGATAATCAGCCAGTTGAACAGAGAGATATTAATTTATGGTTGGATAAGAGTGGCGAGTTGTTACCGATATCTCAGCAAAATATACCTTCGCATCAGTTACATGAGATTCTTCGCCAGCTAAAAGACCGAAATTTACATGATGGTTGGCAACAAACACCTGATTATTTGGTATTAAGAACCCAGTTAAAAGGCCCCGGTTGGCAACAGTTAGTTATTTATCCCCGCGTCGGTTTTGCCTGGGAAGCGGCCAAACCCGCATTACATCAACTCCCCTTTGCACTGGCTATTTTGCTGCTGCTCACGTTAGTGCTCTCTTTATTACTGCGATATTACCTCGCTATTCCCCTATGGAACTTCATCAATATTATTGGTGCCACCGGCCCACAAGCGATGGAGCCGCGTTTACCAGTGAAACGCATGGATGAGTTAGGGCAGATTGCTCGTGCTTATAACAACTTGCTAGACACCTTGAATGAGCAGTACGACACCCTTGAAATGAAAGTAAAGGAACGCACGCTGGCACTGGCAAAATCAAAACAGCTGGCCGAACAGGCTAATCGCCGTAAGAGTGTCCATCTAACCACTATCAGTCATGAAATTCGTACCCCTTTAAATGGCACGCTAGGTGCGGTTGAGTTATTACAAAATACCCCACTGACCTGCGAGCAATATCGGTTGGCCGAGACCGCTCGCCAGTGCTCACATTCTTTACTGATGATAGTTAACAACCTGTTGGATTTTTCACGTATTGAGTCGGGGCAAATGGCCTTGTCTCAAGAGAAAACCGCCTTATTGCCCTTATTGGATCAGGCCATGTTAACTATTCATAGCCAGGCCTTGAGTAAAGCCATCACCCTCTCTACTTACGTCAGTTCGGATGTGCCGCTGGAACTGGAGTTGGACAAACAACGCTTAAAGCAGATTCTGGTTAACTTATTGGGCAATGCCGTTAAATTCACGCAATGTGGCCATATTAGGCTCAATGTAGTCCGTAAGGGCCAGCAGCTCTGCTTCACTGTTGAAGATACCGGCTGTGGTATTGATTTGCAGCTTCAACAAGAGATATTCCACCCTTTTGTCCAGACCCATGAGCACGGGCAGGGAACGGGGTTGGGACTAACTATTGCAGATAATCTGGCAAGAATGATGGGGGGGAATATTACACTTTTTAGCCTACCAGACCACGGTAGTCGCTTCTCATTAAGTCTGCCATTTTGTGGGATAATAGTGCTCAAACCGTTTAAAGGTGAAATATGTGCACCACAGCCATTACATGCTCAATTATCTTCGTGGGGGATAACCTGCCCGCCAGAAGGTAATCAATCAGTACACCTGCCGCAGACCCCCTTTAACGATAAAGAGCTGTGCTACCTACCCGGTCGCTTATATAGCAACGTTAAAAAGCATCTTAACGGAGAGAAGCAGCCCGCCTCATCTCAGCAAGAGATACCACATGCTCTCCCACTACAACCTTGGCATATGACCATATTGTTAGTCGATGATGCTGAAACCAATCGAGATATCACCGGCATGATGCTGCGCCAATTGGGGCATCAAGTGACTCTGGCAGAGAGTGGCGAAATCGCACTACGCCTCGGCCAAACGCAGCGTTTTGATCTGGTGCTGATGGATATTCGTATGCCAAGTATGGATGGGCTGGCAACAACCCGCTATTGGCGTGATGATGCGACCAACCAGGATAATCGCTGCATGATTACGGCATTAAGTGCCAATACCAATCCTGAGGAAAAGATAAGGGCCAGTCAGGCGGGGATGAATCATTATCTCTCTAAACCAGTAACTTTCAGCCAACTGGCAGAAGTACTGGATCTGACCGCACAATTCCAGCTCGAACGCGGGGTCACTCTCTCTCCCCAGTTATCAACACCGAGGCCACTATTGAATCTGGCTGACAGCTCATTGCGCCTTAAACTATTACAATCATTGCAACTATTAGTGCAGCAAGTGAGAGAGTCTCTCACCCATACCCCCACGTTATCGCACCAGCTTCACACCTTAAAAGGCTGTGCCGGGCAAGCGGGCCTTATTGAGTTACAAGACGCTGTGATTCAGCTGGAAATAGCAGTCGAAAATCATGAACTCATTACACAGCAAGATATCGATCACCTCGACGAGATAATCCATTTTCTGTTTCAACCGCGGGAGCCCCGCGACACCATTTCAATCATCAGGTAAAGGGAATAACTTTATGAATACGAAATTACTGATTGTCGACGATCATGAACTAATCATTAATGGTATTAAAAATATGTTGGCAGCTTATCCACGTTATCAAATTGTTGGCCAAGCTGATAATGGGCTGGATGTATACAATTTATGCCGCCAGACAGAACCAGACATTGCGATTATAGATCTCGGATTGCCTGGCATGGATGGCCTTGATGTCATTATTCAACTGCTTCGCCGCTGGCCGACGATGAGGATTCTGGCATTAACAGCCCGTCATGAGGAACATCACGCCAGCAAAACGTTAAGCAGTGGCGCGCTAGGTTATGTTCTGAAAAAAAGCCCACAGCAAATTCTGCTGGCCGCCATTCAAACGGTGGCGGTGGGTAAACGCTATATTGATCCCGCACTCAATAGTTCTCTGGTTAATAAACTGGCACAAGGTAGCGATGCCAGCCAACCAGTACTAACACCACGAGAACGACAGATCCTAAAACTGATTACCGAGGGTGCTTGTAATCGTATTATCGCGGTTCACCTTTCTATCAGCCAAAAAACCGTAGAAACCCACCGCCTTAATATGATGAAAAAACTGGATGTGCACAAAGTCGCTGAGCTTATCCATTGGTCATACCGCTTAGGACTAAATGAATAATGTCACTGGTGTTTTATTGATGATAGACACAAATAAAAACCCCCTATCTGTCGCTCATCGATAGGGGGCCTACAAATATCAATGCCCAACTCCAAGCAGCGAATAAATCAGCCCGAATGATCTTATATGAGTAAATGATTCGGGCCAATACGAGCGACTAACATCACCGGAACATCAAGGGTAAAGAGTATTAGCTTTGGTTAACCGGCGTCTGTTTTGGTGCAAATAACGCCTTCTCGTATGCCTTGGCTTTTTTATGGTCAAACTGATGTTCCCACTTGGCAATAACCAGCACCGCTAACGCATTCCCCACCACGTTCAGTGCGGTACGTGCCATATCCAGAATACGGTCCACACCAGCGATAAAGGCCAAACCTTCCAGTGGAATACCTACACTGCCTAGCGTTGCTAACAAGACAACAAACGAAACTCCCGGAACACCAGCAATCCCTTTAGAAGTCACCATTAAGGTTAGGACTAGAATGATCTCTTGCCCAATGGACAGCTCGATACCATATAACTGGGCAATAAATATGGCGGCAATACTCTGATAAAGGGTAGAACCATCTAAGTTGAAGGAATAGCCCGTCGGAACCACAAAGCTGGTAATCGATTTTGGCGCGCCATAGGCTTCCATTTTCTCGATGATTCGTGGCAATACAGTTTCTGAACTGGCGGTAGAGTAAGCTAAAATCAGCTCATCTTTCAAAATTCGAATCAATGTCCAGATACGTAATTTACATAATCTGGCAACGGTGCCCAGCACGACCAGTGCAAAAAATAGAATCGCGGCGTAAACCAAAATAACCAGCTTGGCCAATGGAATAAGCGAGGCAAAACCAAAATTGGCAACCGTCACCGAGATCAAACCAAACACCCCGATAGGCGCATAGCGCATAATCATATGAGTGACTTTGAACATGCTTTCAGAAATTGCTTTAAACACATTCAACAGTGGCTCTTTGGTTTCTTTTGGCAATGAAGACAGCCCTAAACCAAACAACACTGAGAAGAAGATAATTGGCAACATATCGCCTTTCGCCATGGAAGCGAAGACGTTGGCAGGAATGAGCGACAAGATAGTGCTCACCAGGCTGTGGCTACCACTTTGTACTTGCTCAGTGGTCTTTTCATACTGGGAGATATCGACCACCGTCAATGCCGACATATCAATGCCGTGCCCCGGTTGAAACACATTCGCCAAGGTGATCCCAACAATAATGGCGATGGTAGTGATAACTTCGAAATAGATAATGGTTTTCAGGCCAATTCGCCCAAGCTTCTTCGCATCACCAACACCAGCAATACCCACGATCAAGGTCGAAATAACTATCGGTACAACAATCATTTTAATTAAGCGGATGAAGATATCACCTGCTGGACTTAAAATATTACTAACTAACCACTCTCTGGATTCAATTTGATTATGCAGAACCGCACCAACCAAAATACCTAATACCAGCGCAATGAGTATTTGCCAGGCCAGACCTATTTTTACACTTTTCATACCCTAAAAATTCCTCAAAGCATCCTATAAAATGCAAGTTACCAAGCATTTCAAATAGAATACTTAATCATTAAATACGGGGCTATAGTTGATAAAACGTATGGTTCAGCCTCCCGCCAGCCGACCACGTTATAAATCAGTATCATTTCTGGACACTCTTCTGCAAGCCTTGTTTACACTAAGCCCACATGATGCTGAGGCATAACTTCAGCCCCAAAAATCTTTAGACCACAGTAAATATTTGTTATTAAAATAATAAAATCCATCAGAGACAAATAACATCGCAACTGTCTGTATAAAAAACAAGCTAAATTAAATTACATGATAAACTCTCATTGTGTTTTATTTTTTCACTTATTTTGTTTTTATTTTGTTAAATTCAGCCATTTTAATTCTCCGCTTATTCTGGAGGTTTCGCAACCAAAGTCGATTTTTTTTCAGCGAAATAAGAGAAATTTATTCAAATAGAGAAAATAGTAAATTGCATATTTATTCCATTGGGCTTTGTATTTATATATTCATATTCTCAGTTGATATATATATGTAATTCTAATTACAGTAAAATATAAAAATATAAACTTTCCGATGATTGTAAATTAATTTTTAATTTTTTGGTTAACAACTACTATTAAATTGCATTAGTCACGCTACGTTAGTACTTTTAGTGACATTCCCCCTTCAATATTCTTATTTCACGCTAGAAATGAGCTGATCTGCACATTTCCTTTCCTTTATTGCATGATCACAAGGCGCGTCTCCTATCATTAAGATATCGATTCACCACGCAGCACATTAAGTAAGTCTCTAAATCAACATCTTTTATGCGTGATCTGCCGCCCAAAAAAGAAACAAAACGGCCCTCCACACTATAATTAACTTTTGATTGACATATTATTAACAATCTCAAGGAGAACTATTATGAGCCAAATACATAAACACCCTATTCCAACTGCAATTGCAGAGCATGCCCTGATAAACCCTGAACAATATCAGCAATATTATCAACAATCTGTGCAGAACCCAGATGAATTTTGGGGCGAACATGGCAAGATTATTGATTGGATTAAACCGTATAAAACGGTTAAAAACACCTCCTTTGACCCCGGTCATATCAGCATCCGCTGGTTCGAAGATGGCACACTGAATCTTGCAGCTAACTGCCTTGACCGTCACCTGGCAGAGCGTGGCGATCAAACCGCAATTATTTGGGAAGGTGATGATCCTAACCAATCAAAAACCGTCACCTATAAACAGCTTCACCACGATGTATGCCAGTTTGCTAATGTGCTGAAAAAACTGGGCATCAAGAAAGGTGATGTGGTTGCAATCTATATGCCGATGGTGCCAGAAGCCGCTGTTGCTATGCTGGCCTGCGCGCGTATTGGCGCCGTGCACTCTGTTATTTTTGGTGGATTCTCACCTGATGCCGTTGCTGGCCGAATTATCGACTCTAACTCAAAACTGGTGATTACTGCCGATGAAGGCATTCGTGCTGGTCGCGCAATTCCACTGAAAAAAAATGTCGATGAAGCCCTAAAAAATCCAGCTATCACCAGTATCAAAAATGTGGTCGTCTTCCAACGTACTGGCAATGCCAGCTATTGGAAAGACGGGAGAGACTTGTGGTGGCATGACCTGATAAAAGAAGCCTCCGCCGACTGCCCGCCAGAAGAGATGAATGCCGAAGACCCACTGTTCATCCTTTATACCTCGGGTTCTACTGGCAAACCAAAAGGGGTTTTACATACCACCGGCGGTTATCTGGTTTATGCCGCGTTGACCTTTAAATACGTTTTTGATTATCACCCCGGCGATATCTACTGGTGTACCGCGGACGTTGGTTGGGTCACCGGCCACAGCTATTTGCTGTATGGCCCACTGGCTTGCGGTGCTATTACTCTGATGTTTGAAGGTGTTCCTAACTATCCAGGCGTCAATCGCTTGGGTCAGGTTATCGATAAACATCAGGTTAATATTCTGTATACCGCTCCTACCGCCATTCGTGCCTTAATGGCCGAAGGTGACAAAGCCATCGAAGGGACAAAACGCGACTCCCTACGCATTATGGGTTCAGTTGGTGAACCTATTAACCCGGAAGCATGGGAATGGTATTACAACAAGATTGGTAACAGTAAATGCCCGATTGTTGATACCTGGTGGCAAACTGAAACGGGCGGTTTCATGATAACGCCACTGCCAGGAGCCACAGAGTTAAAAGCCGGTTCAGCTACTCGCCCCTTCTTTGGGGTACAGCCAGCGTTGGTCGACAACTTAGGTAACCTGCAAGAAGGTGCAGCCGAAGGCAATCTGGTGATAACCGACTCTTGGCCGGGTCAGGCCAGAACCTTATTCGGCGATCATGACCGTTTTGAGCAGACCTACTTCTCAACCTTTAAAGGCATGTATTTCAGTGGTGATGGCGCTCGCCGTGACGAAGATGGCTACTACTGGATAACCGGCCGCGTCGATGACGTACTTAACGTTTCAGGTCACCGCCTAGGGACCGCTGAAATTGAATCCGCATTGGTTTCACACCCGAAAATTGCCGAAGCTGCCGTCGTCGGTGTCCCACACAGTATTAAAGGGCAAGCTATCTATGCCTACATCACGCTGAATCACGGTGAGGAACCAACACCAGAGCTGTATACCGAGGTGCGTAATTGGGTGCGTAAAGAGATTGGCCCAATTGCGACCCCAGATATTTTGCACTGGACTGATTCACTACCAAAAACCCGTTCAGGCAAGATCATGCGCCGTATTCTGCGCAAAATTGCGGCTGGCGATACCAGCAACTTAGGGGATACCTCAACACTGGCCGATCCGGGCGTAGTGGACAAATTACTGGAAGAAAAACAATCAATGCAAACACCGTCGTAAATTGTGCCGCCTACCGGCGGCAAACTTAATTAATGCCTCAAAGGAGAGACTCTGATGAATGACAGCATTTATCAAGAGATTGAAAATAACCCGCGTTTCAAAGAGTTGGTGCAAAAGCGTGGCCGCTTTGCCTGGATACTGTCGCTCATTACCCTAGCGCTGTATGTCGGTTTCATTTTCCTTATTGCTTTCGAACCACAATGGCTCGGTACCCCGCTATATGCAGGCTCCAGCATTACTCGCGGCATACCCGTTGGTGTGGGGTTGATCGTTATTTCTTTTGTTCTTACAGGTATTTACGTTATTCGTGCTAATGGCGAGTTTGACCGTCTGACGGCAGAAATTCTTCGTGAGGTGAAGCAATGAAGACTCGCCATTGGTCCGTACTTTCCTTACTGACTCTGCCTGCGCTGTCACAGGCAGAAGCAATTACCGGCGAAGTTCATCGCCAGCCGCTCAATATCCAAGCGATCATTATGTTCGTACTGTTTGTTGGCGCGACATTATATATTACCTACTGGGCATCAAAGCGCACCCGTTCCCGGGGTGATTATTATACCGCTGGCGGGCGCATAACCGGTTTCCAAAATGGTTTGGCCATTGCTGGGGACTTTATGTCTGCGGCATCATTTCTGGGTATTTCCGCGCTAGTTTATACCTCTGGCTATGATGGCTTGATTTACTCCATCGGCTTTCTAATCGGCTGGCCAATTATTCTGTTTTTAATTGCCGAGCGGCTGCGTAATCTGGGTCGCTATACTTTTGCTGATGTGGCTTCTTATCGCTTGAAACAAAGGCCGATAAGAACATTATCTGCCTGTGGTTCGTTAGTGGTGGTCGCTTTATATCTGATAGCTCAAATGGTCGGTGCCGGTAAGCTGATAGAGTTGTTGTTTGGCTTGAACTACCATGTAGCTGTCGTGTTGGTGGGCATCCTGATGGTACTGTACGTCTTGTTTGGCGGCATGTTAGCCACAACGTGGGTACAGATTATCAAAGCGGTGTTACTGCTGGCGGGTGCTTCGTTTATGGCCATTATGGTTATGAAGTCGGTTAACTTTAACTTCAATACCTTATTCAGTGAGGCCATTAAAGTTCACCCTAAAGGCTTGGCGATCATGAGCCCTGGAGGGCTAGTCTCTGACCCAATATCAGCATTGTCGCTCGGCTTGGCATTAATGTTTGGTACCGCAGGCTTACCACACATTCTAATGCGTTTCTTTACGGTAAGTGATGCCAAAGAAGCCCGCAAGAGCGTGTTCTATGCCACTGGCTTTATCGGTTACTTCTACATATTGACCTTTATTATTGGTTTTGGCGCAATCCTGTTGGTCGGCCCGAATCCAGCCTTTAAGGATGCGGCGGGGGCACTGCTTGGCGGTAATAATATGGCAGCAGTGCATCTGGCTGATGCCGTGGGGGGTAGCTTCTTCTTAGGCTTTATCTCGGCAGTTGCTTTCGCAACTATTTTGGCGGTGGTTGCCGGTCTGACATTAGCGGGGGCATCTGCTGTTTCTCATGACCTTTACGCCAGTGTCATCAAGAAGGGTAAAGCAAATGAACGCGATGAACTGAGAGTTTCTAAAATCACAGTCGTTATTTTAGGGTTTGTGGCAATCGGCTTGGGGATTTTGTTTGAGAAGCAAAACATTGCTTTCATGGTAGGTTTGGCATTCTCCATTGCCGCCAGTTGTAACTTCCCAATCATCTTCATTTCAATGTATTGGGATAAACTGACCACGCGTGGTGCAATGATTGGTGGCTGGTTGGGGTTACTGACTGCGGTGCTCCTGATGATTTTAGGCCCAACTATCTGGGTAACCATTCTAGGGCACGCAAAACCAATTTATCCATATGAATACCCAGCATTATTCTCAATGATAGTGGCATTTGTCGGGATATGGTTCTTCTCCGTCACCGATAATTCAGAAGAAGGTAAGCAAGAACGTCTGCGCTTCAAAGCACAGTTTGTCCGTTCACAAACGGGGTTGGGTGCCTCTCAAAGTAGCTCTCACTGATCGTATTCGGCGGATAAAAGGCCCCTCGGGGCCTTTTTTATGGCTTCAACCAGCGGTCTAACCAAGGGAAAACCACATCTTGTTGCTCTTGGTAAAATACGTGCCCCAACGCAGGCCAGCTACGAGTGACCAAGCGTGATTCCGCATTTTGTGACCGCCAGATTGCATGCACTTTACTGTAAGCCTGCTCGACCGCATCCGATGGGAACAATTTATCTTTCCCGCCGTTAAAAAGAAGCATCGGTTTTGGTGCTGCTAAGCTGGCAATATCAGGGAAATCCAACTTATTGGCAATACCAGGGTGGAGCATGTAAAAAGCGGATTGCCCACGAAGTACATTATTACCTGGGGTCATCAAACCTTGATAGTTACCAAACCAAGAGATAGCCGCAGTGGCCGCGACCTTATCCGATAATGCAGCTAACTGCCAGGCACGATACGCTCCCATAGAAAATCCAAGAGCACCAATACGTTGGCGGTCAACTGATGGAAGTGTCGCCAGAAAATCAACCGTTCGTATATCTTCATAAGCCATCGTGCCCGCTAATGAACGGCCAAGATTAAAGAAGTTACTAGCTAAAGCCTGCTGTTGCTCATAGCTGATAGGGCCTCTATCACCCCAGCCAATAGCATCAATAGAAAGCACGACATAACCGCGTTTTGCCAACTCATCGCCGATGAATTTACCGCTAAAGAATTTATCCGACCAAGCCTGCGCTGAGGCAAGCTGCGCGCTATCGCCCCAAGGCCGGATCATTTTCTCTTTGCCAATATCAAATTTAGACCCATGGTCATGCAAAAGAACAATCGCCGGATGAGGGCCTTTGCTTTTCGGTGTTAATAGCAAGCCCTGGACACGGCTTTCATCTGTGATGTTTAATGCTATTTTTTCAGCAATATAGCGGCCACGGTCCTGCTGATCTATTTTCTCTGCTGAAAATGCAATTGTTGAGTCAGGGGTGAGCAATGCTTGTCGGAAGATCTTTCTGGTGTCACTCTTCCACTGTGCAAAGTCAGTGTATCTCCCTGCCAGCCATGAACTTTGATAAGTCATCTGTTTTTTTAGCTGAGGATAAAATACTGGCAGATTATTTTCAGTAATAGCTTCTTTTTGATACGTCACAGGACTGGCCTGTGCTGTTGCGGCAGTAAGTATCGCTGACAGGGCGAGCGAGCAGACAAATAGACCGGTATTCATTCAAACCTCACAATCAAAACATCGTTTCAATTTTTGATTGAATGATTTTAAGGTAAAAAAGGTTATTTTCTGTGGCGGGGGTTATAAAAATGACAGAAAGCAAAAAGAAAAGGTTATTCAATGTTCAAACTGCATATCATGCTCGAATCGAACCTGCACAACAGACAAACAAAAAAGGCCACCCGTTAGGGTAGCCTCTTTTGCTTATTTGATGCCTAGCAGTGTCCTACTCTCGCATGGGGAGACCCCACACTACCATCGGCGCTACGGCGTTTCACTTCTGAGTTCGGCATGGGATCAGGTGGGACCACCGCGCTATGGCCGCCAGGCAAATTCTGTCTAAACTAAACCCGCTATATGTCTCCACACAGCCAGCCAGCCCAATCTCGGAACTTCGCTGAAAATTTCTATCTCTCAAATCTAAAACACCTTTGGTGTTGTAAGGTTAAGCCTCACGGATCATTAGTACTGGTTAGCTCAATGCATCGCTGCACTTACACACCCAGCCTATCAACGTCATAGTCTTTAACGTTCCTTCAGGGGGCTTAAAGCCCCAGGGAAGACTCATCTCGAGGCAAGTTTCCCGCTTAGATGCTTTCAGCGGTTATCTCTTCCGAATTTAGCTACCGGGCAATGCCATTGGCATGACAACCCGAACACCAGTGATTCGTCCACTCCGGTCCTCTCGTACTAGGAGCAGCCCCTCTCAATCTTCCAACGCCCACGGCAGATAGGGACCGAACTGTCTCACGACGTTCTAAACCCAGCTCGCGTACCACTTTAAATGGCGAACAGCCATACCCTTGGGACCTACTTCAGCCCCAGGATGTGATGAGCCGACATCGAGGTGCCAAACACCGCCGTCGATATGAACTCTTGGGCGGTATCAGCCTGTTATCCCCGGAGTACCTTTTATCCGTTGAGCGATGGCCCTTCCATTCAGAACCACCGGATCACTAAGACCTACTTTCGTACCTGCTCGAGCCGTCACTCTCGCAGTCAAGCTAGCTTATGCCTTTGCACTAACCTCACGATGTCCGACCGTGATTAGCTAACCTTCGTGCTCCTCCGTTACTCTTTGGGAGGAGACCGCCCCAGTCAAACTACCCACCAGACACTGTCCTCACCCCGGATCACGGGGCCGAGTTAGAACATCAAACATTAAAGGGTGGTATTTCAAGGTTGGCTCCATGCAGACTGGCGTCCACACTTCGATGCCTCCCACCTATCCTACACATCAAGGCTCAATGTTCAGTGTCAAGCTATAGTAAAGGTTCACGGGGTCTTTCCGTCTTGCCGCGGGTACACTGCATCTTCACAGCGAGTTCAATTTCACTGAGTCTCGGGTGGAGACAGCCTGGCCATCATTACGCCATTCGTGCAGGTCGGAACTTACCCGACAAGGAATTTCGCTACCTTAGGACCGTTATAGTTACGGCCGCCGTTTACTGGGGCTTCGATCAAGAGCTTCGCCTTGCGGCTGACCCCATCAATTAACCTTCCAGCACCGGGCAGGCGTCACACCGTATACGTCCACTTTCGTGTTTGCACAGTGCTGTGTTTTTATTAAACAGTTGCAGCCAGCTGGTATCTGCGACTGGCTTCGGCGCCGGGAGCAAGTCCCATTACCTAATGCCAGCGTGCCTTCTCCCGAAGTTACGGCACCATTTTGCCTAGTTCCTTCACCCGAGTTCTCTCAAGCGCCTGAGTATTCTCTACCTGACCACCTGTGTCGGTTTGGGGTACGATTTAATGTTACCTGATGCTTAGAGGCTTTTCCTGGAAGCTTGGCATCAACTACTTCACCACCGTAGTGGCTCGTCATCACACCTCAGCGTTGATAAGCAACCGGATTTACCAAGTCGCTCCGCCTACATGCTTAAACCGGGACAACCGTCGCCCGGCTAGCCTAGCCTTCTCCGTCCCCCCTTCGCAGTAACACCAAGTACAGGAATATTAACCTGTTTCCCATCGACTACGCTTTTCAGCCTCGCCTTAGGGGTCGACTCACCCTGCCCCGATTAACGTTGGACAGGAACCCTTGGTCTTCCGGCGTGCGGGTTTTTCACCCGCATTATCGTTACTTATGTCAGCATTCGCACTTCTGATACCTCCAGCAACCCTCACAGGTCACCTTCAACGGCTTACAGAACGCTCCCCTACCCAACAACACCTAAGTGTCGCTGCCGCAGCTTCGGTGCATGGTTTAGCCCCGTTACATCTTCCGCGCAGGCCGACTCGACCAGTGAGCTATTACGCTTTCTTTAAATGATGGCTGCTTCTAAGCCAACATCCTGGCTGTCTATGCCTTCCCACATCGTTTCCCACTTAACCATGACTTTGGGACCTTAGCTGGCGGTCTGGGTTGTTTCCCTCTTCACGACGGACGTTAGCACCCGCCGTGTGTCTCCCGTGATAACATTCTTCGGTATTCGGAGTTTGCATCGGTTTGGTAAGTCGGGATGACCCCCTAGCCGAAACAGTGCTCTACCCCCGAAGATGAGTTCACGAGGCGCTACCTAAATAGCTTTCGGGGAGAACCAGCTATCTCCCGGTTTGATTGGCCTTTCACCCCCAGCCACAAGTCATCCGCTAATTTTTCAACATTAGTCGGTTCGGTCCTCCAGTTAGTGTTACCCAACCTTCAACCTGCCCATGGCTAGATCACCGGGTTTCGGGTCTATACCTTGCAACTAGACGCCCAGTTAAGACTCGGTTTCCCTACGGCTCCCCTATTCGGTTAACCTTGCTACAAAATATAAGTCGCTGACCCATTATACAAAAGGTACGCAGTCACCCAACAAAGTAGGCTCCCACTGCTTGTACGTACACGGTTTCAGGTTCTATTTCACTCCCCTCGCCGGGGTTCTTTTCGCCTTTCCCTCACGGTACTGGTTCACTATCGGTCAGTCAGGAGTATTTAGCCTTGGAGGATGGTCCCCCCATATTCAGACAGGATGTCACGTGTCCCGCCCTACTCATCGAGTTCACAGCAAGTGTGTTTTGGTGTACGGGACTATCACCCTGTACCGTGCGACTTTCCAGACGCTTCCACTAACACACAAACTGATTCAGACTCTGGGCTCTTCCCCGTTCGCTCGCCGCTACTGGGGGAATCTCGGTTGATTTCTTTTCCTCGGGGTACTTAGATGTTTCAGTTCCCCCGGTTCGCCTTGCATGGCTATGTATTCACCATGCAATAGTGCAACGAATTGCACTGGGTTTCCCCATTCGGGTATCGTCGGTTATAACGCTTCATATCAGCTTACCGACGCTTTTCGCATATTAGCACGCCCTTCATCGCCTCTGACTGCCTAGGCATCCACCGTGTACGCTTAGTCGCTTAACCTCACAACCCAAAGGTGTTTTTCGTTATTGGTGTGGCTGTGAACACACTCTGCTATGTTGTGCAGTGCGCGCAATCCTCATGAACGTTAAGTTCACTCCGGTTGCTGTGCGCTGTACGCCTTGCTGAGTGTCTTCTCGCTCACACTGCAACAATGATTACCCATTGGCATTGCGATTATTTGAGAGACTCTATTACAGGTTACTCTTTATCTCAGTACATCTACGGAGAGATAAATTTCGGCTGTAATGTTTCAATTTTCAGCTTGTTCCAGATTGTTAAAGAGCAATATCTTAAACACGACTCGTTAAAGTCATCTTTAAGATATTCAGTTGATAATGTCTTTCACACATTATCGGAGTGGCGTCCCCAAGGGGATTCGAACCCCTGTTACAGCCGTGAAAGGGCAGTGTCCTAGGCCTCTAGACGATGGGGACACAAAAATTTCTACTGAATCACTGATTCAGTATTTTTGTGTAAAGGTGAAAATGTGGTGACACATTCGAACGACTGATGCAGTAAAAACTCGATACCGAGGTCTTATTACACAATCATCACCCTCATCAACAGGTGCTCTTGCTCATTTACATTCATCAGACAATCTGTGTGGACACTGCGCAATGCGTATCGTTAGGTAAGGAGGTGATCCAACCGCAGGTTCCCCTACGGTTACCTTGTTACGACTTCACCCCAGTCATGAATCACAAAGTGGTAAGCGCCCTCCCGAAGGTTAAGCTACCTACTTCTTTTGCAACCCACTCCCATGGTGTGACGGGCGGTGTGTACAAGGCCCGGGAACGTATTCACCGTAGCATTCTGATCTACGATTACTAGCGATTCCGACTTCATGGAGTCGAGTTGCAGACTCCAATCCGGACTACGACAGACTTTATGTGGTCCGCTTGCTCTCGCGAGTTCGCTTCACTTTGTATCTGCCATTGTAGCACGTGTGTAGCCCTACTCGTAAGGGCCATGATGACTTGACGTCATCCCCACCTTCCTCCGGTTTATCACCGGCAGTCTCCCTTGAGTTCCCACCATTACGTGCTGGCAACAAAGGATAAGGGTTGCGCTCGTTGCGGGACTTAACCCAACATTTCACAACACGAGCTGACGACAGCCATGCAGCACCTGTCTCACAGTTCCCGAAGGCACCGAAGCATCTCTGCTAAGTTCTGTGGATGTCAAGAGTAGGTAAGGTTCTTCGCGTTGCATCGAATTAAACCACATGCTCCACCGCTTGTGCGGGCCCCCGTCAATTCATTTGAGTTTTAACCTTGCGGCCGTACTCCCCAGGCGGTCGACTTAACGCGTTAGCTCCGGAAGCCACGCCTCAAGGGCACAACCTCCAAGTCGACATCGTTTACAGCGTGGACTACCAGGGTATCTAATCCTGTTTGCTCCCCACGCTTTCGCACCTGAGCGTCAGTCTTTGTCCAGGGGGCCGCCTTCGCCACCGGTATTCCTCCAGATCTCTACGCATTTCACCGCTACACCTGGAATTCTACCCCCCTCTACAAGACTCTAGCTTGCCAGTTTCAAATGCAGTTCCCACGTTAAGCGCGGGGATTTCACATCTGACTTAACAAACCGCCTGCGTGCGCTTTACGCCCAGTAATTCCGATTAACGCTTGCACCCTCCGTATTACCGCGGCTGCTGGCACGGAGTTAGCCGGTGCTTCTTCTGCGAGTAACGTCAATCAATCGTGCTATTAACACGACTGCCTTCCTCCTCGCTGAAAGTGCTTTACAACCCGAAGGCCTTCTTCACACACGCGGCATGGCTGCATCAGGCTTGCGCCCATTGTGCAATATTCCCCACTGCTGCCTCCCGTAGGAGTCTGGACCGTGTCTCAGTTCCAGTGTGGCTGGTCATCCTCTCAGACCAGCTAGGGATCGTCGCCTAGGTGAGCCATTACCCCACCTACTAGCTAATCCCATCTGGGCACATCCGATGGCGTGAGGCCCGAAGGTCCCCCACTTTGCTCTTGCGAGGTCATGCGGTATTAGCTACCGTTTCCAGTAGTTATCCCCCTCCATCAGGCAGTTTCCCAGACATTACTCACCCGTCCGCCGCTCGCCGGCGAAGTAGTAAACTACTTCCCGCTGCCGCTCGACTTGCATGTGTTAGGCCTGCCGCCAGCGTTCAATCTGAGCCATGATCAAACTCTTCAATTTAAGATTTGTTTGATTTGCTGCTAATAAAAGCAGCGATGCTCAAAGATTACTTTCTGCAAATATGCATCCGAACCGAAGTTCAAATGTGTACTGCTTTGGTCACTCTTCAAGACTTTGATATTTCTTCTGCCTGCCGAAACAGGCTTCGATATCGTCTTGCGAGTGCCCACACAGATTGTCTGATAAATTGTTAAAGAGCAGTGCGTTAGCAACCGGTGGTTGGTAACGCGAGGTGCGCATATTACGCTTTCCTCATTCAGAGTCAACTACTAATTTCGTTGAATTTCTCTGTTCTCTTTGCCGGTCACTTAGCTACTTGATTCGTTGTGTGCCGTCTCGATGGATGCGCATTATAGGGAGTTCCGCGCCGCCCGCAACCGCTAATTTCAATAAAAATGACTGTTTGCTGCATTCCACAGCAAAACCCCGCTTTATACCCAGTTGTGCACAAACTTATCCACAGATTGAATCTGCACTCAAAATTGACGAGCATCACGCAATCGTTTTCGCTACAATTCCCCGCGGCGAAAAAGAGTGACCTTGTCGGCAAAATATCGATGACATGATGTGATTTTTTATAAAACTGGGGAATACCACTCAGGATAAAGCGTATTTTATTGTGGTAGAGGATGAATCGCCCTGCTGAAAGCAGCAAAGAGTGGCATTGCTCCCTATTTGGGACGTTATCTGAGTTTGTTCCTCTCTATATAGTTATCTATATAAGAAGGTAGGATTCAGATAACGCTCTATTAAATGATTGCGAAGAATAACTGCGACTCCAAAGCCAAGGGATAAAACCATGCAACAACGCCGCCCAATCCGCCGTGCTCTACTCAGTGTGTCTGACAAAGCCGGTATCATCGAATTCGCCGCCGCACTTTCTCAGCGTGGCATCGAGTTACTTTCCACCGGTGGAACTGCCCGCCTGCTGGCCGATGCGGGTCTGCCCGTCACTGAGGTTTCTGACTATACCGGTTTCCCGGAAATGATGGACGGACGCGTTAAAACGTTGCATCCAAAAGTGCATGGCGGCATTTTGGGCCGTCGTGGTCAGGATGATGGCATCATGGCTCAACATGGCATTCAGCCGATTGATATTGTTGTCGTGAATCTATATCCGTTCGCTCAGACAGTTGCTCGCCCGGATTGCTCACTGGAAGATGCAGTTGAGAATATCGATATCGGTGGTCCTACCATGGTGCGCTCCGCTGCCAAGAACCATAAAGATGTCGCTATCGTGGTCAAGAGTAGTGACTACCCCGCCATTATTACTGAGCTAGATAATAATGAGGGTTCGTTGACGTATCCAACCCGCTTTGATCTGGCTATCAAGGCGTTTGAACATACCGCCGCCTACGACAGCATGATCGCCAACTACTTCGGCGCGCTGGTGCCAGCTTATCATGGTGACACAGAGCAGCCATCAGGCCACTTCCCACGCACACTGAATCTTAACTATATAAAGAAACAAGATATGCGCTACGGTGAAAACAGCCACCAGCAAGCGGCTTTCTATATAGAAGAAGAGGTTAAAGAGGCATCTGTGGCTACCGCACAGCAATTACAGGGTAAAGCGCTCTCCTATAACAACATCGCAGATACCGATGCGGCGTTAGAATGTGTGAAAGAGTTCAGTGAGCCTGCCTGTGTGATCGTCAAGCATGCCAACCCATGCGGCGTGGCGATTGCTGATTCTCTGCTCGCCGCTTATGAAAAAGCCTATAAAACTGACCCAACCTCTGCTTTCGGCGGCATTATTGCCTTTAACCGTGAATTGGATGCCGAAACCGCCAGCGCCATTATCAGCCGCCAGTTTGTTGAAGTCATTATTGCACCCGCGGTCAGCGCTGAAGCACTGGCATTGCTCGCCGCCAAACAAAATGTCCGTGTTCTGACCTGTGGCCAGTGGCAGGAGCGTGCTACCGGTCTGGACTTCAAACGCGTCAATGGTGGTTTGCTGGTCCAAGACCGCGATTTAGGTATGGTGACTGCAGCCGATCTGCGTGTGGTGTCCAAGCGCCAGCCGACGGAGCAAGAACTGCGTGATGCACTGTTCTGCTGGAAAGTAGCCAAGTTCGTAAAATCCAATGCCATTGTCTATGCGCGCGACAATATGACTATCGGTATAGGCGCAGGCCAAATGAGCCGTGTCTATTCTGCCAAAATCGCTGGTATCAAAGCAGCGGATGAAGGATTAGAAGTGGCCGGTTCTGCCATGGCCTCCGATGCTTTCTTCCCGTTCCGTGACGGTATCGATGCTGCTGCATCTGTCGGGATCAGTTGTGTTATCCAACCGGGCGGTTCAATCCGTGACGATGAAGTCATTGCTGCGGCTGATGAGCATGGCATCGCTATGATCTTTACCGACATGCGCCATTTCCGCCATTAATTAACCCGCTTAACGGAGTCATCTGATGAATATTTTGATTATTGGTAATGGCGGGCGTGAACATGCGCTGGGCTGGAAAGCAGCACAGTCGCCTTTAGCGGGCAAAATTTATGTCGCACCGGGCAATGCCGGCACAGCGCTAGAATCTGGTTTAGAAAATGTCGATATCGCGGCAACGGATATTGCGGGTCTGTTGGCCTTTGCCCAGAACCATGATATTGGCCTGACCATTGTCGGCCCGGAAGCACCGTTAGTTATTGGTGTGGTTGATGCTTTCCGCGCAGCCGGTTTGACCATTTTTGGGCCAACGCAAGCCGCGGCTCAGTTGGAAGGATCTAAAGCTTTCACGAAAGACTTCCTGGCGCGCCACAATATCCCAACTGCGTTTTACCAGAACTTCACCGAGGTGGAGCCTGCTTTAGCCTATGTTCGTGAAATCGGTGCACCGATCGTGATTAAGGCAGATGGGCTGGCCGCCGGTAAAGGCGTGATTGTTGCGATGACGTTGGAAGAAGCTGAAACCGCCGTTCATGACATGCTGGCAGGCAATGCCTTTGGTGATGCAGGCCACCGTATCGTGGTGGAAGAGTTTCTCGACGGCGAAGAAGCCAGCTTTATCGTGATGGTTGATGGTGAAAATGTATTACCAATGGCCACCAGCCAGGACCATAAGCGGGTTGGCGATGGTGATACCGGCCCGAATACCGGTGGTATGGGGGCATATTCCCCGGCACCGGTAGTCACTGATGAAGTTCATCAGCGAGTGATGGAAAGTGTTATCTGGCCGACAGTGCGCGGTATGGCGGCAGAAGGTAATGTCTATACCGGCTTCCTCTATGCCGGTCTGATGATTTCCGCTGACGGGCAACCAAAAGTGATTGAGTTCAACTGTCGCTTTGGTGACCCGGAAACTCAACCCATCATGCTACGCATGCGTTCAGACTTGGTTGAATTGTGCTTAGCCGGTGCGCAAGGCAAATTGAATGAGAAGACCTCTGACTGGGATGAGCGCCCATCGCTGGGTGTGGTGTTGGCCGCTGGCGGTTATCCGGCAGATTATCGCCACGGTGATGTCATTCATGGATTACCACAGCAGGAGGTAGCTGACGGCAAAGTGTTCCACGCCGGAACCAGACTGAATGGCAATAATGAAGTCGTCACTAGCGGCGGTCGCGTATTGTGTGTAACTGCGCTGGGTGCCACCGTCGCCCAGGCACAGCAAAACGCGTATCGGTTAGCTGAAAATATTCAGTGGGAAGGGGCTTTCTACCGTAAAGACATTGGTTATCGGGCGATTGCTCGCGGTAAATAAATCTACCCTTGTATTCTACGGGCGCAGCTTGCTGTGCCCTGCTTCTTATCAGGTCTTACAAACTACCGGCTGTCGGCTCCCAGCGGCAGAAGTCCTGATTGGCAACCAACAGCAATTGCTGACCCTCCGACGAATCCAACCACGCGACGCCCAGAGGTTGCGCACTGCCCTCTCCCCGTTTGCTCAGCCATGCCTGTGAGTTATCGTCAACTTTCAATCGCAACGTCTTCTTATCACAGGTGGTAACCACACCATCTCGCCACTGTCCCTGAATTAACCTGACATTTCCGGCGCGCAGTGCACTGCTCTGTTCGAGAATTCGTTTCGCTTCCAACTGATAGACCGCGATATTATCCGCAGAGAGCTGCTCACGCCGTTCGGCCAGTTGGCGCTGCATAAAACTCACCTGTCCTTGTTCATCAAAACGTAGCTCGACGCTCTGCGGGTTATGACCCAAATCGTTGCGCCGAATTTCCCGCAAAATGCCATTTTGATATTCGTAGAAGGTTACGCGAGTATTGTCCCCGGAATAGGGGCTGTAGACGCTCATCAGCACTTGTGGCTGCTGCTGCGCATTATCCTGACGCCATAAACGAACGACACCGCTATCGGCGATATATCCGCTGGCACTAAATTGAGGGGAACCTGACTGACTGCTACAGGCGCTGAGACCAAAGGCTAAACCGAGGGTCATCAGCACCCGCTGCATAAACAAAAGGGGCTTTGCCACCCCCCTGCTTATTATTTTCACTGACACACTATTAAGATTTAACAGAATCTTTCAGTGCTTTACCAGAAACAAACGCTGGCACATTAGCTGCAGCAATTTTGATTTCTTTACCAGTCTGTGGGTTGCGGCCAGTGCGCTCATTACGATGGTTTACCTTGAAAGTACCAAAACCAACCAATTGTACTGGATCACCGTCTTTCAGAGATTCGGTAATTGCAGCCAGTGTGGATTCCAAAGCAGCTTTAGCTTGTGCTTTAGAAAGGTCCGCTTTGTCCGCGATTACGTCAATCAGTTGAGTCTTATTCATAAGTTATCCTTACAGTGTGTTTATCGTTTGCAAAGCATCGAGTGCGACGGATATGCCGATGGACAGCACTCTCCTGCATACACGCACCGATAGCCACTTTTTTTCGCCCCCCAAATGTAGAACAGACAGGGGGCAGATGTGAAGCCTTAAGACGTGACAAATCAGGCGTTAAATCACGTTTTCTTGCCTTATTGCGTTAAATTTATGCCAATGTTGCTAACAGCCGCTTCCCGCAGGTCAGATCGTAGCCCTTTTATCAGATCTAAGTCGCGCTCTTCACTGTCAGCTAACAGACGGAAAATCTCCCATTGGATATCCCATTCTTCTTCAATCGCAGGCAAAATTTTCAGTTCTTCATCGGTCATTTCTTTACCGGCCAACGTCATTTCCAACATTGCAACGGTACGAATTGATGCTTCGCTGATAGCGACAGCATGTTCCAGTGTTTCACCACTCAAACGCGAATGGATGGCCTCGCCCAATGCAATACAGGCATCGATGGCAGGATAAACACCGTAGATAGCATAGTCATCGGCTGAAGGAATTGCCTCTTCCAGCTTCTCTAACTGGCTATCAAAGTTAACTTTTGCGTCTTTTACGACCAAAGTTTCCCAGATCAGGTCCAGAATGCGCCGGTAAACAGCCGAGTCGCCAAATTCAGTTTCCAGACAAAATTGCTGATAGTTGGGATACATCCGCTCGCATAAGCAAGCCATGAAAGTCAGGTGTTGCCAACTTTCTAGCTTCTCGAGACGTAGATGAATCGGATTACGTATCATTATAAGTTCTCATTATTCATTATCTGCGCGGCAGTGTACCCGAAATTAAATCATATCCCTATGGTTGCCAAGTAAATCAGGATTTTTCCGCACCCAACGCTGAAATTGCGGGCGGTTTGAGGCGATAGCATCAGCCCAACGGGTTGGCTCAGGCAAACGGTAGCCCGCCATGCAAGCCTGTACCCACGCCAAAGCACTGCTAACACTGACCCGATGACCGGGCGAGATAAACAGTGGATTGCAACGGACTTTGCTGCGCCACACCCAGCCAAGTTGCTCATCACCATCAATGAGTGGTTGTAATGCGCCGTTATCGCTCTCTAGCGGCAGAGAGTGCCCACACAGGCGACTTTTGGCGACACCAATGGTCGGGACATCAACCAACAGCCCAAAATGGCTGGCAACGCCTAAACGACGCGGATGTGCGATACCTTGCCCATCAACAAACACCAGTTGAGGCCGTTGCTGCAACTGCTCCCAGGCGGCTAATAATGCAGGATATTCACGGAAAGAGAGTAAACCGGGGATATACGGCAGTGAAGTTGCCACGCGGGCAACCTGATATTCCACCAGTTCTAGCGAGGGATAACGCAAAATCGCGATAGCAGCACGGGTAATCTCCCCCTGCTGCTCAAAACCAACATCCGCACCGGCAATAAAGTGCACTGACCCACTATCAAAATCATCGTGAAGAATAATTTCAGATGCTCGTTGTAACTGTTCTGCCCGTAACGCTTTGGTATCTATCATCGGCCAACCTCCCTCGAGCTTGAAGCTACAGTACGGTTACCTGCCGCCCCAATGACTTTGGGTATAAGCGATTAGTTTTGATGATAAGGCTTTGATAATGTATGCACTGCATCAACAAAAGCCCCTGCATGTTCTGGCGGGACATCCTGATGAATGCCGTGCCCCAGATTAAACACATGCCCTTCACCCTGGCCAAAACTTGCGAGAATAGTACTCACTTCCTGCTCAATACGGGCAGGTGGTGCGTATAGCACAGAGGGGTCCATATTGCCTTGCAGAGCGACCTTATCACCCACCCGACGGCGCGCATCGCCGATATCCGTGGTCCAATCCAACCCTAATGCATCACAACCGGTAGCAGCCATTGCTTCCAGCCATTGCCCGCCACCTTTGGTGAACAAGGTCACCGGCACCCGACGCCCGTCGTTTTCGCGGATCAGGCCATCGACGATTTTATGCATGTAGTTCAAGGAGAATTCAAGATAATCACGCCCTGTCAGTACCCCGCCCCAAGTATCAAACACCATCACAGATTGAGCGCCAGCTTTGATTTGCGCATTGAGATACAAGATGACGCTATCGGCCAGTTTATCCAGTAGCAGATGCAGGGTTTGCGGCTCGGCATACATCATTTTCTTCAGTTTGGTAAACGCTTTGCTACTACCACCTTCAACCATATAGGTTGCCAGCGTCCATGGGCTGCCGGAAAAACCAATTAATGGCACCGCACCTTTCAGCTCACGGCGAATGGTTCTTACCGCGTTCATCACATAACCCAATTCCTGTTCTGGGTCGGGGATGGGTAACTTTTCGACGTCGGCGCGACAAGTAATCGGGGATTGGAAGCGTGGGCCTTCACCGGTTTCAAAATAGAGCCCCAGCCCCATAGCATCGGGGATGGTCAGAATGTCTGAAAACAGAATCGCGGCGTCCAATGGATAGCGACGTAATGGCTGCATCGTCACTTCACAAGCCAGTTCCGCATTTTTGCACAGCGACATAAAATCCCCGGCAACCGCGCGGGTAGCTTTATATTCCGGCAAATAACGGCCCGCCTGACGCATCATCCATACCGGCGTTACATCTACCGGTTGACGCAATAAGGCTCGCAGATAGCGATCGTTTTTCAACTCATTCATGGTGGAGCTCCCTTAATTATCTGGCGGCCATCTTTTAGCGGACCATATTGTAGCATGTCAGATAATACTTTCCTGCTAACTGCCGCCGCTATTAAGGGCGTGATAATGACTCACTCTCGTGGGGTTTAAACTGCGTCGGCTATGAGGTTAGCGCTTCAGCACTCCCTTCTGATTAGATCAACTCACGGTGCTCGCGGCATAACACCACGGTATCTTCAATTAATCGTCGTGCTACGGTGCCTGGCGGCGGCAGTAATGGCAATTGGTCATAACGATACCAACCGGCATTTAGCAGCTCTTTAGGGTCATGTCGCAATTCACCACTGTCATACTCGGCCATAAACGCCATCATCAGTGAATGGGGGAACGGCCAAGGCTGTGATGTTACGTAGCGCAGATTTTTAATGTGAATATTACTTTCTTCTAAAACTTCACGGGAAACCGCCTGCTCCAGAGTCTCACCCACTTCGACAAAGCCTGCCAATACGGTATTAATGCCGCCACGATGCCGTACATGCTGCGCCAATAAAATTTCATCATCACGGCGAATGGCAACAATCACACAAGGGGCGACTTGTGGGTAATAGCGCTCACGGCAGTGATTACACAGACAAGCCCACTCGGAACGGCTGGCCTGCATTTGGTGACCGCAATAACCACAAAAACGGTGAGAACGATAAAACTCTGCCAGTTGCACACCACGCCCAGCCAATTGGAACAAGCCGCGATCCACATCCAGTAATTGCCGCACGGAACCCATATCAGTAGACATCATCTGACGGATCAACCATACCGCCTGCCCTTGCCATTCACCGATTTGCCTTGCCGCTGCGCCCTGCAATGACCAATTAGCGGCATTACCTTGTGGTAACTCCCCTTTCGGCAACCATAATTTGTTTTCATGACTGACAATCCACCAGCCACTTTCTTTACCTGTAAGTTGTAGTTCCATATCGTTGTTGCACAACCTCGACTTCACTGGCAATCTAGAATCCGGCTTGTTACATTTTTGTAACCCACTATTACTTTTCCTTACTCACGGAGTCGTTCATGCTCAACCGACTAGAAAGCCTGACTCAACGCGTTGGCGGCAGTAATGAATTAATTGATCAATGGCTTCATGCGCGTAAAGAACTGTTAGTTTCATATTGCACAGTGATCGGTATTAAGCCGCAAAAAGAAAAGCATACCCCGCTTAACGAAAAAGCGCTGGAGAACTTTTGCCATAATTTAGTGGATTATCTCTCTTCCGGGCATTTTCATATCTATGACAGAATTATCAAACAGGTGGAAGGCGCGTCTAGCCCAAAAATGGCGCTGACGACCAAAGTGTATCCTGCGTTAAAAAATAATACTCAAACGATCATGACATTCCATGATCGTTATACCAACATTGAGATCGATCAGGACAGTTGTATCGAGTTTCAACAAGCATTATCTGATATCGGCGAAGCCCTTGATGCCCGTTTCCGCTTGGAAGATCAATTGATTCAATGGGCAGCCGAGTCATGGCAAGCCGCCCAGCCAGTTATTCAAACAGGGCCGGTAAAATAGCCCGCTGAACAGCACGGGCTTGTAGTTTTAATTCAACCTCATATACTGGGGTTTCTTGTCGGAGTGCCTAGCACCTGTTTTCTTAGGAAAGCAAACGCAGGCTGAGACCGTTAATTCGGGATCCGCGGAACCTGATCGGGTTAATACCCGCGAAGGGAACAAGAGTAATTTATCGCTACAGGCCCGGTCTTTATCCTTACAGGTAGCTGCCGGTTACTGGCCAACATCGTTACTCCCGCCAAGCTCCAGACAAGCAATTTTCCCTATAAACCACACTGGTAGGAATTGCTATGTCTAATAATACAACCACTAAAAGTTCATCACGCCCACGTAAACCTATTCCACGTAAACAACAACGTGAACAAGCTCAACAGTTTATTGATACTTTGCAAGGTGTCACTTTCCCCAACTCCCAACGTATTTACCTACAAGGCTCACGGCCAGATATTCTGGTACCGATGCGCGAAATCCAGCTCAGTCCGACACTGATTGGCGGTGGCAAAGACGCACCACGCTATGAAGATAACGAAGCCATCCCGGTGTATGACACTTCCGGCCCATATGGTGACTCAAATGCCAAACTGGATGTTCACAGCGGGTTACCCAAATTACGCGATAGCTGGATAGCTGAACGCCAGGATAGCGCCGCACTGACCTCTGTCAGCTCTGGCTTCACCCAACAACGTTTGGCCGACGAAGGCTTGGATCATTTGCGTTTTGAGCATCTGCCACACCCGAAGAAAGCCATCACAGGCAAATGCGTCACCCAACTGCATTACGCCCGTCAGGGTATCATCACGCCAGAGATGGAGTTTATCGCGCTGCGAGAAAATATGGGCCGTGAACGTATTCGTGGTGAGGTACTACGCCAGCAGCATCCAGGACAGGCTTTTGGCGCTAACCTGCCAGAAAATATCACGGCTGAATTTGTACGTCAGGAAGTGGCGGCGGGCCGAGCTATCATTCCCGCCAATATAAACCACCCAGAATCTGAGCCGATGATTATTGGTCGTAACTTTTTAGTGAAAGTGAACGCCAATATCGGTAACTCTGCGGTGACCTCCTCCATCGAAGAAGAAGTAGAAAAGCTGGTGTGGTCAACCCGCTGGGGTGCCGATACCGTGATGGACCTGTCCACTGGCCGCTATATCCATGAAACCCGTGAATGGATCCTACGTAACAGCCCGGTCCCTATTGGTACCGTTCCTATCTATCAGGCGCTGGAAAAAGTAAATGGTGTGGCCGAGAACCTAACCTGGGAAATGTTCCGTGACACACTGTTAGAGCAGGCCGAGCAAGGGGTGGATTACTTTACTATCCATGCCGGTGTGTTGTTGCGCTATGTACCGATGACCGCCAAACGCTTGACCGGTATCGTCTCCCGTGGTGGTTCAATTATGGCGAAGTGGTGCCTTTCCCATCATCAGGAAAACTTCCTGTATCAGCATTTTCGCGAAATCTGCCAGATCTGTGCGGCCTATGATGTCTCACTGTCACTGGGTGATGGCCTACGCCCTGGTTCCATTCAGGATGCCAATGATGAAGCCCAGTTCGCTGAACTGCATACCTTGGGTGAATTGACCAAAATCGCCTGGGAATATGATGTGCAGGTGATGATTGAAGGCCCCGGTCATGTGCCGATGCAGATGATTCGCCGCAATATGACCGAAGAGTTGGAACACTGCCATGAAGCACCATTCTATACCTTAGGCCCGCTAACTACGGATATTGCGCCGGGTTATGATCATTTCACTTCAGGTATTGGGGCGGCCATGATTGGCTGGTTCGGTTGTGCCATGCTGTGTTACGTCACACCGAAAGAACATCTTGGCCTGCCTAATAAAGAGGATGTGAAACAAGGACTTATTACTTATAAAATCGCCGCCCATGCCGCAGATTTGGCCAAAGGCCACCCCGGTGCGCAGATCCGCGATAATGCCATGTCGAAAGCGCGCTTTGAATTCCGCTGGGAAGATCAGTTCAATCTGGCGCTTGATCCAGAAACCGCACGAGCCTATCACGACGAAACCCTACCGCAGGAGTCCGGCAAAGTGGCCCACTTCTGCTCAATGTGCGGGCCGAAATTCTGCTCGATGAAAATCTCTCAGGAAGTCCGCGACTATGCCGCTACGCAAGAACAGGCTGTGGCGCAAGAGCTAGCAGCGACACAAGAAACAGCAGCCCAACCGATCGAAATTTTACAATCAGGTATGGAACAGATGTCAGCGGAGTTCCGCTCTCGCGGCAGCGAGCTGTATCACAGCCCCGTTAACCTCAAGAGCGAGGCCAATAATGAACCTGTCTAATCATGCCTCATTTTCTGCAAAGAAAGGTTTCCCTGCGACGGTACAGCGTCTTGGTCTCTATCCCGTCGTCGATAGCCTACTTTGGATAGAGCGCCTGCTTGCCGCAGGCGTAACCACAATACAACTACGTATCAAAGAGTTAGATGATGCGCAGGTAGAACAAGGCATTGCCGCTGCCATAGCGTTAGGCAAACGCTATCAGGCACGCTTATTTATCAATGATTATTGGCGGCTGGCGATTAAGCATGGTGCCTATGGTGTTCATCTGGGTCAGGAAGATCTGGAAACAGCCGACTTGGCCGCGATTCAGCAAGCTGGATTACGGCTGGGCGTATCAACCCATGATGAGCAGGAACTGGCGATAGCTAAAGCTGTCCGGCCCTCTTATATCGCCATGGGCCACATCTTCCCCACACAAACCAAGCAAATGCCGTCATCACCACAAGGGTTGACGGTACTCAAGCAGATGGTCGACAACACGCCAGACTACCCGACAGTTGCCATCGGCGGCATCAGCATTGAGCGCGTACCGGCGGTCCTGGCCACGGGTGTCGGTAGTGTAGCGGTCGTCAGTGCTATTACCCTGAGTGACGATTGGCAGCAGGCAACAGCACAATTACTGCACCTGATTGAGGGCAAGGAGCTGGCTGATGACAAACAAGCATGAGTTGAGTGACAGCGAATTCTTGCGCTACAGCCGCCAGTTATTACTGGAGGATATCGGCCCTGAGGGCCAGTTGAAGCTGAAAAGTGCCTGTGTGCTGATTATCGGTCTTGGCGGCCTTGGTTCGCCTGCTGCGCTCTATCTGGCGGCAGCCGGTGTCGGTAAGTTATTACTGGCCGACGATGACCAACTGGAACTGAGCAATTTACAGCGCCAGATCCTGTATCGCACCACAGATATCAGCCAAACATCCTCCGCTAACCAAAGTAAAGCACGGTTAGCCCAGCGTCATTTGCAAAGCCTCAATCCATTGATTGAGGTTATCCCATTTGATACTCGGCTGTTAGGTACGGCATTGGCTGATGCCGTGGCTAACGCTGATTTAGTGCTGGATTGCAGCGACAACATGGAGACGCGCCATCAGGTAAATGCAGCCTGTATCACCGCACAAAAGCCATTAATCAGCGGCAGTGCCGTGGGATTCAGCGGGCAACTGCTGGTCATTGAGCCGCCTTATTCTCAAGGCTGCTACGCCTGCCTCTATCCCGATAAGGAATTGCCGCAGCGTAATTGTCGTACTGCTGGCGTATTGGGGCCGGTGGTCGGCGTCATTGGTACCTTGCAAGCACTGGAAGCCATCAAGATATTGGCAGGGCTGCCGTCGGCACTGAGTGGGAAATTGCGCTTATTCGATGGCAAGCAGCAGAGCTGGAGCACCCTGCAACTGACTCGGGCGAAGCATTGCCCTGCCTGCGGAGGTGCACAGTGAAAACGGGTCATATACAGATTGTGCTCAATGATCAGCCATTAGAAGTGGTGAGCAATATCACCGCTGCAATGCTGCTCAATCAGCTCAAACGCCACCAGCCGGGTACGGCTCTGGCGGTTAATCAGGTCATCGTCCCCCGCACTGACTGGGAAAAATACCAGTTACACGCGGGTGATAACATTTTGCTATTCCAAGCGATTGCCGGGGGCTGACATGCTGAAGATCGCCGATACCACTTTTACCTCACGTTTATTTACCGGTACGGGAAAATTCTCCACCCCGGAACTAATGCTGGAAGCATTGCGCGCCTCGGGGTCACAACTGATTACTATGGCGATGAAACGGGTTGATTTACGGGCAGGGAACGATGCAATTCTTGCGCCCTTGCAACAATTAGGTGTGCGTTTGCTGCCTAATACCTCGGGGGCCAAAACTGCGCAAGAGGCTGTATTTGCCGCCCGTCTGGCGCGTGAAGCGCTGGGTACCCATTGGATAAAATTGGAAATTCATCCCGATGTGAAGTATTTACTGCCTGACCCAATAGAAACCCTGAAAGCCGCCGAAATACTGGTGAAAGAGGGATTTGTTGTTTTGCCTTACTGTGGTGCGGACCCGGTATTGTGCAAGCGGCTGGAAGAAGCAGGCTGCGCTGCCGTCATGCCATTGGGTGCACCTATTGGCTCAAATTTGGGCTTACGTACCCGCGACTTTCTGCAAATCATTATCGAGCAGGCCAAAGTGCCCGTGGTAGTCGATGCTGGAATTGGTGCGCCAAGCCATGCGCTTGAGGCAATGGAATTGGGAGCTGATGCCGTGCTGGTCAATACCGCAATTGCCGTGGCACGCTCACCCGTACACATGGCGCATGCTTTCCGTTTGGCGGTTGAATCCGGTGAATTGGCGCGTCAGGCGGGGCTTGGCAACCAACAGTTTGGCAAGGCCATTGCCACCAGCCCACTGACTGGCTTTCTCAGCCAGTTAGAGGAGGAGCATCATGTCTGAAGATTTCAGCCAACACTGGCAACAATTAGATTGGGATGATATTTCTCTGCGTATTAACAGTAAAACCGCCGCTGATGTTGAACGGGCCATTAATGCCGTCAAACCGAATCGCGACGACTTAATGGCGTTGATTTCGCCCGCAGCACTGGCTTATCTCGAACCGATGGCGCAGAAGGCTCAACAATTAACCCGCCAGCGTTTTGGTAACACGGTGAGTTTTTATGTGCCGCTCTACCTTTCTAATCTGTGTGCTAATGATTGCACTTATTGTGGTTTCTCGATGAGCAATCGCATCAAGCGCAAAACCTTAGATGAAGCAGAAATCATCCGTGAGTGTGATGCTATCAAAGCGCTAGGCTTTGAACATCTGCTACTGGTCACTGGTGAACATCAGGCAAAAGTAGGAATGGATTACTTTCGTCGTCACTTCCCAGTCATCCGTAGTCGATTCAGTTCACTGATGATGGAAGTTCAACCATTGGCGCAAGAAGAGTATGCGGAGCTAAAAACGTTGGGATTAGACGGTGTGATGGTTTATCAGGAAACCTATCACCCAGCGACTTACCAGCAACATCACTTGCGCGGGCACAAGCAAGATTTTCACTGGCGACTGGCAACCCCAGATCGTCTCGGTCGGGCTGGGATCGACAAGATCGGACTAGGTGCGTTGATCGGGCTGTCTAATAGTTGGCGCACGGACTGTTATATGCTGGCGGAGCATCTGTTTTATCTGCAACAGACCTATTGGCAAAGTCGCTACTCTATTTCGTTTCCACGACTACGACCTTGTGCGGGCGGTATCGAGCCAGCATCTCTGATGAGTGAGCCGCAACTGCTGCAATTGATCTGTGCTTTTAGATTGTTTGCCCCGGATGTGGAACTGTCGCTATCTACCCGTGAATCACCTTTCTTCCGCGACAATGTCATTCCGGTCGCGATTAATAATGTCAGTGCGGGTTCCAAAACTCAGCCTGGTGGGTATGCAGATAATCATCCAGAACTTGAGCAATTTGCTCCGCATGATAATCGCACACCGGAGCAGGTAGCACTGGCATTGACACAGGCGGGGTTACAGCCGGTGTGGAAGGATTGGGATCGCCATTTAGGGCGTTCTCTGCAATAAACCGGCCGTTTAAATCCTAAAAAAAGCAAAAAAAAACCGCCCCGTAAGGAGCGGTTTTTACGTTGGTGAACAACAAAGAGATTAGTCTTTGCTGTTACCAAAACCGGCGTTAAGCAATTCAGCCAGGTTAGCCGTTGCTTCATCCGCGCTAACTTGCGGTACAACGGGAACTTCACCCAGAGCTTTACGGCGTGCACGATCCTGATGATAAGCGTAACCGGTACCGGCTGGGATCAGACGGCCCACGATTACGTTTTCTTTCAGGCCACGCAGTTCATCACGTTTACCGGCAACTGCCGCTTCAGTAAGAACGCGCGTGGTTTCTTGGAACGAAGCCGCAGAGATGAAGGACTCGGTCGCCAAGGATGCCTTGGTGATACCCAGCAGGTCACGCGTGAACGTAGCCTCGATTTTGCCTTCGGCTGCCAGCTTACGGTTAGCGATTTTAACGCGAGACATTTCTGCCTGCTCGCCTTCCAGGAAGTCAGTGCTACCTGAATCAACGATGGTGCCTTTACGCAACATCTGACGAACGATAACTTCGATGTGTTTATCGTTAATCTTAACGCCTTGCAGACGGTAAACTTCCTGCACTTCGTTGGTGATGTAACGGGTAACTGCGTGAACGCCACGCAGACGCAGAATGTCATGTGGAGATTCTGGGCCATCGGAGACCACGTCACCGCGTTCTACAATTTCACCTTCGAACACGTTGAGCTGACGCCATTTCGGAATCATCTCTTCGTATGCATCGCTACCATCCAACGGTGAGATAACCAGACGACGTTTGCCTTTGGTCTCTTTACCGAACGAGATGATCCCGCTGATTTCAGCCAGGATTGCAGGCTCTTTCGGACGACGTGCTTCGAACAAGTCAGCAACACGTGGCAGACCACCGGTAATATCCTTGGTACCGCTTGATTCCTGAGGAATACGCGCCAGGGTATCACCCGCACCGATCTGAATGCCATCTTCCAGCTGTACAATCGTTTTACCTGGCAGGAAGTATTGAGCAGGCATATCAGTACCTGGGATCAATACATCGTCGCCTTTGGCGTCAACGATTTTCAGTGCCGGACGCAGGTCTTTACCGCTACCGGTACGCTCTGCACTATCCAGTACTACCAGAGAAGACAAACCAGTCAGTTCGTCGGTCTGGCGGGTAATGGTCTGGCCGTCAACCATGTCCGCGAAGCGAATGAAACCGCTCACTTCGGTCACAACTGGCATGATGTGCGGATCCCAGTTAGCAACGGTTTCGCCGCCCTGGACTTCTGCGCCATCGCCTTTAGCCATTACAGCACCGTAAGGCACTTTGTAGCTTTCTTTAGTACGGCCGAATTCGTCGATCAGCTTCAGCTCGGTATTACGAGAAGTAATAACCAGCTTGCCCGCTGCATTGGTAACGAACTTGACGTTGCTCAGTTTCAAGCTGCCTTTGTTCTTAACCTGAATGCTGGACTCTGCTGCCGCACGAGATGCCGCACCACCGATGTGGAACGTACGCATCGTAAGCTGGGTACCCGGCTCACCGATTGACTGCGCTGCAATAACACCAACTGCTTCACCTTTGTTGATGATGTGACCACGTGCCAGGTCGCGACCATAGCAGTTTGCACACACACCAAAGTCAGTTTCACAGCTTACTACTGAACGAACTTTAACGCTGTCGACGGAGTTTTCTTCTAACAGATCACACCATTTTTCGTCCAATAGGGTGTTACGCGGAACCAGAATATCAGCCGTACCCGGCTTGATAACTTCTTCTGCAGTCACACGACCCAGAACGCGATCGCGCAGTGGCTCTTTAACATCACCACCTTCGATAACCGGGGTCATCACGATACCGTTATGGGTACCACAATCGTCTTCGGTTACCACCAGATCCTGTGCCACGTCAACCAAACGACGGGTCAGGTAACCGGAGTTCGCAGTTTTCAATGCGGTATCCGCCAAACCTTTACGCGCACCGTGGGTTGAGATGAAGTACTGAAGTACGTTCAAACCTTCACGGAAGTTCGCAGTGATTGGCGTTTCAATGATCGAACCATCTGGCTTGGCCATCAGACCACGCATCCCTGCCAGCTGACGAATCTGTGCAGCAGAACCACGCGCACCGGAGTCGGCCATCATAAAGATGCTGTTGAATGACACTTGCTGTTCGACAACGCCGTCACGGTTGACAACATCTTCTACCGACAAGTTATCCATCATCGCCTTGGCAACACGTTCGTTAGCCGCGGCCCAGATATCGATCACTTTGTTATAACGTTCGCCTGCGGTTACCAGACCAGATTGGAACTGCTCCTGGATCTCGGCAACTTCAGTTTCAGCTTCTTCGATGATCCCTGCTTTCGCTTCTGGGATAACCATGTCATCGATACCTACAGAGGCGCCTGAGCGTGCTGCGTAAGCAAAACCGGTGTACATGATCTGGTCAGCAAAGATAACCGTTGGCTTCAAGCCCAGGATGCGGTAACAGGTGTTCAGCATCTTGGAGATAGCTTTCTTGCCCAGCGGCTGGTTCACGATAGAGTAAGGCAGGCCTTTCGGGACGATCATCCACAAAATAGCACGGCCAACTGTCGTATCGATGATGCTGGTACGCGTAATGCTTTCGCCTTCGACATTACGAATTTCTTCAGTAATACGCACTTTTACGCGAGCATGTAGCGATGCCAGGCCACCACGATAAATACGTTCAGCTTCTTTCGGGCCAGTCAGAACCATGCCTTCGCCTTTGGCGTTAACACAGTCGCGGGTCATGTAATACAGACCCAATACAACGTCCTGAGAAGGAACGATGATTGGCTCGCCGTTCGCTGGTGACAGGATGTTGTTGGTAGACATCATCAACGCACGCGCTTCTAACTGAGCTTCCAGTGTTAGCGGTACGTGAACAGCCATTTGGTCACCATCGAAGTCGGCGTTATATGCCGCACAAACCAATGGGTGCAACTGGATTGCCTTACCTTCGATCAGAACCGGTTCAAACGCCTGGATACCCAAACGGTGAAGGGTTGGTGCACGGTTCAGCAGCACTGGGTGTTCGCGGATAACTTCATCCAAGATATCCCAAACCACAGCTTCTTCACGCTCAACCATCTTCTTGGCGGCTTTAATGGTGGTAGCAAGACCACGCAATTCCAGCTTGCCGTAGATGAACGGTTTGAACAGCTCAAGAGCCATTTTCTTAGGCAGACCGCACTGATGCAGACGCAGGTATGGACCAACGGTGATAACCGAACGACCTGAGTAGTCAACACGTTTACCCAGCAAGTTCTGACGGAAACGACCTTGCTTACCTTTGATCATGTCAGCCAGTGACTTCAACGGACGCTTGTTAGAGCCGGTAATCGCACGACCGCGACGGCCGTTATCCAGCAATGCATCTACTGCTTCTTGCAGCATACGCTTTTCGTTACGTACGATGATGTCAGGAGCCGCCAAGTCCAGCAGGCGCTTCAGACGGTTGTTACGGTTGATCACGCGACGATACAAATCGTTCAGATCAGAAGTCGCAAAACGACCACCATCCAACGGAACCAATGGACGCAAATCTGGCGGCAACACAGGCAGCACGGTCAGGATCATCCACTCTGGCTTATTGCCAGACTGTACGAACGCTTCCAGCAGCTTGATACGCTTAGTCAGCTTCTTACGCTTGGTTTCAGAATTTGTTTCGTTCAATTCTTCACGCAGGATCTCGCACTCAGCTTCCAGATCCATGTTTTTCAACAGGGCCTGAATCGCCTCGGCGCCCATTTTCGCGTCGAACTCATCACCAAACTCTTCCAACGCGTCCAGATACTGCTCTTCAGTCAGGATCTGACGACGTTCCAGGTTGGTCATACCGCCTTCAACAACCACATAGGATTCGAAGTACAGTACACGTTCGATGTCACGTAATGGCATATCCAGCAGTAAACCGATGCGGGATGGCAGCGATTTCAGAAACCAGATGTGCGCAGTTGGAGAAGCCAGTTCGATGTGACCCATACGCTCACGGCGCACTTTGGTTTGAGTCACTTCAACGCCGCATTTCTCACAAATAACACCACGGTGTTTCAAACGCTTGTACTTACCGCACAGGCATTCGTAATCTTTTACTGGGCCAAAGATACGGGCACAGAAAAGGCCGTCACGTTCTGGTTTGAACGTACGGTAGTTAATGGTTTCCGGCTTTTTAACTTCACCGAACGACCATGAACGGATCATGTCTGGCGATGCCAGAGCAATTTTGATCGCATCAAACTCTTCGGTCTTAGTTTGCGCTTTCAGAAACTTTAATAAGTCTTTCACGGATTGGCTCCTGTCGGAGTTAGACCTGATAGGCGCTCAAAACGAAATTTGAGCGCCCCTGTGACCAGTGCGAACCACCAGCAGACTCCCGGCTGTAAGAGTCTGCCGTCTGGCGAAGAGTTACTCTTCTTCCAGCTCGATATTGATGCCCAGCGAGCGGATTTCTTTCAACAATACGTTGAAGGACTCCGGCATGCCTGGTTCCATACGGTGATCGCCATCCACGATGTTTTTGTACATCTTGGTACGGCCGTTTACATCGTCGGACTTGACGGTAAGCATTTCCTGCAATGTGTACGCGGCGCCATAAGCTTCCAACGCCCACACTTCCATCTCACCGAAGCGCTGACCACCGAACTGAGCCTTACCACCCAGCGGCTGCTGAGTAACCAGGCTGTAAGAACCGGTAGAACGCGCATGCATCTTGTCATCAACCAAGTGGTTCAGTTTCAGCATGTACATGTAGCCGACAGTAACCTGACGTTCAAATTGCTCGCCGGTACGGCCGTCAAACAGAGTAATCTGACCAGAAGTTGGCAGACCACCTAGCTGTAACAGTTCCTTGATCTCTTTCTCTGTCGCGCCGTCGAAGACTGGTGTTGCAATTGGCATACCTTTTTTCAGGTTCTCAGCCAGACGCAATACTTCGTCATCGGTGAAGGTGCTCAGATCAACTTTCTGACAAACGTTGTCGCCCAGATCGTAGGCTTTCTGGATGAACTCACGCAGTTTGGCAACTTCTTCCTGCTTCTTCAGCATGGCGTTGATTTTCTCGCCAATGCCTTTCGCTGCCATCCCTAAGTGGGTTTCCAAAATCTGACCGATGTTCATACGCGATGGTACGCCCAGCGGGTTCAGAACGATGTCTACCGGCGTACCGTTTTCATCGTAAGGCATATCTTCGATCGGGTTAATTTTGGAGATAACACCTTTGTTACCGTGACGACCGGCCATCTTGTCACCCGGTTGAATCTGACGTTTAACCGCCAAATACACCTTGACGATCTTCAGCACGCCTGGTGCCAAATCATCACCTTGGGTGATCTTACGACGCTTGGCATCCATCTTCTTCTCGAATTCGGATTTCATTTCGTCGTACTGCTCTGCCAACTGTTCCAGTTGGTTTTGCTTGTCTTCGTCGGTCAGGCCCAGTTCGAGCCAACGATCACGTGGTAACTTGCTCAGCTTGTCAGCTTCGATGCCACCAGAAACCAGTACTGCATGGATACGTGCAAACAGGCCCGCTTCCAGGATCTGCAACTCTTCAGTCAGGTCTTTCTTAGCCTGCTTCAGTTGCATCTCTTCGATTTCTAACGCACGTTTATCTTTTTCTACACCGTCGCGAGTAAAGACTTGTACGTCAATAACCGTACCGGAAACACCGTTTGGTACACGCAGAGAAGAGTCTTTAACATCAGACGCTTTCTCACCGAAGATCGCACGTAACAGCTTCTCTTCTGGCGTCAGTTGGGTTTCACCTTTAGGTGTTACCTTACCAACCAGAATGTCGCCGCCAGTCACTTCAGCACCGATATACACGATACCGGACTCATCCAGTTTGGACAGTGCAGCTTCACCCACGTTCGGGATATCAGCCGTTATCTCTTCTGGCCCCAGCTTGGTGTCACGGGACACACATGCCAGTTCTTGAATGTGGATGGTGGTGAAGCGATCTTCTTGTACCACGCGCTCGGAGACCAAGATGGAGTCTTCGAAGTTGTAACCGTTCCAAGGCATGAACGCTACGCGCATGTTCTGACCCAATGCCAGTTCGCCCAGATCTGTTGATGGGCCATCTGCCAGCACGTCGCCGCGCTCGATTGGCTCACCCAGATTCACACACGGCATCTGGTTGATACAGGTGTTCTGGTTTGAACGGGTGTATTTGGTCAGGTTATAAATATCAATGCCTGCTTCGCCCGGATACATTTCGTCTTCGTTAACTTTAATAACGATACGGGATGCATCTACGTATTGAACCGTACCGCCACGTTTGGCTACAGAGGTTACCCCTGAGTCAACCGCTACTGCACGTTCCATACCAGTACCCACCAGCGGCTTATCAGCACGCAGAGTAGGAACCGCCTGACGTTGCATGTTCGCACCCATCAATGCACGGTTGGCGTCATCGTGTTCCAAGAATGGAATCAGAGAAGCACCAACAGACACCACCTGTTGAGTGGAAACGTCCATATAGTCTACTTGGTCGCGGCTAAACAGGCTTGATTCGCCTTTGCTACGACAAGTGACCAAGTCTTCAATGAAGCGGCCGTCTTCGTCCAGGTTGGAGTTCGCCTGAGCGATAACGAAATTGCCTTCTTCAATAGCAGACAGGTAGTTAATTTCATCGGTCACCACACCATCGCGTACGCGACGATAAGGTGTTTCCAGGAAACCATACTCGTTGGTCTGTGCGTAGACAGACAAGGAGTTGATCAGACCGATGTTTGGACCTTCTGGCGTTTCGATTGGACATACGCGACCGTAGTGAGTCGGGTGTACGTCTCGAACTTCAAAGCCAGCACGTTCACGGGTCAAACCGCCCGGGCCCAATGCAGAGATACGGCGTTTATGCGTAATCTCAGACAACGGGTTGTTCTGGTCCATAAATTGTGACAACTGGCTGGAACCGAAGAACTCTTTCACCGCCGCCGAAATCGGCTTGGCGTTGATCATGTCCTGAGGCATCAGAGTGTCGAGGTCACCCAGAGACAAACGCTCTTTAACTGCACGCTCAACACGAACCAGACCTACACGGAACTGGTTTTCAGCCATTTCACCAACGGAACGAATACGACGGTTGCCCAAGTGGTCGATATCATCCACTTCGCCGCGACCATTACGGATATCGATGAGCTTTTTCATCACTTCGGTGATGTCTTCTTTGCTCAGGATACCGGAACCTTCGATTTCGTCACGCAGCAGGGAACGGTTGAACTTCATCCGGCCAACCGCTGACAAATCATAGCGGTCTTCAGAGAAGAACAGGTTCTCAAACAGATTTTCAGCAGCTTCACGTGTTGGTGGCTCACCAGGACGCATCATGCGGTAGATCTCAACCAAGGCGCTCAAACGATCGCTGGTTGGGTCAACACGCAGGGTCTCGGAGATATAAGCACCGTGATCCAGGTCGTTGGTGAACAATGTTTCGATATGCTTGTGGCCAGACTGGCTCAGTTTAGCCAGTAAATCCAGTGACAGCTCCATGTTGGCTGCACAGATAAGCTCACCGGTGTTCGTATCGATATAGTCTTTTGCAACCACTTTACCAGCAATGTATTCAACCGGAACTTCGATGCGATCAATGCCGTCTTTTTCAAGCTGGCGAATATGACGCGCAGTAATACGACGCGCTTTCTCGACGTAAACTTTGCCATTCGCTTCAATATCAAAGGATGCCGTTTCACCGCGCAGGCGCTCTGGAACTAATTCCATCTGCAGCTTGTTGTCACGAATCTCAAAGACCACTTTCTCGAAGAACAGATCCAAGATCTGTGCAGTGGTGAAACTCAATGCGCGCAGAATGATGGTTGCAGGCAATTTACGACGACGGTCAATACGGACAAACAGGTTGTCTTTCGGGTCAAACTCGAAATCTAACCATGAACCGCGGTAAGGGATGATACGTGCGTTGTACAGCACTTTACCCGATGAATGGGTTTTACCCTTATCACTGTCAAAGAATACGCCAGGGCTACGGTGTAGCTGAGATACGATAACCCTCTCAGTACCGTTAATGACAAAGGTACCGTTTTCGGTCATGAGTGGAATTTCACCCATGTAGACTTCTTGTTCTTTGATGTCTTTGACCGTACCTTCAGGAGCTTCGCGCTCATAGATTACCAGACGCAGCTTAACGCGTAGCGGTGCGGAATAGGTCACACCACGGATCTGGCACTCTTTAACATCAAATACAGGTTCACCAAGACGGTAGCTAACGTATTGCAGCTCCGAATTGCCACTGTAGCTCTGAATTGGAAAAACAGAACGGAATGCTGCTTCCAGACCGTGCTGCCCTTCGGGATCTTGCTCGATGAATTTCTGGAACGAGTCAAGTTGGATAGAAAGGAGATAAGGTATGTCCAGAACTTGTGGACGTTTACCAAAATCCTTACGAATACGTTTTTTCTCGGTATAGGAGTAAACCATAGGGTTCCTCAGCTCGCTGAAAAGTCGACCCACTCTGTCTGCCCCGAACATAGGACAGTTCATGCAACACTATTATTTAGAATGAGAAGTTGAAACACTTCTCGAAATACTCTTTTCTATCACTCTTAAACCATTTCATCGCGTTACTTTGACTACCGAGCTACCCGAGTGGGTCGTAGCTGAGAACGCAGTATATTAAGTCGTAAATAGAAAGGAATATTGGGGGGTTAGTCAGCCGCTAAACAGTGTGAAATGCGACTAACGCCCTACAGCGCAAAAAGGCTGATGACTAAAAAGTCACCAGCCATCAGCCTATAAGTTAGGCTGCGAACTCAAAGCTAAACTTACTTGATCTCAACAGAAGCACCAGCTTCTTCCAGAGATTTTTTCAGAGACTCAGCTTCGTCTTTGTTCACGCCTTCTTTCAGAACTGCAGGTGCAGACTCAACCAGATCTTTAGCTTCTTTCAAGCCCAGGCCAGTTGCGCCGCGAACAGCTTTGATTACTGCAACTTTGTTGTCGCCGAATGAAGCCAGAACAACGTTGAATTCAGTTTGTTCTTCTACAGCTTCAGCAGCAGCAGCAGGACCTGCAGCAACAGCAGCAGCTGAAACGCCGAATTTCTCTTCCATAGCAGAGATCAGTTCAACGATTTCCATTACAGACAGAGCTGCAACGCCTTCCAGAATTTGGTCTTTAGTGATAGTTGACATAACAAGTGTTCCTAAAATACAGAAATAGTTTATACGTTAAAAAGCAGTGACTGACAAAAGTGAGGGCGATTAAGCCGCTTCAGCTTCTTTCTGATCACGCAGCGCAGCCAGAGTACGAACCAATTTGCCAGCAGCGGCTTCTTTCATGGTTCCCATCAGACGTGCGATTGCTTCTTCGTAGGTTGGCAGAGTTGCCAGGCGGTCGATCTGAGCCGCAGGGATTAACTCGCCTTCAAAGGCTGCTGCTTTAACCTCAAATTTTGCATTATCTTTAGCAAATGCTTTGAACAGACGAGCAGCTGCGCCCGGGTGTTCAGAAGAGAATGCGATCAAGGTTGGACCAACAAACGTGTCTTTCAGGCATTCGAATTGAGTGCCTTCAACAATGCGGCACAGCAAGGTGTTACGAACAACTTGCATGTGAACGCCAGCTTCACGACCTGCTTTACGCAGTTCAGTCATTTTGTCAACGGTAACGCCACGAGAATCCGCAACAACCGCAGACAGCGCACCTTTGGCTACTTCTTTAACTTCAGCAACAATCGCTTGTTTGCCTTGAAGATTTAGTGCCATTAGTTCTTGCTCCTGGATTAACCGGAGAGTAATTCCCCGGAACTCACGTCACCCAATCCACTACAAAATGCAATGAACGGGCGTTGAAACACGGTGAGCAGAATTCAGCAAGGACAATTCTTTATAGGAAAGAAAAAAATGCTTTAGGTTCTGTCACCGTCTACGCAGGAAATTAAGTGTCTTACGACACACCTGCGGTCTTGGACGGAGGCTTGGATAAGGCCAAGCTCCAACCGAAAATTCTGGTGTTCTGCTGATAAGTAACCCCATCAACAGAAGCATGGGCGTAAGATTCTAGACAAACCTTACGCCCACGTAAAGCGATAAAATCAATTCGTGATTAGATCACTACTGCTGACAGACCGCTTTGATCGATTGCAACGCCAGCACCCATGGTGGTGGAGAGGCTGATTTTCTTGATATAAACGCCTTTCGCTGTAGCAGGTTTAGCACGCTTCAGCGCAACAACCAGAGATTCTAAGTTTTCTCTCAACTTATCTGAGTCGAAATCAACTTTACCAATGGTAGTGTGGATAATACCGTTTTTGTCGTTGCGATAACGAACCTGACCTGCTTTAGCATTCTTAACTGCTTCAGCAACGTTAGGAGTAACAGTACCCACTTTAGGGTTAGGCATCAGGCCACGTGGACCCAAGATTTGGCCCAATTGACCTACAACGCGCATTGCATCTGGGGAAGCAATAACAACGTCGAAGTTCATTTCGCCTTTCTTGATCATATCAGCCAGATCTTCCATACCTACCAATTCAGCGCCTGCTTCTTTCGCAGCTTCAGCGTTTGCACCCTGAGCGAAAACAGCAACGCGTACTGAACGGCCAGTACCATGTGGCAACACAGTTGCACCACGAACGTTCTGGTCAGATTTACGTGCGTCGATACCGAGGTTAACGGCAACGTCTACACTTTCTACGAATTTAGCAGTAGCCAGCTCTTTCAGCAGGGCAACAGCTTCGTTGATATCGTATTGCTTAGTCACATCAACTTTGTCACGGATCACGCGCATGCGCTTGGTCAGCTTAGCCATTTATTAACCCTCCACTACCAGGCCCATGGAACGAGCAGTACCTTCGATTGAACGCATCATGTCGTCAATTGAAGCACCAGTCATATCCGCAGCTTTGGTTTCTGCGATTTCACGGACCTGAGCACCGGTCACAGTCCCTACTTTGTCTTTGTTCGGCTTGCCAGAACCAGACTTAATACCTGCCGCTTTTTTCAGCAGAACTGCTGCTGGCGGGGTTTTAGTAACGAAAGTGAAAGAGCGATCAGAATAAACAGTAATAACAACAGGGATCGGCAGGCCTTTTTCAATGCTTTCAGTCTTAGCATTGAACGCTTTACAGAATTCCATGATGTTAACACCCTGCTGACCCAAAGCTGGACCAACTGGTGGACTTGGGTTCGCCATACCAGCTGCTACTTGCAGCTTGACATAGGCTTGTACTTTCTTAGCCATTTACGATTTCCTCGATTTGGGTAGTATCGCCTCGCGTTCGAGGCTCCCCGTGTTTTGTCTCGCTATTATTTACGATGAAATAAGTTGCCACTGATGACAAAAAGCAAGACATCTAAAAACAAAAGGCGCGAAATTATATTTTAATTTCGCGCCTAAGACAAGACTCAAATTTCAATCACTGCTGAAAAATGAATCAGCCTTTTTCTACCTGACTGAAATCCAGCTCGACCGGTGTTGCACGGCCAAAGATAGAAACAGATACTTTCAGGCGGCTCTTCTCGTAGTCCACTTCTTCAACAACACCGTTAAAGTCGGCAAATGGACCATCGCTGACACGCACCAGTTCACCTGGTTCAAACAGTGTTTTAGGACGTGGTTTATCACCCACTTGTTGAAGACGATTCATAATCGCATCAACTTCTTTATCACTGATTGGTGCAGGGCGATCGGATGTACCACCGATAAAGCCCATTACACGTGGCACGCTACGCACTAAGTGCCAGCTGGCATCGTTCATCACCATCTGGACCAGTACATAGCCTGGGAAGAATTTGCGTTCACTTTTACGACGTTGACCACCACGAATTTCGACGACTTCTTCCGTTGGAACCATGACTTCGCCAAACAGCTCTTCCATGTCATGTAACTTGATATGCTCACGCAGCGATTGAGCTACGCGGCCTTCAAAACCGGAAAACGCCTGAACGACGTACCAACGCTTTTTTGGTGCTTCAGACATCTTAGAACCTCAGGCCAGTAATAAATGATACCAGGCGGACTAGGATACCATCTAGCCCCCATAGAATCAGTGACATTACAGCAGTTACCGCAGCAACGATTAACGTTGTATGCAGAGTTTCCTGACGGGTAGGCCAAATCACTTTACGCACTTCCGTGCGTGCTTCACGAGCAAACGCTACAGTGGCTTTACCTTTTGCCGTCATCAATGCAACAGCACCGGCAACAGCGATAATTACTACAACTGCCAACGCACGCAACGGCAGGCTGTAATCACGGAAATAATAGTTACCAACAATAGCTGTAACTAATAATACAGCAACGATTAGCCATTTAGCCGTTTCCAGGCCGCGTCCGCTCCCTGGAGCCTCGGTATTCGCACTCATAAACCAACCTGTCACTATGATTCAGAACAACAACTTTGCTTCGCATCGCAAAGCAAACCAAGCCGAAGGATGCTCTAGAGACTCTCTAATCGGCACCACTCGGCACTATTCGCCGTATTTCCAGAGCCCATCTCACCAGTAATTATGATGAAAAAACCACTGATGAGATAGGTTCTAGCATGACAACGTAGAAAAAGGGCATCAAATGATGCCCTTTTATCGCATGTCGCGTCAAATCTTATTCAATGACTTTAGCAACAACGCCGGCACCTACCGTACGGCCGCCTTCACGAATTGCGAAACGCAGACCATCATCCATTGCGATAGGCGCAATCAGGTTAACAATCATTTGAATGTTATCACCTGGCATCACCATCTCAACGCCGTCTGGCAATTCAATAGTACCGGTTACATCCGTTGTACGGAAGTAGAACTGAGGACGGTAACCTTTGAAGAACGGAGTATGACGGCCGCCTTCGTCTTTGCTCAGAATATAAACTTCTGATTCGAATTTAGTATGTGGCTTGATAGAACCTGGCTTAGCTAATACCTGACCACGCTGTACGTCATCACGTTTAGTACCACGCAGCAGAACACCAACGTTCTCACCCGCGCGGCCTTCGTCCAGCAGTTTGCGGAACATTTCAACGCCAGTACATGTTGTTCTAATGGTATCGATAATACCAACGATTTCAACTTCTTCACCAACTTTAACAATGCCACGCTCTACACGGCCAGTGACAACTGTACCACGGCCTGAGATAGAGAATACGTCTTCGATTGGCAGCAGGAATGGTCTATCGATTGCACGCTCAGGCTGTGGGATGTAGCTATCCAGTGCCTCAGCTAATTCAATAATTTTTGCTTCCCATTCTGGCTCGCCTTCTAACGCTTTCAGCGCTGAACCACGGATAACGGGAGTATCGTCGCCAGGGAAATCGTATTGAGACAGAAGTTCGCGGACTTCCATTTCTACCAATTCCAGCAATTCTTCATCGTCAACCATGTCACACTTGTTCAGGAAGACCAGGATATAAGGAACACCAACCTGACGACCTAACAAGATGTGCTCGCGAGTCTGTGGCATCGGGCCATCAGTTGCAGCAACAACCAAAATCGCGCCGTCCATCTGAGCAGCACCGGTTATCATGTTTTTAACGTAGTCGGCATGCCCTGGGCAGTCAACGTGCGCATAGTGGCGCGACGGGGTGTCATATTCAACATGTGACGTGTTGATGGTGATACCACGCGCTTTCTCTTCCGGAGCGTTGTCGATCTGGTCGAATGCACGAGCACTACCGCCGTAGGTTTTAGCCAGTACGGTGGTGATTGCAGCAGTTAGGGTAGTTTTACCATGGTCAACGTGGCCAATAGTACCCACATTAACGTGCGGTTTTGTACGTTCAAACTTTTCTTTAGACATCGATTGTCCCTCTAAGACACGGAATCGGTGGTTTCACCACATCAACCAAGCGCATGCTTGCTGAATCCATAACACAGAAAGAAAACCAGGGGACGAGAGAATGAGAAATGGTGCTGATAGGCAGATTCGAACTGCCGACCTCACCCTTACCAAGGGTGCGCTCTACCAACTGAGCTATATCAGCACATCTTGGAGCGGGCAGTGGGAATCGAACCCACATCATCAGCTTGGAAGGCTGAGGTAATAGCCATTATACGATGCCCGCATCTTAGAACTCGGCTACCTGACTTAATCTGCAGAAATTTGAAAGGAAGGGCTTGGCCACTTCACTCTTCATCGAGAGCGGTGCTCTCGCCTTGAGTGTGTATTAGGAGTTCGATCTTCTGAATCACCCTGAGACTCAAGGTTAAATATGGTGGTGGGGGAAGGATTATTCGTCACTTCGCTCCTCACCCTTCGGGCCGCCGCTGCGCGTCGTTGACTCGCTACGCTCGGCTCGAACCTTCGTCGAAGGTTTTCACCTTCCCCTTAAGTGACTCATTTAGATTCATGACACTGAATCGGCTTGAGACTCAAGAGTAAATATGGTGGTGGGGGAAGGATTCGAACCTTCGAAGTCGATGACGGCAGATTTACAGTCTGCTCCCTTTGGCCGCTCGGGAACCCCACCTAAATTTTAGTACTTGAATGGTGCCGGCACCAAGAGTCGAACTCGGGACCTACTGATTACAAGTCAGTTGCTCTACCAACTGAGCTATGCCGGCATCAAGTGCAGCGCATTCTAGGTAGAGCGAGCTTATGATGCAACAAAAAAATTGCATAAGTCGACCTTTCGCTCACAAAACAGCCACTTTTTAAAAGCCAGATGTATTATTAACCATAGTTAGCTCATTTCACATCCAGCACACCCGCTTTTGTAATCAACGCCATGAATGAAAAATTCCCCCTTAAATGAGTTCACCTCTCATTGTGCCACCAATTTTAGTACCACTGACTGAGTATAAATTTAGTTTTGCGCCTCAAAAAAGGGAGAGTGCCCCAATTGAGTGCATCTCGTCTAAAAAAATATTGCTCCAATGAGGGTAATCACACTACTCATATTTGGCTTGTTTATTGCTTAAACATAGACATAAGCATAGACCAGCAGCGGTTGAGGAGTTTTATCATGAAGATAGTTTTACTTAATGCGGCAACATTGCCTATATATCGCAGTGAGCTGGCAAGTTTACTGATTGATGCCGTAGCTCATGGGGCATCTGTAGGCTATGACTCCCGCTCTCTGTCGCAGAAAGAAGCTGAGAGCTATTACGATGGTCTGCGCCCGGCCATCGCCAAAGGAGCATTACTATTATGGATAGCACGCGATGAGATGGGGATTACTGGAACTATCCAATTAGACCTTTGCCAAAAGCCAAATGGTTTAAATCGAGCCGAAGTGCAGAAATTATTGGTGCATAGCCGTAGCCGTCGTACTGGTATTGGGCACAAATTGATTCTCGCGATGGAGAGTACCGCGGTTCAACTACGCCGTGGATTGCTATATCTCGATACTCAAGCAGGTTCTCCTGCTGAATCTTTTTACCGTGCACAAGGTTATCGTTGCATGGGAGAAATTCCGGATTATGCCTGCACACCCGATGGCAGCTATCATCCGACCGCAATCTATTTCAAACGTTTATTTTCAGTAAATCAATCACATACTGCCATAGCCAGTTGATGACAGTGATTGTTATCTATAAAAAGGGTAGAACCTACCATCTGTGTTCTTAATTGATTGGAATAGCAACGTACATCAAATAAATCACTCACTAAGCACAAAAATGTCTACGCCAAAAAGCAAGCTGCCTATAATATGCAGCTTGTTTCTTATCTGGAGTTGGCGTCCAGCGCCTTTCCCAACCTGCGTTAACAGGCAGAATTTGGCTTATGACAAAAAGAGATCAATCTTTAGCGACGCCTTATCTACAGTTCGATCGTACTCAGTGGGCAGCCTTGCGCGACTCAGTACCATTGACACTAACAGAAGAAGAAATCGTTAAACTCAAAGGGATTAACGAAGACCTTTCATTAGATGAAGTGGCACAGATATACCTGCCACTTTCGCGCCTGCTTAACTTTTATATTAGTTCTAATTTGCGGCGACAGGCGGTTCTGGAACAATTCCTTGGAACTGATGGCCAGCGTATTCCCTATGTCATTGGCATTGCAGGCAGTGTTGCTGTCGGTAAAAGCACCACCGCGCGCTTACTGCAAGCGTTACTGAGCCGCTGGCCGGAACATCGCAGTGTAGAACTGATTACAACAGATGGTTTTCTTTATCCCAATAAAGTCCTGAATGAGCGCGGGCTGATGAAGAAAAAAGGATTCCCACAATCCTATGATATGCATAATCTGGTGAAGTTTGTCTCAGAAGTAAAATCAGGGACAGGTTATGTTACGGCGCCGGTTTATTCTCATTTAATATATGATGTTGTCCCTGACGGTAATAAGATCATCAAGCAACCTGACATTCTCATATTAGAGGGCTTAAATGTTCTACAAAGTGGAATGGATTACCCTCATGATCCGCACCATGTATTTGTCTCTGATTTTGTAGACTTCTCTATATATGTCGATGCCCCTGAAGATTTACTTCAAAGTTGGTATATAAACAGGTTCCTTAAGTTTAGACAGGGTGCATTTTCCAATCCTGATTCTTATTTCCATAATTATGCTAAATTGCCTGAAGCAGAGGCAATCAAGATTGCCACTCAATTATGGAAAGAGATTAACGGATTGAATTTAAAGCAAAATATACTACCAACGCGTGAGCGTGCCAGTCTAATAATGACTAAAAGTGCCAACCATGCCGTTGAGAGTGTACGTTTGAGAAAATAGCCAAGTGGGAGGTTCTAGCCTCCCATCTATTATAAGATTAAACGCCACGTAGAGATATTTCACCGCCAATATAAGGTTTTACATTGCCATTTTGCTCTAATAATAATGCACCTTGTTGGTCAATACCTCTAGCAATACCAAATATCTCTTGATTGCCAATAATCAATTTCACAGGGCGATCAAGGTAATTGTCCATTTCTCGCCAACGAGAAATAAAAGCAGATAAGCCTTCGTTTTCAAATTTAACGACTGCAAGTCGTAATTCAGATAACAGTTCAGCCGTCAGTTTATTACGATCAATATTAACACCCGCTTCCTGTAAGTTGATCCAATCCTGACTGATGACGTTAGTCGTTGATTCACGCATTGTTAAATTAATGCCTGCACCAATTACCAACTGAGCAGCATCTCCTGTTTTCCCTGTGAGTTCTACCAATATACCTGCCAGTTTTTTATCATTTAAATACAGGTCATTTGGCCATTTTACACGAACCTGCTCAGCTCCGAGTTTACGTAGAACCTCAGCCATAACAATCCCAACCACCAGGCTTAATCCCATTGCAGCAGCAGGGCCTTGCTCCAGCCGCCAGAACATAGATAAATAGAGATTCGCACCAAAGGGAGAGATCCACTGACGTCCCCGTCTTCCTCGCCCTGCATGTTGGTATTCAGCCACACAAGCATCGCCAGACTTCAATTCAGTAATGCGGTCTAATAAATATTGATTCGTCGAGTCGACGACAGGCAAGATAGCCACCTGGCCTGCGGGGAGATAATTTAATATTGTTTGTTCATTAAGCAGTTGAATAGGTGCAGGTAAACTATAGCCCTTACCAGGGACAGTAAAGACATCTAGTCCCCACTCTCTGATAGTTTGCATATGCTTGTTAATTGCGGCACGACTCATCCCAAAGGTTTCGCCTAATTGCTCTCCTGAATGGAAAGCACCATCAGCTAATATGCCAATCAACCGTAAAGGGATTTTAATATCTTTCACGACAAACACTCCACAGCATTAACCTCACCATTACTTGCGATAAATCGCACTTCTGGTTCCAACCAGATTGCAAATCTCTTAGCAACTTGCTGACGGATATAACTGGCAAGGCCTATCACATCCTGACCTGTCGCTTCTGCTAGGTTAATCAACACTAGCGCCTGCTGCTGATGCACCGCCGCACCGCCAATCTGATATCCCTTAAGCGCACATTGATCGATAAGCCAACCAGCAGCCAGCTTAACAGACCCATCGGGTTGCAGGTAATGGGGCGCATTGGGGTAGCGCTTTACAATCTCTTCAGCTACAGCGGCATCCACAACTGGATTCTTAAAAAAACTGCCTGCATTGCCGGTCACTGCGGGATCGGGTAGCTTACTACGCCGCATGGTACAAACTGAGTTGAATATCTCTTCTGCTGTAACTGTCGATGGATCCATTCGCGTTAGATCACCATAGCCCAATGTTGGGATCCATGATTTTACCAATTTAATGCCTACGGCTACGATGGCAAATCCATGACCATAGTGATGCTTAAAAATGCTGTCGCGATAGCCAAATTGACAATCTTTAGCGGAAAGGCGTAGCACTGTACCCTTATCCATATCAAGTAAATCAACGTATTCGCATACCTTTTGCAGCTCAACACCATAAGCACCAATATTCTGAATGGGTGCAGAACCGACACAACCTGGGATTAACGCCAGATTTTCTAGGCCTGGCATGTTATTTAGTAATGAATAACAAACCAATTGATGCCAATTTTCTCCAGCCCCAACATGCAGGTGCCAGGCAATATCATCCTCAGTAGAAGTGATACCCTTAATCCGATTAAGTAATACTGTTCCTGAATAGTTTTCAATAAACAGCACGTTGCTGCCTTCGCCAAGTAAAAGCACTGGCTGATGCTTAGAAACAGACTCATGCCAAGCATTAATCAATTCTTCAGGTGAGTTAACGCTAATTACTTTGCTCGCATAAGCTGCTAATGCAAAAGTATTGAGATGTTTTAGCGGGGAATGTTGATTCGACATGACATTGGATACTCATTCTAACTAGTTCTGGCGCTAGTCTAACCGATCATAATACTCATATTGTATTTTGTTTTAACTGAAGGTAAAAAAAGCCACCTATCAAGGTAGCCTTTTGTTTTATTCATCGCTGTGACGGCCGGATTTGACTCACCTGCCCCTGCAATATTTGACTCGTCTGACTATGAGCCCTGCGACGCAACCACTCTAAGGTCACTATTTATACCTATTTCACTATTCTGCCCATAGCAAAAACCCCACGCTTTTGGCATGGGGTCTCGGCTTTATTTGATGCCTGGCAGTGTCCTACTCTCGCATGGGGAGACCCCACACTACCATCGGCGCTACGGCGTTTCACTTCTGAGTTCGGCATGGGATCAGGTGGGACCACCGCGCTAAGGCCGCCAGGCAAATTCTGTCTAAACTAAACCCGCTATATGTCTCCACACAGCCAGCCAGCCCAATCTCGGAACTTCGCTGAAAATTTCTATCTCTCAAATCTAAAACACCTTTGGTGTTGTAAGGTTAAGCCTCACGGATCATTAGTACTGGTTAGCTCAATGCATCGCTGCACTTACACACCCAGCCTATCAACGTCATAGTCTTTAACGTTCCTTCAGGGGGCTTAAAGCCCCAGGGAAGACTCATCTCGAGGCAAGTTTCCCGCTTAGATGCTTTCAGCGGTTATCTCTTCCGAATTTAGCTACCGGGCAATGCCATTGGCATGACAACCCGAACACCAGTTATTCGTCCACTCCGGTCCTCTCGTACTAGGAGCAGCCCCTCTCAATCTTCCAACGCCCACGGCAGATAGGGACCGAACTGTCTCACGACGTTCTAAACCCAGCTCGCGTACCACTTTAAATGGCGAACAGCCATACCCTTGGGACCTACTTCAGCCCCAGGATGTGATGAGCCGACATCGAGGTGCCAAACACCGCCGTCGATATGAACTCTTGGGCGGTATCAGCCTGTTATCCCCGGAGTACCTTTTATCCGTTGAGCGATGGCCCTTCCATTCAGAACCACCGGATCACTAAGACCTACTTTCGTACCTGCTCGAGCCGTCACTCTCGCAGTCAAGCTAGCTTATGCCTTTGCACTAACCTCACGATGTCCGACCGTGATTAGCTAACCTTCGTGCTCCTCCGTTACTCTTTGGGAGGAGACCGCCCCAGTCAAACTACCCACCAGACACTGTCCTCACCCCGGATCACGGGGCCGAGTTAGAACATCAAACATTAAAGGGTGGTATTTCAAGGTTGGCTCCATGCAGACTGGCGTCCACACTTCGATGCCTCCCACCTATCCTACACATCAAGGCTCAATGTTCAGTGTCAAGCTATAGTAAAGGTTCACGGGGTCTTTCCGTCTTGCCGCGGGTACACTGCATCTTCACAGCGAGTTCAATTTCACTGAGTCTCGGGTGGAGACAGCCTGGCCATCATTACGCCATTCGTGCAGGTCGGAACTTACCCGACAAGGAATTTCGCTACCTTAGGACCGTTATAGTTACGGCCGCCGTTTACTGGGGCTTCGATCAAGAGCTTCGCCTTGCGGCTGACCCCATCAATTAACCTTCCAGCACCGGGCAGGCGTCACACCGTATACGTCCACTTTCGTGTTTGCACAGTGCTGTGTTTTTATTAAACAGTTGCAGCCAGCTGGTATCTGCGACTGGCTTCGGCGCCGGGAGCAAGTCCCATTACCTAATGCCAGCGTGCCTTCTCCCGAAGTTACGGCACCATTTTGCCTAGTTCCTTCACCCGAGTTCTCTCAAGCGCCTGAGTATTCTCTACCTGACCACCTGTGTCGGTTTGGGGTACGATTTAATGTTACCTGATGCTTAGAGGCTTTTCCTGGAAGCTTGGCATCAACTACTTCACCACCGTAGTGGCTCGTCATCACACCTCAGCGTTGATAAGCAACCGGATTTACCAAGTCGCTCCGCCTATATGCTTAAACCGGGACAACCGTCGCCCGGCTAGCCTAGCCTTCTCCGTCCCCCCTTCGCAGTAACACCAAGTACAGGAATATTAACCTGTTTCCCATCGACTACGCTTTTCAGCCTCGCCTTAGGGGTCGACTCACCCTGCCCCGATTAACGTTGGACAGGAACCCTTGGTCTTCCGGCGTGCGGGTTTTTCACCCGCATTATCGTTACTTATGTCAGCATTCGCACTTCTGATACCTCCAGCAACCCTCACAGGTCACCTTCAACGGCTTACAGAACGCTCCCCTACCCAACAACACCTAAGTGTCGCTGCCGCAGCTTCGGTGCATGGTTTAGCCCCGTTACATCTTCCGCGCAGGCCGACTCGACCAGTGAGCTATTACGCTTTCTTTAAATGATGGCTGCTTCTAAGCCAACATCCTGGCTGTCTATGCCTTCCCACATCGTTTCCCACTTAACCATGACTTTGGGACCTTAGCTGGCGGTCTGGGTTGTTTCCCTCTTCACGACGGACGTTAGCACCCGCCGTGTGTCTCCCGTGATAACATTCTTCGGTATTCGGAGTTTGCATCGGTTTGGTAAGTCGGGATGACCCCCTAGCCGAAACAGTGCTCTACCCCCGAAGATGAGTTCACGAGGCGCTACCTAAATAGCTTTCGGGGAGAACCAGCTATCTCCCGGTTTGATTGGCCTTTCACCCCCAGCCACAAGTCATCCGCTAATTTTTCAACATTAGTCGGTTCGGTCCTCCAGTTAGTGTTACCCAACCTTCAACCTGCCCATGGCTAGATCACCGGGTTTCGGGTCTATACCTTGCAACTAGACGCCCAGTTAAGACTCGGTTTCCCTACGGCTCCCCTATTCGGTTAACCTTGCTACAAAATATAAGTCGCTGACCCATTATACAAAAGGTACGCAGTCACCCAACAAAGTAGGCTCCCACTGCTTGTACGTACACGGTTTCAGGTTCTATTTCACTCCCCTCGCCGGGGTTCTTTTCGCCTTTCCCTCACGGTACTGGTTCACTATCGGTCAGTCAGGAGTATTTAGCCTTGGAGGATGGTCCCCCCATATTCAGACAGGATGTCACGTGTCCCGCCCTACTCATCGAGTTCACAGCAAGTGTGTTTTGGTGTACGGGACTATCACCCTGTACCGTGCGACTTTCCAGACGCTTCCACTAACACACAAACTGATTCAGACTCTGGGCTCTTCCCCGTTCGCTCGCCGCTACTGGGGGAATCTCGGTTGATTTCTTTTCCTCGGGGTACTTAGATGTTTCAGTTCCCCCGGTTCGCCTTGCATGGCTATGTATTCACCATGCAATAGTGCAACGAATTGCACTGGGTTTCCCCATTCGGGTATCGTCGGTTGTAACGCTTCATATCAGCTTACCGACGCTTTTCGCAGATTAGCACGCCCTTCATCGCCTCTGACTGCCTAGGCATCCACCGTGTACGCTTAGTCGCTTAACCTCACAACCCAAAGGTGTTTTTCGTTATTGGTGTGGCTGTGAACACACTCTGCTATGTTGTGCAGTGCGCGCAATCCTCATGAACGTTAAGTTCACTCCGGTTGCTGTGCGCTGTACGCCTTGCTGAGTGTCTTCTCGCTCACACTGCAACAATGATTACCCATTGGCATTGCGATTATTTGAGAGACTCTATTACAGGTTACTCTTTATCTCAGTACATCTAGGGAGAGATAAATTTCGGCTGTAATGTTTCAATTTTCAGCTTGTTCCAGATTGTTAAAGAGCAATATCTTAAACACGACTCGTTAAAGTCATCTTTAAGATATTCAGTTGATAATGTCTTTCACACATTATCGGAGTGGCGTCCCCAAGGGGATTCGAACCCCTGTTACAGCCGTGAAAGGGCAGTGTCCTAGGCCTCTAGACGATGGGGACACAAAAATTTCTACTGAATCACTGATTCAGTATTTTTGTGTAAAGGTGAGAATGTGGTGACACATTCGAACGACTGATGCAGTAAAAACTCGATACCGAGGTCTTATTGCACAATCATCACCCTCATCAACAGGTGCTCTTGCTCATTTACATTCATCAGACAATCTGTGTGGACACTGCGCAATGCGTATCGTTAGGTAAGGAGGTGATCCAACCGCAGGTTCCCCTACGGTTACCTTGTTACGACTTCACCCCAGTCATGAATCACAAAGTGGTAAGCGCCCTCCCGAAGGTTAAGCTACCTACTTCTTTTGCAACCCACTCCCATGGTGTGACGGGCGGTGTGTACAAGGCCCGGGAACGTATTCACCGTAGCATTCTGATCTACGATTACTAGCGATTCCGACTTCATGGAGTCGAGTTGCAGACTCCAATCCGGACTACGACAGACTTTATGTGGTCCGCTTGCTCTCGCGAGTTCGCTTCACTTTGTATCTGCCATTGTAGCACGTGTGTAGCCCTACTCGTAAGGGCCATGATGACTTGACGTCATCCCCACCTTCCTCCGGTTTATCACCGGCAGTCTCCCTTGAGTTCCCACCATTACGTGCTGGCAACAAAGGATAAGGGTTGCGCTCGTTGCGGGACTTAACCCAACATTTCACAACACGAGCTGACGACAGCCATGCAGCACCTGTCTCACAGTTCCCGAAGGCACCGAAGCATCTCTGCTAAGTTCTGTGGATGTCAAGAGTAGGTAAGGTTCTTCGCGTTGCATCGAATTAAACCACATGCTCCACCGCTTGTGCGGGCCCCCGTCAATTCATTTGAGTTTTAACCTTGCGGCCGTACTCCCCAGGCGGTCGACTTAACGCGTTAGCTCCGGAAGCCACGCCTCAAGGGCACAACCTCCAAGTCGACATCGTTTACAGCGTGGACTACCAGGGTATCTAATCCTGTTTGCTCCCCACGCTTTCGCACCTGAGCGTCAGTCTTTGTCCAGGGGGCCGCCTTCGCCACCGGTATTCCTCCAGATCTCTACGCATTTCACCGCTACACCTGGAATTCTACCCCCCTCTACAAGACTCTAGCTTGCCAGTTTCAAATGCAGTTCCCACGTTAAGCGCGGGGATTTCACATCTGACTTAACAAACCGCCTGCGTGCGCTTTACGCCCAGTAATTCCGATTAACGCTTGCACCCTCCGTATTACCGCGGCTGCTGGCACGGAGTTAGCCGGTGCTTCTTCTGCGAGTAACGTCAATCAACCGTGCTATTAACACGATTGCCTTCCTCCTCGCTGAAAGTGCTTTACAACCCGAAGGCCTTCTTCACACACGCGGCATGGCTGCATCAGGCTTGCGCCCATTGTGCAATATTCCCCACTGCTGCCTCCCGTAGGAGTCTGGACCGTGTCTCAGTTCCAGTGTGGCTGGTCATCCTCTCAGACCAGCTAGGGATCGTCGCCTAGGTGAGCCATTACCCCACCTACTAGCTAATCCCATCTGGGCACATCCGATGGCGTGAGGCCCTAAGGTCCCCCACTTTGCTCTTGCGAGGTCATGCGGTATTAGCTACCGTTTCCAGTAGTTATCCCCCTCCATCAGGCAGTTTCCCAGACATTACTCACCCGTCCGCCGCTCGCCGGCGAAGTAGTAAACTACTTCCCGCTGCCGCTCGACTTGCATGTGTTAGGCCTGCCGCCAGCGTTCAATCTGAGCCATGATCAAACTCTTCAATTTAAGATTTGTTTGATTTGCTGCTAATAAAAGCAGCGATGCTCAAAGATTACTTTCTGCAAATATGCATTCGAACCGAAGTTCAAATGTGTACTGCTTTGGTCACTCTTCAAGACTTTGATATTTCTTCTGCCTGCCGAAACAGGCTTCGATATCGTCTTGCGAGTGCCCACACAGATTGTCTGATAAATTGTTAAAGAGCGTTCGTTACCCGTTTGCCTTTCGGCGAATCTTACGGTAACGCGGGAGGCAGATAATACGCTTTCCCGCTGAAGAGTCAAGAGTTTCTTTGGTTTCTTTCGAAGTCAAAATCATTCTTTTCGCTTCCTGACCCGGCGAAGTCTGTTTCGTTGTTCCCAGTCAGTGGAGGCGCATTATAGGGAGTTCCTGACAGCCTGCAACCCCTAATTTGAAAAAACTTTTCAACCGCGTTTTATTTCAACGATTTGCCGTGATAAACGGCATTATTGCTATTTTTTGTACTGTAGCGCCAAGAAATCCTGAGAAAAACTGCTTACCTGTTGCCAATCCGTATATTCAACTTCTTTACTGGTATCCGTTTCGCCGCCCGTCATACGCATAATAAGTTGAATCATCACCCGGTCTATCCAGCGATAACGGGGATAACGCAAAGCGCCCGCAAATACCGTACATAGCGTTGGCTGCCACGGGGTACTGAGTAAGAACTTACGCACATAGGAATTGGTTTGCGGGGATCGCTTTTCCGGCTTGCGTGCTGTCAGATTCACTGCAAAGAACGCACTCGGCATCTGATTAAGTTGTTCAACGTGTTTGTTGACGAATTTACTCAATACTGGGCTGAAGTGCCCATAACGCACCGACGCACCAATCATGACTTGCTGGTATTGATTCAGATCGATTTGCCCTACCTGCGATAAGTCCTGTATTTCACAGGTAGCTGCCGCTGATAACTGTTTAGCTATATAAGAAGCAATAGTCTGTGTTTGGCCATCTCGGCTGGAGTAAAGAATCAGAACTTTCATTGCAATGTTCCTTATGCAGAATTACTCACGCCAGAATGTTGGAGTGAATAGAACCAGCAGGGTGAAAACTTCTAACCGACCAAATAGCATGGTGATCACCAATATCCACTTAGCGGCCGGGTTCATCGACGTGAAGTTATCAGCTACCACCCCCAGACCAGGGCCAAGGTTATTCAGCGTCGCAGTCACCGCTGCGAAAGCAGAGAACTCATCAACACCGGTCGCGATAATAGCCAGCATGCTAATAATAAATACCAGAGCATACGCGGAGAAGAATCCCCAGACCGCCTCCAGGATTCGTTCCGGCAGCGCCCGCCGCCCCAATTTGATGGTATAAACCGCATTCGGGTGGACCAGTCGCTTTAACTCACGCGAACCTTGCAGGTAGAGCAACAGAATACGGATAACTTTCAGGCCGCCACCGGTTGAGCCCGCACAACCACCAATAAACGCAGAACATAATAAGAGTATCGGCAGGAACAACGGCCATTTTGAAATACTGTCAGTGGTGAAACCCGCAGTAGTAGCCATTGATACTACTTGGAAAAATGCCTGATTTATCGTCTCCAGACCGGATTTATAGACATTATGATACCAAAGCACCAAGGTACACACGGCGACCAGTGTCAATTGGACAAAGATAAACATACGGAATTCAGGGTCACGCCAATAAACTTTTAAACTGCGCCCACTCAATACCGCGAAGTGCAAACCAAAGTTACAACCAGAAATCAGCAAGAAGATAGCGATAATGGTGTTAATAGTTGGGCTGTTGAAGTAACCGATACTGGCGTCATGGGTCGAGAAGCCGCCAATCGCAATTGTCGAGAAGCTGTGGGAGATTGCATCAAATACCGACATCCCTGCCCCCCATAAAGACAGCGCGCAAGCAATGGTCAGTAAGACATAGATAAGCCACAGGGTTTTAGCTGTCTCCGCAATGCGGGGCCGCATTTTATTATCTTTCAATGGGCCAGGCATTTCCGCCCGATAGAGCTGCATTCCCCCGACCCCCAAGATAGGCAGGATAGCCACCGCTAACACGATTATCCCCATACCGCCGAGCCATTGCAGCATTTGGCGATAAAATAGAATGGCTTTCGGCAGTGAATCTAACCCTACTAATGTGGTCGCGCCAGTAGTAGTCAGCCCGGAGAATGATTCAAAGAATGCATCCGTTAATGAAAGATTAGGCCGCTCTGAGAATAAGAAAGGTAATGCCCCTACACTGCCCAGCACCGTCCAGAACAGAACCACGATGAGAAAGCCCTCACGAGGCTTTAACTCATGCTTCTGTTTTCGGTTCGGCAACCAAAGAAAGAGGCCAATTGCCAGAGCAACAAAAAAGGTTTCGCTGAAGGCACGGCCGGCACCATCACGATAGATCAATGCCACCAGTCCGGGAATAAACATTGTTCCAGAGAATAAGATGACCAGCAGACCAACAATACGGGTTATGGCACGAAAATGCATTCCGGCACGTTCCTTAGCAATTCACTTGGATGGGGATTATTGCGAAATGGGCGTCAATTGCAACGTACCACGACTGAGATCACGCAATTTGTCCCCAACCTGACTGGCTTGAGTTGCTGGCAAAGAGAGATGAAGCGTTACGAATTGTGCGTACTCACTCCGTATAATCTGGCCTTCAACCTGCTGTAACAAGGTTTCTACTATGGCAAGCTGCCCATAGTCACACTGCAAAGTATATTCTACCTGTGGGACTTTATATTTTACTTCGATCTGTTTTAACGCTTGTTGAACACCGCTACCATAAGCCCTTACTAACCCACCAGTACCGAGTTTGATGCCACCATAATAGCGCACAACTACTGCGGTTATCTCACCAATGCCACTCCCCATCAGTTGAGCCAAGATAGGTTTACCCGCAGTACCTGAGGGCTCACCATCATCAGAAAAACCTAATTGCTGCGAATCCGTCGGCTTGCCGGCAACAAAAGCCCAGCAATGATGCCGGGCGGTGGGATGCTGCTGCTTAACCTGCTGAACAAAATCTTTCGCTTCACTCACCCCACTGGTATGGGCCAGCAAGGTGATAAAACGACTTTTTTTGATCTCTTCGCTGATAGTCACCGGACTTGCAGGGATTAGATAAGGCTGCATCAGGCCAGTTTCAGGTCACGTGTCATGTTCTCAACCCGGTTATCGTGAATAACGATATTATCTTCTATACGAATACCGCCATAAGGCTTCAGCGCATCAATACGTTCCCAATTGAAATACTTGCTGAACTCACCGTTACGCCAAGGTGCCAGCAGAGATTCGATGAAGTACAGACCCGGCTCAATAGTCAGTACCATACGCGGTTGTAAAATACGCGTACAACGCAAGTAAGGATATTTGGATGGTGCGCCAAGATGGGTGCCTTTATCATCTTGCATAAAACCAGCAGTATCATGCACTTGTAGCCCAAGAGGATGGCCTAACCCGTGCGGCAGGAATGGGCAGGTAATGCCTTGTTCGACCATGGCCTCTTCACTGATACCGATAACCAGATGATGCGTACGCAATAACTTCGCAATGCGCTGGTGCATCTGGATATGGTAATCGGTATAGCGCTCACCACTTTTAATGGTTTTGATCAGTTCAAGCTGCTCGGTATTAAGGTCATTAACCAACGCGGCAAAATCGCTATCACTGTTTGCGGCGTAAGTGCGAGTCAGATCTGCGGCATAACCGTTATATTCCGCACCGGCATCCATCAAGAAACTACGCATTTCTGCCGGAGGCTGATGTTCGAACGTGGTGTAATGAAGTACCGCCGAGTGTTCATTCAGCGCAACAATATTATCGTAAGGGACATCAGTATCACGATGACCGGTAGCCATCAGATAGGCCAGATTGATATCGAACTCACTCATACCGGACTGGAATGCTTCATGTGCTGCACGATGGCCGACAACTGCCGTCTTTTGTGCTTCACGCATACAAGCCAGTTCATAATCCGTTTTATAAGAACGATAGAAATGCAGGTAATCCAATACTGGTTGCGGGTTAATGTTTTCAGCACTAAACCCCAGCGCCTGCGCACGTTGTTGGGCATAACCGATATAGGCCACACGCTCCCGTTGCACCGGTAATTGCTGGGCAATATCATCTGCATTGGCTAATGGCTGGATATCGATAGCCTTGGTCCAGAAGCTATCTGGTAATGGCTCAACACTGTGCCAATAATCAACTGGGGAATAAAACCATAATTTTGGTGTATTAACCCCATCGACCCATAACCAACAGTTTGGTACTTGAGTGACCGGCACCCAAGCTTTGAACTGCGCATTGGCTTTAAAAGGATAGTCACGGTCATCGAGAAAAATACGTTGTAACTCACCGGAATGAATCAGTAAAGCGTCTAACTGATGGCGTTCCAGCACATCGCGGGTGCGCTGTTGTAGAGTGGATAAATGTTCGTTATATAAAGAAGCCAGCGTTTCCATCACAGTACCCTTTGCTATTAGAACTTAATTTTTTTCATCTTATCATAGTCGCCAGAATCATGTTTTAGCGACCGCTTATCTGCCTATCAAATACATTACCCGCCCCCCAAAACTGAATATTTCCCCCTCTAATCCACTGCGAATAAATATGATAGAAATCAATTACCCCATCTGAATGACTGTGATCTTCACTGCAAAAAATCAATCTCTTATTTGCAATTCGTTAACAAAATATCCACACTTCCTGAATATCTGGTCATACCAGATCACATGCGCTTATTCAGGAGATAGATATGCTCTACCAAAGCGAAACACTACAGCTTCACTGGTTGGAAAACGGCATTGCCGAGTTGGTGTTTGATGCACCGGGTTCAGTAAATAAGCTGGATACTAAAACTGTAGCCAATCTGGGTGAAGCCCTAACGGTGTTAGAGAAACAAAGCGAACTCAAAGGGTTGCTGTTGCGCTCCGCCAAAGCGGCCTTTATCGTCGGTGCCGATATCACCGAATTTTTATCCCTGTTTAATGCCCCACCAGAAAAGCTGCACCAGTGGTTGGTTTTTGCTAATGATATTTTCAACCGTCTGGAAGATTTACCGGTTCCGACCATTTCTGCGATCAATGGATATGCATTAGGTGGTGGCTGTGAATGTATTCTGGCCACAGATTTCCGTGTTGCCTCGCCAGAAACACGGATCGGTCTGCCGGAAACCAAGTTGGGCATCATGCCAGGCTTTGGCGGTTCTGTGCGGTTACCACGTTTGTTAGGTGCGGACAGTGCATTAGAAATTATTGCCGCAGGCAAAGATGTGAATGCCGCTGAAGCATTAAAAATTGGTTTGGTTGATGCCGTTGTCACCCCCGAAAAACTGGCCGATGCCGCCCTAATCATGCTGAAACAGGCGATTGACGGCAAGCTGAACTGGAAAGCCGCGCGTCAGCCGAAACTTGACCCACTGAAACTCAATTCAACTGAAGCGGCCATGTGCTTTACCATTGCTAAAGGCATGGTGATGCAAGTCGCCGGGAAGCACTACCCAGCACCACTGGTTGCAGTAAAAACCATCGAAGCTGCCGCTAAACTTGGCCGAGCTGAAGCATTGAAACTGGAAACCAACAGTTTTGTCCCGTTGGCAGGTTCCAATGAAGCACGCGCGTTAGTTGGGATATTCCTCAACGACCAATTTGTGAAAGGGCAGGCGAAAAAACTGTCGAAAGGTGTTAGTGCACCGAAACAAGCAGCAGTTTTGGGCGCCGGGATTATGGGGGGTGGGATTGCCTATCAGTCAGCACTGAAAGGTGTGCCAGTCATTATGAAAGATATTAATGACAAATCCCTGATTCTGGGGATGAACGAAGCGGCCAAATTACTGAATAAACAGTTGGAACGCGGCAAAGTGGATGGCCTGAAAATGGCAAACATTTTAGCGACTATCCAACCCACTCTGGATTACACCGGCATTGAGCGTGCTCAGGTCATTGTGGAAGCGGTAGTGGAAAATCCCAAAATCAAAGCTGCGGTGCTGGCAGAGGCTGAAGCACTGATCGGCGAAGATACGGTACTTGCTTCTAATACCTCTACAATCCCTATCGACCAACTCGCAAAATCACTTAAACGCCCTGAGAATTTCTGCGGTATGCACTTCTTCAACCCCGTGCACCGCATGCCGTTGGTTGAAATCATTCGTGGCAGCAAAACCTCAGATAAAACCATCGCTGCGGTGGTGGCATACGCCACACAAATGGGTAAAACACCAATAGTGGTTAATGATTGCCCAGGCTTCTTCGTTAACCGCGTGTTATTCCCTTATCTGGCTGGCTTTGGCATGTTGGTTAGAGACGGTGCTGACTTCCGCCAAATTGATAAAGTGATGGAAAAACAGTTTGGCTGGCCGATGGGACCAGCCTATCTGCTAGATGTCGTGGGTATTGATACCGCACACCATGCACAAGCCGTGATGGCCGTTGGCTTCCCTGATCGGATGAACAAAGATTATCGCGATGCGGTTGACGTGATGTTCGATAACCAACGATTTGGCCAAAAAAATGGCCAAGGCTTCTACCGCTATACCCAAGATGCAAAAGGTAAGCCGCGTAAAGAAAATGACGAAATTGTGGATAACTTGCTGGCAACAGTTAGCCAACCGATTCAGAAATTCAGTGACGACGATATTATTGCCCGCACCATGATACCGATGATCAATGAAGTGGTGCGATGCCTGGAAGAAGGCATTATTGCCAGCCCAGCCGAAGGTGATATGGCGTTGGTATATGGTCTTGGCTTCCCTCCTTTCCACGGGGGCGTGTTCCGTTATCTCGATACTATCGGCAGTACAAACTATGTCGAAATGGCCCAGCGCTATGCTCACCTTGGCGCGCTGTATCAAGTCCCCGCAGGGCTGAGAGCCAAAGCTGAACACAACGAAAGCTATTATCCTGTGGCAGCAGCGCTGCTTGATGTTTCTACCAGTCAACCGGCATGAGGTCTGAAAATATGGAAAATGTAGTCATTATTGATGCCGTCCGTACACCTATGGGCCGCTCCAAAGGGGGCGCATTCCGTCAGGTTCGGGCTGAAGATCTCTCCGCTCACTTAATGCGTGAGGTTCTGAGCCGTAATCCTGGGCTAAACGCGGCCGAAATTGACGATATCTATTGGGGTTGTGTGCAGCAGACATTGGAGCAGGGTTTTAACATCGCTCGCAATGCTTCTTTACTGGCAGAAATCCCCCATAGCGTACCAGCCGTTACTGTTAATCGCCTGTGTGGTTCATCAATGCAAGCTTTACATGATGGTGCCAGAGCCATCATGGTGGGTGATGCACAAATCAGTTTGATTGGTGGCGTAGAGCATATGGGTCATGTGCCAATGAATCACGGTGTGGACTTCCATCCTGGTATGGGCCGAACTGTGGCTAAAGCCGCCGGAATGATGGGATTAACTGCTGAAATGCTGGCAAAAATCTACAATATCAGCCGCCAATCTCAAGATGAATTTGCTGTTCGCTCTCACCAACGCGCTTATGCCGCGACTCAGACGGGGCATTTTGCCAGTGAGATTGTCGCCACCAATGGGCATGATGCTGATGGTATCCTGAAACGTTTTGATTTCGATGAAGTTATTCGCCCGGAAACTAATCTCGCAGGTTTGGCAGCATTGCGCCCAGCCTTTGATCCGGTCAATGGCACGGTGACTGCCGGAACATCATCTGCATTATCCGACGGCGCTTCTGCCATGCTTATCATGAGTGAATCCCGAGCTAAATCATTAGGTTTAAAACCGCGAGCCCGTATTCGCTCAATGGCCGTGGTGGGTTGCGATCCGTCAACCATGGGTTATGGCCCCGTGCCCGCTAGCCAATTGGCATTAAAACGTGCCGGGCTAACCTTGGAAGATATTGGTTTATTTGAATTAAACGAAGCGTTTGCAGCTCAGTCGCTGGCTTGCATGAAAGGGTTGGGTCTGCTGGAAAGCATGGATGACAAAGTGAACCTGAATGGGGGCGCTATTGCATTAGGCCATCCACTGGGTTGTTCAGGTGCTCGTATCTCTACCACCTTACTTAATCTGATGGAACGCCGTGACGTGCAGTTCGGTTTGGCAACCATGTGTATCGGTTTAGGCCAAGGCATTGCGACCATTTTTGAACGCGTATAACCTCCAAACGAATTAATCTGAAAAATATTAAGGGCCTGAATACAGGCCCTTATAACCGCTGTACCTGGTGTTTAGTTGCCGTTTTCCCGCCTGTCAGGGGCGGGCTTTTTTTATCCGCGATACAAACAACAATATGGATAAAATTTTAATATACCCAAAATAATTGAAGTTGCACTAAGGCAGCTAACACCGATGCAGCTTCAAATATGACTGGTATATTAGATAAAGGCGAAAGCATCACCATAGATATGCGCTTCCTGAGCGCCGCGCTCAGCACAAAAACGCTCACGAGCAATTTTAGCCATTTCAAAACGGCCAGCGATATAGATATCTTGCTCAGCAAGAGAGCCATAGTCTTGTAATACAGCACTCAATACCGTTCCTGTGCGGCCACGCCACCCATCTTCCGGCTGCTCTACCACTGGGATAACTTTCAACTGTGGATACTTAATTGACAGCGCTTCCAGCTCGTTTAGATCATATAAATGCACGGCTTCGCGCCCACCCCAATAGATAGATACTTCACGGTCAGGTTGCTCGGCTAATGCCGCCAATAAAATTGAACGCACATAGGAAAAACCAGTGCCGCCAGCAATCAGGACCAATGGACGTTCACTGCCCTCACGGAACCATGCTTCTCCGTGAGGAATATCCACATCCAGCGTTTTCTCTTTCAGAATACGGTCCATCACTGCCATGGCGTACAGATTCAGTTCCGACGCCCCGATATGCAGCTCGATAAAGTCTTGCTGCAACGGCGTGGATGCCATAGAGAATGGGCGCTTATCACGCTCGTCCATTACTACCATCAAATACTGCCCAGCACGGAAAGAAAACGCAGATGCAGGCACCAATTGCACCCGGTACACCGTATCGGTAATGGCCTCTACGGAGGTTACTTTACAGCTTAAAGTTGTCATGCCTTCCCTCTGTCGGGTCATCAAATGCAAAACCAAGGACAAAATCGACGCCGGTTAGCGTTTCGTCTCTTTGTCACTGAAAATGGCGAGCTCATCCCAAATAGCATCAATACGGGCGCGAACGTCTTCATCCATTTTAATTGGACGCCCCCATTCACGCGAAGTCTCAGCAGGCCACTTATTGGTGGCATCCAGCCCCATTTTCGATCCTAAACCGGAAACCGGTGAAGCGAAATCCAAATAATCTATTGGTGTATTTTCAATCAACACCGTATCGCGGGATGGGTCCATTCGGGTCGTAATTGCCCAAATGACATCATTCCAATCACGAGCATTAATATCATCATCACAAACAATAACAAATTTTGTATACATAAACTGACGTAAAAACGACCAAACCCCCATCATTACGCGTTTAGCATGCCCTGCATATTGTTTCTTGATGGTTACAACAGCCAGCCGGTATGAGCACCCCTCGGGCGGAAGATAGAAATCAACAATTTCCGGGAATTGCTTTTGTAAAATAGGAACAAACACTTCATTCAGCGCAACCCCCATCACCGCAGGTTCATCCGGTGGACGACCCGTATAAGTGGAATGGTAAATTGCATCTTTGCGCTGAGTAATATGTGTGACCGTAAAAACAGGGAAGCTATCTATCTCATTATAATAACCCGTATGATCACCATAAGGGCCTTCTGGCGCCATATCACCCTGCTCAATATATCCTTCCAATACAATTTCTGCACTCGCAGGAACTTCAAGTGAGTTGGAAAGGCACTTTACGACCTCTGTTTTATGCCCGCGCAACAAACCAGCAAAAGCATATTCAGACAGCGTATCGGGAACCGGGGTTACCGCAGCCAGAATAGTCGCAGGATCTGCGCCCAAGGCGACGGCGACGGGGAAACGTTCACCGGGGTGTGCTTCACACCACTCTTGATAGTCCAAAGCGCCGCCACGATGGGATAACCAGCGCATAATTAATCTGTTTTTACCCAACACTTGTTGGCGGTAGATACCCAGGTTTTGCCGTTCTTTATGCGGGCCACGCGTAATAGTCAGCCCCCACGATACTAACGGAGCTGCATCCTCAGGCCAGCAATGCATAACTGGAATGCGGCTAAGATCGACATCATCGCCCTGCCAAACTTGCTCCTGACAAGGAGCCGAACTCAAGCATTTCGTTGGCATATTCAACACTTGCTTAAATTTCGGCAGTTTATCGAATAAATCACGGAAACCTTTCGGCGGATCCGGCTCTTTCAGGAAAGCCAACAACTTGCCAACATCTCGCAGTGCGCTGACATCTTCTTGCCCCATGCCCATGGCAACCCGTTTGGCCGTACCAAACAAGTTACACAATACGGGCATTGTGTAACCCTTAGGGTTTTCAAACAGTAATGCAGGCCCACCGGCGCGTAAGGTACGGTCGGCAATTTCTGTCATTTCCAGATAGGGATCAATGGGCTGGCTAATACGTTTAAGTTCACCCCTCTGTTCCAGCAACGAGAGGAAGTCACGTAAGTCACGGTATTTCATGCTGATCATTTCGGCGGCTATGTGATGCGCCATTATAGGCTGTCTTTATAGCAGTTGCTGTCTTTTTGTTAAAAATGAATACAGGCTCACTCAAAAAAATATCATGCTGCAATTTATCGCTAATTATCATCAGTACAAATATGATTTTGTCGATATAAAATAGACTAAATCTTTGTATAACAAACTATATATCCTGACTGATGTATTCTTCCTCTCTATATATATCCTTCTACTTTTGTTATGCTGCCAAGTAGTACTTAAAGGCATGTGAAATTATGAAACACTGGCATTTATTATATTGTAAACGTGGTCAGCTTTTGCGCGCCAAAGAACATTTAGAGCGGCAAACTGTGGATTGCTGGACACCGATAGTGACTATCGAAAAGATAGTGCGAGGGAAACGCATTGAGGCGACTGAGCCCTTATTCCCTAACTATCTGTTTGTGGAGTTCGATCCTGAACATATTCACACCACAACAATCAGCGCAACACGTGGTGTAAGCCACTTCGTCCGTTTTGGCGCACAACCCGCGGTGATCCCAGCAATTGTTATTGCCGAGATGCAATCTCATACAACGGATAAAATCATTGCTCCAGAGGTGCCGGTTCCAGGCGATATCGTGACGATCACTGAGGGTGTTTTTGCTGGGTTACAGGCGATTTATACTGAACCAGACGGTGAAGCGCGCTCAATGTTGTTACTGAACATGCTTAATAGCCAAGTGATGCAAAGTTTGGATAATCGTCAATTCGAAAAGCAATAATATATCTGCCAAGGTAGGCACGCTCGGTACCTACCTTATCAACAACCATCCCCATGGCTTAACGTTGCATATGATCGTCATGTAACCATTGTGCGACTTGCTTGGCGAAATAAGTTAATACCCCATCAGCACCGGCACGCTTAAAGCACAACAGAGACTCCATAACGGTTGGTTTCTCTTGCAGCCAGCCATTCTGGAAGGCAGCCATATGCATAGCATATTCGCCTGACACCTGATAGGCGAAGGTCGGCACACCAAAGGTATCTTTCACCCTACGTACCACATCCAAATATGGCATCCCCGGCTTAACCATTACCATATCAGCACCTTCCTGCAAGTCCTGAGCAATCTCTTGTAAAGCCTCATCACTGTTGGCCGGGTCCATCTGATAGGTTTTCTTATTCCCACCTTTCAGATTACTGCTAGAGCCAATGGCATCACGGAATGGGCCATAGTAGCAAGACGCATATTTCGCTGAATAGGCCATAATTTGCGTATTCACCAACCCTTGTAGCTCTAGTTGATCGCGCACTGCACCGATGCGTCCATCCATCATGTCGCTTGGCGCGACAATCTCGGCACCAGCCTCGGCGTGTGATAACGCCTGACGGACTAAAATCTCTTTAGTTATGTCATTAATGACATAACCATCGGTATCAATTACCCCATCTTGCCCGTGGGTTGTATAAGGATCGAGAGCAACATCAGTAAGGATACCTAACTCTGGTACTGCGTCCTTTAACGCACGCACGGTTCTTTGTACTAAGCCATTCGGATTATAGGCTTCTTCGGCATGTAATGATTTCAAGCTAGATTCAATAACTGGAAACAGCGATATGACCGGCACACCTAGCTTAGCTATGGCCTCAGCTTCTTTCACTAGCAGATCGATCGTCATACGTGAAACACCCGGCATTGACGGGACGGCTTGCTGCTGGTTGGTCCCCTCCATAACAAACACCGGATAGATCAGATCATTGACTGTCAGCTGATTCTCTGCGACCAGACGACGACTGAAATCATGACGGCGCACACGGCGCATACGGCGACCAGGGAAGGTGCCCGGAAATGCATAGCTCATCTTGTTCTCCTAACTCAAACCAACCGGAAAATCCGGCGGGCGTTTTCATCAGTTTTCTGCCCCAGCCATTTAGGGTCTTCTTGTCGCCAGACAGCAACCTGCTGTACGATATGGGGTAGAAAGCAGGGTTCATTGCGGCGGGATGCCGGCTTAGGATGTAAATCCCTTGGCAATAAATAGGGGTAGCAACAATTGCTGAACAGGAATACGTGGCAGTAACGCCCGCAGCTCAAGACCACGACGCTCATCGCACACCCAACCGGTAATACCAATAGATAAGCCTAATGCCAGACAAGAGTCCAACTCATCAGCCGTGCCAGTAAAACAATGCACAACCGCAGCGGGGAGCTTATCTAGCCAAGGCGCAAGCAAGGCAATGAAACGTTCGTGGGCATCGCGGCAATGTAAAAATACCGGCAGTTCGAGTTCGGCAGCCAGCGCCAGCTGTGCTGTAAATGCGACTTCTTGTGCTACTGGAGTAGAAAAATTGCGGTTAAAATCCAGTCCGCATTCACCAATAGCGACTACTGCCGCATTCGCTGCTAATAATCTGATTTGCTGTTCAACATCTATTTGCCAACAACTCGCCTGATGGGGATGAACACCCGCAGTTGACCAGCAGTAGCCGGGATAGGCAAGGGTAAGCTCCAGTGCTGCCTGGCTTTCTTCAGCATCAGTACCAGTAATAAGCATACCGGTAACTGCAGCATTTTTGGCTCTGTTGACCACTTGATCGTAATCTTTGGCAAATTGCGCGCTGGTTAAATTCACACCAATATCAAACATGAACGTTCCAAAACAGAAGCCGCCTCAAAGGGCGGCTAAAATATCCAGGCATATACCCACAGATTTAAGGCACTTTCGGATGGCTATCCGCTTCTTCATCCTCTTCGTCAATATCTACCCGGCGTTGCTTACCCGTATAAAAACGAGCAAAGAACACCCCAACCTCAAATAGCAGATACATCGGGATCGCCAATAATGTCTGAGACAGCACATCTGGCGGGGTGAGAAGCATGCCGACAACAAAAGCGCCGACAAATACATAAGGGCGTTTTTTCTTCAATGCCTCGGGCGTTGTAACCCCTGCCCAGCACAGTAGAATTATCGCAATTGGGACTTCAAAAGAAATACCAAAAGCCATAAAGAGCGCCATAACAAAATCAAGGTATTTAGTGATATCCGTGGCAATCAGCACGCTTTCCGGTGCTGTTTTGGCAAAAAAACCAAAAGCTAACGGGAAAACCACAAAGTAAGCAAATGCCATACCCAGATAAAACAATAGGCTGCTGGAGATAAGCAGCGGCACCATCAGACGGCGTTCATGCTTATATAACGCTGGGGCAATGAAAGCCCACACCTGATAAAGGATCATCGGTGCGGAAACAAATACCGAGACCATCATGGTCAATTTAATCGGGGTAAAGAAAGGCGATGCAACATCTGTTGCGATCATACTGGCACCGGCGGGCAACTGTTTGATTAACGGTGCTGATACCAAGTGATAAATATCATTGGCAAAAAATACCAATACCAGAAAAACCACCAAAATAGTGATTATGCAATTCAATAGCCGCTTACGCAGTTCTATCAAATGAGTGATTAAGGGTTGGGTATCATCAACAGCCATGTTTACCGATCGCCGCCAGGTTGGTGAGTTCGAGATTGTTCAGTACTGAATGAATCAGTGCTATGGGAGTCAGTTGCGGTAGTTTGGACCTTGGTTACGGATGGATTCGTAACAGTCACAAGATCCCCGGCTACAGTAGGAATAGGCTTAACAGATTCCTCAACCTGAACTACGGGTTTCTCAACGCCAGCAGGCACAGTTTCAACAGTTGGTTTAATTGTCACCAACGCGCCCGCATTATCGACATCAGGAATTTGCGGTGATGCCGAAACTTGAGTTGCGGACTCCGCAGGCGTAACACCATCATGAATCGCTTCCGGCTCAGTCACCAGTGGATTATGGATAGTATGCGGTGCCTGGGAGCTAACGTCTGAGTGATAAGAACGTTTCAGCGCTTCTGCGGCTTCCTTAAGTTCATCCATCGAAGCTTTCAACTCCGGTGTCAGATTCTGCAAGCCAGCCTGTTCTGCTTTTTTCAGGCTGTCTTGCAACTCTTGAATCTTAAGTTCTTGTGCCAACTCGTTTTGTACGGTTGCCGCCAGTGAACGTAGTGTACGAATCCAACCGGCAACCGTTCTTACAGCAACCGGTAATCTTTCCGGCCCAAGCACGACTAGGCCGATCACAAGTACCAGCAGCAGTTCACTAAACCCGATGTCGAACACAGCTTATCCCTGCTCTTTGTCGTGACTCTTAGACTCTTCAGCTTTAACTACCGGCTGCTGTTTTTCAGTAATCGATTTTGCAAAATCAGCATCATTGCTGGTTTTATCAGTGTTAGTTGGAGGAGTCTGTGGATCATCACCAATTGCCTTTTTAAAGCCTTTGATGGATGCACCCAGGTCTGACCCCAAAGTCCGCAGTTTGTTCGTGCCAAACAGCAGAACGACAATCACGGCAATGATTAACAACTGCCAAATACTTATACCGCCCATCACATTCACCTCTATATTACAGGGGTTATTCCACAGAGGGCCGCATTATACGTCATACTGCCTCTTTGGATACTAATCTAACTTACCGCATTTTGAACTCGCGCATAGCGTTTTTAACTGATGAATGACTTCTTGAACAACTTTTACATAACACTCATACATAACGCCCAAGCTATGCTCTCGCCCATTAACCGGCACTCTTAGCAATAAACAAATTAACTGGTTCGTCGCCAACCGATAAACCAAGCCAATGCGCCTGCGATAATACATCCCGTAGAGATTTCTACCGCATCCGCCAAAAATAAAATGGTACCACTGACTAATAGTGTAGCGCCAATACCGAACAAATACCGTGACTGACCCTGACGTTGTTGCTGACCTTGCATCTGGGTGGTTAGTTTATCAACACTTTGCTGTAATAATTTATGTTGCTGCAAGCTGTCGTAAACCAATTCCGGCAACTCAGGAAATTTTTCTGCCCAAAAAGGTGCCTTTTCTTTCAATGCCCGGATAACAGCAGGCAGACCGACTTGATCCCGTAGCCAGCTTTCCAGGAACGGTTTCGCTGTTGTCCAGAGATCAAGCTGAGGATACAACTGACGACCCAAGCCTTCGACATACAATAAGGTTTTTTGTAGCAGAACCAACTGTGGCTGCACTTCCATATTAAAGCGGCGCGCAGTGTTAAAGAGATTCAACAACACATGTCCAAACGATATTTCGGCCAGTGGTTTTTCAAAAATGGGTTCACAAACAGTGCGAATAGCGAACTCAAAATCCTCAACATTGGTATCACGGGGAACCCAGCCTGAATCAACGTGCAGTTCCGCAACCCGCCGATAATCCCTATTAAAGAAAGCAATAAAGTTTTCAGCCAGATAGCGCTTATCTGCTTTGTTCAGTGAGCCTACAATACCGCAGTCAATACCGATGTAAAGTGGATCATGAGGATGCTCATAGCTGACAAAAATATTCCCCGGATGCATATCTGCATGGAAAAAACTGTCACGAAAAACTTGGGTGAAGAAGACTTGAACCCCACGTTCGGCCAGCAACTTCATATTGGTACCTTGGCTTTCTAAAGCCGTAATATCAGATACCGGAATGCCGTAAATACGCTCCATCACCAATACACTTTCCCGGCAATAATCGGAATAGACTTCGGGAATATAGAGCATTGGGCTGTTTTCAAAATTACGACGTAATTGGATAGCATTAGCTGCCTCACGCAGCAGGTTCAGCTCATCAAGCAGGGTTTTTTCGTATTCACGCACCACTTCGCGTGGCCGTAATCTACGTCCATCAGGCAACAACTTAGGTACCCAGCCAGCCAGCCGGTACATCAAGCGCACATCTGCTTTGATAATCGGCAAGATATCAGGGCGAATCACTTTCAGGACCACTTCCTGACCGTTCTCTTTTAAACGCGCCGTATGTACCTGAGCAATTGAGGCGGAGGCCAAAGCTTGCTGATCAAAATCGTCAAACCAGGTTTCTAATGGCCCACCCATTGCTATTTCAATATACTTTCGTGCGAGTGCGCCATCAAATGAAGCAACCCGGTCTTGTAATAGGGCAAGTTGATCGGCAATTTCCGGTGGGAAGAGATCACGGCGAGTAGACATCATCTGACCAAATTTGATCCAGACTGGTCCTAATTCTTGTAAGGCAAGGCGTAAACGCTCACCCAATGGCTTATCTTTATGTCGATTCGGCAACCAGAAAAACAGATGACGGCCAATACGTAGTGGTAACGTCAAACGGATATTCGGGATTAACTCATCTAACCCGTAGCTCAAGAAAACCCGAATAATTAGATACAGGCGCCGAAGTTCTCCTGGCGTCATTATTTTTTCTCCATGGTTGCCAATCTGGCATTCAATGCCTCAGTTGCACGGGCTGTGGCATCAACCTCTTCGTTAAACCACACCACTTCCAGCGGTGCTGGAGCCACTTTCCATTCTTCGGTTATTGCTTCAGCCAGATAGTGTTGTTGCTGCTGCAATTGCCCACTCAGAAAATAGCTACTTTTATGCACAACCTGCCCGATGGTTTCCGCGGCAATATCACCGATATAGGGCGCCAGCCACTCAGCCGGATCCCACTCAGCAAGATCCAAAAGCGCGACAACTTGCTGAACCACTTGTATATCGCCTTCAACAATCAGTTTACCGCTACGCATCAAAGGTGAAAGTTGCTGGCGATCCCGCAATTTTGCCAACACAGCAACTTCCGTTTTAACGATGCAATCAGCATCACCATCCCATTGACTTAACACGTCAACCTGCCGTTCACTAAATACCAACAGCAAAGGAAAATTGATCTCACGTAACTCGATCCGCAGGACTTTCCCTACCAAGCGTAAACGTGCAGCCTTCATGCTTTTATCGCGAAACAGCACACTGTTTAATGATGTTTCTATCGCAGCAGTAATGAGTTGCGACAGCAACATAGGTTTCAGTGAGAAGGATTTAGATATCAGTGATTTTAGCGGCATAGCCATATTCCTGTTAAAACTTAAAGCCCCGATGTAACGCAACAATGCCACCGGTTAAATTGGAATAGGTTACGTTTTCAAACCCGGCATCTACCATCATGCCTTTCAGCGTTTCTTGATCGGGGTGCATCCGAATAGACTCCGCTAAATAACGGTAACTTTCAGAGTCCTGGGCCACAAGTTCGCCAATCTTGGGCAAAATATGGAAGGAATAAGCATCGTAGGCTTTGCTCAAAGGTTCCAGAAGTGGTTTGGAGAATTCGAGAACCAACAAACGACCACCGGGCTTTAATACCCGAAACATAGAGCGTAAGGCTTTTTCTTTTTCGGTTACATTTCGCAGGCCAAATGAAATGGTAATACAATCAAAGTAATTATCAGGGAAAGGTAAAGCCTCAGCATTAGCCTGCACATAACTGACATTACCTACAATACCTTTGTCACGTAGCTTTTCTCTACCCATACGCAACATCGATTCATTGATATCAGCCAGAACCACTTCACCCTGCTCACCCACAAGGCGAGAGAACTTGGCCGTTAAATCTCCGGTGCCACCCGCCAGATCTAATACCCGTTGACCGCGCCGAACACCACTACAGTCAATGGTAAAACGCTTCCAAATACGGTGAACACCGAACGACATCAGGTCATTCATCAGATCGTATTTGGCGGCTACGGAATGAAAAACTTCTGCCACCATGCCTTCTTTCTGTTCTTTGGCTACGGTGCGGAAACCAAAATGAGTGGTTTCCTTCTCCTGATCTACCATTTTCTGTGCCTGCTTTTCAGTCAATCTTTCGAGGAAGTGTACCAGAACTCCGATGAAAGCCCCACCTCACCTGGTATTAAGGTAACTGCTTATTCGCAGTATTCTCAACATCATACAGAAGAGGACCATGCAACTAACCCTGATACTTCAGCGGTGCCGAATCATTTATATCCTTCTTACACAAAACTACAGCGGCATTAGTAGCTCTCATCCGCGTCACTGATTATAAGCTAACTCAGCGGTGCCACTCATGTTGCCTTACTGCAATCCTGATTGCTTTGGATATGTCTCTGACTCAGCATCATCAGATAGCGCTAAATCGCCTTCTGGTTGATGCTCAGCGCTGGCTCTTTCTGCCAGTAATGGGCTAATAGGCCGTTTTACCTCGACCCCCAGAGTGCGAAAACTTTCTACTTGCCCAATCAGGTTACCACGGCCTTGCGACAGTTTGTTCATTGCCTGACGATAACTTAGGTGCGCTTTATCGAGGCTTTGCCCCAACGACTCCATATCATCAACAAATAAGCGCAACTTGTCATAGAGTTTGGCTGCCCTATCGGCAATACGCTGTGCATTCTGGCTTTGATGCTCGTAACGCCATAAATTAGTAATCGTCCGCAAAGCCACCAGCAATGTTGTCGGGCTAACCAACATAATATTGTGCTGTAGTGCTTCACTTATCAACTCTGGCTGGCGATCAATGGCCACCAGAAATGCAGGTTCCACCGGAATAAACATCAATACATAATCAAGCGACCGCAACCCCGGAAGTTGTTGGTAATCCTTACGGCCTAACATTCTAATATGGGCGCGCAGCGATGATAAATGCTCATTGAGTGCTACTTCCCGCTCTGCGTCATCTTCGCTATTAAAATAGCGCTCATATGCAACCAACGACATTTTAGCGTCAATCACCACATCTTTACCCTGTGGTAAGCGCACAATGACATCTGGCTGCATACGACTGTTGCTATCAAGCTTTACACTTACCTGAGTTTGATACTCATAACCTTCACGCAGCCCAGAAGCTTCAAGCACTTTAGCCAGAACGACTTCCCCCCAGTTCCCCTGCGTTTTATTATCACCTTTCAGTGCTTTAGTCAGGTTTAGTGCTTCTCGCGCCATTTGAGCATTCAATTGTTGCAGACTGCGTATTTCATGGGTCAGCGTGTGGCGCTCTCTGGCTTCCTGTCCAAAGCTATCCTGAACCTGACGGCGGAAACCATCCAACTGTTCCCGTAAAGGCAGTAATAAGCGGTCCAGACTTTGTTTATTTTGTTCGTCCGCACGACGGCCAGTTTGTTCAAAGATGCGGTTCGCCAGATTTTCGAATTGTGTGGTCAGCCGCTGTTCACTGTTAATGAGAAGTCGCTGTTTTTCCTCGCCAGTCAGACGTGTTTCTTCCAAACGGATAGTGACTTCGCGCAGTTCCGCCTCTTGGGCGCTATTCACTTCTCTTTGAGCACGGAGTTCTTGATTGAGTTGATCACATTCATTACGCCAATGAGCTAACTGTTGCAGTTTTTCAGCATTTGCTGCCAATTGGCTGTGCAAACTACGTTGTTCCAATTCATCTTGCCGTAATTGCTGCTCATTGCGCTGTAAAGCAGTTTGTAGCTCGACAATATTCTGCTGCGCCTGCTGTAAGGACTGCTCTAGTAATCGCCGTTCTATATCCTGTTGCGCTTTATTCCGTTGCTGGTACAAGCTGGCAATTAGCCAACCAATAAGTCCACCGATAAGGCAGCCTGCCAGTCCATAAAATAAACTGATATCCACGGTTATCTCCCCATTAACCTATTGTCAGTCAAGGTAAGGGGATACTGTATGGATGTCCAGAGTGTTTTTCCGTTACATGCCATCTTGCGAAGCTGTGCGCATAAATAACACACAGTCCAAAAAACGCTCACCTTGCGACCCCAAATAGGTTAAAACAGCTATCCATTGACGAACGGCGTGCCACTTACGTACTTAATCTATCCAGTGAGATAGCCATTGAATGCCGAACGCGCCCGGAGCCAGAATACCGAAGGCCCAAATTAGAGCGGAAGTGATGTTGGCTAACTGAAAGTAGAACTTTGGCATAGCACAGATCCCGGCAACCAAAGGAACAACTGCGCGTAGTGGGCCAAAGAAGCGGCCAATAAACGCGCCAAAGAATCCCCAACGCTCAAAGAATGCATGGCCACGAACGAGTAACTGAGGATTGCGAGAAAGTGGCCACAAAGTGCCTACTCGGTCTTTGTAATGGACACCAACCCAATAGGAGAGCCAGTCGCCAAAGAAAGCACCTGCCGCAGCAGCGGCCCAAATGGGCCAGAAAGAGATACCACTTTCACCGATTAGCGCCCCCAATCCGAGCAAGATAACCGTTGCAGGTAGCAGTAAAGAAAGAAAGGCGAGGGACTCACCAAAAGCCAGAATAAAGACGATAGGAATCGCCCATGCTTCGTGTTCACGAACAAAATCGATAACGATAGTAATGACATCATTCAGGGTCACATGCATTTTCCTGTTAGCAACATAGTTGCTATTAGCATACCCAATGTGTCGTGATCTTTGTTTAACAAAAAATAAACGGCCGGAAGATTCCGACCGTTTATAGACTCAAGATCATTGCCGTTACAGCAAGGCTGCCAACGAACGAATCCTAATAATCTGACTCAAATCAGTGATTCGTTTAAGCCGGAGCCACTAGCCACACTGCAACTTCAAGTAAGAAAGAGTGCAGGTTAATACAATGAATCAAAGATATCAGGCGTTAGCCGTCACTACTTTATTGCCAGCCATTTCAGCAGAGCGGCGGATCCACAATTCACGCCATTTTTTCAGTGCTGATATCAGGATAATGACGCCCAGTGTCATCATAATAATCGAGATGATGCCATTGAACAGATTGTAGCCCTTAGCTGCTGAGTTGAAATACACGTGAGTGATCATCCAGTAACCAGCATAGTTTACGGTTACAAACAGATAGGCCAGTGGAATAACACAGGTCAGCATGTAAATACGTTTGGTTGCCAACCGCAGAATAATAGTGGCACCAATGATTAAACCAACAGAAGCCATTAATTGGTTTGATACGCCGAATAACGCCCAGACAGAGTTGATATCACCTGAGTTAAGCAGGTAACCCCACAGTGCGCAGGCAATAACACTGCATGCCAATGTACCTGGTAACCAATCAGTACGTTTCAGTGGTGCCCAAATATCACCTAAGAAGTCTTGCAGCAGATAACGAGCAACACGCGTGCCGGAGTCAACAGCAGTCAGAATAAATACCGCTTCAAACATAACAACAAATTGGAAGAAGTAAGCCGCCAGACTGCTGAACCATGGCACACGAATGAAGATATCCGTCATACCAACAGCTAAGGTTACCGCACCACCGGTACGACCATAGAGATCCAGGCCAATTTCCTGACTCAGTTTTGGCAAGTTCACCACTTCCATACCGAGCATGCTCCAGGCTTCAGCGGAAGAGTTAATCGCAAAGTAGTCAGCAGGATGCAAGGAGGTTGCCGCGATCAAGGCCATAACCCCAACCATACATTCGGCCAGCATCGCACCAAAGCCGACGGGTAAGATATCACTCCATTTGTCGATCTGTTTTGGTGTTGTCCCTGAGCCGATAAAGGCATGGAAACCAGAAATGGCACCACAGGCAATGGTAATAGAGATAAACGGCCAGACTGGGCCTGCCAACACCGGGCCTCCACCATGAATAAACTGGGTCAATGCCGGGAATTGAATTTCAGGGTTAATAAATACAACTCCAACAATCAACGCACCGAATACACCGATCTTCATAAAGCTGGAAAGATAACCACGAGGGGTTAATAGCATCCACACAGGGAGGGCGGTCGCAAAGAAAGCATACATTGGCAGGATGATACTGACGGTATCCGCTTTCAGCATTAACCAATCGCCCAGCCAGGTTCCTTCAATATAAGGGCCGACAAATACGCACACCATGATAGCAGCGATACCGACATAAGAAGCGCCCTTCATGCTGCCAGTCATGCGCTCCCATAAGCCAACGCAGATAGCGATAGGGATTGTCATGAACACGGCGAAAGTACCCCAAGGGTTACGTTCCAGTGCATGTACCACCACCATCGACAACCCGGCCATGGTAATAGTAATGATGAACAACATTGCCAGACCGGTACACCAGCCAGCAACCGGACCAAGCTCTGATTTTGCCACTTCCGACAGGGATTTCCCCTGATGTTTCATGGAAGCAAACAACACAACCGTATCGTGAACCGCGCCGCCGATCACACAACCGATCAGCAACCACAGAAAACCAGGTAAATAACCATATTGGGCTGCCAGCACAGGGCCGACCAATGGACCAGCCGCAGCGATTGCCGCAAAGTGGCTACCAAAGTTCACCCATTTTTTAGTTGGAACGTAATCTTTACCATCTTCGAAGGTGTGGGAAGGTGTTACTTCACTGTCATCGACGCGCAAAACCTTACGAACAAAAAAGATACCGTATAAACGGTAGCAGATCATAAGGATACACGCTGAAGCGATAACAAAGGTAATCGCATGTTGCATGAGCATTCTCTCCAGGGAATTTGTCAGGCGTTAACATACGCCTGACCCCTAAGAGAAATATCAGCGATCTGGTTAAGCGGTAGTTTGTATCATTAAGCGGTTAAAAAGAGCCACCCAGTGGTGACTCAATATCATAAAGATCAGAAAGAGTGCGGGTAGATAAACCACTACTCTAAAAAATAGGACTGTAACTTTTTGCGCTCAGCGCTACCCAGGCCGAACTCCTGTTGCAACCACTGTTCACGACTACCATAACGCTGTTGAATACTACGCAGAGCAGTTTGAATAAACTCTTCTTTGGCCGATAAGACAAAAGCGAATTGCCCTAACGCTTGGTCATTCAGTTTGAGTGCCAACTCTGCCAGCATATGCTCACGGAAAGGGGCCAGAGTGGTTTCAGTCAACAGATAATCTTCCAATACCGTCGATTCATCGGCACCCAAGGCAAATAACACCAGTGCAGAACCAATACCAGTACGGTCTTTCCCGACAGCACAATGTTGTACCACACCCGCAGCAGCATGCTCCGAAGATGCGCAATTTTGCAACAATCCAACCAGTTGTTTATAGGCTTGATTATTAAAAGGCAGCCGGCGATAAAGCTCTAACATAAAACCACGGGCATCAAATGCCGCTAATGTCTCGTTAGTCAGTTTTTCCAAATTGGCATTGACTTCACTGCTCAGCGGGTTGGCCGGAATATTGTGATAACTGGCGCCAGTCCACACCACATCTGGTTTAGCCTGAACTTCATCGGCATCGCGATAATCAAGAATTTGAGCGACGGAGCCACTACTGAGGAAATCACAATCTCTGGTACTTAAGCGGTCGAGTGAACCTGAGCGGAACAGCAATCCGCGCTTGATACGCCGCCCATCAGCAGCCTGATTACCGCCAAGGTCACGAAAATTAATACCGCCATCAAGTGCGATTAGGGAGGGATGGGATAGAGCAGTTTTCGTCATATTTTCCTCTTATTATTGTTCTTTATAAGAGTGATGACCTTAGCAGATAAACCGGAAAAATAAAAAACGGGCCAGAAGACTGACCCGATAACAGACAGTTTGTTGACTCGCCAATCGTCGCTATTAGCTCAGACGGCGGGCCTAGATCAAATGACGAGCTGCTTCTACCACAATTCTCACCGCGTCACTTTCAGTCGCTTTCATAGTTTCTTCGTTTGGGATCTCTTGCTGGGTGCGGTTTACAATTACCCCTGCGACCATGCCGGCGCGCAAGCCCTGGCTGGCACACATGGTGAGCAAGGTTGCAGATTCCATTTCATAATTCATCACGCCCATAGATTGCCATTCTTCCATGGAGCCTTTAAAACGGCTGACAACACGACCAGAGAAGGTGTCATAACGCTCCTGCCCCGGATAGAAGGTATCGGAAGAGGCGGTCACACCAATATGAGTAGTCGCCCCCACTGATTTGGCAGCATTAACTAATGCAGTGGTGCAGGTAAAGTCAGCCACTGCTGGGAACTCCATCGGCGCAAAGTGCAGGCTGGCTCCGTCTAAACGTACAGCGGCGGTGGTAACCAACACATCACCAACATTAATATGTGGCTGAATAGCACCAGTGGTACCAATACGTAGGAAAGTCCGTACACCAAGCTGTGCCAGCTCTTCAACCGCAATAGAAGTCGATGGGCCACCGATACCCGTTGAGCAGACGATCACTGCTTTGCCATCCAATTCGGCGCGCCACGAAGTAAATTCACGATGAGAGGCCAAATGTACTGGGTTATCCATCAATTTAGCGATTTTCTCAACACGCTGTGGATCACCCGGAACGATAGCCAGAGTCGCCCCTTGCAGATCATTTTTAGTCAGGCCCAAGTGAAAAACGTCAGATTTAGCCATGTGTGAGAGTCCTCTTTCATGAGAGATGTTGTAGGGAGGTGCAAAGAAATACTTTACTCAAAATTATCACTTTATTTCGTGATGACAGTCACCTTGCCAAAAGAAATGAATTACACGATACATTTTAAATGTGACAAAAATCACATTTAATGGCAGTTAAGACTATTTTTTAGACAAAGCTGGCGAGAAATGACAATTATACCCAAGCTGATTACAGTTGTAGCTAACACCACTGCAACGCCAAGTACGAAAGGTATATTTCTCTATAAGCAGGAATGATAGACCAATATCCTGCTATCAATTGCTAACTTCTATCGATTGTTAAACTCTATCAACTATTAGTCTGAGTTATAAAATTCAAGATATGAATCACCAAAAATTATAATTACAAAAAACCTGATCTCATTAATCTCAAAGATTACCTATAGTTAAACTCGGCAACAGCAAAAAACAGGGCGCAATAGGTAATTAAACCAGAGGTTTTTCCTCATATCGCAAGGAGACTACAGTGAAAACTGATCAACTTATGACTCTCCGGCAGGCGGCAGGCGGTTTCACCCCTGCGGTAGACCCACTGGCCTCGACGATCCGCCATACCGATCAACAAGGCATTCACTGCGGGGAAACCACCATTCCGTCTCAGGGCGATGAATTACCGGCCTATATTGCCAAACCGGCCCAGCAAAATGGGCCATATCCGGTGGTTATTGTCGTGCAAGAAATTTTTGGCGTGCATGAACATATTCAGGATATCTGCCGCAGACTAGCGAAACAGGGGTATCTGGCAATTGCCCCTGAGCTGTTCTTCCGGCAAGGCGATGCCAAAGAATATGATGATATCAATGCATTAGTGAAAAACCTGGTGGGTAAAGTACCAGACCGTCAGGTTATGGTAGATCTTGATCATGCGGCACATTGGGCATCACGCCATGGCGGGGATACCAGTAAACTGGCCATTACCGGATTTTGTTGGGGTGGGCGGATTGCGTGGTTGTATGCGGCCCATAACCCACAGTTAAAAGCGGCAGTGGCTTGGTATGGCAAACTGGTTGGTGAAAAAACCTTACTGTTACCCAAATCTCCGGTGGATATCGCGGTCGATCTCAGTGCTCCGGTGCTGGGGTTGTATGGCGGTAAAGATGGCAGTATTACGCAAGAACATATCGATACTATGCGTCAGGCGTTGCGTGCAGCAAATGCCGATGCAGAAATCATTGTTTATCCAGATGCCGGGCATGCTTTTAATGCTGACTACCGCCCAAGTTATCACGCCGAATCCGCACTGGATGGCTGGCAGCGGATGCTCGATTGGTTTGATCAACATGGTGTTGCCGCCAATCCCATATCTGAATAAGTGAAATAACGGCAATAAAAAGGGCGCGAGATGCGCCCAGAATTTAACGATTAGACTGAGATAGCATCAGAGTTGTTCTGCACGCAAACGCTGCGCAGCCAGTACCATGTTTGCCAGTGCCTGACGGGTTTCTGGCCAACCACGGGTTTTCAAACCACAATCCGGGTTAACCCACAAACGTTCTGCCGGGATACGTTGAGCGGCTTTACGTAGTAATGCTTCAATCCACTCCACACTTGGCACATTCGGTGAGTGAATATCATAAACGCCGGGCCCAATTTCATTCGGATAAGCAAAATCTTCGAATGACTCGAGCAATTCCATATCGGAGCGAGAGGTTTCAATGGTAATCACATCGGCATCCAGCGCAGCAATGGAATCCATGATGTCATTAAACTCGCAATAACACATATGAGTATGAATCTGGGTGTCATTCTGCGCGACAGCCGCATTCAGTTTAAAGGCATCGACGGCCCATTGTAGATACGCTTGCCAATCGGCACGGCGCAGGGGTAAGCCTTCACGCAGCGCAGGCTCATCAATCTGGATGATACCAATACCGGCTTTCTCCAGATCTTCCACTTCATCACGCAGCGCCAGTGCAATTTGTTTGGCGATGGTTTCACGGCTAACATCTTCGCGCGGGAATGACCAACACAGGATAGTGACCGGGCCGGTCAACATGCCTTTTACTGGTTTGTCCGTCAGCGATTGAGCATATTTGGCCCATTCAACCGTGATAGCTTGCGGGCGGCTGATGTCACCAATAATCACTGGCGGCTTAACACAACGGGAACCGTAGCTCTGCACCCAACCATTTTGGGTAAAAACGAATCCATCCAGATGTTCGCCAAAATATTCAACCATATCATTACGTTCTGCTTCACCATGAACCAATACGTCCAGACCTAAACGCTCCTGTTCAGCAATGGCTTGCTTGATATGTTCGCTGATACCTGTGCGGTAGTTTTTCCCATCCAAACGGCCTTGCTTGAAGTCCAGACGCAGGCCACGGATCTCAGTAGTTTGCGGGAATGAACCGATAGTGGTGGTTGGCCAGGCCGGTAAGTTAAAGCGCTTACGCTGCGCTTCAGCGCGGCCTTCATAAGGCAGTTGGCGTTCAATATCCTGTGCAGTAATGGCCGCCAGACGTTGCTCCACCTGCGTATTATGAACACGACTGGAGGATTGACGGGCACGGATCGGCGCACTGTACGCAGCTAACTCGGCCAGTTTGGCTTCGCTCGGCGCGTTTAATGCTTGTGTTAATAATGCCAGTTCAGCGCATTTTTGCAGCGCAAAGGCAAACCAGCTTTTCACTTCTGCATCAAGACGTGTTTCTTCACTTAAATCAATCGGGCTGTGTAATAAGGAGCAAGAGCTACCCAACCATAATGGGCGACCATTAACCTGTGGTTGCAGGCGCTCGAACCAGTTGCTAAGGTCAGCACGCCACACGTTACGGCCATTAATCACCCCCAGCGAGAGCAGCCACCCTTTTGGCAATTTTGCATCCAGAACAGCAATATCATCTTTGCCTGCAACCACATCAACATGCAGACCTTGCACTGGCAACTCACGAATAACGTCAAGGTTATGGCCGATGCTGTCGAAATAGGTGGTCAGCAACAATTTAACTTTGCCTTCCAGCGCCTGATAAGCCGACTGATAAGCGCCCAGCCACTCTGGTGGTAACTCCAGTACCAGTGCAGGTTCGTCAATCTGTACCCACTCAATACCACGTTTCGCTAATTCAGCCAGCACTTGTTGGTACACCGGGAGGATATCTTGCAGCAGAGAGAGACGGTCAAACTGCTCGCCTTTAACTTTACCCAGCCACAGATACGTTACCGGGCCCAGCAATACTGGTTTGATTTTGTGACCTAATGCCAGCGCTTCGTCCACCTCATCCAGCAGTTGAGTCCAGCCCAGTTTGAACTGCTGACCTAGTTGGAACTCTGGCACCATGTAGTGATAATTGGTGTTAAACCATTTAGTCATTTCCGCCGCTGCCGCAGGCTTACCGGTTGGTGCACGGCCACGGCCAATACGGAAGAGCGTATCCAAATCAATAGAACCATCCGTATTTTGATGGCGCTCTGGGACGTTGCCCAACAGCAGGCTGGTGGTTAATACATGGTCATACCACGCGAAGTCACCGACCGGCACCAAATCAATACCTGCTTGCTGCTGCTGTTGCCAATGGCGGGCGCGCAATTCACGACCCACATTGAGCAGTTCTTCTTGCGTGGAGTTGCCTGCCCAGTAACTTTCTTGTGCTTTTTTCAGTTCACGTTTCAGACCTACACGCGGAAAACCCAGTGTGTGATTTAAAATTGTCATCGTCATATTTCCCATTTAGCCATCCAGATGTTTACACATCCATAATCAGCAGGTACTGTATAATCCACAAGCGCATTTTGTTCACTGTCACTGTGAAGGACTCTCATGATCGAACTGAAACACTTACGCACCCTGCAAGCTTTGCGTAATACCGGCTCGCTGGCGGCGGCGGCAACGCAACTTCATCAGACACAATCGGCCTTGTCTCATCAATTCAGCGATCTGGAACAACGTCTGGGCTACCGTCTGTTTGTGCGTAAAAGCCAGCCGCTACGTTTCACTACGCAGGGAGAGATCTTGTTACAACTCGCAGAACAAGTGCTGCCACAAATTAAACAGGCACTGCAAACCTGCAATGAGCCGCACCAAACTGCGCTGCGCATCGCCATCGAATGCCATAGCTGTATTCAGTGGCTGGCACCTGCCTTGGATAACTTCCACAAAAACTGGCCGCAAGTGGCGATGGACTTCCAATCAGGCGTGACTTTCGATCCTCAACCCGCCTTGCAGCAAGGGGAGCTGGATCTGGTGCTGACATCAGATATCTTGCCGCGCAGTGGTCTGCACTATTCGCCAATGTTTGATTTTGAGGTGCGTCTGGTGCTGGCACCAGACCACCCATTAGCCAATAAGGCCCGCATCGAGCCGGAAGATTTAGCGCAAGAAGTGTTAATGATTTATCCGGTACAGCGGCAACGGTTAGATGTCTGGCGGCATTTCCTGCAACCCGCGGGGGTAAATCCGCCGCTGAAGAATGTGGATAATACTTTGCTACTGATTCAAATGGTGTCAGCACGCATGGGGATCGCCGCCCTACCACATTGGGTGGTAGAGAGTTTCGAACGTCAGGGATTGGTCGTCACTAAAACGCTGGGAAATGGTTTATGGAGCCGGTTATACGCGGCCGTCCGTGATGGAGAGCAGCGCCAACCGGTTACTGAAGCTTTTATTCGTTCGGCCCGGCAACACGCTTGCGAGAGTCTGCCGTTTGTAAAGAATGCGGAGCGACCCAACGCCGGTGTACCCATAGCGAAGCCATTATCACAATGGCCCCAATGATAAAACTGGGCCAATGGGGCTTTTCTTGCCAAATCGCCAGATTCACCAGCAGCCCAGCCGGAACATGCACGTTATTCATGATCCCCAAGGTGCCAGCATCGACTTGTGTCGCGCCATAGTTCCACATGAAATAACCTAGCGCAGAAGCCCCGACGCCCAGCCACACCAACACGCCCCACTGCAATTGCGTCGTGGGTAGTTTTTGTGGGTTACCAAAGGCAAACCAGGCAACAACCGCGACGGCGAAAGCACCAATATAGAACCATGAGAATGCCACATGCTGTGGGATCGGGTGGACTTCCATCAAGCGTTTGTAGCCCACTTGTCCGATGGCAAAACAGAGGTTTGCCACCTGAACCAGCAGTAACCCCCACCAAAAATGCTCGCTCAAATGGTCGTAGCGAATGATAGCCGCCCCGACTACTGCCAGTAACGCACTCAGAGCATAGCCCCAGCGCAGACGCTGGCGGCGCAGTAAATCATAGATCAAAGTGACATACAGCGGGGTCATCACCGTGAACAGCAAGAATTCCGGTACCGTCAGGTAGAGATAGGCACGGAAGCTGAACAAGTACATGATACCTAACTGAATTGAGCCCACGGCCATGTACAGCAGAATCACCCGCCAGTGGATGTTTTTCCAGCGCAAGAACGGCAAAAAGACCAGCGCGGCTAGCCCAACCCGCATTAGCACAGAGAACCAACTATCCACCTGTCCTGCCAGATATTCGCCAATCAGGCTAAATGAAAATGCCCATAAAATGGTGGTAACGACCAGTAACAACACGATAGTTTGGCTCATTGAGAATGATAAAGTGCAATTGTAGCGGAAGCCACAACGCAACTTTGCACAAACTAGGTTTACATCTGCTCGTATTTAACCCAGTCGAACTATCTTCATCTCAGGTACTATTCCAATAATCACCTAAGAGTTACATTCCCACGCCGATAATGGTCAGGATTAACGGTGTTGTGACCGCGGCAAGCACTGTAGACATCACCAAACTGGCGGCGGCTGGGCCAGTCAGTACATTAAACTGGCGTGACATCAGATACACATTCACGCCGGTAGCCATTGACCCCAGTAATACCACCACCTGCGTTTCCAGCGCTGGCAGGCCCATCGCCCATGCCAATGCCCAGATCACCATCGGCTGAACAATCAATTTGAGAAAACAGATCGCACTGCTGATTTGCCAGCCTTCCGTGACGCGATATTCCGCCAGCCCCATTCCCAATACAATCAGCGACAACGGCGGTGCTACCTGCCCTAACATGGTTACAGGTTGATCAATAAACTGCGGTAATTGCAGACCAGTCAGGCTGAATAAAGTGCCGGAAATAATTCCTATAATCAGAGGGTTAGTCAGCACGCTACGAGCAGTTTTCGCAAAGCCCTCCAGTGTTGGCGAGCCATTGCGCGCCCACTCCACCGAGATGGTGACTAATGTCCAGAGGATCAGGCCGTTAAACACCAAAACCAGCGCCACTGCTGGGATAGATTTCTCCCCCAACATAATGGTGGCAATAGGCAGGCCCAGCATCACGTTATTAGAGAAAATGCCGCCGAGGGCAAAAACGGAACCGGACACGCCATCCAGATGAAATATCCGGCTGGCAACAATCCGCCCGATAACAAACACCACTAGACAACTACCAAAAAAGGCAATCAGCAGGCGTGCATCCACCGCTGGGCGCTCAGAGAAATCGCACATCATACGAAACAGCATAGCGGGCAATGCGAGGGAGAAAACAAAGCGGGTCAGGCCATCAGTTATGGCAGAGGGCCACTTACCAAATCGTACCAAACAGTAACCCAGCGCAAGCAGCACAAATAACGGTGAAGACAACACAATCTGGTGCCAGAGCGAAATAACAAAGGCGGGCATGGTTCACTTCCTGTCAAGCCGGGCCAGGTCAGCCCGTAAATGTAAGAATGACTGACCTACTCTGTTTCCTGTTTTATTTATATCAAAGTCATTGGAGTTACAGGTAGGTATGCAGCAAGCTAACCCCCTGTAGCTTCAAGGACGAGGGCATATCAAATCTATACGGTCAGTACAGATACAGTCAACGCCCCACTTTAACAATTCCTGCGCACGCGCTGGTTGGTTGACGGTATAGACCAAAATACGCAGCCCGGCGGCTTTGAGTAACGCTACTCGCTCCGCGGTCAACTGTTTGTAGTTAATGTGCAAAGAGACACAATCCAACTGACGGGTCATCGCCTGCCAGTTGTCATCCCATTTATCCAACAATAAACCACGTGGCAGCTCAGGTGCGGCCTGCTGGGCTGCAGCTAATGCATCAAACGAAAAAGAGGACAATAACGGCGGTATCGCCTGACCTTGCCACAACAAGCGGGCAGCCAGTGCAATAGCTCGGCCAGTGGCTATTTCAGTGCCAGTGGTGGGTTTAATCTCGATATTAGCAGCCATATCATGCTGTGCACAGCGAGCTGCCACTTCGGATAAAAGAGGCAGGCGCTCACCACGAAATGCTGTGCTATACCAGTCTCCGGCATCTAATTGAAAAAGTTTTTCCCATGACAAATCACCGGCAACTCCCCAGCCATTACTGGTGCGTTCCAGCGTATCGTCATGCAATAGAAATATCTGGCCGTCGTGCGATAATTTTACGTCAAACTCAATCATCTTGTGGCCATAACGAGCGCCAACATCAATGGCTGCTAAGGTGTTTTCCGGTGCCAGTGAACCACCACCGCGGTGAGCGACGATCGAAGGGTAAGGCCAGTTTTTACTCATGATTCCATCCGTAGTCCGCTATCTGAATCAAAAAAGTGCAGCGCCGTTGGTGGTAAATATAAATGTAATGTACTGCCCACCACAGGCATTTCCTCGTGGGATAGGCGGGCAATAACACTCTGTCCACCCCACTGACCATGTGCCAGATTATCTGCACCCAACAATTCCAGCGTCAATAGTGGCATCGGTATACCCTGCGCCGAAGTTACCTGCTGAATATGCTCCGGGCGAATGCCGAGGGTCAAGCGCCGATCCGCCCATTGTGGCCGAGGCTGTTCCAACGGCAGAGTTAGGCTATCAGATAAAATAAAGGCGTGCCCATCTGGGCTGACAGTGCCAGCTAACAGGTTCATCGCCGGTGAACCGATAAAACTGGCCACAAACAGTGTCGCTGGCCGTTGGTAAACCTCGCTTGGCGTACCAATTTGTTCGGCAACCCCTTTATTCATCACAATCACCCGCTGAGCCAATGTCATCGCCTCAACCTGATCATGGGTCACATATAGACTGGTGGTTTTTAGTCGGCGGTGCAACTGTTGCAGCTCAAGGCGCATCTGCACCCGCAGTTTGGCATCCAGATTGGAAAGTGGCTCATCAAACAAGAAAACCGCCGGTTCACGCACAATGGCCCGCCCCATTGCCACCCGCTGCCGCTGGCCGCCAGATAGTTCACGCGGTTTACGTTTTAGTAGCGGTTGCAGTTCCAGAATACGTGCGGCTTCATCCACTCGCTGGCGGATCTGCTCTTTGCCAAAACCACGAATTTTTAGGCCATAAGCCATGTTGTCAAACACACTCATGTGGGGATACAGCGCGTAGTTCTGAAACACCATCGCGATGCCACGATCTTTGGGTTCCATATGGGTAACCCGCTGATTATCAATATAGATATCACCACTGGTGGTGCGCTCCAATCCAGCAACCATACGCAGCAGCGTCGATTTACCACAGCCAGAAGGGCCAACCATTACGATGAATTCACCGTCGGCGACATCTAAATCAATTTGTTTAATCACTGGCGTGACGCCGTCATAAGATTTGGTTACTGCCTGAAGTTTTAAACATGCCATATCAGATTACTTCTCACTGTCTACCAGGCCGCGTACAAACCAACGCTGCATCAGAAGGACCACCGCGACCGGTGGAATTAAAGTCAGGATCATCGCTGCCATCACCTGATTCCATTGGGTTGGCGCACCTGAGCTAGAGATCATGCTCCTTATCCCAGCCACCGCGGTGCCCATAGAGGTATCGCTGGTAATCAAAATTGGCCAAAGATATTGGTTCCAACCATAGATAAAAGTGATCACAAACAGCGCGGCCAAATTAGTTTTAGATAGTGGCAATACGATATCCCAAAAAAAGCGCATCGCCCCGGCACCGTCAATGCGCGCCGCTTCCAATAGCTCATCGGGCAGGGTCATAAAGAACTGGCGGAATAAGAACGTTGCAGTGGCTGACGCCATCAGCGGCAGGGTCAACCCGGTATAACTGTCGAGCATATTCAGGTTCGCAATCACCTGAATTGTTGGGAAAATACGCACTTCCACCGGCAGCATCAGTGTCAGAAAAATCAACCAAAAAAACAGGTTACGTAGCGGGAAACGAAAGTAAACGATGGCATAAGCAGACAACATCGACACGGTGATTTTGCCAACAGTAATCGCAAATGCCATCACAAAACTGTTAAACAGCATCAACCCGAACGGTGCACTGTTATTCCCCACTCCGGCATGCCAGATGTGACTGATGTTCTGCCACAAATAGGGCCCGGGGATCAGGGTCATCGGCACCTGAAACACTTGGGTGTCATCCAGCGACGCGGCAACAAAAGCCACATACAGTGGGAACAGGATCAGTAACACGCCGATAATCAGCATGACGTGACAAAAAATGTCCAGCCCACGACGATTCTCAATCATTGGTAACGCACCTTACGTTCAACAAAACGGAACTGGATAACCGTCAGGCCAATCACCAGTAACATCAGCACCACCGACTGAGCGGCAGAGCTAGATAAGTCCAGGCCAGCAAAGCCTTCGCGATAAATTTTATAAATCAGGGTCGTCGTGGCTTGCATCGGCCCACCGCCCGTCGCCGCATCGATAACGGGGAAAGTATCGAAGAAGGCATAGACCAGATTCACCACCAGCAGGAAGAAACTGACCGGTGAAATCAGCGGCAGCACCAGATTAAAGAAGCGGCGTACTGGTCCGGCGCCGTCAATAGCAGCGGCTTCAACCAATGAGCGCGGAATGGATTGCAGCGCGGCAAGGAAAAACAGGAAGTTATAACTGATTTGCTTCCATACTGAAGCCAACACCACCAAGAACATGGCCTGCCCGCTGTTTTGCGCGTGGTTCCAGTTGTAACCCAATGTGGCAAGGAAATGTGTTATCAACCCCAGCCCCGGATTGAACAGGAAAATCCACAATACAGCAGCGACAGCAGGGGCCACCGCATACGGCAGAATCATTAAGGTTTGATAGATACGGCTGCCGCGCAGAACGTAATCCACCATGGCGGCCAGAAACAGCGAAACAATCAAACCAATACCAGCCACCAACGAGCTAAAAATCAGCGTGGTATAAAACGAAGCCAAATAGTATTCATCCTGAAAAAGCTGAATAAAGTTACTCAACCCGACAAATTTATTGGAGAGACCAAAAGGGTCCAACATTTGTACCGAGTACCACAGCGCCTCCCCGGCAGGCCACAGGAAGAAAACAGCGGTAATGGCCAGTTGGGGCAATACCAACAGGTAAGGCAACCAACTACAGGAGAAACCGGGACGGGAAGGTGACATAAAATTAACCGTTTCTCAGATGTGATATTGATTACACCAGCGTGCTAATTGAAAACGTGACGCCCTAATTTAATACCGCACAGCACTATTTGTTGGCGTTATTGGCGCAGGCAGTTTGGGTGCGAACAGTGCACCCAAACTGGCAAGTAGAGTAGCCAAATAACCTTATTGATTAGCTTGTTCAAAGCGGCGTAGTAACACATCACCACGTTTAACGGCGCTATCCAACGCTTCTTGAGCTGTCTTCTTACCGGTCCACACCCCTTCCAACTCTTCATCTACCACGGTACGGATCTGTGGCATGTTGCCCAGACGCAAGCCTTTGGTGTACGGCAATGGCGGTTTGTTCAACATCTGGCGAGTCGCCACGTCAGCACCTGGGTTCTTATCATAGAAACCTTGCTGTTTAGTCAGCTCATAGGCTGCCGTCGTAATCGGTAGGTAACCCGTCTTCTGATGCCATTCAGCAGCAATTTCCGGTTGAGCCAAGTATTGCAGGAATTCAGCGACACCTTTGTAAGTATCTTTATCTTTGCCATCCATCACCCACAGGCTGGCACCGCCGATAATGGCGTTTTGTGGTACATTTTTCTCGTCAGAATCGTAAGGCATCATGCCAACGCCATAGTTAAATTTGGCGTAATGGCGAATATCCGCAAGGGAACCTGAAGAAGCAGTGGTAATGGCACAATCACCGTTATAGAACTTGGCAGTGGACTCATCTTTGCGGCCAAAATAGGTGAAATCGCCTTTTTTATTCATATCTGACAGCAACTGGATGTGCTTAATCTGTACTGGCTTATTGAATTCCAGTACCGCATCGGTGCCATCAAAGCCATTGTTACGGCTGGCAATAGGTTGGCCGTGCCAGGCACTGAAGTTTTCAATTTGAATCCAACCCTGCCAGCCGCTGGCGTACCCACAGCTTGAACCCGCAGCGCGCAGTTTTGCAGTATCGGCCGCCAATTCCTGCCATGTTTTTGGCGGTTGATCCGGGTTCAGCCCTGCTTTCTTAAAGGCATCTTTGTTGTAGTACAACACGGGAGTGGAACTGTTAAATGGTTGAGATAATAAGTGACCGGTTTTGGCATCGGTGTAATAACCGGCCACTGTTGGCACAAACACCGATTCATCAAATTTGATATTGGCATCTTTAAATACTTGGAATACCGGCTTAATCGCCTTGCTGGCCATCATGGTGGCAGTGCCCACTTCATACACCTGCAAGATTGCGGGGGCTTTACCCGAGCGAAACGCGGCTATCCCTGCCGCCAGGCTCTGTTCGTAGTTCCCTTTATATACAGGTACGATTTTATAGTCGCTATGGGACTGGTTAAATCGGTCAGCTAATGAATTAACCTCGACACCTAACTCCCCTTCCATCGAATGCCAAAAAGGAATTTCAGTCACTGCCATCGTATTGGCACTAAATGCCAATGTCAGCGCAATACCAAGCGATGTCTTACGAATGATTTTATTAAACATATTGGCCCCTGAATAAATCCGTATAGCTCACATCAATGAATTACTGTGGACAAGTGAGCGAAATAAATCAGTTTTTGTTCGCAAGCAAACATGACACCCTTTCATGACGGAAATATAACAATTACATGACATAAAAATGACATAAAAATAAACAAGACATGTCAACATCATTAATTACCCCAATAACACAAACCATTATAAAAATAAAATTACCACCATTTAAAAAACAATATTAAATTAAAAAAACTTAAAAACCCACACGTAAACACTAAAAATTCCATCAAGAATAAATATTAATAATATTACACCAGCCATCCATAACAATATTAAATGCAATATAATCAGCACAATAAAATAGGACTAACTCTTACTTGAAAAAATACCATTTAAAATGTTAGTATTCTTTCCGGCTTATGTGGAAGTGTATTAACATGACTTTTAACACCCTCATTATCATCACCATAAAAGCCACAAGCATCATTAATCCCTTTCCAGTTGGATAAGGATTTTATATATAACGGACTATCAGGTATTTAATAATGAAAAAGACGCTACTTTCTATTATTACTATGGCGATATTAACCACCAGTGTTAGCGCCAATGCGAATGTAATGACAAGTTTACAATCTGGTATAAATAACGCTCAAATTCAAGGTATTCAGAGTATGAATCAGTCTGATCAGAGTGTATATTTCAAACCTGCATTAACGAAAGAGATTACGGTTGAATTAGAAGTACCTCAAATAGTCAAATTTTCCAAATCAAATGGTGACGAACTGAGTTTAATTAAACTTAGCATGAACTCCACCATGAACTCATACAAGGCGACAGAGAACATCCGAGTAGAATCTAATGGCGACAGTAAAGTTCGTATTGGCCTTGGAAAACCATTTGATTTAGTGTCTAACAATGGTTCAAGAATACAATCTACCCCTACCGTAATGATAGGTAATACGATGCTGAGTAGAGCTGCTAATGTTGGGCTTGGTGGTCATATGGCAACATTCCCCTTAACTAACTCAGTACTCGATACCACTCTAGACATTAGCGTAAACGGCAACGGACTTAAGTCTGCCGAAGTATACACTGGCACACTTAATCTAGTTATTGAAACGGCTGCATAACTCAGTAAAACATTATAATTTCCTTATTATTAACACATACAGTCAGGGGGTAAACTCCTGGCTGCATGCTCCTTTGAACCAAAAACATAACGTAATGGTGTAACCAGAACCATTACCATAGAAATATATTATTCAAAGGGAGAAGGCATATCGCAATAGTAGTTAACAGTGGAATGGAATCCTATGACAAACAATCTAATAATTAATAAGGCCACTTTACTTGTTTTATTACTGGCTACAATTATTTCAGCACAGGCAGAAGAGATAACGATCGAACAATTAATACCTGTTGGTTTTTCCGCTGTGGAAGAAAATAATACACTACAATTACTGGGTATATTAGAGGGCAAAACATTACCCAGTCCATTTTTTTTCTCGGAAAAAAAACAGCAGTTAAGTTTTGATCAACAACAATATCGCAACAACCATATTGATGAACAATCAATTATTCTATTAGAAAATATTTTACCCCAAATACCTTATTTGCAATGCCAGAATGGCTGCGATTATATCTTATCTAATCATCGCGTCACCGTAGATAAGGTCAATAATGTAGTAACGGTAACCAATAACAGCAACCGTTATTTAATGCCTGTCACCACTTGGGGATTGGTCCATAATCAATCCTTTGACCTGCGTATGACTGCAGAAAATTACCACGCTATTTCAGGCCGAGGGCAAGGATATATTGGTCTACCCTTGCAATCTTTTGGCTTCGCTAATTGGTTTTATAACACTAGCCGTTCAAAAAACAGTTATCACGCCACACACCAGCCCCAATATCAACAGCAAACTCAAATAGGTATCGATAGTTGGTATTTGCAAAAGAACTTCCAAGCACACTACCTACGGGCAGGTAAACAAAATAATCTGGATAACAGTGCTGGCAGCATTCATACCCTGATTAACCCTGCTTTAGACCAATTCGTGACGCTGGGTAGCCAAAGTTACTTAACTATTAATAAGCCCTCCGCGGGCAGCTTAGTGCTATATGCCACCAGCGATGGCGATTTCGAAATCTATCGCGATAACCAACTTATCCGCCGAATCCCTGCCCAACTGGGCCGTAATGAAATTGATTACAACCAACTTCCCGGCGGCTATTACAACGTTGAGGTCCGGTTAGTCGACCGTACAGGGAAAGTCGTCAGCCAGGAAAGCCAAACCATCAGTAATATTAACACTCAAACCAATAATGGCTGGTTCCTGACTATGGGTAAAGGAATGGCGCGTAGCCATAGCTCTCCCCACCTGATGCAGTTTGGCCGCAGTATGAACCTGCAAAGCGTGCAAGCTAATATCACGCTACTCAAAGATAGCGCCAGCCACTGGGCAGCAGAAGGGAATATTTCGCGCCCCTTTATTTTTTCTGATCTCGACCTTACCCCTGCTCTGGGCGTGATGTCTGGCGAAAAACGTGATGGCGGATATCTGCGCATAACCGGTGGAAGCACCGTACTAGGATATGCCTCTGTATCCCGTTATCAAACACCAGGTGTGTCTATATACGCACCAAATGCGGGTAGCACATCAGCTTCTTATAGTCGCCAATTGGGGCCAATCCAACTGAGCTATCAATTCAATCAATTTAGCACCAGCCAGCAGCACCGTATCCAAAGCCGCTGGGACTGGCGACGGCCGCAATATAACCTTGCGCTGTCCCTTGGTGTACAAAAAGGCGGGCAATGGAACAACCAGAATAATTACGGTGTATTTCTTAATACCACACTCTCCTTTCTCAAAAGCAGCGCCAGCATCAACAGTGCCTATGATCAGCAGCAGTTGGTTACCAGTGCCAGTTATCAAAAAGAATTTAACGATAACTATGGCAACAGCACCTTGGGTATTGATGGCAGTGCCAGTGGGAAAACATCTAGCATCGGCAGCTTTGCTCATCGCAGTGGCAGCCGTGGTGATGTATCGGCACGAATGGGAGTTGATAACAAGATAGCCAATGGCAGCATCAGTTATAGCGGCATGCTGGCTATCAGCCCGCAAGGCATGGCATTAGGCCGCAGCAGCTACAGCGGAACCGCATTACTGATAGAGACACCGGACTTAGCTGGCACGCCATATAGCTTCAATGCGGAAGGCCATCCGATAACCGGCGCGGGTACTTACGCTATACCGATTCCACGGTATCAGGACCGTTTCTTTGTGCAAACACATATCGAACGCAATGACCTGGATATGAATATTCAGTTACCCGTCAATATTGCTCGCGCCCATCCTGGGCAAGTTTTTTCCAGTAAGGCCGATATCACATTGAACCTGCTTTACAGCGGTTTTCTCAAGGATGAGCACGGGCAACCTGTTAGCGGGGTTATTCAGGAAACTGGAGATACCGTCCACCCCAATGGACTATTTTCTATTCACTCTCGTGCCAAGCTGAAAAATATTCAGGTTCAAAACCACTTAGCCCGTTACCGCTGCAATATGAGCCAGCAACGCGATCATATTTATCTTTGTCACTTAGATTAATACCAACAGGAATTGTTATGAAATATGCCTATTTACTCTCCACTATCGCCTTCTTGTTGGTACCGATTACCGCCACTTATGCGCAGTTAGTGGCTATCCCTACCCGTACCACAGTGGAATCACTGGACCAACACCGGACAATCCAAGTCTATAACAGCGGTGATAAGCCACTGTATCTGGATATCACACTACAACGAGTAGACAACCCCGGGGTGCATCCTGAACAGAAAACACTGATAAGTGATATCTCGCAGCCTGAAATGATTTTTAACCCCAACCGGATTACTTTAGGACCGAAACAGAAGCGTAATATTAGACTATTGCCCTTAAAATCTCCGACGCAGGAAACGCTGTATCGGCTGTATATCAACCCGGTAGTCGATATCAAAGCTGTCGGTCAGCATGAGGACAAAAGCAAAATCCATGCTCCCATGACCATCAGTATTGGTTATGGTGTGTTGATTCATCATGTACCCCCTTTAACTGCACAGACTCGTCACTGGCAGCATCAATGCTTGCCGGGCGGTCATCTCATGCTTACCTCCAGCGGCACGGTTCATAGCAAATTTGAGCAACTGAACTCCGGCGACAAGACAGATAGCCTGAATCTATATCCCGGAACCCCCATCACCCTGTCAACCAAACGACTCAGCGGTAAGGTAGATAATGAAACGTTTACTGTTCATTGCGGCTAGCCTCCTGCCGCCCTCGGTTTTCAGTGCCATAGATATTCAGCCACATGTGCTGGAAATAGAGCAGGAAAGTACGGTGGTGACAGTAACTAATTACGGTTTAGACCCTGAGTACGTGACAGTTCAACTGTACCAGCTTAATAACCCAGGTGAGTCGCCAGAACAAGAATCACTAACCTCGGTAGGCGAACAGCGACATCCCGCACTATTTGCATTCCCAGCAAAACTGACTCTGGGACCAAAGCAGAGTGGGAGAATATTTCTTAAAGCACTTAGCACGCCGGATAAAGAGCAGGTATATCGACTCGCAGTAGTACCGGTTAATAACTTGCAAGTTACCGGTGGCCATACTGCCGTGTTGGGGGTGCAGTTAAGTTATATGGGATTGGTCAGGCATCTGGCGGCATCACCGCAACCCCAGTGGGCACACCGCTGTCTTGACGGGGGGATGGTGTTGGAGAATACCGGTAACACCCGCCTACAGTGGCGTCAGTTGAAAACCCAGGAACAGGATATAGAGGACTTTAATCTCTATCCCGACCAACATCGGCAGCTGGCGGTCAGTGATGTACGAGGAATGATCGAGGATAAGCCCTTCAACTTGCGATGTATCGCAGGGTAAAGATAAGGAATATTATGAATATCATAAAAATCATCGCCCTATCCCTATTACTCCCCTCACAGGCAAGGGCAGATTCAATTCCTCTGGGGAATATCGATGTCAGGTTAGAAGTGACAGCACACCCCAGGATCGAGGTTGAAAAGCCACAAGGGGGTTGGTATAGCAGTATAAAACTGGAAAGTAGCCCCGAAAATCACTTGCTGTATCAAAAGGAACTCCCAGTAGTCGTCAAGCTACGCAGGCAAGAAGGATTTCGAATTTCGGTGAAAAATCCACTGATACTGACTCGTCACTCTACTGTATTGACGGGAGCAGATAAGGCATTCTCCCCCGCGCAAGTGCGCTGGGGCACGGATCGCGCCAACCTGCGCGTGTTATCAGCCATCCCTGAGACATTCAACATAACCCAGGGTAGAACCCGCCAAACCAGTACCGACTATATATTACATATTTCAGCATTAGCGCCCAGTGGGCCAAATTCCGCAGGGAAATATCATGGGCAGCTAACATTAATATTTGAAACGAATAGCTGAAATAAATAACTGATAGTCATGGAGAGATAATCAAGTGAATGTTAAATACAGACTATTCCTTATGGGGCTATTATTGCTAATAATTCAGCCTATAGCTATGGCAAACCTCTATTTTTATCCCTACACCCAACAATACTCTAATTGCAAAATCAAACTAAACGCTGATGACAGCGTGGAGGTTTATTTTCGGGCGATGCTGAAAGATTTATATTCCTCATCAGGAACAATGGTAAATGGAAAGCATATATTAGCCTGGGGAAAATTACTAAATATCCCAACTGATGAGATGAGAAATATCGGGTTACCTAACCGGCGTGCGCTCCTGTCACTTTATTTCTATAAAGCTGATGGTTCACGAGATTTCAGTATTCAATTTAATGATATCACTAATCTTTCGCTCAATGGCGAAGCGCCCTCAGATTCGAATGATAATACTCAGGAAATACTGTTCAACCGTGATCTCAAATCATCACCCTTTGACAAGAAGTATTACTATGTTTCATTCAAGGTTGCCGCACATGTCCTCAAGGATATCAGAATCGGTGCAAATGTAGGAGGTGCGATCCATTACAAAGGGCAATATCACTCATTAATGTCATCTACTGGCGTTTCCTTTGGTCAGAATGGCAAACAATGCACACTCTTTAATCCTCAGGCAGACGTGGCACCAGAAGCCCTTAAAATTGATCCTAAATTCCGTATGGACGCAAAAACATGGCAATTGAAGTCTTTCGATTTAGATGAATTACTTGAGAAAATTGAGCGCGGCGCTAAAGGGAAAAGCGTACACGCGCCATTGATTAATCCAGTAGGTAACCGTTTTTGTATCCGCTATCGCGCCACCGGGATTCAACGGACGCGTTATATGATTAGCGCCACCAACCGAAATGGATTAGCAGCAAACACTGTACATTTTCAGTTAAAGGAAGCTGAGAGTGATAAGACCATCGGTTATACCGTGGAATTTCAAAGCCAAGCAGGTAATACGAAAAACTTTTTACTGCCAAAAGAGAAAAAGTTTATTCAGTTGAGAAATGATAATAACGGTGAAATGTGCTGGTCACCACGCATACGGCTTTATAATACCAAGACAACCGATAAAGGAAGTTATAGCGATACACTCAATTTCACTATTACACCACAGGCATGATGCCGAACAGCTAGAAGCTAGCTTTATGATTAGCTAATAACTAAGGCCCGGAAACGGGCCTTCATAGATAATGAAAAACGACGATTTAACCGCCCAGATAAGCTGAACGCACGGCTTCATTAGCTAACAACGCAGCCCCCGTGTCCTCCAGAACAATACGACCATTCTCTAGTACATAGCCACGATCTGCTAACTTCAAAGCCTGATTCGCATTCTGCTCAACGAGGAAAATAGTCATCCCTTCTTCTCGTAATTGTTGAATAGTATCAAATATTTGCAGAATAATTATCGGTGCTAATCCTAATGAAGGTTCATCCAGTAACAGTAATTTTGGCTGGCTCATCAAGGCACGGCCTATCGCCAACATCTGTTGCTCGCCACCAGACATGGTTCCTGCTCGCTGAGCCCGACGTTCAAATAATCGCGGGAACAAGTCGTAAACCCGTTCAATACGTTGCTGATATTGCTGACGATCAGCGAAAAATCCCCCCATCGCCAGATTTTCTTCAACCGTCATCCGGGAAAATACCCGTCGGCCTTCAGGAACAATCGCAATCGCCTCACGCATAATGCGTGCGGTCTGCCAATCCGTAATATTCTGCTCACCAAAAACAATACTGCCCTCGGTCGCACGAGGCTCACCACACAATGTCCCCAACAGTGTGGTTTTACCCGCACCGTTAGCACCAATCAGTGTAACGATCTCACCTTGTTGAATATGCAGGCTAACCTGATGCAATGCCTGAATTTTGCCGTAATGGGCTGAAACGTTATTAAATGACAACATGTTATGTTTATGCCTCGCCCACTTTTTATTTACCCAAAAATACTTCTACTTAAAAATAAGTTATTCGCCCAAATAGGCCCGGATCACATCCGGGTTATTACGGATTTCGCTGGGTGTGCCTTGTGCTAACGGCGTTCCCTGATTGACCACATAAATGCGATCAGAAATTCCCATCACCAGTTTCATATCATGTTCGATTAACAATACCGAGACTTGGTGTTGGTCACGTAACTCCATAATCAACTGATTCAGTTCATCAGTCTCTTTGGGGTTCAATCCCGCAGCGGGCTCATCTAACATCAATAGCTCAGGGCGAGTCACCATGCAGCGGGCAATTTCCAGACGACGCTGCTGACCATAGGCCAAATTCCCCGCCTGTCGGTTTGCCAGCTCTAATAGGCCGACACGCTCCAACCAAGTGGCTGCACGCTCCAACGCGTCGGCCTCTGCTCGCCGAAAACCGGGGGTTTTCAGCAAACCGGCAAAAACCCCACTTTTAAGGTGCTGATGCTGAGCCACCAGCAGGTTCTCCACCACCGTCATTTCACGGAACAGACGCACATGCTGGAAAGTACGAATCACCCCCATTCGGGCAATCATCTGGCCGGGCAGCCCTTCAAGATGACGATCACGTAACTTAATCGTGCCGCCAGTCGGGCGGTAAAAACCGGTTAGGCAGTTAAAAATTGTGGTCTTACCTGCCCCATTAGGGCCAATCAGCGAGACAATCTCACCCTGATTGAGGGTCAGACCCACATTGTTCACCGCCAGTAACCCACCAAAACGCATGGACAGCCCTTCAACTGCTAACAAAGGTTGCGTATTCATACCTGCTCCCCTTTTTTAGCTTTTATCTCTGCGACTTTTAGCTTTAGCTGTGGCCGTTTCATTGGCAGCAACCCTTGTGGACGCCAAATCATCATCAGTACCATCAATGCACCTAACAGCAACATACTGTAAGCATTGAGGTCACGCATTAATTCCCGCGAAACCACCAGCAATACCGCCGCCAGGATGACCGCGAACTGCGACCCCATGCCACCTAACACCACAATCGCTAGCACGAAAGCCGATTCAACAAAGGTGAAGGATTCAGGACTAACGAAACCCTGTCGGGCGGCAAACAAAGTACCGGCAAAACCAGCAAACGCGGCACTGATAGTAAATGCGGTCAGTTTGATTTTGGTTGGGCTAAGGCCCAATGAGCGGCAGGCGATTTCATCTTCACGCAATGCTTCCCATGCTCGGCCCAGCGGCATACGCAGCAGTCGATTGATCACAAACAAGGTCAGGATCACTAATAACAACGCCACCATATACAAGAAAATGATACGGTCACTAGGATCATAAGTCAGGCCAAAGAAGTTGTGGAAAGTATCCCAACCGCCATCCTTCGCAGTGCGGCTGAACTCTAAACCAAATAGTGTTGGTTTTGGAATTTGGCTAATCCCATTCGGGCCACCGGTGATTTCCGTATTATTGAGCAGCAAAATACGTACAATTTCACCAAAACCCAAAGTGACAATCGCCAGGTAATCCCCCCGCAAACGTAATACTGGGAAGCCCAACAAGAAGCCAGACAGTGCTGCGACTATGCCAGCCAGCGGTAAACTCTCCCAAAAACCTAAACCGTAATAGTGATTCAACAGCGCATAGGTATAGGCACCAATGGCATAAAATCCACCGTAGCCTAGTACCAGCAGGCCAGATAGCCCCACGACAACGTTCAATCCCAACCCCAACATGACATAAATCAACGTCAGGGTCGCAATATCCACTGAACCTCTGGAGACCAGGAACGGCCAGGCGATTGCGGCGATAATAATTGCTGCGGCTAATAGTTTTTGACGGGGGCTGGTGCCATCAAAACTAGGCAATACCCATGCCGGACCAGAGACTTTTTTAATACCTTGCTGGATGTACGGGCGCACCAGTTGGAAGAAAAACACCACGATACAACCCGCGCCAATCCACAGCCAGCGGACTTCTGCCGCCCCTTGCACAATGAGTTTGGTGCCGTCTAACTGCAACTGCAAACCCATTACAAACGAGGCAAGGACGAAGAGCACAAAACTGGAAATAATGGCATTAACAAAGTTGAGTTGTTTCATACTTTTTCAACCTCTGGACGGCCTAAGATCCCAGTAGGCATAACAAGCAGCACCACAATCAGCAATGCGAATGAAACTGCATCTTTGTATTCAGTGCTTAGATAAGCAGAAGTTAATGCTTCAGCCACACCCAGAATCAAGCCACCGATCATCGCGCCAGGAATACTACCAATGCCACCCAATACGGCTGCGGTGAAGGCTTTCATACCGGCCATAAAACCAATATATGGGTTGATAACCCCATAGAACTGGCCAAGTAATACCCCTGCCACGGCGGCCATCAATGCCCCGATAACAAAGGTCAGCGAGATAACCCGGTCAGTATTAATACCCAGCAGGCTCGCCATTTTTAAGTCTTCAGCACAGGCACGGCAGGCACGCCCCATACGGGAATAGCGGATAAATAAGGTTAATGCCAGCATCGCCAAGAAAGTGACTACCCAGATGGTCAGTTGCATGGTGCTGATGGTCGCGGCAAACCCATTGGTTTCTGCCAAAGTCCATTGCCCAGTAACCAAACTCGGTAGTGCTAAATCCCGTGAGCCTTGCGTCAGGCTGACGTAGTTTTGCAGGAAGATTGACATCCCAATCGCCGAGATCAGTGCAATCAAACGCTTGGAGCTACGAACCGGCTTATAGGCCACCCGTTCAATACTCCAACCATAAGCACTGGCGATCACGATAGAGACGAGAAAAGCAGAGCCGATCAATAACCAGCTAGCGTCGATCCCCATCATCATCAATGCGGCGATCACGATAAACGAAACGTAGCTGCCGATCATATACACTTCGCCGTGAGCAAAGTTGATCATGCCGATAATGCCGTACACCATGGTATAACCAATGGCGATCAGCGCATACGTGCTGCCCAACGTAACACCGTTGAACATCTGTTGCAGAAAATAAAGAAACTGCTCTGACATACCCTAACCCTTTGATTCACTTGCCTGGCTGCCCTAGCCAACTGCGCCAAATCTACTGTGTGCAGAGAGGAAAATCCCCCCGAAACATGGGGGGATGCAGTTGGTAAAAGGGGCCGGGTTGCTGCGGGAGCAACCCTACAACTTAATGATTCTAATATTATTGTTATTTGACCGCAGTTGAAGAACCATCTGCGTGCCATTCAAAAATACCGAATTCAAACCCTTTCAAATCGCCTTTTTCATCCCAACTCAATGGCCCCATCACTGTTTCAACCGGCTTACCGGTTTTCAGATCTTTGACCAAATCAGCCGGCTCTTGGCTGCCGCTACGTTCCATTGCTGTGGTTAGCGATTGCAATGCAGCATAGGTTGTCCAAACAAACGGACCGGTTGGGTCAAGTTTCTTCGCTTTCAGCGCATCAACAATAGGCTGGTTAGTTGGCACCTGATCATAACGTTTCGGTAATGTCACCAGCATGCCTTCAGAAGCGTCACCAGCGATATTAGATAGTGAGGAGTTACCAACACCCTCTGGCCCCATAAAGCGAGCTGTCAGACCTGCTTGCTTCGCCTGACGCAGGATCTGCCCCATCTCTGGGTAGTAACCACCAAAGTAGACGAAATCGACATTCTCTTTCTTCAGACGAGCCACCAACGTAGAGAAATCTTTATCACCCGCGGTCACGCCTTCAAACAGCACCACTTCGGTACCTTGCTTTTTCAAGCTGTCACGTACAGAACGCGCCAAGCCTTCACCGTACTGCTGCTTATCGTGTACCACTGCAATACGTTTAGGCTTAATAGTCTCAATGATATATTTGGCAGCGGTTGGGCCTTGATCAGAATCCAAACCGGTGGTGCGCATGATCATTTTGTAACCACGCGTGGTCAGATCGGCATTGGTTGCAGCAGGAGTGATCATAATCACACCTTCATCTTCATAAATGTCTGAAGCAGGCTGAGTTGAAGAAGAGCACAGATGGCCGATAACATAACGAATACCGTCGTTAATGACTTTGTTGGCAACGGCGACAGCTTGTTTCGGGTCGCAGGCATCATCGTATTCCACGCCAACCAGTTTATCGCCTTTGATTCCACCTTTGGCATTGATATCAGCAATAGCCTGACGTGCGCCGGTAAATTCCATGTCACCATATTGGGCAACCGGGCCTGACATCGCGCCAACAATGGCGACTTTAATGTCTTTAGCCAGTACAGAGTGGCTCATCGCCATTGCTATACACCCAGCCAGCAACACTTTACCTTTTGTTAATTTCATCCGCGAATTCCCCATCTGTCATTGTGAACGTGCTTGTTGTGTCGGTCTTAACGTTTTATCGAATGTAACGTTTTATTCATAAGTAATAATGATTTAGTCTCAAAAGTAATAGATTTCTCTAATAAGACTTTATTTTTCATGTCATTAAACAGGAGTTTTATGCTGCAAATCAACTAGGACAAGCAGAAACAAGCGGTGTAAACAGCATAAAATTAGGATTAAATTGAATGGGTTTTACTCAAATGATAGTGGGTTGTGCTGGTTATGTGATCTTTTACTCCGGTAAAACTCGGAAAATGCAGTAGCGAAAAAACATTTTCCGCCGTGAACGTACAGAAAAACTTACACAACGCTCTGGTCTGTGATCTAGTACAATAAACCACAGCCCCATTACCCTTACTTTTTTGTGGTCTCTCGACGATGAAACTGACTATTGAACGATTAACAACCCTTACTCATCAGGATCTTATCGATTTAGCGAAGATCTGGCCTGAACAACAGCCAACGCTCTGGCAGCAGTGGATTAACGATGGTAAGCCGCTGTTTGGCGCGCGTTTTAACGAGCGTCTATTAGGTGCAGTCAAAATCACGGTGAATGGTCAGCAGGCTGAGTTTCAGGATTTGTATGTCAGAGAGGTGACTCGTCGCCGTGGCGTGGGATTATATTTGATCGAAGAAACGCAGCGTCAGTTACCGACAGTACAGCACTGGCAACTTAAGGATGAGCAGGTTATAGCCGAACAACATGAGGCGATGGATGGTTTTATGCACGCCTGTGGTTTTAGCCGTGGCACACAAGGCTGGCACAAATAGCCAGTATCAATAAAATAGCGATCTCAGCTCATTTGGTTTTGCTAGATAAAGCGGGTTTTGCTAAATAAATTTTGTTGATGAAGAGTGCCAAAAAAGCAAAAGGGCGACATTAATAAATAATATCGCCCTTCATGTTACGTCATATCCCGTTGTAACCTAACATCACAGTTGTGTTTAGCTGCAATGCTAATGGTTTTGGGTATATGTATTAGGCTTCAATCGCCATGCGTAATTTTTTCATCGCGTTTTTTTCAAGCTGACGCACACGTTCAGCAGATACACCGTACTGATCGGCCAGTTCCTGCAACGTTGACTTGTTGTCATCGTCCAACCAACGGGCGCGAATAATATGCTGGCTCCGCTCGTCCAATCCTTCCAACGCATAAGACAATTTATCTGCCGCATGGTTATCCCAGTTATCCTCTTCAATGCCATCAGCAAAATCAGAGGTTTTATCCTGTAAATACAGGACCGGCGCCATGGATTGGCCATCACGTGCTTCGTCATCTGGAGATGGATCAAATGTCATATCCTGTGCGGACATGCGTGATTCCATCTCGCGAACATCTTTACTGGTCACACCCAGTTCTTTGGCAACCAGCTCGACTTCATCCTGATTAAACCAACCCAGACGCTGCTTGGTTTTACGCAGGTTGAAGAACAATTTACGCTGAGCTTTGGTGGTTGCGACTTTGACAATTCGCCAGTTACGCAGAACATATTCGTGAATTTCTGCTTTGATCCAATGTACCGCAAAGGACACCAGACGTACCCCGACTTCAGGGTTAAAACGGCGAACCGCTTTCATCAAGCCAATATTACCTTCCTGAATAAGGTCAGCCTGTGGCAAACCATACCCGGAATAGTTGCGGGCAACATGAGCGACAAAGCGCAGGTGAGACAGGATAAGCTGTTTAGCCGCTCCCAGATCGCCCTGGTAATGCAGCCGTTCAGCCAGCTCCCGTTCTTCCTCTGCGGTCAGCATCGGATAGGCGTTGGCGGCCCGAATATAGGCTTCCAGACTACCTTGGGGTACTAAGGCTAAAGTTTGCATTTCTTTGGTCATTCAAAACCCTCTCATTGCATGTTTAGTGCAGTTTTGTCTCAGCGCAGATATTTTAGCATCTGCTTAAACAGATTCAAGCGCTGGGCACATGATCATTTCACTGTGTTATTGGACTGGTTATTGCCGTAAAAGTTCATACTAGATCACACTTTTTGACTCTGGATCTTAGCAGATAACCGGTCAAGCGGATCAGGGAGTATAGATGGAATTCACTACAGCAAATACCTCTTTCCCTGCTTTAGTTCAACACCGCAGGGAAAGAGTATAACAAACATTCTTTACTGCGGTGTAAATCGACGTAAATGTTGGACCGTTGCCAGCCACGCTGCAATCCAGCCGATCATGGCAGAGATCAACACCAGCAACAGGCACTCATCCCAGCTCAAGCCATGTAAGGTAAATTGGGTACCGAACACCGCTGCCACCTGCGTAACCACCGAGCCAAGCTTCCATACCAGCCCTTCTGATAGGATCAGAGATAACACCGCACCACCAAATCCCAGCATTGCCCCACCGTTCAGGAACGGCCGCAGAATGAACCCATCCGTTGCACCAATCAACTTCATAACATTGATAGTATCGCGGCGGCTAAAGATACTCAGACGCACACTGTTACCAATTACCAGGAACACGGCAACCACCATCAAAACACCAATCATGGCCGCGACCTGCCCGACCAGGCCTGTCAGCGCGGCCAAACGGGCAAACCAGCTATCATCCATGCGGACTTCAGCCACCCCTTCCACCTTACTAACCCGATCACGCAGGGTATCCAGCGTCCCTGAGCTTTGGAAATCCAATTTAGGGGTGATGATGGCAACAGCGGGCAGCGGATTTTCTTCCAGCATATCCAGCGCTCCACCAAAACCGGACCAGTTGCGGAACTCACCCATCGCTTCTTCCCGCGACAGATAATTAACCTTCTCCACACCTGCTTCCGCTTTCAGCGTAGTCACCACGTTCTCAGCTGCGTTATCGTCCAGTGCTTTATCTAAATAGACCGTCAGTTGTGGGGTTGGATACCATTGATCTGCCGCCTGACTGACGTTCTTCCACACGATATAGCATACGCTTGGCAGTGTTAACGAAATGGCAATCACCATCACCGTTAACAGTGTCGCCAATGGCTGGCGCATCATATCGGCAATGGCATTAACCCACGAATAGCGCCACTGTTCACGCCAACCGCCTTTTAGCGCTTTGGTTTTTGCTTTCTGTGCGTTATTCGCCATGATGCGCTCCTAACATCCGCCCCTGACTCAATGTCAGAATCGGGTAGCGCCGCCGGGCAATCAACGACGTATCGTGGGTTGCCATCAACACGGTAACGCCCACACGGTTAAATTCTTCAAACAAACGCAAAATACCTTCGGATAATGCATCGTCTAGGTTACCCGTCGGTTCATCAGCCAGTAATACTGCCGGTTTATTCACTACCGCCCGAGCAATGCCTACACGCTGTTGCTCACCGCCGGAAAGTTGAATTGGGAAGTTTTTCGCCTTATCCAACAACCCTACTTTATCCAGTGCTGCGGATACTCTGCGGCGAATATCTTCAGTGCTGGCACCAGCAATAATCAATGGCATAGCGACATTGTCATATACCGTTCTGTCCAACAACAGGTGATGATCCTGGAAGATCATCCCGATCTGGCGACGCAGGAAAGGTACTTCTCGGTTTTTCAAGCGACTGATATCGTGACCACCAAACCATATATGACCGGCACTGGGGCGCTCGATACCACAAATCAGTTTCAGCAGGGTGCTTTTCCCTGCACCGGAATGGCCGGTCAGAAACGCCATTTCCGCTGGGCGCAGATGAAAATCGACCCCTTGGAGCGCCTGTCGTCCGCCCAGATAAGCTTTACTGACCTGTTCAAAGCGAATCATCCGTATTAGTCCTCTCGGGCAAAAAGAGCCTCAATAAAATCGTCAGCCTTAAATGGCCGCAAATCTTCTATACCTTCCCCAACACCGATATAACGGATTGGGATTCCGAACTGATCTGCGATGGCAAAAATCACCCCGCCCTTGGCGGTACCATCCAGTTTAGTTAGGGTAATTCCGGTCAGACCGACTGCTTCATTAAACAGTTTCGCCTGACTCACCGCATTTTGTCCGGTACTGGCATCTAACGTCAGCATAACCTCATGGGGGGCGTCGCCGTCCAGCTTTTTCATCACTCGGACAATCTTCTTCAACTCTTCCATCAGGTGGGCTTTATTTTGTAAACGCCCGGCAGTGTCCGCCAGCAGCACATCAATACCTCGGGCTTTCGCTGCCTGAATAGCATCGAAAATCACCGAAGCAGAGTCTGCACCGGTATGCTGTGCCACCACGGCAATCTTGTTACGATCCCCCCAAACTTGCAGTTGTTCTACCGCAGCCGCGCGGAAAGTATCACCCGCCGCCAGCATGACAGATTTACCTTCAGCCTGGAATTGACGTGCCAGTTTCCCGATGGTGGTAGTTTTCCCCACACCATTAACGCCAACCATTAAGATAACAAAGGGATTTTTGCCACTGACATCCAATGGCTTGTCTACTTTAGACAGAATTTCAGACATTTCCTCTTTAAGCTTGCCATATAACGCTTCGGCATCTTTTAGCTGCTTACGACTGGCATGTTCGGTTAGAGAGGTAATAATTTTACGGGTAGTTTCGACGCCAACGTCGGCGATCAGGAGCTGTTCTTCTAACTCTTCAAACAGATCGTCGTCGATTTTCTTACCACTAAACAGCCCCATAAAACCGGAGCCAAGATTCTGCTTGGTTTTAAGTAAGCTGCGTTTTAAACGAGCAAAAAAACCTTCTTTGGTTGGGCGTTCTTGTTCCTGAACCGCTACCGGCACAATTTCGTTTACCGCTTCAAGCTCTGTTTGTGACTCAAATTCTTCTTCAATTACTGCTGTTTCGCCGCTAACCTCGACCCACGGCTCTTCCACAATAGCTTGTGGCGTAGAGACATCGAGAACCAAGTTATCTTCTGTCAATGGCAGTTCTGGCGCACTGACGGTGCCTTCATCCCATTGAGCAACATTATCGTCTTCATTCTCATGTTGTGAGAAATGATGTTGTAAATACTGAGGATCAGAAGAGAAATCTATCGGTTCTTGACCCCCCTGCGCTGTAGGGTCTACATCCAGCTCAGGCAGAATTTCAGCCGCGGCTTCACTGACAACGGCGCTATCCCATTCACCCGGTGCGGCAGTGACATGCTCTTCTACCTCAACAGGTGGATGCTCAGATGCTATCTCAATCTGTTTCTCACTGATGGCTTGCTCTTCAGCATGCTCAGCAACACCTTCTTTTTCAGTAGCCAATGGCTCTGTTGGTTGTTCTTCATTCTGACGGCCAAGGCCCAGCCAGGAAAAAAAACCACGTTTTTTTTCTTTTGCCATTTGCGACTACACTCCTCGCGGTTTAATCATGGCTTTACCCTTATGACTTCGGGTTTGCATAAAATAAGATAATAGTTTGCAAGTCTATCACTTTCCCCTGAACAGCAACACGCGCACGATGCTGGTTTCTATTGTGAATTCAGTCAACAAAGGTTTAACGTTTCCCCCACACAGCAGTCGTAGGTAGAATAGCGATTAACTCTTTTATTCAGCGCTGCAATACTGACCAACTTTCAAGCAAAGCAATCTATGGCAAAACGACCTACAACACGATCGACAACCCAACGATCTAGCGCAAAACCGGCGGTACATCAGGCAGCGGGGCAGATCCGCATCATTGGTGGCAAATGGCGAGGCCGTAAATTGCCCGTGCCTGATAGCCCAGGGCTACGCCCAACCACTGACCGGGTCAGAGAGACACTGTTTAACTGGCTGGCACCGATGATTCAGGGTGCCCGGTGTCTGGATTGCTTTGCTGGCAGCGGCGCATTGGGGCTGGAAGCGCTATCCCGTTATGCCGGTGAAGCCATATTATTAGAAGCCGATCGGCATGTCGCCAAGCAACTTGGCAGCAATCTGGCATTATTGAGTGCCGAGAATGGTCAAGTAGTGAATACCAATTCTTTGCAGTGGCTGGCTCAACCGGGGCAGCCTTTTGATCTGGTATTCCTTGATCCCCCTTTCCGTAAAGGCTTGTTAGCTGAAACCATCACACTGCTGGAGCAATATAACTGGCTGGCAGAACAGGCTTGGATTTACGTTGAAGCTGAGGCTGAAAGTGCCGCTGCGGATGTTCCCGGCAGTTGGCAGTTACATCGCGAGAAAATTGCCGGTCAAGTGGCCTATCGTCTCTATATTCGTAATGAACAGACTCACCAACACGCTGTATCAGCGGAAGAACTGGAGCAACACCATGTGGATTAATCTCGGCCGGTTATTGATGTTAGGGGTATGGTTTTTCTTACTGCTAAATCTGTTCCAACCCTTCCCTAAACCATTGAGATACTTTATTAATGTTGCCATGATATTTATGGTTTTGATGCATGGTTTGCAACTGGTTCTACTCAAATCTACACAACCTAAAGATCAACCGATCAGTGGCTTGCAGCAACTTAAAATCTTTGTGTTCGGTGTCTTTGAATTACTGGCCTGGCAAAAGAAGCAACCATCACTGCCTAAAAAATAAACTTATCTGCCGCCTGCAACTTCAAGTCTATTGGATATACCTTGGTTGTAGCGGCAAATTGTTGATTGCAGGCTGACTTATTTGGCGACAGATTTAGTCGGGGACTGACGTCGGGGTAAAACCAATATAGCGGGAGCCTTGTAAACGTAACGTTCCCTGTGCGCCTTGTACAATACTATTATACGCCTGCTGTGGCAGTATCACTTTGATTTCACGGTTACTTTTCACCTCAATACTACTGATAAGTGGCTGGAAAGTAACTTCATAGCGTTTTTCTTCTGCGACAATTTCTTCGCGCTGCCGTGAGCGACGATTGGGCGCTAATACTTCTCGTTTATTAATGACTTCAACTTGTAAACTGCGCACCAGCGCTCGGTCATTTTCTGTATCCTGCCGTTTTTTTTGCCAATACTGACGGGTCGCCAATACGGCTATCAGTACCACCACAGCAATCAATAATAACGGAGGTTTATTCATACACTACCCATCAGGACTTATTGCCCGGCAGATAGGGGAAACTCATCACATTACTGCCCAATTCAGAGATCCGAGCGCTGCCCTTTTCCGTCACGGCATCGATACGAATCACCGAATGAAGAGGAATATAGCTGCGGTTAACACCTGAAAATTCTGTTTTCAGTTTTTCAGTTGAAGGGTCCACCAGCAATGTTGATTGACTATCAAAGACAAAATCAGCAATTTCAATAAACCCAAACAAGTTACTCGGGCCTACCTCACGGACATAGAGCTGATAATTCTTACCGTTATTTATAAATTGAATACGATAAAGCAATTGTTCATTGGCCATGGCGCTACTGCCTCTATCCCTTGATTTAGCGAAAGGAAATCGGCCTTAACATAACATGTGGGCCAAACAACACCAAGATCTCCGCTGGCGGATGGTGCCGCTAAATCTGATTATGCGGACTGTTACGCATTAAGTGGCACAAATCATGCAAATCACAATAGCGTCGCTATCGCTCTTGGCTTCCATCCCTTACACTTGATGAATGTATACTCGGAGTCATTAGCATTACGGATTATCATTACAACACAGGTACTTTCACTAAAACCTGCATAGAAAAAAGGATAAATAATGAGCTGGCCATTCCTTGCCGTATTTTTTTCTGGTTGGTTGTTTGTTGATGCAACTTACCGAGGCCCACGCTGGCAGCGTTGGGTATTCAAACCTGTCACCCTGTTACTTTTACTGTTACTTGCCTGGCAAGCACCTATTCTTGGTCCTGTCGGCTATCTCATTGTCTTGGGCTTACTTGCGACTCTGGTAGCTGATGCATTATTACTGCTACCCAGTGAGCGCTTACTTTATGCTCTGGGCGCATTCTTCCTTTCCCATTTACTCTATACCATCAGTTTTGCCAGCCAGATGACATTCACGCTGTTCTGGCCTCTTCCATTGGTTTTGATCGTGATTGGCGCATTACTGATAGCCACTATCTGGACACGGCTGGAAGATATGCGCTGGCCAGTGATCGCTTTCGTTGGCATGACGTTACTGATGGTCTGGATGGCGGGCGAACAATACTTTGCCCGCAGCACAGATTTAAGCTTCTCTCTGCTGGCAGGTACCGTGTTACTGCTGGTTTCGCATAGCATTTGGCTACTGAATCGCTATCGTTTTTCATTCCGGGCTTCAGATGCAATTGTCGCTGGTTGCTACTTTGTCGGGCATTTCCTGATTGTCCGGTCGCTGTATTTGTAACTAAATCAGTACCGCAATACGTTTTTAGCCGTTTGAGCTGCGTGCTCCACCAAAGGGGCGCGCATTTCAATGCGCTGGATACGCTCACTTTAGTCATACCCTGCCAGGTAGCAAAAATCCCATTTAGCAATTACTCTCATTTCCCTCTTGACTCTGGAGTTGACTCCAAGGTGTAGAGTGCTGCAATACCTGTTACATGCTTTCCAGGAGGCACCATGCATTCACATTCTGAACATCAGCATCCAACGGATACACACAACAACTGTGGCTGTGGTCACACTCATGCCAAACAACAAACCGGTTGCAGCAGCCAGAAAACAACCAGTGCCAGCAATGACAGCTCAGACTCAGTGAGTGAACACTCACATAATGATGGGGGTTGCTGTAGTCAGGGCCAAAGCGATGAGGGTGATGACGAAAGCGACATACTCGCGCCAGCGATATCTGCAGATAACCAGCGCTTCAGTTGGCAGGTCAAAGGGATGGACTGCCCAAGCTGTGCCCGAAAAATTGAAAATGCCGTCAGTAATCTGGTCGGGATTGAAAATGTAAAAGTCCTCTTTGCCACAGAAAAATTAGTGGTTGATGCACGCACAGATATCCGCCCTCAAGTCGTGAATGCAGTCACTCAGGCTGGATTCACTCTGGTCGATACCCAATCAAGCGCAGGAAGTAAAGCCGCTGCGCCAGAATCACGCCTGCGCGAATACTTACCTATCGCATTATTAACCACACTGATGCTTATCAGTTGGGGGATCTCGTTATTCAGCCTTGAACTAAGTGAGTTTGCCTTCACTGCAACCACCATTGTCGGTCTGATCCCGATCACCGCCAAAGCCTGGAAGCTTATCCGCTCTGGGACTCCCTTCGCCATTGAAACCTTGATGAGCGTGGCAGCTATCGGGGCGATGTTTATTGGCGCAACCGCTGAAGCGGCCATGGTATTACTGCTGTTTATGGTCGGCGAACTGCTCGAATCTTATGCCGCAAACCGTGCACGCCGTGGGGTAACTGCCCTGATGGCACTGGTGCCAGAAGAGGCACTGTTGTTAAAAGACGGTGAGCGTAGGCAGGTTCCTGTCGCCAGTTTGCGCCCCGGCGATATCATCGAAATCTCGCCCGGTGGCCGCTTACCCGCAGATGCCGAACTAATGACCCCTTTTGCCAGTTTCGATGAAAGCGCCCTCACCGGAGAATCTATCCCTGTTGAGCGTCAGCAAGGCGAAAAAGTTGCGGCCGGGAGCTTATCGGTCGATCGCGCCACTGAAATGCGAGTTATCTCAGAACCCGGCAATAATGCTATTGACCGTATTCTGCAACTAATTGAATTAGCAGAAGAACGCCGAGCACCCATTGAGCGTTTCATTGACCGCTTCAGTCGTATTTATACGCCAGCGATCATGCTGCTTTCAGCGCTGGTCATGTTAGTACCGCCTTTGGCTTTCGCCGAACCTTGGGAAACCTGGCTGTACCGCGGCCTGACACTATTACTGATAGGTTGCCCATGTGCGTTGGTTATCTCCACACCTGCGGCAATTACATCTGCATTAGCGGCGGCAACCCGCCGTGGTGCATTGATCAAAGGGGGAGCAGCACTGGAGCAGTTGGGCCGAATTCAAACGGTTGCCTTTGACAAAACCGGCACCCTGACCGAGGGCAAACCTAAAGTTACCGATATTCTGCCTATAGCCGGTGTGAGTGAAACCCGCCTGTTAGCGTTGGCCGCCGCCGTTGAAGCTGGCTCCCACCATCCGTTAGCGATCGCTATTATGCAACGCGCACAGCAAAACACCCCAATATTGCCACTGGCGAGTGAGCGTCGAGCTCTGGCGGGGGTGGGTGTTGAAGGTGTGGTTAATGGTCTGACGGTGCGCGTCAGCGCCCCCAGTAAGTTGCCCCCACAGTTATTGACTGCTGAGTGGCAAACACAGCTCGACCAGTTGGAAAGCAGCGGTAAAACAGCCGTCGCCGTGCTGGAAGATGAAACGCTAATTGGTTTATTGGCATTACGTGACACGTTACGAACTGATGCCAGACAAGCCATTGATGCGCTGAAGAAGTTAGGTATTCAGGGGGTGATGCTCACTGGCGATAATCCACGAGCCGCAGCGGCAATTGCCGGTGAATTGGGGATTGATTACCGCGCCGGATTACTGCCCGCTGATAAAGTGCAAGCGGTTATGGCATTGAATGCGGCACAACCTACGGTGATGGTCGGTGATGGCATCAATGATGCTCCGGCGATGAAAGCAGCCAGTATTGGTATTGCCATGGGTAGTGGCACCGATGTGGCATTGGAAACAGCCGATGCCGCGTTGACCCACAACCGGTTAACCGGATTAGCAGAAATTATTCTGTTATCACGGGCGGCCAACGCCAATATCCGCCAGAACATTACTATCGCACTGGGCCTAAAGGGAATCTTCCTGGTTACCACACTACTGGGCTTAACCGGTCTCTGGTTAGCAGTATTAGCAGATTCCGGTGCTACCGCCTTAGTAACAGCCAATGCGTTACGGCTACTGCGCAAGCGGGATGTTTGAATCAAGCATCGGTTCTGATAATTGGGGCAGAGGCGGGTGTTACTGCGCTTTTGCCCCTTTCTTGACTAAATACCGATACGGCGTCTGCCCGATATCTTGTGCCAACAACTGATGGTCCATAAAACGGCAAAAACCGGGAATATCGCGGGTGGTGGCAGGGTCGTCAGCAATAATCAGTAGAGTTTGGCCATCTTCCATGTGCCGGACCGTTTTTCGCACCATCATCACCGGCTCAGGGCAGCGCAGGCCCAGTGCATCAAGTGTTTTGTCTGGATTGGCAAAAATATCGGTCATGGTGAGTCTCTTGTTGGTCGTTATGGGTTTGCTAGCAGTATAAAGATAAAATATAAGCCCGTGTGCGAAGGCGGATAGTTTACCCCGTCGATTTTTAGGCGCAAGCGACGCTAACGTTTGCGTTAAAATTAGCCATTGCATTCGTTGCGCAAACGCGTATTATGCCGCCGCGTCGCAGAAATTGCGGCACATTCTGTTTGGGTTCCCTCACCCCAATAACCAAAAAGGTCACATTTATGTTTTCGTTTACTGCCCAACAGCGGATGACCGCTTTGGTATGGCTGTCGCTATTCCATATTGTCATCATTACCTCCAGCAACTACCTGGTGCAATTACCGATCGCTATCTTCGGTTTTCATACCACCTGGGGCGCTTTTACTTTTCCGTTTATCTTCCTTGCCACTGACCTGACTGTGCGGATTTTTGGTGCTCCTTTGGCGCGCCGGATCATTCTGTCGGTTATGGTGCCAGCGTTGCTGATTTCATATCTGATTTCAGCCCTGTTTTATCAGGGGAGTTGGCAGGGGTTACCGGCATTAACCAGCTTTAACTTGGTGGTAGCCCGTATCGCGATTGCCAGCTTTATGGCCTATGTACTCGGCCAGATTCTGGATGTTCAGGTATTTAACCGCCTGCGTCAGCGCAGTGCCTGGTGGGTTGCCCCTACTGCTGCCATGTTCTTTGGCAATATCAGTGACACCATGGCGTTCTTCTTTATTGCGTTCTATCGCAGTACTGACCCATTTATGGCTGCAAACTGGGTAGAAATCGCTTTGGTGGATTATAGCTTTAAGCTGCTGATCTGCATGTTGTTCTTCCTACCCGCCTATGGCGTGATGCTCAATGTATTGCTGAAATATTTTGCCCGACAGACCGAACAGCAAGCACTAAAGCAGGCTACTGCCACTGAACAATAGATTGCTTTTAGCGTCTGAATAAGGTGCGATAAGGCCATACCCAGATTAGTTGGCGTTGCAGGGGTGTCACTAACCCCCTGTAAGTTCAAGTAACAAGGGGATATTAATCATCAATAAAGGGATTCCCATGCATAAAATAACCAAATTTCTTGCTGTCGGTCTGTTGGTTGCAGGATTAAGTGCTTGTGATGGCAACAGCAATAGTAACGTGGGCCAACCGGTCAGCCTGCTGGAAGGCAAAGTGGCCTTCAGCTTGCCGGCAGACTTGTCTGATCAAAGCGGAAAGATGGGCAATCAAGCGAATAACATGCACGTTTACGCCAATAAAACCGGCGATAAAGCAGTTATCGTGATTTTAGGTGATAACACCAATGAAGAACTGGAAGTACTGACAACGCGTTTAGCAGACCAGCAACGCGCCCGTGATGCTAACCTGCAAGTCGTCACCAATAAAGCCATTAAAATTGACGGACAACCGTTCCAGCAGTTAGATAGCATTATTACCAGTGGCGGCCAGAAAGCCTATTCGTCTGTGTTGATGGGTAAAGTCGATAACCATTTGATGACAATACAAATTACGCTGCCCGCAGATAATCAGCAGCAAGCTCAGACTGAAGCCGAATCGATTATTAGCACGCTCAAGCTAAAATAGTATTCCTTAACAGAGCGCGGCTCATCAGCGCTCTGCCTGCATTATCCTTTTCCAAAATTAAGCTAAAGCCTGTGCCAATAAAGTGATGGGATGTTCGCATTTTTTGCTGGTCGACATTTCAATCTGCCACTTACAGGTTTCGCAATCGGTAATCACCAAATCAACCCCACTCTCCTCGATTTGCTGGAACAGTGAGGCACCAATCCCTTGCGATGTTGCGTAGTTCTCTGATTTAAAACCGTAAGTTCCGGCAATCCCGCAACACTGCGAATCCAATACCACCAGCTCAATACCGGGGATACGCTGTAGTAAAGCCAGGGTATAGGCCGTCCAGCCCATTTTCTCCATATGGCAAGGTGTGTGATAGGCAATACGCAACGGCGTATTGTTTGCCGAGAACAGCGCTTTCAACGGTAAGTCGCGCCCCTGATCCAATAAGCGGTAGAGATAGCGTGTCGCCAACTCCACTTTGTCGCGCACGGGTGCAGTATCAACATCTAACAAGTGCGGATACTCATCACGCAAGGTAAAGGTGCAACTTGATGAAGTTGCTACTACCGGGATATCCCGCCCGATAACCGCATCAGTCAGGGATTCCAGATTCACCCGTGCCTGTTTTTTCGCCTGCTCAATAAATCCATTAGCAATCAGGGGTACGCCACAGCATTTTTCCCGTTTAAGTAATTGAACGCCAATGTTCATCGCATTGAATACACTGACTAAATCTTTACCTAACTGGGGATGATTGTAATTTACGAAGCAGCCATGGAAAAATGCCACCTGTTCGCTATATTGCTGCTGTTTTTCAGCTTGTTTACGATACCAGCGGCGAAAGGTACCAAACGAGTATTTTGGTAATTCACGCCGATGATCAATTTTCAGCGCTTTATCCAACAAGGCACGCACCGGTTTCAAACCGGTGACCGCATTCACTACCGGTGCAAACGGTGTTGAGAGGGTGCCCATGATATCGGTATGACTGAGGATCGCATCGCGCAGTTTGGGTTTATTGCTGCTGTAACTGGCTTTAGCACGTTGGATGATGTCGCCGATTTTAACATCGGACGGGCATGCCACTTCGCAACGTTTGCAGTTCGTGCAATATTTCAATGCATCGTCATACAGTGCCGGATCTTTCAAACGTAAGCGCTCACCATCAGGGCCAGCCTGCTTCGGCCCCGGATAAAGCGGGTTAACCTTGGCGACCGGGCAATAAGTGGTGCACACCGTACACTTAATACAACTTTCAAAACTGTTATCCCGTGCCAAGTGTTTATCCTGCGGCAAATGTTGATTCTGAGAAAAAGTGTTGCTGTCTCCGTTCTGCGGTAACCACGTCATAATGTCACCTCCATTGCGTTGACAATCTGCTCTGCAACAAACAGTGCGCTGGTTAGTGAAACCCCTGCGCCACAGCCTTGTTGCAACGGATCGTATCCCCCCAGTACCGCACCGATAACATGTAGATTATCCAGTGCAATACCCCCACGTAGCGCCCGTAACCGGTTATCAGTGTTAACCCCAAATTGCAGATAAGGCTGGGGCGCAAACATATTGCTGCGGCTCCAGTCGGCACGGTTCGGTAGCGATAAAATATCCAGATCCAGTATCGGTTCGTAAACATGCTCAAAAGTGGCCACTAACCCATTGCTAAAGAAGCTACCGCTGGCCAGCACCATCTGGGCGGCACGCAACGGAATATCGCCATGGTTACGGCTATAAAGCCCAGTAATCCGGTCCCCCACCAGCTCAGCACGTAATACCGCATCACCGGGCATGACAATGCCCCCCAATTGCTGGAAGCGATGGCGCAGAGCCTGATGTAATCGCATACCAAGTAACGACGGTGGTAGCGTCGGCAGCAGTTGAATGGGTTTCCCGACTGCGGCTCGCAATGCTTCCAGTGGCGCAGACACATCCAGCCCGATACAAGCTGGCAGCAAAATCATTTCTGCTGCTGATGACAGACGGGATAACTCATCCGCCAGCGGTTGCAGGTTTTCTGGTAAATCCAGCACACGAGCAATATTGACCGCACGAAATTCGCTAGGGTTATCCCGCAGACGATCAAACGCCGGTAAATGCAGATAATCTGGCGTCGCATCAACACCTTGCTCTTGTAAGGCGCTGGCAACCATTTGTGGTTGGAAATCGAGGAAACCTTCAATACCAATTACCGCGACTTTTTGCCACGGCAGCGGGCCTTCCAATGGTGCAACCGGGATATCCGCCGGGCTGAGCCAGGTTGGCCGGCAACTGCCCAACGGCGTAAGCCGCAGGTGGTTCTTCGCCGCGCTGCCCACCAATTTCAGGCCGCACCGCTGTAAAAGAGATTCAGCTTCTTGTGCTAATTCACCCACTTGTGCCACTTGCCCCATCTTGCTATAGGGGTGTTCAGGCGCTAATTCAGCCAAGGTCGCGAGTGCGGATAACGGCTGGCTGACTGCCTGCCCATCCGGTAATTTTGCCAATAGATCCAAAGAGCCGGAGGAAAAGTGCAGCGCATTTTGCCCGGCGCTGACAATCGCACAATATTTGCCTTGCTCAGCCAGGCGGATACCGCACGCCAGACCAGCCAAGCCACCACCGATGATAATGACATCAAATTTCATCTGGTTTCTCCTGAACGTTGGCCGCAGACGGGGTGTCATCCAGACCACACAGCCCTTGATAAACCCAGTGCGTAAATTCACTCTCCCGCAAAGCATCGCCCCAAGCTATCGGGCGCACACCTTTCCAACGCTCATTAAGAAATTGCACCAGCTGTTCACGGGATTGCTGCGGCGTGGTCACTTTAAAGCGGCTGAGTAAACCCGCGGCCCGGCAGGCACAGAGTTCACCCTGACAGGTCCCCATGCCAACACGGGTACGACGACGTAAATCCAGTAGGTTATTGACCGATAGCGATTCAATCGCATAGCGCACTTCGCCGGCAGTCACTGCCTCGCATTCGCACACCAGGCTATTATCCAGCCGGTTTCCGGCCAATAGTTGTGTCGCGCGATCCCCATGGCGATAAACCGCTGAGCCACGAATACTGGCAGGCAGAGAAATGACTTTGCTGAGAGTTTGCTCCGCTGATTGCTGTGAACCGGGTAGTGGCGCTTGGGCGGTGGTACAGGCTGCGGTAATACCTAATTTTTCACACACTTTATCTGTTGCCCACTCCGCCATCAGACGGTAGGTCATCAGCTTGCCACCGGTAATGGTGATAAAACCTTCCAGACCATCGCGGTTAGCATGATCCAGTAACACAATGCCACGGCTGACATTGCGCCCCGACGGGTCATCATCACTGGCAACCAGCGGCCTGACACCGGCGTAAGCACGTAAGATGCGCGTTTGCGCCAACTGGGGTGAAAGTTTTGATCCTTCGCGGATTAAGGTATCCACCTCTTGTGCCGTTACTACCATATTATCGATTTGATCGTATTCAATATGGGTTGAGGTCGTCCCGATCAATGAGATGGTGTCGCCCGGAACCAAAATATCAGCATCAGCCGGTTTACGACAGCGGTTGATCACCATGTTGTTGATCCGATGACCCAAGATCAACAGAGCACCTTTTGCCGGAAACATGCGGATACGAAGATCAGCATATTCAGCAATATGTTGCCCCCAGATCCCCGCAGCGTTGACCACTATTTGTGCATGAATATCATACTGGCGCTGATTCTTATGATCGAAAACGCGCACGCCGCTCACCCTATCACCGTGGCGTAGCAAGCCAATAACTTCGTGATAAGTCAGTACATTCGCACCGTGCTCACGCGCATCCAGCATATTCGCGGCAGTTAAACGGAAGGGATCGACGGTACCATCTGGCACGCGGACGGCAGCAATCAATGTCGGATTAGCAGCAGGCTCCAGCCGTAAGGCCAGCTTTGGATCAATGGCTTCGGCCTCGATACCGGCGTCCTGGCAGCGCGCGATAAATTGCTGCTGATATTCCAGCGAGTCTTCCGGCAACGTGATAAACAGGCCATCCGTTTGCTCAATACAATGCCGTGCAATACGTTTCAGAATACGGTTTTCTTCAATACATTCGCGGGCAGATTCGCCATCAGTTACCGCATAGCGTGCGCCGCTGTGTAGCAAGCCATGGTTACGGCCAGTCGCACCAGTGGCAATGTCATGCCTCTCCAAGAGCGTACAGGCTAAACCACGGCGAGCGCAGTCACGGGCAATCCCGGCACCGGTCGCACCACCACCAATGATGATGACATCCGTTTCTGTGTAAGGAGAACTGTTCGTCATGAAGGACCCCACATTATCAGACAGCCGCCTGGCGGCTAATTATGCGTCTATTGAGCCACAATCTTTAAGGTTATTGTTTGATAAGGAACAAAAACGAACGAAAAACGAAAGCAATGTGGTGTTTAAAAACCATGATTGTGATCAAAGTCACAGGTAATTTGTCATTATGGGTTTCAAAATGTTAACCAATCGCTCAAAATTGCCGCCGCTTTCATATAACTGTAACAAATGAGCCATCACTCACAGATAAGTTATGCGAATTTATCTAGCATGGCGCTCGTTATGGAACATAAACGACAGCAAGTTAGCCGTTTAACTACCGGGTAGATACCAGGCTATACCGGGGTCAAAAACTACAAAAAAGCCATCGGAGGCACTCATGTTGAGTATTTTTAAGCCCGCGCCGCATCAGGCCCGGCTTCCAGCAGAACAGATTGATCCCACCTACCGCCGCCTACGCTGGCAAATCTTTATGGGCATCTTTTTCGGTTACGCCGCCTACTATCTGGTGCGTAAAAACTTTACTCTCGCCATGCCGTATTTGATCGAACAAGGGTTCTCTCGCGGGGATCTGGGCTTCGCGTTATCGGGTATTTCTATTGCCTACGGTTTCTCAAAATTCATCATGGGTTCGGTTTCTGACCGGTCTAACCCACGGATATTCCTCTCTGCCGGTTTGATTCTCGCCGCCGCCGTGATGCTGTTTATGGGCTTTGTGCCTTGGGCAACATCTAGTATCGCCGTGATGTTCGTGCTGCTGTTCTTATGTGGCTGGTTCCAGGGTATGGGTTGGCCGCCATGTGGCCGTACTATGGTGCACTGGTGGTCGAAGAAGGAACGCGGCAGTATCGTGTCAGTCTGGAACTGCGCCCATAACGTCGGTGGTGGCTTACCACCATTACTGTTCCTGCTGGGGATGGCGTGGTTTAACGACTGGAAAGCTGCACTCTACATGCCTGCTTTTGGTGCCATTCTGGTGGCATTGATTGTCTTTGGTCTGATGCGTGATACCCCTCAATCCGTGGGCTTGCCGCCGATTGAAGAGTACAAAAACGACTATCCAGACGACTACAGTGAAGAAGCAGAAGAAGAACTGACAGCTAAACAGATCTTCATGCAATACATATTGCCCAACAAACTGTTGTGGTACATCGCGATTGCTAACGTTTTTGTTTATTTACTGCGTTACGGCATCCTCGACTGGTCACCGACCTACCTGAAAGAAGTGAAACACTTCGCACTGGATAAATCCTCATGGGCTTATTTCCTGTATGAATACGCTGGTATTCCAGGGACGCTGTTGTGCGGTTGGATGTCTGACAAAGTGTTTAGAGGTAACCGCGGGGCCACCGGTGTGTTCTTTATGACTCTGGTGACTATCGCTACCATCATTTACTGGCTGAACCCGGTCGGTAACCCAGGTATCGATATGGCCTGTATGATCACCATCGGCTTCCTGATCTATGGCCCGGTAATGTTGATTGGCTTACATGCGCTTGAATTAGCACCGAAAAAAGCAGCAGGGACCGCAGCGGGCTTCACCGGCTTGTTCGGTTATCTGGGCGGCTCGGTAGCAGCGAGTGCCATCGTCGGTTATACCGTGGACTACTTCGGTTGGGACGGCGGCTTTATGGTCATGATCGGCGGCAGTATCTTGGCTGTTCTGTTACTGATCGTTGTGATGTTTAGTGAGAAAAAGCATCACGCAGAGCTGGCTAGAAAACAGGGCTTATAAGTTCATCTAGTTACGTTTTTTCAGGCTGTGTCGTTATTGATGGATTTATAGCGACATAGCCTTTTTCATACCCTGAGATTGATAAATGGAGCACTATCAATGCAAACCCACATCAAAACCCTGTTGGCGAGTATTATTCTGGCATCCTCAGTTACCGGTATGGCTCAGGCCACCGAGCAGTCATCAGTAGTCACCAAACCGTCGGCAAGCAAAGTTGTCATCGCACATCGTGGTGCCAGTGGTTATCTGCCGGAGCATTCACTGCCCGCTAAAGCCATGGCCTACGCACAAGGTGCGGATTATCTTGAACAAGATTTGGTGATGACCAAAGATAATGAGTTGGTGGTTCTGCACGACCATTATCTGGATCGCGTGACCGATGTGGCTGAGCGCTTCCCCGATCGCGCACGCAAAGATGGCCGCTATTACGCCATTGATTTTACGCTACCAGAAATTAAATCACTGAAATTTACCGAAGGCTTTGATATTGATAAAGACGGTAAGAAAGTGCAGAGCTATCCGGGCCGTTTCCCGATGGGCAAATCTGACTTCCGTGTACATACCTTCCAGGAAGAGATTGAATTTGTTCAAGGTTTGAATCATTCGACCGGTAAAAACGTTGGGATTTACCCAGAAATAAAAGCACCGTGGTTCCATAAACAAGAAGGGAAAGACATCTCAACCAAGGTGTTGGAAGTACTGAAACAGTACGGTTACACCACCAAGGGCGATAAAGTTTATCTGCAATGCTTTGATGCCAATGAATTAAAACGCATCAAAAACGAGCTGGAACCGAAGATGGGTATGGACCTGAAACTGGTCCAACTGGTGGCTTATACCGACTGGAATGAAACCTACGAACAGAAACCTGATGGCAAATGGGTCAATTACAGTTACGACTGGATGTTCAAGCCAGGAGCGATGAAGCAAGTAGCACAGTATGCCGATGGCATCGGCCCTGACTACCATATGCTGGTGGTTGAAACCTCTACGCCGGATAACATCAAGCTGACCAATATGGTCAAAGATGCGCATGCCAACAATATGATGGTTCACCCGTACACCATCCGTGCGGATAAGCTGCCGAAATACGCGACTAACGTCAATCAGCTATTCGATATTATCTACAATCAAGCGCAGGTTGACGGGGTGTTTACTGACTTCCCGGATCAAGGTGTGCAGTTCCTGCAAAAACAGGGGCAACACCAGTAAGTTGATGCTCTGAGATAACGGAATAAACCAGTGGCGCAATTATGTTTAATGCGCCACTTTTTCGTTTACGAAAAGTTTAATTTACTTCGTTAAATCAGTTAGTTATCTGTTCCTAAAAACATCTTACGCAAATAGTGTGGTACTGCATCATCGGCGTTTGAACCTATCACTTCCAGATTCGGTAACATGTCTTTTAGCCGTTGATGCGCATCACGCATGATGCAGCCTTTGCCAGACATCGACAGCATTTCCAGGTCATTCATACCATCACCAAAAGCGATACATTCTTTCAGTGAATAACCGATAATTTTGGCAACTTGATCAAGCGCATGCCCCTTAGAGACACCGCCGCCCATCACTTCCAGACAGGTTGGGAAAGAAAAACTGACATTAACTCGATCGCCCCAACGTGCATTGATGGCTTCTTCTAAAATCAACAACTTGTCATGATCTTCACAGGTGAAGTAAACCTTACACACACCATCGGTTGGCAGTAATGCAGGTTCAAATACCTGATAATTAAATACCGACTCACGGAAAAATTCTTTCTGTGCCGGGCTTTCACGGTTCATAAACCATTCGTCGTTCAGGTAGACGTTGGTCAGGATATCCGGGTTATTGTGCTCAATATTGTACAAATCACGCGCAATATCTGCATCAAGGTTATGACTAAAAATCAGCTCTCCCGCCGTGTTGTGCACCCGTGCGCCGTTGGAGGTAATCATGAAGGCACTGATTTCCAAGCTATCGCGGATTTGTGCCACATCGATATGATGGCGACCAGTGGCAAACACAAAATGCACGTCGCGCTGCGTCAGCAACTTGAGTGTTTCTTTAGTATATGGCGTTAAAAGATGATCAGGTGATAGCAGGGTGCCATCTAAATCGGAAGCAACAACATGATACATAGCGGTATGTTCTAACCTCTGGTGGCGTCGGAGCCATAATGGCCGACTGATGATTGATGTTGCGCGAAAAAGCGCAATATGGCGCTCAGCGCCTCGGCACGAAGCTGGTCCCGCTCGAACAGGATCTCATGGCGTGCACCTTGAACTCTCTTAGGTTGTCCCCCTTCGCAAGGGTGTCCTGCCAAAGTCATTGCCTGAGAAAAAGCATCATGAGCCGGGTTATGTACTACCCGATCCTCACTGGCTTGTAATAATAGAACCGGCGTGGTTATCTTTTCTGCTTGCGCGATAATTTGCTCGCCCACCAGCAGACTTTCTCGGATCCAATGATAGGTTGGCCCACCAAGACGTATTTCCGGTGTATCCGCATATTGGCGTAAATAGCGGCGATATCGCTCACGGCTATGGGTTAACACATTGACCAGATAGGGCAGTGGCCGCCACTGGCCGGTACCAATAGCATAATAGTCGCGCAGCGTTTGATGCCTTTCGGCCCAGTCGACAATGCGGTGAGCCAGCCAGCCGGGCATCGGTAAGTGGATACCAAACATCGGAGCACATAATGCTACCGCATTAAACACATCCGGTTCTCTGGCCAGAAAACGCGTTAGAATTGCACCCCCCATTGAATGAGCCAGGGCAAATCGCTGCTGATAATGGCTATCAGTTATTTCGCGCTGCACTAACTGCGCAAAATCCTCAATATAATCATCAAACTTAATCACATGACCACGGTTACCATCCTCAAGCAAGCGACCCGACCGCCCTTGCCCACGATGATCCAGCACTATCACATCATAGCCTTGCTGAAACAGATCATAAGCCACTTCAGGATATTTAACGTAACTTTCAATGCGACCGGGCACCACCACCACCACTCGAGTGTGTTGTGGTGCACGAAAGCGGACATAGCGAATCGGAATATCATCGACGCCGATAAACTCATCCTCATCTCGCTGTTGCCAAAAATCTAACAGCGGCCCGTTAACAAAAGCAGCAAACTGCTCTTCACGCGTTAACCAGCTATTGTCTAACGGCATAGCGTGGCTCGATATAGCATGACCTTGTAAATCATGACTGATGACATCCTTTGACCGGAATTGCTCAATGTTCAATACACCTGATATTCTGGTAAACCCAGTCGTTCTGTGAGCCATAGCACAACTATTAGCAATAGAGTATTGTGGCATAAATTTATGCATTCAGGGAGCTTTGCCGATGACCTTAGACTGGTGGTTAACCTATCTACTGACCACATTGATCCTCAGCCTGTCCCCTGGTTCTGGGGCCATTAACACCATGAGCACCGCCATCAGCCACGGTACGCGCGGGGTTGTGGCCTCAATTTGCGGGCTGCAATTGGGATTAGCCGTGCACATTGTATTAGTTGGCGTGGGGTTGGGTGCACTGATTTCACAATCCTTGCTGGCATTTGAAATACTAAAATGGCTTGGTGCGGCTTACTTAATCTGGCTTGGGATTCAGCAATGGCGCGCTGCCGGTGCGCTGGATCTGCATGCGCTAGCCAACAGTATGCCGCGGCGAAAACTGTTTAAACGCGCGGTGTTTGTTAACCTTACCAACCCAAAAAGCATCGTTTTTCTAGCGGCATTATTCCCACAATTTGTGCTGCCACACCAACCGCAAGTGGCGCAATATCTGATTCTCGGCACCACCAGCGTGGTGGTTGATATTATTGTGATGATTGGTTACGCCACCCTCGCTACCCGAATTGCTGGCTGGATTAAATCACCACAACAAATGAAATTACTGAACCGGATATTTGGTGGCTTATTTATGCTGGTAGGCGCGTTATTGGCAACCGCCAGAAAAGTGTAATGCTAATTCAAACAAATGATTACCCAACCGGCATCATCTGCCAGTTGGGGCATTAATTAGCGCGATAAGATCAAATGGATACCAAAACCGGCAAACAGTACCCCCGCCAGTCCATCAATCCATTTTGATAAACGCTGATAGCCACGGCGCATCACCGGCAAGGCAAATACGCAGGCGACAATAGTGAACCAAACGAAGGTTTCACCAACAATCAGCACAAACAAGCCCCAGCGCGCACCCGCACTGACGTCATCGCCAACAAATAGTGAGAACACACTGCCGAAATAGATAACGGCTTTCGGGTTCGATAGATTAGTCAGGAAGCCGCGCAGGAAGGTCCGACCACGGGCGGGTAATGCAACTTGAACCTCCCCCTCGCTACCATGACGTTTGGCTCGGGCAGATTTCAGCAGTTGCCACCCCATCCAGCACAGATATAGCCCACCACCGACCATAATAATCTGATGTAACCACGCCATTTTCTGCAAGATAAGGTTCAACCCCATCAGCGCCACACCAGCCCAGATAACAATTCCCAGCGAGATCCCGACCACCCCCATCATCGCCTCACGGCGCGAACGGCTGGCTGCAGTTTGCGAGACAAAAAAGAAATCCGGCCCTGGGCTCATTAATGCAACCAGATGGACCAGCGCAACGGTAAGGAATAGCATCAACATGATAGATTCTCATATACCCTGCGAACCGAAAATCGCAGGGGCGTTAGCGAAAGGCGACCGGTTAGTCGTCGTTGTTGTCTACATGGTCGCGGATCATCGCCATAAACGGCGCGCCAAAACGCTCCAGTTTGCGTTGCCCAACACCATTGACGCTCAACAGCTCGCTGGCAGTAATCGGCATCTGTTCCGCCATCTCCAGCAAGGTAGCATCGTTAAACACCACATAAGGCGGAATATTGCCTTCGTCAGCGATAGATTTACGCAACTTGCGCAATTTGGCGAACAACTTGCGATCATAATTGCCGCCATAAGATTTTTGATTAGCGCTACTGCGCACTTTCAGGCTCTGAATACGCGGCACTGCCAATTGTAACGGCAATTCAGCACGCAGAATCGGGCGAGCGGCCTCAGTCAGTTGTAACGCTGAAAACATTGCGATATTTTGGCTCAGCAACCCGAGATGGATAAGCTGGCGCAATATACTGACCCAGTGTTCGTGGCTTTGTTCGCGGCCAATCCCATACACTGATAACTTGTCATGACCCATTTCACGGATACGCTGGTTATTCGCCCCGCGCAGCACCTCGACAATATACCCCAGACCAAACCGCTGTCCGACACGATAAACACACGAGAGGGCTTTTTGTGCATCAGCCAGCCCATCGTAGCGCTTCGGCGGATCGAGGCAAATATCACAGTTACCACACGACTGCTGTTTACCCTCACCAAAATAGTTGAGCAGCACCAGACGACGACAAGTCTGCGCCTCCGCAAAAGCGCCCATAGCATTTAATTTATGCCGTTCAATATCTTGCTGTGCCCCTGCTGGTTTCTCTTCCAGACAGCGACGTAACCACGCCATATCCGCCGGATCGTACAGCAACATGGCTTCAGCAGGCAGGCCATCACGCCCGGCACGGCCGGTTTCCTGATAATAAGACTCGATAGTGCGCGGGATATCAAAATGCACCACAAAGCGGACGTTGGGTTTGTTAATCCCCATACCAAAGGCCACGGTCGCGACCACCACTTGCAGATCATCGCGCTGGAATGCTTCCTGCACCTGTCCCCGACGCTCGTTATCCAGCCCGGCATGGTAGGCCGCCACACTTAAGCCACGGCTCTGCAAACGGGCGGTGGTGTCTTCCACTTTTGCCCGGCTGTTACAATAGATAATGCCACTTTTGCCGCGTTGGTCTTGCACAAAACGCCATAATTGATCGAGCGGTTTGAACTTCTCTACCAAGGTGTAACGGATATTGGGGCGGTCAAAACTGCTGACTTGAATCAGTGGCTGATCCAGATTAAGCAGACGAACAATATCCCCCCGCGTCGCGTCATCCGCCGTGGCAGTGAGCGCAATAACCGGTAAATCAGGGAAACGTTGCTTTAACTGGCCTAGAGCACGATATTCCGGGCGGAAATCATGACCCCATTGAGAAATACAGTGCGCCTCATCCACCGCCAATAAAGCTGGCCGCCACTGATACAATTGATCGAGGAAACTCTCCATGACCAAGCGTTCTGGAGCAATATACAGCAGCTTAATCTGACCGCTACGGCAACCGTCCATCACGGCTAACTGTTGTTCACGCGTTTGCGACGAGTTTAAGCACCCCGCACCAACGCCGTAGGCCAGCAGTTGGTCGACCTGATCCTTCATGAGCGAGATCAACGGAGAGACTACCAGCGTCAACCCATCCGTCACCAGTGCCGGAATCTGATAACACAAGGACTTACCACCACCGGTAGGCATCACTACCAGACAGTCTTGCCCTGATAGGGTGGCGTTGATAATTTCCTGTTGTCCGGGCCGGAATTGCTGATAGCCGAAAGTATCTCGCAATACCTGCACTGCCAGTAATTCCCTATTTATCACTGCTGCGGTCGACACACTCTTCCCCAACTATAAGATCTGCACAGGCCGGTTAACCGGCCTGTGTCTGAAACTTTTCTAACGCCGGATGACGTTAAAGGACATCGTTTAACATGATACCCACACCCACCCGTGTTTGCCTAAAGTTATAGTCAATCATTGACTCACCATAGCCACTGAACACTTGGGTATAGAAACGAACATGCTTGGTGATAGGATAGCTCCAGCCCATTTCTGCGCCGCCGTAACCGGTATTCCAGTTATAATGGCCATCCACGCTGAATACACTGTCACCCAAGGCATAACCGACTTTCAGACGATAATAACCCATGTATTTATTGATATCCGGGTTGTCATCTTTCTCGTCGCTTTCTGGCAGACGATACCAAGGCTTCAAGTCAATTTCTAAATTGCCACGCTGTGCCATCACACGGGTGTATACACGATCCCAGCTACGTGAGGTTGGATCCGCTTTACCGTTAGACTGGTGGTTATAACCAAACTCTACTTCACGGAAAGTCCAGCCCGCCAACTCGTAATCAGTTGCCCATGCCAGGAACAGTTGCGGTTCATAGTTTGTTTCGCGGAATGGCGAGGACTCATCACTATTGGATGCCTGCCACCAAGAACGTTGCGTATAAGAAGCACCCAGTAATGAGTTATCACCGGCAATACCACGCCAAATAGGGAAACCTAAACTCAGTTGGAATTTAACTTCATCCCTCTTGGCATTTTCAGCCCAATCATAAGAGCTGATAGCATCTTTATTGATATTACTGGTATAGGTATATAACAGATAGTTTGTTTCATATGGATAAAGCAGAAACGGATTATCGTGATCCTGCAACATTGCCGCAATAATACTACCACGCACCTCAGGTGCATCATGAATCTTCTCAACCGTTGCAGCTTCTGCCTGTGCCAACGTTGGCACCAGTAACAGCGCTATCAGTATCCGCCAAAATCTTCCCATTATTCCCCCATCACCTTACGGATTATTTCTATTTGTAATGAAAACAGCTCATTCTACACACAAATGTTATCTGATATTAGTGTTGTTTATATTTATGGCTTAACGGCTGGAAAACAACAAAACAGAAGCATAAAATAAACAATTCGTTAACTTACACTATGATTGCTTATCGGCAACCAAGAAGAGAATAGGGAAAAATGCCAGTAACAACTTTAACGTTAGAGGATGCTCGCCGCATGATTGGCGAAGTATTTGTGTATCACATGCCATTTAACCGTGAGCTTGGTCTGCGATTAACCCGTTTCGAGCAAGATTACGCCGAGATTGCTTTCGATAATAATGACAAGTTAGTTGGCAATATTGCACAACGAATTTTGCATGGTGGCGTTATTGCCGCAGTGCTGGATGTTGCTGCCGGACTGGTGTGCGTTGGGAATAGCCTGGTACGCCATGAACCGCTCATTAAAGAACAATTGCAAATGAAGCTGGCTAAAATGGGCACTATCGATCTGCGTGTTGACTATCTACGCCCCGGCCGAGGCGAGCATTTTATTGCCAGCAGCAGTATTTTACGCAGTGGCAATAAAGTGTCGGTTGCCCGGGTTGAGCTGCATAATGAAAGCCAAATGCATATCGCTAGCGCAACGGCAACTTATCTGGTTGGCTGATTTGCCCGTCAGCGGTGATGATTCGTAACGCGAAGTTAAGTACACTCACCGCATCTCCTTTCTTGTCCCGAGCTACACCATGGATAAACAACGAACCCGTCAGGGCATTTTATTTGCTCTGGCAGCCTATTTTATTTGGGGTATTGCCCCAGCTTATTTCAAGCTCATCCAGCAGGTGCCGGCTGATGAAATTTTGACTCATCGGATTATCTGGTCATTTTTCTTTATGTTGATTCTGCTAACTGTTAGCCGCAATTGGCCACAGGTACGCAGTGCCTGTAGAAACGGCAAACGCCTGTTATTGCTAGCAGTTACTGCTGTGTTGATTGCCAGTAACTGGCTGTTGTTTATCTGGGCGGTAAACCATAATCATATGCTGGAAGCCAGTTTGGGTTATTTCATTAACCCGCTAGTAAATGTGTTATTCGGCATGTTGTTTCTGGGTGAGCGCTTTCGTCGCATGCAGTGGGTTGCGGTGGCATTAGCGTTCGGCGGGGTATTGATTCAATTATGGCAGTTTGGCTCGCTACCGATAATCGCCCTGGGACTCGCGATAAGCTTTGCTTTATACGGTCTGATTCGTAAAAAACTCGGGATAGATGCCCAAACCGGCATGCTGGTGGAAACTATGTGGCTATTGCCGATAGCAGCGGTGTATCTGTTCTTTATTGCCGATAGCCCAACCAGCCACATGAGCACCAATGCGTGGTCGCTTAACCTGTTATTGGCAGCAGCCGGGGTGATTACCACTATCCCGCTACTGTTCTTCACCGCCGCCGCCACTCGCTTAAAACTATCGACATTGGGCTTTTTCCAATACCTCGGGCCAACGTTGATGTTTATTCTGGCGGTAACCTTCTACGGCGAAACCATTGGCAACGATAAAATGGTGACTTTCGCCTTTATCTGGGCGGCACTGTTGCTGTTCACATTGGATGCGCTCTACACCCAACGTAAGCGCCGCGCCTAGATAGCAAGCCGACAAAAATGCCCGGTTACTCATCGAGTTATGATATTGGTAACCAAAGAACTTGAAGTTGCAGGTAGGCTGCCAGTGAACTCATCCCGATGAGCTTACACAGTCCAAGTGATTCGGGTGCGTGAACGCAGCTAACATCCCTGCAGCTTCAAGGGCGAAGGTTAGGTTAGAGCCAGTTCTTGCGTTTGAAATACAAGTACGGTGCTAAACCCGCGATAATCATCAAACTGATCGCGCCCGGATAGCCAAATGACCAGCGCAATTCCGGCATAAACTCAAAGTTCATCCCGTAGCTGGATGCCACCAGTGTTGGCGGCAGGAACACCACCGATACCACCGAGAAGATCTTGATAATCCGGTTCTGCTCGATATTGATAAAGCCCATTGCTGCCTGCATCAGGAAGTTAACCTTCTGGAACAGGGATTCATTGTGTGGCAATAGGGATTCAATATCGCGCAATACCTCACGGGCTTGCTCCAGTTGACCACTCGGCAAGCGGGCTTTACGTACCAAGAAATTCAGTGCTCGCTGGGTATCCATCAGACACAAGCGCACTTTCCAGCCGATATCTTCCTGTTCCGCTAAGGTAGACAACGCGGCGTCATATTCATCACCTTGCTGCCCTTCCATAATGACGCGACTTAAGGCTTCCAAATCGCTATAAATGTTTTCGATTTCATCGGCTAGCTGCTCAATTTTGGTTTCGAACAGATCCAGCAACAGCTCATAGGCATTGCCATCAACCAGTGTTTGGTTACGCGCCCGCATCCGATATAAACGAAAAGCCGGTAACTCGCGCTCACGCAGGGTATACAGGCGACCATCACGGATGGTAAATGCCACGGTTGAGTTACCCGCATGGTCTTCAGCATCTTCATAATAGAAGAAGGAGTGGATATGTAGGCCATCCTCATCTTCAAAGAAGCGGGCGGAAGCCTCGATGTCGTCCAACTCTGGCCGGGTCGCCAGGCTTTGCCCTAACTCAGACTGGACGCGTTCGCGCTCCCCTTCTTCCGGTTCAACTAAGTCGACCCAAATTGATGAGGTCAGATCATCTGACTCATCCAGCTCCAAACGGGATAAGCGATTGTTACTTAATTTAAATGCGCTCAGCATGTGCCAAAACTCCCTTGCGGTGATGGATAGGGATAACGCATTGAAGCACAGAAACAGCGAGGTATTGATAAATACTCTATGTTTCAGACCATAAGGAGATCTGACTCACAGCGACGGCTTAGCGGGGCCGCTGACAACCACGAAGGCTATCAGCAAATATGAGGATAGCCTTAGAAGTTGCACCATATGAACAGGTTATTGAGCCAGTATCTACTGGGTGTGTCCAAGGCGAATGTCCTCATCAAGAATAGTGCGCGCATGTTACGCCGAGAAGAAAAAGACTGTCAACCGGTTAAAAGTAGTTAATAGGTGAGCTTTATTTTTAGTTGTTACAGACACAACAGGCGATAACACATCTTGGCGGCAGCTATCTGGCATGAACTGGCTAAAAAGCAAAAAAAAACCGAAGCCAACATCGACTTCGGTTTTGTGTATCCTGCATCTTCATTTAGCCAAAAACCGGCAAAATTCACAAAACAGGCTTTCCCTTTGGTATTGGCAAAATATCAACGCTTTATATTTTTAAACTGTTTGGTGGTGTCCGTTAGTGCAATTTCAGTCGGCAGACGTTCCATCGAACTGGCACCATAAAAACCGTCACATTGCGGGCAGTTATCCATAATGTATTGGGCATCTTCTGGTGAGGAAATTGGCCCACCGTGACACAGCACAATGATACCTTCACGTACCGCTTTTGCCGCCGCAGCCCAGTCATTAATCAGAGGCACACAGTCCGCCAGTTTCAGTGCCGTGTCCGCACCGATGTTACCGCCAGTCGTCAGCCCCATATGTGGCACAATAATGTCAGCACCCGCTTGTGTCATGGCAACCGCATCGGCGGCACTGAAAACATATGGGGTGGTCAGTAAATCTTTTTCGTGAGCCAGGCGGATCATATCCACTTCCAAGCCATACCCCATGCCAGTCTCTTCCAGATTGGCACGGAAGTTACCGTCAATTAACCCAACGGTTGGGAAGTTCTGCACGCCAGAAAAACCCAATGCTTTCAATTGGTCCAAAAAGTGATCGAACTGACAGAATGGGTCAGTACCATTCACTCCCGCCAGCACTGGCGTATTTTTGACTACCGGCAACACTTCTTTGGCCATATCGACCACGATTTCATTGGCATTCCCGTAGGCCAGCAAACCTGCCAGCGACCCACGCCCCGCCATACGATAGCGGCCTGAGTTATAGATAACGATAAGATCAATTCCACCAGCCTCTTCACATTTAGCTGACAGCCCTGTGCCCGCACCGCCACCGATAATCGGCTCACGGCGGGCAATCATTTCCCGAAATTTGGCTAAAATGGCCTGGCGTTGAAATTTTGGCATATATCTCTCCACGAATAAAATGGCCCTAATGGGATGGGCTCTTTGTTATTTCTTTAAAGTTTTCTACTGCGGCCTGGGCAAATTCTGGGTCATTGATGTTGAACGGATAGTGCACTAAGCGGCGTTTATCAGTTTGAATGACGGTCTCTTCCAGCGTATCAATAAAGGCTTTCAACGCTTTTTCATCCCAGAATGGCTGGCCCGGCGCATCCAATGCTGAGAATCCGCCGGCTGGAATTAAGAAGCGCACTTCACCCTGACAACGATTGAGCTTTTCACCAATCCAGCGTGCCATTTGAATATTCTCTTGCTCGGTGGTGCGCATCAGTGTCACTTGGGCGTTATGTTTATAGAACAAGCGATCGGCATATTTAGCCGGAATAGTTGCCGGGCTGCCGAAGTTGACCATATCCAATGCACCGCAAGAGCCGACATACGGGATGTTGCTGTGAGCAATAGCATCGAAGCGTTCCGGCCCACAGGCCAATACCCCGTCAAATAACAGGTCGCAGACCTCGGTGGTGGTCAGATCAAGTGCCCCCGCCAGCAAGCCACTTTCGGCCAGTTTTTCCATAGCTTTGCCGCCGCTACCTGTGGCGTGGAACACCAAACAGTCATATTCGTCTGATAATGCGGCACTGACGGCCTGAATACAGGGAGTTGTCACACCAAACATGGTCAAGCCCAGCGCCGGTTTATCATCAACCAGTAACTCTTCTTTGGCGAAATAGACTGCTCCGGCAATCTGGTGAGCGGCATTACTCAGTACACGACGAGAAATGCGGTTAAGCCCGGCAATATCGGTGACGGAATACATCATGGCGATATCACTGGCACCGATGTAACCTGAAACATCACCAGAAGCCATGGTAGATACCATCAGTTTAGGAATACCAATCGGTAAGCTTTGCATCGCCGGTGTAATCAGCGCGGTGCCGCCGGAACCTCCCAGACCTAATAACGCGGCCACATCATCACGGCTGGCAATAAAACGCTCAAAAGCGACGGCCATTGCACTTATCGCCCGCCCCCTATCACCACAGAACACCGCCTGACGCCCATCGGGGTGATGGCCCGCTACTGTCTCGGCAGAGATATCTGCGCCACTGGCTCGTTGTCCTTCTTTAGTCGATAAATCCACCGTGACCGTTGTTAGCCCGGTTGCTTTAATCAATTCACTGACATATGTCAGCTCTTCGCCTTTGGTATCTGTGGTAGTCGCGATAAAAATATGACGAGGCATCTGAACATCCTTCTATGAATGCGCGTGTAGCTCACTTCTTTTTATTGGAAGTTTATTTTCTACTTACAGCCTAACAACGAAGCGAGTTGGTTAAGATAGAATCATATTGAGACTAGAGTATCATTTTCGCAAAGGATACTACTGATTTTTGAGACTAGAGTCTCAAAATTAGTTTGCAGGTGAAATGCATTCATGGCGATTTGTGCGGTCGGTTTGTTATAGTGAGCGCAGATACTCGTTATTGACCATGGAGTGACCGTGCATAATCAGGATAAACAGGAGCGCGCCTCTCCATCACTGACCACCATCAAAGCCAGAACTCGGCGGTTACTGATCGATACGGCGATGTCGATGTATGAACAAGGGACATTTCCGTCGATAACAGACGTAGCAAATGCGGCGCAACTCTCGCGCGCTACGGCTTATCGTTATTTCCCGACGCAAAGTGCGTTGGTTTCTGCCATGGTCGATGAAAGCCTTGGGCCGATATTGGCATGGCAGCCTACCCAACCAGATGCTCGGCAACGCATTGCAGAACTACTCTCTTTTGCTTATCCACGCATGTTGCAACACGAAGGTGTACTTCGTGCCGCGCTGCATCTGTCATTGCAACAATGGGCGGCTGACCGCAGCAATCCTAACAGTGAAGAAAAGTTGGTGCGTGGTAACCGTAAGCGGTTATTGAAGCTGGCTGTCGAGCCGCTGGAAGGGAAGTTGTCACCGGAGGCCTTGCAACGGGTGATCTATGCTTTCTCGTTAATCTATGGCTCAGAAGTGTTTATGGTGCTGAAAGATATTTGGCATTTGGATGATGCGGGTATTCAGGATGTGACGCAGTGGATGGGGAAAGCGATTTTGTTGCAGGCTGAAACCGATGCCAAGCAAGCGCCTCAGGATGAGAGCCGCTAATGCCGCGGCTACATTAATTACCCAAAGTTATTGGCGTTGCAGCAAGACAGCAAATGAACGCATCCCGATGAGCTTACACAGTCAAGTGAGAGCCGCTAACACCCCTGCGGCGTCAAGACCGCAGGGTAAATTTATACGGCTTCTAATCGGGCGTAAGCCGCGACCAACCACTTAATCCCCTCTCCGGGGAAAGCAATTTGCAACCGGCTGTGTTCGCCGCTACCTTCCAGATTAACCACGGTACCTTCACCAAATTTAGGATGACGCACCCGCTGACCCAGTGAGAAACCACTGTCATTTTCATTCATCGGCGTCCCCATATTGCGGTGGTTAACCGGGCGAGAAACCGTTGCACGTAGCCGTACTTCTTCGACGCATTCCTGCGGCAGTTCGCCGATAAAGCGGGATGGCCGATGATTCACTTCTTTGCCGTACAGACGGCGGCTCTCAGCATAGCAAAGTGTCAGTTTCTGCATCGCGCGGGTGACCCCGACATAGGCCAGTCGGCGCTCTTCTTCCAAGCGGCCACCTTCATCCAGTGACATCTGGCTCGGGAACATCCCCTCTTCCATACCCACAATGAACACCTGTGGGAACTCTAAGCCTTTCGCGGAATGGAGAGTCATTAATTGCACTGCATCCTGATAAGCATCGGCCTGCCCCTCTCCCGCTTCCAGCGCTGCATGAGACAAAAATGCCTGTAGTGGCATCAGGTCCTGATCTTCATCCTGATAACTGTATTGGCGGGTCGCATTGACCAGCTCTTCAAGGTTCTCAACGCGCGCCTGACCTTTTTCACCTTTTTCCTGTTCGTACATCGACCACAAACCGGAATCACGAATTACTCGGTCACTTTGGACATGCAACGGCATATCCGCCGTTTCATGAGCCAGGGAGTCGACCAGTTCAACAAACCGTTGCAGCGCAGAGGCTGCACGGCCTGCCAGCACTTTTTCCTGCAACATGGCACGGGTTGATTGCCACAGCGTTAGCTGACGGTCACGGGCGGTTTGGCGCACCACATCTAAGGTACGATCGCCAATACCGCGAGTAGGTGTATTGACCACTCGCTCAAAAGCCGCATCATCATTGCGGTTGGAAATTAGCCGCAGATAAGCCAGTGCATCTTTAATCTCTTGACGTTCGAAGAAGCGCTGACCGCCATAAATACGGTACGGCATCGCGGTCTGCAATAGTGCTTCTTCCAAAACACGCGATTGGGCGTTGCTACGATACAAGATGGCACAATCATTCAGAGCACCACCGTTGTCCTGCCAGGCTTTGATGCGGTTAACCACAAAGCGCGCTTCATCCAGCTCGTTAAAGGCGCAATAGAGTGAGATCGGTTCGCCTTCGGCACCGTCCGTCCACAGGTTTTTCCCCATGCGGCCATCATTATTGGCAATCAGAGTATTTGCTGCCGTCAAAATATTGCTGGTAGAACGGTAATTCTGCTCCAACCGGATGGTTTCAGCGCCGGGGAAATCTTTCAAGAAGCGCTGGATATTTTCCACCTGCGCCCCACGCCAGCCATAGATTGATTGGTCATCGTCACCGACAATCATCACATTAGAACGGTCACCTGCCAGCAGACGGATCCAGGCGTATTGGATATTGTTGGTATCCTGAAACTCATCCACCAAAATGTTGGTGAAGCGTTCACGATAATGATTAAGAATATGGGGTTTGTTTAGCCACAATTCGTGTGCTCGCAGCAACAGCTCGGCAAAATCTACCAGACCGGCGCGGTCACAAGCTTCCTGATACGCCTGATAGATACGCAGCCAGGTGGCTTCAACCGGATTGCCATAGCTCTCAATATGCTGTGGCCGTAATCCTTCGTCTTTTTTGCCGTTGATGTACCACATCGCCTGACGCGGTGGCCATTGTTTATCATCTAAATTCAGTGCTTTAACCAAACGTTTTAATAACCGTAGCTGGTCGTCGCTGTCGAGAATCTGAAAATCCTGCGGCAAGTTAGCATCCATATGGTGAGCGCGCAGCAAGCGGTGCGCCAACCCATGGAAAGTCCCAATCCACATTCCGCCCTGACTGGTGCCAATCAAGTGTTCAATACGGTGGCGCATTTCGGCCGCCGCTTTATTGGTGAACGTCACTGCGATAATTGAGTACGGAGACGCATTTTCTACTGATAACAACCAGGCAATGCGATGAACCAGCACCCGGGTTTTGCCACTGCCTGCACCGGCCAGGACCAACAGGTTGCAGCGTGGCGCAGCCACGGCTTCGCGTTGTTTTTCATTCAGGCTGTCGAGCAGATCAGAAACGTCCATAGGCACCGTTTATCGGGTAAGGGAAAATAGCTAAATCGCCGAGTATGCGGGTATTTTGCCACCATTCCACTGTGAATTTATACAGATTTATTGCAGGGGATTATAGCAATGCTGTCAGGGAAGCCAACTGAGAAATCTCAATATGTGGCAATAAGCGGCTATCACTGGCCGTCATCAGGTTCTGCTGACGGTCATTAATCCAGCAAGCCTGCATACCGCAACGTAGCGCACCGGCGACATCGGTGGTCAAATCATCACCCACATGCAGAATCTGTTTGAGTGGGATATCCAGATGGTTTGCCGCTTTATGGTACATATCGCGGAAAGGCTTGGCACGGCCATGGGGGCCGGAGCGCAGCACAAACTGGAAGTATCGATCCAGACCACAGGCTTTAGGGTCGGCATTACCATTGGTGATAGCCACCAGCGGATAATGCTCCGCCAGCGCGCTCAAAGTGTCATGGGTGGCCGCTGGCACATAAATACGGCTACGCCATAGGGCAAAGTTCTCCATGGCTGCATCAGCGCCACATTGCGCCTCAGACTTACTTAAGCCATGACGTATCAAGCCCAGTTCAATCGCATGCCAACGCCACTGGGTAACATCGTGATAGATGCCCGGGTCCTGCGCCAGCAATTCAGCGCGAAAACGGTGAAAATCAGCAGCCTGTAACTGCGCCAGATTGGGATGATACTGCTGTAAGAATGCCACCGACTCTTGTTCAGTGCGGGTAATCACTGGCCGATTATCATACAGGGTGTCATCCAAATCGAAGCTAATGGCGGAAATACTCTCGAGTGGGCGATAAAAATGCATCAGGATTTGCCTCGTTTGGCGCGTGGATGAGCAGCATCATACACTGTCGCCAGATGTTGAAAGTCGAGATGAGTATAAATTTGTGTGGTCGTCAGATTGGCGTGGCCCAGTAGCTCCTGCACCGCACGCAAATCACCACTGGATTCCAACATGTGAGTGGCGAAAGAGTGGCGCAATTTGTGTGGGTGAATATGGCTGCTGACACCTTGCTTTACACCCCATTCGGCAAAGCGTTTTTGCACATTGCGCGCTGAAATTCGCTTACCGGTATTGGCTAAAAAGATAGCATCGTCACCAGGTTCAAATAACTCGCGCAGTTCCAGCCAATGCTCTAACCAGGTCACTGCGGTCCTGCCAATCGGCACTTTACGCTCTTTACTGCCTTTCCCCATCACCCAGACTTCACCGCTGGCTAAATCTACGTGTTTGCAGTTCATGCCAACCAGTTCGGATAGACGCAAACCCGCGCCATACATCACTTCCAGCATCGCCCGATCACGGACTGCCAAGGGATCATTGAGGTCGATATCCAACAGTTTATCGACCTCATCGACATCAATATTTTTTGGCAGATGGCGGCCTGAACGCGGGGTACTCACCCCTTTTGCGGGGTTGGCCTGCAATACGCCCTGACTCACCAGCCAATCAAGAAAGCTGCGCAAAGCTGAGAGGCGCAGCGCAAGGCTTGAGGAATGTAAACCGGCACGTTTACTGCGAGAAACCAGTGACCGCACCTGAGCCGCGTCAAGCTGCTGCCAGTGCACCAGGCCCATTTGCTCGCCCATTTCCATCAGTGCCTGTAGCTGGCGTCGATAACTGGTAATAGTCAATGGACTGAGCTGACGCTCAACTTTGAGATAACGCAAGAAAGCCTCTACCTGCGGGGCAAGTGAGGCACTGAATTCGGTCATACCGGCTCTATCCAACGCTCCAGCAGGCTCGGCAATAACGTTGATAACTGATTCAGCATCACGGTACCCATGCCCTGCTGATAATGTTGCGTATCACGGCTGCTGAAGATAATGACACCTAGATCGCCATCTTTGCCCAGTAACGAGAGTGCGACCGACCCTACCTGCTTGGCCTGAGGCAATAACAACAGCAGTTCCGGCCCGTTCAAACCGCCCAGATAATGGTTATCGCTCCCCAAACGCTGAATGCGTAGTGGCTCGAAGGCGTGACGGGCAAGTGCCAAATGGGTGAAATCAGACGGCGCACCAATATGCCAGCGGTCACTGAATAAGCGCACATTAGCACCTGCCAAGCCGAAGTCGCGTGCCCAGCGCTGCAAGCGATTAAGCATATCTTGCAAGCTGCTGGCCGCAGCCAAATTGCTTTGTAGTTGCAGCAAGCGATTAAACAACACTTCATTCAAGCCCGCCTGCTCCATTAGCAAGGTGATCTCTTCTTCCAACTGACCAATCTGATTACGTTGTCGCCCTAGCTGCCACTCCACCAGCGAGACACTGCCGCGAACAGGATGAGGAATATGCATCTGTTCGACCAGACGGGCATTGCGGATAAAAAAGTCAGGGTTTTGCAATAAGTACTGCATGACAGCATCGTCGTCCAACTCGATGCCAGCTAACGCCTGCTCCTCATAACTTTTCATTTAACACCCGTTCCTATAGCCAACGTAATTGGAATTGCAGGTAGGCAGCCAGCAAGCGAATCCCGATGAACTTACTTAAGTAAGTGATTCGGGTGAGTGCGCGCAGCGAACAACCCTGCAGTTTCAAGTACGCAGGATATTATAAATGAATGAAGCCATCATATACATGTGTTGCCGGCCCGGTCATATACAGTGGGTGGCCCGGCCCTTTCCAACTGATATGCAAACTGCCGCCTGGCAGTTCAACATGAACCTCTTCAGCCAACAACTCTTGCTGGATCCCCACCGCCACTGCTGCACAAGCACCGCTACCACAGGCTTGCGTTTCGCCAGCACCACGCTCATACACCCGTAAGCGAATATGCTCGCGGCTAACCACCTGCATAAAACCAATATTAGCCCGTTCGGGGAAGCGTTCATGGCTTTCCAATACTGGACCCAGCAAGGCAACATTAGCAACCGAAACATCATCAACCTGCATCACACAGTGAGGATTGCCCATTGATACCACGCCGCACAACACCGTATGTTCCGCCGCGCGTAAAATGTAGGTTTTCTCTGCTTTAGTTGCTCTGAAAGGCACCGTTTGCGGGTCAAAATTGGGCTCGCCCATATTGACACAAACCAGCTCGTCTTCAGTAACACTCAATATCATGCGGCCAGTTTGGGTACTCACACTGATATCACGTTTATTGGTCAACCCTTTCAACCGAACAAACCGAGCAAAACAACGTGCACCATTGCCACACTGAGAAACTTCGCTGCCATCGGCATTAAAAATACGGTAGTGAAAATCCAGCTCAGGATCATAAGGCGGTTCAACCACCAGCATCTGATCAAAGCCCACGCCAGTGTGCCGGTCTGCTAATCGACGAATTAACTCCGGCGAAAAGTAAACATTTTGGGTAACTGCATCGACAACCATAAAGTCGTTGCCAAGACCGTGCATTTTGGAGAACTGCATTTCATACTCCGCTGACTTTCATTTACCGGCTAAATTTGGCACGGGCAAATTAAATACTGACTCAATCTGGCTGCGATAAAAATAATTACTGCGGCCCGGCAATAGATTTTGTCTGGTTGGTACCTGACAGGTCCTGCTGGTTTCGCTCTACCTGACCACTATCCGGTTGCGCGGTTTCTACTTTTGGTTTGTCAGCGGGTGGAAAATATAACGGGCCTTTCAAGCCACAACCCGCCAGTGCGAATACCATCATCGCCGCCAGCGGCCAACATAATTCTTTTTTCATTTTTAACGCCTGTAAATTGTTTTAGCACCTATTATACCCAAAGAATCTGGCGTTGCAGGTTGGCCGCAAACGAATCCCAATGCACTTACATCGGTAATTGATTCGGGTGAGTGCACACTGCTAACCCCTGCGGCTTCAAGTATGAAGGGTATAATCGCATTAATACTTGTGATTCATGCGTCCATGCTCTCTATAATCGCAGGTGGATCATGAAAAGCAATAGGAATTGAATATGAACGATAGCGAGTTTCATCAGTTAGCCGATCAATTGATGCTTTACATTGAAGAGACACTGGATGGTTTTAGCGGCGATAGTGATGTCGATTATGAAACTAATGGCGGAGTGATGACCCTGACATTCGAAAATGGCAGTAAGATTGTTATCAACCGCCAAGAGCCACTGCATCAGGTATGGTTGGCGACTAAAGCGGGTGGTTACCATTTCAATTATCGTGAAGGCCACTGGTATTGCTCACGCAGCGGCGAAGAATTCTTCGCCAAATTATCGCAAGCGGCTAGTGCGCAGGCAGGTGAAGAGGTGAGTTTTATCTAGGCGCATGCGGCTTCAAGGACACAGGTCATTCCCCAAAGTCATTGGAGTTGCAGGTAGGCAGCCAGCAAACGCATCCCGATGAGCTGACTCAAGTCAGTGCTTCGGGGGACAAATCTGTCGGGAGCAGATTTGAACGCTGCTTGCAGCGGCCTCAACGAGGCGAGGGCCACGGATGGGCCGAGTAACTAGCGCAGCTAACACCCCTGCGGCTTCAGGGACACAGGGGAAATTAATGTAACTGCAACTGCTGCGCAGGCTGGCTTGGCTCTTTGTCGACGATATATAGATGGGATAACGTGTTGCTGCGAAAAGGGATCACTTGGGTACGGCCATCTAATTGCACAATTTGGTAGAACTGCGGCAGGTTGAAGTTAATAAAGCTGGAGCCGTAGGTAAAACGATCGTGAGACGATGAATAAAAACGGCTGACATCTCGCACCAACTCCTCTTTACTGCCCTCACAGTGGTGATAAACCTCAACGCGGTTTGATTCATCCAAAATATAAATGTTAAAGCCTTTTTCATCTGCGGTGCCTTCGAAGAAGAACTGAATGATCCCTTCGCTGGCAAAACCGTCCACCACTGGCGGCAGATGAATTTGATCGGTTTCTACCTGAATCGATAACCCATGCAGTTTGTTATTAGAAATCGCACCGTAAAATTCGACCGCATTTTCCAATTTTTGAACGGAAACACTCAGGCGTTCAAAGAACAAACCCCAGGTCTGGCCGGAAACTCGTACCGCTTTAAAACGGCCCGGTTCCTGACGGGTACTGGATAAGCGCAACTCAATACACTCGGAAACCAACTGCTGAATGCGGGTACGAATCAAACCACGCAAATGCTGGCTGTAACAGAACACATCCACTGACTCCGGCGGAGCCGCATCCTGATGCATTTTGCCTAAAATGGTTTTCAATGCTTCCAACACTGCCTGCTCACCACTGAAATGCAAGGTTCGAACTTCATTCCAGGAGTTGCGATACAGCAAATCGATACTGCCCACCAGACACTGCTGCTGCTCGCCAAAACTGAATACATCCAGTTTACGGAAATCAAAATGCACCACCTGATTGCGGAAAGCCGCTGTCGGGTCATGCTCTAAATTGACGATAATCGCCAAATGGCGAATCTCACACGGGCTATAGAGTGCTTTAGGTGTCGGTGCAGGCAAGCGCAACGGGAAGTGGTGAGAGATATCCGTCACCAATTCTTGCAATTTCACCGTATCGCACAGATTGGCGCTTTTAATATGTAGCCGTGTCTTGCTGGTCAACAGGCCGTTGAAATAGGCCCAGGACACCAGTTTGTTCAGGTAACGGTTATATTCCAGCGGCTGGTGACTCACAATCGCATCCATAGAGGGCGCTTGATTATATAAGTACCAACCCGCGCGGTTAGCACGACCTGCCGGAACATGAATGAAAGTCAGATGTTCTTCCGATAAATCCGGTGAAATTTGCGGGTTAACCAGCGTCACTTTGCCAGGTAAAGCTTCAAATGCCGCGTACAGTTTACGGGTCAAAACGCCGATATCCTGCGGACTGGCACTGACACTCAGATTGTTGCGCCGCGCGAAACGGATCAAATTGCGATAACTCTGCATCATCGCATCCAACAGCTCGTTATGCGCTTCACGTACCCGCTCAATCTTCCAGTTAGCACGGTTATCCAGCACCGCCAAACTCTCGTCACTCCAACCCCATTCACTGACCAGTTGGCTGAGGATTTCACGCCGCCAGCCGACACTCGCCGGGCTACGGGACAGTTTTTCGCACACTTTCAGATAGAAACAACGCCGCACCAAATTCAGACGGGTGGTGTCATTGATTTGGGTCAGATAGCGAGTGACGCGATCAAGCATCATGCAATAAGCATCAAGACCGAAGGCCACAATTTCACCGGCATGCAGGCGCTGTTTGATCTCCATCGCCAGCAATTGAGAATTGGGGTATTCCCACGAATACGCTTCCAGCAATAAGGTTTTCAGCACCGCCTTATAGGGCGAATCGATACTTTTATACAATTGCCACAAACTGGCACCGAAATACTCTTCGGCTGACAGGGTGCTCAAACCGCCCAAATCCAGCCACTCATTCGGTGTTAATACGCCCTGCGCATAGAGCGACAGTACGTAATCGTCATAATTATTTTCTTCTTCAACCGGAACCATATTCCACAGAATACGTTTCCCTGCCAGACGAACCGCGCTGCGGTAAAACTCATCCAGCAATAATATGTGTTGGGTTGAACCACAATCTTCGCCCCCCAAGCTGCCACTGGCATTATGGCGGAAACGGTTTTCATCTATCAGGAAGAAGCTGACTTCAACACCCATTGATGCAGCCCATTTTTCCAGCAAACTGCATTTTTGTTGCAAGCGGTTACGCTCTTCAGAATCGAGCCAGGCCTGATGGCACACCCAAACATCAAGATCTGAAGTATGGCATTGCCCAATAGAGGAAGTGCTACCCATAGAATAGACGCCGGTAATCGGCAGTTCGCCGCCGACACTCTGTTGCAAAGGTTCGCCCCACTTGGCTTCAACCTCAGACAGATAATCCTGTTGCGTTTCATTGGACGTAAAAAGGCAGACGCCATGGGGAACGTTACCATCAAGGTAACCCGGCATCAGTGGATGATGATGATGTAGTAGGGTCGGTAGCAGACTGTAGACCTTTTGGAAGGCTGGCCCCATAGCCGCCAAGGCGCGATCGACTCGTAATTGGTTGATCGCATCCAGTCGCTGTTTCAGTGTCTCGATGTAGAGGTACAAGACGTCTCGCCTGGTTATTCCGGTGCTTAGAATTGTTCCGGTGCTTAGAAAAAAACCCGCGTCCCAGATTCGTTTATTACTTTTTTTGACTTTCAGCGAAAAATGTACTTTTTGTTGTACTGACCAAAAAACATTTTGTTTGAAGACATTTTGTTTGAATAACAATTAACGAATTATTGCTGGAAACGTGATCAATCTAACACCTTGCCGATTGACCGTAAAGCTATCCCTACAATTGTAATGTCTATCTATCCCTTTCTTAGCTGACATTCACAGGTAGCTTGGCTGATAACGACGCCGTGGTATTAAGGAAGAAGTTATCCCGCCATGTATTTGTTACAATAGCTGCTTTCTTGTGCTCTTATCCGTCGTCTTTATGTGGCTATCGCACTGACAGCATTCACTGGTCAATGATAGGATGGGCCGCAAAATATAAAACGGTAACAAGCAATGTTAGACAAAATTATTCGAATTGCCACGCGACAAAGCCCGCTCGCCTTATGGCAAGCACATTATGTTCAACATTTACTGCAAGCCAATCACCCCGGCTTGCAGGTTGAGTTGGTCCCAATGGTTACCCGTGGGGACATCATTCTGGATACCCCACTGGCAAAAGTCGGTGGTAAAGGCTTGTTCGTCAAAGAGTTAGAGCTGGCCCTACTGGAAGACCGTGCGGATATCGCAGTCCACTCCATGAAAGATGTGCCTATCGCCTTCCCTGAGAGCTTGGGTCTGGTCACCATTTGTGAACGCGATGATCCGCGTGATGCTTTTGTATCGCCACATTTTGCTCATCTCGATGATTTACCTGCGGGCAGCATCGTCGGCACCTCCAGCTTGCGTCGCCAGTGCCAATTGCGCGAGCGTCGCCCGGACCTGATTATCCGCGACCTGCGGGGTAATGTAGGCACTCGCCTTGCCAAGCTTGATAACGGCGATTACCACGCGATTATACTGGCGGTTGCGGGCCTCAATCGCCTGGGATTGGCATCGCGGATTCGCTACGCCATGCCCGCCGAGGAGTCGTTACCGGCTGTCGGTCAGGGTGCAGTTGGCATTGAATGCCGCCTGGATGACGATTTTACCCGCCAACTGCTGGCACCACTCAATCATCGTGCAACCGAGCTGCGAGTGTGTGCCGAGCGAGCCATGAACACCCGTCTCGAAGGAGGCTGTCAGGTGCCGATCGGCAGCTATGCTGAGTTAGAAGGCAACACGCTGTGGCTCCGTGGATTAGTCGGTGCGCCGGATGGTAGTGAGATCATTCGCGGTGAGCGCCGTGGCCCTGCTGAGAATGCAGAGCAAATGGGGATTGAGCTGGCCGATGAGTTACTATCACGTGGTGCGCGCGCAATATTGGCCAATGTTTATCAGGATAACCCCCCACTATGACCATTTTGGTAACCCGTCCATCTCCTGCTGGAGAGCAGTTAGTCAGTCGCCTGCGTGCGCTGGGCCGGGTTGCCTATCATGCGCCATTGATTGATTTCTCTCCGGGGATAGACCTGCCTAAACTACCGGCATTGCTCCAAGATATGCAAGCTGGCGATCTGGTATTTGCGTTATCACAGAATGCTATCCGCTACGCTAACCCACTGTTAAAAAGAAATAACCTGTTATGGCCAGCACAGTTATCTTATTATGCTATTGGCCGTACCACCGCATTGGCATTGCATACTGCCAGCCGTTTGCATGTCACCTTCCCCCCGATGGGGGAGACCAGCGAGATGCTGTTATCATTACCAGACCTGCAAACACTGTCCGGTAAAAAGGTGCTGTTACTGCGCGGTAACGGCGGGCGGGAACTGCTAGGCGAAAGCCTGGCACAGCGAGGAGCGGCAATTACCTACTGTGAATGTTATCAACGCAGCCCCATCTTTTATGATGGCAGTGAGCAAAGTGCGCATTGGCAACGTGCGGGGGTCAATATTCTGGTAGTGACTAGCGGCGAAATGTTACAACAGATCTATACTTTAGTTCCTGATTACTATCGTTCTTCGTGGCTGCTACGCTGCCGCCTGGTTGTAGTGAGTGAGCGTTTGGCTGCCCTGGCCGCCCAAATGGGCTGGCGTGATACCCGGGTGGCAGAAAATGCGGATAATGACGCGCTGATCCGCGCGCTACAAGACTTTCAATAAACCTGAAACCTGACTATGGGATGCCCAATATGACGGAACAAAATACCCCATCCGCACCAGTGGAAGAGACAACCACTGCGGTTGAGAGGCACCAACAGCCAGAACCTGAAGGCCGCCGGGAGAAACGAACCGGCCCAATTCTGGGTGCCATTGCTATTGCATTGGCTATCGCGCTGGGTGCCGGGCTTTATTATCACGGACAGCAGCAGGCTCAGTTACAAGATGTGGCGAATATCGCGCTACAAGAACAGTTGGCTGAACTAAAACAGAGCCAATTGCAGGAAAAACAGCAGCTTGAGTCATTACTACAACAGCAAGGCAAAGCGCTGGAAGCAGCAGATCGTCAGCAAACCTCGCTGATCCGCCAACTTAATGAATTACAGGAAAAAGTCGCTACTATTTCGGGTAGCGATGCCAAAACATGGCTACTGGCCCAGGCGGATTTTCTGGTGAAAATGGCGGGGCGCAAACTGTGGAGTGATCAGGATGTCGCCACCGCAGCGACTTTACTGAAAAGTGCCGATGCCAGTCTGGCTGACATGAATGACCCAAGTCTTATCGACGTACGCCGCGCACTCACCGAGGACATCAGTACCCTTTCGGCGGTAAGCCAGGTGGATTTTGACGGCATTATCCTCAAACTGAATCAGCTGTCGAATCAGGTGGATAATCTACGTTTGGCTGATAATAATACCGATGATTCGCCGATGGATGCCGATAGCGATGAGCTGTCCAGTTCATTAGCCGAATGGCGTCAGAATCTGACCAAAAGCTGGCACAGCTTTATGTCTGATTTTATTACTATCCGCCGCCGTGATAGTAGCGCAGAGCCACTGCTGGCACCGAATCAGGATGTTTATTTACGTGAGAATATTCGCTCCCGCTTGCTGGTCGCGGCTCAGGCAGTCCCTCGCCATCAAGACGAAGTGTACAAACAGTCACTGGAGACTATCTCCACTTGGGTTCGCGCTTATTTCGATGTGAATGACCCGAGCACCAAAGCTTTTCTGGATGAGCTAGAGAGCCTGAGTCAACAGTCAATCTCAATGGACGTACCTGATCAATTGAAGAGCCAGCCAATGCTGGAAAAATTGATGCAAACCCGGGTTCGTAACTTACTGGCACAACCGCCAGTTGCCGCTCAGGGGGAATAAGTATGCTGCGAGTTTTACTGTTATTCCTTATCCTGACCGCTGGCATCGTCCTCGGCCCCATGTTGGCTGGGCACCAAGGCTATGTATTGATTCAAACTGACAACTATAACGTTGAGACCAGCGTGACCGGTCTGGTGATTATATTGGTGCTGGTATTGGTCGCGTTCCTTATCATTGAATGGATACTGCGCCGTATTTTCCGCACCGGTGCCCGTACCCGTGGTTGGTTTATGGGCCGCAAACGCACCCGCGCTCGTAAGCAAACCAAAGCTGCATTGATCAAACTAGCCGAAGGGGATTTCAAGCAGGTTGAAAAGTTGCTCACCCGTAATGCCGATCATGCTGAACAACCGATGGTGAACTACCTGCTGGCTGCGGAAGCTGCCCAACAGCGTGGCGATGAATTCCGTACCAATCAATATCTGGAACGAGCAGCAGAAGTTGCTGATACAGATCAGTTGCCGGTAGATATCACCCGAGTGCGCATTCAACTGGCGCAAGGCCACGTTCATGCGGCCCGCCATGGGGTGGATCGTTTATTGGATCAAGCTCCACGTCACCCAGAAGTGCTGCGTCTGGCTGAACAGGCTTTCCTGCGTACCGGTGCTTACAGTTCATTGCTGGAAATTTTACCCGCGATAAGCAAAGTGCAGGTCCATACGCCAGAAGAAATCGCCGCATTGGAGCAGCAAGCTTATATTGGCATGATGAATCAATGTATGGCGGAAGAAGGCAGTGATGGTCTGAAACGCTGGTGGAAAGATCAAAGCCGTAAAGTCCGCAATGAGATCCCGCTGCAAGTCGCACTGGCAGAACATCTAATTGAGTGTGACGATCATGATGTCGCCCAGCAAATCATTCTGGATGGCCTGAAGCGTCAGTATGATGAGCGCTTAGTACTCCTGATCCCACGCTTAAAATCAGGTAACCCAGAGCCGCTGGAGAAAGCATTGCGCCAGCACATCAAGCAGCATGGCGCGACCCCGCTACTTAATAGCACCTTGGGCCAACTCATGCTAAAACACGGTGAATGGGAGAAGGCCCACGAAGCCTTTAAAGCAGCGCTTGAGCAGCGTCCAGACGGTTATGACTATGCATGGCTAGCTGATGCCCTGGATAAACTGCATCGCCCTGAAGATGCAGCGCAGGCGCGTCGTGAGGGGTTACTGTTGACCTTGCGGCAGAATGGTGAATCGCTCTGACCATTAGCAAAACAGCAATCTAAAGGCTCCTACGGGGCCTTTTTTCTGCTCCTGATTCGGGGGACAAATCTGTCGGGAGTAGATTTGAACGCTGCTTGCAGCGGCCTCAACGAAGCGAGGCCCACGGATGGGCCGAGTAACTAGCGCAGCTAACAACCCCGCGGCTTCAAGTAGCAAAGAATACCCAAAGTAATTGGAGTTGCAGGTAGGCAGCCAGCAAACGCATCCCGATGAGCTTACTCAGGTAAGTGATTCGGGTAAGTGTGCGCAGCTAACAACCCTGCAGCTTCAAGTACGAAGGGTATGCAAAAAAAAACGCTTGCCGGAAAGGCAAGCGTCTAAAATTTTCAGGTCTACAGACAACAATGTCGGCGCCTCACTCAACGTTATGCCCGGTATGTGATGAAGATATTCGACATCGTTTACATGGACAATAGGCACCCTAAAATCGGCTCTGCATCATCTCTGGGTTTATGAAGCTAATTTGGCTATAAACACCACGCTATCATAATAAGTGAGATGAGCATCTACAGGGTAGATATTGCACTTAGCGTGCCAACTCCATCTAACCGAGAGCAATTTCATCTAATTACCCGCAAGTAAGCGTTTAATTGACTGATAAATAATAAATTTATTTTCATCCTAATAGATGATGCGATACAACGCACCAGCCATCGCGCGACCAATACTGTCTAAGTGATCTGTCGCTACAAAACGACGTTATAACTCATCATTGTTTTTCTTTATGTTTATCATAATCTTATATGTCTCTGTTTGGAGACAAAGCCTCTGCCTTTTGTCGCAAAAAACCAACACCTATTCTTTTACCTGATAAATCACCAGTCTGGTCACCCTATAGGACTAATTTGATCAAAGGGTGCCAACAAAGGTTCTAATACAAGGAGGACAGACTGTGAGGTCGGATTAGCGACCGTCAATACAACAGGATGAAAAGAGAGGGCTATGATGGGGAATCGATATTATACCGACGAAAAAAAACCCCGCATTGCGGGGTTTCTTCTGAAATTGGTCGGCGAGAGAGGATTCGAACCTCCGACCCACTGGTCCCAAACCAGTTGCGCTACCAAGCTGCGCTACTCGCCGATTTCTTACTGTTGACTCTACATGGTCTTTCGACCTATGTCCATGTAAATATTAATGAATATCTACATGTTTGTGTGGTGCGAAGGGAGGGACTTGAACCCTCACGTCCGTAAGGACACTAACACCTGAAGCTAGCGCGTCTACCAATTCCGCCACCATCGCATGTTCCACAAAATTTGGGGTGGCTAATGGGGCTCGAACCCACGACAACTGGAATCACAATCCAGGGCTCTACCAACTGAGCTATAGCCACCATAACTTCTTTACAGCTTACTTCGTCGTACGCGGCAATCTTACCACCGCAGCTCTTGCACACAAAATTAATGGTGCGCCCGACAGGATTCGAACCTGAGACCTCTGCCTCCGGAGGGCAGCGCTCTATCCAGCTGAGCTACGGGCGCTTAGCGCCGTTGCGGGTGAGGATACTACGGTTTTAATACTTGGCTGTCTAGTGCTTTTTTAGAAGAAATGGTGTGTTTGCTTACGCTTTGCACACTCTGCCGCAAAAGTTAGCCATTAATAGCCCCCCCTTGCCTTGTTCGCTGGTTTTATAGACGTTTTATCCCCTTCATACTTGAAGCCGCAAGGATGTTCACTGCTCTCGGTACCCGACCCTTCCATGGACCGGGCCTCTACAAGACTACTTACTGCAAACAGCATTCAAATCGGTTCCCAGCAGATTCGTCATTCGCTTGCGGCCTACCTACAACGCCAATTACTTTGGAGATGTTTCAGCAACGTTGTGTTTATGCATTCTCAGTCCGAAATAACATGCCGACACCAATCCAAGGAAAATCACCCCGACTAACAAAGATAAACGGGTATCAGGGTTAATCCCCATCCCGACCAGTACACATATCAAGAAAGCGATAGTTAGATAGTTTACATACGGGAACATGATGGATTTAAACGGATGCTGCTTTAACGCTTCTTTATGTACCTGGCGGAAACGCAGCTGGCTAACGAGGACCACAAACCACGGCACCATGCCCGGTAATACACTGGCACTGTAAACATAGACAAACACCTGCTGTGGATTTGGAATAATGTAATTAAGGCTTGACCCCACCAGCAGACACAGAATCGTCACCGCAATACAGTAAACTGGCACACCGCTGGCCGACAGCTTAGTCAGGCAGGCAGGTAACTGGCGATTTTTCGCCAGTGCATACAACATACGCCCGCCGCTATACATACCACTGTTACAGCCTGACAGTGCCGCAGTCAGCACCACGAAGTTAATAATACCCGCAGCTGAAACTATCCCAATCTTGGCAAATGTCAGGACAAACGGGCTGCCTTCCGTGCCGATACCATTCCACGGGAAGATAGTGACAATGACAAATATCGCGCCAACATAGAAAATCAGGATGCGCCATAAAATATTATTAATGGCTCGCTTTAATGTCACTTGCGGGTTTTTAGCCTCACCGGCGGTGATACCCACCAGCTCAACCCCCTGATAGGACGCCACCACAATACACAAAGCAAACATGAACCCTTTCCACCCGCCGGCAAAAAAGCCGCCATGGGCTGTCAGGTTATCAAAACCAATCGCTTGTCCGTGATTACCAAAACCGAAGAAGATAACCCCCAACCCCACCAGAATCATCACAATGATGGTGGTAACCTTGATCATCGCGAACCAGAACTCCAGCTCACCATATAATCTGACCGCCGCCAGATTAGCCAGCGCCACTATGGCCACCCCGGCAATCGCAGGTAGCCATTGTGGAATTTCTGGGAACCAAAACTGAACGTATACCCCAATCGCGGTAATTTCTGATATCCCTACCGCTATCCACATAAACCAATAACCCCAAGCCGTTAGATAGCCGAAATAGGGGCTAAGATACTTATGGGCATAGACGGCAAAGGAGCCGGCAACCGGCTCCAGATAAAGCATTTCGCCCATGGCCCGCATAATAAAGAATACAAATAAGCCAGCAATGATATAAGCCAGCAATACCGAAGGCCCGGCCCATTTTAGGGTGCTGGCGGACCCCATAAACAACCCGACGCCAATTGTCCCACCTAACGCTATCAGTTCGATATGCCGGGCTTCCAACCCACGGTGTAATCCTTTTTTCTCTTCGTTATCTGCCATATATCCTCTGTGAACTGATGATGTGTCTGCTCCGGCTTTCCCGGTTGTTTTTATTAATTAATCTATTGTTTTTATTAAAAATAGACGTTTTTCACACAAAAAAATCTAACGACTGCACCAACGTGTTCAGCCTAATGATGACTACTTTAATTTATGCAAGTTAACGAATAGGGAAACCACCCACAATAAAAGGCGATTATGAGCACATAACCCTAACCGGCCGGTATCCTTCCGTATCTGGGTCAGATTAGCAAACAGGAAACTAAAACTTTATGGAATAAAAATTAAAGAATCGATTCCAAAATGGAATTAAGGCGTGATGATATTGGTAGAAGGAATAAATGCGAGAGGTTTTATAACAGCAGGGTTGGTGAAACCCTGCCCAAAAGACAATATTACAGACGGCCGCTGTAATAATAACCAACAAACTTAAGCAACTTGAACTGACGCCGGATACGACTTGGTTGCGCCAGCAGGCGATAAAGCCACTCCAGCCCCATGTTCTGCCATATCTTAGGTGCACGTTTGACATGACCGGTAAAGACGTCATAGGTGCCACCAACGCCCATATACAGTGCATCGGGATAGAACTTACGGCAGTCACGCATAAACATTTCCTGTTTAGGCGATCCCATGGCGACAGTCACTATCGCCGCGCCACTAGCCGCTATTCTCGCAAACAGGGCTTCGCGCTGCTCTGGTGTAAAATAGCCATCCTGGCTACCCACCAGATTCACATTCCATTGCGCGCGTAATTTAGCTTCAGTTTCTGCCAACACGTTAGGTTTACCGCCCACCAAAAAGACCGGCGTCCCTTGCTGCCCGGCACGCTGCATGAGTGCTTCCCACAAATCTGCACCCGCTACCCGTGACAGCTTCGCCTGTGGGTATTTACGACGAATCGCACGCACCATACTGATACCGTCGGCATACAGATATTCAGCCTCGGTGATCAACTCACGCAACGCCGCATCATCCTCAGCTTTGAGCAGTTTCTCTGCGTTCATTGCCACCAGCGTTCCGGTCTTCACCGGGCCGCTGCTTAGCAAATGATCCAGCGTTTGAGCCATATCACGAAAGCCCCAAATCTCGAAACCACGGACATTATATTTTGGAATAACAGTATTCGGTTCCATTACGATCCTTACAGTTGGCGGCCCGTTTCAGGAGTGGATGAACGCTTCGGCTTGTTAACCCGACGCTGTAACTGTTGCGTTATCAAACCCGCGGTATCGAACAACCAATACAACAATTTTGCCAGTACCAGACAGGCACCAAAAATCACGCAGAAAAACACCACGCGTGACACAAACGAATCTAATCCTTCCCGTGCCAATACAATGATGTTAAATACCGCACCAAAACAGAAACTTTGCAGAATTGCCGCTTTATAACGGTTGTTTTCTGCTTTGCCTTGTTCGTAGAGCCAATCGAACCATTTAATGATTAATCCTACGACAATAGCACCCAGTGGAATAAACAGCACCCCGCCCATTACCACCAAAGAACCGATCAGGGTTGGAGAGATAGCCAGCCCGGAGTGATTATCCAGCACATCCCAAGTAAAGTAATTGGCGGTATTAAGTACCAAGTCTGGACGCTCCGGCCAAAGCGAACTGGGAATAAAGACATAAAAATCACGAATAATCGGTGCCAGCCCTTGGAAATCTATTTTGTCGTAGTTTTGTAGCAGCAGCCCTAGGTTTTCCCACGGCGAGAAGGTATCCCGTGTCAGGTAGAGGAAAGTGTAAAACGCCTCTGCGCCGTTCACATCCAAACCATAGCGTTTCAGGGCCAGCCAGAACATACCAACAATCCCAAAGACACCTGCCGCAGCCAACATCCACAAGGTTATCCAACCGCGAACGATACCGATAAACAGGAATAATGAGAACGCGATAATGATATTAGCGCGGGTACCGCCGACGATAACATAGGTCAGGATGCCAAACGCCACCGTGCTTGCCAGGAAGAAAAACCAGGCGCGCATATCTTGTTTCAAGAAATAGACCACCAACATCGCCGGGATAAAGAAGTAGAAAAAGCGCTTCAGTGCCACACCCGAAACATCACTGGAGAAGATTTTGCTGTAGGAATCGAGCTTAAACAACAGGAAACCATTTTGCATAAAGAAGATGCCGACAGTGCCAATAGCCACCAGTGCCAACAGTATCCAGGTCAGATTAGTTTCCACCCGATTCATGGTGAATACCGGCGCCCGTGGCTGGCTGCGCGGCTTAGTCAGGCGTGTTTTGTAACTCACATAATAAATGCCATAAAAGGCCGTGGCCGACAGCATTGCATACAATAAGTACTCAACCGGCACCACCGCGACCCCGAACTGAAACACCAGCATACAAGTCAATGGGAAGCCAAAATAGAAAGTCAGCAGGTAAAGCATTGAAAACAGCACATTGAAGTTAAAACGAACCCGCCGAAACTCCTGATAGGTTAATGTCAGGATAAAAATAACTGCCATCAGATAGACGCAGAAAAGACCACCAAATTGCCCCAGCGTCATGGGTGTTCTCCTGCGGCCAACGCCAGCGCCTGCTGCCAACCTTCGATATAATTTGGATTAAAGAAAGCGATAGATTGCTTATCCAGCCCGGCTAATTGGCGTTGTGCCTCACGGATCAACGGCTCATCCAATGAGTCACCATAGAAAAGTACCGGAATATGCTGCTCAGCCAAGTCTTGCCAGAAAGGGTTTTTGCGACTCAAGACAAAAGGCACACCAAATTGCGTTAATAAACATAAGGTGCCGATACCTTGCTGCCGATTAAAAATAAAATAGCCCAAATCGCATTCACGCAGGATATTCAGATAATCATCGAACGGGATCTGTTCTGTCAGGAGACGCAGATTTTCTGCGGCAAACAGCGCCAGCCCAGCTTGCCTGACCTGCTCGATATACAGCTCATTATTAGCCGGATACCCCATCGGCAGAATAACCCGGGCATCAGGGCCAAATTGCTGATGAATGGCCTGCAACGCCTCGATATGACGATTGGTGGTATCACCAGAGTTCCCCACCAGAATAGTCATCGGGCCAGCTAACGACTTTTCGATGTTAACCCCCGTCAATGCCGGATCCATACGGGTTGGGAAATAGAGCAACGATGCGGGCACCCGAGGATGACGCTGCTGAAAATGGATTAAGTCGCCACGGGTCGCAAAAACATGACCAACCCGCCCTTGAGCAATACGGCGCAATAGGTAAAACAGGCGAAACTTCCAGCTTTTGGCATCTTCATATAAATCAGCGCCCCAAATATGCCAGTAAACCTGGCGTGGCTTGATTTTGCCACTCAGTAGGGCCAGCCACAGGGTGGCATTAAACTGACCATGCCAGAAGAAGCGCGTGCTGCGATCAGCTTGTGCACGGGCGATAACCGCCTCAGCCAAAGCTTTCTTGCTGCTGTGCGTTTCGATATCCAACTGAGGGAATGACGAAAAGGGTGCTGTCTCTTTTGCCGCGACCATAAAATGCCGCACCTGTTCTATCGGCGCACGCGTCGCCAGCACGTCATTAAAGAAGCGCAGCACAGTCAGATTATGGTGCGGGATATCAGATCCCAGTACATGAATCAGGGTTGTCATTTTTTTCTACTGTAAAGAGTGTCTACGGTGATGAATGTCTACGATACATAATGAATACGCAGCTACAGAGCGCAAAATAGACGATATAAGTTGCCATATAGGCCTGTGCTGCACCTAAAGAGCCATTCATTGGAATTAACCAATGGGCAAACCCGGTCAACAGTAAGAACTGACTCACTTCCGTCAGAATGTAAAAGCGCAAAGAGGCTTTGGCAATCACCAGATAGCCAAACACATACGACCCGACTTTCAACACATCGCCCACCAACTGCCAGGCAAAAAGGTCACGCATAGCGGTAAACTGGTGCGAAAACAGCAGCCAGATAGCAAAATCACGTAACAGCCACACCATCAAACTGGCGGTCGCCACTGCCGGTAAGACAAACTTCAGTGAGCGCAGGATTTCACGAGAGATATCCGCTTTAGCTTTGAGCCTTGAGAGTGTGGGTAGCAAATAGACCGTAAATGAGGCCGTAATAAATTGTAGATAAGCATCTGAAATACTGCTTACCCCCTGCCAGATCCCGACGGCATCCCAACCATACTGATCTGCCAGCAAGTTACGCATCATCACATAGGCGACTGGCAAGGTCACTGAGGTAATCAGTGCCATGATGGTAAACTTACCTAAATGGCTGGCTAATGCCTTGTCCCAGCTAAGTTTAAGATAACTTAGGGGGATAGTCTTGCGGCGAATCAGCATGGCTGCCGCAGGTATCACCACCAGCGCGGGGACTAATGCCAACCCCACTAATGCGCCGGGATAACCGCCGATACGAAAGCAAAGATAATACGCCACGACACCAATCAGACTGCCGCCTATCACCGCCAGCGCATTACCCATGGCGTCGCGATAGCCTTTGAGGATCGCCAGAAACAGGTTGGCGTAGGCAATACCCATCTGGATAAGCGCCACTGCGCGCACCACATTCTGGTAATCCCCATGGCCGAATAACGCAAAACTAACAGGTTTAGCTGCCAGCAAAAAAATTAACGCCAGCAGAGTGGAGAACCCCAACACTATCGCTGAAGAGGTACCCAGCACCGCACGTAAACGTTCAGGTTGTTGATGATATTCAGCAACATACTTAGTAATACCGTTAAAGATACCCGCGCCGGAGAGCACGCCTAATACCGTAATTAGCTGGCGAAAATTACCTGCCTGCCCAACGCCGCTGGGACCAAAGGTCACCGCCAGCAGCTTAACCACTAACAACCCTACGCCGATTTTAATCAGCGTAGAGCCAGCAGTCCAAATCGATGCTTTTGCCAGAGACATATCAGGCGAAGAAACTCAGAACAGTATTAATGACCGTTTTCTGATTCACATCAGTCAGGTTAAAGAAGATAGGCAAGCGAACCAGACGCTCACTCTCCTTAGTGGTAAAGCGGTCTTCACCCGCCATACGGCCAAATGCCTCACCTGCCGGGCAACCATGCAACGGAATATAATGGAATACCGCCATAATCTCAGCTTCTTTTAAGTAGCTGATAAAATTAGAACGATCGTCAATATCGCGTAGTTTGATATAAAACATATGCGCATTTTGCGCCACATCACCGGGGATCACTGGCAAATCAATGCGCCCAGCATCAGCCAACGGTTTGAAAGCATCATAATAGGTTTGCCACAGCGCCAAACGGCGTTGGTTAATCTGTTCTGCGGCTTCCAACTGGCCCCACAGATACGCGGCCTGTAAGTCAGACATCAGATAGCTAGAGCCGATATCACGCCAGGTATATTTATCGACCTGCCCACGGAAGAACTGGCTACGGTTGGTACCTTTTTCGCGAATGATTTCAGCGCGATCTATCAGTAACGGGTCATTAATGAGCGTCGCGCCACCTTCACCGCCAGCCGTGTAATTCTTGGTTTCATGGAAACTAAAGCAGCCGATATGGCCAATAGTCCCCAACGCTTTGCCTTTGTAGGTGGACATCACGCCCTGAGCGGCATCTTCTACCACAAACAAATTATACTTTTTCGCCAACGCCATAATGGTATCCATCTCACAGGCAACACCTGCATAATGGACTGGCACGATAACCTTGGTTTTATCGGTAATCGCCGCTTCAATCTTGGTTTCATCGATATTCATGGTATCTGGGCGGATATCGACAAACACCATTTTTGCCCCACGCAGCACAAAGGCATTCGCGGTGGAAACAAAGGTGAAACTCGGCATGATCACTTCGTCGCCGGGTTTGATATCCAGTAACAACGCAGCCATTTCCAGTGAGGCGGTGCAAGAAGGTGTCAGTAAAACTTTCGGGCACCCGAAACGCTGCTCCATCCACTGCTGGCAGCGACGGGTAAACCCACCATCACCGCATAATTTACCGCTAGCCATCGCGGCCTGCATATAACCAAGTTCGGTGCCTACTACCGGTGGAGCGTTAAATGGAATCATCTCATCCCCTGCATAACCAATACGCGGTGCTCTCAATAGCAGCACCACTGCGAATATAAAGACGTAAAGCAGCAATATTGCTCATCTGTGTGGCTACCCGTAATCGCTGTAACCCATGACTCTGGCACCACTGCTTTGCCGCCGACATTAACGATGAACCAACACCTTTACCCTGTGCCTCGGGGAATACCGCCAACAAGCCAATACGCGCACTGCCATCTTGCAAGTCTCGTAGCGTCACAAACCCCGCTGGCTGGCCCAACGTATCAGTCACCAATAAACATTGATGGTCGAACGTGCCCAATACGGCTTTTTCTGCCCACAATGCATAAAATCGGCCACTGTCCTGCGGGTCATACCACGGCGCACGGAAACGACTTAATGCAAAGGCATTGGTGGCGACGCTGCGCAATTGCGGGATATCCGCCGCCGTTGCAACTCGGTGTCTGGATACAGTGACATCTGCCTCAGATAAAGCATTTTCCGTGCCAATTACATTTTTTACATCAATGGCTAACGAGAGATCGACTTCTCCTTCAACCAGATGGAAATCAAGTTGACCAAGAGAGTCAATGAGATCAAGGCGATGGGTAGGTACTTTAGCTTGGGTAAGCGTAAAAGCGTCCAACTCAGCCGGATTAAGCTGCGGGGCTGAGTCGGAGAAAATCAGTTTTGCACTGTGGCGCTGGAAAAATTCACTTTCCCAGTCCAAGGGCTCAATACTGGCGTGGACGGGCATGTAACAGATCCAATAGATATTTGCCGTAACCGGTTTTGGCTAGTGCAGTCGCCGCACGCCTGACACCGTCATCATCCAACCAGCCATTACGCCAGGAGATCTCTTCCAGACAGGCAATTTTGAAACCTTGACGTTTTTCAACGGTTTGTACAAAGGTACTGGCCTCAATCAGGCTGTCATGCGTTCCTGTGTCCAGCCAGGCAAAACCACGGCCTAAGAGCTCAACGGTTAATTCATCACGTTCCAGATACATCTGGTTGATACTGGTAATTTCCAGTTCACCACGCGACGATGGTTTAACTTTTTTAGCAAAATCAACAACTTGGTTATCATAAAAATAAAGCCCGGTCACCGCCCATTTGGATTTAGGCTGACTTGGTTTCTCTTCGATAGACAACGCGCGGAAATTGTCATCAAACTCCACCACACCAAAACGCTCGGGATCCATCACCTGATAACCGAAAACGGTTGCCCCTTTGGTCCTTTCCGCCACATGTTTCAGTTTCGGGCTAAAACCTTGACCAAAGAAGATATTATCGCCAAGAACCAAGCAGCAAGGTTCATTGCCGATAAATTCTTCCCCGATAATAAATGCCTGTGCCAATCCGTCGGGACTCGGTTGTGCGGCATAACTCAGATGAATACCAAACTCATCACCATTACCCAGCAAGCGCTGAAACGACGGCAAATCTTCTGGGGTGGAAATAATCAAGACGTCACGGATCCCTGCCAGCATCAGCACTGACAGCGGATAGTAAATCATCGGTTTATCATAGACGGGAAGCAGTTGCTTAGAAACGCCACGGGTGATGGGGTGCAAACGGGTACCAGAACCACCAGCCAGAATTATGCCTTTCATACGATCTCCTGAAACATACAATCTCCTGAAACCATCAGGCAGACGTTATACACAGGCAAAACATCATGCAAACTACTGGATGACGTCATCCCAGTGATTAATAGACTACGAACCTATCGTCAGTCACTTAAGCCCAAACGCTCACCCGCGTAAGAACCATCCTGAACCCGCCGCCACCACGATTCATTATTCAAATACCACAATACGGTTTTGCGGATGCCACTTTCGAAGGTTTCCTGTGGCCGCCAGCCTAATTCCCGCTCAATTTTGCCGGCATCGATGGCATAGCGCATATCATGGCCTGGACGGTCTTTGACATAAGTAATCAGGTCACGGTAATGCACAATTCCGGCCGGTTTGGCGGGGATAAGTTCATCCAGAAGTGTACAAATGGTCTCAACCACCTCAATATTTTTGCGCTCATTATGGCCGCCAATATTGTATGTTTCGCCCACCACACCTTCGGTAACCACCTGATACAAGGCCCGCGCGTGGTCTTCGACATACAACCAGTCGCGTACCTGTGCGCCATTGCCATACACCGGCAACGGTTTACCCGCCAGTGCATTCAGAATAACCAGTGGTATCAACTTCTCAGGGAAATGATATGGACCATAGTTATTTGAGCAATTAGTTACCAGTGTCGGTAGGCCATAAGTCCGCAACCAGGCACGAACTAAATGGTCACTGGACGCCTTAGACGCTGAATAAGGGCTGCTTGGCGCATAAGGTGTGGTTTCAGTAAACAGATCATCCGTACCATGCAGATCGCCATACACCTCATCAGTTGAGATATGGTGGAAGCGAAATGCTAATTTCGCCTCAGCGTGCAGTTGCTGCCAATAATGGCGCGCCGCTTCTAACAGGGTGTAAGTGCCCACCACGTTAGTTTCGATAAAGGCCGCTGGGCCATCAATCGAGCGGTCCACATGGCTTTCTGCCGCCAGATGCATCACCACATCCGGCTGATAGTGCGCAAAAACCCGATCCAATTCGGCGCGATCGCAGATATCTACCTGCTCAAACGCATAACGTTCGTTCTGGGCGACAACAGCCAGTGACTCCAGATTACCGGCGTAAGTGAGCTTATCCACCACCACTACGCTGTCTGAAGTGCCATCGATAATATGTCTTACCACCGCAGAGCCGATAAAACCGGCCCCGCCTGTGACTAGAATACGTCTCAACGCCATACTCCTTTGGTGTCAACAATCCACGATTGCTTCACATCTTCAGGTTTAATTGCTTTGAATTGGCGGTGATCGACCAACATCACCAGCACATCCGCTTGCTGCAACGCAGTCGCGGTGTCTTTCAGTGTCACGTGACCTGCCAGTGATTTTGGCAGTTGCTCAACATTAGGTTCAACTACCAATGTTTCGCCGATATGCCATTCGGCGATCAAATGGGCAATTTCGACTGCCGGGCTTTCACGCAGGTCATCAATATTGGGTTTAAATGCCAAGCCAAAGCAGGCAATTTTTACTTCAGAGGCGCGCTTATTGGTGGCAGCCAAACAATCAGCAACGGCGGCTTTAACCCGATCCACCACCCACAATGGTTTGCCGTCATTCACCAAACGTGCCGTGTGGATCAAGCGTGCCAATTGTGGATTCTGTGAAACGATAAACCATGGATCAACCGCGATACAGTGACCGCCCACACCTGGACCTGGCTGCAAAATATTCACGCGTGGGTGACGGTTCGCCAGGCGAATCAGTTCCCACACATTGATGCCCTGCTCATCACAAATCAGTGACAACTCATTGGCAAAAGCAATGTTAACGTCGCGGAAGCTGTTTTCCGTCAGCTTACACATCTCAGCGGTGCGGGAGTTAGTCACCACACATTCGCCTTCGAGGAAGATTTTATACAACTCACTGGCACGGGCGGAGCATTTCGGCGTCATACCACCGATAACACGGTCATTCTGAATCAGTTCGACCATGACCTGACCAGGTAACACACGTTCAGGGCAGTAGGCGATGTTGATATCAGCATCTTCACCGGCTTGCTGTGGGAAGCTCAGGTCCGGGCGCACTTCAGCCAGCCATTGGGCCATTTGTTCAGTCGCACCAACTGGAGAGGTGGATTCCAGAATGACCAGATCACCTTTTTTCAATACTGGGGCGATAGATTTAGCGGCTGATTCAACATAAACCATATCCGGTTCGTGATCGCCTTTAAACGGTGTCGGTACGGCAATAAGAAACGCATCAGCTGCCAGCGGTTTGGTCACCGCTTGCAGGTAACCGCCTTCAACAGCAATCTTCACCACTTTATCTAAATCCGGCTCCACGATATGGATAGCACCGCGATTAATGGTTTCAACAGCATGGGCGTTGACATCAACCCCAATCACTTTCTTCTTGCGCGACGCGAAAGCAGCAGCAGTTGGCAGACCAATGTACCCAAGACCGATAACAGAAATAGTTTCAAAACTCATAACGTCACCTGATGATTCTTTAAAGCTTCAAGGATGCGTTGACAGGCATGCCCGTCACCGTAAGGATTATGCGCCCGTGTCATTTGATGATAGGCAGTTTCATCAGTGAGCAAGCGGGTCACTGCATCGACAATTTTATTAATATTAGTGCCAACCAACAGAACCGTACCGGAATCGACTGCTTCCGGGCGTTCGGTGGTATCACGCATCACCAGCACCGGCTTACCTAATGAAGGCGCTTCTTCCTGAATACCGCCAGAATCGGTCAAGATCAGGTAAGCGTGGTTCATCAGATAAACGAATGGCAAGTAATCTTGCGGGTCAATCAGAATGATATTATCAATACCCTTCAAGATACGATTGACCGGCTCACTGACATTCGGGTTGAGATGCACCGGATAAACCACCTGCACCTCGGGGTGCTTAAGGGCAATTTCAGCTAACGCACTGCAAATCCGCTCAAAACCACCACCAAAGCTCTCACGACGGTGACCCGTGACCAAAATCATCTTCTTACTGGTATCAAGGAACGGGTAGCGTTGCGCCAGGCTGGAGCGTAACTCCGGGTTATTCATCACCCGATCCCGCACCCAGAACAGCGCATCGATCACCGTATTGCCGGTGACAAAAATGCGGTTCGCCGGCACCATCTCACGGAGCAGGTTTTGGCGGGAATTCTCGGTCGGCGCGAAATGGTACATAGCAAGATGCCCCGTCAGTTGACGGTTGGCCTCTTCCGGCCACGGAGAATAGAGATTCCCTGTGCGCAATCCAGCCTCGACGTGGCCGACAGGAATACGGTGATAAAATGCTGCCAGGCTGGTTGATAGTGTCGTGGTCGTATCGCCATGAACCAAAATAACGTCTGGCTTAAATTCTGCTAGAACAGGCTTTAACCCTTCCAAAATACGGCAGGTTATTTCCGTCAATCCCTGTCCCGGTTTCATGATATTTAAATCATAGTCCGGTTGAATCTCAAATAAGCGTAACACTTGATCCAGCATCTCGCGATGCTGGGCCGTCACGCAGACTCTCGATTCAAAGGCTTCATCCTGAGCCAAGGCATGCACCAGAGGAGCCATCTTAATGGCTTCAGGCCGGGTGCCAAAAACAGTCAACACTTTCACAGTGAATCTCTTTAAGGTCAGTTAGCCGCAGACAATGCCTGCAAGTTGGGCGCACAATGCGCCCATTAACGATTTATACTCTTTTTACCTGGCGCTGCTACATGGCCGTTTTACCCGACGGCAACGCCAATGAATTACGCTGGTATACTGGTACGACGAACCAACACCACCCCAGCCCCAACCAGTGCACCAATCGCACCCCACATAATCAGCAGGAAAATACGGCGCGGACTATCACGGGTAACTGGATCTTCCGGTGTACGTAAGTAGCGATATGTCTGGAACGTTTTATCCAACGTTGGACCGACGTTCAATGTTGCCAGCATGGCACGGTTCTGATCGTAATCAATATCAAAACTTGGTCCGGTAGCCTGTAATGTTTCCAAACGGGCTTCAAGCATCGGTTTACCCAGCATAAACATCTTGGAATCTGGTAACTGCTCTGCCGGAGTATCTGTTTGGTTTCGGTTAATTCCTTGCTGACCTGCGACTTTCAATGCTTGCTTAACTGCCGTCACTTCACGATCAAACACCGCTTGAGCGACCGCTTCTTGCCGTTTAACTTGTGCTTTCATCGATTGAGTACGAGCCGCCCATGCCCCTTGAATCTCATCATTCAAATGGCTAGCTGCACGCTGACTGGCAAAATCAATATAACCACGGAGTAATTTATTGGAATCACTGGCCGTTTCTGCCGTCAATTTAATGCTGTCATTCAGCATTTTCTTGTCATCGCGTGGGGTGAAAACAATATTGTTTATCAGCTCATCCAGTAATGCGGCATCAGCCTTGGCATCACCTTCCAGACGCTGTTTGTAGTAATCACTTTGCAGCCAGAAATCACGACGGGTATCGTAAGCCGCAAGTTGGGTAATAAACTCACCATAAGCTTCGTCAGAGATACCGGGTTGCTCACTGGCAACTCCGCTATTGATGCGAGTATCCAGATTACGTAAAAACTGCTGCTGAGAATAAAAACCACCCAAATTATTGACTGTTGGCCGGTCAGTAATGGCTGTTGCACTCCACTGTTGTTTCACCAGATAGGAAACACCCAGCGCGATTGCAGCAAAAAGAATTGCCATACCGATAATCCACACCTTACCGCGCCAAAGAGTACGGAACAGGCTGCGGATATCTAATTCGTTATCCACAGTAGGCTCATTATGGGTAGACCCTGTTTTATCAGTCGACATCGATTCTGGTTTCATCACTGCCTAAAAGCCTCAGGTTAAGATTCATGCTTATTTTGCGATGCACGACGCATCCGACGCTTCATCCGTTTGATAAAACGTGCCACACGCCATGCTCGTTTAATGCAGTAGCCATACAACAGAAATGCAAGCAAGAATAATGCCAACATCACCCATTCAGGGACAAATGTCAGCCTTTCGCCAATAACACCAATCGCCGCTAACAACGCTGCCGCCAGTGTAATTAAGACAAATGCCTGCCGTGAGGTAAAACCGGCACGCATAATCAAGTGGTGGATATGTTGACGGTCTGGTGAGAAAGGACTCATTCCTTTACGTAAACGTCGGTACATGATGGCAATCATATCCATCAATGGAATTGCAATAATCCATAATGCAGTCACCGGGTTAATCGGATGGGAATTCCCTTGTGTGGTTTGCAGCAACATCCAAATAGCGGTGAAGCCAATTAGCGTACTGCCCGCATCACCCATAAAGACTTTATAGCGACGCCCTAATAACCCAAGGTTTAACAGAATATAAGGCAAGATAGCGGCTATCATGGCAAAGCACCATAATGCCAATGCCATCAGCCCGCTTTGATACAATAGAATACCCATGGCACCGAAAGAGACACAAGACAACCCCCCCAGTAAACCATCAATACCATCCACCATATTGAAAGCATTTATCGCTGCCCACACCGCGAACAGTGTGACGACATAGCCAAATGGCCCTAATGACATCTCCCACGGACCAAAAGCATGTCCCAGGCTCCGCAAATAGAGCCCTGCGACTACCATCATGGCGATACCCACCAATGCCTGAACAAAGGCACGGATTTTTACACTGATATCAAAGCGATCATCTAAAGCACCAATGAACACCAATAAACCGGCGCAACCGAGATAGAGTCGGAAATGAGGGATCTGCTGATTGGTTATCAGAAAGGTAAAACAAATACCCGCAAACACGGATATTCCGCCCACTAATGGAATCAACCCTTGGTGACGTTTGCGATAATTAGGTTTATCAACAAGTCCGATTTTCTTGGCAACTTTGCGAGCAACAAATAAAAATGCCAGAGAAAACAGGAATATAACAAATATCTCAGTACTCATAGTGAGTAAGTTCACGTTTAACCGCTCTCTGCAAAAATGATACGACAGCTTAGCATGCGGCTTGGCACATACCATGCCTTCCCCACGCTTTCAGTTATTTCCGAATATGATGACAGCCTTGCTTGTTATTCCCAACTCTATTTTTTGCTATTTTCTCATTGGTAATGAGAATAACTACCAAAATAGCCATAAATTATGGAATGCCCATCACTTAATGGATAACAAACCCAACTATCGTATATTCCAAAAGCAAAAAACGCCACGACTATGCGTGGCGTTTTGACTGATTTTACTCGACTTACGAACGTCTCATATTATCGAAGAACTGATCGTTAGTTTTCGCTGTTGCCAGTTTACTGATGAGGAACTCCATCGCATCGATTTCACCCATTGGATGAAGAATACGGCGCAAGATCCACATTTTTTGCAGCTCTTCAGTGGTGGTCAGCAGCTCTTCTTTACGTGTACCAGAGCGGTTGAAATCGATGGCTGGGAACACACGTTTTTCGGCAATTTTGCGCGATAAATGCAGTTCCATGTTGCCGGTACCTTTAAATTCTTCATAGATAACTTCATCCATTTTAGAACCGGTATCAACCAATGCCGTGGCAATGATAGTCAGGCTACCGCCCTCTTCAACATTACGTGCAGCACCAAAGAAACGCTTAGGACGATGCAAGGCGTTAGCATCCACACCACCTGTCAGCACTTTGCCTGAAGCAGGAACTACGGTGTTGTATGCTCGGGCCAGACGAGTAATGGAGTCCAGCAAGATGATAACGTCTTTTTTGTGCTCAACCAGACGTTTCGCTTTCTCGATAACCATTTCAGCTACCTGAACGTGACGGGATGCTGGCTCATCAAAAGTGGAAGCAATAACTTCACCCTTAACCAGACGTTGCATCTCAGTCACTTCTTCAGGACGTTCGTCAATCAGCAATACCATCAAGACGCAATCAGGGTGATTGTAAGCAATGCTGGTAGCGATGTTCTGCAACAGCATAGTTTTACCCGCTTTAGGCGGTGCCACAATCAGACCACGTTGACCGCGACCGATTGGCGAGGCCAAATCAAGTACACGGGCAGTTAAATCTTCTGTCGAACCATTACCACGTTCCATGCGCAGACGAGAGTTGGCATGTAATGGGGTTAAGTTTTCGAACAGGATTTTGTTACGGGCGTTTTCCGGTTTGTCGTAGTTAACTTCGTTAACTTTTAACAATGCAAAATAACGCTCACCCTCTTTCGGCGGACGAATCTTACCGGCAACGGTATCACCAGTGCGAAGGTTGAAACGGCGAATTTGGCTTGGGGATACATAGATGTCGTCGGGACCGGCGAGGTAGGAGCTGTCTGCAGAGCGGAGGAAACCAAATCCATCCTGCAATATCTCCAATACACCGTCACCGAAGATATCTTCTCCACTTTTCGCGTGCTGCTTAAGAATAGAGAAAATAATATCTTGTTTACGCATCCGGGCCAGGTTTTCCAGCCCCATATTTTCGCCAAGTGTTATCAGATCAGAAACCGGCGTGTTCTTTAATTCGGTAAGATTCATAATGGTGGGTTCTTAAACTCGGGGTATGTCTCGAACTATGGTCGTGAATGGTATGGCAGCGTCATCCGTGCCTGTTTAATGGGACATTCAATCACCGGCCTTGAACAAACTACGCAAGTAATGACTTACGCGGGATTTGCGCGACACAACGGTCAAAAGATTGAAGGTACCTTAGACTGATTTGTAAAACCGTTAGACTGTCAAAAAACTGATTGAGTTCATAATCATTCTCAACACACATTATTTCGACATAGAGTAAAGCTTTAGATTCAAACTATTTAGGTGCTACAGACTATTTATTAGATGCTAAAGAGTAAATTAGATACTAAAGAATAAGCTAGATGCTATAAACCCGGACTCGATACACAGGAATGTTCTATATGCAGTAGAGTAAACTTAACACGCTTCTTTGCAGGCGTCTAGCGGTCAGTGTGAGAAATCACAACTGCCGCTAAACATACCCTACAGCCTTGCAGCCACAGCCGTGTTAGCCGCTATTACAACTCAGCCCATCCATGAACCTCACCTCGTTGAGCCCGCGGCAAACAGTGCTCAAATCTGCTTCTGACAGATTTGTCGCCCGAATCACTAACCTTAGTCAGATCATCGAAGTTCACTTGCTGCAACGCCAACGACTTTGGGTATTGACGGCTAATACCGCTTACAGATTTGCATCCAAGAAGGCTTTAAGCTGGCCTTTAGACAAGGCACCCACTTTGGTGGCCACTACTTCACCGTCACGGAATAACAACAGTGTAGGGATACCACGGATACCGTATTTCGGTGCCGTGCCCTGATTATCATCAATATTCAATTTAGTGATGGTCAGTCTGCCTTCATACTCTTCAGCAATTTCATCCAAAATCGGAGCAATCATCTTGCACGGACCACACCATTCAGCCCAGAAATCGACCAGAACCAGGCCGCTGGCTTTCAGCACGTCAGTGTCGAAGCTGTCGTCACTCAGGTGAATAATTTTATCGCTCATGTTCTACTCCAAAGGATTGTGTCTACCTCGTTGGTGTAGCATTAACCAACAATAGGATGACTTTATTTCACCGGATACGCTTTCGTAAAGCAATAGTTAGCTGATATTCTACCACACTATGAGCAAAACACACTTGACCGAACTGAAGTTTTCCGACTTCGCCCTGCACCCGCTAGTTATAGAAGCTCTTGAAAACAAAGGGTTTCATAACTGTACGCCGATCCAGGCGTTAGCATTGCCACTCACCCTCTCTGGGCGTGATGTAGCGGGTCAGGCGCAAACAGGTACCGGCAAGACGCTGGCATTCTTAGCGTCTACTTTCCATTATTTGCTTTCTCACCCGGCTGAAGAGGGTCGCCAGACTAATCAACCACGCGCATTGATTATGGCACCAACGCGTGAATTAGCAGTACAAATTCACTCCGATGCGGAATCACTTTCCCAGATGACTGGCCTGAAATTAGGCTTGGCTTATGGTGGTGACGGCTACGATAAACAGCTTAAAGTGCTGGAAAGTGGCGTTGACATTCTGATCGGTACTACTGGCCGTTTAATCGACTACGCGAAACAAAATTATATTAACCTCGGTGCGATTCAGGTTGTGGTTCTGGATGAAGCTGATCGGATGTACGATCTGGGCTTTATTAAAGATATCCGCTGGCTGTTCCGCCGTATGCCTTCCGTTGATAAACGTTTAAACATGTTGTTCTCTGCCACACTCTCGTACCGGGTACGTGAATTGGCATTCGAACAAATGAATAACGCTGAATATGTTGAAGTGGAACCGTTACAAAAAACCGGCCACCGCATTCAGGAAGAGCTGTTCTACCCTTCAAATGAAGAAAAAATGCGTCTGCTTCAGACGTTGATAGAAGAAGAGTGGCCAGACCGCTGTATTATTTTTGCCAATACCAAACATCGTTGTGAAGAGATCTGGGGTCACTTGGCTGCTGATGGTCATCGTGTTGGTTTACTGACCGGTGATGTGGCACAGAAAAAACGCCTTCGTATTTTGGAAGATTTTACCAAAGGTGATTTGGATATTCTGGTTGCTACCGATGTTGCCGCCCGTGGCTTGCACATTCCACTGGTCACCCATGTGTTCAACTATGACCTACCTGACGACTGTGAAGACTATGTTCACCGCATTGGCCGTACCGGTCGTGCTGGCGAAAGTGGTCATTCTATCAGCCTGGCATGTGAAGAGTACGCGTTAAACTTACCGGCTATCGAGACCTACACCGGTCATAGCATTCCGGTAAGCAAATATAATAGCGATGCGCTATTAACTGATTTGCCGGCGCCAAAACGTCTGGCCCGTACCCGTACCGGGAATGGTCCACGCCGTAACTCTGCCCCACGTCGCAGTGGTGCACCACGGAATAACCGTAAGCGACCGAGCTGATAAATGATGCTAAGTTCCACCTCACTTTATGCTGCCATCGATCTTGGCTCCAACAGTTTCCATATGTTGGTAGTACGTGAGGTGGCAGGCAGTATCCAGACGTTGGCCCGAATCAAGCGGAAAGTCCGTCTGGCTGCGGGTCTGGATAGTCAAAACCATTTATCACAAGAAGCGATGGAACGCGGCTGGCAATGTCTGAAGCTCTTTTCAGAACGTTTGCAGGACATTCCTTTGGACCAGATCCGGGTGGTTGCAACTGCAACCCTGCGTCTTGCCTCAAATGCTGAAGAGTTCCTGCAAACTGCAATCGACATTCTTGGTTGTCCGATTCAGGTCATCAGTGGCGAAGAAGAAGCTCGTCTGATTTATCATGGTGTGGCACATACCACCGGTGGGCCGGAGCAGCGGCTGGTGGTGGATATCGGCGGTGGTAGCACCGAACTGGTCACCGGCAATGGTGCTCAAGCGAACATTCTCGTCAGTTTATCAATGGGTTGCGTCACCTGGCTGGAACGTTATTTTAGCGATCGCAATCTGGCAAAAGACAATTTTGAGCGTGCGGAACTGGCTGCTCGTGAGATGATCAAACCGGTCGCGAAACGTTTTCGTGACCATGGCTGGCAAATTTGTGTTGGAGCATCGGGTACGGTTCAGGCCCTACAAGAAATTATGGTTGCTCAGGGCATGGATGAACTGATCACGCTGGCCAAATTACAACAGCTCAAGCAGAGAGCCATTCAGTGCGGCAAGTTGGAAGAACTGGAGATTCCCGGTTTAACACTAGAGCGAGCGCTGGTTTTCCCCAGTGGTTTGTCTATCTTGATTGCGATATTTCAGGAACTGGCAATTGACAGTATGACACTGGCTGGCGGCGCGCTGCGCGAAGGGCTAGTCTACGGCATGCTTCATTTACCGGTCGAGCAAGATATTCGTAGCCGGACAGTGCGCAATTTGCAGCGCCGTTATTTACTCGATATCGAACAAGCCAAGCGCGTGAGCAAGTTGGCCGATAATTTTTTGCTACAGGTAGAAAAAGAGTGGCAACTCGATAGTCGATGTCGGGAGTTATTGCAAAATGCCTGTTTGATTCATGAAATTGGTCTAAGTGTCGATTTTAAACATGCTCCCCAACATGCTGCTTATCTGATCCGCAATCTAGACCTACCCGGTTTTACCCCCGCGCAAAAGCTATTACTGTCCGCATTGTTGCAAAACCAGAGTGATACTCTCGATTTGTCCCTGTTGAATCAGCAGAATGCATTGCCGGTGAATATGGCACAGCATCTGTGTCGAATCCTGCGTCTGTCGATTATTTTCTCCAGCCGTCGGCGGGATGATACCTTACCAGCCGTCAGGCTTCGGGCCACGGGCGAGGCTCTTTATGTGCTGCTACCCCATGGCTGGTTACAACAGCACCCTTATCGAGCAGAGGCGCTGGAACAGGAAAGCCATTGGCAAAGCTATGTCCAATGGCCACTGTCATTAGAAGAACTTAATTAAATTCTTTGCTGTTGGGCGGCCTGGGTCGCCCTATCCCCTTATCCTTCACACTGAAATCTCTACAAAACCATCAGATTGTGATCATCCTCAGCTTAAAAAAGAAACATTGTGTGTATTTTTATAAAACGACGTTTCTTTTTTGGAAGAGGTAACAATGCGAGCACAGCTTCAACGTCCACATAGCTTGGCTATGTTGGTAATGATGTCCAGTCTGATAGCCAGCACCCCAACGGCAATTGCAGCTAAAACAAGTGCCCACGATGCCCCTCAACAGCTTCAGGTTCCTACTCTCGCTTATGATGAGAGCACTATTGTATTAGTGTGGAAAGCACCAGAAGACACAGGTAAAATTGTCGATTATCAAATTTATTCTGCTGGAAAGCTGCTGGGTAAAGCCAGTGATAACAATAATAAATTCTCTCCCGCCAAGCCCTATATCGATCACTTTTATGCCAATGATAAAGATAATTTCCAGCATAAGATTGTGCTACAAAACTTCACCGTTGATGGCCTGAAACCCGATACCCGCTATCAATTCACGGTAAAAGCCCAATATGCTGATGGCTCGTTATCCGCTGCCAGTAATCTTGTTACGGCAAAAACCAGCGCCAAACCACAAATCGTCAACGTGCGCGACTTCGGCGCAGTTGATGATGGCAAGACATTGAATACCAAGGCGATCCAACAGGCAATCGATAGTTGTAAGCCAGGCTGCCGGGTTGAAATCCCCGCGGGTACTTTCAAAAGTGGCGCGCTGTGGCTAAAAAGTGATATGACCCTCAACCTGCAAGCAGGTGCAACACTATTAGGCTCAGAGAACCCTGATGATTATCCAGCGGGTTACCGTTTATATCCCTATTCCACCATTGAGCGCCCAGCCTCACTGATCAATGCCATTGACCCGAATAAAAGCACACCAGGGACTTTCCGCAACATCCGTATTACCGGTCCGGGGGTGATTGATGGTAATGGCTGGCAACGGGCAAAAACGGCTGAAGTGACCGATGAGCTAGGTCATCCATTGCCACAATATGTGGCGAGCAAAAACAGCAAAGTGCATGAAGATGGGATTCTGGCTAAAAATCAGGTTGAGAAGGCTGTTTCTGATGGTATGGATTTGAAAAATGCCTATGGTCAACGTCGCTCCAGCCTGATGACATTGCGCGGTGTAGAGAACGTCTATCTGGCAGGTTTTACCGTACGTAACCCCGCATTCCACGGCATTATGAATCTGGAAAACCACAACGTGGTCGCCAACGGTTTAATTCATCAAACCTATGATGCAAACAACGGTGATGGTATCGAGTTTGGTAATAGCCAAAATGTAATGGTGTTTAATAACTTCTTTGATACTGGCGACGACTGCATCAATTTTGCTGCCGGTACTGGAGAAAAAGCACAGCAGCAAGAGCCGATGAAAGGTGCATGGCTGTTTAATAACTATTTCCGTATGGGCCACGGTGCCATTGTAACCGGTAGCCATACCGGTGCCTGGATTGAGGATATTCTGGCGGAAAACAACGTGATGTATCTGACCGATATTGGCCTGCGTGCCAAGAGCACCAGCACCATTGGTGGTGGCGCCCGTAACGTGACATTCCGTAATAATGCCATGCGCGATTTGGCCAAACAGGCGGTAGTGATGACGCTGGACTATGCCGACAGTAATGCCAATATCGACTATCCACCAGCTAAAATACCGGCTCAATTCTATGATTTCACAGTAAACAATGTGACATTAGATAATATAACCGGCAAAAACGCTGCGATTGAAATCAAAGGCGATACGGCAAACCAAGCCTGGCACCGTTTGGTACATGTCAACAATGTGCAATTGAAACAGGTAAACCCAACCGCTATCAGTGATTTACGTGACAGTGAATTTAATAACGTGGTCTTTACTGAGTTACGGGGTGATACCCCTTGGCACTTCAGCGACGTGAAAAACGTGACTGTCGATGGCAAACCCGTAACGCCTTAGCGGGGTAAAAACGGGCAGACCAAGACACTGCCCGTTACTGTTTTCGCCTTCGTGGCAATTCTTAGCTTTCACTACTGTTTCTTCGCATTCGCTAATTGCGCACGAATATTGGCCAGATGACTCTGGCCTTTCTGCATCCGCTCTTCCGGGCTAACAGCTTTGCGCTCATCTTCCCATTTCAAGTCGTCTTGCGGTAACTCCATCAGAAAGCGACTGGGTTCCGGCCGAATCAGCTCACCATACTGCCGCCGCTCTTTGCACAAGGTAAAGAACAACTCACGCTGGGCGCGGGTGATACCCACATAGGCCAAGCGCCGCTCTTCATCTACATTATCTTCATCGATACTGCTTTGATGCGGCAGCAAGCCCTCCTCCATGCCAACCAAAAACACATAAGGGAACTCCAGCCCTTTGGAGGCATGCAAGGTCATTAATTGCACTTGATCCACTTCTTCATCACTTTCTCCCCGCTCCATCATGTCGCGTAGGGTAAAACGTGTAACGACCTGAGTGAGTGTCATCGGCTCATTCAGCTCAGAGCCTTCCAGCATTTCAGTCATCCAACTGAATAAGAGATTAACGTTCTTCATCCGCATTTCTGCTGCTTTTGGGCTGGGAGAAGTTTCGAACAACCAACTTTCATAATCGATGCCGTGAATCAGATCGCGTACTGCCGCCACTGGCTCACGTTCTACCAACCGAATAATACTATCTATCCAGTGCGTGAAACGCTGCAATGACTCCAGACCACGGCCTTTCAGATGCTCGCCTAATCCCAAATCAAAACTGGCTCGAAACAGGCTTTTATTACGTAAATTGGCCCATTCCCCCAGTTTTTGCACGGTCGTTGAACCAATCTCACGCTTGGGTGTATTCACGATACGTAAAAATGCACTGTCATCGTCCTGATTGGTCAATACCCGCAAATACGCCAATAGGTCTTTGATCTCTGGCCGCGAGAAAAATGAATCGCCTCCCGAAATACGATAAGGGATACGGTTTTGCATCAGTAGCTTTTCGAACAACCGCGACTGATGGTTACCGCGATACAAAATGGCGTAATCACTGTATTGAGTCTTTTTGACAAAGTGATGGGCGATAAGCTCACCGATCACTCTTTCCGCCTCATGATCTTCATTATTGGCAGTGATCACTTTCAGCTCATCGCCATAACCCAGCTCAGAAAAGAGTCTCTTTTCAAAAACATGGGGGTTATTGGCAATCAGAATATTTGCCGCCTTTAGAATACGGCCCGAGGAGCGGTAATTTTGCTCCAGCTTGATCACCTGCAATTGCGGGAAATCTTCATTCAATAAGACTAAGTTCTGTGGTCGCGCTCCGCGCCATGAATAGATAGATTGGTCATCATCACCGACTACGGTAAAACGCGCCCGGTTGCCCACCAGTAATTTAACCATTTGATATTGGCTGGTATTGGTATCTTGGTATTCATCGACCAGTAGGTATCGCAGACGATTTTGCCAGCGTTCGCGCACGTCCAGATTGTTTTGCAGCAGCAGTGTCGGCAGGGTGATAAGGTCGTCGAAATCCAACACATTGCAGGCTTTCAAATGGGCGTCATATAAGCCGTAGCAATGCACAAACAGCTTATCACGCTCGGATCGCGCCAGTGCCGCAGCCGCCGCTGGCGAGAGCAGATCATTCTTCCAGTTGGAGATCTGGGATATCAATTGTTGCAGTAACGTTTTATCGTCTTCCAACCACTTGTGGGTCAGATCTTTCAATAGCCCCAATTGGTCCTGTGCATCAAACAGCGAGAAGTTGGATTTCATCCCCAACGCCACATACTCTTTTTTGATAATCTCTAATCCCAGAGTATGGAAGGTTGCTATCATCAAGCCACGTGCTTCTTTACGCCCCAATGTTTGCGCCACACGTTCTTTCATTTCACGCGCCGCTTTATTGGTAAAAGTCACCGCCGCAATATGTTTCGGTTGATAGCCACACTGGCGGATCAAATGGGCAATCTTGTTAGTGATAACTCTGGTTTTGCCCGATCCCGCACCGGCCAACACCAGGCAGGGGCCAGTAACGAATTCGACGGCTTGTTGTTGGCTGGGATTTAATCGCATGGCACTCGGAAGCTCAGTGGGTTAACGGGGGAACAGGATTGTAGCAGAAAGCGGTCGGCGAAAAAAAACCACCTGCTGTTTTTGATTTGTAAAACGCTCGCCGCAGTGGCCCCATTACGACCAAAATACGCTACACTGGCGCGCTTCAAGCCCTATTGAAGATAACCTTCGTTCAAATAACTATGTAGTCTAAATAACTTAGTGGTGATTGTTACTATGGCAAACAAAGCTTCTGCACTGCACATTTTGGTTGATGATGAAAAGCAGGCAAACGATATTCTGGCGCAATTGAATAACGGTGCAAATTTCCAAGAGTTAGCGAAAAAATTCTCTAACTGCCCGTCAAAACGTAATGGCGGCGATTTGGGCGAGTTCAATAAAGGGGATATGGTCCCAGCTTTCGATAAAGCGGTATTTAGCTGCGAACTGCTGCAACCTTATGGACCGGTTAAGACCCAGTTTGGATATCACATTATTAAAGTGTTATATCGTAACTAAGTTAGTGATGCGCCACCTTTCTGGCGGCGCAATAACTCAGTTTTAGTCCAGTGGCTCTCATCTGACGTAATCCTCATGCTATAAGGTTATTTTTAATAAATAATATTATGGATATTATATCCCTCATGATTTTATCTATACTTTCTATACAAATACTCCACTAAACTTTACAAAATAACCAGTAAAATTATATTGAAAAGCTATTTTTAGGTGCTAGAAAACAGCAAAACCAAGATTTTTTAACAAAAACAACAAGAAAGATCCCATTAGTTGTTTTATTTTAAATAAAAAAACCATTTAAATACAATAAGTTGAGATATGATTTATAGATACACAGTTTTTGTAGGAATATTCCCACATAGATTGGTTCGTTTATCTGATGTGAAGTTAAGACAGCTTTCTATATTATCTCCCTCATCAAGTAACAGACGTGGCGGAATAATTACCACCGATTTACTTAAACGAAAAGAATGTGGAAAGCTGACAAGTATAATCGAATAACATTCGCACATATAGTCATTAACCCACTTCATATCTATTAAGTTAAGTATTCATTCATATTTAAATTCGAATGAATGCTCACCCACATTTAATTATTATATTGGAGTTTTAAATGAACAAGTTAACTTTGGCTATGGCGTTATTCTCAGCATCTACAACTATTGCAATGGCAGCAAGTAATAATACAATTACTTTCCAAGGTGAAGTCACAGCACAAACCTGTTCTGTTACCGTCAACGGTGTTGATGCCAACCCAATGGTATTGCTGCCAACTGTATCCAGCAGCGATTTGGATGCTTCAGGGAAAACAGCAGGTAAAACGGCCTTTACCCTGGGTGTATCTGGTTGTGCAGTTGGCCCTGATGATATTGATGTCAAAACTGTTTTCGTCGCTAACCAAGTCACAGCTTCCGGTAACTTAAAAAATACCGGCACAGCAGCAAACGTTGAGCTTCAATTGCTGAAAGACACAACAACGACTTCGGGTATCGATCTGAATAGTGGTTTGGCGCAAGATGGTATAGTGTTAAAGGCTGGTGATACAGCAGCAGAGCATGATTTTGCAGTTCAATATTTTGCAACTGGACAAGCAGGCGCTGGTTCTGTGATAGCATCAGTACAATATGCAGTTTCTTACCTGTAATACCTGCTTTGCCGAATAGGATATACTTTAACTAATTGGCGCTGCAATCAGGCAAAGTAAATGACAAATCGGTCATAGACCTTTTTGAATAGCATTTATGCTAGCCCGCAGGGTGAGCCTCAATGAGGCTCATTAATCCCGATAATCTTCACAATAGTGATTCGGGTAAAGTTCCCCGATGTATATTCAGCAGCTTCAAGCACCAACAAAATAGCTATTCGGCCAGTTTCATTCAGAGGGTATCCCCATGATGGTTAACATACATAGCTACAGTTATCGTTATCTGTTCATCGCGTTATTAATTCTTATGGGCATCTCTTCTGCTAAAGCCAGCGTCATCATGACGGGTAGCCGAATTATATATTCGGCGGGCGAAAAAGAGCACAGCGTACAATTAACAAATAAAGACAACTTCCCCAATGCGGTTCAGGTCTGGCTAGACAGTGGTGATGCCCAATCAACACCAGAAACAGGCAAAGCACCCTTTATCGTCACACCACCGTTCTTTCGCATGGAAGCCAATGCGGGACAAACATTGCGGCTGAAATATACCGGTAGCGGCCTGCCAACAGATAGAGAATCCGTGTTCTATCTTAATTTTTTACAGGTGCCTCCCGTCAACAAAGCAGAAAAAAGTAATAAAATGTTAGTGTTGATGCGTAACCGCATTAAAGTATTTTATCGACCTGAAAGTATTACTGGCCGTGTTGATCAGGTCTCCAGCGCACTGACTTTCAGTGTGCGCCAACGTGGTAAAGATGTTGTTGTAACAGGGAAAAACCCAACAGGATTCTATGCCACTATTGCCAGTGGTGAAGTTGTTGGCAGTGGTAAAAAACTTAAAATGAAATCCGAGATGATTTCACCGATGTCTCAAGCAGAATGGGTTATCCCAAATTCATCTGTACCTTCTAATGCTATTGTTAATTTCCTGATAGTGAATGATTTCGGCGGGCAAGATACCGGAAGTTATCGTATTTAGCCGGTAAAGGAAGATTTATGAGGCTTGCACGCGCTTCTGTGAAGAGAAAATTCTTTGGACGCAAGAAAGCATTAACACTATGTATTGCTTTAATCTTACATGTTGATACGGCTTTGGCTCAGGATGAGCCACAAAACCTCGAGTTCGATGAATCTCTGTTTTTAGGGACCAATTTTGCTTCAGGTTTGAATCAACTCAATAAAGAGAATTCTGCCACAGCCGGAAATTACGATGCTGTCGATGTCTTGGTTAATAACAAACCGTTTAAACGCACTACCATTGAATTTATTAAGAACGCTGACTCATCAGAGGTTTCCCCCTGCCTGAGTGATGAATTCTTAACTGCGGCTGGCGTTGTTCTTACTGGCAAAGACAGTACTGCAACCAAAGAACCTAATACGCTCAAAACAGAATCCGCCCCCTCGGATACTGCGGCTTCGTCTACAGAACAATGCAAGCCGCTGGCTGAGCGGGTAAAAGGTGCCTCTTTTCACTTTGACCAAGCCAAACTTCGTCTAGAATTGTCGATCCCACAAGCTTTGTTGCAAAACCGGCCCAGAGGTTATATCGAGCAAAGTGAATGGCAGGAAGGCGAAAAGCTCGCATTCATTAACTACAGTTCCAACTTTTATCGCAGTGAGACGCAGTCTCAGCAAAACAACACCTCTGATTACGGCTTTGTTGGCTTAAAAAGTGGCCTCAATCTCGGATTATGGCAACTGCGTCAACAATCAAACGTACGTTATTCCAGTAATGATAATAGCAGCGATACCCAATGGAATAATATTCGTACTTATGTCCAGCGCCCTATCCCCCAATTGGATAGTCAATTAACGCTGGGCGAAACCTTCACCGACAGTACATTATTTGGCACCATGTCGTTTCGTGGCGTTAAAATGGCAACCGACCAACGTATGTGGCCAGAATCCATGCGTGGCTTTGCCCCTGAAGTTCGTGGTGTTGCCAGTACCAATGCGCGGGTGGTTGTTAGCCAGAATGGGCGTGAAATTTATGAAACTACGGTTGCGCCTGGCCCATTCGTTATTAACGATTTATATAGCACCACCAGTCAGGGTGACCTCAATGTTGAGGTGATTGAAGCGAATGGTAGCCGTTCGACATTTACCGTGCCATTCAGTGCCGTCCCGGACTCAATGCGCCCAGGTGTTAGCCGTTATAATGCGGTGGTCGGCGAATCTCGTGATTTCACCAATATTGATAACTATTTCACTGACTTCACCTATGAGCGCGGTCTTACCAATCAGTTAACTGCGAACAGTGGCCTGCGTTTAGCGCAAGACTATACGGCACTCCTTGTCGGTGGCGTATTAGGTACCCCCATCGGGGCCTTTGGCCTCAATACTACCTACTCTCATGCTAAAGTTGAAAATGATGACACGCAGAATGGCTGGCGGATGCAAGCAACCTATAGCCAGACATTTAATCAAACCGGGACCACATTTTCATTGGCCGGATATCGCTATTCAACCAAAGGATATCGCGATTTAAATGACGTTTTTGGTGTGCGCTCAACGCAAAAAAATGGCGGGACATGGGATTCAACAACCTATAAACAACGCAGCCAGTTTACAACCTCAATTAACCAGACGTTGGGCAATTATGGTCAACTCTCTGCATCAGCGTCGACCAGTGATTATTATAATGATACGCAACGAGATACGCAGTTACAGCTAAACTATTCAAATAGCTACCAAGATGTCAGTTATAACCTTGCCATTAGCCGTCAGCGCACTGTTTATACCTCAACCCAATATAATTGGGATGACGATACGACGAATCAGACGACAACGCGCTACGGTAATACTGAAAATATTGCGACGCTAACGGTGTCTATCCCACTCAATATTGGAAATAAAAATCAATATTTATCGATGTCCGCTAGCCGTAATCCCAAAAGTGGTAATAGCTATCAGACGTCATTATCAGGTACCGCCGGTGAACGAAACAGCTTTAACTATTCAGTGAATGCCGGCTATGACGACAGCAATATCAGTAGCAGTTCAAATAACTGGGGGGCAAATGTGCAAAAACAATTCCCTAATGCGACCGTCAATGGCAGCTATTCCCGCGGCAATAATTACACCCAATATGGTGTTGGTGCTCGCGGAGCCGCAGTAATACATAGTAAAGGTATGACACTCGGACCTTATTTGGGCGAGACCTTTGGTTTAATTGAAGCGGATGGTGCTCAGGGTGCAACAGTACGAAATGCACAAGGGGCGAGAATTGATAATAACGGATTTGCCTTGGTGCCATCATTAACACCCTATAATTACAATACGGTGGGTTTGTATACTAAAGGTATTAATCGCAATACTGAACTGAAAGAGAATCAAGGCCGCGTCGTTCCTTATGCCGGGGCCGCAGTGAAAGTCAAATTCGAAACTCTGAAAGGCTATGCTGTGTTAATTCAAACCCAAACCAATGACGGCGGAGGGTTACCACTGGGTGCCGATGTTTATAACAGCAAAAATGAAATTGTCGGGATGGTAGGTCAAGGGAATCAGATCTACGTACGTGTAAAAGACGACAAAGGCTTACTTTATGTGCGCTGGGGTGAGAACAGCAGTGAGCAGTGTGAATTACCTTATACTTTTGATGGTCAAGATACCGAGCAGGATATTATTCATATAACAGGCAGTTGCCACCGTTAACAATTATGAGAAAAATAATGTTAAGAACAACAGAGCAGTTAATATCTTGCAAACTATCACGGCCAACAGCCACTGCCGGTCACCGCCGCCAGCGTATTGCGGCTGGAATGATATTATTTATAGGGTTATGCAGCACCTCAGCATGGTCAACCTGTACCCGGATTACGATACAAAGTCAGCTTGGTGTTGGCGATGGTACGGCAAGTGACTGGGCGGGTTCTCTGGATTATAATAATGGCTCACTCGGCTTGCCGGGCCTTATTGACCTTAGCACGGCGGCGAATTTTCAACCCGATGGGACATTATTAGCCGCAGGTACCTCTGACTTCACCACCTTTGCCCTGAACACCGGTTATGACCCTAATCGGGTGCTATTTCGCTGCGCTGCGGCCGATGTTGATCAACTCTTCGAAATGTATGCTACTAACGGAGATAATGACTTTGGTGGTAAAAATGAAGATGGTGCCATTGCCGGTAATGTTCCCTCTGGTTTTGCCACCTATGTCCGCAATGTTGTTATCAGGCTTACAAATCTATCCACTGGCGAGTATTACTCGCGCTTATGGAAAGGGCGGCGCTTAACCGACCTGGATAAAGACAGCAGTGGCCGTATTTTAGTCAAAGCCAAGAATTTCAGTAACCTGTATACCGAGCTGTTTCGTATTGATTATGCCCGTGCCAGCACTAACAATGCAGCCTCTTACCTGTATGCCTATACCCAACCCAATGCTTATATCGCGTTTAAAGGGCCAGGGATTAGTGGCCCTATTGAAGGAACTGACTCAGTATCAAACTGGCCCGGCTGGTATGCTACCTGGCCTGCCTCTATTGGATTGTACAATTATGTCACTTTCCGTCGAACCACGATTTGTGCGGTAACCAATTTTACCCCCACAGTGATATTACCGAGAATTTCTGTGGCAGAGCTGAACAGCGGCAGCACCACTTCTGCTGAATTTAAAGTAGACTTTCAGTGCCAGACCGGCGTGACATCAGGTGTCACTGCTGGCACGGTAGCAATGGGCTTTCTGGTACCCGCAGCAAATGCCGCTAAAGCGCAAGCTTTGGGATTAATGAACGGCAGTGGCGGGATCAGCCACTTGGTGTCAGATAGTTATGGTTCTGCCGGAACAGCAAGCGGTGTAGGCATCCGTATCTACCGCAATAATAGCCCGATTTATCTGCTATCAAAGAATGTAACTCAAACCGGTAATAACGCCGGCTGGTATGGCATCTTCCAGGGCGCCCAAGAAATAACCGGCACGGTGAGTGGGGGTAATAGTTACACTGAGAACTTTCGGGCTGAGTTAACTAAAATCAGCGGGCAAACTGTGACACCAGGAGCGGTGAATGCACATGCGCAAGTGGTTATACGTGTCCAATAATATGTTTTTCAGACACATAAATAGTGGGATTGGTGGGTTACTTTTGTTGCTTATGGTTACCAGTATACCGGCCACGGCAAGTGTCATTGCGGAAAGAACACGTATTATCTTCAGTGAAGGTAGCACCGAAGAGTCACTACAACTGGTTAACAGCAATAGCTATCCGGTGGCAGTGCAGGTCTGGGTGGATGACGGTGATTTGACCGCAACACCAGAGAAGTCTATTTCACCGGTATTAGTGTTGCCTCCGCTATTTCGGCTACAACCACAGGCACAACGTAGCCTGCGATTGATCTTATCGGGGGCCAGTAAATTACCCGTTGATAGGGAGTCTGCATTTTGGCTCAATGTTTACGAAATTCCACCGAAGGTGACCCCTAAAACTGAGGATGAATCTTTCGTCACGCTGGCCTTGCGCATGCAATACAAAGTATTTTACCGCCCTAAAAATTTACCAGCCCCAGGAGATACTTTAGGTAAGGCGTTAACCTTTACTCTTGAGACAAAAAGCGATACCGCCCTGATTCAGGTTGATAACCCGACGCCTTATTATGCATCATTAGCCTCACTGACATTAGGCTCAACTGAAAGCCTGCCAGATATGGTTGCTCCTTTTTCGAAGCTCGATTTTTCGCTCAATCGTTTACCCCCAGCAGGCAGCAAGACGGTCAATTTTGTCTTAATTGATGATTTAGGTAACCGAAAGGCATTTAGCAGCAATTTAAAATAAAAAATTAATGAATATAAACTGTCGCAGAGACAGTTTATATTCTGGTTTCTAATTACCACAACCAGTCATATATCTTGCCCCGCCCTATTCCACTTCTGATTCAAGTCTAATTACCGATAATAAGATCTATTCTTGATTGCTCTATTCTATTAAAGCTTATTGTGTTTATAAAAAATCACTCCACCTGCATTTCCAGTGAAATACCCAATTGCATTATGCATCCTTCAATAAAACTTTCGGCAACTTGTAATTGACGTCGAATCTCCCGTTCATTACATTTTTTCAATCGGGCAATAGAGGCTTTAGATTGCCCATACACATAATGTCGAAGGATAAGTTCCAGTTCTTTTTCTCGCGAGGCCCGCTGTAAATTTCCTATTGTTTTATCAATGGCTAATCCGTCATTATCGCAACATGACTCTACCTGTCTATTGCTCGTCACCAATCCCTTAAACCCGCTAGCGATATGAGGATAATCCAGATGAGAGTTATCCCTAGCCCATACACCCCAACGCGTCAAAACAGTTTGGATATCACTCATTACTGCTCTCCTTTTATATTTAAATGCCTTTTCATTTATTTGATTAATATCACCCACAAAAAAGACCTCACTAATTAGCAAGGTCTATTAATTAATAATATTGAGAAACAATAGATATACCCATAATGTGTATAACCACGATTAACACCTTACAAGATTTTTTTCGGGCCGGGATAGGATTAATTTAATAAATCTCACCCCCATGAAATACATAGGCATTAAGATAGAAAAGTTAACACATCCTCATCCGAACTTAGAGCTATTTATATTATATAACCGACTCATTAATTACAGAATTATAAATCATGCAAATATAAACCACCATAAAGACGGCCCATATTATTAATTAACGATATAAGTTACTCTTTGAATCCAGGCTTGCCATTTTCGGCTCGCCATTTTTTTATCGCTTTTAGAAGCCCCTCAGGGCTATCTTCCTGATCTGGACTAGGATAAAAAATGATATCTGTACCGTCAGGATGTTCTGATAAGCGAACAAATTCACGCACGGCCTCATTGGCCTCAGCTTCAGTTTCATAATCTGCGTTACATACTTTCTTGGCAAATTCTAAGAAATCAGCCTCAGTGTAATCTTCTAATTTATGTTTTGATGTCATCCTACACTCCCTTTTTTGAATGGATTTCAATATGTCGCTTCGGTGTTACTACACGCAAATTATCTACATCGTAAACTGCCCCGCTATCCTTAATTGGATTGACATGATGAAGTTCAAACTTACCCCGATTACCGATCTGTTCTTTCCGTTGAGGATACGGGGCATAACCTTTATGAATAAATGCTGCATTACGCAAATTAAACTGCCCAGATAGCTCAGGGTCATTCGCAACCTCCTGCCAAAACGCTTCCCTAAATCTATCAAAACTACTGAACTTCCTGCCACGATAATTTATCGGCAATCTGTACTGGGATCGGTGCTCCCAGCTACTAATAATCTGATGACCAAATGATATAATAAATGAGCGTTTATTTTTTTATTAACTAATTAATAAAATATAAACCGCCAGAAAGGCGGCCTATATTATAATTTTGGAAACCAAGTGGCCAATAGTTAAATTTTTGATATGGCCATTTTGATTTCTTCCAACAACTGGTTAAGGCTAAATCCTAAAGTGCTGGAGTAAATGGGATTCTCCCAGTCATCATGTCTAATAGACATGACTTTAAAATAACCACTCTCGTCAAAAGAGGGATACCAACCAACATCAACAATAGAGCCATTCAGATATTTTATCTGTAGTAGATCCTCATCAAGAAGGTTAATAACATCTGACAACCTATCATCTTTTTGAATAGAATGCAGATCGTTATATATATATTCAGCATTACTTATATATAATACGTCATCAAATAATTTTAATTCTTTGTTCATTTTATTAATCTCCTGGATTCGGCTTCACCAATTGGATGAGAATGAATAACACCCCCCGATTCTTTAGTTACTACCCAGCAAGTTTCCTTTCCTTTATATGCACCTTGAACATCTCTAAATTCCTTAACTTTCCAAGATTGACCATTAGTTACTGAAATCCCTGTCAACCAAACTTCTTGATCAACTTCAGGGATATTAACACCTTGTTTGAATTTTGCCGGACCTGATTTAGTCGAGTTAACAATATCGTCCCACTTCATATTCTTGGGTGGGTAATGTTTGAAACCATGAGAATACGACTCTTTAGATTTACTTAGATAAATATACACCGGTTCCAGCCCCGACGCTGCCGGGAACCAAATGATGTAATAAATAGAGTATTTATACTTCAGCAACTAATTAATAAAGTAATCATACTTATCTATTGTAATGATATTTTTAAAATGTGGTTGAATAGATGTCATCCAGTTCTATGCTATTTCACCCCCGTAATTCATCGTATCACCCAAAGGAAGCTATAATATCTCGATGATAGTATCACCACCCCCAAAATTCTTATAAAATCTCATACCAACTAACACATCAGTTTTTATCAAACCAAATTAGTCGTAATTTTAGCCCCACAATTCATCTCATAAATATATTCACATTAATATCACAATCAGTAATCATAAAAAATAACCAGTAACATCCTTGTTCACTGATTATTAATTACAATAAATTTTTAGTAATGCTGAATACTATTCCGCATCGTATTTTTTATCGGTTACGAATTTCGGTTCTTTCCAGTTGGGACCTTTGAGGGTATGCCCTTTATCATCTTCAGCCAACTTACCTTCTTTTATTAACCTCTGATATGTAAATAAAAGCTCTCGGTTAGCTACCACATCAAAATGATATTTCACATACATTCGATCAATACCTTGATATGCTGTATTAGGAGTGAAGGCTAATAGAACATCTTCGACTGTTTCATTTTTAATTATTTTTTCCATATTTGACATTATTTATCTCCTAAATATTTTTTAACTCTGCTTTTATATATGCATCCTCAGCTTCTGGCGTATATAAAGGCTGTTTTTTTTTCATTAACCTTATAGTCCTCCAGAGTTGCGGTATGAGCGTCATTCCAAACAGATTTATCATTAACACCATCCGGCACCCCTAGCGCACGATATCGTTCTAGCTCTCTGATTTCATGAGTATAAAAGCGTTTATCAATATCAGTGGCCGTGAGTTCCCCCATCAAGATTCGCTCCAGCCGCTCGATCATCAGCTTATTATCCTCTAATTCATCAAAACTACTGAACGTCCTGCCACGTAATTTATCGGCAATCTGTACTGGGATCGGAGCTCCCAGCCACTAATAATCTGAGGACCAAATGATATAATAAATGAGTGTTTATATTTTATTAACTAATTAATAAAATATAAACCGCCAGAAAGGCGGCCTATATTTTTACTTAACGATATAAGTTACTCTTTGAATCCAGGCTTGCCATTTTCGGCTCGCCATTTTTTAATGAATTTAATAACTCCCTCGGGGCTATCCTCCACTCCAGCCTCAGGATAATAAAGGATATCAGTACCATTAGGGTGTTCTGTAATTTTTACAATATGATTTACAAGTTCGTCATGCTCCTCTTCTGAAGAGAATTCACCAATAAATAATAAATTAATCAACTCTAGAAACTCATTTTCAGTATAGTCTGTTAACTCTTTTTTAAGTTCCATATTATTTCCCTCTATTTCCGGAGTGAATATTAATGTGCCGTTTCGGTGTCATGATTCTTAGGTTTTCAATATTGTAAACCTCTCCTCCGTTATTTATAAACTTAACATGATGAATTTCATATTTTTTCCTATCACCAATTTGCTCTATGGAAGGTGGGTATGGGGCTCGTTGATTTAGCATTTCGACGTAGTTAGTTTTATTAAACTGCCCAGATAGCTCAGGATCATTCGCAACCTCCTGCCAAAACGCTGCCCTAAATCTATCAAAACTACTGAACTTCCTGCCACGTAATTTATCGGCAATCTGTACTGGGATGGGTGCTCCCAGCCCCTTACCCGCCTCTGCCAACCAAACGCCTGCAACTTGCTGCCCACGACCGGTTACTTCACCCGGCTCATCCCGTGGCGTTTTAAGATAAATATACACCGGTTCCAGCCCCGACTCTGCTGGGAACCAAATGACGTAATCGTGGAAATCAATCTCCTCATGTGCAAGGAACGTCAGTGCTCGCTTTGTCGCCAGAAAAGTGATATCAGCCCCAGTATGCGACGGAACAACCGGTGCACTGGGCGGTTGTGGCAATACCGAGCTGATATCCATGCCGGGCGGTTTTGCTGGCGTAAAAATAAAGGTGCGTGGCGGCTGGCTGTCGGTGGTAAAAGTATAAACACCTTTTGACCTATCGAGCTGTGCTTGCCCGACCTTCACCTTAGCAGCAACATTTGCAGCTTGGGTTTTTACCGCATAAACACCGGTCCAATCATCCTTTTGGGCCATCAAAATTCGGACCGGAGAATCTACGTCACCTTGCTGTAGTAAAGGCGCGCCAAGGGATAATCCTATGTCCCTGAGAGAGAAACTACCGACTAATGGCGGCTGATTCGCTCCTTCCCTATCATTATCCGAATAGAAGCCCGTACCAATAATGACAGCCATTGGATCGGCCAACGAACTTGTGTCTATGCTGCGAAATCGCTCCGATACCCGCCGTAATGAGGTACCTAAATGATTAGCAACCTGAGGACTTAATGTTATAGCACCCGCACCGCCTGCGGCAAAACTGGGAGAATGTGCGCCCCCTGGCGGATGAGCAGGTAAGGAGAAGGTATTTTGGGGAGTGACAGCCTGCTGTCTGGCGAGGTAGGCTGCCGCCAGTCGCTCACGTTCAACACGCTGTCTGGCGGGTGCTTCTACAATCCACCGGGCTTCGGCCTCAACCAGTTGCGCCCTGACTACCTGTATATGCTGATCAGCATTGTTGACTTCATTCTTGGCCGTATTTAACTCATGCTGGGCCTGATTTATATTGTCTCGCGCCGTCGTTAAACGCCGATATATCCGTTCTAATGTCGCAATATTTGTATCACGGGCATGTTGCTCACCCTGACTTTCTGACTGAAAGGTATACAAAAGAGGGTACATGACCATCGGCCCCTTTTGTAAAAAATAGTCTCGCGCAACCGCTGAATTAATCGATATATCCATCTTAATGGTTGTTTTTGAGTATTCAAACCAAGCTATAAGGTATTCCTCCATCGGAAATTTTTCCGGGTTTAAGAATGACTTACCCTCAGCCGTCTCCTTGACTGCATGCAATATTGCCTCTTTTTCAGCCACAGTCTGAATGGCACGTTGTTTTTCAAATAGAGCCTGTTGCACTTGTGGATACTTCGTATCCCATTGTGCTTGTTTTTGCCGATTTTCCTCCTCCACCTGTTTAATCTGCTCTGGTATTAGCACTGTCGTGACTGAAATATAGACAGGGTCAGTGTTCGCTTCTGCGGGGAAGTAGACAATCGCGTCATGGCTGTTACTTCCCAGTGGAGAAAATACCGGTGTTACAGGGCTATCCCTCACCTCACGAATACCGCTTGGTTGCGTTGCCGTGGGAGGGGAAGAACTCGTATCAATATGGATGTGGATAGGTGGCATCCCATTGAGGATCTGAGCGGTAAATACTCCTGTCCGATCAGTGGGTTTAGCCTGTACTACTGGCACCGTAATCGGCACATGTTTGGATTTCACTACCGCGATTTTCTGCACACCATCCTGTACCACATCATGCAGCCGGACATTAGCCACTACTGCTGATTGTGTGGGTAATTGTGCCAATGGCACGCTGATGATGCGCTCGGCAGGCAGGGTGACGACCGTGCGCCGGGTCACTGACATATCATCTTTCGCGATTTCAGAGGGTGCCAGCAACATGCCAACAACCCCGGCGAACCGCCCGACATAAGGCGCCGCGTCCACAGCAAACATCGCCATCCGCGTAAGAGCCAGATCAAGTGCCGCAGCAACTACCTTTGGTTTAAGCAGCGTAAACCCCCATTCACCAGCAACCAGTGATAGGGGAACGGCAACACCGGGGACTATTGCTACTTGTAGCTCTGGCCTTTGTGCCAGATTAGGGGGACTTGGAGGATTGCCGCGATGACGTGAACGGTTATTGCCACCTCGATTACCGCCAGAACGGCTACCGAACTTGCTTGGATTATAATTGCGAATAGCCCCATAGGGGGTTTGCGATACTCCCCACCCTCTACCTTTATTAGGATTTCCAGCACTAAGCCCTCTCGGCACGCCCTTGACGCCATCAGTTGAGCCACGGCGGCCCTGACCCATTACATTACTGTGTCCTTTTCCCATACTTTATTTCCTTATTTAAGTTTTTATAATTAACGAGAATATTGACTGCTAAACCTATTTATCTTTTTCACCTCCTTAACATTATTTAAATGTCATGAGTTTTATTCTTTAGCTTTGCCAGACCCACAAATAAAAACACCCCGCTAATTAGCGAGGTGCGTTATTACCTTCATAAGAATATTATGATTAATAGAGTTTAATACTGAGTTTGTCTGCGATGTGTTAAACCACGATTAACACCTTACTGGATTTTTTTCGGGCCGAGATAGCATTAATTTAATTAATTTTTGTATTCGAGAAATGTACTAAATTTGAGATAAAAAAAAGCCGCTGCCATTATTTAATGGCAGCGGCCTGTTTCACGCAGAGTTAAACGCCGCTAACAATGCCGCGGCGTCAAAGACAAAAGGGACTTAGCCCGCAACTGCAATACGCTTCATATCGGTCATATAGCCACGCAGTTTGTGACCTACGGCTTCAATTGGGTGGTTACGAATGGCTTCATTCACATCACGCAGTTGCGCGTTATCAACCGCAGTACCGGCAACGCTCTTACCCAAATCCCCTGCTTGCAGTGAATCCATGAATTTGCCTTTCAGCAACGGAACCGCCGCGTTCGCGAACAGATAGTTACCGTATTCAGCCGTATCAGAAATAACCACGTTCATTTCATACAAGCGCTTACGGGCAATGGTGTTGGCGATCAATGGCAGCTCATGCAGTGATTCATAATATGCAGACTCTTCGATGATACCGGAGTCAACCATAGTTTCGAATGCCAACTCAACACCGGCTTTCACCATGGCAATCATCAATACGCCGTGGTCGAAATATTCTTGCTCAGAGATTTTGCCTTCAAACTGTGGCGCATTCTCGAATGCTGTTCTGCCGGTCTCTTCACGCCAGCCCAGCAATTTAACATCGTCTTGCGCCCAATCAGCCATCATACCGCTGGAGAAAGCACCGGAGATGATGTCATCCATATGTTTTTGGAACAACGGAGCCATGATTTCTTTCAACTGTTCAGACAGCGCATAAGCCCGCAGTTTAGCCGGATTGGACAGACGGTCCATCATCAGCGTAATCCCGCCTTGTTTCAGCGCTTCGGTAATGGTTTCCCAACCGAACTGAATCAGTTTCTCAGCATAAGCCGCGTCAGTACCTTCAGAAACCAGCTTATCGAAACACAGCAATGAACCGGCCTGCAACATACCACACAGGATAGTCTGCTCACCCATCAGATCAGATTTTACTTCCGCAACGAAAGAGGACTCCAACACACCCGCGCGATGGCCACCGGTTGCTGCCGCCCAAGCCTTGGCAATCGCCATGCCTTCGCCTTTAGGATCGTTTTCCGGGTGAACCGCGATCAGCGTCGGCACACCAAAACCACGTTTGTATTCTTCACGAACCTCAGTGCCAGGGCATTTCGGCGCTACCATCACAACGGTGATGTCTTTACGAACTTGCTCACCCACTTCAACGATATTGAAGCCATGAGAATAACCCAGTGCTGCACCATCTTTCATCAGTGGCTGAACTGCCTGAACCACTGCGGTGTGCTGTTTGTCTGGTGTCAGGTTAACCACCAAATCAGCCTGTGGGATCAACTCTTCGTAAGTGCCTACTTTGAAGCCATTTTCAGTCGCTTTACGCCATGAAGCACGCTTCTCGGTAATCGCTTCTTTGCGCAGAGCGTAAGCCACGTCCAGACCAGAGTCACGCATGTTCAAGCCTTGGTTCAGACCTTGTGCGCCACAACCGACGATCACCACTTTTTTACCGTTCAGGTAGCTTGCTTCATCGGCAAATTCGTCACGTGCCATAAAGCGACACTTACCTAATTGCGCCAACTGCTGACGCAGGTTCAATGTGTTGAAATAGTTAGCCATGGTATTACTCCGTTCGGGTTCTGTTTTGTGGGTGCAGCTATTTATTTTGGTTACTGCAAACGAATATTGTGTTTGTGTAGCTAATGTTGTGTGTTGCTGTTTTTCACATCCCCTGTCTGGTCCGGGGATTATCTTGGATTCACTATATGACAGGAAACACATTGCTGAAATTGATATATTAACAATGTGACGTTGCAAATTCTGCAATACAGTTTATTTCTTATGCAATACAATAGCTCTTCTCACCTAAGAGGCTGTCTGTTATGGATTTACGTGACCTGAAATTGTTTCTGCATTTGGCTGAAAGCCGCCACTTTGGCCGCACGGCTAAAGCGACACACGTCAGTCCATCCACCCTATCGCGCCAGATTCAGCGGCTGGAGGAGACGCTCGGACAGCCCCTGTTTTTACGAGACAACCGCACGGTGCAACTGACCGATGCCGGTACACAGCTCAAGGCTTTTGCTCAACAGACATTGCTGCAGTACCAACAGCTGCGCCATGCCTTGGGTCAGCACGGGCCATCACTCAGTGGCGAACTGCGGCTATTTTGTTCAGTCACCGCCGCCTATAGCCATTTACCCCCCATTCTCGATCGTTTTCGCGCACGTCATCCGTTGGTTGAAATCAAACTCACTACCGGTGATGCCGCCGATGCGGTAGATAAAGTGCAATCGAATGAGGCTGATCTCGGTATTGCTGGTCGCCCTGAAGTGCTCCCCACCAGCATCGCCTTTACCCAGATTGGCGAGATTCCACTGGTTTTGATTGCGCCAGCCCTGCCTTGCGCAGTGCGTTCACAGGTCTCGGTGGAGCAGCCCGATTGGGCCACGGTCCCCTTTATTTTGCCTGAGCATGGCCCATCACGAAAACGCATTGATTTGTGGTTCCGCCGCCAGCGCATCAGTAACCCATTGATTTATGCTACGGTTTCCGGCCATGAAGCAATTGTATCAATGGTAGCATTGGGCTGCGGTGTGGCACTGATCCCATCAGTAGTGGTGGATAACAGCCCGGAACCGGTGCGCAACCGCATTTCCTTGCTGGATGATATCTCGTTGGTCGAGCCATTTGAGCTGGGTGTGTGTGTGCCCAAAAAACGGCTCAATGAGCCGTTGATCGAAGCATTTTGGGGGCTGCTGTAGTTTACAATCGCGAAGCGTAATTTATGGCGGGAACAAGATTCCTCGGCCCCAGAGTTAAAGGATTACACATAGTCGCCTCCACAGGAGCAGGAGCGCTCTCTTTGGTAGGGAAACTGTTTATCGAATCGGTCAGTTGGCAGGTGTCGCTTTGCAAGTTGTTGGTAATGTTTACGTTGGGATAGGTATCAACCAGGTTATAAGTGATTTCACCAGCAGCATTAGTTTTCTGTTCAGCGCGGTGCGTTATATTATTTTTAGCATCGAAACTTTGTTTTACTACCACTGTTTCGCTCAATTGTACTGCCTTTTTAACTGGGTCATAACTAAAACTTTCAACGACCCTCTTAGTCATATTATTGTTAGAATCAAAGTGCTCGATAGCCTGATTTATCGTATTGGTAGCTGCATCAAAGGTTTTCACTTTAACCGTCTTATTGCTTGCAGCATCAATGTGTTCTCTTGTTACAATTTGCCTAACGATCTCCCCTTTGCGACGCGTTGTTTCAATTGTTGTCGTCCCATCACGCATTGAATAAGACCGAATTGAGTTTTGCAGAGGATTCAAACGGTTACTTAGCGGCGTAGGGGGTATGTAGTCAGGTACCGGTGACTTAATTGATGCCTTAATCAAGGCTAATGTTTCACTCATATAAAATCTCCATATATTATTCAAACCATGAGAAACAATAAACATTCAACAATGTGGTAATTAACTGCGATATTATTAATCTCAATTAATAAATCCACAGATGATATTACGCTGCACTAATACTGAATTTCATTTGGAATGCTTATTTTTGAGAATATATAAGAAGATTAAATATAACTAAGTGGAAATAAAAAACTCAGCGCTTATTAGCCCTGAGTTTTATTGTGGTTGATAGGTATTCACCGCCACTTCATCCAGCCAAAACTTAACCCGCCAAAAAGAACTTAAACGCCGGGTTGTTGGTTTCATCATGGCAATCATAGCCCAAAGCGGCCAAGTGCTCTTCAAATTGCGGCTCAGAATCTGACAACTCAAACCCTGCCAATACCCGACCAAAATCAGTGCCATGGCTACGATAGTGGAACAAAGAGATATTCCAGTGCGTACCTAATGTATGCAAGAACTTCAGCAATGCGCCCGGTGATTCAGGGAATTCAAAGCTGTACAGCCGCTCACGCAATGGTTTGGAAGGTCGACCACCCACCATATAACGCACATGCAGTTTGGCCATCTCGTCGTCAGATAGGTCCACCACCTGATAATCTTTTGCCTGTAGCTCAGCCAATATCTCTGCCCGCTCGGCATAGCCGCGCGTCAAACGTACCCCTACGAAAATGCAGGCATTATCGGCATCCGCATAACGGTAGTTGAATTCAGTGACCGAACGCCCCCCCAGCAACTCGCAGAAACGGAGAAAACTGCCTTTTTTCTCGGGGATAGTTACGGCCAGCAAAGCTTCACGCTGCTCGCCCAGCTCACAACGTTCTGACACATAGCGCAGACCGTGGAAGTTCACGTTAGCACCGGACAGCACATGGGCCAGACGTTCGCCTTTGATATTATGCTGCTGAACATACTTTTTCAGGCCCGCCAGCGCCAAAGCACCAGAAGGTTCGGCGATGGCACGCACATCTTCAAATAAATCTTTTACTGCCGCACAGATAGCATCACTGTCGACGGTTATCACCTCGTCCAAATACTCTTGGCACAGGCGGAATGGCTCATCGCCAATACGTTTAACGGCGACACCCTCGGCAAATAACCCAACACGGGCCAGGTCAACCGGCTTGCCCGCATCCAGTGCGGCACGTAAACAAGCTGAGTCTTCCGCTTCAACCCCGATCACTTTAATCTGCGGCATCAGTTGCTTGATAAGCACCGCCACACCGGCCACCAGCCCACCGCCACCGACCGGGACAAAAATCCGATCAAGGTGTGCGTCTTGCTGGAGTAACTCCATCGCCAGCGTCCCCTGCCCGGCGATAACGGCCGGATGGTCAAACGGCGGCACAAAGGTATAACCCTGCTGCTGGGATAACTCGATAGCTTTGCCTTTGGCTTCATCGAAATTGGCACCGAACAGCAGCACCTCACCACCAAAACCGCGCACGGCATCCACTTTGATGTCAGCGGTTGCTACCGGCATCACGATAAGTGCCTTGATACCCAGCTTACTGGCTGAGAGGGCGACACCTTGCGCATGATTACCGGCAGAGGCGGTTATCACACCACAGGCTTTCTGCTCTTCTGTCAGACCCGCCAGCATCGCATAAGCACCACGCAGCTTAAAACTGTGCACTGGCTGGCGATCTTCACGTTTAACCAAAATAGTATTAGCCAGGCGGGAAGAGATTTTTTCCATCACTTGCAACGGGGTGACTTGCGCCACCTCATACACCGGCGCGCGCAATATCGCCCGCAGATATTCTGCCCCGCAAGGGGCAGCAGATAAGGGTTGTGATACCGCCATGGGTATTAGCCTCCCAGCTTACTTTTGTCGCGCACAGCACCTTTGTCGGCGCTGGTTGCCAGCAGAGCATAAGCGCGCAGTGCATAAGAAACCTGACGTTCGCGGGCTTTAGGCGACCAGGCAGCATCGCCACGGGCTTCTTCCGTTTCACGACGAGCAGTCAGCTCAGATTCGCTCACATCCAACACAATGCCACGGTTCGGGATATCGATATCAATGAAATCGCCATCCTGCACCAGACCAATCAGGCCGCCACTGGCCGCTTCTGGTGAAACATGACCAATCGACAAACCAGACGTCCCGCCGGAGAAACGGCCATCAGTCAGCAAAGCACAGCTCTTGCCTAATCCCATGGATTTCAAATAAGTGGTCGGATAGAGCATTTCCTGCATCCCCGGCCCACCTTTTGGCCCTTCGTAACGGATAACGACCACGTCACCCGCCACAACTTTACCGCCGAGAATCGCTGCTACCGCATCATCCTGACTCTCATACACTTTTGCCGGGCCACGGAAGGTCAGGCTCTCTTTATCCACACCGGCGGTTTTAACAATACAACCGTTCGCGGCGATATTGCCGTACAGCACAGCTAAACCGCCGTCTTGGCTGTAAGCATGTTCGCGAGTACGGATACAACCCTCTTCGCGGTCAGTATCCAGTGATGGGAAGCGGCAATCCTGCGAGAAGGCTTTAGTGGTACGAATACCCGCCGGGCCCGCGGCGTACATCTGCTTGACCCCTTCGTCACCGGTAAGCATCACGTCATAGGTTTCCAGCGTATCGGTCAGATTCAGCCCCAACACATTACGCACCTCGCGGTTAAGCAAGCCAGCCCTGTCCAGTTCGCCTAAAATACCCATAACCCCACCTGCACGGTGCACGTCTTCCATATGGTATTTCTGCGTGCTCGGCGCGACTTTACACAAATGAGGCACCTGACGAGATAAACGGTCGATATCGCTGATATCGAAATCAACCTCCCCTTCCTGTGCTGCGGCCAGTAAGTGCAGCACGGTGTTGGTCGAGCCGCCCATCGCGATATCCAGCGTCATAGCGTTTTCAAATGCGGCTTTGTTCGCGATGCTGCGCGGCAAGGCACTAACATCATCCTGTTCGTAATAACGTTTAGTCAGCTCAACAATGTGCTTACCAGCATCGAGGAACAGTTGTTTACGGTCAGCATGGGTCGCCAACAGTGAACCGTTACCTGGCAGCGCCAGACCCAGCGCCTCATTTAAGCAGTTCATCGAGTTGGCAGTAAACATCCCCGAGCAGGAACCACAGGTCGGGCAGGCAGAGCGTTCAATCTGCTCACTGTCGGCATCACTGACATTCGGGTTTGCGCCCTGGATCATGGCATCCACCAGATCCAGTTTGATGATTTTATCGGACAGCTTGGTTTTACCCGCTTCCATCGGGCCGCCGGACACAAAGATCACCGGAATATTCAAACGCAGAGACGCCATCAGCATCCCTGGGGTAATTTTGTCGCAGTTAGAGATACACACCATGGCGTCCGCGCAATGAGCGTTAACCATGTATTCTACGGAGTCGGCAATCAATTCACGTGAAGGCAGTGAATAGAGCATGCCGCCGTGGCCCATCGCGATCCCATCATCCACCGCAATAGTGTTGAACTCTTTAGCCACGCCGCCAGACGCTTCAATTTGCTCCGCTACCAGCTTGCCTAAGTCGCGCAAATGAACGTGGCCCGGTACAAACTGGGTAAATGAGTTAACCACTGCAATAATCGGTTTGCCGAAGTCATCATCGGTCATACCGGTAGCGCGCCACAGTGCACGAGCGCCGGCCATATTGCGGCCATGAGTGGTGGTATGGGAACGGTACTTAGGCATTGTCTCTTCACTCCAATGTATTCTGTGTTGCAGGTGGCGAACGAACCACCTGCTGATTCTGTCTGTCAGTTTTTATTGATTATTGATTGATTGGATCCAGCCAACCGTACTTATCTTCAGTTTCACCGGTGAACAGGCCAAAGAATGCTTGTTGGATCTTGGTGGTAACCGGGCCACGTTTACCAATACCGACCTGAATACCATCCACGCTGCGTACCGGGGTAATTTCTGCCGCAGTACCGGACATAAAGACTTCATCCGCCAAATAGAGAGATTCACGTGACAACACTTGCTCACGCACTTCCAGACCCATATCTTTCGCCAGTTTGATAATCGCATCACGGGTGATACCCGGCAGGGCTGAAGAGGTAAACGGCGGCGTGAACAGGATGCCATCTTTTACTTCAAATAGGTTTTCACCCGCACCTTCAGACAAGAAGCCATGAATATCCAGCGCAATCCCTTCCTGATAGCCGTGACGACGTGCTTCGCTGCCCACCAACAAGGAGGACAGGTAGTTACCACCGGCTTTTGCCGCAGTTGGAATGGTATTTGGTGCCACACGGTTCCATGAGGACACCATGGCATCAATGCCTTGCTCCAACGCTTCCGCACCCAGATAAGCACCCCATGGGAACGCGGCGATTATCACATCTGTTTTATAGCCATCTGGCGGGTTCACACCCATACCGACATCACCAATAAACACTAACGGGCGGATATACGCGCTGGTCAGATTGTTTTTACGCAATGTCGCACGGCAGGCTTCCATCAGCTCATCAACCGACTGGGAAACCGGCATACGATAAATTTTAGCTGAGTCATGTAAACGCTGCATATGTTCGCGGTGACGGAAAACTACCGGCCCTTTGTGGGAGTCGTAGCAACGGACACCTTCGAAGACTGACGTGCCGTAGTGTAACGCGTGAGACATCACGTGAACTTTAGCCTCTGCCCACGGAACCATGTCACCGTTAAACCAAATAAAATCAGCTTTCTTCGTCATTCTTTTCTTTCCTTGTGGCGCATCAGGCGCGTATCTGTAATGTATTAGGTTGTAGGATCTCGACGCAGGCGACATCCATAAGCTTACTTAACTGAGAAGACAGTAAATCGACAGGTCGCCCGCTGGCAACGGTCAATTCAATATTAATATTCTCAGCATTAATCATTGGCGACATATTCATAGCACAAACCTGGAAGCCACGGTGCCGCACAACCCGCAATACACGCTCTAACATTTCAGGGCGGAAGCGGGCTTGGATAGAGATTTGATGTTGGATAGAGGATTGATGGTGCATCATGAGATTTTCTCCAGCATGGTTTCATTACCTGCGCCTGGCGGCACTAACGGCCAAACGTTTTCGAGTTCGTCGATGGAAACCTGGAGCAGATAAGGGCCTTCGCTGTTAAACAGCGCATCCAGAGCGGCGTCGACTTGGTCTTTGCGGGTGATACGTTGGCCGGGGATATTAAACGCACTGGCCAGTGTGATGAAATCGGGGTTATCAGAAAGATTGGTTTCGCTATAACGTCCATCAAAAAACAGTTGCTGCCACTGTCGAACCATACCCAATCGCTGGTTATCTAATAATACGATTTTCAGCGGTAACTGTTTTCGTTTTATCGTGCCCAACTCCTGAACATTCATCATAAACGAACCGTCACCGGAGATACAGATAACCATGTCATCAGGACGGGCCATTTGTGCGCCAACCGCGGCCGGCACACCAAAACCCATCGTGCCCAAACCGCTGGATGTGATGAAATTCTCAGGTCGGGTAAAGTTCATATGCTGCGCCGTCCACATCTGGTGCTGGCCCACATCGGTAGTCACTACCGCTTGTGGTGCTTTGCGTTCAGATATCTGCTTCAGTAACAACGGAGCATAAATTGCCTGGCCAGGGTGATCGTAGCGCCAGCTATGCTGGTGTTTCAATGCCATGACCTCATCACGCCACGGCTGGATATCCAACGGTTGCTGTAATGCGGGCAGCAATACTTTCAAATCGCCCTGCAACGCGACATGCGCCTGACGCAATTTACCCAATTCAGCCGGGTCGATATCCATATGGATAACTTTTGCTTTTGCGGCGAATGTATTCAGCTTGCCGGTGACACGGTCATCAAACCGCGCGCCAACCGCTATCAATAAATCGCAATCCTGCACCGCAAAGTTTGCGGCTTTAGTGCCATGCATCCCCAGCATACCCAGATAGCACGGATGATTAGTATCCGGTGCGCCTAAACCCTTCAGAGTGGCAACCGCAGGAATACCCGTTACCTCGATAAAAGCACGTAAAGCAGGAACGGCCTGTGCCATGCCAACCCCGCCACCGACATACAACATCGGTTTTTGCGCGGTTGCCAGCATATCCCAGGCTTGTTGTAACTCGGCAGCAGAATCAACAAGATGCTCTTCAACTGGCATCAGGTGCGGGGTTAAATCACCCACAGCTAACTGAATATCCTTCGGAATATCGATTAAAACCGGTCCAGGGCGGCCACTGGTAGCAATGGCAAACGCCTCCGCCATGATACCAGGCAACGCCTCTAATGATTCAACCAGAAAACTGTGTTTGGTACAGGCAAGTGACAAACCCAATACGTCAATCTCCTGAAAAGCATCAGTACCGATTAAAGCAGACCCCACCTGACCGGTGATAGCAATGACCGGCACTGAATCCAGCAATGCATCAGCCAAACCGGTGATCAGATTAGTGGCTCCAGGTCCAGAAGTGGCAATACACACCCCGACTTTACCGGTTGCACGGGCATAGCCAATGGCAGCAATCGCAGCACCTTGCTCATGGCGGCAGAGCAAATGCTCGACACCACCATCATACAAAGCATCGTAGACAGGCATTATTGCCCCACCCGGATAGCCGAATACCGTATCAACACCCTGCGCACGCAACGCTTGAACCACCCACTGAGCACCATTCATAGTTATTTCCCCGACCTTTCGCGGGAGGCACAGGATTTTATTCTGTTGTGCATTTTATGTTCCTCGCGTCTTTAACGTACCAATAAAAAAACCCCCGGACCTTTCGGTGCGGGGGTTCTCTTGAGATTAAGGCTTGATTTTTATGCCTTTATTCGTCCAAGTGCAGCCCCGCACGGTGGGATAATAATCACCACCACGCTAATTAGGACTAGGTTAATCACTTGGACAATCGCTTTCATAATTAGGTTGTTCATCTGTCAGTGTCGAACGAATACCTACAGAGTTATCACAGTTATTGGTTATCTGACAATATTTATTTAAATTATTATTCTGTGAGCCGCTACACGATATGACACAAATATATTATTTATCAATTAGTAATACTCATATCAGTAGTTTGGCCATTTTTTGCGTACCGTATCGCAATTTTTAATTTTGATACTTCCCTTGCATCGAAATTTCTCGCGAGCGTTCGCAAATCAATTCTTTTTCGCTGTACTCAAAAAAGACCTAGGGCACACTGCTGCGGCTACCTCATATCTCAGCCCGGTCGATTAATAAAAGTCCCGGTAGCCCTACGGCAAAGGAAAGCAGCATGTCACTGGCAACCATTCATACCCGCGCCACATTAGGCATTCAGGCCCCACCGGTTACAGTAGAAGTTCATATCAGCAATGGGCTCCCCGGATTGATTTTGGTCGGATTACCGGAAACCACCGTAAAAGAGGCTCGAGATAGGGTTCGGAGCGCATTAATCAACAGTGGATTCACCTTTCCGGCGAAACGTATCACTGTTAGTTTGGCACCGGCAGACTTGCCGAAAGAGGGTGGCCGCTATGATCTCCCTATCGCTTTAGCAATACTGGCAGCGTCAGAACAGATTCCTGCGGATAAATTAACCCACTATGAGTTCTTGGGTGAGTTAGCCCTATCAGGGGCGCTAAGGCGGGTTAGCGGCGCAATTCCGGCAGCACTCGCCAGTAGCCAAGTTCAGCGGCAATTAATTCTTCCGGTCGCGAATAATCTTGAGATAGGTCTTATTCCACAAGGTAACAGCCGGGTTGCCGATCACTTGTTAGCCGTGTGCGGTTTTTTACAGGGTGAAAATACCCTTGCTCAGGGCCAGCTAGTTGAATCTACACCAGAGTGGGATAGCAGCCTCGACCTGCAAGATATCATTGGGCAGTCACAGGCTAAGCGAGCCTTAGAAATTGCTGCGGCGGGGGGCCATAACCTGCTATTACTCGGGCCACCAGGAACGGGCAAAACGATGCTGGCAAATCGGTTAACTGGATTATTGCCGCCGCTGACGGATCAAGAGGCATTAGAGGCCGCGGCCATTAACGGTCTACTGCACAGTAACGTGCTACCCGCCCAATGGCGTTGCCGGGCTTTTCGCGCCCCCCACCATAGCGCCTCAATGGCGGCACTGATTGGCGGTGGTTCTATTCCACGCCCCGGTGAAATCTCATTGGCGCACAATGGTGTACTCTTCCTGGATGAATTACCTGAATTTGAACGTCGGGTGCTGGATTCACTGCGCGAGCCACTGGAATCAGGCGAAATTATCATTTCTCGTGCAGCGGCTAAAGTGTGCTTTCCTGCCAAAGTGCAACTGATTGCCGCAATGAACCCCAGCCCCAGCGGCCATTATCAGGGTGTCCATAACCGTACACCGCCACAACAGATTCTGCGCTATCTGGCAAAATTGTCGGGGCCGTTTCTGGACAGGTTTGATTTGTCGATAGAGGTGCCATTGCTGCCATCAGGTATGCTGGGGGCTCAGAAACATCAAGGGGAAAGCAGTGAAACGGTCAGGCTACGAGTATTGCAGGCAAGGCAGAGGCAATTGGATCGAGCAGGGAAGATAAATTCTCAGCTTAATAGCCAAGAAATTGCCGAATATTGCTCCCTCACTCCTGAGAATGCGGCCTTTCTGGAGCAAGTCCTGCTGACGCTGGGTTTGTCGGTACGCGCCTGGCACCATATTTTAAAAGTAGCGCGGAGCATTGCCGATCTCGCTCAGGAGAATTACATCCAAAGAAATCATCTTTCGGAAGCACTGAGCTATCGTTGTATGGACCGGCTGCTGTTGCAGTTACACAAGAGCCTGATGTAAATAGGGGAGCAAAAAATCCACTATTATCAAACACCTCTCTGATATCCAAAGTCATTGGAATCGCAGGTAGGTAGCAAGCAAACGCATCCCGATGAGCTTACTCAAGTAAGTGATTCGGGTAAGAGCGCGCCGCTAACACCCCTGTGGTTCCACTAACGAAGAGTATTATCCAAAGTCATTGGAATCGCAGGTAGGCTGCAAGCAAACGCATCCCGATGAGCTTACTCAAGTAAGTGATTCGGGTAAGAGCGCGCCGCTAACACCCCTGTGGTTCCACTAACGAAGAGTATTATCCAAAGTCATTGGAATCGCAGGTAGGCTGCAAGCAAACGCATCCCGATGAGCTTACTCAAGTAAGTGATTCGGGTAAGAGCGCGCCGCGAACACCCCTGCGATTTCAAGGACGAAGGATAAGAGGGGATTAATCGTCGCTATCGGTATAATCTTCCACCGCATCCATCTGCGGCTTGCCGCCTGATAGAGTATGGAATCGTTTAGGACGACGAGTTCGGGTCACATATTTGGACCAGACTTTCTCCTCGGCACTGACGGGCTCACGTTCGCCGCGACAAACAGCAACAAACAACTGTTCTTCTTCCGTTACAGGCTGGCGTTTTCCGAGATCGAGTTCGTTGAAGGCGTAGCCATGGCGCTCTAGTAATTGCGCCTCTTTAATGGTGAAATCGCCGTGGCGCGAGAACCCGCGAGGATAATGCTTATTATCAAAAAAACGATTGGTCGTGATGAAGCTATCCGCCATCTGACACGCTCCTAATTCTCTCATGGTCGTGCTGTTTATGGCGCGGAGTATTAGATAGGCTTGACAGCGTGTAAAACAAAACATTTAAATCTTAACGACAAAAAAAATTGGAGATGGGTTTGGATACCGAATTACTGAAAACCTTTTTGGAGGTCAGTAGGACTCGCCACTTTGGTCGCGCTGCTGAATCTTTGTACTTAACACAGTCGGCGGTAAGTTTTCGTATCCGTCAGTTGGAAAATCAATTAGGTGCAAATTTATTCACTCGTCATCGCAATAATATTCGTCTGACACCTGCGGGAGAACGTTTGGTGCCTTACGCAGAAACACTGATGAGTACCTGGCAACTAGCCAAAAAAGAGGTTGCTCACTCACTACAGCATACCGAGTTGTCCATTGGTGCAACCGCCTCACTGTGGGAGGCATACCTCACTCCGTGGTTGCAACAATTATATAAACAACGAGAGGCATTGCGCCTTGAGGCGCGGATTGCACTGCGGCACTCGCTGGTGAAACAGTTGCACGAGCGGCAACTGGATTTATTGATAACGACCGAACCGCCTAAAATGGATGAACTGGCAAGCCAACTGTTAGGGCATTTTTCGCTGCGACTATTTTCTTTTGAGCCGATTGATTTATCGAAAGAAACTGAGCCAGACGCCGAGCATAAAAATGCAAATGAGGCACCTTACATCAAGCTTGAGTGGGGAGCTGATTTTCATCAGCAAGAGAATAGATTGCTGGAGAGCGAGCAAATGCCGGTATTAACGACCACATCGGCACATTTGACCCGGCAGCTATTGGAAACCACCGGTGGCTGTGCTTTCCTGCCCGAACACTGGCAAAAAGAATACCCTCAATTGGCCATGAACGCTGATATGCCAGCTATTGTGCGGCCACTGTATGCTGTTTGGTTGCAAAACAGTGACCAGCAAACATTGATTCGACAACTGTTAAAAACACCGATGAATAACGCAGCTCAGAGCGCTATACGGGATTAAGTGGCGGCGACTGAGGGCGAGCACGCCGGTTCAGATAAAAAGCACTCATCGCCTTCTGAATCGCAATAAAGCTAAATAATAATATTCCGATGACAATTTTGGTCCACCATGAGCTAAGTGTGCCATCGAATGTGATATAGCTCTGAATCAACCCCTGAATCAAGACGCCAAACAGCGTGCCGAAAACTGTCCCGATACCACCGGTAAGTAATGTGCCACCGATAACGACTGCGGCAATGGCATCTAGCTCAACACCACTGGCTGCTAATGCATAGCCAGCAGAGGTATAGAGTGAGAAAACGATTCCCGATAGCGCGGCTAACGTGCTCGATAACATATAAATTTTAATTGTCGTTTGCCTGACAGGAACACCCATCAGTCCAGCAGAAACGCTATTACCGCCAATGGCATAAACATTATGACCAAAGCGGGTTCGATGAGCCAACAGAATGCCAAATGCCACAACCATTAGCATGATGAAGGCTAATAATGTGAATCGCCCGCCACCAGGAACTTTCCAGGCATAATTCGCCAGCGTGGCATAAAGTGGGTGATCAATAGGTATCGACTCTTCAGAGACGATAAAACTCATACCACGAACGAAGAACATCCCAGCCAGAGTAATAATAAACGCAGGGAGTTTCAGAGAATCAATAATCCATCCCATCAATGCACCAAACATCGCCCCCATAACTAAGACAATGGCAAAAGCATACATTGGGTGAATACCATAAGTTCCGATTAACTTAGCCAATAACACGCCGGTAAATGCAATTACCGACCCAACCGATAAATCGATGCCGCCCGATAGAATAACGAAAGTCATCCCTACGGCGACGATGCCCAGAAAAGCATTATCAGTCAGTAAATCACACCACACTCGGGTGGAGGAGAAACTGGGGAACTGACTGAGACAAAAAACGTATCCCAGAATAAAAACGGCGATAGTAATCAGCAAAGGAATATTGCGCTTTAACATTATTTTCGCCTCGTGAAGATATGGCTAAATGAGATCATCGGTGACTGCACAATCAAGACGGCTAATACCACAATAGCTTTAAGGACCAGGTTAAATTCTGGCTGATAGCCTGAAAGTAAGATCCCTGTATTCATCCCTTGAATAATCAAAGCGCCAATAACCGAAAGCAAAAGATTAAACCTCCCTCCCATTAAAGATGCACCACCAATGACTACCGCCAGAATTGCATCCAGCTCCAGCCATAAACCAGCATTGTTAGCATCGGCACCACGAATATCTGCCGTCACAATAATGCCAGCGACCGCTGCACAGATACCACAAATCACATACACGGCAATCAGCACCAAGCGAGTACTCACTCCCGCATTACGTGCTGATCGTAAGTTGATACCAACGGACTCAATGAATAGACCCAGTGCTGTTTTTCGGGTCAATAACCACACTATAATCAACATACTAAATGCGATGACTACTGACATCGGCAAATACATCAGCGTGCTGCTACCCAACTTCGCCAAGCCACCTGTATCAAATGTAACAATCTGCCCCTCAGTAATAAGCTGGGCTATCCCCCGTCCTGCCACCATTAACATTAAGGTGGCCACAATCGGTTGGATTTGTAATACCGCCACTAAGAAACCGTTCCATAAACCACATAACGCGCCAACCGCAAGGGCGGCGACTAATACCGTGGGTAAAGGATATCCAGCACTGGTCAGTGTGGCTGCAGTTGCACCGGCTATTGCCATTACCGCACCAACCGACAAATCAATGCCGCCAGTAGCAATGACCAGTGTCATACCTAATGCCAGTAAAGCAACGGGAGCACCGCGATTTAGAATATCGATGACACTGCCAAACAACCGTCCATCCTGAATATGGATCGAGAAAAAGTTCGGGGCGACTAAACTATCAATCAATAAAATGACCGCCAGAGCACCAAATTGAGTGGCACCTTTCGGCAAGACCCATTTAACTTTGCGCGGTCGTTGCGGCATTGACAGGCTCCTATTAACCATGAAGTAACTCCTTATTGCACCGCGATCGCCTGCATGATGGCAGGAACGGAAATCTCATCGTGACCGAGTTGTGCAATATGTCGACGGTCACGCAGAACAATGACGCGATCGGCATAACCTGCCAATTCCTCTAATTCGGAAGAGATAATTAACAGTGCCAGCCCTTCATCACACAGTTTCTCAATCAGCCGAATAATTTCAGCATGCGCCCCCACGTCAATACCGCGCGTTGGCTCATCTAAAATCAAAAATCGAGGTTTTGTGGCAAGCCAGCGCGCTAATAAAACTTTTTGCTGGTTTCCACCGGAGAGATACTGAATTTGTTGCTCAGGGCCAGGAGTACGAATACCAAGCTGCTGAATGAATTGCTCAGCAATTTGCGTTTGTTCCCGCATTGAAAGTGGCCTTAGCCATCCGCGCTGGGCCTGTAAGGCCAGAATAATATTCTCCCGAACTGTTGCAGCACCGACGATGCCATCAGTTTTACGATCTTCTGGGCAATAGCCAAAACCGAATTTTGATGCCGTGCGTGGTGTTCGGATCTTAACGGGCTTGCCTTGTATTTTGGCCTCCCCAGTATCCGGTGTCGTAACACCAAAAATTAATTGCGCAGTCTCGGTGCGCCCAGACCCCAATAGCCCAGCAAGTCCGACAATTTCACCAGGAGAAACAGCCAAATCGAAGTTTTCCACCACACCCCGCCGACCATAGTTTTTAAACTCAACCAGTGGGTTGCTTGCCACAATATTATGTTCACCACGTTTGAGTAATTGCTCATCAAAGCTATGACCCAACATCATCTGAACCAATTCGATACGGGGAAGTTCTGCGGTTGTTTTAGTGCCAACAAGTTTGCCATTGCGTAAGACAGTAATACGATCACTGATCCGATAAACCTGATCGAGGAAATGCGTCACGAATACCATACCGATACCCTGATCTCGTAACTGACGCAAAATATCCAGCAACATACTGACTTCTTTAGCATCTAAACTTGCCGTTGGCTCATCCAGAATAAGTACTTTTGCTGATAGATCGACCGCACGAGCAATGGCGACAATCTGTTGTATTGCAATAGAAAAGTTAGCTAACGGTTGCTGCACATCTAATGTAAGACCATAGCCCGTTAGCAGCTTTTCTGCCTGTAGATTCATTGTGCGATGGTCAATTAGCCCCCAACGTAATGGCTCACGGCCAATGAATAGATTTGCCGCAACAGATATATTGGGCAGCAAGTTGACCTCTTGATAAACAGTGCCAATCCCCAGTTTCTGGGCATCCGCAGTATCAAGGGGACAAATGGCCTTACCATCTAAATAAACTTCACCGGCGGCCCGCTTATAGACCCCAGTTAATGCTTTGATTAAAGTCGACTTTCCTGCACCATTTTCCCCTAACAATGCGACAACTTCACCGCGAAGCAGAGAAAAATCGACAGAGTCCAATGCCTTAACACCAGGAAATTCAACTGACAAGCCACGGACTTCTAGCAGTGTTTCCATCAGATGTACCCACGTTCAAAAACGACTCAGATATTGCCCAAATACAGGTGACGAAAGCAGGCGGGGCAAGCCCCGCCATTTGAATCAATAACCAAGGCTCTTCTTAGATTCGTATTCCTGTTTAGCCGTATCAGGCTGTAACAGACGAGATTCTGTCTGGATAAACTTAGGCGGTTGGGTGCCATCTTTCTTCAGCGCAATTAATGCATCGAAAGCAGGGCCTGCCATATTCGGTGTCAACTCAACAGTAGCATTAGCCTCTCCGCTACTCATCGCTTTAAAAATATCAGGAACGCCATCGATGGATACAATTTTGATCTCTGAACCTGGTTTCAACCCGGCTTCTTTAATGGCTTGAATGGCACCTATCGCCATATCATCGTTATGTGCATAGACAGCACAGATGTTCTTACCGTTTTGCTCCGCTTTAATGAAACTCTCCATTACTTCTTTGCCTTTACTCCGTGTGAAATCCCCGGACTGAGAGCGAATTATTTTTACGTTAGGTGCCGACGCTATCCCGTCAGCAAAACCTTTCTTACGGTTAATAGCCACACTCGAGCCAACAGTGCCTTGTAGTTCAACAACATTACAAGGTTTACCTGCCACATCTTTCAGTAGCCACTCACCAGCGACTTTACCTTCATATACACTGTCTGAAGCCACTGCGGCGGTGTACAGGGAGGGGTCATTCACCTCTATCATTCGGTCAAGCAGGAATACCGGGATTTTAGCTTCTTTCGCTTCCTGCAAAACCGGTGTCCAACCCGTTGCAACCACAGGAGCAATAAAAATGGCATCAACACCCTGAGCAATAAACGATCTAACAGCCTTGATTTGGTTCTCTTGTTTTTGTTGAGCATCCGCGATTTTTAATGTAATACCGCGCTTTTCAGCCTCTTGTTTAGAAACCTTAGTTTCCGCAGAGCGCCAACCGGACTCTGAACCAATTTGAGAAAAACCCACGACTAGCGGAGCCGCTTGGACTGCACTACACATTGCCGCTGTTACAGCTGCTGCTAACAGTAAACGCCTGTACATATTTCTCTCCTCACTTGTCATCGTCGAGCCGCTGACTCACTACCATTCCGAAGAACAGTTAAGGTAATCATTCAGGTCATTTACTGTCCTGAGCATCGGCCAATTTGCAAATTATGTTGTTCTAAAAGCATATGATGTTTTTTAAGGTGAGCTTCCTGATAGCTAAAATGTTAATTAGTTTTAGTACATTTTGTAAAAGTAATAATGAGCAACGTCACACCACAGAATAACAATCGTTTTGTACATAAATTCAGCTAAATAGGTATGCATTGGGAACGTTACCTTTTAAAACTTTGTCAGGTTTAAAAAAGAACTGTTGTTAATGGCAGAATATTGTTCGAACAAAAAGATCTTTTCGGAATTGGTAAAATGGATGGAAAATATGAGGGAATAGAGGCCAGAACAGAGGTCAAGATAAAAGCAGAACTATGTTAAAGAAGTAGTGTAAGTGTATCGACGTATCATAAATGTACTAATTACGATTTTTGGGCATAAAAAAACCCCTCGCTTTCGCGAAGGGCTATTTATATGGCAGGGGCGGAGAGACTCGAACTCGCGACACCCGGTTTTGGAGACCGGTGCTCTACCAACTGAGCTACGCCCCTAAATTATGCTTAACATTATGCCTGCTAAGATAAGCAGGCATAATTTAAATAAGTGGCGGAACGGACGGGGCTCGAACCCGCGACCCCCTGCGTGACAGGCAGGTATTCTAACCAACTGAACTACCGCTCCACCGATTCTTTTACGCGTATCTTCCCGATACTTACCCTTGACAGGGCCAGCGCTCCGCGCTGTGCAAAACCGCTCTAAGCGATTTTGTCAGTTACCAGATGTCACTCTGGTAACTCGTGTTTGATGCCTGGCAGTGTCCTACTCTCGCATGGGGAGACCCCACACTACCATCGGCGCTACGGCGTTTCACTTCTGAGTTCGGCATGGGATCAGGTGGGACCACCGCGCTATGGCCGCCAGGCAAATTCTGTCTAAACTAAACCCGCTATATGTCTCCACACAGCCAGCCAGCCCAATCTCGGAACTTCGCTGAAAATTTCTATCTCTCAAATCTAAAACACCTTTGGTGTTGTAAGGTTAAGCCTCACGGATCATTAGTACTGGTTAGCTCAATGCATCGCTGCACTTACACACCCAGCCTATCAACGTCATAGTCTTTAACGTTCCTTCAGGGGGCTTAAAGCCCCAGGGAAGACTCATCTCGAGGCAAGTTTCCCGCTTAGATGCTTTCAGCGGTTATCTCTTCCGAATTTAGCTACCGGGCAATGCCATTGGCATGACAACCCGAACACCAGTGATTCGTCCACTCCGGTCCTCTCGTACTAGGAGCAGCCCCTCTCAATCTTCCAACGCCCACGGCAGATAGGGACCGAACTGTCTCACGACGTTCTAAACCCAGCTCGCGTACCACTTTAAATGGCGAACAGCCATACCCTTGGGACCTACTTCAGCCCCAGGATGTGATGAGCCGACATCGAGGTGCCAAACACCGCCGTCGATATGAACTCTTGGGCGGTATCAGCCTGTTATCCCCGGAGTACCTTTTATCCGTTGAGCGATGGCCCTTCCATTCAGAACCACCGGATCACTAAGACCTACTTTCGTACCTGCTCGAGCCGTCACTCTCGCAGTCAAGCTAGCTTATGCCTTTGCACTAACCTCACGATGTCCGACCGTGATTAGCTAACCTTCGTGCTCCTCCGTTACTCTTTGGGAGGAGACCGCCCCAGTCAAACTACCCACCAGACACTGTCCTCACCCCGGATCACGGGGCCGAGTTAGAACATCAAACATTAAAGGGTGGTATTTCAAGGTTGGCTCCATGCAGACTGGCGTCCACACTTCGATGCCTCCCACCTATCCTACACATCAAGGCTCAATGTTCAGTGTCAAGCTATAGTAAAGGTTCACGGGGTCTTTCCGTCTTGCCGCGGGTACACTGCATCTTCACAGCGAGTTCAATTTCACTGAGTCTCGGGTGGAGACAGCCTGGCCATCATTACGCCATTCGTGCAGGTCGGAACTTACCCGACAAGGAATTTCGCTACCTTAGGACCGTTATAGTTACGGCCGCCGTTTACTGGGGCTTCGATCAAGAGCTTCGCCTTGCGGCTGACCCCATCAATTAACCTTCCAGCACCGGGCAGGCGTCACACCGTATACGTCCACTTTCGTGTTTGCACAGTGCTGTGTTTTTATTAAACAGTTGCAGCCAGCTGGTATCTGCGACTGGCTTCGGCGCCGGGAGCAAGTCCCATTACCTAATGCCAGCGTGCCTTCTCCCGAAGTTACGGCACCATTTTGCCTAGTTCCTTCACCCGAGTTCTCTCAAGCGCCTGAGTATTCTCTACCTGACCACCTGTGTCGGTTTGGGGTACGATTTAATGTTACCTGATGCTTAGAGGCTTTTCCTGGAAGCTTGGCATCAACTACTTCACCACCGTAGTGGCTCGTCATCACACCTCAGCGTTGATAAGCAACCGGATTTACCAAGTCGCTCCGCCTACATGCTTAAACCGGGACAACCGTCGCCCGGCTAGCCTAGCCTTCTCCGTCCCCCCTTCGCAGTAACACCAAGTACAGGAATATTAACCTGTTTCCCATCGACTACGCTTTTCAGCCTCGCCTTAGGGGTCGACTCACCCTGCCCCGATTAACGTTGGACAGGAACCCTTGGTCTTCCGGCGTGCGGGTTTTTCACCCGCATTATCGTTACTTATGTCAGCATTCGCACTTCTGATACCTCCAGCAACCCTCACAGGTCACCTTCAACGGCTTACAGAACGCTCCCCTACCCAACAACACCTAAGTGTCGCTGCCGCAGCTTCGGTGCATGGTTTAGCCCCGTTACATCTTCCGCGCAGGCCGACTCGACCAGTGAGCTATTACGCTTTCTTTAAATGATGGCTGCTTCTAAGCCAACATCCTGGCTGTCTATGCCTTCCCACATCGTTTCCCACTTAACCATGACTTTGGGACCTTAGCTGGCGGTCTGGGTTGTTTCCCTCTTCACGACGGACGTTAGCACCCGCCGTGTGTCTCCCGTGATAACATTCTTCGGTATTCGGAGTTTGCATCGGTTTGGTAAGTCGGGATGACCCCCTAGCCGAAACAGTGCTCTACCCCCGAAGATGAGTTCACGAGGCGCTACCTAAATAGCTTTCGGGGAGAACCAGCTATCTCCCGGTTTGATTGGCCTTTCACCCCCAGCCACAAGTCATCCGCTAATTTTTCAACATTAGTCGGTTCGGTCCTCCAGTTAGTGTTACCCAACCTTCAACCTGCCCATGGCTAGATCACCGGGTTTCGGGTCTATACCTTGCAACTAGACGCCCAGTTAAGACTCGGTTTCCCTACGGCTCCCCTATTCGGTTAACCTTGCTACAAAATATAAGTCGCTGACCCATTATACAAAAGGTACGCAGTCACCCAACAAAGTAGGCTCCCACTGCTTGTACGTACACGGTTTCAGGTTCTATTTCACTCCCCTCGCCGGGGTTCTTTTCGCCTTTCCCTCACGGTACTGGTTCACTATCGGTCAGTCAGGAGTATTTAGCCTTGGAGGATGGTCCCCCCATATTCAGACAGGATGTCACGTGTCCCGCCCTACTCATCGAGTTCACAGCAAGTGTGTTTTGGTGTACGGGACTATCACCCTGTACCGTGCGACTTTCCAGACGCTTCCACTAACACACAAACTGATTCAGACTCTGGGCTCTTCCCCGTTCGCTCGCCGCTACTGGGGGAATCTCGGTTGATTTCTTTTCCTCGGGGTACTTAGATGTTTCAGTTCCCCCGGTTCGCCTTGCATGGCTATGTATTCACCATGCAATAGTGCAACGAATTGCACTGGGTTTCCCCATTCGGGTATCGTCGGTTATAACGCTTCATATCAGCTTACCGACGCTTTTCGCAGATTAGCACGCCCTTCATCGCCTCTGACTGCCTAGGCATCCACCGTGTACGCTTAGTCGCTTAACCTCACAACCCAAAGGTGTTTTTCGTTATTGGTGTGGCTGTGAACACACTCTGCTATGTTGTGCAGTGCGCGCAATCCTCATGAACGTTAAGTTCACTCCGGTTGCTGTGCGCTGTACGCCTTGCTGAGTGTCTTCTCGCTCACACTGCAACAATGATTACCCATTGGCATTGCGATTATTTGAGAGACTCTAATACAGGTTAATCCTTACCTCAGTCATTCTACGGAGAGATAAGTTTCAGCTGTATTGTTTCAATTTTCAGCTTGTTCCAGATTGTTAAAGAGCAATATTTCACAACACACTGTGCCTTACGGCCGCAGTACGTTTTGAAATAGTTTTTTTATATGGTGGAGCTAAGCGGGATCGAACCGCTGACCTCCTGCGTGCAAGGCAGGCGCTCTCCCAGCTGAGCTATAGCCCCATATAAAAAGCAAAATACCTTATCGGCATAACTCATTCTCAGACAAGGCGCAGTCACGCGACGTTTATGGGTATAAACGAGTGTGTCTGTAACGCACTATGAGGATGAGTTGGTGGGTCTGAGTGGACTTGAACCACCGACCTCACCCTTATCAGGGGTGCGCTCTAACCACCTGAGCTACAGACCCAACAAGGTACTAAAGCCCGACTAATCTCTCAGTCCGGCCTTATTTGCTCGTTACTTTCTATCAGACAATCTGTGTGGACACTACGCAATGCGTATCGTTAGGTAAGGAGGTGATCCAACCGCAGGTTCCCCTACGGTTACCTTGTTACGACTTCACCCCAGTCATGAATCACAAAGTGGTAAGCGCCCTCCCGAAGGTTAAGCTACCTACTTCTTTTGCAACCCACTCCCATGGTGTGACGGGCGGTGTGTACAAGGCCCGGGAACGTATTCACCGTAGCATTCTGATCTACGATTACTAGCGATTCCGACTTCATGGAGTCGAGTTGCAGACTCCAATCCGGACTACGACAGACTTTATGTGGTCCGCTTGCTCTCGCGAGTTCGCTTCACTTTGTATCTGCCATTGTAGCACGTGTGTAGCCCTACTCGTAAGGGCCATGATGACTTGACGTCATCCCCACCTTCCTCCGGTTTGTCACCGGCAGTCTCCCTTGAGTTCCCACCATTACGTGCTGGCAACAAAGGATAAGGGTTGCGCTCGTTGCGGGACTTAACCCAACATTTCACAACACGAGCTGACGACAGCCATGCAGCACCTGTCTCACAGTTCCCGAAGGCACCGAAGCATCTCTGCTAAGTTCTGTGGATGTCAAGAGTAGGTAAGGTTCTTCGCGTTGCATCGAATTAAACCACATGCTCCACCGCTTGTGCGGGCCCCCGTCAATTCATTTGAGTTTTAACCTTGCGGCCGTACTCCCCAGGCGGTCGACTTAACGCGTTAGCTCCGGAAGCCACGCCTCAAGGGCACAACCTCCAAGTCGACATCGTTTACAGCGTGGACTACCAGGGTATCTAATCCTGTTTGCTCCCCACGCTTTCGCACCTGAGCGTCAGTCTTTGTCCAGGGGGCCGCCTTCGCCACCGGTATTCCTCCAGATCTCTACGCATTTCACCGCTACACCTGGAATTCTACCCCCCTCTACAAGACTCTAGCTTGCCAGTTTCAAATGCAGTTCCCACGTTAAGCGCGGGGATTTCACATCTGACTTAACAAACCGCCTGCGTGCGCTTTACGCCCAGTAATTCCGATTAACGCTTGCACCCTCCGTATTACCGCGGCTGCTGGCACGGAGTTAGCCGGTGCTTCTTCTGCGAGTAACGTCAATCAACCGTGCTATTAACACGATTGCCTTCCTCCTCGCTGAAAGTGCTTTACAACCCGAAGGCCTTCTTCACACACGCGGCATGGCTGCATCAGGCTTGCGCCCATTGTGCAATATTCCCCACTGCTGCCTCCCGTAGGAGTCTGGACCGTGTCTCAGTTCCAGTGTGGCTGGTCATCCTCTCAGACCAGCTAGGGATTGTCGCCTAGGTGAGCCATTACCCCACCTACTAGCTAATCCCATCTGGGCACATCCGATGGCGTGAGGCCCTAAGGTCCCCCACTTTGCTCTTGCGAGGTCATGCGGTATTAGCTACCGTTTCCAGTAGTTATCCCCCTCCATCAGGCAGTTTCCCAGACATTACTCACCCGTCCGCCGCTCGCCGGCAAAGTAGTAAACTACTTCCCGCTGCCGCTCGACTTGCATGTGTTAGGCCTGCCGCCAGCGTTCAATCTGAGCCATGATCAAACTCTTCAATTTAAGATTTGTTTGATTTGCTGCTAATAAAAGCAGCGATGCTCAAAGATTACTTTCTGCAAATATGCATTCGAACCGAAGTTCAAATGTGTACTGCTTTGGTCACTCTTCAAGACTTTGATATTTCTTCTGCCTGCCGAAACAGGCTTCGATATCGTCTTGCGAGTGCCCACACAGATTGTCTGATAAATTGTTAAAGAGCGTTCGTTACCCGTTTGCCTTTCGGCGAATCTTACGGTAACGCGGGAGGCAGATAATACGCTTTCCCGCTGAAGAGTCAAGAGTTTCTTTGGTTTCTTTCGAAGTCAAAATCATTCTTTTCGCTTTCTGACCCGGCGAAGTATGTTTCGTTGTTCCCAGTCAGTGGAGGCGCATTATAGGGAGTTCCTGACAGCCTGCAACCCCTAATTTGAAAAAACTTTTCAACCGCTGAATCTTTAGTCAAAACGCCTTTAAATTGGCAGTTTTTGCAGCACCGGGAAGCCATAACCCTGCAAAACGGGTAATAAAACGTCAGTATCTGCATTCAACGCCATGCAGTAAGCAATATTATCTTCCTGAGAAGAAACTACATTTTCTTGAGAAGAGATGAGCCAAGCAGTGCGACGAGCAATTGCGGCACCGGAATCGACCATGCGAGTACCTTCAGGCAACACTTGCGCCAACTCTTCTACTAATAGAGGGAAATGAGTGCACCCCAATACAATGGTGTCCGGCGGCTCACGCATTGCCAACCATGGGTGGAGGATTTTCTTTAATGTTTCGATAGGTACAGCACCACCATGCAACTTGGACTCTGCCAGTTCCACCAGCTCAGATGAACCCAGCAATTCAATTTTGCAATCGGTAGCAAAGCGCTCAATCAAGTCCCGTGTATAGGAAGCATGTACCGTGCCACGGGTAGCCAATAAGCCAACAACACCATTGCGGGTTAATCGCACCGCCGGTTTGATAGCAGGAACAACCCCAACCACAGGGAATGCAAAGCGTTCACGTAAAGCAGGAAGTACTACTGTGCTGGCGGTGTTACAGGCAATGACGACGATTGCCAGCGGATGGCGCTGCTGCACCGCAGTGACAATTTCCAGAACGCGTTCAACGATAAACTCACCGGACTTCTCCCCATAAGGGAAAGCGACATTGTCGAAAGCATATATATAGTGGAGATCCGGCAACAACTGCCGAATCTCTTGATAGACAGATAGCCCGCCAACACCTGAGTCAAAAATCAGTGCTGTCGGGCGAGGGGCAGTATCAGCCTTAGAAGTTATAGCTTCCGGTGAGGTAATACTCTCGTCCAGCGGTTTTATAGCCATAAGCCGTTTCGTAATCTTTATCAAACAGGTTAGCAATTCTACCACGAACTGTAAGATGAGAAGTAACCGGATAACTCGCTGAAACATCTACCGTGCTATAACTCGGTAATTCACGTTGAGTCGAGCTATAGGCTGAGGTGCTATTGTCATAGCGTTTACCGTAGTACTGATAAGAAACGTCCATATCCAGATTGAACATTGTCCAATCTAATTGATACTTGGCTTGCTGTTTAGAACGACGGGCTAAAACTTCATTATTCTTATCATTACGCGGATCCATATATTGCAATGTGATCTGGTGATTGAAAATGCCGGTATCGACGCTACCTGTCCATTCAACCCCTTTTATCGTTGCCGAATCAACATTGTAATACTGCCCTTTGTATGTATTTGGGTCGGAGAAGTAATCGATCAGGTTTTCAATTTTGTAGCGATAAGCAGACAAACGCCAATCAAGTGGGCCAGTCAATCCTTCCAGACCTGCCTCCCATTGGCGGGACTCCTCAGGTTTCAAATCACTGTTTGATATGATATCAAAGCGCTGCGAACCATACTGCTGACCCAGTGACGGGGCCAAAAATCCTGTTCCATAGGATAATGTCGCACGATAATCGGGGATAAATTCCCAACCTGCGGCGGTTTGCCAGGTCTCATGCCAGCCAAACTGCTCATCTTTATCTTCGCGGCCCGAGGCTTCCAGCGTCACACTACCAATCTTCTGCTGCCCGCTAAGATACAAACCGGTATTATCCCGCTTATATGCATCAGAGATAGTGGTACTCGATGAGGTCAAACGCTGTTGCTGCCAGTCAACGCCAGCACTCAGCGTTGCACTCTCAAAACTGTATGTATTACCCCATTGCACGTTACGCTGATCCATATCGTCCAGCGTAGTCGCCTCACCATAACGCCCATATTGGCTGCTGTAGTTATAATCTTTGTATTTCTGATAGCTACCGATTAATTGAGAGGAGAAAGCCCCCGCAGCATAACGTAGCCCTGCGTCATAAGTATGGTTATATAATCGCTCCTCATCGCCACTGTAAGCAGGGGAAGAAATACTGCCAACATCGTAATCAGTATTATTGGTGTAACCATAACCTCTGACGAAACCGGATATATCTTGGTTGAACTGATGCTCTAGCCCTGCCCAAAAATTTTTATTACGAAAACCATCCCGATCGCTATCCACTGGATTAGGTGAGTCGGGTTTAATGTTAAAACCGTTCGTGGTTTGATAGCCGCCCGCTATCGTCGCTAAAGTATCACCAAAACGTTGGCGAACGCTGCCGTCATATTGCTGATAACCTTTAGAACCAACCCCGGCATTAATCTGCCCACCTTCCTGGTCTGACTGTGTAATCACGTTAATTACACCACCAATCGCCCCAGAGCCATATACGGCAGAGCGAGGCCCGCGAATATATTCAACACGTTGCACCAGAGAGAGAGGTATTTGATTAAAGTCGACACTATTGATGATACCGGTTCGCGCCAGAGGAATGCCATCGATCAGCACTAATACATGGCGGGCTTCGGTACCACGGATATACATAGAAGAGCCTTGGCCTAGCCCCCCGGTTTGGGCAATATCCACGCCAGGTAGCCGGCGCATCACTTCATTGAGGCTTTTTGCCTGCCAGCGGTCGATATCATCACGCGTTACTACATCGGTGGGTGCCAATACCGTGGAAACTGGCTGTTTGAAACGGTTGGCGGTAACCACCATTTCGTCTTTATTACCTGTTGTGGTGCTGTCCTGGGCCCATCCAGAAAATGCCGTCACAGAAAGGGCTGTGATCAGCGTATATTTTTTAATTGTCATGAATACAAGCATCCAAACTCAATTGGCGGATGCCGCAGTGCCATGGCCGATAGTTCGCGACGACCACGCATATTGCGACGTAATACCGGCAGGTCTTCGGGCTTGGGATCTCTGATGTCACGTCTTCTTCATTACTTAAATGAATTAATACCGTGAAATAGAGCTGGCGATGACTTCCCGCCCTTGCGGACAGTGTCTGGTTGAAACCTATCGCCGTAACTTCCCCTTACCGCTGCGCGTCAGCTCCGGATTTACACCGGATTCCCTTTTAACTCGTAGGTGTTTAAGTAACAGCATGAGGCCGGACCGCAATGCTACGATCAAGTAAAATAGATGTCTAGACTTCCATCCTCGTTATAGGGAATAAACACAACAAAACTGGACATCACTCCCACTTTCCCTACAATCCGCAGCAATACCTCTCTTTTATAATGGCCAGACGAGAAGAAACATGACTCCCGACATCCTGCCAACAGACAGTTACGACCAACAACTGGCGGAAAAATCTGCCCGTCTTCAGACGATGATGTTGCCGTTTCAGGCACCTGCTGCGGAAATATTCCGTTCTCCGGCAGAGCATTACCGCATGAGAGCCGAGTTTCGCGTTTGGCACGATGAAGATGACTTGTACCACATCATGTTTGACCAGCAGACCAAACAGCGTATCCGTGTTGAACAGTTCCCGGTGGCAAGTTTGTTGATCAATCGTCTGATGAGTGCGCTGATGACGGCCATCAGGGCCGAACCGATTTTGCGGCGTAAACTGTTCCAGATTGATTACTTATCTACCCTAAGCGGTAAATTGATCGCCTCTTTGCTGTATCACCGTCAATTAGATGAAGAGTGGCAGCAGAAGGCGCTGGAATTGCGTGAAAAGCTACGCGAACAAGGTTTTGATCTGCAACTGATTGGCCGGGCATCGAAAACTAAAATCATGCTAGATCACGACTATATCGATGAAGTGTTACCGGTTGCTGGGCGTGAAATGATTTATCGTCAGGTGGAGAATAGTTTCACCCAACCGAATGCAGCGGTGAATATTCATATGCTGGAATGGGCGATTGATGCCACTAAAAACGCCAGCGGTGATTTATTGGAGTTGTATTGCGGTAATGGTAATTTCTCGTTGGCGCTAGCACGCAATTTTGCACGGGTGTTGGCAACAGAAATCGCTAAACCCTCAGTGGCAGCAGCACAATACAATATCGCGGCAAATAATATCGATAACGTGCAAATTATCCGCATGTCGGCTGAAGAGTTTACCCAGGCAATGCAAGGTGTACGCGAGTTTAACCGTTTGAAGGGTATTGATCTGAGCAGTTATAACTGCGAGACCATTTTTGTCGATCCCCCGCGCAGCGGGCTGGATAGCGAGACAGTCAAGCTGGTACAAGGTTATCCGCGTATCCTTTATATCTCCTGTAACCCTGAAACGCTGTGCGCCAATCTGGAACAGTTACAACAGACACATAAAATCAGCCGATTAGCACTGTTCGATCAGTTCCCCTACACCCATCATATGGAGTGTGGGGTATTGCTGGAAAAGCGCGGCTGACAGGCAATAGATAAGTAAAAGGGCAACGCGATGTTGCCCTTTTTCGTTTTAAAACATATCGCTTTCAGGTTATTGCGGCTGCTGGTTATCCGAATTATCTGGCTCAGATTCTGATTGCACCAACTTACGTGCTTTTAGCTTAAACAAGATCCAGAACACCAACACGACACAGAGAATAGAAGGAACGAAATTAGAACCAATTGCCGGATGCTCAACCCGAACAATCGCGCTATACAGCAAAATCCCGAGCAGGAAACACGCGGAGGCCAGTACTGGCAAGCCATGTGGCATGGCGAAATTGAGGTAGCGCTGATGCAAACAATATACGGCTAATATTAACGTTAGCAGCGGAAAAACTGAAAAAGGCACAAACGCGCTGAATAACGTGTTAAATGAACCATTTATTGCCAGGCCAGTAATCAACGCCAGCAGCAGGGTGCCGATTTCACGGCGAGACTGTTCCATCATTTTCCTTACCTTATTAAGTGCGAGATACGGCGAGTTTTTCCTGCTCGCGGCGATACCAATAATAAGCGCCCTTGGAGATCATCCGCAGTTGTAAGACCAAGCGTTCCTCTAACTGTCGCCGTTGTTCAATATCCACGTCCAGCACTTCTGCACCAGCACTGAAGACAATTGTGACCATGGCCTCAGCCTGAGCTTCAGTGAAGCTGCGTGGCATGTGGTTTTCCAATTCGAGGTAATCTGCCAGCTCAGCAATAAAATGCTGAATTTCACGAGCCACTGCGGCACGAAATGCGGCGGACGTGCCGGAACGCTCGCGCAGCAATAAGCGAAATGCATTCGGGTTATTACCGATAAATTCCATAAATGTAGATACGGAGGTACGGATAACACTGCCGCCCTTGGCAATCCGCTGGCGAGCCTGACGCATCAGTTGGCGCAACATCAGGCCGCTTTCATCGACCATTGTCAGGCCAAGTTCGTCGACATCGCGAAAATGCCGGTAGAAAGAAGTCGGTGCGATACCAGCTTCGCGAGAGACTTCCCGCAAGCTAAGGCTGGCGAAACTCCGCTCAGCGCTCAGTTGGCTGAACGCCGCTTCGATAAGGGAACGACGAGTCCGCTCTTTTTGTTGTGCTCTGACGCCCATAATCGTGCCCAAGGGATATCCAAATTCTCAATCTAAGATATATAGTCAGCAATATACCAAACTTTATAGTAACAACCGTTATACAAACGTATCATCCCAATACTGAATTGCCGCTTTACAACACACATCACGGTGATTTACCCATGGTTGATTGATTTATACCTGTCATCTTTCAATTTACAGATGTGTTGGCTGCATCTTGAAATCTATTGGGTATCTGGTTGGGATGATGTTAATGTATCGTTGTAATTTTGTATAAGAATAGGTCTCTCCTACATGCAACAGCACTTCCATTTTGATGCCATTGTTATTGGCTCGGGTCCTGGCGGTGAAGGTGCCGCTATGGGGTTGGTCAAGCAAGGTGCCCGTGTTGCCGTAATTGAACGGTATAATAATGTGGGCGGTGGATGTACCCATTGGGGCACTATCCCTTCCAAAGCTTTGCGCCACGCCGTTAGCCGTATTATCGAATTCAACCAAAATCCACTCTACAGCGACAATGCCCGAACCATCAGTTCTTCTTTCGCTGATATTTTAAACCATGCTGATCGTGTTATTAATCAACAGACACGTATGCGTCAGGGTTTTTACGATCGCAATCACTGCCATATGTTTTCAGGCGATGCCAGCTTTATTGATGCCAATACTATCAACGTGCGTTATGCCGATGGCACCAACGATACACTACGCGCTGATAACATTGTGATTGCTACAGGTTCACGCCCCTATCGCCCGGCGAATGTTGATTTTAGCCATGAACGGATTTACGACAGCGATACCATTTTACAGCTCAGCCATGAACCTCAGCACGTCATTATCTATGGCGCAGGGGTTATTGGTTGTGAATATGCTTCAATCTTCCGTGGTTTGAGCGTCAAAGTTGATTTAATCAATACCCGCGACCGCCTACTGGCCTTCCTTGATCAGGAAATGTCAGATGCCCTCTCTTACCACTTCTGGAATAACGGTGTCGTTATCCGTCACAACGAAGAGTTTGAGCAAATTGAGGGAACCCTTGATGGGGTTATTGTCCATCTGAAATCAGGTAAAAAGGTCAAAGCAGACTGCTTGTTGTATGCCAATGGTCGTACCGGTAATACCGGCGGTTTAGGGTTGGAAAACATCGGCCTGGAAGCTGATAGCCGTGGTCTGCTGAAGGTCAATAGCATGTACCAGACAGCGCTGCCCCATGTGTATGCGGTGGGTGATGTGATTGGTTACCCGAGTCTGGCCTCTGCGGCCTATGATCAGGGGCGTATCGCGGCACAAGCAATGATCAAAGGCGAAGCCAACGTTCATTTGATCGAGGATATTCCGACGGGTATTTACACCATCCCGGAAATCAGTTCGGTTGGGAAAACCGAGCAAGATTTGACCGCGATGAAAGTGCCCTACGAGGTCGGCCGGGCGCAATTTAAACATCTGGCGCGCGCGCAAATCGTCGGGATGGATACCGGTAGCTTAAAAATCCTGTTCCATCGAGAAACCAAGCAGATCTTGGGTATTCATTGCTTTGGCGAACGTGCAGCGGAAATTATCCACATCGGACAGGCGATTATGGAACAGAAAGGAGAAGGTAATACTATCGAATATTTCGTTAATACAACCTTCAACTATCCGACGATGGCTGAAGCCTATCGTGTGGCAGCACTGAACGGTTTAAACCGCCTGTTCTAGCTTTTCCTTTATAACATCTGGATTCATACGCGGTTGCATGTGTTCACGTATCGCCTCGGCCAGTTGCTCATAGCGGCCACGCAGTGGGGAACCGGGGCGGTACACCAACGCGATAGTGCGTTTAGGCACAGGCTTGTAGCACTCCAGATAGCATACGCCATCACGCTTGCGCTCATTCGGTACCGCCAACGACGGCAGCAAAGTAATGCCGCTCCCCGCAGCCACCATATTACGCAGAGTTTCCAAACTGGTGGCGCGGAAATGGGTGTCTTCCTCTGCACCGGCCTGGAAACAGAAGCCCATCGCCTGATCGCGCAGGCAGTGGCCATCTTCCAACATCAATAATTTCTCACCCGCCAGCTCATGCATTTGCACTCTGTCACGATCGGCCCATGGATGATCGGCATAAATAGCCAGGCTCATCGGCTCATCAAATAGCGGAACTTCGATAAAAGCTTCGGTCTCTTTGACCAGTGCCAGAATGGCACAGTCCAGCTTGCCACTGTCCAACTGAGCCAGAAGATTCTGGGTTTGTGCTTCATGCAGATACATTTCCAATTTCGGGAATGCCTTATGCAACATGGGAATGATTTGCGGCAACAAATAAGGCCCGACAGTAGGTATCAGGCCGATATGCAGTGGACCGGACATGCTTTCGCCCTGCAAGCTGGCCATCTCTTTCAGTACCTTTACTTCTCGCAATATAGTTCTGGCTTGTTCCACTAGCAACAGCCCAGCCTGCGTAAACAAGACCTTACGGCTAGTGCGCTCCAGCAACATCACGCCCAACTCATCTTCCAGCTTACGAATCTGACCACTTAATGTGGGTTGGCTGACATGGCAAGAGTCGGCAGCACGCCGGAAATGCCTGAATTCAGCCAGCGCCACCAAGTATTCTAAATCACGAATATTCATCTGTGCTCCGCTTTATGATAGCCATTGACGATAGATAAGATAGCAATCAGTGATTAGATCTATCAAGTGATAAAATGAATAATGTGCCCCAACGAAAAGATATTCATAAAAATTTAAATATTTTATTTTTTAATTAAGGAGTTACAGATGTTTACTAGCCAAGAAGGTAAAAAAATCCCACAAGTAACTTTCCATACCCGTCAGGGGGACCAGTGGGTTGATGTAACCACCGACGATTTGTTCAGCAATAAAACAGTGATTGTATTTTCACTACCGGGTGCATTTACCCCGACTTGTTCTTCCAGCCATCTGCCACGCTATAACGAACTGGCCGCTGTGTTTAAACAGCACGGTGTTGATAGCATTCTGTGCGTATCAGTCAACGATACCTTCGTGATGAATGCCTGGAAAGCTGACCAGCATGCTGAAAATATTACTTTCGTTCCAGATGGTAACGGCGAATTCACCAAGGGCATGAACATGCTGGTTGAGAAAGCTGATCTGGGCTTCGGTCCACGTTCATGGCGTTACTCGATGCTGGTGCGTAACGGTGTGGTTGAGAAAATGTTTGTGGAGCCAAATAAGCCGGGTGACCCGTTTGAAGTGTCCGATGCCGATACCATGCTGAAATATCTGGCACCCGACTTTAAAGTACAGGAGTCGGTATCTGTCTTTACCAAACCGGGCTGCCCATTCTGTGCCAAAGCGAAACAAATGCTGCAAGAACGCGGGATTCAGTATGAGGAGATCGTGCTGGGTAAAGATGCGACAACCGTCAGCTTGCGTGCTGTCACTGGTCGTGGAACTGTGCCACAAGTATTTATCGGTGGCCGTCATATTGGTGGCAGTGATGATTTGGAAAATTACTTATCTGCTTAATAATATTAATAGAGTGAAGATAATGTGAATACCCAAAGTCATTGGAGTTACAGGTAGGCGGCAAGTGAACTCATCTCGATGAGCTTACTTATTTTTAAGGTCAAGACCAGTAAGTGATTCGGGTGACAAATCTGCCGGGAGCAGATTTGAACGCTGCTGGCAGCGGCCTCGCAGAGGCGAGGCCCAAGGATGGGCCGAGTAACAAATGTAGCCAGCAACCCTGTAGCTTCAAATACGAAGGGTATACTTGGTAGGCTTCGGCCTACCCTTTTTATGTTAGGAGCAGACATGAAAACCTTAAACGTTGATGTCGCCGTAATTGGCGGCGGCACTGCCGGACTTGGCGCTTATCGCGCTGCCAAACTGTCAACCCCAAGTGTGGTGATGATTGAAGGTGGCGAATACGGTACCACCTGTGCACGCGTTGGTTGCATGCCATCCAAACTGCTGATTGCAGCAGCCGAAGCCGTACATCATATTGAAAAAGCGCCTAAATTTGGTATTCACCCGCAAGGCGATATTCTGATTAATGGCCGTGAAGTGATGAGTCGTGTTAAACGTGAGCGCGACCGGTTTGTTGGTTTTGTGCTGGAGGGTGTAGATAACATTCCAGCTGCGGACAAAATTCAAGGCTATGCCCGTTTCATTGATGATAATACGCTACAAGTTGATGATCATACGCGTATTGTTGCGCAGCGTATCGTGATTGCGACTGGCTCCCGCCCAACCTGGCCCACAGCCTGGGATGAGCTGGGTGACCGACTGATAGTTAATGATGATGTGTTTAGCTGGGATGACCTACCCGAATCTGTTGCGGTATTCGGACCTGGTGTTATTGGTCTGGAACTCGGTCAGGCACTGCACCGGCTGGGCGTTCAAGTAAAAATGTTCGGTGTCGGTGGTGGTGTTGGCCCACTGACTGACAGCATTGTACGTAATTACGCCGCGAAAGCCTTGGGTGAAGAGTTCTATCTTGACCCAGACGTGAAAGTGGAAGTCATGCAGCGTGAGGGGGATAAAGTCTTTATCCGCTATCTGGATAAAACCGGTAAACCGCAAGAGACCATGGTTGATTACGTGTTAGCTGCCACTGGTCGTCGCCCTAATGTGGATAAACTGGGTCTGGAAAATACGTCCCTCATTCTGGACGAACGAGGGGTTCCGCAAGCTGATCGACTTACCCTGCAAACCAGCGTGCCACATATCTTTATCGCCGGTGATGCCAGTAACCAATTACCATTACTGCATGAGGCTAGCGATCAAGCCCGTATCGCCGGAGTGAATGCAGGTGGATTCCCTGAAGTGGTTCCCGGCTTACGTCGCAGCCCTATCTCGGTTGTTTTCTCTGACCCACAAATTGCGATGGTAGGCTCAACCTTCCGTGAGTTATCACAAAAATTCAGTGCATGTGGTTGTTTTGAAATCGGTGAAGTCTCTTTTGAAAATCAGGGGCGCTCGCGTGTCATGCTGAAAAACAAAGGTATTTTGCGCGTTTATGGCGAACAGGGAACCGGCCGTTTCCTCGGCGCCGAGATGATGGGGCCGAGTGCCGAACATATCGCACATCTGTTAGCTTGGGCACATCAACAACAGATGACCATCAATCAAATGCTGGATATGCCATTTTATCACCCAGTCATTGAAGAAGGCTTGCGTACTGCGCTGCGTGATTTACAGTCCAAGTTAAGGTTGGGTACCGATGAGGCTGAACGCTGCCTGCGCTGCCCAGGTGACTAATTTAACTCGCGGAAGTTTTTTTGTTTTCCCACACCGGGCTTTATGCCCGGTTTTTTATTCCTTATTTTGCGCACTGCTTCCATGAATTGAATCATCCCGCTTGGCATCTGAAGCCGTAATGCCCACTATTTGTTCAATTCTAGTCGTTTTAAAACGGCACTAGTGGGTCTATCACTATTGATTTGATACCACTAATGATACTAAAATGGAGGTACTATGAAAGACATGGACAGTCGGGTTGCTCAGATTAAAGCTAACCCCGCTGGGGTTAAATTCCGCGAACTCGTCAAAATCTGTAATTTTTACTTTGGCTTTCCCAGGCATTACTCCAGTAGTCATCATGTCTATGGTACTCCCTGGCAAGGAGACCCTCGGATCAACATTCAAAAGGACAGCAGCGGAATGGCCAAATTTTATCAGGTAAAACAGGTGATCGCTGCATTGGCTAAACTCGAGGAAATGGATAATGGTTAACATCGAACACTATACGTATCGGATTACTTGGTCGGCAGAAGATAATGAGTTTGTTGGTTTGTGTGCGGAATTCCCTGGCTTGTCATGGCTTGCAAAAGAGCGCTTCGAAGCCTTGGCAGGTATCACTGCGTTGGTTGCCGATATTCTGCGCGACATGCAGACTCATGGTGAAATACCACCACAACCCTTGGCAGAAAAGCATTATAGCGGGAAACTGGTTCTTCGCTTACCACCGGAACAGCACCGGCGTCTGGCAATTAATGCCTCGGAGGAAGGGATTAGTCTAAACCGCTATCTGTGCGCTCGGTTGGCTATCTGAATAAGACTAAACAGGGCGAAGTTTATCCCCTGTTTAGCCAAACTACTCGCCTTATAGATTGCCGTGCTCGTTACCGCTATTACTCGCGTTTATTTTTTAAATCAAAACCAATGGGCAGAGCTAATGTTATTTGCCCATGCAATAACAACTCGGCAGGTGGTTTAGGTAATGGCTGAGCACGTTTAATAAGTGCCAATGCTTCATGATCTAAAATAGCGGCCCCACTGCTTTTTATAAGCTGAGCAGATAGAACATGCCCATCTTTATTGACCACAAAACGGATAGTGGCGATGCCTTGTTGTCGCTGTTTTCTGGCTCTGGGTGGATAGCGTTTAAACTCCACCAGATGCCCTTGCAAGCGGCTTCGCCAATTCATTTTAACCTTTTGTTTATGCACGGAATCACTATTTGCTGCGGCAGCAATTTGATGGCTCTCGCCAGATAGTGTTGTGCTGGCTACGGCTGCTGGCGGAGAAGGCTTATTGCGGTTTTCTGGTGTTTCCTCAATGACAGGTTTACGCGGTTTCATTACTTGCTGTTGTGGACGTTTTATTTTCACTGGTTCTTCTACAGGTTCTTCTTCAGTGATTTCCACCTCTTTCTCAACTAGCAGTACAGCATTAGGTTGCTCAGGTGCTGTCAGCAAATTACTCACGTCTTCTGGTTGAGCTTCCTGTTGTTCAACCTGCGGTTCGTTAAAAGTCTGTTGTATTCCCACCACCGGATTTTGTTCCACGTTTTGGGTGAACTGCGTTTCTGCCGACAAGGTAAGCATCACTGCCGCCGGGGCGTCATCAGGATGTTTAACCAGTACAGATTCGGTACTCAGCAACCAGAGCAGGTACATATGGGTGCTGCTGGTAAACATGGCACTCCCCCACCAAAGAAGAGTGCGGGTATTATTTTTTCTTATCATCATGAATTAAATCGCCATATTCCTTTATCTTCCATGAGTTACCAACAGTGACTCGCCAAAAGCGTTATTCTTCAGCAAATGCTACATGCAGGCGATCCGCTAACGGTTTAAACAGATAATTGAGTAATGATCTTTCCCCGGTTCGGATAAAGACATCAACAGACATACCGGGCCGGATGGCCAACTCGGTTTGAGACATATCAATAGCGACGGTTAAAGGGTAATAAGGCTGTGAGGTTTGCGGATGCTGTATACGGTCGGCCCCAACATGTAATACAGAACCGTATAATTTAGGGGTATTACTCTGATTAAAAGCAGAAAAATTGAGATCAACGGGTAAGCCTGCTCTGGCCTTATCAATTAGCTCTACTGGTAACTGGGCTTCAACTAATAATGGTTGCCCACTGGGGACCAGTTCCATTAATGTTTGCCCGCTACTCACCACGCCTCCCACCGTATGCTGAGCCAGAGCAATAACCGCACCACTGACTGGGGCATATATCCGGGTATTATCCAACTCATATTCTGCTATGCTCAAACGCTGCTTCAAGTCTTGGGTATTTTGCTGCGCTTTCGCTAATTGCTCACGATTCTCACTTTGATACTGTTCACGCCGTTGTGAAATATGCTGTTCGGTTTCATCAATTAGTTTATGAGCCTCTTCAATATCACTGGTATCCTGCTCTACCCGTGCATGGAGTGATATCGCCTGACGCTCCATATCCAGTAACTGATTGTTAGCAACATGACCATTTTTCGCCAACAGTTGAACACCTTGTAATTGTCGCTGGAATAAGTCCGATTGACGCTGATTATTACGCCGCATCACCTGCAAACCATTCAACCGGTCTTGATGACGCGTAATTTGTACGGATAAGCGAGCAATCTCACTCAATTGAGCCTGGCGACGGTGATGGAAAAGTTGTTGCTGCAAGACAATATTACGTTCAACCAGCGGTTGGGTTGGATGCAGGAGTAATGTTTCAGGAAAAATAATTTCACTCACACCATCCTGCTCAGCGGTTAAGCGAGCCTCCTGCGCCAAAGCACTTAAGTACTGATTTTTCAGGCTATCCCGCTGACTACGAATCACTGAATCATCCATGGTGATGAGTAATTGCCCTATGGTTACCTCTTCCCCTTCAGCAATATGTAACTGTTGGATACGCCCCCCTTGCAGGGGCTGGATAACTTTGCGATTTTCAGCAACCACAACCTGGCCAATAACCGCAATCCCTTTATCCAGTGGTGCCAGCGCAGCCCAAAGTAAAAAACCAATAAAACCACCGACAACCAGTAACCCACCAAGATTTAGATAGTAGCAACTATTTATCTGTGGCCGTAATCGGTTTTGCTGCTGATGGTTTTCATCAGTAACTGGAAAACGGCTTGATTCAGGTAGCATTGTTTTATCTCCCTCCGTGGTGTTTATTTTTGTGATGCGGTGCGAATGGGAGCAACGTCATATGACACCCCACTACCCCAGCCATTACGCGTGTTAAATGCTTTGGTCTCAGGTTCAACTGCTGCTTTATCTTTTATTTTCAATATGCTCTGAGTACGATCAAACAGCTCTATTTGCCCACTTTTTAAAAACAATAAGTAATCACTACCCGATAACAGTTCTGGTTTATGGGTGACCATCACAATCGTGCTGCCCTGCTGTTTTAGCTGGCAAATGCCAGCTAATAAGGCTTTTTCACCTTCTTTATCCAAACTGGCATTTGGCTCATCTAATACGATAAGCCTTGGTATCCCATACACAGCCCGCGCCAAGGCGATTCGCTGCCGCTGGCCGCCGGATAACCCTTCGCCTTCGTCTCCTAGCTGAGAGTCATAGCCTTGCGGTAGATGCAGAATCAAGTCATGCACATCGGCTAATTGTGCGGCAGCAATAACTTTTGCATTATCAATCGGGCCAAAACGCGCAATGTTTTCAGCAATTGAACCGCGAAATAGCTGAATATCTTGGGGTAGATAACCAATAAAGGCCCCTAAATGGCTTTTATCCCACTGAGAAATGTCTGCACTGTCTAGACGAACCGAGCCACTGAATGCAGATTGGCTTGCGACCAACAACTTCGCCAGAGTGGATTTACCACTGCCTGACGGCCCCAAAATGCCAAGCACATCACCGGGTTGCAGTTCAAAGTTGATAGATTGCAATACCGGAATATGTGTTCCCGGTTTGCAAACTGTAAGTTGTGTGACGCTTAATTTGCCCTGTGGAGGCGGCAAAATCATACCAGTAGCGGGTTGAGGCTGTTGCGCCAACAGATAAGAGAGACGTTGGTAGGCCAGTCGCGTGTGACTCCACTGTTTCCAAACCGCAATCAGTTGATCAATTGGCCCTAACACCCGACCGACCAAGATAGAGCCAGCAATCATCACACCTGCGGTAATAGCACCATCGATTACCAACAACGCGCCTAGCCCCAACATCATAGATTGCAACGCCTGACGGCTAGATTTGGATAAAGCCGTCACGCGGCTGCTTTTATCGCTGGCAACATTTTGCTGATAGAGAAATTGAGAGTGTTGCCTCAGCCAGCGTTCACGTAAGGCTTTTAACATCCCCATTGCTTGGATGGCATCTGCATTGCGCAAATTCGCATTAGCATGCTGTGTTGCTTGTGCCGTGATTATTGAGGCTTCTTTTAGCGGCTTTTTACATATCCAATGATTGAGCCAAGCCAAAAATATCAATATACAAGCGCCGGCGGCTGCCAGTGCCCCCAGCCAAGGGTGGAGGAGAAAAATCACCAGCAAATACAACGGGAACCACGGCGCATCAAAAAAGGCAAACAAAGCACTGCCCGTCGCGAACTGGCGCAGAGAAGTTAAATCATTCAATGCCTGAGCCGCAGGTGTTTTATGGCCCATAAGTTGGGAAGCAAAAGCAGCATTAAAGACTCGTTGATTAAGCTGCATATCAATACGTGTGCCCAGCCGAATAACTACCGCACTGCGAATCCATTCTAATAGTCCAATAAAGGCAAATATGCTCAATACTAGAATCGTCAGCATTAATAGCGTCATGGTATTCGCTGAAGCGAGAACACGATCATAAACTTGTAGCATGTAGATTGCGGGTGCCAACATCAGCAGATTGATTACAGCAGTAAATAGCCCTATACCCCAGAGACTTTTTTTATGATGGGCCAGAGCTGAGAATATCGTTGGCGATGCCGACGAAGAGCTAGCGTTTTTGCTTGATTCCATGGCATCAATTTCCATACAGAATGTATATTCTTCGTAATAATTCCTGCGACTGATATTAAATTAAAGTAATATATATTTATCAGAACAGATTGATGTTCAAAAGAAAGTCATTTTCAGAAAAGCAACAAAATGAACTACCGCCTATATAGTAATAAAAAGTGAATTAGAGGATATGGCGGTAGTATTATTTTTCTAACCAGAAAGTTATTTGTCGGTTGTCTTTATTACGCGGCTAATAATATGTCACTCCCGTCAGTTACACCAATAGTGTCAATAACCGGCATATCAACAATAACGTCAAACTGAGTGGCAGTCGCCATATCGTTAAGTGGTATGTTTACATCAATACCTTGGGCTTTGAGGAGTTCCAGCATAGGGGTAGCATTACCTCTCAATAAATTGTAAATGCCTTCACCCTCGCCACCTTGGTAAGGTTTTCCTGGCTCTGCATGCATCGTTCTGGACAATGAACATACCGAATAATAAAAATCACCGTCAATACTTAAACCATCTAGTCTCAACTGTACTTGATCAAGCTGCTTAGGGGTATTAGAGGTGTTATCTGCATTAGGAACAAATGAATTACCAAATTCTAAGGATTGGATGTAATTCCCCCGTTCCATGAAGCCATTATCGCCCAATAGAGTTCCACCAATAATTAGCGCGGCTGGCCCATCTGGGTTTTGAAATTCAGCCAGAGCGATTCTATTATTATCCATATCAGTGCCGCTGGAAAAAGTATAATTATCATGGATGTTGGGTATGTTAATTAAGTCACCATAAGCCGCAGCCCACTGGTGAGCATAAGAGGAAATAGTTTCATATTTAATTGATTCATTGTATTTTAGAGTTACTGTCATAATGATATCCTTTTAATTTTAAATAATACTTTATCATTGAACAATCTTTACTACTGAATAAATTATTTAATCCACTTAAATAATTTTAAAGTTAATATACAACACTAACTTTGTTAAACGTTAAGCGGCTAATAATAGCTCACTGCTATCAGCCACGGTGTCAATGACGGGTATATCAACAATAACGTCAAACTGACTGGCAAGCGCCAAATCTTTGAGTGGCGTGTTTACATCTACACCTTGGGATTCGAGTATTTTTAGTATGGAAGCGTTATTGCCCCTCAGCAGGCCATAGACACCAAGATCCATATCACTCGGATAGCTATTATCTCTAAGCATTGCATAAAGGATCTCTAAAAAAGAGATATCAATATCATTTGAGATATCTAATCCGCTGAATTTCAGTTGCACTTGCTGGAGTTGAAGCTGATGAAACTGAGGATCCTCTAAGTTAATATCAGGAATAGGAATTAAATTCGCACCAAATTGCAGACTTTCGTTTTCACCGGGAATGATGGGAGACACTTCGGATAACTTCACTCCGTGAGCTTCCATAACCATCGCCGCGTGTACTCCCTTAGATTCCATCACTATTGCAGCTTTACTTTGAGGGGAGCTATTTTGAATCGCGAGTTTTATACCAACGGTGGGCGAATTTGGACCAGCCGAGTAAATACTATATCCTCCGTCACCCGACTTTTGAGCTATATCACCAAAATCAGTGGCCCACCAGTAGGTATAAGAAGAGATAGTTTCATTTTTAAATTCTTCATGATACTTAATCGTCACAGTCATATTAAAATCCCTTTAATTAAAAATATCACTCATCATTAAGTTATATTATTCTGTAGGTAAATTAATCTGCGAATTTTAATCTAATATTTAAAATATCAATATGAACCACCGCCGCAGCCAAGAAGAAACCAGATCTACCAGAGTACGGTGGTGGCGCACTTATACTCATTACAAATACACTGACACATATTACACAGCAGCGAGAATCAACCAGAAAATCCTTTCCCGGCGGTTCTATTTATTAAGCGGCTAACAACATATCGCTGCTTTCAATCACACCAACGGTATCAATCATTGGTGCATCTGACGCCATAACGTCAAATTGGCTGGCGATTGGCATATCCTTCAGTGGGGTATTCACATCAATACCCTTAGCGGCGAGGATTTCCAACAATGGTTCTGCATTGCCTCTCATCAAACCGTAGGTGGCTTTATGCATATCCCCTTGATGGTTTTCTACCATTGTTTTGGTAGGGTCAAATTCACCGGTCAGATCTATGCCACTCAATTTCACTTCCACTTGGTCAAGCTGTTTACCAGTGATATCTGAGTTATCTTTCAAGTTTTTACCCAACTCCAAGTTTGCCATTTTCCCGTGGAAGGTATGGTGGGCCATATTATAGTTCAAATCACCCTCTACGATCATTGCAGTACTAGCACCACTATGAGAGCTGCCAATTGAATATTGGTTACCACTAAACCACCCCCCGCCAGAAAATTGACCAACGTCCTTGGCATAGCCTGGTGCCTGCGTGTCTTTTATATCACCATGAATGGTAGCCCACTGCTGAGTATAAGAGGTTAGAGTGTCGTTACTGAATTGGCTTTGATATTGGATCGTTACTGTCATGATAAATTTCCTTATTGTTAACAACCATTATATGACTCATCACTGAGTCAGTGTGACTACAGACGAAGTTATTATTCCATCTGAAGATTTTAAATTCATATTTAGTATGTTTATTTAAGGCTTCATATTTAACATTGATAACTAAAATTTATATTCAAAACCGCCCTGAATAGTTCGACCACGATTTGGCGCAAAAGAAAGTGAATCACCATAACTGACTATATAAGCGCGATTAGTTATATTTTCTATTGTGCTACGCAAAGTTAAATTATTAGTTACCTTATAACTAGCATAAAGATCAAATAAGGTATATTTCGGCCAATCCGCAACATAAGCGGTATTAGCGTGGCCGTAGCTATTAATAACCGATGCGTCTTGATGTCCTTTGTTATAGCGAATAATGGTGCCGAGATCTAGCTTTTTATCAAATAATCTTCCACCTAAAGTTAAACTGCCACGATCACCGGGCAAATAAGCAGAAGAACCAAATAAGTTATTCCCCGCCAAGCAATCAATCATATTGTTCATGTTATCATTTTCGAGAGGATAAATACCATCCTTATTAGATGTAAAGGTTTGCGCTCCACCTAACCAAGCCCTTTTAGAACAAAAGTTATTAACACCAATCATTCTGGTATAATTTAAACTGGTATAAAAAAAACCCATGTCATAGCTTAATTGATATTCAAGACCACGAAAACGGGCTGCCAATAAATTATTAATGTAGGTAGCATTTGCAAAGGAACCGTAACCTAGCAGTGGTTTGGTCTTGGATAATTCAAGATTAATATAATTGCTGACGCGGGTATCAAAGTAGGCCATTTTGGCCACCAGGCGGTCTTGTTCACTAAACAGATTACTGTGTTGAATATTAATGCCCGCTTCCCAGGCTTTGGAATGCTCTGCGGCCAGAAACGGATTGGGCAAAATCCAGCCGTGACCATGTGCACTGCCGGTCGCCAGCACTTCGGTAATCGCCGGTGGCCGCCAGGATTTGCCGTAATTACCAAAAAACTCCAGCCACTGCACACCAGGTTTGATACCGATAGCCAAGGTGGGCGAAAGCTGTTGTTCACGGCGATCCACATCCCAGGTCATTTTGACCGTGTTATTATAGGAGCACCGCCTGTTTTCAGCGAGATGTTGCTCATGTATCTTTGTGTTGCATGGGTTTTCACGGGAATAGTTGCTAAGGAAAGATTTGCTCTGCATCCAGGTATTACCCTTTAAGCGAAATTGATCATAACGCAGGCCACCTTCCAGCCGCAGCCAGTCTGCATGTTCGTAATTCAACTGGGCAAAGGTGCTGGTCATGGTGCGCTTGCCGGGTGGGGTGACACCCAGCATTGTTTCTTGAGTTGAGTTGCCGGTGGAGCGGTCACTAAACCACTCGAGGCCATATTTGACTTGTAATTGATGGTGGTCGGCGAAGGTAAAGTAATTGGTATTTTGCAGTTGTAAACCACGGGTGTTCAAACGGGTTTGAGTCCAAAACTTTTTACAAAAAACGGCATCAGAACACAGGGTATCGGTTTCATCATTGGTATCAACGTAATAGATTTTAGCCGCCACATCCAGCCAGGCAATATGTTCAGGCTTGAGGCTATAATCCAACCCTATACTACGGTTCAGCACATCACTTACGCTGCTCTTTTTCCAGCCCATTTTAATTCTACGGTAGGGATCTGACTTATCGACAATCTGCGTTAACATACTGGCATTGGGGCTATTTATTTGCGTTTGCAAATAGCTGAGTACCAGCCGTTGGTCGGCGGGCAAATTCCAGCCCAGTTTAGCGAGCCGTGAGCTCATTTTATAGTTGGCAAATTCAACTTTGTTATTTGTAATTTCTCTGCCTAAAACTGGGGCGGCTTCTCTGCCAAAACGAAGAGCACCAATATCCCCTTTATTGCCGGGCCAATAATCTTTTAGATTGCGCTCACTGGCAGCAATTAATAGATCACCATATTCATTACCCAGCGCCAGGACACCACCACCAATAAACTGAGTGCCATTATCACCGGTCATGGCACGTATTTGCCCCCCCAGTTCTTTGCCCGGTTCGAGGAAATCACTGGCATTGACTGTATTAAAGGTGGCAACCCCACCAATGACGCCAGCACCGCCCATACCGCTGGTGGCCCCCTTTTCAATCACAACACTACTCAATATTTCTGGATCGATATACATCACACCATGGCGCTGACCATGACCGCTTTTCATAAAGTTTTGCCGCATGCCGTCAATATTCATATTGACGCGGCCGTAGTCTTGGATACCACGGATATTCACGGAAAGCGCGGGGTCTTGCTGGCTGACGCTGGAATAGACACCGGGAGTTTGTTCCAATATATCTGCCGCATGGCGGGCAGGGCGATTATCCAATTGTTCGCGAGAGATTTCACTGACTGAGTGCAGCTCATCATATACCCAGTCACCGTCCTGGGAGTTATTCGCTCCTTCTACCTTGAGTTTATCCAATAGCATATCATTTTCAGCCGAAGGGGTTACCGTTGCCTCCGCACGAACTTTGCCAGAATAGCCTTGCGCTGTTGCCAGAGCTATAAATATACCAAGGGCAATTTTATTCATTGAGGTTATTATTTTTCTTTTATCTCTCACTATATTGTCCATTTATTAGATTTCATCCTTACGATATGAATATAATTAACCTGTTAACTATTTTAGTTCTTGAATAGCAGACGTGATAATGGCCAGCAATAAATCTAATGCCGGATAACCAGAGATGTTTGAACAAAGGAAAGTCATTATCTATTAACGATATGACTGACCTTTTTCAAAATAGAAAAATCATAAAGAATTAAATCTAATAGCAGCCCAGCCACTTTATTAATGGATCAGGTAATGCAGGAATAAAATAGGTTTTCGGCTATTTTGAATTATATGTCTCTATTTTTAATCTTAGTAGAGGTTTCACTACAACGCCACTGGTTGATAATGATTATCATAATCACTAAGAGGTATAAACTCAACTGAATATTAAAATTAAAATCTTATTAGGCTGAAAATATTGGTTTTATAACGTAGATTAAATAAGAAAAATAATCGTTAGAGTAACGTCAATCAAAATAAAACAATATGAAAAATAACATGTAAATTATTTCAAATACGTTTAAATGTAAAATGGGCCACTATAAAGCGGCCCATTATCAATATTAATAGCTAACTAATTAAATTAGGCGTGCTTTCGCTTCGACAATAGCAGAAGCCACTTGCTGTGGTGAGACCCCACCTTTAGCAACACGTTTATCCAGGCAAGATTGCAATGCCAGAATCGGATAAACATCATCGCCAATCACTGCGCTGAACTTCTGCAAATCAGCCAGCAAGAGTGCTTCCAGCGCTTTACCCTGACGAATAGCTTCAACGACCGCTTCACCAACAATATGGTGCGCCTCACGGAAGGGTACGCCCTTGGCGACCAGATAATCAGCCAGTTCAGTGGCATTGGCGTAACCCTGTTCTGCCGCTTCTTTACAACGTGGCCGTTTTACCTGAATACCGTCTAATACCAGCGCCGCCATATGCAGGCAATCGAGCCAGGTATCCAACGCATCAAACAGCCCTTCTTTGTCTTCCTGCATGTCTTTGTTATAAGCAAGAGGCAAGCCTTTCAACGTCATCATCATTCCGGTCAATGCACCTTGTACCCGGCCACATTTACCACGGATTAATTCCAACGCATCTGGGTTTTTCTTCTGTGGCATCAAGGAAGAACCGGAGGTCACACGATCCGATAAATCAACAAAAGCCGCTTCGCCACTGTTGAAGAAGATCAGATCCTCAGCAAAACGAGACAAATGCACCATGCCGATGCTGGCATCAGACAGTAGCTCTAAGACGTGGTCGCGGTCTGAAACACTGTCGAGGCTGTTGCGAGTGGCAGAGGCGAAACCTAACCAGCTAGCCAGTTGTTCGCGATCGATGTCATAGGCAGTACCTGCCAATGCCCCACTGCCCAATGGGCTGACATCCAAGCGCGTCAGGGTGTCTTGCAGTCGGCTTTGGTCACGCGACAGCATTTCTGCATACGCCAGACACCAGTGAGCAAAAGTCACCGGTTGAGCACGTTGCAAGTGGGTATAACCCGGCATGACGGCATCCTGATTCGCTTCGGCTGTGGCAAACAGCGCCTGCTGCAACTGCTTAACCGCAGTTTGTAATTCAGTAATCTGGAATTTGCACCACAATTTCAGATCGGTCGCCACCTGATCATTACGGCTACGGCCGGTATGCAGTTTTTTACCTAAATCGCCAACTTTATCAATCAGTTTGGTTTCGACCCAACTGTGAATATCTTCAGCATCACTGTGCAAGATAGCCTGCGGATCGGCCTGCACTTCTTTTTGCAATGCATCAAGTGCCTGTTCCAGTTGTTGCTGTTCGGTAGCCGTTAATACCCCAACCGTCACCAGCGCTTTCGACCAGGCAACAGAACCGATAATATCCTGCTCCGCCAGCCGATAATCAAACCGCAGTGAATCGTTGAATTGCTTGAAACGCTGATCTGCCGCCTGACTGAACCGCCCGCCCCACAATGCCATAATCTTTCTTCCCTAGTTTCAGAATAAAAACTCATAATATACCCAAAGTAGTTGGAGTGGCAGCAAGGCAGCAAACGCACGAATCCCGTTGAGCTGACTCAAGTCAGTGATTCGGGTGAGTAAGAGCCGCTAACAGCGCTGCAACTTCAAATAAGAAGGGTATTTAGGCCAGAATACGTGTGCCAATTGGCTCACCATTAAACAGTGCCGGTAACTGATCCGCATGACGCCAACTGGCAATATCTACCGGGCGGCCTAGTGAGCGTGCTGCATCCAGTGCTGCGTTCACTTTAACTACCATACCATCGGTGATGATGCCTTGAGCAATGAGTTGCTCGGCCTTTTGCGCCGTCATTTCAGCAATCCGTTGGCCTTTACCATCCAGTATGCCACTAACATCAGACAACAAGATCAAATCTGCCCCAAGGGTGGCGGCTAACGCGGTGGCTGCCTGATCGGCATTCACATTCATCAGTTGGCCGTCGGCAGTAATACCAATGGAGCTGATAATGGGCATGTAATCCGCAGCCAGCAAGGTATTCACCAAAGTAGGTGATCCCGGCTGAGCATTACCCACATGCCCCAGCTCGGCATCCAGTAGCGTTACCGAGACGGTTCCACCATCGCCCAGACACAAGCCAACAGCATTAATATTATGTTTCACCGCCCAAGACAGCAGGGTTTTGTTAGCGGTGCCAGCCAGTGCGCCGGTAATGATATCAATCTGATCAGCAGGGGTGACGCGTAAGCCGTTTTTCTTCACTACTGGCAAAGCGAGTTTTTTCATCAGAATGTCAACCAGACAACCGCCACCGTGCATAATCACTAGCGGGCGCTCATGCTTTTCGCGATAAGTCACCAATGCAGTAAACAGGCGTTCCAGCGCTTCTTCGCTGTCGAGCAACACGCCACCTAATTTAATGACTAACGGATTCATCATTTTTGCGCCTTATTTAATCGGGTAAAATTTATGGGTTTACAGGCATGACCGCAACCAGCAATTTCGGCTAGTGACTTACCTTGCCCCACAACAGAGACTCGGTTTCTGTAAAACCAAAACGTATATTCATGCATTGTACAGCCTGAGCTGCCGCACCTTTCAGTAGGTTATCTTCAGTAGCGACAATAATTAAATGTTCGCCTTGCACCGAGAAACCAATATCGCAGAAAGGCAAACCAACCACCGCTTTCAACGCGGGAACACCCTGCTGATACAACCGCACCAGCGGTTTATCCTGATAAGCATGGTGATACGCGTCGGCAATATCTTGCGCCGTAATACCCGCGTTCAGACGGCAGGTAATGGTCGCCAAAATGCCCCGGGCGAAATTACCCAAGTGCGGGGTAAAAATAACTGGCGTGCCAAGGTGAGCCACAATTTCTGGATGATGACGATGATTAAACAAGCCGTAGGGCTGTAAACTCACTTCACAGAAACTGTTGCCGATACTGGCCTTACGCCCTGCGCCGCTGACGCCACTGACCGCATTAATCACCGGCCACTGTGCTTCATTCAATAATTTGCTATCAACCAACGGCTTAAGCGCTAATTGCGATGCGGTTGGATAACAGCCTGGTACCGCGATCAACTGTGCCTGCTTAATCTCTTCTGCCTGCCATTCAGCAAGCCCATAGACGGCTTTATCCAGCCAATCGGGATGTTTATGTTCAAAACCATAATACTGACGGTAAAACGCCGTATCTTTAACCCGAAACGCACCGGAGAGATCGAATACTACACAACCGGCAGCTAAAAATTGCGGCGCTAAATCATGGCTGACCTCGTGGGCGGTAGCGAGGAACACAACATCAACCCCTTTTGCCGCCTGAGCCACATCCACCAAGGGTTGCAGCGGGAGATCAATAATGCCTTTTAGCTGCGGATGCAGGTCAGAAAGTAATTTTCCTGCATCTGCACTTTGCGCTGAAACCGTTAAACCGGTTATGTTCATATGTGGGTGACGACTCAGGTAAGCCGTAAGCTCCGCTCCGGCATAACCACTGGCACCAACAATTAGCGTATTCAACATGGGTTCAGTTCACCTTACCCTGCTTACTTGACGTTGCAGCAGTGCTTATTACTCACTTGCCGCCTACCTGCAACTCCAAGTACTTTGGGTATAAAAATGTAATTCGGTATAAAGACATAAGTAGTCAAAACCGGTATTTGGGTTTTCAGCAAGGTTTTGCTGTTCCCCTCGTGATTTAGCGTTGACATTTTCGTAAATTTAAGGGTGTTTTTCGGTTCCCTTACGCTCAAGCTTAATGTATTTTTATTCATAATTACTGCATGAATATTGATACTATCCTAACCAAAGGCTGTCAACAGTGAAGATGAAATTACCTCCATTTATTGAGCTGTATCGGGCGTTAATCGCGACGCCATCGATCAGCGCAACCGATAGCGCTCTCGATCAAAGTAATGAGGCGTTAATCAACTTGTTGGCCGGATGGTTTGCAGACTTGGGTTTTCGTGTCGAGATCCAACCCGTGCCCGATACACGCCACAAATTTAATCTGCTTGCCAGCATTGGAGAAGGCAATGGTGGATTATTGCTGGCGGGTCATACCGATACAGTGCCTTTTGATGAAGGGCGTTGGACGCGCTCACCGTTCACCCTGACCGAACATGACAATAAGTTGTATGGTTTGGGTACCGCCGACATGAAAGGCTTTTTCGCCTTTATTCTGGATGCGGTGCGCGATATCGATGCCAGCAAACTGAGCAAGCCGCTGTATATTCTGGCAACCGCCGATGAAGAAACCACCATGGCAGGCGCGCGCTACTTTGCCGCCTCCAGCCAGTTGCGCCCAGATTTTGCCATTATCGGTGAGCCAACCTCGCTGCAACCGGTGCGGGCGCACAAAGGGCATATTTCCAATGCTATCCGAATTACCGGTCAGTCTGGGCATTCTAGCGATCCGGCACGTGGGGTGAATGCCATTGATTTAATGCATGAATCTATCACTCAATTGATGAAGCTACGCACCAAGTTGCAAGAGCGTTATCACAATCCGGCGTTTACTATTCCGTATCCCACCATGAATTTTGGTCATATTAACGGCGGTGATGCGGCAAACCGCATCTGTGCTTGCTGCGAATTGCATATGGATATCCGCCCGTTGCCAGGCCTGACATTAAGTGATCTGAATGAGTTAATGACCGAAGCGCTGACACCGGTAAGCCAGCGCTGGCCAGGCCGTTTGAGCATTGACGAACTGCATCCACCGATCCCAGGCTATGAATGCCCAACCGATCACCATATGGTAGGGGTTATCGAGAAATTATTGGGTGAGCGTACCGCGGTGGTGAACTACTGCACCGAAGCGCCGTTTATCCAGCAAGTGTGCCCAACTCTGGTGCTGGGACCCGGTTCGATCGATCAAGCCCATCAGCCAGATGAATTTATCGATATGGCCTTTATCGAGCCAACCCGCGAGCTGATTGGTCAGTTGGTTGACCATTTCTGCCAGCAGTAATTACCTCTTATGGGGTAGGCGATCAATTTTGCCTATTAGGAAGACTGATAACCTGACCTTGGTAATTAAATTTCAGCAATATCCCTAAAATTGATGTTTTTTTGCTAAAAATAGTGTCAATTGGAGTATGGAATTGAACGTGGCGAGTGGAATTGTCCATCTCGGCCTTTTGGGTGAAATTAATTTACAAAAAGAAACCATAAAAGTTTATACCCAAAGTCATTGGCGTTGCAGGTAGGCAGCAAGTGAAAGACAAATCGGTTGAAGACCGATTTGAACAGCATTTATGCTAGCCCGCAGGGTGAGCCTCTTTGAGGCTCATTAATCCCGATAAGCTGACACCGGTCAGTGATTCAGGTGAGTAAGCGTCGCTAACCACCCTGCGGCGTCAAGGGCGAAGGGGATATGGGTCAGGGGTCATATGAACGAACAATATTCCGCAATGCGAAGTAACGTCAGTATGCTCGGTACGCTACTCGGGGACACCATCAAAGAAGCGCTTGGTGAACACATCCTTGAAAAAGTAGAAACCATCCGTAAATTATCCAAATCTTCGCGTGCTGGTAATGAAGCGAGCCGTCAAGAACTGCTGACCACGCTGCAAAATCTGTCCAACGACGAGCTGCTGCCGGTAGCCCGTGCTTTTAGCCAATTCCTCAATCTGACGAATACGGCAGAGCAATATCACAGTATTTCACCACACGGTGAAGCCGCAAGTAACCCAGAAGCTCTAGCCCAGCTTTTCACTCGCTTAAAAGATAAAAAGCTGAGTGAGAAAGATATGCGCAGCGCGGTTGATGAGTTATCCATTGAGTTGGTGTTAACCGCTCACCCAACCGAAATTACACGTCGCACCCTGATCCACAAACTGGTGGAAGTGAATACCTGCCTGAGCCAGTTGGATCACAATGACTTAGCCGATTACGAACGCAACAAGATCATGCGTCGTTTGCGCCAGTTAGTTGCACAATCGTGGCATACTGACGAAATTCGTAAAATACGCCCTTCCCCAGTAGATGAAGCCAAATGGGGCTTTGCCGTGGTTGAAAACAGCCTGTGGGAAGGTGTGCCCGCATTCCTGCGTGAGTTTAACGAGCAGTTACAAAACTCGCTCGATTACCGCTTGCCTGTAGAGGCCGTGCCAATACGCTTCACCTCTTGGATGGGGGGGGACCGTGACGGTAACCCGAACGTTACCGCTGAAATTACCCGCCATGTGCTGTTACTCAGCCGTTGGAAAGCCACCGACCTGTTCTTGCGTGATATTCAAGTGTTGGTATCAGAGCTGTCCATGTCGGAATGTACCCCGGAACTGCGTGAATTGGCCGGTGGCGAAGAGGTGGTCGAACCTTATCGCGAATTAATGAAACGCGTCCGTACCCAGTTGACCAATACTCAGGCTTATCTGGAAGACCGTCTGAAAGGCGAACGTGTCTTGCCACCGACTGATTTGCTGGTGAGTAATGACCAACTGTGGGACCCACTTTACGCCTGTTATCAGTCTCTGAAAGCCTGTGGCATGGAGATCATTGCTAACGGCCAACTGCTGGACACCCTGCGCCGCGTACGCTGTTTTGGTGTGCCATTGGTGCGTATCGATGTACGCCAGGAAAGTACCCGCCACACCGATGCCATCGCTGAACTGACCCGTTATCTGGGCCTCGGCGATTATGAAAGCTGGTCTGAGGCGGACAAACAAGCCTTCCTGATCCGCGAGCTGAACTCCAAGCGCCCACTGGTTCCGCTGAAATGGGAACCGAGTGCTAATACACAAGAAGTGCTGGAAACGTGCCGGGTGATTGCCGAAGCACCACAAGGCTCTATCGCCGCTTACGTTATCTCCATGGCTAAAGTGCCATCAGACGTGCTGGCAGTACATTTACTGCTGAAAGAAGCGGGTTGCCCATTCACGCTGCCAGTTGCGCCATTGTTCGAAACCCTTGATGACCTGAACAATGCCGACGAAGTGATGACCCAGTTGCTAAATATCGACTGGTATCGCGGCCTGATCCAAGGCAAGCAGATGGTGATGATTGGCTATTCCGACTCGGCAAAAGATGCCGGCGTAATGGCAGCATCCTGGGCGCAATATCGTGCGCAAGATGCGTTGATCAAAACCTGTGAGAAGGCTGGTATCTCTCTGACGCTGTTCCACGGTCGTGGCGGTTCTATCGGCCGTGGCGGTGCGCCTGCACATGCAGCTCTGCTCTCTCAGCCTCCGGGTAGCTTAAAAGGCGGCTTACGCGTCACTGAACAAGGCGAGATGATCCGCTTTAAATTTGGGCTGCCGGAAGTCACTATCAGCAGTCTGGCGCTGTATGCCGGAGCGATTCTGGAAGCCAATCTGTTACCGCCGCCAGAGCCGAAGAAAGAGTGGGTTGAGGTGATGGACATTCTATCGGACGCTTCCTGCGATATGTATCGCGGCTACGTGCGTGAGAATCCTGAGTTTGTCCCTTACTTCCGCGCCGCGACCCCAGAGCTGGAATTAGGTAAGTTGCCATTGGGTTCTCGCCCGGCAAAACGCCGTGCGGATGGCGGAGTCGAGAGCTTACGTGCCATTCCATGGATTTTCGCTTGGACACAAAACCGCCTGATGCTACCTGCCTGGCTGGGTGCGGGGGCCGGTTTGCAAAAAGCGATTGATGCCGGTAAGAAAGAAGTATTAGCCACGATGTGTCGTGACTGGCCATTCTTCTCTACCCGTATCGGGATGCTGGAAATGGTGTTCGCCAAAGCTGATTTGTGGCTGGCGGAGTATTACGACCAACGTTTAGTGGATAAATCACTGTGGCCGTTGGGTCAGCAATTACGTGACCAGTTAGCCGCGGATATTAAAGTGGTGCTGGCTATCGCCAACGATGACCACTTGATGGCTGATTTACCGTGGATTGCGGAATCGATCGCGTTGCGTAATGTGTATACCGATCCACTGAACGTGCTGCAAGCTGAGCTGTTGCACCGTTCGCGCCAGCATGAGCACCCAGATGCCCGTGTTGAGCAGGCATTGATGGTGACTATCGCCGGTGTCGCTGCGGGCATGCGCAATACAGGTTAACCATTGATTTTGGGGGAAGCGATTCCCCTGATTATCTTTTGTTTACTTGATGATTATGATGAAAAGGGGCCAGCGCCCCTTTAACAACTTACGGCCTCACCCCAAGAGTATGGCAAATCGCATAACTCAACTCTGCCCGATTCAAGGTATAGAAATGGAAATCCTTCACCCCTTCACGGCTTAAAATCTTCACCATATCCATCGCCACTGAGGCACCCACCATTTTGCGCGTCTCAGGATCATTATCCAGCCCTTCGAAAATACTGGTCATCCAGTGTGGTACCCGCACGTTGGTCATGGTGGCAAAGCGCTGAAGCTGTTTAAAATTGGATACCGGTAAAATGCCCGGCACGATTTCAACGTCGATGCCGGTAGCCACACAGCGGTCGCGAAAACGCAGATAGCTCTCAACATCAAAGAAGAACTGGGTAATTGCCCGGTTAGCACCCGCATCAATCTTACGTTTGAGGTTGATCAGGTCAGCTTGCGCGCTTTTAGCTTCAGGATGGACTTCTGGATAAGCCGCCACCGAGATATCAAAATCCCCTACGTCTTTCAGCAAGGTCACCAAATCAGATGCGTACATTTCTGGTTTACCACTATCCGGTGGCAAATCCCCTCGCAGAGCAACGATATGACGGATACCGCTGTTCCAGTAATCGGTAGCAATATCACGTAACTGAGTCGGTGAAGCATCAATGCAGGTCAGATGTGGTGCGGCTTCCAGGCCAGTGCGCTCTTTTATCCCTTTGATGATGCTGTGGGTACGATCGCGCTCGCCAGAGTTCGCGCCATAAGTCACCGAGACAAACTTGGGTTTCAGGGTGCTCAGACGATCAATCGAACTCCACAGGGTCTCTTCCATCTCGCTGGTACGCGGCGGGAAAAACTCAAAAGAAACATTAATCTGACCCTGCAACTCTGACAGACTTTGATTCAGCGCTTCCCGCTGGTTGGCGTGGAAAAAACTCATACCCTGTTACTCCATTGTCGTTATGACGACTTATGTTATCTGTTACCGCTCATTTATGAGCGTCTATACGTTTAGACGGCTAAATAGAAAATGACGGAAGTTGGCTAAAGAGTCAACTTTTAAATAAGTTTAGGGTGATGATTAATCTTCACACGCCATACGCGGAAAATTCATGTAGACCTCTAACCCTTGAAGTTACAGGGGTTCGCGGTATTCGCTTACTGCCTGTCAGCAATATGCGCTCTTGGGGACCGGCATTAAAGAGGGGATGGGTTAAAGAGGCAGTTTCGCCTCCTCCGCTTAAGCAGAAGAGGCGAGTTAATGCAAATTACAGCAATTGAGACAGGCGGTTTAAATCAGACTGAATTGCACCAGCAGTAACATCACGCCCGGCACCTGGGCCACGAATGACCAGTGGGTTATCGCGATACCAACGGCTCTCAATGGCAAAGACGTTATCGCACGGCAGCAATGAGGCCAGCGGATGGTCAGCACGGACTGCTTCAACGCCCACTCGAGCCTTACCATTAGCATCAAAGCGTGCCACGTAACGTAACACCAACCCCATCTCATTCGCGGCTTCTAAGCGCTGAATCATTTGCTGATTCAATGCTTCGCCATTTTCAAAGAACTGATCTACCGACCCCACATCAGCACCAGCAGGCACCAGCGACTCCACCCGCACCTGATTCGGTTCAATGTCATAACCCGCTTCACGGGCCAGAATCACCAGTTTACGCATCACATCCTGGCCTGAAAGATCCACCCGTGGATCTGGCTCAGTCAGACCTTGTTGCCAGGCTTGATCTACTAATTCGGTAAAGGGTACCGTGCCGTCAAATTGCAGGAATAACCACGACAGCGTGCCGGAGAAGATACCACTGATCGCCAAGATACTGTCGCCGCTATCACGTAGATCACGCACCGTGTGGTTAACCGGTAAGCCAGCGCCCACCGTGGCGTTGTACAGCCAGTGGCGGCCGGTTTTGGCAAAAGCATCGCGAATTTGGCGGTAGTTATTGCTACTGGATGCTCCGGCCAGTTTGTTGGCGCTGATAACGTGGAAACCGTAGCTGGCGAAATCCAGATATTGTCCGGCCAGCGACTCACTAGCGGTCACATCCAGCACCACCAAATCATCAAACGGGTGTGCTCGCATCCATAAAAACAGCGACTCTTCATCCTGCTCTTTGGCTTCGTCATCATAAAATGCCAATGTCCGACTGGCATCCAGCCCATCGTAACTTAACAGGCTGCGGCGGCTATCCACCACACCTGCTAGCACAAACTCAAAACCACTGCGCGCCGAGATATTCTTCTGCTCGCGGGCGAACAGTTCCAGCCAGCGGGCACCAATATTACCTTTGCCAAACAGCATCAGACCAATGCGTTTTTCTGCACGGAACAGTGACTGGTGCAAGCCCTGAATCAGGTGTTCAGTCGGACCAAGGCGCAAAACGGCCACCATGCTGATCCCATCTTCTGCCTGCCAAATAAACTCAACTGGCTGATCTTTTAACTGTTGGTAGAACCGGTGGCTGTGCAGTGGGTTCTTGCAGACCCCCGCGCCCACCAGTGCGACCAGTGCCAGCCCTTCGCGTAGGGATAATTTACCCGGCAGCGCGGCATCTTCCAGCACTCTTAGTGCACTGTTAACTACTTCGGAGGTATAGCAGAGTTGCAACAGATTGCGATCGGGATGAATACCGGTGGCTAGCGGTTTGATTTGCGCACGTTTGAGTAGCAAATCAATCTCTTTCTGCGCCAGCGAGAAATCGTGATGACCGGCAATCTGCAATTCGATCAGGCAGACATCATCATGGCTGGTAACGATTTTCGCCCCCGAACCTGATGCCAGTACGCGCTCAATGCGGGTTGAACCCTGCTCTGGCTGATAACTACAACGCAGTTGTAAATCGATATCGCTGCCTGAAACCGGCTGTAGCGTGCGGGTATGCAGCACCGGTGCTGCCAGACGGGCCAATTCACTGGCTTCATCCAATCGTAGCAACGGTAACAGACAGGCATCTTTTACTTTGCGTGGGTCAGCACTGTATACCCCAGCAACATCACTCCAGATGGTCACGCGCTCGACACCCGCCAGCGCCCCGACTTGTGTCGCCGAGTAGTCACTGCCGTTACGCCCCAGCAGCACGGTTTCACCGGAATTACTGCGCGAGATAAACCCTGTCACCACCAAACGTTGATGTGGGTGCTGGGCCATTAATTGTTGTAACAGCGGGTAAGAACGGCCTTCATCGATTTGTGGTTGTGCCGCACGCTCTGCACGCAGGAAACTACGGGCATCCAGCCAGGTGGCGTTCATATCCTGCTTGTTTAAAACCGCCGCCATCAAACGGGCGGACCAAATCTCACCGTGCCCCACCACTTCGGCGTAAATTGCATCGTCGACTTTGTTATCCAGCAGGCCCGCCAGACGCTCCAAATCATGGATAAACTCACTAATCAGCGGTTCGGCCATTTCTGGAGACAATAAACCACTGATCAGATCATGTTGATAACGACGTAAATTTTGTTGCACCTGATGAGCAGAAAGACGATCACTTTGGCTCAGTTTCAACCAGCTAATCAGTTGGTTGGTGGTACTGCCTGCCGCAGACACCACCATCAGATCACCAGGATGACTGTAATTGGCCATAATATTGGCCACCCGCAGGTAACACTTCACATCCGCAAGGCTACTACCACCAAACTTATGCAGTTGACGGCCGGTCACCGCCGCTGCTACCGCTGTTGCATTCATGCTTACCTCGTTCCCGCCAACTGGAAAGCATTTTCCAAATCGGCAATCAAATCTTCGCTGTCTTCAATACCCACGGAAATGCGCAACAAGCTGTCAGTAATACCTGCGGCAATGCGCGCTTCTGGTGCCATACCGGCATGGGTCATGGTCGCTGCATGGGAAATCAGACTTTCCACACCGCCCAAAGACTCCGCCAGAGTAAATAACTCAAGGGCTGAGAGGAAGCGACGCAGTAGCTGTTCATCACCATCAAGCTCAAAACTGAGCATCGCACCGAAACCAGACTGCTGACGGCAGGCAATTTCGTGGCCGGGATGTTGTGGCAGAGAAGGATGATACAGCTTTTTCACTAAAGGCTGCTGCTGTAAATAACGAACAATCTCATCCGCGTTACGTTGCTGCTGAGCCATACGTGGCGACAAGGTACGCAAACCGCGTAATAACAGGTAGCTATCAAATGCTGCCCCCGTTACCCCGATATTATTCGCCCACCATGCCAGCTCAACCGCCAGCTCAGGATCTTTGGCAATTACCGCACCAGCGACCACATCAGAGTGACCATTTAGGTATTTAGTACAGGAGTGAACCACCAAATCCGCCCCTAAAGAGAGTGGCTGCTGCAAGGCAGGGCTGAGGAACGTGTTATCACAAACCGTCAGAGCACCTACTGCATGTGCCGCCTTGCAGATAGCGGCAATATCTACCACCCGTAGCAGCGGATTACTGGGTGTTTCAATCAATATGAGCTTGGGTTTTTCCGCCAAGGCCCGGCTCAATGCCGTTTCATCACCCTGATCGACAAACAGCACCCGATAAGCACCGCGCTTGCTCAGACTATCGAATAAACGATAACTGCCGCCGTAACAGTCGTGTGGGGCGACCAGCAAGTCACCCGGTTTTAGGAATGTGGTGCAAACCAAATGAATCGCCGACATCCCGCTGCTGGTCATGACTGCACCCGCACCACCTTCCAGTTCCGCCAGTGCACGCTGTACCACATCGCGCGTCGGATTCCCGCGACGTGAATAATCATGTGTGCGCGGCTGATTAAAATCGATAAAATTATAGGTACTGGAGAGGTGAATCGGGGGGACAACGCAGCCGTATTGCTCGTCATCGTTCAACCCGCTACGGACTGCTATTGTTGCCTGTTTACGCGTCATATGGATTTCCACCAGCCGGTTATCAAGAAAATGTTACGCCAGATTAGACGCACAAATTACGGACGTCAATACATCTGGACATCTAAACTTCTTTGCGTATAGATTGAGCAATGGAATAATAACCGCTAAAATTGTAGAGGCTTTAACTATCTTAATGATGTCAGTGAGTTTTCGGTGGTGTTTTGTTTAACCGCAAGGACCGTATCGAAAGGTAACGGCTATCAATAAGTAGTAAAATGATTAAATGGGTGATGTTGCTCTAGTAAAATCGACATTTATTTAGTGAGAACAGCGAAGATCGGGCATAATTGGCCGGTTTTCAGAATTTTGTATTTTCCCGACAAATTTAAGGTGTCCCATGGCTGAGTGGAACGGCGAGTATGTCAGCCCTTACGCTGAACACGGTAAGAAAAGCGAACAGGTCAAAAAAATTACGGTATCCATTCCGCTGAAGGTGTTAAAAATCCTCACCGATGAACGGACCCGCCGTCAGGTGAACAACCTGCGCCACGCCACCAACAGTGAATTGTTGTGTGAGGCCTTTTTGCATGCATTTACCGGCCAGCCGCTACCGAATGACGAAGACCTGCGTAAAGAACGTAGCGATGAAATCCCGGAAGCCGCGAAAATTTTAATGCGTGAGTTGGGTGTTGACCCCGATACCTGGGAATACTAATCCCCAGCGACCACTCGGTTCATTAGTCATAGTGAACCTGAAATGTAGAAACAAAAAAGGCACCCGAAGGTGCCTTTTTCATCTGACGGGCAATAATTACTTCTTAGCGCCCGGCATGCTGAAACGCTTGTTAAAGCGGTCAACACGGCCACCGGTAGCAACATCACGCTGCTTGCCAGTGTAGAACGGGTGGCATTCGCCGCACACGTCCAGATTCAGGTCATGACCAACAGTAGAGTTGATCTTGATAACGTTACCGCAAGAGCAAGAAGCAGTAACTTGTTCGTATTTAGGGTGGATACCTTGTTTCATGGAAAACCTCTATATTTAGGCCGTGTCGCTATCCAGCCCTGTTCCGCCAGACACCACACGATTGATAAATAACAATTTGATTGTTAACGAACAGCTGCGGATAAAGTAAGCAACGGTTGTTAACAGGATTTGATATCGAATTATACCAAAGGCGGCGAATCATACAGAATTTGACCAAACCGCGCAATCGAATCCGCACATTGTGAAGCACGCAGTGTAAACTGTTCAATCTTTATTTAGACCCGTCATACTTCAAGTTGCATGTGCGTTGGCTGTGCTCAATAACCCGAATCACTTACTCATGTAAGCTCATCGGGATTTTCTCGCTTGCCGCCTTCCTGCAACTCGAATTATTTAGGGTATAGGCCAATTGTACTTATTTAGACCAATTTTAGTTATCAGGATGAAAACACATGTCCGTTGTTCAAGTGGCATTACCCGTACCGTTGGCCCGTAGCTTTGATTACCGTTTAGACAGCGCCATGGCCTGCCCGGTGGTCGGTGCTCGCGTTAGTGTGCCATTTGGTAAACGCAAAGCCATCGGAATTGTGGTGGGTATCAGTGATACCAGCACATTCCCCCTTGAACAACTGAAAGCCATTGACGCCGTTCTGGATGAGCGCAGCTTATTCCCACCCAGCTTGTGGCGCATTCTCTGCTGGGCAACCGAGTATTATCATTACCCGATAGGTGAAGTGCTGTTCCATGCTCTACCTATTCTGTTGCGCCAAGGGAAGCCTGCCCAATCTGCGCCGTTGTGGCAGTGGTTCGCAACCGAACAAGGGCGAGCCACACCACCGGAAAGCTTAAAACGCGCCCCGAAGCAGCAACAAGCGCTTGCCGCATTATTGCAAAAACCGGTCTATCGCCATCAAGTTAATGAAATGGCACTCACCGAAAGCGCATTGCAGGCATTACGCAGTAAAGGGCTAATTGACCTGCGGGCGCAGGAAATCGCGACTACCGATTGGCGCAACGGCTTCGCCGTTCTGGGTGAGCGCCTGCGGCTGAATACCGAGCAGGCAACCGCCGTTGGGGCGATTCGCAGTGAAGATACCCAGTTTGCAGTCTGGCTGCTGGCTGGGGTGACCGGCTCCGGTAAAACAGAAGTTTATCTGAGCGTGCTGGAAAATATTCTGGCACAAGGCCGCCAGGCGTTGGTTTTAGTCCCTGAGATCGGCCTGACCCCACAGACTATCGCTCGTTTTCGCGAAAGGTTTAACGCCCCCGTTGAGGTGCTCCATTCAGGTTTAAATGACAGCGAACGTTTGTCCGTCTGGCTACGGGCGCGTAACGGTGAAGCCGCAATTGTTATTGGTACCCGCTCGGCACTGTTTACGCCGTTTTCCCGCCTCGGGGTCATTATTATCGATGAAGAGCACGACAGCTCTTATAAACAGCAAGAAGGCTGGCGGTATCATGCCCGGGATTTAGCCGTATTTCGGGCCCGTGAAGAAGGCATTCCTATCGTGATGGGCACGGCGACCCCGGCGCTTGAGACCCTGCACAATGTGCAAATGGGTAAATATCGCCAGTTGACGCTATCTAAACGGGCGGGGAATGCCAAACCCGCCGTACAGCATTTGCTCGATTTAAAAGGCTTACCGCTTAAAGTTGGCCTCTCTCAGCCACTGCTAAAACGGATGAAAACCCATTTACAGGCCGATAATCAGGTAATTTTGTTCCTGAACCGCCGTGGCTATGCTCCCGCGCTACTGTGCCATGAGTGTGGCTGGATTGCTGAATGCCAGCGTTGCGACCACTATTACACCTTGCATCAAAATCACCGTCAGTTGCGCTGCCACCATTGCGACAGCCAGCGCCCGGTGCCTCAGCAATGCCCAAAATGTGGTTCAACCCATCTGGTCTCTGTCGGTGTTGGCACTGAACAGTTAGAGAACGAACTGGCTCCTCTGTTCCCGGATACTCCCATCACTCGAATTGACCGCGATACCACCAGCCGCAAAGGCTCGCTGGAACAGCATTTGGCTGATGTCCATCAAGGGGGATCGCGCATCTTGATTGGTACCCAAATGTTGGCTAAAGGGCATCACTTCCCTGATGTCACGCTAGTGGCCTTGCTGGATGTCGATGGCGCACTGTTCTCGGCAGATTTCCGTTCGGCAGAACGGTTTGCCCAGCTTTATACACAAGTTTCAGGTCGTGCCGGGCGCGCGGGTAAGCAAGGTGAAGTTATTTTACAAACACACCACCCTGAGCATCCACTGCTGCAAATTTTGCTGCAACAGGGCTACGATGCCTTTGCCAAACAGGCCCTAGAGGAACGTAAAAGCGTATTTTTACCGCCTTATACCAGCCATATCATCGTGCGCAGTGAAGATCACGATAACCAGCAATCCGCGCTGTTCCTGCAACAATTGCGTAATTTGCTGGAGGCCAGCCCACTCAAAGATGATGCATTGTGGATTATGGGGCCAGTGCCCGCATTGCAGGCCAAACGCAGTGGACGCTTCCGTTGGCAATTGCTGTTACAGCACCCTTCACGGCAATTGCTACAACGGCTGATTAAAACCTCTCAGCCGCTAATCAATACATTGCCGCAGGCACGTAAGGTTAAGTGGACGTTGGATGTTGACCCAATAGACAGCTAATTCCCCGCCTTAATTAATGCCAATAACGTTGAGTACTCTCTCTTTCACTTGGGGAATTTATTGTTTGATCTGTGCCACAAAGCAATCGATTACCCGGCTTTCTGCGAGCCAGTTCGAAAAAACCTACTTATGTCACACTTTTTATGCAAATTAGGTAACAAATTACCCCCACTATCTGTATAGAATGACGGAAAGCCTGCATTAAGCATCAGTGCTGGCTCGGAGCCAGAGCAAGGAGAAAGGCGTTGGAACATAAGAAAGAATTCACGATGGCTACCATGAAAGACGTTGCTGAAATGGCAGGTGTTTCAACTGCGACGGTGTCACGCGCACTGATGAACCCGGAAAAAGTGTCAACAGTAACCCGGCAAAAAGTGGAGCAAGCTGTTCTGGCGGTGGGTTATTCTCCTCATGCTTTGTCCCGCAATATTAAACGTAATGAATCGCGCACGATTCTGGTTATTGTACCGGATATTAGTGACCCGTTTTTTGCTGATATCATTCAAGGGATTGAGTATGCGGCAGCCCAGCAAGGTTATCTGATCTTAATTGGCGATTGCGCACAACAAACCCAGCAAGAGCGTAGCTTCGTTAACCTGATCATTACCAAGCAAATTGATGGCATGTTGTTGTTAGGTTCCAATCTGCCTTTTGATGCCAGCAAAGAAGAGCAGCGCAATTTGCCGCCAATGGTGATGGCAAACGAGTTCGCTCCTGAACTGGAACTGCCAACGGTACATATCGATAATCTGACTGCCGCTTATGAAGCGGTTAATTATCTACATGAATTGGGGCACAAACGTATTGCCTGTGTTGCCGGGCCGGAAAGTTTGCCGCTAAGTCATTATCGGCTCCAGGGCTATATTCAGGCACTGCGTCGTAATGGTATCGCTGTCGACAGTGACTATATTATGCGCGGTGACTTTAGCTATGAAGCTGGCGCAGAAACCTTTGCGGTGCTGATGGCATTACCTCATCCCCCAACAGCAATATTTTGTCACAATGATGTGATGGCGATAGGCGCGATGTGGCAGGCAAAGAGAATGGGACTACGTATCCCGCAGGATGTCTCGCTGGTAGGCTTTGACGATCTGAAGTTGTCACAGTATTGTGATCCCCCTTTGACCACCGTGGCTCAACCACGTTATCAAATTGGTCAGCAAGCCATGTTACTATTACTTGAGCAGCTACAAGGGCATTCAGTACAAAGTGGCTCCCGGTTGTTAGACACCGAGTTAATTGTCAGGGAAAGTACTGCTGCGCCTAAACGCTAGGCAAATATTCAGGGGTTCAGTAACATGACGGACTTATTCCATCATCAAGACGCAGCGAAACGATAGTGGCACAAAGAGATTATGTAAGCCGAGGGCGCTCAGGAGCGCGGCGCAAAAGCACCAGCCGGAAAAAACGCAGTGCGCCAGCAGTATCTAAAACCGTGGTGGCGCTGGCCGTCGCGCTATTAGTGGTATTTGTTGGTGGCCTCTATTTCATCACCCATAATAAGCCGGGTGAGCTTCCGTTATTGCCCAGCCATGATCCTCGTACCGGTAATGGGTTACCGCCCAAACCCGAAGAACGCTGGCGTTATATTAAAGAGCTGGAAAACCGTCAGATTGGCGTCCCAACACCTACAGAGCCCTCTGCTGGTGGCGAAGCCAATTCTAAAACGCAACTGACTAATGAGCAGCGCCAATTGCTAGAGCAGATGCAGGCAGATATGCGCCAGCAGCCAACGCAGTTATCAGAGGTTCCGTATAACCAAGGGATGCCGGTGCCACGCTCTGCTGTGACCATCAAACCACCGGTCACGACCCTGCAACAGCAGCCGCTAACACCGCCGCGCCAGACTACCGCGCCGGTACAGCAGCAGACGCAGGTACAATCGCCTGTGGCTACCCCACAACGCGCGCAACCGGCAGCTCCGGTAACACCGGCCGTTACACCGCCGAAACCGGAAAAAGAGAAAGAAAAAACACAACGTTGGATGGTGCAGTGTGGTTCATTCAAAGCCATCGATCAGGCCGAATCTATCCGCGCCCAATTGGCATTTGGCGGTATCGAAAGCCGCATTACCAGCGGTGGTGGCTGGAATCGTGTGGTCCTTGGCCCTTACAGTACCAAAGCAGCCGCTGATAGTACCTTGCAACGTTTGAAAGGCGCGGGTCAATCAGGATGCATTCCCCTCGCTGTAGGGGGTTGAAAAGTCGCAATCCTCCCCCATTTATAATCTCAATATACCCCGTGCTGTTTTTTGACAGGCAGTACGGGGACTCATTCAGTCTGCAACGAGGGTCCGCTCGTGACAACAATTGTAAGTGTACGTCGTAATGGTCATGTCGTTATTGGTGGTGATGGCCAGGTCACTCTGGGTAATACCGTAATGAAGGGTAATGCCAAAAAAGTACGCCGCCTTTATAACAATAAAGTGATTGCGGGCTTTGCTGGCGGTACTGCCGATGCCTTTACGCTGTTTGAGCTGTTTGAGCGCAAACTGGAGATGCATCAAGGCCACCTGACTAAAGCGGCTGTCGAGTTAGCCAAAGACTGGCGTACTGATCGTATGTTACGCAAGCTTGAAGCACTACTGGCTGTAGCGGATGAAACAGCATCACTCATCATTACCGGCAACGGCGATGTTGTTCAACCAGAAGACGACCTGATTGCTATCGGTTCCGGTGGGCCTTATGCCCAATCTGCCGCGCGCGCGCTGTTAGACAATACTGAATTAAGTGCCAAAGATATCGTTGAGAAGTCTCTGAGCATTGCGGGGGATATCTGTATCTATACCAACCGCTTCCAAACCATCGAAGAATTAACGTATAAAGCGTAAGGATAGAGTGACATGTCTGAAATGACCCCACGCGAAATCGTCAGCGAACTTGATAGCTACATCATCGGCCAGGATAAAGCTAAACGTGCGGTGGCAATTGCCCTGCGTAACCGCTGGCGCCGTATGCAGCTCAATGAAGAGTTGCGTCACGAAGTTACCCCTAAAAACATTCTGATGATCGGTCCAACCGGTGTCGGTAAAACTGAAATTGCTCGCCGTCTGGCAAAATTGGCCAATGCGCCATTTATCAAAGTTGAAGCGACCAAATTCACCGAAGTGGGTTATGTTGGTAAAGAAGTGGATTCTATTATCCGCGATCTGACCGATGCGGCTGTGAAAATGGTTCGCCATCAATCAATTGAGAAAATGCGTTACCGGGCTGAAGAGTTAGCCGAAGAACGTATTCTGGACGTGTTGATTCCACCGGCCAAAAATAACTGGGGCCAGCCGGATGAAACACAAGAGCCATCCGCTACCCGCCAGGCTTTCCGCAAAAAATTGCGTGAAGGGCAACTGGACGACAAAGAGATTGAAATCGATCTGGCTGCTTCGCCGATGGGGGTTGAAATCATGGCACCTCCTGGCATGGAAGAGATGACTAACCAGTTACAATCTATGTTCCAGAACATCGCTGGTCAGAAACAAAAACCGCGTAAAGTCAAAATCAAAGACGCATTCAAACTGCTGATTGAGGAAGAAGGCGCGAAACTGGTCAATCCAGAAGAACTGAAACAGCAAGCGATTGATGCCGTTGAACAACACGGGATCGTGTTCATCGATGAAATCGATAAAATCTGTAAACGCGGTCAAACGTCAGGCCCGGATGTGTCCCGTGAAGGGGTACAGCGTGACTTGCTGCCATTGGTCGAAGGTTGCACCGTATCAACTAAACACGGCATGGTGAAAACTGACCATATCTTGTTTATTGCCTCCGGCGCATTCCAGGTGTCCAGCCCGTCAGATCTTATCCCGGAATTGCAAGGCCGCCTGCCAATCCGCGTTGAATTGCAGGCGCTGACCACCGATGATTTCGAGCGTATCCTGACCGAGCCAAGTGCCTCATTAACCGAGCAGTACAAAGCGCTGATGGCTACTGAAGGGGTTACCGTTGAATTTACTCGCGAAGGTATCCGCAAAATTGCTGAAGCAGCATGGCAAGTTAACGAGCGCACCGAGAATATCGGCGCACGCCGCTTGCATACCGTGCTGGAACGTTTGATGGAAGATATCTCCTATGACGCTAGCGAAAGTAATGGTCAATCCATCACTATTGATGCTGTATATGTTGGTAAGCATCTTGATGAGCTGGTAGCAGATGAAGATCTGAGTCGTTTTATTCTATAATTCGCTTTATATCTTTATGCTGGATAAAATAGTCCGCCAGGACAATATCGAGTGGGAGGCATCGCCTCCCACTGTTGTTTTTTGACAGACATAATGTTTTTAACACGCCGATATGGGCGGACCAGACTCCTAATATAATAAAATGAAGCGAAACATGAGCCTATCAACCAACACCAGCCAGACCCAGGCTTGGCTGGAAAGCCTGCGACCACGAACCCTGCCACTGGCCTTTGCCTCAATCGTTACCGGTTCAGCCCTTGCTGTCTGGCTCGATAGTTTTAAACCTGCCGTAGCACTCCTCGCCTTATTAACTGCTGGCCTGCTGCAAATTCTATCTAATCTGGCTAATGATTACGGTGATGCCATCAAGGGCAGTGATACTGAAGAGCGTATCGGGCCATTGCGCGGGATGCAAAAAGGGATGATTACCCGCCAGCAGATGAAAGTGGCGCTGATTGTCACCGTTATTCTGACGATTATTTCCGGTATCGCACTCATTGCTGTGGCCTGTGAAAAACCCAGCGATGTTTTAGGCTTTTTATTGCTTGGGTTAATGGCAATTGTGGCAGCTATTACCTATACCGTCGGTAGCAAACCCTATGGTTATATGGGGCTGGGTGATATTTCAGTACTGGTCTTCTTCGGCTGGCTGAGTGTCGCGGGGACTTACTATCTCCAGGCTGGGCACTTTGACACTATCGTGATGTTACCCGCCACGGCCTGCGGTTTACTGGCAACGGCGGTTTTGAATATTAATAATTTGCGCGATATTGAAAACGACGCAGCTAATGGTAAAAACACGTTGGCAGTGCGTTTGGGGCCGGTGGTCGCACGTTATTATCATGCCATATTAATCGCGGCAGCAATTTTGTGCCTGGCAATATTCACACTTCAGAATTTGCATAGCTGGGCCGGCTGGATCTTTATTCTAGCCGTTCCGTTACTGGTCAAACATGCGCTGTTTGTACTGCGTGAGCCTACTGCTGCGGGTATGCGCCCAATGCTTGAGCATATGGTTAAAGCCGCATTACTGACCAACGTTCTGTTTGCTGTCGGTCTGGTATTCAGTTAATCCCAGCGGTTTGTTCTTCAAACCTTCTCCGGGCCACACCCCATAAAGGCCAGCCCGGATAAATTTAACAATTGATGATTTTGCCAACAGCAGCCAGAAAGGGATATACTTAATCTCCCAGCCGCAACCAGACGTTAATCCTATGAAATATGATACTTCCGAACTCTGTGATACCTATCATGAAGAGGTAAATGTGGTAGAACCACTGTTCTCCAATTTTGGGGGGCGCACTTCATTTGGTGGCAAGATTACTACTGTAAAATGTTTCGAAGATAACGGCTTGTTGTTCGACCTGCTTGAAGAAAATGGTCTGGGCCGTGTTCTGGTCGTCGATGGCGGTGGCTCAGTGCGCCGTGCATTAATCGATGCTGAGTTAGCTGAATTAGCATTGAAAAACGAGTGGGAAGGCATTGTGGTTTACGGTGCTGTGCGTCAGGTAGACGATCTGGCGGAGTTAGATATCGGTATTCAGGCAATGGCTGCAATTCCGGTAGGTGCGGCAGATGAAGGCATTGGTGAGAGCGACATCCGTGTGAACTTTGGCGGTGTAACATTCTTCTCTGGTGACCACTTGTACGCAGATAACACTGGGATCATCTTGTCAGAAGAACCACTGGATATTGAATAATATCCCTCTGATTTTCATAAGAAAGGGCGATATTGATATCGCCCTTTTTGCTACTTCGTATTTGCAGTAGCTACGTGACAAGCCGCCTTCAACAACCGATTACGGTTGCGTTAAGCCAGCTAGCACTTAGACTTCTTCCATCTTTCCCAACAGTGCCCGCAGACGATCCTGCCAAACATGCTGCTCTTGTTTTAGTTGCTCATTTTCGCGCACTAAGGCTTCACGGCCACCAGCAGCATCCTGAACTTCTTGGGACAGGGTGTTATTCTTCTCTTTCAGCTCTTCAATTTCCATCTGTAGCAAAGTGATGGTATCAATCGCCTGCTGAACTTTAACTTCCAATTTCTCAAATACTTCAAATGACATTCTTCGGTCCCCTTATGGTAGCAAGGCGTACATCTTTTGGTCGCAGTCATCATTCTTAGCCGACGTCGCCGTATTAACTAAGTCACCGTATCTACTGAGCTGACACTCGGCAGATGAAACTGCTGTGAATACTTATCGCGCTATATATCCATCGAACTAGGTGTAACAAGCGCTATGTTCTAACGCGTTCCTTTGCAGAGGCAACGCAGCTTGATAAAAACGATGCTCTTGATAAACCGATTGTATGTAGCCAGCCCCCCCCTGTCTAGCGCCATACCGGTACAAACCACACTCTGTAGCAATTTCGTGTCAGTAACTATCAGCAAAAACCGAAAAACCGCTATGACCCATCCTGTAAAATTATACATGCCTTTAACAACTGATAGCGAAACCACTGGTCTGATCACACTTTCAAAGTCCCTTAACAGCCGTGAATAACGCGAAATCGCTCATTTTTATGACACACCACACACATTTTGATTTCGCTATTTCTCGTTTGTGCTCGTTAACGATAAATTTACATCACTCCCTTCGCGGTTCGAAGGGCAAAAATAAGAAATACCCTATAAATCTCTGTCTGTAGGACATCTACTATGAGCCAAACCGCTAGTTCGACGTTGAAGGGCCAGTGTATTGCGGAGTTTCTCGGTACCGGTCTGCTGATCTTTTTTGGTGTAGGCTGCGTTGCTGCATTGAAGTTGGCTGGAGCCAGTTTTGGGCAGTGGGAAATCAGTATCATTTGGGGCCTGGGTGTTGCCATGGCCATCTATTTGACAGCAGCAATCTCAGGTGCACATCTTAATCCGGCCGTAACCATTGCATTGTGGTTATTCGCTTGTTTCGATCGCCGTAAAGTTCTCCCTTACATTGTGGCGCAGGTTGCCGGCGCATTTTGCGCTGCCGCGTTAGTGTATGGCCTCTATTACAACCTGTTTGTCGATTTCGAACAAACGCACCAAGTGGTTCGCGGTAGCGCCGAGAGCCTGAATCTAGCCGGAATCTTCTCAACTTATCCAAATCCACATATTTCTGTGTTCCAGGCCTTCCTGGTTGAAACAGTGATTACTGCCATTCTGATGTGTCTGATTCTGGCACTGACCGATGATGGTAACGGTATTCCACGCGGCCCACTGGCTCCTCTACTGATTGGTATCTTGATTGCCGTTATCGGTGCATCTATGGGTCCATTGACTGGGTTTGCATTGAATCCAGCACGTGACTTTGGTCCAAAGGTATTCGCTTATCTGGCAGGTTGGGGCGAAATTGCCTTCACTGGCGGGCGTGATATTCCTTACTTCCTGGTCCCTATTTTCGGGCCTATCGTCGGTGCATTACTCGGTGCTTTCGGTTATCGCGCCCTGATTGGCCGCCATTTACCGTGCGATGTGTGCGTGGTTGATGATGAAGAAACCACGGTAACGACCACAGAACGTAAAGCATAAATAATAGATACTACCCAATAGATTTACGGCAACTTAAAAGTAGGCTAACTATGACAACTGAAAATACTACTCAAAAGAAATACATTGTCGCGCTTGATCAGGGAACCACCAGCTCCAGAGCCGTGGTGCTGGATCATGATGCCAATATCGTGAGTGTTTCTCAGCGCGAATTCACTCAAATTTACCCTAAAGCCGGTTGGGTTGAACATGACCCGATGGAAATCTGGGCGACGCAAAGCTCAACACTGGTTGAAGTACTGGCAAAAGCCGGTATCAGTTCTGACGAAATCGCCGGTATCGGTATTACCAACCAACGTGAAACCACCATTGTTTGGGATAAAGTAACTGGGAAACCAGTGTATAACGCCATTGTTTGGCAATGCCGTCGTACTGCTGATATCTGCGAAAAACTGAAAAAAGAAGGGCTGGAAGAGTACATCCGTTACAACACCGGCCTGGTGGTCGACCCTTACTTCTCCGGCACCAAAGTGAAATGGATCCTTGATAACGTCGAGGGTGCCCGTGAGCGCGCTGAACGCGGTGAGTTACTGTTTGGTACGGTGGATACCTGGCTGGTATGGAACATGACCCAAGGCCGCGTACACGTTACGGATTACACAAACGCATCACGTACCATGATGTTTAATATCCGTACCAAAGAGTGGGATGACCGTATGCTGAAAGCGCTGAATATTCCGCGCGCTATGCTGCCTGAAGTCCGTCCATCCTCAGAAGTTTACGGCCAGACCAACATTGGTGGTAAAGGCGGGACCCGTATTCCAATCGCAGGGATCGCGGGTGACCAGCAAGCGGCCTTGTTCGGTCAGCTTTGTGTACAACCCGGCATGGCTAAAAATACCTACGGAACCGGCTGTTTCTTGTTGATGAATACCGGTACAGAAGCCGTTCAGTCTACTCATGGCCTGCTGACTACTATTGCCTGCGGCCCACGAGGTGAAGTTAACTATGCACTGGAAGGCGCGGTATTTATTGGCGGCGCATCTATCCAGTGGCTGCGTGATGAGCTAAAACTGATCAGTGATGCTACCGACTCCGAATATTTCGCCACTAAAGTGAAAGACAGCAACGGCGTATACGTAGTGCCAGCGTTCACCGGCCTCGGTGCCCCTTATTGGGACCCGTATGCCCGAGGTGCGATTTTCGGCCTGACACGTGGGGTTAACAGTAACCACATTATCCGTGCAACCCTTGAATCGATTGCTTACCAGACGCGTGATGTACTGGATGCGATGCAGGCAGATGCCGGCGAACGTCTGAAATCACTGCGTGTGGACGGTGGTGCGGTGGCGAATAACTTCCTGATGCAGTTCCAGGCCGATATTCTGGGTACCCGCGTTGAACGCCCAGCGGTTCGTGAAAGTACCGCTCTCGGTGCTGCGTTCCTGGCAGGTCTTGCGACTGGCTTCTGGAGTGATCTGGATGAAGTGAAAAGCAAGGCAACGATTGAGCGCGAATTCCGCCCAGGGATTGAAACCACTGAACGTGATGTTCGCTACCGTGGCTGGAAGAAAGCCGTGGCGCGTGCCCAGGCATGGGAAGAGCACGAAGAGTAACGGCCCGCTTGTTTTACACTGTTTTTTGTAAACCAAAGGCGCCATCATTCCTGATGGTGCCTTTTTATTGTGAAAAATCTCATCCCGCCAAAAGACACCCCTACGGCTTTACTTCGCAAAGATGGTAGAATTCCTGCTTACATCCTTCTTCTATTACCCTAAATAATTCGAGTTGCAGAAAGGTGGCAAGCGAGAAAAGCCCCAAGAGCTTACATTAAGTAGGTGACTGGGATGAAAAATCTGCTTGCAGCGGTCTCGCCTTGCGAGGCCCATTGACGAGCCAAGTAACGAGCGTAGCCAACGCACATGCAGCTTGAAGTATGACGGGGATACAGGTCTAACCATGAAACGTGAACTAGCCATCGAGTTTTCCCGTGTCACCGAAGCTGCCGCGCTGGCAGGCTATAAGTGGCTGGGCCGGGGCGATAAGAATGCCGCCGACGGCGCTGCCGTACGGGCCATGCGTATTATGCTCAATCAAGTCAATATTGATGGGCAGATTGTTATCGGTGAAGGTGAAATCGATGAAGCACCGATGCTGTTTATCGGTGAAAACGTGGGGACCGGTCAAGGTGATGCGGTTGATATTGCGGTTGACCCGATTGAAGGCACCCGTATGACCGCCATGGGCCAGGCAAATGCGCTGGCGGTGCTGGCGGTGGGAGATAAAGGGACATTTTTACATGCCCCGGATATGTACATGGAAAAGCTGGTAGTTGGACCGGGAGCCAAAGGGGCTATCGACCTTAACCTACCGCTGGAACAAAACCTGCGCAATATCGCCATCAAGCTCAATAAACCCTTGAGTGATTTAACTGTTATCACACTGGCTAAACCACGCCATGACGGTATCATCGCTGAAATGCAGCAACTTGGGGTGAAAGTGTTTGCCATTCCAGATGGCGACGTGGCAGCGTCCATTTTGACCTGCATGCCAGAAAGCGAAGTCGATGTGATGTACTGCATCGGTGGTGCGCCTGAAGGTGTCATTTCTGCTGCGGTGATCCGTGCACTGGATGGCGATATGCAAGGCCGCTTGTTGCCACGCCATCAAGTTAAGGGCGATAACGAAGATAACCGCAGTATGGGTGAACAAGAATTGATTCGTTGCAAATCCATGGGTATTGAAGCAGGTAAAGTGCTGTTATTGGGGGATATGGCCCGTAATGACAATGTGATTTTCTCTGCAACCGGTATTACCAAAGGCGACTTGCTGGAAGGGATTTATCGTAAAGGCAACATGGCGACCACTGAGACACTGCTGATCCGGGGTAAATCCCGCACTATCCGCCGTATCCGTTCGACCCATTTCCTTGATCGCAAAGACTCAGCATTACACGAGTTCTTGCTGTAAACCGCCCCGTGAATCTTTTTCGTCCTCTTTGAGCAAAAAATAAAACGGGTACCGCATTAAATCAGTACCCGTTTTTATCTGCCGACTTAAGCATGATGCTCTTGTGGTTGCATCCGATGAGATAACGGCCACCAACACAGCAAAATCAGAATTGCCATGGCAAACATCAGTAGCCCCAAACTAAATTGCCCGGTTTGTGGCAGCATAGCTGACAACCAGGTAGCCAATCCTGATCCCATATTCTGCAATCCCCCCACTAATGCCCCTGCCGCACCGGCCAGGTATGGAAACGGCTCCATGGCACCGGTAGTTGCCAGTGGGAACAGCATTCCGGCGCCAAAGAAGAACAACGCTGCCGGTATCACCAGCGTCCAGATATTCATGATGCCGAACCAACCAGGGATCCACATCATCAACCCGGCCAGCAGGCAACTGATAACCGAATGCCACATCAGGCTGTGAAAGGTTTTACCTTCGCGCTCGGCATACCATGCACCGAAAAATGCGGCTGGGATCGGCAAAATAAACAGAATACTGACCATCATACCGCTCAGCCCCAGCCCCCCCCCCATCAACACGCCGGCACTGGCTTCAAATACGGCAATCCCGGCCAACGCTCCAATCAACATGATTAAATAGCAGCTAAAGGCCCGGTCAGAGAGTAACAGGCGGAAGCTGGCCAACATTCGCCGCTTTTCAGTTTGCTGTGGCCGAGTCTCCGGCAACCAGCGGAACATACAAAACGCCACACCACCACACAGAAATAGCAAGAACGCATAGCAAGCGCGCCAGCCAAATAGACTGGCCAGCACTCCACCGATAACCGGTGCCATTAAAGGGCTGACTAAAATACCCATATTTAACATACTGTTGGCGTAGCGTAGCGCCGTACCGGCATATAAATCCCGTGGCATGGTGCGTGCCATCACACCTGCAACTCCCGTCCCCATCCCCTGCAAAGCGCTGGCAGCAACCAACATGGTCAGGCTATCCGCCAGCCAAGCCCCAAGCGCCCCCAACATGAATATCATCATACCAACCAGAATCACCGGCCGGCGACCAACCCGGTCTGATAGCGGGCCATAAATCAATTGTGAAAAACCATAGGTCAATAGATACGCTGCCATCACGCGCTGCACCACTCCGGTGCGAACCGATAAATCACGGGCGATATCCGAGATAACCGGCACATAAATGGTTTGCGCCATCTGACCAACGGCAACCAGGAGGATCAACATAACCAGCAGGTGGAAATTTTCTATTTTTCTCATTGTCTTAACTAGTCTATTAGCCGGACTACGTGCCACATTGATATTGAAAAAGTGACACACCTCACTATTGGCGCATAAGCTAACAAATCTAGAAATTTTAGCGAGCCAGCACGACATATTGCCAAATAGCCAACTGGCAGATAAAAACACCATGGCCGTAAAGTAAACTGTCCAGATGAACCTTGATGGAGAAGAGATGTGTTTAAATATTGGAAAATAATTATACGATAAGCCTGTTTTTTGAACAGAACAGATCGTTATATTAGGGTGCTCCAGCGCGGTAAAGCATTTATGCGGCAATCGTGAATAATGGCATAACCTAAAAGCAATACATGGAGAGAGATAATTTAAAAGCGGTAATCATTGACGCTAAATAAATCTGTTGCGTATCGATAGTGGTTAAATAATGTTCTAAACGTACAATAATTTCCGTTTCCTGAGCGGACCTCAAAATTAGCAATTGTATTAATAGAGTTCTGAATAAAAATGTGACTAAAAAATACTATAAAGACCCCACAAAATAGTCTATACCAATTAATATCCCCCCGGTATCATTCAGCGAGTTTTATATTTACTGATACACTTTGTTTTTTATTAAATTATTTTTCATACAATAACATCATATTATGAGTAACAGGATTTAAAATCACCGATTGAATAAGCCAAATCATCAATATAAGATTTATTTGCACCACTCATGGCTAATAAAGTCGATGGGTGAAATCTCAACCTAAAGAGGTGATATATGTCTAACTGGAATGATATAGCAAGTATATATAAATTAAGTATTTATATTTCCAATGGTGAGAAATCGACTTCTATCTATGCCAATGGTAATAATCAAATACCCGTAGATATAATTATTGAAGCTAGAGATAAAAAAATAACCCAGTATTTTTATCCAGCGATGAAATATACGACCATATTAATCTCGTCGATTATAAAAATACGCCTATTCCCAGCAGGATATTAACCAAATCAAAAGTGGCTGGGGAATATGTTTATCCTGTTCTCAAGCAAATATCACGAGACAATCCCGGTAACCCTTGTCACTTCTATTTATCTGTTCCTAAAGTTTCAGAGTCCCCACTCAAAGTATATGTTCAGGTTTTCATTAACGATCCCAATACTGGGACCAAAATAGAGTATACAACGGCACAAATAAACAATAATAACAATGCAATACCTGACTATATATCAATGAGAATTCTCCCGGCGAGAATATTCACTGATAATGATTTGGACATTTTGACTAAACAAGAAAACCGTGTTGACGGCTATAACAGTATCTTGAGAAAGTATTACGTCCGATTTAAATCGACAGATAATACCATTACCCATGATGCTTTATGTGATCAGAGATACTGGTTCTATTATAGACAGCAAGGCAACTATAAAGGCTGTTCTACCTCAACTGATAGCTCAATTGATATTAGCTCAGCTAACTATACTGCCAAATTTCAAGTGTCGAACTCCTGGACCATTAGCGTTACCTCGAAAAATCATGAGGAACGCGGCATCTGTTTCTGGTCTTATCGCCTATGGTACGGTGCGCTATGGTCTTATAACGATTGGTCTAAATCTCTGCATTTCTTCTTACATGACCAATACGGTAACAGAGCTGATATTGACGTAAAATCTAATGGCGACCAGGACATATCCTTCCATGTCTTGGCTTAGTTCACCTTGCATTCATCCCATTGCTTAACCGTGATTTATTATTAAAAGTAGTTTCAGTTTTACCGACTGGGCTACTTTCATTTCAATATTAAAAACTCAATGGAGGTCATTTATATGACTCAAGTGGCTAACTATTTCACTCAGAGTGGTAATTTCATCAGTGCAGCCTTAGGCGGCGTTGACCCGAGAACCGGTTTATATTCATTTTCTTTTCCTATTACCAGTGTGGTGGCTAATAACAATTTAGGGCCGGAAATAGATGTATCACTACATTATAATATGTTTGATAATAATAACATTGGCCTTGGCATGGGGTTTTCATTTTCTTTCTCACAGTATGATGCACTAAATAAAGTTTTGTATTTATCAACAGGTGATAAATACCATATTTATGAAAGTGCTAACGGCGTAGAAATTGAGCAAAAAAAATTAAGCTCTTTTAAATTCGAGCGTAATAATGATAACTATATTATTACTTATAAATCAGGTGTGGTCGAAATATTAGAAGGCAGGAATTCAGGTCAAAATATTAAAAATGTTATTTCAGTAATTTCTCCGTTAGGGCATGAAGTTCATTTTAACTGGATATTTAAAGGTTTCAAGCGTCTAGCCAGCATCCGAGATGCCAATAGAGAATTACTTAAAATAAATTACGACGATGCGATATTCCCTGAAATTACTATTTTTTCAGGGACGCAGGAACAGCGCACGCTACAATTTCAGTTGTTCAACAAACGATTGCAAAAAATAACCTTAGTTGATAATAAGTATCAATGGGTTATGGCCTATACTGGCGAGGGTTATATTGAACAGGTGACTTATCCATCCGGCTTAATTGAAAACGTTGATTACCAAAATAACTTGATGCGCTTTCCTGAGAATGCCGTGCCCGCGTTGCCTGCCGCCGTCAGACACACTATCACCCCCGGAACTGGGCAGCAAAAGTTGGTCACCCTCTACGAATATACCAACACGAACTATTTAGGCTTTGCCAGTGGCGTGAATTTCTTACCAAATAGCGATAATGCTTATCGGATCCTGACGGATTACCAATATGGATCAACGGAAACTCAACTCGGTGATAAGCACAATATTGTTATTACCCGTAGATACAATAATTTCCATCTGATTACGCGGGAAAGCACCCAACAGGGCAGCTGTTCATGTACCGTAGAAACTGAGTATTATGCCAAAAAAGGCATCCCTTTTGGCCAACAGCCCGCACAATTTCAGCTCCCCAAACAAACCACAACGACGTTTCTTGATACCAGCAAACCAGCAACCGAACAACGCCGCGTTGAAATAACGAAAACTGAATTTGATCTCTGGGGCAACCCAACGAAGGAAGAAAATCCTGATGGTTCGGTGGTAGTGACCCGTTGGTACGCCAACCAGGGGGAGGAAAACTGCCCAGCGGAACCCAATGGTTTTGTGCGATTTATGAAACAACAAAAACTCATCCCTGCCGAATCCGCTTATACCACGCCAATCCGGACCTGCCGTTTTACCTACCAAAGACTCGGCAATACTCCGTATGTGGTGCAAGAGAAGAAATTCTTTTATCGCGACGACCAGTTGTTGTCGCAACAGAACCTAATGTCAATAAGTGACGCTAATGACGCCGAGTTTGGGCGAATTATTGCCATTAACGAGGACATGTATGAGCTGTCAGATAGCGGCAAGCAATTCACCAGCACTCAGCGTTTTACAACTCAAATACAAAGTGGTTTATTAACTCAAATAGCAAAATTTATCGGCTCTGACGGTGTAACCAGTACGGTAACTCACACTCGCTCCGCTTATACTGGGCTGTTGTATGCAAAAACCGATGCTCAAGGTATTACTACGCATTATCAATACGATGAAATGGGCCGTCTTACCTCCAGAGTTACCTGCCCTGGCACTCGCTATGAAAATACGACCCGTTGGGACTACCTGATCGATGGCGAAGGGAAGCTTTCCACTACTGAAACAGATGCCGCAGGTAATAAGCTTCGCACCTATTTTGATGGTCTGGGTCGCACATTACGCCAACAGCAGTCGAATGCGGGAGAGACACCTTCTTGGTATGAAATTCAGTCTTATAGCTATAACCTGTTAAATGAAATCACCGCAGAGAAAAGCAGTGATTGGTGGATAGCGAAAAATCAGCGGCCTGAACAATATGCCATTAACTCGGCTCATACTTATGATAATTGGGGGGAAATAACTAAAGCCGCTGGCAGCGACGGCATTACGCGTTGGCAAGTGAATGACCCTATTCAGCTTACCCAAACTCTCCACCAGAGTGGTAACAACAATAACCGTGAGATCGACAGTGGTAGCAGCAAAATTCAATACGATATCAATCTACGCCCTCTGAGCACGACCCGTATTGACACTGCCGGAAAGCCACAGGGAGTGTGCCACTATGCTTACGATGGACTGGGCCGCTTATGCCGAGAAGAAGATGAACTTGGGCATGTCACTTTACATACCTATGATGCTTACGACCGGCTAGTCAGCCAAACTACAGCAGACGGCAGCATAGTAACCCGCACCTACCCCGGCTATTTAAAGGGCAATTGTGTAGCCTCACTCACCCTTACGGGTAAGAATTCAGCAGGAAAAACCCAGCATTGGCTACTAGGTACTCAGAATTTTGATAGCCTGGGGCGGCTGATCGAAAGCTCCAGCTGTGGCCGAACTACGTCCTATCGCTATCAGGAAGCATCACCCGTTCCGTTCAGTATCATCACCCCTGAGAAGGAAGTGATTAATCTATCTTACATTCCCGAACTGAATAATTCGGTGCAATCTCTCAACGCAAACGGTGTCACCCAAGAGTTTAGCTATGACCCTATTAGTGGCCGGCAGTTGGACGCCAAAGAAACTGACAGTGTCGATACTCAATTTTCCTGGCACCCTTCCGGCAGTTTGAAAACCGAAACAGTGATCCATCACCAAGATTCCCCCCGTGCCAGTCATTATCGCTGGACGCTGCGTGGTAGCAACACCACTTTTACCGATATCACCGGCGCACAAACCCGCTATAACCGAAATACTGACGGCAGAATAATTGAAGTTGCGGATGATGATCTGAATGCACGGCTAAGTTATAACCCGTTAGGCTACCTTGCCAGCTTGCTGATTACCGATGGAACAACGCAGAACAGCCTGAAAACTCAGCTAGCTCACGATGATTTTGGCCGGGAAACATCCCGTAAGGTGACTGATAGCAAAGGCATAGAAATCATCATATTACAAACATGGCTGGCAAACGATCAGTTGGCTACTCGTATCACCAAACACAATAATATCACCATTCACACTGAAAATTACGGCTATGATAAACGTAATCGTTTGGTCAGCTATGTCGCGACCGGAAGCAACCTGTCACCCGCGCCTAATGGCATGATGTTATCTGCACAACGCTACGCTTATGATGCTCTGAATAATCTGACCCACCTGGAAACCACTTTCTCCGATGGCACTACCGACAGTGTAGTGTACCGATATCTCAATGATGACGATCCCACACAATTAACCTCAATAACTCATACGCATCCTAATTATCCCGCCAGTATTGCCCTCGACTATGATGCCAATGGGCGCATGATTAAAGATGAATCGGGCCGCACGCTCACCTACGACGTAACCGGTCGTCTTATTGGCATAAACGGAGAGAATATCGCAGGCGGTAGCTACAGTTACGATGCACTGAACCGACTGGTGGCCCAGAACGTCAGTGATGGCGATAAGCGAGTGTTGTATTACCAAGGAAATGAGTTAGTCAACGAAGTCATAACATATCAGGCAAGTAATAATCGATTGATTAAACTGGGTCATGCCTGTCTGGGGGTAAAAGAGCTCAGCCATCTTACCCTGACGGCCACCGATAACCATGATAATTTGCTCTGGTCACGAGAGGTAGCTAACAGCAGCGGTACTCTCAACACTTGGTCACCCTACGGCTATGGCTACACGCCTTCCCCGTTACCGGGGTTTAATGGCGAACGCCTCGATCCGGTTAGTGGAAGCTACCATTTAGGTAACGGTTATCGTGCCTACAACCCTTTACTAATGCGATTCAACTGCCCGGATAGCCTCAGCCCGTTTGGCGCTGGCGGCATTAATCCATATGCTTACTGCGCAGGAGATCCTATTAATCGCCTAGATCCAAGCGGTCACCTGAGCGGAAGCGCCATTGCTGGGATCGTGTTGGGCTCTCTGGGATTATTGGCAGCTATATTTAGCGCCGGTGCATCAATAATTGCCGCTGGCAGCGTGATGACAGCAATCAGCTCAGCTTCAGCAATATCACTGGTGGTTGGCTCGATGGGCGTTGCTTCAGATGTAATATCTATTGTGAGCAACGCTATTTCCGATAGTAATCCCGAAGCATCCTCAGTATTGGGATGGATATCACTGGGAACAGGGATTTCCGGACTGGCAGGAGGCGTGGGCCGTGGCGTTTATAAAGGTATCTCCCGCGCCACATCGGGGCTGAGAACACGAACTGCTAATATTCTGGAAAAAGGCTTATCAGGCCGTGGTAGCCCAGCTGCGGCCAGAACATGGGCTTCTGAGGATCTGATGACGTTTTATCGCGGTGACGATCGTTCACCGGAGGCCATCAGAAAAGCGGGTGGATTCTACCCCAGAAGCGGTGATTCCTCGAAAGACGTGCTTACGCGATTTAAAAAAGCCTTTGGTGAAGACGCCGCTGGGCATTCCCAGGCGCATGTACGTCAAGGCAATCCTGATTATATTTCCTTTGGTACCGATCTCGATTCAGGCGGCTATGCTGACACCCGCAGCTATTTTTATGAAGTTAAAATTCCAGGCCTGCGTCAGCAAAACATTACCGCTGAGGTGATCGGCACTCAATCGGTTAGAACCGGCCCCAAAGTCAGTGCGCCGCGATTGCTGCTTGACGGTCATTCGGTGGATACGTCTAATTTTGTTGCCATGTTACCAGCACGTACCGTCGAAGCCACTTTCGTAACACCAGTACCGATACAATTCATTAGCCGTTATCGAATGAAAGGTGGTAGTTGGATGAGTTTTTGACCTGAGATAGTAATATGATGCCCCTATCAATTTGGATGAAACGGCAGTTCCTGTAAGACAAGGGGGGACGCGATGATAATACCAGTAGAAATCATAGCCCAGTGTCATTTTCAGAATGATGACAGAGGTCCAAGGACGAAAGGCATAACATTTTATCGATAATGTTTTTCAACCAAATGCTCTAAAATATCGCCATCGCTTTAGGCATCACTTCAGATAAGTATATGATGGGAAAGAATTATGGCTGAATGGGTTAGTGGCAAAATTACTCACATCGAACACTGGACCGACTCGTTGTTCAGTATTCGGGTCAATGCGCCAATTGACTCCTTTACCGCCGGTCAATTTGCCAAGCTGGCATTAGATATCAACGGCGAGCGGGTACAGCGGGCTTATTCTTACGTTAATGCGCCAAGTGACGACAATCTGGAGTTTTATCTGGTCACAGTACCGGAAGGCAAACTCAGTCCACGGCTGGACCAGTTGCCCGTAGGCGGTGAAGTGATGGTTACCAAGCAAGCGGCGGGCTTCTTTGTGCTAGAAGAGATCCCCGATTGCGATACCTTGTGGATGTTAGCCACCGGCACCGCGATCGGCCCCTATCTGTCAATTTTACAGGAAGGGCGTGATTTAGAACGCTTCAAAAATCTGGTGTTGGTCCATGCGGCACGTTTCGCCCGTGATCTCAGCTACCTGCCACTGATGCAACAACTTGAACAGCGCTACAACGGCAAGTTACGTATCCAAACTGTGGTGAGCCGTGAAGAGTCCCACGGTTCATTGACCGGCAGAGTTCCGGCCTTGATTGAGAATGGCTCACTGGAAGCCGCTGTCGGCCTGAAAATTGACGCGCATGACAGCCATGTAATGCTATGCGGTAACCCGCAAATGGTACGAGACACCCAGCAATTGCTGAAAGAACAGCGTGAGATGCGTAAACATTTACGCCGCAAACCGGGGCATATGACCAGCGAGCAATATTGGTAATAGACAGTATTGTCAAAGCTAACCAACTGATAGTAAAGGGCCATATGGCCCTTTTGGCTTTATCAAACCCTATTCACTGTGGTGTTTTATCAGCCAGAAACTTCACCGGTACCGCTTCTGGGCCAAAACGATTGTCACCCTCGGTACCGAGAAATGCGCCACAATCAATAAACATCATGACAATAATTAGTGTGGGAATAAACCGCCCAACACCCCATTGCCAGATGGGCGCTAGCATCTGCCAGTTACCGGCCATCAGCATCCAGGCCAGTACCACCAAAAATGCCCACCAACCGGCTTTATTACGGTCATGAAGCCGTTTAACCACCACTGCCGCCGTTGGCCACAGCAAAAAAACTATCGCAAAAGCCGCAGTCTGAATGGGTAACCAATCCTTACCTGCCAGCGTAAAAACAACCAGCATCGCCAACAGCCACAAACTAATCCAGATCCAAAAGTCCCGCCGCCCGATACGGCCTTTAAACGAGAAACACCACTGCTGTATTGTCATCAATGAACCGATCCATTTACCTGATATAACCTAAAGTTGATGTATACCCTAAATAATTCGAGTTGCAGGAAGGCGGCAACTGAGCGAGTCCCCAAGAGCTTACACAAGTAAGTGACTGGGGTGAACGAAGGCAGCCAACACACATGCAGCTTGAGGTATGACGGGTATACACAATAGAGTACCCCAATGCCGCAACTAACCTATAATCTTTGCAGTGAATTTTGACAATCACACTCAATTACCGCTTTAATCCCCTACACACACTTCTAACGACGGCATAAGTCATGAGAAAAGAGAGAGTCGCGATACTGGCAATACTGCTGCTAATAGCAACAGTTAGCCGCGCTCATGCCGACCCCGCAGACGACAGCGGTCAGCCAACGGAAGAGGCTCAGCCGACCGCGCCTTATCTACTTTCTGGCGCGCCAACTTTTGATTTAACACTGGTCAAATTTCGTGAAAGCTATAACCGCACGAATCCAACACTGCCTCTCAGTGAGTTTCATGCGATTACAGTAAAAGATGATCTGCCCCCACTGACTCGGGCTGCCAGTAAGATTAATGAGAATCTCTATGCTTCAACCGCACTGGAAAAAGGTACCGGTAAGATTAAGACCTTACAAATTACCTATTTGCCGATAAAAGGGAGTGAAGAGAAAGCGGCCCGACTAGTGGCTGTCAATTATATGGCAGCCCTGATGCGCCAGTTTGAGCCCACACTCACGCTCCAGCAAAGTCTTGATAATGTGCAGCAACTGCTGACACAAGGTAAAGGTTCGCCTTTCTATGCCCATCCGGTTGGCGCAATTCGCTATGTGGTAGCGGATAACGGCGAAAAAGGGCTAACTTTCGCTGTTGAACCGATTAAGCTGTCACTATCTGAAGCATAGTCTTGCCGCAATTAATGACGAAAAGCAAAGCCATTGCCACTAATCATCTCTATACTGTTGGACAGGTAAACTGCCTGTCGGGCAGTCATTATTATTGACCCTCGCGTCCCCTTGTTGGAGGAAGAAACATGCGTCATCCATTAGTTATGGGTAACTGGAAGCTGAACGGTAGCACTAACATGGTCAAAGAGCTTATCGCTGGCCTGCGTACAGAACTGAGCACCGTTGACGGTTGTGGTGTTGCTATTGCCCCACCGACTATCTATCTGAATCAAGCTAAGCACGAGTTGGCAGGTAGCCGCATCGCTCTGGGTGCACAGAATGTTGATGTGAACCTGTCTGGTGCATTTACCGGTGAAACCTCTGCTGACATGCTGAAAGATATCGGTGCGCAATACATCATCATCGGTCACTCTGAGCGCCGTACTTATCACAACGAAAGTGATGAATTCATCGCCAAGAAATTTGGTGTATTGAAAGAAGCCGGTCTGATCCCCGTTTTATGTATTGGTGAATCCGAAGCAGAAAACGAAGCGGGCCAAACTGAAGCAGTCTGCGCCAAACAACTGGATGCCGTGCTGACTACTTTGGGCGTAAAAGCGTTCGAAGGCGCAGTCATTGCTTATGAACCAATTTGGGCAATCGGTACTGGCAAATCAGCCACTCCGGCACAGGCTCAGGCAGTTCATAAATTCATCCGTGACCATATCGCGAAACAAGATGCCGCGGTTGCAGCACAAGTTATCATTCAGTACGGCGGTTCTGTTAACGACAAAAACGCAGCAGAGCTGTTCACCCAGCCTGATATCGATGGCGCACTGGTTGGCGGTGCATCACTGAAAGCGGATGCTTTCGCGGTTATCGTGAAAGCAGCAGCGAAAGCTAAAAAAGCCTAATTCAGGTTCTAAGTTACTGATTAAGCTGGGGCAGATGATGCTCCGGCTTTTTTATTAAAATTTTCATGAAACTCTTTTTTATATAAATCAATTCCGTCAGTGCCAATTGGGCCAAGAAATTTGCTTATCTCCGCGCTTTTTCCTGCAATATTATTAAGGTGACATTCAACATAAGTCTTTTTCTGCGCATCAAAAAAATGAATAATATTACTGCCTTTAAATTTAATCACATTACAGGCATGCCCTTGTGTCGCCCCCGGTAACATGCGCAACATAGCTGGCCGATGAATCACAAGGACACCATTTAACTCGTCAGTGGGTTGATATTGCTGTAGCTGAGTCAACAGTTCATCAACAGACTTAGCACTCTTATCTAGCAACCCCATATTCCCTTTGACATCCCCACCTCTCAGTTCGGGTATTGCAAGATAAACCGTATTCTTCTCAAATGTTTCAGCCACGGCGGTGGCACAAGAAGCACAGTTAGTTTGCCCAAAACCATGAATGCCGAAGTATGCCAGCAAAGCAGCGAGTGGTCGTAGTAACAGAGGCGGCTTACCCTTACTATTGCCTATATTTAACAAATAGCCTGTTAGATAATTCTCTTTGGTACCAAAAATGGAGTAGTTACTGGGCTTAATGCCAAAGGAGGCTTTCTCATTTGTTATGGCTAATGTTGGTGGTGTATAGCTCTCAGTGATAACTGCTGAAGCGGCATCCCATTCATCAGGTTCACATATAATTGACACGTTACTATACAGTGATTCAGTACTCCCACCCCTCGATAATGCCCTCAATGGCGGACTTAATGGGTCCAAACCTGGATTATCTATCAAGCTCGTACTTGAAACGCCACGAATGCTCATAATTCTCTCCGCATAATTTGCCACATTTATTAGACCAAATAACTCAATAGCGCATTTAACACGTGCTGGCGAATTACGCGGTTTTTATCTGTAAGAAAGAGATGAATTGTGAAAATAATCAGAGGGTTAAAATGGTTAATAAAACAAAGCGCCCGCAAGCATTAACCTACGGGCGCTGAGTCTACTACGGCTATAAAAATGTTATTATTTTATCGTTTACTTATTTCATCAAACACGCCACCAGTGGCGAAATGTGTCTGCTGTGCTTTGGTCCAGCCACCGAACACTTCATCGATAGTAAACAACTTCAATTTCGGGAACTCGTTGGCGAATTTAGCCGCCACTGCCGGATCCCGTGGCCGATAGTAATTCTTGGCAGCAATAGTCTGGCCTTCTGGCGAATAGAGGTATTTTAAGTAAGCATCCGCCACTTCCCGGGTACCACGCTTATCAACCACTTTATCCACTACAGATACCGTCGGTTCAGCTAAAATAGAGACACTTGGCGTGATGATATCAAACTTGTCTTTACCTACTTCATTCACCGCCAGCAGAGCTTCGTTCTCCCAGGCAATCAGCACATCGCCAATACCGCGTTCAACAAAGGTATTCGTGGCACCACGCGCGCCGGAGTCCAACACTTCCACATTCTTATACAGCGTTTTAACGAATTCCTGCGCTTTAGCCTGATCATTATTGTTGTGTTCTAACGCATAACCCCATGCCGCCAGATAGTTCCAACGCGCGCCACCCGAGGTTTTCGGATTAGGTGTAATGACCGAAATTCCTGGTTTCACTAAATCTGACCAGTCATGAATCTGTTTCGGGTTCCCTTTACGCACCAAGAACACGATAGTTGAGGTATACGGCGCAGAGTTATCAGGCAGGCGCTTAATCCAGTTTTTATCAATACGACCACGCTCAGCAATAGCATCGACATCATATGCCAGTGCTAATGTCACCACATCAGCTTCAATACCATTAATAACCGAGGTCGCCTGCTTACCGGAACCGCCATGTGATTGACGCACCGTCACCTTATCACCGGTTTGCTGTTGCCAATGCTTACTGAATGCCTGGTTATATTCCTGATAGAATTCACGTGTCGGATCATATGACACATTCAGTAGTTGGATATCTTTTGCCATGGCACCTGATGCCAGCAGCAGTAATGACAGACCTACACCCCATTTACGCATTGACCCGCTCCCATAAATATTGTTATTAATTAAATAGTTATTAACCTATACCCTAAATAATTCAAGTAGCAGGAAGGCGGCAAGGGAGATAATCCCGATGAGCTTACATAAGTAAGTGATTAGGGTTATTGAGTGTAGCCAACACATACGCAGCTTGAAGTATGACGGGTATAAATTGTAATCAACTAAATTGGTTGACCTGATACTGAGCGTGCCAGAAACTTCCCGCGCAATTAAAGAATAAAAAAGTTTTTATTATATCAATACGAAATATACAGGCAGCACGACCAATAAATATCAAGCAATCGACACACCGGTGGTCTGAGAAATAGCAGGCATAAATGCAAAAAGCCCCCGGCATGCGGAGGCTTTTATATTGGATAGCAGACTGTTTTAGAACAGTTTTTTAGCTGTGTCGTACCAATCTTCTTTAAATTTACTTTTCTTGTTCTCTGGCGCGATACAAACAGAGATAAGTTCATGCACCATTTTCTCGTTTTGTACGCCAACGCAGAAACCACCTTGCGTATAGTCGTGGTCTTCCAACAACAAGTCGACGGCATAAGCACCCATACGGGAAGCCAGAATGCGGTCATAGGCTACTGGTGCACCACCACGCTGAATGTGGCCTAATACAGTGCCACGGGTTTCACGGCCGGTTTCTTTCTCGATATATTTAGCCAATTCGTCGATATCATCCAGTTTTTCAGTAATAGCAACGATAGCGTGCTTTTTACCTTTCGCGATGCCAGCTTTGATTTCATCAACCAAATCATCACGTTTGAATTCGACTTCAGGAATAGCAATAAACTCACAACCACCAGCAATGGCAGCCGCCAAAGTCAGGTCACCACAATAACGACCCATCACTTCAACGATAGAGATACGTTGGTGTGAAGAGGAAGTATCACGCAGACGGTCAATCGCTTCAACCACGGTCCCCAGTGCGGTGAAGAAACCGATGGTATAGTCAGTACCGGCCACATCGTTATCGATGGTGCCCGGTAAACCTACACAGTGGATACCACCCTCTTTGGTCAGCAAGTCTGCACCGGCATAAGAACCGTCACCACCGATAACCACCAGGCCATCGATACCCCGGTCTTGCATGTTCTTCAGGGCCACTTTACGTTTTTCTGGATCACGGAACTCAGGAAAACGCGCAGAACCCAGGAAGGTACCACCACGGTTAATCATATCGGACACGCTATAGCGGTCCAGTTTTCTCATGCGATTTTCATACAAGCCCAGGTAGCCATCTTCAATACCGTAAACTTCTAATCCTGCTGACAAAGCGGCACGAACAACCCCACGAATGGCTGCGTTCATACCTGGCGCGTCACCGCCGCTTGTTAGTACACCGATTTTTTTGACCATGACTACCTCTAAACTTGTAGATGCGATTTTTAAAATTCTTTATTTGCTAATTTTGTCTTGCACAAGAGACCCGTACAGAAAACCAGCTTTATGAGATTAATATCGGATATTATAGCAAAAACACCAAGCTGAATTGATTCAAGTCATGCCATCTGGCGGTATTTTCTTCAACACTGAACCATAATGTAACCACAGTTTACCTGTCGTTAATGAAGAAATTATAACTCCCAATGCGCATGGCGCTCTTTCGGCACCACAGAGCAGGGATCTTGATGGATAAGTACATCGGCACCGGGGAATCGGTGCAACAGTGCGCGTTCAACTTCCTCAGCTAAGATATGTGCTGCCATCAATGGCATCATATCTTCCATTTCAAGATGAAGTTGAATAAAGCGTGTTGGCCCCGATTGGCGGGTACGCAGATCATGAGCACCAATCACGCCCGGCCATGACATCACAATATCAATAATCTGCTGGCGCTCGTCATCAGGCAATGCCCTGTCCAGCAAGGCTTGAACCGCTTCATATCCCATACGTAACGCACTATAGAGAATATAAACACCAATACCCAATGCAAACAACGCATCAGCCCAGTGAAAACCATACCAACTTAATGCCAATGCAATAAGAATAGCACCATTCATCATGACGTCAGATTGATAGTGCAACATGTCGGCGCGAATGGCCTGGCTGTGGGTTTTTCGTATCACCCAACGCTGAAAAGTGACTAATATCAATGTACTGAATAATGCAATTAAGGTGACCCAGATACCTATACCTGGATCTTGCACTGGTTGCGGTGACGCCAAATGCTGAAAACCCGTCAGGAACAGGAATAACGCCGAGCCGGAAATAAACATGCTTTGTGCCAGTGCGGCCAGTGACTCAGCCTTGCCATGACCAAAAGTGTGCTCTTCATCGGCGGGTTGCAGAGAGTAACGCACCACAAAAAGGTTTGTCAGAGAAGCGGCCAGATCCACCAGAGAGTCAACCAACGCCGCCAACAAACTTACCGAACCGGTATGCCACCAGGCAAAAATTTTAATAATCAGTAAGGTTGATGCCAGCCCTGTCGCACTGAGCGCGGCAGCTTTAACCAAACGCGCATATTGCGGATCCATAACTTATCCTAAATGATATTTTAGAATTATGAGTATACGGAAATGGAATAAAAAAAGCCCTCCATCATGGAGGGCGAAAGACAGGGATGGTGTCTATGGCAAGGAAAACAGGGTATTACAGGGTACTACTTACTTCTGGGCAGAAGAGGGTTGTGCTGCTGGCGCCTGCTGCATTTTCTCAATGCGCTGCTGGTGCTTTTGGTTCAAGACAGCTTTTTGCTCTGGAGTGAGCAAGTTAAACATTTGGTTACGAACTTTGGCCATTTCGACCTGACGTTCAATCTGGTCCTTGGACATTTTCTCAGCCTGCACTCTTACCGCAGCTTCATCGAATTTATCGGCGGTAATCAGCTTGTGCATTGCGTCTCTGTCCGCCATATCAAGGCGTGGCTGGCCTTGGCGAGACTGGCGCATCAGGTCACGCATTTGCTGACGCTGTTGTTCTGTCAGATTGACGCCGTCAAACATGTTATGGTGACCGCGACCATCTTTCTTGTTCATCATCGCACTATCACCGTGGCACCAGCTATCAGTGGCCCCGGTCTTATCGGCGGCGAAGGCGGCTTGAGAGCCTAGAACTAACATTGACGCCATGATTAACGTTGTTACTTTAGTTACTTTGCGCATTATTAACTCCTGGGTTCTGTCTGCTAAGCGATTTGCTGCTATGCGATTCAATGTGAAGCAGTCTATCGCTCCTGCTGCAAACAAGCGTCAGCGCATGTAAAACTGGGGTCAGTGCATGTAAAGCTAAGTAAAGTCATGGAATACCGGCAATTGTTAACGTATTTTGCGTCAAGAGGAGAAATAACCATGCATAAAATCCTATTAGTTGATGATGATCGTGAATTGACGTCGCTGTTGAAAGAATTACTGGAAATGGAAGGCTTTAATGTTGTTGTTGCCTATGATGGCGAACAGGCGTTAAACCTGCTAGATAACTCTATCGACTTGTTATTGCTAGATATTATGATGCCGCGTAAAAACGGTATCGAAACTTTGAAAGAATTACGTCAACATCACCAGACCCCTGTCATTATGCTGACTGCTCGTGGCAGTGAATTGGATCGGGTGCTTGGCCTTGAGCTGGGCGCTGATGATTATCTGGCAAAACCGTTTAATGATCGTGAGCTTGTGGCGCGTATCCGTGCCATTTTGCGCCGCTCGAACTGGAGCGAACAACAGCAAAATGTCGATCAAGGTGCGCCAACACTGGACGTTGATTGCCTGCAATTGAATCCAGGCCGTCAAGAGGCTACCTTTGAAGGCCAATCGCTGGAATTGACCGGGACTGAATTTACCTTGCTCTACCTGCTGGCTCAGCATCTCGGTCAGGTAGTCTCGCGGGAGCATCTCAGCCAGGAAGTGCTGGGGAAACGGTTAACACCTTTTGACCGTGCTATTGATATGCACATTTCAAACCTGCGCCGTAAGCTGCCGGATCGCAAAGACGGGTTACCTTGGTTTAAAACTCTGCGTGGTCGCGGATATCTGATGGTATCAGAAACATGATTAACAGTTTAACGACGCGAATTTTTGCTATTTTTTGGTTCACCTTAGCACTGGTATTAATGCTGGTATTGATGGTGCCAAAGCTCGACTCGCGTCAACTGACTGCCTTGCTCGACAGTGAACAGCGCCAGGGAACAATGCTCGAGCAACATATCGAAGCTGAACTGGCCAGTGACCCCGCCAATGACCTGATGTGGTGGCGCAGGCTTTATCGCGCCATCGAAAAATGGGCACCACCGGGCCAACATCTCGTGTTAGTCACCACTGAGGGCCGTGTCATTGGCGCTCAACGTCACGAAATGCAAATTGTCCGTAATTTTATCGGCCAGTCTGATAACTCAGATCAGCCGAAAAAGAAGAAATATGGCCGTGTCGAGATGGTCGGCCCCTTCTCTATCCGCGATGGTGAAGATAACTATCAGCTCTATCTGATACGCCCGGCCAGTAGCCCGCAATCTGATTTTATCAATTTGATGTTTGACCGCCCGCTGCTGCTATTGATTGTCACCATGCTTATCAGTGCGCCACTGCTGCTATGGTTGGCTTGGAGTCTGGCAAAACCGGCTCGTAAGTTGAAGAATGCCGCCGATGATGTGGCGCGGGGTAATTTGAAACAGCACCCTGAGCTGGAGTCCGGCCCACAAGAGTTTTTGGCCACCGGTGCCAGTTTTAATCAGATGATCAGTGCGCTCGATAGAATGGTTGTGGCCCAACAACGGCTGATTTCTGATATCTCCCATGAGTTGCGCACGCCACTTACCCGCCTGCAACTGGCGACCGCGTTGATGCGACGTCGTCATGGTGAGGGGAAAGAGCTGGAACGTATCGAAATGGAAGCACAGCGACTGGATAGCATGATCAATGATTTACTGGTGTTATCCCGTAGCCAACATAAAAACGAGCTACATCGCGAACCCATTAAAGCGAATGATTTATGGTCTGACGTGCTGGAAAATGCCCAGTTTGAAGCAGACCAAATGGGCAAAACTCTGGAAGTCACCGCACCTCCCGGGCCATGGACCCTATTTGGCAATCCCGCAGCACTTGATAGCGCGCTGGAGAATATCGTGCGTAACGCACTGCGTTACTCTCATCATCACATTGCGGTGGCATTCAGCTCTGATAATCAGGGTATTACTATCACTGTCGATGATGATGGCCCCGGTGTTAGCCCGGAAGACCGCGAACAAATATTCCGGCCGTTCTACCGCACTGATGAAGCGCGGGATCGCGAATCAGGTGGTACGGGTTTGGGATTGGCGATTGTCGAAACAGCCGTCAATCAGCATCGCGGATGGGTGCGGGCTGAAGATAGCCCATTAGGGGGCTTGCGCTTGATACTGTGGTTGCCGCTGCATCCACTTAAGTCTTAATCTATCGTACCTCTGCCCGATCATCTGGGATCGGGCAGATCTCTGCTATCACGGTTTGCTGACCTCTTCTCCCTGCCCCTCTTTTTCCAGCAACAGCTTTTTGCGCTCAATACCCCAACGATAGCCTGACAACGTGCCATCCTGGCGAATAACCCGGTGACAAGGAATAGCAATCGCCAGCATATTGGCAGCACAGGCACCAGCTACCGCACGCACCGCTTTGGGCGAACCTATTCTGGCGGCGATATCAGCATAACTGGCGGTCTCACCTACCGGTATTTCCCGCAGTGCCTGCCACACCCGCTGCTGAAAAGCGGTGCCCTGAATATCCAGTGGCAAATCTAGCCCGAGCTGAGGAGCCTCAACCAACCCCACCACCTGCGCGAACCATTGCTCAAACTCAGCATCGCCGCCAATTAACTCTGCTTGTGGAAACTTATCCTGTAGCTGCTGCACCAACAGCGCTGGGGAGTCACCCAGCAAGATGGCGCAAATACCCAGCTCACTTTTTGCCATCAGAATCGCACCGAGAGAACTTTCTCCGACGGCAAAATGCAACGTGACATCACGCCCGCCACTGCGGTAGCGGGTCGGTGTCATCCCCAACAACTGATTCGATTGCTCATAAAATCGGCCATTAGAGTTATAACCGGCTTCAAAGATAGCGTCAGTTACCGAGCCTTGCCCCGCTAATTGTGCACGAATACGCGCACTGCGCGTTGCACTGGCATATGCCTTAGGGGTCAACCCGGTAATGGCTTTAAATAAACGATGGAAATGAAAAGCACTGAGATTCACCTGCGCCGCTAGCTCATCAAGTTTAAGTGGCGTCTCGGCCTGCTCAATTAAGCGGCATGCCCGACTGATTTTGTCTGCATGCTGCTGTGACAGTGGTAATTCAGTGGGCTGACATCGTTTACAGGGCCGATAACCGGCCTGTTCAGCAGCATGATTATCGGCAAAGAATTCAACATTCTCTGCTTTAGCCTGACGGGACGGGCAAGAGGGGCGACAATAAACACCGGTCGTTTTCACTGCATAAACGAACTGGCCATCGGCTGTTTTATCCCGATTAACGATCGCATCCCAGAATGTATCTTTCGTCCGGATCATGGTAAATACCCCGTTGGTAGTGACTGTGGTAATCAGCATATAAAACCGCCACTGCTTACACTCTCCGCTGCTTGCTTTTAAATTATTGTGCGTGCTACTGACATTAGCAACCGCTGCACAGAGGGGAGGTTTCTGATATCCTGCGCCCCTCATTATTGGGGGACATATGCTTAATATCGTTTTATTTGAACCTGAAATTCCGCCCAATACCGGTAATATCATCCGGTTATGTGCGAATACCGGCTGCCAGCTCCATCTGATTAAACCTTTAGGTTTCACCTGGGATGACAAACGCTTACGCCGTGCAGGTCTTGATTATCATGAGTTTGCCAGTATTAAGCATCACCATGATTATCAAGCCTTTTTAGATTGTGAAAATCTCGACAGTGCGCAGCCTGCCCGATTATTTGCACTAACCACCAAAGGGACGCCAGCCCACAGTGCAGTAAGCTATCAAGCTGATGATTACCTGTTGTTTGGCCCTGAAACCCGTGGCTTGCCCGCCAGTGTTTTGGATGCGTTACCTGCTCAACAGAAAATCAGGATTCCGATGCAAGCCGATAGCCGTAGCATGAATCTGTCAAACGCGGTGTCAGTGGTGGTGTATGAAGCCTGGCGGCAATTAGGTTATCCGGGTGCGTTACTGAGAGAGTCGTTGTTTTAGCCAAAATGTGTCGGTGATCAGCTAGCAACCCAATAGAAAGGTGTATATCCAAAGTAATTGGAGTTGTAGCCAGGCAGCAAACGAACTCATCCCGATGAGCTGACATAAGTCAGTGATTCGGGTGAGTAAGAGCAGCTAACACCGCTACAGCTTCAAGTACGAAGGAGATGATCAGATGCCGTCGCCGTACTCAAACCCATGGGTAATCCCATTGAAATGCTGGTCCATATCCAATGACGGCTTATCACTTTCGGGTTTACCAACGATGCGGGCAGGTACCCCTGCTGCGGTGGTATGAGCGGGAACCGCCTGCAATACAACGGACCCGGCACCAATTTTCGCACCGCGTCCAACCTCGATATTCCCCAAAATTTTTGCCCCAGCCCCAATCATCACACCTTCACGGATCTTCGGATGACGATCACCGCTGGTTTTACCGGTCCCCCCTAAAGTAACCGATTGCAGGATCGATACATCATTCTCAACTACTGCCGTTTCGCCAATAACAATACCGGTCGCGTGGTCCAACATGATGCCGCAACCAATGGTAGCCGCAGGGTGGATATCAACCCCAAAAGCAACAGAGACTTGATTTTGAAGGTAAATAGCTAACGCTTTACGATCCTGCGCCCACAACCAATGACCGATACGATAAGCCTGTAAAGCGTGGAAACCTTTGAGATACAGCAGTGGTGTAGAGTATTTATCAACGGCCGGGTCACGTAGCCGCACCGCCAGAATATCCCGCGCGGCCGAAACTATCATCTGAGCATCTGCACGATAAGCATCCTCAACTACCTCACGGATGGCAATAGCAGGCATGATCGGATTAGCCAGTTTATTCGCGAGAATATAACTCAGGGCACTGCCTAAATTCTCATGCTTCAATAATGTCGCGTGAAAAAAGCTCGCCAGCATGGGTTCACACTCAGCCAGTGCTCTTGCTTCTGATTTAATGCTACTCCAGACCAGTTCTAACTCTTCTGACGACATTACCTACTCCTGCCCATAAAAAATTGCCCAAGGGAACGACCAAGGCAACTATACCCATATTCGTTGAGGTCACCGCAGTGTTAGCGGCAACACCAATGACTTTAGGTATGTAGTTATTATTTTATTCCGCCAAACCCGCGTAACCGATCAAATGCCGCTTTTCTCATCTTTTTTGGTCCGACCCAATAAGGTCAATGCCGCTTCACGGGCATTTTTGTGACAATAGAGCACTTGATAGATCTGTTCAGTTATCGGCATTTCAACACCATGGCGCTGGGCTAATGCCAGAACTTCTTTGGTATTGCGGTAACCTTCAACCACCTGACCAATCTTGTCCTGCGCTTCTTGTACCCCTAACCCTTGGCCCAGCATAATACCAAACCGGCGGTTACGAGATTGGTTATCTGTGCAGGTTAGCACCAAATCACCCAAGCCTGCCATGCCCATAAAGGTGGAAGGGTCGGCACCCAATGCAGAACCCAGCCGCGTCATTTCGGCCAAACCTCGGGTTATCAGTGCAGTACGGGCATTCGCACCAAAACCAATGCCATCGGACATCCCGGCACCAATCGCAATCACGTTTTTCACCGCACCGCCAAGCTGCACCCCGATAAAATCAGCATTACTGTAAACCCGGAAGCTTTTGCCACAGTGCAATAACTGTTGCAGGTCTTCGCTAAATTGCGCATCGGTTGATGCCAGCGCAATTGCCGTCGGTAACCCTGCTGCCAACTCTTTAGCAAAGGTTGGGCCAGACACCACCGCCAGCGGGATAGTTTCACCCAACACTTCGCGCGCCACATCCGCCAGCAAGCGGCCAGTTTCGGCCTCAAGCCCTTTGGTCGCCCAGACGATACGTGCATCTTTGCGTAAATGTGGTTTCAACTGATGCAATACCGCACCGAAGACATGGCTAGGTACCACGACTAACACATCGCGGCTGGCTGCCAGCGCACGTGCCAGATCGGTTTCCAGTAATAAGGTATCTGGGAAAGGAACATCGGGTAGGAAAGCTTGGTTACAACGATCACGTTGCAAAACCTGAATATGCTTAGGGTCATGACCCCATAACACGACTTGATGGCCATTACGCGCCAGCGTAATGGCTAATGCGGTGCCGTAAGATCCGGCACCGATTACAGTCATTGAAGCATTGATGGTGTTCATCAGGCATCCTGACGTTGTTCAGCACCTTCGCCGTCAGCCTGCTGTTGCAGATAGTTCATGAACAGGGCATCAAAGTTAACCGGTGCCAAATTAAGCTGTGGGAAAGTACCACGAGAAACCAGGCTGGTGATGCATTCGCGAGCATACGGGAACAAAATGTTCGGGCAGTATGCACCTAAGCAATGCGCCAACTGGGTACCATCGATACCCGCGATGGAGAAGATACCACCCTGCTGAACTTCACACAGGAATGCAGTTTCTTCACCCAAAGAGGCGGTTACCGTCACTCGCAGTACCACTTCATACACATCTTCAGCCAGTTGACTAGAAGCAGTATCAAGATCAAGTTTAACTTCTGGTTGCCAATCCTGCTGGAAAACCTGCGGGGCATTTGGTGCTTCGAAAGAGATATCTTTGGTGTAGATACGCTGGATCTGGAAAGCCATCTCTGTGTTGTTTTGTTCGGACATGTGTATAAATACCCTAAGTTAGACGTCTGTATTAAATAGCACTGCCGCCGTGGGCTCTGTCCATCAAATTAATGGGACCCACTGACGAGTTAAAGCAGCGGATCAAGCCCACCGCGCGCATCCAGGGCGTGTAAATCATCACAGCCACCGATATGCTGCCCATCAATAAATACCTGAGGCACAGTCGTCCGCCCACTCCGAGCAATCATCTCTTCGCGTTTGGCCGGATCACTATCAATTGCGATTTCATGGAAAGCAGCACCTTTGTGGTTCAGCAGTGCTTTGGCACGATGGCAGAACGGGCAGGTTGCTTTGGTATAAATCTCAATCTTCGCCATGGATACACCTCAGTTAACATTATAATTTATTGATATAGCGAATTTTTATAACAAATACGGGTACAGCTCAATACTCATATCACTAAAACGCAGGCAATATGATTACTTGCCGCGCGCCAGTGGTAGATTCTCGCCACTCCAACCGGAGATACCTTCTTTCAAGGTAAATACGCGTTCAAAGCCTGCTTTGTTCAGCAGTTCAGCCGAAGCACGAGAGGTTGTCCCAGTAGCACAAACCACAATGATAGGCTGTGTTTTGTGTTTTTCCAATTCAGCCAAATTACCGTTTTTAATGTCGCTTGGCAGCAAATTAATAGAACTGGCGATATGGCCTTTGCGATAATCATCACGTGTGCGGATATCAACCACAACCGCATCTTCTTTGTTAATCAGACGCGTCGCTTCACCACGGGTAATCTCTTTCACTTTAGAGAGAGAGGTTTTAAAGCTGGTGAAAATTACGGCGACGAACAACGCCACCCAAGCCAGACTCAAAACCGGATGCTGGCTAATGAATTGCATAATTTCTTGCAACATGGGGGTAAAAACTCCCGTTAGTTAGGGGATAATATTCAAGGTCACAGAGTATACCTGCGCGTTGCGGCAAATACAGCCAATATGCAAGTGCTATTGCAGAAACTGCGAGCCATTTCGGAAACTTTTGTCGTCTAAATGATGACAATTACGCAAAACCCCACGCCAATGTTGATCTCTTTGGGCTATTTTTAACCGGTTTTGTAGTAAATTACCGCCTTCGTTCTGGCGGTGTAAATACGTTAACGTAAATAGCCGAGTGTACATAGCCGCGCATATCGTTGGATGTTCGCTGCTATTTGACACTTGGACTTATAAGAAAGAGGTTATGCAATGTCGAGCACTAAAAAACCACTGGTACTGACTATTCTTGATGGCTATGGTCACCGCGAAGAGCTGCAGGATAATGCCATTCTGAATGCTAAAACGCCGGTTATGGACCGTTTATGGCAGCAACAGCCTCATACTTTAATTGCCGCGTCCGGTCTGGATGTTGGCCTGCCAGATGGGCAAATGGGTAACTCTGAAGTGGGCCACGTCAACCTGGGAGCTGGTCGCATTGTTTATCAGGACTTGACCCGTCTCGACAAAGAGATCAAAGACGGCGACTTTTTCACTAACTCAACCTTAACAGCAGCGATTGATAAAGCGGTTAAAGCAGGCAAAGCGGTCCACATTATGGGTCTGTTATCTGCCGGTGGTGTACACAGCCACGAAGACCACATTCTGGCGATGGTTGAACTGGCCGCCAAACGCGGTGCGACGGCTATTTATCTGCACGCATTCCTCGATGGACGTGACACTCCGCCGCGCAGTGCGGAATCTTCACTGAAACGATTCACTGAGAAATTTGCCGCGCTGGGTAAAGGTCGCATCGCTTCTATTATTGGTCGTTACTATGCGATGGACCGTGATAACCGCTGGGATCGCGTACAACTGGCTTACGATTTGCTGACTCAGGCAAAAGGGGAATTCACCTTCGATAACGCCGTCGCAGGTTTGCAAGCAGCTTATGCCCGTGATGAAAACGATGAATTTGTCCGACCAACTGTCATTCAGGCGGCTGGCGAAGCCGATGCGGCGATGAACGATGGCGACGCGCTGATCTTCATGAACTTCCGCGCTGACCGCGCCCGTCAAATCACCCGCAGCTTTGTTAATGCCGATTTTGACGGTTTCAAACGCGATAAAGTAGTTAATTTCGGCGATTTCGTTATGCTGACCGAATATGCAGCGGATATTAAAGTGGCCTGCGCTTACCCACCAGCATCACTACAGAATACCTTCGGTGAGTGGCTGATGAAGCATGACAAAACCCAGTTACGTATTTCCGAAACTGAAAAGTATGCTCACGTCACTTTCTTCTATAACGGCGGCGTTGAAGAACCATTTAAAGGCGAAGACCGTATCCTGATCAACTCACCGAAAGTTGCCACTTATGACCTGCAACCGGAAATGAGTTCAGCAGAACTGACTGAGAAACTGGTCGGCGCTATCGGCAGTGGCAAATATGATGTGATAATTTGTAACTATCCGAACGGCGATATGGTTGGTCATACCGGTGATTACGATGCTGCGGTGAAAGCAGTAGAAACACTGGATAATTGTATTGAACAAGTGGTTGCTGCCGTAAAAGCCGCCGATGGCCAATTGCTTATCACCGCCGACCACGGCAACGCTGAGCAGATGCGCGACCCGGCAACCGGTCAGGCCCATACCGCCCATACCAGCCTGCCAGTGCCACTGATTTATGTCGGCAATAAAGGGGTTAAAGCGGTGGAAGGTGGCAAACTTTCAGATATCGCACCAACCATGTTGTCACTGATGGAAATGGAAATCCCGCAAGAGATGACTGGTAAGCCGCTGTTCATCGTGGAATAATCCTTCGTTATGAAGGAAAAGGCGTCATTTGCAAAATTAATGGTTACGGAAGATGCCATTACCACCAGCCGAGATACAGTTTCTCGGCTGTCCGGTCAGTTGGTGCGTCGCCCGTGGTCAGCACTGTACGCCAGCGTTTTTTGCGCTGGCGTATTGCTATTGCCATTATCCGGCACGGCAGCAGATGCCCCCGTTACAGCAAAAACCGCACAAAGCAAAGACCAGTTGAAGACCATTCAGCAGGATATTGCCGAAAAAGAAAAAAGTGTTCAGCAACAAAAGCAGCAACGCAGTTCATTGCTGGATCAGTTGAAACAACAGGAAAATACCATTGCTCAGGCCAGCCGCAGCCTGCGTGACACCCAAGGTACCCTGACTGAGTTAGACCAAGAAATATCCCGTCTCACCTCCTCGATTGAGAAACTCGAGAGTAAACAATCCCAGCAACAAAATATTCTGTCTAAACAACTTGATGCTGCCTTTAAACAGGGCCAACACAGTGGTTTACAGCTTATTTTAAGTGGCGAAGAGAGCCAGCGCAGTGAGCGTATTCTGGCTTATTTCAGTTACCTCAATGAAGCACGACAGCAATCTATTGAAGAGCTGAAACAGACTCGTACCCATCTCTCTGCCGAGAAAAAAACGCTGGAGCAAAAGCAAAATCAGCAAAAAACCGTGTTGAATGAGCAGAAAACTCAGCAGCAAAAACTGGAACAAGCACGTACCGCACGCAAGAAAACCCTGACCTCGCTGGAAGCTTCACTGGAAAAAGATCAGCAAGGCCTGGCTGAGTTAAAACTAAACGAAACCCGCTTGCGTGATCAAATAGCCAAAGCAGAACGAGAAGCGAAAGCTCGCGCCGAACGAGAGGCCAAAGAAGCCGCTCGGGTACGCGAACAGATAAAAGTTAAAGAACAACAAGCCAAGAAAACCGGTTCTAGCTACAAACCAAGTGAAAGTGAGCGCTCATTAATGGCACGCACTGGCGGCCTTGGTCGCCCGGATGGGCAAGCTGTCTGGCCGGTCCGTGGTAATGTAACTCATCGTTTCGGTGAAGCCTTACAAGGTGAACTACGCTGGAAAGGCATGGTTATCTCTGCACCAGAAGGCAGTGAAGTAAAAGCGATCGCCGATGGCCGTGTCTTATTGGCTGACTGGCTGCAAGGCTATGGTTTGGTTGTGGTTATCGAGCATGGTAGAGGGGATATGAGTTTGTATGGCTACAATCAGAGTGCACTAGTCAATGTGGGTGCTCAGGTGAAAGCTGGCCAACCGATCGCCCTTGCGGGTACCAGTGGCGGCCAGGGTGAACCATCACTCTATTTCGAAATCCGCCGTCAAGGACAAGCAGTTAACCCACAACCTTGGTTAGGACGATAGCGAACAACGTTAGGGAACTTGTATTGCACTATTTCAACACACGCCGATTTATCATTGTAACCGCCCTACTCATCGCTAACGCCGCACAGGCGGGCAAACTTTCTATTGTGATTGATGACTTTGGTTATCGCCCCCAGAACGAAAACAAGATTTTACAGATGCCATTGCCTATTTCAGTGGCTATCCTGCCGAATGCGCCTTATGCCAGAGAGATGGCCGTCAAAGCCCATAATCAAGGGCGCGAAATACTGATTCATTTGCCGATGGCTCCCCTAAGCAAACAACCGCTGGAGCGCGATACATTACAGCCATCAATGAGCAGCGAAGAGATTCAGCGCATCATGCGCCAGGCGGTGAATAATGTCCCCTATGCCAAGGGCATGAATAACCATATGGGCAGCGCAATGACCTCCAGTTTCTCCGGCATGCAGAAAGTGATGCGGGAGCTGGACCACTATCAGCTCTATTTCCTCGATAGCGTGACCATCGGTAATAGCCAAGCGAGCCGTGCCGCAGAGGGGACTCAGGTTAAGGTCATTAAGCGCAAAGTCTTTTTGGATGACTCACAAAATGAAGCGGCGATCCGCCAACAGTTTAACCGTGCGGTAGAACTGGCTCGTCGTAATGGTTCGGCTATTGCTATCGGGCACCCCCATCCGGCCACCATTAAAGTGTTGCAACAAATGTTGCCTCAGTTACCTGCTGATATCGTATTAGTCCGGCCAAGTGCACTTCTCAATGAGCCGGTACAAAACAATACGCAAAATAACAGTGGCGGCATGTTGTCGGGTAAAACCAAACTACCTGGCTCAACCCAAGGCGATCGCCTGAAAGCTATCAAGCAATGCAAAGCGAAAGAGGGCTATGTAGCGGAGAAAATCTACGCAGACAGGATGTTTAGCATCATAGGTGAGAGCTTGATGCAAAGCCCTGCGGTGGTCTTTGTTCAGCGGCATTGGCAGCAATACTTCCCGCCAGTAGCGCCAGTTATTCCGGTGGATAAACCAAAATCGAATAACCAAGACGGCGATAAACCGAAAGCGGATAAGCCTTAATAAAACGGGGCAATCATCACCTGACTGCCCCGCTCTCAATCCTGCAGCTTCAAGGCCGAAGGGAATTCCCAAAGTCATTGGAGGTGCAGGTAGGCGGCCAGCAAACTCATCCCGATGAGCTTACATAAGTAAGTGATTCGGGTTAGTGCGCGCAGCCAACACCCCTGCAACTTCAAGGCCCGAAGGGAATATTTTAGTCCCAGCTTAAAACCACCTTACCCGACTTACCCGAACGCATCGCATCAAACCCTTGCTGGAACTCATCAATAGAGAAACGATGAGTGATTATCGGGGTTAAATCCAAGCCAGATTGAATTAGTGCTGCCATTTTGTACCAGGTTTCAAACATTTCACGGCCATATATCCCTTTGATAAACAGCCCTTTGAAGATCACCTGATTCCAGTCGATAGACATATCAGAGGGAGGTATCCCCAGCATTGCGATACGCCCACCATGATTCATTGAGTTAAGTAATGAACGGAACGCCGGTGGCGCACCTGACATTTCCAGACCGACATCAAACCCTTCAGTCATGCCCAGTTCAGCCATCACATCCGTCAGATTCTCTTTACTAACGTTAACGGCACGGGTTACACCCATTTTACGCGCCAGATCCAGGCGATATTCATTCACATCAGTGATAACAACATGGCGAGCGCCAACATGCTTACACACGGCTGCAGCCATGATACCAATCGGGCCAGCACCGGAAACCAGCACATCTTCACCCACTAAATCAAAGGATAACGCGGTATGCACCGCATTACCGAAGGGGTCAAAAATAGCGGCTAGCTCATCAGAAATATTGTCTGGAATTTTGAACGCATTGAAGGCAGGAATGACCAAATACTCAGCAAAAGAACCAGGGCGGTTAACCCCAACCCCCACGGTATTACGGCACAAATGAGTACGACCACCACGGCAATTACGGCAATGACCGCAGGTAATATGACCCTCGCCAGACACCCGATCACCAATATTAAAGCCTTTCACTTCCTGACCAATGGCGACAACTTCACCAACATATTCGTGGCCAACCACCATTGGGACGGGGATCGTTTTTTGCGACCATTCATCCCAATTATAAATATGCACATCGGTACCACAGATAGCGGTTTTGCGAATTTTGATCATGATATCGTTGTGCCCCAGCTCTGGTGGCGGCACATCGGTCATCCAGATACCTTCTTCGGCCTTCAGTTTAGACAATGCTTTCATGAACATTCCTTACGCAATAACGTTAAGTTGTTTGCCGATACGCACAAAGGCTTCAATAGCCCGCTCGACTTGCTCTGTCGTATGATCCGCCGACATTTGGGTACGGATCCGCGCCTGGCCTTTCGGTACCACCGGATAGAAGAAGCCGGTAACGTAAATACCCTCTTTCAGCAAGGCATTGGCAAATTTTTGCGCAAGTGCCGCATCACCGAGCATGACAGGAATGATGGCATGATCAGCGCCAGCCAATGTGAATCCGGCGGCACTCATTTTCTCGCGGAATAAACGCGCATTCGACCATAAGCGATCACGCAGTTCAGCGCCGTCTTCCAATAGCGATAACACTTCAATAGAAGCCGCTACTATTGCTGGAGCCAATGAATTTGAGAACAAGTAAGGCCGTGAACGCTGGCGCAACCACTCAACCACTTCTTTGCGGCCAGCGGTATAACCGCCTGACGCCCCACCCAGTGCTTTACCCAAAGTACCGGTGATAATATCAACGCGATCCATTACTTCGCAGTATTCATGAGTGCCACGACCATTAGCCCCCACAAAACCCACAGCATGGGAGTCATCGACCATCACTAATGCCTGATACTCATCCGCCAAATCACAAACACCTTTCAGGTTGGCAATGACACCATCCATGGAGAACACACCGTCAGTGGCAATCATAATATGACGCGCACCATCTGCTTTGGCTTGTTTGAGTTGGACTTCCAGTTCGCTCATATCGTTATTGGCATAACGGTAGCGCTTGGCTTTACATAACCGTACACCATCAATGATTGAGGCATGATTCAGCGCATCAGAAATAATGGCATCTTCTGGCCCCAGCAGGGTTTCAAACAAACCGCCGTTAGCATCAAAACAAGAAGAGTAAAGAATGGCATCTTCCATACCGAGGAAACTGGCTAGCTTCTGCTCTAACTCTTTATGTGTGTCTTGGGTACCACAAATAAAACGAACCGACGCCATACCAAAACCATGAGTATCCATGCCTTGCTTAGCGGCTGCGATCAACCTTGGGTGGTTGGCCAGGCCCAAATAGTTATTGGCGCAGAAATTAATAACACGGCTTCCATCAGCTACAGCAATGTCTGCTTGCTGGGCGGTGGTGATAATTCGCTCGTTTTTATACAACCCTTCAGCACGGGTAGTTATGAGTTGTTGTTCTAATTGCTGATAAAAAGGGTGTCGATTAAATGGCTGGGACATTCAGTTATCTCCAAGATGGGCAATTTCACAGTACATTTTACTGATTAGTGAGTGAACTGACGAGGAACCTTGTCTTATATTATAAAAAATGCAGTACATATCACGGTGAACAATCCTAAAGCGCATAGAAACCGTGAGATTAAGCCCCTTGCGGCTGTGCGCTATCCTATGAAATGTTATGATAACGCCAACTAGAGTGTGGGGCATTGTGCCCGACCAAGAAGATTAGCAAGGGTGAACCTGATGATTATCGTCACTGGCGGCGCCGGTTTCATTGGCAGCAATATCGTTAAGGCACTGAATAATATCGGTTATAAAGATATTCTGGTTGTTGATAACCTGAAAGACGGCACTAAATTCGTCAATTTGGTTGATCTGGATATCGCTGATTACATGGATAAAGAAGATTTTGTCGCCAGTATCGTTGCCGGTGATGACATGGGTGATATTGATGCTATTTTCCATGAGGGTGCCTGTTCTTCCACCACCGAGTGGGATGGCAAGTACATGATGGATAACAACTATCAATACTCTAAAGATATCCTGCACTTCTGTCTGGATCGCGGCATTCCGTTTTTATATGCCTCTTCTGCTGCCACTTACGGTGGGCGTACCGATAATTTCATCGAAGATCGTCAGTACGAACAACCACTTAACGTTTATGGTTATTCCAAATTCTTGTTTGATCAGTATGTGCGCGAGATTCTGCCGCAAGCTGATTCGCAAATTTGTGGTTTCCGTTATTTCAACGTTTATGGCCCACGCGAAGGGCACAAAGGCAGCATGGCAAGCGTTGCCTTCCACCTGAATAACCAGATCAATGCGGGTGAGAATCCTAAACTCTTCTCCGGCAGTGAAAACTTCAAACGCGATTTCATCTATGTGGGTGATGTGGCTGACGTTAACCTGTGGTTCTGGCAAAACAATGTCTCCGGCATTTTCAACTGTGGTACCGGTCGCGCAGAATCTTTCCAGGCTGTTGCCGATGCGGTAGTAGACTTCCACCACAGTGGACCTGTGGAATACATTGAATTCCCTGAAAAACTGAAAGGTCGTTATCAGGCATACACCCAAGCTGACCTCACCAAGTTGCGTGCTGCGGGTTACGACAAGCCGTTCAAAACCGTCGCTGAAGGCGTCAACGAATACCTGGCCTGGCTCAATCGCTCAGTCTAAATTACTTGCTGCAAGGAATTGATAAACGGTATGAAAATACTGGTCATCGGCCCTTCTTGGGTTGGCGATATGATGATGTCGCAAAGTCTTTACCGTACCCTGAAGGCCGAATATCCGGCAGCAGATATTGATGTGATGGCACCTGCGTGGTGCCGTCCGCTTTTGGCCAGAATGCCAGAAGTGCGTCATGCAATCCCCATGCCCTTAGGCCATGGGGCTTTTGCTTTTGATGAACGTCGTCGCTTGGGTTTAGCCTTACGTGAAACCGGCTATGACCGTGCCTATGTGCTGCCAAACTCATTTAAATCCGCCCTGATACCTTATTTTTCAGGGATTAAGCAACGCATTGGCTGGCGTGGCGAAATGCGCTACTTCTTGCTCAATGATATGCGTATCTTGGATAAACAAGCCTTCCCTATGATGGTTCAGCGCTATGTCGCACTGGCCTATGATAAAGAAAAAATCCATTCAGCCGACGATTTACCGCAACCTTTGCTATGGCCGCAATTGCAGGTTCGGGATGAAGAAATTGCCGAGATTACTGCGTCATTCAATTTGACTGATAACCGGCCAATCGTGGGTTTCTGCCCAGGCGCTGAGTTTGGTCCGGCAAAACGCTGGCCACATTATCACTATGCTACGCTGGCCCAGAAACTGATTGATACTGGCTATCAGGTCGTCTTATTAGGTTCAGCTAAAGATAATGAAGCCGGTGAAGAGATCCGCCAGACTTTGGGCGAAAATTCCCGCGAATTCTGCCTCAATCTGGCGGGGCAAACCTCGCTGGAACAAGCGGTGGTATTGATTGCAGCCTGTAGTGCGGTAGTCAGTAATGACTCCGGTTTAATGCATGTTGCTGCTGCATTAAATAAGCCATTAGTGGCCTTATATGGCCCAAGCAGCCCGGATTTCACCCCACCACTGTCCGATAAAGCTACGGTCATTCGCCTCATTACCGGCTATCACAAAGTGCGCAAAGGCGATAGCGCGCAAGGCTATCATCAGAGTTTGATTGATATCCAGCCAGAACAAGTGATGGCGGCCCTTGAGAAACAATTATCGGCTCGCCAAAGCACTGTCAGTGAGGCCGATTAATGCATGTATTGATCGTTAAAACCTCTTCTATGGGCGACGTTTTACACACGTTGCCCGCACTGACCGATGCGATGAATGCTATGCCAGAGATTCGCTTTGATTGGGTGGTAGAGGAAGGGTTCAGCCAAATACCCAGTTGGCACCCGGCGGTGGATCGAGTGATTCCGGTTGCCATCCGCCGTTGGCGTAAGAATTGGTTTGGTAGTGATACCCGGCAGGAACGCTGTGATTTTAAACGTGTTGTGCAGCAGCGCCGTTATGATGTGGTGATTGATGCTCAGGGGCTAATTAAAAGTGCCGCACTGATTACCCGTATCGCCAAAGGGGTTAGACATGGCCCAGATTGCAAAAGTGCCCGCGAACCCTTTGCCAGTTGGTTTTATAACTGCCGTCATGAGATTGATACTAAACAACATGCTGTTGAGCGCATACGCCAACTGTTTGCCAAAAGCCTTGGCTATGACAAACCTGACAGCTATGGCGATTATGCTATCGCGCAGCGCTTTTTAAGCCAGTTACCCAGCGATGCTGGCCAGTATTTGGTTTTTCTGCACGCAACAACCAGAGACAGCAAGCACTGGCCTGAAAGCCATTGGCTGCAATTGATCGAGCTGGTTGCACCCACCGGTTTAAAAATCAAGTTACCATGGGGGGCGGAACATGAGTATCAACGCGCGTTACGATTAGCGGAGCATTTTCCGCATGTTGAGGTCTTGCCTAAACTCAGCCTCCAGCAGGTGGCAGAGGTTCTGGCGGGTGCAAAAGCCGTCGTTTCCGTTGATACCGGCCTCAGCCACCTGACCGCAGCGTTGGATCGCCCCAATATTACCCTGTTCGGTCCAACTGACCCTGGGTTAATTGGTGGCTACGGGAAAAACCAGATTGCGGTGATTTCCGAACAAAAAAGCATGGATACTATTACGGCTGAAACTATTATGGCGCGATTGGAAGCACTGATTTCATAAGCGACTATTGTTTGTTTTCCGTGATTTATTCATGCCAGGAATTCTATCTGCCAGTATTTATCATGTAATAACAAGCGACTCTGGTAATTATCAGATTCGCTTGTTATGGGTTGTCTGATTATCTTTCTAACCTATTATCCAACAAGAGATGGCGGCTAATACATAGCTTCAATTAACATCAACACCTGACTGTTAAGAATTTCTAATTAATTATTTAAATAATTAATAACGCGACTCGCTGATATCCTCCGAATAACGGCTCACCAATTTATCGGTCACACCATTAATTACTAAATATCATTCCATCAAAGTAGAGGCTTCAATAAATAGCGATATACCGCCAAAAATAGGCATATTTCCAGATAAAAATATCACCAAATAATAACTTACTGGTATCTATGGCTATACATTTAAGCGCAACAAGAAATAATGATAATCATTCTCATCTTTAAGCACGCAAAATCAATTTTATCGCTGCCCAATTACTGAAATTTGTTAAAAATTATATTCTTTTTTATGAATAGTCTGGCCCTACTCCGGCTATCAGGCTGGCCCAGTTGAAAAGAGCCTTTCTTGCTCAAATATGGTATTATTCTTAATAATCCATATTAATGAAATTGATAGAATGTTGCTGCGTTTATATCAGGTACTGCTCTACCTTATTCAACCTTTGATTTGGCTGCGGTTGCTGTTACGTAGCCGTAAAGCCCCCGCTTATCGCAAGCGTTGGGGGGAACGCTATGGTTTTTGTGCCGGTAAAGTTGTCGCTGGCGGTATCATGCTGCATTCAGTTTCAGTCGGTGAAACACTGGCCGCGATCCCTTTAGTCAGGGCATTACGTCACCGCTACCCATCACTGCCCATTACCGTGACCACCATGACACCTACCGGTTCTGAGCGTGTCCAATCTGCGTTTGGTAAAGATGTTCACCACGTTTATCTGCCTTACGACCTCCCCGGCTCGGTGAACCGTTTTCTTGATCAGGTCAATCCTAAGCTGGTCATTATCATGGAAACAGAACTGTGGCCGAATCTTATCAATGCGCTGCATCGTCGCAAGATCCCACTGGTGATTGCCAATGCACGTCTTTCTGCCCGTTCTGCCGCTGGCTATAAGAAAATCGGTAGTTTTATCCGTAATATGCTGCAACGCATCACACTGATTGCTGCACAAAATCAAGAAGATGGCGACCGTTTCATCGAACTGGGCCTAAGACGTTCTCAGTTGACGGTAACGGGCAGCCTGAAATTTGATATTTCCGTCACCCCTGAATTAGCAGCCAGAGCCGTAACATTACGCCGCCAATGGGCACCGCATCGCCCGGTGTGGATTGCAACCAGTACTCATGACGGCGAAGAAGCCATTTTGCTGGAGGCTCACAGCCAATTGCTGCAACACTTCCCGACATTATTGTTGATTTTGGTACCTCGTCATCCCGAACGTTTCCCGAAAGCGGTTGAACTGACACAGAAAGCAGGGCTGAGTTATACCTTACGTAGCAAAGGTGAAATCCCTTCTGGCAGTACACAGGTTGTGATTGGCGATACCATGGGTGAACTGATGCTGCTATATGGTATTGCCGATCTGGCCTTTGTCGGTGGAAGCCTGGTTGAACGTGGTGGTCATAATCCATTGGAAGCCGCGGCCCATGCCATTCCGGTGTTGATGGGGCCACATACATTTAACTTTAAAGACATCTGTGCCAAGCTGGAACAGGCTGAAGGGTTGATAACCGTAACAGATACCCTATCGCTGGTAAAAGAAATCACCGTGCTGCTAACAGATGAAGATTGCCGCCTCTATTATGGTCGCCATGCAGTTGATGTGTTGCATGAAAACCAAGGTGCACTACAGCGGCTATTACACTTGCTGGAGCCTTATCTGCCGCAACGGAGCCACTAAATGAGTGCAAGAAAACGCCTGTCAGTGGTGATGATTGCCAAGAATGAAGCCTCATTGCTGGCGGATTGCCTGGCATCAGTGAGCTGGGCTGATGAAATAGTGGTATTGGATTCAGGCAGTGAAGATGAAACCATCGCGCTGGCTCAGCAATATGGCGCTAAAGTCTACTGTAACGAGCAATGGCCGGGTTATGGTAAACAGCGGCAATTAGCTCAACAGTATGCCAGTGGTGATTATATTCTGATGCTGGATGCCGATGAACGAGTAACCCCTGAGCTTAAAGCAGCTATTGAAGCGGTACTTATCGCACCGGAGGAAGGCGCAGTTTATAGCTGTGCACGGCGGAACCTGTTTTTAGGCCGTTTTATGCGCCACAGTGGCTGGTATCCAGATCGAGTAACTCGGTTATATCCGCATCATCAGTTCCAATATAACGATAATTTGGTGCATGAATCGCTCAATAGCGGCTCAGCAAAAGTTATCCCGTTGAGCGGTGATTTATTGCATCTAACTTGCCGTGATTTCTTTGCTTTTCAACGTAAACAACTGAGTTATGCAAAGGCGTGGGCCACTCAGCGCCATCAGCAAGGTAAGAGTTGCAGCTACTTCTCTATTCTCAGCCATACTCTTGGGGCTTTCTGTAAAACATGGTTATTACGTGCAGGTTTCCTCGATGGTAAACAAGGGCTATTGCTGGCAGTCGTAAACGCGCAATATACCTTTAATAAATATGCGGCTCTGTGGGCATTGAGCCACCAATATCAGAAAAGCGAGAACTCATGACCACCAAAGCCATCTATCCGGGGACATTTGATCCCATAACCAATGGGCATTTGGACTTAGTGACACGTGCCGCTGCCATGTTCAGCCATGTCATCCTGGCTATTGCCGACAGTTCCAGCAAAAAACCGATGTTTACACTGGCAGAACGCGTGGCATTGGCCAAAGAAGTGACCGCACCTTTGAAGAATGTAGAGGTTTTAGGATTCAGTGAACTGATGGCTGAGTTCGCCAGAAAACACGATGCTAATATTTTGGTACGAGGCTTACGCTCAGTATCAGACTTTGAGTATGAATGGCAACTGGCCAATATGAACCGTCACCTGATGCCAAAACTGGAAAGTGTGTTCCTGATGCCATCAGAAAAATGGTCGTTTATCTCTTCCTCATTGGTGAAGGAAGTGGCGCGCCATGGGGGAGATATCACGCCGTTCCTTCCGGTACCGGTCACCAAAGCGCTAATGAGTAAACTGGCCTGACTCTTTATTTACGCGATACCCTATATAGCCAAAGTTAATTGGCGTTACCGGTAGGTGGTAAGCGAACATAGCTCACAACCCAGCGGCTTCAAATACGAAGGGTATACGATTAATGCTGGCAGTGGCGGCAAAAAAACGTGCTGCGCTGCCCATGTTTCGCAATTTCAATCAGATGCCCACAACGGCGACATGACTCGCCTGCCCGCCCGTACACCTGCAACTCCTGCGCAAAGTAACCAGGCTTACCGTCTGACTGTAGAAAGTCGCGCAATGTAGTGCCCCCCTGCTCAATGGAATGCAGCAACACGGCTTTTATTGTGGCCACTAGCAGTACAATTTCAGCGTTGGTTAATGAACCGGCGGCACGGTCAGGCAAAAGACCCGCGGCAAACAAGGATTCACTGGCGTAAATATTGCCAACACCAACTACCACTTTATTATCCATCAGCCACTGTTTAATCACGGTGCGCTTATTACGTGATTTATCAAACAGATATTGGGCAGAAAATTCGTCGCTCAGTGGTTCTGGCCCTAAATGTGCTAATACATTGCTGGTTTCAAGGTCTTTTGCCCACAACCAGGCACCAAAGCGCCGTGGGTCGGTATAACGCAATATTTTGCCATTACTGATCACCAAATCGACATGGTCGTGTTTTTCAGCTTCAGTTTCTTCAGATAATATCCGTAAGCTACCTGACATTCCCAGATGGACGATAATCCAGCCAGTTGGCAGTTCTATTAGTAAATACTTGGCCCTACGCTGAACACTGAGCACCGGCTGATCACTCAAAGCCAGAATTTCATCGGATACCGGCCAACGCAAACGGGCATTTCTAACCACCGCGTAAAGAATAGTTTGGCCGACAAGATAAGGTTCGATCCCGCGTCGGCTGGTCTCAACTTCTGGTAATTCAGGCATGTAACCTCCCTAAACGTATCTCACTGAACTTTATATAATAAAAAACCCGGCCGAAGCCGGGTTTTCATAATCCACCAAAATTAAAATTATTTAATTTTAGCTTCTTTATAGATCACGTGTTGACGGACAACTGGATCGAATTTCTTCAATTCCAATTTTTCCGGCTTAGTACGCTTGTTCTTCGTAGTGGTATAGAAGTGACCAGTACCAGCAGAAGAAACCAGCTTGATCTTCTCGCGAACACCTTTAGCCATGATTCAGTTCCTTAATACTTCTCACCGCGGGCACGAATTTCGGCCAAGACCGTTTCGATACCCTTCTTATCAATAACACGCATACCTTTAGCAGATACACGCAGAGTTACAAAGCGCTTCTCGCCCTCAACCCAAAAACGGTGAGAGTGAAGGTTCGGCAGAAAACGGCGTTTGGTCGCGTTCATTGCGTGGGAACGGTTGTTACCGCTCACCGGGCGCTTGCCAGTAACTTGGCAGACTCGGGACATGTCTATTCTCCAAAAATCAAATCAGCTCGAGCTTCGTATAGGATTTGGCCGCCTCGTCAGGCTTTAGAGCCCATCTCAGCAAATTCACTGAGAAGACTCACTGTCATCAGGTCAGAAACCCCTGCCACCAGGCTATAAACCTGCTGAGATAGGCTCTTCACGCCAAACCCAAGATTCTCAAAGGTGGCGTAGTATACGCTCTGAAGCGTAAGTGCTCAAGTCCCTAACAGCTAAAGATCCTGAAAGGATCAATTATTATTGCTCTAAAGCCATCCCCGTTCAGCAAATGAGACACATTCACCCCGGCCAACCACTAAATGATCGAGCACACGAATATCTAATAATGAGCAGGCTTTTATCACCTGCGTAGTAATCAAACGGTCGGCTTGGCTCGGTTCAGCCTTACCCGAGGGGTGATTATGCGCCAGAATCAGCGCGGCGGCATTAACCTTCAGCGCTTCACGCACAATTTCTCTCGGATGGACCTCAACGCTGCTAATGGTACCAGTAAACATCTCCTCATGGCGAATAACACGATGCTGGTTATCCAAAAACATGACTAAAAAAATCTCTCGTTCGCGGTGGGAAAGAATATTTTGTAGAAACTTTTGGGTAATTTCGGGATTTTGCAGAACACTTTCCCGCATCAGGTGGGATGAAAAACAACGGCAGGCCAGTTCTGCAATAGCTTGAATTTGGCTGTATTTAGATGCACCAATCCCTTTTTGAGCACATAACGTCTGATAATCCGCCGACATCAGCCCATGAAGTGAGCCAAACTCTTCAATCAGATATTCAGCCATCTGCATTACGTGTACTCCCGGAATACCGGTACGCAGAAAAATAGCGAGTAACTCGGCATCGGTCAGCATGGCTGCACCGTATTTCAGTAATTTCTCCCTTGGGGCTATCTGCCCATACCATTCATCCATCCTTTGGCTCCTGTAATCCCAGAACAGCACATGCAGCATGACAGAAGGCTTTCTGCCTGGCGAACTCATGATTAAGTGCATGCGAAACGCTTCGCAAATTTGATGATTGATGACATCAAGCGACAGCCCGATAGCTAATCTACTCAGTGGTTATGCTAAAATATTGCCTCTTACAGCTTTCATTCGGACAATCATGATGACGGGACTTTCCGGCAAACATATTGTGCTCGGGATTAGCGGAGGTATTGCCGCGTATAAATCTCCTGAGCTGGTACGCCGCTTGCGCGACAGGGGCGCAGAAGTGCGTGTGGTGATGACGACCGCCGCCAAAGCGTTCATTACGCCGCTCACGTTGCAGGCAGTCTCGGGCTATCCCGTCTCAGATGATTTACTCGATCCGGCGGCAGAAGCCGCCATGGGCCATATTGAGTTAGGTAAATGGGCTGATCTGGTCATCATGGCTCCGGCTACGGCTGATTTGCTGGCCCGGGTTGCTGCGGGGATGGCAAATGACCTACTGACCACGGTTTGCCTGGCCACGGCAGCCCCTATTGCGGCTGTTCCGGCCATGAATCAACAGATGTACCGTGCTACGGCCACCCAAGCGAACTTGCAGACTCTCGCTAATCGCGGAATGTTGCTGTGGGGGCCGGACAGCGGCAGCCAGGCTTGTGGTGATGTGGGGCCGGGAAGAATGCTGGACCCGCTGGAAATCGTCGCACTGGCAGACAGTCATTTTTCTGCAAAACAAGACCTGCAACATTTGAGTGTCATGATTACCGCAGGGCCAACGCGTGAAGCACTTGATCCGGTGCGCTTTATCAGTAATCAAAGTTCGGGCAAGATGGGCTTCGCAATTGCTCAGGCCGCCGCCGCGAGAGGCGCTAAAGTCACGCTGATTGCAGGCCCGGTGAATCTCTCCACGCCGACGGGTGTTAATCGCATTGATGTTGTCAGTGCTCTTGAGATGCAGCAGGTCGTGCAGAACACCGTAGCCCAGCAGAATATTTTTATTTCTTGTGCTGCGGTAGCAGATTACCGTGCAGAGCAAGTTTCTGATGAGAAAATAAAAAAACAGGGTGATGAAATCACCCTTAAGTTGGTGAAAAACCCGGATATTGTTGCTGGCGTGGCTTCGATGGCTAAAAATCGACCATTTGTGGTTGGATTTGCTGCCGAAACCCAGAATGTGGAAGAATACGCGCGACAAAAACTAGTGCGAAAGAAGCTGGATCTGATTTGCGCTAATGATGTATCGCTCGCAGAGCATGGTTTTAACAGTGATACCAATGCCTTGCACCTTTTTTGGCTGGCTGGAGAGAAACGTTTACCGCTCAGCGATAAACACCTCCTCAGTCAGCGTTTAATAGACGAGATTGTCAGCCGTTATGATGAAAAAAATCGACATTAAAATTCTGGACCCACGTGTTGGCAATGAATTTCCTTTACCAACCTATGCTACAGAAGGTTCTGCCGGGCTGGATTTACGTGCCTGTCTGGACGAGGCAGTTGATTTACTGCCGGGGCAAACCACATTGTTACCTACCGGCTTAGCCATACACATCGGTGATAGTGCTTTAGCCGCCGTCATTCTGCCGCGCTCCGGTTTGGGGCATAAGCATGGCGTGGTATTAGGTAATCTGGTGGGACTGATTGATTCCGATTATCAAGGGCAATTGATGGTGTCAGTCTGGAACCGTGGTCAACAGGCTTTTACCATCGAACCCGGTGAACGCATCGCTCAGATGGTATTTGTTCCCGTAGTACAAGCAGAATTCAATTTGGTTGAGGATTTTGACCAAAGTGAACGTGGTACCGGTGGTTTTGGTCATTCTGGGCGCCAATAACCTACCCTAGACCTCAATATCGTAAAAAAGCTATCACATAAGCCGCCGGGGCTTGGTACCCAGTGCGGCCGATATTTGGGTTTTTGTTATTAAGTCATTTTTAGCAAGGGTCTACTCGGACATGGCAGAAAAACAGAATACGAAAAGGAACAGGCGCGAGGAAATTTTGCAGGCTTTAGCGCAGATGCTGGAATCCAGTGATGGTAGCCAACGCATTACTACCGCTAAACTTGCCGCCAATGTGGGGGTTTCTGAAGCAGCGCTTTATCGACATTTCCCCAGTAAAACGCGGATGTTCGATAGCCTGATCGAGTTTATTGAAGATAGTCTGATGTCCCGCATTAATTTGATTCTGCAAGATGAAAAAGAGACGTTTAATCGCCTCCGGCTAATCCTGCTACTGGTATTAGGGTTTGCAGAACGCAACCCCGGCCTGACCCGAATCATGACCGGGCATGCACTGATGTTTGAACAAGATCGTCTGCAAGGGCGGATTAATCAACTATTTGAACGTATTGAAGTGCAATTGCGTCAAGTTTTGCGCGAGAAAAAACTGCGTGATGGGCAAGGTTTTATACATGATGAAGCGCTATTGGCGACTCAACTACTGGCATTTTGTGAAGGGATGCTTTCGCGCTTTGTCCGTTCAGAATTCCGCTACCGGCCAACACAAGAGTTTGACGCCCGCTGGCCACTGATTGTGGCGCAGTTGCAATAAGCTCAGTCGCGGCAGTCACAAAACCTATAAAAAAAGGGCCTGATGGCCCTTTTTGCTGGCTTAGCAATAGAGTGGCTAGATACCGTATTCCTTGCGATATTCACGCACCGCGGCCAGATGATCAGCCATTTCTGGTTTTTCTTCCAGATAACTTATCACATCACTCAACGTCACAATCGCAATCACTTTGCAGTGATAATCACGTTCAACTTCCTGAATCGCTGAAATCTCACCACGGCCACGTTCCTGACGGTCCAATGAAATCATTACGCCAGCCAGGGTCGCGCCCTGTGCATTGATAATCTCCATTGATTCACGAATAGCAGTACCAGCGGTTATTACATCATCCACCAGCATGACTCGGCCTTGTAACGGGCTACCTACCAGACTGCCGCCTTCCCCGTGATTTTTCGCTTCTTTACGGTTAAAACAGTAAGGCACATCGCGTTCATGATGCTCTGCCAATGCAACAGCCGTCGTCGTCGCAATTGGGATACCTTTGTATGCTGGCCCGAACAACAGATCGAACTCTACACCACAATCTACTAAGGCAGCGGCATAAAAACGCCCGAGTTTTGCCAGATCCAGCCCGGTATTAAACAATCCGGCATTAAAGAAATAGGGGCTAATCCGCCCAGACTTCAGGGTAAATTCGCCAAACTTCAACACCTGCTTGTTAAGCGCAAACTCGATAAAATCGCGCTGATAGGCTTTCATGGGTACTTCTCCTCTCCAGATTGTGACTGTTCTTGTTAACTGCTTTATTAACTGACTCGATATCTAAATTGCAGGCAAAAAAAAGGCGACTAGCAAGTCGCCTTAATCAATTATTGTGCTAACACTGCTTTCTGCGCCTGGAAAATAGTCTCTATTCCCCCACGGGCCAGAGCCAGCAACGACAAGAGTTCTTCGTGACTGAATGGTTCGCCTTCTGCGGTGCCCTGCACCTCAATCATCCGGCCATCTTCCATCATCACCACATTCATATCCGTTTCTGCGGCAGAATCTTCTACATATTCCAGATCGCAAAGGGCCTCGCCTTTAACGATACCGACAGAAACCGCAGCAACCAGACCTTTCATTGGGTTCGCTTTCAATTTACCCGCCGCGACCAGTTTATTCAGTGCATCGGCCAGAGCCACACAAGCACCACTGATTGAAGCAGTACGGGTACCACCATCAGCCTGCAACACATCGCAGTCTAAGGTGATAGTGAACTCACCTAATTTTTTCAAATCAACCGCAGCACGTAAAGAACGGGCAATCAGGCGTTGAATCTCTAAAGTACGGCCACCTTGTTTACCTTTCGCGGCTTCACGGGCATTACGGCTATGAGTAGCACGCGGCAACATGCCATATTCAGCAGTTATCCAGCCCTGCCCTTGGCCTTTGAGAAAGCGCGGAACACCCTCTTCGACCGTGGCGGTACACAATACTTTGGTATCGCCAAACTCAACCAATACTGAACCTTCAGCGTGTTTCGTGTAATTACGGGTCAGGGTGAGTGGGCGGACTTGTTGTGCTGCTCGGTCTGCTGGACGCATGGGCTTTCTCCGGCTTTAAATCGATATTGGTCGCGCATTATACGGCCTTAGTGATGTAATGCCTATCCTGCCTGCGCCTCGGAGGCTATAATCGCTGCATCTTTTCTTTAAAACGGGTACGCAACAATGATCCGCAGCATGACCGCTTACGCTCGGCGTGACATTAAGGGTGAATGGGGTAGCGCAGCCTGGGAGCTGCGTTCCGTTAACCAACGCTATTTAGAAACCTATATTCGCTTACCTGAACAATTTCGCAGTCTGGAACCAGTTATCCGCGAACGCATCCGTGGCCGCTTAACGCGCGGCAAAATTGAGTGCAACCTGCGTTTTGAACTGGATGCTAACGCACAAAGCTCTCTGATCCTTAATGAAAAACTGGCAAAGCAGTTAGTTGAGGCCGGTAACTGGGTCAAAATGCAAAGTGATGAAGGCGAGATAAATCCGGTGGATATTCTGCGCTGGCCGGGTGTCATGGCCGCTGAAGAGCAGGATCTGGACGCAATCAGTACCGAGCTAATGCAAGCATTGGATATCGTGCTGGATGACTTTATCGTTTCCCGCGAAACAGAAGGTGCGGCACTGAAAACCCTTATCGAACAGCGCCTTGATGGTGTTAGTGCGGAAGTGATTAAAGTCCGTGCGCATATGCCAAATATCTTGCAGTGGCAACGTGAACGCTTGCTCAATAAGCTGGAAGAAGCGCAAGTCCAACTGGAAAATACCCGTCTGGAGCAAGAATTGGTGTTGATGGCGCAACGTGTCGATGTTGCCGAAGAGCTAGATCGCCTGGAAGCGCACGTTAAAGAAACGCACAATATTCTGAAGAAGAAAGAAGCGGTAGGCCGTCGCCTTGATTTTATGATGCAAGAATTTAACCGCGAATCGAATACGCTGGCATCAAAGTCTATCAATGCCGACGTGACCAACTCCGCTATCGAACTGAAAGTACTAATCGAGCAAATGCGCGAGCAGATTCAGAATATTGAGTAAGTTATCACGCTAGCACTCACTAAGTCTCACTGCCCCTCGAAGTACACCTCAAGCCCGTGTCACTACGGGCTTTTTTAGCGCTATAAATTTTTATGGTCGAATACTTTCTGCAACCATATATTCCCCCTGGGGTTGATTGAATTTTCAGCAATGGAAATGTAAATTTAAGAAGTAACAACATGCGTACATATGCCTCAATCCAAGCCAGAGCCAATACTTCAGAAGTTCTGAACTCTGCAACTCACGATGAACCGATGGGAATTGCTTGCAAAGAGAGTAGCGCCGTAGTGGTGAAAAGGTTATTTAATGGTTTGTGATATACACTAACCACAGCTCATGCTTAGTATCACCCGTCCTAGGTTACTATTCAGTCTGAGTCAGGTGAATCAATGGGAAAGGTTTCCCCTCGCCATCCAATTCTGAGCGACCGATTTTTATAAATCCGCATTTTAGATAAAAAGTTAATGCCGCTGGATTTTGCTCATTCACATCCACACGCAACTTTCCCTTTAAATGCTGAGCATGAACCAGCAACGCTTTACCAATACCTTTACCGTGATAAGCGGGATCAATAAACAACGTTTCTACTTTGTTACTATCCAGGCCGATAAATCCTACGATCTCGGTACTATTTTCAAATAACCACACCTCCAGAGCAGGTAAATAGATATCCCGCACCTGTGGCAAATAAAACTGAATATCAGTTTCGGTTAAGAATAAATGTGTTTCTCTTACTGCGAGTTCCCAAACCTCAACCAAACGGGATATATCCGCAAGTGTCGCCTTTCTTATCATCTATACCTCAAATTTTCACCTCAGAGACAAGCGTAATTATCACTGACCGTAGAAGGATGAAACAAGACCGTATTTGTTCCAAACAACGCGAGGTGAGCACTTTTTTCCCTAGCCATCAGGTGTATGTTGAATAAATATAATCAGTTACTGATTAATCGCTTAACGATAGTCGCAAATAATACTCATGTCAGTGTAGAGTATGTAGGTAAGGAGAAAACATGCAGTTAACCGTATTAGTTGATAATAATACCTTGATAGATAAGTACCTTACCGCCGAACCTGGTGTCTGCTATCACTTACGAATTGACGAAAAATCATTTCTTTTTGATACCGGTTACTCCGATGTTTTTCTGAGTAATGCGGCCATTTTAGGCATTAACCTGACTGAGATAGACAGTATTGTCCTTTCTCATGGGCATAACGACCATAGCTGGGGGCTAAACCACCTTGCACAGCATCTTGATCGGGTAAACCATCAATATGCCAAGAAAATAAAGATTGTTGCTCATCCCAATGCTTTTCTGCCGAAATACTATGAAGATAAATCTATAGGGGCTAATTTACCGGCGGATGGTTATCCGATGCTTTTCGAACGGGTCGAACAGCCTGGGGTATATTACCTTACCGATAATTTACTCTTTTTAGGGGAGATTGCGCGTAACAACGATTTCGAAGGGCTAGAGCCTATTGGCGAAACTGTCGATTGCTGCGGCCATAAAGTTGAAGATTTTGTTACCGATGATAGTGCAATGGTTTATACCAGCCCTGAAGGTATCGTAATAATCACAGGCTGCTCTCACTCTGGTATCTGCAATATTATCGATTATGCTATTAAAGTTACCAACGATAAACGTGTGCGTGCAGTTATTGGCGGCTTTCATTTATTAAATGCCAGTAGTGAGATTCTATCCAGAACATCTGACTATTTTAAACAACTCAATGCTAAAGCAGTTTATCCCTGCCACTGTACTGATCTTAAAGCCAAAATAGCCCTAGCTAATACAGTTAATATTGAAGAAGTCGGCGTTGGCATGATACTGAACTTTTAGTAATTAAAGTGCCCAATTTGAGCAGTAATAACGAGAATCATCTGATTATTATAATTCCATAATATTTGTAAGTGTTTGTGTATGGCAAGAGGTTTAAAGCTAATGCATAATCCCTGCTGGAATTTTAACGCTCAAATAAGAAGGATTTCGTAATGCTTAAGAATGTACTTTTTTTCGATGCTTTGCTAACACCAAAAATTCTTACTGGTTTATATTGGCTTTTACTGGTGCTCATCATTTTTCCGGCGTATTTGTAATGATAAATACCAGCGTCATCGGCGGCTTTTTTAGCATCCTTGCTGGTGGCCTTACTTCTCGAATCTGTTTTGAAATGATCATGATCGCATTCAAAAACAATGAATATCTGAAAAGAATCGCAGAAAAACCATAATTGGGATTTGGGTATTCTTACTTCATTTGAAATGGAATACCCTAATTGCTCACCATTTTGCTGTTGTAGTGATGTTAACCCGCCCAAAGTCACACTTCTCTCCCTCGAACAAGCGGCTCTTCTTCATTATTTTATCAATTAAAATATTTTGTACAAATCAATGTAACAATATAAAAAATATGATGTTTTTTTATTTTTCCCATGCTTACCTTTCTTCTTATGCCACAATTTGAGAGCAGAAAGGGCATTTAATATGTTTATGACTACTATCTAATATCAGGTATGAAGAAATTACACATATACTTTATTGGTTGGTCGGTCTAGACAGGGTCGTTTTATAAGGGCCAGAATTACCACCATCACAGGGTAAGCCAGAAATAGCGTTGCTTAAATTTTCTGGCTAAGGTAAGTAAAAGACACATATACACTTTTAGGGGATCGCGTATGTTCGAAGACCAAAACACATCGATCCTTGATACCTATTTTGGTACCCATAGCCCTTTTTGGCGACTGGCTTTTGATAGTCAAGCTTTAGAGTTGTCAGCGATTAAAGGGACTACAAATATTGCTATTCCCCTTAATTCAGTTCAAACAATGAAAATTCGGGGCTTAACCGGCATTACTGCCAGTTTAGATATTGAAATCGAGATTTATGGTAATCCACTTCATTTACATCTGGTGGGCCGTAAAGTTAATGACAAAGAATGGGGCGGAACGGCTTCCGCGTACGCGGATACTGAATCAGTAGCGCGCGATTTAGTAATGGGGCTTTCCTTTGCAGAACAAGTGGTTTCTGAAGCTAACTCAGTCATTGTGATTCTCGATAAAGATGGTTATGTACAGCGTTTCAATCACCTTAGCGAAGAATATACCGGTAAAAAAGAACAAGATGTCATTGGTAAAAATGTTTACGACTTGTTTATGACAGCCAAAGAGGGAGCCTCATCACGTAAAAATATTGAGGGCTTCTTCCAGCGCGGTGCATCTTACGAAGTTGAGCGTTGGGTTAATACCGTAAAAGGAAAACGTCTCTTTTTATTCCGCAATAAGTTTGTTCACAGTGGCAGTGGCAAAAACGAGCGTTACCTTATCTGTTCTGGTACCGATATTACTAAAGAAAGGCGTGCTCAAGAGCGTTTGCGGATTTTGGCTAATACCGACATGATTACTGGCCTGCCTAATCGCCACGCTATTCATGAACGTATTAATAGCGCGATCCTAACTCGTGGTGATTCTTCGGTGGGGATTATTTACCTCGATCTCGATAATTTTAAAAAAGTGAACGACCATTACGGTCATATGTTTGGTGATCGCTTACTGAAAGATGTCTCACTCGCCATTTTAAGTTGTTTGGGTGAAAGTGAAATGCTTGCCCGGTTAGGCGGTGATGAGTTTATTGTTCTGGTCGAGAATGCCTCGATGAGCTTACTGGAGGCAACTACACAGCGTATTCTCAACCGCATGAAATTGCCCTTCCGAGTAGGATTGATTGAAGTATATACTGGGTGCTCTATCGGGATAGCACTGTGCCCTGAACATGGCGATACACTAGAGAATATTATCCGTAGCGCAGATACTGCCATGTACACCGCAAAAGAACATGGAAAACAGACCTATTCGATTTTTTCACAAGAGATGAATAAGAAAGTATCTGAATACGTCTGGCTAGATACCAATTTACGTAAGGGTTTAGAACAACATCAATTACAAGTTTTTTACCAACCCAAGATATCTGCCAAAACGGGTAAAGTTCATAGTGTCGAAGCATTAGTCCGATGGTTATCACCTGAGCGTGGTTTAATCGCCCCACTTGAATTTATCTCCTATGCCGAAGAATCCGGGTTGATCGGACCATTGGGAAAATGGGTACTGCAAACCTCAATGCAACAAGCGGTAAATTGGAAAAAACGTGGAATTAACTTGCGGGTGGCAGTCAATGTGTCAGCCAGGCAATTAATTGATGAAGCTATCGTAACCAGTTTTATTGAGTCTCTTGAATCCAGCGAATTAGAATCAAGTTTGGTTGATGTTGAATTAACCGAAAGTTGCTTAATTGATGATGAAGATGCAGCTATCAATATCATGAAACAACTACGTCACTTGGGTGCTCAGGTTCATTTGGATGACTTCGGCACTGGCTATTCTTCACTTTCTCAATTGGCCCGTATCCCTATTGATGCCATTAAATTGGATCAAAGTTTTGTTCGTGATATTGATAATAATCCTATTTCACAATCTCTGGTTAAAGCCATTATCGTTGTCGCTGAGGCACTTAAAATGCGGGTGATTGCAGAAGGTGTGGAAACTAAAGGGGAAGAAGAATTCCTGGATTCTATTGGCATTGATGAAAAGCAGGGATTTCTTTACGCCAAACCAATGCCCGCAGATGAACTGGAGCATTGGCTGGTAACACAACACCCTCACCTTTCATTGGATTAGGTGCATAACGTTATATTGCTTTTGGCATTGCCGAAGTATGCCGGTCTTGTAACGTAACCAACCGTTCGATATAGGCAATATCTTTCGGCTCAATAGAAAATGCAGAATCAACCCAATCCTCAGTGATATCCATCAGTTCTGAACGCGTTAATTGTAAAACACGTTGCCGGACCCTAATCATCGCTCTCATACCATTTAACTTCGGCCTGATCGTATCTATAAAGGTGCGAGTAGCAAGATAAGCATCTCCCGGCTGAAATAACTTATCAACTAAGCCACGACTCTCATACCATTCCGCTGCATGAGACTCACCCGTCCAAATCAATTGTTCAGCTACCCTCATTCCTGCTTTTCTGGCAACAAGCGAATACCCCCCCATGCCAGGAAATAGATTAAATGCAATTTCTGGGAATCCCATTCTGGCTGTAGTTTGTGCCAGAACAAAATGATGGGCTAATGCTGCCTCAAAGCCGCCACCTAACGCGCTGCCCTCAATCATCGCAATAGAGATAGCACCAGTATCAAAGCCACGGGAAGCCGCATGAACACAATCTACGCATGCACGCGCATATGCCATTAACGCTTCTCGTTTGCGGTTTTTGATCATATGCGCGAAAAAGTTTAAGTCCCCCCCTACATTAAACATATTGGGCACCACCGAACCCGTCACCCAAAAATCAAAAGGTAACTTTGATTCTTTAGCGGCTTGCGCGAGTGTCATAATATTTTCAATTAATTCCAGATTAAAACAAGGGCGCGGATGAGCGCGCAACAACATCCACATGGTATTACGCTCTTCTTCGTAATAGGCCGATATTTGAGATAAGTGGCCAGCCTCAGTAAAAGGGCGGCAGCTAGGAAGATTAATCATATTCATATTCCATCCAATGAGTTAGTTAAACACAAATAGTGCTATTTCTGCCGGATCCTCCTTGAGGACGCGCTAAACTTGCCGGAGTGATGGCAACTTAAGCTGGCAGATAAATAGTGAGTCACTCAATGGATAAATGATGAGAAAAGCAGTAAAAATTTTAACAATACGCATGTTTAGAGCTGTGTTAAGGCGCTAAATAGAATATATATTGCCAAGGCGGTAGAATTTCAGATGAAAAAAGCCTGCCGTTATGGATAAAATACTGGCTGAACTTTATCCCTGACGGATTTTTTATGCTGCAAATTCTGCACTTTCTTTTAGCGTTGATGACTATTGCAATACTGGCGTTGTTAGCCAGTCGTGACCGAAAAAATATTAGACTGCGCTATATTTTTCAGTTATTGGTTTTAGAAATTGCACTGGCTTATTTCTTTTTACACTCAGAAAATGGCCTGGGTGCGATAAAGTATTTTGCTGGATTATTCGAAACACTGATGAAATTTGCCTCAGTCGGTACTAGTTTTGTTTTTGGGGGAATGAACGAACAAGGCTTAGCATTTATATTCATGAACGTTCTTTGCCCGATCATTTTCGTTTCGGCACTGATTGGGATTTTACAGCACTTTCGTATATTGCCACTCATCATACGGGTGGTGGGCACGTTGTTATCCAAAGTAAATGGCATGGGGAAACTGGAGTCTTTCAATGCCGTAAGTACATTGATTTTAGGACAATCAGAGAATTTTATTGCTTACAAAGGGATTATTGCTGATATATCACCACGTAGAATGTACACCATGGCAGCAACGGCGATGTCAACAGTGTCCATGTCGATTGTAAGCGCTTATATGACTATGCTTGAGCCAAAATTTGTAGTAACTGCATTAATATTGAATATGTTTAGTACTTTTATTGTTCTTTCTATTATTAATCCTTACCCTGTTACTGAAGAACCCGAATTAAAGCTAAACAAACTTCATGAAGACCAAAGTTTTTTTGAGATGTTGGGGGAATATATTCTGGCTGGTTTTAAAATCGCTATGATTATAGCCGCGATGTTAATCGGGTTTATTGCCATAATTTCTGCTATTAATGCTTTATTTAGTAGCTTATTCAACATCAGTTTCCAAGAAGTGCTGGGATATCTATTTTATCCGCTTGCTCTGCTGATTGGCATTCCTACTCAGGATGCGTTACAGGCGGGGAGTATTATGGCTACCAAACTGGTGGCAAATGAGTTCGTTGCCATGATTGAATTAAAGAAAGTAGCAGCCGAAATGTCTCCACGTGGCTTAGGCATTCTTTCTGTCTTTTTAGTATCTTTTGCTAACTTTGCCTCAATTGGTATTGTTGCTGGTGCCATCAAAGGGCTGAATGAGCAACAAGGGAATATCGTTTCACGATTCGGATTAAAATTAGTCTATGGTTCAACCTTGGTCAGTTTACTTTCTGCCGCCGTTGCAGGACTTATTTTGTAATAAGGCAAGCTTTCATTCTAAGCCAAAAATAGGGCTATCAGCCTTTTATCTCTCGTAAATTGGAGATAAAAGGCTTGAAATGAATGTTAGAAATCTACGCACACAGTAGTATCAACTCGCATGACAGATTCTTGTGAAAACTGCTGTTTATAGCGGGAGCGCAAAGCTTCAATGGCGTCTTCTTTGCCATCTTTATGAATAAGGACTAATGCCTTACTGCTTTCTTTGGCAACTTTCCCATCATTTCCCAACCATTGCCCCTTGGCATCAATTACGGTCAAGCCTTCATTGAAGCGGCTAGTCACATCATTATCGACAAAAGACTGCCATTCAGTGATAGAAATAGCGGGGCCATGAGGCCGATTCAAACCGAAGTAGAGTGTGGTTTGTGTCATTGACTCACCTTTAATACAGGTCGGAGGTACAACTTTCACCGCTACAGTGTTTGCATGACCAGCGTTATCAACACAACCGCCCAGTAATACCCCGATAGCAACCATACCGGCAAACAATGCCCCACGATAACGCAACGGATTAACACGATTGTCCATGAACAAATCTCACTGAAATAAAAGATAAAAACTACCATCCCCTGAATGACTCTGCAATCACGCAAGAGGATCATACAAGCGTACTAATGTACTCTCACAGAGCTTTAACCTACTATTTTTACCCTACAATTATTCATGCCTAATTATTAATACATTCTTTTTTTATTTATATTTATTAGATATATAATTAATAAATTGATTAGTTAAAGTAATCTTAAATATATGACTTAGAAAATCTCAGTCGCGACAACCAGCCTTAGTCACTACTCTGCGGCCTTTACTGCCCTTAAGAAATTTGATTCATTATGCTACTCAGTGTTCTTTATATTATTGGTATTACAGCTGAAGCCATGACCGGGGCACTGGCTGCGGGCCGCCGTCAAATGGATATGTTTGGTGTCATTATTATTGCATCTGCAACGGCAATTGGTGGTGGTTCAGTCCGAGATATGCTGCTGGGCCATTATCCGCTGGGTTGGGTTAAACACCCGGAATACATTGTTATTGTCGCCGTTGCTGCAATCGTCACAACTTGGATGGCACCACTAATGAAGCATTTACGCCATTTGTTTTTGGTGCTTGATGCAATTGGGCTGATTGTTTTCTCTATTATTGGGGCACAAATCGCTCTTGATATGGGCCACAGTACGATAATTGCCGCCATTGCGGCCGTCATTACCGGCGTTTTTGGCGGCGTCCTGCGCGATATGTTCTGTAACAGTATCCCCTTGGTATTCCAGAAAGAAATCTATGCTGGTATCTCATTCGCTGCCGCCTGGATCTACATTACTCTGCAATACACACAACTGTCACATAATTGGGTTGTTATCATTACACTCGTCACCGGGCTAAGTGCACGACTGTTAGCATTACGATTCCGGCTGGGCCTGCCAATCTTCAAATATGACCATTCAGAGCATTAAGTCAGGTACGTGAAGGTTTACTCCTCAAGTTGGAACCCGCTAATATTCTGTTGCGATAAAAAGTCAGCCATAGCTTGCACCTCTGGGTGGTGTAAGAAATGAGTAATCTGTTTTGCTCGAATCGGCCCAATACCCGGTATTAAACTCCACTCGGCGATACTGCGTTGTTGTAGTGACCGCCATTGAGAATTGACAAGTGTACCCTGCGCAAAACCCAATGCCTGTAGCCATTGGGAAAAGGGTTTTTCCCTTGTGCTTTGAAATTGCTGATAAATATTTTCAGCACGGGCTATCCCTATGCCAGGAACATCCGCTATTTGGTCTTTCGTGAGAGATAGCCACCCCACCAAATCATTGATCAGCCCATGATGGATCAGCTCTCGCCAATATCCACTACTAACACTTTGTATATCTTGTCCTTTTTGGCCACTAAGCCATGTCAAACGAGAGAGAAGTTGCGGCTCACATTCAGGAGGGATAAGGCGAAAACAGCTCAATTGATGAAATTGATCCTCTGCTGGAGGAGTGAACGTCTGCCGTTGGCTTACCCGCCAAACAACACTATCCAACCGTGGAATACCATGCCCGGCCAGTGCGATAACGATTTGATCGCCAGATGTAATATCCCACTGCCGCCAACGCGCGACCGAGCCAACATTCACTCGCCGAATCCATTTGTCATCAATTTTTACTGGTGAAACCTGTAAAACGACTGTCACTCTACCAGTGCGGCCTATCGTGAAATGTATATCTTTAATTTCAGCAAGTTGCTGCTGTGGTGGGTATTTCCACGCCACAACCCAGTGCCCCGGAACGGCCTGCCAGTAGCGTCCGGCTGGCTCCTGTTCCTGACGGATAACAACGCCATCAGTTACAAAAGGCAGCGGTGTTTGCAACCAGTGTTTGCGAAAGTGTGCAACATCGCGACTTGATACTATTGGTTTGCTGTATTTAGCGGTCAAGGGGAAGCCCATCGCTTGCAATAGTGTCCCTTTCTCCACCATGCTGCTTGGTCCATCAGGCCATGCCCATATAAAAATGCCCAATTGGGGTAGTAATGCCGCTGGAGACTTACGCATAAGTGCGCCAGCAACTGTCGCCCTGGCATTGGCACCACCAGACGATGCTTGTTGATGGTCGTCCATTTGCAGGAATAGCTCCCCTTGCAGCGTTAACCAGGGAGGAGCGGTAGCAATATATTGAGGAATAGCAGTAATAAATGGTGCTTTGTCAGTCCAGTTCTGGCCTTTCAAACCATTTCCTCGACTGAGAAGTTGCATCAGTTTTCCATCCTGATACACCAGTGTTACTGCAACGCCATCTATTTTAGGCTGCACCCAGAGATTTTTCCGCCCCACCATCCAATCAGCCAGTGCAACTTCATTTTTAAGTTTTTTTAGTCCGGTATGCGCAACCGGATGAAGAAACTTCCCATTACCAGGAGTAAGTCTGTTTTCCTGTTTGTCCGGCAATAAATGGCATGACTGCCATAACTGCAATTTTTCCTGCAATTGATCGTAAACATCATCGGCATGCACGCTAATACCTTGCTGATGGTAAGCCACATTCCACTTATCCAGTTGTTTCTTGAGTGAGTTAATTTCAACCGACATTCTTTCTGGCGGCCATTCAGGGCAGATAGCTTCCGCTCTGGAGGACCAATGTATAAAACTGACTATCAACAGAACAAATATTTTTAAATTCAGCATGCTCATAAGTCCCTTTCCTTGGTGGCCGGAAGTAAAACCTGAAATGTCTTATCCGTCGAAGACCAAAAAAATTAAATGCGGGCGCTACCGAAAAATAGTTTTCTGCTTACAGCAACAAATGAAAATTACGCAATCTTCGCCGCAAAATCAGAAAATCGAGCTGTTTACAGACGAAACATTCAGGTGAAATGTGTTGTAACGCTGCATGACGCGTAGCAGCCGTGTATACTGTGCGGAGATTCACACTTCTGCTTTCTATATACACCCAAAGTAATTGGTGTTGCGGATAGGTAGCAAGCGAGCAAATCCTGATGCGCTGACTAAAGTCAGTGTTTTTGGAGAGAGGGCTGCTAGCGCCGTTGCAACGTCAAGTAAGAAGGGTATATCAACCTAATCAACTGAAACGTCATCATGGTCCAAGGCACGCTATACATCGTTTCCGCGCCCAGTGGGGCAGGGAAATCAAGCCTGATTCAGGCTTTGTTAAAAACACAACCGCTGTACGACACGCAGGTTTCTATTTCCCATACCACGCGTGCAATACGTCCGGGTGAGAATCACGGTGAACATTACTTCTTCATTTCTAAAGAAGAGTTTTGCCAGATGATTGATGACGATGCTTTCCTTGAGCATGCCAAAGTATTTGAAAATTACTATGGCACCTCACGTTTGGCGATTGAGCAGGTTCTTGCAACCGGTGTCGATGTATTTTTAGATATTGATTGGCAAGGTGCGCAGCAAATTCGCGCAAAAATGCCCACTGCACGCAGTATTTTTATTTTGCCGCCATCCAAGGAAGAATTGGATCGCCGCTTGCGAGGCCGTGGGCAAGATAGCGAAGAGGTTATCGCTAAGCGAATGGCGCAAGCTGTCGCCGAGATGACCCATTACGCTGAATATGATTATTTAATCGTAAATGATGATTTCAATCTGGCTTTATCTGATCTGAAAACCATTATTCGCGCAGAACGACTGCGTTTAGGCCGCCAGAAACAGCGGCATGACGCTTTAATCACCAAATTATTGGCAGACTGAACCGAGTTTCAGTATCATGCCCCGTCATTTCGTCACCTGTGGAGTAGCAGAATTATGGCACGCGTAACTGTTCAAGACGCTGTAGAGAAAATTGGTAACCGTTTTGACCTGGTGTTGGTCGCTGCTCGTCGGGCACGTCAAATCCAGTCCGGCGGTAAAGACGCACTGGTTCCAGAAGAAAACGATAAAGTTACTGTGATTGCGCTGCGCGAGATTGAAGAAGGCCTGATTACTAATCAGATTCTCGATGTTCGTGAACGCCAAGAACAGCAAGAGCAGGAAGCCGCAGAGATCCAAGCGGTAACCGCGATTGCTGAAGGTCGTCGTTAATTAGACAGCGAGTCTGCCTTGTACCTGTTTGAAAGCCTGAATCTGCTGATTCAACGTTACCTGCCAGAGGAGCAGATTAAGCGCCTCAAACAGGCATATCTTGTTGCACGTGATGCTCACGAGGGTCAGACACGCTCCAGTGGTGAGCCTTATATCACTCATCCTGTTGCTGTGGCCTGTATTCTCGCGGAGATGCGGCTCGATTACGAAACCTTAATGGCGGCGTTATTACATGACGTCATTGAAGATACTCCTGCTACATATCAAGATATGGAGCAGTTGTTTGGGAAAAGCGTAGCCGAGCTGGTCGAGGGTGTTTCTAAACTCGATAAACTGAATTTTCGTGACAAGAAAGAAGCTCAGGCGGAAAATTTCCGCAAAATGATCATGGCGATGGTGCAGGATATCCGCGTTATTTTGATCAAACTGGCTGACCGCACACATAACATGCGAACGCTGGGTTCCTTACGCCCAGATAAACGTCGCCGCATTGCACGTGAAACCCTTGAAATATACAGCCCACTGGCCCATCGGCTGGGTATCCATCATTTAAAAACCGAGCTGGAAGAGCTGGGTTTTGAAGCGCTCTACCCCAATCGCTATCGCGTAATTAAAGAAGTGGTGAAAGCCGCACGTGGTAACCGCAAAGAGATGATTCAGAAAATCTTGGCGGAGATTGAAGGGCGTCTGACTGAGGCCGGTATTCCTTGCCGAGTCAGTGGTCGTGAAAAGCATCTCTATTCCATTTATTGCAAAATGAACCTGAAAGAGCAGCGCTTTCACTCCATCATGGATATCTATGCTTTTCGGGTTATCGTCAAAGAAGTCGATACTTGCTACCGCGTGTTGGGTCAGGCTCACAGCCTGTATAAGCCACGCCCCGGTAGAGTGAAAGACTATATTGCCATCCCTAAGGCTAACGGCTATCAATCGTTACATACCTCATTAATCGGCCCTCATGGGGTTCCGGTCGAGGTACAGATTCGTACTGAAGATATGGATCAGATGGCCGAAATGGGGGTTGCTGCACACTGGGCTTATAAAGAGCAGGGTGAGTCTGGCACCACCGCACAAATTCGCGCTCAGCGCTGGATGCAAAGCTTGCTGGAGTTACAGCAAAGTGCAGGCAGCTCATTTGAATTTATTGAAAGCGTAAAATCTGATTTATTCCCTGATGAGATTTACGTTTTCACCCCAGAAGGGCGCATCGTTGAATTACCTGCCGGTGCGACACCTGTCGACTTTGCCTATGCCGTGCATACCGATATTGGCCATGCCTGTGTAGGTGCGCGTGTTGACCGTCAGCCCTACCCGCTTTCTCAGTCACTGAACAGTGGCCAGACCGTTGAGATTATTACCGCTCCGGGTGCTCGGCCAAATGCGGCCTGGCTGAACTTTGTTGTCAGCTCGAAAGCGCGAGCCAAAATTCGCCAGTTGCTGAAAAACCTGAAACGTGATGAATCGGTGAGCCTTGGCCGCCGGTTACTGAATCATGCGTTAGGAAATGGTCGAAAACTGTCTGATATTTCTGAAGATAATATCAAACATGAACTGGACCGTATGAAACTGGCGACGCTAGATGATTTGCTAGCAGAAATTGGCTTGGGTAATGCGATGAGTGTGGTAGTGGCCAAAAACCTGTTGGGTGACCTATCAACGCTGGCGACCTCTGGCACCCGTAATCTGGCAATCAAGGGTGCCGATGGTGTCCTAATTACCTTTGCCAAGTGCTGCCGTCCTATCCCCGGTGACCCGATTATTGCTCATATCAGCCCAGGCAAAGGTTTGGTTATCCATCATGAGTCTTGCCGTAATATCCGTGGCTACCAGAAAGAGCCTGAGAAATTTATGGCGGTTGAGTGGGATCAAGAGACTGAACAAGAGTTCATTGCTGAAATTAAAGTCGATATGTTCAATCAGCAAGGTGCTTTGGCAAATCTGACTGCGGCAATCAATGCAGCCGAATCTAATATTCAGAGCCTGAATACTGAAGAGAAAGATGGCCGGGTATACAGTGCCTTTATTCGCCTGACTACCCGTGACAGGGTCCATCTGGCTAACATAATGCGTAAGATTCGTATCATGCCAGATGTGGTTAAAGTCAGCCGTAATCGTAACTAACGCCTATGAATCCTCAACGCTATGCGCGGATTTGTGAAATGCTGGCTACCAGGCAGCCGGACCTAACGGTTTGCCTGGAGCAAGTACATAAACCTCATAATGTATCCGCTATCATTCGTACAGCTGATGCTGTCGGTATCCATCAAGTACATGCAATTTGGCCAACGACTCAGATGTATACACGACTCTCTTCCGCGGCCGGCAGCAACAGTTGGGTACAAGTCAAAACACACACTCATATTAGCGATGCCATTGCTCATCTGAAATCACAGAACATGCAAGTTCTGGCAACGCATCTGTCTGATAATGCTGTCGATTTTCGTGAAATAGACTATACCCGCCCAACCTGTATTTTGATGGGACAAGAGAAGACCGGTATATCTGAGGAAGCGTTAGCACTCGCGGACCAAGACATCATTATTCCGATGATCGGCATGGTGCAATCACTCAATGTTTCTGTCGCGTCTGCGTTGATTTTATATGAAGCCCAACGGCAGCGGCAAAATGCAGGTATGTATCAGCGAGCAAAAAGTGTCTTGTCCGAAGATGAGCAGCAACGGTTACTGTTTGAGGGGGGCTATCCGGTATTGGCACAAGTCGCCAAACGGAAAGGGCTACCTCAACCACATATTGATGAGCAGGGTCAGGTTATTGCCGATGCACAATGGTGGTCTGCCATGCAAGCCACGGAGTCTTAAATGAAAGGCCGCCTGCTGGATGCAGTACCCCTCAGTACACTTTCCGGTGTTGGCGCAAGTCAGGCTGGGAAGCTGGCTAAAATGGGGTTGGAAACCATCCAAGACCTACTGCTTCACCTCCCACTGCGTTATGAAGATCGTACTCGCCTGTATCGTATTGGCGATTTAATGCCTGGCCTCTCGGTTAATGTTGAGGGCGAGGTTCTACGTTCTGATATCACCTTTGGCCGCCGCCGCATGATGACCTGCCAAATCAGCGACGGTAGTGGTGTTCTCACTCTGCGTTTCTTTAACTTCAACGCTGCGATGAAAAACAGTTTGTCTCCGGGCAAGCATGTTATCGCCTACGGCGAAGTCAAACGGGGCAATACCGGGGCGGAAATCATTCACCCTGAATATCGGGTGCATGGCGAGAACATTGGCGTTGAATTACAAGAGTCCCTGACACCCGTTTATCCCACCACCGAAGGGATTCGTCAGGCGACCTTGCGCAAACTTATCGATCAAGCGCTGGCGATGCTGGATACTTGTGTTATTGCCGAATTATTGCCGATTGAGTTAAGCCGCTCACTCATTAGCTTGCCAGAAGCTATTCATACCCTGCATCGCCCACCAGCAAATATTCAGTTGACTGATTTAGATCAAGGCAAGCATCCTGCACAGCGGCGATTAATCATGGAAGAGCTAGTCGCTCATAACCTCAGTATGTTGGCTGTCCGGGCCGGCGCGCAAAGCTATCGGGCATTACCGCTATTGGCAGAGCAACAGCTCAAACAACGTTTTCTGGCCGCGCTACCTTTCAGCCCCACGCATGCCCAGCAACGGGTAGTGGCGGAGATTGAGCAGGATATGACCCATAACTTCCCGATGATGCGATTGATTCAAGGGGACGTTGGCTCAGGAAAAACATTGGTTGCAGCCCTGGCCGCGCTACGGGCAATTGCTCACGGCAAGCAGGTTGCTTTGATGGCACCCACCGAATTACTGGCAGAACAACATGCCTCCACTTTCCGCCAATGGCTAGAACCGTTGGGGCTGCAAGTGGGCTGGCTGGCTGGCAAGCAAAAAGGTAAAGCCCGTATAGCACAGCAAGAAGCTGTCGCCAGCGGTCAGGTTGCAATGGTTGTTGGCACCCATGCGATGTTTCAAGAACAGGTGCAGTTCTCTGGACTGGCGCTGGTTATTATTGATGAACAACATCGTTTTGGTGTTCATCAACGGCTCGCTTTATGGGAAAAGGGCGAGGAGCAAGGTTTCCATCCACATCAACTCATTATGACCGCGACCCCAATTCCAAGAACGCTGGCCATGACTGCCTATGCAGATCTTGATACCTCAGTGATTGATGAGCTTCCGCCAGGTAGAACACCGGTGACTACAGTGGCAATCCCTGATACCCGCCGCAGTGATGTTATCCAGCGAGTTAAAAATGCCTGTCTGGAAGAGGGTCGGCAAGCTTATTGGGTCTGCACACTGATTGAGGAATCGGAAGTCCTAGAAGCGCAGGCCGCCGAAGTAACTTGTGAAGAACTGAAAATTGCTTTGCCGGAAATTAAAGTCGGTTTAGTTCATGGGCGCATGAAAGGACCAGAAAAACAGGCAGTTATGCAGGCATTTAAACAGGGTGAGTTGCAGCTATTGGTGGCAACCACAGTGATCGAGGTTGGGGTCGATGTGCCTAACGCCAGCCTGATGATAATCGATAACCCGGAACGCTTGGGGTTAGCGCAATTACATCAGTTACGAGGCCGTGTCGGCCGTGGTGCTATCGCCTCTCATTGTGTATTACTCTATAAAACGCCGTTGAGTAAAACCGCCCAGATGCGTTTGCAAGTGTTGCGTGATAGTAATGATGGCTTTGTCATTGCCCAGCGAGATTTAGAAATCCGTGGACCGGGCGAATTGTTGGGAACACGGCAAACTGGAAGTGCGGAGTTCAAAGTGGCTGATTTACTGCGCGATCAGGCGATGATTCCCGAAGTCCAACGGGTAGCTCGCCATCTGCACCAGCAATATCCTGAACATGCACGCGCATTGATTGAGCGCTGGCTACCAGAGCGAGCGCGTTACACTAACGCTTAATAAATAAGGGGCAGGTAACCCCCCCCCCTAAGTGCAGTTACCCTACCACCGCTGGGAATATTGGCAGTAAAAGATACAGCTTAATCACGATCGCATTAGCGATATCAATAAAGAATGCGCCAACCATTGGTACCACTAAGAACGCCAGATGAGATGGGCCAAAACGGTCAGTAATCGCTTGCATATTGGCGATTGCAGTCGGTGTTGCACCCAGACCAAAACCACAGTGCCCCGCCGCCAGTACCGCTGCATCATAGTTTTTTCCCATGATGCGATAAGTGACAAAGATAGCGTACAACGCCATCGCCAGTGCCTGAACTGACAAAATTACCAGCATCGGTAATGCCAGTGAAGCCAGCTCCCAGAGCTTCAAACTCATCAGTGCCATTGCCAAAAACAGTGACAGACTGACATTGCCCAGCACTGATACCGCACGATCAAAGACTTTATAGAAGCCGATTGCCGACAACGTGTTACTGAGGATAACCCCGACAAACAGCACACAAACAAAGATTGGCAGTTCAAACATCGTGCCCTGCAACCAACCCGCAATCACATTGCCTGCCATCAGGCAGATAGCTATCATGGCGATGGTTTCAACTAACACCAACGAGGTGATCATGCGCCCCGCCGAAGGCTTTTCAAATGCGGAAGGGACTTCGCTGTCCTCCGGCGTACCATCGGGTGTGGAAGAGCGCTTCACCAGGTAGCGGGCTACCGGGCCACCAATCAATCCCCCCAGCACCAAACCAAATGTTGCACAAGCCATAGCAACTTCTGTTGCATTTTCAAAGCCATAGCGTTCAGAAAAGAGTTTACTCCACGCAGCACCAGTACCGTGCCCACCTGATAAGGTAATTGAGCCAGCTAGTAACCCCATCAACGGGTCTAGCCCCATCAATTTAGCAAGCGCAATACCAATTGCGTTCTGCATGAGCAACAAACCAATGACCACAAACACAAATACGCTCAAAGCTTTGCCGCCAGCACGTAAGCTAGCCAGATTGGCATTCAAACCAATAGTTGCAAAGAATGCCAGCATCAAGGGATCTTTGAGCGACATATCAAAACTGATTTCCCAGCCAAGAGTCTTTTGCATCAGCAACATCAAGAAGGCAACCAACAAACCGCCGGCTACTGGTTCAGGAATAGTGTATTTTTTCAGGAATGGGACAGTTTGTACGAGTTTTCGGCCTAATAATAAAACCAAGCAGGCCGCGACTAGCGTGCCATAGGTATCGAGATGAAACATCTTGGTACTCCATGCGATTGAAATATCGATTAAAAATATGACGTTAGACAGTTCCTTAAAAACGCCAAAACAGTTAAGGAAGGAATTAGAAGAAAAAACGCCGCCCATTACAAGTTTAGTAATAGAAAAATGCAGGTGAGCACCGAATAGAATTATTTTTAAAAACGCAGCGCAACCGATTGCTTTTGTGAGCCGGATCATTAAAATGCCCTCTTTGCCGATCCGGGAATGCCACTCCATGTCTACGCAATCCGCCGAGCTTGATACTCCACAGCAAGCAGCCACTCGCCCCAGCGAATTGATTTACCGTTTAGAAGACCGCCCCCCACTCGCCCAAACATTGTTCGCTGCTTGCCAGCATTTATTGGCGATGTTTGTCGCAGTGATAACCCCTGGCTTATTGATTTGTCAGGCGCTGGGACTACCAGCGGAAGATACCCAACGCATTATTAGCATGTCGCTATTTGCCTCCGGCTTGGCATCGTTACTGCAAATTAAAACCTGGGGGCCAGTTGGCTCTGGCCTATTATCGATTCAGGGCACCAGTTTTAACTTTGTTTCGCCATTGATTATGGGTGGCCTGGCGCTAAAAAACGGCGGCGCAGATATCCCAACCATGATGGCGGCACTGTTTGGTACGCTAATGGTGGCGTCCTGCACCGAAATTATACTTTCCCGCTTCCTGCATCTGGCGCGCCGCATTATCACCCCACTGGTATCTGGTATCGTGGTGATGATCATCGGTTTGTCATTGATTCAGGTTGGGCTGACATCAATTGGCGGCGGTTATGGTGCAATGAGTGACCATACCTTTGGCGCACCGAAAAACCTGCTATTAGCGGGTGCCGTATTAGTCGTGATTATTCTACTGAACCGCCAGCGCAACCCGTATTTGCGTGTGGCCTCTTTAGTCATTGCGATGGCCGTGGGTTACTTGCTGGCCTGGTCGTTGGGTATGTTGCCAGAGAGCCGCCCGGTGGTAGATACCGCGCTGATCACTATCCCAACACCACTCTATTATGGCCTCTCCTTTGATTGGAATCTGCTGGTACCACTGATGTTAATCTTCATGGTGACCTCACTGGAGACCATTGGTGATATCACCGCGACCTCGGATGTCTCTGAACAACCTGTTCATGGCCCGTTGTATATGAAACGCCTGAAAGGTGGTGTGCTGGCGAATGGTTTGAACTCCATGCTGTCGGCGGTGTTCAACACCTTCCCTAACTCCTGCTTCGGCCAGAACAATGGCGTGATCCAGTTGACCGGTGTTGCCAGTCGTTATGTCGGTTTCGTTGTTGCACTGATGCTGATTGTACTGGGCTTGTTCCCGGCGGTTGCAGGTTTCGTGCAACATATTCCTGAACCAGTGTTGGGGGGCGCCACGCTGGTGATGTTCGGTACTATTGCCGCTTCCGGCGTGCGTATTGTCTCTCGTGAAACACTCAATCGCCGCGCTATTATGATTATGGCTCTGTCATTGGCAGTTGGTATGGGTGTGGCACAACAGCCATTGATTCTACAATTCGCGCCAGATTGGGTAAAAACGCTGCTTTCTTCCGGGATTGCTGCCGGTGGTATTACTGCCATTGTGCTTAACTTACTCTTCCCACAAGAAAAATAATCTTTACATCAACACGTCAATGAAATGGCCGGTCGTAAACGATCCCGGCCATTTTTTTATCGCCGGATAACTGATTGTCTATTGAGCTCATGGACAAATTACGGCATAAACAGGGTTCCGTATCACCGACAGGCGTGGAAAGACCGGATGAAATTTCTCGGGAAAGTGCTGCTAACGTTATTACTACTACTGGTGCTGTCCGTAGTGCTGTGTTACGTATTGCTCCAAACCAGTTGGGCTGCCGGTTGGCTGAGCCGTTGGGTTAGTGATAATAGTGAATATCGCCTCTCTCTGGGTAAAATAGACCACTCATGGTCCCAACCGGGACAAATCAGTTTCAGTGATATCACTCTGGGCCGGGCCAATCAGCCTCCGTTTCTTGTTGCCCAACAAGCGCTGTTTGGCCTGAGTTGGCGGCAACTGACCGAGCCTCGTCACCTTCTCAGTCTCAATCTGCAAAATGGTCGTTTAATCCTCAGTAACAGCCCATCACCGCTGCCATTACAGGCTGATACCTTGCAGTTGACTAATATGGCCCTCGATACCACTCTTGAGGCGAAAAACTCAGCAACTCAGTGGAAGATTGCGGGTCAGCAAGTGACTGGCGGTTTGGTGCCTTGGCAGCCACAACCGGGTAATAGCCTTGGCGAAAATGCTCAATTTCAGTTTAGTGCCGGTTCTTTAACCATTAACGGTATTACCGCGCAACAACTTTATCTGCAAGGCTCGATACAGAAAAATGCCCTGACCCTAACCAATTTTGGGGCAGATATCGCGCAGGGTGAATTGACCGGTAACGCCAGCCAAGCGGCTGATGGCAGTTGGCTGGTCGATCGCCTGCGGCTCAGCAATATTCGCCTACAAACACCAGCATCGATAGATGATGTTTGGAATACATTCTTACAACTCCCGCCGATTACGCTAAAACGGTTTGATTTAATTGATGCGCGAGTAGAAGGGAAAAGCTGGGCATTTAATGACCTCGATTTGACGCTAAAAAATATCACGTTTAAACAAGGCGATTGGCAAACAGAGGATGGCGAACTGTCCTTCAATGCCGGTGATATTATCAAGGGTAATATTCATCTGATTGACCCAATAGCAACATTTACTTTATCTCCGGCTGGCGTCGCAATTAATCAGTTCTCAACCCGCTGGCAGGATGGTCTATTAAGAACTCAGGGGAATTGGGCGCGCGATACTCATCGCCTGCAATTGGATGAACTGACACTGGTCGCGCTGGTTTACACTCTGCCTGCCGATTGGAAGCAACAATGGCAACAAACATTGCCAAACTGGCTATCCGAGGTGTACGTCGGCAAGCTTAGTGCTAATCGTAACTTGTTGATTGATATCAGCCCTGACTTCCCCTTCCAGATTACATCGCTGGACGCCGCAGGCACTAACTTACTGTTGGCAAAAAACCATCAGTGGGGTGTATGGTCTGGCTCATTAATGTTGAATGCAGGTAATGCGACATTTAATAAAAATGATATTCGCCGTCCGTCACTGGCCCTCAATGCCAATGAACAACAGATTACATTTAGTGAGTTAAGCGCATTCACCAAAGAGGGCTTACTGGAGTCCACCGCCAGTATTGACCAAACGCCTGCCCGCGCCTTATCACTGGCGCTGACCGGCCGTTCTGTCAATCTGGATATCTTGCAAAACTGGGGTTGGCCAGCATTACCGTTGCATGGCCTGGGCAACCTAAAATTACAGATAAAAGGAAGTCTGGCTGCCGATACACCATTGAAACCTACTGTTAGCGGCTCTCTACAAGCTACTGACAGCAATGGGCAACAAGTCAATCAAACTATGCAGCATGGTGAAGTGCATAGCGTAGCGGGGCAATAAGGGCGTTTTACACTGCCCTACCAGATTGCTGCTGGGTGACAACGCCGATTACATGATATTTTTCATGTAATCGGCACAGAAGTTTGTCCTACATAAGAGGGAACGAACCCGAATATTCAAAGAAACTCTGCGGCACATAATTATTAATCTTATTTTCATAACAATACTCTATAACCTGCCGTTTACTGGTTACACCGGCTTTTCTATAGATGCTTTGGATTATATTGCAGACTGACCTGGTTGATAAATGGATTTTTTTAGCAATCTCTTTACTTGAGAAAGCATGTAAAATATAAAACAATACCTCCCATTCTCTTTTGGTGAATAATGCAGATGGAGGTGTAAAGATAAGTGATATCGGAACTTTTATTTTATTTAAACGCGTTAACATTATATCTTGTACGGGCCGCCCATGACAAATAACTCCTTGGGATATGCCATGTTCATCTATTAGTGGGTATTTGTCACTAAAATAAGGTGTGAAATATGAACGGCCATCATATAGCTGAATATCAACTGATGCTACGCGGTCCTGTGATAATTCTACCTGACGACCCTGCTGCTGAAATTCGTCCTGAAAATCTGCTGATGGCGTAGGAATCTCACCATCTAACCGACCTTCAAGGTTGTATTTTCCAGGTAAATTGAATAATTTATAAACTCGTCTATTGGCATAAATAAATCTTGATTGATTATCTTTTACCGCCCAAGGTTCAGAACTGTGTTCCCAGAACCGGATTAATATCTCAAGCGATTGCTTTAGGTTTTTTTCCATTTCAATCCTCCCATTATATTTAGTTTTACTTACCCAGCCAGTGGGAAGGAACCCGAGTATTCAAAGAAGCTCTGCGGAACATAATTATTTATCTTATTTTCATAACAATACTCAACAACCTGTTTTTTACTGGTCACACTGGCCTTTCGATAGATTTTTTGAGTTATATTACAAACTGTTCTGGTGGATAAATGGATTTTTTTAGCAATCTCTTTACTTGAGAAAGCATGTAAAATATAAAACAACACCTCCCATTCTCTTTTAGTAAATAATTTTGATGGCGGGGTAAAGATAAGTGAGGTGGGGACTTTTATTTTACCTAAATTTGTTAACAACATATCATGCACAGGTCTTACATGGAAAATAACACCTTGCGATATCCCATCGCTATCTATTAACGGATATTTGTCACAGAAATTAGGCTTAAAATAGGAAAGGCCATCCCACTCATGTATTTCAACCGCTGTTATACGATCCTGCAATAGCTCTACCTTACGGTCATGCTCTTGAAACTCAACCTCAAAATCTGATATTGGAGTGGGAAGTTCGCCATCAGACCGCCCCTCTACACAGTATTTATCCGGTAAAGCTAATAATTTATTGAATCTGTTATTTGCATAAATAAATCTTGATTGATTATCTTTAACCCCCCAAGGTTCTGAACTATGCTCCCAAAACCGTATTAATACCTCAAGCGAGTTTAGTAATGTCTTATCCATCATTACTTTCCCCTTAAATTTACGTTACCTTTCCCCGCAAGCGGAAAAGAACCTGAGTATTCAAAGAAACTTTGTGGTACATAGTTATTAATTTTCTTCTCATAACAATATTCTATAACCTGTTTTTTACTGGTCACACCGGCCTTTCGATAGATATTTTTAATTATATTGCAGACTGATCTGGTTGATAAATTAAGCTTTTTAGCAATGTCAGGGCTTGAAAAAGCATGTAAAATATAAAATAACACCTCCCACTCTCTTTTGGTAAATGACTCTGATGGCGGGGTAAAGATAAGTGAGGTGGGGACTTTTATTTTATTTAAATGCGTTAATATTATATCTTCTACTGGCCTGGCATGAAAAATAAGCCCCTGTGAAATGCCGTTTTTATCTATTAATGGATACTTATCACAAAAGTAAGGTTGAAAATAGGAACGTCGCTCAAATGCATGGATTTCAATCGTTGTCGCACGTTCTTTCGATAATATCGCCTGACGGTCATGTTCCTGAAATTCAGTCTGAAACTCTGCCGTTGGCGCAGGAAGTTCGCCATCTAATCGCCCTTCCACACTAAATTTATCAGGTAAGCCTAATAATGTACCAAACCTATTATTTGCATAAATAAACACTGACTTGTTATCCTTAACCCCCCAAGCTTCCGAACTATTTTCCCAAAATGGTATTAACATTTTAAGCGAGTTTAGTAGTTTTTTATCCATTTGAACCACCCTCTTAACGTTAGTTTTGCCTTACTCTTCGAATAATCATCCGCCCTCGATAATCGATGAACCTACTGGGCCATATCTCTCGAGGGGAAACACCGATAGCGTCTGCAATAATTACTTCTCCCTTGGGCCACGGGCGTGTTAGCGCGTTAGCTAATGTACTTGGCGAAAGCCCGCTCTCTCTTGATAATGCTGCTAGTGAGCCTTTTGCTTTCCGTATTGCAGCTAAAATATCTTGTCTATGCCAATCTCTATCCATTTTAATTCACTCCCATTAAAAAATTTATTATAAATTCCTTAATTAAATGACTCAGACTAGTTTAGATTTATCTATAGTTAGCTATTTAATAAATAATATTAAGGGTTGATTTATATTTATAAATAGCAAACAGCAGATGTTAATTTATTAAATAACGATTACGCTGTATGATCCAGTGCATTAGTTACTCTTTTTTTAAAAAAACCAAATAAAACAACCCTGCATTATTTAGCTAAACATAAATTATAGATAATTTAACGATGATAAATTAAAGAAAAGGTTAAGAAAGGAGGTTTATAAAATCACACTAAAAAATATTGAAGTAAACCGATAAACAACTCGATAGCACCGTTTATCGGTTTACTATTTCAAATTACTCATTAATTAACTAATAACTAGCCATAAACCAACAAATTCATAGCCACTGAGTTGTTCAAAGAGTTCAGCTGTTGGATTACCCCAATCATTATCACGAACTCCGGTGGCGGGATCGTAATAAAGTCCGTCGGAACCACGAGCTAACATGTGAAGAGCTTGCGGGCCGGAAGCCACACAAATCAATTGTACTTGCCCATGAGCCGGCTCTACATAAACAGCATCCGTATGTACATTTGGCTCCCCTACCACCGCCACACAGGCAGCTTGCTCAGCTGGATACAACGCCCCCAAGGCATATAAGCCAGCAGCGGTGATATTCACCGATACCACCCGTGCGAAATCTATCGCCACAGCAGCCATTGCCGCAGGTGAGTTATATCCGCCACCCGCAACGTTTGCCCCACCATCGGGGTTAAGTATCCCAGTCAGACCATAGATCTTATCCTTAGCGTTAATAAAATCATCGTCTTGTTGAATGACATTATTATTTTCTCCATAAGTGATAATGGTACTTTCCGGCCACAGTGCAAATGCAGCCAATGTGGCAGTTAATGCATAAGCACCACACTCATTACTGAGCGGTGGCTGAGTCAGTTGACTAACAGGATTCGGAAATTGGCCCAATAATAGATTTAGCGAAATACTGGTTGTTAGATTAGGCATATAGCCTCCTCATAGAAATAATAAATAGGGGAGTACAGGTACGGCACTGTTGATCAGGCAGGCCGTACACGCGTGTTTTTATCAAGCAGCGCTAACCGTCCAGGTGCCCTGAGGGTTATAAGTAACATTGAATGCGGTCACACCTTGGGTGGTATCACATATCGCGGACCCAACTGAAGACGTAGAGAAGTTAATAACCGTCCCCGCCTGATAGGTACCCGTTTGGACATAAAAACTCAGCACTGGCTGACAATCGATATTTTTGCTTGGTTCTGCATTGATGAAACTCGACAGTACGCTACTGCCACTGGCACTTTGCACCGCCAACCCCGCGTTAAATACATCTGTGACGGGGTTAAATGCAGGAGTGACAATACGATAAGCACCAGGTTGCACCCCCTCGGTATAAGTCGCGGGAGACAGACCAAGAGAAGGATCAACCGACATTACCGTGGTGTTTGCTGTTTGTACTCCAGCGGTAATAGAGGTCAAATCGACAGGCTGGCTTGAGGTGATATATCCTGAATCTTGCCCAACCAACAAGCTTGGTAGTTGAGATTGCGCTCCAGCATAAAATTGCATTAAACATTCAAAGGTCAGTACAGAACCCGAGCTGGCAAAAGGTGATAACACTTCCTGATAAATACTGTTGGAGTAAACTTTAGCGCCACCGGTATAAATCGCCGGTTTTTGGAAGAAAAAGAAATCCTGCGCTGTCGGGCTGTTATTGATTACGTTAATTGTATATAGAGTACTCATAGTGTGTTCCTTATAAATAAGAGGGAGACATCATTAGGTAGTACATCCGATATTCGCTCTACCCACAGTACAAATTGCAACCTGTGTGACAACTAGATAATCAATTGATTTTTAATAATTAATTAAAATCTAAGGGGTTTAAAAACACCTAGGATGGACGATACTGTCCAAGTGAGAGACGGTGATTGGTCGAAAACGTCCATGCCCCAGAATGCCGCTTCACTCCGGCTTATCCAGTTCAGCCAGCAACTGAATTGCCCGGCTGACAAAAGGTGGAACATGGTGAGAGTCGATGCTTTTCAGAATGGAAGACAGCAAGGCAACCGCTTCAGCTTTTCGTCGCGATTGCCCTAACAAACGAGCCAGTTCACTGGTAGCAATAATTTGTGCGGGAATAATACCCAACGTTTGCGCACTCGCGATGGCGCAGCGAAAGCCTTGTTCAGCGCCAACAATGTCATTCAATGCCAGTCTGGCACGGGCTTTGACGACCATCAACTCACTAAGATAGGCGCGTTCTTGATACTTAAATGCCAAGTCCAATGCCTGTGACATCAGTACATCACATTGTTGCGGCTCACCTGATTGCAGCAATAACTCGCCACGTTTCCATGCCTGGAAGGAGTGAAAAAGCTTTCCTCCTTGGCACAACAGATGGCTATCATAACCCTCAATCATATGCTGTTCAGCCTGAACATAGTCATGCTGCATGAGCAAATAACACCCCTTCAGTACCTTCCCTAACCCCTGATAAAAAGTAAATCCATATTGCTGCGCCTGCACTGCTAATTCGTGGGTCAAGCGACCTAAACTGTCACGGTCTTCGAACAAGCAAGCAAGCCACGCCGCGCCCCGTAAGGAGATAACCCGATGAAAAGCAATAATGTCTTCCCCCATAGCACGTGAGGCCAGTTTTTGGGCTACCTCTCTGGATTTTTTAAATTCACCTAGTTGAAATAAAGCCAGCCCTTTCAGGGTCAGTGCCATGCCAACCAAATCCAATCCTTGTTGATCAGCATACTCGCAAGGGGTAGTCAGTAACTTACTGCGAGCTAAACATGTTAAGACTTCTTGATTATCCCCCAACCAAAATAGGGTACTGGCAAGAGCGATATGTGCTTCACTCCATATTGACGCGGTTTTTTCAGTCAGGCCCCATTGCAGTAACTCCTGAGCCAGAGTGCGGACATGCGGTAAATCAAGGGTCACCAACTGGGCCGACCAACGCCAAAAGAGTAATCCTGCCAGCTCAGACTCATCACCTGCTTTTTTACCTAGCGCGATGGCATCATTATGATATTTAAGCGCATCATGGCTTAACCAACCATAAAGTATTTGATAGCTGATACTGAGTTGGCGATAGAGCTTGTAATGAAGCTGTCGAACCTCTTCATCCAAGGTGATTCCCAGCAGTAGTTGTAACCCTTTCTGTAAATCAACGATGGCTTCATGGTAGGCGGAGCAATTCATTAACCGCATACCTTCCTGCAAGTGTTGTAATGCTATTGGCCGTTTATCCATCCGGCCATGAATTCGCCGTTCCACTGACTTACGACTAATCCCTAATAGTTGTGCCGCTGCTGTTTTATTACCGGTAGTACGCTGCAACGCTCGGTCTATCAATAACTGCTCCACCGCAACGAGCTTATCAGCCCCCGGCAATGCCAGCATGGCATCAGCAAGCAGGTCAGATGACACTTTCACTTCGAGTTGTGAGGTTGGCATAAAGGTATCCAACACCTCACGCGTAATTAAATGGCTATCAGATAATGCCGCAAGCCTGTCGACCAGATTGCGCAACTCCCGCACATTACCCGGCCAAGGATACTGCTGTAAGTAAGACATAGCCTGGGAATTGAAAACTAACGGGTGAGTTTGTAACCCTGAGAAATAGTCAATTAATGCGGGGATATCCTCCCTTCGCTGGCTGAGAGCAGGAATATCCAGAGTAATGACACCTAAGCGGTAATAAAGGTCTTCCCTAAAAACACCACTTTTTACCTGAGCAAGTAAATTTCGGTGAGTGGCAGCGACCACTCGCCCATTAAAGTGGCGAATGTCGCTGCTGCCGATAGGCCGGAAAGTACGAGTTTCCAATGCACGCAATAACTTAGGCTGTACTGACAAAGGCATTTCACCTATTTCATCTAAAAACAGCGTGCCATTACCGACCATTTCCAGATGACCACGCCGATCGCCAGAGGCACCAGTAAATGCACCTTTGACATGACCAAATAGCTCAGCTTCAACCAAATGCTCAGGGATTGCGCCACAGTTGAGATCAATAAATGGAGCTGAAGGATTTTTGCTACGTTGGTGTATCAGTTGGGCAATAACTTCTTTTCCACACCCAGTAGGGCCACAAATCAGTAAAGTTTGTTGTGATGGCGCAACCCGGTCAACTAAACGTAAAAGTTGCTTAAATGCTGCGGATGAACCAATAACATTAATTGATGTTTTCTCATTACATACCATCATAACTCCCTCCTTGACACCAAGGATGGGGAATCAAAATCGAACCATCTGGAGGTGATTGCTGTGATTCAAAAAGAAATAAGACAAGTATCTACGCATGATTTTATTTAATTATATCAATCATATTTAGTATATTGGTCAGTGGGTAACACTGAGAAAATTACTTTTTGATTCGCCTCCAAAAAATGATCAATCAGAAACATGAATATATAACTGTAAGTTATCTATTGAATATTGCACATACCACAGCAAAGAATTCGATAAATTAGTGCGAGGGGTCACAGGAAAAGAATGTATAGATAGAACGCGGGAGGATAAAAGAAAGTTATAAATGTACACCCGCTCATCTGTTATCAGTAAAGCGGGCATAGCGGAGGGCGTGAATTAACTCACGGCATCCTCTCCAGCAGCAACTGGCAACACCATGTAAGTTCCTGAAAAAACAGCACCAGCATCTTCATCACCGAATAGATTCACGTCTAACTGCACTCTGGCACGACGGCCACGGGCCAATCTATCCAGATCACCACTCAGGGAGCTTAGCTCAGCCACTGCCCGGGGCCGACCAGTAACCGGCGCACTGTAACGAATGTGGGCATCAGCGAGAATAATCGTGCCGCCCAAATGGCGCTCACGCAATAATAGCCAAATCAAGCCCCAGCCCGTCAGGGTCGCCAACGAAAAAAGGCTACCAGCAAATAAGGTATGGTGAGGATTTTGATTACCCGCCTCTGGCATGGTAGTGACAAAACGCTGGCCGGTATATTGGCTGATGCGCACCCCCATTTTTTCACTAAGCGGAATATGGTCGTACCAGGCTTGCTGCAACTGACCGCACCAATCAGGGCGATGCAGAATATCGTCCATGGTCACAACCGGTTTTATCATTAAAAAGTGGCGCACAGGTGTGGTTTGCGGGGCGGTTATTTCCCCCTGGCTGACAAAGCCCAGCTTGGCGAAGAAATCTACCGCATCTTCACGCGCGCTACACACAACTCGCTTCACCCCCTCCTGCCGCGCAACTGACTCTAAGGTCATTGCCACCAGCGTTCCCAAACCTTTGGCGCGCACTGATGGGTCAACGGCCAAAAAACGAATCGCAGCCTCATTATCTGCATTGATATATAACCGCCCAATAGCGACAGGTTTACCCTGCTCATCCACCACCATTTGATGATGGGCCATCGCATCATAAGCATCTTTCTCTGAGCCAACCGGTTGGTGCAACGGCTTGCGTAACATTTCCCAGCGGAATTGATAATAATCTTTGAGTTCTTGTTCTGTTATGGGCACACGCAAGTGATACATAGAAGCATTCTCTCTTTAAAATTATCAATAAAATAACCCTCAGTTTTGGGCACTATTCTGCCTCTAGACCTGTAACCAGAAAGTCACTGGGCCATCGTTTACCAAACTGACTTTCATATCTGCGGCAAATAATCCCGTTTCCGTTTTTACACCACGCTCACGACACAGGGCAACAAAATACTGATAAAGCCGATCAGCTTCTGCCGGAACTGCACCACGGGAAAAGCTTGGTCTCATGCCTTTTTGCGTATCTGCCACTAGTGTAAATTGCGAGACGACTAGCACACTGCCACCAGCTTGCAGGACGTTGAGATTCATTTTATCGTTCTCATCGCCAAAAATCCGGTACCCCAAAACCTTTTCACATAGACGCTGTGCTTTTTGCTCGGTGTCCTCTTGTTCGACCCCCAGCAATATCAATAATCCAGGCCCAATCTCACCGACAATATTCCCATCTACGACAACACTGGCGCTAAGCGCCCGTTGAATCAACGCAATCATAATGCCTTACATCTCCTGACTCTGGTTTTCCTCAATGACCACTTTAGACCGCTGTGCTCGATACTCACCCAAGGTCACGGTGATTTCTGCCCCCAGTAACACGATGCACCAACTCCAGTAAACCCAAAGGAATAAGATGGGGATAACCGCCAGCACCCCGTAAATCAACTGATAAGACGGAAACAGCGTGATATACATCGTGAATCCTTTCTTACCCAATTCGAAGAGCAATGCAGCCACCAGCGCACCAATAAGTGCATCCCGGGCAGGCACCCGTACTGTCGGAACCACACTGTACAATAACCAAAAAGAAACCCAGGAAATCAAGAGAGGAAATAGCCGTAATGTCTCATCAATCATGCTGTCTACCTGGGCATTTGCCAGCCATTGCAATGAAAGCAGGTATGAGCTGATCACCATACTGGCCCCGACGAGAATTGGCCCTAATGTCAGTACCATCCAATAAACGGCAAATGAAAACACCAGTGACCGGTGAACCTTACTGCGCCAGATAATGTTAAGCACACTGTCGACGGAGTAAATCAGCAGCAGTGCTGTCACAATCAAGCCGCAGGTGCCCACCACCGTCATACGATTTGAGTTGGCAACAAACTGCTCAAGGTAGTTTTGGATAATATCGCCAGTGGCAGGCATAAAATTGGCAAATATGAAGGCTTTCAATTTTATGCTGATATCAGCAAACATGGGAAAAGCCGCGAACAGAGCAAAAATCACAGTGACCAATGGCACTAGAGAAAGTAATGACACATACGCCAGATGCCCAGCCAGCATGGTTAACCCATCTTTATCTATTCGGGTGTAAAGCATTCGCCCGAACGTAATGTAGGGTTTTAAAGATGCAGATAAGCGAAAACGCAGAAAACTCGCCATGTTTATCTCTCAGTCAATACCGGTGTTTAGGCTCGGTTATGGGTTAGCGTGATATTTAAGGCTAACCCATTAACGTCTGGAGTAAGAACTTATCAGGGAAAATAAGCAGGAATAACCTTTCGGTCTATGACATGAATTGCGGTGATACCTACAATTCTGGCTGCAACAACATTTGCTTCAACATCATCAAAGAATACCGCCTGCTCCGCCGGGATGTTTTCCGCACTCAGCACATGCTGATAAATTCTCGCTTCCGGCTTGCGCATGCCCAAATCCTGGGACAGATACATATGGTCAGCGGCAGCCACCACTTCAGGGTAATGTTGGGGCCAGTGATTACAATGCAGCCGGTTAGTATTGGATAACACCACCACCCGATGCCCTTCCTGACGCAACTTTTGCATAATGGCGATCACTTCCGGGCGCAAAGCGACAAATACCGCCTGCCAGCCTTCGGCAAACTGTTCAAAACTTAGAGATAGCCCCATCTCATCACTGAGCTGGTGAGCAAACTCTTCATCGCTAATTTCACCGCGCTCATGCTGCTGGAAGACCTCGCCCATGGTAAACCGCTCACTCAACGTCGCCAGCGGGACACTGCTTAATTTGCTCCAAACGCCCAATACGCGTTTGAAGTCGATATCGACAATCACATTACCTAGATCAAAGATATACAGCATGGCGCTCTCCCAATTAGATGGTGAGTTTCACTGTAACGGGAAAAGGGAAAACTGAACAGAGAGAGGAAGAAAAAGGAGGGGTCAGTCAGGAAAAATAATATTTTTATAACAATGGCAAAAAAATAGGATGTATCCTCAAAAACCTTGGAGTTGCAACAAGGCAGCAAGTGAACTTATCCCGATGAGCTTACTCAGGTAAGTGATTCGGGTTAGTAAGCGAAGCTAACACAGTTGCAGCTTCAAGGGTGCGGCGAATAGAACTCAGGGCGCAGCTAGCGCCCTAAGTATCAGCAGTACCAAGAAGAATTAACCTTCTTTAGGACCACGACCTGCACGCTTACGATCGTTTTCCGTCAAGTGACGCTTACGGATACGAATTGATTGCGGGGTAACTTCTACCAATTCATCGTCATCGATGAATTCCAGTGCCTGTTCAAGAGTTTTCTTCAAGAAAGGAACCAGAGTGGTTGCTTCGTCAGTACCGGATGCACGCATGTTGGTCAGTTGCTTACCGGTCAGGCAGTTTACAGTCAGGTCGTTAGAACGTGAGTGAATACCGATGATCTGGCCTTCATACACTTCAGTCGCGTGACCAATAAACAGCTTGCCGCGGTCTTGCAGTTTGTACAGTGCGAATGCCACAGCTTTACCCTGACCGTTAGAGATCAGTACGCCGTTTTGACGTTGGCCGATCTCGCCTGGACGCACATCATCGTAGTGACTGAATGTGGAGTACAGCAGACCAGTACCAGAAGTCATAGTCATGAATTCAGTACGGAAGCCAATCAGGCCACGGCTTGGGATCATATAATCCAGACGAATACGACCTTTGCCGTCTGGAACCATGTCCTTCACGTCACCCTTACGCTCACCCATGGCTTGCATTACTGCGCCCTGGTGCTGTTCTTCGATATCCAGAGTTACGCTTTCAAATGGTTCTTGATTACGGCCGTCGATAACACGGTTGATAACTTTAGGACGGGAAACAGCCAGCTCGAAACCTTCGCGGCGCATGTTTTCGATCAGAACCGACAGGTGAAGTTCACCACGGCCTGATACGCGGAATGCGTCAGCATCTTCAGTTTCTTCAACACGCAGTGCTACGTTATGAATCAGCTCTTTGTTCAAACGGTCAAGGATCTGACGTGAAGTCACGTACTTGCCTTCTTTACCACAGAACGGAGAGGTGTTAACGCAGAAATACATGGTAACAGTTGGTTCATCAACAGACAGTGCTGGCAATGCTTCAACAGCATTCACATCACAGATAGTGTCAGAGATGTTCAACTCGCCCAAACCGGTGATAGCAACGATATCACCAGCTTCAGCCATAGTTGCTTCGATACGTTCCAGACCCATATGGCCCAGTACTTTAGCGATTTTACCGTTGCGGGTCTTACCTTCGCTATCGATAACAGTAACTTGCTGGTTAGGCTTAACAACACCACGTTTGATACGGCCGATGCCGATAACACCTACGTAGTTGTTGTAGTCCAACTGGGAGATTTGCATCTGCAATGGACCAGTGCTGTCTACGTCTGGTGCAGGCACATGGTCGATGATTGCCTGATACAGCGGAGTCATGTCTGCCGACATATCATTGTGGTCTTCGCCCGCAATACCCATCAATGCTGATGCGTAAATGATAGGGAAGTCCAGTTGTTCGTCAGTGGCATCCAGGTTTACGAACAGGTCGAACACCTGATCGACAACCCAATCTGGACGCGCGCCAGGACGGTCAACTTTGTTGATAACCACGATTGGTTTCAGACCATGAGCAAAGGCTTTCTTGGTCACGAAACGGGTCTGCGGCATCGGGCCATCCATTGCATCGACGACCAGCAGCACAGAGTCAACCATAGACATTACACGCTCAACCTCACCACCGAAATCGGCGTGTCCTGGGGTATCCACGATGTTGATGCGGTAGTCTTTCCAGTTAATGGCGGTATTTTTCGCGAGGATGGTTATCCCACGCTCTTTCTCCAAATCGTTGGAGTCCATTACACGTTCAGTTGCTTCAGCACGTTCACCGAACGTACCAGATTGTTGTAGCAACTTATCAACCAGGGTAGTTTTCCCATGGTCAACGTGCGCAATAATGGCGATGTTACGCAGATTCTCGATCACAGCTTTTTTGCCTCAGGCATTTAGAAATAGCGCGCTATTGTACACGTATTAAGCGAGGGACTAAACAAGATCACAAACTTCTCTTATAAACAACCTGACGGCGGTTAGTTTGTGATCCCTTTCACGGTGCAAAAATAGCCTCTCGGCCCACCTTTGCACCAATACAGTGCCCAACGACGCAAATGAAGCACCAAAATAGTGCAATATAACTATCCTGGTGCATACTGAATATCAGCAGACCCCTATGATATGGCATAAACGGGGCGTTTGGAAAGTTGGCATAGATTTCGCAACAGACTTTATGACGCAGTTTAGCATGAATAACGGTCATGAAAAATCAGCATGAGCGTTAGCCTGAATAAAAAGATAACTGAACACCCAAACGATAATCGTTCCACGACGACTATGACAAATCCAGGAGATATAAGTATGTCCGCTGAACATGTTTTGACGATGCTGAATGAGCACGAAGTGAAATTTGTTGATTTGCGCTTCACCGATACCAAAGGGAAAGAGCAGCACATCACTATTCCGGCTCATCAGGTCAACGCTGACTTCTTCGAAGAAGGCAAAATGTTTGATGGCTCCTCGATTGGTGGCTGGAAAGGCATTAACGAATCCGACATGGTACTGATGCCAGACGCCAGCACCGCTGTTATGGATCCGTTCTTCGAAGATTCCACACTGATTATCCGTTGTGACATTCTTGAGCCAGGTACCCTGCAAGGCTATGATCGCGACCCACGTTCAATCTCAAAACGCGCAGAAGAATTCCTGAAATCTTCAGGTATCGCAGATACCGTGCTGTTTGGGCCAGAACCAGAATTCTTCCTGTTTGACGATGTTCGTTTTGGTAGCAGCATCCGTGGCTCTCATGTCGCTATCGATGACATCGAAGGCGCATGGAACTCCAGCACCAAATACGAAGGCGGCAACAAAGGCCACCGTCCGGCAGTGAAAGGCGGTTACTTCCCAGTTCCTCCGGTTGATTCTTCACAGGACCTGCGTTCTACCATGTGTCTGACCATGGAAGAAATGGGCCTGGTAGTAGAAGCGCATCACCATGAAGTGGCTACCGCAGGTCAGAACGAAGTGGCTACTCGCTTCAATACCATGACCAAGAAAGCCGATGAAATTCAGATCTACAAATATGTGGTGCACAACGTGGCACACGCATTCGGCAAAACTGCGACCTTTATGCCAAAACCAATGTTTGGTGATAATGGTTCAGGCATGCACTGCCATATGTCGTTGTCCAAGAACGGTACTAACCTGTTCGCCGGTGACAAATATGCTGGCCTGTCTGAAATGGCGCTGTTCTACATCGGCGGTATCATCAAGCACGCAAAAGCAATTAACGCCTTGGCTAACCCAACGACTAACTCCTACAAGCGTTTGGTCCCAGGCTACGAAGCTCCGGTCATGTTGGCATACTCTGCCCGTAACCGTTCAGCTTCTATCCGTATTCCAGTGGTTGCCAGCCCGAAAGCACGTCGTATTGAAGCACGTTTCCCGGATCCAGCCGCTAACCCATACTTGTGCTTCGCAGCACTGCTGATGGCTGGCCTTGATGGCATCATCAACAAAATTCACCCAGGTGATGCGATGGACAAAAACCTGTATGACTTGCCACCGGAAGAAGAAGCAGAAATTCCAAAAGTTGCAGGTTCACTGGACGAAGCTATGGCTGCACTGAACGAAGACCGCGAGTTCCTGACCCGTGGTGGCGTGTTCACTGACGACGCTATCGATGCTTATATCGAACTGCGTAAAGAAGAAATGGACCGCGTTCGTATGACTCCGCACCCAGTTGAGTTCGAACTGTATTACAGCGTTTAATTTTAGTTTACCCAATAGATTTCAAGGTGTAGGAAGGCGGCAAGCGAGAGAATCCCGATGAGCTTACACCAGTAAGTGATTCGGGTGAGTGAGAGCAGCCAACACACCTACAACTTGAAAGATGAAGGGTTGTTGCCGTGGAAACTTTTGGCCCATCTTCGGATGGGCTTTTTTCTCCACTTTTCGTTTTCGTCATATTTCCTCTGGCTCAGTCACGACTGAACCGATTAGGATGTATTCACCAAAAGAGTGCAGGAGTCTGCGTAATGGCAACAGGCACGCTGCCCGATGCTGGGCAGATCCTTAATTCTCTCATTAATAGTATTCTGCTATTAGATGATGATTTGGCTATCCATTATGCCAATCCCGCTGCGCAGCAACTTCTGGCGCAAAGCTCTCGTAAACTTTTTGGTACACCCCTGCCCGATTTATTAGGCTATTTTTCTCTTAACATCGACCTGATGCGGGAAAGTCTGATCGCCGGTCAAGGTTTTACCGATAACGAGGTGACCGTAGTTGTTGATGGCCGCGCGCATATTTTGTCGCTGACAGCACAATCACTGCCAGAAGGTTTTATATTGCTGGAAATGGCGCCGATGGATAATCAGCGTCGGTTAAGCCAAGAACAATTACAACATGCACAGCAAGTCGCAGCCCGTGATCTGGTTCGTGGGCTGGCTCATGAGATTAAGAACCCGTTAGGTGGCTTACGGGGGGCAGCACAATTATTGTCTAAAGCATTGCCTGATCCGGCATTGTTGGAATATACCAAAGTGATCATTGAGCAGGCAGACCGCTTGCGTAACTTAGTTGATCGCTTATTAGGCCCACAACGGCCCGGTCAACACATCACACAAAGTATCCATCAGGTTGCTGAACGGGTTTGTCAGTTAGTCTCGCTGGAAAAACCAGATAATGTGACGTTAATCCGTGACTATGACCCAAGCTTGCCTGAACTGGCCCATGATCCAGACCAAATTGAACAAGTGTTGCTGAATATCACTCGCAATGCATTACAGGCTTTGGGGGGAGCTGGCGGCACTATTACGCTGCGCACCCGTACTGCGTTTCAGATAACACTGCATGGTATGCGCTATCGTTTGAGCGCTCGCATTGATATTGAAGATGACGGTCCGGGCGTTCCAACGCAATTACAAGATACCGTGTTCTATCCGATGGTAAGTGGTCGCGAGGGGGGAACTGGCCTTGGCTTGTCTATCGCCCGTAATCTTATCGATCAACATTCGGGTAAAATTGAATTCAACAGTTGGCCGGGACATACCGAATTCTCGGTTTACCTGCCTATTCGCCAGTGAGGTTTCTATGCAACGAGGGATAGTCTGGATCGTCGATGACGATAGCTCCATCCGCTGGGTGCTTGAACGTGCACTGACTGGAGCAGGTCTGAACTGTGCAACCTTCGATACCGGTAACCAGGTGTTGGATGCACTCGCGACACAAACCCCGGATGTGTTGTTATCGGATATTCGCATGCCTGGCATGGACGGATTAGCCCTGCTGAAACAGATTAAGCAGCGCCACCCGATGCTCCCGGTCATCATAATGACGGCACATTCTGATTTAGATGCTGCGGTCAGTGCCTATCAGCAAGGGGCTTTTGATTACCTGCCTAAACCTTTTGATATTGATGAAGCCGTAGCTCTGGTTGAGCGGGCTATCAGCCATTATCAGGAGCAGCAGCAACCGGCACGCAGCCAACCAGCCAGCGGCCCAACCGCTGATATCATTGGCGAAGCACCGGCGATGCAAGACGTTTTCCGTATCATCGGCCGCTTATCTCGTTCTTCTATTAGTGTGCTGATTAACGGTGAGTCGGGTACCGGTAAAGAGTTAGTGGCCCATGCGTTACATCGCCACAGCCCACGGGCTAAAGCGCCGTTTATCGCGCTGAATATGGCGGCGATCCCGAAAGATTTAATTGAATCTGAATTATTCGGCCACGAGAAAGGTGCCTTTACCGGCGCGAATCAAGTGCGCCAAGGTCGTTTTGAACAAGCCGATGGCGGCACACTGTTTTTAGATGAAATCGGTGATATGCCATTGGATGTACAGACCCGCCTGCTACGCGTGCTGGCTGATGGTCAGTTTTATCGCGTCGGGGGTTACGCACCGGTCAAAGTAGATGTTCGTATTATTGCCGCTACCCACCAAAATCTGGAGCTGCGTGTTCAGGAAGGTAAATTCCGTGAGGATTTATTCCATCGTCTGAATGTGATTCGGGTACATCTGCCACCGCTGCGTGAACGTCGTGAAGACATTCCGCGTTTGGCTCGTTACTTCTTGCAAGTGGCGGCTAAAGAGTTAGGTGTGGAAGCCAAAAATCTGCACCCTGAGACCGAAGTGGCGCTAACCCGTCTGCCTTGGCAGGGTAACGTGCGCCAACTGGAAAACACCTGTCGCTGGCTGACGGTGATGGCTGCCGGGCAGGAAGTACTGACTCAAGATTTACCTTCTGAATTGTTTGAAACCAGCACGCCAGATGCTTCAGGTCAGCGGACGCCGGACAACTGGGCAACCCTATTGGCACAATGGGCTGAACGCGCCCTACGTTCTGGTCATCAGGATCTGTTATCTGAGGCACAGCCGGAAATGGAGCGCACGCTGTTAACCACGGCATTACGCCATACTCAAGGTCATAAGCAAGAAGCGGCACGTCTGCTGGGTTGGGGCCGCAACACCTTAACGCGGAAGTTAAAAGAGCTGGGAATGGAGTAGTTGGGAGAAACAGAGTAATTCCTGCCTAAATTCCCCCTCAAGGTAATGTTGACCATTGAGGGGGACATCATCAGATCACGCGTGAAAACTGCTGCTTGCGCGCCTGTTTCCGTAAATAGATATCGAAACACATACAAATATTACGAATCAGTAAGCGCCCGCGCGGTGTTACCCGAATGCCTTTATCATCCCGCTCCACCAGCCCATCGTGTTCGAAAGGCGCTAGTAGCTCAAAATCTTCAGCAAAATAATCTGCAAAACGAATACCATACTGCTGCTCAATCGGCTGATAACTGATTTGGAAATTACAAATCAGCGTTTTAATCACATCACGGCGCAAGCAATCATCTTCAGTCATCGCCAAACCACGCCACAGCGCATTGCCACGCTGCTCCACGCAGGAATAGTAAGTCTTCAAATCTTTTTCATTCTGCGCATAGCTGTCACCCAACATGCTGATAGCAGAAACCCCCAAACCGAGTAAATCACTGTCGCCTTGGGTGGTATAACCTTGGAAATTACGGTGTAATTCACCTTCACGCTGCGCAATGGCTAATTCATCATCTGGCCGGGCAAAATGATCCATACCAATAAATTGATAGCCAGACTCAGTTAAGAAACTGATGGTGTGCTGCAAAATATCTAGCCGCTGTTCGGCGCTCGGCAGATCGGCATCTTTAATTTTACGTTGAGCAGCAAACAGACTCGGTAAATGTGCGTAATTGAACACACTCAGGCGATCAGGATTCAGCTCTGCCACCCGTTTGAGGGTAAAAGCAAAACTCTCTGGTGTCTGTTTTGGCAAACCATAAATCAAATCGATATTGGTTGAGTTAAAACCAAGGGCTTTAGCGCGGGCAATCAGGGCAAAGATAAAATCCTCATCCTGCTCACGATTAACCAGCCGTTGAACCTCTTTATTAAAATCTTGCACCCCCATGCTTAGGCGGTTAAACCCCTCAGCACGCAGGTGATCAAGGACATCCAGTTCAATTTCACGTGGGTCTACTTCTATTGATTGCTCAGCACCGGGCAGGAAATCAAAGTTTTCACGTAGCAGATTCATCAGGTGGGTAATTTGTATTTTATTCAGGTAAGTGGGCGTACCACCGCCCCAGTGCATCTGGCTAACCTGACGCCCAACAAATAACGCCGCACGCTGGCGGATCTCTTTTTCCAAGACCGCCAGATACTCATCAGCTTTATGCTGTTGCCGTGTCACCAGCTTATTGCAGCCGCAGAAATAACACAGCTTATGGCAAAACGGGATATGCACATACAGCGACAAAGGCCGTTGTGGGTAACGCTTCACTGCCTGCTGAAAAGCAGATTCATTATAATCTTCACTGAATTCAAGCGCAGTGGGGTACGACGTATAGCGCGGCCCTGAATAATTATATTTTTGAATCAGGGATAAATCCCAAACTATAGCCTGCTCAGACATGTTCATTCCTTCCGATATTTGCGCCTACCGGGCCGGTTAGAGGGCAGATGTTTTCGTTGTCTGGCCGCAGTAGCACTGCGCAACCGCTTTCTTCGTTGCGACAGTAGCCATAGTTTACCCAATAACCACACTAGATAACATGTAAGCAGTAGGGCTATTATCAGGATCACCCAATTCATGGTTTAAAATGTATCTTTTGGGTTACCGCGTTTCAGCAATTGCAAAATGTCTTCCTGCTTTTCTTCTGGCGCTTCGTCATCTTCATCGTCGCCCAATTCAATACCCAATTGTTCCATTAGGGCATCAATACGATCCAACGTCAGATCAACATAAGCCTGATCTTCTTTGCTCAATACTTCATCATTATCCAGACGATCCAGCAATGCATCCAGACGCTCATCGTTTTCCAGCTTAGACAGCTCTTCTTCCGGCGTCAGACGTGGCTTAGCTTCAACTTTAGCCACCGGCTTAGTGGTTGGCTTAGCTTTAACCTTACTCTCAACCACCAGCGGCACGGGTACTTTACTGCCGATACGTGGATCTTTCTCTTGAGTCTCGGACTGGCCCTTCTTATTGCTGCCTTCTACATTGGTTCTCGCCCCTGAGCGATTGCCACTATGTTTCTTCTGACGTTTACGCTCGCGAGCTTCAATATCAAGCTCTACACGGGTCTTTCTAATACGCTTAGGCGTCGCGGTACCTTTCGGGGCCGCAATATTCGCGCGTGGTGCTTTATTTGGCTGCTTCATAACCTGTGCTCTTAAATGGGTAAATAAGTATGGGATCGGATTTAGTATAGGATTGGGCCGGAATCTAGCAGAAAGAAGAGAAAGAAAAAAGGCGGCAGATTAACCTGTCGCCCTTTTTCGCATCTTCTGCGGAAGGATATCCTTACAGCACACTCCCTGCACTGACATAACAACCGGATATCTCCCTCCTGCAATGCGCCATCCTTGTCATATCTGCGGCCCTCAAGGCAACTCAACCAGCGCGCCTGCCAGTATACCTGAACCCTGTTACTTGAAGGGTATAAAAGATAAACCCCCTTTTTTTTGCCTGATGCAGTTATAATCGCTGCATGTAAGCTATCTCTCACGGAGACGACAAATTTTGACTATTAGAAACTATAACTATCACATGACCCACTTCGTCATCAGTGCTCCGGATATCCGCCATCTGCCACGTGATGAAGGTATTGAGGTGGCATTTGCTGGCCGTTCAAATGCCGGTAAATCGAGTGCACTTAATACGTTAACTAACCAGAAAAGTCTGGCCAGAACCAGTAAAACACCCGGCCGTACTCAGCTAATTAACCTATTTGAAGTCGTTGACGGTATTCGTCTGGTTGACTTACCGGGCTATGGCTATGCTGAAGTCCCGGAAGAGATGAAACTCAAATGGCAACGCGCGCTGGGTGAGTATTTGCAAAAGCGTAACTGTCTGAAAGGATTAGTTGTGTTGATGGATATTCGCCATCCACTGAAAGATTTAGATCAGCAGATGATTACCTGGGCGGTTGCGGTTGGCACCCCGGTTCTATTATTGCTGACCAAAGCGGATAAGCTGGCTTCGGGCGCCCGTAAGGCTCAATTGAACATGGTGCGAGAAGCGATTATTCCATTTATGGGTGATATTCAGGTTGAAGCTTTCTCTTCTTTGAAGAAGATTGGCGTCGAAAAACTACGGGAAAAACTGGATACCTGGTTTAGCGAGATACCACCAGAAGTTATGATTGATGATTATGACGATGAAGGTGAGTGAGTAAGCGCTAACAGCAGCCCGCAAGGGCTGTTATCCCCAAGGGTGATGTTTTATATCGCCCTGAGTTAATACCTGGCAATACCACTTCCCCCTAGAGTAAAAAAATCATCAACCCGTATTTTCACGGGTAATGCCGGGCTGTTTTCCTATCGGTTCGCGAAAAGTGCTCACAAATCCCAATAAAAAACGCCCCAGTCAATAAATGACTGGGGCGGCTAATATATAGCCAAATCCGATTACGTGAAGTAAAAGGTCTGAAAGATAGAACATCTTACCTCTGTACCCTACGTCTGTAACTCTACATCATTTTTTCGCGGGGCAAAAGAATTTTTTGTTGTATAGTTACACAAATTGGCACGATTCAGCGCACATCTTCCCCGCATAATGGCGGATAAATGTAGCTTAATTACATAAAATGCTTTATTTATCGCCACTTACCCACAAAGCTAGTGAGCCTGGTCCCAGTTATCACCAACACCGACATCCACCTTCAGTGGTACCGCCAGTTGCATACTCTGCTCCATCAGTTCACGAATCTTTTGTTCCGCGCTTTCCAATACACTTTCATGCACTTCAAACACCAATTCATCGTGTACCTGCATGATTACCCGCACCAATGGTTCTGGTTCCTGTTGTAACCAGGCATCCACTGCAATCATTGCCCGTTTGATAATATCAGCGGCGGTACCTTGCATTGGCGCATTGATAGCTTCACGTTCAGCAGCTTTACGGCGAGTTGCATTACGAGAATGAATGTCTGGCAAATAGAGGCGACGGCCATCCAGCGTGGTGACATAACCTTGATCGGCGGCTTGCTTACGTGTGCGCTCCATGTATTCCAACACACCGGGATAGCGCTCAAAATAGAGATCCATGTAGCGCTGCGCCTCTCCACGGGGAATGCTTAGCTGCCGCGCCAGACCAAAAGCGCTCATACCATAAATAAGACCAAAGTTAATCGCCTTGGCACTGCGGCGTTGTTCAGTTGTGACCTTTTCTAGTGGCATACCAAAGACTTCCGCAGCTGTCGCACGGTGGATATCTTTTCCCGCAGCAAATGCAGCTAATAGCCCTTTATCCTGCGACAAGTGCGCCATAATACGCAGCTCAATCTGTGAGTAGTCAGCCGCCATAATGCGATAGCCTTTAGGCGCAATAAAAGCCTGCCGTATACGACGCCCTTCTTCATTCCGCACTGGAATGTTTTGCAGGTTAGGATCACGTGAGGACAAACGCCCTGTCGCGGTCACCGCCTGGTGATAAGAGGTATGGACCCGGCCCGAAATTGGGTTAATCATCAATGGCAGCTTGTCGGTATAGGTACTTTTCAGCTTAGCCAGACCACGATATTCAAGGATCACCTTCGGCAACGGGTAATCTAATGCCAGCTCAGCCAACACTTCTTCATTAGTTGACGCGGCCCCGCCAGGGGTTTTCTTCAAGATGGGCAGTTTTTGTTTTTCGTACAAGATAGTCTGAAGCTGCTTAGGTGATGCCAGGTTGAACGGCTCTTCAGCCAATTCATGAGCCTGTTTTTCTAACTCATCAAGGCGGATAGTCAGCTCTTTTGAATGTGCGGCCAAGATATTCTGGTCAATCAAGACACCAGTACGCTCGATGCGAGACAGAATTGGCAATAGCGGCATCTCAATTTCCTGGAATACCCGCTTTAACCCTTCACTTTGTTGCAGTTTTGGCCACAGCACCAAATGCAACTGTAGCGTAACGTCGGCATCTTCTGCGGCATAAGGGCCTGCTTGTTCCAACGCAATTTGATTAAAGGTCAGTTGGTTTTTACCCTTACCGGCGATCTCTTCAAAGGTAATAGTTTTGTGGTTGAGATAACGTTCTGCCAGACTATCCATATCATGGCGACCAGCAACACTGTCTAAAACGTAAGATTCCAGCATAGTATCGAAAGCGATACCGCGCAGCTCAATGCCATAACGTGCCAGCATGCTTTGGTCAAACTTGAGATTCTGGCCAACTTTAAGGGCTTTATCGTCTTCCAGTAGTGGTTTTAGCGTGGCCAAAACCCAATCCCGGTCGAGCTGTACAGGAGAGTCCAAATAATCATGCGCCAAGGGTAAATAAGCGGCTTCGCCTGGTGCAACGGCAAAAGAGATACCAATTAAATTGCTGCTAAGCGTATCCAGGCCGTCAGTCTCAGTATCAAACGCGAAAACCTCTGCTTTTTTGAGGCGCTCAATCCACTCTACTAAGGATTTCTCATCCAAAATGGTCTGATAATTTTCTTGTGATAGTACTGCGGTGACCTCAACCGCATCAGCTGGCTCTACTGCCACAAAAGCTTTATTACTTGTTTGTGCCGTTGGCCGATCTTTTTTACCGTCCAGCCATTTGCCCGCTTCTACATCCACTAACCAGCGCTTAAATTCATAACGGCTGAATAACTGATGTAATTGATCATCATCTGGGGGGGAAACTTTTAGCTCATCACAAGTCACATCCAATTCAACATCTGTTTTAATGGTGGCTAATTTATAGGAGAGATAAGCAACATCTTTATTCTGCTCTAACTTGGCTGACATGGTTTTGGCACCACGGAATGTCAGTGTGGATATTTTATCCAAATTACTGAACAGCGCATCCAGCCCACCCAAACCTTGCAATAAAGCTTGTGCGGTCTTTTCGCCAACACCTGGAACCCCTGGAATATTGTCTGAGGAGTCCCCCATTAGTGCTAGAAAATCAATAATCAATTCAGGAGGTACACCATATTTTTCACAGACTTCCTGTGGCCCCAAAATAGCGTTATTCATTGTATTGATTAAAGTGATATTTGGCGTAACTAATTGCGCCATATCCTTATCACCGGTACTGATTAATACAGCATGACCTGCTTTTTCAGCTTCCTGCGCTAAAGTACCAATAACATCGTCGGCCTCAACACCGGAGACAACCAATAAAGGTAGCCCCATTGCCTTAACCATTTGGTGCAACGGCTCAATTTGAGCTCGCAAATCATCTGGCATCGGTGGCCGGTGGGATTTATAGTCAGCGAAAAGCTCATCACGGAATGTTTTACCTTTAGCATCGAATACTACCGCTACATGGCTAGGACGATATTGCAGCAATAGACTGCGCAACATGTTCAACACGCCGTACATCGCACCCGTTGGTTCACCGCTGCCGTTGGTCAGTGGTGGGAACGCATGGTAAGCACGATAGAGGTAAGAGGAACCGTCAACGAGGATCAATGGGTTTTCTGCAATCTGGGCCATAGGGTTTCTTCATCTTTATTCAGCAAGGTCTAACGCTAAGAATGCCATAGCTGGCGACAAGAGACGAATTTTAGCGTCCATTGTTGTGCGAAAGAGAGCATTTTTACGTAGTGATCCTGAAGATCCAATCTGTGGATAACTTTGTGAGTAAAAGCATGTGCAGATTATATCTGCTCTACTTATTTTTTAGAGGTAATATTTAAAATTATAATAATCATATAGTTACATTCATTGTTTTTTTATTTTACTGTCATTTTTTCTTTATCTAAATTGTGGATATTACTTATTCAGTTACAGTCTTAAGGTAAATAAATTCCACGGGTGGATAATTTAGTGTTCTCTCTTTTTTATTACCCACCATCAAGTCGTTTTCTCTTTTTAGCATCGCTAATATCCGTATTTATCCATCACTGAAATAAATAAATCTATCGAAAACAACATGGAAAAAAATATAAAATCAGTATTTAGTCGTATTACTGTCACATTAGTAAATATGATGATTCCGTGGCAGAGATAGATACAGAATTGAAGTGCTGATGACAATGTAGGTATTGGATAAGTGAAAGAGGAGCTAACAAAAGCCAGCTCCTCCTTTTGTACAATTACTTTTGGGTCAGTAGGAACTTAACGACATCCGCATACTGTTTAACATAGGTATCCATTGAGCTGGTATCCATGCCATCATTCTTAATCATATATTTGCCATTAACAAACATGGCTGGCACACCACGTAATTGTAAATCTTCAGCCGCTTTTTGTTGTTGAGCAACCAGTGATTTAACGACAAAACTATTTAATGCTGCATCATAATCTTCGCCACTCACACCCGCTTTAATAAAGACATTACGAATATCATCAGGGGTTTGAACAGTTTGTGTTTTCTGTACACCTTCAAACATCAGTGGGGTGATTTTTTCCTCAACACCCAATGCCATGGCAACAGCCCATGCCTGAGTCAATTGCTTACCTAATGGCCCAAGGAACTCAACATGGTATCGAGTCATTTTTGTCCCTTCTGGCAGTGCTTTTTTTACTGCCTGAGGGATATGATAAACTTCTTCAAACTGAAAACAGTGCGGGCAATAGAAAGAGAAAAACTCTAAAACCTGAGGCTCACCCGTTACTGGTTTATTTAACGTCTGGTACTGGGTTCCATCTGTAAACTGTGCGGCAGATGCACTGAATGCCATCACCATGCCAACGAGAGCTAACCATACATTTTTCATACTATAACAATCTCCATTATCTTAGCTTTAGTACATTGGCATCAGCTGCAAAGGGGGTACCTGCAACAGCTTAACCTGTTCTGTAAATGATGCAGTCTGCTGTAACCAAAAATCAGACTCCGCCATCCACGGAAAACTTTTCGGAAATGCAGGGTCCTGCCAACGTCTGGCGACCCATGCAAGGTAATAAACCATGCGCATTGCGCGTAAAGGTTCAATCAATGCAAGTTCACGCTGATCAAAATCAGCAAATTCACCATAAGCTTCCAGCAAGATATCCAACTGGATCAATTGCTCTCTGCGCTCGCCGTGTAATAACATCCACAAATCCTGAACCGCCGGACCATTTCTGGCATCATCCAAATCGACGAACATTGGCCCATCACGCCACAAAATATTACCAGGATGGCAATCACCATGTAGCCGCAACGGCTGCCAATCGGTGTGCCAATACTGCTTAATGGTGGCGATCAACAGATCGGTTGCCGCCAGAAACTTGTCTTTCTGTTTTGCCGGCACTAACACACTGCTGGCCAGTAACTGACGTGGCTCGGTCAGATATTCCTCAATATCCATCGTTGGCCGGGCAACAAAAAGTCCATCGCTACCCACCTGATGAATTCTGCCGAGAAAACGGCCCACCCACTCCAGTTGATCAAGATTGTCTATTTCATATTGCCGCCCACCGACACTTGGGAACACAGCAAAGAAAAAGCCGCCATGAGTATGCAAAGTTTCGCCGTTTAGCGCTAATGGGGCGATAACCGGAATCTCAGATTCTGCCAAATCAAGCGAGAACCGATGTTCCTCGATAATTTGTTCACTGCTCCAACGCTCGGGACGATAAAACTTCACCACATACCGTTTACGATCTTCATCCATAAACTGATAGACGCGGTTCTCATAACTATTAAGCGCGGTTAACCCTGAATCCACCCGTAATCCTACAGCCTCAAGGGCGTCCATAATCAGGTCTGGAGACAAAGTCTGAAAATTAAAAGCAGAATTGTTCATAACAACATTCAGTCTGTATAAGTAACAGCGGCGCGCTGAGAATAAGAAATAGTATCATTAAAGCCCCCTCCCTACGCAGACAGGAGTGTGACTAATCTTTAATGATGCCACGAGCTCTCAATAATGCTGTTTTAAAATCCTCTTCATAATCCTTTTTCAGTCCTGGAATCACTTCCGTTGATGCCGAGCCACGCATTTTCAGATGATAAATAAGAATATCGTCTGTCAAATCTGCGAAATTACCTTCAAAACCAGCTTCCTCTGACAATTTTTGTAAAAACTGCACCAGATTTAAATCAGGTTCTTGCTGCCAGGCCGGATGTAAAAGCTCAATCAGTTCATTAACACGATGACATTTCATAGCGAAGTTATCCTATTCAAAAATATGCTGACAAAGTAGCAGGGATATTCACACAGGGAAAGAGAGCCTATTGTCAATAAAAGTAAATCCTGACCTGTTCACCTATTTGAAGATACAATCCCATAGTCAGTTTAATACCGTGGAGTGATAGAAATGCGACCTAATATTACAGGCGTTATTCTTGCTGGAGGCCTTTCGTCCAGAATGGGCGGAAATGATAAAGGATTAATCTCCCTAAATGGAAAGCCACTGTATCGACATGTGATTGATAGGTTAAGACCTCAGGTTGAGAATTTACTGATTAATGCTAATCGTAACCAAGCCCTCTATCAACAAAGTGGCGTTCACGTCATTAACGATATCATTACTGGCTTTGTAGGCCCATTGGCTGGCATGCATGCTGGATTAAGCCATTCAACTACCGAATGGGTTGTCTTTGCTCCCTGTGACGTTCCTATGCTTCCACTTAATCTGGTTTCTCAACTCTGGCAGTCAAAAGGGCAGGCTCTTGCTGCTTATGTTAGTGATAACGAGCGTGAGCATCCAACATTAGCTTTAATGCATGTTAGTCTTAAACCAACGCTAGCAACGTATCTGGCAAAAGGGGAGCGTAAGTTAATGATATTTATGACGAGTATCAACGCGCAAAGAGTGGTATTCGATGGACAACCCAATCAATTCAGTAACCTAAATACTCCCGCAGATTGCGAGTTATGGGAACAAGCTAAAAGAGAGCCATTATGAGCAGCAAGACGCCCCCGTTACTCGGTATAGCCGCGTACAGTGGTACAGGAAAAACAACCTTACTAAAACATCTGATCCCCTTACTTCAACAGCGCCAAATCCGCGTTGGCTTAATCAAACATACTCATCACAATATGGAAATTGATACGCCGGGCAAAGACAGTTATGAATTGCGTAAAGCTGGAGCCCATCAAACGTTAGTTGCCAGTGATTGCCGCTGGGCATTAATGACAGAAACACCAGAACAGCCTCCGATGGATCTTCACTATCTGGCTAGTCGATTAGATACATCAACTATCGATTTGATTTTGGTTGAGGGCTTTAAGCACGAGCCGATCAGCAAAATTGCTCTTTATAGAGCAGCTGTAGGTAAGCCTTTCGCTGGTTTGATTGATGAATACGTTATCGCTTTGGCAAGTGACGAGCCGATAGATACTGTAGTAAAGCAATTAGATATTAATCAACCAGATCAGATCGCAGAGTTTATTTATAGCTGGCTCAAGATGGATCAGTCAGAGCTATAAAAACAAAAAAAGCCACCTATCAAGGTAGCCTTTTATTTTATTCATCGCTGTGACGGCCGGATTTGACTCATCTGCCCCTGCAATATTTGACTCGTCTGACTATGAGCCCTGCGACGCAACCACTCTAAGGTCACTATTTATACCTATTTCACTATTCTGCCCATAGCAAAAAACCCACGCTTTTGGCATGGGGTCTCGGCTTTATTTGATGCCTGGCAGTGTCCTACTCTCGCATGGGGAGACCCCACACTACCATCGGCGCTACGGCGTTTCACTTCTGAGTTCGGCATGGGATCAGGTGGGACCACCGCGCTAAGGCCGCCAGGCAAATTCTGTCTAAACTAAACCCGCTATATGTCTCCACACAGCCAGCCAGCCCAATCTCGGAACTTCGCTGAAAATTTCTATCTCTCAAATCTAAAACACCTTTGGTGTTGTAAGGTTAAGCCTCACGGATCATTAGTACTGGTTAGCTCAATGCATCGCTGCACTTACACACCCAGCCTATCAACGTCATAGTCTTTAACGTTCCTTCAGGGGGCTTAAAGCCCCAGGGAAGACTCATCTCGAGGCAAGTTTCCCGCTTAGATGCTTTCAGCGGTTATCTCTTCCGAATTTAGCTACCGGGCAATGCCATTGGCATGACAACCCGAACACCAGTGATTCGTCCACTCCGGTCCTCTCGTACTAGGAGCAGCCCCTCTCAATCTTCCAACGCCCACGGCAGATAGGGACCGAACTGTCTCACGACGTTCTAAACCCAGCTCGCGTACCACTTTAAATGGCGAACAGCCATACCCTTGGGACCTACTTCAGCCCCAGGATGTGATGAGCCGACATCGAGGTGCCAAACACCGCCGTCGATATGAACTCTTGGGCGGTATCAGCCTGTTATCCCCGGAGTACCTTTTATCCGTTGAGCGATGGCCCTTCCATTCAGAACCACCGGATCACTAAGACCTACTTTCGTACCTGCTCGAGCCGTCACTCTCGCAGTCAAGCTAGCTTATGCCTTTGCACTAACCTCACGATGTCCGACCGTGATTAGCTAACCTTCGTGCTCCTCCGTTACTCTTTGGGAGGAGACCGCCCCAGTCAAACTACCCACCAGACACTGTCCTCACCCCGGATCACGGGGCCGAGTTAGAACATCAAACATTAAAGGGTGGTATTTCAAGGTTGGCTCCATGCAGACTGGCGTCCACACTTCGATGCCTCCCACCTATCCTACACATCAAGGCTCAATGTTCAGTGTCAAGCTATAGTAAAGGTTCACGGGGTCTTTCCGTCTTGCCGCGGGTACACTGCATCTTCACAGCGAGTTCAATTTCACTGAGTCTCGGGTGGAGACAGCCTGGCCATCATTACGCCATTCGTGCAGGTCGGAACTTACCCGACAAGGAATTTCGCTACCTTAGGACCGTTATAGTTACGGCCGCCGTTTACTGGGGCTTCGATCAAGAGCTTCGCCTTGCGGCTGACCCCATCAATTAACCTTCCAGCACCGGGCAGGCGTCACACCGTATACGTCCACTTTCGTGTTTGCACAGTGCTGTGTTTTTATTAAACAGTTGCAGCCAGCTGGTATCTGCGACTGGCTTCGGCGCCGGGAGCAAGTCCCATTACCTAATGCCAGCGTGCCTTCTCCCGAAGTTACGGCACCATTTTGCCTAGTTCCTTCACCCGAGTTCTCTCAAGCGCCTGAGTATTCTCTACCTGACCACCTGTGTCGGTTTGGGGTACGATTTAATGTTACCTGATGCTTAGAGGCTTTTCCTGGAAGCTTGGCATCAACTACTTCACCACCGTAGTGGCTCGTCATCACACCTCAGCGTTGATAAGCAACCGGATTTACCAAGTCGCTCCGCCTACATGCTTAAACCGGGACAACCGTCGCCCGGCTAGCCTAGCCTTCTCCGTCCCCCCTTCGCAGTAACACCAAGTACAGGAATATTAACCTGTTTCCCATCGACTACGCTTTTCAGCCTCGCCTTAGGGGTCGACTCACCCTGCCCCGATTAACGTTGGACAGGAACCCTTGGTCTTCCGGCGTGCGGGTTTTTCACCCGCATTATCGTTACTTATGTCAGCATTCGCACTTCTGATACCTCCAGCAACCCTCACAGGTCACCTTCAACGGCTTACAGAACGCTCCCCTACCCAACAACACCTAAGTGTCGCTGCCGCAGCTTCGGTGCATGGTTTAGCCCCGTTACATCTTCCGCGCAGGCCGACTCGACCAGTGAGCTATTACGCTTTCTTTAAATGATGGCTGCTTCTAAGCCAACATCCTGGCTGTCTATGCCTTCCCACATCGTTTCCCACTTAACCATGACTTTGGGACCTTAGCTGGCGGTCTGGGTTGTTTCCCTCTTCACGACGGACGTTAGCACCCGCCGTGTGTCTCCCGTGATAACATTCTTCGGTATTCGGAGTTTGCATCGGTTTGGTAAGTCGGGATGACCCCCTAGCCGAAACAGTGCTCTACCCCCGAAGATGAGTTCACGAGGCGCTACCTAAATAGCTTTCGGGGAGAACCAGCTATCTCCCGGTTTGATTGGCCTTTCACCCCCAGCCACAAGTCATCCGCTAATTTTTCAACATTAGTCGGTTCGGTCCTCCAGTTAGTGTTACCCAACCTTCAACCTGCCCATGGCTAGATCACCGGGTTTCGGGTCTATACCTTGCAACTAGACGCCCAGTTAAGACTCGGTTTCCCTACGGCTCCCCTATTCGGTTAACCTTGCTACAAAATATAAGTCGCTGACCCATTATACAAAAGGTACGCAGTCACCCAACAAAGTAGGCTCCCACTGCTTGTACGTACACGGTTTCAGGTTCTATTTCACTCCCCTCGCCGGGGTTCTTTTCGCCTTTCCCTCACGGTACTGGTTCACTATCGGTCAGTCAGGAGTATTTAGCCTTGGAGGATGGTCCCCCCATATTCAGACAGGATGTCACGTGTCCCGCCCTACTCATCGAGTTCACAGCAAGTGTGTTTTGGTGTACGGGACTATCACCCTGTACCGTGCGACTTTCCAGACGCTTCCACTAACACACAAACTGATTCAGACTCTGGGCTCTTCCCCGTTCGCTCGCCGCTACTGGGGGAATCTCGGTTGATTTCTTTTCCTCGGGGTACTTAGATGTTTCAGTTCCCCCGGTTCGCCTTGCATGGCTATGTATTCACCATGCAATAGTGCAACGAATTGCACTGGGTTTCCCCATTCGGGTATCGTCGGTTGTAACGCTTCATATCAGCTTACCGACGCTTTTCGCAGATTAGCACGCCCTTCATCGCCTCTGACTGCCTAGGCATCCACCGTGTACGCTTAGTCGCTTAACCTCACAACCCAAAGGTGTTTTTCGTTATTGGTGTGGCTGTGAACACACTCTGCTATGTTGTGCAGTGCGCGCAATCCTCATGAACGTTAAGTTCACTCCGGTTGCTGTGCGCTGTACGCCTTGCTGAGTGTCTTCTCGCTCACACTGCAACAATGATTACCCATTGGCATTGCGATTATTTGAGAGACTCTATTACAGGTTACTCTTTATCTCAGTACATCTAGGGAGAGATAAATTTCGGCTGTAATGTTTCAATTTTCAGCTTGTTCCAGATTGTTAAAGAGCAATATCTTAAACACGACTCGTTAAAGTCATCTTTAAGATATTCAGTTGATAATGTCTTTCACACATTATCGGAGTGGCGTCCCCAAGGGGATTCGAACCCCTGTTACAGCCGTGAAAGGGCAGTGTCCTAGGCCTCTAGACGATGGGGACACAAAAATTTCTACTGAATCACTGATTCAGTATTTTTGTGTAAAGGTGAGAATGTGGTGACACATTCGAACGACTGATGCAGTAAAAACTCGATACCGAGGTCTTATTGCACAATCATCACCCTCATCAACAGGTGCTCTTGCTCATTTACATTCATCAGACAATCTGTGTGGACACTGCGCAATGCGTATCGTTAGGTAAGGAGGTGATCCAACCGCAGGTTCCCCTACGGTTACCTTGTTACGACTTCACCCCAGTCATGAATCACAAAGTGGTAAGCGCCCTCCCGAAGGTTAAGCTACCTACTTCTTTTGCAACCCACTCCCATGGTGTGACGGGCGGTGTGTACAAGGCCCGGGAACGTATTCACCGTAGCATTCTGATCTACGATTACTAGCGATTCCGACTTCATGGAGTCGAGTTGCAGACTCCAATCCGGACTACGACAGACTTTATGTGGTCCGCTTGCTCTCGCGAGTTCGCTTCACTTTGTATCTGCCATTGTAGCACGTGTGTAGCCCTACTCGTAAGGGCCATGATGACTTGACGTCATCCCCACCTTCCTCCGGTTTATCACCGGCAGTCTCCCTTGAGTTCCCACCATTACGTGCTGGCAACAAAGGATAAGGGTTGCGCTCGTTGCGGGACTTAACCCAACATTTCACAACACGAGCTGACGACAGCCATGCAGCACCTGTCTCACAGTTCCCGAAGGCACCGAAGCATCTCTGCTAAGTTCTGTGGATGTCAAGAGTAGGTAAGGTTCTTCGCGTTGCATCGAATTAAACCACATGCTCCACCGCTTGTGCGGGCCCCCGTCAATTCATTTGAGTTTTAACCTTGCGGCCGTACTCCCCAGGCGGTCGACTTAACGCGTTAGCTCCGGAAGCCACGCCTCAAGGGCACAACCTCCAAGTCGACATCGTTTACAGCGTGGACTACCAGGGTATCTAATCCTGTTTGCTCCCCACGCTTTCGCACCTGAGCGTCAGTCTTTGTCCAGGGGGCCGCCTTCGCCACCGGTATTCCTCCAGATCTCTACGCATTTCACCGCTACACCTGGAATTCTACCCCCCTCTACAAGACTCTAGCTTGCCAGTTTCAAATGCAGTTCCCACGTTAAGCGCGGGGATTTCACATCTGACTTAACAAACCGCCTGCGTGCGCTTTACGCCCAGTAATTCCGATTAACGCTTGCACCCTCCGTATTACCGCGGCTGCTGGCACGGAGTTAGCCGGTGCTTCTTCTGCGAGTAACGTCAATCAACCGTGCTATTAACACGATTGCCTTCCTCCTCGCTGAAAGTGCTTTACAACCCGAAGGCCTTCTTCACACACGCGGCATGGCTGCATCAGGCTTGCGCCCATTGTGCAATATTCCCCACTGCTGCCTCCCGTAGGAGTCTGGACCGTGTCTCAGTTCCAGTGTGGCTGGTCATCCTCTCAGACCAGCTAGGGATCGTCGCCTAGGTGAGCCATTACCCCACCTACTAGCTAATCCCATCTGGGCACATCCGATGGCGTGAGGCCCGAAGGTCCCCCACTTTGCTCTTGCGAGGTCATGCGGTATTAGCTACCGTTTCCAGTAGTTATCCCCCTCCATCAGGCAGTTTCCCAGACATTACTCACCCGTCCGCCGCTCGCCGGCGAAGTAGTAAACTACTTCCCGCTGCCGCTCGACTTGCATGTGTTAGGCCTGCCGCCAGCGTTCAATCTGAGCCATGATCAAACTCTTCAATTTAAGATTTGTTTGATTTGCTGCTAATAAAAGCAGCGATGCTCAAAGATTACTTTCTGCAAATAAGCATTCGAACCGAAGTTCAAATGTGTACTGCTTTGGTCACTCTTCAAGACTTTGATATTTCTTCTGCCTGCCGAAACAGGCTTCGATATCGTCTTGCGAGTGCCCACACAGATTGTCTGATAAATTGTTAAAGAGCGTTCGTTACCCGTTTGCCTTTCGGCGAATCTTACGGTAACGCGGGAGGAAGATAATACGCTTTCCCGCTGAAGAGTCAAGAGTTTCTTTGGTTTCTTTCGAAGTCAAAATCATTCTTTTCGCTTCCTGACCCGGCGAAGTATGTTTCGTTGTTCCCAGTCAGTGGAGGCGCATTATAGGGAGTTCCTGACAGCCTGCAACCCCTAATTTGAAAAAACTTTTCAACCGCGTTTTATTTCAGCAAAAATAGGCTAAAAGACCAATGTTTAAACAATTATTAAGCTAAACATTCACTACCAGTGTTAAACAGTAGAGTAAAATAGATATATAAGAAGACAGATAGGACAAATCACCATGCAACTAAATACCCAACAACAGGCCGCCCAGCGAAATCTCTCTTACCTGTTGGCTGAGAAGATTGGCCAGCGAATTCTCGCCGGAGAATATGCAGCCGGCAGCATACTGCCTGGTGAGATAGAGTTGGGGGAGCAATTTGGTGTTAGTCGTACTGCCGTTCGTGAAGCAGTAAAGATGCTGGCAGCAAAAGGGATGTTATTACCCCGCCCACGCATTGGTACCCGAGTGATGCCACAAACAAATTGGAACTACCTTGATCAGGAGTTACTCACTTGGTGGCTGAACAGAGAGAATTTCGATCAAGTGATGCAACACTTCCTTATATTAAGAACCTCACTTGAGCCTCAAGCCTGTTCATTGGCAGCCATTAATGCCAATGAGCAACAGCGAGCATTGTTAGCATCACTGATTGCAGAGATGCGTGCGTTAGATACTCACTTTAATCGTGAAAAATGGATTCAAGTGGATGCTCAATTTCATCAGTTAATATATGAAGCCAGTGGTAATCCGTTTTTGACCTCTTTCGCCAATTTGTTCAGTTCGGTTTATCACAGCTATTTTCGCGCCATTACCGGCGATGAAGTGATTAAGCTGCAATACCATCAGGATATTGTTGATACAATTTTGGCAGGTGACAGTCAGGGAGCCTTGCTGGCATGTCAGGTATTATTAACAGATAAAAATTAACGGCTAGCTGTTCTATCTATATATATAAAGAAGGTGCTCACACTCACCCCTATAATCAGGACGAACAATGATAAAATCTGCACGCAGTATGGCGGGCCTTCCTTGGCTAGCTGCCATGGCCTTCTTTATGCAGGCTTTGGATGCCACCATACTGAATACGGCACTCCCATCAATTGCTGAAAGCCTTAACCGCTCACCACTGACCATGCAGTCAGCAATTATCAGCTATACCCTGACGGTCGCGATGTTGATTCCAGTGAGTGGCTGGCTAGCGGACCGTTTTGGTACCCGACGGGTATTCATTCTGGCTGTATCTCTATTTACGCTAGGGTCATTACTGTGTGCACTTTCAGATTCATTGGCTTTTCTGGTGGCCTCCCGGGTTATTCAAGGGGTGGGTGGCGCAATGATGATGCCTGTGGCCCGGCTTGCGCTGATCAGGGCTTACCCACGCAGTGAATTATTGCCGGTTCTGAATTTTGTCACTATCCCAGGGTTAGTCGGCCCGGTGATGGGGCCACTATTAGGTGGATTACTGGTGACCTATACCACTTGGCATTGGATCTTTATCCTTAATATTCCTATCGGCTTACTGGGCATCTTTTATGCCCGTAAATATATGCCGGACTTCACCATGCCTAAACGTGCCTTTGATATTATCGGTTTCCTGCTATTTGGTAGCAGTTTGGTCCTGATATCCGTAAGTCTGGAGATAATGGGCCGACCGGATATCGCCAGCTATCTGCCAGTCACGGTGTTACTGAGTGGTTTATTGATGTTGCTCTTCTATATATTCCACGCCAAAGGTCATCCAAATCCATTGATTGGTTTACCGCTATTTAAAAACCGAACATTCTCGGTTGGGATTGCCGGTAACGTGGCCTCGCGTTTAGGGACTGGCTGCGTTCCTTTCCTAATGCCACTGATGTTGCAGGTCGGATTTGGCTATTCCGCTATTATTGCCGGTTGTATGATGGCCCCAACCGCCATTGGTTCGATGATGGCAAAATCTGCCGTTACTCAAGTATTACGTTCACTGGGTTATAGGACTGTATTGGTAGGTATTACGGTTATTATCGGAGTGCTGATTGCGCTATTTGCGCTGCAATCACCGGGCATGTCGCCGTGGATGATGATATTGCCGCTGTTTGTCTTGGGGATGGCAATGTCGACACAGTTCACTGCGATGAATACCATCACACTGGCTGACTTAACCGATAACAATGCCAGCTCAGGTAACAGTGTTTTGGCGGTAACCCAACAACTGGCCATTAGCTTTGGCGTTGCCATTAGTGCGGTGGTATTGCGGTTTTATGATGGGTTATCGTTTGGTGGCAATGTCGATCACTTCCACTACACCTTTATTACAATGGGAATAGTGACATTACTTTCATCCATGGTGTTCTTATTACTGAAACCAAATGATGGCGACAATCTAATTCAAGGCCGTAATAGCAAAAAAGCCACACAACCTGCGGAGAGTGAAGTTTAACAACTGACCACCGATCCCCGCTCGATTAGCTCGGGAGTGAGAATCAGAACTTGTGGTTCCGCTTCCGGGTTATTCAATCGATGAATCAGTGTATCAATAGCCAGTTCACCAAGGGAGTCTTTTGGTTGATGGATAGTGGTCAATGGCGGTGTCATATATTGTGCGATTTCAATATCATCGTAACCAATAACCGCCATATCTTGTGGTATCGATAACCCCGCCTGATGCAATGCCTGATAAACCCCAACAGCCATCGCATCATTACTGGTAAATACCGCTTCTGGCGGTTCCGGTAGCGCAAGCAACTGTTTCATGGCGACTAAACCGCCACAAAATTCAAAATCACCGGCAACTTCATAACCGGATGGAATAGGTAAACCTGCGCGATCCATAGCCTGACGGTACCCTTCCAAACGTTCTTTGGCAGGGGTTTTATCTTGTGGGCCAGCAATACAGGCAATTCGGGTATAGCCTCTGGCAATCAAATATGAGGTTGCCATTTCGCCACCCAATAATGAATTATCCTGAATCACGTCATTGACGCCCTCAAAGGGTGCCCAATCCATCATGATTATCGGTAATGACGGGTAGCAACGCAGAATATCTTGAGAAGGGCGGTGATTTTCAGTGCACATCAGTAGCAGACCATCGACGCGCTTTTGCATCAGAGTTTCAATGCTACGGCTCATGCGATCGATATCGCCTTCGGTATTGCATAGAATCAAACTGTAACCACGCTCATAGCAACTGCGCTCCACGCCACGGACTACTTCAGCATAAAATGGGTTGCTACTGGCGGTAACCAACATACCAATGGTACGGGTTTGATTGAGTTTCAAACTACGAGCCAGTGCTGAAGGGGCATAGTTGAGCTGTTTGATAGCAGCCAGCACTTTGTCGCGAATAGGATCACTGACAAAGCGGTTTTTATTAATAACATGTGAGACTGTTGACGTAGATACACCCGCCAGGCGGGCGACGTCTTTCATGGTGGCCAAAGTTATACCTGGCCTTGTAGGAAACTGTCTATCTCTGCACGCCACGGAATAGAGGGCTGCGCGCCGGGGCGAGTCACCGCGATAGCGGCTGCTGCGTGAGCAAAACGTACTGCTGAGTCCATTATCTGACCTTCCAATAACGCAGTTAATAATGCGCCATTGAATGTATCACCAGCAGCAATAGTATCTACGGCGTTAACCTTGAACCCGGCAACCAATTTCCCTTTACCTTGTTCACTAAGCCATACGCCACGGCTACCCAATGTAATGATTACGGTAGCGATGCCTTTATCATGCAGAATTTGCGCTGCTTGCGCTGCATCATCATCCTGATCAATATGAATCCCCGTTAAACGCTCGGCTTCTGTTTCATTCGGAGTAATCATATCCACCAGCGTTAATAGCTCGTCCGGTAATTCACGAGCTGGTGCCGGATTAAGAATAACCTGTGTTTGATGCAGCTTCGCCAATTTAGCGGCAGCAATAACTGTCTCAAGTGGTGATTCCAGTTGCATCAATAATGCATCTGCATCGATAACTTGCTGCTGGTAGCGACCAAGATATTCAGGTGTAACTGCCGAGTTAGCACCGGCATTGATACCAATGACGTTTTCGCCTTCACCATTCACGAAAATCAAAGCAACACCGGTTGTGGTATCCGCTACAGCCTCGATTGGCGCAGTATCAATGTTATCGTTGGCTAATTGCTGGCGCACCCGGTCACCAATATCATCTTTACCCACACAGGCAATAAACGCGATGTTTGCTCCGCTACGGCCAGCAGCTACCGCCTGGTTAGCACCTTTGCCACCAAACGCCACTTTATACTGCTTCCCGATCACCGTTTCACCTGGGCGCGGAAACTGCTCAACATTCAGAATATGGTCGGCATTGATGCTGCCCAAGACCACCAGTTTGCCTGTTTTCATCGTATTTATTCCTTTGTGAATGACACCGCCACCCGTAACGTTTTGTTTTCCGTTTTAGGGTAGCGGCGTTATATGCCCTGCTTTTCGATATTATTTAGTCACTAATTTCAAATCAACCGGGATAACGGCCTGCACTTTCTCGCCTTTCAATACTTTATCAGCGGTTTGCACGCCAATAACACCAATCTGGTCAGGGCGTTGAGCGATAGTTGCGCCCAGTTTGCCGCCTTGAACGGCTTTAAGACCGTCGTCGGTGCCATCAAAACCAACCACTAGCACATCGGCTTTACCGGCTGTTTGCAAGGCACGCAGTGCGCCCAGTGCCATCTCGTCGTTCTGTGCGAATACAGCCTGAACATTCGGGTGGGCGGTCAGCAGGTTCTGCATCACATTCAAACCTTTAGTACGATCAAAATCAGCAGGTTGGCTGGCTAACAGTTGGAATTTATGTTGATCCATTGACTGCTTGAAGCCTTCACCACGTTCACGGGCCGCAGACGCCCCCGCAATCCCTTCCAACTGAATCACTTTGGCATCATTACCCAATTTTTTGGCAATGAAATCACCGGCCATTTTGCCACCAAAACGGTTATCGGAGGCAACGTGACTCACCACAGTGCCAGAGTTTGCCAAACGGTCGAGTGTGATAACCGGGATATTGGCCTTATTTGCCATTTTGACTGCGTTACCGACTGCATCGGAATCAGTTGGGTTAATCAGCAACAGTTTGGTGCCGCGAACCGTCAGATCCTGCACGTTAGCCAGTTCTTTCGCTGGGTTATTTTGAGAATCCAATACCACCAGGTTATAGCCGAGTTTATCCGCTTCTTTTTGCGCGCCGTCTTTCATTGAAACAAAGAACGGATTATTCAACGTGGAAACTACCAGTGCGATGGTGTCTTTTGCCAGTGCGTTAGCACTTACGGTGGCGCTCAGGGCAACAACAGAGATCAAGGTAGCTAGTTTCTTCATTTTCATGGTCGCAATTCCTGTAGGGAGTTAGGAGGTTATTTGCTGCTTTTATTGTCTACCAATACCGCCAGCAGGATAACCACTGCCTTTACGATCATTTGGTAGTAAGAGGAGACACCCAATAAATTCAAACCGTTATTTAAAAAGCCGAGGATTAACGCGCCAATCAGGGTGCCGACGATCCGCCCCTTACCCCCAGCAAGGCTGGTACCCCCAAGAACCACGGCTGCGATTGCATCCAGTTCATAGCCAGTACCGGCTGTAGGTTGTGCCGACGACAGGCGGGCCACTTCGATAATCCCAGCCAGTGCCGCTAACAATCCACATAATGAATAAACAATAATCTTAACTTTATCTACGCTAATACCAGAGAGCCGTGTTGCTGACTCATTGCCACCCAATGCGTAGATATAGCGGCCCAGGCGAGTGTGGTGCAACATGTACCACACAGCAATAAAGACGATAGCCATCAACCAGATTGGTGTTGGTATACCCAATGGGCGCCCGATACCGAACCAGCCAAAAGTATCAGCCACATCAGTAAAACCGGTATTTACTGGGCTACCATTGGTGTAAACCATAGTAACGCCACGTAATAACAGCATCATGACCAGAGTGGCAATGAACGCTTGTACCTTACCTTTAGCGACAATGACCCCGGTTATGGCACCAATAAATGCCCCTAGCGCCAATGCAGCTGCGACGGCAACCAAAGCATTCACTTCCAACCCAACAATAGATGCCGCTACTGCGCCAGTCAGTGCCAATAATGACCCGACAGACAAATCAATACCGGATGTCAGGATAACCAGCGTCATACCCACCGCCATAATGGCATTGACAGAAGTCTGCTGGAGAATGTTAAACATGTTATTTAGGGTAAAGAAGTTCGGGCTTAGTGACGAAACCACAGCAATCAGCACCAGCAGCGCAATCAGTGATTTTTGTTCTAATAACCATTCTTTACTGAACCAGCGTTTTGTCTGGATAGCTTGGGAACTCATATCTGATTACTCCTGCTCTACTCGTCATATTTCAAGCCGCATTTGCGTTGGCTTCCTGCAACTCGAATTATTTAGAGTGTAAATAAATTATTTTTCAATAAATCACGCTTGCCAACGGCTGCCGCCATCAACACTTCCTGGGTAGCCTGTTCAATAGAGAACTCGCCGCTTAGCTGGCCTTCATGCATCACAAGAATGCGGTCACTCATGCCCAGCACTTCCGGCATTTCTGAGGAAACCAGAATGATGCTCAACCCTTCTTGTTTGAATTGGTTGATTAATTGGTAAATTTCTTTTTTAGCCCCGACGTCGACACCACGGGTAGGTTCATCAAGGATCAACACTTTAGGACGGGTCATTAAACCGCGTGCAATAGCCACTTTCTGCTGGTTACCACCGGATAACAAACCAATAGGTTGTTCCATGGAAGGTGTTTTAATATTAAATAAACGAATGAAATCCGATACCGCCTGCTGCTCTTCAGCATGCTTGAGCGAACCACCTGAACGGCTAAAATAACGCAATGCAGTCAAAGACATATTCTCTTTAACTGACATTCCAAGTACCAAACCATCCCGTTTGCGGTCTTCAGAAATATAGACAATGCCATTTGCCAGACCATCTTGTGGTGAATGGGTGACAACTTCGCGGCCATCCAACATCACAAAACCTGATTTACGCGGTAGCGCGCCATAGATGATTTTCATCAGCTCGGTGCGACCAGCCCCCATCAGACCGGCAACCCCCAAAATTTCGCCACTGTATAAAGTGAAACTGACATTTTTCACGCCCGGGCCGCATAGCTGTTTGACCTGCAAACGCTTTTCACCACGGGGTATATTCAAGCGCGGGTACTGTTCTTCCAGCTTACGGCCCACCATCATCTCAATCAGTGAGTTTTCAGTCAGACTATCAACCGGTTTTTCGGCAATAAATTGCCCATCACGAAATACCGTGACGTCGTCGCAAATCTCAAAAATCTCTTTTAACCGGTGAGAGATATAAACAATTCCGCGACCTTCCGCCTTTAGCTCTTTAATCACATTAAACAGAGAGGCGGTTTCAGTATCGGTAAGCGCATCGGTTGGCTCATCCATAATGATCACTTTGGATTCAAAGCTCAGCACTTTGGCTATCTCCACCATTTGCTGATCACCAATGGAAAGCTCACCCACTAGCCGATGGCTGCTGTAACTGATATTAAGGCGCGCCAGCAGTAAATCGGCTTCGGCATACATCTTTTTCCAATCGATGCTGCCAAAACGATTAACAAACTCACGCCCTAAGAAGATGTTTTCTGCGATAGTTAATTGAGGAATCAGGTTAAGTTCCTGATGAATAATGCCAATGCCCGCTTCCTGCGAGTCTTTTGGGCCATTAAACGCCACTTCCTTACCCATAAAATACTGACTGCCAGCATCTTTACTGTAGATGCCGGTCAGCACTTTCATCATGGTCGATTTTCCAGCGCCATTTTCGCCTACCAGTGCCATCACCCTGCCGGGATAGACACTCAGTGCGGCACCGGAGAGTGCTTTAACGCCGGGAAAGGCTTTATCAATCCCTTTAAGTTGCAGCAAAGGTTGCATAAATGCCTCAGAAGGTTACGCCGGAACAGAGAATGACATTAGCAAAGGGGGAACATTCCCCGCTACGGATCACTGCCCGGCTTTGTTTGGTTTGCTCTTTAAAAGCCTCATGGCTGATATAGCGCAAAACAATTTGGTTTCCCTGGTGCTGCTCAAGTTGTGATAGTTGCGCGAGTAACGCTTCATGGAGTTGCGGATTATTTTTAACGATCTCCTCCGCCAAGACTGCACTTTCAACCTGCATTTCTTGTGTTACCACCTCAAGAACCTGAAGAAATCCAGGGACGCCTCGTGTCAGTGCCAGATCGATACGTGTGGTGGTTGCCGGTATCGGCAGCCCCGCATCACCTATCACAACCTGATCGGTATGGCCCAGGCGGGAGATAACAGCGGAAATATCAGAATTAAGTAATGCGCCTTTTTTCATTTTCTACTCCAACAGCGAAACGTTTCGCTGATACTGAGTTTAGAAAAATAGCCGCAGAAGGCAAACCCAATTTGATGAAATTGTGATCGCCATCGAAACGTTTCGCTGAACAGTGGGAAAAGAAGAAGAATAGGTACAAAAAAAGCCGTTAATCATAACGGCCTTTCAGATTAAATCTCTACCTGCGTCCCAAGCTCAATCACCCTATTCGGTGGGATCTCAAACTGGTCAGCTGCACGCAGCGCATTCCGACTGAGCGCAATAAATAACTTACCGCGCAGGAACAGGTACCACGGCCGCTTGGTAAGGATTAGCGACTCATGGGACATAAAGAATGAGGTTTCCATCATCTGGCATGGCAACCCCTCCAGGCCGCAGCGATGGAAGATTTCTTCCACATTCGGTGTTTCACGCCAACCATAACTGGCCACCACTCGCCAAAACGTCGGGGAGAGTTGTTCGATGGTTACCCGGTTCACATTGTGCACATACGGCGCATCTTCAGTTCGCAATGTCAGTAGCACAACCCGTTCATGCAACACCTTATTATGTTTAAGGTTATGCAACAGCGCGAAGGGAATGACATTCATTGCGCGCGACATATACACAGCAGTACCCGTAACCCGCACTGGGGGGGATTTCTCCAATGAAGCAATCATCGCTTCCAGTGAATTACCGTGTTCATGCATACGGCGCAGCAAACCGAAACGTTCACTTTTCCAGGTCGTCATGATGATAAACATCACCAGCCCCAGAGACACTGGCAACCAACCACCGGAGAACAATTTCAACGCATTGGCAGAGAACATAGGGACATCGATAATCAGCAAAATCACCAGTAAGATGCCGACAAATACCCGATTCCAGTGCCAGTTTTTCAATGCCACGATGCAGAACAGAATACTGGTTATCACCATGGTACCGGTTACGGCGATACCGTACGCGGCCGCCAGGTTACTGGAACGTTCGAAGCCAACAATAACCAATACCACCGCCAGATAGAGAGTCCAGTTAATGACCGGGATATATATCTGGCCAGATTCCATTTCGGAGGTATGAATAATCCGCATTGGCGGTAAATAGCCTAGGCGAACCGCCTGCCGAGTGAGCGAGAATACACCGGAAATAACCGCCTGCGAGGCAATAACGGTCGCAAGGGTTGCCAGAATTAACAGCGGAATCAATGCCCAGTCAGGAGCTAATAAGAAGAAGGGGTTTTTGATGGCTTCAGGATTTTTCAGCAATAACGCGCCCTGACCAAAATAGTTCAGTACTAATGAGGGCAAAACCACGGTAAACCAGGCTAAACGAATAGGGAATTTACCAAAATGGCCCATATCTGCATATAAGGCTTCCACCCCAGTTATCGCCAGTACAACTGCGCCAAGCGCATAAAACGACACGGATTTATATTCAGTAAAGAAACCTATCGCCCATTTAGGATTCAGCGCAACCAATACTTCTGGATTCGCAATAATACTGCGCAAACCAAGTAGTGCGATCGTCAGAAACCAGACCAGCATCACGGGAGCGAATAATTTACCGACACTGCCGGTACCGTGCTTTTGAATCACAAACAGCAGGGTGAGTACCGCAATGGAGCAGGGAACAATATAAGGGTCTAATGCTGGGGCTGCTATTTCTAGCCCTTCAATGGCCGACATAACGGATATTGCCGGGGTGATGACCACCTCACCATAAAAGAAACTGCCGCCAATTAACCCGAGAATCACCAGTATTGAGGTGGCTCTGGAAGAGGTATTACGCCCTGCCAAAGACATTAACGTTAAAATGCCCCCTTCGCCGGCGTTATCGGCCCGCATGACATAGGTAAGATATTTAATCGAGACAATCAGGATAAGCATCCAGAAAATCAGCGATAAAAAGCCAAACACCACGTCCGGGCGGACATCAAAACCATAATGACCAGAAAAGCACTCTCTCAAGGTATAGAGCGGGCTGGTACCAATATCACCGTAAACTACCCCTATTGCCGCCAGGGTTACCGCCGATAAAGACTGTTTATGTTCTGTGCTCATAATTGATTTCTTTTTGCTAGAACATCCATAAGCTGATGCGTGCGTTTAAGAACCTTAATCCTCGGTTCTGTATTGTTTATACGCCCACCAAAAGGCGCACAGTATGCACGATTTCAATGGATTGCCTACTCTTAAATAGGCACCTAACAGAGCGAAAATTCATCAACTACAAATAACTGATGATATAAAAATTCTACGAATCAACGAACTATCTTATTAATAAAACCAGCGATCCCATGAAGAAAAGATGGTTTATTCCTTTTTATCAGGTAAAAATCAATCAACTAACGGAACATGTAGAACAATTATGGCGCAATCATCACAATTAGCAGAAAGAATCTCCCGCTTAAGCAGTGCCCTTGAAAGTGGTCTGTATGAAAGACAGGAAGCTATCCGCTTATGTTTGCTGGCCGCCCTCAGTGGCGAGAGTGTTTTTTTGCTCGGCCCACCGGGAATTGCCAAAAGCCTGATTGCCCGCCGCCTGAAATTTGCCTTCCGTAATGCCCGTGCATTTGAATATCTGATGACCCGTTTCTCAACACCGGAAGAGGTGTTTGGCCCCCTCTCGATTCAGGCATTGAAAGAGGAGGGACGCTATCAACGGATGACAGGCGGTTACCTGCCGGAGGCTGAAATCGTCTTTTTGGATGAGATCTGGAAAGCCGGCCCGGCAATTCTAAACACCTTGCTGACAGCGATTAATGAACGGCGCTTTAGAAATGGTGATCGGGAAGACAGCATCCCTATGCGATTACTCGTTACTGCCTCTAACGAGCTGCCTGACGCTGATAGTAGCCTGGAAGCACTTTATGACCGCATGTTGATCCGTCTATGGCTGGATCGCGTACAAGAGAAGCAGAACTTCCGCTCACTACTGCTCAGCCGACAGAATGAAAATCATAATCCGGTGGCAGAAAATCTCAGTATCAGCGATGAAGAGTTCTATCAGTGGCAACCGTTGATCGACAAAATCACCTTACCGGATCACTGTTTTGAGCTTATTTTTCAGTTACGTCAACGGCTCAGTGCGCAAGAACAAGCGCCCTATGTCTCAGATAGACGTTGGAAAAAAGCGCTACGCCTGTTACAAGCCAGTGCTTTCTTTAGTGGCCGCAGTGAAGTGACACCCATCGACTTAATCTTGCTGAAAGATTGCCTGTGGCATGACCTCAGTTCGCTTAAGCTGCTGCAACAGCAGCTTGAACAGTTATTAACCGAGCAGGGATATCAACAGCAAAGCCTGTTAATGAAACTACAGCATGTTCAGGGTCAGTGGTTGCAGCACCAACAACAGCAAAGTGACCATCAAGCGCTAACCGTCGTCAAACAAAACGGTATGTTCAGCCGCAAATCCCAATATGCTCTACCAGACGACCTGACAGACAGCACTTTGACGCTTTTGCTGCAAAAACCGCTCAGCCTGCATGATATTCAAGTTACCCATTTGCAAATAGAAAAAGATGCCCTCGCTCAATGGTTGAACAAAGGAGGGAGCTTGCGCGCTAAATTAAATGGTGTCGGTTATGCCCAATCCATTGATGCAGAAATTGATGATAAATTTCATATCACAATACTGGATATCAGCCGCCAACCCTCCACACTTTCCCAACCGGGCACGGCAACTGCCAGTGTTCCCCCGGAATTGCTGGTGGAATTAACCACAGTAGAACATAGTCTTGCCGAACAACGGCGGCTATTCAGCCAACACCAGCCGTGTTTATTCACTCCCTCCTCATGGCTTGCCAAAGTCGAGGCCAGCTTGTTGCAGGTGGCAGAACAACTTAAACAGCAACAGCAAAAAATGCGCGGACACTGACAGATGCTCAGCCTGGCAACATTGGATATGCTGCTATCGATAAGTGAGGGTGAGCTTATCGAAGAGATGGTGATCGGGCTATTGGCGTCACCTCAATTAGCACTATTTTTCGAAAAATTCCCGCGAATTAAACGGGCGCTAATGAAAGATATTCCTGGTTGGAAGCAAAACTTACAGCAGCGTATCCGCGAGGCTAAAGCTCCGGCTACTCTGGCAAATGAGTTTTCCCTATACCAACAAAGCTTGTTGGAAAGTAGCCCACTATTTTATGTGCATCTGCCAGATATTGTGGCTCAGTTACAGCAATGGCAATCGCCCTTTGCTTCACAAGCCAATACATTGCTACAAACCGCTGATTTAGCCAGAAACCCTCAACCCGGCGATAGTTTACAAACCTTATTTTTACAGCGTTGGCGTGTCAGTCTAACGCTACAAACCATCACCATTCATCACCAGTTACTTGAGCAAGAGCGAGAGCAACTTCTGGCTGAACTCCAGCAGAGATTGGCGCTCAGTGGGGCATTAGAACCAGTACTGGCAACCAATGATGGGGCAGCAGGGCGGCTTTGGGATATGAGTCAGGGCCACTTACAGCGTGGCGATTATCAATTGCTACTGCAATACGGTGACTTTCTACAACAACAACCCGAATTACAACAACTGGCCGAGCAATTGGGTCGTAGCCGTTCAGCAAAGGCACAACCGACACCAGAGGCTCGCTTTGAACCTTATACTGTCATGGTTCGCCAGCCCGATACAGTGCCAGAGGAGGTCAGTGGCATTCATCAAAGCAATGATATTTTGCGATTGCTCCCGACGGAACTGGTGATGTTAGGGATGAGCGAGCTGGAATTTGAGTTTTATCGCCGTTTACTGGAGCGCCGCTTACTCACTTACCGTTTGCAGGGTGACAACTGGCAGGAGAAAACCTTACAGCGCCCGGTCAGTCTTAAAAGCAATGATGAACACCCTCGCGGCCCTTTTATCGTCTGTGTCGATACCTCAGGCTCCATGGGCGGATTTAACGAACAATGTGCCAAAGCATTTTGTCTGGCTCTGCTTCGAATTGCACTGGCAGATAATCGCCGCTGTTACATCATGCTATTTGCCACTGAAATAATTCACTACGAGCTATCTGCTGCCAGTGGTATTGAGCAGGCGATTCGTTTTCTTGGCCAACATTTTCGCGGAGGTACCGATCTGGCTGCTTGCTTAGCCAGCACATTAAATAAAATGGAAGATAGAGAATGGTATGACGCAGATGCAGTGATCATTTCAGATTTTATCGCCCAACGTTTACCAGACGAATTAGTCAGAAAGATTAAAATCCAGCAACAAGCCCACCAGCACCGTTTTCATGCTGTTGCCATGTCTGCGTATGGTAAGCCCGGTATCATGCGAATTTTCGATCATATCTGGCGTTTTGATACTGGGCTAAAAAGCCGCTTGATGCGCCGCTGGAAGCGCTAGTTAAGCAGGCCGGCTCCAACGTTTATCGACAACCCCAATATCGTCATATTAAAGATAAATGATAACACTGACTGCAAGAGTACTACGCGGCGGATATCTGACGTGCCGGTAGAGACATCGGCAGTTTGGCAAGCCACACCAATGGTAAATGAGAAATAAAGGAAATCCCAATAGGAAGGCGTGGTTATCTCTTTGGGGAAAAGTAACGGTAGAACCGTTTCTGATTTATCGCGGCGCATATAAAACAAATGTGCGTAGTGCATAGTAAAAGCGGTGGATAATAATAACCATGAAACCAATAACGTCAGCCCTGTCAGGACCAAATGGAACGCCTTGGCAGAGCCTGAGAGCTGATTCGCCGTGCTCAATTCAAATAAAATAACCAGAATACTGGCCAGACACGCCATGCTGACAATACTCAGCACCATACTGGCACTTTCATCCTGCACCCGGGCTATTTTGCTGATTTTCGTCGAATCAGTGCGTAATAATTGCAACCATAAAAACAGTAAATAAAGCCAGGCGGAAACATTCCAACTCACCATCAGACGCAGCAATACCGAGTAATGTGTTGGCAGCAGGAAATAAGTGACAACACCCGCGCCAACCGAAAACAACAATCGTGGCCGAGCGTGTAAATAGTGCTTTATAGGATGAAAAAGGGCCATAATATCAACAACCTTGCATATAGTGATATTTAAAATATTTATATATCACTACAGCATAGATTAAAAACTCGCGCTGGCGGTTGCAACCTTCGCGAGTGAGGGGGATTAATATATAACCAAACTAATGGGTGTTGCAGGTAAACACCTGCAACATCAAGTATAAAGGGTATTTACAGCAGGCCGTCAACCTTCTCGCTAATTTCTGGCCCCCATACGCCACATTGAACCTGACCGATATGTTGCTGTTGCAGCAATAACATCACTAAACGAGACTGGCCGATACCGCCACCGATAGTTTGCGGCATTTCACCACTCAGCAGTGATTGGTGCCATTCCAGTTTCAGACGATCTTCATCAGAAGTCAGTGCCAATTGGCGTTTAAGTGCCTCAGCATCAACACGTATCCCCATGGATGAGATTTCAAACGCGTCTTCAAGAACAGGGTTCCAGACAATAATGTCACCGTTCAAGCCCGCAAAACCTTCAGCACTCGGCGACGTCCAGTCATCATAATCTGGCGCTCGGACATCATGAGATTTACCGTCAGCCAATTTACCACCGATGCCAATCAGGAATACAGCTCCCAGCTCTTTAGCTATCGCACGTTCGCGGCCTTTAGCATCCAGGTCAGGGAAACGCGCACGCAGGCTTTCGCTGTGGATAAACTGAATATTCTCTGGCAGGAATGGCTTCACACCAAATTCAGCACTGATCGCTACTTCAGTTTCTTTAATAGCGGTATAAATCTTGTTAACAGTGGATTTCAGATAAGCCAGGTTGCGTTCACCATCTCCCATCACGCGTTCCCAATCCCACTGATCGACATACACAGAATGAATAGCACTCAGGCAATCTTCATCAGGGCGCAATGCTTTCATATGAGTATATATCCCTTGGTCAGCACCAAAATCAAAGCGACCCAAGGTTTTGCGTTTCCATTTAGCTAATGAATGAACGACTTCAAAAGTTGCATCCGGCAATGTCTTCACTTTTACCTGAACGGCTTTCTCTGAACCTGAAAGGTTATCTTGAGTACCATCACCCACACGACTCAGGATTGGTGCCTGTACTTCAATCAGACCCAGTTGTTGTTCTAATTGACGGGAAAAGAATGATTTTACGAAGCTGATTTGTTGTTGTTTTTGGATAAATTGTTTTTTCATTGCCGTTTTCTCGATTCGTTATTACTGATTATGCTAATTAGGTTATGCCACCTGGCTTGACATCGATTAAGCAACAGAATGAGGGTTAAATTCAATATCCAACAAACAATATTGCCTTTTAACTTTTAATAATTCATTTTTATGGGTCTTAAATTAAGTAATCGTTAAAAAAAGGAGGCAAATATGGGTGAAATTTATCAAATCGATAATCTCGATCGCGGCATCCTGAACGCATTAATGGAAAATGCACGCACACCTTATGCTGAATTGGCAAAAAATTTTGGCGTGAGTCCAGGAACTATCCATGTGCGAGTGGAGAAAATGCGCCAGGCGGGGATCATTACCGCGGCTTGTGTTCACGTTAATCCAAAAAAACTCGGGTATGACGTGTGTTGCTTTATCGGTATTATTTTGAAAAGTGCCAAAGACTACCCGTCGGCACTAAAAAAACTGGAAGGTTTAGAAGAAGTTGTAGAAGCCTATTACACCACCGGCCACTACAGCATTTTTATTAAAGTGATGTGTAAGTCAATAGATGCGCTCCAGCAGGTACTTATCAACAAGATCCAGACTATCGATGAGATCCAGTCAACGGAGACACTTATCTCCCTGCAAAACCCCATCATGCGTACCATTGTGCCTTGAGCACTAAATAACTATACCCACATTATCCACAGGTAGATCCCAGCTGATTCACAGCGTACAATACCGGCTCTTTACTTCGGTTGGGTTCTTTATGGCTGACATTACCTTGATCAGTGGCAGTACACTCGGCAGCGCTGAATATGTTGCTGAACATTTAGCTGAGAAATTAGAAGAAGCAGGTTTTTCTACAGAGACGCTGCATGGCCCTGAATTAGACGAGCTTACGCTTGAGGGTACGTGGCTAATAGTCACATCAACCCACGGTGCGGGTGATCTCCCAGATAACCTTCAACCATTATTAGAACAAATCGAACAACAGAAGCCTGATCTTTCTCAAGTGCACTTTGGTGCTGTTGGTTTGGGCAGTTCAGAATATGACACTTTCTGCGGTGCAGTGAGAGCATTGGATCAACAATTGATCGCACAAGGCGCCAAACGTTTGGGTGATATTTTAGAAATTGACGTCATACAACATGAAATTCCCGAGGATCCGGCAGAGGTTTGGGTCAAAAATTGGATTAATTTGCTCTAATTTGATTAAAGATCACGCGAACGAATGTGGATAAGTATGCTTAAAAGCAGGGTAAAACCGGTACATATCCACATAACAACCTTGGCACCTCAAAGTGCCTGTGCATAACATGCCATTTAGATCCCAGCTTATACGCAATAGGATCACCGATCATTCACAGCAAACGATCTTCCTTAATACTATGATCTTCCATGTGAATAATCACTTATCCACAGAGGATCATGATCCTAATAAGAGATCTAATAAAGAGATCTTTAAATAAAAAGATCTTCTTTTAATTAAGGGGGATCCTAAGCCGCTTGGTCAAAAGTCTAAACTTGAGTAGAATCCCCCACCCCAGGGCAAACACAGAAATTCGCATAACGGCGAGGTGCAGTACCATGTTTTATCCAGATCAATTTGACGTCATCATCATTGGTGGTGGCCATGCCGGCACGGAAGCTGCAATGGCAGCGGCACGCATGGGACGTCAGACCTTATTGCTGACGCACAACATCGACACACTGGGACAAATGTCTTGTAACCCAGCGATTGGCGGTATCGGTAAGGGACATTTGGTAAAAGAGATCGATGCTCTGGGTGGTCTGATGGCCATGGCGACTGACCAAGCGGGTATTCAGTTTAGGATACTAAACGCCAGCAAAGGGCCAGCGGTAAGAGCGACCCGAGCTCAGGCTGACCGTGTTCTGTATCGGCAGGCAATACGTACCGCATTGGAAAACCAGCCAAACCTGATGATCTTTCAACAGCCAGTTGAAGATCTGATTGTTGAAAATGATCGCGTTGTGGGTGCAGTCACTCAAATGGGTCTTAAATTCCGGGCGAAAGCGGTGGTATTAACCGTTGGTACTTTCCTCGACGGAAAAATTCATATCGGTCTTCAGAACTACAGTGGTGGTCGTGCTGGTGATCCGCCATCCATCTCATTGTCACAGCGTTTGCGTGAATTACCACTGCGAGTTAATCGCCTTAAGACCGGTACTCCACCACGTATTGATGCGCGAACCATTGATTTTAGCCAACTGGTACCTCAACTGGGTGATACGCCAATTCCAGTATTTTCATTCTTGGGTAATGCTAGCCAGCATCCAGAACAAATGGCTTGTCATATCACCTACACCAATGAAAAAACCCATGAAGTGATCCGCAATAACTTGGATCGTAGCCCAATGTATGCCGGGATCATTGAAGGGATCGGGCCACGCTACTGTCCTTCGATCGAAGACAAAGTCATGCGTTTCGCCGATCGTAATTCACACCAGATCTTCCTCGAGCCGGAAGGTTTGACCAGTAATGAGATCTATCCGAACGGTATTTCAACCAGCCTGCCTTTCGATGTACAGATGCAAATCGTCCGTTCAATGAAAGGGCTAGAAAATGCCCGTATCATTCGACCAGGTTATGCCATCGAATATGATTTCTTTGATCCACGTGATTTGAAACCGACCTTGGAAAGCAAATATATCCACGGTCTGTTCTTTGCTGGGCAAATCAATGGCACTACCGGCTATGAAGAAGCAGCGGCTCAAGGGCTGCTTGCAGGGCTTAATGCGGGCCGCTTCGCTAACGATGACGATGGATGGTCACCTCGCCGTGATGAAGCTTACCTTGGCGTGCTGGTGGACGATTTAAGCACCCTTGGCACCAAAGAACCGTATCGCATGTTTACCTCTCGCGCAGAGTATCGCTTGATGCTGCGTGAAGATAACGCGGATCTGCGCTTGACTGAGATGGGCCGTAAATTGGGGTTGGTTGACGATGCTCGTTGGGCACATTTCAGCAAGAAAATTGAGCAAATTGAAAAAGAACGTCAACGTCTGCGTGATATCTGGGTACATCCACACTCAGAAAACGTTTCTGAGATCAATGCATTACTAAAAGCGCCGTTGTCTAAAGAAGCCAATGGTGAAGAATTACTGCGTCGGCCTGAAATTGATTATCGTTTGCTGACAACCCTAACCTCTTTTGGCCCAGCATTAACAGATCCACAAGCTGCGGATCAGGTTGAAATTCAGGTTAAATATGAAGGGTATATTGCGCGTCAGCAGGAAGAAATTGAAAAACAACTGCGCAATGAGAATACTCTACTGCCGGCTGATCTGGATTATCGTCAGGTGTCTGGTTTATCGAACGAAGTCATCGCTAAACTGAACGATCACAAACCTAACTCAATCGGACAAGCCTCGCGTATTTCTGGCATTACCCCAGCAGCAATCTCTATTTTATTGGTTTGGCTGAAAAAACAGGGGTTGTTACGCCGTAGTGCCTAACAACCGACGTTTGCCTGCATTGCTAAGGGATAAGCAGTGCAGGTAAGTTCTTCTTTGCTTCAGGCCACAACTAACGGTTCAAACCACTGCCAAGCTAGATTATTATTCCTCATCCCGGCCCTTTTCATGCTGACTGAACGAGCTTAGTCAGAGGATATTGTTGTGTTAAAAAAATTAGATTCCCTGCTAAATGCCGCAGCTATTGTGTTACCTGAACAGCAAAAATTACAGTTGATAGGCTATGTAGAACTGCTGCATAAGTGGAACAAAGCTTACAATCTGACTTCTGTTCGTGACCCACAGCAAATGCTAGTGCGACATATTCTGGATAGTATTGTGGTTAACCCACATTTGCAGGGTGACCGGTTTATTGATGTGGGCACCGGCCCTGGGCTTCCTGGGATACCGCTGGCAATTATACGGCCTACTGCGCACTTTACGTTGCTAGATAGCTTGGGTAAACGTGTACGCTTCTTGCGTCAGGTACAGCACGAACTGGGCTTAAATAATATTGAGCCAGTGCAAAGCCGAGTTGAGGACTTTGCCGCAAAACCGCCATTTGATGGTGTAATAAGCCGTGCATTTGCATCTCTACAAGATATGCTGTCTTGGTGTCACCATTTGCCAGCCAAGCCTGAAGGGCGCTTTTATGCGCTTAAAGGGGTGAGGCCGGACGATGAGTTAGCCGTACTGCCGGAGGGTATTAGCCTTGAATCGGTCGTGCGATTGCAGGTGCCAGAGTTGGAAGGTGAACGCCATCTGGTCATTCTTAAGTCAAACTAACTTTGTTATTTATCAAAAAAATGTAATAAATCCTTGGCGGATGGTAGGAAAATTATCGTATTTATTATTTTTAATATCGATAAGTATTTCTTCGCTTACTATCGTACCGGCAGATTATATTTTACGTGTTGTTTACAAAAACAGCGATAACAGATGGCATAACTATATTGAAAGCTGGCAAATAGTCACTTTAGTCATTACTTTAGCTGTGCCATCACTCTTTTTATGTAGACGAAGTGTTGCTTGATTATTATCTGAAATGTCAACGGGAAGTTTTTACTAAGTAGATAAGTTGTTCGATAATAGTTTAATTTTAACATTATGATTTATAAAACTTTTTAATGGCTCTTTTCGTTAAAGACAATCAGAAGCTTTATGGGATATAAATCAGTTTGTTTTAAGTTTTGTGATCAGTTGCACGCTTTATTGGTAATGGTTGGAATCGTCAGACAATTAAATGGGGGCTTTATTCCGAGGCTTTTCTTGTGAAAATAGTCCGAAAGAAGAAAATTTAAATAATTGTTCACCTTTTCGCTACTTATCGATTGAATTCGTTTGAGTGGCCCGTATAATTTGCTCGTTTTTTGCTGCTTGACTCAATGGGGTAAAAGGCAGTTTTATACCTCACTCAGCATACCCTTAGTGTGGTTCGGAGAGAACAAACGTCATGCCTGTATCCCTTTACAGTGGGAAAATCGCACGAAAGCTGCTGTTTTTGCAGTTAATGACTTTTGTTGTTCTCAGTGCTGCTTTTGGCTTTAAAAGCCTGGAATGGAGTGCTTCTGCTCTGGCAGGAGGATTGGCGGCTTGGTTGCCCAGCGCCATGTTTATGTTGTTTGCTTGCCGCCATCAGGCAAAAACAGCAGCTCCAGGTCGTGTTGCGTGGTCGTTTGCCATTGGCGAAGGGTTAAAAGTTATCATGACGATAATTTTGCTGATTGTGGCTTTGGGGCTGTTTAAAGCAGCGTTTGCGCCACTCGGTTTAACCTATTTGGCGGTGCTGATTGTGCAGATATTGGCACCGGCTGTGATTAGCGGCTACCGTACTTAACCGTTATCGTATTTAACTACAAAAAGGGTAAGAGGCATCATGTCTGCATCAGGAGAAATCTCTACTCCAAGGGACTACATAGGTCACCACCTGAATAACCTTCAGTTGGACCTGCGTACCTTTGAGTTGGTCAATCCCCACTCACCTGGCCCTGCAACGTTCTGGACGTTGAACATTGACTCTTTGTTCTTCTCTGTCGTGCTGGGGTTAGCTTTTCTGTTTGTGTTCCGCAAAGTCGCGGCAGGTGCCACCAGTGGCGTGCCTGGCAAATTGCAGACTGCTGTTGAGTTAATTATCGGTTTTGTCGATAACAGCGTGCGGGATATGTACCACGGCAAAAGTAAAGTCATAGCACCATTAGCCCTGACCGTGTTTGTTTGGGTTTTATTGATGAACATGATGGACTTACTGCCAATCGATTTACTGCCTTACATCGGTGAACATGTCTTTGGGTTACCTGCATTGCGCGTGGTACCTACTGCGGACGTGAGTATTACCTTGTCCATGGCATTGGGTGTCTTCATCCTGATTCTGTTCTATAGCATCAAAATGAAAGGTGTAGGCGGCTTCGTAAAAGAACTCACGATGCAGCCGTTCAATCACCCGATATTTATTCCAGTTAACTTAATTCTGGAAGGTGTCAGCCTGCTGTCCAAACCCGTTTCACTCGGTTTGCGACTGTTCGGCAACATGTATGCGGGTGAGTTGATCTTCATCCTTATTGCGGGTCTGTTGCCGTGGTGGTCACAGTGGATGCTCAGTTTACCTTGGGCTATCTTCCACATACTGATTATTACGTTACAAGCCTTTATCTTCATGGTTCTAACGATTGTCTATCTGTCGATGGCGTCCGAAGAGCACTGATTTTCTTAATATACCCTAAATAATTCGAGTTGCAGAAAGGCGGCAACTGAGCGAATCCCGAGGAGCTTACATAAGTTAAGTGACTGGGGTGAACGAAGGAAGCCAACGCACATGTAGCTTGAAGTATGAAGTGTATAACACTACTGCGTTTAACTGAAATAATTGGAGACTGTCATGGAAAACCTGAATATGGATCTGCTGTACATGGCTGCCGCTATAATGATGGGTTTAGCGGCAATCGGTGCTGCGATCGGTATCGGCATCCTGGGTGGTAAATTTTTGGAAGGCGCTGCACGTCAGCCTGACCTGATTCCTCTGCTGCGTACACAGTTCTTTATCGTCATGGGTCTGGTTGACGCCATCCCTATGATCGCTGTTGGTCTGGGTCTGTACGTGATGTTTGCTGTCGCGTAAGTAGAGTTTTCTCTACCGTGAACTACACCAAACTATTAACTTTTAAAGAGGCATTGTGCTGTGAATCTTAACGCAACAATCCTCGGCCAGGCCATCGCGTTTGTCCTGTTTGTCCTGTTTTGTATGAAGTATATATGGCCGCCAATTATGGCTGCCATCGAGAAGCGTCAAAAAGAAATTGCTGACGGTCTCTCTTCTGCAGAGCGTGCCAAAAAAGATTTGGACTTAGCGCAAGCCAATGCGACCGACCAACTGAAGAAGGCTAAAGCAGAAGCACAGGTGATCATCGAGCAGGCAAGTAAACGCAAAGCTCAGATCCTTGATGAAGCTAAAACTGAAGCCGAACAGGAACGTAACAAAATCGTGGCGCAAGCGCAGGCAGAGATCGACGCCGAACGTAAGCGTGCTCGTGAAGAGTTGCGTAAGCAAGTCGCGATGTTGGCTATAGCTGGCGCCGAGAAGATCATCGAACGTTCCGTGGATGAAGCTGCTAACAGCGACATCGTTGATAAACTGGTCGCTGAACTGTAAGGAGGGAGGGGCTGATGTCTGAATTTGTAACTGTAGCTCGCCCCTACGCCAAAGCAGCTTTTGACTTTGCTGTTGAGCACCAGGCGGTTGATCGTTGGCAGGATATGCTAGCGTTTACTGCCCAAGTGACGCGCAATGAACAGATCGCTGAATTGCTTTCCGGTGCTGTAGCACCTGAAACAATGTCTAAGACGTTTATTGCAGTCTGTGGTGATCAGCTCGATGAACCCGCACAGAACTTCATTCGAGTTATGGCGGAGAATGGCCGTTTACTGGTTCTTCCTGAGGTGCTACAGCAGTTTATTCAACTGCGTGCCTCGCTGGAGTCGACCGTCGACGTCGAAGTGAGCTCTGCGAGCCCACTGAAAGACGAACAGCTAGCTAAAATTGCTGCTGCGATGGAAAAACGTCTATCACGCAAAGTTAAGCTGAATTGCAAAATCGATAAGTCCGTAATGGCCGGCGTAGTAATACGTGCAGGCGATATGGTGATAGATGGCAGCGTTCGCGGTCGTCTAGAACGCCTGGCGGACGTCTTGCAGTCTTAAGGGGACTGGAGCATATGCAACTGAATTCCACCGAAATCAGCGAACTGATCAAGCAGCGCATTGCTCAGTTCAATGTGGTGAGCGAAGCTCACAATGAAGGTACTATTGTTTCCGTTAGTGACGGGATCATTCGCGTACACGGCTTAGCCGATGTTATGCAGGGCGAGATGATCGCACTGCCAGGCAACCGTTACGCAATCGCACTGAACCTGGAGCGCGACTCCGTAGGTGCTGTAGTTATGGGTCCGTACGCCGATCTTGCCGAAGGCATGAAGGTTAAATGTACTGGCCGTATCCTGGAAGTTCCCGTCGGTCGTGGCCTGTTGGGTCGCGTCGTCAATACTCTGGGTGAACCTATTGATGGTAAAGGTCCGGTAGAAAACGACGGCTTCTCAGCTGTTGAAGCTATCGCACCTGGCGTTATCGAACGTCAATCCGTTGATGAGCCTGTTCAGACGGGCTATAAGTCAGTGGATGCCATGATCCCAATTGGTCGTGGCCAGCGTGAATTGATCATCGGTGACCGTCAGACAGGTAAAACTGCTTTGGCGATTGATGCGATCATCAACCAACGCGATTCCGGCATCAAATGTGTGTATGTTGCTATCGGCCAGAAAGCCTCTACTGTTGCTAACGTAGTGCGTAAACTGGAAGAGCATGGCGCTTTGGCTAATACCATTGTGGTTGTAGCTACCGCCTCAGAATCTGCAGCATTGCAGTACCTGGCACCTTACTCCGGTTGTGCTATGGGTGAATATTTCCGCGACCGCGGTGAAGATGCGCTGATTATTTATGATGACCTGTCTAAACAGGCTGTTGCATATCGTCAAATCTCCTTGCTGCTCCGTCGTCCACCAGGTCGTGAAGCTTACCCTGGCGACGTATTCTACCTCCACTCCCGTTTGCTGGAGCGTGCTGCGCGTGTTAACGCCGACTACGTTGAAGCCTTTACCAAGGGTGAAGTGAAAGGTAAAACCGGTTCTTTGACCGCATTGCCAATCATTGAAACTCAAGCAGGGGACGTTTCCGCGTTCGTTCCGACTAACGTAATTTCGATTACCGATGGTCAGATCTTCCTGGAATCCAGCCTGTTTAACGCCGGTATTCGTCCTGCGGTTAACCCAGGTATCTCCGTATCTCGTGTGGGTGGTGCAGCGCAAACCAAGATCATGAAAAAACTGTCCGGTGGTATTCGTACTGCTCTGGCACAGTATCGTGAACTTGCTGCGTTCTCCCAGTTCGCATCCGATTTGGATGATGCAACACGTAAACAGCTGAGCCACGGTCAGAAAGTGACCGAGCTTCTGAAACAGAAACAATACGCACCGATGTCTGTTGCGCAGCAATCTCTGGTTCTGTTCGCAGCTGAACGTGGTTATCTGGGTGATGTTGAGTTGGCGAAGGTAGGTAGCTTTGAAGCTGCGCTGTTAGCGTTTGCTGACCGTGAGCATGCCGAGCTTCTGCAACAAATCAACCAAACTGGCGCGTACAACGATGAGATCGAGGGCAAGCTGAAAGGCATCCTTGATACATTTAAGGCAACCCAGTCCTGGTAACGCTATGCGGCCTTGCTTTTCATTAGAAAAGCAGGCCGTCTGGTAATGAGGAGAAGCAGAAATGGCCGGCGCAAAAGAGATACGTTCCAAGATCGCCAGCGTGCAAAACACGCAAAAGATCACCAAAGCCATGGAGATGGTCGCCGCCTCCAAAATGCGTAAATCGCAGGAACGCATGGCGGCCAGCCGTCCTTATGCAGAAACTATGCGTAGTGTGATTGGTCACCTTGCGTTAGGTAATCTGGAATATAAACATCCGTACCTGGAAGAGCGTGACGTTAAGCGCGTTGGGTATCTGGTGGTTTCTACAGACCGTGGCTTGTGCGGTGGTTTGAACATTAACCTGTTCAAAAGACTGTTGGCTGAGATGAAAGGTTGGTCTGAAAAAGGCGTTGAATGTGATTTAGCGCTGATTGGATCAAAAGCAGCTTCTTTCTTTGGTTCCGTGGGTGGCAAGATTGTCGCTCAGGTTACTGGCATGGGGGATAACCCTTCCTTGTCAGAGCTTATCGGGCCAGTCAAAGTGATGCTGCAAGCCTATGATGAAGGTCGTCTGGATAAGCTGTATATCGTTAATAACAAGTTTATCAATACGATGTCTCAGGAACCACGGATCATGCAGCTACTACCGCTTCCGCCTGCGGAAGATGGCGAGCTGAAGAAGAAATCCTGGGATTACCTGTATGAACCCGATCCTAAAGCATTGCTGGATACCCTCCTGCGTCGCTATGTGGAATCGCAAGTTTATCAGGGCGTCGTTGAAAACCTGGCCAGCGAGCAGGCCGCGCGAATGGTAGCGATGAAAGCCGCCACCGATAACGGCGGTAGTCTGATCAAAGAGCTGCAGTTGGTTTACAACAAGGCTCGTCAGGCCAGCATCACTCAGGAACTCACCGAGATCGTCGGGGGAGCCTCCGCGGTTTAACCAGGTTATTACCCTAAATAGTTCAGATTGCGAAACGGCGGCAACTGAGCAAATCCCCTGGCGCTTGCTAATAAAGTAAGCAACTGGGGTGAGAAAAAGCAGCCAACGCCCCAGCAATTTGAAGTATGACGGGTAAACGTATTACGTAGAGGATTCAAGATGGCTACTGGAAAGATTATCCAGGTAATCGGCGCCGTAGTGGACGTCGAATTCCCCCAAGACGCTGTACCAAAAGTGTACAACGCCCTTGAGGTTGAAGGCACTGCTGAGAAGCTGGTGCTGGAAGTTCAGCAACAGCTAGGCGGTGGTGTTGTTCGTTGTATCGCAATGGGCTCTTCCGATGGTCTGAGCCGCGGGTTGAAAGTCATCAACCTGGAACACCCAATTGAAGTGCCGGTTGGTAAATCAACTCTGGGCCGTATCATGAACGTATTGGGTGACCCAATCGACATGAAAGGTCCGATCGGTGAAGAAGAGCGTTGGGCAATCCACCGTGAAGCGCCTTCTTACGAAGAGCTTGCCAGCTCACAAGATTTGTTAGAAACCGGTATCAAAGTAATGGACTTGATTTGCCCGTTCGCTAAGGGCGGTAAAGTGGGTCTGTTTGGTGGTGCGGGTGTTGGTAAAACAGTAAACATGATGGAGCTTATTCGTAACATCGCGATCGAGCACTCAGGTTATTCTGTATTTGCCGGTGTGGGTGAGCGTACTCGTGAGGGTAACGACTTCTACCACGAGATGACGGACTCCAACGTTCTGGACAAAGTATCTTTGGTGTATGGCCAGATGAATGAGCCACCAGGTAACCGTCTGCGCGTTGCTCTGACCGGCCTGACCATGGCGGAGAAATTCCGTGATGAAGGTCGTGACGTACTGTTGTTCATCGATAACATCTATCGCTATACCTTGGCCGGTACGGAAGTATCCGCACTGCTGGGTCGTATGCCATCAGCGGTAGGCTACCAGCCAACGCTGGCAGAAGAGATGGGTGTGTTGCAGGAACGTATTACGTCCACCAAGACGGGTTCAATCACTTCTGTTCAGGCCGTTTACGTGCCTGCGGATGACTTGACTGACCCATCACCAGCAACCACCTTTGCTCACTTGGATGCAACCGTCGTTTTGAGTCGTCAAATCGCCTCTTTGGGTATTTACCCTGCGGTTGACCCACTTGACTCCACCAGCCGTCAGCTTGATCCGCTGGTTGTTGGCCAGGAGCACTACGATGTAGCGCGTGGCGTGCAGTCTATTCTGCAACGTTACCAGGAGCTGAAAGACATCATCGCAATCTTGGGTATGGACGAGTTGTCAGAAGATGACAAACTGGTTGTATCCCGTGCGCGTAAAATTCAGCGCTTCCTGTCTCAACCGTTCTTCGTGGCAGAAGTCTTTACCGGTTCACCGGGCAAGTTCGTTTCGCTGAAAGATACCATTCGTGGTTTCAAAGGCATCATGAACGGCGACTATGACCACTTGCCGGAGCAGGCGTTCTACATGGTTGGCACCATTGAAGAAGCAGTGGAAAAAGCCAAGAAACTGTAACGCTGTTGACTGGAGGGTGACATGGCTGCAATGACTTACCATCTGGATGTTGTGAGCGCAGAGAAGAAGATGTTCTCTGGCGTGGTACAAAAAATTCAGGTGACGGGTAGTGAAGGCGAACTTGGGATTTTCCCTGGTCACGCCCCACTGCTCACTGCCATTAAGCCTGGCATGATACGTATCGTGAAGCAGTTCGGTGAGGAAGAGTTTATTTATCTTTCTGGCGGCATCCTTGAGGTGCAACCGAGCGTTGTGATCGTATTGGCTGACACAGCTATTCGCGGAACTGATCTGGACGAAGCTAAAGCGCTGGAATCTAAGCGTAAAGCCGAAGATCATATCAACAACTCCCACGGCGACGTCGACTATGCTCAGGCATCCGCTGAATTGGCGAAGGCGATTGCGAAATTACGCGTAATCGAACTGACCAGGAAGGCGATGTAATTTTATACTAATGGGTTGCGTTAACTCGTTGATTTATAAAATTACTATATATACTCAGGTCATTGGGGTTGCAGGTAGGTAGCAAGCTAACGCTACTGCAACTTCCAGTACGAAGGTATAAATAAAAAATAGAATGCCAGTCAGTAAATCTGATTGGCATTTTTTTTTACCTATACATCAGATAACACAGATACTCGCCTTTGGTTTATCTCCCTTAATCCGCTTTCCTACTATTTAGTTAAGCCTCAGCTAAACTCAAAGCGTTTCTTTCTGAAAACTCTTGTTTCTTGTCGTAAAATAAGTGGTTAATAGCGTAAATATGTACATGTGTTTTGACAAAAACAGCACGGGAAGCGTCGCTGATCGCAGACACTTTTCGCCCCATTTTTTCGTTACATGACGAGTAGCAACAACCCTTTAACCATGCGGGTTGAGTACATTTTTCGTTGAGAAATATGTAGTAATTATTTCGCTAAACAGGTTTACTTCCGTCTATTAAATTGGAGTTATCAGGTTGCTTATGTCTAACAGCTCAATGAGTGTAGTCATCCTTGCCGCAGGTAAGGGAACACGCATGTATTCCGACCTTCCTAAGGTGTTACACCCATTGGCAGGTAAGCCGATGGTTCAGCATGTTATTGATGCGGCCATGAAGCTGGGTGCAAAAAACGTTCATCTGGTTTATGGGCACGGCGGCGATCTGCTGAAAAAGACGCTATCCGATCCCTCTTTGAACTGGGTATTACAAGCTGAACAGTTGGGTACCGGGCACGCGATGCAACAAGCCGCACCGCACTTTGCTGACGATGAAGATGTGCTGATGCTATACGGCGATGTGCCGTTGATCTCTGTGGATACCTTACAGCGACTGCTGGCGGCGAAGCCACAAGGCGGCATTGGCTTGTTGACCGTGAAGCTGGATAACCCAAGTGGTTATGGCCGTATCGTGCGTGAGAATGGCGACGTGGTGGGGATTGTTGAGCATAAAGATGCCAGTGATGCACAGCGCGAAATTAATGAAATCAACACCGGAATACTGGTTGCTAATGGGCGTGATCTAAAGCGCTGGCTATCACTGTTGGATAACAATAATGCTCAAGGTGAGTTTTATATCACCGATATTATTGCATTGGCACATGCTGATGGTAAGAAGGTTGCTGCGGTTCACCCCGCTCGGTTGAGTGAGGTTGAAGGGGTAAATAACCGCCTGCAACTCGCTGCTCTAGAGCGTGTATACCAGTCTGAGCAGGCTGAGAAACTGTTATTGGCCGGTGTGATGTTACTGGATCCCGCGCGCTTTGATTTGCGCGGAGAATTAACACATGGTCGTGATATTACTATCGATACCAATGTCATCATTGAAGGTCATGTGACTTTAGGTGATCGGGTTCGTATTGGTAGCGGATGCGTACTGAAAAATTGTGTGATCGGTGATGATTCTGACATTAGCCCATATAGCGTATTAGAAAACTCACGCCTGGATACTGGCTGCTCTGTTGGGCCATTTGCCCGCCTGCGCCCAGGTGCTGAATTAGCTGAAGGCGCACATGTTGGTAACTTCGTTGAAATCAAAAATACCCGCTTGGGTAAAGGCTCGAAAGCGGGTCATCTTTCCTATTTGGGCGATGCCGAGATTGGTTCGGGCGTAAATATTGGCGCAGGAACCATAACTTGCAACTATGATGGAGCTAATAAGTTTAAAACTATTATTGGCGATGATGTCTTTGTTGGGTCCGATACTCAATTGGTCGCGCCGGTCACTGTTGCAAAGGGTGCCACTATCGCTGCGGGAACTACCGTAACTCGCGATATTGCGGAAAATGAGTTAGTGCTTAGCCGTGTTAAACAAGTCCATGTTCAGGGCTGGCAGCGTCCGGTGAAGAAAAAATAAGCTATACCCGTTATATTTCAAGCTGCATGTGCGTTGGCTGCGTTCAATCACCCCAGTTACTTACTGGTCGTTGACCTTAAAATAAGTAAGCTTCTGGGGATCTGCTCAATTGCTGCCTTCCTGCAACTCGAATTATTTAGGTTATATTAAAACAGCCCCTTCAATATCGTTTATTCTTTGAAGGGATGTTTTGCCCTGTGTTTTTGGTTTATCTATTGATGCTGAAAACACAGAGCAAAACATAATAATCCCCAACTCTACAGGCTCGGGGAACCCGGAAAATCCGGAAAATCAGGTCACTGACATCGACAAGGTTCTAAAAGAACCTTACATAGGAATAAAATAGATGTGTGGAATTGTTGGCGCAGTAGCGCAACGTGATATCGCTGAGATTCTGATCGAAGGTTTACGTCGTCTTGAATACCGTGGCTATGACTCTGCTGGTTTAGCAGTGGTTGACGCTGAAGGTAATATGACGCGTTTACGTCGGGTGGGTAAAGTACAGGCGCTGTCTGATGCTGCCGAAAATCAGGCTTTACATGGTGGCACCGGGATTGCACATACCCGTTGGGCTACCCATGGTGAGCCATCGGAAGCCAATGCGCACCCTCATGTTTCTGACTATATCTCTGTGGTACACAACGGCATTATTGAGAATCACGAACCTTTACGTGAATTACTGATTGGTCGTGGCTACCGTTTCAGTTCTGAAACAGATACTGAAGTTATTGCTCACTTGGTGCACTGGGAGCTACAGCAAGGTGGATCTTTGCTGGAAGTGGTTAAGCGTGTTATCCCGCAATTACGTGGCGCTTACGGCACTGTCGTTATGGATAGTCGTGACCCAAGTCGTTTGGTGGCTGCGCGTTCCGGTAGCCCATTAGTGATTGGTTGTGGTGTAGGTGAAAACTTTATTGCCTCTGACCAACTGGCGTTATTACCCGTGACTCGCCGCTTCATCTTCCTGGAAGAAGGTGATGTGGTTGAAGTAACTCGCCGTAGCATCGCAATTTTTGATAAACAGGGTAATGCTATTGAGCGCCCTGAAATTGAATCTCAGGTGCAGTACGATGCCGGTGATAAAGGTGTTTACCGCCATTACATGCAGAAAGAGATTTATGAACAGCCAATGGCGATTAAAAATACGCTGGAAGGCCGTTTAAATCATGGTGTAATTGATTTGTCTGAACTTGGCCCTAAAGCGGATGCATTATTGGCAAATGTTCAACATATTCAAATTATTGCCTGTGGTACCTCTTATAACTCAGGCATGGTTTCGCGTTATTGGTTTGAATCATTAGCCGGTGTGCCTTGTGACGTAGAGATTGCGTCTGAGTTCCGTTACCGCAAATCCGCTGTGCGCCCAAACAGCCTGTTGATCACCTTGTCACAATCAGGTGAAACTGCCGATACCTTAGCTGCTCTGCGCTTATCAAAAGAGTTGGGGTATTTGGGGTCGCTGGCTATTTGTAACGTCGCTGGCTCATCGCTGGTGCGTGAATCAGATTTAGCGTTAATGACCAAAGCCGGTACTGAGATTGGCGTAGCATCAACGAAAGCCTTTACCACTCAGTTGACAGTATTACTGATGCTGGTGGGGCGTATTGGCAAGCTGAAGGGCGCTGATGCCAGTCTGGAGCAGAATATTGTTCATGCGTTACAGGCTCTACCTGCTCGTATTGAACAGATGTTGTCTCTGGATAAAACCATTGAAGCGCTGGCTGAAGGTTTCTCTGATAAACACAATGCCTTGTTCCTTGGTCGCGGTGATCAATATCCGATTGCGATGGAAGGCGCGCTGAAACTTAAAGAGATCTCTTATATTCACGCTGAAGCTTATGCTGCAGGTGAGTTGAAGCACGGTCCATTGGCATTGATTGATGCTGATATGCCGGTCATCGTGGTTGCGCCAAATAATGAATTGTTGGAAAAACTGAAATCCAACATTGAAGAAGTGCGTGCCCGTGGCGGTTTGCTGTATGTGTTTGCTGATCAAGATGCCGGTTTCACTGACAGTGAAGGGATGAAAATCATTCAGTTACCACATGTAGAAGAGATTATCGCGCCTATCTTCTATACCGTGCCACTACAGTTACTCTCTTACCATGTCGCGCTAATTAAAGGCACCGACGTGGACCAGCCACGTAACTTGGCAAAATCAGTCACGGTTGAATAAGCTGCGATAGATATAGCACAAAATATTGTGGGCGGATGAAATAGCCGTTAACTCGAAAAGTCCGGTTATGCTGTTTAAAAGCATACCGGATTTTTTTATGACCAAATTAAAACAGTCATTGTCAGGAATCGGCAAAAGTTACGTTGCCGGTTTTTTAGATAGCTGCCGCTATCATCAGTTTATATATAAAAACACAATATATTACCCAACGACACTTTAATGCCACAGCGTCGTTGGGAGAGTGTCAAGGGACATAAATAATTTCGAAGGTCGAGGTTAAATCTCTAAGCTCTTTCCTTGCCCCATCCTGGTAATGAATCTGCACATCATAATGGTAGATCAGCTTTTCTTGCGGATTAAGAATGAGTTGCAAGGCCGACACTTTCACTTCTAAGGTTTTGGTAGGCTGCTCGCTATTCAGTGCTATCGTCTGGTGGTTGATACTGATTAGTATCTGTTCTATGGGTTTCGGGCCGGTGGGATCATAAGCACCCTGGCTGCTGATAAACTTCAGCGTTTTGACAATTTCAACTGGGGTGGAATTATCGATAAACAGCTGGGGATTATTTTTATATGCAACCGGCATCCTGAGCTGTACCGGGATATTGTCAGGGCTAAAGCCTTCCTGTTTAACTTCCAGCTCGCCATTGAGCAACAGATGCTGTGCCGTGGTATCAAACAGCGCATCCCAAATTTTTGCAAACTGCGCCGATGGCAGCGTGAACGAATCAATAATACCGCTTTGCAGGTTTACTATTGCGTTGGTTTCTTCGGTTTTCCCCGCCGGTAATGACAACCGTAGTTTAAGGCTATGCGCACTGGAAAAAGGGATCAACTTACCCTGTGGCTGGGATTGGATAAAGGTAGTTTCGGCGTCGCTAATGCGTTGTCTGTCCACCTTGGGTAGCAAGAAATAGTCAAAGGTCACATTAAACTGAGCCACCTCTGTTGCCCCTTCTGGTGCAGAAAAGGAGATCGACAACATGGGTTTATTATTGTCATTGCTGTTACTGGCCAGTTGAAACGTATCGGGTAAATAATAAAGATAATCTTTACGAATATTATCCTGATAATAGTTATACCAGTATTGATGATATTCTATTGGTGTGAGAATTAATTCAAAACGTGGATTCGGTGGCGCAATGCCGCGGTAGATATAAGGATAATAATTTTCCGCAAAATAAAATATTTTAGGATCAGTAATAGTATTCAGCAGGCCGGTATCAGATTTGATGGCGATCACCAACGTGGTTTGCGCATCGTAGTTGGATAAGGCTCTTAATAACGCATCTCGCTGCTCAAGTCGGGTTAGTTTTAGTTGAGCCTGATATTGCCGTTCAGCTTTGAGTGCCACGTCCTGAAATATCATTTCATTGAATTTGCCAAACTGATTGAAATTGAGCACTACATAAGGCATTTCCTGAATGTTTTTGTTGAGAAAAAAACTCAGTACCATCGTCCAACTAATGCCATCTGTTATGGTTTCAATCTGATAGCGTATTTCGCCAGAGACATTCTCGGTACTGACCTGTGCTATCAATTCATCGGATAATGGCGTTAGAGTTGTCCGTAATTTTCTGGTCAGATTAACATTGTCGGTAAACTGCTGCTGCGCGTTTTCCAGAATAATTTTGTTTAGCGTGACCAGATCATTGAGAAAGATGTTCATAGGTATCCTTCGTATCATAGAGAACAGAACAACGCCTTAGCGCTGATAAATAGGATGAGGTCCACAGATACTGCCCATCGTGACGACGATAGAGTGGTATTTCCCTAGCACTATTGGCAAGCTGCCATTTTTTTAACGGCGTAATAATGTCAGATAGTGTATCGATACCGATATTTTGGGCATATTCAAGTGTGGACAACCATTCGGCGGGATGAGCGTAGTAGGGGGTTAATTGGGTTATTCTCTGATATTCGTTTTGGCTCCAGACGACGGCTTTATTCAGCATGGTGATAATACGATAATAAGCCGGTAGGGTTGCGCATTGTTCGCCATAAAAACGATACAGTAAAATTAGCGCATTGGTATTAACACAGCAGTCGAGCTGGCTAATCTCATTATTTTGTTTCATCCAAGTGTGGAAGGTTTGACATTCAGCCCATTGATGCTGTAGTTCGGTAAGTCGGGCATCAACCTTCTGTAGCTGATAGCCATTCATCTCAATCAGCGTCAGGCGAACGGCGTCAGGCGAAATACGGCCAAATTTGTATAACATTTCGGTAATTATCGCCGTGTCATCAATATCGGCGTCAATCATCTGGCCGTTCATCCAACGGGGATGAGCGTGACGAGGCCAGAAACTGAAATGACCGGGGCGGGTTTCACAACTAGCGAGAAAATCCAGCGCGCGATCAATATAGGGAGCCGTTTGCTCGGTGTAGTCGAGCGTCCTTAATACCTGAGCAGTGACAAAAGCATTGGCATCCTGATGCCACTGGCCGTCGGGTGTTCTGACGCTGGACAGGAATGCCCCGTTTTCTGATTGCTGTTGTCGGAGGATTGCATCTGGCGACATGCCGCGCGGCGGCGGCGGGCTACGATCTGGTAGGGCAACCTCGCGCCAAAGGTCGTTCTGCGGGCTGAAGGTACAACTGACGCCGCACCTTGCCTGTGCATCAACCGTAAAGCCGATGACATTAAACTGAAGAGGCACATTCTCCTTGAGCAACGCTTGTAGCAGCTGCATGGGCTGTGCCACGTGCTGCAATAGCTCACCAATCTTGATGGCAGCCTGCGCGTTGCCGCCTAAAAAGCGCGGCGCCATAGTAAACAGGCTAAAACTTTCCAACTGGCGTCGATGGTTATAGACCAGGCTGAAACCATAGGTGGTGGCGGGGAATTCATCTGGATTAGGCATGTTAGCTAATACCTGCCTGAGCAGCGCGGCCAGCGGAGGAAACCCACGTTCAATACCAAATAACCGCATAACGTTGGCAATGTCTGCCAGCGTTATTTCTGCGCTGTGCCACTGATAATAATATTCAGTTGGTGTGTCAGGGTTATCTGGGTAATAGCCAATCATCAACAGCGATAGTCCGGCTGCGGTTAACTGATGCAGGGGATAATCGCTATTGGCGTGATTTAGCGGGGAGGCATACAGAGCGATTAATGCTTGATTATTTGGCGGTACTTCGGAGTAAACCTTGGTTTTAATACCGTCAGCGGTATATTTCCGCCCCAACCATGAGCCAAATTTTAGCGCTTGGGTAGGCGTATCCGGCCGTTGTATTCGAGCAATGTGTGCGAAGCAGGATGCAGACGAGTTTGACGAGGCGTGTGGGTAATTTTCCGCACTGAAGGCCCCAATATCACGAGCCTGGGTGAATAGCGGGAGAAAAGTATCAAACGTGCAAGCCACAGCCTGCGGTTTTATGCTGGATGTCGTGAACTCCAGTGGGCAACCGTTATAAGCCAATAGACTGGTATTAAATGCCGCAGACAGCAGCCCCGATGCCATCCGTTTCTGGCTAAAACGGTGAATGTCGGGTAATAGCGTGCCTGCTAAATCCGGCACATGATGGCATAAAGTGGTTACCAGGGCGTCCAATGCCGCTGGTAACACCGCAACGCGTTCAACCATGATTATTTACCGTAGCTCATGTCGGAATAACGATGGCAGGCGGATTATCTGTACCGTCGACCAACCGGGTATGCCCGCCGACCTCAAGATAGGTAATCGTATAATGAACCGTCCAGGGTTTCTCTGTCAGGCAGCGATACTTGAAGGTTTGCGCTTTGGTTTTATCGGGATTAAAGGAGAACTTCTTGGTTTTCTTTTGTTCTTTGTCATCAAGATAAGTGAGTTCAACCAGCACCTGATTGTATTTATCCCAGGAGAACTGGCGATCGAGGAAAATATCAATTTCATTGAAAGTGAGTAAATTACTCGGATCGAGACCGATGGTGGTAGAAGCGGTTTTGAATTTTGACTGATAGCTGCTGTTACCTTCCCAGCCGGAGCTGCTCGCTGATTTAAAAATAAACTCGCCTTGAATATCGAGTAATTCATTTTTGTCTTTGCTTCTGGCAATATTTTTCCGCCATTCTTTACCGTCCTCGGTAAAGGCATCACTGGTATAGACATTGTTATTGTAGCTGGCTTGAAATGCTGCCGCTTTGATACCGAACTCTTCAAAGCCATCAGGGCCGAAGATTTGCAGTTCGATTTTCTGAAAGAACGGATCATTGACGTTTACTTCAATAAAATAAGGTTTATCTTTTTGGGCTTTTAACGTGTCGGTGCCGATAAAGTTTTGTGGTACGGCGGCCTGAGTAATCGCTTTTGATGAAGTGTAGTTAAAGGATAAGGTTTTATGCTCGGTAATGTTGACCACTTTTAATTCCAATGATGCGCAGGGGAAAAGACCGCCTTTCCCTTTTTCATCTTTACTGCCAATCAATGATTCCAGAATGGAAGCGCTGGCTGATTTTGCCTGCTCATTACTTTCTGCGTTTGGTTTAATGGTTGCGTTGAAAAATATCTTTAGTAGTTCTTCTTTGACAAACTGTAATGCCCACTCTTTTTCTTTGGTCGCCTGATCGCCGGGCATACTTTCGGTCACTTTAATCACGAGTTTTTGATCTTGCTCCAGTTTCTTAATCACGCTGTCAAAGCCGAGCCAAAAACTTGCCGGTGTCTCGACCGGAATAGGAATATTAATGCCAAACTTAGCACCGAATTCCTTATAAACGCTGTCAAATTCCGCTGTAACATCCACTTTCAATGCTGGGGTGATACCGGTATAAGTGAGGTTGTAAGCCACCGCCGCTGGTGCCTGCGCTTGATTAAATGCGGCCTCCAGAATAACTGCCTGTTGTGGCGTCAGTTTGGCACTTAAAATGGCGGTGTTATTCCCAAACAGGCTAGGGCTTTGTGCGCTGATCAACTGGCCATTGGCATTTTGTGCATCCAGAACAAAAAAGTTCACGGTACCGTTGTTAAACGGTACTGGCGCTTTACGGGCATTTTGCGGCTTGATCTTCAGTTTATTCAGGTAATCGGTAAACGCAGTATTGAGTTCGCCTTCATCGACGGCAGTATTGACCTCAAAATTGATGTATCCTCCCTGTTGGTTGGCGTCATCACCGGTGTATTTAATTAATGAAAATACCGGTTTCCCATCACGTACGGCAATATGAATATCACCGGGCAAATACCAAAATTGGTTTTCATCTGAATCATCAGAAAAAAATGTGATGTTTTTAATCGTAGCGGTTTTTTCTCTCAATAATAACATGATACATCCTCATGGTCAGTTGGTAATATAGATCTGATCTTCATCGGTAATGAATTCTTTATTTTCAATGCCACCGTCATTATCAATAATCATGATGTCGAGATTAATAAACAGTAATGTCGGGTCGGGTTGATCTGCGCTAAATAATGCAGGTTCTGACTGGTCTTCAGAGAAATAAAATGCTTCCTTTAACGTGTTCATGGCGAATTGGTTATAGCAGTAAGTCACATTGACTAGAACCTGTGTGATTCTTTCCCAGTCAAAAGCTGGGGTGATTTTCAGCGTTCTTTGTTTATAGAGTCGTGAAGATATGCTGACATCCTGGCTGGTGGGTTGGTCTAATCTTACTGGTATATGGGGAGTGTTAGCGCTAATGCTATATTCTTTGATTACCGAAAAAGTATAGCATTCAGGATCTGGTAGCATGATGCTGTATTCTTCTGACGGTTTTTTCTCGGTGATGTGGAAATTTTTTGATGTGCTGTTTTCTTTGTTTTCAATATGGGTACAGGTGATATTTACCAATATTGATGTATACCATGCCCAGTTGAATCTTTTTTCTGTGGCAATAACGAAATGATAACGGCTATATAACGATTCAATGTCTAAAAAAATTTCGGTTAAGGATGTGCTCATGATGGCTGAACTGACAAACATCACACCACCGACCGGATGGTTAAAATATAATGTGAACTGATACTCCACCGGCCAGGACATTTTTTTTGTTACAGGGTCGATAATGGCGGAAAAATGGAACGTTTTGGCCGCCATATTATTTCTGGAAAAAACTAACGGGGACCGCGTGTTACCATAAGTCAAATTGAGCGCCACCAATTGAATATTTTCGTCTAACTCAGATGTCAGCAGTTGAGCTTTTATGCTGTGGTAAGAGAAAAAATCATCCTGAAGCTCGTGATAGCTTACGACGTCGATGGCATCATAATGGCTCTGGCTAACCAATGTGGCAAAAAGCGCTTGAGGATAGAGAGATCGCCGCACTACCGTAGTTTCGGTGATTCGGGCACTGAGCGTACGTTTATCAATATCTTTAACTGAGATGTTTTGTAATTGGAAACCAAATTTAGGCGCAGGGGCTGTTTTTATTTGACCAAATACTGGGGTGAAAAATTCGCAAGTCAGAATCGTGCTCAATTCAGCCGTGGCTTGTTTCATATAATGGTCGGGATTGGTATTTCTTACCTTGATAGTAACCAGCTTATTACTGATTAAGGTTTCGGAAATATCATCAATATTAAAAGAAAAAATCAGCGCATTAAAACCGAATGAGATTTTCAGATACTCATATACCTGATCCCATTGGGCATCAAGTTCAAAGGTTGAGGGGGGTAATTGTTGCAGGTAGTCGATTTTATAACTGACGGCAATCGGTGCTGATTCCGGTTGCTGAAGCAGCGCGACGATTCGCTCAATATCATTCGCATCAGTCAGTGCGGCCATGATGTAGCAAAACTGATTATTCCCCAGCGAGGTGTGATTCAGCAGTTGAGGCATAGCTTGTGGAATACTGAGCGTGGCAGTGCTGGCAATAATTTGTAAGGGGAGCAGGGTCGCGTCCGGCGGAATATCGGGATTATCCCGCGCCGCTGCCTGTGCAGCAGCCATACTGCTGTTCAGTTGCGTCTGCAATGAGAGTATTGCGTAGTAAGTCGTCGGTTGTGCGGTGGTGCTATTCCTGAATATTTGATAATGCACTTCGGGAATAGCCTGCTCATTTACCAAAATACTGGGTGCCAACGCGCTATAATAATAAACTTGGCTACCTGGCATTGCATTAATAAAACCGATAGTTTGTTCCGTTATTCTGTTATCCATGGGGGTGTCCATGTTGAATAAAAAACAATCAACCGAGCATCAGTCATCAATGCAATGACCGATGCTCTGCCTATCCAATAGTAATGAACACTGTTCATCACCGCCTCAACGGGAGGGCCGGTTCAGAGGCAGCACATCTGGCCGCCGCTACACCAGAAGAATGACGGGCCATTAACACTTCACCACCACCGCGACCGATGAACCGGTTACCTTGCCCTCAATTGGCTTGGGATCGCGCTCATCATTGTAAATAATGGTGCCGCTATAGGTGATTTCAGGAATGTCATCTGTGCCATCGGGTAAAAATTCGAAGGTAAGGTCGCGGCGGGTGGTGGTATCCACGAGATCTTTTTCTTCCAGATTAATCGATTTAGTCTGTTTAAACTTGTAGGTCTTATAGTTCACCATCATGTCGAAGATGATAATTAGTACATCTTTCTTCGGTGCGATGAAAAATATGGAGTAGGTCGTTTTCCTCGGTAAGGCATTCATTATTTGAATCTGGTTCGCACGGGTGCCACCATATCCGGGCAATTGCGGAGATGGTTCAATACCTGGTTCGATGTAAGTAAAATTACCACCATCCCGGGTATAATAACTGGTGGTGAAATAAATGGGATTCTCTGGCTTCATGCCTACTGGATAAATAAAAGGTTTTGGCTGCGTGGAAACATTCAATACCTGAGTATCGCTTTTTAATTCTACGCCATGCGCTGGATCGGAATATTGGGCTTTCAATAGCACCTGGTTGAATGTTTCCCATGCCTGTGTATCAAGTAACGAATCAATTTGCGCGTAGACAATACCGCATTGTGCCATGTTGATATATTGAACCAGACTATCAATTATATCTATTTTACCTGAATGATAGGGTTTTGAATGCAACCCTGAGAAATTCACCGTATATGAATAGCTGTAGGTGCGCCCCAGTTTTTTATCAATATACCATTTCTCGGTTTTTTGCGACGCGGTGTTTTTTCTGTCGAAGCGGAGTGTGCTGACATGGTTATCATCATATTTTGCGATAACAATAATATTTTCAATATCATATTTATCCAGGTCCTGACTGACATAAAATTCGGGTTGAATAAACTGAAAGAAGGGATCATCAAGATCGTATTCTTTGAAATAGTCATCGACCTTCTCAGCACCAACAATAGAGAGGATAGACGGCAACTGAGTCTGCGGCGCGATGGAAAAAGGAACAACACGGTTTTCTTCATATACGCGGGTGAAATCCTGCGTGTTTTTCAGACTTTCTTTAAATTTATCAAAACTACCCGCATCGTTCAGCAAATCCATACTCATATCCAGCCCTGTCTGGCTAGACAATATTTGTTGAAGTTGTGCTTGTCCCCAGTCCTCGAAGGTTTTTATCCAAGCGCTATATTGGTCATCTTTCATGCCCATTTCTTGCGCGCTGAGGCTGGTAATGACAGTGACCTTGGCGGCACCTTTCTCGGAAAATTCACGGGTGATTTCTTTTTCATCCGCAGACCAGGTATGCCGAGTAATGGTCTGCGTCACTTCTTTCATTTTCTCACTGTTGTAGGTGACAATAACTTTTACTGCCGGCAGAGAGGCATCCAGCGTGAAGTTATAACGAATCCCGACGCTGGCATTACTCGGTGTTCCTTTTAATACATTCTCAAACAGGGTTGCTCCCAGCCCCGTTAGCGACATGCTAAATACAGTATCGTTATTCCCCAAACCAGAGGGACTCAGTGGTGTGGGTATCTGACAGTAAAATACTTTGTTCTCATTGATGATCAATGAGGCCTGCGCTGAGGTATAGCGGGGTTGGCGCAATTGTATTTTACGCGCGTTATCGGGCATAAGTTGACCGAGAAATTGATCGTCACCCGCGTCAGGGTTATAAGCGAGTATATATTTTTTTGCTTGCTCTTCGGTTAATCCAGCATTTTGAAAAGCTTTAATTTTGGCATCTTGATTGGCTTTATTGGTCGGATCGGAATTAAATAATTCTTCAGCTTTAATATACTGGACGATAAGTTTTGATTTCGCCACAAGTTGCGGTGATATCCCACTATAAAGCTGTGCTTTTATTTTGTCGGCTTCGCTTTCTGATGGCACAGGAAGTTTGACGGTAAACTGTGCGTATCCGCCTTGTTGCTCTTCTTTACGATATTTATAGAATAAGAAGTCAGGTTTATTTTCCTGACCAGAAAATACTGGAGTTTCAGGAATAACATAAAAAATATTTTTATCTTCGCTATCGCCATAGCAGGTATAGGTATATACCTTGACGCCTAAGTGTTCTTTGGTATCTATTTTAATCGAATGCTGGATGGCTGTGGTTAACATAGCTTATTCCTCTTAACTCATGGTTATTTTTTGTATTGAAGTTCAATACGGAATGAGGTCGATTGCTGTACACCTGAATCGTAATTTCTGCTTATAAATGACGACGTTTTTCCCTGCCAGTGGTATTCAATACGGCCATTCAAGCTATTTGACTGGGTATTGAGTAACCAAGTGGTTTGCCACTGCTGATCGGAAAATGAAAAATTAAAGGTAGCGCGTTTGGCCTGACCTTCTGGGACGTAATTGGCACTGCCTGAAATCGTCTTAAAATCAGATTGTAAGTGGCGGGCATCAAAGGTCACTTCATGAAACCCGATATCCTGAACGGTCAGGTTGATGTCTGCTTGCCACTGGCGCGTGATATTAATGAATGAATAGTCGGAAAAGGTGACCTTGATATTTATCTCATTCACGCGACTATCGGCGGTGACGGTGAGAGGAGGAAAGTTTGGCCACTGCATGGGTATTTTTTTATCCGCCCACGTCAGTTCAATCGACATAATCATAAATTTGCTGGCATTGAAATCCAGGCTGACTTTGCAGGTATGCTGTTTTCCCGGATCGTCAGGTTGTTTTCGTTGAGGCTCAGGCAGTGGCGAAGGGTCATAGGAAATAAGTTTATTGGCGATAAAGCCGCTAAATAGCGTCGCGATATCCTGTTCGTCGATCAGTTCATAAGATTGGGGCAGGCTGCTTTCGTAAGAAAAATCATAGTCAATTCTGGTGGGTATCTCATCAATATGCGAGATATTGGCGAGCGTATTACTGAGGATGCTGGCAGCGAGATCGACCAGATTTTTTCTCACGGTCTCTTTGGTCTGCGGCGACGGGGTATTTTTAAACTCCTCGTCCAGCACGACGATACCAGCAGTAATTTGCTTGTCGAGTAGCTGCGCAATAGCTTCTGGTGTGCGGGTTTTGGTGTTAAACGCCAGTATTAGAAACTGCCGCCAGTCGCTGTTGAGACGGGCATTAACCGTAGTGCTTACCGTGAATTGTGTGTGGGTGGCAAGAAAAACCCGCTTCGCGTTGCCCTGTATGGCCTCAGTCAACTCTATCCCTTCCGAATGGGTGGTTGACATAGAGTTTCCTTCAAACTCAACCAGATAGGTGGCGTCACCCAGCGGCTCATGAAAGCGCAAGAAAATCGCCGTCTTCGCAGTACACTGCTTAAGGGTGATGTTACCGCCTGAGTGGGAGATATGTGTCTGAATATACTGTTGTATAGCTTGGGTATTGAGGGGAACTAACGGTGTAATCAGGATGACGAGGCCGCCTGCCGGACTGGTGGTAAGGTGAAAACCACTGGTTTTATTTCCCCGATCGTCATGAACTATCTCAGGCGTGAAGCAGCCGTAGGTATAGTCATTGGGCGGGCACCGCTGATCGTGAAAGACGAAAGCTCGATCAAGCAAAAAAAAGGACGCCAGATTTTTTTCAGGATTTAATGATTCAGTCTTCATTTTCAACCTCAAGTGTAATGGTTTGATTGCCCGTCACATAGTCCGACCATTTACCGTTACTGGTTTTATAACGAAACCCTGCCGCGTAAATTGATGTGACATTCCATTGATATTCATAGCAATTATCCTGCTGCGTAAACGTATGATCGCGCGTTTGCGTTTCACCCTGAGCTTGAAATCGTAACGTGACATAACGGATGCCAGTAGCAAACCGGGCGATAATGGTGGCGTGCTGCGCACCAAACTGAGGAAAACTATAAACACCGATGGTGGCTGACTGGATGATTGGCATATCGAGCACCACTGAGGCGGCGCTATCGTTATCCCAGGCGGTCAGCTTGGCATAGGCATCACGTCCCGTTATCGGATAACTGAAACAGGGCGAGGCCAGTGTGAGTTCAAAGGGTTCTGACAGGTTAGCGGAGGAGTAGTGGCCTGTGAGCATACTGTGTTGTGCGAATGTCGGATCGATATTGAGGGTCAGGAACTGACAAGGAAGGCTGGAATAATCCAGCGTCAGTATTTTGTTATTACTGGTTCGTTGCTCGCTGACGAGGGAGAGATATCCATTGGCGGTTGGGTAGCTAACGCGAATGTGGTACTGATATTCGCCATTCAAGCTGAACGTATTATTAATAAATGTGAAGGCCAAATAACTCTGACTGGGTATCAATAGCAGGGTTTGCTGTTGTCCAGCAGGATAAAGCTCGCCCGGAGGTAAAATGATTTGTATATCAATAAACGCCCCGTCTTTAAGACCCTGTGGGAAAGCGTAAAGGATGTTAATCCGCAGGTTACCGTCTGGCAACGCAGGTGCGGTTATCTGGTGGATAACCTGTTCGGGAGCCTCTTTGGCAATTTGTTGTGCCGTGGCAAAGGGATCCAATAAAAAGCAGATGGGGCGCCGGGTTAGCTCAACGCGTTTTAAATCAATTATCAGACGACGCTGTTTCTGGGGGAGCAACAGACAAATATAAGTAGTATTGGTGTTGGCGTTACCGATATAGGGCGATCCCAACGTGTTGAACAGACGATCGAGCAAAGCCTGCGCGAATAATAGCGCTTCTGCCGGGTTGGTTGAGGAGAAGGCTGGCGAGATTAGCAGCGGTAGCCGGGACAGATTTTCGTACATGTACTGAGTAAGCAACATGTAGGGAAACGCGATCCGGTTGTTGGACACCGGTTGGGCGTCTTTAACATTGGCCGCCAGTTCGGCAATTAACTGGCCGGGATCGCAATCTAGTGTGTAGTTCAGCCGTGGCGATACACCTTCGACAAAGCCATCGATACGAGCATTAAAGCCAACAATATTATCCAGCAACGTTTTTTTCATCAGTTGCGTGGTATCTGCATCAAGCGAGATCAAAAATTGAATCGACTGCGCCGAATACCAGGTCGGATCGTAATCCTGATGGGTTAATGCTGAATCATGGTCAGGTGGTGAGCGGAAACTTAGCTTATAGGGGATAACCGGCAAACCTTGGATAGCCTTCCCTGGGTGTTGGCGATTGAATGCCTCAAGTGCGCCGCCGCTGGCAAATTGTAGCTCAGCGGTAAAATCAAGGTCGCCGTAGATAATGTTGCTGCTTAGGCTGAGGATCACATCCAGTGCAAAGGCCAACGGATCACCAGCAATCAGGACGAAGGGTTCTGGATATAAATAATAGACATCAGACTGCTGACAGACGGCAACGACGCGCAGCTTGTCATCGGTGATAATTTGCTGAAAATCAGGATAACCAATAAACATATCAATCAATTACCTTATGGTTTTAATATGGTTTTGATAATCCTGACGCCATTCTTCCGGTAGCTGGTTTAGGATATTCACCGAGCGATGGTGGTAGGCCTCTTCGTAGTGATACTGCATCGTGCTATCGCCAACTAGCACGCCCGCGGCATACATGGTGCTGCTACTTTCTGTCAGATCTTTGATGGGGTCGTCAGTGGAAAGGTGCAGGTTGTACACCTCAATTTCGCCGTGTTGTTTGTTGATACGGCTGATAGCACAGTCACACTCTGGGGTTAGCAGTCGACTGGTCAGAGTCAATTCACTCGCCAGTTTCACACCGGTGGTAGTGCAAAAGGGGTGGCCCAGACTGGTGATAAGGGTTTTGAGCTGGCCGCTACTATCCCTGACTTCAATCTCAAGATAGTTTTGCTCCGTGCCGGTAATCACATCTTCGACTCTTAACGCTCGCCCATCCTGCGATTGCACCCATTCACCAATAAAGATGTCGTCAATGGCTTTTTCTTTACCATCCTGCATCAAAATGGGAGTGCCTTTACCTAAACAACCATAGGTAATCTGCATGGGTTTTAGTGTGTTGGTATTTAAAAAGCGCTGTTCAGGATCGAACGGACCGGGAGCATTGGTAATAAAACTGGCTACACTCGCTCCTTCAATTTGTAATGTCACTTTAAAGATATAATAAACCCGCTCACCGGAATCAAAATCGGGACGTTTGAATTTAAGCCAGTCTAGATCCCACGATAAAACGTTGCCATTAATTCGGGTTTTAGCGTCGTCAAAGAAATTAAAGTCATTGGCAGGGGTGATCGGATCGCCGCCCTGACGTTCGCGGACCAGATAAATTGAGTTATACGCGTTTATAGGCTTGCCATTATTTAAATCAATATTGCCGAAGTAGGTTACGCTGCCTTTTATCGGTACGGTGACATTGCCGTCAAAATTATTAAAGTAGTCACAGTCGCTTTCTTGACGGGCCAGACAGATTTTTATCAGATTATTTTTATTTAAATCAGCAGGAGAATCATTTTGAATTAATTTTGGGTAACTTTGTGTGGTAACAATTTCGGCCCCGTAAACTGTCTGGTTATTCACCGTTTGGGCGAAGGTATAGATGATATTAACCGGATAGCGGGTTTGTTTTAAACTGGCCGGGAAGGTGCCATTAGCCTGGATGGGGCAATTAGCAGTATAAATATAGTTATTTTTACATTGTACTGTTCCCGCAGGGCTGCCTGATTCGTCAAAAATACCTAAGGTTTGCGTGATGTTTACGGCTGACACCGGCAACGAACCAATGGCATTTGCTGAGAACGTTTGCCCATCAGTAGAATCCAGGCTGACGATGCTGTGTACCTGTTGTGCGCTATCGCTATCCCCCATCGCCAGTGAGCTGACGGCATATTTAGCCAGTTTGTGGTTTGCCCAGAGCTGACTGAAATTAGGACAACGAACGAGGCTGATACCTGCCAGTCCCAGTTGAATATCATAAAATTTCACCAGCAGCGGATCGTTGGTATTAATTATAAATACACCGGTGTTTGCATATTTATTAATTACACTGCTAATAATATTATTTTCAGAAAAACTATTTTTTCCTGAGGGCATAGTTGCAGATTGCATAATATCATTTCCCAATGAGTTTACTGTGATTATCTATACGAAAATTCTCTAAAGCATAGGGCGTTTGATAGAATATAGAGACAAATATTCAGCGTAATAAAACAAGGTGTTGGCTTAGTAACTCAAAAGCATTGACTGAAAATTTATATTTTCTATCTTTCGTATGCTGCCAGTTTTATGTAGGTAGCCGCGTTGGTTACTTGTTCTATCCGAGAGTCTGGCTCGGAAAGAGCCAATATGTTGTTAAGACAGAAATATTTTCTCCTGAGACGATGATTTTTTTGTGTGTAATATTGAAAATTTATTAAAATGGTGACGGTGTTCAATAGAGTAAATTAATTCAGTGTTACTCAGTATCGTAACCCTAGAAAATAATGTTAGCAGCAATGCAAAAAAAAACCACTGAGGAAATAGAGAATAGAGGGAAGCCGTCTGGGAAAATGTGCACAGCAGGATGGTGATGAGAATGAAATAATAGGATTTATATTCGTATTTTTATTGAGTTTCCTCTCCTTATTCTTTTATCTTACGTTTACTCATCCAATTTGTTGAATATGCTCAGCGCTGAGCATAAATACAACATTATTCAATTGAATTCATTCGTTAATATAATGGATTAAACGTGATAAAAAACGACGTTATTTTATCAGAAACGATTTCGTCGTATCGAACCCACAGCGCAACGCTACGGGAAAGCGGTGACCAACCACGATCACAACTGAAGTTATTACAAATAAAAAGATAAAAAATAGTCTAATCTAATGATAAATAATGATTTTATTTTAACGCCAGCAGCTTGTCATATAACTGTAATATTTCATACATTTTTCTGTCATTAAACTGTCCTATTTTCCCTCCTGCACCATACTTAATCTGATGAAAACAATTTATACACTTGGTACTTGAGTTGCAGCGTTGTTAGCTTGGTTCATTACTCAGCCCATCCTGCAATACCAGGTTCTTTGGTATAGAGTTAATTCTAATATCCCATTAGGAGGGATTATGAAACTGATGCGTACCACCGTAGCCAGCATTGTGGCAGCGACTTTATCTATGACCACTGTGTCCGCGTTCGCTGCTGCAAGCCTGACAGGTGCAGGTGCGACATTCCCCGCGCCGGTGTATGCCAAGTGGGCAGATTCTTATCAGAAAGAAACAGGTAACAAAGTTAACTATCAAGGGATCGGCTCTTCAGGTGGCGTAAAACAAATCATTGCCAATACTGTTGATTTCGGTGCTTCTGATGCGCCATTAGCAGACGATAAGCTGGCGGCTGAAGGTTTGTTCCAATTCCCAACTGTGATTGGTGGTGTGGTGCTGGCCGTTAATATCCCTGGCATCAAATCTGGTGAACTGACTTTAGACGGTAAAACACTGGGTGATATTTATCTGGGTAATGTGAAGAAGTGGAATGACCCGGCGATTGTGAAGCTGAATCCGGGCGTTAAATTGCCAGATCAAAATATTGCAGTGGTGCGCCGTGCTGATGGTTCTGGCACTTCATTCGTATTCACCAGCTATCTAGCTAAAGTGAATGCGCAGTGGAAAGAGAAAGTGGGTGCAGGCTCAACGGTTAACTGGCCGACCGGTTTAGGTGGTAAAGGTAACGACGGTATTGCGGCATTTGTTCAGCGCTTGCCAGGTGCCATTGGTTATGTGGAATACGCTTATGCCAAACAAAATAACCTGGCTTACACCAAACTGGTTTCAGCCGATGGCAAACCAGTCAGCCCAACAGAGCAAAGCTTTAGCGCTGCGGCCAAAGGTGTAGACTGGAGCAAAACGTTTGCTCAAGACTTAACCAATCAGAAAGGTGATGATGTTTGGCCAATTACCTCTACTACTTTCATTTTGGTGCACAAAGAGCAGAAAAATGCGGCTAAAGGCACTGAAGTACTGAAGTTCTTTGATTGGGCATACAAAAACGGTGCTGAACAAGCTAATGCGCTGGATTACGCCACATTACCAAAAGAAGTGGTTGAACAGGTTCGTGCAGCTTGGAAAACCAATGTTAAAGACAGCAACGGTAAGCCAATCTTCTGATTGAAGTTAGTTTTGCCTGTAATAATTTATTTATAAGATATTGATTTAATATACCCAAAGTAATTGAAGTTGCAGGTAGGCGGCAAGTGAACGAACCCCGATGAGCTGACTCAGGTCAGTGATTCGGGTGAGCGAACATAACCAACAACCCTGCGGCTTCAAGTACGAAGGGAATTAACACCCGGATGAGAAGAGAGTCTATGGCTGATTATAAGCCGACTACCAAAGCACCGAGCAAATACGGTGACATCATTTTCAGCGCGCTGGTTAAACTGGCTGCGCTGATTACGCTATTTCTGCTGGGCGGCATTATCATTTCATTGATTGTTGCTTCTTGGCCAAGTATTCAAAAATTTGGTTGGGCTTTCCTGTGGACCAAAGAATGGGATGCCCCGGCTGAGCAGTTTGGTGCATTAGTGCCGATTTATGGCACAGTTGTCACCTCTGTTATCGCCTTACTTATTGCAGTCCCGGTCAGTTTTGGTATTGCCTTGTTCCTGACTGAGCTGGCCCCTAACTGGCTAAAACGCCCACTGGGTGTGGCTATCGAACTATTAGCGGCTATCCCTAGTATTGTTTACGGGATGTGGGGTTTGTTTGTTTTCGCTCCCTTATTTGCCCGCTATTTCCAAGAACCCGTCGGCAACGTGATGTCTGGCATCCCGATTGTGGGTGTGTTGTTCTCAGGCCCGGCATTCGGTATTGGTATTCTGGCCGCAGGTGTCATCCTGGCCATCATGATTATTCCTTACATTGCAGCGGTTATGCGCGATGTGTTTGAGCAAACCCCGGTGATGATGAAAGAGTCAGCCTATGGTATTGGCTGTACCACTTGGGAAGTTATCTGGCGCATTGTGCTGCCTTACACCAAAAACGGTGTGATTGGCGGTGTGATGCTGGGCCTGGGGCGCGCTTTGGGTGAAACCATGGCAGTGACCTTTATTATCGGTAACACCTACCAACTCGACAGTTTCTCACTCTTCATGCCAGGGAACAGTATCACCTCTGCGTTAGCGAATGAGTTTGCTGAAGCGGAGTCCGGTTTACATACTGCCGCGCTGATGGAATTGGGCCTGATATTGTTCGTGATTACCTTTATCGTGCTGGCGTTATCTAAGTTAATGATTTTGCGTCTGGCTAAGAAAGAGGGGCGCTAAGATGGCGATAATGGATATGCAAAGTGATGCGACGCTACTGGAAACCCGCCGTAAAAAGCAGGCCTGGCGTCGCCAAAAGAACCGTATAGCCTTACTGCTTTCAATGGCTACCATGGCGTTTGGTTTGTTTTGGTTGGTGTGGATTTTGTTCTCCACCGTGACCAAAGGAATTGACGGCATGTCTTTGGCGCTGTTTACCGAGATGACTCCGCCACCCAATACCGCGGGTGGTGGTTTGGCTAACGCCATTGCCGGCAGTGGTTTATTGATCTTATGGGCCACAGTCATTGGCACCCCTCTGGGTATCATGGCGGGGATTTACCTGGCTGAATATGGCCGTAAATCCTGGTTGGCGGAAATTACCCGCTTTATAAATGATATTTTGCTATCAGCACCTTCCATCGTGGTCGGTCTGTTTGTCTACACCATCGTGGTTGCCAAGATGGAGCACTTCTCCGGTTGGGCTGGGGTGATTGCATTGGCGCTGTTACAAGTGCCGATTGTTATCCGTACTACTGAGAACATGCTCAAGTTGGTACCAGATAGCCTGCGTGAAGCTGCCTATGCCCTGGGAACACCGAAATGGCGCATGATATCGGCTATTACGCTGAAAGCGTCTATCTCCGGTATTTTGACAGGCATCTTGCTCGCGGTAGCACGTATTGCCGGTGAAACAGCACCCTTGCTGTTCACATCGCTCTCCAACCAGTTCTGGAGCACTGATCTGAGCCAGCCTATCGCTAACTTGCCGGTTACTATATTTAAATTTGCCATGAGCCCATTTGCCGAATGGCAACAACTGGCTTGGGCAGGGGTGCTGCTAATTACCCTGTGTGTATTGTTACTGAATATTCTGGCTCGGGTTATTTTCGCGAAGAAAAAGTATTAATCGGCTGCGTAAGTATCAGCATTGAGTAATGAAAATACCGAATCGCCAATAAATTTCAAAATGCGGCTACGGCGGCATTGGCTAAAAGAGAGAAGTCTTGATGAGTATGGCTACTGACATCAATAACAGCAAAATCCAGGTTCGCGATCTGAACTTCTACTATGGCAAATTCCATGCGCTAAAGAATATCTCGCTGGATATTGCTAAGAACCAGGTCACAGCATTCATCGGGCCATCAGGTTGCGGTAAATCTACTCTGCTGCGTACATTCAATAAAATGTATCAGTTGTATCCTGATCAACGTGCTGAAGGCGATATTTTATTGGACGGTCAGAATATCCTGACTGACAAACAAGATATTGCGTTGTTGCGGGCTAAAGTTGGCATGGTTTTCCAAAAACCGACCCCGTTCCCGATGTCGATTTACGATAACATCGCCTTTGGTGTGAAACTGTTCGAAAACTTGTCCCGTGCTGATATGGATGAACGGGTGCAATGGGCGCTGACCAAAGCGGCATTATGGAATGAAACCAAAGATAAATTACACCAGAGTGGTTATAGCTTGTCAGGCGGGCAGCAGCAGCGTTTGTGTATTGCCCGTGGTATTGCTATCCGCCCTGATGTATTGCTGTTGGATGAGCCTTGCTCAGCGTTGGACCCTATATCCACCGGTAGAATTGAAGAGTTGATCAGCGAATTGAAGTCCGATTACACGGTAGTTATTGTGACGCATAACATGCAGCAAGCTGCACGTTGCTCAGACCACACTGCATTTATGTATCTGGGCGAGCTAATCGAATTCAGTGATACCGATACCCTGTTTACTGCGCCACAGCAGAAACAGACGGAAGATTATATTACTGGTCGCTATGGCTGATCGGCCTATCCCCGTAATACTTCAAGCTGCATGTGCGTTGGCTGCTTTCGTTCACCCCAGTCACTTACTTGAGTAAGCTCCTGGGGATTCGCTCAATTGCCGCCTTCCTGCAACTCGAATTATTTAGGGTATACATCAATTTCGCCTACTTACACGTACGGGAAGTATTATGGATAACTTGAATCTGAATAAACATATTTCCGGCCAGTTCAATGCAGAACTTGAACATATCCGCACCCAAGTATTGACCATGGGTGGACTGGTGGAACAACAATTATCTGACGCGATCACCGCAATGCATAATCAGGACGGTGAACTGGCGAAGCAAGTAATTGCAGGCGATAGAAAGGTCAATATGATGGAAGTGGCGATTGATGAAGCCTGTGTGCGCATCATTGCCAAACGTCAACCTACGGCCAGTGATTTACGCTTGGTGATGGCGATTATTAAAACTATCTCTGAGCTGGAGCGCATCGGTGACGTAGCAGATAAAATCTGCCGTACCGCGCTGGAAAAATTCTCTCATCAGCATCAGCCTTTGTTGGTTAGTCTGGAGTCTTTGGGCCGCCATACGGTGCAAATGTTGCATGATGTGCTGGATGCTTTCGCACGTATGGATTTGGACGAGGCTATTCGGATCTATCGCGAAGATAAAAAGGTTGATCAGGAATATGAGGGCATCGTGCGGCAATTGATGACTTATATGATGGAAGATCCGCGAACTATCCCAAGTGTACTGACTGCCCTGTTTTGCGCTCGCTCTATTGAGCGTATTGGCGACCGCTGTCAGAATATTTGTGAGTTTATCTTCTATTTCGTCAAAGGGCAGGATTTCCGCCACCTTGGTGGCGATGATTTAGAGAAACTGCTTTCCAGTAAGACTGAAAAATAACGATTTCCCCAATCATCCTGGCGAATTAGGCAGGTTGGGGATTGTTTTTTGTATTTGCCCTCCCTTTTTGAGCAATATAAGATAACTCTATATTGTTTCATGTTTGTTTATATTCTAAATCCTAATTTGCTGACATAATAAAATAGCATTATGCTTCTCTGTTTTTATATATTCCTGATAATTTTGTTATGGGTGGGAAATATATTTTCCTTTTGACGGAAGATGTATTTCCTATATCTAAATTTTTTTTGGTGATATTTAAATTTCAGCTTAACATGATTATTTTGGTATGTTTTTACGCGGGAGCGGGATAAGTGAACATGGGTCTGTATACACACAAAAATGTAACGCTTAGCCTATTTTGGTTGCTATGGATAGCATGTTTAGTGAGCTATATAGTCTACAATTTATTTTTTTATCTACTGCTTGCTCCTACTCTATTCCTTATCTTTATCTTGATAAAAATTATGTTTAAAAAGAAAACTAACAGTAATAATGAGGTGTTTCCTGTGACGAATATTCCCCATAAAGCCCATTCACCATTAACTGATTTGTCACCAGATACAACTAAAACAAATACCGTTATCGCCGCAGGTACGCAATTAACAGGTGATGTTAGGCTTGATGGCGACATTCAAATTTATGGTGTAGTGGTCGGCGATATTATCGTTAGTGATGGCACCATAAGGCTGATGCGCAGTGGCAAGATTGAGGGTAATTTAACCGCACCACACATTACGGTGGATGGACGTATTGAAGGGATCTGTGTTTCTGATCATCTGGAAATTCTGGAAAATGGACGTTTAAACGGCATTGTGAAAGGCAGTAATTTCTCAATCAAGAAAGGTGGCGTCTTTATCGGTCAGTCTGAGATAACAGAGGAACCTGACAGCCAAAGCAAGGGTAAAGTAAAACCTGCTGTAATAGTGCCCCAGGAAAAGGCTAATACAGAAGAAGCCCGATCTGATGCCAGTTCCAGTAGCAAATAATTCTGCCAGTTCACTTTTTTCTAATACATGCTAATAACACGATTGGGCTAAACTTTAGGGCTACGATCGTGTTACTTGCTCACTTTTTTGGGTGTTTTTTCATCGATTATTTTTTTATTTGCTGAATATACAGCATTTTTCAACCTACAACTTCAGAAACAGGCTTTGGGATGCACTCTAAGGCTCCCTATTCTCCTCATTTTCCTTTGCCACCGATCCCACTTTCTTTGCCAATATAATCAGACTAATTGACTGAGATTAATTAGTTATAAATATATCGTTTTATATTATTTCCTGACCTAACGCCGAATTGATAGCTTATCCACATCGCAACATCTCAATCATCTTAGGAGCTTTCAATGAAGCAATCTCTGTCCACAAAAAAAAGCGCACTGGCATTAACGCTGTTAGCGGGTCTGGCGACGCTGTCTGGTGCAGCCCACGCTGATAAACTGGATGATATCAAGCAAGCGGGTGTGGTGCGGATTGCTGTTTTTGATAGTAATCCTCCATTTGGTTATATCGACCCACAGACTAAAAAGCTGGTGGGATATGACGTGGACGTGGCGAATGCTATCGCGAAAGATCTCGGTGTAAAAGTAGAACTACGCGCCACTAACCCGGCCAACCGTATTCCATTACTGACATCGAAGAAAGTTGATCTGATTGCGGCAAACTTCACTATTACTGATGAGCGCGCTAAGGAAGTTAACTTCAGCCTGCCATATTTCGCTACGGGTCAGAAATTTATCGCGCATAAAGGTGTGCTAAAGACACCTGAAGATATCGGCAAATTACGTATTGGTGCGGATAAAGGTACGGTTCAGGAAATTACCCTGCGGGAGCATTATCCAACCGCAAAAGTGATTTCTTACGATGATACACCGCTGGCATTTACTGCTTTGCGTAATGGTAACGTTCAAGCTATCACCCAGGATGATGCGAAACTTGTCGGCCTGCTCGGTAACTTACCGGCGGCACAAAAAGCTGATTTTGAGATCTCACCGTTCAGTATTACCAAAGAGTACCAAGGGGTTGGTATTCCTAAGGGTGAAGAGCGCTTAACGGCAAGTATTAACGAAACACTGGTGAAATTGGAAAAAGATGGCGAAGCGGCGAAGATTTATGATCGTTGGTTTGGCCCAGCAACCAATGCAGCCCAGCCGCGCGGTGAGTTTAAATTTGCGCCATTGGATCAGCAACCTAAAGCCTAATATATCCTTCGTCCTTGAAGTGAGAACATTAAAGCCCTGCATTGTCACGATGTGGGGCTGCTTGCATTGTAATCCGTTAGTGATTAACACCATGGGGGATAGGTAAGATGGATTTTACAACACAGCTAATAATAACTATTGAGATGCTTTTAGCGCGATATGGGTATCAAGACCTATGAATCTACATCATCTCACTGATTGGTTGTTGGCCCCGCAATATCTTAACTGGCTGTGGCAGGGGTTTCTGCTTACGTTGTGGATTTCTGCCTGCACGGTGGTTGCTGCCACGTTATTAGGCTTTTTGCTCGCTGCCGCCAGAGATAGTGAACTTAAAGTGCTGCGGTGGTTTGCTGTTGGCTATAGCACGCTATTTCGCAATACGCCGCTGCTGATACAACTGTTCTTTTGGTATTTTGCTGCCAGTCAGTTTCTGCCTGCTTCCTGGGTTCCATGGCTCAATACGCCCCATGAAATCACCTTTATCGGACTCACGTTAAGTTGGCCTTCTTTTGAATTTTTAGCCGGGTTTATCGGGCTAACCCTCTATTCCACGGCGTTTATTGCTGAAGAATTACGTTCTGGGATCAGCGGTGTCGCTAAAGGACAAAAATACGCGGCACATGCGCTGGGGTTAACGGGCTGGCAATCGATGCGCCATGTGGTGTTGCCGCAGGCGTTGAAAATTGCCATGCCGCCATTGTTGGGCCAGTACATGAATATTATTAAAAACTCCTCTTTAGCGATGGCTATCGGGGTGGCTGAGCTTTCCTATGCTTCTCGTCAGGTTGAAACCGAAACATTGCGGACATTTCAAGCCTTTGGGGTGGCAACAGTATTGTATATCGCCATTATCGCGTTGATTGAAGCCTGGGGCATGTGGCGTCAACAGCGAACCACAATCAGGGGGCATTGAGATGGATTTTACAATTATTGCTGATAACTGGACTTATCTACTGTGGGGTACTTTCCCTGATGGCCCTCTGGGTGGGGCGGCATTAACCCTGCTGATCAGTATCATGGCTGGAGTGGCCTCCGCAATCTTAGGGACCGTGCTGGGGGTATTGCTGGCAATGTCTCGTGGTGTTTGGGCGGGCGTATTGGCGGCTTTTTTGGGCTTTTTCCGCGCCATCCCGGTGATAATGCTGATTTTTTGGACTTACTTCCTGCTGCCAATTGTATTTGGTGTGGATATCCCCGAAATCACCACGGTGGTGTGTGCACTGGCATTGATTGCTTCCGCCTATCTGGCGCACGCAGTAAAAGCGGGGATTGTGGCGATTGGTGCAGGGCAGTGGCAGGCTGGGTTGTCGCTAGGTTTTAACCGCTGGCAGGTTTTATGGTTTGTGGTCTTGCCGCAAGCATTGCGCATGATGGTGCCATCATTTATCAATCAATGGATTTCATTGATTAAGGACACATCGCTGGCTTATATAGTTGGGGTGAATGAACTGACTTTTCTGGCAACTCAGGTTAATAACCGCAGCATGGTTTATCCAATGGAAGTGTTTCTGTTTGTCGCGTTGGTCTACTTCGTTTTATGCCTGGCTTTGGATTTATTGGCAAATGGCCTTAACCGCCGTTTTAGCCCACAGCATGCTATTAAGAAACAAAGTGCCATTAAACGTTCATGGCGCTGGTTGAGTCATAAACCAGCGCCGTCGGCACACTAATGATGAGTAATCTGCCAGCCTCTTTCGCGCCACAAGTCAGGCAGTTGCTGCATATCATCAAACATGGTGACTAGCGGGTGGTGTATCGGCTGGTTGTGTGGATCGGCGCAGTAGTAAAATACCGGTATACCTGCGGCAATCCCAGCGTGGGTGCCGGCCGCGGAGTCCTCCACCAAAATGCAGTGCTCGGCGGCCACCTGCATCTCTTTTGCCGCGTGATAAATCAGCGCGGGATCAGGCTTCCAACGCTGAATGTCGTAACCGCTATAGAGGCGCGTATCAAAGAAAGACAGCAGGCCAGTCAGGCCAAGGGAGTGCTGCATTTTGCTCACTGGCCCGTTGGAGACCACGCAGACGGGCAGGGTGATTTGCTCCAATAGCGCTTTTGCCCCAGCAATAGGCTGTAATTCGGCATCAAACAGGCGTGCAACCTCAGCGCGGTAGAGTTTTTCCAGCGTTGCTATTGATTCATCCAGACCGTTTTCTTTACTCACCAGCGCGACTATTTCATTCAGTTTTACCCCTTTAAAACGCTTAATCACCTCTTCCAGCGACAGGTGAATACCGTAATGGGCAAACATCACGACGTATGCACGACAACACAGAACTTCACTGTCAACCAAGGTGCCATCGCAATCGAACATGACGCATTCAATGTTATTCACTCTACTTATCCTTAAATTGTGCAGATCTACGTTCACTTCACTTTAATCATCCTGAGTAAGAATGCGATGTTTATTGACCCTACTAGCAGAAAAACTAATGACAAGTTAATAAAATACAACGGGTTGAATAATATGCAGTCATAATGAAGGCGTTGTTGCGCAACAGTGAAGATAAAAAATAGCCAAAAAAGAGTGTGATCCCGCTCTAAACAATAGTTTTTTGTTATAGGATATCCCCCGACTATCACTCCCTTCTGTGGAACTCTTCGAATGAGTAAACCAAACCTTGATACTGAGCAGGGGCTGCTCGAACGTGTATTTAAACTGAAACAGCACGGTACCACGGCACGTACTGAGTTGATTGCCGGTATCACTACCTTTTTGACTATGGTCTATATCGTGTTCGTAAACCCCCAGATTTTAGGGGTTGCGGGTATGGATGTGCGGGCTGTTTTCGTGACAACCTGCCTGATTGCCGCCTTTGGTAGCATCTTTATGGGCTTATTGGCTAACTTACCGGTAGCACTGGCTCCGGCGATGGGGCTTAACGCTTTCTTCGCTTTTGTGGTGGTTGGCGCGATGGGTATTTCATGGCAAGTCGGCATGGGTGCTATTTTCTGGGGCGCAATCGGTTTCCTTTTACTGACCATTTTCCGCATCCGGTATTGGATGATTGCTAACATCCCACTGAGCCTACGGGTGGGGATTACCAGTGGTATTGGCCTGTTTATTGCCATGATGGGGCTGAAAAATGCCGGTATCGTGGTGGCAAACCCGGATACCTTAGTCGCGGTAGGTAATTTGACTTCTCACAGTGTGCTGTTAGGTGCGCTGGGCTTCTTTATTATTGCGGTTCTGGCCTCTCGCAATATCCACGCTGCGGTGCTGGTGTCGATTGTGGTCACCACGCTGATTGGCTGGGCGCTGGGTGATGTGCATTACTCTGGCATTTTCTCCATGCCGCCAAGTGTGACTTCGGTGGTCGGGCAGGTGGATTTAGCCGGAGCGCTGAATATAAGTATGGCGGGGATCATTTTCTCCTTCATGCTGGTTAACCTGTTCGATTCATCCGGCACATTAATCGGCGTCACGGATAAAGCGGGCTTAACCGACCACAAAGGCAAGTTCCCGCGCATGAAGCAAGCGCTGTACGTAGATAGCATCAGCTCGGTAGCCGGTGCTTTTATCGGTACCTCATCGGTGACCGCGTATATTGAAAGCTCCTCAGGGGTGTCTGTCGGGGGTCGTACTGGTTTAACGGCCGTTGTGGTTGGTATCTTGTTCCTGCTGGTGATGTTTGTGTCACCCCTGGCCGGTATGGTGCCTGCTTATGCCGCTGCCGGTGCGTTGATTTATGTTGGCGTGCTGATGACATCTAGCCTGTCACGGGTGAAGTGGGATGATTTGACTGAAGCCGTTCCTGCGTTTGTTACCGCGGTGATGATGCCGTTTAGTTTCTCTATCACTGAAGGGATCGCGCTGGGCTTTATCTCTTATTGCCTGATGAAGCTGGGCACTGGCCGTTGGCGTGAAATCAGCCCATGCGTAGTGGTTGTTGCGCTACTGTTTGTGCTGAAAATTGCCTTTGTTGATCACTGATAGCCGATCATAAAAACGCCCCCCTTTCGACACCGAGGGTGGGGGCGTTGTCGTTATAATCTTATGCTTTTAACTGAGCGCTGATTTGCTCCAGTGCCTTTGTCGCACATTGTGCGTCCAAATGCCCGCCCGGTGCACCGGCAACACCCACTGCACCGACCACCTCATCCCCTGCTTTCACTGGCACTCCACCCCCTAACAGCAAGAACCCTGGAATGTCTTTCAGGTTGTTGGCCGCAGGTGTCTTTTGGCTGTTTTCCATCACTTGCCCGCTTGGGGTTTTAGTCGATAGTGCCGTAAAGGCTTTTTGCTCGCTGGCTTTAACGGTGTGCGGACCGGCATTATCAGCACGTAATACAGTTTTGATGATCCCAGCACGGTCAACCACAGTTACCGCCACGTTGTAGCCATCCGCCTGGCAAACAGCGAGGGTACGGCTGGCCAAATCGGTGGCCAGCGCCTGAGAGATATTACGTTCAGTGTTCAGACCCGCAGCAGAGGCTTGAGCTATCAGGCCAATGAATAAGGCGGAGGTCAGGGCAATAGGCTTGATCATATAAAATCCTTATTGTTAGCGAAGTGATTTCATCACTGTGCCGCTATGTTACGGCGATAAGTGGTGAAAAAACATTCGGCTAACTACCCGTTTTACTCCGTACTTCTACCTATTCCCTTCGGACTTGGCGCCGCAGGGTTGTTATCTGCGCTCACGCATCCACATCACTTGACTGCGTAAGCTCATCGGGATTATGAGCCTCATCAGAGGCTCACCCTACGGGCCACGCAGGCGCTGTTCAAAATGGTTTACAACCAATTTGTTGTTCACTTGCTGCCTACCTGCAACACCAATTACTTTGAGTATATTATTGGTAGGATATAGGAGTAATTATGAATAAGTGATGCCAGCGAGTTGACCTCCAGCTTGGAGAATATATTCGCGCGGTGCGCTTCAACGGTTCGCGGTGAAAGTGACAACATATGGGCGATTTGCTTGCTGGTTTCCCCTTGGATAATCAGCGCGGCGACTTCCCGCTCGCGGGGTGAGAGCTGGCTAAGTAACTGTTGATAGCTCACTTGCTGCTTTTTCACTGCCAGCGCTTGCTCATGTTGCTCCAGTGCCATGCCGACCGCCTCGATCAGCACATCGGCGTCGATAGGTTTGGTCAAAAACTCCAGCGCTCCACCTTTAAATGCCCGGCGGCACAATTCAATATTACCGTGTCCAGTCATTATGATGACCGGAAGAGTGCTATCACGGCATTGAATGGCTTCTAATACTGCCATCCCACTCTTACCCGGCATTCTGATATCCAGGAGTACGCAACTTGGCTGGGTTATTGCCAATGTATCGAGGAAATGCTGGCCGTCACTGAATGCTTTTACTTCCCAGCCCAGGGTGGCGAGTAATGCGGTTAGCGCGGCGCGAACACCGTCATCGTCATCAATCAGATAAATGTGTTTTGTCATGCGTATTCTCGCCAATCAGGGGAAAGGTTAGGGTAAAACAAGCCCCGCCATATTCACTGTTTGCGGCTTTTATGTCACCTCCCATTCGCTGTACCAATGTCTCACACAGGGTTAGCCCTAATCCCAGGCCACTCTCGCGAGTGGTATAAAAAGGTGTGAACAGGTGGTCTAACTGCTGATGGCTTAGCCCCGGCCCATTATCTTCTATCTGAATTAGCCATTGCTGTGGTTGCAGGCGGGCAGTGAAATAAATTAACGGGGTCGCAGTATGTTGTACGGCATGGATAGCATTACTGAGTAAATTATGCAGAATTTGCTCCAGCCATAAAGGATCGGCCGAGAGTGGCGGTAAATTCGCTGGAATACTATTCACAACCGTTACTTTGCTGGCGGCTATCTCATTACTTAATAAAGCATTCACGCGTAACCAGATATCCGCTACCACCACCGGTTGTAAATTCACCTGCCCACGGCTGAGTAATGTGCGTAGCCGCTCCAGTAGCGCCGAAATCCGTTTGATTTGCTCAACTGACGCCCGTAGCAGTGGGGTAATTTTGTCGTCCTGCGCGGGTAATAACCGCAGAGCGGTTTGGTTATACGTCAGAGTGGCAGTGAGCGGCTGGTTCAACTCATGGGCGATACCTGTGGCAATTTCCCCCATGGCATTGAGTCTGGCTTGATCAGCAAATTTAGCCCGTTGTTCGGCGCGATTGCGGTATTGCGCCAACTGCTGCCAACGGTGCCAACCATAGAGGGTAGCTCCCCATATGAGTGAAAGCAGGAGGGCAGTTAACCAAGGCAGGTCACGCCAAAGAGGAGTTGCATAGCCAGTTAACGCAAAGGATTGAGCGCCCTCTCCCAATGGTTTTTGCCATTGCCAAAAGCTGTCTGGATTTGGCTTGCCCAGCACAGCTAACAGATGTTGCTGATAGCGCAATGTCACGCTGTCGAAATTTTCTGGTAAACCCACTACCTGTAACAGTTTTAACCCATTAATCTGCAAGCCACTGCCATTGTATGAGTTCGATAGCTGATAATCACCGCCGTGAACTTGCAGCGTTAACTGGCCTGCTTTTGATTTGTCGGCTTTAGTTTGGCTAATTGCGACTAATTGCGGGAAATGGCGCTGTAGTTGCGACAGTTGGTTTGGTTCAAGAGTCAGAAACAAAATAGCCTGTTGCTGGGCTAATTGCTGGCTCAATTCACGGTGGGTAATACGAAATTCGGCCTCACGCTCAGCTTGCTGCTCATTTAAACCATACCAACCCAGCCAGAGAGTGGATATCAGGGTCAGGATAAGCCAGACAGTGATTTTAACGGCCATTTAGCAGCATCCAACATGTGTGGGTCAAGAGAGTAACCCCCAATCACCAGCGGCCAGTGGGGGTTTTGAATCATGGGTTACTTCACGCGGACACGATCAATATAGGTCGCAAAGGCTGCTAGTTGGCTGGTAAGGAAATCCAGCGTTCCTTGATCAATCAACGCCTTGGCATGCTCATCCACTTTGCTTTGAATCACGCCACCCATAAATTCAGGCTTATTCATCACCATCGCATCAAGGAAAACCAGGATCTGACGTAAGTGATACTGGCAACGTGCTCCACCCACCGGCCCCATTGAGCTGGTTTGAATAGCAACTGGCTTGCCTGCCAGTGGTTGGTTTGGCAAGCGAGACAACCAGTCGATCGCATTCTTCAATCCACCTGGCACCGAATAGTTATATTCCGGTGTGACGATGATAACCCCATCAGCTTGACGAATCTGCTCAGCAATAGCTTGAACTGTAGCCGGGAAGCCGTCTTCCTGCTGAACATCAGCATCATAAAGCGGAATATCACGAATAGAAGGCAGTGCTTCAATGGTGACGCCTGAAGGCGCTAATTTAGGCAGTGCGCGGGCTACCATCGCATTGTAAGAACCATTACGCAGGCTACCCAGTAGGGTAACAATTTTAAGGGATTGCTGTGGCATGACATACTCCCGTTCAGTAAATGGATGAGGCTTTATACCCGTCATCTTTCTCATTGCAGGTGTGTTGGCCTCTCACCTGCATTTTGAAATCTATTGGTTATTTGTTACCAGAGTAGGCCAAACTTATGCGACAAAACAATGACTATCTCGCGTATGACGACATTTAAACATTACTTAAATTGGTGTTAGGGGGGAATTATTACGCTGAAACTGTGACCGCAGGAGAGGAACGGAAAAATCGTTTTTATCAGTCATCAAGTCTGTGCGCAAAATGCCGTTAATAGATCTGGAGCTATCCAGCTCTCTTAATTGAGCGACACGATAATGCTAAAAACCACTCAAGCCCGCTTTACCTTACTCGTCAGTGCGTTTTTTATTTTATTACTGATAATCACCGTGGTGGTTATTCAGCTTTTTGTGACACCACAACTCAAACAATCTGAAAGTACCATTGTCGGTAATAGCGTTGACCAAATTGCGACGGCAATCACGGCGCAAATGAACAAAGTGGAAGCGCAAGCCCGCAGCATTACACAGGCTGTTGCCATTATGGACAGCAATACCATTGATCAACTATTACCGGGGCTGGTGGATCAGTACGGCGACAGTAATGTGTTTGGTGGTGGCATTTGGCCATTACCTAATAAACGTGAGCAAGGGGTGACTAAGTTCAGCACTTTCTTTGCCCGTAATGGAGAAAATAAGTTAACGGTCAACACCCATTGGAATTCACCAGAATCACAAAATTATTTTGAGCAACCATGGTACAAAGATGGCTTAAATGCGCCTAAAGGCTTCTGCGCGTGGGCTAAGGCCTACCAGGATGATGCCAGCCCACAGCCAAGAACCAACTGCGCGATGGCAATTTATAAAGGTGACGAGGCCTACGGTGTTTCAACCATTGACGTTACCTTAGGTTTCTTTAACCGTTTGGTTAAAGAAATGGAACAGAAAGTGAATGGCACTATTCTGATTGTCGAAGCTGATGGCAAGATTGTCGGCAGCAGTGCTCTGGCGGATGGCAAAGCCGAATTAAAAAATCTGTCTGACTTTGCGGCCAACTCGCCGATGGCGGCTGAAACCCAGCGGTTATTGCCGCAGTTAAAAGATCAAAAAGCACTGGAGAGTGAATTTGATGTCGACGGTACCTCTCACACCCTGTTTATTCGCCCGATCGCCAATAGCCCGTGGTATTTGGTTACTGACTTACCAACCAGTTTATTGGTGAAACAGAGCCACGCCATCCTGTTGCATCTGGGGTTAGTACAGATTCCAATTATGCTGTTATTGCTCTTGTTCCTGGTGTTTTCTATCCGCGTCTTTATGAAACGCTTAGCGGCTTTGAAAGAGAATATCACTGCATTATCGGCGGGAGGGGCTGATTTGACTCAGCGCTTACCGGAAAGCAATAGCCCAGAATTCAATGCAATTAACCAAAGTTTCAACAATTTTATCGACTATTTACAGCAAATGATGCGGCAAGTCGGTGAAAGTAGCCTGGCTATTGCCTCAGCATCGCGCCAGATAGCTAGCGGTAATCTGGACTTATCCGCCCGTACTGAAGATCAGGCCAGTTCAATTGAACAAACCGCAGCCTCAATGGATGAACTTACCAGCACGGTGAAACAAAATGCGGATAACGCCAGTCACGCCAACCAATTGGCGAGAGATGCTTCTACTGTTGCGGTGAAAGGTGGCAAGGTGGTGAAACAGGTGGTGGATACCATGGGTTCAATCAATCATTCATCGAAGAAAATAGTCGATATCATTAGTGTGATTGACAGTATCGCCTTCCAAACCAATATATTGGCACTTAATGCGGCGGTAGAAGCAGCAAGAGCGGGTGAACAAGGCCGTGGTTTTGCGGTGGTGGCATCAGAAGTGCGTAATCTGGCGCAGCGTTCAGCGACATCTGCTCGTGAGATTAAAAAACTGATCGAGGACTCGGTGGCTGATATTGCCATTGGTACTGGCTTGGTGGCTGACGCGGGAACCACTATGGATGATTTAATGAGCGGGGTGTCCAATGTGGCGGCATTAATGAATGAAATCATGTCATCCAGTCAGGAACAAAGTTTGGGTATCGAACAGGTTAATCTGGCAATCAATCAGTTGGATAATTCAACACAGCAAAATGCGGCGCTAGTGCAACAAGTTGCTGCTGCGGCTCAGGCGATGCAGGATCAAACTTTACAGTTGGAGAGTGTGATTAGCGGCTTTAAAGTTTAATTTTATACCTGTCATACTTCAAGCTGCAGGTGTGTTGGCTACGTTTAATCATCCGAATCACTTACTTATGTAAGCTCATCGGGATTATGGGCCTCTAATGAGGCTCACTCTGCGGGCCAGCGCAAGCGCTGTTCAACATGGTTTACAACCAAGTTGTTATTCACTTGCCGCCTTCCTGCAACTCGAATTATTTAGGGTATATATTGCAGTTATGCCAAAAATCTGACCCCTTTTGCTCGCCGAAAAGGGGTTTTTTATGACTCTCGGCGAATTTTACTGGCAAATAAATTACCCAGCGATTGGATGAGCTGTACCGTAATAATCAATACAATCGCGGTAGTGACAGTTACGAACGTATCAAAGCGCTGATAGCCATAGGTTATAGCCAGATCACCAATCCCACCGCCGCCGACAGTACCTGCCATGGCGGTAGCACCAATCAAGCCAATGGTGGCTGTGGTCAGTGCCAATATCAAAGATGACAGTGCTTCGGGTAATAGAAAATACCAAATCGCCTGAAGGGGCGTGGCACCCATCGATTTTGCTGCCTCGAGAATTCCGGGGTTAACATCCAATAATGAATTTTCTACTAATCGGCCAATATAAGGTGCGATAAAAATAATCAATGGCACGATGGCTCCTGGTGTTCCGATAGTGGTATTCACGATCAAGCGGGTAAGTGGGATAATCGCTACCATCAAAATAATAAAGGGCAGTGATCGGATGATATTAATCACTGGGTTAAGAATATTATAAAAAGTGCGATTGTTAATTAGCCCTCCGGGCCGGGTTACCACCAATAAGATTCCCAGTGGGATACCAATAAGAGAACCGATCACCAATGAAATACTGACCATAACCAGTGTGTCGTGTAGCGCCTGGACAAATTGGTCCAACGTAATTGCGGTTTCGATCATTAATGTATTTCCTGTATATCAATTCCTGTTCCAGCCAGGTGCGTGACGGCACTATCAATGAGGTTGTTGTCACCGCTTAACAGCAGCACCATATGACCCAATGTGGTGTCTTGTATCTCCGACATGTTGGCAAATAGAATATTCACGCCCACATCATATTGCCTGATAAGTTGATTTATCACCGGTTGCGTCGCAATCGCCCCCATAAATGCTAAACGAAATTGGCGGCCAGCATGACTGCTATCTAACAGTTTTCTCACACTATCGGGCAGGCTGTCCTTGATCACGGTGCGGACGAAATTAAGGGTTGTGGGGTGAGTGGGGTGGCCAAAAACCGTTAATACCGAACCCTGCTCAATTATTTGGCCGTTTTCCATAACCGCGACCTTATTACAGATTTTTTGAATGACGGACATTTCATGGGTAATCAGCAACACTGTAATATTGTATTGCTGATTAATTTTCTTCAGTAATAATAAAATCTGGGCGGTAGTTTGTGGATCCAGTGACGATGTGGCCTCATCACACAGCAGAATTGATGGATTGGTTGCCAGAGCACGAGCAATACCTACCCGCTGCTTCTGCCCCCCCGATAATTCATTAGGAAAACTATGGCTCTTATCACCTAACCCAACAAAATCCAGCAATTCAGCGACGCGCTCCTGAATGAATTTTTTATTTTTACCTAATAAGATGAGCGGCATAGCTACATTCTTAAAAACAGTTTTTGACTCCAGTAAGTTAAAATTCTGGAATATCATTCCGATGTTTTTTTTAAGTAGCCTGAGTTGCTCATGACTAAAATCATGTAGATTATTACCATCAATAATCACATCACCGGATGTTGGACTTTCCAATGAGTTTACCATTCGTAATAAGGTGCTTTTCCCTGCACCGCTATAACCGATAATGCCAAATATATCGCCATCTTCGATGGTTAAACTAACATTATTAAGCGCTTGTAGCTTTACACCTTTACGTTCAAAGGTTTTAGAAATATGCTGAAGTTCAATCATCAGATTATTCCATTACTTAAGATAATCAGGCAGCATATAACCGGTGTATTTCTCATTTCCTAGAATGTATTTTTTGAACTCCGCCGAGTGGTATCCCGCAATAATATCCTTGGCAAATTCTGCATCTTTATTTTTACCGGCGACAGTTACCACATTCACAAACTGTGTGGTTGGTTTTTCAAGTTGCAGTGCTGAGCTGAGTTTTATACCGTTAGATACAGCAAAATTACCCTGAATAGCACCAAAGTCGACATCGGGTAATGCTCTGACTTGCTGGGCATTATCCATTTCTTTGATCACCAGATGGTACGGATTTTCTGCTATGTCTTTTTGCGAGAAGGTCGCTGGATCAATTTTTTCCTTTAGCTTTATCCAGCCGATAGATTGCAACAACAGTGCTGCGCGGTACTCATTTGAGGGCTGGTTAGGGACTGAAATCAAAGTACCTTCTTTGGGTTTTTGGTCTTTTTGGCTTTGCTGATATTTATCAGAATACAGTCCCATCGGTGGCGTTGGGACCTGAACAATACCGGTATTATCAATCCGCAGACGCTCATTTATCGCTTGCAGATAAATAGGGTGTTGCATGATATTGCCATCAATCTCGCCAGTGCTAACGGCATTATTAACCTGGATGCCATCATTAAAATCTTTATATTCGATGCGATAGCCTTTGTTGATCAGATAAGGGGCTACACCTTTTTCAAATTGTTCTTTATAAGGGCCAGGATTAAATCCCAATTTGATAACTTTATTTTCTTCACTATGGGCATTTAGTGAAGTAACAATAATTAAACTAAATAAAGGTATCGTCAGTGAAGGTATTCTCATCATAATTTCCCTGTGGAATAGTGTTAATTTAGTCTCTACCAGAGGCTTTATTTATTATGTTGCCGGTTATTCTTTTAGCTAAAAGCGGGATAACTAAGAATGAAATCATTCAAACATTGCGGGGATGAAGCGTAAACGAAGAAAATGATCTTAGCTTATCTATAATAGAGATAATGGATTTAGTGTTTTTTATTAGGCGATTGGGACGAAAGGCGGATTATCAACCCGCTGCGTACAAATTGCGCAGCGGATTATCAACCCGCTGCGTACAAATTGCGCAGCGGGTTCTATCGCTATAACCGGGGTTTAGCCCTGAATCAGATTAGGGATTTTTACATCAGGATTTACGTCAGCGTCATAATCCACACCGTCGACGGCAAACCCAAACAGGTTTAAGAACTCAGTCTTATAACCGGTAAAGTCGGTCAATTGGTAGATATTGTCATTGGTGACTTGATCCCACAACGCTTGTACCTGGTTTTGAATTTCTGGTGCCAGTTCTTTGTAGTCAGCACGCAAACGGCCATCGGCGTCCAGATGCGGTGCCTCACCACACAAGCTGTCTTTATACAGCGAATAAACTTGCTCGATGCAGCCTTCATGAGTGCCTTTTTCTTTCATCACCTTGAATAGTAATGACAAATACAGTGGCATCATTGGGATAGCGGAACTTGCCTGAGTCACTACCGCTTTCAACACGGATACCCGGGCATCACCGCCGCCATGGGCAGCTAAGCTATCGCGGATAGTCAGAACTTTTTGGTCCAGATCCTTTTTGGCTGCGCCAATAGAACCGTTCCAATAGATATCATGAGTGATTTTTTCACCCAGATAAGTAAAGGCGGTAGTTTGTGCCCCTTCAGCCAGCACGCCAGCTTCCAGTAGTGCATCAATCCACATCTGCCAGTCTTCGCCACCCATCACTGCTACCGTGTTGTCTATCTCGGTTTGAGTTGCGGGTTGTAGCACAACTTCTTTGATAACTTCTTTATCGGTATCTAGGCCACGGAATTTAACTTCATGGCCGATTGGCTTCAGTGTGGAGTTAAACACTTCGCCGGTTTTTGGATGAGTGCGGCGCGGCGAGGCCAGGCTATAGATAACCTGATCAACCTGACCCAGATCTTGCTTAATAGCCTCGATGGTCAGTCGTTTGATCTCATCGGAGAAAGCATCGCCATTGATGCTTTTCGCATATAGGCCTTTCTGCTCAGCAAACTTGTGGAAAGCTGCGCTGTTGTACCAGCCGGAGGTCGCCGGTTTACCTTCTTCTCCTGGGCGTTCAAAGAAAATACCCAGCGTATCGGCACCACAACCAAATGCTGCTGTGATTCGAGCTGCCAGCCCGTATCCAGTTGACGCACCAATCACTAATACTCGTTTTGGGCCGTTAGCAATTGGGCCTTCTGCTGTGACATAGTCGATTTGCTTTTTGACGTTAGCTTCACAGCCCGCCGGGTGAGCAGTCACACAGATAAAGCCGCGTACACGTGGTTTTATAATCATGGATACCTCAGTTTATGAATAAAGTTAAGTGTTCGAGCTACCGTCGGTCGAGACTCTAACAGTTCGGACTCATAGAGTCAGATTATCAAAATTAGCGATAATCTGCTCCAGCTCTATAACATCACACTCATTTTCCGATACAAAAACTGGAGAAAATGCGCCCCAGTAAGTCATCTGAGCTGAATTCGCCGGTAATTTCACTCAATGACTGTTGTGCTAAACGTAGCTCTTCCGCCAATAACTCACCGGCGTAAGCGCTTACTAACTGTTCGTGGCCTTGCACCAAATGCTGGGCAGCGGTTTCCAATGCTTGCAAATGGCGTCGGCGAGCCAGGAAGCCACCTTCGGTGTTACTGGTAAAGCCCATACTCTGCTTAAGATGGCTACGCAGCAGGTCAATACCTTCGCCGGTACGGGCCGATAAGCGAATAAGTGAGTGACCATTCACTTCGGTTAACCCCAGCGATTCACCTGTGACATCCGCTTTATTGCGCACCACGGTGATGGGCAGAGTCGATGGTAGGCGGGCCATAAACTCAGGCCAGATAGCGGCCGGTTCGGTGGCATCAGTCGTCGTACCATCAACCATAAACAGTACGCGATCTGCTTGTTCTATCTCATTCCACGCCCGTTCGATGCCAATGCGCTCAACTTCGTCACTGGCTTCACGTAAGCCAGCAGTATCGATGATATGCAATGGCATCCCATCGATATGAATATGTTCCCGTAAAACATCACGAGTTGTGCCTGCGATATCGGTTACGATTGCAGCTTCACGGCCCGCTAACGCATTGAGCAGGCTTGATTTACCGGCATTTGGGCGGCCGGCAATGACCACTTTCATCCCTTCACGCAACAAGCTGCCTTGCCGTGCTTCAGTGCGCACCTGCTCAAGATCGGCCATCACACCGTTCAACTGGCCTTCAATCTTGCCATCAGAAAGGAAGTCAATTTCCTCATCTGGGAAGTCAATGGCAGCTTCGACGTAGATTCGCAAGTGAGTAAGTGCTTCCACCAATTGATGGATTTTAACTGAAAATGCACCCTGCAATGAATTTACTGCTGAGCGGGCGGCTTGCTCCGAGCTGGCATCAATCAGGTCGGCAATCGCTTCTGCTTGAGCCAAATCCAGCTTGTCGTTTAAAAACGCGCGTTCAGAAAACTCACCCGGACGAGCAATGCGCAGCCCTGGCAGCGCCAGAATGCGTTTTAACAGTAAATCCAGTATAACCGGACCACCGTGACCTTGCAGTTCCAGCACGTCCTCGCCAGTAAAGGAATTGGGGCCGGGGAAGTAGAGAGCGATACCTTGGTCTAATGTACTGCCATCAGTATCTTTAAACGGCAGATAATCGGCATAGCGAGGCTTGGGCAATTTGCCCAAAACCGCCTGCGCCACGTCTGCGGCAGCACGACCTGAAACACGTAAAATACCAACACCACCACGGCCTGGCGGGGTTGCTTGTGCCACGATAGTATCAGTGGTGCTCATGGTTATTTCTCTCTTTAAAAGAATAAGGCGGTCATATAGCTATGACCGCCTCATATACCCTTCTTAATTGCAGTCGCAGCGTTTGTTAGCTGCTCTCCCCCAGTTACTGACGTATGCCAGTGACTGGGGTATCTATCATGTTAAGACTGTTTCTTCTTATCGCGGCTATGCAAACCACGTTTTTCCAGACCACGATAAATCAACTGCTGTTGCAGGATGGTCACCAGGTTACTGACGATATAGTACAGTACCAGACCAGCCGGGAACCACAGGAAGAACACAGTGAAGATAACTGGCATAAAGGTCATTATCTTCTGCTGCATTGGGTCCGTCACGGTAGTTGGTGACATCTTCTGAATGAAGTACATGGTGATACCCATCAGAATCGGCAGAATGTAGTACGGGTCTTGTGCTGACAGGTCATGAATCCACAGGATGAACGGCGCATGACGCAACTCAACGGAACTCATCAACATGTAGTACAACGCTAGGAAGATTGGCATCTGAATGACCAGCGGTAAGCAGCCACCCAGCGGGTTAACCTTCTCAGCTTTGTACAGCGCCATCATCTCCTGACTCATACGCTGCTTATCGTCACCGATACGCTCACGCATGGCAGCCAGTTTAGGCTGTAGCAAACGCATTTTCGCCATCGAGGTGTATTGCGCTTTTGTCAGCGGGTACATGATACCGCGCACGATAAAGGTAATCACGATGATGGAGAAGCCCCAGTTACCGACAAAGCTGTGAATGAATTTCAACAGTTTGAACAGTGGCTGAGAAATAAACCATAACCAACCATAATCAACAGTCAGGTCCAGATGTGGCGCAATGGCCGCCATTTTGTCCTGAATTTCTGGGCCAACCCATAAGGTAGCACCCAGCTGTTTCTGCTCACCCGGTTGAATAATAACTGGCGCACCTTTAAAGCCGATAGCCGCCAGACCATTACCCAAATCAGAAGAGTAGAAGGTGTTGGTTTCATTAGCTGCCGGGATCCAGGCGGTTGCAAAATACTGTTGCAACATGGCTACCCAGCCACCTTTGGTGGTGATGTCCATATTTTTGTCTTCGATATCACTAAAGCTGTATTTTTTATATTTAGTGTCATCAGAAGAGTAAGCCGCGCCACGATAGGTGTGCAGCGCAAAGTTATTGCTGCCGGTATCACGGTGTTTAGGCAAATTGATGCTTTGCTTCAACTGACCAAACAGCGTCAGCTCCAGCGGGGCAGCAGAGGCGTTTTTAACGTGATAATCCACGCCAATGGCGTAATCGTTACGTTTTAGCACAAAAGTCTTGGTGAAAACGGAGCCATCTTTGCCGGTAAAGGTCAATGGAATACGCAGTTCATCCTGACCGTCAGCCAATACAAAGCTGGTTTGAGGCGCTTCAAACAGTGGGCGCTCACCGTTAGCTGGATTATCCGGGCCGCTTTTGCCTGTCAGACCGCTTTGCGCCTGATAGATGAAAGCTGGAGTGGTTTCCAGTAATTCGAAAGTTTTATCTGAACCCAGAGCATCCGGGTAAGCCAGCAGGTTAGCCTGCTCGATGTCACCACCACGGGTATTAATGGTCAGAGACAGCACATCAGTTTTTACAGTAATCAGTTGACCCTGACCACTGCCGGGCACAGCCTGGCTTGCTTTATCACCGGTAGCAGTATTCGCAGTCTGTTGCGTGGTCTGAGCGGCTGGTTGTGGACTGTTGTCCACTTGCCAGGCTTGCCAGATCATGAAAGACACGAACAGCAGAGCGATGAGTAGAAGATTGCGTTGCGAATCCATCGTTAGTGTTCTCTGTTATCGTCGGGTTTCGGCGGCACGGGATCATCGCCACCTGGGTTCAAAGGGTGGCATTTTAATACGCGTTTCAGTGTTAACCAACTGCCTTTTATCATCCCAAACCGGCGCAATGCCTCAATTCCGTAATGAGAGCATGTCGGATGGAAACGACAACGCGGCCCCAGCAGCGGACTAATCACGAGCTGATAGCCCCTGATTAGCCCGATCAGGATGCGGGAGCCTGGCGACAGTGGCGACGCCATAATTTTTCCAAAGCTTCCGTCAACGCACGGTTATCGAGGTCAGCCACACCCTTTTTCACCAAAACGACAAAATCCATAGACGGTAACGTATGCTGATGCAAACGGAAGCTTTCGCGTGTGAGGCGCTTTATCCGGTTACGTTCGTGAGCACGTTTGACATGTTTTTTGGCGACGGTAAGACCGATGCGGGGATGCCCCAGCTCGTTCAGGCGGCCGAGGATGGTGATTTGCGGCGTGCCAGCCCGTTGTGGCTGCTGGAAGACAAAAGTGAAATGACTGGGAGTTAACAAACGTAACTCCCTAGGAAATGCTAGCTTAACCACTGAGATGGTTAGCTTTTATTACTTAGAAACAGTCAGACGAGTACGGCTTTTCGCACGACGGCGAGCCAGAACTTGACGACCATTTTTGGTGGCCATACGAGCACGGAAACCGTGGCTACGGTTGCGCTTCAATACGGACGGTTGGAAAGTGCGTTTCATAGCGATTTCTACCTAAACTTAAAATAATTACTGATTCAGTAAACGCGTTTGGCTGCTCGGAGTGAAGACACCGACGCCTCAATCGCAACATATAAAGAAGCGGGATTGTAATAATTGTACAGTCCTGAGTCAATTGACATTGCGCCCGCCCGCACAGAAGTTTTCTGTATCGGGAGTTTACCAAGAGCCTGCCCGTGTTCACCGCTGGTTTCTTTTTGGCCAAAGCCATCAAGAACACAGGCATCACACGTAGGGCTGAGGATTATACGGACTCCCAGACAAATCGCAAGGATCGCCGTGAGATCCTTTGTGGATTAATCAGGATCAGTTGTTAGAAAAGGGGAAGGTGATACCAGTATATTCTGAAATATTTTGCGATCATTGCTGATGAGGGACACGAAAAGCTGTGCACTGGGTTACACTCCTAACAGAAGTTATGTCCTGTGGATAAAAAGGATCTAATCTGTGAGGAAGGGGAGGATCTATTGCTCCTTTTGCGCTATGATCCGCCATTCCGATCGCATCCGCTACTCTGGATCACTACTCCGGGATCGTAGGGGGATGTTAGTCGTAAAAACAACCGAAAAACGGTTCGCATGTCACTTTGGCTTGCTACAGGCCATATTGGCGTGTGTCAAAAACGATGAGTTACAAAAAATCCTGATTTCTTTCTTTTATTGATCTTGTTCGAGTGGAGTCCGCC